>NZ_JASAMB010000001.1 GCF_029948125.1 Catellatospora sp. KI3
TCGGGAAGCTCATGCAACCTCGGAACCCGACACCGATCAAGTGCCGAACTCCCTTACATGACCCGGAAGTCGATCAGGAAGCCGTGCCCACGACACGCCGTCGAGCTGTGCCATAAGTTCATGATCGACGCCGAAGAGAGGGGCTACAGGAGGGGGCCGCGGCGGGGAGTGGTGGACTGGGTGAGCCAGTCGCCGAGGAGGCCCTTCCAATCGGTGTCGGCGAGGGTGGCGGGGTCGACGGTGAAGCGGCCGAAGATGTCGCGGTCCGCGAGGAGGCCTACCCGGCGGTCCAGTTCCAGGACCACGTGGAGCTTGCGGTCCGTGGTGACGAAGGTGGCTTCCAGGTGGCGCAGGTGCTGGGCGTACGCGGGGCCGGGCAGGAACTCGATCTCCTGGTAGAACGGCAGGGTCTGGGGCAGGCTGCGCAGGCGCCCGCGCTCCAGGTCGGCCTTGACGAACTGGAAGCCCAGCTTCACCAGGGTGTCCAGGATGTGCTGCTGGGCGGGGGTCGGGTCGATCTCGACCGGGTCCTCGTCGGTACGGTCGACCTCCCGCGCCACCTCCAGCTCGGTCCGCAGCCCCACCTTCATGCCGGCCAGCTGCTGGCCGAAGGCGCGGGTCAGCGGGGTCTCCAGGGGTACGTCGCAGACGACGTCGAACACCCGCCGCTCCCGCGCGGCCAGCGTGAAGCCCTCCACCACCCGCTGCCGGTGGAACTCCACGGCGGACACCCGCCCCGGCAGCCCGCCCTCGACGCCCACGTCGGCGACCAGCGCCAGGGCCACGTACCCGATGGCGACCTGGTGGTCGCCGCCGGTCACCTCGACCGTGCCCTTGAACCTGCCGCCGGGCTTGGCCCGCGACACCGACAGCTCCGTCCGAACCGTCGGACCACCCACTCCGAACAACCGCATCAGGCGCTTCACGACCACACGTCCTCCCCGAGTCTGTGTCCGCCGAATCCGAGAATCGTCTCACCGCCGCCTCACGCGCCATGCACCAAGCTGTCAAACAGTTGCCAGTACGGCACAGCGGTGCAAGGGAACACGGGGAGGAACGGCAATGACCGAGAACGTCGAGACCATGGACATGGCCAGCGTGACCGAGATCACGGTGGATCTGGACGAGACGGACGACCGCGGTGTCTCCACCGACCTCGTCCGGGCGTACCTGAACCTGATCGGCCGCACCAAGCTGCTCACCGCCGAGCAGGAGGTGCAGCTGGCCCGCCGGATCGAGGCCGGCCTGATGGCCGAGTACATCCTGGAGTCCGAAGACGACCCCCGCGCCGAGACCCTGCGCCGCGAGCTGGAGCTCGTGGCCCGCGAGGGCAAGGCCGCCAAGGACCACCTGCTGGAGGCGAACCTCCGCCTGGTGGTCAGCATCGCCAAGCGCTACACCGGCCGCGGCATGGCGTTCCTGGACCTGATCCAGGAGGGCAACCTCGGCCTCATCCGCGCCGTCGAGAAGTTCGACTACACCAAGGGCTACAAGTTCTCCACGTACGCCACCTGGTGGATCCGGCAGGCCATCACCCGCGCCATGGCCGACCAGGCCCGCACCATCCGCATCCCGGTGCACATGGTGGAGCAGGTCAACCGCATGGTCCGGGTGCGCCGCGACCTCGCCACCGCGCTGGGCCGCGAGCCGTCCATCGCGCAGATCGCGCAGGCGCTCGACGTGCCGGAGTACCAGGTCATCGAGCTCATCTCGTACGACCGGGAGCCGGTGAGCCTGGACCAGGCCGTCGGCGAGGACGGCGAGAGCGCGCTGGGCGACTTCGTCGCCGCCGTCGACCCCCGGGGCGACGCCGCCGACGCGCTGGCCCAGGGTCAGCTGCGCGACGAGGTGGAGATCGTGCTGGGCACCCTGTCGCAGCGCGAGCAGGAGGTCATCCGGCTGCGCTTCGGCCTGGACGACGGCCGCCAGCGCACGCTGGACGAGGTGGGCAAGGAGTTCGGCCTGTCCCGCGAGCGCATCCGCCAGATCGAGAAGACCACCCTGCTGAAGCTGCGCAGCGGCGACCGCGCCGAGCGCCTGTCGGTGTACGCCGCCTGACCCGCGGCGCCCCCTGCTCCGGCAGGGTGCCGCCCCGGCCGCCCCGGCCCCACCTAGCATTGACGCTGGCCTATCTAGAGGACGGATTTCCGAAAATCGTCCACTAGATAGGCCAGCGTCAATTTAAGGACGGGGCGGGCAGCGGGCTGGAGGGGTCCGGTCAGCGCAGGTGGCGGGGGCCGGTGTCGGGGCGGGGCTGGGGGTCGGCGAGTTCGCCGCTCGCGTGCAGCACCGACAGCCCCGTGGGCCGGACCAGCACCGGGTTCAGCGTCAGCCGCCGCAGCCGCGGCGCCTCCTCGGCCAGTTGCCCCACCCGCACCAGCAGCTCCGCCAGCGCGTCCAGATCAGCGCCGTGCAGCAGCGGAAACGCCCTCGGCGCCCGTACCAGCGCCGCCGCGTCGGCGTCGGTCAGCGGCGCCGCCCGCCAGGCCCGGTCCCCCACCAGCTCGGTAACCGGCCCGCCCAGCCCGAACCCGACCACCGGCCCGAACGCCGGATCGTCGGCCACCTCGACCACCACCGCCACGCCCGGCGCGACCATCGGCTGCACCAGCGCCTCGACCCCGGCCCCGAACAGCTGCTCCAGGTCGGCGTACGCGCGGCGCGCCTCGTCCGGCCCGGCCAGGTTGAGCCGTACCGCGCCGAGGTCGATCCGGTGCGGCCGGTCGGCCACCTTCAACGCCACCGGCCCCGCGGCCGCCTCGACCGCCGCGGCCACGGCCCCGGCTCCGACGGCCCGCACCGAGCCGACCACGTCCACGCCGTACGACGCGAGCAGGGCCTCGACGGTGGGCGCGTCCGGGTCGGCGCCGGGGGGCGGGGGCGGCAGGACGCCCGGGGGCACCCGCAGCCAGGCGGCGCGCCGGATCACCTGGGCCAGCGCCCGCACCGCCTCCTCGATGGACCGGAACGACGGCACCCCGGCGGGCCCCTGCCCGGCCAGGAAGCTCGCCACCACCGGCTTGTCCGCCTCGGCCACCGCCCGCGCCAGCGCCGCCGCGTACGGCGCGAGCAGCTCCGTCTCGGCGCTCTGGTCGGCGGCCAGCGGCCCGGTCGGCAGCGGCGGCGCCACGACCACCACCAGCGCGTCCACGTCGTCGCTGCGCACCACGTCGCGCACCGCCGCTCCGAACTCGGCCGGGTCCGCGCCGGGGCCGACCGAGCCGGCGCGCCCGACCGGCAGCCCGCTCGCGCGGATCTCGGCGGCGGCCAGCGCGGCCAGCGGGTACGCGTTGGCGATGACGCCGATGCGCTCGCCGGTGGGCACGGGCTGGCCGGCCAGCACCACCGCCACGTCGAACAGCTCGCCGACGGTGCCGACCTCGATCACGCCGGAGTGGGCGCGCAGCGCCTGCATGGCGGCGTCGTCCAGCGCCGAGCCGCCGATGCCGGTGTGCCCGGCGAGCATCACGATCGGCTTGTGCCGCCCGACGGCGCGGGCGATGCGGGCGAACTTGCGCGGGTTGCCGAACGTCTCCAGGTACGTCGCGATGACGTCGGTGTGCGGGTCCTGGGCCCAGAACTGGAGCAGGTCGTTGCCGGAGACGTCGGCGCGGCGCCCGGCGCTGACGAACGACGAGACGCCCAGCCCGCGGCGGTCGGCCTCGGCGAGCAGCAGCAGGCCCAGCGTGCCGGAGTGGCAGAACAGGCCGACCCGGCCCGGCGGCGCGGGCGGGGCGGGCCAGGGCAGGCGGGGCACGAGCGTGGCGTTGAGCCGTACCGTCGCGTCGGCGACGCCGAGGCTGCCCGGCCCGATCACCCGCATGCCCGCGGCCCGGGCCGCCCGGACCAGTTCGCGCCGGGCGGCCGGGTCCAGCTCGGTGAGGACCAGCAGGCCGTGCACGCCCCCGGCGGCCGCGTCGGCGACGACGTCCGCGATGGCCGGGGGCGGCACCGCGACCACGGCCAGGTCGACCGGACCGTCCACCTGCGACACGGTGGTGACCGGGCCCTTCGGGTGGATCTCGTGGACCGGTCCGGCGAACCCGGCGCCGCGCAGGTGGGCCAGGACCGCCGCGCCGACGCCGTGCCCGGCCGAGCTGGCGCCGTAGACCGCGACCGCGCCGGGGCGCAGCAGCCGCGCCACGGAGCGGGCCTCGGTGCGCTGCTCGCGGTCGGCCTGCACGGCCCGGGACCGCTCGGTCGGGGCGACCGGGAACGTCAGCGCCACCACGCCGTCGGCGAACTTGCGGCTCACCTCGTACCCGGCGTCGGTGAACACGCGCAGCATGGCGCCGTTCTCCGGCAGCACCTCGGCCACGAACCGGCTGATGCCGACCTCGCCCGCGGCGGCGGACAGGTACTCCAGCAGCACCGAGCCGACGCCCCGGCCCTGGTAGGCGTCCTCGACCACGAACGCGACCTCGGCCACGGGCGCGCCCTCGCCCAGGCGCTCGTAGCGGCCGACCGCGATCAGCCGGTCGCCCGCCGCGACCACGAACGCCTCGCGGTCGACGTGGTCGACGTTGACGAACCGGTGCAGGTCGCGGGCGGGAATCCGGGGGTACGGCGAGAAGTAGCGCAGGTAGCGGGTGCGCTCGGAGAACCGGGCGTGCATCGCCACCACCGCGTCGGCGTCGCTCGGCTCCACCTGGCGCAGGTGGACCGCGGTGCCGTCGGCGAGCAGGACGTCCGCGCTGCGCACCGCTCAGTCCCTCGGGTCGTGCGGGTCGAGCCCGTGCAGCGGGTACACCGCGCGCCGGGTCGCCATTATCGCCCGGTCCAGCGGATCGGCCTCGGCCTCGGGCTGCCACGGCGTGTACGTCGGCGTCGCGCCGTCGCCCAGCGTCGCGGGCACCGCCCGGTCGGGGCGCAGCCGCTGCGCCAGGTCCCGCCAGGCCTGCGGGGTGGGCGTGGCCGGGTCCAGCGGGTCGCCGGTGATCATCGCCAGCAGGTGGGTCCAGGTCCGGGGCACCACCTCGACCAGGGCGTACCCGCCGCCGCCGGTGGCGACCAGGCGCCCGTCGCACAGCTCGTCGGCCAGCTCGCGCACGGCCAGCTGCGCCGCCCGCTGCCCGTCCACGCTCAGGCGCAGGTTGGCCAGCGGGTCGAGCCGATGGCTGTCCGCCCCGGCCTGCAGCACGATCAGCTGCGGACCGAACGCCCGCAGCACCGAGGGCACCACCGCGTGGAACGCGCGCAGCCAGCCGCTGTCGCCGGTGCCGGCGGGCAGGGCCACGTTGACCGCGCTGCCCTCGGCGTTGGGGCCGCCGGTCTCGTCGGGGAAGCCGGTGCCCGGGAAGAGGGTCAGCGGGGTCTCGTGCAGGCTGACCGTGAGCACGCGCGGGTCGTCGTAGAAGATCTCCTGCACGCCGTCGCCGTGGTGCACGTCGATGTCGACGTAGGCGATCCGCTGCGCGCCCTGGGCGAGCAGGTCGGCGATGGCCACGGCCGGGTCGTCGTACACGCAGAACCCGGCGGCGCGGGCGGGCATGGCGTGGTGCAGGCCGCCGGCGACGTTGACCGCGCGCTGGACCTGGCCCGACCACACCGCCCGCGCGGCGGCCAGGGTCGCGCCGCAGACCAGCGCGGACGCCTCGTGCATGCCGTCGAAGACCGGGTTGTCGGGGGTGTTGAGGCCGTACCCGCGGAAGAACGGGTCCTCCGGCGCCGCCCGGACCGCCTCCAGGTAGTCACGCCGGTGCACCCGCAGCAGCTCGTCGTCGGTCGCGGGCTCGGGCGTGACGGTGCGCACCCCCGGCCGGTCGAGCACGCCCAGCTCCCGGGCCAGCGCCATGGTCAACCGGACCCGGACCGGGTCCAGCGGGTGGTCGCCGAGGTCGTACGACAGGAGCTGGTCGCTCCACACCACCAGTGCGTTCATGCGCCCGTCCCGATCGGGCGGGCCGGATCGGTGATCCAGTGGCTCCACGAGCCGACGTACAGCGCGGCGTCGTCGCGCCCGGCCGCGTGCAGCGCCAGCACGGTGTGCGCCGCGGTCACCCCGGAGCCGCAGTACGCCCCGACCGGCTCGCCCTCGAACCCGGCGAAGATCTCGGCCAGGTCGCCGCGCAGCGTGCCGTCGGCGTTGACCAGCTCGCCGTAGAACAGGTTGCGCGCCCCCGGGATGTGCCCGGCGACCGCGTCGATCGGCTCGGTCTCGCCCCGGAACCGGGCCGCGGCGCGCGCGTCGAGCAGCACCCCGTCCCGGGCCAGCGCGGCGGCGTCGTCGGCGTCGAGCACCGGCAGGCCGCCCGGCCGCACCACCAGGTCGCCCCGGGCCACCGAGGGCTGGCCGGTGTCGACCGCACCGCCCGCGGCGGTCCAGGCCGGGAAGCCGCCGTCGAGCACGCGTACGTCGGCCACGCCCGCCCAGCGCATGGTCCACCAGGCGCGGGCCGCGGCCAGGCCGTCGCCGCCGTCGTAGACCACCACGGGGTCGCCCTCGCGCAGCCCGGCGGCGCGCAGCGCGCCCTCCAGCGCCTGCGGGTGGGGCAGCGGGTGCCGGCCGCCGGCCCCGGGCGGGCCGCACAGGTCCCGGTCCAGATCCACGAAGACCGCACCGGGCACGTGTCCGGCGTCATAGTCGTCGCGCCCGGGCGGCCCGGCCAGTCGCCAGCGCAGGTCGAGGACGGTCGGCGGCTGGGCGCCGCGCAGCAGCTCGGAGAGGTCCGCCGCACTGATCAGAGGTGTACCCACGTAGCCAAGTCAACACCATCGGGCCGGACCCACGCGTGTCGGCGCGAACCGTCGGCCCCACCTGCCACACTGCGGCGGGCGCACTGCGCTCTCCCCGAGATGACGGATCCGGCCGGACACCGCATGATCAACCGGTTGCACCTCGAAGGTGTCGCCGCGGTGACGCGCAATAGAATCGCTTCCAGCGACTTGGAGAGGACCATTTCATGTCCGACCTCATTGACACCACCGAGATGTACCTGCGCACGATCCTCGAACTCGAGGAGGAGGGCGTGCCTCCGCTGCGCGCCCGCATCGCCGAACGGCTGCACCAGAGCGGCCCGACGGTGAGCCAGACGGTGGCCCGGATGGAGCGCGACGGGCTGCTCACCGTCGTGGAGACCGACCGCCACCTGCAGCTGTCCGAGTCCGGCCGGGCACACGCCGTCGCCGTCATGCGCAAGCACCGCCTCGCCGAGCTGCTGCTGGTCAACGTCATCGGCATGCCGTACGAGGAGGCCCACGAGGAGGCCTGCCGCTGGGAGCACGTGATGAGCGACGCGGTCGAGAAGCGGGTCTACGACCTGCTCAACCGGCCGACGCGCTCGCCGTACGGCAACCCGATCCCGGGCCTGGACGCGCTGGACACCAGCCCGCGCGAGTCGGTCGGCGACGACCCGGAGCGCAACCTGGCCTTCCCCGGCCTGACCGGCCAGGTCGTGGTGCGGCGGATCTGCGAGAGCGTGCAGACCGACTCCGAGGTGCTGCGCCAGCTGCACCACGCCGGGGTCGACCCGGGTGCCACGGTCACCGTGGCGCAGGAGCGCGACGGCGTGGCCATCGACCACGGCGGCGAGCCGGTGCGCCTGCCCCGCGAGGTCGCCTCGCGGGTGTTCGTCTCGACGTCGCGCTGAACCGATCGGTCAGATGCCGGCCCGGTCGATCTCGCGCGCGAGGTCGACCAGCTTCGGGGCGAGCGCGGCCGAGTCGCCGCCCGCGGGCAGGGTCACCTTGAGCAGGATCAGCCGGGCGTTGCCCGCCAACCACCCGATCTCCACGGACGGCCCGCGGCCAGAGGCCGCGGGCCGTACCGATTGGTAGGCGACCCGGCCCAGCTCGGTGACGGTGCTGGCCCCGTCCGGCGGGATGGTGTCCTTGAACACGGCCACGTCGGCGGTGGTGGGGGTGACCGACAGGCTCAGCTCGGGCAGCGGGGTGTCGGTGCGGCGCGCCACGCAGGTGTTGGTCTTGCCCTTCTTGGCCGACCCGGCGACGCTCAGGTCCAGCCCGAGGCTGCGCGTGATCAGCTCGTGGTCGAGCAGGCGGCAGGCGCCGCCCGCGGCCGCGGTGGCGCGCACCGGCGCCGACGGGGCGGCTTCGGGCTCGCCCTCGGCCGGGCCGGAGCAGCCCGCGAGCAGACTCGCGCCGATCACCAGGGTCAGGACCGTCGTTCGCACCGGAACAACCTAGCCGCCGGGCCGGTCGGCCGAAAGTCGCACCCGACGGCGCCGACCTGCCTAGCCTGGTCCCATGACCGGCAAAGTGGTGCATTTCGAGGTGCCCGTCGACGATGTGGAGCGGGCCCGCAGCTTCTACACGGACGCCTTCGGCTGGCAGCTCGACGCCATGCCGGGGTTCGACTACATCTGGGCGCGGACCACGCGTACCGACGACCGGGGCATGCCCGCCGAGCCCGGGGCCATCAACGGCGGCATGACCCGGCGCGAGGCGCCGGTGACCCAGCCGACGATCACGATCGAGGTCGACGACATCGACACCGCGCTGGCCAAGGTCGTCGCGCTGGGCGGCACGGTGCTGCAGGAGCGGCAGGCGGTGGGCGAGATGGGGTTCACGGCGTACATCGCCGACACCGAGGGAAACCCGCTCGGGCTGTGGCAGAACGCCTGACCCGGGGTGCGCCCCGGACACGGCGATGCCCGGCCGGACGCGGTCCGACCGGGCATCGCGGTGGGTCAGCCGACCTTCTCGACCTCGCCGCGCAGCGTCACGAACTCCGACTTGATGTCGTCGACGGACTTGAAGTACCAGACGAGCATGCCGAGGCTGCCGTTGTCGGCCCACGCGCAGACGGCGAGCTTGACGCCGGAGGTGGTGGCCGTGCCGCACTTGGCCGAGCCGCCCAGCGGGCCCGGGTTGATCTCGGCGATGCCGGTGGCGTTCAGGCCGGAGGTGCCCATGCCCTTGAAGGCGTCGTCGAGCTCCTTCTCCGGGTTGCCCATCTTCGCCGCCGCGGCGAACAGCATGACCAGGTCCTGCTTGACCGGGTCGCCGTAGAAGCCGGCCACCACGTTCGAGGCGCCGGGGACCGCGGACGACAGGCCCGACTTCATGGTCTCCGCCAGCGACTTCAGCTCAGCCTGCTCGACCGGGTCGCGGCCGCCCAGCGTGGCCGGGGTCACGATGGTGATCTTCTTGGTCGGCAGCTGCGCCTGGGCCGAGGCCACCGCGTTGTTGACCTCGTCGACGGCGTCCTTGACATCGTCCTTCACCAGGAAGAACACGCCGACGACGCCGCCGATGCACAGCAGCAGCACCACGCCGATGATGCCGAGGATCAGGCCCGCCTTCGACTTCTTCGGCGGCGCGACCGGGGCCAGGGGCTGGGTCGGGTAGGGCTGCTGGCCCGGGTACTGCGGCTGGGCCGGGTACGGCGGGGGGTAGTCCGGGGTGGGAGGCTGGGACACGCGAACGCTCCTGAGTCATGCGTCTATGGGGTTGAGCCGCATCGTAACCAGGGCTGGCGACAGTGTCGCAGCGGGTTTCGCGTTCAGTGACGACTTCGGCGCGCAAAAGACGAGATCACGAGCACCGACAGTGAGGAGACGGCCATGAGCACCACCCGGCGTATCGGCGCGAACGGGCCCGAGGTCAGCGCGATCGGCCTGGGCTGCATGGGCATGAGTTTCGCGTACGGCCAGCGCGACGACGAGCAGTCCGCGGCCACCCTGCGGCGCGCCCTCGACCTGGGCGTGACCCATCTGGACACCGCCGACATGTACGGCTTCGGCCACAACGAGGAGCTGATCGGACGGACCCTCGGCAACCGCCGTGACGAGTACATCCTGGCCACCAAGTTCGCCAACCGCGCCGAAACGGATGACCAGGGCCAGCCGGTACGCCGCTTCGTGGACTCCTCGGCCGCCTGGGCGCGCCAGGCGCTGGAGGATTCACTCCGGCGGCTGAACACCGACGTGATCGACCTCTACTACATGCACCGTCGCAATCCCGACACTCCGATCGAGGAGACCGTCGGCGCGATGGCGGAGTTCGTCGCCCAGGGCAAGGTCCGGCACCTCGGCCTGTCCGAGGTGAGCCCGCAGACGCTGCGCACCGCCCACGCGATCCACCCCATCGCCGCCGTGCAGATGGAGTACTCGCTGTTCACCCGGTTCGTCGAGGACGAGATGCTGGCGACGTGCCGCGAACTCGGGGTCAGCCTGGTCGCGTACTCACCGGTCGGGCGCGGCTGGCTGACCGGCAAGGTGACCTCGCGCGAGGACCTCGCCGACGACGACTTCCGGCGCAGCGTGCCCCGCTTCGCCGAGGAGAACTTCGCCCACAACCTCGCCCTGGTGCAGGCGGTACGCGAGGTCGCCGACGAGGTCGGCGCCACTCCCGCCCAGGCGGCACTGGCCTGGCTGCTGGCCCAGGGCGACGACATCCTCCCGATCCCCGGCACCAAGCACGTGTCGTACCTGGAGGAGAACACCGCCGCCGCCCAGCTGACCCTCACCCCCGCCCACCTCGCCCGCCTCTCCGCCGCCGTCCCCGCCGACGCCGTAGCCGGCGCCCGCTACAACCCCCAGGGCATGCACACCGTCGGCCACTGACCACCCCCTCCCCCCGCCTCGTTGATCATGAACTTATGGGCGGGTTCGACGGTGTGTCGCGCCCATAACTTCATGATCAACGGGGCGGGGGCGGTTGTGGGAACGCTCCCAGTCGTATAGGATTCGTGGCGCTCAATGCGTGCCGCCGAGACCGGGTACTCGTCCACGCGGATCACCCGTCAGCGCGCAGCTAGCGCGCCCGAATCCGCTCCGGGAGTCACCTTGTCCCCCATCAGAAGGCGCCTCGTCGCGTCCCTCGTCGCCGCCACCGCGGGCCTGGCCACCATGGCCTGGGGCATGTTCGTGCCCACCGCACATGCGGCCGCCGCCGGCTGCCAGGTCACCTACCGCGTCTCGTCCCAGTGGGGCGGCGGCTTCACCGGCGACGTCGCCCTCACCAACCTCGGCGACCCGGTCACCGCCTGGACCCTCAAGTGGACCTTCCCGGCGGCGGGCCAGACCGTCAGCCAGGGCTGGAACGCCACCTTCAGCCAGAGCGGCGCCCAGGTCACCGCCGTCAACCTCGGCTACAACGGCAGCCTCGGCACCGGCGCCAGCACCTCCATCGGCTTCAACGGGGCGTGGACCGCGGCGAACCCCGTACCGACCGCGTTCACCCTCAACGGCGTCACCTGCACCGGAACGACGACCCCGGCCTCCCCGTCGGCGTCGCCCTCGCGCAGCACCGCCCCGTCGGCGTCGCCGTCCCGGTCGGCCGGCCCCAGCCCGTCCACCAGCCCGAGCAGCAGCGCCTGGAACCCGCCCGCGAGCCTGGTCCAGCCGCTCAACGAGGTCTGGGCGCACTACGAGAGCACGTACAACCAGCTCTACACGTTCCGCAACTACGGCTGGGACCAGGTCATGGCCGGGGGCGGCCAGATCAACTACTGCGTACGCTGGGACTCCAGCGCCCACGTCACCGCCGCCCAGCGCGACCAGATCCACGCCGCGCTCGGTCGGCAGTTCAAGAAGTGGATCGACGTGATGGCGGGCCACAACGGCTGGCCGTACCCGAACGTGCCGGTCAAGGTCGTCGGCTGGGCCGTGCGCGACCGGTCGACGCTGGAGTGGACCGACAGCTCCGTCGACGTCTACGTCAACAACATCCGCGAGAACGCGCCCCAGTGCAGTGAGCCGTGCGGGCGCTTCTTCCACCAGGACGGCAACTACTCCGGCTGCCCGGGCGGCACCGCGCACCACTACGACATGTCGCTGTGGCTGACCGCGGGCATGAGCGGCGGAGCCGGCGGCGACTGGGGGCAGCGGATCGGCAGCGAGTACTACACGAGCAACCTGAACAGCGACAACATCCACATCCTGCTGCACGAGATAGGGCACACGTTCGGTCTGGACGACTTCTACGACTGGACGCCGACCGGCCAGTGCTGCTTCATCATGAAGGCGGGCAGCGCCACGTCGATCACCGACTTCGACAAGTGGATGCTGCGCGACTGGTGGCGCCACCTGAAGTCCCGCTGGGGCTACTGACCCCCGTCCCCGTCCCCGCTCCCCCGGGGACCCCAGGCGGGATCTCGGGGTGCGCCCCGCCCCGCCTTGAATAGACGCTGGCCTATCACATCGACTTCGATCTTCCCCCAGTCGATGTAATAGGCCAGCGTCGATCAAAGGTCGCCCCGTGATCGCCGGTTGCGGTCGAGTCGGCCGCTTGGCGAGGGCCGGGTGACCCCAAACGGCGATCACCGCGCGGCAGCGCAGCCGCAGCCGCAGCGCAGTCAGCGGCGGGACAGCCCCGCCACCGCGGCCAGCATCAGTCCGGCCCCGGCGGCCGCCGCCACGGTCAGCCGCTCCCCCAGCAGCCCGACCGCGATCAGCACCCCCGCCACCGGCTCCAGCAGCGTCACCACCGCCGTCACCGTCGCCGGAACAGCCGCCACACCCGCGAAGAACAGCCGGTACGCCAGTGCCGTCGGCACAGCCCCCAGGTACAGCAGCCACACCCCGGTCACGGCGACCGTCCCGGCCGCGGGCAGCAGCCCCTCCCACGCCGCCAGCGGCGCCACGCACACCGCGGCGACGACGAACGCGGCCGAGGTGACCGAGGACAGGTCGCCCCCGGCCCGCCGCGAGTAGATCGTGACCACCGCGTACCCGGCCGCCGACAGCACCCCGAACGCCGCCCCGAGTAGCGGATCAGGACCCGCCGCACCCGCCGCCCCGACCAGCAGCACCAGCCCGGCCAGCGCGGCGCCGATGTAGCCCGCCCGCGCGAAACTCAGCGTCTCCCGCAGCACCACCCGGGCCGCGAGCGCGATCACCACCGGGCACGCCCCGAGGGTCACCACGGTGCCCACGGCGAGCCCCGCGTACGCGATGGAGCCGTAGTAGGCGGTCTGGTAGACGGCCAGCCCGATCCCGAGGACGAGGGCGTCGCGGGGGCGGACCGGGGTGCGGTCGCGGGTGAGCGCGCGCAGGCCGTACAGCATGGCGATGCCGCAGACCAGGCGCCAGAACGACACCGCGAGCGGGCCGAGGCCGCTGGTGCGGTAGAGGACCGAGGCGACGGCGCCGCCGGTGCCCCAGGCGACCGCGGCGGTGCCGACGAAGAACAAGCCGCGCCCGTACGACGCGGTGGTGCTCGCGCGATCGAGCGCGAGCCCGGTTGAGGACTCCATTTTCCTGCTTCTCCACTGTCTCGATGGCCGTCGGTATCCGCGCATGCGGACGGGCCACCGCGGCGCGACGGGTCAGGCCGTCACGGCAGTGGGGCGACGCCGTCCGCTCAGCGGACCGGCGGGGAGATGATGGAGTGCGCCATGGCGTCGATGCTGCCCCGGAATGCCGCGAACCGCCAAACGGTTACACCACATCGTGAGAATCCTGGAGGAGTACGAGCGCGGCCGCCTGTTCTTCGACTACGGCGACTACATCACCGCGGCCGGTATCCTCGCCGACGTCGTCGCCGAGGTGCCCGAGGACGTCGCCCCGCGCCTGCTGCTGGCGCGCGCCTACTACCACTCGGCCCAGCTGCACCGGGCCGAGGAGCAGCTGCGGGTGATCATCGAACGCGACCCCGCCGAGCACTACGCCCACCTGATGCTGGGCCGTACCCTGCAACGCCAGAGCCGCCACGACGAGGCCCGCCGCCACCTGCGCATCGCCGAGGCCATGGGCGCCTGCTGACGCCCCGCCCGCGCCGTCGCCCAGCCGCGCGCCGCGCCGCGCGGTGGCTGCAGTTTCGGGGAAAGTGCTGGAATCTCGGCCCGAGTTCGTGCAGTTTCCCCGAAACTGCACGAACTCACCGCGCGGCCCGCGCCCGCGCTCACGCCCGCCGCGCGTTCATGCCTCGCCGCGCAGCGGGCGGAAGAACTCGCGCATGTCCTCGGCTACCTGCTCGGGCTCCTCGAACGCGACGAAGTGCCCACCCGACCCCAGCGGGTGGAAGAAGCGCAGGTCGGTGTAGGTGCGCTCGGCCAGCTCACGCGGCATGCCCTGGTCGGCCAGGCTGACGCTCACCCCGGCCGGCACCTTGACCTGCGGCAGCACCGGCTCGTGGTGCTCGTCGAAGTACGGCCGCATCGCGGTGCCGACCGTCTCGGTCACCCAGTACAGCGTGATCACGGTGAGCAGGTCGTCCTTGCTCCAGCGGCGCTCGAGCTCGCCGCCGCAGTCGCTCCACGCCCGGAACTTCTCCACCAGCCACGCCGCCAGTCCCGCGGGCGAGTCCAGCAGCGCCGCCGCGAGCGTGTCCGGGCGGGTGGCCTGCAACTCGGCGTATGCCTCCCCACCGGCCCACTTGGCCTTCAGCCAGTCCAGGAACGCGTCCTCGGCCGGGGTCAGGTCGGTGCGGCGGGAGCGGGGCGGGTAGGCGGCGTGTGCCGCGTACAAGCCGATGATCTTCTCGGGGTGGCGGACCGCGAGCCAGTCGCTCACGCCCGCGCCGACGTCCTCGCCCGACGTCCCGAACCTGCGGTAGCCGAGGCCGGTCATCAGCTTCGCCCACACGTCGGCGGTCCTCGGTTTGGTCGACGGGCCGGTGAACGGCAGGTCGCTGAACCCGTACCCGGGCAGCGACGGGATGACCACGTCGAACGCGTCTGCCGGGTCGGCGCCGGACGCGGCCGGGTCCGTCAGCAGCGGCACCAGTTTCAACATCTCGATGAAGGAGTACGGCCAGCCGTGCGTCACGATCACCGCCAGCGGCGGCGGCCCGCCCTCGACTCGCTTCCCGCGCACGTGCACGAAGTGGACGGTCTGCCCGTCGATCTCCGCCAGGAACTGGGGGTACGCGTTGAGCCGCTGCTCCTGCGCCCGCCAGTCGAACTCCTCGGCCCAGTAGTCCAGCAGCTCGGCCAGGTAGTCCGGGTCGGCCCCGGCGTCCCACGGCTGCGCCCCGCTACGCCTCCCGAACCGGGTCCGCACCACCCGCTCCCGCAGGTCGTCCAAAACCCCGTCAGGCACCTCGATAAGGAATGGTCGCACCCGCCGATTCTGCCACCACGCCGTGTGCGCTCAGCTGCTCACAACCCGCAAAGCCAAGCACGAATCTGGTTGTCGTCAGCCGCAGTCACCATTTCGACAAGACCGAGGTTGTCCGAGTGGTTCGGCGCCTGAAACAGGCGATCGACCCAGTCTCTGGCGTAATCACGCAGCGCATCAACCGCCTCGTCCAGGGCTTCCTGCAACGTAGCTCCATCGGCAGCGACGGGTGTTCCGCAAACAAGGACGGACCAACCTCTGCCTTCCGCAACGATTAGAGCCGCTGCCATCAGACGTGCACCACGACCACGCGGTGCTCCTTGGGGCAGTCAGGTTCCTCCACGAGGCGACTCAGGTCATCTGGGTCGCTTGTAAGCAGGACGACAGGCCGCGCCATCTCCAAGGCCGTGGCGGCCACGATGGCGTCTATGGCGTATCGATGCCCTGAAAGACCGGTCTTTCCTAAGAGTTCACCTGCCCGGCGCCCCAACTCGGCCGATATCGGGATCACGACAACTCGCGACAGGGCTCGATGCACTTTGGCGTCACGCGGAACGCCACGAAGCACCTCGGTCAGCGTGATGGCGCTGACCGCGACCCGGGCACGCCTCGCACGTGCTTTCTCGAAGTGCGCACGAACACTGCTGTGCCCGTCAGCGAGCTTTGACAGTCCCTCACTGTCGAGCATCAAAGTGCCGGTGGCGGTGATCAGACGTCCGGCCACGCGGCACCCGCCTCGGCCAGCGCTTCCTCGGATACCGGACCGTACTCGGCTTCAAGTAGCGCAGACAGTTCCGCGAGAAGGTCCAACTCCAGTTGCTTGGAGACCGCCTCGGTGACGTACTGACTGAATTCGCCGCGCCCTACCCGGCGTTGGACAGCGGCCGTCAGTTCCTCTGGCATCGACACGCTCACCTTGCGAGCTTTGCCCAGCGGCCGGACGTTATCCGGCAGGCGGAGCACCTGATCAAGGCGATCGCGCAGCTCAGGTGAGGCACTTGCCAGCTCGCGATAGAGAGCGAGCAACCGTATGAGGTCGCCGTCCCCGATGTCATCGGGGAGAGCCTGATGAGCGTCTGCGGTCACCCCACCATGCTACCGCCGGTGGCAACATCTTGGAACCCGAGCGCGCGCTTACGGAAAGGGCGGAGCGACAAACCGCCACCCTGCCCTTTGTAGCTGCTGTTACTTCTTGGGCAGCGCCAGCAGGTTGTTAGTCCAGACACCGTCGGCACGCGTCTGAAGATACTTCGGACCACGGGAAGGCGTGACCACGAGCACAGCCACCCGGCTGGCCCCATCGCCAACGCATGCTTCGACGCCATAGCTCTCGATCAAACTGACGACCTCCCCCCGGCTGCCGTTCCGGTGCGTTGAGGTATAGAGGTCAGTCCACCAGAGCCACCCGATGTGCTCATGCCCGCTTCCGCCAACGAGGCGAATTGCATCGATACGAATCACTGCTGTAAGCTCATTTCTGCTAGTTGGAGGCATCCTGAAATCTTTTCGGCTAGCGAGAAGCCCTCGTTCCAGCGGGGGCTTCTGCTTTTGTTGCGGTACGGGCCCGTCTCGGACCATGCGAACTCCCTCCTTAGTTAACTTCGACGATGGGGGTGCGATCTACGCAAGATCGCACCCCCAATCGTTCTGGTTCAGCTGCAGCCGCTGGTGGAGCCGCAGCCCTCGCAGACGTAGCAGCTGCCCGCCGGGCGCATCTTCGTGCCGCACGTGTAGCACAGCGGCGCGTCCGACACCCGGCCGGTGATCGACTCCAGCACCTCGGTGGACGACCCGACCCGGGTCACCGGAATGACCGTCACCCCGGCCTGCGGCGCGGCGGCCGGCGTCGGCGGCACGTAGTCCACCCCCTCCTCCTCGGCCCGCAGCCGCGCGGCCCGCTCGGCGGCCGTGAAGACGCCCAGCTCAGCCCGCTGCTCGTACGGCAGGAAGTCCAGCGCCAGCCGCCGGAACACGTAGTCGATCACCGAGTTCGACAGGCGGATGTCCGGGTCGTCGGTCATGCCGGCCGGCTCGAACTTCATGTTCATGAACTTCTCGACGTAGGTCTGCAGCGGCACGCCGTACTGCAGCGCGACCGAGACGGCGATCGAGAACGCGTCCATGACCCCGGCCAGGGTCGAGCCCTGCTTGCCGAGCTTCAGGAACACCTCGCCGAGGCCGTCGTCGGGGTACGACGACGCGGTCAGGTAGCCCTCGGCCTCGCCGACGGTGAACGACACCGTCTGCGACGGGCGCTTCTTCGGCAGCCGCTTGCGCACCGGCCGGTACTCGATGACCTTCTCGATCACCGGAGCGGCGGAGACCGGGGCCACCGCCTGGGCGGCGGCGGGCTCCTTGTCCTTCTTGGCGACCGACAGCGGCTGGCCGACCTTGCAGTTGTCGCGGTAGATCGCCAGCGCCTTGAGGCCCAGCTTCCAGCCGTCGTAGTACATCTGCTCGACCTCTTCGACCGTCGCCGACTCCGGCATGTTGACGGTCTTGCTGATCGCGCCGGAGATGAACGGCTGCACCGCGGCCATCATCAGCACGTGGCCCATGGGCGCGATGGAGCGCTCGCCCATGGCGCAGTCGAACACGGCGTAGTGCTCCAGCTTGAGGCCGGGGGCATCGACGACGTGGCCGTTCTCGGCGATGAACTCGGTGATCGCCTCGATCTGCTCCTCCTGGTAGCCCAGGTTGCGCAGCGCGCGCGGCACGGTCTGGTTGACGATCTGCATCGAGCCGCCGCCGACCAGCTTCTTGAACTTGACCAGCGCCAGGTCAGGCTCCACGCCGGTGGTGTCGCAGTCCATCATGAAGCCGATGGTGCCGGTGGGGGCGAGCACGCTGGCCTGGGCGTTGCGCCAGCCCTGCTTCTCGCCGAGGCTGTTGCCGGCCTTCCACTCCTTGCGGGCGGCGGCGGCCACGGCGGTGGCGACGGGGCCGTGCGGGGTGAGCGCCTCGGCGGCCTGGGCGTGCTTGCGCATGACCTTCTGGTGCGGGGTCGCGTTGCGGGCGTAGCCGTCGTACGCGCCGACGACGCCGGCCAGCTCGGCCGAGCGGCGGTAGGCGGCACCGGTCATCAGGGCGGTGATCGCGCCGGACAGGGAGCGGCCCGCCTCGGAGTCGTACGGCAGGCCGGAGGCCATCAGCAGGGCGCCGAGGTTGGCGTAGCCGATGCCGAGCTGCCGGTAGGCCCGGGTATTGTCGGTGATCTTCTGGGTCGGGAAGTCGGCGAAGCAGATCGAGATGTCCATCGCCGTGATGACGAACTCGACCGACCGGGTGAACTTCTCGATGTCGAAGCTGCCGTCGGGGCCGAGGAACTTCATCAGGTTCAGCGACGCCAGGTTGCACGAGGTGTCGTCCAGGTGCAGGTACTCCGAGCAGGGGTTGCTCGCGGTGATGCGGCCGGTCTCGGAGCAGGTGTGCCAGGCGTTGATGGTGTCGTCGTACTGGATGCCGGGGTCGGCGCACTCCCACGCGGCCTGCGCGAGCTTGCGGAACAGGCCCTTGGCGTCGATGGTCTCGATGACCCGGCCGTCCAGGCGCCCGACCAGGTCGAAGGACTTGCCCTCCTCGACTCGGGTCATGAACTCGTCGGAGACGCGCACCGAGTTGTTGGCGTTCTGGTACTGCACGCTGACGATGTCGCGGCCGCCCAGGTCCATGTCGAAGCCCGCGTCGCGCAGGGCGCGGATCTTGTCCTCCTCGCGCGCCTTGGTCGCGATGAACTCCTCGATGTCGGGGTGGTCCACGTCGAGGATGACCATCTTGGCCGCGCGGCGGGTGGCGCCGCCGGACTTGATGGTGCCCGCGGAGGCGTCGGCGCCGCGCATGAAGCTGACCGGGCCGGAGGCGGTGCCGCCGGAGGAGAGCAGCTCCTTGCTGGCGCGGATGCGGGACAGGTTGATGCCGGAGCCGGAGCCGCCCTTGAAGATCAGCCCCTCCTCCTTGTACCAGTCCATGATGGAGTCGACCGAGTCGTCCACGGACAGGATGAAGCAGGCGCTGACCTGCTGCGGGCTGGCGGTGCCGACGTTGAACCACACCGGCGAGTTGAAGCTGAACACCTGGTGCAGCAGCATCCAGGTCAGCTCGTGCTCGAACACCTCCGCGTCGGCCGCGGTGGCGAAGTAGCGGTACTCCTCACCGGCCTTGCGGTAGGTCTTGACCACCCGGTCGATGAGCTGGCGCAGGCTCCACTCCCGCTCCGGGGTGCCGACCGCGCCCCGGAAGTACTTCGTGGTCACGATGTTGGTCGCGTTGACGCTCCAGGCCTCGGGGAACTCGACCCCGCGCTGCTCGAAGTTGATCGAGCCGTCGCGCCAGTTCGTCATCACGACGTCGCGGCGCTCCCAGGTGATCTCGTCGTACGGGTGGACGCCCTCGGTCGTCCACACCCGCTCGATCTTGAGACCACCGCCGCCCGCCCGCGTGCGCTTGGCGCTCGCTGTTGCGTTCTCCCCCACGTCAGCCCCCTAAGGTTCATCCGTTACAACAACAACTTCAACTTCAACTGCTAAAACACGTTCTGGTACGGGCCTCAGCCCGCGACCTGCCCGGCCCTGGCGCCCGCGTCGGCGTCCTCGTCGACGTCCGGCACGGCAGCCTCTTGCCCCGGGACGGGCTGGTTATGCCGCCGCAGCGACTCGATCTCGCGGATGAAGTCGTCGGCGGACTGGAAGTCCTGGTACACGGAGGCGAACCGCAGGTACGCCACCTCGTCGAGCTCGCGCAGCGGGCCCAGGATGGCCAGACCGACCTCCTGGCTGGGCACCTCGGCGGCGCCGCGCCCCCGCACGACGTCCTCGACCCGCTGGGCCAGCAGCGCGATCGCGTCCTCGGCGACCGGGCGGCCCTGGCAGGCCTTGCGCACCCCGTTCATGATCTTCGAGCGGCTGAACGGCTCGGTCACGCCACTGCGCTTGACCACCGACAGCACCGTCTCCTCGACCGTGGTGAACCGCTTGCCGCACTCGGGGCAGTGCCGCCGCCGCCGGATGAGCGCGCCGTCCTCGGCCTCGCGGGAGTCGACCACACGTGAATCGGGGTGTCGGCAGTACGGGCATCGCATCGCTGTCACCTCCACGTCGTCGTCACCGTCCGGGTGGTGCGGGCACTGCTCCGGGCATGACTTCGCCGACGGTCGCGAATGCGGCCGCCAACGGGTACAACGACGGAGAGTGACTCGGCCGTACCCCCACGAGACGGGCCCTTAACCCAATCTGTGGGCGGTCGGCTCGACACCACCACAAGATGTGGGGTTGAACTTATGCCCCAGGGGCCCCGGTCGCAAGTTGACGCGCCCGAATTTGGGACGTGTCGCGAGCAACAACACGCACCGTCACCCGCAGGGGGCACAGCGGTGATCATGCATCGACACGAATGATGGATCGTACAGATGTTTGAAACTGACACCAAGTCGCATTAAGGTGTCCGGTAAGAACCACTCGTAACGTTCACCGCCACCGATGCACAACTTGGTGGCTGCGCATATGCGACATCACCGGAGGTCCGAATGTCCCCCAATGAGCGAGCGTCGCGACCTGGTAGGCCGCCGACCGCGCCCGCCGGAGCGGGACCCCTGCGCGCGGTGGCGGCGACCAGCGGCTCCGCCGCCGACCTGCAGAGCAGTGACCTCAGCAGCCGGCAGCGGCGCATCCTCAGCGTGATCAAGGAGTGGGTGGAGCAGCACGGCTACCCGCCCACCGTGCGCGAGATCGGCGAAGCGGTCGGCCTGGTCTCCCCCTCGTCGGTGGCCTACCAGCTCAAGGAGCTGGAGCGGAAAGGCTTCCTGCGCCGCGACCCGTCGCGCCCGCGCGCCGTCGACGTGCGCACCCCGAACGACACCGCCGACACCGACGAGACCACCCTGGCCGCCCGCCCCACCCCGGTCTACGTGCCGCTGCTGGGCCGAATCGCCGCCGGTGGCCCGATCCTGGCCGAGGAGTCGATCGAGGAGGTGCTGCCGCTGCCGCGCGAACTCGTCGGCCAGGGCACGCTCTTCTCGCTCCAGGTCAAGGGCGACTCGATGATCGAGGCCGCCATCTGCGACGGCGACTGGGTCGTGGTGCGCCAGCAGCAGGTCGCCGAGAACGGCGACATCGTCGCCGCGATGATCGACGGCGAGGCCACGGTGAAGGTCTACCGGCTGCGCGAGGGGCACGTCCAGCTCATGCCGCGCAACCCGGCCTACGACCCCATCCCCGGCGACGCCGCCGTCATCCTCGGCAAGGTCGTCTTCGTGATGCGCCGCGTCTGAGGTAAGGAAGGGCCCCTTCTTATCGCTTTCCGTAGTAGAGGGGCCCCTTCTCAACCCGGTTCGAACAGCGAACGGCCCCGGCAGGACTCCTGCCGGGGCCGTGTCATGTCGTGCGTCAGCGGTACTGCTGGTAGCCCTGGTCGCCGTACTCCTGGCCATAGCCCTGGTTGCCGTACTGGCCGCCCTGCTGACCCTGCTGTCCGTAGCCCGGCTGCTGGCCGTAGCCGTCCTGCTGCTGGCCCGCGTACGGGTCGTAGCCGGAGTCGCCGCCGTAGCCCTGCTGCTGGCCGTACTGCTGGCCCGCGTACGGGTCCGCGCCGTAGCCGCCGCCCTGCTGGCCGTAGCCCTGCCCGGCGTACACCTGCTGGCCGCCGCCGTACTGGTCGTAGCCGCCCTGGCCGCCGTACTGCTGCCCGGCGTACTGCTGGCCGCCGTGCTGGTCGTAGCCGCCCTGCCCGTAGCTCTGCTGCTGGCCGTAGGCGTCGGCGTAGTAGCCCGACTGCTGGTAGCCGCTGACGGGGGCGAGCATCGCGGTGGCGGAGTTGTCGGCCGGCGCCAGGTCGTCCAGCGGTTCGTCGCCGCCCTTGCGGGCCGCCCTGCGCTTGCGCGACTTGACGATGCCGAACACGCCCAGCAGCACCAGCAGCACGCCGAAGACGCCGACGCCGCCCAGGGCCAGGTACAGGTCGTCGACGCTGCCGAAGAGGCTGAGGTACCAGGCCTTCTCGGCCTTCTTGGGGCCCGACTGCGGGGCCGCCTCGACGAACTTCTCGACGCTGGGCGTGTAGCTCCAGATGACGGGCTTGCGGGCCGCGTCGCCGGACTTGAGGTGGTCGGTCTCCGAGACGGTGAGGAACTTGGTGCCGTCGGCGGTGTAGGTGATCGCCTCGCCGCGGCGCGGGTCGTCGGGGACCGAGGTGACCCGGGGCTTGCCCTTGGTCAGCGCGCCGATGATGTCGCCGTTCGCGACGTCGAACTCGAGCGCGTCGCCGTAGGTGCGCAGCACCACCTTCTTGCCGTCGGGCGAGGCCGCCGCGCCGGTGACCATGCGGCGGGCCACCGAACCACCGATGACCTCGGTCTGGGTGACCGGCAGCTTGATCGTGCCGACTTCTTTCAGTTCCGTGGTCGAGCCGACGGCGCCGAGCGGAGCGGCGGTCGTGAAGATGTGGGTGGTTCCGGCGGCGGTGAAGTCCCAGTTCTTGGTGACGATGATCGGGTTGCCGTCTTTGTCGATCAACAGCGCCTCGGCGTCGTACTTCTTCTCCGGGTACTTCAGCCGGTACGGCCCGGTGACCTTGTCGTTGACCATCTTCCACAGCGCGACCGTCTGCCGGGTCTGCTTGTAACTGGCGTTGTTGTCGCCGGTGTCGGCGATCCAGATGGTCCTGCCGTCAGGCGCGAGCGCCATGTCCTCAGGATCGGCGGCGCCGTTGCCCGCGTAGTTGATGGCGCTGCCCACGATCCCGCACTGCTTGTTCAGCTTGAAGATCCGGGTGCGGCCGGCGATGTCCGAGCCGTCGTTCATCACGTAGTAGAAGTTGCCGACGGCGACCATGCCGGACAGCTCGGTCAGGCGGGTGTCGTTGATCGTGCACACCTTCGTGCCCGGGACCGCCGCGGGCGCCGCGTTCGGGGACGGGCTGGGTTCCGCCCCTGCAGGGGCGCTGACCAGCCCGGCTCCGAGCGCGACGCCGAAGGTGGCCGCGCATGCCTTGACCAGGAATCCCGTTAACCGCATCCGGACAGTTTGCCACGACCGGATGCAGTCCTGTGTAACGCGATTAAACCGTCACGATGCGTCTGAGGCCCAGTCACTTTCGGTGATTGCGAATCGGTCCAGCTCAGCTGCCAGTTCCCGATCCACCCGCACCTTGAGCTGCGTACCGGCGGCGGTGTGACCCGACGCGAGCACCTCACCCCTTCGGTGGACCTTCGCCACCAGATCGCCCCGGTCGTACGGCACGCACGCCGTCACCTCGACCGCCGGGACCGGCAGCTTCGACTCGATCACCTCGCGCAGCTCGTCGATGCCCGCGCCGGTGCGCGCCGAGACGAACACCGCCTCGGGCCACTCGCGCTTGAGCCGCAGCAGCGTCTCGGCGGGCGCCGCGTCGGCCTTGTTGACCACCAGCAGCTCGGGCAGCCGGTCGGCGCCGACCTCGGCCAGCACCTCGCGCACCGCCCGCACCTGCTCGGCCGGGTCCGGGTGGGCCCCGTCGACCACGTGCACGACCAGGTCGGCGTGGGCGACCTCCTCCAGCGTCGAGCGGAACGCCTCGACGAGCTGGTGCGGCAGGTGGCGCACGAACCCGACGGTGTCCGACAGCGTGTACTGCCGGCCGTCGCGGGCCGTGGTGCGCCGCGTCGCCGTGTCCAGCGTCGCGAACAGCGCGTCCTCGACCAGCACCCCGGCTCCGGTGAGCCGGTTGAGCAGGCTGGACTTGCCCGCGTTGGTGTAGCCCGCGATCGCGACCGAGGGCACCTCGGCGGCCAGGCGGCCCTGCCGCTTGGTGTCGCGGATGGTGCCCATCGCGACGATCTCGCGCTTGAGCTTGGCGATCCGGGTACGGATGCGCCTGCGATCGGTCTCCAGCTTCGTCTCACCGGGACCGCGCAGACCCACGCCGCCGCCCGCGCCGCCGCCGCGACCGGAACCACCGGTCTGCCGGGACAGCGCCTCACCCCAACCGCGCAGCCTGGGGACCAGGTACTGCAGCTGGGCGAGCTCGACCTGGGCCTTGCCCTCCTTGCTCTTGGCGTGCTGGGCGAAGATGTCCAGGATCAGGGCGGTCCGGTCGACCACCTTGACCTTGATCTTCTGCTCCAGGTTGCGCAGCTGGCTGGGCGACAGCTCGCCGTCGCAGATCACGGTGTCGGCGCCGGTCGACTCGACCGCCGCCCGCAGCTCGTCGACCTTGCCGCGGCCGATGAACGTGGCCGCGTCGGGCTGGCT
The DNA here is from genome assembly GCF_029948125.1 of Catellatospora sp. KI3. Taxonomy (GTDB): domain Bacteria; phylum Actinomycetota; class Actinomycetes; order Mycobacteriales; family Micromonosporaceae; genus Catellatospora. The sequence continues at coordinate 24,185 of NZ_JASAMB010000001.1, forward strand.
GCGCCGCTGGATCAGGCCCTCCAGCACCTGCGACCCGGCCGTCTCGGCCAGGGCCGCGAGCTCGGTGAGCGAGTTCTCGGCGTCGGTGACGGTGCCGGAGGTCCAGACGCCTACCAGCACCACCCGCTCGAGCCGCAGCTGCCGGTATTCGACCTCGGTGACGTCGGTGAGCTCGGTCGAGAGTCCGGCCACCCGGCGCAGCGAGTGCCGCTCGGCAAGCTCCAGGTCACCGGTGGTCTCGTCGGCCACCAGCGTGTCGGGAAATGTAGGCAAATCTGCTCCTCCATCGTTCAGGTGTACGGCTTCAAGGTTGGCACGCTCGAAGCAGGAGCGCACCTCCATTCGCCGTAGCGTGGTTACCCATGAGTCACGGGGCCGTAAAACCCTCCGTTCCAACGAGTGGGAAAATCTAGGCCGAATCTCGACCCGAAAGGCGACATCGTGCCCACAACCCGCCTGCCCAGCGCCGGATACTCCATCACCGTACGAGTGGCGGTCGTCGCCGACTCCTCGGCGATCGGACGACTCACCACGGCGGTAGGCGAGGCCGGAGCGATCGTCACCGCCGTCGACGTGGTCGACTCCGACCACGTACGGGTGGTCGCCGACGTCACCTGCGACACCGCCGACAGCGCCCACGCCGACCAGGTCGTCAAGGCCCTGGAGGCGATGGACGGGGTCGAGGTGCGCAAGGTCTCCGACCGCACCTTCCTGCTGCACCTCGGCGGCAAGATCGAGGTGACCTCGAAGGTGGCCCTGCGCACCCGCGACGAGCTGTCCCGGGCGTACACCCCGGGGGTCGCCCGCGTCTGCCAGGCCATCGCCGACAACCCCGACGACGCCCGCCGCCTGACCATCAAGCGCAACACCGTCGCGGTCGTCACCGACGGCTCGGCCGTGCTCGGCCTGGGCAACCTCGGCCCGGCCGCCGCGCTGCCGGTGATGGAGGGCAAGGCCGCCCTGTTCAAGCGCTTCGGCGGGGTCGACGCCTGGCCGGTCTGCCTCGACACCCAGGACACCGAGGAGATCATCCAGATCGTCAAGGCGATCGCCCCGGTGTACGGCGGCATCAACCTGGAGGACATCGCCGCCCCGCGCTGCTTCGAGATCGAGGCGCGGCTGCGCGAGCTGCTGGACATCCCGGTCTTCCACGACGACCAGCACGGCACCGCGATCTGCGTACTCGCCGCGCTCACCAACGCGCTGCGCGTCGTCGGCAAGAAGATCGAGGAGGTCAAGGTCGTGGTCTCCGGCGCGGGCGCCGCCGGTACGGCGATCATGAAGCTGCTGCTGCGCCAGGGCGTCGGCGACGTCATCGCGTACGACCGCCGCGGCGCCCTGAACCGCGACATGGCCGGCCTCGGCCCCGACTGGCAGTGGCTGGTCGAGCACACCAACCGCGACAACTACTCCGGCGACCTGCCCGGCGCCATCGCGGGCGCGGACGTGTTCATCGGCGTCAGCGCGCCGAACCTGCTCACCGGGGACGACATCGCCCGGATGGCCCCGAACTCCATCGTGTTCGCGCTGGCCAACCCCGACCCCGAGGTCGACCCGCGCGAGGCCCGCAAGCACGCCGCCGTCGTCGCCACCGGCCGCTCGGACCAGCCCAACCAGATCAACAACGTGCTGGCCTTCCCCGGCGTGTTCCGCGGCATGCTCGACGCCCAGGCCCGCGAGTTCACCGCCGAGATGGCCCTGGCCGCCGCGATGGCCATCGCGGACGTGGTCGGCGAGGAGAAGCTCAACCCGAGCGTCATCGTCCCGAGCGTCTTCGACGCCCGCGTCGCGCCCGCGGTGGCCGCCGCCGTGCGCGCCGTAGCCCAGCAGGCCACCACCACCCCCACCCTGGACACCGACCCCACCGCCACCGCCTGACCCACCCCCCGGCCGCCCCAGAAGCGGGGCGCTCGGGGCGCGGGGCGCCATGATCGACTGCAGTTTCGGGGAAAGTGCTGGAATCTTGGGCATCTTTCGAGCACTTTCCCCGAAACTGCACCGATCTTGACCCGCACGACGCGTGGTATGGCGGTGCGGTGATCGGGGTCAGGCGGGCGGGAGGGTGACGTCGCCCGTGTAGGTGAGGACGGCGGGGCCGGCCAGCCAGCTGGTGTGCGCGTCGAGGGTGACGGCGAGGCGGCCGCCGGGGACGTCCACGGTGACCGTGCCCGCGTCGCGGCCCGAGGTGTACAGCGCCGCGACGCCGACCGCGGTCGCGCCGGTGCCGCAGGACATGGTCTCGCCGGAGCCGCGCTCGTACACCCGCATGCGCCGGTGGTCGTCGGCGACCTTGAGCGAGAACTCGACGTTGACCAGAGCCGGGAACATCCCGGCGTCGGTCTTCGGCGCCCGGCTCAGGTCGACCGTGGCCAGCGCGTCGGCGTCGACGTCGCAGACCAGGTGCGGGTTGCCCATGGAGATGCCCAGACCCCGGTACTCGACCCCGTCCACGATCGCGGTGGACTCGCCGAGAATCACCGGCGCGGCCATGTCGACCCGGATCCAGTCGCCCTCGACGTACGCCGTGCGCAGGCCGCCGCGGGTGGAGACCGGGATCACCTCGCCGGCCAGGCCGCGGGTGTGCAGGTAGCGGGCGAACACCCGGACCCCGTTGCCGCACATCTCCGACAGGGAGCCGTCGGAGTTCCAGTAGTCCATGAAGAACTCGGCAGCCGGGTCGGTGGACCGCTGCACCCGCAGCACCCCGTCGCCGCCGATGCCGAAGCGCCGGTCGCAGAGGGCGGCGACCTGGGCCGGGGTCAGCTCCACCGTGCCGTCGAGATCCTCGATGATCACGAAGTCGTTGCCGGTGCCGTGCCCTTTGGTGAACCTCATGCCACTCCCAACACGCTCGCCTGCCACCGCGGCCTTGCCCGACGCCATCCTCCGCTGCGCCGCGGACGGCGTCGAGCGGCCGCTACCGCAGGCGGGGCGCAACATCGTCGATGATCTTCACCGCCTGCTCGACGAGGTCGGGCGCGGCGCCGTCGAGCCAGCGTACCGAGGGGTCGCGGCGCAGCCAGGAGCGCTGCCGCCGGACGAACCGGCGGGTGCCGGTGACCGTGTCCCGGTGCGCCTCATTCTCCTCGCACTCGCCCCGCAGGAAGGCCAGGACCTGCTGGTACCCCAGGGCGCGGGAGGCGGTGAGGCTGCCGTCGAGCCCGTACGGCAGCAGCCCGCGCACCTCGTCGACGAACCCCGCCGCCCACATCCGGTCCACCCGCCGCTCGACGCGTACGTCGAGGTCGGCCCGGTCGACGGCGAGCTGCAGGCACCGGTACACCGGGACCGGATCGGGCAGCGAGGCGGTGAACGGCTGCCCGGTGATCTCGATCACCTCCAACGCGCGGACGATCCGCCGACCGTTGCTGGCCAGGATCTTCGCGGCGGCCACCGGGTCGGCCTGGGCCAGCCGGGCGTGCAGCGGCGCCGGGCCGCGGGCCTCCAGCTCGGCCTCCAGGCGCGCGCGTACGCCCGGATCGGTCCCCGGGAACTCGAAGTCCTCCAGCACCGCCCGCTGGTACAGCCCCGAGCCGCCGACGAGCAGCGGCACCCGCCCCCGCGCCCGGATGTCGTCGATGGCGGCGCGGGCCAGGCGCTGGAACTCGGCCACGCTCGCGGGCGCGGTCACCGGCCAGATGTCGAGCAGGTGGTGCGGCACGCCCTCGCGCTCGGCCTCGGTGAGCTTGGCGGTGCCGATGTCCATGCCCCGGTAGACCTGCATCGAGTCGCAGTTGACGATCTCGCCGCGCAGCGCGTGCGCCAGCGCGATGGACAGCGCGGACTTCCCGGCGGCCGTCGGCCCGACGACGGCGACCACCTCGGGCGCGGCGCGGTCGGGGGCGAGTATGGGGCCGCTACCGGGCCGGACGGGGTTCACGCGGACAACCGTAACCGGATCGTGCCCTGCCGGCCGGGGTACACCAGGTGCGGTGCGGGCGCGGACCCCGTAAGGTCACCTTGTCCTGGGCGCGCGACACGTGCCCGGCAGGACCTGTGACAATGCTTCTGGGAGCGGCGTACTCTCCCACGGGATCACGGGTTTGACTGCGCTATGGCGGCGACCTCGGCACGGACGTGACGGGGTTCGGTCGGGAAGAACGAGGATGGACATCATGAGCGACTGGGCATCGTACGGCCGGGTGGACGCCGACGGCACGGTCTGGGTGAAGTCGGCCGCGGGCGAGCGCGCCGTCGGATCATGGCAGGCCGGCACGCCCGAGGAGGGCCTGGCCCACTTCGTCCGGCGGTACGAGGATCTCGTCACCGAGGTCGACCTGATCGAGACCCGGCTCAACTCGGGCGCGGCCGACGCCGCACAGAGCGTGAGCACGGTCAAGCGCCTGCGGGCGAGCCTGGACGAGGCGCACGTGGTCGGCGACATCGACGGCCTGGCCGCGCGCCTGGACCGGCTGTCCGCGCTGGCCGACGAGAAGGCGGGTGCCGCCAAGGCGGCCCGCGACGCCGCTCGCGCCGAGGCGGTCGCCCGCAAGACCACCCTGGTCGAGGAGGCCGAGAAGCTGGCCGCCGAGTCGACCAGCTGGAAGGCGACGGGCGACCGGTTCAAGGAGATCCTCGACGAGTGGAAGACCATCCGCGGCGTCGACAAGAAGACCGACGGCGACCTGTGGAAGCGCTTCTCCGTCGCCCGGGACAGCTTCACGCGCCGTCGTGGCGGCCACTTCGCCACCCTGGACGCGGCCCGCAAGCAGGCCCAGACCGTCAAGGACGACCTGGTGGCCGAGGCTGAGGCGCTGGCCGAGTCGACGGACTGGGCGGCCACCGCGGCCCGGCTCAAGGAGCTGATGGCGGACTGGAAGACCGCGCCGCGCGCCTCCAAGGAGGCCGAGCAGAAGCTGTGGGACCGTTTCCGGGCCGCGCAGGACGCCTTCTTCTCGCGCCGCAGCGAGGTCTTCTCCGCCCGCGACAACGAGCAGAAGGCCGCGCTGGTGCGCCGCCAGGAGCTGCTGTCGCAGGCCGAGGCGATCGACGTGGACGCCGACCCGAAGGCCGCGCAGAACGTGCTCCGCGAGATCCTGGGCCAGTGGCACGACACCGGCCGGGTCCCCCGCGAGGCGGTCGCCGGGCTCGACCGGCGCCTGCGCGCGGTCGAGGACAAGGTCCGCGAGGCGATGGACGCGGCGTGGCGGCGTACCGAGCCGTCGGCCAACCCGCTGCTGGCGCAGATGCGCGAGCAGGTGGCCGAGGCCGAGGCGCGGCTGGAGCGGGCCCAGGCGGCCGGCGACGCCAAGCGCATCAAGGAGGCCGAGCAGGCCCTGGCGGGCAAGCGAAACTTTCTTGCCCTGGCTGAGAAGGCCAGCTGAGTTTCAGCAGATCAACGAAGAGGGGCGGGCGCTGCGGCGCCCGCCCCTCTTGCTGTGTACCGCATGGACGGTGCACGATGTCTCCGGAGCCAGGGCAGGCACGCGCATTTCCCGATCAGCAGAAGTCCGTTATGGATGGAGCACACCCGAAATGCGTTTCAAGTCTCGTCCGGCTGCCCTCGTGGCCGCCGTCTCGGCCGCGCTCGCCGCAGCGGCCACCGCCCTCGTCGCGGTAACCCTCAGCGCCGGCCCGGCCAGCGCCGACACCGGCACCGGTTACCTGCGCACCAGCGGTCGCAACATCGTCGACAGCGCCGGCAAGGTCGTCCGGCTGACCGGTATCAACTGGTTCGGCATGGAGACCGACAACAAGACCTTCCACGGCCTGTGGGCGGGTGCCCCGGCCACCTGGAAGGGCCAGCTCGACCGGATGGCGTCGCTGGGCTTCAACACCCTGCGCGTGCCGTACTCCGGTGACGCGCTCAAGCCCGGCGCGGCCGCCACCGGCATCAACGACTTCACCAACCCGGACCTGGTGGGGCTGTCGCCCCTGCAGATCCTGGACAAGGTGGTCGCGTACGCCGGGACCAAGGGGATGCGCGTCATCCTGGACCGGCACCGGCCGACCGCGGCCGGGCAGACCCCGCTGTGGTACACCGCCACCGTCTCCGAGGCCAGCATGATCGCCGACTGGCAGATGCTGGCCGCGCGGTACGCGGGCAACCCGACGGTGATCGGCGCCGACCTGTTCAACGAGCCGCACGCCGAGGGCACCGACCCGAACGCGACCGGCGCCTGCTGGGGCTGCGACGTGCAGGCCCGCGACTGGCGGCTGGCGGCCGAGCGGATCGGCAACGCGGTGCTGCAGACCAACCCGAACTGGCTGATCTTCGTCGAGGGCGTGAGCTGCCTGTCCGGCGGCGTGGCCAACGTCTGGGACAACATCCCGGACGACCCGATGGCCTGCGACTGGTGGGGCGGCAACCTGTCCGCCGCGATCGACAAGCCGGTCCGGCTGAACGTGGCCAACCGCCTGGTCTACTCGCCGCACGAGTACGGCATCTCGGTCTACGACCGGCAGTCCTGGTTCAACGACCCCAACTTCCCGAACAACCTGCCGGCTGTCTGGGACTCCTTCTGGGGCAAGATCGCGAAGCAGAACGTGGCCCCGATCATGATCGGCGAGTTCGGCAGCACCCTGGCCAACCCGCTCGACGTGCAGTGGCTGACCAAGCTGATGGCCTACATCGGCGACAACGGGCTGTCGTTCACGTACTGGTCGTGGAACCCCAACTCGGGTGACACCGGGGGTATCGCACTCGACGACTGGTACTCGATCAACCAGACGAAGTACAACATCCTGCAGCCGTACCTGAACCCGCCCACCACCAACCCGTCGCCGACCTCGTCGGCCAGCCCGTCGCCCTCGCGGTCGGCCTCGCCCTCGCCGTCGGTGTCCCCGTCGCGGTCGGCCTCGCCGTCCCCGTCGGCGTCGCCCAGCGGCAACGGCGGCTGCACCAAGCTCGTGACCATCACGAACGCGTGGCAGGGCGGCTACCAGGCCGAGGTGAAGGTGACCAACACCAGCACCAGCACCATCAGCCCGTGGACGGTCACCTGGACCGTGCCCAGCGGGGTGACGCTCACGAACGGCTGGAACGCCACGGTGACCCAGAGCGGCACCACCATCACGGCGGCCGCGCCGAGCTGGGCCCAGTCGCTGGCGCCCGGCAACTTCGTGACGATCGGCTTCACGGCCACCGGGCCGTCCAGCCCCGGGCCGAGCAACGTCAAGCTCAACGGCGTCACCTGCCTGTGACGCCCCGACCGGCGGCGACAGCCGCCAGCCCGCCGCCGCGCACCGCGCGTGACCTCCGCGGCGGCGGGTAACCCTCTCCTGGCGCTGCATCGATCCACCGGTGACCACCGGACCAGCGCGCCAGGCTCGTCGGCCCGGACCATGCCTCGTCCGGGCCGACGAGTACTCCCCTCCGCGCCGCCGCCCCGCCGCCCCGCCGCCGCGCCGCCGCGCCGCCGCACCTGCAGTTTCGGGGAAACTGCACGAATCGCGGCCAAGATTCCAGCACCTTCCCCGAAACTGCACGACCCCCGGACCGCACCCGGCAGGCGTGCCCTGCGCACCCCGCCCCGCGCACGCGGGCAGGCGTTAGGAAGGGGCCCTTCTACTACGGAAAGCGATAAGAAGGGGCCCTTCCTTACTCCGAACTACCCGAGCGCGCCGAGCGCGGCAAGGGTGGCGAGGGTGGCGGGGCTGAGGCGGACGGCGCCGGCGGCGACGTTCGCCGCCAGGTGGGCGGCGTCGCCGGTGCCGGGAATCGCGAGCACGTGCGGGCCCTGGTGCAGGGTCCAGGCCAGGCGGAGCTGGTGCGGGGTCATGTCGTGGGCGCGGGCGAGTTCGGCCAGGGTGGCGCCGTGGTCGGCGGAGGCGCCCGCCTCGCGGCCGCCGCCCGCCAGGGCGAAGAAGGGGGTGTACGCCACCCCGCGCCGCCCGCACTCCCGCAGCAGCTCGTCATCGGCGCGGTTGAAGTCCAGCGCGTACCCGTTCTGCACGCAGGCGACGGGGGCGATGGCCTGCGCCTCGTCCAGGTGGTCGAGCCGGACGTTGGACAGGCCGAGGTTGCGGATCAGGCCCTCGTCGCGCATCCGGGCCAGCGCCCCGAACCGCTCGCCGACCGAGTCCCGGCCGGGCCGCTTGACGATCCGGAGGTTGACCAGGTCGAGTTCGTCCCGGCCGAGGCGGCGGAGGTTCTCCTCCACCTGGGCGCGCAGCTGGGCGTACGTGGTCGCCTCGCCCCACTCGCCGTGCTGGTCCAGCCCCGGGCCGACCTTGGTGGCGATGAAGAGGCCGGCGGGGTAGGGCGCGAGGGCTTCCCTGATCAGCTCGGTCGCGTAGCGCACCGGGCCGGGCGGGCCGTCGATGATGCCGCCGGGCGAGAAGTAGAAGGCCGCCGTATCGATGTGGTCGACGCCCAGCTCGACCGCCCGGCGCAGCACGGCGATCGCGCGCTCGCGGTCGGGGTTGGCCGTCAGGCGCATCGAGCCGAAGCCCATCCGGTGGACGGTGCGGTCGCCGAGGAGCCAGGTGCCCGCGGCGGCCGCGGTGATCTCACGCGTAGGCATCGGGCGAACGTAGTCGCAGCGTGGCAGGGTGCGCAGCCGGTCGGTCGCCCGATACCGCGAAACCGTGTGCTCTGTTAGCTTTTATGGCAGAGGGGTCGAGCCGGACAGTCGCAGCATCAGGTCCTTGACCTCGGTGGCGGCGAAGCCGTCGCGGGCCGCCGAGGCGTCCGAGCAGATCAGCAAGGGTCCGTCGGCCGGGTCGTCGGGCAGCCGTCCGTGCGTGCCGCGTACCGCCGCCGCTCCGGCGTCCAGGCCCACGACCTGCATCAGATACCGCATGCCGAGCTTCTTGCGCAGCAGTGCGGTCGCCGCGCGCCGCTTGGCCGCGCCCGGCCCGGCCGGGTCGAACAGCAGCTCGGCGGGGTCGTAGCCGGGCTTGCGGTGGATCTCCACGAGGCGGGCGAAGTCGGGCGCGCGGTCGTCGTCGAGCCAGTAGTAGTAGGTGAACCAGGCGTCGGGCTCGGCGACGAGGACGAGTTCGCCGGCGCGCGGATGGTCCAGGCCGTGCCCGCGCTTGCCGTCGGCGTCCAGAACCTGGCCCACCCCGGGCAGTCCCGCGCAGACCTTCTGGACCAGCGCGAGGTCGGCGGGGTCGCGGACGTACACGTGGGCGAGCTGGTGGTCGGCGACGGCGAAGGCGCGGGAGGTCCACGGGTCGAGGTACTCCATGCCCGCCTGGGTGTGCACGCGCAGCAGGCCCTCGGCGCGCAGGGCGCGGTTGACGTCGACGGGGCGCCGGGCGGGCGTGATGCCGTACTCGGACAGGGCCAGCACGGTGGCGCCCCGGGCGGCGGCCGCGTCCAGGAGCGGGCCGACGACGGTGTCCAGTTCGGCGGCGGCGGTCGCGGCGCGCGGATCGTCGGGGCCGTACCGCTGCAGGTCGTAGTCGAGGTGCGGCAGGTAGACCAGGGTCAGGTCGGGGGCGTGCGCGGACATGATCCGCCGGGCCGCCGCGCCGATCCAGCGGGACGAGGCGAGGCCCGCCCCCGGGCCCCAGAACTGGAACAGCGGGAACGTGCCCAGTTCGGCGGTGAGCTGGTCGCGCAGCGCGGGCGGGTCGGTGTAGCAGTCGGGCTCCTTGCGGCCGTCGGCGCGGTAGACCGGGCGCGGCGTGACGGTCCAGTCGACGTCGGCGCCCATGGCGTACCACCAGCACACGTTGGCGACGGTGTAGCCGGGGTGGGCGCGGCGGGCGGCCTGCCACACCTTCTCGCCGCCGACCAGCGCGTGGTGCTGCCGCCACAGCAGCACCTCGCCGAGGTCGCGGAAGTACCAGCCGTTGCCGACGACGCCGTGCGCCGACGGCGGCGCCCCGGTGAGCAGCGTCGCCTGCACCGAGCAGGTGACGGCCGGCAGCACCGGGTCCAGCCGGGCGGCGAACCCGGCCTGGGCCAGCGCGTTCAGCCGGGGCATGTGCGGCAGCAGGCGCGGCGTCAGGCCGACGGTGTTCAGCACGACGAGCGGCGTCACCTGGCCCATGGCGCGCCTCCGGCGACGAAGCGGGCCGGGGCGGGTTCGCCCGGGACCGTGTCGACCAGGCCGAGGCCGCGCAGCTCCTCGCGGGCGAAGGCCAGCTCGGCGGCGATGCCCGCGGCCAGCTGCTCCGGGGTGTCCGGGCGCTGGCCGGGCGGCAGCACGCTCCACGTGTACGTCTCGACGTCGACGTGGTCGCAGGCCATGGTCGGGCCGCCGTACAGCTCGCGCAGCGCGGTCCGCAGCACGGGCAGGGTCGAGGCGAGCGGCGGGGCGGGTTCGACGTGCAGCGGCACGTGGAAGTGCACCCGCCAGCCCTGCCCCGGCACCTGCGCGGCCCGGACGGACCGGTGCGACGGGCGGTGCGCCGCCACGTGCGCGGGCGCGTGCAGCAGGTCCAGGGCCTGGTCGAGGTCGTCGGCGGCCTCACCGGCGGCGCTGCGGGTCTGGTGCAGGAACTTCGGCTCGGCGTACCCCCGCAGCACCGACGCGGCCGCGACCGGGTCCTCGGCCGCCAGCGCCGCCGACACCTGCACCTTGACCACCGGCAGCCCGGCGCGGGCCAGCCGGGCCAGCGCCGCCGCGGGCTCCTCCCAGGCGCAGGCCAGGTGCGCCAGGTCCAGGCAGACGCCCAGCCAGTCGCCGTCCATGCCCGACCACAGCCGGGCCGCCTGGTGGGTGTTCTCGACGACGCAGCCCGGTTCGGGCTCGAACCCGACCTGCACGGTCCGGCCGGTACGCCCGGCGATCTCGGCCAGCCCGTCGGCCAGCTCGGCCAGCGCCCGGTCGACCGCCCCGGCCCGCTCCGGACCCCACGGCTGGCGCCAGGCCACCGGCAGCGTCGAGATCGAGCCGCGCGCCGCGTCGTCGGGCAGCAGGTCGGCCAGCACCCGGGCCAGGTCCAGGGTGTACGTCAGCCGCTCGCGGGTGGTCCAGTCCGGGTGGTAGACGTCGTGCTTCACCACGTCGGCGTGGAACGCCTGATACGGGAACCCGTTGAGCGTCACCACCTCCAGCCCCCGGGCGTCCAGTTCGGCCCGCAGCCTGCGCCGCAGCACCGGCTCGTGGGCCAGCGCGGCGGCCACCGGCGCGGCCAGCCACAGCCCCAGCCCCAGCACGTCCGCGTCGAGCTTCTTGCGCACCGCCAGCCCGTACGTGTCCAGCTGCGCCACGATCCCGTCGAGGTCCTCGGCCGGGTGCACGTTGGTGCAGTAGCTCAGGTGGACCGTCTGCCCGTCCCGATGGGCCAGCCGCATCAGGCACCCCCGCGCATGATCGAGTTCCCCGCGTACGTGGCCTGCTCCGCGACGCTGTCGAGGTCGAGCCGCTGCGACTGCCCGTAGAACTCCACCGGGTTGCGCCACAGCACCCGGTCCACCTCGTCGGAGTCGAACCCGGCCGCCAGCATCGCCTCACCGGTACGCAGCGTGAGCAGCGGATCCGACCTGCCCCAGTCGGCGGCCGAGTTGACCAGCATCCGCTCGGTGCCGTACTCGCGCAGGATCGCCACCATCCGCTCCGGCGACATCTTCGTGTCCGGGTAGATGGAGAAGCCCAGCCAGCAGCCGGTGTCGCGGACCAGCCCGACGGTGACCTCGTTCAGGTGGTCGATGACCACCGCGGCCGGGTCCAGGCCCGACTCGGCCACCACGGCCAGGCTGCGCCGGGTGCCGGTGACCTTGTCCCGGTGCGGGGTGTGCACCAGCGCGGGCAGGCCGTGCGCCAGCGCCAGCGCGAGCTGCGCGGCGAACACCTCGTCCTCGGCGGGGGTCATCGCGTCGTACCCGATCTCGCCGACCGCGACCACGCCGTCCTTGTCCAGGTAGCGCGGCACCAGGTCCAGCACCTCGCGGCAGCGCGGGTCGTTGGCCTCCTTCGGGTTCAGCGCGATCGTGGCGTAGTGCCGGATGCCGAACTGCCCGGCCCGGAACGGCTCCCAACCGATCAGGGCGTCGAAGTAGTCGGTGAACGAGCCCGCGCTGGTCCGCGGCTGGCCCAGCCAGAACGCGGGCTCCACCACCGCCCGCACCCCGGCGGCGGCCATCGCCGCGTAGTCGTCGGTGGTGCGCGAGGTCATGTGGATGTGCGGGTCGAAGATGCGCATCAGTTCCCCTTCTCCAGGCGTTCCAGCAGCCGGGCCGCGTCGTCGGGCAGGGTCCGCCCGGCCGCGTGCCGCTCGGCCGACAGGCCCGCCAGCATCGCGGCCAGCTCCCGGTCGGCGCGGCGGTCCAGCCCGTCCACGGCGGACAGGGCGATGCCCATGAACACGCACTTGAGCACCGCCTGCCGCCAGGCGGCGGCGTCCAGGTGCCGGGCGTACGGCCCCAGCGCCGCCGCCACCAGCCGGGTGTCGTTGGTACGGATCGCGTCGTGCAGCAGGTCCACCGCGTCGGGGCCGACCGGCAGCAGCGGCAGCGCCCGCAGCACCGCCCGGCGCTCGGCGGCGTCGCCGTGCCGGTACAGCTCCCGGGCCTGCCCGGCGACCTCGGCGGCGGGCAGCGCCGACAGCAGCAGCGCGCGGGCCGCCTCGTCGGCGCTCCAGCCGGGCACGGCGGCCAGCGGTTCCCGCCCGCACCGGCGCCCGGCCGCGGCGAAGAAGGCGCCGATGCGCGCGGGCTCGGCGGCCACCCCGGCCAGCGCCCCGCGCAGCCAGGCCGGACCCTCCGCCCGCAGCCCCGGCGCCGGGTGCAGCAGCGCGGCCCGCAGCTCGGCCAGCCCGGCCCGGCGCGGCTGCCGGTCGGGTCGGCGCTGGCCGGGCGGCCCGACCGGCTGCCCCACCGGCTGCCCTGCCGGCTGCCCGGAGGCGGCCCGCAGGAACGCCAGCGACCGGGCCGCCACCTCGGGCGCGGCGTGCGCGTGCCGGGGCAGCTCGACGGCGACCAGCCCCCGGTAGCCGCACTCGGCCAGGGCCCGCAGCACCGGCGGGAAGTCGATCTCGCCCGCGCCGAACTCGAGGTGCTCGTGCACCCCCCGCCGCATGTCCTCTACCTGCACGTTGACCAGGTACGGCGCCGCCTGCCGGACGCACTCGGCGACCTCGGCGGACTCGTTGGCCCGGCAGTGGCCGAGGTCCAGGGTCAGCCCGAAGCCGTCCGGGCTGCCCAGGCCGCGGTGCAGCGCGTGCCAGCCCGCGAGGTCGGCGACGAGCATGCCCGGCTCCGGCTCGAAGCCCAGCGGCACCCCGGCCGCCTGCGCGGCCTTGACGACCTGCTCGCAGCCGTCGAGCAGCCGGTCCCAGCCCTGCCGGCGGGACACGTGGCCGGGCAGCACGCCCGACCAGCACGACACCGCCTCGGCCCCCAGGTCGGCGGCGATCGCCACGGCCCGGCGCAGGAAGTCCAGCCGCACCTCGCGGTCGTCGTCCAGCAGCGTGGGCGAGTGCTTGCGGTACGGGTCGAGCAGGTAGCGGGCGCCGGTCTCGACCACCACCGACAGGCCCAGCGCGGACAGCCGCGCGGCGGTCCCGGCGACCCGCCGGGCCAGCGCGGGGGCGTACGGGTCGAGGTGGTGGTGGTCCAGGGTCAGCGCCACCCCCGTGTAGCCGAGCCCCGCGATGACGTCGAGAGCGTCGGTGAGGCGGTGGTTGGTGAAGCCGTTGGTGCCGTAGCCCCAGCGGATACTGCCGGAACGCGGGTTCATGTGGGCGAGATCCTCCGAGCCAGGCGCCGGGCCAGCGGCGCGGCGGCGGACAGCACGAGGGCGGTGACGCCCGCGCCGTGCCGGGCGGTGAGCGCGGCCTGCAGCGTCGGCAGCCCGGTGATCCCCGAGCCGACCGCGGCCCGCACCTGTGCCGCCGCCGGCTGCCGCGCCGCCCGCACCTGCGGACGGCCGTAGTGGTTGAGGTAAAGCCCGGCCAGGGCCACGGGCAGCACCGCCCGCCAGCCCCGCCGCCCCCGGTCCTGGCGGCACTGCGCGCCGGCTGCGGTGGCGGCGACGGCCAGCGTCCCGGCCAGCGTCGCCACCGGCAGCCGGCGGTCGGCGCCGTCCATCTCCCGCCGCGACAGCGCGGTCACCGTGTAGGTGTGCGCGGCGACCGTCGCCGCGGCGGGCAGGGCCCGGCGGACTGAGCCGCCGGTGGCGCCGAGGAGCACGTCCAGTCCCCGGCAGGCGGCCATCGCAGCCGGCCCGGCGGGTCCGTTCTTGGCGAGCAGGTCGTACGCCCAGACCGCCCCGGCCAGCGGCGCCGCCACGGCCAGCGCCCGCCTGCCGCCCGCCCACGCGGCCAGCGCGAGCCCGGCCCCGGTCAGCCCGGCGGCCAGCCCCAGGGCGGTGTTCGGGCTGACCCGGCCGCTCGGGATGGGCCGCTGCGGCCGCTCGACCGCGTCGACCTCCCGGTCGGCCCAGTCGTTGGCGGCCATCCCGGCCAGGTAGAAGCAGACCGACGCGGCGGCCAGCCCCGGCGTACGCCGCCCCAGCGTGCCCGCCGTGGCCGCCCCGACCAGCACGTCCCCCGGCACCGACAGCGCGGCCGGGGCCCGCACGAGTTCCGCGAGATCGCCCAGCCGGGGCAGGCCGCCGCGGCGCGGACGGCCGCCCGGATGCGGTGCGGCTCGCTGCGCCGGCGCGCCCGGCCGTGCCGCTTCGGCCGTCCGCGCCGCGATCGTCGCCACCCGGTTCGCGCCGCCGCGCCGGGACAGGTCGTCCGACCAGCTCACGCCAGCCCCGCGACGAAGGCGCGCAGAACCTCGAACTGGCCGCTCAGGTCGTGGCCGACCGTACCGATCGGGTCCTTGAAGAAGAACGCCAGCTCCGGCAGCGGCCCACTGCGGCCGGCCGCGTGCGCGGCGGCGGTGATCCGGGCCAGGTCCAGCACCAGCGGCGCGGCCAGCGCCGAGTCGCACCCGTGCCAGGTGAACTCCAGCCGCATCGGCGTGCCGAGGAACCCCCGGAAGGTGACCAGGTCCCAGGCGGCCTTGAAGTCGCCCAGGTCCGCGACGTACTCGATCCGGGTGTGGCCCTCCGGCTGGTAGCCCAGCGTCTCGGCGAGCACCCGCTGCTTGCTGGCCGCCTTGGCCGCGTTGGCATCCGGCCGGGCCAGGTTGGCGCCGTCCCCGCCCCCGAGCAGGTTGGTGCCCGACCACGACCGCACGGCCAGGTTGCGCTGCGCGAACATCGGCGCGAGCACCGACTTGACCAGCGTCTCCCCCGTCTTGCCGTCGTGCCCGCCGTACGGGACGCCCGCCCGCAGCGCCAGCTCGTGCAGCGCGGGCAGCCGCGCCCCGGTCGACGGCGTGAAGTCGACGTACGGACACCCCGCCGCGAAGGCCGCGTACGCGTACAGCGAGCTCGGCGGCAGCACCTCGCCCTCGCCGTCCAGCGCCGCGGCCAGCGCGTCGGCGTCGGTGTGGGCCGGGTGCGGCACGGCGGCGGCCTCGGTCGAGGACAGGTTCACCACGATCACGCGGGCCAGGCCGTGCCGGTCACGGAAGTCGGCGAGGTCGGCGGCGGTCTGGGCGGCGGTGGCGGCCTGGGTGTGCCCGCGCGGCGCCGGGCGCAGCTCCGACTCGACCGCGGCCAGGTCGGGCTGCAGGGCCGCGACCAGGCGGGCGGGCAGCACCCCCGCCTCGGCCAGCTCGTCGGCCCGCTTGAGCAGCGGCGTCGACACCTGGTCGTGGCCGCCGAAGACGAGGTCGGCCAGGGCCGGCAGCGCGGAGCTGCGCAGTTGCGGGAGTTCGGTGACGCATCCGGTCGGCTCGGCCAGCCCGGCACGCAGCCCGGCGGCCCCGACGATGGTGGTGACGGCGACAGACCCCCGCCCACCGACCAGCCAGACACCTGTTCGCATTGTGGTCTCCCGGGGAGATTGAGGAGAAACCAAGCCAGATTACTTGATTTCGCCACAATACCCGGAAGAACACCCTATGTCCGTTTGCTGGCCATCCCCCCAGCTCACCACCGCGTGTTCCCGGGAGCGAAGATCGCCGACGAGAGCGTTAAGAAGGGCCCCTTCCGCTACGGATAGCGATAAGAAGGGGCCCTTCCTTCGCCTGAGTCAGCAGGTGGAGCAGGCGCTGTCGGTGGGGGTGGGCTGGGTGGGGGGCTTGCCGATGGTGGGGAGGCCGAGCATGACGCCGGGGGTGCGGACGGCGCGGCCCGCCTCGTACGCGTCGCCGGCGCGGGTGCGGCGGTGCGACAGCAGCGGACCGTCGGCGTTGAGGTGGTGCGGGGCGGCGTAGCTGACCTCGGTGTGCACCACGTCGCCGGGGCGCACGGCGGCCGCCTGCTCGGGCGTGACCGCGAAGTGGACCAGGCGGCCGTCGCGCGCGCGTCCGGACATACGCCCGGTGGCCTCGTCCTTGCGGCCCTCGCCGACCGCGACCAGGACCTCCAGCTCGCGCCCGACCTGCTTTCTGTTCTCCGCCCAGGTGATGTCCTCCAGCGTGGCCACCAGGCGCTCGTAGCGCTCCTGGACCACCTGCTTGGGCACCTGCCCGTCCATGGTCGCCGCGGGCGTGCCGGGCCGCTTGGAGTACTGGAACGTGAACGCCGAGGAGAAGCGCGACTCGCGCACCACGCGCAGCGTCTCCTCGAAGTCGGCGTCGGTCTCGCCGGGGAAGCCGACGATGATGTCGGTGGTGATCGCCGCGTCCGGCATGGCCGCGCGCACGTTCTCGATGATCGACAGGTACCGGTCGGACCGGTACGACCGCTTCATCGCCCGCAGCACGGCGTCGGAGCCGGACTGCAGCGGCATGTGCAGCTGGTGGCACACGTTGGCGGTCTCGGCCATCGCCTCGATCACGTCGTCGGTGAAGGCGGCCGGGTGCGGGCTGGTGAACCGCACCCGCTCCAGCCCGCGCTCCTGCAGCTGCCCGCAGGCGCGCAGCAGCTTGCCGAAGGCGAGCCGGTCGCCGAACTCCACGCCGTACGTGTTGACGTTCTGGCCGAGCAGGGTCACTTCGAGCACGCCCGCGGCGACCAGCGCCTCGACCTCGGCCAGGATCTCGCCGGGGCGGCGGTCCTTCTCCTTGCCGCGCAGGCTGGGCACGATGCAGAAGGTGCAGGTGTTGTTGCACCCCACGGAGATGGACACCCAGCCGGAGTAGGTCGACTCGCGCCGGGTGGGCAGGGTCGAGGGGAAGACCTCCAGCGACTCCAGCAGCTCGACCTGGGCGGACTCGTTGTGCCGTGCGCGCTCCAGCAGCACCGGCAGCGAGCCGATGTTGTGGGTGCCGAACACCACGTCGACCCAGGGCGCCTTCTTGACGATGTCGCCCTGGTCCTTCTGCGCCAGGCAGCCGCCGACCGCGATCTGCATGCCCGGGTTCTTGTCCTTCACCGGGCGCAGGTGGCCGAGGTTGCCGTAGAGGCGGTTGTCGGCGTTCTCGCGGACGGCGCAGGTGTTGAAGACGACCACGTCGGGCACCCGGCCGGGCTCGGCGGCCGGGTCGAGCCGCACGTAGCCGGCGCCGTCGAGCAGCCCCGAGATGCGCTCGGAGTCGTGCACGTTCATCTGGCAGCCGTACGTGCGGACCTCGTAGGTGCGCACCGGCATGGCCTCGCCGTCTGCGGCGGTCTGGGTGTCAGGCAGGGTAGTCATCTCAACCGAAAAGGGTATCCGGTCGGGCGTGGATCGGCCGAACCGAGGGAAGTTACCCGGATGTGACCCGCCGGGGGCGCCACTTTCACTTCCGTCCCTCTAGTCTCACTAGTCAGACGATGTACCGACACCGAAAGGACGGTGGCATGTCCGACGAACCGCTGATCGTGCTGGACTCCGTGAACAAGTGGTTCGGAGAGCTGCACGTGCTGCGCGACGTGAACCTCACGGTCGAGCGGGGCGAGGTCGTCGTGGTGGTCGGCCCGTCGGGTTCGGGCAAGTCCACCCTGTGCCGCACCATCAACCGGCTGGAGACCATCAACTCCGGCACCATCCGCTTCGACGGCCGCGACCTGCCGGCCGAGGGCCGCGCGCTGGCGCGCCTGCGCAGCGAGGTCGGCATGGTCTTCCAGTCGTTCAAC
Organism: Catellatospora sp. KI3; assembly: GCF_029948125.1. Taxonomy (GTDB): domain Bacteria; phylum Actinomycetota; class Actinomycetes; order Mycobacteriales; family Micromonosporaceae; genus Catellatospora. The sequence goes on from NZ_JASAMB010000001.1 coordinate 42,085, forward strand.
CTGTTCGCGCACATGAGCGTGCTCGACAACGTGATGCTCGGCCCGGTGAAGGTGCGCAGCGAGTCGCGCACCGCCGCCCGCGACCGCGCGCTGCAGCTGCTCGACCGGGTCGGCATCGCCGACCAGGCGGGCAAGCTGCCGGTGCAGCTGTCCGGCGGCCAGCAGCAGCGTGCCGCGATCGCCCGCGCCCTGGCCATGCAGCCTAAGGCGATGCTGTTCGACGAGCCCACCAGCGCGCTGGACCCGGAGATGGTCGGCGAGGTCCTCGACGTGATGACCTCCTTGGCCCGCGACGGCATGACCATGATCGTGGTCACGCACGAGATGGGCTTCGCCCGCCACGCCGCCCACCGGGTCGCGTTCATGGCCGACGGCCAGTTGGTCGAGCAGGCCGCGCCCGCGGAGTTCTTCGCCAACCCGCGCAGTGACCGGGCCCGCGAGTTCCTGTCGAAGGTCCTCCAACACTGAGGGCGCCGATCGACGACCTGGATGAGACTCCGTCGCCGGACCGGCGGCGGCAGGAAACGCCCCGGCGTCGCTCACCGTGACGAGGGCGTTGAACGAGGAGGGACGAATCAATGCGTTTCACGCGTATGGCGGCGGTCGCCGCGGTCGCGCTGCTCGCACTCGGCACGGCTGCCTGCGGCAGCGACGAGCCCGCGACACCGGCCGGTGGCACGCCGCTGACGGCCAAGGCCGCCGCGGGTGACCTCAAGTTCGGCGTCAAGGCCGACCAGCCGGGCCTCGGCCTGCAGACGGGCAGCAACTACGAGGGCTTCGACATCGAGATCGCGAAGATCATCGCGAAGGGCCTCGGCGGCGACCCGGCCAAGAACAAGTACGTGACCACGGTCTCCGCCAACCGTGAGCCGTTCCTGCAGCAGGGCACGGTCGACGTGGTCGTCGCGACGTACACCATCAACGACGACCGCAAGAAGAAGGTCAACTTCGCCGGGCCGTACTACACCGCCGGGCAGGACCTGCTCGTGAAGGCCGACTCGACGATCACCGGACCGGAGCAGATCGACGGCAAGAAGGTCTGCTCGGTGACCGGCTCGACCCCGGCCAAGCGCATCGCGGAGAAGTACCCGAAGGCGCAGCTGCAGCTGTTCGACAACTACTCCAAGTGCGTGACGGCGCTGAACGACGGGACCGTCGACGCGGTGACCACCGACGACATCATCCTCGCCGGCTACGCCGCGCAGCCCGACTTCGCAGGCAAGCTGAAGCTGGTCGGCAAGCCGTTCTCGTCCGAGCCGTACGGCATCGGCGTGAAGCTGGAGGACAAGGCGGGCTGCAACAAGATCAACGAGATCCTGAAGGCCGCCGTGGCCGACGGCTCGTACGCGGCGGCGTGGAACGCCACGCTCGGCAAGAGCGGCACGCCGGCCCCGACGCTGGACACGACCAAGCTCACCAACTGCCCCGCGTGACCGCAGCCGGTGGGGCGGGAGGTCCGGCTGCCCGCCCCACCGGACCCGCGACCACGGGCCACCCAGAGGAAACACGATGGACGTCTTCTCCGATCCGGTGAACCGGCAGGCCTTCCTGGACGGCTTCGCGATGATCCTGAAGCTGACCGCCGCGTCGGCACTGCTGTCACTGGCGCTCGGGCTGCTGCTGGCCGCCTGCCGGGTGTCCCCGGTGCCGGTGCTGCGCGCGGTCGGCGCGGGCTGGGTGCACCTGTTCCGCAACACCCCGCTGACGCTGATCATCACGTTCTGCTTCTTCGGGCTGTACAGCGCCATGGGCGTGAAGTTCTCCGACGACATCGCCGTCAACAACTACTGGCTGGCGGTGGTGGGGCTCTCGGCGTACACGGCGGCGTTCGTGTGCGAGGCGATCCGCTCGGGCATCAACACCGTGCCGATCGGGCAGGCCGAGGCGGCCCGCGCGCTCGGACTCACCTTCTCGCAGAACCTGCGCCTGATCATCCTGCCGCAGGCGATGCGCTCGGTGGTGGCGCCGCTGGGCAGCATCCTCATCGCGCTGACCAAGAACGCGACCATCGCCGGGGTGATCGGCGTCATGGAAGCGTCGTCGCAGATGAAGCAGCTGATCAACGACAACGGCGACGCCGCCGTGGAGATCTTCGCGGTCTTCGCACTCGCCTTCGTGGTCCTGCTCGTCCCCGTCGGGTACGGCTTCAGCGCCCTGGCCAACCGCCTGGTGGTGCGCCGATGACCCGCCGCCCCGACACTCTGGAGATGCGATGAGCGCGAGCGTCCTCTACGACCACCCCGGCCCCCGCGCGCGCCTGCGCAACCGGGCGCTCAGCGTCGTCGTCGTCGCCCTGCTGCTCGCCGGCGCCTACTGGGTCTACCGGGCCTTCGACGCCAAGGGCCAGTGGGACTGGAAGAAGTGGCAGCCCTTCTTCCAGGAGATGCCCAACCCCGGCGGCGCCCCGGTCAACGTGTGGACCGACTACATCGTGCCCGGTCTGGTCGGCACGCTGACCGCCGCCGCCACCGCGATGGTGCTGGCGCTGGCGTTCGGCCTGCTCTTCAGCGTGGCGCGGCTGTCCGAGCACGCCTGGATCCGGGTGCCGTCGGGCATGGTGGTCGAGTTCTTCCGGGCCGTGCCGCTGCTGCTGATGATCTTCTTCCTGGTGTACGGCGGCTACTACGTCTTCGGCACCGCCGTGCCCGCCTTCTGGGCGGTCGTCATCGGGCTGACGCTCTACAACGGCTCGGTGCTGGCCGAGGCGTTCCGCGCGGGCATCCGCGCAGTGCCGGGCGGGCAGGCCGAGGCGGCGTACAGCCTGGGGCTGGTCAAGAGCCAGGTCATGCGGCTGATCCTGATCCCGCAGGCCGCCCGCAGCATGCTGCCGGTGATCGTGAGCCAGCTGGTGGTGGTGCTCAAGGACACCGCGCTGGGCTACATCGTGGCGTACTCGGAGCTGATGCTCGAAGGCAGCAAGATCTACGCCAACTACAACAACGTGGTCCCGGTGTTCCTGGTCCTCGCCGCGATCTACATCGTGATCAACGCGACGCTGACCCTGATCGCACACCTGCTGGAGCGGCGCGCCAACCGCCGCGGCGTGGCCACCCCGGCCGCCCGCCTCGGCGCGGCGAACGCGGCCGCCTCGGGCGTCGGCGGCGGTGGCGGCGCCTGACCTGCGAAAGGCGCCGCCCCGCAGTTCGGGGCGGCGCCTTTCGACTCCGTCAGCGGGCGATCTCGGTGGTCCGCGACTCGCGCACGACCGTGATCCGGATCTGACCCGGGTAGGTCAGCTCCTCCTCGATCTGCTTGGCCACGTCCCGGGCCAGCACCGCGGCACCGATCTCGTCGACCTCCTCCGGGCGCACCATCACCCGGATCTCCCGACCGGCCTGCATCGCGAACACCTTGTCGACGCCCGACTTGGCCCCGGCGATCTCCTCGATCCGCTCCAGCCGCTTCACGTACGCCTCCAGCGACTCCCGGCGCGCGCCGGGACGGCCGCCCGAGCAGGCGTCCGAAGCCTGGGTCAGCACCGCCTCGATCGTCTGCGGCGGCACCTCGTTGTGGTGCGCCTCGATCGCATGCACGACCTCCTCGCTCTCCCCGAACCGGCGGGCCACGTCCGCGCCGATGAGCGCGTGCGAACCCTCCACCTCGTGGGTGAGCGCCTTGCCGATGTCGTGCAGGAACGCCGACCGCTTGATCAGCTCCGGGTCCAGCTTCAGCTCGGCGGCCATGATCCCGGCGATGTGCGCCGTCTCCACCAGATGCTTCAGCACGTTCTGCCCGTACGACGTCCGGTAGCGCAGCCGCCCCAGCAGCGTGACCAGCTCCGGATGGATGTCGGTGATCCCGACCTCGACCAGCGCGTCCTCCGCCGCGCGCTGGCACATCCGCTCCACCTCGAACCGGGCCACGTCGTAGACCTCTTCGATGCGGTGCGGGTGGATGCGCCCGTCGAGCACCAGCTTCTCCAGCGTGAGCCGCCCCACCTCCCGGCGCACCGGGTCGAAGCAGGACAGCAGCACCGCCTCCGGGGTGTCGTCGATGATCAGGTTCACGCCGGTGACGGTCTCGAAGGCGCGGATGTTGCGGCCCTCGCGGCCGATGATGCGGCCCTTCATCTCGTCGCTGGGCAGGTGCAGCACGCTGACCACGCTCTCGGCGGTCTGCTCGCTGGCCACCCGCTGGATCGCGTCGACCACGATGTGCCGGGCCCGCTGCTCACCGGTGGCGCGGGCGTCGGCCTCGATGTCGCGCACCAGCAGCGCGGCCTCGCGCTTGGCCTGGTTCTCGATCGTCTCCACCAGCTCGGACTTGGCCGCGTCGGCGGTCAGCCCGGCGACCCGCTCCAGCTCCCGGCGGCGCACCTCCTGCGCCTGGGCCAGCTCCTGCTCCTTGGCCTGCAGGGCCAGGTCCCACTTGGCCAGCTCGGTCTCGGCGGCGGCGATCCGGCGGTCCCGCTCGGCCAGCCGCTCCGCCTCCTCGACGTTCTGCCGCTCCCGCTCGGCCAGTCGCTCCGCCTCCGCGGCGTGCAGCCGCTCGCGCTCGTCCAGCCGCTGCAACCGGCGCTCGGCCTCGGCGGCCTGCTCCTTCGCGGTCGAGGTCAGCATCGCGATCTCCCGCTCGCCGGTCCGGCGGGCGGTGCTGCGCACCTGCTCGGCGTCCTCCTCGGCCTGGCGGTGCGCGCGCTGGAGCACGGTGTCGGCCTCGGCGTGCGCCGCGTCCAGCACCCGCTGCGCCTCGGCCCGGGACGTGGCCACCTCGGCCTTGGCCGCGGCGTTCTCGGCGCGTACGGCGGTGGCCTCCGCGCGGGCAGACGCCACCGAACGGCGCTCGCTCTCCAGCGCGGCCTGCGCGTCGGAGACGGAGTTCTGCAGCTCGACCAGGGTCTGGCGCTGCCGCTCGCGCTCGGCGACCGCCTCCGGGTCGTCCACGACCACACTCAGCGGCAGCCCGGTCGGCGCGGTGGGCGCGGCCAGCCGGCGCATCAGCCGCGAGCCCAGCACCAGCACCAGGGCGACGAGCAGCGTGAGCACGACGATCGCCGCGAGCAGCGCTGTCTCCACAACGCTCATGGCGCGTTCCCGTCGTGCTCGGTCATGGCCCGCCTCCTGACGCTCGGTCCCGGCCGGCACGGTGGTGCCGGTGCGGAGGCACCCGACCAGGGTGGGGGGTGACGGCACCGCACGGTCATCGCTGCACACAGCGCGTTGTGACGAGACTACATTCCGCTTCGGTCAGCGGGTAGCCTCGTCCCGTCGCGCTGCCCAACCGGCGCCAAGGCGCGTCGGAGCTGCGACTTCGTGTGGTCGGCCGCGCTGGGGTGTCGGCGGCCGAGTGTGTTCACCAGGCAAAACTGTTGTCGTACTGTTACGCGTTCTATGTTGTGTGGTTTAACACGAGCTGGTCGGTGATACCTCTTCATGCGAGGCTAGGTTGCCGGAGGCGGTCCGGTCAAGAACTCATGATCGGACACCAACTCGCACGCATCGCCCATTGTGTCCGGATGCCAAGCGATGCGACCTGTCCGTAACGGTTCTGAATCCCGGCGTGTCGCGCGTGTCCGCGCTTCCACCCCGCCACCTGGCCCGCCCCGCCCGAACCCCGCACCCCAGGAACGCCCCACTCCCCAGAAAACGTTGTCATCCCACCCAGCCCCGGACCGCCGGCCACCGCGGCCGCCAGCCGGCGCGGCCCGCCGACCACCGCGGCCGCCAGCCGGCGCGGCCCGCCGGCCACCGCGGCCGCCAGCCGGCGCGGCCCGCCGACCGGTGCGGACCGCCGACGGCCACCCGCTTCTTCGCCATGATCAACCTTACGGGTCGGAAAGTGGCCCTGAACCAGACCCCCTGCCCCAAAACGCCGATCATCGTGAACTTCGCCACCCACGCGGCCCGCTTGCCCACTCCCCACCCTCCGGAGCAGCGTGCAGTTTCGGGGAAACTGCAGGAATCGCGAGCCGAATTCGTGCACCTTCCCTGAAACTGCACGAAGAAGGCCGCCCTCGTCCCTGCAGGTGACGAGAACGGCCGGGTGCGATCAGCCCCCCGAGATGTCAGGGTGTGATCAGTCGTCGAAGGTGTCGGGGTCGATCAGTTCGGCGAGTTCGGCGTCGGCGGCGCTGCGGGCCGCGAGTGCCTCCTTGACCGCGCGAACCGCCACCCCGCCCGGGTACCCCTTGCGCGCAAGCATGCCCACCACCCGCCGGAACACCGCGTCGGGCTCGCCGCGCACCGTCCGCAGCTTGCGCTCGGCCAGCTCGTACGCGGTGCGCTCCTGGGTCTCGTCGTCGAGCTCCGACAGGGCCTCGGTGACGGTCTCCTGATCCACGCCGCGGCGCCGCAGCTCCTGCCCCAGCGCCCGAGCGGCCAGACCGCGCCCATGGTGCCGACTGTTCACCCAGGCTCGGGCGAACGCCGCGTCGTCGATCATCCCGACTTCGTCGTAGCGGTCGAGCACCGCCGCCGCGACCTCGTCCTCCACCCCACGGGTACGCAGCGCCGCGGCCAGCTCCGACCGGGTACGCGGGCGTACGGCGAGCTGGCGCAGGCAGATCTCCCGCGCCAGCTCGTACGGATCACGGGGAGCCGGTTGCGGTCGGGTCGCCGCCGTCGGGTCGTCCGACGGCTCCCGCTCCCGCTCCGCAGGCTCCCCGGTGCGCGGCGCCCGGGGCGGGGCGGGTGGCTTGGCGTCCCAGCCCCTTCCGGTACGCGCGCGCCGACGTCCTGCCATCGTGGCGTCTCAGCCGGTCAGGCGGCTCAGAAGTCCACCGGCGGCAGCGCCGGGCCGCCCGCGGCGTCCGAGGCGCTGGACACACCGACGCCGAGCTTCTCGAGGATCTTCTTCTCGATCTCGGCGGCGACGTCCGGGTTCTCCTTGAGGAACTCGCGGGCCTTCTCCTTGCCCTGGCCGAGCTGGTCACCCTCGTACGTGTACCAGGCACCCGCCTTGCGGATGATGTTCTGCTCCACGCCGACGTCGATCAGCGAGCCCTCGCGCGAGATGCCCTTGCCGTACATGATGTCGAACTCGGCCTGCTTGAACGGCGAGGCGACCTTGTTCTTGACGACCTTGACGCGGGTGCGGTTACCCACGACCTCGGTGCCGTCCTTCAGGCTCTCGATGCGGCGGATGTCCAGGCGCACCGAGGCGTAGAACTTCAGCGCCTTACCACCGGTGGTGGTCTCCGGGCTGCCGAACATGACGCCGATCTTCTCGCGCAGCTGGTTGATGAAGATCGCGGTGGTGTTGGAGTTGCTCAGACCGCTGGTCATCTTGCGCAGCGCCTGGCTCATGAGGCGGGCCTGCAGACCGACGTGGCTGTCGCCCATCTCACCCTCGATCTCGGCGCGCGGCACCAGGGCGGCCACCGAGTCGATCACGATCAGGTCCAGCGCGCCCGAGCGCACCAGCATGTCGGCGATCTCCAGCGCCTGCTCACCGGTGTCGGGCTGGGAGACCAGCAGGGCGTCGGTGTCGACACCGAGGGCCTTGGCGTACTCCGGGTCGAGGGCGTGCTCGGCGTCGATGATCGCGGCGATGCCGCCGGAGCGCTGCACGTTGGCGATCGCGTGCAGGGCCAGCGAGGTCTTACCGCTGGACTCCGGGCCGTAGATCTCGACGATGCGGCCGCGCGGGAGGCCGCCGATGCCCAGCGCCACGTCGAGCGCGATGGAGCCGGTCGGGATGATCATCATCTGCACCTGGGGACGCTCGCCCAGGCGCATCACGGAGCCCTTGCCGAACTGCTTGTCGATCTGTGCCAGCGCCAGATCCAGCGCCTTTGTCTTGTCGGGATTCGTCGTCGCCATCTTCGTCGCCACCTCTGTCAGTGCACTGTCAGTCGACTTCGCAGCCTTTTTCGTCACGCGGTCACGCTAGGCGCTGGGTCCGACAAAGCGATACGGGCACGCCGCGCCTGTGGACAAGCGCACGGGACTGGAGATTAGCCGAACACTTGTACGAGCGCCATCCTGCCACGCCGTAGTCGTGCCCACACCCGCGTCAGCGAAGTCGGGCAGGCACCCGATCGGAGTACTGCTCGCAGACGGCGCGCCAGACCACGTGCACTTCCTCACCCTCGGCCAGCGCGGTGTCGATGGTGCGCCCGCCGAGCCTGGCAAGCACCTGGTCCTTGGCCACGCTGGTCGCGTAAACCGGGCCGAACACCTCACGCAGGCGTTCCCAGAAGTCCGTCCGTCGCATCCGGCCAGTCTGCCACTACCGGCCGATCTCCGCCCGTCCCCACCTGCATGATCACCCCGCACCGCGGTTCCTGCAGTTTCGGGGAAAGTGCACGAATCCCGCCCAAGATTCCTGCACTTTCCCCGAAACTGCCCGCCCCGCCCCGCCCCGCTCCGCGCGCCCCGCGCGGCGGGGCGCGGCGGCGCGGTGCGGGGGGCGCGGGTCAGGGGGTGGCAGGGGTGGGGGTGAGGGCGGCGAGGGTTGAGGGGCGCAGGGCCAGGGCGATCAGCGGGAGCGTCGCCAGCACCGCCAGCAGGGCCAGCACGCGGTATCCGGACAGCTCGACGATCACCCCCGACACCGCCCCGGACCCCGCCGCCGCCAAGCCCATGACCAGGTCGGACACGCCCTGCGCGCGGGCTTTCACCGCGACCGGCACCGATTCGGCGAACAGGGTCGACCCGCCGACCATCGTCCCGGACCAGCCGAGCCCGAGCAGCACCAGCGCCACGGTGATCAGGTCGGTGCGGTCCCCCGCCGAGGCCGCCGTGATGCCGGCCGCGATCAGCAGCGCGACGCCGCCGAGGATCACCCGCAGCCGGCCGAGCCGGTCGGTGAGCCAGCCGACGACCGGCGCCAGCGCGTACATGCCGGCGATGTGGGCGCTGAGCACGAGGCCGACCAGGCGCAGCGTGTCGGGGCCGGAGTGGGTCGCGCCGATGTGCACCGGTGTCATGGACATCACGCCGACCATGACCAGGTGCCCGAGCGCCATGGAGGCCATGCCGAGCCGCGCGGCGGGCGAGGCGAGCACCGCCCGCATCACGTCCGCGAACCGCGGCCGCCCGCCCGCCGAGCCGCCGGACGCCACCGGCTCCAGGCTGCTATTCCGGGGAACCTGCTCGAATTCCGTCCCCGATTCCTGCACTTTCCCCGAAACTGCACCCTCGCCGCCGGGCGCGAGGCGGCCGGGCGCGGGCGTCGTGGACGCGAGGCGGGTGGACAGGAGGAGGGGGTCGGGGCGCAGGAGGAGGGTGAGCAGGGTGGCGGCGAGTACGAAGGACAGGGCGCAGAAGGCGAACGGCCCTGCCAGCAGCGGTATGCCGTACGGCTCCAGCAGGCGGCCGAGCGGCGCGGCGAGGTTGGGCCCGGCCAGTGAGCCGAGCGTGGTGGACCAGACCACCAGCGACAGCTGCCGCCCGCGCCGGTGCGGTTCGGCCAGGTCGGCGGCGGCGTAGCGGGACTGGAGCTTGGCCGCGCTGCCCGCCCCGAACAGGAAGAACCCGACGAACAGCAGCGGTGCCGAGTGCAGCAGCACGGAGCCGAGCACGCCGGCCGCGCCGAGGGTGCCGACGAGGTAGCACGCGGCGATGCCGGGGCGGCGGCCGTACCGGCTCATCAGGCTCGTGGCCGGGATCGCCCACAGCGCGCCGCCCACCACGGACGCGCTCTGGGCCAGGCCGGACAGCGCCGCGGTGCCGGTGATGTCCTGGGCGAGCAGCGCGCCGATGGAGATGCCCATCGCGGTGCCGAGCCCGCTGATGATCTCCGCGCCCATCAGCACCCGGACGGTGCGGGCCTGGACGGGGGCGTAGTCGGCCAGGGTGGCGCTCACGAAGGCTCCCGGAGGGGTCGGGGGTAAGGGGTGGTGCCGCTTTCTCTACCTTGCCTCATGGTGCCGGTCGGCACCGGCCCCGGGCTAGTCGAAGACGATTCGGGTATCGTCTTGGCCGCAGCAGGAAAACGCATGCCACCTGGGGTCCCTCCACGGCACACGCACGTGGTGCGGGCCGTGACCCCGGCGGCGCGCACAACTGAACCGACCGGATTGCCTCGGACGTCCGGTCAGATCTTGATCCCTGAGGCAACGTCGCTCCCGACCAGCACGTCCAGTGCGCAAAGGGCAGCGTCGCTGCCCCGCAAGAGCCACTGGGCGACGCCGCGCGCCACCCAGCCGATCGGGGAAGGACAACCCGTGACCATCACCCCCGTCACGCCGCGCGCGATGACTGCCGAACAGCGTGAGCAGTTCGAGCGCGACGGCTATCTGATCATCCGCAACGTGCTCACGCCCGACGAGGTCGCGCACTACGCCGCCGCCGTCGACCGGGTGTACGCCGAGCACGAGGCGGTCGGCAAGCTGGGTGCGGACGCGTCGCTGCACAAGCTGAGCGCGGTCGCCAGCTGCCCCGAGCTCAACGGCCTGGTCGACCACCCGGCGGTGTTCCCGCTGGTCTGGTCGATGATCGGCTGGAACGTGCACGTCTACCACTCGCACCTGGACGTGCACCCGCCGATCCGCCAGCCCAAGCCGTACCGGTTCGAGTGGCACCAGGACGGCGGCCGCCAGAACGGCGAGCTGGAGACCGACCCGCGCCCGCGCCTGTCGGTGAAGCTGGCGTTCTGGCTGTCGGACGTGTCCGAGCCGGGCCGCGGCAACTTCAAGGTCGTGCCGGGCAGCCACAAGATGAACCGCATCGACGGCCCGCCGAGCCGCGACATCGAGTGGCCCGACCCCGCCGGCGCCATCGAGGTGTGCGTGCACCCCGGCGACGCGGTCTTCTTCGACCGCCGCATCTGGCACGCGCGCTCGAACAACTTCTCGGAGATCACCCGCAAGGCGGTCTTCTTCGGGTACACGTTCCGCTGGATCGCCACCCGCGACCAGAAGCCCGCCCCGCAGGACGTGGCCCGGCTCAGCCCGGTGCAGCGCCAGCTGGTCGGCGCGCTCGAGGGCCGCATCGACGACCCGGTGGACGGCGGCGACCACGCGTGGGGCTACTTCCCCGACGAGGTTCCGCTCTACACCGAGCTGAAGGAGCAGGGTCAGCTCGACTCCTCCTTCCCCTGGCTGCGTCGCTGACGGAGCGCCCGCGCGAGAGGCCGTCCCCGGTTGCGGGGGCGGCCTCTCGCCGTACGGGGCCGGTTTGGCGAGCCTGGCTAGGCTCGGGCGCATGGACATGACCTGCCCCAAATGCCATGCCCCGATGCGGCAGTACGAGCGCAACAGCGTGACCATCGACCAGTGCACCGAGTGCCGGGGCATCTTCCTCGACCGCGGTGAGCTGGAGCGCCTGGTCGACGCGGAGAACGCCTGGCACGGCGCGCGCGCCCAGCAGCACGCCCAGCCGCAGCACGGCCAGCCCGGCCAGTACCCGCCGCCCGCCCCGGGCCACGCCCAGCCGGGCTACCCGCAGCAGCACGGCTACGGGCAGCCGCAGCAGCACGGGTACGGGCAGCCGCAGCAGCACGGGTACGGGCAGCCGCAGCACGGGCAGCACGGATGGCGCGACTACGACTCCGACGAGTACCCGAAGTACGGCCACGGGCAGCACGGCCACCACAAGAAGCACAAGAAGGAGAGCTTCCTGGAGGAGCTGTTCGACTGATCAGCGCGTGATCGGGGCGGGGCCGCCGGCCAGCGCGGCCGCGACCGCGGCGGCCAGCGGCTCCACCTCGTCCAGCCCGAGGGTCGCCGCGGTCAGCCGGATGCCGGGGCCGGTGGCGGTGCGGTAGACGTGGCCGGGGGTGACCGCGTATCCGGCGTCGCGCAGCGACGCGACCGCGCGGGTCTCGTCGGGCACCGGCACCCACACGTTGATCCCGGTGCGCCCGCTCGCCGCGACACCGTGCCGGGCCAGGGCGGTGACCAGGGCGGACCGGCGCTGGTCGTACGCCCGGCCGGCAGCCTCGATCCCGGCGCCGATCCCCGGATCGCGCCACAGCCGCAGCAGGGTGCGCTGCAGCACGGTCGAGACCCAGCCCGCGCCCAGCCGCAGCCGGCCCTCGACCCGCGACACCGTCTCGGCGTCCCCGGCCAGCACCGCGCAGCGCAGGTCCGGCCCGTACGGCTTGGCCGCGCTGCGCAGGAACGCCCAGGTCGCGCCGCCGCCGACCGGGTGCAGCGGCACATCGGCCAGCTCCCCGGCGTGGTCGTCCTCGATCACGAACACGTCGCGCAGCAGCGGCCGCAGCTCAGCGGCCCGGTCCGCGCTCACCGCGCCGCCGGTGGGGTTCTGCGCCCGCGCGGTGACGACCGCGGCCCGCGCCCCGGCGGCCAGCGCGGCGCGCACCCCGGCGACCGTCGGTCCCTGGTCGTCCACCGGCATCGACACCGGCACCAGGCCCTGGGCCGCGACGAGGTCGAGCAGCGCGGCCCAGCCCGGATCCTCGACCGCCACCCGGTCGCCGGGCCGCAGCCTGGCCGCGAGCAGCCGGTCCAGGCCGTCGAGCGCGCCCGAGACCAGGGTGTACGACGCGTCGCCGGGCAGTTCCGGCAGCCGCTGCCGGGCCAGTGCCAGCAGCTCGGGCAGCGGCTCGCCCTCGGCGTAGCCGACGGCGCCGTCGCGGGCGGCCAGCTCGTCGGCGACCTCCCGCAGGATCGGGCCGAGGTTGGGCAGCAGCCTCGGGTCGGGATCGCCCGCAGCCAGGTCGCGCAGGCCGGACGGCACCGGCATCGAGGCCCGCGCCGCGCGGGTGGCCGCGATCGGGGTGACCGCCCGCACCCGCGTGCCGTGGCGGCCCGCGGTGACCACGATGCCCCGGTCGCGCAGCCGCTGGTACGCCGCCGCGACGGTGGCCGGGCTCACCGCCAGCTCTGCGGCCAGGGCCCGCACGCTGGGCAGCGCCGCACCGGGGGCGAGCGCCCCGTGGCGCACCCCCGCCTCGACCGAGTCGCTGATCGCGATTGCCGAGTTCCCAGTGATCAGATATTGTGCTGTCACAAAACAGAGAATGTACTAGTACGAACCTCGAACCGCAAGGAGCCGGGCCGTGACCGAGTACCCGCAGACCGAGCGCACCACCGCCCTGCGGATGCGCGAGCGCATGTCGTACGACCGGGAGGCCGCGCACGCCATCCTCGACGAGGGCTGGCACTGCTCGCTGGCGTTCGTCCGGGACGGGCTGCCGCAGGTGCTGCCCACTTTGCACGTCCGCCTCGACGACACGCTCTACCTGCACGGCTCGACCGGCGGCCGGATGGGCCTGGAGGCGCGGGGCGGCGGCCTGCCGGTGGCCGTCACCGTCACCCACCTCGACGGCCTGGTGCTGGCCCGCTCGCAGTTCCACCACAGCGCCAACTACCGCTCGGTGATCGCCCACGGCACCGCCACCCTGGTCACCGACCCGCAGGAGAAGCTGCGGGTGCTCACCGCGCTGACCGAGAAGGTCGCCGCCGGACGCGCCGCGCAGACCCGCGGCCCCAACGACCGCGAGCTGGCCCAGACCGCCGTGCTGGCGCTGCCCCTGGCCGAGGTCTCGGTGCGCAGCCGCACCGGCACCGCCGGGGACGACGACGAGGACCTCGACCTGCCGTACTGGGCCGGGGTGGTGCCGCTGCGCCTGGCCGCCGGCCTGCCCGACCCGGCTCCCGGCGTGCGCGTGCCGGTCCCCGACCACCTGCGGCCCGCCGCCTCGCCCTGGCTCACCCCCACCCCGCTGCGCGGCACCCACGTGCACCTGGAGCCGCTCGACCTGGCCCACACCGACGGGCTGTTCGCCGCGCTCGGCGGCGACGAGCAGGTCTGGGAGCACCTGCCCAGCCACTGCCCGCAGACCCGCGAGCAGATGGAGACCGTCGTCCGCGCCATCCTGGCCGAGTACGCGGCCGGCCGCCGCGTGCCGTACGTGCAGCGCGACGCGGTCACCGGCGAGATCCTCGGCACCACCTCCCTCTACCCGGAGGAGCGGGTGCGGGCGCTGGAGATCGGCGGCACCATCGTGGCCCGGCCGCGCTGGCGTACGGCGGTCAACACCGAGGCCAAGCTGCTGCTGCTCACACACGCCTTCGAGGTGCTCGGGACGCGGCGGGTCACCTGGCAGACCGACGTACGCAACCTGCGCTCCCGGGCGGCGATCGAGCGGCTCGGCGCGGTGCCCGAGGGCGTCCTGCGCGGCAACCGCAACCGCAAGGACGGCTCGGCCCGCGACTCGGCGCTGTACAGCATGCTCGCCGATGAGTGGCCGGCCGCACAAAAGCAGCTGACCAGCCGACTTCTGCACGGGGTCGCGGCACGGTAAGGATTAGACATGCTCGGCGTCACTGACATCTGGACCTACGTCCTCGGCACCGTCGCCATCGTGCTCCTGCCCGGACCCAACTCGCTGTATGTGCTCTCCACCGCCGCCTCCCGCGGCGTACGGCAGGGCTACCGGGCCGCCTTCGGCGTGTTCGCCGGGGACAGCGTGCTCATGTTCGCCTCGGCGGCGGGCGTGGCGTCGCTGCTGCGCACGTACCCGCCGGTCTTCCTGGTGATCAAGTACGCCGGTGCGGCGTACCTGGGGTATCTCGGGGTGCGGATGGTGGCCTCGGCGGTGAGCCGGTGGCGCTCGCGCGGCGTACCCGCCGAGACCGTCGCCGACACCGAGCCGGACACGACGAACCCGTTCCGCAAGGCGTTCACGATCAGTCTGATGAACCCGAAGGCGATCCTGTTCTTCGTCTCGTTCTTCATCCAGTTCGTCGACCCCGGGTACGCCTACCCCGCCGTCACGTTCCTGCTGCTGGCGACCATCGCGCAGCTGTTCAGCGCGGCGTACCTGAGCGTGCTGATCTTCAGCGGGAACCGGCTGGCCCAGGCGTTCCGCCGCCGTCGGCGGCTGGCCGCCGCCGGCAGCACCACCATCGGCGCCCTGTTCCTCGGCTTCGGCCTGAAACTGGCCACCGCCTCCCTCAACTGACCACCGCCGCCGACCCGCCCAGCCCCCGTCGACCCGCCTCACGCGGCGCCGCACGCGGCGGCACCCTTACATAAACAGTGGCCTATCTAGAGGACGAATCTCGAAATTCCGTCTTCTAGATAGGCCACCGTCGAAGTCAAACGCGGGGGTCGGTCGTGCAGTTTCGGGGAAAGTGCTGGAATCTTGGGCCCCTTTCGTGCAGTTTCCCCGAAACTGCACGACCCCGCCCCGCCCCGCACGAGCCCCGCACGAGCCCGCCCGGCCAGGGCGGCGTCGCTCGGCGGGCCGGGTTCAGCTCAGTGCCGGTTCCGGGATCAGCAGGTCCAGGCGGCCCAGGTCGCGGATGATGTCGTTGACGACCCACACGTCCACATGGGCCGGTCGGGCGTGCCGGGCGTCGCGCCCGCGCATCACCACGTAGTGCACTGCCGCCCGCACCCGGGCGCGGTCCACCGCGCTGGCGCGTACCGTCTCGCGGATCAGCTGGCGCAGGTGCGCCGCGATGCGCTCGAAGAGGGCGATCTCGTGGCTGGACTGGGGCTCTCCGGCCTGCAGCCGGGCCAGGTGACCGTCGAGCTGCCGCAGCAGCACGTCCGATTCGTGGCGGAAGCTCCGTCGCTCAACCATTGCGTCCTACCTCTCGCGACGTATTCGTTGCGCTACTTACCGTGAGCAAGACGGTACGTGATTCGGACTACTCCGGGCAACCCCGGCAAGCCCTCTGTCCCACTCGACAGGAGCTACCCGTTAGAACCTAGCCGTACACCTGAATCTTCCATCGTCCGTTCGGCCGATGTCGGCGGTTGTCGTACCTGGCGGGCAGGATGGTCGGTGATGAAGCAGCAGCCCGGCGGCCCGGTGGGCGCCGCACTCGATCCGAACTTCGGCCCCGCGACGCGGGCCTGGTTCGACGCGGCCTTCGCGGCGCCGACCGCTGCCCAGGCGGGCGCCTGGCGCTCGATCAGTGCCGGAGATCACACCCTGGTGGTGGCTCCGACCGGCTCCGGCAAGACCCTGGCCGCGTTCCTCTGGGCGCTCGACCGGCTGGCGCACGAGACGGTGCCCGAGGATCCGGCCAAGCGCTGCCGGGTGCTGTACATCAGCCCGCTGAAGGCCCTGGCCGTGGACGTGGAGCGCAACCTGCGCACGCCGCTGACCGGCATCAGGCACGCCGCCGACCGGCTGGGGCTGGCCGAGCCGGAGATCACGGTCGGCATGCGTACCGGCGACACGCCCGCCGAGGAGCGCCGCGCCTTCGCCCGGCGCCCGCCGGACATCCTGATCACCACGCCGGAGTCGCTGTTCCTGCTGCTCACCTCCGCCGCCCGGGAGTCGCTGCGCGGCATCGAGACAGTGATCATCGACGAGGTGCACGCGGTCACCGGGACGAAGCGGGGCGCGCATCTGGCCCTGTCGCTGGAGCGGCTGGACGCGCTGCTGCCCCGGCCCGCGCAGCGCATCGGGCTGTCGGCGACCGTGGAGCCGGTCGAGTCGGCGGCCCGGTTCCTGGGCGGGGCCGCGCCGGTGCACGTGGTGCAGCCGCGCACCGAGAAGACGATCGAGGTCACCGTCGAGGTGCCGGTCGAGGACATGACCGCGCTGGACGAGGGCGAGCCCGACGACGAGGGCCCGCGCCGGTCCTCGATCTGGCCCGCCGTCGAGGAGCGGGTGTTCGAGCTGATCCGGGCGCACCGCTCCACCATCGTCTTCACCAACTCGCGCCGCGGCGCGGAGCGCCTCTGCGCGCGGCTCAACGAGCTGGCGGCCGAGTCGGTGGTCCAGCCGGCCGCCCCGCCCGCGCAGATCATGGCCCAGTCCGGCACCGGGTACGGTGCCGCGCCGCTGCTCGCCCGCGCCCACCACGGATCGGTGTCCAAGGAGGAGCGCAAGCAGATCGAGGACGAGCTGAAGTCGGGCCGGCTGCCCGCGGTGGTCGCCACGTCCAGTCTGGAGCTGGGCATCGACATGGGCGCCGTCGACCTGGTGGTGCAGGTCGGCGCCCCGCCGAGCGTGGCGGCCGGGCTGCAGCGGGTGGGCCGGGCCGGGCACCAGGTCGGCGCGGTGTCGCGCGGCGTGGTGTTCCCGGTGCACCGCGGCGACCTGCTGTCCTGCGCCGTGGTGTCGCTGCGGATGGCGGCCGGGCGGCTGGAGCCGCTGGACTTCCCGCACAGCCCGCTGGACGTGCTGGCCCAGCACGTGGTGGCGATGACGGCGCTGGACGACTGGACCGTGGCCGACCTGGCCATGCTGGTGCGCCGGGCCGCGCCGTTCGCGGCGCTCCCCGAATCGGCGCTGCACGCGGTGCTGGACATGCTCGCCGGGCGCTACCCGTCGACGGCCTTCGCCGAGCTGCGCCCGCGCATCGTCTGGGACCGGGCCGCCGACCGGCTCACCGGCCGCCCCGGCAACCAGCGCCTGGCCGTCACCTCCGGCGGCACCATCCCCGACCGGGGCCTGTTCGGCGTGTTCCTGGCCGGCTCGGAGAAGGCCAGCCGGGTCGGCGAGCTGGACGAGGAGATGGTGTACGAGTCGCGCGTCGGCGACGTCTTCGCGCTGGGCACGAGTTCGTGGCGGATCGAGGACATCACGCCCGACCGGGTGCTGGTCTCCCCCGCCCCGGGCCAGCCCGCCCGGCTGCCGTTCTGGAAGGGCGACCAGGCCGGGCGCCCGGTGGCGCTGGGCCGCGCGCTCGGGGCGTACCTGCGCAAGCAGTCCGAGTCAGACGTCCTCGACCCGGCCGCGCGGCGCAACCTCGCGGCGTACCTGGACGAGCAGCGGCAGGCGACGCGGCACCTGCCGGACGACCGGACGGTGCTGGTCGAGCGGTTCCGCGACGAGCTCGGCGACTGGCGGATCGTGCTGCACTGCGTCCTCGGCGCCCCGGTCAACGCCCCGTGGGCCCTGGCGATCGGCCAGCGCCTGCGCGAGCGGTACGGCGTGGACGCGCAGGTGCACGCGGCCGACGACGGCATCGTGATCCGGCTGCCGGAGACGGCCGAGGAGCCGCCCGGCGCGGACGCCTTCGCCTTCGACCCGGACGAGATCGAGCCGATGGTCGCCGACGCGGTCGGCACGTCGGCGCTGTTCGCGTCGCGGTTCCGCGAGTGCGCCGCCCGGTCGCTGCTGCTGCCGCGCCGCGATCCGGGCCGCCGGCAGCCGCTGTGGCAGCAGCGGCAGCGGGCCGCGCAGCTGCTGGACGTGGCTCGGGAGTATCCGGACTTCCCGGTGACGCTGGAGGCGGCGCGCGAGTGCCTGCGCGACGTGTTCGACCTGCCCTCGCTGACGGGGCTGATGCGCGAGATCGCCGGGCGGAAGATCCGCATGGTCGAGGTGGCCACCCCGCAGCCGTCACCGTTCGCCCGCTCGCTGCTGTTCGGCTACGTCGGCGCCTTCCTGTACGGCGAGGACGCGCCACTGGCCGAGCGCCGCGCCGCCGCGCTGGCCCTGGACCCGACGCTGCTCAGCGAGCTGCTGGGCCGCGTCGAGCTGCGCGAGCTGCTGGACCCGGCCGTCATCGAGGCGACCGCCGCGCACCTGCGCTGGGCCGACCGGCGCGTGCGCGACGCCGAGGACACCGTCGAGATGCTGCGCCGCCTGGGCGACCTGAGCCTGGACGAGCTGGTCGAGCGCGGCGTGGATCCGGACTGGCTGACCGGGCTGGCCCGCGCGGTGCGGGTGCTGGCGGTCCGGGTGGCCGGGCAGGAGCGCTGGATCGTCGCCGAGGACGCCGGGCGCTACCGTGACGCGCTCGGGGTGGCGCTGCCGCCGGGGCTGCCCGCGGCGTACACCGCGCAGGTCGCCGATCCGCTGCCGGACCTGATCGGACGGTTCGCCCGCACCAGCGGGCCGTTCCGCGCCGACGACTGCGCGCGCCGGTTCGGGCTGGGCGTGGCGGTGGTCGAGCACACGCTGCGCCGCCTGTCCGCCTCCGGCCGCGTCGTGTCCGGGGAGTTCACCGCCGCCTCCGACGGCGGGTTCGTGGAGTGGTGCGACGCGGAGGTGCTGCGTACGCTGCGGCGCCGCAGCCTGGCCGCGCTACGCAAGGAGATCGAGCCGGTCCCGCCCGCGGTCCTGGGACGGTTCCTGCCGGTATGGCAGCAGATCGGTCGCCGGTCCACCGGCATCGACGCCGTCGCCGCCGCGATCGACCAGATCCAGGGTGTGCCCGTCCCCGCCTCGGCGCTGGAGCGCCTGGTGCTGCCGCAGCGGGTCAGCGACTACACCCCGGCCTACCTCGACGAGCTGTGCGCGACCGGCGAGGTGGTCTGGGCGGGCGCGGGTGCCATCGGCGGTGGCGACGGCTGGGTCACGCTGGCCTTCGCCGACGCGGCGCCGCTGCTGCTCCCGCCACCGCTGGACATCGCCCGCACCGAGCTGCACGAGTCGGTGCTGGCCGCGCTCGGCGAGGGCGCCCTGTTCTTCCGGCAGCTGGCCGACCGGGTCGACGGCGCCGACCCGGACGAGCTGCTCCCGGCCCTGTGGGACCTGGTCTGGGCGGGGCTGGTCGGCAACGACACCCTGGCCCCGGTGCGGGCCCTGGTCGGCGGCGGCCACGGCGCGCACCGGGCGAAACCGGCGCCCGCACGGGCCCGCTACCGGCGGCCGAGCCTCACCGGCGGCCGGTCGCCGGCCTCGACCCGCGCGACGTCGCCCACCGCCGCCGGACGCTGGCACGCGCTGCCCGCGCGCGAGACCGACGCCACCGCCTGCGCGGCCGCGCTGGCCGACGTGCTGCTGGAGCGGCACGGGGTGGTGACCCGGGGCGCGGTCGCCGCCGAGGGGCGTCCGGGCGGCTTCGCGGCGGTGTACCCGGTGCTGGCGGCGCTGGAGGAGCGCGGCGCGGCCCGGCGCGGGTACTTCGTGGAGGGGCTGGGGGCGGCGCAGTTCGCGCTGCCGGGGGCGGTGGACCGGCTGCGGTCGTACACGGAGGAGGAGAGCTCGCGGGCCCTGGTGCTGGCCTCGACCGACCCGGCCAACCCCTACGGCGCCGCGCTGCCCTGGCCCGCCGCGGGCGAGGGCCACCGGCCCGGCCGCAAGGCCGGGGCGCTGGTCGTCCTCGTCTCCGGCGAGCTCGTCCTGTACGTCGAACGCGGCGGCCGCACCCTGCTCACCTTCGGCGGCGACGACACCGCCCGCGGCCTGGCCGCCACCGCCCTGGCCGAGGCGGTCGGGGCGGGTGCGCTGGGCCCGCTCACGGTGGAGCGCGCCGACGGCGAGTCGATCACCGACAGCCCGCTCGGGGCGGCCCTGGAGGCGGCCGGATTCCGGATGACGCCCCGCGGCCTCCGCATGCGCGGCTGACTCCGGCAACCGACGACTCAGGGAACAATCCGGGGAACAACGGTCGGATTACGGCTGGCGGGCCGGGTGGCACGGTGGCATGCTGCGGTTCATGACCAGCGCAACACCCGCCCGCCGGGACACCTATGTGGACTTCCTCCGGGCGTTGAGCCTGATCGTGGTCGTGGTGTGGCACTGGGCCTTCACCATCCTCGACTGGCGCGCGGACGGCCCGCACGCCACCAGCCCGCTCGGCTTCACCCGGGGGCTGTGGCTGGCCACGTGGCTGTTCCAGGTCATGCCGCTGTTCTTCTTCATCGGCGGCTACGTGCACCTGCGCAGCTGGGAACGGGCCCAGGTCCGCGGCGTCACCATGGGCTCCTTCGTGTGGCGGCGGGTGCGGCAGCTCACCATCCCGGCCGGGATCGTGCTGCTGGTATGGATCGCGCTCGGCTCCCTCATCGGCACGTACTTCAACCTCACCGGCGTCGGCCGGGCGGTGAAACTCGTGGTCAGCCCGCTGTGGTTCCTGGCGGTGTACCTGATGCTGATCGCGCTGCTGCCGATCGGCCTGTGGCTGCACCGCAAGGCGGGCCTGCTCGCCCTGGTCTGGCTGGCCGGGGCGGCGATGGTCGTGGACGTGCTGCGCTTCGACCGGGGCTGGGAGGACATCGGCTGGCTCAACATGGTGCTGGTCTGGGGCCTGTGCCACCAGGCGGGATTCTTCTACCAGAACGTGGTCGACTCGCCCCGCCGCAACGACTGGGCCCTGCTGTGGCTGGGCCTGTTCGGCCTCACCGGCCTGGTCGGCTCCGGCCTGTACCCGGGCTCGATGGTCGGCGTGCCCGGTGAGCGCTTCTCGAACATGGCCCCGCCGACCTTCGTCATCGTGGCCCTGCTCATCTTCCAGATCGGAGTCGTCGAACTCCTGCGCCCCCGCATGCAGATCCTGCTGCGGCGCCCCCGCTGGAAGCGCGCCAACGAGCTGATCAACGAATTCTCGCTGCCGCTGTACCTGGTGCACACCACCGGGATGGCGCTGTTCCTGTTCCTGACCTGGCTGCTGTTCCAGTTCGACATGGACAAGCCGGCCGATGTGGACGCGGGCTGGTGGCTGACCCGGCCGCTGGCCATCATCGGCCCACTGATCTGCACCGTGCCGGTGCTGCTGCTCTTCCGCCGCCTGCAGCGCCGCCGCCCGAAGCCATCGACGCAGGTCACCGTGCCAGCGCAGGGCGGACCGGCCTCGATCGACACTCCGCAGGAGCTCGGCACGCCCGGAAAGCCGTGACAGCGCCGCTAAATTGATGCGTATGGCCGGATACGACTGGATCTCGTTCACCACCGACTACGGGCTGTCGGACGGGTTCGTGGCGTCCTGCCACGGCATGATCGCCCGCACCGCGCCGCAGCTGCGCGTCATCGACGTCAGCCACCAGATCCCACCGGGCGACATCACCCGGGGCGCGGCCGTGCTCGCCCAGACCGTGCCCTACCTGCCTCCGTCGGTGCACCTGGCCGTCGTCGACCCCGGCGTCGGCACGGTGCGCCGCGCCGTCGTGCTGCAGACCCCGAACGGGCTGCTCGTCGGCCCTGACAACGGGCTGCTCGTCTGGGCCGCGCAGGCCCTGGGCGGCATCGAGCGGGCGGTCGAACTGTCCAGCACCGACTGGTTCGCCCCCACCGTCTCGCGCACCTTCCACGGCCGCGACGTGTTCGCCCCCGCCACCGCGCGGCTCGCGCTCGGCGCGGACCTGGGCGAGGCCGGGCCCGACCTGGCCGCCGACAGCCTGGTGCGGCTGCCCGATCCGGTGGTCGCGCTGGGCGACGGCTGGCTGGAGGCGGAGGTGCTGACCGTGGACCGGTTCGGCAACGTGCAGCTCGCGGCGCCCGGCGAGGCGTTGGCGGCGCTGCCGGACCGGCTGACCGTGGGCGGCTGCCGCGCCGTCCGCGGCACCACCTTCGCCGACGTACCCTCCGGCGGCCTGGTCGTCTTCTCCGACTCCGCCCACCGCGTCGCCATCGCCGTCAACGGCGGCCGCGCAGCCGTGATGCTCGCGGTGAACCCAGGCGACATCGTCCGCATCTCCTGACGCCGCGCCGTCGTCAGGCGACAGTTTCGGGGAAACTGCGCGAATCTCGGCCCGGATTCCGGCACCTTCCCCGAAAGTGCTGCTCCGCCGGGTCGCGCGGCGACGCGTCGGGCGGGTGGCGATCGTTCAAGTTGCCGGGCAATCGGGGGAAAGAGGGCCCAAGATACGCCCGATTGCCCGGCAACTCCGGACCATGATCGTGAAAGGTCGGAGGGCGGGATCGGTCGGTGGGGGAAGGGGGCGCCCGGCCGCAGGTGGGCCGGGCGGTGGGCAGGGTCGGGCCAGTGAAGGTGCCCGGCCCAGGTCAGACGCCTACGACCTCGCGGCCGCGGGTGCTGCCGGGGTTGGTGGGTCGGGTGTTGCGGGTCGTCCGCAGCGTGGTCCGCAGCGGGTTTTCGCGGCGTACCGTGACCGAGACCTGGCCATCGGTGGCCACCTCGGTACGCGGTCGAGCCGAGATCGGCTCCAACGGCTTGTCCTGACCACCGCGCGGCAGCGGGGGCGTGAGCACGCCCTCGACCTGCTCGGCGACGGCCATGGTGTCACTGACCTCGCGCAGCACCTCGGACAGCCGAGCACCGAGCGCGTCGCAGATCGACGTCAGCAGCTCGCTGGACGCCTCCTTCTGACCACGCTCGATCTCCGAGAGGTAACCGAGGCTGACGTTGGCAGCCGTGGAGACCTCGCGCAGGGTTCGATGCTGTCCCTGCCGACGGGCACGGAGGGCATCACCGATCACTCGACGCAAAAGCACCATGTCGCACCCCCTGCTCTCGTTCCCCGTTACCAACAGCTGATATGCCGTCAGCCGCCGGTTGTCACCGACGGCTGAGATGAACCGTACTCTCTCCGTGCCAGATCGACACCCCGCCCCGCCGATGCGGGTGCCCGACTCTTCCAGCGCCTCCCGCCATAGTGGCACAGATCACCGGGGCCCGCGCCACCCTTTCCGAACCGCGGAATCAGGCCGTCGCCCGCCACAGGAGATCGAGTGCGGCATCGACGCTGGTCGCTCGCACGGCGGCCCGGTCGCCGCGCACGGACAACTCGACGACATCGGTCGACCCGCCCGGCCCGGCGAGGCCCACGAACACCGTTCCGGCCGGAATGCCGTCCTGCGGACCGGGTCCGGCGACCCCGGTGGTCGACAGACCCCAGTCGGCGCCGCAGCGCTCGCGCGCGCCCCGGGCCAGGGCCACCGCCACGTCGGCGTCCACCGGACCGCGCTCGGCCAGCAGGGACTCGTCGACCCCGGCCAGGGCGTGCTTGAGGTCGGTGGCGTAGACGACCAGCCCGCCGCGCAGCACCCGGCTCACGCCCGGCACCGTCACCAGCGTCGCGGTCAGCAGCCCGCCGGTGAGCGACTCCGCCGCCGCCACCGTCTCACCCCGCTCGGCCAGCCGCGCCACCAGCTCATCCACCCGGCCGGCACCGGTGGCGACGGTGTGCAGGCGACGGCGGTCGAGCTCCGTCATCGCCGCGTCGTCGTCGATGCCGTCGGTGCTCACGCGGCACCGCCGGCCGCCGGGAACCGGCCACCCGGTTCGGTGCCGGTCCAGGCCGCGACACGGTCGGACGGGGTGCGGCGACGGGTCACGCCGCGCGCTCGGTCCGCTTGGCGGCCCAGGTGTCGTGGGCGGTGCGCACGCTCGGCCAGAGCCGGTCCAGGCCGTCGTCGATCAGGCCGAACAGGTCGGCCAGGGCCTGGCGCCACTCGTCGCGGCTGAGCAGCTCCTGCTCCTCGCGGCCGTAGTCGTCGAACGTGGTCAGCACGCAGCCGCGCAGGATCTGCACCTCCCGGCCGGTACGCCGCATGGCGCAGAAGGTCTGCGTGAACGGCGACTTCGGGGAGGTCGACAGGTGCGTGTGCGCGCCGCCGAAGTCGTCGATCTCGGCCGGCGCGGCGATGATGTCGCAGGCCAGGAAGGACCCGGTCGGGTCGTGGTGCAACCGCCAGCCGGGCTCGTCGCGCGGCGAGTCGGCCAGCGCGTAACCGAACGGGCCCTGGCGGTGGGGGCCGTGGCGCAGCGGCAGCGGGTCGGAGAAGGCGTCGCCGAGGCCGGTGTCGGCGAACCAGACCCCGTCCGGGTGGGCCTCGTCGGGCAGGTCGTGCACCAGCAGGGCGAGGTGGTTGAGGTCGGCCGCGACCTGGGTGAGGTCGCTGACGACGTACCCCCGGTGCATGGTGACCGTGAAGCCCAGCTCGCGCAGCAGCACGGCGAAGGCGCCGTTGAGCTGGAAGCAGTAGCCGCCCCGGCGGCGCACCACCCGGTCGACCGACTCGGCCTGGTCGACCGTGCCCGGCCGACCGAGCATGATCTCCATGTTGGTGTACGGCACCCGGTGCACATGGGCGCGGTGCAGCTCCTGCAGGAACTGCGGCGACGGCGGTTTGCGGCTGACCCCGAGCAGCCGGAGGTAGGCGTCGATCACGAGTCGAGCTCGGGCTTGCGCCGCCGCAGCCGCATCGCGGCCAGGACGTAGTCGATGCCGGTGACCACGGTCACCACCAGGGCCGCACCCATCAGCCAGGGCCCGACCGCGGCCCACGGCTGCGGGAACGGCCACAGGTACCAGGTGATCGCGGCGATCTGCAGCACGGTCTTGAGCTTGCCGCCGCGGCTGGCCGCGATCACGCCGCCGCCGTACCGGATCACCAGGAAGCGCAGCAGCGTCACGCCCCACTCCCGGACCAGGATCACGATGGTGACCCACCAGGGCAGTGCGTCGTACACGCTGAGCAGGATCAGCGCCGAGCCGGTCAGGGCCTTGTCGGCGATCGGGTCGGCCACCTTGCCGAACGAGGTGACCAGCTCGAACCGGCGGGCGATCCAGCCGTCGACGTAGTCGGTCGCCGAGGCCACACCGAACGCGACCGCGGCGGCGATGCGCCACTTCGTGTCGGTCATGCCGGAAACGATCACCAACATCACGAAGACCGGGACCAGGATGATCCGAACCACGGTGAGGATGTTGGCGGCATTGAGCACCGGTGGCACCCGGCGTGAACGTTCCTGCACGACCGACACGTTAGCCAGCCACGGCCAGCAACGGCGAGCGATCGCGTGGCGCGGCGTCGAGCATCAGCGTCGGAACCGCGACCAGGTCGACGCCCTCGGTGCCGGTGACCCGCGCCCGGACCAGGTCGCCTGGGCGCAGCGCGGCCAGGTCGACGCCCTCGTCCCCGGCGACCAGCGTGGTCGAGCCGTCGACCTCGGGCGCCTGGTGCGCGCCCCGCCCCTCGACCGCGCCGCCGTCCACGGTGTCGACCAGCACGTCCACGAACGTGCCCAGACGCTCCTCGGCCCGCTGGCCGCACAGCTCCTCGACCAGGGTGAGCATCTTGTCGTACCGCCGCTTGATCGTCGCGGAGCCGATCTTGCCGTCGAGCCCGGCCGCCTCGGTGCCGTCCTCGTCCGAGTAGTCGAAGACGCCGATCGCGTCCAGCCTGGCCTCGCTGACGAACCGCACCAGCTCCTCGAAGTCGGCCCGGGACTCGCCCGGGAAGCCGACGATGAAGTTGCTGCGCGCGCCCGCCTCCGGCGCCAGGTCGCGGGCCGAGGCCAACAGCTCCAGGAACCGCTCGGTCGAACCGAACCGGCGCATGCGCCGTAGCACCGGCTCGGCCGAGTGCTGGAACGACAGGTCGAAGTACGGCGCCACGCCCGGCGTCGTCGCGATCGCCTCGACCAGGCCGGGCCGCGTCTCGGCGGGCTGCAGGTAGCTCACCCGCACCCGCACGATGCCCCCGATCGCGGCCAGCTGCGGCAACAGCTTCTCCAGCGCGCGCGGGTCGCCCAGGTCCTTGCCGTATGACGTCGAGTTCTCGCTGACCAGCACCAGCTCCCGCACACCCGTGCGGGCCAGCCACTCCGCCTCGGCGAGCAGCTCATCCGGCGTACGGCTCACGAACGAGCCCCGGAACGCCGGGATCGCGCAGAACGAGCAGCGCCGGTCGCAGCCGCTGGCCAGCTTCAGCGAGGCCACGGGGCTGGAGTCCAGCCGGTGCCGCAGCACCGGGCGCAGGTGCGCCGGAGTGTGCTCGTCGTTGGTGAACGCGGCGTGCCCCGGCACGATCACGCCCGTGTCGCGCCGCTTGGCGGGCGCCACCGGCAGCAGCTCGCGCCGGTCGCGCGGGGTGTGCGAGTCGACCTGCTCGCCGCGCAGGACCGCGTCGAGGGTGTCCGCGATGGTCGGGTAGTGGTCGAAGCCCAGCACGGCGGCGGCCTCGGGCAGGCTGCCGGCCAGGTCCTTGCCGTATCGCTCGGCCATGCAGCCGGCGGCCACGACCTTGGCGCCGGTGTCGGCGGCGGCCAGCAGCGTGTCGATCGAGTCCTGCTTGGCCTTCTCGACGAAGCCGCAGGTGTTGACGAGGACCACGTCGGCGCCCTCGCCGTCGGTGCTGACCTGCCAACCGTCGGCGGTCAGGCGCGCGGCCAGCTCCTCGGAGTCGACCTCGTTACGGGCGCAGCCCAGGGTCAGCAGAGCGACCCGGCGCGCGGGCTGTTCGGTGGGTGACGGGGAGGTTGCAGGCACCCTGCAAGGCTACCGGGCGCACCCGACACACCCGCCCCAACCTCCACCCCCGTGTATGTAACCCACAGCACTCCCCCGCCCCCGATGAAAGGAAGGGGCCCTTCTTATCGCCTTCCGTAGCAAAAGGGCCCCTTCTTAACGGCTGCGGCCTGCGCTAGCCTTGCGGCGGCGGTGCCCGGACCGGCGCCGTTCCGGACGAGAGCTCGCCGTACCCGGTGCGACAAGACGGCGCGCAGAACGCACGATCATGAACCATGACGTCCTGCAGATCGCCGGTGCGCTGACCGTCCTCGGCGGCTACGTGGCCGCCCAGCTGGGCCGCACCACCACCCGCTCGATCGGCTACCTCATCGCCAACACCGTCGGCGCGGGGCTGCTCGCCTGGCTGGCGTGGCTCGGCCGCGACTGGGGCTTCCTGCTCCTGGAGGGCACCTGGGCGGCGGTATCGGCCGTGTCCCTGGGCCTGGCGCTGCGCCGCACCCCCGCCCGCACCCGCACCCACGCTCATGCTCACGACGAACCCGCAACCCTCCAGCCTGACCGCTGACCGCTGACCGCTGACCGCTGACCGCTGGCGGCTGGCGGCGGCTGGCCAAGATCGCCGCCTGCGGTCACGATCTCGGCCATCCCGGTCGTTGATCGCCGTCGGCGGTCGAAACCTCGGCTAGAAAGCCATGATCTGACCGCAGGCAGTGATCAAGGACCGTGACGAGCCCGAAGATCACCGCCAGCGGTCAGAACACTGCCCCGCCGGCGAGCCTCAGTGCACTGGGGCCGCCGGGGCGGCGGTGGAGGCCGGGTCGGGACTCGGTGTGCGGTGGGCTTCAACCGTGATGACCGCGACGAGCAGGAGCGCGACGGCGCCCAGCTGCGCGACCGTGCTGGCCAGCCCGATCGGAACCGTGGCGAGCACCGCGAAGGCGCCGATGAGCCGGTACCGGCGGCTGCCGATGCACAGGAAGTAGCGGAACAGCACGTCGCCGAGCAGGAAGATCGCCACCCCACCCGCCAGCAGCAGCGCGTACGCCGGGTACAGGTGCCCCCCGGCGTACACCACCGCCTTCTTCACCCCGGCCGCGAACACGACCACGCCCAGCAGCAGCGGCACGTGCGCCCAGCCGAACGCGTGCAGCGCGGTGCGCCCGCGTCGGGCTGACGGCACCGAATCCAGGGCGTGCTCGGCCTTGACGTCGTCGCCGCCGAAGTACAGCCACCAGAGCAGGAACGACAGCACCAGGCCGAGCCCGGCGACGCCCAGCCGCGCCGGGGTGAGCTCCAGCCCGGCCGCCCCGGCCCCGATCGCGACGACGGACTCCCCCAGCGCGATGATCACGATCAGGCCGTGCCGCTCGACGAAGTGCGCCGAGGAGATGCTCCACTCCGACAGCGGATGCAGGTACGGCGAGACGGCCATGACCGCGATCGCGGCCACCCACAGCCCCACCCGCCACGGGCCGGTCACGATGCCGCCCGCGAGCACCAGGCCCGCGCTGAGCAGGTTCAGCGGGGCGAGTTGGCGCATCGCCGTGGGCGAGGCCCGCAGCAGCAGCCCGCTGTGGATGGCGTTGACTAGGAAGTAGCCGACGCCGAAGACCCAGCCGCTGCCCGAGTACGCCCCGGGGACGGCCAGCGCGATCATCAGGAAGCCGAACATGCCGAGCAGCAGCAGCCCGCGCCGGACCTGGTCGGTGGGGGCCACGGTGTTGGTGAGCCAGGCGTACCCGTCGTACATCCACCAGATCATGAGCAGCAGCACCACGACGCGCCCGGCGGTGGACCAGTCAGGGTGACCGGCCAGGACCGCGGTCAGCTGGGTGACGGTGAAGACGAAGACCAGGTCGAAGAAGAGTTCCAGAGTGGACACGCGGACGACCGGCTCGCGGTCGACTCCCGTGGAGAGGTCGGTCACCGCGCCATCCTAAGAGCTCACTCGTCCACGCCGAGGTCGGCCAGCACCTCCGCCAACTCGTCCGGCTTGATCAGCACCTCGCGGGCCTTGGAGCCCTCCGACGGTCCGACGATGCCGCGGGTCTCCATCAGATCCATCAGCCGCCCCGCCTTGGCGAAGCCGACCCGCAGCTTGCGCTGCAGCATGCTGGTCGAGCCGAGCTGCGACACCACCACCAGCTCGACCGCCTGGATCAGCAGCTGCAGGTCGTCGCCGATCTCCTCGTCGACCTTCTTCTTGCCCTCGGTCGGCACGGCCAGCACCTCGGGCTTGAACTCCGGCTGGCGCTGCTGCTTGCAGAACGCGACGATGTCGTTGATCTCGTTCTCGGCGACCCACGAGCCCTGGATGCGCTGGGGCTTGCTGGCCCCCATCGGCAGGAACAGCGCGTCGCCGCGGCCGATCAGCTTCTCCGCGCCGGGCTGGTCCAGGATGACCCGCGAGTCGGCCAGCGAGCTGGTCGCGAACGCCAGCCGCGACGGCACGTTCGCCTTGATCAGACCGGTGACCACGTCGACCGAGGGCCGCTGCGTGGCCAGCACCAGGTGGATGCCGGCGGCGCGGGCCAGCTGGGTGATCCGCACGATCGAGTCCTCGACGTCGCGGGGGGCGACCATCATCAGGTCGGCCAGCTCGTCGACCACGACCAGCAGATAGGGGTACGGCGTGAGCACGCGCTCCGAGCCCGGCGGCGGCTTGATCTGCCCCGCCCGCAGCTTGCGGTTGTAGTCGTCGATGTGGCGCACCCCGGCCGCGGCCAGGTCGTCGTAGCGCATGTCCATCTCGCGCACGACCCACTCGAGGGCGTCGGCCGCCTTCTTCGGGTTGGTGACGATCGGGGTGACCAGGTGCGGGATGCCCTCGTACGAGGTGAGCTCGACCCGCTTCGGGTCGACCAGCAGCAGCCGCACCTGGTCGGGCGTGGCCCGCACCAGGATCGACACCAGCAGCGAGTTGAGGCAGCTGCTCTTGCCGGCGCCGGTCGCGCCCGCGATGAGGATGTGCGGCATCTTCGCCAGGTTCGCCACCACGTAGCCGCCCTCGATGTCCTTGCCCAGGGCCACCACCATCGGATGCGTCTCGCTGGTCGCGATCCGCGAGCGCAGCACGTCGCCCAGGGCGACGTCCTCGCGGTCGGTGTTGGGGATCTCCACGCCGACCGCGCTCTTGCCCGGGATCGGGCTGAGGATGCGCACGTCAGGGCTTTTCACCGCGTACGCGATGTTGCGGGACAGGGCGGTGATCCGCTCCACCTTCACCCCGAGCCCGAGCTCCACCTCGTACCGGGTGACCGTCGGGCCGCGGGTGAAGCCGGTGACGGCGGCGTCGACGTCGAACTGGTCGAACACGTGCGCCAGCGCCGCGATGACCTCGTCGTTGGCCTTGGACCGGCTCTTGGCGGCCTCGCCGACCTTGAGCAGGTTCGGCGGCGGCAGCTGGTAGTCGCCGCCGAGGCTGGGCAGCAGCAGCTGCTCGGTCTTGGTCGGCGGCGGGGTGTGCTGCGGCGGCTCGGGGCGCTTGCGCGGCGGCTTGGGCAGCCGGTCGATCGCGACGGTCTCGTGCTCCAGCAGTTCGGGGTCGAAGTCGTCGTCACCCGGCTCCGGCGGTGGGCTGAACGCCGCCGGCGCGGTGAGGCGCTTGCGGCGCGGCGCCGGGATCTCCTGCTGCTCGTCCTCGTCCGGCGGCGGCGCGCCGGTGCCCAGCATCAGGTCGCGGGCTGCGGCCAGCCGCTCCGGGATCTTGTTCACCGGCGTGGCCGTGACCACGAGCAGCCCGAACCCGAGCAGGATCAGCAGCAGCGGGATGGCCACCCAGCCCGTCACGGCGCTGTCGAGGCCGCCGCCCACCAGCTTGCCGAGCAGGCCCCCGGCGTACTCCATCTGGATCGGGTCGACCGGGTGCTGCGCGATGTGCAGGATGCCGGTGCTGGACACCGCCAGCGCGGTCCAGCCGACGACGCCGCGGCCGCGCTGGGACGGGTCGGGCTCGGCGCGCATCGCCCGGATCGCCGACACCGCCAGCAGCAGCGGCAGCGCGGCGGCGGTCGCGCCGATGAAGAACCGGATCGTGGTGGCCAGCCAGGCGCCGAACGGTCCGGCACCCCCGCCCCAGATGGCGACCCCGAGCAGGATCGCGCCGCCCAGCATGAGCAGGCCCACGCCGTCGCGGCGGTGCTCGGGATCGAGGTCGCGCGCCTTGGCCGCCTGGCTGCCGACCCCGCGGGCCATCCAGCCGACGCCGTGCGCCGCGGCCATCCATACCGCGCCCAGGCCGCGGCCGAGCAGGGCGACCGGGTTCACGGTCAGCCGCGGCCGCCGCGCGCGCGACCGGGCCGCGGGGCGCCGCGCCGGGGTGCTGCGGCCCGGCTGTCGGGTACGCGCAGCCGTCGCCTTCGTCGGCGTGGCAGCTCGACGACGGCTTGAGGAGGAGGTACTACGGCCCGCCATGCCTCACACGGTAGTGGAGATCATCGACAACTCCTCGCTTTTGGAGTCGTGTCTCCGGGTCCAACTCGGACCCCACCCGCCCGTGCCGCACGGGCGCCCGGCCGGATGGGGCGGGCGCCCGGGTCGGGAGGCGGTCAGACCTCCAGGACGGTGGGGACGATCATCGGGCGGCGGCGGTAGGCCTCGTTGACCCAGCGGCCGACCACGCGCCGGACGATCTGCTGGAGCTGGTGTGAATCGGTGACGCCCTCCAGGGCGGCCTTGTCCAGCGCGTCGGTGACCAGCGGCAGGGCCGGGTCGAACGCGGCCGGGTCCTCGGAGAAGCCCTTGGCCGACAGCATCGGCCCGCCGACGACCTTGCCGGTGACCGAGTCGACGACCACGGTGACGGCGATGAAGCCGCCGTCACCGAGCACGCGGCGCTCGGTGAGCAGGCTCTCGCCGACGTCGCCGATGGCCAGGCCGTCGACGTAGACGTACCGGCTCTTCACGTGGCCGACGAGCTTGGCGTGGCCCTCGACCAGGTCGACGACGTCACCGTCCTCGCACAGCACCACCCGGTCGGCCTGCACGCCCGACTCGACGCCGAGGCGGGCGTGGGCGCGCAGGTGGCGCCACTCGCCGTGCACCGGCATCAGGTTGCTGGGCTTGACCACGTTCAGCAGGTACAGCAGCTCCCCCGCCGGGGCGTGCCCGCTGACGTGCACCTTCGCCACGTCCTTGTGGATCACGGTGGCGCCGGCGCGGGCGAGTTGGTTGATCACCCGGTACACGCTGGTCTCGTTGCCGGGCACCAGCGAACTGGCCAGCACCACGGTGTCGCCGGGGGCGATCGTGATGTGGCGGTGGTCGCCGGTGGCCATCCGGCCCAGGGCGCTCATCGGCTCGCCCTGCGACCCGGTCGACATCAGCACGATCTCGTCCGGCGGCAGGTTGGCCGCGTCCTCCAGGTTGACCACCTGGTGCGCCTTGACCCGCAGCAGGCCGAGGTCGCGGGCGATGCCCATGTTGCGGACCATGCTGCGGCCGATGAGGGCGACCTTGCGGCCGTTCTCCTCGGCGGCGTCGAGCACCTGCTGCACCCGGTGCACGTGCGAGGCGAACGAGGCCACGATGATGCGGCCCTTCGCCTTGTGGAAGATCGAGCCCAGCACCGGGCCGATCTCCTTCTCCGGGGTGACGAAGCCGGGGATCTCGGCGTTGGTCGAGTCCGACAGCAGCAGGTCGACGCCCTCGGCGCCCAGCCGCGCGAACCCGGCCAGGTCGGTGATGCGCCCGTCCAGCGGCAGCTGGTCCATCTTGAAGTCGCCGGTGTGCAGCACCAGCCCCGCCTCGGTGCGGATGGCCACGGCCAGCGCGTCCGGGATGGAGTGGTTCACCGCGAAGAACTCCAGCTCGAACGGGCCGAGCCGCTCGCGCTGGCCCTCGGCCACGGTCAGCGTGTACGGCGTGATGCGCCGCTCGGCCAGCTTCGCCTCGATCAGCGCCAGCGTGAACTGCGAGCCCACCAGCGGGATGTCGCTCTTGTGGGCGAGCAGGTACGGCACCGCGCCGATGTGGTCCTCGTGGCCGTGCGTGAGCACGATCGCCTGCACGTCCTCCAGGCGGTCCAGGATCGGGGCGAAGTCGGGCAGGATCAGGTCCACGCCCGGCTGGTCGGCGGTGTCGGGGAACAGGACCCCGCAGTCGACGACGAGCAGCTTGCCCCCGAACTCGAACACGGTCATGTTCCGGCCGATGGCGCCCAACCCGCCCAGCGGGATGATGCGCAGGCCGCCCTCAGGCAGCGGCGGCGGTGTGCCCAGATTGGCGCCACGCACCGCGTCGAAATTCGCTGCGGTCAATTATCTCTCCTTCGGGCTTGGCGACCTCGATATGCCGCCAATTCGTCGGCACGCGGGGCGTGCCGTCCTGCTGGCGGCTCGGCGCCGCCGGTACGTCTAGAACGCCGCGCCCGCCGCCGCGCAGTCGGTGCGCAGCTGGGCCAGCTCGGCCTCGACCGCGTCCACCAGGGGCGAGCGCACCGGTCCCGCCGGCAGCCCCTTGGCGTTCAGCGCGGCCTTGGTCAGGATCGTCCCCGCGGTCCGGAAGATGCCGGTGAACAGCGGCAGCAGCTGCCGGTGCAGGCGCAGCGCGGTGGCGGTGTCGCCCCGCTCGTACGCCTCGATCATCTCCTTGGTGGCGGGCCCGATCAGGTGGGTCGAGGTGCCGACCACGCCCACCGCGCCGACCGACAGCAGCGGCAGCGTGTTGGCGTCGTCGCCGGAGTAGAAGGCCAGCCCGGTGTCGCGCATGACCCAGGAGGCCGCGGTCAGGTCGCCCTTGGCGTCCTTCACCGCCACGATGCGCTCGTGCTGCGCCACCCGCCGGAACGTGTCCGTGGTGATCGCCGTGCCGGTGCGGTGCGGGATGTCGTACAGCATGATCGGCAGTTCGGTGGCGTCGGCCACCGCCAGGAAGTGCCGCTCGACGCCGGCCTGCGGCGGCCGGGAGTAGTACGGCGTGACGAGCAGCAGGCCGTGCGCGCCGGCCCGCTCCGCACCGCGGGCCAGCTCGATCGTGTGGTGCGTGTCGAAGGTGCCGACCCCGGCCAGGACCCGCACCCGGTCGCCGACGGCCTCGACCACGGCGCGCACGAGAGTCTCCTTCTCGGCGTCGGTGGTGGTCGGCGACTCACCGGCGGTGCCGTTGATGACCAACGCGTCGTTGCGCTGCTCGTCCACGAGGTACGCGGCAAGCTTGGCGGCTCCGTCGACGTCGAGGGAGCCGTCCTGGCGGAACGGGGTGACCATCGCGGTGATCAGGCGGCCGAAGGGCCGGTGAGCGTCGTACGTCATGCACACAACCTAGCGGAATACCGTACGCGGCATCCCTGGCCTCAGGACTCCCAGGTGAAGGCACTGGAGGCGATCTCCGTGCCGTCCGGCAGCGCGCCGATGGTGAAATCGCCGAACACGTTCGGCGCGAGCTGCTGCAGGTGGCGCAGCGTCGCCACGGCCAGCTCGCGGATCTCGACGTCGGCGTGCTCGGTGGCGCGCATGGCGATGAAGTGGCGCCAGGCGCGGTAGTTGCCGGTGACCACGATCCGGGTCTCGGTGGCGTTGGGCAGCACCGAGCGGGCCGCCTGCCGGGCCTGCTTGCGCCGCAGGGTCGCGTTGGGCACGTCGGCGAAGGTCGCCTCCAGCCCCTCCAGCAGCTCGTTGTACGCCCGCACGGCGGCCTCGCTGGCCTCGACGAACTTCTTGTGCAGCTCCGGGTTGGCCGCGATCACCTCGGGCTCGACCATGGCCGCGTCACGCTCGGGCACGTAGCGCTGCGAGAGCTGGGAGTACGAGAAGTGCCGGTGCCGGATCAGCTCGTGCGTGAATGAACGTGACACCCCGGTGAAGTAGAACGTCGCCGTGCCGTGCTCCAGCACCGACAGGTGCCCCACCTCGAGGATGTGCTTCAGGTAGCCCGCGTTGGTGGCGGTGACCGGGTTCGGCTTGGTCCAGGACTGGTAGCAGGCCCGGCCGGCGAACTCCGCCAGCGCCTGGCCGCCGTCGGCGTCGGTGTCCCACTCCACGTCGGCCGGGGCCTGGAAGTTCGTCCACGCGATCAACTGCACCGAAGGCTTCACCATCTCAGTCACAACGGCTGATCCTAGTGGATCGTCGGCTTCTGGCTGCTCGGGGGGCATGAGCGTCACTCGCGCGAGGATGACGCCACCTTTGACGTCACTGCCGTCGCTATGACGTCATAACTGACACTTGCGCGACGTCACTCATGACGTCATAGTGGTGTCATGGACCTGTCCCCGTACCTCGACTCGCTCCGGCGGGATCTGGCCGCGACCGCCGCGCCCGGCGGCGAGCAAGCCGCCCGCGTGGCCGACCTGCTCGCCACCGCCCTGGACGCCTCGGCCCGGCTGTGCCTGATCGAGGTGCTCGCCGACGCCACCGCGGAGATCACCACCAAGCTCGACGGCGCCACCGTCGAGGTCCGCCTGCGCGGCCGCGAGGCCGACCTGGTCGTCACCACGACCGCACCCCTGGCCGAGGCGCCCGAGCCCGCACCGGCCGCACCCATCGCCGACGGCGGCGACCTCACCCGGCTCACCCTGCGCCTGCCCGAGGGGCTCAAGGAGGGCGTCGAGCGGGCGGCGGCCGCCGAGGGCGTCTCCGTCAACGCCTGGCTCGTCCGGGCCACCGCCAACGCGCTGCGCGGGCCGGTGCCCGCACCCCCGACCACCCACCACGGGCGCCGGATCACCGGCTTCGCCCAGGCCTGACCGGCAAGGAGCCGACGATGAACCGCGAGTTCCCCTGCAACGGCACCATCCGCGCCGACCTGAAGATGGCCGCCGGCCGCCTCGAGGTCGTGGCCGCCGACCGCCAGACCGCCACCGTCAGCATCACCCCGCTCGACAGCAGCGAGGCCAGCGCCCAGGCCGTCGAGGAGTGCCGGGTGGAGATGGTCGACGGCCGGCGCCTGCTGGTCAACGCCCCCGAGCACGGCGGCTGGCGCCTGTTCCGCCGCGCGAAGCTGCTGGTCCGCGTCGAGATGCCGGCCGACAGCGCGCTGAGCGTCCACGTCGCCTCGGCCGACGCGACCATCACCGGCCGGTTCCACGACGTCGTGGTGAACACCGCCAGCGGCGACGTCGAGGTGGAGCGCGTCACCGGCGACACCAGCGTCAACACCGCCAGCGGCGACGTCCGGCTGGGCGAGGTCGGCGGCGCGCTGCGGGTCAAGAGCGCCTCCGGCGACGTCCGTGCCGGGCACGTCGGCGGCGAGATCACGGTGCACACGGCCAGCGGCGACGTCGAGATCGGCGGCGCGGCCCGGGACGCCAAGGTCAGCACCGCCTCCGGCGACGTCTCGTTCGGGATCACCCGGCAGGGCGAGATCCGCGTCAACACCGCGAGCGGCGACGTCGCGATCGGCGTCGCGGCCGGCACGGGGGTATGGCTCGACGTGAACACCGCCTCCGGGCGCACCGCCAGCGACCTGTCCATGCCCGGTACGCCCGGGGCGGCGGGCCACAGCCTCACCATCAAGACCCGTACCGCCAGCGGCGACGTCACCCTGCGCCGCGTCGACGCCTGACCCGCGACGCCGGGAGCGGCCGCCTCCTCCCGCCCCGGCGACCGCACCCCCCGGCCCCGGCTGGCCCAGCCGCCGACCACCCCGCTTTGAATCGACGCTGGCCTATCTAGAAGACGATTCCGTCGAGTTCGTCTTCTAGATAGGCCAGCGTCAATGCCAAGGCGGGCGGGAGCAGGGGCGCTCCGTCGCCGCGGGGCCAGGGCCGGTTACACGAAGAAGTACGTGAACGGGGGCCAGGGCAGGTTGCGCAGCACCATGAACAGCCCCCACGCCCCCAGGAACCACGCCACCAGCTTCGGCGTGATCTGCAGCTGCGGCAGCTTCCACCGGAACGTGGTGTTGCCCGCCCAGGCGACGTACATGTAGATCAAAAACGGCACCGCGAACGTGAACAGCAGGTGGTGCCGGGCCGCCGCGGGCAGGTCGCCGTGCATCAGGTACCAGGCCGCGCGCGTACCCCCGCACCCCGGGCAGTCGAACCCGGTGAGCAGCTTGACCAGGCACGTCGGCGTGGCCTCCGCACTGCTGTTGGCCGGGTCCATCAGCAGCGTGTAGCCGAGCGCCCCGCCGATGCACCCCAGCGCCGCCAGCGGCGCCGCCCAGCGGGGCGTGTGCGCGCGCAGCCACTCGACGAACCGGTTGGCCCGGTCGGCGGGCGGCGGGGCGAAGTGCCCGGCGTCAGGGTAGTGCCCGGCGTCAGGGTACGCGGGAGCCTCAGTCACACCACTGAACTTACACTGCCCCGCACACCCGCATCGGCCAGCGCCGAGGCCAGGTCCCCGCGCTCGGGCGCGGCCACCTCGGCCAGCCCCAGCCAGCCGGCCAGGCGGCGCAGCTCCACCGCGAGCGCCTCGGCGGTGGCGTGCGGGTCGGTGCCGGGCTCGGCCCAGGCGGCGGGCACCCGCAGCACCCCGGCGCGCCGGTCGGCCTTGAGGTCCACCCGCGCGGCGAACCGGTCGCCGTGCAGGAACGGCAGCACGTAGTACCCGTGCACCCGCTGCTCCTGCGGCACGTAGATCTCGATGCGGTAGCGCAGGTCGAACAGCCGCTCGGTGCGGCCGCGCTCCCAGATCAGCGGATCGAACGGGCTGACCAGCGTCGACACCGCCACCCGGCGCGGCATGGCGGCGTCGCGGTGCCGCCAGGCCCGATGCTTCCAGCCGCGCACCTCCACCGGCACGAGCACGCCCTCCTCGACCAGGTCGGCGATGGCGGCGCGGGTCCCGTCCAGCGGCAGCCGGAAGTAGTCGCGCAGCTCCGGCTCGGCGGCCACGCCCAGGCCGCGGGCGGCCAGCTCGACGAGCCGCCGGTACGCCTCAGCCGGCTCCGGCGTCGGCGTGTGCACCACGGCGGCGGGCAGGACCCGGTCGGTCAGGTCGTATAGCCGGGCGAACTGGCTGGTGCGGCCGGCGGAGGTGATGTCGCCGGAGTAGAACAGCCACTCCAGCGCCTTCTTCACGTCGGACCAGTTCCAGCCCCAGTGGTCCTTGGGCTTCGGCACGTCCTGCTCGATCTGCGCGGCCGTCACCGGACCGCGCTCGCCCACCTCTTTCAGCACCCAGGCGACCAGGTCGGGGCGCTGCACCGCGATGCTGCGCGGCCCGCCCCAGGCGCCCTCGGCGCGCGCCATCCGCCACCGCAGCAGCGGCTGAAGCTCGACCGGGAGCAGCGACGCCTCGTGGCCCCAGTACTCGAAGAGCCAGCGCGGGCGCCGGGCGCTGGCGGAGTCCAGCACCGCGGGGTCGTACGCGCCGAGTCTGCTGTACACCGGCAGGTAGTGCGCCCGTTGGAGCACGTTGACGGAGTCGATCTGCAGCAGGCCGGTGCGGCCGACCACCACCTTGCGCAGGTGTCGCGCGCCGATCTCGCCCTTGGGCGCCCGGTCGGTGAACCCCTGGGCCGCCAGCGCCATCCGGCGCGCCTGCGCGATCGTCATCGACTCCACGCCGCCCGACGCTACCCGCACCCCCCGACACCCGCCCCGCCCCGCCCCACCGCACCGCCCGCGCACCGCGCCGCGAGCGAAGGAAGGGACCCTTCTTATCGCATTGCGAGGTAGCGGGGCCCCTTCCTAACATCCGCAGCATGGGTGATGGCGAGATGATCACAGTCAGGGCGGAGACGGTCGCGGACTGCGCGGCGGTCGCGGCGCTGCACATCGAGTCGTGGCGGGCGGCGTACGCCGGGATCGTCCCTGACCAGGTGCTCGCCGCCCTCGACGTGGAGCAGCGCACCAGGGAGCGCGCCGAGCGCCTCGGCAACCCCGACAGCCCGTTCACGAACCTGATCGCGCTCGACGCCGGCGAGCCCGTCGGCTGGGTCTGCTTCGGGCCGTACCGGGAAGAGGGCCGGCGCCTGGACGGCAAGCTGGCGCACCAGGTCGGCGAGATCCTGGCACTGTACGTGCGGTCAGACCGCTGGGGCACCGGCGTCGCCGACCGGCTCGTCGAGGCGGCACTGGCCGGCCTGCCGCAGCCGGAGGTGCGGCTGTGGGCGCTCACCGAGAACGTCCGGGCGCTGCGGTTCTACGCCCGGCACGGGCTACACCCGGACGGCACGCACTCGACGTTTCGGCCGCGCGGCAGCGACGTCGACATCCCCGAGCTGCGCTGCGCCCTCGTCCGGGAAGTCCGGTAGTCCGGGCAGGTCCGGGGCGGGCCGAGCCGTGATCGGGGTCAGCAGGAGCAGGGCCAGGCAGATCCAGACGTACGCGTTGGCGCCGAAGAACACCGCCCAGCCGCCGACCCGGTCCTCCCACAGCCACACCACCCGGCTGGTCAGGATGGCGTACGACGCGGCCGCCAGCCCCAGCAGCGCCCAGCGCCGACGCCCCGGCGCGGCCGTTCCGTGCTGGACCAGCAGCACCAGCGCCGGGATCAGCCAGACCAGGTGGTGCACCCACGTCACCGGGCTGATCAGTACGCCCACGATGCCGGTGTACGCCAGCCCCGCCACCTCGTCGCCCTGCGCGGCCGCGCGGCGGCAGCGCACGGACCAGACCGCCAGGACACCCAGGACGAGCAGCGCCCACACGGCCTTCCCGCCGGGGAGGTCCCCGATGCGGGCGAGCATGCCCTGCAGGGACTGGTTGGAGATGAACGACAGCACGCCGACCCGGTCGGTGTCCCACAGCGCGCTGGTCCAGAACTCGCGCGACGCGTCGGGGGCGATCGCGGCCGCGGCCAGGGTCGCCCCGGCGGCGGTGCCCGCGGCCGTGAGCGCGGCCCGCCAGCGGC
Source organism: Catellatospora sp. KI3 (assembly GCF_029948125.1). Taxonomy (GTDB): domain Bacteria; phylum Actinomycetota; class Actinomycetes; order Mycobacteriales; family Micromonosporaceae; genus Catellatospora. The sequence continues at coordinate 81,527 of NZ_JASAMB010000001.1, forward strand.
CGGTGATCAGCAGGTAGACGATGAAGATGCCCGGCGTCAGCTTGATCGCGGTGGCCAGGCCGATGCCGACGCCGGTCCAGCGGCTGCCGCGCGCGGCGAGCACCAGCAGGTCGACCGCGACCAGCCCCAGCAGCAGCATGTTCACCTGGCCGAACAGGAAGGTCTCGCGCATCGGCTCGTACACGGTGACCAGGCACAGGGCCAGGGCGACCACGAACCAGCGGTCCCAGCCGCGCGCCCGCGCCAGCGGAGTGAGCAGGCGGCGCAGCAGCCACCAGGTCACCAGCGCGGTCGCGGCGCAGCTGAGCACGATCGCCACCGGCCAGGCGAGCACCGCCATCGGCAGCATGGCCAGCGCCGCGAACGGCGGATAGGTGAACCCGTACGTGCTGCGCGGGCGGACGAAGTCGTAGATCTCGCCGCCGGACACCCAGTACCGGACGGCGCCGTAGTACACGTTGAGGTCGAAGAAGCCGTGCCGCTGCGCGAACAGCGCCACGAACACCAGTGCCGCGGCGGCCGCCGCCGCCACGATGGTGATCTGCCTGGCCCGACTCAAACCCCATACCTCCTGATCAGTACGCCCGACCGGTCGGTACGCTTTCGGCGTGGCAGTCGGGTTCGTCCGGCCGGCGCGTCTGAGCGACGCCGGCGAGATCGCGCGTATTCAGTTGACGACCTGGCAGGTCGCCTACAGACGCCTGCTCCCCCGGCACGTGCTCGAACAACTCGACGAGTCGTTCCTGCGCGAGCGGTGGGCTGAGGCCGTCTCCGCCCCGCCCAGCCCCCAGCACCGGGTGCTGGTCGCGGTCGAGCAGAACGCGGTCGATCAGGCGGTCCAAGAATACGTGGTGGGCTTCGCGGCGTCCGGCCCGTTCGACGAGGCGGCGCTGGCCCCGGGTGAGGATCACATCGGCGATGCCGTGGGCGCCGTCACAGACCTGCTGGTGGAGCCGCGCTGGGGCCGCCGTGGGCACGGCAGCCGGCTGCTGGCGGCCAGCGTCGACCTGTGGCGCGAGGACGGGTACGCCTCTGCGGTGTGCTGGGCGTTCGACCGCGACGCGGCCACCCGGAAGTTCCTCACCTCGGCCGGCTGGGCCCCCGACGGCGCCACCCGCGCCCTCGACGTGGACGACATGCTCGTCCCCCAACTCCGCCTTCATACCCTCCTGTAACCCCGCCAGCACCACCCGAACAGGCCCCGGTCCGCAGGTCACGAGCCACGGGTCACGAGCCACGGGTCATGGGCCGCGAGCCGCGGGTCATGGGCCGCGAGCCGCGGGTCATGGGCCGCGGGCCAGGGTCCCCGGGTCACCGACCGTGCGTTGCGGGCCGTGGGTCGCGGGCCGAAGGTGTCGGTGAGCGCTGACGGTCGGTGATCGCCGCGTGCGGTGGGAACCTGCGGCCGGAAGCGAGGTTTTCACCACAGACGACGATCACCGACCGAAACAGGCTGGAAGATCACGGTCAGCGGCCACAACACGGGCCGTCCCGGCCCCTCCCGCCCCGACCCTACATAGACGTTGGCCTATTACAAAGACTCCGCGTTGATCGAAGTCCTCGTAATAGGCCAACGTCGATGGAAGGCGGGGCGCGCCGGGGGCGGTGAAAGCCAGGCGCGGGCTCAGGTTGTCAGAGCAGGGCGTCCAGGCCCACGGTGAGGCCGGGGCGCTTGACGACCTCGCGGATGGCCAGCAGCACGCCGGGCATGAACGACACCCGGTCGAACGAGTCGTGCCGGATGGTCAGCGTCTCCCCGGTGGCGCCGAACACCACCTCCTGGTGCGCGACCAGCCCGGACGCGCGAACGCTGTGGATCTTCACGCCGGCGACCTCGGTCCCCCGCGCTCCGGCCATCTCGTCCGCGGTCGCGTCGGGCATCGGGCCCATCCCGGCCGCCGTGCGCGCCTGGCCGATGAGCCGGGCCGTGTGCAGGGCCGTCCCGCTGGGCGCGTCGAGCTTGCGCGGGTGGTGCTGCTCGATGATCTCCACGGACTCGAAGAACTTCGCGGCGCGGGCGGCGAACTCCATCATCAGCACCGCGCCGATGCCGAAGTTCGGCGCGATGACCACGCCCACCTCGGGCTTGTCGGCCAGCCAGCCGCGTACCTGCTCGATGCGCTCGTCGGTGAAGCCGCTGGTGCCGACCACGACGCTGATGCCCTGGTCGATGCACCACTGCAGGTTCTCCAGCACGGCGTCGGGGTTGGTGAAGTCGACGACGACCTGCGCCCCCGCGTCGGAGGCGTTGTTCAGCCAGTCGCCCTGGTCGATCATCGCGACGAGGTCGAGGTCCTCGGCTCCGTCGACGGCACGGCAGACCTCGACACCCATCCGGCCGCGTGCGCCCAGTACGCCGACCCGGATCGGCTCCACTGCATCAGTCACGCGCCCAACCTAGCCGATACGCCGAGCCGGGCTACGCAGGACGCCACATACCGGAACGAGCTGACGGGTCAGGACAGGTCGCCGTCGTCGAACGGGCCGACCACGGCCAGCGACATCGGCACGGTCAGCACCTGCGCCGCGATCGCGTCGGCGTCGTCGAGGGTGACCCCGTCGATGCGGGCCAGCAGCTCGTCGACGTCCATCAGGTCGCCGTACAGCAGCTCGCCCTTGCCCAGGCGGCTCATCCGCGAGCCGGTGTCCTCCAGCCCCAGCACCAGCGAGCCCTTGAGCATGCCCTTGCCGCGGCGCAGCTCCTCGGCGGTGATGCCGTTCGCGGCCACCTCGGCGAGCCCGGCCCGGACCAGGTCGAGCACCTCCTGCGCCTTGGCGGGCGCGCAGCCGGCGTAGACGGCGAACGAGCCGGTCTCGGCGTACTGCGAGGTGTAGGAGTAGACCGAGTAGGCCAGGCCGCGGACCTCGCGGATCTGCTGGAACAGGCGGCTGGACATGCCGCCGCCGAGCACGTTGTTCAGCACGCCCAGGGCGAAGCGCCGCTCGTCGTGGCGGTGCAGCGCGGGGCCGCCGAGCACCAGGTGCGCCTGCTCGGTGTCGTCGGCGCGCAGCAGGGTGGCGGGCGGCAGCGTGCGGACCGCGGCCAGGGCCGAGCGGGTCGGCTCGGGCGCGGCGTCGGGGGCGTCGCCGAGCGGCGTACCCGCGAAGGCCTTCTTGACCAGCGTGACCACGGTGCTGTGATCCAGGTTGCCCGCGGCCGCGACCACGATCACCGGCGGGGTGTACCGCTGCCGGTAGAAGTCGTGGATCTGCGCGCGGGTCATCGGGGTGATCGTCTCGGCGGTGCCGGAGATCAGCCGTCCGAGCGGGCCGTCGCCGTACAGCACCTCGGCGTGCAGGTCGTGCACCTCGTCGCCGGGCTCGTCGGCGTGCATCGCGATCTCTTCGAGGATCACGCCGCGCTCGGTCTCCACGTCGGCCTCGGCCAGCACCGAGTCGGCGACCGCGTCGCACATGACGTCGATGGCCAGCTCCAGGTCCGCGTCGAGGACCCGGGCGTAGAAGCAGGTGTACTCCTTGGCCGTGTACGCGTTGGTCTCGCCGCCGACCGCCTCGATCGCCGCGGAGATGTCCAGGGCCGAGCGCTTGCGCGTGCCCTTGAACAGCAGGTGCTCCAGGAAGTGCGAGGCGCCGCCGAGCCCCGGCTCCTCGTCGCGCGAGCCGACGCCGACCCAGATGCCGAAGCTGACGCTGCGCATCGCGGGCACGGCCTCGGTCAGGATGCGCATGCCGTTGGGCAGCACCGTACGCCGGACCGTGCCGCCGAGCGGGTCGCTGATGTCCACGCGGGTTTCCGCCTTGACCTGGTCGAAGGTACGGGCAACGGGCACAGCCCGCACAGACTCGGAGGTCTGCGCGGGCTGTGCGCTGTCTTGCGGTCGGGTCACCGACGCTCAGTCGCGACGGGTACGACGACGGCGCTCGCTGTCGTCACCGCCGCTGCGCGGACGGTCGCCGCCACGGTCGCCGCTGCGCGGCCGGTCGCCACCCTCGCGCGGCGGACGGTCGCCGCCCTCGCGGGGCGCCTTGTCGCTCACGATCGGGTTGCCGTCGGGGCCGATCTTGTCCAGGTAGATCTTGCCGCGGGCGTCCACGTCCGCGATGATCACCTCGACCTTGTCGCCGACGTTGAGGAAGTCCTCGACCTTGTCGACCCGCTTGCCGTCGCCCACCTTGGAGATGTGCAGCAGGCCGTCGCGGCCCGGCGTCAGCGAGACGAACGCGCCGAACGCCGCGGTCTTGACCACGGTGCCCAGGAAGCGGTCGCCGACCTTCGGCAGGGTCGGGTTGGCGATGGCGTTGATCCGCTCCACCGCGGCCTGGGCCGAGGGGCCGTCGGTCGCGCCGACGTAGATCGTGCCGTCGTCCTCGATGGAGATCTCGGCGCCGGTCTCGTCCTGGATCGCGTTGATGGTCTGGCCCTTGGGCCCGATCACCATGCCGATCTTGTCGACCGGGATCTTGACGGTGGTGACGCGCGGCGCGTAGTCGCTCATCTCCCCCGGCGAGGCGATGGCCGCCTCCATCACGGAGAGGATGGTGCCGCGCGCCTCGTGCGCCTGCTGCAGGGCGCCGGCCAGCACGTCCGACGGGATGCCGTCGAGCTTGGTGTCCAGCTGCAGCGCGGTCACGTACTCCGGCGTGCCGGCGACCTTGAAGTCCATGTCGCCGAACGCGTCCTCGGCCCCGAGGATGTCGGTCAGCGTCACGTACTTGGTCTTGCCGTCGACGTCGTCGGAGATGAGGCCCATGGCGATGCCCGCGACCGGCGCCTTCAGCGGCACGCCGGCGGCCAGCAGCGACATCGTGGACGCGCAGACCGAGCCCATCGAGGTCGAGCCGTTGGAGCCCAGCGCCTCCGACACCTGCCGGATCGCGTACGGGAACTCCTCGCGCGAGGGCAGCACGGGCACCAGGGCCCGCTCGGCCAGCGCGCCGTGGCCGATCTCGCGGCGCTTGGGCGAGCCCACCCGGCCGGTCTCACCGGTCGAGTACGGCGGGAAGTTGTAGTTGTGCATGTAGCGCTTGGTCTTCGCCGGCGACAGCGTGTCCAGCGCCTGCTCCATGCGCAGCATGTTCAGCGTGGTGACGCCCAGGATCTGGGTCTCGCCGCGCTCGAACAGCGCCGAGCCGTGCACCCGCGGCAGCACGCCGATCTCGGCGGTCAGCGGACGGATGTCGCGCAGGCCGCGGCCGTCGATCCGGACGCCGTCGCGCAGCACGCGCTGGCGCACCTCGGACTTGGTCAGCGAGCGGAACGCCGCCGACAGCTCCTTCTCGCGCCCCTCGAACTGGGGCGCGACCGAGGTCAGGACCTTCTCCTTGACCAGGTCGAGAGCTTCCTCGCGGTCGGCCTTGCCGACGATCTTCAGCGCCTCGGCCACCTCGGTGCCCGCCGCGGCCTTGACCGCCGCGTACACGTCGTCCTGGTAGTCCAGGAAGACCGGGAACTCGCCGACCGGCTTCGCGGCGACCGCCGCGAGCTCGCTCTGCGCCCGGCACAGCTCGCGGATCGCGGCCTTCGCCGCCTCCAGGCCGCCCGCCACGACCTCCTCGGTCGGGGCGGTCGCGCCGCCGGCGACCAGCTTGGCGGTGTGCTCGGTGGCCTCCGCCTCGACCATCATGACCGCGACGTCGCCGTCCTCCAGCGTCCGGCCGGCGACCACCATGTCGAAGGTGGCCCGCTCCAGCTCGGCGTGGGTCGGGAAGGCGACCCACTGGCCGTCGATGTGCGCCACCCGGGTCGCGCCGATCGGGCCGCTGAACGGCAGGCCGGCGAGCTTGGTGGACATGCTGGCCGCGTTGATGGCGACCACGTCGTACGGGTGGGCCGGGTCGAGCGACAGGATCGTCTCGACGACCTGGACCTCGTTGCGCAGGCCCTTCACGAACGACGGGCGCAGCGGCCGGTCGATCAGGCGGCAGGTGAGGATGGCGTCCTCGCTGGGACGGCCCTCGCGGCGGAAGAACGAGCCCGGGATGCGACCCGCGGCGTACATCCGCTCCTCGACGTCGACCGTCAGCGGGAAGAAGTCGAACTGGTCCTTCGGGGTCTTGCTCGCGGTGGTCGCGGAGAGGACCACCGTGTCGCCCAGCTGGGCGATGGCCGAACCAGCGGCCTGACGGGCCAGGCGGCCCGTGGAGAAAGTGATCTCACGCGTACCGAACGCGCCGTTGTCGATCACTGCCTTGCTGTGCTGCTCGCCGAGTGTGCTCTCGGTCATGAAGCTGTGTGCTCCTTCTGTCTGCGGCACGCCGCCGCCCACTACCCGGGTTGACAGCCGGTCTTCGATCGAAGCGCCCGGAATGTGACTCCGGACACCACTACCGAGGACCGACCCGGTTCACCCGACGAGCGGGTGACGTGCCTTCTTCTGGGTTAAGCATCGGGGGAGCGACTGGCGCCGCTCCCCCGGTTCGAGTCTATCGACGCAGGCCGAGGCGCTCGATGAGCGCACGGTAGCGGGCGATGTCCGACTTCGAGAGGTACGCCAGCAGCCGCTTGCGGCGGCCGACCAGCAGCAGCAGACCACGACGGCTGTGGTGGTCGTGCTTGTGCGTCTTCAGGTGCTCGGTCAGATCCTGGATCCGCTTGGTCAGCACGGCCACCTGGACCTCCGGCGAACCGGTGTCGCCCTCGGTGGTCGCGTAGTCCGCCATGATCTGGGTCTTGACAGCAGCGTCGAGCGCCATGTTCTCCCTAACTGTGGGTTTCCTAGCCACCCTGGCAGCCCGCGGCGTCGAGCAGGCAGACCTGGGCCCACGCCGGTGACCCGGCGTTGGTTCTACGTTACCAGTTGGTGGGAGGACACCCCGCCGGTATACGGAATGCGCGTTTCACGCCCCAAGATCCGTGCAGTTTCGGGGAAAGTGCAGGAATCTCGGGCTCCTTTCGTGCAGTTTCCCCGAAACTGCAGTGATCAAGGAAGGGCGAGGACGGCTCGGGTGCGGGTGACGTCGTCCTCGATGGCGGCGACCAGGGATTCGATGCCGTCGAACTTGAGGGTCGGGCGCAGGTGCGCGACGAAGTCCAGGGCCAGGCGCTCGCCGTACAGGTCGCCGGAGAAGTCGAGCACGTACGCCTCGACCCGCCGGTCCTGGCCGGAGAACGTCGGGTTGGTGCCGATGGAGACCGCGGCGGGCAGCCGCTCGTTGCCGCGCACCAGCCAGCACGCGTAAACCCCGTCGGCGGGCACCGCCGCGTACTTGGCCGTGAACAGGTTCGCCGTCGGGAAGCCGATCTCGCGGCCGCGCTGGTCCCCGCGTACGACGACGCCCTCCAGCCGGTGCGGCCGCCCCAGCACCGCCGCGGCGGCCGCGACGTCGCCCGCGTCCACGCAGGCCCGCACGTACGTCGACGAGAACACCGTGCCGTCGCCGGTCACCAGCGGCGCGGGCTCGACGCCGAACCCGAACGTAAGGCCCAGCTTGCTCAGCAGCTCCACGTCACCGGCGGCCTTGTGTCCGAACCGGAAGTTCTCGCCGACCACCACCAGCGCGGTGTGCAGGTGCTCGACCAGCATGTCGTGCACGAACCGGTCGGCGGGCAGCTTGGAGAACTCCAGCGTGAACGGCTGCACGCACAGCACGTCCACGCCCAGGCCCTCGATCAGCTCGGCCTTGCGCAGCGGCGGCGTCAGCACGGCCGGGTGCGAGCCGGGCCGCACCACCTCCGACGGGTGCGGGTCGAAGGTCACCACGACCGCGGGCAGGCCGAGGTCGCGGGCGCGCTTGACCGCGTGGCCGATGGTCTGCTGATGCCCCGAGTGCACGCCGTCGAAGACGCCGATGGTCACCACCGAGCGGCCCCAGCCGCCGGGCGCCGCGTCGAACCCACGCCACCGCTGCATCACTGCTCGCCTCCCACCAGGACGATCTCAGCCCGCGCCTTGCCGTTGCGCTCGGACATCACCGCGAGCGCGGCGCCGTCCGGACCCACCACACCGTACGGCCCGGTCTGGCCGGTCGCGGGCAGCGGTCCGCCGTGGGACACGGTCCTGGCGGCGTCGGCGTCGACGGTCCGCACCGGCATGGCGCGGGTCAGGGCCTGCGCCAGCGGCAGCGCCACCGGGTCGGCCAGCTCCGCGAGCTGCTCCAGGGTGTACGACTCGTCGAGGGTGAACCCGCCGACGGCGCTGCGCCGCAGCGCGGTCAGGTGCCCGCCGACGCCCAGCGCCGCCCCGAGGTCGCGCGCGATGGCCCGGATGTAGGTGCCCGACGAGCAGGCCACCTCCACCTCGACGTCGACCACGTCATCGAGCTTCGTGACGTTCAGCACGTCGATGCGCGAGATGGTCACCCGCCGGGCGGGCAGCTCGAACTGCTCGCCCTGCCGCACCCGGTGGTACGACCGCACCCCGTTGACCTTGATCGCGCTCACCGCCGACGGCACCTGGTCGACCTCGCCGGTCTGCGCGGCCAGCCCCGCCCGGATCTGCTCCTCGGTCACCTGCCCGGCGGGCGCCGAGGCCGTCACGTCGCCCTCGGCGTCGTCGGTGACCGTGCTCTGCCCGAGCCGGACCGTGCCCCGGTAGACCTTGTCCGTGCCGACCACGTACGTCAGCAGCCGGGTGGCCCGGCCCACGCCCAGCACCAGCACCCCGGTGGCCATCGGGTCCAGGGTGCCGCCGTGGCCGACCTTGCGGGTGCCCGCGATCCGGCGCACCTTGGCCACCACGTCGTGCGAGGTCATGCCCGGGGACTTGTCCACCACGATGAGGCCGTCGGTCACCGGCCGGGTGTTCTTCGCGCTGCTCACAGCCGACCAGCCTACGGCTGGGGAAGCGGGGTGACCGGGCTGGGCACGGCCCAGCGTCCGGTGCGCATCCGCAGCAGCAGCATGACCAGGCGGACCACCATGAACAGGGTCAGCCCCGCCCACACCCCGGTCAGCCCGAGGTCGAAGACGTACGCCGCCCAGGTCATCGGGAGGAAGCCGGCCAGGGCCGCGACGATGGTGAGGTTCCGCAGGTACGCGACGTCGCCCGCCCCGATCATCACCCCGTCGAGGGCGAACACGATCCCGCCCATCGGCAGCAGCAGGGCGAACCAGGGCCAGATGAGGGCGGACTGCGTCCATACCGCAGGATCGTCGGTGAACAGCGCGGGCAGCACCGCCACGCCCGCCCCGAGCACGACGGCGAACGCGGCCCCGCACCACCAGCCCAGCCAGGTGATCCGGCGGGCGGTCCGCTTCGCGCCCGCCGCGTCGCCCGCGCCGAGCTCGGCGCCGACCAGCGACTGGGCCGCGATCGCCACCGAGTCGAGCACCAGCGCGGTGAAGAACCACAGCTGCAGCGCCACCTGGTGGGCGGCCAGCGCGGCGGCGCCGAACCGGGCCGCCACGGCGGCCGCGGACAGGAAGCACGCCTGGAACGCCGCACCGCGCACGATCAGGTCGCGGCTGACCGACAGCTGGTGGCGCAGCAGCTCCGGCCGCGGTGCCAGCGGCACCCGCTCGGCGACCAGCGCGCGTACGAACAGCAGGCCGGAGACCGTCTGCGCGGTGACGTTCGCCGCGGCCGAGCCGACCAGGCCCCAGCCGAGGCCGTACACCAGCAGCGGGCACAGGGCGGCCGAGGCCAGGTTGGCGCCGAGCACGTAGTACAGCGGGCGGCGGGTGTCCTGCACGCCGCGCATCCAGCCGTTGCCGGCCAGCGCGAGCAGGATGAACGGGGCGCCGAGCACCGCCACCCGCAGCCACAGCTCCGCCTCTCGCGCCACCTCGGCCGCGTCCGGACCGCCACCGGCCAGCGCGCGGGCCAGCGGACCGGCCGCCAGCTGAGTGACCACGAGCAGCGCCAGGCCGGTCAGCACGGCCAGCCAGGAGGCCTGCACGCCCTCGGCCACCGCGCCGGGGCGGTCACCGGCGCCGAAGCGGCGGGCCGAGCGGCCCGTGGTGCCGTACGCGAGCACGTTGCCGAGCCAGACCGCCAGGCCGAGCAGGGTGCCCGCGAGGCCGAGCGCGGCCAGCGGCACCTTCCCGAGATGACCGACGACCGCCGTGTCCACCAGTACATACAGTGGCTCCGCCGCGAGCACCACGAGCGCCGGCAGCGCCAGCGAAGCGATCCTGCGGTACCCGCCCCCGGCCGTCGAGCCGTCGTCCACGGCCACCGCGCTGTCGTTCACGGCTTACCGCCTGCCGCTCTGCCGCTCATGCCGGGGAAGGGTACGCCGCCAGACGCCTGGCCAGCTCAGCCGAGGTGCCGATGGCGGTGCGGTCGTGCGGCACGGTCCGATAGTGCTCGATGAGGTACGCCAGGAACCCCGGCTCGACCTCCAGCGGGTCCACCCGCACCCGCAGCACCTCCTCCCGGCGACCGGGGCGGCTCAGGGCCAGGTGCAGCTCACGCGGCGCAGTGGGCGTCCACACCACCCCCGTCAACGACGGCCAGGCGATGTCCACCCGGCGCAGGCGGCGCACGCTCACCTTGTCGTGGTGCAGGGTGACCCGGCGCGGCCGGAGGACGATCAGGGCGGCCAGCACGGCCATCGCCACGCCGACCCCGTACTCGGCCGGGTCGTCGACCGTCCCCGCCAGGCACAGCAGCAGCACCGCCCCGGCGTAGAGCGTGGGCCGGTCGGCGGCGCTGAAGCCGGGCGGGCTGCCGTGCAGGCTCAGCCCCGCCGGCATCCGCACCTGCCGCACCCGGGCCGCCGTGATCAGGAAGGCGGTCAGGAGCAGCAGGGCGATCAGGGCGATGCCGGCGTCGGCGACCCATCCGGTCCGGGCGGGGGCCGAGCGCAGCCACAGGGCGGTGGCGACCAGGCCAGCCAGGCCGTACAGCCAGGCGAAGCGGCCGAGCGCCCGTTCCTGCAGGCGCAACCGCGAGATCAGGGTCGCGGCAGCGGGTTCGTCGATCGAGATCGGCACGCCGACAGCGTAGACGGCCGGGGTGCCGACGGTGGGGACGATCGCCTACTGGCGGGTGTCCATCGAGGTCTGCAGGGCGCGGCGGGCCTGCTCGCGGTCGTCCTCGGTGGGCTGCGGCTGGGGCTTCTTCGACGTGGGCATGAGAGCGGTCCTTTGCGAGATAACGGGTCAGCTTGGGTGATCGGCCAGGTGCGTGCCGGGTGCACGCCGTGGTCCGTCCTTTAGCCGCCGCCGTCCTCGGGATCGCCGAGCCGTGCCGGTGGTGACTGCCTCGCGTCGGGCCGGTTGTGGTGAACCGGAGGTGACGCTCAGACAAAACTATCGTTCAGTTCCACATCCTGCACGTACGTTCCCACATCACGGAATCGTGTTCTGGACTCTGCGCACTTCAGGAGTGGCTGAACGGGCAATCAGTCGGAAATGTCTGTTCCGCAATCCGTCACACCAGCGCACTGGGCGGCTGGCGGCTGACGGCTGACGGCTGACGGCTGACGGCTGACGGCTGACGGCTGACGGCTGACGGCTGACGGCTGACGGCTGACGGCTGACGGCTGACGGCTGACGGCTGACGGCTGACGGCTGACGGCTGACGGCTGGGTCAACGGTGATCGTCGCCTGCGGTCACCGTCTGGGTTCGCGAGCTTGGTGATCGCCATTTGCGGCCGGAATATCCATTACAGGGCTGGGTTCGGACACCAGGCCGCGATCATCGGCTGGAACAGCGCGAAGATCACCAGTTCCGGTCACAACACCGCGCGACTCGCTGTCCGAGGCCCCGGCTTTGAGCCGCCGAGGCCAGAGCTGGCCTCACATTCCGACCGGAGACGATGATCGATGACTCTGCCGGGGCCGATGATCGCTGTCTGCGGTCGGAGGCTCGGCTGGAGGACGACGTCCTGACCGCAAACGGTGAAGACGAGCCTGAAGCAAGCTCAAGGTCGCAACTTCCGGCCAGAACACCGCCCAACCGCACCTACGACTCCCCACCAAGTCAGCGATGTTCAGCAGCGCGGCCATCCAAGATCGCAGTCCCCGGTCACGGCCTCCGCTTCTCGCCGCCTTTCTGACACCGGACAGCGATCACCGAAGGCGGGAAGCGGTGCTGAGGCGGAAGGGGCCGAACGAGGGGGAGGGTGCCCGGGGCAGGTGCCGAGGGGAGGGCGCCGAGGGGAGAGCGCCCGCGCGAAGGCACGGGGGCACGGGGGCACGGGGGCACGGGGGCACGGGGGCACGGGGGCACGGGGGCACGGGGGCACGGGGGCACGGGGGCACGGGGGAAGGTCGGGTGTGGGAGGGGGTCAGCGGGCTAGGAAGTGCCAGCCGAGCCAGAACCAGAAGAGGAGGATGGCCAGTCGGCCGATCGGGAGGCCGCCGAGGTCGTACCGCATGACCAGGGCGACCACGTCACCCAGCGTCGGGATCCGGGAGCCGGGGCGGCGCGCCGCCCACTCCACCGCCGCCAGCGCCAGCCCGGACAGCAGGAACCCGGCGATGATCAGGGAGCGGCTGACGCTCATCGCCGCACCAGGGCCCAGAAGGCGCACAGCCAGCCGAAGTAGGCCAGCGCGCGGGCCGCGTACCCGTCGAGGACGGGATCGGCCAGCAGGGAGAGGGTCGGGTAGGCGGTGGTGGAGCCCATGCCGAAGGTGAACACCTCGACCACGACGAAGATGGCGATCGGGAGCAGCCACCAGGCCACCCCGGGCAGGAGGCGGGTCGGCGCGGCGCGTCGCGGCAGGCGGGAGGACATCCCGGCGATGACCATGCCGCCGCCCAGCGCGAGCACGTACAGGTTGGCGGCCAGGGAGAAGGACGGCAGGAGGCCGCCGATGAGGGACAGCGGGATGAAGACGGGCAGCATGACCTGTGCCCGCGCCCAGGGGCGCGTCGTCTGGTCGACGGCTGCCTCGGGCGGAGTGTCCATGCTCCCGATTGTGCCCCTATGCCCGGTGTGCGGGGGAGGCTTTTCGCCCGAGTTGTGAGCCTGTCAGTCCTGCTCGGCCAGGCACTCCCGGACCGCCGCAATGACGTCGGCGGCCGTGCCGTGCCCGGTGAACCCGGCCGCGAGCCGGTGCCCGCCGCCGCCGAGCGCGACGGCGATCAGGCTGACGTCGGCACCGCCCTTGCTGCGCATCGACACCGCCCATTCGGCGGGCGCGACCTGCTTGAGCAGCAGCGCCACGTCCGCCTCGGCGGTGCAGCGGACCGAGTCGATCAGCGCCTCCAGCACGTACGGCGGCTGGTCGTGCTTGGCCAGGTCGTCGAGGGTGGCCACGGCGATGACCAGGCCGCGTCCGCCGGCGGCGGCCGGGTCGAGCTCGGCGCGGCCGAGCACCTCTCCGAACAGGCGGATGGCCCCGAACGGGCGGGTGTCGAAGATGCGGCGGGAGACCTCGCCGACGCCGATGCCGGTGGCGACCAGGCGGGCCGCGAGTTCGTGCACCTCGGGCGTGGTCAGGTCGAACTTGAACGAGCCGGTGTCGGTGACCAGCGCGATGTACAGGCACTCGGCGATACCCCGGTCGAGCACCACGCCGAGGCGCCGGAGCAGCTCCGCCGCGACCACGGAGGTGGCCGCCGCGAACGGGTCGACCAGCGACACCTTGCCGAAGCCGGTGTTGGAGGCGTGGTGGTCGAGCACGACGCTCGCCGCGGCCGTCTCCAGCCGGTCGACGAGTGAGCCGAGGCGGCCCTCGCTGGCGGCGTCGAAGGTGACCAGCAGGTCGGGGGCCGGATCGGCCTCGGACTCGGGGACGAGCAGATCCATCGCGGGCATGTGCAGCGGCGCGGGCACGGTCAGCGGCCCGGGGAACGTGCACTGCAGGGACTCGACGCCGAGCTGCCGCAGCCCCTGGGCGAAGCCGAGCATGCTGCCCAGCGCGTCGCCGTCGGGGTTGACGTGGCAGACGAGCAGGACCCGGGCACCGGGCCGCAGCCCGGTGCGGACGGCCGCGACGGCGGCCGCCCAGTCCTGCTCCGAGGGCCGGCGCGACATCGCCGCGCCGGCCGGGTCCGTACCGGTCACCGCTGGGCCGCTGCGCGCAGCGCAGGCTCCTCCTCGTCGTCGGGCGACTCGTCGTCGGAGTCCTCCTCGTCGACCCGGTAGGGCTGCGCCTCGCCCGCGTACTCCGCGCCTGCGGCCAGCTGCTGCACCTGGGCGTCGCGCTGCTTCGCCTCGGCCAGCAGGTCGTCGATGTGCTTGACGTGCTCCTGGACGTCGTCGGAGACGAACGCCAGCGACGGCGAGTGGCGCAGGCCCAGGGCCCGCCCGACGACGCCGCGCAGCATGCCCTTGGCGCTCTCCAGCGCGGCGGCGGTGCCCGCCTGGGCTTCGGCGTCACCGAGCACGGTGTAGAAGACGGTCGCCTCCCGCAGATCGTTGGTGATCCGGGCGTCGGTGATCGTGATCATGCCGAGCCTGGGGTCCTTGATCTGGGTGCGTACCGCGGAAGCCACCAGCTCCCGCACTCGTTCGGCGTGCTTGCGCACCTTTGCCGGATCACCCATCACGTCACCTCCGCGACCGACGACCGCCACCCGGGAACTCCGCGTCGGCCCACTTGCCGCCCACGAGCCCCGAGCAGGGTCGAAACCAACACCATGACACTACCTGCCGTACCCGAACCCCCGCTCGGTCGCACATGGGCGACCTAGTCGTCGTCGCCGTACCAGCGCCGCTTGACCGAGATGACCTCGACCTCGGGGCGGTTGGCCACGAGGCGCTCGCAGCGGTCGAGGATCTCGGTGACGTGCGCGTGGTCGGCCGCTACGACAGCCACCCCGATCTCGGTGCGGCCATGCAGGTCGAGCGCGCCGACCTCGGCGACCGCGACCTCGAACTTCTTCAGCGCCGCGATGATCGGGCGCACGTACGAGCGCTTCTCCTTCAGCGACCGGGAGTCACCCGGCAGCAGCAGGTCGAAGACAGCGGTTCCGGTATGCACGAGGCGGAAGCGTACGCGAGATCACACCTTGCGGGCCACCAGAATGTCACGGTTGATGCCCTGGTCGACCCGGTGCTCGAAGCCCTCGTAGTCGACGGCCTCCAGCCCGTTCTCCTCCAGCAGGTCCAGCGCGTCCTCGCGCGGCGCGACGTGGGTGTTCCACGACATGCCCAGCGCGCCGCCGGGGCGCAGCAGCGCCACCCAGCCGGGCAGCGACTCCTCCAGCAGCTCCTGCGGGCTGCGCGCCAACCCCTTGCCGGTACGGCTGCCGTGCACCACCCCGTACGGCAGGTCGGCCACGATGACATCGGCGGAGTTGCCCTTGAGCAGGCCCTTGGTGGACGTGGTGTCGGCTTCCAGCAGCGCCACGTGCTGCGGCTGCTCGCGCACGTCGCCGATGCGCGCGTCGAAGCGCCGCCCGAGCCGCTTGCCCTCGCGGCGCAGCGGCGTGGTCTCGGCGGTGTGCTTGATCCGCTTGCGCTTGAGCCAGGTCTTCAGGAACGCCGAGTACGCCTCGACGTCCTTGCCGTCCAGTTCGATGCCGACGGCGTCCCAGCCGTACATCAGGGCCTGGTTGAGGGTGGTGCCCCGGCCGGCCACCGGGTCGAGCACGGTGAAGCGGCGGGTCAGCAGCTGGTCGGCCCAGCTGGTCGCCAGCACGGTCACGTTGAGCAGCAGCTTGGTGAAGTGCTCGTTGGTCTTGCCGGCGTACTTCTGGATGGTGATCAGGTCGTCGTCGAACCGGTCCAGGCCGGGCCGCCCGACCGGGCGGAACAGGTCGTCCCCGGTGACCTCGAACAGGGCGTAGCCGGAGGACAGGTTCGCCAGGATCCGCAGGTCGTCGTCGGACAGCGGCCCGCCCTCGGTCTCGAAGACCAGGTACGGCAGCCCGGCGAACTCGACCGTCTCGGCCGGCTCCAGCCGCCCGTCCAGTGCCCGCTGACCGAACACCGACAGCTCGGCGGCGACCAGGTCGGGTGCGGACTGCGTGTAGACGCGGTTCGACGACGGCGCCGTCAGCAGCGCGTACTTGGCCATGTGCCCTCCTTGAACCCAGTATCAGGGCAGCATGCCCCAGACATGGCCAGGCGGCCGGTGCTGACGCACCGGCCGCCTGGTTCGAACCTCAGGCGCGGGGCTTCTCCCGCATCTCGAAGGTCTCGATGATGTCGCCGACCTGCAGGTTGCCGTAGCCGCCCAGGGTCAGACCGCACTCGAAGCCCTCGCGGACCTCGGTCGCGTCGTCCTTGAACCGCTTGAGCGAGCTGATCGACGCGTGCTCCGCCACGACGGTGCCGTCGCGGACCACCCGGGCCTTGGCGTTGCGCCGCAGCAGACCCGACCGCACGAGACAGCCGGCGATGAGACCCACCTTGGACGAGCGGAAGACCTCGCGGACCTCCGCCGAACCCAGGGCGACCTCCTCGAACTCCGGCTTGAGCATGCCCTTGAGGGCCGCCTCGATCTCGTCGATGGCCTGGTAGATGACCGTGTAGTAACGGATCTCCACGCCGACGCGGTCGGCCAGTTCGCGGGCCTGGTCCATCGGGCGCACGTTGAAGCCGATGATGATCGCGGTCGAGTTCGCCGAGGCGGACGCCAGGTTGACGTCGTTCTCGGTGATCGCGCCGACGCCGCGGTGGATGATCCGAAGCTGGATCTCCTCCGGGATCGGCAGCTTGACCAGCGCGTCCTCGAGGGCTTCCACGGAGCCGGAGACATCGCCCTTGATGATGAGGTCGAGCGAGGTGCGCTCGCCCTCCTTGATCTTCTCGAGCAGGTTCTCCAGCGACACCCGGCCGCGCAGGCTCGCCTGCTCGGCCGCCCGCTTGCGGGCCTGCCGCTGCTCGGCGATCTGGCGCACGGTCCGGTCGTCGTCGGCGGCCAGGAAGGTGTCACCCGCACCCGGCACCGCGGTCAGACCGAGCACCATCACCGGACGGGCCGGGCCCGCGAAGGCGAGCGGGTGGCCGTTCTCGTCCAGCATCGCCCGGACGCGGCCGTAGGCGTTGCCCGCCACGATCGAGTCGCCGACGTTGAGCGTGCCCTTCTGCACCAGGACCGTCGCCACCGGACCGCGGCCCTTGTCGAGCCGGGCCTCGATGGCCAGACCCTGGGCGTGGCCGTCGATCGGAGCGGTGAGCTCCAGCGACGCGTCCGCGGTGAGCAGGACCGCCTCCAGGAGGCCGTCGATGTTGAGACGGCTCTTGGCGGAGATGTCGACGAACATGGTCTCGCCGCCGTACTCCTCGGCGACCAGGCCGTACTCGGTGAGCTGCTGACGCACCTTGCCGGGGTTGGCCTCGGGCTTGTCGATCTTGTTGACCGCGACCACGATCGGCACGTCGGCCGCCTTGGCGTGGTTGAGCGCCTCGATCGTCTGCGGCATGACGCCGTCATCGGCCGCGACGACCAGCACCACGATGTCGGTGGCCTGGGCACCACGGGCACGCATGGCGGTGAACGCCTCGTGACCCGGGGTGTCGATGAACGTGATCGCGCGGTCTTCACCCTCGTGCTCGACGTGCACCTGGTACGCGCCGATGTGCTGGGTGATACCGCCGGCCTCGCCCTCGACCACGTTCGCCGACCGGATCGCGTCCAGCAGCTTCGTCTTACCGTGGTCGACGTGACCCATGACGGTCACCACCGGCGGACGGCTGACCAGCCGCTCGTCGTCGACGTCGGCGTCGAGGTCGATGTTGAACCGGGCCAGCAGCTCGCGGTCCTCGTCCTCGGGGCTGACGATCTGCACCTCGAAGCCGAGGTGCTCGCCGAGCAGCATCAGGTCGTCGTCGGTGCACGACTGGGTCGCCGTCACCATGATGTTCAGGTTGAACATCTCCTGGACCAGCGAGCCCGGGTTGGCGTTGATCCGGTCCGCGAAGTCCGACAGCGAGGCACCGCGCGGCAGCCGGAGCGCCTGCCCCTGGCCACGCGGCGCGCCCGAGCTCATCGTGGGCGCGGACAGGTTGTCGAACTCTTGACGCCGCTGCTTCTTGGACTTGCGGCCGCGCGACTTGCCGCCGCCACGACCGAAGGCACCCGCGGCGCCGCCGCCACGACCGCGACCACCCGCGCCGCCGCCACCGGGACGGCCCGCGCCGCCCGCCGGCGGACCACCGGTGCCGCCACCGGGACCACCACGGAAGCCGCCGCCGGCGCCAGGAGCACCGCCGCCGGGCCGGAAGCCGGTGCCGGCACCGCCGCCACCAGGACCGCCGCGGAAGCCACCGCCACCGCCGCCGCCACCGGGGCCGCCGCGGAAGCCGCCGCCGCCACCACCGGGACGACCCGCGCCGCCACCGGGCCGACCCGCGCCGCCGCCGGGGCCACCCGGACGGGCCGGGCGCTGGCTGGGCATGGAGGCCGGGTTCGGCCGCGGGGGCATCGAGGCAGGGCTCGGCCGGGGCGGCATGGACGCCGGGTTCGGCCGGGGCATGCCGGCCGGGGACGGGCGCGACGGAGCCGCGCCGCCCGACGAGATGCCGAACGGGTTGTTGCCGCCGCTGCGCGGCGGACGGTTGCCACCGGGAGCGCCGGGACGGCCCTCACGGTTGCCGCCCTCGCCGCGCGGACCGGCCGGACGGTCACCGCGATCGCGGTCACGGTCACGACCGCCCTCGGGGCGCGGGCCGCCGGGGCCGGCGGGACGCCCGTCCCGACGGTCGCCACCGGGCGCGCCGGGACGCCCGGCCGGGGCTCCCGGACGGGCTGCGCCGGCCGCGGACGAGCCGGGTCGGGGCGGCATGAAGCTGGGCTTGGGGCCGTCGCCGCGAGGAGCGTCCTCGCGCTGGCTGCGAGCAGCCTGCTGGGCCGCGCGCGCGGCCTCCTGCTCGGCCTTGAGCGCCGAGGCACGCGCCTCGGCTGCCGCGACCTCGATGTCGTGGGCGCTGGCCGGCTTCGCGACCGGCGTCGGCGGCACCATCGACACGGGCGGCTTCGGCTTCATCACCGAAGGCGCCGCCGCGGGCTTCTTGGGGGGTGCCGGCCTGGCCGTCACCCGGGGTTCGTTCGCGGTCTCCGCTGTGGTCGCCGCCGGGGCCGGTGCCGGACGCGACGAGCTCGGGGAACCCCCGGAGCCGGCCGCGAAGGCGTTCTTCAGCCGTCGGGCGACGGGAGCTTCCACGGTGCTCGACGCGGTCTTGACGAACTCGCCCATCTCCTTGAGTTTGGCGAGAACGTCCTTACTCTCGACGCCGAGCTCCTTCGCAAGCTCGTGTACGCGGGCCTTGCCTGCCACTGCACTCCTCACTCCGAGGCCGCGCGGGCACTGACCCGCCACGACCTCACTTGTGCACTTGAAGCCTGGTCATTTCAGCGACTTCATCGTGTGCCCATGTCGATTTTCCTACCTTGCTCTGATCCTCAGACGCTGCACAGGAGCGCTGCGCCTACGGTGGTCCGCCAGTGATGGTGGCGGCGATCCTTCGGATCGGATCGTGATCCAGCAGGCCTCACGGCCCGTGGATCGCCTCGGTCAGCTCACCGGCGTCCAGGACGCCTGTGATCCGCAGCGCGCGCCCGAAGGCGCGGCGCCGCAGCGCCGACTCGAGACAGGCCGCAGTCGGGTGTATGTGAGCCCCACGGCCGGTCATCGCACGCCGCTGATCGGGCCGGAGACTGAACTGGTCAGCTTCCGACTCCACCGCGACGACACGTAGTAAATCGATAGCAGACGCGCGTTGCCGACACCCGACGCATGTGCGCACCGGAGGTGCCACAAGCGGAACGGATGAGGCCGCTGCCTGCGATGTCGCCAGAGATTCCGCCGACGGTGCGAGCCGCGCGCGTCGTACCACCGAGCAAGTCTACCCCTATGCGGAGATCGGGGTGCCGCCCGGCTCCGTCTCGTGATCAGCACCGCTGCGGGGCGGGCGCGCCGCGCCGCCGGGCGCGTCGGCCGCGTCCGACCGGATGTCGATCCGCCAACCGGTCAACCGGGCCGCCAGCCTGGCATTCTGCCCTTCCCGGCCGATCGCCAGGGACAGCTGGTAGTCGGGCACGGTGACCCGCGCCGCACGCGCGGCCAGATCCACCACCTCGACCTTGAGCGCCTTGGCGGGCGAGAGCGCGTTGCCGACGAACTCGGCCGGATCGTCCGACCAGTCGATGATGTCGATCTTCTCACCGTGCAGTTCACTCATGACGGCGCGCACACGCTGGCCCATCGGGCCGATGCAGGCGCCCTTCGGGTTGACGCCGGCCACGGTCGAGCGCACCGCGATCTTGGTGCGGTGACCTGCCTCACGCGCGATCGCGGCGATCTCCACGGTGCCGTCGGCGATCTCCGGCACCTCCAGCGCGAACAGCTTCTTCACCAGCGCCGGGTGCGAGCGCGACAGCGTCACCTGCGGGCCGCGGAAACTCTTCGCGACGTGTACGACCACGCACCGGATCCGCTGCCCGTGCGGGTACGTCTCCCCCGGCACCTGCTCCGACTGCGGCAGCACCGCCTCGACCTTGCCCAGGTCCACCGAGACGATGCCCTTCTCGGTCCGCGTCTCGTGCGCCTGGATGACCCCGGTGACCAGGTCGCCGTCGCGGTTGACGTACTCGCCGAAGTGCACCTCGTCGGTGGCCTCGCGCAGGCGCTGCAGGATGACCTGCTTGGCGGTCATCGCCGCGATGCGGCCGAAGTCGTGCGGGGTGTCGTCCCACTCGCGCACCATGTCGCCGCTCTCGGCGTCGTACTCCTGCGCGAACACGACGGCCGCGCCGGAGTGCCGGTTGATCTCGACGCGGGCGTGCGACTGCGCGCCCTCGGTGTGCCGGTATGCGGTGAGCAGCGCCGATTCGATCGCCTGGAGGATCGTCTCCTCCGAGATCTCCTTGTCACGTGCCAGCGCCCGCAGCGCCGCAAGATCGATGTTCACCGCTCTTCTCCTTCGTCATCCGGCCCGTCCTCGTCGTCGGCGTCGTCGTCGAGGTCGTCCGACTCGTCGTCGTCCTCGTCGTCACCGAACTCGGCGAGCTCCTCATCGGAGATCTCGTTCATCCGCTTGAATTCGACCTGGACCCGGCCGGGACCCAGCGCGTCGTACGCGACCTCGGTCACCTTGCCGTCCACGTCGAGCACGACCCCGCCCGCACCGGCCTCGGTGATCCGGCCCGTCAGCGTCTTGTCGCCCACCTTCACCTTGACCAGGCGTCCGGTGTTGCGCGCCCAGTGCCGGGGCAGCGTGAGCGGCCGGTCGACCCCGGGCGAGGAGACCTCCAACTGGTACTCGCCCCGGATCAGGTCGGCCCCGGCCTCCTCGGCCTCGTCCAGCGCCCGGGAAACCGCGCGCGACACCTCGGCGATCGCGTCCAGGCCCACCCCGCCGTCGCCGTCGACGACCACCTGCACCAGGTGCCGCCGACCGACCTGCTTGAGCGTCAGGTCATCCAGGTCGTAGCCGGTCGCGGCCACCACCGGTTCGATCACCTCGCGCAGCCGGGCCCGCCGTGCGGCCAGCTCGGTCGCGGGAGTGCGCGGCGGGGGCGCGGCGGCTGGCCGACCGGCCGGTCGGCCCGTCTGACGACCTGCGGCACGGCCACGCTGAGCCATCTGCGGGCACCCCTCTCGGTGATACGTCGACTGCGCAGAGCGTAACCCGCGAGGCTGTGCTGCCTCGGCATCGGCTCTGCGGCCTTAATCGGTGTCATCCTGTGCTGCCTCGGCATCGGCTCTGCGGCCTTAATCGGTGCCATCCTCCGCGTTCGCTCCGGATGACACCGAGCGGCCTGCAACCGCCGATGCCTGGAGAAGCGCCGAGCGGCGCCATTAGGCAAAGGATGCCGCCATCAGGGAGACTGGCGCGGTGCGGATACGGGCAGATGATCGTAGCGGGCGGGGCGGGCCGGGCACCAATCGGCGCGAGCTGCTCCGGCGGAGCGCGCTGGCGGGTGCGGTGGCGGGTGGAGTGCTCGTCACGGCTTCGGGCTGCGATCTGTTCGACGGCGGGCCGGACACCCCGCCCGCGCCGGACCAGCTGACCGGCCTGCTGGCGGGCACCTGGACGCTGATCGCCGCGTACGACTCCGCGCTGACGGCACTGCCCGAGCTGGGACCGCTGCTGGGGCCGCTGCGCGAGACGCACCGCCAGCACGCCGACGCGATCACCGCGATCATGGACCCGCGCCCGTCGGCGCAGGCGTTCGGCCCGAGCAGCCTCGCCCCGGCCGCCGGGGACCGCAAAGCCGTGCTCACCTCGCTGCGCACCGCCGAGCAGAACGGCAGCCGCCAGGCCGCCGAGGTCTGCCTGGCCACCACCCCGGCCCGCGCCACGCTCGTCGGCGAGATCGCGGTCGCCCGCGCCACCCACCTGGAGGTGCTGGTCCCATGAGTGCCGAACTCGGGCAGCGGCTCGGTGCCGCCCTGGCGGCGGAGTACGCCGCGATCTTCGCGTACGGCCGGCTGGGCGTGCTGCTGGACAAGGCCGGGCGGGACCTCGCCCGCGGCGTCCAGGAGGTGCACCGGGTGCGCCGGGACGCCCTGCTGGTGCACCTGGCCGCCCTGAAGGTCGACCCGCCCGAGGCCGAGGCGGGCTACGCGATGCCGTTCCCGGTGACCGACAAGCCGTCGGCGCTGAAGCTCGCCGCCTACGTCGAGGACGGGGTGGCGGCGACGTGGCGGGCCGCGCTGGCGGTCACCGAGGGCGAGCTGCGCAAGCAGGTGCTCGCGGGCTACACCGACGCGGCGGTACGCGCGGCGCACTGGCGCCGCCTGGCCGGCGTCACCCCTCTGACCGTCACCTTCCCCGGCCGCCCCGCCAAGCGCTGACCCCACCCCACCCCGCCCCGCCCCCGGCCCCTGGCCCCCGCCCGCCGGCCAGCGGCCAGCGGCGATCCGCCCAGCGGCCCAGCGGCCGGATGATCGCCACCGGTGGTCGCGACCTCGGTTACCGGGCTGGTGATCGCTGCGAGCGGTCAGCACGGCGGCCGTAGACGCCGGTTCCGACCATCGGCGGCGATCATCAGCACAACCGTCCCCAAGCTCGCCGCCTGCGGGCGCAACTCCGCGCAGCCGAGGGCCTCGATCTTCGCCACCCGGCCGCAAGCCGCCGACCAGAATCGATCAGCGGCGCGGCCTCGCCAGTTGCGTCGACTATACCGGGTATGCATACTCAGTAGTCATGTCAATCAGGCACGGCCTGCTCGCTCTGCTCGAACGCGGCCCCCGGTACGGATACCAGCTCAGGGCCGAGTTCGAGGACTCCACCGGCGCCACCTGGCCGCTGAACATCGGCCAGGTCTACACCACCCTCAACCGGCTCGAACGTGACGGCCTGGTGCATCCGCTGCCCGAAAACGACGGGGGGCAGCGGCCGTACGAGATCACCGACACCGGGCGCACGGAGCTCGCGCTCTGGTTCGCCACCCCCATCGCCCGCGCCGACCGCCCCCGCGACGAGCTGGCGATCAAGCTGGCCCTGGCGCTGACCACCCCCGGGGTGGACGTCGCGGCCGTCGTGCAGACCCAGCGCACCGCCACCATGCGCGCGCTGCAGGAGTACACCCGGCTCAAGCGCGCCGACGCCGACCTGCCCTGGCGGCTCGTGCTCGACGCGATGATCTTCCAGTCCGAGGCCGAGCTGCGCTGGCTGGACCACTGCGAGACCGCGCTGGTGCGGTTTCGCCCGGCCCCGCCCGCGCCGCTACCGGTCCGCGACGAAACCCCCTCGACGACACGGGAGACCCAGGGATGACCGCGATCCTGGAACTACGTGAGGTGCACCGCACCCACGGCAAGGGCGAGGCCGCCGTGCACGCGCTGCGCGGCGTCACCATCGACGTGCAGGCGGGCGAGCTCGTGGCCGTGATGGGCCCGTCCGGCTCCGGCAAGTCCACCCTGCTCAACCTGGCCGGCGGCCTCGACTCCCCCGACTCCGGCGAGGTGCTGGTGGAGGGCAGGCCGCTGTCCTCGCTCAGCCGCAAGGAGCTGGCCGGGCTGCGCCGCCACAGCGTCGGGTACGTCTTCCAGGCCCTGAACCTGGTGCCCAGCCTCACCGCCGCCGAGAACGTGGCCCTGCCGCTGGAGCTGGACGGCGTCTCGGCCCGCAAGGCCCGCCCGCTGGCCGAGGCCGCGCTGGCCGAGGTGGAGCTGTCCGGGTACGCCGACCGCTTCCCCGACGAGATGTCCGGCGGCCAGCAGCAGCGCGTCGCCATCGCCCGCGCCCTGGTCGGGCAGCGGCGGCTGGTGCTGGCCGACGAGCCGACCGGTGCGCTGGACTCGCAGACCGGCGAGGCGGTGCTGCGGCTGCTGCGCGCCCGCGTCGACGCCGGTGCCGCCGCGGTGCTGGTCACCCACGAGGCGCGGCACGCGGGCTGGGCCGACCGGGTGATCTTCCTGCGCGACGGCGTCATCGTGGACACCTCGGGCCCGCTGGCGCGGCCCGAGCAGCTGCTGGAGGCGACCGCGTGAAGTCGTGGATCCCCGCGCTGCGGGTCGCCCGGCGCGAGGCGAGGCGGTCCAAGGGCCGCTCACTGCTGGTCATCGCCCTGATCGGGCTGCCGGTGCTGCTGCTGTCGTTCTTCGTGGCGACGTACGACATGCACGAGCTGACCCCCGCGGAGCGGCTGGACCGCACCATCGGCCAGGCCGACGCGCGGATCGCCAAGTACGTCGACGGGCCGCTCGAACAGGACCCGGTGAGCGAGGGCTGGTCGGCCGTGGACGGCCGGCTGACCCGGGCGGCGACCGCCGAGGACCTGCTCGCGGCGCTGCCGCCGGGGTCGCGGCTGACCCGGGTGGGCGGCGGGCCGGTCGACATGCACGCGCCGTACGGCATCGGCACCACCAACGGGCACTCGATGGACCTGGCCGACCCCATGGTGCGCGGCATCGTGAACCTGGTCTCCGGCACCCTGCCGCAGCGCGACGACGAGGTCGCGATCAACGACGCGGTGGCCGACTGGCTGAAGGTCGGCATCGGCGACACCGTGCGCACCGTCTCCCCGGAGCGGACCTTCACCGTCACCGCGTTCGTGGAGTTCCCGGACTCGCTGCACGGCAACATCGTGTTCCGGCCCGGCCAGGTGTTCACCGACGGCCAGTGGCTCGCCGACTCCCCGTCCCCGCTGACCTGGCCGGACGTGCAGAACCTGAACAGGCACGGCATCGTGGCGCTGAGCCGGGCCGTGGTGCTCGACCCGCCCCCCGTGCAGTGGGCGTACGGCCGCGACGAGGGTCCGCAGGTCGAGGAGATCGCGCTGAGCGTCGTGGTCGTCGGGCTGATCGTGCTGGAGGTGGTGCTGCTGGCCGGTCCGGCGTTCGCGGTCGGTGCCCGCCGCCGCAGCCGCGACCTGGCGCTCGTCGCCGCCGCCGGCGGCACCCCGAAGCAGCTGCGCCGCATCGTGCTCGCCGACGGGGTCGTGCTCGGCGCGATCGCCGCCGTGGGCGGAGTGCTCGGCGGCATGCTGCTGGCGGCCCTGCTGCGGCCGGTGGTGGAGCAGTACCTCATCGGCGCCCGCGCCGGCGGGCTGCGCTTCTACCTGCCCGCGCAGGCGGCGATCATCGCGCTGTCGATCGGCACCGGCCTGCTCGCCGCGCTGGTGCCCGCCTTCACCGCCGCCCGGCAGGACGTGGTGGCGGTGCTGGCCGGACGGCGCGGAATCACCCGCTCCCGCAAGCGCTGGATCGTGTTCGGACTGGTCATGGCGGCCGCGGGGGCCGCCACCGCGATGCTGGGCGCCGCCGCCGGCCGGAGCTCGAGCGTGGTCCTCACCGGCGTGATCGTCGGAGAACTGGGGCTGGTGCTGCTGACCCCGGCCCTGGTCGGCCTCATCTCCCGACTGGGCCGCCTGCTGCCGCTGGCACCCCGGATCGCGCTGCGCGACACCGCCCGCAACCGCGGTTCGGCCGCCCCCGCCATCTCGGCGGTGATGGCGGCGGTCGCGGGTGCGGTCTCGATCGGGGCGTTCGTCGGCAGCGAGCAGCAGTACTCGATCGACAACTACCGACCGGTGCTGCCGGTGGGCAACTTCGGGGTCCGGTACGTCGGCGGGGAGACCGGTACGCCGCCCGACTGGGCCAAGGTGCACGACGCGGTCCAGCGCATCGTGCCGCAGGCGCGGCTGCAGCCGTACCAGGGAGTCACCTGCGCCTGGCAGACGGCGCCCCAGCCGGCCCAGCCGGCGGCCGGTCCGACGCCCGCGCCGGCCTCGCCGGCGCCGACCGGGACGCCGGTGCCCACACCCCCGGTGGACACGACCGACCCGGTGAACGAGGTCGACCGCTGCACCATCGACATGTTCATCCCGCCCGTGAACCAGTGCCCGTACTGGCAGTACCAGCCTGACGGCGCCGAACCCGACTGGGACGCGATCAGGGCGGACGCACGCTGCAACGACCAGGGCTACAACGTCCTCCAGTTCATGATCGTCGACGATGGCGACACGCTGGGGGCGCTGACCGACGCGGGCCCCGAGGCGATCTCGGCCGCCAAGCGGACCCTCGCGGCGGGCGGCGTCGTGGTCACCAACCCGCTGTACCTGGTCGACGGCAAGGTCGAGCTGACCCCGCTCAACGGCCGCATCGTCGGCGACATGGAGGACGAGCCGAAGGTCGGCGTACCCGGCACCTACCTCGCCGGGGTCGCCGGGTTCACGCTGATGGTGCCCCCGGCGCTCGCCGAGGAGCTCGGGTTCGGCCTCCGCCAGGACGGGATCGTCGGCGACGGCCACACCCCCGACGCCAACGAGTCCCAGGCGCTCGAGGGCGCCCTGCACGACCTGGCCGCCGCCGAGACCACGAACCTCTTCATCGAGACGGGCGCGCAGTACCGGCCGGAGCCGATCATCTGGATCCTCGGCGTCATCGCGGCGCTGATCGCGCTCGGGGCGGCCGGGGTCGCCACCGGCCTGGCCGGCGCGGAGAGCCGCGCCGACCTGGTCACCCTGGCCGCGGTCGGGGCCAGTCCGGGGGTACGCCGCAGGCTGTCGCTGAGCCAGTCCGGGGTCATCTCCGGCCTGGGGGCGCTGCTCGGGGTGCTCGCGGGACTGGGCACGGCGTACGCGCTGATCCTGGCCCTGAACACGACCAGCGCGTACGGCGGCAGCTTCCCCCTGCGCCTGGTGCTGCCGTGGAGCAGCCTGGCCATCGTGGCGGCCGTGCCGCTGATCGCGATGGCCGGCGCGGGCCTGCTGACCCGCTCCCGCCTGCCGGTCGAACGCCGCCTCTAGCCCTCACCCGCTCCGCGAGCGCTCCGCGAGCGCTCCGCGAGCGCTCCGCGAGGAAAGGAAGGGCCCCTTCTTATCGCTTTGCGATGTAGAAGGGGCCCTTCCCAACGTCGTCCGGTCAGCGGGGGGTGAGGGTGAAGACGCGTAGTTCGCGGTCGCCGGCGCGCTCGCCGTAGGTCCGGTAGGCCGGCCACACCGCCAGCAGCAGGCCGAACAGCCGCTCGCGTTCGGCGCCCCGGGCCAGCACGCCGCGCACGGGCACCTGGCGCCCGTCGAGGGTGATCGTCGCGTCGGGGTTGGCGAGCAGGTTGCCCGACCAGGCCGGGTGGCTGGTCTGGCCCCAGTTCGAGCCGATGACCACGTAGTTCCCGCCGTCGCGCACGTACACCAGCGGCTGGTTGCGGGCCTGGCCGGACTTGCGCCCGGTGGTGGTGAGCACCAGCGTCGGCATGATGCCGAGGGCGATCACCCGCCCCTTGGTGAGCTTGGCGACGGCGCGGTCGAGCGGCACGATCGCCTTGCCCATGCGGGCGAACCAGCGGCGATGTCCGAGGGTACGGGCGAGACGGCTCAGCACGCCGACAGTCTGCACTACGTGAAGAAGTCTCGTAACCCACCCGGCGGGTTAAGAAGGGACCCTTCTACCACGCAAAGCGATAAGAAGGGGCCCTTCCTTACCGGCGGGACCGCCGCTGGCGGGTCAGGTGGTGGAGACGCCGATGGCGGCGCCGATGAGGTACGTGGCGCCCGCGGCGGCGGCGCCGAGCAGGAGCTGGCGCAGGCCGGTGGCCCACCAGCGGCGGCGGGTGAACCGGGCGGTGAGCGCGCCCACGACGAACAGTCCGAGGCCGCCCACGGACAGCGCCAGCCACAGCGAGTCGCTGCCGAGCAGGTAGCTGAGCAGCGGGATCAGCGCCCCGATCGAGAAGCAGACGAACGACGAGATCGCCGCCGTCCACGGGCTCGGCTTGCTGTCGGGGTCGATGCCCAGCTCCTCGCGTACGTGCATGCGCAGCGCCTCGTCGGGCTGCTCGGACAGCTCGTGGGCGAGCTGCCGGGCCAGGTCGGGTGCGATGCCCCGGTCGATCCAGCGCTGGGCCAGCTCGTCGGCCTCGGCGAGCGGGTTGCGGCGCAGTTCGCGCCGCTCCTTGGCGATCTCGGCCTCGATCTGCTCGTTGGCGGTGCGCACGCTGGCGTACTCGCCCAGGCCCATCGAGATGGCGCCCGCGACCAGGCCCGCGACGCCGGTCAGCGCGATGGTGCCCGCGGCCACGCCGGCACCGCCCACTCCGGCGATCAGGCCGATGTTGGTGACCAGCCCGTCCATCGCGCCGAACACGGCGGCACGCAGCCAGCCGCCGGAGACGTCGGCGTGCTCGTGGTCGATCGGCGGGAGCTCCTGTGCCTGCGTGGCCGACGAGGGGTGGTCGGCGCTCATGGCAGGGTCAGGATGTCCGCGCCGTCCTCGGTGACGACCAGCGTGTGCTCGAACTGGGCGGTCCAGCGGCGGTCCTTGGTGACCACGGTCCAGCCGTCGCGCCAGGTCTCGTACGAGATGCCGCCGAGGGTGATCATCGGCTCGATGGTGAACGTCATCCCCGGCTCCATGATCGTGTCGGCGGCGGGGTTGTCGTAGTGCGGGATGAACAGTCCGCTGTGGAAGGACTGGCCGATGCCGTGCCCGCCGAAGTCGCGCACCACGCCGTAGCCGAAACGCTTGGCGTACGACTCGATCACCCGGCCGATGACGTTGATCGGGCGGCCCGGCGCGACCGCCTTGATGCCCCGCATCATCGCCTCGTGCGTCCGCTCGACCAGCAGCCGGGCCTGCTCGTCCACCTCGCCCACGCAGAACGTCGCGTCGGTGTCGCCGTGCACGCCGTCCTTGAACGCGGTCACGTCCACGTTGATGATGTCGCCGTCCTCGATCACCGTCGAGTCGGGGATGCCGTGGCAGATGACCTCGTTGAGGCTGGTGCAGCAGGACTTCGGGAAGCCCTTGTAGCCCAGCGTCGACGGGTAGGCGTCGTGGTCGCACAGGAACTCGTGCACCAGGCGGTCGATCTCGTCGGTGGTCACCCCGGGCTTGCAGTGCTCGCCCGCTAGCTGCGTCGCCTGGGCGGCGATCCGGCCCGCGACCCGCATCTTCTCGATCGACTCGGCGTCCTGGGTGAGTGGGCCGTCCCAGCGCTTGGGCTGCTTGCGGCCGACATACTCGGGACGCGGGATGTGGGCGGGGACGTCCCGCCACGGGGACTGCTTGCCTGGAGTGAGCGTCGCACGGCCGTTCATGCCATGAACTCTAGCGCCGCCACCCGCCCCCGCGCCCCGCGCCGGGGGTGGCGGCCCCGGATCCCCGCCCCAGCCATTGACACTGGCCTATCCAGAGGACGGTTTTCCGGAAATCGTCCTCTGGATAGGCCACCGTCAATGGCGGGCGGGTGGGGTGAGCAGCCCAGACGCAGGTCAGGCTCGGTCAGACGGTGGCGAAGAACTCGGTGCGGGCAGCGGTACGGGCCGAGTGGGTGCTCGCCGAGGCCGACACCAGCGCCAGGAACAGGTCCGGAGCGGCCATGTCCTCCGGGTGCCACTGCACGCCGACCGCGAACGGGTGATCCGGGTGCTCGACCGCCTCGATCAGGTTGTCGCTGACGCACCACGCCGTCGGCACCAGCCGACCCGGGTCCTTCACCGCCTGGTGGTGGAACGAGTTGACCACCGCCTCGGGGCCGAACAGCTCCCGGCAGCGCGAGCCCGTGGCGAAGCGCACCGCGTGGTGCGCGTACACCTTCGTCGGGCCGATCGGCCGGTGCCCGTCGTGGCCGACGGTCTCGGGCACGTGCTGGTGCAGCCGCCCCCCGGCCGCGACCGCCATCAGCTGCATGCCCCGGCAGATGCCGAGCAGCGGCAGCCCGGTCTTGAACGCGACCCGGACCAGCGGCAGCTCGCCGCAGTCGCGCAGTTCGTCGAGGTACACGCTGGGGTGCGGGGCCTCGTCGTAGCGCGCCGGGTCGACGTCGGCGCCGCCGCAGACGACCAGGCCGTCCAGGCCGTCGAGGACCTCGACACCGCCGTCGACCTGCGGCGGGATCAGCACGGGGCGCCCACCGGCGCGGCTCACCTGGTCCACATAGGCCCAGGGCACCACGGCGGCCTTGGTGTCGTGTACGGAAAAACGGGCATGCTCCACGAAAGTGGTGATGCCGATCAACGGTCTGGTCACATCGCTCACAACGGTGTCACGTAGGCGCCGGTAATGCCTCCGTCCACGATGAACTGCGAGGCGGTGACGAACGAGGAGTCGTCACTGGCGAGAAAGGCTACCGCCGCCGCGATCTCCTCGGGCTCGGCGAACCGGCCCATCGGTACATGGACAAGTCGGCGAGCCGCCCGCTCCGGATCCTTCGCGAACAGCTCCATCAGTAGCGGCGTCGCCACCGGTCCGGGGCACAGCGCGTTGACGCGCACCCCCTGCCGGGCGAACTGCACGCCCAGCTCCCGGCTCATCGACAGTACCCCGCCCTTGCTGGCGGTGTAAGCGATCTGACTGGTCGCGGCACCCATCAGGGCGACGAAGCTGGCCGTGTTGATGATCGAGCCCTTGCCCGCCGCGAGCATGTGCGGCAGCGCGTACTTGCAGCACAGGTAGACGCTGGTGGTGTTGACCCGGATCACCCGCTCCCAGGCGTCCAGCCCGGTGTCGAGGATCGAGTCGTCGTCGGGCGGGGAGATGCCCGCGTTGTTGAAGGCGATGTCCAGGCGGCCCCGCCGGGCGGCGACGCCGTCGAACAGCTCGCGCACCTGCGCCTCGTCGCTGACGTCGCACTGCACGAACTCGCCGCCGACCTCCTCGGCGATCTGCTTGCCCGCCTCCTCGGCGAGGTCGACGCAGACGACGTACGCCCCCTCGGCGGCGAACCGCCGCGCCGTGGCCGCGCCGATGCCGCTGGCCGCACCGCTGATGACCGCCACCCGGTCCTGAAGTCGCTGCACTGGTTCCCTCAACTCGTAGCGATGAACACGTTCTTGGTCTCGGTGAACGCCAGCGGGGCGTCCGGGCCCAGCTCGCGGCCCATCCCCGACTGCTTGACCCCGCCGAACGGGGTCCAGTAGCGCACCGAGGAGTGGGAGTTGACGCTGAGCACCCCGGCCTCGACCGCGCGGGCCAGCCGCAGCGCCCGGCTCACGTCCCGGGTCCAGATCGAGCCGGACAGCCCGTACGGCGTGTCGTTGGCCAGCCGGACCGCCTCAGCCTCGTCGTCGAACGGCAGCACCGACAGCACCGGTCCGAAGATCTCCTGCTGCCAGTGCGCCTCGTCGGGGGCGCCCGCCGCCAGCACCGTGGCCGGATGCCACCAGCCGGGGCCGGGCGGCGCCTCGCCGCGCATCAGCACGTTCGCGTCGCCGACCCCGGCGCGGACCCGCTCGCGGTGCTCGCTGGTGATCAGCGGACCCATGCCGGTGGCCGGGTCGCGCGGGTCGCCGCAGCGCCAGGCGGCCACGGCGGGCTCCAGCAGGGCCAGGAACTCGTCGTACACCGGGCGCTGGACGAGCAGGCGGGAGCGGGCGCAGCAGTCCTGTCCGGCGTTGTCGAAGACCGCCCCTGGCAGCGCGGCGGCGGCCGCCTCCAGGTCCGCGTCGGCGAACAGCAGGGTGCTGCTCTTGCCGCCCAGCTCCAGGGTCACCCGGGTCAGGTCGGCGGCGCAGGCGGCCATGATCTGGCGGCCGACCTCCAGCGAGCCGGTGAAGCAGATCTTGCGTACGCCCGGATGGGTCACCAGCGCGTGCCCGGTCACCTCGCCGTGCCCCGGCAGCACCTGCAGCACGCCCTCGGGCAGTCCGGCCTCCAGCGCCAGCTCGGCCAGGCGCAGCGCGGTCAGCGGGGTCGCCTCGGCCGGTTTGAGGATCACGGTGTTGCCCGCCGCGAGCGCGGGCGCGAAGCCCCAGGCCGCGATCGGCATCGGGAAGTTCCACGGCACGATCACGCCGACGACGCCCAGCGGCTCGTGGAACGTCACGTCCCAGCCGCCCGCGACCGGGATCTGCCGCCCGCACAGCCGCTCCGGCGCGCCCGCGTAGTACTCCAGCAGGTCGCGTACGTTGCCCGCCTCCCAGCGGGCGTTGCCCACGGTGTGCCCGGCGTTGTCGATCTCGAGCTGGGCCAGCTCCTCGACGTGGGCGTCGACCACGGCGGCGAAGCGGCGCAGCAGCCGGGCCCGGTCGCCCGGGGACACGTGCCGCCAGCTCTCGAACGCCTTCGCCGCGCGGCGCACGGCCGCGTCCACGCCCGCCGGGTCGACCGGCTCCACCGAGGTGATCGGCTCCTCGGTGACCGGATTGATGATCTTCACAGCCGCTCGAACCCCCGTACCAGTTCCCAGTCCGTCACGGCCGCGTCGAAGGCGGCCAGCTCGACCTTGGCGGCGTGGCCGTAGTGCTCGACCACCTCGTCGCCGAACGCGTCCCGGGCCACCGCCGAGGACTCCCAGCGCAGCAGCGCGTCGCGCAGCGTGGCGGGCATCCGCGGCGCGGCCGGGTCGGCGTAGGCGTTGCCCCGGAACTCCGGCTCCAGCTCCAGCTCGTGGTCGATGCCGTGCAGGGCGCCCGCGACCAGCGCGGCGATCGCCAGGTACGGGTTCACGTCGCCGCCGGGCGAGCGGTGCTCCACCCGCAGCGACTGGTCGTGCCCGACCAGGCGCAGCGCGCAGGTGCGGTTGTCGCGGCCCCAGCGCAGCGCCGTCGGCGCGAACGAACCGGCCTGGTACCGCTTGTACGAGTTGATGTTCGGCGCGTACAGCACGCTCAGCTCGGACGTGGTGGCCAGCAGCCCCGCCAGCACCCGCTCCCCCAGCCCGCTCAGCGCGTGCCCGTCGGCCATCACCGGCCGCCCGTCGGCGTCGCGCAGCGAGAAGTGGATGTGGCAGGAGTTGCCCTCGCGCTGGTTCGGCTTGGCCATGAACGTCAGCGACATGCCCTGCGCGGCGGCGATCTCCTTGGCCCCATGCTTGTAGATCGAGTGCTGGTCGGCGGTCTTCAGCGCCTCGGCGTACCGGAACGCGATCTCGTGCTGGCCCAGGTTGCACTCGCCCTTGGCGCTCTCCGGGGACAGCCCCGCCCCGGCCATCGCCAGCCGGATCCCGCGCAGCAGCGGCTCCACCTTCGTGGTCCCCAGCAGCGAGTAGTCCACGTTGTACCCGTTGGCCGGCGTCAGCCCCTGGTAGCGCTTCGCGGCCGCCTGCTCGTACGTGTCCGCGTAGACGACGAACTCCAGCTCCGTCCCCACGTACGCGGTGAGGCCGCGCTCGGCCAGGCGGTCCAGCTGGCGGCGCAGGATCTGCCGCGGCGACTGCACCACCGGGCTGCCGTCGTGCCAGAGCACGTCCGCGAGCACCAGCGCGGTGCCGGGCAGCCAGGGCAGCGGGCGCAGGGTGCCGAAGTCTGGGGCGAGCACGAAGTCGCCGTACCCCTGCGACCAGCCGGAGACGGCGTAGCCGTCGACCGGGGTCATCTCGACGTCGACGGCGAGCAGGTAGTTGCACGCCTCGCTGCCGTGCGCCACCACCTCGTCCAGGAAGTAGGACGCGTGCAGGCGCTTGCCCTGCAGGCGGCCCTGCATGTCGGTCAGGGCGAGCAGCACCGTGTCGATCTCGCCCGCCTCGACCAGCGCGCGCAGGCGCTCCACCGACCACATGTCCCAAGGTCTACCGGCACGCCCGACCGCCGTCAACCACTTGCATGATTCGTTCTCCGCGCCGTCACCGCCGACTCCCACTCGGTGCAAAATCGTGACCGAGCCCTTCCGTTATCCGGGCCGATCGATTACCACTGACCGAATGGGAGCGAGTGCACCAGCGGTGATCATCGGGGGCGGCGTGATCGGCTGCTCGCTGGCCTACCATCTCGGCCGGGCCGGTTGGCGCGACACGGTGCTGCTGGAGCAGCACGAACTGACCGAGGGCACGACCTGGCACACCGCCGGGTTCGTCACCTCGATGCGCGGCCCGGACGGCCCCGGCTGGCACGCCCGGCTGGCCGGCTACCTGCCCGCGCTGGCCGCGATGCTGCGCGCCGAGACGGGGCTCGACCCCGGCTGGCGCCCGGTCGGCGGGCTGCGCCTCGCGCTGTCCCATACCCACGTCGACGAACTGCGGCGGCTGGCCCGCCGCGCCGACGAGCTGGGCGTGCCGCTGGAGCTGCGCGGCGCCTCGGCCACCATGAACCTCGCCCCGCGCCTGGACCTCACCGACGTGCAGGCCGCCGCGTGGCTGCCGGGTGAGGGCTTCGTGCGCCCCAAGGACTTCGTGGGCGCGCTGGTCGCGGGCGCGCGGACGCACGGCGCCGACATCCGCACGGGGGTACGGGTCACCGGCATCGACGCCACCGGCGGGGCCGTCCGCGCCGTCCACACCAGCGACGGCGTGATCGAGACACCGGTCGTCGTCAACGCGGCCGGGGCCGCCGCCGGGGCCGTCGGCGCACTGGCCGGGGTCGGCGTGCCCGTCGTCCCGGTGCTGCACCAGTACGGCGTCACCGACGTACTGCAGCCCGCGCTCGACCCCGACACCACCCCCACCTGCCGCGTACCCGAGCAGCAGTTCTACCTGCGCGGCGCCAACGGCGCCGTGATCATCGGCGGTAGCCGCCCCGACCCGGTGGCCGCCTGGCCCGCCGGGGACGCCGAGCCGCTGGCCAAAGCCCGCGACCTGGCCGAACCGGACGACGCCGCGTTCGCGCGGCTGTGGCAGCTGGCCCGCGCCCGCATGCCGGAGCTGGCGCAGGCGAAACTCGCCAAGATCATGCACGGCGTGGAGGCGTACACCCCCGACGGCGCCCCGCTCGCGGGCCCGACCACCCTGCCCGGCCTCTGGATCGCCGCAGGCGGCGGCCTGCACGGCATGGCCCTGGCCGGCGGCCTCGGCCGCCACCTCGCCGAATGGATCACCACCGGCTCGTCCACCTGGGACCTGACCGCCCTGCTCCCCGACCGCTTCGGCCCCTCCGCCACCAACCGCGACTGGCTCACCACCCGAGCCCTCGCCACCCTCGCCCGCACCTGACCCCGCCCCGCACCACCAACCCGCGCCGCCGCCCCGCCACGTTGATCATGAACTTATGGACGTGTTCGACGGCGTGTCCCCACCCCGTCACCGTGATCACCCGCGCGGCGCGCGGCGGGCGCGGCGGTCAGTCGGCGGCGGGTTTGGGGGCGGCAGCGGGGCCGGTTGTCTCGACGGTGCTGGCGAGCTGGGACCAGATCATGCCGGTCTGGTGCGCGAGCGCGCCGACCACGGCGGGCACCACCGGCAGCAGCCAGTCGGCCAGCCAGCCGGTATGCGGCAGGTTGAGCACCACGATCGCCGCGACCGCCCCGCCCAGCCCGTGTACGCTCGCCCGCCACGCCGCCCGCCCGGTGTGCGCGACCGCCGCCCGCCGGGCCGCCTTGTCGTTGAGGTCGGGGAACCCGCCCAGGGCCTTGGCGTCGCGCCGGCCGAAGTTGAAACCGGCCACGGCCAGGCACACCGAGCAGCCGACGGTGACGGCGACCAGGCTGTCGCGGGTCAGCAGCATCATGAGGGCGCCCGCGGCGCCACCGCTGCCGATGGCGATGACGGCGCGGATCCACTCCTGCTTCTCTCCGGGGTACCAGTAGTACTTCGTGGTGGTTTCAGAGAGCTGTTTTACGATCCGCCCCATCGGGGAAGTCACCTCGCCGGCCGTCACATGTGGTCAGCACCAATCGTTACCTAAAGTAGTTACGAAAGTGCTCAAAGTCACGATAGCCGGATCGTGGCTGCGGCGTGGCGCGCGTGGAAGTTCCAGCGATGCGACGAACCCGTCGGTGCGGCGTCAGAACAGGACGGTGGCGAAGGCGCCGACCTGGCGGAACCCGAGGCGGTCGTAGACGCGCCGGGCCGGGGTGTTGAAGTCGTTGACGTACAGGCTGACCGACGGGGACACCCGGCGCAGCGCGTCGCGCACCACCGCGGCCATCCCGGCGGTGGCGTAGCCGTGGCCGCGGTACGCGGGCTCGACCCATACCCCCTGGATCTGGGCGGTGTGCCGGGTGACGACGGCGAGTTCGGCCTTGAACACCACCTGGCCGTCGACGATCCGGGCGTACGACCGTCCGGCGCGCACCAGCTCCGCGACCCGCCCCCGGTAGCCGCGCCCGCCGTCCTCGCCCAGCGGCGAAACCCCGACCTCCTCGGTGTACATCGCCACCGAGGCCGGGAAGACCAGGTCCACCTCGTCCGGCCGCACCTGGCGGACCAGCGGGTCGGGCTTGACCGACGACAGCGCGTCCAGCACCAGCAGCGGCTGGCACGCCCGCACCGTACGCTCCGGGCCCCAGCTCGGGCGCAGCTTGTCCCACAGGCTCAGCACCGCTTCGGCCTCGCCGACCAGCGACGCGCAGACCCGGGGCTGACCGCTGATCATCTCGGCGAACGCGTCCACCGCGGCGGCGTTGGCGCCGACCGGGGACACCTGCCCGCCGGACCAGAGCACCGCCTCGGGCTGCCGCCTGCCGCCGTACCCGTACAGCCGCCCGTCGGCGCGCCAGCCCAGGCCGCGCACCGCCACCCGCTCCGCCACCTGCGCCGCCGCGACCGGATGTGCGGCCAGGAGACGTTCCACTGCGGCACGGTCGGCCTCGGCCAACTGCCGCACCGGGAGGGTGAGCATGACCACAGCCTAGTGAGATCTTCGCGTCATGCCAGTGGTATCCCCGAGCCGGTTGCGTCTCGACACGTTGCCGATATATCGTTAACGTATCGACGACAGATCAGCGATAGGAGCATGACATGCTGCGACACCACCACGAGCGCCGGATGCGCCACCACGACCGCCATGGACACGGCCACGAGGACCACCACGGAGACCACGACCCGCGCCGGTTCGCCTTCGGGCCGATGCGCCCGCCGTTCGGCGGCTTCGGCCCCGGGTTCGGACCCGGCGGGCGCGGCGGCGGACACGGCCGGGGCGGCGGCCGGGGCAGGCGGGGCAACGTCCGCGCCGCGGTGCTCGGCCTGCTCAAGGAACGACCCATGCACGGGTACGAAATGATCTCCGAGCTGGAGGCCCGCACCGGCGGCGTATGGCGCCCCAGCCCCGGCTCGATCTACCCCACGCTCCAGCTGCTGGAGGACGAGGGGCTGATCGTCAGCGAGGAGAGCGGCGGCCGCAAGCGGTTCTCGCTCACCGAGGCCGGCCAGGCGGAGGCGGCCCGGACCACCGACAACGGCGGCCGGCCGCCGTGGCAGCAGTTCGACGCGGAGCACATCGCCGAGGCGCAGGAGTTCCGCCAGGCTGGCGTGGCGCTGATGGAGGCGCTGCGGCAGATCGGCATCAGCGGCACCGAGGCGCAGCGCCAGGCGGCCCTGGAGGTCCTGGTCGACGCCCGCCGCCGCCTGTACACCATCCTCGCCGAGTGACCCCGCAGGCGGCAGACCCGCCGCCCGCCCCGCCCGCCCAGAAATCGACGCTGGCCTATCTAGAGCACAACTTTCCGAGTTTCGTCCTCCAGATCGGCCAGTGTCGATGCCAAGTCGGCGCGCGCGAGGTGGCCGAGCCGGAAACGGCCCGAGGCCACCGGATCTCAGGGATCCGGTGGCCTCGGCCGTACGCGTTGAACGGGTCAGTGCACGGTGACCAGCGGGGCGGCCGGTTCGCCGTCGCCCAGCGGGTCGATGCCCAGCGCCTCGGCGATCTTCATCGCCTCCTCGACCAGGGTCTCCACGATCATCGACTCGGGCACGGTCTTGATGACCTGGCCCTTGACGAAGATCTGGCCCTTGCCGTTGCCGGACGCGACGCCGAGGTCGGCCTCGCGCGCCTCGCCCGGGCCGTTGACGACGCAGCCCATGACCGCCACCCGCAGCGGGGCCGGGAAGCCCTCCAGCGCCGCGGTGACCTGCTCGGCCAGCGTGTACACGTCGACCTGGGCGCGGCCGCAGGACGGGCAGGAGACGATCTCCAGGCCGCGCTCCTTGAGGCCGAGCGCCTCCAGGATCGCGGTGCCGACCTTGATCTCCTCGACCGGCGGGGCCGACAGCGACACCCGGATGGTGTCGCCGATGCCGTCGGCCAGCAGCGAGCCGAACGCCACCGACGACTTGATCGTGCCCTGGAACGCCGGGCCCGCCTCGGTCACGCCGAGGTGCAGCGGGTAGTCGCACTTCTGCGCCAGCAGCCGGTACGCCTTGACCATCACGACCGGGTCGTTGTGCTTCACGCTGATCTTGATGTCGCGGAACCCGTGCTCCTCGAACAGCGAGCACTCCCACAGCGCGGACTCGACCAGCGCCTCCGGCGTGGCCTTGCCGTACTTCTCCAGCAGGCGCTTGTCCAGCGAGCCGGCGTTGACGCCGATGCGGATCGGCACCCCGGCGGCCGAGGCGGCCGCCGCGATCTCCTTGACCTTGTCGTCGAACTGCCGGATGTTGCCCGGGTTCACCCGGACCGCCGCGCAGCCCGCGTCGATGGCCGCGAAGACGTACTTCGGCTGGAAGTGGATGTCGGCGATGACCGGGATCGGCGACTTGCGCGCGATCGCGGGCAGCGCCTCGACGTCGTCCTGGGACGGCACCGCGACCCGCACGATCTGGCAGCCGGACGCGGTCAGCTCCGCGATCTGCTGCAGCGTCGCGTTGACATCCGAGGTCAGCGTGGTCGTCATCGACTGCACGCTGATCGGGGCGCCGCCGCCGACCGGAACCGAGCCGACCATGATCTGCCGGCTCTGGCGCCGGGGCGTGATCGGTGCGGGGGGAGCTGCCGGCATGCCAAGGTTGATCGCTGTCACAGTTCTCTCACTTGATCGTGATGGGGTTGACGATGTCCGCGGTCACGGTCAGCAACGTGAACGCGCCGAAGACCAGGATGACGGTATAGGTCAGCGGCATGAGCTTGAAGTAGTCGACCCGGCCCGGGTCGGGCTTGCGCAACCGAGCGTAGACCCATGACCTGATTCTCTCGAACCAGGCGATCGCGATATGTCCCCCGTCAAGGGGAAGCAGCGGCAGCAGGTTGAACACGCCGACGAACAGGTTCAGCGTGATGAACAGCATCCAGAACATGTTCCAGAGGCCGTTCTCGACCGCCTCGCCGCCCAGGCGGCTCGCGCCGACGACGCTGATCGGGGTGTTCGGGTCGCGCTCCTCGCCCGCGATGGCCGAGAACAGGTTCGGGATCCGCTGCGGGAACTGCTTCATCGCCTCGAAGGTGCCCCTGGCCAGCACCCCGGCGTAGTCCGCCGAGGCGCCGAACGCCTCACCGGCCGAGTACTTGACCATGAACGGG
Organism: Catellatospora sp. KI3; assembly: GCF_029948125.1. GTDB lineage: Bacteria > Actinomycetota > Actinomycetes > Mycobacteriales > Micromonosporaceae > Catellatospora. The sequence goes on from NZ_JASAMB010000001.1 coordinate 120,770, forward strand.
ATCTGCGGGTTCAGACCCACGCCGATCGCCGACACCTTCTTGGTGCTGCCGTCGGTCAGCTGCCGTTCGACGGCGGCCGGGGTGATCGTCACCTGCTGCTGGACGCCGTCACGCAGCACTGTCAGCGTCGTCGGCTTGCCCGCCTCGAGCGGCCGGATCTTGTCGATCGCCTCGCCCCACGTGCTCACCGCAGCGCCGTTGACCGCCGTGAGGCGGTCTCCGTTGCGCAGGCCTGCCGCGATCGCGGGGCTCTGCGGGTCACCGGCGGCGCAGTCGCGCAGGGGCAGCGTCGGCACGACACACGGCTGCACGTCGAGCACGGCCGGCTGGGCCGTGAACTCCTGGCCGCGCGGCAGCGCCGGGTTGGGCAGGCCGAAGGAGATCGCCACCAGGAACAGCGCGACCGCGGCGAGGATGAAGTGCACCGCGGAACCGGCCGACATCACGATCGTCCGCTTCCACACCGGGTACCGCCACATGGCGCGCTCGTCGTCGGCGTCCTCGTCCTGCGGGGTCATGCCCGTGATCTTCACGAAGCCGCCCAGGGGGATGCCCTTGACGCCGTACTCGGTCTCGCCTCGCTTGAAGGACCACAGCGTCGGCCCGAAGCCGACGAAGTAGCGGGTGACCTTCATGCCGAACGCTTTCGCGGTGCTCATGTGCCCGGCTTCGTGCAGGCTGACCGAGATCAGGATCGCCAGCGCGAACAGGATCAACCCGATGATGTACGCCATCAGGCACCTTTCTCCTTGATCAGTTCATGAGCCCGGGTGCGCGCCCAGTGCTCGGCGCCGAGCACATCATCGACCGTACCCGGTTCGTCGAAGTCCGGCGCACCGGAGAGGATCTCCGCCACGGTGTCCACGATCGCCAGGAACGGCAGCCGCCCCGCTGTGAAAGCCGCCACACACTCCTCGTTGGCCGCGTTGTAGATGGCCGGCCGGCACCGCCCGGCCCGGCCCGCCGCCTTGGCCAGTTCCACCGCCGGGAACGCCTCGGTGTCCAGCGGCCGCAGCTCCCAGTTGTGGGCCAGCGTCCAGTCGACCGGCGCGGCCGCGTACGGCACCCGGTCCGGCCAGCCGAGCCCCAGCGCGATCGGCAGCCGCATGTCCGGGGGGCTCGCCTGCGCCAGCGTCGACCCGTCGGTGAACTCGACGAGCGAGTGCAGCACCGACTGCGGGTGCACCATCACCTCGATGTCGTCGTACGAGATCCCGAACAGCTCGTGCGCCTCGATCACCTCGAGGCCCTTGTTCACCAGCGTCGCCGAGTTGATCGTCACCACCGGGCCCATGTCCCAGGTCGGGTGCTTGAGCGCCTCCTCGACCGTGACCCCGGTCAGCTCCTCGCGCCGCCGCCCCCGGAACGCGCCCCCGGACGCGGTCAGGATCAGCCGCCGCACCTCGGCACGCGAGCCGCCGCGCAGGCACTGCGCCAGCGCCGAGTGCTCGCTGTCCACCGGGATGATCTGCCCCGGCGCGGCCGCCGCCCGCACCAGCGGACCACCCGCGACCAGCGACTCCTTGTTCGCCAGGGCGAGCAGCCGACCCGCCTTCAGCGCGGCCAGCGTCGGCGCCAGACCGAGCGAGCCGACCACGCCGTTGAGCACCAGATCGGCGGGCCACTGGGCGAGTTCGGTCATCGCCTGCGGCCCGGCCAGAATCTTCGGCAGTTTGAAGTCCCCGGACGACCAGCCGCGCCGCTGCGCCTCGGCGTAGAACGCCAGCTGCAGGTCCTGCGCCGCGGTCGCCTTGGCCACGCCGACCGCCTCGACGCCCAGCTCCAGCGCCTGCGCGGCGAGCAGCTCCACGTTGCCGCCGCCGGCGCCCAGGGCGACCACGCGGAACCGGTCCGGGTTGCGGCGCACGATGTCGATCGCCTGCGTGCCGATCGACCCGGTCGAGCCGAGCAGCACAATCTCGCGGGGGTTCATCAGCCCATTCTCGCCGAACCGCGCACCGGCCGCCCTCCCGGGCTACTCGTCGAGCAGCACCGCCGGGTCGACCGGGTGGGGGGCTGCAGTTTCGGGGAAAGTGCGGGAATCTTGGGCCGGGTTCGTGCAGTTTCCCCGAAACTGCAGCCGATCATGGCGGCGCGCGGCGCCCGGGGGCGCGGCGGGGGTCAGGGGTGGGCGACGTAGTGCTCGGCGGGCATGGCGTACCAGCGGGAGGTGCGGCCGAGGCGGGTCATGCCGAGGCGGCGCATCACGGCCAGCGACGGGGCGTTGTCGGGCTTGGCGATCGCGTGCACCTCGGGTAGGGCGAGCTGCGCGAAGGCGTACTCGAGTAGGACCCTTGCCGCCTCGGTGGCGTAGCCGTGTCCCCACGAGTCGGGGTGGAGGTGCCAGGCGATCTCGACCTCTCCGGCGCCGGGGACGCCGTCGTCGGGCTCGGGCAGCGGTTTGAGCGCGACAGACCCGGCGACCAGCCCGGTGTCGCGCACCTGCACCGCCCAGAGGCCGTAGCCGGGCTGTGCCGCGTACCCCTCGATGCGCCGCAGGACCGCGGCCCGCGCCTGCTCGCGGGTGGTCAGCGGCACCGGCATGCCCAGCCAGCGGGTGACCTCGTCGCGCCGGTAGATGTCGAAGGTCCGGTCGACGTCGGCGGCCGTGTCCGCCCACTCCCGGATGACCAGCCGCCCGGTCTCGCGGATGACCCCGCCGCGACCGCTCACGTCCTCGTACCGCATCCGGGCAGTATCGCGGCGCCGCCGCATCCTGCCAATGCGCACCCGCCTCCTGCCGACAGCCAGGTGCCCCACGGGGTCGTCCCGCCAGCGCAGTTGTTCGAGGTGCCGCTGAGGATTTGCGTTCCACGGTGATACGTCCATGGGAGTCGATGGACTAAGGGCTGCGAGCACGCTAGAAGCCCCAGCCATCGACCAACCCGTGGTCCGATGAACGCGACGGTTCCGGTCGTCGACCGGTTGCCTATGCGACCTGCTGACGGTATGCCAGCTCGTACCGGTGGCCGCCCTTGATCAGGACGCTCGCCTCGATCGGCCGACGGCCCGCCGCGTAGACGGTCCGGGCCGTACGCAGCACCGGTACGTCGTCAGGCAGATCCAGCAGGACCATCTCCTCCGGTGTCGCCAGCCGCGCCGAGACCTGGTCGGTCCACTCCACCGGCGCGAACCCCAGCTCCGCGAGCAGACGCGGGATGCCGCCCTTGATGAGCTTCCGTTCCCGCAGCGCGGTGCCGTGCGCGAGATCCAGCGGGAAGTACAGCGACGCGAACTCCACCGGCACGTCGTCGAGGTCCAGCACCTGCTTGCGCAGCAGCACCGGCTCACCGGCGGACAACCCGAGCGCCGCCCCCACCGCCGTCGGTGGCGCCACCTCCGCCACCTCCAGCAGCCGCGACCGGCCGCGCCCCGACCGGCGTGCCGCCTCGCTCGGCCAGCGTGCGGCCTGGCCCGGCTCGGCGGGCGGCATGTACGCGGCTGGTTCGACGACCAGCGGCGACAAGTCCCGCACGTACACGCCGAGCCCTGTCCGGCCCACGATGAAGCCCTCGCCCTTGAGTACGGCCAGCGCTCGCTGGACCGTCTGGCCGGTCACCCCGAACCGCTCGATGAGCTGCTGCGTCGACTCCAACCGCGCGCCGGGCGCGAGGTCGCCCGACATGATCAGTGCGCGCAGCACCGCCGCGATCTGCTGATGCCGGGGACGGCCGTCGGCGTCACGCACTCTCGGCTCCCATCGCCATCCGATAGCGGAACACGCGGCCCTCCGGCCGCATGACCATGACTGCCACCTCGTACGGCCGCCCGCCCGCATCCCGGGTCGCCCGCACCAACTCCACCACCGCCGAACCAGCGCCGACGCCGAGCAGGTGTGCCTCGGCAGCCCCCGCGGGACGGACGGTGAGCTCCTCGACGAGCTCGGCCGGCGCACAACCCAGGCTGGCGAGCAGCGTCGGGGCACCACCACGGATCTTCAACGGCTCCGCGAGCGCCGTTCCGACGGCGAGTTCGCACGGGTAATACGAATCCGCGATCTCCACCGGCGCACCGTCCAGCAGGATGAGCCGCCGACGCAACACCGATCTCGCCCCGAGCAGCGGCTCCACCGCCGGTGGGCTGTCGACCTCGCCGACCCGCAACAACTGCTGCGATCCCGTCCTGCCGAGCTGCCGCGCCTCGGCCGTCCAGGCGTCGGGTGCCCCATCCGGCTGCGGGTGTACGTACGAGATCGAGTCGGCGGTCCACCCGCCCTCAGGTCGCATGCGCGCACTCTACCGCGCGGACCACCTTGATGACTTAAGTAGTAAGGCATTAAGGTCGGCAACGACTCTCATCACTGTTCGAAGTGGAGCATCACCATGACCGAACGAGTGCTTGCCGACGTGTCCGCACTGCCGTACGGCGAACTCGCCGTCGCGCTCTGCCACTCCCCCATGCCCGACAGCGGACTACGGGTGCACGACATCTCGGCGCAGCAGATCGCCCAGTGGGCGATGCAGGGCGTCGCCCGACTCGGCGGGGTGAAGCCGGTCGAGACCCTCGCCCAACGCTCACGGGAACTGGGCATTCGGCGTGCCCGCCGCCTGGCCGACGCCGATGAGCTGCGCGAGTATGCCGCCATGTGGCCGTCCAGCCGCCGCACGAACATGGCGTGCGGCCTGGCGTACCACCTGGTCCGCCTCCGCCTGGGGTGATGGGCGACCCAGCCGCTGGTGCAGTTTCGGGGAAAGTGCAGGAATCTTGGGGCGGATTCCTGCACTTTCCCCGAAACTGCACGCACGCCCCGCGCCCCGCGGCGCGGCGGTCAGGCCTCCTTGAGGCCGTAGCGGCGGTAGACGAGGTTCAGGCGGCCCGGGGCCCACCAGTTCCAGCGGCCCAGCAGGCGCATCGTCGCGGGCACCAGCACCGCCCGTACCAGGGCCGCGTCGATGGCTACGGCCACCACCATGCCCACCCCGAGCACCTTGATCGTGGTCGTACCCCCGGTGGCGAACCCGCCGAGCACCACCATCAGCAGCAGTGCCGCGGCCGTGATGATCCCGCCGGTACGCTGCAGCCCCGACGCCACCGCCTGCGTGTTGTCCCCGGTGGCGTCCCACTCCTCGCGCACCCGCGACAGCAGGAACACCTCGTAGTCGGTGGCCAGCCCGAACAGCACCGCGAGCATCAGCACCATGTTGCCGGGCTCCAGGAACCCGGTGACGGTGAAGCCGAGCCACTCGGACAGGTGACCGTCCTGGAAGATCCACACGACCACGCCGAACGACGCCCCGATCGAGATCGCGTTCATCACGATCGCCTTCAGCGGCAGCACCACCGATCCGAAGGCCAGGAACAGCAGCAGGAACGTGCTGAGCGCGACCATGCCGAGCATCCACGGCAGCCGCTGCCCGATGGTGTCGAGCTGGTCGAGGTCGGCCGCGGGCCGCCCGCCGACCATGACCGTGGCGCCGGCCGGGGCGGGCAGGTCGCGGATGGCCCGGACCACGTCGCGGGCGTGCGGCGAGGCGGCCTCACCGGGGTAGGCGACCGAGATCAGGGTGCTGTCGCCGCGCTGGGCGGTGATCCGGGCGTCGGTGACGTCGGGCAGCGTCTTGATCACTGCCGCGAGGCCGTCGGCGCCGGGGCCGGTGACCAGCACGCTGATCGGGGCGGCGCTGCCACCGGGGAACTCGTCGGCGAGCCGGGCGGTGACGGTGCGCGACTCGGTGCCCTCGGGCAGCACCCGCTCGTCGAACCCGCCGAACTGGGCGCGCAGGAACGGGGTGGCGGTGAGCAGCAGGATCGCGGCGACGCCGAGCGCGTACAGCACCGGGCGGCCCATGACGCTGCGGGCGATCCGGGCCCAGCCGCCCTCGGCCCGCGGCCGGGCGCGGAACAGTCGCGGCAGCGGTACGCGCAGGGCGTTGATCTTCGGGCCGAGCACCGCGAGCAGGGCGGGCAGCGCGGTGAGGGCGGCGAGCATCGCCACCAGCACGGCCGCCATGCCGCCCCAGGCCATGGACTTGAGGAAGGCCATCGGGAAGATCAGCAGGCTGGCCAGCGCGAGCGCGACGGTGAGTCCGGAGACCGCGACGGTACGCCCGGCGGTGGTCAGCGTCGCGGCCACGGCCTCGGCGGGGGTACGCCCCGCCGCCAGCTCCTCCCGGAAGCGGTTCACCACGAACAGGGCGTAGTCGATCGCCATGCCCAGCCCCAGCATCGTGATGATGTTGACGGCGAACACGGACACCTCGGTGACCTGCGCGATCAGCCGTACCGCGGTGAAGGCGCCGAGCACCGCGAGGATGCCGACGAACAGCGGCGTCGCGGCGGCGACCAGGCCCCGGAAGATGAAGACGAGCAGCACCAGCAGGATCGGCATGCTGATCAGCTCGGCCATCGTGATGTCCTCGCTGATCTGGTCGTTGGCGTCGTCGAGGAACGGGATCAGCCCGCCGACCTCGGTCTTGAGCCCGCCCCCGGCCCGCAGCGCCGTCTCGATCGCCGCCAGGTCGGCGAGCTTGTGGTTCTCGTCGCCGTCGCGCAGCTGGATCGCGACGTACGTGGCGTGCCGGTCGGCGGAGAAGAACACCGGCGGGGCGCCCTGGGCGTAGCCGGTGGCGACGCTGGTGACCTCGGTCCGGCCGGACAGGCCGGTGGCGACGGCGCCGACAGCCTGCTGGAACGCGGGGTCGTCGACGGCGAGGCGGTCGGAGCTGTACAGCGCGAGAACGTCGATGTTCTGCCGCCCGAGCGAGGCTGTGATCTGCGCCTGGGCCTTGCTGGACGGGCTGCCCGGGTCGTCGAAGCCGCCGCTGGTCAGGTCGTTGAACACGGCCCCGCCCCAGGTCCCGCCGATGACCACCACGGCCGCCGCCGCGATCAGCACCCACCAGCGCAGCCGTACGACGGCGCGCCCCCACCACGCGAACATCGGTTCCTCCATTAGTTCGCTATGCTGTTTACGCCACTCAGCTGAGTGAACGGTGTTTACTTTCGCGGACGATGTTCACGGCAGTCAAGGGAGCTTCATGTCGGACACCTCACACCGCCGCGAGCGCCTACGCGAACGCACCGTCACCGAGATCAAGGAGCTGGCGCGGGCCCAGCTGGTCGCGGCCGGTCCGGCGAGCATCTCGCTGCGGGCCATCGCCCGCGACATGGGCATGACCGCAGCCGCGCTCTACCGCTACTTCCCCGCCCTGGACGCCCTGGTCATCGACCTGTGCACCGACCTCTACGGCGAGCTGCGCCAGGCCTGCGAGGCCGCCCGCGACGCGCTCGGCCCCGGCGCCGACGCGGTCCCGCGCCTGGTCGCCATGGCCCGCGAGCTGCGCCGGTGGGCGCTGGACCACCGCGCCGAGGCGACCCTGATCTTCGGGCCGCCGCTGCCCGGCGTCGAGCAGTTCCACGAGCTGTGCGTCGACCTGGAGCACGCGGGCGCCCGGTTCGGCGTGATCTTCATCGAGCCGATGACGGAGCTGTGGCGCGACGGCCGCCTGCCGGCCCTGGGCCACGTCGACCTCGCCCACCTGGACCGGGCCCTGCCCAACCTGCCCGACCTCCCGGTCGAGGTGGCCGCGGTCTTCCTGACCTCCTGGACCCGCCTGTACGGCGTGCTCGCGGCCGAGCTGTTCGATCAGCTCAGCTGGACCGGAGTGGACACCGAGCCGCTATTCGAAGCGGAGATCGCGTTCTTCTCGGCGCAGGTCAAACCCCCGTCCGTGGCCCGTTAACTGATTGACGGCTCAGGAAGGTAGGCTCGCCCGCTATGACGAGCAACACACTCGCCCCGAACCTGCCCGACCGCGCCCGCGTGGTGGTCGTGGGCGGCGGGGTCATCGGCACCTCGGTCGCGTACCACCTGGCGCACATGGGCTGCAAGGACGTCGTGCTGCTCGAACGCGACCGGCTGACCTCCGGCACCACCTGGCACGCGGCCGGGCTCATGGTCACCTTCGGCTCGCTGTCGGAGACGTCGACCGAGATGCGCAAGTACACCCGCGACCTGTACAGCCGGCTGGAGGCCGAGACCGGCCTGGCCACCGGCCTCAAGCAGTGCGGTTTCGTGCAGGTCGCCACCGACCGCGACCGGCTGGAGGAGTACCGGCGCGTGTCCGCGTTCAACCGGCACTGCGGCGTGGACGTGCGGGAGATCTCGCCCGGCGAGGTGAAGGGCCTGTTCCCGCTCGCGAAGACCGACGACGTGCTGGCCGGGTTCTACGTGGCCGAGGACGGGCGGGCCAACCCGGTCGACGTCACCATGTCGCTGGCCAAGGGCGCCCGCCAGCAGGGCGTACGGATCATCGAGGGGGTCAGCGCCACCGGGTTCACCACCAAGGGGGGCGCCGTCACCGGCGTGCGCACGCCGTACGGGGACATCGAGGCCGAGTTCGTGGTCAACTGCGCGGGCATGTGGGCCCGGCAGCTCGGCGAGAAGGCCGGGGTCAGCATCCCGCTCCAGGCCGCCGAGCACTACTACCTGATCACCGAACCGATCGACGGCATGCACGGCGACCTGCCGGTGCTGGAGGACCCCTCGTCGTACGGCTACTTCCGCGAGGAGGGCGCCGGGCTGATGATCGGCCTGTTCGAGACGCTGTGCGCGCCCTGGAAGGTCGAGGGCGTGCCCGACTCGTTCTCCTTCGGCGAGCTGCCCCCGGACTGGGACCGGATGGCGCCGTACCTGGAGAAGGCGATGGCCCGCATCCCGATCTCGGCGGAGGTCGGCGTACGCAAGTTCTTCTGCGGCCCGGAGAGCTTCACCCCGGACCTCGCCCCCGTGTTCGGCGAGGCGCCCGAGCTGAAGAACTACTTCGTCGCCGCCGGGCTGAACTCGATCGGCATCCTCACCGGCGGCGGCATCGGCCGCGCGCTGGCGCACTGGATCCTCAACGGCCGCCCCGACATCGACGTGACCGGCATGAACATCGACCGGCTGCACGCGTACCAGAGCAATCCGGAGTACCGGGCCACCCGCACCGTCGAGTCGCTGGGCCTGGTCTACGAGCCGCACTACCCCGGCCGGGCCATGCAGACCGCGCGCGGGGCGAAGCTGTCGCCGATCCACGCCCGGCTGGCCGGCCAGCGCGCCTACTTCAAGGACGTCAGCGGCTGGGAGAGCCCCGACTGGTACGCCACCGCCGGCATGCAGCCGAGGATCGAGAAGCTGTCCTGGGGGCGGCAGAACTGGTTCGCGACCTGGGCCGAGGAGCACCGCGCCGCCCGCGAGAACGTGATCCTGATGGACATGTCGTTCATGGCGAAGTTCCTGGTGCAGGGGCGCGACGCCGGGGCGGCGCTGGAGCGGCTGTCGGCCAACCGGGTGGACGGGGAGCCCGGCACGATCACGTACACCCAGTGGCTGAACTCCGGCGGGCTGCTGGAGGCGGACCTCACCGTCACCAAGCTCGACGACGAGAAGTTCTGGGTGGTCGCCTCCGACACCGCGCACCGGCACGTCGAGACGCGGATGCGCCGGCACTTCGCCGAGACCGGGGCGCACGCGTTCGCGACCGACGTGACCGGGGCGTACGCCCAAATCAACATCCAGGGGCCCCGCTCGCGCGAGCTGCTCGCGGCCGTGACCACGGCGGACATGGGCAACGAGGCGTTCCCGTTCCGGCACGCCCGCGAGATCGACCTCGGCTTCGCCCGCGCCCTGTGCATCCGCATCACCTACCTGGGCGAGCTCGGCTACGAGCTCTACATCCCGGCCGAGCAGGCCGTGTACGTGTATGACCGGCTGACCGCCGCCGGTGCCCCGCTCGGGCTGCGGCACGCCGGGCTCAAGGCGCTGTCCAGCCTGCGGATGGAGAAGGGGTACCGCGACTACGGCCACGACATCGACAACACCGACTCGGTGCTGGAGGCGGGGCTGGGGTTCGCGGTCGCGCTGGACAAGCCGGGCGGGTTCATCGGGCGCGAGGCGGTGCTGGCGAGGAAGGCCGCGGGGCCGCTGACCCGGCGCCTGCTCCAGATCCTGGTCACCGACCCGGAGCCGCTGCTGTACCACGCCGAGGTGGTGCGTCGTGACGGCGTGGAGGTGGGTTACATCCGCGCGGCGTCGTACGGGCACACGCTCGGCGGGGCGGTCGGACTCGCGATGATCGAGGCGGGGCAGCCGCTGGACCAGGCGTGGATCGACTCGGGGACGTGGACGGTCGAGGTGGCCGACCGCCTGTGGCCCGCGACCGCCAGCCTCCGCCCCCTGTACGACCCGAAGAACGACCGCATCAAGCTCTGACCCGCCCCGGGGCAGCCCGCCGACCCTCGCCCCAGCATTGACGTTGGCCTATCCAGAGGACACTTTTCGGAGATTCGTGCTCTAGATAGGCCAGCGTCAATGGCAACACGGGCGTGACGAGCACCGCCGCAGGATGGTCAGAAGTTGGCGGTGTAGAGGAGGCGGTTCGGGGAGCCGCTGCCCGGGGAGCCGACCACACCCGTGGTCGCGTTGGCGATCAGCGCCTGCTGCACCTGGGCCGGCGTGGCGGTCGGGTTGCTCTGCAGGTACAGGGCTGCGGCGCCGGTGACGTGCGGGGTGGCCATCGACGTACCGCTGATCGTGTTGGTGGCCGTGTCGCCGCCGAACCACGACGACGTGATGTCCACGCCCGGCGCGAAGATGTCGACGCAGGTGCCCCGGTTGGCCCAGCTCGGCTTGGCGTCGTTGCCCTGCGTCGCCGACACCGTGATCGCCTCGGGCACCCGGGCGGGCGAGTAGTTGCACGCGTTGGCCGCGAAGATGCCCAGGATGCCGTTGCCCGCCGCGATGGCGTACGTGACCCCGTCGGCGATCGACGCCTTGACCGCGTTGTCCAGCACCGTGTCGGCGCTGCCGCCGAGGCTCATGTTCGCGACCGCGGGCTCGCCCGGGTCGTGGTCGGCGGTGACCCAGTCGATCCCGGCGACGACCTGCTCGGTGGTGCCGCTGCCCTCGGCGTCGAGCACCCGTACCCCGACCAGGGTCACCTCCTTGGCCACGACGTAGGTGGCGCCGCCGACGGTGCCCGCGACGTGGGTGCCGTGCCCGTTGGCGTCGTCGGCGCTGCCGCCGTCGACGGCGTCGAAGCCGGAGACGGCCCGGCCGCCGAACTCGCCGTGTGAGAACCGGATGCCGGTGTCGATGATGTACGCCCGTACCGACGAGGCCGTGGTGTTGTAGGCGTAGGAGTTGCTCAGCGGCAGGTTCCGCTGGTCGATGCGGTCGATGCCCCAGGTGGCGGGCGACTGGGTGGCCGAGATCCGGTGGATGAGGTTCGGCTGGACGTACGCCACGCTCGGCTCCGCGGCGATGCGCCGGGCGGCCCGCTCGCTGCCCTGGATCGAGAAGCCCCGCAGCCCGGCCGCGAAGCTGCGGCGCACCGCGGCGCCGTGGCGCTCGGCCAGCGCGGCGGCGTCCGCCTTACTGCCGTCCTTGAAGACGACGATGTAGCTGCCGGGTACGGCCTCGCCGCCGACGGCGAGCAGCGGCGCCTCCGGTGGCGCGGCGGCGGCCGCGGCGGGCACGGCCGTGACGCCGGTGACGGCGAGCGCGGCGGCCAGCACGAGCATCCTGGTACGACTCATCGGTTCCTCCCCTGCCGGACCGGTCGGCCGGGTGGCTGACGACCACCGCCCCGACCGGCTACTGGTGTGAGGAGGAACGTATACAACGCCCATAAATATAGGAAGACATGAGTGTTTCGATGCACCCGGATTCACCCGAAAAGGTAGAGCCGCCCCGCCTCGGCCCTCAGTGAATCCTCAAACCAGCCTTGACCTGCGCCGCCGCGCCGACGCCCAGCCCAGTTCGAATCCGGCGGCACACCCCCGCCAGGTCCCCGAACCCCACGTTCCGACCCAGAAACGCCGATCTCCTTTCGAAGATCGGCGTTCAGTGTCGTTTGCTGTGGTTCGAGACCACAATCCGACCCACAACAGCGATCATTCCCACACCACCCGCAGCCCGGACCGAAAGCCGCAGCGGCGGGCGGCGGATCAGGCGGCGGCCTGCTAGGCGGCGGACTGGCCGGCGGGCTCGGAGCGGATCTCGTGGCCCACGCTGGTGAGGCAGCGGCCGCTCTTGAGGTCCCACTTCCAGCCGTGCAGCTGGCAGGTGAGCTGGTCGCCCTCGACGATGCCGAAGCGGGTGAGGTCGGCCTTGAGGTGCGGGCACCGCCGCTGGAAGGACCAGTCACCGACGGTGATGTCCTCCGCGTCGGGCCGCTGCGACTCGTACCAGCCCTCGGCGTACTGCAGGCGCTCCTCGGACAGGCACTTGAAGAACGCGTACACGAACTCGTTGTACTGCCCGATCCGCGCGGCCGAGAACCGGCAGGACAGGAACAGCGAGTTGACCCAGTCGCCCTCGTCGATGTGCAGCAGGTGCTCCACCAGCCGCCGCTCGGTACGGAACCGGTAGCGCACCTTCTCCGGCGCCCCGTCGACCAGCTCCGGCCGCCGGACCACCTTGTTCGGGAAGTCGATCATGATGGACTCGACCACCTCGGGCACGTCCTGGCCCTGGACCGGCCCGGTCAGGTCGAACCGCACCGGCCCGCCCACGCCCTGCGCCAACCGCACCGACTCCTCCAGCAGCGGCTCGATGCGCGCCCGCATCCCGGCCAGCACGTCGATCTCCGGGTGCGACCAGGACGCCTTCTCCCGCTCGATCACCACGCGCTGCCGCTCCCGGTACGCCTTGAGGTGCTCCTCCTTGGCCGCGAAGAACTCGCCCAGGTCCGGCACCGGGTGCGACGTCTCACAGCCGCCCGCGGTGATCTCGGAGACCGACCCGGGCAGCAGCACCACGCCGTTGACCCCGCCGACCTTGGCGTACTCGGCGACGAAGTCCCACTGGTCGGGGAAGATGTTGCCCTCGTCGCCGTGGATGTCGTTGAACTGCCACAGCTCGTCGTCGAGGAAGCAGGGCGGGCCCGCGATCGGGAAGACGAAGTCGGCCTTCAGGTCGTCGATGTAGCGCCAGGTGCGGTCGTACTGCCGCTCGCGCTTCTGCTTGCCGAAGGCGGTCTTGGCGGCCTGGGGCAGCTCGTAGACCATCGGATACCAGATGGCGCCGGAGAACTGCAGCATGTGCGCGTGCACGTGGCCGAGCTCGGTGAAGCGGACCAGGTCGGTGGGGCGGGCGTCGTTCTGGTTCAGCACCCGCACGCCGTCGTGCTCCACCCACAGCGACGAGTCGCCGATCGGGCCGTCGGTCGGCGAGATCAGCGCCTGGATCATGACCTTCAGGCCGCCGTCAAGCTCGTGCACCTCATCCGAGACGGTCTTGAAGAACTTCGTGAAGCCGAGCGCGCGCAGCTCGTCCTCCAGCTGCGACGTCGGGTACTCCGGCAGCAGCACGGTCGCCTTCTTCGACACGAAGCGCTTGAGGTGCGCGGCGTCGAAGTGGTCGCGGTGCAGGTGGGAGACGTAGAGGTAGTCGACGTCGCCGAGGGTGTCCCAGTCCAGCCGGGAGTTGTCCGGGAACGGGAACCACGAGGCGAAGTACGCCGGGTTCACCCACGGGTCGCACAGGATGGAGCCCGCCGCCGTGTCGATGCGCATGCTGGCGTGGCCCGTACCGGTGATCCGCACTGCTCGTTCCCCTCTCACCCGCTGGTCGTGCAGCCTTAGACGCTACCCGAGCCGGATCCGCCCCGACGCGACCGCCCAGCACCCCGTCATGCCAGACTGTGCTTGTCGCCGCCGTGGCACGCGCACGGCGAGGACGCGGACCGAGAGACAAGGAAGCAGACCGTGGCCGCACAAGAGCCGGTAACCTCACCTGACCAGCACGCGAAGACCCCGGTCAAGGCCGCCCGGATCGCGGGCGTGGTCGTGATCGTGATGCTGCTGCTGATGCTCGCCGGTAACCACCGGGGCAACGTGGAGAACATCTGGCTGATCCTCGTCGCCGGCATCCTCGCCGCCATCATGATCATCGACGCGGTGCTGCGCCGCAACGGCCTGCGCGACGAGTGAGCTGACGCGAAGAACGGCCCCGGCCGCTGACCTGGTCAGCGAACCGGGGCCGTCGTGTCTTCCGGGTCAGCGGCGGCCGACGACGATCTCGCGCACCTCGCGCAGCGCCTGCTCGACCTCGGCCTCGTAGTAGCCGCCGGGCACCAGGGCCAGCCGCGACGGGTCCAGCTCGCCCTCGTTGACCGGGCCGCCGGAGCGGCCGGACAGCGAGCCGAGCAGCCCCTCGAACAGCCGGTCCACCTGCTGCGGGTCGTAGCCGCTGCCGAAGCGGCGCAGCTGGAACGTCCGCCGGAGCTGGTCCACCCGCTGCAGCTCACCGGTGTAGGCCGGGCCCGCCGGGGCGGGCGGAGGCGGAGGCGGAGGCGTGGTGAACCCGCCGCCGCCGTACGACGAGACCGCCGGCGCCGGGGGCACCGCCCCGAACGTGCCGGTCGCCTCGCTGTCGTAGCCGCCGCGCGGGGCGCTGAACGTGCCCGTGGCGTCGTTGTCGAACCCGCCGCGCGGCGCGCTGAACGTGCCGGTGGCGTCGTTGTCGTAGCCGCCGCGCGGGGCGCCGAAGGTGCCGGTCGACTCGCTGTCGAACCCGCCGCGCTGCGGCAGGCCGCCGCCGTAGACGGGCTGCTGCCCGGTCTGCGAGCTGAACCCGGCACTCGGCCCGTACGGGTCGACGCGCGGGGGCTCGTTGCGGGGCGGCTCCGGCATCCGGGGCGGCTGCGGCCGCTCCATCCGGATCTCGCTGGTCATGTCGGCCCGGCCGTGGCCGCCGTTGAAGCCGTCGAACGCGCCGTTCTGCGGGCCGGGGGGCGGCCCCGCGAACTGCGGCTGGGGCTGCGGCACCGGCTCGTCGAAGCGCTGGTCGTAGCGCGGCATCCCGCCACCCGCGCCCACGCCCGCCGGCGAGTTGGCGTTGGGCGTGCGGGTCGGCAGCGGCGGCGGCGCGTTCATCGGCGGCGGCGGGCCCTGCGGGGCCGCCACCGGCGGCGGGGTCGGGCTCATCGCCGCGCGCAGCTCGGCACCCCGGCCGGGGCCCGACGCGCGCTCCTCGATCTCGGCGAGCTGCCGCTCGACGCGGTCCAGGTGCAGGTCGACCTGCCACTCGTCGTAACCGCCGAAGCGGACCCGGAAGACGACGTCGCGCACCTCGTGCGAGCGCACGTCCGCACCGTTCGAGGCGCCGTTGAGCGTCGCCTCGACCCGGTCCAGGAAGACGTCGACCTCGTCGACCTTGTATCCGCGGCGCACCGCGCGACGGCGGAACCGCTGACCATGAGAGCTCATGCCGATTCCCCGCTTCGCGTGGAACCGGCATGAGGCACCGTCGACTCTGCGCTCATGATTCGCTCGCTACGCTCGCTCATGCCCGGGACCTCACTCATACCGTGCTCCGTGCTCATGCCTCAACCTCGCTCGCAGCCAACTGCCCACATGCGCCGTCGATCTCACGACCACGGGTGTCACGCACCGTAGTCGGCACTCCGGCGGCGCGCAACCGCCGGACGAACTCCCGCTCCACCGGCTTGGGACTGGCGTCCCACTTGCTACCCGGTGTCGGATTGAGCGGGATGAGATTGACGTGTGCCAGCCGCCCCGACAGCAGGCGACCCAGCAGGTCGGCCCGCCACGGCTGATCGTTCACATCCCTGATCATGGCGTACTCGATGCTCACCCGGCGGCCCGTGCGGTCGGCGTAGGCCCAGGCCGCGTCGAGCACCTCGGCCACCTTCCAGCGCTGGTTCACCGGCACCAGTTCATCGCGAAGGTCATCATCAGGCGCGTGCAGCGAGAGCGCAAGGGTAACGGAGAGATCCTCATCCGCCAGCTTGCGCATCGCGGGAACCAGGCCCACGGTCGACACCGTGACGTGGCGCTGGGACAGGCCCAGGCCCTCCGGCGCGGGGCTGGTGAGCCGGCGCACCGCCGCGATGACGCGGCTGTAGTTGGCCAGCGGCTCGCCCATGCCCATGAAGACGACGTTGCTCAGGCGGCGCGGCGTCCCGTGCATCACGCCCGAGGCGGCCACGCCCGCCAGGTAGACGACCTGGTCCACGATCTCGGCGGTGGACAGGTTGCGGGTCAGGCCCGCCTGCCCGGTGGCGCAGAACGGGCAGGCCATGCCGCACCCGGCCTGGCTGGAGATGCAGACGGTCACCCGGTCGCCATACCCCATCAGCACGCTCTCGACCAGCGAGCCGTCGTGCAGCCGCCACAGCGCCTTGCGGGTGTCGCCGTCGTCGCAGGTCAACTCGCGGACGGGAGTGAGCAGTCGGGGCATCAGGTCCCCGGCCAGGCGCTCGCGCGCGGCGGCCGGGATGTCGGTCATCTTCGCCGGATCACGCTCCAGCCGCCCGAAGTAGTGCGTCGACAGCTGGCCGGCGCGGAACGGCTGCTCGCCCAGCTCGGCGACGGCGGTCCGTCGTTCGGACAGGTCGAGGTCGGCCAGGTGGCGCGGCGGCATGGACGCACGGCGCGGGTTGGCGCCGTCACCATCGGTAACTGAGATCAAGGGCAGGCTCGTCATGACCGGTCCAGTGTCCCACGTCCGTACCCGCCCGACAGCCCCCGAGGGTGCCAACCGTGCTGCTGACGGCGTTCAGCAGGCGTTCCCTGTGGCCGACCTCACCTCTGTCGGGCTTCCGTCTGTTCCGGCTCAGGCCGTCGGGACGAGCACGGACAGCAACAGGTACGCCGTCGGCACCGCGAACACGATCGAGTCCAGCCGGTCCATGATCCCGCCGTGGCCCGGCAGGATGTTGCTCATGTCCTTGATGCCGAGGTCCCGCTTCAGCAGCGACTCGGCCAGGTCGCCCAGGACCGCCGCGATCGAGACGAGCACCCCGAACAGCGCACCCCACCAGGGCGCCAGGTCCAGCAGCGCCCACAGGATCGCGGCGCTGCCCGCCGCGGTGGCCACGATGGAGCCCGCGAAGCCCTCCCAGGACTTCTTCGGGCTGATCGTCGGCGCCATCGGGTGCTTGCCGAACAGCACGCCCGCCACGAACCCGCCGGTGTCGGAGAGCACCACCGCCGCCAGCGTGGCCAGGATGCGCCACTTGCCGTCGTCGGGGGTGGTCAGCGGGGCGGCGAAGGAGAGCAGGAACGGGACGTACACGATGATCAGCGCCGCGGCGCCGATGTCGCGCTGGTAGCCCGCCGGGCCGTCGCCCATCCGCCAGACCATCGTGGCCAGCACCGTGACCAGCAGGCCGATGCTGAGCGCCTCGACCCCGGAGAACCAGGCCAGGCAAATCATCGCGGTACCGCCCGCGAGCAGCGGGATCAGCGGCGGCTTCGCCCCGGACGTGGCCAGGGCCCGGGTCATCTCCCAGACGCCCAGACCCGCCGCGGCGACCAGGATCACCAGGAAGAGCGGCTTGGCGAAGAACAGCGGGGCCAGGATGACCACGAGCAGGCCGACGGCGACGGCGATGGAGACGGGCACGTTGCGCCCGGCCCGGCCGTAGTCGCGCTTGGCCTCCTCGGCCGGCGCGGGCGCCGCCACGGGCTCCTCCCGGCGGTACCGCCGGCCGGTGGACTCGTCACCGCGGCCGGTGTCGTACCCGCGATCGGTCTCGTAGCCGCGATCGGCGTGACCGTACTCCCGGTCCGCCGCCCGGTAGCCCTGATCCGGACGCGCGCGATCGCGGTCGTCGGATCCGTGGTCGCGATCCCGCGAGTCGTAGCCGCGGTCACCGGAGCGGTAGTCCCGGCCCTCGGCGTCGTAGCCGCGGTCCCGACCCTCGGCGCGGCCGTAGCCGCGATCGGAAGGGTCGCGGTCGGCGGGGCCGTAGCCGTCGGAGGACGCGGAATACGCGTCGGGCGCGGCATCGTAGGGGTGCCGCGCCCGGGTGGCGTCGGACCGGCGAGGGTCCGGGTCGTAGGAGTGGCTCATCAGACTTCGAGCAGCTCGGCTTCCTTGTGCTTGATGAGCTCGTCGATGTGCGCGACGTACTTGCCGGTCAGATCGTCGAGCTCCTTCTCCGCGCGGCGCCCGTCGTCCTCGCCGGCCTCACCGTCCTTGACGATGCGGTCGAGCTCCTCCTTGGCCTTGCGGCGCACGTTGCGCACCGCGACCTTGGCGTCCTCGCCCTTGGCCCGCGCGATCTTGGTCATGTCGCGGCGGCGCTCCTCGGTCATCGGCGGGACCATGATGCGCAGCTGGGTACCCTCGTTGCCCGGGTTGACACCCAGGTCGGAGTCGCGGATCGCCCGCTCCATGGCGCCGATCTGCGAGGTGTCGTACGGCTTGATGATCACCATGCGGGGCTCCGGCACGCCGATCGACGCCATCTGCGGCAGCGGCGTGGGCGTGCCGTAGTAGTCGATCACGATCTTGGAGAACATCGCCGCGTTGGCCCGGCCGGTCCGGATCGCCGCGAACTCCTCCTTCGCGTGCTCGACCGCCCGGTCCATCTTCTCCTCGGCCTCGAGGAGCGTGTCGTCGATCACGGGCTTCTCCGTCTCGTCTCGGTGCTCTGTCTTCGATCATCCGCCTGCCGGCGGCGTAACGTACATCCAGCGGCGCAACCCGCCGTTACCGGGCACGTCGCCGCGCGGCCATAGGGTACCGCCCGAGCCCTGAGGGCTCGCGGAAGGTCGGCCCCGGGGGCGGGGCCGCCGGACCCTAGTCCGCCGTGATCAGGGTACCGATCTTGTCGCCGGCGACCGCGCGCACGATCGTGTCGTCGCCCTCCGCACCGAAGACCAGCATCGGCAGGCCGTTGTCGTGGCACAGGCTGAACGCGGCGGCGTCGGCCACCCGCAGGTTCTGGCGCAGCACCTCGCCGAAGGTGACCGTGTCGAGCTTCACCGCGTCGGGGTTGGTGCGCGGGTCGGCGGTGTACACGCCGTCCACGCCGTTCTTGCTCAGCAGCACCACGTCGGACCGGATCTCCAGCGCGCGCTGCGCCGAAACCGTGTCGGTGGTGAAGTACGGCATGCCGGCGCCCGCGCCGAAGATGACCACGCGGCCCTTCTCCAGGTGCCGGATCGCCCGCAGCGGGATGTACTGCTCGGCCACCTGCGCCATGGTGATGGCGGTCTGGACCCGGGTCTCGATGCCTTCCTTCTCCAGGAAGTCCTGCAGCGCCAGGCAGTTCATGACCGTGCCCAGCATGCCCATGTAGTCGGCGCGGGCCCGGTCCATGCCGCGCCGCTGCAGTTCGGCGCCGCGGAAGAAGTTGCCGCCGCCGACGACCACGGCGACCTGGATGCCGCGGCGGACCACCACCGCGATCTGGCGGGCGATCCCGGCCACGACGTCAGGATCGACGCCGACCTCGCCTCCGCCGAAGACCTCGCCCGAAAGCTTCAGCACCACCCGGTTGAACTGGTGACCCGACATCAGCGCCCCTTCTGCTGCGGTCCGCCTGCCCTCTCCCGGCAGACGATATGGCACGGGGAGGTCGTGGCGGACACCAGCAACCTCCCCGTGTTCGTGCGTATCACCCCAGGCGGGCACGAGGCCCGCCGCGGCGAGATCAGGCCTGGCCGACCTCGAACCGCTCGAAGCGGGTGACCTCGATACCGGCCTCGGCCAGCACCTGCTTGACGGTCTTCTTCTGGTCGGTGACCGACGCCTGCTCGACCAGGACGAAGTCCTTGAAGAACGAGTTCACCCGGCCCTCGATGATCTTGGGCAGGGCGGCCGCCGGCTTGCCCTCCTCGATCGCGGTCTGCTCGGCGATGCGACGCTCCGACTCGACGACCTCCGCGGGCACCTGCTCGCGGGTGACGTACTTGGGCCGCATGGCCGCGATCTGCATCGCGACGGCGCGGGCGTCGTCGGCGGCAGCCTCGTCGTTCTTGCCGCTGAACTCCACCGCGACGCCCACCTGCGGGGGCAGGTCGGCGCTCTTGCGGTGCAGGTAGACGGCGATGTCGCCATCGAGCACGGCGAAGCGGCCGACGGCCAGCTTCTCACCGATCTTGGCGGACTGGTCCTGGATCAGGTCGGCCACCGTCTGGTTGTCGATCTTGGTCGCGAAGAGCGCGTCCAGGTCGGCCGGCTTGGTGGCGGCGATGTGCGCCACCAGCTGCTCGGCCAGCGCGATGAACGCGTCGTTCTTGGCCACGAAGTCGGTCTCGCAGTTGAGCTCGAGCAGCGCGTTGCCCGAGTGGGCGACCAGACCGTTGGCGGTGGAGCGGCCGGCACGCTTGCCGACATCCTTCGCGCCCTTGACGCGGAGGATCTCCACAGCCTTGTCGAAGTCGCCCTCGGCCTCCTCGAGCGCCTTCTTGCAGTCCATCATGCCGGAGCCGGTCAGCTCACGGAGCCGCTTGACGTCTGCGGCGGAGATAGTGGACATCAGTTCCCTCTTTGGTAGAAGACTTCGCAAGTCGTACCACACGGTGCGGGCTGTTCACCCGCACCGTGTGACAGCGGGTCACTCAGCGGCGGCGGGCGCAGCCTCGGCGGCGGGGGCGGCCTCGGCCGGCTTGTCACCGGTCAGCAGCTCCTGCTCCCACTCCGCCAGCGGCTCGTCGGCCGCGACGGTGCCGGGCTCCGGCTTGACGTCGCCGCCACGGGACGCCTTGCCCGAGCGGGCGATCAGGCCGTCGGCGACCGCGGTCGCGATGACCTTGGTCAGCAGCTCGGCCGAGCGGATCGCGTCGTCGTTGCCCGGGATCGGGAAGTCGACCTCGTCCGGGTCGCAGTTGGTGTCCAGGATCGCGATCACCGGGATGCCCAGCTTGCGGGCCTCGTCGACGGCGATGTGCTCCTTCTTGGTGTCCACGATCCAGACCGCGGACGGCAGCTTCTGCATGTCCCGCAGACCACCGAGGGTCTTGGTGAGCTTGGTCTTCTCCCGCGACAGCTGCAGGGTCTCCTTCTTGGTGTACCCCGCGGCGGTGCCGGTCAGGTCGATCGACTCCAGCTCCTTCATCCGCTGCAGCCGCTTGTAGACCGTCTGGAAGTTGGTGAGCATGCCGCCCAGCCAGCGGTGGTTCACGTACGGCATGCCCACGCGCGCGGCCTGCTCGGCCACAGCCTCCTGGGCCTGCTTCTTCGTGCCGACGAACAGCACGCTGCCGCCCTCGGCGACGGTGTTGCGGACGAAGCTGTACGCCTTCTCGATGTAGTCGAGGGTCTGGCGCAGGTCGATGATGTAGATGCCGTTGCGCTCGGTGAAGATGAAGCGCTTCATCTTCGGGTTCCAACGACGGGTCTGGTGCCCGAAGTGAACGCCGCTTTCGAGCAGCTGGCGCATGCTGACAACAGCCATGTGTCTGCCTGTCTCTCGGCACGGGCGAAGGCCCGTGCGCTCCCTGGTTGTGCCGACGGCCGGCGGCCGCCGCCTGGCGCCCGGTCGTCGGCCAGGATGGGACCCACCACGGGGACCAGGGAGGCCGACGCCCAACCTGTGACAGGTGGGAGGGCGCGCGAAGTCGACCACCTAGGTGGTCGCGTTCATCCAGTGTACGCGGTGCCCCGGGTCACTCTCCCCCGGGACACCGCCCTGGCTATGCCGCCGACGCGGCGGCCAGCATGAGGGCCGCGCCGACGACCAGGTAGACCAGCGGCGTGCGCAGCCAGACCCGGGGGCCCTGGAACTGCACCGCGGTCGCCGCACCGGTGGTCAGCGCGTACAGGCCGAGGCCCAGCAGCGGGAACGCCACCAGCGCCAGCAGCGGCGCGAGCGCCCGGCCCGGCTCGACGTGGCTCAGCCCGGTGAGCAGCGAGCGCAGCATCAGCAGCCCGCCCAGACCGGCGAAGACGCCGAACGCGACGGCCAGTGCGGGGCGCTTGCTGCGGTACACGCCGTCGGACTCGGCCACCGAACGCCGCACGGCGGCGGCGTCCACGGTCTCCGTGCGCTGGCGCAGCGGCTCCGGGTCGGGGTAGGTCTGCCCGCCCATGGGCGAACCCGGCATCGGGCCGCCCATCGGCGCACCCATCGGCGCGGCCGGCATGGGCCCGGGCGGCGGGGGCAGCGGCTCGCCCGAGCGCGCCCCGCGCGGGGCGAAGTCGGGGTCCACCGGCACCGGGAAGCGGTCCCCGCCCCGGTCCCACTCGCGCTCGCGGTCCCGGCCGCGCGGGCGCTCGGCACCCCGCTCCGGGGCCCGGTCGGCGCCGCGCTCGGTACCGCGTTCAGCGCCGCGCTCGCTCAGTTCGGCCAGCGAGGCGTAGCGCGCGTCGCCCGAGCGGGGCGCGGGCACGCGGGCCTCGCCCTCGAGGTCGAAGTCGTAGCCGTACTGGTCCGAGCCCCGCCGCTCGTCGCGGCTCCCGCGGTCGTCCCGGCCGCCACGCGGCTCTCGGTAGGAACTCCAGTCGGCGAAATCGTCACGTCCGTCCACGGGCGCAAACCGTAGAGGAGAACTCGCGCCGGCGCCAACGGCCGTGAAACATCAATCACACCGTCAGGCAGAGTTCCCGCCCACCCTGCCCTCTCCCCCGCCCCCGCCCCCGCCACGTTCGTTGGTGCAGTTTCGGGGAAAGTGCAGGAATCTTGGCCGCGATTCCTGCACTTTCCCCGAAACTGCACCCTCCACCGGCGCAGGGGCGCGCGCGGCGCGTTAGCAGATGGCGGGCTTGATCGGGTGGTCGTCCCCAAGCGGGGCGGTGTCCACAGGCGAGCCGCGGCACGGCGTGCGGTGGGGGCCGTCCCGGACGCAGGGTCTGCGGCATGACGAAGGTGAGGCAGGCACTCGGGGCCTGGGGCGAACGGCTGGCGGCCGCGCACCTGGTGGCGGCGGGCATGGTGGTGCTCGACCGCAACTGGCGCGGCGCGGGCGGCGAGATCGACATCATCGCCCGCGACGGGAACGCACTGGTGTTCTGCGAGGTCAAGACCAGACGCGGCACCGTGTACGGCACACCCGCCGAGGCCGTCGGCTGGGCGAAGGTCCGCAAACTGCGACACCTGGCCACCCAGTGGCTCGCCGTCAGCGGCATCCGCCCGTCGGAGGTGCGCTTCGACGTGGTCAGCGTGCGCGCCCAGCGCGACACCGAGCCCGTCGTCGACCACATCCGCGGCGCGTTCTGAGATGAGCTACGCACGGGTGCTCTGCGCCGGGCTCGACGGCGTCACCGGCGAGCTGGTGGAGGTCGAGGCGATGCTCGCCGACGGCCTGCCTGGCGTCACCGTCACCGGGCTGCCCGACTCGGCCCTGAACGAGGCCCGCGAACGGGTCCGCGCCGCGATCACCAACTCCGGCGAGACCTGGCCGATGCGCCGGATCATCATCAACCTGTACCCGGCCGACCTGCGGAAACGAGGCTCCGGCTTCGATTTGAGCATGGCCCTGGCTGTGCTCGGCGGCACCGGCACGCTGCCGCTGGCGGCCCTGGACGGCGTGCTCGTGCTGGGCGAACTGGGGCTGGACGGCGAGGTCCGGCCGGTGCGCGGGGTGCTGCCGATGGTCGCGGCCGCCGCCCGGGCCGGCGCGGTCGAGGCGGTGGTGCCCACGGCCAACGCCGCCGAGGCCGCGCTGGTCCCCGGCGTACGGGTGTACGCCGCCGACAGCCTCGCGGCCGTCACCGCCCACATCCGGGGCATCACCGCGCTGCCCGATCCACCGCCCGTGGCCGGCCCGCCCGCCGCCGCCGAACTCGACCTGGCCGATGTGGCCGGGCAGGACATGGGGCGGCTCGCGGTCGAGGTGGCCGCCGCGGGCGGGCACCACCTGGCGCTGTTCGGGGCGCCGGGCGCGGGCAAGACGATGCTGGCGCAGCGGCTGCCGTCGCTGCTGCCGCGGCTGGACGACGGGGCGGCGCTGGAGGTGACCGCGCTGCACTCGATCGCCGGGGTGCTCGCCCCGGGGGCACCGCTGGTGCGGCGGCCGCCGTACCAGGCGCCGCACCATACCGCCTCGGTGGCGGCCCTGGTCGGCGGCGGCAGCGGGGTGCCCCGGCCGGGCGCGCTGTCGCTGGCCCACCGGGGGGTGCTGTTCCTGGACGAGGCGCCGGAGTTCACCCGGCACGCGCTGGACTCGCTGCGCCAGCCCCTGGAGGACGGGATCATCACGCTCGGGCGCTCGCGCGGCGTGGTGGCGTACCCGGCCCGGGTGCAGCTGGTGCTGGCCGCGAACCCCTGCCCCTGCGCCCGGCCCGCCGGGGACGTCGCCTGCGGCTGCACCGCGCACACCAAGCGCCGCTACCGGGGCCGGGTCTCCGGGCCGCTGCTGGACCGCATCGACATCCAGCTCGAACTGCCGCCGCTGAAGGCGGCCCACCTGTTCACCGAGTCGGCGCCGCGCGAACCGTCGCGAACCGTCGCCGCGCGGGTGGCCGACGCCCGCGCGGCGGCGGTCGCGCGCTGGGCCGCCGAGCTGGAGGTGCGTACCAACGCCGAGGTGCCCGGCACGGTGCTGCGGCGGCGGCGCTGGAAGCTGCCCGAGCCGGTCACCTGGGAGCTGCGCAAGCGCCTGGACCAGGGCGTGCTGTCGGCGCGCGGCTTCGACCGCGTGCTCCGGGTCGCCTGGACCTTGGGCGATCTGGCCGGGCTGGACCGACCCGGCAAAGAGGAGATCAACATCGCGCTGGAACTACGCAGAGGGAGCTGGCAATGACGAGCGCAGACGACCGCCTGGGCAGCGACGAGCGGCAGGTCCGCGACGCGCGGCTGGTGCTGGGCGCACTGGTCGAACCCGGTGGCAGGCAGCTGTACGAGCTGGTCCGGGCGCACGGCCCGGTGGAGGCGCTGGCCCGGCTGGCCGGCGGGGCGGTCACCGGGCCGCTGGCCGAGGCGGCGGCGGTCCGGCTCAACGGGCGCGACCCGGCCGCGATCGCGGCGGCGCTGGCCGAACGCGGTGCCCGGCTGGGCGTGCGCATCGTGACGCCGGAGTCGGCGCAGTGGCCCGCGCAGCTCGACGATCTGCGGCACATCAGCGTCGAGGGGCGCGACACGATCGACCGCGACACCTACCCGCCGCAGTGCCTGTGGGTACGCGGCCCGCACGAGCTGCACGAGGTGGCGGCCCGCTCGGTGGCCCTGGTCGGCTCGCGCGCCAACACCGTGTACGGCGCGCACGTGGCCGCGGAGTTCGGCTACGGGCTGGCCGATCGGGGTTGGACGGTGATCTCCGGCGGCGCCTACGGCATCGACGCGGTGGCGCACCGGGCGGCGCTGGCCGCGGGCGGGCTCACCGTGTCGGTGCTGGCCTGCGGGGTGGACCGGCCGTACCCGACGAGCAACAGCGCGCTGTTCGAGCAGATCGCCGAGCAGGGGCTGCTGATCAGCGAGTGGCCGCCGGGCACCGCCCCGTTCAAGGTGCGGTTCCTGGTGCGCAACCGGGTCATCGCGGCGTTGGCGCGCGGGACGGTGCTGGTCGAGGCGGCCGCGCGCAGCGGAGCCCGGCAGACGCTGCGCCGGGCGCGCCAGCTCAATCGCGCCGCGATGGCCGTGCCCGGCCCGGTGACCTCGGAGAACTCGGTCGGCTGCCACGAGGAGCTGCGCCGCGACCCGCACGAGTCGGTGCGCGCGGTCGCCTCGGTCGAGCACGTGCTGGAGGAGGTGGGCGGGGTCGGCGAGCTGGCCCCGGTGCCGCGCGGCCGGGAGCAGTCGCTGGACGCGCTCGACCCGGTGGAGCGGCAGCTGGTGGACGCGGCACCGCGCCGGGGCGCCGCCGCGGCGAGCCAGCTCGCGTACGAGGCGGGCGTGCCGCTGCGCGAGGCGCTGGCGAAGCTGCCGTCGCTGGCGCTGCGCGGGCACCTGCGCGAGCAGGCGGGCGGCTTCGCCCGGGCGTGAGGCACGAGCCGATTCGTGCGGGCGTACGGCGGGGGCGGAGCCGTAGACTCCGGGTACATGATCGACGCTTCGACCCCTCCGGAGCCGCTGCCCGGAGCACGCGAGCTGTTCGCACTGGACCCGGCGTACGCCCACTTCAACCACGGTTCGTTCGGGGCGGTGCCGCTGGCGGTAGCCCGCGCCCGGCGGGCCGTCCAGGAGGAGCACGACGCCAACCCGACCCTCTTCATCAACAAGGTGCTGCTGGACCGCGTGGACCAGGCACGCGCGCCGCTGGCGGAGTTCTGCGGCGCCGACCCCGGTCGCAGCGCGCTGGTGCCCAACGCCACCGCGGGCGCCGCGCTGGCGCTGGCCGCGCTCGACCTGGGCCCCGACGACGAGATCGTGGCCACCGACCACGGGTACAACGCGGTGAGCCTGTCCCTGGCGGAGCAGCGGCGCCGCCGGGGCGTACGGATCGTCACGGCGCCGATCGAGCTCGGGGCGTCCGACGAGGAGGCGGTCGAGGCGGTGCTGTCCCGGGTCGGGCCGCGCACCCGGCTGGTGATCGTCGACCAGATCTCCTCGGCGACCGCGCAGCTGCACCCGGTCGCCGAGATCGCGGCGCGACTGCGCGAACGCGGGGTGCCGCTGCTGGTCGACGCCGCGCACGCGCCCGGCATGCTGGACCGCCCCGCCGCCTGCGACGCCGACTTCTGGGTCGGCAACATGCACAAGTGGGCGTTCGCGCCCGGCGGCACCGCGGTGCTGCAGGTCGCCGAGCAGTGGCGGGACCGGATGGTGCCGCTGGTGGTGTCGCACGGGCAGCCCGACGGATTCCCGGCCTGCATCGAGCAGCAGGGCACCCTCGACTACAGCACCTGGCTGGCCGCCCCCGTCGGCCTGGAGGTGTTCGACCGCTACGGCGCCGACACGATCCGCCGCCACAACGCCCGGCTCGCCGCGTACGGCCAGTACGTCGTCGGACGGGCGCTGGGGCTGGACCCGGCCGGGTTCGCCGACCCGGGTCCGGGCATCAGCATGCGGGTCCTGCCGGTGCCCGCGCACGTGGCCTCCGGGCACGCCGAAGGGTCCCGCCTGCGCGCCCGCATCAGCGACGAGCTGCACGCCGAGGTGAACGTGACGTCCTGGCGCGACCGCCTCTTCGTCCGCCTCAGCGCCCAGATCTACAACCACGCCGCCGAGTACGACCGCCTCGCCGAAACCCTCCCCGCCCTCCTCCGCTGACCCACCCCACCCGCCGCGCGGAGGCGCGGAGGCGCGGAGGCGCGGAGGCGCGGCTGCAGTTTCGGGGAAAGTGCACGAATCAAGGCGCCCTTTCCAGCACTTTCCCCGAAACTGCACCGCCCGCACCGCCGGCACCGCTCGCACCGCCCGCAGCGCCCGTGGCGCCGGGCCGACCCGGCGACCCGCCCAGCGACCCGGCGGCCCAGCGATCCGGTCCGTCAGCGGGTGGGCAGGAGGCGGACGCGGGCCACGCCGAGGACGGCGAGAGGGTCCAGGTAGGCGGCGCCCCGGCGCAGGCCCCAGTGGAGGCAGGCGGCGGCCGCGCAGCCGGGGTGGCCCGGTGAGAGCGTGCCGAGCACGGCTCCGGGGCCGACCGGCTCTCCTGCCCAGACCGAGGGCTGCACGGGCTCGTACGTCGTGATGAGGCCGTCGGGATGGGTCACGCTGACGACGCCCCGCCCGGCTAGCGTGCCCGCGTAGCGGACCACTCCGGCACCGGCGGCGCGGACCGGGTCTCCCGGCTGGGCGGCGAGGTCCACTCCTCGGTGGCCGGGCAGCCACGGCTGCGGCGGCGGGTCGAACCCGCGCACCGGCCGCGGTGTGCCGTCCACCGGCCAGCGCCAGGTGCCCAGGCGGGCCACGGCGGCACGCGCGGCCGCCGGCACCGCGGACCGGAAGGTGAGAGCCTGCGGCGCGACCTCGACCGCGACGTGCGCGACGGCGGGAAGCCATCCGCTCGGTGTGGCGACCGAGGCTGGCACGGCGGCCAGAGGCGACCCAGCCGAGGCGGCGACGGAGACGGTCGCGGCAGCCATAGGCGACCGGGCTGAGGCGGCGACGGAGACGGTGGCGGCGGTCCCAGGCGACCCGGCCGAGACGGATGCGGCGGCCGGAGGCGACCCGGCGGAGGCGGCGGCCCCGGCGGAGGCGGCGGGCGCGAGTGGCAGGAGGGTGAGCAGCAGGGCGGCGGTCCGGCCCCGGCGGAGCCGGACCGTTTCGTTCGATGTCATGCAGCCGAGGCTGCTGCCTCGGGGTGCCGGGGCGCGACGGGCCGGCCCGGCCTCCTGTGGACGGCGCCCGCCTTGGGGACAGCCGCCCGATCATGCCCGCGGTGTGCTAGCCCGCCTCAGAAACCGCCCTCGGCCGGGACCGAGATGTCGGGCTTCTCCAGCTCCTCGACGTTCACGTCCTTGAACGTCATCACCCGGACGTTCTTCACGAACCGCGCGGGACGGTACATGTCCCACACCCACGCGTCGTGCATCTCGACCTCGAAGTAGACCTCTCCGTCGGAGTTGCGCACGTGCAGGTCCACCTGGTTGGCCAGGTAGAACCGGCGCTCGGTCTCCACCACGTAGGAGAATTGGCGCACGATGTCGCGATACTCCCGGTAGAGCTGCAGCTCCATGTCGGTCTCGTACTTCTCGAGATCCTCTGCGCTCATCGTTCGCCCTCCTGCGGCCACATCCTGCCGAGAAACCGTACCCCGCCGCGGCACGGCACGCGCGTTAGCCACGGACGGCGGCCGTGGGACGTCAGCCGGGTCACACCGGCACGACCGGACCGCCCGCGGCGCGCCCCCGTGGGGTAACGCCCGAACCGTCACGATCCATCGCCCGTGCGACGTTCTGGTACGAGTGCCGGTGCACCGGGCTGGGCCCGAACCGCTCCAGCGCGGCCGTGTGCTCAGCCGTGCTGTACCCCTTGTGCACCGCGAAGCCGTACTGGGGGTACACCATATCGAGCTGCGTCATGATCCGGTCACGGGACACCTTGGCGAGCACGCTCGCCGCCGCCACGCACGCCGCGACCTGGTCGCCCTTCCACACCGCCAGCCCCGGCACGCCGACCCCGTCGACGGGGAAGCCGTCGGACAGCACGTACGACGGGCGCACGGTCAGCGCGGCCAGCGCCCGGCGCATCGCGGCGAGGTTGCACACGTGCAGGCCCCGGGCGTCGATCTCGGGCGCCTCGATCACGATCACCGCGTACGCCGAGGCCACCGCGACCACCCGGTCGAAGATCCGGTCCCGGGCTGCCGCGGTGAGCAGCTTCGAGTCGGTCAGCCCCTCGATCTCGCCCCGCCGGCCCGGCGGCAGGACCGCCGCGGCGGCTACCAGCGGCCCCGCGCAGGCGCCCCGGCCCGCCTCGTCGGCGCCCGCGACGACGGCGAAGCCGCGCCGCTGCAGCGCCCGCTCCAGGGCGTAGAGGCCGCTCTCGGAGCGGAGCACCGGCCGCGTGGGGGTCAGCACCCGGCCACTCCCTGCGCGGTCAGCACCGACGGCAGCTCGACGGGGTAGTACATCTCGTCGGTCTGGCTCAGTTCGGGCACGCTCCACCAGCGGTGGCCGTCAACCGCCGCCTGCTCCACCTCGTCGAACCCGCTGGTGTCCACGCTCCAACTGTCCACCCGTACCAGGAAGAAGTCTTGTTCCTGCTGGTAGGCGACGCCGGCGAAGGTGAAGTGCGCGGTCTGCGAGTGCACGACCGGGCCCAGCCCGTCGACGGGCACAGCCAGCCCCGTCTCCTCGAACAGCTCCCGGGCCGCCGCCTGGGCCGTGGTCTCGCCGACGTCGAGCCCGCCGCCGGGGGTGAACCAGTACGACTCGTGGGGCCGGTGCGGGTCGGTGCCGTGGAACAGCAGCACCCGCTCGCGCGCGTCGACCAGCAGCACCCGTCCGGCACGCCGGAGGCGGGGCTGCTGCTGCGGCTGGGTGGACATGGTCTGCAGCCTAGTTCGTCGGCGGCGCGGCGGCGTGCCGCGCCCACGCTCAGCCGCCGGGCGTCGGCGCCGGAACGTCCTTGAACGTGTCCGGAACGGTCAGCCAGGTGCCCCGGTCGAACGGCCAGAACAGCACGAACGCCCGCCCGATCACCGAGTCCATCGGGATGGTCGCCTGCATGATGTCCTGGTTGGAGTTGTTGTAGTTGGCCAGCGAGTCGCCGGACGCCTCGCGGTGGTCGCCCATGACCCAGAGGCGCCCCTCGGGCACCACGATGTCGAACTTCTGCGGCGCCATCTTGTTGCCGGGGTACACGTACGGCTCGTCCAGCGGGTGGCCGTTGACCTGGATGCGGCCCTGCGGGTCGCAGCAGACCACGCGGTCGCCCGGGGTGCCGATGACGCGCTTGATGTAGTCCTCGTGATCGGGCGTGCTGCGCCAGCTGTCCGGCGAGACGAAGACGATGATCTCGCCCTTCTCCGGGTCGCGGAAGTCGTAGACGAGTTTGTTGACCAGCACCCGGTCGTCGACGAGCAGCGTCTGTTCCATCGAACCGGACGGGATGAAGAAGGTCTGCACCACGAACTGGCGCACCAGGAACGCCACGATGATGGCAACGCCCAGCAAGATCGGCAGTTCGCGCCAGAACGAACCCTTGCTGCTTTTGGTCTGCTCGTCAATCACGCACGGAGCCTACGCGGCGAAACTGAAAACGACGATCACCGGTGGTGTGTCCCCGGTACGGCGCACCGGCCCCGAACGGTCACGGCGCGTGCCAGGCCTGGCACGCGCCGATAATCCGCCGTAAAGGTGACAGCGCGGCGTCACGCCCCCGGCTGACGCCGGTACCGCCGGCGCAGCAGGGAGAGGCCCAGCAGGAGCGGCGCCACGACGGCCAGTTCGGTGGTCGGCACCGGGTCCGCACCCGGCGCGCCCAGCGCGGTGGTCCCCGGGGCCGGCACCTTGTCGAAGACCTCCTGGTGGGCCACGGAGCCCCAGCGGTCGAACGGAAGCGCCACCACCATCGCCTTGCCGATGACGTTGTCGATCGGCACCTGTCCCTGGCAGCGGGAGTCCTGCGAGACCAGCCGGTGGTCACCCATCACGAACAGCATCCCGGGCTCCACCGTGATCTCGTCGAACTTGCGCGAGATGCACGACTTGGCCTCGCCGCCGGACTCCAGCGGGGAGTTGCGGATGACGTACGGCTCCTCGACCGGCACCCCGTTGATGTAGATCCAGCCCTCGACGCTGCAGCAGGAGACCCGGTCGCCGGGGACGCCGATGACGCGCTTGATGAAGTCCTTCTCGCCCGGCTGGCTGATGCCGACCAGGTCGCCGACGGTGCGGCCGAGTTTGGAGAAGAAGCCCGCGTCCGGGTCGGTACGGTTCTCCGGCGCCCAGTTGTCCGGGCCGCGGAAGACGATGACCTCGCCCCGCTCGGGGTCGCGGAAGTCGTAGACCACCTTGTTCACCAGCACCCGGTCGCCGACCAGCAGCGTGTCCTCCATCGATCCCGAGGGGATGTAGAAGGCCTGCATCAGGAAGGTGCGGATGAGCACGGCCAGGCAGAACGCGACCACGAGCAGCAGCGGGAGCTCCTGCCACAGGGGCATGCCCTTGCGCCGCCCGCGACGGCGGCGCTTCGGCCATTCCTCGCCCGTGAACTCGTCTTTAGCTGCCCTGCCGGTAGGAATGAGTGCCACCACTGCCGCCGCTCGGAAGTCGACCCGCCAATGTCAGGGCGTCAGCCTAAGAGACGAGAAGCTTTTTCGGGAGACCCGATCTGGTGGATGGGCGGTAACCCGCCAAAACGTAACAAGCCGGTGACATCCGTGGATGTCACCGGCTTGCCGAAGGCTTCCGACTCAGGCGGTCTTGGCCTCGCGCAGCTCCTTGATCTTCGCCTTCTTGCCGCGAAGGTCGCGCAGGTAGTAGAGCTTGGCGCGGCGCACGTCACCGCGGCTGACCAGCTCGATCCGGTCGATCGCGGGACCGTGGATCGGGTAGGTGCGCTCCACCCCGACGCCGAAGCTCAGCTTGCGGACCGTGAAGGTCTCGCGCAGGCCCGAGCCCTGGCGGCGGATCACGACGCCCTGGAAGACCTGGATACGCGAGCGGTTGCCCTCGACGACGCGGACGTGCACCTTGAGGGTGTCACCGGCGCGGAAGGAGGGAACGTCGGCTCGCAGAGAGGCGGCGTCAAGTACGTCCAGCGTGTTCATCGCTGCATCCTTGATTCTCAGCGCACCGGTGCCGGTGCGCGTGCGGGCGGTTCTGACCCGCGCGCGACCGCGCCACGGAGGCGGATCGGCTGGGGTCCTCGTCGTCGGCCACGGCGTGACCGGCAGACGGCAGAGTCACCACCCTGAGGCGGCAACCCCTCTACTCTGCCACACCGGCCGGGCGGGCGGGAAATCCGGCCCCGTCCAGTAGAGCGAGGTCACGTTTGTCCAGCGTGGCCGGGTCGAGCGCGGCCAGCAGGTCCGGCCGCCGGGTGGCGGTGCGCAGCAGCGCCTGGTCGCGCCGCCAGCGGGCGATCCGGCCGTGGTCACCCGAGCGCAGGATCTCCGGCACGTCGTGGCCGCGCCAGCTCGCCGGCTTGGTGTAGACCGGCGTCTCCAGCAGCCCGTGCGCGTGCGACTCGTCGGCCAGCGACTCGGCGTTGCCGAGCACGCCCGGGATCAGCCGGGTCATCGCCTCCAGCATCACCAGCACCGCGACCTCGCCGCCGAACAGCACGTAGTCGCCTAGGGACACCTCGCTGACCGGCATCCGGGTGGCGGCGTGGTCGAGCACCCGCTGGTCGATGCCCTCGTACCGGCCGCAGGCGAAGACCAGGTGCGGTTCGTGGGCCAGCTCGTAAGCGGTGGCCTGGGTGAACGGGGTGCCGGCCGGGGTCGGCACCACCAGGCGCGCCCGGGTGCCCTCCGGGACCAGCTCGTCCAGCGCCTGGCCCCACGGCTCGGGCCGCATGACCATGCCCGGGCCGCCGCCGTAAGGGGTGTCGTCCACGGTGCGGTGCACGTCGTGGGTCCACCGGCGCAGATCGTGCAGGCCGAGTTCGAGCGTGCCCTGGCCGCGCGCCTTGCCGATGAGCGACAGCTCCAGCGGCGCGAAGTACTCGGGAAAGATGGTGACGACGTCGACGCGCATACCGCCGCCCCTAGAGGTCGAAGAGGCCCGCGGGCGGGTCCACCACGATGCGGCCCCCGGCCAGGTCGACCTCGGGCACGATCGCGCTCACGAACGGGATCAGCCCGGTGCGGCCGTCGGCCATTCGGACCACCAGCAGGTCCGACGCCGGGGCGTGGTCGATGCGGGTCACCTTGCCCAGCGGCTCACCGCCGACGGTGACCACGGACAGCCCGACCAGCTGGTGGTCGAGGAACTCGTCCGGGTCCTCAGGCGCGGGCACATTGGCGGAGTCGACGTTGAGCAGGGCGCTCTTGGCCAGCTCCGCCGTATCGCGGTCCGGAATCTCCGGACAGACGATGATCAGGCGTCCCTGGTGGGTGCGCACCGACTCCACGGTGAGCGTGCCCGGCAGCCCCGCCACGGCGGGCTCGACGATCAACGTCGAGCCCACCGCGAAGCGCTGCGCGGGCTCGTCGGTGCGCGGCTGGACCAGGATCTCGCCCCGGATGCCGTGCGCGCGCACGACGTGTCCGACGATCAGAAGCATCTGCTACCGGTCGCCGTCAGAACGTGTCGACGATGTCGACGCGGATGCCCTTGCCGCCGACCGAGCCGACCACCTGGCGCAGGGCACGCGCCGTCCGGCCGCCCCGACCGATGACCGTGCCGAGGTCCTCGGGGTGCACCCGAACCTCGAGCCGCGGTCCGCGGCGGTTGTCGACCAGACGCACCCGGACGTCGTCCGGGTGGTCCACGATGCCCTTGACGAGGTGCTCCAGCGCGGGCCGGAGCGCCGAGTCAGCCCTGCTGGTCGTCGCCGGCCGCAACGGCCTGCTCCTCAGCCTTGGCCTCGGTGGCCTCGACCGGCTTGTCGGCGGCCTTGGCCGCCTTCTTCGCCGGAGCGGCCTTGGCGGGCTCGAGGCCCGCGGCGGCCTGCGCGGCGGCCTCGTAGGTCGCCTTGCGGTCGGCCTTCGGCTTCGCCACCAGCAGCGGCGGCGGGGCCGGCAGGCCCTTGAACTTCTGCCAGTCGCCGGTCTTGGACAGGATGGCGATCACGGACTCGCTCGGCTGGGCGCCGACCGACAGCCAGTGCTGCACGCGGTCAGACTTGACCTCGATCACCGAAGGGTCTTCCTTCGGCTGGTAGATGCCGATGTACTCGATCGCCTTGCCGTCGCGCTTGGTGCGCGAGTCGGCGACGACGATGCGGTACTGCGGGTTGCGGATCTTGCCCATCCGCAGAAGCCGGATACGAACGGCCACGGTTTTACTCCTGTGGGATTGAGGTGAGCGCCATCGCCCCGCGTGGGGTTGCCGGGCTCCGTTGCTCGAGACATCGAAGCGCCCCGGTAGTTAGAGGGCAGCCGGAAACGCAACGAATATCAGCTGACCATTGTGCCAGACCTCCCGGCCGCCACCGCGCCCGGGCAGGCCGCGCGGCGGCGTAAGCCGCACCACACGACGAGCCGGCGCCAGGTGGCAATTGTCACGATCTTCAGACATGCCGATGCACCGATGGGGTGGAGGTCGTCGCACTCGCCCCGGCGCGGTGACGGCGATTTGCCGCAGCGCCCCCACCTGCCGATATGTCGCCTGGCCGACACCCGCCCATGGCCAGGCGGCGGCGTCCACAGACGAATCGGTCGGCCGCATTCGCTCTACACCTGAACTACCAGCAACAACCCTCGTCCGATTGGCTGATTTTGCTGTGAATTAGCTGTACGTAGGGTGCCGGAGGTCACAACGGGGATCAACAACACGGAGGACCTGCAATGGCTGGCAAGATCATCGGCAACAAGTACGGCCTGCTCATTCTCGGCCTGCTCGCCCTGGGCTTCGGCATCTGGCAGCTCAACCAGACCGAGGTCACCTGCGACGGTCAGACCATGTCCGAGGGCGACATCTGCGTCCACACCAAGCGGGGCCGCACCACCGCCGAGAACACCTTCGCCGAGGAGCGCGAGAGCCAGCAGCTCACCGGCCAGATCGCCACCGGCGTCGGGGGCCTGATGGCCCTGGGCGGCGCCGGCTGGATCGTGGCGGGCATCGTGCGCGGCAAGCGCGAGGACGAGACCCCGGCGACCGACCCGGTCGCGGCGGCCTGAGCCCACGCTCACTGAGCTTCGACGGCCGGGGTGCCCGCGCGCCCCGGCCGTCACCATGTCCGCCTCAGCGCTCGCGCGGCCGGTCCCAGCCCGAGGGCACCGCGTCCGGCACCGTCCAGGCAGGGTCGGGCTCGAACTCGCACCAGGTGCCGTCGAACGGGAACGAGCCCGCCTCGATCAGCTTCACCACCCGCTCGCCCTCGGCCCGCACCGCCGCCTCGTCGGCCACCCAGTAGTCGCCCGGGTAGGCCAGCCGCTCGACGAACTCCTCCTCGTCCTTCCACCGCCAGGACAGGTCCGGCGCCACCACGATGTCGAGGTCCTGGTCGACGATGTCGACGCCGGCGACGTGGCCGTCGTCCCAGCGCACCCCGGTCTCCTCCAGGTTGACGTACCACCGGGCGAAGCGCCCCTGCTCGTCGCGGAACCACCAGACCGAGTGGTCCGCGCCCCGGGGCAGCCACTTGAGCAGGCTCGGGCCGCTCCAGACGACCTCCCACAGCTTCGTGTCGGCGACCAGCCACTCCGAGAACGGCATCGCGCGCAGACCCCGGTCGTCGACGGTCTTGCGGTCGAGCATGGGTGCGCCGCGGGGCACCCACAGCAGCAGGCCCCGCTCGTCGTCGGAGACCACGACGGCGGTCTTGAGCAGGCCGATCCGGTGGCCGTGGAAGTGCCGGTGCAGGATCACCCGGCCGGGTTCGAAACGCATGTGCCAACCTTACGAGACGGCTTGATTGATTAAGTCGCTGACATTAGAGTCGCTCTGTCACAGGCAAGAAGTGGCCTTTCCCGGCTCGCCGGTGTCCGCGCCGACGATCCCGGCGCGGGTGCCATGGCGGGAATGGCTGGTCCTCGTCCGGGCGACCGGGCCGGATGCGACGAGCTGACCAGACCTGAGTAACGACCCTGTTCACCCGACTCAGGAGGCCGGAGGGATGTCCATGCCCTTCAACCCGGGCCGCATGCCCAAGATCGACGAAGACCTTACCGCGCTGACGACCTACGTCGGCCAGATCGCCCAGACCCAGCTCAAGCACACCGCGATGCTGGAGCGGCACACGGTCTACCACCAGGAGCACCGCACCGAACTGGCTGCCGTGCGCACCGAGCTCGCCGATTTCAGGTACACGGTCGAGAATCGTTTCCTCACCCTGGAAGACGACGTCACCGGGCTCAAGACCGACGTGTCCACGCTCAAGACCGACGTGTCCACGCTCAAGACCGACGTGTCCACGCTCAAGACCGACGTGTCCACGCTCAAGACCGACGTGTCCACGCTCAAGACCGACGTGTCCACGCTCAAGACCGACATGATCGAGGTGAAGCAGACGCTGGCCGTGATCCTGTCGCGGCTGCCGGAGCAGCGGACCGCCTGAGCATGTGGTGAAGGGCGGTCACCGGAGGATTCCGGTGACCGCCCTTCACCGTGAGGTCAGTAGGACCGGGCCAGGATGGCGGTGAGGTCGGGCTCGTCCTGGGAGGCGGGCACCGAGCCGTCGGCGCGGAACAGGCAGCGTACGGTGATCGACTGCTCGTTCGCCTTGGCCTCGCCCTCGACGCCGACCTTCGACCACGGCACCCGCGCCCAGCCGGTCGCGCTCGCGGCCAGCGCGTCGTCGAGGGTGCTGACCTCGACGGTGTTGGCCTCGCGACGGGCCAGCGCCTCGTCGTACAGCGCCTTCTGGTCGGCCTCCAGCGCGGCGGTGACCGCGCCGACCGCCTCGCCCAGCGCCAGCGGGGTCTTCGACCCGTCGATGCGGCGCGCCAGCACGACCCGGCCCTCGGCGAGGTCGCGCGGGCCGACCTCGACCCGGACGGGGTACCCCTTGAGCTCGGCGTCGACCGCGCGGCGGCCGAAGGGGGTGTCCACGCGGTCGTCGAGCTTGACCCGTACCCCCGCCGCGACGAGGTCGTCGGCGAGCGCCTGCGCGGCGGCGGTGACCGAGCCGTCGGTCTCCTTGACCACGGTGACCAGGGCCTGGATCGGGGCGAGCGCGGGCGGGATGCGCAGGCCGTTGTCGTCGCCGTGGCACATGATCAGGCCGCCGAGCATGCGGGTCGAGGTGCCCCACGAGGTGGTCCACGCGTACTCGCGTGCGTTGGTGACGCCGGAGAAGGCGATGTCGAACGCCTTGGCGAAGTTCTGGCCGAGCTCGTGCGAGGTGCCCATCTGCAGCGCCTTGCCGTCACCCATCATCGCCTCCAGCGTGTACGTGCTGGTGGCGCCCGCGAAGCGCTCGCGGTTGGTCTTGCGGCCGAGCACCACCGGGATGGCGAGCAGCTCGCGCATGTGGCGCTCGTACACCTCGTGGTGGATCTTCAGGGTGTACGCCTTGGCGTCGGCCTCGGTGGCGTGAGCGGTGTGCCCCTCCTGCCACAGGAACTCCGAGGTGCGCAGGAACACCCGGGGGCGCATCTCCCAGCGGACCACGTTGGCCCACTGGTTGAGCAGCAGCGGCAGGTCGCGGTACGAGTCGACCCACTTGGCCATGAACTCGCCGATGACGGTCTCGCTGGTGGGGCGCACCACGACCGGCTCGGCCAGCTGCTTGCCGCCGCCGTGGGTGACCACGGCCAGCTCGGGCGAGAAGCCCTCGACGTGCTCGGCCTCGCGCTTGAGGTAGCTCTCCGGGATGAACAGCGGGAAGTACGCGTTCTGCGCCCCGGCCGCCTTGATCCGGGTGTCCATGTCGGCCTGCATCCGTTCCCAGATGGCATAGGCCGTCGGTCGGATCACCATGGTGCCGCGGACCGGCCCGTTGTCGGCCAGTTCGGCCTTGGAGATCAGATCCTGGTACCAGCGGGGGAAGTCTTCCGCCCGGGGAGTGAGCACGCGCGCCATAGCGGGCAATCCTACCGGCCGGGCTAAACGATCACCCGGCCGCGTAGCACGATCCGGCGCGGTGCGAGCAGTGCCCGCAGGTCCCGGCGCGGATCCTCGGCGTACACGACCAGGTCGGCCCAGCCGCCCTCGACCAGTCCGGGGAAGCCGAGCCAGTCCCGGGCCCGCCACGACCCCGCCGCCAGCACGTCGGACGCGCTCATGCCGGCCGCGTGCAGCCGCAGCATCTCCTGCGCGGCCAGCCCGTGCGAGATGCCGCCGCCGGCGTCGGAGCCGACGAAGACCGGCACCCCCGCCTCGTACGCGGCGCGCACGACGTCGGGGAAACGGTCCCGCAGCGCCAGCATGTGCTTGGCGTAGCCGGGGAACTTCGCCTCGGCCCGCGCCGCGATGTGCCCGAACGTCTCAATGTTGATCATCGTGGGCACCAGGGCGGTCCCCCGCCGCGCCATCTCGTCGACCAGGTCGGTCGACAGGCCGGTGCCGTGCTCCACGCAGTCGATCCCGGCCCGGACCAGCGTCGCCACGCTGGACTCCTCGAAGCAGTGCGCGGTGATCCGCGCCCCGGCCGCGTGCGCCGCCGCGACCGCCGCGGTGAGAGTGGCCTCGTCCCAGGCGGGCGCGAGGTCGCCCCGGTCGCGGTCGATCCAGTCGCCGACCAGCTTCACCCAGCCGGTGCCCGCGGCCGCCTGCCGGGTCACCTCGGCGACCACCTGGTCGGCGGGCACCTCGACCCCGATCTCGGGCAGGTAGCGGCGCGGCGGGGCGACGTGCCGCCCGGCGCGGGCCAGGCGCGGCACCTCCGGGTCGCCGTCCAGCACCGCGTACGGCATGGGCGAGCCCGCGTCCCGCAGCGCCAGCACTCCGGCGTCGCGGTCGATCAGGGCCAGCGCCTTGGCCTGGGGCACGCTGGCCACCGGGGTGCCACCGGGCGCGATGCCGATGTGGCAGTGCGCGTCGACCAGCCCCGGCAGCACGAACCCGCCTTCGCTGATCGTCTCCGCCCCGGCAACCGGGGTCAGCGACACCCGGTCACCGACCAGCCAGAGGTCCCGCACCTCGTCCTCGGGGAGCACCACTCCCCGTACGTGCAGCGCCGTCGCCATGATCTGCACTGTCCCACACGCCTCGCCGACCGCCGCTACCCTGTCCGCCATGTCGCCGCTACCGCTGTCCCCACCCAGGTTGTCGCTGTCCCGGCTGCGCTGGGCGGCCACGGGCCTGGCCGGGGCGGCCCTGCTGCTGCGTATCGGGCACGCGGTGTGGTGGGCGCCGCGTCTGCGCGGCCACTCGATGATCATTCAGGCGCTGCCGTCGGTCGGCATCGCCATGCTGGTGTTCGGGGTCGCGATGCTGCTGCTCTGGCCGTACCGCCGCCCGCCGCGCGGTTTCACCGCCACCGGCCTGGCCTTCGTCGGGCCCGCCTCGCCCGCCGCCGGCACGGCGGGGATTCTGGCGGCGTACCTCGCGGGCAACTTCAGCGACGGGCTGGCGGACGTCGACGGCGGACTCACCGCCGACCCCGGGATGTGGATCGCCGCCGGGCTGCTCATGACCCCCTTCCTCGCCGTCGGCGCCCTGCTGGTCTGGCGCGGGCCGAGAGTGGTCCTGGACCGCGAGGGGATCACCGTCCGCAGGCTGCGCAACCGGCGCATCCCGTGGGCGGCCCTGGCCCCGGGCGGGCCGGACCTGCCGCGCGGGTCGGAGCGTGAGCTGTGGCTGTCCGTCCTGACGGGCGCCGGCGGGCACCGGCTGGTGCCGGTCACGCTGAACCGGCTCCACGTGGACGGCGCGTTCCTGGCCCAGACGATCCGCCACTACGCCGAGCACCCGGAGCACCGGGCCGCCATCGGCACCGCCGCGGAGCTCGACCGGCTGACCGCCGCGTGCCCGGACTCGCCTACCGCGGACACCGCCGCCGGACTCCGCGACCTCGGTCTGCGGGGCTGAGCCTGCGATGCCTCGCCGCTGTCCCGGCGAGTGGGTTCCTCGCGCGGTCACACCTCATATGGTGTAGCCACAACCCGTGAGGTGTGACCGCTGAACTCATACTGTTTCGCGGTGCAGCCAGGGCAGCAGGTCGGGGGCGCCGTACGCGGCGGCCAGGTCGGCGGCGCGAGCCTGGTAGCGAGCCAGTTCGGCGGGGTCGAGCAGTTCCCGGCCGGCACCGGAGCCGCCCCGGCGGAAGAAGGCGGACCGGCTCTTGAGTACGCCCAGACTGTCCGGGACCAACCGGTCGGCGCCCGCCCGCATCCGTTCGAACGTGGCCGCCTCCACCAGGATCGGCCAGGTGTGCTCGGGCACCGCGATGCCCAGCCGGGCCGCGAGCGCCCGCATCTGCCCGTCCAGGTCGGCCAGCAGGTCGTCGTAGTGCACCAGCACGACGTTGGGCTGCTCGCGGCGGCGCCAGGCGTCGGCGAGATGCCAGATCACGCCGGGCAGCGAGTCCATCTCCTCGCGGGGATCGGCCTCGCGGGCGGCCCAGCGAAGCAGGGCCTCGTGCTCGGTGCGCTGCGGCCGGGGCGGCTCGGCCGGGTCGGGCGCGGGCTGGCCGGTGAGTTCGCGCAGGCGGGCCCGGTCGAGGTTGTTGCTCTGGTGGTGCAGCGACACGGCCATGTCCAGCGGATGCCGCGCGACCACCACGTAGACGCACTCGTCGTGCAGCGGGACCCCGTCCAGCGGGGTGTGCGTCTTGAGGAAGCGGCGGTGCGGCTGCGCGGCGAGCTGCGCGTACACCTCGTCGGCGGGGGTGACCAGCCAGTCCAGCCAGGGCGACAGCTCGTTCAGCGGCGCGGGCAGGTGGGGGGTCTGGAAGACCAGCAGGGCGCAGATCATCTGCATCCAGGTGGTGCCGCTCTTGGAGCGGGTACTGATCACGATGTCGCCGGCGCGGGGCGGGAAGGCGAGCCAGCGGGCACTGTCCTCGTCGGACGACCGGTAGCGGACGGGTTGATCAGGCATGACGCCGAGGGTAGACGATCATTCACGGTTCACTCGAACGAGAAGACCTTGCCTTGTTCGAACACCTGTTCGATAATGGATGCATGGCGGGGCGCCGGGGCAGCTGGGTGATGGCAGTCAGCTTCTGCCCCGACGCCTCACCGTTGGCGACGTGAGGCATCGCCGACGACCTGCATCGATCCAATGCAGACGAAGACCGCCGTCCCCCGGCGCGCACCGCGCGCACAAGCCCTCGGGGGACGGCGGTCTTCGTCACGTCCCTACTTGTCCTTGTCGCCCTTCATCAGCTTGCCGAAGTCGAGCTTCGGGGCCTTGAACGCGCCGCCGCTCTGACCGCCGAGCTGCTGCTCCAGTGCGGCCGGGTCCATGCCCGGGGGCAACTGCGGCATGCCCGCGGGCATCCCGCCGGGCAGGCCCGCGAAGCCGCCCCGGCCGCCGCCACCGCCGCCGCCCTTGGTGCCCTTGCGCTTGTTCTTCGGCGACTTGGTCGCCTTGCGGCGGGCACCGGGCAGGCCCATCATGCCGCCCATCTGCTTCATCATCTTCTGCGCCTGCTCGAAGCGGTTGAGCAGCTGGTTGACGTCCATCACGGTGACACCCGAACCGCGGGCGATGCGGGCCCGGCGCGAGCCGTTGATGATCTTCGGCGTGGTCCGCTCGGCCGGGGTCATCGAGCGGATGATCGCGGTGACCCGGTCGAAGTGACTGTCGTCGAGCTCCGCGAGCTGGTCCTTCATCTGCCCCATGCCGGGCATCATGCCGAGCAGGTTCGCGATCGGACCCATCCGCCGTACGGCGACGAGCTGGTCGAGGAAGTCCTCCAGGGTGAACTGCTCGCCACCGAGCAGCTTCGACGCCATCTTCTCCTTCTGATCGGCGTCGAAGGCCTGCTCGGCCTGCTCGATCAGGGTGAGCACGTCGCCCATGCCGAGGATGCGGCTGGCCATCCGGTCGGGGTGGAAGACGTCGAAGTCCTCCAGCTTCTCGCCGGTGGACGCGAACAGGATCGGCTGGCCGGTGACCTCGCGCACCGACAGCGCCGCGCCGCCGCGGGCGTCGCCGTCGAGCTTCGACAGGACCACACCGGTGATGCCCACGCCGTCGCGGAACGCCTCGGCGGTGGCCACCGCGTCCTGGCCGACCATGGCGTCGATGACGAAGATGACCTCGTCGGGGTTGACCGCGTCGCGGATCGCGGCGGCCTGGTTCATCATCTCGACGTCGATACCGAGGCGGCCGGCGGTGTCGACGATCACGATGTCGCGCATGGCGCGCTTGGCGTGCTCGATCGAGTCCTTGGCGACCTGGACCGGGTCGCCGACGCCGTTGCCCGGCTCCGGCGCGTACACCTCGACACCGGCGCGCTGGCCGAGCACCTGGAGCTGGTTGACCGCGTTGGGGCGCTGGAGGTCGCACGCGACCAGCAGCGGCTGGTTGCCCTGGGCCTTGAGCCAGCGGGCCAGCTTGCCCGCGAGCGTGGTCTTACCGGAACCCTGCAGACCGGCCAGCATGATCACGGTCGGCGGCTGCTTGGCGAACTGCAGGCGCCGCGCCTGCCCGCCGAGGATCGCGATCAGCTCCTCGTGGACGATCTTGATGATCTGCTGGGCGGGGTTCAGCGCCTGCGACACCTGCGCGCCGCGCGCCCGCTCCTTGAGCTTGAAGATGAAGGCCTTGACCACCGGCAGCGCGACGTCGGCCTCCAGCAGCGCCAGTCGGATCTCACGCGCGGTGGCGTCGATGTCGGCGTCGGTGAGCCGGCCCTTGCCCCGCAGCTTCGTGAAGATGCCGGAGAGCCGGTCGCTCAGGGTGTCAAACACAGCGCAACATCCCAAATCGTCGAGTTCTACTGGGTACAGGCAGAAGCAGCCTTGGTAAGGGTAGCCCGTGCCCACCCGCCCCACCGCGCCCGCGCGCCCTGTCCCGTCTCTTCCCCGCCCCGCAGCGCGTCATGCGTTCGTACGGTTTCGGGGAAAGTGCAGGAAAGACGGCCATGATTCGTGCAGTCTCCCCGAAACCGCACGAACCATCCGGCGCGGGTCAGGCGGCGGCCAGGACCGCCGCCTCGACCTCGGCGCGATCGAAGTCGCCTACCAGGTAGAAGGCGTCGACGACGTCGGCACCCAGGGTCGACACCCGGGCCGTGCGGACGTCGACGCCCAGCTCGGCCAGGGCCGACGTGACCCGGTAGAGCAGGCCGGGGGCGTCGGTCGCGCGCAGCTCCAGGACCTGCGCGTCGGTCGCCTCGGCCCAGATCACCCGGGGTGCCGCCGCCGAGCCGCGCCCGTTTCCGGCGGCGGCCAGTCGCCGGGGCGCGGGCAGCTGGTCCAGGCCCACGCGGCGCAGGTCGGCCGCGAGCAGCTCCCGGTCCGGCGCCGTGCCGTAGCGGGCGTTGACCGCGCATTCGAAGATCGCCCGGTCGCCGATGGTCGACGAGTTGACCGCGACGATCTCCAGGCGGTGGGTGGCCAGGCAGCCCGCGACGGCGGCGAGCAGGCCGCGCCGGTCCTGGGCGGCCAGCGCGACCCAGTCGTCGGCGACCTGGACCACCGGCATCGGCCCGGCGGCCAGCGCCGGGTCGGGGGCTGCGGGCGCGGGCGGCTCGGCACCGCCGAGGACCGCGCGTACCCGGTTGACCAGGTCGTCGATGAGTTTGGACTTCCAGGCCGACCAGGCCGCCGGGCCGGTGGCGGCGGCGTCGGAGCGGGCCAGCATGTGCAGCAGCTCCAGCGTGGTGACGTCGCCGACGGCCTTGACGACCTGCGCGATCGTCGCCGGATCATCGAGGTCGCGGCGGGTGGCCACGTCCGGCAGCAGCAGGTGGTGGCGGACCAGGTTCGAGATCGTGGTGACGTCGGCGGTGGGCAGGCCCATCGCCGTACCGATGTCCAGGACCAGGTCGGCGCCGATCTCGCTGTGGTCGCCGGGCAGGCCCTTGCCGACGTCGTGCAGCAGCGCGCCGAGCACCAGCAGGTCGGGCCGGGACACCTCGCGGGACCAGGTCGCGGCGTTGGCCGCGGCCTGCACCAGGTGCCGGTCGAGGGTGTACCGGTGCACCGGGTGGTGCTGCGGCGTGCCACGCAGCCGGGTCCACTGCGGCAGCCAGTGCGAGGTCAGCCCGAACCGGTCGCACGCCTCCCAGGCGGGCACCAGCCCGGTGCCCGCGCCGAGCAGCGTCAGGAACGCGGAACGCGCCGAGGACGGCCACGGGGTCGGCAGCGGCGGGCAGAACCGGGCCAGCCACTCCAGCGTGGCCCGCGCGATGGGCATGTGGTGCTGCGCGGCGGCGGCGGCCACCCGCAGCGACAGCGACGGGTCGGGGTGCGGCCCGACGGCCGCGCGGGCCAGCACGATCTCGCCGTTGACGGCGACCACGTCCCGGGCGACCGGCCGGCGGACCGAGGCCGCCTCGGCGGCGCGCGGGTCGACGCCCCGGCCGGTCGGCCCGTGCCAGCGCTGCACCGAGCGCCAGGCGTCGGTCAAGGACCAGGAGACGGTACGCGCGTCGAGCCCGATCCGGCGCAGCAGCGCGTCCCCGTCGGCCAGCCCGAGCAGCTCAGCCACCTGCAGCCGCTCCTGCGCCCGCAGCCGGTCGTTGCGCCGCCCGACGCTGACGTGCAGCGCGTCGCGTACGTCCAGCAGCCGCGTCGCGGCCGCGCGCACCTGCGGCGGCAGCGCGTCGGCGACCCCGGCCACGCCGATGCCGCGCAGCACCCCCACGTCGCGCAGCCCTCCGGCGGCCTCCTTGAGATCGCCCTCCAGCAGGTACGCCAGTTCGCCGTGGGCGGCGTGGCGCTCCTCGCACAGCTCCCGCAGCCGCAGCAGCTGGCGGCGGCC
The DNA here is from genome assembly GCF_029948125.1 of Catellatospora sp. KI3. GTDB lineage: Bacteria > Actinomycetota > Actinomycetes > Mycobacteriales > Micromonosporaceae > Catellatospora. The sequence goes on from NZ_JASAMB010000001.1 coordinate 165,207, forward strand.
GGTGCGCCGCCACTGGTCGACCGCGGCGCGCGACAGCTGGGCGGTCAGCGCCGGATCACCGGCCACATGCCGGGCGTCGAGCAGGCCGAGCGCGACCTTGACGTCGTCGTGCGCGGCGTCCAGCGACTCGGCGACGGTACGGGTCGAGTGGTCCAGCCCCAGCCGGGCGTCCCAGATCGGGTACCACAGCGAGGCGGCCAGCTCGTCGATGCCCGGCACGCCGGTGTGCAGCAGGATCAGGTCGAGGTCGCCGTGCGGCGTGCACTCGCGGCGGCCCAGCCCGCCGACGGCCACCAGGGCCAGCCCGGTGGACCGCTCGGTGAAGGCGGGCGGCACCAGGCGGCGCAGCCAGTCGTCGAGCGCGTCGGCCCGGGCGGCCCGGGCGTCGGCACCGATGGCGGACGGATCGCGCTGCGCGAGCCGGGTATAGGCGGGCCCGGGGCCCACCGCCCCGTCCGTGCTGGAAGGTGCGGTGTTCCCCGGGCCCATGGTCCCTCTTTCAGGTTGTTCGTGCGGAGATCAGAGCGCGTCGAGGCCGCGCTCGCCGGTGCGCACCCGGACCACGTCGGAGACCTCGGTGACCCAGACCTTCCCGTCACCGATCTTGCCGGTGCGGGCGGCGGTGACGATGGAGTCGACGACCTTCTCCACGTCCAGCTCGTCCGTCACGACCTCGATCCGGATCTTCGGCAGGAACTCCACCGTGTACTCGGCACCCCGGTACACCTCGGTGTGGCCCTTCTGCCGGCCGTAACCCTGGACCTCGCTGACGGTCAGCCCGGCCACGCCCATGGCGTGCAGAGCGTCCTTCACCGCGTCCAGCTGGTACGGCTTGATGACGGCGGTAACCAGCTTCATGCTCAACCCCTCCATCCAGGGACCTTAACCGGACACCTTCTCGGTGACCGGAGCCGACTCCTCGACCTCGGCCACGGGGGCCTTCGGCGTGCTGATACCCGCGAGGGCGAAGGCGCCGGTGCCGCCGCCACCACTGGCCGGAGAGAAGTCGTAAGCGCTCTCGGCGTGCTCGCTGATGTCGATGCCCTCGATCTCGGCCTCCTTGGAGACCCGCAGCCCGGCGACCTTGCTCACCACGAAGGCGATGATGCCGGCGACCGCGAAGGAGTACACCGAGACGATGCCGCTGGCCAGCGCCTGCCGACCCAGCTGGGTCGCGCCGCCGCCGTAGAACAGGCCCTCGCTGGCGCCGAGGATCTTCGGGTCGGTGATCCAGGAGTTGACCGCCGCGTTGGCGAACAGGCCGATCGCCAGCGAGCCGATCCAGCCGCCGACGAAGTGCACGCCGACCACGTCGAGCGAGTCGTCGTAGCCGAGCTTGTACTTCAGGCTCACCGCCAGGGCGCAGACCGCACCCGCGACCAGGCCCAGCACGACCGCGGCCCAGGGCGAGATGAAACCGCAGGCGGGGGTGATCGCGACCAGACCGGCCACGGCACCGGACGAGGCACCGACCAGGGTCGGCTTGCCGTCGCGGATCCACTCGACCAGCAGCCAGCCCAGCAGGGCGGCGGCGGTGGCGACCTGGGTGTTGACGAACGCGATCGCGGCGGTGCTGTCGACGGTCAGCTCGGAGCCGGCGTTGAAGCCGAACCAGCCGAACCACAGCAGACCGGCGCCCAGGGCGACGAACGGCACGTTGTGCGGCTTGAAGGTGTCCCGGGGCCAGCCCACGCGCTTGCCGATGACCAGCGCCGCGGCCAGGGCCGCCGCACCGGCGTTGATGTGCACCGCGGTACCGCCGGCGAAGTCCAGCGCGTGGATCTTGGCGCCGATGAAGCCGCCGCCCCACACCCAGTGCGCGACCGGCACGTAGACCAGGGTGAACCAGCCGGCGGCGAACAGCAGCCAGCCGAAGAACTTGGTGCGGTCCGACAGCGAGCCGCTGATCAGGGCGACCGTGATGATGGCGAACATCATCTGGAAGACCATGAACACGTAGGTCGGGATGCCGGTGGACGAGCCGCCCGCGAACCAGAACTCGGCGTTCGTGGTGCCCGTGGTGCCCTTGGCGAACCCGAGGTACTGCGTGAAGCTGCCGATGAAGTCGTTGTTGCTCTCGTTGACGCCGAAGCTCAGCGAGAAGCCGTACAGCAGCCAGAGCACCGAGATGAGCCCGATGGACGAGAAGCTCATCATCATCATGTTCAGGACGCTCTTGGACCGGTTCAGGCCACCGTAGAAGAAGGCCAGGCCGGGCGTCATGAGCAGAACCAGCGCGGAGGAGACCAGCAACCAGGTGGTGTTGCCGGTGTCGACCGTGAGTACTTCCTCAGCGAGCAGCACGCTGCCCTCCTTTGGGTGAGATCCTCCCTCCCAGCCCCCGGAGGCGTCCCGTACGGCTCGCCGCCGCTGAAACCGGCGAGCCTCTCGGCCCGTCGCCTCCGCCCACCGGCTTCAGTGCCGTTGGTGCTGGTTGGGGGGCAGCATTGCCGTCCCCTGTTTCACGCAACGACGCTGGTCGGTTTCCAGCACGTCACGATCTGTTTCGTACGTGTGAAGAAATGTTCACACGTGAGAGGACGATTCACCTGGTGAATCAGCGCAGCGCGTGCTCCAGCGTGTAACGCTCGTAGTCAATCAGCCGAAGGTCGCGCAGCGGCCGCCGAAGGTGTCCCTTCTGCACGATCCGCACGAACGCGGGCTCGCCCGCGGTGGCCAGTCGGCGGATGCCCTCGACATGGTCCACGATCCGCTTGCGGATGGTGCGCACCAGGCGGTGCCGGTCGCGCGGGATCAGCCCGTACGCGTCGGCGAACAGGCGCAGGCGGCGCGGGCGGTCCGGCCGGTGCCAGCCCAGCGTGATCGAGTCGCGGTCGCTGAAGATCGGCACCCAGGTCCACGCGGCGTACGCCACGTCGTAGATGCGCGAGCCCGGCGAGGCCAGGTCGAAGTCGATCATCGCGAGGGTGCCGTCGGGGCGCCAGATCACGTTGTGCGGCGCCGCGTCGTGGTGGCAGATGATCTCCGCGTCGGGCGGCGGCGGCCCGAACGAGCGCCACACCCCGCCCGGCGGCGTACGGAAGCCCGCCTGGGCGTCGTGGAACATCCGCAGCATCGTCGCGACGGTGACCAGGGCCTCGTCGGTGACCCAGTGCGGGGCCAGCGGGTACTCGCCGCACTCGCCGGGCAGGTAGGACAGGACCTCGCGGTTGTGCTCGTCCATGCCCAGGGCGCGCGGGGAGCCGGTGAAGCCCGCGTACTCCAGGTGGCGCAGCAGGGCGTGCACGGTCGGCGTCCAGGGCCCGGCGTTGCGCCGGACCGTCTCGCCGACCCGCACCACCGTGCTGACGTTGCCGCCCCGCAGCGGGATCTCGGTCGGGTCCAGATAAGGAGCTGTCACGATCGCTGGTCAGCCGTTCGTCACTCGTCGCCCAGCAGCGCGGTAACGAACGCGGCGGGATCGAAGGGGGCAAGGTCGTCGGGGCCCTCGCCGAGACCGACGAGCTTGACGGGGATTCCCAGCGCCCGCTGCACCGCGATCACGATACCGCCCTTCGCCGTCCCGTCCAGTTTCGTGAGCACGACGCCGGTGACGTCGGCGACCTCGGTGAAGACCCGGGCCTGGCTCAACCCATTCTGACCCGCGGTCGCGTCGAGCACCAGCAACGTCTCCGATACCGGACCGTGCTTCTCCACCACGCGCTTGATCTTGCCGAGCTCGTCCATCAGGCCGACCTTGTTCTGCAGGCGGCCCGCCGTGTCGATGAGCACGGTGTCGACCCCGGCCTCGATGCCCTTCTTGACCGCGTCGAACGCGACCGCGGCCGGGTCGCCGCCCTCGGGACCGCGCACGACCTGGGCGCCGACCCGCCCGGCCCAGGTGGCCAGCTGGTCGGCGGCGGCCGCGCGGAACGTGTCGGCGGCGCCCAGCACCACGGTGTGGCCGTCGGCGACGAGCACCCGGGCGATCTTGCCGCAGCTGGTGGTCTTGCCCGCGCCGTTGACGCCGACGACGAGCACCACCGACGGCTTGCCGTCGACGATGCCGGTGTGCACCGACCGGTCCATCTTCGGATCCAGCGCCGCGGTCAGCTCCTCGGTCAGCAGCGCGCGCAGCTCCTTGGTGGTGCGCGTGCCGAGCACCTTGGTCCGCTCGCGCAGCTTGGCGACGATCTCGCCGGTGGCCGCCACGCCGACGTCGGCGCTGATCAGGCTCTCCTCGATCTCGTCCCAGGCCTCGTCGTCGAGGTGGTCGCGCGACAGCAGGCCCAGCAGGCCCTTGCCGAAGACGTTCTGCGAGCGGGCCAGGCGGGCGCGCAGCCGCACCAGGCGGCCCGCGGTCGGCTCGGGCTCCTCGATCTCCGGCTCGGCCGGGGCGGGCACCTCCACCGGCGGCGCGGCCTGCGTCGGCACCTCGGGCGCGGCGGGCTTCTCCGGCGCCGCCGGCTTCTCGGGCGCGGCGGGCCGCTCGATCACCTTCTGGTCGGCGGGCGCCTCGATCACGCTCGGCGGGATCTTCGGCCCCTGCTCCACCTGCGGCGGCTCGGTCGGCGCCGGGGGCGCGGGCGGCAGGGCGGTGCCCTTGCCGGGACGGCGCACCAGGTACAGCGCCAGGCCGCCGAGCAGCAGCACAGCGAGGACCACGAGTACGACGACGAGCACGTCTTGCGAAGGCATGTCCGGCATCCTCTCAAACACATCGTCACGGGGCGTACACCGGAGCCCGCCGCGCCGTCGCCGCTGGCCTCCGCAGCGCGGATCCCCGACGATATCGGCGTGGCAAACCTCCTTCTCGGCCCCCTGCTGCGCCGCGTCGACGGTGATCAGGCCGTCATCTGGGTGCAGACCGACCGGCCCGCCCAGGTCACGGTAACCGCCGGGGACGCGTCCGTGACCTCGGACACGTTCACCGCGTTCGACGTGCACCTGGGCGCGATCACGCTCGCGGGCCTGCCGGTCGGCGCCACGCCGTACCAGGTGGCGGTGGACGGGCGGCAGGTGTGGCCGCTGCCGGACCAGCAGCCGTCGGTGGTGACCGTCCGTGACCCGGCGGCCGGGGACGCCGAGATCGTCTTCGGCTCCTGCCGCGAGGCCACCGGGCGCACCCACGGCGAGCGGGGCCACGACCCCGACGCGCTGGAGGCGCTGGCCGCGCGGCTGCTGGGCCGGGCGCGGGCCGAGGGGGCCGGGGCCGGGCTGCCGGACCTGCTGGCGCTGATCGGCGACCAGATCTACGCCGACGAGCTGTCCGCGCCGACGGTGGCGTGGCTGGCCGGGCGGCCGCGCCAGCCGCAGGCGCCGCCCCGGCAGGTGGTCGGCTTCGCCGAGTACGTGCACCTCTACCACGAGTCGTGGGGCGACCCCGAGGTGCGCTGGCTGCTGTCGACCGTACCCACTGTGATGATCTTCGACGACCACGAGGTCATCGACGACTGGAACTCCTCGGCCGGGTGGCTGGAGCAGGCGCGGCGGCAGCCGTGGTGGCACGAGCGGATCACGGCCGGGCTCGCGTCGTACTGGCTGTTCCAGCACCTGGGCAACCTGTCCGCCGCGCAGCTGGACCGCGACCCGGTGTGGCGGCGGATCCGGGCGGGCGAGGACGCCACGGCAGTGCTGACGGAGTTCGCGCGGCGGGTGGCGACCCCGGCCGGGGTCGACCCGTACCCGTGGGGCTACACCGTCGACGTGGGGCGGACCCGGCTGATCATGATGGACTGCCGGGGCAACCGGGTGCTGGACCGGGCGCACCGGCGGATGTGGCCGCAGGCGCACTGGGACACCCTCGCCGCCGAAGCCGCCGCCGACTGCGACCACCTCGTGCTGGCCTGTTCACTGCCGTGGCTGCTCGCCCCCGCCATCCACCACGGCGAGGCCGTGATCGAGGTGCTGGCGGCGCGGCACGACGGCGCCGAGAAGCTCCGGCAGAAGTACGACCTGGAGCACTGGGCCGCCGTCGGCCACTCCTTCGACGAGCTGACCGCGCTGATCGCGGGCGTACGCGGACCGGCCACGGTCAGCGTGCTCGGCGGCGACGGGCACCACTCGTACGTCGCCCGCGCCGACATCCCCGGCGCCACCGCCGCCGTCCACCAGATCGTCTGCTCGCCACTGCACCAGAGCGTGCGCGGCATCATGCGCACGCTGCTGCGCCTGGGCTGGTGGCGGGCCCTGTCCGGCCCCGCCTGGCTGGTCGCCCGGCTGTTCGGGGTGCCCCGCCCGCGCGTGCGCTGGCGCTCCGACCAGCCCCCGTTCTTCGGCACCGCCGTGGCGACCCTGACCCACCACGGCCGCACCGCCGACGTCCTCATCGAGGGCGCCGAACCCGGCGGCACCCTGACCCCGTTCCTGCGGCGACGACTCGCACCCTGACCCGTCCCACGATCCGTTCGAGTGGATCTTGGCGGTCAGCTCGTCGGCACCTCGACCACCGTCGAGTGGTCGTCGGTGAGCAGCGTGACCTTGCCGTTGGCGTGCTCGACGGAGAGCAGCGTGCCGGGCGGCAGGATGTCGAGCACGTCCGGCGGGAGCTGGACCGTGCCGTCGCCCGCGATGACCGCGAACTCGCGCCCGTCGCGCCCCTCCGAGCCGACCCGGCCGTCGCGGATGGTCACCGCGCGGCCCAGCCGCTCGCCGACCTCCGGGTCGTGGGTGACCGCGACGATGGTCGTACCGCGTTCGGTGTTGATGGTCTCCAGCGCCGACAGCACCTCATCGCGCGCGCCCCGGTCGAGCTGGCTGGTCGGCTCGTCGACCAGCAGCAGGCCGGGCGAGGACGCCATGCCGACCGCGATCGCGGCCCGCTGCGCCGCACCGGGCTGCAGGTCCTCCACCTTGCGGTGGCCCTGGCCGGTCAGGCCGAGCAGGGCCAGGATGCGCTCCGGCGGCTCCAGATCGCCGGGGCGCACCTTCGCGGCCCGCCGCTGGGCCAGCCACACGTTGCTCAGCACCGTCGCGTACGGCAGCAGGTTGCGCCGCGCCCCCTGCAGCACCACGCCCAGGTCTGTACCGCGCAGCCGGGCCAGTTCCGCCTCGCTGATGCGCCCGATGTCGACCAGGCCGATCTGCACCCGGCCCGCGCTCGGCCGCATCAGCCCCGCGAGCAGCGAGATCAGCGTCGACTTGCCCGAGCCGGACGGCCCGACCAGCGCCACCCGCTCGCCGGGCGCGATGTCGAGGTCGACGCCCGCCAGCGCCACCACGTCCCCGCCGTCGGAGCGGTAGATGTGGACCACGCGGCGGCAGACCACGGCCAGGCCGGTCAGGCTCTGGTGCTTCGGTGCGTTCTGGGTCTTCTTCATGGTCACGCCACCTTCCTGTCCGCGCCCGCCGCCACCTTCGTGGCCACGACGCAGGTCGTCAACAGCACCAGCAGGGCCACCGCCACCGGTACGAGCACCGGCACCGCATCCGGCAGCGACGCGGTCGGTATGGTCGCCGCCCCGTCGCTGAAGACCGGCACCACCCGGCTCGCCAGCAGCCACGACCCGGCCGCCGCGAGCAGCCCGACCAGGCTGCCCGCCCCGACCAGGGCCCAGCGGCCGCCCAGCGACGCGCCGCGCACCACCCCAGCGGGCAGGCCCTGCCCGCGCAGCACGGCCAGCCCGTTGTCGGTGCGGCCGCGCTCCAGCACCGCCGTCACCAGCAGCCCGCCCGCGGCGAAGACGATGCCGGTGAACGCGGCGGCGGCCAGGAACCACAGCGCCAGCGCCGGGGCCTGCTGGCCGTAGAGGCGGCGCTGGTCGGCGACGGTGCGCTCACCGACGATCACCAGCCCGTTGGCGCCGAGCTTCTCGATCACCGAGGCGGGCGTGCCGGCGGCCAGCCACACCTCCGGGTCGGTCGCGTCGGAGTCCTGGCCGAGGCGCATGTCGACGTACTCCAGGTCGACCAGCACCCCGTGCACGCCGTAGCGCGGCACCTGGTTCAGCGTCCCGGTCCGGGTCACCGGCACCCGCACCGTCCCCGCGTACGCCGACAGCTCGTCGGGCAGGTCGCCCGAGGCGACCACGGGCAGCGGGGCGGGGGCGGAGTCGGCGTACACCCGGATGTCGGGCGTCAGCACCGAGTTCAGGGTCAGCCGCATGCCCTGGTCGGACAGTGCCATCTCGGGCACCGGCCGGGCCGCGGTCTCGGCGGGCAGGCGCCACTGGTGCCCGGCCAGCTGCGCGGCGGTGAGCAGCGGCTTGCCGTCGCCGTCGGCGATGCCGCCCACGGTCACGTCGAGCCGGTAGCGCCCCCGCGTGAACAGGTCCACCTGCACCTGCTTGAGCAGGCACGGCGCGTCCGCGCAGTACGGCGTCTCGATCCGGTAGGTGCCCGTGCCCGGCCGCAGCTTGTCCACCCGGGCCAGCGCGAGGCTGCCCTTGGTGCTGGTCAGGCGTAGGGTGACGGCCGCCTGGCCGCCCTCGGTGAGGTCGGCCAGGGTCACCGTCACCTGCAGCGCCTTGGCCTGCAGCAGCAGCGGCTGCACCGGCCGCGGCCGCAGCAGCTTCCCGGCGTCGGCACCGGACATCGCGCCGTACGACGCGGGCCACAGTGCCGCCGCGCCCAGCCGCGCGCTGTCCACCGCCAGCACCTTGGTGTCCTCGGCGATGTTGACCCGGGCGGCCGCCATCGCGTACCGGCCCTCCGGGTCGGCGGTGCGCACCGCGTGCAGCAGCGCGGGCACGGGCAGCGGCGTCACCGACAGCACCCGGGCCGCACCGCCCTCGACCAGCGCCCGGTCCTGCCAGGCCCGGTCGGCCACGTCGCGCGCGGTCACCGCGAAGCCGAGCAGGCCGAACACGACGGTCAGCAGCATCACGATCCAGTGCGTCCCTGACCCCCGGGCCAGGCTCAGCGCGGCCAGGCCGGTCCGTAGCCGCCCCTTGCGCAGCGCGCGGCGGCCGTACCGCTCGGCGGGCACGCCCACCGCGCGCGCCGCGATCAGGCCCAGGCCCAGCGACACGCACAGCGGGGCCAGCAGCCCGACCCCGCCGGAGCCCGCGCCACCGGCGGCGACCTGGTATCCGGCCACCAGCGCCAGCGCGCCCACGGCCACCTCGACCCCGCCGACCAGCCCGCCCCGGCGGCGCACCCGGGCCCGGCGCAGCAGCCCGAGCACCGGCGTGGTCAGCGCGCGCACCTGCGCCAGCAGGCCCGCCGCGAGCGCCCCGAACACCGCGACCGCCGCGTACGCCATCGACGTCCAGCCCGGCTCCACCGGCGGCGAGCCGGGCAGCACGAACCGGGCCAGCAGCGCGGTCACCGCGTAACCGAGCAGGTAGCCGGGGATCAGCGCGAGCAGCACCGGCGCCGCCGTCTCGGCGCTGGCCAGCAGCCAGCGGGTGCGGCCGGGCACGCCGCGCAGCGCGGTCAGCCCCAGCTCGCCCCGGCGCTGCTCGACCCCGCCCGCGACGGTGATGAACAGGACCAGCCAGCACAGCAGCACCAGCGGCACGACCGCGAGCAGCAGGCTCGCCGCGAGCTGCGCCTCCCCCGCGTCGACCCGGGCGATCAGGTCGGGCAGGTCGCTGTCGGTGCCGTAGCCGGCGGCCTCCAGCTGCGCGTTGGCGTCCTCGAGGTCGTCGCGCAGCGTGTCCAGGTCCCGGAACGCGTCGGCGGAGACCAGCAGGTCGACCGTGTGCACCGGGTCGGGTGCGGCCGCGCTGACGGTGCGCTCGCTGGTGAACACGGCCGTGCCGTCCAGGCCCAGCAGCGCCGGGCGGCCGACCCAGAACGGGTCGCTCACGGCCGGGCGGGCGTACAGGCCGACCACCGTCAGCGGCTGCGGCGCGACGCGGTCCCGGCCGCCCATCGAGGCCGGCGGGGTGAAGGTGAAGTCGCCGCCGGCGCTCGCCCCGATCCGGGCGGCGACGTCCTCGCGCAGCACCACCTCCCGCTCGCCCGCGACGCACCGGCCCTTGACGATCTTGAGGTGCTCGCACGCGCCCGCGCGCCAGACCAGGAACATCGGGGTGTCGCCGGTGGCGGCCACGCCGGTGCCCTCGATCATCGAGCCGCCGATGGTGGTGAACCCGGGCACGTACGGCAGTGTCGGGGTGTCGTCGGACTGCGGCCCGAAGCCGCGCGAGTCGCCCGCCGAGAGCCCCACCAGCGCCTGCTCGGAGATCCCGGCGGCGCGCACCTCGACCCCGCGCAGCGACACGGTGGCCGCCGCCTGGTAGATCGGGCCCGCCGCCGCGGCGGCCGCGGCCATCGCGGTCAGCACCAGCGTGATGGCGGCCAGTCCCCGGCGCGCCTTCATCATCGACCACAGCAGCGCCGTCATCGCCGCACCCCCGCCGCGTTCTCGTCGCCACGAACCGTGGCCCGGTTGAGGGACCGCCCGGCCAGCAGCGCCGCCAGCAGGAGCACCAGCGTCGCCGCGACCACCGCCGGGACGACGACCCGAAGATCCGGATCGGGTATGGGCAGCGCGTCGGCCGCCGAGGTGAGCACCGCCCGCGCGGGGGCGCTCAGCGTCCACGACGCCCACGCCGTCAGCGCGCCCACCGGCGCGGCGATGGCGATCATGGCGAGGTTGCCCAGCCGGGCCGCGCGGGCCGCCGCCGCGCCGGGCAGGCCCTGCACCCGCAGCGCCGCCAGTTCCGCCGCGCGGCCGCGCCGGTCGGTCGCGGCGAGCACCAGCATGGCCAGCCCCACCAGCAGCACGCTCAGCACGGCGGCGGCCAGGTGCAGCCGCAGCGCCAGCCCGGCGCCCTGCTCCTGGTACCGCGCCAGCCGCGCCGCCACGGTCTCGTCGCCGACCGGCACCAGCCCGGCCGCGCGCAGCCGGTCGACAGCGTCGGCCGGGGCCCGGTCGTTGAGCCAGACCTGCAGCGTGACCATGTTGTCGCGGGTGTCGGCGAGCCGGTCGGCCAGCTCCAGGTCGAACAGCACGCCGTCGGCGGCCGCCCCGGGCAGCACCGCCGACACCTGCCGTACGTCGGCCGGGCGCGACAGCGCCTGCAACGGCGTGATCTTCGACAGTTCCCGGGTGTGCGCCAGCCGCCGGGGACCGGCCGCCACCACCGGCAGCGGCACCGGCCCGTCGGCCACGGTCAGCCGGATGTCGCTGCTGATGTGGCGTGGATCGGCGGGCACGTAGTACAGCGAGATGTAGTCCTTCGCCCCCGGCTGCGGCGCCTGCTCGCCCTCGAGCGCCGCGGCGGCGCGGGACTGGGCCCCGTTGAACAGCGTCACCTCGGCCTCGGCGCCGAACTGCGGGCGCCAGCGCGACGCCGCGCTGATCGCGGCCGCCGACAGCAGCGGGCGGTCCGGTCCGAACTGGTCCAGGCCCGTCAGCTGCAGCTCGTGCGGCGAGCGCGGGAAGCTCAGCCAGGCCAGGCGGCAGCCGGGCGCCTGCGCGCACTGCGGCACCGCCATCCGGTACGACGCCGGGCCGACCTGCTTGGCCACGTCGACCGCGCCGGTCACCGGCTCGCCCTTCGGCCCGATCAGCACCGCGGTGACGTGCATCTCGCCCCCGAGGTCATGGATCACGTGCACGGAGAGCCCGAGTTCGCCACCGGTCACCGTGACCGGGTCCGCCGTCTTCGGTCGCAGCGCCGCCGCCACCTGCTCGGCGGTGAGCCCGGCCTGCTCCGGCCACGTCGCCACGGCCGCCAGCCGCGAGCTGTCCACGCCGAGCAGCAGGTCGCCGCCCTCAGGCTGGCGCGTCACCGCCATCGCCCACTCGCCCGCCGGGTCGGCGGTGCGTACGGCCGACAGCAGCGCGGGCCGGGAGGCGGCGTACACGGTGAGCACCCGGGCGGCGCCCAGCTCCAGTTCGGCCCGCTCGCGGGCGGCGGCGTCGGCCACGTCCCAGGCGCTGAAGGTCTGGCCGACCAGGGCCACCGCCACGACGGTGAGCGCCACCAGCCGGTCCGCGCCGGGGCGCCGCGCCACCTGCAGCGCCGCCAGCCCGGCGGCCAGGCGCCCCCGGTGCAGCCGCGCCGCGCCGTACGCGGTGGCGGCCGGGCGGATCAGCCGCGCCGTGAGCAACCCCGCGACCAGAGCCAGCAGCAGCGGCACCAGCAGGGCCAGCCCGCCGTCGTCCGTGGACGAGGCGTAGCTCTGCCCGACCGCCGCCAGCGCGATCACGATCACGGCGGGCTCCAGCAGCCCGAAGCGGCGTCCCCGCCGCGCGGGCACCTGGCGCAGCGCGTCCATCAGCGAACCGCCGTGCGCCCGCCGCTCGGCGACCGCCGCACTGGCCATGACCAGCAGCAGCGTGCCCGCCGCGGTCAGCAGGGCGGTGCGGTCCAGCGGCACCGGCGCCTGCCCGGCGAACGTCGCCCAGGTCAGCAGGCGCACCAGCAGCCAGCCCAGCACCACCCCGAACGGGGCGGCCAGCACCAGCACCAGGGCCGTCGGCCCGAGCGCCAGCACCGTCCGGTGCCGGCCCGGCGCGCCCCGCAGCAGCCCCAGCGCCAACTCGGTACGCCGCCCGGCCGCCGTGTAGGCCACCGCCATCAGCAGCACGAACCAGCAGACGACCAGCAGCTGCACCGCGCCCAGCGGCGCGGCCAGGCCCAGCACGTCGCGGGTGTCCTGGATGCGCTTGAGCAGCTGCGGCAGCCCGTTGGCGACCTTGATGCCGGGCATGCCCAGCTCCACCTTGAGCGAGGCGGCCACGTCGGCGGCGTTGTCGGCGGTCAGCGCGCCGTCGCCCGCGTACAGGTCGAGCATGGCGACCACGGTGTCGGCGCGCAGCGAGTCGACGGTCGACTCGTCGACGAAGATCGGGTTGGTGGCGCGCAGCGGCTGCGGCGTCAGCTCGGTCCGCCCGGCCCAGTACGGGTCGGCGTCGCGCAGCGCGGCGGCCGGGTCGTACACCCCGGCGACCCGCAGCGTCACCGGCTGCTCCGCCCGGTCGGGCCGGAACGTGAACTCGTCCCCGACGGTCACGCCGAGCGCCTTGGCGGTCGGGTCGCTGAGCACCGCGCCGCCGGCACCGGCCGGGCAGTCGCCCGACAGCAGCGGCAGGTGCGCGCAGACGCCGTCGCGCGCTGCGACCGGCGCCGACACCGCGGCCGGCGTGCCGAAGCCCGCGCTGCCGGACAGCAGCACCCCGGCGGCCTGGGTCAGCGTGTTCTCGCCGGTCAGCGCCAGCGCCTGCCCGCGCAGGTCGGTCAGCGAGGACTCGTGGCCGTCCACGGCGGACACCTCGGCGGTGAAGGTGATCGCGCGTTCGGCGGGGGTGGCGGTGCGCAGTTCGGCGGCGACGACGGCCCGGTCTGCGGCGGTGGCGTAGAGCGGTGCGGCGGTTCCGGCGGCGACCGACAGGACCGCGAGCACGGCCAGGGTCACGGCCTGGGCGCGCCGGCTGCGCAGCACGCCGAGCACCAAGCGGAGCATGAACAACCTCTTCGGATGATCAGATCGCCGGTGACGCGCGAGCGGAGCGCTCTCAGGGGCGGTCAAGGGGTGGAACCGATGGGTGTACGGGGCGGAGTCAGCCCCGGACCAGCTCGGCGGTGCCGTCGAGCAGATGCAGTTCGGCGTCGCACGCGGCGGCGGCCTCCAGGTCGTGGGTGGCCAGCACGACGGTGGCCCCCCGGTCCGCCTCGGCGCGCAGCAGGTCCAGCACGCGGCTGCGGTTGGCGGCGTCGAGCTCGCTGGTGACCTCGTCGGCCAGCAGCACCCGGCCGGACAGGGCCAGCCCGCGTGCGATCGCCGTACGCTGCTGCTGGCCGCCGGACAGCTCCTCGACGAGCTGCCCCGCCTGCGCGGACAGCCCGACCAGCTCCAGCGACTCGGCGGTGGCGCGGCGCGCGTGCTCCGGGGTGAACCCGTTGGCCACCAGCACGACCTGAACGTTCTCGCCCGCGGTGAGGATGGTGGCCAGCCCGTTATCCTGCGGGATCAGCACCACCTTGCGGGCGACGGCGTCGTCGCGGTCGCGCAGCGCGCTGCCGTCGACCTCGACGGTGCCGGCGACCGGCCGCAGCACCCCGGCCATGGCCCGCAGCAGGGTCGTCTTGCCCGCGCCCGACGGTCCGGTCACCGCCAGCATGCGGCCGGGCTGGGCCGTCACGGTCACCTCGCGCAGCACGGGCGCGCCCGCCGCGTACTCCACGGTCACACGGTCAACCACCAGAGCAGACGACATCGCCGCTCTCCTCTCGCCTTGCCGAACCCGGCGCCAACGGAAGTGATCTCCCGTTTCCGCAGTAGTCACGCGCAATCTAGCGAGCAGGTTGTCAGAACACGAAATCTGTTTCACCAGGCGGGCACGTTAAGAACAGCTCAACGCAAGCTGTGTGCACGTGTTGCGCGAATGTTGCACGCATATGCGGTAGAGCGCTCTCTCATGTCCGCGATCGCCCCGGTCGCGAAGATCGAACGTGCGGTTTCGGGGAATGTGCATGAATCTTGGCCCGGATTCCAGCACTTCCCCGAAACCGCGAGATCCCAAGGCGGCGCGCGTCAGAGGGCGAGGGCGGCGCGGAGGTACGGCAGGTCGGCGGGCCCGGACCAGCGCATCGCCGACAGCCCGGCGACGCGGGCGCCCCGGATGTGGCGGTCGGTGTCGTCGACCAGCAGGCAGCGGTCCGGCGGGGTCTGCACCGCCTGGCAGGCCGCGGCGAAGAACTCCTTCGTCGGCTTGTGGGTCCGCAGCTCCGCCGACGAGATCACCGCGTCGAACTCGGCCTCCAGCCCGAACCGGGCCAGGTCGTCCCGCAGGTCGTCGGTGGCGTTGCTGACCAGGGCGACCTTGCGCCCGGCCGCCCGCGCGGCGCGTACGAACTCCAGCACCTGCCCGTCGATGCGCCCCCGGTAGGCGTTCCACTCGGTCAGCGCCTCGGCCGAGGCGCCGGTGTCGGCGGCGATCTCGTCCAGCCACTGCTGCCGGGTCCAGTAGCCGGTGATGGCGGGCAGCAGTCGGCCCCAGGTCAGACCCGAGTCGAGCAGCGCCGTGGGCGCGATGCCGTGGCGCTGCTCGAAGCCGGGGTACGCGTCCGCGTCGTGCTGCCGCAGCACCCCGTCGAAGTCGATCAGCAGGGCCTCGGCCGGTCGACGCCTCACTCGCTCTCACCCTTCAACCGCTGGCTGATCACCTCGGTCACACCGTTGCGCATGGTCACGCCGTACAGGGCGTCGGCGACCTCCATGGTGCGCTTCTGGTGCGTGATGATGATCAGCTGGCTGCGCGAGCGCAGCTCCTGGAACAGCGTGATCAGGCGGCCGAGGTTGACGTCGTCCAGGGCCGCCTCCACCTCGTCCATGATGTAGAAGGGGCTGGGGCGGGCGCGGAAGATCGCGCAGAGCATCGCCACGGCGGTGAGCGAGCGCTCGCCACCGGACAGCAGCGACAGCCGCTTGATCTTCTTGCCCGGCGGCCGCGCCTCGACCTCGACGCCGGTGGTCAGCATGTTGTCCGGGTCGGTCAGCACCAGCCGGCCGTCGCCGCCCGGGAACAGGATCGGGAAGACGACCTCGAACTCGCGGGCGGTGTCGGCGAACGCGGTGGTGAACACCTCCAGGATGCGGTCGTCCACGTCCTTGACCACGGTCAGCAGGTCGCGGCGGGTCGCCTTGAGGTCCTCGAGCTGGTCGGAGAGGAACTTGTACCGCTCCTCCAGCGCCGCGAACTCCTCCAGCGCCAGCGGGTTGACCTTGCCGAGCAGGTTCAGGTCACGCTCGGCCCTGGCGGCGCGCTTCTCCTGGATGGCCCGGTCGTACGGCTCCGGCTCGGCCAGGTCGGCGGAGCCCAGCACGATCACCGGCACCGGCACGCTCGGACCGTACTCGCCGAGCAGGGTCTCCACGTCGAGCGAGAACTCCTCGGCGGCGCGGGTCTCCAGCTGCTCGATGCGCATGCGCTGCTCGGCGCGCGCGACCTCGTCGCGGTGCACCTCGGAGGTGAGCCGGTTCAGGTCGTCGCCGAGGCGCTTGGCCTGGCCGCGTACCTGAGCCAGCTCGGCCTCGCGGGCGGTGCGGGCGGTGGCGATCTCGTCGCGGCGGGCCGCGGCCTCCTCCAGCGCCGCCGACAGGCGGGTGAGCAGCTCGCGGGTGCCCGACTCGACCGCCTTGGCGATCGTGGCGCCCCGCTCCCGGGCGGCGCGGCGGGCGGCGGCGCGCTCACGGGCGGCGCGCTCGGCACCGGCCTGGCGCAGCAGCGAGTCGGCCCGGCCGGCGATCTGCGACACCCGCTCCTCGGCGGTGCGCACGGCCAGCCGTACCTCGACCTCGTTCTGCCGGGACTGCGGCACCATCGCGGCGAGCTGGTCGCGCTCGGTGGTGGACGGGTCCTCGTCGACCGGCAGCGACTCGGCGGCGGCCAGCCGCTCCTCCAGCTCGGCCAGCCGGGCCAGGTCCTCCTCGCGGGCGGCGGCGGCCTTGTCGCGCGAGGCGCCCAGGCGCTGCGCCTCGGCCTGCGCCGACCGGGCGGCCGCGCTGACCTCGGCGAGCTTGCGGGCGGCGGCGTTGCGCTCGCCCTCGGCGGCGCGCTTGGCCGCGGCGGCGGAGTCCATGGCCGCCTTGCGCTCCGACACGACCTCGCGCGCCTCAGCGATCTGCTCGCGCAGGACGGCGACGCTCTCCTCGGCCGCGTTCTTCTTGGCCCGCGCCTCGTCGACGGCCGCCTGCACCTCGATGTAGCTGGGCGCCTTGGCCGAGCCGCCCGCACCGGCGAAGGCGCCGACGACGTCGCCCTCGGCGGTCACCGCGCGCAGCGACGGCTGGGCGGCGACCAGGGCGGTGGCCGAGGGCAGATCCGGCACGAGTACGACGTCGCGCAGCGCGTGCGCGACGGCGGGGCGGATGGAGTCGGCGCAGCGCACCACGTCGATCGCCCAGCGGGCGCCCGGCGGCAGCGCCACGTCGGGGCGCGGCTGCGGGCGCGAGGCCGCGATGAGCAGCGCGGCCCGGCCCGCGTCCTGGATCTTGAGCAGGCGCATCGCCTCGGTGGCCTCGTCGACCCCGGCCACGGCCACGGCGTCGGCGAGCGTGCCCAACGCGGCGGCCAGTGCGGCCTCACAGCCCGGTTCGACGCTGAGCAGCGACGCGACGCTGCCCAGCAGGCCGGGCACCTCGGCGGCGCGGGCCAGCAGCGCACCGGCGCCGTCCTTGCGGTTGAGGCCGAGCGCGAGCGCCTCCTCGCGCGCCTTCCAGCCGGTGGCGTCCTTCTCCGCGGCCCGCTCGGCCTCGTTGAGGCGGCGCACGGCGGCGGTCGCGTCCTCGTGCGCGGCCACCGCGGCGGCGTGCCGGGTGTCCAGGTCGGCGTTGTCGCGGTCGGCGTCGGAGGTCAGCTCGGCGACCGCGTCCACCTGCTCCTGCGCCGCCTCGGCCCGCATCGCGGCATCGCCGTACGCGGTGGCCAGGCGCTCGATCTCCTCGGCGGCGGTGGCGGTACGCGCCCGGGACGCGTTGACCTGGCCGGTCAGCTTGGCCATGCCCTCACGGCGGTCGGCGATCGCCTTCATGGCCACGACCAGGGCCCGCTCGGCGGCGGCCAGCTGGCGCTCCAGCTCCTGGCGGCGCTCGACCGCCTCGGCCAAACGCACCTGGTCCTCGGCCAGCGCCTCGCGCAGGGTCTCCTCCTGCTCGCGGACCGCCTCGGCCTCGGCCTCCAGCTGCTCCGGGTCCCGGCCCGGCCGCTCGGCCTCGACCGGGGCGGACAGGTGGCGGTGCCGCTCGGAGGCGAGCTGGGCGGTGGAGCGGAAGCGCTCCTGCAGCGCGGACAGCTGGTACCAGACGTCCTGGGCCTGGGTCAGCCGCGGCGCGTCGACGGCGTGCGCCGCGTCCAGCTCGGTCAGCCGCTCCTGGACCTGCTCGTACTCCGCCTCGACCAGCTCCCGCCGGGTGCGCAGGGCCGCCTCGTCGGCGATCTCCTTGTCCAGCGTCGTACGCAGGGTGAACAGGTCGTCGGCGAGCAGCCGCAGGCGGGCGTCGCGCAGGTCGGCCTGGATCACCGCGGCGCGCCGGGCCACCTCGGCCTGCCGCCCGAGCGGCTTGAGCTGGCGGCGCAGCTCGTCGGTGAGGTCGGTGACGCGGTTCAGGTTGGCCTGCATCGCGTCGAGCTTCCGCAGCGCCTTCTCCTTGCGCTTGCGGTGCTTGAGGACGCCCGCGGCCTCCTCGATGAACGCGCGGCGGTCCTCGGGCTTGGCGTGCAGCACCGCGTCGAGCCGGCCCTGGCCGACGATGACGTGCATCTCCCGGCCGATGCCGGAGTCGCTCAGCAGCTCCTGGATGTCGAGCAGGCGGCAGGCGTCGCCGTTGATCTCGTACTCGCTCTCGCCGGAGCGGAACATCCGGCGGGTGATCGACACCTCGGTGTAGTCGATGGGCAGCGCGCCGTCGGTGTTGTCGATGGTCAGCGTGACCTCGGCGCGGCCCAGCGGCTGGCGGCCGGACGTGCCGGCGAAGATGACGTCTTCCATCTTGCCGCCGCGCAGCGCCTTGGCTCCCTGCTCGCCGAGCACCCAGGCGATCGCGTCGACCACGTTGGATTTGCCCGAGCCGTTGGGACCCACCACGCAGGTGATCCCCGGTTCGAGCTTCAACGTCGTCGCGGAGGCGAAGGATTTGAAGCCCTTCACCGTCAGGCTCTTGAGGTGCACGACACTCCGGAATCGATCATCTTGGCGCCCCGTGCGGGGCGTGGGTGGCACATGCTACCGGTCAAAGCGCAGGGTACCCGGTCGGCCGAGAGGCCCTTCCGACACGCCAGGTCGCCGGGTCCGCAGTCGTATGCCCGGACGCCACGCTACCGAACCATCGGAGGATGCCGAGTTTCGCCGTGATCCGCACCGGGAACGCAGTACACCGACGCGCGGGCGGCCGACCGGCCGCCGGATGGCGAAAAGGAAAGCGCGCCGCCACAAGAGGGTGGAGGCGCGCAAAAGGTCTGGTGCCGCGGCAGCTCGCTCGCCAGAGCAGCTGTCCGGTCCCGCTGACGCGGGGAAGGATCAGGTCAGAGCCGGTTCGGCAATGCGGAAGAACTCGTCGGCCTCAGCGGCAGCCGCCGCCAGTCGATCGTTCTCCGCCCGAAGTCGGGTTACCTCGAACTCCAGTGCCCGCACCGTGGCACGCAAGCGGGTGACCTCGTCCAGCATGCGCCGGTCGGGCGCTGCCGTGACGTGGCCATAGAGGGCCTTCGCCATATCGTCTCCTTGTGAAGCGCTGCCGGTTCGCCGGCCAAACGCGCGCCCAGTTATATTCGCGGCTCCCGGCCCGGCTATCCGGAATGTAACTCCAGATAAAGCTGACGAGCGCGGTAGGGCGCGACTGGCGACACCTCCATAGTCCGCCGATACCCCCGTGACGTCAAGTTGCCGTGCGCCACACCCCGCCACTGGTGTCGTAAGGCGGCAAAACCACCCGAACTGCTAGCGTCGATTCGTGGCAATCCGCGGTCGGCACCGTACGCCCCTGCAGCTCACGCCGGCCCTCGCGGCCCGAGCCGCGATCCTCGCCGTGGCCGCCAGCGCCGCACTGGTCGCCGCGGGCGCGACCACGGCGCTGCGACACGGCACCGTCCCGGTTGACCGGGGCGCCTCCAGCACCGCGGCCCCGTCCCGCGCCGCCGATCCGCCCGCGCCCGCGGCACTGCGGACCGCCGGGCCGCGCCGCAGCCCCAAGCCCCGCCGCACCGAGGCGGTGACCCCCGCGACCGACCTGATCACGTGGATGGAGGACCAGGTGACGGTGCTGGTCAACCGCGAGCGCGGCCGGGCCGGCTGCGACCGCCTGCGCACCGACGAGCGCATCCGCACCGCCGCCCGGCGCCACAGCGCCGACATGGCCGGGCACGACTTCTTCAGCCACACCGGCCGCGACGGCAGCGACTTCACCGACCGGCTCGCCGCCGCGGGCTACCCGCGCCGCGAGGCCGCGGGCGAGAACATCGCCTACGGCTACCCGAACCCCCAGTCCGTGGTCGCGGCCTGGATGGGCAGCTCCGGGCACCGGGCGAACATCCTCAACTGCGCCGCCAAGGCGATGGCCAACGGACTGGCCTACCGGGGGCGCGCCCCGTACTGGACCCAGGACTTCGGCTACCGCTGAACCCGGGCCCGCAAGCCGCGGGTCAGCCTGTCGAGGAGTTCGGTCGGCAAGCCGACATACCCCGGCGGGCAGTCGCGGGCGGCGCGCGCCGATCGTTGAACGGGGCGTGACCCCCCTGCTGCCGCTCCCCGCACACCCGCACCTGTACCCCGAGATGTGGGCGACGATCGAGGCCGCCGGCGTCGGCGCCACCGTCCTGCTCAACATCGACGCCGGGCCGGGCTCCGGCCTCGACCCGACCTGGACCGCCGCGACCACCCGGCTGGTACGCGCCGGAGCCAGCCTGCTCGGCTACGTCGACCTCGCCTACGGCGCCCGGCCGACCGAGCACGTCCGCGCCGAGCTCGGCCGCTGGGCCGGCTATCCGGTCCGGGGCATCTTCTTCGACCAGGCGCCGACCAGCCCGTACTCGATCGGGCCGGTGGCGGTGGCGGTGCGCGCCGCCCGGCGCATCGGCTTCGACACGCTGCTGGTCAACCCCGGCCGCCCCACCGACTCGCTCTACCGCGGCCTCGGCGCCGTGCTGTGCACCTTCGAGGGCGCCTGGGAGCAGTACCGCGTCGGCACCGAGGACGGCGTGCGCTCCGGCGACGCCCACCTGGTGCACTCGGTGCCGCTGGACCAGATCGAGGCCTGCCACGAGCTGATGCGCGCCCGCGGCGCCCGGTTCGGCCTGGCCACCAGCGAGGCGTCCGTGCACGGCGCGCCGGTGCTGCCGGTCGGGGTGTGAGGGTCCCGGCCACGGCGGCGGTCGTGCTGGCCTGCCTGGCCTGCGCGGCACCGCCCCGGGCCACCGACTGGTACGACCCGCCGCCGCCACCGCCGACCGACCCCGACCGGCTGCACTGGGTGTGGTCGCTGGACCGGCCGGACCCCGACCCCGACGCCGCCGACGTGTTCGTGCTCGACGGCTTCACCACCGACGCCGCCGCGGTGCAGGACCTGCACCGGCGGCGCCGGCACGTGGTCTGCTACCTGGAGCTGGGCGCGGTCGGCGGCCAGCCCGACGCGGGGCGCTTCCCGCACGGGCTGACCGCCGACCGGCTGATCCGCTGGGACGCCCCGGCGCGGGCCCTGCGCGACACGGTCGCGCCGATCCTGGCCGACCGGCTGCGCGTGTGCCGGGACAAGGGCTTCGACGCCGCCGCACTGGATCGGCTCGCCGGTGCGCCCGACGACGTGCTGGTGCGGGTGCTCGACGCGGCGCGCGAGCTGCGGCTGCCGGTCGGGCTGGTGGACCGCCCCGACGCGCGGGCCGACCTCAGGCTGCCGCCTTCGCGCGGGGGCGCGGCTGGCACTTCGGGCACGAGTACGAAGAGCGGTTCATGAACTGCTCGCGGCGGATCGCCGACCCGCACCGCCCGCAGGGCTCGCCCTCGCGGCCGTACGCGTTGAGCGAGCGGTCGAAGTAGCCGGACTCCCCGTTGACGTTGACGTAGAGCGCGTCGAACGTGGTGCCGCCGACCTTGATCGCCTCGCCGAGCACCTCCCGCACGTGCTGGAGCAGCCTCGTCGCGGCCTGGGCCGACAGCTCGTCGCAGGGCCGCTCGCCGTGCAGCTTCGCCCGCCACAGCGCCTCGTCGGCGTAGATGTTGCCGACCCCGGAGATGAGCGACTGGTCCAGCAGCGCCCGCTTCACGCCGGTGCGCCGCCGGCGCAGCGCACCGAGGAAGTCGGCCGGTCTGAACTCGGCGTCCATCGGGTCCCGGGCGATGTGCGCGATCTCGGCGGGCAGCTGCGCGCCGCCCGGGGAGACGGCCAGGCCGCCGAAGGTGCGCTGGTCGACGAAGCGCAGCTGCGGACCGCCGTCGGTGAAGTCGAACCGGATGTGCAGGTGCTTCTCCTCCGGCGCGGCAGCGGGCTGCACCAGCATCTGGCCCGACATGCCCAGGTGGCCGACGATCGCGTCGCCGCTGTCCAGCGGCAGCCACAGGTACTTGCCGCGGCGGCAGGCCGCGGTGACGGTCCGGCCGGTCAGCACGGCGACGAAGTCGGCGGCCCCGGCGGCGTGGCGGCGGATCGCGCGGGCGTGGCGGACCTCGACCGCGTCGATGGTCCGGCCGACCACCCACTGCGCCAGCCCGCTGCGCACGGTCTCGACCTCAGGCAACTCCGGCATGCTCCACCCTCTCCTCGGTCAACCCGTCAATTCTGCTACCGCCCCCCGACATGGGCGGCGGCGCGGGCGCCGGGCGGCGGTCACGCCTCCCGGGCCTCCGGGTGGTCCAGGTCGACGGCCCGGTTCGACAGCACCTGCCAGGCGTCCTCGGCCGCGCGCTGCTCCGCCTCCTTCTTGGTGCGGCCGGTCACGCCGCCGAAGCGCTCGGCGCTGACCACCGCCCAGGCGGTGAAGGTCTTGGCGTGGTCGGGACCCTGCTCCTCGATCACGTACTCGGGCACGCCCCAGCCGTGCTCGGAGGTCAGCTCCTGCAGGCTGGTCTTCCAGTCCAGCGAGGCGCCGCGCCGGGCCGACTCGGCCATCAGCGGGTCGAACAGGGTGCGGATGACCTCGCTGGCCCGGGGCATGCCGTGCTGCAGGTAGATCGCACCGAGCAGCGCCTCCAGCGTGTCGGCGAGGATCGACTCCTTGTCCCGCCCGCCGGTGGCCTCCTCGCCCTTGCCCAGCAGCAGGTGCGTGCCGATGCCCAGGGTGCGGGCCACCCCGGCCAGGGCGCGCGAGTTGACCACGCTGGCCCGCAGCTTGGCCAGCCGGCCCTCGGCCAGGTCGGGGTGGGCGTGGTACAGCGAGGCGGTGATCACCACGCCGAGCACCGAGTCCCCGAGGAACTCCAGGCGCTCGTTGGTGGGCAGCCCGCCGTGCTCGTAGGCGTACGACCGGTGGGTCAGCGCGCGTTCGAGCAGCTCGGGCTCGAACGGCACGCCGAACGCGGCGGACAGCTGGGCCGGATCCGGCGCCTCGGCCGGTTTCGGGTCATGCGATTTCGCTGCCATCAGCGACACCCTCTCGGCGGCCGCGGGACGGCGCAGACATGGCGACGTCGCCGACCGGCTGAACCGGTCGGCGACGCGACGAGTTGAACAACCCCGGCGGCACCGGGTCGACTCGGGATTAGACCTCGAGCACCTGGCGGCCGTTGTACGTGCCGCAGACGGTGCAGGCGCTGTGCGGCAGCTTGGCCGACTTGCACTGCGGGCAGGCAACGGTCGCGACCGCGCTGACCTTCCACTGCGCCCGGCGGTGACGGGTGTTGCTGCGCGACATCTTGCGCTTCGGGACTGCCACTGTATTACTCCTCAGTAGTAGTCGGCGGGTGCCGACCTTCTCTCGTTCGGCCGGCGGCCGACTGTCGTCTGACTCCGCTGGGCCGGTCAGGCTTGCGGATCTGCGGGCTGCTCCGGCTCCAGGCCGGTGAGCCCGCGCAACGCCGCCCAGCGTGCGTCGACCACCTCGTGCTTGTGGTCGTCGGGCAGCTCGTCCCAGCGGACCCCGCACTCGGGGCACAACCCTGGGCAGTCCTCCCGGCACAGCGGATTGACCGGCAGTGACAGCACCACCGCATCCCGCACGGCCGGTTCGAGGTCGACCAGGTCGTCGTGGATCCGACCGATCTCGTCCTCGTCGGTGGTCTCGTCCGTGGCGCTGTCCGGATACACGAACAGCTCCTGGACCCGGACGTCCACCTCGTCGTCGATCTCGACCAGGCAGCGGCCGCACTCGCCCACCAGTGGACCGGTCACGCTCCCGGAGACGAGCACACCCTCCGACACCGACTCCATCCGCAGGTCGAGGACGAGGTCGGCGCCCTCCGGCACCGAGATCATCTCTACGCCCAGGTCCGCCGGGGCCGGGACCACCCGCTTGAGGGTACGCATCGCACCCGCGCCGCGCGGCAGGTCCCGGATGTCCAGGACGAGAGGCGCTCGCGGATCGAGGTGCTGCTTCATCGAGTGATCAGGCATGACTTTTCACAAAGAGGTGAGAGTTCACCGGGACAGCGGACGGTCGGCCGAGTTGTCGCAGGCCGACGTAGAAGGTTACCTGAACCGGCCCGACGCCGTCGAACGGGCCGGTTCACCCGCGCGCCGAGGTCGGGCCGACCCGGTCAGAACGGAAGCGGACGATCGTCGTCGCCGGGGACGAACGAGCCGATCTCCCGCAGGGCGTGCATCTTGTCGCGGCCGCGCTCGATCGAGGCCAGCGCCCGGGTCAGGAACTGCTCGAAGTTGCCCAGCGCCGTGTCGACGTACTCGTCGACCTCGTCGCGCAGCCGCTGCGCCTCGGCGCGGGCCTCGGCGACGATGCGCGCGCCCTCGTGCTCGGCCGAGACTGTGATCTCGTTCACCGAGACCAGGCGGGCGTGTTCCTGCTCACCCTCGTGGATGATCCGGTCCGCCTCGCGCCGGCCGGCGTCGAGGATCTTGTCGCGCTCCTCCAGCAGAGCGGCAGACCGGCGCAGCTCGCCGGGCAGCTCTGCCCGCAGCTGGTCCAGCGTGCCGATCAGCTCACCGCGGTCGACCATGCAGTTGCGCGACATCGGCACCGATCGCGCGGCTTCCACCAGGGCGATGATGTCGTCGATACGGTCGAGTGGGTCCACCGACGGTCACTCCTCAAACACGGTTGTTGTCCACACCATGATGCGTCCCGGCGCTACCCCTTGCGCAGACCGGTCCCGCTGCGGCGAGTCGCCGCAGGTAGTGCCTTTGTCAGGCCGCGCGGGCCGGCCGCAGCCGCTCCGCGAGCCTACGCTCGACCAGCTCCGGCACGTACGGCGAAACGTCGCCGCCCCACTTGGCGACCTCCTTGACGAGACTGGAGGCGATGAATGAATACAGCGGGTTCGTCGGCATGAAGAGCGTCTCCACCCCGGCCAGACCCACGTTCATCTGCGCCATCTGCAGCTCGTAGTCGAAGTCGCTGACCGCCCGCAGCCCCTTGACCAGTACCTGCGCCTGCCGGTCGCGGCAGAAGTCGACCAGCAGACCCTGGAACGACTCGACCCGGACGTTGGCGTAGTCCTTGGTCACCTCGCGCAGGATCTCCAGGCGCTCCTCGACCGTGAACAGGCCCTGCTTCGACTGATTGATCAGCACCGCGACGATGACCTCGTCGAACAGCCGCGCCGATCGATCGATGATGTCCAGATGCCCCCGGGTGACCGGGTCGAAGGACCCGGGACAGACCGCACGCCTCACTAGCTGCTCACCCTTCCGGTTCACTCGCTCCGCGACTCTGCGCAACGGCGCGACCGTACCAAAGGGTCGACTCCCCGTAGCGGCGGCCGCGATCGCCAGTGACGCCTTCCACCCAGGACGGCTCGGGCGAGCGGGTGGCCCGCTCCACCACCAGCACCGCGTCGGGCGCGAGCCAGCCGTGCCCGACCAGCGCGGCCAGCGCCGCGGTCAGCTCCGGCTCGGTCAGCGGGTACGGCGGGTCGGCGAAGACGACGTCGTACGGACCGCCCTGGGGCCCCGCGGCGAGCACCGTGCCGACCCGGCCCGCCGCCACCGCCGCCCCGGCCGCGCCCAGCGTCGCGATGTTCTCCCTGATCACCCGGACCGCCTTGGCGTCGGACTCGACCAGCAGCGCGTGCGCGGCCCCGCGCGACAGCGCCTCCAGCCCGACCGCGCCGGAGCCGGCGAACAGGTCGAGCACGCGGGCGCCGTCGAGGTCGGTCATGGACTCCAGCGCCGAGAACAGCGCCTCGCGGACCCGGTCGGAGGTGGGCCGGGTGTCGCGGCCGTCCGGGGTGCGCAGCCGCCGCCCGCCGTACCTGCCCGCCACGATCCTCGTCACGCCCTCACGCTACGGGATCGACGCACGCTTACCCCCCGCGCGTGAGCGATCACCAGGCAGCGAGCGTCACCGGTATGCGATAACGATTCGGCAACGGTTCATTCACCTGCCACCCGTAGCGTTTCCGTGCGACCGCGCGCCTTCACTAGGGTCAGTCGGTCTCAGACTTTCACTTTCGTCACATCCATCCCCCTGGAGCACGTGTGAATCGTCAGTTCACCCGACGCCTGCTCGCCTACGCGGGCAGCGCGCTGCTCGGCCTCGCGGGCGCGTTCGTACTGGCCAGCCCCGCCCAGGCCCACCACACGGTGATCACGGCCAAGGCCAAGTGCACCCCCAACGAGTGGGTCATCTCCTGGACCGTCGAGAACTGGGACACCGACATGTCGGCGACCCTCGATGTCACGGCCACTCCGGACACCCCGATCACCAACATCGTCGACGGGGCGACCCTGCCGGGCAAAACCAAGAACAACAAGGGCGGCAAGCTGTACGGCGACCAGACCGTCCCGCTGGGCACCGCCTCGGCCGACCTGAGCATCAAGGGCACCTGGACCAACGGCCGCTCGGCCACCAACACCGGGCACATCGACCTCGACCGCACCAACTGCGGCAGGTACAAGGCCGACGTGACCGGCTCGGCCCGCTGCGACGCCGACACCGGCACCTGGCAGGTCACCTGGGCCGTCGTGAACAAGCACTACACCGACGCCGCCGTGGCGAAGATCGTGAACAACCCGGCCGACCTCAAGTTCACCGGCACGCTCACCGACGGCACCTGGACCCCGCTGGCCGACAAGACCCAGGTCGTGGGTCTGACCGACGGCCAGAGCGTCCCCGGTGGCGCGACGGTCAACGCCACCCAGAGCGTGCCCGGCACCGCCACGGGCGCGCGCCTGAAGGTCAAGCTGAACTGGAACGGCAGCCCGGGCGACGCCACCCCGCAGCCCGGCGCGGCCGAGGACACCGACTCCAGCGAGCTCGCGTTCGAGGGCGCCTGTGTCAAGAACACCCCGAAGCCGTCGGTGACCTTCGCGGCCGACTGCACCGGCGTCGTCACCGTCACCCTGATCAACGCCCAGGGCGCGACCAAGGCCGCGACCTTCGAGGTCACCGGCACCGACGGCTGGACCAGCGGTCCCATCGTGGTGCAGGCCGGCGAGAACGCGCTGCCGGTGACGGTGCCCGCCAAGAACGCCAAGAAGATCTCGGTCACCGAGGGCGGCGTGCTGCTGCCCGGCGGCGAGTACACCCCCGAGGTGCAGGAGTGCGAGGAGCCGTCGCCGTCCCCGTCGACGTCGCCGCGCCCCGAGCTGCCCACCACCGGCGCGAACACCATGCTGGCCGTGTTCTCGGGCCTGGCCCTGATCGCGGTCGGTGCCCTGGTCTTCCTGCTCGCCCGTCGCCGGCGGCTGAACCTGACCGACGTGTGATCGTGAGCTGATCCACCGCACGAAGAAGGGCGGGCCCCCGCGGGGGTCCGCCCTTTCGCTTCGGCTCAGCCCTTCTGCAGGTACTCCGCGCGGTCGGCGTCGACCAGGCGCGCCACCTGCGCCGCCAGCAGCGGGTGCGCCGTCAGCTCCGGGTCCTCGGCCAGCAGCCGGTCGGCCTCGGCGCGCGCTTCTCCGATCAGGTCCCGATCGCGCAGCAGCGACAGCAGCCGCAGGTGCGAGCGCCGCCCCGACTGCGCCGCCCCGAGCACGTCGCCCTCGCGCCGCTGCTCCAGGTCCAGCTCGGCCAGGCGGAAGCCGTCCAGCGTCGAGGCGACCGCGTCCAGGCGCTCGCGCGCCGGCGTGCCCTCCAGCGCCTCGGTGACCAGCAGGCACAGGCCCGCCGCCGAGCCCCGGCCCACCCGGCCGCGCAGCTGATGCAGCTGCGACACCCCGAACCGGTCGGCGTCGAGGATCACCATCGCGGTCGCGTTCGGGACGTCCACGCCCACCTCGATCACGGTCGTGGCGACCAGCACGTCGAGCTGCCCGGCCGCGTACGTCCGCATCACCGCGTCCTTCTCCTCGGCGGGCAGGCGGCCGTGCAGCACCCCGATGCGCAGGCCGCGCAGCGGCCCCTCGGCCAGCAGCGGGGCCACGTCCAGCACCGCCACCGGCGGGCGCTTCTCGTCCTCCTCGGCGCCCTCGACCGGCTCGACCTCGTCCTCGGTGCCGTTGTCACCGATGCGCGGGCACACGACGTACGCCTGGTGGCCCTGCTGGACCTCCTCGACCACGCGGCGCCAGGCCCGGTCCAGGAACGCGGGCTTCTCGGCCACCGGCACGACGTGCGAGGCGATCGGCGAGCGGCCGCCCGGCAGCTGCGACAGGCTGGACACCTCCAGGTCGCCGTACACGGTCATGGCGACCGTGCGCGGGATCGGCGTCGCGGTCATGACCAGCACGTGCGGCGGCTGCTCGGCCTTGGCCCGCAGCGCGTCGCGCTGCTCGACGCCGAACCGGTGCTGCTCGTCGACGACGACCAGGCCCAGGTCGGCGAAGTCGACGCCCTCGTACAGCAGCGCGTGGGTGCCGACGACCAGCCCGGCCGAACCGTCGGCGAGCTTGGCCAGCGCCTTTCGCCGCGCCGCGGCCCCCTGCGAGCCGGTGACCAGCACCACCTGGGTGCCGTCCGGGTCGCCGTCGAGCTCGTCGGCGCGGCCCTTCGGCCCGAGCAGCCTGCTGATGCCCCGCTGGTGCTGCGCGGCGAGCACCTCCGTCGGCGCGAGCAGCGCCGCCTGCCCGCCCGCGTCCACGACCTGCAGCATCGCCCGCAGTGCGACCAGCGTCTTGCCCGCGCCGACCTCGCCCTGCAGCAGCCGGTGCATCGGGTGCGGCCGGGCCAGGTCCTGCGCGATCTCCTCGCCGACGGCCAGCTGACCGTCGGTGAGCGTGAACGGCAGCGACCCGTCGAACCCGGCCAGCAGCCCGCCCTCGCGGCGCGGCCGCGGCTTCGCGGGCCACGCCGCCGCCTCCTGCTTGCGCCGCACCAGCGTCAGCTGTACGGCGAACGCCTCGTCCCAGGCCAGCCGCCGCCGCGCTAGGTACAGCAGCTCCTTGGCGCTCGGGCGGTGGATCTCGCGCAGCGCGGTGGCCAGGTCCAGCAGCTTGCGCCCGGCGCGCAGCTCCGACGGCAGCGGATCGGCGGGCAGGTCCACCGTGTCGAGCACCACCCGCACGCAGCGGGCCAGCACCCAGGTCGGCACCGCCGCGGCGGCCGGATACACCGGGATCAGCGCCCCGGCGAACTCCTCCACCTCGGCGGCCACCTCGCCGTCGGCCGCGCCCGCGTCGAGCAGCACGTACTCGGGGCCGTTCAGCTGGCGGCGGCCGCGGAAGTCGCCGACCTTGCCCGCGAACAGGCCCCAGACGCCCGCGCGCAGCTCCCGCTCGCGCCACGCCTGCTGGAAGAACGTCAGGATGAGCTGGCCGCCGGAACCGTCGCCGACGACGACCTCGAGCATGCTGCCGCGCCGCTGGCGCATCGGGCGGGTGGTGGTGCGCAGCACCTGCGCCAGCACGGTCACCTGCTCGCCGATCTCCAGCGAGCGCATGTCGGTGTGCTCGCCGCGCTCGTCGTACCGGCGGGGGAAGTGGAACAGCAGGTCACCGGCGGTGTACAGGTCGAGGTGGGTAGCCAGGGCCTTGGCGGTCTTCTCCCCGACCAGCTTCTTCAGCGGGGTCTCGACGTCGGCGTCGCCCACGGTCACTCCACCCCCACCAGCAGCGGATAGTGCGGCTGGCCCCCGTCGTACACGTGGATCTCCACGAACGGCCAGCGGGCCGCGACGTGCGCGTTCAGCGCGGGCACCAGCTCCTGCGGCGCCTGCGCCCCGACGATCAGCGTGACCAGCTCGCCGCCGCTGGCCAGCATCCGGTCCAGCAGCTGCACGCAGACGGTGCGCAGGTCGTCGCCGATCAGGTTGACCTCGCCCTCGATCAGCGCGATCACGTCACCGGGGCGGCAGCGCCCGGCCACGGTCAGCGCCTCGCGGCTGGCCCAGGTCACCTCGGCCGACCGGCACGCACCGGCCGCCTCGGCCATCGCGATCACGTCGTCCTCGAACCGGCGCGAGGAGTCGCGCACCGCCAGCGCGGCCAGCGCCTGCACCGGCGAGCGCGTCGGGATGATCCGGACCTTGACCCCCTCGCCGAACGCCTCGTCGGCGGCGGCCTGCGCCACCGCGCGCAGATTGCCGTCGGTCGGCACCACCGCGACCCGGCCCGCACCCGTGGCCAGGATCGCGTCGAGCACCTCCGCCGTCGACGGGTTCGCTGGGACCGCGACCGCGCCCTCGGCCGTCAGCAGCTCCTCGATGCCCTCGCCCGCCGCGGTGACGACCACCGCGCGGGCCGTCGGGTCGGGCCGCCGCGGCGCGTGCTCGGCGGTCGGGCTGGTCAGGTGGGTGATCTGGATCTGGTACGGCCGCCCGGCCGCCAGCCCCGCCTCCACCGCCGCCCCGGCGTCGTCGACGTGCACGTGCACCCGCCAGGTCACCGGGCCGCCCACGACCACCAGCGAATCCCCGAGCCGGTCCAGCGCCCCGCGCAGCGTGGCGATCTCGCCCGCCCCGGTGTCGATCAGGAACTGCACCTCGTACGCCGGACCGCGGTACGCCGGGCGCACGTGCGCGTGGTCGTGCCCGCTGTGTTCCTCATCATCGGTGACGACGGCCACGGCACCCGGCGCCTGACTCTCGTCATGCTCGCCGGTCAGCGCCTCCAGCAGCGCCTCCAGCAGCAGCACCAGCCCGTGCCCGCCCGCGTCGACCACCCCGGCCGTCGCCAGCACCGGCAACTGCTCCGGCGTACGCGCCAGCGCCCGCCGCGCCTCCAGCACCGCCTCGCGCACCGCCGCCACGCAGTCCTCGGTCCGGCAGCCCGCGGCCGCCTTCGCCGCGTCCCGCGCCACGGTGAGGATGGTGCCCTCCACCGGCCGCGCCACCGCCGCGTACGCCGACGTGGCCGCCGCGTCCAGCGCCGGCACCAGCCCGTCGGCGTCCACGCTGTCGGCCAGGCCGGACAGCCACTGCGCGGTGATGACCCCGGAGTTGCCGCGCGCGCCCAGCAGCGCGCCGCGCGCCATCGCGCGCAGCACCGAGCCCGCCGACGGGTCGTCGGACAGCACGTCGACCTGCGCGTGGTGCGCGGCGGTCAGCGTCAGCAGCAGGTTGGTGCCGGTGTCGCCGTCGGGCACGGGATAGACGTTGAGCTGGTTGAGCGCGTGTTCCTGCCGGCCGACGACGGCCACGGCGAGCGAACTCCAGCGCCGCACCGCGGCGGTGTCGAGGACCTCCAGCACGGGGCCAGCCTAACGGTGACGCACCCTGTTCTCACGCTCGGCGCCGCGGACGGTAGAGTGATGTACAGCCCGATCGTGCGCCCTCACCTCGAGGACCGGCATCGCGGGCTCGTTCCCCGATTGGGCATCCGCGGAGCCGGTCAGCTACCCTGGTCAGGTTCCCGGCACAGTGACGCTACGGTCGGGTCAGTGATCTAGACGAACTCAGGAGATTCCCGTGGCTAGCGTGTGCGACGTCTGTGGCAAGGGGCCGGGTTTCGGCCACAACGTTTCCCACTCGCACCGGCGGACCAACCGTCGCTGGAACCCGAACATCCAGTCGGTGCGCACCCCCGCCGGTGGCGGCAACACCCGTAAGGTGCAGGTCTGCACCTCGTGCCTGAAGGCCGGCAAGGTCACCCGCGCCTGACGCGAGACTTCCAAGGCCGCCGCGCTCCGGCGCGGCGGCCTTTTGCCGTACCCCCGAACACGCCAAGCCACCCTCCCGCCGCACCGACCCCCGCCCTTACATAAACGCTGGCCTATCTAGAGGACGAATTTCGGAAAGTCGTCCTCTAGATAGGCCAGCGTCGATGCTAGGCGGGCGGTGACCCGGGGGTCGTCGCCGACCGGCAGGTCGGCGGTGCCGGTTGCCCCGACGGGCCGGACCGGTCAGAGGTCGCGGCCGAAGCTGCGGCAGCCGGGCTCGTCGCGGTAGTGGCCGAAGTTCTCGATCAACTCCCAGCCGACCGCGTGGTACATCGCGATCGCCTCCGGCTGGGCGGTGCCGGTCTCCAGCACCGCGCGCTTGCGCCCGTGCGCCTTCGCGTCAGCCTCCAGCGCCGCCATGATCCGTCGACCGAGACCCCTGCCGCGCGCCGCAGGCGCGGTGTAGACCCGCTTGATCTCCGCGACATCCTCGGTCTCGCTCCAGCTGCGCCATCCGCCGCAGGCCACGGGCGCCCCGTCGAGGTACGCGACGAAGAAGCCGCCGTCCGGCGGGTCGAACTCGACAGCCTCGATCGGGGTGGCGTCGCCGCCGCCGTACCGCTCGGTGAGGTCAGCCATCAGTTCGGCGATCAGCTTGCGCGCGACCGGCGCACCGTAGCGCGTCGGCCGGATCTCGATCTCGGTCACGCGCCAGAGAATACGGACTTCCACGCATTGGCACCACTTGTCCATTACGTAACCAGCCCACTACTCGCCGGTACCTTACCGCGCACCCGTCGATCATGAAGTTATGGCCGCGACACACCGTCGAACCCGCCCATAAGTTCATGATCAACGGGAAGGGGGCGGTGGGGTGGGTCAGGCGCGGAAGTGGTCCCAGCCTTTGGGGCCGTACCAGGGGCGGGAGTCGACGGTGACGGTGGTGCCGTGGACGACGTCGCCGATGGGGTGCCAGCCGTCGGGCAGCGGGGTGCCGGGCGGGAAGGTGGCGACCAGGGCGTGGTCGTCGCCGCCCGCGAGCAGCCACTGGTACGGGTCGACGCCCAGCGCCAGCGCCGCGTCGCGCATCTGCTCCGGCACCGCGAACGTGTGCCGGTGCAGGTTGACGCCGACCTTGCTGGCCTGCGCGATGTGCCCCAGATCGGCGATCAGCCCGTCCGACACGTCGATCATCGAGGTGGCCCCGGCCCGTCCTGCCGCCGGGCCCGCCGCGTACGGCACGATGGGTCGCCGATACGCCTCCACCAGCACCTTCGGCGTACGGAAGCCGCGCGACAGCACCGTGTAACCGGCTGCGGCGTACCCGACCCGGCCCGCCAGCGCCACCACGTCGCCCTCGCGCGCCCCCGACCGCAGCACCGGCGACAGCCCGTGCAGGTCCCCCAGCGCCGTCACCGCGATGGTCAGCGTCGGGCTGGCGGTCATGTCCCCGCCGACGACGCTCGCGCCGACCAGCGCCGCCTCGGCGGCCAGGCCGTCGGCCAGCTGCTCGGCCCAGGCGACGTCCAGATCGGGCGGTGCGCACAGGCCCACCAGCAGCGCGGTCGCGGTGGCGCCCATCGCCGCGATGTCGGCCAGGTTGGCCGCCGCCGCCCGGCGGCCGATGTCCTCGGCATCGGCCCAGTCGCGCCGGAAGTGGCGCCCCTCGACCAGCACGTCGGTCGAGGCCACGACGCGCCCGTCCGAGGCGATCACGAGCGCGGCGTCGTCGCCCGGACCGAGCAGGGTGGCCGGGCCCGTGCCGAGCCGGGCCACCACCCGCTCGATCAGCCCGAACTCACCCGTACGCGCGACGCTCATAGCACCTCTTTTCGCTTGTGGCGCGCCTCCTGCCGCTGCCCGCAGCCCACCCGTGAGGTAGTTTCACAGCGGTACGTACAAAGGAGTCGTCCGTGGTTCACGCTTATATCCTGATCCAGACGTCGGTCGGCAAGTCGGTCGACGTCTCTGCTGCCATCGGCGACATCCAGGGTGTCACCCGGGTCGACGCGGTCACCGGGCCCTACGACGTGGTCGCCATGGTGCAGGCGCACACCGTCGACGAACTCGGCAAACTCGTCCTGTCACAGATCCAGTTGATCCCGAACATCACCCGTACGCTGACATGCCCGATCATCCACATATGAGTAACGACCAGGCGGCCCGTCCGGCCGACCGCTCCGCCAAGCTCATCGCCGCCGCGATCGCGCTGCCCGTCGCCGCCCTCGCCGGCTGGGGATTCTTCCAGGTCATGCGCCCCGCTGAGGCGCCCGCCGCGGCCCCCAAGCCCAGCACCAGCGCCGCCGCCAGCCCCCAGGTCATGCCGACCGCACCGGTGCAGATGGCCGCTCCCGCCCTCGGCGAGCGCCAGGCCACCGTGTGCCGCGCCCTGCTGTCGCAGCTGCCCGAGCAGGTCCGCGGCCTGCCCCGGCGCGAGGTCTCCGGCGGGTTCGAGCAGAACGCCGCCTGGGGCGACCCCGCCCTCACCCTGACCTGCGGCGTGACGAGCCCCACCTTCCCGCCCACCGACGACGTGTACAAGCTGAACGGCGTCTGCTGGCACGTGTCCACCGGCACCTGGACCACGGTCGACCGCGAGGTCCCCGTCTCCGTCACCGTCCCGGCCGGCCTGGACGGCCCCGGCGAGTGGGTCAGCGAGTTCTCCAAGACCTTCATCGAGACCGTCCCCTCCGCCGAAACCATGCCCACGGGTTGCCGTTGAGCAACCCCCGGGGGTTCGCGTGCCCGCGGCGGTGTCTGGACTGAGGAGCGTGACCGGGCCAAAGGCCCGGCAGCGACGAGGGAAGACACCGCCTGCGAGCGGGCACGCCGCGCCCGCGAAGGCGGGCGCCAGCAACTCAGCCTGCGAGCGGGCACGCCGCGCCCGCGAAGGCGGGCGCCAGCAACTCAGTGCAGGCCGGTGCCGCGGTGGAGGGCGGTGCGGATGAGGCGGGAGACGAGTTTCGGGTACTCCAGGCCGCTGGCGGCCCACATACGCGGGAACATGCTGGTCGAGGTGAAACCGGGCATGGTGTTGATCTCGTTGAGGTAGACCTCGCCGTCGTCGGTCACGAAGAAGTCGACCCGGCCCAGCCCGGCGCAGTCCAGCGCGGTGAAGGTGCGCACGGCCAGGTCCCGCACCCGGGCGGTCAGCTCCGGGGACAGGTTCGCGGGCAGGTCGTACTCGCAGTCGTCGCCGAGGTACTTGGCCTCGAAGTCGTAGAACTCGTGGCCGCCCGCGACCACCCGGATCTCGGCGAGCACCGACGCCTCGGGCTGGCCCCCGGCCTCGCCCTCCAGCACGCCGCACTCCACCTCACGGCCCACGATCCCGGCCTCGACCAGCACCTTCGGGTCGATCGCGCGCGCCTTGGCCAGCGCCGCGTCGAAGTCGTCCCAGTCGCTGACCTTGCTGATGCCGAACGACGAGCCGGCCCGCGACGGCTTCACGAACACCGGCAGGCCGAGGCGGTCGCGGTCGGCCTGGGTGAGCTCCTGGCCGTTGCGCAGCACCACGTACGGCCCGACCGGGATGCCCTCGGCGGCCGCCAGCTTCTTGGTGAACTCCTTGTCCATGGCGGCCGCGGAGGCGAACACGTTCGCCCCGACGTACGGGATGCCCGCCATCTCCAGCAGCCCCTGGATCGTCCCGTCCTCGCCGTACGCCCCGTGCAGGGCGGGGAAGACGACGTCGACCTCGGCCAGCGCCGCGGCCGCACCCTCGGCGGGCTCCAGCACCACCAGGTCGTGGCTGGTCGGGTCGGCGGGCAGGACCACCGCCTGCCCCGAGGCTGCGGTGATCTCCGGCATGGCGCCGCCCTCGATCGCCAGCGGGGACTCGCCCGAGGCGAGCACCCAGCGCCCCTCGCGGGTGATGCCGACCGGCACCGCCTCGTACTCGTCGGGGTCGAGCGCGCCCAGGATGCTGCCGGCGCTCACGCAGGAGACGCCGTGCTCGGTGCTGCGCCCGCCGAAGACGACGGCGACGCGGATCTTGCGCTGGCTGCTTTCACTCACGCGGCTGACCCTACCGTGCCCTGTGATGAACCGGTGAAGAGCACGTCGTACGGAACCCGAGGTGGCGATAGGGTCTCGCACCGTGACCCCGCACGCGCGCCTGCGGCGCATCCGTATCTGGCTCGTCCTGTTCATCATCTGCCTCATCCTCAGCGGCGTGACGGCTTTTCCACTGCTCACCGAGGTCCGCTGGGTCGACGGGCTGCTGCGCGAGGCCTGGTCGCCCGCGCCCCAGGCGCTGGTCGACTTCATCGGCGAGGTCCGGCGCGGGCTGGAGGCCGCGAACCAGGACTACCCCTTCCTCGCGTACGGCACGGACTGGCTGGCCTTCGCGCACCTGGTCATCGCGGCCGCCTACTGGGGGCCGCTGCGCGACCCGGTCCGCAACCTCTGGGTGATCCACTGGGGCATGTTCTGCTGCGTGGCGGTGATCCCGCTGGCGCTGATCGCGGCACCGACCAGGGGGCTGCCGTGGTGGTGGATCCCGATCGACTGCTCGTTCGGGGTGGTGGGCATCATCCCGCTGCTGGTCGTACGCCGCCATACCCTGGCCCTGGCCGCCACCGTCACCGACCCCGCCCCGGCACCCGTACCCGCCCCGGCCGCAGCCCCGACCGCCGGGTAGCCCGCTTCGGCCCGGCAAGATCGCCATCCCGGGTCGGAACAGGGGGTTCAGCAGCCTGTTCTGACCGCAGGCAGCGATCATCGAGCCCGATCGAGCGAAAGATCGCCGTCCCCGGCCAGAACCTCCACTCCCCCGGCCTCCGCTGACCGGAGAGTGACCGCCAGCAGCGATCTTCGCCCCGTCTTTCATAAACGCTGGCCTATCTAGAGCAGTTTTTTGAGATCATCTTCCTCTGGATAGGCCAACGTCTATGACAGGGCGTGGGGTGGCTCGCCCCGCCACGGGTCAGGCGGTGATCATGGGTCAGGCGGTGGTGGACAGGGCGGTGCTCAGGTCCGTCAGCAGGTCTTCGGTGTCCTCGACACCGCAGGACAGCCGTACGAAGCCCGGCGCCACGCTGTCCCCCCACTGGTGCCGCCGGTCCGCGCTCGTGTGCAGCCCGCCGAAGCTCGTCGCCGCGGCCACCAGCTTCGACGCCCGCAGGAACGCCGCCACCTGCTCCGCCGACCCCAGCTCGAACGACACCAACCCGGGCACGATCTTCATCTGCCGCGCGGCCAGCGCCGAGTCCCCGGCCCAGCGCACCCCCGACACCGCCGGGTGCGTACGCAGGAACTCCGCCACCGCGGCCCCGTTGGCCGACTGCTGCCGCAGCCGCAGCGCCATCGTGCCCATGGACCGCCGGGCCAGCCAGCAGTCGAACGCCGACGGGATCGCGCCGGTGAGCGCCCGCCACTGCCGCATGCCGTCGAGCAGTTCGGGCGAGCGGGTGGCGACGTACCCGAGCAGCAGGTCGGAGTGGCCGGACAGGGCCTTGGTGCCGGACGCGACGACCACGTCGGCGCCGAGGTCCAGGGGGCGCTGCGACAGCGGAGTGGCGGTGGTGTTGTCGACGGCGACCAGGGCGCCCGCGGCGTGCGCGGCCTCGGCCACGGCGGCGATGTCGACCAGGTCGAGGCCGGGGTTGGCCGGGGTCTCCAGTAGCACCAG
Organism: Catellatospora sp. KI3; assembly: GCF_029948125.1. Classification (GTDB taxonomy): domain Bacteria; phylum Actinomycetota; class Actinomycetes; order Mycobacteriales; family Micromonosporaceae; genus Catellatospora. The sequence goes on from NZ_JASAMB010000001.1 coordinate 202,253, forward strand.
CCGTACGCCCTCGAAGGACGGGTACGGGCCGGCGGTGGGCACCTCGACGGTCTTGATGCCGAGGCCGGCGAGCGTACCGGCGGCCAGCGCGCGGACCTGGTAGTAGCCGTCGGCGGGGATCATGAGGGTGTCGCCGGTGCGCAGCACGGTCAGCAGCAGCGCGGTGATGGCCGCCTGGCCGCTGCCGAAGGCGAGGCAGTCGCCGCCCTCCAGCCCGCCGATGGCCGCCTCCAGCAGTCGCCGGGTCGGGTTGTCGCCGCGCCCGTAGCCGTCGAGGTCGGGGCGGTAGCCCTCGGGCGGCAGGTGGTAGGGGGCGGCCAGCACGGGTCCGGGGAGCAGCGGTGCTCCGGGGACGGGCTCGGGCATGCCGACGTGGACCGACAGGGTGCTGTCGCCGTACTGCGTTGTCATGAACGAACCGTAACCGGCCCGCCTGGTGGGATCACTCGGGCTTGGTCGACCGTGACATGAGCGTGCTGAGCGCGACGCGAGGGTTGACGCCCTCGTGGCAGACCCGCTCGACCTGCTCGGTGATCGGCATCTCGACCCCGTGCGAGTGGGCCAGGTCCCGGATCGCCAGGCAGCTCTTGACGCCCTCGGCGGTGTACCGGGTGGCGGCCTGCGCCTGCTCCAGGGTCTTGCCCCGGCCCAGGTGCTCGCCGAAGGTGCGGTTGCGCGACAGCGGCGAGCTGCACGTGCCGATGAGGTCCCCCATCCCGGCCAGGCCGGAGAAGGTGAGCGGGTCGGCGCCCAGCGCCACGCCGAGCCGGGCGGTCTCGGCCAGGCCGCGGGTGACCAGCATCGCCTTGGTGTTGTCGCCCAGGCCCATCGCGTGCGCGATGCCGAACGCGAGCGCGATCGCGTTCTTGACGGCGCCGCCGAGCTCGCACCCGATGACGTCGTCGTTGGTGTACGGCCGGAAGTACGGCGTGGTGGTGGCCCGCTGCACGGTGGTGGCCCGGTCGATGTCGGTGCACGCCACGACGGTGGCGGCGGGCTGCTCCAGCGCGATCTCTGGGGCCAGGTTGGGGCCGCTGACGACCGCGACGCGGTCCGGGGACACCCCGGCGGCCTCGGTGATGACCTGGCTCATCCGCTGGGTGGTGCCCAGCTCGATGCCCTTCATCAGCGACACCAGGGTCGCGTCGGGGTGCACGGTGGCGGCCCAGTCGGCGAGGTTGGGGCGCAGCGTCTGCGACGGCACGGCGAGCACCACGATCTCGGCGCCGTCGATCGCCTCGTACGCCGAGGCGGTCGGGGTGATCCGCGCGCCGACGTACATGTCCTCCAGGTACTCCGGGTTGCGCCCGGTGCGGCGGATCGCGTCGACGATCTCGGGGCGGCGCGCCCACAGCATCACGTCGTTGCCGGCATCGCCGAGGATCTTGGCGAACGCGGTTCCCCAGGAACCGGCGCCGAGCACTGCGACCTTCATCGGCCTGCTCCTTCAGCGGGGCGAGCGGCGGGTGTCCAGATCGGCGGCGGGGACGGGTCGTGCCGGATCTCGGCGAGCATGTCGCGCAGGCGCAGCATCACCGCGTCGGTCATCTCGTTGAGCACCGCCGCGGTCGGCTCGGCGCCCTCCCAGCGGGACAGGTCGACGGGCTCGCCCGCCCAGACCGACACCGGGATCTTCGGGATGAGCCGGACCTTCTTGGTACGCGGGTCGAAGATGCGCTCCGGACCCCAGGTGACCACCGGGATCACCGGCGCGCCGGTGAGCAGCGCCAACCGGGCGGTGCCGGTCTTGCCGCGCATCGGCCACAGGTCGGGCTCCTTGGTGGTGGTGCCCTCGGGGTAGATCACCACGCAGCCGCCCTGCTCGACCGCCTCGACGGCGGCGTCGAGGGCCTTGACCGCGTCGGCGGTGCCGCGGTGCACCGGGATCTGCTTGCACCAGTGCAGGATCTTTCCGGCGAGCGGGATGCGGAAGACGCTCTCCTTGCCCAGGAACTGCGGCCAGCGGCCGGAGTCGTACACGTAGTGGGCGGTGGTGAACGGGTCGGCGTGCGACACGTGGTTGACGGCCAGGATCACGCCGCCCTCGGCCGGGATGTGCTCGAAACCGCGCCAGTCCCGCCGGGTCAGCAGGATCATCGGCGGCTTCACCAGCGACACCGCGAACCGCTGCCAGAAGCCCAGCCTGCGCCGCGCCAACGTAGCCTCCTTCAACACGCCCGCCGCCCCGGCGGACGCCACCGCCGTCGTGGCGCACCAGGGTACGTCACGACCACGTGAGCGCATCATGTCACGTCCCGGCATACCCGGAACCCGCCCGCCGGTACCGCGACCGGTGCGCCGGGGCGCCAGAATGGCATGGTGCCCGCCCTGCCCGTGACCGTCCTGGTTCCGCTGAAGCCGCTGGCCGAGGCGAAGACCCGGCTGCGCGGCGCCGAGGCCGACCACGAGGGCCTCGTCCTGGACCTGGCCCGCCGTACGGTCCGCGCCGCCCGCGCCGCCGCCGGGGTGGCCCGGGTGTACGTGGTCACCCGCGACCGCACCGCCGCCCGCGAGCTGCGCGGCTGCGGCGCCGAGATCGTCGGCGACACCGGGCGCGACCTGAACCAGGCCCTGAGCCGGGCCGCCGCCCTGCTGGCCGGGGCCGGGCGGCTGGCGGCGCTGCCGGCCGACCTGCCCGCGCTGCGCCCCGACGAGTTGGCGCAGGCGCTGGCGCAGGCGGGGCCGGACCGGGCGTTCGTGCCCGACGCGGCCGGGGTCGGCACGGTGCTGCTGGTCAGCGCGGTCGGCGGCCGCCTGGATCCGAGGTTCGGGCTGGGCTCGGCGGCCGCGCACGAGCTGTCGGGGGCGCGGCGGCTGACCGGGGCGTGGCCGACGCTGCGCCGCGACGTGGACACGGCCGAGGACCTGGCGGCGGTTCGGGCCTGGGGCCTGCCGTACGCGCGCCCGGCGGCGTAGGTTGGCATCCATGCAGGGCACTGTCGCGACCTTCGACCCAGATACCCGTTCCGGCACGCTGCTGCTCGACGACGGGACGCCGGTGGCGTTCGACCGGGCCGCGTTCGACGCGTCCGGCCTGCGGCTGCTGCGGCTGGGTCAGCGGGTCCGGCTGGAGTGGGACGGCGAGCGGCTGCACCGGGTCGCCATACCCACGATGCCGTGACCGACGCCACGGGTTAGGCGGCCCGCGCGACGGCCGTACGCTGCCATGAGTTCACCCCTCGTTCATGTCGGTCGGGACAGAATTACAGAGTGAGCCAGACTCCGCCCCGCCGCCCGCGAAAGACCTCGGCGTCCGATTCCGTGCCCGCCCAGACCGGGCCGACCATCGCCGAGACGACGACGCCGGACCTGATCGCGCAGGCACAGGCGCCTGCGGATCCGGCCGCGGTCGCACTGCCCGAGGACCGGTACTTCAACCGCGAGGTCTCCTGGCTCGACTTCAACGCCCGGGTGCTGGCCCTGGCCGAGGACGCCCGGCAGCCGCTGCTGGAGCGCCTCAAGTTCATGGCGATCTTCGCGAGCAATCTGGACGAGTTCTACATGGTCCGGATCGCGGGGCTGCGCCGCCGCCTGGAGACCGGCCTGCCGACCCGCGGCGCCGACCAGGTGCCGACCCGGCTGCAGCTGGAGATGGTCGCCGAGCGCAGCTCCGAGCTGGTCGGCGAGCACGCGACCGAGTTCGCCAAGGTGCTGCGCCCGGCGCTGGCCAAGGCGGGCGTGAGCATCGTCGGCTGGTCTGATCTGGACCGGGGCGAGCGCGAGCAGCTGCGCTCGTACTTCCGCGAGCACATCTTCCCGGTGCTGACGCCGCTGGCGTTCGACCCGGCGCACCCGTTCCCGTACATCTCGGGGCTGTCGCTGAACGTGGCGGCGGTGGTGCGCGACCCGGACACGAACGAGCAGCTGTTCGCCCGGGTCAAGGTGCCCAACAACGTGCCCCGGTTCGTGCAGGTCGACAGCGGTGCCGGCCGGGTGCTGACGGCCGAGGGCAAGACGGCGTACCGGTTCCTGCCGGTGGAGGAGCTGATCGCGGGCGAGCTGGGGCAGCTGTTCTCCGGCATGGAGGTGGTGGAGCAGCACCTGTTCCGGGTGACCCGCAACGCCGACGTCGAGATCGACGAGGACCGCGACGAGGACCTGCTGCAGGCGATGGAGCGGGAGCTGGCGCGGCGGCGGTTCGGGCCGCCGGTGCGGCTGGAGGTGTCGGCGGAGATCTCCGACCACCTGCTGGCCACGCTGGTCACCGAGCTGGAGGTGGACTCACGGGACGTGCTGCGGGTGCCGGGCCTGCTGGACCTGTCGGGGCTGTGGCAGCTCTACGACGTGGACCGGCCCGACCTCAAGGAGGCGCCGTTCGTCCCGGCCACGCACCCGCGGCTGCGCGACGGCGAGTCGACCCGCAGCGTCTTCAACATCCTGCGCGACGGCGACATCCTGCTGCACCACCCGTACCACTCGTTCTCCACCAGCGTGCAGCGCTTCATCGAGCAGGCGGCGGTCGACCCGCACGTGCTGGCCATCAAGCAGACGCTGTACCGCACCTCCGGCGACTCCCCCGTCGTGGACGCGCTGATCACCGCCGCCGAGGCGGGCAAGCAGGTGGTGGTGCTGGTCGAGGTGAAGGCGCGCTTCGACGAGCGGGCCAACATCGGCTGGGCCCGGATGCTGGAGCGGGCGGGCTGCCACGTGGTCTACGGCCTGGTGGGCCTGAAGACGCACTGCAAGACGGCGCTGGTGGTGCGCGAGGAGGCCGGCCAGCTGCGCCGCTACTGCCACATCGGCACCGGCAACTACCACCCCAAGACCGCCCGCATGTACGAGGACTTCGGCCTGCTCACCGCCGATCCGGAGGTCGGCGCCGACCTGACCGACCTGTTCAACACCCTCACCGGGTACAGCCGCCAGACGTCGTACCGGCGGCTGATGGTGGCGCCCAACGGGGTCCGGTCGGGCATCATCGAGCGCATCGAGCGCGAGGCGGAGCTGGCCCGGCAGGGCAAGCCCGCGCTGGTCCAGATCAAGGTGAACTCGCTCGTCGACGAGCAGGTCATCGACGCGCTCTACCGGGCGTCGCAGGCCGGGGTGCGGGTGGACCTGTTCATCCGGGGCATGGTCGCGCTCAAGCCGGGGGTGCCGGGCCTGTCGGACAACATCCGGGTGCGCTCGGTGCTGGGCCGGTTCCTGGAGCACTCGCGGCTGTTCCGGTTCGGCGCGGGCGACCCGCGTACCGGCCGGGGCCGCGCGGAGTTCTGGATCGGCTCGGCCGACATCATGCACCGCAACCTGGACCGCCGGGTGGAGGCGCTGATCCAGGTCACCGACAGCGCGGCCCGCAACGAGCTGGCCGACCTGATGGACGCCGCGATGTCCGACGGCACGGAGACGTTCGAGCTGGCGCCCGACGGCGCCTGGACCCGCCACATCTCCACTTCGGAACACCCCCGCGTAGACCTCCAGCTGGCCCTCCTCAACCGCGTCCTCAAGCGCTGAAGCGCCGGGTCGACTTGCCGGGCAATCGGGCGTAACCGGCCCCAAGATTCGCCCGACTGCCCGGCAACTTCGGCGGCGCGGGGGCACCGGGCTCACGGGCTAGGCTTGGCGCATGGCCGGTGAGGCCGCAGCGGGGCTGGTCACGGCGGCCGTGCGCAGGTCCGTGGCGCAGATCCTGACCCACGAGCCGCTGGTACGGCTGGACGCGCCGCTGCCCGGCGGGGACTCCCCGGTGCACCGGATGCGGGTCGGCTGCCGTCGGCTGCGCTCGGATCTGCGTACCTTCGCACCGCTGCTGGACCAGCGCTGGTCCAGCCCGCTGCGCGCCGAACTGCGCTGGCTGGCCGGGCTGCTCGGCGGTGCCCGCGACGCCGAGGTGCAGCGGGCCCGGCTCTGGTCGACCGCGGCCGCCGATCCGGCGCACCCGCTGGACCCGGCCGACGTGGCGGCCCTGGACAGGCTGCTGGCGGCCCGGCGGGCGGCCGCCTACGACGAGGTGCTGGCCGGGCTGGACACCGCCCGGTACGCGGCGCTGGCCGAGCGGCTGGCCGCCGCGAGCGCGCACGTCCCGCTGTCCGACGCCGCGTTCGTGCCGGTCAGCCCGGCGAAGTCGGTCCGGCGCCCGCTGCGCCACCTGCGCCGCGGCCGCCACGGTGCCCCCGCCGCCCGGGACCTGACCGCCTCCTCGCCCGATGTGGACTGGCACGGCGTACGCATCAGCGCCAAGCGCGCCCGCTACGCCGCGGAGGCCGCCGGACTCCGCCGCCGCGCCAGGGTGCTCGCCGAGCTGCAGGACCTGCTCGGCGAGCACCAGGACGCCGTCGTCGCCGCGGCACTGTGGCAGCGGCTGGGGCGCGAGCATGGCGCGCTGGCGGTGGCGTGCGGGCGCCTCGCGGAGCGCGAGTTCGCCGCCGCCCGCGCCGTCCGCACCCGCTACCTGCGTAAGGAAGGGACCCTTCTTATCGCTTTCCGTAGGTGAAGGGACCCTTCCTAACCGCCGGAGGCGGGCGTGGCCGCAGCCGTCAGAAGCGGCCGACGGCGACGAAGACGGCCAGCGCGGCCAGCACGATGTTGAACACGATGGCCGGGTACTCCTTGCGGCGCAGGTGCGCCAGGGCGGCGCCGACCATCACGGCGGCCAGGGCGACGGCGGCGATGGGGGTCAGCACCGGCGCGATCCCGGTGGCCCACGGCGCGATCAGGCCGATGCCGCCGAGTATCTCGCTGACGCCGATGAGCTTGACCATGCCGGCCGAGTAGTCGTCGACCCAGTTGAGGTTCTTGGCGCGCAGCGCCTCCTTGGGCTGGGTGGCCTTCAGCAGGCCGGCGGCCAGGAAGGCCAGGCCGAGCAGGATCTGCACGATCCAAAGGGCGATGTTCACAGGGGCTCTCCTAAACGGTGGATCTCCTCCACTTACTGCTCCGGGACGGTAGCACCAACCGGAGGCCGGCCTCCAGTCCTGTACCCTGGTGATCATGGAGAGCAATCCGCTGCGCGCCGACGCCGCCCGCAACCGCGAGCGCATCGTCACCGCCGCCTGCGAGCTGTTCGCCGAGCGGGGGCTGGACGTGCCGCTGGAGGAGGTCGCGGGGCGGGCCGGGGTCGGCATCGCCACGCTGTACCGCCGCTTCCCCACCCGCGACGAGCTGACGGCCGCCGCGGCGAGCACGAAGATCGAGCAGTACGAGCAGGCGCTGCGCGAGGCCCGGACCGCCCCCGACGCCTGGACCGGCTTCAGCGCGTACGTCACCGCGGTCTGCGCCATGCAGGCGGCCGACGGCGGACTGGCCGATGTGCTCACCATGAGCTTCCCCGGTGCGCGGGAGTTCGAGCAGCGCCGGATCGCGCTGCACCGCGGCTTCACCGAACTCGTGGCGGCCGCCAAGGCCGAGGGCACCCTGCGCGAGGACTACGTGGCCGAGGATCTGCCGCTGCTGCTGATGGCCAACGCCGGGGTGCTGCGCGGCACCGCCGGGGCCGCCCCGAAGGCGTGGCAGCGACTGGTGGCCTACCTGCTGCAGGCGTTCCGGGCCGGGGACCGGGTCGATCCCCTGCCCGCGCCGCCGACCCCGCGCCAGACGTACCGCGCCATGCTGCGCATCTCCGGCTGCCAGGGCAGATCCCAGCCGCCGCGGTAGCGGCACGGAAAGGCGAGCGCCCACCCGGGGGTCCGGGCGGGCGCTCGCCTGTGGTCGTACGCGTCGGGTCAGCTCTTCTTGGCGGCCTTCTTGGCCGGCGCCTTCTTCGCGGTCGCCTTGGCGGTCACGGTCTTCTTCGCCGCCGCCGTGGTCTTCGCCGCCGCCGCCGTCTTGGCCGGGGCCTTCTTGGCCGTGGTCGCCTTCGCGGCGGCGGTCGCCTTGGTCGCCGTGCTCTTGGTCGCCGCCTTCTTGGCCGGAGCGGTCTTCGCGGCGGCGGTGGCCTTGCTGGCCGGGCGGGTCGCGGCGGCGGTGGTCTTCTTCGCCGCGGCCTTGGCCGCCGTCTTCTTGGCCGGAGCGGCGACCTTGCCGACCGCCACGGTGTCCTTGAAGCCCGCGCCGGGACGGAATGCCGGGACCGACGTCTTCTTCACCTTGACGGCCTCGCCGGTACGCGGGTTGCGCGCCATCCGCGCGGCACGGGCCCGCTTCTCGAAGACACCGAAGCCGGTCAGCGAGACCTTGTCGCCCTTGGTGACCGCGTTCTGGATCTCGGTGAGCGTGGCCTCCAGCACGGCCGCGGCGGTCCGCTTGTCGGTGACGTTCGGGTGAGCGGCGATCGCGTCGATCAGCTCTGTCTTGTTCACGGATTCCTCCCGTATAGGTACTACTGGACTTATAACAGTCATTCTGTGCGCACAGTAGGCCCAACGTCAGCAATATGCCAACAGGAGGGTGAAAAACCACCTATGTGTCGCAACGCAGAAATGCCCCCGACCGTGTAACCGGTCGGGGGCATTTCCCGTTGCTGTCACTCTTCATCACCCGGGTACGACCCGGAAAACGCCCTGATTAAGGGCCTATGGCCTCAGCCGACCAGCACTCCGAAAGAGGGACGCCGGGTCTCGAACTCGGCGATCGCATCCTCGTGCCGCAGCGTGAGTCCGATGTCGTCCAAGCCTTCCAGCAGGCGCCAGCGGCTGAAGTCGTCCAGCGCGAACGCCCACGAGTGGCCGCCCGCCCGGACCTCCCGCGCCTCCAGATCCACCTCGATCTGGACCGCCGGGTCGGCCTCGACCAGGGCCCACAGCGCCTCCACCGCCTCCTGCGGCAGCTCCACCGTCAGCAGGCCCTGCTTGAGGGAGTTGCCGCGGAAGATGTCGCCGTAGCGCGGGGAGATGACGACCCGGAAGCCGTAGTCGTTCAGGGCCCAGACCGCGTGCTCGCGCGACGACCCGGTGCCGAACTCCGGCCCGGCCACCAGGATCGAGGCCCCGGTGTAGACCGGGTTGTTGAGCACGAACGACGGGTCCTCGCGCCAGGCGCTGAACAGGCCGTCCTCGAAGCCGGTCCGGGTGACCCGCTTCAGGTACACCGCCGGGATGATCTGGTCGGTGTCCACGTTGGACCGCCGCAGCGGCACCGCGGTGCCGGTGTGCACGGTGAACTTCTCCATGGTCAGCCTCTCGGATCAGGCCGCGGCGGGCGCGAGGTCGGCGGGCGCGGACAGGTGGCCGGTCACGGCGGTCGCCGCGGCCACGGCCGGGGACACCAGGTGGGTACGGCCGCCCTTGCCCTGCCGCCCCTCGAAGTTGCGGTTCGAGGTGGACGCCGACCGCTGCCCCGGGGACAGGGTGTCGGGGTTCATGCCCAGGCACATCGAGCACCCGGCGAAGCGCCACTCCGCTCCCGCGGCGGTGAACACCTCGTGCAGGCCCTCCTGCTCGGCCTGCTCGCGCACGGCCGCCGAACCGGGCACCACCAGCATCCGTACGCCGTCGGCGACGTGGCGGCCGCGCAGCACCTCGGCGGCGGTGCGCAGGTCCTCCAGGCGGCCGTTGGTGCACGAGCCCACGAACACGACGTCGACGTTCACGTCGCGCAGGGCCTGGCCCGGCTGCAGGTCCATGTACTCCAGGGCCCGGCGGGCCGCGGCGCGCTCGGACTCGCTGCCGAACGACTCCGGGTCCGGCACGCTGCTGTCCAGCGAGGCGCCCTGGCCGGGGTTGGTGCCCCAGGTCACGAACGGCGTCAGCGACGAGGCGTCGAGGAAGACCTCCTTGTCGAAGACCGCGTCCGGGTCGGTCGCCAGCGTGCGCCAGTAGGCCACCGCGTCGTCCCAGGCCTGGCCCTTCGGCGCGAAGGTGCGCCCCTCCAGCCAGGCGAACGTGGTCTCGTCCGGCGCGATCAGGCCGGCCTTGGCGCCCCACTCGATGGACATGTTGGAGACGGTCATCCGCCCCTCCATGCTCAGCTTCTCGATGGCCGGGCCGCGGTACTCCACCACGTAGCCGCGGCCGCCGCCGGTGCCCTCCTGGGTGATCAGGGCCAGGATCAGGTCCTTGGCCGAGACGCCCTCGGGCAGCTCGCCGGTGACGGTGACCGCCATCTGCTTGGGCGTGGACTGCGGCAGCGTCTGGGTGGCCAGCACGTGCTCCACCTCGGAGGTGCCGATGCCGAACGCCAGCGCGCCGAAGGCGCCGTGGGTCGAGGTGTGCGAGTCGCCGCAGACGATGGTCATGCCCGGCTGGGTCAGGCCCTGCTGCGGTCCCATCACGTGGACGACGCCCTGCTGCGGGTCGCCGAGCGGGTGCAGTTTCACGCCGAATTCGGCGCAGTTACGGCGCAGGGTCTCGATCTGCGTACGCGACACCGGGTCGCTGATGGTCAGCAGATTGTCGGTCGGCGTGTTGTGGTCCTCGGTCGCGATCGTCAAATCGGGCCGGCGCACCGCACGTCCGGCCAGCCTGAGGCCGTCGAAGGCCTGCGGGCTGGTCACCTCATGCAGCAGATGAAGATCGATATAGAGGAGGTCCGGCTCGCCACTGGCTTGGCGTACCACGTGTGCGTCCCAGACCTTCTGGGCAAGGGTCCTGCTCACTGGGTGTCTCCCACCATCTGGACATCCCGCATCTTGGGAGGTATGTTTCGGTCTGTGGGACACAGTATGTCTGGCGTGGGCGTCCTTGACAAGGCGGTAGTGATCCTCGCTGCCTGTGTCGACGGCGCGAGCCTCGCGGAACTCGTCGATCGCACCAAGCTGCCGAGAGCAACGGCGCACCGGCTGGCGCAAGCGCTGGAGATTCATCGGATGCTGGTACGGGACACGCAGGGCCGCTGGCGCCCGGGTCCCCGATTGGGCGAGCTCGCCAACGCCGCCCCCGACGTCCTGCTGACAGCGGCAGAGCCGCTGCTGTCCGCATTGCGGGACGCCACTGGCGAGAGCGCGCAGCTGTACCTGCGCCGGGCCGACGAGCGCATCTGCGTCGGCGCGGCGGAGCGGGCCAGCGGGCTGCGCGACACCGTGCCGGTCGGCGCGATACTGCCGATGACGGCAGGCTCGGCCGCGCAGATCCTGCTCGCGTGGGAACCCCCGGAGGCGGTCATGCCCCTGCTGCCTCGCTGCAAGTTCACCGGCCGCACGCTGGCCGAGGTACGGCGGCGCGGCTGGGCCCAGTCGGTGGCCGAGCGGGAGGCGGGCGTGGCCTCGGTCAGCGCCCCCGTCCGCGACCGCACCGGCCGGGTCATCGCGGCGATCAGCGTGTCGGGCCCGATAGAGCGCCTGGGCCGCCGCCCCGGCGACCGCCACGCGATGGCGGTAGTACGCGCCGGCCAGCGCCTGTCCGGCCTCTGACGACCTAGACCCCCGGCGCCTTTTCGTGCAGTTTCGGGGAGAGTGCAGCAATCCGGCCCAGGATTCCCGCACTCTCCCCGAAACTGCCGAGTGGGCGGCGGCCCTGTGACGCGCGGCGCAGGGTTCGGGGCAGCGCGGGTTGCTCGTCGTACCTACGATGAGCAGCCTTGACTCCCCTCGAAAGGGAACGACTCCCATGTCTGACCCAGCGGCGCCGACGGACCCCACGTCCGCCGGCGCTCCCGCTGAGCCGGTGGACACCGGCTCCCCCGCCCCGGCCCCGGCCGAGCCCGGCGCGGTGATCACCCTCGACGCGACCGGCGCCGAGACCCCGGCCCCGACCCGCCCCCGCCGTACGCCGGTGCTCATCGCGGCCGTGGCCGCCGTGGTGCTGCTGCTCGGCGTCGGGGCGTACGCCGTCTACCGGTTCGCGTTCGGCGACGGGCGGCGCGTCGAGGAGGCCATGCCCGGCACCGCCGCGCTGTTCGCCTCGATCGACCTCGACACCGGGCTGGAGCAGCAGATCCGCCTGCTCCAGCTGGCCCGGGACCTGCCCGGGTCCACCAAGGGCGACGCCGACGCCGACCAGCGCGACGAACTGCTGACCCAGGTGCTCAAGGGCATGGGACTGCCGGGCGTCGACCTCGAACGCGACCTGCTCAGCTGGGCCGGCCGCCGCGCGGGCCTGAGCCTTTGGCAGGACGGCGGCAAGACGTACGCCCTCATCGCGGTGGCCAGCACCGACAGCGACGCCGCCACGGCCGGACTGGGCCGGATGCGCGAAGCCGCCCGCAAGGACGACGGCGACCTCGGCTTCGTCGTCCGCGACGGCATCGCCCTCATCGCGCTCGGCTCCGACGGCACGCAGGCGGCCGCCGAGAAGGCGTTCGCCGAATCCCAGCGGGCACCGCTGTCGGCCGCGGGCGACTTCTCATCCGACCGTGCCTGGCTCGAAGGCGACCAGCTCGTCGTGGTCTGGGCCGACATGGGCCGGGTCAGCAAGCTGATGAGCGAGTTGATGATGGGCGCGCTCAGCGCCGACCCGGAACTGCGGTCCGGCCTGCCCGACACCCCGCAGCAGCAGGGCCGGATGATCCTCGGCGTACGGGCCACCGACAGCGGCCTGGAGGCGCGCTACCGCCAGACCGGTGCCGCGAAGGCCGCCCCGGCCCGCACCGACGCCCTGGCCCGCCTCGGCGCACTACCCGACAACTCGCTGCTCGGGGCCGTGGTGCAGCTGCCCGCCGACACCATCGACGGCTCGTCCGCCCTGCCCCTCGGCATGTCCGGCCTGTCCGGTCTCAGCACGTTCCTCTTCGGCCTGCCCGGCCTGACCGGCGGGATGGGGCTCGACCCCGACGAACCGCACCCCGTCTCCGTCGTGCCGAGCACCGAACCGGGCGTCGAGGTACCTGAGCTCACCGCAGCCGAGCTCAAGGAGCTCGACAAGCTGATGGCCAAGGACTTCGACAAGCTCACCGACGCCGAGCGCAAGCGGGTCGCCGAACTGCTCGGCATGCCCGCCGGCGCGATGGGCGAGCCGGGCGGCCTCGGCAGCCTGGGCGGCCCCGGCTCCTTCGGGCCCGACCTCGACCAGTTGGCCGGGCTCAACGGGGCCCAGATCACCGTCAGCCTCAACAAGACCGAGCCCAAGGCCGAGCTGCGCGTCGACGTGGCGGCGACCACCCCGGCCGCCGCCGACGGCCTGGTCAACCTGCTGGAGTCGCTCGGCGCGTGGTTCAACGCCACCGCCGACGGCAGCTCGGTGACCGCCATCACCCCCGGGTACGTGGCGTCGGCCAGCCCGCTGTCGGCACAGCCGGCGTTCCAGTCCGCCACCGCCGGATTGCCCGCCAACGCCGACACCGCCCTCTACCTGGACCTGGCCGCGCTCGGCGCCTCAGCGGACCTGCCGCTGCGCACCGTCGTCCTGGCCCAGTCCACCGAGAACGGCGCCCAGACCGGCACCCTCCGCCTGCTGTTCCGCTGACACCCCACCCGCCCGGGGCGGTGGGCCGATCCCTCGGGACGGCCCGCCGCCCCGGCGGGTTTTCCGTGCAGTTTCGGGGAAAGTGCAGCATTCGACGCCAAGATTCCTGCACTTTCCCCGAAACTGCACGCCCCTCGCACAGGTCCCAGGGGGCGTATGGGTGAACGAAAGCGGCTCACCGGCGAATGCCGGTGAGCCGCTTTCGTTGTTGTAGCCCCGAAGGGATTCGAACCCTCGCTACCGCCTTGAGAGGGCGGCGTCCTAGGCCGCTAGACGACGGGGCCAGGACTTTCCGTTTTCATTTTTCGACCGCCTCTGCTGATTTCTCAGCTCGGCGGCCTGCCGAAACTCTAACAGTTCCAGCTCCCCCGCGCTAATCGGGCTCTCGCTCGATCAGGCTTGGAAGCTGGGGTACCAGGACTCGAACCTAGACTAACTGAACCAGAATCAGTTGGGCTGCCAATTACCCCATACCCCATCGGCACCGTTACCGCTGCCGGGAGTGAACTTTACCTGACACCCCCGGCACCGCCAAATCGATACCCGCCCGCGCGTCGCGGACGCTGGTCACACCACCGGTTTGACCGGGTTGCGCAGCTCGCCGAGCCCGGCGATCCGCACCTTCACCACGTCCTCGGCCGTGATCGGCGAGACCCCGGCCGGGGTGCCGGTCAGGATGACGTCGCCGGGCAGCAGCGTCATCACGTGGGAGATGTACGAGATCAGCGTCGGCACGTCGAACACCATGTCGGAGGTCCGCCCCAGCTGCCGTACCTCGCCGTTGACCTCGCACCGGACCTCGAGGTCGCTGACGTCGGCCCCGGTGGTGATCCACGGCCCGAGCGGGCAGAACGAGTCGAAGCCCTTGGCGCGGGTCCACTGGTCGTCGGAGCGCTGCAGGTCGCGGGCGGTCACGTCGTCGGCTACGGCGTACCCGAAGATGGCCTTCTCGGCCCCGGCCCGGTCGACGCGGCGGGCGCCCGTGGCACCGATCACCACGGCGAGTTCTGCCTCGTGCTCGACCTGCCGGGACTGCTCGGGCAGCCGGATCACGTCGTACGGCCCGATCACCGAAGTGGACGGCTTGAGGAACAGCAGCGGCTCCTTGGGCACCTCGACGCCGTGCTCGGCGGCGTGGTCGGCGTAGTTGCGCCCGACCCCGATCACCTTGCTGGGCAGGATCGGCGACAGCAGCCGGACGTCGTCGACGGCGTACCGCTGGTCGGTGAGGTCCAGCTCACCGAAGGGGTGGCCGTTGATGACGCGTACGGTGAGGCCCTTCGATCCCGCGTCCGGGTCGCCCTCCACGACCCCGAACGACATGCCTCCCGGATGAACAAAGCGTGCGATCCGCACCACAGCCCCCAGCTGTCGACACAACGTTTTCTCGTGCCCAACCTAACGCGGGCGCTCAGGGCACGAAGCGGAGGTGGTGACGGCGGCGCAGCCGCACCGCCGAGCTGGCTAACCTTGGCCGGTGACCACCGCGACCGCCACCCGACTGAGCGAGCCGGTCTGGCGTGCCCGCCGCGCGGCCCACGAGCAGCGCGTCGACGGCTGGATCGAGCACCACCTGCACCGCCGCCGCAGCGGCGTGAAGCACCCGGTGCACGACTTCCTGTTCACGTACTACTCGCACCGGCCCGCCCAGCTGCGCACCTGGCACCCGGGCGCGGGCGTGCTGCTGGACGGCGGCGAACCAGCCCGCGACTACGTGCCGGCTGACGGCGGCACGATCCTCGACCCGGGCCTGCCGGCCAAGCGGACCGACTCGGTGCGCTGGATCCGCGACCTGCTGGCTGCCACCGCGTCCCGGCCGCCGCAGTTCGGCTGCTTCGGGATGCACGAGTGGGCCATGGTCTACCGGCAGACGCAGGCCGAGGTGCGGCACAACTCCTGGCCGCTGCGGCTGTCACCGTCCGCGACGGCCGAGGTCGTGCAGGACCGGGGGGTACGCTGCACGCACTTCGACGCGTTCCGCTTCTTCACCGCCCCGGCCCGGCCGCTGAACGTGCACCAGCCGACGCGCGAGTCCCAGCAGGCGCTGGAGCAGCCGGGCTGCTTGCATGGAAACATGGATCTGTATAAGTGGTCGTACAAGCTGTCGCCGCTGGTCCCCAGCGAGCTGGTGGGCGACTGCTTCGCGCTGTCCCGCGAGATCCGGGAACTGGACATGCGCGCGAGCCCGTACGACCTGGCCGACCTGGGCTTCCCGCCGGTGCTGATCGAGACGCCCGAGGGCCGCGCCCAGTACGCCGCCGAGCAGCGCGCCTTCGCCGACCGCGCCGCCCCGCTCCGCGCCGCCCTGATCACCGCCTGCGACGCGCTGCTCGCGAACACCGCCAGCGTCCCCGATCGGGGCTCACCCCGCCCCCCTTAGCATCGACGCTGGCCTATCCAGAGGACGGATCTCGAAGAATCGTCTTCTGGATAGGCCAGCGTCAATAAAAGGCGGGGCGGGCGGGTGGGAGACGGTGTGCGAGTGGCCGGTCAGAGGGCGCCGAGGTAGCGGCGGCGCTCGAAGGGGGTCACCTCGCGGCGGTACTCCTCCCACTCCGCGCGCTTGTTGCGCAGGAAGAAGTCGAACACGTGCTCACCGAGCACATCCGCCACCAACTCCGACCCGGCCATCACGTCGATCGCCTCGGACAGGTTCTCCGGCAGGGCCGAGTAGCCCATCGCGCGCCGCTCCGCGTTCGACAGCGACCACACGTCGTCCTCGGCGCCCGGAGGCAGCTCGTACCCCTCCTCGATGCCGCGCAGACCGGCCCCGAGCAGCACCGCGAACGCCAGGTACGGGTTGCAGGCGGAGTCCATCGAGCGCACCTCGACCCGGGCCGAGTTCGGCTTGCCGTACGCGGGGACGCGGACCAGGGCGGAGCGGTTCAGATGGCCCCAGCAGACGTACGCGGGCGCCTCGGAGATGCGGTCCGGGATCATCTGCGGGAACAGCCGCTTGTACGAGTTCACCCACTGGTTGGTGACCGCGGTGAACTCCCGCGCGTGGGTGAGGATGCCGGCGATGAACGCCTTGGCCGTCTTCGACAGCTTGTGCGGGTCGGCCGGGTCGTGGAACGCGTTGCGCTCGCCCTCGAACAGCGACAGGTGGGTGTGCATGCCGCTGCCGGGCTGGTCGGTGAACGGCTTGGGCATGAACGTCGCCTGCACCCCGTGCGACAGCGCGACCTCGCGCATCACGTGGCGGAACGTCATGATGTTGTCGGCCGTGGTCAGCGCGTCGGCGTAGCGCAGGTCGATCTCCTGCTGGCCGGGCGCGACCTCGTGGTGGCTGAACTCCACCGAGATGCCGATGCGCTCCAGGGCCAGCACCGCCTGGCGGCGGAAGTCGCGCGCGATGGCGTGCGTGGTGTGGTCGAAGTAGCCGCCGGAGTCGACCGGCGTCGGCAGCCCGCCGTCGGCCGGGGCGTCGGCGAGCAGGAAGAACTCGACCTCGGGGTGGGTGTAGAAGGTGAAGCCCTTGTCGGCGGCCTTGGACAGGGCGCGGCGCAGCACGTGGCGCGGGTCGGCCCAGCTCGGGGTGCCGTCGGGCATGAGGATGTCGCAGAACATGCGGGCGCTCTCGCCGGAGCCGCCGCCCTCGAACGGGAAGACCTGGAACGTCGTCGGGTCGGGCATGGCGATCATGTCCGACTCGTACACCCGGGCGAAGCCTTCGATGGCGGAGCCGTCGAAGCCGATGCCCTCCTCGAACGCCGCCTCGAGTTCGGCGGGCGCCACGCTGACCGACTTCAGGGTGCCGAGCACGTCGGTGAACCAGAGGCGCACGAACCGGATGTCGCGCTCCTCAAGCGTACGCAGCACGAACTCCTGCTGACGATCCACGGCGGGCCTCTCTCGACTCTGATCTCCGGCCAGTCTGGCGCGGCCTCATTACGCGCACGTTACGCCATCCTCAAGCAGTACGCCCCGTGACGGTGATCCCGCAACCGGAACCCTTCTTACCCGTTTTAACGGTCAGTACGAAGGAGCGCCCATGACCCGCCTGGACACCCTGTTTCCGGTGCGCCACCGCACCATCGCCGGCGGCATCGCCCTCGGCGGCCTGCTCATCGCCGCGCTGATCATCGCCGGGGTGATGGGTGCCCAGCACACCCCCCGAACCCACGCGGCGCCACCGCGGGAGACCGACACCATCACCGCCTCGCAGCCCGAGCTGCAGGCGGCGCTGCTGGCCCCGGCCGACCTGTCCCCCAGCTACGCGCCCGCGCCCGCGACCAGGGCGCCGGACGTGCCGCGCGCCGAGCGCTGCGCCAGCCTGCTCGGCGCCCCGGACGAGCTGATCCGGCACACCGCCGCCACGCTCGCCCCGCACCCCAAGGCCGTGGTCCGTCCCAGCGCCCAGGCCGTGTCCCGCCAGTACGGGCCGACGCTGATCACCCAGGTGCTCACCACGTTCAGCGGGAACGGGGCGGCGAACACGCTGGACGAGCTGCGCCGGGTCGGGCAGCGCTGCCGCGCCTTCGACGCGGTGCTCGAGGACGGCACGGCGGTCCGGGTCCGGGTCGACGACGTACCCCGCGACCACCTGCCCGCCGACCTGCTGAAACTGGAGGGCGACGCGTTCGCGCTGCGGTTCACCCTCACCGGGACGCGCAAGACGATGACCGGCTACCTTGCCCTGGGCCGGGTGGGCCGGGTGCTGTCGGTGCTGCGCGAGATGGAGTCGACCCAGCAGCACGGGGCCGTGGCCGACCTGGCCCACTTCACCGAGGTGCTGGGCCAGGCCGCACGGAAGCTGCTGCCGATCACGCTGGGCAGACTCGGCGCCAGCCCGGCCCCGCAGAGCTGAGCCCGCGCCCGGCCGGGTGACTCGCGCGGCGGATGTGGCCGGGCACACGGGTGCCGGGACGGGCCCCGGCTGGGGCGATGCGCGAAGATGAGGGCATGACCGCCACGCTGCGTCTCGCTCTCGCCCAGGTCAACCCCACGGTCGGCGATATCGCCGGCAACGCCGCGCTGGTGCGCGAGTGGTCCGCCCGCGCCGCCGAGGCCGGTGCCCACCTGGTCGCGTTCCCCGAGATGATGCTGACCGGCTACCCGGTCGAGGACCTGGTGTTCCGCCAGTCGTTCGTGGACGCCTCCCGGGAGGCGCTGGACCGCCTGGCCGCCGACCTGGCCGCCGACGGCCTCGGCGAGCTGGCCGTGGTCGTGGGCTACCTCGACGCCGACGGCCCGGCCCGCCTCGGTGCCGACAGCACGTCGGCCACCGGCCCGCGCGACTCGCTGGCGCTGCTGCACCGGGGTACGGTCGCGGCCCGCTACGACAAGCACCACCTGCCCAATTACGGCGTCTTCGACGAGGACCGCTACTTCGTGCCCGGCGACACCCTCACCGTGGTGCGGCTGGAGTGGGCCGACGGCAGCCAGGCCGACGTCGCGCTGACCATCTGCGAG
The DNA here is from genome assembly GCF_029948125.1 of Catellatospora sp. KI3. Lineage (GTDB taxonomy): Bacteria > Actinomycetota > Actinomycetes > Mycobacteriales > Micromonosporaceae > Catellatospora. The sequence continues at coordinate 220,879 of NZ_JASAMB010000001.1, forward strand.
GACATCTGGCAGGCGGGCGGGCCGTTCGCGGTCGCCGCCGCCGCCCGGGTCGGGCTGGTCGTCAACATCAACGGCTCGCCGTACGAGCTGAACAAGGACGACGTGCGGCTGCCGCTGGTGGCGCGGCGGGCCGCGGAGGCCAACGCGCCGGTGGCGTACGTCAACATGATCGGCGGGCAGGACGAGCTGGTCTTCGACGGCGACTCCATGATCGTGGCCGCGGACGGGACGCTGCTGGCCCGCGGGGCGCAGTTCGACCCGGCACTGCTCGTACACGACCTGCAGCTGCCCGAGGCGGACCCGGACGCGCCCACCGGCGACCTGGGCGCGATGAAGGCCGCGCGGCACCTGGTGCGCACGAACTGGGGCGCCCCGGTCGGCCCGCCCGCCGACGCCGGCATCGCCGACCGCCTCGCCGACGAGGCCGAGGTGTGGCAGGCCCTCGTCCTCGGCCTGCGCGACTACGTACGCAAGAACGGCGCCAAGTCGATCCTGCTCGGCCTGTCCGGCGGCATCGACTCCTCGGTGGTGGCCGCGATCGCGGTCGACGCCCTCGGCGCCGAGCACGTCGTCGGCGTCTCCATGCCCAGCGGCCACTCCTCGCAGCACTCGCGCGACGACGCCGCCGAGATGGCGCAGCTGACCGGCCTGGACTACCGGGTCGAGCCGATCCAGCACATGGTCGACTCGTTCCTGTCCAACCTGAACCTGTCCGGCCTGGCCGTGGAGAACCTGCAGGCCCGGGTGCGCGCGGTCATCCTGATGGCGCTGTCCAACCAGGAGGGCCACCTGGTCCTCACCACCGGCAACAAGAGCGAGCTGGCCGTCGGCTACTCCACCCTGTACGGCGACTCGGTCGGCGCCTTCAACCCGCTCAAGGACGTGCCGAAGACGCTGGTCTGGAAGCTGGCCCGGTGGCGCAACACCGTCTCCCCCGTGATCCCGGTCAGCTCGATCGAGAAGCCGCCCAGCGCCGAGCTGCGGCCCGGCCAGCTAGACACCGACTCGCTGCCGCCGTACGAGCAGCTCGACGCGATCGTGGCGGGGTACGTCGACGGCGACCAGGGGCGTGACGAGCTGCTGGCCGCTGGGCACGACCAGGCGCTGGTGGACCGGATCCTGCGGCTGATCGACGGGGCGGAGTACAAGCGGCGGCAGTCGGCGCCTGGCACCAAGATCTCGTTCAAGTCGTTCGGGCGCGATCGGCGCCTGCCCATCACCAACCGCTGGCGCGAGTCGCGCTGAGCGCGGTAAGGAAGGGACCCTTCTTATCGCTTTACATAGAGGAAGGGCCCCTTCTTCACTCCTGCCGCAGTGAAATTCTGCACTGAACCCTGACATCGGCCGTTCAACAGGTGGAAACATCCTCCTCAGAGACCCGGGGACCGCGAGCGCGGCCTCGAGGTGAGAGGAGACAGTGATGTCCGACAGCGTGGCGTCCCTCTACGGGGCGAAGGCCGGCAGCCGGGTACGCGCCCGGCACCTGCTGCTGGCCAAGGAGCGCGGCGAGAAGTGGGCCATGCTCACCTCGTACGACCAGTACACCGCGCAGATCTTCGACGAGGCCGGTATTCCGGTGCTGCTCGTCGGCGACTCCGCGGCCAACAACGTCTACGGCTACCCGACGACTGTGCAGGTCACTGTGGAGGAGATGATCCCGCTGGCCCGCGCCGTGGTCGGGGCGACCCGGCGGGCGCTGGTCGTGGCGGACCTGCCGTTCGGCTCGTACGAGGAGGGCCCGGCGCAGGCGCTGCGCACCGCCGTCCGGTTCATGAAGGAGACCGGCTGCCACGCGATCAAGCTGGAGGGCTTCCGGCCCGAGCAGATCGCGGCGATCACCGGGGCGGGGATTCCCGTCATGGCGCACCTGGGGTTCACCCCGCAGTCGGAGCACCAGCTCGGCGGGTACCGGGTGCAGGGGCGCGGCGACGACGCGGCCGCGGCGCTGGTGGCGCAGGCGCGGGCGGTCGCCGAGGCGGGGGCGTTCTCGGTGGTGCTGGAGATGGTGCCGGGGGAGGTCGCGAAGCGGGTGACGGCGGAGGTGCCGATCCCGACCGTGGGCATCGGGGCAGGGGCGGACACCGACGCACAGGTGCTGGTGTGGCAGGACATGGCCGGGATGCGACCGGCGTCGGCCGGTCCGACGCCGCGGTTCGTGAAGAAGTACGCCGATCTGCACAGCGTGCTGAGCGAGGCGGCGGCGGCGTTCGCGGCCGACGTACGCGACGGCGCCTTCCCGACAGCCGAGCACACGTTCTGACCCGTCCAGCCCCGGCGGGTGCCGCCCGGGCCTTTAATTGACGCTGGCCTATCCAGAGGACAGTTTCACGGAATCCGTCTTCTAGATAGGCCAACGTCGATGCTAGGTGCGCGGGTGGGCGGCGCCGGGCAGGGTGAGCGGTCAGAGGTCGGTTACGCGGACGCCGGCGTGGACCTTGTAGCGCTTGTTGATGGCGATCAGGTTCGCGGTGAACGCCTCGATCTGGCCCGCGTTGCGCAGCCGGCCCGCGTGCACCCCGCGCATCCCCGCGATCCGCCCCGCCAACGCCTGCACCACCGCGACGGCCTCGCGGTCGTCCCCGAGCACCAGCACGTCCAGCTCCACCGACTGCACCGACGGATCCGCCAGCAGCTCCGCGCTGACATGGTGGAACGCCGCCGTCACCCGCGAGTTCGGCAGCAGCTTCTCCGCCTGCTGCGCGGCGCTGCCCTCCGCGACCGCCAGCGCGTACGGCCCCTGCTTGTCGAAGCCGAGCGGGTTCACGCAGTCCACGATGATCTTGTCGGCGAGCAGCGGCGCCAGCTCGGTCAGCAGCTCGGCGTGCCCCGCGTACGGCACCGCCACGATCACCACGTCCGACCAGCCCGCGATCTCCGCGTTCGATCCGCCCTCGACCCGTCCGGCCGACGCCAGCTCACCCGCGGCCGCCGCGGCGCGCTCGGCGCTGCGCGAGCCGATGAGCACGTGCTGCCCGGCCAGCGCCAGCCGGTACGCCAGGCCGCGGCCCTGATCGCCGGTGCCGCCGAGGATGCCGACGGTCAGCGCGGTCACGTCGGGAAGGGAAGCCAGATCCAGTGCCATGCGCCCGATCCTCGCACCTCGGACACCGTTCGCGCCCTGTGACATGACTCCCAACGATCGTTAAGGCCCCGCGCCGCCCCCTCCCGCCCCGTCCCGTGTCGGGTCCGTGGCGCAGTTTCGGGGAAAGTGCTGGAATCTTGGCCCCTATTCGTGCACTTTCCCCGAAACTGCACCACCCCGCCGGGCGCGCGAGCGCGGTGGGCGGGGCGCGCGGCGGCGGGGGGCTGGTCAGGTGAGGGCGCGGATGAGGAGGAGGGCGGAGAGGGTGATGCCGAAGGCGACGACGACGCGGCGCAGGGTGCGCGCGGGCAGGCGGCGACCGAGGCGGGCGCCGGCGTACCCGCCGAGCAGGGTCGTCGGGATGAGGATCGCGACGGCCGGCCAGTAGGCGGGGCCGAAGAGGGCGTACACGGTGGTGGTGACCGCGCCGACCGCGAGCTGGAGCACGTTCTTCACCGCCACCAGGCGGTTCAAGGTCTCGGCGAGCATCAGTCCGAGCACCGCCAGCAGGATCACGCCGAGGACCGAACCGAAGTAGCCGCCGTACACGCCGACGGCGAACAGGAGCAGCGCTCGCAGCCATACCGGATGATCACCGCCCAGGCGGACCGACAGCCGCCCCTGGAAGGCCAGGAGCAGCGAGGCCGCGAGGACCAGAAACGGCATGATCACCGCGTACGCGGTGGGCGGGGTACGCAGCAGCAGCACGCAACCGGTCAACGCCCCCGCGGCCGTCAGCGGCACCAGCGAGCGCAGCCGCGCCGACCGTCCCCGCAGGTCCGGCCACGTCCCGACCACGCTCGCCGAGTACCCGCCGATCACCGACATCACCGTCGTCACGCTCGCGCCGACCGGCGGCACGCCCGCCGCCAGCAGCGCGGGCAGCACCAGCAGCGAGCCGCCCCCGGCGACCGCGTTCACGGCCCCGGCGAGCACCCCGGCCGCGGCGAGCGCGGGCAGCAGCACGTCCATCGATGCTGACCGTAACGGGTACGGCACGGTGATCATGCCGGTTGTGCCACGTATCATGGGTAGCGCGACGGACGAGTCGACCGGGCGGTCGCGTCACCGCTGCGGCCTCGGCCCCGGCGGTGCCGAGGAACGTCCGGACTCCACAGGGCAGGGTGGTTGCTAACGGCAACCCGGGGCGACCCGCGGGAAAGTGCCACAGAAAGCAGACCGCCCGCACTCCTCGGAGGAGCGGGTAAGGGTGAAACGGTGAGGTAAGAGCTCACCAGCACCCCGGGTGACCGGGGTGGCTCGGTAAACCCCACCCGGAGCAAGACCAAGACTGGCCGCCGTGAGCCCTCGGGCGGGCGGTGGTCGCGCGGACGTTCGAGGGCTGCCCGCCCGATGTCCGCGGGTAGGTTGCTAGAGCCTGTCGGCGACGGCAGGCGTAGATGGATGGCCGCCACCGGCGCGCGAGCACCGGTACAAAATCCGGCGTACAGGTCGACTCGTCCGTCGCCCTCATGGTCACGCCACCCGCCGCACCCTCTGAACTGCTGCTTCGCTCGGCCTTGTCGGGCAACGTTGGTGGTTGCTGGTCGCCGCTAGACGGCCTGGAGACGGCCTGGCGCTGAGGCTCCCGGGACGCGTCCGATGGGCCGCCGACCCGGTGATGGCGGCGACCCCTGGCGGCTACTTCGCGTCAAGCGCTGCCACCTTGGCGTACTCGGTCAGCTCCCAGTACTCGCGCGCCTCGCTGGGGATGCGGGCGACGAACTCGGCTCGCTCGTCGGTGGGCCACTCAGCGACCTCGTCGGCCGTGGCGGTCAGGAAGGTCAGACGCAGTCCGGTCCTGGACCTACGGTTCGCAGTAGCAACGACTTCGGCCCACTCGTGGCATTAGCCACAACGCGGATGGCACTCCATCGTTCTACATGACGTCGGACACCGACGGCATGGTGGCGTAATTGGGGTCCATATGAAACGAAGAATCGGAATGGCCATCCTGGCGGGAGCGGCTGTAAGCACGGTGGTTACGGGCGCGACACCCGCCGCTGCCCAGGACAGCCTCTTGTCGCTGTCCGACCTTCTGGATCTTTCAAATCTGATCACCGTCAGCCCTTCCGTATTGACGTCCTGCTATCAACTTGGCCAGGGCAAGGACGACTATCTTTCGGGAACCCAAACGATCACCTGCAACCAGAGTGCGACGTCCTCCTCGCCCACACCGCCATCGCCACCGACCGGTGGTGGCATAACCGGGTACGAAGTAGTGCAGGGCAATCTGGTGACACTAGCCCCCAATGGGGCAGGGTTTTCGACGGCCAACTGTCCGGCAGGAAAGAAAGCAGTCGGGGGAGGCTTTAGCGCTTCTCAAGATATTGACGTCGTGAACAGCAATCCGCTACCCGATGGCAGTGCCTGGCAGGTATTCTTCACCAACCGCACGAACACGGACAAAGATGGGTTTGCTTTTGCGGTGTGTATCAATGCCGCGAGCTAACCAGCACCGCCCCAATAGGTGACGCATGCCCTAGTGTCGGAGGTTGCGGTGGGTATGCGGTACCCGCTTACTGATCTCAACGATCGCCTGGACGCGATCGACAGCCGCCTTGAGCAGATGGGCCAAGCTGCCGAGTGCGATCGGCGATCTGGCTGTGGGGCAGGGTGAACTGCGGTTAGACCTTCGAGAGATGCGCCAGGAGCAGACCAGGCAAGGCGCGCTCCTGGCCGCCATCGCACGGAAGCTCGGCGTCGAGGACCAGGGCAACGCGCAGCGCTGAGTCCACGCAGCATGAAGGCGCCGACTGTACGAAGTCGGCGCCTTCCGTGTGTCCGCTGTCAGCCAGCGCTGAAAGCGTCCAGCGCGATGCGGGGCGATACGACGGGGACCGTCACCCGCGGCGGCAGGATCGGGTTGAGCGGAGATCCTCCTAGACGCCTAGGCTCATTCGCGCGACTGCCACGAGTCTCCAGAGCGCAAGACCCAGGGCTCCACCAGCCACAGCCGCGAATACGACATGACCCATCATCATTCGAAGACCGAGCCGCCGCACCAGATACCCCAGCGCCAGCGCCGAGAGCGTGATCGTCAATATCGCGGACAGCAGAAGTCGCGCACTGAACTCGTCAGGGATCGGCCAGGGCGTCAGGAAGAGCAGTGTGTACCAACCCTGCCCGGAGAGTAGGCCTGCTGTCCCACCCGCCAGGACGGCGCTCTCCCGGTTGCCGCCTGTCGTCATTCGCCAGGCCACCACGCCGAGAACAGGACCGACGCCTAGCGATGCGACCACCCAGAATGTTGCCGAGAGGCCGACGGAGTACAGGCCCAGCCTGTCGGCCGCTTCGCCGCTGTCGAGAAAGCCGCCGCGCCACCGCTGGCTCACTTCGATGATCAGCAGGTAGTACACCGCCGTAGCACCGAGGAGCAGCGCCGTGCTCGCGACCGCGGCGCGTGCAGACGACCGCTGCCCAAGGCCGACGAGTAGTGCCGCGAAACACCAGGACAGGCCGGTGCTGAAGACCGCGATCATTGCGGTGCCCCACCTGCCCGGTGCGGCATCGCCCAGGAAGGCCGCAGTGCCCAGCGCTGTGGCGGACAGCAGAATCGTTACTCCGGTGCGTCGGACCGAAGTCTTAGCGACGCCCGGACCACGTAGCCCGCCTATCCTCATACCCACCTCTTACCGGTTCCGTCCACTGGCGCCGCTAATCGCTTTCGCTCGGGCAGTTCAAGTCGATGACTACCCTCAACTGCTTGAGGTCGCCGGACTCGGCGAGCGCCAGCACCTTGTCGCGTGCGCTCTGATCCTCCGGCAACAGTCCGTAGCGGTAGAACGCCGACCCCCTGAGCCGGAGAACCTCCTTCAGCGCGGTGTCCCGCTCTTGAAGCGTCTCGGCCGCGAAGTACGTCCTAGCCCATGAGCAGTGCCAATACCACGAAGCGTCGACTCTACCGGTGTTGACACCGTAGTTGATCTTTTTTCCATCCGCCGCTCTAGGTTCGTACACGGGAGTCTCGGGCCACCGCCAGCCCGGTGCGAGTTCCAGGCTTTCGGCCTCGTCCACGTACTCTGCCGCAGCCTGGTCTGCGGAGATCCATTCTGATTCACCAGGTGGCGGACTGCTGCCGCAACCTGCCGCCGTCACCAGAACGAGAAGGAAGGCGACATGCGAGTTGCGGCGACGATTGGCCCTTGCCGGACGGTTGGCTGTCATGTGGTCTTACCGCCTCCGAGCTCACGAAAGCCCCACGGATCAGCCGCGATCCGCAGGGCTTCCGCAGTCGCGACTAGTAGTTCTGCGTACCGGCGAAGTGATGGTTGCAGCCCGGGTTAGTGCAGGTGGTCGTACGCGCGAACGAGTTTCTGAACTGGAAGCCGTTGGAGAGGTACCAGTGCGTGTACCACGTGTTCAGCGAGTACATGGAGAACTCGCTGCCGCCTACGACACTGCCGTTATTTGCGATATAACGCCATTTGATTCCATCGACGGGTCGCGAACTGCCATCGAGAAGGGGCAGCTCACTGAATTTGATCTTCGCGTTCCCGTCACCCGACTTAGTCCGGTAAGTTGTTGATATGTACCACTCGGACGACCAGCTCCACGTGTCGCCCGAAACGGCATGGTCCGAGGCCGCATGTGCGACACCAGGCAGAGCGATGACCATGATCATCGCGATCGCGGATGTGACGGCAGGCACCAACCGCCGCATCACCCCGCGCGCTGCGGTTCTCTCCACTTTGTGCACCCTTCTGAAGGTGGCCGAGCCGGCCCGAGCGGGACGGCGGGCATGGATCAGAGCGACGCGCAGATGCATCCATATACTCAGGACTTCTGGCGCATCCCCCGACGATCGCAAGAACCCGGGAGGAACGGCCCCTCGTTCGGTGCCGACAACACGGCAAGCCAGGGCACAGTAAGGCCACACAGCGACGATCGTCCCACCGTAACCCTCCACAGGTCCGCGATCATGCAGCCAGAACCCTACGGTTGACGCACATACATGTCAATGGAGGGATGCGATCGCCCTCTCAGGACCCCGCAGCCCAGACACCTGCGAGACCCGTGTTCGAACGGCTCCATCCGAACCACTTCGTCCGAGTCGGGAGTTCGCGCTCGATGGGGTCCGAAGTAGCCGTCCTCCGCATCGAGGCAGCGCTCCGGGATCCCCAGCGGTTGTTGCCGGTCGCGGGGCAGCGCACCGAAAGGGTCATGTCGACCGTTCAGTGGGAACCACTTCGCCCCCGGCAGGTCGCTGCACTGGGAGATGCACCTGCGGTTCGCCAAGACCAACGTCAGCGCCTCGAGTGGAATGAGCCTGCTCGTCTCCGATCGCAGCGAAGACACCAACATGACCAACAGCTTCTTCGGCTTCGACGTCCGTCCGCGTGGCGTCGGCGCCGCCCCGTCCACCGGGCCGGACTCCGCGACCGCCCCCGCACCCACCTCGCTCGCGGGCTCGCCTTCCGCGTCGGTCCGGTCGTCAGCAACTCCGGCATCGCCGACCCCGGCACAGTCGGAGTCGGCGCAGCCGGAAGCCACCCCGGGCGAGCCGGTCAACGCGGCCGTGTCGGAGTCGGGTTCCGGCTCGGCCGTACTTGTCCTGCTCGCAATCCTGCTGGTGCTGACCCTGGGCGCCTCGCTCGGTCTGTGGCGGCGTGCGCGGCGGACGCGCACGTAGGCTGCCCCGTCTGCCGAGTGAGCAGACGAGCCACCGTCCGTCGCCGCGTCGCAAAGAGCGGCGCCTGTCGCGCTGCTCACCTCGCTCCGCACCAGCTACGACGCCGCCGTGCTCCTGTGGAACACTGTGGCCTCTTCGCAGCTCAGCAAGGCAGGACGATGATCACCCGCACCTCGCGCACCCTCGGCTACGCCGTCCTCGCCGCACTCGCGGCTCTGCAGGCCGCCGGGTGCGGCGACTCGTCAGAATCCGCACCCGGTACCGCCCCGGCAGCCAGCTCGCAGCAGCCCGCCGCAGTGGTCCAGCCCGCCGTCGACACCGCGGTACGCCAGGTCGTCACGGCCTACCTCAATGCGGTCCAGGACGGTGATTTCGCGGAAGGGCACCTGCTGGTCTGCGCGGATGTGCGCGAGCAGTACGACGCGGTCGCCCAGACCGACGCCGGAACCTTCGGCCCGCGCTTCAAAGTGACCTCCTACACGATCACCGAGACCCGGTCCGAGGGGTCGGCAGTCGAGGTCCGCGCGGCCCAGAAGGTCACCGTCGCAGGCCGGTCGGAGCCGATGGAGCTGACCGTGGTCTACACGATGGCCCAGGCGGCCGACGGCTGGTGCATCGCCCGGGAACTGCCCGCTCTCTGACCAGCGCGGCCCCACTGGCAGGGGCACGCCTCATGATTCGCCGCCTCCCCCACCATGCTGGCCACGGCCGGTCCAGGGCGAGGCCGGATGGGCAGGCAGATACCCGCCCCGTCCGATTCACGGCCTGCTACAGCCGAACGCAGGCGGACGAGGTGGCCACCGCCAGGCGGCCAGCCCGAGCACGAAGTCCCTGGCTGCGCCACAGTAAGAAGCTGGAGCTAGCCTTCACCGAAGTGGTCGGCCAGCTTCGTGAGCCTGGTGACGTACGCCGGCCAGTCGTAGCCGTCAGGGATGTTGGAGTTCTCCCGGCCCAGGCCGACCGCCGCGTCGTGCTGCTCGCGCAGGATGTCCGCGTGACCGGCGTGTCGAGCGAGGTCGCAGGTCACGTGGATGATGACCCGGTGCAGTGTCACGGCCTGGTTCTCCGGCCGCCACCACGGCACCAGCCCCGGCGCGCCGAGCGGCAGCCGCTCGATCGTCTCATCCGCGAACGCTGCGACCCGGCGGTACAGGTCGATCAACCCGTCCTTCGTCTCGTCCTCGCGCGCGTACCAGTCCGCCTGCGGGTCCTGTTCGAACGCCTCCGTCGGGACCAGTTCCCCGGGCGTCGGGAACTCGCGCCCGAATGTGGGTCCGAAGTAGCCGGCTTCCACGTTGAGGCAGTGCTTCAGGATCCCCAACAGGTTGGTGCCGGTCTCGGTGCGGGGCAGTCTCGCTTCGCGTTCGCTGAGCCCGTCGAGCTTCCAGATCAGGCCTTCGCGAGCCTCCCGGAGGTAGTTGTGCAGCGCGGCCTTCGCATCGTCCAAGTCAGCCATGCCGCCTAGTCTTCCTCACGGGCCCAGCCAGCATGTGCCCAGCCGACGCGTGGTCAGATGACGGGCTGCGGCGTACCGCGGATACCGCTTCGAGCTGATGCTGACCGCCGACCATCGGATGCGGCACCCACCGGCGGCATCCGACCCGTGGGTGCCGCGAGGTTGGTACGCGTGGCGCGACGTACGTCGGAGTTACCGGTCCGCTGATCCGTCGAAGTGCGCCGGATCGTACGGCCGCTCGCCCACCCGGCAGTGGTAGCAGTGCTCGACGACACCGTCGCCGGCGTACCAGTCGTGATCGCCGCAGTCCCGGCGCCCCTTGTCGGCGAAACCGAGATTGATCAGGAACCACGGCAGTCTGGTGCGTATCCGCGTCCGGAGCCGGTACCGCCCGCGCTGCTCAGCCACGGCCGCAGCATATGGCCATCAGCTTCGCCACCGCTGCCCCGCGACGGGACATGCCCCTGCGCGGCTTCACACCTCATAGGGTGTACGTACAACCTGTGAGGTGTGAGCCGCCGCAGCACATCCATACCCGCGGCGCACGAATCGGCTGGCCGCGAGCACGGCCAGGGTGCGCCGTGGTTCGGTTACAGGCCGTAGAGCCTGCGGGCGTTCGCGGAGCCGAGCTGGTCGGCGATCCGGAGCGCGTCGGTGGCGGGCAGGGCGCCGTCCGCGACGAAGCCGCCCAGGACCTGGCCGAGGCTGTGGCGGAACTGGGCGGCACCGATCAGGTACAGCTCGGGCAGGCCGAACGCGTCCGAGGAGTACAGCAGCTTGCCGAACGGGGCCAGTTCCAGGAACTCGGCGAGCACGGCCGTGAAACGGGCGCCCAGGTGCGCGACGGTGAGGCCGACGTCGGCGTAGACGTGCGGGTACACCTGGGCCAGCCACCCGGCCTGGCGGTGGTACGGGTAGCAGTGCAGCAGGACCAGCCGGGCCCCGGTGCGCAGCGTCGCCTCGCAGAACGGCTGCAGCAGCGCGGGGTCGGTGCGGGCCAGCAGCGCGTCGCGGTCGCCGAAGCCGGTGTGCAGCTGGATCGGCAGGCCCGTGTCGACCGCGCACCACAGCAGGTGGCGCAGCAGCACCGGATCGGTGAGGCGGCCGCCGTCGCGCAGCCAGCGCGCCGCCGCGACCCGCACCTCCTGCGGCTGCGGGCGGGTCGGGTCGAGGCCGAGCCCGTGCCGGTACGCGGCGATCGACTTGGTGGCGACCGCGCCGGGCAGGGCGGCGCGCAGCGCGTCGGCGAACGCGTCGGCGAACGCGTCCGGCCCGCTGACGGGCGCGACCGACTCGGCCAGCTGCTCCAGCCGTACCACCGCATGGGTCGGTGCCGCGGCCAGCGCGCCCACCGCGGGCGCGGGCAGCAGGCCGCTCACGGCCGGGCCGGTGTCGACGAGCAGCGCGGACAGGCATGCGGCGCGCAGCAGCCGCCCGGCGGCCTCCTCGGGGCCCAGCCGCCGCCGCTGCCACAGGTAGTCCTCGACGCCCGCCCCGGCGTCCAGGCCGAGCAGTGGCGCGCACCAGCGGCGCAGCGCCAGGCCGACCTGGCTGTCCAGGTACGGGGCGCCGACCGGTGCCGGTTCGTCGGCCTCGGTGCACCACAGCTCGAACGCGGCGTCGTCCAGCGGCGTGGTGGTGATGCCGTGGCAGTGCCCGTCGACCAGGTCGAGCCCGCTGAGGTCGAGCATGTTCAGTACCGCCACCGGACGGCCTCCACCAGCTCGGCCTCGGGCAGCCTGCCCAGCGTGTCCGCCTCGGCCCGGTGCACCGCGTCGAACGCGTCCAGCAGCGGCGCCCCGAGCACGGCGCACAGCTCGCGGTCGGCGTGCAGGGCGGCGAGCGCGGCGGCGGGCGTGTCGGGCAGTCGCGGCGGCGGCGAGGCCAGCGTGTACGGGTCCACCCGCACCTCCTCCGGCAGCCGCAGCCCCGCGTCGACCGCGTCGGCGACCAGCGCGCACACCGCCCCGACCACCAGGTACGGGTTCGCCGCCGCGTCCACGCACTTGACCTCGGCGTTGGCCGCGCCGCTGCCGTTGCCGACGACGCCGGTGACGAAGCGCAGCCCCGCCTCCCGGTTCTCCCGCCCCCAGCACCGGTACGCCCCCGCCCAGCGCTGCGGCGCCTGGCGCAGCGCGCTCGCGGGGCTGGGCACGCCGAGCCCGGCCAGGGCGGGCAGCCGCGACAGCACCCCGGCCAGGGCGGATTCGCCACGGGCGGTCATGCCGTACGGGCCGTCGCCGTCGGCGAGCAGGTTGGCGCCGTCGGCCCATACCGAGAAGTGCAGGTGCATGCCGTTGCCGACCTGCCGGGCGACGGCGACGGGCGCGAACGAGGCGCGCAGCCCGTGCCGCAGCGCGGTGGCGCGGACGGTCTCGCGGGCGAGCACGACCCGGTCGGCGGCGTGCACGGGCTCGGCGTGGCCGACGGACAGTTCCAGCTGGCCGGTGCCGTACTCGGGGTGGAACTGCTCGACGGCGACGTCCTGCGCGGCCAGCGCGGCGAGCAGGTCGCGGCCGAAGTCGGACAGCTCGACCAGCCGGGTCATGCCGTAGGCGGGGCCGTCGGAGGCCGGGCCGCCGTCCGGGCGGGCCAGGTAGAACTCCAGCTCGAAGGCCATCCGCAGGGTGACTCCGGCGGCCGCGGCGCGGGCGGTCATGCGGCGGGCGAACAGGCGCTGGTCCGCCGGGTACGGCTGCCCGTCCTGGGTCCACCGGTCGACCGGCGCCCAGGCCCAGCCGGGCTGGGCGGCGAGCACGGTGAGCCGGTCCAGGTCGGGGTGCAGCCGCAGGTCGCCGACGGGGCCGCCGATGAGCCGCCCGGCGGTGATGGTGTCGTCGACGCAGAACACGTCGTGCACGGTGGACATGCCGACGCCCCACGCGGCCGCGCCGGGCAGCCGCGCCGTGGGCACGGCCTTCACCCTGGTCACGCCCGCGTTGTCGACCCAGGTCAGGGCGGTGCCGTGCACGCCTGACGCGGCGAGCTTGGCGGCGGCGTCGCGACCGGCGGCGGCCAGGGCGGTCCGGTCCAGCGCCGGGGTGGTCACCGGCCGGTTCCGGCGGGTACGGCCGGTGCGGTCTCCCGGGCCGCCTGGGCGGGTGCGGCCGCCGAGCCGGGACGCTGGTGCTGCTGCAGGTGGTGGGCGATCGCGTACACGAACAGGGTCGCGCCGGTCATCTCCAGCAGCTCCTCGAAGGAGGCCGACAGCACGTAGCGCATGCTGGCCCAGCCGGGGGTGAAGCCGATGTTCTCGCGGCCGGAGAACGCCCCGACGACCTCCATGCCCGCCGCGCCGCTGAGGAACAGCGCCGCCCCGACGAGCACGAACAGGCGCACCCGTCCCGGCAGCGCGAGCAGGAACCGCGTGTACGACACGGCCAGCACCAGCACGAACGGCGCGGCGAGGACCAGCCAGGACAGGTACGACGCCTGGCCCAGGTGCACCACGGCGACGGTGGCGCCGATCTCGTGGATCTGGGCGTACTCGTCGATCGACAGCAGCGCGAAGACGAAGCTGAGGATGCGCCAGTGCCGGGCGAAGCGGGCCCCGGACGCCTTGGCGCGGCTCGCCACCTGCCACAGCAGCAGCGCGGCCAGCAGCAGCACCCCGGAGGAGTACCACGTCGGCAGGTTGTCCTCCTTGTCGACGTAGAAGAACTTGACCAGGCGCCCGAAGTACGGGAACGGCGCGTACACGCCGAGCCCGTGGTAGACCAGGCAGAAGCCGAGGCTGAGCGCGTGCAGGGCGGCGATGCAGCACAGCAGGGTGCGCAGCAGGCGACCGGCGGAAATGTCGAGCTTCACCAGGTCTACAACGATGGGTCCGGCCGATCTGACACGAGCCCCGGCCGGGTGGCCGCGACGTCGCCGAGTTTCCCGGCGGCGGCAGCTGTGCCATAGTCACCGCTGTGTCCGATCCGATCGCGCGGTTGGCCGCGCTCGCCGCCGCCGTGGTGGCGCTGGCGGCCCTCGTCGTGGCCGTGCTGGCGTACCGGCGGGGCGGGGCGCGCCCCAGCGCCCGGCTGTACCACATGAACAACTTCGGGCCCGGTGACGCCAAGGAGTTCCTGATCGCCACCACGGTCACCAACGGCGCGCTCGGCGCGGTGCAGGTGGTGACCGTCGAGCTGGAGGTGCAGGGCGTGCGCGGGCGGCACATGCTGGGCGGGCAGGGCCGGCGCGGGCCGGAGCTGCCGTTCCGGCTGGAGGGCCAGCAGAGCGCCACCTGGACCGTCCCGGCCGCCGACGTGGCCGAGCTGCTCCGGGTGTACGACAAGAACCCCGCCCGCATCCGCGCCGTGCTCGCCCTGGGCACCGGCCGTACGGTCAAGGGCGGCTGGTTCCGGTTCGACCTGGACAAGTGGGCCGCCGGAGTGATCCCCGCCCCGCGTACCGGCGGATCGAAGCAGGCGGCGGCGCCCGCCAAGGCGAAGGGCTGAGCCGTGACCGGTGTGGACATGTACTGGCACCGCGTGCCCGCGACCGCGCTGAAGGCGTCGCCGCGCGAGCTGTGGGAGTCGGTGCCGACCTTCGGTGACGACGGCTACCCGCTGGCGGTCGCCGAGGGCGTGGTGCTGGCCGTGGCCGAGGACTACCTGCTGCTGGAGGTGCTGTTCGCGGGCAGCACCGGGATGGCCGCCGACCCGGCCGGGCTGGTGGTGTCCGGAGGCGACTGGCGGGTGATCGGCGACTCCGACGACGAGGTCGGCGTGCTGACCCCGCAGCAGGTCGAGGCGGTCTCGGCGTACCTGTCCGACGCGGATCCGCTGGAGTGGATCGGGCGGCGGTCGACGGAGCTGGCGGCGGTGCTGCGCGGCTACTCGCCGAACCCGTGGTCCGAGCAGCGCGCGAGCCACCTGGCCCAGGACGCGGTCGAGCTGGTCGACTTCTACCACCGCGCCGCCGAGGCGGGCGAGGCGGTCGTGAAGATCCTGGTCGCCTAGCGCGGGTACGACCCCTGCCAGGCCAGCCGCTCGTCCGCCCCGGTGGCGAGCCGCTCCAGCACCGTGTCCACCAGCAGGAACGCCTCCCAGTGGTCGGTCCCGGCGGCGGTGACCCGGTCGGCGAGCAGCTGCTCCAGCTCGGCGACCCGCTTGCCCTTCCACACCTTGTCCGCGACGGTGACCAGCAGGTCCTCGGTGCCGCTGCCCCGGTCCCACTGCGCGTGGCCGGCGGCGAAGCGGGCCAGCTCCGGGTCGATGCCGTGCGCCCGCAGCAGCCGGGCCCCGGCCTGCTCGTGCTCGTGCCCAGGGCCCGCCAGTTCGCCGGGGTGGAGCGTCTTGCCGATGTCGTGGGTGGCGGCGCCGAACAGGACGGCGTCGCGGTCGTACGCCAGCGCGGGGCAGCGCTCCGCCAGTTCGGCGGTCAGTCGCCAGGCGACGTCGTGCACCAGGCGCAGGTGGGCGGCCAGGCGCGGCGGCGCGGACAGGGTGCGCAGCAGGTCGGCGGCGGTGTCGGGCAGGGGCCGCAGCGGCGGGTCGGTCAGGGCACGCTCAAGGGCCGAGGGCATCGGTTCAGTATAGGTCGACTGTTCAGCTGATGCTGAAGTCAGCTTCGGCTGTAGAATCGAGGGCATGCTCGGTGCCGTTACTGACGTGGAAGTGCTGGCCAGGTTCGGCCAGGCGCTGTCCGACCCCACCCGCATCCGGCTGCTGCTGGCCCTGCGGGAGGGCCCGGCCTACCCGACGGAGCTGGCCGACCGACTCGGCGTGACCCGCACCAACCTCTCCAACCACCTGGCCTGCCTGCGCGGCTGCGGCCTGGTAGTGGCCAGCCCGCAGGGCCGCCGCAGCCGGTACGAGCTGAGCGACGCCCGCCTGGCCCACGCCCTGGACGACCTGCTCGGCCTGGTCCTCGCCATCGACCCGGCGGTCTGCGCCAGCGAGGTGGGCTGACATGGGACACGACCACGCCGAGCACGCCCACGGGCACGGCGGCCACGCGCACGGCGTGTCGGCCGACGCCGACCGGCGCTGGCTGAGCATCGCGCTCGCCCTGATCCTCGGGTTCATGGCCGTCGAGGTCGTCGTCGGCCTGCTCGCCGACTCGCTCGCCCTGCTGTCCGACGCCGCGCACATGCTCACCGACGCCGCCGCGATCGTGCTGGCCCTGGTGGCGATGCGCCTGGCCGCCCGCCCGCCCCGCGGCGGCTACACGTACGGGCTCAAGCGCGCCGAGATCCTGTCCGCCCAGGCCAACGGCATCACCCTGCTGCTGCTGGCCGCCTGGCTGGCGTACGAGGCGATCGGGCGGCTCATCGACCCGCCGGCCGTGCGCGGCGGGGCGGTGCTGGTCACCGCCATCGCGGGCATCGGCGTGAACCTGGTCGCCGCCTGGTGCCTGTCCCGGGCCAACCGGGCCAGCCTCAACATCGAGGGCGCGTTCCAGCACATCCTGAACGACCTGTTCGCCTTCATCGCCACCGCGGTCGCGGGCCTCGTCGTGCTCACCACCGGCTTCAACCGGGCCGACGGCATAGCCTCGCTGGCCGTCGTCGTGCTGATGGTCAAGGCGGGCCTGGAGCTGCTCGCCGCCTCCGGCCGCATCCTGCTCGAAGCCGCCCCGGCCGGGCTCAGCCCCGACGCGCTCGGCGCGGAACTGGCCGGCGTCGACGGCGTGGTCGAGGTGCACGACCTGCACGTCTGGCAGGTGACCTCGGGCTACCCGGCCCTGTCGGCGCACATCCTGGTCCGGCCGCACGGCGACTGCCACGCCGTGCGCCGCGAGGTGGAGGGGCTGCTGCGCGGGCGGCACCACATCGCGCACACCACGCTGCAGGTCGACCACGCCGACGACCACGACACCCCGGCCGCGATCGCGGCCGCCCACTGCGCCGACCCGCACGGCGCCGTCTACCGCCCGCCGAACGCATAATCAGCGGCATGCCGCACAGTGACCCGCACGTCGTGCACGACAAGCCGGGCCGCATCGCGATGATGCCCCGCCCGGCCCGCAACGTGAGGCTCGACGACGACCTGGCCCGGCTGCGCTCGGTCCACGGGGTCGACGTCCTGGTCTGCGCGCTGCCCGACGACGAGCTGGAGCTGCTGGGCATACCCGACGAGGGGGACGCGGTCCGCCGGGCCGGAATCCGGTTCGAGCACTTCCCCATCGGCGACCACGACGTCCCGGAGTTCTGGTCCTACCACGCCCTCACCGCCCGCCTGGCCGCCGACGTCACCGCCGGGGCGTACGTGGTGGCGCACTGCTGGGCCGGGATCGGGCGGTCGGCGCTCATCGCGGGCGGCATCCTCATTCAGCTGGGCATGCCCGCGCAGCAGGCGGTAGACCAGCTGGTGGAGGGGCGGGGGCTGCCCTGCCCGGAGACGCCGGCGCAGCACCGGATCCTCCTGCGGCTGGCCGAAACGCTCGCCGCCGCCCGCTGACCCCCGAAAGGAAGGGACCCTTCTTATCGCTTTCCGTAGCAGAAGGGCCCCTTCTTAACCTGCGGGTGGCCGTGGCCGGTCGGCGCCGCGGAAAGCCGATGCGGCAGGCGATGGCGCGATAGGTGCACTGTGGAGTGCTTGCGCGACTGCGGATCGCTTTCGCTATTTTATGGATTTCGCTCACACATGGGCTTTTTGCGGCGCACAGTGATGTCTGGAGCAGCAGTGCGCGGGATTCGCACCGGTGAACCACGTTCGCCGGGCAGGCCGGACACCGCTGTTCGCGGTTCCACCGGAGGCATGTCCGGTAGGACACACCCGTGAGGAGGAGCGATGGCCGTAGCCAAGGCCGCAGCGAAGAAGGCCCCTGCTAAGAAGGCCGCTGCCACGAAGGCGGCCGCCAAGAAGGCGCCGAGTCGGCCGGTTGCGGCGAAGAAGACCGCGACCGCCAAGAAGACGTCTCCGGCGAAGAAGACCGCCACCGCGAAGAAGACCAGCGCGGCCAAGAAGACCACCGCGGCGAAGGCCACCGCGGCGAAGAAGACCTCGGCGGCGGCGAAGAAGACCACCGCGAAGAAGTTGACTGCGGCCGTGAAGAAGACCGCACCGGCGAAGAAGGCGACGGCGAAGAAGGCCATGGCTACCAGGAGCACGACGGCTCGCAAGACCACGGCGGCTCGCAAGACCACGGCGAAGAAGACCACCGCCGCCAAGAAGACGACGCCGATGAAGAAGGCCGCCGTCGCGAAGAAGACGTCGCCGGCCAAGAAGACCACCGCGGCCAGGAAGACGACCACGGCGAAGAAGACGTCCCCGGCCAAGAAGACCACGGCCCGCAAGACGACCGCCGCGAGGAAGACCACCGCCGTCAGGAAGACCACTGCCGCGAAGAAGACCACGGCGGCGGCCAAGAAGACCACGGCGGCCCGCAAGACGACCTCGGCGGCGCGCAAGGCCGCCCCGGCCAGGGGAATCACCTCGGCGGTCAGGAAGACGGCGGCGAAGAAGGCCACCACCGCGAAGAAGACGACCGCGGCCGCGCGCAAGACCACGCCTATGAAGAAGGCGGCCACCGCCCGCAAGACCACTCCGGCCAGGAAGACCGCCACCGCGGCGAAGAAGACCGCGCCCGCTCGCAAGACGGCGGTACGCAAGACGACCGTGCGCAAGACCGCGATGAAGTCCGCGGCCGCCAAGGCGACGACCCGCCGCGCGCCTGCCCGCAAGAGCATGCGCTGACCGGGTGACCAGCCGGACGGTGCCGCCGGAGGTCGGCTGCTGATAAGAATGACCAATGGCACACCGCCGCCTGACCACCCAGGCCATCGACTTCACTCCCCTGCGCCGTGAGCTGGACCTGCCCGACGGGTTCCCGCCCGCGGCGCAGGCGCAGGCCGAGCAGGCCGCGCGGGAGGTGAGGCTGCCCGACACCGACCTCACCGACATCCCGTTCGTGACCGTCGACCCGGCCTCGTCGCGCGACCTGGACCAGGCCCTGTGCCTGCTGCGGCGCGACGGCGGCGGCTACCGGGTGCACTACGCCATCGCCGACGTCGCGGCGTACGTCACGCCGGGCAGCGCCCTGGAGGCCGAGACCTGGCAGCGCGGGCAGACGGTGTACCTGCCCGACGGCAAGGTGCCGCTGCACCCCGCGGTGCTCAGCGAGGGTGCGGTGAGCCTGCTGCCCGAGGTGGAGCGGGCCGCGGTGGTGTGGACCGTCGACGTCAGCGCCGACGGCGACACCGAAGCCGTGACGCTGCGGCGGGCCCGGGTCCGCAGCCGGGCCAAGCTCGCCTACGAGGGCGTGCAGTCCGATGCCGACAGCGGCAAGCTGGCCGAACCGATCGCGCTGCTACCGGAGCTGGGCAAACTGCTGATCGCGCGGGCGCTCGAACGCGGCGCCATCAACCTGCCCATGCCGGAGCAGGAGATCGAGCCCGACGGCAAGGGCTGGCGGCTCAGCCTGCGCGCACCGCTGCCCAGCGAGGAGTGGAACGCGCAGATCTCGCTGCTCACCGGCCGGGCCGCCGCCGAGATCATGCTCAAGGGCCGGATCGGCCTGCTGCGCACCATGCCCGCGCCCGACCCGCACGCCGTGGCGCGGCTGCGCCTGGCCGGGCAGGGCCTGGGCATCGACTGGCCCGACGGGATGACGGTGGGCCAGGTCATCGCCCGGCTCGACTGCGCCGACCCGAAGGCCGCCGCGTTCGTCGACGAGGCCGCCGAGCTGCTGCGCGGCGCCGGATACACCCCGTTCGCCGGCGAGGTGCCGGCCGAGCCCGCCCACGCCGCGGTGGCTTCGACGTACGCGCACGTCACCGCCCCGCTGCGGCGACTCGCCGACCGGTACGCCACCGAGGTGTGCCTGGCCCTGCATGAGGGCCGGGACGTGCCCGCCTGGGCCGCCGAGGCGCTGCCGCAGCTGCCCGGCATCATGACCGGCACCGGCACGGTGGCCTCGGCCGCCGAGCGCGGCGCGATCGACCTGGTCGAGGCCGTCGTGCTCGCCGACCGGATCGGCGAGACGTTCCCGGCCGCCGTGCTGGACACCAACCACGGCAAGCCCGGCGGCACGGTGGCCCTGGACGAGCCCGCCGTCCGCGCCCGCTGCGACGGCGACCTGACCGCCGGGGACCGCGTCACCGTGCGGCTGACCACCGCCGACCCGGCCAAGCGCCTGGTCCGCTTCGCGCTGGCCTAGCCGCCTCCATCGCCTCGCGCCCGCTTCGCCCTCGCCCGGCCACCGCTGCGCGCCGCTACGCGAGGTTAAGAAGGGGCCCTTCTACATCGGATAGCGATAAGAAGGGTCCCTTCCTTACCTGCGGAGCGCGGCGGCGCGGGCGGGCAGGTGGGGGTTGTTCACAGGTCGTCGAGGTGGGCGGTGTCGTTGACGACGCGCACCGACACGCCGCCGTCAGGCCAGGTGTCCACGATGGACACCCCCGCCGGGTCGAGCAGCAGCCGGTGCAGGAACGCGTCCGAGGCGGCCAGGGCGTCGCGCAGGATCAGCTTGATCGGTGAGACGTGCGAGACCACGGCCAGCGTGCCGCCCTCGTACTGCGTCTGCAGCCGGCCGACGACGCCCCGGACCCGCTTGGCCACCTTCTGGAACGACTCGCCGCCGGGCGGGGCGACCGATGTGGACGCCAGCCAGGCCGACAGCTCGGCGGCGTACTGCTCGCGCACCTCGCCGAAGGTCAGGCCCTCCCACGCCCCGAAGTCGCACTCGATCAGCTCGGGCTCGAGTTCGACCGGCACCCCGCCCGCCGCCTTGGCGATGGCGCGGGCCGTCGCCTTGCAGCGCTTCAGCGGCGAGCAGACGACCCGGTCCGGCTTCAGCCCGGCGACGCGGCGCGCGGTCGCGGCCGCCTGCTGCTCGCCGCGCTCGGACAGCGGCACGTCGCCCCGGCCGGAGTAGCGCTTCTGCGCGGTCAGCGGGGTCTCGCCGTGGCGGACCAGGATCAGCCTGGTCGCGGGGGCGGTGCGCGGCGCCCAGTCCTGCTTCGGCTCGGTCACCGCGACGGCCGTGGCGACCGCCGCGTCGTGCTCGATGACGGCGCCGCCGGCCGCTGCGGCGTCCATGGCCGCGTTCGCCAGGGCGTCGGCGGCACGGTTGCGCTCGCGCGGGATCCAGCCGTAGGTGACCTGGTCGAACCTGCGTACCAGCGTCGCCGCCTGGGCCGCCAGCGGCCGCAGGCCCTGGTGCTTGATCTGCCAGCGGCCCGACATCTGCTCGACCACCAGCTTGGAGTCCATCCGCACCTCGACCAGGGTCGCGCCGAGTTCGGCGGCGGCCTCCAGCCCGGCGATGAGCCCCCGGTACTCGGCGACGTTGTTGGTGGCGACGCCGATCGCGGCGGCCCGCTCGGCCAGCACCTGGCCGCTGGCCGCGTCCCGGACCACCGCGCCGTATCCGGCCGGGCCGGGGTTGCCGCGGGCGCCCCCGTCCGCCTCCACCACGACCCGCATGGTCACAGGCCCGATTCGTGGGTGCGCACCATGATCCGGCGGCACTCCTCGCAGCGGACGACCTCGTCGGGCGCGGCCGTCTTGACCCGGTTGCGGTCGGCGCCGAACAGCTCCAGGCGGCAGCCGCCGCAGCGGCCGTGCTGCACCAGGGCGGCACCGAGCCCGCCGGACTGCTCCCGGATCTTGTCGTACAGCTGGACCAGCTCAGCCGGGAGGTCGGCGGCGAGCGGACCGCGGGCGGTCTGCTTCCACTGCGCCTCCTTGTCGATCTCGGCGACGGTCTTGTCCCGGCGCTGCTCGGTGGCGATGCGGGTGTCGCGGGCGACGCCGATGCGCTCGTCCACCCCGTCGAGCACCGACTGCGCCGACTCGCGCTTCTCCATCAGCTCCAGCTCGGCGTCCTCGAGCTCGGACTGGCGCCGGGTCAGCGAGGCGATCTCGTGCTCAAGCGCGCTCAGCTCACGGGCGGGCAGCCGGCCGTCGTCGAGGCGCTGCTGGTCCTTGGCCCGGCGCTGGCGGACGGTGTCGACCTCGCGCTCCAGCTTGGTGATGTCGCGGTCCAGGTCGTCGACGTCGACCTCGGCGCGGACCCGCTCGTCCTCCAGCCGGCTGACGACCTTGGTAAGCGCGTCCAGCTCGGCGAGCTCGGGCAGCGTCCGGCGGCGGTGCGCCAGCTGCTGCAGCGTGGTGTCGATCGCCTGCAGGTCGAGCAGCCGCTGCTGGTCCTTCGGGTCGGCCTTCATAGGGCACTCCTTCTCTTGATCAGCGCTCTGCCGGGCAAGCACCGTGCTCACGTGGCAGGGTCAAGTGTCGCGCAGGCGTGGAACCGGAACGGATCGGTGTTCGCGTCGGAGACGATGATCTCAAGTCCGGTCCGGCTGCGCAGCCAGGCGGCCAGTGGTGTCAGCCAGGGCGCCTCGGTGGCGTAGTGACCGGCGTCCACCAGCGCGGGACCACCCTCGGCCAGGTGCTCGGAGACGCGGTGGTGCTTGAGGTCGGCGGTGAGGTAGACGTCGACGCCCGCGGCGACCGCGTCGGGGATGAAGCTGTCGCCCGAACCGCCGCAGACGGCGACGGTCCGCACGATCCGCGCGGGGTCGCCGCTGACCCGGACGCCCCAGCTCGCCACGGGCAGCGCGGTTGCGGCGAGGTGGGCGAACTCGCCCAGCGTCATCGGGTTGATCCGGCCGATCCGCCCGGCGCCCCGGCCGTCCTCGGTCGGGCGCAGCGGGCGCAGGTCGGTCAGGCCGAGCCGGGTCGCGAGCGCGTCGCTGACCCCGGGGTTGGCCACGTCGGCGTTGGTGTGCGCGACGAACAGGCCGACCCTGTTCTCGATCAGGTCGTGCAGGATGCGGCCCTGGTAGTCGACGGCGGCCACCGAGGAGACGCCCGACAGCAGCAGCGGGTGGTGCGCGATGATCATGTCGGCGCCCAGGTCCAGGGCCTGCGCGACGGTCTCGGGCAGCACGTCGACCACGGTCAGCACTCGGGTGACGGGGTGCTCGGGCCGGCCGGCCACGAGGCCCACCCGGTCCCACGGCTCGGCCCAGCCGGGCGGGAACTCTTCATCGAGCAATCGCACGAACGAGGCGACAGTCCAGCTCACCCGGACAGCCTAGGGGGTCACCCGCCCGCCCGGCGCGGCGGTCGCGGACAGCGCCTCGTCGACGGCGCGCAGGGCCAGCTCCCACGGGAACTCGTGGCGCATCGCGTCGCCGTTGCCCGGCTCCGGCAGGGCCAGCACCTCGTCGCCGTAGAGCACGCGCACGCCCCAGCTCCGCAGGCGGGACAGGTTCTCCTGGAACATCGGGTGCCGGGCCATCGCCCCGTTGGTGTAGGGGAAGGCGACGATGGGCAGGCCCTTGCCGTACCCCTCGATGAGCAGGCCGAGCGGGAGCGTGTCGGCGATGCCCGCGGCCCACTTGTTCACGGTGTTGACCGTCGCCGGGGCCACCACCAGCGCGTCCGCCGGCGGCAGCACGTCGGGGTCGCCGGGGTTCTTGAAACCGGTGCGCACCGGGTGGCCCGTCTGGGCGGCCAGCGCCGGGATGTCGAGGAACTTGCGCCCGTCAGGGGTGGCCACCACGCACACGTCGTAGCCGCGCCGCTGGGCCAGGTCCACGAGCCGGCCGACGTCGCGGGCCACCGGCGAGCCGCAGACCAGCACGTACAGCACCGGCCGCGGCCGGTCGTCGGCCGACGCCGCCTCGCTCATCTAGACCCCCACCCCCATCTGCTCGGCCAGCTCCGCCAGCGCCGCCGTCGGGGTGCCCCGGGTCCGGCGCAGCACGTCGCTGAGCACCTCGTGCGCGATCGGACGGCAGCGTATCTCGGCCGGGGCGAGCAGGTCGCCCTCCAGCAGCATCTCGCCCGCCTTCTCCACGTCGCCGATCTGGGTGTAGCCGCGGGCCATGTCCAGGTAGTGGTGGGCGCGGCGCTCGGGCAGCATCGCGTTGAACGCCGCCGGGTCCAGCGCGGAGTGGATGGCCACCGCCATGCCGCCCTCGCCCAGCTCGACCGCGGCCGCGGCCCGGTGCACCTGCACGTTGGTGGGGCCGAAGCTGGTCCAGTAGTGGTTGCGGTCGCCGCCCAGCGCCGTCGCCGCGTCCTGGGCGCCGGTGAGCAGGTCGCGCATGGTGGCGCTGTCGCCGATGCAGGAGGCGGCCATGGCGCCCTGCAGCAGCAGGAAGCCGTACACGGACAGGCGGTCGTCGGCGGTGCCGTCGCCGCTCGGGCACAGCCGGTTGGCGATGTTGACGTTGACCTCCAGCGCGGACCGGTGGCGGCCCAGCGCCCGCAGCGCGTTGGCGACCCGGGTGGTGGCCACCCCGGCCAGCAGCTGGTCGCCCGCCCGCTGGGACACCGCGATGGACCGGTCGGCGGCCAGCCAGGCCAGGTCGAGTTCGCCGAGCTTGCGCAGCACCGACGAGGCGATCTGGTACACCTGCCCGAGCAGGTGCGCGGCGTCGCGGGTGTCGTCGGTGCCCGCGTACGCCGTGTCGGCGGCCTGGGCGTCGCGCAGCAGCTTCGGCAGCGCGCGGGCCAGCACGCCGTAGCGGCCGTGCTCCCAGGTCTGCCACGCGTGCTGGGTGGCCTTGCGCATCTCGGCGATGGGCGGCGGCTCCGGCGGGGCGTAGAAGAACGCGCTGATCTGGTCGTAGCGCTCCAGGGCGGACCGGATCTCGGCGACCTCGATCTGGTCGATGCAGTTCAGGCTGTCGGGGCGCCGCTCCGGGTCCTTACCGAGCAGCAGCGCCACGTCCAGCTGGAGCACGTCGGCTATCTCGTACACGACGGAGAACTTGTCGAGCCGGCGCACGCCGCGCTCGACCTTGTCCACCCAGCTCTTCGACTTGCCCAGCCGGTCGGCGAAGACCTGCTGGGACATCTTGCGGCGGTTGCGCCAGTACGACACCCGCCGGCCTATGGGCAGCTCGTCCATGTCACAACCCTCCCCTCATCGGGTCTGGGAAACGAGTCGCACAGGCTGTGCGCCCTCATCCGGTCCGTCACTCGTATCTTCTGTTGCAAGTTGCAGTTAGAAAATGCATCGAGACGTTTGCTTGCTGGACTGTTGTCGATGTAACGAGTGCATGCGACCACAGATACGGTTAAGAGCGATGTCGATCTCTTTCCCGTCACGGCCGTACCCGGAAGAGGAGGTCGGACACCATGCGGTGGCGACACGGACCGTTCGCCCGGAACCTGCTCCGACACCGGATGCGACGCGCGGCACTGCGCTTCGCCGCCCACGGCTGGGCGGTCACCCCCGGCGGGTACTTCAACGGCCGGCGCATGGCCTGCGACCGGGCCACCTGCCTGGCCACCAGCTGCCACCCGGTGCTCACCGACTGGGAGACGCAGTCCAGCACGTTCACCGCGCAGCTCGACGAGTGGTGGGCCCAGCACCCGCACGCGGTGCTGCTGCCCACCGGGCACACCTTCGACGTGCTGGAGGTCCCGGCACTGCTGGGCACCGCCGCCGTCTGCGGCCCACCGCTGGGCAACGCCCGCCGCGTACGCGGACCCGTCGCGGTCACCGCCACCGGCCGGTGGATGTTCCTCATGCGGCCCGGCGCGGCGCTCGCACCCGAACTCGACCACCGGGTCGACGTGCTGCGCCACAGCCACGGCTCGTGGATACCCGCCCCGCCGACCGTGCTGCCGGAGGGGCCCGTGCGCTGGCAGGTGTCACCCGCACAGGTGAACTGGCACCTACCCGACGCCGAGGAACTGCAGCAGGCGCTCGTCCGCTCGTTGGTCAGTCTGGACGCGTCGTTCCTGGATCTGCCCCTCACCGCGCGGCGGCGGCTCGCCCCGCCCCCGCGCATCGGTCGCCCGCCGACCATGCAGGCCGCGCTGCGACGCGCCGGCTGAACGTCCACACCGGAGCCATCCCTCGCCACCACCCCGTGACAGGCAGCACCGATCGACCGCCCAGCAGCGCGGTCGACGGTCGGGGTATCGAGGAGGTCCGACATGGCAACTGACAACGTAGAACGGGCCCTGGCACACGTCGAGTCCCAATTCGGGGTCATACGATCGTCATCGGCCCGATGGGCGGGCACACGGCCGTACGGCGCCCGCCCCGGCGGGTCCCGCCCGAGCGGCACCCGCCCAGCCAGCACCCACCGCCCGGTGCGGTAGCGCGCGCCTCGCACTGCGCTCCGCGCCGCGGGGGAAGGAAGGGACCCTTCTTATCGCTTTGCGTAGCAGAAGGGCCCCTTCTTAACTCCGCATCTCCGGCGGCGGGCGCGTCAGGGCAGGACGCGTACGTCGACTTCGACGCCGGCACGGCGTGCCGCAGCCTCGGTGACGATCCGCCGAACCTCGTCCGGCCTACGCTCCACGAACGAGGGCACGAAGTGCAGCACCTGCACACCGACCCGGCCGAGGATGTTGTGGCGTTCCAGCGTCCGTGCCCAATCCTGCTGGTTGAAGTGGAACTCGCGCGAATCCACCTCGATCGCGAGTGCCGCCTCCGGCAGGTAGCCGTCCGGCGTCGGCAACGGCGTACCGTCGAGCCGAGCCAGGCGCGGGTTCCACAGCAGGCGACCGGCCAACGCCGGAACCGCCTCCAGCACCTCGCGGGTCAGCGCCTCGGGCGCCGACCGGGCCCCGCCGACAATCTCCGCCAGCACTCGTCGGACCAGCGCCGTGCGGCTGCGCGCCGCCCGCCGCACCTGCGCGTCGAGCGCGCCGGGCGACACCTCGAACCGCTGCACAGCCTCTGCCATGACCGCCCGGACCGTACGAAGTTCGCGCAGGTCGCGGCAGGCGTCCACGACCGCGCGGGCTGGTGAGCACACCCGGTAGAGCTCCGTATGGCGAGCGGACTCGTCGAGTTCCAACGCCCGCCGCACCGCCACGAAGCCGTGCGAGCGCCGGCGTTCCTCGTGCCGCACGAGCACGTGCACCTGCTCCGAGGAGGGGACCGCGCGGAAGCCGTACCAACTCAGCGCGCTCGTCCCCGTGAGCTGAGCGTTCGGTCCGGCGTAGAGCGCGGCCGCGATGCGGCGCTGCTCCTCGGTCAGGACCCCGCTGGTCACGCAGTAGATGCCGTTGAGCACGCGCTGCCAGGCGCCACTACGGATGCGGCGGTAGACGTACATGTCGCTGTGCCCGGCCGCGAGCACCTGCTCCCTGGTCAGCAACTGCCGTTGGCGTACCGCGACGGCGTCGAGCGTCGCGTCGAGTGCTCGTGTCATGCCCGGCACGATCGCCGCGCGCCCCAGGCTCCGCCAGCCGCCGCCGACCCCGTCGGTGGACAGCCGGTGGCTTGGGGACGACGCCCGCCCCCGGTTCTTGATCTGGTATGGCCACAGCCGAGTCCCCCGCCCACCGCCCCAAGCGCCGGACGTGAAGAAGGGTCCCTTCTATATCGGAAAGCGATAAGAAGGGACCCTTCCTTACCTCAGGATCAGATGGTGGTGGTCCAGCCGTGGGGGTCGGGGCGGCGGCCGTACTGGATGTCGACGAGGTGGGCGCGGAGGGCCGTGGCGACCTGGCCGGCGGTGCCGTCGCCCATCTGGAAGTCGCCCTCGGTGCCGCGGACGGTGCCGATGGGGGTCAGGACGGCGGCGGTGCCGCAGGCGAACGCCTCGACGATGTCGCCGGCGCGGGCACCGTCGCGCCACTCGTCGATCGAGACCGGGCGCTCCTCGACCGCGTAGCCCTGCTCCTTGGCCAGGGTGATGACCGAGTCGCGGGTGATGCCGGGCAGGATCGCGCCGTTCAGCGGCGGTGTGATCATGGTGCCGTCCCGGCGCACCAGGAACACGTTCATGCCGCCGAGCTCGTCGATGTACTTGCGCTCCGCCGCGTCGAGGTAGACCACCTGGTCGCAGCCGTGCTCGGCCGCCTCGGCCTGGGCGGCCAGACCGGCGGCGTAGTTGCCGCCGCACTTGGCCGCGCCGGTGCCGCCGGGCGCGGCCCGGGTGTAGTCGTTGGACACCCAGATCGTGACCGGCTTGACCCCGCCGGCGAAGTACGGCCCGACCGGCGAGGCGATGAGCACGTACAGGTACTCGCGGGCCGGGCGCACGCCGAGGAACACCTCGCTGGCGTACTGGAACGGGCGCAGGTAGAGGCTGCCCTCGGTGCTGGTCGGCACCCAGGCGCGGTCGATGTCGACCAGCTGCCTGATCGAGCCGAGGAACAGCTCGGGCGGCAGCGGCGCCATCGCCATCCGGTTCGCCGACTCGACGAACCGGGCCGCGTTGGCCTCGGGGCGGAACAGGCCGACCTTCCCGTCGGCCCGCTGGTACGCCTTCAGCCCCTCGAATATCTCCTGGGCATAGTGCAGCACGGCGGTCGCCGGGTCCATCGGGATCGGGGCGCGTGCCTCGACCCGGGCGTCGTACCAGCCTTTGCCCTCGGCGTACCGAATGGTGACCATGTGGTCGGTGAAGATCCGGCCGAAACCGGGGTTGGCCAGGAGCGCCTCGCGCTCAGTGGCCGATACCGGTTGCGAACTCGGACGGATCTCGAAGTCGATCGTGCCACCGCCGCTCATGCGCGCTGCCCTCCATCGTCAGGGGTCCGGGGAAAACTTACCTCTAACGTTCGTTAAACCCCAGCCCGTACGGTGTCCCAGGCAGAAAGCACGTCGCCCGGCCACCTCACGGACCGGGCGAACGTGTCATTCTCGCGGCCGTGCGGTCATGCTACGAGTACGGATACTCGGTCGCCGACCTCGGCCGTGCGGATCGCCTGTCCGGGCGTACGGCCGGACAGTTCGGTCGAAACCGCCTCTTCGATCTTGCGGGCCTCGTCCGCGTAGCCCAGGTGGTCCAGGCACAGCGCCACCGACAGGATCGCCGCCACGGGGTCGGCCTTGCCCTGGCCCGCGATGTCCGGCGCCGAGCCGTGCACCGGCTCGAACATGGACGGGAAGGCGCGGGTCGGGTTGATGCAGCCGCTCGCGGCCAGGCCGATGCCGCCGGTCACGGCCGCCGCGATGTCGGTGAGGATGTCGCCGAACAGGTTGTCGGTGACGACCACGTCGTAGCGCTGCGGGTTCGTGACCATGAACATGGCGGCCGCGTCGACGTGCTGGTACTCGGTGGCGATGTCCGGGAACTCGGTCGCCACCTGCGCGAACGTGCGCGCCCACAGGCCGCCCGCGTGGGTCAGCACGTTGGTCTTGTGCACCATGGTGACCTTGCGGCGGGGGCGCTTGCCCGCGCGCTCGAACGCGTCGCGGATGACCCGCTCCACGCCGTGGCGGGTGTTCAGGCTCTCCTCGGTGGCGATCTCGTGCGGGGTGCCGCGGTGCATGCCGCCGCCCGCGCCCGCGTACAGGCCCTCGGTGCCCTCGCGGACCACCACGAAGTCGATCTCGCCGGGCTTGACCCCGGCCAGCGGGCCGCTGGTGTTGGGCCACAGGCGCGACGGGCGCAGGTTCACGTACTGGTCGAAGTCGAAGCGCAGCTTCAGCAGCAGGCCCCGCTCCAGCACGCCCGGCGGCACGCTCGGGTCGCCGACGGCGCCGAGCAGGATCGCGTCATGCTGGGCCAGCTCGTCGCGCACCGAGTCGGGGAACACCTCACCCGTGCGGTGGTAGCGCGCCGCGCCGAGGTCGTAGGCGGTGGTCTCCACGCCCGGGAGCACCGCGTCGAGCACCTTCAGGCCCTCGGCGACCACCTCGGTGCCGATCCCGTCTCCGGCCACGACCGCAATGCGCATTCCCGCTCGCCTCTCACCCTGGCCGGCACCCTTGCAGACCTCTGCCGACTGTTCTACCGAACGTTAAGCCAGTTTCCCACTTCACGGTACACCCGTACCAACATCCGGACACCCCACCCGCCCACCAGCCCCGCCGCCTGCACCCCGACCTCCACGTTGATCACGGCGCCAAGGTGGAGACACGCCATCGAACCCGCCTGTAAGTTCATGATCAACGGGGTTCCGGCGGTGGCGGCGGGTCAGCCGGCGGGGCGGTGGTCGCCGACGAGGCGGCCGCTGCGGATGAGGTGGCGCTTGGAGGCGCCGGGGATGTTGCGGGCGGGTTCGGCGTCGGGCTGGCTGCTGCGTACGAACAGGGTGACCGTGACGGCGGGCGTGAAGCCGTTGCGGGACATCAGGGTGGCGGAGGCGCTGTTGGAGCTCTCGACGTCGGTCACGACGCGGCTGGCGCCGCCCTCGAACAGGGCCTCGCAGCAGGCGTCCACGAGACGTCCGGCGATGCCCCGGCCCTGGTACGCCGGGTCCACCGCGATCCACTCCAGGTAGCCCCAGTCGTCGCGCAGCTCGAACGTCTGCGAGCCGAGCACGAAACCGACCACGGTCTCGCCGTCCAGGGCCACCCAGCAGGCGCTGTCGCCGCTGTCCAGGTGCTCGGCGACGGCGGTCAGGGACCACGAGGTGTACGGCTTCACCGAAGTGTCGAACACCCGGTAGCCCAGGTCCAGCACCTGCCGCAGGTGCTCCAGCCCGACGGGGGCGATGACGATCTCCGCCGGAGACGATTCACTCATCCCAGCAGACTGCCACGGATCAGCGCGGCGGCAGCGGATTCGGCAGGACGAGCCGGACTCCTCCGGAGGGCCCGGAGATGCCCGGGAGCCGTCCCACGGACGTACCCGCCGAGCGCCGCCCACGGCGGCCCTCCGCCACACGCCGCCGAGCGCGGTCCGCAGCGGGCCTCCGCCACACGCCAACCGAGCACCATCCGCAGCAGGCCTCCGCCACACGCCAACCGAGCGCCGTCCGCAGCAGGCCTCCGCCACACGCCAACCGAGCGCCGTCCGGGGCGGGCCTCCGCCACACGCCCGTTGACCGCCGCCCGCGGCCAGAAGCTCAGCCACAGGCGCGATGATCGCTGATCGTGGGCAGATAATCGGTCACTGGCCGACATATCGACCGCACTCTGCGATCATGGTCCGAAACAGGCTTGAAGATCGCGACCTGCGGTCACAAAACCGCATAGGCTGCCGGCCAGACCGAGGTTCCGACCAGAGCCAGCGCTCTTCAGCGGGTCCGCCGTCCAAGATCGCCGTTTCGGGTGGCGTATCCGCCAACGACCCTCATTCCGGCCCAGCCGACAACCGTGGCGGCGAGAGCGGCAAGCCTCCGCCGCCACGTTACGGGCGGCCGGGGGTCGGGTCAGAAGACCCAGCCGGTCAGTTCGGCGCGCTGGACGGGTTCGGCGCCGTCGGCGTCGGTGTCGGCCCAGGTCTCGCGGTGGTACGCGCGGGCGGCGGCCAGGGCCGCGTCGACCGGTTCGGCCAACCAGAACTCGTCGATCATGAGGTTGCGGTCGCCGCCGCGCAGGGTCCACAGGGCGTAGCGGCGGCGCAGGCCGCGGTACGCGCTGCGGGCCACGATCGCCTCCGGGTCGGCGACCTCGACCAGCAGCCCGGTCTCCGGCCGGTCGTCCAGGCGCAGGCCGATGCTGACGATCTCGGTCCACGGCACGGTGACCCGCATCGCGCGCAGCCAGATGCCGCCCGCGTCGACCCGCGCCAGCACCCGGCCGCTGCCGGGCTGGTAGCGCCGGTACACCAGAAGCAGGATCACGGCCGGGACGAGCAGGATCAGCCCGAACAGCAGCGCCCAGGCGAGCAGGTCCCGCCAGCCGACGCGGTCGCCGGGCAGCACCGTGTCGAGGTGGGCCTGCTCGACCCGCAGCCGCCAGATCAGCGTGCCGACGTACACCAGGGGCAGGAAGAAGCCGATCATGGCACGGGGCGAGCGCCACGGCAGGGCGCGCAGCTCCGCCGGGACCGGCTCACCGGCGGCGGCCAGTTCCAACCGCTGCGGTACGAGGTCGCGGCGCAGCCGGAAGTCCGCGCCGTTGGACACGAGGAACGCGGCGAACGCGGCCAGCACCACCACCAGGCCGCCGGCGACCGCCGCCCCGAAGGTCCAGGTCGGCTGCCCGGCCACCAGCATCGCGAACACGAGGACCGCCGCGAGCAGCAGCAGCAGGCAGATGTCGACGCCGCGGCGCGAGTCGGCCAGCCGCCGCTGCAGCGCTACCTGCGCGGGCGAGGGGCGCGCCGGTTCGGCGCGGATCGGGGCGCCCCGCCCCGATCCGGATCCCGTCGCGGCGTCGCCGTCCAGGTCCGCGCGCACCGTGGTGTCGCGGCCAGGCTCAGCCGCGGAATCGGCACGGTCCGGGTCGTCCGAGCCCACGTCGATCTGGGAGTGCATTTCGTCATCATGTCGCATTCGCGGCCCGCGCGAGGCGGCATCGCGACAAGCGACCGACCAGCGCGACGCGGCATCGCGACAAGCGACCAGCCCACCGCGCGAGGCGGCATCGCGACAAGCGACCGGCCACGTGAAGCGGCATCGCGACAAGCGACCGGCCCGCGCGAAGCGGCATCGCGACAAGCGACCGGCCCGCGCGAAGCGCGGGAAACAAGCGACCGGCCCGGTCGGGACTGCGGCAAACAGTCCTGACCGGGCCGGTCGTTGATTGCTGTGATGCGTCGCGTCCGTACGGACCGGATCACCCGAAGATCCGTCCATCCGTGCCCGCGCCGCGCGCGTCCGTAGTGGACCCCGCAAGGCTACCGAGCAGATGCAACGCTATGCAAGCGGTCGCTTACTCCTCGGTGAGGTCCACGGCGCTGACCGAGGCCGCGCCGATGTTCTCCGCCGCTCGCTGCAGCAGGTCAGCGGGGACCGGCGAGTCGACGGTCAGCGTCATCAGCGCCTCGCCGCCGGCCTCGCGCCGGGCCACCTGCATCGCCGCGATGTTCACGCCGACGGCGCCCAGCACGGTGCCGACCGCGCCGACCACGCCGGGGCGGTCCGCGTAGCGGAAGAACAGCAGGTTGCCGTCGGCGTCCAGCTCCAGGTCGAAGCCGTCCAGCTCGGTGAGCTTGATCTGCTCGCGCAGGCCGTGGGTGACGACCGCGCCCGCGACGCTGACGGTACGGCCGTCGGTGAGCGCGCCGCGTACCGTGACCAGGTTCTTGTGCTCGTTGACCTCGGGGTTGGTGGCCAGGTTGATCTCCACGCCCCGGTCGGCCGCGATCAGCGGCGCGTTGACGTAGGTCACCTGCTCCTCGACGACCGAGCTGAACAGGCCCTTGCTGGCGGCCAGCTTCAGCACCGACACGTCGTGCTGCTCGACGATCTCGCCGCGCACCTCGACGGTGATGCTGGCGGCCACGCCGCCCGCGATCGCGGTGAAGACCTTGCCTAGCTTCTCCGCCAGCGGCAGCAGCGGCCGGACCTCCTCGGCCACGACGCCACCGGCCTGCACGTTGACGGCGTCCGGCACGAACTCGCCCTGCAGCGCCAGCTTCACGCTCTTGGCCACGGCCAGACCGGCCTTGTCCTGCGCCTCGTGAGTCGAGGCGCCCAGGTGCGGGGTGGCCACCACGTTGTCGAACGCGAACAGCGGCGAGGTGGTGCACGGCTCCTTGAGGTACACGTCGATGCCGGCGCCGGCGACGCGGCCCTCGGCCAGCGCCTCGGCCAGCGCCTCCTCGTCGATCAGGCCACCGCGCGCGGCGTTGATGATGCGCACCTCGGGCTTGACGAGCTGAAGCTCCTTGGCGCCGATCAGGCCCACGGTCTCCGGGGTCTTCGGCAGGTGGATCGAGATGAAGTCGCTCTCACGCAGCAGCTCCTCCAGCCCCACCAGGCGTACGCCGAGCTGGGCGGCGCGGGCGGGCTGCACGTACGGGTCGTACGCGATGAGGCGGGTGCCGAAGGCGGCGATGCGCTGGGCGAACAGCACGCCGATGCGGCCGAGGCCGACCACGCCGACGGTCTTGCCCTGCAGCTCGACGCCGGTGTACTTCGAGCGCTTCCACTCGCCGTTCTTCAGGGCCGACGAGGCCGACGCGGTGTTGCGGGCCACGGCCAGCAGCAGCGCCAGGGCCTGCTCGGCGGCGGAGACGATGTTCGAGGTCGGCGCGTTCACGACCATGACACCGCGCGCGGTGGCGGCGGGCACCTCGACGTTGTCCAGGCCGACACCGGCCCGGGCGACGACCTTCAGCTTCGGCGCGGCGGCGATCGCCTCTGCGTCGATCTTGGTGGCGCTCCGCACGATCACGGCGTCGGCTTCGGCCAGCGCGGCAAGCAGTGCCGCCCGGTCCGTGCCGTCGACGTGGCGGACGTCGAAGTCGTACGCCAGCACGTCGAGCGCGGCGGGAGCGAGTTCTTCGGCAATGAGAACGACGGGAGTCACAGCTTGCCTCACGACTGAGAGTTGGATGACTGATGCCCGGAACCGCCGCATTGCGTTCGGGGCCTACCCCGGCGATGTTACGGGCTTGACACGGGTTCGCACGCCGAAGGCCGCCCGTGACCGTCCTCACGTTTGTCCTGCTCAGTCCGGATCACGCCCGGACGCGAAAGTAGCCGGGCCGCGCCGAGGGATCGCCTCGGGCGCGGCCCGGTATGGCCCGACCGCCGTTGTCCGCGGTCCGGCTGCTCTATGGGGAGGAAGTATCAGGCGGTCTCGGTGAGCGGCCGGTCGACCCAGCTCATCATGGCCCGCAGCTTGGCACCGGTCTCCTCGATCGGGTGCACCGCGCCCTGCTCCTGGAGCTTGGTGAAGTTGTGGCGGCCGTTGTCGTCCTCGGCGACCCACTCGCGGGCGAACTCGCCGTTCTGGATCTCGCCCAGGATGCGCTTCATCTCCTCCTTGACCCGGCTGTCGATGACGCGCGGGCCGCGGGTGACGTCGCCGTACTCGGCGGTGTCGGAGACGCTGTAGCGCATGCGGGCGATGCCGCCCTCGTACATGAGGTCGACGATCAGCTTCAGCTCGTGCAGGCACTCGAAGTAGGCCACCTCGGGGGCGTAGCCCGCCTCGGTCAGCACCTCGAACCCGGCCTGGACCAGCGCGGAGGCGCCACCGCAGAGCACGGCCTGCTCACCGAACAGGTCGGTCTCGGTCTCCTCCTTGAACGAGGTCTTGATGACGCCGGCCCGCGAGCCGCCGATCGCCTTGGCGTACGACAGCGCCAGCGCCTGCGCGCCGCCGGTGGCGTCCTGCTCGACGGCGATGAGGCAGGGCACGCCCTTGCCGTCGACGTACTGGCGGCGGACCAGGTGGCCGGGGCCCTTCGGGGCCACCATCGCCACGTCCACGTCCGACGGCGGGGTGATCAGGCCGTAGCGGATGTTGAAGCCGTGGCCGAAGAAGAGCGCCTTGCCGGCGGTCAGGTTCGGGGCGATCGACTCGGCGTAGATGAACCGCTGCGCGGTGTCCGGCGCGAGGATCATGATCACGTCGGCCTCGGCGGCCGCCTCGGCGGGAGTCACCACGCGCAGGCCCTGCTCCTCGGCCTTGGCGCGGCTCTTGGAGCCCTCCTTCAGGCCGACGCGCACGTCGACGCCCGAGTCCCGCAGCGACAGCGCGTGGGCGTGGCCCTGGCTGCCGTACCCGATGACGGCGACCTTGCGTCCCTGGATGATCGACAGGTCCGCGTCGTCGTCGTAGAAGATCTCAACCATTCTCGTTCCCTCTCAAGCTATCGCCGCGCGACAGGCATCTTCGCCCGCCCGACGGCGCTGCGGTGACACGACCCGGGCCGCGTCTCACCAGGTGATCGTTCTGGGTGGTCAGGCGGCCAAACGAAGCGACGGGTTCGCGGTGATGCTGCGCGAGCCGCGGCCGATGGCGACCAGGCCGGACTGCACCATCTCCTTGATGCCGTACGGCTCCAGGTCGCGCAGCAGCGCGTCCAGCTTCTCGGCGGTGCCGGTGGCCTCGATGGTCAGCGCGTCGGGCGCGACGTCGACGACCTTCGCGCGGAACAGCTCCACCGTCTCCAGCACCTGCGAGCGCACCGGCCGGTCCGCACGCACCTTGACCAGCAGCAGTTCGCGCTGCACCGCGGTGCTGGGTTCCAGCTCCACGATCTTCAGCACGTTGACCAGCTTGTTGAGCTGCTTGGTGACCTGCTCCAGCGGCTGCTCGTCGGCGTTGACCACGACGGTGATGCGGGAGACCTCGGGGTGCTCGGTCTCCCCCACCGCCAGCGAGTCGATGTTGAACCCGCGCCGCGAGAACAGCCCCGCGACCCGGGCCAGCACACCCGGTTTGTTCTCGACCAGCACAGAAAGCGTGTGCTTACTCATCAGATGTCGTCCTCGTCGAAGGTGGGGCGGACGCCGCGGGCGAACATGATCTCGTCGTTGCTGGTGCCGGCGGCCACCATCGGCCACACCATGGCGTCCTTGCCGACCACGAAGTCGATCACGACCGGAGCGTCGTTGATCGCCATCGCCGCCTCGATCGTCTTGTCGACGTCCTCGGCGGACTCGCAGCGCATGCCGATGCAGCCCAGCGCCTCGGCCAGCTTCACGAAGTCGGGGATGCGGTGCTTGTGCGTGCCCAGGTCGGTGTTGGAGTAGCGCTCGTTGTAGAACAGCGTCTGCCACTGGCGCACCATGCCCAGGTTGCCGTTGTTGATCACGGCGACCTTGATCGGGATGCCCTCCAGCGCGCAGGTGGCCAGCTCCTGGTTGGTCATCTGGAAGCAGCCGTCGCCGTCGATCGCCCACACCACCGCGTCCGGCTTGCCGGTCTTGGCGCCCATGGCGGCGGGGACGGCGTAGCCCATGGTGCCCAGGCCGCCGGAGTTGAGCCAGGTCGCCGGCTTCTCGTACGAGATGAACTGGCTGGCCCACATCTGGTGCTGGCCCACGCCGGCGCAGTAGATCGCGTCCGGCCCGGCGATCTCGCCCAGCCGCTTGATCACGTACTGCGGGGCCAGGGTGCCGTCCTCCGGCTCCTCCCAGCCCAGCGGGTAGCGGGTGCGCAGGTCGTTGAGCTGCTTCCACCAGTCCGCGCGGGGCGGGTGGGTCTCGCCCTTCAGCGCCGTGATCAGCTCTTCGATCACGTGCTTCACGTCACCCACGATGGGCACGTCCGCGTGGCGGTTCTTGCCGATCTCGGCCGGGTCGATGTCGGCGTGGATGACCTGCGCGTCGGGGGCGAAGCTGTCCAGCTTGCCGGTGACCCGGTCGTCGAAGCGGGCGCCCAGGGTGATCAGCAGGTCGCTGCGCTGCAGCGCGTACACCGCTGAGACGGTGCCGTGCATGCCGGGCATGCCCATGTGCTGCGGGTGCGAGTCGGGGAACGCCCCGCGCGCCATCAGCGTGGTGATCACCGGGATGCCGGTCAGCTCGGCCAGCTCCTTGAGCACCTCGGTGGCGTGGGCCTTGAGCACGCCGCCGCCGACGTACAGCACCGGGCGCTTGGCCGCGGTGATCAGCCGGGCCGCCTCGCGGATCTGCTTGCCGTGCGGGTGCAGCGTGGGCCGGTAGCCGGGCAGGTCCAGCGTCGGCGGCCAGCTGAACGTGGTCGCCGCCTGCAGCACGTCCTTGGGGATGTCCACCAGCACCGGGCCGGGGCGGCCGGTCGCGGCCAGGTGGAACGCCTCGGCCAGCACCCGGGGCAGGTCCTCGCCGGACTGCACCAGGAAGTTGTGCTTGGTGATCGGCAGGGTGATGCCCTGGATGTCGGCCTCCTGGAAGGCGTCGGTGCCGATCGCGGGCCGGGCCACCTGGCCGGTGATCGCCACCAGCGGCACCGAGTCCATGTACGCGTCGGCGATCGGCGTCACCAGGTTCGTCGCGCCGGGGCCGGAGGTGGCCATGCACACGCCGACCTTGCCGGTGGCCTGGGCGTACCCGGTGGCCGCGTGGCCGCCGCCCTGCTCGTGCCGGACCAGGATGTGGCGCACCTTCGAGTCGAACAGCGGGTCGTACGCGGGCAGGATCGCGCCGCCGGGAATGCCGAACACCACCTCTACCCCGAGCGCCTCCAGTGACTTGACGAGGCTCTGTGCGCCGGTGCACGGAACAGGTGCGATCTGGGCGCCGGGCGCCGCGGGCGGCGCCGACCGCTGCGCCGCGGCCCGCTGGGCCAGGGACTCAGGGCTTGGTCTAGTCATTTCCGATCACCTTTGACTCTGAAGGTCACGTCGTTGAAGCCCGGCCAACAAAAAAGCCCTCGTGCAGGAAACGCACGGGGGCCAGCGCACTCTCATCAGGTGAGAGTGCGCTCAGGTAAGTACTCGGGCAGACGGCCGAGAGGTCGACATGGGCCCAGCTTGACGCATCTCAGCCGCTGAGTCAACTGCTCCCGGATGTTGGGACGGCAGTGTCGTGACGTTCGGTTCCGTTGCCGACCAGCCCGTGGATACCCATCGTCTTGCCGCCGTTTCCGGCCGGTTTCGGCAGCCCGGTGGCGCGCGGCTGACCGCTCTGCCCGGCCTGCCCGCGGGTGGAGGAGGCGACCAGCATCGCCTCCAGGTGCTCGGCGGGCACCCCCATGCCGAACAGCTGGCCCTGCCCGTACGGGCAGCCGGTCGCCTCGACGAGTTTGCGGTGCTGCGGCTCGCTCATGCCCTCGGCGATGACCTGCAGGCCCAGCCGCTGCCCCAGGCGCACCACCACGTCCACCAGCGGCGCGCCCGGCCCCTGGTCGGTCGGGGCGTCGATGACCAGGCTCCGGTCGATCTTGAGGATGTCCACCGGCATGCTGCGCAGCTGCCCGAGTGACGAATATCCCGCCCCGAAGTCGTCCAGCGCGATCCGCACGCCCAGCGCCCGCAGCGCCGACAGGGTCCGGCGGAACTCGTCGATGTCGGTGGCGACCGCGTGCTCGGTGACCTCCAGCACCAGCCGCGACGGGGCTACCCCGTGCGTGCGCAGCACCTCCTTGACCGCGGTGGCGTACCGGGTGGAGTGCAGCTCGCGGGGCGAGATGTTGACCGAGACCCAGACGTCGTAGCCGTCGGCGACCCAGCGCGACAGCTGGCGGCAGGCGGTGTTGAGCACCCAGGCGCCGACCGCCTCGATCTGGCCGGTCTCCTCCGCGATCGGGATGAAGTCCAGCGGGCTGACCTGGCCGAGCTCCGGGTGGTTCCAGCGGATCAGCGCCTCGGCGCCGACCATGCCGTACTTCGGCAGGGCCACCACGGGCTGGTAGACCAGGGTGAACTCGTTGCGGTCGACGGCGGTGCGCAGCGCGTGCTCGATCGCGGTGCGGCGGCGCAGCTGGCGGTCGTACACCTCGTCGTAGAGCTCGACCCGGTTCTTGCCGCGCTGCTTGGCCGAGCGCAGTGCCAGGTCGGCGTTGCGCAGCAGCGTCGGCACGGTGTCCGCCTCGGCGCACCCGGCCAGGCCGATGCTGGCCGAGAGGAAGATGTCGGCCGCGCCGTGCTGGTACGGCCGGGCCAGCACCGTGAGCAGCCGCTGCGCGACCTTGGCCGCCTCCGCCTGCTTGGCCCACATCAGCACCGCGAACTCGTCGCCGCCCAGCCGCGCCGCCAGGTCGCCCGGGCGCAGGTTGAGCCGCAGCCGCTGGCCGACCTCGATCAGCACCGCGTCGCCGACGTCGTGGCCGCGCATGTCGTTGACGTTCTTGAACCCGTCCAGATCCAGCGTGAGCAGCACGCACGGCGGCCCGTTCACCGCGTCGAGGTACAGCGTGCGCAGCAGGCCGCGGCGGTTGGCCAGCCCGGTCAGCGGGTCGGTGTGGGCCAGCTCGCGGAAGTGCGACTCGCTGTCGGCCAGCCGCTGGTTGGCCCGGCGCACGTCGAGGATGGCCAGGTACTGCCGCCCGGCCATGAAGAAGCCGTTGGAGATGCCGACCAGCGCGGTCACCATCTCGATGCCCTGGCTCTGGCTGTAGCCGTGCACCGCCACGAACGAGATCGCCAGCACCGGGACGAGGCCGGTGGCCAGGCCCGAGCTGGGCGAGCCCGCCTCGGTGTCGTGCGTGCGCGCCTGCGGGGCCGGGCCGACGAACCACAGCGCCGCGCCCGCCGGGATCGCCAGGCCGCCGAGCAGCACCACCGGGCCCCAGCCCGCGCACGCGCCCAGCGCGACGGCGGTCATACCCACCGAGGCCAGTGCGGCGCCCGCGCTGTGCCGCAGCAGCGGCCCGCGGCGCAGCTGCGCCCGCACCACCAGCACCACGCTCAACCCCACCACCACGCAGGTCAGCACGGTCGCCATCAGCACCGGCATGCACGTCCGGGGCACCGCGGCGCTCATCCCGTGCCCGTTCGCGTGGGTGCTCAGCAGCACCGTCCACAGGACGATGAACAGGGCCGAGGCGCCCATCAGCGATTCGAGCATCAGCCGCAGCCGCGCCCCGTCGCCGATCACCTGGTCGATGATCTCCAGCAGCGCCGCGAGCAGCAGCAGCGCCGCCACCGAGGCGGGCAGGCCGAGCAGGCCGCCGAGCATGATGCGGCTGCCGATCCGGTCGTCCCAGCCGTCGTCCCAGCGCATGGTGTGCACCCAGGCGATCGGGGCCGCCACCGCATACAGAACCAGCGCGCCGGCGCACAGCCGGTTCGCGCGGACGACCAGGCCCTGCTGGTCGGCCAGCCGATTGGTCGCCATCGCCCAGACTGCGGGCACAGCGGTCACCACGCTCGCCAGAACGGCTA
Source organism: Catellatospora sp. KI3 (assembly GCF_029948125.1). Taxonomy (GTDB): domain Bacteria; phylum Actinomycetota; class Actinomycetes; order Mycobacteriales; family Micromonosporaceae; genus Catellatospora. The sequence continues at coordinate 261,293 of NZ_JASAMB010000001.1, forward strand.
TCGCGAGCCCCGGGGGGAGGTCCACGGATCCACTCTGCCCGAGCATTGCGCACAAAGCGAGACACGGTGTGCGACATTCCCCCGGGCGACCGTCCCGAGAGTTGGACACGTGAGTGCTGAGCTGGGCGCGCTCCCGTCCGAGTGACACACTTGCGACATGCCCGAGTTGCGTTCCCGTACCTCCACCCACGGTCGCACGATGGCCGGCGCCCGAGCCCTGTGGCGCGCCACCGGCATGACCGACGACGATTTCGGCAAGCCGATCGTCGCGATCGCGAACAGCTTCACCCAGTTCGTGCCGGGGCACGTACACCTCAAGGACCTCGGCGGCCTGGTCGCCGACGCGGTGTTCGAGGCCGGTGGCGTCGGGCGCGAGTTCAACACCATCGCCGTGGACGACGGCATCGCCATGGGCCACGGCGGCATGCTCTACTCGCTGCCCAGCCGCGAGCTGATCGCCGACGCGGTCGAGTACATGGTGAACGCGCACTGCGCCGACGCGCTGGTCTGCATCTCGAACTGCGACAAGATCACCCCCGGCATGCTGCTGGCCGCGCTGCGCCTCAACATCCCGACCGTGTTCGTCTCCGGCGGCCCGATGGAGGCCGGCAAGACCGTCGCGGTGGAGGGCGTGGTGCACACCAAGCTCGACCTGATCGACGCCATGGTCGCCGCCTCCGACGACAAGGTCAGCGACGAGCAGCTCGGCCGGATCGAGCGCTCCGCCTGCCCGACCTGCGGCTCCTGCTCCGGCATGTTCACCGCCAACTCGATGAACTGCCTCACCGAGGCGATCGGCCTGGCCCTGCCCGGCAACGGCTCGACCCTGGCCACGCACGCCGCCCGCAAGGCGCTGTTCGAGCGGGCCGGTTCGCTGATCGTCGACCTGTGCAAGCGGTACTACGACGGCGACGACGCCTCGGTGCTGCCGCGCGCCATCGCCTCGCGCGAGGCGTTCGAGAACGCGGTCGCGCTCGACGTGGCCATGGGCGGCTCGACCAACACCGTGCTGCACCTGCTGGCCGCCGCGCGCGAGGCCGAGCTGGACTTCGGCGTGGCCGAGATCGACGCGATCTCGCGCCGGGTGCCGTGCCTGGCCAAGGTCGCGCCCAACAGCCAGCAGTACCACATGGAGGACGTGCACCGCGCCGGCGGCATCCCCGCCCTGATGGGCGAGCTGCACCGGGGCGGGAAGCTGCACACCAACGTCCACTCGGTGCACTCACCGGACCTGGACAGCTGGCTGACCGACTGGGACATCCGCAGCGGCAGCACGCTGCCCGAGGCGGAGAAGCTGTTCCACGCCGCGCCGGGCGGGGTGCGCACCACGCAGCCGTTCAGCACCGAGAACGTGTGGTCCACGCTGGACACCGACGCCGCGGGCGGCTGCATCCGGTCGGTCGAGCACGCGTACACCGTCGACGGCGGGCTGGCGATCCTGCACGGGAACCTCGCCCCGGACGGCGCGGTGGTCAAGACCGCGGGCGTCGGCGAGGAGAGCCTGCGCTTCCGCGGCCCCGCCAAGGTGTACGAGTCGCAGGACGACGCCGTCACCGCGATCCTCGCCAACGAGATCGTCGCCGGCGACGTCGTGGTGATCCGCTACGAGGGACCGCGCGGCGGCCCCGGCATGCAGGAGATGCTCTACCCGACCTCGTTCCTCAAGGGCCGGGGCCTGGGCAAGGCCTGCGCGCTGATCACCGACGGCCGGTTCTCCGGCGGCACCAGCGGCCTGTCCATCGGCCACATCTCGCCGGAGGCGGCGGGCGGCGGCCTGATCGCGCTGGTCGAGAACGGCGACATCATCGCGATCGACATCCCGGCCCGCACGCTGGAGCTGGACGTCCCCGAGGACGTGCTGGCCGAACGCCGCCTCCACCAGGACAAGCGCGAGAAGCCGTACACCCCGGTGAACCGCGACCGCCCGGTCTCCGCCGCCCTGCGCGCGTACGCCTCCATGGCCACCAGCGCCTCCGACGGCGCCTACCGCCGCGTCCCGTGACGTGCGCCCCGGCTCCGCCGGGGCGCACGTTCGTCGATCATGAACTTATGGGCAGGTTCGACGGCGTGTCATGGGCACAACTTCATGATCGACGAACAGAGGCGCCGCCACCGGTGAACCGGGGCGGCGCCTCTGTCGTGGGCGGGCGGGTCAGGAGGGGTCGTTCTCCGGGCGCCACTTGATGGAGCAGCCGCTGCTGGGGTGGTGCGGCTCGGGGACCGCGGAGCCGGCCAGGACGTAGTCGATGGCGGCGGCCAGGTCGGCGCCGGTCACCGGGGTGTCGTTGCGGGGGCGGGAGTCGTCGAACTGGCCGCGGTAGGCGAGCTTGCGCTCGGCGTCGTACAGGAACAGGTCGGGTGTGCAGGCGGCGCGGTAGGCCAGGGCCACCTGCTGATCGGCGTCGTACAGGTACGGGAACGCGAACCCGGCCCGGTGCGCCTGCTCGGCCAGCCGCTCCGGCGCGTCATCGGGGTAGTTCTCCACCTCGTTGGCGCTGATCCCGACGACGGCCAGCCCCTTCGTCGCGTATGACGCGGCGAGCTCGCCGAACACCTTCTCCACGTGCTTGACGTACGGGCAGTGATTGGACAGGAACGCCACCAGCAGCGCGGGCGAGTCCGCGAAGTCCTTGAGCGCCACCGGATCCCCGGTGATCGCCGAGGGCAGCGAGAAGTCCGGCGCGGGCGTCCCGAGGTCCACCATGAACGAGTTGACAGCCATGCCGACCATTCTCTCCCGCCCCGCCGCTCTCATCACGAAACGATCAGGAAGCTGTGCCCACGACACGCCGTCGAACCTGCCCATAAGTTCATGATCAACCCGACAGAGGGGGCGGCGGGAGGGCCAGGGGGCGGGGATAGGGTGGGGTGTGAGCTGGGGAGAGGGAGTGGGCATGCACGAGCCGGGGTTGCGGCATCTGGCGGCGGCGGATCCGACGCTGGCGGCGCTGGTCGAGGGTGAGGCGCAGCGGCAGCACGACAAGCTGCGGATGATCGCCTCGGAGAACTACGTGTCGACCGCGGTGCTGGAGGCCTGCGGGACGGTGCTGAACAACAAGTACTCTGAGGGGTACCCGGGCAAGCGCTACTACGAGGGCCAGCAGTTCTGCGACCAGATCGAGACGCTGGCGATCGAGCGGGCCAGGGCGCTGTTCGGCACCGAGCACGCCAACGTGCAGACGTACTCCGGCTCGCCCGCGAACCTGGCCGTCTACCTGGCGTTCATGGACCCGGGCGACAAGTTCCTGTCGCTGGAGCTGTCCCAGGGCGGCCACCTCACGCACGGCTCGCCGGTGTCGGCGACGGGCAAGTGGTTCCGCCCGGTGCACTACACGGTCGGCCGCGAGTCCGGCCGCATCGACCTGGACCAGGTGCGCGACATCGCCCGCAACGAGCGGCCGAAAATGATCTTCTGCGGGGGTACGGCGATTCCCCGCACCATCGACTTCCCGGCGTTCGCGGCCATCGCGCAGGAGGTCGGGGCGATCCTGGTCGCCGACATCGCGCACATCGCGGGCCTGATCGCGGGCGGCGCCCACCCGTCGCCGGTCGGCTACGCCGACGTGATCACCACGACCACGCACAAGACCCTGCGCGGCCCGCGCGGCGCCATGATCATGGCGAAGGCGGAGCACGCCGCCGCCATCGACAAGGCCGTCTTCCCCGGCCTGCAGGGCGGCCCGCACAACCACACCACGGCGGGCATCGCGGTGGCGCTGCACGAGGCGGCGCAGCCGACCTTCAAGGCGTACGCGCACCAGGTCATAGTCAACGCGAAGGCGCTGGCCGCCGCCCTGACCGGGCACGGCTTCGACCTGGTCTCCGGCGGCACCGACAACCACCTGCTGCTGATCGACCTCACCGGCAAGGGCGTCGAGGGCAAGCCCGCCGCCAAGGCGCTGGACGCCGCCGGGATCGAGCTCAACTTCAACACCGTGCCGTACGACCCGCGCAAGCCGTGGAGCCCGTCCGGCATCCGCCTGGGCACCGCCGCGCTCACCACCCGGGGCCTGACCGAGCAGCACATGCCGCAGGTGGCGGCGTGGATGGCGGAGGCGGTCGGCGCGGTCGCCGACACCGCGACCCTGGACCGGATCGCGGGCGAGGTGCGCGACCTGCTCAAGGGCTTCCCGATGCCCGGCTACACCGGCTGAGCAGGCCGCCAGCGTCACGCCGACGGCGCGGAACCGTGGGACCGTCCGGCCCGCGGTCCCGCGCCGTCGCCCGTCGGTCATAGGCTGGCCGTCACACACCACCCCGGGAGCCACATGAAGCGCGTCACCATCGCCGACATCGCCAGGGCCGCGGGCGTGTCCAAGGGCGCGGTCTCGTACGCGCTCAACGGCCGCCCCGGGGTCTCGGAGGAGACCCGCCGCCGCATCCTGGCCGTCGCCGAGCAGTTCGGCTGGCACCCGAGCAGCGCCGCGCGGGCCCTGTCGGACGGCCGCACCGGCGTGCTCGGCATGATCATCGACCGACCCGCCCGCACCCTGGGCATCGAGTCGTTCTTCATGCAGCTCATCTCGGGCATCGAGGCCACCCTGTCCGAGCACGACGTCAGCCTGCTGCTTCAGGTCACCGAGGATCCCGAGCGCGAGATCGCCACGTACCGCCGCTGGTGGGCGCAGCGCCGCGTGGACGGGGTGATCCTGGTCGACCTGCGCCGCGACGACCCGCGCGTGCCGGTGCTGGAGGAGCTCGACCTGCCCTGCGTGGTCATCGGCGGCCCCAACGGCCTCGGCAGCCTCCCCGGCGTATGGGCCGACGACGTCGCCGTCACCACCTCCGTGGTCGAGTACCTGGCCGCGCTGGGCCACCAGCGGATCGCCCGCGTCGCCGGGCTGGCCGACCTGTGGCACACCGCGCTGCGCGGGCAGGCCGTCTCCGCCGCCGCCGACCGGGTCGGCCTCACCGACGTGACCACGGTCTACACCGACTACACCGGCGAGGAGGGCGCCCGCGCGACGCGCACCCTCCTGTCGCGGCGCCCGTCGCCGACCGCGATCATCTACGACAACGACACCATGGCGGTGGCCGGCCTGAGCGTGGCGCACGAGATGGGCATCGGCATCCCGAGCCAGCTGTCCATCGTGGCCTGGGACGACTCGCCGCTGTGCCAGCTGGTGCACCCGCAGCTGTCGGCGGTCAGCCGCGACATCGCCGCGTACGGCGCGCACGCCGCGGCGCAGCTGCTGAAGATCATCGACGGTATGGAGCTGCGCAGCTTCCAGGACACCACGCCCCAGCTCGTGCCGCGCGGAAGCACGGCACCCCCGGCGGCGTGAGCTTTATGCTCGCCCCATGACGCTGACGGCCGCCCTGGCCCGGGACCTGCTCGCGGCGCTGCCCGGGCGGGTCGGTCCGCCGCTGGGCGAGGGCGAGCTGGCGTATGCCGAGCGCTCGTACGGCATCAGGTTCAACCCCGACCACCGCACCCTGCTCACCGCCGGTCTGCCCCTCGGCGAGCGCTGGCCCGACTGGCGCGACGGCGACCCGGACCGGCTGCGCGACGCGCTCGACGCCCCGGTCGACGGGGTGCTGTTCGACGTGCAGGAGAACGGCTTCTGGCTCGACTCGTGGGGCGACCGCCCGCGACGCCTCACCCTGGCCCTGTCCGTGGCGCGGCGCAGGCTGGCCGATGCCCCGCGCCTGATCCCCGTGTACGGCCACCGCTACGCCCCCGGCCTGCCCGAATCCGGCCTGCCGGTGTTCTCGGTGGTCCAGACCGACGTCATCGTCTACGGCGCCGACCTCGCCGACTACCTCCGCCGCGAGTTCGACCTGCCCACCGACGCCCCCGCCCCGTCCGACGCCTCCGGCTCCCCCGTGCGCCCGCCCAGCCCCGTCCCCTTCTGGTCCGACCTCCTCTGACCTCCACCCGAGCTCGCCAACTGCCCGGATTCGCCAGCCAGGTACCGCGACCACGCCGCCTGACCGCCGACGGTGATCTCGCCGCGAAGATCAGCGTTCGAGGTCAGAGGACCGCGCACTAGCTGCGCATCTGACCGCAGACGGCGATCTTCACCTGGTGATCGCCAGCTGCGGCCGAAACCGGCGGCGGTGTCCGGCGGCTGCGGCGGCGGCATCGGGCTGGACGGCCTGGCGCTGCGCGGGCCGGGCGCCCAGGGACCGACCGCAGGCGCCGATCTTCAGGTGAAGATCAGCGTCTGGGGTCGGAGGGTCGGCTGCGAGCTGCCGTTCAGACCGCGAACGGCGATCTTCGCGGGAAGATCGCCGTTTTGGGCCGGGTGGCCGGCGGAACCGCCGGATCGGCGCGGGCAGGCGGCCGCGCTGGCGGACGCGGGCAGGCGGCCGCGCTGGCGGACGCGAGCAGGCGGCCGCGCTGGCGGACGCGAGCAGCCGGCCGCGCTGGGTCAGAGGAGGGCGTAGACGGTGGTGGCGTGGGCTACCAGGGTGCCTTTGGCGGTCATGGTGATGTCGGCGAAGGCCATGGTGCGGCCGAGCTTGGTCAGCCGGGCGGTGACCAGGACGTCGCTGCCGAGCACCGGCCGCTGGAACGTCGTGGACAGCTGCACCGTGGTCATCGGCACGAAGCCGCCCCGGGCCGCGCTGACCGCGATCACCGTGGCCGTGTCCGCAGCGGCCATCAGTGCCTGCCCGCTGAGCGCGCCGCCCTCCCGGGCCAGCCGGTCCGACCAGGGCAGCCGCAGCGTGGCCCAGTCCGGGCCGGTCTCGGCCACCGACAGGCCCAGCTCCAGCACCCAGGGCGCGAAGTTCTCGGCGAGCACGCGGTCGCCGTCGAACACCTCGGCCGCCGCCGCCGGCGCGCTGCCGCCCGCGACACTGGGCAGCACCTGGACCTCCGCGCCGGACGGGACCGGCGTCTCCTGGCCGTCGAGCATGCGGCAGTCCTCTCCGTCGACGTACACGTTCACATAGCGGCGCAGCTCGCCGCGTTCGTCGCGCAGGCGCCTGCCCAGCCTGGGCCAGCGCCGCGACACCTCGTCGAGCACCGCGCGCAGCGTACCGCCGGAGTCGACCTCCAGCCGCGACGCGCCGCCGGACTCGGTCCGCAGCGGGCCCGGCACCAGGACCGTCACCATCAGAGCCGCACCGCCCGTACGCACAGCACGTCGGGCAGGTGCGCGGCGGCCAGCGCCCAGCTGTCGCCCTCGTCGGCGCTGGCGTACACCTCGCCGGTGCGGGTGCCGAAGTAGACCCCGGCCGGGTCGCCGTCGTCGACGCACATCGCGTCGCGCAGCACCGACGGGTAGAACGGGGCCGCGGGCAGGCCGTACGCCTGGGGCGCCCAGGTCGAGCCCGCGTCGGTGCTGCGGAACACCCGGCACTTGAAGTCGACCGGGAACCGCTGCGCGTCGGCGGTGAGCGGGAAGTTCCACACCGTCCCGCCCCGGCGCGGATGCGCCACGATCGGGAAGCCGAAGTCGCTGGGCAGCGAGTCGGCGATCGACGTCCAGCTGCGACCGTCGTCGTCGGACCGGTAGACGCCGTGGTGGTTCTGCAGGTACAGCCGCTCCGGGTCCCCGGCGTCGCGGGCGACCTTGTGCACGCACTGGCCGAACTCGGGGAACCGGTCGGGCTCGGGCAGGAACACCGCCTGGATGCCGGTGTTGGACGCCTGCCAGCTCTCGCCGCCGTCCTCGGTGCGGTAGACGCCGCCGGTGGAGATCGCGACCAGCACCCGGCGCGGGTCGGTCGGGTGCGGCAGGATCGTGTGGAACGCCTGCCCGCCGAACCCCTCGCCCCAGCGCGGCCGGTGCGGGTGCTCCCACAGGCCGCGGACCAGGTCGTACGTCGTGCCGCCGTTGGTGGAGCGGAACACGGCCCCCGGCTCGGTGCCCGCCCAGACGAGGTCCGGCTCGGCGGCGGGCCCCGGGGCGATCGCCCAGACCCGGCGCAGCGCCGTGTCGGTGTCGGCGGGGAAGGCCAGCGGGGCGTGGTCGGGCTCGCGCCAGCAGCCGCCCAGGTCGTCGCTGACGGCGACGCTGGGCCCGAAGTGCGAGCTGTCGACTCCCGCGAGCAGCCGGGGCGTGGACCGCCGGGTGTCGACGCCCACGGCGTACACCGAGGTCATCGGGAACTGGGGCACGGACACGTCCCAGGCGTCACCGACCCGGTCTCGCCGGGCCAGGAACAGCCCCTTCGCGGTGCCTATCAGCAGCAGTACGGTCATCGTCGACCTCGCTCCACCTGTGCCTTGCCGAATGCGGGCCAGTATGCCCGTGACGTCCGACACAACACACTACGTGGAACAATCGGCCCGTGACCCGCTTCCGCCTGCCCGCGCCCATCACCGTCGCCGCCGCCGTCACCGCGATCGGAGCGCTGCCGATCGCCGCCCTCGGCGGCCTGTACCTGCTGGTGCTGCTGGTGCCGCTGGTGATCGCGGTGTGGGCGTGGCGCGCCGGAACCGACGCCGACGCCGACGGCCTGCACGTACGCGCGCTGCTGGCGACCCGCGACATCGCCTGGGCGCAGGTCGACGAGCTCCGGGTGGACGGCCCGCGCCGCGTGGTCGCGGCGCTGCTGGACGGCACGGTGATCCCCCTGACCGCCGTCCGCCCCACCGACCTCCCCCGACTCGCGGCCACCGCCAACCACGCCTGACGCCGCCATCGCCACGCGGGCGCCGCGGGCGCCGCGATGCGGGTGCAGTTTCGGGGAAACTGCAGGAATCTTGGGCCGCATTCGCGCACTTTCCCTGAAACTGCACCCGCGCCGCGCCGCGCCGCGCCGCGCCGCGGGGGCGAAGGCGGGGCGGGCGCGCGGTCAGTAGCCGTCGTGGACCTGGTTGGTGAGGGGGGTGCCGGCGGCATGGCGGCGGAGCTGGTCGCCGACGAGGCGGTACGCCTTGGGCAGCAGGCCGCGCACCGTTCCGGCCACATGCGGGGTGAGCAGCAGGTTCGGCGCGTCCCACAGCGGGTGGTCCGGCGGTAGCGGCTCGGGGTCGGTGACGTCGACCGCCGCCCACAGCCGTCCCGTGTTCAGCTCCTTCACCAGCGCGCCCGTGTCGACCACCGGCCCGCGCGCGGCGTTCACCAGCAGCGACCCGTCCGGCATCGCGGCCAGGAACGCCGCGTCGACCATCCCGCGCGTCTGCGGGGTCAGCGGCACGAGCAGCACCACGACGTCGGCGTACGGCAGCAGCTCGGGCAGCTCGTCCACCCCGTGCACGCCCGGCCGGGCGGTGCGCGCCGCGTACGTCAGCTCCACCTCGAACGGGGCCAGCCGCGCCGCCGTGGCCGCCCCGATCGACCCGGCGCCCACGATCAGCACCCGCTTGCCCTCGACCACGTCCGTCGGCGTGACCTCGGCGTACGACCAGCGGTGGTCCGCCTGCGCCCGCGCGTAGTGGTCGAAGCGCCGCAGCGAGGACAGGATCGCCGCGACCACCCACTCGGCGGTGTGCCCGTCGTGTACTCCGCGCGCGTCGCACAGCAGCACCCCGTCGGCCAGCCGTCCCGCCCAGGCGTCCGCGCCCGCCGAGAGCAGCTGCACCACCTTCAGGTTCGGCATGGAGGCGGCCAGCCCGACCGCGTCGCCGGTGCTCAGGAACGGCGGCACCCAGAACTCGACCCGGGCCGGGTCGCCGGGCGGCGGTGCGTCCGCGCGGGCCAGTACCTCCACCACGGCACCGGCGGGCAGCGGCCCCATCAGGTCGCGACCGGCCTCGTGCGGGATCCAGATCTCCACGCCGCCACGCTAACCCACCCGCCCCGCCCTGCCGCGCGGGAACCCGGCGGGCGTTAAGAAGGGCCCCTTCTTCTACGTGAAGCGATAAGAAGGGGCCCTTCCTTACACCGGGTCAGGACCAGTCGGCGCCGATGCGGGGGGCGGGTGTGGGGTCGGTGTTGGGGATGGCGGGCAGGGGGCCGGTGCCGGTGGCGACCACGTCGCCTGCGGCGTCGAGGGCGCGCAGGCGCAGGGTCGCGCCGCGGGTGTAGACGAGGCCGCCGACGCCGCCGGTCAGGGCGGATGTGCTGACGACGCCGCCTTCGTCGTCGACCACCTGCAGCTTGACCGCGTCGGGTGGAGCGAGCACCAGTAGTCGGCCGGATCCGGTGCTGCTGCCCGGGCGCGGGGTGGTCGAGGGCTCGGTGCCCGGATACTGCCAGTGCTCGACCGCGGTGATCTCGTCCTCGCGCTGCTGCATGGCCTTGGTGACGGTGAAGGTGTAGTCGTTCTCCTCCTGCACCGAGATCCGCCACCCGGCGCGGGTCTGCACCTTGGTCACCGCGAAGACGGGCTCGTCGGCGGGTCCGCCGGGGGTACGGCCGACGTACAGCAGCCGCGCCGGTGCGACCGCATCGGTCAGGTCGGCCCGCCGTACCGCGTCCAGACCCCGCGAGCCGGTCTCGCCGCGGGCACCGACGATCGCGGCGTCCATTTCGGCCTGGGTGTACTGCCGGCCCATCTCGGTCGTGCCGTGGAGCTCCGCCGGGCCCTGGTAGCGCACCTGCCCGTCGCAGGTGACCCGGTACCACAGGCCGGTCCGCTCGGTGGCGGCCCAGTCGCCGGTGGGCTCGTCGCGCCACCGCAGGACCGGATCCGCCGAGTCGGCCGAGGCCACCTGGCATCCGGCCGGCGCCAGGCTGAGGTTGAAGTACGGCGCGTCCAGCCGGTTGAAGTCGTGCTCCGACACGGTGAAGTACGGCGACAGCACCCGGATGGCGGTCCAGCCGCCGTCCAGCTCGAACTCGTGCGGATCAGGGCGCTCCTCGACCCTGGCCGTGAACCGGGTGCTGCGCACCATGGCCACCTGCTGATGGTCGTCGTAGCGGACCGCGATCACCACCCGGTGGAAGCCGAAGTCCCCGGCGAACAGCACCTTGACCTGCCCGTCGAAGTCGAACCGCTCCTGGCGCAGCTGCTCGGTCAGCTGCGCCAGGTATGCCTGGTCGACCGCGAGCGAACCGCGCACCGGCGACTCGATCAGTCGCCGTACCCAGGGCGTGATCTCCTTGGTGCCGGTGTGCAGCGCGGTCGCGTCGCCGTCCGAGGGTGCCGGAGAGGGTGCCGCGCCGGGCTGCGCCAGTGGGCTCAGCAACGCCGCGACCAGGGCCGCGACCAGGGCGGAGCCGAGGCCCGCCAGCCGGTACCGGCGGGCGCGGCGGCGCCGCATCAGCCGGCCGTACGGGTCGTCGGCGGGCACCACCGGCGCCGCCAGCCACGCGAACGACTCCCTGAGCCGCTGCTCGGTCATGCGGTCACCTCGACCATCCGCGCCGCCGCGCCCCCGTCGTGCCCCAATACCGTCCGCAGCCGGTCCAGCCCTCGGCTGGCCTGCGACTTCACCGAACCGACCGAGCAGCCGAGCAGCCGCGCGGTCTCCACTTCGGACTGGTCCTCCCAGTAGCGCAGCACCAGCACCGCGCGCATCCGCACCGGCAGCGTCGCCAGCGCCCGCAGCAGCTCGTCCCGCTCGGCGTGCACACCCGCGCCGTCGGGGCGCCCGCGCTCCGGCAGGCTGCCGGTGAGCAGTTCCCGTGAGCCGATCCGCCGCCACACGCTGATGCGCTGGTTCACCAGGGCCCGGCGCAGGTACGGCATCGGCTCGTCCAGCCGGTTCCACCGCTGGTACGCCTTGAGCAGCACCGACTGCACCAGGTCCTCGGCCGCGTGCAGCGACCCCGTCAGCAGGTACGCGGTCCGCAGCAGCTCGCCGTAGCGCGACCTGACGAACTCGCGGAACTCGTCCTCGGCCATACGGCTCCTCCTTCCGTCAACCCTCTGCACGCGGTCCGCGCGGCGCAGGTTGAGAGGAACGGAGCATTAGTTGAGCACGTGTCGCCGCAGTAGGCTCGATCTCATGTCTTGGCACCGCACCCCGCTCGCGCTCGGCGTCGCCGCCGCGCTCGCCCTGGTGGCGGGCTGCACGGACCGCGCCCCGGACATCGTGGCCTCGCAGGCGCCGACGCTGCCGGCGCCCTCGGCGTCCGCCCCGGCGGCGGGCCCGCAGGTGTCCGCCGTGGACACCGTCGCGACCGGCCTGCGGGTGCCGTGGGGGGTGGCGTTCCTGCCCGACGGGTCGGCGCTGGTCACCGAGCGCGACTCGCGCCGGGTGCTGCGGGTCGAGCCGGGCGGCGGCAAGCCCCCCGCCGAGGTGGGCCGGATCACCGAGGCGGACCCGACCGGCGAGGGCGGCCTGCTCGGCATCGCCGTGTCGCCGCGGTACGCGCAGGACCAGACGGTGTTCCTGTACTACACGACCCGGGAGGACAACCGGGTCGTGCGCTGGAAGCTCGGCGGGCGGCCGGAGCCGATCGTCACCGGCATCCCGATCTCGGGCATCCACAACGGCGGCCGGCTGGCGTTCGGGCCGGACGGCTACCTGTACGCGACCACCGGCGACGCCTCCGAGCGCGGCAACTCGCAGAACCTGGACAGCCTCGGCGGCAAGATCCTGCGGATGACGCCGGACGGCGAGGCCGCGCCGGGCAACCCGTTCGGGACGCTGATCTGGTCGTACGGCCACCGCAACGTGCAGGGCATCGCCTGGGACTCCGGCGGCCACCTGTGGGCCACCGAGTTCGGCCAGAACACGTGGGACGAGGTCAACCGGATCGAGCCGGGGAAGAACTACGGCTGGCCGACCGTCGAGGGCGCCGCCGGGGACAAGCGCTTCACCGACCCGGTCGTGGCCTGGCACACCGATGAGGCGTCCTGCTCCGGCGCGGGCATCGTCCGGGACGCGCTGGTCGCGGCGTGCCTGAAGGGTGAGCGGCTGTGGCTGCTGCCCGTCGGCCCGGACGGCAGGCTGCACGGCAAGCCGGTCGCCGCGATGGTCGGCGAGGCCGGTCGGCTGCGCGACGCCCACCCGGCCCCGGACGGCTCGCTGTGGGTGCTCACCAGCAACCACGACGGGCGGGGCGACCCCGAGCCGCACGACGATCGGATTCTGCGCATAACCCTCGGCGGGGTGTGAGCGGCGGGCATGATGGTCCGATGAGCGCGCGACCGTGGCCGGGGCGAGCATGGCTGCGCCGCATCCCGGTCCGCCGCATCGGTGCCTGCCTGGGCCTGCTCGCCGTGGCCCTGTCCGGGCTGGCACTGGGCCTGTTCCTGTTCGCGGCGACCAGTGTGGACGTCGGCCCGTTCCGGTCCACCCTCACCGTCAGCCCGTCGCTGAACGGCGACACCGAGGTCGACCTGCCGCCGCTGGGCTCGCTGTGGCTGGACAGCCACGACGGCCCGGCGCATCTCAACGTACGGCTCGACTCGCTGGACCGGGCCCGTACCGAAGCCCTGATCACGGACCCGGCCGGGATCACCGTGGCCAGCCGGACCGCCGTGGACGACGTCCGCGCGGGCGTCACCCGGCTGCTGCTGCGAGCCACGGCGGTGGCGGTGCTGGGCGCGATGCTGCTCACGGCGCTGATCTACCGGCGCATGCGCCAGGTCGCCTGGGCGGGCGGGCTGGCCCTGGCCGTGATGGCGGGCAGCTTCGGCGCCGCGTTCGGCACCTTCAACCCGGCCGCCCTCAAGGAGCCCCGGTACGAGGGCCTGCTGGCCAACGCCCCGTCGGTGGTCGGCGACGCCCAGCGCATCGCCGACCGCTACGACGAGTACGCCGCGCAGCTGCAGAAGCTGGTCGAGAACGTCGGCAAGCTCTACGCCACGGTGCAGAACCTGCCGGTGTACGCCCCCGACGACGGCACGCTGCGCGTGCTGCACGTCTCCGACCTGCACCTGAACCCGGCGGCCTGGTCGGTGATCCGCACCGTGGTGGACAACTTCCACATCGACGTGGTGGTCGACACCGGCGACATCACCGACTGGGGCAGCGAGCCGGAGCGGGCGTTCGTGGCCTCGATCTCGTTGCTGAAGGTGCCGTACGTGTTCGTACGCGGCAATCACGACTCGGCCGTGACGCAGGCCGCCGTCGCCCGCCAGCCGAACGCGATCGTGCTCGACGACAAGGTCGTCACCGTCGCGGGGCTGCGCATCGCGGGCATCGGCGACCCGCGCTTCACCCCCGACAAGGAGCAGGAGCCTACCGGGTCCGGGGTCTCCAAGCAGACGCTGGAGCGCATCATCGAGGTCGGCGACACGCTCGCGAACACCATCGGCGAGCAGCCGGACCAGCGGGTCGACCTCGCGATGGTGCACGACCCGATGTCGGCGGGGCCGCTGGCCGGGTACGCGCCCGTGGTGCTGGCCGGGCACCGGCACGTACGCGAGGTGACCCGGCTCGGTGACGGCGAGACGCTGCTGATGGTCGAGGGTTCGACCGGCGGCGCCGGGCTGCGCGGCCTCGAGGGCGACAAGCCGACCCCGCTGGCCCTGTCGGTCCTCTACTACGACAAGGACCACAAGCTCATGGCGTACGACGACATCACGGTCGGCGGGGCCGGCCTGGCCGAGGTGGCCCTCTCCCGCCACGTCATCGACGACGCCACCGCCGCCCCCTCAGCCGCCGGCGTCACCCCCACCCCCCGCTGACCCATCCGCTTTAAATTGACGCTGGCCTATCCAGAAGACGGATCTCGTGAAACCGTCTTCTGGATAGGCCAGCGTCGATAAAAGGCGGGGCGGGAGACCGGGTCAGCCGGCCAGGCGGGCAAGGACGAGTTCGCGGACCGTCTTGGCGTCGGCGGCGCCCTTGGTGGTCTTCATGACGGCGCCGATGAGCACGCCCGCCGCGGCCTGGTTGCCGCCGCGGATCTTCTCGGCCACGTCCGGGTGGGCCGCGATGGCCTCGTCGATCGCCGCGGTCAGCGCGCCGGTGTCGGAGACGACCTCCAGCCCGCGCGCCGCCATGATCGCCTCCGGGTCGCCCTCGCCCGCGAGCACGCCCTCCAGCACCTGCCGGGCCAGCTTGTCGGTGAGCTTGCCGCCGTCGACCAGCGTCTGCAGCTGCGCGACCTGCGCCGGGGTGGCGCCGACCGACTCCAACTCGACACCCTCGGCGTTGGCACGGCGCGACAGCTCGCCCAGCCACCACTTGCGGGCGGCCTCGGGGCTGGCCCCGGCGGCGACGGTCTGCTCGATCAGCTCGACCGCACCGGCGTTGAGGATGGACTGCATGTCCAGCTCGGACAGGTTCCACTCGGTGCGCAGCCGGGCGCGGTGCACCCGGGGCAGCTCCGGCAGGGCCGCCTTGAGCCGCTCCACCCACTGCGGGTCCGGCGCGAGCGGGGCCAGGTCGGGCTCCGGGAAGTACCGGTAGTCGGTCGCGGTCTCCTTGGACCGGCCGGACGTGGTGTCGCCGGTGTCCTCGTGGAAGTGCCGCGTCTCCTGGGTGATGGTGCCGCCCGCGTCGAGCACCGACGCCTGGCGCAGCATCTCCGACCGCACCGCGCGCTCGACGCTGCGCAGCGAGTTGACGTTCTTGGTCTCGGTGCGGGTGCCCCACTCCTCGCCCGGCCTGTTCAGCGAGGTGTTCACGTCGCAGCGCATCGAGCCCTGCTCCATGCGCACGTCGGAGACGCCGAGGGTGCGGATGACGTCGCGCAGCTCGGCGACGTACGCCTTGGCGACCTCGGGGGCCATCGCGCCGATGCCGGGCACCGGCTTGGTGACGATCTCGACCAGCGGGATGCCAGCCCGGTTGTAGTCGACCAGCGACTCGGTGGCGCCGTGGATGCGGCCGGTGGCGCCGCCGACGTGCAGCGTCTTGCCGGTGTCCTCCTCCAGGTGCACCCGCTCGATGCCGATGCGCACGGTCTCGCCGTTGACCTCGACGTCGAGGTAGCCGTCGGTGCACAGGGGCTCGTCGTACTGGCTGATCTGGAAGTTCTTCGGCATGTCCGGGTAGAAGTAGTTCTTCCGCGCGAACCGGCACCAGGTGGCGATGCTGCAGTTCAGCGCGAGCCCGATCCGGATGGTCGCCTCGATCGCGGCCTTGTTGGCGACCGGCAGGCTGCCGGGCAGGCCGAGGCAGACCGGGCACACCTGGGTGTTCGGTTCGGCGCCGAAGACGGTCGGGCAGCCGCAGAACATCTTGGTGGCGGTGCCCAGCTCGACGTGGGTCTCCAGGCCGATGACCGGCTCGTAACGCGAGATGACCTCGTCGTAGGTGGGCAGCACGCTGGTGCTCATCGTCGGCTCCAGGCTCTCGGGGCGAACGTATCGCCGGACATAACAGGCACCAGCCTAGTAGTCCGCGAGTCGGCCCCCGCACCGGGTTGTCGCCTCCCGGAGCACCCGCCCCGACCACCCGTGCGTGACGTGGATCACAAGATGAGCTGATCTATCGAGGGGGCATTCATTCATTCGACGTATGTGCGCCGACGGGCGGCCGCGCATCCTGTGCTCACCCCCGTGAACACGGCGGGCGACCGGCCGGTCACCCCTACCCGGCCTGCCGATCCGGCCCACCGCGTTCTCCCCCTCATCGATGCACAGGGAGGTGCACTGATGGGTTCGGCAACACCGTCCCGTCTGACCGCGGAGCTGCTCGGCACCGCGGTTCTGGTGTTCTTCGGCGTAGGCGCCCTGGTCACCGGCGGTTCACTGCTCGCGGCGGCGATCGGGCTGATGCTCGCCGCGGCCGCCGCCGCCTGGATCTTCGGCGGCCACTTCAACCCCTGGCTGACGCTGGCCTCGGCCGTACGCGGCAGCACCGACTGGCTCGGCGCGGTCGCCATGATCGTGGCGCAGCTCGTCGGCGGCGTCGTCGGCGCCCTGCTCATGTGGCTGGCGTACGGCGACAGCGGCGTGCAGGCGGGCCTGGGCGCCAACCGGCTGGCCGAGGCGGCGAGCTCCGGCAAGGGCCTGGTCGCCGCGATCGCGGCCGAGGCGCTGGCCGTGTTCGTGCTGGCCTGCGCGATGTTCGCCCTCGGCGACAGCGAGCGGGCCGGGTTCGGCCTCGGCGCCGTCTACGCGGTCGGCACGCTGGCCATCGCCGCGGTGACCACCGCGTCGCTCAACCTGGCCCGCACCATCGGCCCCGAGCTGACGCTCACCCTCGCGGGCGGCAAGGCCGACTGGTCAGGCCTGTGGGTCTACGCCGCCTCGGGCGCGATCGGCGCGGTCCTGGCCGGCCTGCTCTACCCCCGCCTGCGGCCCGGCGCCAGGTAGCGGGCGACAGGAAGGCGCCCCCCACACTGCCCCAGCGGCGTGGAGGGCGCCTCGATCATTCTGCCCTCAGAGGGCGGGCGGCGTGAAGGTCCCCACCACCGACTCCACCGCGGCGGCGATCCGGTACATCCGGTCGTCGGCCATCGTCGGGGCCATGACCTGCAGTCCGACCGGCAGGCCCTCGGACAGGCCGATCGGCACGGAGATCGCCGGTCCCCCGTACAGGTTCGTCGGAATGGTGTAGAGATCCGCCAGGTACATCTGGTACGGGTCGGACGTACGCGCGCCCAGCTCGAACGCCGTGAACGGGGTGGTCGCCGACACGAGCACGTCCACCTGCTCGAAGGCCGAGGTGAAGTCGCGCGAGATCAGCGTGCGCACCTTCTGCGCCTGCCCGTAGTAGGCGTCGTAGTAGCCGCTGGACAGCGCGTACGTGCCGATGATGATGCGGCGCTTGACCTCGTCGCCGAAGCCCGCCTCCCGGGTCAGCGACATGACCTCCTCCAGCGACCGGTTGCCGTCGTCGCCGACGCGCAGGCCGAAGCGCACGCTGTCGAAGCGGGCCAGGTTCGAGGAGCACTCACTCGGCGCGATCAGGTAGTACGCGGGCAGCGCGTACTGGAAGTGGGGGCAGGAGACCTCGACGACCTCGGCGCCCAGCTTGGTCAGGGTCTCCACCGCGTCGCGGAAGGCGGCGGTGACGCCCGGCTCGACGCCGTCGGTGCCGAACTCCTTGACCACGCCGACCCGCACCCCGGTCAGGTCGCCGGAGGCGCCCAGCCGCGCGGCGGCCACCACGTCCGGCGCGGGCTGCGCGATGGAGGTGGAGTCGCGCGGGTCGTGCCCGGCGATGACCTCGTGCAGCAGTGCCGCGTCCAGCACGGTGCGCGCGCACGGGCCGGGGGTGTCCAGCGAGGACGAGAACGCGACCAGGCCGTAGCGCGAGGTGCCGCCGTAGGTCGGCTTCGCGCCGACGGTGCCGGTGACCGCGCCGGGCTGGCGGATCGAGCCGCCGGTGTCGGTGCCGATGGCCAGCGGGGCCTCGTACGCCGCGAGCGCGGCGGCGGAGCCGCCGCCGGAGCCGCCGGGGATGCGGGACAGGTCCCACGGGTTGTAGGTCGGGCCGTAGGCCGAGTACTCCGTCGACGAGCCCATGGCGAACTCGTCCATGTTCGTCTTGCCCAGCATGACCAGGCCCGCCTCGCGGATCCGGGTCATGATCGTCGCGTCGTACGGCGGGCGCCAGCCTTCGAGGATCTTCGAGGCGCAGGTGGTCGGCACGCCCTTGGTCGCGATGACATCCTTGATCGCGATCGGGACGCCGGCCAGCGGACCCAGCTTCTCCCCCGCCGCCCGGCGGCTGTCGATCTCACGCGCGGCGGACAGGGCGCCCTCGGTGTCGACGTGCAGGAACGCGTGCACGCGCCCGTCGACCTCGCCGATGCGGTCCAGGTGGACGCGGGTGACCTCCTCGGCGGAGACCTCCTTCGCGGCCAGCTTCTCGCCCAGCGCCACCGCGGACAGCTTGATCAGGTCACTCATCGGGGTCACTCCTCATCCGCGAGGATCTGCGGGACACGGAACCGGTCCTCGGCTGAGTCCGGCGCGCCGGACAGGGCCTCGTCCCGGGTCAGGCCGGGCACGATCACGTCCTCGCGCAGCACGTTCACCAGCGGCACCGAGTGCGAGGTGGGCGGAATGTCATCCGCGGCGACCTCGCCGACCCGCGCCACCGACTGCAGGATCACGTCCAGCTGGCCCGCGAAGCGGTCCAGCTCCTGATCGGTGACGGCGAGCCGCGACAGGCGCGCGAGGTGCGCGACCTCCTCGCGGGAGATGGCGGCCATGACTGCCCCCTACAAGTGGCGTGGACTCGGGTCAGGGCGCGCGACGGCACAGCCCGCACGCCCGTAGCGAGTCTATTTGTCGGGCTCGCACGCCCCGCACGCGCCCTGCGCTACACCTGGGACCAGGTGCGGGTGGCCGAGGGTGCGGGCAGGCGGGTGGGCGCGGGCATGGCGGTGCGGGCCAGCCAGTCGGCCAGCTCGTCGGGGGGCAGCGGGCGGGCGAAGAACCAGCCCTGGCCGACCTCGCAGCCCGCGGCGTGCAGCAGCCGCCAGGCCCGGTCGTCCTCGACCCCCTCGGCCACCACGCGCAGCCCGAGCGCCCCGGCCAGCTCGATGATCGACCGTACGATCACCAGGTCGTCGCCGTCGTCGGCCATCGCCAGCACGAACGACCGGTCGATCTTCACCTCCGACAGCGGCAGCCGCCGCAGGTGCTGCAGCGACGAGTAGCCGGTGCCGAAGTCGTCCAGCGCGATGCCCACCCCGAGCAGCTGCAGCCGGGTCAGCGTGGCCAGCACCCGGTGCGGGTCGGCCATCAGCGCGCTCTCGGTGATCTCCAACTGCAACTGCTCCGGCTGTACGTCGTACCGGCTGAGCAGCTCTTCGATCTGGTCCACGATGGCGCTGGTGTGCAGGTCGCGCACGCTGACGTTGACCGCCATCCGCAGCTGGAGCCCGGCCGCCGACCACTTGGCGAGCTGGATCACCGCCTCCTCGACCACCCAGCGGGTGAGCAGCCGCATCACCGAGCTCGGCTCGGCCACCCGGATCAGCTCGTCCGGGCTGACCGGGCCGCGCGTCGGGTGCTGCCAGCGCAGCAGCGCCTCCACGCCGATCACGTCCCCGGTCGCGATCTCCACCTGCGGCTGGTAGAACAGCCGCAGGCCGCCCCGGTCGGGTTTGCCGAGCATGGTGCGCAGGTCGCCGAGCAGGGCGAGCCGCTGCGGGGTGTTGTGGTCGGTGTCGGGGCTGTACACGGCGGTGCCGTCGCCGCCGTTCTTGGCCGCGTACATGGCGACCTCGGCGTGGCGCATCAGGATGGCGAAGTTGGTGCCGTGCTCGGGGTAGAGCGCGATGCCGATCGAGCCGCCGACGTCGAGCGGCAGGCCGTCGAGCACCACCGGCGCCGACAGCGCAGCCTCGACCCGTTCGGCCAGCTCGCGGGCTTCGTCGGCACCGGTGAGCCGCTTGGCGACCAGGGCGAACTCGTCCCCGCCCAGCCGGGCCACCAGGTCGCCCTCGCGGGCGGCCTCGGCGAGCCGGTCGCCGACCGCGATGAGCAGCCGGTCGCCGACCTCGTGCCCGAGCGCGTCGTTGACGTGCTTGAACCGGTCGACGTCCAGCAGCAGCAGGCCGAACCGGCTGCGCGGGTCGCCCTGCACCGAGCGCTGGGCGTGCCCGGCCACCGCCGCGGCGACCTCGGCCATCAGCGCCTTGCGGTTGGCCAGGCCGGTCAGGGTGTCCAGGTTGGCCAGGTGCCGCTGCTCGGCCGTGATGATCGACAGGCGGCGCACCGCGAGCAGCGGGAGGATCAGCGCGAGCACGAGTTCCGGCTGGTGCCGGGCCAGGAAGGCGATGACCGGGCCGAGCATGAGCAGCGCGCCGGTGCTCAGCGCCTCGTTGCCCAGCGGCCCCATGATGATCGGCAGCAGCGCGCCGCCGTCGCGCAGCCACAGCGCCACCGCCGTGGTCAGGTACTTGGAGACGAACCAGGCGACGGCGGCGCCGACGGCGGCGGACAGGCCGACGTCGCCGACGACCCCGCCCAGCAGGTGCAGCACGCCGAACGCGATGCCGAAGGCCAGGGCGTACTGCCCGAGGTTGAACACGGCGCGCCACAGCGCGTGGCGCAGCCGCAGCGAGGCGACCGCGACGGCGAGGCTCTGCACCAGCACCGCCGCGGCCAGCCCGTAGTCGATCATGATGGCGAAGGTGAAGCAGATCGACGGGTAGATCGCCGAGGTGTTCCACCGGCCCGGCAGCGTCACCGGCAGGGCGTCACCGGCCAGCGCCAGCGCCGCCATCAGCCAGAAGCCGAACGTCGCGTGCCGCACCACGTCGGGCACGGCGGCCAGGTCCCGCAGGGCCAGGGCCCCGGCGGCGCCGGTCACCGCCAGCACGTACAGGCCGAAGGTCCGCCGCCGCTCCGCCGGGATGCGGTTGCGGTGCGTCTGCTGCGCAAGGGGCGTGGCCGCCATGGACACCCTCCCGACGGGATCTGCGCCGAACCGCCGCACCGTCGGGCGCGCCGGGTCACTTCACTCTAAGCCCGAAAACGCCCTGAACCACGCTCCGCGTTCGCGTGTGACGAAGATGCGATTGTTTGACCCATTCGGCGCTTACCCTGCGTCGATTCCCTGCGACATTGCGTAAATGTGAACTGGTTCGCGACCTACTGGAGCACCACCCGGATGGCGGTGTTGCGGTAGCCCGCCCGCGCGAACGCGGCCGCCATCGGCCGGTTGCCCAGGTCCGTGTCGGCGCCGACCTGGTCCGCGCCGTGCTCGACCAGCAGCGCCGTCGTCTCGGCCAGCAGATCGTCCACGTACCCCCGGCCCCGCTGCTCGGGCACCACGGCGATGTAGCCGACCACCGCCCGCGAGTGGTTGCGGGCCGGCACGATCAGGCCCACCCGCGCACCCTCGGGCGTACGCGCCACCCGCCACCACTCCCGCGGCGACGGGAACTCGGCCAGGTCCGCCATCATCACCCGGGCCGCCTCCGCCGAGCCGTGCCGGGCCACATCCCGGTTGGTGTACCCGTCCAGGGTGCCGTCGATCGCCGCCAGGCAGATCTCGGTCGCCTCGACGTCGTCGACCGGCTCGAACACCAGCCGGCCCGAGCGCGCCGGCGCCGGATCGCCGTCCACGGCCCAGGTGTAGTTGAACCGCTCGATGAACGGCTCATACCCGGCCAGCGCCGCCGCCTCCAGCCGGTCGTGGGCCGCCCGCGCCGTCACCGCGTCCTCACGCCAGCCCGGCGGCAGGAACAGGTGGTACTCCGGGCGGCCGCCCTCGGGAGTGGTCAGCTCGGCCAGGGCCGCGCGCAGCAGCCGGGCCGCGATCTCGATCCGGTCCGGCTCCTGGCCGGGCTCCAGCCAGTCGAGGCTGTACGGGTGCGCCCCCTCGGGCACGCCCCAGAAGGCGCACCGGGCCACCACCGCGCCGTCGCGCAGCGCCACCCAGGTCCACTCGGGACGGTACTGGCCCTCTTCGGCCAGCTCCGCGTACGACCGGCGGGACTCCACCCCGACGCCGGGCACCGGCTCGTGCGGATAGGAAAGGAAAAGGTCCGTCTCGCCGGCGCGCAGCGCACGGATCTCCAGGTCGCTCATGTGTTTCTCCCCGTGGTCAGAGGTTCCGGACAGCCCCGGGCGCAGGGCGGCCCACTGGTCCAGGTGCACGGCGCCGGGCGCCAGCGCCGCGGCGAGCCCGGCCGGCGACGCAGCCGGTGCCCAGGATGTCGACGTACCAGTCGATCGGGGGTGAAAGGGTCATCGCGGATGACCCTAGATCATCCGTCTAGGCGTTTTCGCGGGAGGCCTCCGCATAGGCGCGAGCCGCCTCCGCACCCTGCGTGAGCAGCACCTCGAAGCCCGCCTCGTCCAGGGTCGGCACGCCCAGCGCCAGCGCCTTGTCCAGCTTGGAGCCCGCGTCCTCGCCCACCACCACGAAGCTGGTCTTCTTCGACACCGACCCGGCGACCTTCGCCCCGATCGCCACCAGCGCGTCCGAGGCCGTGTCGCGGCTGTAGTTCTGCAGCGTCCCGGTGACCACGACGCTCATGCCGTCCAGCGGCTTGGGCCCGGTGTCGGCGACCGGCTCCTGCTCCATCCGCACCCCGGCGGCAGCCCACTTGTCGACGACCTCGCGGTGCCAGTCCACCGCGAACCACTCGCGCACCGCCTCGGCGATGGTCCCGCCGACGTCCTCGACCACCGACATCTGTTCCAGCGACGCCCCCGCGATCGCCGGGACGGAGTTGAAGTGGTTGGCCAGCGCCCGCGCGGCGGTCGGGCCGACGTGCCGGATGGACAGCGAGGTCAGCACCCGGAACAGGTCCTTGGCCCGGGCCTCGGCGAGGTTGTTGAGCAGCTTGCCCGCGTTGCTGGACAGCTCGCCGTTCTTCTTGAGGAAGAACGGGGACCCGGCCAGCTTCTTCTCGTCCAGGCTGAACAGCTCGCCCTCGTCGGCGAGGATCTCGTCGAAGACCAGCGCCCGGGCGACCTTCTCGCCCATGCCCTCGATGTCGAAGCCGTCCCGGCTGCCGACGTACTTGATCCGCTCGACCAGCTGCGCCTTGCAGGAGCGGGTGTTCGGGCAGCGCAGGTCGACGTCGGCCTCCTTGCTCGGGGCCAGCTTGGTGCCGCAGGACGGGCAGGCCTCGGGCATGGTCCACACGGTCTGGGTGCCGTCGCGCAGCGCCTCGACCGGGCCCAGCACCTCGGGGATCACGTCACCCGCGCGCCGGATCACCACCGTGTCGCCGATGAGCACGCCCTTGCGCACGACCTCCTGCTGGTTGTGCAGGGTGGCGCTGGCGACGGTGACGCCGCCGACGTAGACCGGCTCGAGCACCGCGTACGGCGTGACGCGGCCGGTGCGGCCCACGTTCACCTCGATCGCCAGGAGCTTGGTGTTCACCTCCTCCGGCGGGTACTTGTACGCGATGGCCCAGCGCGGCGCGCGGCTGGTCGCACCCAGCTTCTCCTGCACCGCGGTGTCGTCGATCTTGACGACCACGCCGTCGATGTCATGCTCCAGGTCATGCCGGTGCTCGGCGTAGAACGCGATGAACTCGCGCACCTCGTCCAGCGAGTCGACCACCTTCCAGCGCTCGCTGGTCGGCAGGCCCCACGCCTTGAGCTGCTCGTAGGCGTCCGACTGGTGGCCGGGCTCGAAGCCGGTGCGCGCGCCGATGCCGTGCACGATCAGCTTGAGCGCCCGGCGGCCGGTGACCGCCGCGTCCTTCTGCCGCAGCGAGCCGGAGGCCGCGTTGCGCGGGTTGACGTACGTCCGGTCACCGGCTTCGAGCTGCGCCTCGTTGAGCGCCTTGAACGCCTCGGCCGGAAAGTAGATCTCGCCCCGGACCTCCACCAGGTCCGGCGGGTTGTCCCCGGCGAGCTGGTGCGGGATGCCCTTGATCCGGCGCACGTTGGGCGTGACGTCCTCGCCGGTGCGCCCGTCGCCCCGGGTGGCGCCGCGGGTCAGCCGCCCCTTCTCGTACGTGAGGTTGACCGCCAGACCGTCGATCTTCAGCTCGCACAGGTAGCGGACGGGCACCCCGGCGTCGCGCTCGGCCCGGGTCGCCCAGGCCGCGAGCTGCTCGTCGTTGAACGCGTTGTCGAGGCTGAGCATCCGCTCGGCGTGGTCGACGCTGGGGAAGCCCAGCCACTGACCGGCCCCGACCCGCTGCGTCGGCGAGTCCTGCGACACCAGCTCCGGCAGCTCCGCCTCGAGCGCCTCCAGCTCGTGCATGAGCTTGTCGTAGGCCGCGTCCGACAGCGTCGGCGCGTCGTCGACGTAGTAGCGGTGCTGCGCGTCGTTGATCTGCGCCACGAGCTCGGCGTAGCGCGTCTTCACCTGGTCGGTCACCTCACTGGTCACCCGAGCACGGTAACCGCCCACCCCGACAGGATCACCGGTAGGCCCGCCCACCGGCCCGGATGCCCCGGTCCTCAGTCCCAGGCGGTGCCGAGCAGGTCGAGCTGGTCGGCGTACTCGATGCGCTCGGCCCAGGCCGCGGGCCAGATCGACATGCCCCCGGCCGCGCCCAGGAACGCCCCGGCCAGGCATGCGATCGAGTCCGAGTCGCCATTGGTGGCCGCGGCCCGGCCCAGCGCCGCCACCGGGTCGTCGGGGTGCCGCAGCGCCGCCAGCAGCGCGGTGGCCAGGGCCTCCTCGGCCACCCAGCCCTCGCCGGTGAGCGCGGACACGTCGCCGCCGTCGTCGCGGCGCCCCGCGTGCCGGATCAGCGTGTCCAGCGCCGCCGCGCACTCGTCCCAGCCGCGCGCCGCGAAGTCCTCCGGGGTGGTCGCCCCGGGCCGCTCCCACAGGTCGCCCAGCCAGTCCCACCGGTACTCGGTGCGCTGGTCGGCGCAGTGGTCGCGCAGCGCCTCCGGCACGTCGGCCAGCGGCGTGCCGTCGCGCAGCAGGCGCACGGCCAGCGCGGTCAGCTCGGCGGCGGCCAGGCCGGTCGGATGGCCGTGCGTCAGCCCGGCCTGCAGCTGGGCGACCCCGCCGAGCGTGTCCAGGTCGTACGACGCGATCAGGCCGACCGGGGTCACCCGCATGTTCGCCCCGCAGCCCTTGGATCCGGCCACGGTCGCCCGCTGCCACGGACCGCCCTCGGACAGGTTCGCGCAGGCGGTGAGGCAGGTCATGCCGGGCGCGCGGTTGTTGTCCGGGCTCTCGGCCCAGGTCAGGAAGCGCGCGCGCAGCAGCGGCTCCAGTTCCTCGGGGCTGGGCTCGGCCGCGTCGTGCAGCGCCCAGGCCACCGCCAGGGCCATCTGCGTGTCGTCGGTGACCAGGGCCGGGTCGGGCAGCCGGGTCGGGCCGCCGGGGCCGTGGTCCCGCACGATCTGGGGGTACGTGCGGAACTCGGTGGGCTTGCCCAGCGCGTCCCCGTACGCCAATCCGAACAATGACCCGCTCGCCGCTCGCACCTGTCCCACGCGGGCATCCTTCCACTGATCCGCCACCGCGCCCAGCCCACCGGACCGCCCCGCTCCGGTGCGCGAGCGAGGCGGTCGTCCAGACCCCGGTCAGCCCCGGCCGGCGTACAGGTCGCGCAGGTCGCCGGCGAGTCCGGCCTTGACCTGGCGGCTGAGGTCGTCGCCCAGCACCTCCGGCTCGCCCGCCTCGACGGCGTCGAGCACCTGTGCGGCCAGCCTGTCCGGGGAGGTCTTCGGGCCGTCGACGTGGGCGGCCATCTCGGTGTCGAGATAGCCGACATGCACCCCGACCACGTGCGTTCCCTGCCCGGCCAGCTCGACGCGCTGCGCGTTGGTGGCGGCCCACGCGGCGGCCTTGGCGGCGGAGTAGCCGCCGGTCGACGGCAGCGACAACCAGGACAGCACGGACAGCACGTTGACCACCGCACCGCCGCCGTTGGCGGCGAGGACGGGGGCGAAGGCGCGGGTCACCCGTACCGGACCGAAGAAGTTGGTCTCCAGTTCGCGCCGCAGGTCGTTCTCATCGCCGAGCACGCTGGCGCCGGTGGCGATGCCCGCGTTGTTCACGACCAGGTCCGCGTCGGCGGCGGCGCGGGCGGCCGCGGCGACCGACGCGGGCTCGGTGATGTCCAGCTCCAGCGGGGTCACCCGCGGGTCGGTGATGGTGCTGACGTCGCGGGCGGTGGCGTACACCTTCGCCGCGCCGCGCGCGAGCAGCTCCTCGACGAACGCCTTGCCGAGCCCGCGGTTGGCTCCGGTCACCAGTGCCGTCGCGCCTTCGATCCTCATGTCTGCCTCCTGGGTGCGTCCCTTACGCCCGGGGCAACGGTATACATAACGTATAGCTTCCCCGCTGAGATACGAGTCATATAGCGGCTACCACACGACGGGTAGGGTCGACCCATGGCGAAGCGTCTCTACGGGCAGCTCTGCCCGGTCGCGCGCTCGCTCGACCTGCTCGGCGAGCGGTGGACTCTCCTCATCGTGCGCGAACTGCTGCTCGGCCCGAAGCGATTCAAGGAACTGCTCGCCGTGCTGCCCGCGATGGGCACCAACCGGCTCGCGGAGCGCCTGCAGGCGCTGGAGCAGGCCGCAGTGGTCGTCCGGCGGCCGCTGCCGGGCGCGGCCGAGCTGCGGGCGTACGAGCTGACGCCCGTCGGCGAAGGCCTGCGCCCGATCCTGATCCAGCTCGCCGCCTGGGGCAGCAGCCTGCCGGCGGACGCCGACCTCGACCCCGGCTCGGCCCGCGCCGACCTCATCGCGCTCTACCGCGCCGAAACCCGCCCCGCCGGGCCGGTCGGCGCACCCGCCACCGCCCAGTTCCACGTCGGCGACCAGCTCTTCCACCTCCGCGCCGAAGGCACCAGCCTGCGCGTACGCTCCGGACCCGCGCCCACCGCCGACATCCGGGTGGAGACCGATCTGGACACCTTCCAGCAGCTGGTCACCGCCGAGCTGACCCCGGCCGAGGCGGCCGAACGCGGCTCAGCACACCTGCACGGAGATCCCGAGACGCTGACCCGCCTGCTCACCCTGCTGCGCGGAGCCCCTTGACGTGACCACCGCGCCGCCGCCGCCAGCGGCGCGCTCGCGTGGCCGCAGTTTCGGGGAAAGTGCAGGAAATCGGGCCAGGATTCGTGCACTTTCCCGGAAACTGCACGCACGAATGGCGCCCCGACGCGTCGGGTCACTGCTCGGTCAGGCGGCGGGACGCTTCGTGGCAGGCCTTGAGGAGGGACTGGGCGTAGGCGGGGGTGGCCCCGGCCAGGCCGCAGGTCGGGGTGACCACGACCCGGGAGGCGAGCTGCTCCTCGGCGAACCCCAGGTCACGCCACAGCCGCCGCAGCCGGTCGGCCAGCGCGGCGGCGTCGGGACGGCGCCCGCCCGCCGGGGCGGTGGTGCGGGCGACGCCCGCGAACAGGCCCAGTCCGGCGTCGATCGCCTCGCCCAGCGAGTCCAGCTT
This sequence comes from Catellatospora sp. KI3, assembly GCF_029948125.1. Lineage (GTDB taxonomy): Bacteria > Actinomycetota > Actinomycetes > Mycobacteriales > Micromonosporaceae > Catellatospora. The sequence goes on from NZ_JASAMB010000001.1 coordinate 288,780, forward strand.
CGAGCGGTCCGTGCCGAGCAGGTCCAGGTCGAGGGCGAGGGCGGCGGCACCCGCCTCGCGCAGCAGGTCCAGCGGCGCCTCCGGGGCGCAGCAGTGCACGATCACCGGCGCGCCGACCGTCGAGATCACCGACGCGAGCGTCTCCCGGATCACCGAACGCGGCACCGACCGGTACGTGTGCAGCGTGCTCGCGGTCCGCACCCGACCCGCCATCGCGGCGGGCAGCGACGGCTCGTCGAGCTGGAGCAGCACCGTGGCCCCGGGCACGCGGCGCCGGACGTCGGCGACGTGCGACTTCAGCCCTTCGGCCAGCGACTCCGCCAGGTCGCGAGCCGCGCCGTGGTCGGACAGCATCGCCTCGCCGAGCGGCAGCTCGATGTTCGACGCCAGCGTCCACGGCCCGACCGCCTGGATCTTCAACGCCCCGGTGTACCCGTCCGCCTGCTCGGTGAGCTGGTCGAGGTCGCGGTCCAGGAAGTCGTACGCCCGGCGCAGCTCCCGGCCGGCGCTCGCCGCGACCCGCCACCGGCCGGTGTAGAGCTCGATCGGCAGGCCCACCAGGAACGCGGCGCCGCGCCCGATCATGTCGGCTCCGGGACCCCGCCCGGGCAGCTCCGGCAGGTACGGCAGCTCCGGCAGCTCACCGAGGGTGAACTTCACCGCCTCGGCGATGTCGGTGCCGGGCAGCGAACCGATCCCCGTGGCCGATCCCGCGGGCCACAACGGCTTGCCGGCCTCGGTCATCACGCCGCGCCGGTGATGGTCGCGCTGCCGAGCACGATGTCCCCGCCCGCGTCCGGCCGGTACGCCACCACGGCCTGACCGGCCGCGATGCCGCGCTCGGGGCGCCGCAGCCGCACGCTCATCGCGCCGCCGTCGACCTCCACCACCGCCGGAGCGGGGCGCCCGTGCGCCCGCAGCTGCACCTCGCACTCGATCGGCCCGACCGGTACCTGCCCGGCGGTCCAGACCGTACGCGCGCCGTCCACCTGCGACACCTCCAGCGCCTCAGCCGGCCCGACGGTGACGGTGTTGGTGACCGGGGTGATCGACAGCACGTAGCGTGGCTTGCCGTCGGCGGCGGGACGGCCCAGGGCCAGCCCCTTGCGCTGCCCGACCGTGTACGCGTAAGCCCCGTCGTGGCGCCCCAGCACCTCGCCGCTGCCCGCGTCCACGATGTCGCCCGGCTCGCTGCCCAGGTGCTTGCGCAGGAAGCCCTGGGTGTCGCCGTCGGCGATGAAGCAGATGTCGTGCGAGTCCGGCTTGTCCGCCACGGCCAGCCCGCGCGCGTGCGCCTCGGCCCGGACCTGCTCCTTGGTCGAGTCGCCCAACGGGAAGATCGAGTGGTCGAGCTGCTCCCGGTTGAGCACCGCCAGCACGTACGACTGGTCCTTGGCCAGGTCGACGCTGCGGCGCAGCAGCCCGTCGCCGCCCAGCCGGGCGTGGTGCCCGGTGACCACCGCGTCGAACCCCAGGGCCAGCGCCCGGTCCAGCACCGCCGCAAACTTGATCTTCTCGTTGCAGCGCAGGCACGGATTGGGCGTACGGCCCGCCGCGTACTCCGCGACGAAGTCCTCGACCACGTCCTCGTGGAACCGCTCGGCCATGTCCCACACGTAGAACGGAATGCCGATCACGTCGGCCGCACGGCGCGCGTCGCGGGAATCCTCCAGCGTGCAGCAGCCGCGCGCGCCCGTCCGGTGCGTCGCGGCGTTCTTCGACAGCGCCAGGTGCACCCCGGTCACGTCATAGCCGGCCGCCACCGCCCGGGCAGCCGCCACCGCCGAATCCACCCCACCCGACATAGCCGCCAACACCCGCACGCCGCACAGCCTACCCGCCCACCCGAACCCCTTTTCGGTTGATCATGAACTTATGGACGTGCTCGGCGGCGTGTCCCCACCCTGCCACCGTGATCGACTCTCTCCTGGCAGCGGCACCCCTCGGGTGATCGTGCAGTTTCAGGGAAAGTGCAGGAATCATGGCGCGCTTTCGTGCACTTTCCCTGAAACTGCACGACCCCTCGCCGCCAGGCGCACGGACCCGTAATCGATCACGGCGCTAGGGGCATGACACGCCGTCGAGCACGTCCATAAAGTTCATGATCAACGCGGCGCGGCGCATGCGGGCCCGGGTCGGGGTGGGCGGGCCGGGCGGGGGTGGGTCAGCGGGAGGGGGCGGCTCGGCGGGCGCGGTCGACGGCGGCGGGGAGGGCGGCGATGAGCTGGTCGATGTCGGCGCCGGTGCTGGTGTGGCCGAGGGTGAAGCGCAGCGAGGAGCGGGCCGCCAGAGGGTCGGCGCCCATGGCCAGCAGCACGTGGGACGGCTGGGCCACGCCGGCCGAGCAGGCCGAGCCGGTGGAGACCGCGATGTCCTGGGCGTCGAGCAGCAGCAGCAGGGCGTCGCCCTCGCAGCCGGGGAAGCCGAAGTGGGCGTTGCCGGGCAGCCGGGCCGGGGCGTCGGGGTCGCCGGGGCGCGGGCCGTTGAGCACCGCGTCGGGCACGACCGCCAGCACCCGCTCCACCAGCTCGTCGCGCAGCGCCGAGAGCCGGTGCGCCTCCTGCTCCTGGCCTTTGACGGCGTGCTCGACCGCGACCGCGAACGACACGATCGCGGGCACGTCGAGGGTGCCGGAGCGTACGTCGCGCTCCTGCCCGCCGCCGTGCATCAGCGGCGTGCACGGCACGTCGCGGCCGAGCAGCAGCGCGCCGACGCCCTGCGGCCCGCCGAGCTTGTGGCCGGTGACGGTGAGCGAGGCGGCGCCGCTGGCGGCGAAGTCGACGGGTACGTGCCCGACGGCCTGGATCGCGTCGGTGTGCAGCGGCACCCCGCGCGCGGCGGCGAGTGCGGCCAGCTCCGCGACGGGCTGCACGGTGCCGACCTCGTTGTTGGCCCACATCACGGTGACCAGTGCGACCGCGTCGTCCAGCGCCGCGGCGGCAGCCTCGGGCCGGACCCGGCCCGTGGCGTCGACCGGAAGCCAGACGACCTCGGCGCCCTCGTGGTCGGCCAGCCACTGCACGGTGTCGAGCACGGCGTGGTGCTCGACGGCGCCGGCCAGCACGCGGTTGCGGCCGCCGTCGCGGCGGGCCCAGTACATCCCCTTGACGGCGAGGTTGTCGCTCTCGGTGCCGCCACTGGTGAAGATCACTTCGGACGGCCGGGCGCCCAGCATGGCGGCGATGCGCTCGCGCGACTCCTCCACCCGGCGGCGGGCATGGCGACCAGGGCCGTGCAACGACGACGCGTTGCCGACCTCGCGTGCCGTGGCTACATAGGCGTCGAGCGCCTCGGGCAGCATCGGCGTCGTGGCTGCATGATCAAGGTAGGCCATCTCGCCGCCAAGCCTAGCCGTACCGGGCGGCGGGCGTACTCCTGGAGTGTGCTCCGTCGCGGGGTGGGACGAGCGCGGGCCCGGTCGCCGAGGTGCGGCGGCCGGGCCCGGAGCGGGGTCACGTTCAGCGACGCTTGCGGATCTCCTCCGACGCCTGCGGCACGACCTGGTTCAGGTCGCCCACGACGCCGAAGTCGGCCAGCTCGAAGATGGGCGCCTCGGTGTCCTTGTTGACCGCGACGATGGTCTTCGAGGTCTGCATGCCGGCCCGGTGCTGGATGGCGCCGGAGATGCCGACCGCGACGTAGAGCTGCGGCGACACCGTCTTGCCGGTCTGCCCGACCTGGAACGCGTGCGGGTAGAAGCCGGAGTCGGTGGCGGCGCGGGAGGCGCCGACGGCCGCGCCGAGCAGGTCGGCCAGCTCCTCAATGATCTTGAAGTTCTCCGCCGAGGCGACACCGCGCCCGCCGGAGACCACGATCGACGCCTCGGTAAGCTCGGGGCGCGCGCCCTTGGCCTCGGCGACGCGCTTGACCACGCTGGCCAGCTTGTCCGCATCGGACAGCGTGACCTCGACCGCCTCGACGGCCGGGGTCGCGGCCGCCGGGGTCGGCGTCAGCGAGTTCGGGCGTACGGTGACCAGCGGCAGCCCGCGCGTCACCTTGGACTTCACGATGGTCGACCCGGCGAACACCACCTGGGTCGCGGTGCCGTCGGCGGTCAGCTCCACCACGTCGGTGAGCAGGCCGTTGTCGAGCTTGACCGCGAGCCGGCCGGCGATCTCCTTGCCCTCCTGGGTGGAGCCGATCAGCACGGCGGCCGGGGTGGCCCGCTGCACCAGCTGCGCCAGCGCGGTGGCCTTCGGGGCCACCAGGTGCCCGTCGATCTCCTCGCTCTCCGCGGCGTAGATCTTCGTCGCGCCGTACTCGCCGAGCTTGTCGGCCAGCGCGGCGGCCGTGCCGGGGGCGCCCAGCACCACCGCGGCGGGCTCGCCCAGCGAGCGCGCCAGGGTCAGCATCTCCAGCGTGACCTTCTTGACCGCCCCAGCGGCGGACTCGACGACTACCAGTACCTCAGCCATGTCGGGCACGCCTCTCAGACGAACTTCTCGGACGACAGGTAATCGACCAGCGCGACGCCGCCCTCACCGCTGTCGGTGACCTTGACACCGGCGCTGCGGGCCGGGCGCTTGCTGTGCGACAGCACGGTGGTGGCCGAGCCGCCCCAGCCCACCTGGTCGGCGGAGACGCCGAGGTCGGCCAGCGACTTGGTGTCGACCGGCTTCTTCTTGGCCGCCATGATCCCCTTGAACGAGGGGTAGCGCGGCTCGTTGATGGTGTCCCACACGCTGACCACGGCGGGGGTGGCGGCGGTGACCACCTCGTACCCCTCCTCGGTCTGGCGCTCGACGGTCAGCTGCGCGCCCTCGACGGTCAGCTTGCGCGCGCCGGTCAGCGCGGCGAAGCCCAGCCGCTCGGCGAGCATGTGCGCCATGACCTGGCCGCGCGCGTCGGTCGCCTCCGCGCCGCAGATGACCAGGTCGGGCGAGAGGGTGCCGATCGCGGCGGCCAGCACCCGGCTGGTGCCGAGGTAGTCGGTGCCCGGCAGGGCGTCGTCGAGCACGTGTACGGCACCGTCGGGGCCCATGGACAGCGCCTTGCGGATGGACTCGGTGGCCCGGTCCGGACCCATGGTCAGCACGGTCACCTCGCCGCCGTGCGCCTCCTGCAGCCGCAGCGCCTCCTCGATGGCGTACTCGTCCATCTCGTTGATGACGTTGTTGGCCGAGGCGCGGTCGACGCTGTTGTCGTCCGCGCGCAGGTTGCGCTCGGCGCCGGAGTCCGGCACCTGCTTCACAAGTACGACGATCTTCATCGCGCTCTGACGACCCTCCTGAGTTGAACGGACGTTCATGCCCTCGCCGCAGCCTGTCTGCTCCAGAGCCGACGGTCAAGCTCGACCGGCTGTGACATTTTTGCGGGCCAGACAAGGTTACCAGTGAGTAAGTTAGTGATTTCCACCCCGTGGACCCAGCAAACGCTCACCTATAGTGACCGACTTCACCCTGCCATACCGACAATCCCGTACAGTCGGGGTGAGCAGGAGGTGTCAGACATGGCCCTACAGACCACACCTCTATCGGGCAACGTACCCGCCGACGCGTGCGACGCCACCCCGACCGCCGCCGCAGAGCACCACCGCCGACCAGCTCCCGACGACCATCTCTGCACGTGCGGCCACCTGCGCGACGACTGCGTCCGCGACACGATCCGCGCCCTCTGGGACCTGCCCGCGCGTGCGCGGTGAGTTGCGGTTTCGGGGAAAGTGCACGAATCCAGTCCAGGATTCCGGCACTTTCCCCGAAACTGCACCCTGCCTACCGGGGTGACCAGACGTAGGGGGTGGTGGTGGTTACGGAGAGCAGGCCCAGGCGGTTCAGGATGGGACGGCTGTCGGAGGACGCGTCCACCTGGAGGTAGGTGTAGCCGCGGGCGATCGCGCACTGGGCGCGGTACGCCACCAGCGCCTTGTAGATGCCGCGGCCGCGCCACTGCGCCAGCGTCGAACCGCCCCACAGGCCCGCGAACTCCGTGCCGGGCACGTACCGGATCCAGCCCGCGCTGACGACCTCGCCGTCCGCCTCGGCCACCAGCACGGTCAGCGAGTCCGGGTCGGCGGCGAGCTCCTTCTCCAGGCCGTCGGCCAGCCACTGCCGGTCCTCGTTCCAGACCGCCTCCTCCATCGCCGCGATGCGGTCGATGTCGGCGCGGGAGGTCACCTCGCGCAGGGTCACGCCCTCGGGCAGGACCGGCGTCCGGGCCAGCGGCTCGGCCGGGCCGATCACCACGGTCTCCGGCTCCTCCGGCTCGAACCCGGCCGCGATGAGCCGTTCGGGCAGGTCGGCGGGCAGGTCGTGGCCGTGCAGCTTCCATTCGAACCGCTCGCCGCGGGCGGCGAAGTAGTCGCGCTGGCGGGCGATGAGCGCGTCGAGCTCGGCGCTGCCGAGGCCGGACACGTCGCGGTAGGTCACGAAGCCGCCGTGGTCGAAGCCGACCATGCGGAGCAGCGGACCGTCGTGCTCGACGGTCACTCCGGCGGGCAGGATGGGGGGCACGTGGGCGCGCAGCTGCGCGTCGTACGCCACGAGCAGGGCGTCTGGGTCAAGTTGTGGAGTCATCGCCCGCGATACTAGGAAGGTGCTGGCTAGGGTACGCAACTGGTTTGATCCGCGCGAAGTACGCGAAGTGGGTACCACACCCGATTATCGCTTCTCCCTCGCCAACGAGCGGACCTTCCTGGCCTGGATCCGTACCGGGCTGGCCCTGATCGGCGGCGGCCTGGCCGTGGCCCAGTTCCTGCCCCCGCTGGCCGTGCCGCACATGACGAAGGTGCTCGGCGTCGCGATGATCGTCATCGGCGCGGGCTGCGCCCTGCGCGCGATCGACCACTGGATCCGCTGCGAGGTGGCGATGCGCACCGGCCGGCCGCTGCCGCCCTCGCGCTTCCCGGCGGTCCTGGCCGTCCTGGTGGCGCTGGGTTCGCTGGCGCTGCTGGCCGAGGTGCTGATCGACGTCGTCTTCAAGCGCGGATGAGCGGCCTCGGGCGGTCTGGCCCGCGCCCCCGGCAGCACGTGGATGACGAGCGACACCGGGGCGCCGGCCGACCCGGGAACGCCGCGTGAGCGCCGCACCGGGCGACCCCGGCGCCCAGGCCGAACGCACGCGGCTGGCGTGGCGGCGAACGGTTCTTGCGGCAACGGTGTGCGCGCTCCTGCTGGTACGGCTGAGCGCGCTGCGAGGGCTGGACGTCGCGGGCGCGGTGGGCCTGTCACTGACCGCGCTGGTCTGGCTGGCGATGCTCTGGGTGGCGCAGCGGCGCATCCGGGCGATGGAGGTGGCGGACCCGGGCGGGGTCGGCCGGGCGCTCACCGCGGTCGCGCTGTCGTGTGTCGGATTGGGTCTGCTCGGGGTACTGCTCATCCTCGCGTGAGGCTCTAATCTCTACGCCGTGACGCGTATTTGGCTCTTCATCTTCCTCGCCGAGATCGCGCTGACGGTGGCGGCGCTGATCAGCTGCCTGTCCGCCGAGGAGGGCCAGATCAGGGCCCTGTCGCGCGGCATCTGGATCGTCATCATCCTGCTGTTCTCGCCCATCGGCGCGATCGCCTGGTTCGTCGCCGGGCGCGAGCAGCGGCCCCGGCCGGGCGTGTGGCGGCCCGGTGCGGGCTTCCCCGAGGCGGAGCGGCCGCGCCAGGTGGCGCCCGACGACGACCCGGAGTTCCTGCGCCGCCTGGCCAAGGAGCAGAAGCAGACCGCCGACGCCGACCGCGAGCTGCTCAGCAAGTGGGAGATGGACCTGCGCCGCCGCGAGGACGAACTCCGCAAGCGCGAGAACCCCGAGGGTTGACCCCCGGAGGGGTGACGGGAGCCGTCAGGCTCCCAGCACCCGGTCCAGGTAGTCGTTGGCGAAGACCCGCTGGGGGTCGAGCTTGTCGCGGACGGCCCGGAAGTCGGCGAAGCGGGGGTACGAGGCAGCCAGGCTCTCCGCGTGCTGGGTGTGCATCTTGCCCCAGTGCGGCCGCCCGCCGTGCGCCCGGAAGATCTGCTCGGCGTAGGTGAAGTACAGGCCGGGGTCCTCTTTGTAGTACCGGTGGATCGCCACGTAGCCGGTGTCGCGGCCGTGCGCGGTGGACAGCCACAGGTCGTCCGGCGCCGCCGCGCGCACCTCGACCGGGAACGAGATCTTCCAGTTGTTCTGGTTGATCAGCCGGTCCAGCGCCCGCAGCACGTCGGGCACCTCCTCGCGGGGCAGCGCGTACTCCATCTCGCGGAAGCGCACGTCGCGCTTGGTGGTGAAGACCGAGGTGGAGACGTCGGTGAACTCGCGGTTGTTGGTGAGCTTCTGCGCCAGCCGGTTGATCGGCGGGATCAGCCCCGGCACGGCCTTGCCCAGGCCGCAGACGGCCGAGAACAGGCTGTTGGACATGAAGTCGTCGTCGAGCCAGCGCTTGAACGAGCCCAGCGGCGCGCTCGGGGCGTCCATCGGCAGCCGGGTGTTGGTCTTGGTCAGCGCCGTGGTGGTGTGCGGGAACCAGTAGAACTCGAAGTGGTCGGGGCCGGTGGCCCGCTCCTCCCACGCGTTCAGCACCGCCGCCAGCGGCTCCGGCTTCTCCACCGCGTGCAGCTTGAACGCGGGCACGCACTGCACAGTCACGTCGACCAGCACGCCGAGCGCGCCCAGGCCCAGCCGGGCGGCGTCGAGCAGGTCGGCGTTGTCCTCCTCGTCGACGACGAGCAGGCTGCCGTCGGCGGTGGCCAGGGTGACGCCGGTGATCTGGGTGGCCAGGCCGCCGAAGGCGGCGCCGGTGCCGTGGGTGCCGGTCGAGGTGGCGCCCGCGATCGTCTGGGCGTCGATGTCACCCATGTTCTGCAGCGCCAGGCCGTACGGGGCGAGCAGCTCGGGCAGGCGGTAGAGGTGCGTGCCGGCGGCCAGGGTGACGCGGTTGCGTGCCTGGTCGACGCGGACCACACCCTGCAGGTTGCGCAGGTCGAGCTGTACGCCCGGCGCGATCGCGATGCCGGTGAAGCTGTGCCCGGCGCCGATCGGCTTGACCCGCAGCCCGTCGGCGCGCGCGGCGGCGATCTCCCGCACGACCTCGTCCGGGCTGCCCGGATACGCCACCCGCGCCGGGGTCACGCTCTCGATCCGGCTCCAGTTGCGCCAGACCCTGCCGCTCACAGTGCCGCCTGGGTTCGCACCTGCGGGGCTCGCAAGCTCACTCCTCGTGCTCACAGAAACGCCTTCCCCTCACCACGGTACGTGGCCACCGAACCGGCGACCCGCTCCCCGTCCACCACGTACAGCTCGTTGACGTGCTCGCTCAGCTCGCCCGCCTTGGTGTGGCGCAGCCACACCCGGTCCCCCAACTCCAGTCGCCGGGCTGCCTCGCCGGTGACCGGGGTCTGCACCTCGCCCGCCATCTCGCGGGCGACCATGCGCAGCCCGGCGGGCCACACCGGCTGCGGCAGCCGGTCGGGCGCGGGCGGGCCGGAGGCGATCCAGCCGCCGCCGAGCAGGGTCACCCGGTCGGGCGCGGGGCGCCGTACGACCGGGAGCGCGAACGCGGCGGCGGGCGCGGGCGAGAAGTGGGCGTAGTTGTCGAACAGGTGCGGGCCGAACAGGCCGGATCCGGCCGCGACCTCGGTGACCGAGGCGTCGGCGCCGCTGGACTCCAGGCTGCCGGTGCCGCCCGCGTTGACGAACTCCAAGTCGGCCAGCTCCCGCACCGCGGCGACCGCCTCGCCGCGGCGGCGGTGCAGTTCGGCCGTGGACGAGCGCTGGATCGCGCGGACCAGGGCGCCGCGCAGGGGCTGCCCGACGGGCTTGTTGCCCAGGCCCGCGATCTGCGCCTCGTACCCCATCATGCCCACGAGCTGGAAGCCGGGCCGCTTGACGACCTGCTCGGCCAGCTCGCGCGCGTCGGCGGCGCGGTGCACCGGGGAGCGCCAGACGCCGATGTGGCCCAGCAGCGGGCTCTTCCACGAGGCGTCGAGTTCGAGGCAGACCCGGATCGGGGCGCGGCGGTCCGGCGCGACCACGGAGTCGATCAGGTCCAGGTGCGCGACGGAGTCGACCATGACGGTGACCCGGCGCGCGAGCCGCTCGTCGGCGGCCAGCGCGGCGTACGCGGCCCGGTCGGCGCTGGGGTAGCCGACCACGACGTCGTCGATGGTCTCGGCCAGCCACAACCCCTCGGCCAGCGTGTACGCGAGCACGCCGTGGTAACCGGGCAGCGCCAGCACCGCGTCGAGCACGGCCCGTACCCGTACCGACTTGGAGGCGACCCGGATCGGCACCCCGGCGGCCCGGCGGGCCAGGTCGTGGGCGTTGTGCGACAGCGCGGCCAGGTTCAGCGCGCCGAAGACCGGGTCGAGGTGCGCGGTGGCCGCGTCCATTCCCGCCCAGTACGCGTCCCGGTCCTGCCAGGGCTGCCGGTCCGTGGGCGGGTGCAGGGTCAACGCGGTCAACGCACACTCCTCACCGGCAGCACGGCGAGCGCGCCGAGCACCGAGACGACTCCGGACACGAGGTACAGCACCCCGAATCCACCGAGATAGGCAACGACGGCCGCACCCAGCAGCGGCGCGACGGCCTGCGGGACGGCGGTGGCGATGTTCATGATGCCGAGGTCCTTGCCGCGCGCGGCCGGGTCGGGCAGCACCTGGGTGGCCAGCGCCTGATCCACCGACAGGAAGCAGCCGTAGCCCAGGCCGAGCAGGCCCGCGCCGACGGTGGCCACGGTCAGGTTCGGGAACAGCGCCAGCAGCAGCGCGGCGATGCCCTGCAGCGCCGAGGAGATCAGCACGAACAGCTTGCGCCGCCCGATGCGGTCCGACAGCCGCCCCAGGAACAGCGAGGCGAGCACCACGAACAGCATGTAGATCAGGGTCAGCACCAGCAGCGAGTCCTCGGCGTTCGCCACCTTGACGTGGTACTGGAGGAAGTACAGCAGCAGCGTGGTGCCCAGGGCGTTGCCGATGTTGACCAGGATCCGGCTGAGCAGGGTCCAGCCGAAGTCGGGGAATCGCTTCGGGCTGATCCAGAAGCCGCTGAGCAGCTCGCCGAAGGTCAGCTTCGGGCGCTGCTCGCGGGTGAGCACCGCGTCCTCGGTGAACAGGAACGGGATCACCAGCACGACCAGGAACGCGGCCATCGTCGCGTACCCGGTGAACTGGCCCAGGAAGACGGTGGTGACTGCGACGATGCCGGCGATGGTGCCGACGGCCTGCGGCGCCGAGATCCACCCGGAGACGAAGCCGCGCTGGCCCACCGGCACCTGGTCCGAGATGGTCGCCGTCAGCGCGGCGGTGAGCACGCAGAATCCGACGATAGCGGCGGTCCACCAGGCTCCGATGGCGACGATGCCGTCCTGGCGGCCCAGCATGATGAGCGAGCCGGCGAACAGCAGCGCGCCCGCGGCGATCCACGGGCGGCGGCGGCCGAAGCGGGACACGGTGCGGTCGGACAGGGCGCCGGTCAGCGGGTACGCCAGCAGCGCGAAGAAGCCCGCGATGCCCGACACGACACCGAAAGCCACCACGTTGTCGACCCAGTCGGCGGCCTTGAGCTGTGCCTCGACCTGCACCGGCAGCAGCAGTTGCACCGGGGTCAGCTGGGCCATCCAGATGCCCAGCCAGGCCAGCGCGAACAGGGTGATCCACCGGCCGGTCACCGGCACGGTCGGCTCGGCGAACGGGGCGGGGCGCGCGCCCTCGGGCGCGGTGTTCTCGCTGCTCGCGCTCGCGAGGATGGCCGGTTCGGTCATGGGGGGTCCCTCGGCTGGGGCGGACGTCACGGCGGGGTGCGAGCGGAGCTTAGAGAACTTTTCATGTTTTGGCCAGAGAGCCGCGCCGTGTCGCCTGGACACCCCGACCGGGTGACCGGCGCAAGCCCGACCCCTGGCGCGAATGTGAAACCTTCTCTAGGCTCCGCCGCCATGAAGGCACTCACCCGACTGCTGAGCGTTACTATATTGACGGCCATCGCCGCCCTCGGCGCCCAGTCCGCGGCGTCGGCCCACGAGGAACGACCCACGCGGCCACTCGCCGGTACGGGCACCGTCCCGACCTACCGGACCTCGGGCCCGACCCTGCTGGTGTGCAAGACCGACCCGGCCGACTTCGCCACCCGCATCGCGGGCTTCCCCGTCGAGCTCAAGGCCGCCAACGAGGCCCTGTGGCAGCAGTGCCAGACCGACGGCTACCGGCACCTGCAGGCGGCCGTCGACGCCGCCCAGCTGCCCGGCACCATCATCAAGATGCTGCCCGGCCTGTACCTGGAGGAGCCGAGCCTGGCCCCCGCCACCGGCGAGTGCAAGGCCGTCGAGGACAACGCCACCCGCGGCAAGGTGTACGGCTACCCCGTGCTCACCTGGGACCAGCAGCTGGCCTGCCCGCACCTGGGCAACCTGGTGGCCATCCTGGGCAAGCGGAACCTGCAGATCGAGGGCACCGGCGCGAACCCGCTCGACGTGCTCGTCGACGCGCAGTACCAGAAGCTCAACGCGATCCGGGCCGACAACGCCGACGGGATCTACTTCCGCAACCTGTCCGCCCAGCGCAGCCAGTTCAACGCGTTCTACGTGATGGAGACCGACGGCTTCGTCCTCGACCACACGCTCGGCCGCTGGAACGACGAGTACGCCTTCCTCACCTTCGCCGTCGACCACGGGCTCTACACCGACTGCGAGGGCTACGGCAACGGCGACTCGGCGATCTACCCCGGCGCCGCCTCGAACATCAACAAGGACCGGGGCCACGACGTGCCCCGCTACGCCGTCGAGATCCAGCGCTGCTACGGCCACCACAACACGCTCGGCTACTCCGGCACCGCCGGCGACTCGGTCTGGGTGCACGACAGCGTCTTCACCGAGAACACCGCGGGCATCGCCACCGACAGCGCCTTCCCCGACCACCCCGGCATGCCGCAGAACCACTCGAAGTTCGAGCGCAACGTCATCGCGCACAACAATGTGGACTACTACGGCCACATCGTCGACGGCACCTGCAAGAAACCCTTCGAGCAGCGGGGGTACGAGCAGGGCGTGGTGTGCCCGGCGGTCGGCCTGCCGGTCGGCACCGGCGTGGTCAACCCCGGCGGCAACTACAACATCTGGCGCGAGAACTGGATCTACGACAACCACTACTCCGGGTTCGTCACCAGCTTCGTGCCGGGCTTCGTGCGCAACGACACCAGCTTCGCCGCCCAGTTCGACACCTCGCACCACAACCGCTACCTGGACAACCGGATGGGCGTCAGCGAGAAGGGCGAGTCGCAGCCCAACGGGCTGAACTTCTGGTGGGACGGGCAGGGTGTCGGCAGCTGCTGGACGCAGATGTCCGACACCAACATCCGTACCCTGCCCGCCTGCGGCGACGACGACCTGCCCGCCATCGGCGCGCACCGCTACCTCGGCGAGCCCGGCAACACCCTCAAGATGTACGCCTGCGCCGCGTACGACCAGGGCAGGCAGCACCTGCCGGTCGACTGCGACTGGTTCGGCGCGTACGCGGCCGCGGGCCTGGGCCGGATCGAGGTCAAGTGGGCGCTCGGCGGCGCGCTCGTGCTCGGCCTGCTCGCGATCGGCCTGTACTACCGCCGCCTGCGCGCCTCCCGCCGCGCCCTGCTCGGGCTGCTGCTCGCCGTGGCGGGGCTGACTGTCGGCGTCTTCGGCACCATCGACACCGGCAGCGTCCTGCACCCCATCGGCCTCGCCCTGTACGGCGCGGGCTTCGCGCTGCTGGGCCTGGCCCTGCGCGCCACGGGCACCCGCAGACTGGGCACCACCACGCTGATCGTGGCGGCGCTCGCCCTGCTGGGCGCGATCGACCACGGCCTGATCATGATCCCGTACCTGCCGGTCTCCCCCGCCCTCCTCCGCGTCCTCACCGAGTTCGCCTGGATCCCGTGGGCCCTCGGCGCGGTCGTCATCGGCCGCCGCGCGACCGTCACCAGCCCCACCCCCGAACCGACCCCGACCACCACCTGACCAAGCCCCGTGCCCGCCCCCGCGGCTGTGAGCAGCGGAAGGCACGGCCTGAAATCGACGCTGGCCTATCTAGAGGACGATTCGACGAAATCGGTCTTCTAGATAGGCCAGCGTCAATGCTAAGTGCACCGGGTCGACCACCTCGCCCACACCCAACCGCCCCGACCCGCACCCGCACCCGCACCCGCGCTGACACGCCGTGCGGCGGTGCAGTTTCGGGGAAAGTGCTGGAATCCTGGCCCGGAATCGTGCACTTTCCCCGAAACTGCGCGAAAGGCAGCGCGCCCGGGTCGGGCGCCGCCGCGCGGGGCGTCAGGCGAGGTTCGCCGAGCGGGGGTAGGCGTCGTCGGGGTCGGTGATGACGTTGACCAGGTACGGCACCCCGGCGGCGAAGGCGCGGGTGAACGCCGCGCCGAGCTGGTCGGCGTCCCGCACGGTCTCGCCCGCCCCGCCCATCGCCCGCACCACCTCGTCGTAGCGCAGCGCGGGCTGCAGGTCGGCCGCGACGTCGTAGCCGTACATGGCGCGCATCGGGTGCTTCTCCAGCCCCCAGATGCCGTTGTTGCCGACGACCATGACGACGGGCAGGTTCTGCCGCACCAGCGACTCGACGTCCATCAGCGAGAACCCGGCGGCCCCGTCGCCCATCAGCACACAGATCTGCCGGTCCGGGTAGGTGACGCGGGCGCCCATGGCGTAGCCCATGCCGGTGCCGAGGCAGCCGTACGGGCCGGGGTCGAGCCAGCTGCCGGGTACGGACGGCTCCAGGTAGCGGCCCGCGTACGAGACGAAGTCGCCGCCGTCGCCGATGGTCACCGCGTCGGCGTCGAGCACCTTGCGCAGCTCGCCGTAGACCCGGCTGGGCTTGATCAGCTCGCCGCCCGCCTGCATCTCCAGTTCGTGCTTGGCGGCGGCGGACTGCTCGGCCTGGCGCAGCACGGCGACCCAGTCGGCGTGGTCGGTGCGGTCGCCGGTCCAGTCGGCCAGTCCGGTGAGGATGGCGCGCAGGTCGCCGGCGGGCGACACCGCCACCTGCACGTGCGCGGCCCGCTGGCTCGGCGCGTCGACGATGTGGATGACCTCGGCGGCGCCGAAGTCGCCGAAGCCGAGGCGGAAGTCGAGCGGGGTGCCGATGACGACGACCACGTCGGCGCCGTCGAGGGCCTTGCGGCGGGACTTGGCGAAGGCCAGCGGGTGGCTGGGCGGCAGTGCGCCGCGGCCCATGCCGTTGGCGAAGACCGGCACGGTGAGGGCTTCGGCGGCGGCCCGCAGCGCCTCGACCGCGTCGCCGCCGTACACGTCGGAGCCGGCGATGATGACCGGCCGCTGCGCCGCCGCGATCCGCCGGGCGGCCGCCTCGACCAGGTCGGGGTCGGGGTCGAGCACCGCGACCTGCGGTGCGGCCACCTTGGCGTCGCCGGTGCTGAAGACGACCTCCAGCGGCAGGTCCAGGAAGGACGGGCCGCGGTGCGGGGTGAGCGCGTGCTCCAGGGCGGCGGTGACGGCCCCGGCGATGTCGTCGGTGGCGCCGACGGTGGCCGCGTGCTTGGTCACCGACCGCACGATCGGCAGGTGGTCGATCTCCTGCAGCGAGCCGGACCCCCAGCGGAACTGCGGGGCCCGGCCGCCGAGCACCAGCACCGGCGCGGCGTTGAAGAACGCGCTGGTCAGGCCGGAGACGCCGTTGGTCACGCCGGGGCCGGCGGTGAGCACCGCGACCCCGGGGCGCCGCCGCAGCTTCGCCACGGCCTCGGCGGCGAACACCGCGGTCTGCTCGTGGCGTACGTCGTAGAGCGGGAAGCCGCTGGTGTGCGCGGCGTCGTAGAGCGGGAACACGTGGCCGCCGGAGAGGGTGAACAGCTCACCCACTCCCGCCGCGCGCAGCGCGGCCAGCGCGAGCTGCCCGCCGTGCCCCGAGACCTCGATGCCCGCACCGTCCATCGCAGCCGTCATCACGGCCTCCCTTCGATTGCCGGGAGCCTAACCGGCGCACCGGGAAAGATGAAGAGTTCTCACTTGCCGATGAACTTGGGCGGGCGCCGCTCCACGAACGCGGTCATGCCCTCGCGCCGGTCCTCGGTGGCGAACAGGGCCGCGAACAGCTGCGACTCCCACGCCAGCCCGGCGGCCAGGTCGCGGTCGAGCCCGCCGTCGATGGCGGCCTTGGCGGCGCGCAGCGCCTGGGCGGGGCCGTTCACGTAACCCGCGACCAGCGCCTTGGCCTGGTCGTACACCATCTCGGCGGCGCAGACCCGGTCGGCCAGGCCGATCGCCAGCGCCTCGGCGGCGTCGACCATCCGGCCGGAGAAGATGATGTCCTTGGCCTTGGCCGGGCCGACCAGCCGGGCCAGTCGCTGGGTGCCGCCCGCACCGGGGATGATGCCCAGCTTGATCTCGGGCTGGCCGAGCTTGGCGTCCTCGGCCACCACCCGCCAGTCGCAGGCCAGCGCCAGCTCGCAGCCGCCGCCGAGGGCGTAGCCGGTGATCGCCGCGACCACGGGCTTGGGAATCCGGGCCACCGCGTCGAACGCGCTGCTCAGCGCACCGGCTCGGGCCGACATGTCTACATAGGACATGTCGGCCATCTCCTTGATGTCGGCGCCCGCGGCGAAGACCTTCGGTCCGCCGTAGACCACGACCGCGGCGATCCGGCCGTCCTCGGTGGCCGCCTGCGCGGCGGCGCGCAGCTCCTCCTGCACCTGCACGTTGAGCGCGTTCATCGGCGGGCGTTCCAGCCGGATGGTGCCGATGCCGCCGTCGATCTCCAGGTTGACGAACTCGCCCACCGCGCTGCCTCCTCGTCGAGTGCCGTATGCCGCTTCGAGCCTAACGGTCGCTAAGGCGTCACCGAAGCACCACCGGCGGGCGAGGTCAGGCGCGGGCCACGATCTCGCGCCCCAGCGGCCACAGCGCCGCCGGTACGAGCTTGAAGTTGGCGATGCCGAACGGGATCCCGATGAGCGTGATGCACAGCGCCACCCCGGCGGTGATGTGCATCAGCGCCAGCCACCAGCCCGCCACGACCAGCCACACGATGTTGGCCAGGGTCGAGGCCAGCCCGGCGCTGGGCCGCTCCACGATGTCGTACCCGAACGGCCAGAACGAGTACCGGGCCAGCCGGAACGAGGCCACCCCGAACGGGATGGTGACGATGAAGACGAAGCAGAGGATGCCCGCCAGCCCGTACGCCAGGCCCAGCAGGAAACCGCTGCCGAAGATGAACCAGAGGATGTTCAGGAGCGTCCGCATACCCTTGATGCTGACGCCTCAGGGCAAGGTCGGCGCGAGTTCGTCCCATCCCGCGGGCAGCTGCCGCGGCAGCCAGTGCGGATCGGGCCGCCAGTCGGCCCAGGAGTCGCTCCACCAGCGCTCACCGGCGTCGAGCAGGCGGGCGACCCGGTCACCCTCGGCCTGGATCGCCTCCATCCGCCCCGGGTAGCGCACCGGCCCGGTCGCGGCGAACTCAGCGACGTCCTTCCACTCCCAGCGCGGCGCGCCCGGCGCCCAGTGCAGGTCGAGCTCGTGGTCGAGGGTGTCGAAGCCGATCGCCGTACGCCGGGGGGCGTCCTGGAGGTTGAAGTACCACCCGTTCCAGGTGCGCTGCGGGCCCTTCCAGAACACGAAGACGGCGTGCTCGATGCCCGGGAAGTGCACCGCCAGCATGCCGTGGCCGTGCCACTCCCGCCGCCCCGCCACCTGGTACGGATGCCGCCCGGCCGGGAACACCCCGTGGCGCGGGTACCCGAACCGGGTCCCGCCCGGCAGGTACGTCACCAGCAGGTCGTCGTCGTCCTGCACGCAGATTCCGGCGTACCCGAACCAGACCTCGCCGTGCATGATCTCCCGGCGCACGATCGTGTCGCCGGGCGCGAACCGCCGCATCAGGCCGCGCGCGCGGCGAACCGGCCGCCGGACGAGGTGACCGTCAGCGGCAGCCCGAACGTCTCCGACAGGTGCTCCGACGTGATCACGTCCGGCACCGGGCCCGCCGCGACGATGCCGCCCTCGCGCAGCAGCAGCGCGTGGGTGAAGCTCGGCGGAATCTCCTCGACGTGGTGGGTGACCAGCACGATCGCGGGCGCGTCCGGGTCGGCCGCCAGCTCCGACAGCCGGGCCACCAGGTCCTCACGGCCGCCCAGGTCCAGCCCGGCCGCAGGCTCGTCCAGCAGCAGCAGCTCCGGATCGGTCATCAGGGCGCGGGCGATCTGGGTGCGCTTGCGCTCGCCCTCGGACAGGGTGCCGTACTCCCGCTCGGCGAAGCCGGCCATGCCCCACTCGCCGAGCAGCTGCTCGGCGCGGGCCAGGTCCGTCGGGTCGTACGCCTCGCGGAACCGGCCGACCACCGCCCACGACGCGGTCACCACCACGTCGCGGACCAGCTCGCCGCCGGGGATGCGCTCGGCCAGCCCGGCCGTGGACAGGCCGATGCGGGTGCGCAGCTCGTTCATGTCGACCCGGCCGATGCGCTCGCCCAGCACGTACACGGCGCCCTTGGTGGGGTGCGAGCGCCCGGCGGCCAGGTGCAGCAGCGTGGTCTTGCCGGCGCCGTTGGGGCCGAGCACGACCCAGCGCTCGTCCAGCTCGACCCGCCACGAGATCTCCCGCAGCAGGTGCTTGCCCTGGCGGACGACGTCGACCTGGTCCGCGGCGATCACCAGATCGGGGTCGTCGGCGGCGACTTCGGGTGCGGCGGCAAAGGCGCGGTGCTGTCCTGACACAGCCGTTATCCAATCACGCCCGGCACTGCGCGCGTGCGACCCTGCCAGCCAGATCACACTCGGCGCTGTCGTGGTCCCGTACCGTCACGTGCCCCCACGGATCGACGCGCAGCACGTACCGTGTGCCGATCCCCTCACTACTAGGAGGCGCGTTGACCGCCGTCATCGAGATCAGCGGCCTGCGCAAGACGTTCAGCAGCGTGCGGCGCGGTCGGCAGACCGCCCTCGACGGGTTCGACATGGAGGTGCGCGCCGGCCAGATCCACGGCTTTCTCGGGCCGAACGGCTCCGGCAAGACCACCACCCTGCGAACGCTGCTGGGCCTGATGCGGGCCGACTCCGGCACCATGCGCATCCTCGGCGCGCCGAGCGAGCAGTACGCCACCGTGGCGCACCGGGTGGGCGCGATCGTGGAGAGCCCGGCGTTCTTCCCCGGCTTCAGCGGCCGCAAGACGCTGCAGATCCTGGCCACGGCGGGCGGCGTGCCCGCCGCCCGGGTCGACGAGGTGCTCACCACCGTCGGCCTGCGCGACCGCGCCGAGGACCTGGTCAAAGGCTATTCCCTGGGTATGCGGCAGCGCCTGGCCGTCGCCTCGGCCCTGCTGAAGCAGCCCGAGCTGCTGATCCTGGACGAACCCGCCAACGGCCTCGACCCGTCGGGCATCCACGCGATGCGCACCCTGATGAGCGACCTGGCCGCCAGCGGCGTCACGGTGCTGGTCTCCAGCCACCTGCTGGCCGAGATCGAGCAGGTCTGCGACTCGGTCACCATCATCTCGCGCGGCCGCCGGATCACCCACGGTCCGGTGGCGCAGGTGCTGGCCGGGCATGCCACGGGCGAGTTCCGCCTCCAGGTCGCCGACTCCTCGGCGGCGGTGCGGCTGCTGCGCGACGCGGGCCGCACGGCCCGGGTCGACGGCGGCTTCGTGGTGGTGGGCGGGGTCGACGACCCGGCCTGGATCACGCAGAAGCTGGGCGAGGCCGGGCTGTGGCTGTCCGAGCTCGTCGCGATCGCCCCGGACCTGGAGAGCGTCTTCCTCGACCTCACCGAGACCCGGCCCCGGCCGGGCGAGCCGCCGCAGGTGGAGGACGTGGACACGACCGACGAACCCGCCGCCGAACCGGCTCCGCCGCCGGTCGCCGACTCCCCCGTCATCGACCTCGATTCGAAGGAGCCCGCGTGAACCTCGCGAAGGCCGAGCTGAACCGGCTGCTCTCGCGCCGGTTCGCCAAGCTGATGATGGTGGTGCTGTTCGCGGTCTTCGGGCTGACCGTGGCCGTCATGATGATCGAGAGCAGCCGCCCCTCCGACGAGGCGTGGGCCGAGGCGCGCCAGACGGCCACGGAGGTGCGCACCCAGAACGTACGCGACCACCAGCAGTGCGTGGAGGCGCAGCTGCCGGACAGCGAAGCGTCGCCGGAGCTGCAGGACAAGTTCCGCGACGTCGACTGCGGCGTGTTCGACGCGTCCCGGGTGAAGGACGAGCAGTTCCTGTCGGGCGTGTTCGTGTTCAGCGACGAGATCCCGGGCCTGGTGTACATGCTCGCGGCGTACCTCGCGTTCTTCGGGTTCCTCATCTCCGCCTCGTTCATCGGCGCCGAGATGAGCAGCGGAGGGCTGATCAACCTGCTGCTCTGGCGGCCCCAGCGCGGCACGGTGTACGTCACCAAGCTGGGTGTGCTGCTCGGCGCGCTGGCCGTGTTCAACGTCGGCTTCTCGGCGCTCTACATCGGCGTGTTCTGGATCCTCGCCGCGACCACCGGCTGGGCGGGCAACCTCGGCGGGGAGTTCTGGCCTGAGCTGATCGACCTGACCCTGCGCGGGCTGCTGCTGGCGCTGATCACTTCGGCCTGCGCGTACGCCATCGCCACCATCGGGCGGCACACCGCCGCGGCGCTGGGCGTCTTCGTCGGCTACCTGATCGGCTGGGAGCTGGGCGCCCGGCTCGTCTTCGAGCTGATCAACCTGGACCTCAACGAGCCGCTGTTCCTGACCAGCTACGTGGTCGCCTGGGTGAACGACGGCTTCCGCTACTGGGACGGCTTCGACGGCGACCTGGTCATCAGCGGCGGCACCGGCGCCGCCGTCCTGCTCGGCCTGGCCGCCCTGCTCGTGGCCGGAGGCTACTTCAGCTTCCACCGCCGCGACCTGACCTGACGGGTCCGCGGATACGTAGCGAGGCTGCAGTTTCGGGGAAACTGCAGCCTCGCTCGCGTTGATTCCGGCACTTTCCCCGAAACTGCACCCACGCGCGGGGCGCGGGGCGCGGCCGGTCAGTCGACGGTCGAGCCGAAGACCTCGTCGCGGACGGTGTCCAGGGCGGTCAGCAGGGCGCCGCGCAGGACCGGCTCGTCGGAGACGCCCGTGACGACGACTCGCGGCGCGACCGGGCTGATCGCCGCCACCTCGTGCTGCACCCGCTCGGCCAGCGGGGTGCCGCCCGCGGCGCCGACCTCGCCGGTGAGCACCACCAGCGGCGGGTCGAGCACCAGGCAGGAGGCGGCGACGCCGAGGGCGAGCCGCCGGGCCAGCTCGTCGAGGACCGGGCCGCCCTTGGTGCCGGCCGCGATGGCGGCCTTGACCGCGTCGGCGGCGCTGGGGGCACGGAACCCGTGCTCGCGGGCGACGGCGCGGACCGCGTCCGCGCCGGCGACCATCTGGAACGCGCCCTTGCCGACGCGGCGGCTGACGTCGCGCGGGATCTCGGCGCCGGGCACGGGCAGGTAGCCGATCTCACCGGCGGCGCCGGAGAAGCCGCGGTGCAGGCGACCGCCGAGCATGACCGCCAGACCGATGCCGGAGCCGACCCAGACCAGCAGGAAGTCGCCGACCTCGCGCGCGGCGCCCAGGTGCGACTCGGCCACGGCGGCCAGGTTCACGTCGTTCTCGAACAGGATGGTGGTGTGCAGGTCGTCGCGCAGCGCGGCGGCCAGGCCCCGCTGCCAGCGCGGCAGGTTGAACGCGAAGACGATGTCGCCGCTGTTCGGGTCGACCAGGCCGGGCGTGCCCAGCACTATCCGGCGTACGGCGCTCAGCGGGGCGCCGGCCTGGGCCGCGGCGGTGACCACGGCGTCGTGGACCAGCCGCACCGGGTCGTCGACCCCGCCGCCGCTGTTCTCGGTCTGCATGGAGACCTCGACCCGGCCCACCACCGCGCCGGTGATGTCGGCGCAGGCGGCGATGACCTGCTCGGCCCCCACCTCCACGCCCACCACGTACGCGCTGCCGGGGCTGACGCTGTAGAGCTGCGCGTTGGGTCCGCGGCCGCCCGCCTGCTCACCGACGCGCCGGACCAGGCCGCGCTCCTCCAGGCGTTCGACCAGCTGGGAGGCGGTCACCTTGGACAGGCCGGTCAGCTCGCCGAGCTGCGAACGGGTGAGTGGACCACGCGCCAGCAGCAGCTCCAGCGCGGCTCGGTCGTTGAGCGCGCGGAGAAGTCGGGGGGTGCCTGGTTGTGAAACTGCGGCCATGGTCGATCATCCTAGGTGCTCGGCCGGGTGCGGGCGCGCATACGCCGACACTAGCTTTTAGTTAAGTTTCTTATTAGATTAGGTACCCTTAACCGTGTACGGCCGTAGCCTACGGCTTCGACACGCAAACCCACTATGGATGGCAAGACCCGACACACTGGCCAAAAGGCCAACATCGTGTTCGGGCGACGGAGCGGAGGATCACCGTGACCATCGACCCCGGGCTGCGCCGCCTGGCCCTGCGTACGCTGCTGGCCGCATTCCCCGGCCACACCGCTCCCGAATGGGCCCCTGACCTGCTCACCCAGGGCCTGGCCGGCTACACGCTGTTCGGCTACAACATCGCCGACGCCGACCAGCTCGCCACCCTCACCGCCCAGCTGCGCGCCGCGCGGCCGGACGCGCTGCTCGCCATCGACGAGGAGGGCGGCGACGTCACCCGGCTGGCGCACCGCACCGGCAGCCCGTACCCGGGCAACGCCGCCCTGGGTGCGATCGGCGACCTCGACCTGACCCGGCGGGTGTACCACGCCATCGGCACGGAGCTGACCGCCGCGGGCATCAACCTCAACCTGGCGCCCACGGTGGACGTCAACACCGCCACCGACAACCCGATCATCGGCACCCGCTCGTTCGGCGCCGACCCGGTGCTCGTCGCGGCGCACGCGGCCGCCGCGGTGGTCGGGCTGCAGCAGGCCGGCGTGGCCGCCTGCGCCAAGCACTTCCCCGGCCACGGCGCCACCGTGACCGACTCGCACCACGACCTGCCCACGGTCGACGTGACCGAGCAGCTGCTGCGCGACCGCGAGCTGCCCCCGTTCGCGGCCATCGTGGCGGCGGGCGCCAAGGCCGTGATGACAGCGCACATCCGGGTGCCGGTGCTCACCGGCGACGACCCGGCCACGTTCAGCCGGGCGGTGCTCACCGACCTGCTGCGGGGCGAGTTCGGCTTCGACGGCGTGATCGTCACCGACGCGCTGGAGATGCAGGGCGCGCAGCGGATCGCGGGCGGCATCGGGCCGGCCGCCATCCGCGCGCTGGACGCCGGAGCGGACCTGCTCTGCCTCGGCGCCGACATCGACCTGGACATCGTGGAGCAGGTCGCCGCCGACATCGTCGCCGCGATCCAGGACGGCCGGCTCGACCTGGCCCGGGTCGAGCAGGCCGCCGCGCGCAACGACGCGCTCGCCGCGTGGACCGCGGGCAGCATCGAGGTCGAGGCCAGCCCGCGGCTGGGCTACGACGCCGCGCGCCGGGCGGTCAGCATCGAGGGCAGCCTGGCCGGGTTCGAGCACCCGTTCGTGGTGCAGCTGCGGGCCGGGCACACCATCGCCGAGGGCGCGGTGCCGTGGGGCCTGACCATGCACCTGGCCGACACCCCGCAGCTGGCCGTGGCCGCCGACGAGACCAGCGTGGACGCGCTGCTCAGCGCGGCGGCCGGGCGGCCGATCGTGCTGGTCGGGCGGCACACCCACCGCAACCCGGCGGCCCGCTCGCTGGCCGAGCAGCTCGCCGCGGTGCACCCGCTGGCAGTGGTGGAGATGGGCTGGCCCGCGGGCTGGCGGCCGCACGGGGCGCAGGCCTTCATCACCACGTACGGCGCGAGCCACGCCAACGGCCGCGCGGCCGCCGAGGTGCTCGGACTGGCCGGGTAGCGGCTCGCAGCGCTGGCTGGCGCTGGCGGGCTGCGGCTGGCGCTGGCGGCCACTTGATCGCCGTCAGCGGTCAGTTTCTCGCCCACCCCGTCGTTGATCAGCGTCGGCGGTCACAACCTCCGCTGTAGGCGCAGGTTGTGACCGCTGGCAGCGATCAACGATCGGAACAGGCCCGAAGATCGCCACCACCGGTCAAAACACTGCACGACGAAAAGCCGGAAACCCAGCTTCCGCCCACAGACGGCGATCACTGGCGAGACCAGACACCGAAGATCGCCGCCAGCGGTCAGAACACTGCGCCGCCCGGCGCCGCGTCGGTCAGTAGCGGCGTCGGTCACTTTCGATTGACCGTACCGGTCGCCGCTGCGAGCATTTCCATGCTCGCGCATCTAATGCGCAGGCATGGATTTCTTTCGACAGGAGTATCCGGTGAGCGACCAACGCAGCTTCCTCTTCCTGCTGGGCAGCGCCCGGCGCGACGGCAACACCGAGGCGCTCGCCCGCGCCGCTGCCGCGCACCTGCCCGCCGGAACCGCGCAGGAGTGGCTGCACCTGGCCGACCTGCCACTGGCCCCGTTCACCGACCGGCGCCACACCGGCGAGTCCTTCCCGCAGCCCGAGGGGAACGAGCAGCGCCTGCTGTCGGCGACCCTGGCCGCCACCGACGTGGTCATCGCCTCCCCGCTGTACTGGTACAGCGTCTCGGCGCCCACGAAGCTGTACCTGGACTACTGGTCGGCGTGGCTGCGCGTGCCCGGGGCGGACTTCCGCGCCCGGATGGGCGGCAAGACGATGTGGGCGGTCAGCGCGCTGAGCTCGTCCGACGCGACCACTGCCGACGCGCTGGTGGGCACGCTGCGCCTGAGCGCGCGATACCTCGGCATGAACTGGGGCGGCACCCTGCTGGGCAACGGCTCCCGCCCCGGCGACGTCGACAGCGACCCCGAAGCCCAAACCGCCGCCAAGACCTTCTTCCACTGACCCGAGCCCCACGTCGCACCCGACTTGAAATAGACGCTGGCCTATCCAGAAGACAGAAATCGAAAATCCGTCCTCTGGATAGGCCAGCGTCAATGCCAGGCGGGGCGCGGCGACCCGCGACCCGCGACCCGCGAGCTGCGACCCGCGAGCTGCGACCCGCGAGCTGCGACCCGTGACCTGCGACCCGTGACCTGCGACCCGCGACCCGCGAGCTGCGACCCGTGACCCGCGAGCTGCGCCCGCGAGCCGCGAGCGCGGCGGGTCAGGCGGCCGCGGTGCGGACCAGGGTGCGGATCTGGCGGAGGAGGACCGACAGCGGGGCCAGGTCCACCTTCACCTCGTCCAGCTCCGCGATCGACTTGCGCGCCTGCGCGGTCGCCGTCGCGTTGGCCTGCTCCCAGTGCTGCACCCGGTCCTGCGGCGCCGTGTCGGCGGGCGTGGCCGCCAGCACCTCCTTGGTCAGCGCGGCGAGCGCGGCGTACAGGTCGTAGCGCAGCGCCATGCGGGCCAGGGTCTGCCACCGGTCGTCGCGCGGCAGCTGCGAGATCTTCGTCAGCAGGTCGTCGACGCGGAAGCGCTCGGACAGGGCGAAGTACACCCCGGCGACCTCCTCCAGCTCGCGGCCGGTGTCGGCGGCGACCTCGACGACGTCGAGCAGCCCGAAGCTGTACAGCGTGCGCGCGCCCCACTCGGCCAGCTCCGCCGGTGCCCCGAGCTCGATCAGCTCGGCCTCGTGGGCCTGCATCGCCTCGTGCTCGGCCCCGAGGAACAGGCTGGACAGGCGGGGCATGAGCGCGGTGACGCCGGGCTTGAACCGGGCGATCTCGGCGGGCACGTCCAGCGGCGAGCGCCGGTTCTGGATCAGCCAGCGGACGGCGCGGTCCATCAGGCGGCGCGCCTTGAGGTACACCTCGGTCTGCGCGGCGGTGGGGATGAGGTTGTCGGTGGCCTCGACGGCCGCCCACAGCTTCGGCAGCTCGAAGACCTCCCAGACGACCTCGAACGCGCGCAGCACCTCGGCGACCGAGGCGCCGGTCTCCTCGACGGCCCGGTGCACGAACGTGGTGCCGCCCCGGTTGACCGTCTCGTTGACCAGGACCGTGGTGACGATCTCGCGGCGCAGCCGGTGCTCGGCCATCTCCTTGGTCATGTGCCGCAGCGGGACCGGGAAGTACTCGGCGAGGGTCTCGGCGGTCCACGGGTCGTCGGGCAGGTCGGAGGAGACGATCTCCTCCTCCAGCGAGATCTTGACGTACGCCATGAGCACGGCGAACTCGGGCGTGGACAGGCCCTCGCCGTTCTCGCCGCGGACCACCAGCTCGTCGTCGGTGGGCAGGCCCTCCAGCGCGCGGTCGATCTTCCCGGCGCGCTCCAGGGCCGTCAGCACCCGGCGGTGGACCGGCAGCAGCGACAGGGTCTGCGAGCGGGCGTTGCCCAGCGCGCGGGCCTGGCCGTAGTTGTCCCGCAGCACCAGCGCGCCGACTTCGTCGGTCATGCTGGCCAGCAGCTCGTTGCGGGCTTCCAGGCTCAGCGACGTGTCCGCGCCGAGCAGGATCTTGATGTTGACCTCGTGGTCGGAGCAGTCCACGCCGGCCGAGTTGTCGATGAAGTCGGTGAAGATGTGGCCCCCGGCGCCCTGGGCGCCCTTGCGGGCGTACTCGATGCGGCCGGCCTGGGTGAGGCCCAGGTTGCCGCCCTCGCCGACCACCTTGCACCGCAGGTGGGCGCCGTTGACCCGGATGGCGTCGTTGGCCTTGTCGCCGACGTCGGCGTGCGACTCGGTGGTGGCCTTGACGTACGTGCCGATGCCGCCGTTCCACAGCAGGTCGACCGGCGCGAGCAGGATCGCCTTCATCAGCTCCGGCGGGCTCATCGCGGTCACCGTCTCGGCCAGGCCGAGTGCCGCGCGCACCTGCGCCGAGACCGGGATGGACTTGGCGGTACGCGGGAACACCCCGCCGCCCTCGGAGATCAGCTCCGCGTTGTAGTCCGCCCACGAGCTGCGCGGCAGGTCGAACATGCGCCGCCGCTCGGCGTAGGAGGACGCCGCGTCCGGGGTCGGGTCCAGGAAGATGTGCCGGTGGTCGAACGCGGCCACCAGCCGGATGTGCTCCGACAGCAGCATGCCGTTGCCGAACACGTCACCGGACATGTCGCCCACGCCGACGACGGTGAAGTCCTCGGCCTGAGTGTTGTGCCCCATGTCCCGGAAGTGCCGCTTGACGGACTCCCAGGCGCCCCGGGCGGTGATGCCCATCTTCTTGTGGTCGTACCCGGCGGAACCGCCGGAGGCGAACGCGTCGCCCAGCCAGAACCCGTACGACGCCGAGATATCGTTGGCGATGTCGGAGAACGTCGCCGTCCCCTTGTCCGCCGCGACCACCAGGTACGGGTCGTCGTGGTCGTGGCGCACCACGTCGACCGGCGGCACGACCTTGCCCGCGTCGAGGTTGTCGGTGATGTCCAGCAGCGCCGAGATGAACCGGCGGTAGCAGGCCACACCCTCGGCCTGGAACGCGTCACGGTCGGCGGGAGAGGGCGCCTGCTTGAGCACGAAGCCGCCCTTGGCGCCCACCGGCACGATCACCGCGTTCTTGACCATCTGCGCCTTGACCAGGCCCAGGATCTCGGTGCGGAAGTCGTCGCGCCGGTCGGACCAGCGCAGCCCGCCCCGCGCCACCGAGCCGAAGCGCAGGTGCACGCCCTCGAAGCGGGGCGAGTACACGAATATCTCGAACTTGGGGCGGGGTGCGGGCAGGTCCGGGATCGCCTGCGGGTCCAGCTTGAACGAGACGTACGACTTGGGCCGCCCGTCCGCGCCGCGCTGGAAGAACGAGGTGCGCAGCGTCGCCTGGATCAGCGTCAGGTAGCTGCGCAGGATCCGGTCCTGGTCGAGGCTGGCGACGTGCTCCAGCTGCCGCCCGATCGCCGACACCAGCTCCTTGGCCTGGCTGGACCGCTCGGTGTCGGCCAGCTGCAGCCGCGGGTCGAACCGGGTCTCGAACAGCGCCACCAGCATCGCCGCGATCTGCGGGTACGCCGTGAACGTCGCCTCCAGCGACTCCTGCGCGTAGACGGTGCCCGCCTGGCGCAGGTACTTGGCGTAGGCGCGCAGCACCACCACCTGCCGCCAGGTCAGCCCGGCGCGCAGCACCAGCTCGTTGAAGCCGTCGACCTCCGCCTCGTGCCGCCACGCGGCCGCGAACGCGTTCTCCACGTGCGCGCGAACCTCGGCCAGGTCGCGGGCCCCGGCGGGCAGCTGCAGGCCGAAGTCGTAGACGTACATGTTGGCGTCGCCGCGGCGCACCTCGTACGGCCGCTCGTCGGTGACCTGCACGCCGAGGGAGTGCAGCACCGGCAGCACCGCCGACAGCAGCATCGGCTCGCCGTGCCGGTACACCTTGAACCGCACGTCGTTGCCGGGGCCGGTCCGCTCGACGGTGCTGCCCGTGCCGGCCGTGTACTTGCGCCGGAACAGGTGCATCTCCAGCTGGCCGGGCTCCTCCAGCAGCTCCAGCTTGGCCAGGTCCTGCACCGCCTCGTAGGCCAGGTGCCCGTCCTTGTACGTCTCCGGCAGCGCGTCGACGTACCGCGCCGCCAGCGCCTTGGCCTGCTCGTCGCCGACCTTGCGCTCCAGCACCAACCGGAAGTCGTCGTCCCAGTTGCGGGTCGCGTCGCCCAGCATCTCCGCCAGCGCGTCGGCGTCGATCTCACCGGGCGGGTTGGCCGGGTCGGTGCGCACGATGAAGTGCACCCGGGCCAGGTTCGACTCGCTGACGCGGGTGGTGTAGTCGACGCCGACGCCGTTCAGCTCGCGCAGCAGGATCTCCTGCATCGCCAGCCGGTGCACGGTGGTGAACCGGTCGCGGGGCAGGAAGATCAGGCAGGAGATGAACCGGCCGTACCCGTCGCGGCGCAGGAACAGCCGCAGCTGGCGGCGGCCCGCCATGCGCAGCACGCCGGTCACCGCGTGGTACAGGTCGTCGGTGGAGATCTGGAACAGCTCGTCGCGCGGGTACGTCTCCATGATCTCCAGCAGGTCCTTGCCAGAGTGGCTCTTGGCCGACAGCCCGGACCGCTCCAGCACGCTGTCGACCTTGCGCCGGATCACCGGCAGCTGCCGCACGCTGGTGCGGTAGGCCGCCGAGGAGAACAGGCCGAGGAAGCGGCGCTCGCCGGTGACGTTGCCCTCGGCGTCGAACGTCTTGAAGCCCAGGTAGTCCAGGTACGCCGAGCGGTGCACGGTCGAGCGCGAGTTGGCCTTGGTGATCACCAGCAGGCGCTTCTCCAGCGCCTTGTGCTGCGCCTCGGGCGTCATCGACTCCAGCGTGCGGGCGGTGGAGCCGTCGCCGCGCAGGATGCCCAGGCCGGTGTCGGGCACGGCGCGCATCAGGTCGGTGTCGGAGCCGGGCACCTTGATCAGCTCGTACTCGCGGTAGCCGAGGAAGGTGAAGTGGTGGTCGGCCAGCCAGCGCAGCAGCTCGACCGAGTCGGTGATGTCGCGGTCGGGCACGGGCAGCTCGGCGGTGGCGATGTCGTCGGCCAGCGCGAGCGCCTTGGCGCGCATCCGGGGCCAGTCCTCCACCGCCCGCCGGACGTCGCCCAGCACCCGCTCCAGGTCGGCCCGCAGGTGCTCCAGCTCGGCCTCGTCGCGGATGGCGCCGACCTCGATGCGCATCCAGCTCTCGACCAGGTCCCCGTCGATCGCGTCGTCGGGCTCGACCTCGGCGCAGACCTCCGCCAGCACGCCCTCGGCGTCGCGGCGCACCACCATCACCGGGTGCACCAGCAGCTGCACGTCCTTGCGCGCGCTGAGCGCCGCGGTGACCGAGTCGACCAGGAACGGCATGTCGTCGGTGACGATCTCGACGACGGTGTGCCGGGGGCTCGGCGACAGCGACAGGCGCAGCTTCAGCTCCCCGGGCCGCCGCTGGGCGGCCAGCTCGCGGTGCGCGCGCGCCGCCTCGACCAGCCGGGCCGGGGTCAGGTCGGCCAGCTCCTCGTCCGGGGCGAAGCGCCAGTACCGCTGGACCAGCTGCGCCTCGGCGAGCCGCTCGTCGGTCAGACTCCCCGCATCCGCGCCGCCGCCCGGTCCGCCGGCCGCCGCCAGCGCGACCGCGGCCGCGATCAGCCGCTCGCTGTTCGGCAGGGGCTCGTCGAGATCGGTGTCGTCGAGATCGTCGGGCTGCGCCTGCGGCGCCCCCTCGATCCGGACGGTATCGCCGCTCGCTCCCGCCGCCACTTCCGGTACGGTGCCGCCGTCGACTCGGCCGCCAGACTCCATGGAAAGCCACTCCCCTTCGCCCACCGCGCTGTGGGTCGTTGGTGGGACGGGCCGTGTTGAGGGGCCGTCCCGTCGTCCCCCCAGCCTAATCAGCCTTGACGCCGAGCATCTCGCACGGGTGCCGCCGACACGTGAACGAGGGCAGTCCAGTCTTGGACACCACGGCGGCTCCTACCGCCGGTACGACTGCGGCACAATGCCGTCATGGCTTCTCGACGCCCCCGGCTCATCCTCTCGCTTCTGTCACTTACGCTGCTTTTTCCCGCTCTCGCCGCCTGCTCCGAGGAGGCGGGTCCGGCACCGGTGCTCGACGCCTTCCTGGCCGGCTGGCCGAAGGGCACCTTCGAGAATGTGAACTTCGTCAAGGCCAGCGGCGAGCGGCTGGACCCGGCGGCCGTCGGCACCGAACTGCGGTCGCTGGAGGGCACCCTCGCGCAGACCCCGCCCGCGGTGGCCAAGAAGTCCGACCCGGTGGTCAGCGCCGAGCTCGCCACCACCGAGGTGGTCGTCAAGCAGCCGCTGCCCAACGGCACCACCTGGGAGTACACCACCACCGTGCGCATGTCGAAGGCCAAGGACGCCTGGCGGGTGATCTGGGAGCCCGCGGTGGTGCACCCGAAGCTCACCTTCGGCGACGCGCTGGCCGTGCGGCGCATCGCGCCGGTCCGCGCCGGGGTGCTCGACGGGGCGGGCGAGGCGATCGTCAAGCCGCGCCCGGTCGTCGTGGTCGGGGTCGAGCCGCAGCGGGTCAAGGACCTGGACCAGCTGGTCAAGGACCTCGACGAGGTCCTCAAGGGCGGGAAGGTCGACGCGAGCACGGCCGACCTGGCCGCCCGGGTCAAGGCCGCCAAGCCGGACGCGCTGGTCGAGGTGGTGACGCTGCGGCGGGAGGTGTACGACCCGATCCGCGACAGGCTGCGGGCGCTGGAGGGCATGCGGTTCCGTGAGGAGCAGTGGCTGCTGGCGCCGACCCGCACCTTCGCCCGCGCCCTGCTGGGCACGGTCGGCCCGGTGACCAAGGAGATCATGGATGCCAAGCCCGGCGTGTACGCGGTGGGCGACCAGGCCGGCCTGGGCGGCATGCAGAAGCAGTACGAGGACCTGCTGCGCGGTACCGCCGGGATGAAGGTCGTGGTGACCCGCAAGGCGGCCGACGGCACCACCCAGGACGAGGCGCTCTACACGCTCGAGGCCAAGAACGGCACGCCGCTCAAGACCACGCTCGACCCGGCCGCGCAGGTGGCCGCCGAGAAGGCGCTGTCGACGGTCAAGCAGCGCAGCGCCATGGTGGCGATCCGGATCAGCGACGGCAGGATCATCGCGGCGGCCAACAGCGGCGACGAGAACCTGGCCTTCAACGCCCAGGTGCCGCCCGGCTCCACCTTCAAGACCGTCACCGCGTACGCGCTGCTGGAGGCGGGCAAGGTCACCCCGACCACGATCGTGGCCTGCCCGAAGTTCATCACCGTGGACGGCCGCCAGTTCAAGAACTCGCACTTCCTGGAGCTGGGCAACGTCCAGTTCCACGTCGACTACGCCAAGTCCTGCAACACCGCGTTCGCCTCGCTGGCCCCGCAGCTCGGCCCGGACGGGCTGGCCACCGCCGCCGGCACCCTCGGCCTCGGCCAGGCCTGGGACCTCGGCACGCCCGCGTTCTCCGGCAAGGTGTCGGCCAACGGGTCGGCCACCGAGCAGGCGGCGGCCGCGTTCGGCCAGGGCCAGACCATCGTCAGCCCGGTCGCCATGGCCGGGGTCGCCGCGGCCGTCGCGCGCGGCCAGTGGAAGCAGCCGATCCTGCTGACCGAGCCCGCCCCCGTCAAGCCCGCCGCCGACGGGCCGCAGCTCAAGGACACCACGCTGGCCGCGCTGCGGTCGATGATGCGCGAGGTCGTCACCGACGGCACCGCGACGCTGCTCAAGGACGTCCCCGGCGGCCCGGTCCAGGGCAAGACCGGCACCGCCGAGTACGACGACAACCCCGACCACAGCCACGCCTGGTTCATCGGCTGGCAGGGCGACATCGCCTTCGCCGTGTTCGTGGAGGCGGGCTACCGCCCCTCCGACACCGCCGTCCCGGTCACCGAGGCGTTCCTGCGCGGCCTCCGCTGAGGTAGCGCGACGCGGCCCCGGTCGGTGACCACCGACCGGGGCCGCGCCCTTTCCGCCACCCAGCCACGCGGCTGCGCGGACGGCAGGGCGGTGCCGGACCTCGTCCGCGGTGTCCTCAGCTCAGTCGCGGTTGCGCGGACGGCAGGTCCCGCAGCTTGTCCCGAGCCGGGGACGGATCGACCGGCCCGGCCGGGAACAACCCCAGCCCGTCGGTGGCCACCAGTTCGAGCAGCTGGTCGGCCGTCAGCGGCGGGGAGCCGAGGTAGTTCCCGGCCTGCTCGTAGGCGTACGCGCTGACGAGGGTGCCGTCCGGCAGGAACGCCTGGGCGCGGCTCTGGCCGCCCTGGGCCACCGACAGCAGCACCGTCCCGTCCGCCGTCCGCTCGTACGTGCAGGTCGGGCCGGCCATGTCGCATTCGCCGTTCAGCTCCGGCGCCTCATGCGGCGCCCGCCCTATCTGGATGTTCAAGAAACCGGATCCGGCCGGGCCGTCCAGCGCGAACCACGCGTCGTACACCCCGCGGTCGGGCAGGTAGACGAGGACATCCACCCGGTACGCCGCGCCCCCGGGCCGCGGCACCAGCGCCCCGAGGGCGGCCTCCAGGACCCCGCCCAGCCGGGCGATGGTCTGTGCGCAGTCCCCCGGCAGCGGTCCGGTGTACCCCGTATCCGTCGAAACGGTGGGCACCGGGATGGGGCAGTCGACGGTGCCGGGGCTGCCGACCGCCGCGACGGGGGGACCGCCACCGCCGCTCAGCAGCGGCGGCAGGGCGAGCACACCTGCGGCTAGGACGGCCGCTCCGGTGGCCGCGCCCGCCCAGCGCATCCGGCGGGAGCGGCGCTGCTCCCCGGCGATGAAGGTGTCGAGATCGATCCGGCTCGGCGGCGGTACGTCGACCGCGGCGCGCATCCGGTGGGGCAGATCGTCCATGTTCAGGCCTCCTCGGCGACCAGTCCGGTGCCCTGCAGGCGCGCGCGCAGCGCCTCCAGGGCCCGGAACGTCTGGCTCTTGACGGTGCCGGTCGAGCAGCCGAGCTCGGCGGCGGTCTCCTCGACCGACAGGTCGCAGAAGAAGCGCAGCACGAGCACGGCCCGACGCCGGGCCGGCAGTTCGGCGAGCAGGGCGGTGACGTCCAGGTGCTGGTCGACCCCGTCGGGGCCGGGCCCGGTCGCGACCCGCTCCGGCAGGAACTCGACCGGGCGCTCCCGGCGCCAGGGGCGGCGGCGCTCGTTGAGCATCGCCCGCAGCATCGACGTACGCACGTAGGCGTCGGGATGCTCCATCCGCGACACCCGGTCCCAGTGCCGGTACAGCCCGGTCAGCGCGGCCGACACCATGTCGTCGGCCGCGTGCCAGTCGCCGCACAGCAGGTAGGCGGTGCGCCGCCAGGCGTCCAGCCGGCCCGCGGCGAACTCGCGGAACCCGTCGGCGTCCTTGGCCATCCCGTCCTCCTCGTCCTCACCCCTCGAACACGGGGCGGACGGACCGGGGTTGCCCGGATCGGGGCGAGAATCAGTTCGCGGGCGCGGCGGCGGCGCCGCGGCGCAGCCAGAGCAGGCCGAGCACGGGCAGGACCAGCGGCAGGTAGCCGTAGCCCTCGCCGAAGCCCGACCACACGGTCTGGTCCGGGAAGTCCTGCGGGGCCAGCACGCTCAGCGTGCCGACGGCGAGCACTCCGAGCAGCTCCACGCTGCAGCAGGCCAGGGCCAGCCGCCGCCCGTGCGTGCCGCCGCGCACCAGCCCGACGGTCGCCACGATGTAGATCACCGCGGCGACGGCGCTGAGCAGGTACGACACCGGCGCCTCGGTGAACTTGGTCGCGATCTGGACGCTCGCCCGGGAGGTGGCGGCGACGGCGAACAGCCCGTAGACGAAGACGAGCACCCGGCCGAGGCCCCGGTTCAGACCGTCAGGCACCCCACACCTGCCCCATCCGCAGCACCAGCACCGGCATGATCAGGGCACCCACGCCGATGATCAGGCTGCCGAAGCGGGTCGGCTCCATCTTGCCGACGATCCACGCGCCCGCGGGCAGCAGGGCCAGCGTCAGGCCGTACCCGACGAAGGTGGTGACCTCGCGCGGCCCGGTCCCGCCGAACCAGGTCACCACGGCCGCGCCCAGCAGCAGCACGGCCACGGCGTTGACCACGACGGTGCCGGCGAACTGCACCCGGTCCGGCGCGCGGTCGCGCGCCGAGGCGACCAGCGCGATCACGGCGAGCAGCAGGGACGCGACGGTCGTCACCGTGGCCAGGACATCCGACATGGCAGACACACTAACCCCCGCCCGACCCCGCCCCACGCCACGGTCACCCCGATGCGACCGACGCGACTCGCCGACCCCACCCCGCCACCGCCACCGCCACCGCCACCGCCGCGCGCCGCGCGGCGCGCCCCAGGATCAGGGTGCAGTTTCGGGGAAAGTGCAGGAATCTTGCCAGCGATTCGTGCACTTTCCCCGAAACTGCATGATCAACCGGACGCGGCACGGACGCGGCGCGGCGCGGCGTGGGCGGGGCTCGGGCGGGCGGCGCGGGTCAGGCGACCGCGCGGCGGTCGGTGGGGGTGCGCTGGGTGGGGACGCGGGGCTGGCCCGCCAGGCGGGGCTGACTGGAGACGCGCCCGGCGCGCTTGGGCGGCAGCAGCGGGGCCAGGCCGGACACCAGCGCCTGGACCAGCTCGGCGGCGTACCGGCCGTCGGGGTCGTGGTCGGGGTCGAACACGGTCAGCTCCATGCCGAGGCAGTCCGGGGTGCTGACCAGCCCGTTGAGCAGCAGTTCCAGCTCGGTCAGGGCGATGCCGCCCGGTTCGGGCGCGTCCACGGCGGGCATCACCGCCGGGTCGAGCACGTCCACGTCGAGGTGCACCCAGTAGCCGGCGCAGTCGGCCAGCCGCTCGCGGGCCCACTGCGCGGTCCGCTTGGCGCCCTCGGCGCGCAGCGCGGTGGCCGGGCGCACCGCGAACCCGGCCGCCTGCAGGTCGAGGCGGTACTCGTCGTGCTCGCGGATGCCGAGGACGACGACGTCGGTGTCGCGGTAGTAGGGGCGCCGACCCTCGATCCCGGCCAGCTCGGTCTGCCCCCGGCCGGTGACCAGGGCCAGGTCCTCCCCGGCCGCCGCCCCGACGTACGGGGCGTTGCCCGGGTGCCGGAAGTCGGAGTGCCCGTCCACGAAGACGAGCCCGATCCGGCCGTCGACCTCCTCGCCGAGGCGGCGCATGGCCAGCGCCGAGCCGAGCGTGATCGAGCAGTCTCCGCCCAGCACCAGCGGGAACTCGCCCGCGTCGACGATGGCCCCGATCCGCTCGGCCAGCCGCACCGTGTACGAGTGCAGCTGCGGCGTGTGGGCCACCCCGTCGCCGGGGCGCCAGTCGCCCGGGTCGTAGCGGGGCGGGGTGAGGCAGCCCGCGTCCCGGGCGTCGAGGCGGGCCAGCAGCTGCCGGTCGCGCAGCGCCCCCGGCGCCTTCGCGCAGCCGGGGACGGACGTCTCGGTGGGCGGGCGCAGGCCCAGGTTGGACGGTGCGTCGAGGACCGCGATCCGGCGCATACGCCTCTCCCCTGGACCTACGCTCGACGGCTAGAACAACGCGCTGGCCAGCGAGCGCCGCGCGGCCGCCACCGCGGGGTCGTCCGGCCCGGCGACGGCGAACAGCGACACGAGGTGCTGGCGCACCGTCTCCCGATCGTCACCGTAGACCCGGCGCACCAGATTCACCAGCCGCTGGTAGGCCTGCTCCGCCTCGCCGCCCAGCACCTGCACGTCGGCCGCGCGCAGCTGCGCGGGCAGGTCGTCCGGGTCGGCGTCGGCCGCGGCGACCGCGGCCTGCGGGTCCACTCCCACGACCCGCTTGGCCAGCACGACCTGGGCCAGCCCGGCCTCGGCGGCGGCGTCACGGGGCGCGTCGGAAAGGATCTTGCGGTACGCGCGCTCGGCCTCGTCCAGGTCGCCCATCATCAGCGCGTCGTCGGCCTCGGCCAGGCGCGGGTCCTCCGGCACGGCCACCTCGACGCCGCCCGCGCGCAGCACCGCGTCGAGCCACTGGCGCAGCTGCGCGGGCGGGACCGGGCCGGCGAAGGCGTCGACGGGCTGGCCGCCGACCACGGCGTACACGGTGGGGACGCTCTGCACCCGGAACATGGCGGCCAGGCGCGGGTTGGCCTGCACGTCGACGCGGGCGAGCACCCACATGCCGCCGTCGGCGGCGTTGAACTGCTCCAGCGCGTCGGCCAACTGCTGCACCTCGGGGTAGCCCGGGGCCAGGAACGCCACCACGACCGGGGTGGCCATCGACCGCTCCAGCACCTCGGTCTGCACGTTCGCCTCGGTCACGTCCACCGCGTTGCCGCCGCCCGCGGGCGCGCCGGGGAAGGTGCCGCCGGAGGGCGCGGACTCGCCGCTGTCGGCCGAGGTCGGCGCGGGTGTGGCGGGCGCCGCGGGCCGGTTGGCCAGGCTGCTCAGGTCCACCGCGCCGCGCGTGAAGATCGACTGTCCGGGTCGGAGATCGCTCATGGTTACCCAGTCTCCCACGCCCGTAACTATTGCCTCGCGAAGGTCCACGGTCGCCGGGAACGGCGCATAGGGTACGCGCGTGTATGTGGCATGCAGATGCCGTCCGCGGTGGCCTTGAACGCCGCCGCCCCGCGTGCCGACGCGGCGGCGGAGTTCGAGGACTTCTACGCCGCCCAGCGGGAACGGGTGTTCCGCGCGCTGGCCGTCACGTTACGAGATCCGACGCTGGCCGCCGAGGCCACCGACGAGGCCATGGCCCGGGGGTACGCGCGCTGGTCGCAGCTGCGCGGCCACGCCAACCCCGGCGGCTGGCTCTACCGGGTCGGGCTGAACTGGGCCACCTCCTGGTGGCGCAAGGTACGCCGGGAGCGCCCGCTGCCGGAGACCGAACCCGCCGTCGACGGCGGCGACCCGACCGCGCTCGCGCTGCTGGACACGCTGCCGCTGGCGCAGCGGTCGGTGGTGGTGTGCCGGGTGCTGCTGCAGCTGTCGACCGCCGAGACCGCGACCGCCCTCGGCCTGTCCGAGGGCACCGTCAAGAGCCGACTCTCGCGCGCGCTGACCCAGCTGCGCGCGGCCCTGCACGAGGAGGGCACCCGATGAACGACGACTTCGCCGGCGACATCCCGGCCGAGATCAGCGCGCTGCTGCAGGCGGCCGCCCCGAGCGCGGGCCGGATCCCGGCCGCCGGGGTCGCGGCCGTACGGCGGCGGGGGGCGCAGTGGCGTCGCCGCCGGGCCGCCACCACCACGGCGGTACTGGCCGGGCTGGTCGCCGTGGTCGCCGCCGGGCCGGCCTGGACCACCCGCGCCAAGGGCCCCGACCCGGCCGTGTCGCCCCGCCCGACCGTCAGCGCCGGCCCGTCCGCCTCGCCCGTGCCGCGGGAGCTGACCGGCCCCTCGGCGCAGCGGCTGATCAACGGCTGGCTGGGCGCGTACGAGTCGGCGTCGAACGTCGACTACCAGGGGCCGTACACGGTGCAGAACTTCCGTGCGGTGACGCTGCCGGACGCGATCGTGGTCTTCCCCGACTTCGCCGAGCTGGCCGACGACGGCCGGGGCGTGCCGCTGCGCTACCGCGGCACGCTGCTCACCTCGGTGGACGAGATCATGCCCACCCCCTCGGGCGGGCTGGCGTTGTTCGGCTCACGCGACCTCGACCCCGGCCACCGGCGCCCGGACGGCTCGTGTGTGTCGCGGCTGGAGTTCCGGCTGGAGCTGTACGACGCCTCCGGTGAGCGCCTGCTGTCGCGCAACGTCCGCGAGCAGTGCCATGACGTCAGCCTGGTCGGCGTGGACGAGCGCTACGCCTACCTCGACCGCGACGACGCCGTGATGGCGCACGACCTTGCCAGCGGCGCCGAGCACAAGGTCGTCGACCTGCGCCGGGTGCCGCACCCGCAGACGGTGGTGGACGGCATCCCGGCACCGGTGCTGCAGTCGGGCAGGCTGGTCCAGTCCACGTTCCACCCGGTGTCCGGCGCCCGCTCCGGCCCGCCCATCACCGTGTACGACCTCGCCACGCGCCGCTCGTACGAGCTGGACCTGCCGGCGGCCGAGGTGTTCATCACCGACGTGCGCCTGTCGCCCGACGGCAGCCGGGCGGCCGTGGTGTGGCGGGGCATGCAGTGGCCCTACAACCTGGAGGTCACCGTGCTGGACGTGGCCACCGCGGCACCGCTGGCCCACCAGGTGTTCCGCGCGCTCGACCAGCCCCGGCCGACAGGTGCCTCGGTCGACTACCCCACCACGTACGTCGGCACGGCCTGGCACGACGCGTCGGCGCTGCGGGTCGCGTGGTATCCGACGCCGCTGTCCGGCAAGCACCTGCTGTCGGAGGTGGTCCGCACCGATGTGATCACGGTGCCGTGACAGAGTGCGGCGCCCGCCCTGAGCCTGGGAGCGGGCGCCGTTCTCGCGCCGGTCAGAACCGGGCGGGCTCGCGGTAGACGCCCCACTCGGCGCGCAGCGCGTCGCAGATCTCGCCCAGGGTCGCCTCGACCCGGCAGGCGTCCAGCATCGCCGGGACCATGTTGCCGTCGGTGCGCGCCACCTCGATCATCTTCTTGATCGCGGCGTCGACCGCGCCCTGGTCCCGGCCCTCCTTGCGCCCCTTGAGCAGCTTCACCTGCTCGCGCTCGACCTCGTGCGAGACGCGCAGGATCTCCAGCTCCTTGGCGACCGTGCCGGTGTGGCAGTTGACGCCGACGATCCGCTTGAGGCCGTCCTCCAGCGCCCGCTGGTAGGTGTACGCCGAGTCGGCGATGGCCGAGGTGAACCAGCCGTCCTCGATCCCGCGCAGGA
Organism: Catellatospora sp. KI3; assembly: GCF_029948125.1. Lineage (GTDB taxonomy): Bacteria > Actinomycetota > Actinomycetes > Mycobacteriales > Micromonosporaceae > Catellatospora. The sequence goes on from NZ_JASAMB010000001.1 coordinate 327,693, forward strand.
TGCCCGAGGTGATGGTGCCGTCCGAGCCCCGCTCGCGGATGCGCTCGAAGATCGCCTCGGCCTCGGCCTCGATCCGGTCGGTCAGCGCCTCGACGTACCAGGAGCCGCCGAGGGGGTCGGCGACGTTGACGACGCCGGTCTCCTCCATCAGCACCTGCTGGGTGCGCAGCGCGATCTCGGCCGACTCGTCGGTGGGCAGGGCGAGGGTCTCGTCCAGGGCGTTGGTGTGCAGCGAGTTGGTGCCGCCGAGCACCGCCGCCAGCGCCTCGACCGCGGTACGCACCACGTTGTTGACCGGCTGCTGCGCGGTCAGCGACACCCCGGCGGTCTGCGTGTGGAAGCGCAGCCACTGGGCCTTGTCGCTGGTGGCGCCGTACACGTCGCGCATCCAGCGGGCCCAGATGCGGCGCGCGGCGCGGAACTTCGCGATCTCCTCGAAGAAGTCGACGTGCGAGTCGAAGAAGAAGGACAGGCCCGGGGCGAACGTGTTGACGTCCAGCCCGCGCGACAGCCCCAGCTCGACGTAGCCGAAGCCGTCGGCCAGCGTGTACGCCAGCTCCTGCGCGGCCGTCGCGCCCGCCTCGCGGATGTGGTAGCCCGACACCGACAGCGGCTTGTACTTCGGGATGTTGTGCGCGCAGTACTCCATCAGGTCGCCGATGAGGCGCAGGTGCGGCTCGGGGTCGAACAGCCACTCCTTCTGCGCGATGTACTCCTTGAAGATGTCGGTCTGCAGGGTGCCGTCGAGCTTGCCCAGGTCGGCGCCCTGGCGCTCCGCGGCGACCAGGTACATGCAGAACACCGGCACGGCCGGGCCGGAGATCGTCATCGAGGTGGTGACGTCCTGCAGGTTGATGCCGTCGAACAGCACGTCCATGTCGGCGGCGGAGTCGATCGCGACGCCGCAGTGGCCGACCTCGCCCAGCGAGCGGGCGTCGTCGGAGTCGCGGCCCATCAGGGTCGGCATGTCGAAGGCGACCGACAGGCCGCCGCCGCCCGCGCCGAGGATCAGCTTGTACCGCTCGTTGGTCTGCTGGGCGTTGCCGAAGCCGGCGAACTGGCGGATGGTCCAGGCGCGGCCCCGGTAGCCGGTCGGGTGCAGACCCCGGGTGAACGGGAACTCGCCGGGCCAGCCGATGCGCTCGAAGCCGGGGTACGCGACGCCCTCCGGCGGACCGTACAGCGGGTCGACCTGCATGCCGCTGAGGGTGGTGAAGTCGGCCTGGCGCTTGTGCGCGCGGTCGTAGCGCTGCTGCCAGCGCTCGCGACCTGCCTGGATCTCGTCGGCGTCCACGTACGGCCTCCCTGGTCTGATACCTGGATCACAGGTTTTCGACCACAGCGTAACCGGAGATCCTGAACGATCGCTAAGCCCAACCCCTACCGGCCAGTACGACCCGACGCCCGCCCCTCCCACCCCCGCCCTTCAATCGACGCTGGCCTATCCAGAGCACGATTTCGCGACTTCCGTCTACTAGATAGGCCAGCGTCAACGCTAGGGGGCGCGCGGAGCCCGCCCGAAGCACCCCAACCGGGCAATGTGACCTCTTTCACAAGTATGAATCTTTGGTTACCATGCAGTACACGAAATTGCTTCATGTAAGTGCGTCGCATCGTCCCCCTTTGCCCGAAGGGAACCCGCCCCCATGCCCCGACGCGCCCCATCCCCGTACCCCCGTCTCCGGCGCGGCCTGGCTGCCGCCTCGACCCTGGTCGTCACCGCGGCCCTGGCCTCCTTCATCCCCACCGCCCCGGCCGCCGCCGCGGTGCTCGCCCCCAACGACTACTGCCTGGAGCAGTGCGGCGACATCCTGCCGCCCGGCCAGAACGGCAACGCCACCCTCGTCGACATCCTCGGCCACCAGGCGTTCGGCACCCGCCCCGCGCACTCCGCCGACCAGCTCGACAAGTACGCCAACCTGATCTACAACTACGCCGGCCTCACCGACGAGCAGATCCCGGCGTACTTCAACAACGCGTCGTTCGGCGTCCCCGCCGGGCAGGTCGAGCGCAGCTACTCACCCCGCTCCGACGTCACGATCGTGCGGGACAAGGCCACCGGCACTCCGCACGTCACCGGCACCACCCGCGCCGGGACCATGTTCGGCGCCGGGTTCGCCGGGGCCGAGGACCGGCTGTTCACCATGGACCTGATGCGCCACGTCGGCCGGGGCACGCTCACCCCGTTCGCGGGCGGCGCCCAGGGCAACCGCGACCTGGAGCAGAGCGTCTGGCGCAACTCGCCCTACACCGAGGCGGATCTGCAGGCCCAGGTCGAGGCGCTGCGCAACCTCGGTACGCGCGGCCAGCAGCTGTACGACGACGTCAGCAACTACATCGCGGGCGTCAACGCGTACATCGCCCAGTGCATGGCCGACCGCGACTGCCCCGGGGAGTACGTGCTGACCGGGCACCTCGACGCGGTCACCAACGCGGGCGGCCCGGTGCAGTTCACCATGACCGACCTGATCGCGATCGCGGGCGTCGTCGGCGGCCTGTTCGGCGGCGGCGGCGGCAACGAGGTGCAGTCCGCGCTGGTACGCGTGGCCGCCCGCGCCCGCTACGGCACCGCCGAGGGCGACGCGGTCTGGAACGCGTTCCGCTCCCGCAACGACCCCGAGTCGGCGCTGACCGTCCACAACGGCCAGAGCTTCCCGTACGCGAACGCCGACGACGACGCCCCCGGCGTGGTGCTGCCCGACGCGGGCTCGGTCAGCGTGGAGCCGGTCGTCACCAACAAGACCGGCTCGGCCACCAGCTCGATCACCGACGACTCGGACCTGGCGGCCGCCCTGGGCAGCCTCACCATCGGCCCGGCCGGCCGGGGCATGTCCAACGCGGCGGTGATCTCGGCGGCCAACTCGGCCACCGGGCACCCGATCGCCGTCTTCGGCCCGCAGACCGGCTACTTCTCGCCGCAGCTGCTGATGGTGCAGGAGCTGCAGGGTCCGGGCATCAGCGCCCGGGGCGCCGCCTTCGCCGGCATCAACCTGTACGTGCTGCTCGGGCGCGGGCAGGACTACGCGTGGAGCGCCACCTCGTCGGCGCACGACATCACTGACACGTACGCGTTGCCGCTGTGCACCACCGACGGCACCGCACCCACGCTGACCAGCAACAAGTACCTCTACCGCGGTGCCTGCACGGCGATGGAGGAGCTGTCGCACACCAACAGCTGGACGCCGAGCACGGCCGACGGGACCGCCGCCGGGTCATACAAGATCATCTCGTACCGTACGAAGCTCGGCCTGGTCGCCTGGCGTGGGAAGGTCGGCGGGGCGCCGCACGCGTTCACCCGGCTGCGCGCCACCTACCGGCACGAGGCCGACTCGGCCATCGGCTTCCAGATGTTCAACGACCCCGCGGCGATGGGCACCCCGGCCGCCTTCACCGCCGCCGCGTCCACCGTCGGGTACGCCTTCAACTGGTTCTACGTCAACGCCACCGACACCGCCTACTTCGACTCCGGCCTCAACCCCGTCCGCGCGGCGGGCGCCAACCCGAACCTGCCGGTGAAGGCCGAGGCGGCGTACGAGTGGCAGGGCTACGACCCGGCCACCAACACCGCCGCCTACCTGCCCGCCTCGACCCACCCGCAGGCGGTCAACCAGGACTACTTCGTCAGTCAGCGCCGCCGACGGCGACTTCAGCTTCGGCTCGGTGCACCGCGGCGACCTGCTCGACGCCCCGATCAAGGCGGCCGTGGCGAGCGGCCAGAAGTTCGACCGGGCGGACCTGGTCCGCGTGGTCGAGAACGCCGGGACCACCGACCTGCGCGGCTGGAAGGTGCTCGGCAAGCTCATCCGCGTACTGGAGAGCCAGCCGGTCGCCGACCCGACCCTGGCCGGCGTCGTCGCCAAGCTCAAGGCCTGGCAGCAGGCCGGGGCACCGCGCAAGGAGACCGCCGCCGGCTCGAAGGTGTACGCCCACGCCGACGCGATCCGGATCTTCGACGCCTGGTGGCCGCTGCTGGTCCGGGGCGAGTTCAAGTCCGGTCTCGGCGACGGCCTCTACCAGGCGCTGGTGGACACCATCCAGATCAACGAGTCGCCCTCGGGCGGCCAGTCCGGTGACACCTCCAGCTTCCCGGCCTCGGCCAACGAGTCCCAGGCGCACAAGGGCTCCTCCTTCCAGCACGGCTGGTGGGGGTACGTCGACAAGGACATCCGCGCCGTCCTCGGCGACCCGGTCGCGGGCGGGCTCGGGCGGACGTACTGCGGCGGCGGCGTGCTCAGCGCCTGCCGGGACATGCTCCTGTCGACCCTCGGCAGTGCCAACGGCCAGGCCCCGGCCGCGGTCTACCCCGGCGACGACCACTGCGCCGCGGGCGACCAGTGGTGCGCCGACGCGATCCTGCAGTCCCCGCTCGGCGGCATCACCTCCCCGCTGAGCGCCTGGCAGAACCGCCCGACGTACCAGCAGGTGGTGTCCTTCCCGGCCTCGCGGGGTCAGGACATCAGCAACCTGGCCCAGGGCCGCCCGGTGTCGGTGAGCAGCACGCAGCTGTTCTACCCCGCGGGCAACGCCGTGGACGGCAGCCCGACCAGCCGCTGGGCCAGCTCCTCCAGCGACAACCAGAGCATCACCGTCGACCTGGGCAGCGCCAAGTCGGTGAGCCGGGTCCTGCTCCGCTGGGAGGCGGCATACGGCCTGCAGTACCGCATCGACGTCTCCGCCAACAACAGCACCTGGACCACGGTCTGGTCCACCACCAGCGGCAACGGGGGCACCGACAACGACGTCTTCGCCCCCGTCTCGGCCCGCTACATCCGCATGCAGGGCGTCAAACGCGCCACCACCTACGGCTACTCCCTCTACGAACTCGAAATCTACGGCCGCTGACCCTTCGTTGACCGCTGGTGGCGATCTTCCTTTCAAGATTGCCACCAGCGGTCATTCAGTGGCGTTTGAGCCCAGCTTTTGACCGCAGACCGCGATCACGCCGTAAGAACCGGCGGCGCGGCGGGTGGCGGGTCAGCGGGCTTCGGCGGTGGCGTGGCCGTCGACCAGGTGGAGCTCGTCGTCGCAGGCGGCGGCGGCCTGGGGGTCGTGGGTGGCGAAGACGACCGCCGCGCCCCGGTCCGCCTCGGCGCGCAGCAGGTTCAGCACCAGCTGCCGGTTGGCGGCGTCGAGTTCGCTGGTCACCTCGTCGGCCAGCAGCACGGTGCCACGCAGGGCCAGGCCGCGCGCGATCGCCGTACGCTGCTGCTGCCCGCCGGAAAGCTCTTCCACCAGCTGCTCGGCCTGCCCGGAGAGCCCGACCCGGTCCAGCGCCTCGGCCGTGGCCCGCCGCGCGTCGGCCGCCCGCATCCCGGCGGAGATCAGTGCGACCTGGATGTTCTCCTCGGCGGTGAGCGTCGGTGCGAGCCCGTTGTGCTGCGGCATCAGCACGACCCCGGCCGCCACGGCCTGGTCGCGGTCGCCCAGCGGCCCGCCGTCGAGCGTCACCCGGCCCTCGGCGGGCTGGAGCAGCCCGGCCAGCGCCCACAGCAGCGTCGTCTTGCCCGCGCCCGAGGCGCCGGTGACGGCGAGGATGCGGCCGGGCGTCGCGGCGGCGCTGACCTCGCGCAGCACCGCGAACTCCCGGTCGCGGCCGTAGGTGACGGTGATCCGGTCGGCGAGCAGGGTCCGGCTCATCAGGCCACCTCGCGGGCGTAGTGGGTGGGCTGCGCGTGGCGCGGGTGGTCGTCGGGGTGGTCGTACTCCGGGCGCGCGGCGGCGGTGGCGGCAGCCAGCAGCACGGTGCCGTCGGGGCGCGGGTGCACGCGCACGCGGGTGCCGGGCGGGAGCAGGGCGAGCACGTCCGGCGGCAGGTGCACGGCGCCGTCGCGGCCGACGACCGCGAACTCCTCGCCCTGGCTGCCCTCGCCGCCGACACGGCCGTCGCGGATGGTGACCTGGCGGGTCATCCCGGCGGCCACGGCCGGGTCGTGGGTGACCACGACGACGGTGGTGCCGCTGCGGCGTACGCCCTCCAGCGCGGCGATGACCTCGTCGCGGGCGCGGGAGTCGAGCTGGCTGGTGGGCTCGTCGGCGAGCAGGATGCCCGGCTTGTGCGCCAGCGCGACGGCCAGCGCCAGCCGCTGCCGCTCACCGGGGGCCAACTCGGACGGGCGCTGGCGCAGCCGACCGCGTACGCCGAGCAGGCCGACCAGGGCCAGCACGTCGCGCGGGGCGGGCAGGTCGACGGCGCCGTGGCTGCGGGCGGCCCGCTGGGCGAAGCGGACGTTCTGCTCGGCGGTCAGGTACGGCAGCAGGTTGCGCTCGGCCCCCTGCAGCACCACGCCGACCTCGGTGGCCCGCATCTTCGCCAGCTCCGCCTCGCTGGCCTTGGCCAGGTCGGTGTCGCCGACCCCGGCCCGCCCGGCGGCGGGCCGGATCAGGCCCGCGAGCAGGGACAGCAGGGTGGACTTGCCGGAGCCGGACGGGCCCAGCAGCGCCACGGACTCGCCGGGCGCGATGTCCAGGTCGACACCGCCGAGGGCGACTACGTCGTACCCCTCCAGCCGGTAGATGTAGACCAGGCCGCGACAGCTGACGGTGCCGTTCACCGGCCGCCTCCTCGGATGAGCTCGGGGGTTGCCCGCTTGACCAGGCGGCCGCCGCGCAGCACCGCGACGACCAGCACCACTACGCCACCGGCCAGCGCCAGCGGGAGCGCGTCGAGGGCCAGGTGCGGCACCAGCGTGCCGAGCACGTCCTGCGCGAGGCCGGGCGTGCCGGTGGTGCCGACGGTGACCAGGGGTATGCCGGGCAGCATCAGCGCCGCGGCGGCCACGCCGACCGCGGCCCCGACCACCAGCGGCAGGCCGAGCATGGCCAGCCGCTCGCGGCGCAGGCCCTTGCGCAGGGTCGCCGGGCGTACGCCGGTGACGCGCAGCGCGGCCAGTTCGGTGCGCCGCTCGCGGTTGCCCAGGCGGGTGCTCAGGGCGAGCACGCCCAGCGCCAGCAGCGCCGCCGCGATGCCCGCGAGCAGGTACAGCCGCAGGCCGAGCGCCGGGGCGCGGCGGCCGAGCCGGGCCAGCTCGTCGGGGACGGTCTCGGTGCGCAGCACCCGTACGCCCGAGCCGGCCAGCTTGGCGGCCAGATCGGCCGGGGCGTCCTGGGCCGCCCACACCTCGTAGCGCAGGTCGGTGGCGTCGGCCAGGCCCTGCGTGACGGAGGCGGCGCGGACCGCGAGGTCCAGGTCGAACAGCAGGCCGTGGTCACCGGCGCGGGGCAGCACGGCCGCCTGCTCCAGCACGGTGAAGGACTGCGGCGCCTCGGCGAAGCCGGGCAGGTCGAACTCGGTCGGGTCGTCGCTGCTCGGGGCGGCCCCGGCCAGCACCGCGGGCAGTGCGGCGGGCGTGTCCAGGTACGAGATGAGCACGTCGCCCTGGTCGGCGGAGTCGACGGTGAGCTTCAGCTGCTCCCCGGCGGTGACGCGCACCTTGGCGTTGGGGGTGCGGTCGACCAGGAAGTGCCAGGCGGCGGCGTCGGTCATGCGTACCGGGACGTCCTTGCCGCCGGAGCGGACCACGTGCACGGTCAGCGCGGCCTGGACCGGCCCGGTCGCACCGGCGGCCCGGCCGACGGCCAGGCCGACCAGCCGGCAGCCGCCGTCGGCGCAGCCCGCGGCGTTCGCGGTGTAGTCGTGCACGCCCTGCTGAAGGCTGCCCAGCCAGACCACCGCCGGGGGCTCACCCGGCGCGGACAGCACCACGCCGACGCGGACCCCGCTCTCGGGGGAGGCTTCGTCCTCGGTGCCGGGCTCGGTGTTGCTGCCGGTCCCGGTGCCGGTCCCGGTGGTCGGCGGCTCGGGCAGCACCGCGCCCAGCCGCAGGCTGACCGAACCGCCGACGGCTGCGGGCGCACCGGCCCGGCCGTGCAGGGCGGCGGCCAGTGCGGACAGCGCGGCCTCATCGTGGTCGCGCCAGATCGCCACGGCGGGCAGCCGGTCCGACTGCACGCCGATCAGCTCGACGCGCTGGTTGTTGTAGAGCTCGTCGGCGCGCACCACGGCCATCGAGCGGCCACTCGGGTCGGCCTGCGCCAGCGCGTCGACCAGCGCCTGCGGGTGGTCGGCGGCGACGGCGTACACGGTCGGGGCGCCGACGGCGTCGTCGGCCCGCTCGGCGCGGGCGTCGGCGGCGACGTCCCAGGCGGTGGCGGAGAAGGCGAGCAGGGCCACGGCCGCGGTCAGCACCGCGACGGTACGGCCCGCGCCCGGTCGCCGCGACAGCTGCGCCGAGGCGAGCAGCACCGGCACCGCGCCGCGTCGGCGGGCCAGGCTGAGCCGCATCTTCGACCACAGCGCGAGCACCCGCCCGGCGAGCAGCCCGGCGACCACGGCCAGCGCGGCCGGGGCCAGCAGCGCCAGCGGCGCGGAGCGGTCCTGGAGGGCGGCCGCCAGCGAGGCGACGGCCAGCGCCACCACGACGCCTTCGAGCACACCCGCGCGCCAGCCGCGCCGCTCGGGGACCCGGCGCAGCAGGCCGAGCACCGGACGGCGCAGCGTGGCCCGGGCCGCCAGCCAGGCGGCGGCGCAGGCCAGCAGCAGGCCGACCGCGGCGGCGGCGAGGACCGGCCAGCGCGGTTCGACGTGGACCCCGTCGGCGAGCACGGTACGGGCGGCCAGCTCGACCGCGCCCAGTCCGGCGGCCAGGCCGAGCGGCGCCCCGAGCACGATCAGCAGCAGCGTCTCGCCCAGGCCGAACCGGACGGTGCCGCCGCTGCCGTAGCCGCGCAGCCGGGCCAGCGCCAGCTCCGGGCCGCGCTCCTCGGTCAGCGCCGCGACCAGCAGCAGCAGGACCACGAAGGCGAGCAGCAGCAGCGGGACCGCGATGATCGGGACCGTACGGGCCAGCGCGTCCTGGTCCTTGGCGGCGTCGTCGACGATGGCCAGCAGCGCGGTCTGCACCTGCAGCTCACCGGCGTTGAGGGCGAGCCCGAGCGAGCCGAGTTCGGTGCGCAGCGCGGTCACGTCGTCCAGCCGCACCTGCCCGGCGCGCAGCGGGTACGTCAGCGACAGCGCCACCGGGACCGCGTCGGACAGCCGTACGTCGTCCTCGGCGCCGGTGAACACGGCGTCCAGCCGGGGCGCCCCGTCCCCGCCGGACTGCGCGTACGCGAAGTAGCCGTTGTTGCCCCAGTACGGGTCGTCCGGCGCCAGCGGCGTGTACAGCCCGACGACCTCGAACTGCCGGGACACGTTCGCCTGCGGGGACTTCACCGTGATCTTGTCGCCGACCTCGACCCCGGCGTCGGCGGCCGACCGGGCGCTGACCACGGCCTGCTCGGCGTCGATCGCGCACTCGCCTTCGACCTTCAGGTGCGCGCAGGCGCCCTGGCGCCAGGCCAGGCGGGCGGCGAAGCGGTGGCCGCCGGTGGTCAGCGAGGTGTCGGTGCTGACCGCGCCGACCGGCTTGTCCAGCACCGAGGACAGGCGCGGGGCGCGGGCCAGCGCGGCGCCGATCACCGTCTGGGCGTCGCCGACCGGCTCGTGCGCGGCGGGCGCGGTCTCGGCGCTGCCGTCAGCGACGACGGTGACCGCGGCGGCGGTGGCCGGGGCGGCGCTGAGCGCGTCGGTGAGCACCGACTGCTGGGCCGCCCGCCCGTACGCGGGGGCGAGCACCGCCGCGGCGGTGGCGAACGCGGACAGCGTCAGCACCACCAGCGAGCGCCCGGAGCGGTGCCGGATGCCCCGCAGCATGACGGTCCAACCGGTCACCGACGCCTCCTTCAAAGCCTGATGTGCCCCGACACCTTAGCGATAGGTCAGCACGTCATGAAAGGCGCTTCACCTTCTGATTCGCACCTTCGACGCGTGGCCCCACCTCGACTACCGTCAGCGAGCACGCCGATGTCACCGACCCGCGATCGGCCGCCGACCGCATCGGTAAAGGAGCGTGACATCGCGCAGCGATGCAGCGACGCGCCGATGCGGTCGGCTTCAAAGGCCGATCGCCGCGCCCGCGAAGGCGGGCGCCGGCAGCGGAGCCGATCGCCGCGCCCGCGGAGGCGGGCGCCAGCAGCTCAGACCAATTCGTCGAGGAGCTTCTCGGCGGCGGCGTAGGGGTCGAGGGAGCCGGCCACGACGTGGTCGGCGAGGTCGGCGAGGCTGGTGCCGGGCAGTTCGGCGAAGCGGGCGCGGAGCTTGCCGAGGGCCAGGGCCTCGATCTCAGCGGCGGCGCGGGCTCTGCGGCGTACCGTCAACTGGTCTGTCTCGACCAGCCAGGCCCGGTGCTCCTCGACCGCCGCGACGATGTCGCCGATGCCCTCGGCCTTGGCCGCGACCGCCTTGACCACCTTCGGCCGCCAGCTGCCCGGCGTCCGGTCGGGGCCGCCCAGCGCGATCATGCCCTGGATGTCGCGGTACGTCGCGTCGGCGCCGTCGCGGTCGGCCTTGTTGATGACGAAGACGTCGGCGATCTCCAGGATGCCCGCCTTGACCGCCTGGATCGCGTCGCCCATGCCCGGCGCGAGCAGCACCAGCGTGGTGTCGGCCAGGCTGGCGATCTCCACCTCGGCCTGGCCGACGCCGACGGTCTCGACCAGCACCACGTCGCAGCCGACCCCGGCCAGCACCCGCACCGCCGCCGGGGTGGCGGCGGCCAGCCCGCCGAGGTGCCCCCGGCTGGACATGGACCGGATGTAGACGCCCGGGTCGGTGGCGTGGTCCTGCATGCGCACCCGGTCCCCGAGGATCGCGCCCCCGGTGTACGGGCTGGACGGGTCCACCGCCAGCACGCCGACCCGCTTGCCGGCCGCGCGCAGCGACCGGACCAGCTCGTTCGTGGTGGTCGACTTGCCCACGCCGGGCGAGCCCGTGAGCCCGACGACCATCGCCGCCCCGGCCGTCGGGGCCAGCGCGGCCGCGATCTCGGGCAGGTGCGGCGAGCCGGACTCGACGAGGGTGATCAGACGCGCGACGGCCCGGGCCTCCCCGGCCCGGGCGCGTTCGAGCAGCTCAGGGATCGAGCTGAGATTCACGCAGCCACCTTGAGGATGAGCGCGTCGCCCTGCCCGCCGCCGCCGCACAGCGCGGCCGCGCCGACGCCGCCGCCGCGGCGCTTCAGCTCCAGCGCCAGGGTCAGCGCGAGCCGGGCGCCGGACATGCCGATCGGGTGGCCCAGCGCGATGGCGCCGCCGTTGACGTTGACGATGTCGGACGCGATGCCCAGCTCGCGCATGGACTGGATGCCGACGGCCGCGAACGCCTCGTTGATCTCGACCAGGTCCAGGTCGGCCGCGGTCAGGCCCTCCTTGGCCAGCGCGTGCTTGATCGCGTTGGCGGGCTGGGCGTGCAGCGAGTTGTCCGGACCGGCCACGTTGCCGTGCGCACCGATCTCGGCCAGCCAGACCAGGCCCAGCTCCTGCGCCTTGGCCTTGCTCATGACCACGACCGCGGCGGCGCCGTCGGAGATGGGCGAGGCGGACCCGGCGGTGATGGTGCCGTCCTTGGCGAAGGCCGGGCGCAGCTTGGCCAGCGTCTCCGGGGTGGTGTCGGGGCGTACGCCCTCGTCCTCGCTGATCACGACCGGGTCGCCCTTGCGCGCCGGGATGGTGACCGGGGCGATCTCCTCGGCGAAGTGGCCGTTCTTCTGCGCGGCGGCGGCGCGCTGGTGCGAGGCCGCGGCGAACGCGTCCTGCTCCTCGCGGCTGATCTCGTAGCGCTTGTTGTGGTGCTCGGTCGACTCGCCCATGGCGATCTGGTCGTACGCGTCGGTGAGGCCGTCCAGGGCCATGTGGTCCTTGATCACGACGTCGCCGTACTTGTAGCCGTTGCGCTGGCCGACGAGCAGGTGCGGGGCGTTGGTCATCGACTCCATGCCGCCCGCGACCACGATGTCGAACTCGCCCGCGCGGATCAGCTGGTCGGCCAGGGCGATCGCGTCGAGGCCGGACAGGCAGACCTTGTTGACGGTCAGCGCGGGAACGCTCATCGGGATGCCGGCGCCGACGGCGGCCTGCCGGGCGGTGATCTGGCCGCCGCCGGCCTGCAGCACCTGGCCCATGATCACGTACTGGACCTGCTCGGGGGCGACCCCGGCGCGCTCCAGCGCGGCCTTGATCGCGACAGCGCCGAGCTGCGTCGCGGAGAGGTCCTTGAGATTGCCCAGCAGGCGGCCCATCGGCGTACGCGCGCCGCTGACGATCACTGAAGTCATGTGAACAGCCCTCCGAGTGGCCTGGATTACGTTCCGCCTTAACGATGGTTCGGTCAGACTAACCGCATGACCGAACCAGCATCCCTGTCGACCTCGTCACAGAGTGTCAAGTCGCTCTCCGTCGGGCTGCAGCGCATCGATCACGTCGGCATCGCCGTGCCCGACCTGGACGCCGCCATCGCCTTCTACGAAGGTACGTTCGGAATGGTCTGCACGCACACCGAGACCAACGAGGAGCAGGGCGTACGCGAGGCGATGATGCAGGTCGCCCCCGGGGTCGAGGGCGGCGCGATCCAGCTGCTGGCCCCGCTGCGCCCCGACTCCCCCATCGGCAAGTTCCTGGCCCGCAGCGGGCCCGGCATGCAGCAGCTGGCGTTCACGGTGGTCGACGTCGAGGCCACCTCGGCCGCACTGCGCGAGCACGGGGTGCGGCTGCTGTATCCGCAGGCCAAGCGCGGGACGGCGGGGTCGCGGGTCAACTTCGTACACCCCAAGGACGCCGGCGGCGTGCTGGTCGAGCTGGTCCAGCCGGCAGTGGACCACTGAACGACTGAATCATCGTTAAGCCAGGCGTGGAGTTTTTCACAGACCGGTTCCGGCTCAAGCTACCGACGAGTAACGTCCCGGCCACCTGAGCCGCCATGTGTGTCGACCACATGGCGGTCCCAGCAGGACCGCGCCCACGATGGGTCGCCGGTGGGGAGTCGCGACGGTGCGCCGTCCAGGCGAACCGTCGGACGAGCCACTGGCGAAGCACTCAGATCCCGGAACCAGGCGCCTCGCACGCTCAGCTCCACCGGGCACCTGCGTTCCCTCACCACGGAGGTGGCGCCGTGCAAGAAATCCTCGACGTGATCATGGAGGCCGAGGACTCCCCCGACCCCGCCGAGCACCTGCGCAAGCTGGCCGCGGTGCCGGTACCGGCCGCATACCAGGGCATGGTGGTGCGCGCTGACGAGGTCGCGATGTTCGACGGCCTGGCCACCCGGGACAAGGACCCGCGCAAGGCGCTGCACCTGCAGGAGGTGCCCACTCCGGAGCTCGGCCCCGGCGAGGCGCTGATCGCGGTGATGGCGAGCGCGGTCAACTACAACACCGTGTGGACGTCCATCTTCGAGCCGATGCCGACCTTCGGGTTCCTGAAGAAGTACGGCCGCCTGTCGCCGCTGACCGCGCGCCACGACCTGCCGTACCACGTGGTGGGTTCAGACGCTGCGGGCGTGGTGCTGCGCACCGGCGCGGGCGTGACCAAGTGGAGGCCCGGCGACCAGATCGTGGCGCACTGCCTCAACGTGGAGCTCGAGGACGCGACGGGGCACGACGACACCATGCTGGACCCGCAGCAGCGCATCTGGGGCTTCGAGACCAACTTCGGCGGCCTGGCCCAGCTCGCGATCGTCAAGGCCAACCAGCTGATGCCCAAGCCCGCCCACCTCACCTGGGAGGAGGCGGCCAGCCCGGGGCTGGTCAACTCCACCGCGTACCGGCAGCTCGTGTCGCACCACGGGGCCAACATGAAGCAGGGCGACGTGGTGCTGATCTGGGGCGCCAGCGGCGGGCTCGGGTCGTACGCGACACAGATGGCCCTCAACGGCGGCGCCATCCCGGTCTGCGTGGTGTCCTCGCCGGACAAGGCCGAGCTGTGCCGCCGGATGGGCGCCGACCTGGTCATCGACCGCGTCGCCGAGGACTACCGGTTCTGGTCCGACGAGCACACCCAGGATCCGGCCGAGTGGAAGCGGTTCGGGGCGCGCATCCGCGAACTGACCGGCGGCGACGACCCGGACATCGTGTTCGAGCACCCGGGCCGCGAGACCTTCGGCGCCAGCGTGTACGTGGCCAAGAAGGGCGGCACCATCGTCACCTGCGCCTCGACCAGCGGCTACGAGCACCAGTACGACAACCGCTACCTGTGGATGTCGCTCAAGCGGATCATCGGCAGCCACTTCGCGAACTACCGCGAGGCGTGGGAGGCCAACCGCCTGATCGACCTCGGCCGCATCCATCCGACGCTGTCGAAGTCGTTCCCGCTGGAGCAGACCGGCCAGGCCGCGTACGAGGTGCACCGCAACGCCCATCAGGGCAAGGTCGGCGTGCTGTGCCTGGCGCCGGAGGAGGGCCTGGGCGTACGCGACCAGGAGAAGCGGGCCCGCCACCTGTCCGCCATCAACCGCTTCCGCGGGGTCTGACCACGGCGCGTGGGACGGGTGCCGCACCGCGGACCCGTCCCACGGTCCTCACTTGCGCCAGGGCGCCGCGGGCTCGCACGGATCGGTCCGCTCGGGACGGTGGTCGATGCCGTGCGCGCCGTCGATCTCCTTGAGACCCAGCTGGCCGAGCGTCGTCCTGAACGAGTTGGGCCAGCCCAGCCGCAGGAACCGCGACAGCGCCTCGTTGACCTTCGCGCAGAGCTTGGGAGAGTTGTTGGGCAGGCCGATGCCGTACTGCTCGACGCCGACGGACAGGAACTTCGGCACCTCCTTGCGCTTGTCCGGCGGCAGCGACCCCACGTACGCCTGGATGATCGCCAGGTCGGTGGAGACGGCGAGGTCCGGCTCGGAACCCGAGAAGAAGCGCTGGAAGCAGGCGCGCAGCGTGGGTTCCACGACGACGTCGTAACCGAGCTTGCGCAGCCGCAACTCGGCCGTCGACCCGGACGGCACGCAGACGCGGTGGATGTCGTGCACCGACTGAGCGGTCCTGTCGTGCGTGGCGAACCCCTCCACGTCGTTGAAGTACGGGCCCGCGAAATCGATCAGCTCCTTGCGCGCCTCGGTCATGGAGAAGTTCGAGATCACCAGCTGAACCGGATTGTCGCCGGTCAGCGCCTGAATCCGGTCGTCGTTGTCCTCCAGCGGCACCCATTGGATGCTGGTCATCTTCGGGAAGTAGTCGAGCAGGGCCTGTGCGACGGAGACGTTGAACCCGTGCCGACCGAGCCCGTTGCCCTCGTGCCAGCCGGGGTACCCGGGCTCGACATAGCCGATCCGCACGTCACCGGAGAGGAAGTCGTAGGGGTCGGGCTCGCGCACGAAGTAGTAGACGACCCCGCTCACGGCCAGGATCAGCACCGAGAGGTAGACGGTGATCCGGCGCCGGTTGCGCGGGATCCGGGCCTTGCGGGTGCCGCCCAGGCTGCTGACCCCCTTCGCCGTGAGGATCGCGAAGATCACCCCGGCGACCTCGACGGGCAGCGCGAGGATGGCGGCGACGTTGGCGCCCCAGTTCTGGTTGAACAGCAGGAAGGCGACGCCGCCCACCAGAGTCAGCCCGATGGGGAGGATCCAGTACAACTCGTCGCGCAGGCTCAGGCCGCTCCCTGGCGGCGGGGGCTCCGGCGGGGTCGAAGACATCGACGTGGACACATGTCGACCTTAGAAGCACCCGTCCACCGCGGGTATCGCCGCCGGACCCGCCGCGGTGACCGAACGGTCACAGTTGTGGCTCGTCCCACACCCCGCCCACCAGGCATTTCCAGGCAAAGTGGGCAATTGGTTTCCCTTGCGGATCTTCCCGGTTGAAACGACTGACCGTTCGGAGGGCGAAAGTGCCCCCACGCTCTTGCGGAGCACCTGGGGTCATCTGCGAGTATGTCCCAATGCCCCAGCAGCCGTCCAACGTCGCGTTCTTCGATGGCGCGAACACTCAGCATGACTTCACTGTCGTCCTGCGCGGTTACGACCGTACGCAGGTAGATGACTTCGTCGGTCGCCTCAACGCGCAGCTCGCCCAGTCGGAGCAGGCCCGCAACGAGGCCGAGCAGCGCATGAACGACGCCCAGCGTCGGCTGCGCCAGGCCGAGCAGCGACTGAGCTCGGTCGAGCAGAAGCTCACCGACACCAGCAAGCAGCTCGAGGAGAACAGCCGCCCGACCCTCTCCGGGCTCGGCACGCGCGTCGAGCAGATCCTGCGCCTGGCCGAGGAGCAGGCCAACGACCACCGCGGCGAGTCCAAGCGGGAGTCCGAGGGCATCCTGTCCGCCGCCCGCCTCGAGGCCCGCGAGATCACCGACAAGGCGCGGGCCGAGGCCGCCGCCATGAAGGCGACCGCCGAGCGCGAGGCCGGCAACCTGCGTACCGCCGCCGAGCGCGAGGCCGCCGAGGTCCGGGTGCAGGCCCGCCGCGAGGCCGACACGCTGCGCGCCGACGCCGACCGCGAGACCAAGCAGCTGCGCACCGCCACCTCGCACGAGGTCGCCGAGCTCAAGGCCACCGTGGAGCGCGAGGTCGCCACCCTGCGCGCCACCGCCGAGCGCGAGATCACCCAGCTGCGCGCCAAGGCCGCCCGCGAGGCGGAGGAGAAGCGCGCCGAGGCGTCGAAGATGCTGGCCGACGCGCGCGACAAGCGCGACAAGGACCTGCAGGCCCTCCAGCTGGAGCTGGCCGAGCGCCGCGAGAAGTCCGAGCGCGAGGAGACCCAGCGTCACTCCGCCGCCGTCGCCGCCACGCAGAAGCTGGTCGGCGAGGCCGAGGAGCGCGCCCGCGCCGCCGAGGACCGCGCCAAGGAGATCGAGCAGCGGGCCGAGGCCCGCCGGGTCGAGTCCGAGCGCACCGCCGCCGAGACCACCGAGAAGGCCCGGGCCGGGGCCGAGAAGGCGGTCAACGAGGCCAAGGCCGAGGCGCACCGCCTCGTGACCGAGGCCCGCAACGAGGCCGAGCTGACCACCAACGCGGCTCGCCGCGAGGTCGAGGACCTCACCCGCCAGAAGAACGCGGTCACCGCGCAGCTGGGTCAGATGCTGTCCGGCCTGGCCGGCATCGTCCCCGGCGTCGGTGCCGCGGCGCCCGCCCCCGCGGCCGCCGCTCCCGCCGAGGAGAAGCCGAAGGCTGCGGACGGCGAATAGCCGATCACGCTTCGCATTAGGTCGCGCCGTGCCCTTTTCCGGAGGGGTGCGGCGTGACCTTTTATGTGAAGATGGACCGCATGTCGCATGGCGGAGACCTGTTCGCTCTCGGTGAGGGCGTCTCATCCGAACCCAGCTTCGACGTCGCTCTGCGGGGCTATGACAAGAAGCAGGTTGACCGTTACGTCAATCAGGTCGAGTCCGACCTGTCGACCCTGGCCGCGGAGCGAGATCAGGCCTTCTCCCAGGTGCAGGCCCTCGCGGGCCAGGTGCAGCAGCTCCAGCTCGAACTGTCCGACGCCGCCCGCCGCTCGGTGCCCGCGCGGATCTCGTTCCGCCACCTCGGCGCCAAGGTCGAGCAGATCCTCGCCCTCGCCGAGGACCAGGCCGACGACCTGCGCAACAACGCCCTGCAGGAGATCTCCGACCAGCGGTCCGAGGCCGAGCGGCTGCTCGCCGACGCCCGCGACCGCGCCGCCACCGCGACCCGCGACTTCGACCTGGCACTGGCCTCCCGCCGCGCCGAGGAGCGCAAGGACGAGGAGCGCCGCCGCGTGGAGCTGAGCGACGAGACGCAGCGGCTGCGCACCGAGGCCCGCGAACTGCTCGCGCACGCCCAGCTGGAGGCCCAGCAGCTACGTACGGTCGCCGCGCAGGAGGCCGCCTCCCGGCGCCTGCAGACCGACAAGGACCTGACCGCCGTCAAGAACGCCGCCGAGGCCGAGGTGGCCAACCTGCGCGCCGCGGCCGAGCAGACGGCCGCCGACATCCGCGCCGCCGCCGAGCAGGCCGCCGCGGGCATCCGCGCCGCCGCGGACCAGCGCGTCGGCCAGGCCGAGCAGGAGGTGGCGCGGGCCCGCGAGGTGGCGGCGCAGCAGCAGGCGGCCGCCGAGCGGGCGCAGCAGGAGCTGGCCGCCACGCGCAACCAGATCGCGGCCGACCAGGCTGCCGCGGCGCAGGCGCAGCAGCGCCTGTCCGAGCTGCAAGGTCAGCTCGCCGCCGAGCTGGAGCGCCTGGCGACCGCGCAGCGCGAGGCGGAACTGGCCGAGCGCCGCCGCGCCGAGGCGCTGCGCCCGGTCGAGCCCAAGGCCGACGAGCCCGAGGCCGACGAGCCTGCCGCCGACCGGCCCGCCGCCGACACCGCCGCCGAGCCGGCCGCAGCGGCCGGGCCGGTCGACGAGCCCACGGTCATGCTCGGCAACGACGAGCAGACGGTCGCCCTGTCCACCGACCAGACCCGACCCGCCCGCTGAGCTCCGCCCCCGGCGGCGGTCAGGCGCCGCCGGGTCCGGGCACCGGGCGGTCGGCGAACGCGGCCACGGTGCGGTCGGCGTACGCGCTGGCGTCGCCGTACTCCATCGGGCCGGACCAGGTGGTCGGGAGCGGGACGGGCACGCCCGGCGCGACCCGCGCCACGATCGCGTCCAGCACCGTCTCGGCGTCGCCGACCCACAGGTGCTTGGCGCCCGGCACGCCCACGACCTCCGCCTGCGGGATCGCGGCGAACCGCTGCGCGGCCTCCGCCGGACGCAGGTAGTCGTCGAACTCGGGCACCAGCGCGGTCACCGGGCGCCCCGAGCCGGCCCAGACGGCCAGGTCGCCGGGCTGGGAGAAGCGCAGCGGCGGCGACAGCAGGATGGCGCCGTCCACGGCCGGGTCGCAGCCGTACTTCAGGGCCAGGTCGGTGCCGAAGGACCAGCCGACCAGCCAGCGGTGCGGCAGCTCGTGGAACTCGGCGTACTCGATCGCGGCGGCGACGTCGAAGCGCTCGCCGACGGCGTGGTCGAACGCGCCCTCGCTGGTGCCCCGCACGCTGGAGGTGCCGCGGGTGTTGAAGCGCAGCACCGCGATCCCGGCCAGCGCCGGCAGCCGCCAGGCGGCCTTGCGGTAGACGTGGCTGTCCATCATGCCGCCGTGGGTGGGCAGCGGGTGCAGGCAGATCAGGGTCGCCACCGGATCGCGGTCGGCGGGGACGGCGAGCTCGCCGACCAGGCGCAGGCCGTCGGCGGTATGCAGTTCGATCTCCTCCCGGCGCGCGGGCAGGATCGAGTTGGCGCGGATGGCGGTCACGCGTCCAGTCTGCCCGCCCCCGGCCCCGCTAATCACGACCCCACCGGGTCACGGTGATCACACCGCGCATCGGCCGCGCGCGACGCTGGGGGATTCGTGCAGTTTCGGGGAAAGTGCAGGAGTCCAGGCCAAGATTCGTGCACTTTCCCCGAAACTGCACCATCGCGGCGCGCGGCGCGGGGCGGCGCGCGCGCTCAGCCGTAGCGGGGGGCGTTGCGGGTGCGTTGGATGTTGGGTCTGCGCTGGTGGCGGCCGCGCCAGCAGGTGGTGTGCCAGTGGCGGCGGTCGCCCGCGTCGCCCCAGCCGTCCGAGGGCCAGGCCACCACGTGCGCCACCCCGCGCGGAATCTCCTGGTCGCAGCCGGGGCAGCGGTATGCCTTGTCCGAGGTGTCCCCCGACAGGTGCCGCACGGTCCACTCGCCGTCCGGATCGTCCCGGACGTACTCGATCCCGCGCCGGGACATGCCTTCGTCCAGATCGCGCTTGGCGCGGTCCTTCGGATTGTTGCGACGCGGGCTCATGTCGACCAAGCGTACTGGTGCCCCCGAACGTCACCGCCCGCCCATGACCGCCCGAAGCCGATCAAGATCGCTCAAGTTGCTGGGCGATCGGGCACTCGACGTCCCAAGATACGCCCGATTGCCCGGCAACTTGGCCCAAGATCAGCGGTGGGTGTGGTCGCGGAAGCCGCGGCCGGTCTTGCGGCCGAGGTAGCCGGCGGTGACCAGGTGCTCCAGCAGCGGCGCCGGGGAGAAGCCGGGCTCGCGCAGCTCCAGGTACAGCTCGCGCTGGATGGCCAGGGAGACGTCGAGGCCGACCACGTCCAGCAGCTCGAACGGGCCCATCGGGTAGCCGCAGCCGAGCTTCATCGCCGCGTCGATGTCGTCGGCCGAGGAGTAGCTGGCCTCCAGCATCTTCACCGCGTCGTTGAGGTACGGGAACAGCAGCGCGTTGACGATGAACCCGGCCCGGTCCGCGCAGCCGACCGCCGTCTTGCCGAGCCCGGCGACCACGGCATGGGCGGTGGCGAGCGTGGCGGGGCTGGTCCGGATGGTCTCGACGACCTCGACCAGCGGCATCACCTGCGCCGGGTTGAAGAAGTGCAGGCCGACCACGTCGGCGGGGCGCTGGGTGGCCATCGCGCACTCGACGACGGGCAGGCTGGAGGTGGTGGTGGCCAGCACCGTACCCGGCTTGCAGATCTCGTCCAGGCTCGCGAACAGCGCCTTCTTGACGCTCAGCTCCTCGACCACGGCCTCGACGACCAGGTCGGCGTCGGACAGGTGGTCGAGGTTGGTGGACCAGGTGATGCGGCCGATGGCGGCGTCGCGCTCGGCCTCGGTCAGCTTGCCCCGGACCACGCCCTTGTTGAGCGAGGTCTTGACGCTCTCACAGACCTTGGCGGACTTCTCCGCGCCCCGGGTCACGCTCAGCACCTCGTACCCGGCCTTGGCGAAGACCTCGATGATGCCGGTGGCCATGGTGCCGGAGCCGACCACGCCGACGGTGCCGACGCGGCGCGCGGCCGAGGCCTGCTCGGCATCCGACGGGGTGAGCGCGTCGGCGACGACGACCGGCGAGCCGCTCTTCTCGTACGTGTAGAAGCCGCGCCCGCTCTTGCGGCCCAGCAGGCCCGCGGTGACCATCTGCTTGAGCAGCGGCGCGGGGGCGTGGCGCCGGTCCCGGCCGCCCCGGCGGTACATGGTGTCGAGGATCTCGTACGCCGTGTCCAGGCCGATCAGGTCCATCAGCGCCAGCGGGCCCATGGGCAGGCCGCAGCCCTGCTTCATGGCCGCGTCGATGTCCTCGCGGGTGGCGTAGTGGTTCTCGAACATGGTGACGGCGTGGTTGAGGTACCCGAACAGCAGCGCGTTGGCGATGAACCCGGCCCGGTCGCTGATGGTGACGTCGACCTTGCCCAGGCGGGCGCACAGCGCCTCGACATCGGCGACGACCTCGGGCGCGGTGACGACGGTACGGATGATCTCGACCAGCTTCATCACCGGCGCGGGGTTGAAGAAGTGCACGCCGATGACCTGGTTGGGCCGGTGCGTGGCGACCGAGATCTCGGTGACGCTCAGCGAGCTGGTGTTGGTGGCCAGGATCGCGTGCGGCGGGCAGACCCGGTCCAGCTCGGCGAAGATTGCCTGCTTGAGGTCCAGGTGCTCGGGCACCGCCTCGATCACGAAGTCGACGCTGTGCAGGGCGGGCAGGCCGACCTGGAAGTCGACCCGGGCGTGCAGCGCGTCGCGGTCCTCCGGCGACAGCTTGCCCTTGGCCACCGCCCGGTCGGTGGAGCCGGTGAGGTTCTGGCGGCCGCGCTCCAGCGCGTTCTCGCTGATCTCGACGGCTACCACGTTCAGGCCGTTGCGGGCGAACACCTCGACGATGCCCGCACCCATGGTGCCCAGACCGACCACGCCGACCGTATTGATCTCGCGAGCCACAGTGCTCACCCAGTCCTCCCGAACGACCGCTAAGGTTACTGCGGAGTCTGCCACGGCCGTCCGTCCGCCACATCGTGTCCCGGGCGTGAACAAAGCCACTGGGCGTCGATAAATGCGATTGCCGCGCCGCAGGCGTCCCGCGACCATTCTGGGCATGTCAATCCTCAAGGTCGTCGCCGAGCGGCTGGTGATCCATCCGCACCCCAACGCCGACGCACTCGAACTCGCCGAGGTCGGACGCCTGCGCGCCGTCGTGGCCAAGGACGCCTTCCGCACCGGCGACCACGCCGTCTACCTGCCCGAAGGCTCGGTGCTGCCCGAGCCGCTCATCGCCGAGCTGGGCCTCACCGGACGCCTGGCCGGAGCGAACAAGGACCGCATCACCGCGGTACGGCTGCGCGGCGAGCTCTCCCAGGGCATCGTCTGCCGCCCGAAGGCCCTGGCCGACCTCGACCTGGCCGCGGCCGCGGCCGCCGGCACCGACTTCGCCGAGGTGCTCGGCGTGACCAAGTGGGTGCCGCCTATCCCCGTGCACCTGGCCGGGGACATGCACCCGGCCGAGGACCTGCTGCCGTGGCTCGACGTCGAGAACATCCGCCGCTACCCGGCCATGTTCACGCCGGGCGAGCCGGTCGTCGCCACCGAGAAGATCCACGGCTCGGCCTGCCTGATGACGCTGGTGGCCGCCACGGGCACGGTGTTCGCGTCGTCGAAGGGCTTCGGCAAGCAGCGGCTGGCGATCAAGGAGGCCGACGGCAACCTCTACTGGCGCGCCATCCGGGCCTACGACCTGCCCCGGCTCGCCGCGGCCGTCGCCGCCGACCTCGGCGCCGCGCGGGTCGGCGTCTTCGGCGAGGTGTACGGCAGGGGCGTGCAGGACCTGGGCTACGGCGTGCAGGCGAGCACCCGCCCCGGCTACGCCGTCTTCGACGTCGCGGTCGACGTCGACGGCGAGATCCGCTGGCTGACCCCCGACGAGGTCGCCGCGTTCACCGCCGCCCACGACGTACCGGCGGTGCCGGTGCTCTACCGCGGCCCCTACGACGAGGCGAAACTCGCCGAACTCGCCGAGGGCGTCGAGACGGTCTCGGGCACCGGTGCCAACATTCGGGAAGGCTTGGTGGTCAGACCGGCGACCGAGCGCTACAGTCCGGTCACGGCCGGTCGCACCATCGGCAAGCTCGTCTCGACGGCATACCTGACCCGCAAGGGTGGTACGGAGTACGAGTAGGCCCATCCGACTTGCCGGGCAGTCGGGGCTACGAAACCCCTTCAAACCCCCGACTGCCCGGCAACATCGGCCGACGACGCGGACCGACTCGCTCTGCACCCCGCCGCAGACATGTGCCAGGCAGGAGAAGGAATGCAAGCGACGTACGGAATGTTTGATCCACTGACCGATCTGGACGGCATGTGGACCGTGGATCTCGCGGCTCGGCATCTCCCGATCGCAGGCGTTCCGCTGGCTAAATACGAGTGCTGGGATGGACGGCTGTTCCTCACCCCGCACGGGGGCGTGGCGCGATCCCATGGTTCCGCCGCTCTCGGATCGGCGATGATGGACTCTGCCAGGTCGAGGGGCTTATACCTGTGTGGGTCGCTGACACTGGTACTCGGTCAGCCCGACCGGTGGATCCAGCCGGACATCACTGTGCTCGACGGGCCGGTGCGGGGCACGTGGGTGCCGTCTGAGCACGCCGTGCTGGTCGCTGAGTTCGTCTCGCCCGAGAGCCGTCGCCGAGACCGGATCGACAAGCCCGCCAAGTGCGCCGCCGCCGGAATCCCGTGGTACCTGACCGTGGACCTCGACGAGGACCGCGAGCGCGCCTCGGTTGAGTTGTTCGAACTCAAGGACGGCGCATACCGGTCCGTGCGGATCGCGCACGCCGGGCAGACCTTCGAGATCAATTCGCCGTTCGATGCTCGGTTCGATCCGGCTGAACTGCTCATGCGCTGAGCGGCATAGGCTGGCGGGATGCGTTATGTCGTCATCACCGGGGTGTCCCGGGGGCTGGGCGAGGCCCTGCTGAACCAGCTGCTGGCCGAGCCGGATACGACCGTGCTGGCGCTGGGCCGGACGTTCACCGACAACCAGCGCATGCTCGCCGGGCCGAAGCTGATCCTGCGCCACTGCGAGCTGGCCGAGCCGTCCACCCTGCCGACCGCCCCCGAGCTGGGTGAGTTGATCACCGACGCGGACGAGATCGTCCTGATCCACAACGCGGCCGTGGTGGGCCCGATCGGCGCGGTCGGCACCCTGCCCGCCGACGAGCTGCTGGCCGCCGTCACGGTGAACCTGACCGCCCCCGTACTGCTGACGAACACGCTGCTGGCGGCCCTGCCGCCGCGGGCCCGCCAAGTGCGGATCATGTTCGTCTCCTCCGGCGCGGCCCACCGGGTCATCGACGGCTGGTCGGCGTACTCGGCGACCAAGCGCGGCGGCGAGGAGTTCTTCGCCCACGTGGCGGCGCAGCACGCGGACGACCCGAGGGTGAGCGTCGTCAGCGTGAACCCGGGCGTGATGGCCACCGGCATGCAGGAGGCGATCCGGGGCGCCGACTTCGCCGGCCGGCAGCGGTTCCAGGACCTGTATGACAACGATGAGCTGCCCGACCCCGCCGCCGTCGCCGCCCACCTGATCGCCGAGCACTTAAAAGCCTGAGGATGTTTCGGATTACTCACCGGTAGTTCTAGACTGCGCGCGTGACCACGACTTCCCAGCCGCAGCCCGGTGCCAGTGTCGTCAGCGCGGGCGAGCTGATCTCCACCAACCCGGCCACCGGCGAGGAGGTGGCGCGCCTGCCCGTCTCCAGCGCCGCCGACGTCAAGGCGGCCGTCGCGCGGGCCCGCGCGGCGAGCGACTGGTGGGCGCAGCTGAGCTGGCGCGAGCGCCGCCGCCGCCTGCTGCGCTGGCGCAGCCTGCTGGTGCAGCGGATGCAGTCGCTGGCCGAGCTGATGCACCGCGAGGGCGGCAAGCCCGTCGACGAGGCGCTGCTGGAGATCGTCAGCGCCGTGGACCACGCCGCCTGGGCCGCCAAGCAGGCCCGCAAGGTGCTGGGCCGCCGCCGGGTGCCGGGCTCGCTGATGCAGCTGGAGTACGCCGGTTACCTGGAGTACCAGCCGTACGGCGTGATCGGGGTAATCGGCCCGTGGAACTTCCCGATCTTCACCCCGTTCGGCTCGATCGCGTACGCGCTCGCGGCGGGCAACGCGGTGGTCTTCAAGCCCAGTGAGTACACCCCGGCCATCGGCCAGTTCTACGTCGACGCCTTCAACGAGGTCGTGCCGGAGCACCCGGTGCTGCAGATCGTGCACGGCGGCGGCGAGGTCGGCGCGGCGCTGTGCCGCTCGGGCGTGGACAAGCTCGCCTTCACCGGCTCCGGCCCGACCGGCGCGAAGGTGATGGCCGCGTGCGCCGAGTCGCTGACCCCGGTGCTGATCGAGTGCGGCGGCAAGGACGCCATGATCGTGGCCGACGACGCGGACGTGGCCAAGGCGGCCGAGACCGCCGCCTGGGGCGCCAACTTCAACGCGGGCCAGGCCTGCGTCGGCATAGAGCGGGCGTACGTGCACGCCAAGGTCTACGACGACTTCGTCGCCAAGCTCGTCGCCGAGACCGAGCGGATCGACACCGACACCCAGGTCGGCCCGATCACCATGCCGGGCCAGCGCGACATCATCGCCCGCCACATCGACTCCGCGCTCGCCGACGGCGGCCGCGCCCTGCTGGGCGGCCCCGACTCGGTGCGCGGCGCGTACGTGCGGCCCACGATCCTGGTCGACGTGCCGCACGACTCGGCGGCGGTACGGGAGGAGACGTTCGGCCCGACCATCGTGGTGACCAAGGTGGCCAGCAACGACGAGGCGGTGACCCTGGCCAACGACTCCGCGTACGGGCTGGGCTCGTCGGTCTTCTCGAAAGGCCAGGGCATGGCCATCGCGGCCCGGCTGCGCACCGGCATGACGGCGGTGAACTCGGCGTTCGCGTTCGCGGTGCTGCCGGAGCTGCCGTTCGGCGGGGTGGGCCAGTCCGGCTTCGGCCGCATCCACGGCCACGACGGGCTCAAGGAGTTCGCCCGCGCCAAGTCCATCGCCAAGCGCCGCATGCCGAGCACCCCGGCCCTGCTCACCTTCCGCCGTACCCCGGCCGGAATGAAGCTGGCCATGGCCGCCGTGAAGTTCCTCCACGGCCGCTCCCGCTGACCCGCCCCGCCCCGCCTTGCCGCCGCCGCCGCGCCCGACCGGGCCGCGGCGGCTGCAGTTTCGGGGAAAGTGCAGGAATCTTGGCCCGGTTTCGTGCAGTTTCCCCGAAACTGCACGAACGCTTCGCGCGGCGGCGCGCTGCGGCGGCGCGCTAGAAGAGGGTCAGTTCGTCGCGTTCGATGCCGCGGAGGCGGTCGTAGTTGACCACGACGCAGCGGATGCCGCGGTCGGTGGCCAGGACGCGGGCCTGCGGCTTGATCTCCTGCGCGGCGAAGACGCCCGCGACCGGCGCCAGCAGCGGGTCGCGGTTGAGCAGCTCCAGGTACCGGGTCAGCTGCTCCACGCCGTCGATCTCGCCGCGCCGCTTCACCTCGACCGCGACGTGCGCGCCGGAGGCGTCCCGGCACAGCAGGTCGACCGGCCCGATCGCGGTCATGTACTCGCGCCGGACCAGCGAGTACCCCTCGCCGAAGGTGTGCGGGTTGGCCGCCAGCAGCTCCTGCAGGTGCGCCTCGACGCCGTCCTTCTGCAGGCCGGGGTCGACGCCCAGCTCGTGCGAGGTGTCCTCGAAGACCTCCTCCAGGGTGATCCGCAGCTCCTCGCCCGCCTTGTTCACCACCCGCCACACGCCCGGGGCCTCTTCGAGCCTGCAGGGCGGGCTCATCCAGTTCAGCGGCTTGTAGGCCCGGTCGTCGGCGTGGATGGACACCGAACCGTCGGCCTTGACGATGAGCAGGCGCTTGGCAGACGGGAGGTGGGCTGACAGCCGGCCGACGTAGTCGACGGTGCAGCGGGCGATGACTAGGCGCACCGAACCAGCCTAGGCGATGGCCGGTCCTGCGCTCGAAAGGCGGTGGTGGCTGGAAGGTGCCATGCTTGGACCGTGCTCGAACTGTTGACCGGTACCGGCCTGGCGACCGCGGCGGGGCTCAATGCGTACATCCCGCTGATGGTCGTCGGCCTGCTGGCCCGATACACCAATCTGATCACGCTGCCGGGGCCCTGGCAGTGGCTGGGCAACGGCTGGGTGCTGTTGATCCTGGCCGTGCTGCTGGCGATCGAGTTCGTGGCGGACAAGATCCCCGCGGTGGACAGCGTCAACGACGTGGTGCAGACCTTCGTCAGACCGACGGCGGGGGGTATGGCCTTCGCCGCCGGCTCCGGCTCCGAGACGGTGACGGTGTCGAACCCGGCCGACCTGTTCACGCAGAAGATGTGGATCCCGATCGTCATCGGGGTGCTGATCTCGCTGACCGTGCACGGCACGAAGGCGGCCGCGCGACCCGCGCTGAACCTGGCCACGGTGGGGGTGGCCGCACCGGTGGTGTCGACCATCGAGGACACCGCGAGCATCGGCCTGTCCCTGGTCGCCATCATCATCCCGTTCCTGGTCATCCTGGGCGTGGGGCTGCTGATCCTGCTGGCGGTGGTGGCCGCGCGCAAACGCCGGGAACGCCGGGAGCGGCGAGCGGCGGCCCGGGTGCTGTCGCGAAAGTAACAGCCGTTCCCAGGCGTGGCGAAAAGCAAACAAACACCGTAAAACGGCATACTCTCGGAGGTTCATTCCATCTGATCCCCCGTGGAGGTGCCGTGGCCAGCGTCGCCGAGGTCAAAGCCGCCATCGATGCCGCCATGCTGCATGTGCAGGAAGGCCAGGACGCGGTGCGCTCGGCCAACGACCGGCTCGGTGAGGCGCAGCTCAGCCTCGCCACCGCGGTCGAGGGCTCCGGCCACGAAGCCGTCACCGCCGCCCAGGCGGCACTGGCCCAGGCCGCCACCGAACTCGAGGAATGCCTGACCGCGACGCTGCGCGCGGTCGAGCAGGCCGAGTCCTACGTCGCGACGCTGTGAGGCGCAGGGCATGAGTCTCGTCGAAGATCTGGCCGACCAGCTCCGCCTCGCCCGCGAGGAGCTGCCGCTGCCGCAGGTGGCCGGGGCGACCGAGCGGCTGCGTACCGCGTCCGGGCTGCTCGCCTGGGTGCTGCACCACAGCGCGGCGCCCGTCGCGGTGCCCGACCTCAGCCGCGCTGTCGAGCGCCTGGAGCACGCCGCCGCCGCGCTGCGCGTGGCCCAGGACTCCCTCGACGAGTACGCGCTGGTCCTGGGCATGCCCATCGACGCCCAGCGGCGTACCGACGACGGCTGGACCGCCGCCGTGCCGGTGCAGGCCGGCCGGGGCGAAGCCGCGCGGGCGGCCGCCGACTGCGGCCTGTCCGACTGGTGGGGCGAGCGCATCGCCGCCGTGACCGGCGAGTCCTTCGCCGTCGACACGCTGGCCGGGGACCGCGCCGACGCCGCCCAGTCCACCGCCGAGCTGCTGCGCCGCTGCGCCCGCGCGGCGCACGACGGCGACCGCCGCCGCCTGCACCGCCACCTGGCCGCCGCCGGGCCCGCCGTCGGGCTGGGCCTGGCCGCGATCGCACCGCCGCTGATCCGCCACCTCGCCGCAGAGCTGGTCGGTTACCCGCCCCGGCTGGAGGACCTGGCCCGGGTGCGCCGCGCCGCGCTGCCGCTGGGCACCGAGCTGCTGCCGCAGCTGCCCGCCGAGGCGGCCGAGGAGATCGTGGCCCGGATCTGCCACGCGCGTACGCACCGGCCCGCCGACCGTACGCCGACGCACCCGGTCGACGCGGCGACCGCCGCCGCGCTGCTGGTCGCCGCGATGCTACGGGCCACCGGCCGCGACGCCGACGCGCTCAACGAGATCATCGAGGCCGAGCGGGCCGCCGCCGGGGCCGCCCAGCAGCGGGCCACCGAGCGGGCCGAGGCGCACCGGGCCGCGCTGCGCATCACCGACAGCGGCCGCCGACGCTCGGCCGTCGACGAGTTGGGGCGGCCCACGCAGCCCCCCAAGCGCCGCACCGGTGGCTGAGCCGCCGCTGCCCGCCGATCCCGCGCCCCGCCCCGCCGACTCCCGGCAGGGCGGCCGCGGGATCGTCGCGGCCGTACGCCGGGAACTCGCGGCCGCCCGCCACGCCGCGCGCGCCGCGCAGGCAGCCACGGTCACCGCCCGCATCGCCGCCACCGAGCAGCTCGAAGCCGTCCGCCGGTCGGCGCCCCGGCGGCGTCAGGAGCTGCAGGACGCCCGGGACCGCGCCCGCACCGAGGCGCAGACCCGCTGGCAGCGCGAGACCGGCAAGCTCACCGGCACGCTGCGCGAGCTGGCCGAGGCCGCCGCGCCGGGCGCCGCCGGCAGCCTCTGGTCGGCCTGGCGCCCCGGGGCCAAACCGGATCAGCAGAGCGGCTTCGCCCCGGGGCTGCTGCGCATCGGCGTGCTCGGCCACGAGCCGGGGCCGGACGCGCCGCCCGCGCTGGTGCCGCTGCTGGACGCGGCGCACCTGAGCCTGTCCGGCGACGCCGCCGCCACCGTCGACGGGCTGATCGGCGCGCTGCTGCTGCGCGCCCTGGCCAGCGTCCCCGCCGGGTCCCTGCGGGTCACCGTGTACGACCCGGGCCAGCTCGGCGGCGCCCTGGCCGGACTGGCCCCGCTCGCGGCGGGCGGGATGATCACTTACCTGGGGCCGGGCGGCCTCGCCCCGCTGCTCGACGACCTCGCCGAGCAGATCCGCCGCATCAACGAGAACGTGCTCGGCGGGGTCTACCTGAGCGTGGCCGAGCTGGCCGCCGAGACCGGCCGCCGCCCCGAGCCGTGGCGGGTGGCGGTGCTGCTGGCCGACCCGAACGGGGCCGAGCTGAGCCGGTCCGAGCGGGCGCAGCTGGACCGGGTGGCCCGGACCGGCGTCGCGGCGGGCGTACACCTGATCACCCGGGGGTTCGAGCCGGCCGCCGACACCGGCGTCGAATCGATCACGATCGGCGCCGGTACCGCCCGGACCAGCCTGACCGGCGAGATCCCGGTGCAGCTCGACCCGCCGCCCAACGCGACCCTGCTCACCGGCGTCTGCCGGGCGCTGGCCGAGCAGGCCACGGCCGGGCCGCCGCCGGTGCCGTTCGCCGCGCTGCTGCCCGAGCAGCCGTGGCAGCAGTCCTCGGCCGAGGCGCTGCGCGCCCCGATCGGCGAGGGCACCGACGGCCGCCTGGTCGAACTGGTGCTCGGCGACGACCCGCCGCACGCGCTGATCGGCGGCCCGTCCGGGTCCGGCAAGACCAACCTGCTCTACTGCTGGCTGGCCGCGCTGACCACCCGCTACTCCCCCGACGAGCTGGCGC
Source organism: Catellatospora sp. KI3 (assembly GCF_029948125.1). Taxonomy (GTDB): domain Bacteria; phylum Actinomycetota; class Actinomycetes; order Mycobacteriales; family Micromonosporaceae; genus Catellatospora. The sequence goes on from NZ_JASAMB010000001.1 coordinate 357,575, forward strand.
TGTACCTGCTCGACTTCAAGGAGGGCGTGTCGTTCGCCCGGTTCGCCCCGGGCACCCGCGACCCCAGCTGGCTGCCGCACGTACGCCTGGTCGGCGTCAACGTCAACGCCGACCGCGAGTTCGGCCTGGCCCTGCTGCGGCACCTGGCCGACGAGCTCAAGCGGCGCGCCGCCGCCGCCAAGGCGCACGACGCCACCAAGCTGGCCGAGCTGCGCGCCGAGGACCCGACCGGCAGCTGGCCGCGCATCGTCGCCGTCATCGACGAGTTCCAGGTGCTGCTCGGGGCCCGCGACGCGGTCACCACCGAGGCGGTGAACCTGCTGGAGGACCTGGCCCGGCGCGGCCGCTCGCAGGGCATCCACCTGGTACTGGCCAGCCAGGACGTCTCCGGCATCGAGGCGCTGTGGGGCCGCTCCGGGCTGGTCTCGCAGTTCACGCTGCGTATCGCGCTGCCGAAGGCGCGCCGGATCCTGTCCGACGTGAACCTGGCCGCCGAGCTGATCCCCCGCTGCCACGCGGTGGTCAACGCCGACTCGGGCGTGCCGTCGGCCAACACCGTGGTCCGGCTGCCCGACGCGGGCGACCGGGGCACCTGGCTCAGCCTGCAGGAGCAGCTGTGGCTGGCCCGTACCCCCGGCAGCGAGCCGCCCCGGCTGTTCGACGGCGACGCCCGCCCGCTGTTCCCGCTGCTGCCGCCCACCCCCGACCCGGAGCTGCTGGCCCGGCTGGGCGCGGTGGCGCTGCTCGGCGAGACCATCGACGTCACCGGGCGGCCCGCCACGCTGCGGCTCAACCGGGCGCCAGGGCGCAACCTGGCCGTGCTCGGCACCCGCGTCGAGGAGGCCTGCGCGGTCCTGCTCGCCGCCGGGCACGCGCTGGCCGGGCAGCACGCCCCGGGCACGGCCCGGTTCAGCCTGCTGTGCCTGGACGACGACGCCACCACCGCCGCGAAGTCGCTGCACGCGCTGGTCGCGGCCCGCCACCGCTGCGACTGGTACGCCGACGACGACGTGCTCGCCCTGCTGCGCGCGGCGGCCGCCGACACCGACGAGACCCCGCACTACGTGTTCGGCTTCGCCCTGGACGCGGTGCACGACCGGTTGGCCGCCAAACCGGGGCCCGGCCTGCCCAGCGGGCACGAATTGCTGCGCACTGTGCTGTCGCGGGGGCCGGAGCGGCGTACCCACCTGCTGGGCTGGTGGCGCACCGTGGCGCGGCTGCGAGACGACCTCGGCGGCGTCGGCGCCCGCTTCGACACCATCGGCGCCTGGGTCGCCCTCGACGTGCACGGCCCCGAACTGTCCCCGCTGTACCCGCAGGCGGGCGGTCCGGCGTGGGCCCCGCGCACCGGCCGGGCGCTGCACTTCGACCGGGCCGTGCACCAGCGGCCGCAGCTCGTCATCCCGTACGAGGTGGCGCCGTGACCTCCACCCCCGCGGCCCGCTACCGCGCCCTCATCGCCGACCTGGTCGCCGCCTCGCGCCGGCACGAGACGGCGCTGGCCGCCGCCAACCAGTCGCACGCCGACGGGGTCGCCACGGTCGAGCACGACCTGGCCGCCGCCGAGGACGCCGTGGTCGCCGCCGGGGCCCGCGCCGCGCACGCGCAGAAGGTGATGGCCCAGACGGACCTGGCCGCCGGTGCCCTGTGGGACGAGCTCAAGGAGGTACGCGGCCGCCGCGGCCGCCGCCTCGGCCCGACCCCCGCACCGGTCCCCGCCCCCGGCACGCACGAGGGCGCGGTCCTCGACCCGATCGCGCTGCTGGAGGCGGCCGCCGCCCGCATCGACCGGGCCCGCCGGGGCGGCGAACCGCTCCCGCCGCTGGTCCTGCCGCTGCTGTTCGCGGTGGGCGCCCTCTGCTCAGCCGCCGTGACCCTACTCGGCCTCACCCTGCAGACCCTCGGCCCGCTCGGCTTCGTGACCGCCTGGCTCCTGATCCTGGCCGCCCCCCTGGCCGGCCTCATCCCCGCCCGCGACCTCGCCGACCGCTACTGGGGCACCCGCCTCGACCCCGGCGCCACCGCCCTCATCGCCCTGTCCGGCATGCTCACCACCGCCCTCCTAACCCTCACCCACCTCCCCTGACCCCGACAGCACCCCGTCGATCATGAACCTATGGCACGGCTCGACGGCGTGTCGCGTGCACAGGTTCCTGATCGACTTGCGCGCCGCGCGGCCGCCCGCCTTTGGTAGACGCCGGAGAGTCACCCCGCCGAGATGATCAGGAAGTCGTGCACAAGACACACCGTCGAGCCGTGCCATAAGTTCATGATCAACGCGGCAGGGTGGGGGTGGGGAGGTGGGCGGCGCGGACTACGGTGACCAGTTCGTCCATGATGTCGGTGAGGGCGAAGTGCTTGGGGGTGAAGACCCGGGCTACGCCTGACTCCAGGAGGGTGACCGCGTCCTCGTCGGGGATGATGCCGCCGACGACGACGGGAAGGTCGGGCAGGCCCGCTTCGCGCAGGCCGCGCAGGACGGCGGGGACCGCGTTGAGGTGGGAGCCGGAAAGGACCGACAGGCCCACCAGGTCGACGTCCTCCTGGACCGCCGCAGCGACGATCTGCGCCGGAGTCAGCCGGATGCCCTGGTAGACGACCTCGAACCCGGCGTCGCGGGCGCGTACCGCGATCTGCTCGGCGCCGTTGGAGTGCCCGTCCAGGCCGGGCTTGCCGACGAGCAGCCGCAGCCGTTCGCGCCCCAGCTCCCGGGCCGTGGCACGCACCCGCTCGCGCACCCGGGCCAGGTCCGCGTCCGCCCCGCCGGAGACCCCGGCCAGGCCGGTGGGCGCCCGGTACTCGCCGAACACCTCGCGCAGCACGCCCGCCCACTCGCCCGTGGTGACCCCGGCCCGCACGCAGGCCAGCGTGGCGTCCATCAGGTTGGCTCCACCGGCGGCGTCGGCGCGCAGCCGGTCCAGGGCCGCGGCGGCGGCCGGGGCGTCGCGCTGCTCGCGCCACTGCCGCACCGAGGCGACGACCGCCTGCTCGACGGCCGGGTCGACCTGCTCGACGGCCTGCGCCCCGGCGGCGGTCAGCGGCGACGGCTCGGTCTCGGTGTACCGGTTGACGCCGACGACCACGTCCTGCCCCGACTCCACCCGGCGGCGCCGGTCGACCAGCGAGGAGACCAGCGCGCTCTTGAGGTAGCCGGACTCCACCGCCGCCACCGGCCCGCCGAGGTCGAGGATCTGCTCCAGCTCGCGGCGCGCGCCGGTGACGATCTCGTCGACGAGCGCTTCGACCACGTGCGACCCGGCGAACAGGTCGGGGTACTCCAGCAGGTCGGACTCGTACGCGAGGACCTGCTGCAGGCGCAGGGACCACTGCTGGTCCCAGGGGCGGGGCAGGCCCAGCGCCTCGTTCCAGGCGGGCAGCTGCACCGCGCGGGCGCGCGCGTCCCGGGAGAGGGTGACGCCCAGCATCTCCAGCACGATGCGGGCCACGTTGTTCTCGGGCTGCGACTCGGTGAGCCCGAGCGAGTTGACCTGTACGCCGTACCGCAGCCGCCGCTGCTTCGGGTCGGTGACGCCGTACCGGTCGCGGGTGATCTCGTCCCAGAGCCGGGTGAACGCGCGCATCTTCGCCATCTCCTCGACGAAGCGCACGCCGGAGTTGACGAAGAACGAGATCCGCTGCACCACGTCGCCGAGCCGCTCGGCCGGCACCTGTCCGCCGTCGCGGACCCGGTCGAGCAGCCCGACCGCGGTGGCCAGCGCGAAGCCGACCTCCTGCACGGGCGTGGCCCCGGCCTCCTGCAGGTGGTACGAGCAGATGTTGACGGGGTTCCAGGCGGGCGCGTGCACGACCGTCCACGCGACGACGTCGGTGGTCAGCCGCAGCGACGGGCCGGGCGGGAAGATGTACGTCCCGCGCGACAGGTACTCCTTGATGATGTCGTTCTGGGTGGTGCCCGCCAGCCGGGACGGGTCGGCGCCCTGCTCCCGCGCGACGGTGACGTACAGCGCGAGCAGCCACATCGCGGTGGCGTTGATGGTCATGCTGGTGTTCGCCGCGCCCAGGTCGATGCCGTCGAACAGGGCGCGGGCGTCGCCGAGGTGCGCCACCGGCACGCCGACCCGGCCGACCTCGCCGGCGGCGAGCTCGTGGTCGGCGTCGTACCCGGTCTGCGTGGGCAGGTCGAAGGCGACCGACAGCCCGGTCTGGCCCTTGGCCAGATTCCGCCGGAACAGGGCGTTCGTCGCCGCGGCGCTGGAGTGCCCGGCGTACGTGCGCATGACCCAGGGACGGTCCCGATCGGCGAGGCGAGGTTCCATACGCCGATGCTAAGTGAACGTTCAGTAACTTGATCCGGTGAACAATCTCACTGGTAGGCGAGTCGTCCATATCTCCCCGTACCGCAGCGGGATCGAGGGTCCGGACCCGTGGGCGTATCGTGCGCGTGTGACTGACGAGGAGCTGGCGATCAGCGTTTCCGGTCTGCGCAAGTCCTATCGGGACAACCAGGCCGTCGCGGGAGTGGATCTCGCGGTACGGCGCGGCGAGGTGTTCGCGCTGCTGGGCCCGAACGGCGCGGGCAAGACCACCACCGTGGAGATCCTGGAGGGCTTCCGCCAGCGCGACGGCGGCGACGTCTCGGTGCTCGGCGTCGACCCGGCGAAGGCCGGTGCCGACTGGCGCAAGCGCATCGGCATCGTGCTGCAGGGCACCGGCGAGTTCGACGAGCTGAAGGTCGGCGAGGTGGTGCGCCACTTCGCCCGCTTCTACCCGAACGCGAGCGACCCGGCCGAGGTGATCGAGCGGGTGGGCCTGAGCGACAAGGCGAACTCCCGTACCCACACGCTCTCCGGCGGGCAGAAGCGCCGCCTGGACGTGGCCCTGGGCATCGTCAACCGGCCGGAGCTGCTGTTTCTCGACGAGCCGACCACCGGCTTCGACCCGGCGGCCCGCCGCGAGTTCTGGGACCTGATCCGCCAGCTGTCCCACCAGGGCACCACGATCCTGCTCACCACGCACTACCTGGACGAGGCCGAGGCGCTGGCCGACCGGGTCGGCGTGATCAACCGGGGCGCCATGGTCGCCGTCTCCACCCCGGCCGAGCTCGGCGGGCGGCACCAGGCCACGGCCCGCGTCGGCTGGCGCGAGGACGGCCAGGCGCGCTTCGAGCAGACCGACCACCCCACCGACGCGGTACGGCGGCTGTCGGAGCGCTTCGGCGGCGAGGTGCCGGAGCTGACCGTCACCCGGCCGACGCTGGAGGACATCTACCTGGAGATGCTGGGCGAGAAGGAGGAGCAGCAGTGAGCGACAGCGGTCTGAGCCTGGCCCTGGCCCAGGGCGGCATCGAGTTCAAGCAGTTCGTGCGGACCCGCGAGTCGCTGGTGTTCACGCTGCTGTTCCCGGTGATGCTGATGCTGATCTTCGGATCGATCTTCAGCGACGTGATCATCACGCCGCCCGGGGTGTCGCCCGCCGTGACGCTGTCGCAGTACTTCGTCACCGGCATGATCGCCTCCGGCATCATGTCCACCGGCTTCCAGAACCTGGCCATCACCATCCCGATCGAGCGGGACCGGGGCGTGCTCAAGCGCTACCGCTCCACGCCGATGCCGAAGTGGATCTACTTCGCGGGCAAGATCCTGAACGTGGCGGTGCTGGCGCTGCTGTCGATCGTGCTGCTGCTCGCGGTGGCCGTCGCGTTCTACGACATCACGCTGCCCGATACCGGCCAGAAGTGGTTCACCTTCGCCTGGGTGAGCGTGCTCGGCCTCACGGCCTGCACCCTGTGCGGCATCGCGTTCTCCGGCGTGGCCAAGTCGGGCCGCTCCGGCCCGGCCGTGGTCACCCCGATCGCGCTGATCCTGCAGTTCACCTCCGGCGTCTTCTTCGAGTACTCCGACCTGCCGCCGTGGATGCAGCAGTTCGCCGCGCTCTTCCCGCTCAAGTGGATGTGCCAGGGCCTGCGCTCGGTCTTCCTGCCCGCCGACTTCGCCGCCCAGGAGGTCGGCGGCTCGTACGAACTCGGCAAGGTCGCCCTGGTCCTCGGCGCCTGGTGCGTCGGCGGCCTGGTGCTGTGCCTGCTCGGCTTCCGCTGGACCACCCGCCGGGACGGCTGATGGACCGCCGCCGGGTGCTGCTGCTGGGCGGCGCCGCCCTCGGCGTCGGCGTCGCCGGAGTCGGCGTGTGGCGCGCCTTCGCCGACGGCACCGACGACGACGGCTTCGAGCTGATCCCGGACGTGCCGCTGGGCGACGAGCGGCTGGAGCAGCGCGACTCCGCCGCCCGGGGCAAGCCGGTCGACTTCTACACCGCGGTGCCCGAGGGCCACGGCGACGGGAAGGGACTGCCGGTCGTACTCGTGCTGCACGGGGCGTCGGCGACCGCCGCCGACTTCCCGCGCTTCGGCTTCGGCCGGTTCCTCACCGACGCGGTGCGCCGGGGCGTGCCGCCGTTCGTGCTGGCCGGGGCGACCGGCGGGCGGCTGCGCTGGGAGCCTTCCGGCGCCGACGACCCGCGCCGGATGGCCGCCGAGGAGCTGCCCGCCTGGTGCGCCGAGCGCGGCTTCGACACCAGCCGGATCGCCCTGTGGGGCTGGTCCATGGGCGGGTACGGGGTGCTGCGCCTGGCCGAGCGGGCCCCGGCGGCGTACCGGGCGGTGGCCGCGTTCTCCCCGGCCGTGGCCAGGGGCGACGCCGTCTTCGCCGACGCCGCGAAACTGGCCGGGCTGCCCGTCTCCCTGTGGTGCGGCCGCCAGGACGGCTTCTACGCGGCGGTACGGGAGCTGGAGGGCCGGATTCCGGGCGCGAAGGCCGCGTACGCCGAGGGCGCCCACACCCGCCGCTACTGGAACACGATCACCCCGGCCGCCTTCGACTTCCTCGGCCATACCCTCTCCCCCGCCGGAAACAGCCGACCGCAGGAGTCGCCTTCGGCCCGTTGAGCCGACCCGGAACGGGTCGCCGCATGATCCACTGCAATGCGGCACCCGTTCCGCTCCATTCCGGAGGAAACAGTCCCGTGAAGAAGACTCTCGCCCTGGCCGCCCTGTGCGCCGCCCTGCTCGGCACCGCCGCCTGCGGCGGTGATCCGGCCCCCAGCGCGGCTCCGTCCACGGCCGGGTCCCCGAGCGCCGCGGCCTCCCCCACGTCCGCGGCCAAGGGCGACACCGAGGCCGCGTGCGACGCGGCGAAGAAGGCCGACGACGCGCTCTTCGCGGTCCTCGCCCCGATCGGCCCGCACAACGTCAACGAGAAGTCGACCAAGGGCAACGTGGCCGCCGCGGTCAAGGCGATGCGGGCGGGCTACACGGACCAGATCGCCGCGGCGCAGGCAGCCTCGGCGCTGACCACCGACAGCGAGCTCAAGGCGGCCCTGGCCGCCCTGGTCGAGTCGCGCAACGCGATGGTCGCCGCGCTGGACCAGGCCGGCGGGGACGTGACGAAGATGCGCGCCGCGCAGAACTTCCAGGCGGGCATCGACGCCGAGTCCGACATCTGGGGCATCTGCACCCTCGGCTGACCCCAACCCGCCCCGCCAGCCCCGCCACCCCGGCACCCCGCCGCCCCGGCACCCCGGCACTTCCATTGACACTGGCCTATCCAGAAGGCGGTTTCGCGAAATCCGTGCGCTGGATAGGCCAGTGTCAATGGAAGGCGGGGCGGGGTGCGCCCGCGCGGATGTTCAGCGGGGCTGGTCAGTACTGGTAGAAGCCGCGCCCCGTCTTGCGGCCCAGCTCGCCGGCCGTCACCATCCGCTGCATGATCTCCGGCGGGAAGAACTTCGGGTCGGCCGTGTCGGTGTAGATGTTGCGGGCCGCGTGCGCCAGGATGTCGATCCCGGTCAGGTCCGCGGTGGCCAGCGGCCCCATCGCGTGCCCGAAGCCCAGCTTGCAGGCGACGTCCAGATCCTCCGGGCTCACCACGCCCGACTCGACCAGCTTGACCGCCTCCACCACCAGGGCGGTGATCAGCCGGGTGGTCACGAAGCCCGCCACGTCCCGGTTGACCACGATGCAGGTCTTCCCGATGCCCTCGGCGAAGGCCCGCACGGTCGCCAGCGCCTCGTCGCTGGTACGCAGCCCGCGCACCAGCTCGCACAGCCGCATCATCGGCACCGGGCTGAAGAAGTGGGTGCCCACGACCTGCTCGGGCCGCTGGGTGACGGCCGCGATCTGGGTGATCGGGATGGCCGAGGTGTTGGTGCCGAGCACCGCGTCCGGCTTGCAGATGCGGTCCAGCGCCCGGAACACCTCCTGCTTGATCTCCAGCTTCTCGAAGACCGCCTCGATCACGATGTCGGCCTCCGCCGCCGCCTCCAGGTCGGTGGTGGTGGTGATGCGGGCGAGCGTGTCCTGGGCGTCCTGCTCGGTGATGGTGCCCTTGGCCGCGAACCGGCTCAGCGACTTGCCGATGCCGTCGAGGCCGCGCGCGGTCGCCGCGTCGTCGAGGTCGCGCAGGGTGACCTGCCACCCCGCCTGTGCCGCCACCTGCGCGATACCGGAGCCCATGAGCCCGGCACCGATCACCGCGAGCTTCCCTGCCATTGTCCAAGCCTCCCGAGTGCGTCGTCCCGTCGAGCCTAAACGATCGCTCAGGAAGCCTCCGACGGGCGTCTTGTCGAATGCGTGCGCACTAAACCCGAATATGCCTACACGAACGCGGTACAGGTGCACACTTGGGGCATGCCTGAGAGCGCTTATCTCGCCGGGCCTATGGTGGCGATCCTGACGATCGCCGTGCTGGCCGTGATCCTCTACCGCGGCTTCCAGCACGACGCGCAGACTCCCGCACCGGTGGCGCCGACCGCCCCGAAGACCGACGACTACGGGCTGCTCGCGTGCGCCGCCGTGGCCCGTACCCTCGCCGACGCGACGCTGCTGCGCGAGCACCTGCACAGCGCCGGCATCCGCGCCACCCTGGCCACCGCGCCGGACGGCCGCATCCAGGTGCTCGTCTTCACCGACGAGGTCATGCGCGCCCGCCGCCTCGTCGGATAGCGGGCGCGCCCACCTCTCAGAAGCCGTACTCCGGGTCCGCCGGGGCCTCGGCCCGTTCGACCTCGACGCCCAGCCTGCGCAGATCGTTGGCGAAGTCGGGGTAGCCGCGGTCGATGTGGTGCACCGCCCGGACCGTCGTCACGCCGTCGCCGCACAGGCCCGCGATGACCAGCCCCGCCCCGGCCCGGATGTCGCTGGCGCTCACCTCGGCGCAGGACAGCGTCTCCCGGCCCCGGACCATCGCGTGGTGGCCCTCGATCCGGATGTCGGCGCCCAGCCGCTTGAGCTCCTCGGCGAACATGAACCGGCCGTCGAAGATGTTCTCGGTGATCAGCGACACGCCGTCGGCGACCGCGGCCATGCCGATGGCCATCGGCAGCAGGTCGGTGGCGAAGCCCGGGAACGGCAGCGTACGGACGTCGACGGCGGTGGGCCGGTCGGTCATCCGCACCCGGAACCAGTCCGGCCCGTAGTCGACCGCGCCGCCCGCCTGCTGGATCTTGTCCAGCGCGATCTCCAGCCAGCGCGGGTCGACCCCGCGCACGGTCACGTCGCCGCGCGTCATGGCCGAGCCGAAGGCCCAGGTCCCGGCCACGATCCGGTCGCCGATGGTGGCGTGCCGGACCGGCCGCAGCTGGTCCACGCCCTGCACCACCAGCTCGGAGGTGCCCGCGCCCTGGATGTTCGCGCCCATGCCGATCAGCATCTGGCAGATGTCGACGATCTCCGGCTCGCGCGCCACGTTGTCTATCACCGTGGTGCCCCGGGCCAGCACCGCCGCCATGAGCAGGTTCTCGGTGGCGCCCACGCTGGGGAAGTCGAGGCTGATCCGGGCGCCGTGCAGGCCGGACGGGGCCTCGGCGACCACGAACCCGTGCTCGCCGCTGATGTCGGCGCCCATCTTGGCCAGGCCGGAGACGTGCATGTCGAGGCCGCGCGAGCCGATCGCGTCGCCGCCGGGGTGCGCGACCCGCACCCGGCCGCAGCGGGCCAGCAGCGGCCCGAGCACGCAGATCGAGGCGCGCAGGCGGCGCACCAGCTCGTAGTCCGCCTCGGGGTGCAGCCGCGCGGGCACGCTGATGCGCACCTGGTCGTCCTCGAACCCCACCTCGGCGCCGAGCCGCCGCAGCACCTCGCCCATCAGGGCGATGTCGGTGATGCGCGGCACGTTGGTGATGACGCTCTCGCCCTCGGCGAGCAGCGCCGCCGCCATCAGCTTGAGCGCGGAGTTCTTCGCGCCGACCACGCCGACCTCGCCGGCCAGCCGTACGCCGCCCTTGACCCGGATCACGTCCACGTCGGCCATCGTAGAAGCCGGATCACCGATTCGCGCGCTGGTCGGTATCGCTCCTCTGGACTCACCGCCACCCACCACCATTAGGCTCGCTGTCATGGCTGTTCACCTCACCCGCATCTACACGAAGACCGGCGACGCCGGCACCACCGCGCTCGGCAGCGGTGAGCGCGTGGCAAAAACCGACCCGCGCATCGCCGCGTACGCCGATGTGGACGAGTGCAACGCCGCGCTGGGTGTCGCACTTGCCCTTGGCAACTTAGCTGATGATGTCTGCGAGGTGTTGGTACGGGTCCAGAACGACCTGTTCGACGTGGGTGCCGACCTGTGCAACCCCATCACCCCCGACCCCAAGTACCCGCCACTTCGCATCACCGAGGACTACGTCACCCGCCTGGAAGGCTGGTGCGATGAGTTCAACGCTCGGTTGTCCAAGCTGGATTCGTTCATCCTGCCGGGGGGTACGCCGGGAGCGGCACTGCTGCACGTCGCCCGCACCATTGCCCGCCGGGCCGAACGCAGCTCGTTCGCCCTGCTGGCGGCGGATGCGCCCCGCACCAGCCCGCTGAGCGCACAGTACCTCAATCGGCTGTCTGATCTGCTGTTTATCCTCAGCCGCGTGGCGAACGCGAACGGCACCGCCGACGTCAAGTGGGTGCCCGGGGCCAACCGGTGATCCACCACGTCGAGGTCTGGGTCCCAGACCTGGCCGAGACCGAGCGCTCCTGGGGCTGGCTGCTGACCGAGCTCGGCTGGGCCGAGTTCCAGCGCTTCCCCGGGGGCGTCTCCTGGCGCCACGGCACCGCCTACCTGGTCTTCGAGCAGTCCCCCGCGCTGACCGGCGACCGCCACGACCGCCGCGCGCCGGGCCTGAACCACCTCGCCCTGCACGCCGGGCCCCGCCCCGACCTCGACCGCCTGGTCGACCAGGCGTCGGCCCACGGCTGGACCCTCATGTTCCCCGACCGCCACCCGCACGCGGGCGGCCCCGACACCTACGCCGCCTACCTGCACGACACCCAGGGCTACGAGGTGGAACTGGTCGCGGGTTAGGCGCGGTTCCGGGGAAAGTGCAGCCGAGGCCCCCAAGATTCCTGCGCTTTCCCCGAAACTGCACGGCACAGCGCTCTACCGTGAGGCCATGGCCGATGCGATCGTCGCCGAGGGGCTCGCCAAACGGTACGGCCAGGTCCAGGCGCTGGCCGGGCTCAGCCTCAGCGTGCCGCAGGGCACGGTGCTCGGGGTGCTCGGCCCGACCGGAGCCGGCAAGACGACCACGGTACGCATCCTCGCCACGCTGCTGCGGCCCGATCGGGGCCGCGGTTTCGTCAACGGCATCGACGTGGTCGCCGAGCCCGAGCACGCGCGCCGGCAGCTGGGCGTGAGCGCCCAGCAGACCGCCGTGGACGGCTTCCTCACCGGGTTCGAGCAGCTGGAGCTGCTGGGGCGGCTGCACCGGCTGGGCCGCCGCCGGGCCCGCTCGCGGGCCGAGGAGCTGCTGGAGCGGCTGCACCTGGCCGAGGCCGGGTCGCGGGCCGTACGCACGTACCCGCTGGCCATGCGGCGCCGCCTGGACCTGGCGGCGGCGCTGGTCGCCGCGCCGCCGGTGCTGCTGCTGGACGAGCCCACCCGCGGCCTGGACCCGCGCGGACGGCTGGGCATGTGGGACGTGCTCACCGAGCGCGTCCGCGCGGGCTGCACGCTGCTGCTGTGCACCGCGCAGCTGGACGAGGCCGACCAGCTCGCCGACGAGATCGTCGTGATCGACCGGGGCCGGGTCATCGCCGGGGGCACCCCGGAGGAGCTGAAGCGCCGCATCGGCGGCGAGCGCATCCAGGTGGTGCTCGGCAACCGCGCCGAGACGCAGGTGGTGGAGGACATCCTGAACCGGGTCTGCGGCGGCCAGGCCGCCGTGCTGCCCGACCAGCACCTGGTCCAGGCCCCGGTGACCGGCGGCGCGCAGGCGCTGGTCGAGCTGGTGCGGCGGCTGGACGCGGCCGGGATCGAACCCGTCGACATCGGCATCCACCGGGCCAGCCTGGACGACATGTTCCTCAAGCTCACCGGCCAGGCGGCGACGCCCACGGTGGCCGAGGAGGAGGCCCGGACGTGAGCGAGCTGGGCGCGATGCTGGCCGGCAGCGCGGTGCTGGCGCGCCGCAACCTGCGGCGGGCCTGGCGGCTGCCCGGGCTGCTGCTGCTCGCCGCCGGGCAGCCGGTGGCCGTCGCCCTCTTCCTCGGGTACGTCATCGGCCCGGTGCTCGCCGTCACCGGCTACCGGGACTTCCTGCTGCCGGGCGTGTCCACCCAGGCGGTGGCGTTCGCGGGCGGCCTGGTGGCGGTGGGGCTGGCCGCCGACCGGCGCCGCGGGGCGCTGGACCGGCTCCGCGCCCTGCCGATCTCACGCTGGTCGGTGCTGTTCGGGCACGTCGGCGCGAACCTGGGGGCGCAGCTGGCGGCGCTGGCGACCGCGGTCGCGACCGGCCTGGTGACGGGCTGGCGGATCGACGCCGGCCCCGGCCGCGCCCTGGCCGGGTTCGCGCTGCTGCTGGCGTTCGGGCAGGCGGTCGCGTGGGTGTCGGTGGTGCTGGGCCTGGCCGCGCGCACCGCACAGGGGGCCCGCCGGCTCGGTTTGGTCTGGACGTACCCGTTCGTGCTGGTCTCGTGCGCGTTCCTGCCCACGGGCGAGCTGCCGGGCTGGCTGCGGCCGATCGCGGAGTGGAACCCGGTCTCGGTGGTGGCGACCGCGCTGCGGGAGCTGTGGCACGGCGGCGCGTTCCCGGCGCGCGAGCTGGCCCTGGCGCTGGTCTGGATCGTCGGGCTACTGGTCGCGGCGGTTCCGACCGCCTACCGGCTGCTGGCGCGCGGGCCGCGTCCCGGTGCGGGGGCATGATCCGCGATCGTGGACGCCTGGTGCGGCTCTGGCGGCACCCAGCGGCCACGATCCGCGATCATGTCGAGTAGGGCGCGGCGGCTTCCAGCCAGGAGAGGAAGCCGGTCACGGTGTGCAGCGGCATCGCGATCTCGACCGTCGTGCGGGAGTCTGCGCACTGCAGCACCACCCAGTCGGCGGGCACCAGCACCGCCTCGTCCTGGGTCGGGGGGCGGCGGCTGACCACGGCCAGATCCCGCCGGGAGAGCTTGCGGCGCGGGCGCGGGGACAGGCTGAACATCCGGTACCAGCGCAGGTCGTCCCCGCGGAACTGGGCGAAGCCCGGCGCCCAGCCGCGCCCGCCCGGACGCTGGCGCAGGCGCAGGTACAGCTCGACCGTGCCGTGTCGGCGCGCGAAGATCTCGCGGCGCACGAACAGGAAGGCCAGCAGCGCGAGCGCGACGACGAGGATGATGGCGACTGCCTCTAGCAACCTCATCGTCGGCGTTCCGGGCGGCGCGGCGGTCGGCTCAGTGGCGAGCGGCCGCGGCGACCGGCAGGGCGGTCTCGGCGAGCACCGTCACCGACTCGGCGGTCACGGACAGGAAGCCGCCGTCGACCTCGTAGGCCAGCTCCTCGCCGCCCTCGAGCTTGATCCGCACGGTGCCCGGCGTGAGCTGGCCCAGCATCGGCGCGTGGCTCGGCAGCACGCCCAGCTCGCCCTCGGTGGTGCGGGCGATGACCATCTCGGCCAGCCCGGACCAGACCTTCTCCTCGACGGCAACGAGCTCGACCTGGAGCAGCTTGGCCACGATGACTCCTCAGTGCCTAGGGTGGTCAACCTGGCGCACCAGGTCGCGAGATGGATGTACCGGCGAGTCTAGCCAAAGGTGATCGGCCCCCGGCAGCAGGACCGGCTCAGTGTGACGTCATCGTTGGAGCATCTCGGGGTGCATGAACAGGAACTGCTCGACGGTCCCGTCCGCGACCGAGGTGAGGAACGTGCGCGACGGGTAGTCCAGCTGCTCACCCAGGTACTGGTACTTCTTCTTGGGCTTGTCCTCCTTCTTGTCCTTGTCGGCCTTGTCGTCGGACTTGGCGTCGTCGCCCTTGGGCTCCTCGTCCCCGTCGTCGGCCTTGTCGCCGTCGTCGGACTTGGCGTCCTTGTCCTCGACCCACCGGCCCACGCCGCCGCCCAGCAGCTTGACCATGACGATGTTCTCCGGCCGGATCTCCCGAAGCGCGAAGGCCCAGTCCAGCATCGAGTAGCCGCGGCCGCTGAAGGTGACCGAGTCGCCCGCCGCCCGCAGCACCTTGTCCAGCTTGATCGGGTCGGACAGCACGTCGCCGCTCACGCCCTTGTTGACCATCGCCCGGATCACCTGCTGCTGGTGCCGCTGCCGCCCGTAGTCCCCGTCGGCGATGTAGCGCTGCCGGGCGAAGTCCAGCGCCTGCCAGCCGTTGAGGTGCTGCCGGCCGGGTTCGTACGTCATCTGCGGGCCGACGTAGCCGTTGGGGCTCCGGCCGGGCTTCCGCTTCTCGCCGTCGGGCTGCATGTGGATCGAGACGACCTGCTCGTCGACGTCGACGTCGATGCCGTCGAGGGCGTCGATGATGTGCCGGAACCCGCTGAAGTTGACGATCGCCCCCGCGTCGAAGCGCGGGATGCCGGTGTACCCGCTGACCGCTGCCGCCAGCAGCTCGAAGCCCTGGGCGTAGTTGGCCCGGCGGTCGCCCGGCACCTGGGCGCCGAAGAACATGGCGTGCGCGAGCTTCTCCGACGCGCTGCCGCCGTAGTTCGACTTCGGGAACGCCGGAATGGGCACCAGCAGGTCGCGCGGCAGCGAGAACAGGTAGCCCCGGTCCAGCCCGGCCGGGATGTGCATGACCAGCACCGAGTCCGCGCGCGGAATCCAGTACGGGTCGCTGTGCCGCGGGTCGATGCCCGCCAGCAGGATGTTCAGCGGGCCCTTCAGGTCCTCGATCGGCTTGGGCTCGACGGTGACCCGCGCCTTCGCCGGGTCCTTGTCGCCGAACAGGTCCTCGTGGTGCACCGCGCCCTCGTAGCGGGCCACCAGCCGGTCCACGGTCACCAGCGAGGCCCCGCTCAACAGCATCAGCACCGTGCCCGCCAGCACGCTCCAGCGGGCCCACCGCGCCGCCTTGCGCAACTGCCTCGTCGCCGTCTTCGTCGCCACGCAGTGCACAACGAGGTCGAACCCGCCCCAGGTATGCCGAAGGCCCCGCTCCCACGAGGGAACGGGGCCTTCGGGCCGGCTTCGCCGACCGTTACTTGGTCAGCTCGCGGTAGTTGCGCTCGAGGTCGTCGAGGCCGCCGCACATGAAGAAGGCCTGCTCCGGGACGTGGTCGTAGTCGCCCTGGGAGATCTTCTTGAACGCCTCGACGGTCTCCTTCACCGGCACGGTCGAACCCTCGACACCGGTGAACTGCTTGGCCGCGTAGGTGTTCTGCGACAGGAAGCGCTCGATCCGCCGGGCGCGGGCCACGGTGACCTTGTCCTCCTCGGAGAGCTCGTCCATACCGAGGATGGCGATGATGTCCTGCAGGTCGTTGTACTTCTGCAGGATCCGCTTCACCTCGGAGGCCACGGCGTAGTGCTCGGCACCGACGTACTCCGGGGCCAGGATTCGCGAGGACGAGGCCAGCGGGTCCACGGCGGGGTAGATGCCCTTGTCGGACACCTTGCGCTCGAGGTTGGTGGTCGCGTCCAGGTGGGCGAAGGTGGTCGCCGGCGCCGGGTCGGTGTAGTCGTCCGCGGGCACGTAGATGGCCTGCAGCGAGGTGATGGCCTGGCCGCGCACCGAGGTGATGCGCTCCTGGAGCTCACCCATCTCGTCGGCGAGGGTCGGCTGGTAACCCACGGCGCTGGGCATACGCCCGAGCAGCGTGGACACCTCGGAACCGGCCTGCGTGAAGCGGAAGATGTTGTCGATGAAGAGCAGCACCTCCTGCTTCTGCACGTCGCGGAAGTACTCGGCCATGGTCAGCGCGGACAGCGCGACCCGCAGACGGGTGCCCGGGGGCTCGTCCATCTGGCCGAAGACCAGCGCGGTGTCGCCGAGCACGTTCGCCTCGGCCATCTCGTGGATGAGGTCGTTGCCCTCACGGGTGCGCTCACCCACGCCGGCGAAGACGGAGGTACCGCCGAAGTTACGGGCAACGCGGATGATCATCTCCTGGATGAGCACCGTCTTGCCCACGCCGGCACCGCCGAACAGACCGATCTTGCCGCCCTTGACGTACGGGGCCAGCAGGTCGATCACCTTGACGCCGGTCTCCAGCATCTCGGTCTTCGGCTCGAGCTCCGAGAACGCCGGAGGCTTGCGGTGGATCGGCCAGCGCTCGGTGACCTCGAGCTGCTGCCCCTTCTCCAGGTTGAGGCAGTCACCGAGGACGTTGAACACCTTGCCCTTGGTCTCGTTGCCCACCGGGACGCTGATCGGCGAGCCGGTGTCGCTCACCTGGGCGCCCCGGACCATGCCGTCGGTCGGCTGCATCGAGATGGCACGTACGACGTTGTCGCCGAGGTGGTTGGACACCTCGAGGGTCAGCGTCCGGGTGCCCTCGCTCAGGGTCACGTCGACCTTGAGCGCGTTGAACAGCTCGGGCATCGCGTCACGCGGGAACTCGACGTCGACGACCGGGCCGATGACCCGGACGACTCGACCGACGCCCGCCTTAATGTCAGTAGTCATCATTCACTCCCCGCCGCCGCCAGCGCGTTCACGCCGCCGACGATCTCACTGATTTCCTGGGTGATCGCGGCCTGGCGGGCGGAGTTCATCTCCCGCGTCAGCGACTTGATCATGGTGTCCGCGTTGTCGGTCGCACTCTTCATCGCCTGGCGGCGCGAGGCCGACTCGCTCGCGGCCGAGTCCAGCAACGCCGCGTAGATCCGCGTGTTGATGTACTTCGGCAGCAGCGCGTCGAGCAGCTCCTCCGCGTTCGGCTCGAACTCGTACGCCGGCAGCAGCTCGTCCTTGCTGCCTTCGCGCTCCTCGACCTGCATGGGCGCGAAGATCTTCGTGGACGCGGTCTGCGTCATGAGCGACTTGAACTCGGTGTAGACGATGTGCAGCTCGTCCACGCCCAGCACGCCGTCGGCCCCGGCACCGTCGACGCTGTCGTCGGCCCCGTGCACGAACGCCTGGATCAGCGTCTCGCCGACCCGGCGCGCGTCCTCGAAGCGCGGCTGCTCGGAGAACCCGCTCCAGCTCCCGGCGAGCTCGCGCCCGCGGAAGTTGTAGTAGGTCGCGCCCTTGCGGCCGACGACGTACAGCGCCACCTGCTTGCCCTGCGCCTTGAGACGGGCGATGAGCTGCTCGGTGAGCCGGATCGCGTTGGCGTTGTAGCCGCCGCACAGACCCCGGTCACTGGTGATGAGCAGCACGCCGGCCCGGTGCTCCGGGTCGCGCGGCACCAGCAGCGGGTGCTGGGCGTTGGTGTTGGAGGCCAGCGCGGTCAGCACGTCGGTGATGGCGTTCGCGTACGGCAGCGAGGCCGCGACGCGCTCCTGGGCCTTGGCGATGCGGCTGGTCGCGACCAGCTCCATCGCTTTGGTGATCTTCTTCGTCGAGCGGGTCGCCTTGATCCGCCGACGAAGGACCCGAACCCCACCAGCCATGACTACTTCTTCTCAGCCACGATGCGGGTGACGGTCTCGGTGCGCTCGTCGCCCTCGAGAGCCTCGGCCTCAGCCTCGTTGATCACCAGTTTGTCCTCGGACGGCAGGAAGCCCTCCTTGAACTTGGCGATCAGCCCGTCAAGCTTGGCGGCGACGTCGTCGCTCCAGGTGTTGCCCGCGATCGTCTTCAGCAGGTCCGAGTGGGAGCTGCGCAGGTGCTGCAGGAACTCCGACTCGAAGCGGCGCACCTGGCCGACCGGGATGTCGTCCAGCTTGCCCTCGGTGCCGGCCCAGATCGAGACGACCTGCTCCTCGATCGGGTACGGCGTGTAGTTCTGCTGCTTGAGCAGCTCGACCAGGCGGCCACCGCGCTCCAGCTGGGCGCGCGAGGCCTTGTCCAGGTCCGAGGCGAAAGCGGCGAACGCCTCCAGCTCACGGAACTGGGCCAGGTCGAGGCGCAGGCGGCCGGAGACCTTCTTCATCGGCTTGCCCTGCGCCGAACCACCGACCCGGGAGACCGACGTACCGACGTTGATGGCCGGACGCACACCCGAGTTGAACAGGCCTTCCTCGAGGAAGATCTGGCCGTCGGTGATCGAGATGACGTTGGTCGGGATGAACGCCGAGATGTCGCCGGCCTTCGTCTCGATGATCGGCAGACCGGTCATCGAGCCCGCGCCCAGCTCGTCCGACAGCTTCGCGCAGCGCTCCAGCAGGCGGGAGTGCAGGTAGAAGACGTCACCCGGGTACGCCTCACGGCCCGGCGGGCGGCGCAGCAGCAGCGACACGGCGCGGTACGCCTCGGCCTGCTTGCTCAGGTCGTCGAACACGATCAGGACGTGCTTGCCCGCGTACATCCAGTGCTGGCCGATGGCCGAACCGGTGTACGGCGCCAGGTACTTGAAGCCGGCCGGGTCCGACGCCGGCGAGTTGACGATGGTGGTGTACTCCATCGCACCCGCGGCCTCGAGGGTGCCCTTGACCGCCGCGACGGTGGAGGCCTTCTGGCCGATCGCGACGTAGATGCAGCGGACCTGCTTCTTCGGGTCGCCCGACTTCCAGTTGTCCCGCTGGTTGATGATCGCGTCCAGCGCCACCGACGTCTTGCCGGTCTTGCGGTCACCGATGATCAGCTGCCGCTGGCCGCGGCCGATCGGGGTCATCGCGTCGATGGCCTTGATGCCGGTCTCGAGCGGCTCGTGCACGCTCTTGCGGACCATCACGTTCGGAGCCTGCAGCTCCAGCTCGCGGAAGCCCTCGTCGGCGATCTCGCCCAGGCCGTCGATCGGCGCACCCAGCGGGTTCACCACGCGACCCAGGAACTTGTCGCCCACCGGCACGGAGAGAACGCGGCCGGTGCGCTTGACCGGCTGGCCCTCCTCGATGCCCTCGAAGGCACCCAGGACGACGACACCGATCTCGCGGACGTCGAGGTTCAGCGCGACACCCAGGGTGCCGTCGGCGAACTCCAGCAGCTCGTTGGCCATGGCGGAGGGGAGACCCTCAACCTTGGCGATGCCGTCACCAGCCTCGGTGACGACGCCGACCTCCTCGCGGGAGATCTCGGGCGCGTACGAGGAGACGAAACGCTCAAGCGCTCCACGGATCTCCTCGGACGAGATGGTCAGCTCGGCCATCCTCAGCTTCCTATCGGTGTCGTGACTGCTAAGTCAGTGAAATGCGTTCTCAGGGCTCGGCCGCGTCACTTGCCGACGAGCGCGTTGCGGACCGCGGCCAGGCGCTTGGCGACCGTGCCGTCGTACAGGTCGCTACCGACCTTCACGCTCAGCCCGCCCAGCACCGTGGGGTCCACGGTCACCTTGACCGAGACCTGACGGCCGTAGATCCCCGACAGCGAGGTCGCCAGCCGGCTCTCTTCGGCGTCGGTCAGCGGGTGCGCCACCGTGACGTAGGCGATCTGCGCCTCACGCCGCTCGGCGGCCATCTCGACCAGGCGGCTCAGCGCGTTGCCGAACGACCGGCCGCCGAACCCGCCCACGGCCAGCTCGGCCAGGCGCACGGTCACCGGCTTGGCCTTGTCGGCCAGCAGGCCCCGCACCAGCTCCACCCGGCGGGAGACCGGGGTGGAGAAGTCGCCGATCGCGGCGGTCAGCGCCGGGTCACCCGAGGCGATCTGCCCGAACCGGAACAGCTCGTCCTCGACCTCGGCCAGGTCGCCGGACTGGTCGGCCGATGCCAGCAGCGCGTCCGCGCCCAGGCGCTCGGCACCTTCCAGCAGCTCCGACGCGGCCGACCAGCGGCCGGACGCCAGCACCGCCAGCAGGTCCAGGCTACCCTGGCCGACCTTGCCCGCCAGCAGGCTGCGCACCAGCTCAGCGCGCTGGTCGCCGGGCCGGGCCGGGTCCGACAGCGCGCGCCGCAGGCGCGGCTCGCGGCCGAGCAGGTCGGCGAAGGCGAGCAACTCGTCGGCCGTGGCCGCGGTGGCCGCGGCACCCGCAGCCCGGGCGCTCTCCTCGAGCGCGGTCCGGGCCGCGGTGTACGACTCTCGGCTTGCCGCCTGCATCAACGTGCTCCGGCGGTCTCGAGCTCAGCCATGGCCCGCTCGACGGTGCCCCGACGGCGCGCCTCGTCCTCCAGCGACTCGCCGACGATCTTGCCGGCGAGGCTGACGGCCAGCGCGCCCATCTCGGTGCGCAGCTCACGCACGATGCTCGCGCGCTCGCCGGCCAGCTGGTCGCGACCGGCCGCGATGATGCGGTCGGACTCCTCCTTGGCCTTGGCCAGCACGTCGGCACGGATGCCCTCGGCGTCGGCGCGGGCCTCGTCGCGGATGCGAGCGGCCTCGGTACGCGCCTCGGCCAGCTGCGCCTTGTACTGCGACAGCAGCGCGGCGGCCTCGGCCTGAGCCTTCTCCGCCTTGACCAGACCGCCCTCGATGGCCTCGACGCGCTGCTGGAACATGCTCTCCATACGCGGGAACACGTACTTGGTGAGCACGAACAGCAGCACACCGAAGGCGATGAGGCCGACGATCACCTCAGCGATCGGCACACCGAGCACGTTGTAGCCGTGCCCCTCTGCAGCGATGTTCATAAGTCACTCCCCTTCGGCGGTGACCAGCCGCGCGCGACCGGCCACCGAACGTCTCGGCGCTACGAACTCGGACTAGGCGGGAGTGTTGTCCAGCGCGAACGCGAGCACCAGGCCCAGCAGCGCCAGCGCCTCGACCACGGCGAAGCCCATGAACATGTAGGCGCGGGTCAGACCGGCGCTCTCGGGCTGACGGGCGGTCGCCTGGATGTAGGCCGCGAAGACCAGACCCACGCCGATGCCGGGGCCCAGGGCCGCGATGCCGTAACCAATGACGTTCAGGTTGCCGGTCATGTCGGTTTTCCTCCTGCTTTGGACGCGTGCGAGTCACGCGCACGTTTGTATTTTGGGTAGGTACGAACGATCTTCAGTTGTGGATCGAAAGCAAAGGTGAGGGTCGCGCCGGGCGCGAGATCAGTGCTCTTCGGAGATCGAGCTCTGGAAGTACGTCGCCGTCAGCAGCGTGAAGACGTACGCCTGCAGGCTCAGGATGAAGAACTCGAACAGCGTCATCACGATCGCGAACACCCAGCTGCCGATCGCGGCGGGCTTGAGCAGCAGAGCGCCGTTGGTCCACAGCGCGACGCCGCCCAGCGTGAACACCAGCAGGATCATGTGGCCGGCGAACATGTTGGCGAACAGACGGACCGAGAGCGTGATGGGGCGCAGGATCAGGTTCGAGATGAACTCGATCGGGATCAGGATCGGCTGCACCCACCACGGGACGCCCGGCTGGATGCAGGCGTGCTTGAGGTAGCCGAACAGGCCGTGCTTGCGGATGCCCAGGGCGATGTAGATCAGCCACGACATGACGGCGAGCACGACGGGGAAGGCCAGGTGCGAGTTCGGGGAGATCTGCGCGAGCGGCACGATGCTCCACAGGTTCGTCACGAAGACGAACACGAACAGCGTGGCGAGGTACGGCGCGAAGCGGATGCCGTCCTTGACGCCGATGATCTCACCGGCGATGTTGTTGCGCACGATGCCGTAGACCGACTCGGCCAGCCACTGCTTCTTGGTCGGCACCAGCGTGGGGTTGCGGTACGTCGCCAGGAAGAACACGATCACGACCGCGACGGCGATCCAGATCAGCAGCGTCAGCTTGGTGAACGCAGGACCCCAGAAGGTGCCTTCGAGGGACGGGATCAGGCTCTTGAAGTCGAAGGTCTCCACGCTGGGGGGAAAATCCTCAGCAAGGAAACCCGGCTGCGTAATCAACCTGTCATCCTCCGTCGATCGGGTACGGTCACCCGTCCAGTCTCTTCACGGTCAAGAAGACTCCGGCGGCCGTGCCGCCGATCAATCCGATCAACAGCCCGACGTGGGGGAGTCCCAGCCACTTATCGATGAGCCACCCGACCCCTCCCCAGACGAGCATGCCGCCGAGGAGATACCCGATGGCCGCCCAACCCGCATCGGCGCCCGCAGGTAGGGGGCGCTTCGGGGGATGTTCATCGGCCATGACGCGGCGAACAATATCAGCCACTTGACGTAGGGAGACAAGCGCCCCCCGGCCCACCATGGCCAAGCTCACCTTGCCCTTCGTGACCAGTACTTACGTACTGATTACGAGGTTCATCAATGTCTAGTTCGCGTTCTGTACATATTTCAGATGATTACTGTATCTTTCGCACCGCTTGTCACACCCGACATCGGCCCGCCGATTGTCACATTTCCGCCCACCCGGCGCCAGGGTCAACCGGCGGCGGGCGGGCGGCGGCGGGCGATGTCCCAGCTTGCGCACAACGTGGCGAAGCACACAGTGAGAACTCGTGTGCCCACAGTCAAAGATGCACATTGCTTTACTTCCAGGTACCCGGTGAAATAGAGGAAACCCCTCGAACCTCCCGGCGGTGCTGAAGATGCGCAAGGCGATCGCCCCCATGCTGTTGGTGCTGGTCACGGTGCTAGGTGCCGGGTGCGAGCCGCGCGGCAACGACGACGCCTCGGCGACCAAGCCGGTGCACTGCACCGTCGTGGCCGACGGCCCCAAGAAGAATGAGGAGACCGGCAAGGTCTCCGGCCAGGTCCGCTACCGCTGCGCGACGCCGGGAGCCGAACGGCTGACCCTCAAGATCCGCATCGAGAAGCGCCAGGGCGACAGCGACAAGTGGAGCACGGTCGCCACCAAGACTTACACGCTCAAGGGTAAGCAGACCTACGCGCCCGAGCTGAAGTATGAGGCCAGGGACGTGACGATGAGCTGCCGCGAGGGCAGCTACCGCACGGTCGTGGACTGGAGCCGCACCTCGCGCAAGGACACCGAGGGCGACAACCTGATCAGCGGCGCGGTCAAGGACCCGTGCAAGCCGAAGATCTTCGACTGACCACCTCCCACCGCAGGCCGGTGCGGTCCGCTCCGAACGCGGACCGCACCGGCCTGCGGCCGGGCCCGGAATGTCACCGGGGATAGAGCCGGCGACGGAAACGCAGCGCCACCAGCGCGACCGAGAGCGTCGCGCCCACCACCAGCACGATCCGTGCCACCACGAATCCGGTAGACGGCGCTACCTCGGCGAACGTCAGGTTCTTCAGCGATGCGCCCCAGATCAGGGCCCGGTTCGCCGCGAGTGATGTCGCCGAGGCGGACAGCGGAAGCCACGGGAGCTGATTGATCGCGTCCAGGGACACGAGGATCGTCACCACCGCGGTCCGCGCCGCCGCGCCGCCCGCCACGCGCGCCACGGCATAGGCGGCGGCCAGCACGATGTACCCGCCCGACAGGGGTCCCACCACCGTGATCGTCAGCAGCGGCAGGGACCACCCGGGGGTGTCCGACAGCCGGAACGCCGCGAAGACCCCCAGGCAGACGACGAAGCCCGCGTACACCAGGAATCCCGCGCCGAAGTTGCGGTAGGTGTCCTTGACGACCGCGGGTCGATCCGCACCCGACAGCAGCCAATTGCTCCGCAGATCGTCGTCGTGCCAGAGCCGGGAGAGCACCGCGACCAGGCCCACCAGGACGATCGGCGTCATCACGGCGTAGAGGCGGGCGACCCCCCAGGGCCCGAACCCGTCGCCGATCTCGGTTCCCCCGGCGGTGAAGCCGAGCTGGACGATTCCCGCCACGAGCAGGGCCGGGACGAGCAGGCGAGGGCGGACCGCGCGGCGCAGGTGGTATCTCACCGGTCGAGCCCCGACGTGAGCACCAGGTACGCGTCGGTGAGGGTCGGCTCCACCCGGGTCGCCTCGTCGGGCGGGCACTTGGTGGCGAATCTCGCCCGGTAGCGGTCCGGCCCGAGCCGAGCCAGTCCGGTGACCTGAGCGACGTCGGCGATGTGCGCCATGATCTTCTCGTCGCCCTCGCACACGTAGACGTCCGGCGCGGTCGCCGACAGCGCGTGCACCGGGCCGTCGAAGGCGATCCCGGCGTCGTGCAGCACCACCACGCGCGAGGCGGTGGCCTCCACGTCGGCGATGAAGTGGGTCGCGTACATCACCGTCCGCCGCGCGGCACGTTCGGCGAGCAGCTCCGCGAAGCGCAGCCGCTCCCACGGGTCCAGCGCCTGTGTCGGCTCGTCCAGCAGGACCAGCGGGCTGTCGGCGGCGAACGCGTACACCAGTGCGACACGCTGCCGCTCGCCACCGCTCATGGAACCCAGCGGCCGCCGCACCGCCCACCCGAGCCCGAAGAACTCGAAGAGCTCGGCCGCATCGTCCGCGGGCAGCCCGCGCAGGCCGAGCAGGTGCTTGACGAAGGCCAGCGCCGACACCTGCGGGTCGAGGCGCAGGTCCTGCGGCAGCCACGTCCCGTTCCGCCGCAGACGGCTCCGGTCCGCGCCGAGCACCGTGCCGTCGAGGCTGACGCTGCCAGCCGCCTGCCGCGTCATGCCCGCGAGCAGGCTGAGCAGTGTCGACTTGCCCGCGCCGTTGCGCCCGAGCAACGCGACCACGTCGCAGTCCGCGCCCAGGCTGAGGTCGATGCCCTGCAGCACGTCGATCTCACCGTACGACAGCGTGACGTCGCTGAGCTCAATCACGACCTGACTCCCCCCTTGCGATCCAGCGCAGACCAGACACGTCCGCAGGCAGCAGGCGCGCCCCGAGCAGCACCGCCGCCGCCAGGCCCAGCCATACGACGGCGCCTGTGGTGACGACGGGCATGCGCTGCGGGTCGCCGCGCATCCAGTGGAACAGGGTGCCGTCGATGGCCAGCGCCGGCACCGCGAGGCACGGCAGCACCGTCACCACCACGGTGGCCAGCAGCGCGACCCCTGCGGCCACGCTCGGGCCCATCCCGAACCGCGTGACCACGACATTGACGACGGCCAGGGCCACCGCCGCACCCACCGCGGTCGGCACCAGCAGCATCGACACGGGCTCACCTGACCATGTGGCCTGCCCGAACACCTGGCAGGCCACGACAAGCGCGGCGAGGATGACGTTGGGCGACTGCGTGCGCCACCACGCGGTACGCGGGTCGACGAGCCCGCCGGCCACCACCCGAGGATCCACCCCCATGCCGGCCGTCCCGAATGCCATGGTGATCGCCACGCCTACGGGTACAACCCACGAGCACACCCAGTGCGCACCCAGCGCGACACCCGCCACTCCCACGGGTGGACGGCCGTACAGCCCGGTCGTCCAGGCCCCCACGAGCGGGAGCAGACCCAGCAGGAGCGCGAGAGCGCTTGCCCGGAAGGTCCCGGGCAGGCGCTCTCGCTCATCGTGTGATGTGCTCACGTGATGTAGCAGGTGTTGTACTTCCAGGGACTGCCGTTGACCCACGCGGCGGCGTCAACGTTGTAGTTGCTACCGCCGGTGACCGGCGAGTAGGTGTCCGAGGTGCTGACCAGCGACCAACCCACTGCCGAGTTGAACGTGTCGTCCTTCCAGTCCGTGTCGTGGTAGTACAGGATCGCCGACACGTTGGCCTCGCCGGTGCCGCTGCCGGAGGAACTGAAGGTTCCCGTGGCCCCGAACTCGACGGTGCTGGACAACCAGGCGCGGAAGCAGTTCGCCTTGACAGTGCTCGCCGAGCCGGCATGCGCCATGGCCATCGGAGCCACGGCCAACGCCGAGCCGAGCGCGAGCGCCGCGACTACGCGACGCATCGGTCTCATGAACTGGTTCACCTGCTCTCCCTTCTAGAGGTGGGCTTGTGAAAACCATCCTGCGAACCGCGGCTTCGGGATTCCTTGCGGTCGCCTTGCGGTATTCCTGCGGACGTCCACTCCGGACGGGGCAGCGGGAAGCAGATCGATCTACTACTCTCCAGCGGCATGTACTTTCGCATCTTGGGGACGGTGCAGGGCGAGGCGGCCGGTCGCCAAATCACGTTCGGATGGCGCCAGGAACGGCAGGCGCTGGGCATTCTGCTGATCGAGGCGGGCCATGCCGTGCCGACAGGTCGACTCATGCAGCTGATGTGGGGGGAGACTATTCCCAGGAACGGCCGGGGTGCATTGCAATCCGTTCTCTCCCGCCTTAGAAAGAGCCTTTCCGCTTTCGATCACGAAGGGAGCGCCCTCGCCCTGAACCGGCGCGGTGACGGATACGAACTGGCGGTCCCCCGAGAGCAGGTCGACCTGCACGCGTTCCGCGCCCTGATGGCCGAAGCCCACGGCGCGACCGACCCGGAAACCGGCATAAGCCTCATACGTGCAGGGCTGGGCCTGTGGCGCGGACCCGCACTGGCGGACGCCACCGACGACAACCTGGACACCGTCGTGACATCCCTGGAAGAGGAGCGGATCTCCGCCCAGGAGCACCTGATCGAACTCTTGCTGCGGATGGGCCGCAACCACGAGGTGATCCCGGAGCTGATCCGGCTGATCGCGGACAGACCCGAACGGGAACGCCTCCACGGCCAGCTGCTGCTCGCGCTGCACCGCAGCGGACGCCGCCTGGAAGCGCTGGAGGCCTACCAGCGCCTGCGCCGCACGCTCGCCGACGACTTCGGGCTCACGCCCAGCGGCGACCTGCAGCAGCTGCACTGGCAGATCCTGGACTCCGACCGGTCCGACGGCCTGACCACGGAGAGCAGGCAGGCGCAGCCGCGCCGACCCGAGTACGGCTCAGTTCTGGCTTGACGGATCCACGTACGGGATCCGGGCGTGCCAGACCCACCAGGCATGGCCGACCGTCCACGCGATCGCGGCCACGCCGATCCCGATCGCCATCGGCTTGAGCCCGGCCCAGCCCGTCTGGACCACCACCGCCATGGCCAGGAACAGCACGGTGAACTTGATCGCGTACGTGGCCAGCCCCAGCGAGAGCACCAGCTTGGGGTTGACCGCATCCGCCCAGGCCAGGATGAAGCTCGTGAACAGGTAGCTGAGGCCGACCAGGGCCACGCCCGCGAGCACGCCGAGCGCCGCCGTACCCCCGACGGTCAGCCAGGCGACCGGGGTCGCCGCCGCCGCCACGACAGCGGTGACCCCGAGCAGGAACGGCAGGAACCGCAGCCGCTTAGCCAACATCACGCCACCTCAAAGTCGATCATGAACCTGTGCCCGGGACACGCCGTCCAACCTTGCCACAAGTTCATGATCAACGAGTAGAGAGGCTGGTCACGGGAGGGGGAGGAGAGTGGCGGTCAACGGGGTCAGGACGTCCTGGATCTCGTCGCCGACGCGGGTGAAGACCTGGTCGCCGCGGCCCCAGGGGTCGTCCAGGTCGTCCTTGGGCTGGGCGGGTTCGCCGTTGCGGGCCGCCGCGACCGCCGCGACCAGGGCCACGCCGCGGTTGTAGACCGCGTCGGGGGTCGGGTCGGCGGGGGGCAGCTCCGACACGTCGACGCCGGGCAGCAGGCGGCCGAACTCGCCGAGCACGAAGGTGCGGTCGGCGGCGTCGGGGCGCAGCGCGGTGACGTAGTCGTACTGGTCGGCGGTGGCCGTCAGGATCAGATCGGCGGCCTCGATGTGCTCGGCGCGCAGCTTGCGCGCGCTGAAGCCGTCGGGCGAGGCGCCCCGGGCGCGCACCTGGCGGGCCGCGGACGGGTTCATCTCCTCGTCCTCGTGCCAGCCGCCGGTGCCGGCCGAGTGCGACAGCACCAGGTCCGTCCCGTCCGCGGAGCCGCCCAGCGCCGCCGCCCGCTCAGCCACCGCGCGGGTCAGCAGACGCTCGGCCATCGGCGAGCGGCAGATGTTGCCCATGCACACGTGCAGCACGGTGAACGGAGCCATCACGCCTCCCCGGGCCCGGCGATGTCGGGGGCGACCTCGCGCAGCTGGTCGATGTCGATGGCGCCCGCGCGCAGGATCCGCGGGCGGTCACCGGTCACGTCGACGATGGTCGAGGGCACCGGCTTCGGGCACTCCCCCGCCTCCAGGTACACACTGACCTTGTAGCTGAGCTGCTCGCGGGCCTCCTCGGCGGTGACCGCGGCGGGGCTGCCGGTGAGGTTGGCCGACGAGACGGCCATCGGGCCGGTCTTGCGCAGCACCTCCAGCGCCACCGGGTGCAGCGGCATGCGCACGGCGACGGTGCCGCCGGTGTCGCCCAGATCCCACTGCAGGCTGGGCGCCTGCTCGACCACGATGGTCAGCGCGCCCGGCCAGAACGCCTCGACCAGGTCGCGGGCGACGCCCGGCAGGCGCAGCACCAGCCCGTCGAGGGTGTGCCGGGAACCCACCAGCACCGGCGGGGGCATGTGCCTGCCCCGCCCCTTGGCGCTGAGCAGGTTGGTCACCGCCCAGGGCTTGAAGGCGTCGGCGCCGATGCCGTACACCGTGTCGGTCGGCAGAACCACAAGGTCGCCACTGGATACGGCGTCGATCGCGGCCTGGATGCCCCGATCACGTTCGACGACGTTCCGACAGTCGTAGAGCCTCACGGTGAGCCAGTCTGTCACGAGGTTTTCATGAGGTGCGAACCGCACCGTTCGGCAGCTGTCACGCGTCGCTGATCAGGCGGTGCCCGCGCGCGCCGCCGTGGTGAACCGGGGCCGCCCGGCGAGGTCGGCATGCGTGGTGACCTCGGTGAACTCGGCCGCGAGCAGTTCTCGCATCGCGTCGGTGTGGGTGTCGTCGTGCTCGATGCCGAGCAGCCCGCCCGGCCGCAGCACGGCCGCGGCACGGCTGACGATCACCGGGATGAGGTCGAGGCCGTCGGGTCCGGCGAATACCGCGTCCTGCGGGTCGTGCCCGACCTCCGGGGGTACGGCCACCGCCTCCGGCACGTACGGCGGGTTGCACAGCACCAGGTCGACCGGGTGCGGCAGCGCCACCTCGCGCACGTCGCCCTCGACCACCACCACGCCGGTGCCCTCGACGTTGCGCCGCAGCCACGGCAGCGCGTGCTCGCCCCGCTCGACGGCGTAGACGCGGGCGTCGGGGCGGGCGTCGGCGACGGTCACCGCCAGCGCGCCGGTGCCGCTGCACAGGTCCAGCACGGTCGGCACGCGCACCTCGCGCAGCGCCTCGACCCCCCACCGGGCCAGCAGCTCCGTCTCCGGGCGCGGGATGAACACCCCCGGCCCGACCAGCAGGTCCCGGCCCAGGAACGGCGCGGTGCCGGTCAGGTGCTGCAGCGGCACGCGCCGCGCCCGCAGCTCCACCAGCCGGTCCAGCACCTCGGCCTGCTCGTCGCTGATCTCGCCGATGAGCAGCAGCGCCCCGCGCGGCACCCCCAGCACGTACGCCGCCAGCAGCTCGGCGTCGACGCGCGCGGAGTCCACGCCCGCCTCCGCCAGCCGGGTCGCCGCCCGGCGCAGCCGCATCGACAGGGTGACCGCTCCACTCATCCGATCACCGTATCCGCAGACGGGAAACCGGTTGCCGCCGACGGGGGCTTTTCGCCAGGGTGGCCGCATGGCGTTGGTGGAGGCCCAAGGGCTGACGAAGGTCTTCCGTCGGCCGCAGAAGGATCCGGGCCTGCGCGGCTCGCTGAAACACCTGGTGCGGCCCAGATTCCGGGACTTCACCGCCGTGGCCGGGATCGACCTGGCCATCGAGGCGGGCGAGTCGGTGGCGTACGTCGGACCCAACGGGGCCGGCAAGTCGACCACGATCAAGCTGCTCACCGGCATCCTGGTGCCCACGGCGGGGACGGTCCGGGTGGCGGGCGCGACCCCGCACGTGGACCGCATGGCCAACGCGCGCAACATCGGCGTGCTGTTCGGCCAGCGCACCCAACTGTGGTGGGACCTGCCGGTCCGCGAGTCGCTGGCCCTGCTGCGCGACATGTACGACCTCACCCCCGCCGCCTACCGCGAGCGGATCGACCGGCTCGACGCCGTGCTCGACCTGGGCGAGCTGCTGCCCGTGGTGGCCCGCAAGCTGTCGCTGGGCCAGCGCATGCGCGCCGACCTGGCCGCCGCGCTGCTGCACACCCCGCGCATCGTCTACCTCGACGAGCCGACCATCGGGCTGGACATCTCGGTGAAGGACAGGGTGCGGCAGTTCCTGAAGGAGCTGCGCGCCGACGGCACCACGCTGATGCTGACCACGCACGACCTGGGCGACATCGAGGACGTGTGCGAGCGGATCGTGATCATCGACGAGGGCCGGATCATCTTCGACGGGCCGCTGGCGCAGATGAAGGACCGGTTCGCCCGGACCCGGCGGATGCGGCTGCAGCTGGCCGAGCCGACGCCGGTGGAGCGGCTGGCGGCGCGGCTGCCCGACGCCGAGGTGCTGCCCGGCGACGGGCCGCAGGAGGTGACGGTGGTGTTCGACCGGTTCACCCATACCGCGGGGCAGGTGATCGCGGCGGTGCTGGGCGTGGTCGAGGTCGGCGAGCTGCACCTGGACGAGCCCGCGATCGAGGACGTGGTGCGCAAGGTGTACGCCGGGGAGCTGCTGCGATGAGGCCGTACCTGTCGCTGTGGCGGATGTCGACGCGCCGCATCATGACGTACCGGATGAATTCCCTGCTCTCCTGGCTCGGCGGCGGCCTGTTCCTGGCCTCGTCGCTGGCGGTGTGGCACGCGCTGCTGGCCGACGGCGAGATCGGCGGCTACGACTGGCCCCACATGAAGACCTACCTGCTGGTGGGCTGGGCGTCGGCGGCGATCGGCTCGGCGTACGGCGACTGGTGGATGGCCGAGCGGATCCAGACCGGGCAGGTGGCGATCGACCTGACCAAGCCGATCGACTACCAGTGGGCGCGGTTCAGCGAGCACATGGGCGGGCTGGCGCTGGAGTTCGGGGCGATCGCGGTCGCGGGCACCGGCATGGTCGTGCTGACCGGCGGCATCCCCGTGCCGACGGCCGAGCAGGCGCTGCTGTTCGCGGCCAGCTTCGCGATGGTGCCGCCGCTGAAGTTCACCATCGCCTACTTCACCACGATGACCTGCTTCTGGACGCAGAACTTCATGGGCGTCTCGTGGGCCAAGGACGCGCTGGTGACCCTGTTCAGCGGGGCGCTGATCCCGCTGGCGCTGCTGCCCGGGTGGCTGGGCGGGCTCGCCTCGGCGCTGCCGTTCGCCAGCCTCACCGCCACCCCGGCCGCGCTGCTGCTGGGCCAGGCCGACGGGCTGGCGGCGCTGCGGCTGCTCGCGGTGCAGGCCGCCTGGGTGCTGGCGCTGTGGTGGGCGGCCCGGCTGGTGTGGCGGCGCGCGCTGCGCGCCCTGACCGTGCACGGAGGCTGAGCATGCTGCGTACGCTGCGGATCTACCGGCGCATGCTGGGCGCCAACCTGCGGGCGGTGCTGGAGTACGAGGCCGACTTCTGGATCCTGGTCGTCGCCGGAGCCATGTTCCAGGGCCTGAACCTGCTGTTCCTCAAGTCGGTCTTCGCCCACGTGCCGACCCTCAACGGCTGGACGTTCCCCGAGGCGCTGCTGCTGGCGGGCATGTTCGGGGTGGTGATCGGCACCGGTCCGCTGTTCTTCGAGGGCACCTGGCGGCTGGCCGGGAAGATCAACCACGGCGAGCTCGACTACGCGCTGGTCCGGCCCGCGCCGGTGCCGGTGCAGGTGATCAGTGCGGGGATCGGGCTGCACGGCATCGGCGACATGGTCGCCGGGGGCGCGATGATCGCCTGGGCGCTGTCCCGGCTCGACCTCGCCTGGTCGCCGGTACGGGTGGTGCTGGCGCTGGTGCTGCTGGCCAGCGCGGTCACGGTCAACCTGTCGCTGGTGGTGCTGGGCAACTGCGCGTCGTTCTGGATCGCCGGACCGCATCCGTTCTTCGCGGTGACGCTGATGAACATCAACAACCTGGTGCGGTATCCGATCGGCATCTTCGGCCTGGCGGTGCGGGCGGTGCTGACGCTGGTCGTGCCGTGGGCGTTCATGACGTACTTCCCCGTGGCGTGGCTGCTCGGCAAGCCGTCCCCGTGGATCGGGCTGCTGACGCCGCTGGCCGCCCTGTACCTGGCGCTGCTGGCCCGCACGGTCTTCCGCGCCGGCCTGCGCCGCTACGACAGCGCCGGCCACTGACCCCGGTCCCGGCCACTGACCCGGTTCCGGTCCCGGTCCCCGGTCCCCGGTCCGGCTTGAAATCGACAGTGGCCTATCCAGAGGACGAATCTTGGAAATTCGTCCTCTGGATAGGCCAGCGTCAATGCCAAGGGGGCGGGGTGCCGCCTCCCGGCTCGGTCACTGGCGGGACAGCTCCGTCTCGCCCGCGAGGCGGGCGGTGCGGTCGGCGGTGGTCAGCGCGTCGAGGACGGCGTCGATCTCCCCGCCGAGCGCGATGTCGAGGTTGTACGCCGTGTAGCCGATCCGGTGGTCGGTGATCCGGTTCTGCGGGAAGTTGTACGTCCGGATCCGCTCCGACCGGTCCACCGTGCGGATCTGCGCCTTGCGCGCGTCGGCGGCCGCGGCCAGCGCCTGCTCCTCGGCGTGCTGGGCGAGCTTGGCGCGCAGCATGCGCATCGCCTTGTCCTTGTTCTGCAGCTGCGAGCGCTCGTTCTGGCAGGTCACCACGGTGCCGGTCGGGATGTGCGTGATGCGCACCGCCGAGTCGGTGGTGTTGACCGACTGGCCGCCCGCGCCCTGCGACCGGTACACGTCGATGCGCAGGTCGCC
This sequence comes from Catellatospora sp. KI3, assembly GCF_029948125.1. GTDB lineage: Bacteria > Actinomycetota > Actinomycetes > Mycobacteriales > Micromonosporaceae > Catellatospora. The sequence goes on from NZ_JASAMB010000001.1 coordinate 390,309, forward strand.
GAGGTCGATCTCGACCTCGGCCTCCTCCGCCTCCGGCATGACCAGCACGCCCGCGGCCGAGGTGTGGATGCGGCCCTGCGACTCGGTGGCGGGCACCCGCTGCACCCGGTGCACGCCGCCCTCCCATTTCAGCCGCGACCAGACGCCGTTGCCGCCCTCGGGCACGCCGCGGGTCTTGATGGCGACCGAGACGTCCTTGACGCCGCCCAGGTCGGACTCCTGCGAGTCGAGCACCTCGGTCAGCCAGCCGTGCTTCTCGGCGTAGCGCAGGTACATGCGCAGCAGGTCCCCGGCGAACAGGGCCGACTCCTCGCCGCCCTCACCGGACTTGATCTCCAGGATCACGTCCTTGCCGTCGTTGGGGTCGCGCGGGGCGAGCAGCTCGGCGAGCTTCTCCTCCAGCTCGGGCAGCCGCTGCTCCAGCGCGACGGCCTCGGCGGCGAAGTCGGGGTCGACCGCGGCCAGCTCGCGCGCGGCCTCCAGGTCGGCGCGGGCGGAGGCCAGCTCGCCCGCGGTCTTGTGGATGGGGGTCAGCTCGGCGAAGCGGCGCCCCACCTTGCGCGCCGCGGCCTGGTCGGCGTGGATCGACGGGTCCGCCAGCCTCGCCTCCAGGTCCGAGTACTCGGCCAGCAGGGCGTCGAGCCGTTCGTTGCTCATGTCCGAATCCTCCCTAGAAACGATACTTGCTGGCAACACGACGACGCCCGCCCCGTGAGACACGGAGCGGGCGCCGGAAAGACAGCTACTTGGCGTCCTTCTTCTGGACCTTGGCGTACTTGGCCTGGAACTTGGCGACCCGGCCGGCGGTGTCCATGACGCGCTGCTTGCCCGTGTAGAACGGGTGGCAGGCGCTGCAGGTCTCAGCGTGGATGGCGCCACCCTTGGCGGTGCTGCGGGTGGTGAAGGTGTTGCCGCACGAGCAGGTGACAGTCGTCTCCTGGTACTGCGGGTGGATACCGGACTTCATAGCCTCGGTCCTTTCAAGTCGTGGGCGCTGGGTCGCCGTCAGCACGTGCCGCGCGCAAGCGGTCCGCTCGGGCGTGAACCAGTCCCGGTCTGGCCGACTGACCAGTATGCCACCTATCTCGGATGCGCCCTGCGGCGGTCTCTCGGTAGCGTCACCGGCCATGTCCCCCCTCGCAACAACGACACTGGACGCTCTGTTCCCGGCCGCCGCGCTCGAGCGCGCCCTGACCGAGGGGCTGGTCCGCAGGCAGCGGCACCCGCACCTGCCGTTGACGATCTTCAACTACACCGAGAAGTGCGTGTACGCGAACACGTGGGACGAAGTGACCCTCTCCTGCCGCGGCCTGATCACCGACGACACCGGTGCCGTGGTGGCGCGCCCGCTGGCCAAGTTCTTCAACCACGGCCAGCCGGGCGCGCCCGAGATCGCCCTGGACGAGCCGGTCCTGGTCACGGACAAGGTCGACGGTTCGCTGGGTGTGATCTACCCGACCCCGGACGGCCCGGCGGTGGCCACTCGGGGCTCGTTCAGCTCCGACCAGGCGCGGCACGCGACCGAGCTGCTGCGCCGACGGTACCCGCACTGGGCGCCGCCGACCGGCCGGACCGTGCTCGTGGAGATCATCTACCCGGCGAACCGGATCGTGGTCGACTACGGCGGCCTGAACGACCTGATGCTGCTCGGCGCGGTCGACATCACCACCGGCCGCTCGTACGGCCCCGAGGGCGTGCCCGACTGGCCCGGCCCGGTCGTCGAGGTCTTCGGGTACGCCACGTTCGCCGAGGCGCTGGCGGCACCGTCCCGCCCCGGGCGGGAGGGGCTGGTGGTGCACGCGACCGGCCCCGACACCCGCGTGAAGATCAAGTACGAGGACTACCTGCACCTGCACCGGATCATCTACGGGCTGCACGCCCGGGGCATCTGGGAGGCGCTGGGCGCGGGCGCGACGGTCGAGCAGATCGCCGAGCCGCTGCCCGACGAGTTCCACGGCTGGGTCACCTCGGTCGCCGACCGGCTGCGCACCGAGACGGCGACCCGGTCGGCCGCCATCGAGCAGGCGTACGCGGACATCCTGGCGGGCCTGCCCGACGGCTGGACCCGCAAGGACTTCGCGCTCGTCGCCGGGCGCCACGAGCTGCGGGCCTACCTGTTCGCGCGGCTCGACAGCCGGGACTACCGGCCCGCCCTGTGGCAGGCGGTGCGGCCGGAGGCGAACGAGACACCGCACGGCCGTACCTTCGACGACGAGTAGCCCGAGACCGGAGAGCGACATGCCCACCCTGACCACCACGCCGACCCTCACCATCACGAGGGGCCTGCCCGGCTCCGGCAAGACGACCTGGGCGAAGACTCAGCCGAACGTCGTCCGGGTCAACCGCGACGACCTGCGGCGCATGCTGCACGGCGGCAACCTCGGCGAGGGGTGGGCCGAGGTCCAGGTGACCGTCGCCCAGCGCGCCCAGGTCGAGGCGCTGCTGCGCGCCGGGGTCGACGTGGTCTGCGACGACACCAACCTGCGCGCCAAGGTGGTGCGCGAGCTGGCCGAGCTCGCCGCCGCCTGCGGAGCGCGTACGGTGCTGCGCGACTTCACCGACGTGCCGCTGCAGACCTGCCTGGAGCGCGACGCGGCCCGGCCGGAGGCCGAGCGGGTCGGCCCCGAGGTGATCATGCGCATGCACGAGCGCTACCTGACCGGCAAGCGGGAGCAGCTCACGCTGCCCGAGCCCGCCGTGCACCGCACGTACACGCCGCCCGTCGGGATGCCCCGGGCGATCCTGGTGGACCTGGACGGCACGGTGGCGCTGATGGGGGCGCGCAGCCCGTACGACCACACCCGGGTCCACCTGGACCTGCCCAACCAGCCGGTGATCGACGCGGTCCGTGCCCTGCACGCGGCGGGCCACACGGTGGTCTACTGCTCCGGCCGGGTCGACGCCTGCCGCGAGGCGACCGCCGCCTGGCTGGACGAGCACGTCGGCGTCCCGTACGCCGCGCTGCACATGCGCCGGACCGGTGACCAGCGCAAGGACTCCGTGGTCAAGCAGGAGATCTTCGAGCGGGAGCTGCGCGACAATTGGCACGTCGTGGCGGTGCTGGACGACCGGAACCAGGTCGTGCGGATGTGGCGCGAACTGGGCCTGACCGTGTTCCAGGTCGCCGACGGCGCTTTCTGACCCGCAGGGTAAGGAAGGGCACCCTCCCGGCGTCTTACGCGGCGGCGGTTGCCCTACTTAGCATGGGTTGACAGACGTCAGTACAAGGGGATGCCTACGGTGACCAAGCTGTCGCAGAAGCTCACCCGGACCGGGGCGGTCGCGCTGCCCGCCGCGGTGACCGTCACGCCGGACGAGTACGACACGCTGCCCCCCGACAGCCGCATCGAGCTCCTGGACGGAGTCCTGCGCCCCATGACGCCCCCGACGGCGCGGCACCAGATCGTCATGATGAAGCTGGTCACCGCGCTGCTGCGCCGCTGCCCGCCCGCGCTGGCCGCGCTGCACGAGCAGGAGGTGCGGCTCGCCGACGACCTGCGCCGCAACCCCGACGTGCTGGTGGTGCGGGCCGCGGCGGTCAACCTGGACTGGTTCAGCTTCCCGCCGCGCGAGGTCGTTCTGGCCGTGGAGATCGTCAGCCCGGGTACGCAGACCGCCGACCGCAAGCACAAGCCGGCCGAGTACGCCGACGCCGGCATCCCCTACTACTGGCGCGTCGAGCCCACCCCGGTCTTCGCGGTGCACACGTTCCACCTGGCCGAGACCGACGCCTACGAGTCGACCGGGGTCTTCGGCGCGGGCGAGTTCATCACCGTGCCGGGCCTGGAGTGGGCGGCCATCCCCATCGCCGAGCTGGTCCCGTAGCCGTACACGCGAAGAGGGCCGACCCCCTGCGGGGTCGGCCCTCTTTCAGCGCTGACGTCACTCGCCGGGAGTGGTCTTCGCGATCTGCATCAGGAACTCGATGTTGGTGCGGGTCTGCTTGAGCTTGTCGAGCAGCAGGTCCAGCGCCGCCTGCGAGTCCAGCGAGTGCAGGACCTTGCGCAGCTTGTGCACGATCACCAGCTCCTCCGGCGCCAGCAGGATCTCCTCCTTGCGGGTGCCGGACGGGTCGATGTCGATCGCCGGGAAGATGCGCTTGTCGGCGATCTTGCGGTCGAGCTTGAGCTCGGCGTTACCCGTGCCCTTGAACTCCTCGAAGATGACCGTGTCCATCATCGAACCGGTCTCGACCAGCGCCGTGGCGAGAATGGTCAGCGAGCCGCCGTTCTCGATGTTGCGGGCCGCGCCGAGGAAGCGCTTGGGCGGGTAGAGCGCGGTCGAGTCGATACCGCCGGACAGGATGCGGCCGGAGGCCGGCGCGGCCAGGTTGTAGGCCCGGCCCAGACGCGTGATCGAGTCCAGCAGCACCACCACGTCGTGACCCAGCTCGACCAGGCGCTTGGCCCGCTCGATCGCCAGCTCGGCGACGGTGGTGTGGTCCATCGGCGGCCGGTCGAAGGTCGAGGCGATGACCTCGCCCTTCACCGAGCGCTGCATGTCGGTGACCTCTTCGGGACGCTCGTCCACCAGCACCACCATCAGGTGGCACTCGGGGTTGTTCGTCGTGATCGCGTTGGCCAGCGACTGCAGGACCATGGTCTTACCGGCCTTGGGCGGCGACACGATGAGCGCGCGCTGCCCCTTGCCGATCGGCATCACCAGGTCGATGACGCGCGTGGTCAGGATCTGCGGCTCGGTCTCCAGGCGCAGGCGCTCCTGCGGGTACAGCGGAGTGAGCTTGTAGAACTCGGGGCGGCGGCGGGCCTCCTCGGGCTCCATGCCGTTGACCGTGTCCAGCCGGACCAGCGGGTTGTACTTGTCGCGGCGCTGCTCGCCGTCGCGGGCCGACCGCACGGCGCCGGTGATCGCGTCACCGCGGCGCAGACCGTACTTCTTGACCTGCGACATCGACACGTAGACGTCGTTGGGGCCGGCCAGGTAGCCGGTGGTGCGCACGAACGCGTAGTTGTCGAGCACGTCGACGATGCCGGCGACCGGCACCAGCACGTCGTCCTCGCTGACCTGCGGCTCGGCACCCCCGCCAGCGGCACCGACGGTCTCGCGGTCGCGGCCGCGGCGGCGGTCGCGGAACCGGCTGCGCCGGCCGCGGCGGTCCCCGCCGTCGTCGTCGCCGTCGAAGTCCCGCTCGCGCTGCTCGCGCGGCGCGCGGTCGGCGTTGCGCTCACCGCGGTCGGCGTTGCGCTCGGCGCGCTCGCCCCGCTCGGAGTCGCGCGAGCCGCGCTCGCCCCGCTCGCCCCGCTCGGGGCGGTCGCCCCGGTCGGCACGCTCGCCCCGGTCGGCACGCTCACCGCGCTCGGCGCGGTCACCACGCTCGCCCCGCTCGCCGTTGCGCTCCCGGCGCGACTCGCGTCGGCCTTCGCCCCGCTCGCGGCCCTCGGGTGCGCCGGCGGACGCCTCAGCCTCACCACGCGGCTCCGGCGCCCCGCGGCGGCCCCGACGCTCGCCACGCGGCTCGGCACCCTCCGCGCTCGCGGGCTCGGCAGCGGACTCGCGGACCTCGGCCCGCACCTCCTCGCGCGCCGGCGCGGCGGCCGCGGCCACGTCAGCGCGGGGGCGCGGAGCGCCGCCGCCCTGGCTGGCCGTGATCGCGGCGATCAGCTCGCCCTTACGCATGCGTGCGGTGCCCGTGATGCCCAACCCCGCCGCGAGAGTCTGCAGCTCAGGCAGCAGCTTCGCGGAGAGACCGCTGCCGGCGGTACGGCGGCGCCGGCCGGTGGAGGCGTCGTCAGCGACGTGGGAGACATCCGACGTCATGTCGGTGGTGTCGCTCAATGGATTCCTTCCCTCGATTGGCCGGGGCAGCCCGGGTCTTCTTTCGACAGTGGCGGCCGGGCGGCCTCGGATACCCGCGGGTGCTCTCGTCCGAGCCCAACGGGGGTTTTTGCGCAGTCTCGACGGTGTTCCCGAGCCCGTCCAAAGGCGACGGTGGGACACCAGGAGCGTGCGATCAGGCTGCGGCAGGCGTAGACAGGGGGTGGACGGCCGTGTTGTCAGGCAAACGTGTCCGTCTGAACCGAGCTCCGGCTGCGCCGCCCCGCACAAGATCGGGCGCTTCGCGGCTGTGCTGCCCTAGAGCGTAATCAACGACTTAGACCAGCGGCAACACCGGGCTACTCGGCGTGTCTGAACTGCTGCAAAACGAAGGTGATACGCCCCGGTTTCTAACTCCGGATCCTACCTTCGCGTACGACCGCCCCGCCAGCGTTCACCGAAAGACTGTGGGCCAGCCAACTACCAGCCGGTACGAAACCGGACGGCAGGGCCGAGAGCACCAGCACGCTGGGCCCCGCACCGCTGACCACGGCGGCGGCCCCCGCCGCCCGCAGCTGCGCGACCAGCTCGGCCGTCTCCGGCATCCCCGGCGCGCGGTAGCCCTGGTGCAGCCGGTCCTCGGTAGCCTCGAACAGCAGGCCGGGCTCGGTGGTCAGCGCGTGCACCAGCAGCGCCGAGCGCCCCGCGTTGAACGCCGCGTCCGCGTGCGGCACCTGCGACGGCAGCGCCGCGCGCGCCTGCGCGGTGAAGCCCCGGACCGCGGGCACGAAGACGGTCGGGTGCACCCCGGCCGCCACCGGCAGCGAGACCGCCCGGGCGCCGGCCGCGCCGCCCCAGGCGACGGTGAAGCCGCCCAGCAGGCAGGGTGCGATGTTGTCGGGGTGGCCCTCGATCCGACCGGCCAGCCGCACCTCGTCGGCCCGGCTGAGGCGGCCGCCCGCCAGCGCGTTGGCCAGGGTCACCCCGGCGACGATCGCGGCGCTGGACGAACCCATGCCGCGGGCCTGCGGGATCCGGTTGAGGCAGTGCAGGCCCAGGCCGGACGGCTGGGCGCCCAGCTCGGCGAAAGTCTCCCGCATGGCGCGTACGACCAGGTGCGTGTCGTCGTCCGGCAGCTCCCCCGCACCCTCGCCCTCGACCGTCACCCGGGTCTTGCCGTCCTCGGTCACCCAGGCGGTGACCTCGTCGCACAGGTCCAGCGCCAGCCCGAGCGCGTCGAACCCGGGCCCCAGATTCGCGCTGGTCGCCGGGGCGAGCACGGTGCGGGCGCCCGCTTCGAAGGTGATCGTCACGTCGTCATTATGCGACTGCGCGGGGTGCGGGCAGCCGGTACGGTGTGCCGGTTGTCCACCCCTCGGGAGATCATATGAACTTCGACGACCCCACCGAACTCGCCTGGGCCATCCCCACCCTGCTCATCCCCGTGGCGCTGCTGGCGGGCCTGGTGCTGGCGCTGGTGCTGCGCAAACGACTCGGGGCCGCGGCCACCACCCTGCTGGTCCTCGGCTGCCTGCTGGGCGTCGTGCAGCTCGGTTTCACCGTCTGGTGGTCGGGCTGGGGCTACCGCATGATGGTGGAGTCGTTCTATGAGAGCGGCGACTTCGAGAACCGGATCACGCTGCTGCGCATCGTCAGCGCCCTCGTCGGCGCCAGCCAGCTGATCTGGATATCGCTGCTGCTGGCGGGCGGGATCGTGGGCCGCAAGCGGCCGCAGCCCGCGCAGGTCGACCCGGCACTGCTCGTGTCGAGGCCCGGTGAGTCGGAGTGGACGGTGCCGTCGGTCTGACGGCACTCCAGCGTGGACGGTCAGTCCTCGGACTCGTCGTCCTCGACCGGCGCGGTGGGGCGCTCGACCGGCCGCCCCACCGCCTTCAGCGCGTTGCGCAGCGCGTACTCGATCTGCGCGTTGACGCTGCGCAGGTCGTCGGCGGCCCAGCGGGCGATCGCGTCGTACACCGCCGGATCGAGCCGCAGCAGCAGCTTCTTGCGCTCAGCCACACATCGTCCTCAGTAGAGGGTGCCCGTGTTGACGACCGGCTGCGCGGCGCGGTCGCCGCACAGCACCACCAGCAGGTTGGACACCATCTGCGCCTTGCGCTCCTCGTCCAGCTCGATCACGCCCTGCTCGCGCAGCGACTCCAGGGCACCGGAGACCATGCCCACGGCTCCTTCCACGATGGTCGCACGCGCGGCCACGATCGCCTGCGCCTGCTGGCGCGCGAGCATCGCCTGCGCGATCTCCGCAGCATAGGCGAGATGGGTGATCCGCGACTCGACCACCTCGACGCCGGCCAGCGCCACCCGCTCGCGCAGCTCGGCGGTCAGCTCGTCGCTGACGGCGGCGCTGTCGCGCAGGCTGGTGCGGTCGGTGCCGTGCGCCTCGTACGGGTAGCTGGTGGCCAGGTGCCGCACCGCCGTCTCGGCCTGCACCTCGACGAAGTTCACGAAGTCGTCGACGGCGAACTTCGCCGCGTACGTGTCCACCACGCGCCACACCACCACGGCGGCGATCTCGACCGGGTTGCCGTCGGCGTCGGACACCTTGAGCCGGTTGGACTCGAAGTTGCGCACCCGCTTGGAGATCTTCGTCTTCTCCGTCAGCGGCCAGGTCCAGTGGAACCCGGGCGAGTCGATCGTCCCCGCGTACGACCCGAAGAACTGGATCAGCCGGGCGTCGTTCGGGCTGATCACGATGAACCCGGTGCAGATCAGGGTGATCAGCAGCGCGGCGGCCGCGACGGTGATCCCGATGACCGTGCCTCCTCCCGGCGTGTCGGCCCGCGCCGCGATGACCGCGATCGTCGCCGCCAGCACCGCCAGCGCCACGAGCACCAGCAGGAACCCGGAGACCCGGAACGCCCGCTTCTGCATGACACCCTCCCCATATCGAAGTGATATCACCACGCTATCAGGGGAGGACAAGGGTGCGTCGTGGGCGGGGTGGGTGGTGGCGGCGGTGGCAGCAGTTTCGGGGAAAGTGCTGGAATCTTGGGCCGGATTCCTGCAGTTTCCCCGAGACTGCACTCGCCACGCCCCGCTCCACGGGCGCGGCGCGGGCGCGGTGGGCGCGGTGGCGGGTCAGTCCGCAGTGGCCAGGGCGGGCGTGCTGCCGTGGCGGGGCAGGCGGCGGGTGACCAGGCGCCAGCCGACGGCGTACAGGAGGGTCGTGGTGGCGCAGCACGCGATCAGCAGCCGCACGTCGACCGAGTCCACGAAGAAGCCGACAGTCAGCTGCGACACGGTCACCGCCAGCATGGCGATCATCTGGTCGCTGGCGCCGACCCGGCCGCGCAGCTCGTCGGGCACCTCCTGGGCCAGCGCGTAGTTCGACATGACCCAGTTGCCGCCACCGGCCGCGTGCGCCACGAAGATCCCGGCGAGCACCAGCGGGAACCAGGTCGCCACCGAGACGCCGAGGTAGACGATGCCGTAGGTCGACATGGAGATGGCCAGCGCCGGGAACAGCCAGTGCGGGCGGGCCAGCGCCGCCCGGAACACGAACGGGCCGACGAGGCTGCCCAGGCCGCGTACCGCGAACATCAGGCCGAGGCCGCGCGGGCCGACCCCGAACGCCGTGGCCATCAGCGGGAACGTCGCCAGCAGGCCGTTGCCGACACCCACCGCCGACTTGACCGTCACCAGGGCCAGCAGCCGCGGCTCGCGGCGCAGGAAGCGGTTGGCCTCGGCGATCGCGGCGAACGCGGGCCGCGGCTCGACCAAGCCCTGCTCCTGCGTCGGGCGGCGGATGCCCGAGGTGAGCAGGGCCGCGCCGACCAGGCCGAAGGCGACCAGCCCGAAGCAGGCGTACGGGCTCAGCCAGGCGCTGACCACGCCGCCCAGCGACGAGGCGACCACGGTGACCGTGCCCCAGGCCGAGCCGTGCACGGCCATCGCGGGCGACAGGTCGCTGCGGTCGACGAGGTTCGGCATGGCCGCGTTGGCGGCCGGGGTGTAGAACGCCTTCGCGCCGGACAGCGCCGCGACCGACACGAGCGCGATCGGGCCGGCCCACGGGCCGTGCACCAGCAGCAGGCCGACCACGGCGACGAGGGCGGACAGGTTGGAGGTGATCAGGATGCGCTTGCGGTCGAACCGGTCCGCGATCGTCCCGGCGTACGGCAGCAGCAGCGCGACCGTGCCGGTCTCCGCCGCCAGGGCCAGACCGCCCCACAGCCCCTGCCCGGTCTTCTCGTTGAGCAGCAGCAACAGGGGGACCATGACGAACCAGTCCGCACCGAACACGATCAGTTCGGCCAGGAACAGGCGGCGGAAGTCACGGTTGGAGGTAAGGACCCGAAACACAGAGGCACCGTACACCTGGGATGGTCGGAGGCCTCGCCCGCCACCCCCTGCTCCCGCCGGATACGCGAGCCGCCGCCGACCCGTGGCGGGTGGGCGGCGGCGTGCGCGGCGCGGATCAGGCGAGGTTGAGCTCGCGGGCCGCGGCCAGCGGGTCGTTGCCGATCGTGGTCGGGGCCGGGGCGGTCGAGATGGCCCACTCCGGGTCCTTGAGCCCGTGGCCGGTCACCGTGCAGACGATGCGCGAGCCCGCCGGGAGCCTGCCCGCGGCGGCGCTCTGCAGCAGCCCCGCGACGCTGGCCGCCGAGCCGAGCTCCACGAACACGCCGACCTCGCGGGCGAGCAGCCGGTACGCCGAGAGGATCTCGCGGTCGGTGACCGCCTCGATCAGGCCGCCGGACTGGTCGCGGGCGTCGAGGGCCTTGGTCCAGGAGGCCGGGTTGCCGATGCGGATCGCGGTCGCAATCGTGGACGGGTTGGCCACCACGGCGCCGTCGACGATCGGGGCGGAGCCGGCGGCCTGGAAGCCGAACATCTTCGGGGTGCGGGTGGCGTTGCCGGCGGCGACGTCCTCCTGATACCCCATCCAGTACGCGCTGATGTTGCCCGCGTTGCCGACCGGCAGGCAGTGGATGTCCGGGGCGTCGCCCAGCGCCTCCACGATCTCGAACGCGGCGGTCTTCTGGCCGTGCAGCCGGTCGATGTTGACCGAGTTGACCAGCGCCACCGGGTAGTCCTGGGCCAGCTTGGCGGCCATGCTCAGGCAGTCGTCGAAGTTGCCGCTGACCTGCAGCAGCTTCGCGCCGTGCACCAGCGCCTGGGCCAGCTTGCCCAGCGCGATCTTGCCCTGCGGCACGAGCACGGCGCAGGTGATCCCGGCGCGGGCGGCGTACGCCGCGGCGCTGGCCGAGGTGTTGCCGGTGGAGGCGCAGATGATCGCCTTCGCGCCCTCCTCGACGGCCTTGGACACGGCCACGGTCATGCCGCGGTCCTTGAACGAGCCGGTCGGGTTGGCGCCCTCGACCTTCAGGTAGACGTCACAGCCGGTGCGGTCCGACAGCACCGGCGCCGGGACCAGGGGCGTGTTGCCCTCGTGCAGCGTGATCACCGGCGTCTTCTCCGACACCGGCAACCGGTCGCGATACTGCTCGATCAATCCACGCCACATGCTGGCCCCCTTACCGATTGTCATCGGCTACCTTGCCCGTTCAACGCCCCAGCCACCACCAGGGTTCCACCCAGCGGGACATCCGTCCCACCGGCGGTACGGGCGGATGCCGTCGTCATGGTACGAGCCCCCGCCGGCAACCTCATCCTCGCACCGCCCACCTCCTGGGCCGTACTCACAACCCAGGAGGTGTGGCCGCGCGAGCCCATCCTGCGGCCGCGGCCGGGGCGGACCCGGTCGATCAGGAAGCCGTGCCGCCGACACGCCGTCAAGCCGTGCCATAGGTTCATGATCGACCCGTGGCGTGCGGTCGGCGGCGCGGGGGCGGGGGGTTAGAACTCGACGCGGAGGAGGCTGGCTACTGCGCGGACGAAGTCGAGGGTGCGGAGTTCGGCGACGGTGGCGGCCAGGGCGGCGTCGGGGGCGGAGTGGGTGACGATGACCAGGATGGCCTCGTCGCCGCGGCCGGACTGGTTGACCGTGGCGATGGAGACGTCGTGCTTGGCGAAGACCCCGGCCACCGCGGCGAGGACACCGGCGCGGTCGGCGACGTCCAGCGACACGTGGTAGCGGGTGCGCACCTCGCCCATCGGGCGCACCGGCAGGTCGGCGTAGGCGGACTCGCTCGGGCTGCGTACGCCCGCGAGCCGGTTGCGGCCCACGGCGACCAGGTCGCCCAGCACCGCGCTGGCGGTCGGCGCGCCGCCCGCGCCCCGGCCGTAGAACATGAGCTGCCCGGCGGCGTCGGCCTCGACGAAGACGGCGTTGAACGACTCGTTGACCCCGGCCAGCGGGTGGGTGCGGGGGATCATCGCCGGGTGCACGCGCACGCTGACGCCGCCGTCGGCGGTGCGGGTGGCGATGCACAGCAGCTTGATGACGCAGCCCATCGCCTTGGCGCTGGCCACGTCGGCGGCGCTGACCTCGGTGATGCCCTCGCGGTAGACGTCGGCGGCCGTGACGCGGGTGTGGAAGGCGAGGCTGGCCAGGATCGCGGCCTTGGCGGCGGCGTCGAAGCCCTCGACGTCGGCGGTGGGGTCGGCCTCGGCGTACCCGAGGGCGGTGGCCTCTTCGAGGGCCTCGTTGAACCCGGCGCCGGTGCTGTCCATCGCGGAGAGGATGAAGTTGGTGGTGCCGTTCACGATGCCGGTGACCTGCATGATGCGGTCGCCGTGCAGGGACTCGCGCAGCGGGCGCAGCAGCGGGATGGCCCCGGCGACGGCGGCCTCGTAGTAGAGGTCGGCGCCGCCCTCGGCCGCGGCGTCGTGCAGGCTGCCGCCGTCCTCGGCCAGCAGCGCCTTGTTGCCGGTGATGACGCTCTTGCCCGCGCGCAGCGCCTCGACCAGCCAGGTGCGCGCGGGCTCGATGCCGCCGACGACCTCGATCACCACGTCGACGTCGTCGCGCTTGACCAGCCCGAGGGCGTCCGTGGTGAACAGGGACGGGTCGACCGGCAGGTTGCCGCGGTCGCGCCCGGCCCTGCGCACGGCGATGCCGACCAGCTCGATCGGCGCGCCGATGCGCGCCGTGAGGTCGTCGGCCTGCTCCTGCAGAAGCCTGACGACCTCCGAGCCGACCGCGCCGCACCCCAGCAACGCCACCTTGAGCGAGTCAGCCACTTGTCTCTCCGATGCGATCCGGCGGGGGCGAACGCCCCCTACCCCACGTCCAACGCCAGGAGATCGTCCTCGGTCTCCCGGCGCACGATCACCCGTGCCTGCCCGTCCCGTACGGCCACCACCGGCGGCCGCGGCACCTGGTTGTAATTGCTCGCCATGCTCCGGCAGTACGCACCGGTACCCGGCACGGCGATAAGATCTCCTGGTTTCACGTCGGCAGGCAGGAATTCATCCTTCACCACCACGTCCCCGGCTTCACAATGTTTTCCCACCACGCGGGCGAGAATCGGCTCCGCCTGTGACGTGCGTGACGCCAGCGTCGCGGAGTACGACGCGTCGTACAGCGCGGTGCGGATGTTGTCGCTCATGCCGCCGTCGACGCTGACGTAGGTGCGCAGGCCGTCGAGCTGCTTGACGGTGCCCACCTCGTACAGCGTGAAGGTGGACGGGCCGACGATGGCGCGGCCGGGCTCGATGGACAGGTGCGGCTGGGCGATGCCCAGGCCCCGGCACTCGCCCTCGACGATCTTGAACATGCGCTCGGCCAGGTCGGCCGCGGGCTGCGGGTCGTCCTGGCTGGTGTACGCGATGCCGAAGCCGCCGCCGAGGTCCAGCTCGGGCAGCTCGACACCCAGCTCCTCGATGATCCGGTGCTGCAGCTGCAGCACCCGGCGCGCGCTGACCTCGAACCCGGAGGTGTCGAAGATCTGCGAGCCGATGTGCGAGTGCAGCCCGCGCAGTTCGAGGCTGCCGTCGGCCAGGATGCGCCGGGCCGCCTCGAACGCCTTGCCGCCGGCCAGCGAGAAGCCGAACTTCTGGTCCTCGTGCGCGGTGGCGATAAACTCGTGCGTGTGCGCCTCGACGCCGACCGTGACCCGGATCATCACCTTGGGCCGTACGCCCAGCTCGCGCGCCAGCGCGCCCAGCCGGTCGATCTCGTCGAAGGAGTCGACCACGATCCGGCCCACCCCGGCGCGCAGCGCCCGGGTCAGCTCGGCGACCGACTTGTTGTTGCCGTGCAGCCCGATGCGCGCCGGGTCCATGCCGCCCGACAGCGCCATGGCCAGCTCGCCGCCGCTGCACACGTCCAGGCTCAGGCCCTCCTCGACCAGGATGCGCACGATCGCCCGGCACAGGAACGCCTTGCCCGCGTAGTACACCTCCGCGCCGTCGAAGCCCTGCTTGAACGCGCGGCAGCGGGCCCGGAAGTCCTCCTCGTCGAGCAGGTACGCCGGGGTGCCGTACTGCTCGGCCAGGTCGGCCACGCTCAGGCCGCCGACCTGGAGCACCCCGTCGCCGTCCTTGCGCGCGGTGCGCGGCCACAGCGGCTCCAGCAGCGCGTTCACGTCGACGGGGGTACGCAGCCAGGTGGGGCCGGTCTGCCCGATCTCTCCGTGCAGGGCACCGGCCTCGTGAGCTCTCATGGTCTTGCCGTCACATCCGTTCGGGGGCGGTCACGCCGAGCAGCCCGAGGCCGTTGGCGATGACGGTGCGGGTGGCGTCGTTGAGCCAGAGCCGGGCCACGTTGACAGGCTCGATGGGCGCGTCCCCCATCGGGGTGACGCGGCAGTCGTCGTAGAAGCGGTGGTACGCCCGCGCCACGTTCTTCTCGAGGTAGTGCGCGATGTGGTGCGGTTCGCGCCGCTCGGCGGCGTGGGCGACCACGCCCGGGAAGTCGCCGAGCGCCTTGATCAGCTCCAGCTCCTTCGGGTGCGCCAGCAGCGCCGCGTCGAACTCGGCCGAGTCGCGGGTCAGCCCCAGCTCCGCCGACTGCCGGGCCACCCCGGCGGTACGCGCGGCGACGTACTGCACGTAGTAGATCGGGTTCTCGTTCGACGCCCGGGTCCACAGGTCCACGTCGATGTCGATGGGCGAGTCGATGCTGTAGCGGCCCAGCGCGTACCGCGAGGCGTCCACGCCGATCGCCTCGACCAGGTCCTCCATCGTCACCACGGTGCCGGCGCGCTTGCTCATCCGCACCGGGGCGCCGTCCTTGACCAGGTTCACCAGCTGGCCGATCAGGATCTCCAGGTTGCGGTCCGGGTCGTCGCCGAAGCAGGCCGACATGGCCCGCATCCGGCCCACGTAGCCGTGGTGGTCGGCGCCCAGCATCATCACGACCAGGTCCGCGCCGCGCTCGCGCTTGTCCAGGTAGTAGGCGCAGTCGGCGGCGAAGTAGGTCCAGTCGCCGTCGCTCTTGCGCAGCACCCGGTCCTTGTCGTCGCCGAAGTCGGTGGTGCGCAGCCAGGTCGCGCCCTCGGACTCGTACACGTGGCCCTGCTCGCGCAGCCGGGCCAGCGCCAGGTCCAGCTCGCCCTTGTCGTGCAGGTCCTTCTCGTTGAAGTACACGTCGAAAGTCGTGCCGAACTCGGCCAGCGACGACTTGATCTGCGCGAACATCAGCTCGACGCCCTCGACCCGGAACGTCTCCACGTCGTCGGCGGCCGGGTTCTTCGCCCGCACCGCCGCCGCGATCTCGGCGATGTACGCGCCGCCGTACCCGTCCTCGGGGGTGGCCTCGCCCCGGGCCGCGGCCAGCAGCGACCGGGCGAACCGGTCGATCTGCGCCCCGGCGTCGTTGAAGTAATACTCCGTGGTGACCTGGGCGCCGGCCGCCTTCAGCAGCCGGGCCAGCGCGTCGCCGACCGCGGCCCAGCGCACCCCGCCGAGGTGGATCGGGCCGGTCGGGTTCGCCGACACGAACTCCAGGTTCAGCTTCTGCCCGGCCAGCGCGGTGCCCCGCCCGTACTCACCCCCCTGGGTGACCACCAGCCGGGCCAGCTCACCGGCGGCCGCGGCGTCGACCCGGATGTTCAGGAAGCCCGGCCCGGCGATCTCCACCGAAGCGATGCCTGTGACTTTGCTGAGTTCCTCGGCGAGGGCCCCCGCCAGCTCGCGGGGGTTCGCGCCGACCTTCTTGGCGACCTGAAGTGCCAGGTTGGTGGCGTAGTCTCCGTGCTCCGGATTGCGCGGGCGCTCCACCGTCGCCACCGTCGGCAGCGCCGACAGATCGAGCTCACGGGCCGTGAAAACGGCCCTGGCGGCGGCGAGAACAGCGTCGGCAAGATTCGCGGGAGTCACCCGGCCATGCTAACCGGGTAGACTTCGGCCCTCTGCGTCCCACCACATGGCGGGCGCGCCCACCCCTCGATGTGACGGACACCACGATGAGCATCAGCACGCAGGGCGGCGAGCAGCACCGCCCCAACGTTGTGAAGGTCGGCGGCAAGCCCGGCGCCAAGCCCGGCGAGAAGACCCCGGCCGGTGCGAAGACCCCGCCCAAGGGCCCGAAGGGCAAGCCGATCACGCCCATCAAGGTCAACCAGGGCCGCAACTGGGGCCCGATCGCCATGTTCACCGCCGTCGGCGTGCTCGCCGCGGGCATCATCGGCTACGGCGCCTGGCAGGCCTTCAAGCCCCCGTTCGACTGGGAGGGCGCCGCCAAGGCGATCCCGGGCATCGTCGACTACCGCGAGACCAACGCGGCCGACCTGACCCGCACCCACGCGTACGGCACGCAGACCTACAAGCAGAGCCCGCCCGTCGGCGGCAACCACAACGAGGTCTGGCAGCAGTGCATGGGCAACGTCTACGACGCGCCCATCCCGAACGAGCACGCCGTGCACGCGCTGGAGCACGGGGCCGTGTGGGTCGCGTACCGCAGTGACCTGCCCGCCGACCAGGTGGCCAAGCTCGCCGCCAAGGTCACGGGCAAGGAGTACATGCTCATGAGCCCGATCGAGAAGCTCGACAAGCCGATCTCGCTCCAGGCGTGGGGCTTCCAGCTGAAGCTCGACAGCGCCGACGACAAGCGCATCGACGACTTCATCACCGACCTGCGCATCAACGCCACGCAGGAGCCCGGCGCGGTCTGCTCCAACGGCAACACCGCCACCGGTGTCACGCCGCTGACACAGGAGCAGGTGCAGCAGATGATGCAGGGCGCGAACGGCTGATGACCGAGGAGACGACCAGCCCGAGCCGCTGGCGGCAGGTCGGCATCGCCGGGCTGGTCGCCCTCCTGCTCGGCGTCGCCATCGGCTTCGTCGGCACCCACCTGGTGCAGCGCTCCGGCCTGCCCGCCGACGACTCGGCTGCGGCCGGGTTCGCCCGCGACATGTCCTCCCATCACGCCCAGGCCGTGGCCATGGGCATGATCGCGGCGGACCGGGCGGCCTCGCCGGCGGTGCGCTCGCTCGGCGGCGACATCGCGATGACCCAGCAGGCGCAGATCGGCATGATGCGCCAGTGGCTGCGGGACTGGAAGCTCAACGTCAACTCGCCCGCCAAGCCGATGGCCTGGATGCCCGACGGCGACAGCGCCGTCCAGGGCAACCTGATGCCCGGCATGGCCACGCCGGAGGAGATGACGGCGCTGGAGAAGGCGACCGGGCCCGAGGTCGACCGGCTGTTCCTCCAGATGATGATCAAGCATCATCTGGGCGGGATTCACATGGTCGACGCGGTGCTCTCGGAGACCGACCAGGGCGATGTCACGTGGCTGGCCGGGACGATGAAGAGCGGGCAGCAGGGCGAGATCGCCGCCATGCAGTCACTGCAGAAGACGCTCGGCTTCAGCTGAGCGGATCTTTCGAGAAGCCCCGCCGGGCCTGGTTCGGTGGGGCTTCTTCAGCGGTATGGCCGGAGTCGGGCTTCCGGATACGGGCGGGCGACGCCCGCTGCCGCCCGGGTGGCGCTCGGCGTGCTGGGCGTCGCACGCTTGACGCGATGGTCGTGCGGCTGGCGGCTGGCGGAGATCGCCGTCTGCGGTCACTAACTCGGCTGTCCCCTTCTTGATCGCCGTCTGCGGTCACAACCCGGGCCGATAGCCGACGCGTCGACCGCCAATGCCGATCAAGGAGCTGAACCCGGTCGAAGATCGCCACTGGCGGTCGAACTCCTGCACAGGATCTCGACCGAACCCAACTTCCGACCGGAGACGGCGATCACCGACAACGGCAGGTGCCGAAGATCGCCGCGAACGGTCAGAACACTGCACAACCCCCAGAGCTCTTGGCCGCCTCCGCGCAGCTGCCCGGGAAGGTGCACGTACCTGCGGCCGCGAACCGGCCTTGGGCGGGGTGCGGGCGCTAAGGAGGGTGGGTTGGCGTGACCGCGACACGGGCCGGATACCGATTCGGCACCGGCCGGTCGGCCCTGCTACTCTTTGTCGGTCGCTGAGCCCCCGTAGCTCAGGGGATAGAGCACCGCCCTCCGGAGGCGGGGGCGCAGGTTCGAATCCTGCCGGGGGCACTTCTAACCTATGATTTCACCCCTAATCCGTGCTGCTAGCAGGCTGTTTATCGGCCCGGGCGCACGTTCCCCAGCGAAATGGTCGGGGTTCCCGGCGAAGAGGAAAAGCGCTCGCTCGGGTTCAGCGAGCCGCCGTCCTCGATGCGCTCATGTAGGCCGCAGCTGATCACGGGCGGTTCTGCCAGGCGAAGTGGGACGTTATCCGGGTCTTCGAATCCACGAAATCGACAGCTTCGCCACAGGGCGGGCCGGCATCGGCGAGCGTGACGATGCCTGACCCTGCGATACGGGTCGCGGGCCAGGCATCGTCGATCCGTCAGCTTCCGCAGATGCCATAGGCGGTGAGACTCCAGTCGCCGGCGTACCCGCCGATGATCTCATCGGCCCAGGCTGCGACCTGGTCATTGCCGATGGTGTTGATGCCGCTGAGCAGCACGTTGCCGTTGCCGGCGTTCACCGCCACACCAGTGCCGTAGAGCGCTTTGCCGGCCGGGCAGCTGGCGGACGCCGTCTTGTGCGAGTCGCTGTCGCTCAGCGTCGAAAACGCGACCCGCTGCAGCCCTGCCGGGGTGTCGGCGCAGACCGCGTAGGCGGTGACGTTCCAGTCGTCGTCGTTCGATCCGGTGATCTCCACCCCGCGTACCGTGACGGTCTTCAGGTCAGCGGAGGGGATGACATCCTCCAGGACGACGTTGGAATCTCCCTTGTTGGTCCGGCCGCCCGCCCCGATGACGCTCCGGCCGGTGCCGCAGGTCGGCGTGGTGACGTACTCCTGCTGAACGCCGCCCAGCTGGGAAACGATCTCCCAGCCGGTCGGTTTCGGGACGCAGATGGCGACCGCCGTGTGCAGCCAGGACGGCTCGGAGTCGTCGATCCGGTGGGTTCTCACCCAGTACTTGTTTTCGAAGGTGGGTTGCAGCCGGTCCAGCGCCACGTGACCGAGGGGTGCGCCCGGGGCGGTGAGGTATCCGCCGCCGCCGGCCACTGCGGTGCCGGCG
Organism: Catellatospora sp. KI3; assembly: GCF_029948125.1. GTDB lineage: Bacteria > Actinomycetota > Actinomycetes > Mycobacteriales > Micromonosporaceae > Catellatospora. The sequence continues at coordinate 409,442 of NZ_JASAMB010000001.1, forward strand.
GGACATGTGGCGGGCATTTCCAGGCGGTCTCCGAAGCTCGGGTTGGAGGTCAATTTGACGATCACCTGCCCGGCCGGATCCGCCGCGGCGGGTGAGGCCGCGGTGAGCAAAACGAACGATGCGGACACGACGACCGCCGTGGCGGCTGCGATACGAGTCCGTAGGCGCAGGGTCATGTTTTTCTCCGTCCTGTTTGGGCCTTCCAGGATTCGGTGGCGACGAGCCGAGAGGCGAGAAACCTGAACGCCGGTGAACGGCGCGATTGAACGTCGTTGAACACGCCCGCTGAGGGCTGCGGCGCCGAAGATCCAGCCACCTACCGCGCATACTCAAGTAGCCGAATGTGTCCAGAACAGGCTTCGCTGGAATTGGCCCGCCTGCTGCGCGAGCTGCGCCGACGCGAGGCACGGCGCGGTTCGAGCCGTCGAGGTGCCAGCCCAACTGCGCCGCCGAGATCCCGGCGGATGTCGTCGCCATGCTCGGCCTGTACCGGTCGGCTCCGCACCCGTCGCCGGCCGCACCCGGGCGACGCTCTCACGCTGTCGCGTCGGGTGCTGGGAGCGGACCGGGTCGCCGCCGAGCCGATCGCCGCGACATCGGCTCACCGAGCTGTGCGACGAGATGCCGCTGGCCTTGCGGATTGCTGAAGCAAAGCTTGCCGGCCCGCCCGCGTGGCCGGATCGCCGCCTTCAACGTGGCGGTCTCCGGACTTCAAGCGCAGTCGGTGGGCTGCGGAGAGCACACTCTCAGGCCGTGCGGCGCCGTGGCGCGATACTCGCGGCCCTCGGTTTCGTAGACCAGGTCATACGACGGCATGGTCCAGCGGCCCTGCTTCACGACCTCCACCATGAACATCACCTGATACCAGGTGTTGGCTCGCAGCGTGGCCCCGTCGACCGGCGTGAAGGTGTCGCCCGCCTGGTTGGGCGGAGGGAATCCGGTCGCGAGGCCTGAGGTCTCCTGCACGTCGGTCAGGTCCACCACGTAGATCGCCTTCACGACGAGCCCATCGGGCGGATCAGCGATGACGTCGACGAGCCGGATCGGGCTGTCCGTCGGGTTGCGGATCTTCGAGCTGCCGAACGACAGGACACTGCCGACGTCCCAGCTCCCGTATGACGTCGTGCGGTCCTGCCCCGTCATGAGCGGACCGTCGGTGGCGAGCATCTGGCAGCCCGCGATCCACAGGATGACGGCGGCCAGGGCCGCCGCCATCGTCGATCTCAGCCTAGTAGGTGTAGATGACACTGGCGTAGGCCGGATACGCGTTTCCGCCACAGATGTAAATCCAGTTCCGCTTTGCCTCCCACGTCATGTCGACGCGGCTGGAATAGCCGCTCGTCACACCGAGATTGACGAAGGGGAAGCTGACGCCGATGCCGAACTTGGCAGCTCGTGCCGAGTTCTTCGTGAACCCTTGGCCGATCTGATATCTCTCCCGGTAGTTTATCTGCGGCGAATCGTTGCAGTCGTACTGCGACACGTCGTGGTTAGTCTGGATTCCGCTGCCCTCCCACCTGCTGGCCTTGACGAAGGAGTCACCGGCGTAGTCGCAGAATCCGACTCCCGCGTCTGCCAGATAACCGTGGTCGTAACGGAAGTTCGTCGAGATGTACTTGCCGTAGTTCGTGCTGACGTTCCCGAATATCGAGCTGCCGTAGGACGTGCCTATGTGCGCAGTGCCGCCGATCGACCAGCTGCTGCCGCTGTAATTGACGCCGATCTCCACATCACTGTCGGCGGTGCCGCCGTAGTCCCAGCGCGAGTCGGCGTCTGCGGTGTTGTGGAACTCCAGCACGTTCGTGTACTTGTAGTCGTAGTACTGATGCACGTACAGGCAGCTGGACAGTGATGCGGCGACGGTGTTCGCGTCGTGCTTCCGTTCGAGCAGCCTTGGGTTCGTGCCGTACTTCTCCTGCCCGGTCGACACGTCCTTGGCGAAGACGGTCCGGTGCACATCCTTCGGCGACATGCCCGGCCGCTCGTCCCCGTGGTCGACCCACCTGCGCCCGTCCCAGCGCCGGGAGACGCCTTCGAGGAGGTAGTGCGCGCCGTGCGACGTGGCGGCCAGGAAATTGACCCAGCCGTCGTTGCGAGCCGCGTCGTCCAGCATCGCCGTGCTCGGTGCGGCCCCGATCGCGTATCGCCCGTCCCGGTCGGCCAGCGCCGCGCCCACCGCGGTCAGCGATCGCGGCTCGCCGGGTTTGACGCCCCTGGGATCGCCCTCGTCGTAGGCATCGGACGGCCACCACATCAGCTCGACGTAGGCACCCCCGAGCTTCTTCACGCTCGAAAGCGTCGAGGGATCCATGTTCCTGCTGATGGTCTGGTAGCTGGCGGTGGCGCTGACCACCTGACCGGTGATGACGACGTCGTCCACCCCGGCGGCGCCGCTCGCCGCGGGAATGCCGACGAGCAGTCCGGCGGCCATCGTCAGGCCGGTCAGGCTGCTGAGACCGTATCGTCGCTGCGGCGCTAGCATGTTCCTTGTTCTCACCTGTTCTCCTCTGACGGGGCATTAGTGGGAACACGCTGCCCGCGGTTGCACCCGCGGGCCGCCCCCATTCAGCGACCGTAACCGACCGGCGCTCGCGCTCCATACCGTTTGATCAGCGCAGAAATCACAACGTTTCCAGATCGCTACCCTGAGTGAAGAGTGTCCACAAACATCGACTTTGACAAATACTCCAGTCGTGCATCGATCGCCGCGCCCAAATCAGAAGCAGGTCACTGTATGTAAGTATAACGATTTTATAACGTAATGTGACTGGTAAACCACAGGTCCTGACCATGGCCGCCGCAGGAGGAGCCTGCCCAGGCAGGCCGCCGCGACAGCAGGCCAACGCATCGCCCGCCATACAGTCGACTAAGTCTATCCGATCAATGATGTGATTCGAAATTTCGCCGCACGCCGACCCCGCGCCCCTGGGTCCCGTCTCGCGGATCATGTCCGTCGGGTACGGCGTGTAGCCAGTCCAAGGCCCGCGGTACGCGGCGCAGTCGAAGTTCGATGGTGCCCAGAAAAGACCAGTTCAATAGATAGATGCTGATTTACTGTCGGGCTCGGGCGATGGCGACCGACTCATCGCACGACGGTGCCACCGCCCGAAACCTCTGCCGAAATCCGTCGTTGAGTCGATATCAGCCGATCTTGGAATCGGGTTGAAGGCCACCGAGGAAATGCGCGCATGGTTATTGATTGCGCAGGCGCTGGAGAAGCCGAATCCCGTTTCTGCCGTCGGTGACATGCCACTTCACCGGAAGAGGGGATCACGACATTGTCTCGTCAAGACACGACTGCGCTGAAACAGAACATCTCTTACAACGGCTCCGCACCGACCTACGCCGAGGCCCGGCGCATCAGTGCGCTGACGGCCACGACCGTCACGCTGAAGGTCGTGCCACTCGATCCGCCGCAGGACGTGCCGTCTGGGCTGGAGGGCTGTCGGCCGGTGCTGCAGTACGGCGGCTCGGACGGCAAGTCGGGCCGGCCCGGGCAGATCCTGTGGGTAAGGGACGCGGATATCGTCGATGACATGCCGGCCGCCGCGGAGGACACCGCAGGGCGACAGGTACACGAGTACCGGCTTCGCCCGGAAGCGACGATCGTCGTCGAGTCGCTTGTCCGCGTCAAGGCCTCCGCACTCGGCAACAACAATCTCGTTCTCGTCCCGATCAGCTCCCCGGACGGCGGAGTCTTCCGTGAGGCCGCGGTCTCCGGGGTCTATCTCGGCCAGACCTGCTCTGGCGGTGTCACCTACGACCGGTACAAGTGTGTTGACGAGACCGGCTTCGAGTACGAGGTCCAGGTCGCTGTGGGCAGCTGCTGACCGAGCGGACTCCCTGCATAGCCGACTGCCCGCACCCTTTCCGCCGCGAGAAGCCGCCGACCTGGCCCACCCAGGCCGGCGGCTTCTCGCGATTCCTGGGGCCGACGCCATGAGGTGCACAGGCCGACCTGATCCATGCCTCAGACTTCAGTCTCGCGTCATCGATGTCGTCCGGGCGATGGCGTTCGCGACCAGCGCCGCGACGCGAGATGCCCCCAGACGGCCGCCTTCCGCGGAAATCGCAGGCCCTTGGCGAGCACGATCGGCGCCAGCACCGCGAACCCCGGCGCCAGACGTACGAAGACCAGCTGAACCGGGCTGAAGCCGCGCCGCCCGACCTTGATCCAAAGAAAACCGGATCCCTAGATCAACGCCAGGGTCAACAGCCGGACTGCACTGGCGCGAGGCAGCAGTAGATCCTCGCTTCGGCGATGGCGGTCCGCAAGCGCGCCTCACACCCGGCAGCAGCCGATGCGGAGGAATGGCCTTGCCCGGTGCGGTCCCGATCACTAGCGTCCACTGGTCGTCGACACCGGGGGTACACATGACCGACCTTCCCACCAGACCCGTCGTGCTCGCGTCGAGGCTGATCCTCGCCCTGGCCGCGGTCGCCCTCACCGACCTCGCCGTCTCAGCGTTCAGCGCGGCCTGGATCGCCGACGAGGGCCCACGCTTCCTCGCCTCCCCGCTCGCGCGCGAGTTCTACGAGCCGGAGCTGCTGGTCGAGAACGTCACCCGTAACCTGCACTGGCACGCCGTGACCGGCGCGGTCCTAGCGGCGGTCTTCGGTGCACTGGGCATCCTCGTACGCCGCGAGCAGACGACCTTCCGCAACCTCATCTGGGCGGGCGGCTTCGCGGCCGTCTACTGGCTGTCCTGCGGCGTCGGCGTGAGCACCGACTACGCGAGCCCCAAGGACAGTCTCGCCCCGCAGTGGTCGACCACCGACCTCGGCCTCATACCCCCGTGGTACACCGACCTGCGCAGCGTGCTGACCTCCGCCGAGCTGGCCCTGCTGCTCCTCGGCTGCCTGCAGCTGCTGCGGCACGGCGCCTGGGAGTACTACCGGAGGCAGACGTCCGAGGTCAGCCTGGGCGAGCTGTACCGCCGGCGGCAGGAGCGGCTGAAACGGGAGCAGGCCTGACCCGCACGCCGCGGTCGAACCGGATCCGGCGGCTCACTCCCCTGCCGCCGCGCTCTGGCCTTGGGAACGCTCGTACTGCTCGGCGGTCGCCTGGCGTTGGGCCAGTACTGCCTGGTATTCGGACTGGCGGGGGTCCTCGGCCGCGGCGCGCGCCACGGCGAGTACGGCGGCCCGCTCCGGAGCACCTGTCCGCCGCCAGATCTCGTGCTCCCGCAGGATCCATCCGAAGATCCCGGCCGCACACGTGATCAGGAACAGCGCGAACGAGAGGACGCTCAGCCACTGCAGGGCCGGTGCCAGCGCCTGCGAGTCGCGGTCGAGGTTCCCCGTCGCGACCAGCGCGAGAATGCCGGTGACCAGCGAACCGGCGGCGAGTCCGTACAGCCGGACCGTCTGGGTGGGGTGAGGCGCCATCACAAGCACCGGAGCCTGCCACACCCGGTCCAGCTTCGCAGGGGCACCACCTGGAAAACCTGGCCTTCTCGCGTACGGCGACGAGCTGATACCTTCTGTTCACTCTGGTGCGTTAGGGGTCGGCATGTCGGGGGTCAGTCCGTTGCGAAGCGTCCTTCCGAAGCTGCGCCGACTGGTCCGCCAGGCGTTCCGCGCGGTCAAGTACCTCTGCTACCGGCTCTTCCTGCTGCTGCCGATCGACCCGTACCTGGCCGTCTACACGGCGTACTGGGGTCGGGGCTACCGGTGCAACCCGGCCGCGATCTACGAGAAGGCCCGGGACGTGGCGCCGCGTGTGCGCGGGGTCTGGGTCGTCACGAAGGAGGCGGCCGCGACGATGCCGCCCGACGTGTCGTACGTCGTGGAGGAGACGCTCCAGTACTTCTGGATCATGGCCCGGGGCGCCTTCTTCATCGGGAACGTCAACTTCGCCGACTACGTGGTCAAGCGGCGCGGCAGCGTGCACGTGCAGACCCACCACGGCACCCCGCTCAAGCTCATGGGCGTGGACAGTTTCGTGCACGCCGGCCGCAAGGGCGAGGGCGGCGACGAGCTGCTGCGCCGGGTGAGCCGCTGGGACTTCAGCATCGCCGCCAACCGGCACTCGACCGAGGCGTGGAGCACGGCCTACCCGGGGACCTTCGAGTCGCTCGAAGTGGGGTATCCGCGCAATGACATCCTGGTCAACGCCGCGCCCGAGCACGGCGAGCGGGTCCGCGCCGCGCTCGGCGTCGCGCCCGGCCAGCGGGTGCTCCTCTACACCCCGACCCACCGGGGCAGCACCGCCAACCGCTTCGCGGGCCACCTCGACGTCGCCGCCCTGGCCGAGGCGCTGGGCCCGGAGACCACGATCCTGCTGCGTACGCACTACTTCTACGAGCCTGCGGCCCAGCGGTCGGGCACCGGCTCCGCCCAGGTCGTCGACGTCACCGCGTACCCGGTGGTGGAGGACCTGTACCTGGCCGCCGACGTCCTGATCACCGACTACTCCTCGACGATGTTCGACTACGCGATCCTGGACCGGCCCATCGTCGTGTTCGCCTCGGACTGGGAGCAGTACCGCACCAAGCGGGGCGTGTACTTCGACGTCTTCGACCAGTCCCCCGGCGTCGTGGTGACCACCCAGGCCGAGCTGGTCGAGCGCTTCCTGGCCGGTACGGTCGACGACGAGGCGGCCCGGCGGGCCCGCACCTCGTTCCGCAACCGGTTCTGCGCGCTGGAGGACGGCCGCGCCAGCGAGCGGGTCGTGCGCCGGGTGCTGCTGGGCGAGCGGACCGCCCCCGCCGCGCAGCCCGTCCCGGCGGCCGTCGCACCGCTCGCCGCCCGGCGCTGACCGGCGTCAGGTCCGCGGCGCGGCCGTGGCCATCAGCCGGTATGCCAACAGGGACAGCACGCCGGGAAGCACCCCGACCAGGCCGACTATGCCCGCGGCCAGCAGCGCGGGGGCGGCCCGGCGACCGCGCAGGAACCTGATCGTGCCCACCAGTGCGAGCACCCCCGAGATGAGCATGGCGGCGGCGAGCACGAAGCCGAGCGGCTCGGTGGTGGAGTCCACTAGCGTCTCCACACCGTCGACCACGTTCAGGACCTCGGTGCCGGTGGGGAAGCGCCCGATCGAGTAGAACGCGGTGAAGCTGGCGAGGAAGCCCAGGGTGATGGTCACCTTGCGGCGATCGAAGGTCATACCCGTCGATGATGGCAGGGTGTGACAACCGTCTGGAATCCGCCGGGGCCCGCCCTCCGGTCGGAAGGCGGGCCCCGGCGGATTCCAGGTGGATCAGCAGCGGACGTAGCTGCCGTGGTCGTTCATGTGGTCGTCGAAGACCCAGCCGTACGTCTCCGTGCCGGCGATGCGCACGTGCGTCCAGGTGTTGCCGGACTCGTTGGTGACGAAGCAGTGGTAGTACAGCAGCACGCTGGCACCGACGGTCCGCACCGTGCCGCACGACTCGTGCGGGCCGCTGCGGATGGGCGAGGAGTCGAGCGTGTAGCCGGACTGATCGTCCTTGTTGGACCAGGAGTGGCTGCCGCAGTTGGCCGAGGCCGGTGCCGCCACCGAGGCGACCACACCAGCTGCCACCAGCGGAATCGTCGCCACGGCGGAGAGAAGTCGACGCTTCATGGAACCTCCCGAGTTCGAGGACCGTCTCTGTCGCGATCGATGCTGCCGGTCGGCCGTGTGCGTAACATGTAGATATTCTTTGGTACTGCTGTATTGCCTGGTGATAAGCGACTGCATGGGGGCTTGGTGAGGTTTCGCGTCCTCGGGCCGGTGGAGGTCAACGACGGTGGGGCATGGCTGTCGGCGGGACCGGCCAAGGCGCGGGCGCTGCTGGCGGCGCTGCTGGTCGACGCGGGCCGGATCGTCCCGGTCGAGCAGCTCTCCGACCGCCTGTGGGGATCGGCGCCGCCCAGGACCGCCGCGAACCAGATCCACGGGTACGTGGCGAGGCTGCGTCGCTGCCTGGCCGACCCCGACGGCAGCGTCCTGATCACCCGGCCGCCCGGTTACCTGCTGGCGCTCGGCCCGGCGGAGCTGGACGCCGACGTTTTCGCGGCCGCCGCCGCGGCGGGCGTGGCGGCGCTGCGCTCCGGCGACCCGTCCCAGGCCTCGGTGCTGCTGGCGCAGGCCCTGTCCCAGTGGCGCGGCGACGCGTACGCCGACGTGCCGCCGATGGCGGCGGTCGCGGCCGAGGCGGGGCGGCTGGCGGAGGAGCGGCTGGCCGCGCTGGAGGCCCGGATCGAGGCGGACCTCATGTGCCACCGCCACGCCGCGCTCATCGGCGAGCTGCAGCAGCTGGTCGAGGAGCACCCGTTCCGGGAACGGCTGTGGCACCACCAGATGCTGGCCCTGTACCGGTGCGGGCGGCAGGCCGACGCGCTCGGCACGTACCAGCGGCTGTGGGCCCTGCTCGACAAGGAGCTCGGGGTGCTGCCCAGCGGGCCGCTGCGCGAGCTGCACCAGCGGATGCTCGCCACCGACCCGGCGCTGGAGGCCTCGGCGCCGCCCCAGGCCGGGCCGGGCACCGCCGCCGTGCCGGGCACCGCTCCGCCGACGATCGTCCCGCGCCAGCTTCCCGTCGGCTGCGCCGCCTTCGTCGGCCGCGACGCGCAGCTGGCGGAGCTGGACGCGCTGGCCGGTCGCGGCGGCGTGCTGGCCGTCATCAGCGGCACCGCCGGGGTGGGCAAGACGACGCTGACGATGCACTGGGCCCACCGCAACGCCGACCGCTTCCCCGACGGCCAGCTGTACGTGAACCTGCGCGGCCACGACCCGGCCCGCCCGGCGACGAGCCCGACCAGCGCCCTATACGGCTTCCTGCAGGCCCTCCTGCCCGCCGGTGCGCGCATCCCGGTCGAGGAGGAGGCGCAGGCCGCCCTCTACCGCAGCCTCACCGCCGGGCGCCGCCTGCTGGTGGTGCTCGACAACGCCCGCGACGCCGGCCAGGTGCGCCCGCTGCTGCCCGCTTCGCCCGGCTGCGTGGTGCTGGTGACCAGCCGCGACCGGATGAACAGCCTGGTGGCGCGGGAGGCGGCGTACGCGCTGAACCTCGACGTGTTCCCCGGCGACGAGGCGCACCGGCTGCTCGTCCACCGGCTCGGGCGGCAGCGGGTGGCGGCCGAGCCGAGCGCCGTGGACAGCCTGGTGCAGCGGTGCGCGGGACTGCCGCTGGCGCTGGCGGTGGTGGTGGCGCACGCGGCCGCCTACCCGTCGTTCTCGCTGGCGGAGCTGGCCGCCGAGCTGGACGGCGACGCCCGCCTGAGCGCGCTGGACGGCGGCGATCCGGCCACCGACGTACGCGCCGCGTTCGCCTGCTCGGTGCGCACGCTGAGCCCGGCCGCCGGGGAGCTGTTCCGGCGGCTGTCGCTGCATCCGGGGCCGGACATCTCGCTGGCCGCGGCGGCCGCCGTCGCCGACCTGCCGCCCGCGGCGGCCCGCGCCCTGCTCGACGAGCTGACCCGGGCGCACCTGCTGGAGCAGCACGCCCCGGGCCGCTTCCTCTACCACGACCTGCTGCGGGACTACGCCGGCGAGCTGGTGCGCGAGCACGACCCGGCGCCGCTGCGGGGTGCGGCGGCGACCCGGTTCCTGGACCACTACCTGGACACGGCGCTGCTCGGGGTGCGGCTGCTCGCGCCGCGGCGGCGACCGCCGGCCCCACGCGACCCCGGTCGGCCGGAGGAGCTGGCCGACGCGGCGCAGGCGCACGCCTGGTTCGCCGCGGAGTACGAGGTGCTGTGCGCGACCCTGCCCGCCGCCGCGGCGTCCGGGCAGGACGGCCATGTCTGGCAGCTCGCCTGGGCCCTCGCGACCTTCCAGGACCGGCAGGGGTACTGGCACGACTGGGTCACGGCGCAGCGGCTGGCGGTCGACGCCGCCGAACGCTCCGGCGCCACGGGCGACCGCGCGCACGCCCGCCGGGGCCTGGGCCGGGCGCTGGCCTGCGCGGGCCGCCACCACGAGGCGATCGAGGCGCTGGAGCACGCGATCGTGCTGCTGGACGGCGACCCGGCCGGGAAGGGCCAGGCCCATCTGGACATCGCGCTGGCGCTGGAGTCGCTGAACCGCTGCGACGAGGCGCTCGGCTGGGCGCTGCGCAGCATCCCGCTGTTCGAGCAGACCGACGACGTCGCCCTGCTCGGCAACGCCCTCAACTGCGCGGGCTGGTACCACGCCCAGGCGGGTGACTACGAGAGCTGCGTGGCCTGCTGCCTGCGCGCGCTGACCCTGCTGCACGGCTCCGACGACCGGCGCGGGCGGGCGGCGACGCTGGACAGCCTCGGCTACGCGTACCTGCGGCTGGAGCGCTTCGAGCTGGCCGCCGAGCGGCTGCGGGAGGCGGTGGAGCTGTTCGGCCAGATCGACGACCGGCACGGCACCGCCGACGCCCTGGACCATCTGGGCGAGTGCCTGGCCGCGACCGGCGAGCAGTCCCGGGCGGCGGACGCGTGGCAGCGGGCGCTGGCCATCCTGGAGGAGCTCGGCCACGAGGACGCGGAGCTGGTCCGCGGCAGGCTGTCCGGCCTGCCGCGGTGACGGTCAGGGGTTGCGCGGGTGGACCTCGCCGGTCGGGTCCGGGTCGATGAAGATGCCGCCCTGGGCGCCGATGAAGTGGTAGCTGACCTGCCGCAGCGGCCACAGGACCCAGTTGCGCTCCGCGGTGGCGATCGGGTGCCCGTCGGCGTGGGCGGCGCTGCCCAGCAGCACCCAGGGGCCGTTCGTCGAGAAGATCGTGGTCGCGTCGCCGCTGGTATCGGCGAGGTCGAGGCCCCGGGGCAGTGCCGCGCGTACGGCGTCGGCGGTCTCGTCGTCGCCGTAGAGGACCGCCCGGAACACGACCACCGCGTCGCTGTCGTCGGTGGTGAACGACGCCCGCACGGTCAGGAAGCAGTTCTCGCTGTTGAGCAGCGCGTCGTCGGGCAGTACGCCGTCGCAGCCGCGCTGGTCGGCCGCGGAGGTCCGGGTGAGCGTGTCGCCGTTCATGGTCAGCACGTCGGGGAATATCTCGGCGGCGTGGACGTAGGTCGGGTAGGTGTTCGCGACGGCCACCGGCAGTGCCGCGGCCATCAGCACCGCGGCCGCGACCCCGGCGAAAAGGTTGAACCGCCGGTTGACCAGTGGAACCTTCGCCGACACCGCCGCGAACGCCAGCAGCACCAGGATGGTGGCGCCGATGCCGCCCAGGGCCCACATGAAGCCGCTGCCGAACTGGTCGGAGCCGGGGCCGGAGATCATGTCGGACATGCTGCGGCGGCGTCCCGGCAGGAACAGCATCGGCAGCGCGCTGGCGACGGCGGCGAGCGCGCCCAGGGCCCGGCGCTCGATCCGCCCGGCCGTCTTCCAGATCAGGGTGACGGTGACCAGCAGCGCCATGGGCAGCGCGATGATCAGCCAGCCCGCCGTGGTCATCCCGACCATGGAGCAGGCGGTCGCCTCGCAGGCGAAGCCGAGCAGCGCCGCGCGGGCAGCGCCCCCGAAGAAGCCGTAGGCGGCGATCACGCCGAGGATGCCCACGATGGCGAGCAGCCCGCCGACCCACCCGGACCGGTTGCCCGGCTTGGCCCTGTCACGGGGCTCCCGCTCGCCGACGTACTCGATCGGGCTGTCCTTCTTCGCCATGATCCGCACCCTACCCAACCCCCGCACCCCTGTCGCGAGGCAGCAGTTTCCGGGAAAGTGTGCGAATAGTGCCCAAGATTCGCGCAGTTTCCCCGAAACTGCACGCCGCCCGCGCCGGCGCGGCCCGGCGCGCGGTCGACAAAAGAAAGGGGGCGGGGTGTAATGGCGGGCGCTGTGGCGGGACCTACTGGCATCACCGCTCTACCAGGAGGCTGTCATGCGGTCGGACACATCGCTGGCCCGGGGCGCGATCGCGGGCGACCGGGACGCCTTCGACCGGCTCTACCGGCAGTACCGGCCGGGGCTGCTCGGCTTCGTCGTCCGCCAGGTCGGCGACGTGCACCTGGCCGAGGACGTGGTGCAGGAGACGTTCCTGGTCGCCTGGCGCGACCTGGACAAGCTGCGCGACCCGGCCGCGTTGAAGACGTGGCTGTTCTCCATCGCGTACCGGCGGGCGATGTCGGCGGCGGGGCGGGTGTCGCCGGGGCCGCTGCCGGAGGAGCTGCTCGCCGACGACGACCGGGGCCGGCGGCCGGAGGCCGCGGCCGAGCAGCGCGAGGCGTACGAGCTGGTCTGGAACGCCGCGCACGCGCTGGAGCCGCGCCAGCGCGCGGTGCTGGAGCTGACGCTGCGCTGGGACCTGTCCAGCCGCGAGGTCGGCGAGGTGCTGGGCGTCGGCCCGACGCACGCGGCGGTGCTGGTGCACCGCTCGCGCAAGGCGCTGGGCAGCGCGGTGCGCACCATGCTGGTGGCGCGGCAGCACGGGCGCTGCGCGGGGCTGGACGCGATCGCGCCGGGTCACCGGCGGTTGAACGCCCGCGAGCGCGGCCGGGTGGACCGGCACATCAACCAGTGCGAGCACTGCCGCCGCCTGCGCACCAAGGTCAGCGCGTACGCGGTGCTGGGGCTGCTGTTCACCGCGGGCATGGCCCGGTCCGGGGGTGGCGCCGGGCGCCGGTGGGCGCTGCGGCTGGCCGGCGTGGTCACGGCCGTGTCGGTGCTGGCCACCGGGGTGTACGCGCTGATGCCGCCGGGCGGCGGCGAGCTGGACGGCGTGGGGGCGCGGCCGCGGGGCGGCGTGGCGGCGTCGCCCGACCCGTCGGCGACGGCCCCGACCGGCGCGTCTCCGTCGAGCTCGGCGGTGCCCTCGGGCTCGCCCTCGGCCGGGCCGTCGGTGTCCGCGTCGGCCTCGGCGTCGCCCAGACCGACGGCGCGGGCGCCGCAGACGCTGGAGGAGCAGATCCTCGTCCTGGTCAACGCCGAGCGCAAGAAGGTCGGCTGCGGCCCGGTGCACGCCGACGCGCGGCTGGCCAAGGCGGCGCGGCTGCACAGCGAGGACATGGCGAAGCGGGACTACTTCTCGCACGACACCCCGGAAGGGGTATCGCCGTGGGACCGGGCCAAGGCGCAGGGGTACACCACGCCGTCGGCGGAGAACATCGCGGCGGGCAACGCGACCGCCAAGGCGACGATGCAGCAGTGGATGAACTCCAAGGGGCACCGCGCCAACATCCTGAACTGCTCGTCGAAGGCGATGGGCGTGGGCCGGGGCACCGGCGGGACATACCGCTACTACTGGACGCAGATGTTCGGCTACCGCTGATCTGGCATATCGAAAACCTTGTATAGCGATGCCGACCGTCTCTACCGTATCCGAGAGAGCGCTCTTTCCCTGATCCGTCCCTTCAGGAGAGAGTCATGCGAAGATTTCGGACCGCCCTGGTGGCGGGGCTGCTGGCGGCCGTGGCGGTGCTCGGCGCGCCGGGTGCGGCGTGGGCCGCGACGATCTGCAACAGGTACTGCGACGCCCGTGACCCCGGCCTGTCGCCGGGCGACCGGCAACCGGTGAGCGCGAGCGTCTGGGGTCGCTCCGTCGTGCTCCACTTCGACGACGCCGACGCCATGGGCTGGGCGAGCATCGCCAACGGCAACCCCGGCGACCAGGTGTGGCTGGACCGTTCCATGAACGGCGGCCGCACCACGGCGGACAGCAGGCTCGGCGACACCGCGATCCCGACCGGCCAGCGCTCCTGGCGGACGCTGATGTACAACGTGGACGACTGGGCCAACCAGGGCGTCGGCGCCCTGCGGGCCTGCGGCAAGGCGGGCGACCGCCCCGAGGTGGCGTGCACGCCCTGGGCGCGTACCACCTGGAACGCGGGCAACCGGGCCACCGCCGCCGCGACGGCGCTGATGATGTCCTACAACCGGGGCACCGGCCTGTTCGACACCACGGGCTGGTGGAACAGCGCCAACGCGCTCACCGCCGTCATCGACGGCATCCGGGTGACCGGCATGCCCAGCTACCGGTACGCCATCGCGAACACCTACGACAAGAACCTCGGGAAGAACCGGGGCAACTTCACCAACGACTACCTCGACGACACCGGGTGGTGGGGGCTGGCCTGGGTCGCCGCGTACGACGCGACCGGCGACAGCCGCTACCTCAACACCGCCCGCTTCGACGCCGACTTCATGAACTCCTACTGGGACGGCACCTGCGGGGGCGGCATCTGGTGGAGCACCGCGCGCACTTACAAGGCCGCCATCGCCAACAGCCTGTTCCTGCAGCTCAACGCCGCGCTGCACAACCGCGTCCCGGGCGACACGGTGTACCTCCAGCGGGCCCGCAGCACCTGGACCTGGATCCAGAACACCGGCCTGGTCAACTCGTCCGGGCTGGTCAACGACGGGATCAGCCTGTCGACCTGCCGCAACAACGGGTCGACGGCGTGGTCGTACAACCAGGGGGTCCTGATCGCGGGGCTGACCGAGCTGAACCGGGCCACCGGGGACGCCGCCCTGCTCACCGCCGCCCGCCGCACCGCCGACGCGGCGACCACGTCCTCGTCACTCAACGTCAACGGCATCCTGCGCGAACCGTGCGAACCCAACTGCGGCGCCGACGGCCCGACCTTCAAGGGCGTCTTCGCGCGGGGCCTGGTCAAGCTGGACCTCGCCCTGCCGGGCCGCCCCTACCTGCCCTACCTGCGCCGCAACGCCGACACCGCGTACGCCGCCGACCGCAACCCGCTCGACGCGTACGGCCTGCGCTGGGCCGGCCCGCTCGACAGCACCGACGCCGCCCGCCAGCAGTCCGCCACCGACCTCCTCAACGCCGCCTGGTGACGGCGTAAGGAAGGGGCCCTTCCCATCGCTTTCCGTAGTGGAAGGGCCCCTTCCCAACCGGTCGGGTCAGGCACGGCGGCAGTGCAGGGACAGCCAGGAGCGGTGGGTCTGGCCGCGCCGGGTCCAGAGCACCTCGAAGTCGACCGACTCCAGCCAGCCGAGCAGCTCCCGCTCGCTGTAGTAGCTGAACCAGCGCGGCGCGCGGCTGTCGTCGTAGTGCGACGGCTCGAAGCCCTCGCCCTCGCCCTCGGCCACCGTCAGCCACATCTGCCCATCCGAGTTCAGCACCCGGGCGAACTCCGCGATCGCGCGCGGGGCCGCCTCGCGCGGCAGGTGCAGCAGCGACGCGATGGCCCAGATCCCGTCCACCGCGCCGTCGGCGAACGGCAGCTCCAGCATGTCGGCCTGGACCAGCCCCGGCACGCCGCCGGAGGCGCGCAGCTGCCCTTCGGACAGGTCCAGCCCGACCACGCGCAGGCCCAGCTCGCGCAGCGCGCGGACGTGGTGCGCGGGGCCGCAGCCGATGTCGGCGACCAGCGCCCCGGGGCGCAGCGCGGCGGCGAAGCGCTCCCGGTCGGGCGCCATGCCGTCGACGCCGCCCAGCTGCTGGGCGTACGCGGAGGCGATGTGGTCGTAGGTGGCGCGGGTGACGGCCTGGGGGTCGGGCATGGCCCTACGGTAGCCGCCGATCAGGCGCGCGGGTGCCGGGCGACGAAGTCGGCGATGTACTCGCTGAGCACGACCTTCGGCTCCCAGCCGAGGCCGCGGGCCTTGGCGTTGTCGGCGCGGCCCTTGGTGCGCTCGCCGGGCAGGGCCGGGATCAGCTCGACCTCGGTGCCGAACAGGTTCGCGACCTCGAGGATCGGCCACTCGCGGCCGGTGCCCAGCAGGTAGCCGTCGCCCTTGCCGCCCTCGGCGGCGGCGAGCACGCCGGCGACGATGTCGGAGATGTGGGTGAAGTCACGGGTCTGGGTGCCGGGCGAGACCACGGTCAGCGGCTTGCCCTCCAGGTACTGGCGCTCGAAGATGCCGATCACGGTGGCGTAGGTGCCGTGGGTGATCTGGCCGGGGCCGTACGCGTTGTAGAAGTACGTGATGACGTAGTCGAGGCCGTACCAGTCGCCGTAGTTCTTGATCAGCTCGACGTTCTTGGCCTTGGTCCACGCGTACGGGTTGAGGTGCTCGTCCTTGCCCTCGTTGCCGAACTTCGAGCTGGACGCGGAGTAGACCAGGCGCGCGCCGTGCTCGGCGCAGAACATGATCACTTCCTTGGTGCCGCGGCTGTTGTACTCCCAGGTGCGGTCGAACTCGGCGAACGACTGCACGATCCGGGCGTACTCACCGAGGTGGAAGACCTGCCGGGGCGAGGCGAAGCCGTGCTCGGCCCAGATCTTGGCGACGTCGATCGTGTTGCCCTCGATGTACGTCACCCGGGCGTCGGCGACCTCGTTGGCCTTGGCGCCGGTGAAGTAGTTGTCGATCGAGACGATGTGGGCGTCCGGGCGGGTGGCCAGCAGTTCGCGGATGAGGTGGCTGCCCACGAAGCCGGCACCGCCGGTCACCAGAAGGATCTCGTTCGACATGGTTCTCAGGCTCCCGCACCGCTCGGCTGCATCAGCTGTCCGCGCCGGCCGCACCGTCAGCCGATCATGAACCGATCTCGCGAGGTGCCTGCCAGGCGCCTTGCAGCATACAGGCTGTCCGGCGCGGCCCGTCCGGTCACCGAATCACCGTCGGCGGGCGGGCACCGAGGAAGAAGATGCCCGGGAAACCCCGGGTCTCGAACCCGTCGCTGGGGTTGCGGCGCAGCGTCGAGTGCTCGATGCGCAGCGTGCCGGTACGGTCGTTGCTGACGAAGAAGATCGCGCCGCCGCCCTCGCGGGCGTGGTTGTCCTCGATGACCGTCCCCGCCACCCGGATGGTGAACAGGTTCCCGTCGGCGTAGATCGCGCCGCCGCTGCCGCCGCCCGGGGTGCCCGAGCGGGCCGGATTGGCGCCGCGGCCGATCGCCGAGTTGTGGCTGAAGACGCTGTTCAGCACGGTCCACGAGACGCCGATGCTGCTCAGCGCGCCGCCGTTGGCGCAGCTGCCGCCCAGGCCCTTGGCCCCGCCGAAGGTGCTGTTCACGACGTACACGGGCTGGTTGTGGAACTGGCTGAGCACCCGCACCGCGGCGCCGCCGAGGTCCGGGCCGGTGCCGTCGCAGCGGTTGCGGACGAACCGCGAGTTAACGATCTTGAACCGTCCGCCGCGTACGAAGATGGCGCCACCGCCGCCGCCCTCGGCCGTCTCGCCGGTGGAGTCGCCGTCGGCGAAGGTCAGGTTCTGCACCGTGAGCTGCGGGTGGTCCTGGTCCTGGCAGTGCGAGGTGGTCCAGCCCTGCGCCTGGTCGCAGGTGTTCATGTACAGGATCCGCCGTTTGCCGCCGCCGCTCAGGGTGACCAGGCCGCCGCCGTCGAGCACGATGCGCGGACCGTGGCCGTTGCGGATCTTCGCGGTGGCGGTCATCGTGATCGTCACCGGCGCCGGGCCGCAGTCGAACGTGATCACGCCCCCGGCCGCGACCGCCTTCACCACGGCCTGCGAGGTGCAGCTGGCCGGGGTCCCGGTGCCGACGACCCGGTTCGGACGCGAGGTGTCGACCGCCCGCGCCTCGGCCGGCACCGGCGCCCCGCCCTTCGGGTTGCCCGGCGCGAACGGGGGCCGGGACGGGGAAGGGCTCACCGCGGCGGCGGACGGCGCGGCGCTCGGGACGGCGGCGCCCGGCGCGGGCACCCAGCCCGGGGCGGCTTCGGGCGCGGAATCGCATCCGGCCAGGGCGGACGCCGTGGCGAGGACGAGCAGCAGACGCGGCAGAGGGCGAGGCGGCACGCGACGATGCTAGAGCGGTACCGCGTGCGGCACGACTCGGGCGGTGGGACGGTCAGGAGGTGCGCGCGGGCGTCGGCGTGGCCAGGGCGCCGCAGATGGCGATCATCTGGTCGGACAGCTCGTCGATGCGAGAGACGTCCAGCTCCTGCAGGTCCTTGAGCGTGTCGAGCTGCTTGCCCTGGGTCTCGAACTCGTCGGCGAGCTCGCCCAGCGTCTTGCGTACGTCGGCGGCGTCGGCGCCGGCCGCGTCCTTGCGCAGGTCCTCGGCGAGCGCGACCAGCGCGTCACCGGCCTTGCGCACGGACTTCTCCGCACCGCTGAGGTCACCGGAGTCGGCGGCCTGGGTGACGTCGGACAGCTCCGCGGCGAAGTCGGTCAGGCCGTCCTCCACCGTCTTGGCCGTCTTCACGCAGACTGCCGGGGTGGGCTCAGCGCTGCCCGGGACGGCGGCGGCCGGGGCGGCGGCCAGGGTCGCGGCCGCCAGGGCGGTGGTGGCGAGGATGGCGGCTCTACTGCAGAGGCGTCGCATGACGTCCTCCTCACGGGGCCAGGGCGCCGGCTGGGAGAGCCAGCCCCAAGACGTCCATTCTGCGCGCCGCCCGGCTGAACACCACGAACTACCGCAAATCCCGCTCACCCGGCCGCCACCTCCGGTAACCTCCGCCCGCCGCGCATTGGACGGCGGTTGGGAAGGGGCCCCTCTACTACGGAAAGCGATAAGAAGGGGCCCTTCCTTACCTCGGGAACTGGGGGGTGAGGGCGTCCGGGGCGACCAGCGGGACGTTGAGCAGCTCCCGGACCGCCCGCTCACGTGCGGTAAGCGCAGCCCGCTGCGCGTCGGTGAGCGGGATCCACGGCGCCGGGGCGGCGGGCAGGGCCGGGGGCAGCAGCCGTCCGCCCAGGTAGGTCGCCTCGTTGCGCAGCCGCAGCGGGGCGGTGCGCCGCTGGTCGTGTACGTCGGCCAGCTCGAACGCGCCCTGCTCGACGGTGAAGACGGCGACGTCGGCGGGCGCGCCGGGGCGCAGGGTGCCGGTGCCCGGCGGCAGCGCGAGGGCGCGCGCCGGGGCGATCGTGGTCGCCTCGACCACCTGCTCCAGGCTCATCCCGACGGCGAGCAGCTTGGCCATCGTGGTCGGCAGGTCGAACACCGGTCCATGCTGCGAGCGCCCGTGCAGGTCGGTGGAGATGGTGTGCGGCGGCATCCCGGCCGCGAGCTGCGCCTCCACTACGTCGAAGGCGAACCCGCCGGCCCCGTGCCCGACGTCGAACAGCACGCCCCGGTCGTACGCGGCGCGCAGGGCGGGGTCCAGGGCGGCGGCGTCGTTGGCGAAACCGCTGGCGCAGTGGGTGACGATGTCGCCGGGGCGCAGCAGCGGCAGCAGCTCGCCGACGGTGGGCGGGGGCACGCCGATGTGCACCATCACCGGTACGCCGCAGGCCCTGCCGACGGCCAGCGCGCGGCGCAGCGGTTCGAGTCCGCTCGGGCCGACGGCGTTGTGGTCGATGCGCGCCTTGATGCCGACGACCAGGTCGCGGTTGGCCTCGACCGTGCGGACGGCCAGGTCGGGGTCGCAGTTGTCGAGGTCGCGGGCCTCGCCGGTGGCGGCGGCCAGGCCCGGCCCGGCGATGTTGAGCAGGACCGGCACGCGTACCCGGTGGGCGGCGACGGCGGTGCGCAGCGCGTCGAGCGTGTAGGCGCCCGCCGAACCGGCGTCGACCCAGGTGGTGACCCCGGAGCACCAGGCGGTCGGGGCGGGGTCGATGCCCCAGTACGTGGCGCCGCCGAAGACGTGCGTGTGCAGGTCGACCAGGCCCGGGGTGACCAGGCGGCCGGCCGCGTCGACGACCTCGCGGGCCGCCTCGCGGGGCAGGCCGGGGCCGACCTCGGCGATCAGCCCGGCGCGGATGCCGACGTCGAGGACACCGGCGTGGCCGCCGCCGGGGTCGAGCACGCGTCCGCCGGCCAGCAACAGGTCGTACCGCATGGGGCGAGGTTAGCGGTCAGGGGCGAAGATCTGCGTCCAGTCGGCGCGCATGCTGACCACCGTCCAGCCCTCGCGCCGGGCCACGTCGGTGATCGGCTCGTCCTCGGCGAAGGAGACGGCTTTCGAGGTGTACGCGTACTCGCGCTCGGCGTCGTCGTGGTCGAGCAGCAGCGCCAGGCTGGGCGGGCCCGCCGCGGCGGCGTACTCCAGCATCTGCCGGTCGCCGCCGGAGTTGCCCGCGGCGAACACCGGCCGCCGCCCGAGCTGGGTCTGGATGTGCTCGACCTTGGCCGGACCCTCGTTGACCTCGCCGTACGCCTCGGCGGTGCGCTCCAGCGCGGGGTGCCCGTCGTGCTCGGCGTAGTGGTACTCCACCAGCGTGCCGACCACGTCGTCGGGCGCGACGCCGTAGAGCTGCGCGCTGACCGCCCGAACGAACTCGGTGCCGCCGCCGGTGACCACGAACACGGAGAACTCGTGCGCCCGCAGCGCGCCGAGCAGCTCCCGCATCGGCTGGTAGACCAGCTTCGGGTAGCGCACGCCCCGCGGGTGCGTCGCCGTGGCCATGAACCGGTGCACCCGGTCGGTGAACTCCTCCGGGGTCAGGCCCGCGCACAGTTCGAGCAGCGCCATCGCCACCCGCTGCAGGCCCAGTTCACCCAGCGCCGTCTTGTCGTCGTTCAGCAGCGCCCGGTATTCGGGACGGTCCGCCCTGGCCGGGTCGGCGGCCACGGCGTCGTGCAGCTGGGCGACGAGGAAGTCGTACTGGACGTAGCCCGGTTTCTCGCACCAGAGCGTGCCGTCGTTGTCGAGCACGGCGACGCGCTGGGCTACGGGCAGGTCCCGCGACGCGGCGAGGAATGCCTCGATCGCGTCGCGGGTCGGCCCGGGCCGCCACGACGGCAGCAGATCGATCATCAGTGGCTCCCGATGCCTTCCAGCATCTTCTTCATGACCTGGTCGACGGTGAAGCTCGCCGCCTCCTGCCGCGGCGGGAACTCGCGGAACGAGGCGAGGAACTCGGCCACGATCTTCTGCGACGCCGCCACCATGTACGCCCGGTCCAGCAGCCAGGTGTAGTAGCTGTTGGAGGTGATGTCGGCCCGTTCGAACGGGTCGGTACGCAGGTTGAATATCTTCGGCACCCGCAGCGCGACGAACGGCTCGGCCCAGATCCGCAGCGTGCCCTGGGCTCGCTGCTCCATGAAGACCAGCTTCCAGTTGTCGAACCGCACGGCGGTCAGGTCGCCGTCGTCGGAGAAGTAGAAGAAGCCGTCGCGGGGCGACTCCTCCTCTTCCCCGGTCAGGTACGGCAGCGCGTTGTAACCGTCCAGGTGGACCTTGAACGGCTTGCCCGCGAACTCCGTGCCCGCCTTCAGCCGCTCGACCACGTCCGGGTCACCTGCGGCGGCCAGCAGGGTCGGGAACATGTCCAGGTGGGCGACGATGTCGTTGGCCACCCAGCCGGGGCGGATGCGGCCGGGCCAGCGCAGGATCGACGGCACCCGGTAGGCGCCCTCCCAGTTGGAGTTCTTCTCGTTGCGGAACGGCGTCATGCCGCCGTCCGGCCAGGTGTTCATGTGCGGACCGTTGTCGGTGCTGTACATGACGATCGTGTCGTCGGTGAGGCCCAGCCGGTCCAGCACCGCCAGCAGCTCGCCGACCAGCCGGTCGTGGTCGACCATGACGTCGTGGTAGTCCGACTGCCACCGGCCCGCCTGCCCCTTGATCTCCCGGCGCGGATGGGTCTTGAAGTGCATGTGCGTGGTGTTGAACCACATGAAGAACGGCGTGTCGGCGGCCGCCTGCCGCTCGATGAAGTCGGTGGCGTGGGCCAGCACCTCGTCGTCGATGGTCTCCATCCGCTTGCGGGTGAGCGGGCCGGTGTCCTCGATCCGCTGGGTGCCGTCCGGGTTCGCCCAGCAGTGCAGCACGCCGCGCGGGCCGAAGTTGCGCCGGAAGTTCGGGAAGTCGTTCGGGTTCGGGTAGTCGTCCTGCTCCGGCTCCTCCTCGGCGTTGAGGTGGTACAGGTTGCCGAAGAACTCGTCGAAGCCGTGCAGGGTCGGCAGGAACTCGTCCTTGTCGCCGAAGTGGTTCTTGCCGAACTGGCCGGTGGCGTACCCGAGCGGCTTGAGCGCCTCCGCGATGGTCGGGTCCTCCTTGCGGATGCCCAGGTCCGCACCTGGTACGCCGACCTTGGACAGGCCGGTGCGGAACACGGACTGGCCGGTGATGAACGCGGCCCGGCCCGCGGTGCAGCTCTGCTCGCCGTAGTAGTCGGTGAAGCGGACGCCCTCGTCGGCGAGGCGGTCGATGTTGGGCGTGCGGTAGCCCATCAGCCCGTCGCTGTAGCAGCTCAGGTTGGTGATGCCGATGTCGTCGCCCCAGATGACCAGGATGTTCGGCTGGCTCGCGGACGTGCCCCGGTCGCCGGCCGCCTCGCGTGGCGCGGTCTTGGCCGCTTTGACCGCCTTGGCCGCGCCCTTCTTCGCCGGGGCGCTCGGGGCGGGGCCTGACGCGGCCCTCTTCCGGGGCGCCGGGGCGGAGCCCGCCGCGGCGGCCGCCTTCTTGGCCGCGACCTTCCTGGTCGCGGCCCGCTCCGCGGCCACGGGTGGCTCGAACACCACCGCCGTGGCGGGGGCCTTCTTCGTCGCGGACGCCTTCTTCACGGCCGTGGCGTTCTTCGCCGCCGGGGCCTTCTGGGCCGCCGACGTCTTCCTGGCGGTCGCCTTCGCGGCGGGCGCCCGGCCAGCCGCGGCCCCAGCCGCCTGCTTGCGCGCCATGATCACCTCCGGTTGGGGACGCTGCACTTTCGCCGAAACTGCATGAATGACCGGGCCGATTGCCGCACTTTCCCCGAAAGTGCAGCAGGAGCAAGGCACTCGTTCGCCCAGTATTGCGGGATGAAAATCACTTGATCTCATGTTTCGGGCAAATTGGGCAGAGCCGCAGCCGGAGTGGCGGTGGGCGCGTTGACGCTGCGTGGGGGCACTGGAGGCGGCGGCGTGGGGTGCGTTCGGAGCGTCGTCGCTACTCATCGGAGCGTGGCTGGCGCTGCACTGGCGGGCGCCGCGCGGCACGGTCGGCATGGTCATGGGCTTCGGCGCCGGGGCACTGCTCGCCGCCATCGCGTACGAGCTGATCCCGAGCGGCTTCGGCGCCGACGCCTGGCTGTTCGCCGCCTTCGGCCTGGGCGCGGTCGTCTTCTACCGGCTCGACCGGGCCGTCACCAGGCGCGTCAGCCCCGGCGCGGGCTCGGCCCAGCGGTCGATCGCGCTCGGCGCGCTGCTGGACGGCATTCCGGAGTCGATGGTGCTGGGCATGAGCGTGGCGCAGGGCGGCACGGTCGGGGTGGCGTTCCTGGCCGCCGTGTTCCTGTCCAACCTGCCCGAGTCGCTGGGCGCGACCAGCACCATGGGCGCGACCGGGGGCGGCCCGCACCGGCCGTACCGGATCTGGTGGCTCATCGTCGGGCTGTCCGCCCTGGCCGCCGCCGTCGGGTACACGGTGGTCACGCTGCTGCCGAGTGCGGACGGGACCTACGCCGAGGCGTTCGCGGCCGGGGCGGTGCTGACCATGCTCGCCGATTCGATGATCCCGGAGGCGTACGCGCAGGGCGGCAAGGCGACGGGGCTGCTCACGGTGCTCGGCTTCGCGGTGGCCGGTGCGCTGTCCGCGATGGCGTAGCGCTGTCGCGGTGAGTGGCGCCGTCGCGATGGCCTAGCGGCGGTCGATGATCGCACTAATTCAGGAAAAGACGTCTAACTACGCATACCGTGCATAGTCTGTGGTTCGAACGACTCTGCGCAGGGAGGTCCGGATGAGCACCACCACGGGCAACACCGGCATCGACGGGCCCCGGCCCGGCGAGACGCTCTACGGGCAGGAGCTGGCCCAGCTCACCAAGGTGCCCTGGTGGCTGTTCCTGATCACCGGCGTGTGCTGGATCATCATCAGCTGGTGGGTGCTGGCGTTCAACACCCGCAGCATCAACACCATCGCCACGCTGACCGGCATCGTCATCCTGGTCGCCGCCGTCGCCGAGCTGTTCCAGGCGTTCTACGCGCCCGGCTGGCGCTGGCTGCACGCCGTGCTGGGCATCCTGTTCCTGTTCACCGGCTTCATCTGCTGGATCAACCCGGGCAAGACCGTGTTCTGGCTGGCCGCCTTCATCGGCTGGTACCTGCTGTTCAAGGGCGCCGCCGACATCGTGCTGGCGTTCATGACCAAACGCGAGCACGACGGCTGGTGGCTCGGCCTGATCATCGGCATCATCGAGATGATCCTGGGCTTCTGGGCGGCGGGCCGCTTCGCCCGGTCGTTCGGCCTGCTCATCGTGCTGGTCGGCGTCATCGCGCTGACCCGCGCCATCACCGACTTCATCATGGCCTTCCGCATCCGGGAGCTGAACCACCGGGCCCGGGAGCTGACCGGAACGGCGCCCAGGTGACCCGCACGGCCGCCGACAAGCCCGTCAACGGCGTCGCCCCCGGCGACGCCGCTGCCCTGCCCGAGCCCGACGACCCGACGCTGACCATCCCGGCCGTCCCGGCCGACCAGCAGGCCGGCTACCGCGAACCGCCCCGGCCGGGCATGGCGTGGATCCCCGGCGGCACCTTCCGGATGGGCTCCGACCGGCACTACCCGGAGGAGGCGCCCGCGCATCCGGTGACGGTCGCGGGGTTCTGGATGGACCGGTGCACGGTGACCAACGCCGAGTTCGCCCGGTTCGTACGCGAGACGGGGCACGTCACGCTCGCCGAGACCGCCCCGGACGCCGCCGACTACCCCGGCGCCGACCCGGCGCTGCTGGTGCCCGCCTCGGTGGTGTTCGTCAAGCCGTCACGCCGCGTCGACCTGCGCGACATCGGCAACTGGTGGCACTTCGTACCGGGCGCGGACTGGCGCCACCCGTACGGCCCCACCTCCTCGATCGACGGGCTCGACGACCACCCCGTGGTGCATGTGGCCTGGGCCGACGTCGCCGCGTACGCCCGCTGGGCCGGGGGCGACCTGCCGACCGAGGCCGAGTGGGAGTTCGCCGCGTGCGGCGGGCGCGCCGAGCCTCCCGAGTACGCCTGGGGCGACGAGCTGACCCCGGGCGGCGTGCACCTGGCCAACGTGTGGCAGGGCGAGTTCCCGGTGCTCAACCTGTGCGCCGACGGGTACGAGCACACCGCGCCCGTCGGCTCGTTCCCGCCGAACCTGTACGGGCTGTCCGACATGATCGGCAACGTGTGGGAGTGGACCTCGGACTGGTTCGGGCCGTACCAGCAGGCTGCCCAGGCGTGCTGCGCCCCGGCCGACCCGCGCGGCGCCCGCGAGCAGGACAGCTACGACCCGGCCCTGCCCGGGGTGCGCATCCCGCGGCGGGTGCTCAAGGGCGGCTCGTTCCTGTGCGCGCCGAACTACTGCCGCCGCTACCGTCCCGCCGCCCGGATGCCGCAGGCCGTCGACACCTCCACCTGCCATCTGGGCTTCCGGCTGGTGGTGCGCCCCGGCTGAGCGCGCACCCCGGGACCACGCAGGTGGCGCGGGTTGGGGAGGATGGTCGCCATGTCCGCCCCCACCCCCGTCGTCACCAGCTCCGGCGTACCCGCCGACACCGAAGCGCCGAACCGGCGGCGGCAGTGGCGGGCACGCGCCTGGGCGGTGCTGCCGCCGGTGGTGTCGTACCTGGTCGGGCACCTGCTCTACACGGTCGCCGGGTGGCTGGTGGGCGAGCCGTACCTGCCGGTGGACGGGCGGGTGCGCGCCGACTCCGGGCTGTACGCCCTGATCGCCTCGCGCGGCTACGACCTGTTCCCCTGCCGCGACGACCCGGGCCTGGCCCCGCTGTTCTCGCCCGACGCCTGGTGCGGCTCGGCGGGCTGGTTCCCGCTCTACCCCGGCCTGATCAAGGTGATCACCACGATCACGAGCTTCGGCGAGTACGAGGCGGGCCTGCTGATCACCGAAGTGTGCCTGCTTGCCACCGCGGCGCTGCTGTGGCTGCTGCTGCGGCGCGCCGCCGTGGCGCGCGGGACGGCGCTGGCGGTGCTGGCCCTGGCCACGGTGCTGCCCAGCGGGGTCTACCTGCACGCGGTGTTCCCGATGTCGCTGGCCGCCGCGCTGCTGCTGTGCTGCGTCGTCGCGCTGCACGCGCGGCGGTGGGCGGTGGCGGGCCTGCTCGGGGCGGTGGTCGCGGCGGCGTACCCGGTGG
This sequence comes from Catellatospora sp. KI3, assembly GCF_029948125.1. Taxonomy (GTDB): domain Bacteria; phylum Actinomycetota; class Actinomycetes; order Mycobacteriales; family Micromonosporaceae; genus Catellatospora. Next base: position 435,177 of record NZ_JASAMB010000001.1, read on the forward strand.
GGATCCTGGTCGCGGCGCTCGGCCTCGGCCCGGTCGCGGTGCTGCGGCACCGGCGCGAGCTGACCTGGCCGCAGGCGGTGCGCGCGGCGCTGCTGGCGTGCGGGCTGCCGCTGCTCGGCCTGGCCGCGGTGTTCGCGGTGTACCAGCTGGCGGTCGGGCACTGGGACGCGTACCTGATGATCCAGCGGCACTACGGCAACGGGTTCCACAACCCGCTGACCTCGCTGTGGCAGCTGGCCACGCAGCCCGCGGTGATCCCGGTGCCGGAGCCGCGGCAGGAGCTGCTGTGGGTGCTGTACGTGTTCACCGACGCGGAGCTGTACTGGTCACTGGGCCTGGTCCTGCTGTGCGCGGCGGCCGCCGCCCTCGCGGCACGGCGCGGCACCCTCACCCCCGTCGACGTCGGCCTGGCCCTGTACGCCCTGGCCATGTTCGTCGGGCCGCTGGTCGCCGGGCCGGGCGTGTCCCAGTACCGCTCGCACACCCTCCTGCTGCCCGCCGTCCTCCTCCTGCGCCACCTCTCCCCCCGCCTCATCCTCTGGCCCTACACCGCCACCGCCCTGGCCATCGCCCTCCCCATGGGCACCCTCTTCTCCACCTGGCTCCTCTTCTAACCCCCCGCCCCCGGCCCACCCCCACCTCGTTGAGGTGGGCGGGGGGTGGAGGTGGTAACGGGGCGGGGGTAACGTGCGGGGCTTCCGGGTGGCTAGGAGGTTGGTGCGGATGGTGCCGGAGGGTGTGGATCTGGCGGTACGGACGCTGGGTGACTGCCGGGTGGACTCGCCACTGGCGTCGCTGCTGGACGGCGCGCCGTCCACCGAGCACTACGTCAACGAGGACGACCGGGTGCTGTTCGACGACACCGTGGGCATGCTGACCGGCCGCGACCTGCCGATCGACGCGCTGCCGGGCTTCGAGCCGGGCGGCCCGCGCCGCAGGATCTTCTTCCAGCCGTCCAAGACCCGGGTCGGCATCGTGACCTGCGGCGGCCTGTGCCCCGGGCTCAACGACGTCATCCGGGGCCTGGTGCTCCAGCTGACCTCGCACTACGGCGTCACCAAGATCTACGGCTTCCGCAACGGCTACCAGGGCTTCATCGCCAAGTACGGCCACCCGCCGATCGACCTCACCGCCGAGTCCGTCAGCGGCATCAACGAGTACGGCGGCACCATCCTCGGCACGTCGCGCGGCAGCCAGGACTCGTACGAGATCGTCGACTGCCTGGAGCAGATGAGCATCAACGTGCTGTTCGTGATCGGCGGCGACGGCTCGATGCGCGGGGCGCTGCGCATCGCCGACGTGGTCAAGGAGCGCGGGCTGAAGATCGCCGTCATCGGGGTGCCGAAGACGATCGACAACGACATCCCGTACATCGACCAGAGTTTCGGCTTCCAGACCGCGTTCTCGAAGGCGACCGAGTCGATCCGCAGCGCGCACGTCGAGGCCCGGGCGGTGCCCGACGGCGTCGGCCTGGTGCAGGTGATGGGCCGCCACTCGGGCTTCATCGCCTGCTACGCCGCGCTGGCCAACAACGACGCCGACTACGTGCTGGTCCCGGAGGTGCCGTTCACCCTCGACGGGGACGACGGGTTCCTGGCCCACCTGCGGCGGCGGGTGCGTACGCGCGGCCACGCGGTGGTGGTCGCGGCCGAGGGCGCCGGCCAGGAGTACCTGAACTCCGAGCCGGCGCAGGTGGACAAGTCCGGCAACTCGAAGCTGCGCGACATCGGCGTGTACCTGCGCAAGCGCATCGCCGACGACTTCGCCCAGCACGGCATGGAGGCCAACCTCAAGTACATCGACCCCAGCTACGCCATCCGCAGCGTGCCCGCCAACCCGTACGACAGCGTCTACTGCATCCGGCTGGCCCACGCCGCCGTGCACGCGGCGATGGCCGGGCGCACCGCGATGGTGGTGGGGCGGTGGCGCGGCCGCTTCGTACACGTGCCGATCGAACTGGCCATCAGCAAGCGCAACCAGGTCGACCCGGCCGGCGACCTCTGGATGTCCGTCCTGGAGGCCACCGGCCAACCCCGCACCTTCGGCCCCACCCCGGCTCCCCAACCCAGTTGATCAGGAAGCCGTGCCTCCGACACACCGTCGAACCGTGCCATAAGTTCATGATCGACGGGTCAGTGGAGGGGGGCCTCGGGGTGGTGGCGGGTGAGGATTAGGTCGAGGACCAGGGCGGTCCAGCCGCATTGGTGGGCGGCGCCCAGGCCAAGGCCGGTGTCGCCGTGGAAGTACTCGTAGAAGAGCAGGTGGTCGGTCCAGTCTGGGTGGTCGGGGAGTTGGGGGTGGCGGGGGGCGTAGGGGCGGTCGCCGTTGGCGTCGGGTAGGAACAGGGAGATCAGGCGGTCGGACAGGTCGTCGGCGATCTGGTCGAGGGTGAGCTTCTGGCCGGAGCGGGTGGGGAACTCCACCTGCAGGTCGTCGTGGAAGAAGCGCGCGTAGTGGCGTACGCCCTCGATGAGCAGGTAGTTCACCGGGAACCAGACCGGGCCGCGCCAGTTGGAGTTGCCGCCGAACAGGCCGTTGGTCGACTCGGCGGGCTCGTACCCGACGGTGAAGTCGTTGCCGCCCAGCCGCACCGTGTACGGGTTGGCCAGGTGGTGCCGCGACAGCGAGCGCAGCCCGTACGGCGAGAGGAACTCCTCCTCGTCGAGCATCCGGGACAGGATCCGCCGCAGCTGCTCCGGCCCGACCACGGCCAGCAGCCGCTGCTGCTGCCCCCCGCCGGAGATCCGCCGTGAGCCGACGACCTCGCTGAACTCGGGCCGGTTGGTGAGGAACCAGCGCAGCCGGGCGGCGATCTCGGGCAGCCGCACCAGCGTCACCGAGCTGAGCGTGGTGGTCGCGCACAGCGGCAGCAGCCCGACCAGCGAGCGCACCTTCAGCGGCACCTCCCGCCCGTCGGTGCGGCGCAGCACGTCGTAGAAGAACCCGTCCTCGTCGTCCCACAGCCCCTGGTGCGAGGCGGCGTTGGCGATGTAGGCGAAGTGCTCCAGGAACTTGGTCGCGATGTCGGTCCAGACCCGGTCGTGGGTGGCCAGGACCAGGGAGATCTCCAGCAGGTTGAGGGCGTACATCGCCATCCAGGCGGTGCCGTCGGACTGCTCCAGCACCCCGGGCACGGGCAGCGACGCGGACCGGTCGAACGGGCCGACGTTGTCCAGGCCCAGGAAGCCGCCCTCGAACAGGTTGTTGCCGCCGGTGTCTTTGCGGTTGACCCACCAGGTGAAGTTCAGCAGCAGCTTGTGCATGATCCGGGCGAGGAAGGCGAAGTCGCGCGCCCCGTCGATCTCGAACACGCGCAGCGCGGCCCAGGCGTGCACGGGCGGGTTCACGTCCCCGAACGCCCACTCGTACGCCGGGATCTGCCCGTTGGGGTGCAGGTACCAGTCGCGCAGCAGCAGGAGCAGCTGCTCCTTGGCGAAGTGCGGGTCGACCCGGGCCAGCGCGACGCAGTGGAAGGCCAGGTCCCAGGCGGCGTACCAGGGGTACTCCCACGGGTCGGGCATCGAGATGACGTCGAAGCTGGTCATGTGGCGCCAGGCGTGGTTGCGGCCGTACCGGTGCCCGTCGGGCGGCGGCACCGAGCCCGGGTCGCCTTCGAGCCAGCGGGCCACGTCGTAGTGGTAGAACTGCTTGCCCCACATCAGCCCGGCCACCGCCTTGCGCACGACGTCGGCCTCGGCCGCCGGGGTGCCCGCGGGCACCAGCTGCGCGAAGTAGTCGTCGGCCTCGGTGCGGCGGGCCTGCATGACCTCGTCGAAGTCGCCGGGCAGCGCCGGGGCGGGACGGGCCCGGCTGCCGGGCGCCGCGACCTGGGTCAGCCGCAGCCGGATCCGCGCGGTCTCGCCCGACGGCACGGTCAGCACGTAGTGCAGCGCGGCCTTGGTGCCGACCCCGGCCGGGTTGACCGTGTCGGTGCCGTGCACGACGTGGTCGGCGATGCCGTCCTTCGGGTATTCCGGCGTCTCCTCGTACCCCCACAGGCGCCGCGCGTTGGTCTCGTTGTCGCAGGCCAGTGGGGTCGGGTCGCCCTCGCCCTGCAGGACGAGCTGGCCCAGGATGCGGTGCCGGGCGTGCAGGGCGGCGCCGCCGCCCGCGACCTGCTCGACGATGATCTCGGGCTTGTCGTCGCGGCCGGGCAGGCCCCACGACCAGGTGTTGCGGAACCACAGCGTGGGCAGCACGTGGATGCTGGCGGGTTCCGGCGCCCGGTTGGTGAGGCTGACCAGCACGCACAGGTCGGTCGGCTCGGCCTTGGCGTAGTCGGCGGTGACGACCCAGTAGCGGCTGTCGTCGAAGACGCCGGTGTCGGCCAGCTCGTACTCCGGCTCGGCCCGCTCCAGCTGCCGGTTGACCGCGACCAGCTCCGAGTACGGGAACTCGCGCTGCGGGTAGTGGTAGCGCCACGACATCCACGAGTGCGTCGGCGTGGAGTCGGTGTACCACCAGTACTCCTTGGCGTCCTCGCCGTGGTTGCCCTCGTTGCCGGTCAGCCCGAACAGCCGCTCCTTGACGATCGGGTCGACGCCGTTCCACAGGCCGAGTCCGAAGCAGAAGGTCTGCCGCTCGTCGCAGACCCCGGCCAGCCCGTCCTCGTTCCACCGGTACGCCCGCGAGCGCGCGTGGTCGTGCGGGAAGTACTCCCAGGCCGTGCCGTGTTCGCTGTAGTCCTCGCGCACGGTGCCCCAGGCCCGTTCGGAGAGGTACGGTCCCCAGGCCCGCCAGGGGTGCGCCCCGGCGTCGGCGTCAGCCAGTCTCCGGCGCTCTGCGTCGTTCACCCGGCGATTCTCCCCTGCCCGTGTTACACCTTTGTGCAACTTACGTCGGATGTCGCGCGATCACTGTTCGGACACCGCCGCTCTTTGACAGAGTTGGCGTATGCGATTCGGCACCCAGATCTGCGGTGATCTCTCCGTCGGCGGCCAGCGCGAATGGCTGGTGGCCGACGGTCGCGGCGGCTACGCCATGGGTACGGTCAGCGGCCTGCGCACCCGCCGCTACCACGGCCTGCTGGTGGTGGCCGGGGAAACCCCGGCGACCCGCCATGTCGGACTGGCCGCGCTGGACCCGGTCCTGCGCCTGCCCGGCGGGGAGGCGGTGCGGCTGGGCTGCCACGAGTGGGCCGACGGCACGGTCGCCCCGCACGGCCACACCCTGCTGGAGGAGTTCGCGCTGGTCGACGGCCTGCCCCGGTGGCGCTGGCGGATCGGTGCCACGGTGCTGGAGCGCGAGCTGGCGCCGCGGCACGGCACGGCCTGCGTCGCCGTGGTGCACCGGCTGCTGTCCGGCGGCCCGGTCGAGCTGGACCTGGAGGCGCTGTGCACCTGGCGCGACCAGCACGGCGAGCGCCGCGCCGGGCACCTGGACGTGCGCGAGGCCGCGGGCGGGGCGGTGGTCGAGGGGGCGTACCGGCTGCGCGGGCCGGGCTGGCGCCCCGACGGGACCTGGCTGCTGGGCGTGCACCACCGGATGGAGGCCGCCCGGGGGTACGTGCCGAACGAGGATCTGCTGCTCGCGGGCCGCTTCGGCGGCACCCTGGCCGAGCCCGGCGACACGGTCGAGGTGCTGGCGTGGGCCGGGGACCTGTCTGTCGAGCCGCCGCCCGCGCGGGAGATCGTGGACGCGGAGCACCGGCGGCGGCGCGAGGTGGCGGCCGCGGTCGGTTCGGCCGATCCGGACGCCGCGACGCTGGCCCTGGCGGCGGACGCGTTCGTGGTGCGCACCGCGCACGGGCCCGACGTGGTGGCCGGCTACCCGTGGTTCGGTGCTTGGTCGCGCGACACGATGACGTCGTATGAGGGGTTGTTCCTGGTCACCGGGCGGCACGAGGAGGGGCGCGAGCTGCTGCGGGCGTACGCGGCGACGCTGAGCGAGGGCATGCTGGCCAACACCGCCGACGGCGGCACGGTCGGCTACAACACCGCCGACGCCACGCTGTGGTTCCTGCACGCGATCGACCGGCACGTGCAGGCGACCGGCGACGACGACCTGGCCGCCGAGCTGGTCCCGGCGCTGGACGGGGTCCTCGCGGCGCATCTGCGCGGCACCCGCTACGGCATCAAGGTGGACGAGAGCGACGGGCTGCTGGTGCAGGGCACCGACGGTGAGGCGCTGACCTGGATGGACGCCCGGGTCGGCGGCATGGGGGTGACCCAGCGCGCGGGCAAGGCCGTGGACATCAACGCGCTGTGGTGCAACGGGTTGGCGGCGCTGGCCGGGCTGCGCGACCGGGCCGGGTTGAGCAGCGACGACGTGCGGCGGCGGCGGGCGGTGACGGTGGCGGCGTTCCGGCGCCGGTTCCCGGCGCCGCAGGGGTGGCTGTTCGACGTGCTCGATCCGGACGACGCCGCGCTGCGGCCGAACCAGCTGCTGGCCTGGTCGCTGCCGTACGCCCCGATGGAGCCGGACCCGGGCGCGCTGCGCCGCATCGGCGACGCCCTGCTGACCCCGCTGGGCCTGCGCAGCCTGGACCCCGACGACCCCGCGTATCGGGCGCACCACAGCGGCTCGCTGGTGGACCGCGATCACGCGTACCACCAGGGCACGGTCTGGCCGTGGCTGATGGGTCCGTACGCGGGGGCGCTGCGCAACGCGTCGCTGCCGCTGGCCGGGCTGCTCACCGGGTTGCGGGCGCACCTGGGCGACTACGGCCTGGGCTCGATCAGCGAGACGGCGGACGGGGCGGCGCCGCACGCCGCTACCGGCTGCCCGTGGCAGGCCTGGAGCGTAGCGGAAAATCTGCGCATTCTACTCATATCTACTAAGTGGTAGCAGAGCGTAACAGACACGAAACAAAAGGTCCCCAGCTGGCAATACCGATGCGCCAAACTGTGCATCAACCCCATCGGCATACCGACACCTGAGGCAGGTGTCCCGTTCCGTATGCCCGGGTTGTCACTGCGAGGGGGCCCGCATGAGCATGACCATGCCCGTCGCATCGGACCCGCTGGCGGCACCGAAGCCGCTCCGGATCATGATGCTTTCTTGGGAGTACCCGCCGGTCGTCGTCGGCGGACTCGGCCGGCACGTGCACGCGCTGGCCACCTCGCTGGTGACCGCCGGTCACCAGGTGACCGTGGTGACCCGGCACGCGCCGGGCGCGCCCCTGGAGGAGTACGCCGAGGGCGTGCGCATCGTGCGCGCACCCGAGGACCCGCCGCTGTTCCCGCTGGCCACGCCGACGCTGCTGGCCTGGACGATGGCGTTCAACCACACGCTGACCCGGGCCGCGCTGCGGGCCGCCGAGACCGACCACTACGACGTGGTGCACGGGCATGACTGGCTGGTCACGCACACCGCGGTGACGCTGGCCGAGCACCTGGGCCGCCCGCTGGTCGCCACGGTGCACGCCACCGAGGCGGGCCGCCACCAGGGCTGGCTGCCCGACGACCTGAACAAGAGCATCCACTCGGTGGAGTGGTGGCTGGGCCACCGCGCCTGCCGGGTGCTGGTCTGCTCGGAGTACATGCGCTGGGAGGTCAGCCGCCTGCTCGAACTGCCGATGAGCAAGGTCGACGTGATCCCCAACGGCGTCAACGGCAAGGTCTGGAAGGCGCCCGCGCAGAAGGTCCGGGAGGCCCGCTCGCGCTTCGCCGGGGACGGCCCGCTGATCGGCTTCGCCGGGCGGCTGGTGTACGAGAAGGGCGTGCAGCACCTGGTCGACGCGGTGCCGCAGCTCGCCGACGAGCACCCCGGCCTCAAGGTGATCATCGCCGGGGACGGACCCTACCGCCAGGAGCTGCAGGAGGCCACGCAGCGGCTCAAGCTCAACAAGACGGTCGACTTCATCGGCTTCCAGTCCGAGCGGGAACTGCCCGCGCTGCTGGCCGCCACCGACGCGACCGTGGTGCCCTCGCTCTACGAGCCGTTCGGCATGGTGGCCCTGGAGGCGGCCGCCGCCGGGGCGCCGCTGGCGGTGGCCGCGACCGGAGGCCTGGCCGAGATCGTTGAACCCGGCGTGACCGGAATGACCTTCCCCCACAGCGACCCCGAGGCGCTGGCCGGCGCGGTCGGCACGCTGCTGGCCGAGCCCAAGCGCGCCAAGCAGATCGCCCGGCGGGCGCTGACCATGGTGTCGGAGAAGTACGGCTGGCAGTCCATCGCCGCCCGCACAGTCGCCTCGTACCGGGCGGCGATCCACGAGGAGCCGCTGTTCCAGGCCGAGCGGCTGGCCGAGCAGACCGGCGGTGAGCGGCAGCTCATCGTCGTACCGGACGGGAACCTGCTGCGATGACCGAGCTGATCGGCGACCTGGACCTGTACCTGATCGGCGAGGGCCGCCACGAGAAGCTGTGGCAGGTGCTCGGCGCGCACCCGCTGCCCGAGAACGCGGGCTGGCGGTTCGCGGTGTGGGCGCCCAACGCCAAGGCCGTGCAGGTCATCGGCGACTTCTCCGGCTGGTGGCCCGACGACGGCATCGACCTGAGTCCGCAGGGCGGCAGCGGGGTGTGGGCCGGGACCGTGCCGCACGCCCAGGCCGGCCAGTGCTACAAGTTCCGCGTGCACGGCGCCGACGACCGGTGGACCTACCGTGCCGACCCGCTCGCGTTCGCCACGCAGTGCCCCCCGGAGAACGCCTCGGTCCTGTACTCCTCGGACTACTCCTGGAACGACGAGGCCTGGATGGCCAAGCGGGCGAAGGTCCGCGACCACCACGCCCGCCCGATGAGCGTGTACGAGGTGCACCTGGGCTCGTGGCGGCCGGGGCTGTCGTACAAGGAGCTGGCCGACCAGCTGGTGGACTACGTCGCCGACCTGGGCTTCACCCACGTGGAGTTCCTGCCGGTGATGGAGCACCCGTTCGGCGGCTCCTGGGGCTACCAGATCACGGGCTTCTTCTCCCCCACCGCCCGGTTCGGCACGCCCGACGAGTTCCGGCACCTGGTCGACCGGCTGCACCAGGCCGGGATCTCGGTGCTGCTGGACTGGGTGCCCGCGCACTTCCCCCGCGACGAGTGGGCCCTGGCCCGCTTCGACGGCACCCCGCTCTACGAGCACGAGGACTGGCGGCGCGGCGAGCACCCGGACTGGGGCACGCTGGTGTTCAACTACGGCCGCCGCGAGGTGCGCAACTTCCTCATCGCCAACGCCCGCTACTGGTGCCAGGAGTTCCACGTCGACGGCCTGCGCGTGGACGCGGTCGCCTCGATGCTGTACCTGGACTACTCGCGCAAGGACGGCCAGTGGGCGCCGAACGTCGACGGCGGCAACACGTACCTGGAGGCGGTCGACTTCATCCGGGAGCTGAACACCGCCGTCTACGCCGACAACCCGGGCGTGCTGACCATCGCCGAGGAGTCCACCGCCTGGCCGGGCGTGTCGCGGCCGGTCGAGTTCGGGGGCCTGGGGTTCGGCATGAAGTGGAACATGGGCTGGATGCACGACACGCTGGAGTACGTCCAGCGCGACCCGGCGCACCGCAGCTACCACCACGGCGACCTGACCTGGCCCAGCATGTACGCCTTCGACGAGCAGTGGGTGCTGCCGCTCAGCCACGACGAGGTGGTGCACGGCAAGCGCTCGCTGATGGGCAAGCTGCCCGGCGACCGCTGGCAGCGGCTGGCCGGGCTGCGCGGGCTGCTCGGCTACATGTACGCCTTCCCCGGTAAGAAGCTGCTGTTCATGGGCGCGGAGCTGGCCCAGGAGAGCGAGTGGAGCGAGCAGTTCGGCCTGGACTGGGCGCACGCCGACTACCACGGCGACATCCGCTCGCTGGTCCGCGACCTGAACACGCTGTACGCCGACAGCGCGGCGCTGTGGGCCCGCGACACCGAGCCGGACGGCTTCAGCTGGATCGACCCGCACGACTCGGGCACGAACACGCTGTCCTTCGTACGGCACGGCAAGACGTCGAAGAAGCTGCTCGCCTGCGTGGTGAACTTCTCCGGCATCCCGCTGCTGGAGCACCGGATCAAGCTGCCCCGGCCGGGCTCCTGGCGGGAGGTGGTCAACACCGACGCCGAGATCTACGGCGGGTCGGGCGTCGGCAACCTCGGCCGCATCCGCACCGACAGCGAGGGCGAGGCCACCATCGGTGTCGGGCCGTACGCGGCGGTCTGGTTCAGCCCGGTCTGACACGCCGGAGCGCGACACGCTAGCCGCGATGACCGGCGCCGGGTATCGGCGCCGGTCATCGCATTTCTTGCGTCCAGAACGTGAAAAACTCCAGATCGGATGGTGCAAGCTAACGCCCGGGTAAGTAATATCAGCCGCGGCTGCGCCCTATCGGAGGTCGAATCAGGGGCACGGTCGTCCACCGGCGCGCTTGAGAGGTCGCATGCCCCAACGCTCCACGCCCCCCACCACGATAAAGATCCTGATCGCGGGCGGGTTCGGCGCCGGAAAGACCACCCTGGTGGGCACGGTGAGCGAAGTGCTGCCGCTGCACACCGAGGAGGTGCTGACCACCGCCGGAGCCGACGACGACGACCTCTCCGGGGTGGAGGGCAAACGCACCACCACCGTCACCATGGACTTCGGCCGGATCACCATCGGCGACAACATCGTGCTCTACCTGTTCGGCACGCCGGGCCAGGACCGGTTCAAGTTCCTCTGGGACGAGCTGGCCGTGGGCGCGCTCGGCGGCGTGGTGCTGGCCGACACGCGCCGACTGGCCGACAGCTTCCCGTCGATCGACTACTTCGAGAAGCGGGGCACGCCGTTCATCGTGGCGGTGAACTGCTTCCACGGCGCGCAGCCGTTCTCGGTGGCGGCCGTGCGCACCGCGCTGACGCTCGACGCCGACGTGCCCGTGGTCATGTGCGACGTGCGTGACCGCCGCTCGGGCCGCGAGGTGCTGGTCGCGCTGATCGAGCACGTGCGCTCGCTGATCCTCGGCCCCGACTACACGCCCGTCGGGGCGCCCTGACCCGGCGTCAGCCGCGCGCCGGGATCAGCCTTGCCAGACCGCCGATCAGCAGCTCCAGCCCGAACTCGAACCGCTGGTCGCCGTCCCCGGACAGCATCTCGTCGACGTGCGCGGCGAAGAACGGCAGCCGCGCCGCCGGCAGGGTCCGGAAGTAGTCGCCGAGCTGCCCGAAGTACTGCTGGATGAACTCCTCCTCGGTGGCGCCCATGGCCCGCTGCCGGGCGCGGTACAGCGCACCCTCGTACGCGTCGGCGCTCAGGTACATCGCGATCCGGTCGACCGCCCAGGCCGCCTGCTGCGGCGGCAGCCCCGCCGTGATCAGGATGCCCAGCATCGCGTCCGCGATCCGCAGCGCGTTGGGGCCGGTGGGCACGTTGGCCAGCGCGACCTGCGCGATGTCGCCGTGCGCGCCGACCACCCGGTATGACTCCCGCGCGATCTCGCGCAGCTGCTCCTGCCAGCGGTCCGGGTCCGGCGCCTCGGGCAGCCGGATGCCGCCGATGATCCGGTCGTAGGCCAGCTCCAGCAACTCGTCCTTGTTCGCGACGTGCGCGTACAGGGAGGCGGCGCCGGTGCCCAGCTCCTCGGCGACCCGGCGCATGCTCACCGCCTCCAGGCCCTCGCGGTCGAGCACGGCCAGCGCCGCCTCGACGATCGCCTCCTGGCTCAGCTGCCGTCTACCGGCTGAGCGTGACCGTCGCCACGGCGGAGCCGGGATCTCGGGGGCGGGCATGGCGGCAATCGTACTTGACGCGAACGCCGTTCGGTAGGTAGAACAGTGTTCGTCAAACGAACAGTGTTCGAGTTTAAACCCTCCCCTGGAGTCCGCACATGTCCGCCGTCGTCGAGACCGCGACCCCGCCCGATACCGAGCCCCCGGCGTACCGCTGGCGCTGGGCCGCCCTCTTCACCATCCTCGCCGCCGAGGTGATGGACCTGCTCGACGCGCTGGTCACCACCATCGCCGGGCCGTCCATCCGCGCCGACGTCGGCGGCTCCGAGAGCCTGATCCAGTGGCTCGGCGCCTCGTACACGCTGGCCATGGCGGTCGGCCTGATCACCGGCGGCCGCCTGGGCGACCTGTTCGGCCGCAAGCGCATGTTCATGATCGGTGCCGCCGGGTTCACGGCCGCCTCCGTGCTGTGCGCCGTGTCCACCTCCCCCGAGGTGCTCGTCGCCGCCCGAGTGCTGCAGGGCCTGTTCGGCGCGGTGCTGCTGCCGCAGGGCCTCGGCATCATCAAGGAGGTCTTCCCGCCCAAGGAGATGGGCGCCGCGTTCGGCGCGTTCGGCCCGGTCATGGGCCTGTCCGCGGTGGCCGGGCCGATCCTGGCCGGGTGGCTGGTCGACGCCGACTTCTGGGGCACCGGCTGGCGCATGATCTTCCTGATCAACCTGCCGCTGGGCCTGCTCGCCCTGCTCGGCGCCGCCAAGTTCCTGCCCGAGTCCCGCTCGGCGCACGCCTCCAGGCTCGACCTGACCGGCGTCGGCCTGGTCACCGGCGGTGCCCTGCTGCTGCTCTACCCGCTGGTGCAGGGCCGCGAGCTGGGCTGGCCCGCGTGGACGTTCGCCATGATGGCCGCCTGCCTGCCCGTCTTCGCCCTCTTCGTACGCCAGCAGGCCAGGCGCAGCCGCGGCGGCGGCGACCCGCTCGTCGAGCCGTCGCTGTTCCGCAAGCGCGCCTTCACCGGCGGGCTCGTCGCCGGGCTGGCCTTCTTCTCCGGCATGATCGGCTTCGGCCTCGCCTTCAGCCTGTACGTCCAGCTCGGCCTGGGCTTCAGCCCGCTCAAGGCCGGTCTGGCCTCGGTGCCGCAGTCGCTGGGCATCATGGTCGGCTTCGTCCTGGCCAGCGCCGCCGGGCTGACCCGGAAGCTGGGGCGCCGCCTGCTGCACGTCGGACTGACCGTGATGGCGGCCGCCACCATCGGCTTCGTGATCACGCTGGAGCTGGCGGGCACCGACGTCACCCCGTGGCGGCTCGCCCCCGCGCTCGGCGCCTTCGGCATCGGCATGGGCCTGGTCATGGCCCCGTTCTTCGACATCATCCTGGCCGGGGTGCAGCCGCACGAGACCGGATCGGCCTCGGGCACCCTCACCGCGGTGCAGCAGCTCGGTGGCGCGGTCGGCATCGCCCTGCTCGGCACGCTGTTCTTCAACACTGTCAGGTTCGGGCAGTCCGGACCGGACCAGGCCTCCTTCGCCGACGCGATGCGCCTGGTGCTCTGGGTCGAGGTCGCGCTGCTCGCGGTCACCTTCGCGGCCGCGTTCCTGCTGCCGCGCCAGGCCCGGGAAGAGGAGCACGCGCACTGACGCACCGGCCCGGGGTGGCCACCGGACTGCGCGGAATGGCGTTCATCGCCTACTCTGCGCCGGTGACCACCCCCGCCGCCATCTCCATTGATCGATCGACGCCGAGCGACGGCGGCGCCGTGCTGGTCGCCGGGCTGGTCGCCGTCGTGACGCACTGGCGCGCGCTGGCCGCCGTGATCGTGCCGACGCTGCTGCCCGCCCTGCTGCTGGCGGACGTGCTCGCCATCGTGCAGGCGGGACCCTCGGCCACCATCGTGGACGGCGTGCTGCGGCCGCTCGCCACGAACGAGGGTTCGGTGGTCGGCGGCCTGGTCGTCGCCTTCGGCTGGCTGCTCGGCCTCAACGCCGCCATGGTCGTGCTGACCGGGCGGCTGCGCGGCGTCACGGTGCCGCCCCGGCAGGCGCTGCGCCGGGCACTGCGGACCCTGCCGGAGTCGGCCGTGGCCGTGCTGCTCCTGCTGCTCCTGGTCGGCGCGGTGGCGGTGGGCGCCGCATTCGCCGCAGCGGGCGCCGATGAGCTGCAGCTGCCGCTGCTCGTAGTGCTCATCGCGGGCGGGCTGGTCCTGGTGGGCACCCGGCTGCCGCTGCTGCCCGCGCTCGTCCTGCGCGACAACGAGCTGCCACTGCTGCGGCACGTGCACCGGCTGGTCGACGGGCGGCTGCCCAGCACCGGGATCGCGCTTTCGGTGGTGATCGCCCTGCCCTGGCTGGCCGACCTGCTCACCGACGGCCGGTCGCAGCCCGTCGCCCCGCCCTACCCGGCGTACCTCGGCTGGGTCGGGCAGGTGCTGGCGGTCGTCGGGCTGCTGCTGATCACGGCAGCGCAGGCGGCGCTGCTGACGGTGGCGTACCTGCGGCAGCGCGCCCCGGGGCAGGCCGGCTCGGTCGAGGCCGATCCGGCCCGGATCGACGCCGTTCTGGCCGCGCTCGGCGCCACCGGCACCGCCCCGGCGCCTCGGCGGGCCGCCGGCTGGACGCTGGCGGCGCTGGTGCCGCTGCCGATGCTGCTCGGGCTCGGGGTCGCGGCGGTGAACCCGTACGGCAGCCCGCGCGCCGTGTCCCAGCAGGTCTCCTGGAGCGGCGCGATCCTGGCCACGGCCTGGCCCGCCGGACGCCACCCGATCGTGGTCACCGACTGGGGCGTGCACTGGTGCCGCGACGACGCCTGCGCCAGCAGCGACCAGCACACCTCAGCGGTGACCTGGCACGGCGCCGAGGGCACCGCCAGCGCGATCGGCGCGGACGGCACCGTGGTGGCGGCGGGGCTGCGGGGCCGGGACGTGCCCGATCTCGTCCGGACCGACGGCAACGACGCGGTCCAGCTCGAACGCTGCGACGGGCCCGAGCGCTGCGACGACGGCATCACCCGATGGCACACCGGGGGTGAGGAGGCCCAGCCCGTGCTGGCCGTCGCGCCCGGCCCGGACGGCTCGGTCGTGGTCGCCACCGCTCGGCCGCTGCCGGTCAAGGAGGGCGACCCGGAGCGGGTGGAGCTGGCGGTCACCCGCTGCAATACCGTGCACTGCAACCGGCGCTCGCTGGCCGTGCTCGGCACCGTCGAGGCCGCACTGACCAGTCCCGACCGCCACGGCGACAGCCTGCGTACGGTGGTAGCCCAGCTCACGCTGACCCTCGACGCCGACGACCACCCGACGCTGCTGCTGCGCGACGCGGCCGGGGGCCGGGCCTGGCTGGCCACCTGCCCCGCGGCCGACTGCCGGGGCGCCCGCGTCGAGCAGATCGGCGCGCCCGCCGACGCCACCCTGCCCGCCGCCCTGCTCGACCGGGGTGGACCCCGCCTCGTCGAGGGCGCCGAACTCGGTGGCGACCAGGGCCGCTGGCCGGTGGCCGTACGCGGTGACACCGCCTGCGGGCTGACCACCGCCCCCGGGCCGGAGCCGGTGGTGTCCGTGCGCATCGGCGCACCGACGCCGACGCCCCGGCGGCTGGCGCTGTGGTGCATGCCGGCGGACGGCGCGACCTGGCCGCCGCGCCGGGTCACGCTGGCCCCGCTGACGGGCGAGCCGTACTACCTGGCGCTGGTCGCCGCGCCGGACGGGCGGCTGCTGGCGCTGTGGGACGACGACGGCTACCGGCACGCGCTGCTGGTCACCCTCTGACCTGCTGGTCACCCTCTGACCTGCTGGTCACCCTCTGACCTGCCGGTCACGCTCTGACCGAAATGCCGCAACCGGCGATGCGGGCGTCCAGGCTGGACTAATTTCGGGGCATGGGGGCCGGGCACAGTCACGAGCCGAGTGAGACCCTGCCGCCCGCGCCGCCCCGGCTGCGGCGCATCGTCACCCTCGTCATCGTCCCGATGGTGGTGGCGACGGTGGTGGGGCTGCTCGTGCTGTGGCCGCGCGGCAGCGCCCCGCCCGCCGAGGAGCCGCTGCCCCGGCTGCGCGGCGAGATCGTCAGCGCCACCCCGGCCTGCCCGCGCGAGATCCCGGCGCAGCCCGGCGGCGACTGCGGCACCGCGGTCGTACGGGTACACGGCGAGCAGGTCGAGGCGACCGTGCCGTCCGGCCCGACCGCGCCCGTCGTCGCCCCCGGCGACAAGGTGATCGTGGTGCAGAGCCCCGACGCGCAGGGCAACGTCCGGTACGCCGTCGTCGACCACGACCGCTGGACCCCGTTACTGCTGCTGGTGGCCCTGTTCATCGCCGCCGTGATCGCGTTCGCGCGCTGGCGCGGCGCGGCCAGCCTGGTCGGCCTGGCCGTCAGCTTCGCCGTGCTGCTCGGCTTCATCCTGCCCGCGATCCAGCAGGGCGGGGCGCCACTGCCCGTGGCCATCGTCGGCGCGGCGGCGATCATGTTCGCCGTCATCTACCTCACCCACGGCGTCAGCGTGGGCACCTCGATGGCGGTGCTCGGCACGCTGGCCGCGCTGATCCTGACCGGACTGCTCGGCCTGCTGGTGACGCGCGGGCTGCACCTGACCGGCGCGGGCACCGACGAAGCGGCGATCCTCACCAACGTGCTGGCCGGAGTGGACCTGCGCGGCCTGCTGCTCGCCGGGATAATCATCGGCACGCTCGGCGTGCTCGACGACGTCACCATCACCCAGACCGCGCTGGTCGGCGAGCTGTCGCTGGCCGACCCGACACTGTCGGCGCGCCAGCTCTACCGGGCCGCGATCCGGGTCGGGCGCTCGCACGTGGCCTCGGTGGTCAACACCATCATCCTGGCGTACGCGGGCGCGTCGCTGCCGCTCATGCTCCTGATCGTCAGCGCCGGGGCGAAGGCCGGCGACGTGCTGCCCACGCAGATCATCACCGCCGAGATCGTGCGCGGCGTCGTCGGCACGCTCGGGCTCATCGCCGCCGTGCCGATCACCACCGCGCTGGCCGCCTGGGCGGTCGCCGAGGCGCACCGGCATCCGGCGACGACTTCTCCGATTTCCCCCGAAACGGGGCATGACCACGGATAGCGTGAGAGAACATCACTTTCCACGGGAGGGTGTTCCAATGACGACGGCCGTACGGCCCGCCAGCCCACCGGTCTCCGGCTGGCTGTCCTTCGCGGGCCTGCTGATCCTGCTGCTAGGCGTGTTCAACGTGGTCGAGGGGGTCTTCGCGCTCTTCAACGACAAGTACGTCGGCTACGCGGCGGGCGAGTTCTACCTGTTCGACCGGACCGGCTGGGGCTGGGTGCACATCATCCTCGGCGTCATCCAGATCGTCGTCGGCTCGGGCATCATGGCCGGCAAGACCTGGGCGCGCGGCGTCGGCGTCGGCCTGGCCGCCCTGACCGCCCTGATCCAGATGCTCTACCTGCCGGTGTTCCCGTGGTGGTCCCTGATCAACATCGCCCTGTGCGTGCTGGTCATCTACGCCCTGATCGTCCCGCCCCGCGGCGCGATCGGCAGCTGAGCTCGCCCCGCGCCGGCGGCGCCTGGCTGCAGTTTCGGGGAAAGTGCACGAATCCGGGGCTGGATGGGTGCGCTTTCCCCGAAACTGCATGATCTTCTAGCGGGTGGGCAGGTCGAGCCAGGACTGGCCGGAGAAGAGGACGGACCCGAGGGTGCCGTTCTCGTCCAGGTAGAAGCCGTCGTGGCCGTCGACGACCAGAGCCAGGCGGTGGCCCGCGGGCACGTCCCAGCTGGTCGCGGGGAACTTGATGTCGAGGGTACGGGCGGCGCCGGCGGTGCCGTTCAGCCACGAACCCGGGGCGTGGGTGATCAGGCGCCCCGTACCCGCCCAGTCCACGTCGTACAGGTACGCCACCAGGGTGCCGCTGCGCTCGGTCGGGGTGAACCGGGCGTGCACCGTGGCCGCGCCCCGGATCCGGATCGTGCCGCCCGCCTCGTCGGCCTGCCACACCCCGGCGGCGTTGCGGTCCACGGCCGGGATCCAGGCCGTCGGCGGGATGCCGGTCAGCGCCTGCAGCCCGTTGGACAGCAGCACCACCCCACCGGCGGCCACCGTGTCCACGGTGAACCAGGTACGCCGCGACCAGCCCGTCGACGGGGCGCCGCCCAGCCGGCCGGTGCCGGTCAGCCAGCTCACCTCGCCCAGGCCGTACCGGACGGTGGTGGTGTTGACCGCCGCCCAGCTCGGGTAGGACTCGACCGGGCCGCCCGTGAGCGAACGCAGCACCACCGGCGGCTCGGTGTCGATCCCGTTCGCCGCGCCCTGCAGGTAGCGGTCCATCCAGCGGCGTACCGAGGTCCACACGTGGTTGTCCAGCCCCGCCAGGCCGGTCAGCTCCGGGATGGCGTGGTCGCCCGGGGCGAACTCCAGCCGCTTCGGGCCGGTCAGGCCGGTGAAGAAGTCGGTGAGCTGGTTCGGCGGGAAGATCGAGTCGCCGTACCCGTTGGCCATCAGGATCGCGGGGTGGCTGGCGTTGATCGCGGCCAGGTACGTGCCCGCCGACCGGGCGCGGGCGAAGGACTTCACCCCGTCGATGTTGCGGTTGGCGTAGAAGTCGCCGATCACCGTGTCGAACTCGTCGCTGGTGTCGGCCAGCAGCGCCGCCGCGCCGACCAGCAGCGCCGAGGACTGCAGGCGGCGGGTGTCCCCGCCGTAGAGCGAGGCGACCAGGTCGCTCCAGCCGCTGAGCGCGGCCACCGCCCGGATCCGGCTGTCGTGGCCGGACGCGATCAGGCTGATGCCCGCGCCGTACGACACCCCGGCCATGCCCAGGCGGGAGGCGTCGGCAGTGGTGTTGGCGACGGTCCAGTCGAGCACCCGGGACACGTCGGCGATGTCCTTGGGCCCGGCGGTGTCGACCTCGCCGCCCGAGGCCCACCACCCGCGCGGGGTGTACGACACGACCGTGTAGCCGCCCTGGGCGAGGGCGCCGGCCTGGGCCAGGTACTCCAGATCGTTGAGTCCCCAGCTGGACGGGAACACGATGGCGGGGTGCCGGCCGGGGCTGGTCGGCTCGATGACGTTGGCCTTGAGCACCACCCCGTCCGAGGCGGTGATGTCGACGAAGCGGAACCCGGTGGTCGTGCCGGCGTGGGCGGGAGCGGCCCAGCCGAACAGGGCTAGCACGACCACCGTGAAGAGGGGTAGGGATCTCCTCACAGCGACCTCGCGGGGGTGTCGGCCTTGCTGCGGACAAGTTACCGAGAGGTAACCATGCTGTGCGCTAGATCACAATACCCACTGGTAACAATGGCCCACCCCGGTCACAACACCGCTGGTCACGCCGTCGCCCCGCCCCGCTTTTCAGTGACGCTGGCCTATCCAGAGGACTTTCCAACGACAGTGGCCTATCTAGAAGACGGTTTCCCGGAATTCGTCTTCCAGATAGGCCACTGTCAATGTCAAGCCCAGCCCCGCCATGCCCGCCACGGGTCCGACCCGGGCGGGGCAGGGCGGGATGGGGTCAGCCGCGGGGGCCGCCGGCCACGTAGATGACCTGGCCGGTGACGAAACCGGCGCCCTCGCTGGCCAGGTACGAGATCGCGTGCGCGACGTCCTCCGGGCGCCCCACCCGGCGTACCGGCGTCTCGGCCGCCCGGGCCGCCTGGAACGCCTCGAAGTCCACGCCCACCCGGGCCGCGGTGGCCGCCGTCATCTCGGTCACGATGAACCCGGGCGCGACCGCGTTGGCGGTGATGCCGAACGGGCCCAGCTCGATGGCGAGCGTCTTGGTGAAGCCCTGCAGCCCGGCCTTGGCGGCGGCGTAGTTGGCCTGGCCCCGGTTGCCCAGCGCGGACGTGCTCGACAGCGACACGATCCGGCCGTACTTCTGCTCCACCATGTACTTCTGCACAGCCCGGCTGCACAGGAACGCCCCGCGCAGGTGCACCGACATGACGGTGTCCCAGTCGTCGTCGCTCATCTTGAACAGCAGATTGTCACGCAGTACGCCCGCGTTGTTGACCAGCACGGACGGGCTGCCCAGGTGCTCTGCCACGTGGGCGACGGCGGCCTCGACCGCGGCGGCGTCGGACACGTCGGCACCGACGGCGATCGCCCGGCCCTTGGTGGCGGCGATGGCGGCGACGGTGTCGGCGCAGTTGGCCGCGTCGAGGTCGACGGCGGCGACGGCGAACCCGTCGGCGGCCAGTCGCTGAGCGGTGGCGGCGCCGATACCCCGCGCGGCCCCGGTGACGATCGCAACTCTCTGCCTGTCAGTCATGCCCGCACTTTAACGACCATTAACCCCCTCCCACCCCGCCCCACCCCCTCCCCCACGTTGATCATGAACTTATAGCCGTGTTCGACGGCGTGTCCCCACCCCACGACCGTGATCACCTCCAGCGGCGGGACCACATGCCGCCCACAAACGGTGATCTCGTGCACGGAGATCACCGCGCGGGGTCGAAATATGGCGCCGAAGCCAAACGTCTGCCCGCAGACGCCGATCTTGACCCGAGCGCACGCCGCTTAGCGCACACCGCTTAGCGCACCGCCGGAGCGCACCGCCGGAGCGCGTGCCTCGGATCTAGATGAGTTGTCGCCGCCTCCACAACCACAGCTCATCTGGATCCGCTCGTGGGACAGTCGCTCGGACGGGGACTGGGCGGGGTGGTGAGGCGGGCGTAACGTGGGCGCGGGAAGGGGTTTTCGGCCCGGCGCAACGAATCGTTGGTCGGGACACTGAAATGCGCAATAAACCAAGGTCATGCGCATGGCCGAATGGTGGTTACCACGCGTGTCCGGCCCCTAGCGTTGAAGCATGCAGAAGCGCTTTCTGATGTGCCGGCCCACCCACTTCGCCGTCACCTACAAGATCAACCCGTGGATGGACCCCGCCGCCCCGTACGACACCACCCTGGCCATCAGCCAGTGGGAGAGCCTCAAGGCCACGTACGAGAACCTCGGCCACCAGATCGAGCTGATCGAGCCGGTCCCCGGCCTGCCCGACATGGTCTTCGCCGCCAACGGCGGCACCGTGATCGACGGCCGGATGTTCACCGCCCAGTTCCGCCACGCCGAGCGCGCCGACGAGGGCCCGGCCTACCGCGACTGGTTCGACCGCGCCGGCTACGAGGTGCACGACGCCAAGCACGTCAACGAGGGCGAGGGCGACATCCTGCTCGCCGGGGAGTACGTCCTGGCCGGTACCGGCTTCCGTACCGCGCACGCCTCGCACGCCGAGGTGCAGGAGATCTTCGGCCGCCCGGTGATCACCCTGCAGCTGGTGGACCCGCGCTTCTACCACCTGGACACGGCGCTGTGCGTGCTGTCGACCGGCACCGACGGCAAGCCCGCGAACATCGCGTATCTGCCGGAGGCGTTCTCTCCGGGCAGCCAGGCGGTGTTGCGCCAGCTCTACCCGCACGCCGTGATCGCTAATATCGAGGATGCCGAGGTGCTGGGCCTCAACGCGGTGAGCGACGGGCACAACGTCGTGCTGCCCGTGCAGGCTCCGCACCTGGCGGAGGAGTTGCGCAAGGCCGGTTACGAGCCGATCGGGGTGGACGTCTCCGAGCTGCGCCTGGCCGGCGGTGGACCCAAGTGTTGCACCCTGGAGCTGCGGTCATGAACTCGATCGTCGATAGCCGTACCCCGTCGGCAGTGGCCGACGCCGAGCGCTGGACGGCGCACAACTACCACCCGCTGCCGGTGGTGATCTCGGAGGCCGAGGGGGCCTGGGTCACCGACATCGACGGCAAGCGGTTCCTGGACTTCCTGTCCGGATACTCCGCGCTGAACTTCGGGCACCGGCACCCGAAGCTGATCGCCGCCGCGCACGCGCAGCTGGACCGGCTCACGCTGACCAGCCGCGCGTTCATCCACGACCAGTTCGCCGAGTTCTGTCACCGGCTGGCCGACCTCACCGGGCAGGACCTGGTGCTGCCGATGAACACCGGCGCCGAGGCGGTGGAGACCGCGATCAAGGTGGCCCGCAAGTGGGGGTACCAGGTCAAGGGCGTGCCGGACGGGCAGGCGAAGATCATCGTGGCGGCGGACAACTTCCACGGCCGTACCACCACGATCATCAGTTTCTCGACCGACGAGGACGCGCGGGCGGACTTCGGGCCGTACACGCCGGGGTTCCAGATCGTGCCCTACGGCGACCTGAGCGCGCTGGCGGAGGCGGTCGACGACTTCACCGTCGCGGTGCTGCTGGAGCCGATCCAGGGCGAGGCCGGGGTGCTGGTGCCGCCGGACGGCTACCTGCGCGGGGTACGCGAGCTGTGCGACCGCCGCAACGTGCTGTTCCTGGCCGACGAGATCCAGAGCGGCCTGGGCCGCACCGGCATGACGTTCGCCGTCGACCACGAGGGCGTCCGCCCGGACATGCACATCATGGGCAAGGCGCTGGGCGGCGGCATCGTGCCCGTCTCGGCCGTGGCGGCCAGCCGCGAGGTGCTGGGCGTGCTCAAGCCGGGCGAGCACGGCTCGACCTTCGGCGGCAACCCGCTGAGCTGCGCGGTCGCCATCGAGGTGATCAAGCTGCTGGAGACCGGCGAGTTCCAGCGCCGCTCGGCCGAGCTGGGCGGGCTGCTGCACGAGCAGCTGCGGGCGCTGATCGGCCGGGGCGTGACGGCGGTGCGCGGGCGCGGCCTGTGGGCCGGGGTCGACATCGACCCGTCGATCATGAGCGGGCGCGAGGCTTCGGAGCGGCTCATGGCGCGCGGCATGCTGGCCAAGGACACCCACGGCGTGACGGTACGGCTCGCGCCGCCGCTGGTCATCGAAGAGGACGAGGTCCGCTGGGCGGTACGCCAGCTCGCCGAGGTCATCGGCGCGGCCTGACCCGCCGACCCGCCATCCTGATCGCTGCCCGTGGTCACGACCGCCGCTCCGGCGCTCCGGCTCGCCCGGAGAGTGACCACAGGCAGCGATCTTCGCTGTTCCGCCCCGGCCGTGATCGCGACCTGCGGCCAAAAGCTCGGATTCAGCCTCCGGTAGCACCCGGAACTGACCGCAGGTAGCGATCTTCGCCCGCTAGTCCCGCCATGATCGCGGTCTGCGGTCAGAAGGCCGACCCACAGCCGCCATTCTGACCGCCAATAGCGATCACCGCCCGCCCCGCGACCACAAGAGCCCGCGCGGCACTGGAGGCCCGCGGACCACAAGAGCCCGCGGAGCGCTGGAACCCGCGCGGCGTCAGAGGGCTGGGAGCGTCAGAGGGCTGCGGGGCGTCAGACGGCTGCGGGGCGCCGGAGGCGGGCGGAGCGTTAGAAGCCGGGGTTGTTGGGGCGGAAGGCCATGGTCGGCGCCTCGCCGAGCACCGACGCCGAGTCGACGGGCCGGCTGCTGGCCAGGGCGCCGAGCCGCCCGATCTCCACCCCGGGGAACAGCTCCACGATGTCCGACACGCCGAGCTGCCGCGATGCCCCCCGGCTGAGCTGGAGCTCCCCGTCGGCAGCCCCGCCGAGCCGCACCAGTGTCCCGTTCATGCTCAGATCGGTGATCGAGATCCCGGCCTGGGTCAGCGCGACCGACACGTGCGCCCGGCTGACCTTCGCCCGCGCGTCCTCGTTCAGCCACGGCCCGAGCTGCACCCCGGTCTGCCCCTGGCCGCCGTCGGGCGCCCGGCCGACCACGACCGGTCCGGCCGCGGTGACCACGAAGCGGGTACGGATCACACCGTCGATGCGCACCGCGAGCACCTGCTGCGGCGGGCGCGGTCCGGCGTCGCCCAGCGGCGCGTCGTGCCGGGCGCAGACCGGCTGGCCGTTGCGCAGCCGCGGCACGGGCTGGCCGCTGCCGCGGCGGGCCGGGCCGAAGCTGCCGCACTCGGGGTCGGGGCAGTGCCACCAGCGGGCGGTCAGCTGGCGGCCGACCGGCGACGGGCCGGGCGGCACGGGTCCGCGCGGCTGCAGCACCGCGCCGCCCGCGCCGGGCAGCGGCGACCACACGGCGGGCAGCGCCCGGGAGATGATCGGCAGGCCGGTGAGCTCGGAGATCTCCATGACGCGCGGGGCGGCGCCGACCGCGACCTCGACGGTGCCGTCGTCGGCCCAGCGGCGCATGACCATGCGCTCGTTGGAGGTCAGGTCCTGGTTCGACAGCAGCGACTTGTCGACCACGCAGTACGCCGAGACGTGCTCCTCGCCGACCTGGCGGGCCAGGGCGTCGACCACCATCCCCAGCCGCACCAGGTTGGCGGGGCGCCCGCCGTCCAGGTCGGCGCAGTAGATCAACTCAGCCACGTCGAGGACTCCGGCGGCCAGGGCCGGGTCGGTGCCCAGCCGCCGCTCGATCGCATCCAGTACGTGGCTGACCTCGAACCTCATGACCACAGACCCTAGGTTCGCGGCGCGACCTGCCGCAACCCGCAAACGGATCGTCAGGCACCACTCGTCGCTGTCGGATTTGCGGCTGCGGCCGAGGTCGCGGCGCTGGTAGCGGTTCCAGGCACCGTCGGCGTGGCAGGAGTCACTGCCTTGGCGGCATCGAGCACTCGCGCTTTCTCGGTCGCGAACTCGGCGTCGGTCAGCTTGCCGCGGTCGTGCAGGTCGGCGAGCATGCTCAGCTGCTGGGCGGTGTCGGTCGGCGCGTACTTCTGCACGAACTCGCGGCTGGCCTGGTCCATCGCCTGCCGCTCCTGCGGGGTGGCGCCCGGCCTGCGGAAGATCAGGTAGATCAGGGTGCCGAAGAACGGCGCCAGGATCACCACGACGATCCACAGGGCCTTGAGCCAGCCGCTGAGGTCGTCGCGGCGGAAGATGTCCACCACGGCGAACGCCCAGATCAGCAGGAGCGGGATGAAGATCAGCAACAGCCAGAAGACATCCCAGAAGTCCATGTTGCCCCCTTTTTGTGGATACCTCCTCACATTCTGGCAAGCAGGGGGCGGTTCAGCGTCGAGTTCGGCGAATCAGCGCATGCGGCCCAGGGCGGCACGCAGGCGGGCCATGTCGCGGCGCCGCCGCTCGTAAGTGATCGCGAGCGCCAGCAGCACCGCCCCGCCGACCGCGATCGGCACCCAGCTCGGCGCCAGCCGGACCACCAGCACCAACTCGTGCGCGGCCAGGATCAGCAGCACGCCGCCGCCGAGCACCACCGGCGCCTGCCAGCGGCGCAGCGACCCGAAGACCACCACGGCCAGCGCGCCCGCGCCCAGCAGCAGCCGCCGGGTGACCGACTCGCCGGTCAGCGCCCCGGCCAGGCTCGGCAGCAGCGCCGCCACCAGCGCCGGTCCGGCGAACAGCCAGCTCGACAGGTCCGGGCGGGTCCGGGCCGCGTACAGGCCGACGGCGAGTGCCAGCAGCGCCACCGGCAGCGTGTACGCCTCCAGCGTGCCCACGCCCGCCGCGTCCAGCAGCAGGCACCAGGCGACCGCCTCGCCCACCGCCGCCAGGGCCGCGCGCGGCACCCGCTGGGCGGCCGGTGCCGCCAGCACGGTCAGCCCGACGGCCACGCCCCACAGCGCCAGCACCGCCGCGCTCGGGCGCACCGCACCCTGGCACAGCGTCAGCGCCACCAGCGCCGCCGAGTGCGCCGCCGCCTCGACCGCGACCCGCTGGCCGCGCACCCGGGGCAGGTACGCCAGGGCGAGCAGGACCGCCGCCACGGCGAGCACCAGGTAGCCGGTCACCTCGGTGGACAGGTCGGCGGCACGGCCCACGGCGTACGCGAGCAGCACCTTCGCGGTCGCACCGGCCAGCCACGCCACGGTGCGGATCGGGGCGGTGCGGCCGCCGAAGGCGGCCACCCCGAGCGCGACGGTCAGCACCGCCAGCGCCGCGATGGTGGACCACTGCCGGGGCAGCGCCCCGGCCAGCCCGAGCAGCGCGAACAGCACGCCGTACGCGGTCGCGGTGGCGGTCAGCGGGCCGAGGCGGCGCAGCGAGACCGCGACCAGCGCCGCGACGCCGAGCAGCAGCTGCAGCGCCGCGATGGCCGGCCACGGGGCGGGCCAGGCGGCCAGCGCCGCGAACACCGCGACCATGCCGACCAGGCCGCCGAGGATCAGGCCGTACCGGCGGCCGGCGCGGTCGAACCAGGCGGCCGCCGCCGGGGCGTACAGGGCCAGGGCGAGCACCGAACTCCAGGTCACCGGCTCCAGCAGGGCGGGGCTGAGCCCGGCGCCGGTCGGGGTGCCGGTCCAGATCGCGTCGAACCAGCCCAGCGGGGCCACGAATATCGCGTGCAGGGCCGTACGGCACTGCGCCAGGCCGAGCAGGAACACCGCCGCCGGGACCCAGCGCACCCACGACTGCCGCGCCAGCAGCCAGATCGCGGACAGCGCCAGCGCGCAGAGCGCGGTGTAGACCTCGGCGGGCTCGGCGTCGGGCAGCCCGAACGGCAGCGCCCACAGCGCCCCGACCAGCCCGCCCACCACGGCGTACGTACGCAGCGACCGCAGCAGGTACACCCACAGCGGGCTGAGCAGCGCGGCGACCAGCATCGCCCGGTGTCCGACCAGGTCACTCGCCCCGGCGGCGACCACGGTGGCGTGCACCGCGGGCGGGACCAGGGCGATCGCGATCGCCGCGCCCACCCCGCCGACCACCGCCGACGCCTGCGGCAGCAACCGCAGCGCCGCCGCGGACAGCGCGCCGAGCAGGACCATGCCGACCAGCGCCACCGCCGAGAGCAGCGGCGAGCCGCCGCCCGCCAGCAGCGCGTGCGCCCCCAGCAGCAACGCGACCACGCCCCAGGCGAACGCGCCCGGCCCGGTCGGCCGCCACGGAACAGCGGCGGCGGGCGGCAGCGGGCCGCTGGGCACGGTGCCGCCGCCGAGCAGCGCGGCCCCGGCGGGCGTACTGAACCCGGTCAGCATGATCCGCTCGCCGGTGCCGACCTCGTGCTCGCGGGCAGACGGCGCAGTCCACTGCGTGGCCGCGCCCGCCCCTGCGGCCTCGGCGGCCTGGGCGGACCGGACGTCCCCGGTGACCTGAGTGACCTGAGTGGCCTGGGCGTCCCCGACGGCCTGGGTGGCCGACGCGTCGGGCGGCCCGGTCTCCTCAGCGACCGGCTGCACGGTGTCGGCAGGCGCCGGTGCGGCTGGAGGCGTCGAGGCGGATCCCGTGCTGCCGGTCCGGGTGATCGGCGCCGATGCGAGCAGGCCCGCGCCGGCGACCTGCGGACGGGCCAGCAGTGCCAGCAGGACGGCGGCCGAAGCCGCGACCAGGTCGGCGGTGACAGCGGTCCACGGGGTCAGCGCGGGGTGGCCCGGCAGAGCCAGCGCCAGCAGCGGCAGCGCGGGGACCAGCAGCCAGCGGCGCAGGACGCCGCCGGGCTCGGCCTGCCCGGCGAGCAGCCAGCCCGCCGCCGTGACCAGCAGCAGCGACAGCGGCAGCTGCCACTCGTAGCCGGACCGGTACGCCGCCGGATGCGCGTCCCACCACGGCAGCGCGTCGCTCAACGTGGACAGGCCGATCAGCAGGGACCAGCCGGCCGCGCACACCGCGGGCGCGCCCAGCACCAGCGCCGCGCCGGCGCGCGCCCCGGTGGCCGCGGCCGGTTCCCGCCTGGTCAGCAGGTCCTCCACCGCCAGCGCCAGCACCGCGACCACGTCGGCGGCCGCCGTCAGCACCAGCAGCCACTGCTGCGGCCACTGCACCAGCGCGGGCCGGGCCAGCGCTCCGGCCAGCGCGGCGGTGACCACGCCCGCCGCCACGGCTCGCCGGTAGGGCAGGCCGGAGGCGACCGGTGCCGCACCTGGCCGTGCCACCGCGGGCCCGGCGGCGACGGATCCGGCAGTCGACTCGGAAGCGCGCGCGGCCGGTGCCGCGGGCCCGGCGGCGACGGATCCGGCGGCCGGCTCGGGAATCCGCACCGCCGGAGCCGCGGGCGTGGCGGCGACCGGGTCGGGCAGCCAGAGCCAGGCCGCCAGGATGGCGACTACGACCAGCAGCACCGCCGAACCGCGCAGCGCCGCGCCGAGGTCCTCGGCCAGCAGCCAGCCGCCCAGGGCCAGCAGCAGCGCGACAGCCAGGGCCAGTCCGGCGGCCAGCGCGGCCAGCACCCGCCACGTCGCGGCCGCGCCGGACCCGTCCCGCCAGGTGCGCCGCAGCAGCAGGTCACCGACGGCCACGGCCGCGAAGACCAGCGTCCAGCCGTCCCCGCCGAGGTCGGTGGGCAGGAACAGCAGCGGCAGCGCGGGCTGCGCGGTGAGCAGGGCGCCGAAGCGGGTCGCGGCCGTGCCGACGATCCGGGTGTACGCGAACCCGACCGCGCTCGTCACCGCCGCCACCGTGCCGGCGTACGCGGCGCCCTCCCAGTGGTCGGCGACGCCGCCGAGGTTGACGTACCAGATGGCGTAGCCGTCGAGCAGGACCAGGAGCAGGCCGAGGGCGGCGAAGGTCTCGGCGGTTGCGGTGAGGCCGCGGCGGCGCACCAGCGGCGGCACCGCCAGCACGGCCAGGGTCACCGTGCCCAGGATGACCGCGCGCCCGACCACGTCGAACGCGGCCCAGGCCACGGCGGTGAAGACGATCGCGGCGATGCCGAGCAGCAGCCCGCCGAGCACGAACAGCAGGTTCTGCACCGTCTTGGTGCTGGCCTCGGGCCGTCCGCCCGGCCCGCCCGGCGCGACCGGCTGGACCGGCCACGACGGACCGCCGGTCGCGGCGGCACCGCCGGAGACCGCGGCGGGGGCGGCGACCTGGGTGCGCTGGGTCAGCACGGCGAGCCGCTCGCCGCGCTGGCGGGCGACGGCGGTGCGGACGGCCGTGGCGTGCAGCTCCCGCTGCCGGCGGGCGAGGGTCAGCTCGCCGGCCAGGCTCTCGTACGCCGTCCGCGCCTGCTCGACCTGGGGCACCAGGACGGCGATGCGCTGGTCGTACGCGATGACCTCGGCGGCGTCGCGGTCCGGCGCGCGCCCGCAGCCAGGGCACGGTCCTGCCAGCGTGGCGGAGGCTCCGCACATGGGACACGGATACGCGGACGGCTCGCTCATGGGGGCCAGCATGCCGTAGCGGCGCCAGTCCCGGATCACCCGCTCGGGTCGGGTACCCGACGGGCGAGCGTCAGCAGCAGGGTGACTGCCGCGCCGACGGCGAACACCCAGATCGCGGTACCCGGCGACGGCCGCGCCAGCAGCCACCACCCCAGCAGGAGCCCCACCAGGACCGCGATCGGGGCGAAGAACCGGCGCACGAACCGGCCCACCGACCGGACGGCGGGCTCGTCGCCCATGGGCTCGGCGATCCGGTCCAGCCCCCGGTTGACCAGGGCACGCAGGCGTCGCGCCACCGGCGACGGACCGGCCAGCACCGTCCACACCGCGCCGAGCAGCAGCACCAGCAGCATGGTGCCCAGGGCGTAGAGCAGGCTGCGGATGACGGTGTCGTACACGTCGAGGGTCACCGAGCGGTCGAAGCCGCGCGCCACCGCCTGCTGCGCGACCCGGTCCCGGGCGACCTGGTTGGCCGCCAGCGCGACGCCCACCACCAGCGCGCTGAGCAGCAGCCCCATGAGCAGTCCGCGCCGGTGGTTCGGCGCCGCCCACACGGCGAGGCCCAGCAGCAGCAGCGCCGCGATCGGGATCCAGACCGCGCCCAGCTGCAGCAGCTTGACGTAGTGCTGGATGGTCGGCAGCTGCTCGATCTGCGCCACCGGGTACGGGATGGACATGTCCGGGATGTGCGCGGCCAGGGTGAAGCCCCGGTCGACCAGGTTCTGCCGGGCCAGGGCCAGCACCGGTCCCAGGTCGAGCACCACGGTGGCGTCCTCGGCGCGTACGTAGCGGCCGTCCTGGCCGGTGAGGATGTTGGCCAGCCCCGTGTGCCCGATCCGGTTGATCTGTATCCACACCGTCGCGAACTGCGGTGAGTGGACCACGTCGGTCACGATCCGGTGCACCTGGCCGGTCAGCCAGTTGGTGATCGCGGGCGTGGCCAGGTCGATGATCGACTGTGCCCGGGGCAGCCCGACCGCGTTGGCGAGGTCGCCGGCCAGCTGCTGGATGGGCAGCCGGGCCATCACCTCGTGCGTCACCCGCTCCACCACCGCGGCCTGCACCTGCGGATCCTCGGCCAGCGGCGCGACGGTCTGCACGTACCGGTCTGTGTCCAGCAGTTGCGCCCGCGCGAACCGGGCCAGCACGGACCCGGTCACCAGCGTCGCGGCCAGCAGCGCGAGCACGAACGCGAGCACCCAGCGCAGCCCCCGCACCGCCTGCCCACCCCGCCCGCGCCGCACCACGGTCGGCGGTACGGTCGGCGGCGCTGACCCTGGCGCGGATGAGCCGGGCAGCGGTTCGGTGACGGCGTCATGCGCCGCGGTGCCGTGCGGTGCCGCTGGGTCGACCGGTACGACCCGGGGCTCCTCGGGCTCGCCGGGTTCGGGCTGGGTCAGGACGCGGGGAGCCATCACATGCCCAGCAGCCGGGACTTGGCGGCGGCGAACTCCGCCTCGGTCAGCGCGCCCGCCGCATGCAGCTCGGCCAGCTGCCTGAGCTGCTCCGACGCGACCCCGCCCGCCGCAGCCGCACCCCCTGCGGCCGCACCGCCTGCGGCCGGGTCACCGCCGACGGCCGGCGCCCCCGGCGCGGGCGGGGCGGACGCGGGCGCCGCGAACCCCGGCGTGATCGTCGCGGCCTGCTCACCCGTCCCCAGCGGCGCCGCATGCCGCCCGGTGGCCTGCTCACTCGTGCCCTGCTCGCCCGTGGCCTGCTCGCCCGTGGCCCGCTCGCCTGTGGCCCGCTCGCCCGTGGCCTGCTCGCGGGTGGCCCGCTGCCCGGGCTGATGGGCCGCCGCCTGCTGGGCCGCCGTGTCGAGCAGTCCCGGCCGCCGCCGGGTCACCGCCGGTCGTCGCAGCATGTCAGCCTCCTCCGCTCGCCGCCTCGATCGCGTCGACGACCGGGCCGGGGATCCGTTCGGTGAACACGACCGCGCCGCCCGCCTCGGCGATCGTGGTACGCATGCTGCGCAGCCACAGGTGCTCGAAGAGCAGCACCAGCGCGGTCGCGCCCGGGGTGATCGACTCGCCGAGGTCGCGCACGTCCTGTTCGGAGATCAGCCCGTCGAGGGCCTGGATGTCGGGGTCGAGCGCCTCGAAGTCGGGGTCGCCCTCGTACTCGCCCAGCTCGTGTGCGGTGACCGCGCCGTCGGTCGACCGAGTCACCACCACCATGTCGATCACGCGGACGATCTCCTGGTCGACCAGGCGGTGCAGCTCCGGCGCGAGCGCCCGGCCGGGCACCCGGTCCGGGAACTCGACGACGACGAACTCCAGCGGGCCCCGCTTCATCGCCGCCTCCTCCGTCAGCCGCCGTCGCTTCCCGAGGCTACTAGTACGAATCGGGAGAAAATCTCAAATAGCGGAAGTCACGGAGAGATCGCGGGATATGTTCGCAACATGGTCGACCCATACGGTGACGCGGCGCTGGAGTCCGCCGCACTGCGAGACTTCAAGCGGATGGCGCTGGTGGGCGGCCTGCTCTCCATCGCCATGGGACTGGTGCTCCTCTTCTTCCCCGAGAGCACCCTGGCGGTCATCGCCGCCCTCATCGGCGTACTGCTGATCGTCGTCGGCATCTTCCGGATCGCCGAAGCCTTCACCAGCAAGGGCGCCCGCGGCTGGCACCGCATCCTGATCGGCGTCATGGGCCTGCTGTTCATCGTGGTCGGCATCCTGTGCCTGAACCATTTGCCCGGCACCGTCAAGCTGCTGGCGCTGCTGCTCGGCCTGGCCTGGATCGTCAGCGGCATCGCCGAGATCGCGGCCGGCATCGGCCGCCGCCACGGGGGCTGGGTCCGGGTGGGCACGATCCTGATGGGCGTGCTCGGCGTGCTCGCGGGTTTGGTCGTGCTGTTCTGGCCCGAGATCACCCTGACCGTGATCGTCTGGATCACCGGCCTGTGGCTGGTGGCGCTCGGCGTCGTCCAGCTCATCCTGGCCTTCACCGCAGGCCGCGCCGCCAGGAACACCGGCGCCCCCGACATCCCCGGCATCGCCTGACCCCCCACCACACCCGCGCCGCGCTGTGCGGCGGGGTGCGGTTTCGGGGAAAGTGCAGGAATCTTGGGCCGGATTCGCGCGATTTCCCCGAAACTGCACGAACGCCCAGGCCGCGGTGGGGCGGGTGGGGTCAGCGGCCGGTGGCGGCGAGGTAGTCACGGGAGGCGGCGTACGCTTCGCCGACCCGGCGGCCGATCGCGGCGGCGTCGCGGTACGCCCAGGGGCTCTCGTCGGCTCCGGCGCCGCCCGGCAGCACGTGCACCCGGACCCGGTCCGGGACGGCGGCCAGCTCGCGGGCGAACCGGACCCGGCGCGCGATCTCCATGGAGACGCCGGTCGCCTCCCACGGCCGCTGCGGCGGCTCCAGCGGCCGCTCCAGGCGGCCCACCTGCAGCATGAACACCTCGTCGGCGCCGAGCCGGATCGCCTCGGTGATCGGGTACGACACCAGTCCGCCGTCCAGGAAGTGCTCCCCGTCGATCTCGACCGGCGGCAGCACGCCCGGCAGCGCGGCGGCGGCCAGCACGGCGGGCACGACCCGGCCCCGGTCGAACCAGTGCGCGTCGGCGCGTTCGATGTTGGCCGCGCACAGGTGCAGCGGCACGGGCAGGTCGGCGAAGGTGGTCTCGGCGCGGATGGTGCGCTCCAGCAGCCGCTGCAGCGGCGCGGGCGAGTGCAGGTGGGTGCGGGTGGCCAGGCGGCGGATCTGGCGCGGCACCGAGTCGCCGTACACCTCGCTGATCTCCGGGGTGGCCCACAGCCGCACCAGGCGGTCGATCACCTCAGGCGCGGGGTCGGCCGCGACCATGGCCGCGTTTATCGCTCCGATGGACAGGCCGACGACCAGGTCCGGCCGGATGCCGGCGCGGAACAGCGCGCGCAGCATGCCGACCTCGACGGCGCCGAGCACCCCGCCGCCACCCAGCACGAACGCGACTGTCCCCACGTCCGCCATCATGCATGATCCTGGCGTCCTCCGAGCCGTCGGCGCAGCTCAGAGGACGCCAGGATCACAGTGCGCGGGTCAGTGCGCTCCGGTCACAGCTTCAGCCACAGCGCGGGCACGTTCGGCGGCTCCCAGCCGACGATCGAGGTGTGCGGCTGGCGGCACTGGTACGTCGAGCCGCCGTAGGTGACCTTGGCTCCGGTCGCGTACGCCACGTTCGGCGCCCACGCCGGGGTGGTCCCGGGCGAGGTCGACGCGCTCGGCGACGGCGAGGCACTGGGCGAGGCGGACGGGCTCGGCGAGGCCGACCGGCTCGGGGACGGGCTGGGGCTCGGCGACACCGACGGCGAGGCCGACGGGGAGGCCGACGGCGACGGGCTGCCGCCGGTGCACGGGCCGAGGTCCACCCAGACCGAGGCGACACCGGGGGTCTCGCCCGAGGTCCACCACTGCGCCCGCCAGGCGTGCCCGTTGTAGGACACCCGGTTGCCGCCGGTGTAGACCTTGCCGCTCTCCCACGCCGGGTCGGTGCAGGTGCCGGGCGGGGTGCTCGGCGAGGCCGAGGCCGACGGGCCGACCGAGGTGGACGGCGACGCGCTGGGCGCCACCCCGCCCCGGGCGTAGTTCACGGCCAGGCTGTACGACTGCCCGCCAAAGGTGAGCGTGTAGTTGGAGGGGCTGCTGATCGGGAGCACGTAGTTCAGCGTGATCTCGACGTTGGCGCCCGGCGCGATCGACTGGTAGCTCGGGATCGTCACCTTGGCGTGGTGGAAGTCGCCCTTGAGGCCGCCGATGTTGTTGCCGGTGTGGCCCGGCGTGACGGTCATGGCCCAGCCGGACTGCTGGCTCATCGTGCCCGGCGCCGAGGTGCCGTAGTCGAAGTCCAGCACCGCGCCACCGGGGATGGTGGTGGTGGAGTTGTTGGTCAGGCGCAGCTTCGGGTTGATCGGGTAGTTCGAGTCGCCCAGGGCGAAGCCGTTGAGCGAGACGTCCACGTTCAGCGTCTGCGCGGGCAGCGCCGTGTTCGACTTGCTCGCGCCGTACGGCGAGGCGGTGGCGAACTTCGAGGCGATCAGGTTGGTGAGCGTGTTGCCCATCTGGTACTCACCGGCGGTGGAGTTGAAGGCGTAGTCGCCGGCCAGCTCCCAGATCATGATGCCGCCGATGCCCTTGTTCACCACGTAGTCGGCCTTGGCGCCGATGGACTGCTCGTCCTCGGTGGACAGGAACACCTTCTTGGTCGCGTTCCACAGCCACGGCGCGGCCAGCGTCGCGGAGTAGTTGCGCACGTAGGTGCCGGTCAGGTTGTCGTTCGGGTCGGTGGCCGGGGTCAGGCCGTACGCGGCACGGTAGGAGCCGGCGATGCCGTTCTCCAGGTTCTTGGCGTGCCACATCGGGTTGGAGCCGGCCGGCTCCTCGTTGCCCGAGGTGTCCAGGTCGTGCCACAGGTTGTCGATGCCGATGGCGCCGTTGCCGCAGGGGCTCTGGGTGCCGACGGGGCAGTTCGTGCTCTTGGGCGCGGTGCCCCAGAGGCCGTTGTTGCCGCCGGTGACGCCCTGGAAGCCGCGGGTGTAGTACGGCACCCCGACGTTGATCCGCCCGCTCTGCACCGCACCGCGGTAGTAGTGGTAGGCCCAGTCGGTGTTGAGGTAGCCGATGTTGGAGTAGGCGCTGTAGACGCCGCCCGCGGTCAGCTCGTTGTCGGCGCCGTCGTCGAACAGCGACGCGTTCGGGCCGACGTACTGGTTCCAGGCGCCGTGCAGGTCGTACGACATGATGTTGATGTAGTCGAGGTACTGGGTGGCCTGGTAGGCCTCCATGCCCCGCAGCAGCCAGCCCGACGCGGGCGCGGCCACGGTCACCATGTAGTACTTGCTGTCCGCGGCGGCGGCGGTGTCCAGCTTGGTGCGCAGCGTCTTCATCAGCGTCTGGAACGACGCGTTCAGCCCGGCGCGGCGCGCGTTGGCCTGGACGAAGTCCATCGGGTTGCCCGCGTCCTTGTTGGACGTGGCGTACTCGTAGTCGATGTCCACGCCGTCGAAGCCGTACTGGCGCAGGAACGCCACGACCGAGTCGGCGAAGGCGTTGATGCCGGCCGTGTTGATCGAGCCGTCGGCGTTGGTGGTCATCCGGTAGAAGCCGCCGGAGTCGACGTGGGTGCCCGCGTCGTCGAAGTAGCCGCCGGTCTCGGCCCAGCCGCCGACGCTGATCAGCGTCTTGACGTCCGGGTACTGCTTCTTGAACTTGTTGAGCAGGTTGAAGTGGCCGGTGTACGAGTACGCCGGGTCCATCTCCGCCCCGGCCACGCCCGGCCAGGTCATGTTCGTGGAGGGGTTGTTCGCGGCGGTCGGGGTGCCGACGGAGATCTTGTTAGCCCCGTCGACGTGCGCGAACGCGTAGTTGATGTGCGTGACCTTCGTCCACGGGATCTGGCTCGCCAGGTACGCGGGGGCGCCGTTCTTGCCCGTACGCCAGTTGGTGAAGTAGCCGATGATCCGGCGCGGGTGGCCCGCGCCCATGGCCTCGCGGCCGGTGGAGTCGTAGACGTCGCAGTAGGGGACGGTGACGCCGGGCGTCCGGTAGAGACCGTCGGGGCGGCAGGTCTCCTGGTCGACGGCCGAGTTGGCGGTGCCGGCGAACGCGACCGCGAACGCGGTGGCGGCCAGGCCGGTCGCCGCGGCGACGAGCAGGTTGAGGAGCGGCTTGCGTTGCATTATCACCCTCCTGGGGCGAAGCAGAACCACGGAGCGGAGTGGGCGGTGCGACAGAGCAGAGTGGAGCCGAGCGGTCGACTCTGTTAGTAAAGTTTGCTAAAAATTAGCCCCGTGACCCGGGTCACGCAAGAGGCCCGCGCCGATGTTTAACCGAGCGTTAAGGTACGGCGAACCGAGCGCACGTTCCGCGTGGCCGGACCCTGCGGGAGGGTGCAGTTTCGGGGAAGCTGCACGAAAGCCCGCCAAGATTCCAGCACTTTCCCCGAAACTGCACCGCCCAGCGGCCCCGGCCACCCGGGGCGCGGGGCGCGGGGCGCGGGTCAGGCGAGGGGTAGGCGGACCGCGAAGGTCGCGCCGCCGCCCGGGGTCGGGGTGTACGTGATGGTGCCGCCATGCCCCGTGACCAGGGAAGCCACGATGGACAGCCCGAGTCCGGAGCCCGCCGCCGGGGACCGGTCGTGGTCGCGGGCCCGCGCCGGATCGACCCGGTAGAAGCGTTCGAAGACCCGTTCGGCGTGCTCAGGGGCCAGGCCGGGCCCCCGGTCGACCACGTCCAGCACCGCGCGGTCGCCTTCGACACCGACCCGGATCGTGACCGGGGTGCCGGGCGGGGTGTGGATCAGCGCGTTGCCGAGCAGGTTGGTCAGCACCTGGCGCAGCCGGTCCTCGTCGCCGAGCACCACCGGCGCCTCGCCGTCGAGCAGTTCCAGGCGCATCGGGCAGGCCGGTTCGCGCAGCTGGGCCGATTCGATCGCGTCGGCGGCGATGGGCACCAGGTCGACCGGTTCGCTGCGCAGCGGGCGCTGCTCGTCCAGCCGGGCCAGCAGCAGCAGGTCCTCGACGAGCAGGCCCATCCGGGTGGCCTCGGTTTCGATCCGGGCCAGCAGCGCCGACACCTCGGCCGGGTCGGTGACGACGCCGTGCCGGTGCAGTTCGGCCAGGCCGCGGATGCCCGCGAGCGGGGTGCGCAGCTCGTGTGAGGCGTCGCCGACGAACCGGCGCAGCCGCGCCTCGGACGCGGTGCGCTCGCCGAACGAGCTCTCGATCTCGGCGAGCATCGTGTTCAGGGTGCGCGACAGGCGCCCGATCTCGGTGCGCGGCGCCGCCTGCACCGGCACGCGCCGGCCGAGGTCGCCCCCGGCGATGATCTCCTCGGCGGTCTGCTCTACCTCGGTCAGCGGCCGCAGACCCATCCGGATCACGTAGACGCCGAGCACGGTGGCCAGGCCGAGCACGACCAGGGTCACCACGATCTCGATGCCGCCGAGGCGGCCCATGGTCCGGGCGACGCCGGTCAGGTCGTACGCGATGACGACGCTGCCCTGGCCGTCGGTACGCTCGGTGACCAGCACCTGGTAGCCGGGGTGGTGGTTCTCGGCGATGTTGCGGGCGAAGAACGGCTTGTCCGCGTGTGCCGCGACTCCGGCGCGGTCGAGCACCGGCAGCTCGGGGGCACCGCGCTGGCCGGGCCCCTTCAGCCCCTTGACCTCGCCGCCGTCGTTGTCACGAAACGACAGGACGTACGC
The DNA here is from genome assembly GCF_029948125.1 of Catellatospora sp. KI3. Taxonomy (GTDB): domain Bacteria; phylum Actinomycetota; class Actinomycetes; order Mycobacteriales; family Micromonosporaceae; genus Catellatospora. The sequence goes on from NZ_JASAMB010000001.1 coordinate 471,821, forward strand.
GTCGAACAGGGCTTTGCCCTTGGAGTTGGACAGCCGGGCGAACTCCTCGTCGCTGACCTCGGCGGGCTCGGTCTGCGACATGGCCTGGCCGGTGAGGTAGAGCTGCTCGTTCACCCGGTCGATGAGGTACATGCGCAGCAGCGCGACGCTGGTGAAGTCGGCGACGACGAAGCCCGCGGCGACCAGCGCCAGCACCCCGGCCAGCAGCCGCGACCGCAGCGACCAGCGCTTGGGGCGCTTCAGGGCGGCGACCAGCTTCACGAGCGGGGCAGTCGCAGCGAGTAGCCGAAGCCGCGCAGGGTGTGGATCAGCGGCGGGTCGACGGTGTCGACCTTGCGGCGCAGCAGCGAGATGTACGACTCCACGATCCGCGCGTCGCCGCCGAAGTCGTAGCGCCACACGTGGTCGAGGATCTGCGCCTTGCTGACCACCCGGTCGGCGTTGGCGAGCAGGTAGTGCAGCAGCTTGAACTCGGTCGGGCTGAGCCGGACCAGCTTGCCCGCCCGCCGTACGTCGTGCGTCTCCTCGTCCAGCTCCAGGTCGGCGAAGCGCAGGGTGGAGTCGTCGCTGGGCAGGGCCGCCCCGGCGTAGGTGCGGCGCAGCACGGCGCGGATGCGGGCGACGACCTCCTCCAGGCTGAACGGCTTGGTCACGTAGTCGTCGCCGCCGACGGTCAACCCGGTGATCTTGTCCTGGACGCCGTCGCGGGCGGTCAGGAACAGCACGGGCACGTGGGCGCCGGAGGCGCGCAGCCGCCGTACCACCTCGAAGCCGTCGCAGTCGGGCAGCATCACGTCGAGGACGAGCAGCTCGGGTTTGAACTCGGCGGCCACCGCGAGCGCCTGGGCGCCGGTGGCGGCGGTGCGCACGTCGAAGCCGACGAACCGCAGGCTGGCCGAGAGCAGCGACACGATCGTCGGCTCGTCGTCGACCACGAGCAGCCTGCGCTGCTCCCCCTGCTCCGGCTTCATGCCGCGCTCCCGTCCTCGGTTGTCGCGCCAGTGTGCCCGACCTGTCCCCGCGGTTGCCTGCACGCGACCCGAATAAATGCTGAAAGTCACCGCCCGATCTGCGCAAGACGTCCCGAGTTGCCAGGTGGTTGGGCGTATCTTGGGCGCTTGTTACCCACAGTCGCCGGGCGACTTGACCTGGATCTTGAACGGGCGGGCGGGGCGTGACGGAGAGCACTCGGGGCTTTCGGTTGGCTTTCAGCTTCGGTTCAGGGTTCGTGCGAGTAGACCTGGTTGACTGCGGCTGAACTCGGACGACCCTCCCTGGGCCGCCCGCCCCCGCTCACCGCTGCACCCTCCCCCTGGAGTCGAAGAGATGTCGTTCCTGACCAGGCTGAGCCTCGCCAGTCGCGGTCTCGTAGCCCTGATCACCGTGGCGATCCTCGGTGTCGGCGCGTACGTGCTACCGCAGCTGCGCCAGCAGATGTTCCCGGACATCCAGTTCCCGAACGTCTCGGTGCTCGCCGCGTACCCCGGCGCCACCCCGGAGATCGTCGAAAGCCAGGTCACCATCCCGATCGAGCAGGCGGTCGCGGGCGTCGACGGGGCCACCGGCATCACCTCGGTGTCGCGCAACGGCTCGGCGACCGTCGCCATCACCTTCGACTTCGGCGTCGACGTGGACAAGGTCGAGGGCGACATCCAGCAGGCGCTCAGCCGCATCGACAGCCGCCTGCCGGCCAACGTCGACCCGACCGTCTTCGCGGGCTCGACCGACGACTTCCCGGTGGTCCAGCTCGCCGCCAGCGGCGCGGGCGGCGACGACCAGGAGCTGGCGCGACGGCTGCGGGCCGTGGTGCTGCCGGCCCTGAACAACCTCGAGGGCGTACGCGAGGCGACGCTGTCCGGCGCCCGCGACCCGCAGGTCACCATCGACCTCGACCCGGCCAAGCTGGCCGCGCGCGGCCTCTCGGCCCAGGCCGTCATCACCGCGCTCACCGCCAACGGCGTCAGCATGCCCGGCGGCGTGATCGCCGACGGCGGCCTCACCTACTCCGTGGCCGTCGGCGGCCGCTTCACCACGCTGGCCCAGCTCGGCGACCTCTACCTGACCCCGGCCGCGGGCGCCGCGCGTCCGGCCGCACCGGCCCCGGGCACCGCGCCCAAGCCGCTGACGCAGCTCAAGGACGTCGCCACGCTGGCCTCGGCGCCGGCCGCGGCCACCCAGCTGACCCGCACCAACGGCAAGCCCAGCCTGGGCGTCGGCGTCACCGCCAAGCCCGGCGCGAACGCCGTCGAGATCTCGCACGCGGTCAACGACAAGCTGCCCGAGCTCGCCGCGCAGCTCGGCACCGGCGGCGCGCTGCAGGTCGTGTTCGACCAGGCGCCCGAGGTCGAGCGCTCGGTCAGCAGCCTCACTACCGAGGGCGCGCTGGGCCTGGCCTTCGCCGTACTGGTGATCCTGGTCTTCCTGCTGTCGGTCCGCTCGACCCTGGTCACCGCGGTCTCGATCCCGGTCAGCGTGGTCATCGCGCTGATCGCGCTGTGGACCGGCGACTACTCGCTCAACCTGTTCACCCTGGGCGGTCTGACGATCGCCATCGGCCGCGTCGTCGACGACTCGATCGTGGTCCTGGAGAACATCAAGCGCCACCTGGAGTACGGCGAGCCGAAGAAGGAGGCCATCCTCACCGCGGTGAAGGAGGTCTCCGGCGCGGTCACCGCCTCGACCCTGACCACGGTCGCGGTGTTCCTGCCCGTGGCGCTGGTCGGCGGGTTCGTGGGGCAGCTGTTCGGCCCGTTCGGCCTGACCGTCACCGCGGCGCTGCTCGCCTCGCTGCTGGTGTCGCTGACCATCGTGCCGGTGCTGGCGTACTGGTTCCTCAAGTCGCCGCAGGGCACCGCCGAGGAGCTGGCCGAGATCCGGGAGAAGGCCGAGGCCAAGGAGCTGCGCAGCCCGCTGCAGCGGGTGTACGTCCCGGTGCTGCGCTGGTCGCTGGGCCACCGCGCGATCACCCTGGTCGTCGCGGCGGTCATCTTCTTCGGCACGGTCGGACTGGCCAGCCGCATCGAGACCAGCTTCATCGGCAGCTCGGGCAACTCGTTCTCGATCACCCAGCAGCTGCCCACCGGCACCGACCTGGCCACCACCGACGCGGCGGCCAAGCGAGTCGAGGAGGTCCTCAGCAGCACCGAGGGCGTGAAGTCGTACCAGGTGACCGTCGGCGGCGGCGGCAACATGTTCGGCGGCGGCGCCCCCGACACCACCAAGGCCCGGTTCCAGGTCACCTCGGAGGCCGAGGTCGACCAGGCCAAGCTCACCGAGACCCTGCGCGACAGGATCGACGCGCTGGACGACACGGCCGTCGGCGAGGTCGTGGTCGGCGCGGTGCAGGGCGGCCTCGGCTCGTCCAACGTCGAGGTGTCGGTCAACGCGGCCGACGACGCCACGCTGCGCCAGGCGGCCCAGCAGGTCAAGGACGCGCTGACGCAGGTCGACGGGCTCACCGACGTCGAGAGCGACCTGTCGGCCAGCACCCCGCAGGTGCAGGTCGCCCTCGACCGGCCGGCCGCCGCGCGGGTCGGGCTCACCGACGCCGCCGTCGGCCAGCTCGTCAACCAGGCCTTCCGCGGTACGACGGTGACCCGCGCGGTCATCAACGGCATCGAGCAGCCGGTGATCCTGCGTACCGGCGCCGCCCCGGTCGACCTGGCCGCGCTGCGCGCGCTGCCGATCGCCGGCGGGCTGCGCCTGGACGACGTCGCCGACGTGACCACGGTCGCCGGCCCGAGCCAGATCAACCGCGTGGAGCAGGTCCGCACCGCGAAGGTGACCGGCGCCCCCACCGCCGAGGCGCTGGGCACGCTCAGCAAGAACCTGGACGAGAAGCTCAAGTCGCTCGACCTGCCGGAGGGCGCCACCTACAAGATCGGTGGCGTGCTGGAGAGCCAGCAGTCGGCCATGGGCGACCTGTTCCTGGCCATGGGTGTCGCGGTCGCACTGGTCTTCATCGTGATGATCGGTACCTTCCGGGGCCTGGCCCAGCCGATGGTCCTGCTGGTGTCGATCCCGTTCGCGGCGACCGGTGCGCTGCTCGCGCTGCTGGCGACCGGCCAGCCGCTGGGCCTGGCCGCCATGATCGGCATGCTGATGCTGGTCGGCATCGTGGTCACCAACGCGATCGTGCTGCTCGACCTGATCAACCAGTACCGCGAGCAGGGCATGTCGATCCGCGACTCGATCATCGAGGGCGGCCGGCGCCGCCTGCGGCCGATCCTGATGACCGCCGCGGCGACCATCTTCGCGCTGCTGCCGATGTCGCTGGGGCTCACCGAGTCGTCGGCGTTCATCTCGCAGCCGCTCGCGGTCGTGGTCATCGGCGGCCTGGTCAGCTCGACGCTGCTCACCCTGGTGCTGGTGCCGGTCGGCTACTCGCTGATCGAGGGCTTCAAGCAGCGGATGCGCAACCGCCGGAGCAAGGGCGCGCGGCCGGTCGCCGTCGACGTCGAGCAGCCCGCGGCGCCGGTCGCCGGGCCGCGCCACGCCGCCAACGACGCGGAGCCCGCGCTGAACTGACCCGCCCTCCGCAGTACTCTGCCCGCCCCGGGGCCGCCTCCCCGGGGCGGGCAGTTCCGTATCAGCTCAGGACTTGGCGGCCAGGCCCAGCGGGCCGCTGATCCGGGCGCCCACGGTGTCCAGCACCCCGGTCGGGAACCTCCCGGCGCCGTCCAGCACCCAGACCTCGTCGATCCCGGCCGACGACAGCGCCAGCCAGTCCGCCAGCGCCGGGGGCAGCGCCGCAGGGTCGATCGCCAGCACCGGCCGGGCCTGCGACTGGCCCGCCGCGACGGCGAACCCGACCGGGTCGGCGCTGGAGACGAGGATCGGCCGGGCCGCGAAACCGGCGTACCGGTCGAGCAGCAGCACGGCCGTGGCGGCGTCGTCGGCGCCGCGCAGCTCGGTCGCCTTCAGCTTCTTCGGCCGGGCCGGCCACGCGGCCAGGGCGTCGGCCGCCGTGCCCGCCGCCACCACCTTCGCGTCGGGGCCCAGCTGCGCCAGGAACGCCGCGGTCGGCACGGGCATCTTGCCCCCGTCGGTGAGCAGCACCCTCGCGCCGTAGTACTCCCCGGCGTACGCCGCCCCCAGCGAGGTCGGGTCGGTCACCGAGACCAGCACGACCTCCGAGGCCCCCTGGGGCTCGCCCGCCAGCGCCGGGGACGCGGCGAGGGCGAACCGGTCCGCGCCGGGCACCCGGTCCACCGTGAAGCCGAGCGCCTTGAGCCGGTTCAGCACCTTGTCGGAGAGCACCGACCTGTCCCCGACGACGTGCGCGGACGGGCTGCCGCCGACCTTCGGGTCGATCGCGCCGAAGATCCGCTTGATCTCGGCCTCGACCTTGGCGTCCAGCTCCGCACCGCCGGTCAGCAGGAAGCCGGAGCGCCCTCCGGTGGCCATCCGGGCCGCCGTCAGGGCCAGCTCGGGCCGGTCGGCGGGCGCGATCACCAGATCCATCACGTCCGCGCACTCGCACAGCACGAAAGGCCTGGTCTTGGTCGGCCAGGCGAGCTGCGACGCGGCCAGCGCGGTGCCGACCGGATCGGCGCCGGACAGGCGCGTCACCCGGTCGGTCGCCCGGCCCAGAAACGTGGGCACGCCGGTGATCGGCGACAGCTCCGTCGCGGGGTTCTCCTTCGCGCCCTTGGGCACCTGGGCCGCGACCGACTCCACCCCGGACGGGGTCTGGTACGCGACGTTCCTGCCGTCCGGCGTCCAGGTCAGGTGCGAGGGCTTGGCCGCGCCGAAGGTGATCTGCGCGGGCTTGGCCTTGTCCTTGACCTCGATGACGGAGACCTCGCCGTTGGCGGCGACGAAGGCCACGTGCAGGCCGTCCGGCGAGATCGCCGGCTCGGTGCCGTCGGCCAGCTTCATGCCGAACGGCTCGCGCTGGTAGAGGTCCACCACCCAGACCTCGCCGCCCTTGGCGCCCCGGTGCTGGTAGGCGAGGTCGATCGCGTGGTCGCCGCCTGGGCTGGCGGTCAGCGCCGAGTTGCCGGTCTCCGCGGCGTCCGGGGAGAGGCTGGTCGGCTGCTCGCGCTGCTGGTCGTACTGCAGGCCGCCGTTGCCGAAGACGCTGACGAGGCGGTCCTTGCCACCCGACGTCTCGGTGAAGGCGATCTCGACGCCGCCCTCCTTCCATGCGGGACGGCTGCGTTTCACGCCCGCCCTGGCCGTGGTCAGCTTCTTCAGGCCGGTGCCGTCCGGCCGCGCCGTGGCGACGTCGCCGTCGCCGTCCACGAACGCCACCCGGCTGCCGTCAGGCGACCAGGCCGCCTCGGTCACCGCGGTCGGGAACTCGACCGGCCTGCCGTCGATGCGCACCGTCTCGCTGCCGTCCGAGACCAGCAGCGACCCCTCCTTGACCGCCGGCGCGGCCGGTGCCGCGCTCGGGTCCGGCGCGGCCCCGGGCGAGTCCTTCGGCCCGCACCCCGCCACCACCGCCAATGACGCCGCGATCACCGCGGCCCGAACCGCCCGGTCTCGCATCACCAAGGCACGCATGAGCTTCCTCCCCCTGTCGATCTGCCGGGCCGAAGCATAGGGGAGGGCGCAAGGGCCGCGGGCGACCGAAGTGGACGGGTCAGGTCACGGCGTCCTGGCGGGAGAGCAACTCGGTGCACCTGCGTTCGGCCGCCGCCTCGTCATCGTCCAGATAGCCCGGTCCCGGGCCGGGCGGGGGCGGCTCGGCGGCGATCGCGGCGACGAGTCGGTCCAGCTGCTCCGTACCGGCGGTGTGGGCGAGGAGCTCGGCGGGTTCGGTGAAGCGGAACAGCACCGTGCCCTGCTGGATCCGGAACCGGTACGCGGCGAAGCCGGCGACCGCCCCGCCGCCGCCGCGGTCGCCCCGGTGCGCGGCCAGCGTCGGCGTCACCGCGTCCTGCCCCCGGCGCGCGGTCGGATGGGCGAGGTACGGGCAGGCCACGGCCGCGTACAGCATGCAGGCGCGGTGCCCCGGCGCCTCGGCGGTGGCGGCCGCGTTGGCGTACGCGCCCGGCCCGGCCAGCCCCGCGGCGATCGCGTCGGCCTCGGGTCCGGCGACGACCCGCCACACCGGACCGGCCGCCATGGTCAGCCCGCAGATGGAGCAGCGTCGTTCCACGGCGCAGATGTAGGTGCGGGCGATGCCCGTGGCCGCGAACCGGGGCTGGTCACCCTGCCACGGCGTGATCGCGGGCACCGGATAGCCCCGCTGGTCCCGGGGGCGGGCCGCCACGGCAGGAGGCAGGGGGATCTCAGACACGCGCACCGCCGGTTTCTACGGCGCGGGCGCGACCCCCGTCAAGTAGCCGGGCGGCCGGCCCCGTCCCCCGCAGGCGAACGGCGGGCGAGCTGGACCAACCCCGATGGTCCTTGCTCGCCCGCCGTCCTTGTGGGGAGGAGGCACAGGTCTTGTGCTGCTGTTAGGACGCTTCGCCCAGCGTCACCGTTGCCGTCTTCGCCTCACCGTTTCGGGTGAACTCGACGGTCACCTGCTGGCCGACGGTGCCCGATTGGACAGCCGACACGAGGTCGTCCGAGTCGTTGATGATGCGCCCGGCGAACTTGGTGATGACGTCGCCCTTCTGCAGCCCGGCCTTGGCCGCCGGGCTGTTCTCGCTCACCGAGCCGACGGACGCGCCGCCGGTGTCGGCCGCGGTCACGGAGACGCCCAGGTACGGGTGGCTCACCGGCTTGCCGTTCATGATCTGCTCGGCCACGGACTTGGCCTTGTTGCTGGGGATCGCGAAGCCGACGCCGATGTTGCCGTCGCCGCTGCCGTTGGTGGCGATGGCGGTGTTGATGCCGACGATCTCGCCCTTGGTGTTGACCAGGGCGCCACCGGAGTTGCCCGGGTTGATCGGCGCGTCGGTCTGCAGCAGGCCGGACAGCGAGGTGCCCCGGTTTTCGCCGACGGAGATGGTGCGGTCGCGGGCGCTGATGATGCCGGCGGTGACCGAGCCCTGCAGGCCGAGCGGGCTGCCGATGGCCAGCACGGTGTCGCCGACGGCGACCTGGTCGCTGTTGCCGAACGTGGCGAACTTCAGCCCCTTGGCCTCGGCCTTGACCACGCCCAGGTCGGTACGCGGGTCGGTGCCGACGATGGTGGCCTTGACCTTCTTGCCGTCGGCCAGGGTCACCGTGACCTCGCGTCCGGCCGCACCGGCCACCACGTGGTTGTTGGTGACGATGTAGCCGTCCTCGGTGAGCACGATGCCGGAGCCCTCGCCGGAGCCGGTGGAGATGTTGACCACGCTGGGCGAGAGGGCGGCGGCCACGGCCGACAGCGAGCCGCGGTCGATGACCGGTGCGGCGGCGGTGGAGCCGGTGGACACGGTGATCTTGCCGTCGTCGGCGTACCGGGTGGCGATCACCGCGCCGGCGATGCCGGAGCCGACGGCGAGCACGACCGCGGCGACCGAGCCGATCGCGATCTTGGCGATGGTGCCGCCGAGCCCGCTGCCCTTCTGCTGCTGCTGGCTGCCGGGCGGGGTCCAGGTGGCGCCGGTCGGCGTGCCGTACGCGTGCTGGGCCGTCGGGTAGCCCCCGGTCGGGTAGCCGCCCGCCTGCGGGTAGCCGCCGCTGTGGGGGTACCCGCCCGCCTGCGGGTAGGTCTGGTAGCCGCCGGCCGGGTAGCCGGGGTACTGCGGTTGGCCGGCCGCGTGCTGGGGCACGTGGCCCGGCACCGGGGGGACGGCGGGCTGCTGGGCCGTGGGCAGGTCTGCGGCCGGGCCCGACGCGGGCTGTCCCGCCTCGGGCCCGGCCGGTGCGGCCGACACCGGGGAGGAGGGGGTGTCGGACGGAGGCGACCACACCGCCGGCGCGGGATCGTGGGCGGCCTGCGGGGCCGCGCCCTGAGCCGGGTCCGGATGCGCTGCTTGGTTGCCCTCGGCCGGAGGCTGCGCACCGTACGGGGGCTTGTCGATCTCGCTCATGGTCCTAGTCTTCCCTGTGTCGCTGCGTTCGTTCTGGGATCGGTCTGGAACTTTTCTGTGAGTCGTCAGGTCTGCGCGCGGTCAGCGCCGGAATTCGCGGCCAGCGGGCCGGGCTCGTGCTCATCGAGCTCGTCGACGAGGTCCACCAGCGGCAGGCGTACCCGGAACACCGCGCCCTTGCCCGGTTCGCTGTCGACCTCGACCGTGCCGTGGTGCGCCGCCACCAGCGCGGCCACGATGGCCAGCCCGAGGCCGGTGCTCACGTGCCCGTCGCCGCGCCTGGTACGCGCCGCGTCGGCCCGGTAGAACCGCTCGAAGACCCGCTCCCGCTGGTCTTCGCTGAGGCCGGGGCCCTCGTCGGCCACCTCGATCACAGCCTGCTCGCCGTCGCGGCCCAGCCGCAACTCGACCGGCGTGCCGGGTGGCGTGTGCGCCAGGGCGTTGCTGGTGAGGTTGCCGAGCACCTGGCGCAGCCGGGCGTCGTCGCCGAGCACCAGCAGCTCGCCCGAGTCCGGGGTGACGACCAGGCCGATCGGGCGGTGGGGGTCCATCGCGCGGGCGCCCTGCACCGCCTCGACCGCGAGCACGCGCAGCTCCACCGGCGTGGGGCGCAGCGGGCGCTCCTGGTCCATCCGGGCCAGCAGCAGCAGGTCCTCGACGAGCAGGCCCATCCGCTGGGCCTCGTCCTCGATCCGCTTGACCAGCGCCGCCGTCTCCTCCGGCGCGCGCGCCGCGCCCTGCCGGTACAGCTCGGCGAAGCCGCGGATGGTGGTCAGCGGGGTGCGCAGCTCGTGCGAGGCGTCGGCGACGAACCGGCGCATCTTCTCCTCCGAGCGGCGGGCCCGGTTCTCCGACACCTGCGCGGCCACGGCCGCGTCGCGGGCGGCGGACTCGGCCGCGCGGGCCGAGGTCTCCGAGGCGGCGCGGGCGGTGAACGCGGTCTCGATCTGGGCCAGCATCGAGTTGAGCGATCTGGCCAGCGAGCCCACCTCGGTACGCGCGACGGGCTCGCCCTGCTCCGGATCGGGTACGCGCCGGGTGAGGTCGCCGCCCGCGATCGCACCGGCGGTCTTCTCGATCGCGCTGAGCGGGCGCAGGCTGCGGCGGACCAGCTCGGTGCCGATCATCGCGGCGAGGATGAGCACGGCCGCCCCGCCGTAGATGTTGATCCACAGCAGCTTCTGCAGCGCGTCGTCGATCGCCCTGGTCTGCTCCCCCACCACGAAGACGTGGTTGCCGGGCAGCGACTCGACCCGCAGCCGCCAGGTGGGCGCGCCGTCGACCGCCTTGACCGTCATGAACTGGCCGACCTTGTCGCGCAGGTCACTGGGCTTGGCGGGCAGCTGCGGCTCGTCCAGCTCCGACATGAACTGGGTGCGGATGACCGTCCACGGCTTGTCGCTGGGCTCGACCACCAGATCCCGGGGCATGGCGACCAGGAACTCGCTGGGCAGCAGCACGACATGGTTCCGCACGCCGCTGTCGTTGGTCACCGACTGCTGGACCTGGCCGGCCGCGGCCACGAGGTCGTCGTCCATCTTGCCGGTCAGGTAGCGGCGCATCGCCACGTGGCTGGCCACGCCGATGAGCACGATGGCCAGCACCAGCAGCAGCATGGTCTGCGCCACCAGCCGCACCCGCAGCGGCTGGTGGGTGCGCCACCGCGCGATCAGCGCGAACGGCTTCACGACGTCGGCTTGCGCAGCACGTATCCCACTCCGCGCAGCGTCTGGATCAGGCGCGGCGAGACGTTGTCGATCTTGCGGCGCAGGTACGAGATGTACGACTCGACGATGTTGTCGTCGCCCCGGAAGTCGTAGTTCCACACGTGGTCGAGGATCTGCGCCTTGGACAGCACCCGGTTCGGGTTCAGCATCAGGTAGCGCAGCAGCTTGAACTCGGTCGGCGACAGCTGCACCAGGTTGCCGGCGCGGCGCACCTCGTGCGTCTCCTCGTCCAGCTCCAGGTCGGCGAAGACGAGCTTGGGCGACTCGGTGTCCTCACCGTTGGTGCGGCGCAGCACCGCGCGGATGCGCGCGGTCAGCTCCTCCAGGCTGAACGGCTTGGTGACGTAGTCGTCGCCGCCCAGGGTCAGCCCGCGGATCTTGTCGTCGGTGGCGTCGCGGGCGGTCAGGAACACCACGGGCACCCGGCCGCGGTCGGCGCGCAGCTGCTTGATCACCTCGAACCCGTCGAGGTCGGGCAGCATCACGTCGAGCACGACCAGGTCTGGTCGGTTCTTGGCGGCCGCGTCGAGGGCGGTCGCGCCGTCGCCGACCGCCTTGACGTCGAACCCCGCGAACCTCAGGCTCGCGGACAGCAGCTCCAGGATGTTGGGGTCGTCCTCGACCACCAGCAGGTTCGCCTCCGGCATTACCCCATCCTGCGCCCGAACCCTCTCCCTCCGCTGTGCAATCCCTGAACGCTTCCTGAGAACCGCGTCACGGTCCGCTCGAACCCAGGCATCGGCGGTTGCAGGCCGCTCGGCGTCATGCGGAGCGAACGCGGAGCGTGACGCCGATTAAGGCCGCAGAGCCGATGCCGCAGCAGTAGAGCGGCGGGAGAAGAACGCGGGCTGGGGCGGGGCGGTCGTGACGGTCACCCGCAGCGACCGGGCCGCCAGCACCCGGCGCAGCGACTCGACCAGGGTGTCCTCGCCGATGAACGAGGCGGCCGGGTGGTCGTAGTGCAGCGTGAACGGCTGCACCGGCGCGCCGGCGTCCAGGGCGGCCTGAAAGAAGGCGCTGCGCCAGCGGACCTGGTGCGAGCCGCAGGTGGTCGTACCCTCCGGGAAGACCTGGACCGTGTCGCCTGCCCGCAGCGCGGCGGCGGCCTCGGCCACGGTCAGCGGCAGCCGCCGGGGCCGGGCCCGGTCCACGAAGATCGTCCGCTGGCGGCGGGCGATCCGGCCGATCACCGGCCAGGCGGCCACCTCGGCCTTGGCCACCATGCGCAGCCCCCGTACCCGCCCGCTCAGCGCCACCGCCACCACGATGTCGAGCCAGGAGACGTGGTTGCCCACCAGCAGCGCGCCCGGCGCGATCGGCGGCCCCTCGACCCGCAGCCGCACGCCCAGCGCGCGCAGCAGCGCGCGGGCCAGCAGGTCGGCCCGCCACGGCAGCACCACCCCGACCAGCAGCACGACCGTCGCGGCCGACGTCCGCGCCGCCCGGCGGAGCAGGCCGGCGCGGGACTGCGGCACGCCGCGGCACTGCGGCCCGCAGGCCGCGGCGGGCCGCCACAGATCGTCGAGGACCTGCGGGGGTACGGTCCGAGCCCGGCCCGGAAAGCGGGGACCGGCCGGGCTCGCCAGTGAAACCGACACGGCGGCCTACGCCAGGAAGTGCTTCATGTAGCGCGGGTCGACCCGGTCCACGCCCAGCAGGACGTAGAAGTCGGCCACGCCGAACGCCGGGTCGTAGGCGGGCTCGCCCGCCACCCAGGCGCCCAGTCGCAGGTAGCCGCGCAGCAGCGACGGGGCCGCCGCGGCGGTCGCCGGCTTCTCGACGGCCTGCGGGGTCCACGGCAGCAGCGGGCGCACCCGCAGCTGCGGCGGGGACAGGTGCTTGCGCGAGACGTAGTCCCACACCTGCGAGGCCTGTACGCCGCCGTCGGCCAGCGGCACCGACGCGCAGCCGGACAGCCAGCGGAAGCCCATCCGGTCGAGGTACTTGGCGATGCCCGCCCACATCAGGTTGATCACGGCACCGGTGCGGTGGTCGGGGTGCACGCACGAGCGGCCCGCCTCGACCAGCTGGTCGCGCAGGACCAGCAGCGAGGTCAGGTCGAACTCGCTGTCGCCGTAGCGGCGGCCCAGCCAGATCGCCCGCTGCGGCGGCAGCAGCCGGTACGTCCCGACGACCTCGCCGGTGCGGTCCTCGCGCACCACCAGGTGGTCGCAGTAGGCGTCGAACTCGTCGACGTCGAGCCCGCTCGGGTCGAGCTGGGCACCCATCTCCTCGGCGAACACGCGGTAGCGCAGCCGCTGGGCCGCCTCCACCGTCGCCGCGTCTCCCGCGATCAGCGCGGAGTAGCCCGTAGGGGCCGCGGTCAACAACATCTGCGTCATGTTCACTGTGTAGAAGTGCTGGATAAAGCCTGTACCCGCGATGGGTGACCGGCACGTGAAGAGTGAAAGGCTTAACGGCATGACCGAGCACATCGTGATCGACGCCGATCGCACCGGGCCGCCTGCCACCGGCAACGGCGGCTGGACCAGCGGACTCGTGGCCGGGGCGGTGGACGCCGGGGCCGGGACGGTCGAGGTGACGCTGCGGCAGCCGCCGCCGGTGGGCGTGCCGCTGGCCGTGGTGGACCAGGGCGACGGCGGCTGGGCAGTATGGGACGGCGGGCTGCTGGTGGCGACGGCGACGACCCGTACCGCCGAGATCGAGCCGGTGCCCCCGGTGAGCCGCACCGAGGCGCTCGCCGCGAGCGGCCGCTACCCCGGCCACCTCAGCCACCCCTTCCCCACCTGCTACGTGTGCAGCCCGCAGCGGCCGGACGGGCTGCGGATCTTCCCGGGCCCGCTGCCGGACGGCCGCACCGCGGCGACGTTCACGGTGCCGCCGCAGGTGTCCCTGCCGGTGCTGTGGGCGGCGCTGGATTGCCCCGGCGGCTGGACGGTCCTGTCCGGCGAGCACCCGTTCGTGCTGGGCCGGATCGCGGCCATCGTCGACGCCATGCCCGAACCCGACGACGAGTGCGTCGTGGTGGGCCGCCTGGTACGCCGCGAGGGGCGCAAGGCGCTGGTGCGGACCTCGCTGTACGGCCCGGACGGCGGCCTGCTCGCCCGTGCCGAGGCGACCTGGATCGCGGTGGCGTAGCACACATCCACCGACTTCCACCCAGGAATCCACCTGTCGGGACTGTGTCATGCGACACGGAGGCCTGCCGCCCGTGCCCGGACGTACGGGGGCGCGTAGCCTGGGACGCGGTTTTCTGAGTACTCGTTAAAGACATGCGGAAGAGGCGAAAGTACCCGTGTCGACCCAGCAGAGCTCGGGCGCCGGCCCGAGCGGCCGCTCAGTGCAGGACAACCCGCTCGCGAGCTTCGGCCCGAACGAGTGGATCGTGGAGGAGATGTACCAGCGGTACCTCGCCGATCCCACCAGCGTCGATCCCGCCTGGCACGACTTCTTCGCCGACTACAAGCCGGCCGACGGTGCCGCCCCCGCCAGCGCGAAGCCCAAGGCCGCGCCCGCGCAGGCCGCCGCGCCCGCCCAGTCCGCGCCGGCCGCCGCGCAGCCCGCCGCCCCGGCCCCCGCCCAGCCCGCGCCGGTGCAGGCCAAGCCGGCCGAGAAGGCCGCCGCCCCGAAGGCCGCCGCCCCGGCCGAGCCCGCCGGGAACACGGTGGTGCCGCTGCGCGGCATCGCCGCCAAGATCGTCGAGAACATGGGCGCCTCGCTGGAGGTGCCGACCGCGACCAGCGTGCGCGCCGTCCCGGCCAAGCTGCTGTCGGACAACCGCATCGTGGTCAACAACCACCTGCAGCGCGGTCGCGGCGGGAAGGTCAGCTTCACCCACCTCATCGGGTACGCCCTGGTCCGGGCGCTGGCCATCCACCCGGAGATGAACAACCACTTCGGCGAGAGCAACGGCAAGCCCGCGATGATCGTGCCCGCGCACGTGAACCTGGGCATCGCCATCGACCTGGCCAAGCCCGACGGCTCCCGCACGCTCGTGGTGCCCTCCATCAAGGGCTGCGAGACGATGGACTTCCGCCAGTTCTGGCAGGCGTACGAGGACATCGTCCGGCGCGCCCGCAAGAACGAGCTGACCATGGACGACCACGGCGGGGCCACCATCTCGCTGACCAACCCGGGCGGCATCGGCACCGTCCACTCGATCCCGCGCCTGATGCAGGGGCAGAGCGCCATCATCGGCGTCGGCGCGATGGAGTACCCGGCGCCGTTCTCCGGCATGAGCGACGCCCAGCTGGCCGACATGGCCGTCAGCAAGATCATCTCGCTTACCAGCACCTACGACCACCGGGTCATCCAGGGCGCCCAGTCCGGCGAGTTCCTGAAGGTCATGCACGAGCTGCTGCTCGGCGAGCACGGCTTCTACGACGAGATCTTCACCGCGCTGCGCATCCCGTACGAGCCGGTCCGCTGGATCCGGGACATCGCGCACACCTCCGAGGGCCAGATCGACAAGGCCGCGCGGGTCATCGAGCTGATCCACTCCTACCGGGTCCGGGGCCACCTGATGGCCGACACCGACCCGCTGGAGTTCCACATCCGCAAGCACCCGGACCTCGACGTCCGCGAGCACGGGCTGACCCTGTGGGACCTGGACCGGTCGTTCCCGGTCGGCGGCTTCGCCGGCAAGGACACCATGAAGCTGCGCGACATCCTGGGCGTGCTGCGCGACTCCTACTGCCGCCGCGTCGGCGTGGAGTACATGCACATCACCGACCCGGAGGAGCGCACCTGGATCCAGCGGCGGGTGGAGCAGAAGTACACCAAGCCCACCCCCGAGGAGCAGAAGCACGTGCTGGGCCGGCTCAACGCCGCCGAGGCGTTCGAGACGTTCCTGCAGACCAAGTACGTCGGCCAGAAGCGGTTCTCGCTGGAGGGCGGCGAGTCGCTGATCCCGCTGCTGGACGAGGTGCTGCAGGCCTCCTCCGAGGGCGGCCTGGACGAGGTCGTCATCGGCATGGCCCACCGCGGCCGCCTGAACGTGCTCGCCAACATCGTCGGCAAGCCGTACGAGAAGATCTTCGGCGAGTTCGAGGGCCACCTGGACCCGAAGACCGCGCAGGGCTCCGGCGACGTCAAGTACCACCTGGGCATGACCGGCAAGTTCACCAGCCCCGACGGCGCCTTCACGACCACCGTGTCGCTGGCGGCCAACCCGTCGCACCTGGAGGCGGTCGACCCGGTGCTGGAGGGCATCGTCCGGGCCAAGCAGGACCGGCTCGACCTGGGCCTGCACGGCTACACCGTGCTGCCGCTGCTGGTCCACGGCGACGCGGCATTCGCCGGCCAGGGCGTGGTGGCCGAGACGCTGAACCTGTCGCAGCTGCGCGGCTACCGCACCGGCGGCACCGTGCACGTGGTCGTCAACAACCAGGTCGGCTTCACCACCGCCCCGGAGTACAGCCGCTCCTCGCTGTACAGCACCGACGTCGCGCGCATGATCCAGGCGCCGATCTTCCACGTCAACGGCGACGACCCCGAGTCGGTCGTCCGCGTCGCCCGCCTGGCCTTCGACTACCGCCAGGAGTTCAACAAGGACGTGGTGATCGACCTGGTGTGCTACCGCCGCCGCGGTCACAACGAGGGCGACGACCCGTCGATGACCAACCCGCTGATGTACCAGATCATCGACACCAAGCGCTCGGTGCGCAAGCTCTACACCGAGGAGCTGATCGGCCGCGGCGACATCACCGTCGACCAGGCCGAGGAGGCGCTGCGCGACTACCAGACGCAGCTGGAGACGGTCTTCAAGGCCACCCGCGACGCCGTCGCCGGGGTGTCCAGCCGGCTGACCCGCGCCCGCGAGGTGCTGCCCGAGCCGACCGTGGCCACCGCGGTCCCGGCCGACCTGGTCCGGCGCATCGGCGAGGCGCACACCTCGCTGCCCGAGGGCTTCACCCCGCACAAGCGCATCCAGCAGCTGCTGGAGAAGCGCGCCAAGATGGCGGTCGAGGGCGAGATCGACTGGGGCTTCGGCGAGATCCTGGCCTTCGGCACCCTGCTGTCGCAGGGCGTGACCGTGCGCCTGTCCGGCCAGGACAGCCGCCGCGGCACCTTCGTGCAGCGCCACGCCGCGATCGTGGACGCGCTCACCGGCGGCGACTTCCTGCCGGTGACCAGCGTCGCCAGCCCCGAGGCCCGCTTCCACGTGCAGGACTCGCTGCTGAGCGAGTACGCCGCGATGGGCTTCGAGTACGGCTACTCGGTCGAGAACCCCAACGCCCTGGTGCTGTGGGAGGCGCAGTTCGGCGACTTCGTCAACGGCGCCCAGTCGGTGATCGACGAGTTCATCAGCTCCGGCGAGGTCAAGTGGGGCCAGCAGTCCAGCGTGGTCGTGCTGCTGCCGCACGGGCACGAGGGCCAGGGCCCGGACCACACCTCC
This sequence comes from Catellatospora sp. KI3, assembly GCF_029948125.1. Classification (GTDB taxonomy): domain Bacteria; phylum Actinomycetota; class Actinomycetes; order Mycobacteriales; family Micromonosporaceae; genus Catellatospora. The sequence continues at coordinate 488,827 of NZ_JASAMB010000001.1, forward strand.
GGCCGCCCCGAGCGCTGGCTGCAGCTGGCCGCCGAGGACAACATGCGCGTCGCGATCCCGTCGACGCCGGCCAGCCACTTCCACCTGCTGCGCCGCCAGGCCCTGTCGCCCAAGCGCAAGCCGCTGGTCGTGTTCACGCCCAAGTCGCTGCTGCGCCACCGCCTCGCGGTGTCGTCGGTGGCCGACTTCACCACCGGCACCTTCTCCCCGGTGCTGGGCGAGACGGCGCAGCTGGACGCGGCGCGGGTCAAGCGGGTGCTGTTCTGCTCGGGCAAGGTCTACTACGACCTGGTCCAGGCGCGGCAGGAGCGGGGCATCACCGACACCGCGATCATCCGGCTGGAGCAGCTGTACCCGCTGCCGGTCGAGGAGGTCAAGGCGGAGCTGGCCAAGTACCCGGCGGCCGAGGACTTCTGCTGGGTGCAGGAGGAGCCGGCCAACCAGGGCGCCTGGTCGTTCGTGGCGCTGAACCTGCTGGAGCACCTGGACGGGGTGCGCATGCGCCGCATCTCCCGCCCGTCGGCGGCCGCCCCGGCCGTGGGCTCCACCAAGCTGCACGACGTCGAGCAGGCCGCCCTGCTCGAAGCGGCCCTGCCGCGCCCGGCCTGACCGGCCGACCCTTTAGGCGATGATCGCCGTTTCGGGTCACGAGAAGCGGTTCAACCGCATCCTGTGACCCGAAGCGGCGATCTTTTCTTACCGGAGGCACAGATGTACTTCACCGATCGCGGGATCGAGGAGCTGGTCGAGCGGCGCGGCGACGAGCAGGTCACGCTGGAGTGGCTGGCCGAGCGGCTGCGCGACTTCATCGACCTCAACCCGGAGTTCGAGATCCCGGTCGAGCGCTTCGCCACCTGGCTGGCGCGCCTGGACGAGGACGACGAGTAGCGCGTTCCACAGGGCGGGTACGCCGCTCACCGGCGCCGGGCAGGCCGTACGGTATGGGTTGTGGCTCGTGGCGTATACGTGACCGGCGTGGGCGCCGGCGGTGGCAAGTCGGCGGTGGCGCTGGGTCTGGCGGAGGTGCTCAGCCGCCGGGTGCGCCGGTTGGGCGTGTTCCGCCCGCTCACCCGGGAGGGCGACTCGGCCGACCCGGTGGTGGCGCTGCTGCGCAGCCGCTACAGCACCGCGGGCGCGGCCGGGCCGAGCTACCAGCACGCCTCGGCGCTGCTGGGCGCGCACCGGATGGACGACCTCGTCGGCGAGATCCTGGAGCACTACCACCAGCTCGAGCGCGCCTGCGACGCGGTGATCGTGGTGGGCACGGACTTCGGCCGTACCCTCGGCGAAGGCCCGGACGAGCCCGCGCTGCCCGATGAGCTCGGCCTGAACCTGCGCATCGCCGGTGAGCTGGGTGCCTCGGTGCTGCCGGTGGTCAACGGCCACGGCCACGACGCGGTCGAGCTGACCGACGCGGTCCGGGCCGCCTACTACGCCTGCAACGACCTGCCGGTGCTGGCCGTGGTCGCCAACCGGGTGCCCGAGCAGGTGCTGCCGCTGCCGCCGGTCGGCCTGCCCGTCCCGGTGTACGCGATCCCGCAGCTGCCCGCCATCGCCGCCCCGACCATGGCCGAGGTGGCCGCCGCGCTGCACGCGACACCGGTGCACGGGGCGACCCCGGGCGCGCTGGCCCGCGATGTGGTCAGCGCCGTGGTGGGCGCCGCCTCGGTGCCCACCTTCCTGGACCACCTGCGCGACAACTGCCTGGTGGTGACCCCGGGCGACCGCCCCGACCTGATCGTGGCGACGTTCGCGGCGCACCTGGGCGGCCAGGCGGCCGTCGCCGGGCTGCTGCTGACGCTGGGCATCGAGCCCGACCCGCGAGTGGTCCAGCTGGTCAGCCGGTTCCGCGTCGAGCTGCCGATCTTCACGGTCACCTCGGACAGCTACGACACCGTGGCCGCGCTGACCGGTCTGGAGGGCCGCCTGCGCGCCGACAACCAGCGCAAGGTCGACGCGGCGCTGGGCCTGTTCGAGTCGCACGTGGACACCGCCGAGCTGGCCGGGCGGCTGGACCTGTCCCGGCCCGACCGCGTCACCCCGCTCATGTTCGAGTACGAGCTGATCGAGCGCGCCCGCGCCGACCGCCGTCACGTGGTGCTGCCCGAGGGCGTCGAGGAGCGGATCCTGCGTGCCGCCGAGGCGCTGACCCGGCGCGGCGTCTGCGACCTGACCCTGCTCGGCCCGGTCGACCAGATCGAGCAGCGGGCCCGCGAGCTCGGCCTCGATCTCGGCGACGCCCGCCTGGTCAACCCCGCCGACTCCCGCTGGCGCAACGAGTTCGCGCTGGAGTACGCGCGCATGCGCGCCCACAAGGGCATGACCCGCGACATCGCGTACGACCTGATGACGAACGTGAACTACTTCGGCACCATGATGGTCCACACGGGACGGGCCGACGCGATGGTCTCCGGCGCGGTGCACCCGACCGCCGACACCATCCGCCCCGCCTTCGAGATCATCAAGACGCAGCCGGGCGTCTCGGTCGCCTCGAGCGTGTTCTTCATGTGCCTGGCCGACCACGTGCTGGTCTACGGCGACTGCGCGATCAACCCCGACCCGACCCCGGAGCAGCTCGCCGACATCGCGGTGTCGTCGGCCGAGACGGCCGCCCGGTTCGGCGTCGAGCCCCGGGTGGCGATGCTGTCCTACTCGACCGGCGGCTCCGGCACCGGCGCCGAGGTCGACAAGGTGGCGCTGGCGACCAAGCTGGTCCGCGAGCGGCGCCCCGACCTGCCGGTGGAGGGCCCGATCCAGTACGACGCGGCCGTCGACCCCAGCGTCGCCGCGACCAAGCTGCCCGGCAGCGAGGTGGCCGGGCGGGCCACGGTGCTGATCTTCCCGGACCTGAACACGGGCAACAACACGTACAAGGCGGTGCAGCGCTCGGCCGGGGCGGTCGCGGTCGGCCCGGTGATGCAGGGCCTGCGCAAGCCGGTCAACGACCTGTCCCGGGGCGCCACCGTGCGCGACATCATCTCGACGGTGGCCATCACCGCGATCCAGTCCCAGGTGGCGTCGTGAAGATCCTGGTGCTCAACCTCGGCTCCGCCTCGATCAAGTGGGGCCTGTTCGCCGACGGCGCCTCCGTCGACGGCGGCCTGATCGACCGCGTCACCAACCACGCGCAGGCGCTGCGCGAGCTGATGTTCGAGATCGACCCCAGCGGCCTGGACGCGGTCGGCCACCGCGTCGTGCACGGCGGGCTGCGCTTCACCACGCCGACGCTGCTGGACGACCACGTGGTGGAGGCGGTGACCAAGCTGGTGCCGCTGGCCCCGCTGCACAACCCGCTCAACCTGCTCGGCATCCAGCTGATGCGCCAGCAGCTGCCCGACGTGCCGCAGGTGGCGGTGTTCGACACCGCGTTCCACCGCATCATCGGCCCGGCGCAGTCGACCTACGCCATCGACATCGAGGTGGCGCAGGAGAACGGCATCGCCCGGTACGGCTTCCACGGCACCTCGCACGCGTACGTGTCCCGGCGTACCGCGGCGCTGCTCGGCCGCGACCTCGCCGACGTCAACACGATCACGCTGCACCTGGGCAACGGTGCGAGCGCGTGCGCGGTGCGCGGCGGCCTGAGCAGCGCCACCAGCATGGGCCTGTCGCCACTTGAGGGCCTGGTGATGGGCACCCGCAGCGGCAACATCGACCCGGCGGTCGTGTTCCACCTGCACCGGCACGCCGGGATGGGCTTCGACGCGATCGAGGACCTGCTCAACAAGCGCAGCGGGCTGAAGGGCCTGTGCGGCGACGGCGACATGCGCGAGGTGCTGCGCCGCCGCGCCGAGGGCGACGAGCGGGCCGCCCTGGCCTTCGACGTGTACTGCGCCCGGGTGACCGGCTACGTCGGGGCGTACTACGCGCTGCTGGGCCGGGTGGACGCGGTCACCTTCACCGCCGGGGTCGGCGAGAACGCGGCGCCGGTGCGCGCCGAGGTGCTGGCCGGGCTGCAGCGGCTGGGCATCGCGGTGGACCCGGCCCGCAACGAGGCGTCCGGCCGCGGCGAGCGCCTGATCTCGCCGGACGGGTCCGAGGTCGCCGTCTGCGTCGTGCCCACCGACGAGGAGTGCGAGATCGCCACCCAGACCGCGGACCTGCTCACGCGCACGGGTTAAGGCGGCGGGCCGTGAATCAATCGGCCCGCCGCCGTGTATCCGGTAACGCCTCGCCGCATCAGTCGGGGATCTTCAGCACCCAGCCGATGTCGATCTGGTTCGGATTCGCGATGTTGTTCGCCTTGGCGATCTTCATGTACTGCCGCCCGTCGCCGTAGTAGTTCGCGGCGATGTCCCAGAGCGTGTCACCGGCCTTGACCCGGTAGGTGCGCTCCTGCTGCGCCTGCGGCTTGGCCTTGGTCGCCGCGGCCGGTTTCCCGGGCGGCGGAGCGGGTTTCGGAGCTGCCGCCGGTGTCGCGGGCGCCGGCGGGGCCTGGGGCGCCGCCGCGGTCGGCGGTGGCGGTGCCGCTGCCGGCGGTGCGGGCGCGGCGGCCGGGGGCGGCGGCGCCTGCGCGGCGGGTGGCGGCGGGGCCTCCTCCTTCTTCTTCTTGCCCCACTTGAACGGGTTCATGAAGCCTGCGGCCTCGTGTTCGAGCTTCTCCAGCCCGCCGTCCTTCTCCTGCTCCTGCGACATTCGAAGTACCCCCGTACTCAGGCTCGTCGAGCCGTACGAGCCTCACATTAACCCCGGCTCGCACCGATATGTCGACCTTCTCCGGATACGTGGCGCCCAGCGGGGCGGGGTGGTAGGGCGGCAGTGGGGGCTGTTTCCGGGGAAACCGCACGAATATCGACCAAGATTCGTGCAGTTTCCCCGAAACTGCACGAATGAGCGCCCAGAAAGGTGCGTGAGCAGGCAACCGGGGTTGCGGTCCAATGGGGACACAGCTACATTGACGTAGTGACTACATCGACATTGTCGACGGGATGGTCCCGTTGTAAGTCCCTGCTCCGGAACACGATCAGAAGGAGGGATCATGGCACTGACCGAGAGCGCGTCGTACCTGTTCAGGATCGAGCTGCTGCCTACAGCCCGGCGACTCGACCTGACATTCCCGAACGGCCCGGTCCGGCCGGGCCGGCTGGGGTTGGGAACACACCCGACAGCCGGTTCCGAGCCGAGCTCCGCGGCGGACGCCCGGATGGTGATCCGAGGCCGGAAGGGGCCGCGCCCCTGAACGGGCGCTCGCCCTACCCCAGGGTCAGCCCGTGCGCGCACTGCGACCGGCCGGTGCTGCGCGACAACAACGACGACTGGATCCACGCCAACCTGGCGTACGTGTGCCGGGACCGGTGGGGCGGCGTGACCAACACCACCGCCGCCCCGGCGCGGCCGAATCAGCGGCTGTGATCGAGCACGATCTTCCCGAAGGCGTGCCCCGCCGCCAGCTCCTCGAACGCGGTGCGCGCCTGCGAGAAGCCGTACACCCCGGCGACCACCGGGCTGATCTTCTTAGCCGCCAGCAGCTCCAGTAGCGCCGCCAGCTCCTCCCTGGTGCCCATGGTCGACCCGACGATCTCCTGCTGCAGGAAGAACACCCGGCGCAGGTCGACCGTGGCCAGGTGACCCGACGTCGAGCCCGACACCACGATCCGGCCGCCCGGCTTGGTGTTCTTGATCGAGTGGTCGAACGTCGCGGCGCCGACCGTCTCGATCACCACTTCCACCCGCTCGGGCAGGCGGTCACCCGTGGCCAGCGCGGACGCGCCCAGCGCCTGCGCCTGCTCCCGCTTGGCCGCGTCGCGGCTGGTGGCGTACACCCGCGCGCCCAGTGCCCGGCCCAGCACGATCGCCGCGGTGGCCACCCCGCCGCCCGCGCCCTGCACCAGCACGCTGTCGCCCTCGCGCACCCGCCCCCGCGTCGTCAGCATCCGGTACGCCGTGAGCCACGCCGTCGGCACGCACGCCGCGTCGGTCCAGCTCATCCCCTCGGGCTTGGGCACCAGGTTGCGCCGCGGCACGGCCACCAGGTCGGCCAGCGTGCCCGGGTGCAGTTCGGACAGCAGGGTACGGCGCGGATCCAGGGTCTCGTCGCCACCGCCCGCCGCCGGGTCCCCGATCACGGCGTGCACGACCACCTCGTTGCCGTCAGCGTCCACCCCCGCCGCGTCGTTGCCCAGGATCATCGGCAGCTTGTCCGCCGACAGCCCGACCCCCTTGAGCGACCAGAGGTCGTGGTGGTTCAGCGCGCTCGCGCGCACCCGCACCGTCGTCCACCCCTCCGGCACCTCGGGCTCCGGCCGCTCCCCGACGACCAGCCCCGCCAACGGATCATCCTCATTGATCGATTCCGCATAAACCGCACGCATACCCGCGACGCTAACAGCCCTCCCGGCGCACCCCGCGCCCACGCCGCACGCCACCGCGCGCGTCCCCACCGCGCGTGGGCATCGCGCGGAGGCGCCGCGCGGAGTGCAGTTTCGGGGAAACTGCGCGAATCCGATCCAAGATTCCAGCACTTTCCCCGAAACTGCAGCCTGACCCCACCGCCCGCGCGGCCCGCGCGGGTGGGTCAGCGGGTGACGGCGTCGCGGTGGGCGGCGTCGGCGACGGCCGCGGCGACCGCCGGGGCGACGCGCGGGTCCAGTGCGCTGGGCACGATCGCCTCGGGGCTGAGGTCGGCCGCGACCACGTCGGCGATCGCGTTGGCGGCGGCGAGCTTCATGCCCTCGGTGATCCGGGTGGCGCGGGCCTGCAGCGCGCCCCGGAAGATGCCCGGGAACGCGAGCACGTTGTTGATCTGGTTCGGAAAGTCGCTGCGCCCGGTGGCGACGATCGCGGCGTACCGCGCGGCGACCTCCGGGTGGACCTCGGGCGTGGGGTTGGCCAGCGCGAAGATCATGGCGCCGGGCGCCATGCCGGCGACCGCCTCCTCCGGGATCTGCCCGCCCGACACGCCGATCAGCACGTCCGCACCGGACAGCGCGGCGGCGATGTCGCCGCGCACCCCGGCCGCGTTCGTACGCTGCGCCAGCTCCGCCTTGGCCGACCCGGCGACCAGGTCGGACCGCCCCTGGTGGATCGCGCCGCGCGAGTCGCACACGACCAGCGCGGCCGGGTCGACCCCGCCCGCCATCAGCATCTTCGCCACGGCCACCCCGGCCGCGCCGGCCCCGGAGATGACCACCCGCAGGTCGCCGAGCTTGCGCTCGGTCAGCGTCGCGGCGTTGCGCAGGGCGGCGAACACGACCACGGCGGTGCCGTGCTGGTCGTCGTGGAAGACCGGGATGTCCAGGGCCTCCACCAGCCGCTGCTCGATGTCGAAGCAGCGCGGCGCGGAGATGTCCTCCAGGTTGATCCCGCCGAAGCCGGGCGCGAGCGCCTTCACGATCGCCACGATCTCGTCGGGGTCCTGCGTGTCCAGGCAGACCGGCACCGCGTCGACCCCGCCGAACTGCTTGAACAGGACGGCCTTGCCCTCCATGACGGGGAGCGCGGCCTTAGGGCCGATGTTGCCCAGTCCGAGCACGGCCGAGCCGTCGGTGACGACCGCGACGGTGTGCCCCACCCAGGTGTAGTCGTAGGCCAGGGCCGGGTTCTGCGCGATCGCCTCGCAGACGAGCGCGACACCCGGGGTGTACGCCAGGGACAGGTCTTCTCGAGTGGCCAGGGGCACGGTGCTGGCGACGACCATCTTGCCGCCTCGGTGCCGTTCGAACGCCGGATGCTCCACGGTGGACTCCCATAGTCTCAACACACGGGCCGGTCGAGATCAACGACGGGTCAGCGTTGACGCGGCGCGGCGGAGTTCACGGGGTTCTCCCGAGGTCAGGAGTTTATTCCTGGTCTTATGCATGATCAACGACCGGGGTGTCCGGTTGGCGGATTTTTCACACTCCCTTGCCTCGCAGCAGCCGGGGCCGGGGCCAGTAGCGGCACAGCACCCGGCCGACGGCGTCGGCCACGCCGTACGCCCGGGAGTCGTCGGTGACCAGGTCGTTGTCGCCGCGCAGCCACCAGCCGCCGTCGCGCGCGGCCTCCACCCGCTTGACTACCAGCAGGTCAGGACGGGTACGGAACCGGGCGACCACCACATCGCCGGGCCGGATGGCGCGCCCGCCGCGGCGTACCAGCAGCATGTCGTCGTGGCGCAGGGTGGGCGCCATGGACGGTCCGCGCACGATTACGGGATACAGCGGCCAACGCAATGTGTTCTCCTCGCCGGTATAGGGTCGACCTGGGGATCATTGTCCCGTTCAGACCTACCGCAACTCATGGAGGACCTGATGCAGTTCTTCAAGCCGCGCACCGTGGTGAGCGCGCACTGCGACCTGCCCTGCGGCGTGTACGACCCGGCGCAGGCGCGGATCGAGGCCGAGTCGATCAAGGCCATCTGCGAGAAGTACCAGGCCAACACCGACCCCGAGTTCCGCACCCGGGCGCTGGTGATCAAGGAGCAGCGCGCTGAGCTGGTCAAGCACCACCTGTGGGTGCTGTGGACCGACTACTTCAAGGCGCCGCACTTCGAGAAGTACCCGCAGCTGCACCAGCTGTTCAACGAGGCCACCAAGCTGGCCGGCGCGGGCGGCGCGAAGGGCCAGGCCGACCCGGCCGTCGCCGAGCAGCTGCTCGGCAAGATCGAGGAGATCTCCAAGATCTTCTGGGAGACCAAGCAGGCCTGATCGGTCTCTTCTCCCGGTGTGCGGCCAGCGTCGGCGGCACACCGGGAGACCGCGTACGGGCTGCGCGTGCGGATTCCGGCTCACGCGGAACGCGCGCGGGTGCCCGGCCATGAGCTAGGCTCCGCGCCGGGGGGTTGGCGAGGTGAGTCAGATTCTGCACAGCACGGCGGAGCCGGTCACGGACAACGTCGTCGCGGTCACCGTGCCCGCCGACGGCGGCTGGCTCGGCATTCTGCGTACGGCGACCGCGGGGCTCGCCGCGCGCCTGCGCTTCGCGGGCGACAAGATCGAAGATCTGCGCATCGCCGTCGACGAGGCCTGCGCCATGCTGCTGGTCATCGCCCCACCCGGGGCCGACCTGCACTGCCGCTTCGAGATCGGCGAGACCGAACTGGGCGTGGTCGTCTCCGCCCCCGCCGACGCCCGCCGCAGACTCCCCGAGCCCTCCGCCTTCGCCTGGAAGGTCCTCAACGGCCTCACCTCACGCGTCGAGGCGGAACAGACCCCCGACCGCGCCACCATCCGCCTGGTAACCGAACTCCCCCACCCCTGACCCCCACCCCTTCCCGTCGATCATGAACTTATGGCCCTGTTCGACGGCGTGTCGCTGCCACAACTTCATGATCGACTTTCGGGGTTGACGGGTGGGTGGCGGGGTTCGTCCGGTAGTTCGCCGGCGAGGTGGCCGCAGATCGCGATCTTCCGACGATGATCACTGTTCGCGGTCGGAACACAGGGTTCAGCCACCCCTTTTGACCGCAACCGACGATCTTCCAAAGAAGATCACGCCCAGCGGAACAGAAGTCGGGGTCGGGGCGGATCGACCGGCGGATGCCGGAGGCGGGCGGCGGGGCCGGGTTACCAGCCGAGGGTTCGGGTGGTGGCGGGTGCCAGGACACAGGCGATGACGCCGGCGGCGGTTGCGGCCACGAGCCAGCCCAGCGTCGACTGGCCACCAGTGATCATGAAGTACGACGGGGCGAGCAGCAGCAGCTCCAGGGCGAGCACCGGCCCCCGGGCCCGCGGGCTGCGCCGCAGCAGCAGCCAGGCGCCGCCGCCGAGCCACGCCGCGATGGCCACCGCGAACACCGTCACGCCCGCCGCGATCCGCATGTCGGCCGCCTCGGCGGTCAGGTCGGCGTAGAGGAGCACGCCCGCCACCACGGTGACCGCCAGCGCCTGCAGCGCGAGCAGGGCGACCGCGCCGAGCAGGGACGCGGGCAACCGGGTCGTGGTGGTACCGGAGTCGGACATGGCTCCCCCTTCGCTTCCCCGAGACCCTAGCGCGCCGCCGTCACCCACCCCGCACTCCCGCCCACCTCGCACTCCCGCCCCCACCGCACTCCCGCCCACCTCGCACTCCCGCGCACGCCGCTCCCCGCGTGGGGACATCCCGACCGCAACGCGCCCCACCAGGGCCGCCCCCCACAACACCCCGACCCCGACGCCGCAGTTTCGGCGAAATTGCGGCGATGCGGCGTCGAATTCGTGCAGTTTTCCCGAAACCGCACGACGCCGCTCGACGCGACCCGGGGCGGGGGGACGCGGTGTGTCACGTCTTGAGGACCGGGGGTAAGGGCTGGTGGGGCGGCCCGGTACATTGCCGGGCATGCGAGGTCTGCTCGTCGTGAACCCGAAGGCCACCACCACCAGCGCGCGCACGCGGGACGTGCTCGCCGATGCGCTGCGCAGCCGGATGGACCTGACCATGGGCTACACCCGCCGCCGGGGGCACGGGTTCGACCTGGCCCGCGACGCGGCGACACAGGACATGGACGTGGTGGTCGCCCTGGGCGGCGACGGCACGGTCAACGAGGTCGTGAACGGCCTGATGGCCGCGGAGCGCGGCGACCGGACCCCGGCCCTGGCCGTGGTCCCCGGCGGCTCCACGAACGTGTTCGTACGGGCGCTGGGCCTGCCGCGCGCCCCCGTGGACGCGACGGCCGTCATCCTGTCGGCGCTGCGCGCCGGCCGGTCCCGCCGGGTGGGCCTGGGCCGGGCCGACGACCGCTACTTCACCTTCTGCGCCGGGCTGGGGCTGGACGCCGCCGTCGTGCGCCGGGTGGAGCAGGCACGCCGCAAGGGCCGCCGCTCGACTCCGGCGCTCTATCTGCGCTCGACGCTGGGCCAGTACTTCTTCGATTCGGGCCGCCGCAAGCCTGGGCTGACCCTGACGGAGCCGGGCGAGGACGCCGAGAACGGGCTGGCGAACGTGATCGTGCAGAACACCGCGCCGTGGACGTACCTGGGTGAGCGGCCGATCCACGCGAGCGCCCGCGCTTCGTTCGACACGGGACTGGACGTGCTGGCGCTCAGGGCCCTCCACCTGCCCAGTACCCTTCATACGGTCACCCAGATGCTGTCCCGTCAGCCGGACGATCCCGCCGATCGATCAGACATGGACGGCGACAAGGTGATGATCCGCCACGACTTGGCGGAATTCGAGGTCCATTGCGACACCCCGCAGGCATTCCAACTGGACGGCGACTATCTCGGTGAGCGCGAAAAGGTGAAATTCACCTCGGTACCGGGTGCCCTGCGCGTAATCTGCTAAGAGTCGCCCCGACAGGGGATTCGACGCGCATCTGTGTCGATGGGCACATGTGACACGACCTGGAAACACTGGCGACGTCTAACCGCCGGTACTACATTGATCACTGACTGTCGCTAATCAAGGTCGGGGATCACGCCCGGTGATCCGGACAAATCGGTCGTGAGCTTGCTCACCCGTCTGTCCTAATTTCGAGCACCCCCCTTGACATCGCGGGAGTTCGTGAAAGCATTCACAAGCGTACGGAGCGCTGAACCTGTTGCTCGCATACGCGCCGCCGGTTTCGGTAGCGGTCAGTGATGACTCGGATCGCATCCAAATCGCCTCACGCGCGTTCGCATACAGAGAAGCACCGCAACGTACGACCAAGCCTCAGCAAGCCTTAGCAAGTCCCACTGCCATCACCACAAGGAGTGTTTCCGCCATGGACTGGCGCCACCATTCAGTCTGCCGTGACGAAGACCCGGAGCTGTTCTTCCCGATCGGGACGTCCGGCCCCGCACTGCTTCAGGTCGAGCAGGCAAAGGCGGTGTGCCGTCGTTGCTCCGTCGCCGACGAGTGCCTCAAGTGGGCTCTCGAGACGGGCCAGGACGCCGGCGTCTGGGGCGGGATGAGCGAAGAGGAACGGCGTGCAGTCAAGCGCCGCGGCGGCCTCCGGGTCCGCGCGCACTCCCTCTGAGCACCAACCCGCAACACCCGCACCGCACCACCACCAAAACGTAGAAAGCCCCGATGAGCGCTGTTGCTCCGGGGCTTTTACGTTGCCCAGGCCAACTCACGCACGGTATCGGGAGAGTGGCACTGAGCGCAAATCGTCGAAAACGGCGCTCAGACGGCCGTGAGCGCGAGCTGCGGCTCCACGGCACTGGCAGCAGCCAGCACAAGGCTTACGAGCTCTCTGGCCGCGCCCAGCGGTGCCGCCGCCCCCACCGCGCCAGCCTGTAGCGCATCGGACATCACCGTGTCGTACAGCCGACCCGGCGCGAGGAAGTAGGCCGCCGCGGCCACCCGCCGCGCCCCGGCCGCGCGCAGCGCCGCGACCGCCTCGGCGCCGCCCGGCCCGCCCGCGCTGGCGTACGCCACCTCGCACGGCACCCCGAGCCGCCGGCCCAGCTCCGCCGCGACACCGGTCACCGTGGCCCGCCCGGAGGCGACACTCGTCCCGGCCGCGGCCAGCACCACGGCGTCGTACTCCGGGCACGCCTCGCGCAGCCGCCGGACCAGCCCCGCCAGCAGCGGCTCGGACACCGCGCCCAGCGTGTCCGCGATCACGCAGTCGAAGCCCGCCACCTGCGCGGGCAGGTCCACCCGGCCGTGGTACGCCCGGGTCAGCAGCACCGGCACCACAACCGGGGCCGCAGCGCCCGAGTCCCGCAGCGCGGCCAGCACCCGGGCGGGCGACGGCTCGGCCAGCTCCAGGAACGCCGAGCGCACGTCCAGCCCGGGGCGGGCCGCGGCGACCCCGCGCGCCAGCGCCCGGGTGGACGCCTGGGCGCGCGGGTCGCGCGAGCCGTGCGCCACCAGCACCAGCGGGGGGCGCTCCCCCGCCGGGGCCAGTGGGTGGATCAGCAGCTCATGCGGCATGCAGGCCGCATTCGGTCTTGTCGAACATGGCCCAGCGCCCGGCGCGCGCGTCCTCGCCCGGCTCCACCCGGCGGGTGCACGGCCAGCAGCCGACCGAGCCGTAGCCCTGGTTGAGCAGCTGGTTGACGGGCACCTCGTGGGCGGCGATGTAGTCGTCGACGTCGGCCTGGGTCCAGTTGGCCAGCGGATTGACCTTGACCTTGCCGCGGGCGTGCTCGAAGTGCACCACCGGGGTGTTCGCCCGGGAGGGTGACTCGTCGCGGCGCAGTCCGGCACCCCAGGCGTCGTACTCGGCCAGGGCCTGCTCCAGGGGGCGGACCTTGCGCAGGTAGCAGCAGGAGTCGGGGTCGCGCGAGTACAGCCGGGGGCCGTACTGCTCGTCCTGCTCCGCCAGGGTCAGCTCGGGGCGCACCGTGCGCACCGTCACCGGGATGCTGCGCGATGCGATGTCGCGCACCCGCAGCGTCTCGGCGAAGTGCAGCCCGGTGTCCAGGAAGACCACCTCGACGCCCGGCACGACCCGGCCCGCGACGTGCGCGAGCACCGCGTCGGCGAACGAGCTGGTGATGGCGAAGCGGGAGCCGAAGGTGGCGGCGGCCCAGCCGATGATCTCCTCGGCCGGGGCGCCCTCCAGCTCCTTGCCCGCGCGGGTGGCTAGTTCGATCAGTTCCTCGGTGGTGCGACGGGCCTCGATGGTCACGGCGTCTCCCTCCCCAGCAGGCCCAGCATCTTCAGTGCGAAAACCCGTCGGCAGGCCCGGCACTCCCACTGCCCGTGCCTGCTCGGCGCGGGCTCCTCGTCGGTCTCCGGCCCCGCGTGCGGCCGCAGGAACTGCTCCTCGCCGCAGAACGGGCAGTAGTACGGCACCGCGCGTTGAGCACCCTCGCTCATCGAAGTTCTTCCTCGTCCACGCGCAGCACCCATTCGGCGAACGGCTCGGTCGCGTCCTTGCGGCCGTCGAGGTACCGGCGCACCAGGCGCTCGGCGTACTGGGGCAGCTCGTCGGCGGTGGTCTTGAGGCCGCGCAGCTTGCGGCCGAAGTTCGGGTTCTGGCCCTGCGCCATGCTCAGCGCGCCGCCCAGGTGCACCTGGAAGCCCTCGACCATCTCGCCGTCCGGGCCGGGGACCAGCTGGCCCTTGAGCCCGATGTCGCCGACCTGGGTACGCGCGCACGCGTTCGGGCAGCCGTTGACGTTGATCGAGACCGAGCCGTCGATGCGGCCGAACACCTTCTCCAGGTGCGCCACGGTCTTCGCGGCGGTCGCCTTGGTCTCGACGATGGCCAGCTTGCAGAACTCGATGCCGGTGCAGGCCATGGTGTCGCGCCGGAAGCTCGACGGCCGGGCCTGCAGCCCGATCGCGTCCAGCGCCGCGATCAGCGACTCGACCCTGTCCTCGGCGACGTCGAGCACGAGCAGCTTCTGGTACGGCGTCAGCCGCACCCGCCCCGAGCCGTGCGCCTCGGCGATGTCGGCGACCTGGTTCAGCACCGTGCCGCTGACCCGACCGGCCACCGCGGCCACGCCGACGTAGAACTTCCCGTCCCGCTGCCGGTGCACGCCGATGTGGTCGATGGCGTGCTCGGGCAGGACCGGCGCCGGGCCGTCGACGAGTTTGCGGCCGAGGAACTCGTCCTCCAGGATCTGGCGGAACTTGTCCACACCCCAGTCGGCGATCAGGAACTTGATCCGGGCGCGGGCGCGCAGGCGCCGGTAGCCGTAGTCGCGGAACAGGCGCGCCACCGCGGCGTACACCTCGGCGACCTCGTGCAGGGGCACCCAGGCGCCCAGGCGCTGGGCGAGCATCGGGTTGGTGGACAGGCCGCCGCCGACCCACAGGTCGAAGCCGGGGCCGTGCTCGGGGTGCACGGCGCCGAGGAACGAGATGTCGTTCGCCTCGTACGGCACGTCGGCCAGCCAGGAGACCACGGACTTGAACTTGCGGGGCAGATTGGACAGCGTCGGGTCGCCGATGTACTTCTCGACGATCTCCTGGATCGCCGGGGTCCCGTCGAGCACCTCGTCGGCGCTGATGCCCGCCACCGGGCTGCCCATCACCACGCGCGGGGTGTCGCCGCACGCCTCAGTGCTGGACAGGCCGACCGCCTCGATCTCCCGCCAGATCGCGGGCACGTCCTCGATCCGCACCCAGTGCAGCTGGACGTTCTGGCGGTCGGTGATGTCGGCGGTGTCGCGGCCGTACTTGATCGACACGTTCGCGACCGCGCGCAGCTGGGCCAGGTCGAGCTGGCCGCCGTCGATGCGCACGCGGAGCATGAAGTACTCGTCGTCCAGCTCGTGCGGCTCCAGGACCGCGGTGCGGCCGCCGTCGATCCCGGGCTTGCGCTGGGTGTAGAGCCCCCACCAGCGAAGCCGGCCGCGCAGGTCGGCGGGGTCGATCGAGGCGAACCCGCGGTGGGCGTAGATGTTCTCGACGCGGGCGCGCACGTTGAGCCCGTTGTCGTCCTTCTTCGTGCGCTCGTTGGGGTTGAGGGGTTCCCGGTGGCCCAACGCCCACTGGCCCTCACCACGCGGTTTGCGCGCGGCCCGGCCCGGGGTGGCTGCCGGCGACTGCGGTGCTGCTGATGCTGCCATCGCAGCGTCCTCCTGTGATCCTATAGAGCGAGAGCGCGCCTGCGCGCCGTCCCGCGGATCACGCGGATTCAAGCATGTGAATGCTTCGGCGCGGAGGTCGCGCCCGGTTTCGAGAAAGAGAAAACGGACCGGGCGCCTCAGCCGGCCGGACAGATCGCGCTGCGCACACGGCCGAAGTCGATGTGGCGGCGGGCGGTGAGCCCGAGCCCCATCAGGCGGCGGTGGGCAGCGGGATTCATGCGACAACTCTCTCACGGCCGCTGACCCCGTGCCAATCGTCAGCCGTGCAACGTCCCACATGTTGACGCTTACGTGACGCAGATCGCTCCCGCGGGGCGGACACCGCCCACCCCGGCGGCGCCCGCCGTTAAGCGGCTGTGAACACCTCCGGCGCGAGGTCAGCGCTCCCGCTTGGCCAGCGGGACGAACAGCACCGCCTCGGTGCCGCCGCCTTCCCGATTGCGCAGCTCGATGCTCCCCCGCAGCTCACCGGTGGTGAGCGTACGGATGATCTGCAGTCCGAGCCGCTTGTTCGCGGTCGGGTCGAAGTCCTCCGGCAGCCCGCGCCCGTTGTCGGCGACCACCACGTGCAGCTCCTTCTTGGCCCGCTCGACCCGCACCACCACCTCGGCGCCGGTCGGCACGCTGCCCTCGACCGCCTCGAACCCGTGCTCGACCGCGTTGAGCAGCAGCTCGTTCAGGACCATCACCAGCGGGGTGGCGATCTCGGCGGGCAGCACGCCGAAGGTGCCGTCCCGCCGGGTGCGTACCGGCGACTCCGGCGAGGCGACCTCGGCCGCCGCGTTGGCGACCCGGTCGACGATCCCGTCGAACTCGACCGCCTCGTCGGCCGACATCGCCAGCGTCTCGTGCACCAGCGCGATCGACGCCACCCGGCGTACCGACTCCTCCAGCGCGGCCCGCGCCTCGGGCAGGGTGACCCGCCGGGCCTGCAGCCGCAGCAGCGCCGCGACCGTCTGCAGGTTGTTCTTGACCCGGTGGTGGATCTCGCGGATCGTCGCGTCCTTGGTGATCAGCGCCCGGTCCCGCCGCTTGACCTCGGTGATGTCGCGCACCAGCACCAGCGCGCCGATCGGCACGCCCGCGGGCATCAGCGGCAGCGCCCGGCTGAGCACGGTGGCGGTCCGCGCCTCGATCTCCTTGCGCGGCGGCGCGTCCCCGCGCAGCGCGCCCAGGATGCGGTTGCTCGCCTCCGAGCCCTCCAGCGGGTCCTCGGCCAGCCGGTTGAACAGGGCGGCCAGGTCCTCGCCGACCAGGTGGGCGGAGAAGCCCAGGCGCCGGATCGCCGACTGCGCGTTGGGCGAGGCGTAGGTGACCTTGCCGCTGCCGTCCAGCCGGATCAGGCCGTCGCCCACGCGCGGGGCCGAGGTGGTCTCGCCCGCGTGCCGGGTCGCCGGGAAGGTGCCGTCGGCGATCATCTGGGCCAGGTCGTCGGCGGTGGTCAGGTAGTTCAGTTCGAGCTGGCTCGGGGTGCGGGCGGTGGACAGGTTGGTGTCGCGGCCGACCACGGCCATCACGTCGCCCGCCTCGCCGTCGGCGCTGCGGCGGCGCACCGGGATCGCCTCGTGGCGGGCGGGGGTGTCGCCGTACCAGACGGGGTCGCCCTCGCGCCAGATCCGGCCCTGCTCGCGCGCCACCGCCAGATGGGCCACCTCGGCCCCGTGCGAGATCCGCCCGACCTGGTCGTCCTGGTACGCCGTGGGTGCCGTGGTGGGGCGCACCTGCGCGACGCACAGGTACGCCAGCGACCCGGCCGGGTGGTTCTCCACCGGCACCCACAGCAGCAGGTCCGCGAAGGACAGGTCGGAGATCAGCTGCCAGTCCCCGGCGAGCCGGTGCAGATGATCGATATCGGCCGGCCCCAGGGAGGTGTGCTCCTCCACCAGCTCACGCAGTGTCGACACGAGTGAAGCCTCTCATGCCCGCACCCTGCGATGACGGTCAGCCGGAAACGGCTCACAGCGTGGTCGTGACCTTCTTCAGCCCGCGCGGGGCGTCCGGGTCGTTGCCGCGGGCCAGGGCCAGCGCCATGACCATCTGCTGCACCGGCAGGATCTCCAGCAGCGGGGCGTAGCGCTCGTCCACGGCGGGCACCGGCAGCTGCGCGTGCGCGCCGGCCACCGGGTCCGGGCCGATCGCGACCACGTCGGCGCTGCGCTCGTCGAGCCGGGCCAGCACGTCGCGCATGGCCTGCCCGCCGGGGCCGTTGCCCACGAAGGCGAGCACCGGCACGTCGGGCTGGGTCATCGCGAGCGGGCCGTGCAGCAGGTCCGCGCCGGAGAAGGCCAGCGCGGGCAGGTACGACGTCTCCATCAGCTTGAGCGCCGACTCGCGCGCCGACGGGTAGGCGTAGCCCCGGCCCGTGGTGACCATGCGGGCGGCGAACCGGTAGCGCGCGGCCAGCTCGGTGGCGGTGGTGTCGGCCAGGGTGCGCTCGGCCAGCTCCGGCAGCGCGGCCAGGGCGGCCTGCTCGTCGGCGGGCAGCGCGCCGCCGTTGCGTACCCCCTCGATGAGCTGGAGCAGCGCGAACAGCTCGGCGGTGTAGGTCTTGGTGGCCGCGACGGCGCGCTCGTGCCCGGCGGCGACGTCGACCGACAGCTCGGCGGTCTGCGCGAGCACCGAGTCGGGCGCGTTGGTGACGGCGAGCGTGAGCGCGCCGGACTCGCGGGCCACCCGGACCACCTCGGTCAGGTCGGGCGAGCCGCCGCTCTGCGAGACCCCGATGACCAGGGCGTGCGACAGGTCGGGGCGGGCGCCGAAAACGGTGATCGCGCTCGGCGAGGCGAGCCCGGCGGGCAGGCCCAGCCGGATCTCGGTCAGGTAAGACCCGTACAGGGCCGCGTGGTCGGAGGTGCCCCGGGCGACGAACACCACGTGCTTGGGCTGCCGCTGCGCGATCACCTTGGCGACCTGCGCGATGGCCCCGGCGCTGGCCGGCTCCAGCAGCCCGGCCATGACCTGCGGCTGCTCCGCGATGTCGGTCGCCATCCCGTTTCCGCGCTGCACCATCTCCACCACACCCATCATCGGCGCGCGGCGCGGCGGGATCCGCCACCCTGCGCGCAAGTCGCTCGGTTCGTGCGCAGTCTTGCACGATTGAACGCGGTACGGCAACACTACGCGCACTAATGAGCAGGCTCACACATCGGCGCGTATTGCTCTAGCCTGTCTGCCATCGAGGGGAGGATCGCGTGTCCGACGGCGTCGACGACCCGCGTCAGGAGGCGCTGGGCGAGCTCGCCCTCGCCGCCCTGGCCTGGGAGGAGCAGGACTACGAGCACGCCGCGAACCACGTGTGCGCGGCGCTGGCGCACGAGCCGACCCTGCCGGAGGCGCACGAGCTCCTCGCCCGGCTGGCCGCCCGCGACGACGACGGCGGGATGGCCCTGTTCCGGCCCGGCCGGCGCGCCTTCATCGGGCAGGTCGTGGCGTACGCGCACGTGCTGGCCCGCCGCGGCGACGTCGTCGACGCCCTGTCCCTGCTGGCCCAGGCCACCGCGCACGACCCGTCCCGGGCCTGGGCCGACGTCGCCTGGGTGCACGCGGTCGACCCGGGCGCGCTCAACCCGGAGCACCTGGTCGGCCTGCTGCTGACCGTGCTCGGGGCGCTGCCCGACCCGGCGCCCGCGCCGGTGGCCGCGGCCAACCGGGCCTACCTGTCGCTGGCCGAGCGGGCCCTGGCCGCGTTCCCGCGCGCGGCGCTGCTGCACGGGGCCGCCTCCGGGGTCGCCCGGCGGATGGGCGCGGTGCCCCTGGCGCTGCGCTGGTCCGCCCGGGGCGCCCAGCTGGAGTCCGGCAAGCTCACCGAGATGTGGCGGGCCAACGCGCTGCGCGCCGACGGCCAGCTCGACGCGGCCGTGGCGGCGATGCGGACCGCGCAGCGGCACGATCCGGACGACCTCGCCGTCACCTCGGACCTGGCGATCTGGCTGACCGAGGCGGGTCAGGCCGGGGAGGGCCTGCGCCTGATCGAGGCGGCGATCCGCCGCGACCCGTCCTACGACTGCGCCGTGCACACCGCGCACCGGCTGCGCTTCCTCGCCGACGGCGACCCCGAGCACCTGGTCGCGCTCGCCGACTTCACCCGGACCCAGCCGTCGGTCAGCCACGAGCACCTGGACCTCGACGAGTGCTGCGAGGCGCTGCCGTGGCTGGGCTTCGTACCCCCGCCGGACGGTGCCCCGGCGCCGGACGGGCGGGCACCGGCGCTGCCGGTCCGCGGCCGACGCGACCTCGACGCGCTGCTGGACCTGGGCTGGGGCCCGCCACCGTCGCGGTACGACCTGGCGATCCGCCTGTCCGGGCTGGGCGCCGACGACCTGCTCGCCGCGCTGCACGCCGCCGAGGGCGGCGACGCCGCGGCCCGGCGGCGCCAGCTGTGGTGCTGCCTGGGCCTGCTGCACCACCGCACCGGCGAGCCGTGGCCGGTCTCGACCCGGCGTCGGCTGCTGGTCGAACTGGCCTTCGGCGCGGCCGACCGGGCCGCCGAGGCGGCGCTGTACGCCATGGTCACCGCCGCGTGGGTGGACCCCGACTGCCGGGCCGACGTGGCCGAGCTGGTCGCCGCCCGGTTCGACGCCTCGCCTGACGGGGGCGGCACGACGGTGGCCCAGCTCGCCTTCGTGACCCCCGGGGTCGATCCGGCGGTGCGGGCGCGCATCTGGACGGTCTGCGAGCGAGCGTGGCCGCGCTCGTACCAACCTGCGGCTTCGCGGGCACCGGCCCTGCCGATGCCGCGCCGGTCCTGGCTGGACCGCCTGCTCCGCCGCCCCTGACCCGGCGCGCCCCCACCCGGGCAGGCGACACCCCCGGCGACAGGCGGGTCGCCGGGGGTGTCAGGTCTTGCTGCAGTTTCGGGGAAACTGCTGGAATTCGAGCCCGGATTGCTGCAGTTTCCCCGAAACTGCAGCGATCCGTAGCCCCGCCGCGGCAGCGGCGCGCGGGTCAGTCGATGGCGACCAGCGGACGCGCCTCGGCCTCGGCGCCCTCACCGGCGGGCTCGTCGTGCCCGCGCAGCGGCACCTCCTTGATGAACCAGGCCGCGACCGGCACCAGGATCGCGAAGCCCAGCGCCCACCAGAACAGGCCCGAGGTCGCGAATGCGATGGCGTGCACCACCAGGTCCTTGGCCGCCGCCGGCAGCTTGTCCAGCTCGGTGGGCTGCAGCTCGCCGACGCTGAAGTTCATGCCACCGCCCGCACCGGCCGGCATGTGGTCGGTCATGTAGTCCTTGAGGCGGTTGACGAAGACCGCGCCGAACAGCGACACACCGAACGAGCCGCCGATGGAGCGCACGAACGTCGCGGTGGAGCTGG
Source organism: Catellatospora sp. KI3 (assembly GCF_029948125.1). Classification (GTDB taxonomy): domain Bacteria; phylum Actinomycetota; class Actinomycetes; order Mycobacteriales; family Micromonosporaceae; genus Catellatospora. The sequence continues at coordinate 509,516 of NZ_JASAMB010000001.1, forward strand.
AGACGCCCAGGTCCTTGCGGTCCACGCTGTTCTGCGCGATCAGCATGGTGGTCTGCATCAGGAAGCCCATGCCGACGCCCAGCAGGACCATGTAGGCCGACGACTCGGTGCGGCTGGTGTCGGCGTCCAGGCGGGTGAGCAGGTACATCGCGAGCGCGAGCGTCACACCGCCGACGATCGGGAAGGCGCGGTACCTACCGGTCCTGGTGATGGTCCGGCCCGCGAAGACCGAGGTCACCATCATGCCGAGCATCATCGGCAGCAGCAGCAGGCCGCTGTTGGTCGCCGAGGCGCCCTGGACGGTCTGCATGTACAGCGGCAGGAACGAGATCGCGCCGAACATCGCGAAGCCGACCATGAAGCCAATGATCGAGACCAGGCTGAAGTTGCGGTTGCGGAAGATGCCCAGCGGCAGGATCGGCTCGGCGACCCGGGTCTGCGTCCACAGGAAGATCGCCAGCAGGACCACGCCGACGACCGCGAGGCCGATGATCTGCTTGGAGCCCCACGCGTACTTGTCGCCGCCCCAGGTGGTGATCAGCACGAGCGCGGTCACGCCCACGCTGAGCAGCGCGGCGCCGATCCAGTCGATGCGGTGCTCGGTGCGGTACTTGGGCAGGTGCAGGGTGGAGGCCAGCACGAGCAGAGCGACGCCGCCGATGGGCAGGTTGATGTAGAAGGCCCAGCGCCAGTCGGCGTGGTCGGTGATGAAGCCGCCGATCAGCGGGCCGCCGATCATGGCGATACCCATGATCGCGGCCATCATGCCCTGGTACTTGCCGCGCTCGCGCGGGGGCACCAGGTCGCCGATGATCGCCATCGCGCCGACCATCAGACCGCCGCCGCCGAGGCCCTGCAGCGCCCGGAAGGCGATCAGCTGGGTCATGCCCGAGCCGGGGTCGATCTCGCCCGCCGCACCGGACAGCGCCGAGCCGACCAGGAAGATCACGATCGAGACCATGAAGATGGTCTTGCGGCCGTACAGGTCGCCGAGCTTGCCCCAGATCGGGGTGGAGATGGTGGTGCCCAGCACGTACGCCGTGACCACCCAGGACAGCTTGTCCAGGCCGCCCAGCTCGCCGACGATCCGCGGCATCGCGGTTCCGACGATCATGTTGTCGAGCATCGCCAGCAGGATGGCGAGCATCAGACCGGGCAGCACGACCTTGAGGTTCGGCTTGGGGAGGTTCGGGGATGACGCCCGATCGAGCACTTCGGTCACGGGTTAGGCTCCGCTCAGATCACCGGCTTGCTTACTTGCCGCCCGGCTAGATTATTTACTAGCCGTACGGTAAGTTACTTACTTGCCGCCCGTCAAGCCAGTAACGCGGGAGGATGAGAAGTGTGGTCCACCCGACTCCGGAGCCAGCGATGAACCTTGCAGAGCACCGCGCCGACAGCCGGCCCGACACCCGTGCCCGGATCCAGGCCGTGGCGCTCGAGCTGTTCACCGAGCACGGCTACGATGCCACGTCGCTGCGGGAGATCGCCGAACGGCTGGGTGTGACGAAGGCCGCCCTCTACTACCACTTCAAGAGCAAAGAAGAGATCGTCGACAGCTTCAGCGCCGACCACTTCGACAAGATAAAAGAACTGGTCGAGTGGGGGCAGCAGCAGGAGCGCACGCCGCAGTTCCGCCGCGAGTTCCTGCTGCGCTACAGCGAGCAGCTGTACCGGGGCCAGCACCACCAGATCATGAAGTTCTTCCACCAGAACCAGCCCGCCATCAAGCACACGCAGAACGGCGCGCGGATGAAGGAGGTCTTCATCCAGGTCATCAACCTGCTGGCGGACCCGGTCGCGTCGACCCCGACCGAGCGCCTGCGCGCGGGTCTGGCCGTGATGTCCCTGCACGCCAGCTGGCTGCTGCTGGAGAACGAGCAGATCACCGACGACCAGCGCCGCGAGGCCTCGGTCGAGGTGGCGCTGGAGCTGATCGACCGGCCGGCCTAGGCCGGCCGCAGCGGCAGGCGCAGGCCGAGCAGGACCACCCCGGGCAGCGGCGACCAGTCGCGCTCGGGGCACCGCTCGAAGCCCAGCCGCTGGTAGAGGCGCTGGGCGGCCAGCGCGAAGTCGCGTACGCAGATGACCACCGCCGCGCAGCCCGCCGCGGCGGCCCGGTCCAGGCAGGCGCGGACCAGGGCCTCGCCCACGCCGCGCCCCTGCGCCGAGGGCGCCACCGCCAGCATCCGGAACTCCGCCTCGCCAGGCCGGGACAGGTCGGCCAGCGGGGTGCCCGCCAGCGTGAAGGCGACCGAGCCCAGCACCCGCCCGGTCGGTTCGTCCACCGCCACCAGCACCGTGCCGTGCTCGGCCCGCGCCGCGACGTCGCGTAGGTGCAGCTCGTACGGGTGCCCCTCGCGGGTCTGCCCGTCACCGCGGTAGGCGGCGACGGACAGCTCGCCGATCTCGTCCAGGTCGGCTTCGACGGCCGCCCGGACCACGATCCTGTTCACGGCAGCGTCACTCGATCACGGCGATGAGGTCGCCCTCCTGGACGACGTCACCCTCATTCACAGCGATCTTGGAGACGACGCCGTCGGACTCGGCGATGACGGGGATCTCCATCTTCATCGACTCGAGGATGACCAGGGTGTCGCCGCCGGAGACCTCGTCCCCGGCCTGCGCCACGACCTTCCACACGTTCGCCACCATCTCGGCGCGAATCTCCTCGCCCATCGCCAGTCCCTTCTCCGCTGAAGCAAGACGTCCGTATCCAATCACGGAGCGCCTGACCCCGGTCGGCCAACCGGCGCATAGGATTTCGACTGACCTGCATCCGTCTGCGGGAGACCGACCCGCACGCTGTGAGAAGAGGTGTCGACATGGGCAAGCGCGCTCGTAAGAAGCGGCAGCGCAAGGGCTCGAAGGCCAACCACGGCAAGCGTCCCAACAGCTAAATCCGTTGCCGGGGTGCACGCCGGAGCGGACCATTCTCCGTCGTGCACTCCGCGCTCACCGTCACCCCGTCCCGGCTGCCCGACCTGCTGCTGCACGTCGCGGTGGTCCGACCCGTGTTCGTCTGGGGCGCCCCGGGCATCGGCAAGAGCTCCCTGGTCCGCGCCTTCGCCGACTCGCTCGGCCTGCCCTGCGTCACCCTGGTCGGCACCCAGCTCGCCGCCGAGGACCTGATCGGCGTGCCCGAGCTGGTCGACGGCCGCAGCCGCTTCGCGCCGCCCGAGTCGATCGCCCGTACCGAGCCCTACTGCCTGTTCCTGGACGAGCTGAACGCGTCCTCGCCCGAGGTGCAGAAGGCCTTCTACTCGCTGATCCTGGACCGCCGCATCGGCTCGTACGAGCTGCCGCCCGGCTCGATCGTGATCGGCGCGGGCAACCGGGCCACCGACAACGCGCTCGCCCGCCCGATGGCCTCCGCCCTGGTCAACCGCCTGATCCACGTGCACCTGCGGGCGTCGGCGACCGACTGGCTGGCCTGGGCCCCCGCGGCCGGCATCCACCCCTGGGTGCTGGACTACCTCACCCAGCGCCCCGACCACCTGTGGAGCCAGCCGCCCAAGACCGAGGAGCCGTTCTCCACCCCGCGCTCCTGGCACATGCTGTCCGACGCGCTGACCTCGTACGGCGAGGGCGTGGACGAGGAGACGCTGCGGCTGCTGGCCGGGGGCACCCTGACCGCCGCCCACGCATCCGGTTTCTGCGCGTACGTCAAGACGGTCCGGCACCGCTACGGGCTGGACGCGATCATCCGCGGCGACGCGTCCTGGCCGCGCGCGGTCACCGACCGCGACCTGCTCTACTTCTTCGCCGAGACGTTCCGGGCCCGCCTGGTCAAGGAGCTGCCCGCCAGCCGCGAGCACGCCTCCCGCGCGGTGCGCGACTTCGCGCTGCGCGCCAAGGGCCTGCTGGTCGAGCTGGCCGAGCTCTCGCTGGAGTGCGCGCAGCTCGTGGTGGCCGCCGACGCCGAGGGCCGGCCGGTGCTGCCCGCCTGGTTCCTGGTCGAGGTCACCCGCGACCTGCCGCGCCTGGTCGCGGCGCGGGTGTGACCCGGTGAGCCGCCGCGCCCCGCAGAGGCTCGACCCGAACCAGGAGGCGTTCCGCGCAGCCGCGCAGGCGGTCAGCGGCCTGCCCATGTTCCGCCCGCTGAGCTCCGGCGGGATGGGCTGGCGGCGCGGCATCCGCCCGCACTGGACGCAGGACGAGCGGCTCGGCCGGGCACGCGGCTACGCCCGGGTGAACCCGGACGGGCGGATCACGGTTAACAGCTCGGCCCGCGCCACGGCCGAGGAGTGGACCTGGATCCTCACCCACTGCGTGCTGCACCTGGGCTTCGGCCACCTGGAGCCGGGGCGCCGCGCCGACCGCGCCGCGCAGACGGCGGCGTGCGTGGCGGTGGCCCGCTTCCAGCAGCAGCTGCGGCTGGGCAAGCCGCCGTTCCCGGTCCCGGCCGACCTGCCCGGCGGCGACGAGGACCGGATGGCGCAGCTGTGGCGCGACACCGCGGTCCCCGCCGAGCTGGAGTCGCTGGGCTGCGGCGGCACCGGACCCGACCAGGACCCGGCCGACACGGTGCCCGACGACGACACCCCGCGCGCCGGGCGGGCCGCCGGGCCGCCGCCGCTCACCTGGCCCGAGCTGTTCGCCGTCGGCCTGGCCGCGGCCGCGACCGAGGCGGTGCGCACGGCGGGCGAGGTGCGGACCCGCCCCGAGGGCGAGATCGACCCCGACAGCCCGTGGGAGCAGGCGCGGCGCTGGTTCGTCTCGTCGTACCCGCTGCTGGGGGCCCTGGCCGCGGGTTTCCGCATCGTGGCCGACGTGGAGCTGGCGCGGGCCTGGCAGATCTCGGTCGCCGCGGTGGACGCGACGGTCGGCGAGATCTACATCAACCCGCTGAACAAGCTGCCCGAGCCGCAGTGCCGGTTCGTGCTGGCGCACGAGATGCTGCACGCGGCGCTGCGCCACGGCGAGCGGGTCGGCCCGCGCGACCCGTACCTGTGGAACGTCGCCACCGACTTCGTGATCAACGGCTGGCTGGTCGAGATGGGCGTCGGGGAGCTGCCCGAGGACGTGCTCTACGACCCCGAGCTCAAGGGCAAGTCGAGCGAGCAGGTGTACGACGAGATCACCACCAACCTGCGCCGCTACCGCAAGCTGGCCACCCTGCGCGGACGCGGCCTGGGCGACATTCTGGCCCACCCGGTGCCGGGCGCCGAGGAGGCGCGGCGCGCGGGCGACCTCGACGACTTCTACCGGCGGGCGCTGTCCAGCGGCCTGTCCTACTACGAGCAGGCCGCCGGGCGCGGCCTGCTGCCGGCCGGGCTGGTCGCCGAGATCAAGGTGCTGGACAACCCGCCGCCGCCGTGGGACGTGCAGCTGGCGCAGTGGTTCGACCGGTTCTTCACGCCGCTGGAGCCGCTGCGCACCTACGCCCGGCCGTCCCGGCGCCAGGCCTCGACCCCGGCCATCCCCCGGCCCGGCCGCTACTTCCCGGAGCAGCTGGAGCGGCAGCGCACCTTCGGCGTCGTGCTGGACACGTCCGGGTCGATGAGCGCCGAGCTGATGGGCCGGGCGCTGGGCGCGATCGCGGCGTACGCGCTGGCCCGCGACGTACCCGCGGCCCGGGTGGTCTTCTGCGACGCCGCCGCCTACGACGCCGGGTACCTGCCGGTCGAGGAGATCGCGGGCCAGGTCCGGGTGCGCGGGCGCGGCGGCACCGAGCTGCAGCCCGGCATCCGGCTGCTGGAGCGGGCCGAGGACTTCCCCGCCGACGGCCCGATCCTGATCATCACCGACGGCGAGTGCGACGTGCTGCGGGTGCGGCGCGAGCACGCCTACCTCATGCCCGCGCACGCCCGCCTGCCCTTCACCCCGCGCGGTCCCGTCTTCGCCCTGCGCTGACAGACGAGAAGAGCCGCCCGAGGGCGGCTCTTCCACATCCAGGGGGTACGGCCTCAGCCGAGCTCGCGCGCGGCCTCGTGGTCGACGACCAGCTCGGAGAGCTTGGCCCGCAGCCGCTCCTTGAGCTCGTTCGGCGCCTGCTCCTGCCCGCAGCAGCGGTTGACCAGGGCCTTGACCTCCTGCTCGATGCCGAACTCACGCAGGCACGGCGAGCACTCGTCCAGGTGCTGCTTGATCACGTAGCGGCGATCCTCGCTGCACTCCAGGTCGAGATAGAGGTAGACCTCGGTGAGCACTTCGCGGCAGTCGTTGTCCTCGTGGTCGCTCATGACGCCTCCCGAGCGTGCTGACCCGTGAAGCCGCGCTCGGCGGCGTAGTCCTCCAGGAGGTTACGCAGATTGCGCCGACCGCGGTGCAGCCGCGACATCACGGTGCCGATCGGCGTACCCATGATGTCGGCGATCTCCTTGTAGGAGAAGCCTTCCACGTCGGCGAGGTAGACCGCCAGCCGGAACTCCTCCGGCAGCGACTGCAGCGCTTCCTTCACGTCGCTGTCGGGCAGCCGGTCCAGCGCCTCGGTCTCGGCCGAGCGCAGGCCCGACGAGGTGTGCGACTCCGCCTCGGCCAGCTGCCAGTCGGTGATCTCGTCCGTGGGCGCCTGGATGGGCTGGCGCTGCTTCTTCCGGTACGAGTTGATGAAGGTGTTCGTGAGGATGCGGTAGAGCCACGCCTTGAGGTTCGTGCCGTCCTCGAACTGGTGGAACGCGGCATACGCCTTCAGGAACGTCTCCTGGAGCAGGTCCTCGGCGTCGGCCGGGTTGCGCGTCATGCGCAGCGCCGCCGCGTAGAGCTGGTCGAGGAAGGGCATCGCGTCCCGTTCGAAGCGGGCACGACGCTCTTCGACGCTGTCGGTGCTGGTCAACCGCGAAACCACCTTCTGCAGTTTCTTCGGCTGCGGCTCCTCCACGACGGGCCGCTGCGCTGAGGCTGACTCTACCGATGCCAGCTGCACCCGGGGCGCGGGCACGGCGGTAATGCCGCTCACCGCGTCGGAGTCGAGCGCCGCGGGCCACTTGGGTGCGGAGAGCAGATTCTCCAGGGCCCGCAGGACCGGATCGTCGTTCGACCTTGCCAGGCAGCGTGTACCGGTTCGCACCATCGCCCACCTCTCGCCCTGGGGCCGGCGGGTGCCGGCCTGTCCGCGGGGTGCAACACCGCGTGGCGGCTCTCGCATTCCGGACGGCCGTGACCGGGTGGCGCCCGTCACCCGGGCCGCCGCCGGACCGCGGCCTCAGCGCGCCCAGCCGTGCGCGCGCAGAAACGCGACCACCGCACCGGCCACCGCGGACGGGGCCTTGCGCAGGTCGTGCCGCTCCCCACCCAGTACAACGAGCTCCACCCCCAGTGCGGCACCGGGCACGCCGAACGGATCTCGATCACCGTTGACGACCAGCGTGGGCAGCCCGGTGGCCAGCTCACCGGCCCGGCTGCGGTCGGGCTTGCCGGGCGGGTGCAGCGGGAAGGCCAGCGTGACGATGCCGACCGCGCCGACCTCGGCGGCGGTCCGGCAGGCCACCCGGGCTCCGCTGGAGCGGCCGCCCACGATCACCGGCAACCGCCCCGTCTGCCCCATGAGCACCGCGAGCACCGCCCGCCACGCCTCGTCCAGGTGCCCCGCCGGGGGCGGCGTACGCCGTCCGGCGACCCGGTAGGGCTGGGTGACCAGCGCGACCGCGACGCCCGCGGCCAGCGCACCGTCACGGACGGCGGTCAGGTCCGGGGCGTCGACGCTGCCCCCCGCCCCGTGCCCGAGCACGAGCAGCGAGGCGGGGACGGCACGGCCGCCCGGCACGGTCAGGTCGACCCGTGCCGGGCCCCGATCGGTCTCGATGGTCTGCGTGCCAGTGCGCACACCGACGATCATGCAGCGTGTGCGTGCTCCCTGGCCAGTAACGGCACGCCGTGCGGACGGACGTCCCGGTCACGCTCGGCCTCGCCGAGGGTGACCAGCGCCAGTTCGGCCCGGCTCTGCGTCGGCACGCGCCGGTTGGCGCCACCCCGGCGGGGCGGCTCCAACTGCCCCGCCGAGACCACCAGCTCCGGCTGGGGCCCGAACGCGACGTACTGCAGCTCCTCGGCGGATTCCTCCGTGCGCCAGGCGACGAGCATGGCCCGGCGTTCCCGGGCGGTCGTGCCGCCCCAGACGCCGTGGCAGTCGCCGACGCTCAGTGCCCAGGCCAGGCACGCCCCGGACACCGGGCAACGACCGCACAGCTGCACTGCTGCGTCGGCCGCCTCCAGCGGCGCCGGGAAGAAGGTCTCCGGATCGGTGGCCTGGCACGCACCTCTGGTCCGCCAGGCATTGTCATGACGCTCCCGCACCGCGCGCGCAAGACGCGGATCGCGGCGCGCGGCCGCGATTTCATGCGGGCGTGGAACCCGCGCCCGGGTCATTCCACCCACCTCCCCCGTGGGTCGGTCCCATCGCCAACTGGCGATGGGATCCGGCTGAATGTCGTTGACGCTAAGACAACCGCGCCACCGACGCTGTGTCTTACCGCACAGCGGGGAGTCGAGACAAGGGTTTACCCGCAAAGTCGTGACGCAAACTGTCACGATCCGACGCAAAATCAGAACAGGGTTGCCGGTTCGGCCGATCCGGCCAGCCGATGGGCCAATTCAGGGCCGTCATTGCGGACGTCGCCCACCGCCGGGCCCACCGGGCGGATCTCCACCGTGGACACGAGCTCCGGCCCCGGCGGGGTCAGCAGCTCCGCGTCGGCGGGGCCGCTCAGCCAGGCCGCCCAGTCCACCGGAGCCAGCAGCAGCGGCATCCGGTCGTGCACCTCCGCCAGCGCGCCCTGGGCCGCGGTCGTGATGATCGTGCAGGTCAGACCGAACCTCCCCGCGGTCCACAGCCCGGCGAAGGCCAGCCCGCCCGGCTGGGTCATGAAGTACGCCTGCTTGCCCTCGGGGGTGCGGGTCCACTCGTACCAGCCGTCGGCGGGGACGATGCAGCGCTTGGCCTTGAACGACGGCCCGAAAGCCCGCGACGAGGCCAGCGTCTCGGCCCGCGCATTGATCATCTTGAACCCGGTGCGCGGATCCTCCGACCACGGCGGCAGGAAGCCCCACCGCGCCAGGCTCACCACCCGGGCGGCGCGCGAGGCCGAGACGCGCACGATCGGCGCGGGGTCGGTCGGGGCCAGGTTGTAGTCGGGGGCCAGCGCGCCCGCCGTGTCGTCCTCGGCCTGGAACAGCTGGGACAGATCCACCGCCGTACGCGTCGTCGCATAGCGCCCGCACATGCCGCTCACCTTACGCCTGCGTCCATCAGGCAGACTGGAGGGCGTGAGCAGACCGTTACAGCCGTGGGCCGCGCCCACCGCCACCGGCCCGGTGAACTCCGTGGTCCGACTGCCCGGATCGAAGTCCATCACCGCCCGCGCGCTGGTGCTGTCCGCCGTCGCGATGGGCCCGTCGACCCTGCTCGCCCCGCTGCGGGCCCGCGACACCGAGCTGATGGCGGCCGCGCTGCGCGCGCTCGGCTCGCATGTGAACACCGCCGACGAGCAGCGCTGGGAGGTCCGGCCGCGGCCGCTGGCCGGCCCGGCGCACGTCGAGGTCGGCCTGGCCGGGACCGTGATGCGCTTCGTACCGCCGCTGGCGGCGCTGGCCCACGGCCCGGTCACCTTCGACGGCGACCCCCGCGCCCGGCAGCGTCCGCTCGGCCCGCTGCTCAAGGCGCTGCGCGAACTCGGCGCCACCATCGAGGCCTCCAGCATCGACGGCCTGCCGCTGACCGTGCACGGCAAGGGCCAGCTGCGCGGCGGCGAGGTCCACGTGGACGCCTCGCTGTCCAGCCAGCTCGTCTCCGGCCTGCTGCTGGCCGCCGCCGACTTCGACGAGGGCGTCACCGTGCGCCACGTCGGCACCGACCCGGTGCCCAGCGCCCCGCACCTGCGCATGACCGTGCAGATGCTGCGCGCCGCCGGCGCCGCCGTGGACGACGCCACCCCGAACGTCTGGCACGTGGCCCCGGGCCGCCTCAGCGGCCGGGCCTGGCAGATCGAGCCGGACCTGTCCGGTGCCGCGCCGTTCTTCGCCGCCGCCCTGGTCACCGGCGGCAGCGTCACCCTCACCGGCTGGCCGCGCAGCAGCGTGCAGCCGGTGGAGAAGGTGCGCCAGCTGCTCACCCAGCTCGGCGGCGTGCTCACCCTGTCCGAGGACGGCCTGACCGTCACGGGCACCGGGGACGTCCACGGCATCGACGTCGACCTCTCGGATGTGGGCGAGCTCACACCCGTCGTGGCCGCGCTCGCCGCGCTGGCCGACAGCCCGTCGGTGCTGCGCGGCGTCGGGCACATCCGCACCCACGAGACCGACCGGCTGGCGGCCCTGGCCCGCGAGCTGACCGCGCTGGGCGCGCGGGTGACGGAGACCGCCGACGGCCTGGAGATCACCCCGGCCAAGCTGACCGGCACCAGCTTCGAGACCTACGACGACCACCGGATGGCGCACGCGGCCGCCGTCATCGGCCTGCGCGTGCCCGGGGTGCAGCTGTCCGACGTGGCGTGTACCGCCAAGACGCTGCCCGAATTCCCGGCACTATGGGGCGAGTTGGCCGGGCAGTGAGGGCGAGCAGGTGAAACGCAAGCGGGAGTACGACGAGGACGACGTGCGGGTGCGCGCCACCCGCTCCTCCCGTCCCCGCACCCGGACCCGGCCCACCCACTCCGACGCGGTGACCGGGTTCGTGGTCGCGGTCGACCGCGGCCGCTACACCTGCGTGGTGGCCGGCGACCGCAAGGGCGAGTCGTCGGAGGTAACCGCGATGCGCGCCCGCGAGCTGGGCCGCAAGTCGGTGGTGGTCGGCGACGAGGTGGCCCTGGTCGGTGACGTGAGCGGCGACGCGGGCAGCCTGGCCCGGATCGTCCGGATCGAGGAGCGGCGCTCGGTGCTGCGCCGGACGGCCGACGACGACGACACCACCGCCGAGGGCCGGATCGAGCGGGTCGTGGTCGCCAACGCCGACCAGCTGGTCATCGTCAGCGCGCTGGCCGACCCGCCGCCGCGGGAGGGCTTCATCGACCGCTGCCTGGTCGCCGCGTACGCCGCCGACATCGAGCCGCTGCTGTGCCTGACCAAGGCCGACCTCGGCGGCCCCGAGCAGGTCGTCTCCTACTACTCCGAGCTGGACCTCGACTACGTGCTGTGCCGACCCGACAGTGACCTGGCCGAGCTGCGCGAGCGCCTGTCCGGCCGGGTCTCGGTGTTGGTCGGGCACTCCGGGGTGGGCAAGTCGACGCTGGTCAACCGGCTCATTCCGGGCACCGGGCGGGCCGTGGGCGCGGTCAGCGCCATCGGCAAGGGGCGGCACACCTCGACCAGCGCGGTCGCGCTGCGCCTGCCCGACCGCAAGGAGTCCTGGATCATCGACACCCCGGGCGTACGCAGCTTCGGCCTGGCCCTGGTCTCCTCCGACGACCTGCTGCACGGCTTCCCCGACCTGGTCGAGGGGACCGTCGACTGCCCGCCCAACTGCGAGCACGGCGGCGGTGAGTGCGCCCTGGACGCCTGGGTCGAGCAGGGCCGCGCCGACGCGCGGCGGCTGGCCTCGTTCCGGCGGCTGCTGGCCTCCCGGGCCGGGGACACCGAGCAGCCGGGCCAGACCTCGACGTAGCCGGGACATGGTCGCCCGCTACCGCAGGCTTCCGCGTCAGACGTCGACGTAGCCGCCGGTGCGCCAGTAGACGCCGTCCTCGCGGGCCATCAGGCCCGTGTCGATGAGGTAGCGGCGCAGGGACACCCAGTCGTGCTCGTAGAACGCCCGCAGCACCGCGTCGACCTCGCGCTCGGTGAGCCGCACCCCCGGCTCGAACGCGCACACCACGTGCTCGAGCAGCAGCCGCCGCTTGCCGGCGCGGGCGGGCATGCTGCGGATGCGGCCGGACTCGTCGAGGAAGGGCGCGAGCACCCGGTCCCTGTCCGTACTCATGCCGACGAAACTACCCGGCTGGTCCAGCGGGTATTCGCACCCGATACCGGGCGATAGCGGAGATCCGATAAATTCTCGGCATGGCCCGCTACTCGGACGACCTGGGCGTCGCCCACGCGCTGGCGGACACCGCCGACTCGATCTCGATGTCGCGCTTCCGCAAGCTCGACCTCCGCATCGAGTCGAAGCCGGACCTCACTCCGGTCACCGACGCCGACACCGCGGTGGAGAAGGCCCTGCGCTCCACCCTGGCCCGCATCCGCCCCCGCGACGGGGTGCTGGGCGAGGAGTTCGGGATCACCGGGGCCTCCGGCAGCCGGCAGTGGGTCATCGACCCGATCGACGGCACCAAGAACTTCATCCGGGGCGTACCGATCTGGGGCACGCTGATCGCGCTGATGGAGGGCGACGAACCGGTGGTCGGCCTGGTGTCGGCGCCCGCGCTGAGCCGCCGCTGGTGGGCCGCGCGCGGGCTGGGCGCGTTCGCGGGCCGCCACCAGGCCGCGGCCACCCCGATCCACGTCTCCGGCGTACGCCGGCTGGCCGACGCGAGCTTCTGCTACTCCGAGCTCGACGGCTGGGAGCAGACCGGGCGGCTGGCCTCGGTGCTGGACCTGATGCGCAAGACCTGGCGCAGCCGCGCGTACGGCGACTTCTACGGCTACATGCTGCTGGCCGAGGGCGCGCTCGACATCATGATCGAGCCCGAGCTGATGCTGTGGGACATGGCCGCGCTGGTCCCCATCGTGACCGAGGCGGGCGGGAACTTCACCGACCTGTCCGGACGGCCGGGCGCGGGCGGCGGCTCCGCCATCGCGACCAACGGGCAGTTACACGAGGATGTCCTGGAAAAGCTGAGCCCAGCGGGCCTTCGCGCTCTGTAGTCAGTCTCATTCACTCGGTTATCTGACCTCCGGGTTGGGCACACCCGACCCCTAAGGGTCTAAGCTGCGTTGGTGGTGTCCTCTGGCTGGTGGTTCCTGGTGGCGATGATCGCCGCGTACGGCATCGCCAACCTGCTGCAGTCCATGGCGGCAACACGTACAGCGACGACCGACAACCTGGATCCGGGCCTGCTGCTGCGGCTGTTCGGCAACAAGACGTACCTGCTCGGTCTCGGCTGCCAGATCCTCGGCTTCTTCCTGGCCCTGGGCGCGCGGCGGGACCTGCCGCTGTTCCTGGTCCAGTCCGCCGTCACGGCCGGCCTGTGCGTGACCGCCTTCTGCGGCGTCGTCCTGCTCAAGTGGAAGCTGCCGTTCGCGGAGATCGCCCTGCTCACGCTGGTCGTGGCGGGCATCGGCATGCTCGCCGCCTCGGCGAAGCCCGGACACGCCGAACCACTCGACGCCAAGGGCATCATCTCCCTGGTGGTGGCCCTGGCCGCGATCGCCGCGGTCAGCGTGGTCGCGGGCAAGGTGAAGGGCGTGCTGGGCTCGGTGGTCCTCGGCTCGCTGGCCGGGCTCTGCTTCGCCTCCGCCGCCATCGCCGCCCGCCCGCTGGCGTCGGCGCAGAACATCGTCGAGTTCGGCCTCAACCCCCTGCTCTACCTGGTGATCGCGCACTCGCTCACCGGCCAGCTCCTGCTCGGCCTCGCCATGCAGCGCGGCTCCACCAACGCCGCGGTCGCCGCGATGGACGCCGCGGGCGCGGTGCCCGCCGCCGCGATCGGCATGCTGCTGCTGGGCGACCAGATCCGCAGCGGCATGGTGTGGGTGGCCGCGCTCGGCTTCGTGCTCACCCTCGGCGCGGTCATCGCGCTGACCAGATTCGCCGAACCGCAGCACGACCTGGTCGCCGAGCCGGTCCCGCTACCGGTGCGCCGCACCTCGGCCTCGGTCCCCGGCCTGCCGCCGCATCCGGCTCGCGGCGTGTTCCAGGTGCCGGGCGCCTCGCAGACGAGCAAGCGCGACGCCGAAGACACCGCCGACGCGGCCCGGTCCGTCCCCGCGGCCCAGTCCGCCCCGGCTGCCGAGCCCGCACCGGCCGTGCACCCGGTGCCGCCAACCCAGCCGATCCCGCTGCCGCAGCCCGCACCGGCCTGGTCACCCGCCCCGGCCAACGGCTACCTGCACACCCAGAGCTTCACCCCGGCCACGGTCTTCCATCCGGCCGCCGACCAGCCCGGCAACGGCCACCAGCCCGCGCCGCCCGCCCCATACACCCCGGCCCCCGCCGGCTACGGCCACGGCGTTCCGGTGCACAGCTACGACGGCAACGGCCACGGCTCGACGCCCGGAAACAACCACGCCGCCCCGAACGGCCACGGTCCAGCCAACGGCCACGCCCACGGACCGGGCAACGCGCACGGGCAGGGCAACGGGCACGGTCCGGGTAACGGGCAGGGCAACGGGCACGAACCGGCGAACGGGCAGGCCGCCGCGCCGCAGGTCCCCGGCCAGCCGCAGCCGCAGCCGCAGGTCGCGTTCCCGGTCTCCGGGCGCCCGGCCCACCCCTGAAACAACGGCGCACCCGGACTCTCCGGGCCAGCGCCCGCCCGCGAATCAGCCTCAATCGGCGATCACCCTACGAAGATCGCTAATCCAGGTCTGAACGTGCACAAGGAGCCCAGCTTCCGACCTCAACCCGCGATCACGAAAGGAAGATCGCCGCTTCGGGACAGAACTCGGGTGCAGGTATCGCTCGGCGACTCACCCTGCCGAAGATCACCGACCCAGGTCTGAACATGCGCAAGGAGCCCAGCTTCCGACCTCAACCCGCGACCACAAGAGGAAGATCGCCGCCTCGGGGCAAGAAGCCGTGCATGGAGATCGCGCAGAGGTGAAGAAGTTTGGGGGCGGGGCAAGGTTCGGCACCGTTGGTGCCGTCTTCCCAGTGGTGTCACTTCTGACCACGGGGAGGTACGGCGATGGCGACCACGTCCCGCCGCAAGTCCGACACATCCGTTCCCAGGCAACGCAGCCGCTCGAAGCACAGCGCCGAGCCGAGGAGCACTCAGCCGAAGACCGCCGAGCCGAAGAACGCCGAGCGGAAAGACGCCGACCGCAGGCGCCGCCCCAGGACCCGGCGGCGGAAGGTCCCGCTCTGGGCGTCGCTGGCGGTGACGTTCGGTGCGCTGGTGATGCTCGCCGTGGGCGGCGCCCTCGTGGCGCTCCGCTCGGTGGTCGGCACCCTGGAGGACAGCATTCAGGTCGTCGACGTGCTCGACGACGCGGCCAAGCAGCCGACCGAGTCCGGCAAGGCGCTGGAGGGCGCGATCGACCTGCTGCTGCTCGGCATCGACACCCGGTCCACGCAGGAGCGTGACGACGCCCGCGCCGACACGGTCCTGGTGGTGCACATCCCGGCCACGCACGACCAGGCGTACCTGATGTCGATCCCGCGCGACACCCGGGTCACCATCCCGGACGCGCCCAACGGCATGAAGTCGATCTCCGACAAGATCAACGGAGCGTTCACCCGCGGCGCGATGAAGGGCGGCGGCTGGGCGGGCGGGCTGGCGCTGACGGCCCGCACGGTGAAGAACCTGACGGGCATCGAGTTCGACGGCGCAGCCGTGATCGACTTCGGCGGCTTCAAGAAGGTCATCGAGACGCTGGGCTCGGTGAACCTGTGCGTCGAGGCGGACACCCGGTCGTCGCACTACTTCGTCCTGAAGCCGGGCGGAAAGCCCACTTACGTGAACGGGTCGGGCAACGACGGGCTGCCGGTGGAGAAGCGGCTCGGCATCAACGGCAAGCAGTACCTGCACAAGAAGGGCTGCCGGGACATGCAGGCCTGGGAGGCGCTGGACTTCGCCCGGATCCGCAAGGGCGCGGCCGACAACCAGGGCGACTACTCCCGGCAGCGGCACCAGCAGCAGCTCATCAAGGCGATGATGAAGAAGGCGACGACCAGCGGTGCGCTCACCGACATCGGCAAGCTCAACGCGCTGCTCAAGGCCGTCGGTCAGTCGATGCTGCTGTCACTGAAGGGCATCACCCTGGTCGACTTCCTGTTCACGATGAAGGACCTGGCCGGCTCCGACCTGGTCCTGCTCAAGACCAACAGCGGCCGGTACAACAGTTACAAGGTCAACGGGCAGAGCTTCGAGCGCCTGGACGACCTCACCCTGGAGATGTTCAAGGCCGCCAAGAACGACACTCTGGGCCAGTTCACCGCGAGATACCCGGAGTTCGTCAACAACGAGAAGTAGCCCGGCCTCGTCGAACAGCCACAGGAGGCCGTCCGCGCGGACGGCCTCCAGGCCGTCGGGCAGCCCCGGCAGCACGGGAGTGATCCCGGCGTCGGCACACGCCCGTTCGAGCCAGTCGGACAGACCCGCGTCGTCGAGCTCGCAGGACAGGTAGCGGGCCGTCCCGGCTCCGTCGGCGCGGCTGGTCGCGGCCGGGCGCCCGTCCGGGTAGCGCGCGGTGACCTGGGCGTACGGCGCGGACAGCCACTCGGTCCAGCCACTGGCGACGGCCCCGGTGTCCAGCACCGCCAGCCGGTCCGGCGGCAGCGGGTCGAACTCCTCCACCACGATGCCGAGCAGGTTTCGCAGCGCCCCCGGATACCCGCCGAGGCGGACCCGTGCGTTCGCGTCGACCAGCCCCGACTGGTGCGTCACCAGCAGCTGCCCGCCCTCGCGCACGAACCGCGCCAGCTTCGCCGCCGAAGCGTCGTCGACCAGGTACGCGGCGGGCAGCACCAGCACCCCGTAGTCGGACAGGTCCGCGCCGGGCGGGACCACGTCCACGGCGTACCCCCGCCGCCGGAGCAGGGTGTGGCAGCGCCGCACCCGCGCCTCGTAGTCGACCGGCGCGGGCAGGTGCGCCGCCTGCACCGCCCACCAGCACTGCTCGTCGAACCACACCGCCACCCGCGCCCGCGGTCCGACCCGCGGCGCATCGGCGGACGACGTCGGCACCGGAGCAGTGCCGGCTGGAGCAGTGCCGGCTGGAGCAGTGCCGACTGAAGCAGTGACGGCTGGGGCGGGGCGGGGCGGTAGCGCGGCGAGCTTCGCGCCGAGTGCGGCCGCCTCGCGGAAGAGCCGGTTGTCGGCGCCGCCGTGGCCGACCAGGGCGCTGTGCCACTGTTCGGCACCGCCCGCGCTGGCTCGCCACTGGAAGTACAGCGCGCCCGCCGAGCCCCGGGCGACGTGCCCCAGCGCGATCCGCTCGAGCATGCCGGGTGGTTTGCGCCGCTGCAGGCCGCCCTCGGTGACGTGCGCGGGCGCGTGCTCCATCAGCAGCCAGCGGCCGCCCTGCCCGGCCGCGCGCGACCAGCCCCGGGCCAGGTCGGCCGCGAAGGCGCTCTCGGCGACGGCACCGTCCAGGCTCGCGGGGTAGTGGTCGATCGCGACCAGGTCGACCTCGGCGGCCCAGCGGGCGTGGTCGACCGGCACCCACCCGCCGAGCACGAAGTTCGTGGTGACGGTGGCGCCCGGCGCGGCGTCCTTGATCAGGTCCCGCTGCCGGGTGTACGCCGCGAGCATGCTGTCGGACAGGAACCGCCGGTAGTCCAGCTCGTGCGCCGGGTTGCCGAGGTACTGGGTGGCGCGCGGCGGCAGCACCTGCGCCCAGTCGCCGTACTCCTGGCTCCAGAAGGCGGTGGTCCACGCCTCGTTGAGCGTGTCCAGGGTGCCGTGGCGCGCGCGCAGCCAGTCGCGGAAGGCGGCGGCGCAGTGGTCGCAGAAGCACCAGGTGCCGTACTCGTTGTGCACGTGCCACAGGCGTACGGCCGGGTGGTCGGCGTAGCGGCGGGCGAGCTGCTGGGCGACCGCCTCGCTCGCGCGCCGGTAGGCGGGGGCGTTGACGCAGTAGGTGTCGCGTGACCCGTGCACCAGGCGTACGCCGTCGCGGCGCTGCGCCAGCGCGTCGGGGTGGGCCCGGGTGAACCACGGCGGCGGGGAGGCGGTCGGGGTGGCCAGGGCGACGCCGACGCCCGCCCGGTGCAGGTCGTCGAGGACCCGGTCGAGCCAGCCGAAGTGATACCGGCCGGGCTCGGGCTCCAGCCGCGACCAGGCGAACACGCCGACCGTGGCGAGGTTGACCCCGGCCGCGCGCATCAGCTCCAGGTCCTCGGCGCGCACCTGCTCGGGCCACTGCTCCGGGTTGTAGTCGCCGCCGAACAGGTACACCGCTCCCCCTTTTGTTTGGAACGCAGCCAAATTAGGTGACCCTGGGGGTGGCGTCAACCGGACGCGGTTGACGTTTGTTTGGCTACACGGAAAACTAAATTTAGCTTGGCCAAGCCGATTTGTACCGGCGTTGGTGCCCCGCCGCCGTTACCCGCGCCCGCCGACCGTCCGAGGAGCCGATCATGCCGTTTCGACCGCCGCTGGTGGCGCACGAGTACTTCTCCGCCGACCCGCCGGAACTGCCGCGCCGCTCCCCCGGCGAGCCGGGGCCGCAGGTGGTCGTGCGCGCCGAGCTGACCGGCAAGGACTCGACCGGGGTGACGCTGCAGGCGTACACCGCCGACGGCACCGCCCTGCACCTGCAGCTCAGCGCCGCCGGCGAGGGCATCCTGCGGGTACGGCTGAGCGACGACCCCGCCGCCCGCACCCGTTCGGCGCGGGCGCTGCCGCTGACGCAGCCCGACCCCGGCGCGGTGGCCACCGTGGTCGCCGGGGTCGACTCCATCAGCGTCACCGCCGGGGCGCTGACCGCGCACGCGGTGCTCAGCCCCTGGTCGCTGTCCTTCCAGGACACGGTAACCGGGCGCGAGCTGCTGCGCAGCGACCCGGGCCTGGTCGACATCTCCGGCCGGATGCGCAACCTGCCGCTGGGCTGCTCCCGGGTGGACGGCCGGATCGTGGCGTACCACGAAAGTTTCACGTTCCCGGCCGACGAGGTGCTCACCGGGACCGGCGAGCGCTTCACCGCGCTGAACCTGCGCGGCCAGCGGCCGGTCATGTGGAACTTCGACGCCTTCGGCAGCGAGTCCGACCGCGCCTACAAGAACGTGCCGTTCTACCAGTCCAGCCGCGGCTACGGCCTGCTCGTCGACTCCGGCCTGCCCGTCGAGTACGACTTCGGCGCCGCCACCGGCAGCGTCACCCAGCTGCTCGTACCCGATGACGCGCTGGACTACTACGTCCTGGCCGGACCCACCCCGAACGCGGTACTGGAGCGCTACGACGCGCTCACCGGCCGCCCGCAGTGCCCGCCGAAGTGGGCGTTCGGCTCCTGGATCTCCTCGGGCTTCTGCCGCGACAGCCAGGAGCAGGTGCTGGCCCGCGCCGCGACCATCCGGGAGCACGGCATCCCCTGCGACGTGCTGCACCTGGACACCTACTGGCAGCCCGACGGCAGGTGGTCGGAGCTGCGCTGGGACGGCGAGACCTTCCCCGACCCCGAGGGCATGCTGGCCACCCTGCACGAGCAGGGCTTCCGGATCTGCGTGTGGATGAACCCGTACCTGTCGCACAACTCCGACCGGTTCACCGAGGCGGCCGAGCGCGGCTTCCTGCTGCGCCGCCCCGACGGCGAGGTGTACGTCGCCGACTCGTGGCACGGCTCGTTCCCGCCCGGCGGCATCATCGACTTCACCAACCCCGAGGCCGTCGCCTGGTTCCAGGACCTGCTGCGGGTGGTCGCCCGCCAGGGCGTGGACGTGTTCAAGACCGACTTCGCCGAGGGCGTGCCCGCCGACGCGGTCGCCCACAACGGCATGACCGGCACCGAGCTGCACAACGTGTACACGCTGCTCTACAACGACGCCGTGGTCGAGGTGACCCGCGAGGTGCACGGGCACAGCATGGTGTGGGCGCGGTCGTCGTACCTGGGCGGGCAGCGGCACGCGGCGCAGTGGGGCGGGGACACGATGTGCTCGTACCCGGCGCTGGCGTCCTCGCTCAACGGCGGGCTGGCGCACGGCATGTCCGGCATCCCGTACTGGTCGCACGACAGCGGCGGCTTCTGCGGGGTGCCCAGCGACGACCTGTACCTGCGCTGGGCCCAGTTCGGCGCGCTGTCGCCGCTGCTGCGCTTCCACGGCACCACCACCCGCGAGCCGTGGCGGTTCCCCGCCGTCGAGGCGGCCACCATCGAGACCCTCAAGCTGCGGTACCGGCTGCTGCCGTACCTCTACTCGGCGGCGCTGCGGGCGCAGGAGACCGGCGAGCCGATCATGCGGGCGCTCGCGGTCGACTCCCCGGCCGACCCGGCCTCCTGGCGGGCCGAGCACGAGTACCGGCTGGGGCCGGACCTGCTGGTCGCCCCGATGATCAGCGAGACCCAGCGGCGCGACGTCTACCTGCCGCCCACCACCGTCGACGGCGCGGGCGGCAGCGGCGGCTGGGTCTGCTGGTGGACCGGCGAGGTCTACCCCGAGGCCACCACCATGCCGGTCGCCCCGGCCCTGGACCGCCTCCCGCTGTACGTCCGCCGCAACGCCCTCATCGCGACCACCGAGCCGACCCAGCACCTCGCGGACGGACCGTGGCCGTCGGTGACCCTGCTGAGCTTCGGCGGCGGCGACGCGACCTGCGAACTCCTCGACGACGGTTGCGCAAGCACTGTCGTGGCGCACAGGTCAGGGGATACTCTCGCGGTGACGGTCGCGGGGTCTGCCCGCCTGCGCGCGATCGCCTTCCCCGAAACAGCCGGGTGCACCCCGCCTGCCACGGTGCTCGTCAATGGTGTCGAGGCGCCGCTGCGCACGGTCGACGGGCTGCTCACGGCGTCCCTCGCTCCGGGAGACTGAAACGATGGTGCTGGTCGCCGGTGTCGACTCGTCGACGCAGTCCTGCAAGGTCGTCGTACGCGACGCAGACACCGGCGCGCTGGTGCGCCAGGGCCGCGCGGCCCACCCCGAGGGCACCAGCTGCCCGCCCGACGCGTGGTGGGCCGCCCTGCAGACCGCGATCGCCGACGCCGGCGGCCTGGCCGACGTCGCGGCGATGTCGGTAGGCGGCCAGCAGCACGGCATGGTCTGCCTGGAGGACTCGGGCGCCGTGGTCCGCGACGCGCTGCTGTGGAACGACACCCGCTCCGCGCCCGACGCCGCCGACCTGGTCACCGAGCTCGGCGGCGGCCAGGCCTGGGCCGACGCCGTCGGCAGCGTCCCGGTCGCCTCGTTCACCGTCACCAAGCTGCGCTGGCTGGCCCGCGCCGAGGCCGCCAACGCCGCCCGCACCGCCGCCGTGTGCCTGCCGCACGACTGGCTCACCTGGCAGCTGGCGGGCGCGCCCGGCCTGGACGCGCTGGCCACCGACCGCAGCGACGCCTCCGGCACCGGCTACTGGTCGCCCCGCACCGGCGCGTACCGCCGCGACCTGCTCACCCTCGCCCTCGGCAAGGACGTGCTGCTGCCGCGCGTGCTCGGCCCCGCGGACAGCGCGGGCAGCACCGCCCAGCTCGGCGCCGCGATCCCGGCCGGGCTGCTGCTCGGCCCCGGCGCGGGCGACAACGCCGCCGCCGCCCTCGGCGCCGGCGCCGGCCCCGGCGACGTCATCGTCTCCATCGGCACCTCCGGCACCGTCTTCTCCGTCGCGGCCGCGCCCGCCGCCGACCCGACCGGCGCCGTGGCCGGGTTCGCCGACGCCAGCGGCCACTTCCTGCCGCTGGTCTGCACCCTCAACGCCGCCCGGGTCCTGGACAGCGCCGCCGCCATGCTGCGCGTCGACCACGCCGAGCTGTCCCGCCTGGCCCTGACCGCCCCGGCCGGGTCCGACGGCCTCGTGCTGGTGCCCTACCTCGAAGGCGAACGCACCCCCAACAAGCCCGACGCCACCGGCAGCCTGCACGGCCTCACCCTGGGCAGCTCCACCGCCGCGCACCTGGCCCGCGCCGCCGTCGAGGGCCTGCTCTGCGCGCTGGCCGACGGCCTCGACGCGCTGCGCGCGCAGGGCGCCCAGGTCGAGCGGGTCATCCTGGTCGGCGGCGGCGCCCGCTCCGAGGCCCTGCGCCAGATCGCCCCGACCGTCTTCGGCTGCCCCGTCCTGGTCCCCCCGCCCGGCGAGTACGTCGCCGACGGCGCCGCCCGCCAGGCCGCCTGGATCACCACCGGCGCCCAGCCCGAGTGGGAACTCGACGGCCTCACCCGCTACGACGCCGCCCCGGTCCCGGCCGTCCGCGCCCGCTACGCCGACGCCCGCGACCTCACCCTCACCCGCATCAGCTGACCCCGAGCCGCCCGACGCCACATCGCCCCGCGCCACGTCGCCCCGCGCACGTCGCGCACCGGGTGTTGGCTGCAGTTTCGGGGGAACTGCACGAATCCCAGCCAAGATTCCTGCACTTTCCCCGAAACTGCACGCACTCCGCGCGTACGGAGTGCGCACGCACTCCGCACGTACTCTCGCGCGCCCGCGGCTACCCGGAAGGTCCCGGGCGCGCGAGTATTCCCACCTGCGGCGCGACTGGTGAACTTGCCGATGCCGAGTCGGTCCGGTGGCGGCGAAACTTCGGCGATGCAGACCTTCACCTCGTACGACGGCACGTCCATCGCCTACCACGTCTGGGAGGCGGCCGGCGCCGCGCCGACCGTCGTCCTGCACCACGGCTTCGCCTCCTCGGCGGCGGGCAACTGGGTGGTGACCGGTGTCGTCGACGCGCTGGCCGCCGCGGGGCGGCGGGTGGTCGCCATCGACGCGCGCGGGCACGGCGGTTCGCAGAAGCACCACGACCCGGCGTACTACGGCGAGGACGCGATGGCCCGCGATCTGACCGGCCTGTTCGACCTGCTCGGGCTGGACCGGGTGGACCTGGTCGGCTACTCGATGGGCGGGGTCGTCTCGCTGGTGACCGCGGCGGCTGAACCGCGGGTGCGGCGCCTGGTCGTGGGCGGGATCGGCGCGAGCGCCGCCGAGCAGGGCGGGGTAGACCGCGGCGCGCTGGTCGGGTCGGCGCTGATCGACGCGCTGCTGACCGACGATCCGGGCACCATCACCGACGAGCGGGCGCTGGGCTTCCGGATGTTCGCCGAGGCGACCGGGGCGGACCGGCGGAGTCTGGCCGCGCAGGCGCAGGCGAGTCGCCATACCCCCATCGGTCTGGCTCGGATCACGGTGCCCGCGCTGGTGCTGGCCGGGGCGGACGACTGGCTGGCGACGCGGCCGCACGTGCTGTCCTCGGCGCTGCCGGACGGCCGCTGCAAGGTGCTGGCCGGCGACCACCTGACGGTGGTGCGCAACCCTGAGTTCGCCGCCGCGATCGTCTCGTTCCTCGCCGACTGACCGGGAGAAAGGAAGGGGCCCTTCTTATCGCATTCCGTATAAGAAGGGCCCCTTCCCAACCCGCGGAGCGGGGCGTGGCGGGCGGACCGGGTCAGCCCTTGATGGCGCCGGCGATGACGCCCTTGGTGAAGTGGCGCTGGATGAACGGGTACACGATCACGATGGGGATCAGCACCACCACCACGACGGCCATCTTCACGGCCAGGCTGGGCGGGGCGCTGAAGCCGAGCGCGGGCGGCGACCCGATGCCCGCCGGGCTCTGCCCGGCCAGGATGTACGCCTGCAGCACCTGCTGCGCCACGTGGTCGTCGGCGTTGTTGAGGTACAGCACCGCGTTGAAGTACATGTTCCAGTAGCCGACGGCGTAGAACAGGCCGACCACGGCCACCACCGCCTTGGACAGCGGCAGCACGATCCGGCCCAGGATGGCCCACTCGCCCGCGCCGTCGATGCGGGCGCTGTCGAGCAGCTCGGCGGGGATGCCCATGAAGAACTGGCGCACCACGACCAGGTTGAACGCGTTGACCGCGGCGGGCAGGATCAGCGCCCAGTGCGAGTCCTTGAGCCCGAGGCTGGTCACCAGCAGGTAGCTGGGGATCAGGCCCGGCCCGACCAGGAACGTGATCAGGAAGAACAGCAGCAGCGGCCGGTGCCACAGGCTGCCCGGCCGGGACAGGCCGTACGCGGCGAGCACGGTGCAGCCCAGGCTGAGCGCGGTGCCGGCGAGGGTGACCAGCATGCTGCGCCACACCGCGCCGGACACCTCGCCCCGCGTGAAGATCAGCACGTACGCCGAGATGTCGAAGTCGCGGGGCATGAACACCATCCCGCCCGCGTCGGCGATCGCCTTCTTCGACGACACGCTGGTGACCAGCACCGACCACATCGGGATCAGCACCGCGAGCACCACCGCGCTGAGCACGGTGCCTTTGATCAGCTGCCCGATCAGGGTGGGCGGCTCCTCCCACGACGGGCGTTCGGGGCGGCGCGACTTGGTGAGCGGACTCATGACTTGACGAACACCCCCTGCTCGCCGAAGCGGTGCGCGAGCTTGTTGGCGATCAGGATCAGCACCAGGCCGATGGCGGCCTTGAACAGGCCCGCGGCGGCGCCGACGCCGTAGTCCTGGGTGACCAGGCCCAGGTAGTAGACGTACGTGTCGAGCACCTCGGCGGCCTGCCGGCCGACCGCGTCGCGCTGCAGGATGAACTGCTCGAAGCCGACCGACAGCGAGTTGCCCAGCTGCAGGATGAGCAGCAGGATCACCACGGGGCGCAGGCCGGGCAGGGTGACGTGCCACAGGCGCCGCCAGCGGTTGGCGCCGTCGGAGGCGGCCGCCTCGTACAGGCTCTGGTCGATCGCGGTGAGCGCGGCCAGGAACACGATGGTGCCCCAGCCGACGTCCTTCCACAGCGACTCGGTGCTGACCAGCACGATGAAGGTGTCCGGGTCGGTCATCACGTCCCACGGCTGCACGCCGTTGTCGCGCAGCGTCTGGGCCAGCAGTCCGGCGCCGCCGAGCATCTGCACGAAGAAGGTCACCACCAGCACCCAGCTGAAGAAGTGCGGCAGGTAGACCACGGTCTGGATGAACGAGCGCAGCCGCCGCGACACCACGCTGTTGAGCAGGATCGCCAGCGCGATCGGCAGCGGGAAGAAGAACACCAGCTGGAATGTGGTGATGGCCAGGGTGTTGCGCAGCGCGTCCCAGAACTGCGAGTCCTCGAACAGCTCGGCGAAGTTGGTGAAGCCGATCCACGGGCTGTTGACGATCGCCTCGACGGCGGTGCTGCCGGACCACTGGTCGTAGTCCTTGAACGCGACGATGTTGCCCAGCGTCGGGATGTAGTGGAACACCAGCAGCAGCAGCGCGGCCGGGGCCGTCATCAGCAGCAGGACGCGGTCGCGCCGCCACCGCGCGGCGAAGGAGCTCCGGTTGCGCTTGGGGGGCGCCTCGGGAGCCGGGGGTACGGGAGAAGGCCGGGCCTGTACAGGCCCGGCCACCTTGGTGCTGCTCACGGTGCGATCCTCATCGACCGGCGTCGCTCAGGGCCTTGGCCATGAAGGCGCGGCCGTCCTCGCCGCCGCCGTCACGCCACTCCTTGAGCACGACGTCCAGGTCCGACAGCGGACGGCGACCGCGGATGATGTCCTTGATCTTGTCCTCCGTCGGCTGCTTGACCTTCACGTAGCTGGCCGGCATCTCGAGCTTGATGCCGCGCCACGGGTCCACCTCGATGTGCTGGACCGAGGCGTTCTCCCAGTTGATCAGATCGTTGACGTAGGTGGGGACCCGCGCGTCGAACTTGATCGTCGGAGCGGTGCCGGCGAGGAAGCGGAACTGGTCCGCCTTCTCCTTGCCGAGCAGGTCGTTGCCGGCCGGCCAGCCGTCGGCGCCCTTGGCGAAGTGCTTGCCCTCGACGCCGTACTCGATGAGCTCGAACTCCTTGGTGCCCAGCGGCGCGGCGAGGAAGTTGAGCACGCGCAGGATCTCCTCGGTCTTGTCCTTGCCGAGGCCCTTCTTGATGAAGGTGTAGAAGATCGGGTCGCCAGAGCCGTGCACCAGCGGCTTGCCGCCGTCAGCGGCGAAGAACGGCACCGGCTGCATGTTGAAGCCCGGAGTCACCTTCTGCTGCTCGGCCTGCACGCCCAGCCAGGCGCCGACGCCGTCCTGCACCATGACGATCTTGCCACCGTTGAACAGCAGCTTCGCGTCGGCGCCCTTGGTGGCGATGATCTCGGGGTGGACCAGGCCGTCCTTGAAGACCTTGACCAGGAACTCCAGCGCGGCCTTGAACTCCTCGGTCTCCAGCTTGAACGTGACCTTGCCGTCCTTGCTGCGCCAGCCCTCCTTCGCACCCGGCACCCGGAAGATCATCTCGACCATGGCCTGGATGTCGTTGAAGGCCCACACGCCCTTGTCGGCGTTGGTGACCGCCTTGCCGAACGCGTACAGCTCGTCGGCGGTCTTCGGCACGCTCGCGCCGATGGCGTCGGTCAGGTCCTTGCGGTAGAACAGCGCCCACGGGTACGGGCCGTCGGTCGGCCACGGCACACCCATCAGCCGCTGGTTCCAGACCGCGTTGGACCAGGCCACCGTCGGCAGGTTCGCCAGCATCGCGTACGGCAGCGCCTTGTCCCCGGACAGGTGGTCGGTGAGGTCCTCGAACAGCGCCTTGGCCGCCTCGGAGAAGTTGGGGATCTTGGGGATCTCCCAGCTCGGGATGCACAGCACGTCCGGGATGTCGCGGGCGCCCATGATCGTGTTGAGCTTGTCGGCGTAGGTGTTGCCGTCCTGGATGCCCGGGGTGACGACGGCGCCCAGTTCGGCGTTGATCGCGTCGACGTACGCGTTCTGGCCCGGCCCGGCGGGCACGGTCCCCCAGTACGGCGTCATCGTGGTGATGGTGCTGCCGCGACCCGGCTTGTCGGTGATCGCGTCGACCAGGTTCGCCGGGTACTTCGTGAACCCGTTGGCGACCGGCGAGATGCCCTTGATGTCGGGCTGGACCAGGTCCAGCGGCTTGAACTTGGGCAGGACGGCGGTCAGCTTGTCGACCTCCGCCGCCGTGCCGGTGTCGGCGGCCTTCTCGGTGCAGCCGGCCAGGGCACCGCCACTGGCGGCAGCGACCGCGCCCAACCCGACAAGGGTGAGGAACGACCGGCGGTTCGCCGTGCCCGGGAGGGGGTGGTCCACGGCGTGCTCCCTTCGTCGAAAATATTTCAGGATCAGGGGAAACCGCCCCGATGGGCTGGGGGCGGGCTATATTTAGTTCGTCTGACGACTAAACAAATTAGCGGAAGGCGGTAGCCCCCACAAGGGAGCGCTTCCATGCGGGCGCCGAGTCCGGCCATACGGCATGATGGTGCGACGACCGCAGCGAGCTCCGGAGGGCGCACGTGATCACGATGCAGCGGGGGCCGCAGCCGGCGGACTTCGCCGACGTCAGAGCCACCAACCTCGCCGTCGTGCTGCGCTACGTGCGCGGCAACGCGCCCTGCTCCCGTGCTGAGATAGCCGCTGCCACCGGCTTGAACAAGGCCACGGTCTCCAGCCTGGTCGCCGATCTGATCGACCGGCGGCTGCTGCGGGAGACGGGCCTGACCGAGCACCGCATCGGCCGCCCGGCCACCATGCTGATGCTCGACGGCTCACCATACGCCGCGATCGGCATCGAAGTGAATGCCGACTACCTGACGGCCGTCGCCGTCGACCTCGCGGGCACGCAGGTGCTGTCGTGGCGGCGGTCGTTCGCCGGGCTGGGCGCCAGCCCGGCACAGGCCGCGACCGCGATCGCGGCCCTGGGCCGCCGCGCGGTGAACCGCGTGGTCAAGGACGGGCGCCGGGTGCTCGGGCTGACCGTCGGCGTGCCCGGCCTGGTCGACTCCGCCGGCGTGGTCACCCTCGCCCCGAATCTGGGCTGGCGCGACGTCAACCTGCGCGGCGCGCTCATCCGGGCCCTGGGCGACCCCGACTTCCCCGTCGGCGTCGACAACGACGCCAACCTCGCCGTCCTGGCCGAATCGCGGTACGGCGCCCACGCCGGCACCCGCAACCTGGTCTACCTCACCGGCGAGGTCGGCATCGGCGCCGGGATCATCGTCGACGGCCGCCTGCTGCGCGGCCACCGCGGCTTCCCCGGCGAGATCGGGCACATCACCATCGACCCCGGCGGCCCGGCCTGCCGCTGCGGCCGGCGCGGCTGCCTGGAGGCGGTGGCCGGCATCGCCGCCATCGTGTCCCGGGTCATCCCCGAGGCCACCAGCGACGGCGAGCTCACCGACCTGCAGCCCGAGATCGACGAGGTGGTCCGCCGCGCCCGCGCCGCCGACCCGGCGGCGCTGCAGGCCCTCACCGAGGTCGGCCACGGCCTGGGCCAGGGCGTCTCCATCGTCGCCGACCTCCTCGACCCCGAGGTGATCGTGCTCGGCGGCTACTTCGTCCCGCTGGCCCCCTGGCTCCTGCCCGCCGTCGAGACCGAGCTCGCCTCCCGCCGCATCGCCCCCGACCTCGGCGGCCCCCAGGTCTCCGCCTCCATCCTCGACCACGGCGCCGCCGCCACCGGTGGCGCCGCCACCGTCCTCGACCACGTCGACGAGGGCCACCTCCCCACCCCCTAACCAAGATCCACTAAGTTGCCGGGAAATCGGGCGCAATCAAGCGCAAGATACGCCCGATTGCCCGGCAACTCGAACGATCTTGACGCGGGCAACCCGCGCACGGCCGGCCCACGCCGCCAGCTCGCCCCGCCCCCGCCCCCGCCCCGATGCCCGCTGCTGGCCGCCCCCCTGCCCGCGGGTTCGTGCAGTTTCGAGGAAAGTGCGGGAATCTTGGCCCGCTTTCGTGCAGGTTCCCCGAAACTGCACGAACCATCCGCCGCGCGAGGCGGTGCGGGTCGGGGTGGCGGGTCGTTGAAAGGGTGTAAGTCGTAAATACGGCGTTAATGGAGTGCGGCAAGCAATGGGCGACGAGCGGCCGGTCTTCGTCGTGGGCTGTCCCCGGTCGGGGACCACGATGCTGCAGCTCATGCTGCATGCCCATCCCCGGATCGCGATCCCGCCGGAGACCCGGTTCCTGCTGAAGGCCTACGCCGAGCGGGAGCGGTACGGCGACCTCGCCGACCCCGCCAACCGCCGCCGGCTCGCCCAGTGGATCACCACGGGCAGGACCGCCTTCGCCGACCTGGGACTGGACCCGGGCGCCGTGGTCGAGGAGGTCGTCGCGGCGGGGCCGACCCTGGGCAGCGCCCTCGGCGCGGTGTTCCGGGCGTACGCGGCGCGGTTCGGGAAGGTCCGGTGGGGTGACAAGCGGCCGGCGTACCTGAACAACCTGGATGTGGTGCGGCGGCTGTTCCCGGACGCGCAGATCGTCAACATCGTGCGCGACGGCCGCGACTGCATCGCCTCGATCCGCGAGACCCCCTGGTACGACAAGGACATCTGCCTGGCCGTCTCGGACTGGGCGCGGGCCATGGACAGCTCGGCGCGGGCCCGGCGCACGCTGCCCCCGGACTCCTACCACGAGCTGCGCTACGAGGAGCTGGTCGCCGAGCCGGAGCCGGTGCTGCGGCGGCTGTGCGCGTTCCTGGGCGAGGCCTACGATCCGGCGATGGCCGAGCCCGCCCGCGTGGCGGAGGTGGCCGTGCCCAGCCGCAAGAGCTGGCACCGGCTGACCCGGGAACCGGTGACCAGCCAGCGGGTCGGCAGCTGGCGGGAGCGGCTGCAGCCGTGGGAGATCGCGCTGTGCGAGGCGGTGGCGGGGCGGCACCTGACCGGGCAGGGCTACCAGCTGTCGGTGGGCATCCCGTCGGTATGGCACGGGCAGGCCCTGCGGCACCGGTTGCACTACCCGTTGCACGACGCCCCACGTTGGACACTGCCCGCCCGGCGGATGGCCACCGGCCTGCGGGAACGCTTCGCCGCGCCGGAAGCCCTGGCGTACGAGGCGAGCCGGGCGGCGCAGGTCCCTTCGCGATGACGGCCGGGGGCGGCTCTTGACGGCGGCGCCGCGCAGGGGGTAAACCTCAGGGACTCTGTTCGAAACATCTTGGCAATCGTCTCGGGCAGGGTTTCTTTCGCACCACCGTCGAAGCGCTTCGACAACACCTCCAGGACGAAGCTCCCGCCTCCACCGGGACCGTCGGCCACCGGGCACGTCGAAGCGCTTCGACAGCGCCCGAGCACCGCCACCTGCTCCACCGCACCCGCTCCACGCGACCCGATCGCCCCACCGGCGGCCACCCGGCTGCCGGAACGCAATTTCCGACCGTCCGCCCAGACGAAGGAAAAGACCATGAACTTCCGCGACCCGCGGCTACCCCTGCCCGAACGCGTCGCCGACCTGCGGCGACAGCTGACCCTCGCCGAGCGGATCAGCCTGCTGCACCAGCACCAGCCACCGATCGCCCGCCTGGACGTCGGCGGGTTCCGGACCGGGACCGAGGCCCTGCACGGGCTGGCCTGGCTCGGTGAGGCGACCGTATTCCCGCAGGCCGTGGGCCTGGGCGCCAGCTGGGATCCCGACCTCGTCCGCCGCGTCGGCGCGGCGGTCGGCGACGAGGTGCGCGCCAGCCACCACAAGGACCCGTCCCGCGCCGGCCTCAACGTGTGGGCGCCGGTGGTCAACCCGCTGCGCGACCCGCGCTGGGGCCGCAACGAGGAGGGGTACAGCGAGGACGCCTGGCTGACCGGGCTGCTGGGCCAGGCGTACGCCCAGGGCCTGCGCGGCGACCACCCGACGCTGCTGAAGACCGCCCCGACGCTCAAGCACTTCCTCGGCTACAACAACGAGAACGACCGCTGCACGAGCAGCAGCAACCTCGGCCCCCGGGTGCTGCACGAGTACGAGCTGCCCGCGTACCGCCCGGCCCTGGCCGGCGGCGCGGCGGTGGCCGTGATGGCGTCGTACAACCTGGTCAACGGGCGGCCCGCGCACGTCACGCCGCTCATCAACGACGAGCTGCGGACCTGGACCGAGGACGAGATCCTGCTGGTCTCCGACGCGTACGCGCCGAGCAACCTGGCCGACCCGGACCAGCAGGCGTACTTCCCCGACCACGCGACCAGCCACGCGGCCGCGCTGCGGGCCGGGGTGGACAGCTTCACCGACGCCGACGACCGCTCACATGTGACCGTCGAGCGCATCACCGAGGCGCTGGAGCGCGGCCTGCTCACCGAGGCCGACATCGACCGCGCCGTGGACCGGGCGCTGACCGTCCGGATGCGGCTGGGCGAGTTCGATCCGGTGGGGAGCAACCCGTTCGCCCAGATCACGCCGGAGACCATCGACGAGTCGGCGCACCGGCGGCTGGCCCGGGAGGCCGCCCGCAAGTCGATGGTGCTGCTCAAGCAGGAGTGCCAGCTGCTGCCGCTCAACGCCGAGAGCACCGGGCGGGTCGCGGTGATCGGCCCGCTGGGCGACCAGCTCATGACCGACTGGTACAGCGGCACCCTCCCGTATCAGGTCACGGCGCGCGACGGGCTGGTCGCGCGGCTTGGCCCCGACCGGGTCGACTTCGTCGAGGGCGCCGACCGCGTCGCGCTGGCGCTGGCCGACGGCGGCTTCCTGTGCGCGGGCCCGACCGCGGGCGCGCTGACCAGGGGCGAGGCCGACCCGCACGGCTTCGACGTGTTCGACTGGGGCAGCCACCCCGGCCGGGGCGGGCATCCGGGCAGCGTGCTGGCACTGCGGGCGGTCGCCAACGGCGCCCACGTGACGGTACGGGACAACGTCCTGGTCAACGACGCCCCCGGCCCCAACGGCTGGGAGGTGCACGAGACGTTCCGCCTGGTCGAGCACGCCGACGGCACCCTGTCACTGCACCACGAGCTGTCCCGGTCGTACCTGGCGTTCGCCGCGGACGGCACCGCCGTGGTCGGCGCGGACGCCGAGCACGCCGCCCGGGTGGTGCCGCGGCTGCTGCGCAGCGGTGCCGAGCAGGCGGCGCTGGTGGCCGCCGAGGCCGACGCGGTGATCGTCGTGCTGGGCAACCACCCGCTGGTCAACGGCCGCGAGACCGAGGACCGGGAGAACCTGTTCCTGCCCCCGGCCGCCGACGCCCTGCTGCGCGCGGTGTACGCCGCCAACCAGCACACCGCACTGGTGCTGACCAGCAGTTACCCGTACGCGATCACCTGGGCCGACGTGCACCTGCCCGCGATCATCTGGAGCAGCCACGGCGGCCAGGAGTTCGGCCACGCGCTGGCCGACGTGCTCTTCGGCGACGAGGACGCGGCCGGGCGGCTGCCGCAGACCTGGTACCGCAGCCACTGCGAGCTGCCGGACCTGTTCGACTACGACATCATCACCAACGACGCCACCTACCTGTACTACCGCGGCACCCCGCTCTACCCGCTCGGGCACGGCCTGAGCTGGGCCGAGTTCGAGTACGGCGCGGTCACCCTGCACAGCGGCGACGGCGCGGCCGACACGGTCGAGCCGGACGCGGTGATCAGCGTGCGGGTGGAGGTGGCCAACGTCGGCGAGCGGCCCGGCGAGGAGGTGGTGCAGCTGTACACGCACCAGCAGCGCTCGCGGGTGAAGCAGCCGCTGCGGCAGCTGCGCGGGTTCGCCCGGGTGCGGCTCGCGCCCGGCGAACGGGCGGTGGTCGACATCCCGCTGCGCGTGTCGGAGCTGGCGTTCTGGGACGTCACCACGGGCCGTCCGGTGGTGGAGGCGGCCCGGCACAAGGTGATGGTGGGCCGCTCGGCGACCGACATCCGCGGCTGCGCCACGCTGACCGTACGCGGCGAGCGGATCGGGCCGCGGCGCCCGCGCCCGGTCGACGGCGGTGCCGCGGCGCTGCGCGCGGTCGACCACGACGAGGCCTGCGGCATCGCCCTGGTGGACACCTCGCCGGAGCGGGGCGACTCGATCAGCGCGGTGCACGCGGGCGGCTGGGTGTCGTTCGGGCCGACCGACCTGTCCGGCCGCACCGGCGTCGCGGTCGGCGTGGCCGGGGCGTCCGGCCGGGTGGTGCTGCGCGCCGACGACCCGCTCGACGGCGACGTGCTCGCCGAGGTGCTCGCGCCCGGCTCCGGCCGGTACGCCTACACCCCGCTGGCCTGTACGCTGGCCGCCCCGGCGCAGGCGGGCCCGGTCGATCTCTACCTGGTCTGCGACGCGCCGGGCATCATCGTGGACGAGCTCCTGTTCTCATGAGCGAGCGCAGCGAGCGAATCGTGGGGCACAGCGCGCCTCATGCCGGAGGCACGCGAAGCGGGCTTCCGGCATGAGCAGGCGTACCGAGGGCGGGGAGGCGATGCGGAGGATGGCCAGTCGGCGACCCGCGCAGCGCGACAGCGTGGTGACCATCGCCGACGTGGCCAGGCACGCGGGCGTGTCGACGAGCACGGTGTCGTACGTGCTCAGCGGCAAGCGGGCCATCTCCGCCACCACCAGTGCCCGGGTGCACGCCAGCATCCGGGCGCTGGGCTTCCACCCGCACGCGGGCGCCCGCTCCCTGGCCAGCAAGCGGGCCAGCGTGATCGCGCTGGTCCTGCCGCTGCGCCAGGGCATGCACCTGCCGGTGCTGATGCAGTTCGCCACCGCGGTGGTGACCAGCGCCCGCGCGTACCACCATGACGTGCTGCTGGTCACGGCCGACGAGGGCCCGGCCGGGCTGCGCCGGGTCGCGGCCGGGGCGCTGGTCGACGGCCTGGTGCTGATGGACGTGGAGATGCACGACGCGCGGGTGCCCACGCTGCGCCAGCTGGAGCGGCCCAGCGTCCTGATCGGGCTGCCGGCCGACCCGGCCGGACTGACCTGTGTGGACCTGGACTTCCACGCCGCCGGGGCGGTGTGCGTGGAGCACCTGGCCGCGCTCGGGCACCGCGAGATCGCGCTGCTGGGCGCCCCGCGTGTGGTGTACGAGCGCGACACCGGCTACGCGCACCGCACCCGCGACGGCTTCACCGACGCCGCGCGGCGGCTCGGGCTGACCGCGCACGCCCAGCCGTGCGAGGAGCACCCGGACGCGGTGACCGCCGAGCTGACCGCGCTGCTGGACCGGCATCCCGGTCTGACCGGCCTGGTGGTGCACAACGAGGCGGCGGTGACGCATGTGCTCGGCACGCTGCGCGCGCTGGGCCGCCGGGTGCCCGAGGACATCTCGGTGGTGGCGATCTGCCCGGACGAGCTGGCCGAGCGGTGCTCGCCGCCGCTGAGCTCGGTGCAGATCCCGGCCGAGGACGTGGGCCGCCAGGCGGTGGACCTGTTGATGCGCAAGATGGACGCCGAGCCGGTGCCGGACGCGACGCTGCTCGCCCCGGCCCTCACCGCGCGTACCAGCACCGCTGCGCGGTTGTGAAATCAGGCCTTTACGCGGCGGCAATGGCGGGGTTAAATCGGAGGCACGTCGATGGGAGCGCTTCCATCGATGTGTACACATTTGCACACCGATCCCTGACACCCACCGCACGACCGTGAGGCGGGCTGCGGTGGGGCGGATGCGCCCACATCCGCCCCACCTGTCCACCGCGAACGCATCACGTCGCGCGGCTCCACGGACAGGAGAAATCCTAGTGCCCAGCACTCCTGGCGCCATCCGCCCTTCTGGCAGGTGGAGACGCAGACTCGCCGGTGCCGTCAGCGCGCTCACCCTCAGCACCCTGGCCCTCGGCCTGTCCGCGGCCCCCGCGCACGCCGCCGGGCCGTACAACTACGCCGAGGTCCTGCAGAAATCGCTGTTCTTCTACGAGGCTCAGGCCAGTGGCCCGAAGCCGTCCTGGAACCGCGTCGGCTGGCGCGGCAACTCGGCCATGAACGACGGCTCCGACGTCGGCCTCAACCTGACCGGCGGCTGGTTCGACGCGGGTGACCACGTCAAGTTCGGCTTCCCGATGGCCGCCACGGCGACCATGCTGGCCTGGGGCGCGGTCGAGTACCGCGCGGCGTACTCGGCGTCCGGGCAGCTCACGCCGCTGCTGAACAACCTGCGGTTCGTCAACGACTACTTCATCAAGGCGCACCCGTCGGCCAACGTCCTCTACGGGCAGGTCGGCAACGGCGGCACCGACCACCAGTGGTGGGGTCCGGCCGAGGTGATGAAGATGGCGCGGCCCTCATACAAGATCGATGCGAGCTGCGGCGGCACCGACCTGGCCGCCGAGACGGCGGCCGCGATGGCGGCGGCCTCGATCGTGTTCCGGCCCACCGACGCGACCTACGCCAACACGCTGGTCAGCCACGCGCGGCAGCTGTACACGTTCGCCGACACGGTGCGCAAGAAGTACAGCGAGTGCATCACGGACGCGGCCGGCTACTACAACTCGTGGAGCGGCTACAACGACGAACTGGTCTGGGGCGCGATCTGGCTGCACCGGGCCACCGGCGAGGCGGCGTACCTGGCGAAGGCCGAGACGTACTACGCCAACCTCAGCACCGAGCCGCAGTCCAGCACCCACTCCTACAAGTGGACCCAGGACTGGGACGACAAGACCTACGGGTCGTACGTGCTGCTGGCGAAGCTGACCGGCAAGCAGCAGTACGTCGACGACGCCAACCGCTGGCTGGACTACTGGACCGTCGGCGTGAACGGCGCGAAGATCACCTACTCCCCCGGCGGCCAGGCCTGGCTGCAGCAGTGGGGCTCGCTGCGCTACTCGGCCAACACCGCCTGGGTGGCGCTGCTCTACTCCGACTGGATCACCGACGCCACCCGCAAGGCGCGCTACCACGACTTCGGCGTACGGCAGATCAACTACATCCTCGGCGACAACCCGAACCACCGCAGCTACGTCAACGGCTTCGGGGCCAACCCGCCGATCAACCCGCACCACCGCACCGCGCACGGCTCGTGGACCGACCAGCTCACCAGCCCGGTCAACAACCGCCACACGCTGTACGGCGCGCTGGTCGGCGGCCCCGGCTCGGCCAACGACGCCTACACCGACGACCGGCAGAACTACCAGATGAACGAGGTCGCCACCGACTACAACGCCGGCTTCACCTCGGCCCTGGTCCGCATGTACAGCGAGTACGGCGGCACCCCGCTGGCGGGCTTCCCCGGCGCCGAGACCCCCGACGACGCCGAGATGTACGTCGAGTCCGGCCTGAACACCACCGGCACCACGTTCACCGAGGTGAAGGCGCTGGTGTACAACAAGTCGGCGTGGCCGGCGCGGGCGCTGACCAACGCGTCGTTCCGCTACTACTTCACCCTGGACGGGGCGACCACCCCGAGCCAGATCACCACGTCGGTGGCGTACAGCCAGTGCTCCCCGCCGACCGGGCCCACCCAGCACAGCGGCAGCGTGTACTACGTGACGGTCTCCTGCGCCGGGCAGAACATCATCCCGGCCGGGCAGTCGGACTGGCGTCGCGAGGTGCAGTTCCGCATCACCAGCTCGGGCACCTGGGACGTGGGCAACGACTGGTCGTACCAGGCGACGATGGCCCGCAACAGCAAGATCACGCTGTGGGACGGCACCACCAAGGTCTGGGGTGACGCGCCCGGCGGCGGCACGCCCGACACCACCCCGCCCACCCAGCCCGGCACCCCGACCGCCACGGCGGTCACGTCGAGCGGCGCGACGCTGAACTGGACCGCCGCCACCGACACCGGCGGCAGCGGCCTGGCCGGCTACCGGGTGTACCGCGAGGCGGGCGCGACGGACGTGCTGGCCGGTTCGCCGACCACCAACACGTTCACGCTGACCGGCCTGGCGGCCTCCACCGCGTACACGTACTACGTGGTGGCCGTCGACGGCGCCGGGAACACCTCGACCGCCTCGACCCCGGTCACGTTCACCACCGGCGCCCCGCCGAACGACACCACCCCGCCCAGCCGGCCCGGCACGCCGACCGCGTCGGCGATCACCCAGACCGGCGCCACGCTGAGCTGGAGCGCGTCGACCGACACCGGCGGCAGCGGCCTGGCGGGCTACCGGGTGTACCGGGAAGCGGGCGCGACGGACGTGCTCGTCGGTTCGCCGACCACCAGCACGTTCGCGCTGACCGGGCTGACCGCCGCCACGTCGTACACGTACTACGTGGTGGCCGTGGACGGGTCGGGCAACCTCTCGACCGCCTCGACCCCGGTCACCTTCACCACCCTGCCGACCGGGGGCGGCGCGTCCTGCGACGTGGCGTACACCATCGGGAGCCAGTGGCCCGGCGGCATGTCGGTCACGGTGGTCATCAAGAACACCGGCACCACCACGATCAACGGCTGGACGCTGCGGTTCTCCTTCCCGGCCACCGGCCAGGCGGTGACCAACGGCCACAGCGCCACCTGGACCCAGACCGGCCTGAACGTCACCGCGACGGACCTGGGCTGGAACGGCACCCTGGCGCCCGGTGCCAGCGCCCCGATCGGCTTCAACGGCTCGTGGACCACCGCGAACCCCGAGCCGACCGCCTTCACCCTCAACGGAAGCACCTGCACCGTCTCGTAACCCTCCCCGAAACCCCTGCTCATCAACTCGATGAGCAGGGGTTTCGTCTTGCGGCGACTGGCATCAAAGTGCCGGGCATGCTGCTGCCAGCGGCTTACTGATGACTTCTCCGATCCGCTGCCACATCCTTGTTCCAGGCGAGCCGAAAGGGGCTCGGAAAGACTTGGGAAACGGGGACCGGAAATGAAGCGGACGGCGCGGCTGGCGATCGTTCTGTCACTACTCTCCTTGCTCGGAGTGGGGCTCGCGCAGCATTCTGTCGCAACCGCCTCCGCCTCGGCCGCGACCATTTCTGCCGACGGCGGCAACGAATGGGGGTGACATGCACCTGGTCACCTGGCGGTTGCGCGGTGACGGTACGGCGCACACAGGGACCGGCGAAGGCGTCGTCACCGACCTGATCTGGGCACTCTCCCGCCCGGACGACGGCGTCGACCATGTCGTGGTCCGCATTCAGCCCGGTCGGATGGCGATCGTCCTCTTCGTCCGCGCACTTCGTCCCGGCGGCGCCCGAGACGTTTCCGCCGAGCTTGTGAATCGCGTTGCAGAAGCCCCGGCGATGCGGGGCTGGCACCTCTTATAAGACACCACTCAAGTGAAGACGGCGTCCGCCGGGCGCCGCCGCGATGACTTGCACCCTCATACCGGATAAGGAAATTCGAATGCTCACCGACACCCCCATGCGCCGCCGGTTCGCCAGTGCGACGCTCGCTCTAGCGCTGGCCGCGGGCATCGGCGCCGGCGTCGGCGTCACCGCCGAGATGACCGGGACCGCGCAGGCGGCCCACGCCGCGTCCGTCAAGGGCGGCCCGATCACCCGGGGCGAGGTGATCGCCCGAGCCGAGTACTGGCTCGCCCACGCCGGCGAGATCACCTACAACCAGAGCGGATCGTTCCCGGACCCGCAGGGCGACAACTACCGCACCGACTGCACCGGCTACATCTCGATGGCGCTGCACCTCAGCGACCAGCCGTGGACGGGCAGCTTCCCCACCATGCCGTACGTGACCGAGATCAGCCGCAGCGCGCTGAAGCCCGGCGACTTCCTGATCACGCAGGACGGCCACGGCATCCTCTTCGGCAAGTGGGAGACGTCCACCAGCTTCGCCTACTACGCCTTCGGCTCCACCCCGGTGGACTACAACCCGGGCCACTCGTTCTCCGACTCCTCGCTCGACGGCCACCCCACCTCGGGGTACAAGGCGTACCGCTACGACAACATCATCGACGGCGGCAACCCGGGCGTCGACTTCAACGCCGACGGTCCGGCCGACTACCTCATCGTCAACCCCACCACCGGCGCCGTGACCGTCTGGATCAACAACGGCGGCAACAACCGCGGCGGCTGGACCAGCTACGGCCAGGTCGCGGCCGGTGTCGCCCCGGGCAGCCAGGTCCGGTTCGCCGACTTCAACGGCGACGGCAAGGCCGACTACCTCATCGTCAACCCGACCACCGGCGGCATCACCGCGTACATCAACAACGGCGGCGACGGCCGCGGCGGCTGGACCAGCTGGGGCGTCGTCGCCACCGGCGAGGCCCCCGGCAGCCAGATCCAGCTCGCCGACTTCAACGGCGACGGCAAGACCGACTACCTCATCGTCAACCCGACCACCGGCGCCGTGACCGCCTGGATCAACAACGGCGGCAACAACCGCGGCGGCTGGAGCGGCTACGGCCAGGTCGCGGCGGGCCTCGCCCCGGGCAGCCAGGTGCGGTTCGCCGACTTCAACGGCGACGGCAGGGCCGACTACCTCATCGTCGACCCGACCACCGGCGCGGTGACCGCCTGGATCAACAACGGCGGCGACGGCCGGGGCGGCTGGAGCAACTGGGGCGTAGTCGCCACCGGCGAGGCTCCGGGCAACCAGGTGCGGTTCTCGGACTTCAACGGCGACGGCAAGGCCGACTACCTCATCGTCGACCCGACCACCGGCGCCATCACCGCCTGGATCAACAACGGCGGCAACAACCGCGGCGGCTGGAGCGGCTGGGGCCTCGTCGCCACCGGCCTCGCCCCCGGCGACCAGGTCCACATCTGACCTGACCGCGAAGAACCCGGAGCGGTGCGGCCGTCCAGGCCGCACCGCTCCGGGCTGCTCCGGGCAGTTTCGGGGAGACTGCTGGAATCTTGGCGGGCATTCGCGCAATTTCCCCGAAACTGCAAGATCGACACCCGATCTACGCGCGATCGACGCGCGATCACATACGGATGCGGGGGTACGGGCCGAAGCCCGTACCCCCGCGTTCCCACCTGCGAGAGGGTCTGTCCGGTCCCGGCGGCCCGCCCGCCGGAGCAGGCTGCCGGGACCACGCCCGGCCGTCAGGCCGGGCTGTCCAACTCCCGGACGGCGTCAGCCGTTCGGGAAGAGCGCCGCGAAGTCGGCGAAGGCCATCGCCACGTCGCTCTGCGCCCAGAACCGGTGGTAGTTGAACGTCGGGGCCGACCCGCCGCTGAGGAAGGTCTGCACCTTCGACCAGTCGGCGTCCTGCTTGTACCAGGAGCGGATGTCGACGAACGACTTGCCGGCGGTGATGGTGTCACCGTTGGGCATGCGGCCGGTCCAGCCGGACGGCACGTAGATGCCCTGGCCGGTGGAGGCGTTGTACACGTCGTCGAACCGCGCGTAGTCCCCGCGGGTCTCGGCCGTCGACACGCCCTTGCTCTCGGCCTTGGCGTACAGCGCGTCGATGAGCGCCTTGCCGGTGGTCTTGGCCGAGGCGTTGCCCGACTTGGCGGCGTAGTACAGCAGCGCGCGGGCCAGCGAGGCCGTGACGCCGACGTCCTGGCCGGTGCTGGTCACCGTCACGTGCAGGCCGGTGTTGGTGGCCGGGCTGGCCGGGTTCCACGTGGTCGGCGCGCCGGACCAGGCCATCTCCGACGGGACGGCGAAGTTCGTGCCGCTGACCGTGGTGTTGGCGATCGCCCACGGCACCCACTTGTCCAGCAGGGCCTTGGCCTTGGCGTTGCCGGTGGCGTAGTACAGCTCGGCGATGCGGCCCATCGACCAGACCTGCATGCCGAACCACTGGTTCGACGGCGGGTCGTGGTAGACCGGCTTCTCGTCGTAGTACATGCCGTAGAAGGTCGGCGTGCCCGCCGGCGGCTGCGCGTACGAGCCGTTCCAGCTGTTGGTCGCACCGCCGGCGATGCCGCCCTCGGCCGACTGCAGCCACTGGTAGAACTCCAGCTGGCGGTTGAAGCTGTTGGTCCAGTCCGCGTTGGCGGTCGGCGACAGCGGCTTGAGGCCGTTGACGTTGGCCAGCGCGTACGCCGCGAGCGGGTTCTGGTAGCCGAAGTGGTTGTGGCTGGAGCCGATCCGCCACGACCACGCCGAGGTCAGACCGCCGCCCCAGGCGTAGTACCAGGACATCAGGTAGTGCATCGAGTCACGGCCGGTGCCGGCGGCACAGGTGGTGGCGCCGACGCAGTTGCCGATCTTCTTGAAGTACTTGTCGAACATGGCGTAGCGCAGGTAGTCGCCCATCTTCGACGCCTTGGCGAGGGTCGACGCGATCTGCGACTGCTTGCCCTGCTCGGTCGCCCAGGTCAGCGCCCAGTACGCGGCCTCGATGGCGCGCGCGTCGGCGTCGGGGGCGTTGGTGTACTTCCACTGCGCGGCCGGGGCGCTGGACTCCTTGACGAACAGGTCCAGGTAGCCGTTGGTGCCGCCGTAGTTGAGCTTGTCGCAGCTCGGCTGCGGGATGGTCTCCCACACCGACTCCTGCGGGCCCCGCTGGAAGGTGTTGATGTACGCCGGACGCGTGGTGCCGTCGCCGCAGCGGCCGAAGCCGTACTTGTTGTCGACGTCGAGCAGCCAGTGCATGCCGTAGATGGTGCCGCTGCCGTAGGTGCTCTGCAGCTCGCTGCGCAGCGGGTCGGCGCCGACGGGGACGCTCGGCTCCAGCTGCGACGGGTAGTTGGCCGGGGTGAGGTGCTCGGCCGCGTACTGCGGAGTGCCCGCCACGCCCGCGTTGGGCTGGTCGGCCGCCGACGGGATGATGTACTGCTCCATCACCGTCCAGGCCTGGTTGAACCGGGTCCAGTCCTGGGTGAAGCGGCCGTAGTAGGCCTCCAGCCACAGCCAGTAGCTGAACGCCTCGGACGTGGTCTCGTGACCGTAGTCGGGCGCCTCGACGATCAGCGTCTCGATCGAGTGGTACGGCACGCCCTCGGGCGAGAAGTACCCGTTCGCGACGTTCTTGATCTTGTTGTACTGCTCCAGGAACCGCTGCGTGTAGACGTTGACCTCGTCATCGGCCTCGGTCGCGGTGACCACGCCCGCGTCGTACCCGGTGGCACTGGCGGTGATGGTCGCGGTGCCGTTGGCGTTGTCGGCGTCCTGCGCGGCGGCCAGGGTGACCGTCTGCTCGGTGCCGAAGTTCGCCGGGGTGAACGTCAGCGCGGCACCGGTCGACACCGTCACGTCGGTGTCACCGGCGGTACGGGCCACGGCCACGGTCACGTTGGCCGCCGGCGCCGCCGACAGCTTCACCTTGAACGTGTTGGTGCCGCCCTCGGGGACGCTGACCGCGGCGGTGCTCGCCGCGTTCACCAGCACCTTCGGCGCGACGGAGGCGTCCACGACGACCGTGGTGTTCGCGGTCGCGCTGGCACCCTGGTTGTCGGTCGCCTTCGCCTGGAACACGTACGTGCCGACCGGCAGCGCCGAGACGTCCCACGTGTACGGCGCGGCGGTGTCCGAGCCCAGCAGCAGCCCGTCCCGGTAGAACTCGACCTTGGCCACCGAACCCGGAGCCGTGTCGGCCGCGTTCGCCGCGATCGTGAACGAGGCGGGCGCGGTGAAGTGGGTGTTGTTGGCCGGCGAGGTGATGCTCACCGTCGGGGCCGGGTTCGCACCCGTGCAAGGGGTGCCGTTGACGCTGAACGACGTCGGGCTGGAGTACGTGCCGCTCCAGCGGCCGTTGTAGCCGATGCCGGTGCTGCCGCCGGTGCCGATGCTGCCGTTGTAGTTCAGGTTGGTGCCGGTGACGTTCTGGCCCGACTGCGACCAGTTCGCCGACCAGCCCGGCAGGGTGACCGACTGGCCGGAGGGCAGCGCGTAGGTCAGCGTCCAGCTGCTCCATGCGTCGCCGAGGTTCTTCAAGGTGAGGTTGGCGGTGAAGCCGCCGGTGTTGGGGCCCTCGGTCCACGGGCTGGCGGTGTAGACGACCTCGCAGGCGACGGCGGCGTGCGCCGGGGTCGCGACGGCCAGGCCGCCCGCGACCACCACAGCGGCGGTGAGCACCGCGCTGGACCTGCGGAAGATTCTGTGGCGGGACCGCCGCAGAGCGTGCAACAAGATGAACTCCTCGCGGATACGCCGGGCAGCGCCCGGCGATGGAAACCTGCTGCCGCCGCAGTCCCTTGGGTGGACGGCGACGGTGTCGCTTCGGCCCGTCCGTGCCCTGACGTGCCGCTTCGCGCGACGCATGGCTCCCGGTCGCGAGTGCCCCCAGTCTTCCATGGGAGCGCTTCCATCGCAACCCCTCACTTCCTGAGGAAAGGAAGGGCCCCTTCTTATCGCATTACGTAGAGGAAGGGCCCCTTCTTAACGGCCGCCACGGCGGCGCCCGCGCACCCTGCAACTCCCTCCGGCGCCAGGTTGGGAAGGGACCCTTCTACTACGGAATGCGATAAGAAGGGGCCCTTCCTTACCCGGCTGGGAGGATGGGGGGATGACGGGTAACGAGGTGACGCTCAACAATGGCGTCAAGATGCCCCAGCTGGGGTTCGGCGTG
Source organism: Catellatospora sp. KI3 (assembly GCF_029948125.1). Taxonomy (GTDB): domain Bacteria; phylum Actinomycetota; class Actinomycetes; order Mycobacteriales; family Micromonosporaceae; genus Catellatospora. The sequence goes on from NZ_JASAMB010000001.1 coordinate 552,130, forward strand.
TGGCAGGTCGAGGACGACGAGGCCGAGAAGGCGGTGGCCACCGCCCTGGAGGCCGGCTACCGCAGCATCGACACGGCGAAGATCTACTTCAACGAGGAGGGCACCGGCCGGGCGCTGCGCGGCAGCGGGCTGCCCCGCCAGGAGCTGTTCGTCACCACCAAGCTGTGGAACACCGACCACCGGTACGACGACGCGCTGCGCGCCTTCGACGACAGCCTGGACCGGCTCGGCCTGGACTACCTGGACCTCTACCTCATCCACTGGCCGGTGCCGTCGCAGGACCTGTTCACCGAGGCGTGGCGCGCGCTGGAGAAGATCCACGCCGACGGGCGGGCGCGCGCGATCGGCGTGTCCAATTTCACCGCCGAGGCGCTCACCCGGCTCGCCGAAGAGTTCGGCGTGGTGCCCGCCGTCAACCAGATCGAGCTGCACCCGTACCTGCCGCAGCGGCAGCTGCGCGAACTGCACGACAAGCTCGGCGTGCGCACCGAGGCGTGGAGCCCGCTCGGGCAGGGCAAGGCGCTGCTGGCCGAGCCGGTGCCGGCCCAGCTGGCCGCCAAGCACGGCAAGACCCCGGCGCAGGTGGTGCTGCGCTGGCACCTGCAACTGGGCAATGTGGTCATTCCGAAGTCGGTCACCCCGGCCCGGATCGCGGAGAACATCGACGTCTTCGACTTCGAGCTCGACGACGACGACCTGGCCGCGATCGCGACGCTCGACAACGGCGGCCGGATCGGGCCCGACCCGGCCACGTTCGCCTGGATGGGCTGAGCCGCAGGGCTTCCGGCGGCGGGCGTCCCACTTCGGACGCCCGCTGTCCGCGCCCGCGGCCGGTCAGTATGCTCGCCGCTGTGTCAGACATGGGGGGCGGGGTCGTCCGGCAGGTGCTCGGTGAGCTGCTGCAGACGGTCTTCCGCAAGGTCTACTACGTCATCGGCGCCGGGTTGGTGGCCGTGACCGGGGCGTTCGGCGGCCTCGACGCGGTGCCGCAGCCACCGGCGGCCGGGGAGCCGGTCGCCGTCGGCGAGGTCGTCGACTGCGGCCGCTGGACCGTCGCGGTGACCGACGTCAAGACGTTCACGCAGCTCGGCGACCTGCACCTGAAGCAGGACGGCAACCGCTGGCTCGTCGCCATCGCGAAAGTCACCGTCACCGCCGACAGGAGCATGGACAACCTCTACGCCATGCTGCGCCTGCCGGGGACCAAGGGCCTGACCACGGTCGAGCCGGACCGGATCATCCTGGCCCGCGACGGCAACCTCATCCGGCGCCTGCACCCGAGCATGACCGAGCGGGTCGCGTTCGTGTGGGAGCAGGCGGGCACCGAGCAGGCGCCGACGTCGCTGCCGGTGGGCGTGCTGTGCGAGACCCATGAGGACGACCCGGATCCCGGCATGCCGGAGTACGTGGCCGACACCGAGCCGACCGCCGCCGTCACGGTGCCCGTCGTGGCAGGAGCGACGAAGTGAGGAAGCTGCCGCACCGGCTGGGGACGCTCGCGCTCGTGGTGGTGACGCTGGCCGTCGGCGGGTACCTGCTGTGGCTGGACGAGAACTGGACCCAGGACCGGCCGTTCGAGACCGCGGGCGCGTTCGCCGAGCCGGTGCCCGGCCGCCTGTTCACCGCGACCGGCGTGCGCGTGCGCTGCGCCGCGAAACTCAAGCTCGGCGAGGCGATCCTGGACACCCAGGGGGTATGGGTCATCGCGAAGATCCGTGCCGTCGCCGCCGATCGCACGTCTCGCATCGGCTGGGCGGCGCTGCGCGACGGCAGGGGCCGCACCTTCCTCACCAGCGACCGGCTCCAGCAGTTCATGCTGAACCACCCGCTGCAGCCCGGCATCCCGGTCGAGGGCGAGATCGTCTTCGAGGTGCCTGCCGACGCCGCCGGCGACCTCACCCTGCTGCTGGCGAAGAACTCCCTCGAACAGGAGATGGACTCGATGATCGCCATCCCGCTGCCGATCTCCGACGTCAGCAAGGTGCTGTCCGACCCCACCCCGGCGCCGGTCTACCTGCCGAAGGCCGTCGCGTGAAGCGGGGCTGGTGGCGGCGCAACGCCTGGGGCCTGGTCGCGCTGGGCCCCGCGCTGGCCGCGATGGCCTTCGCCGCGCTGCTGCCCAACCTCGACCAGTGGCGCCGCCGCGAGCTGCCGGTCCTGTCCGCCGCGGCCGACGGCAGCGTCTCCATGGCCGGGGCGCGGGTCACGCTGGTGGAGCTGACCGAGGCGCAGCTGACGACGTACGGCGGCAAGCCTTTCGAGCTGCCGCACGGCGTCATGGCCTGGCGGGCCGTGCTCCGGCTGGAGTCGGCCGACCCCACCCGCAACGACTACTGCGAGATCGCGCTCGAGGACGCCGCGGGGCGGGTGTTCGAGACCGGCGCCGACGAGATCGACCGCGCCGACATCGGCTTCGCCACCTGCAAGGCCGACCCGAGCCCCGCGCCCGCGCTCACCCCGTCGGCAGCGCCCGGCACGGCCGCCGCGGTGCCCAGCCCCACCACGGGACCGGGCACCACCCCGGCCGGCTCAGGCGTGTACCAGACCGTCGCCTACTTCGCCACGCCGGTCGGCACCGAGGCCGTGGCCGTCCGGCTGCACTTCCCCTCCGACCCCTACCACGACTACCGGCTGACGCCGCAGGGCTGAGATCCGGTCCAGCCGCAGCACCCGGTCGACCGTCGCCGCGGCCAGGCCGATCTGCAGCGTCAGCACCACGGCGTCGTTGAAGGTGCCCAGCACCCAGGACAGCGGCATCCAGAACAGCGTGCGGTCCCCCGGACCGATGATCATGCGCTCCAGCGCGAACAGCCCGGTGCCGGCGAGCTGGAGTGCCACGAACAGCACGCAGTACAGCAGCACCGGCACGCGGCCGGTGGTGGCCAGCGTCCGCAGCACCCGCAGCAGCGGGCCGAGCGAGTCGCGGCCGTCTGCGGTGGCCGTGCGCGCGAACGAGCGCAGCGAACCGGGCACCCGCCGCCACCGGCGCACCGCCCCGGCCAGCGCCCGCCCCTTCAGCACGGTCACGCCGAGGTACTGGCCGTACACGACCGCCGCCATCGCCAACCAGGCGACAGGGGCGATGAGCACCGACTGGACGTCCATGACGAGGCCGCGGAGCACGTCGAAGGCCAGCAGCACCGGAGCCGGCAGGTACTCCTCGGGGTGGAAGGCCCAGTGGACCGACACCCGGCTCTCGGCGAAGTCGCGCAGCGGATACCCCACGTTGCGCAGGATGAGCAGGGCCACCGTGACCGAGGTGACCTCCAGGTAGGCGCGCACCATGCTCAGGCCGTGCCACAGCTCCTTGGCCCGCAGGCCGAGCAGCATGCGCAGCAGCAGCACCGCCACCAGGATGAGGAACAGCGTGCCCACGCGGTCGAACGGCAGCCGCTCCGCGATGTTGATCGCCTCGGGGTGGTACTCGAACGGGTCGGTGGGCGAGCTGGTGTACGCGTCGCCGTTGTTGAATATCTCGTCCCGGCCGACCTCGTACAGGTAGACGCGCTTGTCCTCGGCGAAGAAGCCGAAGTCGGTGTACACGACGGCGAAGGGCACGATCACGCTGGCCCAGTGCCGCAGCACCCGCCGCTTGCGGCCCGCCGGGCCGGACTCGTCGGTGAACCGCGACGGCAGCGAGACCGACACCGCGCGCAGCATCAGCACCACGGCCAGCGCCATCGGCACGGGCGTCATCAGGAAGACGAGCATGCCCGCGAAGCCGTTGACGTCGCTGAGCTGCACCGCGGCCCAGATCAGCGCGCGGCGCCCGGCCATCCCGGCGAAGATCAGCGCCAGCAGCACGGGCAGGTGCCTGGCCAGCAGGACGACGGTCGTGCCCAGCACCGCGAACAGGTGCCGCACCGACCAGACCAGGCCGTGCTTCGGGCGCTCGGCCGCCACGACCGCAGAGGGGTTGTCGGACACGCGAGCACGCTACCCGCTGTCGGGTCCGGACGGTGATCCCGGTCAGGCCTCGGCCGCTATGAGGATGCCCACGCCGTCGAGGATGCGCTCCAGCCCGAACACGAACTCCTCGGCCGGATCGTCGGCCTGCTCCAGCACCCCGGCCTCGACCACGCGCCCCAGGGCCGGGAAGCGGACCGGGTCGACCAGCACCCGCAGCATCCTGCCGTAGGCGGCGATCGCGTCGTCCAGTGAGGACGAAGCGGCGGCCGTGGCGGCGGCGATGTCGGCGGTCAGCATCGCCTCGTTGCGGACGTACCCGCTGAGCAGCAGCAGCACCGACATCTTCCGCGCCTCGGCGAGCCCGGTGCCGGCGAGGTAGCGCAGGCCCGCGTCGAGCCAGGCGAGCTGGTGCGGGGTCGCGGGCGGGCCGCTGATCGGCGCCTTCAGCGCCCAGGCGTTGTCGAGGTAGACCGTGCGCACCGCCCAGGCCCACGCGGTCAGGCCCGCGCGCCAGTCGAGTGCCGGGTCCAGCGGCGGCGGTTCGCCGATGCAGGCGTCGACCATGAGTTCGAGCAGCTCGTCCTTTGACCGCACGTACCGGTAGAGGGCCATGGTCGACACGCCCGCCTCGGCGGCGACCTTGGCCATCGACAGCGCGCCGATGCCCTCGGCCACGGCGACCCGGATGCCCGCGGCCACGATCAGTTCGACGCTCAGGCCCGGCTTCGGTCCCTTGCCCGGTCGCTCCCGCAACCCCCACGCCGCCGCGACGTTCGGCGGCAGTGCCGTGCTGTCCAGCTCCATAGTCCCTGCTCTTGCTCGGTGCGCGCACAACGCGCTTGACCGTCATCCTAGTACCGCGTATAACGTACACAGTAAAGCGTATGACATACACAGAAGCGCGTACCGTGTACGCAGAAGGTGGTCTCCCATGAGTCCCCAGATCGCCCCGCAGGCGGGCCGGCGCGAGTGGATCGGCCTGGCGGTGCTGCTGCTGCCGCTGCTGCTGGTCTCCATGGACGTGTCGGTGCTCTACTTCGCCGTCCCGTTCATCAGCCTCGACCTGCACCCCTCCGCCACCCAGCAGCTGTGGATCTTCGACATCTACGGCTTCGTGCTGGCCGGGCTGCTCATCACCATGGGCGCCCTCGGCGACCGGATCGGGCGGCGCAAGCTGCTGCTGATCGGCGCGATCGCGTTCGCGGCCACCTCCACCGCCGCGGCGTACGCGCACAGCGCCGAGGCCCTGATCGGGGCGCGCGCCCTGCTCGGCATCGGCGGCGCCACCCTGATGCCGTCCACCCTCGCCCTGGTCCGCAACATGTTCCAGCAGGAGAAGCAGCGGGCCACCGCGATCGCGATCTGGACCGCCGCCCTCACCTCCGGCGTGGCACTGGGCCCGATCCTGTCCGGGTTCCTGCTCGAGCACTTCTGGTGGGGCTCGGTCTTCCTGATCAACGTGCCGTTCATGGTGCTGCTGGTGGTGCTGGCCCCGGCGCTGGTGCCCGAGTCGAGGCAGACCCGGAGCGGCCGGTTCGACCTGCTCGGCTCGGTGCTGTCGCTCGGCGCGGTGCTGCCCGTGATCTGGGGCGTCAAGGAGATCGCGGCGCACGGCGCGCAGCCCAGGGCGCTGGCCGCGATCGGGGCCGGGCTGCTGCTGGCGGCGGGGTTCGTCTGGCGCCAGCGCGCCACCGCGTACCCGATGCTGGATCTGGCCCTGTTCCGGCGGCCCGCGTTCGGCGGCGCCATCGTCGTCAGCGTGCTCGCCATGTTCGGCCTGGTCGGCTTCGCCATCTTCACCACCCAGTTCCTGCAGTCGGTGCTGGACATGTCCCCGCTGAAGGCGGCGCTGTGGAGCCTGGCGCCGTCGCTGGTCGTCGGCGGTGCGGCACCGGCCGCGGCGGCGCTGGCCCAGCGCGGCGTGCGCAAGGCGTACCTGGTCTGCGCCGGGTTCCTGCTCGCGCTGGCCGGATTCGCCGCGTTCCAGCTGGTCCAGGCGGACTCGCCGCTGTGGCTGCTGCTGGTCGTGGCCATGTTCTACTCGACCGGCCTGGTCGTGGTGATGTCGCTGGGCACCGAGATGATCGTCGGCGCGGTCCCCGCGGAGCAGGCGGGCGCGGCCTCGGCCGTATCGGAGACCGGCACCGAGTTCGGCGGCGCACTGGGCATGGCCCTGCTGGGCAGCCTCGGCACCGCGGTCTACCGGCACGAGGTGCCGGTGCCGGCTGGGCTGGAGAGCGCGGCCGGCACCATCCGGGAGACCCTGGCCGGGGCCGCGGGCGTCGCGCACACCCTGCCCGGCCCGGCCGCGGCCGACCTGCTGCGCGGGGCCAAGGTGGCTTTCACCGCCGGCATGCACGCCGCCGCGCTGGGCGCGGTCGCGGTGATGGCCCTGGGTGCGGTGGTGGCGCTGATCGCGCTGCGCCGGGTCCCGGCGGTCCGGCCCGCGGCGGCCGCCGCCGAGGCCGAGCAGCCCGAACCGGTACCCACCGCTTGATCGACGAACAACATAGGCTAGCCTAACCTAAACCGCTGTCCCCGCCGGTTGAGCCATCGGCGGGGACAGCACTGCCCATCCCCCAGGAGGCTTCGGCATGCCGGCAACCCAGCCCTGGCGCTTCTTCACCGCCACCGTCACCCGGGTCGCCGAACTCAGCCCCTCCTTCCTGCGCCTGACGTTCACCGGCGCGGAGCTGGGCACCTTCGCCGACAACGGGTACGACCAGCGCATCAAGCTGGTGCTGCCGCTGCCCGGGATCGGACTGGCCGGACTGCCCACCGACGAGCACTGGTACACGGCCTGGCGCTCGCTGCCCGACGAGCGGCGCAACCCCATCCGCACCTACACCGCCCGCGCGGTACGGCCCGAGCTGCGCGAGGTCGATGTGGACGTCGCCCTGCACGGCGACACCGGGCCCGCCTCCCGGTGGGCGCGTGCCGCCAAGCCCGGCGACGAGATCGTGCTGCTCGGGCCGGACGCCACGTACCCCGGCGAGCACGGCGGCGTCGAGTTCCGGCCGCCCGCGCCCGGCACCCCCGTGCTGCTGGCCGGGGACGAGACCGCGGTGCCCGCGATCGCGGCCATCCTGGAGCGGCTGCCCGAGGAGACCGTCGGCGCGGCCGTGCTGGAGGTGCCGCACGCCGCCGACCAGCTCGGCATCGTCGCACCCGAGGGGGTACGGGTCGAGTGGCTGGCCCGCGACGGCGCCGCCCACGGGGCCCGGCTGATCCCCGCCGTGCAGGCGGCGGCCGCGCGGCTGGTGCCCGGATCGGCGAGCGCCGCCGAGATCGAGGACGTCGACGTCGACGCCGGGATCCTGTGGGAGGTCCCGGAGCAGGCGGGCAGCTCGGTCTACGCCTGGCTGGCCGGGGAGGCGGCGGTGATCCGCACACTGCGCCGCCACCTGGTCTCCGAGCTGGGCTTCGACCGCGGCTCGGTCGCCTTCATGGGCTACTGGCGCCACGGCCGCGCCGAGGGCTGACCTTCCCACCGGGCCCGCCCTGCCGCGCGCCGCCCCGCCGCGCCGCCCCGCCGCGCCTCCCGCGCCGCCTTGCCGCGCCGGACCGCCCCTCCCGCGCCGCGCCGCGCCACGCCGCCCGTCCGGCGCCCGGCTGCCCTCCCGCGCGTCGCTCCCGGCGCCGCGCGTCGCGCGCGCTCCTTCCGCCAAGATCGTCGTTTGCGGTCAGACGGCGCGGTTCAGCGCCATGATCTGACCTCGAATAACGATCACCGCTGGAAGATCGGCGTTTCGGGGACGGGCTGCGGTCATCTGCGGCTGCGGTGGCCGGGTCGGCGAGGGTCGTTGGCCGAGACACTCTCCTTTTTGTCGCTTTCGTCGATAAGCTCACGTTTGTGAGTGTGCTGGGTCATTCCATCCAGTTCGGCGGGTGGCAGTGGTACGGCGATCAGACGCTGATCAACCTGATCGCCGCCTCGACCAACGCGCTGAACGGGGCGCTGCTGGCGCGCCGGCCGGACCACTTCCGGCAGTACACCGTCGTCGGCGTGATCCTGATGGCCCTGCTCGGCGGCATCGGCGGCGGCGTGACCCGCGACGTGCTCATCAACCAGGTCCCGAGCGCGCTCACCAACCCGGCCTACATCACCCTGAGCGTGCTCTTCGGGTACCTCGGCTACAAGGTCGCCTACGGCCCCGGCCAGCTGTTCCGCGAGGGCTTCTTCCAGTTGATGACCGCCTTCTCGCTGCCCTGGTACGCGGTGGCCGCCGCCGAGAAGGCGGCCGCGGCCGGGATCCCCGCCATCGGCATCCTGGTGCTGGCCATCGTCGGCCCCACCGCCGGCCGGGTCTACATCGACCTGTGCAGCGGCGTCGCGCCGAAGGAGTTCATCCGCAGCGAGTGGTTCGTCGGCACCGCCCTGCTCACCGGCATGGTGTGGATCACCTGCGACACGGCCGGTCTCAGCACCTGGTGGGCGGCGGGCGTCTCGGTCGCGGTCGGGTTCTGCTTCCGGCTGCTTGCGCTGTTCCGGGGCTGGGAGGAACCGCTGGCGGCCGAACCGGCGGGCATCGTCGTACACAAGCCGCATGTGCTGCTGGGGCGCAAGCTGCACGACAAGTCGGATGAGGAGCTGCGCGACCTCGGGCTGCTGGTCGGCGACCCACCCGCGCGTTGAGGTTTTTCACAGGGTTGACAGAGCGTCGCCCGGGTATCTCCGCCTGTGAAGGAGGTACCCCACCATGACAACGACACAGCTGGTCCTGCTGATCGCGGTAGTGGTCGTCCTCGTGCTGTGCGGGGTCGGCGCGTGGCTGTACGCCCGGCGGGCCGCGCTGCGGCAGCGATTCGGCCCGGAGTACGACCGAGTGCTGGCCGAGCAGGAGTCCCGCACCGCGGCCGAGGCCGAACTGCGCGAGCGCGAGCGCCGCCACGCCGAACTCGAACTGCGCGAGCTGACCGACGACGAGCGCGCGCGGTTCACCGCCCGGTGGCGCTCGGTGCAGCAGCGGTTCGTCGACGAGCCGGCGGCGGCGGTCGCCGAGGCCGACGACCTGATCACCGAACTCGTCGCGGCGCGCGGCTACCCGACCGGCGACTACGACGAGCAGTTGGCCCAGCTGTCGGTGGACCACGCCGAGACGCTGGAGTCGTACCGGCACGCGCACGAGATCAGTGCGCGCGGCCGCGACGGGCAGGCGGACACCGAGGACCTGCGGGTCGCGGTGGTCCACTTCCGCAAGCTCGCCGCCCAGCTGCTCGGCGAGGAGCCGGTGGCGCCCCTGACCGACGAGCAGTCCCCCCGAACCGATGCCGCCCGGCAGCCGAAAGAGGTGCACGCATGACCACGTACGACACCCGTACCGAGACTGATCAGGACCGTGACGAGCTGCGCGAGGAGGCGCCGCGCGGGTACGAGGGCAACCATGTCGCCGACGGCGAGGTCGTCGACGTCGACGCGGTGCCGGAGCGGCCCGAGGCGCGGGGCGACGAGCCGATCGTCGACCTGGAGGAGCGCGACGGCGTCTACGTCCCGACCGACTCCGCCGCCACCGACGACGCGACCGAGGACGACCGCGCCGACGACAGCGACGGCACCACGCAGCCGCGCGGCGAGTTCCGTCCCGAGACCGACGAGGCCGCCCCGCTGTCGGAGCACCTCGAGGACGAGCCGGAGTCCGAGCCTGAACCGGCCGAGCAGACCCTGAGCGACGCCGAGGTGGCCGCGGCCGCTGCGGCGCAGACCGAGCCGCAGGAGCGGCCCGACGACGTCGCCGTCGGTGTCGCCGCGGTGCCGACCGCCGCCGGGGCCGAGCAGCCGGCGCCCGCGACGCTGTGGGCTGACGGCAAGACCGACGAGCTGCGCGACCGCTGGGAGGCGCTGCAGCTGCGGTTCGTGGACGACCCGGCCGGGATCACGTCCGAGCTGCGCGACCTGGTGGAGGAGGCGCTGCAGACGATGCAGCAGGAGCTGAGCCGCCGCCACGACGAGCTGGACTCGCTGGTGCAGGGCGCGGACGGCGACACCGAGCAGCTGCGGCAGGCGGTGCAGCGCTACCGCGACTTCTACCACGCGCTGCTGGCCCACTGAGCTGACAGCACGGCGGAGGGCGCCCACCCCGCGGGGTGGGCGCCCTCCGCCGTTCGTGCTACAACGACACTCGTCGATGCATCTGGGCAGGGTCACAACCGTTTCACAGTCGTTTCGCAGCCGCCGCCTGCTCTCCTCACTGATGCCCACATAGGACTCGGGAGGAGACATGAGGCTATCCAGCTTCACCGGCACCGTACGGCACCGGGTGCTGAGCGCGGTCGCGCTCACCGCCGCGCTACTGGTGTCCACGGCGCCCGCACAGGCCGCGACGATCGACACACACCCCAGCCTGGCGGCCCAGCAGGACTGGCAGACGAGGATCTCGCAGCTCGCCAAGCCGGCCCAGGGCTGCTTCACGGCCGTCTATCCGGCCGTCGAGTGGCAGCGGGCGGCGTGCGTGACGCCGTCGAAGAATCCGATGGTGCCGCGCCCGGCGGCGCCGAACAACCCCCGCACCGGTCCCCGGCCCATGGTCGTCGGCAACGGCGACGACCTCTCGGCCAAGGCCCCGAGCGGGTTCATCTTCAACGCGATCGGCTCGTTCGACAACGTGTCGGGCGTGACCAGCGTGAGCAGCCCGCCCGGCGGGGTGGGCGCGCCGGTGGCCAACGCGTACTCGCTGCAGTTGAACACCGACTTCTTCGTCAGCACCGCCTGCGCCGCCTCGCCCGACCCGAACTGCCGGGGCTGGGAGCAGTTCATCTTCGCCAACAACGGCACGTCCGGGATGTCCTTCATCCAGTACTGGCTGATCTTCTACAACGCCCCGTGCCCCGCCGGGTGGTTCACCTACGCCATCCACTGCTACCGCAACAGCCCCACCGCCGTGGGCGTGCCCAACCAGCCGATCACGAACCTGGCCAACCTGCGCGTGTCCGGCACCGCGAACCCGGGCAGCGACAGCGTCACCACCTTTGTCGGGCTCACCGCCTACACGACGGCCGGCGGCAACTACGTCAACGCGGCCGCGGGCTGGAAGATCGCCGAGTTCAACGTGTTCGGCGACGGCGGCGGCTTCTCCGCCAACTTCAACCCGGGCGCCTCGCTGACCGTCCGGACCCGGATCAACTACGGCGGCACGGCCGCGCCCATCTGCGTGGCTCAGGGCTTCACGGGCGAGACCAACAACCTGAGCTTCGGGTCTCCGCCGCCACCCCCCACTCCGCCGGGCCCGGCCATCCTGTTCACCGAGAACACGTCCAACACGGGTACGGCGAACTGCGCGTACGCCACCGCCGTGGGCGACACCCATGAGCACACCTTCTCCGGGCTGTCCTACGACTTCCAGGCCAGCGGCGACTTCATCGAGGCGCGTACCAGCGGCTTCGAGGTGCAGTCGCGGAAGGTGTCGGGTGCGCCGAACTGGCCGAACACGTCGATCAACGCGTGCGTCGGCACGCGTTCGGGCAGCACCAGCGTCGTGGTGGCGCTAGGCCCGAAGCTCTACGTGAACGGCAAGGCCGTCCTGCTCAACTCGGGCCAGCTCGCGCTGCCCGGAGTCGTGGTCAACCGCAGCGGCAACACGTACACCGTCGTCAACGACGCCGGTGACAGCATGAAGGCCGTGGTCAACCCGCTCTACGTCGACCTGTCGGTGGGGATGGGCACCTGGCCGACGTCGGTACGGGGCCTGCTCGCCAACCCCAACAACGACGTCACGAAGCTGGAGGCGGCGGACGGCACGATCTTCAACGTGCCGCTCTCGTTCAGCGACCTGTACAACGTCTACGGCCAGAGCTGGCGTGTCCCGCCGACCAGCAACCTGCTCACCGCGTGCAGCGGCCAGGTCCAGGCCGGCAACCCGAGCCGGCCGTTCTTCGCCAACGACCTGCCGCAGGACCTGCGCGAGCAGGCCGAGACCACCTGCATCCGGGCGGAGATCCACCAGGCGTGGCTCAACAACTGCACCCTGGACGTCGCCGTGCTCGGCGAGAACGCCGTGAAGGTGTACATCGGTGCGGCCCCGCCGGTGCTCGACGGCAACCCCCGGACGCAGTCGTAGGCACCGGATAGACCAAGGGCACTTACCCGGTCCGGGTAAGTGCCCTTGGTATTTGTAGCGGGGACAGGATTTGAACCTGCGACCTCTGGGTTATGAGCCCAGCGAGCTACCGAGCTGCTCCACCCCGCGTCGGCTCCGTAACACTAGCGCGTTGATCGCGGGACCTGCAAATCGGCACCGGGGTGATCCGGGTCATATGTCCCCGATCACCCCGGTACGCGGAGATCAGCCGGTGGTGGGCGTAGGGCTGGGCGTGGGCGTGGTCGGGTTCGCGGCGGCGTTGGCCGTCTCGAACTCCTTGATCGCCGCGTCCAGGGCGGCCAGCGCCTTGCCGTACGCCTCGAAGTCGCCCTTCTGCTGCGCCGCCCGCAGGTCGTCGATGGCCTGGTCGACCTTCGCGGCCGCCGCCGCCAGCGGTGTGCCCGTGACGGGCGGCGTGCCCGTCGTCGGCGGCTTCTCGGGAGTCACCACGGGCGGAGTGCCGGTGGTGGTCCCGACCAGCTGCTTGATGCCCTCGGCGAGGGTGTCCGCGAAGGCCACCTTGTCGCCGTAGCTCAGCAGCACCTTCTCCAGCAGCGGGTACGTCTTCTCACCGCTGGAGCGCAGGTAGATCGGCTCGACGTAGAGCATGCCGCCGCCGTACGGCAGGGACAGCAGGTTGCCCTTGACGACGTTGGGGCCCCAGATGTTGAGCTGGTTGCGGACCGCCCCGTCGTTCTCCATCTGCTGCTGCGCCTGGCCCGGACCTGGGATGCGGTTGTCCTTGTTGAGCTCCAGCACCTCCAGCACCGGCTTGCCGTCGACGTACGACCCGGAGATCAGCGCGGCGAGGTTCTGCCGCGCCGCCGGCGTCACCGCCGAGGTGAGCTGGAAGCGCGCCTCGGTCTGCCCCGGCAGCTGCGTGAGCAGGTAGTACGGCGGCTGCTTGGCGTCGCCGTGGCCGGCCGGGTCGTTGGGCACCGCCCAGAAGTCGGGTGCGTTGAAGAAGTCGTTGGCGTTGTTGACGTGGAACCGGGTCAGCAGGTCGCGCTGCACCTTGAACATGTCCGCCGGGTAGCGGAAGTGCGCCGCGAGCTCCGCCGGGATCTGGTCCTTCGGGGTGATCAGCTTGCCGCCGAACGCCTTGTTCCAGGCCTGGAGGACGGGGTCCTTATCGTCGAACTGGTACAGCGTGACCGTGCCGTCGTAGGCGTCCACGGTGGCCTTGACCGAGTTGCGGATGTAGTTGATCTCCTGCTTGGCCAGGCGGAACGTGCCGTCGCCGGTCAGCGAGTCGCTGGTGGCGTCCTGCAGGTCGATGCGCTGCGAGTACGGGAAGTTCGCGCTGGTGGTGTAGCCGTCGACGATCCACACGATGCGCCCGTTCACCGCCGCCGGGTACGGGTCGCCGTCCAGGGTCAGGAACGGCGCCACCTTCTGCACCCGGTCGCGCGGGTCGCGCTCGTACAGGATCTTCGAGTTGCCGTTGACCGCGTCGGCCAGCAGGAACTTCGACTCCGCGTACTTGATCGAGTAGAGCAGCCGCCGCCAGGTCGAGCCGATGTCGACGCCGCCCTTGCCGGTGTAGGTGTAGCGGGCGTCGCTGGTGTCGCCGGTGGGCCGGTCGTACTCGGCCGCGGCCGCGCCGTCGGAGCTGCCCACCACCGCGTAGTCGCTCATCCGCTCGCCGTAGTAGATGCGCGGCTGCTCGACCGGCAGCTTGTCGGTGGGCGAGGAGCAGCCCTGCTCGCTGGACTGCTTCGACTGCCCGGTGAAGAAGCCGGAGACGAAGAACGGCTGGCCGTTGCAGACCGTGGTGTTGGCCGGGGCCGCCACCAGGCCGTAGCCGTGGGTGAAGACGGTGTGCCGGTTGATCCAGTTGTTCTGTGCCGCCGACAGCTTGCTGTACTCGATCTCGCGTACGCCGACCACGTAGTCGGCGAGCTTGCCGTCGACGGTGTACCGGTCGATGTCCAGCTTGTCGCCGAACTGGTAGAAGCTGCGCACCTGCGAGAACTGCGTGTACGTCTCGGGCACCACGGCCGGGTCGAGCAGGCGGATGTTCGGCACGATGGTCTTGTCGTCCGCCAGCGAGGCCGGCGGCACCAGCGTCTCCGACGAGTAGGGCGTGCTCACCGCCGCGTCCAGCCCGTACGCGCTGCGCGTGGAGGCGATGGCCCGCTCGATGTACGGCGCCTCGCGGCTGTTGCGGCTCGGGTCGACCTGGAACGTCTGCACGCCCCACGGGTAGATGCCACCGATCGCCACCGCCGAGATCGCCAGCAGGCCCAGCGCCACGCCCGGCCAGGTCAGGTTGCGCAGCCACGCGTTGGAGAAGATCAGGATCGCGATCGCCACGATCACGGAGATGTAGGTCAGCATCTCCTTGGCCGGCAGCAGCGCGTGGATGTCGGTGTAGCCGGCGCCGGTCAGGCCGGTGCCGGTGATGGTGTCCAGCAGCAGCGCCCGGCGGTCCAGCACGTACGCGATCGCCTTGAGGATCACGAACAGCGCCACCAGGCTGGTCAGGTGGGCCCGCGCGCCGGTGGTCATCCGGTCGCCCGGCCCGGCCAGGCGCACCCCGCCGTAGAGGTAGTGCACGCCCATCGCGCCGAGCAGCGCCAGCACCGTCACGGTGAAGCCGGTGTTCAGCAGGTACTGCCAGAACGGCAGCTTGAAGACGTAGAACCCGATGTCGGTGCCGAACTGCGGATCCTTCTGCCCGAACGGCACCGCGTTCTCGAACAGCAGCCACTGCTGCCAGTGGCCCTGCGCGGCCAGGCCGCCGAAGAACGCGATCACGCCGGACAGCAGCAGGAACCAGCGGTTCAGGTGCGGGCCGAGCAGGTACCGGTAGCGCTCCAGCGTCTGCTGCTCCACCCCGGTCGGGGGCAGGAACGGCCGCAGCTTGTACGCCAGGTACAGGTTGCCGAACAGGAACGCGCCGATGATCAGGCCGAACACCCCGAACAGGCCCAGCCGCGTGCCGAGCTGCCCGGTGAACACCCTGGTCGCGCCGAGTTCGTCGAACCACAGCCATTCGGTCCAGGCGTCCACCACCCATCCGATGAGGGCGAAGAACACCAGCAGGCCGGTCAGCACGATGAGCCAGGCGCGGCCGCGGCGGCTCATGTGCGGCAGTTGACTTGATCGGGTCACCACGTAGGAAGCCTACGTGGCCGCGCAAGGACCAGCCTCGCCGCGTCGCGGTGCCGACGCCGTCAGCAGGTCGGCGGCTGACCGCCCGCACGCAGCGTGGCCAGGGCGTTCAGCGCGTCGTCGAGGGTCGCCACCTTGATCAGCGGCAGGCCGTCGAGGGCGTTGGCCTTCGCCTCGGCGCAGTTGTCGGCCGGGGTCAGGAAGACCTTGGCGCCGGCCTTCTTGGCGCCGTACAGCTTCTGCGGCACGCCGCCGATCGGGCCGACGTTGCCGGCGTCGTCGATGGTGCCGGTACCAGCGATGATCTTGCCGCCGGTGAGGTCCTCCGGGGTCAGCTTGTCCATGATGCCCAGGGCGAACATCAGGCCCGCGCTGGGACCGCCGATGTCGTCGAGCTTGATGCTCAGGTCGAACGGGTGCGGCTGCACCGTGGCGACCTCGATGTTGATGCGCGGGGTCTGGTCGGTGGCGGAGGCGGGCTTGGTGGCCACCTCGACCGCCTCAGCCTTGCCGTCCCGGGTGACCTGGAACTTCAGCACCGTACCCACCGGCTTGGCCTTGATCAGCTCGACCAGCTGCGACGGCGACTCGATCTTCGTGCCGTCGACCGACTCGATGACGTCGCCCTTCTTCAGCTTCCCGTCCGAGGCGCCGCCCGCGGTGACCTCGCCGACACTGACGCGCACCGGGTAGCCCAGCTTGCGCAGCGCGGCGGTCTCCGCGCTGGTCTGCGACTCCTTGAAGTCCTCCTGGTTCTGCTGCTCGACCTGGTCCTTGGTGCGGTCGGGCGGGTAGACGAACTCGTACGGCACGACGGCCTGCTCGTCGGAGAACCAGCCCTTGATCACGTCGAGCAGGCCGGTGCGCGACTGCACGTTCACGGTGACCAGCCGCAGCTGCCCGTCGGAGTCCGACGTCGAGGTCTTGGCGATCTGGATCACCTCCTGGCAGCCCTTGGCGCCGACGGTGCACTCGTCGCCGTCGGCGTCCACCGCGGTCAGCGTGTTCACGGTGGGACCGGCGCTCATCACCACGTAGGGCACCCGGGCCAGGCTGATTCCGGCCACCAGCAGCACGGCGAGCACGAAGCCCGCCAGTACGGTCACACCGCGACGTTTCATGCGGGCCAGCGTAGCCGCCGCGCCCGGGAATCCGGCTCGAAGAGCGGCCGACCCTGAATTGTCCCCGATCAGCCCGGGGTATGAGTCACTTCGGCTCAACTTCGCGTACGGTGGAGGGCGTGTCCGACACCCCATTCGGGTTCGCCTTCCCCGGCGGCCAACCACCAGACCCCAACGACCCGCAGCAGATGCAGCAGTTCCTGGCGGGCCTGCAGCAGCTCATGGCCATGAGCCAGCCGGGCGGCGGCCCGGTGAACTGGGACCTCGCCCGCCAGGTCGCCACCACGACGCTGAACACCGAGGGCGATCCGGCGGTCTCGGCCGCCGACCGCGCCGAGGTCGGGGAGGCGCTGCGCCTGGCCGACCTGTGGCTGGAACCGGTCACCTCGCTGCCCAGCGGCCTGGTCGGCACCGCCGCCTGGAACCGCAATGAGTGGATCTTCAACACGCTCGACGTGTGGCGCAAGCTCGCCGACCCGGTGGCCGGGCGCATGGTCGCCGCCATGGGCGACCTGGTCCCGCCGGAGCGCCGCGCGCAGCTCGGCCCGATGGCCGCGATGATCACCGGCCTGGGCGGCGCCCTCTTCGGCGGCCAGTTCGGCCAGGCCCTGGCCAAGCTCGCCACCGAGGTCCTCTCGGCCGGCGACATCGGCCTGCCGCTGGGCCCCGCCGGCACCGCCGCGCTGGTCCCGGCCAACATCCGGGCGTACGGCGAGGGCCTGGAACTCGACCCCGGTGAGCTGCGCCTGTTCACGGCCCTGCGCGAGGCCGCCCACCAGCGGCTGTTCGGGCACGTCCCGTGGCTGCGCGGGCACGTGCTCAGCGCCGTCGAGGCGTACGCCAACGGCATCAAGGTCGACCGGGAGGCGATCGAGGAGGCGCTGGGCCGCATCGACCCGAGCGACCCCGAGTCGATGAACGAACTGCGCCTGGAGGGCATCTTCACGCCCGACGACAGCGAGCAGCAGCGCATCGCGCTCAACCGGCTGGAGACCACGCTCGCGCTGGTCGAGGGCTGGGTCTGCCACACCGTCGAGGCGGCGGCCGCCGGTCGCCTGCCCAACGTGGTGCGGCTGTCCGAGATGTTCCGGCGCCGCCGCGCCGCGGGCGGACCCGCCGAGCAGACGTTCGCCGCGCTGGTCGGACTGGAGCTGCGCCCGCGCCGCCTGCGCGAGGCGGCAGCCCTGTGGGCGGCGCTGACCGAGCACCGGGGCGTGGACGGGCGGGACGCCCTCTGGGCCCACCCGGACCTGCTGCCCGACGAGGAGGCGTTCACCGATCCGGTCGCGTACGCCACCCGCTCGGAGACCGACTGGGACATCAGCGCGCTGGACGACCTCGCGCCGAACCCGGAACCGGGGCCGCCGTCGGACCCCGACGACCCCGCTCACCCCTAGCTTCAACCGAAGGAAGGGCCCCTTCTTATCGCTTCGCGATGTAGAAGGGGCCCTTCCTAACGCTCACGCCCCCGCCGAGGCGGCCCGGCGCAGGGCGAACGTGCAGTTTCGGGGAAACTGGGCGAATTGGGGTCATGATTCCAGCACTTTCCCTGAAATTGCACGCATCCGGCGGCGCGGCGCCGCTCAGTGCCCCGGGTCAGTGGCCGGCGGCGGCGATGCCCTCGAGGTAGCCGCGGGCGCGCTCGGTGCGCGGGTAGCGGCTGACCAGCTCCCAGAAGCGGGCGTTGTGGCTGGGCACGATCAGGTGGACCAGCTCGTGCAGCAGCACGTAGTCGCCCACCCAGCCCGGCATCTCGCGCACCCGCTCCGACAGCCGGATGGTGCGGTCGGCCGGGGTGCAGGAGCCCCAGCGTCCGTTCTGGTTGGTGACCCAGCGGACGCTGGCGGGCATGGCGATCGCGCCGAACTCGGTCAGGTAGCGTTGGGCGAGCTGCCGCGCGCGCGTCTCCAGATCGGCATCGCTACGCTGGCTGCGCAGGTCTCTCGCGGCGAGCCGGGCGAGCATCTTGCCGACCCACTCGCTCTCCTCCGCGCGGGAGAACTGGCTCGGAATGAGCACCACCACCCGCTCACCCTCCCGGTAGGCGGACACCGTCCGACGCCGACGCTCGCTGCGCCGGACCTCGACCACGGGCTTGCGTGCGGCGGCCATCAGCGACCGGCACAGGCCAGGTGGTTTGCGGGGGTAACCAGGGGGGTGTTGCTCACGGCATGGACGCTAGCGGCCGCCTCCCAGGGTTCCGCAAGGGTCAATCTTGTGATCATCGCCAGATTTGGCTGGATACGTGCCCTTCGCCAAGAAAATTCTTGCGGCCGGGCATGATCGCCTAGGTCGCCATAAGGGACATTGCTCGATACGCAGGCGACTTCCAGAGAATGCCTCATCTTCGACAAGCGTGATGACTCCGGCGTGTCTCGCGTAACCTGACTAGTCAGATCGATCCGGACAGGCAGACTTCCACCGTCACAGCACGGGCGCCCCGGCGGTGGCGCCCGGCGATCCGTCGCCAGTGGCTCCACTCGGCCGTCCGCCGCAACGGCGGCCGTCACCGACTCCCCACCGGCGCCCGGCACCGTTGATCATGGAGGAGGAATCATGGCCGAGGAGAAGTACAACGGCTACTGCGTGAAGTGCAAGGAGAAGCGTGACTTCACCGGCAAGGTGGAGATCTCCAAGACCGGTATGCGGATGGCCAAGGGTCCCTGCCCCGTCTGCGGCACCACGGTGAACCGCATTCTCGGCAAGGCCTGAGCCACCGACCGTTCCCGCGCGGCACCTTCGCGCACAGCACAGAGGGCCCGCGAGGTTACGCGGGCCCTCTGTCGTACTCCCGACATTTCTCCCCAAGATCTGTGGATAACCCCGGTCCGGGCTGTGGAAAACGCCTTGATCATCGGGGATGGCCTGTGGATAACGCACCGGAAGTCCGATCCCGGCGGCACGCTCGGCACGTGGAACGTCACCCCCTGCCACGCCCGACCCTGCTGCCCGGCCTGCGCCTGCTCTGGCGCAACCGGCACACCGTGCAGGTGGGCACCGACCCCGGCCAGGCCGTCGTGCTGGAGCTGCCGCACCCGGCCGCGGCCCGGCTGTTCGACCTGCTCGACGGCGCGCGCACCGAACGGGCCGTGCTGGCCGAGATGGGCCGGATCGGCCTGGCGGCGCCGCAGGTGCACGAGGTGCTGGGCGCGCTGGTCGAGGCGGGCCTGGTCGTCCCCGCCGACGCGCTGCTGCCCGCCGCCCTGCCCGCCGCCCGACGCGACCAGCTGCGCGACGAGGCGGCCGCCCTGGCCCTGCGCGACGCCGGGCGACCAGGCGCCCGGCCCTCGCGGACGCTGCGCCGCCGGGCGCAGGCGCGGATCGTGGTCGCTGGCCACGGGCCGCTGGCCGAGCTGCTGGGCGAGACCCTGCAGGCCGCCGGGGTCGGCACGGTCGCCTGGGTGGACCGCCCCGGCGGCACCGCCCGGCTCGCCGGGTCGGCCGGGCACACCCTGCGCGCCACCGACGCCACCTTCCGGGTGCAGGTCGGTCCCGCCGTGAGCGGCCGGGGCACCCGGCGGCGCGTGCCGCACCTGGCCCTGGGCGTGCGCGACGGCACCGCCGTGGTCGGCCCGCTGGTGCCCGCCACCGGCGGCCCCTGCCTGCGCTGCCTGGACCTGCACCGGGCCGACCGCGACCCGTGCTGGCCGGATCTGGCGGCGCAGCTGGCGCAGGCGGCGCCGGTGCGCGACCCGTGTGCCGCGGCCACCCGGGTCACCGCGGCCGGCTTCGCCGCCGCCGAGATCCTGGCCTTCCTGGACGGCGCCGAGCCCACCACGATCGGCACCACGGTGGAGATCAACGGGGTGGCGCCGTGGCGGCGGCGGTCATGGTCACCGCACCCGGCCTGCGACTGCACCCGGCGCCGCCGGTGAGCGCCCACCGCCGTGGCCTTCACGAACTCTTCACCGCGGCATGACGCATTCGCGCCGAGGTCGGCGACAATGGCACGGTGACCGACATCCCGCGCCGAGCCGTCTCCCGGACCGCCAAGCTCGCGTCCCTGCCGCTCGGCTTCGCCGGGCGGACCGTCCTGGGCTTCGGCAAGCGGATGACGGGGCTCGCCACCGACGTGATCAGCGCCGAGATCCAGGAGCGCACCGCCGAGCAGCTGTTCAGCGTGCTCGGGCAGCTCAAGGGCGGCGCGATGAAGCTCGGCCAGGCGCTGAGCGTGTTCGAGGCGGCGCTGCCCGACGCCCTGGCCGAGCCGTACCGGGAAGCGCTGGTCAAGCTGCAGGAGGCGGCCCCGCCGCTGCCCGCCGCGACCGTGCACCGGGTGCTGGCCGAGCAGCTGGGGCCGGACTGGCGCACCATGTTCCGCGAGTTCGACGACTCCCCCGCCGCCGCGGCCAGCATCGGCCAGGTGCACCGGGCCGAGTGGAAGGTGCCGCGCCGCAAGGCCGGTCTGCCGGTCGCGGTGAAGGTGCAGTATCCGGGCGCCGGGGACGCGCTGATCGCCGACCTGACCCAGCTGTCCCGGCTGGCCGGGCTGTTCAAGGTGATCCAGCCCGGGCTGGACGTGAAACCACTGGTCACCGAGCTGCGCGCCCGGGTGGTGGAGGAGCTCGACTACGAGCTGGAGGCGGCCAGCCAGCGGGCGTTCCACGAGGCGTACGCCGACGACGAGGAGATCCTGGTGCCGCGGGTGCTCGCCGCCGCGCCGCAGGTGCTGGTGACCGAATGGGTCGAGGGCATTCCGCTGTCGAAGATCATCGGCAGCGGGACCGTGGCCCAGCGCGACCGGGCCGGGGCGCTCATGGCGACGCTGCACTTCTCTGCCCCGGCTCGCGCCGGGCTGCTGCACGCCGACCCGCACCCGGGCAACTACCGGCTGCTGCCCGACGGGCGGCTCGCCGTGATCGACTTCGGGGCGGTCGCGCGGCTGCCGCTGGGGCTGCCGGAGCCGGTGGGCCGGATCACCCGGCTCGCGCTGGCCGGGCAGGCCGACGCGGTGCTGGCCGGGCTGCGCGACGAGGGGTTCGTGCGGCCCGACACGCAGGTCGACGCGCAGGCGGTGCTCGACTTCGTCCGGCCGATGCTGGAGCCGCTGGCAGTCGAGGAGTTCCGGTTCACCCGGCAGTGGCTGCGCGACGAGGCGGCCCGGCTGGCCAGCCCGCGCAGTGCGGCGTACCAGCTGGGGCGGCAGCTCAACCTGCCGCCGTCGTACCTGATGATCCACCGGGTGACGCTGGGGTCGATCGGGGTGCTGTGCCAGCTGGAGGCCAAGGCCGGTTACCGGGGCATCCTGGAGCGCTGGCTGCCGGGCTTCGCCGAACCGGCGGCCTGAGCGGTCGTACGACGCAGGATGCCCGCCGCTGGGGAGGCGGCGGGCATCCGATGAAGTGAGCTCATCAGGTTGTCGCTATCAGCGCATCGACTGCTCTCGGGCACGTCGGCGGGCGGAGAGGATGACCTGGCGAGCGGAGCGGGAAGCCTCAGAGGGGATGGTCTGAGGCTTCGGCATTCGAGCCCGGCTCATGATTTCGTGGATCATATACATGTCGCTGATTCCGCTTCTCTCATTCATTTCTTCGTCCTATTCGGATAACTTGCTAGCCGGCAGGCGGCTGGTGTGGATGGTTGCAGAGCTCAGGCGGCCAGACGGACCGACTCGCGAACGGTGACCGTCGCGGCTACCCGCGCCTCGGTCTCGGCCACGAGGGCCGCCTCGCGAGCGAGGTCCTCCTTGCGCGGACGGCCACGGGGACGCTTGCGCGCCACGACGGCACCACGCTCGAAGATCTCACCGCCCCATACACCCCACGGCTCCTCGCGCTCGAGCGCCCCAGCGAGGCACTCGACCTTGAGCGGGCACTCGCCGCACATCGACTTGGCGAGCTCGAGCTCCGCGGGAGCGTCGGAGAACCACAGGTCCGGGTCGAACTTGCGGCAAGGAAGCTCTGCACCCAGCTCGACGCTGAAGTCGAGGGCTGGGGCCAACGCCAGACTCATCTTTCGGTCACCTTTCCTTCGTTGCAGTTGCGGTGGCTGCAATCGGGGGCCCGGTCTGTTGACCGGAAATAACTAAGGCCGCGGATCCCGGTGTACGGGTTCCGCGGCCTCGAGGTGAGCCGGTTTCGGTCTGCTAGACCGGTATACCTCGAGGTGGAACGCCGCCGAATCCATCGAGCTTGATGCCCTCGGACTCGTTCTTCCGGTAACCCTTGGTGGTGCTGGTGCTGCTGTTGTTGCTGGTGGTGCTCGTGCTGCCCATCAGGACCGGGGCACCCGCCGGGGCGGTGGCCAGGATCGGGTTCCTCGGGGCCCAGTGCAGCTGTCGCTGGGCGACCAGCTGTGCCGCCAGCAGGCTGGCGACGGCCGGGACTGCGGCCACCAGGGCACGGTCCACGGGCAGAGTGCGGTTCACGGGCGACGCGAACGTGGGCGCACAGGCGGAAGCGAACGCCGACAGGGTGATCGTGTTGGTCATCTCCACGGGACTCGCCTCCTCTCCGAAAGTGCCCTAGTCGCTTACAGAACGTGAATCACCATCTCGGAGCAGCACAGATGCGCGCTCTTTGAGGTGTGACCGAAGGCTATGCCTCCGGGGCGGGGACGCGCAAACGGTTTTACGGCTCTGTTGCCAAATCTTTTTGAAGATCTTCTGAATCCGGTTGATCGGGCGCCAAATCCGCCACCGCCGCACCCCTGAGCAGCGCCAGCACAGCCTCGCCGTACAGCTCCAACTTGCGCGGACCGATGCCGGCGATCTCCACCAGACCGGATCTGTCCGATGGACGACGCTCGGCCAGCGCCGTCAGGGTCGCGTCGGTGAACACCACGTACGCGGGGACCCGGGCCACCGCCGCGACCCGGCCCCGCCAGTCGCGCAGCCGCTCCAGCAGCGCCTCGTCCAGCGTCGACGGGCAGGTCACGCAGCGGCCGAGCTTGCGCTCCGGCCCGGTCAGCAGGGTCGCGCCGCACACCCGGCAGCTCACGATCACGGTGCGGACCCGGCGCTCGGCCGGCGCGCCCGGCACCGCCGCCGCCCGCCGCGCCGACGGCACCGCCGCGCCGTCGACCGGACCGGGCAGGAACCGGCACGCCCGGCGCGCGCGGCCGCCCGGCGACCGGGCCTCGCCGTAGCTCAGCCACAGCCACTGCCGGGCCCTGGTGATCCCGACGTACAGCAGGCGCCGCTCCTCCTCCAGCGCCTCCGGCGTGCGCGCGTAACCGGTGGGCAGGGTGCCCTCGACCAGGCCGACCAGGAACACCGCGTCCCACTCCAGGCCCTTCGCGGCGTGCAGGCTGGCCAGGGTGACCCCGGCGACCGTCGGCGCGTGCTGCGCGTGCTCCCGGCGCGCCAGCTCCTCGTTGAAGCCGGTCAGGCCGCCGTCGGCGCCCGGCTCGGGGCGGAACTCGGTCGCCAGGCGCACCAGCGCGGCCAGCGACTCCCAGCGCTCGCGCGCCGCCCCACCGCTGGGCGGGCGGTCCGGCTGCCAGCCCAGCCCGGTCAGCACCGCGCCGACCGTGCCGACCAGGTCGCCGCCGTCCTCGGACCGGGCCGCACCGCGCAGGGCCACCATCGCCTGGCGGATCTCGGGGCGCTCGAAGAAGCGCTCGCCGCCGCGCAGCACGTACGGCACGCCGTGCTCGGCCAGCGCCTCCTCGTACGTCTCCGACTGGGCGTTGGCGCGGAACAGCACCGCGATCTCGGCCGCGGGCGTGCCCGCCGCGATCAGCTCGGCGCACCGGCGCGCCACCGCGATCGCCTCGTTCGCCTCGTCGGGGAAGGTGCGCAGATCCGGCTGCGGGCCGGGCGGGCGCTGGCCGATCAGGTCCAGCCGCAGCCGCGCCTCACTGCCCCTGGCCTGCCGGATCACCGCGTTGGCCAGGCCGACCACCTGCGGCGTGGACCGGTAGTCCCGCACCAGCCGCACCACGGTCGCGTCCCGGTGCGTACGCGCGAAGTCCACCAGGTACGACGAGGTCGCGCCGGTGAACGAGTAGATCGTCTGCGCCGCGTCGCCGACCACGGTCAGGTCCCGGCGGCCGCCCAGCCACGCCTCCAGCAGCCGCTGCTGCAGCGGATTGACGTCCTGGTACTCGTCGACGACGAAGTGGCGGTACTGCGAGCGCACCTGCTCGGCGACGTCGGAGTGCTCCTCGATGCCCCAGCACATCGCGCGCAGCAGGTCCTCGAAGTCGATCACGCCCTGGTGGCGCTTGACCTGCTCGTACGCCTTGAACACCGCCTCGACCTGAGCGGCCTCCAGCGGCACCTCGCGCCCGGCCTTCGCCGCCTCGACCGCGTACTCCCCCGGCTCGACCAGGGACGACTTCGCCCACTCGATCTCGCCGGCCAGGTCGCGGGCGCCGACGCGGTCGGCCCGTACCCCCGCCTTGGCCGCCGCCAGCGTGACCAGCCGGGCCTTGCTCTCCACCAGCTGCGGCATCTCGCGGCCGCGCAGCAGCCGCGGCGCGAAGAACCGGAGCTGGCGCAGCGCCGCCGCGTGGAACGTGCGCGCCTGCACGCCCCGGGCATCCAGTGCGGCCAGGCGTTCCCGCAGCTGAGCAGCCGCGCGGGCGGTGAATGTGACGGCCAACACATGCCGCGCCTGGATCTGCTCGGACACCACCCGGTACGCGATCCGGTGCGTGATCGCGCGCGTCTTACCGGTGCCCGCACCAGCGAGAATGCACACTGGACCGGCCGGGGCCACCACTGCCGCCCGCTGCTCGTCGTCCAGGCCGGCCAGCACCCGGGCCGCCTTGACCTGGGCGGTGTCCTGGGCACGGTCGTCGGTCACACCTGGAATCATCCCAGGTCCATTCGATGTTGCTGCGGTTAGAGTCCGAGTCCCCCGCGGAGAGAGCTCTCCCCCGACCTGAGGATGACCATGCTGACCATGTACTCGACCACCTGGTGCGGCTACTGCCACCGGCTGCGCACCCAGCTCGACCGCGAGGGCATCGCCTACACGGTGATCGACATCGAGCAGGACCCGAACGCGGCCGAGTTCGTCATGAGCGTCAACGGCGGCAACCAGACGGTCCCGACGGTCAAGTTCAGCGACGGCTCCGCCCTCACCAACCCGAGCATCATCCAGGTCAAGGCCCACCTCGCCACCCTGTCAACGGCGACCGAACCGGCCTGACCAGGCTCGCGGCGGCCCCGTCGCGACCTGCCCCGCACCCGCCTGGCATCGACACTGGCCTATCTAGAAGACGTATCTCGGAATTCCGTCTTCTAGATAGGCCAGTGTCAATTTAAGGCGGGTGCGCGGAGCGCGGCCGGAAGCGCAGCTCAGCTGGGCCACTTCGGGGCGTCGAGCCGGACCACCTTCACCCGCTGGCGCCCCGACCGGACCGCGCCCACCGACGCGAGCGCCCGCGCCAGCTGGAGCGCCGCGTCCAGGGAGTCCGCCTCGGCGACCTGGCGCCGCTGCTCCGGACTGATGGTCTCGTCGCGCAGGGGCAGCTCTTCATGAACCGACGCCACCACATCCTCGGGGGCGAACGGTCGGACCTCGGTCCGGACGATCAGGTACCGCATGCGCTACTCCGTCACTGCTGGCGGGCGGAGGCGAAGTGGGTCCATGGGTGGAACTTCCACATTCGGCTGTTGTCATGCTTGTGCATTTCCCGAGCTGGAATCAAGCAAGACGCGACGATCGGCGGGTAGCACCGCCCGAACGGGTGACTCAGCGTAACGTTTGCACGTTTTGATCACTTGAGCCGCGACTCGAGCCACGCCCGCGACCGGATCGGGTCGAGCGCCGCCGCGCGCAGCCAGTCGAAGACCCGGGAGTACCGCTGCACCGCCATACGGTCAGTGATGACCAGCTCACGCGCAAGCGCTTCGACAGCCACGGTCTCGGGATCCTCCGGGTCGGAAAAGTGATAGATGGAAAATCCCGTATACGGCACGAACTCCGGACCGACGCACGCCTCGCGCGGCAGTACTCTGATCGTCACGTTAGGTAACAGCATGAGGCTCGACAGGTGTGCGAGCTGGCCGTCGCGCACCGCCCGCGGCGCGCCCCGACCGAGCACCGCCTGCTCGTCGAGCACCGCCTCGTAGCGGGGCGGATCGGGCTGCCGGGCGAGGACGGCCTGCCGGGCCAGCCGCGCCGCGACCTCGGTGTCGGGCTCCTGGGCGGCCGGCAGCTCCGCCGCCGAGCCCGCGCGCTGCACGGGCACCGCCTCGGCCCGGCCGGCCGGGTGCGGGGCAGGCGAGGACGGGGCAGGCTCGGGCGAGGACAGGATGCGGGCGCGGGCGTACTCGGCGGTCTGCAGCAGGCCGGGGACGATGCTGAGCGCGTACTCCCGGATCTCGGCACTGCCCGCCTCCAGCTCGGCGTAGCCCCGCTGCCGCTGGGTCATCACCGGGTAGGCGCGCAGCCAGCCGCGGGTGTTGCCCGCCTCGCGGGTGATGGCCACCAGCTGGTCCCGGTCCCGCCCGCGCACCTGGTACAGGTCGAGCAGGTCCAGCACGTCGGCCAGGTCGGGGCGGCTGCGCCCGTTCTCCAGCCGGGACAGCTTCGACTTGGCCGCCCAGCCGACCCGGTCGACGACCTGCTCGCCGGTGAGCCCGGCGTGTTCGCGCAGGCGGCGCAGCTCCGCGCCCAGGCGCTGGCGGCGGACGATGGGACTGGATCCTCGCGGCAAGGGGACCTCCGTGGTGACCGGTCCCCAGGCTAGGCTGCCCTACCTCTCCCGATCCGTCCGACACGCGGCTTTCACCCGTACGCCGCGAGCTGGGGACAGGGTTGAAAGACTTCTTTCGAAAGGGTACTTTCGACGCATGGATGAAGCGCGTCATGAGATCCGGGAGGTCACCGACCCCCGGATGCTGCGGGCACTGGCGCATCCGCTGCGGCTGCGGCTGCTGAACGAGCTGGCCATGCGCGGTCCGGCCACCGCCACCGAGCTGGCCGAGCAGGTGGACGAGTCGCCGTCGAACTGCTCCTGGCACCTGCGCCAGCTGTCGAAGTTCGGCTACGTCGAGGAGGCCGAGGGCGGGGTCGGGCGCAACCGGCCCTGGCGCTGGATCCCGGTCGGCCACCGCTGGGGCGACCCGGACGACTCCCCCGAGATGGTCCGCGCGGGCGAAGAGATGGGCAACACGCTCATGGCCTTCGAGCTGGCCCAGCGCAACGCGTGGGAGGCCGCCCGCGCGGCCGAGCCCGCCGCCTGGCAGCGCGCGGCGTACACGAACCAGATCGTCACCTGGCTCACCGTCGAGGAGCTGGCCGAGCTCAACACGGCGATCACCGAGCTGATGAGCCGCCACGTCGACCGCATCGGCGACCCGGCGCGCAGGCCGGACGGCTCCCGCGCGGTGCGCCTGGTCGCCTGGGGCGTCCCCGCCGCCTGATCCACCCGCACCGACCCCTGGAAAGGAACCACCATGCGCGCCGTCCTCAGCCGACCCGCGTTCCGGCTGCTCTTCTGCGGCCTGCTCTTCAGCATGACCGCCGAGTCGGTGCTGCTGCTGGCGCTCGCGATCTGGGCCAAGGACCTGACCGGCTCCGACGGCATGGCCGGGGCCGCGATCCTGGCCGTGGTCGCGCCGATGGCGCTGGCCCCGGTGCTCGGCTTCGTGGTGGACCGCTTCCGCCGCCGCCCGTTCCTGGTGGCGGTGCTGCTCAGCTCCGCGGCGATGCTCACCCCGCTCTTCCTCGTACACGACCGCGGCGACCTGTGGATCCTGTTCACCGTCGGGGTGGGCTACGGCGCCTCGTTCATCATGGTCAGCGCCGCCCTCAACGGCCTGATCAAGGAGGTCGTCCCCGACGAGCTGCTCGCCGAGGCCAACGGCGCGCTGCAGACGGTCAAGCAGGGCCTGCGCCTGGTCGGCCCGCTGCTCGGCGCCGGGCTCTACGGCGCGACCAAGGGCTGGGGGCTGGCCGCCGTCGGCATCACCGGCTTCGTCGTGGCCGCGCTGGTCATCTCCGCGGTACGGGTGCACGAACAGCCCCCGCGCCGCTCCGAGCTGCGCTGGGCGGCCGAGGTGACGGCGGGCATGCGCCAGCTCGTCGCCACCGCCGCCATGCGCCGGGTGATGGTCGGCGTCGTCATCGCGATCACGGTGTTCGGCTTCGGCGAGTCGGTCTTCTTCGCCTACGTCGACCAGGGCCTGCACCGGTCGCCCACGTTCCTGGGCGTGCTGATCAGCATCCAGGGCGTCGGCGGGCTGATCGGCGGCCTCACCGCGGCGAAGGTGGTGCGCCGCCTCGGCGAGATCGGCACCATCACGCTGGGTCTGGCCCTGTTCGCGCCGTGGCAGTTCGCCGGGCTCGTGCCCCGGCTGTGGCTGGCCGTCCCGCTGGTGGTCGTGGCCGGCCTGGGGCTGCCGTACGCGATCGTCGGGCTGATGACGCTGCTGCAGCGCACCACCCCGGCCGAGCTGATGGGCCGCACCTCGGCGGCGATGGACGCGCTGCTCAGCGGACCGCAGGCGCTGTCCATCGCGTTCGGGGCGGTGCTGGTCGGGTTGGTCGACTACCGGGTGCTGATGACGGGCATGGGCGTGGTGATGGCCGCCTCCGCCGTGTACCTGTGGGCGGGGCGGGGGCTGACCAGGCCGTCAGAGACCGCCGAGCCAGCGCCGGATCAGGTGGTTGGCGATGGAGGAGCGGTTCGGCAGCCCGAAGCTGTCGTCTGAGCCGTCCAGCACCGCGGCGACCTCGGCCCGGGTGAACCAGCGCGCGTCGACCAGCTCCTCCGGGTCGGTGCGCACCGGTTCGGCCGGGTCGCCCTGCACGGTGAAGCCGAGCATCAGCGAGCGCGGGTACGGCCAGGGCTGGCTGCCCACGTACACCGGGTCGGCGACCGTGACGCCGCACTCCTCGGCGACCTCGCGGATCACCGCCGCCTCGGCGGACTCGCCCGCCTCGACGAACCCGGCCAGGGTCGAGTAGCGGCGCTTCTCGGCGGTCGCCCACATCACGTTGGCGCCGAGCAGCGCCCGGCCCTGCGGCCCGGCCACCCCGTCGTGCACGATCATGATCACGGCCGGGTCGGTCCGTGGGAAGTGCAGCTCGCCCTCGGCGTCACGGCGCACCCAGCCGCCCTGCTCGACCGTGGTCGGCTGGCCGGACTTCGGCGCGAACATGTGATCGCGGTGCCAGCGCACCAGCGCCAGCGCCTGGGCGAGCACCCCCGCGTCGCGCTCGCTCAGGTCGGCGCCGACCTCCCACAGGTGCATCGGCCGCGCGCCCTCGACCTGCGGCAGCTCGGCGTTGACCGCGAAGAACGGCTGCCCGTCGGGCTCGACGCCCAGGAACAGCGGCGCCGCCGCCGGGTCGGTGACCGGCAGCTCCGCGGAGCGCAGCAGCACCAGTTCGGTGCCGCGGATCAGCGCCTTGCCGTCGGGGCCGACGACCACGACCTGGGCCCGCAGCCACGCGTCGGCCAGCCACTGCGGGTCGGCGCGCCGGAACGCTGCCCGGTCCAGCGAGGACCGGGCCAGCGCGGGCCGCTCGCCGAGTTCAGCGGCCCGCTGCGCGTGTACGTGGTTCATTACTTCGACTCGACCTGCACCGGCACGATCGCGGCGACCGCGGCCTGGATCTTCTCCGCGTCGCCCAGGATCACCGGGGCGGACACGGCCGGGGCCAGGTACGTGCGGGCGACCCGCGCGATGTCGTCCAGGGTCGCGGCGGCCAGCCGGGCGGAGTGCTCGGCCAGGTAGTTCAGCCGCAGCCCGAACCCGGCGTACGTGCTGGCCAGCCCGGCCAGGCCCGCCTGGGTGGACATGCCCAGCTGCAGCGTGCCCAGCGCGTACTGCCGGGCCTGCTCCAGCTCCGCCTCGGACGGGGGCAGGCTGGCCAGGCGGCCCAGCTCGTACAGCGTCTCCACCAGCGCGGGCGCGGTCACCTCGGTGGCGACCTCGGCCGAGACGGTGAGCGTCGAACCGGCCACCGAGTGCTCGATCACCGAGTGCGGGCCGTACGTGTACCCCTTGTCCTCGCGGATGTTCTCCACCCAGCGGGACGAGAAGTAGCCGCCGAACACCATGTTCGCCAGCTGCAGCGCCGCGTGGTCGGGGTGGGTCCGCCCCACCGCGGGCAGCGCGATGCGCAGCGACGACTGGACCGCGCCGGGCCGGTCGACCAGCAGCAGCGGGCCGGGCACCAGGTCCGGGATCGCGGGCAGCTCGGCCTGCGTGCCCTGCCCGTTCCAGCCGCCGAGGCGCTTGCCCGCCAGCTCCACGGCCTGCTCGGGGTCGATGTCGCCGACCAGCACCAGCGTCGCCCCGGCCGGGTGCAGCCGCTCGGCGTGCATCGCCCGCAGCTCCTCCGGCCGCACCGCGCGCACCTCGTCGACGCTCGGCGTCTGCACCGCGTACGGGTGGCCGGGGTAGATCCGCTTCAGCAGCGCCACCCGGGCCAGGTGCGCGGGCTGGCTCTGCGCCACCTGGATCCGGTCGGCCAACCGCTCGGACTCGGTGTCGACCTCGCCGTCGGGGTAGACCGCGTCGTCGAGCACCTCGGCCAGCAGCTCCAGCAGCCGGTCCAGCCCGGACACCAGCGAGTTGCCGCTGACCAGCAGGCGGTCGGGGTCGATGCCGGCGCCCAGGCCGCCGCCGACGGTCTGCAGCTCGGCGGCGATCTGGACGGTGCTCTTGGTGCTGGTGCCGGAGAACAGCGTCTGGCCCAGCACCGCGGAGCGGGCCAGGTCGGTCTTGGCGAACGGCACCCGCAGCCGCAGCTCCACCAGCGGCACGCTGGGCCGCCGGATGGCGATGACGGTGAGCCCGTTGGGCAGCGTGCGCTCGGCCTGCAGCGGCAGCGACAGCGGACGGTTCTCGTCCAGTTCGGGCAGGGCGAGAGTCACTGGTTGCCTCCGGGCACGACCTCGATGGTGGCCCGGCGCTGCGGGCGCAGGGTGGCGGCGGCCGCGCGGATCTGGTCCTCGGTCACCGAGGCGATCGCGTGCGGCAGGTCGTTGAGCAGCCCGGGGTTGCCCCGCTGCAGCTCAAGCACGGCCATGCGCAGGGCGCGGCCGAGCACCGCGTCGGTCTCGCGCAGCAGGTGCGTGGCCAGGCGGGCCTGGGTACGGGCCAGCTCGCCCGCGGTCAGGCCGTCGTTGGCCAGCCGGTCCAGCTCCTCGTCGATGGTGCCCAGCACCTTGTCGACGCTGCCGCCGGGCGGCAGGTGCGACTGCAGCAGCAGCGCGGTGGGGTCGCGCACCTCGAACGGCTCGCCCATGAAGCCGATGTAGCCGCCGACGCTGGTGACGCTGCGGTCCTTGAGCACCAGGCGCTCGACCAGCCGGGACGCGTCGCCGTCGGTCAGCACCTCGGCCAGCACCATGTACGGCAGGTAGCCCTCGAAGTCGTTGACCGGGTCGGGCACGCGCCAGGCCGAGGCCACCGCGGGCAGCGGGGCGAGGGAGTCCACGTACGACTCGCGGCGCTCGGTGGTCAGGTCGGGCTCGGCGAAGTCGGCTCGCGCCGGGGCCGGCCGGGCCGGTACGTCGCTGAAGTGCCGCTCCACCAGCGTGCGGGCGTGCGCCGGGTCGAAGTCGCCGCTGACCGCGAGGGTGGCGTTGCCGCAGGCGTAGTAGCGGTCGAAGAACTCGGCCGCGTCGGGGACGGTGGCCGACTCCAGGTCGAGGAACGAGCCGTAGCCGTCGTGCGCGTTCGGGAACGTGTCGAACATGACCGGCGGGAGCTTGAGCCACGGGAAGCCGCCGTACGGGCGGTTCAGCACGTTGACCCGGATCTCCTCCTTGACCACGTCGATCTGGTTGCGCAGGTTCTCCTCGGTGAGCCGGGGCCCGCGCATCCGGTCGGCCTCCAGGAACAGCATGCGCTCGAGCGCGTTGCTGGGGGCCGTCTCGTAGTAGTCGGTGTAGTCCAGGTGGGTGGAGCCGTTGAAGGTGCCGCCGGCGCCCTGGACGTGCCGGAAGTGGGCCAGCTTCTCCAGGTTGGCCGAGCCCTGGAACATGAGGTGCTCGAAGAGGTGGGCGAAACCGGTGCGGCCCTCGGGCTCCGAGCGGATGCCCACGTCGTAGACGACCGCCACACCGATGACGGGGGCGCTGCGGTCCGGGCTCAACACCACGCGCAGTCCGTTGGCGAGCGTGAACCGCTCCACCTCGTACGCCGTGCGCGGGATCTGGATGTTGCTGGTCTCCATGGACACAACGCGACCCTAGCAAGCCGGAGGGCCCACCCACACCCGCGTGCGATCACACCCGCCTACGAGTCGACGGTCTCGGGGACCTCCACCCGCACCGGGCCGAAGGCCAGCGCCAGCGCCCTGGCCTGGGCGCGGATCTCCGGAGCCGCCGTGGTCTCCCACAGCCGCCCGCGCCGGGTCGGGCCCAGTGTCCACAGCGCGCCGCCGGCCGAACCGTCGCGGCGCAGCACGGCACCCGAGGCGTCGGTGTCCAGGCCCAGGCGGTGCGGCCCGGGACGGGCCATGCCGACCGCGATCAGCGACCGGACCAGCGGGTCCGACTCCACCAGGCGGCCGGGGCCGGTGCAGTTCACCACCGCCGCGAACCGGCGGGTCACCACCTCGCCGCGGTGACGGTCGCGCAGCACGGCCCGTACGCCCCCGTCCTCGTCGGCCGCCAGGCCGCACAGCTCGGCCGCGGTGACCGCCAGCGTGCCGTGCGCCAGCAGCCCGTCGACGGTGTCGGCGATCGGCGGCGCCATCCGGTGCCGGTGCACCTCCCAGTAGCGGGCCAGGTGCCGCAGGAAGCGGTGCTGGTCGGGCTCCGACAGCCCCTGCCACAGCGCATCCCAGCGCGGGCGCAGCGCGTCCATCACCGCCCGCCAGTCACCGGTGCGTACGGCCAGCCGCCGCAGTCCGCGCACCAGCTCGGCGGCCGAACCGGTGGGCAGCGCGGCCAGCGCGGCCGGGTCCACCGGCTCCGACGGCACACCCGGACGCCGGTGCGGCTGGGGCAGCAGCCCGTGCCGCGACACCGCGGTCAGCGCGTGGTGCCGCCCGGTACGCGACAGCGTCAGCGCCACGTCGACCGCGGTCAGTCCGGTGCCGATGAGCAGCACCTCCCCCTCCGGCAGCGAGGCCAGCGCCCCCGGCCGCCACGGGTCCCCCAGGTACGCCGCGGACCCGCCCAGCCCGGCGTCCAGCCGCGCCGGGGCGCCCGGGGCCGGGTGGCCCAGCGCCAGCACCACCCGGTCAGCGTTGATCACCACATCGTCGCCGAGCAGCACGGTCAACCGGCCGTCGGCCGTGCCGCCGGTCTCGAAGATCCGGGCGACCCGGCCGCGCTGCACGGTCAGCCGACCGGGCGCACCCCGGTCGGCGGCCAGCAGCGTGTCGGTCAGGTAGTCGCCGTACCAGGTGCGCGGGACGAAGTCGCCCGGCCCGGTCTGCGGCGCGCGGGCCCGGCACCAGTCGAGGAACTCCTCGGGGCGGTCCGGGTCGGCGCTCATCGCGGCGACCGGAGAGTTGAGCAGGTGCCACGGGTCGGCCGTGCCGTACGCCAGCCCCCGGCCGGGGCGGGCGCCCGGGTCGATCAGCACGACCTGCCAGCCGGAGCGCAGCAGCTCACGCGTGGCGAACACGCCGCTGCAGCCGCCCCCGACCACGACCACGATGCCCATGGCGGTACCTCCTCTGTCAGCCGATCAACCTAGGGACCCTGTCCGGAGTCGCGGCACCAGCCCCCAGCCTAAAACCCATATATCCTACCGGCACAATAGGAGATACGGCTCAACCAGGCTAGCCCGGGGGCGGCCGCGACGTCCCGCGGCGCGATCGGGCGAAAGCTTTTGTTGACAGCCGAGCCCGGCGTTTCCCCCCATCCCAGGATGTGGCACCCCGCCCCGCCCCGCCCTGCCCCGTCCCGCCCTGCCCCGCCCCCGTCGCCCCGTCGCGCCCGCCCCGCCCGCGCCTTGAATCGACGCTGGCCTATCCAGAGGACGATTTCTCGCAAACCGTCCACCAGATAGGCCAGTGTCAATGTCAGCGCGGGCCGCGCCGCGGGGGTGCTTGCTGCAGTTTCAGGGAAAGTGCCGGAATCCGTGCCGAGATTCGTGCAGTTTCGCCGAAACTGCACGAATCTCGTAGGCGCGAGGGGCGGGTCGCCCCGCGAGCCGCCCCTCGCAGCATGACCGGGGCCGGGCGGGGGCAGCCAGCGGGCGGGGCTGGTCCGGGAAGGGTCAGCGGGAGGTGCGGGTCACGGGCGGGAGGTGCGGCGGGCGGTGCGGTGGGACCACAGGCCGAGGGCCGCCAGGAAGCCGAGCAGTGGCAGGACCACCAGCCAGCGGCGCCAGTCGCCGCTGTCGGCCAGCGCCACGGGCCGCGGCGACGCACTCGGCGACGGGCTGGGCGCCAGGCTCGGCGCGAGCGCGGGGCTGGGCGTCACCGAGGGCTCGGGCAGCACCAGGGACAGCGCGGCGTTCAGGTTCAGCGCGCCGGCGCCGTACCGGCTGTCGGGGCCGTCCGCGCCGCGGTCCAGCGCGGTGGTCCGCATCCGCTGCACGACCTGCGCGGCCGTGGAGCGCGGGTACGCCGACCAGATCACCGCGGCCGCACCGGCGAGCACCGCCGCGGCGCTGGCCCCGCCCTCGTCGATGTGGTAGCCACCGCCGACGTCGGTCGAGATGAGGTCCACGCCCGGCACGGTGATGCCGGTGGTCTGCCCGCTGACGGGCAGCACGGGCACCGCGCCGGTCCGGTCGGCCGCGATCGCGCCCAGCACGCCCGGGTACGACACCGGCCACGGCGTGAACGGCCGGCCGGTCTTCGCGGAGTCGGCCGCGATGATCAGCACCCCGCGCGCGACCGCCGCGTCGACCGACGCCTGCAGCCTGCTGCTGGGGGCGACGCCGCGCCCGATACAGATGATCTTCACATCGCGGCTGACCGCGTAGTCGATCGCGTCGGCCAGCCGGTCCGGCTCGCCGGTCGCCCCGGCCGCGGGCGCGAACGCCACCGGCAGGATCTTCGCCCCGGGTGCCACGCCGCGCACGCCCGCGGGGCGGTCGTCGGCCGGGGGCACCGTGGCGGGGCTCGGCGCCAGTCCGGGCGCCTGCGCCGACGCGCTGGGGGTGGGCGAGGGCGACGAGGAGGGCGTCGGCGACGCCGGGGCCAGCGGCTCGCCGATGATCTGCACCACATGGCCGCGCCCGGCGATCAGCCCGGCGAGTTCGGTGCCGCGGCCGTCCACATCGGTGGTCGCCTGCGCGTCCGGCCCGGCCAGCACCTGTCCGACCAGGTCAGGATGGGTGGCGTCGACGCCGGAGTCGAGCACCGCGACCACGATGCCGCTGCCGTCGGCGCGCTGGTGCACGCTGGGCAGGTCGAGGGCCGCGAACTGCCACTGCAGCCCGCGTACGACATCAGGCTCGGCGGCGGCCGCCGGGACCGCGTTCAACGCCAGCGCCACGCCGAGCGCGGTCGCCGACAGCAGTTTCATCCGACTTGGCATCGCGCGCACTCCGGCAGGGTATCGAGGGGGTCCACAGGTTCGCACGGGGCTGTGACGGGGACGTCAGGGCACCGTCGGGCACTGGACGTCCACGACGATACCGGCCTGCGCCGCATGCCATGGCGCCAGCACCACCGCGCCGGCGACGGCCACGCCGGCGAGGGCGAGCAGCACCACCAGCGCGATCTCCCGTACCGACGACTCCACAACGCCTCCCGCATGCATACGCGGTACCCACTCTGCATCGTGAGTACGACATCACGCAGTCGGTTTTATGACCGAAGGCCCCTCATTCGCTTTCTGCCGGAAGGCTTGTGAGCAGGGCGGTCAGCCCGTCATGGTCGAGCAGATCGGCCGGTCGGACGGTGAGATTGTCACGTACGTAATGGAAGGCGGCGCTGACCTGGGCCACCGGCACCCCGGCCAGGGCCGCCCAGGCGAGCCGGTACGCGGCGAGCTGCACGGCGGCGGCCGCGGCGGCGGCACCGGTCGGCATCCGGCCGGTCTTCCAGTCCACCACCTCGTAACCGCCGCCGACGGTGCGGAAGACCGCGTCCATCCGTCCACGCACGACTGTGCCGCCGAGTTCGATCACGAACGGCGTCTCGACCTCGACCGGGGTCCGGTCGGCCCAGACGCTCTCCTCGAACCGCTGCCGCAGCTGGTCCAGCGCCTCGTCGGGGGCGGCGTCCTCGTCGGCGGCGCCGGGCAGGTCGTCGAGGTCGAGCAGCTGGTCGGCGCCGTAGCGCTGCTCCAGCCAGTGGTGGAAGGCGGTGCCGCGCCGGGCGTACACGTCGGGGGCGGCGGGCAGCGGCCGGCGCAGCCGCCGCGCCAGCGCCAGCGGATCCTTGCGCAGCGCGACCAGCTGTGACACGGATAGGTGCGCGGGCAGCACCACGTCGGCCCGCTGCGCCCGCCGGGCCTGCTCCTCGCGTTCGATCAGCAGCAGGTCGGACTCCTGCCGCCAGCGGCGGGTGACCTCGTCGTGCTCGGCCAGCCGCACGCCGCCGTCGGGGTCGTCGAGCATCGAGCGCACCAGCGCGGCCGCCGCCTCGACGTTCGGGCGGCGCTCACCCAGCGGGTCGCTGGGCCAGACCACGGCGACTTCGCCGCTGGTCGGGTTGACCGCGTCGTCGGCGGGCTGGGGCGCCCACACGTCGACGTGCCCGTGCCCGGCCTCGCACACGGCGACGATCTCGGCCAGCAGCGGCGACGGGCCGCGCGGTTTGCGCACCTTGTCGCCCCACCAGTAGCCGGAGGCGAACAGCCAGCCGCGCGGGCGGGTGACCGCGACGTACGCCAGGCGGCGCTCCTCGCGGGCGTCGTGCTCGCGCCACTCCTGCTCGAAGGCGGTCACCGCGCGGCCCAGGTCCTTCTGGTCGTCCGCGCCGGCGACGGCCAGCTCGGGCAGGCCGTCGCGGTCGCCGCGCAGCGGGAACGGCAGCACGCCCAGGCCCTTGAGGAAGTGGTCGGAGCCCTTGCTCGGGCCCGGCCACACGTCCTTGGTGAGCCCGGCGACCGCGACCACGTCCCACTCCAGGCCCTTGGCCGCGTGCGCGGTGAGGATCTGCACCGCGCCCTCGGCCACATCGACCTCGCCGGGGGTGAGGCCGCGCTCCTCGTCCTCGGCCGCGGCCAGGTAGGACAGGAACGCGCTCAGCGGCGCGCCGTCGGTCTCGATCGCGAACCGGGCCGCGACCTCGCCGAGGGTGTCCAGGTGGGCGCGGGCCAGGCCGGTGTCGCCGGCGCGGACCGCGACCTCGACGTCCAGGCCGACGGTCCGCTCGACGTCGGCGATCAGGTCGCTGACCGGTTGGTCCAGGCGAGCTCGCAGGCTCGCGATCTCCTGGGCGTACGCCGCCAGCCGGGTGTACGCCGCGGGCGAGTACTGCTCCGGCTCGCCCAGGTCGTCCAGGGCCTCGCTCAGCGACGCCTCGTCGAGCCGGTCCACCGCGATCTCGGCGTCCGGGCCGCCCGGCTGGCGGCCCCTGGCCAGCTCGCGGGCCCGCCGGTGCAGCGCCACCAGGTCGCGCGGGCCGATCCGCCAGCGCGGGCCGGACAGCAGCCGCAGCAGGCTCGCCCCGTCCAGCGGGTCGGACAGCACCCGCAGCGTGCAGACGACGTCGCGCACCTCCGGGGTGTCCAGCAGGCCGCCCAGGCCGACGACCTCGACGGGCAGGCCCCGGGCCCGCAGCGCCGCCTCGATCGGGGCGATCTGCGAGCGCACCCGCACCAGCACCGCCGAGCTGGGCCGCCGCTCGATCGGGAGGTGCGCCGGGTTCTGGTCGGCCGTGGTCTTCGCCTCGGTCCGCCAGGCGGTGACGATCTGGTCGGCGATCCACTCGGCCTCGTCCAGGTACGACTCCAGCAGCCCCGTCAGCACGATGCCCGGCTTGTCGCTGCCGGAGGTCAGCGAGACGACCCGCGCCCCGCGCTCGCGCAGCGGCGCCGAGATGGTGTTGGCCACCGCCAGGATCTCCGACCGGTTCCGGAAACTGCGCCCCAGCTGCGCCATCTCGGCGGGCGTCGTGTCCGCGGCCGGAAACTCGCGCGGGAACCGGTCCAGGGTGCCCGCGCTGGCGCCGCGCCAGCCGTAGATGGACTGGCACGGGTCGCCGACGGCGGTCACCGGGTGGCCCGCGCCGGTCTCGGGGGTGTCCCCGGAGAACAGCGCGCGCAGCAGGGTCACCTGGGCGTGGCTGGTGTCCTGGTACTCGTCGAGCAGGACGACGCGGAACCTGTCCCGCTCGGCCGCCCCGACCTCGGGGTGCGACAGGGCGACCCGGGCCGCCCGCGACATCTGGTCGCCGAAGTCCATCGCCTCCAGCGTGTGCTTGCGGGCCGCGTACGCCCGCACCAGCGGCAGCAGCTGCAGCCGGGCCCGCTGCCGGGCCAGCAGGTCGCGCACGTCGGCCAGCATCCGGCCCGGCCGCGACGACACCTCGGCGTGGAACCGCCCCGTCCACGCGGCCAGGTCGTCCGGCTCGACCAGGTGCTCGGCCAGCTCGCCGGCCAGGGCCAGCACCGCCGACACGACCGTGCTCGGCGCCGACTCCACCGCCGACATGTCCCCCTTGTACGACCGCACCACCTCGTCGGCCAGCTGCCAGCAGGACGCCTCGGTGAGCAGCCGGGTGCTCGGCTCGTACCCGGCGCGCAGGCCGTGCTCGGTGACGATGCGGGCGGCGAACGAGTGGTACGTGGCGATGGTCGGCTCGCCGTCGAAGCCCTCGGCGACGCGGGCGCCGATGTGGCGGCGCAGCTGGCTCAGCCGCATCCGGACCCGGTGCGACAGTTCACCGGCGGCCTTGCGGGTGAAGGTGAGGCCGAGCACGTGCTCCGGGCGTACGTGCTGGTTGGCGACCAGCCACAGCACCCGCGCCGCCATCGTCTCGGTCTTGCCCGACCCGGCACCCGCCACCACCAGCAGCGGTGCCACCGGCGCGCTGATGACCGCCGCCTGCTCCTCGGTCGGCGGATGCAGCCCCAGCTGCTCGGCCAGCTCCTCCGGCGTCCACCGGGGCCCGTCCTTGATGACTATCGACACGGCGCTGTGCTCCTGACAAGAGCCGTTCCTTCGCTGCGCCCACTCACGGCTCGACCACCTGCCGCCCCTTCCCGGACACCGGGCAGCTCGACTTCACCGGGCACATCCGGCACTTGTCGTTGACCTTCGCCACGAACGTCGAGGCGGCCATGGTCGCGGCGGTCCGGTGCACCATCGCGTGCGCCCAGTTCGGGTCGCCGGACTCGCCGATCGCCTCCTGCACCTGCTCCTTGGCGTCCCTGTGGGTGGTCCCGAGCTGCACCAGCGCCGCCCCGCCGGACACCTCCCCCTCCGGGAACCCGCCCTCCTCCACCGCCACCTGGTACGCCCCCAGTTGCGGATGCTCGGGCAGCTCCTCGCGGGTGGCGGTGGTGGTCTTGCCGGTCTTGAGGTCGATCACCACCAGGCGGCCCTGGTCGTCGACTTCGAGGCGGTCGACCCGGCCGACCAGGTCGATCGGGGGCTCGTGCGCCAGCCGTACCGCGAACTCGCGCTCGATCGCGACCAGGCGGCGCGGATTCTCCGCCAGCCACCGGGTCAGCTTGGCCAGCATGTCCCGCGACCGGTCGCGCTCGCGCCCGGCCAGCCACTGCGCCGCCAGCTCGATCGCGTCGAACCGCGCCGCCACGTAGTCCACCAGCACCGACGGGTCGCTCATCGCCTCGTCGGCGAGCATCGCCGCCGCGTGCACCAGGTTGCCGACGCCCTGCGCGCTGGACGAGGCCGCCGCGCCGCCATGCTTCTCCAGCAGCCAGCGCAGCCCGCACCGCAGCGCGCTCTCCATCGTCGAGGGGGTGACCCGCACCGGCTCGTCCGGGCCGTGCAGCGGCCCGTCGTCGGTCAGCTCTGGCAGCCCCCACCACTCGTCCGGATGCGCGCCCGGGATGCCCGCTGCGGCCAGCCGGGCCAGCTCGCGGGCGGCGGCGTGGCGGCGCGGGCCGTCGGGGCCGACCACGGCCGCGCGCAGCTCCGCCACCAGCGCGGGCAGCGTCAGCGCGCGCGGCGGGCGGGCCGTCTGCAGCTCGGCCACCTCGTCCTCGTCCACCTTCACCGGCGGGGCCAGCTCGAACAGGAACCGGCTCGGCCGGTCCTCGCCTTCGGCGCCGCCGACCGCGCCCGAGTCGACCGCCGTCACCACCAGCCGCCGCCGGGCCCGGGTCGCCGCCACGTAGAACAGGCGCCGCTCCTCGGTCAGCAGGGCCGCGGTCTGCGCCACCCGCTGCGCCCGCTCCCCCGCCAGGGCCCGGTGCGCCACCTCGTCCACCAGCTGCTCCGATCCCAGCAGGCTGCCGCGCAGCCGCAGGTCAGGCCACATCCCCTCCTGTACGCCCGCGACCACGACCACGTCCCACTCCAGGCCCTTGGCCGCGTGCGCGGTCAGCAGCCGCACCGCCTCACCCCGGTCGCCGCTGGCCGCCAGCGAGTCGGCGGGCAGCTGCTGGTCGGCCACGTGCTCCAGGAACGTGTCGATGCGCGCGCCCGGCAGCCGGTCGGTGAACCGCGCCGCCGCGTCGAACAGGACCATGATCGCGTCGAGGTCCCGGTCGGCGGTCTCCGCGCGCCGCTGCTGGTCCAGCCCCAGCGCGGGCGACGTCGCCACCGCGGCCCAGCGCTCGGCCAGCCCGGTGGCCCGCCACACCGACCACAGCACCTCCTCCGCGGTGGCCCGCGGCCGCTCGGCGGCCTCGCGCGCAGTGGTCAGCAGCATCGCGATCCGGGCCGCCGGGAAGGCCCAGCGCCGGTCCAGCGCCGCCAGCTCGGCCGGATCCCGCAGCGCCTCCACCAGCAGCTCACCCGAGCCGCGCTCGTCCCCGGCCGCCATCGCCAGCGCGCGCAGACCCTGGCGCAGCCGCCGCTCCGCCATCGGATCGGCACCGCCCAGCGGCGAGTGCAGCAGCGCCACCGCCGCCTCCTCGGTCAGCAGCTGCGGCCGCAGCGCGCAGCGCAGCAGCGTCAGCAGCGGCTTGACCGCGGGCTGCTGGTGCAGCGGCAGGTCCTCGGCCAGCACCTTCGTCGGCACGCCCGCCTGCCGCAGCGCCCGCTCGTACGCGGCGAGCTGGTTGTTGGTGGAGCGCATGATCACGGCCATCCGGGACCAGGGCACGCCGTCGACCAGGTGCGCCCGCCGCAGCCGGTGCGCCACGAACGCGGCCTCGCTGATCCGGCTGCGCAGCGCCACCACCTCGACGCCGGTATCCGGGTCGGGTTCGCGTTCGGGCTGGTCGTCGCGCTGCAGCGGCACCACCGGCAGGTGCCCCGGCAGCCTGCGGGCCAGCCGCGCCGTCGCCGCGCGGACCGCCGGGGCGGCCCGGTGCGCGACGGGCAGGATCACCTCGGCGGTGCCCGGGAAGCGCTGCGTGAACGTGCGCACGATCTCCGGGTCGGCACCGCGGAACGCGTACGTCGAGCTGTCCGGGTCGGCGAAGGCGGTCAGCGGCAGCCCGGTGGCGATCAGCTCCAGCAGCTCGATCTGGGCCGGGTCGGTGTCGGCGAGCTCGTCGACGTAGACGGCGGACAGGCGGGAGCGCTCGGCCGCCAGCAGTTCCGGGTCCCGGCGCAGCAGCGAGGCGGCGGCGCGGACCAGTTCGGCGTGGTCGAAGCCGACCGAGCCCCGGGTGGAGGCGTCGCGCAGGGCCATCGTCTGCTCGTACTCCCGCAGGAAACGCGCGGCGGCCGACCAGTCGTCGCGGCGCTGCCACAGCGGGTCGTCCGGGCCGATGCCGCGCTCGGACGCGCGCAGCAGCAGGTCGCGCAGCTGCTCGGCGAAGGCGCGGGTGTTCAGGGCGGGCAGCAGGCGCTCGGGCCAGCCGGCGGTCTCGCCGGGTAGCAACTCGCGGATGACGAGGTCCTGCTCGGGGCCGGACAGCAGGCGCGGCGGTGCCGCGTCGTAGAGGGCGGCGGCGCGCCTGAGCAGGCCGAACGCGTACGCGGGAAAGGTTCTGACCAGCGGCTCGTGGCCGATGCCCTGGGCGATGCGGGCCTCGATGCGGCGGCGCAGCGACTGCGAGCCCCGGCGGCCGAAGGTGAGCACCAGGATGCGCTGCGGGTCGGCGCCCTCGGCGACGCGGCGGGCGACGGACTCGACCAGGGTGGTGGTCTTGCCGGTGCCGGGGCCGCCGCGCACCAGCAGCGGGCCGGAGTCGTGCGCGACGACGCGGAGCTGGGCGGGGTCGGGCAGCAGCGGGGGCTGGTCCGAGGCGGTGCCCCGGACCAGCCGCCACTCCCGCTGAACGCCGCTGCTCACGCCCCACATTCCAGCATGCGGGGGCGACAGAGCCCTAAACGCCGTCCTCGGCCAGGCGCACCCCGGCCTTCCGCTACGTCCTCTGGCATGGCAGCGGACCAAACAATCTGCGACCTAGTGGTAGACGTCGGCGCGATGGTCTATTCGCATGACATGTACGGAGTGGGTCTTCTCATCGATGCGGTAGACGACGCGGTAAGCACCACGTCGAGCAGAGTGATAAGCAGCGAGTTCGTTCGTCAAGGGTTTACCGAAGCGGTCGGCTTCACCGAGATGTCGGCTGCGACAGGAGCACCTGTCGCAGCCGACCGGCGACTGGTGGTGTTACAGGATGCCCCGAGCCGTGAACGCCGCCCGTACCTGTGCGGCGGCGGCGTTGCCGTACAGGCGCTGGGCCGTGGCGACGGTCTTGAGGGCCGCGTCGTGGAAGGTGGTGTCGACGGCGAAGTCGAACTGCGCCTCGATGACCACCGTGCTGCCCTTGACGTCGCCGAGCGCGTTGTGGACGTCCCACAGCGCCCGCGACCAGATCTCCCCGTCCGCGTGCACCTCACCGCGCACGTCGGCCGGGTACACCTTGTTCCCGTCGAGCCGCCGCAGGCAGTGCGGTGCGGCCGTGTACGACGCCGAGTCCCAGTCGGCCACGCACGCCTCGGCCGTGGCGGTCGGCACACCGGTCGCCCAGTCGGTGACGACGACCGACAGGTAGTCGCCGAAGCCCTCGCCGATCGCCCCGGACTCCAGGGTGGTGCCGAAGCCGGGCACCTGGCCGTCCTGCACCGAGTGGCCGTACTCGTGGATGATCACCTCGGCGTCCTCGGCGTCGTCGACGCCACCCTTGCCGAGGGTGATGTTGGCCTTGTCCTCGCGGAAGAACGAGTTGTCGCCGCCGTACTGGTCGATGCGCAGCTCGATCTGCCGCTGGTTGACCGGCCGCAGGGTGCTGCCGAACCCGAGGTGCTGGAGGTAGTGCTGGGCGGTGGTGACCCAGTAGTACCCCATGACCTGCTCGAACTGGTCCTTGTCACGGTGCCAGTCGGCGTAGGCCCCGTTCACGGCCAGGGCGCGCTGGCCGGTCTTGCTCTTGACGGCCACGTACGCGCCGGTGAGCGTGCCGGAGCCGTCGAGGTCGGTCAGCACCACGCGCCGGTACGCCGCCGCGAAGGCCGCGCTGTCGGCGTCCTTGTCGTCGGCCAGGTTCTGCAGCCCCAGCTGCTGTACCGGGTTCGGGTGGAACACGGTGCCGGTCGCGCTGTGACCGAACCCGCCGCCCGCCTGGGCACCGCCGGCCGTCCCCGTGACGGCGGCGACGGCCACCGCGACCGCGACGGTGGCGCCCCGAATCTTGGACAGTCGCATCTCTCTCCTCCCCTTGAGATGCGCCCAGCCTAGAAACCACCGCACGCGCCCCGACTCGTCCGATCTACCTACTGCGACGTCGCGCCCGCGACACGGCGATCCGGCGACGACGCCGGCTCCGGCGGTACGGCCGCGGGAACGGCGCCGCCGCCCGGAGCACCGGACACGCGCCACCAAACTCCGATCGATCATGAAGTTGTGGGCGGGACACGCCGTCGAACACGGCCATAGGTTCATGATCGGCCAGAAAAGGGGGGCCGGGTGGTGCAACCGGGGGGTGGGCGGGGGCCGTTTGAGGTCTGCAATGGACATCTAGGGACGGGGGTTCCGATGGCACCGGACAGGGCCGGGCAGCGGGACGCGGAGTACGCGGAGTTCGTATCGGCGCAGCTGCCGGCGCTGCGTCGGACGGCTTTCCTGCTGTGCGGCGATGCCCATCGCGCGGACGACCTGATACAGGAGGCGATCACCAAGCTGTATGTGCGCTGGCACAGGCTCGGTGAGGTGGAGCGGCTGGATCGCTACCTGCGCACCATGCTGGTGCGCGAGTTCCTGAACGAGCGGCGCCTGTCCTGGGCGCGCGTGCTGCTGTTCGGGCAGCCGGTGTACGAGCCCGTGGCCAGGGCCGACGACACCGAGCAGCGACTCGCCGTACGTGCCGCGCTGGCGAAGGTGCCCAAGCGACAGCGGGCCGTGCTGGTGCTGCGGTTCATGTGCGACCTGCCCGTGGACGAGGTGGCCCAGTTGCTGGGCTGCTCGGCCGGGACGGTCAAGAGCCAGACCTCGCACGGCCTCGATTCGCTGCGCAGGCATCTGGGCAACCGGGTCGACCTCGTCCCCACCCTGGCCGATTAGGAGAGTCGAGAGTGAATATCGAGGAAGAGTACGGCCGCCGGCTGCTGGAGCCGCTGGTCGGTGAGCCGGTGGCGCCGTCGCGCGTCGACGTGTCCGCCGCGATGAAGACCGGCCGCAAGCGGCGCCGCACCCGCCAGGCGGTGGCGACGACCGGGCTGCTGGCCGTCGCGACG
The DNA here is from genome assembly GCF_029948125.1 of Catellatospora sp. KI3. Classification (GTDB taxonomy): domain Bacteria; phylum Actinomycetota; class Actinomycetes; order Mycobacteriales; family Micromonosporaceae; genus Catellatospora. The sequence goes on from NZ_JASAMB010000001.1 coordinate 596,892, forward strand.
GCCGCGGTGATCTCGCTGCCGATGGTGATCCAGCGGGTGTCGGCCGACCAGGCCGAGCCCGCCGCGAGCGGCTCGGCGTCGGCGGTCGCCAGCGCGGCGGCGTCGCCGAGTCCGGCCGCGCCCCGCTACGACCGCGGCGGCGCACCGGCGCTGCCGGCCTCGTGCAAGGCGACGGCCTTCCCGTCGCCCGGCGGCAAGCACAGCTACACGCGGGCCGTCGACCCGTCGGGGCACTGGGCGACATACCGGACCTACATCAACGGGACCAACGCGAAGATCTGGCACGACGGCAAGGTCGACGCGGTCCGGATGCCCGGTGAGGACAACGGGTTCGAGGCGGTCAACAGCCTCGGCGTCGCGGTCGGGCAGACGTTCATCGGCGAGGCGGGCGCCAACGCGATGGTGTACCGCGACGGCGGGGTGGCGAAGCTGCCCGGCGGGGTGGGGGCGTCGCCGAGCGGCATCAACGACGCCGGCGTCATCGTCGGCGAGAAGGACCGCAAGCCGATCGTCTGGCGGTCGGTGACCAGCCGTCCGGAGCCGCTGCCGCTGCCTGAGGGCTTCACCGGCGGACAGGCCTCCGACATCGACGACGACGGGACGATCGTGGGCCACGTCGACAACGGCCAGGACCGGACCGCGTACGTGTGGCTGCCCGACGGGACGGGACGGGCCCTGCCCGCACCCGAGTACAAGGGCGTCGAGGCGACCGACTTCGACGCCCGGAAGGTCACCAACGGCTGGGTCTCCGGCTACGCGGGCTTCCGCAACGGGAACATGAACTCGGTGCGCTGGGACCTGGCCACCGGCAGGGTCGAGACGTTCCCGAAGCTGAGCTGGAGCAACGACGTCAACCGGTACGGCTGGATGACCGGCATGAGCGCCGAGAACCGGGCCGTGCTCACCGACGGCACCGCCTACGTGGTGCTGGAGGAGATATTCCCGCTCTACAAGGAGTACGGGATGAACTTCGGCGAGTCGATGAGCGACGACGGGCGCGTCATCGTCGGGCAGAACGACGACGGCGCCCACGACGGCGTCCAGCGCGCCCTGCTCTGGCGCTGCTCGTAACCCACCCGCGAAGAAGGGGCGCCCAGGTCACCCTGAGCGCCCCTCCGGAGGTTGGGAAGGGACCCTTCCACATCGGATTCCGATAAGAAGGGTCCCTTCCTTACTTCACCAGGCGGAGGGCGCCGGCGGGACGACCACCGGGGGACGGTCGTCGCAGGTGATGGTGTTCGGCAGCTCCCACGAGGCGAACCAGGGGCCGGTGGTGCCGCCGCCGTCGTTGCCGCCCAGGTCGGTGAGGGAGAACTCCGAACCGGCGGGCGTGAAGTGGAACGACCCGCAGTTGTTGATGCCGACCGCGCCCACGTTGCGCGCGTCCACGTTCTCGAACGAGGCCGACCCGGCCGCGCGGGCGCTGACCACCGAGGTGCCGGTGCCGTCGACCCGGACGTCCTTGAAGTGCACGTTCGAGATCGAGTACAGGTCCTTCACCGGCCAGTCGCTGACCAGCATGATCGCGTTGTAGGTGCTGTCGAGGAAGTGGTCCCCGACGACCTGGATGTCGGCGTCGATGCTGCGCTCCAGCGCGAGGAACCAGATGGCCCCGAGGCCGATGTTCCAGTTCAGCTCGTACGTGCCGGCGCGCACGGTGGTGTTGTTCGTGATCGCCAGCGTGCCGGTGAACGGCTGCGCGCCGAAGCGCGAGCCGACGTGCAGGCCGCTGCCCTCGCGGATCGGGTCGGCGACCAGGTTGTTCGACACCGTGTTGTCGGTGCCGCCGTAGATCGCGATGCCGTTGGCCAGGGTCGGGGTCTGGACCGTGTTGTGGTCGAAGACGTTGTTCGCGTCCGCGACCTGGTCGGACCACATGGCCAGGCCGTCGTCACCGGTGTTGCGGATGAAGGTGTGCGACACCGACGAGTTGGTGACGCCCTTGCGGAAGTTGATCGCGTCGGCGATCTGGTCCGTGATGATGCTGTTGGTGATCTTCAGGTTGTCCATCGGACCGTCGAACCACATGCCCACCTTGGTGTGGTGGATGTAGAGGCCGTCGATGGTGGAGTCGCTCAGCGACCCGCCGACGCCGTTGACCTGGTCGGTGTCGATGCGCTCGCGGACGTCGCCCTCGATCGCGAACCCGGACAGGTGCACGTTGCGGCTGCCGCCGGCCTCGGCGTACTTACCGTAGAAGCCGACCCCGGTGTGCACCGAACCGTCGGCGGCGGGGGTGCTCAGCGCGACCTCGCTGCCCTTGATCACGGTGTACCAGTTGCCGGCGCCCTCGATGGTCACGTCGTCGACGATGATGTGCCGGTTGACCTGGAACACGCCCGGCGGGACGTAGACGCTGAGGTGGAATCGCTTGGCGAACGCGATCGCCTGGTCGAACGCGTCGGCCGAGTCACGCCGGCCGGTCGGGTCGGCGCCGAACAGCAGCACGTTCGCCGCGATCACGCGCACCTTCGGCGCGCCGACCAGCTCGGAGTCGAGCAGGTCGATCGTGGTCGTGGCGGCGCCGGTGCCCGCCGGGGCGGTGAGCCGGATCCGGTCGCCCGCCTTGTACACCTTGCCGAGCAGCAGGCGCTGCTCGTCGTAGAAGTGCATGGGGCGGAACGGGGTGCTGATGACCGGCGCCGGGTCGGTGTACTGCGGGACGCAGGCGCACTCGGTGATCCACCAGTCGGGGTGCAGCAGCCCGGCGGTCGGGTCGTTGCTGAACGGGTACTGATTGTACAGCCACGCGTACTGCGAGGTCAGCGTCATGGTCTGCTTGTGCTTGCCGTTGACCGTGACGTCCAGCGGCGCGGTGATGCCGCCGCCGGTCGGCGCGTCCGGGATGCTGTAGCGCACCGTGATCGCGTTGGCGGCGCTGGGCAGCGTGAACTCGACATACTGCCCGGGGGTCAGCTGCACGGCCTTGCGGCCCGAGGCCTCCGCCGCCAGCGTGTACGCGGCCCGGCCGCTGATGACCGAGCCGTTGTGGACCGCGTTCTCGGCCTCCTGCTCGGCGAAGGCCACGGTGGCACCGCGACCGGCGACGAGCGACGGGTCGAGAGCCGCCCTGGTGACGACCGGGGCGGCGGGGGCGTTGGCGGCCAGAGCCGGGGCGGCGTTGCCGACCACGAGGCTCAGGCCGACGGCGGCCGTCGTCGCGGAGGCGACCGCCACCGGCGCCCAACGCCGGCGGGACCACCTCGCTCCTGTGATGCTCCGAGACATCGATTGACTCGTTTCTGTCGGAGGGGTGAACGCCAAAGACGCTCTCGGCGGAGCGGACGCCAGGAGGTGAGGCTGACTCTAAGTCGCAGATGTCTGCTCCCACAAGCATCTCGTGAAATCTTTCCGTAACCTTGCCCGGCAGATTCGTATGTCCATTTGGTTATTGCGCTCTTGTCGTAAAGAGTTGCGCAACCGAGGTCCGTCGAACGGCTCGGCCCCACCGCATGTAGGGGTCATCCCCGACAACCTCCGGAGAGACAGAAGGCGTTCCGGAGGCGAGGATCGAACCGTTGTCGACGGCCCAGGGAGCGCGGCGTGTACCCCACCGAACCGAACGCACAGCCCGGACCGGCAGCTCCGCAACGGCCCGCGCCCGCGGCCGATCTGGACGGCGGCGACGTGCCGGCACTGCCCGCCGCCGAGACCGCGCCGGCGCCGGCGGCTCCGGAGCCACGGCGGGAGTGGCCGAAGGTCGAGCTCGGGCGCCGCCTACGGGTGCTGGCCGGGGTGGACGAGGCGCTGCTGGACCGGGTGCCGCAGGAGCGTGCCTGGTACACCTCGCTGGGCGGCGTGGTGCTGGGCACCGCCACCATCGCGGCGTTCTCCATGTTCTTCGCGATCAGCCAGGCGATCGGCGGCCCGCACTGGCTGGTGATCGTGCCGGTCGCGGTGTGGTTCCTGTTCATCCTCAACGTCGACCGCTGGCTGGTCTCCAGCCGCCTGGGCACCGGCTGGTTCCGCCGCGTGCCGGTGCTGGTGATGCGGGTGCTGATGGCCGTGTTCTTCGGCATCGTCATCGCCGAGCCGCTGGTGCTGAAGATCTTCGAGACCGCGGTGGTACAGCACGTCGCCGACCAGCGCACCCAGCACCTGGCCGACCTCGCCGGGCGGCTCAAGGTGTGCAACCCCGTCCCGGGCGGCACCGACACCGCCCCGGCCGACTGCCGGGCCACCGAGACGTTCAACTTCGACCAGTCCCCGGTGGCGACGCTACGCGAGCTCCAGGCCCGCCGCACCGACGCCGACGCCCTGCTCAAGACCATCGACGCCGACACCGCCCAGCTTCGGGCGATCAACGACCTGGCCCGGCGCGAGTGTGTCGGCGACTCCGGAGCCGGCCTGACCGGTCAGCGCGGCGTCGGACCGAACTGCCGCCGCCTGCGGGCCGAGGCGGACGCGTTCGCGCGCAACCACAACATCTCCGGCAACAGCGCGAAGCTGGCGACGCTGCGTACGCAGATCTCGGAGCTGGAGTCGGGCGCCCGCGCCAGCCACGCCGCGTTCGAGGCCGAGCGGGAGGCGAAGGTCAAGGCCCGGGTCGCGGAGGAGCGCAGCCACCAGGGCGCCATCGGCCTGCTGGAGCGCCTCGGCGCGCTGCACGGCCTGGCCGACAGCAGCGGGGTGCTCGCCGTCGGCATCTGGGCCGTGCGCATCCTGTTCATCCTGGTCGACTGCATGCCGATCCTGGTCAAATTCGTCGGCGGCAGCACCACCTACGACCGGCTGGTGTCCCAGCAGCTCGCGGTCGCCGAACGCGACCTCAACCACGACATCGAGGCCGAGTACGCCGAGCGCGAGGCGGCGCTGCGCAAGCGCCGGGCCGAGATCGACCTTGAGGTGCTGGAGCACAAGGCCGAGCTCAACACCCGCCTGCACCGCGCCGCCGACCGCCTCAGCGAACGGATCTGAGTGCCGGGTACAGGTCAGAACAGGTCGACGATGCCGCGGACGAACGAAGCCGCGCTGTCGGGCCGGAAGGCGACCCAGCCGCCGACCCCGCAGCAGCACAGTGCCGCCACCGCGACCACCAGCACGATGACGATGACGGTGCTGCTGGACTTGCGGGGAGGCGTCGGCAGGTTGCTCATGTCTGTCCTGTCACGAGAGGGGTGGGCGCCATCGTCTCATGGTGCGACCGACGTCGCCGCCCCTCGATTCGCGGTGCTAGGCGCGCGGGCCGCCGTGGCGGATCTGCTGCTCGGTGGTCAGGACCTTGTCGGCCTCGACGATGTGGCTGACCGCCTCGTCGACGTCGTCGGTCACCAGCAGCAGGTCCAGGTCAGCCGCGTCGATCTTGCCGTCCGCCAGCATCCGCTCGCGCAGCCACTTGAGCAGGCCGCTCCAGTAGTCCACGCCCATCATCACGACCGGGAACCGGGTGACCTTCTCGGTCTGCACCAGCGTCAGCGCCTCGAACAGCTCGTCCATGGTGCCCATGCCGCCGGGCAGCACCACGAAGGCCTGGGCGTACTTGACGAACATGGTCTTGCGGACGAAGAAGTAGCGGAAGTCGATGCCGATGTCGACCCACTCGTTGATGCCCTGCTCGAACGGCAGCTCGATGCCGAGCCCGACCGACAGCCCGCCCGCCTCGGTGCAGCCGCGGTTGGCCGCTTCCATCACCCCCGGGCCGCCACCGGTGATCACCGCGTACCCGGCGCGGGCCAGGGCGGCGCCCAGGCGCTCGGCCAGCCGGCACTCGGGCGACTCCGGGGCGCTGCGGGCCGAGCCGAAGACGCTGACCGCCGGGGGCAGATCGCTGAGGCTGTCGAAGCCTTCGACGAACTCACTCAGGATGCGCAGCGTCCGCCACGAGTCCCGGACCTTCCAATCCGGACGCCCGACAGAGTCGAGCAGTGCCTGGTCCGCGGTGCCCGCGGTGACCGCGTCGCGGCGCAGGGTCACCGGACCCCGGTGCCGCTCCGGTCGGGAATTGCTGTGCGTCATGCCCATCACCGTAGTCCGCCGCGATCGTTGCCCGTAGGAACCGGGGGTGTCCCGGGAACAAACAGCGGCCGGACCGCGATTCCAAGGTTTGACGCGTCCTTCCCACCGGGTAAGGAACGCCCACCGGACCACAGCCTGGGGCGCATGCCACAGGTGGCGAAATTCTCTGCGAAACGCGCAACCCTGCGCCATGCTGTGGCGTCAGGAATGTCAGACGACCAGGGTTGAATCGAAGCCGACGAGGGAGGCGATCACCGTGATGACCCGCTCCGAGATGCTCCGCCAGCGCCAGGCCATGCGCCAGCGCATCCGCGCCACCGTGCACGCCCGGCGCATCGCCCAGGTCACCGGCCCGCTCGACAACGACCAGGCCGAAGAGGCCGCGGCCGCCCGCTGACCCCGGCTACGCCTCCAGCCAGCGGCGCAGCAGGGCCGCGCCCTGCTCGATCTTCTCCAGCTCCACGTGCTCGTCGCGCTTGTGCGCCAGGTTGGGGTCGCCCGGTCCGAAGTTGAGGGCCGGGATGCCCAGCTCCGCGAAGCGCGCCACGTCGGTCCAGCCCAGCTTCGCCGCCGGGGCCGCCCCGGTGGCGGCCAGGAACTGCGCGGCGGGCGGCGCCTCCAGCCCCGGCAGGGCGCCGGGGGCGAAATCCGTGATCTCCACGTCGTACCCGGACATCACCTCGCGCAGGTGCTCCTCCGCCTGCGCGACGCTGCGGTCCGGGGCGAACCGGAAGTTGATCTCGACCTCGCACTCGTCCGGGATGACGTTGCCGGCCACCCCGCCGGTGACCTTGACCGCGTTAAGGCCCTCGCGGTACCGGCAACCGTCGATCATCACCTCGCGCGCCTGGTACTGCTCCAGCCGCCGCAGCACCTCGCCCGCCTTGTGGATCGCGTTGTCGCCCAGCCACGACCGGGCCGCGTGGGCCCGCACGCCGTGCGTGCGCACCTTCGCCCGCATGGTCCCCTGGCACCCCGCCTCGACCACCCCGTACGTCGGCTCCAGCAGGATGGCGAAGTCGGCCCGCAGCAGCTCGGGCCGCAGGTCGGCGACGATCTTCAACCCGTTGCGCACCGCCTCGACCTCCTCGCACTCATAGAAGAAGTACGTGGCGTCGTAGCGCGGCCGGTCGACCGTGACGGCCAGGTGCAGCGCCAGCGCGGTGCCGCTCTTCATGTCCGAGGTGCCGCAGCCCCACATCCGCTTCCCGTCCGTAGTGGACGGGAAGTTGTCGGCGATCGGCACCGTGTCCAGGTGCCCGGCCAGCACCACCCGCTGCTCGCGGCCCAGTTCGGTCCGCGCGATCACGGTATGGCCGATCCGCTCCACCCGCAGGTGGGCGCAGTCGCGCAGCACCTGCTCCACCGCGTCGGCGATCTCCTTCTCGTCGCCGGAGACGGACTCGATGTCCACCAGGGCACGGGTCAGCGCGACGGGATCGGCGAGCACCTGCGGCGTCAGCGGGTTCGACATACGGGTAGCCTAGGGCACCGTGAGCAGCACACGTCTCGACCAGCCCGCCTGGGGCTTCGGCCTCGCCACCGTCAGCGGCGAGCAGACCCTCGAAGTGTGGTTCCCCGCCGGTCAGCTCGGCCTGGGCACCCCGACCGCGTCCGCCCCGGACCTCAAGGCCGCCGAGCCGGCCCTGCCCGGCCTGCGCGTGGTCCCGGTCACCGTGTCGATCGCGTCACTGGCCGACGCGCCCGCCGACACCGCCGACGCCTACCTGCGCCTGCACCTGCTGTCGCACCGGATCATCCGGCCGCACCAGGCCAACCTGGACGGCGTCTTCGGCCTGCTGCCCAACAACGCCTGGACCTCGGCTGGGGTCTGCCCGCCCGAGCGCGTCGACGAGCTACGCCTCATCGAGCGCGCCGCGGGCCGGCACCTGGCCGTGTACGGCGTGGACAAGTTCCCGCGCATGACCGACTACGTCGTGCCCGCCGGGGTGCGCATCGCCGACGCCGACCGGGTCCGCCTCGGCGCGCACCTGTCGGCGGGCACCACCGTCATGCAGAAGGGCTTCGTCAACTTCAACGCCGGCACGCTGGGCACCTCCATGGTCGAGGGCAGCATCTCGGCCGGGGTCGTGGTCGGCGAGGGCGCCGACATCGGCGCGGGCGCCTCGATCATGGGTACCCTGTCCGGTGGCGGCAAGGAGGTCATCTCGGTCGGCCAGCGCAGCCTGGTCGGCGCGAACGCGGGCATCGGCATCTCGCTGGGCGACGACTGCGTCGTCGAGGCGGGCTGCTACGTGACCGCCGGAAGCAAGGTGCTGCTCGTCGAGACCGGCGAGGTCGTCAAGGCGTTGACCCTGTCGGGCGCGTCGAACGTGCTGTTCCTGCGCAACTCGGTGACCGGGGCGATCGAGGCCCGGCCGCGCACCGGCACGGGCATCGTGCTCAACGCCGCCCTGCACGCCAACGACTGACCTAGCCAGGCACTGCGACATGCTCGCCGGGTACCGCGGGCGACGATTTTCGGACTGGAGGCGTCCACGTGGACCCGAGACGGATAGCGGGGCTGCTCGACGCGCCCGGCTGCCGTCGCAGGCTGGCCGTGGACGTCTCCGGGATCGAGCCCGCCGTGCTCGCCGCCGCGGTCGGGGCGGCCGAGGGCGGGCAGAGCCCGTACGCGCGCGAGCGGGACGGCACGTTCGCGCAGCTCGCCCTGGCCCGGCTGCCCGAGCTCGCCGCGCGGCACCTGGGTGTGCGGGCTGAGGCCGTGGTCGAGACCGACGAGCTGCCCAGCGGGGCCGGGCTGTGGTCGTGGCGGGCGCCGAAGCTGCGCCTGGGCGACACCGACCTCACCGTGGACCGGGTGCTGCTGGTCGGGGACGGGACGCGGCTGCACCCGATCGAGACCAGGTCGTACGCGTGCCTGGACGGCCAGGCAGACCCGACCAAGGTCGCGGGCACGGCCCGGGAGCTGGCCGTCACCGTGGCCGCGCTGCGCCAGGCCGCCGACGAGCCGGACCAGGTCAGCAGCGCCTGCCTGCTGGTGCTGCCGCGCAACTTCGGCCTCAACCCGGTCGGCACCACGCTGGACGTGGCGCCGCAGCTGCGGCGGCTGCGCTGGGTGCTCGACCGGCTGAACGCCGGCACCGACCGCATCTCCGCCGCCCTCGAAGGACCCGAGCTGGTCGGCGCGCTGGGCCGGGTGCCCGCCCGGTTCGGCGACGGATGCCCGAGCTGCGCGGTGTACCCGTACTGCCGGGGCGACGCCGAGCAGTCCGGCGCCGCCGCCCGCGCCGGAGCCACCGTGGCCAACCTGTGCGGCCCGGTCGGCCTGGCGGCCGACGCCCTGGCCCTGGCCCACGGCGACCGCGTCCCCGGCGACGAGACCGAGCACGCCATCGCCACCGAACTCTCCCGCGCCGCCCTCGCCTACACCCAAGCCAAAACCCGCTCCCAAGAGCCCTCATGATCCACCCATCGACGTTAAGAAGGGGCCCTTCCACCACGCATTGCGATAAGAAGGGGCCCTTCCTTTCCTCGCGGAGCGGGGTGGGTGGGGCGTGAGCCTCGACGTCTACCAGCGGCTGCTGGCGCTGCAGCGGCGCCGGGCCGTGCCGGCCGCGTCGCGGGCGCACCGGCACCTGTCCCAGCGGCCGTGGGTGCTGGTCGGATACCACCTGGCCGGTGAACCGTCCGCGCCGGTCGCGATCCGGTACGGGTCGTTCCGCGGCCAGCCGAAGCTGCTCGTCGTCGCCGAGCCGCGCGACCGCGACCAGCGCTTCGCCGCGCTCGGAGCGCTCGCCCGCGACCTGGCCACCTACGTGAGCCGCTACACCGAGACCGAGCCGGTGGTCCGCGTCGGCAACGGCCGCGACCTCGACGTCGACCACTGCTGCACCGACGCCCCGCAGCTGGTGGTGCCGAACGAGGCCACCGCACACTGGCTCGACCTGCTCGGCCAGTACCTGCGCACCCTCGACGTAGACCCGGTGCTGCAGACCGCCGGGGCGCACCTGGGCTGGTTCGCCTCCCGGCGCCACCTGCCCGGCTCCAGTGCCGTGCTCACCGCCACCGACCTGCTGGCCACGCACTGGCGCACCGGCCAGCTGCCCACCGAGGACGGCCACCTGGGCCGCCTGCTCGCCTGGGTCGAACCGCCCGCCGGCCAGGACGCCTGGACCGCCGCGGCCGCCGCCGAGCAGCGCCCGCCCGCCGGGCCGGCCAGCGACCCCGAATGGGACCTGATGACGCTGCGCCCGGCGCTGGAGCGGGCCAAGCAGCTCGGCGACGTACGCCGGCTGAAGCTGGCCGCGGCCGAGGTGCTGGACCAGGCCTGGCGCGACACCTGGACCGCGCTGGACCTGGTCGCGCTGCTGCCGCCCGGCGGCCACACCGCCCAGCGCTGGGAGTCCGACCGCTGGTCCTGGACCCGGCACCGGGAGCGGGTCACCGCCGGCACGATCCGCTTCGGCGGCCGCCTGTCCGACGTGCCCGCGTTCCGGTTCCTGCACGAGCTGGAGACCCGGACCGTGGCCCTGGAGCGGCAGATGGCGCTGGACGATCCGCTGGTGATGGCGCGCTGGCTGGCCACCGGCGAGGCCGTCGCGGGCACGGTGATCAAGCGGGACCTGGAGCACACCGCGACCAGCGCCCGGGGCTCCGCGCTGCTGCGGCCGCTGCTGTGGCTGCGCACCCAGGGGTTCGACCGGCCCGCGGGCACCGAGCTGTGGCTGGGCAAGGTCGGTCTGACCGTACGCGCGTCCACGGTGGACACCGTCGAGCTGATGGTCACCAGCGGCGCCGTGACCAGGCCGAAGTTCAACCTGCTGCCCGAGTGCGACGCCGAGGTGGTGCTGGCGCCGTTCGGGCCGCAGCAGTACTTCCCCGACAACCTGCCCGAGGAGCTGCCCTGGCCCGCCCGCCCGACGCGGCTCGCCGCACCGGCCGGGGACGCCGAACCGGCCGGGGACACCGGTGAGTGAGGCCGCACGGCGGCACGAGGCCGCCATCGAGCAGGTCTGGGACCGGGTACGCGGCACCGACCGCGCCGTCGTCGTCGACTCCCCGCCCGGCGCGGGCAAGTCGACGCTGGTCCGCGAACTGACCAAGCGGCTGGTCGCCGCCGGTGAGCACGTGCCGGTGGTGGTGCAGACCAACGACCAGGCCGACGACCTGGTGATCGCACTGGCCGCCGCCGGGCTGCGCACCGGCCGCCTGCACGGCACCGAGTGGGCGCCGCCGCCGCGCTGGCCCCGCGACCGGGTGCGGACCGGGACGAAGCTCGGCGAGCTGGGCGGCTGCGACGTCATCGTCGGGACGGCCGCGAAGTGGGCCTACGTCAAGGCCGACGACCGGGTGTGGCCGCTGGGGATCATCGACGAGTCGTACCAGATGTCGGCCGCCGCCCTGGTCCGGGTCGGGCACCTGTTCGACCGGCTGCTGCTCGTCGGGGACCCGGGGCAGCTCGCCCCGTTCACCGTCGCCGACGAGCACTCGGTGCGCTCGCTGGCCACCTGGCCGCTGGACACCGCGGCGGGCACGGTGCTGCGCCACCACCCGGACACCCCGGTCATCCCGCTGCCGGTGAGCTGGCGGCTGGCCCCGCACACCGCCCCGGTCATCTCCGACGCGTTCTACACCCGACCGTTCCGCGCCGGCGCCGACGCGCAGGACCGGCGGCTCGACCTGCACACGCTGGCCCATCCGGCGCTGTCCCAGGCGGCCGAGACCGGCTGGGCGCTGCTGGAACTGCCCGCCGCGCACGTGCCGCGTACCGACCCGGCGCTGGTCTCCGTGCTCGCCGACCTGACCCACCAGCTCGTCACCGCCGACGCGTCCACCGTGGACCCATCCGGCGGGCGGCCGCTGACCAGCGCCGACATCGCCGTAGGGGTGGTGCACCGGGACCAGAAGGCACAGGTGGAGGCCGCGCTGCAGCGGCTCGGCGTGACCGGGGTGACCGTGGACACCGCCAACCGGCTGCAGGGCCGGCAGTACGAGGTCGTGCTGGCCTGGCATCCGCTCAGCGGCCGCCGCGACGCCAGTGCGTTCCACCTGGAGGCCGGGCGGCTGTGCGTGCTCGCGTCCCGGCACCGGCAGGCCTGCGTCGTGGTGACCCGCGCCGGGATCACCGACCAGCTCCACGCCTACCCCGCCGCCGAACCGGTCTGGCTCGGCACGGATCCGCCCCAGGTGGACGGCTGGGAAGCCAACCGCGTCTTCCTCGACCGCCTCGCCCCGTTCCGCGTCTGATCCCGCCCGCGCCGCCGCACCCCACGCGCCGCGCGCCCCGGCGCAAGATCACTGCACTTTCGGGGAAACTGCGCGAATCTTGGCCCGGATACCTGCACTTTCCCCGAAATTGCAGCACCGTCCCGGGCGGATGTCGTGATGATCGTCAGTTCAGGAGGGAAGCGCGCAGGCGGGGCTCCAACAGGATGCGGTGCAGTCGCCGATCGTGGCGGAACACCACCTCCGCGCCCGGCTGCACGGCCGCGAGCAGCATCGCGGTGATCACCTCGGCGAACGGCTGCATTCTGATCGTCAGCAGGCACTCGTTCATCCGGCGCCGGTCCCCGAGCCGCATGGCGTCATGCCACCCTGGCAGCGCCAGCTCGATCACCCGTCGTGCCTGCTGACGTCCATCCACCAGCACCGCCCGGTTCAGGCGTAGTACGACGATCGTGTGCTGCCCCTTGTCGGTGCGCGGCCGGTACTCCCCCACCGACAGCGCCAGGGCCAGATGGTCGGAAGGATCGTCCACCGTCGGATCGATCAGCAGATCACGCAGGCTCTGGCGGGGTTGAGCACGGCGCCACAGACTTCTGGCGTGCCGCACCCGATCGGCGGCGGCACCGATCTCACCGTTGAGCTGCTTCGTGCGTACGTCCAGCTCCACCGAGAGCGGCGGTCGGATGATCCGGATCACCGGCCGTCACACCCTGTTCTTGCTGAACCGCCGCGCCGCGTCCCGAGCCGCCGAGGCGGGTGAGCTGGTCAGCTGCTCCTGCAACCGGGTATAGCGCGCGATCTCATCCTGACTCGCATCACCCGCAAGGACCCGAATCTCCAGGTCCGCGAGTTCACGACGCATACGAGCCGCCTTCTCCGAGTACGGCTGGTCCAGGCCGAACAACTCCGACATGACCGCGTCGTCACCCGTGCCGTAGACGATCCGCTCGTAGAGATCCTGGTCGACCACCCGCGGCGGTTCCTGCTCGTCAGGGCCCGGCAGGCGGATCAGGCCGCCTGGGTCTGCCGCCTGGCAGATGTATGGGCTGTGCGAGGTGACGATGAACTGGATGCCCGGAAAGTGCTGCTTGAGCCACACGCCAATGCGCTGCTGCCAGGAAACGTGCAGATGCGCGTCGACTTCGTCGATGATCACTACGCCAGGGGCCGTGACCACGGTTCGACCCTGTTCGAGCGCGCTTGGCACGCCGCCGAAGGCCATGTGGATCTGGCGGATGATGTCAACGGTCAGCGCCGCCACGGTGCGATACCCATCACTCATCTCCCGGAGGGGATATGGATGACCGCCGTGGCTTACCCACAGCCCTTCGGAGTCGACGTGGTGTATCCGGTAGCCGTCCGGCAGTAGACCGTCCCCGAGCACAGCCAGAACCAGGTCTTTCAACTCTGCGGCGCCTGGCCGATGCTCGAGTGATCTCAAATGCTGCTCCACCAGCCAGGTCACGCCTTCAGCCAGCGACGCATCCTCGTGGAAAAGAGTTGCCGCCCGAGCTGCACCAGGGCTCGCGGTGAGCCGTTGCGCATCAGTAGCTCCGCCGGTCAGCCGCCGGAACGGACCGTAGGCCGCACAGAACGGAACTCCCTGCTCGTCTTCCCAGATGTCAGCCCGCATACCGGTCACTGCATGCATGAGGGCCGGCTGGCGCTCCGCCCCCTCTTCGCCGAGCCGACGCCAGCCGAGACCAACAGCGATCTTGGAATCGGATCCCGCCGGGGCCCCGTTCCCGTTCTCCGCAGCCGTGCCGGACGAGGTCGGTACCGCTAGATCCAAATCGACCCAGCCGATATCCCGGCCCCGCGAGATCCAGTGCCGGAAGTCCGGTACCAGCGTTCGCGCTGTCGAAGGTCCGGTCAACGCGAGTGCCATGGCCCGCAGCAGCGAGGTCTTGCCGGAACCGTTGCGCCCGGCGATGACGGTCCAGCCGGCACGACTCCCGTCGCCACGCGCGGCGAACGTCAGATCGACAGCACGCTCACCACTGAAGCCACGAATGTCCGACACCTCGACCCGAGAGATGTGCATGCGACGCCTCCGTCCACTGATTAGAGCGCCAGACTCAGGACAGGCGGGCGACCACCGTACGCACGCGTTCGTCGGTGGCGGTCAGGGCGACGCGGACGTGCCGCGCGCCCTTGGGGCCGTAGATCTCGCCGGGGGCGACGAGGATGCCGCGGTCGGCGAACCAGTCGGTGGTGTCCCAGCAGGCCTCGCCCCGGGTCACCCACAGGTACAGCCCGGCCTCGGAGTGGTCGACCGTGAACCCGGCGCCCTGCAGCGCGGGCAGCAGCAGCTCGCGGCGGGCCGCGTACCGCAGGCGCTGCTCGTCGGCGTGGGACTCGTCGGCCAGCGCCGCGATCATCGCCGCCTGCACCGGGGCGGGCATGATCATGCCGGCGTGCTTGCGTACGGCCAGCAGCTCGCCGACCAGCCCAGGGTCGCCCGCCACGAACCCGGCGCGGTATCCGGCCAGGTTGGAGCGCTTGGACAGCGAATGCACCGCGAGCACCCCGGCGTAGTCCCCGCCGCACAGCGACAGCACCGATTCGGGCTGCGCGGTCCACGGCAGGGTGAGGTAGCACTCGTCGCTGGCGAGCACCGCGCCGGTCTCGCGGGCATACCCGATCCAGGCGCGCATCTCGCCGGCGGAGGCGACCCGGCCGTGCGGGTTGCCGGGCGAGTTGATCCAGATCAGGGCGGGTCGCTCCCCGGCGGGCGGGGTGTCGGCGCGCAGCACGCGCGCTCCGGCCAGCCGCACCCCGACCTCGTAGGTCGGGTAGCAGATCTCGGGGATGACCACGGTGTCGTCGGGGCCCAGCCCGAGCAGCGTGGGCAGCCAGCCGACCAGCTCCTTCGAGCCGATCGAGGGCAGTACGGCGAAGCCGGGTTCGGCGCGGCAGGCGCGCGCGGTCCAGGCGGCGATCTCCTGCCGCAGCTCGGGCGTGCCCGCGGTCAGCGGGTAGCCGGGCGAGTCAGACGCCTCGGCCAGCGCCGTGCGGATGAGCGCGGGCACCGGGTCGACCGGGGTGCCGATGGAGAGGTCGACGATGCCGTCGGGGTGGGCCGCGGCGCGCCGCTTGGACGGCTCCAGCAGGTCCCACGGAAAGTCGGGCAGGCCGGCGGAGACCCTCCGCCGGCCGGAACCCGTGGCGCCGGTGCTCAGTGCTCGCCTTCCTTCGGCGGCAGTCCCGCGACGAACGTCGCGTCAGCGGTGATCTTGCCGATCTTGGAGGCGCCGCCCGGCGAGCCGAGCTCGTTGAAGAACTCGTAGTTGGCCGTCACGTAGTCGCGCCACTGCTCCGGCACATCGTCCTCGTAGAAGATCGCCTCGACGGGGCAGACCGGCTCGCAGGCGCCGCAGTCGACGCACTCGTCCGGGTGGATGTAGAGCATCCGGTTGCCCTCGTAGATGCAGTCGACGGGGCACTCCTCGATGCAGGCCTTGTCGAGCACATCGACGCACGGCTCGGCGATGATGTAGGTCACTGATCGTCCTTCCACGCACTTCTCCACGGACCGCACCCGCCCCCGGACCTCACACTCCGATCCGTGGGACGTGCACGCTCCGCCGCTCTACGCGGCCAAGCGCAAGCCTAGTATCCGGGGGTGGGAGGTAGGTAGTCAGTGTTGGCTAAGCGCGATCTCGGGTCCCGCGTGGTGGTACGCAGATTCGTCGGTTTCCGCGACGAACGCCCACAGTTCACCGATGTACTGGGCGAACTCACCGCACTCAGCGAGACGGAACTGTCCGTCCGCACGTCCCAAGGTGTGGTCGTGATGCCGCTGGCACAGGTGCACCGCGCGAAGGTGGTCCCGGCCCGGCGCGGCCCGACCGCCCGGGAGGTCGCCGCGCTCGAGCTGGCCGCCGCCGAGGCATGGCCCGCACCGGTACGGCGGCAGCTGGGCGACTGGTGGCTGCGGGCCGCCGAGGGGTACACGGGACGGGCGAACTCCGCGCTGCCGGTGGGCGACCCCGGCCTGCCCCTGCCCCGGGCGGTCGACGCGGTGGTCGGCTTCTACCGCGATCTGGGCCTGCCGCCGCAGGTGGACGTGCCGCTGCCGCTGGCCTCGTCGGTCGAGCGGGAGCTGCTGGCGCGCGGCTGGCACGCCGAGTGCACCGTGCAGGTGCAGACCTGCCCGCTGGACGAGCTGATCGCGGCGACCCCGGACGGGGCGCAGTTCGCGCTGTCCGATACCCCCTCGGAGCAGCTGCTGGCCATGATCGCCGGCAGCCTCGGGCCGCTGCCGGACGCGGCCCGGCACGTGCTGACCGCCGTGCCCGGCGTGGTCTTCGCCCAGCACTTCGACGAGGCCGGCGAGCTACTGGCGCGGGCCCGGGGCACGGTCACCGGCGCGGGCCGCTGGCTCGGCGTCTTCGGCGTGGAGACGGCGCCTGCCGCCCGGCGCCGCGGGCTGGCCGCCGCCTCGATGGGCGTCCTGGCCCGCTGGGCCGCCGCTCAGGGCGCCACCGACGCGTTCCTCCAGGTCAACTCGCCCAACACGGGCGCGCTGGCGCTGTACGCGGGTCTCGGCTTCACCAGCCACCACGTCTACACCCGCTACCGACTCCCCTGACCACGGGCTCTGCTTCGCCGCCGCGACGGCGAGCGCCGGAGGACACCGTGGTGTCCTCCGGCGCTCGGACGAACCGTGACCGGTACGGCCTACGCGCGGCGCGGGCGGGCCTTGCTGTGCTGCTGCTGCGCGAACGCCTTCAACTGGCGGGCCCGGTGGTCGGCGTTGAACGCCATCAGGCCGACCAGGCCGAGCCCGGTACCGATGATGAACACCCCGGCGTAGAGCCAGATCTGGTTGAAGAACGCCCCGGCCCCGTGCGCGAACGGGCCCTCGCCCGCGAGCAGCGGCCCGACCAGGATGCTGAGCAGGCAGGCGACGCCACCCGCGGCGGCCAGGTCGGCGACGACCCGGGCCTGCGGCCGGACCCGTCCCCAGTAGACCGCCATCACCAGGAAGACCAGGCCGATCACGCCGAGCGCCACCAGTCCGGCCACGGACTGCCTGTCGGCGTCCGTGATGCCCTTGGCGACCCAGCGGGCCACCAGGTTGACTGCGAACAGCACCGCCGCGATCACTCCGACCGGCAGCCACCGCTCCTTCATGGCATCCTCCTCAGCGCACATCATCACTGCGGTTTGGCATCGCACACGTATTGTGGCTCAGCGTCATACCGCCAGGTGAACTTCTCCCGCTTGAGTTCTTTACCGTCCTTGCGGAAGATGCGCCAGGCGTCCTGAGTGAAGCCCTGACTACCCTGAGTAGCAATGCAGGTCGGACCGGCCGGAAGTGACATCTTCTTCGGCTCGGTGATGTCGCGCTTCGGGTCGTACTTCGTGGTGATGCTGTCGTAGACCTTGGTGGACCACATGCTCACCGTGATCGAGTCCGCGGTGTACGAGGTGTCGATCAGCACGCCGTACGGGGTGTCGTTGGTGAAGCGCAGGTCCAGCGACGGGTACATGATGGTCGACTCGATGACCGCCGGGTAGCGGGTGAAGTAGAACGAGTGCGGCTTGTGCTCCACGTCCTTCAGGCCCGCGTAGTACGAGGCGTTGAAGATCGTGGTGGTGAACTGCGACGCGCCGCCGCCCACGCCCGGGATCAGCTTGCCGTCCATGATGATCGGGGCGTCGTGGTAGCCCTCGGCGTAGCCGCGCGGGCCGGTGTGGCCGTTGAGGGAGAAGGTCTCGCCCGGCTTCACGATCGCGCCGTCGACCTCCTTGGCGATCTGGATGATGTTCTTGCTGCGCGGGCTCTCCAGCCCGCCGGTGAAGTACGTGGTGAACGACGACACCTGCTCGCGGATGCCCAGCTTGGCCAGGTCCTTGGCGGTGGTCGCGGCCGCGACCTCGTTGATCTGCGCGGTCACGGTGCGCGCGCCGGCCTGCTTGAGCACCGGCACCAGGTCGGCGGCGAGCTTGGCCGTGTCGACCAAGGTGCCGCCGGTGCTGGCGATGACCTGCGCCTTGCCGTTCTTGCCGTCGATCGCGGCGTTCTTCGGCTGCGTCTCGACCCTGTCCAGGGTCGACTTCCAGCCGCTGCGCAGCTTCTTCTCGTCGACCTTGACGGTCAGCTTCCCGTCCGCGTCCGAGCCGATGACCAGGCTCGACGCGATGACCCGGGTGGACAGGCTCAGCCTGCCCTGCGGCGTGTCCACGGTCACCGGCGCGGCCACGGCGGGCTCGGCGACCTCGGCGATCATCGCGTCCACGTCGGCGGCGCTGCTGGCCGGAGTCTTGTCGACCAGCGGCACGGTCACCTCACCCTTGAGCCAGCCGTCGCGCACGGCGTCGGCGGCGCGGGCCGCGTCCAGAGCGCGGCCGGGCTTCGGGTAGACCGCCTTGGGTGTACGGCCGTCGAAGACCACCCCGGGCAGCGTCATCGCGGCGCCGCTGGCCTTGGCCGCGACCGGCTGCAGCGCGGCCGCCAGGCGGGCGGCGTCGACGGTGACCACCGGCGCCACGTCGGTGGTGCCGAAGGTGGAGGTGAGCGCGTCCCACGGGTTGTGCGCGGCGTCGGCCGCGGCGGCCACCGTGGCGTCCACGTCCACGCCCAGGCCGACGTCCTGCGGCTGCACCGTGGCGGTCTGGTCGCCGACGTGCACGGTCAGCGGGGCGGCGAGCTGGTCGGCGCGGGCGGCGAGCCCGTCGCGCAGCGCGTCGGCGGCCTCGGCGCGGTCGCGGTCGCCGATGGCGACCCCGAGCACGCGCACGTTGCGCGGGACC
Source organism: Catellatospora sp. KI3 (assembly GCF_029948125.1). Lineage (GTDB taxonomy): Bacteria > Actinomycetota > Actinomycetes > Mycobacteriales > Micromonosporaceae > Catellatospora. The sequence continues at coordinate 615,798 of NZ_JASAMB010000001.1, forward strand.
TCGCTACCGAGGGCGTAGCCAGCGAAAGCGGCGACCAGCGCCAGTGCGACGGCGGTGGTCGTACCTGCGATCAGCCAGCGTCGCCAGGACTTGCCGGGGGTGGAGAACACAGACGAACCTCATCATCGTTGGTGGGGCCTCTTGCGGAGAACCCGCTGCTCGACGCGCCGAGACGCGCCCCCTGCGGGGCCTCCGGCGGTCTAGGGTAACGCGATATACGAAGCTCGCCCACATTCGAGAAAATAGGTCGATATGGGGGATTCTGCCGGTTCTGAGCTCGAACATCGGGTAGCGCCGCATGTACGGCGGCTGCGCAGCAGGGCGCTGCGCGACCGGCTGGCCGAGAGCCTGCTGTTCATACCCGGCCTGATGCTGGCCGCCTCGGTCGCGCTGGCCATGGTGCTCGGGCACATCGACGCCCACCACGTCGGCCTGCTCAGCGAGTGGGTCACCTTCACCCCGGACGTGGCCGTGACGCTGCTGGGCATCATCGCCGGTGCGATGATCACCACAGCTGGAGTGGTCTTCTCGCTGCTGGTGGTGTCGCTCCAGCTCGCCAGCGGGCAGTTCTCACCCCGGGTGCTGCGCGGCTTCTGGCGCGACCGGCCCGGCCAGGTCCTGGTGGGCCTGCTGCTCAGCACGTTCGCCTTCTGCGTGCTGGCCCTGGCGCGCGTCGACACCAGCGCCACCGTGGCGCCCACGCTGACCGTCGGCTGCGCTCTGCTGCTGACCCTCGCCTCGGTGCTCGCCATCGTCGTCTACCTGGACCGCATCAGCCGCCAGCAGTACGTCGGCCGGATCATGGAACGCGTCGCCCGCGAGACCACCTCCCTGATCGCCGAGCTGCCCTACGGCCCCCGCATCGGCGTCAAGGTGGGTGAGCCGGTGGAGCCGCCGGACGTCGCCGCGCTGGGGCCGGGGCTGGCCGTGCCGGCGGTCCACGACGGCTGGGTGCAGCAGCTCAGCCGACGGGCCCTGGTCGCGGCCGCGCCGCCCGGCTCGGTGGTGCGGCTGGACACGCGCGTGGGGGCGTACCTGGTGGCGGGCACGCCCATGGTCACCATCTGGCCCGCCCCCGCCGACCCGGCGACCTCGGCCCGGCTGGTCTGCGACGCGGTCATCGTCGGGGTGGCCCGGACCATGCAGCAGGACATCGACTTCGGGCTGCGCCAGCTCTCCGACATCGGGCTGCGGGCGCTGTCGGCGGCGGTCAACGACCCCACCACCGCGATCGAGGTGATCCTGCGCATGGCGTCGGTGCTGCGACCGCTCATGCTGGCCGAGACGCCCGCCCGCGCCGTACGCGACGGGCAGGGGCGCACGCTGCTCACGCCGCACGAGCTGGGCCATGCCGACTACGTCGAGCACGCCTTCCACCAGCTGCGCACCTACGCGGCACCGCACCCGAGCGTGGTGGTGCCGCTGGTGCGCAGCATGCGCATGCTGCGCACCGCCTGCACCGACCCGGCGCGCGGACCGCTGACCCCGGACCGGGCCGCCACCGTGGCCGCGCTGGACCAGCAGCTGGCGCTCACGGTCGCCGCCGTACGCCGCGCCGGACCGCTGCCGGAGGAGCTGGCCGCGATCGAGGCGATCGCGGCCGGCTGAGACCTCACAAGGGCAGCTTGGCCTTGACCGCCGTGCCCTGCGTACCGATCTCCTGCCACTTAGCGCCCAGCGCGTTCAGGTCGGCCTCGTGCGCCTCGGTGAAGTCGGCCAGCTCGTCGCGGGCACCGGCCATCGCCAGCTGCCACACCGGCGTGCGGCAGGTCCGGTCGGCGGCCACCGCCTTGTCCTGGAACGCGATCGCCTGCTGCCACGGCCCCGGGTGCGTCTTCGGGCTCACCGGCACACCCCGGTCGTTGAACTTCTCGCGCACCGCGGCGTAGAGCTCGCCCAGGTCGTTGGCCTCGATCCCCTGCCTGGCCATGCAGCTGCCGTAGCCGAGCATCGCCGACTGCACGGCCGGGTCGTCGCCGACGCGGCGCAGCAGCTCCAGGAACTGCGCGTCCAGCTGCAGGCTCGCCTCGGGCACGAACCTGCCCTCGTACGACTCCGCCGGCGGCTCGCAGTACACGAGCTGGTCGGAGTACTGCTGGCGCTGCTCGGGCGGCAGCCGGTCGAAGCCGGGGTTGCTGTACTCCTCCTGCGCCGTGGCCGCCTCGACCGACGCCGCGACGCTGGTGAGCAGCTTCTCCGCACCCGGCTCGACCACCGCCGAGACCTCGAACGGCAGCAGCGTGCGGTCGCTGCCGGCCTTCACGAACGGCGGCGGCGTGTACCCGAAGCGCTCCTTGGCCATGCAGTCCTTGATCGGCTGCTGGTACGCCTGGTACGTGAGCACCTCGACGGCCTCGTGCTGCGCCACCGTGCCGTTGATCCGCTCGTACGTCGCGACCAGGCCCGCCTCGACGGCGTTGGCCGCGGGCACGGACAGCGGGGCCGGACCGGCCTCCCTCGCGTACCCGGCGAGGGTGAGCACGCTCAGCACCCCGACGGCTCCCACCGCCGCGTGCCGCCGCCACTGCTGACCCGTGAACCTCATCGTCGCCCTCTCCCGGCCGTTGACAAATGACCAGGACATCCTGGGCAGACGTCCGGTCAGTGTCCATGGCCCGTACGGTGCGGGCTTGCCCGCACCGTCGGCGCCCACCGCGCTGACCAGCATGTTCATCGCCGCCGACGGTCGAGTGTGGTGTCGGTAACGTGACATGCGCCCGACCGGGCGACCTCACCTCCGGGAGAAGCGCCGCAGCAGCAGCCGCCCGCCGGACAGGCCCAGGATCAGCACGGTCACCGTGTCACGGCCGGTCTTGACCGGGTCCCGCCGGTGCTCCGAACTCACCACGGCCGCCGGCGTGTGCCGCGGGCGCGGCCGGGGGCTGGGCGGCGTCGGCCGCGGCTGCGACGACGGCGGCGGCACCACCGGCGCGGGCAGCACCGGTGGCGGCGGCACGATCGGGCTGGGCAGCAGCGGCCGCGGACTCGGGCTCGGCGACGGACTGCGGCTGGGCGACGGGCTCGGACTCGGACTGACACTCGGGCTCGGGCTCGGGCTCGGCGAAGGCGGCGGACTCGGCGAGGGGCTGGGGGACGGCGACGGGCTGGGCGGTGCGGCGACCCAGGCTCCGTCGGTGCTGCTCAGCGGGGAGTCGGTGGCCAGCTGCACCGCCGTCGCGCTGCCCAGGTCGATCCGGTACTGGGTGGTGATCCGGCCGTCGCCGTTGTTGACCGTGTACAGGTCGCCGCCGATCACGGCCGAGGTGCCGTAGGTGCCGCCCGGACGCGGGCCGCCGCCCAGCGCCCGGCGGGTGGTCGCGCCGGTGTCCGGGTCCACCCGGACCAGCACGGGCGGCCCGCCGGTGCTGGAGTCGACGCCGTAGAGCAGGCCGTCGGCCGGGTTCAGCGCCCAGTCGCCGAGATAGGACGGCACCGACAGGGGCAGGTCGCGCAGCACGTGCCCGAAGGTCGGGCGGGACGGTCCGATGTCGAGGATTAGCAGGCGGTCGTCAGCCTGCAGGTAGAGCAGGCCGTCGGCCGCGGTGCCGCCGTACGCGTGGGAGATCGGGGTGGTCGAGCCGGGCGGGCGCCCGCCCACCGGGCCGTGGTCGGTCACGGCACCCGTTCGGGTGATGGAGACCAGGTGCCCGCCGCCGCCGAGCGGCGCCGAGAACCGGCGCGTGGCCACCCCGTAGAGCAGCCGCTGCGCGGCGTCCCAGCCGATGGCGTTGACCGAGTAGTCGAGGTCGGCCACCGGCCGTACGGCACCGGTCTGCGGGTCGAGCTCGACCAGGTCGGACGGCACGTTGGGCACCGGGGTGCGCACCTGCAGCAGCGTGCCCGGCAGGGGCGCGGCGACGCCCCGGGCCGGTCCGCCGAGCAGCACCGGAAACGCCAGCGCGGCACCGGCGGCGGCGAGCGCGCCGAGCAGGGGTCGATATCGGGAGCTGGTACGCATACCATCCTGTATAGCCCCAGATGTACTGTTTGGGCGAATCGGTGGAGGAATGCATGCAGGCGTACGTGATCGGCTTACTGTGGTTCCTCGGCGTGTCCGCCGTCGCCGCCGTGGCGGTGGTGCTGATCCGCCGATCCTGGCCGCCGGACCAGCGGGCCGACATCCACGACGTGCTCAGCGTCGTCTTCTCGATGACCGGCACGCTGTACGCCGTCGTCGCCGCCTTCGTCTTCATCGACGTCTGGCAGATCGGCAACGACGCCCGCGCCGCCACCTACCGCGAAGCCCAGACGGTGCAGGCGATCGCGTGGTCGACCGAGAGCAGCCCGCCCGAGCTGCGCGCCCAGATCGTGGCACTGTCCAAGCAGTACCTGCACGAGATCATCGATCAGGAGCTGCCCCGGCTGCGGGCCGGGCTGCCCGTCGGCGAGGAGGGCTGGACCGTGCTGGACGACCTGCGCTCGGTCAGCGCGCGGACCCCCGCCGGCGCCGACGACGGCGGAGACAGCCCGGAGCTCGCGGTGCAGGCCGTCATGCAGGCGCGCGAGGACCGGCTGGCCCTGGGCGACAAGCGGATCGGCAGCGTGACCTGGTTCGCGCTGCTGTTCGGGGCGCTGCTGGCCGGGATGCCGATCCTGTTCTTCCGGTTCGAGCACATCGGTACGCAGCTGGCCATGACCACCGCGGTGGTCGGCATGATCACGCTGCTGCTGGTGACCATCCACCAGATCGAGCGCCCGTTCACCAGCACCGAACGCGTCCCCGCCACCGCCTACCAGAACGCCCTGACCCGCCTCGACGCCCTAGACGGCTGACCCGCGCGGTGGGCGGGGGGCGCGGGCGCTCAGGAAGGCGACCGGGCCGACCAGGGCCATCCCGCCCAGCGCGAGCAGGGCCAGGCCCAGCCACGAGTTGGCGAGCTGGTCGCCCTCGGTGGTGCCGCCCACGGCGAAGATCATCACGAGGAACCACGGCACGGCGGCGAACCACCAGCCCCACGGTGCGCCGACCGCCGTCCGGGCGAACCAGATCAGGGCGATGTTCGCCCCGACCGCCAGCGGCAGCACCCACACCGCGGGCCAGCCGCCAACCCGGACCGAGGTGCACACCGCCTCGATGAACGCGGTCAGCACCGCCAGCACGACGGTGACCGCCGCCCCGGCCACGCCCAGCACCAGTCGGGTGCCGTGCGGGTCGGGGCGGTCGTCGACCGCGGTCACTCCAGCCCGGCGAACAGGTCGGTCTCCCAGCCGTACGGCCCGTCGCCGCGACCCCGCTCACCCAGCGCCAGCGTGTAGTGCTCGACGCCCATGAACTCCTGCCCGAAGTTCCCGGCGATCGAGTACAGCCAGGAGGTGTCCGGGATCTGGGTGGCGTGCGCCTTCAGCGCGGCGATCTTGGCGTCGTGGTAGTCGGAGCCGTCGATGCAGGCGGCGACCTCGTCGTCGGGCGTGCCGAACGGGAAGTCCTCGACGCTGGTGATGCCCGCGAACGGGTTGTCGGTCGAGTCGCGCAGCGCCTCGACGCCCGCCTTGAGCACGCTCAGCGGCATCGCGGTCCAGTAGATCTTCTTAGGGCCGAAGCCCCGCTCGGCGGCCAGCTCGCTGGCCCGCATCGCGACCCGGTGGGCCTGGATGTGGTCGGGGTGACCGTAGAAGCCGTTCGCGTCGTACGTGACGACGATCTGGGGCCGGACCTCGTCCATGATCGCGAGCAGGTGGGTCGAGGCCTCCTCCAGGTCCGCACCCCAGAAGGCGCGCGGGTGCTCGTTGGCCGGGGTGCCCATCATGCCGGAGTCGCGGTAGCGCCCGGCGCCGCCGAGCTGCCGGTGGTCGATGTCGCCGAGCGCCGCCAGCGCGGCGCGCAGCTCGGTGAGCCGGTAGCCGCCGAGCTGGTCGGCCTGGCTCGCCTCCAGCTGGGCGAGCGCGGGCACGTGGATCTCGCCCTCCTCGCCGAGGGTGCAGGTCACCAGGGTCACCTTGGCGCCCTGGGCGGCGTAGTGCGCCATGGTCGCGCCGGTGCCGATGGACTCGTCGTCGGGGTGGGCGTGAACGAAGAGAATGCTGCGGGCCACCCGGTCACTCTAGCCCGCATCAGGCAAACCGCCACGCGCCTGCCTGTCGCGTCGATAGCATCCGGCCATGGGTGAGCAGCAGGTCCGGCCCGGTACGGGCGGACACACCATTGCCGTGAGCAGCGACGGCCTACGGGTCGGCCATCTGCATCACGGAGTGCTGCGAAATTGCGAACTTCCCGCCGGGCGCGTCAGCACGCTCGCCACCGGCGTCGACACGTTCGCCTTCGACCGCACCGGCGCGACCGTCGTGTGGATCTCCGGCGGCTGGCTGCACCACAACCAGGCCACCGGCCCGGTACCCACCCCGGGCCCGGTCGACCAGGCCCGGCCCGACCCGACCGGCCGCCGCCTGGCGTACCTCTACGACGGCGCCATCCGCGTCGCCCCGATCGGCCCGGTCGCCGAGGGCGGCGACGAGCTGCTGGCCGGGGAGCCGGACGGGGTGCGCTGGGGTGAGGCCGACCCGCACGCCGGGCACTTCGGCCGCGACACCGGCTGGTGGTGGGCGCCGGACGGCGAGAGCATCCTGGCCACCCGGCGCCAGGGCGACCAGGTCTCGCTGCACCTGCTCGACCTCGACGGCGGCTGGGTGGACGTGCACTGGGACCGCGAGATCTACCCGTACCTGGGGGCGGTGCGCTGGGCCGACGGGGGGCCGCTGATCACGGTGCTGCGCCGATCGCAAGGGCACGGGCTGATCCTGGCGGTGGACCGGCGCACCGGCGAGACCCAGGTGCACGCCGAACTGGCCGATCCGCGCTGGGTGAACCCGGTCGACGGGACGCCCCGCCACCTGGCCGACGGCCGGGTGCTGGTCGGCGGCGAGATCTCGCACGACGGGTACGACGCGCGCTGCCTGTTCGCCGACGGCACCCTGCTCACCCCGCCCACGCTGTACGTGCGCCGGGTCGTGGGCCGCCTCGGGCCCGGCTCCACCGGCGGCGAGCTGGGCGACCTGCTGGTCGAGGCGAGCGAGGGCGAGCCCGCCGAGCAGCACCTGTTCCGGGTCCGCAGCAGCACCAGCGGCGGCATGGTGGTGCACCGGCTCACCAGCGCACCCGGCTGGCACAGCGCCGAGTGCGGCGGCGACACAGTCGTCACCGGCCTGCGCAGCCTCGACGACGAGGACGAGCAGATCACCGTATGGCACGCCGGGCGGCAGGTCGCCGAGTTGACCCCGCGTCGGGCCGTACCGGCGAGCCTGGCCCGCCCGACCCTGGACCGCGTCACCGACCGGCGCCTGCCCACCGCGGTGCTCTACCCGCCCGGCCACGTCTTCGGCCGCCGCCTGCCGGTCCTGCTGCTGCTGCCCGACTCCCCCACCGCCCAGCAGGTACGCAGCGACCACGCCGCCTTCGCCGACGCCCGCGCCTGGACCGAGGCCGGGTTCGCGGTGGTGCTCGTCGACGGCAGGGGCACCGTCGGGGTGTCGCCGAGCTTCGAGAAGGTGACCCACCGCCGGGTGGTCGACCTCGCCGTCGGCGACCAGGCCGACGCGCTGCGCCTGCTCGCCGACAAGCACTCCGACCTGGACATGAACCGCGTGACCGCGTACGGCACCGGCTTCGGCGGCTGGCTGGCCGCGATGCTCGCCGCGCGCCGCCCGGACGCCGTCCGCGCCGCGATCGCGGTCGACCCGTGGGACTGGTCGGCGCTGCCCACGCCGCTGGCCGAGCGCTACCTGGGCCCGCGCGAGCTGGACAGCGAGGTGTACGCCCGCCACGACCTCGGCGAACTGCCCGACTCCGTCGTCACCCCCACCGACGGGAAGGAAGGGCACCTCCTTATCGCGCTACGTATGGGAAGGGCCCCTTCTTAACCGCTCACCGTCCGGGCCGGGACCGTCTAGGCTCGTGATCATGTCCTATTTTGACGTGGGGGAGGCGGCCGTCGCCGCAGCTCTCGATGCCGGCGCACGGTACGCCGACGCGCGGGTGATGCACCGGCGCTACGAATCCATGGACGCCCGCAACGGCGAGATCGAGGACCTGTCCTCGACCGAGTCCGCGGGCATCGGCGTACGCGCGCTGGTCGGTTCCAGCTGGGGCTTCTACGCCGTACCCGACCTGTCCGACAGCGCGGCCCGGCTGGCCGGCGCCCGCGCCACGGCCATCGCCAAGGCCAGCGCCCGCGTCGCGGGCCGCGCCACCGACCTGGTGCCGACCGACGTCAGCACCGCGACCTGGGCCAGCGAGTGCCTGATCGACCCGCTCGCGGTGCCGCTGTCGGACAAGGGCGACCTGCTCACGCACGCCACCAAGACCATGCGCGAGCACGGCGCCGACGTGGCCACCGCCCTCTACGCCGTCTGGGACACCCGCAAGTGGTTCGTCTCCAGCGAGGGCCACCGCATCGACCAGCACGTACGCGAGTGCGGCGCGGGCGTCCAGGCGACCAGCATCGGTGAGGGCGAGACCCAGGTCCGCTCCTACCCGGCCTCGCGCGGCCAGTACGGCACCCGCGGCTGGGAGCTGGTCCAGGGCCTGGACCTGCTCGGCAACGCCGCCCGCGTCGCCGAGGAGTCGCGCGAGCTGCTGACCGCCCCGCAGTGCCCCAGCGGCGAGACCACCCTCATCCTGGGCCCCGAGCAGCTGTTCCTCCAGATCCACGAGTCCGTCGGCCACGCCATCGAACTCGACCGGATCCTCGGCTGGGAGGCCGCCTTCGCGGGCACCTCCTGGCTGGACCTGTCCCAGCTCGGCTCGCTGCGCTACGGCTCCGAGCTGATGAACATCACCATCGACCCGACCCTGCCGGGGGCGCTGGGCAGCTTCGGCTTCGACGACGAGGGCACCCCCGCCGCCAAGCGGTACGCCGTCCGCGACGGCATCTGGGTGGGTGTGCTCGCCGGGCGCGACTCCGCCGCCCTGGCCGGGCTCGACTACGCGGGCAGCGTCCGCGCCGACGGCTGGTCCCGCCTGCCCATGGTCCGCATGACCAACGTGGGCCTGGAGCCCGGCCCGCACACCCTCGAGCAGATCATCGCCGAGACCGACGACGGCATCTTCATGGAGAACAACCGCTCCTGGTCCATCGACGACAAGCGGCTCAACTTCCAGTTCGGCTGCGAGGTCGCGTACGAGGTCAAGAACGGCAGGCGCGGCCGCCTGCTGCGCAACCCCAGCTACACCGGCATCGGCCCCAAGTTCTGGCAGTCCATGGACATGCTCTCCTCGGAGATCGAGTACTGGGGCACGCCGAACTGCGGCAAGGGCCAGCCCACCCAGTCCGGCCACACCGGCCACCCGGCCGCACCGGCCCGCTTCCAGGGTGTACGGGTCGGAGTCCGCGCATGACCGACGTCGAGAAGATCACCGAACAGGTCCTCGACCTGGCCCGCCGCGCCCTGCCCGGCGGCGAGGTCGAGGCGGCCGCCGACAGCGTGCACCGCGCGCTGACCCGGTTCGCCAACTCGTTCATCCACCAGAACGTCACCGAGGACTCCGTCACCGTCCGGCTGCGCGCCCACGTCGACGGCCGCACGGTCACCACCACGACCACCCTGACCAGCCCTGAAGGGCTGACCTCGCTGGTCGACCGCACGGTGGCCGCGGTCCGCTCCGCCCCGCGCGACCCCGGCTGGCCCGGCCTGCCCGGCCCGGCCCCGCTCCAGCTCACCGGCCAGGTGGACGCCGCCACCCGGGACGCCTCCCCCGACGACCGGGCCGCCCGGGTCCGCGCCTTCGTCGACGCGGCCAAGGGCCTGGAGACCGCCGGCTACTGCCAGACCGGCCACTGGACCGGCGCCTACCGCAGCAGCGCGGGCCAGGCCCTGACCGCTTCGGCCACCACCGCCGACCTGGACGGCATCGTCCGCGACTCCGGCGCCGACGGCGTGGCCCGCCGCTCCGGCCGCGCCCTGTCCGACCTCGACGGCACCGCCCTGGGCACCCGCGCCTACGCCAAGGCCACCGCCCAGCGCGACCCGATCGAACTGCCGCCCGACCGGTACCAGGTCGTCCTCGAACCCGAGGCCGTCGCCGACCTGCTCACCAACTTCGCCTACCACGGCTTCAACGCCAAGGCACACGCCGAACGCCGCAGCTTCGCCCAGCTCGGCACCGCGCAGTTCGACGCGCAGATCACCCTGTACGACGACCCGCGCCAGCCCTTCGACGTCGAGGGCAGCCCCCGGGGCCGCCTCGTCCTCGTCGACCAGGGCGTGACCAGCGCGCTGACGCAGGACCGCCGCACGGCGGCCGCCTCCGGCACCGTCTCCACCGGCCACGGCGGCGACCCGTCCTGGGGCCCGATGCCCGACAGCTTCGGCTTCGAACCCGGCAGCGCGACCGTCGACTCGATGATCTCCAAGGTGGAGCGCGGCCTGCTCGTCTCCGACCTCTGGTACACCCGCGTGCTCGACCCGCGCCAGCTCGCCCTCACCGGGCTCACCCGCAACGGCGTGTGGCTGATCGAGAACGGCGAGGTCACCCGGCCGGTCCGCAACCTGCGCTTCACCCAGGCGTACCCGCAGGCGCTGGCCCCCGGCCAGGTCCTCGGCGTCGGCAGCGAAGCGGTCCCGCAACCGTCGCGAATGTTCCTCGGCTCCTGGACGGCCCCCGCCCTCCACCTCGCCTCCTGGAACATCACCGGCGGCGCCTCCGGCTGACCCGCACTCACCGGGGCGACGGGCCAAGGCCCGTCGCCCCGTGCAGTTTCGGGGAAACTGCAGGAATCCTGGGCCGCATTCGTACACTTTCCCCGAAACTGCACTGATCAAAAACGACGTGACGGGTCCGGCGCAGCGGCCGAGGGCGAGTCAACCGATCGTTAACATCACAGTGTCCCCGGTCACATGATCGACATCTTTCGGCGTAACGTGTCCGTGATTGATCCACGCACGTGTTCCCACGAACTGGTATATCAGGGAGCGACGAAAAGATGACGACGACGGCAACGAGGCCGATCGGCGCGCGCCCGCGCGCCGCTATCGAGGCCAAGACGTTGCGCACGGACCGCTGGTGGCTGGCGCCACTGCTGACGGTGATCGGACTGACCGCCTGGGTCGCCTACGCGACCTTCCGGGTGTTCATGCAGGCGGACTACTGGGTGGGCGCTTACCACTACCTCACCCCGTTCTACTCACCCTGCGTGTCGCTGGGCTGCGTGCCGGAGGCCGCCGAGTTCGGCCGGTTCCTGCCGGACAGCCCGCTGATCCCGTACGCGGCGCTGTCCCTGCCGTTCCTGCTGCTGTTCCGGCTGACCTGCTACTACTACCGCAAGGCGTACTACCGGTCGTTCTGGATGTCGCCGCCCGCGTGCGCGGTCCCCGACGGCCACGGCAAGTACACCGGTGAGACGCGCTTCCCGCTGATCTTCCAGAACGCGCACCGGTACGCCTTCTACGCCGCCGCTCTCATCAGCGTCATCAACACCTGGGACGCCGTGCTGGCCATGCAGTCGCCGTCCGGCTTCGGGTTCGGCCTGGGCAACGTGATCCTGTGGATCAACGTGATCATGCTGTGGGCGTACACCGCGTCGTGCCACTCGTGCCGCCACATCATCGGCGGCCGGCTCAAGCACTTCTCCAAGCACCCGGTCCGGTACAAGCTGTGGGGCTTCGTGTCGAAGCTGAACACCCGGCACATGGGTCTGGCCTGGACGACGCTGGCCACCCTGGCGATCACGGACTTCTACATCATGGCCGTCTCCGCCGGCTGGATCAACGACCTGCGGTTCATCGGCTGAGAGGGGCGACGACGAATGGTCAACATCGAAGCACACGCGTACGACGTCGTCGTGATCGGAGCCGGCGGCGCCGGCCTGCGCGCGGCCATCGAGGCCCGCCTCGCGGGCAAGAAGGTCGCCATCATCTCCAAGTCGCTGTTCGGCAAGGCGCACACGGTCATGGCCGAGGGCGGCGCCGCGGCGGCGATGGGCAACGTGAACAGCAACGACAACTGGCAGGTGCACTTCCGCGACACCATGCGCGGCGGCAAGTTCCTGAACAACTACCGGATGGCCGAGCTGCACGCCAAGGAGGCGCCGGACCGGATCTGGGAGCTGGAGACCTACGGCGCGCTGTTCGACCGCACCAAGGACGGGAAGATCTCGCAGCGCAACTTCGGCGGCCACGAGTACCCGCGCCTGGCGCACGTCGGCGACCGGACCGGCCTGGAGCTGATCCGCACGCTGCAGCAGAAGATCGTGTCGCTGCAGCAGGAGGACAAGGCGAAGTTCGGCGACTACCAGGCGCGGATCCGCGTCTTCGCCGAGTGCACCATCACCGAGCTGCTGCTGGAGGGCACGGGCGCGAAGAAGCGGATCGCGGGCGCGTTCGGCTACTACCGCGAGTCCGGCGAGTTCGTGGTGTTCGAGGCTCCGGCAGTCGTGCTGGCCACGGGCGGCGTCGGCCGCTCGTACAAGGTCACCTCGAACTCGTGGGAGTACACCGGTGACGGGCACGCGCTGGCGCTGCGCGCCGGGGCGAAGCTGATCAACATGGAGTTCCTGCAGTTCCACCCGACCGGCATGGTGTGGCCGCCCTCGGTGCGCGGCATCCTGGTCACCGAGTCGGTGCGCGGCGACGGCGGCATCCTCAAGAACTCCGAGGGCAAGCGGTTCATGTTCGACTACGTCCCGGACGTCTTCCGCAAGCAGTACGCGGAGACGCCCGAGGAGGGCGACCGCTGGTACACCGACCCCGACAACAACCGCCGCCCTCCGGAGCTGCTGCCCCGCGACGAGGTCGCCCGCGCGATCAACTCCGAGGTCAAGGCCGGCCGCGGTACGAAGGCGGGCGGCGTCTACCTCGACATCGCCTCGCGCCGCCCCGCGGCCGAGATCCTGAAGCGGCTGCCGTCGATGTACCACCAGTTCAAGGAGCTGGCCGACGTCGACATCACCGCGCAGCCGATGGAGGTCGGCCCGACCTGCCACTACGTCATGGGCGGCGTGGAGGTCGACCCGGACACCGCGTCGGCGGGCGTGCCCGGCCTGTACGCGGCGGGCGAGGTCTCCGGCGGCATGCACGGCTCCAACCGGCTCGGCGGCAACTCGCTGTCGGACCTGCTCGTCTTCGGCAAGCGCGCGGGCGAGTACGCCGCGTCCTACACCGACGAGCTGGCCGCGCGGCCGAAGATCGACGACACGCAGGTGGCGGCCGCGGTCGAGGCGGCGCTGTCGCCGCTGACGCGCGAGGGCGGCGAGAACCCGTACACGCTGCAGAGCGACCTGCAGGACGTGATGGGCACCCTGGTCGGCATCATCCGGCGCAAGGGTGAGCTGGAGGACTCGCTGCGCCAGCTCGCCGAGCTGCGCGAGCGGATCCAGAAGGTCGGCGCGACCGGCGGGCGCCGGTACAACCCGGGCTGGCACCTGGCGCTGGACCTGCGCAACATGCTGGTGGTGTCGGAGTGCACCGCCAAGGCGGCGCTGGAGCGCGAGGAGTCGCGCGGCGGCCACACCCGCGAGGACTTCCCGAAGATGTCCGCCACCTGGCGCAAGGTCAACCTGATCTGCTCGCTGTCGACCGAGGGCGGCGTCGACCTCGCCCACCAGCCCATCCCCACCATGACCCCCGAGCTGCTGGGTCTGTTCGAGCAGTCGGAGCTGGCCAAGTACATGACCGAGGAGGAGTTGTCGTGACCGTTCGTCAGTTCAAGGTCTGGCGGGGTGACGAGTCCGGCGGCCAGCTCAACGACTACCAGGTCGAGGTCAACGAGGGTGAGGTCGTGCTCGACATCATCCACCGGCTCCAGGCCACCCAGGAGCCGGATCTGGCCTGCCGGTGGAACTGCAAGGCCGGCAAGTGCGGCTCCTGCTCGATGGAGATCAACGGTATGCCCCGGCTCGGGTGCATGACCCGGATGTCGACGTTCGAGGAGGACGAGACCATCACGGTCACGCCGCTGCGGACGTTCCCGGTCATCCGCGACCTGGTCACCGACGTGTCCTTCAACTACCAGAAGGCCCTGGAGATGCCGGCGTTCGCGCCGCCGAAGGATGTCGAGCCGGGCGAGTACCGGATGCAGCAGGTCGACGTGGAGCGGTCGCAGGAGTTCCGCAAGTGCATCGAGTGCTTCCTGTGCCAGAACACCTGCCACGTGGTACGCGACCACGAGGAGAACAAGCTCGCGTTCTCCGGGCCGCGCCTGTTCATCCGCGCGGCGGAGCTGGACATGCACCCGCTGGACGCCCGCGGCGACCGCAAGGAGATCGCGCAGCAGCAGCAGGGCCTGGGCTACTGCAACATCACCAAGTGCTGCACCGAGGTCTGCCCCGAGCACATCAAGATCACCGACAACGCCATCATCCCCATGAAGGAGCGGGTCGTGGATCGCCGGTATGATCCGCTCGTGGTATTCGGACGCAAGATCCTTCGTCGTGACCAGCTGACCAGCACCGCTGTGGCTGAGCCCGCGGTGCACTCCGGCCCGGTCACCGTGGCCGAGGGCGCCGCCCCGGTCAACTTCAGCCGCCCGCTCTCCGGGCCGCCCGGGCCGGAGGTCAACGCCGCCGGTCACGTCAACCTGAACGAGATGCTCTCCGACCGGGCCGCCGCGGCGTCCCCGTTCGGCGACGACATCACGTTCCCGGTCGACCCGAAGACCCTGAACTACTACCACCCCGGCGGCGCCGACCACTGAGCCGCGGGCGTACCCGTACGCCGAAAGCCCCGCCGACCCTCCGTCGGCGGGGCTTTCGCGCTGTGCTCAGCCGCGCAGCAGGTCGGGCAGCGCCGCGACGATCGGCGCGTCGGCGGGCAGCCACTGCACCGAGTCGAGCTCGTCGGCGGCCAGCCAGCGCAGCTCGGCGTGCTCGATGAGCTGCGGCACGCCCTTGAGCAGGCGGGCGGCGTACACCCGCAGCACCGCACGGCCGTGACCCAGCAGCACGTCCGCGCCCACCCGCTCGCCGACCTCGACCAGGACGCCCAGCTCCTCCTCGCACTCGCGCACCAGCGCCTCCGGCTCGGTCTCGCCCGGCTCGACCTTCCCGCCGGGGAACTCCCAGCGGCCGGCCACCTCCGGTGGCTCGGAGCGTTCGCAGGCCAGCACCCGCCCGTCGGCGATGATCGCGGCCCCGACGATGATTCGGATCTCTGAGGAGAAGTTAGGCACGGCGGACAGCGTGCCAGAGATTGGGCCTTCATGGTTAGCACTGCGTGACGAGCCGAGTCCGCCCTGCACACAGCGTCCCGTGAAGTGCTGGAAGTCGGTTTTGTGAGCGTGGACACGCGCTCAAATTGCGGGCAGGATGGGTATCACCTGAGTGACGGTGCGGACAAGATTCGGCCACAAGCCGATATCGGCCACCGGGGATTGGAGCGGGAGGTGCTGATGGGCGCAGTCTGGAGACGGGGCCGACGGCGCGACTACCTCAGCGACGCACTATCCCAACTCACCGGCTGGGTCCATGAGGGCGACTGCCTCAAACGCACCCTGCCGCTCGACGACACCCAGCACGCGGTGCTCACCGAGCGGATCTCGGTCGCGGCCGACACGTTCGGCGTCCGACCGCACATCCGCCGCCTCGACGGCCGGACCCAGATCCAACTGTGCGTGGACGACGGCGGCGGATTCACCGACGCCGAGATCGGCATGGCCGCCAGGGTCGAGGCCGCCTACCAGTCGCTCCGCGACTGACCCGCCGACCGCCCCCGACCCGCTCTCGCGCCCACCGGGCCCCCTTCCGCCAAGATCACCGTCTGCGGTCACAGGGTCGCCTTACACCGCAGCATGTGGCCGCCGACCGCGATCTATCGCGCGACACCGGCCGCCGCCTTCCCCGCATGCGCAGCCAGAGGTGCGTGCAGTTTCAGGGAAACCTGGCCGGCGCCGGCACCGGCGCGACCGACAGCCGACGGCACAGCTCTAGCTGCGCGCTGCTGACATCAGACATGGTGGTCCTCACGCAATTTCGGGGAAAGTGCCCGAATCCGAGCTGGATTTCGTGCACTTTCCCCGAAACTGCATCTCAAGCAGCGCGAAACGGCCGCGTCAGACGTTGAAGCGGAACTCCACCACGTCGCCGTCGGCCATGATGTATTCCTTGCCCTCGATGCGGACCTTGCCGGCCGCCTTCGCCGCAGCCATGGAACCGGCGGCCACCAGGTCGTCGTACGCGACGATCTCGGCCTTGATGAAGCCGCGCTGGAAGTCGGAGTGGATGACCCCCGCGGCCTCCGGCGCCGTCGCCCCGACCGGAACGGTCCAGGCGCGCGCCTCCTTCGGCCCCGCAGTGAGGTACGTCTGCAGCCCCAGGGTCCCGAACCCGACCCGGATCAGCTGGTTGAGCCCAGGCTCGGACTGCCCGATGGACTCCAGCATCTCCGCCGCGTCCTCGGGCGACAGGTCGATCAGCTCAGACTCGATCTTGGCGTCCATGAAGACGGCCTCGGCCGGGGCGACCAGCGCCCGCAGTTCGTTCAGGAAGTCCTCGTTGCCGAGCTCCGCCTCGTCGACGTTGAAGACGTACAGGAACGGCTTGGCGGTCATCAGGTGCAGCTCGCGCAGGTCGGCCAGGTCGATGCCGGCCTTGGCGGCCCCGGCGAACAGCGTGGTGCCGCTGTCGAGCACCGCGTGGGCGGCCTTCGCGGCGGCGAAGATGCCGGCCCGCTCCTTCTTGACCTTGGCTTCCTTCTCCAGCCGAGGCAGCGCCTTCTCGACGGTCTGCAGGTCGGCGAGCATCAGCTCGGTGTTGATCGTGTCGATGTCGTCCTTCGGCGAGACCTTGCCGTCGACGTGTACGACGTTGGGGTCGCTGAACGCCCGCACCACCTGGCAGATCGCGTCGCAGTCGCGGATGTTCGCGAGGAACGCGTTGCCCCGGCCCTGGCCCTTGGAGGCGCCTTTGACCAGGCCCGCGATGTCGGTGAAGCTCACCGGCGCGGGCAGGATCTTCTGCGAGGAGTACATCTCGGCCAGCTTGTCCAGGCGCGGGTCGGGCAGCCCGACGACGCCCACGTTGGGCTCGATGGTGGCGAACGGGTAGTTCGCCGCGAGCACGTCGTTGCGGGTCAGCGCGTTGAACAGGGTGCTCTTGCCGACGTTGGGCAGGCCGACGATACCGATGGAAAGACTCACGAGCAGCGAGTCTATCCGGCCGCTTTCACCACCTTTTGATCTTGCGTATGGGAATCGCCCTCGCCACAAACCCGGCCCTTCAGCCGAGCTTCCGACCACCAACCGCGACCATCGCCCCAACGCAACAGGCCCACGGATCGATCATGAAGTTAGGGGCGCGACACACCGTCGAACACGGCCATAAGTTCATGATCGACGGGGCGGGTGGGGTGGGGGCGGGTGGGCGGGGGTGGCGGGGTGGGGTCCGATTTCCGCTAGCGGGTGGGTGGGGGCGGGCGGAGACTGGGGGTGTGGACAGGAACGACGGGTGGTATCGGGCGGTCAGCAGCCGGGACGGGAGGTTCGACGGGCGGTTCTGGATCGGGGTCACCTCGACCGGGATCTACTGTCGGCCGTCATGCCCGGCGCGTACGCCGAAGCCCGAGAACGTGCGGTACTTCGTGAGCGCGGCCGCCGCCGCCCGGGGCGGGTTCCGGGCGTGCCGCAGATGCGCGCCGGACGCGGTGCCCGGCTCGCCGCAGTGGGACAGCCGGGCCGACGTGACGGCGCGCGCGGTGCGGCTGATCGGCGACGGCGTGGTGGACCGCGGCGGCGTGCCCGCGCTGGCGCAGCGGCTCGGGTACACCGAGCGGCACCTGAACCGGCTGCTCACCGACGAGCTGGGCGCCGGACCGCTGGCGCTGGCGCGTACGCAGCGGGCGCAGACCGCCAAGACACTGATCACCAATACGGCGCTGAGCCTGTCGGAGATCGCGTTCGCGGCCGGGTTCGGCAGCATCCGCCAGTTCAACGACACCATCCGCGAGGTGTACGGGTGTGCCCCGTCCGAGCTGCGCCGCGGCACGCCCCGCGCCGACGGCACCATGTCGCTGCGGCTCAGCTACCGGCCACCGCTGCACGCCGGGTCGCTGTTCGCGTACCTGGGCGCGCGGGCGGTGAGCGGGGTCGAGTCGTACGACGGCGACGCGTACACCCGGACGCTCACGCTGCCGCACGGCACCGCCACGGTCACGCTGCGGCCCGGGGACGGGTGTGTGCACGCCGAGCTGAGCCTGGCCGATGTCCGCGACCTGACCCCGGCGGTCGCGCGCTGCCGCCGCCTGCTGGACCTCGACGCCGACCCGGTCGCCGTCGACACCGTGCTGGGCGCCGATCCGGCGCTCGCGCCGCTGGTCGAGGCCGCGCCGGGGGTACGGCTGCCGCGCAGCGTGGACGGGTTCGAGGTGGCGGTGCGGGCGGTGGTCGGCCAGCAGATCAGCGTCGCGGGTGCCCGTACCGTGCTGGGACGGCTGTGCCGCGACGGCGTCTTCCCCGACCCGGACCGGCTGCTGGCGCTGCCCGACGAGGTGTTCGCGATGCCCACCGCCCGACGGGCGACGCTGCGGCGGCTGGCCGAGGCGGTACGCGACGGGCTGGTGCTCGACGGCGGCAGCGACCGGGCCGCCACCCGCGCGGCACTGCTGGCGCTGCCCGGCATCGGCGAGTGGACCGCCGACTACATCGCGCTGCGCGCCCTGGGCGACCCGGACGTGCTGCTCCCCACCGACCTGGGTACGCGCCGGGGCGCCAGGGCGCTCGGGCTGCCCGACGACCCCGCCGCCCTGCTGCGGCACGCCGAGCGCTGGCGACCCTGGCGCTCGTACGCCCAACTGCGACTCTGGAGCCAAGCATGATCACGATCAGGACACCCCTCGGCCCGTTCTCGATGTCCGGCGACGGCGCCTCGGTGACCGCCGCCGCGTTCGCCGACACGCCCCAGGCGCTGATCGCCGGCACGCCCGACGGTCCGGTGCCGGAGGCGGCCGTGGCCGCCGTGCACGCCTATTTCGACGGGGACGTGGGCGCGCTGGACGAGGTGCCCGTCGCCTGGCACGGCGGCACGGAGTACCTGCGGCAGTGCTGGAAGGTGCTGCGGGAGGTGCGCGAGCCGGTGACGTACACGCGGCTGGCGGAGCTGACCGGGCGCCCGGCGGCGGTGCGCGCGGCGGCGCGGGGGTGCGCCCGCAACCAGATCGGGCTGTTCGTGCCGTGCCACCGGGTGCTGCGTACCGACGGCTCGCTGGGCGGCTTCCGCTGGGGCCTGGACGTCAAACGCGCCCTCCTCACCCACGAATCCACCCACCGCCCCTGACCCGCCCCTTGACCCGCCCCGCCGGGGCTTGAATTGACGCTGGCCTATCTAGAGGACGAATCGGGAAAATCCGTCTCCTAGATAGGCCAGCGTTTATGGAAGGACGAGACGGGAACCACTCGATCCGATTTCCTACTAGACCGATAGGAGTTGCGGAGATATCGTGTGCTGGTATCGCCGAGTCGCTCGTGGAGGGTTCCGTGCCGCGGACATTCCGATGTCACCGATCGATCGCTGCCAAACCCACCCGCGGACCAGCAACGACCAGGAGATCTGAGATGACGACGACCCTGCTTACCGAGCCCACCCCCGCCGTATCGCCGGCGTCGACCACGATCACCCTGCCCGTCTCGGCCCTCGGCGACGACGCCACCCAGCCGCTCACGGTCACCCTCACCCTCCAGCTGACCGGCCCGGACGCCGCCCACGCCGCCACCCGGCTGGTGCACGCCCTCGCCGACGTGGAGCCGCTGCGCGACCTGCCGGAGCTCCCCTCGCTGTCCACCGTGTCGACCCTGTCGATCCACGACGGCGAGCTGGTCCAGCCTGCCGCACCGGTCGTCATCGACCTGGTCAGCCGCAGCATCCTGATCCGCGGCCGCGCGATCCGGTTCACCCGGCGCGAGTTCGACCTGCTGCACTTCCTGGCCCGCCACCCCGGCGCCGCGTTCACCCGGCTGCAGCTGATGCGTGCCGTCTGGGGGCACGAGTTCAGCGGCGAGCGCACCGTCGACGTGCACGTGCGGCGGGTGCGCGCCAAGCTCGGCGAGCACGGCGGCGCGCTGACGACGGTGCACGGGTTCGGGTACCGCCTGGAGACGCCGAACGCCATCGCCGTGCACCGCTGATCCGAAGTAGGGTCTGTCGCCATGGCAGACGAGAAGAACAACGGCGGTAAACCCGCCGAAGCCGAGCCCGCCGACGATCTCAAGGTCACCCACCATGATCGGGGCGGGCTGCGCTACACCGCGACCGCGGGCCGGGTCGTGCTCCGCGGCGAGTCGCACACCGACGACGCGTTCGACGGGCACAAGGCGAAGGCGGAGATGTTCGTCGTGGCGTACACGCTCGACGGCGCCGACCCGGCCACGCGGCCGGTGACCTTCGCCTTCAACGGCGGACCCGGCTCGTCGAGCGTGTGGCTGCACGTCGGCCTGCTCGGTCCGCGCCGGGTGGTGATGGGCGACGCCGGTGCGCTGACCCCGCCGCCGTACGGGCTGACCGACAACCACGAGACCCTGCTGCACCACTCCGACCTGGTCTTCATCGACCCGGTGTCGACCGGTTACTCCCGGGCCGTCAAGGGCGGCAAGAGCAAGGAGTACCACGGCTTCACCGGCGACGTGGAGAGCGTGGGCGAGCTGATCCGGCTGTGGACCTCGCGCAACGGCCGGTGGTCGTCGCCGAAGTACCTGTGCGGTGAGTCGTACGGCACGCTGCGCGCCGCGGCCCTGGCCAACCACCTGCAGGACAAGCACGGCATGTGGCTCAACGGCCTGATGCTCGTCTCCAGCGTCCTCAACATCGGCACGCTGGAGTTCCACCCGCACCTCGACGTCGCCTACCCGCTGTTCCTGCCGACCTACGCGGCGATCGCGCACTACCACGGCCTGCACGGCGACCGGCCGCTGCGCGAGGTGCTGGCCGAGGCCGAGGCGTTCGCCGATCAGGCGTACCCGTGGGCGCTGGCGCGCGGCTCGCGCCTGTCCGACGCCGAGCGCACTGCCGCGGTCGGGCAGCTGGCCCGGCTGACCGGCCTGAGCGAGGACTACGTCGACCGGGTGGACCTGCGGCCGGAGCACGTCCGCTTCTTCACCGAGCTGCTGCGCTCGAGGCGGCGTACCGTCGGGCGGCTGGACGGGCGGTTCCTGGGCTGGGACGCCGACTACGGACGCGAGCACTGGACGTCCGACCCGTCCTTCGACGCGATCATGGGGCCGTACAGCGCGGCGATCAACCAGTACCTGCGCGCCGAGCTCGACTACGCCAACGACCTGCCGTACCGCGCGCTGTCCCCGGACGTGCACCCGTGGTCGTTCAAGGAGTTCGAGGGTGAGCACGTCAACGTGGCGCACAAGCTGGCCGCGGCGATGCGCGCCAACCCGCACCTGCGGGTCCAGGTGGCCTGCGGCTACCACGACGGCGCCACGCCGTACTACGCCTCCGAGCACACCTTCGCCCACCTGGAGATCCCGGCCGAGCTGCGCGCCAACATCGAGTTCAAGTACTACGAGGCCGGCCACATGATGTACGTCCACGAGCCGAGCCGCCTCGCGCAGTCGCAGCATCTGGCGGACTTCGTCCGATGACATGGCAGCCGCCTCCGCGGCTGCGGCGGGATCGCCTCGCGGCGGCGTCTTCCCTCGTCGCTGCGGGGCCTGCGGCCCCGTCACGCTCCTCAGTCCAGACGCCGCCGCGATCCCGCGTGGCGTGACGGCGGCGCCGGTGACTGAGGATGGCACATTGGACCCGTGGATACGTTCTTGATCGTTGTCGTCTGTCTGGGGGCGGGCGGTGGGCTCGGTTGGCTCGCCGCCCGCTCGCGGTCCGCCGCCGATGTGGCGCGGCTGCAGGCCACCCTGGACGCCGCGCAGGCGGGCGAGGCCCGGCTGGAGCAGGCGATGCGGGCGCTGTCGTTCGAGGCGACCGCCCAGTCGCAGGAGGCGGTGGCGCGCGCGGTGGCGCCGCTGCACGACACGCTGCGGCGTTACGAGCAGCGGGTCAACGAGATGGAGCACGACCGCGTCGACGCGTACGCCCAGCTGCGCGAGCAGGTCCGGGCCTCGGCGGAGATCTCGGCCGGGCTGCGCGCCGAGACGGGCCAGCTGGTCGCGGCGCTGCGCACCTCGCACGTGCGCGGCCGCTGGGGCGAGCACCAGCTGCGCCGCATCGTCGAGGCCGCCGGCATGCTGCGGCACTGCGACTTCGACGAGCAGGTCACGGCGGTGCGCGACGTCAGCGCCGACCTGACCGTGGTCCGGCCCGACCTGGTGGTACGGCTGCACGGCGGCCGCAGCGTCGTGGTCGACGCGAAGGTGCCGCTGGACGCGTACCTGACCGCGTTGGAGGCCCGCGACGAGCGCCAACGCGACACCCAGCTCGACGCGCACGCCCGCGCCCTGCGCATGCACGTGGACGTCCTCAGCGGCCGCGCCTACTGGGAGGCGTTCGAAGCCACGCCCGAGTTCGTGGTGCTGTTCGTGCCCGCCGACCCGTTCCTGGACGCCGCGCTGCAGCGGGACCCGTCGCTGCTGGAGCACTCGTTCTCCCGCAACGTGGTGCTGGCGACGCCGTCGACGCTGGTGGCGCTGCTGCGTACGGTCGCATACACCTGGCGCCAGGAGGCGCTGTCGCGCAACGCGGTCCAGGTGCACGAGCTGGCCAAGCAGCTGTACGCCCGGCTCGGCACGGTCAGCGGCCACCTGACCAAACTCGGCACCTCGCTGACCGGCTCGATCACCGCGTACAACGCGGCGATCGGCTCGCTGGAGCAGCGCGTCCTGGTCACCGCCCGCCGCCTCAACGAGCTGGGCGTGGGCGGCGACGAACTCCCCGAGCAGCGCCCCATCGAGCTGACCCCACGCCAGCCGCAAGCCCCCGAACTTCTCTGAGCGAGGTAAGGAAGGGCCCCTTCTTATCGCTTTACGTAGCAGAGGGGCCCCTTCTTAACGGCCGTGCCGCAGCCGTGATGAGCCTCGCTCCCATGATCGACTGCAGGCTGCGAACAGCCGGAGACGAGCGTTAAGAAGGGCCCCTTCTACATCGCAAAGCGATAAGAAGGGGCCCTTCCTTACCCTCGGGGCCTCGCGCGCGGCGCGTCAGGCAGAGGCGGCTTTCATGTCGCGCTTCAGTTCCTGGGGGAGGGAGAAGGTGAGGCGCTCCTGCACCGTGAGGACCTCCTCGACGTCGGCGAAGCCGAGTTCGGCGAGGCGGGCCAGCACCTGGGTGACCAGCTCCTCGGGCACGCTCGCGCCCGAGGACAGGCCGACCGTGGTGGCGTCCGCGAGCCACGCCGGGTCGATCTCGTGCGCGAAGTCGACCAGGTAGCCCTGGCGGGCTCCGGCCTGCACCGCGACCTCGACCATGCGGACCGAGTTCGACGAGTTGCGCGAGCCGACGACGAGCACCACGTCGCAGTCGGGGGCGATCTGCTTCATCACCTGCTGGCGGTTCTGGGTGGCGTAGCAGATGTCGTCGCTGGGCGGCGACTGCAGCAGCGGCAGCTTCTCCTTGAGCCGGGCCACGGTCTCCATGGTCTCGTCGACGCTGAGCGTGGTCTGCGACAGCCAGACGACCTTCTCCGGGTCGCGGACGGTGACCTTGTCGACCCCGTCGGGGCCGTCGACGAGCTGGATGTGGCTCGGCGCCTCGCCGGAGGTGCCGATGACCTCCTCGTGCCCCTCGTGCCCGATCAGCAGGATGTCGTAGTCCTCGGCGGCGAAGCGGCGGGCCTCGTGGTGCACCTTGGTGACCAGCGGGCAGGTGGCGTCGATCGCCTTGAGGTTGCGCTCGCGGGCCTGGTCGTGGACCTCCGGCGCCACGCCGTGGGCCGAGAAGATGACGGTCGCGCCCTCGGGGACCTCGAAGTTCTCCTCGACGAAGATGGCGCCCTTGGCCTGGAGCGTGGAGACGACGTGCTTGTTGTGCACGATCTCCTTGCGGACGTAGATGGGGGCGCCGTACAGCTTCAGCGCCTCCTCGACGGTCTGCACCGCCCGGTCGACGCCCGCGCAGTAACCACGGGGCTTGGCCAGCAGGACACGCTTGCGAGGAGTCTCGAACACCCGACCATCGTACCGTCGGCCTATGGTGAGCCGGTGACTGAGCAGAGCACCCCCGAGCAGCCTTGGCCCGTTCGGGTGATCAGCCAGAAGATCAGCGCCTGGATCGGCCGCCTCGGCTGGGTATGGGTCGACGGCCAGGTGGCGCAGCTCTCCCGCCGCCCCGGGTCGAGCACGGTCTTCCTGACCCTGCGCGACCCGTCGGCCGACCTGAGCCTCACCGTGACCGCCAGCCGCGACGTCCTCGACGCCGGGGCGCCGCAGCTCAGCGAGGGTGCCCGGGTCGTGGTGCACGCCAAGCCGGAGTGGTTCGCCCAGCGGGGCACGCTGAGCCTGCGCGCCGACGAGATCCGGCAGGTGGGCCTGGGCGAGCTGCTGGCCCGCCTGGAGCAGCTGAAGAAGCTGCTGCAGGCCGAGGGCCTGTTCGACCCGCGCCGCAAGCGCAAGCTGCCGTTCCTGCCGAACCGGATCGGGCTGATCACCGCCCGAGCCAGCGCGGCCGAGCGCGACGTGCTGACCAACACCCGCCGCCGCTGGCCGTCGGTGGACTTCAAGGTGGTCCCCGTCACGGTGCAGGGGCCGACCGCGGTGCCGTCGATCATCGGGGCGCTGCAGCTGCTGGACGCCGACGAGTCCGTGGACGTGATCATCATGGCCCGGGGCGGCGGCTCGGTGGAGGACCTGCTGCCGTTCAGCGACGAGGCGCTGTGCCGGGCGGTGTTCGCTTGCCGTACCCCGGTGATCTCCGCGATCGGGCATGAACCGGACACCCCGCTGGTCGACTGGGTCGCCGACGTACGCGCGTCGACGCCGACGGACGCGGCCAAGCGGGTGGTGCCCGACCTCGCCGACGAGATCCGGCTGATCGGGCAGGCGCGCGGGCGGCTGGAGCGGGCCGTGCGCAACCGCGTCGAGCGCGAGCAGCAGCGGCTCGACAGCATCCGCAGCAGGCCCGCGCTGGCCAAGCCGTACCAGCTGGTGGAGCACCGGTTGACCGAGGTCACCGCGCTGCGCGACCGGGCCGGGCGGTCGCTGGGCAACCGGCTGCACCGCGCCGAGAACGACCTGGACCACACGCTGGCCCGGCTGCGGGCCCTGTCACCCGCCGCGACCCTGGCCCGCGGCTACTCGATCGTGCAGCGCGCCGACGGGCACGTGGTCCGCGCGGCGGACGAGGTGGGCGCGGGCGACGCGCTGAGAGTGCGGCTGGCCGAGGGCGAGCTCGCCGCTACCGTGAACGGACCAAAGAAGGGGAAGGCATGACCGAGCAGCTGTCGTACGAGCAGGCGCGGGCCGAACTGGCCGAGGTGGTGCAGAAGCTGGAGTCCGGCGGCGGCACGCTGGAGGAGTCGCTGGCCCTGTGGGAGCGCGGCGAGCAGCTCGCCAAGGTCTGCCAGACCTGGCTCGACACCGCCAAGGCCCGCCTCGACGCCGCCACGTCCTGACACCGCCGCACCCGACGCCCGCGGCCGGCGCCCGCTCAAGATCACTACAGTTTCGGGGAAACTGCAGCTAAGCAGCCCAAGATTCCTGCACTTTCCCCGAAACTGCACGCACCCCGCCGCGCGCACCCCGCCGCGCGCGGTCAGCCGCGGGCGGCGATGCGGACGGCGACCAGGGTGAGCACGGCGCCGGTGACGGTCAGGGCGTCGGGGCGGCCGGCGGCGCCGGGGGCGAGGGCGTCGATGACCAGTGCGCCGAGGATCTGGCCCGCGATCATGCCCAGCCCGAGGAGCAGTACGCCGATGCGGTGCACCACCACCGCCGCGATCGCGATGAAGGTGATGCCGAGCGGCCCGCCCAGGTAGAGCCAGAACTGCGGGGGCAGGTGGCCGGGCGGGGCGCCGCGCAGCGCGTACTCGACGGCCAGGGCGAGCAGCAGCGCGCAGGTGCCGACGGCGAAGTTGAGCAGGGTGGCGGGCCACGGCGAGCCCGCCGCTCCGGCCACCCGGCCGTTGACGCCCTGCTGCCAGGCCAGCCCGAGCCCGGCCAGCAGCGGCAGCACGGCCAGGCCGGTCGCGCGCGGGTCGCCGAGGTGGGTCGACACGGCGACGAACACGGCCACCACGCACAGCGCGGCGCCGATGAGCCGGTTGCGGGTGACCGGGCGTACGCCGCCGGGCCCGATCCCGGCCCGGTCGACGGCCAGGCTGGACGCGGACTGCCCGGCGACCAGCGCCACGATGAACACCGACACCCCCAGCAGCGGCACGGTCAGGCCCTGCGTGGTGACCAGGAACGCCCCGCACGCCCCGCCGATGCACTGCCACCAGCGCAGGCTCCCGCCGCGTACGGCGGCGACGACTTTGCCGACGCCGGTGCGCATGAACGGCAGGGCGAACAGGAGCACGACGAACCCGATGCCGAACGAGATCGTCGCGGCCGCGATGCCGTCGCCGAGCTGCCGGCCGAGTTCACCGTTGATGCGTGACTGCAGGGCGAGGCCTGCTCCGGCCAGGACGGCCAGGCCGACTCCGGCCGCGCGGGTGGTGCCGGTGTTCACGGTGAGGGGTGCCCGCTCTCAGTTGAAGTCCACCGCCGAGTAGCCCGCGAGCTTCTCCAGCCGGTGGTACGAGTCGATCACACGTATGGTGCCCGACTTCGACCGCATGACGATCGACTGGGTGTACGCCCCGTTGTCCCGGTAGCGCACGCCCCGCAGCAGGTCGCCGCCGGTGACCCCGGTGGCCACGAAGAACACGTTCTCGCCGGTGACCAGGTCCTCGGTGGTCAGCACCCGGCTCAGGTCGTGCCCGGCCGCCAGCGCCTTCTCCCGTTCGGCCTCGTCGCGGGGCCACAGCCGCCCCTGCATCGCGCCGCCGATGCACTTGAGCGCGCAGGCGGCGGTGATGCCCTCCGGCGTGCCGCCGATGCCCATCAGCACGTCGACGTCGGACTGCTCGCGGGCGGCGGCGATGGCTCCGGCGATGTCGCCGTCGGAGATGAAGTTGATCCGGGCGCCGCTCTCGCGGACCTCGCGGATCAGGTCGGCGTGGCGGGGGCGGTCCAGGATGCAGACCGTCAGGTCCGATACGCGGACCCGCTTGGCCTTGGCGATCCGGACCAGGTTCTCGGTCCAGCCGAGCGTGATGTCGATGACGTCGGCCGCCTCCGGCCCGACGACCAGCTTCTCCATGTAGAAGACGGCGCTGGGGTCGAACATCGCGCCGCGCTCGGCGACGGCGAGCACGGCCAGCGCGTTCGGCATGCCCTTGCTCATCAGGGTGGTGCCGTCGATCGGGTCGACCGCCACGTCGACCTCGGGTCCGGTGCCGTCGCCGACCTGCTCGCCGTTGAACAGCATCGGGGCGTTGTCCTTCTCGCCCTCACCGATCACCACGACGCCGCGCATGGGCAGCGAGTTGATCAGTTTGCGCATGGCGTCCACGGCGGCCCCGTCGCCGCCCTCCTTGTCGCCGCGGCCGACCCAGCGGCCGGCGGCCATGGCGGCGGCCTCGGTCACGCGTACGAGATCGAGGGCCAGGTTGCGGTCGAGATCCTGGGGATTACGGGTGGTCATCGTGCTGCTCCTCACCGTTGAAGCGCCTGCTCGCATCCTGTCATGCCGAACCCTGAACGTACGTTCGGGTTGTTACGAAGGCGCCCTCGTGGCGGTGTGACCTGTGACATCGGCGAAGATGGTGAGGTGAGCAACGCACCGGTCGAGACCGAGCCCGCCCAGGTCCCCGCCTCCAGCGGCCGTACGCCCAAGGACATGGCGCTGTCCCTGGGTGTGCTGCTCGTGCCGGTGCTGCTGCTGGTCCTGGGCTACCGCCTGTTCTACGGCTGGAACGACGCGGTGACCGTCGACCCGACCTCGGCGATCGAGAGCGCGGGCCGCGCCAGCATGGCGCCGCTGCCCGGCGCGGTCGCGCCCGACGGCTGGCAGACGGTCACGGCCAAGTGGTCCGACGGCAAGCTGCGCATCGGCTACCTGGACCGGGACAGCCACGGCGCCCGCCTGGTGCAGTCGCGTACGCCCGCGGCGGAGCTGATCCGGGCCGAGCTGGGCGACAAGGCCCAGCCCGGCGCGCAGACGTCGGTCGGCGGGGTCGGCTGGCAGCGCTACCACTCGCCCGACGGCGAGGACGCCCTGCTGCGCACCTCGGGCGACACCTCGATCCTGCTGATCGGCCGCGACGCCGACCTGACCGCACTGGCGGGCGCGGTCTCGCACTGACGCCGGTCAGGCGTCCCGGTAGCGGGCGGCGGTCTCGGCCAGCGTCTCGTCCAGCGGCGTGGGCGCCAGCCCGAAGGTGCGCTCGGTCAGCGACGAGTCCATCGTGAACGGCGCCTCGAACTGGTAGTAGGTCGTCCGCAGCTCCTTGACGATGGGCGAGAACAGCCCCATGGTCCACAGCACCGGGTACGGGATGCGCGAGATCTTCGGGGCCGGGGCGCCGATCAGCTCGCCGGCCAGCGCCGCCGCGCGGCGGACCGAGACCGCGGGCGGGGTGGGCACCAGCCAGGCGCGGCCCCAGGCGCGCTCGTCCCCGGCGATCGTGACCAGGGTGCGGGCCACGTCCCGGATGGAAGTCCAGCTGTGCGGGGCGTCCGGGTCGCCCCACACGAAGGCGCGCCGTCCCTTGACCGTAGGGGCCAGCACGTAGTCGCCGAGGGTGCTGTTGGCCTGGAAGCCGATGTAGTCGCTGGCCCGCGCCTCGGTGGCGCGGATGCGCCCGGCCTGGTGCAGGGCCAGCGCGTCCTCCCACATCCGGGCGCGCAGCCGCAGCTTCGGGTGGGTGGCCGCGAGCGGGGTGTGCTCGTCGATCGGGGCGGTGACGGGGCCGTAGCCGTACAGGTTGCCGGCCGTGGCCAGGACCGCACCGCTGCTCTCGGCGGCGCGCAGCAGCGCGTCGGCCAGCGGCGGCCAGTCGGTCAGCCAGCGGTGGTAGAGCGGGTTGGCGCAGTTGTAGAGCGCGGCCGCGCCCGCGGCCAGCTCGGACAGGCGGGCGGCGTCGGTGGCGTCGGCGGCGACGAGTTCGATGCCGGGGTCGGCCGGGCCGGTGCCGCGCCGGGTGATCACCCGGACGCGCTCGCCGCGGTCCGCGAGCAGGCGGGCGGTGGTGGAACCGACCGGGCCCGCACCGACGATGACGTGCATGTCTCTCTCCCAGATCTCTGCCTTGTTTCGAGAGCACCGCTCTCTGTTGAGACCATTGAACACATCACCCGGCCGTCGCGTCAAGAGCACTGCTCTCTGAACGTTGCTATGCTCTGTCAGCATGACGGCAAAGAACCTGCGCGCCCGCGTACGCGACGAGCTGACCAGCGAGATCAAGGCGATCGCCCGCCGCCAGCTGGCCACCGACGGCGCCGACCTGTCCCTGCGCGCCATCGCCCGCGAGCTGGGCATGGTCTCCTCGGCCGTCTACCGCTACTTCCCCAGCCGCGACGACCTGCTCACCGCCCTGATCATCGACTGCTACGACGAACTGGGCGAAGCCGCCGAGCAGGCCGTCGCCAGAGCACAGGGCAGCCTCATGGACCGCTGGCTGGCCATCGGCCACGCCGTACGCGACTGGGCGCTGGCCCACCCAGCCGACTACGCCCTCATCTACGGCTCGCCGGTGCCCGGCTACCACGCCCCCACCGACACCGTCGGCCCCGCCTCCCGGGTCACCGTCCAGATGCTCGGCCTGCTCGTGCAGGGGGTCGCCACCGGCGCGATCCCGGCCGACCCCGGCAGCCCCGAGGTGCCGCCCAGGCTGGCCGCCGAGCTGGACCGCTTCGCCGAGCAGGTACCCGGAGTGTCGCGGCGGCTGCTCGCCCGGGGCCTGACCGCCTGGGTGCAGCTGTTCGGCGCGGTCAACTTCGAACTCTTCGGCCGCCTGCAGAATCTGATCGACGACAGCCGCCGCGAGCTGTACGACCTCCAGCTGCGGGTGATGGGCGAGTACCTCGGATTCCAGTGACCCCCGCCGCATTGCCCGCCACGCACCGGCACGACACACTGTCCGGGTGATCGTCGTCGCCGGAGAACATGTCGTGGATCTCGTCCCCGCCGGGGACGGGTTGCTGCGTGCCGCGCTCGGTGGCGGCCCCGCCAACACCGCCATCGCGGCGGCACGGCTGGGCGCCCCCGTCGCCATGGCCGCCCGCCTGGGCCGCGACTCGTTCGGCACCGCGTTCCGCAACCGGCTCACCTCGGCGGGCGTCGACACCCGCTACGTGGTCGGCACCGCGCAGCCGTCCGCGCTGGCACTGGCTTCGGTCGGCGACGACGGCGAGGCGCTGTACGACTTCTGGCTCGCCGGTGCCGCCGACTTCGGCTGGCGCGACCGCGAGCTGCCCGACCTGCCCGACGGCAGCACGATCCACATCGGCTCGCTGGCAGCGTTCCTGCCGCCCGGCGCGGACGCGCTGGAGCGCTGGGCGCTGCGCCACCACGACCGCTGCACCATCGCGTTCGACCCGAACGTACGCAGCGTCGCGCTGGCCCGGCCCGACTCGCTGGTGCGGCTGGAGCGCCTGGTCGAGCTCTCCCATCTGGTACGGGCCAGCGAAGGCGACCTGGCCCACGCGTACCCGCACGTGCCGCCGAGCGAGACCGCGCACCGCTGGCTGGCCAGCGGCCCGAAGCTGATCGTGCTCACGCACGGCGACGCGGGCGCCACCGCGATGACGGCCGACCACGAGGTCACCGTCGCCGCCCCGGCGATCTCGATGGTCGACACCATCGGCGCGGGCGACACCGCGATGGGCGCGCTGCTGGCCTGGCTGCACGAGGCCGGCCGCCTGCGCGACCAGCTCGCCCGGGAACTGGCCCCGGAGACGCTGCGCCTGATGCTGCGCCACCTGTGCGACGCGGCCGCCCTCACCTGCACCCGCCCCGGCGCCGACCCGCCCACCCTGGACGAACTCCGCGCCTTCCAGCTGGTGTAGACCCCGCCCCGACACGGGCCGACGGCCCTGCCCCTGCCTCGACGCGGCCCGCTCAGCACCGGCACGACCCGCTTGACATCGACGCTGGCCTATCTAGGACACAGATTTCACGAAATCGGCTTCTAGATAGGCCAGCGTCAATAACAGGTGGGGTGGGGCGGGGCGGGGCGGATCTCCGCCGTAGGGCGCCTGTTTGAGCAGGTGGATGCAGGGCGGGAGGAGAGACGGCCGTCAGACCACGTCCTCGGAGGAGTGGCCGGGGAACAGGTGGGCGCTGGGGTCGATGACGATGGCGGCGTTGTTGACGGCGGTGGCGGCCTCGCCGAAGCCGGTGGCGATGAGACGGACCTTGCCCGGGTACTCGACGATGTCGCCGGCGGCGAAGACGCGGGGCAGGTTCGTGGCCATGGTGGAGTCGACGAGGATGTTTCGTTTCCGCAGATCCAGGCCCCACTCGGCGAGCGGGCCGAGGTCGGCGGTGAAGCCCAGCGCAGCCACCACCACATCGGCCGGAATGATCTCGGTGCCGTTGAGTTCGGCCGACTCGACCCGGTCGGTGCCGATCAGCCGGGTGACCTGGCTGTTGACCACGATGCGGACCGGTAGCGCGCTGACCTTGGCCACCGTGGCCGCGTGCGCGCGGAACTTGTCGCGCCGGTGCACCAGCGTGACGCTGGCCGCGATCTCGGCCAGGGCCAGTGCCCAGTCGAAGGCCGAGTCTCCCCCGCCGACGATCACCACGTGCTTGCCGGCGAGCACCGCCGGGTCGGGCACGAAGAAGATCACGCCGGTGCCGGCGAAGTCCGCGGCGGCCGGCAGCGGGCGCGGCGTGAACGAGCCGAGGCCGCCGGTGATCAGCACCGCGCCGCAGCGCGCGGTGGTGCCGTCGCCGAGGCCGAGCACCGGCCGGTCGTCGGCGTAGGCGAGGGTCGCGGCCTGCACCCCCAGCCGGTACGCGGGATCGAACGCCCCCGCCTGCGCGACCAGGTTCGCGATCAGCTCGCGCCCGCGCACCTGCGGGAACCCGGCCACGTCGAAGATCATCTTCTCCGGGTACATCGCCGTCACCTGGCCGCCCGCCTCGGGCAGGGCGTCGACGATCAAGGTGCTCAGGCCGCGGAACCCGGCGTAGTACGCCGCGAACAGGCCGGTCGGGCCCGCTCCGATGATCGCCAGATCGACATCTGCCGTGCTGCGCTCCGTCATGGGGTGAACCTAGCCGCGCGCGGGCTGCTCCTCAATGGCCGCCCGGATATCGGCGGCGAACCGCGAGACCTGTGTGTAGACGCCCGGGTAGGCGGCCCGGCCGCAGCCGACGCCCCAGCTCACGATGCCGACCTGCACCCAGCGGCCGCCGTCGCGGCGCAGCAGCGGCCCGCCCGAGTCGCCCTGGCACGCGTCCCTGCCGCCGTTGCGCAGGTCCCCGGCGCAGATCATGTCGGAGGCCACGAACGGGTAGCCCTTGCTGCGGAACACGTTCCCGCAGGTGCCGTCGCCGACGTACGGGACCTGCACCTGGCGCAGGCGGCGCTGCTGGATGAGCGCGCCTTCGCGGGTGGCGCCCCAGCCGACGACGGTCAGTGCGCCGCCGTCCAGCGCGGTGCCGGTGGGCAGGGCGACCACGGGCAGGTCGACCGAATGGGCGAGCCGGATGACCGCCCAGTCGTCGCCGCGGGTCACGTCCGTGAAGCCGGGCGCGCGGCGTACCCGCTCGCTGCGCACCTGCTCGGCCCGGCCCGAGCCGAGGTCGGCCGAGCCGATGGTCGCGACGTACGACGAGGTGGTGCCGGTGCGGCTGGCGCAGTGCGCGGCGGTGAGCACGTACCTGGAGCTGACCAGGGTGCCGGCGCAGCCGTTGTTGAGCCGTACCACGAAGGGGAACTCGGTGGCGCCCGCGAGCGTCCCGCCGACGATCTCGGGCCGGGGCGGCTCGTCCGGGCGTGCCTGCGCGGCCGACCCGAGCCCTGCCAGCCCGACCACCACGCCCAAGACCAGCGTCAACGCTCGCATAGCCACCCTCCGCCAGCCGCATCCGGCCGTCCGATTTCACCCGATATTAGGTGGTGGCGTGCGGAGTGGCGGTCGGACTTGCCGGGCCGACCGGCTAATACCAGCCCTGATCCTCGGAGTGCTGCCAGGCCTTGCAGGGGTTCTGGTAGCGCCGCTGGATGTAGTCGAGGCCCCACTTGATCTGGGTGACCGGGTTGGTCCGCCAGTCGTCGCCGAACTTGGCCATCTTGTCCCCGGGCACCGCCTGCGGAATGCCGTACGCCCCGGAGCTCTTGTTCTCCGACGTGATGGTCCAGCGGGACTCCCTGGTCCACAGCTTGTCCAGGCACGGCATCTGGTCCAGGCCGAAGCCCTCCGACAGCAGCACGGCGCAGCCGATGGCCCGGTTGCCGCTGTAGGCGCCGCAGCTCGACGGGATCGGGCCGTAGTTCTGGGTGCGCCCGGCCCCGCGGCGGCTGGCCTCGTTCTCGGCCGCGGCGGCGCGGGCGGCGGCCAGCGCCGCCTCGGCGCGGGCCCGGGCCTCGGCCAGCGCCTGCAGCGCCCGCTCGTCGGCGGTGGAGGCGAGCCAGTCCTCGATGTGGTCCTTGAGCATCTGCTGCTCGGCGGCGTCGGCGGCGTCGAGCCGACCGGCGTTGGCCGCCCCGGTCTGCCCGTCGTGGAACCGGTCCACGTACAGGCCGCCGGCCACCCCGCCGAGCAGGGTCAGCAGGGCGATGGCGCGTAGGACGATGCTGCCGCGCGGGGTGGCACGACGACGGCGGGCACGGCGGGGCCGAGACACTCCGGAATTCCTTTCGGAGGTGCCCGCTTGCCGCGTCCAGGTGCCAGGGGTGTCGGGGGTGGACGGGGCCGGGCATCGAGGGGTTCCGGCCCAGCCTTACCCAGCGGACCGGGATCTGTCGCCCCCGTCTGGGCGACTGTGACCCCGGTCACGCCGCAAAACGTACCTTATCCGGGCGCGGTCACTCCTCCAGAAGGTCGGTGACCACTTCGGCGATGGCGGAACGCTCCGAACGGGTCAGCGTGACGTGGGCGAAGAGCGGATGCCCCTTGAGCGTCTCGATCACCGCCGTAACGCCGTCGTGCTTGCCGACCCGCAGGTTGTCCCGCTGCGCCACGTCGTGGGTGAGCACCACCCGCGACCCGGCGCCGATCCGCGACAGCACCGTGAGCAGCACGCCCCGCTCCAGCGACTGCGCCTCGTCGACGATCACGAACGCGTCGTGCAGGCTGCGGCCGCGGATGTGGGTCAGCGGCAGCACCTCGAGCATGCCCCGGTGCAGCACCTCGTCGCGTACGTTGTCGTGCACCAGCGCGCCCAGGGTGTCGAAGACGGCCTGCGCCCACGGCGACATCTTCTCGGCCTCGGTGCCGGGCAGGTAGCCCAGCTCCTGCCCGCCCACGGCGTACAGCGGCCGGAAGACGATCACCTTCTTGTGCTTGCCGCGCTCCATCACCTGCTCCAGGCCCGCGCACAGGGCCAGCGCGGACTTGCCCGTGCCGGCCCGGCCGCCCAGCGACACGATGCCGATGCTGTCGTCCAGCAGCAGGTCCAGCGCTATGCGCTGCTCGGCCGAGCGGCCGCGCAGCCCGAACGCCTCGCGGTCGCCGCGGACCAGTTTCACGGTCTTGTCGGTGTGCACCCGGCCCAGCGCGGAGCCGCGCCCGGCGTGCAGCACCAGTCCGGTGTGGACGGGCAGGCCGGAGGCCTCGTCCAGGTCGATGCCCTCACCGGCGTAGAGGGCGGTCATCTGCGCGTCCGTGAGCTCCGCCTCGGCCAGCCCCGACCACGTCGGGTCCACGGCCTGGTCGTGGCGGTACTCGTCGGCCTGCAGCCCGACCGCGGCGGCCTTGACCCGCAGCGGCATGTCCTTGCTGACCAGGGTGACCAGCTCGCCCGCCTGCGCCAGCCCCAGCGCGACGGACAGGATCCGCGCGTCGTTGCTGTCGTTGCGACCGAAATCTCGGTCCGCCGAGTGGCGGAGCGCGCTGGGCAGCAGCCGCGGGTCGGAGTGGTTGAGCTCCACCCGCAGCGTCCCGCCGATCTCGTTGACCGGCAGTGGCACGTCCAACCTTCCGTGGCGCACCCGCAGGTCGTCCAGCAACCGCAGGGACTGGCGGGCGAACCAGCCGAGTTCCGGATGATGCCGCTTGCCCTCGAGTTCGGAGATGACCACGAGTGGAAGCACGACGTTGTGCTCGGCGAAGCGACGGATCGCGGCAGGGTCGGCCAGCAGCACGGAGGTGTCGAGTACGTAGGTGCGTATCGGGACATCGACCATGACTCACGCTAACCGCAGAAACGCTGTTTGGCCAGCATGTTGGCGCTGATCAGCCACTTACGACCACCGATGCGAGCACATCTCGCGTCCCGCACCGGTGGTAGCAGGCAGTATTCGTGTCAGTACCAGTTGTTGTCCTGGAAGTGGTTCCACGCCCCGGCGGGCGTGGAGTACCGGTTCTTGATGTAGTCCAGCCCCCACTTGATCTGGGTGGCCGGGTTGGTCTTCCAGTCGTCGCCGAACTTGGCCATCTTGCTGCCGGGCAGCGCCTGCGGGATGCCGTACGCGCCGGAGCCCTTGTTCTCAGCCCGCGCGTTCCAGCCGCTCTCGTGGTTCCACAGCTTCACCAGCGGCGACATCTGGCTGTACCCGAAGCCGAAGCTCGGCAGCAGCTTGCACGCGGTCAACTGGTTGCCCGTGTACGCCTTGCACGACGACGGCGTGGCCGAGGTCGGCTTCGGCGACGCGGGCCTGGCGGTCGGCTTCGGAGTGGTACGCCTGACCGTCGGCGTCAGCTTGGGCTTGACGGTCTGGGCCGCCGAGGGCGTGCTCTGCAGGGTTCGCGGCGACGGCGTCGCGGTGGGCGTGGGGCTCGCGCTCGGGGTGGGCGTCGCGGTGCGCTCGAAGTCGCGGCTGTACTGCTGCGCCGAGGCGTCCCGGGAGGCCAGGTCCACCGCGGTCGGCTCGTCGGCGGCGGCCAGCCGGTAGCCGCCGAAGCCGAGCAGCGCGGCGCACAGCACGCCGATGGCGATCTTTCGCGAGTGGACACCAGCCGGCCGGGAGCGGCGGTGTCGGGCGAACGGGGTACGGGGTGTCGACACGAGTCGGTCCCTTCGTCGGGGGTTCCGCGCCCAAGCGAGGGGGAGGGCGCCGGGAGCAGCGAGTTCGCCCGGGGAGGCGAATGCGCTGGTCGCAGACCTTGCCGAAGGGATAACCGAACTGACAAGCTCACTACGGTGATCGTGAAACTCGTCACATTCTCAACAGGAGTGCAGCTAGCGCGAGGGCATCAATCGGACAGCAACAATCTGTTATCCACCCGTGACAGTGACCCGCGCGATCGCGGCGGCGTCTGGACTGAGGAGCGTGACCGGGCCGAAGGCCCGGCAGCGACGAGGGAAGACGCCGCCTTGAGGCGATCACGCCGCAGCCGCCGAGGCGGCTGCCAGAAACTAAGTTCCGAAGCGCCTCTGGCGGCCGGCGTAGGCGCGCAGGGCGCGCAGGAAGTCGACATGGCGGAAGTCGGGCCAGTTGAGCTCGCAGAAGTAGAACTCCGAGTGCGCCGACTGCCACAGCAGGAAGCCGGACAGCCGCTGCTCGCCGCTGGTCCGGATGATCAGGTCGGGGTCGGGCTGGCCGCGGGTGTAGAGGTGCTCGGCGATGTGCTCCACGTCGATCAGCTCGGCCACCTCCTCGATGGTGGCCCCCGCCTTGGCGTGCTCCTGCAGCAGCGAGCGCACCGCGTCGGCGATCTCCCGGCGCCCGGTGTAGCCGACCGCGATGTTGACGAACGCCCCGCCCTCGCGGCCGCCGGTGCGGTTCTCGGCCGCCTTCAGCGCCGCCGCCGTCTCGGCGGGCAGCAGGTCCAGCGCGCCGACCATGCGCAGCTGCCAGGGGTTGCCGTCCTCGGCCAGCTCGGTGACCAGGTCCACGATGATCTGCAGCAGCGGGTCCAGCTCGGCGGCGGGCCGGCGCAGGTTGTCGGTGGCCAGCAGGTACAGCGTGACGTGGGCGATGTCGGCCTCGTCGCACCAGCGCAGCAGTTCCTTGATCCGCGCGGCGCCGACCCGGTGGCCGTCGTTGGGGTCGACGTAGCCCATGTCGCGCGCCCAGCGGCGATTGCCGTCGCACATGACGCCCACGTGGCGGGGGCGGGGCTTGCCCGCCAGCAGGGACGTCAGGCGGCGTTCGTACACCGAGTAGACGAGATCGCGCAGTTTCATCCAGGGCAGCCTAACGCCGCCGAAGCTGGTCAGCGCGGCTGCCAGGCATCGGGGGCCGTGGTCAGCTCGCGGACGGCCTCGGGCAGCTGGCCGGTGACCGCCTGGGCCAGGGTGACCTCGTCCACCACGCTGCGCACGGCCGAGCGGACGGCGACCCAGACCAGCGGCAGGTGCAGCGCGGTCCCGGTGTAGCTGGTCTGCTCGGGCCGGTGCCCGCGTACGCCCGCGAGCGGGCCGTCGACGGCGCGCAGCACCATGCCGATGGTGACCTCGGTGGGCGGCACGCTCAGGCAGTAGCCGCCGTCGGCACCGCGCACGGCGTGGATGACGCCGCTGCGGCGCAGGTCGGCCAGGACCGCCTCCAGGAACTTGCGGGGCAGGCCCTGGGCGTCGGCGAGGGCCTGGGCCGAGATGGTGTTGGGGTACGCGTTGGCCAGCTCAAGGGTCGCCCTGACCGCGTAATCGCCTCGCGCCGAGATCTGCACGCTCCCATCATGCCCGCAGGCCCGCCGACGGTGTCAGCGGGCCTGCGAGATGTGAACGGATGTTGCGGAAATATGAACGGACTACTCGGTGACGCCCAGGCGCGCCTTCAGCGCGTCCAGCTCCGCCCAGAGCACGCCGGGCAGCTTGTCGCCGAACTTCTCGAACCACTCGGTGATCTGCGGGAGCTCCTGCCGCCACTCCTCGGCGCGGACCTCCAGGGCCAGCTCGACGTCGGCGACAGGCTGCTCCAGCCCGACCAGGTCCAGGTCCTGCGCGCGCGGCACGAAGCCGACCGGGGTCTCGACCGCGCCGGCCTCGCCCTCCAGCCGGTCCACGACCCACTTGAGCACGCGCGAGTTCTCGCCGAACCCGGGCCACAGGAACCGGCCGTCGTCGCCGCGGCGGAACCAGTTGACGTAGAAGATGCCGGGCAGCTTGTCGGCGTTGCCGTCGGCGCCCTTGCCCATCGCGATCCAGTGCCGGAAGTAGTCGCCGGCGTGGTAGCCGATGAACGGCAGCATCGCCATCGGGTCGCGCCGGACCACGCCGACCTGGCCGACCGCGGCGGCGGTGGTCTCGCTGGACAGGGTCGCGCCCTGGAACACGCCGTGCACCCAGTCGCGGGCCTGGCTGACCAGCGGGATCGTGGTCTTGCGGCGGCCGCCGAACAGGATCGCCGAGATCGGCACGCCCTTGGGGTCGTCGTACTCCGGGGCGAGGATCGGGCACTGGGTGATCGGCGTGCAGAACCGCGAGTTCGGGTGGCTGGAGACCTGCTCGGAGTCCGGGGTCCAGTCGTTGCCGTGCCAGTCCGTCAGGTGGGCCGGGGGCTGCCCCATGCCCTCCCACCAGATGTCGCCGTCGTCGGTGCGGGCGACGTTGGTGAACAGCGAGTTGCCCGAGGCGAGCGTACGCATCGCGTTGGGGTTGGTCTTCCAGTCCGTGCCCGGGGCGACGCCGAACAGGCCGTACTCCGGGTTGACCGCGTAGAGGCGGCCGTCGTCGCCGAAGCGCATCCAGGCGATGTCGTCGCCCAGGGTCTCGACCTTCCAGCCCGGGATGGTCGGCTCCAGCATGGCCAGGTTGGTCTTGCCGCACGCCGACGGGAACGCCGCCGCGATGTAGTGCACCTTGCCGGCCGGGTTGGTCAGCTTGAGGATCAGCATGTGCTCGGCGAGCCAGCCCTCGTCGCGCCCCATCACGCTGGCGATGCGCAGCGAGTAGCACTTCTTGCCCAGCAGCGAGTTGCCGCCGTAGCCCGAACCGAACGACCAGATCTCGCGGGTCTCCGGGAAGTGCGAGATGTACTTGGTGGTCGAGCACGGCCACGGCACGTCGGCCTGGCCCGGCTCCAGCGGGGCGCCGACCGAGTGCAGCGCCGGGACGAAGTCGGCGTCGGAGCCCATGGCCGCCAGCACCTTGCTGCCCATCCGGGTCATGATCCGCATGCTGGCGACCACGTACGCCGAGTCGGTGAGCTCGACGCCGAACATCGGGTTCTCCGCGGTCAGCGGACCCATGCAGAACGGGATGACGTACATGGTCCGGCCGCGCATGCAGCCGCGGTACAGCTCGGTCATAAGCTGCTTCATCTCGGCCGGGGCCATCCAGTTGTTGGTCGGGCCGGCGTCGGCCTCGTCGACCGAGCAGATGAAGGTGCGCTCCTCGACCCGCGCTACGTCGGACGGGTCGGTGCGGGCCCAGAACGAGTTCGGACGCTTCACCGGGTCGAGCGGCGTCAGGCTGCCCCCGGCGACGAGCTCGCCGGTGAGCCGCGCCCACTCGGCCTCGGAACCGTCGACCCACACGACGCGGTCGGGGGTGGTGAGTTCGGCGACCTGGCGCACCCAGGCGATGAGCTTCGCGTGCTCGGTCGGATGCTGGTCTAGCCCTGCGATGACTGCCGGCGCGGTCATGGGTGTTCTCCTCGTGGTCGTCTTTGACCGACGGATACGACAGAGCAACGGCCGCTGGCCGTCTGTCGTCCGGGATGTGGGCTCAGCGTAAGCCCGGTCAGGGGCCAAAAGCCCGCTCCGGCTTGTGAATAACTGCACAAGCCTCGGTGCGACTGCACTCTCACGCACGGTTCTTCGGTGAACCGCGCACGTTTCCGCAAATCCTTTCCTCCGTCACATCTGTCACGCTCGCCCCTCCCGGCCGGGCGACCGCTGAAAATCACACGGCGCATACCCGTCACCAGACGCTCCCGAACCTGGTTAACCGACTTCACCACGGTTTTGGCATATTCCGCAAATCGGGTGATTGGTCTAACGTCCGTAACAGCCGGTAGAAACTCGGACATTCCCCCCGGAGGCGGCTGTGACCACTGCGTACGACCCTGCCCTGGATCGGCTCGATCCGCACACCGACCACCACCTGATCGCCCTGGTACGAGGCGGTGACACCGGCGCCTACGGCCTGCTCTACCGGCGCCACTACGACAGCGCCCGACGCCTGGCCCGGGTGCTGTCCACCGACACCGCCGAGACGGACGACCTCATCGCCGAGACGTTCGCCAAGGTGCTGGCCGCCCTGCGCGAGGGCGGCGGCCCGGACAGCGCGTTCCGCGCCTACCTGCTCACCACCATGCGGCACACCCGCTACGACCGGGCCCGCCGCGAGCGCCGGCTGGAGCTCACCGACGACCTCACCCGGTACGAGACCGCGCAGCCGACCGACGATCCGACCATCTCCCGCCTGGAGACGTCGTACGCGGCGCGCGCCTTCGCCAGGCTGCCCGAGCGGTGGCGCGCCGTGCTGTGGCACACCGAGGTCGAGGGCGAGAGCCCGGCCCAGGTGGCACCGATCATGGGGCTGACCCCGAACGGGGTGGCGGCGCTGGCCTACCGGGCCCGCGAACGCCTGCGCCAGATGTACCTGCAGGAGCACATCGCCACCACCGGCAACCCGCGCTGCCACTGGACCGGCTCGCACCTGGCCGGGTACGTGCGGGCCGCGCTGGCCCGCCGCGACCGGGCCAAGGTCGACGAGCACCTCACCGGCTGCGCCGAGTGCCGCCGCCTGCACCGCGAGCTGGCAGAGGAGAACGGCGGCCTCCGGGGGGTGTTAGCGCCCGTGCTGCTCGGCGCCGCGGCGGCGGGCTACCTGTCCGGCGCCGCCCGCCCCGCCCGCATCCCGATGCGGGGCCGACTCGCCGCCTGGCTGCACGACCGGCGCACCGCCCTGCGGACCGAGGTCGCCGCCGCGCTCACCGCACTGGCCGCCGCCTGGTGGTGGCTGGCCGGGCTGCCCCGGCGCCTGGTCGCCCGGTTCGGGGCGGGCGGGGTGGTCGCGGGCGCGGGGGTGGCGCTCGCGGCGCTGGCCGGAGTGCTGGTGTTCGCATTGATGACGGCGACGCCGGTGCCGGTGCGGCGGCCTCAGGCCATACCCGTGCCCGCTCCGGCCGGGCCCGCGTCGCCCGGCGGCGCGCCGACTGCCGCGCCCGCCCCGACGGCCGCGTCCTCCGCGACCGCCCGCAGCCAGGCCCCGCGCCCCTCGCCCGCCCGCACCGCGCCGCCGGGCGCCCCCGAACCCGTGGCCCCCGCACCCGCAGTGCCGCCCGCGCAGGCCGACCCGGCCGCCGCGGACCTGACCGCGGGCGGCAAGGGCACCCTGCCGATCCCGGTCCGGGCCCCCGGCCCGCCCGAGCGGACCACCAGCCAGACCGCCCCGGCGCCAGACACCGTCACACCAGAGGCCGCGGGACCGGACGCCGTGGGACCGGACACCGTCGCGGACACCCTGGCGCCGGGCACGGGCACTCCGGTGGCCAAGGCACGCGGACCCGTCCCGGCCGTGCCGGTCGGCCTGGCCGCGGATGCGGTACGGCTGGAGGTCACGCTCCCGGCCGGCGTGCACCTGATCGGCGCCGACGGCGGCGACGGCTGGCGCTGCGAGACCACCACCGGGGGCGCCGCCTGCGCCCATGCCGCCCTGCGCCCGGGGCAGCTGTCCACGGTGCGGCTGCCGGTCGAGGTGGACAAGACCGTCAGCGGGTTCCAGCCGGTGGCCACCTCGGTCGAGTTCGGCGGACGACGCCGCGCCGCCGCCTTCCGGGTGCCGGTGGCCCCCGCGGGCATGCGCGCCGGGTACGCCGCCAGCGGCCGGGTCGACGTGGCGCTGGCGGGCAACACGCTGCTGTCGTGCAGCCCGCGCCCGCAGTGCTTCCAGTCCGACGACAACAACCTGCTGCCGATGCTGCCGCTGCTGCCCGGCGTCGCCGAGCCGCAGGCGCCCGACGGGCTGTTCGACAAGGGCGGCCCGAAAGGCCCGGACGGGCGGATCAGCGTCCTGGCCGGGCCGAAGGCGGCCGCCGGAGCCCGGCTGATCCTGCCCCGGGGCGCCGAGGTGCGCTGGGCGGGCCTGGTCCTGGCCACCTCGTCCGACCGGTTCCCGCAGACCGTCGGCCTGCACGGGCCCAGCGGCCGGTGGCACCCCGTCGAGGTCCGGTACGGGCACGGCCAGACCAGCCCCTCGCTCACCCAGGGCTTCGCCGACGTCACCGGCCTGGTCCGTACCGGCGGCGACTGGTGGCTGGCCGCCCCCGCCGACGAGCTGCCGCACGGCAGCGGCCAGTACGCGGGCTGGAGCCTGGCCGTGGTCTACGCCCGCGACGGCGCCCCGCGCGCCGAGGCCGCCGTCTACCTGGGGCCGCGTACCGGCCACGGCGACGACGACGCCACCGTGGCCCTCGGTCCGGGCGGGCAGGTCAAGATCGGCCTGGCCCTGTGGGACGGCGACCTCAACATGGCCGGCGACTCCCTTTACATCGGGGACAGCCAGGTGGGCGTCGCGGGCAACCTCGCCGGCGGGCGCAACAGCAGCGCCGCGGCGCTGGCCTGCCGGGCCGACCCGGGCCGGTGCACCTGGCGTACGCCGGGGGTGGACGTGCTCTGGCTGGGGGCGCCGGCCGCGCCGGGCAGCACCGCCCGGCTGCGTACCGGCCGGGATCCGCTGGAGGTCGGACTGCTCGCGGTCGTCACCGAGGCCGCGCAGACCGGCGACCACGGCGCCGCCGACCGGTAAGCTCGGCACGTGACCCCTGAACCCGCCGCCGGACTCCTCCCCCGGCTCCTCGGCCGCTTCCAGCACCTGCTGCGGGAGCTGGGCAAGTTCGGCGTAGTCGGCGGACTGGCCTTCCTGGTCGACCTGGCGGTGTTCAACCTGCTGCTGGGGCCCATGGGCTGGCTGGCCGCGACCGTCACCTCGATGACGATCGCGGCCACCGCGGCGTTCCTGGGCAACCGCTACTGGACCTGGCGCGACCGGGAGAGCTCCAGCCTCACCCGCGAGTACGCCCTGTACTTCTTCTTCAACGCGGTCGGCCTCGGCATCACCCTGGCGGTGCTGTGGTTCAGCCACGACGTCCTCGGCGGCGCGTGGCCGGAGGTCTTCCAGACCCGCCTGGCCGACAACGTCGCGAAGTCGCTCATCGGCAACGCGTTCGCGACCGTGTTCCGCTTCTGGGCCTACCGGCGGTTCGTGTTCAACGGCCCCCGGGTGGAGCTGCCCCAGCCTGCCGCGGCGCAGGCTTCCGCAAGGTGAGATGGCACGCATCCGGGGTTGCGGAACATGTCGTGGCGATTCTTCTCGCGTAAAGTGACCGAGTGCACCTTGACCAGATGATGTGGGACCGTCTGCTGCCGGCCCGACTGCGCAGACTCGGCCCGGAGGCCCTCAAGTTCGCCATCGTCGGCGCCGGAAACACGCTGGTCAATTTCCTGGTCCTCAACGGGCTGGTGCTCACGGTCTTCCCGAACGGCGAGCTCAAGGCCAAGGTCGTCGCGACCGTCGTCGCGATGATCACCTCGTACCTGATGAACCGGCACTGGACCTACAAGGACCGGCCCAAGGACGGGGTCACCCGCGAGTTCGTCATGTTCGTCATCTTCAACGTCGCGGGCCTGGCCATCGAACTGGCCATCATGGGCGCCACCAAGTACGCGCTCGGCCTGACCAGCCTGCTCGCCCTCAACGTGGCGGCCTTCTTCGGCCTGGTCCTGGGCACCGTGTTCCGCTTCTTCACCTACCGCGTGTTCGTCTTCGCCCCCGCCAACACGGTCGCGGTCGGGCCCGCCGGCGCCGACGTCGACCTGGGCCCGGCGCACCTGCACGTCGCCGACGTCGAGGAGCTGCTCGACGCCGAGGCCATCGCCGCCACCGCGGCGGGGGTGCCGGTGCCCGCCCAGGTGCACCGCGACGACTTCACCCGCCTCACCGCCTCGCTCGAGGCGGAGTTCGCGGCCGAGGCCGAGCGGCTGGCCGCCCTGGACGCGGAACTCAGCGACGCGCAGCTCTCCGACGAGCTCACGCAGGCCAAGCCGCGCCCAGAGCGGTGACCCGCCGGACCTACTTCTCCTCGGCCTCGGCCTCGGCGCGCGTCGCCTGGGCCGGGGCCGAACTCTTGGCAGCGCGCTCGTTGTCGTTGAACGAGTACGCGTCCCGGTCCGCCTCGACCAGCTCGTACAGCGTGGTCTGGACCTTCTCCACGTGCGGGATGTCGTTCAGGACCGACTGACCGCGCTCGCCCGCCGACTCGATG
This sequence comes from Catellatospora sp. KI3, assembly GCF_029948125.1. Classification (GTDB taxonomy): domain Bacteria; phylum Actinomycetota; class Actinomycetes; order Mycobacteriales; family Micromonosporaceae; genus Catellatospora. The sequence continues at coordinate 659,919 of NZ_JASAMB010000001.1, forward strand.
GTCAGCGTGCCGCAGCCCAGCAGCCGCTCGATGAACTTCTGGTTCATCGAGTGGTCGTTGACCCGCGACAGCGGGATGTCACGCCGGTCGCGCGAGAACACGCCGGTCTGCAGCAGCACCCGCTCGTTGGTCAGCACGTAGTGCGTCGTACGCCAGACCAGCCAGGGCCAGAACGACAGCCACGCCACCGCCACCACGGCCAGGCCCGCGATGATGTAGATCAGCACCTCGTTGTCCAGCAGGACCAGCGCGCTGATCACCGCCGCCACTGCCAGCACCAGCACCGTGACCGGCCGGATCATGGCCTTCCAGTGCGGGTGCAGGTCGAGCACCACATGTTCGCCGTCGGTCAGCACGTCCTCGGGGAACGCCATCTTCCTTGCCTCCTATGTCGCGGGCTGTCAGTTCCTGCGCGATTGCCCGCGAGCAGGTTAGTGCCGCCCCACCACCATCCGGAATCGGCTCTATTGTCGGCGCCTGCCTCCGCGGGCACGGCGGACCCGCTCGCAGGCGGTGTCTTCCCTCGTCGCTGCCGGGCCTTTGGCCCGGTCACGCTCCTCAGTCCAGACACCGCCGCGGGCCCGCGTGGGGGTGCTGGGCTGCGCGAGTGTCGGTGATATGACCGGAGGCGGGTGAGCGGGCCCAGGGTCCCGGGGTGAGCGTCGCCAGGTCCCCGGGTGGGTGGGCGCTGGGTCCCGGGATGAGCGTGGCCAGGTCCCGGGATGAGTGTGGTCAGCCGGGGCGGAGGGTGAGGTGTGATCGCCCAGGCACGGGGCGGGTGGTCGCCCGGTCCTGCGGGTGAGTGGTCGCCCGGCCCTGCGGGTGAGTGGTCGCCCGGTCCTGCGGGTGAGTGGTCGCCCGGCCCTGGGGTGGGTGTGATCGGCGGGCGCGGGGTTGAAGTGATCGGCGGGGTGCGGGGTGCGTGTGATCGGCGGTTTGGGTCGGTTGGCGGGGTGAGGGGCCAGGTTGTGACCGCAGGCGCCGATCAGCACGGGTCGTGCCGCCAGAGATCAGCGTTTTAGGACGGCACAGGGGGCAACCCTGCGCACCCGCCTATGCGGCAGACACCCCGACAACATGATCACCCTCGTTTCCTCAGCCATGATCGCCACTTGCGGTCGCTCGACCGGCTCAGGTGTGCAGGAATCGACCGCGCATGCCGATCATCAACGATGCCGCGGTGTGGTGATCGGGGGTCGGGGACGACGGGCGACGACCACTCGCACTCACCTACGCAGCCAACGTCCCGAGAACGCGATCAACCACCCCGCGCCCAGCCATGATCGCCATTTGCGGTCATTCGCCCGGCTCTACGAAGAGGAAATGACCACCGATGCCGATCAAGCCGATGTTGTGGGCTTCGAGATCGGAGTTTGGGACGGAACCGTGGGGCTGACGTCGCCCATCAGGCCGAAGGCGGCGATCTTGGCCGAGGTGCCCGTCCGTGGAGGTGGCCGTCAGCGAAAGTCGGCGTCAGCCGAAGTCGCCGTCAGCCGAGGTGGCTGTAAGCGCAGGTGGGTGTCAGCGCAGGTGGGTGTCAGCGGAGGTGGGTGTCAGCGGAGGTGGAGGATGTCGCCTGCGGCGATGGGGCGCGGGGTGCCGTCGGGGGCGGCGATGATGAGGCGGCCGTCGGTGTCGACGGTGGTGGCGGTGCCGGTGAGCGCCGAACCGTCCGGGAGGGATACCGACACCTCGCGGCCGACCGTGGCGCACAGCCGCACATAGCTCTCGCGTACGCCACTGGCCTCGGGATCGCCACCCGCGGCGTGCCACTGGCGGTAGCGGTCGTGCAGGCGGTGCAGCAGTGCGACGGCCAGCTCGGTACGGTCCACCGAGCGCGCCCCGGCCAGCTGGAGCGAGGTCGCGGGCAGGCCCGACGGGGTCATGGGCAGTTCGTCCTCGGCAAGGCTGACGTTGACTCCGATGCCGATCACGACAGCGCCGGGCTGGGGCACCTCGGCCAGCAGGCCCGCGCATTTGCGCCCGTCGAGCAGCAGGTCGTTGGGCCATTTGAGTCCCGCCTCAAGCCCCGCCACCGCGCGTACGGCCTCGGCCAGGGCGACTCCGGCCAGCAGCGGCAGCCAGCCCCAGCGGGCCACGTCCACGGTCGGCCGCAGCAGCACGCTGAGGGCCAGCCCGGCCCTCGGCGGTGACTGCCAGGCACGCCCCAGGCGTCCCCGCCCCGCGGTCTGCGACTCGGCCAGTACGACCAGCCCTTCGCGCTCGCCTTCGCAGGCCGCTGCCACGTCGGTGTTGGTGGAGCCGGTCTCGGCCACGATCCGTGGCCGCCAGAACGGGCCGGTCTGGTCCCGCAGCCGGACGTCGTCGAGTGGCGGGCGGGCGTCGTCGGTCACGGGCACACGCTAGCCCGCATGCCGGGCCCGGACGGGGGCAGTGTCACCGTCGGTGAACGGGCCGAGCCAGTCGGGGAGCACGATGTCGGTCTGGCCGGCGTCGGTGGCGATGCGGCGGGGACGCTGCAGGGCCTCCATCCGGTGGTGGCGGCGTACCGGTTCACCCGCGGCCGCGCTCGCGCCGCCGCCGGGGACCGCGACCAGGCCGGGTCCGAAGCCGGCGGGTACGGCCACGGTGGGTCCGGTGGCCAGCCCGTCGCCGACGGTACGGTCCGCCAGCGGTACGGCCGCTCGCCGACGCGGCGCCGGACGGGGCACGCTTCCGTTGCTCCCGGCACTTGCCCGGTCCTGCCGGATCGGGTGCACCGAGCCGCCGACGCCGTCGGCGGGCGGGGCGAAAGCGGGGGCGGCGGCAGCGCTCTCCGACGATACGGCGGAAGCCGAGACGGCGGCGCTGCTCCTGGACGACCTGGCCGAAGCTGTGACGGAATCGCCGCCGACAAGCGGTGCGCCCGAAGCCGAGGCGGAATCGCGGCCGACGAGCCGTGCGGCGGAAACCGCGGCGGGATCGCTGCCGACGAGCCGTGCGGCCGAAGGCGAGGCGGGACCGACGACGAGCCCGGCGGCGGAAGGCGAGGCGGGGCCGCTGCCGACGGGTGGTGCGGCAGAGGTCGGAGCCGCGGTCGGAGCTGTCGGGTGGTTGGTGCGTGGACGGTGTGCGAAGCGGGAGTCGGTGTTGATCCCCGGCACGCCGGTGCCGACCGTCAGGGGTGGGACGCGGTCGGCGGGGTTCGGGACGGTGGTCGTGAGCCGGGGCGCCCCGGCGTGGGCGGGTACGGCGGCGCGTTCGGTCCGCCGGGGTGCGGCGGGAGTCGTGGCCGACACCGCGCCGCGCCCGGCGGGACGGGGTCGGCGCGAGCCTGGCGCGGTCCGGCCGCCGGCTCCGGGCCGGGTCGGGTTCGGCGGAGCCGAGACCGGTCGGCGTCTGCGCGTCGCGCGGGGGCGTGGTTCGCCCTGCCACGGCCGCACCACGGCGAGCACGGTGAAGCCGCCCACCAGCAGCGCTACCCCGAAGACCATCGTCACATCAGTCCTAACGACCACCCCAAACCAGACGAAACGACCACACCCCGTACCAAGATCGACTCGTTGTTGATCCGTGCACGTGTGGCGCAGATGACTGAACGAGAGTTCAGGGGTTCGTTAGCATCACGGGCGTGACGACTACGGTGCCGAAGGACAGCAGCCAGGTGAGCCGGACGACGGCGGGCAAGCTCGCCGACTTCGACCGCAGGGTCGAGGAGGCCGTGCACGCGGGCTCCGCGCGGGCGGTGGAGAAGCAGCACGCCCGGGGCAAGAAGACCGCGCGCGAGCGGATCGAGCTGCTGCTCGACGAGGGTTCGTTCGTCGAGCTGGACGAGCTGGCCCGGCACCGGTCGACCAACTTCGGCCAGGACCGCAACCGGCCGTACGGCGACGGCGTGGTCACCGGCTACGGCACCGTCGACGGCCGCCCGGTGTGCGTGTTCGCGCAGGATTTCACGATCTTCGGCGGCTCGCTGGGCGAGGTCTTCGGCCAGAAGATCGTGAAGGTGATGGACCTGGCCATGAAGACCGGCTGCCCGGTCATCGGCATCAACGACTCCGGCGGCGCCCGCATCCAGGAGGGCGTGGTCTCCCTCGGCCTGTACGGCGAGATCTTCTTCCGCAACGTGCGCGCCTCCGGCGTGATCCCGCAGATCTCGCTGGTCATGGGCCCGTGCGCGGGCGGGGCGGTCTACTCCCCCGCCGTCACCGACTTCACCGTGATGGTCGACCAGACCTCGCACATGTTCATCACCGGCCCCGACGTGATCAAGACCGTCACCGGCGAGGACGTGGGCATGGAGGAGCTGGGCGGGGCGCGTACGCACAACACCAAGAGCGGCAACGCGCACTACCTGGCCACCGACGAGGCCGACGCGATCGAGTACGTCAAGGCGCTGCTGTCGTACCTGCCGAGCAACAACCTCGACCAGGCGCCGGCCTACCCGGCCGTGGCCGACCTGGCCGTCTCCGACGTCGACGCGGGGCTGGACACGCTGATCCCGGACTCGGCCAACCAGCCGTACGACATGCACGCCGTGCTGGAGTCGATCCTCGACGACGGCGAGTTCCTAGAGGTCCAGCCGCTGTACGCGCAGAACATCCTGACCGGCTTCGGCCGGGTCGAGGGCAAGCCGGTGGGCGTGGTCGCCAACCAGCCGATGCACTTCGCGGGCTGCCTGGACATCGCCGCCTCGGAGAAGGCGGCCCGGTTCGTGCGCACCTGCGACGCGTTCAACATCCCGGTGCTGACCTTCGTGGACGTGCCCGGCTTCCTGCCCGGCACCAGCCAGGAGTGGGACGGCATCATCCGCCGCGGCGCCAAGCTCATCTACGCGTACGCGGAGGCCACCGTCCCGAAGATCACGGTGATCACCCGCAAGGCCTACGGCGGCGCGTACGACGTCATGGGCTCCAAGCACCTGGGCGCCGACCTGAACTTCGCCTGGCCGACCGCGCAGATCGCGGTGATGGGCGCGCAGGGCGCGGTGAACATCCTCTACCGTGCGGAGCTGGCCGCCGCCGACGACCCGGTGTCCCGCCGCGCCGAACTCATCGACGAGTACGAGGACACCCTGTGCAACCCGTACGTCGCCGCCGAGCGGGGCTATGTCGACGCGGTCATCCGCCCGTCCGCCACCAGGGCACACATCGTCCGGGGGCTGCGCACGCTGGCCGCCAAGCGGGAGACCCTGCCGCCGAAGAAGCACGGCAACATCCCCCTGTAGCGGCATCCATCAATCATCAGCGGTGAGTGACGCCCATGTGGCACAACGTTCACGTGCACCCTCCAGTGTGGAACGATGGCGGGATGAACCTGCCGCGGCGCCATACCGTGCTGGTCGACGTGGGCTACCTCTACGCGGCCTCGGGCGAACTGGTGCTGGGCACCTCCAACCGCTCGGAGTTCAAGGTGGACGCCGAGCCGCTCATTCACGCCCTCATCCAGCTGGCCGCCAAGCACCTGGGCGAGGACCTGCTGCGGGTGTACTGGTTCGACGCCGCCCGGGACCGGGTGCCCACCATCGACCAGCGGGTCATCGCGCAGATGGGCCAGGTCAAGCTGCGGCTGGGCAACCTGAACATGCGCGGGCAGCAGAAGGGCGTGGACGCGCAGATCCGCAGCGACCTGGAGACGCTGGCCCGGCACAAGGCGGTCACCGACGCGGTGCTGGTCGCCGGGGACGAGGACATGCTCTCGGCGATCGAGGCGGCGCAGAGCTACGGGGTGCGGGTGCACCTGTGGGGCGTCGAGCCGCCGTACGGCACCAACCAGGCCGAGCGGCTGCTCTGGGAGAGCGACACGGTGTTCACGCTGGACGCCGACACGGTCCGCCCCTACTTCACGCCCACCGGCCGCACCCGTACCCCCACGCCCGCCGAGGTGTTCTCGGGCCGCCCGGCGATCGCGCTGCCGGCCGCGCAGGTGTCGGCGGTGCCCGAGCCGCGGCCCGCCCCGGTCCGCCCGGTCGCCGCGCCGCTGCCCGAGCGCACCGAGATCGTGGACATCGGCGAGTTCGTGGCGCAGAAGTGGATCCTCGCCCGGGGGCGGGACAACATCGGCGACCTGCTGCCGGGGCCGAAACTGCCGACCGTCATCGACAAGGAGCTGCTGGTCGAGGCGGAGAAGGAGCTGGGCATCTCGCTGCGGCAGTACGAGAAGGCCCGGCTGTGGGTCCGCGACGGGTTCTGGTCGCGGGTGTATCGGGAGTTCGGCATGAGCCGGCCCCACGGGGAGGGAGAGCAGAGATGAGCGAGCAGAGCGGCCCGATCCGGATCGAGCGCGGGGTGCCGACGGCGGAGGAGGTGGCGGCCCTGGTCGCCGTACTGTCGGCGCGGCCGGTGGTGGCACCGGCCACATCGGAGCCGGTGTCGGCGTGGTGGCGCAGCGGCCTTCCGGCCGTGACCAGGCCGGGCGCGGGCGCGTGGCGGCGCTCGGGACTGCCCGCCTGACGGTGTGCATCCTTGCCCGATTTCGGTAGTCTGCAAGCGCTGGAATCGGTGGGCGCCCATGGCCTGACTCGTTGGCCGCGAACGGCAGCACGCCACCGACTCGCCAATGGGGGAGGTAACAAGCGCCATGGGACTGCCCGAAGAGGACAAGGGACCCGCCTGGCTGCGTGACTACGGCCGCGGCAGCGGATACACCAAGACCAGCGCGTTCACCGGGTATGACGAGGGCACGCTGGCCATCGAGCTGGCGGATCTGAAGCTCTTCGCCGACGTGCTGGAGAAGGAGCACATGCTCGACTACCGTCCGCACGCCAAGACGGTCTTCGAGCAGATGGCGACCGTCGTGCAGGCTCCGGACAAGCGGTTCCAGGAGCTGTGCGCGGGCATGCAGGGCCACCGCGACATGCTGGTCCAGGCCGCCGACGCGCTCGCCCGGCACGACGAGGCGGTGCTGAACTTCATCACCGCCACCCGCGAGATCGTCAAGCAGTACGGCAAGACCGACGCGCTCACCGCCGCCCGCACCACGGACGTCAACCGCGTGCTGGCCTCCGATCCGAACGCGGCGGCGCCCGGCCAGAGCGGCCAGCCGGCCGCGCCCGGCACCGGGCAGGCCACGGACCCGAAGAACGCGGTCGTCATCCCGCCGGTGGACCCGACCGCCGGCACCACCTCGGACAACGGCGGTGACTACAAGTGACGGGCACCGACTGGAACAACGTCCCCATGCAGACCATGTGGGACTGGGTGAACCACCGGCAGCTCACCCCGCACTTCGAGCAGTCCGACGGCTGGAAGAAGGCCAGCGAGCTGGCCTACCTGCACCGCGACCGGCTCCAGGTGTACCGGGAGAAGCTGGCCGCCGTCTGGCGGCCCGAGGGCAGCGAGGCGGCGAAGACCTTCCTGGCCAAGCTCGACGAGCTGATCGCCTCGGTGGCGAACGTCGCCCACGTGACCAGCGGCAACTACATGTACGCCCATGACATGCCGATGGCCATCGACGACGCCAAGCGCAAGCTGAAGCCGATCTACGACGAGTACATGAAGTACCTGCCCGCGTCGGGGCCGAACCCGAAGACGCCGTCCGACCTGCCCAGCGGGGCGGGCACGGTGGACCAGTACCTGGCCAAGAAGCTGGGCGAGGCGCGGGCGATCATGGTAAACCTCGGTTCGGCACTGGTCATGGCGCCGTACAACATGGAGAAGCCCGCGCCGTACGTGCCACCGGGCCGCGGCACCAAGCTCGACGGCGGCGGCGACTACGGCGGCGGTGGCGGCGGCTCCCCGGCACCGTTCGTACCGCCGATGATCCCGCCCGTCCTGCCGATCCCGGCGCCGCCGCCCCTGGCGAGCTTCACCCCCGTCACGATGCCCGTCGGCAGCGGTCCGGACCTGTCCGGGCTCAACCCGGCGCCACCGACCACGAACGTGCCGATCGGCACCAGCCCGACCAACCCGGGCCTGCCCTCGACCCCCGGCACCCCCGGCCTGCCGCCCAACGTCATCGGCGGCCCGCCGATGACCGGCCTGCCCGGCGGGGTCAAGCCGCCGGTGATCGGCGGCATGGGCGGCGCCGCGCCGCTGGCCCGCGGCGGCGCGGGCATGCCCGGCGGCGTGATCGGCGGTGCCCCGGTCGGCGGCGCGGCCCGCGCGGCGGGCGCCCGGCCCAACCCGGTCGGCGGCATGATCGGCGGCGGCGCACCCGGTGCGGCCGGTCGCGGCGCCGCGGGCGCGCGCGGTGCGGCCGGGGTCGGCGCGCCGATGGGCGGGGTGCCGGGGCGGCCCGGCCAGCGCCGCGACGGCGAGCTCGAGGAGCACGGCGATCCGGACACGCTGTGGAGCGTGGCCCAGGGCGTGGCGCCGGTGCTGGAGGCGCCCGAGGCGCCCGACCCGATCGACCCCGGTCCGGCGATCGGCATGTACCGGTGAGGCGTCTGCTCCGGACGGCGGCGGTGCTGGTCACCGCCGCCGCCACCATCGCGGTCGGCGCGGCCCCCGCGCACGCCGACCGCTTCCGCGACGACCAGTGGTTCCTGGGCTACCTCGATCTGGCCAAAGCGCACGCGATCAGCCAGGGCGAGGGCGTCACCGTCGCGGTGATCGACTCCGGCGTCGAGGCGCGCCATCCGGACCTGGCCGGCAACGTGCTGACCGGCATCGACGTGGTGACCGGGGGCAGCGGCAACGGCTGGGGCGACCTGGACGGCCACGGCACCGGCATGGCCGGGCTGATCGCCGCGCACGGCCACGGCAGCGGCGACGGCGTGCTCGGCGTCGCGCCCAAGGCGAAGATCTTCCCGATCCGGATGGCCAACGCGGCCGGCATGGGCAACGGCGACGCCATCGTGCGCGGCATCAACGAGGCGGTCAGCCGCAAGATAAAGATCATCTCGATCTCGGTGTCGGCGTTCTCATCCGTCCCGGACGACCTGATCGACGCGGTCGCCCGCGCCCGCGAGGCGGGCACGCTGGTCTTCGCGGCCAGCGGCAACGCCCCCGAGGACTTCGTGGTCACCGCCCCGGCCCGCTACCCCGGCGCGGTCGCCGTGGGCGCCGTGGACCGCGGCGGCAACCACATGGGCTCCTCGGTGAGCGGCCCCGAGGTGCTGCTCAGCGCCCCGGGCGCCGACATCACCAGCACTAGCAAGATCAACAAGTCCGCCGGTACGCAGTACCGGCGCGGCAGCGGCACCAGCCCCGCCACCGCGATCGCCGCGGGCGTGGCGGCCCTCGTCTGGTCCAAGTACCCGACGCTGACCGCCGACCAGGTGCTGGAACGGCTGACCCGCACCTCGGTCGACAAGGGACCCCAGGGCCAGGACGGCGACTACGGCTTCGGCGTGGTCGACCCGGTCGCCGCGCTCACCGCCCCGGACGCGGCCCCCAGCACCGAGCCGACCGACGGGTCCGTCGCCACCTTCAGCGCCAGCGAACTGCCCGACACCGGCGACGGCGACGGCTCGCGGCTGGGCCTGATCGCGCTGCTGCTCGGCGCGGTCGTCGTCGCGGGCGGCGTGGCCGTCGTCGTGGGCCGCCGCGTACGCCGGTAGCCTGCCGTCTATGCCTAATCGCCCGAACCTGGTCCTCGCCTCCGCCAGCCCGGCGCGCCGCAACCTGCTCGCGGCCGCCGGGATCGACGTCGAGGTCATCGTCAGCGGCGTCGACGAGGAGGCGGTCGAGGCGACCACCGCCGAGGCGCTCAGCGGCGTGCTGGCCCGGATGAAGGCCCACGCCGTGGCCGAGCGGCTGCGCCACAGCACCCACCCGCACCCGCAGCCGCTGGTGCTCGGCTGCGACTCGGTGCTCGCCTTCGACGGCCAGATCCTCGGCAAGCCGGACAGCCCCGAGGCGGCGGCCAAGCGCTGGCAGGCGATGCGCGGCCGCAGCGGCGTGCTGCACACCGGCCACTGCCTGATCGACCTGGCCACCGACCGGATCGCCCAGGGCGACGCCGCCACCGTGGTGCACTTCGCCGACATCAGCGACGAGGAGATCGACGCGTACGTCGGCTCCGGCGAGCCGCTCTGGGTGGCCGGCTCGTTCACCATCGACGGCCTGGGCAGCTCGTTCGTCGAGCGGCTGGAGGGCGACCACACCAACGTGATCGGCCTGTCGATGCCCCTGCTGCGCCGCATGCTGGCCGAACTGGGCTACGAGATCACGCAGTTCTGGCGGAGCCGCTGAACCCGCCCGGCGGCGGCATAGGCTCGCAGGCATGAGCCGTTCCTTCATCACGGTCACCGACGAACTCCACGACTACGTCGTCAACCACGGCACCCCGCCCGACGAGCTGCAGCAGGACCTGATCGCGGAGACGGCGCGCGCCACCGGCTCCGCGGCGGGCATGCAGATCGAGCCGGAGTACGCGGCGCTGCTGACCATGCTCACCAAGCTCGTCGGCGTACGGCACGCGGTCGAGGTGGGCACGTTCACCGGCATGTCGTCGCTGGCCATCGCCCGCGGGCTGGCCGAGGGCGGGCGCCTGACCTGCTTCGACGTCTCCGACGAGTACACCTCGATCGCCCGGGCGTACTGGGCGCGCGCGGGCGTGGCCGACCGGGTCGAGCTGCGCCTCGGCCCTGCCGCGGACGGGCTGGCGCAGCTGCCCGACGAGCCGTACCTGGACCTGGCGTTCATCGACGCCGACAAGGAGAGCTACGGGCAGTACTGGGAGCTGCTGGTGCCGCGGATGCGCCCCGGCGGCCTGATCATCTCCGACAACACCCTGCGCGGCGGCCGCGTCCTCGACCCGAGCCCCGACGACACCGGCACCATCGCCATCGCGGCCTTCAACGCCGCCGTCGCCGCCGACCCCCGCGTCGAAACCGTCCTACTCCCCTTCTCCGACGGCGTAACCCTCTCCCGCAAACACTGACCCCGCACCCCAACCGGGCAGGGGGGCTGGGGCCGGGGCTGGGGTGGGGGGTGTTAGGCGGAGGGCGAGGGTGGCGGCGGCGGTGAGGAGGAGGGGGATGAGGAGGAAGGCGGTGTGCGGGCCTACCTGGTCGGCGACCAGGCCGAGGGCGAGCGGGCCCGCGCCGAAGCTGACCGCCATCGAGTACGACGCCACGCCCGCCGCCCGGTCCGCCTGCCCCGCCGCGGCTCCCAGCGCCAGCCCGATCGCCAGCGGGTAGTGCATCGCGTTGCCGAGCCCGAGCACCGCCAGCCCCGCGACCGCGACCACGGGCCCGGTGGCGCTCCAGAACAGGGCGAACCCGGCCAGGCTGACGGCCAGCGCGCACAGGTACAGCGGGATGGACCGCACCCGCAGCGCGATCCGCGCCCCGCCGAGCCGCCCGATGAACATGCCCGCGACCACGGCCGACATCACGGCGGTGGCCACGCCGGGCGACATCCCGGCCCGGTCGCGCAGGACCGAGGCGGCCCACATGGACAGCACCACCTCGACCGCGCCGGTGAGCGTCATCATCGACCAGGCGAGCCAGTACGCGCGGGGCAGTGGGCGGCGGGGGGCGGTGTCGGCCGCCGGTGCGACCGCGGGGCCGCCGGCGACGCTGATCCGGCGCAGGTACGCCACCAGGGCGAGCAGCACGATGAGGCCGACCAGCAGGCCGAAGCCGGTACGCCAGCCGAGCCCGGCCCGCATGGTGGCGCCGACGGCCAGCGGGGCGAGCAGCCCGGCGGCGCAGCAGACGGCGTTGGCCTCGCTGATGGCGGCCGGTCCGGCGGGTCCGTGCCGGTCGGACAGTGCCGCCACGATGCCGCCGATCATGGCGATGCCGGCGACCGCGATGAGCGCGGTCAGCGCCAGGGTGACCGGGTACCGCGCCGGGAGGGTGACGAAGCCGAGCACGCCCAGCGCGATGACGCCCTGGCCGCCCCACAGCACGGCGCCGCGGCCGTACCGGCGGGAAAGGACCGGGTAGAGGGCGCCGCCGAGGACCGCGCCGACGGCGATGGCGGTGCTGTGCAGGCTGGCCGCGGCGGCGCTGGTGTGCTGCTCGTCGCGCAGCAGCGGCATGACCGGCCCGAAGCCGTAGTTGAAGTAGCCCCAGAGGCCCAGTTGGAGGTAGATCAACCAGGTCGCGAGATCACGATGAAGCCGGGGCACTGTACGAAGCTACGCTCCTTACACTGCCCCGGCGTCCGGGTGTAACCGAGCTAACGCCGGTCAGCGCACCGACTTGGCGAAGGTCCGCGACGAGACGATCAGCGCGATGACGGTCAGCGGCGTGAGGATGGCCAGCGCCTGCCATACCGAGTCGTCGCCGGGGTGGCCCGCGAACAGGGCGCGCACCCCGCTCACGGCCCAGCTGAACGGGTTGAAGTCGGCGAGGCGCTGCAGCCACGCGGGGCCCATCGCGATCGGCAGCAGGATGCCCGACAGCAGCATGATCGGCTGGATCAGCGTGTTGAGCAGGGGCGCCATCGCGTCCTCGCTCTTGAGCGCCAGGCCCAGCGCGTACCCGAGCGAGGACAGCAGCAGGGCCATCAGGCCGACCAGCAGGAACGCCAGCACCGCGTCGCCGACGGCGATGCGCAGCCCGAACGGGTACGACAGCAGCGTCACCAGCACGGCCTGGAACATCAGCTGCACCACGTCGCGCAGCGAGCGGCCCAGCAGCAGCGCGACCCGGCTGACCGGGGTGACCCGGTTGCGCTCGATCACGCCGGCGCGCAGCTCGGCGATGATGCCGAAGCCGGAGAAGGCGCTGAACAGCGCAACCATGACCAGCATGCCCGGCACGAACAGCTGGTAGGTCTCGCCCTGGCTGAGCGGCCTGCCCTGGCCCAGCGCCTTGCTCATCAGCGGCGCGAACAGGAACAGGTAGAACAGCGGCTGGGTGATGCCGACGATGACCCACACCGGGTTGCGCAGCAGCAGCTGCATCTGCCGCTGGAACACCAGCCAGGTGTCACGGAGGAATTTCATGCTCAGCTCTCCCTCAGGCTGCGGCCGGTCTTGGCCAGGAACACGTCGTCGAGGCTGGGGCGGTGCAGCTCGATGCCGTCGATGGCGATCTTCTCGGCGTCGAGAGTGCGCAGCACGTGCGGGATGACGCTGGCGCCGTCCTCGACGTACAGCCGCAGCGACTGCTCGGTGGTCTCCAGCTTGCGCACGAAGTCGGTGTCGCCGAACAGGTCGGCGGCCCGGGGCACGTCGCGCTGGAGCTGCACGGAGACGACGTCGCCGAGGACCTCCTGCTTGAGGTCGGCGGGCGTGCCCTCGGCGACGATCTGGCCGTGGTCCATGATGGCCAGCCGGTCGCAGAGCGCGTCGGCCTCGTCGAGGTAGTGCGTGGTGAGGAAGACGGTCATGCCCATCTGCTGGAGCTTGCGCACCTCGCCCCACATGTGGGCGCGCGACTGCGGGTCCAGGCCGGTGGTGGGCTCGTCCAGGAAGACGACCTTCGGCTGGTGGATGATGCCGAGCGCGATGTCGACCCGCCGGCGCTGGCCGCCGGAGTAGGTCTTGCACTTGCGGTCGGCGTACTCGGCGAGCTCGAAGGTGTTCAGGGCGTCGGCGGCGCGCCGCTGGGCCTCGGCCTTTGAGATGCCGTACATCCGGGCGTGCAGGACCAGCTCCTCGCGGCCGGTGGAGTCGTCCCAGGTGCTGCCGCCCTGGGCGACGTAGCCGATGCGGCGGCGGACCTCGCCCGGGTTCTTGCGCAGGTCGGCGCCCGCGATGACGGCGCTGCCGCCGTCGGGTTCGAGCAGGGTGGCGAGCATGCGCAGGGTGGTGGTCTTGCCGGCGCCGTTGGGGCCGAGGAAGCCGAAGATCTCGCCCTCGGCGACGCTCAGGTCGACGCCGCGGACCGCTTCCACGGTCTTGACGTCGCGACCGGCACGGGAGCGGAAGGATTTCCGCAGCCCGGAGGTCTCGATGATCATGTTGCGCTCCAGAGTCGGGGGAACCGGTGGAGCGTAGGATCAGGGTCCGACACTAGTCAAGTTTGATTATTCGGTTGCGAAATCGAAGCCGCCCTGCCAGCGGGCCGCCAGCTCCGGGGAGACGTATGGCGTCCCCGCCTCGATCTCGCCCGCCACCCGCTCGCACCAGGCGATCTCGCCCTCCGCCCGGGCGATGTCCAGCTCAAGCATCCAGCGCACATGGGTCGGCTTGTTGTCCGGCACCGCCCAGCCCGAGTCCAGCGCGGCCCGCTTGCCGTCGCTGTCGGCCCGCAGCCGCCGGGCCCGGTCGCGCAGCGCCGCCGCCACCTCCGCCCGGGGCAGCTGGATCATCAGCGAGAACGCCGCCAGAAACGGGTCCTCCCCGCCCTGCTGCCCCCACAGGTACGTCGTCAGCAGGTCGCGCAGCTGCTCGTGCCCCTTGTCGGTCACCTCGTAGCGGGTGCGCGCGGGGCGGGCGCCGACCTGCTCGCTGCCGACCTCGCGCAGCGCGCCCTCGTCGGCGAGCTTCTTCAACGCGTGATAGACCGATCCCGGCTGCACGTTGGCCCACCGGTCGGCATGCCAGCTGAGCAGCTCACGCCGCACGTCGTAACCGTGCACGGGCTGGAGCAGCCGGACCACACCCAGGATCATCATCCGCGTCGTAGACACGCTCGCAAGTGTGCGACGCCGCGCCCGGCCCGACTCGCGCCGGGTCCGCGCGCCCGAGCCCACGCCCATCCGTGGGTTTCGGGGAAAGTGCAGGAATCTTGGGCCCCGTTCGCGCACTTTCCCCGAAACTGCACGGACCACGCCCGCGCCCCGGAAGCACGCACGCCGGCGCAAGCACGCGCCGTACGGGTGAACGGTCGTTCATGAGACTCGTCACAACGCGCCTCAACGGTCGTTAATGATCAACTGCGCCGATAGACTCCGCCAAGGCCCGTCGGGGAGGACGATGATGACGATGCTGTCCAAAGTGTTGATCGCCAACCGAGGCGAGATCGCCGTACGTGTGGCGCGCGCCTGCCGCGACGCGGGCCTGACCAGCGTCGCCGTCTACGCCGACGGGGACCGCGACGCCCTGCACGTCACCATCGCCGACGAGGCGTACGCCCTGGGCGGTGAGACGAGCGCCGACACGTACCTGCGCATCGACAAGCTCATCGACGTCGCCCGGCGCGCCGGCGCCGACGCCGTGCACCCGGGCTACGGCTTCCTGTCCGAGAACGCCGACTTCGCCCAGGCCGTCCTCGACGCCGGGCTCACCTGGATCGGACCCTCGCCGCAGGCGATCCGCGACCTCGGCGACAAGGTCACCGCCCGGCACATCGCCCAGCGCGCCGGTGCCCCGCTGGTGCCCGGCACGCCCGAGCCGGTCAAGGGCGCCGACGAGATCGTCGCGTTCGCGCGCGAGAACGGCCTGCCGGTGGCCATCAAGGCGGCCTTCGGCGGTGGCGGTCGCGGCCTCAAGGTCGCCCGCACGCTGGAGGAGATCCCGGACCTGTTCGACTCGGCGACCCGGGAGGCCGTGGCCGCGTTCGGCCGGGGCGAGTGCTTCGTCGAGCGGTACCTGGACAAGCCGCGCCACGTCGAGGCGCAGGTGCTGGCCGACCAGCACGGCAACGTGATCGTGGTGGGCACCCGCGACTGCTCGCTGCAGCGCCGCCACCAGAAGCTGGTCGAGGAGGCGCCCGCGCCGTTCCTGACCGACGCGCAGCGCGCGGCCATCCACGACTCGGCCAAGGCGATCTGCCGCGAGGCGGGCTACCACGGCGCGGGCACGGTCGAGTACCTGGTCGGGGTGGACGGAACGATCTCGTTCCTGGAGGTCAACACCCGCCTTCAGGTCGAGCACCCGGTGACCGAGGAGACGTCGGGCATCGACCTGGTCCGCGAGCAGTTCCGCATCGCGGCCGGTGACAAGCTGCGCTTGGACGCCGACCCGGCCCCGCGCGGCCACTCGATCGAGTTCCGGATCAACGGCGAGGACCCGGGCCGCAACTTCCTGCCCGCCCCCGGGGCGATCACGAAGATGCACCTGCCGGCCGGTCCGGGCGTACGCGTGGACACCGGGTTCGGCACCGGCAGCGTGATCAGCGGCAACTTCGACTCGCTGCTCGCCAAGGTGATCATCACCGGCGAGACCCGCACCGAGGCGCTGGAGCGCGCCCGCCGCGCCCTGGACGAGATGATCGTCGAGGGCATGGCCACCGCCCTCCCCTTCCACCGCGCCATCGTGCGCGACCAGGCCTTCGTCGACTTCACCGTGCACACCCGGTGGATCGAGACCGAGTGGGACAACACCGTCCCCGCCTTCACCGGCGCCGCCGCGGCCGAGGGCGACGAGGGCGGCCGCCAGACCGTCGTGGTCGAGGTCGGCGGCAAGCGCCTGGAGGTCTCGCTGCCGGCCTCCTTCGGGGGTACGGCCGCAGCCGCGCCCGCCGCCGCGGGCCGCCCCGCCAAGCGGGCCGCCGGCAAGCGCGGCCCCAACGTCGCGGCCGGTGGGGACGCGCTGACGGCACCCATGCAGGGCACCATCGTCAAGCTCGCCGTCGCCGACGGCGACACCGTGGCCGAGGGCGACACCGTCGTGGTCCTGGAGGCCATGAAGATGGAGCAGCCGCTCACCGCGCACAAGGCGGGCGTGATCACCGGCCTGTCCGCCTCGGTCGGCGAGGTCGTCCAGTCCGGCACCACCCTGTGCGAGATCAAGTAACCGCCAAGACCAGCAGGGTTGCCGGGCAATCGGGCGTATCTTGACCCGTCATACGCCCGGTTGCCCGGCAACTTGAGCGATCTTGGGTTCTTCGGTCACCAGGACGTGGGCAGGGGCATGCCCTCGGTGTAACCCGCTGCCGACTGGACGCCGACGAGGGCCCGGTCGTGCAGCTCGTCGAGGGTGTTCGCGCCCGCGTACGTGCAGGCGCTGCGCACCCCCGCCACGATCTCGTCGATGACGTCCTCGACGCCCGGCCGGGCCGGGTCGAGGTACATCTTCGCCGTGGAGATGCCCTCCTCGAACACCGCCTTGCGGGCCCGGTCGAACGCCGAGTCGTCGGCCGTACGCGCGCTGACCGCCCGCGCCGAGGCCATCCCGAAGTTCTCCTTGTACCGGCGCCCGTCCGGGTCGGTGTACAGGTCGCCGGGCGACTCGTAGGTGCCCGCCAGCCACGATCCGATCATCACGTTCGCCGCCCCGGCGGCCAGCGCCAGCGCCACGTCGCGCGGATGGCGCACCCCGCCGTCGGCCCAGACGTGCCGCCCCAGCTCCCGGGCCGCGCCCGCGCACTCCAGCACCGCCGAGAACTGCGGGCGCCCGACCCCGGTCATCATCCGCGTGGTGCACATCGCGCCGGGGCCCACCCCGACCTTGATGATGTCGGCGCCCGCGTCGACGAGGTCCCGTACCCCCTCGGCGGTCACGACGTTGCCCGCCACGACCGGGACCTGCGGATCCAGCGCGCGCACCGCCTGCAGCGCCTTGATCATGCGGGCCTGGTGCCCGTGCGCGGTGTCCACCACCAGCACGTCCACCCCGGCCTCCAGCAGCTCGGCGGCCCGGCCGGCGTAGTCACCGTTGATGCCGATCGCCGCCGCCACCCGCAGCCGCCCCTTCTCGTCCAGCGCCGGGCGGTACAGCGTCGCGCGCAGCGCGCCCTGCCGGGTCAGCAGCCCGGCCAGCCGGCCCTCGTGGTCGACCACCGGCGCCAGCTTGCGCCGCCCCTTGGTGAGCAGGTCGAACGCCTCGCGCGGGGTGGCCGACGACGGCACGGTCAGCAGCTCGGTCGACATCACGTCGCGCAGCTGCGAGAACCGGTCCACGCCCTGCAGGTCCGACTCGGTGACCAGGCCGAGCGGCCGCCGCTCGGCGTCCACGACGACCAGGGCCCCGTGGGCCCGCTTGGGCAGCAGGTGGATCGCGTCGCCGACGGTCTCGTACGGTCCGAGGGTGATCGCGGTGTCGTGCACCAGATGCCGCTGCTTGACCCAGCCGATGACCTCGGTGACCACCCCGGTCGGAATGTCCTGCGGGATCACGGTCAGGCCGCCCCGCCGCGCCACCGTCTCGGCCATCCGGCGGCCCGCGATCGCGGTCATGTTCGCCACGACCAGCGGGATCGTGCACCCGGTGCCGTCGACGGTCGACAGGTCGACATCCAGGCGGGAGCCGACGTCGGACCGGCTCGGCGCCATGAACACATCGTTGTACGTCAGGTCGTAGACGGGCTGAGCCCCAGACAGGAACCGCATAAGGTCATCTTCACCCATCGCCGCCCCGCGCCGCGGGCCAGCCGGTGCTGCAGTTTCGGGGAAAGTGCACGAATCATGGTCTGCTTTTGTGCACTTTCCCCGAAACTGCTTGATCAGCGAACCCTGGTGAGGGTGACCTCGACGGACTGGCCGGTGCTGGACGGACCGGCGTAGACGCCCTTCAGGGGTGGGACGTCGCCGTAGTCGCGGCCGCGGCCGACCACGACGTGGCGCTCGCCCACCGGCACTCGGTTGGTCGGGTCGTACCCGTGCCACTGCCCCGCCCACCACTCCACCCACGCGTGGCTCTGCCCGGCCACCGCCTGCCCGAGCGGGGCGTTCGGGGTCGGGTGCAGGTAGCCGGAGACGTACCGGGCGGGCACGCCCATCGCCCGCAGCAGCGAGATCGACAGGTGCGAGATGTCCTGGCAGACGCCCTGCTTCTGGCGCCACACGTGCACCGCGTCCGTCTGCACCCCGGTCGATCCCGGCACGTACGCCACCTCGCGTCCGACCAGCTCGCACACGGCCAACGCCGCCTCGTCCGGGCTCGCATGCCCGGCCCGCAGCCCGGCGGCCAGCGCGGTCAGCTCCTCGTCCAGCGCCGTACGCGGCGTCGGCAGCAGCAGCTCCTGCCAGCGGTCCACCACCTCGGGCTCGGTCAGGTCGGGCCACCGCGGCCCGTCGGTGCCGATCGCGGCCGGACCTGAGGTCTCCACGGTGGCGTCGGCGACCACCTCCAGCACGTCGTGCGGCACCTGCACGTCGAACGAGGTGACCGTGGTGTTCCAGTAGTCCTGGTAGCGGTATGTGCGGGCGGTAGGCCAGACGGTGACGCGGCTGTCGAGCACCGTCTGGCGGGGCTCGCTGCCCGGCGTCATCCGGGCCTCGTTGTAGGAGGAGGCGACCAGGCCGCCGTACTGGAAACCGGTGCGGTGCCGGATCTGCAGCCGCCAGCCGGGCGAGGCCATCGTCATACGTGTCCTGTTCTCGTTCGCCAGCGGGCTCACCCGACGGCTCCGGCCTGCCAGTGCACGGCCGCGGTCTGCCGGAAGTAGCGGGCCGAGACGGCGTCGTTGACCTGCGAGCAGGTGCGCTCCAGCCGGGCCAGCACGGTGCCGAGGTCGCCGAGCAGCTCGTCGGAGGAGCGGTAGGCCAGGTCGGTGCGGGCCCGGCCGAGGATGCGCTGGGCGTCGGTGCCCGCGCCGACGCGGCCGGAGCGGGTGGTGCCGCCGACCGGTTCCAGCTCGCGCAGGCAGGATTCGGCCGTGGCCAGTGCCGCCAGGACCGAGCGCGGAAAGAGCCGGTCGACCAGCAGGAACTCGGCCGCGTGCTGGTCGCTGAGCGAGCCGCGGTACGTGCGCAGGTACGTCTCCCAGGCCCCGCATGAGCGCAGCAGCGTCAGCCAGCTGGGGATGCTGCCGCCCGCGCGGCTGTGCGTGGACAGCAGCCGCGCGGTCATGTCGACGCGTTCGATGCTGCGGCCGAGCACCAGGAACAGCCAGCCCTCGTCCCGGCTCATGGTGGCGTCGGCCAGCCCCGCGAGCACCGAGCAGCGCTCGCGTACCCACTGGAAGAACGCGTGCACGCCGCCCTCCTCGATCCGGCGGCGTGCCCCGGCGAGCCCGAGCCAGGTCGTGTTCAGGCACTCCCACATCTCGGCGCTGACCGTCTCGCGGGCGCCGCGGGCGTTCTCCCGGGCCGCGGCCAGGGCGCCCAGCACCGAGCTGGTGCTGTCGAGGTCCAGCCCGAGGCGTTCGACGACGCCGGGCAGGCTGGCGCTCTCCTCGCCGACGGGCAGGCCCATGACCGACAGCAGCGACCGGCAGGCCTGGTCCTCGTCGGTCCACGGGTCCTGCAGCATCCGGTGCAGGTTCACGTCGAGGATGCGCGCGGTGTCCTCGGCCCGCTCGACGTAGCGGCCGATCCAGTACAGCGACTCGGCGATCCGGCTCAGCATGCCGCTGCCTCCCTCGCGGCTCGTGCCTGCTGCTGCTGTTGCTGCTGCTGATGGCCGGACTGGCCCGGTCCGGGGTCGGGACGGCGCGCGGACGGCACCGGGACGACCGCCTCCGGCTCGGTCCACGGCTGCTCTGCCGAGCCGTCCTCCGGCAGCACCCAGGTGTCCTTCGAGCCGCCGCCCTGGCTGGAGTTGACCACCAGTGCGCCCTCCGGCAGCGCGACCCGGGTCAGGCCGCCCGGCAGCACCCGGACCCGCTGCCCGTCGTTGACCGCGAACGGCCGCAGGTCGACGTGGCGGGGGCGCAGCCGGTCCTCGATCAGCGTCGGCACCATCGACAGCTTCACCTCCCGCTGGGCGATCCAGCCGCGCGGGTCGAGCATGATCCGCTGCCGTACGTGGTCGAGCTGCTCCCCGGTGGCCTGCGAGCCGATCACGATGCCCGCGCCGCCGGAGCCGTCGACCGGCTTGAGCACCAGCTCGTCCAGCCTGCCCAGCACGTGGGTGCGCACGTCCGGGTCGTCCAGCCGGTACGTCTCCACGTTGGGCAGCAGCGGCTCCTCGCCGAGGTAGTACCGGATCAGGTCCGGCACGTACGTGTAGAGCAGCTTGTCGTCGGCGACGCCGTTGCCGACCGCGTTGGCGATGGTCACCTTCCCGGCACGGGCGGCGTTGAGCAGGCCCGCGACGCCGAGCATCGAGTCGGCGCGGAAGTGCACGGGATCCAGGAACTCGTCGTCGATCCGCCGGTAGATGACGTCGACGCGCTGCTCGCCGGCGGTGGTGCGCATCGACACCTCGTTGCCCGAGCACACCAGGTCGCGCCCCTCGACCAGCTCCACGCCCATCTCGCGGGCCAGCAGCGCGTGCTCGAAGTACGCCGAGTTGTGCACGCCGGGGGTCAGCACGACCACGGTCGGCTCGTCCACTCCGGCCGGTGCGGCCGCGCGCAGCGCCTGCAGGAGCATCCCAGGGTACGACTCCACCGGCCGCACCCGCGTCGCGGTGAACACCTCCGGCAGCACGTGCGCCATGGCCCGCCGGTTCTCCATCACGTAGCTGACCCCGGACGGGGTCCGCACGTTGTCCTCCAGCACCCGGAACTCGCCCGCCTCGTCGCGGATCAGGTCCACCCCGGCCACGTGCACCCGCACCCCGTTGGGCGGCACGATCCCGGCCGCCTCGCGGTGGTAGTGGGCGCTGGTCACGATGAGGCGCCGGGGCACGATCCCGTCGGCGAGGGCGCGGCCCTCGCCGTACACGTCGGCCAGGAAGGCCTCCAGCGCGCGGACCCGCTGCGCCACCCCGGCCTCGACCTGCCGCCACTGCTCGGCGGCGATGATGCGGGGCACGATGTCCAGCGGGAACGGCCGTTCGACGCCCTTGAGCGCGAAGGTGATGCCCTGGTCGAGGAAGGCGCGGGCCAGCACGTCGGCGCGCAGCCGCAGCTCGCCCCCGGCCAGCGGCCGCAGCGTGGCGTGCAGCGCCTCGTAGGTGGACCGGGGCAGGCCGGGCGTGCCGAACATCTCGTCCCAACCGGGCCCGAGCGGGTAGTCCTCGAAAAGGTCCGCCATGTCCCGACGCTACGCGGATCCCATTGCGTACACGTAAACGATGTGAGCGACGAGACTCACATCCCTCTATATGGAACACGCCCGCCGCGCTCGCCCCTCCAAGATCGGTGCAGTTTCAGCGAAAGTGCACGAATCTTGGGCGACCTTCCAGCACTTTCCCCGAAACTGCAGCCAACCCTCAGTCTCCCCGGTAGAGGCGGTCGATGTCGATCAGCTCCAGGTCGGGGCGGGTCTTCGCCCGCGCCAGGAGGTTCGGGGTGAAGCCGGAGCGGCTGAACAGCACTAGTCTCGGCGGATCGGTGACCTTCGCCGGCGGCACCAGGTCGCGCAGATGGTCCAGCCGTGCCAGTTCCGCGACGCCGACCGGACCGCCGCCGGACTTCGCCTCGCCGATCGCGGTCACCCGGTCGCGCTCGAACGCGTTCTCACTCAACGCGACCACGTCGAGCTCGTGGCCCTGCTGGTGCTCGCGGCACGAGATCGTCGCGGACCGCACCTGGTTGGCGAACCCGCCCCGGCTCGCATCGGCGGCGTAGACGAGTGTCCACTGCCGACACAGCTCCTCGAAGTGCGGTCCGTGGATCTTCGCGGCGACGGTGTCCCGCACCCCCGGCCAGATCCGGTCGCCGCCGAGCGCGGCGATGGCCGCCTCCCGCGGGCGGGTGACGAGCTGGTGAAAACGGATCAGGGGCTCGGCGATGCGGTACACAGGCCGCCTGGCCACCAGGGCGTCCTCGACCCGCTCGATCAGCCGGACCTCCTCCAGCACGGCGAGCGGGTGGGTCAGCGCGGCGTCCGAGCGGCTGAGCCTGCCGGCGATCTCACTGCGTCGGCAGGCGCCGCCCGCGATCGCGTTCAGCACCGAGAAGTACAGCGTCTCGTCGACCAGTTCCGGCTGCTCATAGAGCAGCACGTTGCCTTCGCGGAACATCGCCGACAGCGGGTTGAGCAGGCCCCGGTGCACCCAGCCGTCGACATCGCCGTCGGCGATCAGCCCGCCGCTCATACCGACGTAGGCGGGGGTGCCGCCGACCAGCGAGTGCACCCGGAAGGCGGCGTCCGGGTCGTCGTCCAGGCGCCACAGCCGGGCCGCGCCCCGGAAGTCGAGCGGGGCCAGGTTCATCTCCAGGACGGCGCGGCCGCGCAGCGGTGCGGTGCCGACGAGCAGCTGCCGCATGGTGGTCATGGCACTGCCGCAGAGGATGAGGCGGGTGCGGCTGTCGCGCATGGCCCGGCTCATCGGGCTGAGCGCCGTCTGGATCAGCGAAGGCAGCGCGGGCTCGTCTGCGAGCAGGTACGGGAACTCGTCGAGCACCACCAGCGTCGGGCGGCCGTCGCGCTCGCCGAGTCGCAGCAGCGCGTCGATCGCCTCCTGCCAGGTGGCGAACCGCACCGGGTCCTCGGTGCCGGTGTAGGCGCGGTACGCCTCGCTCAATGCGCGCAGGTTCTCCTGGCCGTACAGCTGCGAGGCGGTGAACATGAAGCCGCCGGCAGCCAGGCTCAGCAGTTCGAGCATGAACGTCTTGCCCTGCCGGCGACGTCCGTAGACCAGCCCCAACGAGGCGCCGAGCGCCGGGTTCAGCGCGAAATCGGCCAGCGCACGCCACTCCCGGTCACGGGCGAGCAGCTCCGCGGGCTTGTCCAGCATGCTCCGCTCCACTTCATCGAAACTCCAGCTATGGTAACTGGAGTTTCGATGAAGTGCGTGGCCGACTTATTCGACGTCGTGGAGCATGAGCTGGCGGGCGGCTTCGGCGATGCTGCCGGACAGGGACGGGTAGATCGTGATCGTGTGGGCCAGCTGGTCCACCGTCATGTGGTTCTCCACCGCCATCGTCAGCGGCATGATCAGCTCGCTGGCGCGCGGCGAGACGACGACCCCGCCGACGACGATGCCGCTGGCCGGGCGGCAGAACAGCTTGATGAAGCCGTCGTCGAGCCCGGCCATCTTGGCCCGGGCGTTGCCCGCCAGCGGCAGCATGACCTGCCGGGCCGGGGTCTTGCCGCTGTCCACGTCGGCCTGCGAGACGCCCACCGTGGCCAGCTCCGGGTCGGTGAACACGTTCGCCGCGACGGTACGCAGCCGCAGCGGCGCCACCGCCTCGCCCAGCGCGTGCCACATCGCGATCCGGCCCTGCATCGCCGCGACACTGGCCAGCGGCAGCACCCCGGTGCAGTCGCCGGCGGCGTAGATGCCGGGCACGTTGGTCCGCGACACCCGGTCGACGGCGACGTAGCCGCCGGGGGCGACGTTCACGCCGTACTCGGTGAGGCCCAGGTCGGCGGTGTTCGGGATGGAGCCGACCGCCATCAGCGCGTGCGAGCCGGTGACCACCCGCCCGTCGGACAGGGTGACCTCGACGCTGTCGCCGACCCGCTTGACCACGTCGGCGCGGGAGTTGTTCAGGATGGTCATGCCCCGGGCGCGGAAGACGCGCTCGATCGCCATCGCGGCGTCGGCGTCCTCGTGCGGCATGACCCGGTCGCGCGAGGAGACCAGGGTCACCGGCACGCCCATGGCCAGGTACGACGAGGCGAACTCGGCACCGGTGACGCCGGAGCCGATCACGATCAGGTGCTCGGGCAGCTTGGGCAGGTCGTAGACCTGGCGCCAGGTGAGGATGCGCTCGCCGTCGGGCAGGGCGGTGGGCAGCCGGCGCGGGGTGGCGCCGGTGGCGATGAGCACGGTCGAGGCGTCGACGGCGTACTCGGCGTCGCCGTCCTCGGGGCGCACCCGCACCCGGTGGGTGTGGCCGAGGGTGTCCTCGCCGAGCCGGGCCGTACCGCGGATCAGGGTGACCCCGGCCTTGATCAGCTTGGCGTGGATGTCGCCGGACTGGGCCAGGGCCAGCCGCTTGACCCGGCTGTAGACGGCCGGGGCGTCGACGGTGATCGCCTCCAGGCCGTCGGAGTGGATGCCGAACTCGTCAGTGTCCCGGTAACCGGTGACCACGTCCGAGCTGGCGATGAAGGTCTTCGACGGGACGCAGTCGTGCAGCACGCAGGCGCCGCCGGCGCCGTCGGCCTCCACCACGGTGACGTCCGCGTCGAGCTGTGCGGCGACCAGCGCCGCCTCGTATCCGGCGGGTCCGCCACCGATGATCACAATCCGGCTCACGGTGCCATTCTTCCCTACCCCGCAAACCGTGACGGTGCGGATGCGCCCCTCCCGCGGGCCGTCGCGCGGGCGCCGAAATGCGCTCACTGCGCGTGGTGGAAAAGATACCGAGGGCTCGACACGCACGGGCGTATTCTCAGCAAGCGCTCCGGGCGGCTAATGTCATCGCCGTGCGTCATTACGCAGCGTACGGCTCGAACCTGGACCCGGCCCGCATGCGGGCCTACTGTCCGCACTCCCCCATGGTCGGAATCGGCTGGTTGGAGGACTGGCGGCTGACCTTTGCCGGTGAGGACACCGTCGGCTGGGAGGGCGCGGTCACCACGATCGTCGAGTCCCCCGGCGACCGGGTCTTCGTCGCGCTGTACGACGTGCACCCGTGGGACGAGGCCGCGCTCGACGAGGTCGAGGGCGCCAACGCGGGCACGTACGCCAAGCTGCACGTGCGGGTGGCGACCCTGGACGGCGACATCCTCGCCTGGGTCTACGTCTTCCGGGGGTACGAGGGCGGCCTGCCGACCGCCTGGTACCTGTCGGAGATCGCCAACGCGGCGGAGAAGGCGGGCGCCCCGGACGACTACGTCGCCGGGCTGCGGTCCCGCCCGACCCGCACCGTCCGGCCCTAGAGCTCCCGCTCGTACACGTTGGCCTGGTACACCGGCCGCATGCCCACGCCGGTGTAGAGCCTGATCGCCTCGGTCGGGTTGGCCAGGTCCACACCCAGGCCCGCCCGGCTGCGGCCGTTGGCGAGGTAGCGGGCGAACGCCGCCGCCAGCAGCGCCCGGCCCACGCCCCGCCGGCGGTGCTCGCGCCGTACCGCGAGGTGCTTCACCCAGCCCTCGTCGGCGGCCTCGCCCGACTCGGCGGACTGCAGCACACCCGCGATCCGGCCGTCGACCTCCGCCGCGAACCACTCGTCGAACCGCACCGGGTGCCCGTCGACGAACCGCTCCCGCCAGCGCGGGTAGCCGCTCGGCTGGTAGTCGGGGGTGTCGCGGAACGCCGCGTCGAACACCTCGAAGAACTCCGGCAGGTCCGCCTCGGTCACCGTGCGCACGGCCACCCCGGGCACCGGATCGCCGACCGGGGCGGGCAGATCAACACCCATCCGGGCGTACTGCTTGACGAAGGCGAAACCCGCCGCGGTGATGGAGTCGATCAACTCGTGCTCGGACGGGATCGACGCCGTGCGCACCGAGGCCGCCCCCTGCGCGCGGGCGGCGGCCACGGCGCGGGCCAGCAGCGGGCGCTGGGCGGGCAGGCCGCCTTCAGGGTGTACGTACACCTCGGCGAACTCGCGGCCGCCGCCGCTGCCCGGATCGAGGTACGCCCAGCCCGCGACGGCACCGTTCGGCGCGACCGCCACCTCGCTGTACGCCCCGGACATGCCGTCGGCGACGTCCTCGGACGTGAAGTCGGCGAAGCCGATCGCGGACATGTCGCTGGCGTGCACCAGCGCCAGCAGATCCGCCGCGTCATCGGCGGTGGTGGGCCGCCACATCCAGCCCTCGGGCAGTCGCTCGTCGCTCACGCCGCCATCCTGACCCCCACCCCACCCCTCAGCCAACCGTTTTCCACCCACCCACCCACCCGCCCGCTCACCCGCTAACCTGCCCACCTGCTCACCCGCCCACCCGCTAACCTGCCCACCCGCTCACCCGCTCACCCGCCCACCCGCTAACCTGCCCACCTGCTCACCCGCCCACCTGGCGCTCGCTCACGCTCCCGCTCGCCCGCCAGCCGCTCGCCCGCCCACCAGCCGCTCGCTCGACGGCCCGCTCACCCGGGCGTCTGGCCTTGATCAGCGTTTGCGGTCGGAACGTGGCGCCAGACCGCACTTCGTGACCGCGGACGGCGATCATCGCGAGCGAACGAACGCGCCCACTAGCCTGCCCGCCGTCCGGCCCACTGGCGGTGATCAGCGTTCGCGGTCAGAACGTCACGCCGAACCATGCTTCCCGACACCGAACGGTGATCATCGCAAGGAGATCACCGCCTGCGGGCGCTTCCTCGGGCGCACATCGCCGCCCGCCCGCCGGAGATGATCACGGCGCCAGGGTTGCGACACGCCGTCGAACCCGGCCATAAGTTCATGTTCAACGGGTGGCGGGGTGGGGGGCCTGGTGGCCGGGGGGTGGGGGGGTTAGTGGGGGAAGGTTGTGGTGATGGTGGTGCGGAGGAGGGTGGTGAGGTCGGTGCGGTCGGGGGTGGAGAGGGCGGCGAGGGACTGGCCGGAGATGCGGTCGGCGACGGCGTCGGCCCAGGCGCGGCGGCGCAGCAGCGGGCCGATCGGCGGGTACGGCGGCTGCCAGCCGAACGCGACCGCGGCCGCCTCCCCCTCCGGCCCGGCGACCAGTGCCTGCACCGGGCTCAGTCCGGCCGCCCGCACCCCGAGCAGCAGCGCCCCGGCCCGGTGCTCGCGCAGCAGGTGCAGCGCCACGGCGGCGCGGGCGCCCGGACCGTCGTCGGGCACCGGCATCGCCCGCCAGGCGGCGAACAGCGGCAGCCCCGACGCGTCCGCGGCCAGCACCGCCTTCTCGGCCAGCTCCACCAGCCGGTCGATCTTCGGTGCGTCGTCCAGGTGCTCCGAGCCCCACCGGCAGCACTCGGCCAGCATGTGCGCGGCGACCTCGCGCGGCGACAGGGCGCGCCGGGCCGCGTCCCACCCGTCCCGGACCGCCTCCGGGGCGATCAGCCCCAGCGCCGCGGCGACCGTGTCGGGGCGTACGTCGCCCAGCGCGCCGCCCCGGCCCGCCACGTAGCTGGCCCAGCCGGTGAGGCCGAGTTCGCGGGCGCGGCGCAGCGTACGCGGGCACTCCAGGAAGGCGCCGCCCAGGCGGTTCACCGCCGGAGCGATCATCGCGGCGGTCTGCGTGGTGGTGGCGGTCGATGTCACATGTGGATTGTGCCGTGTCATACCACCGCGCGGCATCCGCGCACACCCCCGGGCGACAGGCCCTGTGGACAACCCGTCCCCTGTGGATAACTCGTCGGCGGATGCGGCCGCCGCACGTAACCTGAGGCGATTCCCGATTCCAGAAGGGGGCGCACGATGCGTCAGGACATGTACTTCTCGGCCGATGTGGAGGCCGACGGCCCGATCCCGGGGCCGTTCTCGATGGTGAGCGTGGGGCTGGCCGTGGCCGGAACCAGGGCACACGCCTTCAGCCGGGCCGATCCGACCGCGGCCACGTTCTACCGAGAGCTGAAGCCCGTCAGCGACGACTTCGTGCCGGAGGCCATGGCGGTGTCGGGGCTCGACCGCGCCGCGCTGGTGCGCGACGGAGCCGACCCGGCCACCGCGATGCGGGAGCTGACCGATTGGGTCAAGGAGACCGCCGCGGGCGCCAAACCGATCTTCGTGGCGTACCCGGCGAGCTTCGACTGGATGTTCGTCTACTGGTACCTGATCCGCTTCACCGGCGGCAGCGTCTTCGGCCACTCCGGCTGCCTGGACGTGAAGACGGCGTACGCGGTCAGGGCCGACGTGCCGTTCAGCCGGGCCGTCAAGGGCCAGATGCCCCGGCACCTGCTCTCGCGCCGCCCGCACACGCACAACGCGCTCGA
Organism: Catellatospora sp. KI3; assembly: GCF_029948125.1. Lineage (GTDB taxonomy): Bacteria > Actinomycetota > Actinomycetes > Mycobacteriales > Micromonosporaceae > Catellatospora. The sequence continues at coordinate 688,137 of NZ_JASAMB010000001.1, forward strand.
CGACGCGATCGAGCAGGCCGACCTGTTCGCGAACGTGATGGAGTGGCGGCCCGAGGCGGCGGGGCGGCCCTAGACCTCCACCGTCGCCCCGGCGGCCAGCCGGGCGTAGTCGGCGCCGGAGCGCGCGGTCAGGTGGGCGTCGGTCAGCGCCAGCCCCTGCTCGTTGTAGAGGCAGTCGTGCAGCGCGTACGCCTGCTGCGGCTTGACCGCCCGGACGAAGTCGATCGACTCGCTCAGCTTGAGCCAGGGGCCCGACACCGGCACGAACAGCGTCCGTACGTTCGCGTCGGCGGGCACGTCGAACGAGTCGCCCGGATGGTAGAGCGTCTCGTTGACCAGGAACCCCAGGTTCGGCACCCGTGGGATGTCGGGGTGGATCACGGCATGCCAGCCGCCGTACGCCTTCACCAGCACGGTCGCGGCGGTGAAGGCGTGCCCGGAGGTCACCGGCACCGCGGCGCCCTCCCACTGCGCCGCGAACTTGTCCACCACGTCCGGGTGGGCGTAGATCTGCGCCGACGGCCGCTTGGCCAGCGCCTCGGCGAGCTGGTCGGCGTCGACGTGGTCGGCGTGCTCGTGCGTGATCAGCACGGCGTCGACCCCGTCCAGCGCCTTCTCGGACTCGCTCCACACGCCGGGATCGATCACCACGACCGCGTCGTCGTGCTCGATGCGCAGGCACGAGTGGGAGTACTTGGTGACGCGCATGGATGTCCACCCTTCCGATCCCCGACCGTATTCCTACCGTGACCAGTCTGCCGGAACCTGAGGGGTCATGAGACGCGTCCGCTCAGGCATGAAGAAGACGTTCCCAGTATTGACGCTGGTCGGCCTGCTCGCGCTCGCCGGATGCTCTTCGTCCGACAGCGCCAGCGACAGCGAGAAGCCGGCCTACGACGGCGCCGCCGCACCGATGGCCCCCGGCGACGCCCAGCGCGGCCTCAACTCGGCGGAGGGCGGCAAGGGCACCGGCAACGGCTACACGACCGCGCCCGAGGGCGTCACCGCGACCGGCGGCCCGGTCGACGCCCGGTCGATCATCTACCGGGGCGACATCACGGTGCGGGTCGAGAAGGTCGCCGAGGCCGCCGACCGGCTCAAGGCCCTGGTCGGCACGGCCGGGGGCTTCCTCGGCGCCGACAAGCGCACCGCCGACTCCGGCGAGGCGCAGGCCTGGCTCACCATCCGGGTGCCCGCCAAGGAGTTCTCGTCCGTGCTGGAGCAGGTGGCCAAGCTCGGCACCGAGGTCAACCGGAACACGAACACCGAGGACGTGACCGAGGCGGTCGTCGACCTGGACACGCGCATCGCCGCGCAGAAGGCCAGCGTCGACTCGGTGCGCCGCATGTTCACGCAGGCCAAGGCCCTGTCCGAGGTGGTGCTGCTGGAGCGGGAGCTCAGCAACCGCCAGGCCGAGCTCGCCTCGCTGGAGGCGAAGAAGCGCAACCTCGACAACCTGGTCAGCCTGTCCACCATCAACGTGGTGCTGATCGGCCCGGACGCCCCCGCGCCCGAGCCGCCGAAGAAGAAGGCTCCCGGGTTCCTGGGCGGGCTGGAGTCGGGCTGGGACGCGTTCGTGAGCACCGTGCAGCTCGCGCTGGCGGTGCTGGGCTTCCTGCTGCCGTTCCTGGTGGCGCTGGCGATCCCGGTCACGCTGCTGGTGCTGTGGCGGCGGCGCCGCCGCCCCACCCCCACCCCGCCCGCCGCGTAGCGAGATGAGGAAGGGCCCCTTCGTCGACTCGCGTGGCGAGGCGAGCAGCAGCGCGGCTCGCTTCACGTGGGAGAAGGGGCCCTCTCAACCCCGGTTCGCCGGCGATCAGGAGCGGCGGGATCGCGGCTGCGGGTCGGGGACCGGGTCGTCCTCGTCGATCATGTCGAGGGCGGCCTGCTCCTCCAGGACGGTCTCCTGCAGGGTCGGCTCCGGGTGTTCCGGGCCGGCGAAGGCGGTGCCCCGGGCCTGGCCGTCGTCGCTGCCGCCGAAGACCCGGTCCGCCTCGACGGGCTCGTCCGGCACCTCGCCGCCGGCATCGGCACCGGCCGCCGCCTCGGTGCCGGGCGACCAGCGCCAGGCCGCGGGCTCGGCGGCGGCCACCTCGGCCCGGCGGCGGGGCAGGGCGTCGGGGCGGTGGTCGCGTACCCAGGCGATCAGGTGTTCGCGGACCAGGCAGCGCAGGTCCCACAGCCGGGGCGCGTCCCCGGCGCTGACCAGCGCGCGCAGCCGCACCAGCCCGCCCACCGCGTCGGTCACCTGCAGCACGCACACCCGCCCGTCCCACAGGTCGCTGCCCTCGACCACGCGGCGCAGCTCGTCGCGCAGCGGCGGCACCGGCGCGGTCCAGTCGACGTCGAACTCGACCGCGCCGAGCACCTCGGCCTTGGTGCGGGTCCAGTTCTGGTACGGCTTGGTGGTGAAGTACGACGTCGGCAGGATCAGCCGCCGGTCGTCCCAGATCTGCAGCACCACGTGGCTGAGCGTGATCTCCTCGACCCGCGCCCACTCGCCCTCGACCACCACGACGTCGTCGAGCCGGATCGCGTCGCTGAACGCCAGTTGCAGCCCGGCGATGACGTTGCCGAGCACGCTCTGCGCGGCCAGCGCCGCCACGATGCCGATGACGCCCGCCGACGCGAGCAGGCTGGCTCCGACGGTACGGACCTGCGGGAACGTCATCAGGACCAGGCCGAGGGTGACCACCACGATGGCGGCGATGGTGACCCGGCGCAGCAGCAGGATCTGGGTGCGCACCCGCCGGGCCTGCCGGTTGTCCGGTACGTCGATGCGGTAGCGAACCTCGATCGCGTCCTCGAGCGCCAGCAGCACCGTCGCGGTCAGCCACGCTCCGGCGAGGATCACCCCGATGCCCATCACGTGCAGCAGCTCGGGCTTCATGTCGAAGTCGAACCACAGCGGGGTGGCCTGCAGCGCTATCCGCAGCGCCAGCAGCGCCGCGAAGACCTGGAACGCCCGGTGCGAGTGTGACGCGAGTTCGGCCATGGCTACGGAGCGGCGGCCGAGCCGTACCACGATCCGGTGGATGATCTCGACGGCGGCCAGCGCGACCAGCGGCGCGGCGAGGACTATGGCGAGCGGCCAGGGAACATGCTGCACGGCGGGCTCCTTCCCCGCCCAGCCTGGCGCAAACAGTTAAGAAGGGCCCCATCTTCTACGGAAACCGATAAGAAGGGGCCCTTCCTTGCGCGCTGAGCGCTAGAACGACGGCGACGCCAGGGCGGCGAGCGCCGTGTGCACCATGGTGCGCACGCCGTAGCCGATGGCGCGCTCGTCGACGTCGAAGCGCGACTGGTGGATGTCGAGCACCTCGGTCGAGCCGGGGATGCCGGTGCCCAGGCGGATCATCGCGCCGGGCACGTGCTCGAGGTAGTACGCGAAGTCCTCGCCGCCCATGCTGATCTCGGCCTCGACGACGCGCTCGGCGCCCAGCGCCGCTCCGGCGGCGCCCGCGACCACGGCCGCGGCCATCCGGTCGTTGATCACCGGCGGCACGCCCCGGATGTAGTTCACGTGCACGTCTGCCCCGGTGCCGGCCACGACGTCGTGAATGAGGCCGGTGACCAGGTCGGGTGCCTCGCGCCACGCGTCGCGGTTGAGCACCCGGATGGTGCCCTTGGCCGAGCCCTCGTTCGGGATGGCGTTGGACGCCTCACCGGCGCGGATGGCGCCGAAGACGAGCGACAGCCCGGCGCGGGGGTCGACCCGGCGGCCCAGCAGCGCGGGCACCTCGGTCACGACCTTGGCCAGCGCGTACACCAGGTCGGCGGTCAGGTGCGGGCGGGCGGTGTGGCCGCCCCGGCCGCTGAGCTTGACCTCGACCACGTCGCAGGCTGCCGTGAACGGACCCGAGCGCACCCCGACCAGCCCGACGGGCAGCTGCGGGGCGCAGTGCAGCGCGTAGATCGCGGCGACGTCCTTGAGCGCTCCGGCGGAGACCATGTCGGGCGCGCCCGAGGTGATCGACTCCTCCGCCGGCTGGAAGATCAGCCGCACCCGGCCGCCGATGCCGCCCTGCGCCTCCAGCTGCGCCAGCGCCAGCCCGACGCCGAGCAGCACCGTGGTGTGCACGTCGTGGCCGCAGGCGTGGGTGACGTTGGGCACCGTCGACCGGTACGGCACGTCCTTGACGTCCTGCAGCGGCAGCGCGTCCAGGTCGGCGCGCAGCGCGATGACGCGGTCCCCCTCGCCGATGTCGCACATGACGCCGTTGCCCCGGGGCAGGAACTTCGGCTGCAGCCCGGCCGCGGACAGCTCGCGGGCGACCAGCGACGCGGTCTCGAACTCCTGGTGGGAAAGCTCCGGGTGCGCGTGGATGTGACGTCGTACGGCGACAAGATCGGCCCCCCGGGCGGCGAGCCAGCGGTCGAGCTGGCCGGGCAGGGGGTCGTCGTCAGGCACGAACGACGTCAATGAGCCGCCCTTGGGCAGCGTCAGCGCACTCGTCACGGCAGATTCTCGATCTCGGTCGATGGAAAAAACATCGTCAACCTTAGCCCCGGCACGGTGACTCTGCGCAACTGCTGTTTAGTAGCAACGGCGTTGCACAGAGTCACGTTCGGGCAGCTAGCGCCCGTTCCGGGACTGTCTGGCGCATCAGTTGCATGCGTCTTCACCTCTAACAACGTGTGACGACGCGCCGAGAAACGCACCGGAAGAGACTCACATCACCCCTCGTGAGTACGTCAGACATCCGGTGCGCGGACGATGTACTTCTTACCTGCCGTTCACATTCGGCCGGGGTAACCCGGTGGGATTAGCCCGGCCGGACGATGATCACCCGGCCGGACGGCGCCGCTCAGAACGTCTCGCGCGGCTGGTACACGCCCCAGACCTTGCGCAGGGTGTGGCAGACCTCGCCCACGGTCGCCCGCAGGCGCAGCGCCTCCCGCATCGGGTAGAGCACGTTCTCGCTGCCCATGGCGGCCGCGCGGAGCTTGTCCAGGGCCGCCTCGACGGCCGGGTTGTCGCGCTCGGCGCGCAGCGCCGCCAGCCGGGCCGCCTGCGCCTGCCCGATCGACGGGTCGACGCGCAGCGGCTCGTACGGCTCCTCGACGTCGACGGTGAACCGGTTGACGCCGACCACCACCCGCTCGCCCGAGTCGACCTCCAGCGCGGTGCGGTACGCCGAGGACTCGATCTCGCGCTTCTGGAACCCCGCCTCGATGGCGTCGACGGCCGAGCCGTACTCGAAGACGCGTTTGATCAGCGCCTGGGCCTCCCGCTCGATCTCGTCCGTCATCGCCTCCACCACGTACGAGCCGGCGAACGGGTCCACGGTCGCGGTCAGGTCGGTCTCGTACGCGAGCACCTGCTGCGTGCGCAGGGCCAGGCGGGCCGCCTTCTCGGTCGGCAGCGCGATCGCCTCGTCGTAGCTGTTGGTGTGCAGCGACTGGGTGCCGCCGAGCACCGCGCCCAGGCCCTGCACCGCGACCCGGACCAGGTTGACCTCGGGCTGCTGGGCGGTCAGCTGCACGCCTGCGGTCTGGGTGTGGAAGCGCAGCATCCACGACTTGGGGTCCTTGGCGCCGAACTCCTCGCGCATGACCTTCGCCCAGATGCGGCGGGCGGCGCGGAACTTCGCCACCTCCTCCAGCAGCGTGGTGCGGGCGACGAAGAAGAACGAGAGCCGGGGCGCGAAGTCGTCCACGTTGAGGCCCGCGGCGACCGCGGTGCGGACGTACTCGATGCCGTCGGCCAGGGTGAACGCGATCTCCTGCACGGGCGTGGCCCCGGCCTCGGCCATGTGGTAGCCGGAGATCGAGATCGTGTTCCACTTGGGGATCTCGGCGCGGCAGTAGGCGAACGTGTCCGCGACCAGCCGCAGCGACGGCTTGGGCGGGAAGATGTACGTCCCCCGGGCGATGTACTCCTTGAGGATGTCGTTCTGGATGGTGCCGTTCAGCTTGTCGCCCGGCACCCCCTGCTCCTCGGCGACCAGCTGGTAGAGCAGCAGCAGCACGCTGCCCGGCGCGTTGATCGTCATCGAGGTGGAGACCTTGTCCAGCGGGATGTCGCGGAACAGGACCCGCATGTCCTCGATCGAGTCGATCGCGACGCCGACCTTGCCGACCTCGCCGTAGGCGATCGGCTCGTCGGAGTCGTACCCCATCTGGGTGGGCAGGTCGAAGGCGACGGACAGGCCCATGGTGCCGGCGCCGAGCAGCTGGTGGTAGCGAGCGTTCGACTCGGCCGCCGTGCCGAACCCGGCGTACTGCCGCATGGTCCACGGGCGCGAGGTGTACATGGTCGGGTAGACGCCCCTGGTGAAGGGGTACTCGCCCGGCCGCTCGCCGCCCTCGGGCCCGTATACGGACGCGATCGGGAAGCCGGATTCGGTGAGCCGCTCTGAACGCTCGTTCATACCGGCGATGTTAAGTGGGCGGGGTGCCGGTCGGGGTGAGGGATTGCGCACATCACGTACACCCAGCGTAGTGCCATCGAAACTCGCTGGTGAATTTCCAGCGCAGTGTGCGCCCTCGGCTTTCCCTTCCGCGCGGAGTGGGACAGGATAGGAGGGCGCGTGCGCTCGTACCGAAAAGACGAATCCCCTCTCCCTTGGCGGCTCAGCAGTGACCACCCATGCATCCACCTGGAGCGGCAGCCCCACCCCCGGCCGGGCGGCTCCGGGCACCGTCATCGGCGGGCGCTACTCCCTGCGCACCGCCATCGGGCACGGCGGAATGGGCACGGTGTGGCGTGCCGCCGACACCGTGCTGCGCCGCGAGGTGGCGGTCAAGGAGGTCGTGCTGCCGCCGGGCCTGGCCGCCAGCGACGCCGCCTCGATGTACGAGCGGACCCTGCGCGAGGCCCGCGCCGCCGCCAGCCTGTCGCACCCCAGCGTGGTCCAGGTCTTCGACGTGGTGACCGAGAACGGCCGCCCCTGGATCGTGATGGAGCTGCTCGACGCCCGCGGCCTGGCCGACATGGTGATCGAGGACGGCCCGCTGGCGCCCCGCGCGGTCGCCAAGATCGGTATCGCCCTGCTCGGCGCGCTGGAGGTCGCGCACGCCGCCGGAGTGCTGCACCGCGACGTGAAGCCGGCCAACGTGCTGATCACCACCGACGGCCGCTGCGTGCTCACCGACTTCGGCGTGGCCAAGCTGCCGACCGACGTGCAGCTGACCACCCCCGGCATGGTGCTCGGCTCGCCGCACTTCATCTCCCCTGAGCGCGCGCTCGGCCACCGCTTCGGCCCGCCCAGCGACCTGTTCTCCCTGGGCGTGACCATGTACACCGCCGTCGAGGGCCGCCCGCCGTTCGACAAGGGCGACCCGCTGGCCACCATGCACGCCGTGGTCGAGGAGGAGCCGGTGCCGCCGCAGCGCTGCGGCCCGCTGCGCGACGTGCTCTACGGCCTGATGGAGAAGAACCCCGACCGCCGCTGGGACGTCGCCCGCGCCCGCGCCGAGCTGCGCGACCTGCTGGCCGGGTCGCTGGCGCAGAACCCGACCCCGCAGCACGTGACCGACCCGTACGCGGTGGTCGCGCCGCAGCCGTCCACCACCGCCTGGGTCCAGCCGCAGCAGCCCGCCGCCCCGGCCAAGCCCATCGGCGGCCGGGCGATGCTGCACACCGGCGAGACCCCCACCAGCCGCGGCGCCCGCCGCGCGGCCGAGCCGTCGCCGGTCGACGTGCCGACCGGCGCGCACCCGTCCGCGGTCCCGACGGGCGCCATGCGCACCGTCACCCCGAGCGCCAGCCCAGCCGCCGCGGCCGGGCTGCTGGACCAGGTCAAGAACGCGCCCAAGAAGCTGCGCCTGGCCGTCGGCGCCGGGCTGGCCAGCGTGGTGCTGATCGCCACCGTCGCCTGGGCCGTGCTCGGCGGCGAGGACGAGCAGCCCCCGGTCAACACCGGCAACGGCACGCCCGCCCCCACCACGGCCGCCTCAGCCGCCGTCCCCGACGGCATGCAGCGGGTGACCTTCAAGGGCGTGACCGTGCTGGTCCCGGCGGGTTGGAAGGCGAGCAAGCCCAAGACCGCCAGCTACATCGACTACCTGGACCCCGCCGACAAGGAACGCTGGCTGCGCATCAACGTGTACGACGGCCGCTCGCCCCGCTCGGAGCTGACCGGCGCGGAGAACACTTTCAAGACCAGCTCCAGCAAGTGCGTGAAGGACAGCTACCAGCGGATCTCGCTCACCGACGAGAAGCTGGGCGAGCTCGACGCGGCGCAGCTTGAGTTCCAGTGCACGCCGCCGGGCAAGGACCAGCGGCACGCGGTGTGGCGCATCGGCCTGTCCGGCAAGACGGCCTACCACGTGTATCTGTCCACCTGGGAGAGTTCGTTCGCGCAGGACAGGGGCATCTTCGACACGGCGGTCGGATCGTTCACTCTCGCCACGACCTGACGCTTTTGTTCGGCAAACGGGTGTTGCGCGTGTTATGAAACTCCGATGAGCGACAACCTCGCCGAACGCGCCCGTAACTGGATCTCGGAAGACCCTGACCCCGACTCGCGTAAAGAGCTGCAACAGCTGCTCGACGCGCTGCCCGCGACCGAGGCCGAACTCGCCGACCGGTTCAGCGGCCCGCTCACCTTCGGCACCGCCGGGCTGCGCGGACCGCTGCGGGCCGGCCCCAACGGCATGAACCTGGCCGTGGTGCGCCAGGCCGCCGCCGGGCTGTGCGCCTGGCTCAGCCGCCACGAGCCCGGCGAGCTGCTGCTCATCGGGTACGACGCCCGTCGCGGGTCGCACGAGTTCGCCAAGGAGACCGCCCGCGTCGCCACCGGCCTCGGCCTGCGCGCGGCCCTGCTGCCCCGCCCCCTGCCCACCCCCGTGCTGGCGTACGCCGTGCGGCGCCTGTCCGCCGTCGCCGGGGTGATGGTCACCGCGTCGCACAACCCGCCGCAGGACAACGGGTACAAGGTGTACCTGGGCGAGCGGCTGGGCGGCGCGCTGGGCGCCGGGGCGCAGATCGTGCCGCCGGTCGACACCGAGATCGAGGCGGCGATCCGCGCGGTCGGGCCGCTGTCGCAGGTGCCCCTCGGCAGTGACGGCGAGGTGCTCGGCGAGTCCATCGTCGAGCAGTACGTCGCCGCCGCGGCCGGGGTGGTCAGCTCTGACGAGCCCAAGGAGCTGGTGGTGGCGTACACACCGCTGCACGGCGTGGGCGGCGCGGTGCTGCGGGCCGCGTTCGAGCAGGCCGGGTTCGACGCTCCGGCCGTGGTCGCCGCGCAGGCCGAACCCGACGGCGCGTTCCCGACCGTGGCGTTCCCCAACCCGGAGGAGCCCGGCGCCATGGACCTGGTGTTCGCGCTGGCCCGGGACCGGGGCGCCGACATCGCCATCGCCAACGACCCGGACGCCGACCGGTGCGCGGTCGCCGTCCCGGTCCCGAACGGCAACGGCAACGGCAACGGCAACGGCAACGGGCGCAACGGCAACGGCTGGCGCATGCTGCGCGGCGACGAGGTGGGCGTGCTGCTCGCCGACCACCTGATGCGCTCGGGGCGCGGCGGCACGTACGCGACGACCATCGTGTCCTCGTCGATGCTCAAGGCGATGGCCGCCAAGCGCGGGCTCGGCTACAACGAGACGCTGACCGGGTTCAAATGGATCGCGCGGGCCGCAGAGGACCTGGGCTACGGCTACGAGGAGGCGCTGGGCTACTGCGTCGCCCCGGACCTGGTCCGCGACAAGGACGGCATCACCGCGGCGCTGCTGGTGGCGGAGCTCGCCGCCGGGCTGAAGGCGGAGCTGCGTACGCTGCCCGACCGGCTCGACGAGCTGGCCGCCGAGTTCGGCCTGCACACCACCGACCAGCTCTCGGTGCGGGTGGACGACCTGGCCGAGATCGAGCAGATGATGGCGCACCTGCGCGCCAAGCTGCCCGCGTCGCTGCTGGACGAGCCGGTGCTGTCGACCGAGGACCTGCTCGACCGCGAGGGCCCGCAGCGCTCCGACGTGGTGATCCTGCGGACCGACTCCGCCCGGGTGGTGGTGCGCCCGTCGGGCACCGAGCCGAAGCTGAAGGCGTACCTGGAGGTGGTCGAGCCGGTGGTCGACGGCGACGTGGCCGCCGGCCGCGAACGCGCCGCCGCGACGGTCCGCGCCCTGCGCACCGAGGTTGCCGCCGCCCTCGGCATCTGGTCCGTCAGCCCCTGACCTGGGGAAGGAAGGGACCCTTCTTATCGCTTCGCGTAGAACAAGGGACCCCTCTTAACGTGCCCGCAGCGCCACGACGCTCGCGTTAAGAAGGGGCCCTTCTACCTCGGAAAGCGATAAGAAGGGTCCCTTCCTTCGCACTAACCCGGGGGGTCGACGGGCCAGACGGTCACGCCGCCGGTACGGTCGCCGGGGCCGATCAGGTCGGTCACCAGGCGGCGGAGCACGTCGGCGCGGGGTTCGCCGTCGGGTAGGACGAGCGCCCCGGCGCGCCAGAAGCGCAGGTCTGCGCGCAGGCCGTCGCGCATGCGGCCGGTGACCTTCGGCGGCTTCGCACCCTCGGCGACCGCGGCGAGCAGCAGGTCGGTCGGGCGCTGCGGGGGGCCGAAGGCGGCCGTGCCGGGTTCGCGGCCGGGGCCGATGAAGTAGCCGCCGGGGAAGGCGTACCGCTGGCCGGACTGTGCCCACCAGCGCATGCCCTCGCTGTGCTTGGCGCTGGTCACGGGGATGGTGACCAGGGTGCGGCCGGGCGGGACGTACCGCTGCCAGGTGCCCTCGGTGATGAACTTCGGCACGGCCGGACCGCGTACGGTCAGCAGCGGCAGCGGCACCAGCGGCACGAGGGCCAGCACGACCAGAGCGGCGCCGAGGCGGCGCGGGGCGAGGCCGCCGGCCTGCCGGGGCAGCGACCGCACCAGCTCCACGGTCAGCGCGAGCAGCGCGCCGAGCACCGGCAGCAGCACCAGCCCGAACCGCACCGGGACGACGGACTCCAGCAGCGGCAGGACGCCCAGCGGCCGCCACAGGCCGGGCAGCGCGGTGCGCTCGCCCCCGGCGAACACCTGCTTGCCGAGGGCGAAGAGGGCGAAGACGGCGGCGGTGAGCAGCAGCGCGCGGACCAGCACCCGCTGCCAGAGCCGGGCCACCACCGCCAGCGCCAGCAGCACCAGCAGCGGCCAGCCGAAGAAGGTGTTCTGCTCGGCGTCGTTGGGGGCGAGCACCTTGGTGAGGTCCGGGTTGCCGCCCAGCGACAGGCGCGGGAACGCGGTGAAGCTGGCCAGGTCGGCGCCGAAGGCCGAGGCGCCGGGCGGCAGGCCGCGGAAGCTCTCCGGGCCGAAGAACTGCCGGTACAGGGGGTACGCCAGCAGCACGCCGCCCACGGCCGCCGCCACCAGCGCACCGCGCAGCACGGGCCGCAGCCCGGCCCGGCGGGCGTCGGCGTCGTAGGCCGCGTACGCGGCGAGGAAGACGGCGCAGCCCAGCGCCGTGTAGAGCAGCACCTCCTCGTTGACGAAGGCCTGCGCGACCACGAGCAGCCCGAGGACGGCCCCGTTGCGCAGCGCCCGGCCCGGCTCGCGCAGCCGCAGCGCCGCGTGGACGAGCAGCGGCACCAGGAACTGGGCGGTCCAGTTCGGGTGCCCGTTGGCCTGGCTGATCATGCCGGGGCCGAAGCCGCACAGCGCCCCGCCGACCGCCGCCGCCAGCGGGCTGGTGACCAGGTGGCGGCGGAAGAACCAGAACCAGGCCGCGGCGGTACCGGCCAGACCGGCTACCACCAGCACGGAGAACGAGATCTGGGTACCCCACAGCAGCGTGATCGGGGCCAGGGGCAGGCCCAGCCCCAGGATGACCGTGTTGGCCATCAGGTTCACGCCGTACGGGGTGTTCATGTCCGCGGTGAGGAACGGGTCGGTGCCGTCGCGCAACACGCCGACGGCGTGCTGGAGCACGAACTGGAAGAAGACGTGGTCCTGGGGGTTGGCGACGAGTACCGCCCGCGCCCCGTCCCGCCACAGTCCGAACGTCACGAAACCGGCCATGACCAGGTACGCCGTTGCCGCGAGCGCCCCGGCGCGGTCGACGCGGCGGGGCGCTCGAACCCTGGCCGGGTGCTCGGACGGGGTGGTCGGACGGGGCGGAGCGTGCGGCGACTCCCGAATTTCGGTCTTCACGACGGTCGAATGTACGGCATTTATGTACTCTGTCCTGATTAGCCCTAGGCAAATGGGACATAGAAGAAGAATGCTCACATTGGACGGGACTGGACGGGACATGACGTCGTACGCCACCGAGGGGCAGCTCAGCGGCGACCAGCGGATCCAGGCGGCGGTGCTGGAGAGCCTGGCCGAGGCGGTCAACCACCGACGCTGGTTCGCCGGGTTCGCCGTGCCGTACCTCGGCGAGCATCCGATCGAGATCGGCAGCGGACTCGGCGACTACGCCGCCGAGTGGCTGCCGCACGTGCGGCGGTTCACCGCCACCGAGGCCGACCCCGACCGGCTCATCGAGCTGAAGTCGCGGTACGCCGACGACGTGCGGGTGGAGGCCCGGCAGATGCTGCTGCCCACCGACGAGCGCGGCGACCACACCGCCCTGGTCAGCTACAACGTGCTGGAGCACATCGAGGACGACGTCGAGGCGCTGCGCAGCATGGCCCGGCTGGTCCGGCCCGGCGCGCCGCTGGTGCTGGTGGTCCCAGCGTTCCCGATCGCGATGAGCCGCGTCGACGTGGCCACCGGCCACTGGCGCCGCTACACCCGCCGCACCCTCACCGAGGTGGCGCTCGCCGCGGGCCTGTCCGTCGAGCACACCCGGTACGTCAACTCGCTCGGCTTCATCTGCTACTTCCTGACCGCCCGGGTGCTGGGCATGGCCCCCCAGGGCGGCGCCATGATGCGCGTGTACGACTCCGTCGTCACCCCGGTCACCCGGGCCCTCGAAGCCCGCCTGCGCCCCCCGTTCGGCCAGTCCGTCCTGGCCGTCCTCCGCCGTCCCCACTGACCCGCCCCCGCCCTTGCCACGGCGGGGGCGGGGCCGGGGTCAGAAGCGCGGCATGCCGCCGAACTGGCGGTCGCCGGCGTCGCCGAGGCCGGGGACGATGAACATATGCTCGTTGAGGTGGCTGTCGATGGAGGCGGTCACCAGGCGCAGCGGCAGGCCGGAGCGCTCCAGGCGCTCTACCCCGGCGGGGGCGGCCAGGACGCAGAGCACCACGATGTCGGTGCAGCCGCGGTCGGCCAGCAGCCGGCAGCAGTGCTCCAGCGAGCCGCCGGTGGCCAGCATCGGGTCCAGGACCAGGACCGGGATGCCGGTCAGGTCGGCGGGCAGCGACTCCATGTAGGCGCGCGGCTCGAAGGTGTGCTCGTCGCGGGCGAGGCCGACGAAGCCCATCGAGGACTCGGGCAGCAGCGCGAGCGCGGCGTCGGCCATGCCGAGCCCCGCCCGCAGCACGGGCACGATCAGGGGCGGATTGGCGATGCGGGTGCCGACCGCGGTCTCCACCGGCGTCTGCACCGGGAAGGTCTCGGCCGCGAAGGTGCGTGAGGCCTCGTACGCCAGCATGGTCGTGAGCTCGTGCAACGCGGCCCGGAAGCTGGCCGAGTCGGTACGGGCGTCGCGCATGGCGGTGAGGCGGGACTGGGCCAACGGGTGATCTACGACGAGTACGTCCACGAGCCAAGAAGTTACCCGCCCGCGACGGCCTCCAGTGGGCTGACTCGCGACCGCCGCCGCACGGCCTCGTGGTACACGCCGAGCACCGTGTCGGCGTAGCGCTGCGGGCAGTGCGCCGCGGCGGCGGCGCGGGCGGCGGCGCCGAGGCGGTGCGCGGCCCGCCGGTCGCGCAGCAGCCCGAGCACCGCGTCGGCGAACGAGTCCGGCTCGGGTTCGGCGAGCACCGTGCTGCCCGCCAGCACCCCGTGGCGGTGCAGGGACGGATCGGCCAGCACCGCGGCCAGCCCGGCCAGCGCGGCCTCCTGCAGCACGAGGGCCTGCGTGTCGGTACGCGACGGGAACGCGAACACGTCGGCGGCCGCGTACGCCTGGGCCACCACCTGCGGCGGCTGCTGGCCGGCGCAGACGATCCGGGCGGCGGCCGCGGGGCCGACCGAGCGGAGCAGGCGGTTGAGCCAGCGGCGCTCGTACACCGCGCCGATCAGCACCAGGCGCGCGGACGGCAGCCGGTCGAGGATCCGCGCGAACGCCGCGATGAGCAGGTCGACGCCCTTCTCCCGGTTGACCCGGCCGACGAACAGCACCAGCGGGTCGCTCGGGCCGATGCCGTACCCGGTGCGGAACGCCATCGCCTCGGCGGGCGTGGCGGCGCGCGGGGCGACGCCGGTGGGCGCGAGCACGATCCGCTCGGCGGGCACGGGCAGCTCGACCCGGTCCAGCACCGCCCGGGTCGGCACCACCACCGCCCCCGCGTCGCCGAGCAGCAGCCGGTTGCCCGCGGTGAGGGTGGCGGTCCGGCAGCCCGGCAGCGGCCTGGGCTCGCCCAGCCGACCGGCGTACACGCGCAGCAGCAGGCGCAGCGCCCAGCGGGGCACCTTGTACGCGTCGGCGTACGCGTGCAGGTCGGTGTGGTAGGTCTGCACCAGCGCCGCGCCGGTGCGCCGGGCGACCAGCACGCCGAGCAGCCCGGCCGGGCCGGGGGTGTGCGCGTGCACGACCTCGGGGCGGTGCGCGGCCAGCTCGGCGACCAGCCGTTCGCGTACCCCCCGGGTGTTCATCGGCCAGCGGGCCAGGCGCAGGTCGGCGACGCCGCACGCCAGCGCGGGCAGCCGCAGCAGCCCCGGCTCGGTGCGCTGTTCCCGGTGGCGCGGCACGACGAGCAGGCTGTCGTGCCCGGCGGCGAGCTGCGCCGCGTGCAGGGTCCGCAGCGAGGTGACGACGCCGTCACGACGCGGCAGGTACGTGTCGGTGAAGTGCATGATGCGCACTCGAATACGGTCAGTGACCTGCCCGAACACCGCATGTAAGGCAGGTGTCGGCGGCATTAAGAGCCGCTGAGGTACTGGCGTTCGGGCGTGCCGATCCGGGCTGCGCCGTCCGGACGGGCGCGCCCCCCGCCCGCCTTGGCATCGACACTGGCCTATCCAGAGGACGAATCACGCGAAACACTGCTCCAGATAGGCCACTGTCGATGCCAAGTGGGGCCGGGTCACCCCGTGGCCAGCCCGAGTGGCGGGGGTCTCCGTTCCACCAGATGGACAAGATCGATGAGAGGGCGTCCGCGTAGACTTCGGCTCATGACGGCCACCATGACACCGTTGTCCGAGGTGACGCGCTCCGATGCGGCGCTGCGGATGTTCCTGCACGGGCTGCCCGGCGTCGACCAGGTCGGCGCGCAGGCCCGCGCCGCCGCGCTCGGTACCCGCTCGATCAAGACCACGGCCAAGGCCTGGGCGATCGACCTCTCGATCCGGATGGTGGACCTGACCACCCTGGAGGGCGCCGACACCCCCGGCAAGGTCCGCGCCCTGTGCGCGAAGGCCCGCCAGCCCGACCCGAGCGACCCGGGCTGCCCGCCGGTGGCCGCGATCTGCGTGTACCCGGCGATGGTCCCGGTCGCCGCCGAGGCGCTGCGCGGCAGCGGCATCCACCTGGCCAGCGTCGCGACCGCGTTCCCGTCGGGGCAGGCCCCGCTGAGCGTGAAGCTCGACGACACCCGGGCCGCCGTCGCCGCCGGTGCCGACGAGATCGACATGGTGATCAGCCGGGGCGCCTTCCTGGCCGGTCGCTACCTGGAGGTCTTCGAGGAGATCGCGGCCGTGAAGGAGGCGTGCGGCGACGCGCACCTCAAGGTCATCCTGGAGACGGGCGAGCTGGTCACTTACGACAACGTGCGCCGGGCCTCGTGGCTGGCGATGCTCGCGGGCGGCGACTTCATCAAGACGTCCACGGGCAAGGTGCAGCCCGCGGCCACCCTGCCGGTCACGCTGATCATGCTGGAGGCGGTGCGCGACTTCCTGGCCGCCACCGGCCGCAAGGTCGGCGTGAAGCCCGCGGGCGGCATCCGCACCACCAAGGACGCCATCAAGTACCTGGTCATGGTCAACGAGACGGTCGGCGACGGCTGGCTCGACCCGGACTGGTTCCGCTTCGGCGCCTCCACCCTGCTCAACGACCTGCTGATGCAGCGCACCAAGCTCGCCACCGGCCACTACGCCGGCCCCGACTACTTCACGCTGGACTAGACATGAGCGCATTTGAGTACGCGCCCGCGCCCGAGTCGCGCTCGATCGTCAACCTGCAGTCCTCGTACGGGCTGTTCATCGACGGTGAGTTCGTCGACGGCGACGACCGGCGCAAGACCATCTCCCCCGCCACCGAGGAGGTGCTGGCCGAGGTCACCTGGGCGGGCACCGCGGACGTCGACCGGGCCGTCAAGGCCGCCCGGCGCGCGTACACGAAGGTGTGGGGGCCGATGCCGGGCGCGGAGCGGGCCAAGTACCTGTTCCGGATCGCGCGGATCATCGCCGAGCGCAGCCGCGAGCTGGCCGTGCTGGAGTCGCTGAACAACGGCAAGCCGATCAAGGAGTCGCGCGACGTCGACGTGCCGCTGGCCTCGGCGCACTTCTTCTACTACGCGGGCTGGGCCGACAAGCTGCCGTACGCGGGCTTCGGCGCGGACCCGCGGCCGCTGGGCGTGGCCGGGCAGGTCATCCCGTGGAACTTCCCGCTGCTGATGCTGGCGTGGAAGATCGCCCCGGCGCTGGCCGCCGGCAACACGGTGGTGCTCAAGCCCGCCGAGACCACCCCGCTGACCGCGCTGCTGTTCGCCGAGATCTGCCAGCAGGCGGACCTGCCGCCGGGCGTGGTCAACATCGTCACCGGCGCGGGCGAGACCGGCGCCGCCATCGTGAACCACCCCGACGTGGACAAGGTCGCCTTCACCGGCTCGACCGAGGTCGGCCGGATCATCGCGCGCGCGGTGGCCGGTACCAGCAAGAAGGTCACCCTGGAGCTGGGCGGCAAGGCCGCGAACATCGTGTTCGAGGACGCCGCGATCGACCAGGCCGTCGAGGGCATCGTCAACGGCATCTTCTTCAACCAGGGCCATGTCTGCTGCGCGGGCTCGCGCCTGCTGGTGCAGGAGTCCGTCGCCGACCAGCTGCTGGAGTCCCTGAAGCGGCGCATGGCGACCCTGCGCGTGGGCGACCCGCTGGACAAGAACACCGACATCGGCGCGATCAACTCCGCCGAGCAGCTCAGCCGGATCAAGACGCTGGCCGACGTGGGCGAAGGCGAGGGCGCCGACCGCTGGTCGCCGCCGTGCCAGCTGCCCGACCGGGGCTTCTGGTTCGCCCCGACCATCTTCACCGGCGTGTCCCAGGCGCACCGGATCGCCCGCGAGGAGATCTTCGGGCCGGTGCTGTCGGTGCTGACGTTCCGCACCCCCGCCGAGGCGGTGGAGAAGGCCAACAACACGCCGTACGGGCTGTCGGCAGGGATCTGGACCGAGAAGGGCTCGCGCATCCTCGCCATCGCCGACCAGCTGCGCGCCGGCGTCGTGTGGGCCAACACCTTCAACAAGTTCGACCCGACCTCGCCGTTCGGCGGGTACAAGGAGTCCGGTTACGGCCGCGAGGGCGGCCGCCACGGCCTGGAGGCGTACCTTGCCCAGTAAGAAGAAGGACTCCGCCCCGAAGTCGGCCGAGGCCGCGGCCGCGGCCGTGCCGGAGGAGCCGCAGCGCACCCGCCTCGCGGTACGCAAGACGTACAAGCTCTACGTCGGCGGGGCGTTCCCGCGCAGCGAGTCCGGCCGCACCTACGTCGTCGCCGACAGCAAGGGAAACTTCGTGGCCAACGCCGCCCAGGCCTCCCGCAAGGACGCCCGTGACGCCGTGCTCGCCGCCCGCGCCGCGTTCGGCAAGTGGTCCGGCGCCACCGCGTACAACCGGGGCCAGGTCGTCTACCGCGTCGCCGAGATGCTGGAGAGCCGCCGCGACGAGTTCGTGTCGCTGGAGGTGCCCGCCGCCGAGGTGGACGCCGCCGTCGACCGCCTCGTCTGGTACGCGGGCTGGACCGACAAGATCGCCCAGGTGCTGGGCGGGGCGAACCCGGTCGCCGGGCCGTACTTCAACCTGTCCTCGCCCGAGCCCAGCGGCATCGTCGCGATCGTCGCGCCGCGCAAGCCGACCCTGCTCGGCCTGGTCAGCGTCATCGCACCGGTCATCGCCACCGGCAACACCTGCATCGTGATCTCGGACGCGCCGCGGGTCGCCATCACGCTGGCCGAGGTGCTCGCCACCTCCGACCTGCCCGGCGGCGTGGTCAACATCCTGACCGGCTCGGCCGCCGAGATCGGGCCGTGGCTGGCCTCCCACGCCGACGTCAACGGCGTCGACCTGACCGGCCTGGCCGACGCCAAGCTGGCGGTCACCCTGGAGCAGGCCGCCGCCGAGACCCTCAAGCGGGTACGGCGCCCCGCAGCGGCGCTCGACTGGAGCGGTGACCCGGGGCTGGTGCCGATGACCGCGTTCCTCGAGACGAAGACGGTCTGGCACCCCAAGGGCCTCTAGGCTGAGTGGAAAGGAAGGGCCCCTTCTTATCGTTATCCGATGCAGAAGGGGCCCTTCTTAACTTCTGGCCGGAAGGGCTGGCGCGTGGCGGAGGACAGTGGACAGGTGCTGGCGCGGGCGCGGGTGATCGCCGACGAGGTGCTGTTCCCGGCCGCGTCGGGCGTGGACCGGGCCGACCGCGTACCGGCCACGCTGCTGGACCTGCTCGCCGACGCCGGCTGCTACGGCATGGCCGCGCCCGCCGACGCGGGCGGGCTCGGCCTGTCCTGGCCGGAGGCCGCCGCACTGGTCGAGACCCTGGCCGACGGCTGCCTCACCACCGCCTTCGTATGGCTGCAGCACCACAGCCCGGTCCGCGCCGTCGCCGACAGCCCCCACCCCGAACTGCGCGACCGCTGGCTCGCCCCGCTGGCCCGGGGCGAGCGCCGAGCCGGCATCGCCCTGGCCGGGCTGCGCGTGCCGGACGCCCCGATGCGGGTGACGCCGGTCGACGGCGGCTACCTGCTCGACGGGCGGGCGCCCTGGGTCACCGGGTGGGGCATGATCGACACGCTGTACACGGCCGCCCTGGACGCCTCCGGCGACGTGCACTTCCTGCTCGTCGACGCGGTGGCCTCCGCCACGCTCCAGGTGCGCCCGCTGGAACTCGTGGCGGTGCGCGCCAGCGCCACCTGCGACGTCCACTTCGAGCGCCATTTCGTGCCCGCCGACCGGCTGGTCGACGTCGTGCCGTACGCGGACTGGTCCCGGGCGGACTCCTCCGGCTCGGCCACGAACGGGTTCCTGGCGATCGGGGTGGCCGCTCGGTGCGTACGGCTGCTGCCGCCCGGTGCTGTCGCCGAGACGCTGTCCGCGCAGGTCGATGCGGCCCGGGGCGGGTTGCTGGGCGCGGACTCGGCGAGCAACCCGGCGGCACGGGCCGAGGCGTCCGCAGTGGCCGCACGGGCGGCTGCGGCGCTGGCGGTGCAGACCGGGGCACGGGCCGTACTGCTGGAGCACGATGCGCAGCGGCTGGCCCGCGAGTCGGTGTTCCTGCTGGTCTTCGGCAACCGGCCCGCGATCCGCGACGCCCTGCTGACGAGACTCACCCACCCCTGACCCCGCCGCACCGCCGCACCGCCGCACCGCCGCACCGCCGCACCGCCGCACCGCCTTGCATAGACGTTGGCCTATTACGAAGAAGATGATCAAGTTTTTTTCCTCGTAATAGGCCAACGTCAATGAACGGGCGGGGGCGGCCGCTGAGGGGCGGAGGACTCGGGTGGGTGCGGGCGGCCGGTGGGCCCGGCGCGCGGCCGGACGGGGCTGCTGCGGAGTGACCCAGGTCATCGGGCACGATGGTGGTTGTGGCGAGACCGTTCGATCCCCGGCTGATCCGATACGTCCCGTCCACGCGTGCCGGGCTGGCGCAGCTCGGCGTGCTGGGCGTGGCCACCGCGGCCGCCGTGGTGGTAGCCGCCGCCGCGCTCGCGCGGGCCCTGGCCGCCGCGGTCGAGCTGCGCCTGGACCAGCCCGCGCTGGCCGTGTTCCTGCTGGCGCTCGCCGCGCGCGCCGGACTCACCAGCGCGCTGGGCGTGGTCGCCGCGCGCATGTCGGCCACGGTCAAGGCGAGCCTGCGCGGCGATCTGCTGGGCGCGGTCGGGCGGCGCGGCCCGACCTGGCTGGCCGGGCAGCGCGCCGGCGAGCTGGCCACGCTGGCCGGGCGCGGCCTGGACGCCCTGGACGGCTACTTCACCGGGTACCTGCCGCAGCTGGTGCTCGGCCTGACCGTGCCGGTGGCGGTGCTGGGCACCCTGCTGCTGACCGACCTGCCGTCGGCGCTGATCGTGCTGGTGACGCTGCCGCTGATCCCGGTGTTCGGGGCGCTGGTGGGCTGGCAGACCCGGACCGCGACCGACCGGCAGTGGCACCGGCTGCAGCTGCTCGGCGGGCACTTCCTGGACATGGTGTCGGGGCTGCCGACGCTGCGGGCGTTCGGCGGGGCGCGGGCGCAGGTGGGGGCGGTGCGGCGGATGGCCGACCGGCACCGCGCGGCGACCATGCGTACGCTGCGGCTGGCCTTCCTGTCCGCGCTGGTGCTGGAGCTGGTCGGGACGATCTCGGTGGCGCTGGTCGCGGTGCCGGTGGGCCTGCGGCTGCTGGACGGCCGGATGACGCTGGCCACGGCGCTGCTGGTGCTGCTGCTGACGCCGGAGGCGTACGCCCCGCTGCGTGCCGCGGGGACGAGGTTCCACGCCAGCATGGAGGGTCTGACCACACTGGACCAGGCGTTCACGCTGCTCGCGGCGCCGTCGGCCGAGCCGGGGCGCACCACTGCCCCGGCGGCCAGGCCGGTCGGCCTGATCGAGCTGCGCGGGGTCACGGTCACCTTCGAACGGGGCGACGGCCGGCGGGTAACCGCGCTGCGCGACGTCGACCTGGTGCTGCGGCCGGGCGAGCGGGTGGCCCTGGTCGGCCCCAGCGGCGGCGGCAAGAGCACGCTGCTGAACGTGCTGCTCGGCTTCGTCGTCCCCGACCGGGGCCAGGTGCTGGTGGACGGGGTCGACCTGGCCGGGCTGGACCTGGACGCCTGGCGCCGCCGCCTGGGCTGGGTGCCGCAGCGCGCGCACCTGTTCGCGGCGAGTCTGGCCGACAACATCGCGCTCGGCGACCCGGACGCCCCGCGCGCCGACGTCGAGCGCGCCGCCCGCGCGGCCGCGCTCGGCCCGGTGCTGGACGCGCTGCCGCAGGGCCTGGACACGGTGCTGGGCGAGCGCGGGCACGGCCTGTCCAGCGGCGAGCGGCAGCGGCTGGCGCTGGCCCGGGCGTTCCTGCGCGACGCGCCGCTGCTGCTGCTGGACGAGCCGACAGCCCGGCTGGACGCCGCGAGCGAGCAGGCGGTGGTCGAGGCCACCGCGTCGCTGGTACGCGGACGGACCGCGCTGCTGGTGGCGCACCGCCCCGCGCTGCTGGCGGTGGCGACCAGGACGCTGCACGTCGACGACGGCCGGGTCCGGCCGCTGGAAACCCAGGAGCCGGTGGCGGTATGAGACCGATCCTCGCCTTCGCCGCACCGCTGCGGTGGCGCCTGCTCGGCGCCGGACTGCTCGCCGCGCTGACCGAGGCCGCCGGGCTGGGGCTGATGGCCACCGCCACCTGGCTGCTGTGCACCGCCGCGGGCCAGCCGCCGCTGATCGCGCTGAGCGTGGCCATCGTGGTGGTGCGGACGCTGGCCATCGGCCGGGGCGTGCTGCGCTACGTCGAGCGCCTGGCGAGCCACGACGCCGTGCTGCGGATGGTGACCGAGGTGCGGGCACGGATCTTCGCGGCGCTGGCGGACCGGCCCGCCGCCGCGCCCGCGCTGCGCCGGGGCGACCTGCTCAGCCGCATGGTCTCCGATGTCGACGCGGTGCAGGACCTGATGGTCCGGGTGCTGCTGCCGATGGCGTCGGCCGGGCTGGTGGGCGCCGCGGCCGTGGCCGCCGCCGCGTTCGCCGACCCGCTGGTGGCCCTGGTGCTGGCGGTCGGCCTGCTGCTGGGCGGGGCCGCCCTGCCCGCCGCGGCCGCCCGGCTGGCGGCCCGGGCCGGGGCCCGCCTGGCCCCGCTGCGCGCCCGGTACGCCGTGGACACGATCGACCTGGTGCACGGGGCCGCCGACCTCGCCGCGTACGGCGCCCGCGACCGGTTCGAGGCCCGGGGCGCCGCGCACGCCGCCGAGCTGGCCGCGACCGAGCGGGAACTGGCCCGCCGGGCGTTCGCACTCGACGCGGCCGCCACCGTGCTCAGCGCCGCCACCGCCGTCGCGGTGCTGGTCACCGGCCTGGCGCGCGGCGTCGACGGGGTGTGGCTGGCCGCGCTGACCGTGGCCGCGCTGGCCGCCGGCGAGCTGTCGCTGTCCCTGCTGGCGGCCGCCCGCAAGGGCGCGGAGATCCGGGGCAGCCTGCACCGGCTCGCCGAGCTGCTGACCGCGGGCGGGTCCGGTGAACCGGCCGCCGAGCCCGCCGGGCGCCCGGTGCCCGACGGCCCGCTGACGCTGCGGCTGACCGGGGCGTCCGTCCGGTATCCGGGCGCGGCGGCACCGGCGCTGTCGGACGTCGACCTGGAGCTGCCGCCGGGGCGGCACACCGCGATCGTCGGCCCGTCCGGGTCGGGCAAGAGCACCCTGCTGGGCCTGCTGACGGGCGCGCTGGCGCCGGACTCGGGCCGGGTCGAGGCCGACGGCGCGCCGATCGGCGAGTACGACGCGCAGCGCTGGCACACCGCCGTGACCGGCCTGCTCGCCGACGCGTACCTGTTCCACGCCTCGGTCCGCGACAACCTGCTGCTGGGCCGCCCGGACGCGACCGACGAGGAGCTGCGGGCCGCGTGCGGGATTGCCGGCCTGGGCGAGTGGGTAGCCGTACACGGGTTGGACGTGCGGGTGGGCGAGGACGGCGCCGAGCTGTCCGGCGGGCAGCGGCAGCGGCTCGCGCTGGCCCGCGCGGTCCTGGCCGAGCCACGGGTGCTGCTGCTCGACGAGCCGACCGAAGGGCTGGATCCGGCGCGCGCCGACGCGGTCCTCGCCGCGGTGCGGGCGCACCGGCGCGGGCGTACCACGGTCGTGGTGACCCACCGGCTCGCCGGGCTCGACACGTTCGACGAGGTCGTGGTGCTGGACGCGGGCCGGTTGCAGGAACGCGGAACGCAGGGTTGGGTGCGGGCGCACGGCGGCTGACACGAACCACTAGGGTGTGCGGAGAGTCACCGACCCGGCAGGGTCGGTCAGTCGAACGTCGGAGGTCAGCGGTGGCGGACACGCTCTGGGATGAGTACGAGGTCTCCCCGGTCGAGATTGCACTCCCCGGCGGGAAGGTCGGCCTGACGCTGCGGGCGTATCGCCCGGCGAGCGCGCTGACCCCGACCGACGTCAGCGACCGCGAGGACGACGACGACGTCTTCGACCACAAGCTGCGGCGCCCCATCGGCCTGGACGGCGAGGAGGAGCTGCCGGAGTTCCAGTGGACCAAGGAGGCCCTCGACGAGGTCGCCGCCGCCCCGGCCGAGGACGAGGTGGCCGAGCGCGTCGTGGAGGCGGCCGAGGAGGAGGCGGACGAGGAGTCCGCCGACGCGGCCGAGCCGGGCGACGAGGAGGTGCCGGTCTTCCTCTCGCACAAGGGCAAGCTGCTGCTGTTCGCCTCCGCCAAGGGCCTGGCCGACTTCGTACGCTCCAACGCCCCGCACGACCTCAAGCAGCTCGACGGCTGGGCCAAGCTCGCCAAGAAGATCAAGGCCGAGGACGTGGTCGCCGGCGACGATGACGCGTTCGAGCTGGACCTGGTGGTGGAGAACCTGCGCGGCGGCCCCGACGCCTGGGACCCCGAGCTGCTGCTGCGCGCTGGTGAGATCGCCCGCGACATCAGCTACGCTCTGCGGCTCAAGCCGGTGATCGTGTCGCTGGCGCCCGGTTCGCCGCTCGACGACCTCGACGAGGCGCTGCGCGCCACCGAAGAGGGGGGCCTCGGCTCCTTCTTCGCCAAGCGCAAGCTCCGCAAAATCGGGGCAGAGCAGGCATCCATCGGCTGGCGCTCGATTATCGGAAAGATCTCAGGCGCTGTGGACTGGCGCGACTGACCTGTAACCAGGCAACATCAGTCTTTGGCACACGAGGAGTCTTCGGGAGGAGGACGAGTCCGTGGCGCTCGTGCGGGTGTACTGCGGTATCGCTTCGACTGCTCCGGCGGTCGAGGATGACACGCTGGCGGCCGTCAACCGGCTGACGGTGGCGGTCGTCGACGATTCCGGCAGGCTGCTGGAGTTCTGCGTCATCAACGACGACCCCTCCGGCTATGCCCAGGTGACGTCGATGCTGGCGGAGCGGTTCGGCGGCTCGACGATGGTGACGGTGGCGGTCGACAGCGATGACCACCAGGTCATCTCGCTGCTGGCCACGTCCGGCCGGGCCATCGCCTATACCGACGACGAGAGCGCGGACGAGTTCGCCGACCGGTTCGCCGACGACGACTCCCTGGACGAGGTCAACGCCTCCGCCGACGAGCGGCGCGCCGTGGGCCTGGCCCGCGCGCTGCAGGCCGGTGCGCTGTCGGCCGTGGTCGGCCCGCCGCCGCGCGAGTTCGTCGCCTTCAAGCCGGTGCTGGCCGCGCACGCGGCGCTGGCCGTGGGCCGGCACGCGGCCGCGGTGGCGCTGCGCGAGGTGCTGCGCGAGCTGTACCCGGCCGCCCTGCGGGCGTACCCGGACCCGGCCGAGCCGGTGGCGCTGGCGGTGCTGGAGGCGCTGCCCGAGCCCGGCCTGCTGGCCACCCAGCCCGGCAGCCGTCGCGAGAACGGCACCACCGCCGAGAGCGTCGCCGCGCGACTGGTCTCCGACGGGGTCTGCGACTCCACCACCGCGCTGGAGGCCGTGATGGCCCTGCGGGTGGCCATCGCCGAGACGCCGCGCCGCAACGGCGTCGGCAAGCCGCTGCTGGCCGCGGTCGCCGACGCGGTGCGCTCCAGCGTCGCCGCGGTGCGCGCCAGTGACGCCGCCCGCGCGGCCCTGATCGAGACGCTGACCGAGCGGTCGGTGCCGGTGGCCCCGCAGCAGCAGACCCTCGGCCGCCGCAGCGGCGTCCCCGTCACCTCGGCGCCGCCCGCCACGGCGGCCGCCGCCACCGGAGCACGCCGCCGGGCGCAGCCGATGCCGGTCAACCCGACTCCGACGACCCCGCACCCGATGCAGGCCCCGCCGGTCGCGCCGATGCCCGTCGCCGCGGCGCCGACCGCGCCCGCGCCGGTGGAACGGCCCTCGTGGAGCCCGAGCACCCCGCCGGTGCCGCCCGGCTTCGAGCCGACGCCGCTCACCGGCACCCCGATGGTGACCCCGGTCGCCGCGCAGCAGCCGGTCCCGGCCCCGCCCGTCCAGGCCCCGCCGGTGCAGGCGCCGCCGGTGCAGGCCCCGCCGCAGCGGCAGGTCCCCACGCCGATCCCGTCCCAGCGCGCCACCCGTACGCCCGCCGACAGCGGGAAGCCGTTCGTGCCGACGCTGACCAACGCCGCGATCAGCAACGAGCGGGCGGCCCGCGGGTTCAACCCGCCGCCGCAGCCCTCCGCCACCGACGTGCCCATGGACGTGACCGGCTTCGAGCCCTCCTACGGCGACTACGCCGAGGAGTACGGCGACGACCCGCTGGGCATGAACCCGCCGGTGCGCCAGCCCGCCCCGGCCCGCCAGCCGGAATCGCTGCGCCAGTCCGAGCCGCTGCGCCAGTCCGAGCCGATGCGGCAGCCCGCGCCGATGCCGCCCGCGGCACCGGCCGGCTCCCGCGCCAACTGGCCGCTCAACAACGAGCACGACGAGCTCGCCCGCCCCGCCGACCGGGTCACCCCGCCGTGGCTGGACGACGACCTGGTGCTGCCCGAGGCGCCGTCGCTGCGCCTGGTCGAGCCCGCCGCCCGGCGCGGCTCCCGTGACGAGGACGCCCCGCCGCTGCGGCTGGTCGACGACAGCGCGCTGACCGGTGCCCGGCTGCCCAAGCCGCAGCGGTCCGAGCGGGCCTCCAGCCCGGCCAGCGGCGAGGACGACGACCTGCTGATCTTCGCCTCGGTCTCGTCGGCCTGGTTCAACGGTCCGAGCACCGAGGACGAGCCCACCTGGGGGTCGGCCGCCGACACCGGTTGGCGCGCCGCCGAGCAGGCGGCCCGGCCGTCGGTCGGCAACGACACCACCGCGGGCCTGCCCCGCCGGGTGCCGTCGGCCAACCTGGTGCCGGGTTCGACGCCGGAGCGGGAGGAGCGGCCGCTGCGCATCGTCCGCGACGCCGCCGGCATCGCCGCCCACACCAGCAACTACTTCCGCGGCTGGCGCCGGGGCAACCAGGAGATCGGCGGCTTCGCCGTCGGCGGGCGCCCCGGCCGCGAGTCGGCCAACGGCTGGGACTTCAGCCGCGAGCACGAGCGCGATGACCGCGACGACCGGGACGACCGCGAGTACGGCTACCGCGCCGCGAACTACCGGTAGAGATCACCACCGCAACCGCCCGCCGTGCTCCACGGCGGGCGGTTGTCGTTTGACCACCATCAGTGAGCTGCTCAAACATGTGTCTTATCCCATAGCGCAGGACTTGACCTTGCACCGTGCGGGCGAGCACCATACCTGAGCGGCAGTGGCTTCACGTTCTCGCCGCACGCAACTCTGCTCGGCGGAAAGGCACGCGATGTACAACGCCACAGGCGGACTGAACCGGCGCTCGGCCCTCAAGGGCGGTCTCGGAATGGTCGCCGCAGCGCTGGTGGCCGCGTGCTCGGACCCCGTCGCCTCCGACGCGGGCGAGACCGGCGAGATCGTCATCGGGGCCAGCCTCGAGCTCACCGGCACCGGCTCGGTCCTGGGCAAGCTCCAGGAGCAGGCGCTCAAGGTCGGCGTCGACGAGATCAACGCGGTCGGCATCCCGTACGGCGAGGGCCGGCTCTACATCCGTACCGTGGTCAAGGACAACGGCGGCAACCCGGCCACGGCCATGCAGAACGCCAAGGACCTGATCGAGAACGACAAGGTCAGCGCGATCGTGGGCGGCGTGACCGTGGAGACCGCCCGTGCCATGATCCCGGTGGTCGAGACCGCCAAGGTGCCGCTGCTGTGCCTCAACAGCGGTGACGAGATCTCGGTGCCGCTGCCGCAGCGCAAGTTCGTCTACCAGCTCGGCCCGAACCCGTCCGACACCTCCGCCGTGATGGCCCGCGACCTGCGCCGCCAGGGTCTCGCCAAGGTCGCCGTGCTGGCCAGCGGCGACGGGCACGGCGAGGCGGGCGTGCACGCGCTGCCCCGTGCGCTGACCGCCACCGGCCGCACCCTGGTCGACACGGTCCGGCTGCCCAAGTCCGGGCGGGCCTTCGACGCCGCCGCGCAGCGCATCGTCGACGGCGAGCCCGACGCGGTGATCGTGTGGGCGCAGGCCCCGATCAGCGCCGCGGCCGCCGCCGCACTGCGCAACGCCGGGTTCTCCGGCAAGATCTTCCTGGACCCGGGCGCGGGCGCCGACGAGACCCTCAACGGGCCCAACGGCGGGGCGCTGGACGGCGCCTACATCGTGCACTCCACCGTGCTCGCCGGGGCGCCCACGATGGCCACCACGCCGTCCGGCCGGGCCGCCCGCGCGTTCATCTTCCGCTACATCCAGGAGTACGGGGCGTTCTCCGGCTTCGCGCCGTACGCCGCCGACGCGCTGACCCTGCTGGCCACCGCCGCCCGGCGAGCCGTCAGTACCGACCCGCAGCGGCTGCGCGGGCGCCTGGAGGGCGGCCCGATCGAGGGCGTCTGCGGCGCGTACGCCTTCCAGCCGATCTCGCACGGCGGCATCGAGCCCGACGCGCTGACGGTCTTCGTGGCGCGCCAGAGCGCCTGGGTCCGGCTCAGCTAGCCCTCCCGCGCCGCAACGCCTCCTGCGCGCCCTGAACCGGCCCTAAGGGGCCTCCCCAGTCACGGCCCACTCCGTCTGCCCCGACGCGGCCCGGCTCCGGCGCGGCCTCGCCCGCCTGCGTCACACTTCGACTCGATCCGACCCGCTGCGACTTGCCGAACCGACCCCTAAACCCCCTTGATCACTCAACTTGCCGGGCAGTCGGGGGATTGACCGGTCAAGATACGCCCGCTTGCCCGGCAACTTGGCTGCGGCTGGGCCCGGGCGGGGGGTGTGGGGTGTGCGGGCGGAACGCCGAATGGCCCGTCGTCCACAGGGACGCGGGCCGATCGGCTTGCGAGTCAGGTCAGGCGGGTGCGCCGGTGCGGGTGCGCCGCATCGAGAGCACGTACTCGACCAGGGAGATCAGCACCTGCTTGGTCGACTCGCGGTTACGCGCGTCGCAGCTGACCACCGGCACGTCGGACTGGATCGCGAGCGCGTCCCGTACGTCCTGAGCCTGGTGGTACTGCTGACCATCGAAGCAGTTGATCGCGATCAGGTACGGCAGCTTGCGGTGTTCGAAGAAGTCGATCGCCGCGAAGCAGTCCGCCAACCGGCGGGTGTCGACCATCACGACGGCGCCGATGGCACCCCGGACCAGCTCGTCCCACATGAACCAGAAACGCGTCTGGCCGGGGGTGCCGAACAGGTACAGGATGAGGTCCCGGTCGATAGAGATACGACCGAAGTCCATCGCCACCGTGGTGGTGGTCTTGTTGGGAATCTGGCGCGTGTCATCCACGCCGACACCCGCCGAAGTCATGATCGCTTCAGTGGTCAGCGGCGTGATCTCCGAAACGGAACCTACCAGCGTCGTCTTGCCGACGCCGAAGCCGCCGGCGATGACGATCTTCGCCGATGTCACCCGTCCGCCCGCGCCGTTCGCGGCGGGGCGGTGTGACATGTCAGAGCCTCCGAAGTCCACTGAGTACCCTCTCCAGCAGTTCAGTGCCTACCGAGTCGTTGCTCTCGAACGACGTCGGCTCATATACAGCGACGAGGCCGTCTGCCGCCATGTCCGCGATGAGGACGCGAGCGACGCCGAGCGGCAGTCGCATCCTGGCCGCGATCTCAGCGAGCGACTGCACTTTGCCGTCGCACAGGGACGCTATGTGTTGGTGTTCCCGGCCGTGGCCGCCGCGACCGGTCGCGTTGGCGGAGCGACCACGTACGGTCGTCTCCACCAGCGCCTCGATCGCGATCTCCAATCGCGGCCGGGTGCGGCCACGGGTAACGGCGTACGGCCGTACCAACGCGCCGGTCGGTTCATCTCTGTCGGGCATTGTCGCCGTTCACCCCCTTCCCCATTGCCGTCCCCGGACCATCCGGGACGGGTTGCGCCTCAGCCCAGCACGCCGGCCGCGCTGCGCGGAGCCGGCGTGAGCGCGTCGCCCACCCGGTCCACCAGCAGAGCCATCTCGTACCCGACCTGACCGACGTCGCAGCTGCGCGAAGCGAGCACCGCGAACGACGAGCCATCCGAGATCGACATCAGGAAAAGGAACCCGTTGTCCATCTCTACGACAGTTTGCAACACCGCGCCGCCCTCGAAGCACCGGGCGGCGCCCTGAGTGAGGCTCACCAGACCGGACGAGATGGCCGCGAGCTGGTCAGCCCGGTCACGGGGCAGATCCCGGGAGGCCGCGAGCAGCAGGCCGTCCGCGGAAACCGCGACCGCATGGGCGACGCCCGGCACCCGGTCGGCGAAGTTGGCCAACAGCCAACCAAGATCCTGCGTAGTGGTCATGCCTCCTGCTCCTTGCCAGACTGGCTTCCGGTCTCTGTGGAGCCCGGAATCACATCATCGTCCTTGTGCTGGGTACGGCCGCGCTGCACCCCGCGGTGGTACGCGGAGAGCAACCCGCGCACGCCTTCCGGCGTACGGCGCTGCACCGTGGTCGTGCTCTTCTCGACCCCACCCGGCACCAGCTGTGCCATCGGGGTTCGCTTGGGCAGGCCCGCCGGGGTGGCCTCGTCGGCCTGCGGGGCGCGGTTCGCGATGGCGCTGGCCGCGGCCCAGCCGTCGTCGGCAGCGGTCTGCCACGTCGGCCGGTAGGGCTGGGGGATGTCGTACCCGCTGGGGGTACGTCCGCCGACCGTGCTGCCCATGCTCACGTCCCTGCTCGCCGGGCTGTCAGTGCTCGGCGTGGTGCTAGTGCCACCGATCTTCGGTCCACCGTTGCCCAGCTGGACGTCGAGGTCCACGGCCGGGAACTGTGCGGTGATCGTAGTGTCTTGCGGCACCGCTGCGGGAGAGGCAGTTTTGTGGTCCTGAGCTGGGGTGTCGACAGCCGTGCGGCGAGTGCTGAACCAGGCCGACTCCAGCTCCCGGAAGATCGGCAGCTCCATGGTCTCGTCCGCGAACGGAACGCGGGTGTCGACCACCGGGTACTCGGCCGGGATCCGGGGCATCTCCGTGGTGAAGTCGGCCGCGCTGGCGGCGACCTCCTCGCGGCTGACCGGGGGCCAGGCGGGCGGCGCCGCGGGCGCGGGCACGTCCACCGGGGGCGCCGACATGGGCGCCGCCGAGACGGGGGCCGCGGAGACCGGGACCGCCGACACGGGCACCGCCGAGATCGGCATGCCGGGGCTGCTGTACGGGCTGGCGGAGACCGGCGCGTCCGGCGTCGCGGTCGACGGCGCGGCGTTCCAGCTGGGCTGGTTCCACGACGGCGCCTCCGGGGTGGACGGCACCTGCCGCGGGATCTGCGGCTGCGCGTACGCCTCCGGCCGCAGCGGCTCGGCCTCGGCGGCCAGGTCGCTGTTGCGGCGCGGCAGCGGCTCACCGCTGCGCGGACCGGTCTCCGTGCCCGCGCCGGTGAGGTCCGACCAGGCCGGCATGCCGGCTCGGGACGGGGCACCGGTGGTGGCCGGAGGAGTGGTCACCGGCGGCGCCGCCGGGGCGTCGAACAGGCCGCCGCGGCCGTTGCTGCCGCCGTTGACCGTCGGCCGGGCACTCGGCGCACCGGCGCCGCTCTCCAGCGCCAGCGGCGTGCCGAAGTTGCTCCGCTGCGGCGGGACCGTCGGCTGCTGGCGCGTCTGCGGCGCGGTGCCCGCGAAGGCGGGCAGCTCCCGCGACCCGGTCGCCGGCGCCCCCGGACCCCGGCCGCCGGCCAGTGCGCGGGGCACCAGGACGGCGGTGGGCAGCGTTACGTCGGCGATGATGCCGCGGTCGGCGGACAGGCGCAGCTCGACCTTGACCCCGTGGCGGGCGGCGAGCCGCGCGACCACGACCAGGCCCATCATCCGGGAGACCGCCACGTCGACCATCGGCGGCGTGGCCAGCTTCTCGTTGATCTCGGCGAGCATGTCGGGCGAGATGCCGATGCCGTGGTCCTCGACGTACAGCACCGCGCGGTCGCCGACCCGGCGGGCCTCGACCATGACGGTCGAGTCCGGCGGCGAGAATGCGGTCGCGTTGTCGAAGAGCTCGGCGATGAGGTGCACCAGGTCGTTGACCGCGTGCGCGGCGACCTCGATGTCCCGGTCGATGACGCCGAACTCGATGCGGGTGTAGTGCTCGACCTCGGACTGGGCGGCGCGGAGCACGTCCAGCAGGGCGGCCGGTTCACGCTGCACACGGGTCGAGTCGGCACCGGCGAGCACCAGGAGGTTCTCGTCGTTACGGCGCATTCGGGTGGCCAGGTGGTCCAGCTGGAAGAGCTCGGCCAGCCGGTCCGGGTCCTCCTCACCGCGCTCGAGGCGGTCCAGGTGACCGATGAGCCGGTCGACCAGGATCTGCGAACGGCGGGCGAGGTTGACGAACATCGTCGCGACGGAGGACCGCAGGGCGGCCTGCTCGGCGGCGGTGCGGACGGCTTCCAGGTGGACCGCGTTGAACGCCTCGGTCACCTGGCCGAACTCGTCCTTGCTGCGCACCGGCAGCGGCTCGGCGATCTGGTTGGCCACCTGCACCGGCGACAGCTGCGAGGACAGCTGCGGGTCGCGCAGTCGGGCGACCGCCTGGGGCAGGCCGTACTGCGCGATGCTGAGGGCGCCGTGGCGCAGTTCGCGCAGCGACCGCGCCATCGAGCGGGCCACGAGCCAGGCGAAGAGGATCGCCAGCAGCAGCATGCCCAGCAGCAGACCGGTCTGCACGAGGACCTGCTGGGTGACCTCGTCACGCAGGTCGCCCGCGGTGGCCTCGACGTCGGAGTCGAGCTGGCGCTCGACCTTGCGCAGCAGGCCGCCGTGGTCGTGCAGCGCGACGTCCCACTCGGCCGCGGTGAAGCTCAGCGTGGAGATCTTGTCGCCCGAGAGCGCCTCCAGCTCACCCTGGAACTTGACCGCCTTGCGCAGCGCCGTGCCGGTGACCTGGGTGGCGTAGAGGTCGAGGTCCGCCTCGGTGGCGACCGACTCGAACGACTGCTGCGCCTGCTCCTGGCCGGTCATCGTGGCGATGAAGTTGCGTCGCAGGTCGGGCGTGAACTCGGCGAGCGCGAACGCCCGGTGCACGATCACGCGCTCCTGCGAGAGGAACTCCTTGGTGGTGGCGACGGCCGCGGCGGCCCGCAGGCTGTCACCGAGCTCACCGCCACCGGCGATCTGGGCCGCGCGGTCGCGGATCTTCAGCAGGTCGCCGATGAGCACCTGGTAGCGCAGGGCTGCGGTCGACAGCGGGACCTTGCCGTCCCTGACCTGGGCGCGCACGGAGGGCAGGTTCTGCAGGCCCTCGTCGATGCCCTCGAGCAGGTCGCGGAGGCTGGCGTCGACGTCGACCAGCGCGCCGCGCTGCTGCGAGTAGGGCCGCTTCGCCTCTTCCACCTGCTTGGCGATCAGCTCGTACGACGCGGCGGCGGTCTTGCGGGTGGACTCGTCCCGCGCGCCCAGCAGCATGGTCGCGGTCGCGCGCTCGTTCTGGAGCTCGTCGACCAGGGTGCCCGACTCCTTCACCAGGACCGAGAGGATCCGGGTGCGGTCGGCACTCGTGGCCGTATCCAGGTTGTCCAGCAGACCGTTGGTACCCACGACGATGGTCGCCAGCGTGGGAACGATCATGATCAGGCCCAGCTTGGACCAGATCGGCATGTCTCGGAGTCGGCTCACTGGCCGCCGGAGACGCGAAAGGACCGCGTTCTGCGTTCCTGGCCGCTTACTCACGTCACCGCCCTCCTGTCGGTACCGCCATAGGGACCCGCGATCAGCGGATGGCGCGGGGGTCGCGCCGGGCACCGTACACAATCCATTCCTGTAGAGGAACGGACCCCCGAGATTCCATCACGCCCGGTGAAAAGAGGAAAGCCCAGGCTGCCCAGAATCCGACACCGGATGGGATGCTCTTGCAGCCCAGGTAGCCAGTTCAGCCCGCAGTTTCCTTGGAGTCACGCAGCGTGAGCGTCCAAAGCGCCCGAGTTATCCTTCTTGCCGGCCCATCCGGGTCGGGAAAGTCGTACATAGCGCGGCAGACGGGGCTGCCGGTGCTGTGCCTCGACGATTTTTACAAAGACGGCACCGACCCCACACTCCCCCGAGTGAACGATGCCGTGGACTGGGAGTCCCCGCTTTCATGGGATGCCGACGCCGCTATGACGGCCGTCACCCAGTTGGCTACCACCGGTCGGACGATGACCCCGGCGTACGACATAAGCCTCAGCAGGCGCGTCGG
The DNA here is from genome assembly GCF_029948125.1 of Catellatospora sp. KI3. Lineage (GTDB taxonomy): Bacteria > Actinomycetota > Actinomycetes > Mycobacteriales > Micromonosporaceae > Catellatospora. Next base: position 721,583 of record NZ_JASAMB010000001.1, read on the forward strand.
CGAGCACGAGTTCCGGCTGGACGGGGCGCCGCTGTTCTTCGCCGAGGGGATCTTCGCGGCCGACATCGTCGGCGCCTGCGCCCAGGCGGGGCTGCTGGCCGACGCGCTCGCGCTGCACCGCCCCCGCACCGTCACCTTCGCCCGCCGCCTGGTCCGCGACCTGGCCGAGAACCGCAAGCCGCCCATGGTGCTGGTGCGCCGGGGGCTGCGGCTGTGGCGCGAGGACCCGGTCGTCCTCGGCCGGCAGCGGGACCTCGGCTGCCGGCCGACCAGCGCGTCGGCGCTGCAGCGCCGGGTTCAGTACCTGCTCACAGCAGCTTCGCGTAAGCCGGCTTGATCACTTCGTTGATGAGCGCCAGCCGCTCGTCGAACGGGATGAACGCGCTCTTCATCGCGTTGACGGTGAGCCACTGCAGCTCCGGCCAGCCCCAGCCGAACGCGTCCACCAGCAGCGCCATCTCCCGGGACATGCTGGTGCCGCTCATCAGCCGGTTGTCGGTGTTGAGGGTGACCCGGAAGCGCAGGTCGCGCAGCAGGCCGATGGGGTGCTCGGCGATGGACGTGGCCGCGCCGGTCTGCACGTTCGACGACGGGCACAGCTCCAGCGGGATGCGCTTGTCGCGCACGTACCCGGCCAGCCGGCCCAGGGTCCGGGTGTGCGGGTCGATGTCGTCGACGATGCGCACCCCGTGCCCCAGCCGGTCCGCGCCGCACCACTGCAGCGCCTGCCAGATCGAGGGCAGCCCGAACGCCTCGCCCGCGTGGATGGTGAAGTGGAAGTTCTCCCGCTTGAGGTACTCGAACGCGTCCAGGTGCCGGGTGGGCGGGTAGCCCGCCTCGGCACCGGCGATGTCGAACCCGACCACCCCGGCGTCGCGGTACGCCGTGGACAGCTCGGCGATCTCCATCGAGCGGGCGGCGTGCCGCATCGCGGTCAGCAGGGTGCCGATCCGGATCGGGGTGCCCCGCTCGGCCGCCGCCGCGCTGCCCTCGGCGAACCCCTCGAGCACCGCCTCGACCACCTGCGGCAGGGTCAGCCCCGCCGTCAGGTGCTGCTCCGGGGCGTAGCGCACCTCGGCGTAGACCACCCCGTCGGCGGCCAGGTCAAGGGCGCACTCGCGGGCCACCCGGCGCAGCGCCGGCGCGGTCTGCATCACCGCCACGGTGTGCGCGAACGTCTCCAGGTAGCGCTCGAGGGAGCCGCTGTCGGCGGCCTCCACGAACCACCGCCCCAGCGCCTCGGGTTCGGTGGCGGGCAGCTCGTGCCCGATCTCGGCGGCCAGCTCGACGATGGTGGCCGGACGCAGCCCGCCGTCGAGGTGGTCGTGCAGCAGCGCCTTCGGCGCCCGTACGATCTCGTCATAGCTCGGTGTCACATGCATCAAGATATTGCCTATGCTCACCGATGACCTGATAGGCGCTCTGCGCTGCCCCCTGTGCGCCGCACCACTCGCCCGCGCCGAGACCGCCCTCCGCTGCCCCGCAGCCCACTCCTTCGACCTCTCCCGCCACGGCTACGCCCACCTCGGCACCGGCCGCAAGCTCCCCGAGGGCGACACCCCCGCCATGGTCGCCGCCCGCACCCGCACCCTCCCCACCCTCTACGGCCCCCTCGCCGAGGCCGTCGATCATGAACTTATGGACGTGTTCGGCGGCGTGTTCCCACCCTGGCACCGTGATCAGCAGAGCGAGGGGGCGCCGCTGGTGGTGGATCTGGGGGCGGGGACGGGGTTCTATCTCGCGCGGGTGCTGGAGGGGTGGGGCGAGGCGGGCGGGTTGGCGTTCGACGTGAGCAAGGCGGCGCTGCGGCAGGCGGCGAAGGCGCACCCGCGGGCGGGGGCGGTGCTGGCCGACACCTGGGGCACGCTGCCGCTGGCGGACGGGTGCGCCGACCTCGTCCTGAACGTGTTCGCGCCGCGCAACGGCGACGAGATGCGGCGCGTCCTGGGCGACGGCGGACTGCTGCTGGTGGCCACCCCGACCGGCGACCACCTGGGCGAATTGCGCGCGGCGCTGCCGCTGCTGAAGGTCGACGAGGCCAAGGAGCGGCGGCTGCCCGCCTCGCTGCCGCAGTTCCGGCAGACGGGCGCGCGCACGGTCCGCTGGACCATGGACCTCAGCCGCGAGCAGGCGCTGGACCTCGTCGGCATGGGCCCCAGCGCCCACCACGTCGACCTCAGCGGACTCGGCGGGCAGCTGCCCGACCGCATGGAGGTCACCGCCGGCGTCTTCCTGTCTACGTGGACAGGTCGACCTCTTCCCAGCCGCCCGGCGGGTCGTGGAACTCGCCGGTGAAGACCACCGCCCACTCCAGCGCCCAGCGCCGCTGCCCGATCGCGTTGGCGTTCAGCTCGCCGGGCACCGGCTGCCCGGCCGCCTCCAGCTGCTGGAACGACCAGTCCAGGCAGTAGTGCAGGTCCAGCGCCGCGGCGACCACGGTGGGGTCGCGCGGCGCGGCCAGCGTACGCGCGCGCCACTGCTCGAAGCTCTCCCCGCCCAGCAGGTCCGGGAAGGCCTCCATCAGCCGGACCGGGGGCAGCAGCGGGTCGAGCGCCTTGATGACGCCCAGCGTCCAGGCCAGCCCCGCCAGCGCGTCCAGGTGCAGCGCGAACGACTGCCGGTCGCCGATCTCCTCGGTGATCCAGTCCCACTCCGGCTGGGTCACGTCGGGCAGCAGCTTGTTCTCGTCGAGCCAGGTGACCGCCGCCTGGCCGGGCATGCCGAAGCAGCGCTCCAGCACCACGTGCAGGATCGCGGCGCGGGCCTCCAGCTCGCCGGTGGGGCGCAGCTCGACCTGGTCCTCCGGCTCCCAGACCAGCGGGAACGTATCGGGTGGGCACGGCACGCCGAGCCGGTGCAGCTCCTGGAAGCTGGCGGCGCGCACCGCGAGCGGATCGGGTGCGGGGACGGCCACGGTCAGCCGATCCGGTCGATGATCAGCGGACGGGTCGCGGCCGGGCCGTCGGCGATGGTGAACGACCGCTCGGCCTCGGCCAGGGCGGCCGGGATGCGGGCCGGGTCGTCGGCGCGCAGCTCGTACAGCACGTCGCCGGGGCGCACCTTGTCGCCGGGGCGGCGGTGCAGCACCACGCCCGCGGCGGCACTGACCGGGTCCTCCTTGCGGGCGCGGCCCGCGCCCAGGCGCCAGGCGGCCAGGCCGATGCCCATCGCGTCGATGTACGACACCGTGCCCGTCACCTCGGCGCGCACCAGTTCGACCTCCCTGGCCACCGGCAGGGGCGCGCCGGGGTCGCCGCCCTGGGCCCGGATCATCGCGCGCCACGAGTCCATGGCCCGGCCGTCGTGCAGCGCATCGGCCGGGTCGACGTCGGACAGCCCGACCGCGTCCAGCATCTCCCGGGCCAGCGCCAGGGTCAGCTCGACCACGTCGGCGGGGCCGCCGCCGGCCAGCACGTCCAGCGACTCCTGCACCTCGACCGCGTTGCCGATCGCCAGGCCCAGCGGCACGTTCATGTCGGTGAGCAGCGCGACCGTGTCGACGCCGGAGGCGCGGCCCAGTTCGACCATGGTCCGGGCCAGCTCGCGGGCGTCGTCTACGGACTTCATGAACGCGCCGGTGCCGACCTTGACGTCGAGCACCAGCGCACCCGTACCCTCGGCGATCTTCTTGCTCATGATCGAGCTGGCGATCAGCGGGATGGCCTCGACGGTGCCGGTGACGTCGCGCAGCGCGTACAGCTTGCGGTCGGCCGGGGCCAGCCCCTCGCCCGCCTGGCAGATGACCGCACCGACGGCTTCGAGCTGGGACAGGAACTCCTCGTTGCTCAGCGCCGCGCGCCAGCCCGGGATCGACTCCAGCTTGTCCAGCGTGCCGCCGGTGTGGCCCAGGCCCCGCCCGGACAGCTGCGGCACCGCCGCGCCGCACGCGGCGACCAGCGGCGTCAGCGGCAGCGTGATCTTGTCACCGACGCCGCCGGTGGAGTGCTTGTCCACGGTCGGCCGGGACACCCGGGACAGGTCCAGCCGCTCGCCCGAGGCGATCATCGCCGCCGTCCAGCGGGCGATCTCGGCGTCGGTCATGCCGCGCAGCAGGATCGCCATGGCCAGCGCCGACATCTGCTCGTCGGCGACATGCCCGCGTGTGTACGCGTCCACGACCCAGTCGATCTGCGCGTCGGTCAGCACCCCGCCGTCGCGCTTGGCCCGGATCACGTCCACGGCCGCGAAGCCACTCATGCAGAAAACCTCATTCGATTCCGTGTACGGCGGCCAGCTCCGCCGGCCCGAAGCCGCGCGGCAGCAGTTCCGCCATGGTCACCGGGCCGCCCTCGGCGTCGATCAGCATGCGCGGGCCGCCCTGCTCCCACAGCAGCTGGCGGCAGCGCCCGCACGGCAGCAGCGGATCGCCGTCGCCGTTGACGCACGCCATCGCGACCAGCCGGCCGCCCCCGGTCGCGTGCAGCTGCGACACCATGCCGCACTCGGCGCACAGCACCACGCCGTACGCCGCGTTCTCGACGTTGCAGCCGACCACGACCCGGCCGTCGTCTACCAGCCCCGCCGCCCCCACCGGGAACTTCGAGTACGGCGCGTACGCCCGGTGCATCACCGCCACCGCGGCCGCCCGCAGCCCGTCCCAGTCGATCTCCATCACCCGCAACCCCCTTCCGCAGGGTTAAGAAGGGGCCCTTCTACATCGGAGAACGATAAGAAGGGTCCCTTCCTTACTCCTCTGGGCTAACGATGGGCGTCAGCCCTTGACGTAGGGTTTGCCGTCGGCGGCAGGGGCGCGCACGCGGCCCACCAGCCCGGTCACCGCGAAGATGGTGGCCACGTACGGCAGCATGTTCAGGAACTGGCTCGGGATGGGGCTGCTGATGCCGATCAGGAACGACGTCAGCGCCCCGAAGAAGCCGAAGAACAGCGAGGCCAGCAGCGCCCCGACCGGGTTCCAGCGCCCGAAGATCATGGCCGCCAGCGCGATGAAGCCCGCCCCGCTCACCATGTACTTGCTGAACCCCGTGGTCGACTGCAGCGAGAAGTACGCCCCGCCGAACCCGGCCACCGCACCCGCGATCAGCACGTTGAGGTAGCGCAGCCCCAGCACCCGGATGCCGACCGTGTCGGCGGCCGCCGGGTGCTCGCCGACCGCGCGGGTCCGCAGGCCCCAGCGGGTGCGGAACAGCGTCAGCGTCACCACGGCCACCGCGATCAGCGAGCCGTAGCTGAAGATCGTGCCGTTGAACAGCGCCGGTCCGAGCACGGGGATCTCCGACAGCCCCGGGACCGGCCAGGTCGGCACCCGCTCGGGGAAGTTGTACGCATCCGTGTCGGGCCGCATGACCTGCTCGTAGAAGAAGGCGGTCAGGCCGCCCGCGAACACGTTCAGCACGATGCCGACCACGACCTGGTCCACCAGGTACCGGATGGCGAAGACGGCCAGGATCGCCGACAGCAGCGCGCCGCCGACCATCGCCGCGACCAGGCCCAGCCAGAAGCTGCCGGTCACCGTGCCGAACAGCGAGCCGAAGAAGGCTCCGGTGAGCAGCTGGCCCTCGATCGCGACGTTGACCACGCCGGTCCGCTCGCACAGCACGCCGCCCAGCGAGCCGAAGATGAACGGGATGGCCGCCGTGAACGTGATCGCCGCGACCGAGCCCAGCGGCATGATGTGCGACACCGGCGAGACCGACATCTGCCAGCACAGCGCGGAGACGATGAAGGCCAGCAGCGCCGTGCCGACCAGCAGGCCGAAGTGGCGGCCGGTGACCAGCAGGGCGACCCCCGCCGCGACCGCGATCAGGCCGAACAGGATCGCCCCGACGTTGCCGGGGATGTCGATGCCCTTGCCGTCGACCGTCTCGCCGTAGGCGAAGCGGGCCGCCTCGCCGGTGGCCAGCAGGCCGAACACGATCGTGGCGAGCAGGCCGAGGCCGGTCATCACCGCGCCGGTCTTGCGGGCCCGGGTCCAGTAACCCGTCGGCACCGCCAGCTCGGCGTCCAGAACGGAGGTCGTCATGTCAGCCCTTCGCGACCATGGCCTGCGCGGCGGCAGCCGGCGACCTGCGGAGTCGGTAGATCGTCTTCACCAGCGCGGGGGCCGCGACGAAGAGCACGATCAGCGCCTGGATGACGACGACCAGCTCCTGCGATACACCGCTGAAGTTCTGCATGGTGTTGCCACCCGCCTGCAGCGCGCCGAACAGCAGGCCCGCACCGACCACGCCCCACGGCCGCACCCGGCCCAGCAGCGCGACCAGGATGCCGTTGAAGCCGATCTGGCCGAGCATGTCGCCGGTGAGCGCGGGGGCGGTGCCCAGCGCGACGGAGGTGCCGCCCAGGCCGGCCAGCGCACCCGCCAGGGCCATGGTCAGCGCCAGCGTGGTGCCGACGCCGATGCCCGCGGTGGCGGCCGCGCTCGGGTTGTGGCCGACCGCGCGCAGCTCGAAGCCGAACCGGCTCCGCTTGAGCAGCCAGGCCACCCCGGCCGCGGCCAGCACGGCCAGGATGATGCCCAGGTTGGCCCGCAGCAGCGGGTCGGGGATCAGCTTGGGCAGGTAGCCGGAGGCGGCGATGGGCTTGCTGATCGCGTCCGGGCGGTTCGGGTCCTTGATCCCCTCCTGGAGGATGTACCAGCCCAGGAAGAGCGCCGCGATGTAGTTCAGCATGATCGTCAGGATCACCTCGTGCGCGCCGGTGCGCGCCTTGAGGATGCCGACGAGGTAGCCGTAGAGGCCGCCGAGCAGGGCACCGGCGATCAGGCCGAGCGGCACCTGCAGCCACGGGGTGGTCGACAGCGCCAGGCCGACGGTGCCGCCGCCGATCGCGCCCATGATCGCCTGGCCCTGGCCGCCGATGTTGAACAGGCCCGCCCGGAACGGCACCGCCACCGCGAGCCCCGTGAAGATCAGCGGCGCGGCGTACGTCAGCGTCTCGGTGATCGGGTAGAACACCTGCTGCCAGGGCGCCATGTCCCAGTACCAGCGGTTGGCGGTGTCGGGGTTGACGACCGAGCCCTTGAACATGTCGCCGTACGCGGTGCTGACGAAGTCCCAGCTCTCGGCGAGCGTCTTGCCGGGCTGGTAGAAGAAGTAGCTCCACTGCTCGCGCAGCTCGGCGTTACCGATGATCATGAGGATGCCGCCGCAGAACAGCGCCAGCACGATCGCCAGGATCGTCACCGTCACGTTGTTGTCGGCCCACAGCTCCTCGCGCAGCACCTGCCCGAACGAGCGCCGGGCCGGTTCGGGCGCGCGGCGGTGGCCCACCGCCGGCTCGCCGGCCCGCACCGCGTACTGGTCGAACGGCGGCTTCTCCACCGACGGGCTCTTGTCCGGCGAGCTGGCGGTCGCCTGGGGCTCCGCGCCGACCGGCCCGGCCGACTCGATCGGTTCGTGCGATGTCATGCGGTCACCTCTGCGCCGGGGGTGGGTGAGCTGGGGTCGATGCCGGCCATCAGCAGGCCCAGGGTCTCGCGCGGCGTGTCCGGCGAGACCACGGCCAGCACCCGGCCGCGGTACATCACGGCGATCCGGTCCGACAGGGCCACCACCTCGTCGAGCTCGCTGGAGACCACCAGCACGCCCGCGCCCCGGTCCCGCTCGGCCACGATCCGCGCGTGGATGAACTCGATCGAGCCCACGTCCACGCCGCGGGTCGGCTGCGCCGCGATCAGCAGCTTCAGCGGCCGCGACATCTCCCGGGCGACGATCACCTTCTGCTGGTTGCCGCCCGACAGCGAACCCACCGGGTGCTCGGCCGACTGGGTGCGCACGTCGAACTCGGCGATCTTCTGCTGCGCCGACGCGTCGATCGCGTCGAGGTCGAGGGCGAACCGGCCGCCGTACGGCGCCTGGCGGTACAGGTCCAGCACCAGGTTCTCCGCCACGGAGAACTCCTTGACCAGGCCGTCCACGCTGCGGTCCTCGGGCACGTAGCCGACGCCCGCGGCCAGCACCTCACGCGGCCGCCGGCCGGTGATGTCCTGGCCCTCCAGGGTCACCGTGCCCGCCAGCGCGGGGCGCAGCCCCATGACCGCCTCGATCAGCTCGGACTGCCCGTTGCCCTGCACGCCCGCGATGCCCAGCACCTCGCCGCCGCGCACCACCAGCTCGACGCCGTCGACGGCGCGGTGGTTGCGGGCGTCGGCGACGACCAGGCCGGAGATCTCCAGTACGGGAGCCCCGACGGTCGCCTCCTCCTTCGGCACCTCCAGCACCACGCTGCGGCCGACCATCAGCTCGGCCAGCTCCGACTCCGGCGCGGTGGGCTCGGCCGTGCCGACGGTCCGGCCGCGGCGGATCACGGTGATCCGGTCGGCCACCGCCTTGACCTCGCGCAGCTTGTGCGTGATGAACACGATCGACTTGCCCGCCGCCTTCAGGCCGCGCATGACCTGCAGCAGCTCGTCGGTCTCCTGCGGGGTGAGCACCGCGGTCGGCTCGTCGAGGATGAGCAGGTCGACCTCGCGGGTCAGCGCCTTGACGATCTCGACGCGCTGCTGGATGCCGATGGGCAGGTCCTCGATGATCGCGTCCGGGTCGAGCGGCAGCCCGTACCGCTGGGAGACCTCGCGGACGAGGTAGGCCGCCTTGTGGCGGTCGATCAGGCCGCCCTTGACCGGCTCGGTGCCCAGCATGATGTTCTCCGCGACGGAGAAGACGGGGACCAGCATGAAGTGCTGGTGCACCATGCCGATGCCGACCTTGATGGCGTCGCCCGGCCCCTTGATGCGTACGGGTGCGCCGTCGACGAGGATCTCGCCCTCGTCCGGCTGCAGCAGTCCGTACAGCACGTTCATCAGGGTGGACTTGCCCGCACCGTTCTCGCCGAGCAGGGCGTGGATCTCGCCGGGCTCCACGGTGAGGCTGATGTTGTCGTTAGCGACGAGGTCACCGAAGCGCTTGGTGATGCCGCGCAGTTCGAGTCTCAGCTCCGACCTCCGAAAGTCCAAGCACCCCGGCGCGAGTGCCCGCTCATTATGTGGGCGCCGGCGGGGGTGGTCCACTTCCCCCTTCGGCGGTGTGAAGGGAATGATCCGGCCGCCACCCGCTCCGCCTCTCGGCGGTTCAGGCGGCGGCCGGATCTGTCGTGCAGGGGTGGCCGCCCGCTACGGCGATGATCTCACCGGGCGCTGCGGCCGGGTGTCACTTCGGCTGGGCCGGGGACTCCACCTTGATGGTGCCCGCGATGATGTCGGCCTTCAGCTTGTCGATCTCGGCCTTCAGGGCCGGGTCGATCTTGCTGTCGAAGTCGTGGTACGGGGCCAGCGAGACACCGTTGTTCTCCAGGGTGCCCAGGAAGCCGCCGGTCAGCAGGGTGCCCGGGGTGGCAGCCGACTTGGCCAGCGCGTCCTTGACGCCGTCCTTGGAGTTCTTCACGACGGTGGTCAGCATGACCGAGCCGTACTTGGTGGTCTCGAAGCCGTCGGCGTCGACCCAGATCACGACGTACTTGCTGCCCGCGTTGGCGGCGGTGCCGAGGCCCGCGCCACCGGCGACCGGGAAGATCACGTCGGCGCCCTGGGCGGCCAGCGTGTCCGACTTCTGCTTGCCCTTCTCCTGGCTCACGAAGTCGTCGGCGAACAGGCCGTCCTGCTTGGCCTTGTCCCAGCCCAGCAGCTGGACGTTCTTGCCCTTGGCCTTGTTGTACGCGGCCACACCGTCGGCGAAGCCGTCCATGAAGATGGTCACCGGCGGGATCTTCATGCCGCCGTAGGTGCCCACCTTGCCCGACTTCGAGTAGCCCGCGGCCAGGTAGCCGGCGAGGTACGCCGCCTGCTGGGTCTCGAACTGGATCGGGTAGACGTTGGCCAGGCCCTGGTTGCCGGCGTCGACGATGGCGAACTGCACCTTCGGGTTCGCGGTGGCGACCTTCTTGGTGGCGTCGCCCATCAGACCACCGACGGCCTGCACGTACTGGCAGCCCTTGGTGACCGACTGGGTCAGGTTCGGGTCGTAGTCGGCCATGGTGGTCGACGGGGTGTAGCCAGCCTTGATCGCCGGGTTGGCGCTCTCCGCAGCCTGCATACCCGCCCACGACGAGGCGTTGAACGAGTGGTCGTCGATGCCGCCGGTGTCGGTCACCATGCAGGCGGCGAACTTGGCGGCAGCCGCGGACGTGGAGCCGGCGTTCGGCTCCTCAGTCGGCTTGCTGCACGCGGCGGCGGCCAGAGCCAGGCCGGCCGCGGCGACGAGCGCGACAATCTTCATCCCACGCACAGGGCGCAAGACGGTCTCCTCTCCCATAAAGACACCGCGCGACGAACGAACACCCGGATCCCAGGCGACGGCACGGTGAACCTCGTCTGGCAACGTACCTGTCACGCCGCCGTTCGAACGACAATCGTGCAGGGTTGTTGACCGCTCGTTACCCCCGCGTGACCTCGACGTGTAAAGAATCACGAAAATGCTTCGACCAGGGCGCATGGGAACCAGACACGCGGTCATGAACGAGGCGTTTCCCGCCGGCGCTCCTGGCTGACGGCTCAGCACGCCGCTGGCGTACCCTCAGCGTTCGTGGAGGCTCTTCGTCTGATTCTGCGGTACGTGCACCTCGTCGGCTTCGCCCTGCTGCTGGGCGGCGCGGTGGTCCAGTACCTGTCCGGCAAGATCCGCGTCAACTCCGTCATGGTCTGGGGCGCGAGCATCCAGCTGCTGTCGGGCATCGCGCTCAGCGCGCCACTGGGCCGCGAGGTCCAGCCCGACCCGACCAAGCTCGCCGTCAAGGGCGTCATCGCGCTGCTGATCTTCATCATGGTCATCGTGCCGTTCGTGAAGAAGCGCGAGAGCGTCAACCCCGGCCACTTCTTCGCCATCATCGGCCTGACCCTGGTCAACGCCGGCGTGGCCGTCTTCTGGCACTGACCCGTCGATGACGCGGGCGCCTGCCGGCGCCCGCGTCATCGACGCGCCGCCCCGCTGTCGGGTGCGCCGTCCCGCTGTCGGGGCGTCGTGCAGTTTCGGGGAAAGTGCACGAATGCGGCCGTTGATTCCGGCACTTTCCCCGAACTTGCATGATCAAGTCGCGAAGCGCGGGCGCGGAGCGAACGGCGGTGCGGGCGCGGGCCGGTCACCGGCGGCGGCCGCGTAGGGCCGCGCGCAGCTCGGCGACGAGCTCGTCGAACTCCTCCGCCAGCCGCGCCGCCGTCACGGTCAGCACCGTCCACCCCGCGTCGTCAGGCACCGGCACCCGCGGCCGCCGCTGCGCCTCATCCGGCTCGCAGACGATCCCGACCCGCTGCTGCGGCCAGGCCAGCTCCAGCGAGGGCGCCGGGCCGTCCCCGGTCTCGACCACGTAGTGCAGCACCGGCGCGGGCAGGTTCGCCAGCGCGAGCCTGACCCGCAGTCGGCTCTCCAACGGCGAACGCGACGCCGGATCGGTCAGCTTCGCCGCCTTCAGCAGCCGGTTCCACCCCGGCGTGCCGATCCGGGCATTGGCGTACTCCACCAGCGCGCCCGAGCTCACCACCCGCCGCGTCGTCAGCACGTCCATCAGCGCCACCGCGTCGGGCAGGTCGAGCCAGCGGGCCAGGTCCCAGCAGGTGCGCTGCGGCGTGGTCACCCGGATCCCGTCGGTACGCCGGGTGATGTCCTTATCCGGCACCGCCCCCCGGTGCACCAGCAGCCCCGCCATCGGCCCGAACCGGCCCGCGGTCAACACCTCCACCGGCCCCTCCGCCTCGTACGGCGCCCCGTACAGGCTCGCCGCGGAGCGGCCCGCGATGACCCCGTCCTCGGGCAGCAGGAAGTCGACCACGGCGAGGCAGCGCAGGCGGTGCGTGATGGTGAGCGCCCGGTCGGCGTACACCCCCCGGAACAGCGGCTGCCACGCGGTGCTGCGCAACTGCGCCGGCGTGAGCAGCCCCGAACGGACCGCATCAGCCCCCCGGAAGATCCGGCGGGTCAGCTCATCAGGACGTAGCGGCGGCTTGGGCACCGCGCCAGCGTAGGCACCCCCCGCCACCGTCGATCAAGCAACACGCTGTATTGCTGGCGCCCGCCTTCGGCGGGCGCGGCACGCTCGCCTTTCAGGCGGCGTCTTCCCTCGTCGCTGCTGGGCCTTCGGCTCGGTCACGCTCCTCAGTCCAGACGCCGCCGGCGAGCGTGCGGGGGGTGGAGGGCCAGTGCCGCCGACTGGCCGGTGGGGCTGTGTCCGCCGGACCTCCGACCGCCCGTCGCATCTGCCTGACCCGCTTCGCGGCGTGGGGCGGTGGTCAAGATCGCCATGAGCGGTAAGAACGGCCCATCTCAGCCCACCTTCTGACCCGCGACACCGATCATGACCACACAAGCCCCGAAGATCGCGACCCGAGGTCAGTCTCCGGGCCCCACCAGAGGCCGAACCCCATATTCCGACCCCCACGACGATCACGCCACAGCCAGCGCCCTCAAGATCGCCCCCAGTGGTCAGAACAGCCCGTTTCAGCCGACCTTCCGACCCGCGACGCCAATCATGACCGACAGGCCCTCGAAGATCGCGACCCGAGGTCACTTTCCGGGTGCCGCCAGAGGCCGAACCCCAGATTACGACCCACCACGACGATCACGCCGCAGCCAGAGCCATCAAGATCGCCGCCAGCGGCCACTCCCGACCCGATCCGAACCTCTCCGCCCGTCTCGAAGCGCCGCAACCACCGACCGCACGCTCGCCGGCGGCGTCTGGACTGAGGAGCGTGACCGAGCCGGAGGCTCGGCAGCGACGAGGGAAGACGCCGCCTGGAAGGCGAGCGTGCCGCGTCCGCGAAGGCGGGCGCCAGAATTACAGCTCGCCGGCGGCGTCTGAACTGAGGAGCGTGACCGAGCCGAAGGCTCGGCAGCGACGAGGGAAGACGCCGCCTGAAAGGCGAGCGTGCCGCGCCCGCGAAGGCGGGCGCCATATTACGGCTAGTGGTGGCACACGGGGTCGAACCGCGCGCCACCACCGCCTGCTGCGGGCATGTCGGCCGGGGTGGGGTGGCGGCCGATCATGCGGTTATGGATCATGCCAGGTTGATCAGGCCAGGCGCCAGACCCCGAAGCCGGGTCCGTCGCCGGGCAGGGTGACCGCACCGTCGGCGTCGACCGTGAGCTCGGTCGGGCCGTACAGCGGGGGCAGGGTGGTGCCGGGGGTGAGTTCGAGCGGGAGCGGCACCGGGTCACCCGGGTCGCGGCGGGCCGCGACCAGTAGTGACTCGGCTTCGGTCTCGCGGAGGTAGACGAGGGTGTCGGCGTCGGCGTGCAGCCAGCGCAGGCCGCCGTCGCGCAGCGCGGCCTCGGCGGCGCGTAGCCCCATGAGCTGCCGGTACGCCGCGAGCGTCGGCTCGTCGCGGTCGTCGGGCCGCCGCCACGGCATCGGGGTGCGCGCGTTCTCGCCGTTCCAGCCGGTGAGGCCGAATTCGCTGCCCGCGTACAGCATGGGCACGCCGGGGTAGGTGGCCAGCAGCCCGACCGCGACCAGGTGCCGGTCCCGCGAGCCGGTGATGGTCCGGATGCGCGGGGTGTCGTGCGAGTCGACGATGGTCCAGGAGTTGAGCAGGGTGCGCCAGGAGACCCGGCCCGCGAAGGCGCGCATCGTGGCGTACGCGGCGGTCCCGGGTCGTCGCGGCACGTCGCCCGGCATGTCGAAGAACGCGGTCAGTTCGGTGTCGCCGCCGCGCAGCCAGGTCCACACGGGCCGGGTGAAGCCGAGGTAGTTCATGGTCCCGTGCCAGCCGTCGCGGTCCATGTCCGCGGTGGGGTCGTGGGTGTACTCGGCGAGCAGCACCGCGTCGGCGGGCAGCGCGGCGCGCAGGGTCCGGGCCACGTCGTGGCCGTCGTCCTGCCCGGCGCGGCGGCCGGTCTGGTGGGCGACGTCGACCCGCCACCCGTCGAAGTGCTCCAGCCAGCGCCGGAGTACCGCCGCCATCCGGTCGCGCACGAGCGGGCTGGACCAGTCGAGCTTGGGCAGCCGGGGCTCGTCCCAGAACGACTCGTACCCGTGGTCGGGCAGCGGCTGGTCGGAGTGGAAGTAGTACATGCCGCGCTCGGGGGCGGCGGGGTCGGCCAGGGCGGCCCGGAACCACTCGTGCGCTGCGCCGGTGTGGTTGGTGGTGATGTCGCCGAGCAGCCGCATGCCGCGCTCGTGCACCGACTTGGCGAGCCGGGCCAGCGCGTCGTCGCCGCCGAGCAGCGGGTCGACGGCGTCGAAGGTCGAGGCGTCGTACCGGTGGTTGGAGCGGCCGGGGAAGATCGGGGTGAGGTAGACGGTGTCGGCGCCGACGGACCGGATGTGGTCCAGGTGCTCGGTGATGCCGTCGAGGTCGCCGCCGTAGAACTGCTCGGCGGTGCCGGGTCCGGTGCCCTGGGCCTCGTCGCGGTCCCAGTCGGCGGGCAGGGCCCAGTCGGGCAGCGTGCCGGGGTCCATCGGCCCGGCCGCCGCGGAGCGGGCGAAGCGGTCGGGGAAGATCTGGTACACCACGGACCGGGCCGCCCACGCGGGCGGCGGCTCGTACGACACGAGCCTGAAGTCGGTGTCGTCGGTGACCTCGTGCTCGACCACGCCCGCCGAGGTCAGCCAGTACGGCGCCCCGGCCGCCGGGGTGAGCCGGAACCGGTAGTTGGTGACGCCGTTGCGCGCCCGCAGGCTGACGCGCCACCACACGTCGGTGGGGCCGTAGCCGCCGAGGCAGGCGCCGGTGCGGTCGGGGTCGACCTCGGCCGCGTACACGACCGGTTCCCGGTCGAACGTCGCCCGCACCTGCACCGCGCCGACCTCGGCCGCCGCGGGCACCCGTACCCACACCGTGACGGTGTCGCCGAGCACGGGCTCCGGGTGGGACACGTAGAGGCCGGACCCGTCGTGGTGCGGCTGGTTCGCCAACGTCATCCGGCCTCTCCCTCCTACTGGGTGTCCGCGCTCAGCCCTTGGTCCCACCGGCGGTGAGGCCGGAGACCAGGTGCCGCTGCACATAGAGGAAAACGACCGCGGCGGGAACGGTGACGAGCACCGCGGCCGCGGTGAGGTACTCCCACTGCGGGTTGAACTGCGGCACGAACTGGCGCATGCCGTACGACAGGGTGAACCGGTCGTCGGTCTGGATGAACGCCGACGCGTACGCGAGCTCGCCCCACGCGGTGAGGAAGGTGTAGAAGGCGGTGACCGCGATGCCCGGCCGGGCCAGCGGCATGATCACCTTCCAGAACGTCATGAACGGCCCGCACCCGTCGATCGAGGCCGCCTCGTCCAGCGAGGTGGGGATCGAGTCGAAGTAGCCCTTGAGCATCCAGGCGCAGAACGGCACGGCGATGGTCAGGTACGCGATGATCAGCGACGCGTGGGTGTTGATCAGCCCGAACGTCGCCATGATCTGGTAGATCGGCACGATCAGGATCGCCACCGGGAACATCTGCGTCACCAGGAAGACCAGCATCAACTGGCGGCGGCCGGGGAAGTTGAACCGCGACAGCGCGTACCCGGCGGTGGCCGACATCAGGATG
This sequence comes from Catellatospora sp. KI3, assembly GCF_029948125.1. Classification (GTDB taxonomy): domain Bacteria; phylum Actinomycetota; class Actinomycetes; order Mycobacteriales; family Micromonosporaceae; genus Catellatospora. The sequence goes on from NZ_JASAMB010000001.1 coordinate 736,999, forward strand.
CCGAAGAACATCGTGCAGGCCGCCACCAGTACCGAGTTGAACACCCAGGACGGGAAGTTGGTCTGGGTGAGCACGTAGTCGTAGTTGGCCAGGGTGGGCTCCTTGACCAGCGTCAGCTCGGTGCTCTGGATCCACTCCTTGGGCTTGAACGACGCGGCCAGCACCCACACGATCGGGAAGATCGCGATCAGCGAGGCCAGCACCAGCGTGCCGTGCAGCCCGAGCGAGGCCAGCGGCTTGCGCTTGCTGCGGGGGCGGTTGTTCCGCACGGCCGCCGACGGCATGCGGTGGATCGTCGCCTCGCGCAGCGTCGAAGTACCAGTCTCGGACACGGTCACCACACCTCACCCTGCTTGCGCAGCATGCGCCGGTAGAACACGGAGAAGACGAGCAGGATCGAGAGGATCAGCACGCCGTACGTCGAGGCCAGCGAGTAGTTGCGGATGCCCTCGAAGGCGGCCCGGAACGAGCCGGTCACCAGGATCTCGGTCTGCCCCGCGGGCTGGCCCTGGGTGACCAGGAAGATCACCGGGAACATGTTGAAGGTCCAGATGGTGCCCAGCAGGATCACGGTCATGCTGACCGAGCGCAGGCCGGGCAGGGTGATGCTGACGAAGCGCTGCCACGGGCTGGCGCCGTCGATCTCGGCGGCCTCGTACTGCTCGGTGGGGATGGTCTGCATGCCGCCGAGCAGGGCCACCATCATGAACGGCACGCCGAGCCAGATGTTGGTGAGGATCGCCGTGAGCAGCGAGGTCTTCCAGTCGGAGAACCACTCGACCGGGTCCAGCCCGACCTTGGTCAGCAGCGCGTTGAACAGGCCGAACTTCTCGTTGAACATGAACTTCCAGGCGAACGCGGAGACGAACGCCGGCACCGCCCACGGCAGGATCAGCAGCACCCGGTAGACGCCGCGGCCCCACATCGGCCGGTTGAGCATCACGGCCAGGCCCAGGCCGATGGTGTAGTGGAACACCACGCAGCCGATGGTCCAGATCAGCGTGACGCCGAGCCACTGCCAGAACTGGCCGACCTTGCCCGACAGCACGTCCACGTAGTTGTCGAACCCGACCATGTGCCAGGCCTCGGGGTTGGCCTTGCAGCTCTCCGAGCCGGTGATCGACTTGGTGCAGATCTCGGCCAGCTGGTTGGCCTCGGTCAGGTTGGTGAAGGAGAGGAACACCCCGCGCACCAGCGGGTAGATGATCAGCACGCTGAGGACCACGACCACCGGCGCGACCATCGCCCAGGCGTACCAGTGCCGGTCCCAGCTGCGGCGCAGCCAGGAGGGTCGCTTGGCGGGGCGGTGGCTGCGGGAGGCCGGGCTGGTCGTGGTGGGCGGTGTCGCCGTCACTGTGCTCACGGAGGGCTCCGGATTTCGGGGGTGGAGATGCTGCGTAGGAGCGGGGGCGGCGGCCGACCCCGTCGGGTCGGCCGCCGCGTTCCATCAGGAGAGCGTGTAGTTCTTCACGACCTCGTTGAGGTACTTCTGGGCGACCGCGTCGAGCGAGGTCTTCGCGTCCTTGCCCTGGATCAGGGTCTCGGTCGCCATGGCGTCGAGCGGGCCGAAGAACTGGCCGCCCTCCGGGATCCACGGGCGGGCCGAGGCGGTCGCGATGACCGGGCCGAAGGCCGAGATGATCGGGTTCGACTTGACCGAGGCGATCTCGTACGCCGACTTGCGGGTCGGCAGCACGCCCAGCTTGTCGGCCAGGAAGGCCTGCGACTCAGCCGAGGACATGAACTTGACGAACTCGACCGCCGCGGCGGCCTTGTCCTGCGACATGCCGGAGTACAGCACGTAGTTGTGGCCGCCGACCGGCGCGCCGGCCTTCTTCGAGCCGGCCGGGACCGGGGCGATGCCCAGGTTCTCGATGCCGCCGAAGGTGGTGGCGCTGCGGACGTTGTTGACCTCCCACGGCCCGTTGATGATCATGGCGACCTTCTGCTCCTTGAACAGGGTCATCATGGTTCCGTAGCCGTCGGCCGCCGGGGGCTTGACCGCGGCACCGGACTTCACCAGGTCCTGCGCCACCTTGATGCCGGCCACGTTCTCAGCCGAGTTGACGACGATCTTCTTGCCGGCGGTGTCGACCAGGTCGCCGCCCTCGCCGTAGATGAAGGGCAGCAGGAAGTAGCCGCCCGGGTTGATGAACAGGCCGTCCTTGCCGGTCTTGGCCTTGATCGCCGCGGCGGCGGTCTTCACGTCGGCCCAGGTCTTGGGGGCCTCGGCGATACCCGCGTCGGTGAAGATCTTCTTGTTGTACAGCAGCGCGAGCGAGTCGGTGACCTGCGGGACGCCGAAGGTCTTGCCGTCGAACTTGTTCGAGCTCATCGGGGTCGGGAAGAAGTCCGACTCGTCGGCGAGCAGCGCGGAGCCGTCGAGGTTGTACAGGTAGCCCAGGGAGGCGAACTCGGGCACCCACGCCACCTCGGCGCGCAGGATGTCCGGGGCGCCGCTCTTGGCCGCGGCGGCCGTCTTGAACTTGTTCTGGGCCTCACCGAACGGGACCGACTGGTAGTTGATCTTGACGTTCGGGTAGGTCGTGTTGAACTTGGCGATCAGCTCCTTGAACGCCGGGCCCTCGTTCGCCGGGTCCGACGTGTCCCACCACGTCAGGTCGGCCTTGAGGTCCGCGGGGTTGTTCTTCGGGGCCTCGGGCGTGTCCTTGCCGCACGCCGCCGCCGCGAGGGCGAGAACGGCGGTGGCGACGACAGCGATCCCGCGGGCGGTGCGACGCATGTGCGCTCCTTGGGGGAATGTCTGGGTAGTCAGCGCCCGCGCGACAGGTTCGTCACACGGGCGGGGGGTGGTGCCAGCCGCGATACGCCGCGCTGGAAGATCTTCCAGAACCGCTGACGTACGACAGCACCCCGTTGCCGGGGTCATGCTTGCTGGTATGAAGTTTGTTGCCGGGAGGTTAGCAAGTCTTTGCAGCGATTGGAAGTCCTTTCAGTTCGGGACTCTCCAGATCACGCTCTCCTGCGTTAGAGTGCCGCCATGCGCGCACGACTCTCTGACATCGCCCAGCAGGCGGAGGTGAGCGAAGCCACCGTCTCCCGGGTGCTGAACGACCGGCCCGGCGTCTCCGCCGACACCCGGCAGGCCGTGCTGACCGCACTCGACGTGCTGGGCTACGAAAGGCCCGCTCGCCTGCGCAAACGTAGCGCGGGCCTGGTCGGCCTGGTCGTCCCCGAGCTGGACAACCCGATCTTCCCGGCGTTCGCCCAGATCATCGAGACGACCCTGGCCCAGCAGGGCTTCACCCCCGTCCTGTGCACCCAGACCCCCGGCGGCGTCACCGAGGACGAATACGTCGAGATGCTGCTCGACCGCCAGGTCAGCGGCATCGTCTTCGTCTCCGGCCTGCACGCCGACTCCACCAGCGACCCCGAGCGCTACCGCAAGCTGATCGCGCGCCCCCTGCCGATCGTGCTGGTCAACGGGTATGCCGAGGGCATCGAGGCCCCGTTCATCTCCTGCGACGACCGCGCCGCCGGCGAGCTCGCCGTGTCCCACCTGGTCGCGCTCGGGCACAAGAAGATCGGCCTGATCTCCGGCCCCGACCGCTACCTGCCCGTGCAGCGGAAGATCGAGGGCTACCGGTCGGCCATGCGGCGCCTGCTCGGCCTGACCGACACGCAGATCAACGAGATGATCTCGCTGTCGCTGTTCGGCGTGGAGGGCGGCGACGCGGCCGCCTCCCGCCTGCTCGACCGCGGCGTGACCGGCTTCGTCTGCGGCTCGGACCTGATGGCGCTGGGCGCGATCCGCGCCGTGCGCCAGCGGGGCCTGCAGGTGCCCACCGACGTCTCCGTGGTCGGCTACGACGACTCGCCCCTGATCGCGTTCACCGATCCGCCCATGACCACGCTGCGCCAGCCCGTCCGGGCGATGGCCGTGGCGGCCGTCCGGGCACTGGTCGATGAGATCAAGGGACACCCGGCCCCCCACTCGGAGTACATTTTCCGGCCGGAACTGGTCGTTCGGGGCTCAACCGCCGCCTACAGCGGGTGACATGAGGCCAGCGTGACGGCTGAAACTTTCTGAAAACTCTTGCTTGACTCTTGCGTAGCTTGCGCGACATCCTTCATTAGTCATTCTGTGCCGGGCCACATCGTCGTGGCCCCGCCGACCCGTGGAGAAGCACCACACCGCACCTCGCGCAGCCGCTCATGCGCAGCACCCCTGGAAAGGAACGCCAGTGACCACGCAGGCAAATGACGACTGGTGGCGTGACGCCGTCGTCTACCAGGTGTACCCGCGCAGCTTCGCCGACGGCGACGGCGACGGCACCGGTGATCTGCAGGGCGTACGGGGCAAGCTGCCGTACCTGCGCGAGCTGGGCATCGACGCGATCTGGCTCAGCCCGTTCTACACGTCCCCGCTGGCCGACGGCGGCTACGACGTCGCCGACTACCGCGACGTCGACCCCCGCTTCGGCACTCTGGCCGACTTCGACGCGATGGCCGCCGACGCGCACGCGCTCGGCATCCGCGTCATCGTCGACCTGGTCCCCAACCACTCCTCCGACCAGCACGCCTGGTTCCAGCAGGCGCTGGCGGCCGCCCCCGGCTCCCCCGAGCGCGAGCGGTACATGTTCCGCGAGGGCCTCGGCGAGAACGGCGAACTGCCCCCCAACGACTGGGAGTCCATCTTCGGCGGCCGCGCCTGGACCCGGGTCGCCGACGGCCACTGGTACCTGCACCTGTTCGCCCCCGAGCAGCCCGACCTCAACTGGGAGAACCCGGAGGTCCGCGCGGAGTTCCGCGACGTGCTGCGGTTCTGGCTGGACCGGGGCGTGGACGGCTTCCGGATCGACGTCGCCCACGGCATGATCAAGGAAGCGGGCCTGCCCTCGGTCGGCCGGACCAGCGACGACGGCGGGCGCCAGGTCGAGATGCTCGGCAGCGAGCGGCTGCCCTACTTCGACCAGGACGGCGTGCACGACATCTACCGCGAGTGGCGGCCGATCCTGGACGAGTACCCGGGCGGGCGGATGGCCGTGGCCGAGGCGTGGGTGGAGTCGCCGGAGCGGCTGGCCCGCTACATCGGCCGCGACGAGCTGCACCAGGCGTTCAACTTCGACTTCATGATGGCGGACTTCGACGCGGCGTCGTTCCGTACCATCATCGACAAGTCGCTTGCCGAGGCCGACCTGGTCGGCGCGCCCACCACCTGGGTGCTGTCCAACCACGACAAGTTCCGCCACGTCACCCGCTACGGCGACGGCAGCGTCGGCCTGCGCCGCGCCCGCGCCGCGACGCTGCTGATGCTGGCCCTGCCCGGCTCGGCGTACCTCTACAACGGCGAGGAGCTGGGCCTCAACGAGGTGCTGGACCTGCCCGACGAGCTGCGCGAGGACCCGTCGTTCAAGCGTACGGGCGAGAGCCGCGACGGCTGCCGCGTCCCGCTGCCGTGGGGCGGCACCGCCGAGGAGGGCTTCCGGTTCAACCCCGACGGTCAGGGCACCCCGTGGCTGCCCCAGCCCGCCAAGTGGGAGAGCCTGACCGCCGAGGCCCAGGAGAGCGACCCCGACTCGACGCTGAACTTCTACCGCGCCGCGCTGCGGCTGCGCCGCGAGCTGCCCGCGCTGGGCGGCGGCACGGTGCAGTGGCTCGACGCCCCAGAGGGCGTGCTGGCGTTCCGCCGCGACCCGGGCGTCGTCGTGATCACCAACATCGCGGACCGGCCGATCGCGCTGGCGGAGCTGGGGCTTTCGGGAACGCCGCTGCTGACGAGCTCGGCGGTGCCTACGCCGGGGACGCTGCCGGCGGACACCACGCTCTGGCTGCTCGCCTGACGGCTTCGCAGTAAGGAAGGGCCCCTTCTTATCGCAATGCGATGTAGAAGGGGCCCTTCCTATCTCCGCGCGAGGGCGGGGGTCTGCCGCACGCGGGTGGCGAAGATCCGGGAGGATGAGGGCGTGGTGGCGTTCTTCGATCGCGTACAGCGGATGGCCGATTCGGTCACGGCCCGGTATGAAGGTTGCGTGATGTGGGCCCGCAAGCGCTCCGCCGCGTTCGACCACCTGTGGCGGATGAAGGAACGCTACGCCGACGTGCTGGCCGGCCGCCTCGCCGCGGCCATCGCCTACTACGCCTTCTTCGCCACCTTCGCCCTGGCCATGGTGGCGTACGCGGTCCTGGTCAAGGTCTTCTCCGGCAACCCGGACCTGGTCGCCGACGTCGACCTCTTCCTGTCGCACTACTTCCCGGCGATGGACACCAGCCAGCTCAAGACCGCCGCCGTGTCCATCGGTTGGGTCGGCCTGGTCAGCCTGGTGCTGGCCGGGATCGGCTGGGTCGACGCCTGGCGCTCCTCGCAGCGCGCCATCTGGGGGCTGGACCAGCACCCGGGCAACTTCCTGGTGCTGCGCCTGACCGACCTGGGCATGCTGATCGTGCTGGGCCTGCTGATGGGCGTCTCCATCACCGCCGTCGACCTGCTCGGGCGGCTGGTGGACCGGCTCTCCGACTGGTGGGTACTGCTGACCGTCGGCTCCTACGTGCTGACCGTCCTGGTCAACTCCATGATCGGGTTCGCGCTGGTGACCACGCTGCCCCGGGTGCACATGACGCCCAAGCGGCTGCTGCCCGCCGTCGGCATCGTCGGCGTCGGCATCACGCTGCTCAACTCCGTCGGCCGCTACTTCGTCTCGCGCACCGAGAACAACGTCGCGTACGTCGCCGTCACCGCCGCCGTCGGCCTGCTGCTGTACCTGTACCTGTTCAACCAGATCGTGCTGTGGGCCGTCGCCTACGCCGCCACCTCCACCCACGGCAAGGTCTTCGACCTGGCCTGGGGCCGCCCCCGCAAGCACCACCTGGACTGGGTGCCGCCCGGCGACGCCGCGTCCGCGACCGCCGCCGAGGCGGCGGCGGACGGGTCCGAGGCGCTGGAGGGGGTGGACGACTCCGACGCGCCGGATCGCCCGAAAGCGCCCCAGAAGCAGGACAAGCCACGATGATGGTCGCGTGGGTGCACTCGTGACACTGGAGCTGCCTGCCGGTTCGCCGCAGCTCGACCTTCCCTGGATCATCACCTTCGGGCCGCTGGACGACGAGGAGGAGTGGGAGCCGGTCGTCTGCGGGCCGTACGAGCGCGCGCACGCCCTCGCCCTCGCCCAGCACGTCGTCGCCGACGAGGACCTGATGGCGGTCGTCGAACCGCTGCTGCCGGCCACCTCGATCGAGCAGATCCGCGGCGAGATCTCGGTCGCCCAGCGGCTGGCCGCCGAGGCGGCCGACGAGATCGACGACGTCCTCGACGACGACGCCGAGGACGAACACGACCACGATCATGACCACGAGGACGAGGACGGCCACGCCGCCCTGGAGCCGCCGACCGAGGCGGAGCTGAAGGCCGCCTTCGCCCGCATCTCCGCCCGCCTGACCGCCTGACCGCCTGACCGCCTGACCGCCTGACCGCCTGACCGCCTGACCCGCCCATCCTTTAATCGACGCTGGCCTATCCAGAGGACGACTTTCGGAGATTCGTCCTCTAGATAGGCCAGCGTCAATGCTAAGCGGGGCGCGGGGACCGGTCAGCGGGGGCGAAGCGGGTAGTCGCGCAGGGGTTCCCAGCGGCCGTTGCCGCTGTGCTCGTACCGGGTGAAGTGGTCGACGACGAAGCGGGCCGAGTAGTCCGCCATCCGCTCGAACACGTCGTCCAGCGCCGGGCCGGGCACGTCGTGCCCCACCGTCACGTGCGGGTGGTACGGATGGGTCAGCTCCCGCGACAGCGGCCCGGTGCGGATCGCGTCGGCCAGGCGCTCGCACTCGGCGATGCCCGCCGCCAGGGCGACGAACACGACCTGGCTGATCGGCCGGAACGTCCCGGTGCCGCGCAACTGGACGGCGAACGGCTCGCTGGCGGCGGCGACCTTGCGCAGCAGGCGGTCGATGCGCCGGTCGAGGTCGGCCGATACCGGCAGCACGGTCGGTCCGAGCAGCGTGACGTGCGCGGGGATCAGCGCCGCCTGCGGGTCGCCGGTCGTGGCACGGGCCGCGTCGAGTTCGGCGCCCCACGGCTGGGGTATGCCGATGGCGATACCGATGGTCCGCTCCACGGCGCACCTCCCTCCCACGTCAGGATCGGGCATGGCACCCGCCGCCGCACCCCGATCGGGGCGACGGCGGCGGTCAGGCGTTCGATCAGCGGGAGGGGGCCAGGAAGCCGATCCGGTCGTACACCGTGGCCAGGGTCTGGGTCGAGACGGCGCGCGCCTTCTCCGCCCCGATGACCAGCAGCTTGTCCAGCTGGGCCGGGTCGTCGAGGAACTCCTGGGTGCGCTGCTGGACCGGGGTGACGAACTCGACGACGACCTCGGCCAGGTCCTTCTTCAGATCGCCGTAGCCCTTGCCGTCGTACGCGGTGACCAGCTCGTCGATGCCGCGGCCGGACAGGGCCGAGTAGATGGTCAGCAGGTTGCTGACGCCCGGCTTGTTCTCGGCGTCGAAGACGATGTCGCGGCCGGTGTCGGTGACCGCCGACTTGATCTTCTTGGCGGACCGGTTCGCGGGCTCCAGCAGCTCGATCAGGCCGTTGGTGGTCGACGCCGACTTCGACATCTTCGCGGTCGGGTCCTGCAGGTCCAGGATCTTCGCCGTCTCCTTGACGATGTGCGGCGCGGGCATCGTGAACGTCTGCCCGAACAGGGTGTTGAACCGCTGTGCCAGGTCGCGGGTCAGCTCCAGGTGCTGGCGCTGGTCCTCGCCCACCGGCACCGCGTCGGCCTGGTAGAGCAGGATGTCCGCGGCCTGCAGGATCGGGTACGTGAACAGGCCGACGCTGGACCGGTCCGCCCCGGACTTGCTCGACTTGTCCTTGAACTGCGTCATCCGGCTGGCCTCGCCGAACCCGGTGATGCAGCCCATAACCCAGCCGAGCTGCGCGTGCTCGGGCACGTGCGACTGCACGAACAGCGTGCACCGGCTCGGGTCCAGGCCGAGCGCGAGCAGCTGCGCCACGCTCACGCGGGTACGCTCGCGCAGCAGCTTCGGGTCGTGCCCGGCCGTGATCGCGTGCAGGTCCACCACGCAGTAGAACGCGTCGTGCGTCTCCTGCAGCCCCACCCAGTTGCGGACCGCACCCAGGTAGTTGCCCAGGTGGTAGGAGTCGGCGGTCGGCTGGATCCCGGACAGCACCCGGGGCTTGCGGCTGGACGGCACATCGGCAGACATGCCGACGATTGTCCCACCCTGATGATCGCTCCGGAACATCGGGAACCGGCGTCCCGGCTGAGGACTCACTAGAGTCGCCGGACACCGACACGGACACCGCGGGGGAGCTGATGGGCGCGCACGAGGAGCTGGGCGAGCTGTACCACGCCGGCTACCGGCGGCTGGTCACGCAGGTGTTCGCCTTCACCACCGACCTGACCGAGGCGCAGGACGCGGTGCAGGAGGCGTTCGCGCGGGCGCTGGCCCGGCGGCGCGGCCTGAGCGACGTGGACGCGCCGGAGGCGTGGCTGCGTACCGTGGCGATCAACGTGGTGCGGCGGCGCTGGCGCCGCCGCCAGCTGCTGGACACCATCCTGCTGCGGGAGCGCCCGCTGGCCCGCCTGGCCGCGCCGCCGCCCGAACCGGACAACACCGATCTGCGCGAGGCGCTGGCGGTCATCCCGCGCCAGTACCGCGAGGTCATCGTCCTGCACTACCTGGCCGACCTGCCCCTGGACGAAGTGGCGCAACTGCTGGAGGTGCCGGTGGGCACGGTCAAGTCCCGGCTGTCGCGGGGGCGCGACGCCCTGCGCGGCCTGCTCGACGACGTCGAGGCGCCCCCGCTGGCCGAGGTGCGCGCGCGGGCCGGGCGGATCCGGCGCCGCCGGCAGGCCGCCCAGGTGGGCAGCCTCGCGGCGGCGGTGCTGACCATCGCGGTGGTGGTGCTGCCCTGGCAGCAGCGGTCGGCGCCCGAGCCGCTCGCCTCGGCGAGGCCGTCCGCCTCGGCCGGGCCGAGCACGTACACCGGCTCCGGGCTGTCGGTCATCGGCGTGGTGGACCCCGGCACCACCCCCGACCTGCCCGGCCAGATCAACGAGCTGGAGCTGGACGGGGCCGCCGGGTGGCTGCGCACCAGCTGCAAGGCCGCCGAGCGCGACTGCCGCCCGGCCTTCGCCCGCACCGACGACGGCGGCCTGACCTGGTACGCCATGGCCGACCCCGGCCTCGCCCCGCCCGCACCGGCGAGCCCGCCCCCGCTCACGGGCGCGTGGACGGCCCGCCGCCCCACCCCGGCGGGGGTGTGGTGGGCGGCGGGGCTGCACGGCTCGCTGCCCGCGCTCGCCGCCAGCACCGACGGCGGCAAGACCTGGCAGCGGTACGACCTGAGCGGCCCCGCCGACTCGGTCACCGCGACCGTACGCGGCGAGCAGGTGCTCGCCGTCGTCGGCCGACGCGGCGCCCTGACCGGCGTGTACACCGCGACCGGCCGCCCGGCGCCCGGCACCGCCATGGCCCGGGTGTCCGATGGCGACGGCCTGGCCGCCCGCGGCGAGCCGGTGCTGCTGCCCGACGGGCGGCTGCTGCTCGCCGGGGTCGACGGCAGGCTGTGGCTCAGCGACGACCTCGGGGCGGTGTTCCGCCGCGCCCAGGGCACGCTGCCGGGCGTGGACGAACTCCGCGCGACCTCATCGGGGTACGCGGCGCTCGGCCTGTTCAACAGCGGCTGGGTCGCCGTCTCCGACGACGGCGTGACCTGGCGCAAGCTGCCGATCCGCTGAACCCGCCGACCGGCCGGGGTCAGGCCGCTTCGGCGACCAGGCCGACCTCGGCCTCCTCGACCCGGCGGTGCGGGACGGGCTCGGCGTCGGCTTCGGCGTCAGCCTCGACCTCCAGCGCCGGCTCGACCACGGTGACGCGCACCCGCGCCACCCGGCGGCCCTCCAGCGCCAGCACGGTGAGTTGGTAGCCGTCCAGGTCGGCGGTGTCGCCGGGCTGCGGCATCCGGCCCAGGTTGCTCATCAGGAAGCCGCCGACCGTCTCGTACGGCCCGGCGGGCAGGCGCACCCCGGTGCGCTCCACGAAGTCGGCGAGGTTGAGCATGCCGTCCAGCTCGGCGGGCAGGCTCGGGCCGGTGGCGGTGGCGACCGGAGTCTCGTCGTACTCGTCGTGGATCTCCCCGACCAGCTCCTCGATCAGGTCCTCCAGGGTGACGATCCCGGCCGTGCCGCCGTACTCGTCGACGACGACCGCGATCGTGTTGCGCTCGCGGCGCATCTCAGACAGCGCCGCCAGCACCGGCTTGCTGCCCGGCAGCCGCTTGATCTCGCGGGACAGCTCCCGCACCGGCCGCTCCGGCCGCTCGTCCCACAGCAGGTCGCGCAGGTGCACGAAGCCGACGACGTCGTCGTGGCTGCCGTCGGTCACCGGAAACCGGGTGTGCCCGGCCTCACGCGCCTCCGCGACCGCCTCGGCCACCGTCATCGCCACGTCCAGGAACCACACCTCGGTGCGCGGCACCATCACCTCGCGCAGGCTGGCCGCCGAGCGGGCCAGCGCCTTGCCGATGATGTGCCGCTCCTCCGGGTCCAGCGCCGTGTTGACCGCGACGAGCTGGCGCAGCTCCGCCTCGGTGATCTGCTCCCGGCCGACGGTCGCCTCGGCTCCGAGCACCCGGTTGGTCCAACGGGTCAGCGCGTCTGCGGCGCGGACGATGGCCGGGGCGAGGGCGCGGGCGACGCGACCGGGCGGACGTAACCTGGGCTCCCGTCGTCGCGGTTCGCGACCAGCGCTTTCCCGCGTGACCGGGGTGTTCTGCCGAGGCACAGCCATTTGCGCATCTTAGCTCCCGCCGACTCGCGGTCCCCGGATCGCCGGTGTTTGTGCTTGTTGTGTTCTGTTGGAATGTGGTGAGATAGCTGGCGAATTAGCGGGTTCTCCGCCGGGCACTAGGCTTCGTCGAACGGCATCGGGAAGGGCGGGCGTATGAAATTACTGGTCACCGGGGGCGCGGGGTATGTCGGCAGCGTCGTGGCGCGGCTGCTGCTGGACGCGGGGCACGAGGTGGTGGTGCTGGACGACCTGTCCCGCAACGACGCCTCGCAGATCCCGGCCGAGGCGCGGTTCGTGCAGGCCCGGGTGCAGGAGGCGGCGACCGTGCTCACGCCGGGGTCCGGCTTCGACGCGGTGCTGCACTTCGCCGGCCTGATCGCCGCAGGCGAGTCGATGGCCCGGCCGGAGTGGCACTGGGAGGCCAACACCATCGGCTCGCTGGCGCTGCTGGAGGCGATGCGCGAGGCGGGCGTGCCCAGACTGGTCTTCTCCTCCACCGCCGCCACCTACGGCAACCCGTCCGAGCTGCCGCTGACCGAGAACGCGATCACCAAGCCGGTGAACACGTACGGCGCGACCAAGCTCGCCGTCGACATGGCCATCAGCTCGTACGCGCACGCCTACGACCTGGCCGCGGTCAGCCTGCGCTACTTCAACGTCGCCGGGGCCCTGGTCCGCCCGGACGGATCCATGCTGGGCGAGCGCCACGACCCGGAGACCCACCTCATCCCGATCGCGCTGGAGGTCGCCGCCGGCAGGCGCGAGAAGCTCCAGGTGTTCGGCGACGACTACCCCACCGCGGACGGCACCTGCGTGCGCGACTACATCCACGTCGCCGACCTGGCCGAGGCGCACCTGCTGGCGCTGGCCGCCGCCCGCCCCGGCGAGCACCGGGTGTACAACCTGGGCAACGGCACCGGCTTCTCCAACCGCCAGGTCGTCGACGCCGTACGCGCCGTGACCGGGCATCCGGTGCCGGTGGAGATGGCCGCCCGCCGCCCCGGCGACCCGGCCGAACTGGTCGCCTCGTCCGAGCTGGCCCGCACCGAGCTGGGCTGGGTGCCCGGCCGCCCCGACCTGCACGACATCGTCGCCGACGCCTGGACCTTCTTCCGGAGCCACGAATGAGCACTCTCGACAGCGGTGTGTGGGCCGCGCCCGGCCGGGTCAACCTGATCGGCGAGCACACCGACTACTGCGACGGCTTCGTGCTGCCGTTCGCGCTGCCGTACCGGACCGAGGTCACCGCGGCGCGGCTCGACCGTCCCGAGTGGACCGTGTCCAGCTCGCTGACCGGCGAGACGGTCACGTTCGACCTGAGCGAGCCGGTGACGGGCTGGGCCGCGTACGTGGCGGGGGTGGTGTGGGCGCTGCGCGAGGCCGGGTACGAGGTGCCCGGCGCGCGGCTGGACCTCACCTCCGACGTGCCGGGCGGGGCGGGACTGTCCTCTTCGGCCGCGCTGGAGTGCGCGGTGCTGTCGGCGCTGGTCGACCTCGGCGGCCTCGACCTGCCCGTGCCCCACCGCCCCAAGCTCGCCCAGCGCGCCGAGAACGCGTACGTCGGCGTGCCCTGCGGAGTCATGGACCAGTCCGCCTCGACGCTGTGCCGGGAAGGGCACGCGCTGTTCCTGGACTGCCGCACGATGGCGGTCGAGCACATCCCGCTCGACCTGGCCGGGCAGGGCCTGCAGATCCTGGTCGTCGACTCGCGCGCCCCGCACCAGCTCGTCGACGGCGAGTACGCCGCCCGCCGCGCCGCGTGCGAGAAGGCCGCCGAGATCCTCGGCCTGCCCGCGCTGCGCGACGCGACCCTGGCCGACCTGTCGCGCCTGGACGATCCGCTGCTGCTGCGCCGGGCCCGCCACGTCGTCACCGAGAACGACCGGGTGCTGGCCACCATCGAGCTGCTGCGCGACGGCCGGATCCGCGAGATCGGGCCGCTGCTCACCTCCTCGCACGCCTCGATGCGCGACGACTTCGAGATCACGGTGCCCGAAGTGGACACCGCCGTCGAGGCCGCCCTGGCCGCCGGCGCGTACGGTGCCCGGATGACCGGCGGCGGCTTCGGCGGCTGCGTCCTGGCCCTGGTCGACGCGGACCGCGCGGCAGCCGTCGCCGACGCGGTCGGCCAGGCGTTCGCCGCCAACGGCTTCCGCCCGCCGCACTGCTTCCCGGTCACCCCCGCCCCGGGCGCCACCCGCCTCTCCTGACCCGCCCCGCCCCGCCCCGCCCCGCGGGCGCGAGGCACGTGGATCGGGTGCAGTTTCGGGGAAAGTGCTGGAATCGGCGCCAAGATTCCTGCACTTTCCCCGAAACTGCTCGGCGCGGCGCGGCGCGGCGCGGCGCGGCGCGCGGCGCGTCGGGTTGGTGATACGGGGTGGTCGGGAGTGGACAGGGTGGGGCAGGATGCCCGGCATGACTTCCCCGGAGCGCAACGCCTACCTGGACCAGGTCATCTCCCAGCAGTCGCAGCTGGAGCAGGACCTGCGTGTGAAGAAGGCCGCCGCCCCGGCTCGCGGCGGCGGTGGCGGCGACGACACCAGCGGCCGGGCCAGGCGCGCGGCCGCGGACGCGGCGATGACGCCGCCCACCGCCGTCGACGTACGGGTGACCGGCGTCGGGCCGTGGAAGACGGTGCTGGTGCCGCCGAACGCGTTCGTGGTGCACACCCGGCGCGGCCACGCGCAACCGCTGCACCTGGGGCTGGGCGTCTCGTTCCGCTACCGTTCGCGCACCGACTCGTACCTGGTGGTGCCGGGCACGATGCAGACGATCCTGCTCAACGCGTTCTGCATCTGCCGTGAGCTGCAGGGCGTGCTGGTCCAGGCGTACGTGCAGTGGATCGTGCAGGACATCGCGACCGCGTACCGCAAACTCGACTTCGGTGACGCCTCCGACCCGATGCGGCTGGTGAACCTGCAGCTCAAGGAGCAGGCCGAGGCGGCGATCAAGGACAAGGTCGCCACCATGAGCGTGCACGAGGTGCTCAGCGACAAGCAGCCCATCATCGAGGAGCTGACCGCCCGCCTGCGCGGCGTCGCCGAAGGCGCCGACGACAGCGACCACGGTCTGGGGCTGCGCATCGTCACCGTTCAGATCAAGGAGGCCGTGGTCACCTCCGCGCGGCTGTGGGAGAACCTGCAGAAGCCGTTCCGGTCCGAGCAGAGCCAGCTCGCCCGGCTGGCCGAGCTGGGCGCCCAGGAGATCGTCACCGGCCGCGAGCTGGCTGCCGACCGCCTCGACCAGCTGCAGCGGCTGGAGAACGACCGGGAGCTGACCGACCTGCGGGCCCGCAACGCGGCCGCCGCGTTCGACCGGGACGCCGCCGAGAAGCTGCGGCGGGGCGAGCGCGAGCAGACCGATGCCCGCGCGCTGGCCACCCAGACCACCGAGACCACGCTGCACTCGCTGCGGCTGGAGCAGCAGCGGCACGAGCTGGAGGCGGAGGCGGGTCGGCTGCGGTTGGAGCTGGAGCACGCGCTGCAGCGGCTCAAGCTCGACCACGAGCTGACCGTGGCCCAGGCACGGGCCGACACCGCGCACGCCACCGCGCTGCTGGAGCTGGAGCGCGACCGGGTGTCCCGCGAGATCGCCAACGACCGCTCCCCGGCGGCGATCCAGGCGGAGCTGATCGCGAACCTGCCGCAGATCGTGTCGAAGCTGCCCAAGCCCGACGAGCTGCGTACGGTGAACCTCTCCGGCACCGACAGCACCAGCCTGGCCGGCATCGTCACCGAGCTGACCGCAGCGATCACCGCCATCCGCGCCGCCGTGGCGCCCCGCGAATGATCAGCCGGGTCACCCCGGCCGATCCCGGATTCGGCGCGGTGGCGGAGCTGTTCGACGCCTACCGCGCCCACTACGGTCTGCAGCGGGAGTTCGCGGCGACCCGCCGCTGGCTGCAGGACCGCGCCGAGACCGGCTTCCGGGTGTACGCGGCCCGCCCGCACCGGCTGCCCGTCGGATTCGCCACGGTGGCCGTCGTACCCGCGTCGCTGACCCTTGGCACGGTGTGGCTGCTGCGCGACCTGTGGGTGGACCCCGGGCACCGGGGCGCCGGGCACGGCCGTGCCCTGGTCGGCCACGTCCTGGCCGAGGCCCGCGCGGACGGCGCCCGCCGTGTCTCGCTGACCACCGAGCACGACAACGCCGCAGCCCAGGCCCTCTACCGCTCGCTGGGCTTCGAGCCCGTCGAGGGCTACCTCACCCTCAACGCACCCCTCTGACACACCCCACCCACGCCCCACCCCTCGCGCCACCCCGCCCCGCCCCGCCCCGCCCCGCTTGCCATCGACGCTGGCCTATCTAGAGGACGAATCTCGTCGAGTCGTCCTCTAGATAGGCCAGCGTCAACGTAAGCCGGGGCGGGGGCACTACAAGTTCGGGGAAACTGCTGGAATCCGGCTCCGGATTCCAGCAGTTTCCCCGAAAGTGTTGCAGCGGGCCGCCCGCGAGCGGACGGGCGCGGGCGTCAGGACGCTTCGATGATCATTCCCGCGCCGACCGTGCGGTTGGTCGACTCGTCGATGATGATGAAGCCGCCCGTGGTGCGGTTGCGCCGGTACTCGTCGGCCAGCAGCGGGATCGTGGTGCGCAGCTTCACCCGGCCGATGTCGTTGAGCCCGAGCCTGGGCGCCTCGTCATCGCGGTGCAGCGTGTTCACGTCGAGCCGGTAGTGCAGCTCGCGCACGATCGCCCGCGCCGTCCGGGTGGTGTGCTTGATCGAGTACTTCGCGCCGACGGTCAGCGGCTTGGACTCGTCCATCCAGCAGACCAGCGCCTCGATGTCCTGGGCGACGGCCGGGGTGTTGTTCGGGCGGCAGATCATGTCGCCGCGCGAGATGTCCAGCTCGTCTTCCAGCCGCACCGTGACCGACATGGGCGGGAACGCCTCGGACACCGGCCCGTCGGCGGTCTCCACCGAAGCGACCTTGGTGGTCATGCCGCTGGGCAGCACCATCACCTCGTCGCCTGGCTTGATCACGCCCGAGGCGACCTGTCCGGCGTAGCCGCGGTAGTCGGTGACGACCGTGGACTGCGGGCGGATCACGTACTGCACCGGGAAGCGGACGTCGACCAGGTTGCGGTCCGAGGCGATGTGCACGTGCTCCAGGTGGTGCAGCAGCGACGGGCCCTCGTACCACGGCATGTTGGGCGAGCGGGTGACGATGTTGTCGCCCTGCAGCGCCGAGATCGGGATGATCGCCAGGTCGGTGATGTCGAGCTTGGCCGCGAACGAGGTGAACTCGTCGACGATCTTGTCGTACACCTCCTGGTCCCAGTCCACGAGGTCCATCTTGTTGACGCACAGCACCAGGTGCGGCACCCGCAGCAGCGAGCACAGGAACGCGTGCCGTCGCGACTGCTCGACGATGCCCTTGCGCGCGTCGACCAGCACCAGCGCCAGGTCGGCGGTGGAGGCACCGGTGACCATGTTGCGCGTGTACTGGATGTGCCCCGGGGTGTCGGCGATGATGTACTTGCGCCGCGGGGTGTTGAAGTAGCGGTACGCCACGTCGATGGTGATGCCCTGCTCGCGCTCGGCGCGCAGGCCGTCGGTGAGCAACGCGAGGTTGGTGTACTCGTCACCGCGGGCCGCGGACGCCGCCTCGACGGCCTCCCACTGGTCGGTGAACAGCGACTTGGTGTCGTACAGCAGGCGCCCGATGAGGGTGGACTTGCCGTCGTCGACACTGCCCGCCGTCGCGAAGCGCAGCAGGTCGGCCCGCTGCGCGCTGGTCGGTTCCGCAACTGCGGTCATCAGAAGTACCCCTCACGCTTACGGTCTTCCATCGCGGCCTCGCTGACCTTGTCGTCGCCTCGGGTGGCGCCGCGCTCGGTCACCCGGGTCGCCCCCACCTCCGCGATGACCTTCTCCACCGTGTCGGCGTCGGAGGCCACCGCCGCCGTCAGGGTCGCGTCGCCGACGGTGCGGTAGCGCACCCGCTCGGTGAACACGCGCTCGCCGTCGCGGGCGGCCAGGAACTCGTTGACCGCGAACAGCATGCCGTCGCGCTCGACGACCTCGCGGTCGTGGGCGTAGTAGATCGAGGGCAGCGGGATGCCCTCGCGGCCGATGTAGTGCCAGATGTCCAGCTCGGTCCAGTTGGACAGCGGGAACACCCGGATCGACTCGCCGGGGTGGTGCCGCCCGTTGTACAGCGACCACAGCTCGGGGCGCTGGTTCTTCGGATCCCACTGGCCGAACTCGTCGCGGAACGAGAACACCCGCTCCTTGGCGCGGGCCTTCTCCTCGTCGCGGCGGGCGCCGCCGAACAGGGCGTCGAAGCGGTACTTGTCGACCGCGTCGAGCAGCACCGGCGTCTGGATCCGGTTGCGCGAGCCGTTGGCGGCCTCGGTGACCAGGCCCCGGGCCAGCGCCTCGGGCACGCTGGCGATGACCAGCTGCAGGCCCAGCTCGGCCACGCGGCGGTCGCGGTACTCGATGACCTCGTGGAAGTTGTGGCCGGTGTCGACGTGCATCACCGGGAACGGGATCCGCCCGGGCGCGAACGCCTTCTGCGCCAGCCGCAGCATCACGATCGAGTCCTTGCCGCCGGAGAACAGCAGCACGGGACGCTCGAACTCGGCGACGACCTCCCGCATCACGAAGATGCTCTCGGCTTCGAGAGCGTCCAGGTGCGAGAACCGGTACGCAGCCGGCGTCGGGTCACCGCTCGCGGATCGGATCTCGCCGCGGCTTTCCGCTGGCTGCATCATTTCCGACCTTTCCTAGTCCTTTACTCGGGAATCAACCCTACCGGTGTTAACAGGCGCCGATCAACGATGCTGTGAGATCGCCGACAGCAGCTCAGCGCCCAGGTCCCTACGGCATACCAGCAGATCCGGCAGGCTCGCGGTGCCCTGGTTGTAAACAAGAGGTGAACCATCCACCCGGGAGGTGTGCAGCCCAGCCGCCGCGGCGACCGCGACCGGCGCCGCCGAGTCCCACTCGTACTGGCCGCCGTCGTGGATGTAGGCGTCGACGTCCCCGGTCACCACGGCGGCGATCTTCGCGCCGGCGGAGCCCATCGGCACCAGCTGGGCGCCGGTCGACTCGGCCAGGGCGGTCAGGAACGCCGGCGGGCGGGTGCGGCTGGTCGCGATGCGGATCGGTCCGCCCGCGGCGGCCGAGGGCGACAGCGGGGGGTACGCCGGCGGCGGCTCGCTGCCGAGCACCCGCTGCTGCGCGGGCAGCGCCACGGCGCCGGTGGCCAGCACGCCCTCGTCGGCACCGGTGCGCCGCCACAGGGCCACGTGCACGGCCCAGTCGTCGCGCCCGGCCTCGCCGAACTCGCGGGTGCCGTCCAGCGGGTCGATGATCCACAGCCGGGAGGCGGCCAGGCGGGCGGGGTCGTCCACGCCCTCCTCGCTGAGCACCGCGTCGGCGGGCCGCCAGCGGGCCAGCTCCGTCATGATCATGTCGTGCGAGCGCTTGTCACCCGCCTTGCGCAGCGCGGCAGGGTCGTCGAACCCCAGTTCGTCGCGCAGGGACAGCAGGAGGTCGCCGGCCTGGCGGGCCAGCCATACGGCGAAAGCGCCGTCCTCGACGGGTGGCATCTTCAGTACGCTCCAGAGCTTCGGACAACGGCGGTCAGTGTACGCAGGAGAATGAGCAGGTCCATGGACATTGACCAGTTTTCGACGTAACGGAGGTCCAACCGAACCGCCTCTTCCCATGGCAGGTCCGCCCGACCGGACACCTGCCATAGGCCGGTCATCCCCGGCTTGACGGCCAATCGGCGCCGTACGTCGTCCGCATAGGCGGCCACCTCGACCGGCAGCGGCGGCCGCGGGCCCACCAGCGACATCTGCCCCAGCAGCACGTTGATCAGCTGCGGCAGCTCGTCCAGGGAGTAGCGGCGCATCCACTTGCCCATCGCGGTCACCCGCGGGTCGTCACGGATCTTGAAGAGCACTCCGTCGTGCTCGTTCAGATGCCGCAGCTCGGCAAGCCGCGCCTCGGCATCGGTGTACATGGTACGGAACTTGAAGATGACGAACTCACGGCCGTCGCGCCCCACCCGGACCTGCCGGAACAGCGCCGGGCCGGGCGAGTCCAGCCGCAGCGCCAGCGCGGTCACCAGCAGCAGCGGCGCGAACGCCACCAGCAGCAGCGCCGCCCCGATCCGGTCCATCAGCTCCTTGACCACCCGGCTGCCGCCCGACAGCCGCGGGTGCTCCACGTGCAGCATCGGCAGGCCGTCCACCGGGCGGATGGTGGTCCGGTCGCCGGCGACGTCCACCAGCGCGCTGGCCACGATCAGATCGATCTCGTCGCGCTCCAGCTGCCACGCCGTCCGGCGCAGCGCGTGCCCGTCCAGCTCCGGGCAGCTCAGCACGATCACCGTGTCGGCCCCGGCCGCGCGCACCGCCGCGGCGACGTCGTCGAACGTGCCGTACACGGGCAGGCCGATGCGGCCGTCGCTGCCCCGCGGCACGCACGCCCCGACCACCTCCAGGCCGTGGAACCGCTCGCGGCCCAGCTGCCGCGACAGCCCGATGATGGCCAGTTCGTGGCCGACCACCACCACCCGGCGCAGGCACTCCCCGCGCTCGCGGCGCCGGTGCAGCCGCTTGCGGATCAGGAACCGGGTCACCACCAGCGTCCCCGTCGCGGCGGGCAGCGCGATCAGCACGTATGAGCGGGCCGTGGGCAGCTCGAACGCGTACGACCCGACCGCCACCGTCGCGATCACCCACAGGCCGCCGCGCAGCACCCGGTCGTACTCCTGCGTGCCGACGTAGAGGAAGCGGCGGTCGTAGGCCCGGGTCAGCGCCAGCGACGCCATCAGCGCCAGCGGCAGCAGCGACGACAGCAGCACGTACGTGCGCGTGAACGGGGTGACCGTGGGGCCGAAGCGCAGGATGAACGCGAGCAGGCCCGCCGCCGCGCCGACCACGAGGTCCGTGGCGAGCAGCGTGTGCAGGTAGCGGTGCTCCCAGCCCTTGCGGCGGTCCAGCACGCGCACCGGCGTACCGATGTGGGTGCTGCCGCCCACGGGACGGCGGCCGGTGCCGGGGCGGTGCTGCGGCGGCTCCACCGCCGGCAGCGACGGCTGCTGCGGCCGGACCGCGACCAGCCCCACCGGAGCCGGGCTGAACGGGGCCGGACCGGCCGGGGTCGGCCCGGTGGCGTAGTCGAGCGGCGAATCGGCGGAGCGGTGCCGTTGGCGGTAGGGCCGCGGCCCGCGTCGGTCGTCGTCACGCCGCTGCACCATAGGAACGCCCCCCGTCAGCGACGGCGCACCACGAAACCACGGCACAGCCTGGCCGTTCCCGCGCACGACGCTCTCTCGGCGCCGCCGCGGGCCTTCCCGTATCGCCGCGGGCGCGCCTGCCCGTACAACGCGGCACCAGCGCAAATGTGACGGTCAGGCGGTGTGGTACGTCTGCTGCGCCGCGCCCAGCCCCTGCCGGATGACGGCCTCCACCGCGTCGGCGGCCCGGTCGACCAGGAACTCCAGCTCCTTGCGCTCGGCGCCGGAGAAGTCCGACAGCACGAAGTCGGCCGGATCCTGGCGGCCCGGCGGCCGTCCGATGCCGAACCGCACCCGCAGGTAGTCCTTTGTGGCCAGCGACTTCGTCATCGACCGCAGCCCGTTGTGGCCGCCCTCGCCGCCGCCGATCTTCAACCGCAGCTGCCCGAACGGGATGTCCAGCTCGTCGTGGACCGCGATGACCTGCGCCGCCGGGATCTTGTAGAACTGGCACAGCGCCGCCACCGGCGCCCCGGACAGGTTCATATATGTCAGCGGCTTGGCAAGCACCAGCCGCGGCGCGTCCACCCCGAAACCCAGGCGGCCCTCCGCCACGTCGGCCACCGCCTTGCGGTGCCGCCCGAACGAGCCGCCGGCCCGCTTGCCCAGCAGCTCGGCGACCATGAAGCCGACATTGTGCCGGTTGCCCGCGTACTGCGGCCCCGGGTTGCCCAACCCCACGATCAGCCAGGGTGCGGCGGCCTGCTCCATGACACTCCCTCAGATACGGACGTGGCGCCCTGCCAAGCTACTACGGCTCGGCGGGGCGCCACGGTCTGCTGCGAAACTCAGGCCTCGACAGCCACGGGCTCCTCGGCGGCGGCCTCCTCGGCCTCCTCCGCGGCCTCGGCGGTCTCGCCCTCGAGCTGCTCGGCGGTCGGGGCCAGGCTCACCACGGCGACGATGGTCTCGGCGTCGGCGACCAGCGAAGCACCGCGCGGCAGCTTGACGTCACCGGCGGTGACGTGCGAACCGGCCTCCAGGCCCTCGATCGAGACCTCGAGGAACTCCGGCAGGTGCAGCGCCTCGGCGGCGATGGCGATCTTGTCGTGCTCGGTCATCACCAGGGTGCCCTTGGCGGCCTCGCCGACCAGGTGCACCGGCACCTCGACGGTGACCTGCTCGCCGCGCTTCACGATCACCAGGTCGATGTGCTCGAAGGTGTCCTTCAGCGGGTCGCGCTGGATCGCCTTCGGCAGCGCCAGGGTCTTGGTGCCGTCCGGGCTGACCAGCTCGAAGACGGTGTTGATGCCGCCGTGGCGGATGGCCGCGGCGAACTCGCGGGCCGGGACGGCGATGTGGCGCGGGGCCTCGCCGTGGCCGTAGACGACGGCGGGCACGAGGCCGGCGCGACGGGTGCGGCGAGCGCCGCCCTTGCCGAACACGGTACGCGGCTCGGCGCTGATCTTTACCTCAGACACGTTTGATTCTCCTGCTCAACGGGTAGCTGCTTGTCGTCAGGCCGAGCGGACGAGGGCGCGCGGGGTGACGTAACCCGGAGCACCGCGTCGATCACGGCGCCGTCAACAGGCATCTCTACCCGCAGGGCACCCTCGCCGTGGCAACCCGACCAGCTTACCCGACCAATCCGGGCGCTTTCGCCGGGGTCCCCGTGTCGCCCCTCACGGCCCCACCACGCCCCGCACCTGTACCCCCACCCGCCTTGAAATTGACGCTGGCCTATCCAGAAGACGGAAATCCGAAATCCGTGCTCTAGATAGGCCAGCGTCGATAAAAGGCGGGTGGGTCGGCGGGTCGCGGTTCCGCCGCCAAGATCAGCTGAGGCCGCCGAACAGCGTCGTCACGGAGCCGTCGTCGAAGACCTCGCGGATGGCGCGGGCCACCAGCGGCGCGATCGACAGGACGGTCAGCTTGTCGAACTGCTTCTCCGGACCCAGCGGCAGCGTGTTGGTCACGATGACCTCGCTGATCCGGCTGTTCTTCAGCCGCTCCGTCGCCGGGTCCGAGTGCACCGGGTGCGTCGTCGCCACGATCACGTCCGCGGCGCCGTTGTCGAACAGGATGTCGGCGGCCTTGCAGATCGTCCCCGCCGTGTCGATCATGTCGTCGACCAGGATGCAGGTACGCCCGGCCACCTCGCCGATGACCCGGTTCGCCACCACCTGGTTCGGCTTGAGCGGGTCGCGCGTCTTGTGGATGAACGCCAGCGGGCAGCCGCCCAGGCGGTCGGTCCAGCGCTCGCCGACCCGGACCCGGCCCGAGTCCGGCGACACCACGGTCAGCTCGCGGTGGCCGTAGTTGGTCTGCACGTACTCGGCGAGGATGTCCATGGCGAACAGGTGGTCCACCGGGCCGTCGAAGAAGCCCTGGATCTGCGCGGTGTGCAGGTCGACGGTCAGGATGCGGTTCGCGCCGGCGGTCTTGAGCAGGTCCGCGATCAGGCGGGCCGAGATCGGCTCGCGGCCGCGGTGCTTCTTGTCCTGGCGGGCGTACGGGTAGAACGGCAGCACCACCGTGATCCGCTTGGCCGAGCCGCGCTTGGCGGCGTCCACCATCAGCAGCGTCTCCATGATCCACTTATTCACGGGTGCTGACATGGACTGCACGATGAAGGCGTCGGAACCACGTACCGACTCCTTGTAACGGACGAACGTCTCACCACTGGCGAAGTCGTACGCGGTAGTCGGCGTCACACCGACCCCGAGCACCTCCCCGATCTCCTCCGCCAGCTCGGGATAAGCCCGGCCGGAGAAGAGCATCAGATTCTTACGGTTCTCCGTGACGATGCTGCCCATCGGCTCCGCCCTTCACGATGGCCTACGGCCAGTATCCCCATTTTCGCCTCATCCTCTCCCGCCACCCGGCGAAGCGGCGAAGAAGGCCACCCGCTGGTGCGGCAGATCACCGCCGGAAAGACTTGCTCCGTTCATCCGCAGGTCAGCAAGGCCCGCCTTGCCCGTGTCGAACAGCGGGCGCTACCTTCGTATGGCACTAGCAGGTTTGTGGGGAGAGAGCCGGGATGGGGCGCGAACGGGCCGAGGAGCCGACTGTCATACAGCGGCGCATCCTGCTGCTGCTGGCAGCCGGGTTCACCGTGCAGACCATCACCAAACTGGTCTTCCTCAGCGAACGCGCCGTGCACGACCACATCGCCGTGCTCAAGCAGACCACCGGCGCGAAGAACCAGTTCTCCCTCGGCGCCGAGGCCGCCAAGCGCGGCTGGCTGGACGAGGAAGAAGAGAAGAAGCGCTGAGCCATCCGGCGTCCGCTCTGTGTCATACGCCGTCCGCTCTGCGGCCTTAATCGGTGTCATCCTCCGGCTTCGCTTCGGATGACACCGAGCGGCCGGCAACCGCGGCCGCCTAGCCTTCCGTCGTGGGCAGCTCTCGCTGCTGCGCGAGCGCCTGCTCGGCCGCCTCGGCGCCGGCGCTGCCCGGCCGGGCCCGCCTGACCCAGCCCTCGATGTTGCGCTGGTGCGCCCGCGCGACCGCCAGCGCGCCCGGGGGCACGTCCTTGTCGACCACCGAACCGGCCGCCGTGTACGCCCCGTCGCCGACGCGCACCGGCGCCACGAACGTCGTGTCGCAGGCCGTCTTCACGTGCGAGCCGATCACCGTGTGGCTCTTGGTGGTGCCGCTGTAGTTCGCGAACAGGTTCCCGGCGCCGATGTTGGTCTGCTCGCCGATCGTCGCGTCCCCCACGTACGACAGGTGCGGCACCTTGGTGCCCTCGCCCAGCGACGCGTTCTTGATCTCGACGAACGTGCCCACCTTGCCCTTGCGGCCGATCACCGCACCCGGCCGCAGGTACGCGTACGGACCGACGCTCACGTTCGGGCCGATCTGCGCCTGCACCGCGTGCGCGCGCACCACCTGGGCCTGCTCGCCGACCGAGGTGTCGATCAGCGTCACGTCCGGGCCGACCACCGCGCCGGTCGCGACCGAGGTCGCCCCGCGCAGCTGCGTGTTCGGCTCCAGCACCGCGTCGCGCTCCACCGTCACCGTGGCGTCGACCCAGGTCGTGGCCGGGTCCATGATCGTCACGCCGGACCTCATCAGCGCCGTGTTGATCCGGTCGCGCATCAGCGCCCGCAGCGCCGCCAGCTCCGCCCGGTCGTTGCAGCCCAGCGTCTCGGTGTGGTCGGCGGCCAGGTGCACCCGCACCGGCGCGCCCTCGGCGACCAGCAGCCCGAACACGTCGGTGAGGTACTCCTCGCCCTGGTCGTTCTGGGTGGTCAGCTTCGTCAGCGCCAGCCGCAGCGCGGCCGCGTCGAAGGCGTAGATGCCCGCGTTGATCTCGCGGACCGCGCGCTCGTCGGCGCTCGCGTCGCGCTCCTCGACGATGCGCACCAGCGCCCCGTCGGTGTCACGGATGAGGCGGCCCAGGCCGACCGGGTCCGGCACGGTCGCGCCCAGCACGGTCGCGGCGGCGCCCGCCGACTCGTGCGCCTCGACCAGGTCGGTGAGGGTCTGCTCGCGCAGCAGCGGCACGTCGCCGTTGAGCACGATCACCGTGCCGCTGACGTCGTCCAGCGCCTCCAGCGCGATGCGCACCGCGTGGCCGGTGCCGTTCTGCTGCGCCTGCAGCGCGGTCCGCGCCGCGGGCGCGGTCTCGGCCAGGTGCGCGGCGACCTGCTCGGCGCGGTGGCCGACGACGACCAGGGTCTGCGCGTCCAGCGGGGCGGCGGCGGCCAGCACGTGGCCGACCAGCGAGCGGCCCAGCAGCGGGTGGAGCACCTTCGGCAGGTCCGACTTCATCCGCTTGCCCTCGCCAGCCGCGAGAACGATCACCGTACGAGTCACGAGCCGCCCACCATCGATCCATGTCTGTGCAAAAGCTCGGCTGCCAGGGCTCGAACCTGGAAAGCGCGCTCCAAAGGCGCGAGTGTTGCCAATTACACCACAGCCGAACGGGGTCGGAGCCAGCTTAGCGTCTCACGGACGAGCCTGCTCGACCGCTTACGCCCGGTCCCGGCGAAGAGGCCTTCGATCGCCCGGCATACCTCGGTGCCCTCGGGACCGAGGTATGCCGGGCAGTCCCGGTGCCCGGCGCCGAGGCAGTGCCGGCCGGGCGGCGGCTGACGCCTCTCCAGGACCGCTGTACGGCACAGGTTCGTAGCAAATTCACAGTCCGCCCTCTGTCAAACTACGGACCCGTAGGTTACGGTAACGTAGGTATAGCTCGGCCCGTCCGCCCCCTGCTCCAGTGAGGTGCCATGACCACCGTGACCGTCGAGACGCCCACCGGAGCAGCGACCCCCGCCCGGGGCCAGAAGGCGCTGACCGAGGGCTCCCAGTCGAAGGGCACTCTGATCGGCCTGTGGGCCTTCGTGGTGCTGCCCTTCCTGGCCCTGTTCGCGGCGGTCCCGGTCGCCTGGGGCGGCTTCCTGGGCTGGACCGACGTCGCGATCTTCGCGGTGATGTACGTGGTCACCGGCCTCGGCATCACCGTCGGCTACCACCGCTACCTCACGCACAGCTCCTTCAAGGCGACCCGCTGGCTGCGGGTGACGCTGGCGGTCTCCGGCGCGATGGCGGTGCAGGGCTCGCCCACCCAGTGGGTCGCCGACCACCGCCGCCACCACCAGTACTCCGACCTGGAGGACGACCCGCACTCGCCGTGGCGCTTCGGCAACTCGGTGAAGGGCCTGGCCAAGGGCCTGTTCCACGCGCACGTCGGCTGGCTGTTCGCCCGCGAGCTGTCCAACCGCACCCGCTTCGCCCCGGACCTGCTCGCCGACAAGGACATCCAGAAGGTCGACAAGCTGTTCGGCCTGCTGTCGCTGACCACCGCGATCGCGCCCGGCATCGTCGGCGGCCTGGTCACCTGGTCGTGGCAGGGCGCGCTGACCGCGTTCTTCTGGGCCGGCCTGATCCGCATCGGCCTGCTGCACCACGTCACCTGGTCGATCAACTCGATCTGCCACGTGTACGGCGAGCGCCCGTTCGAGATGCGCGAGGGCGACAAGGCCTCGAACTTCTGGCCGCTGGCGATCCTGTCGTTCGGTGAGAGCTGGCACAACCTGCACCACTCGGACCCGACCAGTGCCCGGCACGGCGTGCTGCGCGGCCAGATCGACATCTCGGCCCGGGTGATCTGGTTCTTCGAGAAGTTCGGCTGGGCCACGAACGTGAAGTGGGCCAAGGAGGACCGGCTCCGGTCGAAGATGGTCGACCGCGACGCCCAGCCCAAGCTGGCCCGGTGACGGCGCAGCTCGACGGCCCCCCACTGCCGCCCCCGTCCTCCTGGCAGGATGGGGGCGTGGTCGACGACGCGCGTGAGGTCCGGCAGGCGGCTGGCCGCCAGCCCGCCGCGCCCCCGAAGAGCGGTTCCCGGGTGCGGATGAGCTTTTCCCAGCGCCGCGAGCAGCTGATCGCGGTGGGGCGGCAGTTGTTCGCCGAGCGCGGCTTCGACGCGACCTCGATCGAGGAGATCGCCTCGCGCGCGAAGGTGTCCAAGCCGGTGGTCTACGAGCACTTCGGCGGGAAAGAGGGCCTGTACGCGGTGGTCGTCGACCGCGAGGTGACGGCGCTGCTGACCCGGGTGACCGGGGCGCTGACCGCGGGGCACCCGCGCGAGCTGCTGGAGCAGGCGGCGCTGGCGCTGCTTGATTACATCGAGGAGGAGACGAACGGCTTCCGGGTGCTCGTGCGCGAGTCGCCGGTGATGTCGTCGT
This sequence comes from Catellatospora sp. KI3, assembly GCF_029948125.1. GTDB lineage: Bacteria > Actinomycetota > Actinomycetes > Mycobacteriales > Micromonosporaceae > Catellatospora. Next base: position 764,671 of record NZ_JASAMB010000001.1, read on the forward strand.
CGGGCAACTTCTCGTCGGTGCTGAACGATGTCGCGCACCAGGTGGAGCACATCCTGGGCGCGGAGTTCAAGGGCCGGGGCTACGACCCGAAGCTGGCCGAGCTGTACTCCCAGGCCCTGGTGGGCATGGTGGCGCTGACGGGCCGCTGGTGGCTGGAGGTGCGCAAGCCGCGCAAGGAGACGGTGGCCGCGCACCTGGTCAACCTGGCCTGGCACGGCCTGTCGCACCTGGAGTCCAAGCCGACCCTGCTGATGAGCCGCAAGGCCGCGAAGGGCTAGCCGCGGGTCGCCGAGTGCGGCCGGACGGCGAACTTGTCGCCGGGGCGGGTGCTGTGCCGCAGCACCTCTTCCGCTTCGGACTCCGACGGGGTGCCGGTCTTGCCGTACAGTCCGGCGATCATCAGCACGATGCCGATGATGAACGAGACTATGCAGGTGGCGACCTCGAAGTTCAGTTTGTTCTCCGGGGTCTGCATCACCAGCAGCATGATCAACCCGGACAGCATGAACACCACGCCGCCCCACAGGTTGATGAAGTGGTCGATGTTGCGGCCGATGATGGCGCCGCCGAGCACGATCGCGCCCACGATGATGGACAGCCAGGAGAACGCCGGGTTGGTCTTGAGCCCGAGCGCGTGGATGTCCGCGCGGCTGAAGAACGGCTCGCCCGCGGTCTGGATGGCACCGACGATCCCGAACGTCAGCAGGTAGGCGCCGCTCACCCCGGCGAGGAACCGGTACTGCGGCCGGAAACGGTGGTTGATCGGTAGGTGCATATCCGCATTGTGCCCCGATCCGACCCCGCTCGAACCTCAAAGCGGCAACTGACCGGCGATCGACCTTGGCGCCCGTTCACCTCGGCCACTTAGCATCGACGGTGGCCTATCCAGGAGACGGAATCCGCCGATTCGTCTTCCAGATAGGCCACCGTCAATGTTTAGCGCCGCTTGGCGACGCGGGCGTACATGCCCGCGGTGAGCAGGATCGAACCGATCGCGTACGACGCGATGCAGGTCGCCAGCGTGAAGTTGAGGACGTTGTGCTCGGTGCCCATCAGCGCCAGCATGGCGGTCCCGACGATCAGGAACGCGGCGCCGATCCAGGTGTTCACGAGCCGGTCCAGGTTGTGGCCGACCAGGGTGGCCAGCAGCACGAGCACTCCGGCGGCCAGCGAGGCGTACGCGAAGGCGGGGTTGGTGCGCAGGCCCAGCGCTCGCGCGTCGCCCGCCGCGAACAGCGGGTCGCCCTGGCTCTCCAGGTAGCCGAGCACGCCGAACGCGAGCACGAACAGCCCGGTGAGCAGTGCGAGTCCCCGGTACAGGGGGCGCAGGGAGTGGTTGACGGGCATGTGCGAAGCCATGTCACTGCTCCGAGTGGTGCGAGGGGGGATGACCGGGGCACCCTACCAACCCCCCTCGGCGCCTACTCCTGCCCGATCAGCTCCGCCAGCTCCAGCCACTCGTCCTCGAGCAGCCCGCGCTCGTCCTGCAGCGCCTTGAGGCTCGCGTCCAACTCCGCGATCTTGGCGAAGTCGGTGGCGTGCTCGGCCATCTGCGTGTGCAGCTTCTCCTCGCGCTGGTTGAGCTTCTCGATCTGCCGCTCGATGCGGCTGGTCTCCTTCTTCGCCGCCCGGACCTCGGCCGCGCTGGGACCGCCGCCGGCCGGCTTGACCGGTGCCGCGCCGGCCTGCGCGCGGGTGGTCGTGGCGGCCGAGGCCGGTTCGACCAGTCGCAGGTACTCGTCGACGCCGCCGGGCAGGTGGCGCACGGTGCCGTCGCCGGGCAGGGCGTAGACGGCGTCGCAGACCCGCTCGACCAGGTACCGGTCGTGCGAGGCGACGATCATCGTGCCGGGCCAGGTGTCGAGCAGGTCCTCCAGCGACGCCAGGGTGTCGGTGTCGAGGTCGTTGGTGGGCTCGTCGAGGATGAGCACGTTCGGCTCCCCCGCGAGCAGGCGCAGCAGCTGCAGGCGGCGGCGCTCACCACCGGACAGGTCGGCCACGGGCGTCCAGACGCGGCGGTCGGTGAAGCCGAACACCTCGGCCAGCTGCGCGGCCGACAGCTCGCGGTCGCCGAGCTTGACCCGCCGGGCGACCTGCTCGACGGCCTCCAGCAGGCGCAGCTCGCCGGGCAGTTCGGTCAGCTCCTGGGACAGGAACGCGGGGCGTACGGTCTTGCCCGCGCTGAACCCGTTCGCCTCGCTGACCCCGGCGAGCAGCCGCAGCAGCGTCGACTTGCCCGCGCCGTTGGCGCCGAGCAGGGCGATGCGGTCGCCGGGGCCGACGTGCCAGGTGACCTTGTTCAGGATCAGCTTCGGACCGGCGTGCAGGGTGACGTCCTCCAGGTCGTACACCTGGCGGCCGAGGCGGGCGGTGGCGAGCTTGGCCAGGGTGACCTCGTCGCGCGGGGCGGGCACGTCCGCGATCAGCGCGTTGGCGGCGTCGATGCGGAACTTGGGCTTGGAGGTGCGGGCCGGCGGGCCCCGGCGCAGCCAGGCGATCTCCTTGCGGAGCAGGTTCTGCCGCCGCGACTCGGTGACGGCGGCGACCCGCTCGCGCTCGGCGCGGGCCAGGATCCAGGCCGCGAAGCCGCCGTCGTACGCCCGGACCTGCTGGTCGGCGACCTCCCAGATGCGGTTGCAGACCGCGTCGAGGAACCACCGGTCGTGGGTGACCACGACCAGCGCGCCCTTGAGGCTCTTGTTCAGGTACGTGGCGAGCCAGTTGACGCCCGCGATGTCGAGGTGGTTGGTCGGCTCGTCGAGGATGACCAGGTCGGCGGGGCGCACCAGCAGCGCGGCCAGGGCGATGCGGCGGCGCTCGCCACCCGACATCGGGCCGACCGGGGTGTCCAGGCCCAGGCCGGGCATGCCGAGCCCGTCGAGGATGGCCCGCACCCCGGAGTCGCCGGCCCACTCGTGCTCGGCCTCGAACGCGGCGGGCAGCCAGGCGTCGCCGAGCACCACGTCGCGTACGGTCGCCTCGGCGGTCAGCGTCAGCGCCTGCGGCAGGGCCGACACGCGCAGGTCGCGCCGGTGGGTGACCCGGCCGCTGTCGGGGTCCTCGGCCTTGGTGAGCATTCGCAGCAGGGTGGACTTGCCGGAGCCGTTGAGGCCGACGACGCCGATGCGGTCGGCGTCGTCGAGGCCGAGGGAGACGTCGGTGAGCAGCGGGCCGGTCGGACCGTAGCCCTTGCTGACCCGGTCCAGATTGATGATGTTGGCCATGGTGCCGCCTAGCCTATCCGGGCGCCGTGGACGGGGCCGTGCGCGAGCTGCACCCCGCGGCACAGGCCCGACTCGGTCAGCGCGGCGGCCACGTCGGCGCCGTGCGCGTCGTCACGGGCCAGGAACACGCAGGTGGGGCCGCTGCCGGAGACCAGGCTGGCCAGGGCGCCGGCCTTGTCGCCGACCGCGAGGGTCTCGGCCAGCTGCGGGCGCAGCGAGATCGCGGCGGCCTGCAGGTCGTTGCCGAGCGCCTCGGCGAGCACCGCCGGGTCGCGCTGGCGCAGCGCGCTGAGCAGCTCGTCGCTGCTGCCCAGCGGGGCGGGGGCGCGGCCCTCGGCCCGGAGCCGGTCGAGTTCGCCGTACACCTTGGGGGTGGACAGGCCGCCGTCGGCGAAGGCGACGACCCAGCTCCAGCGGTTGGCGCGGGCCAGCACCGGGCTGACGGCCTCGCCGCGGCCGGTGCCCAGGGCGGTGCCGCCGTACAGCAGGAACGGGATGTCGGAGCCGAGCGTGGCGGCGATGCGGGCCAGCTCGTCGCGGCCCAGGTTGGTGCCCCAGAGCGTGTCGAGGGCGACGAGGGTGGCGGCCGCGTCGGCGGAGCCGCCCGCCAGACCGCCCGCGAGCGGGATCTGCTTGCGCAGGTGCAGCCGGGCCTGGGCGGGGACCTTGGCGGTGGCGGCCAGGGCGTTGGCGGCCCTGATGACGAGGTTGGAGTCGTCCAGGGCCAGCTCGCCGACGCCGAGGCCCTGCATGGTGAGGGTGAGGGTGTCGCCGGGGCGGGCGGTGATCTCGTCGTACAGGGAGATGGCGTGGTAGACGGTGTGCAGTTCGTGGTAGCCGTCGGGGCGGGCGGGGCCTACGCCGAGGTGGAGGTTGATCTTCGCCGGGACGCGTACGCGCACCGGACCTGACGGCACCGCGGCCAGGTCATCGTCGTCGCCGTCGCCCAGCGTCCACGCCTCAGTCACGCGCCCAGCCTACTGGCCCCCGGTTCAGCCCTTCGCGGCGGCGAGGGCGGCGAAGGCGTGTACGTCGAGCTGCTCGCCCCGGGTCTGCGGGTCGATCCCGGCCGCCCGCAGCAGCTCCTCGGCCGCCGGGGCGCTGCCGGCCCACCCGGCCAGCGCCGCCCGCAGCGTCTTGCGCCGCTGCGCGAACGCCGCGTCGACCACCGCGAACACCTTCTCCCGGGCCACATCGTCGCGCGGGGGTTCCCGCCGGGTGAACCCGACCAGCCCCGAGTCCACGTTCGGCACCGGCCAGAACACCGCCGGGGGCACCTTCCCCGCCTGCTTGGACGAGGCGTACCAGGCGAGTTTCACCGACGGTACGCCGTAGATCTTGCTGCCGGGGCCGGCGGTGAGCCGGTCGGCGACCTCCTTCTGCACCATCACCAGCCCGTGCCGGACCTCCGGCAGCTCGGCCAGCAGGTGCAGCACCACCGGCACGGCCACGTTGTACGGCAGGTTCGCCACCAGGGCCGTGGGCGCCGGGTCGAACTCGGCGGCGGTGACCCGCATCGCGTCGCCACTGTGGACGGTGAGCCGGCCGACCAGCCCGGGGGCGCGCTCGGCGGCGGTGACCGCCAGGGCGGCCGCCAGCGGCGGGTCGATCTCGACGGCGTGCACGTGCGCGGCGGCGGGCAGCAGGCCCAGCGTCAGCGAGCCGAGCCCCGGCCCGACCTCGACGACCACGTCGGCCGGGTCGAGGTCGGCGGCGGCGACGATGCGCCGGATCGTGTTCGGGTCGTGCAGGAAGTTCTGCCCGAACTTCTTGGTCGGCGCGACTCCGAGCCGCGCCGCCAGCTCCCGGATCTCCGCCGGGCCGAGCAGTCTTGCCTGTTCAACGGTCACGGGTAAAGGCTATCGGCGCACCGTCATGGGCAGTCCCCCGGCCGGGCGGATGGTGGCCTGGCCCTGCAGCCGCAGGGTGTGCCCGGCGGGCAGCTCCAGCCGGACCCGGGGCAGCAGCGTGGCCAGCACCAGCGCGATCTCGGCCTCGGCGAAGCGGTTGCCGACGCACAGGCGCGGCCCGTCCCCGAAGGGCAGGTACGCCTCGCGGCCCGGCTGGGCCCCGTCGGCGAACCGCTCGGGGCGGAACTCGTGCGGCTCGGGCCAGTAGTCGGGGTCCAGGTGCACCACGTACGGGCTGAAGAACAGGATGTCGCCGGGCTTGACCGGGTAGCCGCCGAGCTCGGTCGGCGCGACCGGGCTGCGGTCCAGCAGGAACACCGGCGCCCAGCGCCGCAGCACCTCCTTGACCACCTGGTCGAGGTACGGCAGCCGCCCCAGGTCGGCCATGGTCGGTTCGCGGCCGCCGAGCACCTCGGCCAGCTCGGCGCGCAGCCGGTCGGCGATCTCCGGGTGCCGGGCCAGCTCGTAGCAGGCCCAGGTGAGCGCGGTGGCGCTGGTCTCGTGCCCGGCGAAGAACATGGTCAGCAGCTCGTCGCGGATCTCGGCGTCGGTGAGCTGCGGGCCTCCTTCGGCGTCCTTGGCGTTGATCAGCATGGAGAGCAGGTCGGCGCCGTCGGCGCCGGACTCGCGGCGGCGCCGGATCAGGTCGTACGCGATGGCGTCCACACGGGCGACGCTGGCCCTGCGCCAGCGGTGGACCCTCGTCGGCAGCCAGGTCGGCAGGATGCCGAAGGACAGCAGGTACGCGTTGAGCGAGTCGACGAAGTCGTGCACGGCCGCGAAGACCTGGTCGCCGTCGTCGTCCACGGTGAACAGCGACGCCCCGACGATGCGCAGGGTCAGCTGCGTCATCTCCTCGACCACGTCGACGCGGGCACCCTCGCGCCAGCCGTCGACCAGCCGCCGGGTCTCGGCCGTCATGATCTCGCCGTAGCGGGCGATGCGCCGGGTGTGCAGGGTCGGCAGCATGATGCGGCGATGGCGGCGGTGCTCGGCGCCCTCGCGGGTGAGCAGCCCGTCGCCGACGTGCCCCTGCAGCAGCCGGGTGGTGCGCCACGACTTGGCGAAGTCCTGCGGGCGCTCGACCAGCATCTCGTGCACCAGCCGCGGATCGGCGACCAGGATCATCGACATCGGACCCATGCGCAGGCGGCTGAGGCCGCCGAGCTGGCGGGCGGTGCGGTCGAGGAAGCCGGGCATGTCCCGGTTCATCTCCAGCAGGTGGCCCAGCAGCGGCAGCCCCGGCGGCGACGGGATCGTGGCGGCGGTCACCTCCGCAGGTTAGACGACATCGATCTCCAGGCACCAGCACCGGGCACGATGATCGATACCACGATGCCCCGCCCGCCGTTCGGGCAGCGGGTGACCGCCTACCGGCCCGTTGACCAGCAGTGTCGGACTGCCTACGGTCAGCGCACTTGATTCACGTCTTCATTCATGTATGGAAAGGACAGCCGTGAGCTGGTACCTGAAGGTGCTGCAGAACTACGTGACGTTCTCCGGGCGGGCCCGCCGCAAGGAGTACTGGATGTTCTTCCTGATCAATGTGATCATCGTGGGCGTCCTGTTCGCCCTGGCCGGCTCCACCGAGGTCCAGGCCTTCTACTACCTGTACCTGCTGTACATCCTGGGCACCGCTCTGCCGTCCCTGGCGGTGGTGGTGCGGCGACTGCACGACATCGGCAAGTCGGGCTGGTGGGTCTTCATCACCCTCATCCCGATCATCGGCAGCTTCTGGCTGCTGATCCTCATGGTCACCGAGGGCCAGGGCGACAACCAGTACGGCCCGAGCCCGAAGGCGCTGACCGCCTGATCCGGACCGGCGGGTGCGGCGTCTGGCCGCACCCGCCGGGCTTCACCACGGGCCGAAGGCCCGCTCGCCGTTGGCGGAGATCGCCTCGCACATCTCGAGCAGCGGCACACCCCTGGCCTCGGCCAGCGCCCGCACGGTCAGCGGGATCAAATAGGACGCGTTGGGGCGGCCCCGGTGCGGCATCGGCGTCAGGTAGGGCGCGTCGGTCTCGACCAGGATCTGCCCGATCGGCGCGAGCGCGGCCGCTTCGCGCAGGTGCGGCGCGTTCTTGAAGGTGACCGTACCCGCGAAAGACAGCACATAGCCGCGGCGGCAGCACTCGGCGGCGAACGCGGCGTCGCCGGAGAAGCAGTGCAGCACCACGGTCTCGGGCGCCCCCTCGTCGTCGAGCACCCGCAGGATGTCGGCGTGGGCGTCGCGGTCGTGGATGACCAGCGCCTTGCCGACCCGCTTGGCCAGCGCGATGTGGGCGCGGAAGCTGCGCTCCTGCGCGGCCAGCCCGTTCTCGTCGGTACGGAAGAAGTCCAGCCCCGTCTCGCCGATGCCCCGCACCCGGGGATCCTCGGCCAGCTCCTCGATCGACTTGAGCGCACCGTCCAGATCGGATAGTCTCGGCGCCTCGTTGGGGTGCAGGGCGACCGTGGCCACTACTGCGCGCTGCGTGTTGGCCAGCTCCACGCCCCACCTCGACGAGGCCACATCCACGCCGACCTGCACCAGCCGGTCCACGCCCACGGCGTTGGCGGCGGCGATCTGCCCGACCGGGTCGTCCCCGTCGGCGGAGACGATGTCCAGGTGGGTGTGGCTGTCCAGCACCGGATACGGCAGCGGCTCCGGAGCGGGCGGGCGGGCCTCCTGAGGTGAGCCCTCCCTGGTCCGGGCTCTGGCTCGGGCGGTGCGGTCGGCGGTGGTCATGTTTCCATGATCTCACCGGCTGCGGCGGCGTTCTCCCGACACCTCAACAGCCCGCGTTCAGACCGCGTTCACCTCCCCCTCACCGGTCCGCACTAGCGTCGGGCTTCGTGACGATCCTCAATGACATGGGCCAGCCTGCCGTCATGGTGGACGGACGCGCTTACTCGGCCGAACCGGTCGCCGGAGGCGCCGCCTACGAGCTGTTCAGCGAGCACCCCGAGCCCGGTTTCCTGCGGATCGAGGCACCGGCCAGGTGGCCGTTCCACCGGTTCGTGCCGACCGCGGAGGTCGCCGGCGCCGGTCCCGCGGCGATGCCGGAGAGCCAGCTCTGCGCGCCCCTGTCGCGCAGCCTCAGCTGGGAGCGGGTGCACTGGCTGAGCCAGCGGCCGCCGCGCGACCGGCACTCCGCCGACGTGGTCGCCTCGGTGCGCGCCACCGCGGTCATCCGGCAGGGCACCCGCATGGTCATGCCGCTGACCGCGAGCAGTGTCACCGACCTGCTGCGGGGGCGGCTGCCGCACGGCTTCTGCTACCGCGAGTGGGACGTGGCGCACCTGCGTACGCCCGCCGAGCTGGCAGTGCTGGGCGGGGAGGCCTCCGAGGACGTCACCTACCTGCTGCGCTGGCGGGCGATCGACGCCGCCGACTTCCGGCCCGCCACCGGCGACGCCGTGTCGGGGCTGGTCGCGATGCCGCCGCACGACCGGGTCGGCGCGGCGGTGCTGGGCACCGGCTTCGCCCCGAGCAGCACCGAGCTGATCCCCGAGTGGGTCACCGCCGACTTCGCCGACCTGCCGCTGCCCGCGCACGCGGCGCTGGTCGCGTACGCGCCCGACGGCACCGAGGTGGTGCTCTACACGTTCCAGCCCGAGCAGCGGGGCTGGCTGCGCCTGGTCGGTCCGCAGTGGCGGCGGCTGCTCCAACCGCTGCGCGAGATCAGCGCCGATCAGGAGTACCTGCCGATCCCGCGCGACCAGGCCGTGTTCAGCCGCCTGGTGGGCACGTTCCGGGGGGACGAGTACGAGGCCGTCGCCGACCCGCCGGAGGAGTTCCGGGTGCTGGCGATGAGCCGGGCGGCCCGCTACCCGGTGGAGACGCTGCGCCGCCGTACCCGCTATGCCCGCTGGCGCGGCGCGGCCGTGACCGTGCTGTCGGCCGACGCCAACTGGGTGCGGGTGCGCCTGTGCCAGCCGGACCCGGCGAACGTGACCGTGCTCGGCGCCCAGTGCAACCGCCGGGGGATATACGAGGCGTGGGCGCCGGCGACCGAGGTCACCGACGCCCACGACGCGGAAGTGCGCTACTTCTAGCTCTCCAGCCGGGCCAGCTCCTCGTCCACGATGGACGGGTCCAGCTTGCGGAAGACCGGCGTCGGCGCGCTCAGCGGCGTGCCCGGCGTCAGCGTCCGCGGCTCCCATTTCGTGCCGACGGTGTAGTCGCCGGTCAGGATCGGGTAGTCCGGACCGCCGTCGAGATCGGACACCTCCTCGATGCGCGGCATGGGCGCGTGCACGCCCTCGCCGCCGAGCAGCTCGTGGATCTTCTGCGCCGAGTGCGGCAGGTACGGCGTGAGCAGCGTGTTGCAGTCGACCACGGCCTGCAGCGCGGTGTGCAGGATGGTGGCCAGGCGCGGCCGCTCGTCCTCGCCCTTGAGCTTCCACGGCGACTGGTCGGACAGGTACTTGTTGACCTCGCCGACGATCCGCATCGCCTCGTTGATGGCGGCCTTCTGCTTGTGCTGCTCGATCAGCCCGCCGACGGAGTCGAACCCGGCCCGCACGGCCGCTAGCAGCTCCCGGTCGGCGTCGGTCAGCTCGCCCGGGGTCGGCACGCCGCCGAAGTTCTTGGCCGCCATCGACACGGTGCGGTTGACCAGGTTGCCCCAGCCCGCGACCAGCTCGTCGTTGTTTCGGCGCAGGAACTCCGACCAGGTGAAGTCGGTGTCGGTGGTCTCCGGCCCGGCCACCGCGATGAAGTACCGCAGCGCGTCGGCGTCGTAGCGCGCCAGGAAGTCGCGCACGTAGATGACGATGCGGCGCGAGGAGGAGAACTTCCTGCCCTCCATGGTCAGGTACTCGCTGGAGACGACCTCGGTGGGCAGGTTCAGCTCGCCCAGCTCGCCGGGCTTGCCGCCCTTGTCGCCCCGGCCGCTGTAGCCCAGCAGCATCGACGGCCAGATCAGCGAGTGGAAGACGATGTTGTCCTTGCCCATGAAGTAGTACGCCCGGGACTCCGGCGTCTGCCACCACTGCCGCCACGCCTGCGGGTCGCCGGTCCGGCGGGCCCACTCGATCGAGGCGGACAGGTAGCCGATGACCGCGTCGAACCAGACGTAGAAGCGCTTGGTGTCCCAGCCCTCCTGCGGGATCGGCACACCCCACTCGAGGTCGCGGGTGATCGGCCGGGGCCGCAGGTCGTCGACCAGGTTGCGGGAGAACTTGAGCACGTTCGGCCGCCAGCCCTCGCGGCTGTCGAGCCAGGTGCCCAGCGCCTCGGCGAACGCCGACAGGTCCAGGAAGTAGTGCTCGGTGTCGATGAACTGCGGCGTCTCGCCGTTGATCTTCGACTTGGGGTTGATCAGGTCGATCGGGTCCAGCTGGTGGCCGCAGTTGTCGCACTGGTCGCCGCGGGCGCTGGTGTAGCCGCAGTGCGGGCAGGTGCCCTCGATGTACCGGTCGGGCAGGCCCCGGCCGGTCGACGGCGACACGGCCGCCTGGGTGGTCTTGGCGATGACGTAGCCGTTGGCGTGGAGCGCGGTGAACAGCTCCTGCACCACCGCGTAGTGGTTGCCGGTGGTGGTACGCGTGAACAGGTCGTAGGCCAGGCCCAGCCCGTGCAGATCCTCGACGATCATGCGGTTGTACTTGTCCACCGCCTCGCGCGGCGTGATGCCCTCGGCGTCGGCCTGCACCTGGATCGGCGTGCCGTGCTCGTCGGTGCCGGACACCATGAGCACGTCGTGGCCGGCCATCCGCATGTACCGACTGAAGACGTCGGAGGGCACCCCGAATCCGGAGACATGACCGATGTGGCGCGGGCCGTTGGCATAGGGCCAGGCGACCGCGGCGAGAACGTGACTCATGGGAAAACAGCGTAGTGAAGCCCGTGCCCGGTCTGCGAACCGGTTACGACCTCCGGCGACACGCGCCGCAAATCCCCTCGTCAGCGGGCCGATTAGGGTGAAATCACCATCTATGAGGGATAACGTCGAGAAAGTCGACATCGGCCTTGCCGAACCGGTCCCGTGGGTCGCGCCCGACCCCGACCCGTCCCCGTTCGAGCTGACCCCCTCGTGGCTGGGCGAGCCGTCCCAGCCGCTGCGCCTGACCCCGCAGCCGGCCACCCCGGTCCCGGACCCCGAGCAGGCGTACTGGCAGCGCCCGACCCGGGCCGTCCCGCCCGCCCACGGCGCGCCTGACACCGAACCGCTCCAGGGCCCGGTCGAGCTCGACGGCACCGGCCCGCGGACCCCGGCCGGTCCGCCCATCGGGCCCATCAGGCCCGTCGGGCCGAGCATCGCCGTCGAGCACGTCGGACGCCGCCGCGCGCCCGAAGCAGTCGCCGCGCCGGAGCCGCCGCCACCGCCGCCGGAGGCGCTCGCGCCGACCGAGGCGTTCACCATGCCGATGCAGGAGGTGCCGCGCGACGGGTGGCTCGACCCGCGGCTGCACGGTGCCCGCCCGGGCTGGACCGAGCCGCCGCCCCGGCGCGAGGTGCGGGCGCCGAAGCCGCCGCGCCGGCTGGGGGTGGCCCTGCCGCTGCTGATCCTGCTCGCGCTGCTCGGCGGCTTCTTCAGCTGGGTCAGCGCCGAGCCGATGTGGCTGTCGCTGGGCCACGGCCGGACCGGCACGCTGACCATCACCGCCTGCTCCGGCCAGGGGATGCGGGAGAGCTGCGTGGGCGAGTTCAGCTCGGCCGCCTTCACCGCCGCCGACGTCGACGTGTACGGCCCGCCCGGTCAGGCCGAGGGCCTGAGCGCACCGGCGCGCATGGTCGGACCGCACAGCACCCGCGCGTACGTCGCCAACGGCACCGGCGGCCTGTACCTGCGCTGGGTGGTCGGGCTGGTGGCGGTGCTGCTCTGCTCGGTGGGGATCGTGTTCGCGACCGGGGCGCTGCGCCTGCCCGAGCGCCGGGAGCGACTGGCCGCCGTCGGGCTCAGCTTCGCCGGCCCGCTCCTGGTGACCATCGGCTTCCTCGCCGCCGCCTTCTGACCAACCCCACCCGGCCCCGGCGGCACCACCCGCCGCGCTTGGCATCGACGCTGGCCTATCCAGTGGACACGGATCGGAAATCCGTGCTCTGGATAGGCCAGCGTCAATGCCAGGTGGAGTCGCCCGCCGGTTCAGCGCAGGTTGTAGACCTCGCGCTTGGGCAGGCCGTGGGCGGCGGCCACGGCCGCGGCGGCGTCGCGCCGGGACAGGCCCTCGCCGACCCTGATCGCCACCTCGGCGAGCAGCTCCTCGTCGCTGGGCCGCCGCGCCGGGGCCGGATCCGCCCCGGCCACCACCAGCGTGATCTCGCCGCGCAGCTCGTCGACCTCGGCCAGCTCGGCCAGGGTGGCCCGGCGGACCTCCTCGTACGTCTTGGTCAGCTCCCGGCACAGCGCCGCCCGCCGCCCGCCGCCGAACGCGGCCACCAGATCGGCCAGCGTCTCCGCGATCCGGTGCGTGGACTCGAAGAAGACGAGCGTGCGCGGCTCGGTGGCCAGCTCGGCCAGCCGGGCGCGGCGGTCGCCGCCCTTGCGCGGCAGGAACCCCTCGAAGCAGAACCGGTCGCACGGCAGCCCCGACAGCGCCAGCGCGGTGGTGACCGCGCTCGGCCCCGGCGCGCACGTCACCGGCAGCCCGGCCGCCAGCGCCGCGGCGACCAGGCGGTAGCCCGGGTCGCTGACGCTGGGCATGCCGCCGTCGGTCACCAGCGCCACCCGCTGCCCGTCGACCATCGCCGCGACCAGGTCGGGCGTGCGCCGCTCCTCGTTGCCCTCGAAATACGAGACGATCTTCCCGGGTACGGTCACCTCCAGGTCCCGGGCCAGTCGCAGCAGCCGCCGGGTGTCCTCGGCGGCGACGATGTCGGCCTCAGCCAGCGCCTGGCGCAGCCGCTGCGAGGCGTCGCCCGGGTTGCCCAACGGGGCGCCGCACAGCACCAGACCCGTGACCTGCGTCATCTGTCCCACCTTCGCGAATTCCGCCGATATCAACCCGTGAACGGGGTGAGCCGTTTCCGAGCTTTTCAGCCTACGATCCATGGCGTGACCCAGACGGCGACGGCGCCCCAGCAGGCGTCCACACCATCGGCGCAGCCCCAGCACGTGGTGGCGGCGATCCGGCGTCGGCTCGTGCCCATCGACCAGCGCCTGGATCCATACGCGTGGCTCGCCGCGATCGCGATCACCGTCATCGCGTTCGCCTTGCGGCTGTACCACCTGGCCTCTCCGCCGGGGAAGATCTTCGACGAGACCTACTACGCCACCGACGGCCACTGGCTGTGGGAGAAGGGCTTCGAGTGGGACGCGAACAACAACTCCGCCGGTTACGTGGTGCACCCCCCGCTGGGCAAGTGGATCATCGGGCTGGGTGAGCACCTGCCCGGCTTCGGCTACGACGAGGCGGGCTGGCGCATCAGCGCGGCGATCTTCGGCACCGTCTCGGTGCTCATGGTCATCCGGATCGCGCAGCGGCTGTTCGCCTCGACGGTGCTCGCCTGCGCCGCCGGCATCCTGATGACCTTCGACGGCATGCACTTCGTGCTCTCGCGCACCGCCCTGCTGGACATCTTCCTGATGTTCTTCATCCTGGCCGCGTTCGGCGCGATCGTGCTCGACCGCGACGCCCGGCGCAGGCGCTGGCTGCGGTTCATCGAGGACGGCGGCGACCCGGCCGGGCGCGGCCGCGACAGCCGCCCCGCGTTCACCGTGCCGTGGTGGCGCCTGATCGCCGCGGTGCTGCTGGGCTGCGCGCTGGCGGTCAAGTGGAGCGCGCTCGCGTTCATCCCGGTGTTCGTGCTGCTCATCATGTGGTGGGAGGTCGGCGTACGCCGCACCGCCGGCGTGCGGCACCCGATCCGCGACGCCTTCCTCGACGAGATCCTGTGGATCCCCGCGTGCGCGGCGATCGCGTTCGCCGTATACCTGTCGACGTGGAGCGGCTGGCTGCTCACCGACGGCGGCTACTACCGCCACTGGCTGCGCGACACGGGCCAGAGCGAGCCGGCGTTCATCGGGGCGCTGCAGAACCTGTGGCACTACCACCAGGAGGCGTACGGCTTCCACAAGACCCTCACCGCCGAGCACACGTACCAGTCGGCCAGCCACTGGGCGCCGATCCAGTGGCTGCTGCTGGGCCGCCCGGTCGCGTTCTACTGGTCCGGCGACCCGCTCTGCGGCGCCAGCCAGTGCGCCCGCGAGGTCCTGCTGCTCGGTACGCCGCTGCTGTGGTGGGCGTTCCTGCCCGCCCTGATCGCCGCGGTCTGGTTCGGCTTCGCCCGCCGCGACTGGCGGGCCGGGGCGATCCTGGCCATGTGCGCGGCCGCCCTGGTGCCGTGGTTCTTCTTCCCCGGCCGGACGATGTTCTTCTTCTACGCCGCCCCGGCCGAGCCGTTCCTCATCCTCGCGCTGGTGTTCGTGCTCGGGTGCGCGATCAACTCGCCGCCGGGCGTGCCGCAGAACGAGAACCGGCAGCTGGTCGGGTCGATCTTCGCGGGCATGTTCGTGCTGCTGGTGGTGCTGAACTTCGCGTACTTCTACCCGATCTTCGCGGGCGACTCGATCCCGTACGCCGACTGGAGCAGGCGCATGTTCCTCGGCAACCTCTGGATCTGACCGCAACGGTCGACGGGGCCGGGCGAGCAGGGGCGACCCGCTCGCCCGGCCCCGTCCGCATCCCGGTCCGCCGACGAGTCAGGGTTCGCACCTGGGCAGACGCTCGCGAGGAGGCATCTTCTCGTGCGATCCTGCCGACGTGCACGAACCTGCCACACTCTCCGCCATGACCGAGGAACGACGCCGACCCCCGGCCCTTCGCAGACTCGCCCAGCAGGTGGGGTCGGTCGCGGCCGACCAGCCGGTCGCCTGGCTCCGGGCCTGGCAGGCCGTCGTCTTCGTCACCGCCCTCATGCTGCTGTGGTGGCTGCTGCTGCGCCTGATCGGACTGGGTTCGACCGGCTCCGACTTCTGGCGCGACCTCGGCACCGCCCCGCTGGTCTCCGGCACGATAGTGATGATCATGTGGGCCCGGGGACGGGCCCGCCACCGCGTTCCCGCCGCGATAGCCGGCCTGGGCACCCTGTTCAGTGCGGATATCGTCGCCCATGCGATCGTCGGTCGGGATCACTTCGGCCCCGAATGGCTGGCCATCACCCTCGGCATCGCCCTGGCCGGCTGCTACCTGTTCGCCGCGATCACCCACCTGCCCCCGCGCTCGACACCGGGTGCTCCCGTCACGGACTGACGCCGGACCGCAGCCTCGGACGCAGCGACTCCACCCACCTGCTCGGTCGGCCGTCGAAGTGGTCGCGCAGGCGGTCCTCCACGTGTTCCGGACTCCAGACGGCTGCCCGCTCGAGGTCCCAGCATTCCTCGGCTGTGGCCGACCGCTTGCTGAAGACCGACGGCGCGCAGGACCTGGCGACCACGGTCAGGGGGCCGCCGGTGACGTCCTGCTGAAACTTCACGTCGAACCGCAGCTGCTCGCGCTCCAGCAAGGGCACCGTGTCGAGCAGCGTCCAGCGGCCGTTGCGCTGGAAGCAGCGGTTCGAGACCCACACGGTGAAGGCGACCGGCTTGTCCACCAGCTCCAGGAGGCCGATGGGCTGCTGCGTGGTCTCGACGTGGTCATAGAACTCGGCGTCCACTGACCAGAGCTGCCGACCGTACGCGAAGCGGCCATCGCCCAGCGGAACGCGCACCACCCGTCCAGGCGCCCGATTCGGTCGAGCCTTGCGGATCACTCGCTGATCAGGCGGCGGCTGCTGCACGGCATCGATCGTCCCAGACCTGCTGCCGCGACGGAACCGCGGCCGAGCCCGGACGTGCGCATCCGCCCCGACGAACCGATCAAGCAGGTGCCAGGACTGATGATCGCTGGCTGCTGTCATCACGTCGGCTTGTGTCCAGCCTTCCGACCGGACACCGCGATCTTCGCGGATACGCCAGCCAAGGTCGCTACTTGTGGTCGAAGCGGCGTGTACAGCGTGGAACTCTCGGAGGCACACGTCCAGCGGCGGGCGGAAGGCGGCGAAACGACAACGGCCGCCTTCCGGTGGGAAGGCGGCCGTGCTTTCGGGTGGAGACGAGGGGATTCGAACCCCTGACCCCCTCGATGCGAACGAGGTGCGCTACCGGGCTGCGCCACGTCCCCGAAGGTCGTCCGGTTGAACGGACCGGCCAAGGTTAGCAGGTCTGACGGACGCGCGCTAATCGCACCCCGCCGTGTCGGGCGTCACGCACCGACCCTTCAGCCACCCGAGTGATCACCACCTGCGGTCACAACCCGGTTCGCACCCGGCACCTTCGGACCGAAGACGACGATCTCCCTCGCAGAGATCGCCGTCTTCGGTCGAATACTGCCCCGCGAGGCCACACTTCGACCTCAAGTAGCGATCATGACCGCGCGAGCGCCGCGAGCGCCCCGCAGCGGACGCGGCGCCGCAGAGCGCGTCCGGGCACGAGCGGGTCGGACACAGAGCCGCCCGGGAACGCGGCAGGGCCGAGACGCCGGAGGGTCGAGGCGCGGGAGGGTCGAGGGCGCGGGAGGGTCAGGCGGCGGGGCCGGCGTGGTACGGGCGGCCGCGGACACCCGCGCGGCGGCCGTACGAGATGGTGGCGACCCGGGGTGCCGGGATCGCCGCCGCCTCCTCCGCGGCCAGCGAGTCGGCCCGCGCCTGGAGTTCGGCCAGCGCCTCCTGGGCCCGCAGCAGCTCCTCCTGGAGCAGCCGGGCGGCTTCGCGGCGGGCTTCGGCGCGGCGGTGCTGGGCCAGGCGCACCTGGGCCTGCTGCTCGGCCAGCCAGGCGGCCTGGCGCTCCTCGGCGCGGCGGCGCCGGGCCGAGCGCAGCGCCTGTCCGCGCAGGTGGGCGACGTAGAGCAGCAGCAGCGAACCGGTGACCGCGAGGCTGATCAGGAACCCGGGCCCGACCAGGGCCACCCCGGCGAGCTGCACGAGGTTGAGCAGGACCAGCCCGGCCAGCAGGCGGCGGCGCCGGTACACGGCGGGCCGGTGGCGGCGCCTTGGGGCCCGGCGCTTGGCCCGCTCGCCCGCGCTGACCAGGCGCAGCGGATTGCGCCGCTTACCGGGGGCGGAGGCGGGCGGCGCGGAGGCGGGCGGGGCCGAGACGGGCATGGCGGTCAGCGCGCGCGGCGGGTTGACCGGGCGTCGGCCCGGGACAGTACGACGGCGGCGCCGGCGCGACAGCACCCGCGCGGTCGAGATCGCCCGCTCCGCCACCAGCCGCTCGGTGGCGTCGTACCGGCGCACCAGCGCCGGGGCGAGGGCGAGCAGGCCCGCAGCGGCGAGGACGGCGAGGAGCACCGAGGTCGGCACCCTCACCCCTCCCGTCACCTGGTTACGGCGTCCTCATATCGGCCGCCGTAAGACTTCTAGTGAGGCGAGCGTACGGGTGTGATCACATGATTGCGCAACGCCACACCGGTCGAAGGTGAGGGCAGATCAGCCGTGGCGCCGCCGCCAGCGGGCCAGCAGCCCTCCTTCGGCGACGACGTCCTCCCAGGTCAGCGCGTATCCGATGTGATCGCGCCAGGCGCCGTCGATGTACATGTAGTGCGGGTGGTAGCCCTCTTCGCGGAAGCCGAGCTTCTCGACCACCCGGCGGCTGGGCTTGTTCTCGGGGCGGATGTTGACCTCCACCCGGTGCAGCCGCCCGGGGCCGAACGCGTGGTCGACGACGAGCGCGACGGCGGTCGGCATGATGCCGCGCCCGGCCACCCGCGAGTCGATCCAGTAGCCGCAGTACGCCGAGGAGAAGGCGCGGCGCACGATGCTGCCGAGGTTGATGTGCCCGACCAGGCGCTCGCGGCCCCGGTCGCGCAGGCAGATCGCGAACGGCATCGACTCGCCCTCCTTGGCGGCGCGCCGCATGGCCCGGCGGATCAGCCGGAAGGCCGTCGGGGAGTTCAGCTCGGCCCAGCTCGCCGGCGGGGTCGCCTCCCACTGCCGCAGCCAGGTCTCGTTGTAGGACCGCACCTCGACCCAGTCGCGCAGGTCCGACCGCTTGTACGGGCGCAGCACCACATCGCCCTCCACCAGGACGGCCGGAAAACCGATGTTCATCGGCGTCGGTCCAGCAGCAGCACGTCCACCGTGGACCCCGCCGCCGCTGTCGTCACCCGTTCGCCGAGAACCAGCAGTCCGTTCGCCTCCGCCATACCCGCCAGCGTACGGGGGCCGCCCGGCAGCGGCTGCACCGTGTAGCCGCCGCCGCGGCGCTCGGCCACCAGCGCGGGGCGGAACTCGCGCAGCCCGCCCGGGGAGGAGACGGTCTCCAGCAGGTGGCCGCGCACCGACGGGCGGAAGACGGGTTCGGCCCCGGCGAGCACCTGGATCACGGGCCGGGCCAGCACCTCGAAGCCGATCAGCGCCGCGCCCGGCTCGCCGGGCAGGCACACGATCGGGACCTCCTCGGCGGTGCCGACGGTGCCGAAGCCCAGGGTGCCGCAGGGGTACAGCGAGACGTCGGTGAAGGTGACCATCCCGGCGCGGCTGCCGTCGCGGCGGGACAGGATGCGCCGCACCATGTCGCCGGGGCCGGTGCCCGAGCCGCCGGTGGTGATGATCAGGTCGGCGCGCAGGGTCTGGTCCTCCAGCAGCGCGCGCAGCGCCTCCGGGTCGTCGTCGCAGATCCCGACGCGGTACGCGTGGGCGCCCGCCTCGGCGGTGGCCGCGGTGAGCGCGTGCGAGTTGACGTCGACGACCTGGCCGGGCTGCGACAGCCGCCCCGCCTCGACCAGCTCGTCGCCGGTGGACACGATCACGACCCGCGGGCTGGGCCGCACCACGACGTGGCCGATGCCGCTGGCGGCCAGCGCCCCGACCAGGGCCGGGGTGACGATGGTGCCCGCGCGGGCCAGCACCGCCCCCTCGGCCACGATCTCACCGACCCGCCGTACGCCGAAGCCGCGCTTGACCGCCCGGTGCACCTCGACGGCGGCCATACCCTCGTCGGTCCAGCGCACCGGCACGACCACGTCGGCGGCCTGCGGCAGCGCGGCGCCGGCGGCGACGGAGAAGCACGCCCCCGGCGTGAGCCGGGCCGGGCGCCAGCTGGAGGCGGCCAGGTCGCCGACGACGTTGAGCCGGGCCGGACGGCCGGGCCCGGCCGCCGCGACGTCCTCGGACCGGGCCGCGTAGCCGTCGATCGCGGCGTGGTCGAAGGCCGGGTACGGGTGCGTGGCCACCACGTTGTCGGCCAGCACGTTGCCGTGCGCCTGGGTCAGGTCCAGATCCAGCGCCGGCAACGCCCGCAACCTGCGCAGCACGCTGCCCAGGTAGTCGGCGAGAGGCGTCAGCTCGCCCTCAGGAACCGGGTCGAGGTGGTCCGGACTGGACCTGACCGTGGCGGTCATGTCAGGCAGCCCCCGCGGGACCGTCCAGCTCGGCGACGAAGGCCTTCAGCCACTCCTTGAAGGCCGGGCCGAGGTCGGTCCGCTGGCTGGCCAGCTGTACGACAGCCTGCAGGTACCCCAGCGGCATGCCGGTGTCGTAGCGCACGCCCCGGTAGACGATGCCGTGCACCGGAGTGCCCTCGGTCAGCAGCAGCGCCATCGCGTCGGTCAGCTGGATCTCGCCGCCGCTGCCGGGCTTGGTGCGCTTGATCGCCTCGAAGATGGTGCCGGGCAGCACGTACCGGCCGACCACGGCGAGATTGCTCGGGGCCTGGTCCCGGGCGGGCTTCTCGACCAGCCCGGTCACCCGGACCACGTTGTCGACGTCGGCCAGGTCCGGCTCCGCCGACTCGACCGAGGCGATGCCGTACCGGTTGACCTCGTCGTCGGGCACCTCGATGAAGGCGAGCACGATGCCGCCGGTGCGCGCCTGCAGGTCGAGCATCTGCGGCAGCAGCGGGTCGTCCTCGGCGGTGAACTCGTCGCCGAGCAGCACCGCGAACGGCGCGTCGCCGACGTGAGACTCGGCATAGGACACGGCGTGCCCCAGGCCCAGCGGCTCGCCCTGGCGGCAGGTGTAGATCTCGGCCAGCTCGGAGGTGCCGCGTACGGCGGCCAGGCGCTCCATGTCGCCCTTGGCCTCCAGCCGCGCCTCCAGGTAGGGCTGGCGGTCGAAGTGGTCGACCATGCTCGTCTTGCCCCGGCCGGTGATCAGCAGTACGTCGTTGATCCCCGACCGTGACGCCTCTTCCACGATGTACTGCAGCACGGGCCGGTCCACGACCGGCAGCAGCTCCTTGGGCACCGCCTTGGTGGCGGGCAGGAACCGCGTGGCCAGGCCCGCGGCGGGAATGACCGCCTTGGTGGCCCGCGGTCCGCGGACGTTGGCTTGCGCCTTGGGGGTGTGCTCAGACATGTCGCGAGACTAACGGCCCCGAGCCTGCCTGGGGGCTTGTGGGCTGCTCGACGCGCCGCCGGATGGGCAGAGCACGCTGCCGACCACGGCGACCTGGAACGTGTCGCGCCCGGCCGCCTTGGCCGCGTACAGGGCGTCGTCGGCGGACTGGAGCACCGTGGCGCCGTTCTGGCCGTGGTCGGGCAGCACCGCCAGACCGATGGAGACGGTCACGTTGACGAACAGGTCCTCCACCCCGTCGCGGGAGGGCACCACGATCGGTTCCCGGCGGACGGCCTCGCACAGCCGCTCGGCCACGGCGATGCCGCCGACCTCGTCGGTCTCCGGCAGCAGGATCACGAACTCCTCGCCGCCGTGCCGGAACGCCACGTCGACCTCGCGGATCTCGTACCGGATGCGCTGGGCGAACTCGGCGAGCACCGCGTCCCCGGCGGCGTGGCCGTAGCTGTCGTTGATCTCCTTGAACCGGTCGAGGTCCAGCGCCAGCACGCACAGGCGGCGGCCGAAGCGGGCGGCCCGCTCGGACTCGCGGCGCAGCGAGTCGCGCAGCGAGCGGTAGTTGAACAGGCCGGTCAGCGGGTCGGTGACGGACAGGCGCTGGGCCTCCTCGTGCACCCGTACGTTGTCGACCGCCACCGCGGCCTGCCCGGCGAAGGTGCGCAGGGTGACCAGGTCGGCGTCGTCGAACTCGTCGCGCCCCACCCGGTCGTAGAGCGCCAGCACCCCGCGCGCCCCGGGCATCGTCCCCGGCGGCAGGTAGTTGTCCACCAGGCTCGGCGCCGAGAACGGCACCACCATGTACGTACGGCAGTCCGGCTCGCCGGTGTCCAGGCGCGGGCCGTCGCGCTCCACCCGGCCGATGCGCGGCACCCCCGTGGCGGCCACGGAGCCGGTCAGGCCGGTGCCGTACGGCACCCGCAGCGTCCCGCGCTCGCCGCTGGTCCAGGACTCGTCCAGCCCTTCGCAGCACTGCCCCACCAGCGCCCCGGTGGCCGGGTCGGCCAGCAGCACCACGCCCGCCGAGGCACCGGTGGCGTGCCGGGCCGTCTGCAGGATCACCCGCAGGATCCGGTCGAGGTCGTGCGTGCCGGCCAGCGTGTCGCCGAGCACGCCCAGGTGCCCGCGCAGCTGGTCCCGGCTGGCCGTCAGCGCCGCCACGTAGGTCTGCAGCTCGCGGGTCATGTGGTTGAACGCGATGGCCAGGCGGCCCAGTTCGTCGTCGCCGCGTACCGGCACCCGCGCTTCGAGGTCGCCCCCCGCGACCCGGTCCGCGGCCGCCGCCAGCTCGACCACCGGGCTGGTCGCCGTACGGGCCAGCCACCAGGCGACGGTCACGGCCATCACGGTGGTCAGCAGCACCACGCCGACGAGCAGCACGTACATGCCGGTCGGCGGGCGGGCGGGCAGCGAGACCGCCAGCGGCAGCGGCTCCCCCGCCACCGGCCCGAGCCGGGTCACCAGGTGGCCGTTGGGGGCGGTGCCGACGGCCCCGTCGCCCAGCGCCCGCGCCAGCTCCGTCACGGCGGCCACGTCGGCCCCGCCGACGGTCGTGTGCACGGCGGCGGCGGTGCCGCCGTCGGTCTGCTGCGGCGCCGGGTCCAGCGCGACGTCCAGCCCCTCGTCGGCGGCGTCCGCGTCGTCGGCGGTGGCGGCGTCCGGCGCGTCCGCGGTGCCACCGGCCTGCCCGGCTGTCGCGTCCGCCGCCCCGTCCGGCTGCGGCGTGGTTCCGTCGGGCCCGGTCAGCGGACCGGCGCCGGCCGGCAGCCCGTCGAACGTCTCGCCGCCCGGCTGCGCGGCCACGCCCTGATCGCCTTCGCCCTGTGTCCTGTCGCCCGGGGTCCCGTCGCTCTGGGCGCCGTCAGCCTGGAGAGCGCCGTCGGGGGTGGCATCCTGCGGGTCGGCGCCGGTGGGCGCGTCCGGGGCGGTCTGGGCCTCGGCCTCGGCGGCGACGTCCTCGGCCGCGGGAACGGTGGGGGCGTCGACCGGGACCGTCGTCTCCGTCCGGGTGGCGGCGGGCTGGCCGCCGGTCCCGGGCAGCAGGGTCAGCTGCGCGCCGCTGGCCTGGGCCAGGCGCTGGATCAGGTCGGCGTCGACGGTGACCGCGGCGGCGACGGTGCCGCCGTTCTTGCCGGGCAGCGGCACTCGCGCCGACAGGGCCTCGTAGCCGGCGACGAGGTCGGGGTGGACCTGCGGGTCGGGTCCGGCGCAGTCGGCCCACGGCGGCGGCGGGGCCTGCCGGGTGGTGTCGCCGCTGGTCCCGCCGTCGAGGTGGACGCCCGCGGCCAGCCCGGTGCCGACCAGGTGCTCGGCGACGGCCATGCGCCGGTCGGCCGGGGCGGCGGCGACGGCCTCGGCGACGGCGCGGAGCTGGCCGCACAGGGAGCCCACGGCGGTGCGCACGGCGCCCGAGGCGACCGACAGCCGCTCGTCGGCCCGCTCGTGCGAGACGGTGCTGACGGTCGTGCCGACGAAGAAGGCGCCGAGCAGGACGGGGCTGAGGACCACGGCCAGGAAGGCGGTGGTGAGCCGTGCGCGCAGTGTCACACTTCCCCCTTGAAGTCATCCCAGTCAACGCCGGACGCCGCCAGCGGGATGCGACGCTTGCGGGTATATGAGGGTTTTATGGACATAACAGACGCTGCCCTGACGCCCGAGCCGGACGAGCAGACCACCGCCAAGCAGGCGGTACGCCGCAGCGTCCTGGCGGCCCGGCGGGCGCTGTCACCCGCCGCGGTGGAGACCGCCGCAGCGGGGGTACGGGCACGGCTGGGCGACCTGCTCGCCGGACGCCGAGGGCTCACCGTGTGCGCGTACGTGCCCATCGGTCGCGAACCCGGCGGCCCGGACCTGCCGGAGCGGCTGGCCGCGCCGCCCGGCGTGGCCCGGCTGCTGCTGCCGGTGCTCCTGCCCGACCTGGATCTGGACTGGACGGCGTACACCGGCCCCGCCTCGCTGACGGCGACGCCCCGGGGCCTGCGCGAGCCCACCGGGCCCCTGCTGGGGTGCGCCGCGATCGCGGCGGCGGACCTGGTACTGGTGCCAGCGGTGGCGGTGGACCGCGACGGGGTGCGGCTGGGGCGGGGCGGCGGCAGCTACGACCGGGCGCTGGTCCGAGTGACCCTCGACACACCCGTCGTGGCCCTGCTGTACGACGCCGAACTGCTCGACCGCCTGCCCGCGCAGGAGCACGACCAGCGCGTGCACGCGGCGCTCACGCCGACGCGGACCGCCTGGCTGCGCCCGGTGCCGGGCTGGTCCGGCCGGGACGTGTGATCGGCGACAGATACTTTGCGGCACACGACCGCGTCAGGCACTATTGGCACTCGGTACACCAGAGTGCCAGCAATGATCATGGAGGGGACCGTGCCCACCTACCAGTACGCCTGCACCGCGTGCGGCCACCAGCTGGAGGCCGTGCAGTCGTTCGCGGACGAGCCGCTGACGCAGTGCCCGACCTGCGAGGGCACCCTGCGCAAGCTGTTCTCCTCGGTCGGCGTGGTCTTCAAGGGCTCCGGCTTCTACCGGACCGACTCCCGCGGCGGATCGAGCGGCAGCCCGGCCTCCAGCAGCGGCAGCTCGTCCTCGGCCGGCTCCGCGTCCGGCTCGTCGAGCAGCGGTTCGTCGACCCCGGCCGCCGCGACGTCCTCGTCGAGCAGCGGCTCCACCAGCTCCGCCGCCTGACCGGCCCGCCGGCGGCCCGAGGCGCGAACGCACTTTATGTCCGATTTCGGGCTATAGTACGGCCGTGCCTGAACACCCGTGCCCGGCCCGCTGATCAGTCCCAATGCGGCGGACGATCCTCCCGCAGCCGGTCGTCGTTGCTCCACGACCGCTCACCCCAGCCCCGGTCGGTGTCGTCGCGCGTCTGCTCCGGCAGCACCGCGACCTCGTCGTCGAGCTCCACGATGCGGTCGTCGTCACGGCTGCCGTTGAAGGCGTCAGTGCTCACCTGAGCAGCGTAGAGGCGCCGCGGCGCAGCCGCCTGCCGGGGCACCTCGGCGAGGTGCCGTGAGCGGCGACGACTACTGGCGGCGCCCCGAGCCCGGGGACGCGGCCGCGGGGGCCGAGTCCACGCCGAGCGGCTACCCGGGGCCGCCCCGGACCGGACCGGCCGCGCCGGATCGGCAGCCCGCCTGGACGGCGCCGCACCAGCCGCCGCGCCGCCTGCCCGAACTGGACCACGACGAGCTCGACCGCGCGGAGCAGCGCGCCGACCGCTTCACGTACGCGGTGGCGCTGGCGGCGGGGGTGGTGCTGCTGATCGTGGCGTGCGCGCAGTGGCGCACCTAGCGGGTCAGATGTTCGCCCACACGATGCGGGCGCCGGTGTCGCCGGTCTTGAACACGTAGTAGCCGGTCGCACCCGCCACCAGCAGCGAGATCACGATGATGCCGTAGGTCAGGCTGCGCGAGCCCGGCGTGGCCGGCTTCTTGCCCGCGGCGGTGCAGATCAGCACCAGGAACAGCGACAGCACGCCGAGCGCGGTGCCGGTCCAGGCCGCCACGTCGCCGAACTTCGCGTGCGTGTCCACCTGGGAGATGATCTCCGGCGGGTAGTGCTTCGCGATCAGGGTGCTGAGCAGTTCCTCACCGCTCAGCTTGGCGAACCACAGCGCGACCGGCGCGGCGACCGCCAGCGCCACCACGCTCCAACCCAGGAACCGCCGCACCGACGGCACGAGCGAATAGACCACGACCGACAGCACCAGCAGCGGTCCGAAGACCACCGCCGCGTGCACGAGCAGCGGATGGGCCGGCAGGCCGAGCAGCTCCTTGAACACCGTGCCTCCTGGGTCGTGAAAGCCCTTCGGAATGGTTCCACGGTGAGCGTAGACCGGGTGTTGCCACTGAGGTAGGGGAGAAAATGGAAGTGTCCCCGGCCACCTAATTCCCGCCTTTTCTTGAGCTGGTCCAGGTTGACTGCTGAAATGGTTCTCATGTATGGCGAAAGAGAGCACCAGGCTCTGCTGCGCGCCCGGGGACTGCGGGTCACCCGGCCGCGCCTCGCCGTGCTCGACATCCTCAGCCAGGGCGGCCACCTCGAGGTCGACGAGATCACCCGCCAGGCGCGCGAGCGCCTCGACTCCGTCTCCACCCAGGCCGTGTACGACGTCCTCGGCGCGCTGGCCCGTGCCGGACTGGCCCGCCGGATCGAACCGGCCGGCTCCCCGGCCCGCTACGAGGCGCGCAGCGGGGACAACCACCACCACATCGTCTGCCGCGGCTGCGGGCTGATCGCCGACGTGGACTGCGCCACCGGGGCGGCCCCGTGCCTCGACCCGTCCAGCACACACGGCTTCGCCGTCGACGAGGCCGAGGTCACCTACTGGGGGCTGTGCCCGTCCTGCGCCCGGCTCGCCGCCGACGACTGAGCGGGCCGCGCCGGGTCCGGTCCGACCGCGCTCAGGCCTGCACCACGGGCTCGACCGCCGTCCACGGCTCCCGGGCGGGCACCTCCGCGCCCGCCGGGCACACCCGCCGGAAGTCGCACCAGCCGCACAGCCTGCTCGGCTGCGTCGGGAACGCCTCGTCCGGCGCCGTGCCGCCCGCCATCGCCCGCTCGGCCGCCACGATGTCGCGCGCGGTCGCCTCGGCCCGCGCCACGTGCCGCCCCAGCGACTCATCGGTGTGCTCGTGCGCCACCACCGTGCCGGTCGGCAGATGGTGCAGCTCAACGGTGCGGCACGGCTTGCGGAACACCCGCGCGGCTGCGTACGCGTACAGCGCGAGCGCCAGCGACCCGCGGGCGTCGTCGGCGTCCAGGCCCGTCCGCCCGGTCTTGTAGTCGACGATCACCAGCTCGCCGCCGCGCTGGTCGATGCGGTCGGTGCGCCCGCTCAGCGCCAGCACCGACGTCTTCGCGGCCACGGTGCGCTCCACCGCCAGCGGCTCGAAGTCGGCGGGCAGCTCCGCCACGTACGACTCCAGCCAGCTCAGCGCCCGCTGGAACACCGCCCGCTCCTGCTCCTCATCGCGGTAGCCCTCCCGGACCCAGGTCGCGCGCAGCAACGTCGGCAGGGCGCCCGGCTGGCGGCGCTCCGGCGGCAGGTCCCACCAGTTCTTCAGCGCTGTGTGGACGCTGGCGCCCAGCGAGTTGTGCGCCCAGGCCGGACCCTTCTGCGGCGCGGGCCGGTCCAGGTAGGTGTAGCGGTAGCGGCGCGGGCAGTCCTCGTATGACGCCAGCTTGCTCGGGGTGCACACGAACAGGCGCTCAGGCATCAGGTCGAAGCCGAGCTGTTCGGGGATGTCCTGACCGCGGCGAGGGCTGGGCGTTCGGCTCACCTGGCAGATGTTGCCAAATCAGTGCGACACTGGCCAGGCGACCCGGCGGTCGCCCGTGCGACACCCGCCCGACCTGCAGAGAGGCTCAGCGTGGGATTGATCAAGTGGCTGCGCGGCGGTAGTGACACCGCCTCGACGGCGATGGTGTCGGCCGGCCTGGCCGAGATCGACGGACTGTTCCGCCCCACCAAGCACAAGCAGACTGAGCACGTCGAGGAGATGAAGCAGAAGCGCGTGGACGTCGCCAACGGCGCCGGCATCGACCTCGACCGCGGCATCGCCGTCATCCGCGCCACCACCCCGACCCCCAAACCCGCCACCTGACCCGCCCCCACCGCGCCTTGAATCGACACTGGCCTATCCAGAAGACACTTTTCCAAGATTCGTCCTCTAGATAGGCCACCGTCAATAAAAGGCGGCGGCGTGGAAGCGATCACCGGGTCAGTGGGCGGTGGTGTACATCTCCACGAACGCGCCGATCGAATCCGCCATCAGCTGCACCGCGATCGCCGCCAGCAGCAGACCCGCGATCCGCGTCAGCACCTCGATCCCGCCCGGCCGCAGCACCTTCACGATGAACCCCGAGTACCGCAGCACCAGCCACACCGCCACCATCACCGCCAGGATGCCCAGCGCGATCGCCACATAGTCCCCCGGCGCGTCGGCCCGCCGCACGAACAGCATCGTCGCCACGATCGCACCCGGCCCGGCCAGCAGCGGCGTACCCAGCGGCACCAGCGCGATGTTCGAGGTGGCCTGGTGGTCGGGGTCGTCGGCCTTGCCGGTCAGCAGTTCGAGGGCGACCAGCACCAGCAGCAGACCGCCCGCGCCCTGCAGCGCGGGCAGCTCGATGTGCAGGTAGTCCAGGATGGTCTGCCCCGCGACGGCGAACACCGCGATCACCCCGAGCGCCAGCGCGACGGCCTGCCATGCGGCCCGGTGGCGCTCGCGGGCGGGCAGCGCCCCGGTCAGCGCCAGGAAGATCGGCACCATGCCCGGAGGGTCGGTGATGACGAGCAGGGTCACGAACACTTCGCCGAAGAACTTCCAATCCACACCGGATGCATAGCACGGCGCGGACCCCCGGTCAGGCGACTCCCGTGATCGGGGTGACGCCGGTCGCCGCGGCGAGGAGCCGTTCGAGCGATTCAGGGGCGGTGGTGTACTCGCCGATGCGGACCTTCTTGTGCGTGCCGTGGTAGTCGGAGCTGCCCGTGGTGAACAGGCCCAGCTCGGCGGCGTGGCGGCGCACCTCGTCCCGTTCGGCGGGGCTGTGGTCGTGGTGGTCGGCCTCCAGCCCGTTCAGCCCGGCGGCGGCGAGTTCGGCGAAGAGGCTGCCGGGCACGACCCGACCGCGTACGGAGGCGCGCGGGTGGGCGAAGACGGTGACGCCGCCGGCCGCCCGGACCAGGGCGAGTGCTTCGAACACGTCGAGGTCCGCCTTGGGCAGGCGGTAGCGGCGGCCGAGCCACTGCGGCCCGAACGCCTCCTGGGTGTCGGTGACCAGCCCGGCTCGGATCAGCGCCGCGGCCAGGTGCGGCCGTCCGACGGTGCCCCCGGCGGCGTGGGTGAGCACGTCGGCCCAGTCCACCGCGATGCCGTCGGCGCGCATCAGCTCGACCATGCGCTCGGCCCGGCCCAGCCGCGACTCGCGGACCCGGGCCAGCGCCGCGGCGAGCTCCGGATGCCCGGGATCGAACAGGTACGCCAGCAGGTGCAGCGCGATCGACTCGTCCGGCCCGTGCCACCGGCAGCTCAGCTCCGCGCCCCGGAGAAGGGTGAGCCCGGCCGGCAGCGCGGCCGCGGCGGCCGCCCAGCCGCCGGTGGTGTCGTGGTCGGTCAGCGCGGCGACGGTCAGTCCCGCCGCCGCCGCCTGCCGCATCAGCTCATCCGGCGGGGTGGTGCCGTCGCTGGCGGTGGAGTGCAGATGCAGATCGATCATGAGCCGCTGGGGCCGTACTCGGGCACCAGGCTCCAGTCCGGGGTGACGCCCTCGGGCATCTTCACGCCCAGCTGCGAGCCGTCGTGGCGGCAGGCGATGAGACCGCCCTGCGGCGTCTCGGCGACCGCCTGGACGCTGTCGGAGGTCCACACCGCGGGCGTCTTCTCCCTGGCCGCGCAGACCGCCGTGACGACCAGCGAGTTCGGCTCGCCGAGCCGCACCGCCGCGGCGGCCCGGGTACGTTGCAGGTCGATGATGCGGACCTTCTCGTCGGCGGTGATCGCCAGCCACTGCCCGTCCGGCGACATCGCGGCCGACTGGTCCAGCCCGGTCGCGAGCCAGTCCTCGCAGCCCAGGATCTGGCCGACCTTGAGCCCGGTCTTGGTCGCGGTGACGTCGGTCAGGCAGTACGTCTCGCGGTCGCGCACGACGCCGACCGCGGCGCCGTCGGCGGCGCTGGCGTACACCGCGACGAGCGAGCTCTGCCAGGTCTCGGAGTACTTCTCCGGGCCCGCGCTCCAGTAGTCGAAGCTGCCGTCCTTGCCGACCACGACCCCGTCCCCGACGAACGACACCGGCCGCAGCCCGTCCGGCACGGCGGTCGAGGCGAGCGGCACGCCCTGGCCCGGCTCGTCGACCTTCGTGACGGTGAGCCGGTCCTGGGTGACGGCGGCGAGGCGGGAGCCGTCCGAACTGACCGCCCAGCTGCCCGCGACCGGCAGGGCGACGCTGTTGTAGCCGTTGTCGGTCTGCACCCGCACGGTGCTTCCCTCGGAGTAGACCCAGCCGTCGGGCACCCGCGCGATCTGGCCGATCCGCCCGTCGCCCTCCAGGGTCACCTTGCGGCCGTCCTTGGTCCACACCTGCTCGCCGACGAGGAGGTCCAGCAGCTGCGGGCTCTGCGCTCCGGCCGCGGGGGTCTCGGCGGCGGTGGCGGCGGGGCCGGTGCCGTACAGGTTCTGGAAGGTGAGCCGGTTGGGGTCGGCGGGCTGCGCCGTACCCCCCATGCCCTGCAGGTAGAGCGCGCCGCCGACGACCGCGACGAACGCGCCCAGCGTCGCGCCGGCGGCCGCGCCGCGCCGCCGCCGGCCGCTGCGGCGGGCACGCCGGATGGCGCCTCCCGCCACGTCGACGGAGGCAGGCGGAGTCTGTACGCGAGCCGCGAACATCTCGCGCAGCTCGTCCTCAAGCATGGTGCTCACCGCCCGGATCGGCCGACCGGCACCCGTGCCGGTCCTGCAGCTTCCCTCCGAGGCGCCGGTACGACCGGAACCGGCTGCGCCGGCACCGGCACGGTCGCCGCGTCGGTGGTGCCGCCTGCCAGCAGGCCCGGCACCAGCTCCGGAACGACCATGTCGGGCACCGGACGGGCCGCCACCCGCGGCGCCGCCTCCGCGATCGCAGGCAGCCTGCCGGTGACACCCTCCGCAGCCAGCTTCTGCCGCAGCGTCCCCAGGGCCCGTGATGTCTGACTCTTCACGGTTCCCGGCGAGATCTGCAGCATCGCGGCCGTCTGCGCCTCGGACATGTCCTCGTAGAAACGCAGGACGAGCACGGCGCGTTGTCGTGTGGGCAGAGCTTTGACATGTTTCCACAACACGTCGCGGTCGAGCTGCTCTTCGAGGTTGTCCGGGGCGGCCCGCTCGGGCAGGAACTCGGTGGGGCGCTCGCCGTGCCAGCGCCGTCGCCACCAGCTCGTCGCGGTGTTGACCAGCACGCGCCGGGCGTACGGCTCCACCGCCTCGATCTGCCCCAGCCGCTTCCAGGCGAGGTAGGTCTTGGTCAGCGCGGTCTGCAGCAGGTCCTCCGCCGTGGACCAGTCGCCGGCCAGCAGGTAGGCGGTGCGCAGCAGCGCGGCCGACCGTGCGGTGACGAAGTCGCGGAACTCCTCCTCCATCGCGGAGTGGTGACCCACCGACGCACCTCCCATCGCGGACGTGCACCACAGCACGCCCGACCGGGCGCGTCCAGCGCGCCCTCACCCCGTGGAGAGGTCCGCTGCCGAAACCCGCGGCGATGGATACCACGTATGCGCGTACCTCACCGCACACACTTGCATATGAGCGCTACCGGATCTAGATCTGGCAGGACATTTTCCCAGTCGCCAAACAGGCGGAACCTAGGAAGCTTGTCGCGCGTCTATTCCTCTTCGGTCTCGCGCCCAAGGCGCGCCTCGACCGCCGCCGGCTCGTACATCTCCTCGACGATGCGCAGGTAGAGCTCGTTCGGGTTCGGCATGTGGTCGACCTTGCTCAGCGCCTGGTCCTGACCGGCCGACTCGAGCACGAAGGTGCCGTAGTTGAGCATGCGACCCAGCGGGGTCTGCTCGTACTTCATGTCGGTGACCTTGACCAGCGGCATCATCGCGACCTTGCGCGTGATCAGCCCCTGCACCAGCATCAGCCGCTTGTTGGTGAGGATGAACCGGTCGAAGTACCAGTCCAGCACCGTGAAGCCGACCCAGCCCATCACCAGCGCCCACACCACGACCGCCATCACCCACACCCCGGCGCCGGTCTGCTTGGCCAGGAAGCCGGACAGGTAGCCGAGCGCGAACGTGGCCAGCACGCCGATCATGATCGGGTTGGTGAGGTGCACCCAGTGCCGCTTCCACTCGCCGCGGTAGCGCTCCGTCGGGAACAGATACCGGGCGACGACGGTGCTCGGCTCGTCTTCGAGCGGGAGGACCCGACGCGGTCCGATCGGCACGCCGGAGGCGTCGAACCGCAGCCCGGCCAGCTCCTCCTCGGTGAAGTGAGGAATCTGCTCGGCGGGTGGCGACGGCACGTCGCCCGGCGGGGCACCGGCCCCGCCGTGGGCGCCCGCCCCCACCGCGGCCTTGCCGACGAAATGTGGATATTCCTCGGCGTGAGCCTCGGCGCGGGTACGCGGAATCGACTCCGTGTCACGCTCGCGCCGTCCAGGCCAATCCGGACCGTCGTGGCCCGCCCCCGGCTCGTCGCTCGGCTCGTCCGGCCCCAGCCCGCCGATCATCGGGTCAGGCGACCAGGCTGCCGAAGAAGTCGCCGAAGCCCTGGGCGATGTCCATGACGGTGCCGCCCAGTGTCTTCACGACGTTAGCCGCAGAATCAGGCCGGAACGCCACGAAGAAGATCAGGAAGGCGATGCCGCCCCAGGTAAGGATCTTCTTGAGCATGTCGCTCTCTCCCCCTCCGCCTCGTCCACTGTCCGTGTCCACACGACGTTTCCGTGGCCGCGGCGAGACTCAGCGTATCAGTAACGATGCCTGCCGAGAATCATTAAGGCACATCCTGGGCGGCCATGTAGCAGCGTCCGAACAGGAAAGTTAGAAAGCTGACTCAGTGAGCGCCGACCAGGCGCGGGGAGAGCGCGCCGTAGACGAGCTCCGCCGGGAGCCAGTCGGCCAGATCGTGCAGGACGACGTCCTCGGAGAGCAGGTAGCCGGCCTGTGCGGGCCAGGTGACGGCGTACAGCCAGCGGCCGCGGGCCTCGCCCACGTACACGCTGCGGTCGTCCGGGGCGGTTACCGCCCACAGTGGAGTGGGGTGCCCGGCGACCTTGAGCTTCGCGTTCGAGCCGTGCTCGGCGGCGAGGCAGTGGGCCAGGCTCGGGCCGGGATCGGGGCCGGGGATGCCGGCGTACCGGGCGCCCAGGCCCACGCCGGGGTCCTCCGCCACCAGCACCACGTCGGCCGGGCCGTCGCTGAACGGGGTCGGCCCGCTGCACGCCAGCACCGTGGCGACCACGCCCTCGCGGTCGTCGCCCACCCAGCCCACACCGGTCACGGTCCAGCCGGTCGGCAGTGGCCACAGGCACCACAGCGGCATCCCGGAGTCGACCGCGCGCCCGGTCGCGGCGGCGAACACCTCGTGGTTGACGCGCGCCGCGGTATGCAGCGGCGGCACCTGCCCATCCCGGTCGCACAGCCACCCGGAGTGAGCCAGACCCGGCGGCCGCAACGCGCCGCCACACCGCGGACAGGACACCGCGAGACCCATGAGCCCACTGTCCGCCCGAGGATCAGCGCACGTCAAGCAACTACCCAAGATCGACTGCCGTTTCGCCCCGGCCGCGCTCGACTTCCTCCCCGGGATCTCCGTCAGGGGACGGAAAGCCGGTTTCGGCGGACCACCGGTGCCGGGCTCAGGCAGGCGGGGCGGCGTACGCGCGGATCCAGGCGTGCATGGCCACCGCCGAGGCGACTCCGGCGTTGATGGAGCGGGTGGAGCCGTACTGCGCGATGCTGAACATGCGGTCGCAGGCGGCGCGGGCGGCCTCGGACAGCCCCGGCCCCTCCTGGCCGAAGAGCAGCGCGCAGTGGCGCGGCAGGGTCGCCGACTCCAGCGGCAGGCTGCCCGGCAGGTTGTCGATGCCGATCACCTCCAGCCCGGCGCCGCGGGCGAAGGCGACGAACTCCGCCACCGTCTCGTGATGCCGTACATGCTGGTAGCGGTCGGTGACCATGGCACCGCGCCGGTTCCAGCGGCGGCGGCCGACGATGTGCACCTGGGCGGCCAGGAACGCGTTGGCGGTCCGCACCACCGTGCCGATGTTGAAGTCGTGCTGCCAGTTCTCGATGGCCACGTGGAAGTCGTGCCGCCGGGCGTCGAGGTCGGCGACGACCGCCTCCAGCCGCCAGTAGCGGTACTTGTCGACCACGTTGCGGCGGTCGCCCTCGGCCAGCAGCCGCGGGTCGTAATGGGCGTCGGTCGGCCACGGGCCGGGCCAGGGGCCGACCCCGACCTCCAGCTCGTCGTCGGTGCTCACAAGCCCAGCAGCTTATCTCGGTCCCCAGCCACCCCGCCCCCGGCGGAAAGGAAGGGCCCCTTCTTATCGCATTGCGAGGTAGAAGGGCCCCTTCTTAACCGACTGCTCCGGCGGTGGCGGTCAGATGTTGCGGAGCGCCTGCTGGAGCTCGTCGAGGAAGATCTGCTCGGCGGGGCTTCGCACGACCCCGCCGAAGCCCAGCAGGCCGCCGGTGCGGGCCGCGCCGCAGACGCGGTCGGCGATGGCCTCGAGCCAGGCGCGGTACGCGACCGCGTCGGCCGGCGTGGCCCGGGCGTCGAGCACCAGTGCGGCGGCCCGGCAGCTCACCAGCACCTCGGCGATGGCGTGCGACGGGTCGCGGAACTGCTCGGCGGTCGGCGGATTGGGGTCGGCCTCGGCGTAGATGGCGCCCACGATGGCCTTCACCAGGTCGGAATCGGAGTCGGCTCCGGCGGCGATGGCGTTGATACCCGCGATGCCCTCGTCGACGGTACGGCGGTCGCTGTCCGGCTCGGCGGAGGTCGCGGCGATCATGATGCGAGCGGGGAGCCGGGTCAGCAGCTCCCACTCGTGCGACTCGAAGGTCAGCGGGGCGATCTCCCGCCGGTACATCTGGCGGGCGACGAGGTGATCTGCGGCGAATTGGCTCGGCATGGCGGACCTCCTGCCGTCAGCATATGCCGAGGCTGAGCGGGCGCGACCCGAAGCGAGCCAATCACCCGGCCGGTACGGCCCGCCGTTGCCGCACCCTGCGCACCCGCTCCGACACCCGGTCCGCGGCCCGCTCCAGCGGCAGGAACGCCAGCAGCGCCACCAGGTGCGGCAGGAACGAGATCGTGATCATCGAGAAGGTGACCAGGTGGAAGGAGTAGAAGAAGGCCACCACGCGCGTACGCCACTTCTCCGGCAGTACGAACACCAGCGGGCTGGTCAGCTCGAACGCCATGATCCCGATCTGCGCGAGGATCAGCAGGTACGGCACCGGCGCGATCAGATGCGCCAGCTCGGTGCCCCGGCGCAGGATGGCGCGGGCCAGCACCGACCCGGTCATCCACTCCGGGCCGCCGTAGCGCAGCTTCGCCCACGCGGCCAGGAAGTACGTCGCCACCACCGCGAGCTGGACCATCCGCAGCGCCCAGCCGGCCCGCTCGCTCGGCTCGCGGTCGCGCCAGCGGGCCGCGCCGCAGGTCGGCAGGACGGCCAGCGCGACCAGGAAGGCGAACCGGTCGTGGTCCACCTTCCCGTAGCTCATCGCGATGATCATCCACTCGAAGTAGAGCAGGAAGACGGTCCAGCCGAGCAGGCGCGGCGCGCGCCCGGTCGCCGCGGCCAGCGCGGCGGCGAGCAGCACCCAGAAGATCGACTGGACCAGCAGCGAGTCCGGCACCGGCAGGTGCAGCACCCGGGCGATCCACAGCGGCTGGTACAGCTCGCCGTCGACCGAGCCGTGCGCGCGCACCCACGGGGTGAACACGACCAGGTCCAGCGCGGTGAACAGGTAGACGGCGGTGCGCAGCAGCGCCACCCGCCCGCGCGGAACCGGCGCGAACAGCCACTTCATCACGGCTGCACCACCTGCCACCGGGCCAGCACCTCGTCGCGCCACTGGCCCGTGGGGCGGCTGGTGCGGATCTCGTGCCAGCGCATCACGTAGCGCACCTCCACCAGTGCGGCCGCGTCCGGGTTGCGGCGGCGGTACGCCTCGACGACCTCGCGCAGGCGGGCCGGGTCGGCGACGAACAGGTCCTGCTGCCCCTCGATCTCGGCCCGGCGCATCCCGGTCTCCCGCTCG
Source organism: Catellatospora sp. KI3 (assembly GCF_029948125.1). Taxonomy (GTDB): domain Bacteria; phylum Actinomycetota; class Actinomycetes; order Mycobacteriales; family Micromonosporaceae; genus Catellatospora. Next base: position 799,831 of record NZ_JASAMB010000001.1, read on the forward strand.
CCGAGGACCACCGTCGCGCCGTGCGCGTCGGTGCCCTCCAGGCGCGGGTCGGGGGCGGGCTCGTTCGGCGGGTTCACGCCCGCGTACATGCGGAACGGGCCGAAGGGGAAGTGGTCGTCGGAGCCCCAGAGCGTGCCCCCGAGCAGCGCGAACGCGGCGAGCAGGGTGGCCAGCACCCGGGTCGCGCGCTGCGCGTTGGTCATCGTCTCCATCGTCGCCAGAGGCTACTTGCAAGGCGTGCCCCATAGCAGCCCCGGGCCCCTAAGTTACCGAATGGTAACTATGAGATAAGTCTCGGAGCGCCCTATGTACACACCTTTTGACCTGCGGCAGAATCCTTCAACACAAGCGTGGGCGGCGGGTGCCGGGGAGGGCCCCGCCGTTCACTGCGTTCCGGGGCGACGACGCCGAGACGGGAGTGACGGACGATGCAGTTCGGGCGCTACTACGAGGAATTCGAGGTCGGGGCGGTCTACAAGCACTGGCCCGGAAAAACCGTCACCGAGTACGACGACCACCTGTTCTGCCTGCTCACGATGAACCACCACCCGCTGCACCTGGACGCGCACTACGCCGCGACGCAGACGGACTTCAAGCGCAACGTGGTGGTCGGCAACTACATCTACTCGCTGCTGCTGGGCATGTCCGTGCCCGACGTCAGCGGCAAGGCCATCGCAAACCTGGAGGTCGAGTCGCTGCGCCACGTCGCGCCCACCTTCCACGGCGACACGATCTACGGTGAGACGACCGTCCTCGACAAGCGCGAATCCTCCTCGAAGCCCGACCGCGGCGTCGTGTCGGTCGAGACCCGCGGCTACAACCAGGACGGCACCCTGGTCTGCGTCTTCAAACGCAAGGTGATGGTCCCCAAGCAGCCGTGACCGGCCCGCCCGCCGGACCGCCGGCGCCCAGCATAGACAGTGGCCTATCCAGAGGACGATTTTCCAAGATTCGTCTTCCAGATAGGCCACTGTCTATTAAAAGGTGGAGCGGCGCGACCCGCCCGCCCGACGGGGGCGGGGGTCGGCGGTCAGGCTTTGGAGGGTGCCGACGGCAGCGGGATGGCGCAGGCCGCCGTGCCGCCGGGCATCTGGTGGCGGTGGCGGGCGACCCAGCGGTATAGCGGCCACAGCGCGGCCGTCACGGCGCGCGGCTTGAGCGCATAGCCCACCGGCTTCCACGCCGCGTTACTGGAGCGCAGCAGGGCGCCGATCGCCTCGGGACCGGCCAGCGTCGGGCGTCCCTCCTCGACCCACTGCACGGCCTCCAGGCACTGCGCCCGGGTCAGGCCCAGTGCGGCGAGGTCGGCACGCTGCCAGGCGGACACCTTCGCCCCGGTCGGGATCCACCGGTTCACGAAGTTGGCGCACGTGGTGCAGAAGGCGCAGTCACCGTCGAAGATGAAGGTCGGACTCACACCCTCATCATGCCCCGCCACGCCGCCCCGTGCGATCCTGGATGGCCTGTGCGCCGTGTCACGCCGGATACGGTGGTGGCCGCGGGAATGATGTGCCGCCGACAGCGGTTTACATGGACGCTGATCGTTTGAAGGATGGGAGCACGACCATGGGCACCGTGGAGTTCACGGCCGACAACTTCGTGGAGAAGACCAGCGGGGAAGGCATCACCTTCATCGACTTCTGGGCAGACTGGTGCGGGCCGTGCAAGCGCTTCGCGCCGACGTACGAGCGCGCCGCCGAGGCCAACCCGGACATCACCTTCGGCAAGGTCGACACGGAGGCGCAGCAGGAGCTGGCCGCGATGTTCCAGATCCAGTCGATCCCGACGATCATGGCGATCCGGGACGACGTGGTGGTCTACTCCGAGCCGGGTGCCATGCCCGACGCCGCCTTCACCGAGCTCATCAAGAAGGTCCGCGAGATCGACCCGGAGCGGCTGAAGGCGGCCAAGTCCGAGCACGAGGAGCACGCGCACAAGGCCCCCTAATCTTCGAACATATGTTTGAATAGCGGGGTGCGCTGGAGCAACCTGACCGCGAGCACCCCGACCGACGGAACCGCGCCGGCGCAGCTGGAGCTGCCCGGCGCGGTCGTCCGCACCTTCGACACGCCCGGCTTCGCCGGAATGACGTTCTACGAGGTCAGAGCCAAGTCCCTGATCAACCGGGTGACGGGCGACCGGGACCGGCGCGGCGTGCCGTTCGAATACACGATCAACCCCTACCGGGGCTGCACCCACGCCTGCACCTACTGCCTGGCGGCCGAGACCCCGGTGCTGCTGGCCGACGGGCGCACCCGCCCGATCGCGCAGCTGCGCGCCGGGGACGCGATCATCGGCACGGTCCGCGAGGGCGCCTACCGGCGCTACACCGTCACCCACGTGCGTGACGTGTGGTCGACCGTCAAGCCGGCCTACCGGGTGACCCTGGCCGACGGCACCGAGCTGGTCGCCAGCGGCGACCACCGCTTCCTCACCGACCGGGGCTGGAAGCACGTCACCGGCGCCCGCACCGGGCCGGGCCAGCGCCCGCACCTGACCACCGGCAACAAGCTGATGGGCACCGGCGCGTTCGCCGAGCCGCCGAAGGAGTCGCCGGACTACCGCCGGGGCTACCTGGCGGGCATGCTGCGCCCGGAGCCGGACACCGGCGCCTACCGCGACCCCTACGGCACCGTCCCGCGCTTCCGGCTGGGCGGCGAGGAGCCGCAGGCGCTCAGCCGGACCATCGGCTACCTGCGCGAGCTGGGCGCGCACACGGCGGAGTTCTGCCGCTCGGGCCCGCGCACCGGGCTGAGCACGCACGCCCGGCGCGACCTGGAGCTGATCACGTCACTGATCCGGCTGCCCGGCGACCCGGCCGAGGACGCCGGCGACCTCGGCGACGGCGCTGACGGCGCGGCCGCCGACTGGGCCAAGGGCTTCCTCGCCGCGGTCTACGACGCCGAGGGCAGCCATACCCAGGGCCTGTTCCGGATCGTGCACGGCAGTCCCGAGCTGGTCGAGCCGGTCCGGGCCGCGCTGCGCCGGTTCGGCTTCGAGTTCGCGGTGGAGGACCGGCGCGGCCCGATCGGGCTGCTCAGCCTGCGGCTGCTCGGCGGCCTGACCGAGAAGCTGCGCTTCTTCCACCTGGTCGACCCCGCAGTGACCCGCAAGCGCACCGTCGACGGCATCGCGATCAAGGGCAGCGCGCCGCTGCACGTCACCTCGATCGAGCCGCTGGGCCTGGAGCTGCCGCTGTGGGACATCAGCACCGGCACCGGCGACTTCATCGCCAACGGGGTGGTGAGCCACAACTGCTTCGCCCGCAATACGCACACCTACCTCGACCTCGACGCGGGGCACGACTTCGACTCCAAGATCGTGGTGAAGGTGAACGCGCCCGAGGTGCTGCGCCGGGAGCTGAGCGCGCGCACGTGGCGCGGACAGCCGATCGCGATGGGCACCAACGTGGACTGCTACCAGCGGGCCGAGGGGCGATACGAGCTGATGCCCGGCATCATCGCCGCGCTGCGCGACGCCGCGAACCCGTTCTCGATCCTGACCAAGGGCACGCTGATCCTGCGCGACCTGCCGCTGCTGCGGCAGGCGGCCGAGCGCACCCGGGTGTCGGTGGCGATGTCGATCGGGTTCCTCGACGAGCGGCTGTGGCGCGAGGTCGAGTCGGGCACGCCCAGCCCGTCGCGGCGGCTGGACGCGGTGCGCCGGATGACCGAGGCGGGGCTGCGGGTCGGGGTGCTGATGGCGCCGATCCTGCCCGGGTTGACCGACTCCGACGAGCAGCTGGACGCGTGCGTGGCGGCGCTGGTCGAGGCGGGCGCGGCGAGCATCACGCCGCTGGTGCTGCACCTGCGCCCCGGCGCACGGGAGTGGTATCTGGCCTGGCTGGCCGAGCACCACCCGGAGCTGGTCGGGCTGTATGAGCGGCTCTACCCCGGGCAGCGGGCCTACGCCGCCGACGACTACCAGCGGCTGGTGTCGGCGCGGGTGCGCCGGGCGACCCGGCGGCACGGGCTGGCCGCGCGGGAGGAGGTGGCCCGGGAGCTGTCCATCAACGGATCACTGCCGGCGGAGCCGGAGCGGGCCGAGCCCGCTCCGGACGTCCAGCTCACGCTTTGTTGAGCTCCGGCTGCGCGTCGGTGCCCTTGACCCAGCCGACGACCAGGCGCTCGGCCACGAACGAGAAGAACGGGATGGTCCCGGCCAGCGCCACGACCAGCATCCGCTTCACGCCCCACTGGGCGCGGCGGGCCAGGTCGGCGGCGAACCCCAGGTAGACGACGTACAGCCAGCCGTGGATGGGGGCGATGACGGTGACACCGGTGTTGTCGTCGGCGAAGTACTTCATGGGCATCGCGACCAGCGTGAGCAGCAGCAGCATCACGCCGACGATCCAGGCGATCACGCGGTAGCGGGTCAGTGCGCCGTTCATCGGAGCTCCTTAGCGGGATAGTCGCCGGGTCGTGCCTCGGGGTGCTCGTTCAGCCACGCCAGATACTCGTTGTACGCGGCCAGCTGCGGATCATCCGCATCGTCGGTCGCCGCTGTGGCCGGACTCACCCGACGGGTGATCACCGGCCGTTCCCGAGGCTCAACGGCCGGGGCGGGCTCGTCGGCACGGGCGCCACGCAGGGTCAGCCGCATCTCCCGCACCCACATCACGATCACGAACACCGCGAACAGCGGCCACTCGAAGGTGTACGCCCAGCTCAGTGTGTTTCCCTCGGCCGCGCGACCCGCCTGCCACCAACCGAGAGCCAGGAAAGCGGCGACGGATGCCAGCACCAGGGCATGCCCGGCCAGCCAGCCGGGGGTGAGCAGTCGTCGCACGGCAGCCAGAGTAACCGACCTGGACGCGGTGACCAGCCGCACCGTGGGGCCACGTGAGCCGATCTCGTACCCTTTCAGCCGTGGTGGGGATTCGGGGCGCGGACCGGCGCCGGTGGGCGCTCGCGCTGGGCGGGCTGGTCCTGGTCGGGGCGGCGTGGTGGTGGGGCCTCACGTGGCCGATCGCGCCGTTCTCCCCCGAGGAGCCCTGGACGATCTGGCCCCTGGTGCTGCTGGCGCTGGTCGCGATCGGCCGGGCCGTGCTGCTGCGGCGGCGCCGCTCCGGCGCCTGGCGCCAGGGCGCGGCCGACGGCGAGCCGGGCCTGGCCGTGTCGCTGGCGGCCGACCTCTGGATCGCGCTGGCCGTCTACGGGATGCAGCTGCCGATCATCGCCCGGTACGCCAAGACCGAGAGCGCGCTGGAGTGGGTGGTCGCGGTGCTGGACTCGCTGCTGGCGCTCGGGATCATCGCGGCGCTGGTCGTGCCGGTGCGGCAGCGGCGCAACCAGATCGTGCTCAACGCCGACGGGGTACGCGTGCACCGCCATCACTTCCCCTGGTCGGAGGTGATCGGGGTGACCCAGGACCCGCGCAGCGGGTGGCGGCTGGCGACCGTCGGCCGGGTGCTGTTCCTGCGCGGCACCGACTACGGCATGTGGGACCGGGACATGGTCAACGTGATCCGGTTCTACCTGGAGCACCCGCAGCGGCGCGGCGAGCTGGCGCACCTGCCCACCGCGCCGGCGGAGCTGGTCAGCGGGCCCGGTACTCCTTGAGCAGGCCGCGCGAGATGATCGTCTTCTGGATCTCGCTGGTGCCCTCGCCGATGAGCAGGAACGGCGCCTCGCGCATCAGCCGCTCGATCTCGTACTCCTTGGAGTAGCCGTAGCCGCCGTGGATGCGGAACGAGTCGGTGACGATCTCGTGGCAGTACTCGCTGGCCAGCAGCTTGGCCATGCCCGCCTCGACGTCGTTGCGCTGGCCGGAGTCCTTCAGCCGGGCGGCGTTGACCATGAGCGCGTGCGCGGCCTCGATCTTGGTGCCCATCTCGGCGAGCTTGAACGCGATGGCCTGGTGCTCGGCGATGGCCTTGCCGAAGGTGCGGCGCTGCTGGGCGTACGCCATGGCCAGCTCGAACGCGCGGATGGAGATGCCGCAGGCGCGCGCCGCCACGTTGACCCGGCCGACCTCGATGCCGTCCATCATCTGGTAGAAGCCGCGACCGGCCTGGTCGGCGCCGCCGAGCACCGCCGATTCGGGCACGCGGTGCCCATCGAGGATCATCTCGGTGGTCTCGACGCCCTTGTACCCCATCTTCTCGATCTTGCCGGGGATGGTGAGGCCGGGCGCGGTCTGCCCGAACCCGGGCTCCTTCTCCAGCAGGAACGTCGTCATGTTGCCGTAGACGGTGTCCGCGCCCTGGTCGGTCTTGACCAGCGTGGCCACCACCGAGGAGTACGCCCCGTTGGTCAGCCACATCTTCTGCCCGTTGAGCACGTACGAGTCGCCGTCGCGCAGCGCCTTCGAGGTGATCGCCGAGACGTCGGAGCCGCAGTTCGGTTCGGACATGCTGAACGCGCCGCGCACCTCGCCGGTGGCCATCCTCGGCAGCAGCCGCTGCTTCTGCTCCGCCGAGCCGTGCTGGCTGATCAGGTACGCCACGATGAAGTGGGTGTTGACGATGCCGGAGACCGACATCCAGCCGCGCGACAGCTCCTCGACGACCAGGGCGTAGGTCAGCAGCGACTCGCCGAGGCCGCCGTACTCCTCCGAGATGGTCAGTCCGAACAGGCCCATCTCCCGCATCCCGGCCAGGATCTCCTCGGGGTAGCGGTCCTCGTGTTCGAGGCGCTGCGCCCGGGGGATGATCTCCTTGTCGGCGAACTCGCGTACCGTCTCGAGGATCGCGGTCTGCACGTCGGTCAATCCGGGAGTACGGGCGAGACGGGCCATAGTCAGCCTCCAGAGCAGGAACTGAACGTACCTTCAGGTGAGGTGAGTATGAGCCGCCTCCCCCGTCCATCCAAGCTGCTTGACAGGGACGTCACTGTGAAAAGGTTCACCGGGTAGTAACTTCCCGCCCACCCCCCGAAGAGGAGTCAGCTCCGATGACCTACCCCCCGCCCTCAGGTCAGGACCCGTACGGCAACCCCCCTCCGGTCAACCCGTACGCGCCGCAGCCCCCGGCCGCGCCTGACCCGTACAGCGCCCCGCCCGCCCCGTCGTCGGGCAGCCCGTACGCGGCGCCGTCCTCGGGCAGCCCGTACCAGCAGCCGCCGGTCTCCGGCCAGCCGTACGGGCAGCCGTACGGGCAGCAGCCCTACCAGCAGCCCGTCGGCGCGCAGCCGGGCTACCCGGTCGCGCGCCCGCAGAACACGATGGCCCTCGTCGCCATGATCCTGGCGATCGCGGGCCTGCTCATCCCCATCACCGCCCCGATCGGCGCGATCCTGGGCCACATGGCCATCAAGCAGGTGCGCCAGACCGGCGAGGAGGGTGAGGGCATGGCCAAGGCCGGCATCATCGTCGGCTGGATCATCACCGGCCTCTGGACGCTCGGCTGCCTCTGCGGCATCGGATTGCCCCTGCTGGCGGCCGCCGGCAGGTGACCAGCAGCGCGGAAGGGCCCCTCGGCGCGGATGGCCGCGGCGCGAGGGGCCCTTCCCGGTCAGGGCGAGGCGTCAGAGCCCGACCGCCTTGGCGCTGGCCTCCCACAGCCGCGCGGCGAGCTTCGGGTCCCGGATCGCCGGGTTCGGCTCGGTGAGCTTGCGCGAGACGTAGTAGCCGCCGTTGGCCAGCTCCGCAGGGTCCGCCGTGGACAGCCAGACGAGCTGGTCGGCGCCCTGCTCCGGGGTGGCCAGCCCGGGGGCCAGCCGGTAGAACAGCTTGGCCAGCGGGGTGCCGAAGCGCGTGCGCACCACCCCCGGGTGGAACGAGTAGCTGAGCAGGTCCGGCCAGCGCCGCGCCGCCTCGGCCGCGAACAGGATGTTCGCCCGCTTCGAACCGCCGTACGCCAGCCAGGCGCTGTACACGCCGCCGGTCCGGTCCAGGTTGTCCGGGTCGAGGCTGCCCGCGTTGTGCGCCATCGACGCCGTGTTCACGATCCGGGCGCCGGGTGCCAGCCGCTCGCGCAGCAGATTGGTCAGCAGGAACGGCGCCAGGTGGTTGGTCTGGATGGTCAGCTCGTGACCGTCCACGGTGGTCGCGCGGGCACGGGCCACCACGCCCGCATTGTTGGCCAGCACGTCGACGCGCTCGCCCGACAGGCGCTCGGCCAGCTCCCGTACGTCGGCCAGCCGCGCGAAGTCGGCCAGTTCCCCGCGCGGCGCCGGGCCGGTCGCCGCAGCTCGGACCAGGCCCAGCGTCGCGTCGACGCGCGCCTGGTCGCGGCCGACCACGGTCACCCGCCAGCCCCCGCGGGCCAGCGCGACGGCACCGGCCTGACCGATGCCCGAGGTGGCACCCGTGATCACGACATGCCGGGGCTCGTTCACCTTCTGGGACGCCGTGAGATCTTCCACAGTCCCGTTCTCCTCTCGACGGGGGGAAGGTTACCGTGGCGTCAACTAACTGAACGGTCCTTAAGGAGATTCGATGGCCGCGTTGGGTCGTTCCCGCAGATCGTGCCTCGCTGTGCCGGGATCCAGCGTCAAGATGCTCGGCAAGGCCCAGGGCCTGCCCGCCGACCAGGTGTTCCTCGATCTGGAGGACGCCGTGGCCCCGCTGGCCAAGCCCGAGGCGCGCAAGAACATCGTGGCCGCGCTGAACGAGGGCGACTGGGCGGGCAAGACCCGCGTGGTCCGGGTCAACGACCTCACCACTCCGTGGACCTACCGGGACGTCATCGAGCTCGTCGAGGGCGCCGGGGCCAACCTGGACTGCATCATGCTGCCCAAGGTGCAGAGCGCCGCCCACGTCGAGTGGCTCGACCTGACCCTGACGCAGCTGGAGAAGACGCTCGGCCTGCCGGTCGGCGGCATCGGCATCGAGGCCCAGATCGAGAACGCGGCGGGCCTGGTCAACGTGGACGCCATCGCGGCCGCCTCGCCCCGGGTGGAGACCATCATTTTCGGCCCGGCCGACTTCATGGCCTCGATCAACATGAAGTCGCTGGTCGTGGGCGCGCTGATCCCGAGCTACCCGGGCGACCCGTACCACTACATCCTGATGCGCATCCTCATGGCCGCGCGCATGCATGGCAAGCAGGCCATCGACGGGCCGTACCTGCAGATCAAGGATGTGGACGGGTTCACCGAGGTGGCGCGGCGCTCGGCGGCGCTGGGCTTCGACGGCAAGTGGGTGCTGCACCCGGGCCAGATCGACGCGGCCAACGAGGTCTACTCGCCCGCGCAGTCCGACTACGACCACGCCGAGCTGATCCTCGACGCGTACGACTACTACACCTCCGAGCAGGGCGGCCGGCTCGGCGCGGTGATGCTCGGCGACGAGATGATCGACGAGGCCTCCCGCAAGATGGCCCTGGTCGTCTCGGCCAAGGGCCGCGCCGCCGGCATGACCCGCACCACCACCTTCACCCCACCCGCCTAGCTCACGAAAGTTGCCTGGCAATCGGGCATTCGGGAACTCCGAACACGCCCGGTTGCCAGGCAACTTCGACGATCTTGGGGGTACGGACTCAGTCGCGGAGCTCGGCGATGCAGCACTTGATGCTGCCGCCGCCCTTCTTCAGCTCACCCAGCTCGACCATCACCGGGTGGTAGCCCGCGGCGGCGACCTTCTCGCCGAACGCGGCCGACTCGGTGTTGATCACGACGTTGCGGCCGTCGCTGACCAGGTTGAGCGCGAACGCCAGCGCGTCCGCCTCGTCGGCGATCACGGCGTTCGGGAACAGCTGCGCCAGCACCCGCTGCGAGGCCTCCGAGAAGGCGCCCGGGAAGTACGTGACGTTCTCGTCGTCGAGCGCGGCCAGGGCCACGTCCAGGTGGTAGAAGCGCGGGTCGACCAGCTTCAGCGAGATCACCGGGCGGCCCAGGGCCTCGGCGGCCTCGGCGTGCGCGGCGGGCTCGGTGCGGAAGCCGTACCCGGCCAGGGCGATGCCGCCGTGCGCGTCCGGCAGGTAGGCGAAGTCGCCCTCGCCCTCGTTGATCTGCGTGGGGGCGACGAACCGGTAGTCCTCGCGGGCCTCGTAGAAGGCGCGGTGCCCGGCGGCCTCGTCGGCGCGCTGCGGGTAGCGGAACTTGGCCCCGTACGCCACGCCGTCGACGACGAAGGCGCCGTTGGCGGCGAACACCATGTCGGGCAGGCCCGCCTCGGGGTTCAGCACGTGCACGGTGTGGCCCAGGTCGACCATGGTCTGGCGCAGCCCGTCCCACTGCTTCACGGCGAGCGCGGTGTCGACCGGCGTGGTGGTGTCCATCCACGGGTTGATCGCGTACTCGACGACGTAGTGCTCCGGCGGGCACATCAGGTACGTGCGGGGCCGGGGCTGGCGGGTGGGGAGAAGGTCACGCTCTGTCACGATCAGCAAATTTACCCAGCTCTACGCCCTTTTCGTAGCACGATGGATTGCGTCTCACGGCGTTCTGTTGCAAACCGCGCGCCGCCCACCGGCGGTTTGTTGCGTCCGAGCGCGGGCAGCGCTCTCACCTGAACCGGAGCAGTCGCCGGCGGGCGCGCGTTTACGTGCCCGGAGTGGGCACGACCAGGGTGAACTCGGCGGTGTGCACCTTGCCGCCGGTCTGGAAGTCGAAGAACATCCGGTAGGTGCCGGCGCTGGGCGCCGACAGCCAGAGCTTGACCCCGCCGTTGACCAGCGCGGGCTCGGGGTGCACGTGCACGTAGCCCAGGTCGAGGTCGCGCAGGACCACCAGGTGGCCGAACGACCCGAGGTAGGGCTCCAGGGTGACCGGCTTGCCGTCCCGGGTGACCGTGAACAGCATCGGCTGGCTCGCCCCGATCATGGTCGCGCCCTGGTACTCGACCTGGTAGCCGCCGGTCTCGGCGCGCTGGGCCGGCTCGGGCAGCGACCTGGGCGCGTAGTCGCCGGCCACGGTCAGGTCGGTGCCCAGCGCCACGGCGGTCTGGATCCCGGCCTGGTCGACGGCGGTGAAGTCGGCGTACGCCCGCCACAGGCCGGGCTTACCCAGGTCGGCGGTGACCGACCAGGTCCCGTCGGCGGCCATGGTCGGGTGCAGGTGCTGGTAGCCGGTGAGGTCGCGGCGCACCACGACCAGGTGCAGCGGCTTGTCGTGCACCACCGCGAAGCTGGTGACGGCGCGGCCGTCGTTGGCGCGGATCACGAACGACAGCTGCTCGGGGCCGGGCTTGGCGAACGAGGTGGTCGCGGGCACCAGCGTGTACCCGCCGGAGCTGATGGACAGGCCGCCCACCTCGGAGCCCGCGCTGGCCAGCGGCGAGTGGACGTGCACGCCGGGCGCGGTCGAGGGATCCGTCGCGGCGGGCGCGCCGGTGGTGGCCCCCTGGGTGGGGCTGCTGGGCGGGCCGAGCAGCTTGCCGAGGGTGAAGCCGACCACCAGCGCCACGACCAGGCCGCCGACGAACAGGCCGATCCGGGACCCGGCCGGGTCGAGCAGCGGCTTGCCCGCCTGCGCCCGGACGACCGGCTCGGCGGACTGCTCGGTGGCGGGCGCCTCAGGCATCGATGCCCGCCAGCTCGTATCCGGCCTCGTCGACGGCGTTGCGCACCTCGTCGATGGGCAGCACCGAATCGCTGGTGACCGCCGCGGTGCCCGCGGCGAGATCCACCTGGACGTCGCGCACGCCGGGGAGCGCGGTCAGCTCGGTGGTCACCGCGTTGACGCAGTGACCGCAGGTCATCCCCGAGATCTGGTATGTCGTCCGAACCGACATGGCTGGCTCCCTATCACCGCACCAGGCGAGCGATCGCCTCGGTGGCTTCCTTGAGCGAAACGTACCCCCAGGGGTACGGGGCCGTCATCTTCCCGCCCTGGTGGCTGCCGAAGTGCACCGATCATGCAGTTTTGTCGTTGTTCACCACGTGTCGAATTCCGCCACGCGGCGCAGGATGCTATGGATCGGTGCGACGGTGCTCGCCTCCGCGCTGCTGCTGTCGGGCCTGGCCCACGCCGAGCCCAGCCGAGCCGACCTCGACCGCGAGATCCGCAAGAAGTCGGACCAGCTCGAGGTGGTCGTCGAGAAGTACCACGCGCTGCACGACGACCTGAAGACCACCGAGGCGCAGACCGACGTGCTCCAGCGCCAGATCGATCCGCTGCAGCGGCAGATCGCGCAGCGGCGTACGGCGGTCGGCCGGCTCGCCGACGCGGGCTACCGGTCCACCCGCTCCATGGCGCTGACCCTGCTGCTGGACGCGGGCAGCACCCGCCGGATCCTCGACCGCCTGCTGCTGATGAACGAGTACACGCTGCACCAGCAGCGCGAGATCGAGGCGCTGGCGCAGACCTCCCAGCGCTGGGACACCGCCCGGCGCACCCTGGACGCGCTGCTGGCCCAGCAGCGTGACCAGCGCCGGGACCTGGCCGCCCAGCGGTCCGAGATCGAGAACTCCATCGCCGCCCTGCGCACCCTGCGCCAGCGCGCGTACGGCTACGGCGGCGAGCGCATGGACCTGCGGCCCGACCGCGCCCGGGTGGCGCTGCCCCGGGTCGCCAAGGGCGCGAACGAGAAGGTGGTGCGGTTCGCGCTGGACCAGATCGGCACCGCCTACCGGTGGGGCGGTGAGGGGCCGGGCGGCTACGACTGCTCCGGCCTGGTCGCGGCGGCCTTCCACCGGATCGGGATCAACCTGCCGCACCACGCCGGGCGCCAGGAGCAGCGCAGCCGCGAGATCAGCCGGGCCCAACTGCGGGCCGGCGACCTGGTCTTCTTCTACGCCGACCTGCACCACGTGGGCATCTACCTGGGCGGCGGCCGGATGGTGCACGCCCCGAGCTTCGGCGAGCGGGTACGCGTCGACCCGATCGACTCGCTGCCCATCCACAGCTTCGGGCGGGTCGTCGCCCCGACCGGCTGACCTCGGCCCGAAACGGGGCGCGGCCCGGAGGATGTCCTCCGGGCCGCGCTCGCTAGTACACCGAGACGTGTACGTGGTTGGTATGGTCGCCCGCCGGCGAGTCACCGCAGTTGGATCCGGTGGCCGAGTATCTGTGCCAGCCGGAGCCGACCGTCCACACCTGGCAGTAGAAGATCACGTACATGATGCCCAGGCGGCTGGCGTTCTTGACGTAGAACGCGGCCAGCTTCGAGCCGTAGAGCTTGCTGTCGCCGGTGGCCCCGTAGTCGTGGAAGCCGTCGACCTCGGTGGAGAAGTCGCAGGCCCGGCCCTTCGGATGCTCGTACATGTCACCGGGGCGGTAGCACGAGACGTAGCGCTTGAACCCGGCCTTCTTCGCCTCCTGCATCGCGTGCAGGGTGCGCGGGGTGATGCAGCCGTTGGTGGTCGGGTCGTTGATGCTGCAGGTCTCCTTCGGCCAGCTGCCGTCGGAGTTGCGCTTGGCCGGGATCGCCAGCGGCGAGGTCGGGTCGACCCAGCCGTTGGTGGCGTACCCGCCCAGCGCCGACAGCTCCCGCTCGGCGGCCTTGCGCAGCGCCGCCAGGTCCTTGAACAGCTTCGCCTGCTTCTTCACCTCGGCGTCGATGATCGCCTTGGCCTCGTCGGCCTCCTTGCGGGTGGCCACCAGCTCGCCGAGGATCGCCTCGTCGCGCGCGGCCATCCGCTCCAGGGCCGCCATCCGCTGCAGGAAGGCATCGGAGGTGGTGGCGTTGAGCATCGTCTCGAAGACGCCCAGCCGACCGGTCTTGTAGGCCTCGGCGGCGTACTTCACCACGCTGATGCGGGCGCGCTCGTACCTGTTCTCCGCGACGACCAGTTTGAGGTTCGTCGCCTGCTGGTCCTTCTTGGACTTCTCCAGGGCCGCCTCGGCCTCGATGTACTGCCCGGCGACGGTCTCGAGGTTCTGCCGGACCTTGGCGACCTTGGCGTTCGGGATCTCGTTCGGCTCTGCCGCGGCCGCGGTCGGGAATCCGCCCACCAGCACGGCGAAGGCCGTGATCGCGGTGAGAACGGAGGCGAACCGTCGCCGGCGGGGGCGCACCGTGAGGGGCACGGACGTGAATCCTTCCGTCGAACGCCGCGCAGTGGTGCAGAACAGAGCACGCGGCGGCGGCCGCAGCAGGATTCGGGGGTGCCTGCAGACGCGCGGCCGCGCGACAGATTAACCCGGCGCGGCGGCCCCGGAAAAGTTGTTCACTCCAGCAATACGCTGCGTACCAGCTCAAACACCGCATCGTCACGACAGACGAGCAGCCCGAGCTTCGGCTGGGCCGGGTCGTAGTCGCTGCCGTCGAAGTGGCGCACCACGCCCCCGGCCTCCCGGATCAGCAGCGCACCGGCGGTGTGGTCCCAGGGCAGGCTGCGCCAGAACATGGCGAAGTGGCGGCCGGACCGGATCAGGTGCGGGTACTCGTGCGCGGCGCAGCGGAAGCCGGGGACCGCCTCGGTCAGCAGCGGCAGCCGGGCGGTCACCTGCTCGCGCAGCTCCTGCGGCAGGTACTTGGTCATCACGGCGCCGCGCAGCTGCTCGGCCCCGATCGGGGTGTGGTCGAAGGCGACCCGCTCCCCGTCGATGTACGCCCCGCTGCCCGCCTCGGCGACCGACAGCGTCTTGGCCACCGGCTCGTAGATGGCGCCCAGCACCGGCACGCCACCGCGGATCAGGGCCACCATCAGGCCGAACGGCTCACGGCCGGCCGCGTAGTTGGCGGTGCCGTCGATGGGGTCGATGACCCAGACCGGCCCGGGCTCGTGCATCCGGGCCAGCACGGTCGGATCGGCGGCGACGGCCTCCTCGCCGACGACCAGCGAGCCGGGCAGCAGCTCCGACAGGCGCCGGGTGAGCGCCGCCTCGGCCTCGCGGTCGGCGACGGTGACGAGGTCGCCGGGGCCCTTCTCGATGACCTCCCCGGCGGCGAGGTTGCGGAAGCGCGGCAGCACGATCTCCTCGGCGACGTCCCGCAACACGCCCACCACCTGGTCGATCATCGGTGTCGCCCTCCGTCGCCGGTCTATGATCACGTACATGGTCGCACGGAGAACGGGCCGTCAACTCGCCGCCGTCGCGCTGGCGGCGGTGCTCGCGGGCGGTGCGCTGGCCGGCTGCAGCGGCGAGGGCGCAACGGCCACCTGCAGCACCAGCACCTGCACGATCACCTTCGACCGCACCGTGAACAACGCCAAGATCTCGATTCTCGGCGTCGAGGTGCAGCTCGTCAGCGCCGACGCGGACACGGTCACCCTGAAGGTCGCGGGCAACCAGGTGACCATCAACCGAGGTGACGGCGTCAAGGTCGGCGATCTGAGCGTGAAGGTAACCTCGGTCACCGATTCCCAGATCGTGGTCGAGGCCAGCCGCAACGCCGGCAACTGATGGAGCCGGACTTCTTCGCCCACCCCAGCGCCGACGTCGAGCCCGGGGCGCGGATCGGCGCCGGCACGAGGATCTGGCACCTGGCCCACGTACGGGCCGGGGCGGTGGTCGGCGCGGGCTGCGTGCTCGGGCGCAACGTTTACGTCGACACCGGCGCGACCGTCGGCGACCTCGTGAAGATCCAGAACAACGTCTCGGTGTACCAGGGGGTCACCCTGGAGGACGAGGTGTTCGTCGGCCCGTGCGCGGTGTTCACCAACGACCTGCGGCCCCGGGCGCAGAGTCCGGACTGGCAGGTCAGCCCGACCGTGGTGCGGCGCGGGGCGTCGATCGGGGCCAACGCCACCGTGGTGTGCGGGACGGAGATCGGCGCGTACGCGATGGTCGCCGCCGGTGCCGTGGTGACCCGCGACGTGGCCCCGTACCAGCTGGTCGCGGGCAATCCGGCCCGCCATCTCGGCTGGGTGGACGAGCGGGGCGACGTGGTCTCCCGCGACGAGCAGCGCCCGGCCCCGGTCAGCCCCTGAGCCCGGCCGCGATCGCCTTGGCCAGCCGGGGCACGTAGTCGTTGGGCAGCGGGTGGCGCGCCACGGCCAGGTGCCAGTAGACCGGCCCGACCAGCAGGTCCAGCGCGAGCACCGGGTCCGTGCCCGCGGGCAGCTCGCCTCGGGCCACCGCGCGCTGGATCACCAGCACGCCCATCTCGTGCTGGGTGTTGCGCAGCGCCTGCTGCAGCGTCTCGGCGATCTGCGGGTTGCGGGCCGCCTCGGCGAGCAGGTCCGGGATGATCTGCGAGGCCAGCGGGTGGCGCAGCGCCTTGGTCAGGATGGTCAGGAACAGCGTCAGGTCGCCGGGCAGGCTGCCCATGTCTGGCAGGGACAGCTTCTGGCTGGCGACCCCGGAGACGATCTCCAGCACGAGTTCGAGCTTGGAGCTCCAGCGGCGGTAGACGGCGGTCTTGGCGACCCCCGCCCGCCGGGCGACCGCCTCGATCGACAGCCGGCCATAGCCGACGGCGGCCAGCTCCTCCACCACCGCGTTCTGGATCGCCTCGGTGATGTCGCCGCGGAGCACGGCAGCCCCGGCCGGGGTTCGTCGAGTCTGTGGCAGCACATCGATACAATAGCGCAGCGACGCAACGGTTGCGTTGCGACGTGAGCGCCACTAACATCATCTTCGGTACGTCGCTACGGTGGCGTTCCATCCTCGACGTCGGCTACCGTGTGTCACCGCTAGACGTCCCCCACCAGGAGATCGGAGCCCGTACCATGGCAGACGCTGTGGTGACTGAGCCTTATCCCGCCCTCGCGCCGGCTCAACTCGCCGCCCGGCACGGTCTCCGCGTCGCCGGTGCCCGACCGGGTCTCGTGGAATACGTCCGCCGGCTCTGGGACTACCGCCACTTCATCGTCGCGTTCGCCAACGCCCGGAACATCGCCACGTTCAGCAGCGCGAAGCTCGGTCAGCTCTGGCATGTGCTCACCCCGCTCACCAACGCCGGCGTGTACTTCCTGATCTTCGGCGTCATCCTCGGCACCAACAAGGGCATCGAGAACTTCGTCGGCTTCCTGTGCGCGGGCATCTTCATCTTCGGCTACACGCAGCAGGTCGTGATGGCCGGCACCAAGGCGATCACCGACAACATGAACCTGATCCGGGCGCTGCAGTTCCCCCGGGCCAGCCTGCCGATCGCGGCCACGATCACCCAGTTGCAGCAGATGCTGTTCGCCATCGCGGTGCTGCTGGGCATCGTCCTGGTCACCGGCGAGCCGATCACCCTCAAGTGGCTGACGCTGATCCCGCTCCTGCTGCTGCAGACCCTGTTCAACGTGGGCATGGCGATGCTGTTCGCCCGGCTCGGCTCGAAGATCATGGACCTCAAGCAGATCGTGCCGTTCCTGCTGCGTACCTGGCTCTACGCCTCCGGCGTGTTCTTCAGCCTCGGCAAGGCCATCGCGGACGCGCCGCACACGGTCAAGGTGCTGCTCCAGCTCAACCCCATGGTGCCGTTCATCGAGCTGACCCGCGAGGCGCTGCTGCAGGACAGCGGCGTCCCGCCGGAGTCGGTCACCGAGATGTGGCTGGTGGCCGCCGGATGGGCAGTGGTGCTCGGCGTCGGCGGGTTCATCTACTTCTGGCGCGGTGAGAAGGAGTACGGCCGTGGCTGACAAGCGCATCCCCACCGTCATCGCGGAAGACGTGCACATCACCTACCGGGTGCACGGCGCGCAGAACAAGGACACCTCCCCGCTCGGCGCGCTCAAGCGCATCGTCCGGCGCCAGCCCTCCGGGGTGGTGCGCGAGGTGCACGCCGTCAAGGGCGTCAGCTTCACCGCGTACGAGGGTGAGGCCATCGGCCTGATCGGCTCCAACGGCTCGGGCAAGTCCACGCTGCTGCGCGCGGTGGCGGGGGTGCTCCCCTCCAACCAGGGCTCGATCTACACCAAGGGCCAGCCGTCGCTGCTCGGGGTGAACGCCGCACTGATCAACGACCTCTCCGGTGAGCGCAACGCGCAGCTCGGCTGCCTGGCCATGGGTATGACCATCGAGCAGTCCCGGCAGGCCACGCCGCAGATCATCGACTTCTCGGGCATCAACGAGCGGGGCGACTTCGGCTCGCTGCCGATGCGGACGTACTCGTCGGGCATGGCGGCCCGGCTGAAGTTCGCCATCGCGGTGGCCAAGCGGCACGAGGTGCTGCTCATCGACGAGGCGCTGGCCACCGGTGACGCGCTGTTCCGGCGCAAGAGCGAGGAGCGGGTGCGCGAGCTGCGCGCCGAGGCGGGCACCGTGTTCCTGGTCAGCCACTCGCTCAGCTCGATCCGCGACACCTGCGAACGGGTCATCTGGCTGGAGTCCGGTGTGATCAAGGCCGACGGTCCCACTGAGGATGTCGTGCCCGAGTATGAGGCGTTTGCCAATAAAAAGTAACCCTCTGCCGCGAGGATAGAGACTGACCAGCCCGCCCGGCAGGTCAGTCTCTGCGGCTTTGGAGGGCGTTTTGGATGGTGCGCTGATTCCGACCGCCCGGCCCGTCATCGGCCAGGCCGAGATCGACGCGGCGGTCCGGGTCCTGCGCAGCGGCCTGGTCGTGCAGGGGCCCGAGGTCGCCGCTTTCGAGGACGAGTTCTCCGCCCTGGTCGACGGCCGCCACTGCGTCGCGGTCAACTCCGGCACCTCCGCGCTGCACCTGGCCGTGCTGGCGCTGGGCGTCGGGCCCGGGGACGAGGTCATCGTCCCGTCGTTCTCCTTCGCCGCCACCGCCAACGCGGTGCGCCTGGCCGGCGCCGAGCCGGTCTTCGCCGACATCGAGCGCGGCAGCTTCTGCCTCGACCCGGCCGCGGTCGCGGCCGCCATCACCCCGCGCACCGCCGCGATCATGCCGGTCCACCTGTACGGCCACCCGGCGCCCATGGCCGACCTGGTGCCGCTGGCCGCCCGGCACGGCCTGGCCGTGATCGAGGACGCGGCCCAGGCCCACGGCGCGGCGCTGGGCGACCGTCCGGTCGGCACGTTCGGCGCGGCGGCCTGCTTCAGCTTCTACCCCACCAAGAACATGCACTCGCTCGAAGGCGGCATGATCACCACCGCCGACGCCGGGCTGGCCCGGACCCTGCGGCTGCTGCGCAACCAGGGCATGGAGCAGCGGTACGCCAACGAGCTGGTCGGCTTCAACCTGCGGCTCACCGACGTCGCCGCCGCGATCGGCCGGGTGCAGCTGCGGCAGCTGCCCGGCTGGAACGCCCAGCGCCAGGACAACGCGAAGTACCTCGACGCGCGGATCACCGCGGCGGTGGTGCCGCCCGTGGCCGACGCGGCCCGGCACGTGTACCACCAGTACACCGTCCGGATCCTGGGCGACCGCGACGCCGCGCAGGCGGCGCTGGCGCGGCGGGGCGTGGGTGCGGCCGTCTACTATCCGACCCCGATCCACCGGCTGCGGCCGTACCTGGTCGGCGGGGAGCCGGGGTGGGCGCTGCCGGAGACCGACCGGGCCGCGGCGCAGGTGCTGTCGCTGCCGGTGCACCCCAGCCTCACCGCAGACGAGCTGGAACGGGTCGCCGACGCGGTGAACTCGCTGGCCGGTGCCCCGTGAGCGCCCGGGAGCGGCCGCTGCGGGCCGGGCTGGTCGGGCTCGGCGCCATGGGCCGCAACCACGCCCGGGTGCTGTCCGGACTGGCCGGAGTCGAGCTGGTCGCCATCGCCGACCCGGCTGGGGACACCGCCGGCACCGCGCGGGCGCCGGTGGTGGGCAGCGTCGCCGAGCTGGTCGCGCGCCGGATCGACTACGCGGTGGTGGCCACGCCGACGGCGTACCACGAGCAGATCGGGCTGGAGCTGGCCGCGGGCGGGGTGCACGCGCTGATCGAGAAGCCGCTGGCGCCGAGCCTGGCGGCGGGGCGGCGGCTGGTCGACGCGTTCGCGGCGGCCGGGCTGATCGCCGGAGTGGGCCACATCGAGCGGTACAACCCGTCGCTGCAGAGCCTGCAGGCCCGGCTGGAGGCCGGGGAGCTGGGCGAGGTGTTCCAGGTGGTGACCCGGCGCCAGGGGCCGTTCCCGAACCGGATCGCCGACGTGGGCGTGGTGATGGACCTGGCCACCCACGACATCGACCTGACCAGCTGGGTGACCGGGCGGGCGTACACGGCCGTGGCGGCCTGGTCGATGTGCCGCAGCGGCCGCCGGTACGAGGACATGGTCTCGATCATCGGGCGGCTGGGGCCCAACGTCAGCACTAACCACCTGGTCAACTGGCTCAGCCCGCTCAAGGAGCGCTCGACGGTGGTGACCGGCGAGCGCGGCTGCTTCGTCGCCGACACGCTCACCGCCGACCTGACCTTCTACGCCAACGGCGCGATCAGCACCGAGTGGGAGGCGCTGCGGGCGTTCCGGGGCGTCGCCGAGGGCGACATGATCCGGTACGCGATCCCCAAGCGCGAGCCGCTGCTGGTGGAGCACGAGCGCTTCCGCGACGCGGTCGAGGGCAAGCCCAGCGACATCGTGACCCTGGAGCAGGGGCTGCGCAACGTGGTCGTCGCGGCCGCGGTGATCGATGCGGCCAGGACCGCGCGGGTCGTCTCGATCGACGGGAGCCCGCGATGAGCCGCCGCCGCGCCCCGCGCGTGCTCTACCTGTCGTTCTACTTCCCGCCCAGCCGCGCCAGCGGCGTGTTCCGGGCCCTGGCCACCGCCAACCACCTGGTCCGGGCTGGCTGGGACGTGACCGTGTGCACGGCGCCGCGCGAGTTCTTCGGCGAGCACCTGGCCGGAGCGGTGGACGAGTCCCTGGACGCCGAGGTGGACCCGCGTATCCGGGTGGAGCGCGTGCCGGCGGGCGACTACCACTGGGAGACCGACGTACGCCGGTTCGGCCCGGTCCGCCGCCGCTTCCCCACCGTCGTGGACAAGCTGCACCGGGGCGCGCAGAAGTACGTCTTCGCCGAGCGCTACCTCGGCTGGGCGCCCGGCGTGCTGCGCCGGGCCGTCGCCATGCACCTGAAGGACCCGTTCGACCTGGTCCTGGCTACGGGCAACCCGTTCGTGTCGTTCGCGCTGGCGTGGGCGCTGGGCCGGACCCTGCGGGTGCCGTACGCGGTGGACTTCCGGGACGCGTGGACGTTCGACCAGTTCACCGAGAAGGTGCGCTTCCCGGAGGGCGGGTCGATGATGCGCTGGGAGGCACGGGTGCTGCGCGACGCCGCCGAGGTCTCGTTCGTCAACAGCGGCATGCTGCGCTGGTACGCCGAGCGCTACCCGTACGCCGCCGACCGGATGACGGTGGTGCCCAACGGCTGGGAGCCGGAGATCCTGGGCACGCCCGCGTTCGCGCCCACCCCGGCGGGGCGGCCGCTGTCGTTCGGCTACCTCGGCACGGTCACCCCGTACCTGCCGCTGGACGTGCTGTTCGACGGGTGGCGGCGGGCCCGCGAGCACGCGCTGCTGGCCGACGCGACCCTCGACATCCACGGCCACCTCGGCTTCTTCCCCGACCAGCGGGACGAGCTGCTGGCCCGGCTGCCGCTGGGCGACGGCCTGGGCGTGCGCTACCGGGGCGCCTTCGGCAAGACCGACGCCCCCGCCGTGTACGCCGGCACCGACGTCCTGGTCTTCTGCGTGCCCGGCGCCCGCTACGTCACCACCGGCAAGGTCTTCGAGTACATGGCGGCGGCCAAGCCGATCGTCTCGGTGCACCAGCCGGAGATCGCCGCCGCCGACGTGCTGCGCGACTATCCGCTGTGGTTCCCCGGCGACCGGCTCGACGCCGACAGCGTCGCCGAGTCCATGGTCGCCGCGGGCAAAGCCGCCCTCGACCTCGACGAGCCCCAGCACACGGCGGCGCTGGCACACGCCCGCCGGTTCACCCGCGACGCCACCCTCGCCCCGTGGGAGCAGCGCCTGCGCGGGATCGCCGGGGGTGCGCGATGAGCACCGGGCCGGGCGGTCGCGTGGTGTACCTGGCGCTGGGTGTCTTCCGGGTGCGGGCGGCGCTGGCGTACTGCGCCGAGCTGGTGGCGCGCGGCTGCCGGGTGCACCTGGTGGTGGCCGACGCGCCCGAGTGGAGCGAGGCCGGGCGCACCGGCGCCACCGTGCACCGGCTCGGCCCGCACCGGCTGCGGCAGGCCGCGCGCCTGCTGCTGGCCGGGCCGGGCGGGCTGCTGCGCCGGGCCGACCTGCTGATCGCCGGGGACCTGCCGGCGCTGCCGGTGGCATGGGCGGCCGCGCGGCGGCACCCGCGGGTGACCGTACGCTTCGAGCCCGCCGACGAGCCCCGCCGCCGCACCGCACCGGCCGACCTGGCCGTGATCACGCCCTGGTACCCGTCGCCGAACAACGCGATGGCCGGGGCGTTCGTGCAGGCCACCACGGCGGCGGTGCGCGAGCGGTTCGACCGGGTGGCGCTGCTGCACACCGAGGACTGGTCGTACCCGCCGGACTGGCGCTCGGGCGCCCTGGTCCGGGTGGCCCGGCGGCGGATGGCGCGCCGGTCGACCCCGGTCGTGGTCACCGACACCGCCGAGGGCGAGCTGACCCGGGTGGCGGTGCCGCTGCTGTCCGGCAACGACTACGCCGGCTGGGCGGGCGAGCACGTGGAGACGCTGCGGGCCAGCCTGCCGACGGGCCGGATCGAGGCGCCGCTGATCCACGCCCATACCGGCATCTACGGCGGCCTGGCCGCGCTGCGCCTGGCCCGGCCCGACGCCCGCGTCATCGTCACCGAGCACGCCACCTTCCTGCCCAAGGTCCTCGGCCAGCCCGAGGCCCGCCGCCTGTACGACGAGATGCTCGGCCGCGCCGACGCGCTGGTCTGCGTCAGCCGCCACCTCTACGACCAGGTCCGCGAGCGCTTCCCGCACCACGTCGGCAAGCTGCACGTGATCCCGAACGTGATCGACTTCGACCGGTTCACCGCCCGCCCCGAGCCGCCCGCCGACCTGCTGCGCTGGCTCTACGTCGGACGACTGATCAAGCACAAGGGCGTCAGCGTGGTGCTCGACGCCTTCGCCGAGATCGCCGCCGAGGAGCCGCGGGCCACGTTCACCCTGGTCGGCGACGGCCCACTCACCGACCACCTGCGCGGACGCGCCCGGGAGCTGGGCCTGGCCGACCGGGTGCGCATCCGCCCGGCGGTCGCGCCCGAGCAGGTCGTCGCCCTGATGCACGCGCACGACCTGCTGGTGCACGGCAGCCGCCTGGAGACGTTCGGCATGACGCTGGTGGAGGCCGTCGCCACCGGCATGCCGGTGCTGGCGATGCGCAGCGCCGGACCGGCCGAGTCGCTGGCCGGGCTGGAGGGCATGGCCGGGCGCCTGGTCGACGTCAGCGCGGGGGCGGCCGCGTTCGCCGCCGGATACCGCAGCCTGCGCGCCGCCCGGGACCAGCTCGACCTGGTCCGGGCCCGCCGGATCCTGCAGGAGCGCTACGGCCGCGACACCATCGCCGCGAAGCTGACCCTGCTCTACGGCGGGCAGCTGCCCCCGCCGCCGCTGCCCGCCGAGCCGGCGCCCGCCGAGGGGTCGGCCGGGCACGTGCTGCTGATCGCGGTGGACCCGCCGCACTACCGCAACGTGGGCCGCTACGCGGCCGCACTGGTCGCGCAGGGCTACCGGGTGGACCTGGTCACCCCGCACGCGCAGGCCTGGCTCAACATCGGCGTCGATCCGCGGGTACGGCTGCGCGAACTGCACCAGGCCGAGGCGAGGCTGCTGGTCAACCGCGTCGAGCACGCGGTACGGCACGCGGCCGGGCGGGTGCTGGACCACCTGTCCGGACCGGCCCGGCAGTTCGACGCGGTGTGGCCCGAGGTCGCCGTCAACGTGCTCCAGCGCGGCACCGGCAAGGTCACCGACGCGCTGCACCGACGCGTCTACAACCGGCTCTACTCGGTGGTACGCCCGCAGCTGCTGTGGCGCATCGTCCGGCGCGACCTGCTCCCCGGCCTGGACCTGTCCCGGGTGGACCGGATCGTGGTGGCGGGCCGCTCCGGCATCACCGCGGGCTGGCAGCTCGCCCGCCGCCGCCCCGGCCTGACCGTCACCACCGCGCTGACCGCCCCGCAGGAGGCCGCGGCGTGACGGCCATACCCGACGTCACCGTCATCACCGCGGTGTACGACACCATGCCGTACCTGACCCGCTGCCTGTCCTCGCTGGCGCAGCAGACGATCGGGCCGGACCGGATGGAGGTCGTCGCCGTCGACGACGGCTCCACCGACGGCAGCGGCCGCGAACTCGACCGCTGGGCACGGCGGCACCCCGGCGTCTTCCACGTGGTGCACCAGCCCAACTCCGGCGGCCCGGCAATGCCCAGCAACCGGGCCCTGGAGCTGGCCACCGGCCGGTACGTCTTCTTCCTCGGCGCCGACGACCACCTCGGCCGCGAGGCGCTGGCCCGGCTGGTGGCCGCCGCCGACACGTACGGGTCCGACATCGTGCTGGGCCGCCTCACCGGCGTCAACGGCCGCTACGTGCACCAGGCCGTGTTCGCCCGCAACGCCGTCGAGATCGGCATGTTCGACTCGGCGCTGCCGTGGGCGCTGTCCAACACCAAGCTGTTCCGGCGCGACCTGATCACCAAGCACGGGCTGCGCTACCCCGAGGACATGCCGGTCTTCAGCGACCAGCCGTTCACGCTGGAGGCGTGCCTGCTGGCGCGGCGCATCTCGGTGGTGGCCGACTACCCGTGCTACCACGCGGTGCGGCGGGCCGACGCGGGCAACATCACGTACCGCTCCCGGCACGACGAGCGGGCCCGGTGCACCGAGCGGATCATGGAGCTTACCGAGCGGCTGGTCCCGGCCGGACCCGACCGCGACGCGATCAACGTACGCCACTTCGCCTGGGAGCTGTCCAAGCTGCTCGAACCCGACTTCCTGCGCCAGGAGCCGACGGTCCGGACCCGGGTCGCCGCCACGGTCGGGCGGCTGGCCCGCGCCCACCTCACCGACGGCGTCGAGGCACGGCTGCCCGCCGGAGCGGTGCTGCGCTTCCGCCTCGCCGCCGCCGACCGCCACGACGAACTCGAAGCGGTGATCGCCCACGACGCCACCGGCGCCGCCCCGGACGTGCACATCAGCGCGGGCCGGGTCTACGCCGGTCACGCTACCCTCGCGGCCGGCCGGCCCGATCCGCTCTACGACCTCACCTCGCACGCGGCCGAACTCGTCGCCGAACGCATCACCGTCCGCGCGGCGACCCTGCGCCACGGCCCGTCGGGCCCGGAACTCCACCTCACCGCCGAGTGCCCCGCACCCGGCCCCGACCCCGACACCCCCGTCCACCTCTGCGTGGACACCACCCACGCCCGCGCCACGATCACCTCCACCCGCACCCGCACCCCACCCAGCCCTGCGCCCGGGGCCGGGGCCGGGGCCGGGGCGGATCATGCAGTTTCGGGGAAAGTGCGGGAATCTTGGGCCGCTGACGTGCAGTTTCCCCGAAACTGCATGATCCAGTCGGCGGAACGCCCGGCCGAACGCCCCACGGAACGTCCGGCCGAACGCCAGGCGGAGTGCGCGGTCGACGCGGCGGGTGTGGTGTTGCGGGTGCGGGTGCCGCTGGCCGGCGTCCTCGGCGGGTTCGGGCCGGACGGAGGGCAGCTGCCGGTGCGGGTGATGCTGGCGGCGCTGGGCGGCCACTGCGACGTGCCCCTGCGGGCCGGTCGGGGGCTGCGGTTGCCGCAGCTGGTGCATCGGCGCGGTATCCGGCCGGTGCGGGTGGCGCTGGCGGTGAGCCATACCGGACGGCTGCTGCTGACGGCGGCTCCGGTCACCGTCGGGCGCATCCTCGATCGCCTGCGGCGCCGGCTGCGGGTGCCCGGACCGGCGGAGGCGAGACAACGAAAGGATCATCCATGAGGATCTGCGTGGTGGCGCTCGGCAAGATCGGGCTGCCGCTGGCGGTGCAGTTCGCCGGGCGCGGGCACCGGGTGGTCGGTGCGGACGTGTCGCACCGGGTCGTCGACTTCGTCAACGCCGGGCTGGCTCCGTTCCCGGGCGAGTCCGACCTCGACGACCGGCTCAAGGACGCGGTCGCCGCCGGACGGCTCGCGGCCACCACCGACACCGCCGCCGCCGTCGCCGACGCGGAGGCCGTCGTGGTGGTGGTGCCGCTGTTCGTGGACCACGCCGGGGTGCCGGACTTCACCGCGATGGACGCCGCCACCCGCGCCGTCGCCGCCGGACTGCGCCCCGGGACCCTGGTCAGCTACGAGACGACGCTGCCCGTGGGCACCACCCGACAGCGCTGGGCGCCGCTGCTCGCCGAGGGCAGCGGACTGGCCCCAGGCCGCGACTTCCACGTGGTCTTCAGCCCGGAGCGGGTGCTGACCGGACGGGTCTTCGCCGATCTGCGGCGGTACCCGAAGCTGGTCGGCGGCGTCGACGAGGCATCGGCGCGGGCCGGGGTGGAGTTCTACGAGTCGGTGCTGGAGTTCGACCCGCGGCCGGACCTGGACCGGTCCAACGGGGTGTGGGACCTGGGCAGCGCCGAGGCGGCCGAGTTCGCCAAGCTCGCCGAGACGACGTACCGGGACGTCAACATCGCCCTGGCCAACCAGTTCGCGCGCTACGCCGACCGGGCCGGGGTGGACCTCGCGGCGGTGATCGAGGCGTGCAACACGCAGCCGTACTCGCACCTGCACCGCCCCGGCATCGCCGTCGGCGGGCACTGCATCCCGGTGTACCCGCGCATGTACCTCTGGAACGACCCGGACGCGACGGTCGTGTCCGCCGCCCGAGCCGCCAACGAGGCCATGCCCGAGTACGCGGTGTCGCGTCTGGCGGCCGCGTACGGCGACCTCTCCGGCGCGCACGTGCTGGTGCTCGGGGCGGCGTACCGGGGCGGGGTGAAGGAGACGGCGTTCTCCGGGGTGTTCCCGACGGTCGAGGCGCTACGGGCCCGGGGTGCGGTGCCGTACGTCGCCGATCCGCTCTACGACTCCGCCGAACTGGAGGCACTGGGCCTGCCCGCCCACCGGGGCGAGCCGGTCACCGCCGCGGTCGTCCAGGCCGACCACGCCGACTACCGCGCCCTCGGCGGGGCCGACCTGCCCGGAGTCCGGGTCCTGGTCGACGGCCGTCGCATCACCGACCCGGCCCGCTGGCCGGACACCACCCGTCTCGTCCTGGGCGCCCCGCCCCTGTAGATCACTCAAGTTGCCGGGCAATCGGGCGTATCTTGACCTCTCGTACGCCCGTCTGCCCGGCAACTCGGCACAAAGTTGATCTAGGCGGCGTGGGCGGCGTTGTCGAGGGTGCGCCACTGGAGGGCGTGGCGGACGCCGTCCTCGACGGTGAACCGGGGAGCCCAGCCGAGCAGGGCGCGGGCGTGCCGGCTGCGGGCGAAGGCGCCGACCACGTCGCCGGGGCGCGGGGCGGTCTCGACCGCGGGCAGCTTCTCACCGGTCACCGCCGCGAACGCGTCCAGCAGCTCGCGGACCGTGGTGCCCTCGCCGCTGCCGAGGTTCATCACCCGGTAGCGGTCGGGGGTGGCGGCCATGACCTCGTCGAACTTCTCCAGCGCCGCGACGTGCGCGGCGGCCAGGTCCCAGACGTGGATGTAGTCGCGGATGCCGGAGCCGTCGCGGGTCGGCCAGTCCACCCCGGTGATCTGGAACGCCTCGCCGTTCTCCCAGCACTGGATCATCCGGCCCAGGGCGTGGCTGGGGTAGCGCAGCTGCAGGCCGGTGCGCATCTTCGGGTCGGCGCCGATGGGGTTGAAGTAGCGCAGCGAGATCACGTCGAGCTCGCCGGTGGCGACGCAGTCGGCGAGGATCTGCTCCATCATCACCTTGGTCCGCGAGTACGGGCTGGACGGCTCGAGGGCGGAGTCCTCGTCGACGGAGAAGTCCTCGCTGGCGCCGTAGAGGGCGGCGGTGGAGCTGAACACCATCCGGCGGCAGCCGTTGCGGCCCAGGTGGCTGAGGAAGTCGATGGTCTTGGCGACGTTCTCGCGGTAGTAGCGCAGCGGCTGGGCCACCGACTCGGGCACCACGATGAGCGCGGCGCAGTTGACCGTCGCCGTGATGTCCGGGTGCTCGGCGAAGATCCGGTCGAGCAGGGCGCCGTCGGCGATGTCGCCGCGGTAGAAGATCCGCCCCTCGGTGAAGGCCTCCCGGCCGGTGACCAGGTTGTCGAGGATCACCGGGGTGTGCCCTGCGTCGAGCAGGGCCGAGCACACCGTACTGCCGATGAAGCCCGCCCCACCTGTGACCAGTACCTTCACGCTTTCCTCCTCAACGCACGCTCCCGACCAGCACATTATCTCGGCGTGGCTGGTCGGTTCCGGTGCGCGGGCTGTGAAGGTCCGGTGAAGCTCAGCCGACCCGGTCGGCGGGCGCGTCCTGCGGCACCGGGAGGCGCTGCGCCGGGATGCGGGCGGGCGCGGTGACCGGGCTGCCGGTGAGCCGCTGGCGGGTCCGGTGCACCTGCCGCAGCGCCGCGTACGCGGAGTAGGCGTTGCGGCGTACCAGCGAGTGCTTGAGCCCGTCGCCGCCGCCCGGCACCGCGTAGCCCGCGGCGGGCAGGCGGCGGCGGTAGTCCTCCACCATCCGGCGGAAGAACGCCCGGCGCAGCGGCCCAGGCACCCGGGCACCGTGGCCGAGGATCACCAGGTAGTGATTGATCATGATGCGGAACAGCTCGGGCCGGAACACGTCGTAGCGGCCGCCGGCCGAGTCGACGATGTCGAACAGGCGCTGGTACTGCTCGAACACGTCGAAGTGGCGCTTGGAGACCGAGCTGGTGATCGCACCCGGCGTCTGCTGCCGGTACAGGTAGCAGACGCGGGGCAGCACGTCGATGCTGGCCGCCGCCATCAGCAGGGGGTGGCTGTAGGCGCTGTCCTCGTAGAGGCCGCTGCGGAAGCGCAGCCTCGCCTCGTCGAGCAGGCCCCGCCGGGCGATCTTCGTGCAGGCGGACTGGGCCAGCCGGAGCAGCTGCGGCGCCTGGCTCAGGTGCAGCGGCACGGGTGTGTCGCCGAGCACCGGGGCGGTCGGCTTGGTGTCGAACCGGCCGTCGGGGAAGAACACCGCGTGGTCGATGATCAGCACATCGGGCTCGTGCAGCGCCAGCCGGTCCAGCACCGCGCGCACCGAGCCCTCGGGGATGACGTCGTCGGAGTCGACGAACCAGACGTACCGGCCGGTCGCGTGCTCCAGGCCCGCGTTGCGCGCGCCGCCGAGCCCCACGTTCTGCCGCAGGTGGACCGCCTTCACCCGGCTGTCCTGGACGGCGTAGCCCTCCAGGATCGCGCCGCTGCCGTCGGGCGAGCAGTCGTCGACCGCCACGACCTCGAGGTCCGCCCCGTCGTAGGACAGGATCGAGTCCAGGCACTCGCCGAGGAACGCCTCGACGCCGTATACCGGGACGATCACGGACAGGCGCGGAGAGGTGGAGGGGTTTTCACGTCTCACGTCCGAAAGACTGCCAGAAGGCAGGCGTCCAGTGCCACTCCCGTGATCTATCCGGGAGCCCGCGCGATCGCACCGGCCCGCCGACCGGGTCGGTTATGATTCGGGCCCGTCGGGCCCGGCGGTTCCCGGCATTCCGTTCTTCTGGAGGCTGCCATGCCCGATCTCGTCCTGCACGTCACCGGTGCCCGTCCCAACTTCCCGAAGGCCGCGCCCGTGCTGCGCGCCCTGGACGCGCTGGGCGTGCCGCAGCGGCTGGTGCACACCGGCCAGCACTACGACGAGAAGATGTCCGACGTCTTCTTCCGGCAGCTCGGGCTGCCGAAACCCGACATGGACCTGGGTGTGGGCTCGGGCACACACGCCAAGCAGACCGCCGCGATCATGGTCGGCCTGGAGGAGCTGATGGAGCGCGAGCGCCCGGCCATGGTCGTCGTGTACGGCGACGTCAACTCCACCGTCGCCGCCGCCCTGGTCGCCTCGAAGCTCGGCATCGCGATCGCGCACGTCGAGGCGGGCCTGCGCAGCTTCGACATGACCATGCCCGAGGAGATCAACCGGCTGGTCACCGACCGCCTGTCCGACCTGCTGCTCTGCACCAGCCCCGACGCCATCGCGCACCTGGGCAACGAGGGCGTCCACCCGGACAGGATCCACCTGGTCGGCAACCCGATGATCGACACCCTGCTGGCCAACATCCACCAGTTCGACGCCGACGCCGCCCGCGCCGAGTACGACCTGGCCGGCCGCTACGTGGTGGCCACCCTGCACCGCCCCGGCAACGTCGACGACCCGGCCGACGCCGCCGCCCTGGTCAAGGCGATGCACGGCGTCGCCGACCAGGCGACCGTGGTGCTGCCGCTGCATCCGCGCGGCCGGGGGCGCCTCCAAGCGGCGGGGCTGTTCGACCACCCGAACCTGAAGATCATCGACCCGCTCGGGTACGTCGAGTTCATGGGCCTGGTCCGCGGCGCCGACGCGGTCGTCACCGACTCCGGCGGCGTGCAGGAGGAGACCACCATCCTGGGCGTGCCGTGCCTCACCCTGCGCCCCAACACCGAGCGCCCGGTCACCATCACCCACGGCACCAACCAGCTGGTCACCCGCGAGAACCTGGTGCAGGTGCTGGCCGGCGTGCTGGCCGCGGGCCGGGCCGAGACCTGGCCGGTCCCGCCGCTGTGGGACGGCCGGGCCGGTGAGCGCATCGCCGCCGTGATCACGAAGTATCTCGCCGCCAACTGACCCGCGGACACAGCGAAGGCGCCCGGCCCGGCCGGGCGCCTTCGGCGCTTCCTAGAGCCGGCCCGCCTTCTTCTGCACCAGCTGGGCCAGCACCTCGCCGGCCGAGGCCACGTCGCCGACGGGCGAGACGAAGCCCAGCACCTCGTGGCTGAGCGGGCTGCCCTCCTCGATCAGGCCCCACACCGGCGTGCCCGACCCCTTGTAGTCCGACCACTTCGACGGCAGGTACGGGTTGAGCGCGTGGCTGCCCTCGGTGACCGCGTCGTTGACGATGAGGCAGTCGAACTTCGTGGTCATGTTGAGGAACTCCAGGAACCGCACGTACGGCCCGGCCACGATGTTGTCGGCGATGCCGAGTTCCTCGGCCCGCCCGGCCAGGACCTCGGGCTTGCTGGTGAAGACGTGCACGCGCAGCCGGGAGCGGATCTCCTCCGGCGCCAGCTGGACCGCCACGAGCACGTCGTCGAGCCCGCGGGTGGCGTAGAAGTTGCCGAAGTAGGCCAGGTGCACCAGCTCCGGATCGAGCGGGTACGAGCGCTGCCCCATCTGGTAGAACTCCGGCCCCAGCGTGGGCTGCGGCGAGATCACGGCCTTGCTGCGCACCAGCTCGACCAGCTTGGGGTCGGAGCAGTAGCTCATCATGTACTCGAACTGGTTGACGTTGGTGAAGACCAGCTGATCCGCCAGCGCGTACGCGATCTCCTCGCACCACCGGAAGCAGTTGTCGCCCGGCGGCACCGGCAGGCCCCGCTCGCGCAGGCCCGCCCTGAGCCGGTTGACGAACCGGCTGGGCAGCACCTTGCTGCCCCGCTCCTGGTCCTGCACGTCGCGCAGCAGCGGGTCGGAGAACTCGGCGATCCAGGTCACCTTGGGGTTGTGCAGCTTGTGCGCCGCTGCCAGGAAGTGCGACGCGGCGAACTGCGCCCGGCTGTAGACCCAGCTGTAGCGGCCGTGGGTGCGCTCGCGCCGGCGGATGTGCTTCATCCCCTCCACCGCGAACTTCTCCATCGACGTCCAGGCCGCGAAGTGGGTCGGGGTCTGCAGCGCCGTGCTGCGCGAGACGAACGGGCCGGCGAGCACGCGCAGGCTCTCGTCGACCTCCCGGACCCGGCCCATGTCGTTCTGGATGACGTCGACGATCTCGCCCCGCGCGCGCACCCGCTTGGCCATCACCACGGCGCTCGTGTCCGCGTACGGCGCGAACGCGAACGCGACAACCAGGCCGCGCGCGGTCACCCGGGTCATGTACCAGTACGGCATGTTGAGGATCGCCCGCCGGTCGACCTCCTCGACCACCCGCCCGTGGTCCTCGGGGTGCTCGGCCAGGTACGCCTCGATGAAGTACGCCTGCGACCGCATCCGGCCCTGGACCAGCTCGCGGCTCTCCCCGAAAGCCTGCGGCAGCAGCCGGTCCAGCTCGGCGATGACGTCGAGGCGCTGGCGCACGCTGAAGTCGAAGGTCAGCGCCTGGCGCGACACCGACTCGTCGCGCAGCGACCGGTAGTAGGCGGCGCCGGCCTCGGGCGGGCACGCGTAGAACTCGACGTTGCTCCGGACCACGAGCGTCGCCCAGAAGACGACGTCCATCCCGCTGGCCATCCCGACCGGGAAGGTCAAGTCCTTGATCAGGTTGGTGGCGACCGCCTTGGGCGCGTTGCTGGACGCGCCGATCCGCAGCTCCAGCGGCCGGACTCGCTTGCCCGCGTGCGGCGCGACCACGTTGTTGATGTAGTTGTCGGTGCTGCGGGTGCCGTCGGGGGCGACGTCGATCATGGTGCCCATCGAGATCAGCCGCGGCCCGGCGCTGTCGAGCAGCACCTTGAGGTAGGCCGGCGACACCCAGTCGTCGTCATCGATGATCGCGGTGTACTCGCGCGACGCGGCCGCGATGCCCGCGTTGTACGCCAGGGACGCCCCGGCCTCGGCCAGCTGGACCACGCGCAGCGTCACCCGGGGGTGCTCGGCCCGGAACCGGTCGAGCACGGCGCGCGTGCCGTCCGGCGGCCCGTTGAGCACCACGATGACCTCGAACAGCGCCGGGTCCAGCGTCTGCGCGGCCAGCGAGGCCAGCGCCCGGCCGATGTGCGCCTCGCCCCGGTATGACGGCATGACCACGCTGATGCCCGGCCGCAGGCCCTCGCCCGACGGCGAACCCGTCTCCGGCTCCGCCAGCACAGCCTGCTGCCACTGGTCCAGCAGCGCCGGGTGGATCTCCACGGCGGGGTCCATCCAGGGGCGGTCGGGCTCGGTCGGACGCTGCGCCGCCACGCTCGGCAGGGGGCCGTCAGTCACCTGATCTTCTCCGCTTCCGTGATCACCCACCCGCGGAACCCGCTTCATCGCCGCCGGCCAGGCCGTGCGCCCACGTCAGCGCTGTGAGCGCCACCACCGCGCGAGCACTCCCAGCTGCCGGAAGGCCACGTGCGATGATCATCCGTTCAGCTTGAGGGGTAGGTTTGCGCTAAGGTTCGCGTGCATCATAGCCACTCGTTCGCGAGCCGGAGGAATCGTCATATGGCGATACAAAAGTCAGCTTCAGACTTCGTCGACCTGGATTCGTCCTGCTCGCCGGAGCAGGCTCTGCTGATCGTCACCGAGTCAGCCGGCCAGGAGCGCCGGGGCCTGAGCATCCCGTTCGGCGACGCCGCCGTGCTGCACGTCGACCAGAACGGCGTCGTCGACATCCCCGGCCGCCACGACACCATCGTGCTGGAGCTCGACCACTACCGCGCGGCGCTGATCGACACCGTGGTGCGCGCCCTACGGCCCGGCGGGCGCGTGATCGCGACGCTGTCGAGCGAGTCCGCTCCCGTCCTCGCCGAACTGCTCAGCCCTCGGGTGCTGACCTGGGCCGGGATGACGATGATCGGCGACCGGTTCTGCGCCGTCCTCGCCGCGGCCCCCGCGAGCGCGGGCGCCCCCGCCGTCGCCACGCAGCTGCGGACGGCCTGGACGGCATACGAGCTGGGCTCGCAGCGGACGGACCGGCTGGCCCAGAGCGAGGCCCTGACCACCCAGATCGAGCAGCGCCGCCTGTCCGAGCAGGCGCTGCTGCGCCACATCGACAATCTGACCCGCGACCTGGCCCAGGAGCGTGCCCGCACGCAGGGGCTGCGCCTGGTGCAGACGGTGCTTCAGCGCAACCGCCCCGGCCGCGCCCTGCTCTCGGCGCTGCGGCCGGTGCGCAACGCGACCCGCAACGGGAAGTCTCTCGCCGGCCGGATGCGCCGGAGCATCAAACGCGGCTGAGCGCGCCGATCAGGTCCGCTGCCACCTGCGCGAACGACCGCCGCCGGCGGCCGCCCCGGTCGCCACCTGCACAGCTGTCCGGTAGCATCGCGGTCTGCGCAAGCAGCCAGGTCCTGGCACCTGCCCCCCAGAAGGAGAACCAGGTTGAGCAACGATGTCGTG
>NZ_JASAMB010000010.1 GCF_029948125.1 Catellatospora sp. KI3
CTACGTGCAGCACTGGGACGTCAACGGCGTCGAGGTCCTGCGCGCCGACGACCTCGACGTCGCCGTGGCCGAGGCGGACCTGGTCATCCTCGTCCAGCAGCACCGCCAGTACGACGTGAACGCCCTGGCGGCCGCCTCGCGCGAGTTCTTCGACACCCGCGGCGTGACCACCGGCGACGACGCACACCGGCTCTGAGCAGCCAAGCTGTCCGACCGGCCGGGGCTATGGGCCTGCTCACAGCAGCAGGCCCGGCCCCGGCTTCCGCCTTGCCGACGCGCCCGCGCGGAATCTAGTGTCGCTCCCGGTCCGGTGCCGTGCCCGAGGAGTGTGAAGGTTGACGCTGTTTGCGCTGCGGTGCGCGGTGCGGCCGTACGCCTGGGGCTCGCGGGAGTTCATCGCCGCCATGCAGGGCCGGTCGGTGCCGAGCGCCGGGCCCGAGGCGGAGCTGTGGATCGGCGCCCACCCCGGCGACCCGTCGCGTGACGGCACCGGCCGGGGCCTCGACGAGCTGATCGCCCAGGCGCCCCGGGCGCTGCTGGGGGCGGCCGCCGACCGGTTCGGGGCGCGGCTGCCGTACCTGATGAAGGTCCTGGCGGCGGCCTCGCCGCTGTCCCTGCAGGCCCACCCGGACCTGGCCCGCGCCCAGGCGGGGTACGCCGCCGAGGACGCGGCGGGCGTCGCGCCGGACAGTGCCGAGCGCAGCTACGTCGACCGCAACCACAAGCCGGAACTGCTGGTCGCGCTCACCCCGTTCGACGCGCTGTGCGGCTTCCGGCCCGCGGCGCAGGCGCGGGAGCTGCTCGGCGCCGTGGCCGCACCCGCCGGGGTGCTGGCGGCGCTGGACGCGGGCGGGCCCGTCGCGGCGGTCGGGGCGCTGCTCGCGCTGCCCCGGGAGACCGCCGCCGCGGCGGCGGCGCAGGCGCTGGCCCTGGCCGACCGGCTGCCCGCCGCCGAGGCGGTGCTGGTGCGGCGGCTGGAGGAGGCGTTCCCCGGTGATGTCGGTGTGCTGGTGGCGCTGCTGCTGACGCACCTGACGCTGGCACCGGGGGAGGGGCTGTGGGTGCCGCCGGGGGTCATGCACGCGTACGTGCGGGGAGCCGGGATCGAGGTCATGGCGGCCAGCGACAACGTGCTGCGCGGCGGGCTGACCGGCAAGCACGTCAACGTGCCGGAGCTGCTGGCGGTGCTCGGGGACGGGTCGGCCGCCCCGGCGGTGATCGCGCCGGTCGAGATCGGTCCGGAGGTCACGACGTGGCCGGTGCCGGTCGACGACTTCGCGCTGCACCGGGTGTCGCCGGGCGGTCGGCGGTGCGAGCCGGGGCTGGACGGGGCCCGGGTGGTGCTGTGCGTGGCGGGCGAGCTGGTGCTCGGCGACGGGGCGGACGAGATCCGGCTCGGGGCCGGGCAGGCCGCGTTCGTGGCGGCGGGCACGCCCCTGGAGCTGACCGGCACCGGCACGGCTTTCGTCGCCTCCCGGTAGAAAGGGCTTCCCCGCCTCCAGGGTTGGCAGGGCTGGCGGAGCTGGCGGGGCTGGCGGGGCTGGCGGGGCTGGTCGTCCGGAGGAGATCGCTGTGCGCGGTCAGAAGGTGGGTTCAGAGGGCAGGTTCTGACCGCTCCGCGCGATCATCGTCTGGGTGATCGCGGTGCGCGGTCGGTATCCGGGGTTTCGGGCCGGGGCCGCGCACGGGACCGACCGGAGTCGGCGATCTCCAGGCCGAAGCTGCCCTGAGGCGAGGGTGAGGCACCGCGCTCACGCAAGTCGATGCACCGAGAGTGACCGCAGGTGGCGATCTCCGCCGCGCGGGGCCGGCGGCCGAGAACGTCGGCGACTGACCAGCGCGGCTCTCCTGGCAGCCCGGCACTCGCCGAGCCGCGGTCGGGCCCCGGTTCCGGGTTCATCGGGCGCGGGATGTGCCGGACTCGGGTTGGTTTGGGCTGGTTGGGTCATGATGGACGCATGGTGTTGCGACGGATCCTCAGCAGCCTGGGCTTCGGTGGTGTCGACGTCGACACCGTGCTGTCCACCCCGACCGCCCGGCCGGGCGGCCCGTTCGCCGGGCAGGTGCGGCTGCACGCGCGCGGCGCCGTCGAGCTCGGGGCGATCGAGCTGCTGGTGGTCGCGTCCAGCCCGGCCGGGTCGGGCGAGGTCGAGCTGGCGCGCTTCCCGGTCGCGCAGCGGCTGGAGCTGGCCGGGGGTGCGGGGCAGGCGGTCGGATTCCACCTGGTGCTGCCGTACACCGTGCCGGTGACGCTGGTGTACGGCCATCCGATGCCCGGCATCGGGGTCGGGGTGCGTACGCAGGTGAGCGTGGCGGGCGGGTCGGCCAAGACCGACTTCGATCCGCTGGGAGTGGAGCCGACCGAGATCCATCAGCGGGTGCTGGACGCCCTGGGCACGATCGGGTGCCGGTTCATCCGCAGCGAGCTGCGGCCCGGCCCGCAGGTGTGGCAGGCGATCACGTTCTATGCGCCCGTACCGGCAGGGCAGCCGGTGGGTCCGCACATCCCGCAGCTGCTGTTCGCCACCACCTGCGACCCCCAGGGCATGACCGTGTACGCCGAAGCCGCCGCGCGCCCCGGCCACGGCACCACGTACCGGATCAGCGGCGAGCAGGCGCGCGAGCTGGGTGCCGATACCGGCCGCTGGATCGAGGTGGTCGACGGCTGGGTGCGCGCGGCCCTCGCCGAGTTGGCCAAGGCACCCGCCGACCAGGGCTCGTTCATGCGGCCGCCCGCCGGTGCGCCGCCGGGGCAGCAGGGCTGGCCGCCGCCGCGCCACCCCAACAACGGCTACGCCTACTCGGGGTACGGCGGCCCGGGCGGTTACCGCTACGGCGGCTACCGGCCCGGGATGGGCGGAGCGGTAGCGGCCGGGCTGGGCGGTGCCGCGCTGGGCTTCCTCGGCGGCATGGTCGTCGGCGACATGATCCACGACGCGCTGACCCCGGACGTGACCGCCGACGCCGCCGGAGCCGCCGGAACGGACGCCGCCGGAGCCGATGCCGCCGGAGCCGGTGACGCGGCCGCGGGCGGTGACACGGCGGCGGGCGGTTACACGGCGGCGGGCCTGCAGGACGGCGCCGACCCGAACAACTACGAGGTCACCGGCGACGAGTTCGGCCAGGGCGGCTACGAGACCGACGGCTTCGGCGCGGGCGGCTACGAGCCGGGCGGGTACGACC
Organism: Catellatospora sp. KI3; assembly: GCF_029948125.1. Classification (GTDB taxonomy): domain Bacteria; phylum Actinomycetota; class Actinomycetes; order Mycobacteriales; family Micromonosporaceae; genus Catellatospora. Next base: position 3,184 of record NZ_JASAMB010000010.1, read on the forward strand.
CGGGCATGGACGACTTCGGCGACTTCGGCGGAGACTTCGGCGGCGGCGACTTCTGACCCGGGTTGGGAAGGGGCCCTGCTACTACGGAAAGCGATAAGAAGGGTCCCTTCCTTGCGGGGTCAGCGGCGGACCTGGAGGGTGGCGAGGAGGGTGGCGGTGGCGGCGGCGACGGCTGCCACGGCGTCGTCGAAGGCCTGGGCGTTGTGGGCGGCCGGGGCGCGGAAACCGGAGATCTTGCGGACGTACTGCAGGGCGGCGGCCTGCACGTCCTCCTCGGTGACGATCTCCTGGAACGGCGGGCGAAGGGTCTTGATGCTGCGGCACATGGCATCCATTGTCGCTCGCTGGGCATAGTGGGCTGGTGACCGCACCTGACCTCGCCACCGCCCGGCCCGCCTCCGCCCGGCCCGCCTCAGTGCGTGTGCTGGCGGCGCTGCTGGTGCTCACCGCGCTGGTCACCGCCGCGGTCGAGTGGCTCAACTGGTACTACGCCGAGGACGGCGGCTACGGGCTGTTCGTGCGTACCGGGTGGGCGCTGCTGCGGGCGCTGGGGTTCCTGGTGCTGATCTGGCACGTGTGGGCGGGACGGCCCGGCGCGGCGCCGTTCGGGCTGATCCTCGGCATGACCACGATCTTCTCGGTGGCGCGACTGGTCGTACCGAGGAAGGGTTATCCGCCGCTGCCCGGGATCATCGGGTTCGGCGTGGTCACGGTGCTGTGCCTGGTGGTCATCGCGCTGCTGTACCGGTCGGCGGGGGTCGCCGGGCATCTGCGCCGGCCGCGCGCCCGATGGGTGGTGGACCGCGACGGGATCAACCGCAAGGTGGTTCAGGCGCGGCCGCAGGTCGCCGGGTGGCTGCTCACGGCCCGGGTCGCGTCGTTCAGCTACAGCGCGCTGATGCTGGTGGCGTGCGCGGTCGCGTTCGGGCCGGTGCTCGACGGCAGGCTGGCGCAGCTGCCGCTGGTGCTGGTCTGGCTGCTGCTGGCCCTGGTGATCAGCTACGTGGCGCTGTTCGCCGCACCGTTCCTGCTCAAGGGCAAGGGGTGGGCCAGGCTGCTGCTCGTGGCTCTCACCATATTCGTCCTGGTGGTGCACCTGCCGCTGTGCTGGTGGCTACTGGGTGTGGACGGGCTGGTCCGCGACGGCGGCCCGCTGGTGGTGGCAGCCTTGCTCACCCTGTACGGCCTCTGGCGCTCCAGCCGCAACGGCCGCACCACCCCCGCCTCCGCCTGACCCCGCAGCACCGACGAGCGCCCAGTCCCGCCTGCGCCCCGCCCGCGCCCGCCAGCGGCCCCGCGCCCGCCCGCGGCCACGCGCCCGCGTCCGCGCCCGCGCGCTCGCCACGCCCCGCGCGCTGGCGGCGGGGCTGCAGTTCCGGGGAAAGTGCGCGAATCTTGGGCTCGATTTCGGCAGTTTCCCCGAAAATGCAGTGATCAAAGCGCGGAGGCGGGGGTGGGGGCCGTCGCGGTGGGGGTCGGGCGGAAGGTGCGGCGGTAGGCCAGCGGGGCGGTGCCGATGCTGGCGCGCAGGTGCTGGCGCATCGAGACGGCGGTGCCGAAGCCAGCCCGCTCGGCGACCTGGTCGACCGTCAGGTCGGTGCTCTCCAGCAGGTGGCGGGCGTGTTCGACGCGCTGGCCGGTGAGCCAGCGGCCGGGGCTCATGCCGGTCTCCTCGCGGAAGCGGCGGGTGAACGTACGCACGCTCATGTTGGCGTGCCGCGCCAGCTGCGGCAGGTCGAGCGGCTCGCCCAGGCGGGTCAGCGCCCACGCCCGGGTCGGTGCGGTGACGGCGTCCCCGGCCTGCGGCATCGGCCGCTCGATGAACTGCGACTGGCCGCCGTCGCGCCAGGGGGCCACGACGGTACGCCGGGCGGCCCGGTTGGCGACCTCGGCGCCGTGGTCGCGGCGTACCACGTGCAGGCACAGGTCGAGCCCGGCGGCCACGCCGGCCGAGGTGAGGATGTCGCCGTCGTCGATGAACAGCACGTCGGCGTCGAGGTGGACCTGCGGGAACAGGCGCCGGAACAGGTCGGCGTAGGCCCAGTGGGTGGCGGCGGGGCGGCCGTCGAGCAGCCCGGCGGTGGCCAGCGCGAACGCGCCGGTGCAGATCGACATCAGCCGGGCCCGCCCGGCGGCCGCGCGCAGCGCCACCAGCGCGGGGTGGTCGGTGGGCAGGTGCACGTTCTCGCGGTACAGGCCCGCCACGATGATGGTGTCGGCCCAGTCGAGCAGCTCCAGCCCGTGCCTGGGCACGATGTCGAAGCCGCCGCTGCTCTGCACCGTGGCCGCGCCCGGGGTGCAGACGCGTACCTCGTAGAGGCGGTTGCCGTCGGGGTCGGTGGCGGCGTGGAACACCTGCGTGGGGATGCCGAGGTCGAGGGCGACGACGCCGTCGAAGGCGAGTACGGCGATGCGGTGCGGCTGGCTCATACCCCCGATGATGCCACGCAGTGGCCTGATCTTTTCGTATGGTGGCATTCGGGCCACTGGTGGGCACCCCGGCGCGCTCGGATGATTGCCACGTGACATTGCTGGAAAGCCGCGTCAAGCGGGTCAGAAGTCAGAACGTCGCCTGGGCGGTGGCGGCGGTCGCATTGGTGGCGATCGTCGGCTCGGCCGGGTTCCGGGCCACCCCCGGGGTGCTCATCGAGCCGCTGCGGCAGGAGTTCGGCTGGTCGCGCGGCACCATCTCGGCCGCGGTATCGATCAACCTGGTCCTGTTCGGGCTCACCTCGCCGTTCGCCGCCGCGCTGATGGAGCGCTTCGGCATGCGCAAGGTCGTGGCGGCGGCGATGCTGCTGGTCGCCACGGGCAGCGGCCTGACCGTGTTCATGGACGCCAGCTGGCAGCTCATCCTCTCCTGGGGCGTACTGGTCGGGCTGGGCACCGGATCCATGGCGCTGGCGTTCGTGGCCACGTTCACCGGCCGCTGGTTCGTCAAGCGCCGCGGCGTGGTCACCGGCGTACTGACCGCCGGTGGCGCGACCGGCCAGCTGATCTTCCTGCCGCTGCTGGCGAACCTGGTCGCGCGGCACGACTGGCGCGTCGCCGCGCTGACCGTCGCCGGATCGGCGCTGCTGGTGGTGCCGCTGGTGCTGTGGCTGCTGCGCGACAACCCGGCCGAGCTGGGCGTCCTGCCGTACGGCGCCGACCCGGCCGAACCGGTGGCGCCCGCGCCCGTACCGACCGGGGCGGCCCGGCGAGCGCTCGGGGCGCTGCGCGACGCGGCCCGTACCAAGACGTTCTGGCTGCTCGCGGCCGGGTTCGCCATCTGCGGCGCGACCACCAACGGCCTGGTCGGCACGCACTTCATCCCCGCCGCGCACGACCACGGCATGCCCAGCACCACGGCGGCGGGGCTGCTCGCGCTGGTCGGCATCTTCGACATCGCCGGTACGGTGCTGTCGGGCTGGCTGACCGACCGGTTCGACCCGCGCGTGCTGCTCGGCGCGTACTACGGCCTGCGCGGACTGTCGCTGCTGGTGCTGCCGAGCCTGTTCGCGGCCGACCCGCACCCCAGCATGCTGGTGTTCGTCATCTTCTACGGGCTGGACTGGGTCGCCACGGTGCCGCCGACGATCGCGCTGTGCCGGCAGGCGTTCGGCGCGGCGGCGCCGATCGTGTTCGGGTGGGTGTTCGCGTCGCACCAGCTGGGCGCGGCGGCGGTCGCGTTCACGGCGGGGGTGGTGCGGGACCAGTCGGGGACGTACGCGGGGGCGATCTACGTGGCGGGGCTGCTGTCGCTGCTGGCCACGGGGTTGTCGCTAGCGGTACGCCGCCCCGGCGAAGCCCGCCCCTGGCGCCTGGCGCAAGCCGGCCAGGCAGGCGCTTGACAATGACGCTGGCCTATCTCGAGGAGTGACGGTCCTTGAGATAGGCCAACGTCGTTGTCTGGGGGTTGGAGATCACCGTCTGCGGTCAGATGCGGCCCGTGTACCGCATGAATCGACCCAAGTTGGTGATCTTCGGTGGCCCCCACGCGAAGATCGCACCCCAGACGAAAACCGGGCCTACCTCCGGGCGCCAGCCCCGCCTGCGGGTAAGGCGGTGCAGTTTCGGGGAAACTGCACGAATCGTGGCCCCGATTCCGGCAGTTTGCCCGAAACTGCAGCTCGCCCGTCGCCCGTCGCCCGTCGCCCGTCGCCAGGGGCTGGGCGGTCTGTGGCCCGGTTTGTTGATCACGGTGCCAGGGTGGCGACACGCCGTCGAACCCGACCTCAAGTTCATGATCAACCGGAATGAGGTGTGGGAGGGGGTGGGTGGGGGTAAACAGAAGTGGTGAGAACCACGCTGGTCAAGGGCGGTGACAGTACGCCCGAACATTTCGCCAGGGTGCAGAACACCCTGCTCGGCAGCGGGTCCGCACCGTTGCGGATCGCGATGGTGGCGCCGCCGTACTTCGACATACCACCCGCTGCGTACGGCGGCATCGAGGCCGTCATCGCGGACCTCAGCAACGCGCTGGTCGAACTCGGTCACAAGGTGACCGTGATCGCGGCCGGTCGGGACGGCACCCAGGCCCGGTTCTGGCAGGTCTGGGAGCAGGCCGTGCCGGAGCGGCTGGGCGAGCCCGGCCCGGAGATCATCTACGCGGCGCTGTCGCGCCGGGTGGTGGAGAACCTGGCGGCGGCGGGCGAGGTGGACGTGGTGCACGACCACACCTTCGCCGGCCCGCTCAACGCCCCGGCGTACGACCTGCTGGGGCTGCCCACCATCGCGACCGTGCACGGGCCGGTCGACTCCGAGCTGCGCGGCTACTACCAGACCCTGGACCGCGACCTGTCCCTGGTGGCGATCAGCCGCCGGCAGCGGTCGCTGGCGCCGGAGCTGAACTGGCTCGACACGGTGTACAACGGGCTCAATCCGCACGACTGGCCGTTCCAGGAGCGCAAGGGCGACTATGCGCTGTTCCTGGGCCGGTTCAACGCCGACAAGGGCGCGCATACCGCGATCGAGGCGGCGCACCGGGCCGGGCTGCCGCTGATCCTGGCGGGCAAGTGCGCCGAGCCCGAGGAGAAGGAGTACTTCGCCAAGGAGGTCGAGCCGCGGCTGGGCCCCGACGACCGGATGATCGGCGTCGCCGACGCCAAGCGCAAGCGCGAGCTGCTGACCAACGCTCGCTGCCTGCTGTTCCCGGTGCAATGGGAGGAGCCGTTCGGCATGGTCATGATCGAGTCGATGGTGTGCGGGACGCCGGTGGTGGCGCTGCGTGCCGGTGCCGTGCCCGAGGTCGTTGAGTCCGGTGTGAGCGGACTGATCTGCGATGACCCCGACGAGCTGCCGCAGGCGCTGGCCGACGTGGTGCAGCTGGACCCGCGGGCGTGCCGGGAGCACGTGGTGCGCGGGTTCAGCGCGACCCGGATGGCGGTCGGCTACGCGCGGGCGTACCGGGCGGCGCTGGCGCGGATGCGGCGGCCGCAGGCGGCGGGCAGTGACAGACCGCTGGCGATCCGGGCCGGCCGGCCCGCCTCGGGGCGGTGACCGTGACTAATCCCGCCCCCCTGAACGCCTCCGAGCCGGTGCCGCACGGCCAGGGCGAGGTCACCATCGTCGAAGGCACGACGTTCAGCATCTGCGCGCCCAACGGGGACATGAACCCGGGGGCCGCGCAGGGGCTGTTCTTCCGTGATACCCGCATCGTGTCGTGCTGGCAGCTGCGCCTGGACGGCCAGCCGCCGCAGCCGCTGCAGGTGGTCGACCGCGACGCGTTCGCGGCCCGGTTCATGCTGCGGCGCCCGCCCGCGCCGGGGCACGCCGACAGCAGCCTGCTGGTGGTGCGCGAGCGCATCGTCGGCCAGGGCATGCGCGAGGTGATCACGCTGGAGAACGTCGGGTACGAGCCGACGATGATCACCCTGGACCTGCGGGTGGAGACCGACTTCGCCGACCTGTTCGCGGTGAAGGAGGGCCAGATGGTCCCCTCGGTCACGCACGCCACCGCGACCGGGGTGAACCTGGTGTTCAGCCGCTCGGACAACTCGCGCGGGCTGCTGGTGCACGCCACCGGCGAGCCGACCAGCAGCCACAACGGGCTGAGCTGGCAGGCGGTCATCCCGGGGCGGGGCCGCTGGCAGACCGAGATCGAGGTGCACCCGGTGGTGGAGAGCCGCCGGATCGAGCCGCGCTTCCGCGACCATCCGGCCGCCGAGGACGCCGAGGCCGGGTCGTGGCGGCGGCAGGTGTCGGCGATCCGGGTGCAGCACGAGGGCCTGTCGCTGGTGCTGCGCCGCAGCGTGCGGGACCTGGACGCGCTGCGGATCTCGGTGTCGGACGAGGCGCGCCAGACGTTCGTGGCGGCCGGGGCGCCGTGGTTCATGACCCTGTTCGGGCGGGACAGCCTGCTCACCTCGTGGATGGCGCTGCCGCTGGACCCGGGGCTGGCCGTCGGGACGCTGTACACGCTGGCGGGGCTGCAGGGACGCAAGGTCGATCCGCGTACCGACGAGGAGCCGGGGCGGATCCTGCACGAGCTGCGGCTGGGGCCGGAGAGCGCGTCGGCGCTGGGCGGCTCGCACTACTACGGCACCATCGACGCCGGGCCGCTGTTCGTGGCGCTGCTGGGCGAGGCGTGGCGCTGGGGTGCGGCCGAGTCGGACGTGCGCGCGCTGCTGCCCGCCGCCGACGGGGTGCTGAACTGGATGCAGACCTACGGCGACCGCGACGGCGACGGGTTCGTCGAGTACAAGCGCGCCACCGACCGGGGCCTGTTCAACCAGGGCTGGAAGGACAGCTGGGACGGCATCAACGACGCGGCCGGGCGGCTGGTGGAGCCGCCGGTGGCCCTGGCCGAGGTGCAGGGCTACGCGTACGCGGCGTGGCGGGCGCGGGCGGAGCTGGCCGAGGCCTTCGGCGACCCGGCGTGCGCCGCGGCCTGCACCGAGCGGGCCGAGAAGCTGCGGGAACGCTTCGCCGAGGCGTTCTGGCTGCCCGACGACGGCTACTTCGCGGTGGCGCTGGACGGGCACAAGCGGCCGCTCGACGCGCTGACCAGCAATCCGGGCCACTGCCTGTGGACCGGGATCGTCTCCGACGAGCACGCCGCGGGGCTGGTGAAGCGGTTCGCCGGTGCGGACATGGACAGCGGGTTCGGGCTGCGCACGCTGTCGGACCGGATGGGCGCGTACAACCCGATGAGCTACCACAACGGCTCGGTGTGGCCGCACGACACGGCGCTGTGCATCGCCGGGCTGATGCGGTACGCGCACGTGCCGGGCGCGGTGGAGCTGGCGCACCGGCTGGCCGACGGCCTGATCGCCGCCGCGACGGCGTTCGGCGGGCGGCTGCCGGAGCTGTACTGCGGGTTCCCGGCGGACGTGTACAAGCCGCCGGTGCCGTACCCGACGTCGTGCTCGCCGCAGGCGTGGGCCAGCGCGGCGCCGCTGCTGATCGTCCGTGCGTTCCTCGGCCTGGACCTGGACGCGCCCCGCCGCAACATCACCCTGCGGCCGCGCCTGCCCGAGTCGTGGGGCACGGTCACCGTCGACCGGCTGCCGTTCCTGGGCGCGAAGCTGCGCATCAGCGCCAAGGGCACCGAGGCGGAGATCAAGGGCCTGCCCGAGCCGTCAGGGGTGGAGCTGGGCCTGGTCGCCGAGTGACGCGCGCAGCTGGGTGAAGCACCGGTTGAGCAGCCGCGACACGTGCATCTGGGAGAGCCCCAGCCGCTGCGCGATCTCGGCCTGGGTCAGGTCGTCGGTGAAGCGCAGCGCGAGCAGGTGCCGGTCGCGTACCGGCAGCGCCGCGACGGCCTGGCGGACCACGTGCTGGTCGGCCAGCGACTCCAGCCGGGCGTCGGCCTCGCCGAGCAGTTCACCCAGCTCGGCGAGGCTGCCGCCGGTGCTGACCATGCTGTTGAGCGAGCCGACCGCGTACGCGCTGGCGCAGGCCATGCCGGCGCGGATCTCGTCGGGGTCGCGGCCCAGGTGGGCGGCGAGGTCGCCGACCTGCGGGGTGCGCTGCAGCCGCTGGCACAGCTGCGGGATGGTCCGGTTGATCTCCAGGTGCAGCTCCTGGAGCCGCCGGTGCACGTGCAGGGTCCAGCCCCGGTCGCGGAAGTGGCGGCGCAGCTCGCCGAGCATGGTCGGCGCGGCGAAGCGTTCGAACCGTACGCCCTGGTCGGCGTCGAAGCGGTCCACCGACTTGATCAGGCCGACCAGGGCGACCTGGGTGAGGTCGTCCAGCTCCTCGCCGCGGTAGCTGAACCGGCGCGCGATGCGCCGCGCCAGCGGGATGGCGGCGTTGATGGCCTCGTCGCGGGCCTGCGCCCAGGCGGGGTCGTCGCGCGAGAACCGGCGCAGCCGGGCCAGCGCCGCCGACACGACCCGGTCGCGTCGCGCCGACCATCCGTCTGTAACGCCGTCCCCGTTCACTATGCGAATTTTATCCGTGTACGCCCCGGCCGCCGGATGATCCGCGGAGTTGCCCGGGAACCGGGCGTATCTTGTACCGGCATACGCCCGGCTCCGGGCGGCTCGGCTGATCAGGAGGGTTCGGTGCTCACACCGATCATCGCGACGCTGGCGTACGTGGTGGCGCCGGACGGGGGCAGCGTGCTGCTGCTGCACCGGGACAAGCGGCCCGACGACATCCACTACGGCAAGCACGTCGGGCTGGGCGGCCGGGTCGAACGCGACGAGGACGTGCTCACCGGCGTACGCCGCGAGGTGCACGAGGAGTCCGGGCTGGACGCGGAGCGGCTGTCGCTGCGCGGCACGGTGTCCTGGCCCGGGTTCGGCAAGCGCGGCGAGGACTGGTTCGGGTTCGTGTTCCGCGTCGACACGTTCACCGGCGTCGCGCACGAGGGCAACCACGAGGGCACGCTGACCTGGGTGCCGCTGGCGCAGCTGTACGACGTGCCGATGTGGGCCAGCGACCGGGAGTGGCTGCCCATGGTCTTCGACGCCGACCCGCGCCCGTTCCACGGCGTCATGCCGTACCGCGACGGCGAGATGGTCAGCTGGTCCTACGTACGCTGACCGCCGTGACCCCCGGCGACCTCGGCACCGCTCTGGTCTCGACACCAGGCCCGTGTTCTCGTGACCGTCAGGGCGTCAGCCGGGCGCCGTCCAGCACCACGACGGAGTCGGGCTTCTGGCACTTGAAACGCAGGCGGACGTAGTAGGCATCCGCCACTTTCGCCGCCAGCTGTGCCGGCTCACCGTCCTGCTCGCGCCACTGGACGGGAGGGGTCATGCCCTCGTCGCCGCCGCCGACCTTCCGGTCCGGCGGGTCCCGGAAGACGGTCAGCTCGACGGCCTGGTTCACGGGAAGAGGGTCTCCGTAGGCGCGCAATGCGCCCACCAGCGTCTTGGCGGAACCCGGCCGCTCGAACCTGATTTCGACCATCTTGTCATTGGTCTGGTTGCTGGGGCAGTGCACGGCAATCGGGTGGTCCAGTGGCGGCAGCCCGTCGGGGAGCCTGGCGAGGAGCAGGCCCGAGCCGGTTTCGACCGGTAGGTCGGTCAAGTAGACGCCGGACACCGGTACCGATCCGGCAGTGGAGGCGGCACCGGGCGTGTTCTGCGACGTGCCCGGCGCGGGAGCGGCGCTCGCTGCGGCGGCTGGGCTGGTCGGGTCGTCCGAGGCGGGACTGGTCGGGAAGAAGATCGACCAGGTCTGGGCCAGCGCGGCGATGACACCCACGGCGCCGACGATGAACGCACCGACGGCAGGCCACTTGACCTTGCGTCCGACAGGGTTCTCGGTGGGGGATGGCGCGGACACGGTGCTCCTGAGCGGTCACGGGAAGGACGACGATTTTCGCACGGATTCGTACAGGTGAGAATGGTCCCAGCGGAAGAGATATCCGACAAGACCGAGGATCTGACCTGTTGCGCTGCGAGGGCAGAATGCCGTCTTATGGCCGACTCCCTTCCTACGCCACCCGCGTCGCCGCAGCAACCATCCACACCGGACGTATCGGCCGACCGAACCGTCCCGATCAGCACCGCGCCCGCCGTCGCGGCACCGACCCCGGCTCCCGCCAAAGCCGCGCCGCGTGGCGGACGTGGCCTGGCCGCGCTGAGCCTCGTGATCTCGCTGATCGCGGCCGGCCTGTCCGGTGTCGCGCTGCTGCGTTCCGGATCCTCGGAGCCGGAGACCACCACCAACCCCGGTGGCGCGCAGAGCGCAGCGGCCAAGCCGGGCAACGACGCCCCGCCCGCCCAGCCGACGAACGAGACGGCTCCACAGGCCTCGCCCACGGCCGCGCTCGACGTGCTCAACCCGCAGGCGAGCTTCACCGTCGCCTACACGGTCCAGGAGCTCGTCCCGCAGGTGACCCGTGACGACCGGGCCTACATCGACCTGAACGAGCCCCGCGTCGTCAGCTCAGGCGGCGACACGGTCGACGTGAGCCTGTCCATGCCGTACAACGGCAGCGTGCCGACGATCCAGCTGGACGACGGCGTCGAGGCGGCGATCACGACCACCAGCAACCCGAATCCGCAGCCCGAGGACTGCCGGGAGGCCATCCGCACCAGCCCGGTCCCGCCGAGCGCGGCTACCGCCGCGCAGCGGCCGCTGGTGATGTGTGTCGCGACGTCGGCCAAGCAGGCCGCGAGCATCGGCCAGGCGCAGCTCATCGTGGTCATCAAGGTGACCGCGCTGTCGGAGGACGGGAAGGTCAGCATGCAGCTGACCGCCTGGAAGCAGCCCAGCTGAGACCGGCTCCGCGTACGGCCCGGGACCGGTGTCCCGGGCCGTACGCGTCTGCTCAGTCGGTGCGCAGTGCCACGACCGGGTCGAGCTTGCCCGCGCGCTGGGCGGGCACGACCCCGAAGGCGATGCCGACCCCGGCGGACACTCCGAACGCCAGCACCGCCGACCACCAGGTGACCACGGCGGGCACCGGGCTCAGCGCCCCGACGGCCAGCGACACCCCGACCCCGATGACGATGCCCAGGATGCCGCCGACCGAGGTGAGCAGCACCGCCTCCAGCAGGAACTGCAGCCCGATGTCGCGCGGGCGCGCGCCGACGGCCTTGCGCAGTCCGATCTCGCGGGTCCGCTCGCGTACCGACACCAGCATGATGTTGGAGACGCCGACGCCGCCGACCAGCAGCGAGATGCCCGCGATCGCGGCCAGTACGGCGGTGAGCACCCCCAGGATCTCCCCGAGCGCCCCCAGGATCTGCCCCTGGGTGACCGCGCTGAACTCGTCGTCGGGGTGGCGGCGGTGCAGCTCGGCGACGATGTCGCGGCCGAGGCTGTCGATACCGTCGCTGTCGGGCGCCTTGACCGCGAACGCGTCGATCCGGTTCGTGCCGATCAGCCGCTGCGCGGTGGTCAGCGGGATGTGCACCTCGTTGTCGCGGTCCACGCCCAGGCTCTGCCCCAGCGGCGCGAACACGCCGATGACCCGGAACCGGACCCCGGCGATGGACAGCTGCTGGCCGACGGGGTCGCGGGCGCCGTACAGCTGCCGGGCGACCTTGTCGCCGAGCACCGCGACCCGGCGGCCCGTGTCGACGTCGGTGCGGCTGAGGTACGTGCCGGTGCGCAGGTCGCGCAGGAACACCTTCGGCGTCGACTCCAGCACCCCGAGGACGCTGGTGAACATGGCGTTGTTGCCGGCGCGTACGTTCTCGCCGGAGGTCAGCGACACGGTGACCCGGTCGCGGTCGCCGACGACCTTCACGACCGCGTCGAGGTCGGTGCGGTCCAGTTTCGACACGGTCGGGGCGGCGTTGAAGTTGACCTGGCCGGGCACGACGATGAGCAGGTTCGAGCCCAGCCCCTCGACCTGCGCCTGGACCGCGTCGCGGGTGCCGGTGCCCAGCGCCACCAGGATCACCACCGCGCCCACGCCGATGACCATGCCCAGCATGGTGAGCATGCTGCGCAGCCGGTTGGCGCGCAGCGCGTCCAGCGCCACCCGCCACGCCTCGGCGAACCTCACGGCGCCACCTCTCCGGCCGGGGCGGCGCTGTCGGACAGCACCAGCCCGTCGCGCATCACGATCTGCCGCCGGGCCCGCGCGGCCACCTCGCGGTCGTGGGTCACCAGCACCACCGCCACGCCCTCGTCGGTGTTGAGCCGCTCCAGCAGCTCCAGCACCGCCGCGCCGGTGGCGGAGTCGAGGTTGCCGGTGGGCTCGTCGGCCAGCAGCACCACCGGTTCGGTGACCAGTGCGCGGGCGATGGCCACGCGCTGCTGCTCGCCGCCGGACATCTGGTTGGGGCGGTGCAGCATCCGGTGGCCGAGGCCGACCCGTTCGAGCATCTGGGCGGCCCTGGCCCGCCGCTGCCTGGCGCCCAGGCCGCGGTAGACCAGGGGCAGTGCCACGTTGTCCAGGGCGCTGGTGCGGCCGAGCAGGTGGAACGCCTGGAACACGAAGCCGATGGTGGCGTTGCGCAGGTGCGCCATCTCGCCCGGGTCCAGTCCGGACACGTCGCGGCCGCCGATGCGCAGGGTGCCCGCGGTGGGCTGGTCGAGGCCGCCGAGCAGGTGCATCAGCGTCGACTTGCCGGAGCCGGACGGGCCGACGATGGCGACGTACTCGCCGTCGGCGATGGTGAGGGTGACTCCGCGCAGCGCGGGCACGTCGACGCCGTCCAGGGCGTAGGTGCGCTCGACTCCGACGGCCTCGATGGCGGGGACGCCGCCGGTCACGGCAGCCTGTCCCCGGCGGTGACGCGGTCGGCGCCGCGTACCACCACCTGCTCGCCCTCGCGCAGGCCGTCGGTGATCTGCAGGGTGTCGGTGCCGGAGACGCCGACGGTGACGGGTCGGCGTTCGGCGGTGCCGTCGGCGGTACGGACCCAGACCGTGTCGCGGCCGTCGGCGGTGAACACGGCCGAGGCGGGCACGGTGACCGTGTCGGCGGCTTCGCGCACCCGCAGCCGGGCCACGGCGCTCATGCCGGGCCGGGGCGTCGGCGCTCCGGCGGGCAGCGCGCCCAGCGACAGGTGCACCCGGTAGGCGACCGCGCCGCGGCTGTTGGCCGTGGGCAGCACGTCGATCGCGGTGACTGTGGCCGGGTAGGCGACTCCGGGCGCGGCGTCGAGTTCGGCCTCGGCGGCGATGCCGGTCTCGACCAGCAGGATGTCGGTCTCGTCGACCTCGGCGACCAGGCCCAGTTCGCTGGTGTCGACGATGGTGACGATCGCGGTCCCGGCCGACACCGGTGCGCCCACGGCGGGCACCCCGGCCACGCCGGCGGGCACCGTCGTGCCGCCGCCGGATGCGCCGGTGCCGCCGCCCAGGCCGCCGAGCAGGCTGGTCAGGTCGGGTGCGGCCGCGGCGGTGGAGGTGCCGCCGAGCTGCACCACACCGGAGATCGGCGCGCGCAGGGTCAGCGCGTCCACAGTCGACTTCGCCAGGTCGTACGCCTGCTGCGCCTGCAGTTTCTGCGCGGCGCCGAGCGCCTTCATCGCGGAGCCGAGCGAGGCCACCCCGCGCTGCACCGCCCCGGCGGCGTCGGCGACGGCGGCCGAGGCCTGACGGTAGCTGCGCTCCCCGGCGGTGATCTGCGCCAGCAGCGCCTGGCGGGCCTGCTCGTCGGCGATCTGCCCGGCCGCCGTACGGGCCTGGGTGAACGCCTCGGCGGCCGATTTGTCGAGGTGGCGCTGGGCGCCGCGCAGGTCGATCGAGGGGCTGCCGCCGCCGGAGCGCCGGGCCGCGTCGAGGGCCTGCCTGGCCTGGGCGAGCCGCGACTGCGCGGCGGGGGCGGCGATCACCGCGAGCACCTGGCCCCTGGTCACCTGCTGGCCGGGTTTCACGGCGAGCCTGGCGAGGGTACCTTCGGCGGGTGCGGTCAGGGTCGCGGCCGCGCGGGCGGTCACCGCGGCCGGGGCGTCGACGACCTCGGTGACGGTGGCGCGGCCGACCGCGGCCAGGGTCACCTCGGGGGCGTCGTCGCAGGAGGCGGCGGACAGCGAGACGGTCAGCAGCACCGTGCCCAAGAGCAGGGTGGGCCGGGCGGATCGGTGCAGAAGGGGTCGCACCAGGGCGATGGTAGCCAGCGCGGGCTGCCGATGGCCATACTCAGGTGGCTCAGTTCACCGTCCGAAGTGGCGGTTCAGGGAGGTCGAGGGTGGACAAGCAGTTGCCGTCGCCGCGGCGGTCGGTGTTCGCGACCGGGTTCGTGGGCGGGCTCGGGCTGGTGTGCGCGGTGGTGCTGGCGCTGGCCGTACGGGAGGCGGCGTCGATCCTGCTGCTGATCCTGGTGGCGCTGTTCCTGGCGATCGGCCTGCACCCGGCGGTGGCGTGGCTGCAGCGGCGCGGGCTCAACCGGGGCCTGGCCGTGACCCTGGTGGCGCTGGCGGTGACCCTGCTCGGGTGCAGCGGCATCGTGGCGCTGGTGCCGCCGCTGGTGAACCAGTCCGACCACCTCGTGGACGCGATCCCCACCTACCTCGACAAGATCGGCAAGGATCCGCAGCTGGCGGAGTTCCTGGCCCGCTACGACCTGGTGGACCGGCTGAAGTCGGCGGCCACGCCCGAGACGCTGGGGCAGGCGCTGTCCGGGGTGTTCGGCGGGGTGCTGCTGTTCTTCGGACTGATCTTCAACATCGTCACCGCGGCGGTGCTGACCATCTACTTCCTGGCCGCCTGGCAGCGGCTGAAGGCGGGCTTCTACCGGCTGTTCCCGGCGCACCGGCGCGAGCAGGCGCAGGTGGTGGGCGACGAGATCTTCGACAAGTTCGGGGCGTACCTGCTGGGCTCGCTGGCGATCGCGCTGCTGGCCGGGGTGTTCTCCTTCGCCTTCTTCCTCATCGCGGGCGTGCCGTACGCGTTCGCGCTGGCGTCGGTGGTGGCCGTGTGCGACCTGATCCCGCAGATCGGGGCGATGCTGGGCGCGATCGTCGGCGTCATCGCCGGGTTCGCCGTCTCCATCGAGGTCGGCCTGGCCTGCATCGTCTTCTTCATCGTGTACCAGCAGATCGAGAACTGGATCATCGCGCCGCGGGTGATGAAGCGCTCGGTCGACATCTCCGACCTGGCGGTGATCCTGTCCGCGCTGGTCGGCGCGGTGCTGCTGGGCGCGGTCGGCGCGCTCATCGCCATCCCGGTGACCGCCGCGCTGCAGCTGATCCTGCGCCGCATCATCCTGCCCCGCCTCGACCAGGCCGGGATCATCGACGCGCCGGTCGAAGAGGAAGCAAGCCGACAGCCCGAAGAAGTGCCCGATGCTGTATGACTTCCCCATGACGAACGGCTTCCTCGCCCCCGCGCCGTCCACTGCCGACACCGACCCGGCCGCCCGGCTCGCCGAGTCGGCCCGCGGCTGGCACGGGATGCAGCTCGGCGTGCTCGGCTTCATCGGCTTCTGCGGCGTGCTGCGCATGGGTGAGGACAGCGCCGGGCCCGAGTGGATGTCGTGGCTGGCGCTGCTGATGACGGTGGCCTCGTTCGTCACCGCGCTGTGGTCGATCGTCAAGGTGGGCAAGGTGGCCTGGCCGACCGGTGACGCCCCGGCCGAGCCGGTGTCGCTGGGCGCGCAGCTGCGTGCGGGCATCCGGACCACCATCGCGTCGGTGGCGATGATGGCGGTGGCCGGGCTGACCGCGTGGTGGCCCGCGACGGCGGCGCCGTCGGTGGAGCTGGAGTTCGGCAACGGCGCCACCGCCTGCGGCGTCGTCACCGACGGCGCCCCGCCGCGGACCCTGTGGCTGAGCACCGACAGCGGGGTCACCCTGCCGGTGCCGGTCGAGGCGATCGTCACCATGCGCCCGGTCTCCAGCTGCGCGTAGCGGTGGCACGCGGCGGCAGGGCGCCTGCCGAGCCCGTCCGGGTCCTGGTGGTCGGCGACGTGCACGGCGAGTTCGAGCTGCTCGCCGAGACGGCGGCGGCTGTCCGCGCCTCACTCGGCCCGCTCGACGCCATCCTGGCGGTCGGCGACGTCGAACCCAACCGGGACGAGGCCGACGCGGCCGGGGTGCACGCGCCGGCGAAGTACCGCAAGCTCGGCGACTTTCCGCTGCTGGTGGAGGGGCTGCTCGAGCTGGGGGCGCCGCTCTACTTCATCGGCGGCAACCACGAGCCGTGGCCCGCCCTGGACGAGGCGGGTCCCGGCTGGTGGAGCGACGGCGTCTACTTCCTGGGCCGGGCGGGTGTCACCGAGATCGCCGGACTGCGGGTGGCGTTCCTGTCCGGCATCCACTCACCCCGCGTCACTGACGCGCCCCGGGCACGCCGGGACACCATCAAGGACTGCGCCTACTACACCGCCGACGAGGTGCGGCAGGTGGGCCGGACCGCGGGCCGCTCCGGCCAGGTCGACCTCCTGCTCACCCACGACTGGCCCGCCGGCATAGCCGAACCGCAGCGGGGCGGCCCGGTCGGCCGTCCGGAGCTGCGCTCGCTGTGCGAGAGCCTGCGGCCGCGCTGGCACTTCTGCGGCCACATGCACCAGCGGCACCGGGCGCTCGTCGGCCCGACGGAGGTCGTGTGCCTGGGGCACATCAGCAGCGGACCGCAGGCGCTGGCCGTGGTCGAACGGGGCGAGGACGGGCAGCTGCGGCTCATCGAACACGTCCTGGGTGCGCAGACCGCCCCGCACCGCTGGGTCAGACCCGGCGGGTGACCTGAGCCCGGTCTCCGGGCAGGGCGGCGTCACACCTGCCAGACGTCCACGCAGCTGGTGTCGGCGGCACTCCACCGGGCCAGCAGGTGGTGGCCGTCGGCGCTGAACGCGGTCCGGGCCGAGCCGACCGAGCCGAGGTCGGTGCGGAAGACCTCCTCGGCGCTGCCCGTCTCGTGCAGCCATACCGCCGTGCCGGCCGAGTTGCGGGCGGTGCCCGCGCGCAGCCGCCCGTCCGGGCTGTCGCACTGGGCGGCGAACCCGTCGGTGGTGCTGTGGTCGGTGTAGCCGGCGTAGCGGCGGTGCAGGTCCTCGCCGACCATCTCCTCCAGCACCGTGCCGGTCGACAGGTCCCACATCGTCGCCACGTCGCGGACGTACCGGCCGACGTGGACCTTGCGGTCGGCTTCGGCGATCAGGCGCCACTGGCCCTCGTGCACCAGCACCTGCACCGGCCGGTTGTTCGCCGCGGCCTTGAACTGGGCGGTGAGCTGCCCCGAGTGCACGTCCCAGACGGAGAACCGGCCCTGCGGGTCCCAGGAGACCAGCGCCAGCCGGTCGTCCGGGCCGACGAACACCCGGCCCCGGCTGTCCGGGCTCGCCCCGAACGGGCGCACCTCGTTGACGACCGCGCCGGTCGAGATGGCCCGCATCCGCACGTACGCCCCGGAGCGCTCGCACTCCACCAGCAGCTCGTGGTCGGGCGTCAGCAGCCAGTCGCCCGCGACGCGCATCTGGTGCCGCTTGGCGGCCCGGTCCCCGGCGATCACCTTCACGGTACGGGCCATCGCCGCGATCGCGTCGGAGGTCAGCACCGCGCCGGGGGCGATCCGCTGCTCCACCAGGATGCCCTCGCGCACCGCGGTCAGGTCGTAGACGCGGTCGTCGGCGGCGCGGACCTGCGCCAGGGCCGCACCCGGCCCGTACTGCTGGCCCTGCCCGACCAGCCACCGCACCAGCCGGGCCCGCCCGTCGGGCACCTCCCAGGTCAGCGGCTCCATCCGCCAGGTGGCCGCGTTCGCCGCGATCCGGCGCGAGCCCACCCGGCCCGCCCACCGGGCCGCGCCCCGGATCACGGCCAGCTCCGGGTCGGTCGGCTGCCACAGCGGCCGCTGCAGGTCCCCGCGCAGCGCCGCGCGCGCCACCGGCAGCCGGGAGGCCCCGCCGACCAGCAGCACCCCGGTCACGTCGTTGAGGGTGAACCCGGCGCGGGCCACCACCGCGCGGCAGCTGGCGATCAGCCACCGCAGCGCCGGTTCGGCGAGCCGCTCCAGCCCGGCCCGGCTCATCCGGTACGCCGGGGCGTGCGGGGAGATCCGGTCGGTGACCTCGTCGGTCTCCGACAGGCGGTGCTTGACCGAGCGGACGAAGTCCGCCGCCGCGAACCTGGCCAGCAGCCCGGTCTCCCCGCCCGCGTGCAGCGCCGGCGCCAGCCACTCGTGCAGCGCCGCCCGCAGGTCGTTGACCAGCAGCAGGTCGAAGTCCTGGCCGCCGCCGGAGCTCTCCTGGCCCAGCACCACCGGATGCTCGCCGTCGACCCGGGTCAGCGCCACCGACCAGGAGGCGCCCAGGTCGCATACGAGCAGCAGCGCCCCGTCCGGGAAGTCCCCGTGCGTGTAGGGGTCGACCACCGCCGACACCGCGTCGCCGACCAGCTCCGCGTCCGGGAACCCGGCGTCGGCGGCCAGCGCGAGCAGCTGCTGGCGGCGCGGATCCTGCGGCCCGTACGCGGCCGGGGCGGTCAGGGCCAGCCGCTCGACGGGCTGCCCCATCCGCTGCTCGGCCTCGGCCCGCAGCACCTTCAGGTACGCCGCCAGCACCTCGGTCGCGGCGACGGTGCGGTCACCGAGGTGGATCGGCTCGCCGGTGTCCAGTGCCTGGCGCGGTCCGGCGGCGAACCAGCGCGGCAGCAGGTCGCGCCGCTGCACCGCGGCCGTGCCGACGACGAGGCTGTCGCCGTCCAGGCACACGGCCGAGGGCCAGCGCATGGCGCCGGTGACCGGGCAGGGCACCGGATGGACGTCGGTGCCGGCGACGACCGCCGCCGTCGTCTGGTACGCGCCGAAGTCGACCACCAGGATGGGCTGGGTCATCGTGGACTCCCTGCTCGTGCTGCACCGAAGGTCGACACCGCTGTCAGGCGCGTTGATGGACGCCGATGCTATCGAGCGGCTGTTGCCGGGCGGTTAACCTTTCGGGCATCCGGGTTAAGAAATCGGGGGAGCTAAGGGTGTACCCCCGGGCCGGGGTTCGGGGTGGCGGCCGGGGTGCCACCCGATGGTGTGCCCGCCGCGGTTCCGGCAGGTTGGGAGGCATGACCGACCAATCGCGACTGACTCGTACCGCACTCGTCTGGGCGCCGCTGCTGTGGCTGGCCGGATGGGTCATCATGCGCTGGAAGGGGCATCTGGGCCCCGGTGCGGCCTGGACCGCCGCGCACTCCGTCTGGGTCGTCGCGTTCGCGCTGTTCGCGGTGGTGGCGGTGCACCTGTACCGCAGGCTGGACGGCTCGGTGCGGGTGCTCGGCGGTGTCAGCGCGGCGATGAGCCTGTTCGGCGCGGTCGCCATGATCGGGCAGATGGGCATCGACCTCTGGTCGGGATTCGGGGCGGCGGACAAGGCCGCCATGGGCGAGCGCGCCGACCAGGCGATGTCGCTGCCGGGGGTGGACCTGGTGCTGTACCAGGTGGCTCCGGCGCTGCTCTACTTCGGCCTGCTGCTGCAGCTGGTGCTGCTGGCGGCGCGGCGGAAGGCCGGGTGGGCGGCGCCCGCGCTGGTCGCGCTGGGCATCGTGCTGGTGCTGGTCGGCCGGGGTGTCGACGGGGTGCGGCTGCTGGAGGGGCTCGGTTCGGTGGCGATCTGGGGTGCGCTGGCGCCGCTGGCCCGCCGGGCGCGGCACCAGGTCTGAGGGGTACGTCCCGACGGGTACTGCCGGCAGCCGGTCCGGCAGCGCCCGTCGGGCTCAGCGAGGCATCTTGCCGGAGGACAGGACGTCGTTGACCGCGTCGGAGATGGACTTGGCCACGTCGGGCAGGAAGACCGAGACGACGGCGACGGCCAGGACGAGGAGCAGCAGCAGGCCGAGGCAGCCGCCGCAGCCGCTGCTGACGCTGGACCTGCGGCCCGGCAGCGGCACGAAGCCGTCGGACTGGTCGTAGCGGACGTCGACGTGGTCGCCCTGCCGGAACTGGCCGTCGAGCCGTACGGTGCGGGGCTCGCCCCAGTGCGTGGTGTAGGCGGCCTCGGCGTGGTGGTCCGTGGTGGTGTGCATGCCGCCGTCGGCGGTGTGCTGCGTGTGCGTGGTGGTCCAGGTCCGGGTGACGGTGCCCTGGGCGGACCAGCCGCTGGACTTGACGCGCCGGCGCCGCAGGAGTTCGTAGATCAGGTAGAAGAACACACCCGCGCAGGCGAGGGCGACGACGAGGCCAATGATTGCGCCCAGGTCCGCGGCATCGAAATCCATCACGCGAGTGTATGGAGCCGCCGCCGGGCCCGTGAGTCGGCAAAGATCCCGTTCGCGGCTCCGTTGAGCCGATGCGGCTGCCGGGGCGGCCGTAGCCGGACCAGGCAGGGCGGCCGAGATCGTCGTTCGCGGTCGTTCGGCCCGGTGAGCAGCCGTCGAACGACCGGAGCCGATGATCTACGCAGGAAGATCACCGGCTCCGGTCAGGACGCGGGGGCTACGGGGCGGTGATGGTCAGGGTGTAGGTGCCGGTGCGGTAGTGGATCACCGAGCCGTTGCCGCCGGACAGGACCAGGCGGTACGTGCCGGCTGACGGTGCGGTGAAGGTGTGCTTGCGGCAGCCGCCGTTGCCGATCCACTGGTCGAACACCTCGGCGCCGTCCGGGCCGTACACGGTGGCGGTCAGGTCCATGCCGCAGCCGCCGGGGTTGCCGTCGCCGGTGATGGCCGCGACGTCGAGGACGAGCTGCTGCCCCGCCGTGGCGGTGAAGCGCCACTCGTCGCTGCCCAGCACCGCCTCGATCCTGCCGTTCACCTTGGTGCCGGGCTTGAGCGGGCGCACGTCCGGTGCGGGCACGTCGAGCACCGCGAACGTGTACGTGCCGGTGCGGGCGTGGATGACCGAGCCGTCGCCGCCGGTCATGACGACCCGGTAGGTGCCGGCGGCGGGTGCGGTGACCGGGTAGGCGTGGCAGCCGCCGTTGCCGATCCACTGCTTGAACAGCTCGCTGCCGTCGGGTGCGTACACGCGGGCGGTCAGGTCGAGTCGGCAGCCGCCGGGGTCGCCGTCGCCGGTGATGGCGCTGACGTCGAGGGCGAGCGTCTGCCCGGCGGCGGCGGTGAACCGCCACTCGTCGGCGGCGAAGCTCGACTCGATCTTCCCGGTGGCCTTGGTGCCGAGGGTGAGCGGGGCGACCGTCGGGTCGGGCACGTCGACGATCCGGAACTCGACCGTGCCGGTCTGCGCCTTGATGACCTGGCCGAGCCCGCCGAGGAAGACCAGCTGGTACGTGCCGTCGGCGGGTAGCGTGACCGGCCCGAAGGCCTTGCCGCAGCCGCCGTTGCCGATCCACTCGCGCCACAGTTCGGCGTGGTCGGGCCCGAGCAGCAGCGCGTCCACGTCGAAGCCGCACTTGTCGCCGGGGGTGCCGGGGGTGATCGCGCCGATCTCGACCGCGATCCGCTGCCCGGCCCGCCCGGTGACCGTGTACGCGGCCCCGGCGAGCCGGTGCTTGAGCGCCGCGGTCTGCTGCTGCCCCAGCTCGATCGCGCTGACCGTGATCGACTGGTGGGCGGCGGCGTCGGCGGCGAACGCCGGGTCCTTGGTGGTGGCGACGTCGAGGACGCAGCCGGCCAGGACGTCCTCGCGCAGGACCCCGGCGGCGCGGCAGATCTTCTCGGCGTCGGCGCGCTCCTGCGCGGTCAGCATGCCCGCGTCGCTCAGCTGGTGCGGGTACGTCCGGTCGGTGAACTTCTCGGTGCTCTCGCCGCTCAGGTAGTCGAACAGGGAGTCCTGCTGCGTGATGCGCCAGGTGTCGCCGTACCGGTCGTAGAGCGACTCGCGGGTGTCGGGGGACACCGGCTCGGTGCCGCCCTGCGGCCGCAGGTCGTTCTTGAGGGCGCCGTCGAAGTCGCCGAGCAGCCCTTCCAGCCTGCCCGCGCGGGTCGGTGCGGGGGCGATCTGAGTGCTCATGAAGTAGGTGCCGCGGGTGACGGTGACGACCGTGCCATCGGCGAGGGTGAGCTTGAGCCCCTCGGCGGACGCGCTGGCGGTGGCGCCGCCGACGGCGACCTGGCCGGTGACCGGCTGTCCGTCGACGAGGACGCCGCGCTGGGCGTCGTAGACGGCGACGCGGTGGCCGCCGGTGCGGATCGCCACGGCGGTGGTGATCGAGACGTTCGGCCCGAACAGGCCGGTCGGCGGCTGGTAGCGGGTCTGTACCGCGAAGTCGTCGGCGGTCGAACGGGTCAGCACGAACTCGCCGACGGCCTGGAAGTCGTAGCTGTACCCGTCGAAGGTGAGCAGGTGCGGGTCGCCCACCGAGTGCCCCGGCCGGGCCGGGACCTGCTGCGCGGGCGCGGCCGGAGCCGACGCGCCCGCCGAGGGCCGCTGCGACGGCTGGGCGGCGGCGGGGTCGGCGGGCCGGTGGGCGAGCACGTACCACAGCACGCCGCCGATCAGGACCAGCAGCCCCAAGCCGAGCAGGACGGGCAGCAGCACGGTTCCGGCGGCGGCACCGGCCGCGACCCCGGCTCCGGCGGCGGCTCCGGTCCCGGCCGCGCCTCCGGCGATGAGTTCGCCCGCGACCAGGGCACCGGTCGCGACGGTGGCCGACGCCATCCGCGCTGCGGTGTCGTCGCCCGGATCGGGCCCTTCGGGAGCCGGCTCGCCCTCGGCGGGCTCCGGCTCGACCGGCTGGTTGTCGATGTTGACCTTGGCTCGGCCGTACGACTCGCGCGCCTGCTGCTCGACCTCGAACGCCCCTTCCTGGGGCGGTGCGGCCGTCTCGGGCTTCGGGGTCTCGGGGATCGTCTCGTCGACCTCGGGCGGTGGTTTGGGCTGGTGCGGCTTGTTGCCCGGGTTGTTGGAGAACTGCCCCGAGTGGGGGTCGACCGGCCCGATGCCCGTCACGACCGAACCTGCGCTTCGCGCCGCATGAAGAGTCCTCCCACCAGGAGTTCGTCCGAACCGCGTGACGCTATCCCGGTGCGGCTGCGCCGACCATCCGGTGTCCGGAGGGTGACCCCGGGTCACCGGCCGACCGAGCTGCACTCGATCGGACCGCCGGATCTGGACGAGTCGCCCACCCCGGGTCCGTTCGGGCACCGCGCCGGCGGCCGGTCGGGCGTCCCCGCTCAGATCGGTGCGCCGGTCCTGCCCCAGGGTTTGTAGACGGACAGGACGGTCGCGGTGGTCAGCACGACCACCGAGGCGATCGAGGCGTCGAGCACCTGCCGGGCCGGGTCGGTCAGCAGTCCGGCGCGGGCCGCGGCCAGGGCGTCGGCCAGCGCCGGATGCCGGGTCAGCATGGGGATGACCAGGGCGGCCAGGTTGAGGAACAGCTTGACCGCCACCCACCAGTGCTTCACCAGGCCCCAGTGCGTGCCGACGCCGAGGATGACGCCGGTGGCCAGGGCGAGCAGGCCCAGCGGCAGCACGGCGGCCAGATCCAGGGTGGACATCAGGGCGTACGCGCCCTGCCGGGTCGCCAGGTCGGCAGACCGGTCGGCGGTGATCGTCATGACCAGCATCGCGTAGGCGACGCCGAGCCAGCCGACCGAGGCGGCGATGTGCGCGGTCAGCAGTCGGCGGCGGTTGTCCCGGGACAGGCGCACGTCACTCACCGGCCCAGCCGGGCCGGACCAGGCCCGACTCGTACGCCTCGACGACCAGGTGGGCCCGGTCCCGGGCGCCTAGCTTGATCATGGCGCGGCTGACGTGGGTCTTGGCGGTGGCGGGGCTGACGAACAGCCGCTCGCCGATCTCGTCGTTGGACAGCCCGGCGGCGACCAGGGCCATCACCTCGCGTTCGCGCTCGGTGAGCGCGGCCAGCCGGTCGGTGTCGCGGGGCCGCTTCGAGCGCTGGGCGTACTCGGCGATGAGGCGGCGGGTGACGCCCGGCGACAGCAGCGCGTCGCCGCGGGCCACCACCCGGACGGCCTGGATCAGGTCGGCGGGCTCGGTGTCCTTGACCAGGAAGCCGCTGGCGCCGTGGCGCAGCGCGTCGAAGACGTACTCGTCGAGGTCGAAGGTGGTGAGGATGACGACCTTGACCTCGGCCAGGGCCGGGTCGGCGGCGATGCGGCGGGTGGCCTCGATGCCGTCGAGGCGGGGCATGCGGATGTCCATCAGTACGACGTCGGGGCGCAGGGAGGCGGTCAGCGCGACCGCCTCCTCGCCGTCGGCGGCCTCGCCCACGACGCTGAGGTCGTCCTGCGCGGCGAGCAGCGCGTGGAAGCCCGCGCGGACCAGCGCCTGGTCGTCCACCAGCAGTACCCCGATCATCACGCGGCTCCGGTCGGCAGCGCCGCGCAGACGGTGAATCCGCCCTCGGCACGCGGGCCGACCGCGACGGTACCGCCCAGCGAGGCGACCCGTTCGCGGATGCCCGCCAGGCCGTTGCCGTCGCCGGGCTCGCCGCCGCGGCCCCGGTCGGTGATGTCCAGGAGCAGCTCGTCCGCGCCGTACCCGATGGTGACCTGGGCGTTGTCGACGCCGGCGTGGCGGTGCACGTTGGTCAGCGACTCCTGCACGATCCGGTACGCGGCCAGGTCGACGGCGGCGGACAGGGCACGCGGGGCGCCGGTGACGCGCAGGTCGACGCGCAGCCCGGCGGCGGCGAAGCGCTCCACCAGCTCGTCCAGGCGGGTCAGGCTGGGTGCGGGCGTGCGGGGTGCGTCCTCGTCGACGGCGCGCAGCACGCCGAGGGTGGTGCGCAGTTCGCGCAGGGTGTCGCGGCTGGCGGTCTTGATCGCGGTGAGCGCGGTGCGGGCCTGCTCGGGGTCGGCGTCCATCAGGTGCAGCGCGACGCCCGCCTGCACGTTGATCAGGGAGATGTGGTGGGCGACGACGTCGTGCACCTCGCGGGCGATGCGCAGCCGCTCGTCGCCGGCGCGGCGGCGGCGGATCTCCGTCATCCGGTCGCGGTTGCTGCGGATCAGCTGGCCGAACAGCAGCGGCGCGGCGAGCACGACCGCGCCGGCGACGAGCCGCTCCTGGTTGCGCCACTCCGCGGCGGGCAGGTTGCCGATGAACTCCGCGACGGGCAGGTTGTACTGCCACCAGGCGGCGTAGGCGAGCGCGGCGGTGATCCAGGCGGCGGTCCGGTGCCCGAGCACGACGGCGGCGGCCAGCGAGATCACCAGGGCCAGGAAGAACGGCCCGATCGGGGGGTATCCGAGTCCGACGTAGGCGGCGGTGCAGGTGGCGGTGGCGGCCAGCGCGGCGACGGGGCTGCGGCGGATCAGGTAGAGCGACATGGCGGCGGCGAACAGCAGGCTGTAGCCGAGCACGGCCAGGTCGTACGTGCCGCCGGTGGAGTACGGGGACGCCGTGGTGTGGGTGATGGCGAAGACGGCGAGCACCTGTATCAGGCCGACGATGATCGGCGCGGCGCGGCCGCGGCGGTGGCGCAGCTCGCGGAAGTCGGGGGAGTCCCAGGTCATGCCCACAACGCTAGGTCGCGGCGGGGGCGGTGTCGTCGGGTGAGGGGAGTGAGCGCGCCTACTCCCGGGGGAGTAGGCGCGCGGTGTGTCCGGTGCGCTCGGGCGTAGCCCGGGTGCCCCGATCAGGCCGGCGGCATGAGGACGCCGTCGAGGATGTACACGGTGCCGTTCTTGGTCTTGATGTTGCCGCAGGTGATCGTCGCGGTGTCGTTGACCTTGAAGTCGGTGCCGCTGCCGCTGACCTTCAGGTCCTGGCCCTCGACGGTCTTGTGCGAGCCGTCGAGCTGGTCGGGGGCCAGGGTGCCGGCGACCACGTGGTACGTCAGCACCTTCTTGAGCAGCTCCGGGTCGGCCATGACGCGGTCCAGGTCGGCCTTGGGCACCTGGCTGAACGCCTCGTTGCTGGGGGCGAACACGGTCAGCTCCGGGGCGGAGTTGAGCGTGTCGGCGAGCCCGGCCTTGGTGATCGCCGCGACGAGGGTGGACAGCTGCGGGTTGCCCGCGGCGGCCGAGGCGAGCGGCTGCTGCGCCATCTGCTCCATGCTGCCGGCCATGGCCGGGTCGGTCGGCAGGGCCGCGCAGCCGGTGCCGAACGTGCCGCCGGGGCCCATGCTCGCGCCCGGGCTCATCATGCCCATGCTGGGGCTCATCATGGGCATGCCGGTCTCGGACTGGCGCGCCTGCGGGGTGGTCATGTTCTCGCTGCCGCCGCAGGCGGCCATGGCCAGGGCCAGCGAGAGGGCGACCAGACTCGCCGCGGCGGTCAGCTTCTTCTTGCCGTACATGACTGGGTGGGTCCTTTCTCCGGTGAAACCTCCACCGGTGATTCGACACCGAACACCGCCCGGAATGGTGCAATTCACGCAGATTTCGCCATAATTGTTTCGAAAGGGCGCCCGCCAGGTCGTGATGCACGCCTCAGACCTGCGGAAACACGGCCGACGGCTGGCTACCGTCGGTGCGACTCCACCCCGTACCTCAAAGGCTGCCCCTGTGACTGCCACCCTCACCCGCGCCGACGGGCCCGCCCCGGCCGCCGCGCCGGTCCACCCCCGCCGCTGGCTCGCCCTGGCGATCATCGCGCTGGCCCAGCTCATGGTGGTCCTCGACGCGACCATCGTGAACATCGCGCTGCCGAAGATGCAGGTCGACCTGGAGATCAGCGACGCGCAGCGGCAGTGGGTGCTCACCGCCTACACGCTGACCTTCGGCGGGCTGCTGCTGCTCGGCGGCCGCATCGCCGACTACTGGGGCCGCAAGCGCACCTTCGTCGTCGGCGCGATCGGCTTCGCGCTCGCCTCGGCGCTGGGCGGCGCCGCGCAGGACGGGCTCACCCTGTTCGCCGCGCGCGGCCTGCAGGGCGTCTTCGGCGCGCTGCTCGCCCCGGCCGGGCTGGCCCTGCTGACGGTGCTGTTCACCGAGGCCAAGGAGCGGGCCAAGGCCTTCGCCGTGTACGGCGCCATCGCCGGCGGCGGCGCCGCCATCGGGCTGCTGCTGGGCGGCGTGCTCACCGAGTACGCGAACTGGCGCTGGTGCCTGCTGGTCAACATCCCGATCGCCGTCATCGCGATCGCCGCCGCGCTGCCCGTCGTGCCGGAGAGCCGCGCCCAGGGCAACACCCGCTACGACATCCCCGGCGCCGTCACCGTCACCCTCGGCCTGATCGGCCTCGTGTACGGCCTCACCAAGGCCGCCGAGCCCGCGTACGGCTGGGAGTCGCCGGTGTCGCTGGGCTTCATCATCGGCGGTGCGCTGCTGCTGGCCCTGTTCGTGGCCATCCAGCTCAAGTCCAGCCACCCGCTGCTGCCGCTGCGGATCGTGCTCGACCGCAACCGGGGCGGCGCGTACCTGTCCGGCATCCTCACCGGCGCCGGGCTGATGGGCGCGTTCTTCTTCCTGACCTTCTACTTCCAGGGCATCCTGCTCTACACGCCGATCCAGGCGGGCCTGGCCTCGCTGCCGATCTCGGCCGGAGTGTTCATCTCGGCCGGTGCCGCCAGCCAGCTCATGCCGAGGCTGGGCGCGAAGCCGCTGATGGTGGCCGGGGCGGTGCTCGCCGCCGGGGCGATGTTCTTCCTCACCCAGATCGGCCTGGGCACCGCGTACGCCACGCACGTGCTGCCGGGGGCGCTGGTGCTCGGGCTCGGGCTCGGGTTCACGTTCGTGCCGCTGTCCAGCCTGGCGCTGGTGGGCGTGCCGGAGCACGACGCCGGGGCGGCCAGCGCGACGCTGAACGCGACGCAGCAGGTGGGCGGTTCGCTGGGGGCGGCGCTGCTGAGCACGTTCGCGCTGAACGCGTCGGCGGCGTATATGACCGAGCACCTCGCGGACGGGCCGCTGCCGCTGGTGCAGGCCAACGCGGCGGTGCACGGGTACACGGTGGCGTTCGCGTGGGGCGGTGGGCTGCTGACGTTCTCGGCGCTGGTCATCCTGCTGCTGATCAAGGTCAGCCGGAAGGACCTCCCCGCCGAGGCCGCCATCCACGTCGGCTGACCCGCTGCTCCAGCCCGCAGCACCTCCCCCCGGGGGTTTGAATTGACGCTGGCCTATCCAGAAGACGATTTCTCGGAGAACCGTCTTCTGGATAGGCCAGCGTCAATGCTAAGTGGGGCGGGGTGACGGCCGGTCAGGGGGCGGTGGGCTTGGTGGGGCAGCCGTTCTTCTTCTGCCACGCGGTGATCTCGGCGAGGGGAGACTTCTGGCCGCCCTTCTTCCACGAGTCCAGGTACTTCCACGGCCAGATCACGCCGCGCCGGTTCCACCAGTCGTCGGTACGCGCGCACACCGGCGAGATGCCGAAGTGCAGGTGGCAGGCGCTGGCCAGCCCGGTCTGGCCGACCTTGGCCAGCTTCTGGCCGGCGGTGACCCGCACCCCGGGCTGGATCGACGCCTCGATCGCCGAGAAGTGCGAGCCGTAGTAGCGCACGCCGTCGTCGCCGAGGATGGAGACGTTCAGGCCGCCGCGCAGGGCGCCGTCGTCCTTCTTCGGGTCGTACCGGTTGACCCGGTCGACCTCCAGCACCACCCCGTCCACGGCCGAGACGACCTGGGCGCCGCACTTGGCCATGACGTCGGTGGCCGGGTAGTCGTGGTGCGTGTGGCCGTAGGACGTGTTGCCGAGCACCGGGTAGACGTACCTGCCCTGGTAGCCGGTGGGGCTCGGGCGGGGGGAGGGGCTGGGCGCGGTCGACGGGCTGGGGCTCGCGGACGGGCTGGTCGCGGGTACGAACGCGGGCGCGGCCGCTGGGGCGGTGCCGCAGGCGGCGAGCGCGGCCAGCGCGACCGCGCCGGTCACGAGGAGGGGTAGGCGCACAGCAGCCGACCCTACCCCCGCCGCGATCGACCGGCCCGCCCGCGCCCGCCCGCGCCGGGCCGCGCCGTGGAGGGGCGGTGCGGTTTCGGGGAAAGTGCAGGAATCATGGGCCGGATTCGTGCAGTTTCCCCGAAACCGCACGAACCCCGCCGTGGGGCGGGTGGTCAAGGGGTCGGGAGGCGGGGCTGGCGGCGGCGAGGGGCGTAGCGGACGACGGTGCCGAAGACGCGGTCGTGCCAGGCGCGGCGCTGGTCGTCGGTGAGCACGCCGAGCATGCCGAGCAGCCATACCGGCGGGAAGGCGAGGCCGACCGCGGCCCGCAGCAGGGCGCGGCCCGGGCCCAGATGGCGCCCGTCGGGTCGGCGGACCACGGTGCCCAGCAGCAGGCTGCCGACGGTCTGGCCGGTCAGCCACCAGCAGGCGGCGAAGTACACGACCGGCAGCAGCGCGGCGATCAGCCCGGTGGTGGCGTCGAGCCAGCCGGGCGTGCTGCCCTCCAGGGTGCGCCAGACCGACGGTACGCCGGTGACGACCAGGGAGGCGGCCAGCGCGAGCAGGCCGGCGTCGATGGCCAGGCCGGCCAGGCGCGAGACGATTCCGGCGTACGGCTGACGGCGGGGCGCCGTCACCGGTCGCCGTTCGTATGGTGCACGTGGAACAGCCGCCGGAACGACTCCTCGATCCGGTCGTCGGCGCCGGCGGAGGTGCTGCGCAGTTCGTCCGCGGCGTTGGCGAGCATGCCCCGGCTCTGCTCGGTGATCAGCGCCTGCAGGCGCGGGTCGCGGGTGAGGTCGTCGATGACGACCGGGATGACCTTGTGCCGGATCTCCGGCAGCGCGCCCTCGACCAGGCGCGGCACCACCCGGTCGATCAGGTGCGGCACCAGGTTGTCGATTATGCGGGGCACGATGGTGCGCTCGAGCCAGGACACGGTCTCCTCGACGGTGCCGTTGAACGCGCGCAGCGCGGCGGCGCGGCCGGTCAGCAGGGTGTCGCGGCCGCGGGCGCCGGCCACGGTGACGGCGTCCCGGCCGCGGTCGCGGGCGTCGTTGACGGTGTCGCGGGCGGTGGCCAGCGGGGCGACCCGCGGTACGGCGGCGTCGACGCCGGCGCGCAGGCGCCGGGCCTGGTCGCGGCCGGTGTCGGCGAGCCTGGCCGCGGTCTGCCGGGCCAGTTCGGCGCCCTGCTGGGTGAAGCCGACGGCCACGGCCAGTGGCGAGCGGGCGTCGACCAGTGCCGGTTCGACGCCGCTGGTGAGCAGGTCCTGGGTGCGCTGCTGGTCTTCGGGGTCTGTGCCGCCCAGCCGCCTGAGCCGCTCGGCGACCAGGACCGCCGCGCCGAGGGCCAGCCCGGTGAGCCCGGGTTGCCGCTGCTTTTCCGACATAACATGAATTTACGTCAAAACAGGAGCCCAGCTCGGGAAATGGTGCAGCTCGGGAGCCGTCGCGGCCGGGAAATGGTGAAGCCCGGGGGACTGGCCTGCCCCCGGGCCTCGTGATGCCGCCGACTTGCACACGCCAGCACGTTTAAGCGTACGGATCAGTCGTGAAGTCCCCGCGTCCTACCGTTGGAACTACCGCGCCATGTAGCGGCGCAGACTGGATTCGAACCAGCACCTCGGTGGATGTCGTCCGTACGCGGTCGATCTGGCGATCGGCGGCGAATGCTGAATCTGGAGCGAGAATCTGAGTCTGATCGCGGCTGCCTCTGCCTATTTGGGCTACTCCCGCATGTGGTGCGGGAGGCAGGAGTCGAACCTGCACCTGTACCGCGTTCGTCAGCTTCAGCGTCAGCTTCAGCTTGCGCTCCTGGCGCACCCCCCGCCCTCCGGCGGGGGGAGTCTCATGGTCAGGCGAACAGGTACCCGAACACCTTCTCGCCGACGTGGCGGTCGACGGCCTCGGTGTTGTTGGCCTCCTCGCGGGCGAACTTGACCGCCTGCTGCAGCCGCTCCACCCGGTCCAGCAGCACCGACACCCGCTTGGCCGGCAGCGCCCCGGAGAACTTCACCGTGGTCCAGTAGCCCACCGCGATGTCCTCGTAGTACACCTCGACCTGCGCCGGGTGCTTCTCGGTCGCCTCGGCCTTGACGTGGTTGCGCGGCACCTTCTTGGTGCGGATCGTGCGCACCGGCTCGGTCGACCAGCAGTCGGCGGAGTCGCTGAACACCCACGACTCGGCCGCGTCCAGCACCGGCAGCTTCTTGACGAAGGTGTGCAGGTCGGTGAGCTGCTTCTCCAGGAACAGCAGGTACGTCACGGGCACGTCGGACAGCAGCACCCGGTCGTCGACGACGACGTCGGCGCGCGCGACGCAGTTGGTGGCGTCCTTGGTCGCGGTGACGTCGAACAGGCGGGTCAGCGTGGTCGAGATCTGCCGCAGCACGTCCTCGGCGCGGGCCTGCACCCGGGTCGCCTCGGGCGGCAGCTGCTCGCCCTCCTCGTCCTTGGCCTGGTACGTCCGCGAGATGCCCGACAGCAGCGCCGGCTTCTGCACGGCGTGGTGGGCCTCGGTCAGGTCCTGAAACGAGCGGCTCTTGACGCCCTTCTCGACCGCGATGATCTGGTTCAGCTTCGCCATGGTGTTCCTCCCGAGCCGGAACCCTATGCGAGCCGCGCCAGGGGTCGCAAAAGGATTAGCGACCGATTCGCCCAGGTGTGCACCCTGTCATCAGTCGATCACGTACGGTAGGTTTCTGCACAGTCCGGCTGCGGCGGTCGACCGCCATCGAGCACGGATGACCCTGCGCAGCCGGGGGGTGGTCGAGATGCCGATCGTGTTCGCGATGCTCGCCACCGGATTCGTCTTCGTCTGCGGCGCCAACGACGGCGCCGCGCTGCTGTCGCTGGCACTGCGGCGCGACGTCCCGCTGTTCGGGGTCCTCGCGGTGCTGCTCACCGCCATCGTGGTCGGCCCGGCCCTGTTCGGACTCGCCGTGGCCCGCACCTTCACCGACCGCCTCGTCGACGCCCACGCCGTACGCGGACCGCTGATCCTGCTCGCCGGCGTCACCGTCGCCCTGGCCCTGGTGCTGCTGCTGACCTGGCGCGGCGTACCCACCAGCCTCACCCTGGCGGTCCTGGGCGGCCTGGCCGGGGTCGGCGCCGGGCTCGGCGTGCCGCCGGTCTGGTCCACCCTCGGCCTGGTGCTCGCCGTCGCGGCGGTCGCACCGCTGCTCGGCGGCCTGCTGGGCTACCTGCTCGGGCTGGCCGCCCGCCGCCTGCCCACCAGCGCCCGGCTGCCAGGCGCGCTGCGCTACGCCCACGTAACGGCCTTCGCCGGGCAGAGCCTGGCCTACGCCGCCAACGACGGCCAGAAGATGTTCGCCGTCGTGGGAGTGGCCCTGGCCGTCGCGCACCGGGCCCGGGGCATGCTGGCCCCGACGGTGCCGGTGCTGTGCGCCACCGCGCTGGTGTTCGCGCTGGGGGCCGTGGCCAGCCTGCGCCGCATCTCGCGCGGCGCGACCGCCGGGCTGCTGCCGCCGCGCCCCTGGCACGTGGTGTCGGCCGAGGTCGCCGCCGCGACCGCGGTGCTGGGCAGCGCCGGATTCGGCGTACCGGTGAGCATGACCCAGTCGGCGGCGGCCGGGCTGGTCGGCGCCGGGGTCAGCTGCGGGGCGCGCCGGGTGCGCTGGCAGTTCGCCACCCCCGTGATGACCGCGTGGCTGGTCACCCTCCCTGCCAGCCTCACCCTGGGCTTCGCCGCGGGCCTCCTCCTCCGGGAGCTCCGATGAGCGCGGCGTCCGTCCCCGTCACCAGGCGAGGGCGCAGTTTCGGGGAAATTGCCGCAATCCGGGCCGAGATTCGTGCACTTTCCCTGAAACTGCACCCAGGACGCGTAGGGGTGAGGGTGGGATGAGGCTGCGGCGGGTGCTGGATGATCTCGCGGGGCGGGCGCCGCGGCGGGTGCTGTCCATCGTGGTCGCGCAGATCGACGCGGCGCTGGAAGGGGTGGCGCTGGCGGTCGCGGTGACCATCGGGGAGCTGGAGCCGCCGCTGGCCCGGCTGCGGATCGCCGAGATCGAGCACGTCGGCGACGCCCACCGGGGCCGGCTGGTCGCCGAACTGGGGGCGGCGCTGACCACCCCGATCGACCGGGAGGACCTGTTCCGGCTGTCGCGGTCGGTCGACGACGTGCTGGACCACCTGCGCGACTACGTACGCGAGACCGATCTCTACGGGGTGCGCCTGGACGCCGGGGCGGTGGCGATGCTGGAGCAGGTCGCGATCGGCCTGCGGGAGCTGCGGCGGGCGCTGGACCGGCTGATCGAGCGGCCCGCCGAGGCGGCCGAGGCGGCGCTGGCCGCGCACAAGCGGTCCGGGCGGGTCCGCCACCTGTACGCCCAGGCGCTGGCCGACCTGCTCAGCGGCGACATCACCGCCCCGGTGCTGAAGCAGCGGGAGCTGCTGCGGCGGCTGGACGTGGTGGGGCTGCGGCTGGCGGAGTGCGCTGACGCGCTGGCCGACGCCATGCTCAAGCGCAGCCTCTGACTCCCGCCTGGAGGGAAAGGAAGGGACCCCTCTTATCTCTTTGCGAGGTAGAGGGGTCCCTTCTTAACGCAGGTCCCGGCTGGGTGCGAGCAGTCGGGCGGCGCGGGGGTGCGGGTGGTGCGTGCGGCCGGGTCAGCGGTCGGCGGCGCCGGGGCCCACCCAGCGGCCCAGCGGGCGGGTCGGATCGTCGTCGTCGTCCTTCTTGTCGCCCGCGGCGGCCAGCAGGCCGGCCAGGCCGCCGCTGCCGATGCCGCTCTTGGACAGGCGGGTGTCCAGGGCGGTCGGGCCGGAGCCGGTGGCGTCGGTGAGCGCCTGCATCTGCGCGGCCTCGTCAGGGGTGAGGCCGTACTGCTCGGCGACCTCGTCGGGGCTGGTCCGGGCGTGCGCGGCGAACTCGGGGTCCGTGGCCATCCGCTCGACGACCTCAGGGAATCGGGACATGATCTTGGTCCTTTCGCTGGGTGGTCCATTGTGTGGGGTAACACGGACTGCGTCCAACTGCGGTAAGAATGCTGACGGTTTCACTTTACGAGAGGAGTCGAGTGCGATTCACGGTCGTCGGCTGTGCGGGCTCGGTCCCCGGGCCGGACAGCGCCAGCTCCTGCTACCTGGTCGAGCAGGACGGATACCGGCTCCTGCTGGACCTGGGCACCGGCTCGGCCGGGCCGCTGCAGCGGTACTGCGCCCCTGAGCAGGTGGACGCGGTGCTGGTCAGCCATGCCCACATCGACCACTACTTCGACCTGAACGCGCTGTCGTACCTGCGGCAGCGGGTCGGCGCCGCGCCGCTGGACGTGTACGGCCCGGCGAACCTGCCCGCCGCGCTGCGCTGGACCGACGAGGCGCTGCTGCGGCTGCACACCGTCACGCCGCCCGGCCCGCTGGCGCTGGGGCCGCTGGCGGTGCGGCTCGCGGCGGTGGAGCACGGGATGGAGTCGTACGCGTACCGCGTCGGCGACGCGCTCTGCTACACGGGCGACACCGCGCCCTGCGCCGAGCTGGACAAGCTCGCCGACGGGTGCGCGGTCCTGCTCGCCGAGGCGTGCGGGTACGAGGCGGACAGCGTGCCCCGCCACCTCAGCGCCGCCGACGCGGGCCTGCTGGCGGCGCGGGCCGGTGCCCGGCTGCTGGTGCTCACCCACCTGCGCTCGTGGCTCGACCACGACCGCCTGCTCGCCGAGGCCGCCGCCGTCGCGGGCTGCCCCGTGGTGCTGGCCACCCCGGGCCTGCGCCTGCGCGCCTGACGTTGCCCAGTGGGGAGAGCACTCAAGGCGTACGGACGCTGTCGCGCGGTGGACACCTCAGGTGATCACGCGCTGGATCTGCAGCTCTGAGGCACGGGCGATCACCTCGTAGTCGCGGTCGTCGTGCAACACGACGAGCCTGTTCTTCATCGCTGTCACGGCGACCAGCAGGTCGACCGGCGACGCCCCGCTGTGCTGGCTGGTTATGGCCAGCTCGTCCTGGAGTTCCAAGGCGCGTGCCCAGCAGTCATCGGGAATCGGGCACCGCCCGCACAGTTGGCGGATCATGCGTTGAATCTGCGGTCGGCGGGTGTTGGTGGGCGTGTCTCGCAATAGTTCCAGCTCGACCGGGTCGCAGATGGCTACGGTGCCCGCGGTGACGGCGTCGATCCAGATCTGGTCCGCCTTGCCGGTCAGTATCCGAATCACCGCGCTGGTGTCGGCGAGAAAGCGCGTGCTCACTCGGCCTGCTTGTCGGCTTGGTGCCGGGCCTCCCAGGCGGCGGCGATCCTAAGCAGCGAACAGTTCGCTGAGATGAGTGACTGCGCTGGCGAGCGGGGTGCGCGTGGTCTCGCCGGTGGCGCGGGTGGTGACCTCGACGGTGCCCTCGGCCAGGCCGCGGGCGCTGACGGTGATCCGGTACGGGATGCCGACCAGCTCGATGTCGCTGAACTTCACCCCGGGGCGCTCGGCCCGGTCGTCGAGCACCACGTCGACCCGCCGCGCGCGCAGCTCGGCGTACAGCCCTTCGGCCGCCGCCGCCACCTGCTCGTCGTTGCCGAGCTGGGCGATGGCCACCACGAACGGGGCCACCGCGGCGGGCCAGACGATGCCGCGCTCGTCGTGGTGCGTCTCCACGATCGCGGCCAGCGCCCGCTCCACCCCGATCCCGTAGCTGCCCATGATCGGGGTGATCCGCTCGCCGTCGGCGGCCAGCACGGTCACGCCGAGGGCTTCGGTGTAGCGGCGGCCGAGTTTGAAGATGTGCCCGATCTCGACCGTGCGCAGCACGTCCAGGGGCTGCCGGCAGCGGGGGCAGGGTTCGCCGGCGACGACTTCGCGCAGGTCGGCCCAGCGGCCGACGGCGATGTCGCGGTCCAGGTCTACCCCGCGCAGGTGTACGCCGTCGCGGTTGGCGCCGGTGGTCATGTCGCGGCGGCCGCGCAGCGCCTCGTCGGCCAGGATCGGCAGGTCCGTGACGCCGACGCCGCCGAGGCTGCCGGGCAGGGCGCCGAGGGCGGCGCGGATCTCCTCGGGGTGGGCGGGGCGGACCTCGACCGCGCCGATGGTGTCGATGAGCTTCTGCTCGACCAGGGCGTGGTCGCCGCGCATCAGCACCAGCGTGAGCTGGTGGTCGACGACGTACACGAGGGTCTTCACCTGGCGGTCGGCGGTGACGCCGTAGTCGCGGACGAGGTCCTCGATGGTGCGCGCGTCCGGGGTGTCGAACGGCTCCGGCGCGGCCAGGCCCGCGCCGTCGGCCGCGGCGGGCAGGTGCGAGGTGGCCTTCTCGACGTTGGCGGCGTAGCCGCAGGCGCAGTGGACCACGATGTCCTCACCGGCGTCGGTGGGGCACATGAACTCGGTGGAGTCGCTGCCGCCCATGATGCCGCTGGATGCCTCGACGGCGATGGCGGGGATGCCGAGGCGGGCGAAGACGCGGTGGTAGGCGTCGCGGTGCGCGGCGAAGGACCGGTCGAGCCCGTCGGAGTCGGTGTCGAAGCTGTACGAGTCCTTCATGGTGAACTCGCGTACCCGGATGAGGCCGCTCTTGGGGCGGGGCTCGTCGCGGAACTTGGTCTGGAACTGGTACCAGCGCTGGGGCAGGTCGCGGTAGGAGCGCAGCTCCTGGGCGACGGTCGTGAAGATCTCCTCGTGGGTCATGCCCAGGGCGAGGTCGGCGTCCTTGCGGTCGGTCAGCCGGAACATCTCCGATCCGATCTTGTCCCAGCGGCCGCTCTTCTGCCACACGTCGGCGGGCTGCATGGTGGGCAGCAGGAATTCCTGGGCGCCGATGGCCGACATCTCGTCGCGGATGATGTCGATGATCTTCGCGCGGACGCGGACGGCGAGCGGGAGCAGGCTGTAGTGGCCCGCCATCAGCTGCCGGATGTATCCGGCGCGCAGCAGCAGCCGGTGGCTGACCGCGTCGGCGCCGGCCGGATCCTGGCGCAGCGTCGGGACGTACATCTCTGACCAGCGCATATTGACGACACCTGCACTCTCTGCTGCGGACCGGAACCGGGTTGCGCCGATCCTAGGCGGCGGCGCTCCCACCCTGCGACCGGATAACGGCAGGTCGGGCCGTCACGTGTCGCTGCGGTCCTGCATCTCCCAGGCGTGGTCGAGCACGTGCCAGGCGATGCGGCGGGCGGCGTAGGGAACGTGCCAGCCGCCGGGCACGGGCGGGCTGCCGTCGCGCGGTGCGGCCAGCACGTCGAGGATGTCGGTGCGCAGCGCCGCGACGGCGGCGGCGTCGTCGAAGGCGGGGGCTTTGTGCCTGACTCCGATCTTGCGGGCGTACGACGCCTCGGCGGCCACCACGTGACCCAGCATCCGGTCCCGGTCCCGCCCGCCGCCCCGGACGCCTTTGCGCAGCTCGGCGGGGGCGTGCGCGGCGGTGTCGGCGAGCACCTCCCAGGCCGCGCGCACCAGCGCGCCCGTGCGGGCGGCCTGCTCGGCACCGTACGGGCGGCGGTCGGCTCCGGCGGGGCGCTCGGGGGCGCCGAAGTCGGTGGTGCTGCCGCCGTCGACCCGCTCGACCACGCGCAGCGCCCCCGTCTCGAAGGGGATCTTCGCGCGCCCGGCCACCACCGCGTAGCGGTCGGCGTACGCGGTGAGCGCCGCGAGCGCGGACTCCGCGTCGCGGCCGGAGCGGCACCAGCCGGGCCACTCCAGCGCGCACGCGAAGATCCGCTTCGAGCCGAGTTCGAGGTATACGGACGCCATATCGACATCTTGGCATGCCTCTGGCGCCTTTGCGCCGGTCGGCGTGCTACTTGAGGATGTCGTACCGCACCGTGGTGACGCCGCTGGACAGCTTCGCGATCTCGGCGAAGGCGGCGCGGGACAGGTCGAGGCAGCGCCCGGCGATGTACGGGCCGCGGTCGTTGATGCGTACCACCACGGACTTGCCGTTGGCGGGGTTGGTGACGCGGACCCGGGTGTTGAACTTGAGGGTCTTGTGCGCCGCGGTCAGCTCGTCGGGGTTGAAGCGCTCGCCGTTGGCGGTGCCCTGCCCCTCGGCGTAGAACGAGGCCTTGCAGGTGCCCGAGCCCACGACGGTGGTCCTGGGGCCGTCGGTGGCGGTCGCGGCGCGGACGGCGCCGCGGGAGACCTTGTCGGGGATGCGGTTCACCACGATCGGGGTGACGCTGGGTGAGGCCGCCGCGAGACTGTCGGCGTGCTGCGTCGTGCCTGTGTCGGTGCCGGTGTCCGTCGAGGTGGCCTCGACGGCGAGCGCGGTGCCGCCGACCAGGATGGCCGTGGCGACGGTGGCGGTGGCGATGGGGGCGAACGTCCTTCGGGGCTTGTGCTCGAGGGAATGTCGGCCGGACAAGTCGCTTACCTTCCGTAGACAACAAGGACGGGCGCGGTGCCTGCCGTGGCGGGAGCACCGGGCCGAAGTGGACCGTATCCACCCGGCTGCATCTGGTGTCAACATGATCACGAATTTGATGGTGATTTGAGTGGAAAACTTCGCACGATCGTAGGACTTCTGACCCGTCCGGGTGGCGGCGGCGCGCCGGAAGATCACTTGCCCCGATGGCGCTCGCGGGCCCGGGCTGCGAGTTGGTGCGACAGCACCGAGACCCCGGCCGCGATCACGACCGTGTTGAAGACCATCTGCAGAATGAGCAGCACCCGGGCCTGCTGGCCCTGCGCGTGGACGTCGCCGAAGCCGACCGTGATCAGGGTGGACAGGGCGAAGTAGAGCGCGTCGACCCTGGTCTGCAGGTCGACGAACGACCCCGGCGCCCCTACCGCGACCACGTAGTCGGCGAGCGCGAAGAACAGCACCCCCGCGGTCAGTGCGTTGAGCAGCCCGAGCAGCGGCGTCTCGTCGTCGCCGAGGTGGCGGTTGATCTGGCGCACGATCAGCACCGCCACCACCACGATGCCCACCAGCGAGAAGAGCACCCGCGCGACCAGCTCCCACACGCCGCTGCCGCGGTCGGTGGGCACGATGAAGTACACCGCGACGAGGATCGCGGTGCTGAGCAGCCAGCGTACGAGCGGACGCCGGGCCAACCAGGACATGACGCACATACTGCCCGCCGGACGGTGGCCGGGCGGGGTGCGACGCGCGGGTCGGTCCGCCGACCGGTTCCGCTGCTCAGTCCGCCGCGACGCGGAAGCCGATGTTGCTGGTCGAGCTGTCCGGGGTGTTGGCCGACCGGGCCGCGACCCGGTAGCGGTTGCAGTACGACACGTGGCACAGGTGCGAGCCGCCCCGCATCACCTTCGCCGTGCCGGCGGGCGGCCCGGTCGGGTCGGTGCGCGGGCCGGTGGCGTGGAAGTCCGCGCTGAACCAGTCGGCGCACCACTCCCACACGTTGCCGGCCATGTTGTACAGGCCGAAGCCGTTGGGCCGGTAGGACTTGACCGGCGCCGTCCCGGCGTACCCGTCGGCGGCGCTGTCGCGGACGGGGAACTCGCCCTGCCAGATGTTGCACATGTGCCTGCCGCCCGGGGTCAGCTCGTCGCCCCACGGGAACCTCGCCTGGACCAGGCCGCCGCGGGCGGCGAACTCCCATTCGGCCTCGGTCGGCAGGCGGGTGCCCGACCAGTCGCAGTAGGCCAGGGCGTCGTGCCAGGACACGTGCACGACGGGGTGGTTCTGCCGGTCGCCGATGCCGGTGCCGGGGCCGTACGGGTCGCGCCAGCTCGCCCCCGGGACCTCGAACCACCAGGGCGTGTTCGGCACCCGGGTGCCGCGGGCGGCCACGCCGGGGGCCAGGTGCCCGCCGAACACGTACGACGAGCCGAACCGCTGTGCCTCGGTGACGTAGCCGGTGGCCTTGACGAAGGTGGCGAACTGGGCGTTGGTCACCGTCGTCGCATCGAGCCGGAACGGCCGTACCGTCACCTCCCGCACCGGCCCCTCCCCGTCGGCGGGGAACCCCTCGCTGTCGTCGGTGCCCATGAGGAACGCCCCGCCGGCCAGCGCGACGGTACGCGCCGCGGCGCGCGCCCCCGCCGGCCGCACCGGTGGTGCGAGCTGGACCGCCACGGCGCGCCCAGGGGTGCAGCAGGCAGCATGCAGATCGTCCACGACATCTCCAGAGATCTCAGCCCGGGGGTAAGGAAGGGTCCCTTGTTAACACACGTCTGTGTAGAAGGGACCCTTCCTTACCCCGGGGCGGTTACGGGGCGGTGGAGCCCGCGCTGGTGCGGTCGGCGGCGAGCTGGGCGGCCAGGGCCGGGATGCCCAGCGCGGTCTCCTGGGCCGGGGTGGCCTGGTAGAGCAGGTTGGTCAGCTGGTGCGGGTCGTTGACCAGGTCGTAGTACTCGCGGAACAGGATCGCGCCGCTGCCGGTCGGGATGCCGTTGGCGTCGGTGTGCACGTCGCGGTACTCGGTGTACTGCCTGGTCGCGGTCACGTACGACGACCAGCTCGGCGGGCCGCCCGCGGCGGTGCCGTGCTTGAAGAACTCGGTCAGGATGCGGTCGCGCCGGTACGAGCCGAGCAGCGAGTGTCCGTCGAGCGGGTGCTGGGCGTCGGGGGTGATCCCGGCGGCGTCCAGGATCGTCGGGGCGATGTCGATGTTGCCGGTGAGCCGGTTGTCGGTGGCGCCGGTGTTCAGGCCGCCCGCGGGCCAGGAGACCCGGAACGGCACCTCGATCGCCGGGCCGTAGGGCACCGACTTCTTGGTCCAGCCGTGGTCGCCCCAGGCGTAGCCGTTGTCGGAGATGAAGAAGACCAGGGTGTTCTGCAGCTGGCCGAGGGCTTCGAGCTTGTCGTGGATGGCCTGCACCGCGTCGTCGACCGACAGCAGCGTACGCAGCTGGCTGGTGCGGATGTTCTTCCCGTCGGCCAGGGTGCCGTCGGCGTTCCTGATGTAGCCGGGCTTGTCCGACCGGTCGTTCTCGGGCACGCCGGGGCGGCCGTCCCAGGCGGGGACCTGCGCGTCGGCGTACGGCACGTCGGGGGTGTTCGGGCCGTGCGGCGCCTTCGGGGCGACGTACAGGAACCAGGGGCGGGTGTCGGTGGTGGAGCGCTGGATGAACTGCAGCGCCCGGTTCTTGACGACGTTGGTGGTGTACCCGTTGAGGGTCTGCACGGTGCCGTTGACGTTGTACTGCCCGTCGAGGTATGTGATCGGGGCGAGCAGCGCGAACTCGTCGAAGTGCGGCGGGTCGTCGTTGACGTCCCAGCCGTTGAGGTACTTGCCGTAGAGGCCGGTGCGGTAGCCGGCCTCGTGCAGGTAGCGCTGGACGGTGGCGTGGTGGTTGAGGTTCTCCTGCAGGGCGTTGCCGCGTACGCCGTGGTTGTGCGCGTACTGGCCGGTGAAGATCGTGGCGCGCGACGGCGCGCACAGCGGCGTCACCGAGTACGCGTTGGCGAACGTGGTGCCGTGGTCGCCGAGCCAGCCGATGGTCTTCTGGGTCGCCCACTGGGTGTTCTTGGGCTGGTCGTCGGTGACGATGACGAGGATGTTGGGCCGGGCCGCGGCCGCGTTGGCGGGCTGACCGGGCAGGCCGGTGGCGGCTGCGACGCCCGCCGCGGCCGAGGCCGCGAGGAACGTGCGCCGCCGCAGCGAGGAGTTGTCCGACATGGGATCGCCTTTCCGTGGGTGCGCGGCGGCGCGCGGGCGCGGTGGCGCGCCTGCGTGGGCCGGGCAGGAGGGGGCCGCGTCGATCGCGGCGGGGAGTGGAGTGCGGGCAGGGTCAGGCGCGCGGTGCGCGCGGACACAGCGCGCTGGCCTGACGTCGCAGATCGACGTGCAGGCGTGCCGTGAAAAGGCGCGTCAGCTCCACGGATCCAGCGTAGGAGCGCTCGCCTGAGGATCTCAAGAAAATAGATATTTCGACTTCAGGGCCAGTGTTAACGAACGGTGTGGTGCCCTGTCCGGCGCCGGTCGCCGAGGGCCGGGTCTGTGCGGGGCGTTCGATCGATGGAGTCCATCCTGGACCAGGCGGCGGCGGCCGTAGCGGTGCTGTGTCAAAGCAGCTCACGACTCCTGTGTGGAGCTAAGTTTCAGCGGCATTGACATGAGTGAAGTTCATGACCAGACTCGGGACATCGATTTCTCGCCCCCCGAGTAGACCGCATCCCCAGCGGTCAAGAGGAGTTGCCATGGGCCGCAGTGCCCGTCTCGTCCTCAGAACCATCCTCGTCAGCCTGCTCGCCGCCGTCGGTGCGACCGTGGTCACCCAGGCCCCGGCCTTCGCGGCCCCGAACTTCAAGGCCCCGTTCCCCTGTGGGCAGCGCTGGACCTACAGCCACCACTCCGCCGAGGTCCGGCTGGCACTGGACTTCGTCCGCGCCGACGGCGGCGTCACCAACGGCACCCCGGTCATCGCCTCCGCGGCCGGCACGGCATACCGGTTCTCGCAGCCCAGCGGCGCGGGCAACTACATCGCCATCGAGCACGGCGGCGGCTGGAAGACCTACTACTTCCACCTCAGCGCCTACTCCGTGCCCGACGGCGCGGTCGTGGCCCAGGGCCAGCAGATCGGGCTCACCGGCAGCACCGGCAACTCCTCCGGCCCGCACCTGCACTACGAGCAGCTGCTCAACGGGGTCGGGCAGAACATCGCCATCAACGGGGTGTCGCTGGCGCCGTACCCGGGCTCGTACAACCAGAAGTATCTGACCAGCGACAACTGCGGCACCTCCGGGCCGTCGCTGTTCCCGGCCGGCTCGCCGACCGACTTCAACGGCGACGGCAAGGACGACATCGTCGCGTTCAACCTGGGCTCGCTCAACGACGTCTACGTGGCGACCTCGACCGGCTCGGCGTTCGCCGGCACGTCGGTGAAGTGGAACGACTTCTTCGGCCTCAACGGCGAGAAGCTGCTCACCGGAGACTTCAACGGCGACGGCAAGGACGACGTCATCACGTTCACCGGCGGCACGCTCGGCGACGTGTACGTCGGCCTGTCCACCGGCACCGGCTTCCTCGGCGGCGCCAAGTGGCACGACTGGTTCGCGCCAGGGGCCGAGGTCCCGGTCGTCGGCGACTTCAACGGCGACGGCAAGGACGACATCGCCACGTTCACCCACGACGCCCAGGGCGACGTGTACGTGGCCCTGTCGACCGGCACCGGCTTCGGCGCGGGCGTGAAGTGGCACGAGTTCTTCGCCCCCGCCGGGGAGTACCCGGCCGTCGGTGACTTCAACGGCGACGGGCTGGACGACATCGCGACGTTCATCCAGGGCCCGGCGACCGCCGCCGACGTCTACGTCGCCCTGTCCAACGGCTCGTCGTTCGGTGCCGGGGTCAAGTGGCACGACCTGTTCGCGGTCGGGTCGGAGCTGCCCCGCGTCGGCGACTTCAACGGTGACGGCAAGGACGACATCGCCACGTTCACCTGCAACGCCGACGCCGACGTGTACGCGGCCCTGTCCAACGGCAGCGCCTTCGTCGGCACGACGGTGAAGTGGAACGACTTCTTCTGCATCGCCGGGGAGTTCCCGTACACCGGGGACTACAACGGCGACGGCAAGGACGACATCGTCGTGTTCAGCAAGGGCGCGACCAACGACGTGTTCGTCGGGCTGTCGACCGGCTCCGGCTTCCTCGGCGGCGCCAAGTGGCACGACTTCTTCGGCCTGACCGGCGAGACGACGTACTAGGGGCGCGTACCGGGCGGCGCGGGGTCTGCGGGTTCCGCGCCGCCTCTCCGCCGTGCCGGTGTCAGAGCACGGCGAGCCGGTCCACCAGCAGCTCCACCCTGTGCTCGGCGTACTCCGGGG
This sequence comes from Catellatospora sp. KI3, assembly GCF_029948125.1. Classification (GTDB taxonomy): domain Bacteria; phylum Actinomycetota; class Actinomycetes; order Mycobacteriales; family Micromonosporaceae; genus Catellatospora. The sequence continues at coordinate 46,305 of NZ_JASAMB010000010.1, forward strand.
GCAGCCGTCCGGCGCGGGTGAGCGTGGCCAGCCCGTGCAGGGCCGCCCAGAACAGCTCGGTGAACAGTCCCGGGTGGACGCCGTCCCCGGCGACCTCGGCGAGGGTCTCCAGCAGGGCGGCGAAGGCGTCCTTCAGTGGCGGCGGGGTGTCCTCGTGCGCGAAGGCCAGGCCGCCGTCGAGCTGGAACATGGCGTCGTAGACGGCCGGGTTGCGTGCGGCGAAGTCGAGGTACGCGCGGGCGAGGGCGGTGACCCGGGCGCGCGGTCCGGCCGCGGCGGCGGTGGCGGCCCGCAGGGCCGCGGCCATCTCGGTGGCGCCGTCGAGGGCGACGGCGCCGATGATCTCGCGTTTGCCGCGGAAGTGGCTGTACAGGACCGGTTGGCTGTACTCGATGCGCTCGGCGAGCTGGCGGGTGGTGACCGCGTCCCAGCCGTGCTGCTCGGCGAGTTCGCGGGCGGTCGCCACGATGAGGCGCTCACGCTCTGCCCGTTCGCGCTGCTTTCGTTCCTGTGCCGGCATGAGCAGATGCTAGCACTGCTAGACATCCGAGCGGCAGTAGTGCTAGCGTCGCCTCAATATCTAGCGACGCTAGATTTTGAGAGGAGTCGTCATGCTCAGCGCACTCGAGGTGTTCACCATCGTGTCGGTCGGCCTGATGGTGGGGGTGGAGGCCTCGGTCGCCTTCGTCATGAACCCGATCTTCAGTGCCCTGCCCGAAGACAGCGGCCAACTCGCCCGGTCCCACGGGGGCCGGATGCTCGGCGCCGCGATGCCGGTCTGGTACATCAGCTCGCTCGTGCTCGTGGCGGTCTGGGCCGTCGCGGGATGGCACCACCCGGGCCGCAGCCTCGTCGTCATGGCGGGCGCGCTGCTGATCCTCAGCGTGGTCATGTCGATCCTGCTGCTGGTGCCGATCAACAACCGGGGCAAGACGTGGACCCCCGACAACCGGCCCGCCGACTGGAAGCAGCAGATGAACCGCTGGGACCGCCTCCACTACATCCGGGTCGCCGTCATCGTCGCCGCCTTCGCCCTGCTGGTCACCGCCCTCGTCTGAGCCCGCGGCGCGCCGGTCACGGCGTCGCGGTCTCGCGGGGGCGGCCCGCCAGCAGGCACAGCACGGCGGTCACCAGGTACAGCACGATCAGGGCGAGCCAGCTCTGCCGGTGCTCGGTCAGCTGGCTGGGCAGCATCGGATCGGCCAGGCCGTTGGGGTCCTCGACCACGGTCACCGGATCGCCCACCCGGTAGCCGGGCTCGCCGGTGGTCAGCTCGCCCTCGACCGGGCGCCAGGCGGCGGTGGTCAGCGCGTGGTGGTAGCGGTCCTCGGCACTGCCGGCCTCGCGTACCGAGGTCACCCGCGCCTCCACCGGCCCGCCGCGCAGCTGCAGGATCGACGGCCCGGTCTCCACCATGACGCTCACCACCAGCAGGAAACCGATCAGCCCGGCGGCCGCGGTCCACAGTGGGCGGAAGCCCGTTACCGCGAACCAGCCCGCGATCAGCCCGGCGGCCAGCACCAGGCCCATCACCAGGCCGCGGAACTCCGCGCCGATCAGGGTCGTGCCGCCGACCATCGCGGCCACGACGGCGGCGGTGACCACCAGGAGCAGGCGCACGCCGCGCAGGCGACGGGGGTGCAGCGCGCGCAGGGGATTACGCATGGCGGACAGGATAGGCCTCGACATGCGCTGCCCATATCCACCCCGCGGCCGCCTAACCCACCCGCCCGCGTGACCCTCCCGACCTCGCCCGCGCGGGCGGCCTGGCGGCCTGGCGGCCGGGCGGCCGGGCGGCGTGCAGTTTCGGGGAAACTGCACGAATCGAGGCGCTCATTCCTGCAGTTTCCCCGGAACTGCACGGGTGCCGACCGTGATCGGCCGGGCGTGGTGGTTCGGGCGGGAGGAGCGGGGTCGCCGACGTTGCCGGTGCGGCCTACGCTGGCGGCCATGTTTGCGGGCGAGGTGGACGGGGTGCCCGTCACGTGGCAGGACCATGCCGGGGACGTGCAGGCGTCGCTGGTGTTCGGTGCGGGCGTACGCGACGAGGGCGTCGACGGCCTCGGCCTGAACCATCTGGTGCAGCTGCTGGTGCTGGAGTCGGTCAGCACCGAGGCCGACCAGCAGACCGGCGTGGTCGACACGGCCTTCACCGCCTCGGGCAGCCCGGCCGAGGTGGCCGAGCACCTCACCGAGTGCTGCGCGGCCCTGGCCGAACTGGCCCGCGACCGGATCGACGACCTGGCGGGCGTCGCCGCGCAGGCCGACGCGTCCGACCGGGTCATCTCGCTGGACCTGGAGCTGTCCGATCCGTGCCGCGACCCGTGGGCGTCGCTGCTGGCGCGGCGGCTGGGCGCGGCCGGGGCGGGGGTGCTGCGCTGGCCGCCGGTCGACTACACCGACTTCACCGCCGACGAGGTGCGCGCGCATGTCGCGGGCTACTTCACCGGCGGCAACGCGGCGCTGGCGCTGACCCGGGCGCCGTGGCCGGGGCTGCGGCTGCCGCTGCCGTCCGGTGAGCGTCCGGTCCGGGCCGACCTGGTGCCGGTCCGGCCCGGCAGCGGCTGGTACGAGGACGAGGTCGCCGGTCCCGGCCTGGCTGTCACCGCGGCCGCCGGTCCGGCCGCGCACCTGGTGTTCGCGCTGCTGCACCGCCGGGTGAACCAGGCGCTGGAGGAGGCCGGGCTGGACTGCGTGGCCACGCCCTGGCTCACGCCGGTCGGCACGGCCACGGCGCTGCTCGGCCTGGGGGTGCAGTTCTCGGGCAAGCGCGGCCGCGACACCGCGCTGGCGGCGCGGATCCTGTGGGAGCAGCTGCGGTCGCTGGCCGAGGCGCCGGTGCCGCAGGCCGACCTGGACTGGGCGGTGAGCTGGCACGCCGGGGACGGGGCCGAACTGCCGGAGGAGCTGCGCCGGATCCTGGACCGGCAGGGCGTCACCGAGTCGCTGCGTGCCGCGATGCGGTTGGAGCCGGTGGCCGGTGCGGCGCGGGCGGGGCTGCTGGGCGTCTGCGACAGTGCCAGCCCGGCGGAGCTGGCGGCCGCGGCGGAGCTGACCCCGGCCGAGCTGCGGGCGGCGGTGGCGTCGTGGCTGCACACGGCGCTGGTCGTGGTGCCGGTCGGGTCCGGGGTGCAGCTGGACGGGCTGGCGCGGTTCGACTGCCCGCTGAGCTCGTACGTGCCGGAGGGCAGGATGCTACGGCCGTCGCTGCTGCGCAAGTTCGGGCGGGGCGAGGAGCGGCTGGTGCTGGCGCCGGACGGGATCCACCACGTGCGCGGGGACGGTTCGGTGCACAGTTTCCCCACCAACGACGCGATGGTGGTGGAACAGGGCAAGCAGGTGTATCTGGGCAACGTCCGGCACGGCTGCCTGGTGGATGTGGGCCGGCTGGCCGATGCCGTGACCCTGGCCGAAGTCCTGCCGCCGCGGCGCCTGCGCCGGATCGGCTGAGCGGGCCGGTCCAGGATGGATCAGTCGATGGAGTTACGGTCGGCTGACTGAGCAGTTGCGGTTGCGCGAACCATCGACCGAGCTCTTGTGAAGGCATGACTTCACACATACGGTGGCTAGCATCCCCGTCCCTGCGCAGAGAGGCATCCTGTGCGTCTCCATATTCGACGCAACCTCGCCCGTTTCGCCGTCGCGTTACTGGTGATCCCCGGTGCGGCCACGCTCACCGCATCCGGCGCCGCGGCAGAAGCGAGCTCCGGCAACCTCGTGGTGGTACGGGTCGGTGATGGATCCGCGGCGTTGAGCAGCGCGGCCGCACCGGTCTTCCTCGACGAGTACACGGCCGCCGGTGCGCTGGTGCGCACGACCGCGCTGCCGACCTCGGTCTCGGGAGCCAACCGCCGCTTCACCGTGAGCGGCAGCGCCACCTCCGAGGGCGCGCTCGCCCTCTCGGCCGACGGCCGCTACCTGACGTTGGGCGGGTACGACGCCGATCCCGGCCTCGCCGGGGTCGCCACGAGCAGCACGGCGACCGTGGCGCGGGTGGCCGCGCGGGTCGACGGCGCGGGCACGGTCGACACCACGACGGCGATCACCGACGCCTTCAGCGGCGCCAACATCCGCGGCGTCGTCTCCGACGACGGCTCGCGGGTCTGGGCCGTCGGCTCCTCCGGCGGGGTGCGCCTGGCCGCCGTCGGCGCGGGCACCACGACGCAGATCAACAGCGTCGCGCCGACGAACCTGCGGGCCGCGGCCATCGCCGACGGCCGGCTCTACGTCTCCACCGGCAGCGCCCCGACCGGCGTCTACGCCGTAGGCTCCGGGTTGCCGACGACCGGTGGGCAGACCCCGTCGCTGGTCACCGCCGCGCCCAGCCCGTACGGCATCGTCGCGCTGGACCGCGACCCGGCGGTGGCCGGTGTCGACACGATCTACGTTGCCGACGACTCCGCCAGCCCCAACGGCGGCATCGCGAAGTACTCGTTCAACGGGTCGGTGTGGACCGCGCGGGGCAACTTCCGGCCGAGCGGCAGCGGCGCCCGGGGCATCACCGGTTCGGTCACCGGCGCCACCGTGACGCTGTTCGCCACGACGAACGCCGGAACGGCGCAGCTGGTCAAGGTCGAGGACACGGCCGCGTACGACGCGCCGATCAGCGCCACGGCCGTCGTGCTGCAGACCGCGAGCGCGAACACGGCGCTGCGCGGTGTCGCGTTCGCGCCGGCGGGCGGCGGTTCGACGCCGACGGCTCCGGCGATCACGACGCAGCCGCAGGACATGACCATCACCTCCGGTACCGCCACGACGCTGACGGCCGCCGCGACCGGCACCGGGCCGCTGACCTTCCAGTGGTACGCGGGCACCTCCGGTGACACGTCTGCGCCGGTCGGCACGGGCGCGTCGTACACCACGCCCGCGCTGACGGCCACGGCCGCGTACTGGGTGCGCGTCAGCGGTCCGGGCGGCCAGGTCGACAGCGTGACGGCGACGGTGACCGTCACCCCGGCCGCGCCGGTGTGCACCGGCGCGGTCACGGCGATCGGCGCGGTGCAGGGCACCGGCGACGTCAGCCCGCGCGCCGGGCAGACCGTCACGGTCCGCGGCACCGTCGTCGGCGACAGCGAGGGCCCGAGCCCGGCGCTGCGCGGCTTCTACCTGCAGGATTCCGGCGACGGCGACGCCGCCACCTCCGACGGTGTGTTCGTCTTCGACAACGGCGCCAACCTCGTCAGCCTCGGCGACGTGGTCGAGGTGACCGGCACGGTCTCGGAGTTCCAGGGCCAGACCCAGCTCACCGCCGCCGCGACGGGCGTCGTGCCCTGCGGTGCGCAGAACACCGTCACCCCGGCCGACCTCACGCTGCCCCGCGCGAGCGCCGGCGACCTGGAGCCGTACGAGGGCATGCTGGTGCGGTTCCACCAGACGCTGACCGTCACCGAGCACTTCCAGCTCGGCCGGTTCGGGCAGGTCGTGGTCTCCTCCGGTGGCCGGCTGCGCCAGCCGACGGCCGACATCCGGGCCACCGACACCGCCGCCGTCGCGGCGGCCCAGCAGGCCAACAACCTCAACCGGCTGATCATCGACGACGCCGACCAGGCGCAGAACCCCGACCCGATCGTGTTCGGCCGGGGCGGCCAGCCGCTGTCGGCGAGCAACACGCTGCGCGGCGGTGACACGGTCACCGATCCGGTCGGTGTGCTGACCTACACGTGGGCGGGCAACTCGGCCAGCGGCAACGCGTACCGGCTGCGCCCGCTCAACTCCCTCGGCGGCGCCGCCTCCTTCGAAGCGGGCAACCCGCGGCCGAGCGCGGCGCCGACCGTCGGCGGCGGCCTCAAGGTGGCCAGCGCGAACCTGCTGAACTTCTTCAACACCTACACCGGCTGCCGCCTGGGCACGCTCGGTGCGGTGACCGACTGCCGGGGTGCCACCAGCGACACCGAGTACCAGCGGCAGCTGGCCAAGGAGGTCGCGTCGCTGCGCTTCCTCGGCGCCGACGTCATCGGCTACATGGAGATGGAGAACGACGGCTACGGCACCGACAGCGCGGTGCAGGCGCTGGTGAACGCGCTGAACGCCGCCGACGGTCCGGGCACCTGGGCGTTCGTGGACGCTGACGCGGCCACGGGCAGCACCGACGTGGCCGGTACCGACGCGATCAAGGCGGGTCTGCTGTACCGCACCGCGGCGGTGGCCCCGGTCGCGGGTGCCACGTTCGTCGACGTCAACCCGATCTTCGAGCGGCGCCCGGTGGCGCAGACGTTCCAGACCCCGGCCGGGGCGCGGTTCACCGTCATCGCCAACCATTTCAAGTCGAAGGGCTCCTGCCCGACCTCGGGTCCGGACACCGACCAGGGCGACGGGCAGAGCTGCTGGAACGCCCGCCGCACCCAGCAGGCCGGCGAGCTGGCGAACTGGATCTCCACGACGGTCGTGCCGGGCGCGGGCGACGCGGACGTGCTGATCGTCGGTGACCTCAACTCGTACGCGGGCGAGGACCCGATCGCGGCCCTGGAGGCGGCCGGGTTCACGAACCTGGTCAAGGCCTTCCACGGCGACGACGCCTACTCGTACGCCTTCGACGGCCAGTGGGGCTACCTCGACTACGTGCTGGCCAGCGGCCCGGCCGTCGGGCAGGTCACCGGCGCCGGGGACGTGCACCACAACGCCGACGAGCCGTCGGTGCTGGACTACAACACCGACTTCAAGACCGCCGGGCAGCTCGCGTCGCTGTACGCGCCGGACCGGTTCCGGACCAGCGACCACGACCCGGTGCTGGTCGGGCTGGACCTCGGCACCGCGCCGACGGTCGCGGGCACCCCGCCGGCGGGCACGGTCGGTGAGCCGTACAGCTTCGGCTTCACCGTGACGGGCTCCGGCCCGGTGACGGCGAGCGTCGCGGCCGGCAGCCTGCCGCCGGGGGTGGACCTCACCGTCGACGGCCGGCTCAGCGGCTCCCCGTCGACCGCGGGCGACTTCGCGTTCACCGTGCGGGTGTCCAGCGCGTACGGGCAGGCCGAGCTGTCGGCGTCGGTCCACGTCGGTCCGGGCACCAGTGCCACGGTGCTCACCGCGCAGCCGAACCCGGTCGCGACCGGCGCGGGGCTCACCCTGACCGCGACCGTCACCGCGGCTGTCGCGCCGACGGGTACGGTCACCTTCCGCGAAGGCACCACCGTGATCGGCACGGCCGCGCTCAGCGGCGGTACGGCCACGCTGGTCACCTCGGCGCTGGCGGGCGGCGACCACGCGATCACGGCCGCGTACTCGGGCAGCGCCGATCTGCTCGGCTCGCAGTCGGGTCCGCTCGCGGTGGCCGTGGTCGACCCGGTGACGCTCGACGGCACGCTGCCGGGCGGCACGGTCGGGGCGGCCTACTCGGCGAACGTGTCGTACAGCGGCGGCGGCCCGGTCACCTTCGCGCTGAGCGGTGGGGCGCTGCCCCCGGGCCTGTCGCTGTCGGCGTCGGGTGTCGTCTCCGGTACGCCGACCGCCGGTGGCGGCTACACCTTCACCATCACCGTCACCAACCCGGTCAGCACGGTGGCCCGGGACTACACGGTCACCATCGCCGCCGCGGCGACCACCACAGCGGTCACGTCCTCGGCCAGCCCGTCGGTGCTCGGCGCGCCGGTGACCTTCACGGCCGCCGTGACCGGCCCGGCCGGGACCACCCCGACCGGGTACGTGCAGTTCCGCGTCGACGGCGCGGCGGTCGGCGGTCCGGTCGCGCTGTCCGGCGGCAAGGCCGTCAGCAGCCCGATCGCCAGCCTGGCGGTGGGTTCGCACCAGGTGAGCGCCGCGTACCTCGGTGACGCGTCGTACCTGGCGAGCAGTGGCACGGCCACGCAGGTGGTCCGGTACGCGATCCGGGTGGTCGCGCCCACGGCGGGTGGCAGCGTGCGGGGCGGATCGGTGGTGCCCGTCGCGTTCCAGCTCACCGACGCGTCGGGTGCGCCGATCCCGCTGCTGGAGTCGGCCTGCCTGCTGCTGAGCGGGCGGGTGAAGGTGTCGGTGTCGGGTGCGCAGTCGCTTGCGGCGACGACGCCCGTGTTCGAGCCGATCACCCGCACGTTCGGCATCCTGTGGCCGACGGCCAAGCGTCCGACCGGTACGGCGACCATCACGGTCACCGTGACCTACCCGGACGCCCCGGCACAGCAGGTGAACACGACGATCACGCTCAGCTGACCGTCCGCGTGGCGAGCTGAGGTCTGCTCGGCTCACCGGGCCGGGCGCCGTCACGGCGCCCGGCCCGGTCGCGTTAGCGGCCTCGACGCTTGGTGCCGCGTCGTCGTGCCGTCGCGCGGTCGCGCCGTCGCGGCGTTGATCGCGGTCAGGGGCCGGGAGGTGCGCTGCGGGTAGGGCAGACGACCGCGCGGAGAGATCTTCGAGGCCGATCGGGTGTGGATAGAATCGGCTGCCGACCAATGTGGAGGAGATCAGATGGCGCGGAGCGGTGGTCGGTCGGGGTGCGGATGCCTGGTTCTCTTCCTGTTGGCGCCGTTCGCCCTGAGCATCTTCATCTCCGTGCCGGGGATGGTGCTGGCCTCACCCGCGATCGTGGCGTTCCTGCTGGTGCGCAAACCGGATCAGATCGCCGCGTACCCGTCGTGGTGGATCGGGGTGGCGCTGGCGCCGCTGGTGGCGTACCTGGTGGTGCGGTTCGCGGGCCGGGGCAAGGAGCCCCGCGGCCAGCGGATCCACCTGGTCCGGGCGGGCGTCCTGACCGGGCTGGTCACGGTCCTGGCGCTGGTGGCGCTGTTCCTGGACGAGAAGTACCTCGCCGGTGCGGCGAGCCCGTCGGCCGCGGCCACCGACGAGGAGAAGCTGAAGGCGACGTTCTTCGCACTGCCGCTGGTCGGCCCGACCATCGCGGCGCTGACGGCGCTGGTGTTCTACTGGGTGCTGCGGCTGCTCGACCGCAAGGTGCCGGACCGGCGGCCGCCTGTGCAGCGGTACCAGGGCACCTACGCGCCCACCCAGCTCGACCCGCAGCCGCAGGAGATCTGGTGGGGCGAGGTCGAGTTCCGCGAGGGTGACGGGTCGAAGGACCGGCCGTTCGTGGTGCTGCGGGCGTACCCGGAGTATCTGGAGGTCCTGCAGATCACGTCGCAGGACAAGTCGCACCGCGACGACCACATGTGGTTCTGGTCGGTCAGCGACGACGTGTACTCCGCCGGGCCGGGCTACCTGGAGCTGCGGGTCCGCCGCCTGGACCGGGTCGACCTGCGCCGCCAGGACTCCGGCTACTGCCCCGACGAGATCTGGACCCAGGTCCGCCACCTGCGCGAGGGCCAGCACCCCCGCTCCCGCACGTCCTGACGCCGGGCGCCGCCGCGCCGCCGCGCCGCCAGGCCGTCCGTGCAGTTTCGGGGAAACTGCACTAATTGGGGCGACTATTCATGCAGTTTCCCCGAAACTGCACGCCACCCGGCGACGGCGCGCCAGCGCCAGGCGGCCGGTCAGCGGCGGCGGTACCAGCGCAGCGGGCCCGGGTGCACGGTCCACAGCAGGCGCCGCCACCAGGAGCGGCGGGCCTTCAGCTCGCCGATGTAGGCCAGGGCCCCGCTGCGGGCGGCCTCGGCCTGTGCCTCGTCGGCGGTGCCGGGCCCGAACACGCTGGTGTTGACGGTGCCCGCCATGTCGTCGAGGGCCGGTGCCCGCAGCCGGACTGTGTGCTTGCCGCGCACCAGCGCGGCCGCGTCGGCGGCGTGCGCGGCGACCTCGGCGGCGCTGAGGTGCCCGCCGGCGGGGTGCCCGGCCAGCCGCAGCGCGTCGCCGACCTCCAGCCACGCCCCGGCGATCCGCTCGCCCGGGGTGCCCTGGTCGAGGCGGCGGCGGCGCAGCGCGGCCCGCGCCAGCAGCACGAACGCGATGAAGCCGGTGAGCAGCAACAGCAGCAGCCCGCCGCCGCCCGCCCCGGCGATGAGGCCGACGGGCACTCCGGCGGCTCCGGCTCCGGTGCTCGGCCCGGCGGTTTCGGTCGGTGCCTCGCTGCTGTCGTAGGTCGGGACCGGTTCGGGCGACTGCGGCGGCGGGGACGAGGTCTCCGGCAGCGGCTTGAACTCGTTCTCCAGCGGTTTGACGTCCTGGTTCGGCTGCGGCAGCGGGTGGAACGGGACCCAGCCGAGGTCGGTGAAGTACACCTCCGGCCACGCGAGGGCGTCCCCGGCGGTCAGCGCGCGCTGCCCGGCGTGGGCTTGGAAGCCGACGACGACCCGGCTGGGCAGGTTCAGCAGCCGGGCCAGCACCGCGTACGTGGCGGCGAACTGCTCGGAGGTGCCGCGCCGTCCGCCGCCGTTGTCGGGTCCGAACAGGAAGAAGTCGAGGTTGGGGTAGGCGTGGCCGCTGGGGGCCTGCGGGTCGAGCCGGTAGTGGTCGGCCAGGAACTGCTCGATCGCCAGCGCCCGCTGGTAGGGGGCGCCGTTGTCCGCCCCGAGCTGCTGCGCCAGGCGGCTGAGGTGGTCGGGGACGCCGGGGCCCAGGGCCAGGTAGCGGGCCATCTGGGTACCGGTGGGGACCTCGGCGCCGGGCAGCAGGTTCACGTCGGGCTCGGTGTGCTGCGACACCACGGAGTAGCTGGTGCCGGGGGTGAGCCCGGCCGGGTACAGCAGGGTGCCCGTGAGCTGGTCGTAGGAGACGCGTACGCCGTCGACGCGGCGGGCGGTGGCGGCGGCGGGCAGCAGCTTGCCGGTGAGCCCGGAGACGGTGATGGTCTGGTGCACGGCCTGCGGGCCCGTCGCGGGCCGGCCTGCTTCGGGCGGCTGCGGCAGGGTGCGTCCGGCGGGCCGGTAGGTGGCCCCGACGCGCCAGGTGACGCCGTCGTAGTCCGACAGCACGGCCAGCCGGATCCGGGCGTCGTGGTCGGTCTGCACGTCGAGCAGCTGCTGCTGCGGCTGCAGGGCCCAGCCGGACAGCCGGATCAGGGGGTTCTCGTCGAGGGCGTCGAGGTCGGGCGGGTCGATGAGCGACCGGGGGTCCAGCGGCGCGGTGGTGACCTGCCGCGCGACGGGCTGTTCCAGGGCGGCGGTCAGGCCGACGATCAGGAGCAGGCCGACGGCGCCGGCCAGGGCGGTGCGTACCCGCAGGGCGCGGCGGGTGGCGGTGTCGATGCCGGTGTCGGGGGTGCGTACCCGGCCGGTGAAGACCAGGGCGGCGACGGCCAGGCTCGCGAAGGCGAGCACGGGCCAGGTCAGGCGGGGTGCGGCGGGGCCGACCAGCCACAGGGCGGCGGCGAACAGCAGCACCGGCGGGGCGAGTCCGATGAGGGTGCGGCGGGTGCGGGTGGCGAGTTCGGTGGCGGCGAGTCCGGCCAGCCACGTGGCCACGACGGGCACGGCGATGGTGTCGGGCTGCGGTTCGACCGGCAGCAGTACGGCGATGAGCCGGGGGATCCCGTCGCGCAGCGCGTCGGCGGCCAGCTGCGCCAGCGGGCCGTCGACCCCGGCCCGCTGGGCGGACAGGTGCAGCGCGTAGGCGAGGTAGCCGGCCAGGGCCAGCACGGACAGGGGTGCGACCAGCCAGGCCCGCAGCCGGGTGCAGGCGACGCTGACCAGGACCGAGCCCGCGGCGGCGCCGGCGACCAGCTGCAGGAACAGGGTGCCGGAGTAGATGCGCCCGGCGACGGTCCCGGCGAGCACCAGCATGGCCAGGATCAGCAGCGGCAGGGTCAGTGCCCGTAGCGCTCGGATCACCACCGGGTCACTCCATCCCATACGGCGGCGAAGTCCTCGCCGTCGTGTGCGCGCAGCAGCAGCACTCCGGCGGCCTGGGGCTCCTCCAGGACGCGGGGGCCGAGCAGGCCGACCACGACCGACGGGAACGGGCCGCGCAGGCCGCTGACCAGGCCCAGGTCGGCGGCGCCGCCGAGGCCGGTGAGGTAGACGAGGGTGTCGCCGGGGCGGTGCTGGCGCAGCCGCCGGGTGGCGTCGAGCAGCCGGGTGTCCTCGCCGCCGGTGGCGGGGGCGGGTTCGGCTTCGGCGAGCAGGTCGAGCAGGGCGCGGGCGGCGCCGCGGATGCGGCCGCCCCCGGCGGCGGTGCCGCTGGCCAGTTGCAGGGTGATGGGCAGGTCTTCGCGGGTGGCGGCGGCGACGATGGAGGCGGCGGCCTCGCAGGCGGCTTCGAACGCCTCGGACCGGGTGCCGGCGCGGTCGGGCCACGAGTCGGCGCGGTCGTCGAGCAGGACGACGAGCTGCGGCAGGCTGGTGTCGAGGTGTTCGCGGACCATCAGCTCGCCGACTTTGGCGCTCGTACGCCAGTGGACGTGGCGCAGCTCGTCGCCGATGACGTATTCGCGCAGGGTGTCGAAGGTGATGGCGCCGTGGGGGACCCGGTCAAGGCGGCCGTCGAGGCTGCGGGAGACGCCGGCGGGGACGGCGCGGATGGGGTGCGTGCGGGGGTAGACCCAGATGCGGCTGGTGTCGCCGTGGCTGCGGGCGGCGGTGATCAGGCCGAGGGGGTCGCGGCGGACGACCTGCAGGGGGCCGACCTCGATGACGCCGCGCCGGTCGGTGGGCACGGGGTAGCTGACGTCGGTGTCGCGGCCGGGGCGCAGCCGCAGCAGCGGCACGGGGACGGTGCGGGCGGGCTCGTCGGCGCGGCCGCAGCGGTCGTGGGCGATGAACGTGGCGGCGCCCAGGCGGCTGGTGTTGCGTACGGTCAGGGTGACGGTGCTGCTCTCGCCCCGGGCGAGGCGGTCGGGTTCGACGGTGCGGGTGACGGCCAGGCGCGGGCGCAGCGCGGCGTGCCCGAGGGCGTAGCCGAGTGCGGCCAGCGCGGTCGAGCCGAGCACGGCCAGGTCGGGGTAGCCGAACCGGTACCCCGCGCCGAGCAGTGCCGCACCGCCGATTCCGAGACCGGCCCCCCGCAGTGTGATGCGCATCAGGCGGGCCGCGCGCCGACCGGCCGCTTGGTGTCGTCGACCGGTCCGGCCTGGCCCGGCAGGGGCACGGGGACCGTTTCGACGGCGTCGCGCAGCACCTCGTGGGCGGTGACGCCGCGCAGCTGGGCGTCGGGGGTGAGCAGGATGCGGTGGGCGAACACCGGCTCCAGCAGCACCTTGACGTCCTCGGGCAGCACGTGGCCGCGGCCTTCGGTCAGCGCGTAGGCGCTGGCGGCGCGGGTGAGGGCGATGACGCCGCGGGGGCTGACGCCGACGCGGACGTGCTTGTGCTCGCGGGTGGCGGCGGCCAGGCGCACGGCGTACGTGTAGAGCGGGTCGGCGATGTGGACCCGGTTGGCCAGGGCGATGGCCTCGCCGATGGTGGTGACGTCGGTGACGGGGGTGATCGCCTCGGGGGAGCGCAGGGCGGCGCCGCGCAGCACTTCGATCTCGACGGCCTCGTCGGGGTAGCCGACGGACAGTTTCATCAGGAACCGGTCGAGCTGGGCTTCGGGCAGCCGGTAGGTGCCGTCCATCTCGACGGGGTTCTGGGTGGCCACGACGAGGAACGGCCGGGGGACGGCGTGGCGTACGCCGTCGACGGTGACGTACCGCTCCTCCATGACCTCCAGCAGCGCCGACTGGGTCTTGGGCGAGGCCCGGTTGATCTCATCGGCGATGACGATGTTGGCGAAGATCGGGCCGGGGTGGAACTCGAAGCCGCGGTTGGCCTGGTTGAAGATCGTTACGCCGCTGACGTCGGAGGGCAGCAGGTCCGGGGTGAACTGGATGCGCCGCCAGGCGCCCTGCACGGACGCGGCGATGGCGCGGGCCAGGGTGGTCTTGCCCACCCCGGGCACATCCTCGAGCAGGATGTGGCCCTGGGCGAACATGGCGACCAGCCCCAGCCGCACCACCTCGGGCTTGCCGAGCACGACGGTGCTGATCACGCCGCTGAGCTTGGCGGTCAGGTCGGCGAAGGCGCGGACCTGCGCCGGGGTGAGCGGCGGCTGGGGCTGGTTCACTTACTGCGTCCTTTGTGCTCGGTCAGCATTGCGGGAGGAGGTCGTAGTTGTTGCTGGTGTTGCCCGAACTCTCCAGGTTCACGAAGGCGAACGGCAGGTAGTTGGTGCTGCTGACCTTAATCCACTTGTCGCTCTTCTTGTTGCCGTTGTTGCCGGCCGAGTTGAGGGTGGCCGACCGGTTCTGCGAGTTGGCGGTGACGCCGCCCTGGTACCAGCAGATCGGCGTGACCTGGGTGTTGTGGCTGTAGTACTTGTTCATCGCGCAGCAGCCGTTGTCCTGCGCCAGCACCCCGGAGCCGTTGGGCTTGTACGCCCACACGCCGTCGCCGCAGCCGCTGCAGCGCGCCCACGCGCCCAGGTCGGGCGTGCTGGGCCGCTGCGCGGCGGTGCTGGCGTTGCCGGCGTCATTGGTGATGGTGACGGTCCAGGTGTAGGCGTTGCCGGGGGACAGGCCGCTGACGGTGTAGCCGCCGGAGCCGGTGTTGCAGCCGATGCCGCGGTCGGCGCCGTTGACGGTCAGGGTGCAGGTGGCGCTGCCGCCGCCGTCGTCGTAGGCGAAGTGGACGACCAGCGAGTTGTAGGTGATGTCGCTGGTGCTGGGGTTGGAAACGGCCGGCGCGGCGATGGTCTTGGCGCTGGTGGTGTCCTTGGCGCCGGTGCCGGCCTCGTTGACCGCGGCGACCTCGACGGTGACGACCTCGCCGTCGCCGAAGCCGTTGAGGTTGACGCTGGTGCCGGTGACGGTCTGCGTCTTGCCGCCCGCGGTGACCTTGTAGCCCTCGATGGGGCGGCCGTTCTCGGCGGGGGCGCCCCAGGTGACGCGGATGGTGCCCTTGGCGGTACCGACGGTGCTCGCCGAAAGCGATCCGACCTTGCCGGGCTTGTTGAACGGCACGACCGTGTCGCTGGCCGGGGACGGCTGCGAGCCGGCGCCCTTGTCGTTGACGGCCACGACGGTGAACGCGTACTGCGTGCCGTAGTCGAGTTCGCCGTCGGCGATGGTGAGTTTGACCGCGCCGGTGGTGGTGCCGATGGCGACTGATGATCCACCGGAGACGGCGGTGACCTCGTACCGGGTGATCTTCCGGCCTTGGCCGTTGGCGGCGGGCCAGCTCACGTCGACCGTGCCGTCGTTGCGCGCCTCGGCGGTGACGGCGGTCGGGGCGTCGGGGACCTCACCGGTCGGCATGACCGCGTTGCTGCGCCGGTCCGGGCCCGCGCCCTTGCCGTTGACCGCGTGCACGCTGAACGTGTACGTCTGCCCGTTGACCAGCCCGGTCGCGACGTACGTACGCTGGTTGGCGCCGACGGTGACGGGCGTGGCCAGCCCCGGCCACGAGATCACGTACTTGGTGATCTTCGAACCGTTCTCGGGGGCCTTGCCCCAGCTGAGCCGGACCTGCTTGTCACCGGCGGCGGCCGTGACGTTGCGGGGCGAGCCGGGCTTGCCGATGGTGGGCTTGGGCGGCGGCGGGGTCACCGGCGCGGGCGGCGGCTCGGCGCCGAGCACGTCGCGGGCGAACTTCTCCACCACCTTGATCTGGTTGTGCTCGTCGACCACTCGCGCGGTGGAGGAGCCCGGTGCGTTGATGAACAGGTGGTTCTCGCGCACCTCCAGCTCCAGCGGGCCGCCGGGCTGCTTGAAGGTGATGGTCTCCACGGGGTTGCCGTTGCCGTCCAGGACGTATACGGCACCGGCGAGGTCGTCGGCGACGTAGAAGCGGCCCGCCCACGGCACGGCCGCGCGGAGCCTGTCGCCGGTGCCCGGCACGGTGAACTCGCGGACCTGGTCACCGGTGATGACGTAGACGTGGCGCCCCTCGCCGACGGTGACCGGGATGTCCGGACCGGTCGAGGCGCCCGGCACGATGCCGCCGCTGGCCTGGTCGACGGTGACCGTGCGCAGGTCCTCGGTGCCGCGCACCGTGGTCAGCGTGCCGGTGGTCTGGTCGAGCACCGCCACGCCGTTGTCCAGCACCGACAGCGCCAGGTCGTGCGACGGGGAGGCGACGGCCTCGGTGCGCACCAGCGACGGGCTGCCGCCGCCGGCGCCGCCCGCCCCGGCGGTGCCCAGCGACTTCGCGGGCGTGATCGCCGAGACGGTGCCCTGGCTCGGCACGGCGATCCACAGCCGGCCCTCGCCGTCGAAGACGCCGCCGGTGATGCCCGGCGGGTAGTGCAGCTCCTCGCCGATCGGCTGCAGCGTCGCCGGGTCGAGCTGGCTCACCACGCCCTGCACCGGGTCGATGATGAACGCGTACGGCCCCTGCAGCGCGATGGTCACCCCCAGCCCCTGCTGCGACTCCTGCTGCGCCGTGATCTGCAGCGTGGCCGGGTCGATGGCGCTGATGCGGCCGGTCGACTCGTCGCGCACGATCAGGTACCGGTCGGACTGGTTGACCTGCACGAAGTGGCCCTGCGCGGCGGTCAGCGCCTGCGAGCGGGTGTCCACTTTGCCGGTCAGGCCGTTGACCCGGGCGAGTTCGCCCTTGGTCAGGCTCCACAGCCACGCGCTGGCGTCGTAGTTCGCCGACACCTGGTCGTTGGCGCTCAGCCCGAACCAGGTCAGCCCCATCGCCGCCACGAGCGAAAGCACCGTCACGATGGTGACGATGCCGCCCTTGGTCCGTGCTTTACGTGTGATCGCGCCTGGTGACAGATCCGCCATGGATCGGCCCCTCCCCCTAGAGCGCGGGGCGCTGGAGACCCCGCAGAAATGGCGTTCCTCCGTGAAGCCGTCGCTCATCCTAGGCGGTGTATGTGACAGGCGAAAGTTCGGTGGGGCTGGTCAACTGCTCGCCGAGGGCGCGACCGTCCGTTCTGTACACTTCTCCTTCGACCGAATGCCGTCTTTGGACGAGTAGATGGTCATCACGGCGAAGCAGTAGTCGTACTTCGGGTTGAGGCCGTCGAAGGTGAACTCGGTCACCCCGTTCTGGGGCGAGGCCCAGCGCTGCAGCTCCTCGCCGGGGCGGCCGACCAGGATCCACTGCGCCGCGACGCCGCGCGACGGGTCGTGCCAGCTCAGCGTGATCTTGTCGCCGTGCTCGGTGAGCAGCAGATCGGTGGCGGCGCCCTGGATCTCGACGCCGGGCTGCTGCGGGTCGTCCTCCTGCTGCGGCAGCACGACCATCACCAGCGTCACCGCGGCGGCCAGTACGGCCACGACGGCGGCGGTGACGGCCGCGATGACCGGGCCGCGGCCGCGCGGCGCGGGCGGTGCGGGCACGGGCCCGGCGGGCGCGACGACCACCGGTGCGGGCAGCGCCGGGAGCTGCTGCTGCACGTGGCGTACGGAAGCCTCCGGCGGCGCCGGCACCGGGGCGACGGCGGGCTGCTTGGGCACGGGGTCGGCGTGCACCCGCGAGGGCGCCACGGACTGCTGCGTCGGTATCGGCTGCATCGGCGCCGGCATGGGCACGGGCGGGAACGGTGCGGGCGGCTGAGGGCTCGTCCGCGGCAGGGCCTCCGGCTGCGGCAGGGCTTCCGGCTGCGGCGCGGCCTCGTACGCGGCGGGCCGGTACGGCGGGGGCGCGGCCGGGTCGGGTGCCTCGGCCGGGGCGTGGCCGCCGGGCCGGTGCAGGTGCGGCAGGTCCAGTTCGGGCAGCGGCTGCAGCAGGCGGGCGGGCAGCGGCGGGTCCTCCGATGCGGCCTCGTGCTGGTGGCTCGGCGGGGCGGGCTCCTGCGGCGCGGCGGGCAGCTGCGACATCGGGGTGAACCGCTGCGCCAGGGTGGGCCGCTCGGCTTCGGGGCGGTGCTCTAGTTCGGGGCGGTGCTCGGGTTCGGGGCAGTGCTCGGCGGCGGGCAGCGGCGGCCACGGCGGCAGCGCGCCCGGACCATCGGGCGCGAGTTGCGGTGCGGCGTGCGCACCACCAGGCAGAGGCTGCGGTGCGGCGGGCGAGGGCTGCGGTGCGGCGGGCAGGGGCTGCGGTTCGGCCGGGGTGGCGGGCAGCGGCGTGAGCTGCTGCGGCGCGACCGGTTGGGGCCGGTCGGAGGTGGCGGGCGCGGGGGTCGGGGCGGGGCCGAGCCAGGCCTGGGCGGCCGCGACGCGCTGCGGGTCGAAGCCCGCGTTCGGACCGTACGACGCGACGCGGGCGTAGTGGCGGCGGGCCTCGTGCCGGTTGCCGAGCTCGTCGGCGATCTCGGCGAGGTCGTAGGACATCGCCAGCAGCATCGGGTGGTCGTCGCCGTGCCGGTTCGCCCCGGCGTAGAGGGCGTTCTCCAGGACCCGGCGGGCGGCGGACAGGTCGCCGGACTGGCGGTGCAGCCCGGCGAGCAGGTGGCCGGTGACCAGCACCTCGGGGTGGTCCTCGCCCGCGCTCATGGTGGCGGCGTCCAGGGCCTGCTCCAGCAGGGCGCGGGCGCTGCTCAGGTCGCCGCGGTCGCGGCGGGCGAGTGCTTCGGCGCGGATGTCGGACAGCGAAGTGGGCGAGGGCACGCGCCCCATGCTGCCGTACGCCCGCCGCCGACGCCACCCCGCAAGATCGCGCCGGGAGGGGCTACTTGCGGCCGGGCTTGGTGTGCTTGAAGTGCACGAACAGGCGGCCGAAGTTCTTGGAGTCCTTCTCCACCCGGTGGTACATGGCCTTGATCTCCTTCTGCTCCAGGAAGCGCAGCACGGTCTTCTTGAGCGCGCCGGAGCCCTTGCCGGGGATGATCTCGACCAGCGGCGCCTTCTTGGCCACCGCCTCGTTCATGATGTCGTTGAGGGCGCGCTCGATGTCGCGCCCCTTGTTGAAGATCTCGTGCAGGTCCAGTACTAGTTTCATCGCCGCCGAGCCTACCCGCTGCGCCTGGCCGCCGCTGGGCGGATTTCCCCTTTTGGCCCGCTCAAGCCTGCCGGGTCCGGGCAACCATCAGTGATCATTATGATAAATTGACATATTGCAATGACCATGTTCCTGATGGTCTGCTGAGTGCCTCCTCAACACCCCCGTATAGGAGGCATTCATGCGACGACGGTTGACCGTCCTCGTATCCGCTGCCGCGCTGCTCGGCGCGCTGGTCCTGACCGGACCGGCCGACGGCGCCCCGTTCACCGGAGAGGCGATCAGCAGCTCCGCGCAGTACCTGGTCAACGGCCCCAAGACGTTCGCCGACCGCGACGCCATCGCCCGCACCGGTGCGGCGATCGACGCGATCGCCGACGGCAAGATCGAGATCACGGCCACCGCGGCCGAGGCCAAGGCGATCAAGGCGCTGGGCTTCACGCTGACCTCGCTGGCGGCGCAGCCCACCGCGCCGGACGCGCAGGCCCAGGCGTTCCCGTCGGCCGACTCGAACTACCACGACTACAACGAGATGGTCGCCGAGATCAACGCGCTGGTCGCGGCGAAGCCGGCGATCATGTCGAAGTCGACCATCGGCAACTCGTACCAGGGCCGGGCGATGCCGCTGATCAAGATCTCGGACAACGTCGGCACCGACGAGAACGAGCCCGAGATCCTGATCAACGCGCACCAGCACGCGCGCGAGCACCTCACCGTCGAGATGGCGCTGTACGTGCTGCACCTGTTCGCCGACAACTACGGCACCGACTCGCGGATCACCAGCATCGTCAACAGCCGCGAGATCTGGATCGTGCCGGACATGAACCCCGACGGCGGCGAGTACGACATCGCCACCGGCTCGTACCGCTCGTGGCGCAAGAACCGCCAGCCCAACAGCGGTTCGAGCTACGTCGGCACCGACCTCAACCGCAACTGGTCCTACCAGTGGGGCTGCTGCGGCGGCTCCAGCGGCTCGACGTCGAGTGAGACCTACCGCGGCCCGTCGTCGTTCTCGGCGCCGGAGACGACGAACCTGCGCAACTTCGTCAACAGCCGGGTGATCGGCGGCGTGCAGCAGATCAAGGCCAACATCGACTTCCACACGTACTCGCAGCTGGTGCTGTGGCCGTTCGGGTACACCACGGCCAACACCGGCAGCGGCATGACGGCCGACCAGTACAACACGTTCGCCACGCTGGGGCAGCAGATGGCGGCGACGAACGGGTACACCCCGGAGCAGTCCAGCGACCTCTACATCGCCGACGGCACCTCGATCGACTGGATGTGGGGTCAGCACAAGATCTTCGCGTACACGTTCGAGATGTACCCGGGGTCGTCCGGCGGCGGCGGCTTCTACCCGCCCGACGAGGTCATCCCGGCGCAGACCAGCCGCAACCGCGAGGCGGTGCTGATGCTGGCCGAGGCGGCCGACTGCGTGTACAAGGTGATCGGCAAGCAGTCGACGTACTGCCCGTAGGCCGGGGGCCGCGCGCGGTCACGATGTGACCATCCGGCGGCAGCCTGCTGTTGAGCAGATCAGGGCACCTGGTTCACCCAGGTGCCCTGATCTTTGTGTCTCGGTCGCCTTGGCCGTGGTCCGGTGGATGTTGTTTACTGTCAGACGATTCTCGGATTGATCACGTGGGGCCCGAGTTGTCTGCTCTGGACATGGCCTTGGAGGAACAGTGACCCAGACCTCCGCCCGCGTGGAGACCGTCTCCGCGGCGCGCGACTTCGCCGACCAGCTGCGCTGGTGGCGCGGTGTGCGCGGGCTGTCGCAGGGCAAGCTGGCGCTGGCGATGCCGCACAGCGAGGCGATGATCGCCAAGGTCGAGTCGGGGGAGCGGTGGCCGACGGAGGATCTGGCACGCCGCTGCGACGAGGTGCTGCAGACCGGCGGGGTGCTGGCGGTGCTGTGGCCGCGGGTGCGGGCCGAGCAGCAGGCCAGTGACGGGCGGCGGCGCAGGCGCAAGGACGCCGATGGACTTCCACCGGCGGACGCGCGGCAGTTGCTGGCCATGGTGTTGGCCGACGCCTCAGCGGCGCAGACTCATCCGTTCGTACGTGATGCTTTGGCCGCTTTGGATGCCACGGACAACTAGCCGTACCGGATAGTTGTCCGGATCGGAGATCTACCCGACCAGCCAGACGTACTTGCAAATGGGATCGCAGGCGTGCGCGCCGCGCCACACTACGTCGAACATCAGACACAACCGATTCCAGGAGGCACTGCCATGTCTGTCCTGACGCCGCAGGCGGAGGGGTCGTTCGCGGCCACGCCGCCCGGCGACCCTGAGCTCAGCAAGTTCGGGTACACCCCGCAGCTGCGCCGGTCGCTGACCTTCACCGACCTGCTGTTCTACGGCCTGATCTACATGGTGCCGATCGCCCCGTTCGCCATCTTCGGCCAGGTCTTCCAGGCCTCGGGCGGCATGGTCGCGCTGGCGTACCTGGCGGGCCTGGTGGTCATGCTGTTCACCGCCTCCTCGTACGCGCAGATGGTCAAGGCGTTCCCGATCGCGGGCTCGGTGTACAACTACGCCGGGCGCGGCATCCACCCGTCGGCGGGCTTCCTGGCGGGTTGGGCGATCATGCTCGACTACTTCCTGGTGCCGGGCCTGCTGTACCTGGTCGCCTCGGTGACCATGCAGGGTGCCATCCCGTCGGTGTCGCCGTGGGTGTGGCTGGTCGCGTTCGTGGCCATCAACGCGATCATCAACTACTTCGGCATCCGGCTGACCGCCGTCGCGATCAACATCATGATCGCCGGTGAGCTGATCGTGCTGGGCATCTTCCTCGTCATGGGCATCACGGGCCTGGCCTCCGGCCGCGGCAACGGCGACTGGACCAGCGCGTTCTTCAACGGCGACAACTTCAGCCTCTCGCTCGTGCTGGGCGCGGTGTCGGTGGCGGCGCTGAGCTTCCTGGGCTTCGACGGCATCTCGATGCTGTCGGAGGAGAGCAAGGGCGGCTCGCGCAGCGTCGGCCGGGCCATGTCGGTCGTGCTGATGCTGGCCGGTCTCATCTTCATCGCCCAGACCTGGGTCGCCTCGCTGTTCACCGACTCCAAGGCGCTGCTGGAGACCACCGACGCCGGCGTCATCGGCTCGGCGTTCTACGACGCCGCCGCGGCGGCCGCCGACGCGCCGTGGCTGGCCACGCTGTGCCTGGCCGCGACCGCGATCGCGTGGGGCCTGCCGGACTCGATGGTGGCCCAGACCGCGCTGTCGCGCCTGCTGTTCGCCATGGCCCGGGACAGGCAGCTGCCGAAGTTCCTGGCGAAGGTCTCCACCAAGCACGCCTCGCCGGTCAACGCGGTGCTGCTGACCGCCGTGGTGTCGCTGGCCATCTCCGGCACCGCCCTCTACGCGCTGACCGAGAACGAGTACGACAGCATCACCCTGCTCGGCACCATGGTCAACTTCGGTGCCATGTTCGCCTGGCTGCTGCTGCACGCCTCGGTGATCTGGCACTACGTCGTCCGCAACGGCAGCAAGAACTACCTGCTGCACCTGGTCGTGCCGATCGTCGGCATCGCCCTGCTGGTCGCGGTCCTGATCAACATGAAGGTGTACACGCAGGTCTGGGGCAGCATCTGGGTGCTGGTCGGCCTCATCGTGCTGGTGGGCCTGTACCTGGTCGGCCGCCGTCCGAAGCTGTCCGGCCTGGGCGGCAGCGAAGGCGACGCCGCGTGAGCGAGTTCTACGAGGTGAACCCGACCCCGGAGCAGTACGCGTACACCTTCGGCCCGAACAAGCCGCTGGCGCACGTACGCCCCGGGGACGTGCTGAAGATCCGCACCGAGGACTGCTTCGGCGGCCTGGTGCGGGGCTTCGGCGACCTCCCCTCGCAGGTGTGCACCTTTCCGTACCTCAACCCGGTCACCGGGCCGTTCTACGTGGAGGGGGCGCAGCCGGGCGACACGCTCGCGCTGCACTTCGCCTCCATCACCCCGGCCCGCGACTGGGCGGTGTCCAGCACCTTCCCGCACTTCGGGGCGCTGACCGCCACGTCGCACACGGCCATGCTGCACCCGCCCCTGGAGGAGCGGGTCTGGCTGTACGAGATCGACAAGGCCGCCGGGACCGTGCGCTACTCGGCGCGCAACTCCGACTTCACCGTGGACCTGCCGCTGGACCCGATGCACGGGACCGTCGGCGTGGCCCCGGGGGCGTTCGAGTCCCGGATGACGATCACGCCCGACGCCCACGGCGGCAACATGGACACCCCGGAGCTGCGGGCCGGCACGACCGTGTACTTCGGCGTCAACGTCGAGGGCGCCCTGTTCGCCGTCGGTGACGGCCACGCCCGCCAGGGCCAGGGCGAGGTCTCCGGCGTCGCGGTCGAGGCCGCGATGGAGACCGTCGTCGCCGTCGAGCTGATCAAGGGCGTGGCCACGCCGTGGCCGCGCATCGAGTCCGACACGCACCTGATCTCGACCGGGTCGGCGCGGCCGCTGGAGGACGCGTACCGCATCAGCCAGCACGACCTGGTGACCTGGGTGTCGGAGCTGACCGGGCTGGACCTGCTGGACTCGCTGCAGCTGGTCTCCCAGGCCGGGGAGGCGCCGGTCGGCAACGTGGTGGACACCAACTACACGATGGTCGCCAAGCTGGCCAAGCAGTACCTCGGGCGGACCAGCGTGTACGACGGCGTGCACGCGCGGCTGAAGGCGCTGGGCGCCGGCTACCGCTGACAACCTCACCGTGGTGTGGCCGGGTCTGACCCGGCCACACCACACCCGTTTTCGGAGGACAGCCATGGAACTCGCGCTCGCCGACGAGCTCTTCCTCATCGGGCACGACGAGTACAGCGGCAAGACGAAGATCAACAATGACGTGCTGTCCTGCGGGCTGGCCGCCGCGGCGCTCGGTGAGCTGATGCTCGCCGGGACCCTGGTGGTCGAGTCGGGCCGGGTCGCGGCGTGGTCGGCGCGGCAGAATGGCGACGCGGTCAACGACCAGGTGGTGGCGGAGCTGCAGAAGGTCGGCACGGGGCATCCGGTGCAGAACTGGATCCAGCATCTGCGTACCGACATCAAGGAGGTCGTGGCGCACCGCCTGGGCCTGCGCGGGATCGTGCGCCGCGAGACCTCGCGCAGCCTGACCGGCCGCACCCAGGTCCGCTACCCGGCGGCCGACCCGACCGAGGCGACGCGCTCGGTGGTGCGGCTGGGGTTCCTGCTGGGCCGCCCGAGTGAGGCGCTGGACCTGCCGGCGGCGCTGCTGTCGTCGCTGTCGACCGCGGTCGGGGTGGCGATCGTGGTGCCGATGCTGAACAACGGGCAGACCCGCGACCGGCTGGAGCAGGTGCGCCTGGGGCTGCCGCAGGAGCTGCGGGAGCTGGTCAAGGGCGTCGAGTCGGCGATCGCGACGGTGGCCCTGCAGGCGCGGGGCTGAGCACGGCCCCCTCCCGGCGGGCCCACCGGTCGGCGAACAGCCGGGTGCTCAGCCCGTGTACGACGATGCTCAGCCCGACCACGACGACGACCATGTCGGCGACCCAGTCGGCGTCCAGCCCGCGCAGCTGCTCCAGGGCGATGATGCCGAGCACCATGCTGTCCAGGCCGCGCGGCCCCCAGTAGCCCAGGGCGAGCACTTCGCGCCGGGGCAGGCGGGTGCCGATGAGGGCGAGGGCGACGGGCACCATACGGATGACGGTGAGGCTGGCGAAGGCGTAGAGGAACACGCGCCAGTCCAGGCCGTCGGTGAACGACGGCACGACCAGGGACCCGAAGACGAACCAGACCGCGGCCGACAGGACGGCCACGGCGTCCTCGCAGGTCTGCAGTGCGGTGCGGGGCAGTTCGGGTGCGGTGGCGCGGCAGGTGAGCCCGGCGGCGAACGCTGCGACGAAGCCGTTGCCGTGCAGGGTGTAGGCGGCGGCGAAGGTGGCGATGGCCAGGGCGAGCAGGCCGACGCGTTCGGCGTCGGCGGTGCTCCAGCCGCGGTGGCGGGCCAGGCGCAGCAGGCGGGCGCCGGTGTAGCCCAGGGCGATGCCGACGGCGACGGCGATGAGCAGTTCGAGCAGCACTTCGGGGATGGTCTCGCCGCCGACGGCTCCGGCGAGCACGATGAGCAGCAGCGGTGCGGCCAGACCGTCGTCGAGGCCGCTGGTGACGGTGATGGTCTGGCGCAGGTCGGCGGGCAGGCGCTGGTCGTGCAGCAGCGGGGTGATCGGGGTGGAGTCGGTGGCGGCGAGGATGACGGCGGTGATGGCGCAGACCCACCAGCCGGCGCCGGCCAGCAGCGGGACGGCGGCGAGGAACCCGAAGAGCACGGTGAGCGGGAACGCGATGAGCAGCATGCGCAGGGTGACGCCGGTGTGGGTGCGCAGCCACGGTATGCCGATGTCGGTGGCGTCGGTGAACAGGACCACGGCGAGGGTGAGTTCGACGAGGTGGCGGACGGTGTCGCCGGTGAGTTCGACGTCGACGAGGGGGTGGGTGCCGCTGGTGAGGATCATGCCGGAGGCGGCCATGGCGATGGGGACGGTGACGCTGTAGCGCTGGGCTGGCCGGGCGATGACGGCCCAGGCGACCAGGACCAGGCCGAGCATCAGTACGGCGAGCACGGGCGGTTCCTCACCCTGTCCATTCAACCGGGCGGGGGGTGGTGCCGGGGTGCAAAGCGGTGATCCGGTGAGGGCGGAGATTGTTGCCGGGTGCGCCATATTAACTGATCGGCGTAAATATTGCGCATGTCGAACGTGCTCTTCCCAACTGAGTGATCAGTCAGGCACACTCTTCGGGTGACGTACGACGTGATCATCGTCGGGGGCGGGCACAACGGACTGGTGGCCGCCGCCTACCTCGCCCGCGCCGGGCGCCGGGTGCTGGTGCTGGAGCGCCGCGAGATCGTCGGCGGGGCCGCCGTCTCCGAACGCCCGTTCGGCCCGGACTTCCTGGTGACCTCCCTGTCCTATGTGGTGAGCCTGCTCCCACCCGACATGGTCCGAGATCTGCGGCTGGCCGAGCACGGCTACCACGTCTACCCCCAGGGCCCCTACTTCGCGCCGCGCCGCGACGGCCGCTACCTGCACCTGGTCAGCGAACCGGGCCGGCGCTGGGCCGAGATCGCCAAGTTCGCCAAGGCCGACGCCGACGCCTACACCCGCTGGGAGCAGTGGCTGGGCGCGCTCGGTGCCAAGGTCGGGCCGTTGCTGGACGCCATACCCCCGAAGCTCGGCTCGAAGCGGCCCGGCGACCTGCTCGCGCAGGCGGCGCTGCTGGGCAGGGTCCGCGGCGTGGACACCCGCGCCGCGTTCGACCTGACCCGGCTGTTCACCGCCAGCATCGCCGACCTGGTCGAGCAGCGGTTCGAATCCGACGCGATGCGCGGCCTGCTGTCGGTCTCGGGCGTGATCGGCACCTGGGGCGGGCCCCGCAGCGCCGGGACCGCGTTCGTCACCCTGCACCACCACCTCGACCAGACCGGCGGCCAGGCGGCCGCCTGGGGCTTCCCGCGCGGCGGCATGGGCGCGGTCACCGCCGCCATGGCCGCCTCGGCGCGGGCGTTCGGCGCCGAGATCCGCACGCAGGCCCCCGTGGCCCGCATCGACGTGCGCGACGGCCGCGTCACCGGCGTCACCCTGCAGTCCGGTGAGGAGCTGACCGCGGCCACGGTCATCACCACCGCGCACCCGAAGACCTCGTTCCTGGACCTGGTCGACCGGGCCGAGCTGCCCGCCGACTTCGTCGAGGACATCCAGGCGTGGCAGACCCGCTCGGGCACCGTCAAAGTCAACTTCGCCGTCGACCGGCTGCCCGTGTTCACCAGCCACCCCGACTTCGACCCCGACGTGCACGGCGGCACCATCGTGCTGTCGGAGTCCCTCGACGACGTCGAGACCGCGTTCCAGGAGGCCGCCGCCGGGCGGGCGTCGACCCTGCCCTTCGCCGACATCTGCATCCCGTCGGTGCTCGACCCGACCCTCGCCCCCGAGGGCAAGCACGTGGTCAGCATGTTCACCCAGTACGTGCCGCACACCTGGGCCGCCGCCCCGCACGCCGCCGAACTGCACGCCTACGCCGACCGGCTCACCGCCCGGATGGAGGCCGTCGCCCCCGGCTTCACCGACTCCGTCATCGGCAGGCAGGTCATCGGCCCCCACCAGATGGAGACCGAGTACGGCCTGATCGGCGGCAACATCTTCCACGGCGAACTCACGCCGGGCCAGATGTTCCACTGCCGCCCGGCCGCCGGCTACGCCGACCTGCGCACCCCGATCCGGGGCCTCTACCAGGCCGGATCGGCCACGCACGGCGGCGGCGGCGTCACCGGCATACCCGGACGCAACGTCGTCCGGCAGGTCCTGCGCGACCGGGGACGCCGATGAGCGCCGCACCGCTGGACGACGAGGGCCTGGCCGCCGCGCTGCGCCCGTTCGGACAGTCGCGGATGCTGCCCGTCGCCGCGTACACCGACGAGCGGGTCCTGGCGTGGGAGCGGCGGCACCTGTTCGCCGGATCGTGGACGTGCCTGGGGCGGCGCGGCCAGCTCGCCGCCGAGGGCAACCAGCAGGAGGTCACCGTCGGCGACGTGTCGGTGGTGCTGACGCTGGGCGAGCAGGTGCGGGCGTTCGCCAACGCGTGCCGCCACCGCGGGCACGAGCTGCTCGGGACGGGGGAGCGGTGCGCGCGCCGGGCCATCGTGTGCCCGTACCACGGCTGGTCCTACGACCTGGACGGGGCGCTGAAGGCCGCGCCGCGGATGGGCGAGGAGTTCGAGGCGCGCGCGTTCGGGCTGTTCGAACTGCCCGCCGTCGACTGGCACGGATGGGTGTTCGTCAACGCCGGCGCCTCGGCGATGCCGTTCGAGCAGCACCTCGGCACCCTCGACGACCTCGTCGCGCCGTACGCGGCCGAGCAGCTGACGGTCAAGGCCGTGCACCGGTACGAGGTCGCCGCCAACTGGAAGATCATCGCCGAGAACTACCACGAGTGCTACCACTGCCCCCTGATCCACCCGGAGCTGTGCGCGGTCACCCCGCCCACCTCCGGCGACAACTGGCACGAGCCCGGCCACTGGCTCGGCGGCTCCATGCGGCTGCGCGAGCACGCCGAGACCATGTCGCTGGACGGGCGCTCGCGCGGGATCATGCTGCCCGGCGTCGACCCGCGCGAGGTCCGCTACCTGGGCCTGTTCCCGAACGTGCTGCTGTCGCTGCACCCCGACTACGTGATGGCGCACCGGATGGTGCCGCTGGCGGCCGACCGGACGTTCGTGGAGTGCAGCTGGCTCTTCGACGACAAGGTCACCGACCCGTCGTACGCGGTCGACTTCTGGGACGTGACCAACCGGCAGGACTGGGCGGCGTGCGAGTCGGTGCAGCGGGGCATGTCCTCGCCCCACTACACCCCGGGGCCCCTGGCTCCGAACGAGACCGCGATCTACGACTGGGTGACGCTGCTGGCCCGCGCCTACCGCGACCCGGCCGCTGTCTTCGGCCGGCAGATGGCGGAAAACCGGATATAACGCCTCGCTGGTGCTGCTAAGCCCTATATGGTGCGAAACGGCGCGTGCCGGACGGTCGGCGCGCACGACACCACCACGGGGGCAGCTCATGGCAGGTTTCACGGGGGCAACACGGCGGCGGGCGGCAGCCTGGTCGACCGCGGGAGCGGCGCTGGCCGCGATGCTGGCACTGACCGGACCGGCGGCCGCCCACCAGGCCCCCGACGCGGACGCCGCCGGCGCCGCGCAGACGCCGTGCGAACCGCTGACCAAGTTCCGCCCCAGGAACTTCCGCGACAGCGCCGAGATCACCAACCGGTTCTACCCGCTGGTCTCCGGCTACGAGTACACCCTGCAGGGCTTCTCCGACACCGGCGGCGGCCTCCAGCCGCACACCGTGGTCCTGTTCGTGACCGACTTCGTCAAGGACGTCGCGGGCGTCACCACCCGCGTGCTGTGGGACGTCGACACCAACGACGGGGTGCTCGCCGAGTCCGAACTGGCGTTCCAGGCCCAGGACAAGGACCGCAACGTGTGGGTGCTGGGCGAGTACCCGGAGGAGTTCGACGAGAACGGCCAGTTCACCGGCGCCCCCAGCACCTGGATCACCGGGCAGGAGGACGCCAGGGGCGGCGTGCTGGTGCCCGGCAAGCCCAAGAAGGGCAAGGAGTTCCTCGAAGGGTACGCCCCGGAGATCGACTTCCTGGACTGCGGCGAGGTGCACCGCACCCACCAGGACAACGTCTGCACCCCCAACGGCTGCTACGACGGCGTCCTCGTCATCGACGAGACCAGCCCCCTGGACGAGGAGGGCGGCGTCCAGCGCAAGTTCTACGCCCCCGGCGTCGGCAACGTGAAGATCACCGCGATCGACGACCCCGAGGGCGAGACGCTGGTGCTGGTCAGCAAGCGCAAGCTGCCGCTGGCCGAGCGGCTGCGGGCCGACCTGGAGGCGCTGAAACTGGAGAAGCGGGCGTACGAGATCAGCGAGGTCTACCGCAGCACCGACCCGATGCAGCTCGACCCGAGCAGCCCCGACGTCGTCAAGCAGAAGATCGTCGCAGCACCCTCGGCGCACTGAGCCGCCCGGCACAGGGATGGTTAAGCGAGGGGTCCGGAACCCGGGCCCCTCGCTCTGTTGTGATCCGCTGGCCGTACCTAGGCGGCCGCGGCCTCCCAGCGGAAGCCGTCGAGGTCGACGAAGCCTCCGGCGTCGCTGCCCACGGTGATGCGGTGCGAGCCGGAGCCCTCGGGCGACACACCCGAGTCCTTGGCGGCGAACTTGCGGCTGTAGAGCGCCATCTTGATGGTCGAGGTGCCGAACTCGACGTACTTGCTGCCGAAGCTCTTGGCCACCGGCAGGCCGCGGTCGGTGTAGAACTGCTTGGTCGCCTTGACGTTGTCGACGCCCAGCAGCAGCACGAGATCGTTCACCTGCCGCGTGGCCGGGCCGGAGTTCTTCTTCTCCGCCGACGCCAGCTTCCAGATGGTGCCGAACGGGTCCTGCAGCGTGCCGCCGTACCCCCAGAAGCTCCTGCTCGCCGGCTTGAGCGTCGTCGCCCCGGCGGCCAGGGCGGTGGCGAAGAAGCTGTCCACGTCGCACGGCTGCGGCACGACCAGCGAGATCGCGTAGCCGCGGAACCCGGCCGACGGTTCGTCGGCGGCCCGCACGCGGATGCGCTCGCCCAGCCCGAAGGCCGCGGTGTAGAACGAGGCGGCGGCGGCCGGGTCGGTGACTTCGAGGGTGAGGTGGTCGATGGAGGTCATGGGGTGCTCCTTCGGGAGGCTGTCGTGGCTCGCTGTGTCTGAGAACAGCCTCGCCTTTGAGGCCGTCCGCCCACATCCGTGGTGACCACGGAAGCCGCCACGGAGCCCGCGTACGGAGACACACGCGTGGGTGAACATCGACCTCGCCAGCACGGCATCGGCAGCCGCTCCTGCGGCCCCGACACCCTGCCCCGGTACGAACTCCACCCCGCGCCCGTGGCGCTGACCGTCCTGCTGCGACCGCGCTGAGCCGTCACCACCGGGCGGCGGCCGCGGTCGCCGCCCGGTAACCTGTTCGGGCGGCCCGCCGGGCACCGCTTCCACGCGTAGAGCCCCCACCCGCACGTGATGACACGTGCCCAGGTGGGAGAACGTTCGGTGGCGCTGGTCCGTAGATCCGCCGCGGCATTGCTCGACGACGCCCGCGCGGGCACCCTCATCTCCGTGCTCGAAGAGCAGGCCCGCATCGCCCTCAACAGCGGCATCTCCGTCGCCGAGGTGCGCTCGTGGGACCGCAGCCTGCCCGCCTTCCTCGGCGACCTGGTCGACGCCGGGCTCGGGCACGTCGAGGTGCTGCTGGAGCACCAGCTGCCGTACAGCCCCAAGCGGGCCGACGTGATCCTGTGCGGCACCCACCCGCGCACCGCCCGGCCGTCGTACGTCGTGGTCGAGCTCAAGCAGTGGAGCAAGGCCGAACCCGCCGGCGAGGACCTGGTGCGGATCGACCACTACGCCCAGCCGGTGCTGCACCCCGTCGAGCAGGTACGCCGCTACTGCCAGCAGCTCGTCGACTTCACGCCGATGCTCGCCGAGCAGCCCGACAGCGTCCACGGCATCGCCTACCTGCACAACGCGCTGGACACCGGGGTGTGGAGCATCCGCCAGTACCGGATGGACGAGTACGGGACGCTGTACACCCTCGGCACGAAGGACGCGCTGGTCGAGCGGCTGCGGGCCCGGCTCGATCCGGACGCGGACCGCGACCGGGCGCGCAAGGCCGCGGAGGAGCTGCTGGCGGCGGAGGTGGCGCCGTCGCGGAAGCTGCTCGCGGTCGCGGCGAAGGAGATCCGGGACCGGGAGCAGTTCGTGCTGCTGGACGAGCAGCAGGTCGCGTTCAGCACCGTGAAGGCGGCGGTGGAGCGGTCGCGGACGGCGCGGCAGCAGACCGTGGTGATCGTGCTGGGCGGCCCGGGGTCGGGCAAGAGCGTCATCGCGCTGAGCCTGCTGGGGGAGCTGAGCCGGCAGGGGCACCGGGTGCTGCACGCCACCGGGTCGAGCGCGTTCACCAACACCATGCGCAAGGTCGCGGGGACGCGCAGTACGCAGGTGCAGGGCCTGTTCAAGTACTTCAACAACTTCATCGACGCGCCGCCCAGGTCACTGGACGTGGTCATCTGCGACGAGGCGCACCGGCTGCGGGAGACCAGCGTCAACCGGTACACGCCGAAGGACAAGCGGCTCGCGGCCCGGCGGCAGATCGAAGAGCTGATCGACGTGGCGCGGGTGCCGGTGTTCCTGCTCGACGAGAAGCAGATCGTGCGGCCGGGGGAGATGGGGTCGGAGTCGGCGATCCGGCACGCGGCCGAGGGGCTGGGCTGCCGGGTCGAGGTGGTGCGGCTCGACGGGCAGTACCGGTGCGGCGGGTCGGAGTTCTACGACGCGTGGGTGGCGCGGCTGCTCGGGCTGCGGCGGGATCCGCCGATGCCCTGGTCGAAGCTGGTGACGCGGGACGACGAGCACTTCGTGGTGCGTACGGCGCGGACGCCGGCGGAGCTGGAGGCGTGGCTGGTGGCGCGGCGGGAGGAGCACTCGGGGACGGCGCGGATCGCGGCCGGGTACTGCTGGCCGTGGAGTGATCCGCGGCAGGTGGGGGACCGGAAGGTGCTGGTCGACGACGTGGTGGTCGGGGACTGGGCGCGGCCGTGGAACGTCAAGCCGGAGCAGCGGGTGCCGGATGCGCCGGAGTCGTACTTCTGGGCCTCTGACGAGCGCGGGTTCGGGCAGGTGGGGTGCGTCTACACGGCGCAGGGGTTCGAGTACGACTGGGCCGGGGTGATCTTCGGGCCGGACTTCGTGCGGCGGGGGGACGGGTGGGTGGCCCGGCCGCAGTACTGCAAGGACCCGGCGGTGAAGAAGGCGGACGGGAGCCGGTTCACGGAGCTGATCCGCAACACGTACCGGGTACTGCTGACCCGGGGCATGCGCGGGGTGATCATGTACTCGACCGATGCGGAGACGCAGGCGTACCTGGAGCGGATGGCTGCCTAGCCGGTGCGTCGACGGCCGTCGCCTCCCGCGGACGGGTGCCGGCGAGGTGAGGCCGTGCCGTACCGTGGCCAGGTCCGTCACCCCGATCAACCGGAGCAGTCGATGCGCATCCGTGCCGCCGTCCTCGCCTTGGCCGTGCTCGTCGGTCTGGCCGCCTGCAGCAGTACGTCCGACGGAGACAAGGCGGGAGTACCGCCGAAGACGTACGACACCGCTGCCGCGCTCATCGACGACATCCGCGCAGCCGGTATCGCCTGCGCCGGGTACGAGATGATCGCCGTCGAGGATTACGACGTACGGGCGCGGGAGAGTGCCTTCTGCAGGACGCCGGACGAGTTCGAGCTGAACGTGTCGGTGTATGCCAGTGGTGAGGATGCGAAGTCGTCTGTCCAGCGGATCTTCGACAGGCCCGCGCAGAGTACGTACGGCTCGAACGGCGTGGTCGGGGCGAACTGGTCGGTGATGGGCCCGGCAGAGGGCCGGGCCTGGCTGGTGAAGGTGCGGGACGCGCTCGGCGGCGAGCTGATCGAGATCCCGGCTGTTCCGTAGGTGTTTCGGCCTCGGCGCTACGGGTTGTCGCGGCGGTGGGATCAGAGGGGCGCGTTGCGCAGAATCGGACAAAAGCTAACTTCACACTTTGCCTGATCGGCGCGTAGTCACTTCTCCTGGTTGACCGATGCTGCGGCTCGCGGCGCTGTGGCTGGCGTCGGCAGGTAGCGGACCTCTTCAGCCGAGCAGGTTCGCTAACTGTTGGTCGAGCGGAGGCGCGCCGAGGCGGTTGTCGATGGTCAGGTGGGGGACAAGGGGTTCGACGCCTGCGCGGATGTTGGTGAGGTAGGTGTCGAACTCGGCGAGCTTCTTGGCGTCGCGGGGGAGGGCGCGGGCGGTTATCCGGGCGTGCAGGGTGGCGGGGTCGGTGCGTACCCAGACCAGGTGGACGGGGTCGCCGCCGAGGTCCTTTACCCAGGTGGTCCAGTGGTCGGGGTTGTGGATCTGGCCGGTGAAGGGGCCGTCGAGGAGGACGGGGCAGCCGTGGGAGCGGATGGCTCGGGCGGTGGCGGTCATGCCGGCGTACTCGTGGATCTTGATGTGGGCGTCGTACCAGGGGCCTTCGCGCTCGCTGAAGGGGCGGCCTGCCGCCTCGAGGGTGGCGGCCACGAAGCCGCCGTAGAGGACGTCCTTGTCCAGGTGGGCGGGGGTGGGGGTGAGGGCCTTGAGGAGCAGGTCGGCGATGGTGGACTTGCCTGCGCCGGGTGGGCCGGCGACTACCCAGATGTCGGCTGTCACGGGTGGGACGATAGCCGGGTGGTAACCCGATGTGCGTGATCAACCCTGGCCGTGTACAGTTATGGCTCGTGCGGCTGACGCCGGACACCAGCGGAAATGCGGGCTGGTGGACGGGGAGGTCGGACACCACCGGTCCGGGTGGCGGAATGGCAGACGCGCTAGCTTGAGGTGCTAGTGCCCGTATAGGGCGTGGGGGTTCAAGTCCCCCCTCGGACACCACAGAATCGCACAGGTGCGCATTCTCGCGTAACGATGTTCAAGTACACTTGAACATCGTTAACACTCCTCTGTAGTTGCGACGTCGCGGTAAGTTGCCGTCTTCCGGCCTGTCGCCTGCTGATTGCCGATCTCTGTTGGTAACTGCCTGTAGTTGCGGGCTGTTCACCACAACGGCAGTTCATTACGCGACCTTGCGTTTCTTTCGTTTTGCCGAGGTGGGCTGCGTTTGGAGGTGGCCACCATGACGGTAGTGCCAATGAGTGGCGATGTTTCAGATGCGGCGGAGCTACGTCGTTTTGCGCGGAGAACGCTACGCGGCCGCCGTCTGCGCCTGGTTGTTGACGACGAGGCTCCGGTCGACGTGCCGGAGGCAGTCGGCGATGCCCTCGCCTTTGCCTGCGAGGGTCGGTCAATGAACTTTGCGAGAACGCTGACGGAAGCATCTTTATTGCCTCGTATTATGGTGACGGATCGGACATGCCGATCGCGGTCGGCCGTCTGTCGCTCGCACTGATTGGTCGACCGACCGCGTCTACTCTGGTAGCCCAAACTGACTCGCTAGCTTTGGGCGGAGAAGCGTTACCCGGTCACGCGCCTGATGGATCGGTCCAACTGCAGATGTCCTTCGATGTTGCGGCGGGTCAACCCGGATCGTTCGCGTCTGGATCGTCAATGATGGCTACGAGTGCGAATCCAAGACGCGCGGCCATCGGCAATGTCGTTGGCTCAATGCAATCCACAAGCTCGCATCTCACTGTGGTTGACCTGTTCTCCGGTAGTGGTGGCCTCGCGGTAGCGGACGGTCACCGCCGCCGCGAGGCCGCACTCACGACCAGTTCCGCCAGCTGGCTGCCTCGACTGTCATGCCACTGGCGCGCAACCAGCGCTCTAGCCTTGCCAGGTCTCGATGGCGCGGCACCCCGATCAGCCAAACTCGACCGTCGTCCTCCACCGTCACCTGTAGCGGGGTCTGCTCCGGCGCCGCGTCCACGAAGGCCGCGAACCGCTCCCGCCCGAGATCTGTCCGCAGCCAGAACGTCTGGTTCGACGAACCACGCCAGATCAGGCGGGTCGGCTTCGCGGCGTCGTACCGGCCGGTGACCACGACGTCGGCGTGGCGCAGGGCGGCCAGCTGCACCTCGGAAAGATCGTCGCGCTCATAGCCGGTGTAGACCATGATGTCGGCGACCGGCTGCCGGGCGGGGTCGCGCAGTGCGGCGACCCCGCTCAGGAACTCCCCGAGGCTCTCCGGCTGGGCGAGTGGCTCTCCACCGCTGACGGTCAAGCCACAGGCACCGTCTGCCAGCCGTCGGCGCCACACCTCGACCAGGTCGGCTACGGCTACCTCGGTGCCCGAAGTGGGGTCCCAGGTGTCGCGGGCCATGCAGCCGTGGCAGGACAGCGGACAGCCCTGGACCCAGACACCCAGCCTTCGGCCAGGTCCCAGCACCTCCACCGGGTAGCGGACCCGACTGACCCGCAGCACGTGAGTCATACCAGCTCCTCCTGGGGATTCTCACGCTGGTTGGCGACCTGGTCCGACAACCGCGCGATGGACTCGGTCGCCGCCGGATTGCCCAGGGCGCGTGCAAGCCTGCCCAGGTAGGCATGCTCGGCTGCCGCATAGCCGGCCTCGATGGCCTCGCATCGACGGTCCGCGCGCTCCCGCAGCTCCTCATCACTAGGCGGCTGCCCAGTGGCGATCACAGGGCGGATCCGTGCCAGCCTGCGTTCCAGTCGGTGCCGTTCCCGGTTGGCCCGCCCGAACGCGTCCTGCAGCGGATGGGTACGAGCCAGGCCGAGTAGCAGCCCCAGCCCGCCGGTGATGAACATCATCGAGATGAAGATCGCGGCGATGGTCGATTCGCCGACGCCCATTCGCTCGATGACAGTCGGGTAATGTACCTGGCCGGGAGCAGGAGGCATCGCGATGATGGCGGCCCGAAGGCTACCCAGCCACCAGGCCACGACCGCCCACGGAACAATGAGTACAGCGCACAGCGAGATGGCGAACCATTCCCGGCCAGTCGCATGCCGATAGCGGTAGAACCGGCCCGTGAAATGCGGCAGCAGGATCATGGCACACGCGACCGGCAATGCGATCATCGCGGTCATGACCAGGTCGATGCCGGTTCTTCCATGGAACTGCTGGAATACCCGGAAGGTGATGGGCAGCTCTACCAGTATGAGACCGAGCAGGGTTAGCGCCCGGAAGGCCTTGCCGATGACCGGAGCCTGCGCACCCTCCCAAGGCACCCTCTCCGGCATGGGATCAAGGCCTAGCCGGCCGATCGTGCCTTCAACCGGCTCCGGGTTCAGGTCCCGATCTGCCAGCACCCGCGCTGTGCTCGGGTCCTGACGGGACCGCCCGAAGAAGCGGAAGACCTCGCGTCGCCAGGCCTGGCGGTTGGCTAGCCGGTCCAGTCGTACGATGGCACGCCGCGACATCGTCGCGGACTCGTCGCGCAGCTGCGTGACGAGTTCCAGCCGGCTCCGCAACACCGCCTCGTCTGAAGTCCGGACGTGGAAGTGGTCCCGCTCGAACTGCGCCAGATCGGCCAGCGCCAGCCGGGCGGCCGCCACGTCCTGTGCGGCGAACCGCCGCAGTGTCTTGAGGTGCGGCGGCAGTGAGGTGGCGGTGCCGAAGGACCACTCGTCGAACATGCTTGACCGCGCGTCAGCAAGCGCCGCGGCCTCGGCCCGGCCGACGAGGGCGTTGCGCCAGCGCAGCTGAGCGGCCTCGGTCGGCAGCACCGCCGCTCGGCGGCGGGCCAGTTCGCGCGCGGCCGCACGCTGACGCCAGGCCCAGACCCAGCTCGACGGTTCGAACAGGGACCAGGTCGCCGGGCGCTGCTGGTCTGCGTCTGTCCGGCCGCGCCGCCACCAGCGTCGCGGTCGCGGCGCCATCTGGACGTCGGTCATGCCGCACCCCCGGCCGCGCCGAAGTCGTGCAGTCGCGAGGCCTTCCCCCGGTTGACCACGACCTCCTGCCAGAACGCCTCCAGCGCCTGCATCCGTGTGGAATCGTTGCTGAACAGTTTGCCGAACCCTGCCCGCGTTACATCGCTGCCGTTCAGGTCGGGAATCCGCGAACTGATCGAGGCGATGATCCGCCCCCGCCCGGCGGGCGTGACCAGATCCGGTCCGAGGATCGGCGCCGGCGGCGTGGTGTCGATGAAATCACTGATGATCAGGAGTCGATACTCCCCGTCCTCAGTCGGACGCTGCCGCATGAGCAGCCGCATCCCACCGAGCACGTCGGTGGAACGCTCACCCTGGGTTTTGACGATGCACTGGTAGAGGCCCTCCACGGAATCGAGGGCCTGCTTGCGTAGCTGCGGGCGCACCTGGTCCGTGTCCAGCTGGGCACCGTTGTCGTCGGGATCGAGGTCGAGAGTGGGCGCTCCGCACTTGATGCTCTCGGGCGCGGTCGAAATGGGCGCGAAGGTGACGTACCGGCACCCCGCCTGATCGAGGAACTTCTCGACGGTGTTGTGAGCCTCCTTCATCGCATCAAACCCCCTGCTGCTCGCGTTCGCCGACCCGGAGCCGTCCACCGCGATCCCGCACGCGCCGTTGAGTCTGCCTATGTCCGCCAGGTCGTCGAGCCAGGCGCAGCCGCCGAGGAGCGCCGCCACCGCTGTGAGCAGCGCCGTGGCGCGGATACCAAACTTCATGATCATCTCCGTTCGTCATCCGAGGACAGCGGAGTGCCGCCCTCCGGTTCGTCGGGCGTGGGCCGGTGGTCCAGTGGTTCGCCGATGATGTCTAGGGCTTGCAGGAAGATCCGGGCGGCCTTCGACGACGCCTCGTCGTCGTCCAGGCCGAACCGCAGCAGGAAGTACGTGCCGGGCTTGGTCCAGACCGGCTCTAATACCGCTCGCGGCGGGCGCAGGCCCTGGCAACGCCAGCGGTCGGCCACTCGGCTCAGGTGGTTGCGCATCAGCGCCTGCCAGTACCAGTCGACGTACAGGTCGGCATGCTTCACTGCTGCCTCCGCCCGCTCGCGGCAGCCCTGCACCCTGGAGCGCCAGTCGGTGAGGGCGGCGTTGAACCGGCCGCGGGCCGCGGCGCTGGCGCCATCCGGCCGGGCGTGCTCATACACCAGCGTCTGCGCATGGGCGTATAAGCGCAGGACCAGCGGGCGGCTCTGCTCGGTCAGCCAGGACAGCATCTGGCTGGACGTCGCGTAGGCGACGCTGTGCCGCTCGCCTACGAATGGCGTCCAGGCGGTGCCGACCACCTCGTTCGAGGGGCCGGCCGGGATTTCCCGGAGGCCCAGCCCGAACCTGCGCTGGGCCAGGCTCAGCCGCCGA
Source organism: Catellatospora sp. KI3 (assembly GCF_029948125.1). GTDB lineage: Bacteria > Actinomycetota > Actinomycetes > Mycobacteriales > Micromonosporaceae > Catellatospora. The sequence continues at coordinate 84,246 of NZ_JASAMB010000010.1, forward strand.
TGGTCGGAAACAGGGCAGTGCAGGCCCAGGGCACCGTCCCGCGCGCCGTTGACGCGGGCGAACATTCGTTCCCGCGACCATAGCTCAGCAATTCTGAATTCACTGCGAATGGGCTCGCTCTTAGGCATTGAATTCCGCTTCCGTCGGGGTTCGGACGCATGCTCTAATAACGCCGTTCGACACTGTCCGAAATCTACATACGTGGTGATTTTCCAAGGTCTGCAGGCAATTTTTGGAATCGCCCTCCAGGCGCCAGGTCTGGCGCTCTTGCTGTTTTACGGTATTGTGGCACGCACCCGCAAAAGCGCAATGGTTATATTTTCCAAGCTTCAGTGCGATTTATTGGAAACGCAATTCCAAGAAGGTGTCGATAACTATGGAAACGGCATTCCAGCGCATGTCTCCGGCAGCTGTGCAGGTCGGTACGGGGTGCTTGCATGAGCACCCCTGACGGTCCGCGTGACGACGACGACCGGCCCGACGGCCCAGCTGTCGCGCCATACGAACCGACCGAGCTGGTCGTCGGCCGACGCCTCCGGCACGATCAGCCACCTGCCTATGAGCCGACCGAGCTCACCCCAGGTAGGCGCCCCCGGCACAACCCGGCAATCGCCTATGCGCCGACTGATCTCATCCCGAGCCGCCAGCCGCAGCCCGCAGGCTTCGATGAGACCGATGACGCCTGGACTGTTAGCCGGTTGCCCCACGCCCTGGCTCTCCGCTTTCCCGACGCTCGGCTGCTGCGGAGTCAGCCCAACCAGGCACAGGTCTTCCTTGTGCACGACGAGCGGACTGCCGCGCGTGTGCTCAAGGTCTACCGGCCTGATCACCAGCCGGATTCGGCGGTCGCGGCCGCGCTGCCCCGGCTTCACCACCCGCATGTCGTCCAGGTCTACGAGACCGGGTTCGCCGACAAGCGCTACTACGAGCTGCTGGCGTATGTGCCCCCGTTGCGGGAACCCGGCACCGACCCCGATTCGCTCACACCCGCCGTCACCCTTGCTGACCTGCTCCGTCCCCGGAAGGATGGAAGGCTGGCCGCTGACGAGGTCCGGCACCTGGTGGGCCAGATCGCACCGGCGCTGGCGGCGGCGCACGAGCTATCGATCGTCCACCGCGATGTGCGCCCGGCGAACCTCCTCGTCCGCGTGCCGCACCCGCTGGATCTGGCGATCACCGACTTCGGCATCAGCACAGCCGTGCCCGATGGTGAGATGTTCAGCCCGGACCAGGCCGGCTCGATGCTCTACTGCCCGCCCGAGTTCCTCAGCGCCCGCATCGTCACCGCCGCCAACGACTGGTGGGCGCTCGGCATGACCGTGCTGGAGACCTGCCTCGGCGGACATCCCCTCGCCCGGTATGACGAACGGGTGGCCCGCAAGCACATCACACGGCTGCCGATCCCAGTCGCGGTCGAGGATCCGGACATCGCATTGCTCTGCAAGGGCCTGCTCACCTTCGACTACGAGAACCGCTGGGGGATCGATCAGGTGCAGGCGTGGTTGCGGGGTGAGAGCCCGCCGGTACACGCAGCCGACTCCCCGAGCGCCCCGGTCGTATGGCCGAACCCGCGCATCAAACCGCTTCCGTTCCTGGGAACAGACCACTACGACCGAGGGCGACTCGCCGCGCACATGGTGAATCACTGGTCCTCGTCCGCTACCCGACTGTTCGAGTCGCCGGCTCAGGCCTGGCCGCAGTTCACCGAATGGCTGCGCCAGTTCGACGAGGAGGAGCCCGACCAGGCCGCCGCCAGGCGCAAGGAGCTGCGTCGCATCAAGCGCAGCAAGGAGGCCAGCACGGTGCGGCTGCTCTCGGTGATCGCCCTGCTGGACCCGCTGTGCGAGTCCCACTACCGCCTGCCTGGGCGTCCGATCACCGCCACGGCACTGCCGGAGATAGCACAGCTCGCCTTCCGGGCGGGGCGTCTCGAAGGCAGGCAGGGCTGGCTGGAGCGTGAGGTGGTGGCCGAGCTCTACAGGTATCGGCTGCTGCCGCTCCTGTCGACCAGGCGCGGCGGCCAGGATCTGACCGCCATCGACGACCGGTGGCGCAGCCTCGCGCAGGACTGGATGCGCGTGATCGTCAATCTCGAACCGCAGCACAGGGGCGCGGCTTCCGACCTGCGCGGCGAGGACTCGGGCCTGGTGCGGTCCATGCTGCTGTGGCTGACCGTAGACCGGCTCGGGGCACAGAGCTGGCTACGCAAGGACCTCCAGGCCAGGCGGGACAGCGTCTATCCACCGGAGGATCGGGCCAGGACGGTACGCCTGCCCTGGTTCGAGCAGCTCGCCGACTCGCCGGATCCGCTGGAGCAGCTGGCAGCCAGCCTGCTCATCACCTGCGCCAAGAACGCCGCGAGCGATGAGTGGCGCGAACAGGTCGCTCGGGCCGACGCGGCCGAGGCAGCGGCCAAGGTCGCGTCGGTGTACGGCCTCATGCGCGAGTACAGCCGGCTCGAATCGGCCGGCTGGGCGGTCGTCGGCGTGACGTTCTCGGCCGTGTTCTGGGTCGCCGCCCTCGTCGGCGCAGGGCTGATCGGCTGGGCCGACCAGAGGGCGACCATCCTCGGCTGGGGAATGCTCGCGATCGTCCTGCTGGTCGTGGGCGCGACCGAGACGGCCATGGCCGGCATCATCGGCGGCCCGTACTGCGAGACCTACTCGCTCCTGCGGCGGATGGTCGCGTCCGGAGCCGCCGCGGCTCGGCCGGTACAGCGGCGTGGCGGAGTCATCGTGCTCGCGCTGCTCGCCGCGTACGCCGTGCTGGTGGTCAGCGCCGCGTGGCTGCCGGTGATGCTGCCCGCCGTTGCCCTCATCGCTCACCTGACCTGGACCTGGCGGCGCTTCCGGAGGTGGCAGTCGGAGCGGCAGCGGCACCTGATGGCGGAGGAGGGCAGCTGGTCGGAGACCACGGGATGGCCCGACACCGCCGACGAGCGACTCGGCACGGAACCGACGACACAACCGGAAGGAATGGACGAATGAGCACTGGAGTAGTAGCGGTCGCGGCGGCACCACACGTGTCGGTGGCGCCTGTGGCCGCTCTCACGGGCAAGACACTGGTAGCCGCCGCCACGGGGGCGGCCGCCGTGGTCGCGGCAGGAGCGGCCGCCTTCCTGCTCGCCCGCGCCGCGGTGGCGGGGGCGCAGGCCGGCGCCGAGGCGCTGATCCGGCTCGACGAGGCGATGAAACGCAAGGAGGAAGACCGGATCGCCGTGATGGAGATCGCCCGGGACTGGCAGGCTGCCGTGGCCGCCAGCGCCTGGCGCAACTCGCGGCTGCGCACCCTGGCCGGACAGGCAGCGCGGGCCGGCGTCGACGTGCCGCTGCCTCCGCCGCTGGACCTGGCCGGCAAGAACCTGTGCCAGGTGCGGGACTGGTGCCACGCTGCCGACGAGGCCGTCGCCGCGTCCCGTCAGATCGTGCTGGCAGCGGAGCGGGCCGCGCTGTCTCGCCGGCGTGAGGCCGCCCCGCTCAGCGGAGTGGAGCTTGAACGACTCGCCCAGCTCGACGAGCGGTACAGCGGCACGCTGCTGATCGACCAGCCCGAGGTCATCCCCGCGACCGGCGCCGTCCCCGCTCGCGCCAGCAACGCCGTGTCCAAGCTGGTCGACGACCTCCTGCGCAAGCTGGCGCCCGGCATGGCCGCCGACACCTATACGGCGATCACCGCGCAGGCGGCACGAGCGCTCGACGCGCCGCAGTTGGGCGTGGCCAAACTGGAGGTCGACCAGCTGAGGATCATGGTCGACGAGGCGAACGAGGCCACGCTGCTGCACGCCGAGGAGCGGCAGTTCGCCCTGCGGTACCTGGACCTGCTGATGGCCGAGCCGATCGTGCGCGCCTTCCGTCCAGCTGACGCCCAGACTGTAGCCGACCTGGAGCGGGTGGCCAGGGGTGACGAGCGCCTGGACCAAGGGCTGCGCAGCCGCGCCGAGGTGCTGATCGACCGCGCCGGCCGGCAGGCGCAGCGGGCGTTCATGTTCGAACGGGTCCAGGAGTTCCTCCTGGAGAACAGCTACGACATCAAGGGCGAGATTCGTGACCTGGATGGCGAGCTCGACTCCCTGCGGTTGGGCCACGGCGACCTCGGCACCGACGAGATCACGTTGCGTATCGGGCAGAACAAGATCGACTGGCAGTTGCTCCGGGCGCACGGCGAGCAGGGCACCCAGGGCGAGCTACTGGATCACCTGCACTGCGAGTTCCTCCAGAACCAGGCCGCCGCGCTCAGCCAGGCCCTCACCAACATCGGCCTTGCCGGAGAGAAGACCAGCACCGGTGGTCCCGAAAGCATCATCCCGATCGTCGGCGAGCAGCCCGCATCGCGTCAGAACACAAGCGCCAGCGCGACCCTACAGGCCATGCAGGCACAGCCGCACCGGGAGGCCGGCCGATGAAACCGAACAGCGTCGACTACACCGTTACCGCATGGCCGGCGTTCAGCCGGGAGATCGAGGGCACCCTCGCCGTCCATGCGCAGTTCGTCGTGCATGGCAACGTGCACGACCAGTACGCCGTACCCGCTCCCGCGAGTCCCGACCTTCCGGGGCACGTGCGGCAGCTGCCGTGTCACCTGCTGCCGATGAAGGAGGTGCTCTGGGAGCGCCTGCGGCTCAGCGGCTACGCCTGCCTGATCACGTTCGACCCGGTCGCCGGATTCGATGTCTTCCCGCCCGACGACGACGCGGCGCGTCAAGCCGCGGAGAGACTGCTCCCCGGGGTGCTGGGGACCCGACCCCGGTGGGAGCAGATGCGCGCCCACCTCGCCGCCATCACCGGTGCCCCGCCGCCGGGGCGGAACGCGACCGAGGGTGCGTTGGACTCGCGGGCGACCACACCTTGCGTGCGCGCCGCGCTGCTGATCGACCTGGCCTCGCGGATCTCCGCCACCCCTGCCTCGCTGACGGTGCAAGAGCACGAGTTCTTCCTGTACTGCCTCAAGGCCGCAGAGCTGGCGGTGCCCGTCTCCGGCGGCGGCCGACGACCGTTCCGGCTTTTCAACCCCGTGATCTGGCTCGTGGACAAGGAGCACGATCTGCCGGGGTGGTTCACCAACGGCAGCGAGCGCGTCCGTGACGTGGCTGTCCCCAAGCCGATGCTGGACGTCCGCGGTTCGGCGGCGGCGAACCTCGCCTACGAGGTGTTCCGTGTCCAGGAAGACCTGCACCGCCTGCCCGCCGACCATCCGGACAACCACCGGGTCAAGGCGTTCGCCGACAGCACCGACGGGCTGACCCTGCGCGCGATGGAGGAGATCAGCACGCTGGCGCAGGATCGGGGCCTCTCCTTCGCCGAGATCACCGACGCGATCCGGATCTACAAACTGGGTGTCGACGAGAACCCCTGGCGGCGGGCGGTCATGCGCCGCCAGATCCAGGACGGGCAGGAGATGATCCAGAAGCGGGTGCTGGGGCAGCCCCGGGCCGTCAACCGGACCCTGGACATCCTCAAGCGCGCGGCGCTCGGCCTGTCCGGCGCTCAGGCGCCGAGCGCGGTCAACCGGCCACGCGGGGTCATCTTCTTCGCCGGTCCCACCGGCGTCGGCAAGACCGAACTGGCAAAGAGCGTCGCCGGCCTGCTCTTCGGCGATCAGAACGCCTACCTGCGGTTCGACATGAGCGAATTCGCTGCTGAGCAGGCCGTGGACCGGCTGACCGGCGCCCCGCCCGGGTATGTCGGCTACGACCAGGGCGGCGAGCTCACCACGGCGGTACGGGAGCGGCCGTTCCAGGTCGTGCTCTTCGACGAGATCGAGAAGGCGCACCCGCGGCTGATGGACCGGTTCCTGCAGATCCTGGAGGACGGCCGACTTACCGACGGCCACGGCGAGACTACCCACTTCTCCGAGTGTGTGCTCATCTTCACCTCGAATCTCGGCGTCGTGCACCACGACGAGCACACCAAGGAGCCGGTGTTGCTGGTGGACCCCAGCGACGGCCCCGAGGAGCTAGAGAAGCGGGTGCTCGCGGCGATCCGCGACCACTTCAGGCTGAAGCTGGGCCGCCCGGAGCTGCTCAACCGCTTCGGCGACAACATCGTGGTCTTCGACTTCATCGACGAGCGGACCGCCATCCAAATCTTCGACCTGCAACTGGGGAACATCGGGACCCGCCTGGCGTACGAGCACCGACTGCGGCTCGAGCTCAGCGACCAAGCGCGCGCGCAGCTGCTCGAGCAGTGCATCGCGGACCCGCTTAACGGGGGCCGTGGCATCGGCAACGCGCTGGAGGCGAATCTGATCAACCCGCTGGCGCGGGCGCTGTTCGACCGGGAGGAGACCGCCGACGGCGTAGTGGTGGTCGACTCCATCGGTCGCGACGCAAACCGTATCGCCACCCTGCAGCTGCGGTTCCGGCCCGGATCGGCGCCGGCATGAGCTGGGTCTGCCCGGTAGACGGGGAAGAGTTCACTCAGCCGACGGGCCAGCGGTGCCCGAACCACAACACGGAGAAGCTGGTCCGGGCGAAAGAGTCCCGCGGTGTGGGCGACCCGGCGCCCGAGCCAGCGCCCCCGTCGCACGCACCATCGGAGAGCGGTTCCTGCTGGCGATGCCGCCGGCCGTATCCCGATGCCGCGGTTGATACGTGCCCGGACTGCCTTTCGCCCGTCGCCGTCCCCGCGCTCGCGCTGCGCAGCGGTGACGGCGGTCTACTCACCGCCGAGCGCGGCACTACCGTACGACTCGGGCGAGATCCCACCTGGACCGAGAACACCGATTTCATCGGCAAGCACGGCACCGTCCACGGTCGACACGCGATCGTCGAGGTCGCTGCAGACGGAACCGTCACGGTGCGTCCGCTGATGCCCCCGCGCGGCTACAGCAACGGCACCTATGTCAATGGACGGGAGATCGTCGAGAAGGTGGCCCACCCGGTCAGCGACGGCGCCGAGCTGCGATTGGGCGAAACCTGCGTCATCACCATCCAGATCTTCGAAAGGACGGACCTGGAATGACTCCGATCGAAGGCGAGCTCGAGCTGTTCACGCGGGAGCTGGCGGCACGGCAGGAATCCGGCCGGGCCGAAGACGCCATCGCCGTCGCCGACCGAGGGTGGGAACTGCTGGGCGGCGACCGGCTCGCGGCGGCCGCCGATACCAGCCCACTCCTCGACGCCATTCTGCCAGCGATGAGCTGGGCAGAGGCGCAGCTGCCGGCGACCCACCCGCGCCGGGCGGCGGTCACCGGGCGGCTGGGCACGCTGCTGGCGCTGCGGTATCTGACGGGAAGCGGGCGCGCCGACGACCGCGACCGCGCGCTCGTGCTGCTTGCCGAGGCAGGACCGGGTTTCCCCGGCGGCCAGGTCATGAGAGCCCTGGTGCTGCTGATCAGCTCGTTTCCTACCGGCGCGCTGGCTCCGCTGCGCGACCTCGCCGTCAACGCCCGCTCCGGGCACCTGGTCGACAACGCCGCACTGCACGACTTGGCGATGGCCATGACCGACGGTGTACGCGATGCGCGGGTCCGGGAGGCATTGACAATTCTGACTCAACCGACCGATGAGGTTATGCCGCCAGAGCTGGCGGACTTCGCAGACGGCCTGCGCGGCCTGGCGGCCTTGATGCTCGACGACGAGCAGGCCCCCGTCGGAGACTCGGTGAGCCGCCTCGCCGAGAACTGGGCCGGGCCTGGACGTGACGAACTCGCGGCCCTGGCCGTTCTCGCCCAGATCCGCCAGCCGTCGCGGTTACCGGCTCACGAGGAGCTGACCGAGACGCTGTCGGCTGCGGTATTGGGTCTTCCGCCGGGGCACGCCATGCGGGTGCTCCTTCAGTCCGAGCTGGCGGAAGCGCTGATGCGGCAGGCGATGCGGAGCGGGACGGGCCCCGACATCGAAGCGGCCGTGGCGGCCTTCGCCGACGGCTTCGCCGAGGTCGAGGAGGGACACCTGCTCTACGACCACATGCTGCGCAGCCTGGCTGGTGCCATGGTCAGCCACGCCGCTGTGGACGCGAGCGATGCCGACGTCGATCAGGCGATGGCACTCGCAGCCCAGGTCGCGAGCAAGACGGGCACCGATCCGGTGCAGGCGGGCCGCGACCGGTTTCTCGTCGGCATGGCACGTATGCTGCACGCCGTACGCACCACCCGCTACGCGGACATGGCGGCGGCAATCGACGAGATGACCGCGGCGGCGGCCGCACTCCCGCCCGGCGACGAGCTGGCTCCCACGGTGCAGGCAACCCTCGGCGCGGCGATCCTCGACCGGTACCAGCTCCACGGTGCGCTGGAGGATCTCGACTCCGGGATGGAGAGACTGAACGCGGCTCTAGCGGAGAGCCGGTCTCGCGGCAGTGACGACTGGGGGACGACCACGCTCCAGGGGCTGGCGGCGTACAGCCGGGTGCTGCGGGCGCTGCGCCTGCCCGGGGAGGTCGACCTGGCCGGGACAGTCGACGAACTTCGCCACGTCGTCGGCTCGCTGCCGCCGGGCAACATGGCGCGGGGGCGCGCGATGTCGGGGCTGGGGCTGGGCCTGTTCGCCCTCGCTGTCGACGGCGAGTCCGTCGACCTGGACCGCCTGGCCGAAGGCTGCCGCCTGCTGGCCGAGGTCGCTCTGGTGGAACCAGGACCGGCGTCGGAACGGTCCGCGACGCTGGCCCGGGCTGGGCTGGCCCACCTCGCCCAGGCCCTGCTCGCCGGCGACTGTGAGCAGAGGCCCGCTCTGTTCACGCGTGGTATCGATCTGCTCCATGCTTCCGTCGAACAGCCGGGGATGCCCGGCTGGAGTATGTGCCGAAACCTCTGCGGCCTGGCTTTCGGGTACGAGCTGCGAGCGGCGGTCACCGGTTCGGCGGCCGATCTCGATGAGGCGATCGAGCAGCTCGAACTGGCCTACTTCTTCAGCGGCGAGCAGGCCGGCCACGCGGCCACGGCAGCTTTGCTGAGGCAGTTGTCGCGGGCGTACTGGAACCGCAACGCGCGACTGGGCGAGGACCGGCGGTCGGCGGTGGTGTTCGGACTGGAGGAGCTGCGCGCCCGTACCGACGAGGTACTGCTGCAGTCCGGAACTCAGGACGGTCTGCTGGCCGCGCGCGGTGCGGCCGAGCGGGCGTACGAGATCGCCCGTTGGTGTGGGGAGCTTGACCCCCCGCTTCCCACTGACGCGGTCGAGGCCCTCGAACTCGGTCGCGGCCTGGTGCTGTACGCAACCACCGTGGCCGTGGAGGTGCCGGAGCTGCTGCGCCGGTATGGCCACCCTGACCTTGCCGAACAGTGGCTGGCCGAGCGGCGCCAGGCAGAGCCGCAGTGGGACGGCTTCCAAGCGTCCGCCGCGCAGCGCGATCCTCGCCTCGATGCGTCACATCTGGCCGCAGCTGCCCGGCTGCAGGCCCAGCCGCCCTCGGGCATCCGGCTGAAGGTCGTGTCGGCGTTGATGAAGGAGTCGGTCCTCCGTTCCGTTCCCACCGCGGTCGAACGGGCGGCCGCGCTGGCCTCTTGCCGCGCCGACGCGCTGGTGTACCTGGTCCCTGAGCACGACGGCCAGGCGGGATTCGCGATGGTCCAATGCGCTGGCGACGACCCGGTACGTGTCGATCTGGAAGGCCTGCGCGAGGCCAGCACCTTGACCGCGTACGGCGAAGCGGAAGCTGCCGTCCGCACGGCGCAAGACGGCAGAGCGGCTCGTCGGCGGTGGCGTGAGGCGCTGGGTGAGCTGTGCGACTGGGCGTGGCCGACGGTGATGGAGCCCGTGCTGTCGGCCGTCTGCGAGCTCACCGGGCGGGTACAGCCCGCTGTGGTCCTGGTCCCCTGCGGCACGCTGGCGGCAGTTCCCTGGCACGCTGCTCGTTCGTCCGGCGGATACGCCATCGCACGGGCGGAGATCACCTTCGCGGCGTCCTGTCGTCAGCTGTGTGACGCGTCACGGCGGGAGCTGTTGGAACTCGGTACCCAGCCGGTTCTTGTGGGCAACCCGGGGGGCGACCTGATCTACGTGCCGTTGGCGATCGAGGGGATCCGCGACGCCTGGTACCCCGATGCGGTGATGTACGGCCAGTTTGCCTGCACCGTTGCGGGCCGCGGTACCGCAGCGCAGGTGCTGGCGCACATGCCCGGTGCCGCCGGGGCAGCCTCGCTGCTGCATCTGGGCTGCCATGCGAAGGTGGTGGACTCGGCGACTGGTTCCTATCTGGACCTAGCCGACGGCCAGCAGTTGTCGATGGCGGCGATCCTGCATCAGGCCGGAAGGGCGGCCCGGTCTGCTCCTGGCGGGTTGGTCATCCTCAGCGCGTGCACGAGCGACCTGACCGCCACCGACCCGAACGAGGCGCTGACGCTGGCGAACGCCTTCATGGCCGCGGGGGCCGGTGCGGCGGTGGGAACACGCTGGAAGGTACAGGAGGTGCGCACGGCGATATTCACGTACGCCCTGCACGCCTTCCTGCGTGAAGCGCCCGTGACCGACCGCCCGGGAGTGCGGCGGGCACTCCACCAGGCACAGCGCTGGATGGCTGATCCGGCCCGCCGCCGCCTGCCCCGGATGCCCGACGCGTTGTGGGATGAGGTCGTCCTGGCCGGGAGTGGCCAAGGGCTTGGCGATCTTGAACATCCCGAATCATGGGCCGGATTCATTCTGCAAGGCGCCTGACCGGAGGAAGATCATGGCAGTAGAGAACGTGATACGAGTACTGGAGGAGTACGCGGTCGACGTCGTGGTGCGGCTGACCGGCTCCGCCCGCGCCGAGCTGCGGGATCTGGTCGCGGCGGTGCGCGTGCCCTCCGCGGACCCGGCGGAGGGGCGGATGCGGGGGCTGCAACGCCTGATGGTGTTCTTCATCAGGCAACTGCCGGCTGAACATCCGGTGCGGCGCGCGGCGGCTGACGACGACACTGACCTGAGCAGCGCGGCAGTGACCACGGCGCTGGACGAAGCGCTGCGAACCCTGGCGGAACTTCTCTTCGAATCCACCGTCGCGGTGGACGACATTGGCGCCCGGGTCCGGGAGCGCCTGCTAGCCGAACCAGCCCACGAGGGTCAGGCGGAGCTGCCGGCGCCGCAGGGAGTGATCGTGCTGCCGTCGGGTCCGCACGGGCGTATACCCGACTTCCAGTTCACCGGGTCGCAGCAGGTGTGGCCGGTGGTGCAGCAGGTGAACCGACTCCTGCTCGCCGACCGCGATCCCTGGGGAGCCACCTTCTGGTGGCTCACCACCAACGGCTGGCTGAACTGCCGTCCAGTCAGCCTGATCGGACGCAACTACGACGCCGAGCTGGTCGCTGCCGCTCGGGCCGTCAGCGAGAGGGTGTGACATGCCGGCCAGCCCACCACCAACCGGTCCGGTCCTGCCTCGTCACTTCCTGCTGCCGTCCGGGACGATGGTCTGGCGGGTGCACGAGGATCGATGGAGCTCCGATGCATTCAACCCCAGCCGAGCGGATCCGCATTTTGGCGGATCCCGTTTTGACAGCACGCCGGATGACCCATACGACTTCCTCTACCTCGCCGGCTCCGAGGAGGCGGCGCTGAGCGAGGTACTGGCCAGGGACCTATGGCCCAACAGCGACGGGGACCGCCTGCTCGCTTACGCGTCGGTGGCTGGCCGCTGCCTGTCTGCGCTGGTCACGACCCGCGAGCTGCGCCTGGTGTCGCTGCGGTCGACACTGGACCTCGCGGCAGTGGGTCAGGACGAGTGGCTGGTGAACACTGATCCCAGCCACTACGGGCAGACCCGGGCGTGGGCGCGCTGGCTGCGTCAAGCCAGTGATACGGCGCAGGGTCTGGCCTGGCAGTCGAACCGCCATCGCCCCACCTCGGCGTTCGTACTCTTCGGCGACCGCTGCCTCGCGGGTACCCTGGCGGTCCTGCACAGCCATACGCGTCCGCTCTACTCACCGGACGGTATCGAGTGGCTTAACGATCGGCTGCGCGCCTACCGGATGCGGGTAGAGCCGCCACGTTAGGCCGCAGCCACTGGCTGAGTCTCATAGCGTCGGCCAGGCCGGCTCCACGTCGATGCCCCAGTTGTGAATGGCGGCCCGGACATACTCAAGGTCCCGGGCCGCCTCCGCAGAGCGACCGCACAGCCGAAGTGCTTGGGCTCGGAGCATGTAGGCGGTCAGAGTCGTCCGGTGATGGCGGCCGAGCCGCTGCTCGTGCTGGCCGATCAGCGAGGACACCAGGTTCAGTGCCTCAGTCGCGTGAACATCGCCGTCAGGGGTCACTTCGTGAAGGCTCAGCAGGGTTCGCACCTGGTTCGTCCGAGCCTGCTGGGTGAACTCGTGGTGGGCACCACACATGGCCGTCCGTGCGGCGACCTCCTCCCGCAACAGCCCCAACGACCTCTTCAGGTCGTCGGCGGTACCGCGGTCACGCAGCGCGACAGCCAGGTTCGCGCGGGTGATGCAGGTGCGGTAGTTGTGAGCGCCGAGGATCTCCGTACGGAGGGCGAGTTCCTTCTCGTACAGCCGGACCCCCTCATCCAGGTCGCCGACAGCTCCTCGCGCACGCACATACCGTGCCTCGTACGACCGGATGCTCATCATGGTGGTGTGGCCGTCCTCGAGGTGCCGCCCTGCGCGGTCGTGCAGCTCGCGCCAGGCCGTGACCGAAGCCGCGGCGCTGCGGGACTTGCTGCGAATCTCCTCGATGGTGCATTCGACGAGGAAGCCTGTGACGCAGTCCTCGCCTAGCTCCGTACGCGCCTCGTTCAGCAGCACGAGCAGTTCGTCAACTTGGCCCGTGCGGTCGGCTAGGTGCTGGGCGACCTCCAAACGTGCGACGAAGTAATCGGGCATCTGCGCCTCCTCCCGCTGATCAGCCACCGTCATCGCACACGAGCCCCGAGCAGGTCGAGCAGTAGCCGCAACTGGGGTGAGAGCTGATGCTGCAGCCTGTCCCGCTCGTCCTCGGGCATGTCGCCAAGGCGACAGGCCAGGTGCGCCAACGATTCATTGATGAGCGCCGCTACGCTCGGAGTGCTGTCGATAGCTTCCCCGTCGAGCAGTGCGAACAGCTCACCGCGTACCCCGTTGAGCACTGCCAGCGCGGAGAGGCCGAGTGGATCGACAGCCCGGCGCACGACCTCACCGAGCAAGGAGGTGATGCGCGGCACAAGAGAGTCGTCAGCGCAGATCACCAGTAGGTCCTCGATCACCGCTATCGGCGGTGCGGCCCCCAGCGCAGTCGCGAGGGCCGGATGTCCCTGCGCCCAGGAGGCCGTGACCCGCACGAGGGTCTCTGCGGCCAGGCGACGGTCGTGATGGTTGGTTCGGCTGAGCTCGAAGAGCCAACCCTGCCGAAAAGGCCAGTAACTCCAAACCTTCGCCTCGGCGACCAGGCCCATACCGATCTGGAACGGCCCGGGCTGCTGACTGCGACCGATGTCGTCTCGACAGGCGTGCAGCAATGAGGTATCCGCGGACGGACCGAACTGGTGGTAAAGCGTCGACTGCGGCAGGCTCACGCTGGCCAGCACCTCATCGCGGTGAAGAGGCACCAACCCCGTCGTCGCGATGTGCACAGCGAGTGCACGGATGTGCAACGCCCTGGTACGGCCCGGTGCCAATTGCTTGGTATACCAGTTTGCGGTGCTTGTGGAGGCAAGCTCGTGAGTCAGGCAGGCTGTCGTCATACCGGGATCACCGGAGCCTTCCATAATCCGTTCGTATGGTGGGGAAGCCGGCTTCGTGTGTCTCTCCTGTGAGACGGCACGACCTTAAGCGACATGCGCTCGAATGTCCGGCGAACGCTGGGTATCGGTAAAGTAACACCCCGTTAGGGGTGTCGGATCGTCTTAACGGGCGGCGCGGCGGTCGTTGTAGGCGCGGTGGCCGAGCCGGATTACTCCAGCACCCGGCACTTTTTGTCCAACACTTCTACCAGTCCGGCAGCTATTGACCTGTCATCCGACGTGCTGTCCATTTTCTTGCCTGTGGCGCCCCGTCTATCGATGCGATCGTGCAGTTGCAAGAGCCGTTCACCGATAGATGGAAACCACAGGAAGGAGATGTCCCATGTGTATTCGACGGTCGGGTCCCCCTGACGGTGAGAGCGAGTAACGTTTCGGTCATCCCGATCCGGCCGGCAGCCATGCAGCCCCATAGGCCAGCCCGGGTCGCAGATGGGTGAAATCGCACCGGAACATGCCGAATCGGTCGCCCGCGATACGGCTTCCGACGGGCACTGGATCGTCCAGGACCCGCGGGGACAGCCCATCGACCCGCTGCACGTGCGCGCCGTGCAGACCGGGCGGCAGTTGGAGCAGTAGCCGGAAGCTGCGGCACGGACGCAGTGGCGTCAGTACGTAGTGCGGCGCGATTGGACGATCGACCCCGAGACGTATCCGCACCGCGACATCGTGGCACTCCTGAACTTCCAATGGCCGCGGTAGCTCCAGCGTCCAACGGAAGAACCTCAACCCGACCCGCTCTATCTCCAGTACCCGCATACCATGCAAGGGCTCGAGTTCGATGCCGTCCGCGCGACCGGAATCCAGGCGGTGCGGCGGCACGCACAAGGACAGCTCGATACGCTCCAGGCCGTTCCGGGCGGCGCGGACGGTACGACGTTCGATGACCTCGACCCCTAACTGGTCCAGGCGCACCACGGCCTCGACCGCGTCCAGCACCCAGTCAGCCGCATCCGGATCCGACCGGGGCATGCTTTCGTCCGTGGTGTCGGCGAGGTCGGCTAGCAGGCTTAACGCCTCGTCGGCACGTCTGCGCACCGTCCTGCTGTCACAGAAGCGCATCGAGGAGACTTTGGACAGACGATCCTTCAGGAAGGGGTCCTGTGGCCCGGGCGGCAGGCTGAAAGACGCGAGCAGCAACTGCCGCATGTCCTCGGGCATGGATTCGGTCAGCGTCATCAGGCGCAGGTGCACCTTGCGCCGTAGGGCTGCCGGAGAGTCGGCATCGGCCACTCCGCACAGTCGCCGCAACTGCGGCCCTACGCGGTCGGCTATGTCCGAGGCGAGCAGAGCTCGCCCACGGCGGCAGCGAATCAGTTCGTCCCTGAGGTCCTGGCCACGCATCGACATGTCAGCCATGAGGCGAGGCTAGTCAGCCCAGCAGTCCTAGCGATATGTCGTGGCACCCGATGTCCAGGACCCGCCCAGGAATGGTCCCGATTCCGCATGACGGGTCAAGCCGCGCTGGAGAGCCCGCGTTTGATCAGGTCCGCCTCTCTTGGATGGACTGCCGCAAAGTGAATCTGCCAATCGCCGTCGCCGCGCAGCTCCTCCTGTACGGTCTGCCAGATTCTCAGGAAGCTCTGCGCCGGGTCCAGGCCGCCGCGTCCTGCGCCCAGCAGCGGAAAGCATATCGAGGACAGCGAGGGCACGTGCCGGTCTCGTTCTGCTCGCGCCAGGGCGAAGACGTTTCGAACTGCTCGCTCCAAGACCGACAGCGCCACGTGGTATTCGTTCGTACCCACGCGCGGTTGTGCGATCGCGGCATGATAGATGCGCCGGTATGCCAGCTCGGCTGCCGGGTCGACGGAGGTGCCGGCGACCGTGCCCGGCACCACCTGCCCGGTCACGCCGTGCGTCACCCGCCATTCCCGCAGCGCATCGGCGACCGAGTCGACCAGAATGCCTTCCTCGGCGTCCTTTGGGGCCCCGGCCCACCGTAGCGTGGCCGCTACCGACTTCTTGTAGACGCCCGCCAGCTCCATGTAGGTGTTGGTGGGATTAACCACGATGTCGACTCCGCGGATCAGGTCAATGGAGGTGCAGTGCACCTGGACCAGATGCACTGCCGCGTCGACCCGCACCCGCAGGACCACCGGGCTGGCCAACCATTCCGCCACGCCCGTGTCGGTGAGCACATCGGGCCACAGTGCTATCACTTCCGCGACCTGATCCAGCACGATGGGCTCATAGTGCTTGCGAAAACGATCGACACCCACGCTGTAGGACCGGGCTGCCGCCTTCCGGCGATCCTGCGCGGCCTTGTCGCGGTCGCCGGGCAGCAAGCCGAACGTGTGCTCTGCCGCCGACCGCAGCCGGACGCTGTCTAGCAGCGCGACGGCCTGCCGGAGCATCTCCTCCAGGTCCGCGGGAGAAGAGCCGCCGACCCGCGAGGATGCGAGTGCCGCCAGAGCCGGTACCACAGCCGTACGCAGCCGGACCAGCCCCAGTACCCGGACCTGACGCAGATCGGCCACCACCTCATCGCGGGTGGGTACGGCATGAGGCATCATTGACCGAGCATGCGGCACCCCGGACCGTTCGGCAATGCCGAGATCGGCAGGGATCGACCCATAGGCTGTGCGTACGACGACGTCTTCTCAGTACCTGGCACGCCGGTGTTGCGGCTGCCGGCGGTCCGACGGGAAGCTGGGTGTCGGGCGCGGCGGGGAGTGCGCCGGGCGATACCGGGCTGCCGAACCGGTACACGCCCTTCCAGTTGCCGATGAGGCGGAGTGGTTTGTCGGGCGTGCCAACCCAGGTGTTGAGTTGGCGGTCGGCGTCGAGGTATGTGATGCGTACGCCGAACTCGTATAGGCCCTGGCGGGCGTTGACGTCCATTTTGATGCCGGCGTCGTCCCCACGTGAGGCCGTGAACGTCGGTCCGAACGGAGCAGCTCTGGCTCACGGGATGTCGGATCGCCGCCCGGGGTTGGGAACCCCGCATCCTGGTCGGTGACTGTGCCGACCGAGTCCGACTGCGGCGTCCCGAGTGAAGTTACCGACCAGGCGCCTGAGGTCACGCAGTGCAACAATCCGGTCACGCAAGGCCCGACCGCGACCCGCACCCGCAACGGTGTGACTACCAAAGCGTGGATCACCAACAGCGACGTCGCCCGTGCCATGCGCGACGGCACCGTCACCAGGACCAAGCGCGCGGAATGGGGTGTACGACACCCTGGCAAACGGCAAGGGCAAGCTGAGCTCGGCGATCCGATACTCGGGCAGCAACGCCTACACCGTGCAGACCGATGCCTACGACGTCTACGGCCGCCCCACCTCCACTTCGGTGGTGCTGCCCGCGACCGAGACGAACCTGTGCACGGCGCCGACTGGACCAGTCCGGCGCAACCTTCGAGTGAGCGCCACAACCGTGAGCCGATCCGACCGACAGGCGCTCACCCTGCGACTTCAGGTCCAGCACGCGGCACAGACGTACAGCGAACCCTGAGAGGCTGGTATTTGCTGAGCCTTTGGCCTGGCACTCCGATCGCAGGACTGGCGCGGATGGCCAGCCAGTGCACGATGTCGCTCACGCGGGCTGGATGTGGGGATTGGACGGCACTACTGTCATAGTGCCGCGCCCGTGCTTCGCCTGCGGTCACGGAGAGACGGCTTCGGGTGGTACGCAGCGAGGAGGACGCGGACGTGTGGGGCACTGTTGCGCTGATCGTCTCCGGTCCCGTCATCTGGGGGATGCTCCGTAGGACCGCGGCCCCACGTACCCCGGCGGCCGCCTTCCTCAGTTCGTGGGTGATGCGCCTGAGTCTGCTGCTGTACGTGGTGGCCGACGTGATCCTGGTCCTGTCCGACACGCACAGCGCGGCCAACACCGTCGGCGCGGTGCTCTGGGGCGTTGCGGGGGTCCTCGCCGTCTGGGCGACAGCGCGCTGGCGCTACGGGCTTCCGGCCATCGTCGACCGCGGGTCAGCCAGGCAGGAAGCGGCCTGGCAGGCCGACGCCGAAGCCGGGAACCCGTACGCGGCACACGCCCTGGGGACCAGCCTCAAAGTGCGAGGCGAGCTCGACCCCGCCCGCCGGTGGCTGCAGGCCGCCGCCGAGGCCGGGTTGGCCGACGCCCAGTGGGACCTGGCGCGCCTGATCGACCAGGTGGAGGGCGCTGCGGCGGCTAGGCCGTGGGTCGAGGCCGCAGCGGCCGGTGGCCATCCCGCCGCGCGCGAACTGCTGCAAGCCGGTGGGGCGTACGGCACCGAAGTCGCGAGTTGACCCGGCCAGCCCGCCGGATCCCTGTGGCGTCACGTGCTTGAGATGGTCGTCCCATGCTGAGGCCGGGCGGGCGGGACAGATCCGTGCAGTTCATCGGGCTGGTCGGGCTCTACGCCCTGCTGGTCGCTCTGCTGGGTGCTGCGCTGGTCCTCGCCGTGCTGGTGGGGCGGGCGCAGCGGCAGGCGACGGCAGCCGAGTCCGCCGGACTCTGCGCGTCCACGGCCCAGCGTGACTGCCGGGTCGTGGAGGAGACGGCGGTGAGCCGCCGGACTGCGGCACCCGGCGGCGAGGGCGACGCGGACTCCTACGCCATCGCCACCGAGGCGCACCCCCAGCAGATCGCCGTCGACCACGACGTCTACCAGGCCGTCCACGTCGGCGACCAGGTCCGGCTCACCTCGTACAACGGGAAGATCACCCATGTCTTGATCGGCGGCAGGGACTGGGCGACGGGTGCCTACACCGACGCCGTCATAGGGCGAACGACGGTGCTGTGGGTAGCCGTGGCGCTGCTGACCAGCGTCTGCTGCGCCACGGCCAGCCGGCACCGGACCGGTCGGTTCCAGGGCTTCGCGCTGCTCCTGTCGGTGGTGGCCGCCGCGCTCATGTTCCTGCTCAGCGTGCCGCTGCGGACGGCACTGGCATCCGTCCTGGGCGCGGCACCCGCCGCGTACGTCGGGGCCGCTCTCATCGCCGCAGCCTGGGCCGTCGGCTGGATCCGGATCACCCGGCGCCACCACCTCTGACGAGTCGTCGCGCACAGCGCGACGCCCGGCCGCCTCGCCGTGCCAGCCCGGCAGCGCCGGCCGCAGGGTCACCCATCCGAGTGAACAGGGAGAATGAGTCGGGCGACGATCCATTCGCGACAGACCGTCGTGGCACCGTCAGCTGTCAGGCTCCGCCGGTTGACCGACCACTGCTGATCTGCCTGACCGTGACGGAAGGGAACTACCATGTCGCTCCTCCGGCGTGGCGCCGTGATGCTGGCGCTGGTGCTCGGCACCGTGGGTGTCGCCGTGCCCGCATCCGCGGCCGCGCCCCAACCCCGGGCGGTGTCGATCGCACAGGCGCGGACGTTGCCGGTCGGCAGCACCGTCACGGTCACCGGAACCGCGACCACCCCCTCGGGCTGGGCCGAGTCCAGCTCCTTCGACAAGGGATTCGGGCTGCAGGACCTCACCGCCGGCATCTACGTCAGCACCGCGGTCGACCCGCACGTCGCCCCCCGGGACCGGGTCCGGGTGACCGGCGAGCTGCGGGAGAGCTACGGCCTGCTCATTCTGGTTCCGGCTGGTCCGGCCGGGGTCACGGTGTACGGCCCAGGCTTGCCGGTGCCGCCCCGCTGGCTGGCCACCGCGGCGGTCGGCGAGAGCAGCGAGGGAAGCCTGGTCCGGGTGCTCGCGACGGTCGTCCAGGCGCCTGAGTCCGACCTGCCGTACGGGTACAAGTTCCTCGTCGATGACGGCTCCGGCGCACTCACCGTCTTCGTGACCACCCAGCCCGGCATCGACCTGTCCCGGGTCGCGGTCGGCCGTGCCGTCGTCGTGACCGGCTTCAGCAGCCAGTTCGACACCCACTACGAGATCATCCCCCGTTTCCAGTCCGACATCCTCGTCCTGCCGACCAGCTGAAGCAGCCCGTCGGGCCGGAGCTGGCCGCCGCGAATACGCGGCGACCGGCTCCGGCGGCTGCTGACCGAACCCGAGCGGGCTACCGCGGCCCAGCCCGAGGGGTCACCCCGGGCTGCCCAGGCCGCAGGACGCCGGCACCGTCCCCGGTGGGGGCGAAGGCTGCAGCGGGTACTGCTGACACCCGCGCAGGCGTGACCCGGCCGCAGGACGGACCGGGTCACGCCGGGCGGGACAGGTGGCGTACCAGCTGGGTGCGCGAGGTGACCCCGAGTTTGGCGTACACCCTGGTCAGATGCGCCTCGACGGCGCTGACGCTGATGAACAGCCGGTCGGCCGCCTGCCGGTTCGTGCACCCGGCCACGACCAGGTCGACCACCTGCTGCTCGGTCGCGGTCAGCCCGCCGGCCGTCTCGGCCCGCTCGGCCACCCGCCCGCCGACCCGCCCGGCCTCGGCCCGCGCCGCCGCGGCGAGCCCGACCGCCCCCAGCCGCTCGAACCGCTCCGCGGCGTCCTGCAGCAGCGCCCGCGCCTCCCGGAACCGCCGCTGCCGGCGCCGCAGCGTCCCGAGCGCGACCACCGTACGGGCCTCGTCGAACGGCAACCCCAGCTCGCCATACCGGCCGAGGGCGTCGGTGAGCGCGGCCTCGGCCGCGTCCTGGCCACCCGCCGCGTCCGCGGCCTTCGCGGTGGACACGCCCGCCGACAGCAGGATGCCGCGCGCCCGGGCCGCCCCCGCCCGCGCCCACGGATGGTCCAGCTCGGCGGCCGTATCGTCCAGCTTCTTCAGCACATCCCGGGCTTCGTCGAGCCGGCCTGCCTTCACCAGCGCCTCGATCAGGTCCGGCACGGCGGGGAACACCCCCGGATCCAGGTACTCGCCGTCGGCGGCGTCGGCGGCCACCCGCGACAGCAGCGCCGCAGCGGTCTCCGCGTCGCCGTCGAACAGCGCCGCCTGCCCCGCCGTACGCCTGCTCTCCAGCTGGTGCCAGAACACCGGCCCGGCGGCAGGGTCGGCGGCCAGCACCTCCACCTGCCGCAGCGCCTCGTCGGCGAGCGCCCGGTCGCCGGTGCCCGCCGCGACGGCCCCTCGGGCGCGCCACAGCACCTCGGCGGGCAGGATCAGCGCTTCGCCGTCGGCGAGCTCCGACAGGATCCGCGCGGCGTCGATCCAGTCCCCGACCCGGATCGCGGTCTCGAACCGGTGCAGGGTGAAGATGGTCGCCGACAGGTCCTCCTCCCGTTCCCGGGCGAGCTGCTGCAGCGCGTCCAGCAGCCGCTGGGCGCGGCCCACCTCGCCGCGCCACATCGCCCGCACCGCGCGTACCCGGTCGCCCTGGTCGTGCAGCGGCAGGTCCGGCAGGGTGCTGGGGTCCATCGTGGCCAGCCGGGGCTCGGGGTCGATGCCGAGCAGCGCCTCCATCCAGCCGGCCTCGCTGACGGCCTGGGCCCGCGCGGCGGGGTCGTCGAGCCCGGCAGTGATGTCGGCGGCCTCGGCGGTCCAGCGCAGGCCCTGCGAGACCGGCACGATCCCGTACGCCACCCCCGCGTTCGCGCGGTGGGCGAGGGTCTCGGCCCGCAGCCGCGGGTCCGCTTCGGCCAGGACCTCCTCGTACTGCTCCGGGGACAGCTCGGCGGCGGCCATCTGCGAATGGTGGAGCCGGGCACGGGCCCGCAGCGGACCGGGCGGTAGCGCCGCCAGGTGCGGGGCGAGCAGCGCGGCGCCGGTCTCGTGCTGCCCGGCCCAGTAGTACCGCTCCGCCGTGGCCACGAGGCGCTCGTCGTGGCGCGGATCGGTCCGGGGCGTGAACCGCCAGGCCTGCTCGGACAGCTCGGCCGTGGCCCGCATACCGCCCCGGTCGACGGTCGCCTCCGCGACCCGGGCGAGCTCGTCGGCGATCGCGGGATCGGGCGGGATGGCGCCGAACGCGGCGTGCTGGGCCCGCTCCTCGGCGTCGACGACCGTACCGGCGAGGATCCGGTGCAGGTGACGGCGGTCCGCGGGCGGCGCCTCGGCGCGGGCGACGGCACCGAGCAGCGGGTGCGCCAGCCGCACGTGGTCACCGCGGACGACCAGCAGCCCGGCGGCGGCAGCGTCCTCGACACCCCCGTCGTCGGATCCGGTCCGGTCGGCGCCGTCGCGGCGGAGGACCTCGCGGATGAGCCCGAGGCGCGGGTTGCCCACCAGCGACGTCACCAGCACGGCCCGGCGGGCGGCGGGGGAGGCCGCCGCCAGCCGCCCGCTGACCAGGGCGTGCAGCGACGAGGGCAGCGGCAGCTCGTCCCCGGCGCCGATCGGGTGGTCGGTGCGGCGCAGCGCCCGCGCGATCTCCAGGGCGAAGAACGGGTTGCCGCTGGACAGCTCGTACACCCGCTGGGCCAGGCGGGCGGGCAGCCCGTCGTCGACCAGGCGGCGGATCGCGTCCGGGTGCAGCGGCGGCAGCTCCTCGGCCGTCACCTCGGCGCGCAGGTCCGCCAGGTGCGGGGCGAGGCCGTCGCCGCCGTACGCCGCGCCGGGCCCGCCGGTACGCCGGGTCAGCAGCACGGTCACCTGCTCGTCGCGCAGCCGCCGCAGCGCGTACGCCACCGCGGCGGTGCTCGCCGCGTCGAGCCACTGGTCGTCGTCGATCGCGACCAGCACCCCGCCCGCGGCGGCCAGGACACGGATGATCGCCAGGAACCCGGCGCCCAGCGCCCGCGGGTCGACGGGGCCGCTCTCGTCGCGCAGCAGCGCGGCGTCCACCGCCCGCCGCTGCGGCGGGGCGAGCTGCGCCAGCACCTCGGGGCCGATGTGTTCGAGCAGGTCACCGAGGCCGCCGTGGGACAGCCGGGCCTCGGACTCGCACGCGCGGGTCTGCAGGACCGCATGCCCGCGCTGCTCGGCGTCGGTGACCCCGGCCTCCCAGATCGCGGTCTTGCCGATACCGGCCTGCCCGGTCAGCAGCACGATCCGGAATCCGGCCCCGGGCCGGGCGATCACGGAGCGTACGAGGGTGATCTGCTCGTCGCGGCCGAACAGCTCGCGCCCGGGTGGTGCACCGCTCACGTCATCGCCTTTCAAGATCCGTGGCGTGACTGTATCGGAGCAGCCGCCGGGGGCGGCAGCGGCAAACGTAGGGCAACCCCCACTACCGAGGGTCCGATCTTCGGCGGAGGGTGTGACTGCGTGAACGCGGCCCAAAAAGCACCCGCCGGCCGCGACCCCTCGGTTTAGGAGCAATCAGGTGAGGAAGACCCTCGCAGCTGTCGGCGTCGCGGTCGCCGCGGCCGCGTTCGTGGCCGTACCGGCGTCGGGAAGCGCCGCGGTGGCCGACGCGGCAGCCAGGGCCGGCTCGGTCGGCGCGAACGCCGCGGACATCCACGCCTCGGCTGGGGACGGCTACACCGTGACCCGCGTCGTGCGCGACCCCGACGGCACCACCCACACCCGCTACGGCCGCACCTACCGCGGCCTGCGGGTCTCCGGCGGCGACTTCGTCGTCCGCACGGCCGCGAACGGTCGTGGCGCGGGGCGATGAGCGCGCTGCGCTCGTCGCTGACGCTGAGCACCACCCCGAAGATCGGTGCCGACCGGGCCGCGACCTCGGCCAGGGCCCGCTTCTCCGGTTCGGTCACCGCCGTCGGCAAGGCCGAGCTGTTCGTCGACGCGTCCACCGGCACCGGCCGCCTGGCCTGGGAGACCGTGGTAGAGGGCTGGCAGGCCGACGGGCAGACCCCGTCGAAGCTGCACGTCGTCACCGACGCCGTCAGCGGCGCCCACATCGGCCAGTTCGACGAGATCGAGACCGTCGCGGGCACCGGCGCCAGCCTGTACAGCGGCAGCGTCACCGTCGACACCGCCCTGTCGGGCTCGACGTACGTGCTGGTCGACCAGGCGCGCGGTAACGCCCGCACCTGCGACATGAACAACGGCACCAGCACCTGCGCCAACTTCACCGACGCCGACAACAAGTGGGGCACCGGCACCACCGCCAGCCGCCAGTCGGCCGCCGTCGACGCGCACTTCGGCGCGGCCAGGACGTTCGACTACTTCAAGAACGTCCATGCCCGCAACGGCGTCTTCGGCAACGGCATGGGCGTGCCCAGCCGCGTCCACTACGGCAACGCGTACGCCAACGCGTTCTGGGACGGGGCCCAGATGACCTACGGCGACGGCGCCGGCAACGCCCGCCCGCTGGTGGCCCTGGACGTGGCCGGCCACGAGATGAGCCACGGCGTCACCGAGGCGCTGGTCTCCGGCGGCCTGACCTACTCGGGCGAGTCCGGCGGCCTCAACGAGGCCACCTCCGACATCTTCGGCACCGCCGTCGAGTTCTACGCCGCCGCAGCCGCCGACCCGGGCGACTACCAGATCGGCGAGAAGATCAACTTCAACGGCAACGGCACCCCGCTGCGGTACATGTACCAGCCCTCGCTGGACGGCGCGTCAGCCGACTGCTGGTCCACCAGCACCAGGAACCTCGACGTCCACTACAGCTCCGGCGTGGCCAATCACTTCGTCTTCAACCTCGCCGAAGGCACCGGCGCCACCGCGTACGGCACCAGCACCCCCTGCGGCACCGCCCCCGCCGTCACCGGCATCGGCCGCGCCAAGGCCGAGAAGATCTGGTACCGCGCCCTGGACGTCAACTTCCTGTCCAACACCAGCTACGTCAACACCGCCACCCCCGCCAACACCGCCCGCGCCCACACCCTCACCGCCGCCGCCTACCTCTACGGCAGCTGCTCCGCCGAGTACAAGGCCGTCCAGGCCGCCTGGACCTCCGTGAACGTCGCCGGCAGCGACACCGCCTGCCCGGCCGCCAACGACTTCACCCTCACCGCCACTCCGGCCGCCGGCACGGTCGCCCAGGGCGGCTCGCTGACCATCGCGGTCGCCGCGAAGCTGATCAACGGCGCCGCCCAGACCGTGGCCCTCACCGCCACCGGCCTGCCGACCGGAGCCACCGCCACGTTCAGCCCCGCCTCGATCACCTCCGCCGCGGGCACCGCCACGCTGACCGTCAAGACCGCGTCGACGACCCCGGCGGGCACGTACCAGGTGACCGTCACCGGCAAGGGCACCGGCGCCACCCGCACCACCACCTACGCCCTGACCGTCTACAGCCCGGGCTGCACCGCCACCAACGGCACCGACGTCACCATCCCCGACAACACGACCGTGAACAGCGCCATCGCCCTCACCGCCTGCGCCCGCAAGGCGTCGGCCACCAGCGCGGTGTCGGTGTCGATCTACCACCCGTTCCCCGGTGACCTGGTCGTGGACCTGGTCGCACCCGACGGCTCGGTCTACAACCTGGCCAACCGGACCGGCGGCAGCATCGACAACATCATCAAGACGTTCACCGTCAACCTGTCCGCCGAGAACGGCAACGGCACCTGGACCCTGCGCGTACGGGACGCCGCAACGGGCGACACCGGCCGCATCGACACCTGGACGCTGAGCCTGTAACCGGCTGCCGCACCGCGCCAGGCGCCACCCGCGAGCCGGGTGGCGCCTGGCGCGCATCCGCCCGCGGTGCTCCCGCGAGCGGGCTGAGGATTCCTCGGCTTTGCGTAGATGGAGTTCAATCGCCTCGTGAGCGGAGAACGCGATGACCAGGCCGGCGCGGCGCAGGCCGCACCGAGCAGGAAACAGGACTACCTGGCGCCTCTGTGTACTTGGGCGCTCGCCGGACTCGTCCTCACACTCATGGTCGTCGACGTCTTCGACCTGTACCAGGTGCCCTGGCTCAGCAAGCTGCTCAGCGCGTTCAACGACGCCGCGAGCCTGCTGCTGGGAGTCGGACTGGCCGGAGGCGCGGCTTTCCTCAGTTTCGGGCGGATGCGGGACAGGAACGTGAAGCCATGGCTGGCCATCGTTCCAGGCCTCTGCGCCGGAGTGCTGACCGGCGTCCTGCTGTGTGCCACGGTCGACGCGTCGCAGCCCACCCCGGACCTGGGCCTGCCGCAGACGACGCCGACATCGCCCACGCAGTCGGCCACCCCGCAGCCCGCTTCGACCAGCCGACCGCCTTCGACCTCCCCCACACCGTCGGCGACTCCGTCGCCCACCACCTCGCCGTCGAAGCGAACCGAAGCGTCGACTGAACCCAGCCCGGTGCCATCAGTAGCGGAAGACCCCGACCGCCACGTCAACGTGCAGCACGAACAGGTCGTCGAGCTGGACCAGATTCCGAAATACAACTGGGTGGACATCGAAAACTGGCGCCACGACGCCACAAAGCCCGGCGAGCTGCAGATCGACGCGCAAGGCGTGACCACCGCCCTCGGCGCGAAACTGGCGATCATGCCAGACACCCCGCTGCCCAACGAGGCGCGCTGCTCGCGGGTGACCGCCTGGCAGGACCGCGTGGAGTTCAGCTCCCTGCATGTCGGCAGCCAGCTGTGCGGTCGGAGCAGGGACGGGCGCTTCGCCTCGCTGGACGTGCGCCTGCTGCCGAACCCGGCTTCCGGCGACGGCCGGTTCATCTTCTACGGCATCACGTGGAACTGATCACCCAGAAGCAGCTCCTTCCCCGACGGTCGGCCGTAGCGGCTGGGCAGAACACGGCCCGGACCCGCTGACCGCCCCGCCGATGCCGCCGCAGCGCGCCAGGTCCGGCACGGGCCGTGGTTTCGGCGCAGAGCCGGACGGGCATCGGCTCATCGACAGGACAGGAGGAGCCGATGACGACCACCGCGCAGCAGTCGACACCGGAGCTGGTCAGACAGGCCGGCGAGCAGCTGTCCCACCTGGTGCGGACGGAACTGGCACTGGCCCAGGCAGAGCTACGTCACAAAGCCGGGCAGGCGGCCGGCGCGGCCGGACTGCTCGGCGCAGCCGCCTCCGCCGCCTTCTGGGCCGGGGGAGCGCTGACCGCCGCGGCCGTACTCGGCCTCACGCTGGTCGTCCAGCCGTGGCTCGCCGCGCTGATCACCGCCGCCGCGCTGCTGGCCGTAGCGTGCGTGATCGCGCTGGCAGGCCGGTCCCGGCTGCGCCGCCTCGGGCCGCTGACCCCGCAGCGCGCGCTGCGCGGGCTGCACACCGACGTGTCCGTGCTGACCCACCCGACGGCTGTCGCGACACACCCGGAAAGGACGTAGCCGTGGACCCGACCCAGGACGTCACCCACCTCGACGCCCAGGCCGCGGCTGCCAGAGCCGCGCTGGGCCAGACGCTGGCGCAGCTGGCCGACCGCGCCGACGTACCCGCCCGGCTCAAGGCCAAGTCGGCGGAGGTCGTCCACGAGACGTGGCAGACGGTCAACCGCCCCCAGACCCGGATGACCCTGGCGCTGGCCGCCGGTGCGCTCGCCGCGTTCGCGCTGGTACTGCTGGCCCGCCGCCGCCGCTGACCGCACCGGACACGGTGCCCGGAGACGGGCGAGGCCGCCCGGCCGTGACGGCCGGGCGGCCTCGCTGTCAGCAGGTGCGGTTACTCCGACGCCTCCAGGCGCCGCCGCCGCTGCAGGATGATCAGCGCGGCGCCACCGGCGACCAGCAGCAGACCCACCGTCGTGATGCCCAGCACCGCCGTACCGGTCTTCGGCAGGTGGTCGTCCGGGCTCGGCGTGACCACCGGCACCGACGGCGAGCCGGGCACCGACGGGTCAGGAGTCGGCGTGGCACTGGCCGAAGCGCTCGCACTGGCCGAAGCGCCGGCGCTGGCCGACGGGCTGGCGTTCGGGCTGCTCTGCGTACCGGGGCAGGTGTGCGTGAGCACGAACTGCGTCTTGGCGTCCTTCGAACCGCTGATCACCGCGGTGGCACCCGTCAGCGTCCAACCGGCGGGCAGCTTCACCCATGCCTTGCTGGTGCCGATCAGCACGATGCCGCTCGGGCTGTACGTCGGGATGGTGATCGACTGGTCGCCGCCCGGCGTGCTGAACTGCGCCGTCACGCTGACGAACACACCTGGGTCGGGGGTGCCCGACGGCAGGTTGAACACCCACACGTCGTAGCCGGCGAAGGGGCCGCCGCCCTGGTTGGCGCTGCACTCGTGCGTGCCGAAGCCGGACGCCGTGGTCGGCACGTTCCCGGGGTTGATGCCGATGTTCTCGTTCGCCGAGGCGGGCGTCGCGAACGCGAGCGCGACAGCGGCGCCGAGCACCGCGAACAAGCTGCGCATGAGGGGAAGCCGACGGCTGCCCATATACGTCCTCCGAGGTGGTAGCGGGTCACGGCCCGAGTGACGACACGCGGGTCCCGACCCGTATAGCGGCGTCCAGCCTTCACCCGTCACAGCCCGTCCCGGCGGTCCTGGCCACCCGACCGGCTGACCCGACCTGCCACGCCGCGATGCGGCACCCTAAACGGGCCCGGGTGCCCAAGGACCTCGCCGCTTCGACGGTTCTCCCTCCGGTGTCGGCCCGGTCGTCGCGCACGGCCGAGCCGACACCGTCCCCGCTGCCAGGATCAGCCTGCGGCGAGGCTGTGCCGCCGTCCGGCGGCGAGGTGGTCGACGTGGCTGAGGGTCGTCTGCGCGATGACCGGCGTCGTATTGATCAGGTTGCCGTAGGTGCCGTCGCCGAGCTGCCCGTTGAGGTTGGTCCCCCAGCCTTTGACGATGTCGTCGTCACTGTCCAACAGCGCCAGGACGTACTGGTCCCCGACCGCGATGGTCCGTACCCCCGACAGGTCCAGTACGTCGTCGGTCGGCCTGTTCCGCGAGGCCCCCGGCCCACCGGCGAAGCCGAGCCCCAGGTTGCCGAAGCCGTTGGTGCCCCAGCATTTCACCTTGCCGTTGCCGCGCAGCGCGCAGCTGAACGAGTTCCCCGCGCCCAGGGCCTGCACGCCGCTGAGGCCTAGTACGTCCACGGGCCTGTTGCTGAAGTCGCCGAAGACGCCGTTGCCGAGTTCGCCGTTCGTGTTGGAGCCCCACGCCTTGACGGTGCGGTCGTCGTTGCCCAGCAGCGCCAGCGTGTGGTGGAGATAGCTGGAGATCGCCTTGACGCCTGACAGCCCCACCACCTCCTCCGGCCGGAAGTGATCGCCGCCCGTGACGCCGATGCCCAGTTGCCCGACTTCGTTCCAACCCCAGGCCATCACCTTGCCGTTCTCGAGCAGCGCCAAGCTGTGGGACTGGCCCGCGGCGATCGCCTTGACATTGCTGAGCCCCGGGATCTCCACCGGCCGCAGCCGCGGCTCGCCCCCCGTGTCTCCGATGCCGAGCTGCCCATACGAATTGTTGCCGAAAGCGAGCACCTTTCCGCTGGCGAGCAGGATCAGGCCGTGGTACTCGCCGGCGGCGACTGCCACGGCTCCTTCGACTCCAGCCACCGCCACCGGGCTGAGGCGGTCGTCGCTAGAACCGTCGCCGAGCTGACCGGTGCCGTTCTCACCCCACGCGCGCACGGTTCCGTTGTCCAGCAGGGCTAGGCTGTGATCGCCGTTGGCGGCCAGCGCCTTTACCCCCTCCAGGCCGATGACGACTCCCGCCGTACGCCGGTCGGCCAGCGTGCTGTCGCCCAGCTGCCCGTGGTCGTTGATTCCCCAGGACACGGCCTGGGCCTGTGACAGCGCTGCCGCCCTCGCCGATGTGTCGTGCAAGACGACCGGCAGCGCCAGCAGGGAACTGGCGACGATCGCCCCTACCCGGCGCCTGCTGATCCCGAACGTTTCCATTGACGTTCCCCCGTTTATCCGAGCACTGGACCCGCAGTTCGCGCAGACGAACACGCAGGTCACGGACAGTGACAGATGTATCAGCAGGGCAGTGCGGCCTGTCCGCGACGCGCCAGCCGAAGAACCCGCGCCGGTGGTGGAACACCAGCCCAGAACCCGGTCACGGCAGCGATGAGTTCCAATGGTTCGCCGGCTCAGCCTTGGGCGCGTGGGGCGTACATGATGACGACGACGCCGATCAGGCAGATCGCCGCACCGATGATGTCGTACCGGTCGGGGCGGAACTTGTCGACCAGCACGCCCCAGGCCAGTGATCCGGCGACGAAGACGCCGCCGTAGGCGGCCAGGATGCGGCCGAAGTTCGCGTCGGGCTGGAAGGTCGCGACGAACCCGTAGGCGCCCAGGGCGATGACTCCGGCCGCGATCCACCAGAGGCCGCGGTTCTCCCGCCAGCCCTGCCAGACCAGCCACGCCCCGCCGATCTCGAACAGGGCGGCGAGGGCGAACAGCAGCATGGAACGGGCGACGGTCATGGCAGGCAGGGTATCGGCTCAGCCGGTCAGGACGGCTGGGAGCAGGAGCAGGCGCCGCCGGTGCAGCCGGTCGCATGGGCGCGGCGGCGGCTGGCCCACCACCAGGCGAGGCCGGTCAACGCGGCCAGGACCAGGGCGATGCCGGGCATCACGTCGCCGAGGTACGCCCAGCCCGCCCCGCCGAGGACCCCGGCGGCCACCAGGAGCGGGATCAAGCAGCACAGGGCGCAGGCGATTCCTGCGAGGCTGCCCAGGCTGCCGGGCAGGAGCCGGCGCAGAGTGATCTTCATCGGGTGGGTTCTCCTCGGTCGAGTGCGGCCAGTGGAATGGGGCAGCACGCGCTGGTGGCGCAGGTGGCCAGGTCGTCGCATCCGGCGTCGAGCGCGGCGCGCAGACTGGACGCGATGGCTTGCAGGTCGGCGATCTTCGTTTCGATCTCGGTCAGCTTGGTGGCGGCCCGCCGTTGCAGGCTGGTGTCGGCGCGGCGGCCGTGCCGGTGGGTGCCCAGGTCGACCAGTTCGGCCACCTCGTCAAGCGTGAACCCGAGCCGCTGCGCGGTCTTGATGACCCGCAGGAGTGTCAGCGCCTCGGCGGGGTAGAGGCGGTGCCCGCCGGGGCTGCGCCGAGGCTCGGCCAGCAGGCCCCGCCGCTCGTAGTAGCGCAGCGTCTGCAGGTTCACCCCGGCCGCCTCGGCCAGCTCCCCGCTGCGCAGTCCCGGATTCACCGCCGGGTCCGCTTCTCGTCGGCCCGCGCGGTCAGCGCGTCGAGCACGTCGACATGAGCAGGCGGCACTTCTATGTCCAGGACCACGTGCCCGGGGTCGACGGGCGTGATGCCGAAGACGAAGAAGGAGCAGCACCGGGATTCGCGGGCCGTCAGGTCCCGTACGGCGACGTCAAGGTCCGGGCCGCCGGTGAGCTGGAGACGCAGGTGCGTGGGGCTGTGCCGGGAGCTGTCGCGGACAGCCGCAGTGAACAGGTCATCGAACTCGGCCAGGCGCAGCGGTTGCTCGGCCGTCGGCAACGTGCACGCCTCAGGCACCCACGCCAGGCCCTTGGCGGGCTGATCGGTCATGGCATCACGGTAAGCCTGTACCCGGGTACCGGATGCAACCCGCGACCACCGGCGGCAACGCCGGCAGCCCAGCCGGACGGGCCCGACAATATGCCGTTCACCAGGCAAAACGCTATCCTTGCCGAAATGTGCGCCCCCGACAGCCCTTCGCCGTCCGCCCGACCCGCAGCCCGCCCGGCTGCGGTTCTCCGGCGCCGTCGCGGCGGTCGGGCAGCGGGAGCGGTCGCTCTCGCCATGCTGGTGAGCTACGCCCTGTCGGGCTGCTCAGGCGCTACGGCCGCGCCGGAACCGGACGAGAAGGTGCGAACCTCGACGGCGGAGACGGTTCGGGACACCGCGTCGGCGAGCCCGACGCCGCTGGCGGCCGGAACCGCCACCGCGGCCCCGGCCTGGCTGGGAACGCGAGTGCTCCCGGTAGGGCCGGACGGGTTCGCGGCAGCCCAGCAGACCCCGGCCGAGCTGCGCAACAGGTCGATCGCCACCGTCGACGACCTGCCCCCACCGGCAGACGGCCGCTTCCACGCCACCGTCCAGGCGGTGCCGGCCGACGTACTGGCCCGGTCCAGCTGGACCGACCACTGCCCGGTCGACGCCGCCGACCTGCGCTACGTCACGGTCGGCTTCCGCGGGTTCGACGGACGGGCCCACACCGGCGAGCTGCTGGCCAACGCCCGGGTAGCCGACGACCTGGTCACCGTGTTCAAGCGGCTGTTCGCCGCCGGCTTCCCGATCGAGCGGATGCGCATCTCCACCGCCGAGCAGCTGAACGCGCCGCCGACCGGCGACCTCAACACCACCGAGGTGTTCGCCTGCCGCCCGGTACGCGGGCGCAAAGCGTGGTCCCAGCACGCCTACGGCCTGGCCGTGGATCTCAACCCGTTCCAGAACCCGTACCGCAAGGGCAAGGTCGTCCTGCCGGAGCTCGCCACCGCCTACCTGGACCGGGCCGACGCCCGGCCCGGCATGGCGCAGCCCCGCGAGCAGGCCGTCCAGGCGTTCGCCGCGATCGGCTGGAAGTGGGGCGGCGACTACCGCTCCCTGAAGGACTACATGCACTTCTCCGCCACCGGCGGCTGAGCGACCGCGGCCGGATCGGCCGCGAACGGCGCGCTGGACCGCCGATCGGTCCGGTCAGTCTGCGCGGGTCTGCCAGAGCGGCCGCCCCGGCTCGTCGTTGTACACGATGATGTCGGCCAGATCCGTCGGGCGGACCGTGGCGAGGTACAGCTGCTGGGAGGGCAGGTAGCGCTCGCGCCAGCGCCGTCGCACGTCGGCGGGGGATGAGACGCCGCGCTCGCGGAGCACCGCGCGGTCGACGGTCTTCTCGAGCGCGGTCGACACGAAGACGCGCAGGTCCCACCGGTCGATCAGCTCCGGGCGCAGGAGGAAGACACCGTCGAAGACCAGCACGGCGTCGGCTGCGGCGGTCGTGACCGGCGGGGACAGCGCGGTATCGGCGGTGCGGTCGTAGACCGCGTACTGGAAGCGCCGGTCGCCGCCGGGGCCGAGCGGATCGAGCAGCACCCGCGTCAGCGCGTCGTGGTCGTGGGCGTCGAGGTAGCAGCCCTCGGCCGAGTACTCCCCGCGCCGGTAGCGCCGCGCCCGGGGTACCAGGAAATCGTCGATCGTCGCGCGGACGACGTCGCGGCCCCGCGCGCGCAGAACCGCGGCCAGCTCGTCGGCGAGCGTGGTCTTGCCCGCGGCGGGCGGTCCGTCGACCGCGACCCGCGTGGGGTGCGCGGCGGCGACGGACCCGACCGCCTGCGCCAGGCGGCCGATCAGCTCCGCCCGGGTGCCCCGCTCCACGCCGCGCCACGTCCTCATCTCGGGAGACGCCACCGTGATCCCGCCGCCCCGCTAGGCGGCGATGTAGCCGTTGAACACGTGGACGCCGTCGAAGGCGCCGTCGGCGTTCGCGCGGTTCGTGTTGAAGTACAGCTTGCCGTCGCTGATGCCGACGCCCTCGATCTCGAACTTCGTCGAGTACGCCGAGGACGTGATGCGGAACGACAGGTCGGTGGCGGCGGGCGCGGTCCCCGTCGTCGTCGGCGACACGTTGCGGTACACCAGCACGATGCTGCGGTTGTCCTTCGTCAGCGGGTTGTACAGCACCTTCTTGGCCGCGTCGTAGAAGAACCCCTGGTTGGCAAAGGTGTCCAGGTCCGGCACGGTGGCGCCGTTGACCAGGGCACCTGCGACCTGCAGGTCGAACGCCCTCGTCAGGTCGATGGTCCCCGACGAGGCGCGCAGCGGAAGGCTGCCGTTGTACACCGTCCTGCCGCTCTTGAACATGAACGTGATCGTGGTGCTGCTGACCGAGACCCGGTTCACCCCCGACGGCGCCGCCACGGCCCCGTTGAGGCGCAGCTGGTACGACCCCGCGTGGTAGTACGTCGTGCCGTCGTAGCGCAGCCGCACGAGCTGCGCCCCGCTCGAGTTCATGGTCACGACGAACATGTGGTGCTGTCCGTCGATGTCCACGATGGTCATGTCGTTGGCGTGCCCCAGCCAGGTGTTGGTCGTCCCGCCGCTGGTGCCGTTGGTCATCAGCACCCGCTCCCCGGTGGTCTTGTGCACCCGGTAGATCACCGACACGTCGTCGTAGTTCGTGTGGTTCTTGATCGAGTACAGGTAGGTGGATCCGGCCGCGAACCCTTGCGCGCCGGTGCAGCAGCCCGTGTCGGGCGTGCTCGCTATGTCGCTGTACGTGTTGTAGTAGGCGGCCTGAGCCGCCTGAGGCACGGCCAGCAGGCCGAGAATCATCGCGGCCGCCATGGCCAGCCGTCCGCCAACCCGCATGTCGTCCTCCCCAGGACTTCCGCCGACCCGGGGCCAGGCGGGCCCGGGCGTCATCGATTGCAGGCTATTGGTCGACGGTAGGCCGGTCAACGCGACGACGGCCGAGACGCCGTACGGTCAAGGCGCCGTTGCGTGCAGCTCGGCGCGCAGACCGCGGACCACCGCGAAGGCGGCGTCGCGATCGTTGGTCTCCTCCCACAGCTCGGCCCACTCGGAGTCCGCGGCCAGGACCCGGTCCAGGGCGCGGACCGCCAGCGTGGGCAGATCCGCCGGCACCTCCACCCGGTCGCCGCCGACCAGGAAGTCCGGCGCGTATGACGACGCCAGCGGCGCACCGCCGGGCAGCTGCGACCGGATGACGGCGGCGGCGGCGATGGCCCGCTCACCCTCGCGGGAGTCCAGGAAGCCGGTCTCCTCAGCCGCCTCGCGCAGCGCCTGCCGGATGAGGCCGACGCGTTCGGCCGGATCGGCATCCTCCAGTCCGTCGCACCAGTCCGCCGCGCAGTCGTTGTCGAACGGGCCGATGTCCCAGGTTCCCATGCCATGCCTCCCGGCTCACGATGTCGCGCGACTGTAGTGCCCAGGTGCGACACCGGGCCCGGGTGCGGGGCCACGGCGAAGTCGGTTGTCTGACCTGGATCGGCGATCTTCGCGGGAGATCACTGGGTGCGGTCGGGATTCGGGTCAGGCGGTTGGGTCGGCGAGCCAGCGCAGGGCGGACAGGCTGGGCAGGAACGCGTACTCGCCGCCGCGGGTGGTCACGAACCGGGGTACGTCGCACAGTTTGCGGCGCAGCGGCCGGCGCGGGATGACGTAGTCGCCGGGGCTTTCACCGGTGGCCGCGATCGGGTCGCGGGCGTCGCCGGAGCCGAAGAACACCCCGTCGTTGAGCCACTGCGTCTGCGCGAACTCGAACTGCCTGCCCAGGTGCGCCCCCACGAACGCGAACATCAGCCCCCGCTCGACCCCGTCGTCGTCGAGGACCCCCTCGGGCAGCAGCGGCCCGTACGCGGTGCCGCGGCGGATCATGCGGTGCAGGCGCACCTCCCCGGCCACGACGGCGTCGCGCGGGTTCGCCCGCCGGATGTGGCACGCCCCCGGGGTCACGAACCCGTCCGGGTCGTCGGTCTCGTACCCGAAGGTGTTGTTGCGCAGCCGGTCGGCGCCCAGCACCGGGTCGTCGCGCTCGGGCGCCAGGGCCAGCGGCGCCCCGCTGCGCCAGCGGCCCATCATCTTGGCCGCCAGCAGCTCCCGGTCGGCGTCGTCGGCCGAGTTGCCCGCCAGGAACCGGCGGAACGCCGCGACGTCCTGGTGCAGCTTGCGGAAAGCCACGTAGCTGCCGTTGCGGCCCAGGATCTCCGGCCGCGTCGTCTGCGTACCGCCGAGCTCGTCGGGGTAGCCGAGCACGAACTCGCCCGGGGCCAGGGGCTTCTCCAGCGGGTTGGAGCCCGCGACGCCGCTGCCGTCGACGGCGGGGTGGCTGATGCCGTCGCGGTAGCCGAAGTGCTCGGTCTCGGTCGGCGGGGCGTAGCAGTCCTGCCGCCAGATCGCCGTGATCCCGGTCAGCTGCTCGTACGCGGGCCGGGCCCGGTCCAGCGCCGCCTCAAGCCGCTGCTCGTCCGGGGCCAGCGCGACCAGCACCACGTGCACGTCGAGCGAGCCCAGCGGTTTGTCCCAGTGCTCCGGCGCGCTGGGCCCGACGTCACCCAGCGCGGTCGCGCGCGCGGCCATGCCCTGCCGGAACTCCCACGCCATGCTGTCCAGCGCCTCCTGCGGTACCCCCAGCGCTTTCAGGCCCTGGCAGGTGACCGCGACGCTGACCCACGTCTCCCCGAGCGGGCTGGCGGTGTCGGCGGCGGAGGTGACCACGGCCGCGCAGCGGCGCATCAGCTCGCGGCCGTGCGCCGGGTCGTCGATGCGGAACAGGATGTAGGTCGCCGCGTACGGCGACGGCCGCGGGCTGAGCACCCCGCGCTGGATGTCGTGCAGCTCCACCCCGGGCTCCGCTCACTTGGTGACGATGTTGCGCCAGAAGTTGCGCAGGCTGTCGTCGGCACCGAACAGCGTGCTGAAGATCGTCGAGTCGGCCATCAGGATCTCCCCGCCCCGCTCACCGGCGGCGGGCAGCCACAGGAACATGTTGAACTCGGTGTTGCCCGCCTCGGTGAACGGATGCGGCCGCGCCAGGTCGATCGGCTGGCGGCCCAGCACCCGCACGCTCTTCTCGTCCCCGCCGGTCACCGCGTAGTGCGGCAGGTGCATGTGGAAGTTGAACGTCTCCACCCCCGTCAGCCAGCCGCGCTCGTCCAGGTCCCGGTCGATGTTCAGCGCCGCGATCTTGCCCGGTTCGCGTACGGCCGGACGCAGCCCGTACCGGTTCTCCACCGGCACGCCCAGGCCCTCCATCAGCGAGCGGGTGTAGCGGCCGAACCGCTGCTGGCGCGGCACCAGGGCGTCGCCGTGGTGCAGGTACTCCATGTTGCGCACGGTCAGGTCGTCGTCGGCGCCGACGTCGTGGTGCGGGCCCAGCACCAGCCGGTTGCCCTCCCGGCCCGCCCACGCCCGGACCGCCTCGATCTCCTCGCTGCTGGCCTCCTGCCCGGTGACCATGTGGTCCAGGCCGAACACGAACAGGGTGTCGGTGTCGGCCAGGATCCGCTCGTCCAGCGGGGTGGTGAACCCGGCCTGGTCGACGCGCTGGTACATGGCCACCGGATGGCCGGTCGTCTCGGCGGTGAAGTCCTGGAACGGCGTCCACGCCCAGAAGAACAGCTCCAGCGTTCCGGCGATGGTCTGCTGGAACCGCATCGGGTCGGCGAACTCCGGCTTCTCGTACGCCGGCCAGGTCACCCGGCGCACCTCCGGCATGGTGGAGAACCGGTTGTCCAGCTTCAGCGGGTCGGCCCCGGACTCGGCCGGGTAGCTCCACGCCACGTAGACGCTCACCCGCCTGCGGCCGGGCGTGTACGGGCGGGGCTGGTGGCGGGTGTTGTACACCCGGGCGGTCGGCTGCTCGCTCATCGATCGGACCCCTACTGCATCTGGTCGAGCATCTCGGAGAAGGCGTTCCTGGCCCGCAGCGCCTTCTTGACCTCGTCGGCGGTCACGTACGGGTACTCGCCGTACTCCATGAAGCTGTTGGCCTGGTGCTCGCGCACGAACTTCACGAACGCCTCGGTGTTGGTCTTCCAGTCCTCGGGGAACCCGACCAGGTGCTCGAACACCGTGTCGACGCCGGCCTTGCGGAACAGCATCACGGCGTCCTCGGTGTACTTGTCGAAGTCGGTGTCGAAGATGCCCTGGTACATGAACCGGGTGTCGTCGTCGAACAGCACCCACCGCAGGTAGTGCAGCTTCAGCGGCTCCAGCAGGTACGGGTCGGTCTCCAGGGCCTTGGCCAGGGTCGCGCCGTAGCCGCGGATCGCCTCGGCGTGGCCGGGCTTGACCTCGGCGATGACGGTGAAGCCGTAGCAGGCGGGCGTGCGTGGGAAGATCGGCCCGTACTTGCCCTGCTCCAGCTGGCTGGTGTCGGCTGGCAGCACCATCGCCGCAGGTTTGATCTCCATGGCACCCCTATCGGGTCGAGTGACTGCACGGCTATCCGTAACCGGCAGTATGCCGCCGATGGGTACCAGAGGCGCTGAATATGCATCATTCACCTCCTCAACGGGGCTTATCAGCGGCGGCGATGCACCGAAACCCCATCGAATCCTGGAAAAGCTTGCTCATTCGCCGTCACGCAGGTCATAGTTCGAGGAATCCGCCCCCTCAGTAAGGATCGCCACCGTGTCTGCTGACGCCTTTCTGCCTGCACAGCCCGATCTGGGCGCATCCACCGAGATGACCCACGAGGCGATGGTCGCCCGATGGCAGCAGGGCCTGGTCACGCCGATGTCCTCGACGATCGACACCTTCGCCAAGACCGACGGCAGCTGGTGGACCGGCGGCCAGGGCGGGTGGCAGCGGGTCGCCGAGGCCGACCGCAACGAGCGGCTCGACTACCACCACAACCGGTTCGGGTCGACCAGCCAGGCCAAGGGCCCCGTGGCGGTCAGCCCGCAGTGGGGCGGACCCGCCCGGCGCGGGTGACCCGCGCCGCTGCACCGCGAACCCGAGCTGTCCCCGAACGCGCATATCGCTCCTGGGTGGCATAGCCGCCGGGATGGATTGTGCGAGGATCTGCCGGTGGCCGTCCGCGGCGACGGGTGCTGACCGACAGGGGTGGGGGTCGCGCGTGCAGGTCGCGCACTGCGTATACAACGGCGAAGGCAGCTGGGAATTCTGGCTGGAGGACGCCGCCCGGCTACAGGGCCTGCCCACCCAGCGCGGAGCCCGCCCGACCTCAGCCGCCCCCCGGCCGCACCCCTTCGCCGTCCCCGTCGCCGCACTCAAGGACGCCCTGGGCACCCCGGCCGGCACCGCGTACGACGAGGTCGGCTCCTCTGTGCTCGCCCTGCCCGCCAAAGGCGCCCGGCCCTGCCCCTCCCGCGAGCTGACCGACCGAGCCCGGCTCACCCGCACTGTCGCCCCACCGGCCGACCACCTCGCCGCCTGGGTCGTCCCGACCCTGCGGCTGCGCCCCGCCGCCGCGATCCGGCTGCTCGACCGGTGCGCCGACACCGGCGGCGCCACCGTCGGCTACGCCGCGGCACTGGTCGCGCTGGCCCGCCGCGTCGTCTCCGAGGGGCTCGTCGTCCCGTCCATCGACCACGACGAAGACGACCATCGCTGGTACGCCACCTGGGAGCCGATGCCGTCACTGCGGCTGACCGGACAGCGCACCCCGCTGGTCGCGGCCATGCCACCCGCGTTCCGCTGCTGGCAGTTCGACGGCGAACTCACCCTCGCCCCCGCCGCCGAAGTCTTCGACCAGGCCCTGGACTCCCTCGTCGACACCTTCGCCAACGAAGCCCTCGCCACCCGCGCCGACACCCTGCTCCCCGCCTCGCGCGGCCGCCGACCGGCCCGCACCCCCGTGGCCGAGCAGTGGCTGCAGGCACTGACCGCCGACGACAACTCCATCGGCGGCGACGACGTCGACGACCGGGCCGCCCGCCAGTTCGCCCAGCAGCTCACCCGCTGGCGCACCGGCGCACACGGCGGCACCCCCGCCCTCGTACGCACCTGCCTGCGGCTGCGCGCCCCCGCCGACGCCGACTCCATCGGCGAACCCCTCGCACCCGACCTCGACCCCACCGACCCGGCCGCCAGCTGGCAGGTCGAACTGCTGCTGCAGTCGGTCGAAGACCCGTCCCTGGTCGCCGACGCCACCGACGTATGGCGCAACGACGGCAACGCCCGCCTGTTCGCCGACGCGGGCCTCGACCCGCAGGCCGAACTGCTCGCCGGACTCGGCCGCGCCGCCCGCGCCTTCCCACCCCTGGCGCAGGCGCTGCGCCACGCCACCCCCGTCGCCGTATCCCTGGACGCCGACGGGGCCCTGGAGTTCCTGCGCACCCAGGCCGTCGAACTGGCCCGCCTCGGCCTCGGCGTGCAGCTGCCGTCCTGGTGGAGCAGCCGCCGCCCGCAACTCGGGCTGAGACTGGCCGCCGCCACACCCCAGCAGCCCGGCATCGTCGACAAGCCCGCCGCGTTCGGCATGGACCAGCTCGTCGACTACGCCTGGCAGGTGTCCCTCGGCGACGACATCCTCACCGAGCAGGAGCTGGCCGCCCTCGCCGAGGCCAAGACACCCCTGGTCCGCGTACGCGGCCAGTGGGTCGAAGTCGACCAGCGGCGCCTCGCCCACGGCCTCAAGCAGCTCGCCGGGCACCGCCGCCGGCCCATGACCGCCCGCGACGTGCTCCGGGCCGGCCTGCTCGGCGACAACCCCGACACCGACCTGCCGCTCCTGGCCGTCCACGCCACCGGCTGGCTCGGCGACCTGCTCGCCGGGACAGCCGCGAACGCCTTCGCGCCGCTGCCGACGCCGGCCGGGTTCGGCGCCCAGCTGCGCCCGTACCAGGAACGGGGCCTGGGCTGGCTGGCGTTCATGGACAGCCTCGCCGTCGGCGCGGTCCTCGCCGACGACATGGGCCTGGGCAAGACCATCCAGGTCCTCGCCCTGCTCGAACGCGAACGCCAGCACGGCAGCCCCGGGCCCACCCTGCTCGTATGCCCCATGTCGCTGGTCGCCAACTGGCAGCGCGAGGCGGCCCGGTTCGCCCCGCACCTCACCGTGCACGTGCACCACGGCGCCGAACGGCTCACCGGCGAGCAGTTCCAGCAGGTCGCCGCCGGAGCCGACCTCGTCCTCACCACGTACGCCCTCGCCCTGCGCGACCAGCAGCAGCTCGCCGACGTCGACTGGCGCCGCGTCGTCGTCGACGAGGCACAGGCGATCAAGAACGCCGCGGCCAAGCAGTCCCGCGCCATCCGCGCCCTGCCCGCCGCCCGCCGCATCGCCCTCACCGGCACCCCCGTCGAGAACCGGCTCGCCGACCTCCACTCGATCATGGAATTCGCCAGCCCCGGCCTGCTCGGCGGCCCCGAAACGTTCAAGAAGCGCTTCGCCACCCCGATCGAGCGCGACGGCGACACCGCCACCGCCGCCCGGCTGCGCCAGGTCACCGGCGCGTTCATGCTGCGCCGCCTCAAGACCGACCCGGCGATCATCTCCGACCTGCCCGACAAGTTCGAGATGAAGGTCGTCTGCAACCTCACCCGCGAACAGGCCTCGCTCTACCAGGCCGTACTCGACGACATGCTGCGCCAGGTCGAGCACGCCACCGGCATCGACCGCCGCGGCCTCATCCTGGCCACCCTCACCAAGCTGAAGCAGGTCTGCAACCACCCCGCCCAGCTGCTCAAGGACGGCTCCCGCGTCGCGGGGCGCTCCGGCAAGGTCGCCCGGGTCGAGGAGCTCTGCGAGGAGGTGCTCGCGGCGGGGGAGAAGGTGCTGCTGTTCACCCAGTTCGCCGAGTTCGGCACCATGCTCGCCGAGCACCTGGCCGCGAAGTTCGACCAGCCGGTCCCGTTCCTGCACGGCGGCGTACCCAAGAAGGCCCGCGACGCCATGGTCGCCTCGTTCCAGCAGCCCGGCGGCCCGAGCATGTTCATCCTGTCGCTGAAGGCGGGCGGCGTCGGGCTGAACCTCACCGCCGCCAACCACGTCATCCACGTCGACCGCTGGTGGAACCCGGCCGTCGAGGACCAGGCCACCGACCGGGCGTTCCGCATCGGGCAGCGCCGCGACGTGCAGGTACGCAAACTGCTGTGCGCGGGCACCCTGGAGGAGCGCATCGACGAGGTGCTGGAGCAGAAGAAGGCCCTCGCCGAGGCGACCGTCGGCACCGGCGAGGCCTGGCTGACCGAGCTGTCCACCCAGGCCCTGCGCGACCTCGTCGCGCTCGACCGCGACACCGTCGTCGAGTAGGAGGACCCGCATGCCCCGCCGCCCGACCACCGCCGCCGACATCTGGGAGAACTTCCCGGCGGCCAAGCCGCGGCTGCCCGCCGACGGGATCAGAGCCGTCAGCCGGCGCGGCGCCATCGCCACCACCTGGTGGTCGCGCCGGTTCCTCGCCGCGATCGAGTCGCCGCAGACCAGCGGCAGGCTCACCCGCGGCCGCTCGTACGCCCGAACCGGCCAGGTTCTGTCCCTGGCCATCACCGCGGGCAAGGTCACCGCGCCCGTGCAGGGCTCCCGGCAGCAGCCGTACGACGTCGTCCTGTCCGTGCCCGTCTTCCGCCCCGCCGACTGGAAGCGCATCGTCGCGGCCCTGGCCGGGCAGGCCGCGTTCAGCGCCGCGCTGCTCGCCGGCCAGATGCCCCAGGACATCGAGGAGGTACTGGACGACCTCGGGATCTCGCTGTTCCCGACGCCGAGGCAGCTCAAGAACGAATGCTCGTGCCCGGACTGGGGCAACCCGTGCAAGCACGCCGCCGCGGTCTGCTACCTGCTGGCCGAGCGCTTCGACGCCGACCCGTTCGCCATCCTCGCGCTGCGGGGCATGGCCCGCGAACCCCTGCTGGCCGCGATCAGGGCCCACCGCGAGCGGAGCACGGGAGGCGGCACGGCCGCAGCGCCCGCCGCCGACGAACTGAGCGGCTTCTGGGACGCGGGCCCGCTGCCGCCGCTACCGCCACCGGGGGAGGGCGCCGCGGTCGGCGTGCTGGACAGGCTCGGCCCGACCGGCGTCACGGTCCGCGGCCGCGACCTGGCCGAACTGCTGGCCCCCGCGTACGAGGCGATGACTCTGCGCCCCGGCCGGTAGCGAGCCGCCACCGGCCGGGAGCGGCGGTCAGCCGGCGACGGGCTGGAAGCCGCGCAGCCGCAGGCTGTTGGAGACGACGAACACCGAGGACAGTGCCATCGCCGCACCGGCGATCATCGGGTTGAGCAGCCCCAGCGCCGCCAGCGGCAGCGCCGCGACGTTGTAGGCGAACGCCCAGAACAGGTTCGTCTTGATCGTCGCCAGGGTCCGGCGCGACAGCCGGATCGCGTCGACCGCCGCCATCAGGTCGCCCCGGACCAGGGTCAGGTCGGCGGCCTCGATCGCGGCATCGGTGCCGGTGCCCATCGCCAGACCGAGGTCGGCCTGGGCCAGCGCGGCGGCGTCGTTCACGCCGTCGCCGACCATCGCCACGACCTTGCCCTGGTCCTGCAGCCGCTTGACGACGTCGACCTTGCCCGCCGGCAGGACCTCCGCGACCACCTCGGTGATGCCGACCTCGGCCGCGATCGCGTGCGCGACGGTGGCGTTGTCTCCGGTCAGCAGCACCGGCGTCAGCCCGAGCGCGCGCAGCCCGGCGACCGCGGCGGCACTGGTCGGCTTGACCACGTCCGCGACCGCGAACACGGCCCGGGCCTGACCGTCCCAACCGGCGAGCACCGCCGTACGCCCCGCCCGCTCGAAACCCTGCCGGGCCTCGTCCAGCGCCGCGGGCACGGGCAGCCCGTGCTCGGCCAGCAGCGCCGCCCGGCCCACCACGACAGCCGTGCCGTCGACGGTGCCGGTGACCCCCAGCCCCTGCGTGTTCGCGAAGCCCTCGACCGCCGGAAGGCCGCCGGCCTCGTCGGCCGCCG
This sequence comes from Catellatospora sp. KI3, assembly GCF_029948125.1. Lineage (GTDB taxonomy): Bacteria > Actinomycetota > Actinomycetes > Mycobacteriales > Micromonosporaceae > Catellatospora. The sequence goes on from NZ_JASAMB010000010.1 coordinate 126,772, forward strand.
CCGCGGCGATCGCCTGGGCGATCGGGTGCTCAGAGGCGGCCTCGGCCGCCCCGGCCAGCCGCAGCGCCTGCTCCCGGCCGACCCCGTCGGTGGCCACGTCGACCAGCGTCATCCGGCCGGTGGTGACGGTGCCGGTCTTGTCCAGCACGACCGTGTCCACCTGCCGGGTCGACTCCAGCACCTCCGGGCCCTTGATCAGGATGCCCAGCTGGGCACCCCGGCCGGTGCCGACCAGCAGCGCCGTCGGCGTGGCCAGGCCCAGCGCGCACGGGCACGCGATGATCAGCACCGCGACCGCGGCGGTGAACGCCGCCGCCACCCCGTTGCCCGTGCCGAGCCAGAACCCCAGCGTCGCCACGGCCAGCGCGATCACGACCGGCACGAACACCGCCGAGATCCGGTCCGCGAGCCGCTGCACGGCCGCCTTACCGGTCTGCGCCTGCTCGACCAGCCGCGCCATCTGCGCCAGCTGCGTGTCCGCGCCCACCCGCGTGGCCCGGACGACCAGGCGGCCGCCGACGTTCACCGTCGCGCCGGCCACCGCACCGCCGACACCGACCTCGACCGGCACCGACTCGCCGGTCAGCATCGACGCGTCGACCGCCGACGCGCCGTCCTCGACGACACCGTCGGTGGCGATCTTCTCGCCGGGGCGGACGACGAACCGGTCGCCGACGGCCAGCCCCGTCACCGGGATGCGCTGCTCGCGGCCGTCGCGCAGCACGGTGGCGTCCTTGGCGCCCAGCTCCAGCAGCGCCCGCAGCGCCGCACCGGCGCGGCGCTTGGACCGGGCCTCGAAGTACCGCCCGGCCAGGATGAACACGGTCACGGCGGCGGCGACCTCGAGGTAGATGCTGCCGGTGCCGCCGGAGCGGGAGACCGCGAGGCTGAACGGGTGCGTCATGCCGGGCTCGCCCGCGGTGCCGAAGAACAGCGCCCACAGCGACCACCCGAACGCGGCCAGGGTGCCGACCGAGATCAGCGTGTCCATGGTGGCCGCGCCGTGGCGCAGGTTCACCCACGCGGCCCGGTGGAACGGCGCACCGCCGTACACGACGACCGGCGCGGCCAGGGTCAGCGACAGCCACTGCCAGTTGGTGAACTGCCAGGCCGGCACCATCGCCAGCACCACCACGGGCAACGCCAGCACCACCGAGGTCCACAGCCTGCGGCGCAGGGCGGACAGCTCGTCGGGTGCGGTCGCCTCGGCCGGTTCGGCCTGCGGCGGGGCGGGCAGCGCGGCGGTGTAGCCGGTCGCCTCGACGGTGGCGATCAGGTCGTCGGTCGACACCGTGTCGGGGAACGTCACCGACGCCTTCTCGGTGGCGTAGTTGACGCTGGCCGTGACCCCGTCGATGCGGTTGAGCTTCTTCTCGACGCGGGCGGCGCACGAGGCGCAGGTCATACCGCCGATGGTGAGCTCGATCTGCCGGGGGGCGCGGGCGAGCCGGATGGTGGGCGTGCTCATCAGTGCCCTCCTGAGTGCCCGTGGCCGCTGGGGCTGGGCACCGGGTCGGTCGGCGCGGTCGCGACGGCTCCGGCGGCGGCGGTGAACGCGGCGGTGCGCACGACGCCGTCGTGCTGGAAGTCCAGGTAGAGCCGGTAGGTGCCCGCGGAGGGGACCTCGGCGTGGAAGACGATCCGCGGCCCGGCCTGGGTGCGGCCGTCGCCGGGCGCGCCGTCGGGGTGCACGTGCAGGTACGCCAGGTCGCCGTCGCGCAGCGCCACGAGGTGCCCGTAGGCGGCCAGGTACGGCTGCAGGTCGGTGACCGGGGCGCCGTCCTTGGCCACACTCAGCGTCAGCTGCGACGAGGTGCCCGGCACCAGGTCGCCGTCGAGGGTGACCGTGTAGCCGTCGACCGACGCGGTGCGCGCCGGGGAGGGCAGCGACCGCGGCCGGTAGGTCCCGGCGGCGGGGACGTCCACGCCCAGGGTCAGGCCGCGGCCCAGGGCGGCGGGCTGGAAGTCGGCGAACAGCCGGTACTGCCCGGCGCCCGCGGTGGCCTCGACCGGGATCTGCCACACGCCGTCCTCACCCAGGGCCGGGTGGACGTGCTGGAAGCCGGCCAGGTCCCGGCGGACCACGATCAGGTGCAGGTCCTTGTCATGGGTGCGGGTGTACGCGGTGACCGGTGCGCCGTCGGGGCCGAGGATCTGGAACCGCAGCGGCCGAGCGCGGCTGGTGGACAGCTCGTCGGTCAGCGGCCGCAGCCGGTAGCCGTCCTGGGCGACCTGGAGCCCGCCGGGGACCTGCGCCTGCGCGGCCGGGGCGGGGTGGGCGCCGTGGCCGCTGGCGGGGGAGTGCTCGGGCTCGTTCGCGGCGGGTGCGGGGCCGGCGAGTCGGCCGGCCCCGAGCGACGCCGCGAACACCGCGACCAGGCCGAGCCCGTACAGGCTCAGCTTGAGCGGGGTGTTCATGAGTGTGCTCCGATCAGTTCGTAGCCCGCCTCGTCGACGGCGGCGGCGACCGCGCTCTGCGCGACCGGCTCGCTGCTGGCCACGGTGACCGCACCGGCCGCGAGGTCCACCTGCACGCCGGTCACGCCGTCGATCTTCCCGATCTCGGTGCTGACCGAGTTGACGCAGTGCCCGCAGGTCATGCCCTTGACGGTGTAGACGGTCTCCATTGCGACTCCCATCGGAATGATACCCCCTCGGGGTACCTTGAGCCGACCGTAGCATACCCCCCGGGGGTTTATGCGAATGGCGGCGGTCACATCTTCCGGGTGTCAGCCGCGCTTCATGAGTCTGCCGACCGCGGCCATCATCTCGGTGGCCATCTCGTCGGCCCGTCCCTCGGCGGCCCCCTGGTGCATGCAGTGGCGGGCGTGGCCGTCGAGCAGGCCCAGGCCCACCTTGTCCAGCGCGGCCTGGATCGCCGAGATCTGGGTGAGGACGTCGATGCAGTACCGGTCCTCCTCGACCATCTTCTCGATGCCGCGCACCTGGCCCTCGATCCGCCGGATGCGCGTGAGCAGCTGCTCCTTGGATGCGGTGTAGCCGCGGGTTGGCGTGGTCGCGGCGGCGTCGGTATTCGGCGTGGTCATGCAACCAGCATAGCGAAACCCCCAGGGGGTATGTTACGGTCAGCGGGTCAGATACCCCCAGGGGGTATACTTGAGGCTAGGTCAGGCACCGAGAACACGCTGGGTGTACCCCCGAGGGGTACGTTCGGGACAAGCCGGTGAGACGGGACTGGGGCAGCCATGACGGACCACCATTCAGGCCACGGCCACGCAACCGCACATGTCGCACAGGTCGCCCTCGACCAGTGCTTCTGCGCCACCGAACTGGCCGCCATCGAGCGGTTCCTCACCGGCCGGCCCGGCATCGTGGCGGCACACGCCGACCGCACCCGCGCCGTCGTACATGTCTCCTACGACCCGGCCCGCACCGACGCGACGGCCATCGCCCGCCTGCTGACCGGCCACGACTACGACTGCCAGTGCACCGAGTGCCCGGCCTCGTGCTGCCAGCCCGGCCACCCCGCCGCCGGCCGACCCGACCAGGCAGCCGCACACGGGGAACACGAAGGGCATGACGAACACGAAGGGCACGACGAGCACGCCGGTCACGGCGCCGACATGGCCGACTCCATGCTGCGCCGGTTCGTCGTCAGCGCGCTGCTGACCGTCCTCGTCGTCGCGTTCTCGCCGATCGGCGCGGCCCTGGGCCTGCCCGAGCAGCCGCCGTTCGGGCTGACCATGGGCTGGTTCGGGCTCATCCTGGCCACCCCGGTCGTCTGGTGGGGCGGCTGGCCCTTCATCTCCTCGGCCGCCAGGTCACTGCGCATCGGCGACGTCACGATGATGACCCTCATCGCCGTCGGCATCCTCGTCGCCTACCTGTACTCCGTCGGCGCGACCCTGCTCGGCGCCCACGACGTGTTCTTCGAAGCCGCCGCGATGCTGACCACCCTGAGCCTGCTCGGCCACTGGCTGGAGATGCGCTCCCGGTTCGCCACCGGCCGCGCCGTGGCGGCGCTGCTGTCGCTGGCACCGCCGACCGCGATCGTGCGCCGCGACGGCACCGACACCGAGATCCCGCTCGACCGGGTCGCCGCGGGCGACGTCATCGTCGTCCGGCCCGGCGCGAAGGTCCCCGTCGACGGCACCGTCACCGACGGGCACTCGTACGTCGACGAATCCATGATCACCGGCGAGCCGGTGCCCGTGGCCAAGCAGACCGGCGACGCGGTCGTCGGCGGCACCATCAACACCACCGGCGCGTTCACGTTCACCGCCACCGCGGTCGGCGCCGACACCGCCCTGGCCCGCATCGTCGCGATGGTCCGCAACGCCCAGGCGTCCAAGGCGCCCGCGCAGCGGCTGGCCGACACCGCAGGCAGGTACCTCGTGTACGTCGCGCTGGGCGCCGGTGCCCTCACGTTCGCGGCCTGGATGCTGTGGGGCGGGCACGGCGCGGCGTTCGCGGTGACCGCCGCCGTGTCGGCGATCGTCATCGCCTGCCCCGACGCGCTTGCCCTGGCCACCCCGACCGCCATCACCGTCGGCGTCGGGCAGGGCGCCCGCGGCGGCGTACTGTTCAAGAACGCCTCCGCCCTGGAAGCCACCGCGGGCGTCGACACGGTCGTGTTCGACAAGACCGGCACCCTGACCGCCGGCAGGCCGGCCGTCACCGACGTCGTACCGGCCGACGGCTCCGACCGCACCGAGTTGCTGGCCCTGGCCGCCCGCGCCGACCAGCCCTCCCAGCACCCGCTCGCCGCGGCGATCACCCGTGCCGCCCGCGAGCGCGGGATCACCGTCGCGCCGCCGTCGCGGTTCGACTCGATCCCCGGCCACGGCGTCCAGGCCACCGTCGACGACCGGCGGATCCTGCTCGGCAACCTGCGGCTCATGCAGCGCGAAGGCATCCCCGTCGACGGCCTCACCGCCTCGGCGACGGCGCTGTCGGCGGACGGCAAGACCGCCGTGTACGTGGCCGCGGACGGTACCGCCCTGGGCGTGGTGGCCGTGGCCGACCCGATCCGCGACTCGGCCGCCGCCGCGATCGCCGCCCTGCGGCACGCCGGGGTACGCACCGTCATGCTCACCGGCGACCAGCGCGGCGCCGCCGAGGCCGTCGCCCGGCAGCTGGGCATCGACACGGTCATCGCCGAGGTCCTGCCGGGGGACAAGGCCGCCCACATCGCCGAGCTGCAGCGGCGGGGCGCGAAGGTCGCGATGGTCGGTGACGGTGTGAACGACGCTCCAGCGCTGGCCCAGGCCGACATCGGCGTCGCGATCGGGGCGGGCACCGACGTCGCCGTGGAGACCGCTGATGTCGTACTCATCCGCGACGACCCTGCCGACGTCGGGTACGCGCTGTCCATCGCCCGCGCCGTCCGGATGAAGATCAAGCAGAACCTGTTCTGGGCCGCGATCTACAACCTGCTGGCGATCCCGGTCGCGGCGGGCGTGCTCTACCCCAGCCTCGGGCTCCTGCTGCAGCCGCAGTGGGCCGCGCTGCTGATGAGTGCCTCCACCATCATCGTCACCTTCAACGCCCTGCTGCTGCGCCGCCACGACCCGGCGCGGCAGCAGCCCGGCAGCGCCGTATCCGCGACCCGCGGGCGGTCACCGGGCACGCCGTGACCTGCTGAGAGAGGTCAGGCCTCAGCGATCACCAGATAGAAGGTGAAGCCGGCAACGACAGGACCGCTCGCCAGCCGCTCCAGCCATGCCTCGCCGTCGCTCTCCGCGAGCCTGCCCGCCTGTACGGCGCGGGCCGTGTTGCGCCGAAGCCCCAGGATCTGATCCGCCGTGCCGAAGTCGCGGAACAGCACTGCGATGGGATCGACGGATCGCACCCGCATCCCGGCCTGGACGCACAGGCGCGCCAGGTCGCGGCCGATCGTCGTGTTCCGCACCTGACCTGCGACGAAGCCGGCGAAGCGCCGGCTGGTCTCAAGGTCGTCGTCGGAAACGGCGAGAGTGTCCCAGTCCGGCTCGGCCATCCCGAACAGTCCGCCCGGACGAAGCACACGGCGGACCTCAGCCATCGCCTTCGCCGGGTCGAGCACGTGCTGCAGCACACGATCGACTCGGGCGCGGTCGACGCTGGCGTCCTCCAGCGGCAGGTCATGGATGTCGCCCGATCGAAGCTCGACATTCGGGCGGAGAGCCAGTCGGCGACGCGCCTCGTCCAGCATCCGCGCCTCACGGTCGATACCGACTACCGAGCCCCGCACGCCCACCGCATCTGCCAGTCGGGCAAGGTCGGTCCCCGGGCCGCAGCCGATGTCCGCCACCGTCTGCCCATGCCGGACATCGAGAGTGGCGACGAATCGCCGCTTGTAATCCAGGCCCACCGCCGTGCCGGCAGCGGTATCCATGTACGTGATGTTGTCTGGAGCGGTTACCGCCGTCGTGAGCTCACCCATTCGTCCATCCAACCGGGAGACGAGCCGCGGTTGGTGAAGATACTGCGGAGAAACCTCCTCGGCTGCGCGGCTGCCGCCCGCGTGAATGCGGCAGGCGGGCGACCGTCGGTTCGAGGTGGGAGTGCTGCGACGTCAGTGTGCGTGCAGGACGAAGAAGAGGAAGCAGATGAAGGCTGTCCGGTCGCCGATGTGGGGCGGGATGAGTTCGCGGGGGGTGTCTGGTGAGAAGGGAGGCTCACTGATGATCGAGATGCGGAAACCTGCCTCGGTGAACGCGTCGGTCATGGCGTGCAGAGGCCGGTGCCAGAAGGTCAGCACCGCGCTCTGACCGGCGAAGGTGTACTCGTCCGAGTACTGCGTGACGGAGAAGTAGTCGGCACCGGGGTCGCTCGACTCGAGGATGCGGGGGTGGTTGACCGACAGGAGGAGTCGGCCACCGGGCTTCAGCACGCGGCGCAGCTCGGCCAGGGGTGCCTTCCAGTCCTGCAGGTAGTGCAGCACGAGCGAGACGACGACATCGTCGAACGTGCCGTCGGCGAACGGCAGTGGCAGGCTGAGGTCGGCTACCCGCAGGTCGGCATCCGGGCCCAGCCGCTCGCGGGCCAGCTCGACCATGGCCGGGCTGGAGTCGAAACCGGTCACGACGGCCCCCCTTGCCCGGAGGGCTTCGGACAGGGGTCCGGCGCCACACCCGGCGTCGAGCACCCGACGACCGCGGACATCGCCGGCGAGCGCGAGCATCGCCGGTCGCTCGTAGTAAGCGGTGAAGAGGCCTGACTCGTTGGCCTTGGCGTAGTTCTCGGCGAAGCTGTCGTAGTGGTCGGCTCTCATCAAGACCTCGCTTCTCGCGTACCCCCGGCGGGAGGCGACCCGGCTAAGGGTGGCACAGCTCCCAGCCCCGCGGTGCCCCGAACCGGCGCGCGGCTACTCGATTCATCGACGGTGGTCCCGGGCACGGCCAAGGCTTCCTAGGGACTTCCCCAGTACCTCGACCGCCGCGAGCCGCAATCCCGACTTCGACGGGCGTACCCGGGCGGCCGTTGAGATCGTCTCTGGCATGTTGCGAAGAACTCTCGCCATCACTGCCGCCGCGCTGCTCACAGCGACGGCCTTGACCGGACTCCCGGCCTCGGCCGCACCCGACCAGCCGCCGGTTCTGAAGTCCCTGCGCCTGTGCGACGCCACCGCCTGCTACATCGCCTGGCGGGTCGTCGACTCCGACGGCGACGGCGTCTGCGACGCCGACGAGATCGTGGCGGGCACCGATCCCTACGACGCGCGCAGCTACCCCGGAATGCCGCTGCTGGTGGAGTTGACCGCCGCCCGTACGCTGCCGTCCTTCGAAGCCGGTCTCGGCACGTTCGCCGTCATCCCGGCCGACGTGCTCGCCGCCTGGGCCAAGGACGGCAGATCCGCCGAAGGCGTCTTCGCGTACGCCAGGCGCGCCGACGCGCTGGCCCGGATGGGCGTCAGCGCCGAACTGCTCGCCGAGTTCGGCCTCCACCCGGGCCGGGGCCTCACCATCGGCCTGGGCGCCGTGGCCAAGGAGGGCCGGCCCGCCCCGATCGGGGTCGGGACCCTGGCCGTGGTCCGTGCCTCGACCGGCTTCGGGCAGCCGTACGGCGCGTCCGCGCTGACCGCGATCAAGGGCGATGACGGGCTGCCCGCGCAGCTCATCGCCTACGCCAACGGCGTCAAGGGCATCGCCGCCTACGCCGCCGGGGGAGCCGGCGACATCTCGTACGCCAACGGCTCGGGCAGCGGCATCGGCAGCAAGACCACCATCTCCGGCAAGGATGCCGACGGCAACCCGTCGGTCACCGAGATGGTCACCGACTCCGACGGCCGCGTCGAGTCCGTTGTACGAACGAGCCGCGTGGACGGAGGCAGCTGGTCGCAGACCTACACCGAGTCCACGCAGTACAACCGGGACAGCTCCGGCAAGGTCACCAGCATCATCATCACCCGTACCACGACGACGTCCACGCAGTACGGCTCGGGCACCGGCCGTACCGTGCACCAGTGCGACGGCAGCGGCGGGAACTGCCAGGACATCACGTACCCGGCGCACGGCGACGCCGGTCACGACGCCCCGACCGGTGACCACGGCGGTGCGGGCCACGGCCCGGCCGAGGGCATCGAACCCGACCCGGCCACCGGCGACAACCCCGGCGGGCACGGCGAACCCGGGGACAGCCACGACCCGGACGACCCCGCCGACGGCGGGCCCATCCACCACGATCCTGACGACCACGGCTACATCGAGTCCGACTACGCCGGGCCTGCCTTCATCAGCCAGGAGCAGGTCGATCAGACGCTGCGGCTGCGCGGGGCGGCCGTCAACGTCGTCGAGGGCTGGCGGTCGCCGGGTCTGGACCGGGACCCGCAGTTCCCGAACCTCGGCACGATCATGCTGGTGACCGACGCGGGCGACACGTTCACCGTGCTCACCGAGCCGGTGCGGGTCACCGAGGCGCAGCCGGAAGGGCGGCCCGACCTGCCGCAGCCCGGCCTGCCGGGCGAGGGCATCCCGCCGGGCGGCTGCCTGTACTGCTACGGCGCCTGACACAGGCGCGGCTGCAGGGCCGGCTCGCGCCGCCTTTACCGCGGCGGCGCACCGCGCCTTTCGTCCGCAGGCGGTGATCTCCACGTGGAGATCACTGCCTGCGGTCACGGCTGGGCTTTGCGCCCTACGTTCCGACCTCGGCCAGCGATCATTCCCGAAGATCACTGCCTCTGGGGCGGCGTGGGGCAGCCGCGGGGCTCCGTCCGCGAGGAACAGCGGAGCGCCCGCGGCTGCCGGTCAGGGGATCACTGCACGTAGACCAGTGGGGCGGCGGCCACGCTGGTGTCCCGGACAGGCGCGTACTTCGCGGTGAAGTAGCCGTTGGCGAAGCAGGTGCCCGGCCCGGAGAACCGGTTGAACTTCTGGCTGGTGAAAGTGATCGAGTTGTCGGTGTTGGAGGTGGCACCGGCGACCGTGTTCAGGTCGGCGCGGTACACGCAGGTCACCGTACCCAGCAGGGTGCACAGCTTGATCGTGGTCTGGATCGGCGCGGCGGCCGAGCCGGTGATGGTGATGGCCTTCGTGGTGCCGTTGACGCTGGCGCTGTACGGCAGGTTGTTGACGGCGATGCTCTGCACGCAGGTGGTGCCGGGGATGTTGCTGGTGCAGCTGCTGAAGCTGTGCGCGGTCACGCTCTCGGTGGCGACGCCGCCCGCGCCCGGGTTGGTCAGCACGGTGCCGCTGAAGCTGGACGCGGTGCAGGTGACGCCGGTGGTACCGGCGGCGGTGGAGTAGAACGTGGCGGTGGTGCCGGTCTTGAGGTTGGACTGGATCACGTGGCCGACCGGGACGGCGGTGCCGCCGAGCGAGCCGTACGTGAGCACGGCGCCGGCCGCCTGGGCCGGGGTGGCCGAGAGGGCGAGCAGGGCCGCGACGGCCGCCGCACACGTGAGGAGCAGCTTCTTGCGCATGGTGGATCGTTCCCTTCTTCATCGCCTGCCTGGCCGGCAGGCGTACTGGGGGTGATGGGACCTGCGGAGCTGGAGCGAGGTCAGCTGGCGGCGAGCGCGGCCGCCAGGTCGGTGAGGCTCTCGTCGACGGCCAGCGAGGTGTTCGTACGGTCGAAGACGACGGCGTTGTGGCCGGCGCCGGCCTGGGACAGGCCGAAGGCCTGCTCGACGAGGCCGTTGAGGATGCCTGCGAGGCCGCAGCCGCTGGCGCCGGGGGCGGCGAACTCGTTGTCGACGAGCCTGGCGCCGGCGAAGGAGGCGACGACGGCGCTGTGGCCGTTGGGGTCGGCCTGGACGTCGATGACGCCGGGGTCGCCGGTGACGGGGCCGTTGGGCGGCTGCGGGTCGGTGGTGCCGGTGGTGGGGCGCAGGATCAGCGGGTGGCTGTTGGAGCCCAGGTAGCAGTTCAGGCCCAGGACCGCGTTGATGAGGCGCAGCTTGATCGGCAGGACGAACACGGGGTACGACTCGCCGGTGGCCAGCGGGACGAACCGGGTGATCGGTCCGGCCAGTTCCACCTGGGCGAAGACGCTGGTGACGCCCGGGATGATGTTCCAGATGCCGGGGATGGCGACCTGGATCGGCGCGGCGGTCAGGGTGCGGCCGTTGGCGGGCGGGACGACGCTGTACACGTTGGCGCTGCTGCCGTCGGGGAACTCGACGACCGGGGCGCCGGCCGGCCAGTACACGCCGAACTGGAGGGTGATGGGCGAGCTGAGGGTGACGTCGGTGGTGCCGATGCGGAAGCTGCCCGCGTTGGTGACCGAGTAGACGCAGCCGACCTGCAGGTTCGTGGTGTCGCGCATGGCCGGGGCGGTCAGCGGACAGTTGCCCATCCCGGTGTAGATGCCGCCGGGTGCCCTGGCCGCGGCCGGGGTGGCGCCGAGGGCCAGCACGGCCGCCAGGGCGGCGCCGACCGTCGCGATCCTTCGGGTATGGGTGGAGATCATGGGAGCTCCCTGTTCAGCTGGTGGAGACAGGCAGAGGTGGATGGCCTCTGCGCGCTGCTCCCGGTCATTCCGCAGCTGAGCCGGGTACGCGGTGCCGCCTGGACGGCCGGCCGGTCGATACTGGTGCCGGGCCGGATCGCGGGCGGTGCCGCCTTCCGATGTGGTCACAAGGCGACGATGCTCTTGTAACATCATCGAAATAAAAACCTACCGATGTTATAAACCTCTCGTGCTCCTCAGGTCAAGTGAAAGAGTTGAATGCCTGTGACCTCACCAGACGCAGCCGGCACTCATCCGCCACTGCCCGGGGCCCGCGCCGGCCGGGACCCCGACCGCGCCATCAAGCGCGGCCCGAGCCGCGTGCCGCCCGAGGTGGTGGCCGCCACCCAGCGCGACCGGCTGTACGACGCGCTGGTGCACACCGTGGCCCAGAAGGGCTTCGCCAACGCCCGCGTCGGCGACATCTGCCAGGCCGCAGGCGTCACCCGGCCCGCCTTCTACGCTCTGTTCGAGGGCAAGGAGGACGCCTTCCTGGCCACGTACCGGCACGGGATCGGGGTGCTCTGGGAGGTGATGGAGGCCGCCTACGCGGCGGCGCCGGACTGGCGCACCGGCATCCGCGCCGGGATCGGCGTGCTGCTGTCGGTGCTGGCCGGGGTGCCCTCGTTCGCGGTCATGGCCGTCGTCGAGATCGACGCCGCCGGGCCGGCCGCCCGGCGCGAGCGCGAGGAGCTGCTGGAGCGGTTCCACCGGTTCTTCGCCGAGGCGCCGCACCGCGAGCAGGTCCCCGCCGAGCTGGTCAGCTCGATCATCGGCGGCATCTACTCGACGATCTACCGGGCGGTGGCCGGGGGCCGGGTGGCGGCGCTGCCGGACCTGCTCGCCACCCTGACGTACTTCGCGCAGGTGCCCTTCATCGGCCGCGAGGAGGCCGCGGGCGAGCTGACCGGCCGGGTCGAGGCGGTGATCGTGAACGCGCCCTGCGTGCCGGCGGTCGTCGAGCGGCCCGCGGGGGTGATCGAGTGACCGGATGCGGACGCTGGGTATTGACCAGACCTGTACCGGGGGGTAACTTCCTCACCTGAGATCGATGTATGGATCTCTATAGATGAAGATCCGTTGCCGACGGCCCTGGTATTTCATCCGCAGTGATTCGCCACGCCGAGACAAGGGTCTGGTCAAGCACCCCTCCGAAGGGAGCAACCATGCCTGCAGAATCGCACCGAAGCGAAAAACCCGATCACCCCGAGCACGGCAGGACCCACTGGCGCAGGTTCGCCGGTGCCATCGCCCTCACCGGCACCGCCGCCGCCACCCTGGTCGTGCTGACCGCCCAGGGCGTACTGGCCGCCCAGTTCTCCGTATCGGGCATGCCGTTCGTCGTCACCGCCGACTCCCTGCAGGGCGAGGGGTTCGAGCAGTTCGCCACCCTCGACACGATGGTCCCCGGCAGCCCCAACGAGGGCGACACCGGCGGCCAGCTCGTCCTGATCGTCTCGGCGGTCCGCGAAGCCCGGCTGACCAACCTCTGCCAGGCCATCAGCCTCGGCGGCATGAACCTCAAACTCACCGCCGGCGACGCCGGCACCCCCGTCACGGCCAGGAACCTCGTCGTCGACTCCGACGCCATCAGCGGCAACGCCTCGTTCGACGACATCAGCATCGGCCAGGACGCCAGCACCCTCGACCAGGTGCCCGGCGTCACCGGCGGCATCGGCGTCCTCGGCCAGCAGGCCCGCACCGTCGTCATCAACGACCTGCGCCAGAACAACTACGCCACCACCGCCGTCGCCTTCAAGCTGCCCAACCTGCACATGAGCTTCACCGAGGACGGCTGCTGACCGTGTCCGCACCCGACACCGGCATGGACTCCACCGGGCCCGACCCGGTGGAGCCCGCCACGGCCGACCCGAGCCCGGCCGCCGCCCCGCGCGGCTTCCGGCACTGGCGCCGCACCCGCCCCTTCTGGAGCGGCCTGCTGGTCACTCTCGGCGGGCTCGAGATCACGCTCACCGTCCTCGCGCCGCTGCCCGTCATGCTGCGCGTCGGGCTGCAGGGCACCGCCGGATACCTCATCCCGATCGTGCTGACCCTCTGCGGCCTGCTGATCATCTTCACGCCCGCCCAGCGCATCTTCAACGCCTGCGTCGCGATGGTCCTGGCCCTGGCCAGCTGGCTCACCTCGAACCTGGGCGGCTTCCTGATCGGCATGCTGCTCGCGCTGGTCGGTGCCTGCCTCGCCTTCGCGTGGGGCCCGCGCCGCACCCCGGCGGCCCACCGCCGGCGCTGAGCCCGGCGCGTCACCACGGCGGTGCCCCGGCCCGCCGCACTTCACCAACGGCGATCCCACGCGCCCTCTGGAGGAAGACCATGCGCATCCCACGGTCCCTGCTGGCCGCCGCCATGGCGGCCGGCCTGCTCACCTCGCTCGCCAGCCCCGTCCACGCCGTCCAGCCGGCCGGGGGCCTGCGCCGGGTGATGTTCGTCGGCAACAACTGGGACGGCACCGCCGACGTCATCAACCCCAGCGGCGACTACGCCCGGATCGCCCGCGTCAACATCGTCCCGGACAAGGCCCTGCGCCTGGCCGAGATCTACCTCAACCCCGTCCGGCTGGCCTTCTACCTGGGCATCCAGCAGGGCCCGGGGGAGGGCCACGACCAGCTCGTCGACGACATGTACGCCACCCCCGACGGCACCGCCCTGGTCGCCTCCCGGCCCAGCTTCGCCGACGTCGTCTCGATCAACCTCGCCACCGGCAAGCTCAAGTGGCGCTTCCCGGTCTCCGGGTTCCGCGCCGACCACATGGCCGTCTCACCCGACGGCACGAAGCTCGCCGTATCGGCGTCGACCTCCAACACCGTCCACGTCCTGGACATCTACACCGGCCGCCAGCTCGGCTCGTTCGGCACCGGCGACAAGCCGCACGAGAACCACTTCAGCGCCGACGGCCGCTACCTGTGGAACATGTCGATCGGCGAGGTCAACACCGACCTGGACGACCCGATCTGGGACTGGACCAAGGGCGACCGGCGCATCACCGTCGTCGACGCGGTCACGTTCCGGCAGGTCAAAGTGATCGACATGCGGCAGCGGCTGGACGCCTTCGGCCGCGGCGACCTGTCCGACGCCGTACGGCCCGTCGCGTTCACGCCTGACGAGTCCAAGCTCTACTTCCAGGTCTCGTTCTTCAACGGCTTCCTCGAGTACGACGTCGCCACCGACCGGATCACCCGGCTCAAGACCCTGCCGAAGAACCCCGCCACCAGCGAGGACCGAACCACCTGGGTCAACGACTCCCGCCACCACGGCCTGTCGATGAGCCCCGACGGCAGCAAGCTCTGCGTCGCCGGGACCATGGACGACTACGCCACCGTCGTCGACCGGGCCACCCTGCAGGAGGGCCCGCTGGTGCCCGCGTCCAAGCCGTACTGGGCCACCGTCAGCGACGACGGCAAGGACTGCGTCATCTCCGAGAGCGGCGCCGACAGCGTCACCGCGATCAGCTTCGCCACCGGGCAGAAGGTCGCGACCGTCGCCGTCGGCGACCACCCGCAGCGCGTACGCGTCGGCAACGTCCCGGCGACCTGGACCGGCCCGGCCGCCTGACCGGCCGACCGCCCGCCGCGGGCGTGCTCAGACCTGCGGCGGGCGGTCCGGGACCAGCATCGTGGCGATCTCCTTGCCCAGCGGCAGCGCGTTGTCGACGTTGGCGTCCGAGGTCGGCCCCAGCGTCACGTAGGCGACCACCAGCGTCTTCGAGACGGTGTCGTAGTAGACGACACCGTGGTAGCCCCCGTAGGCCGGGTTCATGAAGATCCAGTCGCCGGCGTGCGCGACACCGTAGGCGAAGAACTTGTCCTTGGTCAGCGACCCGAGCCCGGCGGTCGACGGCGCCATCATGGCCTGGTGCTGCTCCTTGCTCAGCACCTTGCCGTCGGCCAGGGCCCGGACCCAGGTCGCGACGTCGGCCACGGTCGTGTTCATGTTGCCGCTGTGCCGGAACGCCGTCGGGTTCCAGAACGACGAGTCCTCGAAGACACCCCGCTCATTGGTGTAGCCGTGCAGGAACGGCTCGTTCAGCTGCGGCGTCAGCACGACCTTGCTCGCGCGCATCCCCAGCGGGTCCAGGACGCGCGTCTGCAGCAGCTCGCCCAGCGGCTTGCCGGTCGCCTTCTCCAGCACCTCGCCCAGCACGACGAGGTCGCTGTGCGCGTACGCGAAGCTCTTGCCGGGTTCGAACAGCGGGGGGCGCTCGTTGGCCAGCGCGAGCAGCTGCTCGCTGGTGAACCCCGCGATCGGGTCGGCGTAGAACTGCTTCTCGAAGTTCGGGTTCGTCACGTAGTCGGAGATGCCGGAGGTGCTGGAGGCGAGCATCCTCGGGGTGATCTGGCCGGCGCGCGGGAAGTCGGGCAGCCATTTCGCGATCGGTTCGTCCTGGTCGAGCACGCCCTCGCCGTCCAGCTGCAGCAGCACCGTGGACAGCATCGGCTCCATCGGCTGCCCGATGCGCACCTGCATGTCGGCGGTCGCGGGAACGCCGACCGGTGACCCGCCGACCGCACCACTGGCGATCAGCTCGCCGCCGCGCCATACGCCGTAGACCGCGCTGGTGAGGTCCTGCTCCTTCATCCTGCGCGCGACGATGTCGGCGATCTGCTGCGCCTGCGGACCGGCGGGCTGGGAGGCGGAGAGCTCCTTCGGCACGCCTGCGCCGGTGGCGGTGAAGGCCGCATCGCACGAGGAGAGGCCGAAGGCGAGGACCGCGGCAGCGGCTGCGCACGTCCAGCGCTGCCACTGGTTCGAGACGCTCATGGCGGCCGTCCTTCGGGTACGAAAGGTGTGCGCTCCTCAGCGAAGGTATCCCGGACCGTGTCACTGATGAGCCGGTTTCGGCCTATTCGCTCCGATCGCGGACCGGCCTGCCCGGCACCGGGGCCGGGCAGGCCGGTGCCGGTCAGCCGGGCAGGTGGCGCTGTCGGTGGAATCCTGGATGTCTTCAGTGGAGGGGCGAAGGTATCAGGCCCGGCGCCGGTGGGAAAGACGATCAGCGGGTACGCTTGACAACGTACAACCGAATGGTTGTATGTTGTAAGGGTGACCGACCAGGGCGAGGACCAAGCAGACGCCTTCTTCCACGCACTGGCCGACCGCACCCGGCGCGACATCATGCGCCGCGTGCTGGCCGGGGAGCACTCGGTCTCCGCACTCGCGGCGAAGTACGAGATGAGCTTCGCCGCCGTGCAGAAACACGTCGCCGTGCTGGAGAAGGCCGGCCTGCTCGCCAAGCGGCGCAGCGGCCGCGAACAGCTGGTCAGCGGCGACGTCGCGGCGGTGCGGTCGGTGGCGTCCATGCTCACCGAACTCGAGCAGATCTGGCGCGGCCGCATCGCCCGCATCGACGAACTCATCACGACCGAACCCGACCAGGAGGACTGACCCATGCCCGTCACCGACGTCCGGCAGGACCTCGACAACCTGACGCTGACCATCACCGCCGACTTCGCCGCCCCGGTCGAGCGCATCTGGCAGGTGTACGCCGACCCGCGCCAACTCGAGAAGGTATGGGGACCGCCGACCTACCCCGCCACCTTCGTCGAGCACGACCTGCGGCCCGGCGGCCGCGTCACCTACTACATGACCGGACCCGAAGGCGACCGGTACGCCGGATACTGGCTGGTCACGGCCGTCGACGAACCGACCGGCCTGGCGTTCGACGACGGCTTCGCCGACCAGGACCTCAAGCCGAACCCGGACCTGCCCGTCTCCAAGAACGTCTACACCTTCACCGCCCACGGCGGCGGCACCCGGGCCGTCTACGTGAGCACCTTCGACACCGCCGAGGAGATGCAGAAGGTGCTCGACATGGGCGTCGTCGAAGGCTCCACGGCCGCGATCAACCAGATCGACGACCTGCTCAAGTAGCCCGTCGGTCCGTCCCGGCCACCGATCGAGCCTCAGGCGACCGGGACGGACCGACCGCGTCGCGAAACTGGACGTCTGGCTCAGCGGGCCTGATCCGCGCTGGTCAGGCCGCCACGGCAGCGCGGCGGAACAGCTCTTCGGGCATGGGCTCATCCAGCCGCCAGGTGACCGCCATCGGCTTGTCGCCACGGTGCTCGACGTACCGGGCGGTGCCATGGAAGACGTACGGCTCCGGGTGGCCCGCGTCGGTGGACTTCGCCTCCCGAGTGAACAGCAGCACGTGGCTGCCGTCGCGCACATGCGACTGGTACCGCAGCCCCACCGGCGACCGCTCCGACGTGCTGTGCTGCGACTCCCAGTGGAACAGCTCCGGGCTGAGCGCGTAGTCGCGGTACATCGTCTGCGGCGAGAACTCCTTCTCGCTCTTGCGCAGCGTCACCAGCAGCGCGTCGCACCGGGTCGCCTCCGACCAGGCCACTCCCTCGCGCATGTGGGCCGGCACCCGCCGTCCGAGATCCGCCCAGTCCAGCGCGGCGAGGATCTCGTCGGCGGAGTAGCGGGCGTTGACCGCCAGCGGCACCCGCGACAGCGTGTCGCCCAGCGGCCTGGCGACCCGCCGAGGCCGCTGCGCGGTGTACTGCACGATCTGGCGCAGCTCGTCGCGCACATACTCCAGGCCGCGAAGCTGCGCCAGCGCCGCGTCGTAGTCGGCGAAGCCGCCGCCGTCGCGCCAGATCGAGAACACGAGCATGCGGGCGTACGCCCGATCGGCGGCCGACAGGTCCGCGTACGCGACCGACCCGGTCACCAGCCGCGCGTACGCCCCGGCCCGCGGCTCGTCGTCGACGTGCAGGAACGCCCGCATGCGCTTGCCGACCGCGGCCTCCAGCGCCGATCCCTCACCCGGCACCACGCCCGCGTGGCGCAGCAGCCACGTCCAGGACCGGTCCCGGCGGTAGACGTCGGTGATGTCCCGGCCGCTGGCCTCCAGATACTCTGCCAGCCGCGGCTGCGCGTGGGCGCGGATCTCCTGCGACAGCACGTTGACCTTGACGCTCAGGTGCTCCCGCAGGCTGCCCAGCAGCCGCTCCTTGGCGACGCGGTCGAGCACCACCTGGCAGCCGGGCGGCAGCAGCGGGAAGTCGGCCTCCACCTGGTCGGCCAGCCGGCCGCGCGCGAACCCGGTCAGCGCCTGGAAGCGGTTCTCCAGCCGGAACTCCGACCGGTGCAGGCCGACGAAGTCCAGCACCGTCAGCACGTCCTTGTCCGGCGTGCGCCGCAGCCCGCGCCCGAGCTGCTGCAGGAACACCGTCGCGCTCTGCGTCGGCCGCAGCATCAGGATGGTGTTGATGTCAGGGATGTCCAGACCCTCGTTGAAGAGGTCGACCGCGAACAGGAACGCGATCCGCCCCGCCCGCAGCGCCGCCAGCGCCTCGCGCCGCTGCTGCTCCGGCGTGCTGCCGTCGACCGCCAGCGAGACGATCCCGTGCTCGGTGAAGAACTCGGCCATGTAGTGGGCGTGCGACACCGAGACGCAGAACCCCAGACCCCGTGCGGCGCCCAGGTCGCCCACCTTGTCCCGAACCGCATTGAAGATCAGCCGGGCCCGCTGCTCGTTGCCGGTGTACGCCGCGTCGAGGGCTTCGCCGTCGTAGGCGCCCCGCACCCAGGCGACCCCGCTCAGGTCGGTCTCGTCGTTGATGCCGAAGTAGTGGAACGGGCACAGCAGATCGGCGTGCAGCGCATCCCACAGGCGCAGCTCGGAGGCGATCCGCCCGTCGAAGAACTCGTCCTGCACCCAGGTGCCGTCGGCCCGCTCCGGCGTCGCGGTCAGCCCGAGCAGCTCGCGCGGCTGCAGGTGGTCCAGGATGCGCCGGTAGGTGGTGGCGTGCGCGTGGTGGAACTCGTCGACGACCACCACGTCGAACCGGTCCGGCGCGAAGTCGGTGATCGAGCGGTGCAGCGACTGCACCGAGGCGAAGACGTGCCGCCACTCCCGCGCCCGATCGTCACCGACGTGCAGCTCGCCGAAGGCGGGCTGGGCCAGCACCTGCCGGTAGGTGTGCAGCGCCTGGACGAGGATCTCGCGCCGGTGCGCCACGAACAGCAGGCTCGGCAGTCCGCCCAGCCGCTGCCGCAGGTTGCGGTAGTCGAACGCGGCCGTGACCGTCTTGCCGGTGCCCGTGGCCGCCACCAGCAGATTGCGGTGCCGGTCGTGCGCCGTACGCTGCAGGTCCAGGTCTTCGAGCAGCTCCCGCTGGTGCGGGAACGGGTGCGGCACCAGCGCCGGCACGTCGATCAGGCGCTTGCCCGAGGCGGTGACCGCCAGCGCCTGGTCGAGCCGGTCGGCGTCCTTGCCGGGGTCGTAGAGTTCGAACTCGGCCCGGTCCCAGTAGGAGTCGAACGTCGCCCGGAACTTGTCCAGCAGCCGCGGCGTCGTGACAGCCGAGAGCCGCACGTTCCATTCCAGCCCGTCGAGCAGCGCCGCCTTGGACAGGTTCGAGCTGCCCACGTACGCGGTGTCGAAGCCGGTGGCCCGGCGCAGCAGCCAGGCCTTGGCGTGCAGCCGGGTCGAGTTCTGCTCGTAACTGATCTTCACCTGGGCGCCGAAGTCGGTCACCAGCCGGTCCAGCGCCCGGCGCTCGGTGGCACCCATGTACGTCGTCGTGATCACCCGCAGCGGCACCCCGCGCCGCCGCAGCTCCTCCAGCCGCCGCTCCAGGATGCGCAGGCCGGACCACTTCACGAACGCGCACAGCAGGTCCACCCCGTCCGCGCTGGCCAGCTCGGCCGCGAGCTCGTGTGCGAGGTGCGGATCCTCCCGGGCATTGGTCAGCAGCGCCGCCTCGGCCAGCGCGGTCGACGGCCGCACCGGTGGCTGGGCGTCGGGCGTACCGGCGAAGACCGCGAGCAGCTTGCGCGGACCCTCGTCGATGAACTCCGGGTTTTGGAGATTGCGCAGCAGCTGGTTGGCCAGCTCGACCTGCGCGTCGGTGCCGCGAACGGCGGCCAGCGCCCGCGCGGCCGCCTCGCCGATGTAGCGGCCCAGCAGGTGGGCGGCGTCGGCCTCCTCGACCTCGCCGAGATGGACCAGATGGCCGTCGGCTTCCCACCCGGCTACCCGGTCGGTCAGTCGCTGGGTCAGCAGACTGTCGTAGAGCCCGAGAACGGGGGAGTCGGCCACCACGAGATCGTAGCTACGACGGCCGCTGCCCGGTGTCCCCTCGACGGGTCTTGAAATACCCCTAAACCGCCCAATCGGTATGGTGAGATGCGGTCGGCCGCCCCTGAACGACGGCATCATTCGGGGCTCGCAGACTTATACTGGATTAACCCGGTTTTCGCGTATTCGACCCGAAGAGGCTAGGGGAAAAGGGCCATGGTCCGGAATCCGAGCAGCCCGATCGACTGGGTGATCGACCTGCTCGACACGGCGAACACCGTCGAGGACGTGCAGACCGCCCTACGCTGCAGCGTGCGGGCGGCAGTCGGCGCCCAGGGCGCGACCGTCGTCCAGCTCCAGGACGGCCAGTGCTACTACGCCGACGAGGACGCGATGAGCCCGCTGTGGAAGGGCCAGCGGTTCCCCGCCACCGAGTGCATCAGCGGCTGGGCCATGCTCCACGACGAGACCGTCGTCATCGCCGACATCCGCACCGACAGCCGCATCCCGCAGGCCGCCTACCGTCCCACCTTCGTCCGCAGCGTGCTCATGGTGCCCATCCGCGCCACCGGAGCCCCGGTCGGCGCCATCGGTGCGTACTGGGCCGACGTGCACACCGCCTCGGCCGACCAGATCGCCGTACTCGAAAGGCTCGCCGCCGCCGCCGGACGTGCCCTGACCAGGATCGGCACGTCGGCGTTCGACCGAGCGCAGAACCCGGTCCCGCTGGCCGCCGTCTGACGCCGCGGCAGGCTCGGACAGGCGCCGGCGGCCACGATGAGCGCCAACCCAGCAGACGCGCACCCGCACCGACCGGTGGAGGTCGAGCTGGTGCTGCGCGACGCCGCCGCCGCCCTGGCCGGCGCCACCGGCACCGAAGCCGTCCTCGAGGCTGCCGACCGGGCCCTCGCCGCGCTCACCCTGCCGGACTGCCGCTACAAGGTGCGCATCCGGGTGGCCGAGGACAAGGCTCCGCCCGCCGACCTCGTACCGATAGACGTCCCGGCGCCAGACGCCGAGTCGGTGGGTGTGCTCCTCGTCGACCAGGACACGGCGGCCAGATCCGAGCTGAGCCTGCCGCTGCAGATACTGTCGGCACTGGCCGCGCAGGCGGTCGAGCGGATCTGCCTGGCCGACGAACTCCAGCGCTACCGCAGCCTCCACGAGATGGAGGCGCTCATGGAGCGGATCTGCGACGCCGTCCTGATCGTCGACGCCGGTCACCGCATCCGCTACGCGAGCCCGTCCGCCCGTACCGTGTTCGGCACCTCGGCGCTGCAGGACCGCGACCTGCTCGCCTTCGTCCCCGCCGAGCAGCGGCCCGCCGCCGGATCCCTGCTGCGGCATGTACGCTCCGGCGCCGCCGGCACCGAACCCGGCCACGCCGACTGGACCATCGAGGCAGCCGACGGGCGCACCCCCACCGTCGAGGTCACCTGCACCACGCAGCAGCCCGCCGACCCGACCGGCACGGTCACCGTCACCCTGCACGACGTCACCGCCCAGCGCCGGCTCGAGCACGAGCTGACCGAGAGCATGTTCCACGACACCCTGACCGGGCTGCCCAACCGGGCCCTGTTCGCCGAACGGACCGAGCACGCGCTGGCCACCAGCTCCGGCCTCACCGCCGCCATCATCCTCGACCTCGACGACTTCGGCTCGATCAACGACACCTTCGGCCACGCCGTCGGCGACGAGGTCCTCCGGTCCGCCGGCCGACGCGTGGCCGAGGCCATCGGCCCCGACAACGTCGCCGCCCGCTCCGGCGGCGACGAGTTCGCCGCCCTCATCCACGACGCCGGCACCCCCGAGGACATCGCCGCCATCGCCGAGCACCTCAGCCGACTGCTCGCCGAACCGGTGCGCACCAGCGGCGGCACCGTGGTCGTCAGCGGCGCCAGCATCGGCGCGGCCACCACCGCCGACACCGGCAGCGCCCACGAGCTGCTGCGCAACGCCAACCTGGCCCTGCGCGAAGCCAAGTCGGCCGGGGTCCGGCAGTGCCGCCACTACGAGCAGTCCATGGCCGACCGCATCGCCCAACCGCAGCTGCACTCGGCCCTGGCCGCCGCCGTCGACGACGGCTCCCTCCTACTGGAGTACCAGCCGATCGTGGCGCTGGGCACCGGCCGCACCGTCGGATTCGAGGCGCTGCTGCGCTGGCAGCACCCCGTCCGGGGCCGGCTGTACCCGGGCGAGTTCATCGCGCTCGCCGAGGACTGCGGCCTGATCGTGCCGATCGGCGAGTGGGTGCTCGCGACCGCGACGGCCCAGGCGCAGCGCTGGCCCGCCTCGGTCCGGGGCAACGCCCCCTACCTCAGCGTCAACGTCTCGGCGCACCAGTTCCGGTCCGACGGCTTCCTCGACACCGTCGGGCGGCTGCTCGCCGGTACGGAACTGCCGGCGCACCGGCTCGTACTGGAGATCACCGAGAGCCAGCTGCTGCCCGACGACGACAAGGTATGGGGCGCGCTGGCGCACCTGCGCGGCAGCGGGATCAGGATCGCCATCGACGACTTCGGCACCGGCTACTCGGCGCTGGGCTACCTGCGTCAGATCCCCCTGGACATCGTCAAGCTGGACCGGTCGTTCGCCAGGGGCCTCACCACGTCCCGGCGCCAGCGCGACCTCATGCAGGGCACCGTCACCCTGATCCGGACCCTCGGACTGGACGTCGTCGCGGAGGGGATCGAGACGGAGCACCAGCGTGAGCTGTCGGCCACGGTCGGCTGCACCTACGGACAGGGCTACCTGTTCGCCACGCCGATGCCCGAGTCCGGAGTGGCGGACTGGCTGGCGCAGGCCGGTGCCGCATCCTCTGCACCGCCCGTCGGTGGCAGGCGGTGACGGTGGAGATACGCACGATTGCTCAGTGCCGTGCGCGCAGTCGGCTCCGCATCGGATGAGAAGCGGCCGGGCCGTCGCCGCGCCTACGGTTTGGCATGGCTTCAGACCATACGGCTGTCGTGATCGGCGCCAGCATGGGCGGCCTGCTCGCCGCCCGCGCGCTCAGCGACAGTCACACCCGGGTCGTGGTCGTTGACCGCGACGACCTACCCACCCTCCCCGCCGACCGGCGCGGCGTCCCGCAGGGCAGGCAACTGCACGTCCTGCTGTCCCGCGGGCGCGAGGCGCTGGAGGAACTGTTCCCCGGCCTGACACAGCAGATGCGGGACCTGGCCGTGCCGCTGATGGATCTGCACGGCCAGGTCACCTGGTACAACGACGGCCATGTGATGGCCCGGGCCGAGTCCTCGATCATCGCGGCGGGGATGAGCCGCCCCCTGCTGGAGTACACCGTGCGCAGCCGCGTGGCCGCGCTGCCCGGGGTCGAGTTCCTGCCCGCCACCGAGGCGCTCGGGCTGGTCGCGACCCCCGACCGGCAGCGCGTCACCGGGGTACGGCTGCGCCACCGCGACGGCACCGAGCAGACGATCACCGCCGACCTCGTCGTCGACGCCTGCGGCCGAGCCTCGCGCACCCCGACCTGGCTCGGCGACCTCGGCTACGACGCACCCGCCGAGGAAGAGGTCCGCATCGAGGTCACCTACGTCACCCGCGTCTACCGGCACGAACCGCACCACCTCGGCGGGCTGCTCGGTGTCCTGACCAACCCGGTCCCCGGCGCGCCCCGCGCCGGCGTCGCCGGAGTGCTGCAAGACGGCCAGATCGCGGTAGCGCTCAGCGGCGTGCTCGGCGAGCAGCCGCCGACCGACGACGAGGGCATGCTGTCGTTCGCCGAGTCGCTGGCACCACCGCAGATCGCCGAGGTCGTCAAGTCGGCGCAGCCGCTGACCGACGCGGTCGCCATGCGCTTCCCGGCCAGCCGACGCCGCAGATACGAGCGGCTGCGCCGGTTCCCGGCGGGCTACCTGGTCGTCGCGGACGCACTGTGCAGCTTCAACCCGCTCTACGGACAGGGTATGACAGTCGCCGCGCTACAGGCACTACTGCTGCGGCGGCTGCTCACCACCGGGGACGCGCAGCTGAGCCGGCGGTTCTTCCGGGCCAGCGCCCGGGTGATCGACGCGCCCTGGGCGATCGCCGTCGGCTCCGATCTGCGGTTCCCCGAGGTGGAAGGGCCGCGCCCGGCACCGGTGCGGTTCTTCAACGCCTACATCCACCGGCTGCATATCGCCGCGACCGCCGACGCGACACTGGGGGCGGCGTTCCTGCGCGTGGTGAACCTGGTCGACCCGCCCACGGCGCTGCTCGCGCCGGGGACGGTGCTCCGGGTGCTGCGCGGCTTCTGGCGGGGCCGCGGCGGCGCCCGCCGCGTTCCGGAAAGTCCGCGGTCGACGCACCCGGGCAGCTAGGGCCGGCGTACTGACGTGGACGCGCGGCTTGTCACCGGGGGAGGCGGGCCGCGCGTGTCGGACCCGGCAGACTCGGACGGCTCGGGCCGTTGATCAGACGCTGGCCTGGCCGGGTTCGCGGCGTGGGGGCCAGGGGATGATCGGCGAAGTGAGCGCCTGGTAGTCGGCGTACTCGGGGTAGCGGGAGCGGGTGATGCTCTCGGTGAAGACCGTCGAGCCGACGAACAGCGCGGTGAGCAGGACCGCACCGATGACCGTCCACTGCGGAAGCGAGGCGGCCGCGACCGCGCCGAACCCGAACACCACCCACCACTGGGCCTGCTCGAAGAAGTAGTTCGGGTGGCGCGAGTACTTGAAGAGTCCGCCGCGCGCGAACCGCGACTCGGGCTCCTGGCCGGCCGCGAGCGCGGCGTGCTTGCGCCGGTGGAAGTCCCACTGCTGCTGATCGGCGACGGTCTCACCGGCGAGCAGGCCGAGGAAGACCAGGGCGAGCAGCGCGTCGAGCGCCCCGAACGGCCGCGGGTGGGTCAGCGCCGTGTACGCCGGCAGCGTGATCAGCAGCAGGATGATGTTCTGGTACACCGTGATGAAGCCCAGGTTGAACAGCTGGAACTGCCACGGCGCCAGCCGTGCCCGCAGGATCGCCCAGCGGTAGTCCTCGCCGCCGGGGGCGTACCCGCCGCGCCGGGCGAAGTTGAACGTCAGCCGCGCCCCCCACAGCAGCACCAGCGCGGTCAGCACGTTCAGCCGGGTGTCGCCGAAGTCGGCCGCGGCGGCGAACACCGCCACGTACACCACCGGGACGATCGACCAGATCCGGTCCACCCACGAGTGCTCGTTGCTGATCAGGGAGGCGATCCAGGTCGCGGCGCAGGCACCGGCGCAGATCCACAGGCAGACGATGAGGGCGTCCATGATCGGGCACTGTAATCCTGCGGCGGGCCCGCGTACACAGGCCGACCGGCCGGATGCCGCGGCGGGCATCCGGCCGGTGCCGGGAGGTGCTCAGCCGCGCGGTCGGAACAGGGTGCGCGCCATCAGGACCAGCATCGCCAGCAGGCCGCCCAGCAGGGCCAGCCACGACCACGCCCAGCCGGCGGTGAGCGTCAGCAGCACGAACCCGCCGAGCGCCGCGATCCAGATCGCCGCGGTGTAGATCCCGAACCGGGCCGCCGCGGCCGGGTCCCCGGCGAACGGGTCGCCGAGTTCGTGGTGCTCGCGCTGCATGCGTACCACCCATGGCTTGTGCCGGTTGGTCTGGGTCACGCCCAGCCAGGTGAACGCGACGGCCGCGACGACCAGCAGCACCCCGGCCGCGACCAGCGGGCCGACGGGCCACTCGGGGTAGGCGGTGGCGACGATCCCGGCGCCCGCCAGGCCCAGCGCGGCGGCCGCGCCGTAGCCCAGCGCCCGGCCGGTGGGCAGGGGGTAGTTCGTGGTGGTCTCCTGCCGCAGCGCGTCGGCGGTGATCAGGCCGCCGGTCGCCGCCAGCACCGCGACCGCGAGGATCTCCCAGATGATCCCCATGGTGTGCAGGACGGTCAGCACCAGGATCGCCAGGGCGGCCGTGGCCAGCAGCGACAGCAGCAAGGTCCGTAGGACGAACGCGGGTCGGGGCCGCACCCGCTGGTCCAGCCACGGCGCCGCCGAGGGTGCCCCGGCGGTCTCGGCCACGATCGACCGCACGTCGCCGAGTTCGGCCATGGCGCGCCGCGCGGACTCGTCGCCGCCGACGCCGGACTGCTCGAGTTCGGCGACGCGGGCGACCAGGTTGGCGCGCATCTCCTCCTTGAGGTCGCGGGCCTCGGCGGTCATGTCGATGCCGGCGAACGCTTCGTCGAGGAGGCGGTGGATCGCCAGGCTGCTGTCGGTCATCACGGCCGCCTTCCGGTACGGGTGGTGCCCGGGTCGGACTTGCCGAGCCGGAGCAGGGAGTCGATGAGGCCGCGGGTGATCTCCCAGGCCTGGACGTTGTGGCCGTAGACGGCCCGGCCCGCATCGGTGATGCGGTAGTACTTGCGGCGGCCGCCCTGGGTCTCGTCGCCCCAGAAGGCCTCCACCAGGCCGTCCTTGAGCAGCCGCCGGTAGCTGGCGTAGAGGGTGGCTTCCTTGATCTCGTACGCCCCGCCGGTGGCGTCGCGGATGGTCTTGAAGATCTCGAAGCCGTAGCTCTCGCCCTGGCTCAGCACCGCCAACACGATCGTGTCGGTGTGCCCCCGCAGGAGGTCGGCTGCGAACGCGTCGCTCGCCAGAAATGTATCGCTGTCAAACTTCTCGGGCACGACTAGTACTGTAACAGATAAAGTACTCGACGACGCAAGTATGAGCTGCGGCGGCGGACAGGCCGTCCACAACGACGTCAACACTGTTGACGGATCACCGGCCGGGCGGCTGCTCCCGACCCCTCGTGATCACGTGTGAAACTCCGGCAGGTGGAGCCTCAACGCTCCACCTCACGCGTTCCTGGGGAGGGACCCACGATGAGAAAGCCGATCATCGCCGCGGTCGGCGCGGCCGGTGCGGCGGTGCTGGTCGCCGCAGCCCTGCAGTGGCCGGCCGGTGCGGCACCCGCCACGAGCGGGAACGCCGCGCGACCCGCGGCGGACAACGCGACCCACCGGTCCGACAACCGGCCCGGCCCGCGCACCAAGCAGTGGACCGACAAGCGCAAGGCCGCCCTCGACCTGGTCGGGCGCGGCAAGGCGCACATCGACGCCCGGGGCAACGTCACGGTCGACGCCGAGACGGACAACGTCGTCGAGGTGGCCTTCGAGAAGACCGACAAGATCTTCACGGTACTGGCCGAGTTCGGCACCCAGAGCGCCGGCAAGTACGGCACCGCCCCCGGCCCGCTGCACAACCAGATCCCGCAGCCCGACCGCAGCACCGACAACTCCACCGGCTGGGCCGCCGACTTCAGCACCGCCCACTACGAGAACCTGTTCAACGGCTCGGGCGAGTCGATGAAGAGCTTCTACGAGCAGCTGTCCTCGGGCAGGTACTCGGTCAGCAACACGGTCAGCGACTGGGTGCAGGTGCCCTACAACGAGTCCTACTACGGCGACAACGCCATCGAGGACAACGGCGGCTCCTGGGCGTTCATCGCCGACACCGGCAACGCCTGGTACCGGCACGCCCTCGCCTCGATGACCCCCGCGCAGATCGACGCCTACCTGGCGCAGTTCGACGTGTGGGACCGCTACGACTTCGACAGCGACGGCGACTTCGACGAGCCCGACGGCTACCTCGACCACTTCCAGGCCGTACACGCCGGTGAAGGCGAGGACGCCGGCGGCGGCGCCCAGGGCGAGGACGCCATCTGGTCGCACCGCTGGTACGTCAACGCGACCGACTTCGGCCTGACCGGCCCGACCGTCAGCGGCCGGCAGAACCTGTCCGGCGGCGCCCGCATCGGCGACTCGAACTACTGGCTGGGCGACTACACCACCGAGCCCGAGAACGGCGGCCTGGGCGTGTTCGCCCACGAGTTCGGCCACGACCTCGGCCTGCCGGACTACTACGACACCAACAGCGGCGACAACAGCACCTCGTTCTGGACCCTGATGAGCTCCGGCTCGTGGCTCGGCCACGGCGCCGAGGCCGACGAGGGCATCGGCAACACCCCCGGCCTGATGGGCCCGGAGGAGAAGCTGTTCCTCGGCTGGCTGGACTACCGCGAGGTCGCCCCCGGCCAGAGCGGCACCATCCAACTGGACCCGGCCCAGGACGCCAACGCCGCCAACGCGCAGGCGATCAAGGTGAACCTGCCGCCCGCGACGACGTCGACCACGTACACCACCCCGGCCTCCGGGCAGTACGCGTGGTGGACCGGCAGCGCCGACCAGCTCAACGAGGCCCTGGCGCACGCCGTGCCCGCCACCTCCAAGGTCACCGTGACCGCCAAGGCGTGGTACGACATCGAGTCGGGCTACGACTACCTGTACTTCGAGTACTCCGCCAACGGCGGCGCCACCTGGACGCAGGCCGGACAGCCGATCACCGGCTCGTCGGCCGGGAAGTGGACCACGCTGCGGTACTCCTACACCGCGGGCGGCGCGGCCACCCAGTTCCGGTTCCGCTACCAGACCGACGGCGGCGTGCACTTCGCCGGCGCCTTCATCGACGACATCACGGCCAAGGCCGGCAACGCCACGGTGTTCACCGACGACGCCGAGACCCCCGGCACCTGGACCGCCACCGGCCAGTGGCAGCGCTCCACCGGCACCGTGTCGACCTCGGCCGAGCGGTACTACCTGCTGGAGAACCGCCAGTACACCGGCTACGACGACACGCTGCGCACCGGCCCGTACCAGTTCAGCTACGCCTACAGCGCGCCGAACAAGGTCGAGTTCTTCCCGTTCCAGCCCGGCATGCTCGTCTGGTACGTCAACCACGGCCAGGAGGACAACAACACCTCCCAGCACCCGGGCACCGGCCTGTCGCTGCCGGTCGACGCGCACCCCGCGTCGATGCTCTACTCCGACGGCACCAGCCCCACCAACCGCCGCCAGCCGTTCGACGCGACGTTCGGCATCCAGCCCGTCCCGCAGGTCTGCCTGCACAAGGAGGCGCTGGTCGGCAGCGGCAAGACGCAGACCGTGCAGACCCTGGCGGCCTGCGCCCCGGCGAACGCGGGCATCCCGGTGTTCGCCGACGCCGATCCGCTGGCGTACTACGACACCGCCAACCCGACCAACAGCGTCAAGGTCGCCGGCCACGGCGTCACCGCCACGGTCACCGGCCAGACGGGCAACATCCTGACCGTCAGCGTGGTCAACCCGGCCGCCTGACCGGCACAGACGAAAGGCACCAACCGTTCGGCCGGGCGGGGCCGGGAGTCGATCTCCCGGCCCCGCCCGGCGTCCAGCCCCCGATCCGGTCAGGACGGACCGGCCACCCGGGCGTAGCGGGCGGCGGCCCGGGTGGCCAGGGCCCACAGGTGCTCGCCGTAGGACCAGTGCCACCACGCCGCCGGATGGTTGACCATCCCGGCGGCCGTCATGGCCCGGCCCAGCAGCGCCCGGTGCGCACCGGCCCCGTCGTCGGCGACCTCGTCGGCCAGCCGGCTGGGCCCGCCGACGTCGGGCACCTGCGTGCCCAGCCACAGGGGCGTACCGTCCGCGCCGCACAGCGTCACGTCGACCTCCCCGCCGGTGGCGTGCGGACCGTGCGGCGTCCCGTCCGTCCGGTGCCCGGCCACGACCAGCAGCCGCACTCCGCGCGGCAGCAGGCTCTGCGCCACCACCAGCCGGTCGGCCACGGCCAGCCGCACCCGCACCGCCCGGTCCGGACCCACCTGCAGCACCTCGCTGCCGGCCAGGTCGACCAGCGGCTCGCCGCACTCGGCGACCGGCACGTCGATGTGCCAGCTGTCGACGTCGACGAGGCACTCCGATGTCATCTCTGCTCTCCTTCCATGTTCGTGCTGGAACGACCGGGAACCGGACCGCCGCGAGGCGACCCGGTTCCCGGTCGTGGTTCAGGTTGCGGCTGTCACAGCCAGGAGCCGACCAGCAGCCGGTTGGCCACCGGGGCGAGGCTCATCGGGCCGGAGGTGTACCAGTCGACCGGCGCGATGGTCCCGTTCAGGAACACCTTGTACGTGAAGGAGGTGTCCGCGTTCTGGACCGCGATCACGGTGTCGTCCATGCCGTCGCCGTTGACGTCGCCGGCGGCCATCCGCGAGCCGGCGTTGTCGAGGTCGATGTTGTAGTAGGTCGCGGTGGACAGGTTGCCGAACGAGCTGCCGTTGGAGTACCAGCGGTACAGGACCAGGTAGGTGCCGCCGTCGTAGCCCAGGATCGGCTCGGCCTTGCTGTCGCCGTTGACGTCGGCCAGGATCAGCCGGTCACCGACCGGGGCCAGGCTGAACGGGCCGGAGGTGTACCAGTCGACCGGCGCGGTCGTCCCGCTCAGGAACACCTTGTACGTGAACGAGGTGTCGGCGTTCTGCAGCGCGATGACCGTGTCGTCCCTGCCGTCGCCGTTGACGTCGGCGGCGGCCATGCGGTTGCCCACGTTGTCCAGGTCGATACCGGCGTAGGTCGCCGTCGAGTAGCTGCCGAAGGAGCTGCCGGTGGAGTACCAGCGGTACAGGATGGTCGTGGTGCCACTGTCGTAGCCGAGGATCGGGTCGGCCTTGCCGTCGCCGTTGACGTCGGCGAGCACGAGCCGGTTGGCGACCGGGCCGAGGTTGAACGGGCCGGAGGTGTACCAGGTCTGGGGCGCCGCGGTGCCGTGGAGCAGGACCTTGAAGCTGAACGTGCCGTCCGGGTTCTGCATGGCCATCACGGTGTCGTCGGTGCCGTCGCCGTCGACGTCGCCGGAGGCGACCCGGTCACCGACCCCGTCCAGGTCGTACCCGGCGTGCGTGGCGGTGGAGTAGCTGCCGAACGAGGTGCCGTTGGAGTTCCAGCGGTACATGACCGTGTAGTTGCCCGCGTCGTACCCGAGGATCGGGCTGGCCAGCGACGAGCCGCCGCCGCCACCGGCGCCGACCGGAGTGGTGAACCCGACGATGTCGGAGTTGCCCGTGTAGCTGGTGTAGGTCTTGGCCTTGATCGAGTCGCTGGTGTTGCCCTCGATCGTGTACAGGGTCGTGCCCGACACCGACTTCACGATGCCGACGTGGTCGATGACCCCGTCGCCCTCCCAGTCGAACACCACCGCGTCGCCGGGCTGCGCCACGTAGCCGCTGCTGCGGGCGTGCCAGGTGCCGTGGTTCTGGCCGTACGTCTTGAACGACCGCGCCATGCCGGTCACCTCCGACAGGTACGAGGTCACCCCGCCCTCGCGCCAGGTGTACTTGGCGAACGCCGCGCACCAGGCGTAGTCGTCGCCGCCCCCGCCCCAGCCCGACCGGCCGCCGCAGGCCGGCCAGCCGAACATCTGGCCGCCGTAGTAGGTGCAGTTGTTGCCGATCTCCACGTTGCGCAGGCTGTCGTTGAGCTCGCGCTGCGCGATCGTGACGATGCCGCTGCCGACGGTGGCGTGCGCGGCCGTGGGGGCCACGACGACTCCGAAGGCGACCGCCGCGGTCGCGACGACAGTGGTGCCGATGCGCTTGAGGAGTGCGATGGACATTGTCCCGTTCCTTTCGGTGTCTTCCTTGCTGACACCGAAAGGTTCGCGGCGGGTCCTCTAGCTGTGCTTCAGCCCGCCTTCAACGCCGGTTATAGGGGGCGTGAGCTCGTCATACTCCCGGGTTCCGTGCTCGTGGAACACCTTGCGCGCCCCCGCCACCAGCGCCGCGGCCGCGGCCTCGTCACCCTGCGCGCGGCGCAGCAGGGCCAGGTCGCGATCGGTGCGCGCCTCCCACAGCGGCAGCTCCAGCACCGACCACAGCTGCCTGGCCGCGACCAGGAACTCCTCCGCCAGGTCCAGCCGGCCCGCGGCCAGGTGCAGCTCCCCGAGCGTCCGCAGGCTCGACGCCTGCCCGAACCGGTCCTGCGCGATCCGGCTGGCCGCCAGGGTCTCCTCCAGCGGCGCCAGCGCCTCGCCGAGCCGCCCCTGCCGCAGCCGCGCCTTGGCCAGCGACCGCACCGCATACGTGCGCAGGAACGGGTGCCCGATCTGCTCGAAGATCTCCACCGCCTCGGCGCATGCCCGCTCGGCGGGCCCGTGCTCGTCCCGCGCCCGGTGGTAGAGGCCCAGGGTGCGCAGGCTCAGCGCCTCACCGCGGCGACTGCCCGAGCGGCGGTACGCCGCCACCGACTGCTCCAGATTGGTCCACGCCTGCTCGTAGCGGCCCTGCTCCAGCCGCACCGACCCGATCAGCCGCCGGGTGTAGCCGATGCCGGTGTCCTCACCCAGCCCCTCCAGCAGCGTCGCCGCCTGCTCCAGGAAGTGGACCGCCTCGGCCAGCCGCCCGGACTCCCGGCACGAACCGCCGAGCCCCGCCAGCGCGGCCGCCTGCCCGCGTACGTCGCCGACCTCCCGGAACCGGCCCAGCGCCTGCCCGTACACCTGCTGCGACTCGGTGTAGCGGTCCTGCATGTAGCGCAGCCCGCCGAGGTCGGCGAGCATGACCGCCTCCCGGAAGCCGTCCCCGGCCCGCCGGGCCGCGGCCAGCGCCGCCCCGACCACCCGCTCGCGCACCTCGAACCGGTCCGCGCCGCTGAACACCACCGAGTACTGCTCCGGGGCGAACGCGCAGGCCAGCTCATGCAGGCCGAGACCGGCGGCCCGTTCGACCGCGGCGGTGAGCGACACCTGCTCGGCGGCGAACCACGCGGCGGGATCGGCCCGCACCGCCCGCGCCAGCTCAGCCGAGACCGGGGCCGTGACCACCTCGGGCCGGGGCCAGCGGATGTCGTCCGGCGGCGAGGACGCGTGCACCTGGTCCACCAGCGACAGCCACGACATCAGCGCCCGGGCCACCGCCGCGGCCAGCGCCTCGGGCGCCTCCTCCGCGGCGGCCCGCTCCCGGGCGTACAGCCGGACCAGATCGTGCATCCGGTAGCGCAGCTGCCCCAGCTCGTCGATCCCGGCGAACTCGACCAGCTGCGCGTCGACCAGCGCCTCCACCAGCTCCTCACCGTCGGCGTCGGCGACGTCGAGCAGCCAGCCGGCCACCCACGGGCCGAAATGGGTGACGCCCAGGTAGCCGAGGCGCCGCAGCGCGGTTCGCGCCGGATCGGACAGCCCCACGTAGCTGAGCGCGATGCTGGCCCGCACCCCCTGGTCACCCGGGCTCAGCTCGTGCAGGCGGCGGCTCTCGTCGCCGAGCCGCTCAGCCAGCCAGGACAGCGGCAGCCGCTGCCGCGCCGCCAGCCGCGCGCCCGCCACCCGGATCGCCAGCGGCAGCCGGGCGCAGTGGTCCACGATCGTCCGCGCGGCCGCCGGCTCGGCCGCGACCCGGTCGGCACCGACGATGCGGGCGAGCAGCGCCACCGCCTCCTCGACGGTGAGCACGTCCAGCTCCGTCAGCTCCACCCCGGCCAGGCCGACCAGCCGGTCCCGCGAGGTGACCAGCACCGCGCAGTCCGGCCCGCCCGGCAGCAGCGGCCGCACCTGCTGCTCGGTCGCCGCGTCGTCGAGCAGCACGAGCACCCGCCGCCCCGACAGCAGCGCCCGGAACCGCTGCGCCCGCTCGTCCGACGTGCCGGGCACGTCGGCGACCGGGACGCCCAGCGCGCGCAGGAACCCGCCCAGCACCTCACCCGGCTCGGCGGGCAGGTCCGCCATCCCGCGCAGGTCGGCGAAGAGCTGCCCGTCGGGGTAGGAACCGCGGGAGTCCTGCGCCAGCCGCGCCGCCAGCGACGTCTTGCCGGTGCCGCCCGCACCCGCGATGACCCGCAGCCCGGCCAGCGGCAGCAGCGCGGCCAGCACCTCGTCCCGGCCGGTGAAGTCCGCGGGCACCGGCGGCAGCTGCGCCGGCACCGGCAGCGCGGCCCCGGCGGTCCGCGGCGCCTCGACCTCGGGCAGGTCACCGCGCAGGATCGCCGCGTGCAGCCGGTGCAGCTCGGCACCCGGCTCGACCCCCAGCTCCTCGATCAGGACGTCGCGGCCCTCCCGGAAGCACGCCAGCGCGTCGGCCTGCCGACCCAGCCGGTAGTACGCCAGCATCAGCTGGCCGCGCAGCCGCTCGTTGGCCGGGTGCCGGCCCACCAGGCCGGTCAGCTCCGGCAGCAGCCTGCCGTGCTGCCCCTGCGCCAGCTCGGCCGCGATCCGCTCCTCCGTGGCGGTCAGGCGCAGCTCGTTGAGGCGGGTCGCCTCACCCGCCAGCACCTCGCTGTCGATCCCGGTCAGCGCGCCGCCGCGCCACAGCGCCTCGGCGGTGCGCAGCGCCTCGATCGCGGCCTGCCGGTCGCCGTCGGCACTGCGCGCCCGCGCCTGGGCCAGCAGCAGTTCGAACCGCGCCAGGTCGAGGCGCTCCGGGTCGACCTGCGCCGAGTACCCGGCCGGTTCGGTCTGGATGACCGACGCCAGGCCCTGCCGCCGCAGCGTGGAGACGTACGTCTGCACCAGGGCGCGGGCGCTGTCGGGCGGGCTCTCACCCCAGACGATGTCGATGAGCCGCGCCGCCGGGACCACCCGCCCCCGCTCCAGCAGCAGCGTCGCGAGCAGCGTCCGCGGCTTCTCGCCGCCGAGCTGCACCGCCCGCCCGTCCACCTCCGCCTCGACCGGCCCGAGCAAGCGGAAATCCATCGGTGTCCCTCCCCGTGACGGTCACGGCCGCCAGCGTAGACGGCACCCCGGGACCCGCGGTGCCCCGAACGCCGCACCTGCCCGCCAAGCCGCTCCCAAGCCGACCCCAAGCCGGGCGTACGAACCTGATGCCGTGCCGCGGGAAGGTCCCGCCGCACGGAAGGAGACTCCGGTGCGCAAGCTCGCCCGCCTCGCCGCCCTGGCCGCCGTCGTCACGGTCGGCGCCCTCGCCACGGCCACCGCCGCCTCCGCCGCCGACGGCGACCCGTCGCAGTGGGGCCAGGCCGCGGCCGTCGACGGCGACCCGTCGCAGTGGGGCGCCGCCGTCGACGGCGACTCGTCGCTGTGGGTGGACACGGCAAAGAAGGGCGCCAAGGTCACCCTGGGCTGAACCGGGGTGCCGGGAGGCGGCCGCCGCCTCCCGGCCCTGCGCTCAGGCCTGGTCGCCGTGCCAGGAACGCCACAGCGCCGCGTACGCCCCACCCGCGCGCACCAGCTCCTCGTGGCTGCCCAGCTCGCTGATCCGGCCGCCCTCCAGCACCGCGACCCGATCGGCGTCGTGGGCGGTGTACAGCCGGTGCGCGATCGCGATGACCGTCCGCCCCGCCAGCACCGCACCCAGCGACCGCTCCGTCCGCCGGGCGGTGGTCGGGTCGAGGGCGGCGGTCGCCTCGTCCAGGATCAGCGTGTGCGGGTCGGCCAGCACCAGCCGCGCCAGCGCCAACTGCTGCGCGTCGGCCGGGTTCAGCTGCCGCGCCCCGTCGCCGAGCTCCGTGTCCAGGCCGTCGGGCAGGTCGGCGTACCAGTCTGCCCCCACCGACACCAGCGCCGACAGCATGTCCCCGGCGGAGGCGCCCGGCGCGGCGAAGGCGAGGTTGTCGCGCAGCGTGCCGATGAAGACGTGGTGCTCCTGGGTGACCAGCGCGATCCGGCGGCGCCGCTCGGCCGGGTCCAGTTCGGACACCGGCACCCCGCCGAGGCTGACCGCGCCCTCGCGCGGGGCGTCGATCCCGGCCAGCAGCCGGGCCAGCGTCGACTTGCCCGCCCCGGACGGGCCGACCACCGCCAGCCGCTCGCCGGGGCGCACCTCCAGGTCGATGCCGTGCAGCACGTCGCCGCCGCCGGGGTAGGAGAACCGCACCCCGCTGGCGACCAGCCGCCGGCCGGGCGGGGCCGCGGCGCTGCCCCGCGGCTCCGGCGGGACCAGGCCGATGCCCAGCACCCGCGACAGCGAGGCCACGCCGCGCTGGGCCTGCTCCAGGAACACCATGATCCGGTCGAGCGGGTCGATGGTCTGCTGGGCGTACAGGGTCGCCGAGACGACCGTGCCGAGGGTGACCCAGCCGCGGTCGAGGAAGAACCCGCCCGCCAGCAGCATCGCCGCGGCGGGCAGCGCGTACCCGGCCTCGGTGATCGGGAAGAAGACGCTGCGCAGCCCCAGCGTGGCGCGACGGGTCTGCCACTGGCGCGCGATCCGGGCCGTGCCCTCGCGCACCCGCGCCGGACCCAGCCGCAGCGCCTCCACCGTCCGCGCGCCCTCGGCGGTCGCGGTCAGCGACTCGGTCAGCTCCGAGGTCGCCTCACCCTCGGCCAGGTACGCCCGCGGCGCCCGCCGCAGGTACCAGCGCGCCACCGCGGCCGTGGTCGGCACCCCGGCCAGCACCGCGAACCCCAGCACCGGCTCCAGCAGGAACACCGCCGCCACCACCAGGACCAGCTGGATCGCCGAGATCAGCACCGTCGGCACCACCTCGCGCACGGTGTTGCCGACCGTGGCCACATCGACCGAACTGCGGGTGGCCAGCTCGCCCGTGCCGGCCCGCTCCACCACCGAGATCGGCAGCCGCAGCGTACGGGCGACGAAGTCCTCCCGCAGCCGCGCGTTGGCCCGCTCGCTGGCCCGGTTGCCGATGTTCTGCGCGGTGCGCGACAGCAGGACCTGCGCCACCACGCAGGCGCCGATGGTCAGCGCGAGCCGGTCCACGTGCGCGGCGCCCTGGCCGCTGCTCACCCGGTCGACGATCTGCCCGATGAGCCACGGCGAGGCCAGCCCGGCGACCGCCGCGGCCACGTGCAGCGCCAGCGCCAGGAGCAGCGCCCCTTTCTCGGCGCGGGCCAGCTCGGCCACCGACCGGCGCACGGTCGCGCCGTCGGCGACGGGCAGGGCCCTGGCCACCGGCTGCTCCGGTGCGGTCGTGGCGGTGGTGGCGGTCAACGCAGTGCTCCCATTCCGGCGGCGTCGGTCTCGGGTTCGTCGGCCTCGCGGGCCACCAGCGCCCGGTAGCCGGGCTCGGTCTTCAGCAGCTCCTCATGGGTGCCGACGGCGGCCACCCGGCCCTCGCGCAGGTACGCCACCAGGTCGGCCCGGTCCAGCAGCAGCGGCGAGGTCGCGCAGACGACCGTTGCCCGGCCGGCGCGGTGCTCGCGCAGCCGTGCCGCGATCCGGGCCTCGGTGTGCGAGTCGACGGCCGAGGTCGGGTCGATCAGGATCAGCACGTCCGGCTCGGCGAGCAGGTGCTGGGCGAGCCGGATGCGCTGGCGCTGGCCGCCGGACAGGTTGCGGCCGCGCGCCTCGACCACCGCGTCCAGGCCGCCGGGCAGCGAGTCGACCACGTCGTCGGCCGACGCGGTACGGATCGCGGCGGCGACCTGCGCGTCGGTGACATCCGCGCGCAGCCGCAGCACGTCGCGCAGCGCCCCGCTGAACAGGTACGAGTCGTGGTCGGCGACGAGGATCCGCGCCCGCACCTGGGCCGGGTCGACCGCGGTCACCGGCAGCCCGCCCCAGGTCGCGTCACTGGGCACGTAGCCGCCGAGCCGGTCGGCCAGCGCGATCGCGTCCGCGGGGTCGGCGGCCGCGACGCCGATCATGCCGTGCGCCGCGACGGTCAGCCCGGAGTGCGGATCGTGCAGGTCGGCGGGGCCGACCGGGGCGGGGCGGGCGCCGGGCACCAGGTCGGGCTCCAGCCGGAGCAGGGCGATGATGCGCCGGGCGGCGACGATGCCGCGTACGGCCATGAAGCCGCCCTCGAGCAGGAACCAGACCGGCACCGCCAGGACGGCCACGTAGCCGTACACGGCGACCATCTCCCCGACGGTGATCTGCCCCTCGGCGGCCATCCGCGCGGCCAGCCACACGATCGCGGCCAGGAACAGCGCCGGGATGCCGATCGTCAGCGCGTGCACCCAGCTGGTGATCGCGCCGACCCGGTAGCCCTGCCGCAGCAGCCGCTGCGACCGGTCGGCGTAGCGGCGCGCGAACAGGTCCCGCCCGCCGACCCCGGCCAGCACCCGCAGCCCCGACACGATGTCGCCGGCGCGGGTCGTCAGCAGCCCCAGCTCCTGCCGGTAGCCGGTGTCCACCCGCTGCAGCCGGTTCAGCAGCGGCCCGACCACCAGCGCCACCACCGGCACGCCCAGCAGCACGAACAGGGCCAGCATCGGATCGACCGACCAGAGCACGACCGCACCCGTCGCGTACGACAGGACCGCGCCCACGCCCGGCCCGGTCATCGTGAGCGACCAGGACGTGTGCGACACGTCGGTGCCCGAAACCGTCGCCACCTCACCCGCGGCGACCTTGCGCGGCAGCACCGCCCCCAGCCGCGCGATGTGGTGCAGGATCACCTGCGACGAGCGCGCGGTCGCGTCCTCGCGCAGGAACGTCATCGTCCGGTGCCGCGTGATCCCCAGGTACGCCACCACCACGCCGGACGCGACGATCGCCGCCACCCAGTCCAGCAGCGCCCCGGCGTCCCCGGCGCGCAGCCCGTCGTCGATCGCCCGCGCGATCAGGTACGGCCGGACCGCCAGGCCGATCATCCACGCGGTGGCGACCGCGCCCGCCCGCAGCGCCCGCGGCCACTGGCAGCGGATGAGCCACCACAGGTAGCGCACGGGCCCTCTCGTGTCCGGAACGCCAGGGTCAGGATGCGGCAGACGTGGGGGCATGCGGCCAATCTACCGACGGGCCAACGGGCCTGGCTTGCTGTTATTCCGACCGGGTGACGTACCGCACGGCCCTGTCCAACCGTGTCCAAGAACCGCCCCCGCGCGGCGCCGATCCCGCCACGATGGACCTCCCGGCCGCTGCGGCCCGTCTCCCGGAGGCGCCATGTCCAAAGTAATCCGATATCGCCGCGTATTGACGGCGGCGCTGCTCGCCTGCGGGCTCGCCGTCGGCACCGGCCTGCTGGCCGCCGCGCCCGCC
This sequence comes from Catellatospora sp. KI3, assembly GCF_029948125.1. Lineage (GTDB taxonomy): Bacteria > Actinomycetota > Actinomycetes > Mycobacteriales > Micromonosporaceae > Catellatospora. Next base: position 165,386 of record NZ_JASAMB010000010.1, read on the forward strand.
CAGGCCGCCGTCCTGTTCGCCGACGACTTCGAGCAGCCCACCGCCAACATCTGGCTGACCGGCAGCGGCGGCACCTGGTCGGTCGTCAGCGAGGACGGCTCGAAGGTGTGGAGGCAGTCGGGCACCACGCTCAGCCCGACCGCCTGGGCCGGCTCGGGCTCCGGCACCGGCACCACCGTCACCGGCCGGATCAAACCCACCAGCACGCTGAGCCCGGCGAACCTGGTCAGCCTCACCGGCCGCGTCGCCAACCCGAACAACCTCTACTACGCGGGCCTGCGCGGCGGCACCACGTTCGAGATCGGGCAGGTCTCCTGGGGTACGACCATCGTCCTGGCGTCGGTGCCGTTCCCGCACACCCTCGGCACCTGGTACGGGCTGAGCCTCAGCTTCCCGACCGCGGGCACCGTCACCGGCAGCGTCACCGCGCCCGGCGGCGCCACCGCCACCCTCAGCGCCGCCGACCCCGGCGGCATCCAGCAGGGCGACCGGGTCGGCTTCTACATGCGCACGGCCACCGCCTCGCTCGACGACATCCGCCTCACCGACAGCCTGCCCGAGCCGTCACCGCCGACCGGCCCCTGCGTCGCCGAGATCAACGTGACGGCCAGCGTCATCTGGGGCAACCTGTCCAACGTCACCCTCACCTTCAAGAACATCTCGGCGGCGCCGATCGCCCCGTCGTGGTCGATCAGGTTCAAGTGGGCGGACGGGCAGACCATCACCAGCGTGCGCAACGCCAACTGGTACCAGGTCGGCCCGAGGCTGACCCTCACCAGCTCAGGCTGGTACCCGGCCGTGGCACCGGGCGCGACGAGCAATCCGCCGGTCGGGTTCACGCTCACCGGGCCGCTGGTCGCCCCGTCCGAGGCAACCTTCAACGGCGTGCCCTGCCCGATCACGCTGTCCTGACCCGCCGGCCCGCGGCCTGCTCCTGATCAGAGCAGCCCGCGGGCCATCGCGGTGGTCACCGCGGCGGTCCGGTCGGCGACGTCGAGCTTGGTGAAGATCCGCAGCAGGTGCGTCTTCACCGTCGCCTCCGAGATGAACAGCTCCCGCCCGATGTCACCGTTGGTCAGCCCGCGCGCCACCAGCCGCAGCACCTCGGCCTCCCGCGCCGACAGGCCGGGCTGCGCGGGCTGGCGCACCTGCCGCAGCAGCCGCCCGGCCACCGACGGCGCCAGCACCGTCTCCCCGCGCGCCGCCGCCCGCACCGCCGCCGCCAGGTCACCCGGCGAGGCGTCCTTCAGCAGGTACCCCGACGCCCCCGCCTCCACCGCCCGCAGGATGTCGGCGTCACTCTCGTACGTCGTCAGCACCACCACCCGGCTGCGCGAACCGCCGCGCAGGATCCGCTCGGTGGCGCTGGCACCGTCCCCGCCCGGCATCCGCAGATCCATCAGGATCACGTCGGGCAGCAGCGCCGCCGCGGCGGTGACCGCCTCCGGACCCGACGCCGCCTCACCGACCACCCGCAGGTCCGGCTCGGCCTCCAGCATCCCGCGCAGCCCGGCCCGTACCACCGGATGGTCGTCGGCGAGCAGAATGGTGATCATGACGGCACCTCCAGCGTGACGGCCGTGCCCCGGCCCGGTTCGGTGTCCACCGTGAGCACCCCGCTCACCTGCGCCGCCCGCGCCCGCATCCCCGGCAGGCCGAACCCCTGCGCGTCCCGTTCCGCGTCGAAGCCGCGCCCGTCGTCCTGCACGCTCAACGCCACCCCCTCGGCCCGGTAGTCCAACCGCACCAGCACCACCGCCGCCCCCGCGTGCCGCCGTACGTTGGCCAGCGCCTCCTGCGCCGCCCGCAACAGCACCACCTCCACCGCGGTGGGCAGCGGATACGGCTGCCCGCCGACCGCGTACGACACCTCGACGCCGATCTCCTCCGCCAGCCGCTCCGCCTGCCGGCGCACCGCCTGCTCCAGCGACCCCGCGTCCAGTGCGGCCGGCTGCAGCGCCGCGATCAGCGCCCGCGACTCGGCCAGGTTCTCCCGCGCCGTACGCACCGCCAGGTCCACGTGCTCGCGGGCCCGCACCGGATCGCGCTCCAGCTCCGCGCCCACCGCCTGCAGCAGCGTCACGATGCTGGTGAAACCCTGTGCCAGCGTGTCGTGGATCTCCCCGGCCAGCCGCGACCGCTCCGCGGCCACCCCCGCCTCCCGCGACAGCCGCGCCACCTCGCCCCGGCTGGCCTCCAGCTCGCCGATCAGCTTCAGCCGCTCCTGGCTCTGGTTCAGCACCCGGATGATGAACACGCCCATCAGTACCGACAGGCTGACCCCGAAGACCGACATGATGGCGGTGGTGTGCAGGTCCGCCCCGTCGGCGCGCCGCCCCAGGGCCAGGGCCAGCGGCATCAGGTTGGCGACGGTCGCACCGGCGATGGCCTGCCCCAGCGGCAGGCTCATGAACATCAGCGGCGACAGCGCGAAGTCGATGTACGCGGTGACCGGCACCGCCGCGATCGCCGCGATCTGCAGCACCAGCAGCGCACCGATGAACGGCCACACGCGCCCCGAGTCGGCGTCGCAGGCCACCAGCGGCCGCCCCCAGCACGCGTACAGCACGGCCATCGCCGTCAGCGCCCCCGCCGCGACAGCGCCGCGCGCCGTGCCGATGCCCTGGTCGGCGACCACGAGCACCAGCACGACGACGTACGCGATCGCGAAGTACAGGTCCCACGTCCGCAGCGTCGTGGACCAGGACTCGCGGCGGCTCATCTGTCCTCTGTGGTCCAGCGGAAGGTCGTCAGGCACAGCGCCAATCCGATCACACACCAGGCGCCCAGCACGAGCGCGATCCGGCCGTGCTCCCAGCCGCCCGCCAGCTCCTGCGCGGCAAGCGTTTCGGGCAGGAACACCGACCGGAACCCCTGCGCCATCCACTTCACCGGGAAGAACGACGCCACCGTCACCATCCAGCCCGGCAGCGAGCTGATCGGGTGCACGAAGATCCCGGACAGGAACTGCAGCGCCACCACCGGCACGTTCAGCACCACCCCGGCGCTGCGCGAGTTGCGCACCAGCGCGCTGGCCGCCACCCCGAGGGCGGTGCTGGCCACCACCGACAGCGCCAGCACCCAGGCGAAGGTCAGCCACCGCCCGGCGTCGTCGGGCAGCTCCATGTCGAACGCGAGCACCCCCACCGCCAGCAGCAGCGCCACCTCGGCCAGCGTGGTGACCACCACGACGACGAGCTTGCCGATGAAGTACGCCAGCGCGGTCATCGGCGTGCCGCGCAGCCGCTTGAGCGTGCCGTCCTCGCGATCGGTGGCGATGCCGGTGCCGATCGAGATGAACGCGGTCGACACGATCCCGTACGCGATCATGCTGGCCGAGAAGACCTGCGCCACCGACGCCGCCGGATGCTGGCCGGAGTCCTTGAAGATCGAGCCGAGCAGCACCAGCAGCAGCGCCGGGAACGCCAGGCTGAACCCGACGGCGGCCTTGCTGCGGAAGAACTGGCGCAGCTCCACCGCGCCGCGGGCCAGGCCAAGGCGGCCGCTGGAAGGCAGGGAGACACTGGTCACCGGTCTGCTCCGATCAGGGTCAGGTAGGTCTGCTCAAGGGAGGGGCGGGTCACGCTCAGGTCGGCCACCGGACCGGCGGCGGTCAGCGCGGTGATCAGGGCGGCCGGGTCGGCGGTCTGCTCGGTGCGGCGGCCGGTGGCGTCGGTCCAGGCGACGGTGGCCAGCTGGGTCTCGCGGCCGCCGACGGTCGCCGGGGTGCCCTCGGCGACGATCCGCCCGCCCGCGATCACCGCGAGCCGGTCGGCCAGCACCTCGGCCTCGTCCAGGTAGTGGGTGGTGAGCAGGATGGTGGTGCCCTCGGCGTTGAGCAGCCGGATCAGGTCCCAGAACTGGCGGCGCGCCTCCGGGTCGAACCCGGTCGTCGGCTCGTCCAGGAACAGCAGCTCTGGTCGGCCCACGATGCCGATCGCCACGTCCAGGCGGCGGCGCTGGCCACCGGACAGGGTCCGTACCCGCGCCTTCGCCTTGCCGGTCAGCCCGACCAGCTCGACGACCTGGCCCACCGGGCGCGGATTCGGGTAGCAGGTCGCGAAGTGGCGCACGGCCTCGGTGACGGTCAGGTCGCCCAGGTCGTGGGCGGACTGGGCGACGATGCCCAGCCGGGCCCGCCAGCCGCGCCCTGCCGTGCCAGGGTCCTCGCCGAGGACCGCGACGTCGCCGCCGTCGCGGCGGCGGTAGCCCTCGAGGATCTCCACGGTGGTGGTCTTGCCCGCGCCGTTCGGGCCGAGCAGGGCGAAGACCTCGCCCGAGGCGACGGTCAGGTCCAGGCCCGCGACGGCTTCGCGGCCGCCGTACGCCTTGCGCAGGCCGCGCAGCCGGATGGCCGGGGGAGGGGGAGTCGATGTCATGTCTCAAGCGTCGCGGCGGCGGGGGTGCTCCAGGGACGACCGGCGGACTGAATCCAGCTGTCCACCGACCGGTGGACACCGGCACCGACGGCCCGGGCAAGGCGGAGCAGTGGCGCGGCCGTGGGGCTTATGCGGTGCCGGTAGAGTCGCGCTGATCGCGGAGCCGGGTACCCGCGGCCACCAATGCCGACAGACATATGGAGCGCACAGGCATGAGTGACATCCGGCCGCCCCGCAGCAGGCACCGCAGGAGGATGCCGACCTCCCGCCGCATCGTGATCGCCGCCGTGGCGGTCGCGGTCCTCGCCACCACCGGCATCGCCGCGAACGCGTACCTCGCCGACGCGCCCGCGCAGACCGGTCCCGTGTCCGGGTTGGAGACCGCCGGTTCGGCGGCGCCGGGCACCACCCCGGCCGGTGCCACGCCGACCGCCGCACCGTCGCCGTCGCCGACGACCTCCGGCGAGTGCGCCCGGCCGGTCGGCACCGCCCCGAAGGTGAAGGTCACCGAGGTCAACGTCGGGGTCAAGGTCACCGGCTACGGCCGCGAGGGCGACACCGAGCCGCTGCCCATGGCCATCGCCGCGACCCCGTCCGGCGGCTCCTGGCTGGCGTGGCTGGGCACCGACGGCAAGGTCCACCTCGGGCGCCTCGACTGCGACGACCGCCTCGTCGGCAAGCCCACCAGCTTCACCGGCGTCGACCTGCAGGACGTCCAGGCCGACGCCACCGGCGGGGTGCTGCTGCTCACCCGCAAGGGCGACTGCCGCACTGGCCCGCTCTGCGGCGGCTCGTCCAGCCCGTGCCGGACCATGTTCATGGTCCGCTTCGACGACTCCGGCCACCAGGTATGGGAGCGGCAGGTCACCAACCTGACCGGCGGTCGGGGCGGCTACGACGCCGGCGCCCGGTTCGTCTGGTGGTACCAGCACCACGGCCGCCTCGCCTCCGACGGCAGGAACTACGCCGCGTACTTCGGCGTCGCCATCACCGTGCGCAACGGCGACTGCGTCGACATCCACGAGGGCGACCGCATGCAGGTCGTCGACGCCGCGGGCAAGCTGCTGTCCGGGCACGACAGCTTCGAGGTCGGCTGCAGCCACGCCTGGACCTCGCGCATCGTCTGGGATCCGCGCACGAAGCACTTCGTCATGGTCTGCGCCACCGACAACGCGTGCCGCATCGCCCGCCCGGACCCGTACCGCACGGTCGCGAGCGGCGCCTGCGACGGCACCCTGTTCGGCGGGGACCTGGTGCTCGCCGCGACCAAGGGGTACTGGACCGCGTGGAGCCAGGGCGGCCAGGTGCGGCTGGAGCACTTCACCACCGGGCGCTCGGACACGACGGTCAAGACGGGGGCCAGGTCGAGCCATCCGCACCTGGTCGGCTACGGATCGGGGCGGATGCTGCTGGCCTGGGCGTCGGGCTCCGGGCTGGCCGCGCAGGCGTACGACGCGGGCACCGGCAAGCCCGTCGGCGCCAAGTTCACGATCAACGTCAAGGACCACGACTACCAGGCGTTCAAGGCGTACGCCGACGGCAGCGCCGCGTACCCGGCGGCCGGTGGCAGCAGCACGTCCATCCGGATCGCCCGCGTGCTGCCGCTGGCCTGAGCAGGTTCAGGCGGCGGCCTTGCGCCGCCGCCTGACCGGGCGGGCGCGGGGGACCGGCACCGCCGGGGGCAGCCCCAGCGCGACGCGCTCGGCCTCGGTCAGCATCCGCTTGCCGGTGGCGGCGATCTCCACCGGCTCGGGCGGCTGCGGCGGGGCGGGCACCGCCTTCACCGGCCTGGCCGCGGCCTTCACCCGCTCGGTCTGCCCGGCGGTGCTGATCAGCTTGCGTACGCGCGGGACGGTGGCGAGGTTGGTCTTGGCGGCCACGTCGGCGACCGGCACGCCGGAGACCACCAGGTCGGCCAGGGCGCGGCCGCGCTCGCGCTGCAGCGCGGTCACGATGCCGTCGAACAGGACCTGCTGGTAGGTGAGGTCGGCGTAGCGCTGCAGCGGATCCGGCTCGCCCAACGCGTACGCGCAGAGGTTGCGCACCATCGCCTCGACCTCCTCGGTCGCGACGGTGTACCCCTCGGTCGTCGGATCGGACATCGACGCCTCCCTTCACCGCCGGCGCGGGGCCCGGCGGCGAGCGAGAACTCTAGCGGCACCCGGGGACAGCGGTCCACGATCCGAGTAACCGGTGCTGATTCGTACCGTTATATGCGGATAGCTCCGCTGATCCGCCGCCGCGGCGGTCCCGTTCCCGGAGCCGGAGAGGCTCCGACGTGAACATCTACTTCCCCCGGCCCAAGGCGCTGCTACGCGCCCTGCTGATCACGGTGCTGGTGCTGCACGTGATCAGCCTGGGCAGCCACTTCATCTACCACTACCTCGGCATCCACAACCTGGTGCCGTACTTCGGCCGCCTCACCGGCTTCGTCAACGTGGACAAGGAGGCCAACATCCCCACCTGGTTCTCCAGCATGCTGCTGGCGGGCTCGTCGTTCGTGCTCTGGGGCGTCTACCGGCACGTACGCGACACGCGCGGCCGCTACCGGTGGCACTGGGCGGTGCTGTGCGGCGTGTTCGCGGTGCTGTCGATGGACGAGCTCAGCCACATCCACGAGATGGCCGGACGCTTCGGCCTGGCCGGCTCCGGCCGCACGGCCTACCTGTCCTGGGTCGTGGCGGTGGCCCCGTTCGTGCTGCTCTTCGCCGTCACCTACCTGCGCTTCCTGCTGCACCTGCCGAAGGCGGTCCGCCGGCTGGTGGCGTGGAGCGGCGTGCTCTACGTCGGCGGCGCCGCCGGCCTGGAGGTCGCGGGCGCGCTCGGGCGCACCCTGACCGAGCACGTCGGACCCGGCCGCCCCTACTTCAACTACCTGCTGTACGCCTCGGCCGAGGAGGCGCTGGAGATGGTCGGCGCCGTCCTGTTCCTGTACGCGATGACCCTGCACCTGCGCGACCTGCGCCGCGCCGACCCCGGCCCCGCCGCGACGCCGGGCCAGGCACGCCCCGCCGAGACCCGCCGGGGCGCACCGCACCGCCTCACCGCCAACCGGCCGTCCCCCGCCGGGCGGCCCGCCCGGCGCTGAACCGCGACGGGCTCAGAACAGGGTCGGCTGCTCGGCCCGCTCGACCGGCAGCGGTTCGGGCAGCGGTGCCAGCTCCGGCACCTCGGCCCGGACCTCGTCGTGGAAGCGGCGGCACAGCCGCGGGGCGTCGGCGTTGTCGGGCGTATGGATGAACACCGTCGGCCGCCGCCCCTCCCGCAGCCACCCGGCGACCGCCTCCACCCAGAACCGCCACCCCTCGACCGTCTGCTCGGTGGAGTCCCGGCCCAGGTAGCGCACGATCGGACGGTCGGTGAGCGCCAGCGAGCGGCGCGGCATCCGCGGCTTCTTCGTCCAGGCGTCCCGCTCGGCGTCACTGGTCGGTGGAGCCTGGAAGAACATCACCGTGTCGAACGGCACCCACTCCGCGTCCGCCCCGGCCAGCACCGCCTCCAGCGCCCCGACGGCGTGCGGGTCGTCGAAGAACGCCCGGTGGCGCACCTCGACGGCGTACCGGTGCCCGGCGGGCAGGCGGCGCAGGAACCCGGCCAGCACGTCGAGGTCACCCGGGCCGAACGAGCCGGGCAGCTGCAGCCACAGCGCGTGCGCGCGCGGGCCGAGCGGCTCCACCGCGTCCAGGAACTCCCGCAGCTCCGGGCCCGCACCGCTCAACCGCTGCTCGTGCGTGACCGGCCTGGGCAGCTTCAGCACGAACCGGAAGTCCGGACCGGTCTGCTCCGCCCAGGAGGCCACCGTCTCCCGGGTCGGGGTCGCGTAGAAGGTCGTGTTGCCCTCGACCGCGTTGCACCAGCTCGCATAGGCGCGCAGCCGCTCACCGGCGGGCAGCGGATGCGCCGTGAAACGCCCCTGCCACGGCTTGAGCGACCACATCGCGCAGCCCACATGAAGACTCATCGCCCCTGACCCGGTCACCGGCCCACGGTATATCGCCGCCGAATGCCTGGCCCCGGGGCTGTCGGCGGTACCGGGATTCAGGCATGATCGCCGGGTGAGCGCTCTCCAAGCACCGATCCGCAGGTCCCTGCTCCTCCTGGCCTACTTCGCCTTCATCAGCCTCGGCCTGCCCGACGGCCTGCTGGGCGTGGCGTGGCCGTCGATGAGCGGCGACCTGCACGTCTCCCGCGAGACGATCGGCCTGCTGCTCATCCCCTCGACCTGCGGCTACCTCGTGTCCAGCATCGCGGCCGGGTTCCTGCTGGCCCGCGTCGGCGTCGGTCGGCTGCTCGCGGGCAGCACCGCCCTGGCCAGCCTGGCCCTGTTCGGCTACGGGCTGTCCCCGGCGTTCGCGGTCACCATGGCCGCCGCCCTGGCCGCCGGGTTCGCCGGCGGCGCGATCGACGCCGGGCTCAACGCCTACGCCGCGTCGGCGTTCGGCCCCCGGCACATGAACTGGCTGCACGCCTTCTTCGGCCTCGGCGTCGCCCTCGGGCCGCTGATCATGACCGCCGCCATCCAGTACGGCGACGACTGGCGCCCCGGCTACCTCGTCGTGGCCAGTGGCCAGGCCGCGCTGGCGGTCGCGTTCATGCTCACCGCCCGCCAGTGGACCCGGCACACCGCCGACGGCGAACACCCGCACGCCGTCAGGGTCCAGCCCCCGGTGCGCCAGACGCTGGCCATGCCCGCGGTCTGGTTCAGTGTGCTGACCATCGCCGTGTACGTCGCCCTCGAGGTCGGCGCCGGCCTGTTCGCATACCAGCTGCTCACCGAGGGCCGCGGCATGGGCGACGCCGCCGCGGGCGTCTGCGTGTCGCTGTACTGGGGCAGCCTGTTCGCCGGACGGGTGCTGCAGGGGTTCGCCGCGCACCGGATGGACCCGCACCGGGTCGTGACGGTGTCGATCGGCGGGATGGCGGCCGGTGCGGTGCTCGTGGCCGTTCCCGGGCCGGGCTGGCTGGCCGCGGCCGGGCTCATGGTCATCGGGTTCGCCGCCGCGGCGGTGTTCCCGATGTTCACCCTGACCACCGCCGAACGGGTCGGCCCGGCCCACGCCGACCGCACCATCGGCCTGCAGATGGCCGGGGCGGGCCTCGGCGGCTCGATCATCCCGTCGCTGATCGGGGTGCTGATGGGCGCGGCGGGCGTGGAGGCGCTGGGCCCGGCGCTGGTCGTGCTCAGCGTCGCGCTGATCCTCGTGTACCTGGCCGCGACCCGCCGCCCGACGTCGCCAGCCACGCAGGACCACCCTGCCGGAGCGCGCGGATGACCGCGCTCCCGCGGTCGGCGAAGCGTTCTCTTCCCGACAGAAGGGTTGTCCCGGGGCACGCCCCACCGCAGCCTGCATAGGCGTACGGAACCGACAACTCCGCGCGATAGGACGAGCATGGTCAGCCGACCCGGCCGCCGCATCGTGGTCGCCGCCGCCGGCTACGGCAAGACGACCGCCCTGCGCCGCTGGTACCCCACCGGCCAAGCCCGCTGGTGGCAGCACGACACCGCCCCGCACCTGTTCGTCCGCGACGCCGCCCGCTCCGGCGGCCACCTCGTCCTGGACGACCTGCCCCCGCTGCCCGACCCTGCCCTGCGGGACCTGCTGCGCGCCGTCGCCGAACTCGACGAGGGCACCGACGTCGCCCTGGCCTCCCGCCACCCGCTCCCGTGGCGCCGCCTCGGCAGCGCCGACCGCTGGACCGAGACCGACCCCGCCGACCTGGCCTGCACCGCCGACGAGATCGACGACCTGATCACCGAAGCCTGCGGCACCCCCGACCCCGAACTGGCCGCCCGCCTGCACAAAGCCACCGCGGGCTGGCCCGCCCTGGTCCACCTCGCCGTCGAGTCGGTGCACCGCCACGGCGACCCCGGCACCCCGCTGGGCGCCGACGAGCCGCTGCGCGAACACGTCCTCGACCACGTCCTGGCCGAGCTGCCGCCGACGGCGTACCGGCTGCTGGTCCAGCTCGAAGACCGCACCCCGGTCAGCACCGGCCTGGCCGCGGCGCTCGGCCACCGCGACGCCGCCGACCTGGTCGCCCACCTGCGCCGCACCGGACTGCTGGTCCGCACCCGCCGGGTCGTGCCGGGCCTGCCCGCCGCCGAGCACGTCGTCCCGGTCGTCGCCGCGGCCGTCGCCACCGACCGGCGCGGCGTCTCGGCCACCACCACCGCCCGCAAAGCCGCCACCTGGTACGACGAGCACGGCCCGCCCGCCGCGGCCGCCCGCGAGCACCTGCGCGCCGCCGACCCCGACCGCTGCGCCCGCGTCCTGGCCGACCACGGCGACCGCATCATCTCCGCCGGCCAGGCCGGTCTGACCGCCGACCTGATCAGCCGCCTGCCCGGACCCCTGCGCACGCCGCGGCTGCGGACCCTGCTCGGCGACGCCCAGCGCACCGCGGGCGACCTCGAAGCCGCCGCCCACACCTACACCGGCGTGTCCGGACCGGACGACACCTGCACCCCCGGCCTGGCCTGGCGCATCGGCCGCATCGCCTACCAGCGCGGCGACGCCCAGGGCGCACTGGCCGCCTACGCCCGCGCCACCCCCGACGCCACCGCCACCGAGGACACCGCCCTGCTGGCCGCGTGGACCGCCCACGCCCACCTGCTCGCCGGGGACGTCGACCTGGCCACCGCCACCGCCCGCCGCGCCGTCACCCAGGCCGCCGCCTGCGGCGACGGCACCGCCCTGGCCACCGCCCACCTGTCGGTCGCGCTGTGCCTGGCCGTGGCCGGCGACGCCGCCGGCAGCGAGGAGCACTTCGCCCTCGCCCTGCCCGTCGCGCAGCGCACCGGCGACGTGCTGCTGCTCACCCGGATCCACACCAACCGCACCTACCAGCGGCTCCAGGCCGCCCGCTACCCCGAGGCGCTCACCAGCGCCCAGCTGTGCGTCGCGTACGCCCAGGCCGCCGGGTCGCCGAGCCTGCACGCCATCGCCACCAGCAACGAGGCCGAAGCGCTGGCCATGCTCGGCCGGTTCCCCGAGGCGGTCCGCCGCTACCAGGCTGCCATCGCCCACTACCAGCGCCACGGCTCCCGCCGCTTCGCCGGGGCGGTGCTGGGCCTGGCCGAGCTGTACCGGCGCCGGGGCTGGCGCGAGCAGGCGCGCGCCGCGTACGAGCAGGTCGTCGCGGTCGCCACCGGCACCGGCAACGCCCACGTGCTGGTGCCCGCCCTGGCCGGGCTGGCCCTGGTGCTGCTCGCCGACGACGTCAAAGCCGCCGCGGGGCACGCCGACGCGGCCGCCGGGCACGCCGGACCCCAGGCTGCCGGACCGGCCCTGCTCGCACAGGGCTGGACGGCGCTGGCCGAGGGCACCCCCGGCCGCCCGGCCGAACTGGCCACCGAGGCGGCCCGGGTGGCGCGCACCAACACCGACCCGGCCGGGCTGGCCGACGCCCTGGAGTTGCGGGCCGCCGCCGAGACCGACCCGGCCCGCGCCCGCGCGGCGCTGCGCGAAGCCGAGGCGATCTGGCACCAGGCCGGGGCGGCCGTGGAGGCGGCCCGGATCGCCGTGCTGACCGGCGCACTGCCCGGGACCGGCACCGACGAACGCGCCGCGGCAGCCGCCGCCGCCCAGCGGCTGGCCGCCGTCGACGCCATCGCCGACCGGCTCGGCACCGGCGCCACCGCCACCCGGCCGCAGGTCGCGGTACGGGCCCTGGGCCGCTTCGAGGTCGAGGTCGCCGGGCAGGTCCCACCACCCTCGCAGTGGCAGTCCCGCAAAGCCCGCGACCTGCTGCGCATCCTCGTCGGCCGGCGCGGCCGGCCGGTGCCCCGCAGCGAACTGTGCGAACTGCTGTGGCCCGACGGCGAACCCGCCCGCACCGGGCACCGGCTGTCGGTGCTGCTCAACATCCTGCGCGGGGTGCTCGACCCGGACCGCGCCCAGCCCGCCGACCACTTCCTGCTCGCCGACACCGCCGCGATCGCGCTGAACCTGCGCGCCGCCGACGTCGACGTCGAGGACTTCCTGGACCACGTCGCGCACGCCCGCCGCCTGGTCGAACAGGAGCGGCTCGGCCAGGCACGGGAGATCCTGCTGGCCGCCGACACGCTGCACCGGGCCGAGGCGTTCGAGGACGAGCCGTACGCCGAATGGGCCGGGCCGCTGCGCGAGGAGGTCCGCGCGGCCCACCTGGCGATGCTGCGCATGCTCGCGCACACCCACCGCGCGGCCGGGCAGCCCGGCGCGGCCGTCGCGTGCCTGCTGCGCCTGCTCGAACGCGACCCCTACGACGAGCGCGCCCACCGGTCGCTGGTGCGCACCCTGGTCGCGGGCGGGCAGCACGGCGAGGCCCGGCGGGCGTTCGACCGGTACGCGGGCGCGATGCGCGAGATCGGGGTGCGGCCGCCGGACCGGGAGCTGCTGCTGCCGGTCCGGCCCACCGCGCCCGCCCGCTGAGCGGCGGTCAGTGGAAGGTGCCGATGCGGGCCGCGTACGCGGTCACCGAACCGTTGTCGGCGGCCGCGGGGGCGACCGACCGCGCGGCGCCCGGCGGCAGCGAGGCCGCCACGCTCTGCGCCCGGACCCAGCTGGTGCCGGTCGGGCGCGGCACGAACGCGTCCAGATGCGCGTCGACCCCGACGGCCAGGCCGCCGACGCCGAAGCTCCAGTCGTCACCGGTCGGCTCCACACCCGCCGACTTCGGCCACGGCGACCCGGGGGTGCTCACGCCCTGCCACCGGTACGGCCGGACCGAGGGTGACTGCGGGTCGACCCGGTAGCAGATCGCCGCGACCGCCAGCGCACCCTGCTGCCCGCCGCCCGCCGCGTGCACCTGCACGCCGGTCAGGTCCTGGTTCGGCACCAGCGCGTCGATGCGCCACTGGTCGACCGGGCGCTCCAGCCGGAACCCGAAGCCCAGCAGGTCCGTCTGCCCCGGGCACAGCAGGGCCACCGCCGACGCCTGCGTCGAGGACGCCGTCACCAGGGTCGGCGGGCGCTCCGACCGGCCGCAGACCGCCTCGGCGACGAGCGAGAAGGCGCCGGCGGCGTCGCTGCGCGGCCGGGCCGCGACCACGACCGAGCGCAGGTCGGCGGCGGGCTCCATCCGTACCAGCTGGACCCGGCCGCCGCCCCCGACCACCTGGGCCCCGACCGTGAACACCCACGACCCGGGCGGGCACTGCACCGTGACCGACTTCGCGGCGGCGTCCACCGGGCTGGTCCGCTGCGCCAGCACCACCGGCTGCTCGGCGGTCGCCGCGGCGGGCGCGGCCGGGACGACCAGAGCGCCCGCCGCGACCACGGCGGCGGCGAGAGGGCTTGCCTTCACGACTACCTCCTCATCGGCCGGTCCCTCGTGGAACGGCCGCCATCCATCGTCGGCGGGCGCGTCACGGTGGCGTCATGGTCGGCGCTGATCCGACCGTGACCGGACCCTGACAGCCGATGGCGAGCCTGGGCGGGCCGCGACAACGCGGCACCGACACCAAGGAGCAACCATGAGCAAGCGCACGGTCGCCGTACTGGCGGCCCTGACGGCGATCCTGGCCGTCGGCATCGGCGCCACCCCCGGCTCGGCGGCCCCCACCCGGCTCGCCGCCGCGGTCGAGGACCGGTCCCTCGACGCCCCGACGGTCGGCCTGACCGCCTGCAACGGCGGCGTCCAGGAGGCCAGCTACGTACGGATGCAGGACGTCCCGACCGGCCTGGCGGAGAACGGGGCGTTCCTCCCGCTGCCCGGCGCGACGGTCCCGGTCAACATCCCGGCGGGCGACTCCGACCAGCTCGTCATCATCTTCTCGGCGGAGGCCCGGCTGCAGGGCCAGGCGCTGACCTACGTGGCACCGATGGACTTCCTGCAGGTCCGGATCCTGGTCAACGGCGTAGCGATCGGCCCGAACGACCTGACGTTCACCACCGGGGCCGGCGAGTCCGACGCCACCCAGGCCTGCCGGCGGGTGACCGCCCCGGCCGCCGCCGCGATGGTCTACACCGTCACCGTCGAGTACCTGATCGTCGACCAGGGCGCGAACAACGCCCTGACCGGCGTCCTCGACGACTGGACGCTGAACGTCCAGGTCAGCAACTGACATCGCGTACCTTCGGGCGGGACCGGTCATGCCGGTCCCGCCCGTTCGCCGTGGTCAGACGTGGATCGCCCGCACCGCGCTGCGCTCCCAGCCGGTGAAGCCGGAGGTCACCGGGCCGCTGGTCACCTTGAACCGCACCTTCTGGAACATCTCCTCGTACATGTCGGTGAAGTCGTCGGTGTCGGGCAGCGTGGCGGTGACGGTCCAGGTGATGCTGTCGGCCGTCGGGAACGCCCGCACCAGGTCGCTGTCGCCGATGAGGTCGTTGGTCTGGTTCAGGTCCTCCTCCCAGCGCTGCTGCTCCACGGTGATGGTCACCCCCGCGACGCAGGTGATGTCGACCTCGTACGCGATGCGCTTGAGGCCCGCGGCGGTGAAGTCCCCGTTGTGGTACGGCGTCTTCGGGGTCACGGTGCACCCGTTGCTGAAGGTCGAGGCGTGCGCGGGGGCGGCGCCCAGCGCCAGCGGCGCGGCCAGCGCGGCCACCACAGCCAGCGCCCGGACCAGTCGGCGGGATCGGTTCATCGGACTCTCCTCGGAGGGATGTGCGGCCTTTCGCCGCGATGTCGGCGTCGCGATCGCGGCGCCGGTGACCACGTTCGGCCGCACCCCTCCGGGTGGCGTCAGCGTCCGATCACGGTGCCGTCCCCAGCTGCGGGGCGACCTGCGCCGCCACCAGCTCGACGTGGTCCAGGTCGGTCAGGTCCAGCACCTGCAGGTAGATCCGCTGCGCACCGATCTCGGCGTACCGGCCGAGCTTGTCGACGACCTCGGCGGGCGACCCGGCCAGGCCGTTGGTCCGCAGCTCGTCCTCTTCCCGCCCGATCGCCTCGGCCCGCCGCCGCACCTCCGCACCGGTACGCCCGCAGCACAGCACCAGCGCGCTGGACAGCCGCAGCGTCGCCGCGTCCCGCCCCGCCCGCGCGCACGCCTGCCGCACCCGCCCGAACTGCGCGGCCGTGTCCGCGACGCTCGCGAACGGCAGGTTGAACTCGTCGGCGAACCGGGCCGCCAGCACCGGCGTACGCCGCTTGCCACCGCCGCCGACCAGGATCGGCGGGTGCGGCCGCTGCACCGGCTTGGGCAGGGCGGGGGAGCGGACCACCGTGTAGTGGCTGCCGTGGAAGTCGAAGCTGCCGCCCACCGGCGTACCCCACAGGCCGGTGATGATCTGCAGCTGCTCGCCGAGGCGGTCGAACCGCTCACCGACCGGCGGGAACGGGATGCCGTACGCCTCATGCTCCTCGGCGTACCAGCCCGCGCCCAGCCCCAGCTCGACCCGGCCCCCGCTCATCGCGTCGACCTGCGCCACGCTGACCGCCAGCGGCCCGGGATGGCGGAACGTCGCGGCCGTCATCAGGGTGCCGAGCCGGATCCGGGACGTGTCGCGGGCCAGCCCGGCCAGGGTCGTCCACGCGTCGGTGGGTCCGGGCAGGCCGCTGACCGCACCCATCTTCAGGTAGTGGTCGGAGCGGAAGAACGCCCCGTACCCGGCGTCCTCGGCGCAGCGCGCCACCGCCAGCAGCTGGTCGTAGGACGCACCCTGCTGGGGCTCGGTGAAGATCCGCAACTCCATGCGCCGAGCCTAGAAGCCGAGGGCGTCCCGGCGGGCCGGTTTGCGCAGGTCGCTCCGGGACGCGGTGCGGTCCACCGTCGTGCCACGACGGCAAGGCGACAGCCGTCGGGACAGCGGGCCGCAGCACGACGTGAATACGCTTCCTCCACATTCCACCAACAGAATGGCGGGGGTATGAGATTCACCAGAACAGCCGCGGGCGCGGCCCTGACCGTGGCGGCGCTGTCCACGGCGCAGCTGCTCACCGCGGCACCGGCGGCGGCCGACCCGGCCTACGCCTCGGTCACCTCGCAGGGCCGCGAACTGCGGATGCTGTGCCAGGAGCGGCAGGACGCCCCGGGCACCGGCGGCACCTCCGGCACCCGGTCGGACTTCGACGGCAACGGTTTCGAGGACGTGCTCACCGGCGCGCGCGACGAGCACACCGGCGGCCGCATCGCCGTCGTGCTCCTCCAGAAGGTCACCACCATCGGCGTGGTCAGCTGCGTCTTCTACGGCACCACCCTGGCCGACTCGGTCGCCGCGTACACCTCCGGCGACCTCGACAACGACGGCTTCGACGATCTGGTCCTCGGCCAGCCGGGGCAGCACGACGCCGCCGGCGGCATCTGGGTGGTGCCCGGCGCACCGGCGGGCTTCGACCTCGCCGCCGGGGTCTACCTCGACGAGGACACCGACGCCTTCCCGGGCGTACGCAACCCCGGCGACGAGCTCGGCGCGACCCTGGCCAGCGGCGACGTCAACCATGACGGCTACGCCGACCTGGCCGTCGCCTCGCCCGGCGAGTCGTTCGGCGTCACCGACGCCGGTGCGGTCGCGGTGCTGTACGGCTCGGCGTCCGGCCTCACCACGACCGGATCCCAGCGGTTCCACACCGCGCTGGCAGGCATCCCCGGTGACCCCGTCGCGCCCGGCGAGCGGTTCGGCCGCGCGCTGGCCGTCGGCGACGTGACCGGCGACGGCTACGGCGACCTCGCGGTCGGCAGCGGCGCCGCGGGCGGCCAGATCTTCCTGCTCGACGGGTCCGCGACCGGGATCACCACCGTGGGCGCCGACCTGGTCGAGTCGTCGTTCCTGAACACCGGCACCCTCATCGTGCACGGGTTCGGCGACCGGGTCACCATCGGCGACGTGACCGGCGACAGCCGTGCCGACGTCATCGCGGGCATGCCCGATGCCGACGTCAAGGGCCTGGCCGGAGCCGGGGCTGCGATCGTCCTTCCCGGCAGGGCGAGCGGTATCGGCCTGGCCGACCGGCAGGTGCTGCGCCAGGGCGCCGCGGGCATCCCGGGCACCCCTGCCGCAGGCGACCACTTCGGTTACGCCGTGGCCACCGGCGACACCACCGGCGACGGGCACCCCGACCTGATCATCGGGGTGCCGGGCGAGGACATCGACGTACGCAGCGACGCCGGCATCGTCGACGTCCTGCCGCACAACTCGGTGCTGGGGACCGGCAGCAGCTACCTGAGCAAGTCGACGCTGGCCGTGGGCTCCATGGCCGCGGACGCGTTCGGCAGCTGGCTGACCGTCCTCGACCGGGTGAACAACGGCGGCCAGCTCGACCTGACGGTCAGCGAGCCGGGCGCGAACATCCCCTCCATCAGCCCGACCGGCGGGGTGCAGATGCTGGTCGGCGTCGTCGGTGAGCAGCGCCCCAACGTGGGCTACGGCGGCTGGCTGATCACCACGCCCGCCGAGATGCAGCTGCGCAACTTCGGCATCGCCTAGTCGCGCACCCGCGGTGGGCCGGGGCACCTGACCGGCCCACCGCGTCCTTCGACCGCCACCGCGACCGGCAAATTCGCTTTGCCGAGCTCGCGCCGCTTCCTAGGGTCTGTACATGTCCGACACCTGTCTCTGGGAGTTCCGCAACCTGGTGCTCAACCTGCGTGACGAGGCACCACCGGGATTCGGCGCGGACCACCTGCTGCCGTGGCTGAACGAGCACCCGGACGTGCTGACGGAGCTGCGGGAGATCGGTCGGCCCGAGAACCACCGGCGCCGCATCGACCGGGGCGACGACGTCCTGCAGGGCCTGTACGCGCTGTCGCGGCTCGCCGACATCCTCATCGGCCCGTACCAGCCGGGCAACGACGACCCGGAGCTGCTCGCGTGGACCACCAAGGGTCCATGGTGGAGCGGACCGCTGCCGTCACCCGACGCCTGGACCGCCTTCCGGACCGCCCTCGGGGCAGCGTCGATCACCGAGGACGACTTCCATCCCTTCTTCCACGAGATCGTCGAAGTGGTCCCGGACGAGGACCCCGACGCGCCGCCCGCACTGGTCGCCGAGGTCTGGCCGGGGGCGCTGGCCGGCGGGCTCGTGCTGGTCCGCGCCGGGGTGGTCGTCCGTGCGGGCGCCCGTCGGTTGGACCCGGCGGTCGCCGCCCGGTCCTGCCTGTACTCGGCCTGGTGGCGGCGCAACCGGGTGTGCCGGGACCTGTCGCACGGGTGGGGCGGCAACTCGCAGTGGCGCACCGACTTCCGACGCGACT
This sequence comes from Catellatospora sp. KI3, assembly GCF_029948125.1. Taxonomy (GTDB): domain Bacteria; phylum Actinomycetota; class Actinomycetes; order Mycobacteriales; family Micromonosporaceae; genus Catellatospora. The sequence goes on from NZ_JASAMB010000010.1 coordinate 183,887, forward strand.
ACCTGGTCGGCGACGAGCTGCACTACAACGTCGACTGGGCCGGGCGGCCGGACCCGAACAACCCCGCCGACGACGATACCGACGTCACCGCCGATGAGCGGCGCGACCTGCTGCGCCACCGGCACAGCCTGCTCCGCGACCTGGGCACCGAGCGCTGGCCGTACCACGACGCGCTGGTCGAAGCCCGGACCCGGCCGGTCCTGCGGCGATGATCCGCACCCCGCGACGGCGCGCGCCCCTCAGGACGCCGACAGCAGCGCGTCGGCGACCGACGTCCGCGAGTTCAAGATCGCCCGCCCCTGTCGGTGCGTGACCACCAGCCCCGCCGCCCGCAGCACCGTCAGCTGCTGCGACACCCCGCCCGCCGTGATGCCGGTGCGGCGGGCCAGCTCCGAGGTCGACACCGGCGCGCCCATCTCGGCGAGCAGCCGGGCCCGGCTCTGCCCCAGCACCGCCCCCAGCGCGTCCGCCACCGGCGGCGCCGCCTCCCACAACGCGGCCGCGCCCCGGGCCGGGTACGCCAGCTGCGGCAGCAACCCGGTCGACACCGTCAGCACATCCGGCCAGGCGAACACCGACGGCACCAGCGTCAGCCCGCCGCCGTCGGCCAGGTTCGCGGCGGTGCAGTGCGGCTGGCGTACCGACAGCGCACCGTGCTCCCAGCGGACCTGCTCGTGCAGGCTGTTCAGCATCTCGGCCGCCCCGGCCTCGGCCACCTGCCGGGCCCGGCCCAGGATGTCGCCCTCCAGCAGCGCCCGCATGCGGGGCCAGTCCGCAGCGACCGCGATGTCCCAGTACGCCGCGATCTGCCGCGACAGCAGCCGCAGCCCCTCGACCGGATCCTCGCGCAGCGCCCGGACCGGTCCGGCCGCGATCCGCGTGTAGGAGTCGAGATCGGCCCGGACCGTCTCGGCCGGGGTCGACCGCAGCACCGCCAACTCGTCGGCCAGCTCCGGGGCCAGCCCGGCGGGCACCGGCGTCAGGAAGTCCGGCAGGTACCCGGGCGCCGCCGGGACCAGCGCCCACAGCAGGCTGCCCGGACGCTCGATCAGCCCGGCCCGGACCAGCTCCGGCCGCACCCGCCGCACCCAGGGCAGGTGCACGGCGTGGCGGCCCGGATCGCGCAGCACCCGCAGCCCGGCGACGACCTCCCACAGGCACGACACCGCGAATCGCACCCGGGCGACCGCCCCCGCCGACATGCCGATCGCGACCACCGCCGCACCTCCTCGTTTGAGCTGCAGCTAAAACAATAGGCACCCGGTATGACCAGCGGCAGACTCAAGGTCATGAACTCCGCAGCCGCCTTCCGCTCCCTGCACGTCCCCGGCACCCCGCTGGTGCTCGCCAACGCCTGGGACGCCGTCGGCGCCCGCATCGCCGCCGCCTCCGGCGCCCCCGCCGTCGCCACCACCAGCGCGGGCGTGTGCTGGGCCGTCGGCGCCCCCGACGGCGGCGTGCTGGCCCGCGACGAGGCACTGGGCCAGCTGGCGCGCATCGTGCGGGCCGTGGCCGTGCCGGTCACCGCCGACATCGAGTCCGGGTTCGGCGACACTCCCGCCGAGGTGGCCGACACCATCCGCGCGGTGCTGGCCATCGGGGCCGTCGGCGTCAACATCGAGGACCGGGTACGCGGTGGCGCCCACCCGCTGCGCGAGGTCGACGACCAGTGCGAGCGGCTCGCCGCGGCCAAGCAGGCCGGCGGCGACGGGCTGTTCGTCAACGTCCGCGTCGACACGTTCCTGGCCGGGGCCGGTGGCCTGGCCGAGACCGTCGAGCGCGCGAAGGCCTACGTCGCCGCCGGTGCCGACGGCGTCTTCGTGCCCGGCACGGCCGACCCGCACACCATCGGCGCCCTGGTCGCCGCGATCCCGGCGCCGGTGAACATCCTGGCCGGACCGGGCTCGCCGACCGTCGCGCAGCTCGCCGGACTCGGCGTGGCCCGGATCAGCCTCGGCTCCTCAGTGGCCGAAGCGGCGTACGCGGTGGTGATGCGCGCGGCCAGGGAGGCGCTGGAGACCGGCACCTACACGGCGCTCGCGGACAAGGCCGACTACGGCACGCTCAACGACCTGATGCGGTGACCACCGGACCGCAGCGCTACGCAGCACCAGCATAGGGCGGGCGCGGGCGTTCCCGTATCGGTCGATCGACCCTCGCGACCAGCGGGAACGCCCGCCTAGGCTCAGCCCCCGTGACCGACGACAGCTGGATCGCCCGCGCCCTGTCCGCCAACCCGTCCACCCCCGCCGACCTGCTGCTGACCATGGCGAACAGCCAGGACAGGTCGATCACCGTGGCGCTGTGCCACGACCGGCCCCAGGGGCTGATGCCCGCAGAGGTCGCGGCGGTGCTGGCGGGCAGCCCGCATGTCCCGGTCCGCACCGGTCTGGTGGTCCGGGGCGACACCTCACTGCAGTTGATCGCCGAACTCGCCCACGATCCAGCCGCCCGGGTTCGCTTGTTCATCGCTATGCGGCCCTACGTGGTGGAGGGGGTGGCCTTCGACCGGTATGCCATCGACGAGACATACGAGCTGCTCGCGCGCGACCCTGAGCCGAAGATCCGCTCCGAGGTGTTGATCAACCGGGACGTGCCCGGGTCGATCAAGCTCGCGAACGCCGCCGGGTCGGGGCACGAGGACTGGATCCTGCTGCGCCACGGCGACGAAGAGCAGTCCCTGGCCGCCTTCCTGCGGCTGCTGTCCGCCGCCGACCCCGCCGACCGCAAGGCGGCCGTCACCGAGGGCCGTCACCAGGTGCCCGCCGAGTTCGTCGCGGCGCTGCTGGCAGATCCGCAGACCCGGTTCGATGCCGTGAGGCACTGCCCGCTGACGCCGGAGCAGGCCGACGAGCTGGCCCGGGACGCCGATCCGACGATTCGGGCCCGGCTGGCGGGCAATCCCAGCACCTCGGACGACCTGGTGCGGGAACTGGCCCTCGACTCCGACGAGGGGGTGCGCCGCGCCGTCCTCCACCGCCCGTTCATCCCCATCGACCTGCTCGACAGCATCGCCGAGCCGGTGGCACCCGAGCAGCGCACAAACCCGGTCTACTGGATGCTGGACGGCCCGGCTGACGCCGCCACGGTCGCCGCGTACGCCCGCTCCCGCTCGGTGATCCATCGGCGGACCGCGGCCAACTACCGCGGGCTGACCGCCGAGTCGGTGGCCGAGCTGGCCGAGGACGAGGACTTCGCGGTCCGGCTGATGCTCACCGAGCGCAATCCCGGCCGCGTCCCGCTGTCGCTGCTGGCGGAGATCTTCCGCGAGTGGCGCGGGTGGACCATCCACTGGATGCTCCGCAACCCGGAGCTGCCGCTGGCCTTCCTCGACCAGCTCGTCCGGTCCGACGATCCGCAGCAGCGGTGGTACGCGGCCCAGTCCGGCCGGCTCACCGCCGAACAGCGCGCCCTGCTCGCCGAGGATCCCGATCCAGCGCTCGCCGCGTACGTGGATCCGGCCCGGCCCGCCAGAGAGCTGGAGCAGCTGCTGGCCTCCGGCGACCCGGACGATCTGAGGAAGGCGGCCCGCCACCCCGACGTGCCGGTCGAGGTCATGTGGGAGCTGTGGCACCGGATCGCGCCCGCCGCGCAGCCGGGCTGACCGGATCGGGGTCGGGTCCGTCAGGGGCACGACCCCGATCTTGTACGGTCGAAGGCATGGCCCGACGCGCATCCGAGGACGTCCTGGCGGCGGTGCACGCCTTCGTCACCCGCATCGACGCACTCGACCCGCACGCCCCGTCGTTCGGCGAGCTGACCCTGACCCTGGGCGGCGAGCAGGTCAGCCTGACGCTGCGGGCCCCGGTGGCCGAGGCTATGGTCGAGGCGCTGCGCGTCTACCACGATCCGCGTGACCGGGGCCGCTGCGACCACTGCGGCAGCGGCTGGCTCGACGACAACTTCCAGTGCCGCGACTGCGGCGCGTTCAACGGCGTGTTCGGGCAGCTGCTGGCCGAGCGGGCGGCCGGATACACCGAACCGGAGGCGGCCGCGCCGCTGCCAGGGCTGGGGCTGGCAGCGGGCCGCCACGCCCGCCGTGAGGAGCCCGGCGATCCGTCGTGACCGCCCGTGCGGGGCGCGGGCGGTCACCTGCGGGCGGTCAGCTGCCGGGCGGGCCGGCCCAGACGGTGGCGCTGAGCCCGACCGGGTCCTTGGTGTCGTTGCCGTTGGAGTTGATCCGCAGGCCGATGACCCGGTCCGGCATGATCAGGCAGAACGTGGTGCCCACGATGTTGTTCAGGCCGCCGCTGAACACGGTCCCGGTGGTGCACGCCTCGTAGCTGAGCGGCTTGGTCCTCAGGTCGACCATCTTGATGGACGGGTTGCCGGGCATGAAGTAGTTGTTCATCGCGCTGAAGCTCAGGTCTTCACCGTTGTTGCTGTTCACGTACTCCGACTGCTTCGGCGGGGCGGTGTCGTGCAGCGGCACCGCGTACCCCCGCACGATCTGGAACGTGTATGTGCCGAGCTGCGTGCCCTCGGCGACCGTCGCGGTCGACGGGGACGGGGACGGCAGCGGGTTCGGGCTGGGCTGGCTCGCCGTCGTCGCGGCGGGCGACTGCGTCACGGGCGGAGCCGGGCACTCCGGGGCGGCGGCGTTCTGACCGAAGAAGAAACCCGCCCCTGTCAATGTGGCGAGGAGGGTGGCGATCGCGATGATCCACTGCGGTCCGAGTTCCCACGGGCTCGCCTTGCGGGGCGGGTGCGCGGCAGGTGTTGTCTCGTCGATGCTCACTGCGGCTGGGCTCCTTCGATGCCTCTGCGGGTTCCGGCCGCACGGTATCGAAACATCGAACATGATCAGGACCGCTGCACGGGCGCGGCCGCGCAGCCGCGCGGACGTCTTTTGTGACTGTTCGGCGACGCAGCGCACATGTCGGGCCATCCGGGCGCGCCGTTGAGACCCCGGCGGCCCCGGCCTTGATCACAGCTTGAGCGACATCTCCAGCTCGCGGCGTACGCCGTCGGGCATCGGCTGCTCGTGGCCGGTCCCGGCGAAGCCGCAGCGCCGGTAGAGGCCGATCGCGGCGGCGTTGTCCACGACCACCATCAGCCGCAGTTCAGGCACCCCCTGGGTGCGCGACCAGGCCGCCACCGCACCGATCAGCGCGGCGGCCACGCCCCTGCCGCGTCCGGCCGGAGCCACCCACATGGAGATCAGCTCGGTGTGGCCCGGCTGCTCGCCGGGCACGCCGCTGGCCATGCCGACCGGCACGCCGTCCAGGTGCGCGATCAGGTTGTACGACGCGGCCAGCTCCAGGCGGGCCCGCCAGCGGTCCGCGCGGTCGCCCGCCCCGCTCCAGTCGGCCAGCGTGGACCCGAACACGCCCGGCGCCTCGGCCAGAGCCGCCAGGCGCAGCTCGCGCCACAGCGGCCAGTCGTCGGGGGACAGCACCTGGATCTCGATCACGCACGCATCCTGCCGTACCACCTCCATGCTCGCCAAACGCCGATAAATGCCTCGCGAGCGCGCGGGTGCCGCCGATACGGTCACGGCATGACGACTGACCAGGTTCGGGTGGTTTACACCAAGTACGACGGCAGCCTGCACTGGCACCAGACCATGACCCGCCTCGGCGAGGACGAGCACGGGGTCTGGCTCGGCGCCCGCCCGGGGCTGATCGCCCGCAAGGGCCTCGACGGGCCGGCGGTGGTGGTCAAGCAGGCGAACGTGCTGCTGATCCCGCGCGACGCCTGGTGGACGGCCGTCTTCAACGGCGAGCCGCAGCACGTCGAGATCTACTGCGACGTCACCGGCCCGATCACCTGGCCGAGCGGGTCCGAGGTGACCATGGTCGACCTGGATCTGGACGTGGCCCGGCTGCGCGCCGACGGGCGGGTCGAGCTGTGGGACGAGGACGAGTTCGCCGAGCACCAGGTGCGCTACGCCTATCCGCCGGAGGTGATCCGGCAGGCGTCGGCGGCGGCCGCGTGGCTCCACACCGCGCTGTCCGGCGGTGCCGAGCCCTTCGCCTCCGGCTACCGGTTCTGGTTGGCGCAGGTGGACGAGGCGGTCGAGGCGGCGAGCTGACCGCCTCGCTCGATACAAGAAATTTTCTGGCCGTTGGCATCTAGCGAAACTTGGCTTCAGTGGCGATAGTGGCGGGTGAATGTCCACCCCCGACCATCGCGGAGCAGCCATGAGCAGAGCACGCCTGCGCGCAGCGGCCGTCGCGGGACTCACCGCGTTCAGCCTCGCCGCCTCGCCACTGGCGGCGGCACCCGCCGCCGCCGAAGTCCCCGCCCACGACGAGCAGATCACCTTCCAGGACTGGTCCGGGCTCGCCGACTGGCGCTCCGGCACCGGCCAGGGCACCCTCGCCCTGCCGGGCGAGCACACCGGCATCACCATGCTGCTGCCGCAGGGCAGCACCGAGTTCACCGACCCGCACACCGGCACCACGAAGACCTGGGACTACTCCACCTGGACCGGGCCGGTCACCCAGATCGGCTTCGACGCCACCGAGCTGATCGCCTCCTGGAACGCGCAGACCCCGGCCGGCACCTGGATCCAGGTCGAGATGCAGGGCACCTACAACACCGGCGGCCAGACCCCGTGGTACGTCATGGGCCGCTGGGCCTCCGGTGACGCCGACATCCGCCGCAGCACCGTCGACGGCCAGGGCGACCCGTACTCCACCATCTGGACCGACACCTTCTCCATCGACGACGCCTCGCGCGGCGTGCTGCTGCACGCCTACCAGCTGCGGCTGACGCTCTACCGGGCGCCGGGGCAGTGGCAGTCGCCGCGGGTGTGGATGCTCGGCGCGATGGCCTCCAACGTGCCGGACCGCTTCACCGTCATCCCGAGCGCCGGGCACATCGCCTGGGGCCGGGAGCTGAACGTGCCGCGCTACTCCCAGAACATCCACACCGGCCAGTACCCGGAGTACGACGGCGGCGGCGAGGCGTGGTGCTCGCCGACCTCCACCGAGATGGTGGTGGAGTACTGGGGCCGCGGCCCGTCGGCCGAGGACGTCAGCTGGGTCGACCCGTCCTACGCCGACCCGAGCGTCGACCACGCCGCCCGCATGGTCTACGACTACGAGTACGAGGGCGCCGGCAACTGGCCCTTCAACACCGCCTACGCCGCGTCCTACCTCGGCCTGGACGCCCGGGTCACCCGGCTGCACTCCCTCGACGAGGCCGAGCGGTTCATCGCGGCCGGCATCCCGATCGTGACCAGCCAGTCGTTCCTCTCCTCCGAACTCGACGGGGCGAACTACGGCACCTCCGGGCACCTGTTCGTCATCGTCGGGTTCACCGCCGAGGGCGACGTGATCGTCAACGACCCCGCCTCGTCCAGCGACGACGTGGTCCGCAACGTGTACAAGCGCAGCCAGTTCGAGCAGATCTGGCTGCGGACCAAGCGCTACCGCGCCAACGGGACCGTCGCCGGGGGCACCGGCGGCATCGCGTACCTGATCAAGCCGTGGTGGAAGCCGTGGCCGCAGGCGGCCGGATCCACCAACTGGTGAATCGAAGGTCCCGGGCGGCGTCCAGGCCGCCCGGGACCATACCTCAGCAGGGGATGCGGGCCGCCGCCGGTAATGGGGTGACGAACTGTCGGGGCGGGTGGGCAGAATGACCCCGCCGCAGTTCGATCACGGGGCGGCTTCACCACCGCGACAAGCGGCGACGCGTCGCGCATCCCCTCAAGGACGACATGTTCACGACAACCAGACGCCGCGCGGGCATCCTCGCCCTCGCGGCCGCACTCGGCGCGCTCGGCCTGGCCGCGCCCGCCCAGGCCGAGGAGACCGGCACCATCACCGGCACGCTCACCGACGCGGGCCGGCCCGTCGCCGGTGCCGCCGTCAGCGCGTACGGGCCCGGCTGGGGCTCGGCCACCACGGACGCGACCGGGCACTACGAACTGTCCGGCCTGGCGGCCGGGGCCTACCGGGTCCAGTTCGACGCGCCGGGCCACCCGAGCCAGTACGCCTACCAGCAGACCGAGTGGAGCAACGCGGCCGAGGTCAGCGTGCCCGGCGGCGGCCAGGTGACCGTCGACGACCAGCTGCTGCCGACCGGCACCATCACCGGCACGTTCACCGACCAGGCGGGCGACCCCGTCGCGTCGGTGCCCGTCTACGCCGAGAGCGACCTGGGCACCGGCGCCGCCGCCACCACCGGGTCCGACGGCGCGTACACGCTGGCCGTGCTGCCCGGCAGCTACCGGATCGCGTTCGAGTCCGTGCCCGGCAACCGCCAGTACGCGGTCGGCACCGCCGACCAGGGCAGTGCGACGGTCTACCCCGTCGCGGCCGGCCAGAACGTGGTGGTCGACGACACGGCCCTGCCGACCGGCCGCGTCGCCGGGCGGTTCACCGAGCGCGACGGCACCGGCATCGCCGACGTGCAGGTGCAGGTCTACTCCAGCTTCGGGCCGAACTTCGTCACCACGACGGACCACAACGGCGAGTTCCACCTCGACCAGGTCTTCGCCGGGGTGTACCGGGTCCGGTTCGACCACTACGAGCGGAACTTCTTCCAGTTCTACCCTGGCAAGCTCGAAGACCAGTACGCCGACGCGATCACCGTGACCGCCGGGCAGACCACGACCACCGACGACACGCTGCTGCCGACCGGCTCGGTGCACTTCACGGTGACCGACGCCCTCACCGGCGCCCCGATCGCCGCCTTCGGCGCCGGGACCTGGTTCACCTCCGTGGAGGGCACCGGCGGCTCGCTCACGATCGACGGCGTGTCCGTCGGCAACCAGCGGGTCTACGCCTCCGCCGCAGGCTACCTCTCCTCCGGGGAGGTCCGGGTCACGGTCACCGAGGGTGTCGTCGCCGAGGTCGCCATCGCGCTCACCCCGACCGCGAAGATCGCCGCCACCGTCGTCGACGCCCGCACGGGCGCGCCGGTCGAGGGCTTCTGCGTGCTGGCGACCAAGCAGGACGAGACCATGTTCCTCGACCGCTGCACCCGGTCCGACAGCGACGGCCACGTGCTCGTCGACTACCTGCGCGCGGGCAGCTACCAGCTGTTCGCCTACGGCAACCTGTACGAGGAGCAGCGCTCGCCGTACGGCGCGCAGTGGGTCACCGCCGACGGCGGCACCGGCAACCAGTCGCTGGCCGCGTGGGTCACCGTGACCGCGGGCCAGACCACCACCGGCCCGGTCATCAAGCTGGACCGCCGGGGCACCATCACCGGCACGATCAAGGGCGTCGGCGGCGCGGCCGTCACGAGCTCCGCGGTGACCTTCGGCAACTTCCACTACCACAGCGGCGACGGTCCGATCACCATCGCGGCGAACGCCGACGGCGCCTACACCGTCGACTTCCTCGGGCCGTACCACTGGCCGCTGCGCTTCGTCGCGCGCGACTACCCGACGCAGTGGAGCGGCAACGCGCCGACCCGGCCGTCCGCCGCGAAGATCAAGGTGTGGGCGGACCGGTCCGTCACCTACGACATCCAGCTGGTCCAGGGCGCGACGCTGACCGTGGACGGGCCCGAGCGCGGCTGGTACGTGGCGTACAACGCCAGCAACGGCGAGACCGTGGGCGCCTGCAACACCATCACCGCGCACAGCTGCCAGATGCGGGTGCTCGGCCCGCAGAACGCGCGCTTCAAGGTCTGGGGCGACCAGGACTGGTGGTACGGCGGCACGGACATCACCGACGCCACCCCGGTGAAGATCCCGGCGACCGGCACCAAGACGGTCACCATCACGCACTGATCCGCGCCGGGGCGGGCCGCAGTGCCCGCCCCGGCACCACGGTCGTCATCGGAGCCCGCTTGTGGCAGACGACACGGGCGGTCAGTCGGCATGTGGACGTAAGGCCTTTAAGGGCTGGAGGAGAGCGCTTCCCAGCCCCTAGGTTCGCCGTCGTGTCCGCAGTCCGCATCAATGTCCTGGGCGCCATGACCGCCACCGTCGACGGCGCCGAGACCCCGCTGGGCGGCCCCCGCCAGCGGGCCGTCCTGGCCAGCCTGGTCCTGGCCCGGCCCCGGGCCGTGTCGGCCGCCCGCATCGTCGAGGACGTGTGGGACGGCGAGGCGACCCCGTCGCCGACCACCCTGCACGCGTACGTCGCGGAGCTGCGCCGTGTCCTGGAACCGGGCCGGGCCGCCCGTGCCGCCGCCCGGGTGCTGGTCACCGAGGGCACCGGCTACGCCCTGCGGCTGCCGCCCGACGCCGTCGACGCCGACCTGTTCGCCCGGCTCACCGCCGAGGGCGCCGAGCTGCTGCGCCGGGGCGACGCCGAGTCCGCCCACCGCACGCTGACCGGGGCGCTGGCCCTGTGGCGCGGCCCGGCCTTCGCCGACCTCGACGACCACGACTTCGTCGCCGCCGCCGTACGCCGGCTGGAGCGCCTGCGCGACACCGCCACCCTGGACCTGCTGGCAGCGGGCCTGGCTCTGGGCCGCCACGGCGAGCTGGTGCCGGAGCTGACCGCGCTGACCGAGCAGCAGCCGCTGGCCGAACGCGCCTGGCACCTGCTGGCCCTGGCGCTGTACCGCGGCGGCCGCCAGGCCGACGCCCTCGCGGCGATCCGGCAGGCCGCCGACCTGCTCGGGGAGCTGGGGCTGGACACCGGCGCGGCGCTGCGCGACCTGGAGGTGGCCATCCTGCGCCAGGATCCGGCGCTCGACCTGCCGACGACCGAGTCCGAAGTGCCCACGCACAACCTGCCGTGCGTGCTCACCGACCTGGTCGGCCGCCGCGACGAGCTGGGCACCCTCACCGACCAGCTGGAACGCGCCCGGCTGGTGACGGTCACCGGTACGGGCGGCATCGGCAAGACCCGCCTGGCCCTGCACGCCGCCGCGCAGCGCGCCGACGCCGACGGTCCCTGGCTGGTGGAGCTGGCCGGGCTGGCCCAGCCGGAGCTGGTCGTCGCGGAGATCGCCACCGCGCTGGGCGTGGCCGGCGCCGCCGACGCCACCCGGCTGGCGGCGGTGCTCGGCACCCGGCGCACGCTGCTGGTGCTGGACAACTGCGAGCACCTGGTCGACGCGGTACGCGACACCGTCGCGACCCTGCTGCGCCGCTGCCCGAACCTGCGCGTGCTCACCACCAGCCGCGAGTCGCTGGGCCTGACCGGCGAGGTCGTGGTCGAACTCGGGCCGATGCGCGGCGAGGCCGCCGAGCTGTTCCTCAGCCGCGCCCGGGCGCTGCTGCCCGGCTGGGCGCCGACCCCGGCCGACCTGGCCCGCATCGGTGAGATCTGCCGCGAGCTGGACGGCGTGCCGCTGGCCGTCGAGCTGGCCGCCGCCCAGTGCCGGGTGCTGTCGCTGGACCAGATCGCGGGCAGCCTGGGGGAGCGGGGCGCCGACGCCGACGGGCAGCGCCCGGCGCGCCACCGCGACCTGGCCGAGGCCATCTCCTGGAGCTTCGACCTGCTGCCGGTGCCCGAGCAGCTGCTGTTCGGGCGGCTGTCGGTGTTCGCGGGCGGGTTCGACCTCGACGCGGCGGCGGCCGTGGCCGGGCTGCGCCCCGCCGCGCTGCTGCCGGAGGTGTCGGCGCTGGTACGCAAGTCGCTGCTGGCCACCGAGCCGGGCACGGCGCCGCGCCGGTACCGGCTGCTGACCCCGGTACGCGCCTTCGCGGGTCGTACCGTGGCCGAGGCGGAGGCGCGGGCGCTGCGGCGCCGCCACCGGGGCTGGGTGCTCGACTGGGCCGAGTCGGCCGCCTCGACGCTGCGCGGGCCGCAGTCGCACCTGGTCCTGGCCCGGATCGGCACCGACCAGCCGGAGACCCGGGCGGCCCTGTCCTCGGCGCTGCTGGACGGCGACGGCGAGTACGCGCTGCGCCTGGCCGCGGCGCTGAGCTGGTTCTGGTACCGGCGCGGCCACATCGCCGAAGGGCTGGGCTGGCTGCGCTCGGCGCTGGACCTGGCCGCCACGGCACCGCCCCGGGTGCGCGGCCAGGCCTGGCTGGGCGTGGCGGGGCTGACCTACCTCACCGGCGACCCGGCCGAGGCGCTACGCGCCGCGAACGAGGCCGCCGACCTGGCCCGCGCCGGCCGCGACCGGATCGGCGAGGCGCACGCGGTGGTGTACCAGGCCCACTTCCACGCGATGCTGGGGCAGCTCGCCGAGGCGGTGCGCCTGGCCGAGCGCGGCCGCGCGCTGGCCGAACGCACCGGCCTGCCCTGGCTGCGGGCCGAGGCCATGATGATCCTCGGCATGCTGCGGCGGCTCACCGGCCCGCCGGGGCGGGCCCGCGCCGAACTCGACGCCGCCGTGCGGGCGGGCCGCTCCTGCGGCCACGTCTGGGCGGCCGGGTCGGCGGCGTGGGGCGCGATGAAGGGGGCCCTGGACGCGGGCGACCCCGACGCGGCGCTGCGGGTGGCGGCCGAGCTGCTGGGACCGCTGGACGCGGCCGCCGACGTCACGTCGTGGCTGGTGCTGGCGCACACCACGGCGGCGGCGCTGGCCCAGGCCGGGCGGGCCGAGGATGCGGCGGTGCTGCTGGGCGCGGTCGGCGCGCACGGTGCGCGTACCGGGTTCGCCCCCGCGGCGATGGACCCGATCGACGGCCCGGGCGAGGAGGCCGCGGTGCGCGCCGCGCTGCCGGCCGCGGAGCTGGACCGGTGCCTGGCCGTCGGGGCGGGCCTGAGCCGGGCCGAGGTGAGTGCGCTGATCCTGCGCGGCAGCCCGGCCGGGAACCTGGTCCTGAGCTCCTCTTGAGGCAGTCCGCGACTCCTCTCCAAGCCGGTCCCAAGTGGTGCCCGGCAGCGTATGGGTCAGGCGGCCCGCACTTCCCCGTGGCGCGGGCCGCCCCATCCCCACGAGAGAGGAACGACAGTGAAGCTCCACTGGCGCGGCCTCGGGCACACCCGCCCGAAACGGACCCGCCTGTCCCGGACCCTGGCCACCGTGACGACCGTCGCGGTTGCGGCGGTCCTCGCCCTCGGCAACGCGGCGCACGCCGGCGACCCGGTCGACGTCGACAGCCAGGAACTGCGCGACAAGCTGTTCGTCGCCTCGGTGCGCCTGCACTCGCAGGGCAACCAGGGCCTGAAGGACCTGGTGCTCAGCACCGAGATGTACGGCTACCGCCAGCTGCACCCCACGTTCACGCTGGAGCAGCTGCGCGATCACACCGCCGTGATGAGCCAGTGGTACGACGGCAAGCTGACCGGCAGCGACGCCAACCGGCAGGCCTACGAGCTGCTGCCGCACATGCTCAACATGCTGGCCCTGCACCCCGAGGCCGCGATCGCCGCTCCGATCATGAAGGAGCTGCTGGACACGGTCGTCAGCCCGGACGCCAAGGCCTACGGCGAGCGCCTGGACCAGGTCGCCACGGCCCAGTTCTCCTACGACCAGTTCCAGCGCCTCTACCCGGTGCAGGACATGATGTGGCGCCGCATCACCACCCTGGCCCAGCAGGACGCGCAGTTCTCGGCGGCCTGGGACGGCAGCTTCGGCGCCCGCCTGGGCGTGCTGTCGACCGCGTCGCTGGACCAGCTCGCCGCCGACCCGATGATCTCGGTGTACCTCAACGTCGACGCGATCCTGGCGCACCAGCAGAACACCGAGCAGTACCTGGCCGAGGCCAAGGCGCAGCTGCTCACCGCGATGCAGCGGCTGGAGCAGCAGAACACCGTCATGGTGTCGACGGTCGGCCAGCTCAACGCGGCGTACCCGGCCACCGGCATCGGGCCGCGCCCCGACACCGCGGTCTTCAACCGGGAGCGTGACGCCGCGGCCGCGCGGCAGAAGATCATCGACGGCGCGGGCAGCGCGGTCGAGGTGCTGGCGAAGCTCATCGGCTACGTGGACGCCAAGTCCGGCCGGATCGCGGCCGGGGTCGGCAAGGCGGCGGTGCAGATCGCCACGTCGATCAACAAGTACATCCCGTCGATCGCGGGGCTGAGCCTGGGCCAGGCGCTCACCTCGATGAGCACCGTGGCGCTGACCGGCAACATCATCGGCGCCATCGGCGCGCTGCTGCCGGTCTTCGCCGAGCAGACCACGCCCGAGCAGATGATCATGGATCAGATCAACCAGCTCCGGCAGGAGGTCGGCGCGCTGGCCAGCACCATGCAGAGCCGCTTCGACCGGGTCGAGCACGCGCTGACCGTCGTCTACACCGAGATGCTGGACAAGTTCGACCAGGTCATCGACCTGCAGCACGCGACCCTGGCCGAGCTCGCCGAGCTGGAGCGCGGGCTCTACCAGCTGAACACCACGGTGGACAACTGGGGCGTGCAGATCATGCAATCGCTGCAGCAGGGCCAGCTCAACGCGGTCAAGGAGCGGATCAACTGGGGTATCGGCCACAAGCAGACCTACGGTGAGCCGATCCAGAGCTACTTCGACTACCAGACGGTGGAGAACCCGCTGCACCTGATGGCGACCGACACCGCCTTCAACCCGCCCTTCGCCGGACCCGACGCCTCCACGTACGCCTCGCAGAACCCGATGACGGTGCTGCAGACGTACAAGGCCAAGGGGTCGGTGGACTACCTCGACTGGTACGCCCGGCAGAACTTCGGCTGGCAGGCGCCGCAGGTCAACCAGCCCGCCGACGTGGTCCCGTGGATCGTGGCGGCCCGCGCCTACGCCCGCCTGGTGGCCGAGAACCCGGCCTACGCCAGGCAGGTCAACCAGGCGCGCACCGGGGGCGTCCTCGGCGCCGGCCAGGGCATCATCAACTCCACCACCCAGTTCAGCAAGCCGCTGGCGACCCCGGACGCCAACGGCAGGCGCACCAACGCGCTGTTCAACGGCCTGTCGGCCGAGTACCGCGCCGCGCTGCAGAACTTCTCGGGCCAGCTCGCGGCCATCCGCGGCACCAACCCGGGCGGCAAGACGTACAGCATGTTCGGCAACGGCGACCAGTTCACCGCCGCCACCCTGCCCGACGCCGCCAAGATGAGCGACCCGGCGAAGGTGCCGCCGTGCACCGGCACCGGCCCCTCGCTGACCCGCCCCGCGACGGTCACCCTCAACGGCACCCCGGCCAGCCTGCTGTTCGCGCAGTACGCCCACCCAGACGCGCCCACGGTCAAGCTGTGCTACTCCGGCGGCCTGGCCAACGTGGAGACCTACGACGACATCAAGTGGCACCACGAGTACGCCGACCTCCAGGTCACCATCCGGGTCTGGGTCCGCTGGGCGGGCCGGGAGTACGACTACCGCAGCTGGACCATGACCTGGGGCCTCGGCGAGGTCTGCCGCCAGTACCTGTCCGGCGCCCCCGGCGGGTTCTGCCGCAACTCCAGCTACTACCTGAACCTGTGGGACGCCAACTACCTGGCCGGCTTCACCGCCGGCGCGCTGGACCAGACGGACCCGAACCTGGGCACCACGGCCCGCAACCGGATGAACGAGTACCTGTCCGGCCGGCAGAAGGCGTACTACGACCGCGTCCTGGGCGCCCTGGCCGACTCCAACAGCGAGCTGTTCAAGGCCGACGCGCGGGTGAGCAAGGCGGTGCGGCTGATCCAGGCCTACACCCAGCTCGGCTTCGCCAAGGCGCTGATCAACGACGACGTGCTGGCGGTCATCACCAGCGGCGTCGAGCGGCTGCCGAGCAACCTGGACGGCATCCAGTTCATCACCGGCTCGTTCGCCAAGGCCCAGGCCAACTACGCGGGCTGCAACCCGATCACCCCGGGTGGGGCCTGCGCGCCCGACACCGGCACGTTCAACCCGCTCGCGGGCCAGTTCTACCTCCCGACGAACTGCAATCCGGGCAACCCAGCCGGTGCGTCGGGCGATCCGATCGGCGACTGCGTGCTGGCCATCGGCAACGTGCGCGACGCCGTGTACGACCAGCAGATCGAGCAGCACTCCAAGGAGCTCGCCGCCGGGACCTACACCGAGGGCCTGCCGGACGTGCTGGCGGTGCTGGAGGAGCTGACCCTGGCCGACACGGTGGTCCGCCGCTGACGGCCGCCGCCTGACCGCCCGTGCGGCGGGACCGGTGATCCCGGCCCGCCGCACGGGCGTCTCCACCTCTGTTCAGCCGATCGAAGATGACCGAAAGTACTGTCGCCCGTGCGGAGCGCAGTTCGCATCTTTCAGAGCGCAACGCGAACGTACGACGCCCGCCGGGCGACCCGCTTTCCGACCCTCGTCTCGATGGGATCCACCATGGACAACCACGGGGATGACTATGCCGCGTTCGTCCGGTCCCGAAGTCATGCCCTGCTCCGCTCGGCCTACCTGCTCACCGGCGATCAGCACCTGGCCGAGGACCTGGTACAGGAGGCCCTCGCCCGGACCCACCGGGCCTGGTCCCGGCTCCACGAGTCCGGCAACGCCGAGGCCTACGCGCGCCGGATCATGTACCACACCCAGGTGTCGGTATGGCGGCGGCGCAGAGTCGCCGAGTACCTGCCCGGCGACCTCCCCGACCAGCCGGACCGCCGCACCGACGACGCCGAGTCGATCACCTGGCGGATGGCGCTGGCCCGAGCGCTGAGCTCGCTCAGCGCCAAGCAGCGGGCGGTCGTGGTGCTGCGCTACTTCGAGGACCACACCGAGGCCGAGGCGGCCGACCTGCTCGGGGTGTCGGTCAGCACCGTCAAGACCCAGACCGCGCGCGCTCTGGACCATTTGCGCAAACGCGTGCCTGAGCTCCGGGAGTTCCGGGCCGCAGAGGGGACCGGACGATGAACGACGACCTGCTGCGCGACGGCCTCGCGCGGATCGGCGACCAGGCGAGGCCGGTGGAGTTCCTCGACCGCGCGCTGTCGCGCTCCCAGCGCATCGGGCGCAATCAGAAGCTCGCGGCGAGCACCGGCGCGGCCGTCGCCATGGCGGTGATCGGCGGGCTCGTCTGGCAACTGGGCGGCCTGACGAACCCGGCCGAGCCCGCCACCCCCTCGGCGACCCCGTCCGCCGCCTCCGCTGCGCCTTCCACTCGGCCGTCGGCACCGCCGTCCGTGCAGGTGACGCCGGCGTTGCTGGCGCCGGGCGGGTTGCCGGGCCGGTTGTTCTACCGGGCCCCCGAGCGGGTGGTCTGGTGGTCGGCGTCGCAGCTCGGTGCCGTGCCGGGCGTGGACTCGGAGACGATGAACGTGTCGCCCGACGGCAGCAGCGTCTCGTTCGTCGACGGGAACGGGGACCTGGTGGTGGCCGACCTGCTCGGCGGGCACCGGACCACGGTGCTGCGCGGCGTGGTCGGAGTCGGGTACGAGCCGGTCTGGTCGCCGGACTCGCGGCGGCTGCTGGTGGCGACGGGCCTGCCCGGCGAGATGGTCTACGGCGTGGTGACGGTCGCCTCTGGGGTCTTCGTGCCGCTGGCGCACCAGCCGGACGGGATGCACCCGCTGTGGTCGGCCGACGGCCGGCACCTGGCCTTCAGCACCGGCGAGTGCCGGCTGGTGACGGCCGACGCCGACGGCGGCGGCGCGCGGGTGGTGCCGGTGTTCGGGGACGACGACCCCGCGGTTAACAAGCAGCGGCGGCGCAGCTGCGACCCGTTCAGCATCTCCGCCGCCGGCGGGTTCGTCGCCGTCCACCAGCGTACGGGCGACGAGCCCGACGGCGACTACGGCCGGGACTTCCTCGCCAACGCCGTGGTGGACACCCGCACCGGCGCGGAGGTGGCGCTGCCGGTCACCGGACCGATCACGGCCGTGCTGTTCCTCACCGACGGCAGGATGCTGGTCCGCACCAGGGGAGAGCTGACGCTGCTGCGCCCCGACCGCACCGTCGAGACCCGGTTCCCCGAACCGGACCAGGTGAAGAACCAGTCGCTGCTGGCCTACACCAGCTGACGACTTCCGGCTCTGCCCGCGCCGCCCGCGCGGGCAGAGCCGTCCAGCCTGGTCAGCCTGCCTGGCTCTCGTCCTCGGCCCGCTCCAGCAGGGCCTGCCGCTCCGGCTCGGTCCGCGCCGCGGCGGCCGCCCGGCGGAACAGCGCGGCGGCCCGGCCGTGGTCGCCGTCGCGGGCGGTGAGGTGCGCCTCGACCGCGATCGTGTGCGGGTAGTCGTCCAGCGCCCCGCCCGCGCGGGCCCGCGCCAGCAGGGCCAGCCCGGCCGCCGGGCCGTAGGCGTACCCGTGCGCCACCGCGCGGTTCAGCTCCACCACCGGGCTGGGCTGCTGCCGGGTCAGCGCGTCGTAGCAGTCCGCGATCCGGACCCAGTCCGTGTCGGCCGGGGTCGCCGCGGCGGCGTGGCAGGCCGCGATCCGGGCCTGCAGCGCGTACGGCCCGTCCTCGGGCACCTCCGCCAGCAGGGCCAGCCCCTCCACGATCGCGCCCCGGTCCCACCGGGACCGGTCCTGCTGGTCCAGGGTCAGCAGCCGGCCCTGCCCGTCGCGCCGGGCGGTCCGGCGCGAGTCCTGCAGCAGGCACAGCGCCAGCAGCGCCCGCACCTCCGGCTGGGCGGGCATCAGGTGCGCCAGCAGCCTGGTCAGCCGGATCGCCTCGGCGGCGAACGCGGGCTCGCCGTCCGCGTTGTAGCCGTGCGTGAACAGCAGGTACAGCACCGCGAGCACGCCCGGCAGGCGCTCGGCCAGGGCCGGACCCTGCGGCACCCGGTACGGGATGCCCGCCTGGGCGATCTTCGTCTTCGCCCGGGTCAGCCGCCGGGTCATGGTCGACTCGCCGATCAGGAACGCGCGGGCGATGTCGCCGGTCGGCACGCCGCAGATGGTGCGCAGGGTCAGCGCCACCCGGGCCTCCAGCGGCAGCGCCGGATGGCAGCAGGTGAAGATCAGCCGCAGCCGGTCGTCCACCACCTCGCCGTCGTCGGCCGCCTGGTCCGCGCCGGACTCCTCGGTACGCGCCAGCACCGCCAGGTCGTGCAGCTTGCGGCGCTCCACCGCGGCCCGGCGCAGCACGTCCAGGGCCCGGTTGCGGGCCACGGTCATCAGCCAGCCGCCCGGATTGTCGGGCACGCCGCCACCCCATCGCTGCACCGCCTGGGCCAGCGCGTCCTGGGCGCAGTCCTCGGCCAGCGTCCAGTCGCCGGTGAGCCGGATCAGTGTCGCCACGATGCGCGGGTACGACTCGACCGCCGCGGCCGCGGCGGCCGAAGCCGCCGCGGCCCCCCGGTACGCGGTGCTGCTCACTGCTCGTAGACGGCGAACGGCCGCAGCTCGATCCGGCCGCCCCGGGCCATCGGGTGCGTCCGCGCCACCTCGATCGCCTCGTCCAGGTCGGCGCACTCGAGCAGGTCGAAGCCGACGATGATCTCCTTGGTCTCGGCGAACGGGCCGTCGGAGACGAGCAGCCGGCCGTTGCGCACCCGCACGGTCGTCGCCGTCGACAGCGGCCCCAGCTCGTGCCCGTCCAGCCGGCGCCCGGCGCCGTCGTTCTCGGCCACCCACGCGTGGATGTCGGGCTCCGGCGCGGTGTCGGTGTCCGGCTCGGTGTCCGTGCAAACCAGCATCATGTACTTCATCTGCCCTGCGCTCCTTCTGTCCTGGCCTGCTTACGAGACCTTGACGAACGTCCGCCGCCGGATCGGACAACCCCGCCCGGGAATTCTGCAACTTTCTTCCCCACGCCGTGATCTTGGCCCGGGGATTGGTGCAGTTTCGGGGAAAGTGCAGGTAAGAGCCCCAAGATTCCCGCAGTTTCCCCGAACCTGCACCGCCCGCGCGTGGTGAAGGATTTTTTCGTAGCGTGAAGGTAGGGGGAAAGTATTGACCGGGCGGGGGATTGGGAGAAGGGTGGCTCGCATCGGACATCGACAAGGAGTCATGCGTGTCACCCCGATCCCCCCTGCGCCGGTTGGCGCTGCTCACGACCGCCGGGCTCGCCCTCGGCACCGCCGCGGTCCCGGCCCCGGCCGGTGCCGAACCCGCCCCGCAGCCCCGTCAGGCGGCCTACCAGGCCGCGGCCGACGAGTTCGGCGTACCCGTGGACATCCTGCTGGGCGTCTCCTATCTGGAGTCGCGCTGGGACGTGCACACCGGTGAACCCAGCACCTCCGGCGGCTTCGGCCCGATGCACCTGACCGACGCCGACTACGTGGCGGCCCTGCCCGTGCCGGAAGAGGTCGCCGTCGAGGCGCCCGAGGACGCCCGGGGCGACGACGCCCGCCCGAGGCCCGTCGGGCACCCCGCGCCGGCGCCCGCGCCCAGCGACGCCTCGCTGCGCACGCTGGCCGCCGCGGCGGAGCTGACCGGGCTGGACCCGGCGGTGCTGCGTACCGACGCGCAGGCCAACATCCGCGGCGGAGCCGCGCTGCTGTCGTCGTACCAGCGGGAACTGCAGGCGCCGGGCGGCGCCGGCAGTGACCCGGCGGCCTGGTACGGCGCGGTGGCCCGCTACTCCGGCGCCGACGACGAGGCCGCCGCGGCCGCGTTCGCCGACGAGGTCTACGCCACGCTGGCCGAGGGCGCGGCCCGCACCACCGACGACGGCAGCGCGCTCAGCCTGCCCGCCCGCGCGGTCACCGCCGACAGGGGCTGGCTGTCCCACCTGCGCCTGCGCCGCCTGGAGCGGCCCGACGGCATCGAGTGCCCGATCGACGTCTCCTGCGAGTGGCTGCCCGCGCCGTACGAGGCCTTCGGCGACGGCGACTACGGCAACCACGACCTGGGCAACCGGCCGAGCAGCCAGCGCATCGAGTACATCGTCATCCACGACACCGAGGCCAGCTGGGCCACCACCCTGCGGCTGGTCGACGATCCGACCTACCTGGCCTGGCACTACTCGCTGCGCTCGGTCGACGGCCACATCGCCCAGCACGTCAAGGCCAAGGACGTCGGCTGGCACGCGGGCAACTGGTACGTCAACGCCAAGTCGATCGGTTTGGAGCACGAGGGCTTCGCGGCCCAGGGCAGCTGGTACACCGAGGCGCTCTACCGCACGTCCGCGAAGCTGGTGCGGCACCTGGCGCTGCGGCTGGGCATCCCGCTGGACCGCCAGCACATCATCGGCCACGACAACGTCCCGGGCACGACCACCTCGACCGTGGCCGGGATGCACTGGGACCCGGGCCCGTACTGGGACTGGTCGCACTACTTCGACCTGCTCAAGGCGCCGTTCCGGGGCCTGCCGGACGTGCTGGCGCCGCACGCGGGCCTGGTCACCCTGGACCCGGACTTCGCCACCAACAAGCCCGCCTTCACCGGCTGCACCGGCGCCGCGAGCAACCCGTGCCCGCTGCGCCCCAGCTCCGCCGTGATCCTGCGGACCGCCCCGGACCTGGGCGCGCCGCTGGTGCGCGACCCGGGCCGCTGCGGCACCAAGGCCAGCACCATGGTGGTCAGCGACCACTGCGCCCGCGCCTCGGCCGGGCAGACCTTCGCGGTGGCCGAGCGCTCCGGTGACTGGACCGCGATCTGGTACCTGGGCCAGAAGGCCTGGTTCCGCAACGCCGACGCCGGCCCGCGCTGGAGCATCGGCTTCGTGGTCGAGGCCAAGCCGAGCGTGGCCGCGGTCCCGGTGTACGGCCGGGCCTACCCCGAGGCGGCCGCCTACCCGGCCGGAGTGCCGGTCCAGGCGGTGAGCCCGTTCGCGCAGTACACCTTCGCGGCCGGGCAGCGCTACGCGGCCGGTCCGGTGCTGAGCCCGGAGTACTACCGGGCCAGCACCTTCGACTGGTCCTCACCCGGTGACGGCACCGTCATCCGGGGCGAGGACAGGTACGTGCAGATCCAGTTCGGACAGCGCATCGCATATGTCCGACTCGCCGACGTGGTCCTGCGCCCCTCGGTCCTGCCCTGACGGCACGGCGGGTAGGGCGTCGCATCGACGCTCTACCCGCCCGGTGGGTCCCATTCCGTCACGTATGTCGATCACCGATCGGCCCTGACGTGCGGGAACATGATCATTACAGATACATCTTGGACAAATGGCGCGCACCTGAGATCCTTGTCACAGCGGAGATTCGCTGCTCAGTACGCGCGTCGTGCGGCCCGTCACGGGGGCTTGTCGCGGCAAGCCAGGCTGGGATCCGTCCCCCAGACCCGAGGCGGTGACCCCAATGCGTAAGCGCCCCGTAGAAGTCCTGGTCAACCTCGCCTACCTACTGATCTGCGGCCTGCTCGCCGGAGTGGTGGTGGCTGCCGCGGTGTTCCCGGCGGCCGCCCTGTCCGGCTACGCCGCCGAGATCGGCGGCCACGCCCTGGGCCGGCTGCCCGACGACCTGATCGTCAAGCGCTCGCCCCAGATCAGCTACCTCTACGCCGCCGACGGCAAGACCCTGCTGGCCAGCATGTACGACGAGAACCGGCGCGACGTTCCGCTGTCGGAGATCCCGCTCGTGGTCCGGCAGGCGATCCTGGCCGCCGAGGACCAGGCTTTCTACAAGCACGACGGCGTCGACCTCAAGGGCATCGCCCGCGCCTTCATCGCCAACAAGCAGGCCGGCGACGTCCAGCAGGGCGCCTCCACGCTGACCATGCAGTTCGTGCGCCTGTCCATCTCGTACTCGGCGGACACGCCCGAGGAGGTGGTGGCGGCCACCGAGGACACCGCCCAGCGCAAGCTGCGCGAGATGCGCTACGCCCTGGCCATCGAGCAGCGGCTCACCAAGGACGAGATCCTCGAGGGCTACCTGAACACCGCCTACTTCGGCAACCGGGCGTACGGCATCTTCGCCGCCGCCCACGTCTACTTCGGCAAGGAGCCCAGGGAGCTGGGCCTGGCCGAGGCGGCGTTCGTGGCGGCGCTGGTCAAGTTCCCCGGCGACTTCGACGCGATCACCGGCAGGGGCCAGGCGCTGGCCGTGGACCGGCGCAACTACGTGCTTGACGAGATGGCCCAGACCAAGTCGATCACCGACGCGCAGGCGATCGCGGCCAAGGCCGAGCCGCTGAAGGTGGTCGGCGAGTTCACCGCCAACGGCTGCGTGCAGGCCTCCAACATCAAGTGGGGCTTCTTCTGCGACTTCCTCGAGCGCTGGTGGAACCAGCAGGAGGTCTTCGGCGCCACGCCCTACGACCGGGAGCGGCAGCTGCGCTCGGGCGGCTACCGCATCATCACCTCGCTGGACCCGGCCACCCAGAGCGCCATGGACCGCAGCATCGACCGGGCGCTGAACAAGAACCCGGACCTGGACAAGAACCGGTGGCCGTGGAAGTCCGACGCGGTCATGCTCGCCGGCATCGAGCCGGGCACCGGCAAGGTGCGCGGTCTGGCGACCAACCGCAACTTCAAGCTCGACAGCAGGACCAAGCCGCAGAACGGCCCGGCGTCCAACCCGGCGCTGGCCCGGCGCGGCATCCGCGGCTCGTACCCGAACACCACGAACCCGCTGATCACCGGTAGCGCGGACCTCGGCGGCTACCAGGCCGGCTCGGTGATGAAGATCTTCACGCTGGTGTCGGCGCTGGAGAACGGCTTCCCGCTGTCGTACACGATCAACACGACCGCGCCGTACGTCTCCCGCACCCACATCACCGGCAGCCCGAGCTGCGGCGGGCGCTGGTGCCCGACCAACTCCGGCGGCAAGTCCTGGGGCGCGATGAACATGTGGACCGGCTTCGGCAACTCGGTCAACACGTACTTCGTGCCGCTGTTCGAGCGGGTCGGCGGTACCAAGGTCATCGACACGGCCAAGCGGATGGGCCTGACCTTCCACGACAACCCGGGCGTGGAGATCGACGACTACTACTGGTCCAACCACGCCGAGCTGTGGGGCCCGTTCACCCTGGGCGCCTCCGACCACACCCCGCTGCAGATCGCCAACGCGTTCGCGACCCTGGCCGCCGACGGCGTCTACTGCGAGCCGATCCCGGTCGAGGCCATCTACAACAGCCGGGGCGAGAAGCTGGGCGTCGGCGACCCCCGCTGCGCTCAGAACCTGAAGGTCGACGTGGCGCGGGCGGCCATCGACGCGGCCCGGTGCCCGCTGGGCGACAAGTCGCTCTACGGCCGCTGCAACGGCACCACCGCCCGCGACTCCAAGGAGATCATCGGCCACCACATCGCGGGCAAGACCGGCACCACGGACAACTCCAAGTCGGTGACGCTGACCATCACCACCAGGCAGCTGGCCATCTCGGGCTTCCACACCGACCCGGACTGGGCGCAGATCAGCACGCACAAGATGTCGCACCGGGTGGTCAACCCGGCCGTGCAGTACGCGATGAAGTGGGCCATGCAGGGCAAGCAGGACATCCAGTTCAGCCGGCCCGGCAACCAGAAGATCGTGTTCGGCAACGCGCCGCCCGCGCCCGCCACCCAGACCAAGCCCAAGCCCAGCGCCAAGCCCACCCCCAGCGCCAAGCCGAAGCCGAGCGTCCAGCCCAGCCCGGTGACCCCGCCGCCTGCCGACGGCAACCCGGCGGCGCTGCCCGACGCCCTGGCCGCGCTGCCGCGCCGACTGCTGTTCTGAGCCTGGCCGTAGCCCGGCACGAAGAAGGCCGCCCCACCTCAGCCCAGGTGGGGCGGCCTGCGGTCGCGCAGGTCAGGGCTGCGCGGCCAGGCGGAACGACTGAGCGGCGGTGCCGTTGCAGGTGTACTGCTGCAGCTGCACGCTGTCGCCGGTGGACGCGGCGGGCACGTCCAGGCACTTGCCGCTGTGCCGGGCCACGAAGTGCCAGTAGCCGCCGCCCTCGTCGACCGGCAGCCACTGCTGGTTGTTGCCGCCGACGTAGTTCCACAGGTTGATCAGAGCGCCGTCGGCGGTGGAGACGCCGGACACGTCCAGCACCTGCGCGGAGTTGTTGCGGTTGTTGATCCGCACGTACCCGTTGCTGGTCGGCTGGAACTGGTACTGCTGGGCGTAGCTGTTGTTGCAGGTGTACTGCTGGATGACGGTGCCGTTGGCGGTGCCCGACGAGCGCGCGTCGACGCACTTGCCGCTGTTCTTGTTGATGACGGTGTTCCAGGTGTTCGACGGGATGCCGCCGCCGCCACCGCCGCCGCCCGCACCGAACGGGCTCAGGATGATGCTCGCCGAGCGCGGGTCGCCGTCGTTGACCAGCGACTCGAACGCGCCCACGTCGTCGAACGCGAACGCGTACGCCTTGCCGTCCACCATGTTCGCGTGGATGATCTTCGCGTACTGGTTGGTGGGGCTGTTCTGGTAGAACTGGGCCGCGTTGGTGCTCGGCTGGGTGTCGATCGTGCCCAGCGTGCCCCGGTTCAGCGCCGCGCACAGCGTACGTGAGATCGGTCCGACGACCTGGTCGTTCGGGGCGGCCAGGTTGCCGTCGCAGCCCCACACGTTGGCGCTGCTCGGCTTGTTGAACGAGGCCACCTGCGCGCCCGAGCTGTTGGTGAAGTTCATGACGTTGCCGCTGGTGCGCCCGAAGTACTTGGTGTTGGGCTGGTCGGCGAACGGCACCACGGTCAGCGTCTTGGACGCGTACGCGTTCCACGCCGAGGTGATGTAGGAGTCCAGGTAGGTGGCGCTGAACAGCCCTGCCCCGGCGGCCTTGCCCGGCGCCAGCGCCCGCAGCACGGTGCCGTCGGACCGGGTGTAGACCGTGTTGGCCCACCCCGACTGCGCCTTGATCGAGTTGATGGTCTTGTTGCGGCCGTCGCTGACCACGTCACCGGTCCGCTTGGTGACCCCGGACGCGCCGGTCACGGTCACCGCGTGCGGGACGGCGAACATGTCCACCTGCGAGCTGTTGAGCCACAGCCCCGCGTCGTTGTAGGTGAACTCGCTCCAGTCGAACAGGATGTTGTAGTTCGGATCGCCGGAGGCCCACGGCGCGGGCTGGACCAGCCCGTCCGGGGTCAGGAAGAACTTCAGCCTCTCGCCGAAGGAGAAGTAGACCCGGCCGGAGAAGCCGCGCGGGAACCGGATGGTGGTGCTGCCGCCGTTGCCGGGCCCGGGGATGGAGACGTCCGGGGCGGGGGAGGGCGGGAGCTGGCCGCCGCTCCAGGCGGTGAAGGTGCCGGCCGAGTTCACGTAGCCGAGGCGGCCGGTGGACAGGTTGATGCCGATGACGTACAGGAAGGTGGCGTCGGTGCGGCCGGTGCTGTTGGTGACGGTGACCGGGAGCAGGGACGGCCCGATCGCCTGGGCGGGCGTCGCCGCGGCGGCGGCCGCGGGCACGGCCAGCGCCGCGGCGGCCAGCGCGCCGAGGATTCTTCGTCGGGTACGCATGTCGTTGAGCCCTCACATTCCGAGACAGGGACGGCGGTACGGGGCGGGTGCCCGAGCCGGGGCGGGACGCGGGCAGTCGGGGTGCGGGTGGGAGCCGCTCGCACGGGCCGGTGCGAGAGCGCTCTCTCACTGCGGACGCGGGGTCGCCCGCGCGCACGAGACTCTTCGGTCTGAAGCGTCCGTGCAACGTCGGCGACATCTTCCGTTCAAGAGAGCGCTCTCACGATACGCTCCGCGCAAACGCGCCGTCAATAGACACCCGGCGATGGCGTGCGCGGCGTCTCTGGGCTGCAGTTTCAGGGAAAGTGCACGAATCTCGGCCCCCATTCCTGCACTTTCCCCGAAACTGCACCGAGGTCGCGGCGGGGCGGGGGCGGGGCGGGGCGGGGTGATCACCGCTGGGCTCGCCTGCGTGTCGGCTGTCAGTCGGCAAGTGGGTGGAGGGTGGGAGGGCGCTGGGCGTCCATGATATGGGACGGCAGGATCGGGGCGGTGATGTCCCGTTGTCCCTGATCGTGGCTGAGGAGTTATCGCGGATGGTGGATTGGTGTGTCATAAGGCGGGACGATGGATCCGGGGCGGGCGGCGGGGTGTCCTAGACTGAGACTTCGAGCACGAAATCGACTTCTTCTGCGCTAGGTGGCCGGTCATGACGTTCGACTTCGCGAATCCCTACTGCCTCGTGCACAACCAGGGAACCGTGACGTACACGACCGGCTCGATCGTGCGCAGCACGCTGCTGGCCGACGTCCCGAAGTCGACCGCCCTGCCCGTGATCAGCATGGTGCCGTACACGCAGCTGCGCGAGCGCGGCTTCGTCTGCCACGACGGCGGCGAGCCGATCATCACCCTCGTCCCGGCCGAGTGCCGCGAGGTCGAGCTGGCCTCGTTCGACGTCGAGGTGCCGGTGCGCATCTCGGGCCAGCCCCGCTACTCGCCCGACGACGAGGAGTTCGAGCGGATCGTCCAGCGCGTCATCGACCAGGAGATATGCCGGGGCGAAGGCTCCAACTTCCTCATCTCCCGCCGCTGCGACCTCGACCTCGCCGACTTCGGCCCCGAGGTCGCCCACGCGGTCTTCGCCCGGCTGGCGCGCAACGAGTTCGGGGCATACCTCACCTTCTGCTTCTTCGACGGCGAGCGCTACTTCATCGGGTCCTCGCCCGAGCGGCACCTGACCTACCGTCGCGGCACCGTGACCATGAACCCGATCTCCGGGACGCTGCCCCGCTCGGCGCTGACCTCCCGCGCCGATCTGGTGCAGTTCCTCTCCGACCCCAAGGAGATCAACGAGCTGTTCCAGGTCGTCGACGAGGAACTGAAGATGATGTCGCGCATCTGCCGCGAGGGCGGCGTGGTGCACGGGCCGTACCTCAAGGAGATGAGCTCGCTCGTCCACACCGAGTACGTGCTGGAGGGCACGTCGTCGATGACCCCGATCGACGCCTTCCGCGAATCGATGTACGCCGCGACCATGATCGGCGGCCCGCTCGAGAATGCCGCCCGGGTCATCCACCGGCACGAGACCGAGTCCCGCCGCTACTACTCCTCGGCCCTGCTCATCACCGGCGTGGACGACGACGGTGCGGAGTGGCTCGACAGCGCGATCACCATCCGGACCATGGAGGTCACCCGCGACGGGCACGCCATGATCCGCTCGGGTGCCAGCATCGTGCGCGACTCGGTGCCGTGGAAGGAGGCCCGCGAGGTCCGGGCCAAGGCCGAGGGCATGATGAGGGCGATCACCAGCAACGAGTCGCCCGGCCGGTTCCTGCAGCAGTATGTCGACCCGTTCGTCACCGACCTGCTCCAGCTGCGCAACAAGTACCTGTCCCGGTTCTGGACCGACCGGCAGGCCGACGACCGCTACGCCGCACCGCGGCTCATCGGCCGTACCGTGCTGATCATCGACAACGAGGACCAGTTCACCGAGATGCTCAAGCACGCGCTGGAGCACCTGGGCATGAAGGTCACCATGTCGGGGTACCGGGACCCGGAGATCGCGCTCGACGGATACGACCTGGTCCTGGTCGGCCCCGGCCCCGGCGATCCGAACGACCTCGACATGCCGAAGATCGCCCGCCTGAACGAGCTGACCCGCGAGCTGCTGGACCGGGAGCTGCCGTTCCTGGCTGTGTGCCTGGGGCACCAGATCCTGTCGCGCAACCTGGGCATGTCGGTCGTGGTCAACGACCCGCCGATGCAGGGCGTGCAGCAGACCGTCGACCTGTTCGGCCGCAGCGAGCCGGTCGGCTTCTACAACACCTTCTTCCCCCGGGTGCCCGAGGTGGCACCCGCCGGCGTGGAGCTCGCGGCCGAGGCCGACGGGCGGGTGATCGCGCTGCGCGCGCAGAACTTCTACAGCTTCCAGTTCCACGTCGAGTCGGTCCTCACCACCAACTGCATCTCTATCCTGCGCGAAGCCCTGCTGTGGCTGGTCCGCTGAGGTGCCGACCGCGGCGAGCACTGCGGAACACCGGTCTGGGTGCCGACGGCCTGTTCGTCGGCTTCTTGATCTTGATTGCCGGCTGCTGCTCCGGATAGAGGCAGTGGTCACCGCCGGTCCGTGGCGGCCCCGGAGCGGGGACGGGCCGTCCGTACGTACCTGACCATCCGTGTGGCGGGGCGCTTCGCCCGGTCACACGCGATCGAGCGGCAGGTGCGGCTCGGGCGGCAGCTCCACGGTGATGGCGTCGCCGGGCCGCACCGGGCCGCCCGCCAGCACGATGCTCATGATCCCGGCCCGGCGGACGAGACCGCCGTCCTCGTCGCGGTAGACCACCTGCTTGAGCAGGCCGTCGTCGAAGCGGTCGATCTGCGCGCACGGGTTGCGCAGCCCCGTCACCTCGACCGCCGCCTGCTCCCCGAACCGCAGCACGGTGCCGCGCGGCAGCGACAGCAGGTCGATGCCGCGGGTGGTGATGTTCTCGCCCAACTCGCCGGGCGCCACCTCGAACCCCTGCTCGCGCACTTCGTCGTGCAGCTCGGCGTGGATCAGGTGGACCTGGCGCAGGTTGGGCTGGCTCGGATCGGCGGCGACCCGGGACAGGTGCTGCACGGTCACGCCCGCGTGGGCGTCCCCGGCCACCCCGATCCCCGCGATCAGCTGGATCTCGTCGGCGTTCGGCTTGCTGAACCGGTGCTCGCCGTCCCGGCTGACGGCGACGACCCTCGCAGAAGACATGCCCGCATCCTCCCACCGCACGGTCGACCCCGGCGAGGGCAAGCCTCAGTTCGAGCTGATCAACGACGAGACGGCGGCCGCCAGGGCGGCCAGGATCGCGGTGCCGGTGAGCACCTCGGTCCACAGCTTGCCCAGTGCGGCGGGCATCGGGCTGACCGCGCGGAAGCCGTCTAGGAACTGATTGCGCTCCTCCGCCGGGACCAGCTTGTCGAGCCAGTACTCCGACTCGGCGTGGAAGAAGCGGGTCCAGTGGCGGCACGCGGACACTCCGACCGCGGCGGCGCCGTTGACGACGGCCACCAGCAGCAGCGTCCCGAGTAGAGCCGCGCCGCTGGCCGCCAGTGCGACCCAGAGCAGCAGCGCCGAGATGCCGAGGCTGGCTCCGGTGATGACGTTGGTCGTGGTCTGGTACTGCTTCACGCGTCGGCAGGCCAGCAGCCACAACTGCTGGTACGTGTCGGGAGAGGTCACGGCAGCTTTTCTAGCACGTACGGGCGACCTGCGGCGGCCCGGCGAAACGCCCGGCCACCGCAGCGGTCCGCCTCAGCAGAGGCCGCCCCCGCACCCGCCGACCGGTGCCGGCTCGCCGGTCATCGGGTCGGGCAGGTCGGGCCGCGACTCCGGCTGCGCCCGTGCCGCGTTGGTCGGTTCGACCAGCACGAACAGGTCGTCGGCGTTCGGGTCGACGAGGATCAGCGAGCCCAGGTCGGGCAGCTCGGGCTCCTCCGAGCCGGGCCGCTGCCAGCCCTCCAGCACCGTCACCGCCGCGCCGCGCGTCCGCAGCACACCGGCGACCACTTCCTCGGTCACGACCGGCGGGCCGTAGTCGGGGTCGTACATGCCGCCCTCGGCCGTGCCGCTGCCCGTCTGGGTGCAGTTCTCGGCGTTGGCGTCGCAGCGGTAGGTGACCGTGCTGCTGGTGGTCTTGCCGTCCTTGGAACTCGTCTCGGTGTGGCTGACGGAGGTGTCCATGACCTGGCCGTTGGCGTTCAGGTTGTACCTGACCGTGTCGGTCTGGCTCTCGGTGTGCCCGTCCTTGAAGTTGAGCGTGACCGTGGTGGACTCCTTGATGATGTTGCCGTCCGCGTCCTTGGTCGTCTCGTGCTCCTCGTCGACGCGTACGTCACCCTCCCAGTGGCTGTCCAGGGTGGTCGTCACGGTCGGCCCCGCCGAGCCGCCGGAGTTGGTGTACTCGACGGTGGTCGTCCCGTCCTTGCCGCTCGTGGTGTGCGTCTCCGAGCCGTCGCCGTACGTGGTGATGTCGCCGCTGCCGAGGCCTCCCCAGTCCTTGGTGCTGTCCACCACCCCGCCGCGCTCGGCCCCGTAGGTGGCCCTGCCGTCCACGCCCAGCATCGAGGTCTGTGTGCGGCCCAGCTTGACCCCGGCCAGCTTCAGGCCGCCCCCGGTGGTGCCGCCGTTGGTGCCGGGCAGGTCGAGGCCGAGGCTGAACGGGTCCTTCGTCGGGTCGAGGCCGAACTTCTTCATCAGGTCCCCGGTCACGCCGAACTTGCCCGCGATGTCGGCACGGCCGGAGAGCGGGAACGCGCCCAGCCAGTCGTGGGCGATCTCCTGCCGCTGCCGCACCAGCTCGGCGGGCAGCAGGAAGAACGCGCCCGCGCCCGCTTCGAACGAGGGCAGCGCCCGGTCTACCGCGAGGTCGACCACCTTCTGCAGCAGCGGGCGGCTGTACTTGTCGTCCGGGTCGGTGCCGGCGGCCATCTCGTCGGCGTCGCAGTAGCCGTCGCCGTCGGAGTCGACCACGAGCCAGGCCGCGTAGCAGGCGGTCGTATCGCAGGCGAGCAGGTTGCGGATGGGGCGGCGGGGCGGGTCCTCGGCGGCGGCAGCGGGCGTCGCCACGACGGCCAGCGCCAGCACGGCGGCGGCGGCGAGTGCTCGCCGCGTGGCCGCGAACGTGCTGCCTCGGTATACGGAGGGGCTTGTCATGTGGCGAATGCTGGCACCGCCGATCGCGCCCGTACCCTCTATGCCTTTTCTGCGACACCCGGTGCCGCCTGTCCCAGTGGATTCCCTAGCTCGCCATCACGTTTTCGCGCTGTCACGCGCGCCGACCGTCCGGCTTTACCGGCCGATCGACGGGGTCGCACGAATTGATCATCTTCTTATGATCGTGTGCGATGTGGACCCGATCGGTCCCACTGACCAGTGGAGGATCTGTGCGTAAGTGGTATGCGGCGGCAATGGCGGCGCTCGGTCTGGCGGTTCTGCTCGTGGTGCCCGGCACCGCGGGTGCGAAGCCGGACGCGGCGCCCGGGTGCGAGCGGCACTTCGACGAGGCGGTGGCCGACTTCGACGCCGTCTTCCTGGCCAAGGACCTGCCCGCGGTGATGGCCTACTACCACGAGGACGCGGTGCAGATCGGCTCGACCGGCGCCTACCGTCCGACCAAGGCGGCGATCGAGGCCAACTTCACCAACCTGTTCAAGTACAACTTCACCGCGACGTTCCCTGAGGTCACGAAGAGGATCGACGGCTGCCACGGGGCGACCCTGGTGGTCGACTTCACCCTGGCCATCCCGTCGGTGAACTTCAAGCAGCACTTCTACAACGCGCTGACCTTCGTACGCGAGCGCGGCCAGTGGCAGATCATCCTGGACGTCAGCTCGCCGCTGCCGGTGGTCTGATCGTCGTGACCCGGCCCGCCGCCGGCAGTGCGCCGGTGGCGGGCCGCTTTCGACCCTAGTCGGAGGCTTTGCGGGCCAGCAGGTGGACGCTCTGGAACTGCCGCTTGTCGGTGGGCTCGGGCTCGCGGACCATCCGGGCGACCTCGGTCAGCCCGGCTTCCTGCAGGGTCGCGGCGAGATGGTCGGGCCACCACCGGTAGGCGGGCGCGACCAGGTGGTCGAAGACCTGCGTCGGGTGCGCCGGACCCTCGCTGGCCGAGAAGCCGATCAGCAGGTGGCCGCCGGGTGCCAGCACCCGGTGGAACTCCGCCAGGATGGCGGGCACCTCGGGCGGCGGAGTGTGGATCACGGACCAGCGCGACAGCACGCCGCCCAGTTCGCCGTCGGCGATGTCCAGCGCGGCCATGGTGCCGACCTCGAACCGCAGACCCGGATGGGCCTGCCGGGCCAGCTCGATCATCGCGGGGGACACGTCGACCCCGAACACGGCCAGCCCCAGCCCGGCCAGGTGACCGGTGACGTAGCCGGGTCCGCACCCCAGATCCGCCACCCGGCCGTCGCCGCTGCCGCGCGCGACCTCCGCGAACGCACCCAGGATCGCGCGGTCCAGCGGGCTGTCGCGCAGCGAGTCCCGGAACAGCTGCTCGTACTCGGCCGCCGCGCCGTCGTAGCCCGCGCGGGTGGCGGTGAGGGCATCAGATTCGATCACGCCCGCGACACTAGCGCCGACGCCGGGCGGGCCGCTGCCCCCGCGGGCCGGTCACGTCGTCGGTTCCACCCGGGTCGGGGCGGGGCGCTTGGCCGTGATGCCGTCGCCGGAGGACTGGCCGCGGGCGTGCCGGACGAGCCACGGCCACAGGTGCCCGCGCAGCCAGGCGCCCTCGGCGGCGGCCCGCTGCCGTACCGTGCGGGCGGGTTCGGCGGGCAGCGGCTGCCCCCAGGACTCGTCGAAGCCGGGCAGCCCCAGCGCCCACGCCAGCCCGCGCCCGATCCGCTCGTGCCCGGCGCTGTTGGCGTGCAGCCGGTCCAGGCTCCACAGCCGCGGATCCCCGGCGACCGGGTACGCCCCCAGGTCCAGCAGCACCGCACCCGTGCTCGCGCTCACCTCGCGCAGCGCCGCGTTGTACGCCGCGAACCGGCCGCGCAGCGGGCGCGCCAGCGGCAGCACCCGCATCGGGTCGGGCATGGTGAAGGTGAGCACGGTCGCCCCGGCGCCGATCAGGGCCGACTGCATCTGCCCGATCCGCCCGACCACGTCGTCGACGTCGAAGCGGCGCCGCAGCATGTCGTTGACCCCGGACACCACCGTGCACAGGTCGGGCCGCAGCTCCAGCGCGAGCGGCAGCTGCTCCTGCTGGATCTGGGCGGTCTCGCGGCCCCGGATGGCCAGGTTGGCGTACTCCAGCCCGGGGTGGGCCGCCGCGACGTGCTCGGCGAACCGGTCCGCCCAGCCCCGGAACCCGCCCCGGCCGTCCGGGTCGTCGAGCCCTTCGCTGGTGCTGTCACCGATCGCCACATACCGCCGCCACATGGTCGGTGAGCGTACCCGGGCCCGCGGTCACCGCTGCTGGACGAGGGCGCGGACGTGGTCCGGGACGCTCCGGTTGAAGACGGCGCGGCGGTCGGAGTAGCGGGCGTTGCCGGTCGACCAGGCCAGCTGCCCGCTGGTCCACACGCCGGGGGCGGCGGCGACGGCGCGCACCGCCGGGGCCCATACCGGGAAGGCGCGTACGGCGGCCTCGACGGCCGCGACCGCGCCGCGGTAGTCGGCCAGCCGCCGCCGGTACCGCGCGACCAGCAGTCCGGTGGCCGCGCCGAGCGAGCACGACTCCTGCGCGGCCAGGATCGCGACCAGGTTCAGGGTGCTGCCCTGGGCCAGCTCCACCTCGGCCGACAGCAGGTCGTTGGAGATGGCGATCAGCTCGATGCCGGCGTCCAGGGCGCTGCGCAGCAGGGGGTCGTCGACGACCGCTTCGGGCAGTTCGATGTCGAGCGCGGCCTCGGTGAGCACGATCGCGATGTGCGCGCCGAGGTAGCGCGGCCGCTGGTCGAGGTACTCGGCGACGGTCGGGGTGCGCCCGGCGCCGGTCTGGACGGCCTCCCAGCGGCAGCCCTCGACGTACTCGTGCCAGGCCTGGCGGAAGCGGGCCTGCCACTGCGCGGAGGTGCGCGCCGCCAGCGCCTGCCACGCGTGCGCGACGGCGGTGCCGAGCACGCTGTCCTCGGCCGGGCCGGGGGCGGCGAGCAGGCCGGTCAGCCTGGTGCAGAGGGCGTCCAGCTCCGCGGGCGGCAGCTGCGGCGCGAGGGCTTCGAGCTGGTCGTCGGCGACCGACCACAGCGCCATCCACTGGGCCAGCAGCGGCAGCATCTCCGGCCGGGCGTCGGGGTACATGCAGCCGACCATGGCGCCGAAGTCGGTCTCGGCGAGGTAGTCGTCGCCGAGTTCGGGGTCGACGACGCCGTGGCGGTAGAGGAAGTCACGCGCGGCCTGGTCGGCCTGGTCTGCGGCGGGGTGCAGCCGCAGTGGCACCGGTGGTTCCAGGTCGGCGGCACGCAGCGAGAACGAGGTCACGTGTCCAGGATGGACGGTCCGGGCCATTGCCGCCAGGCCGTTCGGCCAACGTGGCACGCTGAGCGCTCAGTCTGTCACCCGCAGTAGTGCCGACCTGTTGGGGACGCCGTAGCGCCGGTACAGCCGGGTCAGGTTCGCCTCGACGGCCTTGACCGAAAGGTGCATCGCCCCGGCGATGGCCCGGTTGGTGGCGCCCGAGCGCAGCAGGTCCAGCAGGCGCCGGTCGGCGTCGCTCAGATCGGTCTCGCCCGCGTCCAGCCGCGCCAGCTCCTGCCGCGCGAACAGCGCGTACGGGGCGCAGCCCGCCTGCTCGTACCCCTCCAGCGCCTCGGCCAGCGCCGCCCGCGCGGCACCGCGCCGCCGGGCCCGCCGCTCCAGCCCGGCCAGGGTCAGCACGCACCGCAGCCGCTCCAGCGGGTACGGGTGCGGCGCCGCCATCAGCGCCCGCAGCCGGTCGGCGGCCTGCCGCGCATCCCCGGCCGCCCCGTCCAGCAGCGCCGCGACCCGGTCCAGCCCGAGCAGGACCACGGTGCGGTTCTGCCGCAGCGCGGCCGCCCGCGCCTGGGCCAGCACCTCCCGGGCCCGCACCGGTTCGCCCGCGAGCGCCAGCGCCTCGGCCAGGTCCGCGTCGACCAGGATCATCGTCGGGTCGTGGTAGCCCAGCTCGGCCAGCAGCTGGCGGCCCCGGTCGAGGTTGCGCGCGGCCGCCGCCGCGTCGCGCCGCAGCAGGTCGCAGCGGCCCACGAAGATCAGCGCGTACGCCTCCCACTCGCGGTCGGCCAGGGTGCCGCCGAGCACCACCGCCTCGGCCAGGTGCGCCGCCGCCCGCTCCACGGTGCCGCTGTTCAGCTCGGCCGCACCGGCCATGACCAGCGCGCCGGTCGGGGGCAGGTCGACCTCGCGCCACAGCAGCGCGCACAGCCGCCCCGCCTCGCCCGCGTCGGCGCACAGCCCGGCCCGGTTGTACACCGACGACGCCGTGTACAGGGTGCGAGCCAGGTCGCGGGTGCGCCCCGCCCGCTCGGCGTCGACGACCGAGCGGCGGGCCGCGTCGACGGCCGCACCCATCTCGCCCCGGCGCATCTGCACGATCGCGTACCCCATCCGCACCCACACCGACGCCTTGTGCAGCGGCAGCGCCTGCGCCAGCGTCAGCGCCTCGGCCAGCGCGGGCAGCTCGCCGCCGCGGTCGGCCTGCATCTCGGTCTGCAGGCGGTGCGCCATCACCTCCAGCAGCAGGTCCGGGTCGCCGGAGACGCGGGCCAGCCGCTCGGCCTCGTCGACCTCCGACACCGCCACGGCGACCCCCAGGTCGCGGGCGAGCACGTCGGCGCGCATCGCGTGCAGCAGGCCGAGCAGCCGGGCGTCGCCCTCGGCGTCGGGCCGGGCCGCGTCGAGCACCACCCGGATCGCCTCCGGGGTGTCGGTGAGCAGCTCGGCCAGCAGCAGCCGGGCGCCGACCCGGGCGGTGCGGTCCGGGCGGCGCAGCACCGCCGCGCAGGTGGCGCGGGCCTGCTCGGTCAGCCCGGCCGCGGCCGCGTGCTCGGCGCAGGCGAGCAGCCGCCGCGCCGACCGGCCCGGGTCGGGGCTGCGCGCGGCGGCCAGCCGGCACAGGGCGGCGGCGGTCGCGGGCGCACCGCGGTCGCGGGCGATCCGGGCGGCGGCCACGAGCTGCTCGGCCAGCTCCTCATCGGGGCGGGCGGCGGCCAGCGCCCGGTGCCGGGCCGACTCGACCGGGTCGTCGACCAGCGCGGCGAGCCGGGCGTGGGCGGTGCGGCGGGCGCGCGGGGTGGCGTCGCCGTACACGAGCTCGGCCAGCAGCGGGTGGCTGAACCGCAGCACCCCGTCCCGCTCGACCAGCAGAATGCCCGCGGCCAGCGCGGCGGCCAGGCCCGGATCGTTGTCGGGCAGCATCTCCCGGCCCGGTTTGGCACCGGTGGCCACCAGCAGCAGCGCGGGCGCGGCGGCGGCGGGCAGCGCGGCCAGCCGGTCGGCGAGCAGGTCGCGCAGCCGCTGCGGCACCGGCAGCGGGTCGTCGGGGCTGTCCCCGGCGCGGGCGTGCAGCGCTGCCCGGGCCAGCTCCAAAGCGAACAGCGGGTTGCCGCCGCTGGCCGCGCAGACCCGGTCGGCGGCCACCGCGGGCAGCGCCTGCGCCAGCCGGTCGGCCAGCAGGCGGCGCAGCGCGGCGGCGGGCAGCGTACTGACCTCCAGCTCCAGCAGCGGTGCCGGGCACAGGCGCCCGGCGGTGGCGGCGGCGCCCTCGTCGACCAGCTCGGCGGCCAGCACCCGGACCGGGGTGCCCGCCAGCCGCCGGGCGGCGAAGGCCAGCACCTCGGCGCTGGCCTCGTCGAGGAACTGGGCGTCGTCCAGTACCAGCAGCACCGGCACCTCGGCCGCGACCAGCCGCAGCCCCTCGACCACCGCGACCCGGATGGCGAGCTGGTCGGTGGCGCGGCCGGTCGGCGGCGCGGCCCGCAGCAGCGCGCTGTCCAGCGCCTCGCGCAGGTGCTGCGGCAGGCCGGACAGCCGCCCCAGCACCGGCCCGAACAGGTCGATCAGCGCCAGGTACGGCAGCTCGCGCTCGGCCGCCGTCGGGCAGGCGCGCAGCACCAGCTCACCGGCGTGCCCGGCCTGTGCCGCCAGCGCCGCCAGCAGCGTCGACTTACCGATCCCCCCGGGTCCGCGCAGCAGGACGCTCCCGCCGGTGCGCAGCTGCGCCCAGCACTGCTCCTGCTCCTCGGTGCGGCCCAGCATCGCGCCCGCGTCCATCACCGCACAGTGTTGCGCGCGCGACCGATTCGCGCGAGGCCCCCGCACACGGCAGAGCCCCCCGCACCGAGCCGGGTGCGGGGGGCGGTCCTGTCCGGAAGGTGCTCCGGCTCAGCTCAGCGACACGTCGTCGAGGTTGAAGGCGGTGGCCAGGTTCGAGTCCTCGGTGCCGTAGAAGCGCAGCGTGACGGTCTGCCCCCGGTAGGCGGACAGGTCCAGGGTGCGCAGCTGGTAGCCGCCACCGGCGTTGAGGTTCGAGTAGGTCAGCTTCGTCGTGCCGTTGATCTGCACCCGCATGTAGTCGTAGGCCAGGGCCTCCCACTCCTGCGTGGTGATGTTCAGGTAGAACGACAGCGTCGCGGTGCCGGTCGTCGGGACGGTCACGTTCTGGGAGATGTACTCGGTGGCGGTGAAGCCGTTGCCGAGGATCCAGGCGTACCGGGACCCGCCGTGGGCGTTGGCGGCGTTGGTGACGATGATCTGCGAGCCGGTCCAGCCGGTCATGCCCGCCTCGAAGTCACCGTTGACGATCACGTTGGTGCCCGGGTTGCCGGTCGGCGACGGGCTCGGCGAGGTCGGCGGGGTGCTCGGCGAGGCCGACGGGGACGGCGACGACGGAGCCGACGGGGAGGCGGTCGGGCTGGTGGTGGGCGAGGGCAGGGCGGTGCCGACGCTGCACGCCGCCCACGCGACCGAGACCTGCCAGTACTCGACGCTGGTGGCGCCGTACAGGTCCTTGGCGGCGTTGAGCGAGGCGGTGCGGGCCGCGGCGTAGTTGGTGTTGGACGTCATGTACGTGGTCAGCGCCCGGTACCAGATCCGCGCCGCCTTGTCCCGGCCGATGCCCGCCACGGTGGAGCTGTTGCAGGTGACGCCGTTGTGCGCGCGGCCGCCGATGGTCTTGCTGCCGCTGCCCTCCGACAACAGGTAGAAGAAGTGGTTGCCGATGCCGGAGGAGTAGTGCACGTCGAGGTTGCCGACGCCGGAGTACCAGCAGCCCTTGCTGTTGCCGTCCAGGGTCGGGTCGTCCATGCGGCGCAGCGCC
Organism: Catellatospora sp. KI3; assembly: GCF_029948125.1. Classification (GTDB taxonomy): domain Bacteria; phylum Actinomycetota; class Actinomycetes; order Mycobacteriales; family Micromonosporaceae; genus Catellatospora. Next base: position 222,042 of record NZ_JASAMB010000010.1, read on the forward strand.
CCGGCGTTGCCGGAGTTCCAGTTGATCTTCTCGCCGATGTAGTAGTCGCCCGGGTCGCTGCTGTTGGCGGTGTAGAACTCCACCACCGTGCCGAAGATGTCCGAGGTGGACTCGTTCAGGCCGCCGGACTCGCCGCTGTACACCAGCCCGGCGGTGTTGGAGGTGACGCCGTGGGTCAGCTCGTGGCCGGCCACGTCCAGCGACGCCAGCGGCGTCGTCTGGTTGCTGGAGTTGCCGTCGCCGAACACCATGCAGAAGCAGCTGTCCTGCCAGTACGCGTTGAGCAGGTTGCTGCCCACGTGCGCGTACGCCCGCGCGCCGACGCCGTCGCCCCGGATGCCGGAGCGGCCGAACGTCTCCTTGTAGTAGTCCCAGGTCTTGGCCAGGCCGTAGTTGACGTCCACGCCGACCGTGGCGCGGTCGGTCTTGGCCCCGTTGCCCCACACGTTGTCGCTGTCGGTGTAGAGCGTCGCGCCCGAGGACGGGTTGTTCTCCGAAGCCCCGTGCGAGTCGTAGATCTTCGTGTTGCCGCGCACCGGGTCGGTCATCGTGTACGAGCCGCCCGACAGCGTGGTGTCGATGCTGACCTGCCCGACGAGCAGGCTGTTGCCGGTGCCCTGCACCTCGTGCAGCAGCTCGTACCCGCCGAGCACCGCGCCGGACGCGGCGTCGGTGATGACCGCCTCGCGGGCCAGGTTGCCCGCGGCGTCGGTGCCGTCGACCGTGGTGCGGTAGGCCAGCACCGGCGCGCCCATACTGGCGAACACGACCAGGTCCGGGGTCGCCGCGCGCGGCTTGCGGGCGTGCCGGGCGTGGCCCGGGGCGGCCGCCGCCGCCTGCTGGCGGGTCAGCTTCGGGGTGGTCGTGGGCAGCGAGATCGCGCCGCGCACCGCCGCCGCCCAGTCCGAGGCGGTCAGGCCGCCGCCGGGGGCCAGGTGCACCACCAGGTCGCCGCCGACCACCGGCAGTCCGGCGTACGTGCGGTCGAAGCGCAGGTGGCGGCTGCCGTCGGAGTCGACGACCACGTCCTTGGCCACCAGCCGCTCGGCCGGGCCCAGGCCCAGCTGCTTGGCGACCGAGGTCGCCTCGGCGCCCGCCTGGCGCAGCTGCCGCTCCCGCGCGGCCGGGTCCAGCCGGACCTGGCTGATCCCCGCCGACACGCTCGTGGCGGTGTCGGCGTGGGCCTGCGCCAGCCCGATGCCGGCGGCGCCCAGCGCCGTCGCCACCGTCGCGGCCGCGGCCACGATTGCTCTGCGTGACATCGTGTGTCCTCTCAGGGCCCGTGGGTCGGGGTTGGGGTGACCGGGCGGTGAACGTCCGGCGACGGGCCCGAAGCGAAAGCTAGAGCCGGTCGCACCGGCTCCAGAAGGTCCGCAAGGGACGGGCAAGGGTCGGGCGAGGGGCACCCGAGGGAACCGGCGGGGGCACGGCCGGGTCGGGCAGGGGCCATCGACGGATGTCGTACGGGTGCGCGATGCTGGCGGGCATGTTCGACTCCCGCTGGGGCGCGGCCGCGCGCCTGGACGACGAGCGGCTGGCCGCCGAGGCGGCGCTGGTCGCGGCCGGTGACGCCGGGGCGGCGTACCGGATCGGGTGCCACCACGCGAACCAGGAGGACTGGGAGCTGCGCCCGCAGGCCGAGGCCTGGTTCGTGCGCGCCGCCCAGCTCGGCGGTCCTGACGCGGCCTGGTGGATCGCCCACGCGTACGCGTACGCGTTCGACGGCAGGTCCCGGCAGTGGCTGCGCCGGGCCGTCGGCACCGAGAGCGATCCCGACGGCATCGCCGTCGACCACGGCACCCTGGCGATCGTCCTCGACCACGGCTACCCGACGCACCAGCGCTGGCGCGTCCGGGTCCGCTCCGACGACCGGGCCCGGGCGGTCGCGGCGCTGACGGCGGCGTGCGCCCGGGTGATGTGCGTGGCCGAGGACGGGCGCGAGTTCGGGCCGGACGAGGACCTCCCGGTGCTCGACGGCGACGGCCATGAGCTGTACACGCCCAACCACGCCGCCGTCGACGACACCGGCGCGGTGCCCGAACTGCACCTGGACTGCAAGGACGGCGTCATGCCGCTGCTGGCGCGGACCGTCATCCGGATCGTGGCGCAGGAACTGCGCGCCGCGGGGCTGCCCTGGGCGCTGCTGTTCACCGAGGAGATACCGTCACCTGCGAACTGAGGGCCACGCCGGAGGGAGACAGGCATGCTGCAGCGCTACGACCAGCGCAACGCCGAGGTGAAGTACTGGGTCAACGGGGTGCTGCGCCACCGCGACGAACCCGGGATCTCCCCGTTCGACTCGGTGGTGCAGGGCGGCGACGCGGTGTGGGAGGGGCTGCGGCTGTACCAGGGGAGGATCTTCGCCCTGGACGCCCACCTGGCCCGGCTGCGGCGCTCGGCGGCCGCGCTCGGCTTCGCCGCCGTGCCGTCGGACAAGGAGATCACCGACGCGCTGACCGAGACGCTGCGCGCCAACGGCATGACCGACGGCGTGCACATCCGGCTCACCCTCACCCGCGGCGTCAAGGTCACCAGCGGCATGGACCCGCGCCTGAACCAGTCCGGCTGCACCCTGATCGTGCTGGCGGAGCACAAGCCGCCCGTGTACGACACCGGCGGCCTCGCCCTGGCCACGTCCAGCGTCCGCCGCCCCGGCCCCGACGTGCTCGACCCGAAGATCCACCACAACAACCTGATCAACTCGATCCTGGCCAAGATGGAGGCGACCGTCGCCGGCGCCGACGACGCGCTCATGCTCGACGGGCGCGGCTTCGTCGCCGAGACCAACGCCACCCACCTGTTCGCCGTCATCGGCGGGGCGCTGGCCACCCCGCGCACCGTCGCCTGCCCGGAGGGCGTCACCCGGCTGACCGTGCTGGCCCTGGCCGCGCAGGCGGGCATCGAGGCGGTCGAGCGCGACATCTCGCTGGCCGAGATGTACTCCGCCGACGAGGTCTTCTGCACCGGCACCATGGGCGAGATCGCCGGAGTGACCGTGATCGACGGCCGCACCATCGGCGAGGGCGGCATCGGCCCGGTCACCCGGCGCGTCGCCGAGATCTACCTGGCCCACGCCCGCAGCGCGGGCACGCCGCTGCTCTGAGCCCGCTCAGCCCGCCGTGACGCGGTGGGCGCGCAGCTCGTCGTAGTACGGCTGCGCCGCCTCGACCAGGTGGCGCAGCCGGTCCGGCACCCGCGCGGGGGAGGGGTCGTAGGGGGCGAAGCCGGTCGAGGCCTCCACCGAGGCGTACCAGTGCGGCGCCCACACCCCGTCGGTGCCGCGCGGCCCCTTCGCCCAGGTCAGCATCGCCGGGGTGTAGCCGATGCCCAGCGCCGCGCACAGCGCCGACAGCACCCCGGCCGGGTCGCGCAGCAGGTCGGCCGAGTCCACCACCGGGCCGCCGTACGCGCGGAAGATCTCGGCCTGCTGCGTGAAGCCCAGATCGGCCAGGGTCGGCTCGCCGCGCACCTTCGCGTACGACGCCACCACGTGTGCCGGGTCGCGGATCAGGTACGCGTTGGCCAGCGCGCCCAGCCAGTCCCGCCCGACCTCCGGCAGCAGGTGGTGGGTCATGTGCTTCTGGTAGTGGACCGCGACCCCGTCGGGCAGCGGGCCCGTCAACTCGGCCGCCACGTCCTGCCAGCGCGCGGGCTGCGAGGCGATCACCTCGTCGCGGCCCGGGTGGTCCAGGCCGGTCGCGAGCAGGTAGTGCGCGTACAGCGGCTCGTCGACCACCAGCGTGTCCGGGCGGGCGCCGAAGCTGCGCATCAGCGCCGTCGACACGTTGCGGGGCCCCGACCACATCGCCACCCGAACCACCATCAGCGCACCCTCCTCCGGTCCGCAGCGTACCCCCGAGATCCCTGGTCAGGTACCGGCATCGCCCCGGTGATCATCATCGTTGGACGGAGCCCTAGAGTTCGGTCACGGTGCCGTCCTCTTCGGAGGGCGGCGCTCGCGCTTGAACCACCCCACGGGACGGAGAACACCCATGCGCTACCCCCTCGCCCTCGCCCTCGCGGCCGGGCTGCTCGCCCTGGCCGCCTGCGACTCCGGCGGCGCCTCGACCGCGGCACCGTCGGCGGCGGCGTCACCTTCGGCAGCCGCCCCGGCCATGACGACCGAGACCGCGTGCGAGGTGGTCGACGCGGCATACCACGAGCTGGGGCCCGGAGCGCGGGCGCAGATCGTCAAGGGCGTCACCGCCGAGCGCAACGGCGACACCGCCACCGCGACCAAGGCGCTGGAGGCGCTGCGCCCGCTGTTCTCCGCCAACGCGCAGGCACTGCACGGCGCGTCCACGAAGGTCGCCGACCCCGAGCTGGCGGACGCGCTGGACGCCCTGGGCACCGTGGCGGCCCGCGAGACGCTGTTCGTGACGTTCATGGAGTTCGAGTCGGTGGCGGTGGAGGCCGCACCCGCCGAATCCGTCCTCAAGCGCAAGTGCGCCGAGGCGGGTCGGCCGCTGAAAAACCTTGAGTAGCAACGGCTGACCCGACCGAGCCGCCGATCGGAGCGTGGCTAGAGTGACCCCTCTGCACAGACCGCAGCGCCTCCCCCTCCCTGCGTTCGAAGGACACTCCCGCCATGTCCCGGAAGGTCAGCACCCGCGCCAAGCTGCGGTACTGGTTCGACAACACGATGTCGCGCGGCACCACCGGCCTCATCGGCTGGCTCGCCGTCGCGTCGGCGGGACTCATCGTCGTGCTCACCACGGCGATCGAGCTGGTCCAGCCCACCGAGGAGCGCGAGAACCCGCTGCGGCTGCTGTGGCAGACCTTCATCACCACGTTCAGCCTCGCCGCCCCGACCAAGGGCCGGTGGCAGGAGCTGGCGCTGTGGTTCGTGCTGGCACTGGGCGGCATCTTCATCGTCAGCGCCCTGGTCGGTCTGCTCACCAGCGGCGTCAACCGGCGCCTGGAGCAGCTGCGCAAGGGCCGCTCGCAGGTGGTCGAGCGCGACCACACGGTGGTGCTGGGCTGGTCGGACCAGATCTACACGGTCATCGGCGAGCTGGTCGAGGCCAACGCCAGCCGCCGCCGCGCCTCCGTGGTGATCCTGGCCGACCAGGACAAGGTCACCATGGAGGACCGGGTCTGGCACCGCCTCGGGGGCACCGGGCGGACCCGGCTGGTGTTCCGCACCGGCAGCCCGCTGGACCTGAAGGACCTGGAGATGGTCAACCTCAACGAGGCCCGCTCCATCATCGTGCTCGCCCCCGACGGCGGCACCGCCGAGGACGCCGACGCGTACGTGCTCAAGACCCTGCTCGCCATCAACAAGGGCCCGGCCTTCCGCGGCCGCCCGCACCACGTGATCGCGGCGGTACGCGACAGCCGCAACCGGGCCGTGGCCAAACTGGCCGGCGGCGACGCGATCGTGCTCGACGGCGACGACATCGGCGCCCGGCTCATCGTGCAGACGGCCCGGCAGTCCAAACTGTCGGTGGTCTACCACGACCTGTTCGACTTCGGCGGCGACGAGATCTACATGACCGTCGAGCCGACGCTGGTCGGCAAGCAGTTCGGCCAGGCGCTGCTGGCGTACCGGGAGTGCTGCCCGCTGGGGCTGCGGCTGGCTGACGGCAAGACCGTGCTCAACCCGCCGCCCGGCACCGTGATCAGCCCCGGCGACCAGCTCGTGCTGCTGGCCCGCGACGACTCGATGATCAAACTGGCGCCCCGGCCGCTGACCGTCGACCCGTCGGCCATCCTGCACGCCGTACGCGGCCCGGCCGCCCCGGAGAGCACCCTGATCCTGGGCTGGAACCGGCGCGCCGGCCGGATCATCGAGCAGCTCGACATCTACGTCGCCGCCGGCTCGACCGTCGACGTCGTCACCGACCGCCCCGACGCCGCGGCCGCCGTGGTCCGGCTCGCCCCTAAGCTGCGGCGGCTGCTGATCCGGTCCAAGAGCGGCGACACCCGCGACCGGGGCGTGCTGGAGACGCTCGACGTCATGGCGTACCACAACGTGATCGTGCTGGCCGACGACGACCTCGACGCGCTCACCGCCGACTCGCGGGTCCTGGTCACCCTGCTGCACCTGCGCGACCTGCTCGCCGGGCGCGGCCCCGGCATCGTCAGCGAGATGCGCGACGACCGCGACCGGGCGCTGGCCCAGCTCACCAAGGCCGACGACTTCGTGGTCAGCGAGCAGCTGGTCAGCCTGCTGATGACGCAGATCTCGGAGAACCGCGACCTGGAGTCGGTGTTCGAGGACCTGTTCGACGCCGACGGCGCCGAGATCTACATCCGGCCCGCCAGCTACTACCTGCGCCCCGGTGCCTCGGTGACCTTCTCGACCGTGGTCGAGGCGGCGTACCGGCGCGGCGAGGTCGCCATCGGCTACCGGGTCACCGAGCCCGGCGACAGCCACGGCGTGGTCCTCAACCCGGACAAGGAGCAGATCATGCCCCCCATCGACCGGGTGATCGTCCTGTCCAGCAGCTGAGCCCCGCGCCGCCCGCCGCCCGCCTCGCGCGGGGTTCGTGCAGTTTCGGGGAAAGTGCTGGAATCCTGACCATGATTCGTGCAGTTTCCCCGGAACTGCACGACCCGCCGCGGACGGTGCGGCGCGCCGGGGCCCGGGTACGGTGGGCGGCGGGGGTGGCCGTTCGTCTACTTAGGACTACACCCGTGAGGGTGAACGAGTGGACGAAGGAGCATTCTGCCTGCTCGGATACCACCATAGGCTGGCTCGGTCCGTTCGAGCGCCGTGGAGGTCCGTGAGTGAGACTGCCTGGTCGTTTCGCGCTGACCGTCAGCGTCACCGCGTTGCTCAGCGTCACCGGGGGCCTGGCCACCAACATGGTCAGCGAACTGCTGCCCGAGCAGCGCCACCCCTGGGACTTCCTCACCATCGGGGCGATGGTGCTGGCGGCCTTCGTCTCGGCGCTGATCGAGCTGCGCCGCCAAGCCGTCCCGGCCGTGCCCCAACCGGTGCCGCACCACGCCGTGGGCACCGCGCCGCAGCGCCGCTTCGTGCCGCCCGCCCAGCGCCCGCCCACGCGGGCACCGCTGTTCTTCGCGCTGGCGGCGATGCTGGTCGCGGCCGTGTGGGGCGCCGTGATCGTGCTCGAGGAGCCCGGCTCCGGCAGCAGCGGGGCCAGTGGCCTGCACGTGTCGACGGCCTGGTGCATGGGCAGCGGCGGCAACTGCGACTACGCCCGGGACCACCTGTACGTGGCCGGGTCGCCCGAGCAGCTGCGGTCGGCGCTGACGGCCGGTGGCCGTGCCGCGGTCAAGGACTTCGAGCACGGCGCGGAGGTCCCGGCCGGGCAGACCCAGCTGGACGTGACGGTGCAGACCGACAGCGCCGAGTCGGTCATCCTGGAGGCGCTCCGGGTGCGGGTGCTGCACCGCGGCCAGAGCAGCCCCGCCGACGGGTTCGTGGTCACGATGCCGTGCGGGGACTGCGGTGGCTCCGTGATCACCCGGCCGTTCCAGGTGCGGCTCGACGACGCCGAACCGGTGCTGCGGCCGCTGCAGAACAGCCGGAACTTCCCGTACGAGGTGTCGCTGACCGACGTCGAGGTGTTCACCCTGGACCTGCGCGACAACGCCTGCGACTGCACGTTCGACCTGGTGCTCGAATGGGTGGCCAAGGGCAGGCACGGCGAGACGGTGCTCGACAACGAGGGCCGGCACTTCCGCATGGTCGGCCCGGCCGGGCTCGCGCACTACGCCCTGAGCCTGTCCGAGCAGGGCGAGCTGCGGCTGCCCGAAGCCCCGGGCAAGCCGCTGACCTGCCTGGTGAACGGAGACAAGCTGTGCGCGTGACCTCCGGGCGGCTCGTGGCGGCCTGCGTGGCGCTCGCCGCGCTGATCGTGGGCGGGGCGGTGGCGGTCCGGCTGCTGCGCGCCGACCCGGCGTCCTCGGGTACGACCCCGGTGGCGGTGCCCTCGGGCGCGACCGTGTTCGACCCGGTCCATCAGGTCGTCGACGGCGGGGTGCAGGTCGACGTGTCGGTCGGTGCCCGCGTCTGCCCGTCGCTGCAGTACGTCAAGGAGACCGAGGCCGCGGTGCGGGAGCGGATGGCGCACCATCCCCGCAACGACATCGAGGGCTTCTTCGCCGGGCTGATGCCGCAGGAGGTCAACGCGGCGATGACCGTGTCGGCGATGCGCCAGGAGGACGGCTCGCCGGTGCGCATCACCGACGTCCGGGTGGACGTGGTGCGTACCGTGGACGAGCAGGTGCAGCACGGTGTCTACATGATCTACGACCTGCAGTGCGAGTTCGTCGCGCCGGGCGTGCAGCCGATGGGCGGTGACGAGGACACGCTGGAACCGACGGTGTTCGCCCGCTTCGGCGGCGACGGGGTGGCGATGGGCAACAACGCGACCTTCGTCGCCGCGCCGACCGAGCGGGTGCACCGGCTCAACCTGCGGCCGCTGGGGTGCGGGCGGCAGGTGAGCGACTGGATCGCGACGGTCGGCTGGGCCGACGGCGACCGTACCGGCACGGCCGTGTTCGGGCCGTTCCGGACGGTGCCGCAGCAGGACCTGCCCCAGTTCAAGCTGGGTCGGCGCGAGTTCGGGGCGCCGTTCACGTTGACGCCGCAGACCGGGGGCAAGGAGTTCCGGCCGTGCGTGACCGGGCCGGTGCCCGACCCGCGGCAGCCGGCGGCGGCGCCGTACTGCGGGTCGGTGGACGGGCCGGGCGGCAAGGTGTTCGTGCGGATCGCCCGGGGGCCGGTGGACTGCGCCAAGGGCCGCGAGCTGATCGACGCGTACCTCAACCATCCGCCGACGCCGCCGCAGGGCACCGGCCGCTTCGTCGAGATCGGCGGCTGGGAGTGCACGACGCAGGGGTGGGTGTACAAGGCGGTGTCCGGCGTGGGCGGAGACTGCGGCACCAAGGAGTCCTCGGTGGAGTTCAGCGTGCCGTGACCATCTGACGCCACGCTCCGTGTCGGTGCCCCAGCGCTTCGCAAGCGTGTCGGTGGGCAGGGTGAACCGCTTTCCCCGGTCACCGCGCGCCAGCTACGATCGTCGCTGTTCTCGACGGTGGGTTACACCGGGACGGATCCGGCCACGGGACCCGCGGCGCGCAGACTCAGGGTGGGGAGAGCGTCATGACGGACAACCGCTTGAAAGGCCGGGTCAAGGGACTGTTCGGCAGCGGACCGGCCGAACTGGAGGCACTGCCGGAGCAGCCGGAGTCGGTGCTGGCCGATCCGGAGGCCGAGCGCCAGGCGCTGCAGGTGCTGGTGCTGGCGCGGCGTACGGCCGACGAGCACATCTCCACCGCGCAGCAGGAGGCCAGCCGCATCCGGCAGGAGGCGCGGGCCAAGGCCGAGGAGACCGCCCGGGAGGCGCGCGCCCTGGTCGAGGGCGCCCGCGAGGACGCCGCGAAGATCATGGCGGCGGCGCAGGCGAAGGCGGTCGAGACCGCCCGCGAGGCGCAGGCCCACGCCGAGAGCTCCCGGCGCGAGAGCGACCTGGTGCTGTCGGAGGCCCGCCAGCGCGCGATGAAGATCGGCGAGGACGCCCGGGCCAAGGCCGACGAGCTGGAGCAGGACGCCCTGCAGCAGTACGAGGACGTCGTGGGCAGCCTGGAGGGCAAGCGCGACGCGCTCAACGAGCGGATCGAGGCGCTGCAGCAGTTCGACCGGGAGTACCGGGCGCGGCTGCGCCGCTTCATGAACAGCCAGCTCGACGCGCTGGCCCAGGACGATCCGGCCGGCGAAGCCGACGCGCGCGACGCCGAGCCGCGCGAGGCCGAGCCCCGGCCGCCGGTCGGCCGCCAGCGCAAGCCCGCCGCCGAGGGCAACGTGGCCGTCTGAGCACCCCGTCCTGCTATCTTGTCGATGGAAAGATAGCGTGAGGGGTGAGGGCGATCGCGTACCACCACGGAGACCTGCGCCGGACCATCCTGTCCGCCGCCGTCGATGCGATCACCGAATCCGGTGTGGACGGCTGGAGCCTGCGCGAGCTGGCCCGCCGGGCGGGCGTCTCCCACGCCGCCCCCGCCCACCACTTCGGCGACCGCACCGGCCTGCTCACCGCGGTCGCCGCCGAGGGCTACCAGCTGCTGGCCGACGCCCTGCAAGCGGCCGAGCCCGGCTTCCTGGAGGCCGGACTGGCCTACATCGGCTTCGCCACCGAGCACCCGGCCCACTTCACGGTGATGTTCCAGCCCGCGCTGTACCGGCCCGACGACGACGCCGTCACCGATGCGCGCGAGCGGGCCGGCGCGCTGCTGCGGGCGGGCGCGCAGGCGGTGGCCGGCGAGCGGTCCGACGCCGAGAGCACCGCCCTGGCGGGCTGGTCCATCGCGCACGGCTTCGCCAGCCTGTGGCTGGCCCGGGCCCTGCCCGCGCACACCCGCGCCGACGCGGTGGCCGCCGCCCGCCCGGTCCTGCGCCGCCTGGTCGAGCACTGAGGCGTTGTGTGCAGTTTCGGGGAAAGTGCGCGAATCCGAGCCCCGATTCCAACACCTTCCCCGAAACTGCAAGATCACACGCGCGCCCGCCGCGCGTCGCAGGTGCGTAATGTCCGGATCATCCTGTTAGGGCATCGGCCAGGTGTACCGGATTCGTTGCGAACGCGCAGGCGGCTGGTACTTTCCCCCGGCCGGGACGCATAATGCCCTCCGGTGCGGCATCCGCGCCGGGCGTCGTGGTCGTATGGAGAGGTTGACGCAATGTCCCAGGGTGAGGAACCGTACGCAACACGTGACCACGTGTCCGCGCGTCCGGCCTTTGACGTCGCGATGCGCGGCTACGAGAAGCGCCAGGTCGACCAGTTCGTCGCCCGCGCCGACAGCGAGATCTCGACCCTGTCGGCCGAGCGCGACCGGGCGTTCGCCCGCATCCAGGACCTGACCTCGCAGTACAAGCAGCTGTCGCTGGAGATGGCCGAGCTGCGCCAGAAGCCCACGCAGGTCGAGCGCGCCTCGTTCCGCGACCTCGGCCCGATGGTCGAGCAGATCCTGGACCTGGCCGAGAAGCAGGCCGAGGCGATCACCACCACGACCGCCCAGCAGATGGCGGCGCACAAGTCCGACTCCGAGAAGCTGCTGGCCGAGGCCCGCGAGCACGCCGAGAAGCTGCGCGCCGAGAGCGAGGCCGCCAACGAGCGCGCCGAGCAGGAGGCCAAGCGCATCAACGACGTCAGCGCCCAGCAGATGGAGCACGCCCGCGCCGAGGCCGACGCACTGGTCGAGGCCGCCCGCCTGCGGGTGCAGCAGGAGGTCGAGGCCGCGCACGCGCAGACCCAGCAGGAGGTCGCGCAGTGGAAGGCCAACGCCGAGCGTGAGATCGCCGAGCTGCGCGCCGGTGCCGAGCGGGAGCTGGCCGCCCAGCGCACCGCCACGAACCAGAAGAACGCGGCGCTGCACGCCGAGGCCCAGCAGTACACCACCGACCTGCGCCGCCGGGCCGACGAGCAGACCGCCGCGCACCAGCAGCAGCTGACCGTGGTGCAGCAGGAGATCCGGGCCCGCCGCCAGGCGCTGGCCCAGCTGCAGGCCGAGCTGGACATCGCCCAGCAGCGCCTGGCCCAGTCCCGCCAGGAGGGGTCGGCCGCCGAGCGCGAGGTCGCCCAGCTGCAGCAGCGGCACAGCCAGGTCAGCCAGGAGCTCGGCGCGGAGATGACCCGCCTGGAGGAGGCGCGCCGCCAGGCCGACTCGGCCGAGCGGCACGCGCTCGCGGTGCGGGCCCGGGTGCAGCGCGAGGCGGAGCGGGTGGCCAACCTGGCCGCCGCGGCCGTCATGGCCGCCGCCACCGGCTCGGCCGAGACCGGCGAGTACCCGCGCGTGGTGCCCCGCGACCTGCAGGACCCGTCCCCGGTGCACGCCATGCAGGAGGTGCAGGAGGCGGTCGAGCAGCTGGCCGAGGAGGTCGCCGAGTTCGCCGACTTCCCGGAGGACAGCGACGCCGCCGAGGAGCAGCCGCTGAGCCGCCACGCCCGGCGCGAGGAGTACGCCCGGCGCGAGGAGGAGGAGCTGCAGGTGCCGATGCAGCGCCAGCCGCACGACGAGCTGCCGCAGCGCCAGCCGTTCAGCGAGCTGCCGCAGCGCGGGTACGAGGAGCTGCCGCACCGCCAGTCGCGCGACGAGATGGTCGCCGCCGACGCGGAGTGACCTGGGCTCGCCCGAGCGGATGAGCAGCGGAGCCCGGCACCGGACCTGATCCGGTGCCGGGCTCCGGCGTCTGTCGGGCGGCGGCTCAGCCGCGGGCGCCGCCGAGGCCGAGCAGGGCGGCCAGGCCCAGGGCGCTGCGCGGGGCGTACGGCATCCGCCACAGCCCGCCGTGCGCCGCCCCGTCGGCCTCCTCCTGCCACACGTGCTCGCGCACCGGCGGCGGGTTGCGCAGGTCGTGCACGAGCAGCGCCGCCATCAGCGTGTTGCTCGTCGCCGGGTCGAAGATCTCCACCCCGAACGCCGGCGCCCCCGCGTACGCCGCCGCCAGCACCCTGTTCTTCACCACCGACCGGGTCCGGGTCGGCGGGGCCACCTTGAAGCTGACCGTGGCGCCCTGCTGCCGGGCCACCGCCGCGCGCCACCGCTGCAGCCGCTTGGCCAGCGCGTAGTTCGGCCCCTGCTGGGCCACCAGGCTGTCGCAGACGCCCGGGTCGGCGCCGGGGGCGTAGTTGCGCCGCAGCAGCCGCCCCGCCGACACCATCCGCAGCGGCCCGCGCAGCGTACGCAGCAGCGACGACTCGTGGTAGTTGCGCTCGGCCCGCGCCACCGCATCGGCCGGGACGGCGAACACGTCGGTCGGGGTGGCCAGGAACGACAGGGCCGTGTCCGGCCGGTGGGCGCGCAGGTGCTCGGTCAGCGCGTCGACGGCGGTGCAGACGCGGACGTTGACCGCCCCGTCGGCGTAGACGTAGTTGCCGACGACCAGGCGGCCCTCGAACCCGCGCAGCCAGGCGCCGACGGCGGGCAGGTGGTGCAGCAGGTCCGCGCCCGCGACCTCGGCCACGTCGCCGCCGCCGTCGTACCCGGCGGGCACCGGCAGGTGCACCCGGCCGCCGGAGCGGCGTACCGCCTCCAGCAGCTCGCGCCACAGGCCCGGCCGGGGCAGGTCGACGGCGACCACGTCGGCGCCCCAGCGCAGCAGCGACCGCGTCGGCCCCATCTCCGCGCCCGCGCCCAGCACCGCCACCCGCAGGTCGGACAGGTCCAGCCAGTCCGGATTGGCCTGCACCGCGCGCACCGCCTCGGCGCAGCCCGGCTCGATCACGCCCGCCTCGGTCCACGCGTCCAGGCGCCGCAGGAGAGCGTCCCCGCGCAGCCGCTCGCCCCGGTACGGCAGGGACAGCTCGCGGTCGACCGGGCCGTCCCCGGCGACCACGGCCGTGCCCAGCTCGGCGCCCGGCTTCGCGTCGAACGCCTCGCGCAGCCCGATCTCGGTGCCGTCGGGGTCGGCCACCCGCATCCGGTCGTGCAGCGAGGCGAGCCCCGCCGCGGCGACGGCCCGCGCGGTGTCGCCGGAGCCCAGCCCGGCCTCGACCAGCCGCCGGAAGTGCACCAGGTAGTCGGCGCGCCAGTTCGTCTCATGGTCGGCGGCGCGGGCTCCGACCGGGTCCGCGGCCCGCAGCGCGTCGGCGACGACGGCGCGGCCGAGCGCGGAGGTGCTGCGGTCGGTGCCGTCGCTGAGGGGGAAGACCACGCCAGTCGTCATGTCCATGCCTCCTGTCGGCGGCACCCGATCAGCGGCGCCGCGCGCCAGCGGACCCTACCGGCCCGCCCCGGCGACGGCAACGACCACTCGCCGGGGCTGTGCGGAGCGCGCTGCTCAGGTGGGCCGCGGCGAGATCCACCCAGTCACCCGCGCGGACCACCACGTCGGCGCGGTCGACCGCCTCCCAGAGCGGTGTGGGCAGGTCCCGCGCCCGCTTCGGCAGGTGCGTATCCGCCATGACCACGACAAGCACCCCCGCGACGCTACGCGGGCAGCGTGCAGTTTCGGGGAAAGTGCACGAAAGGACGCCAAGATTCCTGCACTTCCCCCGAAACTGCCCCTAACGACGGCGGGTGAGGAGGAGGGGGCCGACGGGGCGGAGGGCGATCGCGGCGGTGGGGGTCGGGTTGCCTGAGACCTGCGTGAGGGGGCCGTCGCACCAGGGGGTCAGGGCGGCGAGCAGCATCGCGCGGGCCAGGTGGGCGCCCAGGCAGGTGCGGCGGCCCGCGCTGAACGGCAGGAACCCCCAGGCCGGGCGGCCGCCGTCGGCGAAGCGCTGCGGCCGGAACTCGTCCGGGTGCGGCCACAGGTCCGGATCGCGGTGGGTTAGCAGCGGCGAGTACAGCACCAGCGTGCGCGCGCGCAGCGGCACCCCGGCCACCTCGGTGTCGGTCGAGGTGATCCGGCTGCCCAGCCACCCCGCCGGGTACAGCCGCAGGATCTCGTCCAGCACCAGCGGCAGCGCCTGCGCGGTGCGCCACTCGGGCGCGCCGGCCAGGTGCCACAGCGCCCACGCGAGGGTATGCGCCGTGGTGTCGTACCCCGCCGCCAGCGCCACCCTCGTCTCGGCGACCGCGTCGTCCATCCCGGACAGCGCGCCGGCGAGGCTGCCCTCGGGCGGGTCGGCCAGCACCCGCGCGATCGCCGCGTCCAGGCGCCGGAACAGCAGCGGCCGGGGCAGCATCGGGCCCGGCACCGGGCGCTCCAGCGGGCGCAGGAACGCCGCCAGCAGCCGCTCGTCGAGCGCGCCGCCGAAGAACGCCGCGTTCAGCATCCGCCGCACCGTGTGCCCGGCCCATTCGAGCGCCTCGAACGGGCTCTCGGGCAGCCGCGCGGCCGCCGCCTCCGCCAGGCGGGTCTGCAGGTGGGCCAGGCCGCGCGAGTGGAAGTGCGGGTTCAGCTCGCGCCGCCTCGGGTCGTGCGCGGGCACGTCGGTGTAGACGACGCCCGCCGACAGGTACGGCGTGAGCCCGCTCAGGCTGCCCCGGCTGCGGAACGTGTCGAGGTCGCCGAGGACGGCCCGGTTCCACTCCGGCCGGTAGCCGACCACGGCGGGGCGCCACAGCCGCAGCCGGAACACCGGCCCGGTCCGGGCGCCCTCGGTGAGCAGGCGCACCGGGTCACGGGTCCACCGCCACAGGTGCCCGAACACCGGCGTGGTCGCGGGGGCGGGCAGCCGGACCGGGGTCGATCGGGCCAGTAGCGCGGTCACGGGTAGCGGCGTCCCTTCCAGACGGCGGTGCGCCGCAGCGCGACGGCGTAAACCGGGAGCGCGGCCGGGGCGATGAACGGCACCAGCGCGGCCTCGGCGTACGCCCCGCGCCCGGTCTTGGCGTTGGCCAGCAACCGCTCGGCCAGGCCGAGCACCGCCGCGACCCGCCACGCCGCCCCGCGCCGCCACAGCAGCCACGGCACCGTGTACGCGGTGACGTTGAACGCGGCGCTGGCCGCCAGCACCAGGTCGCTGCCGCCGTGCGCGGCCCGCATGCTCTTGCCCATGCCGCGCACCGTGGCCGGGTAGCCGTCGTACATCCGGGTGCTGATCAGGTCGCCGCCCAGCGCGAGCCCGAGCTTGAGGCCCTTGCGGCGGCTGAGCCGGGCCAGCTCCAGATCCTCCACGATCTGGTCGGCGACGGCCGCGTGCCCGCCGACGTGCTCGTACGCCGCCCGGCGGAACGCCAGCAGCTGCCCGTTGGCCACCGCCGCCGCCCGGATGGGCAGGTCCAGCAGCTGGTGCGGCAGGAACGCGAGCAGGTTCTCGTCGATCAGCGGCACCAGCATCCGCTCGCCCAGGGTGCCGGTCTGCTGGCGCGGGAACACGCTGAACACGTCGGCGCGCTGGCGGCGCAGCTGCGCCCATACCGCGTCCAGGGCGCCGGGCCGCAGGGTGACGTCGGCGTCGGCGTACACCAGCAGGTCGCCGGTGGCGGCCTGCGCGAGCTGGTGGCAGGCCCAGTTCTTGCCGATCCACCCGTCGGGCCGGGGGGTGCCGGTGAGCAGCCGCAGCCGGGGGTCGGCGAAGCCGCGCACGATCGCGGCGGTGTCGTCGGTGGAGCCGTCGTCGAGGATCAGGATCTCCTCGGCGGGCTGGGCGAGCAGACCCGGGATCGTGTACGGCAGCCGCCGCGCCTCATCGCGCGCGGGCACCAGCAGCGACGTCCGAGGCCGCCCCGGCGCCCGCTGCCCGAGCCGCAGCACCGGGAACGACCGCGCGTTGGCGACCAGCCCCGCCGTCTTGGCCAGGTGGAACGCCGCGACCAGGGTGCCTACGACCGCCACGGCAGCGCCCCCGTCAGCCGGTCGATCCGCTCGTCGCGACCGGCCCGCCCGGCGACCACCCGCCGGAACCCGGCCAGCGGCGTACGCGGGTCCGCCACGGCCAGCTGCCCGTCCAGGTTGGCCAGGTCCTCGGCCAGCGTCTCGGCCAGCAGCTCAGTGGTGTCGGCGACCCTGCCCTTGCCCGGCACCGCCGTGCACGACACGTACGCCTCCGGCCGGTC
Organism: Catellatospora sp. KI3; assembly: GCF_029948125.1. Classification (GTDB taxonomy): domain Bacteria; phylum Actinomycetota; class Actinomycetes; order Mycobacteriales; family Micromonosporaceae; genus Catellatospora. The sequence goes on from NZ_JASAMB010000010.1 coordinate 238,458, forward strand.
GTGGCCGCGCAGCACCACCCGGACCGCGACCGACAGCAGGGGCAGCCCGGCGCGCTCGGCGTACCAGGCGGCGCCGGGCGACAGCGGGCCGGGCGGGGCGGCCGGGCGCAGCTCGCCCTCGGGGTAGATGACCAGGGTGCGGCCCCGGGCCAGCAGCCGCAGGCCGGTGGCCAGCTCGGCGCTGCCGAAGACGCCGGCGTGCCGGAAGAACCGGTAGCGGTCCAGGTTCTCCTGCAGCATCAGCAGGCAGGCGGGGCGACCGGCCCGGCGCAGCACCGCCGAGGCCACGAACGGGTCCCACCAGCTGTGGTGGTTGGCCGCCCAGACGAACGGGCCGACGGGCAGCCCGCCGCGCAGGTACACCCCGCGCAGCTCGCGCCGCACCATCCGGTCGAACCCCGTTCGCAGCAGACCGCCGAGCAGGCTCGGCTCAGTCATCGGCGCCCCGTTCGGCGGCGCGGGCCGGGCGCAGCTTCAGCCACAGCAGCAGCGTCAGCGTCATCAGCGCGAACCCGAACCCGTAGTCCTCGACCGGGATGTGCCACGGCACCCGCAGCCCCGAGATCGCCGCGTCGTCATAGTGCACGACGGTCGCGTCCGGCCTGGTCAGCCAGCCGTCGACGGGCACCTGGAACGCGAACGCGATGGCCATGGTGAGCCAGTACCGCGCGCTGCGCAGCAGCCCGGTCCGCAGCACCCACAACTCCAGCGCCACCACCGCCAGCGGCGCCGCTATCGCGGCGACGGTGTACTCACCGCCCACGCCCGCCCCCCGCCTGCGGTGAAAGGAAGGGACCCTTCTTATCGCTTTCCGTAGTAGAAGGGCCCCTTCCCAACCGGAGCAGGTGGCGGGTGCGGCCGAGGACCTCGTAGGTCAGCAGGGCGCAGAGGGGGACGACCACGAAGAACAGCCACTCCTCGACAGGCAGCCCGAGCAGCCGTACGCCGGTGGTGTAGCGCGGGTCGAACCACCAGTGGCCGCGCGCGACCGCGGCCAGGTCCCACAGCACGAACAGCGCCACCACCGGGGCGAGCGCGGCCAGCAGGCGCCGCGGGCGGCGGTAGACGCGGGCGCCGAGCAGCAGCTCCAGCGGCAGGGTCACGGCCAGGCAGGCGAGCAGAATCAGCAGGTAGCGCAGCGGATCCATCACGGCACCGGCTGCGGGTCCAGCACCGGCGGCGCGGTGACGGGCGTGCCGGGCCGGGTCAGCAGGCAGCGGGCGGCCACCGCCAGGCGGCGCCGGTTGGGCACCACGGCACGGCGGGCGAACACGTCGTGGTCGGCCGCCTCCACCTCGTCGAGGATGCCCGCGTACAGGTGGTACGCGGTGCGGATGCAGGCCTGCGAGGTCGGGGCGAGCATGGTCACCCCGGGCGCGGCCAGGGCGTAGTGCTCGCGTGCGCGGGCGATCTCGAACCGGACCAGCTCGCGTACGGCTGTGGTCGACGTGCCGCGCTGGGCGCACAGGTGCAGGTCGGCGGTGCTGAGCCCGAATCGACGCAGGTCCTCCTGCGGCAGGTAGACCCGGCCCCGGTCCAGGTCCTCGGCCACGTCGCGGATGAAGTTGGTCAGCTGGAACGCCAGCCCCAGCTGCCGGGCGGGCTCGCGGGCCTGGGCCGGGTCGGCCGGGTCGAGGATGGGCAGCATCATCGTGCCGATCACCGCCGCCGAGCCCTCCATGTACTCCAGCAGCGCGTCGTAGTCGGCGTACTCGGCGATCTCCAGGTCCATGGCCATGGAGTGCAGGAACGAGGCGAAGTCGGCGCGGTCCAGGTCGAACGCGGCGATGGTGTGCAGCACCGCGGGCAGCAGCGGGTCGTCGGTGCGGGCGCCGTGCAGCCCGGCGACGAACCGGTCTGACCAGTCGCGCAGCAGCCGGGCCCGTTCGGCGGGCGGTAGCGCCTCGGTCTGGTCGACGATCTCGTCGGCGTGGCGGGTGAAGCCGTAGAGGGCGTGCACATGCGGCCGTTTCCAGGCCGGCAGCAGCCGGGTAGCCAGGTAGTAGGTGCGGCCGTGCTGTCGGTGCAGGTCCCGGCAGCGGGCGTACGCCGCCGCGAGTTCCGCCTCCGCGAATTGCGGCTCCACGAAGCCCTCCCCAAATCGACTCAGTAATCGACGCAACTTCGACTCTACGCTAGTCTGGCCCCGTGGCAAACGACACCTCTTCCGCTCCTGCCTCCATGCTCGCTGCTTCCGGGCCGTTGACCTGTGAAAACGGCCATGGCGCGGCCGCCGTACCCGGTCCGGCCGAGCTGCCCGCCGCCGTCGAGCGCGTGCTGGCCGACTTCGTCCGGGAGGAGAGCGCCGCCCTGATGGCGGTCGACCCGGCCCTGCAGCCGCTGGTCTCGGCCGCCCGCGCGGCGGTGCTGGGCGGCGGCAAGCGGGTGCGTCCGCTCTTCGCGTACTGGGGCTGGCGCAGCGCCGCCGGGCCGCACGCCCCGCTGCACCGGGTCCTGCCCGCGCTGGCGGCCCTCGAACTGCTGCACGCGTTCGCGCTGGTCCACGACGACGTCATGGACCGCTCCGACACCCGGCGCGGCCGCCCCACGGCCCACCGGCAGCTGGCCGCCACGCACACCGCCCAGCGGTTGCGCGGCGACGCCGACCGGTTCGGCGACGCGGGCGCGATCCTCGTCGGCGACCTGTGCCTGGTCTGGGCCGACCGGCTGATGGCCCGCGCCGACGTACCCGCCGCGGTGCTGGCCACCGCCCGCGCCGCCTACGACCGGATGCGGATCGAGGCCGTGGCCGGCCAGTTCCTCGACGTGCTCGGCGACTGCGCCCGCACCTGGTCGCCCGAGCGGGCCCTGCGCACCGCCCGCCTCAAGACCGCCGGCTACACCGCCACCTGGCCGCTGCACTTCGGCGCCGCGCTGGCCGGATCCGGCGGCGCCGCCTTCGCGCACGGGCCGCTCGGCCGCGCCTTCACCGGCTACGGCCTGGCCGTCGGCGAGGCGTTCCAGCTGCGCGACGACCTGCTCGGCCTGTACGGCGAACCCGCCGTCACCGGCAAGCCCGTCGGCGACGACCTCGGCAAACCCACCATGCTGCTGCTGCTCGCCCGGCAGCGCGCCACCCCCGCCCAGGCCGCCGAACTCGACGCGATCCTGGCCGCACCCCGCCCCGACGTGGGCCGGCTGGCCGCCGCCGTGCGGGTCACCGGCGCGGCCGAGCAGCTCAGTGACATGATCGGCGAGCGGGTCGCCGACGCTCGGGCCGCGCTGGGGTCCGCGCCGATGCCAGAGGCCGTCCGCGACGGGCTCGGCGAGCTGGCCGCCGCGGTCGCCTGGCGCGCGGCATGAGCACGAGGAAGGAGCAGGCGGGGATGCGTACCGTCAGCGGACCCAGCGAGCACGTGGTCGTGGTCGGCGCCGGACTCGGTGGACTGGCCTGCGCGCTGCACCTGGCGGGCGCCGGGCGGCAGGTGACCGTGCTGGAACGCGAGGCCGAACCGGGCGGCCGCGCCGGGCGCCTGCTGCGCGACGGGTACGAGTTCGACACCGGCCCGACCGTGCTGACCATGCCCGAACTGATCGCCGAGGCGTTCGCCGCCGTCGGTGAGGAGCTGGCCGACTGGCTCACCCTCACCCCGCTCGACCCGGCCTACCGGGCCTGGTTCCCGGACGGGTCGAAGCTCGACGTCATCGCCGACCCGGCGCGGATGGCCGAGGAGATCGCGACGGTGTGCGGCCGGGCGGAGGCGGACGGATACCTGCGCTTCGTCGCGTACGCGCGCCGCCTGTGGGAGCTGGAGCGCAACGACTTCATCGACCGGAACTTCGACAGCCCGCGCGACCTGCTCACGGCCAACCTGCTGCGGCTGGTCGCCGCCGGTGCCTTCGGCCGCCTCCAGTCGCGCATCGACCACTTCCTGAAGGACCCCCGCACCCGCCGCATCTTCTCCTTCCAGGCCATGTACGCGGGCCTGTCCCCGCACAAGGCCCTGGCCGTCTACACCGTGATCTCCTACCTGGACTCCGTCGCCGGGGTCTACTTCCCGCACGGCGGCATGCACGCCGTCCCGCGCGCCCTGGCCGCGGCGGGGGAGAAGCACGGCGTGGTCATGCGGTACGGCACCGAGGTGGCCCGGGTCGAGTCGCGCGGCGGCCGCGCCACCGCCGTGGTGACCACCTCCGGCGAGCGGATCCCGGCCGACGCGGTCGTCCTCAACCCCGACACCGCCGCCGCGCATGCCCTGGTCACCGGGGCCGCCGCCCCGCGCCGCCGCCTGCGCTACTCGCCCTCCTGCGTCGTCATGCACGTCGGCTCCGACCGCGGGTACGCCAAGGCCGGGCATCACAACATCCACTTCGGGCGGGCCTGGCGGTCGACGTTCGACGAGGTGATCAACCAGGGGCGGCTGATGAGCGATCCGTCGCTGCTGGTCACCAACCCCAGCCGCACCGACCCGAGCGTCGCCCCGGCCGGCGGGCACACCTACTACGTGCTCGCGCCCGTGCCGAACCTGGCCACGGGCCGGCAGGACTGGCGCGGCGGGCTGGCCGAGTCGTACGCCGACGAGCTGGTCGAGGTGCTGGAGCAGCGCGGGTACGTCGGCTTCGGCGACGGCATCCGCAGTCGGCATGTGGTGACCCCCGCCGACTGGGCCGACGCGGGGATGGCGGCGGGGACCCCGTTCGCCGCCGCGCACACGCTGACCCAGTCGGGCCCGTTCCGGCCCCGGAACCTGCATCCGTCGCTGTCCAACGTGGTCTTCACCGGCTCCGGCACCACGCCCGGCGTCGGCGTGCCGATGGTGCTGATCTCCGGCAAACTCGCCGCCGCCCGCATCACCGGCTGACCCTGCCCTCAGCCGCCCTCATCACGTCGGCAACCGCAGGTCTCCCGCGCTTGCGGGCGTGATGATCGCGGCTTGCGGCCACGGGGTGGACGTCGGGGCGACGTTCTGACCGCGAAGGCCGATCATGAGGCTGCACTGGTCTCGGCGCTACGCCCGCGAGCGCCGGTCTCCAGCGCCTGCGGGCGTGATGATCGCGGCCTGTGGTCACTGAGTGGACTTCAGGGCGACCTCCCGACCCCAAGCGCCGATCATCACGTCCCACCCAGGACACACGCCGATCATGAAGCTGGCGCGGCGAGTTTCGGCGTGGCGCGGCCGACTCCGGTGGTGACGCGCCTGGGCCGGGAGGCCGAGGCGGTCGGTTCGGGGTTGTGGTGCAGGTGGTGACCGCTGAGGGTGATCTTGTGCGGCCGTGGCTCGATGATCGTTGGTTGCGGTCATCGGATGGGTTCGAGCGGCCGGGTTCGACCGCAGGTGCTGACCATCGGGGCGCTGCGGACGGATGATCGCCGTTTCGGTCCTTCAACCTCGATGTTCGCTCAGGGGTGGACCCGGGCGGGTCTCGGAGCCGAGAAATACTAGCCATGGCGATAGTAGCCATGTACATTAAACGGCGTGAGTGAAGCGCGGATGCGGATAGCGACGCCGGGGTTCCTGGTCTGGCGGCTGTCGATGAAGCTCAGGGTCGCGGTGGATCGGGCGGTGGCGCCCCTCGGCCTCACCCATGCGCAGTACTCGGTGCTCGCGTCCCTCTACGGCATGCATCACGCGGGCGAGAGCCCCAGCCAGCGCCGCCTGGCCGACCACACCGGCCTGGAGCCGCTCTACATCTCCAAACTGGCCCGCGGCCTCGAATCCGCCGGGCTGGTGGACCGCGCCCCCGACCCCGCCGACAGCCGCGCCGTGCGGCTGAACCTGACCGATCAGGGTCGCGACGTGACCGCCAGGGCCGTCGTCGTCGTCCGCGACCTCCAGGAACGACTGCTCGCCCCGCTGGGCGGGCTTGCGGGCGAGCGCGCCGCCGCGTTCGTACGCGACCTGAATCTCCTGCTCGACGTGCAGTTGGACCCGAAGGAGCAAGCATGACCACGCTGAATGGACAGATCCTCGGCCAGGCCGAACGGGCCACCCGTGCCGTCCTCGACCGGCTGCTCGACCGGGCCGGAACCGACTTCCACGGCTGGGTGCTGCTCAACCTGACCGCGGACGGCGCCGAGCCGGTGCCGCATGCGGCGCTGGCTGCCCGGATGGCCGCCGGACTCAAGATCGGCGAGGTGGAGGCCGCCGCCGTGGTCGAGCGGCTGGTCGGCGCGGGGCTGATCGCGGGCGGCGGGGACCGGGGTCTGGCCCAGACCGCCGCGGGTGCCGAACTGTACCGGCGGATCGGCGCGGGCGTCGCCGAGGTCACCACCCGGCTCTACGGCGGCATCCCGGCCGACGAGCTGGCCGTCGCGGGGCGGGTGCTGCGGCTGGTCACCGTACGTGCGGACGCGGAGCTGGCGGCCTGACCGGACGGTCACCCGCGCGGGGGTCAATCGCCCTCGCGCGCGTGACAGTCCGGCGTCCAGGCATTGTGCGTACACCACTTAACGGGCATTTTGGACTCCACCGGCTGAGGGGGTCTGAGATGCGGGCACGGCAGTCACTGGCGGCGGGCGCGGCGATCCTGGTCGCGTTCGCCTGGGCGCAGGCCGGGGCGGCACCGGTCGGCCGGGCGGCGGCGCTGCCCGGCGCGGCGACACCGCCGCTGGTCGCGTACTCGGGGCGGGCGTTCGGCGGCGACTGGCAGTCGTATGGCACGGGCGTGTTCGACAACGCCCGGGGCGAACTGGGCACCGTGGGGAACGACGCGATCAGCTCGCTGCGGGTGGCGCCCGGCTACCGGGCCGTGGGCTGCGTCGAGGGCGGCGGAGAAGGCCGGGTCGACGAGGGCGACCTCGGCCGGTGCCGCATCTTCGGGCCGGGCGGCCACGACTCCGTGGGCAGGGACCTCGACGACAAGATCTCCCTGCTGGCCGTGTACGGCGGCCCCGCCCGCCACGCGGGCGCCACCGCGTACCAGGGGCCGGGGTTCACCGGCGCGGACCTGCCGCTGGGGCCTGGCGGGTTCGAGGCGGCCACGGGCGCGCTCGACCGGCTCGGGGCGGCGATCTCCTCGCTGGCCGTCGAGGACGGCTACCGGGTGGTGGCCTGCGACCGCGACAGCGTGTCGGCCGGCAGCGACGCCGACCTCGGGCTGTGCCGCCTGTTCGGACCCGGCCGGCACAGCGGCGTCGGCGACGACCTGCAGCGCAGGATCTCGCTGGTCGCGGTCGGCGGTCCCGCGCTGACCGCGACCAGCGACGCCGGTATGGCCGGACTCCGCCAGACCTTCGGCCCCGGCATCCACCAGGCGCTGGCCGGCGAGCTGTCCCAGGTCGGCAACGACGCGGTCACCGCACTGCGCGTGGCCGACGGCTACCGCGTGATCGCGTGCGCGGACGACCGCACCGACCTCATCGGACAGGGCGACCTCGGCCTGTGCCGCCTGTACGGCCCCGGCGACCGGGACCTGTCCGACGGCCGCCTCAACGACGCCGTGTCCCTGCTCGCGGTCTACCCGGGCGGCGCGAGCGGCGACTCCGTCCTGGCCTACGCCGACCGCGACCTCAACGGCGCCTCCGCCGCGTTCGGCCCCGGCTGGTACCCGGCCGCCGACCTCGGCAAGGTCGGCAACGACACCGCCAGCTCCCTCAAGGTCCGCTCCGGCCGCGCCGTCGCCTGCGAACACGACCGCGAGCGGCTGGGCACCTGCCGCCTGTACACCGTGGGCGACCACCCCTTCGTAGGCACCTCCCTCAACGACCGCATCTCCCTGCTCGCCGTCGCCCCCTGACCGGGACGTGCGGCCCCGCAGCCCGCGTCGCGGGTTCGTGCAGTTTCGGGGAAAGTGCAGGAAAGGCGCCCAAGATTCCTGCACTTTCCCCGAAACTGCAGCCACCTGCCTCCCTCGTACGCGGCGGGTGGATCGCAGACCCTGCCGATCGAGCACGGGTGAGCCGGGCCGGGGCGCCGCCCGACGCGGCGGCGTCCCGGCACCGACGGCTGGATACGATGCGCCGATGCAGCCTGATCTGTCCCGGCCCTGTTCATGCCGCCTGTGCGTGCCCTCGGGGGAGGAGTTGGAAGCACACCGGCAGACGGTCGTGGACCATGTCGGTGAGTACGGCTGGCACGCGGCCGGGGTGCTCGCCGACGACCAGTCGCCGGGGTGGGCGTACACGGTGGGGTTGTGGCACAGCCTGGGCCGCCCCGAGGTGTCGGTGTTCGGGCTGCCGGTGGAGAAGGCGATGGACATCGTGAACGTGGCGGGGCGGCTGGTCCGCGACGGCGGCACGCTGGTCGACGGCCGCGACAGCGACGAGATCCTGCGCGGCGTCCCGGTCGCGGTGCGCAAGGTGCATTTCAGCTGGTACGCCGACCTGTTCGGTCAGGCCGTCGGCTTCTACCAGGGCAAGGTCCCGCCGATGCTGCAGCTGGTGTGGCCGGACCGGTCGGGCCGCTGGCCGTGGGAGGCCGAAGTGGAGGCGTCCTGCCGCGACAGCCAGCCGATGCTGTGGCTGCCCTGGGACGACCACCCCCGCAACGCCTGGACCGCCCTGCGCGACGGGCAGTAGCCGGCGATAAATCGGCTGCGTCCGGCGGCGGGGCGCGGCTACCGTCCTTGCATGACGACGATGCTGGTACAGGTGGATCTGAGGTCGAGCGGGCGCTATCTGACGTGCTGGGTCGAGCCGAAGGTGCGCGTAGGGGACCAGGTCACGCTCAAGTCTTCCGAAGAGCCCGCCCGCCGCTGGGACGTGCTGCGCGTGGGCGAGCCCCGCGTGACCACGGACATCAAGCGCGGCTGGAGCAACAACATCTGAGCCGCTGGACAAGTGGCGCACCCGCCTCGTCCCACCCGGGACGGGGCGGGTTTCGCATGTTGGGTGAATGGAACGGGCCCGGATTGGGCATGCTGGACCCATGAGCGAGGCGGGAGCAGGGCTGGCGGCGTCGCTGGTGCGCCTGCGCGACGAGCTGGCCGGGGTCGCGTACCCGCTGCCGCTGCCTGACGCCGCCACCGACGCGGCTCTGGCCAGGGCGAGCGTGGGGCAGCTCGACGACTACCTGATCCCGCGCCTGGCCCGGCTGGACGCGCCGCTGCTGGCGGTGGCCGGCGGTTCCACCGGGGCGGGCAAGTCGACGCTGGTCAACAGCCTGGTGCAGGCGCCGGTGAGCGTGGCCGGGGCGCGCCGCCCGACGACCCGGGCCCCGGTGCTGGTGTGCCATCCGGGCGACGCGACCTGGTTCGGGCAGGCGCAGCTGCTGCCGCGCCTGGGGCGTACCCATACCCCCGGCGGACCCGGCACCGACCTGGTGATCGTCACGTCGGCCGCGTTGACCCCGGGCCTGGCGCTGCTGGACGCCCCGGACATCGACTCGGTCGAGGAGGCCAACCGGGCGCTGGCCGAGCAGCTGCTGGCCGCCGCGGACCTGTGGCTGTTCGTCACGACCGCGGTCCGCTACGCCGACGCGGTGCCGTGGGAGCTGCTGACCACCGCCCGCGAGCGGGGCACCGCCGTGGCGGTGGTGCTCAACCGAGTGCCGTCCGGCGCCGACGACGAGGTCGTGCCGCACCTGCGGGAGATGCTGGCCGAGCACGGCCTGGGCGAGATCGGCCTGTACGTGGTGGCCGAGCGCCGCCTGGACGAGCAGGGCCTGCTGCCGCCGGAGGCGGTCGCGCCGCTGCGCGACTGGCTGGACCAGCTGGCCCGCTCGGCGGCCGAGCGGGCCCGGGTGATCCGGCAGACCGTCGACGGGGCGGTGGCCGCGCTGGTCCCCGCCACCGACCGGCTGGCCGCCGGCGCCGACGGTCAGGCCGCGGCGGTCGGCGAGCTCCGGGAGGCCGCCGAGCGGGCGTACCGGGACGCGGAGCTGACCGTCGACCACGGGCTGCGCGACGGGGTGCTGTTCCGGGGCGAGGTGCTGACCCGGTGGCAGGAGCTGGTCGGCACGGGCGAGTTCATGCGCGGGCTGCAGGCGAGGGTGGGCCGCTGGCGCGACCGGATCGTCGCGGCGGTCTCCGGCAAGCCGATGCCCGACGAGCAGCTCAAGACGGCGCTGGAGTCGGGCCTGGTGACGTTCCTGCACGGTACGGCCGCCGACGCCGCCGAGCAGGCGGTCACCGCGTGGCGCACCCGCCCGGCGGGCGCGGCGGTGCTGGCCGCCCCGGGCGGTCCGGAGCTGGCCGCGCCGTCGCCGGACCTGCCCGACCGCGCCGACCGGCTGGTGCGTGACTGGCAGCGCGGCGTGCTGGAGCTGGTGCGCACCGAGTCCGGCAACCGCCTGTTCGCGGCCAAGGCCAGCGCGTACGCGGTGAACGCGCTCGGGCTGTGCCTGATGGTCGCCACGTTCGCGGCCACCGCGTTCATCCCGACCGGGGCCGAGATCGCGGTCGCGGGCGGCACCACCATCGCCGCGCAGAAGGTGCTGGAGGCGGTCTTCGGCGACCAGGCGGTGCGGCGGCTGGCCGAGCAGGCCCGCCAGGACCTGCTGGCCCGGGTGCGCACCCTCTACGGCGAGGAGGCGCGGCGGTTCCACGCGGTGCTCGCCGCGGTCGGCGTCGACCCGGACGCGGGGCAGCGGCTGCGCGCCGCGGCCTCGGCGGTGCGCGCGGCCCGGCAGGCCGACCCGGTCCCGGGCGGGGCGGCATGACCGCGTCCACCGTGTACGACCGCATCGAGGCGCTGCGCCGGTTCACCACCGCCGCGCAGCCGTACCTGCCGGAGTCCGAGCTGGCCGCCGCGCGGGCCCTGGCCGTCAAGGCCGACGAGCGGCTGGCGCTGTCGCGGGCGCACACCGTGGTGGCGCTGGCCGGGGCGACCGGCACCGGCAAGTCCAGCATCTTCAACGCCCTGGCCGGGCTGACGCTGTCGCAGGCGGGCCTGCGCCGCCCCACCACCGGCCAGGCGCACGCCTGCGTCTGGGGCGACCAGCCCGCCGACGACCTGCTCGACTGGCTCGGCGTGGGCAAGCGCTTCGCCCGGCCCGGCGGCACCGACCCGGACCTGTCCGGCCTGGTGCTGCTGGACCTGCCCGACTTCGACTCGGTGCACGACGCGCACCGGGCCGAGGTCGACCGGCTGCTGAAGGTCGTCGACCAGATCGTGTGGGTGCTGCACCCGCAGAAGTACGCCGACCGCGTCGTCCACCACGGCTACCTGGCCCGGTTCCACCGCCACCGCGAGATCACCGTCGTCGACCTCAACCAGGTCGACCTGCTGTCCGCCGACGACCTGCAGGTGTGCCTGCTGGACCTGCGCCGCCTGCTCGCCGACGACGGCCTGGCCGACGTGCCCGTGCTGACCAGTTCCACCGTCGGCCCGCCGGGGCTGTCCGCGCTGGCCGACACGGTCGGCGCGGCGGTCGCGGCCCGGCAGGCGGCGCAGCGGCGGCTGGCCGCCGATGTGGACGACGCCGTCGCCGACCTCGGCCCGCTGGTCGCCGCGGACCTGCCGAAGGATGCGCTGGGCAAGCAGGTGCTGCGGCCACTGACCGACGCGCTGGCGCGGGCGGCGGGCGTGCCGCTGGTCGCCGACGCCACCGAGCGGGCGTACGTGCACCGCGCCCGCAAGCGCACCGGCTGGCCGCCGCTGCGCTGGGTCCGCCGGCTGCGCCCCGACCCGCTGATCCGCCTGCACCTGGGCGGTCCCGCCGGGGACACCCCGCCCGGCATGGCGGGCTCGGTCGGCGCCACCTCGATCAGCCCCGCCGCGCCCGCCGAGAAGGCGGCGGTGGCGCTGACCCTGCGCGACACCGCCGGACGCGCCGGGGCGGACCTGCCGGCGCCCTGGCGCGACAGCCTGCTCGCGGCCGTACGCTCCGGGGCCGACGGGCTGCCCGACGCGCTGGACCGGGCGGTGGCGAGCACCGACCTGGGCGTGGCCCGGCCCCGGGCCTGGTGGCGGGTGATCAACCTGCTGCAGTGGATTTTCGCGCTGGTGGCGCTGGCCGGGCTGGTCTGGCTGGGCGTGCGCTGGGCCATGTTCGCCCTGGCGCTTCCCCAGCTGCCGCTGCCGCAGGTCGCGGTGCAGGGCTGGCAGGTGCCGACACCGACGGCACTGCTGGCGGGCGGCCTGCTGGCCGGGCTGCTGCTGTCGCTGCTGGTACGGCCGGTGGTGCGGCTGGCCGCGGTACGCCGGCGCAAGCGGGCCGCCGCGCGGCTGCGCGCCAATGTGGAGCGGGTCGCCCGGGAGCAGGTGCTGGCCCCCGCGCAGCGGGTGCTGGACGCGTACGCCCAGGCCAGGCAGGCGCTGACGCAGGCAGGGCGCTGAACCGCCGCGGCCGCCGCCGGGGCGGACCGGGTGCTCGGCTGAGTCGAATTCCTGCTGGCGGCCCCGCGTCAACCCCTGCGGGGTGTGATGCGTCCGCATCAATTTCTATGCATCGACCCCTGGACATCGCCGTCGCTATCCCCCTAAATGGATCGAGGTTCGCGGCTGGCCGGCGGCGAGCCTGAGGCGGTGGGGGCGACCTGTGGGGTCCGGTCCGTGTGCCGCCAGGCGGAAAAGAGGTGGGGACGATGCTCTCGGTGGTGGAGTCGGGCAGGCAGGGCGTGTCCCTGGTCGCGGGACCGCAGCCGCAGGACGCGGCCGGACAGTCGTGGTGCTGGACTTCGGTGGCCGACAGTGACGGCGAGCCGCTCCGTGACGCGCTGGCCCGCCGCGACATCGGCAAGCTGTTCAACTTCCTGCGGGCGCGCGGGATGAGCGTCAACGCGCTCAGCCGGGCCACCGGCATGCAGGAGCACTCGGTGCGTGCGGTGTGCGGTGGCAAACGCACCGTCCAGCACTACGACGTGCTTGTCCGCATCGCCGAAGGATTGTGTATTCCACGGGACATGATGGGGCTCGGCCAACGCCAGCACCAGCACTGAGACACCGCTCGAATTACCGACTGTGACGATATCGCCGCCTTCTGCGGCTTGGCGTGACACGCGCTTTGCCGTAGCTTTCTCTGCACAGCAGACTGGGGCCGATGCGACAGAAACGGGGACGTGCGCAGTGGCTTTACAGGTAAGGAGGCCACACCGATGACGTCGTACACCGTCACCATCACGCCCGACGATCCAGCCATCGCCACGACTACGCTGCGTGTAGAGGTGAGCGACAGCTCGGCCGTCGTCACCGAGCTGCTGCTGCGCGCCGGCGCCGACGGGGGGCTGACCCCGGGCGGGCTGCCGGTGCTCGACCTCAACCAGCTGGTGCGGGCGGTGACGGCCGCGACCGGCGCCCCGCTGCCTCCCGCGGCCGCGAAGCCCGCCGCGCTTGCGTCCGGTCGCGACGGTGCGGCCGGTCTGGTGGGCGTAGCCAGGGCCGCCGCCCCGGTGGCCGCGCCCGGCGCGGCACCGGCGCGCCCCGCGGCCCCCGTCCGCACGGTCACGGCCGCGGCGCCCGCGAAGAAGGCGCCCGCCAAGCCCGTTCCGGTCCAGCGTCCGGTGGCGGGCAGGAGCGCGGCCGCCGCCGTGCCCAAGAGCGCTCCGGCCGCGCCGGCGTCGGCGCCCCGGCCCGTCACGCCCGCTGCCGAGCCGAAGATCGCGGCGGCGGCCGCCGACGGCGGTGTCCTGATGCCGGTGTTCTCCGCTCCGGCGGAGCCCGTGCCGCAGCTCAAGCCGGTGGAGAAGGCCGCACCGGCGGCTGCGGCCAAGGCCGCACCGGCGAAGGCGACCGCCACGAAGGCCGTACCCGCGAACGCGACCGTGACGAAGGCCGCCGCGAAGGCGGCCCCGGCCAAGGCGGGCGCGCGCAAGACCACGGCGGCCAAGGCGGCCGCCGGCAAGGCGGCCAAGCGCGGTGCGGTGAAGACCTCGGCGCGGGTGTACCGCCGGGTGCCCGACGACTTCGAGTCGGTGATGCGCCAGACCGGCGACAACGGGCCGGCCATCGCCGACCACTACAACGTCCCCAAGCACACCGCCTACGGCTGGCTGCGCACCGTACGCAACCGACCCGGCGCCTGACCGCCGCCTCCCGACAGGCCCGCTCCGCCCGCCACCGCGCGGGTCCGGGGCGGGCCTGCGCGCGTCAGGTGAAATCCACTCGGCCGCAGGACGCCGCGACCCTGTCGGACCGCGCCCCGCCACGACGATCATTCCGCTGCTCCGGGCGGGTGGAAGCAGCATTGCGCATGTTTCCGTATGGTGTCCTGAGAGGACTGTCCAGTATGGGGGGTCCACGTTAGACCCCCATGACAGTCTGGTGCCCCAGCGATTACAGTCGGCTCGCTTCATCGAAATGCCTGCGGGGCGGGCAGGCATCCACCAGTCGCGGGCAGCGTCGCCCGACGGTGGGTGAGACCTGGCTCGGGTGTGGGGTCGACAGAACGTTGGGGAGGCGGACCGCTATGCGCGGAATCGGCAAGGTCAGAGGCGGCACCACGTCGCACCGGGCACGACAGGCCCGGGGGGTGCGATGACGGGGCGCGCACTGGCACGCCGGACGCTGGGCGCCGGCTCGCTGTGGGTCTTCGCGGTCGGGGCGTCCTCGCCGCTGACCGTGCTCGTCGGTGGTGTCGTGGCGATGTACGCCCTCACCGGCGTGGTCGCGGTGCCGCTGTCGTTCGTGGTGATCGGAGTCGTGGTCGGGCTGCTGGCCGTCGGCTACGTCGCCATGGCCCGGCACGTGCCGCACGCGGCACCGTTCTACGCGCTGCTCGCGCGCGGTCTGAACCCGTCGGTGGGGGTCGCCGGCGCGGTCATCGCGCTCCTGGGCTACAACGCCATCCAGATCAGCCTGTACGGCCTGTGCGCCGTCACGCTGTCCGGCCTGGTCGGCGGCCCCTGGTGGGTGTGGGCCGCGGTCATCTGGGCCATCGTCGCGGTGCTGGGCCAACTGCGCGGCGTCACCAACGCCAAACTGCTCGGCACCCTGCTCACGGTCGAGCTCGCCATCATCGTCCTGTTCGACCTCGCCGCGCTGGCCAACCCGGCCGAGGGCCTGGACATGACGCCCTGGTCGCCCTCGCAGCTGGCCGTGCCCGGCATCGGTGGCGTGCTCGCGTTCGCGATGGCCGCCTTCGTGGGCGGCGAGACCGGACCCGCCTTCGGTGAGGAGGCCCGCGCCGACGGCGCGGTGGGCCGGGCCATGGCCGCCACGGTGGCTTTCCTCGGCCTGTTCTACGCCGTGTCGGCCTGGGCGTTCGCCGTGGCCGTCGGCCCGGACCACGTCGCCGACGCCGCCCGCGACCCCGACCAGGGCCCGCTGGGCGTGCTGGGCACCGTCTACGGCCCCGGCATCATCACCGTCGCGACCGTCCTGCTGGTCACCAGCGTCATCGCCGCCATGTCGGCGTTCCACGCCACCGTGGCCCGCTACGTCTTCGCGCTGGCCCGCGAGGGGGTGCTGCCGCCCGCGCTGGCCAAGCTCAGCGGCGGCGTACGCGGCGGCGCGCCGCTGGCCGGCTCGGCCGTGCAGTCGGTCGTGGCCGCGGTCGTGGTGACCGCGTTCGTCCTGGTCGGCGCCGACCCGATGGCCATCATGTTCACCTGGCTGTCCACCATCGGCGGTATGTCGGTGCTGGTGCTGCTGGTGCTGTCGGCGCTGTCGGCGCGGGCCTACTTCGCCCGCGGCGGCGGCTCGCGCGAGTCCGTCCTGGTGCGCACCGTCGCCCCGACGCTCGGCGCGGTGACCGGCTTCCTCGTCATCGTGTTCATGCTGTCCAACCTGGGCGCGCTGCTGGGCGTGTCAGAGGGCTCACGCTGGCCGTGGATCATCCCCGTGCTCATCGCCGGCGCCGGCGTGATCGGCCTGGCCTGGGGCGGCGGCATGCGCCGCAGCCGTCCGGGCGTCTACCAGCAGATCGGGCGGGGCACGCCGAACCCGCTCACCGTCGGCGACCACCGCCTCGAACCCCTGGAGCTGTGACATGGGACCGACCGCATACGGGCAGTCGCAGCCCGGCACCGGCAACCGACCGCAGGGCATGGACGAGCAGCCCGACCCTATCGGCGAGGCGTCCATGCTGGACCTGGCCCAGATGGCCGACCTGCGCCACCAGGCCGCGCAGCGGCTGCGCAAGATGAACGTCCTGCACGCCCGGCACGCGTGGGAGAAGCGCCGCTCGGACCCGCTGTCGCCGTACGCGCTGGCGTTCCTGTACAAGCAGGCCGACCCCTTCCGCCGGGACCGGCAGCTGCTCACCGCGTCGACGAAGATCTGGCTGGCCGGGCCGGAGGTCAGCAACCTGCCCCGGCTGCTGTTCGAGCTCAACCAGACCATCGCCGCGCAGCGCCCGCCCTACGACGTGCGCTTCGCGCTGGCCAACCGGCGCGACGACACGATGACCGACAAGGCCGTCTACGCCGGACTGGGCGTCAGCAGCCTGGACACCCACACCGGTACCTGGGACCAGGTCCGCTCGCAGGTCAACCGGGACTCCGACGTGCCGGGCAGCATCCGCGTGGTGATGACCGACGGCAGCGTGATGGTGGGGGAGCGGCGCGGCCTGGCCGAGTTCAACACCTTCCAGGTGCACTCCACGCACAGCCTCGAGGTCGCCCCCGGGCACCACCTGATGCAGTGGAGCCCGGTCGCCCTGGACAACCTGATCGCCGACGACTACCACGGCCAGATCGTGCGCTGGATGAACGAGCTGTCGACCACCCTGGCCTGGGCCGACAACCAGCGCATCGCGGCCGCGCAGGCCCGGGGCCGCAGGAGGGCCGGGTGACGGCCATCCCGGTCACACCGCTGCGACCGACGGCGCCGCCGCTGTCGGTCGCGGCCACCCTGCGGGACCTGACCGCCCGCCTCGCCCACTCCCGGCACTACGACATCGGCTTCCCCGGCGCCGTGGACCTGGTCTTCCCCGAACTGGCCGAGCTGATGACCGGCCACCTGCTCAACAACGTGGGCGACGCCTGGGGCGACCCGGGGCACGGCGTCAACCACACCAAGGAGCTGGAGCGCGAGGTCGTCACGACCATCGGCGGCCTGCTGCGGGCCCCGCGCGACTGCTGGGGGTACGTCACCGGCGGCGCCAGCGAGGGCACCGAGCACGCCCTGGACGAGGCCTGGCAGCGGTACCCCGACATCGTCGTCTACACCTCGGCGGCGGCGCACTACTCGGTCGCCAAGGCCGCCCGCAAGCTCAAGCTGCAGCTGGTCATCGTGCGCACCGACGTCACCGGCCGGATGGACGTCGCCGACCTGGCCGGGGAGCTGGCCCGGCGCCGCGAGCGCCCCGCCATGATCGTGGCGACCGCGGGCACCACCATGACCGAGGCGATCGACGACGTCGCCGCGATCCGGGAGGTCTGCGACGACCTGGCCATCATCCGGCGGCGCATCCACGTGGACGCGGCGCTGTCGGGGGTGCCGCTGGCGCTGCTGCCCGAGGACCAGCGGCCGGCGTTCGACTTCGCCGCCGGGGCGACGTCGATGGTCGTGTCCGGGCACAAGTTCCTGTCCACGCTGATGCCCTGCGGGGTGCTGGTGTACGCGCAGTCGCCCTACCGCAACGCGGACACGCGGGTGTCGTACACCGGCAGCGCGGACACCACGATCACCGGTTCCCGCTCCGGGCACACGCCGCTGATCCTGTGGACGGTGCTCAACCGGGTCGGCTTCGACGGGCTGCGCGAGCGGGCCGAGGCGTCGCGGCGGCTGGCCGACTACACCCACCAGGGGCTGTGCCGTCTGGGCTGGGACGCGCACCGCAACCCGCACGCGTTCACGGTCACCCTGCCCAGCCCGCCGTCGGGGCGGCTGGGCCGGTGGGTGCTGGCCGACGACGGGCGCCTGTCGCACGTCATCTGCATGCCCGGCGTGACCGTCGGGCAGATCGACGAGTTCCTCACCACCCTCGGCCACGGCCCGGGTCGGCGGCGGCTGCTGCGGTCCCGCGCGGCGGACGCCACGACGGCCGTGCTCAGTCCGGCGGTGTGAGGCGCGCCGGAGGCCGGTCCGGTCCGCAGCAGCCGCCGTACGCCGAGACGGGGCGGGGCGAGTGAGTTCGCCCCGCCCCTCGGAGCGGGTTTCGGCTGGTCATCTGCCCGGGTAATGCTCGGCATGGCCGATGGTAAGAAACTTCGCAAAGGCGACAAGGTGACCTGGCGGTCGCACGGCGAGACCGTCCACGGCACCGTCGAGGAGAAGATCACCAGGCGCACCCGGACCGCGGGCCGCACCGTCGACGCCGCACCCGACGACCCGCAGTACCGGGTACGCAGCGACAGGTCCGGCCGCGACGCGGTACACAAGCCCGGAGCGCTGAAGCATGAAGGCTGACCAGCGCGACGACGTCCGCCGCGAGTTCGCCGACGCCGTCAACATGACCGCGGGCGAGCTGGACCGGTGGCTGCACGGCGACGACTCCCGCGAAGTCGGCCAGAAGAAGGGCGGCGGCGGGGAGTCCACCGGGCACGCCTCCGGCCGACGCATCGTCGAGCTGCTGCGCCGGCGCAAGGACGACCTGACCGACGACGACCTGGCCCACATGCGCAAAGTCGTCGGCTACGTCCACCGCCACCTGGCCCAGCGCCCGAAGGGCGACATCGCCGACACCCCGTGGCGCTTCTCCCTCATGAACTGGGGCCACGACCCGCTGAAGTCCTGACCCGCCCCGCCGAGATCGCGCAAGTTGCCGGGCGGTCGGGCGTATCTCGACCACCTTTTCCCCCGATTGCCGGGCAACTTGAACGATCAACGGGCACGGACGCAACCACATTGGACCAAAAGCCGGAGTAGTCCGATCCGGTGAAGTTCACGTCCCCCTGGCGGGCCAAGCGGCCGAACATCCGGTTGCGGGCCACGGGGAACACGAGCAGACTCGCGTGCGTCGTCGCGTACGGGAGTCAACTGATGGCGCAGAGTTGGGCAGACCTGCCGCTGGGGCGGGTCATCCGCCTGCGCGACGCAGCCCTCGACGCCGTCGAGCTGTCGCTGCGGCCCCTGCCCGCAGCCGCTCCGGCCGTGGTCGTCTACCACCCGAGGCCCGCCCGCACCACCGCCGAGCAGGTCGGCGCCGTGCTCGCCGAACTCGACCGCGTCGCCGTCCAGCTCTTCCCCGCCTGGCTGCCCGCCGCCGAACCGCTCGACGGCCCCGCCGGAGCCGCGCTCGCCGCCGTACGCGCCCTGGCCGTGGAGCTCGCCGCCACCACCGGCCACTTCGGCCCGTTCCTGGCCGAGCTCGCCGAACGGGCACTGCGCGGCGGCGGCCCCGGCACGACCCGGTTCGCGCCCGAGGTGCGCGCGGCCGAACTGGCCAAGGTGCTGGCCGCCAGCTACGGCCGCGGCGGGGCCGCGATCGTCGTGGAGGTGCCCGCCGACCTGGACCAGCCCGCGCAGCGGGTGCTCGGCGCCGCCTGCGAGTGGCTGGCCGCCCACGGCGGCTTCGGCGTATGGCTCACCGGCGCGCCACTGCCCGCGGCGGAGCGGATCGAGACGGTCCGCTTCCCGCTGCCCGAACACGTCGCCGAGGTGGTCGCGCAGACCCCGGCGGCACCGGCTCCGGTGGCGCCCGCGGGCGCCGTGACGTACCCGCCGGTGGAGGGGCGGCCGGATCCGAACAGCACCGCCGAGAAGGCGCTGGAGGCGGCCCTGGCGAAGGCGGCCTGGGCGGTCGGGCGGATCTGGAACCGCAGGTTCGAGGCGTACCCGCACTACATCATCGACCTGCAGTGGCGGGCCGAGCGGTGCGCGGTGGAGATCGACGGCCCGGAGCACCGGGGGCCGCGCAAGTTCGAGAACGACCGCCGCCGGGACGTGCTGCTGCAGCTCGACGGCTTCGCGGTGCTGCGCTTCACCAACAACCAGGTCCTGACCGAGCTGGATCAGGTCCTGTCCCAGCTGGAACGGTACATCCGGAACAAACGCAACGACGCGCACAAGGAGTGAAGATGGCAGGCAAGACCCTCAAGCCCTCGCAGAAGGCCTTCCTCACGCTGCTGATGGCCGAGGCCCGGGAGGTCACCAACAGCGAGCTGACCGAGCGCTACGGCATCTCGCTGACCGGCGAGGACAGCCGCGCGCTGGTCGAGGCGAAGCTCGCCACCCGCCGCAAGGTCGGCCGAGGCCTCGCGCACGAGCTGACCGACGAGGGCTGGGCGCGGTGCCGGGAAGAGCTGACCGCCGAGTACGTCAAGGGCACCGGCCCCGCCGTCCCCGCCCTGCACGCGCTGTTCGGCGCACTCGACCGCTACGTCAAGCGGTCCGAGCTGAGCCTGCCGGAGCTGTTCACCGCCAGCCCGGCCCCGGTCGAGGCGCCCAAGCCGGAGAAGGCCGCCGCCAAGCCGCGGGCGGGCGGGAAGAAGGTGGACGTCGAGCAGCGCATCCGCACCGCGTACGCGAAGCTCGCCACCGCGCCGCAGGGCTGGGTCAGCCTGGCCGACCTGCGCGCGGCCCTGGCCGACGTCGACCGGGGCGCGGTCGACCAGGCGCTGATGACGATGGCCGTGCACCGGGACGTGGTGCTGGTTCCGGAGGAGAACCAGAAGAACATGAGCGCGGAGGACCGCGCCGCCGCTATCCACATCGGCGGTGAGGACAAGCACCTGCTCTCGATCGAGGCCGCATGAACGACGACGAGCGCCGGGCGCTGTCCGCGCTGAGGTTCGACGTCGCCCCGGTCCCCGACGACGTCTGGCGCAGCTCGCCCTTCCACGTCGAGGCGCTGCACGGCGAGGTCGCCCAGTACATCCTGGACGGCCTGCACGACGCCGAGCGCAGCGCGGACGGCAGCCCGATGGGGGTGGCCATGCAGGGGCAGGCCGGGTCGGGCAAGACCCACCTGCTCGGCTGGGTGCGCGAGCGGACGCAGGCCAAGGGCGGCTACTTCTTCCTGGTCGGCCTGCTCGACGGGGGCCACTTCTGGAAGAGCACCGCGCTGGCCTTCCTGGACGGCCTCTACCGGCCGCACCTGGAGCAGCGCAGCCAGCTGTCGGTGTTCCTGGACCGGATCTGCGGCCTGGCCGGGGTGGGCGAGCAGGCGCGCGCGGCCGTCGCCGGCAACGGCCTGCTGGAGCGCGGCCACGTGGACGAGTTCGTCAGCGCGCTGCGCCGCCACAACCAGCAGGTGGGCATGGCCTGCCACCACACGGCGCGGGCCCTGGTGCTGCTCGCGGCCGGGGACCCGGCCGCGCAGGACGTCGGCTACGCCTACCTGCAGTCGATGGAGGAGCTGGAGCAGGGCGAGCGGCACGCGTGGGGCATCCACCCGGATCCGAAGCTGCCGCAACTCGTGGTCCAGGAGATCTCCCAGTTGCTCGCGCTGACCGGGCCGTCGGTGGTCGCGGTGGACCAGCTCGACACGCTGATCGCCCAGGCGGTGACGAGCACCGCCGGCGACAGCGCCGCCGACGAGAGCCAGGACCAGGTCATGCTGGTCAACCGCATCGCGGACGGGCTGATGGCGCTGCGGCAGAGCACGCGCCGGACGCTGACCGTGCTGTCGTGCCTGCCCTCGACGTGGACGCTGATCCGGACCCAGGCCACCAAGTCGGTGGCGGACCGGTTCCGGGAGGTGGTGACGCTCAAGGGCATCGCCAGTGCCGACATCGCGCAGGACATCGTCGAGAAGCGGTTCGCGGTGCGGTTCGGCGAGATCGGGTACGTGCCCGAGTACCCCTCCTGGCCCGTACGCCCCGAGGTGTTCGCCCACGCCACGGTGATGACGCCGCGGCGTCTGATCAACACGATCAACGACCACGTCCAGTCCTGCCTGCGCCGGGGCGTCGTACGCGAGCTGGAGAGCCTGCTCGGTGACGGCGACCCGCCGCCGCAGGACCTGCCGCCGCGGCCGGTCCAGGACGGTGCGCTGCAGGAGCGGTTCGAGCAGCTCAAACGGGGCGCTGACATCTCCGGCGCGCTGCGCCCCGCCACCGAGGACCAGGTGGTGTACGAGCTGCTCACGGCCGGGCTGACGGCTTGGATCGAGGAGCAGGGGGCGTACGGGGAGCAGTTCAAGCTCGATCCGCCGCAGGGCGGGAAGGTGGCCCTGCACGCCCGGCTGCGCCGGATCCTGGACGAGAAGGTCGAGGACGAGCAGCACTGGTCGTTCCGCGCGATCTCGTCCGAGCAGCCCATCGCCGCGCTGGCGCGCATCCACGCGGCGCGTACCAGTGCGGGGCTCAGCCGCGGCATCACCAAGCGCAAGCTGTTCCTGCTGCGCGACGCCGACTGGAGCAAGGGTGCGAAGACCCGGGAGGCGATGCGGGCGTTCACCGAGGACGGCGGCACCTGGCTGCGGATGAACGAGGACGACCTGCGCACCTTCGCGGCGCTGCGGCAGCTGCTCGCCGAGCGGGACGCGGGCCTGTCCACCTGGCTGGTCTCGCAGCGCCCGGCCGGGCGCACCATGCTGCTGCGTACCGTGCTCGGCGAGGTGGGCGCCGAACTGGCCCAGGCCGAGCAGGCGGCCGCCGAGGCCGAGCAGACGGTGGCGGCCGAGGCCGAGACGCCGGTCGAAACGGTGGCGGCGCCGGACGTCGCGGGCGAGCCCGGCACCGAGATCGTGCTCGGGCACGGGTTCGAAGACGGCAGCCCGCTGCGGCTGCAGCTGGAGTGGCTGCGCAAGCACACCGTGATCTTCGCGGGCTCGGGTTCGGGCAAGACGGTGCTGATCCGGCGCCTGATCGAGGAGTGCGCGCTGCAGGGCGTCTCCACGATCGTGCTCGACCCCAACAACGACCTGTCCCGCCTCGGCGACGCGTGGCCGCAGCCGCCGTCGGGCTGGCGCGACGGGGACGCGGCCAGGGCGGCGGCCTACCACGACTCGGTCGAGGTCGTGGTGTGGACGCCGCGCTGGGAGGCCGGTCGGCCGCTGACGTTCCAGCCGCTGCCGGACTTCCAGGAGGTACGCGAGGACGCCGACGAGTTCCGGGCCGCCGTCGACTCGGCCGTGGCCAGCCTCGCCCCCCGGGCCAAGGCCGACGGTGCCACCGCCAAGTCGATCCGCAGCCAGGCGGTGCTGAAGGAGGCCGTCCGCTCGTTCGCGGTGCAGGGCGGCCGGGGGCTGCACCCGTTCATCGGCATGCTGTCGGCGCTGCCCGAAGGGGTCAGCCGGCTGGAGGAGGCGGAGAAGCTCGCCTTCGAGATGTCGCAGAACCTGACCGCCGCCACGGTCAACGATCCGCTGTTCGGCGGCGAGGGCGTCGCCGCCGACCCAGGGGTGCTGCTGACGCCGTCGCCGGGGCGGCGCGCCCGGGTGTCGGTGATCAGCTTCGTCGGCCTCACCTCCGACGAGCAGCGGCAGGGCTTCGTCAACCAGTTGCAGATGGCGCTGTTCGCCTGGATCAAGCGGCACCCGGCCGGCGACCGGCCGCTGGGCGGTCTGCTGGTGATGGACGAGGCGCAGACGCTGGCGCCGTCGGGCGGGGCGACCCCCTGTACGCAGAGCACGCTGGCGCTGGTGTCGCAGGCCCGCAAGTACGGCCTGGGCCTGGTCTTCGCGACCCAGGCGCCCAAGGGGCTGCACAACCAGATCCCCGGCAACGCGGCGACGCAGTTCTTCGGGCTGCTCAACGCGCCGGTGCAGATCGACGCGGCGCGGGAGATGGCCCGCGCCAAGGGCGCCGACGTCCCGGACATCTCGCGCCTGGGCACCGGCGAGTTCTACGCCTCGGGCGAGGGCTTCGCCTTCCGCAAGGTCCGCACCCCCCTCTGCCTAACCCACCACCCCAAGAGCCCCCTCACCACCGAGGAGGTCGTCGACCGCGCCCGCACCGGCCGCGCCTGACCGCCTTCTACCTGCAAGAACTCGATGGGCATCCGTACTGCGCGGATGCCCATCGGGCCGCAGGGCCGGTTGGCTATCGGACTGGAATGGGTTGGCGTTCGGCTGCGATCACCTCGACGATCTGATCGACGTCACGATCCACGCTGCGGTGCTCGAAACGCAGGTACTGCAGGTAGGCCAGCTCGGCGATATCATCAGGCAAGCGGTCGTGTTCCAGCCGAGGGGTACGGCTCAGTAGCACCGGAACCACACGAGCTGTGGCCACGAGGGCGCGCGATATCTCGGACCTCACCCAGTCGGTGCGGCTCGGGTCCTGCCCCTCGAGCCTGTCTACCCAGGTAGGCCCGATCAGCACCAGAACTGTGCGGCAGGAGCTGAGTGCTTGCCCGATGCGTTCTGCGTAGCTCTCGCCAGGCTGAATGGATCGGCTTGCCCTAAAGACCGCATGCGAACCGAAGGCGACACTCAGGCGATCGTCGAGCAGGGCTGCTGCGTACGCGTCATCGCCAGATCGGTAGCAAATGAAAACGTCATGCATGGTGCGAACTTTCGATGGTTTGCGCGGGGCGTCCGGCTGGGATGCTCACAAAACTGGAAACGGGATTCAAAGCGGCTGACAGTTCCGGCAGGAAACGCTGGACGGATGCTTCTCCGCTCCACCGATTGAGAACGCGTGTCAGTCTGCGAAGATCTCCCCGGATGGTTGCCGACTCCATCTCGGGAAACTGTACAAGAATCGGTTTGAGAACTTCATATGCCGCGTCGATCTCTCGGACCGTGGCCAGCGCCAGTGCCAGGCGGGCGCCGATCCGGGCGCGTGCCCTCGTGGCGCCTTTAGGAGTGGAGTCAAACAAGGGGGTCAAGACTTGCACGGCCTCCTGGCTGCGACCAAGATCATGAAGCGACCAGCCCTCGGCCAGCGCAACAGAGTTGGGAATCCTTGTCGGCCCTAGGACGGGTAGGTTCGACCTGTCATCGCTATCGCCGCTCAGCAGTACGGCTGCTCTGGAAATGCAGTCGCGAAAGGATGAGTAATCGTGGGCGAGGGCGTGCCCCTGGGCTTCACGCTGGACGGCCAGCCCCATCACCCTGCGACTGCATTCCATCGACTGCGCGGTTCGGGCAAAGGAGATGGTTCCATAAGCGTCTTGCTGGTATAGCGCTATGTTCGCCCGACGCACAAATGCATAGGCGATCATGTCGACGTCGTTGCCGGCGCGTGCACACCTGACCGCCTCGTCAGTCCAGCGCAGGGCTGCGGCATCGTCGCCTCTCTCTTGCTCCATCCATCCCAGGAACTCCGCGAAGCGAGCTGTCAGCAGCAAGGTGTCCCGCGCAGAAGCTGGATCGACTCTGCTGGACATCTGCAGCAGGATTCCGATGTGGGCGTGCAAGATGGGGATGATGGAGGAAGGGCTGAGCGTCTGTCCGAGTTGACGTAGATTGTCGAGCATCTCACGGAAAGCATGAAGAGAGTCACTCGCTCCATACGCGTCAATGGTCGTCGTTGCCGAGGTGGGAAGCGCCTCGGGAAGTTGCTGCCCCGTGACGACGGCTGATGGCTGTCCGGCCGGTTCCTGTTGGGATGCCTCCAGTAGCGCGGACAGGCTGCCGTTGGTTTGCAGGGCGGCGTCGCAGCTATGTGCGAGATCCCCGCTTGGGCTCCTCTGACCGGCTTCGACTCTGCTCAGGTAGCCCTTGCTGTAGTGAACTCGCCTGGCTAGCTCGCTCAAGCTGATGCCGGCTTCGAGCCTGAGTCGGCGGAGCTCGGTGCCGAACGATCGCCTCGCGGCGTTGCCGCCCTCCATTTGCCCGCCCTCTCCGATCTTTGGAACTGAGTATGCCGGAGATGGACTTCGTTGCCTAGTGTTGACGCTGTGGCAACGGGCAACGATACTCAAGCCAGGCGCGGGCTGCCCTTGATCATTCTTCCGTGCTTAGTGCACCTCCTCCATCCTGAAGGGGCCCATCGTGTACGAGATCATCAATGCGGCTGGAAGTGTTGCGAGCGTAATCGCCATGCTCCTGGCCATCCCCGCAGCTATCGCCCTTTTCCGCAGGCGGCGTCGGCGCAACTCGAACACGCAGCAGCAGGACTGACTCACTGCCGTACTCGCACAAGACCAAAGAAGTCTCACGGTTCGTGGGGGTCGAGGCGGTGGCGGAGGTCGTCGCGGCGCTGTTCGAGTTCGCCCAGGAGGGCCTCCTGCTCCTGGGTCTCGGCGAACAGCTCGCTGACGTCGCCGGGGTCACCCGGCCCGTCGTCGCGGTTGCCGATCTCCTCGTGGATGCCCTCGGCACTGCGGCGCAGGTCGGCGATCAGCCGCTCGACCTCCGCCAGCTCCGCCCGCGTGGCCGCCTCATCCGCCGCCATGGCCCGCCCCCTCGTGCGCTCGACCGCTTCCCCCTCATTGTCGGCACCCGTCGCCGGGCGCAGGGCCGGATGCCGACAATGCCGCTCGCCCCTCCCGGTGGTCTGGTCGCTGCAGTCTCGGGGAAGGTGCACGAATATCGCCCGAGATTCGCGCAGTTTCCCCGAAACTGCGCTCACGGTGCGAAGCGGCGGCGGGGGGCGGGGGCGGGGGTGCGGGCGGGGTCAGAGGCGGGCGAACCAGTCGCGTACGGCGTCGACGCCGCCGCCGCCGAGGGCGGCCATCAGCGCCACCCGGGCCTTGACCGGGGACAGGCCGCGGGCGCCGATCGCGCCGATCCCGGCGGACAGGCCGATGCCGGGCGGCAGGTCGGTCAGGGCCGCAGGTCCGGTGCCGCTGCGCGAGGCGACCACCACCGGGATGTCCCAGCCGACGAGTTCGCTGACGGTGCTGAACAGGCCGACCGGGATGTTGCCCGCCCCGGTCCCGGCCAGCACCACGCCTCGGGCGCCGGCGTCGACGGCCGCGTTGAGCAGCCCAGGCTCCATCCCCGGGTACGTCGTGATCAGAGCCACGTCGGGTTCGGGGTCGCCGGACACGGCCGGGGGCCGGGGCGGCACCGGGTTGAGCAGCTCGACCTTGGCGCCGATGACCTGGCCGAGCGGCCCGGTCTGGCCGGAGCCGAACAGGGCCACCCGGTCGGCGTCGACGAGGGTCGCCAGGCGGGCGGTGTGCAGCTCGCCCGCCGCGCAGACGAGCACTCCGGCCCCGGTCAGCCCGGGTTCGGCGGCCGCGGTGAGCGCGTCGGCGAGGTTGCCGGGCGCGTCGGCGTCGGGGTCGTCCAGGCGCCGCTGGCCGCCGGTGAAGATGATCGGGCCGCGTTCGGCCGCCGGTCCGGCGAGCAGGTCCGCCAGGTAGGCGCTCTCTTCCAGGGTGTCCGGGCCGTGGGCGACGACGACGCCGTGGTAGCCGTCGTCGAGTAGCGCGCCGCGTACCCGGCGGGCCAGCGCCAGCATGGTGGTGGGGGAGATGTCCCAGCTCGGCTCGGCCATCACGTCCACCGGCGTGACGTGGACGCCCGCGGGGGCCGGGCCGGCCGCCTCCAGCAGCTCGTGGGCGCTGGCGACGGCCGGCCGCTCGCCGTGGTGGGTGTGGGCGTAGGTGTCCTTCAACGCCAGCAGCAGCAGCCGTGTGGTCATGTCAGAACTCCTATCGCGCCGTCCGCCACGTGGTCCACCCGGGGTCTGCTCAGGCGCCTGCCAGCGTCTGCAGGATCCGGGCGGCGTCGGTGCCCAGGCCGCTGAACGACGGCAGGGCGGGGACCGGTTCGTGGCGGGCGCGCAGCTCGTGCTCGCCGTACCGGATGCAGGTGTCGTGCCAGACCAGGATGCCCGACATCCAGTCCTTGAGCTGCCCGGCGTACCGGTCCAGCCGGTCGCGCACCTCGGCCGACAGGTCCAGCTGCCGGTACAGCTGGGGCAGCTCGACCGAGTCCAGGTGCTCGAACTGGCGCATGCGCTGGTTCATCAGGTCGGCGACCACGTCGCGGGCGGCGTACGGGTCGCAGCCGAGGAACCGCTCCACCACGAACACCATGTTGTGCACCTCGTCCTCGTACTGCACCTCCTTCTGGTACGAGTAGAGGTCGTTGGTGAAGCAGGCGTAGTCTTGCGCGGCGTGCTCCAGCTGCTGCAGCACCCGGTGCTCGAACAGCTCGTCGGGGACCAGGTCGGCGTGGGCGAGCCGGGCCAGGCCCATGGTCATGTCGGAGCCGAAGGTGGCCCGGCGCATCTCCACGTAGTCCACCGGGTCGGGCACCCGGTTGAACGCCTGGTTCTCCAGCTCCCACACCCAGGACGCGACCATGTCGACCACCGAGGTGCGGAATCTGGCCCTCGCGTTCGGGCTCATCGGCCCGGCCGTGCGCAGCCACAGGTCGGCCAGCCCGCGCTCCAGCGGGGTGACCGGCTCGGGCATGGCCGCGCCGTCCAGCGGCATGAACAGCGCCAGCCGGGCGGTCTGGGCGCGGGCCCCGGCCAGGTCCCGGGTGCGGCCGAAGCGCACCGGGTAGAGGTCGTCGCCGTAGGTGCCCCAGGACAGCCAGTCGGCGGACAGCTCCAGCTGCTCCGGCTCGGCGTCCACATGGATCATCGCGGCGCAGTGGGCCAGGTCGTACCCGGCGAGCAGGCCCGCGTCCCAGACCGTGACCGGGCCGTCGCCGGGCGCGGGCTCGAAGAAGCCCATCCGCTCGCTCCAGGCCAGCACGTGCCGCCGGGCCTGGGCCAGGTGCGGGCTGGTCCGATGGGGGTACGGCATGTGCAGCGGCGGCAGCGGCAGGTGCCCCACGGTCCGCCCGACCGGCACGTGCGCGTGCTGCACCAGGAACGTGCGCACCCCGGGGGCGAGCTGGCCCGGCCAGGCGGCGGCGGTGCCCAGCCCCACCGGGCGGCCGCTGAGGTCGGCGGCGTTGCGCTCGCGCGGCTTCTGGTAGCGGCTGGACCGGGCGTGCCACTCGTGCCCGCCCGCCTGCCAGTCCTGCAGGCCCTTGGCGTACAGGGCGACGGCGAGCTGGTCCTCCAGCGGCACCCCCTGCTCGGCCAGCAGCTGCGGCAGCTCGGTCAGCGCGGTGTGCTCGAACTGGCGCAGCCGGGACGTCAGCAGCTCGTTGACCAGGTCGGCGGCCCGCTGGGCGGGCAGGTCGAGGAAGCGTTCGAGCACCAGCACCGCGTTGGAGTTCTCGCCCTCCTCGGCTACCTCCCGCTGGTACGAGAACAGGTCGTTGCGCAGGTGGACCGCGTCGGCGAAGGTGTCGCACAGCACCCGCAGCGGCCGCAGCGCGGCCAGGTGCTCGGGGATCTCGGCCCCGGCCGCGTACTCGACCAGGTTGGCCGACCAGGGGGCGCCGCCGACCCGCCGCCGCATCTCGATGTACTCGATCGGGTTGGCGATGCGGTGCCGGTTGATGTTGTCGAGCTCCCACATGGACTCGACCATGAGGTTGTGCGTGCTGGCGACGAAGCGCCGCCGCCAGCCGTCCGACATGGCCGGTATGGTGCGCGCCCACAGGTCGGCCAGCCCCGCCTCGGCGGGGTTCTCCGGCTCGGGCGGGGTCTGGCCGGGCTCGGTCATGAACCGGCCGAGCCGGTCCAGGTAGGCCTGCGCCCCGGCCAGGTCCCCGGAGTACTTGAACATCTCCAGGAAATGGTCGTCGAAGAAGAAGACCCACACGTACCAGTCGGTGACCAGGTCGAGGGTGGGCTCGTCGCAGTCGGGGTGGGTGTAGGCGCACATCAGCCCGTAGTCGTGCCGGTTGAGGCGCTCGGCGTCCCATACCAGGCTGCCCGTCGGCCCGACGGCGTCGAGCATCCCCATCTCCTTCGCCCAGGCGTTGGAGTGGTCACGGGCGTGCTGCTCGTGCGGGTTCAGCCGGGCCGGGTAGGGCAGATAGAACTCGGGCAGGTCGAACGCTGGCATTGCGGCTCCTGACGGGTCGGGGGCGGCGTAGCCAGCACGACATTACCGATAAAACGGACTTCTGGGTAGATGTCTCCTGGCGCTGATCGCCTGCCCGCCCAACGAACGACCCCGCGGCCGTGACACGGGCGACGATGCGGCCATGATGGACGCTCACCGTCCGAAATGGAAATCGCCAGCTCGCGCCCCCGAAGTGGATCAGCCGAGGGCCTGCATGAGCGGGCTGTAGTGGATCGCACGGTCGCCGCGCGCCGGCCCGTACGCCATGATCGTGCAGGTGAAGCGCTCGGCCAGGCCGTGCGCGGTGGCCCACTCGCGCAGGTGCGGGCGGCGCTCGTCGAAGTCGACCCGGACCCGCTCGTCGGTGCCGCCGACCGTCTCGGTGATCAGGGCCAGCGCGTCGGCGTCGGACCCGGCCACCACCGGGCCGACCATCAGCCGGTCGGTGTTGGGCCAGGCCCCCGCGAACCCGGTGACCTCGCCGTCCCGCTCGATCACCCGCAGGCTGCTGCTGAACTCCGGAAGCAGGCGCATCACGCCGGTGCGCTCGGCACCCATGGCCCGGGTGTCCAGACGGGTGATCGCGGGAAGGTCGGCCGCGGTCGCCGCGCGGGACACCGTGGCGGCGGCCGCGTCGGCGCCCGGGTCGAAGACGCCGGCGTGCACGTGCCGCGTGCCCAGCGCGGTGAAGCCGAGCTTCTCGTAGAGCGGACGGCCCTGCGCGGTGGCGTCCAGGATGACCGTGGCCGTACCGGCCTGCGCCAGCGCGTGCTCCATCAACCGCCGGCCGAGGCCGCGCCCGCCCAGTCGGGCGGCGACCAGCACCATGCTGATCGCGGCCATGCCGCTGCCGTACCGGGTGAGGATCGTGGTGCCGACCAGCTCGCCGCCGTCGCGGATGCCGTAGACCTCGCCGACCGCGAACAGGAACCGCCACTTGCCCGGCTCGTCCAGCCAGTCCCGGTCGGCGGCCAGGGCCAGGCAGCCGGGCAGGTCGGCCAGGGTCAGGCGCACCACGTCGTAGCTCACCCGCGGATGTTTTCATCCCCGCCGCCTGGCCGTCATCTCTGTTTCCGGCGCCTGAGCTCCAGGTCACACCAGTTCCAATTTACAAACCGTACGTACGTACTGTTAAATCGGCGGCATGATCCAGAGACTGCTGCCGCCGCCGGGACCTGCCCGCACGCTGAACCTCGTCACGCTGATCAACACGGCGGGCAACGGGCTCTGGCTCACTGTCAACGTCCTCTACCTCACCCGCGTCGTCGGCTTCAGCCCGCGCGAGGTCGGGTTCGGGCTCACCGCCGCCACCGCCGTCTGCGTCCTGGCCAGCACCCCCATGGGCTACCTGGCCGACCGCTTCGGCCCGCGCCGCATGCAGATCGCCTGCTTCGCGGCGCTGTCGCTGCTCACCGCCGCGATGCTGCCGGTACGCACGTTCGGCGCCTTCGTCGCGGTCGCGGCGCTGACCGCGCTGGCCGACGCCGGGCAGCGCGGCGCCCGGGGCGCCCTCATCGCTGGCGTCATCCCCGCCGACCAGCGGGTACGCGCCCGCGCCTACCTGCGCGCCACCACCAACGTCGGCATCTCGGTCGGGGCGGCGCTGGCCGGGGTCGCCCTCGCCGCGGACACGCCGACGGCGTACCGGCTGGTGATCGTCGGCAACGCGGTCAGTTTCGCCGCCGCCGCCCTGGTCGGCACCCGCCTGCCTGCCGTGGCGCCGGTGCCCGCCGGGCACGGCCCCCGCCTGGTCGCCCTGCGCGACCGGCCCTACCTGGCCTTCGTCGCCCTGGACGGGCTGATGTCGATGCACTTCGACATCCTCAACGTGGTCCTGCCGCTGTGGATCGTCACGCACACCGACGCGCCCGCCTGGCTCGCCGCGGTGCTGCTGCTGGTCAACACCACCATGGTGGTCGCCTGGCAGGTCCGCGCCGCCCGGGGCACCGAGCAGCTCGACGGCGCCGCCCGCGCCACCCGCAGCGCCGGCCTGTTCGTCGGCGGCGCCTGCCTCATCTTCGCCGCCAGCGCCGCAGCCCCGACCTGGGCCGCGGTCGCCCTGCTCATCGCCGGGGCGCTGGTGCACGTCGTCGGCGAGCTGCGCCAGTCGGCGGGCGGCTGGGGCATCTCGTTCGGTCTGGCCCCGGCCCACGCGCAGGGGCAGTACCAGGCGACCTACAGCATGGGCGCGCAGTTCGGCCGGATGCTCGCCCCGGCGCTGCTGACCTGGCTGGTGCTCGACCACGGCGTCGCCGGCTGGGCGGTCCTGGCGGTGCTGTTCGCCACCCTCGCCGCCGCCGTCCCACCGGTGGTGAGCTGGGCGGCCACCCGCCGGGCCGTCGCCGCCCCCGCCTAGTCCGAAAGGAAGGGACCCTTCTTATCGCTTTCCGTAGCAGAAGGGCCCCTTCTTAACGGCGTGCGTCAGTTGCGGCCTTGGCCGTCGTAGAGGTCGAGGTCGGCGGCGAGTTCCACTGCGATGACCGTGGCGTGGGGGTCCACATCAGCCTCGGACGGGGCGTCGATCCAGGTCACGCCGGGTACCTCGCCGTGGCCGCCGGTCACCCGGTGCCCCAGCTCCGCCCCGGTCCCCAGCACGTACGCCCGCTTCACCGCCGTACGCAGGCCCTTTACCGCCAGCTCGCCGGGGGAGCCGAAGCAGATCAGGTACAGCGTGCGGCCGTCGGCCGAACGGGTGCTCGGGCCGTAGTGGTGCCCGGCCGGCAGCCCGGCGACCGTGCCCCACACCGCGTCGGCGTGCCGGGCGATCCAGGCGCCCAGGCCCTCCAGCCGCTCCACCTGCTCCGGCGGGATCACCCCGGCCGCCGTCGGACCCACGTCCAGCAGCAGGTTCCCGCCCAGCCCGATCGTCTCGGCGAAGTAGCGCACCAGCTGCCCGACCGACTTGAAGTTGGTGTCGGAGTGCCGGAAACCCCAGCTGTCGTTGACGGTCAGGCACAGCTCCCACGGGCCGTCCGGCGCCCGCATCGGCAGCCCCTGCTCCGGGGTCGCGTAGTCGCCGTAGGACAGCATCCGCGCGTTGAGCACCGTACGCGGGTCGGCCGTCAGGATCCGCTCGGCCAGCGGGGCCAGCCGCCACTGCTGCTCGCTGCGCTCCCACTCGCCGTCGAACCACAGCAGGTCGGGGTGGAACCGGTCGACCAGCTCGCCGACCTGCGCGTCCCGGTAGTCCAGGTACCGCTGCCAGGCCTGCTCGTCGTCGGGGGCGCCGTCCTGCGGGGCCACCCAGCGGCTCTCGTTCACCCACGGCGCCCGCCCCTGCGAGCGCACCGACGGGTAGAGCGGGTGGTTCCAGTCCGAGTGCGAGTAGTAGAAGCCGACCTTGAGGCCGTGCTCGCGCAGCGCCTCGGCGTACGGCCCGAGCAGGTCGCGCCCCGCCGGGGTGTGCCGGACGACGTTCAGGTCGCCGTGCCCGGTGTCCCACAGCGCGACGCCGTCGTGGTGGCGGGAGGTGAGCACCGCGTAACGGGCGCCGACCCGCGCGAACAGCTCCGCCCACGCCCTCGGGTCGTACCCGGCGGCGGTGAACCCGGCGGTCTGGCGCATGTACTGCTCGTGGGGCACGTCGCCGGCGTAGAAGGCCCACGACTCCAGCGTGCCGTCGACGGCGTAGATCCCCCAGTGGATGAAGATGCCGAGCTTGGCCTCGGTGAACCACGGCTGCATCGCCACGTTGACGTGTCTCCAGGTGTGTTGCCGGTGGTCGGTGACGTGGAGAGGCTATGCGGCCGCAGCGCCGCCGAGCGTGGGTCGTAATCACCACTGCTGGTAGATTTTCACCATGCCGGACCTGGAACCGGGCGGTGCCCGGGTGCGGCTCCGGCTGCACGAGCCGCCGCGCGTGGTCAACATCGGCGTCGGCGTGCACGGGGTCGGCAGCGTACGCGACGTGTTCCTGCTGCCGGACCTGTGGCAGCTGCACCTGTACGGCTACCACGGCGAGCTCACCCTCGGCGGGCTGACCCACGAGATCCGCCCCGGTCACGTCAGCCTCATCCCGCCGGGGCACGAGGTCGCCTTCCGCTACCGGGGACGGTCCGAGCACCTGTATGCCCACCTGCGGCTGCCGCTCGGGGGCCCGGCGCTGTCCGTACCGGTGATGCAGGACGCCGCCGACCGGACCCCGGCGCTGCGCGACCTGTTCAGCCAGGCCCTGGCCGTCGCGCCGCGCGACGGCGCGCACGCCGACGCCGAGGTGTGGGCGCTGCTGTGGCGGATCGGCCGGCTGCCCGGCCCGGCGGCGGCCGCGCCCGGCGGCCCGCATCCCGCGGTGGCCGCCGCGACCGCCCACATCGAGCTGCACCTGGCCGAACCGCTGACGGTGCCGGAGATCGCCCGGCACGCCGGCGTCTCGCACAACCACCTGACCAGGCTTTTTCGAGCGGAAACCGGCGACACCGTGGTGGCGTACCTGCGCCGCCGCCGCCTGACCCGCGCCGAACACCTGCTCCGCCGCTCCACCCTCTCCATCGCCGCCATCGCCGCCCTGGTCGGCCTCCCCGACCTCCAGGCCTTCAACAAAGCCTGCCGCCGCGAACTCGGCGCCTCCCCCCGCACCCTCCGCCCCCCACCCCCACCCCCACCCCCACCCCCACCCCCACCCCCACCCCCACCTCTGCCGCTGCCTCTGCCTCTGCTCCGTTGATCATGAACTTATGGACGTGTTCGACGGCGTGTCCCCACCCCAGCACCGTGATCACCAGCGGCTCGCGCAACAGACCGCCCCCGGGCGCCGCGAGCGCCAGCGGTCCGGCGCCTCGGCCCAACCCGGATGCTGCGATCACCTGCGGTTCCGCGCTGCGGTCCGCCTCCGGGTGGCGCGATCACCTGCGGTTCCGCGCTGCGGTCCGCCTCCGGGTGGCGCGATCACCTGCGGTTCCGCGCTGCGGTCCGCCTCCGGGTGGCGCGATCACCTGCGGTTCCGCGCTGCGGTCCGCCTCCGGGTGGCGCGATCACCTGCGGTTCCGCGCTGCGGTCCGGCTCCGGGTGGCGCGATCACCTGCGGTTCCGCGCTGCGGTCCGCCTCCGGGTGGCGCGATCACCTGCGGTTCCGCGCCGCGGTCCGCCCCTGGGTGTCGCGATCGTCAGCGTTCCGCGCCGCGATCCGATCCGGGTGCCGGTTCCCGGCTCGCCCCCGATGCCGAGATCCTGACTGCGGCTCCTGCCCCGGTCGCTGGCTCCGGCCTCTGATCTTCGGCCTCCGGTTCGATGATCGACGCCGGCGGTCAGAACGCAAGCTTGAGGGCCACAAAGTGACCGCAAGCGCCGATCTGTGGTGGGCCGCTGTCGAAGATCGCGATCGATGGTCAGAACACTGCGTGGCCGACCTGCCGAAACCTCTCTTCTGCCCATTGGCGACGATCATCGGCGACGGCGGTGTTGAAGATCGCGATCTCGGAGCACAACGCTGCAGGCCCCTGCCACTGAAGTCCACCTTCCCGCCGCCGCTGCCGGTGGCGACCGCCGTCGACGATCACCACCGCCTGCTGCCTCAAAGTCACTCCCTGCGGTCGGAATGACCGGCGAGCTGGCCCCTTTGTCCACCGACAGCGATCTTGCGGTGACGGCCAGCCGGAGATCGCGGTTTCCGGTGCGGCCAGATCAGGCGAGGTCCCGTCGCGGGTGAGGTGATCACGGTCCCGAGGTGGGGACACGCCGTCGAACACGTCCATAAGTTCATGATCAACCGGATGTCGGGGTGGGGGCGGGGTGGGGGTCCTAGACTGGGCGCGGAGGGGGTGGTTCGCCATGCCCATCAAGCGCTGGCACAACGTGCGGACCGGGCCGACGGGGGAGAAGATCCTGTCGATCTTCGAGAAGTACTATCCGAAGAAGCGCGATCTGTGCGTCAGCTCCGGCATGGAGGGCGATCATGGCGGCTCCAGCCACCACTACGGGCTGAGCCATCAGGGCTCGCCGACGGCGGCGGTCGACTTCGGGGTGGGCGCGCAGGCGGCGGCGGGCCGCGACCTGGCCAAGTGGATCGAGGACGAGTTCCACGACCAGTGCGTCGAGCTGATCCACACGACGCCGTTCGCCGACGACGACGGTTTCTATGTCAAGAACGGCGAACGGATCTCCTCGTACGGCGCCGCCACCGACGCCGCGCACGCCGACCACGTACACCTGGCGATGTCGGCGGCGCAGGCCGACGAGGTGCTGGCCCGGTTGGAGCGCAAGTACGGGGACCAGGTCAAGGGCACCCGGGCTCGGCGCACCACCACCGCCAAGAAGACGACCGCGAGGAAGGCGCCCGCGAAGAAGGCGGCGGGCGCGGCCAGCAAGCGCTACACCGTCAAGGCGGGTGACACCCTCACCGCGATCGCGAACCGCTTCGGGACCACGGTGCTGGAGCTGTGCCGCCTCAACCCGCGGATCACCGACCCCGACCGCATCGAGATCGGCTGGCGCCTGCGCATCACCTGACGGCATCGGTACACCTGTTGGGAAGGGTCCCTTCTTCTACGCAAAGCGATAAGAAGGGACCCTTCCTTACCTCCGGGGCGGTGGGGTGCGGCGGAGGGGGCGGGTCAGGGGGAGGTGGCGGGGTGGTGCGTGGGGGTGTGGAGGGGCAGGGCGGGGGATTCCGCCGCGGGTTCGGCGGCCGGGCGGCGGCGCTGGGCCAGGCGGCGGACCAGCGGTTCGATGCCGCGGGCGATCAGCGGGCCGAGGACGGCGAGGATCAGCACGTACGCCGCCGCGAGCGGACCGAGCCGCGGGTTGATGCCCGCCGCGACGGCCAGACCCGCGATGACGATGTTGAACTCGCCCCGGGGCAGCAGCGCCACCCCGGCCCGCAGCCGGCCCGCCGCGTGGATGCCCGCCCGGCGCGCCGCCCACCAGCCGGTGGCCAGCTTGGTGGCGATACCGGCCAGCGCCAGCAGCAGCGCGATGCCGATGACCGGCGGCAGCTGCGCCGGGTCGGTCTGCAGCCCGAAGAAGACGAAGAAGACCGCGGCGAACAGGTCCCGCAGCGGCGTCAGCAGCTCCCGGGCGGTGTGCGCGAGCGGCCCCGACAGCGCGATGCCGACCAGGAACGCGCCGACCGCCGCCGACACCTGCAGCTGCTGGGCGACCCCGGCGACCACGATGGTCAGGCCGAGGACCTTCAGCAGCAGCACCTCCTCGCTGGGGGAGTGGACGAACTTCTCCACCCATTTGCCGAACTTCAGCGCCACCACGAGGATCACCGTGATCGTGGCGGCGGCGATGCCGAGCGTGGTCAGGCCGGCCACGAAGCCGACCCCGGCCAGCATGGCGGTGAGGATCGGCAGGTAGACGGCCATCGTCAGGTCTTCGAAGACCAGCAGCGACAGCACCACCGGCACCTCGCGGTTGCCGAGCCAGTTCAGGTCGGCCAGCACCTTGGCGGTGATGCCGGACGAGGTGACGTACGTGATGCCGCCCAGTGCGACCGCGGCGACCGGGCCCCAGCCCAGCACCAGCGCGGTGATGACGCCCGGGGCGCTGTTGAGGACCAGGTCGACCAGGCCCGCCGGGGCGTTGTGCCGCAGCGTGCCGACCAGTTCGGGGGCCGTGTACTCCAGGCCCAGGGTGAACAGCAGCAGGATGACGCCGATCTCGGCGCCGGTGGCGGTGAACTCCTCGGTGGAGACGAGCGGCAGTAGGCCGCCCTTGCCGAACGCCAGTCCGGCCAGCAGGTACAGCGGGATCGGAGAGATGCCGAAGCGCACGGACAGTGCGCCGAGCAGGCCCAGGGCGAGGATGACCGCCCCGATCTCGATCAGGGTGACGGCTCCGTGCACGGGCGCCCCCTCAGCCGTTGTTCAGGATGTCGGTCACGGCGGCGGTGCCCTCGGCGGTGCCGACGGCCACGGCCAGGTCGCCCGGGTGGAACTCGAAGTCCGGCCGGGGGCTGGCCAGGATCTCCCCGGCCCGGATCACGGCGACGATCGAGGCACCGGTACGGGTGCGGGCCTGGGTGTCGCCCAGGGTGCGGCCGTCGTACGGCGAACCGGCCGTCACCGGCACCTGGACCGTGAGCAGCCCGACCACCTGGCGGCGCAGGTCGGCCAGCCGCTCCACGATCCGGGCCGTGCCCAGCAGCTCGGCCACGCCGTTGGCCTCGTCGGTCGTCAGCGACAGCGCCGCCACCGCGGTATCGGGATCGTCCGGGTGGTAGATGACGATGTCGCGGCGGCCGGACACGTGCGAGACGACAGCCGCGTGCTGCCCCTTCGCGGTCCGGAACTCATGGCGCAGGCCGATTCCCGGCAGTGCGGTCTTCTCGACGTCCAACGGTCAACCTCCCGGTGCGGCGTCCTGGTTTGCGATCACCTTACCCGTACGGCACCTGATATCGGCAAACTTGAACTTGACCTCAAGCGCACTTGAACCCGCAGCCTCGTCCCATGAGCTCGCAGACGTTGGCGCGACGGCTCGGCCTGCCCCGCACCCGCGGCAACGGCCGCCTGCTGGCCGCACTGGCCGTGGACGCCCTCGGCAACGGCCTGATGGCCCCGTTCCTGCTGCTGTTCCTCGGCTCCTGGACCGGGCTGGAACTGCTCGTGATCGGATCGGTGCTGACGGCGGCCCGGCTGGCGGCGCTGCCGCTGGGCGTGGCCGCCGGCCCGCTGACCGACCGGATCGGGCCGCGCCGCGCCCTCGTGTGCAGCGGGCTGGCCCAGGCGGCCGGGGTCGGCGGCTACCTGCTGTGCGCGCACGCGTGGCAGGTCGCCGGCTGTGCGCTGCTCGCGGCCGCCGGTGACGCCGTGTTCTGGGTCGCGCACCGGTCGATGACCGCCGCGGTCGTGCCCGAAGCCGACCGGCCGCGCTGGCTCGGCGCCCAGATCGCGCTGCGCAACGGGGCGTTCGCGGTCGGCGGGCTGGCCGCCGCGCTGGTCGTGGCCGCACCCGGCCGCACCGGGCTGGCCGTGCTCACCGCCGTGAACGCGGCCAGCTACCTGGGGCTGGCCGCCCTAGTCGGCACCTGGCACCCGGCGACCCGGCCGGTTCCGGCAGCCTCCGATGTGGAGTCCGTGTCGTACCGGGTGGTGCTGGCCGATCGGGCGTACCTGCTGTTCGTCGCGGTGAACCTGCTGCTGGTGGTGGCGATGGCCACGCCCGCGCTGCTGCTGGCCGTGTACGTCGGCGACGTCCTGCACGGGCCCGTGTGGCTGGTCGGCGTGGCGTTCACGGCCGAGACGGTGCTGATCGCGCTCTGCCAGACCGTGGTGGGGCGGCTGCTGGAACGCCACCGGCGCACCAGGGTGCTGCGCTGGGCGGTGCTCGCCTTCGCCGCCTCGTTCCTCGCGTACGCGCTGCTGCCCGCCGTACCGGCGAGCCTGCTCGGGCCGTGCCTGCTCGGCGCGGTGCTGATCACGACCGCGGCCAACCTGCTGGAGGGGCCGACCGGGGTCGGCCTGGTCACCGACGCCGCGCCGGACCGGGTCCGAGGCCGCTACACCGCCGTCTACCAGCTCTCCTGGAACATCGGCAAGGCGGTCACCCCCGGCGCGGCCGCCTGGCTGCTCGCGCGCGGCCCGGCCGTACCGTGGCTGGCCCTGACCGCCTGCTGCGCCCTCGCCTACGCCCTGCTGACGCGCCTGTCCCGCACCCTACCCACCCGCATCGACGCCCCGCACCGCCCCACGCCCGCGCCCGCCGCACCCGCGCCCGCCGCACCCGCGTAGTGGGTGCAGTTTCGGGGAAAGTGCAGCATTCGGGGCCAAGATTCCAGCACTTTCCCCGAAACTGCACCGCACCCAGCGCGCGGTTCGCGGCGACGGCGCGCGACGGCGCGCGACGGCACGCGTCAGAACGCGGGCCGGTCGTTGAGGATCTTCTGGAAGAGGACGTGGTCGCGCCAGTGGCCGTCGATGTGCAGGTAGTCGCGGGCGGTGCCGATGTGCTCGAAGCCGCTCTTGGTCAGCACCCGCTGCGACGCGGCGTTGTCGACCAGGGTGCCGGCCTGCAGCCGGTGCAGGCCCAGCCGCTCGTCGGCGATCCGGCAGGCGACGGCCACGGCGGCGGTGGCCAGGCCGCGCCCGGTCTGCTCCGCGTCGACCCAGTAGCCGAGGTTGGCGCTGCGCAGCGGCCCGAACATGATGTTGGACAGGGTCACCGCGCCCAGCACCCGCGCGCCGTCGTCGAGCAGCCACGGCGCCATCTGCCCGGCCTCCGCGAGCGCCAGCTGGTCGCGTACCCGGGCGTCGTGGGCGGCGGTGGTGAAGAACTCCTCGTCGCGCTGCGGCTCCCAGGGGCGCAGGTGCTCGCGGTTGCGCCGGTACGCCTGCGCGATGGCTTCCGCGTCGGCGGGGTCCGGCGGCCGCATCACCACCCCGGGCACCACGGGAAGCACGTCGCCGATCACCCACCCACCCTAACCCGCACCGTTCCCACCCGCGCACATCCGCCTCGTCAGGCCGCAGTTTCGGGGAAAGTGCAGCAATCCGGGCCGGCATTCCGGCACTTTCCCCGAAACTGCACCCTCCCGGCGGGGCGGGTGGGGGCGGTAGCGTGCGCGGCATGTCGATGGCAGCGGGGTTTCGGGACAGCGTCGAGGCGATGCGCGAAGGGCTGGTCGCGCTGCGGCGCGAGATCCACCGGCAGCCGGAGATCGGCCTGCACCTGCCGCGTACGCAGGAGACGGTGCTGAAGGCGCTGGCCGGGCTGCCGCTGGAGGTCAGCACCGGCACCGGGCTGAGCTCGGTGACGGCGGTGCTGCGCGGCGGCCGTCCCGGCCCGGCGGTGCTGCTGCGCGGCGACATGGACGGCCTGCCGGTCACCGAGCTGAGCGGCCTGGACTACGCCTCCCAGGTCGACGGCGCGATGCACGCGTGCGGTCACGACCTGCACGTGGCGATGCTGGTCGGGGCGGCCCGGCTGCTGTCGGCGGTACGCGACGAGCTGCCCGGCAGCGTGGTGTTCATGTTCCAGCCCGGCGAGGAGGGGCCGGGCGGGGCCGAGCCGATGATCGCCGAAGGGCTGCTGGAGGCGGCGGGCACGCCGCTGGTCGGGGCGTACTGCCTGCACGTGCTGTCGGGGTGGCTGCCGCACGGGCAGTTCACCACCCGGCACGGCACCATGCTCGCCGCGGCCGACAGCCTGCACGTGACGGTGCGCGGGGCGGGCGGCCACGGTTCGGCGCCGCAGTTCGCCCGCGACCCGATCCCGGCCGCCTGCGAGATGGTGCTGGCGCTGCAGACGTTCGTGACCCGCAGCATCGACGTGTTCGACCCGGCGGTGATCACCGTCGGCACGTTCCACGCGGGCACGGTCGAGAACGTCATCCCCGCCGAGGCGACGTTCTCGGCGACGCTGCGGTCGTTCTCGCCGCAGACCCGCGAGCGGGTGCGCACCGGCGTGCAGGACGTGGTCAGCAACATCGCCGCCGCGCACGGGCTGACCGCCGACGCGGTGTACGTCCCGGGCTACCCGGTGACGGTCAACGACGGCGGCGAGGCCGACTTCGCGGCCGCGACGGTGGCCGAGGTGTTCGGGGCGGACCGGTTCGCCTGGATGGCCCACCCGGAGGCGGGCGCGGAGGACATGTCGTACGTGCTGGAGCGGGTGCCGGGCGCGTACCTCAACCTGGGCGCCTGCCCGCCGGAGCACGATCCGCTGACCGCGCCGCTCAACCACGCGCCCGAGGCGCGCTACGACGACTCGCTCGTGCCCGACGGCGCGGTGCTGCTGGCCGAGCTCGCCTGGCGCCGCCTCCAGCGGGGCTAACCCACCCGTCACCACCACGATGAACACCACACTCGTGATTGGAGTGTGGTGTTCATCGTTTTATCGCACTCGTTGTGCGACACGGGTGCCGTTCGGTCGTGTTGAGTTCTCTGCGCCGATCACCTTCCGTATCGGTGGCGGCACCAACAGATGCGGACCGGGCCGGTCGGCACCCTTCTACTCATGTCGCTGGGGCGTGGTGATGAGTACCCGGACCTCGAACCTGCGGGCCAAGATCGTGTTCCTGCTGGTATCGCTTTCCGCGCTGTGGATGTTCGCGGCCTTCGTGACCATGCGCGAGGGCCTGAACCTGTTCTGGATCAACACCCTCGACCAGGACGTCGGCCGCCCCACCGACGCGCTCGTGGCCGACCTGCAGGCCGAGCGGCGCCTGTCGGTGGTGGTGCTGGCCGGGGACACCCGGGCCCGCGAGGACCTGCTGCGCGCCCGGCAGGCGACCGACACCGCGGTACGCGACCTGCGCGAATCGGTGGACGGCACCCTGGTCGGACAGGCCGCCTCACCCCTGGCCGAGCAGCGCATCGCCGAACTGCTGGGCCACCTCGACCGCATCGCCCCGGTCCGGATGGGCGTGGACACCGGCCGCCTGGACCGCGCCGAGGCCGCCGCCTACTACACCGACACGGTCGCCGTCGCGTACCAGATCTTCGCCACCATCGCCCGCTTCGACGACCCGGAGATCAACGACCAGCTGTCGCACCTGCTGACCGTGTCGCGCGGCCGCGAGCTGCTGTCCCAGGAGGACGCGGTGATGTCCGGCGTGCTGGCGGCGGGGCGGTTCACCACCGCCGACGCGGCCCGCTTCGCCGAGCTGGTCGGCGCGCAGCGCTACGTGCGCTCCATCGGCACCCAGGGCCTGGCCGCCGACACCGCGATCTACGAACCGGTGCTGACCGGGGCCGCGCTGACCCGCCTGCGTACGGTCGAGGACCTGGTCATCTCGTCCGCGCGCGACGGCGCCGCCCCCGGGGTGTCGCAGCAGACCTGGCGCCAGGCCTTCGACCCGGCCCTGACCGAACTCGCCGACCTCGACATCAGGCTGGCCGAGGCCGCGATCGACCGCTCGCGCGGGCCCATCGTCTGGACCATCGTGCGGCTGATCCTCGCCGCCGGACTCGGGCTGATCGCCGTCATCGCCTCCATCGTGCTGTCGATCACCACCGCCCGCGCCATCGTCGCCCAGCTGCGCCAGCTGCGCGACGCCGCCAACGAGCTGGCCACGGTACGGCTGCCGCGGGTGGTGCAGCGGCTGCGGCAGGGCGAGGAGGTCGACGTGGCCGCCGAGGCGCCGCCCATCGCGGCGTTCGGCGGCGACGAGATCGGGCAGCTCGGCCAGGCGTTCAACGCGGCGCAGGAGACCGCCATCCGCACCGCCGTCGAGCAGGCCGAGCTGCGCAGCGGCGTACGCGACCTGTTCCTGAGCCTGGCCCGGCGCAGCCAGACCCTGGTGCACCGGCAGCTGGGCATGCTCGACGCGATGGAGCGGCGCACCGACGACTCGGCCGAGCTGGAGGAGCTGTTCCGGATCGACCACCTGGCCACCCGCATGCGCCGCAACGCCGAGAACCTGATCGTGCTCGCCGGGGCCGTGCCGGGTCGGGGCTGGCGGCGCACCGTACCCATGATCGACGTGATCCGGGGCGCGGTCGCCGAGGTCGAGGAGTACCCGCGCCTGGAGGTGCGCCCCAGCGAGACCGTCGGCCTGGCCGGGTACGCCGTCGGCGACGTCATCCACCTGCTGGCCGAGCTGATGGAGAACGCGCTGTCGTTCTCGCCCCGCCACTCGAAGGTGCACGTCGGCGGCTCGTCGGTGGGCAGCGGCTACGTGATCGAGATCGACGACGCCGGGCTGGGCATGACCGAGGCCGACCTGGCCGAGGCGAACGGGCAGCTGGCCCACCCGGTCGAGTTCTCGCTCAGCGGCACCCCGCGCCTGGGCCTGTACGTGGTCGGCAAGCTGGCCCAGCGCCACCACGTGCAGGTACGCCTGCAGCACGGCCGCGGCGGCGGCACCACTGCCGTGGTGCTGATCCCCGCGGCGCTGCTGGCCGAGGGCTGGACCCCGCAGGGGCCCTTCGCCGACGACGAGGTCAGCGGCGAGCTGCAACTGCCGCCCGCCCTGCCGGCCGTGC
Source organism: Catellatospora sp. KI3 (assembly GCF_029948125.1). Lineage (GTDB taxonomy): Bacteria > Actinomycetota > Actinomycetes > Mycobacteriales > Micromonosporaceae > Catellatospora. Next base: position 281,724 of record NZ_JASAMB010000010.1, read on the forward strand.
CGCGTACCCCGCAGCCGCGCCCCGCCGCGGTGCCGGACGCGGTCGAGCCGGGCGCCGAGCAGGCCGGGTCGGGCCCGACCCGCATTCCGGCCCCGCGCGACGGCGCGGCCGCGCCCGAGTTCACCGTATCCGGCCTGCCGGTGCGCCAGCGACGCCCGTCGCCGCACCCGGCCGAGGCCGCGACCACGCCACCGCCACCCGCCGACGAGGCGGTCGAGGTGGAGGCCGAACCCATTGACGACGACGGTCCTGACACCGTCGCCGACCTGCCGGGACTGCGCGAGGAGCAGGTACGAGCCCTGTTCTCGTCGTTCCAGAGCGGATCCGAACGGGGCCGCCGCGAGGCGGGCCTCATGTCCGTAAACGGATCTCCACCGGCGGCCCCACCCCCGCCACCGGCCGACCGGTCATGAAACCGGTCATGGCGATCAACCACCGGAAGGGAAAGCACGATGCACGTGGAGCAGACAACGAGCGCGGTGGCCGACCTGGCGTGGCTGGCCGACGACTTCGTCGACCGGGTGGCCCAGGTGCGCAAGGCCATCGTCCTGTCCTCCGACGGACTGATGATGGCCGCATCGAGCGGGGTGGGCCGCGAAGACGCCGAGCACCTGTCGGCGGTCGCGGCCAGTATGTTCGGCCTGGCCAGAGGGGCCGGCCGGCACCTGGGCCGGGGCAGGGTCCGCCAGGCGGTCATCGAGACCGACTCGGGGTTCCTGTTCGTGACCGCGGCGGGCAACGGTGCCTGCCTGGCCGTGGTCGCCAGCCGTGAGGCCGACGCCGGAATGGTCGCCTACGAGATGGCCATGCTGGTGGTGCGGGTTGGCCAGTTCCTGACCGCACCGGTTCGAAGCAGCGGCGCGTGAGCGCCGCCGAAGCGGTCGAACCGGTGCCGGAGGGCATGCGGTGGCTGGACGAAGACGCGGGGCCGGTGGTGCGCCCGTACGCGATGACCGGCGGCCGCACCCGCCCCGAGCAGGGCGACTTCGACCTGATCGAGCTGGTGGTGGCGACCAGGCCGATGCTCTCGGTGGACGTGGGCATGGGCACCGAACTGGCCGAGATCATCCGGCTCTGCCAGCGGCCGCAGTCGGTGGCGGAGGTCGCCGCGCGGCTGCGCCTGCCCGCGGGAACCGTACGCGTGCTGCTGGCCGATCTGGCGCAGCGGCGACTCATCCGCCGGCGACCGCCGGTGGACCTCAGGCATCTGCCAACCCAGGACATCCTCAGGGCGGTCATCGATGGGATCCGAGCACTCTGACACAGCGTCACTGCCGTCCGCGTTCAAGATTCTGGTCGCGGGCGGTTTCGGCGTGGGCAAGACCACTCTCGTCGACACGATCAGTGAGATCGCGCCGCTGCTGACAGAGGAGTACCTCACCGACGAGAGCGTCGGCGTGGACGACGTGTCCGGGGTGGAGGGAAAGAACACCACCACGGTGGCGCTGGACTTCGGGCGGATCACGATCAGTTCGGAGCTGGTGCTGTACCTGTTCGGCACCCCCGGCCAGCAGCGCTTCGCGTTCGTGTGGGACGAACTGGCCCACGGCGCGATCGGCGCGGTGGTGCTGGCCGACACCCGCCGCCTGGAGGACGCGTTCGGCTCGATCGACTACTTCGAGCAGCGCGGCATGCCGTTCGTGGTGGCGGTGAACTGCTTCGACGGCGCCAAGGTATACCGCCCCGACGAGGTCGAGCAGGCCTTGAACCTGGACCCGCACGTCCCGGTGCGGCTGTGCGACGCGCGCCGCCGCGACTCCGTCAAGGAGATCCTGGTGGCGCTGCTGGAGCACGTGATGGCCGCGCCCCAGCCCGCCTGAGCCTCAGGCGAAGGAAGGGCCCCTTCTTATCGCTTTCCGTAGTAGAAGGGCCCCTTCTCAACTCCTGCGGTGGAGAGCAGACCGCGGCCCCGGGCGGTGCGATGCCCGGGGCCGCGGAGTCTTTCGGGGGCGCGGTTACAGCGTCAGGGTCCAGGAGTTGATGTACCCGGTGTCGTTGCTCGCCGCGTCCTGTACCCGCAGGTTCCAGGTGCCGTTGCGGGTCTCGCTGGACAGGTTGACGGTGAAGGTCTGGTCGATGTTGTCGGCCGACCCGCCCGCCCGGTTGGACAGCACGTACGCGCTGCCGTCCGGCGCGATCAGGCTCACCACCAGGTCGCCCTTGTACGTGTGCACGATGTGCACCTCGACCGTCGAGGCCGCCGACGCCGTCCCGGTGCACCCGGACACCGTGATCGGGCTGTTCACCGTGGTGTTGTCCGGGATGGTGACGTCGGTGCCGTTGGTCCCGCCGCACGACGGCGGCAGCGTCCCGCCCAGGCTCAGCGTCCACGAGTTGAGGTAGCCGACGTCGCCCGACGCCGCGTCCTGCACCCGCAGCTTCCAGGTGCCGTTGGCGACCTCCGAGGACAGGTTCACCGTGTAGGTCTGGTCGATGTTGTCGGCCGACCCGCCGGTCCGGTTGTGCAGCACGTACGCGCTGCCGTCCGGCGCGATCAGGTTCACCGCCAGGTCGCCCTGGTACGTGTGCACGATGTGCACCTCGACCGTGCTGGCCGAGCCCGCGTTGCCCGAGCAGCCCGAGATCGTGATCGACGACTCGACGGTGGTCAGGTCGGCGATGGTGACGTCGGTGCCGTTGGAGCTGGTGCAGCCGGGCGGCCCGGCCACCGTCAGCGTGTAGGTCGCGGTGTGCGTCGCGTCCGTGCCCGTGCCGGTCACCGTCACCGGGTACGTACCCGTCGGCGTGCTCGCGGTGGTGCTGACGGTCAGCGTCGCCGAGCCGCCGGAGCTGATCGAGGCCGGGCTGAACGAGGCGGTGGCCCCGCTGGGCAGCCCGGAGGCGGTCAGGTTCACCGTCTGCGCGGCGCCGTTGGTGATCGCGGTGCCGATGGTCGAGGTGACCGAGCCGCCCGCGGTGGTGCTGCCCGAGGCGGGCGAGGCGGAGATCGAGAAGTCGTTGGCGGCCGGGGCCGGGGCGACGGCCAGCGTCCACAGCGCGTACGCGGCGGCGTCGCCGGAGCGGTTCAGCACCGTGTCGCTGATGTTGCTCGGGTACGTGTCGCAGGACGAGTGGTAGCACGGGTCGTAGTCGCCGGTGGTGCCGCCCCACTTGGTGACCTGCGCCGACGTCTTGTTGGCGCTGGCGCCGGCGGCGACGCCGGAGGTCTGCACGCCCACGGCGTTGAAGGAGGCGTCGTCGGACCGGCCGGCGCCCTCGACGTTCTCCTCCGGTGCCAGGCCCGGGAAGTTGGTGTCGTAGTACTGCTTGAGCACCTGACCCGGGGCCGACGTGATGCGGTTGATGAAGTACCCGCCGTTGGTCGAGGCGACCATGTCGAAGTTGAAGTACGCCTTGATCTTGGCGCGCTCGGTCGACGACAGGTTGTTGGCGTAGAACTCCGAGCCGTTGAGGCCCTGCTCCTCATCGGTCCACCAGCCGAACCGCACGTGGTTGAGCATCGTCGGGTTGGTGGCGGCCAGCGTGAGGGCCATCTCCAGGATGGTCGACGAACCCGAGGCGTTGTCGTTGATGCCGGGCCCGGCCGATACGCCGTCGAGGTGGGCGCCGAACATGTAGACGCTGTTGGCGTCGCCGCCCGGCCAGTCCGCGATCACGTTCGGACCGGCGCCGGAGGTGCAGCCCGACGTGCAGCTCTGCTTGACGACCGTGAAGCCCGCCGCGACCAGCTTGTCGTAGACGTAGTTCACCGACGCGGTGTAACCGGCCGTGGTGGAGCGGCGGTTGCCGCCGTTGGCGCTGGCGATGTTCTGGAACTGCTGCAGGTGCGCCTTGACGTTGGTCAGCGAGATGTCCGGGACGGCCAGGGCCGCGGCCGCGGGTGCGGACTGCGCGGGGACGCCCGTACCGAGCGTCGCGGCGCAGGCCAGGGCGAGGGTCGCCAGGCCGCGCAGGATCGGGTGTCTACTCACGCCGTTCTCCTTCGGTCGGTGGTGCCGGGGTTGCCGGTCCTGCGGAGGATATGCCATGGGGTAGACAGATTTGAATAGGTGAAATTTACTGTGCTCCCCGGCGCCCCTGATTCGGCGAACGATCCGGGCGGCCGGGCCGTGGCGGGCGCCCCGTAGGCTGCCCGTCGTGAACGAACTGGCCGCCACCGTGTTCGCCGCCGCCGGCGTCTTCGCGGGCACCAACATCGACGACCTCGTGGTGCTGACGGTCCTGTTCCTGTCGGCGCGGGCCACCGGCGTGCCGCGCCCGGCCGCGATCTGGGCCGGGCAGTACGCGGGCATCGCCGCGCTCACCGCCGTCTCGGCCGCCGCCGCGCTGGGCCTGGCCGTCGTGCCGGGGACGTGGGTCGGGCTGCTCGGCCTGGTGCCGCTGGCTCTGGGCGTACGCACGCTGCTGCGCAACCGCCGCGACGCCGCCCCCGCCGTGCCAGCCCGCACCGCCTGGGCCGTGGCCGGGGTGACCATCGCCAACGGCGCCGACAACATCGCCGTCTACACGCCCGTGCTGCGCACCGCCGGGCTCGCCGCCGGCGCGGTCATCATCGCCGTCTTCGCGGTGCTCACCGCGGTCTGGTGCCTGGCCGGCGCCTGGCTCGGCGGCCACCGCCACGTGGTCACCCTGCTGGAGAAGGCAGGCCACTGGCTGGTCCCGGCCGTCTTCATCCTCATCGGCCTCGTGATCATCGCCGAGTCGGGCCTACTGCCGGTCTGACCCCGACCACGAACCGACCACAGCCAGCGAGCTTGCGCCGCACCGAGACGTTGACCGTCGCTTGCGGCGCGATCGCAGGCTCTCTGGCCGCGAACTGGCCGCACCCGGCGATCTCGCGCCGCGCGAAGGCGATGATCGTCGCTTGCGGTCCGAAGCGTGGCATGCGGGCGACGTTGCGACCGCTAACTCTGATCTTGGATGGGCGTCCGCCCAGGCCCAA
>NZ_JASAMB010000011.1 GCF_029948125.1 Catellatospora sp. KI3
GGGTCAAAGAGTCGCTCCGCAACAGGCAATCCGACCGCATACAGTGATCACCGCCAGCCCCCGCTCACCGCTGCGCACGCGCTCACCGCCGGGTCCGCGTTCACCATCAGCCCGCGGTCACCGCCGGGTCCGCGATCCGGCGGGTCGCCGTTGGTCAGGAGCGGAGGAAGGTGAGCACGGCCAGGACGCGGCGGTGGTCGTTGTCGTCGGGTGCCAGGCCGAGCTTGGTGAAGATGCTGGTCACGTGCTTCTCGACGGCACCCTCCGTGACGACCAGCCGCCGGGCGACCGAGGTGTTCGAGCGGCCCTCGGCCATCAGCGCCAGCACTTCGCGCTCGCGCGGACTCAGCACCGCCAGCGGATCGGCCTGCCGGCGGCGTACCAGCAGCTGGGCCACCACCTGCGGGTCGAGCACGGTGCCGCCCGCCGCGACCCGGCGCACCGCGTCGATGAAGTCGGCCACGTCGGCGACCCGGTCCTTGAGCAGGTAGCCGACCCCGCCGGGCCGCGGCCCGCCCATCAGCGCGAGCAGGTCGTCGGCGTAGGACGCCTCGACGTACTGCGACAGCACCAGGATGGGCGCCTCCGGGTGGGTCCGCCGGATCGACACCGCCGCCCGCAGCCCCTCGTCGGTGTGCGAGGGCGGCATCCGTACGTCGACGACGCTGATGTCGGGCCGCAGCCGCGCGACGGCCGCCACGAGGGCCGGTCCGTCGCCGACGGCGGCCGCCACGGTGCAGCCGTTCTCCTCCAGCAGCCGGATCAGGCCCTCGCGCAGCAGCACCGCGTCCTCGGCGAGGACTACTCGCACGGCAGCTCCCACCGCAGGGTGGTGGGCCCGCCCACCGGGCTGTCGACGGTCATGCGCCCGCCGAGTGCCTCGATCCGGTCGGCCAGGCCGGCCAGCCCGTGCCCCTTCGACATGTGTGCTCCGCCCCGTCCGTCGTCGGTCACCGACGCGAACACGGTAGCGCCGTCGGCGGCCACGGTGACGCTGGCGATGCCCGCGCCGCTGTGCTTGGCCACGTTCGTCAGCGCCTCCGCGACGGCGAAGTAGACGCCGGTCTCGACGGCGTCGGGCAGCCGCCCGCCCGCGGCGAGGGCCTCGTCCAGGCGGAGCGCGACCGGGACCGGGCAGCGGCTGGCGACCGCGGTGAGCGCGCTGGCCAGGCCGCGGTCGGCCAGGATCGGCGGGGCGATGCCACGCGAGAGCGTACGCAGCTCGTCGAGGGTCTCCCGGGTGAACTCGATCGCCTCGTCCAGGGTCTCGCGGACCCGCTCGGGGTCGGCGTCGAGCTGCTGGCGGGCCCGGCCCAGGTCGAGTGCCAGCCGGACCAGGCGCTGCTGCGGGCCGTCGTGGATGTCGCGCTCGAGCCGCCGCAGCGCGGTCGCCTCCGCCGAGACCGCGGCCCGGGTCTGGGCGCGGGAGCGTACGAGCTGGGCCCGGGTGTCGGCCAGGTCGCTGAGCAGGGTCGCGGCGGGGCGGGCGGTGAGCAGGGCACTGCCGCGCACGACCCAGGGCAGGCTGAGGGCCAGCGCCGTACCGATGGCGAACTGCAGCCAGCGCTCGGCGGCCAGGGTGTCGCCCAGCCCGATGAGCTCGGCCAGGCCGTGCTGGTCGGGGCCGTCGGGCAGCCAGCGCGACCAGAACCAGAAGGTCAGCCCGCCCAGCGCGCCGGCCCACCAGGTCGTGGTCAGGACGAAGCCGATGATCGCCAGCGGGAACTGCAGCACGCTCCAGAGCAGGTCCAGCCAGGACTGGCCGTCGCGCAGCGGGGTCAGCAGGCGCCGCAGGGTCGAGTCGGCCGGTTCGGCGGTGCGGTAGTACGGGCGGGGCAGCGGCCGGTCGAGCACCCGGGCGGCGCGCAGCCGCTCCAGGTCGGCCAGGCCGCGGGCCACCATCAGGCTCCCGGCCAGGACGAGCAGGCCGACCCCGAACAGGACCAGGGTGCCGACGCCGAGGCTGAAGCCGACCACGGCGAAGACGAAGGCCGGGACGCACAGCAGCATGCTGACCAGGACGTACACGGTGTCGGCGCCCAGGCGGCGCACGGTGGGGGTCATGGTCGAAACGGTAGAGGCCGGACGGCGCGCCTCCCATGCGGCCAGCAGGCGAACCGGGGGTGGGGTTAACCCGAACCCGACCGGTCCGCAGAACGTGCCAACCTGAATCGGCATGGTAAGGAGTATTTACTGTTAGGAATCTTGACTTTACATTTCTATGAACCAGCGTCGATGGCTTCCCACCCCGGCGACCGGCGCGTACCTCTCCAACCAAGTGAGGAGGAGCCATGCGTAAACGTCTCGCCGTACCGGTGCTGTCGATCCTCGCGGTCGCGGCGTCCCTGCTGGTCGGTGTACCGGCCGACGCCCACGGCTACATCTCGTCGCCGGCCAGTCGGCAGGCCAACTGCGCCCAGCACAAGACGTCGTTCGACTGCGGCGACATCGTCTGGGAGCCGCAGAGCGTCGAGGCCCCGAAGGGCTCGATGCAGTGCAACGGCGGCGGCAGCCGGTTCGCGATCCTGAACGACAACTCGCGGCCGTGGCCGACCACGTCGGTGGGCAACAACGTCACCTTCAACTGGGTGCTCACCGCCCGCCACCGGACCAGCACCTGGGAGTACTTCGTCGGGAGCACCCGGATCGGGGTCGTGAACGACAACGGCGCCACCCCGGGCGCGACGGTGTCGCACAACATCAGCCTCGGCGGGCGTACCGGCCGGATCACCGTGCTGGCGCGCTGGAACGTCTACGACACCGGCAACGCGTTCTACTCCTGCGTCGACCTGCAGGTGGGCGGCGGTGGCGGCGGCAACCCGACGCCCAGCCCGACTCCGCCGACCAACCCGACGCCGTCCCCGCAGCCGACCTCCAGCCCGAACCCGCCCTCGGGTACGACCTGGACCGCGGGCACGGCCTACGCGGTGGGCGCGACCGTCACCTACGCCGGTCTGAGCTACCGGTGCCTCCAGGCGCACACGGCCCTCGCCGGCTGGGAGCCGCCGAACACGCCCGCGCTCTGGCAGCGCGTCTAGTCCCACCCGAGGACCGGGTCCGCCACCCCCGCCAGGGTGGCGGACCCGGCACCGTACCCCCGAGGAGGACCATGAAGCGCGTCGTCGCGCTGGCCGCCGCCGTGCTCGTGCTGGCCGGCTGCGGGAGCACCGAAGGGGCGGCCCCCGCGGCGCAGCCGCCCGCCGCGTCCGCGCTCGGCTCGCCGCCGCCGATCTCGCCCTCGGGGGCGTTCAACGACACCGACGTGATGTTCCTCCAGATGATGGTCGGCCAGTACGGCCCAGCCGCCGAGCTGCTGGATCTGGCCCGCAGCCGCAGCACCGACCAGAAGGTGCGGGAACTGGCCGCCGCCATCGCGGTCACCCAGGCCGACGAGGCCAGGACCATGCGGGACTGGCTCGCGACCTGGAAGCAGGCGCCGTCGCCCGCCGCCGACCCGCACCTGCACGAGGGCCACGGCGGGCTGCCCGCCACCGGTCCGAAGGAGATCGAGGCGCTGCGCGGGGCCGCCGCGGCCGACTTCGACAAGACGTTCCTGAACCTGCTCATCGGGCACCAGCACCAGGCCGTCGAGTACGCGCGGATGGAGCTGGGCGGGGGCATCCACTCCGGCGCGCTGGAACTGGCCACGCGTGTCGACCAGACCAGATCCTCCGAGATCGCCATGATGCTCGGCATGGTCGCCTGACTGGATTGGACGCGCATCCGGCAATTCCTGGATCTCGTCATCGCCACCATCCGGATTCCAGCGCGCTGACCAGCGACATCCACTCAGGACCTCGATCAATTACGGGCGGTCACGCCAAGATCGCTGAAAGTTCTTGCACGCCTTGCGTTACGGGGTATTCCCACCCGGCATAGAAGCTGGTATCTATACGTGCACGATCGACCCCCTAGCCCGGAGGACGACTTGCGCCGATCGCGTCTCGTGACCCTCGCAGTAGGATTCGCCACCGCATTCGCTGTGACGGTCACCCTGGCAGCCACACCCGCACAGGCTGCCTCATCTGTCCGCTACGTCGCCCTCGGCGACTCCTACGCCTCAGGCGTGGGAGCCGGCTCCGAGAGCGGCACCTGCCAGCGCAGCCCCAACGCGTACCCCGCGCTGTGGGCCGCCGCCAACGCCCCCGCCTCCTACGTGTCGGTCGCCTGTTCCGGGGCGACGACCACGACCGTCATCAACTCCCAGCTGTCCGCGCTGAGCAGCACCACCACGCTGGTCAGCATCTCCGTCGGCGGCAACGACATGGGGTTCAGCAACATCATGTCGACCTGCGCGCTGAAGGGCACCACCGAGTGCGTCGCCGCGGTCCAGGCGGCCGAGGACAAGGCCCGCTCCAGCCTCACCGGTCTGTTGAACAACGTGTACAACGGCATCCGGTCCAAAGCGCCCAACGCCCGCGTCGTCGTCCTCGACTACCCGGTCTTCTACCAGCTCGGCACCACGTGTGTCGGGCTGAGCGCCACCTCGCGCACGAAGATCAATGAGGGCATCAACGTCATCGACGACATCATCCGCTCCGCCGCCCAGGCGCACGGGTTCGTCTTCGCCGACGTCCGCTCGATCTTCGTCGGGCACCAGCTGTGCAGCGGCGACAAGTGGCTGCACGCGCTGAACTTCGCCAGCCTCAGCATCTCCTACCACCCCAACAGCTCGGGCCACGCCAAGGGATACCTGCCGGTGTTCCGCACGGCCGCAGGCTGATCCGGGGTCCGGTGCGGCGGGCACCTCCCGGCCCGCCGCGCCGGACCTCGCCCCCGGCCCCCTCGACCCTCGTCGGGTCAGCGCGAGCGGCGGGCCGGCCGCAGCCGTTCCGGTGATGATCGCCGTCTGGAAGCGCAATCTGGTCTCAGCGCGCGCCGTCCGACTCCGATCCCTGACGCGCTCGGAGTCCGGGAGCGGCTGCGGGCAGGATACGGTGAAAGCTGTGAATTGCCGCCTCGGTGAGGCACCGGTGGCGGTATTGGTGGAAGTGCCGCAGTGACGGCGGCGGCATCGATGGTGGAGGGTGATCAGGTGGCGGCAGCGGGTGAGACGCGCGACGGGGTGTCGCTGACCAACCTCGACCAGGCCCTCTTCGAGGGGGCCGACGCGACCAAGCGCGACCTCGTCGACTATCTGGACGCCGTACACCCGATGATGCTGCCCGCGCTGCGCGACCGGCCGCTGTCGGTGGTGCGGATGCTGCGCGACCAGCCTCCGTTCATGCAGAAGAACCTGCCGAAGTACACCCCGGACTGGGTGCGGTCGATGTCGCTGTGGGCCGAGACCTCGCACCGCGAGGTGAACTACGCGCTGTGCGACGACCGCCGCACGCTGCTGTGGTTCGCCAACCAGAGAGCCATCGAGTACCACCCGACGCTCGTGCTCGCCGCCGACTTCGGCCACCCGACCCATCTCGTCCTGGACCTCGACCCGCCGGACGTGCACGAGCACGCCGCGGAGGCGTTCGCCGCGGCCGCGCGGGCCGCGCTGCTGGTGCGCCAGGTGCTGACCGAGGCCGGTCTGGACGGCGCCGTAAAGACCAGCGGCGCCAAGGGCGTGCACGTGTTCGTGCCGCTGGACGGCAAGGCCGGCACCGAGGACGTCGCGGCCGCCACCAGGGCGGTCGCCGCCCGCGCCGAACGGCTCGACCCGGCGCTGGCCACCACCGCGTTCATCAGGGCCGACCGGGGTGACCGGGTGTTCCTCGACTCGACCAGGGCGGGCGGCGGCACGGTCGTCTCCGTGTACAGCCCGCGCCTGCGCCCCGGCGCGCCGGTGTCGTACCCGGTCGGCTGGGCGGATCTGACCTCGGCCACCCCGGCCGACTTCACCATCCGGACCGTGCCGGGGCTGCTCGGCGGCGTCGACCGCTGGGCCGAGGCCATGCCCGCCGCGCAGGTGCTGCCGGCGGATCTGATCGCCGAGGGCCACACCATCCCGATCGCCCGGGTCCAGGCGATGCACGAGGGCAAGCGCCGCGCCAGGGCCCGCCGCGAGCAGGCCGACTAGCGGTGGTATCGGGTCAGGGTGCGCCACACGTAGGCACCCGGATCCCAGAGCAGCAGCGGCGTCATGGTCCACCAGCAGAAGAGGCCGGCGTCGTGCCATGACCAGACGTCGCACTCCGGGCGACGATTGGGCGGGCGCGGAGGGGGTATGCGATCTTCATGGTGACGAACGTGACTGCCCCGCCCGGTGGGGTGATGACCGACGAGGTCGGGACCATCACCGGCGACCTCAGCCTCGAACCGACGGTGACGCCCGACGGCCTTGTCACGCTCCGGGTGCAGTACCAGGGGGCCGACGAGTGGTACACGGTCGCCGGTGCCAGCGCGAGGGTGCCCGACCCCGCCGATCAGGAGGCGGTGGAGCGGGTCGAAGAGCAACTTCTGGCCCGGTTCGCCGGATAGGCGCCGTCCATTCCCGATGATCGTCGTGGCGCGATGTCGGTATGGTGCAACGCATGCCACCTACGATCCAGGTCACCGACCTGCGCAAGGCCTACGGGGAACTCGTGGCCGTGGACGGGGTGTCGTTCGAGGTCCAGACCGGGGAGTTCTTCGGCATCCTCGGCCCGAACGGCGCCGGCAAGACGACCACGCTGGAGATGATGGAGGGACTGCGCCAGCCCGACGCGGGGCAGGTCACCCTGTTCGGCGAGAAGCCGTGGCCGCGCAACCCGAAGCTGCTGCCCCGCATCGGGGTGCAGCTTCAGGCCAGCGCGTTCTTCGAGCGGCTGACCGCCCGCGAGCAGATCCGCACCTTCGCCTCCCTGTACGGCGTCTCCGCCAAGAAGGCCGACGAGTGGCTCGACCGCGTCGGCCTGTCCGACATGGCCGGCAAGCGCAACGAGGACCTGTCCGGCGGCCAGCAGCAGCGGCTGTCCATCGCCTGCGCGTTGGCGCACGAGCCCGACCTGGTCTTCCTTGACGAGCCCACCTCGGGGCTGGACCCGCAGGCGCGCCGCAACCTGTGGGACGTGCTGCGCGACATCAACTCCCAGGGCCGCACCGTGGTGCTGACCACGCACTACCTGGACGAGGCCGAGTCGCTGTGCGACCGGGTCGCCATCATGGACCACGGCCGGATCCTGGAGTCCGGCCCGCCCGCCGCGCTGGTGCGTGACCTGGACGCGCCGACCCGCATCTCCGTCGAGACCGGCACCATGGCGCTGGACGCGGCCCGGGGGCTGGTCGAGGGCGTGGAGGTGGAGGACGACGGGGTGTCGCTGACCTTCGCCACGCGTACCCCCGCGCCGGTGCTCTCCGCCCTGGCCGAGCGTGACGCGCTGCGCGGCCTGTCGGTGCGCGGCGCCACGCTCGAAGACGTCTTCCTGCACCTGACCGGACGGGAGTACCGGGCATGACCGGGCTGCTCAGCCTCTCCGCGGCGATGGCGCGCGGCTTCTTCCGCGACCGCACCGCGCTGTTCTTCACCATCCTGTTCCCGCTGATGTTCCTGATCATCTTCGGGGCGCTGCTGAACTCGCCGGGCTCCTCGAAGACCGAGGTGGTGCAGATCGGGTCGATCGCGGCCCTGGACAATCTGCCCGCCGACGCGAAGCAGCAGCTGTCGGACGTGCTCGAGGTGGTGCGCGTGGACGACCGCGCCGCCGCGCTGCAGCAGGTGCGCGACGGTGACGTCGCCGCCGCGCTGGAGCAGCAGGGCGACCGGGTGATCGTGCACTTCTCCGCCGCCGACCAGGTCAAGGCGGCCACGGTGCACGGCATCATGCAGGCGCTGGTGCAGCAGGGTAATCTGGCCGCCGCGGGGGTGACCAAGCCGGCGCTGACGCTCACCAGCCAGCAGGTCGAGGACGAGTCGCTCAAGGCGATCCAGTACATGACCCCGGGGCTGCTGGGGTGGGCCATCGCCAGCGGCGCGACGTTCGGCGCCGCGCTGACGCTGGTGTCGTGGCGGCAGAAGAAGATCCTGCGGCGCCTGCGGCTCTCGCCGGTGCCGCTGGTCTCGGTGATCGGCGCCCGGGTCTCGGTCAGCGTCATGATCGCGCTGGTGCAGTCGGCGGTCTTCGTCGGCGTGGCGCTGCTGCCGATGTTCGGCCTGCAACTGTCCGATCAGTGGTACGCCTTCATCCCGCTCATGATCGTCGGGACGCTCGCGTTCCTCTCGATCGGCCTGCTCGCCGGGGCGGCGGCCAAGACGTCCGAGGCCGCCAGCGCCATCGCGAACCTGATCGTGCTGCCGATGGCGTTCCTGTCCGGCGCGTTCTTCCCGCTGGACAACGCCCCGAAGTGGCTGCAGCAGATCTCCGACCTGCTGCCGCTCAAGCACCTGGTCAGCTCCATGCAGGACGTGATGGTCCGGGGCGAGGGCTTCACCGCCACGCTGCCCGCCATCGGCATCCTGGCCGGGTTCTCGATCGTGGTGTCCGGCATCGCCGCACTGCTGTTCAAGTGGGACGACGCCTGACGGTTCAGCGCCGTACGCCGCGCTCGCTGCCAGCCTGGCGCGAGCGCGGCAGCGGCAGCTTCACGCCGCGTTTGCGCAGCTGGCTGGTCAGGTAGACGAGCGCCGCGGCGAGCACGCCCATGTCGTCCAGGTAGATCGGGTCGGGCAGCAGGTCGACCGGCAGGAACGTGTAGATCAGCGCGCCGTAGAAGGCCCATCTGCCGCCGGCGCCGACCTGGTCCAGCAGGCGCTTGGTGACGAACAGCCGCTTGCCCAGCTTGATGGCTCCCCAGAGGGTGAGCAGGCAGAAGACAGCGCCGACGACGGCGATCAGAATCCAGGTCTCTCGCGACACGAACGCTTTCTACCCCATCCCCCCGCGAATAAGCACCGGGGTGTCGGGCGGGCTCGTCGGCAGGTGCAGTTTCGGGGAAAGTGCTGGAATCTTGGCTCGGATTCCTACACTTTCCCCGAAACTGCAGTGACCACCAGGCCGTGGAGGCCGGCGCGACGATCAGTCGACGGCGACCGGCTCGGCGAGCGCCGCGGGCGCCGCCGGCTCCGGCTGGTGCAGGCGCTGGCCCTCGACGTCCATGTCGGGCAGCAGGCGGCCCAGCCAGCGGGGCAGCCACCAGGCCGCCTTTCCGAGCAGCGACATCACCGCGGGCACGATCGTCATCCGGACGATGAACGCGTCGACCAGTACCCCGAACGCCAGCGCGAACCCGATCGACTGGATCAGCGTCTCGCCGGAGAACACGAACCCGCCGAACACGCTGATCATGATGATCGCCGCCGCGGTGACCACCCGGGCCCCGTGCCGGAACCCGGTCACGACCGCCTCCCGCGCCGGCGCCCCGTGTACGAAGTCCTCGCGCATCCGGGTCACCAGGAACACCTGGTAGTCCATGGCCAGGCCGAACAGGATGCCGATGAGCAGCACCGGCAGCATGCTCATGATCGGGCCGGTCTCCTCGACCCCGAACACCTCGCTCAGCCAGCCCCACTGGAACACGGCCACCACCGCGCCGAACGTGGCCGCGACGCTGAGCAGGAACCCGAGCGTGGCCTTCAGCGGCACCAGCAGCGAGCGGAACACCAGCAGCAGCAGCAGGAACGCCAGCCCGACCACGACCGCCAGGTACGGCACGAGCGCGTCGTCGAGGCGGGTGGACACGTCGATGGCCAGTGCGGTGACGCCGGTGACCGCGAGGGTGGCGCCCGTTCCGGCGGCGATGTCGGCGCGGTGGTCGCGGATGCGGTGCACCAGGTCGGCCGTGGCCTGGTCGTTCGGGCCGGTCTTCGGGATCACCGCGATCAGCGCCGTGCGCCCGTCGGGGGACAGGCCCTGCGGCGCGGCGTACGCCACGTTGCGCTGGCTCATCAGCTTGCCGGTGAGCGCACCGGTCACGGCCTGCGGGTCGGCGCCCGCGGGCAGTTCGGCCACGATCACCAGGGAGCCGTTGAAGCCGGGACCGAATCCGGTGGTGAGCAGGTCGTACGCCTTGCGCTGGGTGGTGGCCGAGGGCTGCATGCCGTCGTCGGGCAGGCCGAGGCGCAGGTCCTTGGCGGGGACCGCGATCACGGCGAGGGCGGCGATGGCCAGGATCAGCACCGGGATGCGGAAGCGGACCACGAACCGGGCCCAGCGCTCGCCCATCGGCACCGGCCCGCCGTCGGCCTCCGGGTCGGGCGTGGCGTGGCCGAACAGGCGGCCCTTGACCAGGCGGTTGCCGCTGAAGCCGAGCAGCGCGGGCAGCAGGGTGACGGCCACCAGCACCGCGATCGCGACGACGCCGGCGGCGGTCAGGCCCATACCGCGCAGCAGCGGGATGCCGACGACCGACAGGGCCGCCAGCGCGATGATCACGGTGAGGCCGGCGAAGACCACCGCCGATCCGGCCGTGCCGACCGCGCGCCCGGCCGCCTCCGCGCCGTCCTTGCGCACCAGCAGCTCGTGCCGGAACCGGGACACGATGAACAGCGCGTAGTCGATGCCGACGGCCAGCCCCAGCATCAGGGCCAGGATCAGGCTGTTGGAGTTGATGTCGGCCACGCGGGCGACGATGAGGATGGCCGCCATGCCCACGGCCACGCCCGCGAACGCGGTGAGCAGCGGCAGCCCGGCGGCGATCAGCGAGCCGAGTGTGATGATCAGCACGAGCGCGGCGATGGCCAGGCCGATGACCTCGACGATGCCGGTCTCCGGGTTGGCCCGCAGCGCGTCGCCGCCCACCTCGACGGTCAGCCCGGCGTCGCGGCCGGTCTGCGCGGCGTCCATCAGCGCCGCGCGGTCGTCGTCGGTCAGGGCCATCCCCTGCACCGCGTACGAGACCTGGGCGAAGGCGTAACGGCCGTCCAGGGAGATGGACTTCGCCGTGTACGGGTCGACGACCCGCGCCACCTGCGGCGCGTGCTGCAGCTGCGCCACCACCTGGCCGATCGCCGCCTGCACCGCCGGGTCGGCGACGGTCTTGCCCGCCGGCATCGCGAACACGACCCGGGCGCTGGCGCCACCGGCATGCGCCTCGGGGAAGCGCTCGGCCAGCTGGTCGATGGCCCGCTGCGCCTCGGTGCCCGGAATCTTGAAGTCGTTGGACATCTTGCCGGACAGGGTGGCCGCGCCGGCGCCCGCGAGGGCGAGCAGCAGCACCCAGACGCCGAGCACCAGCCAGCGACGGCGGTAAGAGAACCGGCCGAGTCGGTAGAGGATCGTTGCCACGGTGGAGAACTCCAGACGAGGGAAGGGTGGCGGTCATCACGGCGAAACACGCAGTTCATACGCGTGAAGGGGTTGCCGTGCTCGGGGCCGACACTAGCCGTTCGTCAAGGCCGCAGCAAGCCGATCGGCAAGGCGTGAACTTGACGTTCGGCAAGTTTTCAGCTTGCCGTTCGGTAAGTTCGCAGCTAGCCGAACGGCTGGGTAAGGGCTTGCCGAACGGCTAGCCTTTACTCGAACAGGGACTTTCCCTAGAGTGAGTGATCTGGTAAGGAGTACGCCGTGACAGCTGTGGCCCAGGCCGACTCGCGCGGTCCGGAGCGCACCCGGCAGCGCCTGATCGACGAGGCCTGCCGGCTGTTCGCCATGCACAGCTTCGCGGGCACCTCGCTGCAGATGATCGCCGACAACCTCGGTGTGACGAAGGCCGCGATCTACCACCACTTCAAGACCCGTGACGACATCCTCACCGCCGTGATCGCGCCCGCGATCGAGGAGCTGCGCGGCATCATCACGACGGCGCAGGCGCAGCGGACCCCGGCCCTGCGGGCCGACGCGATGCTGTCGGGGCTGGTGGACCTCACGGTCAAGCACCGGGCGCTGATCGCGATGATCGGCACCGACCCGGGGGTGACCAGCGCGCTGGAGAGCCACCCGGACATAGTGGACCTGTTCCGGCGTCCGGCCGAGCTGATGACGCTCGACGACACCCCGGCCGCCGAGATCAACGCGGTGGCGGCACTGGCGGGTATCGCCACGACCGCTTCGTCGCCGATTCTGCAGCACCACGAGTCGTCGGTGCTGCGCGAGTGCCTGATCGCGGTGGGCCGCCGCATCCTGGGCATCCGCGGCCGCCGCGCCTGACCGGCGCCGGGGCTCGACCGCCGGTGGCGATCTCTGGGCCGAGATCGCTTCGTGATCGCTGTTCGCGGTCGGAAAGTGGCGCGGTGGCCGAGGTCTTCACCCCGGACGGCGATCTTGGAGGTTCGGCGGGCTGGTGATCGCCGGCTGGGGCGGAAAGCCGGTGGCCGTCGGCTGCGGGGTGAGCGGGTCCGTCGCGGTGGGCGCGACGGACCCGCGAGCCGACACGTCGGATCAGCCCTTGCGCCACTTCTGGGCGCTGGTGCCGTTGCAGGTCCACAGCTGGAGCTTGGTGCCGTTGCCGGTGGCCGCGCCGGTCACGTCGACGCACTTGTTGGCCTGCGGGTTCACCAGGTCGCCGGCGGCGTTGAGGGTGAACTTCTGCGCGCCGCTGCCGTTGCAGGTGTAGAGCTGGATCGCCGCGCCGTCGGCGGATGAGCCCGCCGCGACGTCCATGCACTTGCCCAGCGCCTGCACGCTGCCGTTGGCGGCGAAGGTCCACTTCTGGGCACCGGTGCCGTTGCAGTCCCAGATCTGCAGGCGCGCGCCGTCGACGGCGTTCGAGCTGGGGATGTCGATGCAGCGGTTGCTGCCGCTGCCGATGATCGAGGAGCCGGTGGGGGTGGTGCCCCCGTCGTTGGCGTACACGCGGACGTAGTCGACGACCATGGTCTGCGGGAACACGGTGCCGGCGTTGGGGGAGCCGGGCCAGTTGCCGCCGACCGCCACGTTCATGATCATGAAGAACGGGTGGTCGAAGACCCAGCGGTTGCCGCCCGCGTCGGCGCTGGTCTTGCGGGAGTACTGGATGCCGTCGATGTACCAGGTCACCGAGCCGGGCGCCCAGTCCACCGCGTACGTGTGGAAGTCGTTGGCCAGCGCGGCGCCGCCGGGCAGGGTGTACTGGCCGGTGAGCGGGTTGCCGCCGGAGTAGCCCGGGCCGTGCAGGCTGCCGTGGACGGTGCCCGGCTCGGCGCCGATGTTCTCCATGATGTCGATCTCGCCGTTGTTGGGCCACGGGTTGGTGGCGATGTCGTTGCCCAGCATCCAGAACGCGGGCCACAGACCCTGCCCGCGCGGGATCTTGAGGCGCGCCTCGAACCGCCCGTACGTCTGGGTGAACTTGCCCTGGGTGAGCAGGCGCGCGGAGGTGTACTGGCAGCTGCCGTACCAGCAGCCGTAGCCGGCCGGGTTCTCCTTGCGCGCGGTGATCACCAGGTGGCCCTGGCCGTCGTGTGCGGCGTTGCTGGTGCTGTTGGTGTAGTACTGCAGCTCGTTGTTGCCCCAGCCGCCACCGCCGATGTCGAACTTCCACTTGCTGCCGTCGACCGGCGTGCCCGCGGCGGCGTTGAACTCGTCGGCCCAGGTCTGCGGGCCGACCGCGGCGGCGGGTGCGGCGGTGACCACATTGACCGGAACGGCCAGGCCGACCGCGACGAGTGCGGCCGCGGACAGCCGTGCGACCAGGTGTGTTGCTCTGCGCATGTGACTACCTCCCGGGCTCGGGATCGGATGCCGCCAAGCGGTGCCGAGCGGGACACATTGGAAGCAAACTTTATAGATGTATGTCGCTGACGTTACAAATCCGCACCGGTCCCGTCAAGAGAGCGCTCCCTCGCGGCCCGACGGAGCTGGTCGATCAGGAAGCCGTGCCCGCGACACGCCGCCGAACCGTGCCATAGGTTCATGATCGACGGGGTGAGGGGCGGCGCCGGTCACAGCCAGGAATACGGAATTGGTCGTCGTGGCGGGCCCCGGCCGTGACTACGGTCGGGGGCGTGGAGATCCTGCGATACACGGCGTTCAGCGAAGATCCGCGCGGCGGCAACCCGGCCGGGGTGGTGCTCGACGCGACCGGCGCCGACGACGCCTCGATGCAGGCCGTCGCCGCCGAGCTCGGCTACTCGGAGACGGCGTTCCTGGTGCCGCGCGGCGGTGACGACTTCGACGTGCGGTACTTCAGCCCGCAGGCGGAGGTGCCGTTCTGCGGCCACGCCACCATCGCCACCGCGGCCGCGTACGCGCGGCGGCACGGGGCCGGGCGGCTGCGCCTGCACACCAGGGCGGGCCTGGTCGAGGTCGGCACGGCGGTGGACGGCGGCACCGCCACGGCGACCCTGACCAGCGTCGCGCCCCGCGTCGAGCCGCTGGCCGAGGCCGACCTCACCGAGCTGCTGGCCGCGCTGGGCTGGTCGGCCGACGACCTCGAGCCGGTGCTGCCGCCCCGGCTGGCGTACGCCGGGGTGTGGCACCCCGTCATCGCCGCCGCGAGCCGCGAGCGGCTGGCCGAGCTGTCGTACGACATGGATGCGCTCGCCCCGCTGATGGCCCGGCGCGGCTGGACGACGGTGGCCCTGGTGTGGCGCGAGTCGGCGACGGTGTTCCACGCCCGCAACCCGTTCCCGCCCGGCGGCGTCTACGAGGACCCGGCGACCGGTGCGGCCGCCGCCGCGTTCGGCGGCTACCTGCGCGAACTCGGCCTGGTGGCGGCACCGGCGACGATCACCGTGCGCCAGGGCGACGACATGGGCCGCCCCAGCCTGCTCACGGTCGCCATCCCGGCCGGGACCGGCGGCATCGACGTCACGGGCACGGCCGTGCCGCTGGCCTGAACCCGTTCTGAGCGCGGGTCCGCCGGCACGCGGACCCGCGCTCATTCCAGCGGGGAGGATCGCCGGAGTCAGTGGGCGTACGAGTTCCAGCCGGCCAGTTCGGCCGGACGGTTGGTGATGATCCCATCGACGCCCAGCGCGTCCAGCTGGTTCCATGTCGTGTCCGAATCGACTGTCCACGCCATCACGGCCACCCCTGCCGCGTGCAGTCCCGCCACCGCGGCGGGGCGGCCGAGCAGCGCGGAAGCGTCCGGGTTGTACGCGGTCAGGTGCAGTTGCGCGGCGAACGCGGCCGGGTCGGTGTCCAGGGCGGGTGGAGCGGCGCGGGGTTCGTGCAGTTTCGGGGAAACTGCACGAATCTCGGCCCGCATTCGTGCAGTTTCCCCGAAAATGCAGTCACCGCACGCGCGGGCGGGGGGCGCGGCGCGGGCAGTCGACTCTGACGCTGCCGTCGGTGCGCGGTGCCGGTTTCCGACTTGAGTCTCCAGTAGGGGGAGACGGCAGGGTGGGGGCATGAACGACGACGACACGCTCTACACGATCGGCGCGTTGGCCCGGCGGACCGGGCTGACCGTGAAGACCATCCGCTTCTACGCCGACAGCGGGATCGTGCCGTCGACCGACCGCAGCCCGGCCGGCTACCGGCGCTACGACGTCCACGCGCTCGCGCGGCTGGATCTGGTGCGTACGCTGCGCGACCTGGGATTCGACCTCGCCGCCATCCGGCGGGTGCTGGACCGCGAGGTCTCCGTGCCCGAGGTTGCGGCGATGCACGCCGATGCCCTTGACGTGCAGATCCGCACACTCCGCCTGCGCCGGGCGGTGTTGCGCGCGGTGGCCCGGCGGGGCTCCACTTCCGAGGAGCTGGATCTCATGCACAAGCTGGCGAAACTCTCCGACGCCGAGCGGCGCCGCCTCATCACCGACTTCGTCGACGACGTCTTCGGCGAGTACGACGCCAACACGGCCTTCATCGAGCTGCTTCGCTCCACGATGCCGGAGCTGCCCGACGACCCCGAGCCCGAGCAGGTCGAGGCGTGGGTGGAGCTGGCCGAACTCACGCAGGACGAGGACTTCCGGGCCTCCGTACGCCGGCTGGCGCGATACCAGGCGGCCGAGCGGGCCAGCGGAGACGACACCGGTCTGCACCACGAGCTGACCGAGCAGGTGCGCAGCACGGTCGCGGCGGCCATCGAGGCGGGCGTCGATCCGACGTCCGCCGCGGCGGCGCCCGTCCTGGCCCACGTCGCCGCCCGGTACGCCGCGGTGTTCGCCCGTTCCGACGACGATGAGCTGCGGCGCTGGCTGCTCGACCGGCTGGAGACCGCCAACGATCCGCGTACCGAGCGTTACTGGCACCTGCTGTCCGTCGTCAACGGATGGCCGGTCCCGCCGAGCCTTGCCCCCGTCTTCGCCTGGCTCATCGAAGCCCTCCGCCACCACGTACGCGACGAGCGTTAGGAAGGGGCCCTTTTACATCGTATTGCGATAAGAAGGGTCTCTTCCTTTCCTCAGGGCCAGCGGGCCGTGAGGTGGCGGGTGATGAGGGCGGCGTGGGACAGCGGGGTGGCCAGGTCGGTCACGTCGCCGTTGACGGTGTAGTCCAGCAGGACCAACGGGCCGGCCAGGGCCAGCGCGCGCAGCTCGGCGACCACGTCGGCGGCGCGTTGCTCCAGCTGGAACAGGTAGGTCGGCAGGTAGATCTCGCGGCGGGCCTGCTCGTATCCGAGCAGTTCCGTGCCGTGCAGGCCGCGCCGGTGCCCGCGGACCGTGCCGCCGCGGTGCGGGGCCCGCTTGATGCCCCGCATCGCGGCGACGGAGAGCTTGGCCGGGTCGACGTCGGCGTGGTCGAGCACCTTCAGCGCCTGCCAGACGCCCTCGGTCGACATGCTCGTCACGCCCGGTGTGAACGGCACCGGAATGCCGCCGTGCGGGTAGAACGGGCTCAGCCGCACCCACGGCTGCTCGCCGCGCGAGGTCACGTCGACGACGGTCGCGCCGGGAAACCGGCGGGCCAGCGTCGCCGCGCCCAGTCGCGCGCTCGCGACCTGCAGATTCTGCGGCGGTACGGTCTCGGCGTCGGTCACGGACCGATACTGCCGCCCGGGTGTGACAAGCCGTCTGAACAGGACTTCCGATCGCTACGTCGGCAAGCCGGGTCCTTGCTCGGCGCCGGTGGTTGAAGAGATCGTTCTGCGGTCGGTGCCGAAACGGATTAACGCAGCAAACAGGCATTTTGCTCCTGAACGGCCTCGGAGCTCTCGCTAGGGCAAACCGCTGAGGGTGAAATGTCGCTGATGCTAGCTTCGTGAGATGGCGGCCCGGCGCCGTGCCGCGACACCCCCGACGCCACTCGCCCGTACCTGGGCGTCGACCTCAGGGAGTCGCAGCATGAGCACCGGTAGGGTCACCACCAAGGACGGCACCGAGATCTTCTACAAGGACTGGGGCACCGGCCAGCCGGTCGTGTTCAGCCACGGCTGGCCGCTGACCGCCGACGCCTGGGACGACCAGATGTGGTACGTCGTCTCCAACGGCTTCCGCGCCATCGCCCACGACCGGCGCGGCCATGGCCGCTCCAGCCAGCCCTGGGAGGGCAACGACCTCAACACGTACGCCGACGACCTGGCCGCCGTGATCGAGAAGCTGGACCTGCGCGACATCGTCCTGGTCGGACACTCCACCGGCGGCGGCGAGATCACCCGGTACATGGGCCGGCACGGCACCGACCGGGTGGCCAAGGCGGTGCTGGTGGGTGCGATCCCGCCGCTGATGCTGCAGACCGACGCCAACCCCGAGGGCCTGCCGCGCAGCGTCTTCGACGGGCTGCGGGAGAGTGTCGAGCGGGACCGGTCGCAGTTCTGGCAGGACCTCAGCGCCCCGTTCTACGGCGCCAACCGGGACGGCTCGAAGGTGAGCCAGGGGGTGCGGGACGCGTTCTGGCTGATGGGCATGACGGTCGGATTCAAGGGGGCGTACGACTGCATCAAGGCGTTCTCGGAGACCGACCTGACCGAGGACTGCAAGAAGATCGACGTGCCGACGCTGATCATCCATGGCGACGACGATCAGATCGTGCCCATCGTGGCCTCGGCGAACAAGTCGTCGAAGCTGATCAGGGACTGCACCCTGCACGTGTACAAGGGCGCGCCGCACGGGCTGACCGCCACGCACCAGGACGAGTTCAACGCCGACCTGCTCGCCTTCCTGAAGGGCTGACGGCGTTCCGTTCAAAGGAACAGTGTTTCTCGTAAGGAAATTTTGGTGGGCCGATCCCTGGTCAGGGGCTCGGCCCACCGCTCGTTGTTTGGCAACCCCCGATTCGACCGGTTGACAACCGGGTTCGGCCCTGCCTTCATTGTCGTATCGCAGATGAGAACGACGTTTCATCTAGCGAAACAATCGAGGGAAGGGAGGTGCCATGCGAAAGAAACGTGCGGTCGTCACCAGCAGTCTTGTGGTCGTCGCCGCGCTCGGCCTGAGCAGCACAGCCGCCCAGGCGTACGGGCCGACGGCGGACTCGCTGGGTTGCCGCCTGTACTTCGGCGACACGGGCACGGGCAGCTCGCCCAGCACGTGGAGTGACACGTTCGGGCTGACCCTGTCGCCGGCCACGCCGACGCCCGGGCAGACCGTGACGGTCACCCTCACCGCTGCGGCAGGTGTCACCAACGGGCCCGCACCGCTGAACCCGGGCGACGTGCCGGTGATCGTCAAGATCGCGCTCGGCGGGTCGCAGTCGGGTTCGGTGAACCTGAACCTGGCCGCCTACCCGGCGGCGGCGAAGGCGGGCTACGTCCCGCTCGGTCCGATCACGGCGACGGGCACGTTCGTCGCCGGAGCGGCCGGTGCCGCCACCGCCACGGTCAGCCAGGTCAAGTTCGCCAACGCCACCGCGGCCACGTACTGCTCGGCCGCGGGCGACCGCGACCAGAAGGCCGCGCCGCAGGCGACCGACATCGCCGAGGCGTTCACCGTCTTCGACGGAGCGGTGCACGTCACCACGGTGTCCGGGCAGACCGTCAGCACGCATGCCCGCGCCGGCAACATGATCGACTACACGGTCTCGGGCCTCGCGCCCGGCGCCACGCTCTCCGCGTCGCTCAAGGACGCGGCCGGGGCGGGCACCGGCGAGGGCTCGGGCACGGGCAGCACGGACGGCACGGGCGCCGGCAGCGGCACCCTGGTCGTACCGGCTGGGGCCACCACCGGTGCGCGGACCCTCGCGGTCACCGACGGGGTCAACACCGTGGTCACGCCGATCACCGTCCTGGGTACGCCGAGCATCGCCATCACCCCCGGTGGCGGCGGCGCGGGCACCTCGGTCACGGTGACCGGCACCGACTGGAACCCGGGCAGCGCCGTCGCGATCCGCGGCTACAAGGCGCTGACCGGGCCGCCGCCGCCCAACCCGACCGGTGACGCCCCCGTGGGTGTGACCGCCTCGGCGACCGGCGGCATCAGCGGCACGTACGTCGTGAACGACGCCGCCACCGCGTACCTCGGTGCGTCGTCGGGCGTCGGTCCGAGCACGCTGTTCGCCGTCGCGGCATGGGCGGCCTCGGCCGACTCCTGCGCCGCGAAGACGGGCTCGGCGACGACCGGGACGTGCGGGCTGACCTACAACCTGTCGCAGACGGTCACCGCGGGCAACCTCGCGATGGGCCGCGCGGCGGGCACCGGCAACATCGCGCTGTCGGGCGTCACGCTCGACGGCACCGTCCACACCAGCACCGGCGCCCTGGCGCCGATCACGGTGACGGACTACCGCGGCAGCACCTTCGGCTGGAGCCTGGTCGGTACGGTCACCGACTTCACCGGCACCCCCGGCGGCACCATCCCGAAGGCGAACCTGTCCTGGACGCCTGCCTGCACCGGCACCGCCGGCGCGACCAACGCCGCGACCGCGGTCGCGGGTTCGGCAGGCCCCGTCAACGGCGCCACGCTGTGCTCGGCCCCGGCCGACGCGGCAGGCACCGGCGGCAGCTTCGACGCCTCCGCGGCGCTCGCCCTGACCGTGCCGGCGAACCAGCTGGCCGGTTCGTACACCGCGACGCTCACGCTCACGCTGAGCTGACCGGGACCGGTGGGGGCGGGCGCTATCCGTCCCCACCGGCCGATCGAGGACGCGGACCGGCCTTCCGGCGCGTCCCGCGTGTTGATTCTGCGATCCAATTCAAGCATCGGGGAGTCGGACCATGACCACGCTGGCCCGTACCACCGCCGCCCTGGCGGCCCTGCTGCTGGCCGGGGCGCTGACGGCGGTGCCCGCCGCGCCCGCCGCAGCCGCGGGCAACGGCCGGTGGGCCGTGGTGCCCACCCCGCCGAAGACGCCCACCCCGGCCGCGCGGCAGTACTTCTTCCTGGAGTCGCCACCCGGCCAGACGGTGCTGGACTCGGTACGGGTGACGAACCTGACCGACGCCGCGCTCACCCTGCGCGTCTACGGCGCCGACGCCTACAACACCGCCGACGACGGCGGGTTCGGCCTGCGGGAGCAGTCCCAGCCCCAGCACGACATCGGCGCCTGGACCAGCACCGGCGTCACCGACCTGGTCGTGCCCGCCCGCCGCGGGGCCGACATCCCGTTCACGGTGGTGGTGCCCAGCAACGCCAGCCCCGGCGACCACGTCGGCGGCATCGTGGTCGCCGAGGCCGCCCCCAGCGGGCAGCTCGACAGCGGCGGGGTCGCCGTCGCCGTGCGGCAGGCCGTGGCCGCCCGCGTCTACCTTCGGGTCAGCGGTCCGGCGGTGCCGGCGCTGACCGTCGGCGCGGCGGCCGCGGAGCGGGACCGGATCGCGTACACGGTCACCAACACCGGCAACCTGCACCTCGCCCCGACGATCACCGTCGCCTCGACCGGACTGTTCGGACACGCGGTCCAGGCGGGGCCGGTGCCGAAGCTCGACCTGGTGCCCGGTGCGCAGACGGTGCTGCGTACGGCGCTGCGCGGCGCCTGGCCCGTCGACGTCGTGACCACCACGGTCACGGTCACCGCCGACGGCGGTGTGCGCGCCAGCACCGAGGCCACCACCGTCACCGGCGGATGGCAGCTGCTCGCCGCCGTGGGCGTACTGCTGGCCGCCGGGTTCGCGCTGCTACGCCGGCGCCGCCGGGCCCGCCTGCGCCGCCCGCGAGGCATCGCGTGAACCGCCGGATGAGCGTCTTCGGCGACGGGCGTCACGGCCGCCGCTCGACACCTGCCGGGCGCCGCGCCGCCAGGAGGTTCGCCGTGCCGCGCGGTGCCGCCGCCACACTGGCCCTGTGCTGCGCCTTCGTGCTGGCCGGCCCGGCCGCGGCGACGGCTGAGCCGGGCCGCAGCGTCAGCCTGGCCGCCGCCCGCGCCCAGGCCGGAGACCGGCTGCGGGTCACCGGCGCCGGCTGGCCGCAGGGCGCCCTGATCCAGCTGGTCACCTGCGGCGAGCTGGCGCTGCCCGGATCGTCGTCGTGCGACATGCGCGCCGCGCTGGCGACCGTGGCCCGCGCCGACGGCACGTTCGCGGTCGAGCTGACCCTCGGCGACCCGCCCCGGCCCTGCCCGTGCGTCGTACACGCGGCCGAGGTAGGCAGCGGCAGCGGCGGCGGGCACGTGGACGCGCCCATCGAGCTGACCGGCCACGCCACCGGCCCGACTCCGGTGCCCGGCCGGGTGCAGGCCCGGCTGGAGGTGATCGAGGCGCGGCTGACCGGCGGCAGCAGGACGGCCGCCTGGTTCGGCTGGGTGCAGCACCGGAAGCTGGTCTACACCGTGCGCAACGCGGGCAGCCAGCCGCTGGACGGGGCGCCGCTGGTGGTACGCGTCGGCCGCAGCGCCGAGGGCGTGCCCACGCCGCCGACCGGGCAGCTGCGACCGGGGGAGACCCGCACCTTCGAGGTGCCGGTGACCATCCCGTTCGCCGCGTTCGGGGCGTACCCGGTCACCGCCGAACTGGGCGGACTGGGCCAGGCGAAGGCGGTGCACCAGGCGTACCCGTGGGGCCTGGTGGTGCTGAACGTGATCGGCGCCGCGATGATCGCGTTCGGCGTGCTGCGCCTGGTCCGCCGCCGCCGTGCCCGCACCGTGCCCGCCCTGGCCGTCACCGACGAGGTGCTGCTGCCCGCCGTGGTACGCGTGCCCGCGCTGCAGGCGTACCTGGTCTTCGACGACGCCCCCGGAGCGGGCCGGCTGCGCCGCCTGGCCGCGGGGCAGCTCGACCCGGCCGAACTGGACCGGCTGCTGCACGCCGCGCCGCCGCAGCAGGAGCCCGACGCCGTCGTGGACCTCGCGGCGCTCGACGAACACCTGACCCGACCACGAAACGGGTGACCCGTGGACCGACCCCTCATCCTGCGGCTCGGCGCGGTCGCGGCCGCCGCCGTGCTCGCCTTCACCGGCTGCTCGGCGATCATGCCGGGCGCCATCGACCAGCCCGGCACCGCGACCGCCGACGGCGTCGGCCCCGGCGTCACCGACAGCACCGTCAAGGTGGTGTTCGTCGGCGTCGACCTGGGCAAGACCAGCTCCTTCACCGGCTTCCGCACCGCCGACGCGGGGAACCTGCCCGAGCAGGTCAAGGCGCTGCAGACGTGGATCAACGCCAACGGCGGCATCGCCGGGCGGCGGCTGGAGGCCGTCTACCGCAGCTACGAGGCCAGCGACGACTCCCCGGCGGCCGAAGAGAAGCTGTGCAACCAGATCACCCAGGACGACCGGGCCTTCGCGGTCGTGCTGACCGGGCAGTTCCAGGCCAACGCGCGCCCCTGCTACGCGCAGCGGCACACGCTTGTGCTGGACGCGACCCTGGTCGCCACCGACGACGCCACCTACGACCGGCTCGCGCCCTACCTGTGGTCGGCCAGCTACCCGGGCTACGACTCCTTCGTCCGGGCGCTGCTGAAGACGCTGGCCGAGCAGGACTTCCTGGCCCAGGGCAGCGCCGTCGGGGTGGTCGCCGCGGACACCCCGGCCAACCGCGCCGTCTACACCGGACTGGCCGCGCCGGAGCTGGCCCGGCTGGGCACCACCGCGACCGTGGCCTGGGTCGACACCACCGACCTGGGCACCCTCAACGCCGGGCTCAACCAGGCCGCCGTGGACTTCCGCAGCAAGGGCGTGACCCGGGTGGTGTTCCTCGGCGGCGCCCGGCTCGCCTCGTTCTTCCTGACTACGGCGGCGGCGCAGGACTTCACCGCCCGTTACGCGGTGTCCAGCTTCGACAACCCCGCGTTCCTGGTGAACAACCCGGCCACCATCCCGCCCGCCTCACTGCGCGACATGGTCGGCATCGGCTTCAACCCCAGCCAGGACGTGCCCGACAGCCAGGCGCCGTTCCCCGGCGGCGACGCGGAGAAGCAGTGCCTGGACATCTTCGGCGCGGGCGGGCAGACCTTCAAGACCAGGGAGAACGCGCGGATCGCGTTCACCTACTGCGACGCCGCGCTGCTGCTGCACGCCGCGGCCAAGGACCTCGGGCCGAACCTCAACGCCACCGCGTTCGCGCGGGCGGCCGCCGCGCTCGGCGACGGGTTCACCCCGGCCGCCGGGGTCAGCGGCGGGCTGGGCGGCGGCCGCCGCGCCGCCGGGGGCGGCTACCGGGTGCTGGCGTACGACACCGCCTGCTCCTGCTTCACCTACCGGGGCGAGGAGGTGCGCTTTGACTGACGCGCTCACCGCCACCGGGGTCTGCTGCTCGTACGGCCCGGTGCAGGCGCTGTTCGGGGTGGACCTGCGGGTCGGCCCCGGGGAGCTGGTCGGCCTGTGCGGGCCCAACGGGGTCGGCAAGTCCACGCTGCTGCGGGTGCTGTCCGGCCTGCACCGGCCCTCGTCGGGCACGGTCGAGCTGCTGGGCGCCGACGTCACCGCCGTGCCGGCCGCCCGCCGGGTACGGCTCGGCCTGAGCACCGTGATCGGGCAGGCCGCGTACGGCTCGCTGACGGTCCTGGAGAACCTGCGCCTGCAGGGCTACCGCATGCCGACCGCCGACGCCCGCGCCGGACTGGACGCGGCGCTGGCCGTCTTCCCGCGCCTGGCCCGGCGGGCGCATCAGCCCGCCAGCACCCTGTCCGGCGGCGAGCGCCAGATGCTGGTGCTGGCCAAGGCGCTGGTGCAGCGGCCCCGGGTGCTGCTGGTCGACGAGCTGTCGCTGGGCCTGGCCCCGATCGTGGTCGGCGGGCTGCTGGAGATGCTGCGCCGCATCAACGCCACCGGCGTGGCGATGCTGATCGTCGAGCAGTCGGTGAACGTGGCCCTGTCGCTGGCCGACCGGCTGTACTTCCTGGAGAAGGGCGCGGTCGCCGCCGAGCACGACGCGGCGCGCCTGGCCGGGCGGCCGGAGCTGGTCCGCTCGCTGATGCTGGGCGGTCACTCGTGATCGACGCGGTGGTGCTGGGACTGTTCACCGGGCTGACCTACGGGCTGCTCGCGGTCGGGCTGGTGCTGGTGTACCGGTCCAGCCGGTTCGTCAACTTCGCGCACGGCTCGGTCGGCGTCTTCGGCGCGGCGGTGCTCGGCAAGGTGGTGACGAGCGGGGTGCTGCCGTACTGGGTGGCGTTCCCGCTGGCCATGGCCGCCGCCGGAGCGGTGGCCGCGGCGATCGAGGTCGTCGTCGTACGCCGGCTGAAGAACCGGCCCGCCGTGACCGGCATGATCGCGACGCTCGGCCTGTCGCAGTTCATCCTGATCGCGGCGCTGCTGCTCAACAGCCAGGGCCTGAGCGGCCTCACCTTCCCGCGCCCGCCGGGCCTGCCCACGTTCACGCTCGGCCGGACCCCGATCGGCCCCGCCTTCGTGGCGATGGCGCTGCTCGCGCCGGTGCTCTTCGGGGCGCTGGCGCTGCTGCTGCGGCGCAGCCGGGCCGGGCTCGGCCTGCGGGCCGCCGCCGACGCGCCGGACATGGCCCAGCTCGACGGGGTGCCCGCCGCCCGGATGACCACCCTGGCCTGGGCGGTGGCCGGTGCGGTCGCGGCGTTCTCGGCGATCCTGGTCACCCCGACGCAGGGCGCCCAGTCCATCGACACCCTCGGCCCGGAGCTGCTGCTGCGCGGGCTGGCCGGTGCGGTGGCGGCGCGGATGTCCTCGCTGCCCCGGGCGCTGGCGGCGTGCCTGGGCATCGGCGTCGCCGAGCAGGTGCTGCTGTCCTGGGGCGCCGGACGCGGCGGGGTCAGCCTGGCGTTGGCCCTGTTCATCCTGGTCACGCTGCTGAGCCAGCCCCGGTTGGGGCGCCGCGACAGCGCGCAGGCCGGCTGGCCCCGCAGCGTGCCGCTGCCGGGCACCGCGCTGGGCCGCGCGGCCACGGGCGTCGGGCTGCTGGCCGCGGCCGGGCTGGCGTACCTGGTCAGCAACGAGACCGCGTCGGTGCTGACCACTGTCGCCGGGTTCGCGCTGGTCGGACTGTCGGTGCTGCTGGTCACCGGCCTGGCGGGCGAGCTGTCGCTGGGCCAGTTCGCCTTCGCCGGTATCGGCGCGGCCGTGTCCCTGCATGTCGCGGCCGCCACGGGCAACTTCTTCACCGCCGCGCTGGCCGGCTGCGCGGCGGCCGCGGCAGCGGCGGCCCTGGTCGGGCTGCCCGCGCTGCGGCTGCGCGGGCTGGCGCTGGCGGCGGTCAGCCTGGCGTTCGCGCTGGCCGCCGAGGGCTGGCTGCTGCGCCTGCCGGTGCTGCTCGGCGACGGCGTCGAGGCGGCCAAACCGCAGTGGCAGGGCTATCCGCTGCTGCTGGCCAAGGACTACTACCTGTTCGCGCTGCTGATGCTGGGGCTCGGGCTGTGGCTGGCGCACCGGCTGCGCACCGGCGGGTTCGGACTGACGGTGCTGGCGCTGCGCGACAACGAGGACGCGGCCAAGGCCCTGGCGATCCCCGCGACGCTGCGCAAACTCCAGGTTTACGCCGCCGCGGGCGTGCTGGCGGGCCTGGGCGGCGTCGTCATCGCGCACGGCCAGACCCAGGTCACGGTCAACAGCTTCCCCGCCGCCGCCGGGATCGACGCCGTCGCGCTGACCGTCGTCGGCGGCCTGGGCGTGCTCGGCGGCCCGGTGCTGGGCTCGCTGCTGCTGGTGGGCCTGCCCGCCCTGGTCGACCTCGGCATCGGAGGTCAGGCCGTGCTCACCGTGGGCTGGCTGCTGGTGGTGGTGCTGCTGCCCGGCGGGCTCGGCGAACCGCTCGCCCGGCTGGCCGGGCGCCTGCCGTCGCACCGCCGACCGTCCACCTCCGACGCCGCGCCGCCGCCACCGCCGCCGCCGTCGTCGCCGAAGCCGGAGCCCGAGGCGCCGATCGGTGACCCGGCCGTCCGGGCGCGCTGGGCGACCGTCGGCGAGGTCGCGGCGGCCCGCGCCCGCTCGGCGGCCGGTGACGCGGACGCCAGGGTGCAGCGGATACGGCTGCCGCGCTTCGAGTTGCCGACGACGGCGGCCGGGGTGCCGCTGCTCAGCGCCCGCGCGGTGGCGCGGTCGTTCGGCGGGGTACGGGCCGTGGCCGGGGTCGACCTCGACGTCGCCGCCGGTGAGGTGGTCGGCATCATCGGGCCGAACGGCGCGGGCAAGACCACGCTGTTCGAGATCCTGGCCGGGTTCACCCGCCCCGAGTCCGGGCGGGTGCTGCTGGCCGGGCACGACGTGACCCGGCTGCCGCCGCAGCGGCGGGCGCGGCGCGGCCTGGGCCGCTCGTTCCAGGACGCCCGGCTGTTCCCGACCCTGACGGTTCGGGAGTCGCTGCTGGTCGCGGCCGAGCGGCGGGACCCGGCCGGGCTGGCCGCGGCCGCGCTCGGCGCCACCGCGGGCGCCCGGCGCCGGGCCGGGCGCACCGGCGAGCTGCTGGACCTGTTCGGGCTGGCCGAGGTCGCCGACCGGCCGGTCGGCGCGCTGTCCACCGGCACCCGGCGCACCGTCGAGCTGGCCTGCCTGCTCGCGCTGGAGCCGGCCCTGCTGCTGCTGGACGAGCCCTCGTCCGGGGTGTCGCAGGCCGACGGGGTCGCGCTGGGGGAGCTGCTGCTGCGGGTCAACGGCGAGCTGGGCGTCGCCCTGGTGGTCATCGAGCACGACCTGCCGCTGCTGGCCCGGCTGGCGCCGCGGCTGGTCGCCATGGAGTCGGGCCGGGTGATCGCCGACGGGCCAACCGCGTCCGTACGGGCGCATCCGGCCGTGGTCGCGTCATACCTCGGCACCGATCCGGTGGCCGAGAACCGGTCCGGCACACCTGTCTAGGAGGAACCATGTGGAAGGCACGAGTCGTGGCCGTGCTGGCCGCGGTCGCGGTGAGTGTCCCGCTGTACGCCCAGCCCGCCGCGGCGGCACCGCGGCTCACGCTGAGCAAGTCCAGCGGACTGTCCAACGGCAGCCAGATCACGGTCAACGGCTCCGGGTTCACCGCGAACCTGAAGCAGATCGCGATCGGGCAGTGCATCGCGAACCCGGTCGGCCCGACCGACTGCAACCTGGCCGGGGGTGCCCAGTTCGTCAACGCCGACGGCAGCGGGAAGATCCCGGCCGTCACGTTGAAGCTGGCGACGAAGTTCGGGTCGTACGACTGCACCAAGCGGCAGTGCGTGATCGCGGCGCAGATCCTGCCGTCGTCGGCCTCCGACGCCGTGGTGAAGGCGAACCGGGCGAGCACGCAGATCTCGTTCGGCGCGGCGAGCTCGCCCAAGCCGGGCGTCAGCACCAGCCCGGACGCCCTGGCCAAGACCGGCCCCGGGGACGAGCACTGGGTGCTGGTGCTGGGCGGCTCCGCGCTGCTGCTGCCCGGTATCGGGCTGCTGCTGCTCCTGCCGCGCCGCCGCCGGGCGGCCGCCGCAGCGTAGGCGGCGCGCGGTGACCCGGACCGGTCCGGGCGGGTGAGCCCCCGCCCGGACCGGTCCGCCGCGCGCTCAGACGGTCTGGCGGTGGCGGTCGGTCCACTGCGGAGCGCTGAGCAGGTGGTGGTTGTCGTACTGCTCCTGCGCGGCCTTGATGTCCTCGGCCGTGGCCTGCCCGGCGTGGAAGCGGTCGAGCAGGCGGTAGTACTCGAAGCGGGCGGGGCCCGGGGTGAACAGGAACAGCACGTCGGCGTCGGTGCCGGGTGCGGGTGCGAACGCGTGCGGCATATACGGCGGGACGATCAGCAGGTCACCCTGGTTGAGCGTGACGATCTCCTCGCCGAGCAGCACCTCCAGCTCCCCGCCGAGCATGAAGAGGATCTCGTCGGAGCGTTCGTGGAAGTGCGGCGGGGCGCCGGGTGAACCGGCCTTGAGCAGCGAGCGGTTGCTGGTCAGCACGTTGCCCGTGTGCGGGGCGTCGGCCAGCAGCGTGATGACGCTGCCCGGGTCGCGGGTCAGCCGCTCCGCCTCGCCGGCCCGCACCAGTACTCCTCCGCGCATCGCGGCCTCCCTCAATGATGTGGAGTCAAGGCGAGACAGCCCGTCTCGTCTTGCGCAGACGGTAGGCGCTGCTCGTGGAGGGTGTCAAGACGAGACGTACCGTTTCGCCATGCGCTACGATGCGTGACGTGACCCCACCTCCACCGGACGCCACCCGCCGTAATGAGCAGTCCCGCCAGGCGATCCTCAAAGCCGCGCGCGAACTCTGCGCCGAGCGCGGCTACGCGGCGACGACCATCGAGGGCATCGCCGCCAAGGCGGGCGTCGGCAAGCAGACGATCTATCGCTGGTGGCCGTCGAAGGCGGCGGTGCTCATCGAGGTGATGGAGGAGCAGCGCGACCGGGCGGCCGGGTTCCCCGACACCGGCGACATCTGGCGCGACCTGGGCACCCAGACGCGCAGCGTGATGCGGCTGTTCATGTCGGACTTCGGGCTGATCTGGCGCGGGCTGATCGGTTCGGCGCAGACCGAGCAGGCCGCGGCCGACGGCGTACGGCGGATCCTGCGGGTGTCGATCGACCAGTGCACGGCCCGGCTGGCGAGGGCGCGCGACGCCGGGCAGCTGCGCGCCGACCTCGACCTGCAGCTGGCGGTCGAGCTGATCTACGGCCCGGTCTACCACACGTGGCTGCTGCGCGTGCGCACGATCGACGAGTCGTACATGGACACCGTGCTGGCGGCACTGCGCCCCGCGCTGGCCCCGTAGCCCGGTGGCGCGCGGGCCCTACGATACGGCCATGTCCCTGGGCGGAGTGACCTCGTGAGGCTCGACTGGCCCGGCTGCCGCAACGCCCGCGACCTGGGCGGCCTACCCGCCGCGGACGGCGGCCGGATCCGGGCCGGGGCGCTGCTGCGCTCCGACCGGCACGACCGGATGACCGAGGCGACGGTCCAGGCCCTGCGCGGCGGCGCCCTCAGCCGCATCCTGGATCTGCGCTGGTCCTGGGAGTGCGCCGAGCTGCCGAGCCCGTTCGCCCAGGATCCCTGCTACCGGCATACGCCGCTGCTCGAAGACGTGCTGGACTACGTGCCGCCGCCGGACAGCTACGCGCCGATGCTCGACCACAACCAGGTCCGCATCGGCGCGGCCGTGCGCGCGTTCGCGCAGGCGCCGCCGGGCGCGGTGGTGATCCACTGCCACGCCGGGCGCGACCGCACGGGCGTGCTGGCCGCGCTGCTGCTGCGGACGGCGGGCGTGGACGACGACACGATCGCCGCCGACTACGCGCTGACCGAGGGCTGCGTGCCCGGCCCGATGCTGCACACCCTGGCCCACCTCGACCAGGCGCACGGCGGCGCGGCGGCCTACCTGGCGAAGGCCGGGGTCGGCGCCGACGACGTACGCGCGGTGCGCAGCCGGCTGCTCGCCTGACCGGGTCAGCTGCCGCGCTTGCGCAGCCCGAACCAGGTCAGGGCCAGCCCGACGACGGCCGTGATCGGACCGACGACGGCCCACGTCCGGTCGCCGCTCATCGCGCTGCCGCCGAGCACGTCCAGCCCCTGCAGGGTCCACACGAGCCCGGACAGCACCAACAGGATCCCGATACCCGCCCACACCCAACGCATGACCGACACGGTACGCGTCCGGGCCTGGTCGCGGCGTCAGCCGAACGGTGCCCGATGATCGCCGCGGTTGCGCGACCGGGGCCGCTGTCGTACGGTTTCGGCACGCCACGCGAGCCGAGAGGAGGTCAGAACACCATGTCCGATGTTCTGCGCCCCTTCCGCGGCCCGGCGTACTCGCGGAGCTGACCGGGGCGTTCGCCCGGAAGGATCCACCTATGGCCGATCTGGTCATCCGCCCGCTCACCGCGGGCGAGGAGCACGTCTTCGACTCGATGCCCGACCCGCAGCCCGAACTGCGGCAGGTCGGCTACGCCGACGGCCTGGCCGGCGGCGGCTACCGGCCCGAGCACACCTGGATCGCCCAGCTCGACGGGCAGGTGGTGGCCCGGGCCGCCTGGCTGCTGCCGCCGGGTTCGGTGGGCCGCCCCTGGCTGGAGCGCTTCGACCTCACCGCCGAACCGTCGGTGGGCGCGGCGCTGCTGGCCGCCGCGCACCGCAGCCTCGGCGGCCCCACCGGCTACTACGCCTCGATGCCCGCGTCCTGGCGGCAGGTGCCGCACCAGCAGGCCGCGGCGCGGCCGCCGATGGCCGCGGCACGCCTGGCCGGCCTGGTCGAACAGGGCGAGCGGCTGCGTATGGCCTGGACCGGGACTCCGGTCGCGCCCGGCTCCGACCGACGCGCGCTCCGGTCCGCCGCCGACGCGGCCGAGACCGGGGCCCGGTGCACGTTCCGACCCGCGGCCGACGTGGCGGAGATCGAGGCGTTGACGGCCCGGGTCGGCGAGCCCGACGTGCTGACCGGAGCGGAGATCGCCCGCCTGGTGCGCGGCGTGGACCTGGCCCGGGAGCCGCTGAAATGGCTCTCCGGGCCGCCCGGGGACTGGCGCGTGGCACTGGTCGACGGCGAGCCGGTCGGCCTGACCGGCCCGGCCGGAGACGCCTGCTACCCGATGATCGCCTACCTGGGCCTGCTCGACCCGCCCGATCCGGCGGTGCGCGCAGAGATGCTGGCCGACGCGGTCAGCGGCCTGGTCGCCGGGGGTGCGCTGGAGATCGTCGCCGACGTCGACGCCGACCGCCCCGGCGTCCGGGCAGACCTCGAACGCACCGCCTTCGCCCCGGTCCGTTCCCGCGTCCACTTCGCACCGGCCTGACGGACCCGCGCCCCCGGACCGTGGCCCGCTCCGGGGGCGCGCCCGCGCGCAGCGTGCAGTTTCGGGGAAACTGCACGAATCGCGGCCATGATTCCGGCAGTTTCCCCCGAAACTGCACCCACCGTTCGCTCGGGCGGCGCGGCGGGGTGTCCGGGATGGTGTATATGCGGCACCTGTCAGCGGGGTGTCCGGGTGTCGGAGCCGTCACATTCATGAGTGCGCATTTTCGCGGGTACCGGCTGGCGCACCTGGGTAGACGGTCCCCGGCGGGGGGCGGAGCGCAACCCGTGGGGTTGTCCGCCCGGT
Organism: Catellatospora sp. KI3; assembly: GCF_029948125.1. Taxonomy (GTDB): domain Bacteria; phylum Actinomycetota; class Actinomycetes; order Mycobacteriales; family Micromonosporaceae; genus Catellatospora. Next base: position 30,959 of record NZ_JASAMB010000011.1, read on the forward strand.
GACGGGCCGTTACGTTGGTTCAGGTCTTGAAAGAGCACGCAAGGTGAACCGGCACATAGGATCACCGCGACGCTACGGAGAGTGTGTTGTGCAGTACCGGCCCGCGCTGTCGAAAGAGAGCGACCGATACCGGGGACGTCGACGAGTCGACACCCCGCCACGGCACCGGTACGTCGCCGTGCTCGCCACCGCCGTCGCCGGAGCGGGGGTCGTGGCGTTCGGCGCCGGAGCGACCGTCGACGACGGCAAGGCCGACCCGTACGCGGTCGAGATCTCGGCGTACTCGACGGGTGTGGCCGACCGCGCCGATACCGTCGACCGGGCCAGCCGGTCCGACACCCGCGAAGCGGTCGCCACGACCGACGACCGCGACCCGAACGCCTGGGTGCTGCCGCTGCACGACTTCAAGCTGACCTCGCGCTTCAAGTCCGACTGGAACCAGACCCACCAGGGCGTCGACCTGGTCGGCCCAGCCGAGGGCACCGCGATCGGCGCGCTGCACCGGGGCACGGTCGTGCAGGCGGGCTGGAACGGCGCCTACGGCTACTCCGTCGTCGTCGACCACGGCGACGGCATCCGCTCGCTGTACGGGCACGCGAGCAAGGTGCTGGTGAAGGTCGGCCAGCGGGTCGAGGCGGGGCAGACCGTCGGGCTGCTCGGCAACACGGGCCTGTCCTACGGCACCCACCTGCGCCTCGAGGTCTACGTCAGCGGCGTTCCGCAGAACACGCTGGAGTGGCTGCGCGAGCAGAAGGTCGACCTCGAGCTGGAGATCGAAGCCGTCCTCGGCAGCTGACCACCCGGGCCGCGCGCGGCGGCCCGGGGTCACCTCAACCGGCCAGCCAGTCGGCCAGCACCTGGTCCGTGTGCTCGCCCGGTTCGGCGGGCGGTCCGCTCAGGGCCGCCGGCGTACGCGAGAAGCGAGGCGCGGGTGCGGGCTGCACCACCCCGTCGCGGTCCACATAGGTCTGCCGTGCCCGCAGCTGCGGGTCGGCGGGCGCCTCGGCCCAGGACAGCACCGGCGCCACGCACCCGTCGCCGTCGGCGAACACCTCGGTCCACTCCTGCCGCGTACGCTGCGCGAACCGGTCGGCGATCGCGGTGCGCAGGCGGGGCCAGGTCGCCGGGTCGTACTGCGCGGCGGCCTCTTCGCCCAGGCCCAGGCGCTGGGCGAAGACGGCGAAGAACTGCGGTTCGATCGGGCCGACCGCCATGTGGCCGCCGTCGGCGGTGGCGTACACGTCGTAGAACGGGGCGCCGGAGTCGAGCAGGTTCACCCCGCGCCGGTCGCGCCAGGCGCCGCCCGCGCGCAGCCCCGCCACCATGGTGGCCAGGTGCGCCGCGCCGTCGGTGATCGCCGCGTCGACGACCTGCCCCTGGCCGCTGGCCTGTACCTCCCACAGCGCCGCGAGGATGCCGGTGGCCAGGTACAGTGCACCGCCGCCGAAGTCGCCGACCAGGTTGAGCGGGATCTGCGGTGGACCGCCGGCCCGGCCCATGGCGTGCAGGACGCCGGTGACGGCGAGGTAGGTGAGGTCGTGTCCGGCCGTGTGGGCGCGGGGGCCGTCCTGGCCCCAGCCGGTCATCCGGCCGTACACCAGGCGCGGCTGGCGGGCCAGGCACACGTCGGGGCCGAGGCCGAGCCGCTCGGCGACGCCCGGCCGGTACCCCTCGATCAGCACGTCGGCCCGCTCCACCAGCCGCAGCGCGGTCTCCAGGCCGGCCGGGTCCTTCAGATCGAGGGCGATCGAGCGCTTGCCCCGGTTCAGCAGGTCGAAGCGCGGCTCGACGGCCATGGTGCCGCCGCCGGGCCGGTCCACCCGCACCACGTCGGCGCCCAGGTCGGCCAGGTGCATGGCGCAGAACGGGCCGGGCCCGAGCCCGGCCAGCTCCAGCACCCGCAGCCCGCGCAGTGGGCCGGTCGGCGCAGGCGCCGCGATGCCGTCGGTCATGACGCTCCCGAGGTGTTGTAGAGCCGCTCGATCTCGGCGGCGTACTTGGCGGACACGGCCGAGCGGCGCAGTTTCAGGGTCGGGGTGAGCTCGTCGCCGCCGGGCTCCCACGGTCCGGGCAGGATCGCGAACTTCTTGATCTGCTCGACGCGGGACAGCGTACTGTTCGCGGCCGCGACGCCGTCGGCGACGAGCGCGTGCGGGTCGGCGCCGGGTTCGCGCCGGTGCAGCGCCGCCAGCGCGTCGGCGTCGAGCACGAGCAGTGCGACGTTGTACGGCCGCCCGTCGCCGACCACGGCCACCGTCCCGACGAGCGGGCACGCCGACAGCAGCGCGCTCTCGATCGCCACCGGGGACATGTTCTTGCCCGCCGCGTTGATGATCAGTTCCTTCTTGCGCCCGACGATGCTCACGTACCCGTCGGCGTCCATCGTGGCCACGTCGCCGGTGCGCAGCCAGCCGTCCTCGAACAGCTCCTCGCTGCGCGCCCGGTCGCCCCGGTAGCCGCGGGTGGTGATCGCGCCGCGTACCAGCAGCTCGCCGTCGTCGGCCAGGCGCAGCTCGACCCCGGGCAGGGCCCGGCCGACCGTGCCGGGGCGGATCGCCGACGGCGGGTTCAGCGTGGCGACGCCACAGGTCTCGGTCATGCCCCACACGTCGCAGACGGTGACGCCCAGGTCCAGGAAGTAGGTCAGCACGGCGGGCGGCAGCGGCGCGGCGCCCGACATGACCCAGCGCGCCCGGTCCAGGCCGAGCTGGGCGCGTACCTTCGCGAGCACGACCCGGTCGGCCAGGCGGCCGAGCAGGCTGTCCGGCTTGGCGCGCATCGCGGCCCGCAGGAGCCGTCGGCGCGGGGCCGGGGCGGTCGCCAGCGCGTCCTCGATCCGGCCGCGCATCTTCTCCAGCACCCGGGGCACCGCCGCCCAGAACGTGGGCCGCACCTGCTGCAGCGCCTCGCCGAGCCGGGCCAGGTCGGACAGGCACACGATCTGCAGGCCGTACACGATGGGGATGTAGTGGCTGGCCAGGCGGTCGGCGATGTGCGCGGCGGGCAGGTAGGACAGGCCGACGTCGTCGGGTTGCAGGTCCACCACCTGCGTCAGCCCGTCGATCTCGGCGAGCAGGTTGGCGTGCGTCAGCTCGACACCCTTGGGCAGCCCGGTGGTGCCGGAGGTGTAGATGATCGTGAGCAGGTCGTCGGGTCCGACGGCGGTCCACGCCGCGTCGAAGTCGAACCCGGCCGTCGCCGCCGCCGCCTTCAGCTCGGCCAGGGTGATCGCGCCGGTCGCCGGACCGTCCACGCAGACCACCGCATCCAGGGGCACGCCGCTGGCCAGCACCCGGGGCAGGTACTGCGACTCGGTGGCCACCAGCCGTGCCCCGCTGTCGCGCAGCACGTGGGCCAGCTGCTCGGGCGACGAGGTGTTGTACACCGACACCGGCACCGCGCCCAGGTGGACGGCGGCCAGGTCGAGCAGGTGGAACTCGGGGCGGTTGCCGAGCATCAGCGCCATCGCGTCGCCCCGGCCCAGCCCGAGCCCGGCCAGGCCCGCGGCCAGCGCGGCGACCTCCTCGGCGTACTCGGACCAGGTCAGCGCGCCGCCGCGGACATGGTCGCGCAACGCGACCGCCCCCGGTGTCCGGGCGGCGGTCTGCTGGAACACGGCGCACAGGCTCGCCGGTGTGGTCATGGGCCTCTCCAGGGGACGGTCCGGCCGAGGGAGCCAGCGGTGGCTCCCCCGGCCGGAGCGGATCACGAACCGCTGAGCGTCTGCGTCACGCCGGCGGCGATCAGCGAGTCGTAGTAGCCGCCGCCGGGGTAGTAGGCGGCGGTCGTGGTGCCGCTCACGGCGTCGCCGGCCCAGGCCACGGCCAGGGTCTGCAGTGCCGCGATGTTCTGCTGCTGCGGCGTGCCGGAGGTGACGGTGCACAGCCCGTCGGTGCTGGCGCCCTCGGCGTCGCAGTGGCAGCCGGTGGTCAGCCGGACCCCGAGGAACGGCCGGTGCAGGTCGTTCGTCAGCTCGACCGTGCCGTTGGCGTCGCTGTTGGCCGTGTACGGCGGCGACGAGATCGCGTAGACCGGCAGCCCGGTCGGGGCGATCCCCTTCAGCCCGGTGCCCATGTTGGATCCGATGAACGACTTCACCGGGTCGAGCAGCTGCACCAGCGCCACCCGCGCGTACTGGCTCGGGTAGGTGCTGCGCAGCCGGTTGGCGACGTACGCGGCGACCTCGCCGCCGGCTGAGTGGCCCGCGATGACGTACCGCGTCGGCAGGCTGCTCGCCGGCCGCCCGGCCTTGGCCAGCGCGTTGGCGTAGCTGCGCGCCAGCGCGCCCGAGCTGTTGCCCGCGGTGCCCAGCAGCGCCGCGACGTTGTTCAGGAACGGCGAGTTGTTGCCCAGGTTGCTGACCGTGCAGCCGAAGATGTCGGCCGACGGCAGCGTCGGGGCGACCACGACGAACCCGGCCGCGGCGTAGTGCTCGGCGAGGTCGGCCATGTTGCCGTTGGAGCGGGAGAAGCCGTGCTGCAGGTAGACCAGGCCCTTCGGGCTGGCCGTGGCGGGCAGGAACCAGTCCGCGGACTGGCGGTAGGTGAACGCCGCGCAGGACACGTCGACGGTGTTGCTGACCTGTGTCCAGCTGACCGCTGCGGCGGCAGGCTGGGCGGACAGGGCGATGGCGACCGTCGCGAGCAGGGCGGGAAGGCTGATCAGGCGTCGTAGGGACATCGTGCACGTACCGCCTTTCGTGTATCGCTGGATGGAACGGTGTTTCCTACGAAGGGATTTAGCACTTCTTGTTGGCAGACTGTCAAGAGGCGTAGAGTGCCTTCATCAGCTCGGCCCGGCGTCGGAGGTGTCGCATGGCGTACCCGCCCCAACCGTGGTCGCTGCGCGGGCAGATGTACGTCTCCGTGTGGCTGGTGCCGGTCGACCGGCTGCCGCCGGTACCGCCCGAGGTCGCCGCCGCCGTCCGGCTGGTCCGGCTCGGCCGGTTCGCGCTCGTCGGCACCGCCTGGGTCGACTACCAGCCAGGAGGCGACATGGCGTACCGCGAGCTGCTCGGCGCGGTGCTGATGCGGGCCGGGCTGCGGCCCCGCGTCACGATCACCCACATCTGGGTCGACAGCGCCGACTCCCGCGACGGCGGCCGGGAACTGTGGGGCATCCCCAAGGACCTGGCCGACTTCGAACTGACCGGTACGGAAGCCGCCGCCGTCACCGCCGGTCAACCGATCGCCACGGCGAGCATCCGCCGCTCCCGCCTCGCGCTGCGCCTGCCCATCGGCTTCCGGGTCGTCCAGGCGCTGGCCGGCCCCGCCCTGACCACGCCCGTACGCGCCCGCGCCCGGTGCGGCCCGGCCCGCCTCACCTGGCAGATCGCCCCCGACGGTCCGCTGGGCTTCCTCGCCGGCCGCCGCCCGCTGCTCTCGCTCGCCGCCACCGACTTCGACATGCGCTTCGGCACCCCACCCCCGAACTGACCCACATCCCGACGCCTCGCACCCCGCCATCACCGCGTCCCAGCGCTCCAGCCCCTCAACGCCCCAGCCCTCAACGCCCCAGCCCCCACCGGTTTTTCATAGACGTTGGCCTATTACGTCGAAAATGATCAAGCAAGCTTTAGTCGACGTAATAGGCCAACGTCTATGCGGATCGTGGATCGGCCCGTGGCATGGAGGGTTTGCGGCGCGTTATTTGACCGGAAGTGGCGATCGGCGCTGTTCCGCGCTGCGATTGACACAAGGAGTGCTGGCTGCGTCTCATGTGTCGAGACGGAATGCGCAGATTCCGACCGCGAGTGGCGATCAAGCTCCCGGTTCACCGCCATGATCGTCGTTTGTGGTCTAAACCTGCCCTGAACACGTGCATTCTGACCGCTGGCAGCGATCATGAGCCGAAGCCGAAGCCGAAGCCGAAGCCGAAGCCGAAGCCGAAGCCGAAGCCGAAGCCGAAGCCGAAGCCGAAGCCGAAGCCGAAGCCGAAGCCGAAGCCGAAGCCGAAGCCGGAGTCGGAGTCGGAGCCGGAGCCGGAGCGGGAGTCGGAGCGGGAGTCGGAGCCGGAGCCGGAGCCGGAGCCGGAGCCGGAGTGGGAGTCGGAGCGGGAGCGGCGGACTCGGGCGCGGACCGGCCTGCGGACGGGGCCGGAGCCGTGGACGTGGGCGCGGACGGAGTCGTGGGCGGGGGCGGCGTGGTGTAGTCGGTGGGGTGGAAGTGGCGGGTGCGGGCGGCGTACTCGCCGGCCATGCCGGGCCAGTTGGTGACGATGCGACCGCTGCCGGTGCGGTACCAGCTCTCGCAGCCGGTCCAGACGCTTCCGCCCAGCCGTCGCTGCATCTCCGCGTCGAAGTCGGCCGCCACCTCGGCCCGCACCTCCAGCGGCCCGGACGCGTGCACCGCTGCCACCGCCTGGGCGAGGTAGCGCGCCTGCGCCTCGTGGAAGTACACGACCGACGTGTTGCCCGTGTTCGTGTTGGGGCCGTACATCAGGAACAGGTTGGGGAAGCCGGGGACGGCGATGCCCAGGTGCGCGTAGGCGCCGTCGCGCCACTGCTCGGCCAGCGGCAGCCCGTCCCGGCCGAGCACCCGCAGCGAGGCCAGGAACTCGGCGGCGGCGAAGCCGGTGCCGTAGACGAGCAGGTCCAGCTCGTGTTCGGCGCCGTCGGCGGTGCGTACGCCGGTCGCGGTGAGCCGTTCGACGTCGGCGGTGACCAGGTGCACGTCGGGGCGGCGCAGTGTACGGAACCAGCTGCCCGTGAACAGCACCCGCTTGCAGCCCATCGCGTAGTCCGGCGTGACCTGCTCGCGCAGCCCGCGCGCCTGCACGTACCGCTGCGCCCGCGACAGCGTCCCGACCGCGAGCCGGGCCAGCGGGTCGCCGGTGACGGCCCGGCCGGTGACCACGGTCAGCAGCCAGGTGCCGGCCCGCGCGGCGCGCATCAGCACCGGCAGGCGCCGGTTCAGCGCCCGCCGCACCCGCCCGTAGCGGTGGTCGGGCTTGGGCAGCGTCCAGGGTGGAGTCCGCTGGAACACGGTCACGCTCGCGGCCTCGTCGGCGATCGCCGGTACGAGCTGAATCGCGCTGGCCCCGGTGCCGATGACCCCGACCCGCTTGCCGGCCACCTCGACGGTGGCATCCCAGCGGGCGGTGTGCACTGCGCGGCCGGTGAAGTCGGCCGCCCCGGCGAGCTTCGGGATGACCGGCTGGGACAGCTGGCCGAGGGCCGGGACGAGCACGTCGAACTCCTCGACGGTGCCGTCGGTGCCGGTCAGGCGCCAGCGGGTGCCGGTCCAGCGGGCCTCGGCGATGCCGTGGCCGAGCCGCAGGTGCGGGGTGAGCCCGAGGTCGGCCACGCAGCGGCGCAGGTAGTCGAGGATCTCGCCGTGCGGCGGGAAGCGCCGGGTCCAGTCGGGGTTGAGCGCGAACGAGTACGAGTACAGCGGCGCCGGGATGTCGCAGGCGCAGCCCGGGTAGGTGTTGTCGCGCCACACTCCGCCGACGTCGTCGGCCCGTTCGAAGACGGTCAGGTCGGTGAACCCGGCCTGGCGCAGCAGGTGCGCGGCGGCGATGCCGCCGAAGCCCGCCCCGATGATGGCAACCCGTGTCACGGCCGGAACGTAACAGCTTGTTGGCCGACTGCCAATAGGTGGCGCGGCCGGACTACTCCGGATCGAGGGTCGGGAAGACCCGCTCCACCAGCGTGATCAGCGTCGTGGCCAGCAGCAGGTGCGCCTGCTCGCGGTCCAGCGCGTCGCGCTCCAGCCACTCCCGGGCGGTCGCCTTGGCCAGCCCGCAGTACGCCCGGACCATCGCCCGCAGCTCGTCGCGGTGCCGGGTCGCCTCGGCGAGCCCGACCGCGACCAGGATGCTGTCGGCGGCGATCTCGTCGGCCTCGGCCAGCACCCGCTCGATGTCGGGGTCGCGGCCCACCCCGCCGCCGTCCACCGCGGCCAGCCAGGACCGGCTGTGCCGCGACACCACGTCCAGGAACCACGTCACGCTCGCGTCGACGCGGGTGGCCAGGTCGCCCCGCGGCAGCTGCTCCACCGCGACCGCCGGAATGGTCACCAGCACCCGCACCGACTCCAGGAACAGGCCCTTCTTGGTGCCGAAGTAGTGGTTGATCAGCCCGCGGGCCACGCCCGCCGCGTTGGCGATGTCGGTGGTGCTGACGTCGGCGTACGGCCGCTCGCCGAACAGCCGCACGGCACAGGCCAGGATCTGCTCGCGGCGGGCGTCCGGCTCCAGCCGGCGGCCGCGCGGCATCACGTCACTGGTCATCGAAGGCGTTCCGGCAGGCACAGTCAGCCATTATCACCCAGCGCACGCTCACCCCGCAGTGCCGTCACCCGGCAGGCGCAGCTCGCCGGGCGCCCCGGCGGGCACCGCCGGCGCGGTCGGCGGCACCGCCCGCACCGGCCGGTACGCCGCACCCAGCGGCGGCCGCGCGTCCGCCTCGCCCTTGTTGGGCCACATCGCCAGCGCCCGCTCGGCCAGCGCGCAGATGGTCAGCGACGGGTTGACCCCGAGGTTGGCGGCGACCACCGCGCCGTCGACGACATGCAGGCCCGGGTGGCCGAAGACGCGGTGGTACGCGTCGACGACGCCGTGCCCGGCGTCCGCGCCGATCGGGGCGCCGCCGAGGAAGTGGCCGGTGACCGGCCGCCCCGCCAGCTCGGTGACCGAGCCGATCGGGATGCCGTCGATCTTCTCGGCGACGCGCCGGGTCACCTCGTGCGCCACCGGGATGTACAGCGGCGCGGGCTCGCCGATCCCGGGGCGGCTGGTCAGGCGCTGGCCGCCGAGGGGGCCGCGCCTGGGCCGTACCGTGATGGAGTTGTCCTTGGGCTGCATCGCCAGCAGCACGATCGTCTGCTGCGACCAGCGGCGCGGCCACAGCAGCCGGGGCCAGTCGCGCCAGCTCGCCAGGGTCCTGCCGAGCCCGGCCAGCCAGCGCGGCACTCGGCCGGTGTCGTCGACCAGCACCGCGGCCATCAGGCCGAGCAGGTTGCTGCCCGGTCCGTAGCGGACCGGCTCGATGTGGGTGTCGGCGTCGGGGTGGAACGACGAGGTGATCGCCACGCCGTGGCTGAAGTCGCGGTCGTCGCGGCGGGTGCGCGGCCCGAGGATCGACTCCGAGTTGGTCCGGCTCAGCTCGCCCAACCGGTCCGACAGGTGCGGCAGCGTGCCGCCGCGCTTCATGTGGTGCAGCAGCCGCTGCGTGCCGAGCGCCCCGGCCGCCATGATCACCTGCCCGGCGGTGAACGTCCGCGCCCGTCTGCGCAGCCTGCCTGCGGTGCGCACGGTCCGCACCGCGTACCCGCCCTCGGGCCGCGGCGCGACCGACACCGCCGTGGTCAGCGGGTGTACCACCGCCCCGGCCTGCTCGGCGAGGTGCAGGTAGTTCTTGACGGTGGTGTTCTTGGCGCCCACCCGGCAGCCGGTCATGCACGACCCGCAGAACGTGCAGGTGGTCCGCTGCGGCCCGGCCCCGCCGAAGTACGGGTCGGCCACCGGCTGCCCCGGCTGCGCGCCGAACAGGACGCCGACCGGGGTGGGCCGGAACGTGTGCCCGACGCCCATGTCCTGCGCGACCTGGCGCAGCACCTCGTCCGATGCGGTGTGCACCGGGTTGGTCGCGACCCCGAGCATCCGGGTGGCCTGGTCGTAGTACGGCGCGAGCTCGCGCTTCCAGTCGGTGATGCCCGCCCACTGCGGATCGGCGAAGAACACGTCCGGCGGCTGGTAGAGGGTGTTGGCGTAGCCGAGGGACCCGCCGCCGACGCCCGCGCCGGTCATCACCAGCACGTCGGGCAGCACCGTCATCCGCAGGATGCCGTAGCAGCCCAGAGCCGGGGCGAACAGGTAGTCGCGCAGCCGCCACGACGTCTTCGCGAAGTCGGCGTCGGCGAACCGGCGCCCGGTCTCCAGCACCCCGACCCGGTAGCCCTTCTCGGTCAGCCGCAGCGCGCTCACGCTGCCGCCGAAGCCGGAGCCGATGATCAGCACGTCGTAGTCGAGATGCGGTGCCAGCGTGGACATGCCGAAACCGTGCACTGTTGTTGTCGGCCTGTCAACAACTACCGTGGGGTGATGCTCGCGCATCATCGCGGCGGCTCGGGCGAGCTGCTGGTCCTGATCCACGGTATCGGCGCCACCTGGCGGCTGTGGCGGCCGGTCCTGCCCGCGCTGGAGGCGCGCTACGAGGTCCTGGCCGTGGACCTGCCCGGGTTCGGCGACTCGCCGGTCGGGCCGCGCGCCGACGTCGCCGCCTTCGCCGACGCGGTCGCCGAGCTGGCGGGCCGCCCGTGCCACGCGGCCGGCAGCTCGCTGGGCGGCGGCGTCGCGCTCGAGCTGGGCCGGCGGGGCCTGGCCCGGTCGGTGACCGCGTTCGCCCCGATCGGCTTCTGGGGGCCGCTGGGCCGCCGCTGGTGCCAGGCCTCGGTCAGCCTCGGCCGGGCCGCCGCCCGGGGGCTCGGTCCGTCGCTGCCCCGGCTGGCGGCCACGGGTCCCGGCCGGTCCGTCCTGTTCGGCCTGTTCTACGGGCGCCCGAGCCGGGTCGATCCGGAGTCCGGGCTGGCCGACGCCCGCGCGCTGGCGGCCGCGCCCGGCTTCGCGGCGGCGCGGGCGGCGTTCGCGGACCACCGATTCACCGATGCCGGTGCGCTGCCGCGGATCCCGGTCACGGTCGCGTGGGGCAGCCGGGACCTCGTTCTTCCGGTGCGGCAGGCGAAGCGCGCCGCCGAGCTGCTGCCCTCGGCGCGCCACGTCCGCCTGCCCGGCTGCGGCCATCTGCCGTTCGGCGACGACCCGGGCAGGTGTGTCGAGTTGATCACCCAGACCACTATTGACAATCTGCCAACAACTGGAAAAGCTGGCTGAGACGTTGGGAGGTCCCATGCCCGCAATCCCTGGGCTCGACGGCTACCGGTCCCGGTGGCGCAGCGCCGATCATGACGCGCTGGCCGAGACGGTCGCCACGTTCTTCAGCCGGGAGGTGACGCCCCGCGAGCAGGAGTTCGCCGCGCAGGGCCACACCGACCGCGAGCTCTACCGCCGCGCCGGCGCGCTCGGCCTGCTCGGCCTGTCCGTGCCGGAGGAGTACGGCGGGGGCGGCGGCGACTTCAGCCACGAGACCGTCCTGTTCGAGCAGCAGACGTACTCGGGGGACGCGAGTCTGGGGCTGGCCGTGCACAGCGGCATCGTCACCGGCTACCTGACCGCGTACGGCACCGACGAGCAGAAGCGCGCCTACCTGCCCGGCCTGTGCAGCGGCGAGCTGGTCGGCGCGATCGCGATGACCGAGCCGTCCGGCGGCTCGGACCTGCAGTCGATGCGCACCTGGGCCCGAGCCGACGGCGACGACCTGGTCGTCAACGGCGCCAAGACGTTCATCACCAACGGGCAGCTGGCCGACGTACTGCTGCTGGCCGTCAAGACCGACCGCGACCAGGGCGCCTCCGGCATCTCGCTGATCGTGTGCGACCTGCGCGACGACCCGCCCGGCTTCCGGCGCGGCCGCACCCTGCACAAGATCGGATTGCAGGCCAACGACACCGCCGAGCTGTTCTTCGACGACTACCGGATCCCGGGCAGCGCGATCCTCGGCGGCCTGCCCGGCCTCGGGTTCGTCCAGATGATGCAGCAGCTGCCGCAGGAGCGCCTGGTCATCGCCGTCGGCGCGGTGGCGGCGATGGAGCGGGCACTGGAGCTGACCGTGGCGTACACCAAGGAGCGGACCGCGTTCGGCAAGCCGGTCTACGCCCAGCAGAACACCCGGTTCACACTGGCCGAGTGCGCCGCCCTGGTCCGTACCGGCCGGATCTTCCTGGACGACTGCGTGCAGCGCCACCTCGACGGCGAGCTCGACCTGCCGACCGCGGCGATGGCCAAGTTCCACCTGACCGAGTCGCAGTGCACCGTCATCGACCGCTGCCTGCAGCTGTTCGGCGGCTACGGCTACATGACCGAGTACCCGATCGCGCGCATGTACGCCGACGCACGCGCGCAGAAGATCTACGGCGGCACCAACGAGATCATGAAGGAGCTGCTGGCCCGTGCCCTCTGAAGCGTTCATCTACGACGCGGTCCGCACCCCGCGCGGCCGCGGCCGGGCCACCGGCTCGCTGCACGGCGTCAAGCCGATCACGCTGGTCACCGGCCTGATCGACGCGCTGCGCGAGCGCAACCCCGGGCTCGACCCGGCCCGGATCGAGGACCTGCTGCTCGGCATCGTCACCCCGGTCGGCGAGCAGGGCGGGGTGCTGCCCAAGGCGGCCGCGCTGGCGGCCGGGCTGCCCGACCACGTCGGCGGCGTGCAGCTGGACCGGTTCTGCGCCTCCGGGCTGGAGGCGGTCAACATCGCCGCGCAGAAGATCCGCTCCGGCTGGGAGCACCTGATCGTGGCGGGCGGCGTCGAGTCGATGTCGCGGGTGCCGATGGGCTCCGACGGCGGCGCCTGGGCGATGGACCCCGAGACCGCGCTGACCACCTCGTTCATCCCGCAGGGCATCAGCGCCGACCTGATCGCGACGGTGGAGAGCTTCAGCCGCGCCGACGTCGACTCGTACGCGCTGACCTCCCAGCAGCGGGCCGCGCACGCGCAGGCCGCGGGCTGGTTCGACCGGTCGGTCGTGCCGGTGCGCGACCGCAACGGCGTACTGATCCTGGAACGGGACGAGCACCTGCGGCCCACCACCACCCTGGACGGGCTCGGGGCGCTGCCCGCGTCGTTCGCGGCGGTCGGCGACGCGGGCGGGTTCGACGCGGTCGCGCTGCGCAAGTACCACTGGCTCGAGGCGATCGAGCACGTGCACACCGCGGGCAACTCCTCGGGCATCGTCGACGGCGCCGCGCTGGTGCTGATCGGGTCCGAGCAGGTCGGCCGGGAACTCGGCCTCACCCCGCGCGCCCGGATCGCCGCCGTCGGCGTCAGCGGCGCCGACCCGACGCTGATGCTCACCGGCCCCGCCCCGGCCAGCCGCAAGGCGCTGGCGGCGGCCGGGCTGACCGCCGACGACATCGACCTGTGGGAGATGAACGAGGCGTTCTCCGCCGCCGTGCTGCGCTACCGCAAGGACCTCGACCTCGATCCGGAGCGGCTCAACGTCAACGGCGGCGCCATCGCGCTGGGGCACCCGCTGGGCGCCACCGGGGCGATGCTGGTCGGCACGGTGCTCGACGAGCTGGAGCGGCGCGAGCAGCGCCGCGGACTGATCACCCTGTGCATCGGCGGCGGCATGGGCGTCGCCACCATCATCGAGCGCTGCTGAGGGGCGAGGCTGTGATCTCCTACGAACTGGGCGCCGACGGCGTCGTCACGCTGACCATGGACGACCCCGAGCAGTCCGCCAACACCATGAACGACCGGTACGTCACCGCGATGGGCGCCGCGCTGGACCGCCTGGAAGCCGACCGCGACCGGATCACCGGCGTGATCGTGACCAGCGCGAAGTCCACCTTCTTCGCCGGTGGCGACCTCGACCTGATGGTCAAGGCGCAGCCCGAGGACGCGTCCGCGCTCACCGAGCTGGTCAACCGGATCAAGCACGACCTGCGCCGGCTGGAGAAGCTGGGCCGCCCGGTCGTCGCGGCGGTCAACGGCTCGGCGCTGGGCGGCGGCCTGGAGATCGCGCTGGCCTGCCACCACCGCGTCGTCCTCGACGCCAAGGGCTGCCGCCTGGGCCTGCCCGAGGTCACCCTCGGGCTGCTGCCCGGCGCGGGCGGCGTCACCCGCACCGTACGGATGCTGGGCCTGGCCCCGGCCCTGATGAACGTGCTGCTCACCGGTCGGCAGTTCCGCCCTGCCGACGCGAAGGTGGCCGGGCTCGCCGACGAGGTCGTCTCCACGCCCGAGGCCATGTTCGCGGCCGCCCGCGCCTGGATCGCGGCCAACCCCGGCGCGTCCCAGCCCTGGGACCGCAAGGGCTTCCGGATCCCGGGCGGCGGCCCGAACGACCCCAAGGTCGCCGTGCAGCTGCCCGCGTACGCGGCGAACCTGCGCAAGCAGCTCAAGGGGGCGAGCCTGCCCGCGCCCGAGGCGATCCTCGCCACCGCGGTCGAAGGGGCGCTGGTCGACGTCGACACCGCGACCCTGATCGAGACCCGCTACCTGGTCAGCCTGCTGACCGGGCAGATCGCCAAGAACATGATCGGGGCGCTGTTCTTCGACCTGAAGGCGGTCAACTCCGGCGCCAACCGGCCGCAGCTGCCGCCCACCGCCGCCACCCGGGTGGCCGTGCTGGGCGCGGGCATGATGGGCGCGGGCATCGCGTACGTCTGCGCCAAGGCCGGGCTTGACGTGCTGCTCAAGGACATGACCCTGGAGGCGGCGGCCAAGGGGCGCGGCTACAGCGAGAAGCTGGTGGCCGGGCAGGTCGCCAAGGGGCGGCTGAGCGCCGAGGCGGCGGCCGCGCTGCTGGACCGGATCACCCCGACCGCCGACGCGGCCGACCTGGCCGGGTGCGACGTGGTCATCGAGGCCGTCTTCGAGGACCTGGCCCTCAAGCACCGGGTGCTGGCCGAGGTGAGCGCGGTCGTGGGGGAGGGCGCGCTGCTCGCCTCGAACACGTCCACGCTGCCCATCACGCAGATCGCCGAGCCGCTGGACCGGCCCGGTGACGTCGTCGGCATGCACTTCTTCTCGCCCGTGGACAAGATGCCGCTGCTGGAGATCGTGGTCGGGGCCCAGACCGGCGACGCCGCCATCGCGCGCGCGTTCGACCTGGGCCGCCTGATCGGCAAGACGCCGATCGTGGTGAACGACAGCCGGGGCTTCTTCACCAGCCGGGTCATCGGCACGTTCATCGAGGAGGCGATCACCATGGTCGCCGAGGGCGTGCCGCCCGCCTCGATCGAGCACGCGGCGCTGCAGGCCGGGTACCCGACCGGGCCGCTGGCGCTGGCCGACGAGGTGACCCTGACCCTGATGCAGCGCATCCGGCGTTCGGCGCAGGCCGCCGGGCAGGCCCGCGCCGAGGTGCCCGCGCACGCCCTGATCGACGCCCTGGTCGACGCGCACACCCGCCCGGGGCGCTCCGGCGGCGCCGGGTTCTACGAGTACGCCGACGGGCGGCGGGCCGGGCTCTGGTCCGGGCTCGCGGCGTACGCCACCGAGGCGGGGCGGGCGGTGCCGATCGAGGACATCAAGGACCGGATGCTGTTCGTCGAGGCGATCGAGTCGCGGCGCTGCCTCGACGAGGGCGTGCTGCGCTCCGAGGCCGACGGCAACATCGGGTCGATCCTCGGCATCGGCTATCCGGCCTGGACCGGCGGCGTGCTGCGCTTCATCGCCCAGCACCCGGACTTCCCCGGCCGCGCCGCCGAACTGGCCGACCGCTACGGAGACCGCTTCCGCCCGTAGGCGACGCGGCACCGCATCGCGACGTCGCCGCGCCATGATCGCTGCAGGTTCGGGGAAACTGCAGCGATCATGGCGCTTTTTCGTGCACTTTTCCCGAAACTGCACCGTCCGTCGCCCCCGTCGCCCCCGTCGCGTCCGTCGCGGCGTCCAGCAGGGCGCGGGCGGTGCGGTGGACGGTGCGGGTGGCCTGGGTGCGGTCGTACCCGGCGATGTCGGTGAGCCAGATCAGCGACTCGATGCCGATGGCCGACCGGATCGCCACCGCGAGTTCGTGGCGGTCCACCCGCGGATGGGTCGCGGCCAGCGGGCGCAGCGCGTCCTCGACCCAGGCCACGGCCCGGCCCTGCCGCAGCGTCGGCCGGGCCGCGCCCGGTTCCAGCGCCACCCGCAGCGCCGCCCGCAACTGGTGCTGCCAGGTGAAGTTGTAGTCGCAGAAGGCCTCGACGAACGCGTCCAGCCGCTCGGGCAGGGTGCCGGGCGCGTCCGGGCCGAGCAGCGTGTCGGGGGCGATGTCGGGCTGGGCCGCGTGCAGCAGTTCGCGCTGGTTGGGGAAGTAGCGGTACGCGGTGGTGCGGGAGATGCCCGACGCCTCGGCCGCGTCCTCCACCTGCGGCGTCTGCCCCTCGGCGAGCAGCCTGCGGGCCGCCTCGACCAGTGCCTGCCGGGTGCGCGCCTTCTGGTTGGTGCGCCCGGTCGTCTCATATGGCATCGGCATCTCCATCATGGTACCGTAGTCCCACGAAAGCGGCTCTCGTAGAAGCGGACCTGCCCATGATCCAGGACGATCCGGTGGTCACCGACCCGGAGTGCTACACCGTCATCTTCGAGAACGACCGGGTGCGGGTGCTGGAGTACCGCGACCGCCCCGGCGACCGCACCCATCCGCACCGCCACCCCGACAGCGTGATGTACACGCTGAGCGCCTTCCGGCGCCGGGTCTCCTCCGGCGGCCGCGAGGTCGAGGTGGAGCTGCCCGCCGGGCAGGTGCGCTGGGTCTCCGCGCAGGAGCACGTGGGCGAGAACATCGGCGACACCGGCACCCACGCCGTCTTCGTCGAGCTCAAGGAGCCGGGCCTGGCCGCCGGACCGGCTGGCGCGCTTGGTCCGACCCAGTAGCCGCCGTCCTGCCTGGACGTCCGATGCGGAACAGCGAGGCCTGTATGCCTTGCGGTTGAATATATTTCGAAGACGTATATGCTCGCCTCATGGCTGAGCTACCCCTTGGCGAGCCCGCGTTCCTGATCCTCACCGCCCTGGCGGCCGAGCCGAAGCACGGATACGCGGTCATCGAAGACGTTCGCGAGATATCCGGCGGGCAGGTGCGCCTGCACGCGGGCACGCTCTACTCCGTACTGGACCGGCTGCGCACCAGCGGCCTGATCGAGGTCGAGCGGGAGGAGATCGTCCAGTCGCGACTGCGCCGCTACTACCGGCTCACCGGTGCCGGGCAGCAGCGCCTGTCCGGCGAGGCGCTGCGCCTGCGCCGCAACGCCGACGCGGCCGCCAGCCGCCTGGCCGGGTTCACGCCGCGCCCCGGGACGGGGCTCGCATGAGCGACCTGCTGGCCCGCCGCTACGAGCGCCTGCTGGCGCTGTACCCGGCCGCCCACCGCGCCGAGTACGGCGACGAGATGATCGGCGTGCTGCTGGCGGGGGCGCGCCCCGGGCAGCGGGTGCCCGGCATCCGCGAGACGGTGAACCTGCTGTTCTGCGCGGTGTCGCTACGCCTGGGCAGCCGGGGGACCCGTCCGGTGGCCGCCGCGGTGAACCGCTCCTGGCGCACCTCGGCCGGGGTCTTCGGACTGGTCGGCGCCATGGTGCTGGCCGCGCTCCAGCTGCGTGACGTGCAGTGGGTCTGGTTCGGCGGGCCGATCCTGCAGGCGCGCGCGCCGATGGAGTGGGTGCTGGTGCTGGGCTGGCCGGTGGTCGCGCTCGCGGCCTTCGCCCGGCTGCGCGTGCCGGCGGCGCTGGCGGCCTGGGCGGTCGTCCTCTGGCAGCTGGCCGAGCTGCCCCGCTCCGTGGCGGAGCCGAGCACGGTGCTGCTCGAACGGTGGTGGACGCTGGTGCTCGCGGTGGGTACGGCCGTGGCGCTGACGCTTCGGGGGACCACCGGCGGGCGCACCGTGCTCGGCTCCGCCCGCGCCTGCGTCGTGGCGGCGGCGCTGCTTGTGCTGGGCTTCCTGCCCCTGCTGGAGGACATGCTGCGGGAACCGCCGGAGGGCAAGGCGATCTTCTTCGACGGCGCGCCGGGGAAGGTCGTGTACTACGAGGACACCGTCTACGCGTCCAGCGAGTGGCTGCGGCGGCTCGGGATCGGCGGTCCGGTCTCCGCGGTGCTGACCCCGGTCTGCGTGCTGGTCGTGGTGGTGTGCCTGGCGGGGCTGGCCGCCGGGGTGCGGCGCCGGTTCGCGGTGCTCGCCGTGCCGAACCTGCTCACCATGTTCGCCGTGCCGTGGCTGGTCGACGACGTGATGTTCGCGCCGGTGCCGATGGGCTCAGCGCAGGCGCTGCGGCCCGACCAGTGGCTGGTGGTCTTCGGGCTGCCGCTGCTGTCGCTGGCCGCAGGTGTGCTGCTGGTGCGCCGAGCGGAGCGGAGCGGCGCGGCCGGGGACTCCGGCGACCTGCCCGAAGCCGGCGCCGGGGTATCGGCGGTGGGCTGAGCGGTCAGCCGGCCAGGCGGCGGACCACCCGGGCCGGGTTGCCCACGGCGACCACGGCGGGCGGCACGTCCCGGGTGACCACGGCGCCCGCGCCGATGACGCTGTTCGCGCCGACGGTCACCCCGGGCAGGATGATCGCGCCGCCGCCCAGCCATACGTTGTCGCCGATGGTGATGGGCAGCGCCGCCTCCCACTTGTCGCGGCGCGGCCCCGGCTCCAGCGGGTGCGTCGGCGTGAGCAGCTGCACGTTCGGTCCGATCTGGACGTCGTCGCCGATGGTGATCGCGGCGACGTCCAGGGCGACCAGCCCGAAGTTGGCGAAGCAGCGCGCCCCGATCCGGAGCTGGTAGCCGTAGTCGCAGTAGAACGGCGCCCGGATCTCGGTGCCTTCGCCGAGCGAGCCCAGCAGCTCGGCCAGGATCTCGCGCCGGTGCGGGTCGGCCGGGTCGCACGCGTTGAACCGGGCGCACAGCCGCCGCGCCTGGTCGCTCTCGGCGGCCAGCACCGGGTCGCTGCCCTGGTACAGGTCACCGGCCAGCATGCGTTCGCGCTGGCTGCGGCTGTCGGCCGGATCATCGTGGCTCACGACGTCCCACCCTGCCACAGCGAAGGCGGCGGCACCCGGCAACCGGGGTGCCGCCGTCGCCGTGTCCTCCGCTCAGCTGAGGGTGAGCAGGCTGCGGGCGCGGACCGCCTTCAGGGACAGGGTGCGGTAGCCGACCTCGTCGAACAGCACCGTGATCCGGTCGGGCTCGGTGCGCATGACGATGCCGGGGCCCCACTCGGCGTGGCGCACCCGCGCCTGCACCGCGAACTCGCCGTCGGCCGCCGCGTCGTCCTGCGCGGTCCCGGCGGCGCAGGTGTCGCAGTTGCCGCAGAGGCCGGGCAGCTGCTCGCCGAAGTAGCCGAGCAGGAACTGGCGGCGGCAGTCGTCGGTCTCGGCGTACCCCCGCATCATCTCGACGCGGGTCAGCTCGATGGTCCGCTGCTGCTCGGCCTCCTGCGCGGCGGCCGCGACCGCCTGCTCGGGCGTGCCGCCGGACCAGCGCAGGCCCTCGGGGCCGGAGGTGAGCGCCTCGGCCTGCTGCAGCAGGTTGGCCGCGCGGGTGATCCGGGCCCGGGTGACGTCCAGCTCCGCGACGAGGTCGTCGATGTCCACCGGGCGGTCCGCCGCGATGAGCGCGGTGGACACCAGGGTGAGCAGCTCCTCGTCGACGGTGCCGGAGGAGAAGAAGCGGGGCAGGCGCAGGTCCTCGGGGCGGAAGTAGAGCACGGCGGCGGCCGGGTCGCCGTCGCGGCCCGCGCGCCCGATCTGCTGGTAGTACGAGTCCAGCGACTCGGCGGGCGCGGCGTGCACGACGAACCGCACCCCCGGCTTGTCGATGCCCATGCCGAACGCCGAGGTGGCCACGACGATGACCCGGTCGGAGGCCAGGAACGCGTCGTGCACCCGGGCGCGCTCGGCGGCCGACAGCCCCGCGTGGTACGCGTACGCCTCCTCCCCGGCCTCGGCCAGCGCCTGCGCGTACTCCTCGGTCTCGGCGCGGGTCTGCACGTAGAGCAGGCCGGGCGGGTCCAGCGCGATGATCCGGTCGACGATCTCGCGGCGCTTCTCCCGCTCGGTGATCTCGCGCGACACCTCCAGCCGGATGTTGGGCCGGTCGAACCCCTTGACCAGCTGCAGCGCGTCGCGCATGCCCAGCCGCTCGACGATGTCGGCGCGCACCGGCGGCGACGCGGTCGCCGTCAGCGCCAGCACGGTCGGGTGCCCCAGCCGCGCCACGACCTCGCCCAGCCGCAGGTAGTCGGGCCGGAAGTCGTGCCCCCAGGAGGAGACGCAGTGCGCCTCGTCCACCACGAACAGCGAGGGCTTCGCCTCGGCCAGCTCGGCCACCACGTCGTCCTTGGCCAGCTGCTCGGGCGCCAGGAACAGGAACTCGGCCGCGCCCGCGCGCAGCGCCTCGAACGCCGCGGCGTTGGCACTGTCCGGGCGCGACGAGTTGACCACGTGCGCGTCGGCGGCGCCGCGCTCCAGCAGGCTCTGCACCTGGTCGCGCTGCAGCGCGATCAGCGGCGACACCACGATGGTGGGGCCGCCGACCAGCATCGCCGGCACCTGGTAGATCGCCGACTTGCCCGACCCGGTGGGGGACACCACGAGCGTGTCGCGCCCGGCCATGACCTGCGCCATCGCCTCCTCCTGCGCCGGTCGCAGCGACGGCCAGCCGAACACGCGCCCGGCCACCTCCCGCAGCTGGTCGAGGTGCTCGGTGGGCGTGGGCGTCGGTTCGCTGCGCATCAGGGCAGTCTGCCACGCGCCGGTGCGCATCGACGCGGGCGGGCAATCCGACCACGGCATGGCAGCATGGTCACGGCAGACTGGCACCGAAATGGACGGACGGGTGGGGGATCGGATGGCGGGGCTCTACGCGATCAGCGACCTGCATGTGGCGTATCCGCAGAACCGGGAGTACGCGCTGTCCCTGCGCCCGCAGGATCCGGGCGACTGGCTCATCGTCGCCGGTGACGTGGCCGAGAACGTCGCCGACGTCGCCATGGTGCTGGAGACGCTGGCCGCCCACTGGGCCAAGGTGATCTGGGCGCCGGGCAACCACGAGCTGTGGACCTCGCCGCACGACCCGGTGCAGGTGCGCGGGGTGGACCGCTACGAGCTGCTGGTCAAGGTGTGCCGGGAGCTGGACGTGGTCACGCCGGAGGATCCGTTCCCGGTGTGGTCCGGGCCCGACGGGCCGGTCACGGTCGCGCCGCTGTTCCTGCTGTACGACTACACGTTCCGCCCCGCCGGGGCGAGCAACAAGGAGGAGGGCCTGGCCCAGGCGTACGCGGAGGGCATCGTGTGCTCGGACGAGTACGTGCTGCACCCCGATCCGTACCCGAGCCGGGAGGCGTGGTGCCGGGCGCGGGTCGAGCACACCGAGCGGCTGCTGGCCGGCCGGGACGAGAGCCTGCCCACGGTGCTGATCAACCACTGGCCGCTGACCCGCACGCCCACGCTGGTGCTGCGCTACCCGGTGTTCGCGCAGTGGTGCGGCACCGAGCTGTCGGCCGACTGGCACGTGCGCTACCGGGCCGCCGCCGTGGTCTACGGCCACCTGCACATCCCCCGTACCACCTATGAGGACGGGGTGCGGTTCGAGGAGGTGTCGGTGGGCTACCCGCGCGAGTGGGGCCACCGGGGTACGAACCCGCCCAAGCCGCGCCGGATCCTGCCGGTGACGGCATGATCGAGCAGGTGCTGCCGTCGGCCGTACGCGTCGCCGCCGTGTTCGCCGACCCCGAGCACGCCCCCGACGTGCTGTTCCCGCAGGAGCAGGCGCAGATCGCCAAGGCGGTCGACAAGCGGCGGCGCGAGTTCACCACCGTCCGCGTGTGTGCCCGCGCGGCCCTGGCCGAGCTCGGCTTCGCACCGGCGCCGCTGCTGCCCGGCGTACGCGGCGCGCCGACCTGGCCCGCCGGGGTGGTCGGCAGCCTGACCCACTGCGACGGCTACCGCGCCGCGGCGGTGGCCCGCGCGGCCGACTTCGCCTCGGTCGGCATCGACGCCGAGCCGCACGACGCCCTGCCCGAGGGCGTGCTCGGCATGATCACGTCGGAGTCCGAGCGGCGCCACCTCGACGGCCTGGCCCGGACCGCCCCGCAGGTGCACTGGGACCGGCTGCTGTTCTGCGCCAAGGAGGCCGTCTACAAGACGTGGTCGCCGCTGACCGGCGGCCGGTGGCTGGACTTCCTGGAGGCCGACGTCGCCCTCGACCCGCGGGCCGGGACCTTCCGCGCGCGCCTGCTGGTGCCCGGCGACTGCCCGGACGGCCGGGTGCTGACCGGATTCGACGGCCGGTGGCACGTCGCCGACGGACTCGTGGTGGCCGGGATCACCGTGGCGCCCTGACCTACCGGGCGTGTGCCCCGTGACAGGCGGGCCTATGGTGTTCCAGCACTGTCACGAGTCGGGTTCAGGTTGGGTAGCGGAAGGTCATGAGCGGCGATACCAAGGAATACGCCATCCCAGCGGTGGTGGACAGCCCCGACCGGGCCCCGGGTCCGGTCGGGAAGGTGAGCCGCTGGCTGCTGCAGCACCGGGTGCAGCCGGTCGGCCCCGAGGCCGACGAGAGCCACGCCCCGCCGCAGGCCTGGTGGAAGGTGATGTGCCTCACCGGCGTGGACTACTTCTCCACGCTGGCCTACCTGCCCGCCATCGCGGCCACCGCCGCCGGGGCGCTGTCGCCGCTGGCCACGCTGCTGATCATCGCGTTGACGCTGCTGGGCATGCTGCCGATGTACCGGCGGGTGGCCAAGGAGAGCCCGCACGGGCAGGGCTCGGTGGCGATGCTGGAGGACCTGCTGCCGTTCTGGCGCGGCAAGATCTTCGTACTGGTGCTGCTGGGCTTCGTGGCCACCTCGTGGATCATCACGATCACGCTGTCCGCCGCCGACGCCTCGGTGCACCTGCTGGAGAACCCGCTCGCGCCGCACTTCCTGGAGGGCCACGCGGTCCTGATCACCGTGCTGCTGCTGGTGATCCTGGGCGGGGTGTTCCTGCTCGGCTTCAACGAGGCCGTCGGCGTCGCCATCCCGCTCGTCGCGGTCTTCCTCACCCTCAACGCCGTCATCGTCGTGGCGGGCCTGGTCGAGGTGTTCACCACCCCGGGCGCCTGGTCGTCCTGGACCGGCCAGCTCACCTCAGGCGGCGGTGGCTGGACCGGGCTGCTCGGCCCGGCCGTGCTGGCGTTCCCGCTGCTGGTGCTCGGCCTGTCCGGGTTCGAGACGGGCGTCAGCATGATGCCGCTGATCGCCGCCGACGGGGCGGACCCGAAGCAGCGGATGGTGTCGCGGGTGCGCAACACCCGCAAGCTGCTGACCGTCGCCGCGCTGGTCATGTCGGTGTACCTGCTGGCGACCAGCTTCGTCACCACCGTGCTGATCCCGGCGAAGGAGTTCCAGCACGGCGGCGCCGCGCAGGGCCGCGCCCTGGCCTTCCTGGCGCACGAGCACCTCGGCGGGGCGTTCGGCACCGTGTACGACATCAGCACGATCCTGATCCTGTGGTTCGCGGGCGCCTCCGCGATGGCCGGCCTGATCAACATCGTGCCGCGCTACCTGCCCTCCTACGGCATGGCGCCGGAGTGGGCGCGCGCGGTCCGGCCGGTGGTCCTGGTCTACACCGGTGTCTGCGTCGGCGTCACGCTCGCCTTCGGCGCCGACGTCGAGGCGCAGGCCGGGGCGTACGCCACCGGCATCCTGGCGATGATGGTCTCCGGCAGCGTCGCGGTCACCATCTCCGCCTGGCGCTACCGCCGTAAGGCGGCCGCCACCGGCTTCGGCGTGCTCACCCTGATCCTGCTGTACGCCCTGGTCGAGAACATCCGGGAGAAGCCCGACGGCATCGCCATCTCGGCGGCGTTCATCGGCGCCATCATCCTGATCTCGCTGATCTCGCGGGCGTCGCGCACCACCGAGCTGCGCGTCGAGCGCATCGAGTTCGACAAGGCCGCGCGGGTGTTCGTCACCGACTCCCTGGCCCACGACGGCGCGCTCAACCTGATCGCCAACCGGCGCCAGGACGGCGACGTCGCCGAGTACGCCGCCAAGGAGCGCGAGCAGCGCGGCATGAACCCCGTCCCGGGCCGCGCCGACGTGATCTTCCTGGAGATCGACGTGGTCGACCCGTCGGCGTTCCGAGACGTGCTGCGGGTGGAAGGGGTGCAGGTCGGCGGCCACCGGGTGCTGCGCGCCAGCGCCCCGGCCGCACCCAACGCCATCGCGGCCATCCTGCTCGCGCTGCGCGACACCACCGGCGTACGCCCGCACTGCTACTTCGAGTGGTCCGAGGGCGCCCCGGTGACGCACCTGCTGCGCTACCTGATCCTCGGCCGCGGCGACACCCCGCCGGTCGTCCGGGAGATCCTGCGCCAGGCCGAACCCGACCCGGTCCGCCGCCCAGGCATCCACGTCGGCGGCTGATGCAGACAGGGGCCGCACCGCTCAGCCGGTGCGGCCCCTGTTCCGGGTACGCCTACCGCATGGCGACCACGTGCCCGGTCCGGGCGGGAGCGCGGCCGCCCAGCACGTCCAGCCACGCCGCCCGCAGCGCGTCCGGGCCGGTGCCCACGGTCACGTCCACCCAGTCGCGGGCGGCGACACTGAACCGGCGCCACGCGTCGGCGAACCGCGCGTCCAGCCCGTCGCGGCCCCAGTCCTGGGTCCGCTTGCGCATCTGGACCGGGGCGAAGAACACCGCCGACGCACTCTGCGCGTTGGGCGTCTGCGAGGTCAGCCCGACGGCGAGGTCGTGCACCAGGCGCGGGCCGAGGCGGGCGCGCACCGCCTCCCGCACCTCGGGACGGCCGGACAGGTCGAGGTAGACCGTCGGCCGGTCCGGGTCTAGGTCGTGCACCCGGTCGTAGGTGAGCACCTCGTCGTAGCAGCCCAGGTCCGCGGTGAACGCGACGTTGCCGGGCGAGGTGAGCCCGACCAGTCGCGGCCCCTTGCCGTGCAGTTCGAACGCCGCCGCGTAGGCCGTCTTGCTCGACGCCGAGGAGACGACCAGCGCCTCGGCGCCGTGGTAGCCGCTGTCCTCGAGCTGGTCGGCGAGCATGAACGAGGTGAAGAACAGCGGCCGGAACAGGATCAGCAGATCCTCCTGCGCGGCGTCGTACGCCTGGTCGCCGGTGGTCAGCCGGTAGGCGTTGTACGGCGACGGCAGCTCGGCGCGGTGCGCGGACGCGTCGCGGAAGCCCTGCGCGTCCACCCGGTCGGGCCGTACGACCAGGTGCGAGGCTGGCGGCAGGTAGCCGTAGAGCCGCCGGCCGGGCGTCACCCCGGGCACGGTCGAGGCCTGCACCTCGGCGAAGCCCCACACCGGCGGCAGCCCCCAGGCGGCGTCCAGCCCGCGCGGCTGCGGCGGGAAGAACTCCCAGTAGCGGAACGACTCGCCCAGCACCGCATAGGTGATGTTGTTGGCGGTCACGCCGACCCGGTCCACCCGCAGCAGCACCTCGCCGTCGACCAGGTCGGGCAGCGGATGCGCCGCCACGGTCACGCGCGACAGGTCGGCGCGGTCCACGGCCAGCGTCCAGGCGGTCGGGGCGGGGGTCTGGGTCATCGAGGCTCCGTTCGAGAGGTGGCGTTCGCAGGGGACAGCCGGCGGCGCTCCCCGCGCCGGTGCCACGCGGGGAGCGCCAGGGTCGCGGGTCAGGCCGCGATGAAGGAGCGGATCTGCGTCAGCACGCTGGTGTTCGTGAGGAACCCGATGTGGGTCTCGCAGGCCACGTTGTTGTTGCTGGCCCCGGACAGCGGCGTGCTGGTGTACGGGATGATGATGCCGTCGCAGGCGGAGTACCAGGTGCCGTACTTCGCGGTGCCGGGCGTCTCGTCGCCGTCGGCGAGGTCGAGGATGAACAGCGAGCCCGGGTACATCTCGATGCAGGAGACGTTGATCAGGCAGGCGCCCGCGTAGGTGGTGCCGTGGTTGGCCCCGGCGATCGAGGCGACGTGGCTGACGTACGCCGAGCCGCCCAGCTCCTCCAGGTACCAGCGGGTGACCAGGCCGCCCATCGAGTGGTTGACGATCGCGACCTTCGACGCGCCGGTCGAGGCGCGCACCGAGTTGACGTAGTCGCGCAGCCCGGCCGCGCTGACCTTGTTCGACCCGGCCCAGTTGTAGTTGTACGTGTAGAGCTTGCTGAACCCGCCCGCGCGGAACACCGAGAGCGCGGTGGTCCAGTTGGAGCCGCTGCCGGTGTAGCCGTGCACGAAGATCACGGGGGTGCTGGTCGCGGCGTTTGCCGCGGTCGCCGGCGCCAGGAACGTGGCGGTGGCGGCGACCAGGGTTGCGGCGAGTGCGGCGAGACGGTGACGCATACGCATGTGACCCCTCCGGGGACTGTCGGGTTGGGACGTGCTGGAAGCCTCGCAACCGGACGGATGCCCATGCATCGGTAGGATCGCCGGTCGCTTGCCAGCGCGCGGGACGTCAGAGATCGGCGACGGTGACGGCGATGCGGTCGATGCCTGACGTGGTGAACCCTGGGTCCCGCCGCCCGCCCGGGACCGGACCGCGAGCGTGATCGAGCCGGCGGCGTCGGCGCCCGGCTGGGCCGCGATGGTTCGAGATCTTGTGCACTTCGCGTCGCTCCGGCGACGGAAGGTGCACAAGATCTCGGAGCGGGTGGGCGCGGCGGCGCTACGGCCGGGCCGGACCGGGTCGCGCCGCCGCGACCAGGGTCGCCACGATCGTGGCCTGGAGCGCCAGCTCGCCGAGGTTGCCGAGCCAGAAGTGGCGGAACCCGGCCCCGGCCGCGACGAACATGGCCACCGCGCCGAGCAGCAGCCATACCGTCCGGGCCTGGCGCCACAGCAGCGCTCCGATCACGATCAACGCCAGCATCGTGACGATCGCGGGCACCGGCGGTCCGGCCGCGGCGGTGTTGGTGTAGCGCAGCGTGTCGGCGTACGCGGCCGGTTCGAGGTCCAGCCGCACGATGTCGGTGGCGGCGCCCAGGGCGATCAGCACCAGCGCGAGGACCCCGGCGGCGGTGATCACGCCCCGCCGGGCGAGGACGGCCACCCCGAGCCGTGCCCCGATCAGCACCGCCCCGACGAGCAGTAGCGGGGTGAGCAGGGCGTGGACCCAGTAGCGTCCCGCATTCACGGCTTCCAGCGTCGGGCCGTAGCCGAGTGAGGAGCCGACGGCGACCGCGGTGTTGTCATAGGCCAGGCCGGTGCAGAGGACCGCGACGAGGACGGCCGCCGAACCTGTGGTGGCGCGCAACCGCAGCGCGTACACCCCCAGCCCCAGCATGCAGATCGCGACAGCACCCAGCAGAGCAGAAATCATCATGCCACCTATCGGGGAGGGTGGCCGCGCCGTGCCCAGGGTGCAGTTTCGGGGAAAGTGCCGGAATCTTGGCGCTGATTCGTGCACTTTCCCCGAAACTGCTGGAAAACGCCACCGGGGCGGAGGCGGGGCGGGTGGGAGGGGTGGGTCAGTGGTCGCGGAGCAGGGAGCCCGCGCCGTACACCTTGTCGTTGATGCCGTTGTCGCGCAGCGCCATCCACCAGGTGGCGGCGTTGATGGCGATGACCGGCTTGCCCAGCCACCGCTCGGCCTCGTCGGCCAGCCGCACCATCGACAGGTTGGTGCCGCACTGGACGATCGCGTCCACCTCGGGCCCGTCCACGGCGAGGATCGCCTCGCGCAGCCGCTCCTCGCTGACGTGGGCGATGGACACCGCGGTCGGGCACTTGAGCCCTTCGATCGCGGTGACCTCGAAGCCGATCTCGGAGAAGAACTTCACCACGTTCTCGTCGCCCACCGGCTGGTACGGCGTGACCACGCCGATGCGGCGCGCCCCGTACAGCTTCAGCGCGCGCTCGCACGCCTCGGCGCCGGTGGCCACCTCCAGTCCGGTGATCGACTTGATCTGCCGGACGAACTCCCGGTTGCCCTCGACCCCGCCCCAGAACGTCTCCGCCGACATGCCCATGACCATGTAGTCCGGTTCGCAGGTCAGCACCCGCTCGCAGGCGGCGCCGATCTCGTCGCGGATCTGGACCAGCAGGTTCTCGAACTGCGAGTCGTCGGAGAGGTCCTGGTTGCGGATGTGGATGCGGGAGAAGTGCGCGGTCACGCCGGGCACCGTCATCGAATAGAAGTCGGGCTCGACGATGGTGTTGGTCGACGGGGCGATGACGCCGAACTTGCGGCGCCAGCCCAGCGCGTCGGTCATGCGGGCACCTCCGCCAGGGTCGCGGTGCGCGCGGCGGCCCGCACCGTCAGCCAGGCGGCGATCAGGAACAGCGCCTGCGAGGCGGTGTTGATGCCCTGCTCCAGCCACTGGAACGTCAGCGTGTGGTGCTCCGGGTGCGAGCGCAGCGGCACCATCGCGGTGACGCCGACCAGCCCGATCACGAACAGCGCGACCGCGCCGAAGACCCGGCGCCGCCAGGCCAGTACCGCGCCGAGGATGCTGATCGTGGTGACGCCGACGGTGGCGGCGATGAAGGGCGGCTGAAGGCTGGCGGTGCCGACCGCGGCGCCCGCGACGGCGGCCGCGATCAGCGCGTACGGCCACCACGGCGCGGTCCGGCCGCGCAGGCTGGTGTGCAGCGACCACAGCACCAGCAGCGCCCCGGTCGCCATCAGCGGGAACAGCGACTGCTGCAGCCAGGGGTGGTCCTGGTCGGCGGTGGACAGGATCAGCTTCCAGGTCGACTTGGCGACCCCGCCCAGTCCGATCAGGACGGCGCCGATCCGCCCGGCCGTGGCCACGCGGCGGTCGATGTCGCGGGCCGCCCCGCCGAGCAGCCAGAACCCGAACATGGCGAGCAGCGTGGGGACGTAGTCCTCCAGCGCCATGACCACCGGGTAACCGTGTTCGTTCATGCTTCTTCTCCGAAGACGTCGCGCTTGCGGAACGCGGTCAGGAACCTGAAGAACGCCTTGCGCTGGGTCAGCCACGCGACCCGCGCGCCGTTGGGTGCGCCGGCCAGCACCTTCTCGGCCAACCACGGCGTGACCGTCTCTACCCGGTCGGCCAGGATGTTGAAGATCTTCTTTGCCTGGGCCAGTTCCTCGGGGGTGTAATCGTGGGTGAGCAGGTCGGTGACGACCATGCCCGGCGACAGGTGGTGCACGGTCACCCCGGTGCCCTCGACCTCTTTGGCGAGGCTGTCGGTGGTGTACGTGACCGCCCGCTTGGTCGCGCCGTACACGGTGAGGCCCGGTCGGCGCATGCCGTTGGAGCCGAACCCCTCCATGTTCCACACCGCTCCCGCACCCTGGGCGGCCATGGCGCCGAGCACGACGGCGTTGGCGTGCAGCAGGCCGCGCAGGTTGAGGTCCACGGTGGCGTCCAGCTCGGCCGCGGGCAGTTCCCAAAGCCGCTTGCGGGCCGGGGACATGCCCGCGTTGTTGATCCAGATGTCGACCCGGCCGTGCCGCTCGGCGGCCGCGTCCCACAGCCGCTGGACCGCCGCGCGGTCGGTGACGTCGGCGACCACTCCGTACGCCTGCGGCACCTGCTCCTGGGCCCGTCTGACCGAGTCGACCGAGCGGCCGCAGAAGACCACCTGGGCGCCCCGCGCCGACAGCTCGCGGACCAGGCCGAGGCCGATGCCCCGGGTGCCGCCCGTGACGACGACGACCTTGCTCACGAGGCCTCCCAGTGCAGCACCCCGTGCAGGACCGCGTCC
The DNA here is from genome assembly GCF_029948125.1 of Catellatospora sp. KI3. Taxonomy (GTDB): domain Bacteria; phylum Actinomycetota; class Actinomycetes; order Mycobacteriales; family Micromonosporaceae; genus Catellatospora. The sequence continues at coordinate 60,142 of NZ_JASAMB010000011.1, forward strand.
AGGACGTTGCCCTGGAACACCTCGTACACGACGGCCAGGCGCCCGTCGGCGGACATGCCCGGCTCGGCGTCGATGGCGAACTCGCGGAACTTCAGCTTGGTCACGTCGGTGAAGTGCAGCGAGCCGAACAGCGCCCGGCCGAAGCCGATGGCGTTGCCCCAGGCCTGCGGGCCCTCGTAGAAGTGGCGGTTGCCGTCGCGGCGGGCGCTGAAGGCCGCGGTCCGGGACAGGGCCCCGGACCAGGTGACGGTGCGGGTGGTGTGCAGCAGGTCGACGGGGTCGAGCGCGATGCGCACGTCCACGGTGCCGCGCGGCTTCTGGTCGGCGCCGAACAGCTCGCAGCTGCCCACGTACGCCCCGGCCTGCTTGGTCGGGGTGATGTACGGGACGGCACCGCGCCGGCTCTCCCCGGCCAGGAAATCCTCGACCCGCTGCGTTGACTCGGGCGAGTCGTCCAGGGTGCGGGTGTAGACGCCGTTGAAGCAGCCCACCACCGACCAGCCCTGGTACAGCACCGACGAGTAGACCTGCGTCTCGCCGTCGGGCAGCACCTGGTTCCAGGTGTTCAGGTCGACCTGCCAGCCGGGGCCGTAGTAGTGCGAGTCCACGAACCCGCCGTAGGGCTGGCCGGTGCCGTAGAAGTCCGGCCCGGTGTAGACCCGGTTGTCGTCGGCGTCGACCACCCCGAACGCGAACGGCGCCCCCAGCCGGAACTGCCCGGCCAGGGGTCCGCCGCCGATCAGGCCGCCGTTCATGTAGTACGTGGTGACGCCGTTCTCGAACACCGACGACCGGTGGATCTCCTCGAACCCGCACCAGGTCCCGGTGGCGTCGAACAGCGACGGCCGCCCGTGCCACTGCCCGGCGATGCGCTGCTGCCAGACGCTGGGCTGCTCAGCCATTGGCCACCAGCTCGGCCCGGATCGCGTCGGTGGTCTCGTCGCCGAGCAGTCGCGACACCTGCGCCCAGACCGGGTCGACGTCGCGGCTGAAGATGTTGCCGCGCACCGCCGCGTCCCGGGCCGCCAGGTCCACTCCGGCCACGCTCGCGGCCGCCTCGGCGGGCAGGCCGGTCTCGACCAGCCCCGACCAGTGGTCGGCGTAGGCGTCGACGTACCCGTTGATGCTGGCGAAGGCGTCCTCGGTGGCCCGGTTGACCAGCATCCACGGCGACATGATGGCCCGCTGGCGCGGCCCGATCGCGGCCGGGGACAGGCCCTCGGTCGCCGAGGCGGCGTCGAAGGTCTCGGTCAGCGGGCGGAAGGCCGCGTCCAGGTAGGGCAGGTGCGCGGCGAGGTCGGCGCGCGGGATCAGGTCGAGGTGGAAGGCGTGGTACGAGCCGCCGTACACCGAGTCGAGGGTGAAGTGCGGGACGGCCGAGTCCTCCGGTGTGAACGCGAAGATCATGTGGCTGTCCAGGTGGATCATCGGCACGACCAGGCCGACGTAGACCAGCTTGGCGACCGACGTACCCCGGAAGATCCGCACGCTGCCCACCGGCGCGGGCGACATCGGGCTGCGCAGCTCGGCCAGCGGCGTCTCGACCGGCTTGAGGTCGGGGTGGCGGGCCAGGATGCGCTGCAGGGTGGCCTCGCACAGGTCGGCGGGCAGGCTCACGACGGCTCCTCGGGGGTTCGGGCGTCCGCCTCGGCGGCGTCCCAGGCGGCCTGGACGGTGGGGTGCTCGCCGCGCGCCTTGTGCACCCAGGCACGGGCCAGTTCGGGGTTCTCGCGGCGGGCGGGGGAGGCGATGACGGTCGCGGTACGCCGGGGCACGTCACCGGTGATGGTGTCCTCGTCGGACAGCAGCCAGCCCTTCTCGGCCAGCTCCTGGCGGCGGCGCCGGTAGTGCACCGCGATCAGGTCGCTCTTGATGTGCAGCTCCGCGCCCAGGTCGAAGGGCAGCAGCTCGGGCCGCACCTTGTTCACGACCTCGGCGTCCTCGTAGAAGATCTTCAAGGTGCGCTGCACGGCGTTCTTGTCGGCCCACTTGCCGGTGAAGAAGGTGCGCAGCGCCACCCACTTGACCAGGGTGGTCGTCTCGTCGATCGGGATGTTCGTGTCGTAGATGATCAGCTCGCCGATCGGCAGCCGCACGTGCAGCTTGATCATGTTCGGCAGCATCCAGCCCGCCGAGGTGCGCACCGGCGGCCGGTTGTTCAGGTCGCCCTTGTTCCGGTTGAGCATCGACCAGATGCCCTTGGGGCGCGGCGGGAACAGGTCGACGGTGGCGAACGCCGACCACTCGTCCGGCACCTCCAGCTCGTACTCCTGCACCTCCGGGCGCTCCGGGTTGCCGAACGCGCCCGCGTGCACGAACGGGGCGTGCGCGATGTCGCAGCCGTTCTCCAGGATCCGCTCGTAGTTGGAGTGCCACAGGAACTCGCCGGTCACCGCCCGGAAGCGGCCGCCGTTCTCCTTGAGGTCGTCGAACTCCGGCCACACCGGCAGCGGCGGGCGCTCGGCCTCGGGCAGGTCGCCGAGGAACACCCACACGAAGCCGTACTTCTCCTGCACCGGGTACGAGTCGACGCGCGCCTTCTTCGGGATGGCGCGCCCCGGCAGGTTCGCCGGGATCTTGGTGCACTGCCCGTCCGCGTCGTACTCCCAGCCGTGGTACGGGCAGACGATGCAGCCGTCCTTGGTCCAGCCGCCCGACAGCGCCGCACCCCGGTGCACGCACAGGTCCGACAGCGCCACCGGGCGGCCCTTCGGGGTGCGGTACAGCGCCAGGTGCTGGCCCAGCACGGTCACCCGCATCGGCTTGGTGGTGACCCGGTCGGCGAACTCGACCGCGTACCAGAAGTTCTTCAGCATCTCTACCTCCGCTGGATCGATGCGACGCCGTGGTGGGCGGTGAGCTTGTCCCACTCGGTGAACGACGCCGGGTCACCGCTCAGGTGCATCCGGCAGAAGACGGCCAGCAGGTCGGCGAGCAGCGCCCGGTGCGCGGCCGGGTCGCCGTCGGGGGCCTGGTCCAGGAACGCCCGCGCGGCGGTGTGGTCGACCGGGTCCACGATCGCGAAGTGGTTGGCCCCGGCCAGGCGGATCAGCGCGTTGGCGCCGTCGCGGTCGGGCAGCGCCTCGTCGAACGTGCGCGTGATCGGGTCGCGCCGGGCGGCCGCGTCCTCGCCGTACCGGTCGGCGGAGCCGTTGATGACCCCGTCGTTGGTGCCGCCGACCAGCAGCACCGGGCAGTCCGCCTGCGCGGGCAGCACCGTACCGGCCGGCCAGCCGAGCATCGTGGCGACCATGTTGTGCGCACCGTACGTCGCGACCGCCTTGACCTCCGGCACGAAGCTCGCCGACTGCAGCGCGACCGTGCCGCCCGCCGAGTGGCCGATCAGGGCCACCCGGTCCAGGTCCAGCAGCCCGGCCACCGGGCCGGTCATCGACGCCAGCGCGTCGAGCACCGGCCGCAGCGACGGGCAGGTCGGCCGCTTGCCGTAGCCGTCGGGCCGGGCCGCGTCCAGGTCCACGCCCGGTGTGATGCCGTGCAGGCCCCCGAACAGGGTGCCGACCCAGTCGTAGGTGACCGCGACGATGCCGCGCTCGGCCAGCCGGGTGGCCAGCCAGCGGTACGCCTCCTGCCCGACGTTCACGCCGGACACGATCACCGCCACCGGGAACGGCGCCCCGGCCGGGTCGGCGGCCATCACGCCCGACAGCCGCTCCCGGTCGCTGCCGTCCGGCGCGGCCGGGTAGTAGACGCGCAGGTGGGCCGTGTCGAACGGGGCCTCGTGGCCGGGGATCGTCGCGGCCCACCACACCGAGCGGATCATCGCGGCCGCTCCAGTTCCCGGTCCCCGCCCCACAGGCCGCGCACCAGGCGGTCGGTGGTCTCCTGGCCGAAGAAGCGCACGCCCATCACGTTGGCCGGGTCGCGCTCGGCGATGTTGCGCCGCATCCGCAGGTCGGTCTCGGCGAGCGCGGCGCGCTCGGACTCCGGCACCGGCGGCGCGTTGTCGACCCAGCCCAGCCAGCGGTCCACGTGCTCGTGGGTCAGCTTGCGGACGACGTCGATGTTGCGCTCGCTGCGCCCGAACGAGTAGCAGTACGCCGTCGGGCTGAGGCTGGCCCGGATGAAGCCCGCCCGCGAGACGAAGTACTCGAACTCGGGGTCCTGCCGGTGGGCCAGCCAGTCCGCGTCCAGCGGCGCGTAGTACTCGTCGTAGTACTCGCCGTCCTCGATCAGGTTCACCCGGGGCACGGAGTCGAGGTAGAACCAGCCTTCGGGCCATACCAGCAGGGCCAGGCCCAGGTGGGGCACCTTGACCTGCGGGCCGAGCCAGACGGTCAGGTGCAGGTTGGCGAAGCTCGCGCTGGGGTTGCCCAGCCACGAGTGCACCATCCAGTCGACCTCGGGGCCGCTGTAGGCGGCCAGCGAGCCGCCGGGGCCGTCGGGATAGGTCCCGTACGACTCCAGGGCCAGCGTCGACGGGTCGCGCTTCAGCTCGAACCGGGCGTCGATCTTCGCCTTGAGCTCGGCGAGCAGCTGCTGCCACTGGTGGAACGTCTCGTGGACGTCGACGACGGGGGAGTTGTCGACCATGTCCTCGACGTGGCGGAGGGTCTCGGCCACCGGCCTACCTTTCTGTTAGTGCTTGGAGCAGCCGCCACGGGCGGCCGTCGACGAGATCGGTGTTGCGCGAGACGAGCCGGTTGGCGGCCTGCGCGGGAGCCACCTCGGCCCGGCCGGACGGCTGCCCGGCGGGGACGGTGGTGACCACGGGGTGGCTGATCCGGCCGGTGAACGGCCCCTGCCAGTTGGTCCACAGCGTGAAGTCGGGCGACATCGCGAAGACCGCGCTGTCCTGGTCCAGCGGTGCGGCGGCGATGACGTTGAGCCGGTTCTCGGCCGCCCGCTCGGGCAGGCCCAGGCTGAGCTCCCAGCTCTCGGCCGCGGTGAACGGCACCGCGACCACGTCGGCGTCGGCCAGCGCGGCCAGCCGGAACACCTCGGGGTAGAACGAGTCGGCCCCGGCGACCAGCGCGAGGCGCCCCCAGGGCAGGTCCACCATGAGCGGGCCCTCGGTGTCGGCGTCCTCGCCGTGCAGCGGCTGCTGCGCGGCGACCGGCCCGGCCGCGTTCACCAGCACCGTCGACCCGTCCGCGGCGCGGGTCACCGCGTGGGCGGCGGTGCCGTCCAGGGCGGCGGCCAGCAGCTGCGGGTCGGCGTCGGCGACCACGACCAGCTGCGCACCGCCGGCCGCGGCCAGGGCGGTCTCGCGGGACACGGTCGCGGCGTCGCCGCGCACCACCGCGACCGGCAGCGTGGCCGCGCCCGCGGGGCGCAGCCGGCCGGTCGGCGGGTACGCGATCGGGGCGTACAGCTCGGGGCGGCGGCTGGCCAGGATGTCGGTCCCGTCCGGACGGCGCTTGTCGTCGGCCAGGTCCGGGTCGATGTCGGCGATCACGACGGCCTCGCCGGTGCGCGGCCCGCGCGCCACCACCGTGCCGTCCGGGGCGACGATCTGGCTCTCCCCGGCCCCGTGCAGCCACTGCGCGGGCACGCCCAGCGCGGCGCTCAGCCGCGGCAGGTGCTCCTCGGGCAGCAGCGGGCCGATCTTGTTCGCGGCGACGACCCACACCTTGTTCTCGGCGGCGCGCACCGGGATGTGCAGGCTCGCCTCGTCGGTGGCGAACGAGTTGAGGCTGTTGAGCAGCACCTGCGCGCCGCGCAGGGCCAGGCCCCGGGCCACCTCGTTGAGCACGCCCTCCATGCAGGCGTACATGCCCAGCCGCCCCAGCGGGGTGTCGATGATCGGGCCGACCTCGGTGGCCGTATCCAGGTGGTCGTTCTCGGCACCCATCAGGGTCTGCTTGTCGCACTGGCCGAGCAGTCCGCCGTCGGGGCCGAACAGGAAGTTGGTGCCGCCGGTGCGGCCGTCGGCGTGGGCGTGCGTGACGTTTATCTTCACGTGTACGCCGTGCTGCCGGGCCCGGTCGGCGACCGCGGTCAGGAACGGGTCGCCGGGCCGGGTGGCGAGGCGGTGCGCCTGCGCGCGGTCGGCGTAGTAGGAAAGGTGGTTGCAGAACTCGGGCAGGACGATCAGTTGCGCACCCTGCGCGGCCGCGTCGTCGATCAGGCGCAGACAGGCGGCCAGGTTGGCCTCGACGTCCTGGCCTGCGGCGAGCTGCACCGCGGCGACCCGTACTGGAGCCATATGTGGTGTCTCCGGTTCCCCTAGCGAAACGCTGTTTCCCGAAACTACACTCGCGGAGGCGTTTGCAACAGTGGTTGACCGGAGGTCGTGATGCTGACCCACGTGGTGCTGATGACGTTCACCGACGCAGCCGATGCTGCCAAGGCCAAGGATCTTTTGGAAGGCCTGGTGGGCGCGGTTCCCGAGATTTCCTCACTGACCGTGCACCTCGACGAGCTGCACACCGCGGTCTCGGCGCACCTGTGCATGGTCAGCACCCATGCCGACGCCGCCGGGCTGGCCGGATACCAGGCGCACCCGGCGCACCTGGAGCTGGCGCAGTGGCTGCGCCCGCGCCTGGCCGCGCGCACGGTGGTCGACTACACCAGCTGAGACGGCCCCGCAGCCCGGCCGGGTGGCCGGGCTGCGGGACCAGACGTTCCTCCAGGTCAGGGACGCGGCGGGTACGGGCGACCGTAGGGCGACCGCGACGGCCGCACGGTCGGCGACGCCGACGGGCTGCGCGAAGGCGACATGCTCGGCGACGGGCTGGTGGAAGGCGACGCGCTCGGCGACGGACTGGTCGAGGGCGACGCGCTCGGCGACGGGCTGGTCGAGGGCGAGGCACTGGGCGACGGGCTCACCGAGGTCGACGGGCTGACCGACGGGGTCGGCGAGGTCGCCACGCAGTTCAGCGTAGCGGTGAACGGGGCGTAGTGGACCTCGCCGCCGTTGGCGTTCGGACCGCCCATGGTGATGCTCTCGGTGATGACCTGGCCCTCGATGTTGTTCGGGGACAGGTCGATCAGGTCGGCGTTGGGCGCGTAGAGAGTGCCCTCCAGGGTGGCCGCGGTCGACGGCATGGTGATCGACGAGGCCGTGGGGAAGTTCCACAGGATGAACGGCGCCTGGCCGATGCCGATGCCCGCCTGGTTCGGCACGTCGAAGACGTAGGTGTTGTCCGCCGAGGTGTCCACGTTGACCAGCAGCGGCTGGGTGGCCGTCGGGCTGTTGTTGAACGTCAGCGAGACGAGGTTGTCCAGCTCCACCCCGGTCAGGTTGAGCACGTTCGTGGTGTTCGGGGCGAGGGTGATGTAGGCCTGGGTGAGCGGCGCGATCGGCCGCGACAGCGGCACGCCGTTGGCGTTGGTCAGGATGACGTTGTTGGTGCACCCCGCCAGCGCGGTCGAGCTGTTGCGGAAGTCGGTGAAGGCGGCGGCGAAGTCGATGACCGACTGGAGCACCGAGGTGACCGGCTGGGTCAGCCGCAGCTCGACCCGCGGCGTGCCCTCGTAGGGGGTGTTCACGGGCACGATGTGGGTGTTGCCGGGGGCGTTGTTGGAGTCGACGTTGAGGACCTGGGAGCCGGTGACGTCGCCGAGCTTGGCGTAGGCGTTGTTGTTGTTCACCGCCAGGATCGCGCCGGGTGCGCTGGTGAGCCAGTTGATGGCCCCGCCGATGACCAGCGCGCTGGGGTGCGTACCGTCGCCCGGGGCGATGAAGGTGCCCGGACTGCTGCCCGCGACCTGGAACGGTCCGCCGATGCGCAGGTTGCCGCCCAGGGCCAGCGGGCCCTCGATCTCGTTGCTGGTGAGGTCGGCGTTCTCGTCGACGAACACGTTGAAGCCGAGGGCCGCGGCGGTCGGGTTGGTGGGGCTGGCCAGCGCCGCCCCGCCTGGGCCGAGCATGACGACCGCCGCCATGGTGCTGACCCCGATGGAGACTGATGCGGCAATCATGCCGCGAAGTACTGGTTTCCGCATTGCTCGACCGTATAGCCAACTTGATGGCGATTAGGGCGATTTCCAAATCATCCGTTCAGCCACATACGGGCAGTTCAGGGCACGTATTCTGCGGGAATGTCCACGGTCACGCGGTCGGGTATGCCGTCGCGCTCGCGCCCTGCCCGCCCGGCCGGAACGCCGCCGGCGCGTGCACCGAGCACAGCTGGGCGTACTCGGCGATGCCGGCCTCGCCGTACTCGCGGCCGTGGCCGGAGCGCTTCACCCCGCCGAACGGCGCCCGCAGCGCCATGCCGGTGCGGTTGTGCGTGTTCACGAAGACGAACCCGGCCTCGAGCCGTTTCGCCACGCGGAACGCCCGCTCCTCGTCCGCCGACCATACCGAGGCGCCCAGCCCCAGCTCGTCGGCGTTGGCGCGGGCGACCAGGTCGTCCTCACCGTCGTGCACCAGCAGCGGCACCGTCGGCCCGAACTGCTCGGACACCACGACCGGATCGTCGTCGCCCACCCCGACCAGCAGCGTCGGCGCCACGAAGTGGCCGCCCGAAAGCTCCGTGCCCGGATGCACCCGGCCCAGCGCGAGCGCTGTCCCGCCCCGGGCCACGGCCCCGTCCACCAGCGCGGTCACCCGGGCGGCGGCCTCGGCGGTGATCACCGGACCCATGCTGACCCCCTCGGCCAGCGGATCGCCCAGGCACAGCACCTCCTCGGCGGCGCGCAGGTACGCGTCCACGAACTCGTCGTACCGCGCGCGCGGCACGTACAGCCGCTTGGCGGCCATGCACACCTGCCCGCTGGTGGCGAACGAGGCCATGACCAGGCGCCGCATCGGTTCCGGCGACAGGTCCGCGTCGTCGAGCAGCAGCACCGGATCGTTGCCGCCCAGCTCCAGCACGGTCGGGGTGGTGCCCGCCGCCGCCGCGACCGCCCGCGCGGTCTGCTCGCCGCCGGTGAACGCCACCTTGCGCACCAGCGGGTGCCCGACCAGGGCCGCGCCCGCCGCCGCGTCGCCGTGCACGACGTGAAGCACGTCGGTGGGCAGCGCGCCCGCCAGCAGCCGTACCACCCGGTCGACGGCCAGCGGTGCCAGCGGCGACGGCTTCACCACGACGGTGTTGCCCGCCGCCAGCGCCGGCGCGATCTTCAGCAGCGACAGGATGATCGGGGCGTTCCACGGGGTGATCGCGGCGACCACGCCGTACGGGCGGCGGGTCAGCAGCAGCCGGCCCGCCGCGTCGTCGGTCTCGGTGTCGGCGAGCACCGCCGGGGCCCGGTCGGCGACCCAGCGCAGGTACGTCAGCGCGAACCCGAGCTCGCCCCGGCAGTCGCCCCGCACCTTGCCCGACTCGCGCGCCAGCAGCTCCGCGAGCGTGTCCAGCTGCGGTTCGACCGCCTCGGCGGCGGTACGCAGCAGCGCCGCCCGTTCGAGTGGACCGGTGCCAGCCCAGCCGTGTCGGGCGGCGTCGGCGGCCCCTACCACCGCGTCGACCTGCTCCGCCCCACTGACCGGCACCGACCCGACCAGCTCCCGCACCCTGGCCGGGTTGTACCGGCTGACCCGCTCGCTCATCCCGCCCTCCCCGTCCGCCACGCGCGCCGCGCCCCGTCAAGATCGCTCAAGTTGCCGGGCAACTGGGCGTATCTTGGCCCCCGATCGGCCCGATTGCCCGGCAACTTGAACCGATCTTGAAGCGCGGGCGCGGGCGGGGGCGGGGTCATGGGGTCACCGGGCGGAGGGACTCGATCATGCAGGCGCGCAGCAGGTAGGCACGGGTGCGGGCGGGGTCGGCGGCGGTGGCGCGGAGCTGGTCCAGGTGGGCGGCGCGGGCGGCCGGGTCGGTGGCGCTGAGGCGCTCGTAGTTGCGGTGCGACACGGCCTGGGTGAACTCCAGCGCGACACGTCGCCGCCGGTCGGCCGCCTGCGCGGTGGCGGTGTCAGGATCGCCGGCGGCCAGGGCGTCGGCGTACGCGATCGCGTCGTGGATGCCGGAGTTCATGCCGAGCCCGCCGAGCGGGTTGTTGACGTGCGCGGCGTCCCCGGCCAGCAGCACCCGCCCCACCCGGAACGACGCGGCGACCCGCTGGTGCACCCGGTAGATGCTGGCGTGCGCCACCTGCCAGGGGCGGCCCGGGTCGTGGATCTGCCGCAGGCGGCCGTCCAGCCGGGCCAGCTCGGCCTCGTCGGGGGAGTCGTCCGGGGTCGGCAGCAGCACCCGCCAGTGGTCGGGCGTACGCAGCAGCACCGACCAGTCGACCGGGTCGAACACGTAGTTGACCGCCGCCAGCCCGTCCAGCCAGCCGGTCAGCTCCTCCGAAGTGGACGCCACCAGGAACCGCTCCGGGTAGGTGATGCCCTCGAAGGGCGTCTGGAGCGCGCGCCGCACCGCCGAGTGCGCCCCGTCGGCGGCGACCAGCCAGTCACCGCGTACGGCGGAGCCGTCGGCGACGTGCACGCCCACCCCGGTCTCGTCGCTGCTCGCGCCGGTGACCCGGCTGTCGAACCGGATCTGGACCCCGCGCCGGGCCAGGTGCTCGCGCAGGATCGGGGTCAGCTTCGACTGCTCCAGCTGCACCCGGTACGGGTAGGCCGTGTCCTGTGCCAGGACGGCCAGGTTCAGGGTCGCGATGTGCCCGGCGGCGCGGTCGCGGTAGGCGAACGTCGGCGCGGTCAGCCCGCGTGCCAGCACCTCGTCGACCACGCCCAGCTCGGCCAGCATCTCCAGGGTGGGCGGGTGGAACGTGGAGGCGCGCGACTCGGCGGCCAGGTCGGGCCCGGCCTCCAGGACGGTGACGTCCAGGCCGTGCCGGGACAGGGCCAGGGCGGCGGTCAGCCCGACCGGCCCGGCACCGGCGACGATCACGCGGGTCATGCTGCATACCTCGCATCCAGTTCGAGGGCTTCGTCCTGTCCGACCAGCTTGGTGAAGTCGGCCCACGCCATCCGGTCGACGCCGTCGGCGCGGCCGTGCGCGCCGATGGCGGCGTAGGCGCGGGCGGCGGCGTCCAGCGCGGCGAGCAGCGGCGCGACCGGGTGCAGCACCAGCCGCACCCCGACGGCGGCCAGCTCGTCGTCGCCGGGCCAGCCGCTCGTGGATCCGGCCTCGGAACGGTTGACCACCATGGGGACGCCCGGCAGGGCCGCGTGCGCGCGGGCCAGTTCGTCTAGGTCGGTGACGCCCTCCAGGAAGACGGCGTCGGCTCCGGCGGCGGCGTAGCGGGCCGCGCGGTCGACCGCGTCATCCAGGCCGGTCACCGTGTACGCGTCGGTGCGCGCCACCACGACGATGCCGCCGCCCTCGGCCGCGACGGCGCGTACCTTGCGGGCGGCGGTGTCGGCGGGGACCAGTTCCTTGCCCGCGAGGTGGCCGCAGCGCTTCGGCTGGAGCTGGTCCTCCAGGTGCAGCCCGGCGACCCCGGCGGCGGTGTAGGCGCGGGCGGTCCACACCGCCTGCAGCGCGTCGCCGTAGCCGGTGTCGGCGTCGGCCAGCAGCGGTGCCCCGCGCAGCGCCGGGACCAGGCGCGCGGCCCGTGCGGCCAGGTGCGTGCCGTGGACGTAGCCGAGGTCGGGCAGGCCCAGGTCCAGGGCGGCGCAGGCCGCCCCGGACAGGTGCGCGGCCCGGTGGCCGGCCCGCACGGCCAGGGCGGCGGTGGGGGCGTCGTATACGCCGGGCAGGTGCGTGACCTGCCCGGCGGCGAGCAGGGCCCGCAGCGCGGCGGCGGTCACGGGCGGCCGTGCAGCGCGAAGCCGCCCTCGACGCCGACGACGCGCGGATTGGTGAAGAACCGCAGCGTCTCGGCGGTGCCCTCCTCGGAGTAGCCGGACAGGCCCCAGGCCGGGCGCGGGGTGAACAGGTGCAGGCTCATGATGCTGGAGCCGTTGACCTTCACCTCGCCCGCGCGCAGCCGGCGCGCCACGGCCAGTGCCGTGTCCTCGTCCGCGCCGCACACGTACGCCTCCAGCCCGTACGGCGTGCCGTTGGCCAGCGCGACCGCCTCGTCGGTGGTGCGGTAGGTGTGCACCGCCGCGACCGGGCCGAAGATCTCGTGCGTGGTGTGCGCCGGGTCGACGCCGGTGACCAGGGTCGGGCTGAGGAAGTTGCCCCCGTCCGGGACCGGCAGCGCGGTGTGCGCGCGGCCGCCGTGGGCGACCAGGGTGTCGCGGGCGGCGGTGACCCGGGCCAGGTGGCCGGAGTGCACCAGCGGGCCGTAGTCGGTCGCCGGGTCGAGCGGGTCGCCGACGCGCAGGTCGCCCAGGCGGGCCAGGACCGCCGCGACGATCTCGTCGGCGCGGTCGGCGGGCACGATGAGGCGGCCCAGCGCCCGGCACCACTGGCCGTTGAGGGTGGTCAGCAGGTCGGCGGCGGCGCGGGCGGCCGACTCGGTGTCCGCGTCGGGCAGCACGACCAGGGGGTTGTTGCCGCCGAGTTCGAGTTGCACGGGCTTGATGTCGTACGCGCAGGCCGCCGCGACGGCCCGGCCGCCGGACAGCCCGCCGGTGAACGACACCGCCCGGATGCGCGGATCGCCGACCAGGCGCGCCCCGGTGGCCGCGTCGCCTTGCACGAGCTGGAGCACCCCGCCGGGTACGTCGGCCGCGGCCAGCGCCCGCTCGACCGCCGCCACCAGCAGCTGCGTGCCGTACGGGGCGTACTCGCTGGGCTTGACGACCACCGGGCAGCCCGCCGCCAGCGCGTTCGCGATCTTGTGCGCCGCCATCGGTGCGGGCGCGTTCCACGGCACCAGGCAGGCGGCCGGTCCCCAGGGCAGCCGCTCCACGTACGCGATACGCCCGTCCTCGCGCGGCACCGCGCTGGTCAGCCAGCCCTCGCGCAGCTGCGCGGCGGCCAGCCGGAACGCCCCGGACAGGATCACCCCGAGCATCGCGGTCTGCCGGACCGGCACGCCGGTCGCGTACGACTCCACCGCGCTGATCGCCTCGGCGTCGTGCCCGATCTGATCGGCGGCCGAGTCCAGCAGCCGGGCCCGCGACTCGGCCGACAGGCCCGACCACGCCCCGGACTCGTGCACCGCGGCGGCCGCCGCGATCGCCGCGTCGACCCGGTCGGCGGCGGTGCCGGTCGCGGTACCGAGCACCCGCCCGGTCGCCGGCTCCTCCAGCGCGAAGCCGAGCTGCTCGGTGCAGGTCCGCCACTCGCCGTCGACCAGGTCCGACACGGGCTGCGGGGTCACCGCGCTCACTTGGGCACGCTCGCGAACAGCTCGTTGGACCGGTCGGCGGTGACCATCGAGGCCGCCTCCAGCCGCCCGCGCTCCGGCGGGAACGTCATGACCAGGCCCATGGCCAGGTCGCGCAGGGCCCGGCCCATGGTGCCGTGCAGGGTCGCCCCGGAGGTGCCCGACGCCTTGAACGCGCCGACCGCCACCGCGAACGCGGCCTCGCAGATCGACCCCTTGGCCAGCCGCCACTGCCGGTAGACGTCGGACTTGCTCGCCAGCGGGGGCTCGGAGGTCTCCAGCAGCAGCTGGCGGCGCAGCCACAGGTACGCCGTCTCCAGGTTCTCGGTCATGTCACCGATGATCACCTGGTGCATCGGGGACTCGGCGATGGGGCGGCCGGTGTCGGCGAACGTCTTGGCGGTCAGCCGGGACAGGGTCTCGTCGTAGACGCCCTGGGCGCAGCCGACGTACACGGCGGTGATGGCCAGCTGGTTGCCGACGAAGCTGCCCCGGCTGCACTGCAGCATCTTCACGAACGCGCCCGGCACGGTCAGCGCCTCGGTCGCGGGCACCCACACGTCGGTGAGCACGATGCCGTGGTTGGCCGAGCCGCGCATGCCCAGCCCGTCCCAGGACGGGCGCGACGCCACGCCCTCAGCCGTGCGCGGCACCAGGAACAGGGCCAGCCCGGCGGCCGTGTCGGTGCCGTCCACCCGCGCGGTGACCAGGTACGTGTCCGCGACGCCGGTGGCGCAGCCGAACGACTTCTCACCGCTGATCAGCCAGCCGTCGACGCCGTCGCGCTGGGCGGGCCGGGCGGTGGTGGAGATCGCGATGTTGGCGCTGGCGCTCTTGACCGACTCGCTGGCGAAGTTGGCCAGCCAGGTGCCGCCGGCCATGCGGCGCAGCACCAGCTCGGCGAAGGCGCGCACGGTCGGCACGTCGGCCTCGTCGAACAGGCCCGCCTCGACCGCCTCCAGCGGCAGCAGGCCGCGCGAGGCGCTGGTGTTGTGGAAGAAGAACGCCAGCGCGGTCGACGGGCAGGCGGTGCCCATGGCGAAGGTGGCCGCGGCCAGGTCGCGCAGGCCGCCGCCGAGGCCGCCGTACTCCGTGGGCACGACCAGGCCGAGCAGGCCCGCCTCGCGCAGCAGGTCCACGTGCCCGGCGGGGAACTCCCCGGCCGCGTCGGCCTTGGCGGCCGCGGCGCGCAGTGCGGGCAGCACCGCCTCCACCCGCTGGGCGCGGTCGCGCTCGGCCTCGGTCATGTCGTCGACGAGGCGTTCGCCGGTGAGCGGGTCAGCCATGCTCTTTCTCCCTTGTGGATGTTCAGGCCGGTTCGGCGCAGGCCACGCCGAGTTGGCGGGCCAGCAGCAGCAGGTCGTCGGCGGGCAGGCCGCCGGAGGCCGGATCGCGTACGGCGTCGAAGCGGCGTACGCCGCTCTTCATCGCCACCAGCGCGTTGACCAGTCCCAGTCCGTGGTGGGCGCGCAGCCGTACGTGCAGGGCGGCCGGGCGCACCCGCACGACCGCGTCCTGCAGCACCCGGCGCACCTGCAGCGGCGAGGCGGCCGCGTCCTCGGCGCAGCCGACCGCCACATCGGGCAGCCCGGCCAGCGCGTCGAGGGTGGCCAGCACCACGGCCTCCCGGTCGGGGGCGAAGGCGTCGGCGACGTAGGCGCGCACCGGCACGGCGGCGGACAGGTCCCGCACGGCGGCCAGGTCGCCCGGGTCGCGGACGATCACCTGCGCCCCGATGCCGTCGGCGCCGTCCAGGACGGTGATGGTGATCTCGTCGGGCAGCGGGTCGGCCAGCTGGCCCCAGCTGCGCGAGTGGAACAGCAGCGGGGCGGTGACCCGGTCGACGGCGGCCTCGCGCACCCGGCCCACGAAGATGGTGTGGTCGCCGCCGGGGTAGGCGTGCTCGACGGTGCAGTCGAGCCGGCCGGTGGCGTGGGCGAGCATCGGGGAGCCGGTCGGGCCGGTGACCCACTCGGCTCCGGCGAAGCGGTCGGCCAGCCCGGGGACCTGTCCGGCGAAGCGGCGGCCGATCTCGGCCTGGTCCTTGCCCAGGAAGCTGAGCGCGAAGACGCCCGATGATGCGATCATGGCCCGGGTGGGCAGGTGGTTGCCCAGGCAGACGGAGACCAGTGGCGGATCGAGGCTGACCGAGGAGAATGAGCTCGCGGTCATGCCGTGCGGCCGCAGCGATCCGTCGGCGTCCGCGGTCACGGTGGTCACGATGGCCACGCCGCTCGGCCACTGGCTGAGCACGGAACGCAGCTGCGCACTGTCCACCACTGCACCTGCCCTTGTTTCGCATCAGGAAACGCCGTTGCCGTGAAGGTAACGACTTGGCAGGTGTCGTGTCAACGGCCGAGCCGGTGTCTGTGTGGTGGCGGTGATCGGCTCTAGACTGGCGCACGTCCACGCCGAACAGGAGGGCCCGTGTCGACCAGCGCCGCAGCGAAGGCGAATCACGCCACCGACGACGACAGCCAGTCACGCTCCATCGCCGCCGTCGAGCGGGCCATGGACGTGCTGCTGTACTTCGGCCGCAGCGGCCAACCCGACCTCGGCGTGACCGAGATCGCGACCGCGCTGAACCTGACCAAGGCGGCGGTGCACCGCATCCTTACCGCGCTGCGCAGCCGCGACCTCATCACCGTCGACCCGGTCACCCGCCGGTACGCCCTCGGCCACGCCGCCGTGGCGCTGGGCCGCGCCTACCTCGCCCGCACCGACCTGCGCGCGATGGCCGCACCTGAGCTGCGGCAGCTGGCCGAGCAGACCGGCGAGACGGCCACGCTGTCGCTGCGCCGCGGCGACACCCGCCTCTACGTCGACCAGGTCGTGCCCGATCAGGAGCTGCGGATGGAGGTCACCCTCGGCATCCCGTACCCGCTGCACGCGGGCGGCTCGTCCAAGGCGTTCCTGGCCTTCCTGCCCGAGGTCGAGATCGACTCCTACCTGGACCGGCACCCGCTGCAGCAGCTGACCGACAAGACCCTCACCGAGCCGGCCAAGCTGCGCAAGGAGCTGACCGCGATCCGCAAGCGCGGCTACGCCACCTCGCTGGGTGAGCGCCAGGCCGGGGCGGCCTCGATCGCGGCGCCGATCTTCGACCACGACGGCCACGTGGTGGCGGTGCTGAGCGTCGCCGGGCCGTCGGCCCGGTTCAAGCCCGAGCAGGGCGAGACGGTCCAGTCGCTGCTGGACGCCGCCGGGCGGATCTCGGCGCAGCTGGGCTACGCGGGCTGAGCCTGACTCAGCGCGTGCGGTGGCGCGCGGTGGTGCGCTCCGGCATGCCCCAGGCGGGCTGGTCGCCCTGGTGCGCGGCCGGGAAGTCGCCGCCACCGCGGCGCACCGCCCGGAAGGTGAGCAGGCCCGCCACGAAGAAGATCAGCTGGGCCATGGTGTTCACGCCCTGCTGCACCCACTGGAACGCCAGTGCGTCGCTGGCCGGGTGGTTGCGCAGCGGCACCAGTGCCAGCACCGCCAGCACGCTGATCGGGAACAGCGCGGCCGCCAGCGCCTCGCCGTTGCGCCAGGCCCAGACCGCGCCGACGACGCTGATCCAGATGACGAACGCGGTGGCCGCGATGAACGCGGGCTGCACCGACTGCTGCTTGACCGCCAGCCCGGCGGCGGCCAGCCCGGCGACCGCCAGCGGCCACCAGGACCAGCGCAGCGCCCGGTGCAGCGAGATCGCCAGCAGCACCCCGCCCGCGGCCAGCAGCGGGAACAGCAGGTCGGCCAGGACCGGGATGTCGATCGAGTAGCCGGCGTGCAGCAGCTTCCAGGTGGACTTGGCCAGGCCGCCCGCGCCCATCAGCACCGCCCCGATCCGCCCCAGCGTCGACGGGGCGACGAAGAGGTAGCCGAGGAAGGCCAGCAGGGTGGGGACGAAGTCCTCCACTGCCAGGGCCATGCTCAGGTCGGGGGTTTCTGCGGCGAGGCTCGCCAGGCCATCCACGAACATGAGCGGGAGCGTAGCCCGGTCCATCGACGGCGTTCCAGTCGATCGGCCGGACAACTAGCTGCCGATCATCCACATTGGGTTGACCGGATGGGGGAGGGTCGATGCGGGTGTTCCCGGCCCGATAGCGCCGGGCCGGGAACCGGGGTGGCGCGTCAGTGCACGGACTCGGCCGTGGCGTTGGCGTCGAAGAAGTCGCCCACGCTGTAGACCCAGGCCTGGCCGACAGGGTCGCCGAGCTGGGCCCGCAGCCACAGCGCGCTCCAGCGCGCCGCGGTCTCGACACTCGTCGCCTGGTCCAGGGTCTGCGCCGAGGTCTCGGGGCGGGCTCCGGCCGGGTTCTGCGCGTCGGTGATGCCGTAGTGGTTGGCGCCGAGCAGGCTCACGTACAGCTTCGGCGGGGTGGTGACGACCTGGTACGTGGCGTACCCGTTGGCGGGGCTGCCGATGCCGTCGAGGCTGCCCTGCACCAGGGCGATCGGCACCGTGTTCGCGACCGGCGGGGTCTGCCCGGTCTGCGGCACGGTGTTGTTGGTGCCGTAGAACGCCGCCGCCTTGAGCTGCGGCGGCGTCGGCAGCGGCGCCATGCAGAACGGCGGGGTGCACAACCCGGTGCTCAGGTTGAGCCCCGCCGCGCCGCCGAACGAGTGCCCGAGCAGCACCAGGGTCTGCGGGTCGATCGCGCCGAGCAGCGGCGAGGCCGCGTTGGCGTTCTCGGCCGCGGCCCAGCCGACGGTCCAGGTGGCCTGGGCGCCGGTGGCGTACAGGCCGGGCTGGCCGAACAGCACCTGGTAGTGGTTCGGGACCACGACCACGAAGCCGTACGAGGCGACCTTGGTGGCGAAGCCGCGGTAGGCGGACTTGTCCACGTTGGCGCCCTGCAGCAGCAGCGCCACCGGCCACGGGCTGTGCGCGGACCCGGTGACCGGGTGGTACACGTCAGCGGCGTCGCCGTTGACGCTGGTCGTGTAGCTGCTGACGGTCGAGTACGCCGCCTGGGCCGGGGCGGGGACCGCCATGGCCGCCAGGGCCGCGGCGGCCGCGACCGCCGCGGCCCGCAGCAGTCCGCGGCGGTGGAGACGAGGTGTCACAGGAACCTCCGTTTCTCTCAGCGAAACAACGTTTCGCATTGAGAGACATAGTGGAGTCCATAGACCGCCCTCGTCAACGCCGTCACAACTGCGCGAACGGCTTCAGCACCCCCAGGGCCGCCGCCAGCAGCACACTTCCCCAGATTCCCCACACGTACGGCAGGCAGCCGTCGATGCTGCGCTTGAGCGCCTTCTCCACCTCGGGCGTCGAGCCCGTCTTCATCAGCGCTCCGAACGCGGCCCCGAACGGGCGCAGGGTCAGCCGGATGCCCAGCCCGCACGCGATCGCGACGGTGTAGAGCAGCAGCTTGGCGCCCAGCCAGCGGGGGTTGGTGTCCACGCCGAACGGCTTGTCGGCGAACAGCGTGTAGAGCGCGATCGCGGCCAGGGCCGTGATCAGCGTCAGCCGGATGGTCCAGTCGGCCCGGCGTACCCACGGGCGGCGGCCGGGGTGGTGGTGGTCGGTGATGGTCGCGGCCAGCCAGCCCGCCGCCAGCAGCCACACCGCGACCACGGCGGGCCAGGGGAACGGGTTCATGCCGAAGACCTGCGCGCCGTGCGGCTCCAGCGCCATCAGCGTCACGCCGCTGGGCAGGAACAGGACGAGGCAGATCTTCGGGCCGAGGTCCAGCCCGCCCATGATCTTCAGGGCGGTGGCGCGGGCGGCCGGGGGCAGGTCCGGGCGGAGCACGAACCGGCTCGACCAGAAGACCCCCAGGTCGCCGCCGAGCCAGAAGACGAAGAGGACGAGGTGGAGCACGATCCACCAGCCGTGCGTATGCGGTCCCATCGCGATATGGAAACACTGGTTCGCTGTGAGAAACAAGCTCTTGACGGGCTGGTTCGCGCCTGGCTAGCGTCGCCCCATGCTCGGCCGATACTACGAGGACCCCGCCCGGGTGCGGCGATGACCGTCGCCGTGGTCGGCGCCGCCGAGTGCGACCTCGGGCACACCGGCCGGTCGGCGCAGCACCTGCTCGCCCAGGCCGTCCGCCGCGCGCTCGACGACGCCGGGCTGCGCCTGTGCGACGTCGACGGCCTGGCCACCACCAGCCGCCTCCCGGCCACCCAGCTGGCCGACCAGCTCGGCCTGTGCCCGTCCTGGACCGACTCGGCCGACGCCGGAGCCGCCGTGTTCGAACGGTACGTCGCCCGCGCCGTCCAGGCGATCGAGGCCGGGCAGTGCGCCGTGGCCGTCCTCGCGTACGCCTCCGACCAGCGCAGCGCCCGCTCGCGCCGGCTCGGCGGCGGCTACGACCGGGGCACCCCCGAGGCCCAGTTCGAGCAGCCCTACCTGCCGCTGTGGCCGCTGTCGTACTACGCCATGACCGCCCGGCGCTACCTGCACACGTACGGGCTGGACCGCGGTGACCTGGCCCGGGTCGCCGTCGCCGCCCGCGCCCGGGCGCTGGCCAACCCGGCCGCGTTCCGCCACGGCGCCGGACCGCTGACCGTCGACGACGTGCTGGCCGCGCCCCTGGTCTCCAGCCCGCTGGGCACCCTCGACTGCTGCCTGGTCACCGACGGCGGCGGCGCGATCGTGCTGACCTCCCTCGACCGCGCCCGGCACCTGCCGCACCCGCCCGTGGCCGTGCTCGGCTACGGCGAAGCCGTCACCCACGCCGCCATGGCCACCCCCGAGGACCTGCTCACCACCGGCGTCGCCGCCTCCGGGGCGCGCGCGTTCGCCCACGCCCGGCGCGAGCCCGCCGACGTGGACCTCATCCAGCTGAACGACTCGTTCACCGTCAGCGTCCCGCTCGGGCTGGAGCAGCTCGGCTTCTGCCCGCCCGGCAGCGGCGCGGCCTGGGCCGGGACGCCGGTCAACACCACCGGCGGCGGGCTGTCCTACGGCCACCCCGGGCAGCTCGGGGTGCTGCTGGTGATCGAGGCGGTACGCCAGCTGCGCGGCGGGTGCGGGCCGCGGCAGATCCCCGGCGCCCGCACGGCGCTGGTGCACGGCACCGGCGGCATCGGGTCCAGCCATGCGACCGTCATCCTGGAGGCTGCGTGAGCATCGATACCGAGATCCCCGTCGACGAGGTCACCGAACCCTGGTGGGAGCTGACCCGGCAGCGGCGGCTGGCCGTGCAGCGCTGCGGCGTCTGCGGGCTGGCGCAGCTGCCGCCCCGGCTGCTCTGCACCGGCTGCGGCGGCGACGAGCTGGAGCTGGGCGCGGCGGGGCGGCGCGGGATCGTCGACTCGTACACGGTGGTCCATCGCGCGCCCGCGCCCGACGTCGCCGTGCCCTACACCCTCGCCCGGGTACGCCTGGTCGACGGGCCGATCCTGCTGACCCGGCTGGTCGGCGACTTCGAACCGCGGTGCGACCAGCCGGTCGTGCTGACCTGGCTGCCACTGCCCGACGGCCGGGCGCTGCCCGCCTTCACCAGGGAGCTGTGAGGACTTGCGGTCCTACCTGTACGTGCCGGGCGACAGCCCGGCCAAGCTGGCCAAGGCGCGCACCACCGGCGCGGACGCGCTGATCGTGGACCTGGAGGACGCCGTACCCCCGGCGGGCAAGGACGCCGCCCGCGCCGGCGTCGCCGAGTTCCTCGCGGCAGGCTCGGCGCAGCCCCGGATCTGGGTCCGGATCAACCCCGGCGCGCTCGGCCACACCGACGCCGCCGCCGTGGTCGGGCCGCACCTGGCCGGGCTCTGCGTCGCCAAGACCGAGTCGGCCGCCGAGCTGCTCGAACTCGACCGGCTGCTGAGCGCGGTGGAGGCGGAGCGCGGTCTGGCCGAGGGCGCGGTCCGGATCGTACCGCTGCTGGAGTCGGCCGCGGCCGTGCTGGCCGCACCGGCGATCGCCCGCGCCCCGCGCGTGGCCCGGCTCCAGCTCGGGGAGGCCGATCTCGCCGCCGACCTCGGCGTCACCCCCGGCCCGGACGGGCGCGAGCTGCTGTGGGTCCGCTCGCACGCCGTGCTGGCCTGCGCCGCCGCCGGGATCGCCCCGCCCGTCGCCCCGGTCAGCACCGACTTCCGCGACCTGGACGCGCTGCGCGAATCCACCCTCGCCCTCAAGCGGCTCGGCTTCCGGGGCCGGGCCTGCATCCATCCGGCGCAGCTGCCCGTGGTGCACGAGGTGTTCACCCCGACCGAGGCGGAACTTGACGCCGCCCGCGACCTCGTCAGCCGCCACGACCAGGCGCTGCGCGAGGGCAGCGGCGTCTGCCTGGACGCGCGCGGGCGCCTGGTCGACGAGGCCGTGGTCCGGTCCGCGCGGCGCCTGCTCGACCCCGAGGGCTGACGTCGACCCCGGAGGGGACGCCTTCAAGTATCGAAAACTGTCGACTGTGTCGGAAGTGGATGGATAGCTTGCGGATTCCATCCACTCCCGAGAGGAGCCAACGCCCATGGCTCTGTCGACACCCGCCCGCGCCCGGTGGCTGCTGCCCGCGGCCGCCGCCGCGCTGCTGCTGTCCACGGCCCTGTCCGGTTCGGCCACGGCCCGTCCCGCCGCGCCCGAACCCGAGTTCCACGCCTTCGGCGCCGACGCCCGCGCGATCTCCATGCCCGCCGACGACCCCGCCCGCGGCCTGGTCCACCAGGGCCTGGCCGCCGACAAGTCCGGCGTCTGCGTCGGCGGCTTCCGCGTCACGGCGGTGCTGCCCGTCATGTGCAGCCACGGCCCCGACGCCCCGCCCGCGCAGCTGTCGGTCAAGCGCAGCATCGCCCCGACCACCGCGCTCGCGGCACCGGCCGCGCTCGCGGTCTGCGAGGGCGACGGCGTCTCCGGCCGCCGCGTCGAGGTGCTGTACGTGCACGGCGACACCAGCCGCTACGGCCAGTACCTGGAGACGTTCCGGACCCTGGCCGAGGGCATGGACGTCATCTACAACGAGAGCGCCCGCGAGACCGGCGGCGAGCGGCACATCCGCTTCGTCACCGAGAACGTCAACGGCGCCTGCCGCCCCGTCGTCCGCGACGTCCGGGTCGCGCAGTCGTCGCTGGGCGAGTTCGGGGCCAGCGTCAACGCAGTGAAGGCGGCGGGCTACAACCGCACCGACCGCAAGTACGTGATGCTGACCGAGGCCAACGTGTACTGCGGCATCGGCGGCTTCGCCGGGGACACCCGCAAGACCGACGACAACCGCTCCAACTTCGGCCCCGAGTACGGCCGGTCCGACAACGGCTGCTGGACCTCGGCCGTGGCCAGCCACGAACTCGGCCACAACCTGGGCGCGGTCAACAACAACGCGCCCAATGCCTCCGGCGGCGCCCACTGCACCGACGAGTACGACGTCATGTGCTACTCCGACGACCCGTACCACCCGCCGATGCGGTACGTGTGCGGCAACCAGTCGCACGAGCAGCGGCTGGACTGCAACCACGACGACTACTACAGCACCAACCCGGCGTCGGGGTCGTACCTGGCGAACAACTTCAACGTCGCCGACAACCTGTTCCTGATCAGGGGAGGCAGCAGCGGCGCCCGGCCGATCGTCAACCCGGTGTCGGGGCGGTGCCTGGACGTGTCCGGCGGGCGTACCGCCGACGGCACCAAGACCCAGCTGTGGGACTGCCTGAACAACCCGGCGCAGCTGTGGCAGCGGGTCGGCAACACCCTGGTCAACCCGAACTCCGGCAAGTGCCTCGACGTCGCGGGTGCCAGCACCGCCGACGGGGCCGAGGTCCGCCTGTGGACCTGCCTCAACAACTCCGCCCAGCAGTGGATCTTCCAGGCGAACGGCAACCTGGTGAACCCGGCCTCGGGCAAGTGCCTGGACGCCGACGCGTGGGGCACGGTCAACGGCACCCGCACCATCCTGTGGGCCTGCGGCGCCGGCCCCCAGTCCAACCAGGTCTGGCTCTGGCGCTGACCGGGTTGTAGATCATCTGAGTTGCCGGGCGATCGGGGGTATGGCGGTTCAAGGTACGCCCGACTGCCCGGCAACTCACCCGCTCTCGGCCGGACCAGGCTCAGAGGGTGGGAAGACGATCTCGAAGAAGGCGGTCAGGGTCATCGCCCAGATCAGCGAGCCGACCAGCGCGGTCACCCGCGGGCGGTCGCTCTTGACCAGCAGGAACGGCGCGTGCGGCAGCAACGCGAACACCCGCCCCAGCACGCCGGTCTCCTTATGACCGACAGCAGCTGGTCGGAGACGTTGTCCAGATGGGTGTCCGGCAGCTTCGCCGCCATCCGCTGCGCCACCAGGCCGTAGTAGCCAGGCTTCGCGGCGTCGGCGGGGTTGGCGCGGTCGGCGGTGGCGAAGATCGCCGTTCGCGGTCTGAAGGCGGTGTTCTAGCCCGGGTTATGACCTGGACCGGCGATCTCGAGGGCGGAGGGCGGCTGTGATCAGCTGTTTCGGGCAGAAAGTCGGCTGGAACGGGGTGCCAGGGTGACTAGATCACTGCCTGGCGCCGGTCACGGTGCATCACGGATCGTCGATGTGGCGCTCAGAGTGTGGCGCGGTGGCTTACGGGGCGGGGAAGCAGTGCGATACTGCCGCGCGTGACGATCGACGACGTGGAAATGTTCCTGGTGGCCGTGGTGGAGATGGCCGCAGGCCACTTCGACGCCGGGCGGGAGTACGAGGACGCGGTGCTGGGCCTGCTGCACCGCCACGGCGGCAGCGTCGACCAGCGCCTCTACAGCACCGACGGGGCCACCGAGGTGCACACGATCCGGTTCGCCTCCCGGGCCGGATACGAGGCCGCCCTGGCCGACCCGGACCGCCTCGCACTGCGCGCCGAACTCGGCACCGCCGCGCCCACGACCCGCGTCATCGAGATGCGCGGGTTCTGACCTGACGTGTTAAGAAGGGCCCCTTCTTCTACGTAAAGCGATAAGAAGGGGCCCTTCCTTGTGCTCGGGGCGGGTGGGTGGGGCTTTCGCGCGCGGTCAGTGGGCGGTGAGGAGGAGGCCGCCGACGCTCGCGACCAGGGTGAGGATCGCGGCGACGGTGCTGGCCAGGATGAACGGGCGCCACTGGATGCGCAGCCCGTTGGCGGCGCAGCGTTCGGCCCAGATCATGGTCGCCAGCGACGCCCACGGCACGATCAGCGGCCCGACGTTGGTGCCGATCAGCAGGCCGATGAGCTGGTCGTGGTTGGCGACCGGGATCACCGACTCGCCCGCGACGTAGCTGGGCAGGTTGTTCAGCAGGTTCGCCGAGCCCGCGCCGACGGAGGCGGCCCGGATCACGCCTTCGGTGCCGGGGTCGGTGCCGATCAGCGCGGACATGACCGTGGACAGGCCGTGCCGGCTGATCGTGTCGACGACCAGGAACAGCCCGGTGACGAAGACCAGCAGGCGCCAGGGCAGCAGGCTCCAGGACAGGTCCGCGCGCCGCCAGAGCAGGAAGGCCGCCAGCAGCACCACGGCGCCCGCGATGGAGGCGATCTCGATGGTGACGCCGGTCAGGATGCAGACGATGAACCCGGCGACGCAGACGGCCGCGATGCGGAACAGGCGCGGGTCGGCGGGCCGGTGCGGCGCGGGGACGTCGTACCGGGGCGGGTTCTTGCGCCAGTAGAACAGCCACAGGCACAGGCCGATCGACAGCAGCGCGCCGAGCTGCGGCAGGGCCATCTTCGCGGCGAAGTCCAGCGGCTCCAGGTCGATGCGGTCGGCGGCGAGCAGGTTGGTGAGGTTCGACACCGGCAGCAGCAGGCTGGCCGTGTTGGCCAGCCAGACGGTGGTCACGGCCAGCGGCAGGGCGGCCGTGTTGGCCCGGCGGGCGGTGGCCAGCAGCACCGGGGTCAGCAGGACCGCGGTGGTGTCGAGGTTGAGGAAGATCGTGTTGAGTGCGGCGAAGGCGAAGCACAGCAGGAACAGCGCGACGTTGCGGCCGCGGCCGAGCGCGGTGACCTTGACGGCGATCACGTCGAACAGCTCGGCGCGGGCGGCGAGCTCCGCCAGGATGATCACCGAGCCGAGGAAGACCAGCAGGGGCAGGATGCGCGAGACCGTGGCCCTGGCGTCGCCGTACGGCAGCAGCCCGGTCGCCACGGCGATCCCGCCGCCGAGCAGCAGCCCGATCGCGATCCAGTCCATCGCCTCCAGGCGCCACCGCGACGGTGCGGGCGTGAGTTCGGCCTGTTCCTGCGGTTGGCGCGTGGTGGTCACCGGGCCGACTCCTGTCGCGTCCGTGATCTTCACTTTCATCTGCACCCGGTCGTCGTGGCTCGGTCGTAATCGTGGCCTACTGTACGTGAGGTCATCCACCTATGCTGATGTCGCCACGGTGATGGGGGAATTGCGTGACGCAGGCAACGGGTCTGATGCTCAGTGGCCAGATCGACCATATGGCCTTTGTGCGCGTTGATCAAGATTTGATCCTCGCCGCCGGACGAAGCCAGGGTGTCGATCTGATCGAGGCCAGGTCGCGGCAGCTTATCCGGATCGTGGCGGCCGGGGTGCCGGTGACCGCGCTCGCGGCGCTGCCTGGCGGCACGCACGGTGACCGGCTGCTGGTCGGCGGCCCCAACGGCGAGATCCGGGAGATCAACCCCGGCAACGGGCATGAGATCCGTCGGCTGGCCCACGGCCGGGGCGAGATCCGGGACTTCGCCGTGGGCAGGGGCGCCGGCGGCGGCGACGTCGTGGTGGTCGCGCGGGAGACCGGGGTGTCCCTGTGGGATCCGCACGCGGCGAAGGACCCGTTCACGGAGCTGGTCGCCGACGTGTCCGCGCTGAGCGCCCGCCCGTTCAAGGTGTGCCTGTACCGGCACGGCGGCCGGCCGTACGCGGCCTGCGCGCTGACCGACGGCGCGATCCTCACCTGGAACCTGGACGATCCGGGCGCCGAACCGGTGGTGACCAGCGGCCACAACGGCCCGATCTGGACCGTCGTCGCGCTGCCCGCCGGACCCGACGGCGACCAGCTGATCGCCTCCGGCAGCTCCGACCAGGTGCTCAAGGTCTGGCAGCCGACCGGCGAGGGGCGGCTGCGGCAGCTGCGCGAATATCACACCGGCGGCACCATCCGGCGGCTCGGCCACGTGGTGGACGCCGGAGTGTCGATGCTGGTCACGGCCTCGGCGCGGGGCCCGGTGTCGCTGTGGCGCTACGACGGCCCGACCGAGCGCCCGGCGGCCGAGGTGGCGCTGCACAGCGGCGAGGTGTACGCGGTGGCCTGCGAGACCCTGCCCGACGGCATCCTGGTCGCCTCCGGCGACTTCAACGGCGACATCAAGATCAACCGGTTGACCTCGAGCGTCCTGCTGGACCAGCAGAAGCGCGACGTCACCCGGATCCCGAACACCATCTGGGCGGTCACCGGCGGCACCACCGAGTCCGGCGACTTCTACGCCTGTGCCGGCGTCAACCGCGTCATCTACGTCGTCGACCCGGCCACCCAGCAGCACCGCCACAAGCTGGAAGGGCACGACAGCACCGTGCGCGCCCTGGCCTTCGGCGGCACGCCCGACAACCCGCACCTGCTCAGCGGCGGCGCCGACCACCGGGTGTACGACTGGCACCCGGAGACCGGCTGGCGCGAAGAGCTGCGCATGGGCCACGAGGCCGAGGTGTGGGCCCTGGCCACCGCCGAGCACCAGGGCCGGTGGTACGCCATCAGCGGCGGCCCCGACGGCACCGTCCGCACCTGCCCGCTCGACGACCCCAACGACATGCGGATCCTGGCTGAGGAGGTCGGCGAGGTCTCCTCGCTGGCGGTCAGCTACGCCGACGACGAGGTCCGGGTGGTCATCGGCTCCACCCAGGGCCTGTTCCGCATCCCGCTGCTCGGCGGCGAGCAGCGCACCATCGAGACCGACTCCATCGCCGACGTGGCGACCCTGCGCGGCGCGCCCCGCCAGGCCGGGCGGCCTGACACCACCAACCTGGTGGTCGTCGCGCGCACCGACGGCAACGTCGAGCTGTACGACATCAAGATCGGTGTCCTGGTCAAGCGGTTCGCGATGCCGGTGACGCCGGAGACCCGCTCCAACCGCCAGGTGCGCGCCGTGTCCATGCACCGCACCGCCCAGGACGACGTGCTCGTCTTCGGCGGCTGCGACAACGGCGAGCTGCTCAAGTGGGACCTGGACGGCCAGCTGATCGGGCAGGCGTCCAAGCCCGCGGGCAGTGACACCTCCGTGCGCGACCTGCACGTCATGCACCCCAGCGCGACTGAGGACGTGACCTCGGGCCTGCTCAGCGGCGGCCACGACGGCGTGCTGCGGCTCTGGCCGATCTCCAAGGACAAGCCGCTGTCCTCCGGCGGGGTGCTGGAGTCTCCCGTCGAGGCCAACTCCATCCTGCTGCAGGACCAGCCCGCCGACTCGGACCTGCTCGCCCGCGCCGCGTTGACCAAGACACTGGTCAGCGCCCTGCGCTCGGCCGAGCCCATCGCGCCGGTGGTGGTCGGCGTGCACGCGCCCTGGGGCCAGGGCAAGTCCAGCATCCTGCGCCAGATCCGGGCGGCCGTCGACGCGCCCGGCAGCCGGGAGAAGCCCTCGCCGCAGGAGCTGCAGACGCACCGGCTGGTCATGACCGAGACCGGTAGGCCGGTCACCACGAACGTGACGCCGACCTGGGCCTGGAAGCGGCTGCAGGAGCGCGCCGCCGAGAACGAGCTGCCGTACCGGATGCGCCCCGCCGACGGCAAGCCCACCCCGATCACGGCCTGGTTCAACCCGTGGATGTACGAGGAGCGCAACCAGATCTGGGCCGGTCTCACGAACGAGATCCTCACCGCGATCACGCGGCGGCTGCCCCAGGCCGAGCGGCGGCGC
Organism: Catellatospora sp. KI3; assembly: GCF_029948125.1. Taxonomy (GTDB): domain Bacteria; phylum Actinomycetota; class Actinomycetes; order Mycobacteriales; family Micromonosporaceae; genus Catellatospora. Next base: position 87,958 of record NZ_JASAMB010000011.1, read on the forward strand.
CTGTTCATCGACCTCAACCTCAAGCGCACCAACTCGGCCGAGGTGCGCAAGCAGATCCTCGACAGCTACCGTCCGCACACCCTGCGCGGCATCGTCGGCCTCGGTGCGGCGGCGCTGGCGCTGGTGGCGGCGGTGGTCGCCACGATGGTGGCGATCGTCAACACCGGCGAGCTGGACAAGATCCTGGGCAGTGCCGCGCTCATCTTCCTGGCCGCGCTCGGCATCGTCATCCGGCTGGTCGCCACCAGCGTCAAAGGCTTCAACGTCTGGTACGACCCGCTGGCCGACAGCGGCCCGCGCATGGGCGGGGTCAGCGCCAACGGCGCCTCGGGCGACCCGCTGGAGACGCCCGACCGGGGCTACCTGTACCTGCTGCGCCACGACGTACGCGAGGTCATCGACCTGATCGCCGACTCGCCGCTGTACATCTTCATCGACGACATGGACCGGTGCAGCCCCGGCATCGTCGCCGACACCATCGAGGCGATCAACCTGTTCCTCACCAAGGCGTTCGGCCCGTGCATCTTCGTGATGGGCCTGGACCCGGCCACGGTCGCCGCGCACCTGGAGTCGCACCTGCCCGCGATCGACCAGCGGGCCAAGGAGGACCCGGTCACCTACCGGCACCTGCGCCACACCGGCTGGCGGTTCATGGAGAAGATCGTCGACCTGCCGGTGCGGCTGCCCCGGGTCACCGACATCGCCATGCGCAGCTACCTGGACCAGCTGCTGCTGTCCAACCGGGTGCAGTCCCGGGTCGTCGTACCGCAGGAGCAGGCCCCGCCCGCCGACCGCAGGCGCGGCTTCCGCAAGCCGAAACCCCAGGCCGCGCCCGCCGCGCCCCCGGCGCCGCCGGTCGTGGCGGCGGCGATCCCCGCCCAGCGCGCGGCTGCGACGACCACGGCGCCCGCGACGCAGAACGCCGAGAGCGTGCTGGACCGGCTGGAGGACATCCCGGTCGTACGCGACGCGCTGCACGAGGCGGTGCAGAACCTGCCCGGCCGCAACCCGCGCCAGATCAAGGCCTTCGTCAACCTGTGGCGCTTCTACATGGCGCTGGAGCACGAACTCGGCGCCACCACCAGCAGCCTCAGCGGCACCCAGGTGCACAGCGCCGAGATGGCCCGCCTGGTCGAGATCATGGTGCGCTGGCCGTGGCTGCTCGACCCGCTCGGGTTCCGGCGCGTCGTGAAGGGCAAGACGGTCATCCTGCTGGAGCTGCTGCTCAAGGCCGCGCCGGACCGGTCGGAGTGGGAGCGGGTGGTAAAGGAGGAGGGCATGGACGCCGACGACGAGGACCTGCGCGGCCTGCGCGAACTGCTCACCCGCCGCGGCGCCGACGGCCCGGAGCTGGTGTCCATCGCCCGCCGCTACCTCTGACGGAGGACCGGTCAGCCCGCGACGAGGACGTCGACCGTGCGCAGGTCGCGGTGGGCGAAGTGCACCTCGGCTATGTCGGCCAGCGCGCCGCGTCCCAGTGCCCGGTACGCCCCGACCTGCAGTTCCAGCGCCTCCTGCCGGAACTCGTCCGCGTCCAGCCAGTGCAGCTCAGTCCCCAGCGCCAGGGCGAACGCCGGTTCGCCCGCGGCCAGCTCCGCCCGCGCCTGCCCGATCCAGCCCCGCACCGCCGCATGGTCCCCGCGGTACGCGTCGAAGCGCGCCCGGTGCTCGCCCCCGCGCGGATCGCCGCTGCCCGGGGGCAGGGCCGCGCCGATCGACACCGTGTCCTGTGCACGCGGGGCGTCTGCCCACACCCGTTCCCCGTCAGCCCGCAGCGCCTCCGCGTCAGCCTCGGCGAACCAGTCGAGCGCGCGCCGCAGCGGGTGCAGCCGCCAGCGCTTGTCACCCTCCTCGCCGTAGCTGTCGTCCAGGGACTTCTCCAGCCAGGCGCTGATCTCGCCGAGCAGCGTCGGGCGGCCCGACGTCCAGGTCTCGGCCGAATCGCGAGCCCAGTTGTGGGCGATGAAGGACGGCAGCTGGGCCGGGTCGTCGTACCAGAGTCCGAAGTGCAGGCCGTCGGAGTCGCCGCCGAGCACGGTCACGAACTCGGCCGGATCGCGGCGGAACCGGCAGTGCAGCCGCTCGTCGAGCCCGTCCCGGCCGACCAGCGCCAGTCCATCGGTCTTGAAGTAGTCGCTGACACCCCAGGGGTGCAGCCCGGCGACGTCGCCGATGGCGTCGCGCTCGCGCCGGTCGAGGCTGTCCCAGAATGCGGCGAAGACGGCGAGGTGCCGGGGCAGGCGCAGGCCGTAGACGCGGCTGAAGCGCTCGGCGACGGCGGGGAAGCGGTCGGACATGGCGGCCAGTGCGGCGGTGCGGCGCTGCACGTCCTCGGGCGTCGGGTCGAACAGGTTCTCGTCGAACACCGCCTCGGGCAGTCCGAACGTCTCGGCCAGCGGCCGGTCCAGCGCGGCGGCCGCGGCGCCCGGCTCCCGCAGCCCGCGCAGCACGTCCGCGACGTGCGCGGCAGCGGCGTCCGCATCGGCGGGCAGCACCAGGTGGGCCACCGGTCCGCTGTAGTTGCGCAGGCTGTACATGCGCACCTCGACCACCCAGCCCTGGCCGTCGACCAGGATCGGCTCGCCGTCCACGGTCACGGCCACACCGTCGAGCTGACACAGGTTGATCTGCCGCACCACGTCACCCAGCATCGGCGGAGCCTACCGAACTACATCCGTTGCGCCACAATCCCGCCGTGCCATTACCATACGGCATGATCACTCCTTACCGACACCGTCCCGAGCCGCCCTACTACGCCGTGATCATCACCACTGCGCCCAGCGGGGTGGACCCGGAGGGCTACGCCGCGACCGCCGATCTTGGCGAGTGAAGCCGCTGATGATCGCGGTCTCTGGTCATCCGACCGAGTTCGAGCCCAGCTTCCGACCAGAGACCGCGATCATCGCGCCCGGCCCCGCCGGGCCCGGCCCCGCCGGGCCCCGCCCGGCCGACCCGCTCCGCCGCCGCGTGGCGTCCTGCCCGCGGCCGCGAGGAACGGAACGGTCCGGATGGGCCATCGACCCATCCTCCTAGGACGCAGTAGCGGAGGTGACTCGGTTACGCTCGCCGGACACCAGCCCGCCGACGGCAAGGGAGACGCTGATGAGTGGCCGTTCGTTCATGCTCGCGACCCGCGTGCCGATGTCCCGGACCGGGTTCGAGGCCTGGCTGGACACGCCACCGCCGAGCCTCGACGTGATCGAGAACCCGGCTGCCATGTGGACCGGCTGGGCCGCAGCGGGCGATGCCGCGGACTGGGACCTGACCGCGTTCGCCGACTCCCCGCACATCGTCGCCGCGATGCGCGCCGACCAGCGCAAAACCCCTCGCGAGCTGCTGACCGACCGCGTGAAGACGGGCGGCTGCGTGGCCCGGCACCGCGACGAGGCGCTGGAGCTCTACCTCTACGACTACCACGCCGACTTCTACCGGACCCGCACCGAGCTGCTGATGCTCGCCGGAGCCGGCCGCTACGCCGACGTCGGCGCGCACCCCGTCCTGTTCTGGGGCGGCAACGTCTACGCCGACCTGCCGATCGCCGGTGACCCGCCGCTGTCGGTGCTGGTCGTGTCGCGTGCCGGGGCGCACTTCGTCGACCGATACCCGATCGACGCCCTGGTCGAGTCGCTGCGCCCCATCGAGGCGGCTTTCCTCGCCCGGTACGAGGGCGACGGCTCGGCCGAACCGGACCTCACCGACGCCGTCGACCCCGACCTGCGGCCCTGACTCAGGCGGCCGCGCCGACCGTGCAGGTCGCCAGCAGCCGCGCCGCCGGGGACTGCCGGTAGGCGCGGTCGGTGAGCAGCGCCGCCTGCACCGGCGGCAGCACCCCGGCCGTGTTCACCTTGAACTTCAACGCCAGCTCCGCCTCGGTCAGCGGGTGCGCGGAGCTGCCCCGCGACGAGTCCACCCGGTGCTCCAGCAGCTCACCCGAGGTGGTGCGGACGCGCAGCACCGCCGCGAACGCCTCCGGGAACAGCTCGGTCGCCCGCGCGTCGGCCACGCAGGTGACCTTCGCCGCCAGCGCCAGGCAGTCCGGGCGCAGCTCGGTGAAGTCGCTCATGCTCAGCCCCAGCCCGCCGCCGCCGAGCAGGGCCGCCGCCACCGTGTACGGCCCGGAGAACTTCCCGTGGTACGCCGTCTGCGGCCGGGCCTTCTCGGCGGCCGGTTCGGCGATGGTCCGCAGCACCGGTGCCGCCACGCCCAGCTCGACCGACTCGACCGCAGCCGGGTCCAGCCCCCGCGCGCGCAGGGCCAGCGCGCAGTCGATGCCCGGGTGGGTGAAGTGGTTGGTCGGGTAGGGCTTGTACACGGTCCGCGACAGCTCCCAGCGCGTGCCGAGCTCGCCGAGCAGCGCGTCGGCGTCGAACTTCCCGTCGGTGTACGCGGCGAAGAACCCGAACCGCCCCTCCAGCACCGTCGGCGGGCCGGTCAGCCCGTCGGCGGCGAACACGGCCGCGCTGACCGCGGCGTGCGCGGCCCAGCCGCAGTGCGTCTTCTTGACCGTGCCGCCGGTGCGGTTGGCCTCGATCAGCCCGGCGCCCATGCTGGCCGCGATGCCCATCGCGTGGGCGACTCCGGCCGGGTCCAGGCCGTGCAGCAGCGCGGCGGCGGCCGCCCCGCCGATGGTGCCGCAGATCGAGGTGGCGTGCAGGCCGCGCTCGAAGAAGACGGAGTTGCGCAGCCGGCGGTCGTACGCGGCCATGCCGAGCCGGTTGCAGATCTCGATGCCGGCGGCGACCGCGCGCACGAGGGCCGGGCCGTCGGCGCCGGTCGCCTCGGCGGCGGCCAGCGCGGCGGGCACGATGCTGGCGCTGGGGTGCAGCACCGACGGAAGGTGGGTGTCGTCGAAGTCGAGCGCGTGCGCCATCACGCCGTTGACCAGCGCGGCGGCGGGTGCGGGCAGCCGGTCGCCGGTGCCGATGACGGTCGCCTCGGCGGTGCCGCCCCAGCGGCGTACGGAGGTGAGGACGGCGGTCACGGCGGGGTCGTCCTGGGCGGCCAGGGCCAGGCCGAGGATGTCGAGGACGCGGCCGGGCACGCCGTCGGGGACGGCGCCGTCGCGGCAGCTCACGGCGAAGTCGGCGAGGGTGTGTACCGCGCGGTCGGTGTTCATGCCAGCACCGCCAGGGGGCGGACCGGGGAGCCGGTGGCGCCGACGATGGGCAGCGGGTTGAGCACCAGCAGGATCTCGCGGGCGCCGGTGCGCAGCAGTGCGTCGAGGTTCATCGTCTCGACGATGTGGACGCCGTGCTCGACCAGCAGCACCCGGTGCGCGGGCAGTACGGCGTGGCCGCGACCGGCCGGGATGTGCTCGAACGCGATGGTCTCGCCGCCGACGGCGACGGGCCGGTGCGCGGCCAGCCACCGGGCGGCGGCCTCGCCGGGTCCGGGGGTGCCGTCGCGGCCGCCGATGAACGCGTCGTGCTCGTGCCAACGCCGCGACCAGCCGGTGCCGATGAGGATGGTCTCACCGTGGTTCAGTTCCAGCCCGTCGGCGGCGGCGGCCAGGTCCTCGGGGGTGATCTCGTACCCGGCGGGCAGCACGTCGACGCCGTGCACCCGGGCCACGTCCAGCACCACGGCCCGGCCGAGGTAGGGCGGGAAGGTGTCGATGCCGAGGTCGCTGAAGCCCAGGTGGGACTGGAGTCCGGCGGCCTCGACGGCGCCGTGCAGGCGCCCGTCCTGGGACACGTGGGCCAGGGCGTCGACGTGGGTGCCGACGTGGCCGCCGGTGACGATGAGCTCGTTGGCGGCCGAGCCGCCGTCGGGGCGGACCATGTCGCCGTGGCGGCGCTCCAGGGCCATCCGGAACGGCGGGTGGTTGGGCGACTGGGGCATGCCGCGGCGCATGGGCTGGGCCAGGTCGAGCACCTGCCGTCCGCGTACGGCGTCCCAGGGTGCGGTGGTGCTGCGGCCGCTGGGGGAGGGCATCAGCTCGTGGGAGTCCAGGTCGAGGCTCTGCATCAGATCACTCCGCTCTCGCGCAGGGCGGCCAGCTCGTCGGCGTCGAGGCCGAGGCGGTCGCGGTAGACGGCGTCGTTGTCGGCGCCGCGCGGGCGGCCGGTCCAGCCGATGCGGCCGGGGGTCTCGGACATGCGGTAGAGCACGTTGGGCATGCGTACCGGTCCGAGCACGGGGTCCTCGACGGTGGTGATCGAGTCGAGGGCGGTGTACTGGGGGTCGGCGAAGATGTCGGCGATGTCGTAGATCGGGGCGACGGCGGCCTGGGCCTGGTCGAATGCCTCGCTGACCTCGGCGAGGTCGCGTTGCGCGACCCAGGCGGCGACGTGGGAGTCGAGCAGGTCGGCGTGCGCGGCGCGGCCGACGCCGCTGGCGAACCACGGCTCGTCGATGACCTCGGGGTGCCCGACCAGGCGCATGACCCGTTCGGCGATGGCCTGGGCGCTGGTGGAGACCGCGACCCAGCGGCCGTCGCGGGTGCGGTAGGTGTTGCGCGGGGCGTTGTTGACCGAGCGGTTGCCGGTGCGGGGCTGGACGAGCCCGAGCTGGTCGTACGCCATGGCCTGCATGCCCAGGACGGTGAGCAGCGGTTCGATGATGGCCAGGTCGACGACCTGGCCGGTGCCGCCGTTGTGGTCGCGGTGGTAGAGCGCGGTGAGCACGGCCTGCGCGCAGGTCAGCGCGGACACTCCGTCGGCGAGCCCGAACGGGGGCAGGGTGGGGGGTCCGTCGGGCTGGCCGGTGATCGCGGCGAAGCCGCTCATCGCCTCGGCGAGGGTGCCGAAGCCGGGGCGGTGGGCGTACGGGCCGGACTGGCCGAACGCGGTGACCCGGGCGATGATCAGCCGGGGGTTGAGCTCGTACAGCACCTCGGGTCCCAGGCCCCAGCGTTCGAGGGTGCCGGGCCGGAAGTTCTCGATCAGCACGTCGGCGTCGGCGAGCAGCCGCTTGGCCAGCTCGGCGCCTTCCGGGCGGCCCAGGTCGAGGGTGACGGCGTGCTTGTTGCGGCCGAGCATGGTCCACCACAGCGGCACGCCGTCGCGGGACGGTCCGTGGCCGCGCGACGGGTCGCCCTTGGCCGGGTGTTCGATCTTGATGACGTCCGCCCCGTAGTCGCCGAGGATCGTCGCGGCGAGCGGGCCGGCGAACAGGGTCGCGGCGTCGATGACGGTGACACCGGACAGGGCTGGGGGCGGCATGGCGCAACGGTAGCGGCTCTACCCGGAAAATGGAAACCTCGTTACAGTGTGCGAAACGCAGCTCTGGGAGGTAATCGCCGTGGACCGCTACGACCTGCTGGTCAAGAACGGGACGCTCGTCCTGCCGTATGTCGGCACCGTACGCGCTGATCTGGGTGTGCGCGACGGGCGGATCGCCGCGATCGCCGACGACATCCCCGCCGCGCAGGCCGACCAGGTCCTCGACGCGAACGGGAAGCTCGTCTTCCCGGCCGCCGTCGACGCCCACTACCACCTGGGCATCTACCGTGACCTGGCCCTGGACGCCGCGGAGGAGACCCGCTCGTCGCTGGTCGGCGGAGTGGGCACGGTCCTGTCCTACTTCCGGACCGGCCAGCACTACCTCAACCGCACCGGGCCGTACGCGGAGATCTTCCCGCAGGTCCTCGACGCCGTCGCCGGGCACGCCTGGACCGACTACGGCTTCCACCTCGCGCCCATGGACACCGCGCAGGTCGGCGAGGTCCCGTCGCTGGTCGACGAGCACGGCGTCAGCTCGTTCAAGTACTACATGTTCTACAAGGGCTTCAACCTCTCCGCCGACTCGCGCGACGCCAAGTCCTTCACCATGAGCGACGAGTACGACCTCGGCCACCTGTACCAGATCATGGAGGCCGTCGCCGCCAACCAGCGCGCGGGCCGCCGCGTCTCGCTGTCGCTGCACTGCGAGCAGGCCGAGCTCATGCGCCTGTTCATCGACCGGGTACGCGCCGCCGGCGACCCGCAGACGCTGAAGGCCTACTCCGACGCCCGGCCGCCGCTGACCGAGCAGGTGGCCATCGGCGAGGCCACCACCCTGGCCCGCGCCACCGGCTGCCCCGTAAACCTGCTGCACCTGTCCAGCGCCGACGCGATCGCCGCGGCCGCCGCCGCCAAGGCCGACAAGTCGCTGGACCTGCGCTGCGAGGTCACCCTGCACCACCTGTGCCTGGACCACGAGAGCCTGGACCGCAAGGGCGGCCTGGGCGCGAAGGTGAACCCGCCGATCCGCGCCGTCTCCGACACCGAGGCGCTGTGGGCGGCCGTGCTCGACGGCACCGTCGACTGGGTCGCCTCCGACCACGCCTGCTGCATGGAGGAGCACAAGGGCGACGCGCTGTGGCCGGCGCTGCCCGGCTTCGGCGGCACCGCGCTGCTGTACCCGATCCTGCTCAGCGAGGGCATGCACAAGCGCGGCCTGTCGCCGCAGCGGGTCGCCGAGCTCGCCTCGGGCAACCCCGCGCGGGCGTACGGCCTGGGCGGGCGCAAGGGCAGCCTGATGGTCGGCGCGGACGCGGACTTCACCATCGTCGACCCGGAGCTGGAGCAGGAGGTCACCACCGACCTGCTGCTGTCGGGCCAGGACCACTGCCCGTTCGAGGGCCACAAGGTCAAGGGCTGGCCGGTGACGACCGTGGTCGGCGGCCGCGTCGCCTACACCGGCGGCGCCGTCGTCGGCACCCCGTCGGGCCGCTTCGTCGCCCGCTGACCTGCGCGATCGCCGCGTATCGGCTGTTTCGGGAAAGTGCAGGAATCGGAGCCAGTGTTCGTGCACTTTCCTTGAAACCGCACCCAAAGCCGCACGCGCCCGGGGGCGCGGTGGGGAGGTTGCGGGCGGGGGATAGCCTCCCGGACCGTGAGTGATCTTCGAGTACGTCCGTCGCGCGTCGTCATCTCCGTCGTGGCCATGGCGGCCGCCGTCGCCGCCGCCGTGTGGCTGAGCGACGAGGCATATTCGGCGGAGTGGCTGTACCAGGCGCAGCGGGGGCTGCGCGACGACGGCTTCGGGATCATCGCCTGCTACGCCGCCGGGATCGTGCTCGGCACCGCGCTGCACAGCCTCCTGTCGCTGCGGCGCGGGCGGGCGCTGGCCGCCGCGTGGGGCGCGGCCGGGCTGCTGCTGGCGTACGGTGCCGCGGTGACCGGCGTGGCGTGGCTGCTGGCCGAGGTCGCCCCGGCCATGTCGGCGAGCCGCCACCGGCACGACCCCGGCGCCCTGTACACCACCTGGCTGGTCTGCGTACTGCTGCCGGTGGCGGGGGCGGTCTGCGCCGGCGGCCTGTTTCCGCGCCGCCGTACCCCGCAGCCAGCGGGCAGGCCCGAGCCGGACGGCCCGGTCGCCGTCCTGAAATCCAGCATGGTCGTCGTCAGCGCCTCGATCGGCTGGGCGATCGGCGGGATCGTGCTGATCCTGCTGCTGATCGCCATCGTGATCAGATTGTTCGTCTGATCATGACGACCCGTCCTCGCGACGTGCGCGCCCCGGCCCAGCCGGGCGTGCAGTTTCGGGGAGAGTGCACGAATCTTGGCACCCATTCCCGCACTTTCCCCGAAACTGCACGAAAGACAAAGCGCGGAGGTCGCTAAGGGAGGGTGCCGTGCTCGATGTAGAGGAAGCGGTGCTGGTCGCGGGCCTGTAGGGCGAGGCGGAGCCGGTCGGCCAGGCGGCGGGGGACGTAGTCGTCGAGGGCAGCCGCGTCGATGAAACGGGCCTCGACGATCTCGCCGTCGGCGAAGACGAATGCGGCCAGGTCGTCTTCGGACAGGACACCGCCGTCGAAGATGAACAGCACCTTGTCGTCCGCGCCCAGCGGTGCCCAGTCGACGACCAGCGGCTGCGGATCCACAGGGAGGTCCCGGCCGAGTTCTTCCAGCAGCTCCCGGCGGCACGCGGCCAGCGGTGACTCGCCGGAGTCGACGTAGCCGCCCGGGATCTCCCACCCGTGCTTGTACCCCGGCTTCACCAGCAGCACCCGCCCGGCGGCGTCGGTGAACAGCGCCCCCGCCGCCAGCGCCGCTGCGGCGAAGCGCTCGCCCCCGTGCGCTGTCACGCAGGCAGCCTACCGTTGCGGCAAGGGCGACGGCCCCGCCGGCAGTCAGCCGTGGGTGGCGATCATCTGTGATTATGTTGCGGATCGTGCGGATGAGGGGTGCCCATGACCGTGGTGGAGGGCCGGATGGCCGGCCCGGACATGCTGCGGACGCTGCAAGGCGTCGTTCATGTCTCGAATGTGATGACAGAGCTGCGGCGCTGGCTGCTGACCCGGCCTGAGGTGCTGGAGGTGAACTCGTCGTGCCAGATGGCATCGATCGAGTTCCGTGAGGACGGCTGGGCCTACACCCTCCACAAGGGTGACGGGGTCGATCTCGACTGGTGGCTGGACGCGGACCTGTGGGGCGGCCTGCGCCTGCTCGCGTCGGTGGGGTGTCGTCACACCCGGCGGCTGGGCTGGGAGGTGGGGATCAAGGCGTGGGCCGAGGACGCTGACGGCGAAGACCACACGTTGTACGACGTGGAGGTGCTCGGACTGGAGTCGGATGAGCAGACGCTGACCCAGCTACGCGCCGGTGCCGACGACCTGTTCGCCGCCCGCGACCGACTGATGTCCGACCTGTCCGATCTCGCCGCCCGCTCCCGCTGACCCCGGGCTGCAGTTTCGGGGAAAGTGCACGAATCCACTCCAAGATTCCTGCACTTTCCCCGAAACTGCACCCACCGCGCGGCGCCCCGCGCACCCGGGCCCCCGCGCGGCGGGCGGGGGCGCGGGGTGGGGGTCAGGGGGTGGGGAAGGCGCCCGCGCGGCCGAGTAGGGCCGGGGCGGTGATGGCGAGCTGGTCGGCGATCCAGGTGCCGGTGGCGGCCAGCAGGGCCGGGTCGGTGCCGGTGTCGACGCCGGAGCGCTCAAGCAGCCAGGCGAGGTCCTCGGTGGCGATGTTGCCGGTCGCGGCGGGTGCGAAGGGGCAGCCGCCGATGCCGCCGGTGCTGGCGTCCAGGGCGCCGAACCCGTGCTCCAGCGCCGCCACCGCGTTGGCGTAGCCGGTGTTGCGGGTGTTGTGGAAGTGCGCCCGCAGCGCCACATCGGGTGCGAGCGGGCGGACCGCCGACGCCAGCGCCGCGACCTGGCGGGGTACGCCGACGCCGATGGTGTCGGCGAGGCAGATCTCGTCGGGCTGCCCGGCCAGGCCGAGTTCGGCGATCTCGCGTACCCGCTCGGTGCTGACCTCGCCGGTGAAGGGGCAGCCGAACGCGGCGGCGATGGTCAGCGTGGTGCGCAGCCCGGCCTGCCGGGCGGCGGCGCCGACCTCGGCCCACTGGGCGAGCGAGGCGCGGGTGTCCATGCCCTGGTTGCGCTGGGAGAACTCGTCGGTGGCGACGACCACGTAGTTGACCTCGTCGACGCCGGCGCTGGCCAGGGCGCGGTCGAGGCCGCGCCGGTTGAGGACCAGGCCGATGTAGGAGACTCCGGCGGGTCGGGGTACGGCGGCGAGCACGGCCTCGGCGTCGGCCATCTGCGGTACGCGGGCGGGGTGGGCGAATGCGACCGCCTCGATGCGGCGTACGCCCGCGGCGACGGCGCGGGTGATGTACTCGACCTTCACGGCGGTGGGCAGCAGCGTCTTCTCGTTCTGCAGCCCGTCGCGGGGCCCGACCTCTACGATCTGCGACACGGGTGCTCCTCCGGCTGGTTCCTCTAGCGAAACGGTGTTTCCAAAGCATAGGATGCGGCCGTGACAGGCGCACTATCCGACATCAGGGTCATCGAGACCGGCACTCTGCTGGCAGGACCGTTCTGCGGTCAACTGCTGGGCGACTTCGGCGCAGAAGTCATCAAACTGGAGGACCCGGGCAAGGGCGATCCGATGCGCCAGTGGGGGCGCGAGAAACCGCACGGGCAGTCGCTGTGGTGGCCGGTGGTCGCCCGCAACAAGAAGTCGGTCACCTGCAACCTGCGCACGCAGGCCGGGCAGGACCTGCTGCGGCGGCTGGTCGCGCAGTCCGACGTGCTGCTGGAGAACTTCCGGCCCGGCACCCTCGAACGCTGGGGGCTGGGCTACGAGCAGCTGTCGGAGATCAACCCGCGGCTGATCCTGGTGCGCGTCACCGGCTACGGCCAGACCGGGCCGTACTCGCCCCGGGCCGGGTTCGGCTCCATCGGCGAGGCCATGGGCGGCATCCGGTACGTCACCGGCGAGGCCGACCGGCCGCCGTCGCGCTCGGGCATCTCGCTGGGCGACTCCCTCGCGGCCACCTACGCCGCGTACGGGACCCTCGCCGCGCTGCACGCCCGCACCCGCACCGGGCGGGGCCAGGTCGTCGACTCGGCGATCTACGAGGCGGTGCTGGCGATGATGGAGTCGCTGGTCACCGAGTGGGCCGTGGCCGGGTACCAGCGCGAGCGCACCGGGGCGATCCTGCCCAACGTCGCCCCGAGCAACGCCTACCCGACCGCCGACGGCAGCGAGGTGCTGATCGCGGCGAACCAGGACACCGTCTTCGGGCGGCTGTGCGAGGTCATGGGCACCCCGGAGCTGGCCGCCGACGTCCGCTACGCCACGCACGGGGCGCGGGGGGCGCACCAGGCCGAGCTCGACGAGCTGATCAGCGCGTGGACGCGTACCCGGCAGTCGGACAAGCTGCTGGCGGCGCTGCATGAGGCGGGCGTGCCCGCCGGCGGCGTGTACACGGCCAAGGACATGCTGGCCGACCCGCACTTCGCCGCCCGCGAGGCGATCGTGAAGGTGCCGCACCCGGACTTCGGCGAGCTGCCCATGCAGAACGTCGCACCCCGGCTGTCGGCCGACCCCGGTTCGGTCCGCTGGGCGGGGCCGACGCTGGGCAGCCACAACGACGAGGTCTACGGGCAGCTGCTCGGGCTGTCCGAGGCCGAGCGTGGCGACCTGCGCGAGCAGGGGGTCATCTGATGGAGCTGGACGCCGACTACGCCGCCGCCGGGTTCGCCCGGCGGCTGGGCTGGGGGCGGCGGCCGGCGCTGCTGCTGGTCGACCCGGTGGTCGCGTACACGGTCGAGGGTTCGCCCTTGTTCCTGGACACCGGGGCGGCCGCGGTCGGCGCGATGTCCGCGCTGCTGGCGGCCGCGCGCGTGGCGGGCGTCCCGGTGGTGCTGACCGGTGTGCGGTACGCCGACAGCAGCTGCGCCGAGGCGCCGCTGTTCGCCGCGAAGGTGCCGGTCCTGTCGGTGTTCGCGGCAGGCGGCCCGCTGGGGGAGTTCCCAGCCGAGCTGGCGCCCGCGCTCGGTGAGCACGTGGTGCTCAAGCACTACGCCAGCGCCTTCGCGGGCACGGCGCTGGCGGCGTGGCTGACGGCCAACGGCGTGGACACGGTCGTGGTCGGCGGCTTCTCCACCAGCGGGTGCGTCCGGGCCACGGCCGTGGACGCGCTGCAGCACGGATTCCGGCCGATGGTGGTACGCCAGGCGTGCGCCGACCGGGACTCCGGCCCGCACGAGGCGAACCTGTTCGACCTGGACGCCAAGTACGCCGACGTGGTGGACCTGGCCGACGCGCTGGCGCGGCTCGCCGCGACGGTTGGCACATAGACCCTCTTGTTTCTCTTAGGGAAACGGTGTTCCACTATGGGAACCCGTTCCCTAATAGAGGAGCATCTATGTTCAGGCGAGCGATCCTCGTCCTCACGCTGCTCACCGGCGCTCTCGTCGGCACGGCGTCCCCCGCCGCGGCGGCCGACACGTCCGTGCCCGGCTCGTACGCGGTCGGCTACGTCGACGCGTCGGTGAGCGCGTCGGGGCGTTCCTTCAGCGCCCGCATCTACTACCCGGCCACGACCGCCGGGCAGAACGCCGCCGTCGCGGCGGGCCGCTTCCCGGCCGTCGCGTTCGGCCACGGCTTCCTGCAGACGGTCGGCAAGTACTACGGCACCATGTCCCACCTGGCCTCCTGGGGCTTCGTGGTGGCCGCGCCGACCTCGCAGGGCGGCCTGTTCCCCAGCCACGGCTCCTTCGCCGACGACCTCAACGCCCAGCTGGCCTGGCTGGTCGCCCAGGACACCACCGCGGGCTCGCGGTTCAACGCGCACATCAACACCGCCAAGCTCGGCCTGTCCGGGCACTCGATGGGCGGCGGGGCCAGCGTGCTGGCCGCCTCGCGCAACCCGGCCGTCACCACCGTGGCCAACCTGGCCGCCGCCGAGACCAACCCGTCCGCGGCGACCGCCGCCGCCTCGGTGCGCGTGCCGATGATGCTGGTCGCGGGCTCGTCGGACACCATCGCGCCGATCGCCGACCACCAGCGCAAGATCTACAACGGCAAGGGCGCGCCCAAGCAGCTGCGCACCATCACCGGCGGGTTCCACTGCGGCTTCATGGACGCCAACGGGACCTTCTGCGACAGCGGCACGATCACCCGCGCCGCGCAGCTGACGCTGGCCCGGCGGCTGCTGACCGACTGGTTCCGCTACTACCTGGCCGGCGACACCGGCTCGTACGACGCCGTGTGGGGCACCGCCGCGCACAACGACACCCAGGTGGTGTTCGAGGGCGTGGCCTGACCGGCCGCGCACCGTCCAGGGCCGCCGTCCCGCCGGGCGGCGGCCCGCCTCGCCGGACAGGGCTGCGGGACCGGAACCGTTGCGGTACGGTCGGCGCGGGGCAGGCATCGACCGCTGACACTGAGTGTGCGTGAACGGACAGATCGGCTACCGGCGACTGCTTCGGACAGACCCGGCAGCACCGCCGCACACCTGTGACCGAGCCGTGTCCATACGGCGCGATCTGGCTCTTGTAAAGAATCTCCGCCTGTGCCAGGCTTCCTGACCATATTCCTTCATCAACCTGTCGGGGATGGAGCCGGGAGTATGGATCGACGCACCGTAGTGCGCGCCGCGATGATCGCGGCAGGCGCGGCGGCGCTCCCACTGGGGGAGGAAGCCATGGCAGCGGCCAAACCGCAGCCGAACAACCGCGACATCAGGCTGCACCGCTGGTCCGGTGCGGCGGCGTTCGCCACGGGCACCGGCGCGGGCACCGTCGCCAGCGGCGACACCCTCGTCGTCGGCACCGCGGCGGGGCGGCTGTCCTACCAGGACCCGCACACCGGCGCGGCGGCCGACTACGACTACGCCACCTGGACCTCGCCCTGGGCCGCGCCCGGGTTCGCCGCGACCGAGGCGATCCCGTCCTGGAACGCGAGCGCCCCGGCCGGGACCTGGGTCCAGATCGAACTGCGCGGCACCACCGAGGCGGGCACCACCACCAAGTGGTACGTGCTGGGCCGCTGGGCCGACGCCGACTCCGGCATCCGGCGCACCTCCGTGCCCGGCCAGGCCGACGCCGACGGCAACGTCTCGGTCGACACCTTCATCGCGGCCGCCGGCCGCGGCTGGACCTCCTGGCAGCTGCGGATCACGCTGCTGCGCCCGGCGGGCGGCACGCTCACCCCGGCGCTGCGCTCGGCCGGGGCGGCGGTCTCGCGGCTGCCCGCGCCCGGCAAGCTCACCGCCAGCACCCCCGCGCAGGCCCGGGGCACCGTCCTGGCCGTCCCGCAGTACTCCCAGAACGTCCACGACGGGCACTACCCGGAGTACAACGGCGGCGGCGAGGCCTGGTGCAGCCCCACCTCCACCTCGATGGTCCTGGCCTGGTGGAACGCGCTGCCCGGCCCGGCCGACTACGCCTGGGTCGACGACGCCGACCCGGCGCCGTGGGTCGACCACGCCGCCCGGCAGACCTTCGACTACGCCTACGACGGCACCGGCAACTGGCCGTTCAACCCCGCCTACGCGGCCACCCGCGGCCTGGACGGGTTCATCACCCGGCTGCGCAGCCTCAACGAGGCCGAGGCGTTCATCGCCGCGGGCATCCCGCTGGTGCTGTCGCTGTCGTTCAAGAAGGGCGAGATCCCGGGCCTGGACTACGGCACCAACGGGCACCTGCTGGTGCTGGCCGGGTTCAGCGCCGGCGGCGACCCGGTCCTCAACGACCCGCACGCCGCCACCGACGCCGGGGTCCGCAAGACCGCCGGGCGGGCCGCGTTCGAGGCGGCCTGGCTCAACAGCAGCCGGGGCGTGGCCTACGTGATGCGCCCGGCCACCGCCCCGCTGCCCCCGGCACCGGCCCAGGCGAACTGGTGAGCGTGCCGTACCTGCGGGTCGAGAACCTGACCGTGCGCCTGCGCAGCTCCGACGGAGTGGTGCGCGCGGTCAACGACCTGTCGTTCTCCGTGGCGCGCGGCCGCACCCTCGGCATCGTCGGCGAGTCCGGCTCCGGCAAGACCGTGACCGGGCTGGCCGTGATGGGCCTGCACGACCCCCGCCGCAGCGAGATCGGCGGCCGGATCCTGGTCGACGGCGTCGACCTGCAGGCGCTGCCCGAACCCGAGCGGCGCAGGCTGCGCGGCGGCGACCTCGCGATGATCTTCCAGGATCCGCTGTCGGCGCTGCACCCGTACTACACCGTGGGGCGCCAGATCACCGAGGCGCACCGGGTGCACCAGAAGGGCGTCGGCCGGGCCGCCGCGCGCAGGCATGCGATCGACCTGCTCGGCCGGGTCGGCATCCCGCAGCCGCAGCGCCGGGTCGACCAGTACCCGCACGAGTTCTCCGGCGGCATGCGCCAACGGGCGATGATCGCGATGGCGCTGGTCAACAACCCCAAGGTGCTCATCGCCGACGAGCCGACCACCGCGCTCGACGTCACCGTGCAGGCGCAGATCCTCGACCTGCTGGCCGACCTGCAGCGGGAGTACCAGTCCGCGATCATCATGATCACCCATGACCTGGGCGTGGTCCGGCAGGTCGCCCACGACGTGCTCGTCATGTACGGCGGCCGCGCCGTCGAGCAGGGCAGCGCCGCGCAGGTGCTCGGCGACCCGCAGCACCCGTACACCTGGGGCCTGCTGGCCAGCGTGCCCACCCTGCGCGGTCCGGTCGCCGGCGACCTGGTGCCGATCCCCGGCAACCCGCCCAGCCTGGTCCACCTGCCCGGCGGCTGCGCGTTCCATCCGCGCTGCCGGTTCGCCGACCGCACCGGCGGCGCCAGCCGCGAGCGCGTGCCGGAGCTGCTGCCCTCCGGCCAGGCCGGGCACCTGGCCGCCTGCCACCTGCCCGCCGCCGACCGGCGCGCGGCCCGCACCGAGACCGGGGTTTCGGCATGACCTCCCCATTGCTGAAGGTGGAAGGGCTGACCAAGGAGTTCGCCGTGCGCGGCGGGCCGCCGGTGCAGGCGGTGTCCGGGGTGGACCTGTCGGTGGCGCCCGGGGAGGCGGTGGGCCTGGTCGGGGAGTCCGGCTGCGGCAAGACCACCACCGGCCGGATGCTGGTACGGCTGCTGGAGCCGACCGCCGGGTCGATCACCTTCGACGGCCGCGACATCACCCACCTGCGCGGACGGGCCCTGCGGCCGCTGCGCCGCGACATCCAGATCGTGTTCCAGGACCCGTACGGCTCGCTGAACCCGCGCCACACCGTGGGCTCGATCGTGGCGATGCCGCTGGAGGTCAACGGGATCAAGCCGCCCGGCGGCACCCGGCGCCGCGTGCAGGAGCTGCTGGAGCTGGTCGGGCTCAACCCCGAGCACTACAACCGCTACCCGCACGAGTTCTCCGGCGGCCAGCGCCAGCGCATCGGCATCGCCCGCGCGCTCGCGCTCAACCCGCGCCTGATCGTGGCCGACGAACCGGTCAGCGCCCTGGACGTGTCGGTGCAGGCGCAGGTGGTCAACCTGCTGCGCGGGCTGCAGCGCGACCTGGGGCTGACGTTCGTGCTGATCGCGCACGACCTGGCCGTGGTGCGGCACTTCTGCCAGCGCGTCGCGGTGATGTACCTGGGCAAGGTCGTCGAGTCCGGCGACCGCGAGGACATCTACGCCGCCCCGCGCCACCCGTACACCCGGGCCCTGCTGTCGGCCGTGCCGGAGCTCGGCGAGGGCGGCCAGGGGCGCATCCGGCTCACCGGCGAGGTGCCCGCGCCCACCGACCCGCCGTCGGGCTGCCGGTTCCGCACCCGGTGCTGGAAGGCGCAGGAGATCTGCGCCAGCGCCGAGCCGGAGCTGGTCCCGCGCGGAGGCAGCCGCCAGGCGGTGGCCTGCCACTTCCCCGAACCCGAGTCCGCACACGCAGAAGGCGAGGCCGCCCATGGCGCTGCCGGCTGAGGTCGACCTCAACCCCGCCCCGCCCCCGGCCGAGCCCGCCGCGCCGGTCGCGCCCGAGGTGGCCGGGCGCTCGCCCAGCCGGCTCGCCTGGGCACGGCTGAAGAAGGACAGGGTCGCCGTGGTCAGCGCCGCGGTGATCGTGCTGATGCTGGTCATCGCACTGGGGGCGCCGCTGATCGAGTGGGCGTACGGGATCGGTCCGTACGACGACTTCAAGGCCCGGCTCGACCGGTTCGGCATGCCGCTGGGCTACGCGGGCGGAATCGATGGTGATCACTGGTTCGGGGTGGAGCCGCACCTCGGCCGCGACATCTTCATCCGACTGGTCTACGGCATGCGCACCTCGCTGCTGATCGCGACCGCCGCCGCCACGCTGACCAGCGTCATCGGCGTGCTCGTCGGCCTGGCGGCGGGCTTCCTCGGCCGGTGGGTCGACGCGATCCTGGGCTGGGTCATGGACTTCGCGCTGGCGATGCCGTTCATGGTGTTCGCGCTGGCGGTGGTGCCGACCGTGGCGCTGCGCTTCTACGGGCCCCGCGACGACATCCCGCCGCTGTTCCGGGGCGTGGTGCTGGTCGGGATCTTCGCTGTGTTCGGCTGGACCGGCACCGCCCGGCTGGTGCGCGGGCAGGTCATCTCGCTGCGGGAGCGCGAGTTCATCGAGGCGGCCCGCGCCGCCGGGGCGGGCCTGGGGCACATGCTGTTCAAGCAGCTGCTGCCCAACCTGTGGGCGCCGATCCTGATCTCCTTCTCGCTGGCGCTGCCCAGCTACGTGACCGCCGAGGCGGCGCTGTCGTTCCTGGACGTCGGCATGGTCGAGCCCGTCCCCGACTTCGGTCGGATGATCAACAAGAGCATCAACTACCTGCAGTCCGACCCTGCGTACGTCTTCTTCCCCGGCATCACCATCTTCGTGATGGTGCTGGCCTTCAACCTGTTCGGTGACGCGCTGCGCGACGCGCTCGACCCCCGATCGTCGAGGTAGCCATGTTCCGTTTCGTGGTCAAGCGACTGCTGTCGGCGGTGCTGGTCCTGTTCGCGGTCACCATGCTCAGCTTCCTGATGTTCTTCGCGCTGCCGGGCGACCCGGTCAGCGGCATGTGCCCGAAGAACTGCACGGCCGAGCGCCTGGAGCGGGTGCGGGTCGAGCTGGGCCTGCGCGAACCGAAGCTGGTGCAGTACGCCGGCTACGTGAAGGGCATCTTCGTCGGCCGGGACCTGGGCACCGCCCAGGGCGGCCACTGCGACGCCCCCTGCCTGGGCTTCTCCTACGTCCGCAGCGAGGCGGTCACCGACACCTTCAAGCGGGTGCTGCCGGTGACGCTGAGCATCGTGATCCCGGCGGCGGTGCTGTGGCTGGTGCTCGGCGTCGGCCTCGGCATGATCTCGGCGTTGCGCCGGGGGACGCTGCTGGACCGGCTGGCGGTCGGGTTCGCGCTGACCGGGGCGTCGCTGCAGCTGTACTTCGTCGGCGCGGTGCTGCTGCTGGTGTTCACGTACACGCTGCGCTGGATACCGGTGCCGCACTACACGCCGCTGCTGGAGGATCCGCTGGACTGGGCCTCGGGGCTGGTGCTGGCCTGGATGGCGCTGGCGTTCCTGTTCTCGGCCATCTACGCGCGGCTGTCGCGGGCGCAGATGCTGGAGACGCTGTCGGAGGACTTCGTGCGTACCGCGCGCGCCAAGGGCCTGTCGTCCTGGCAGGTCCACGGCAGGCACGCGCTGCGGGCCGCGATCACGCCGCTGGTGACCATCGCGGGCCTGGACGTCGGCTCCGCGCTGGGCGGCACCTTCATCACCGAGACCACTTTCGGCCTGCAGGGCCTGGGCCGCACCACGGTCGACGCCGTGCACGGCGGGGACCTGCCGACCGTGATGGGCACCGTGATCCTGGCCTCGGTGTTCGTGGTGGTCGCCAACATCGTCGTCGACCTGCTGTACGCGGTCATCGATCCACGCGTACGGCTGCGTTGACGATCCGGGCGGCCCGGTCTGCGACACCGGGCCGCCCGTCACCTCTCATGCACACCGAAGGGGAACTTCTGATGAGGACACGAGCGGCATCCGCCGCGGGCGCAGCGCTGGCGCTGCTCCTGCTCGCGGCGTGCACCGAGAATAAGGGCGAGGGCCCGTCGGTCGACGTCAACCGGCAGAGCACCGGCGTCATCGCCACCGACCCGGCCCAGTCGAGGGGCCCGGCGGCGGAGGTCGCCGGGGCCGCCAAGGGCGGCACCTTCCACATCCTGCGCCAGTCGGCCATCTCGCACCTGGACCCGCAGCGCATCTACTCGTTCGTCGGCCTGATGACCGCCCCGCTGTACTCGCGGTTCCTGACCACGTGGAAGGACGACGGCAAGGGCCACCTGACGCTGGTCGGCGACCTGGCCGAGACGCCGGGCACCGACGTCAACAAGGACTGCAAGACCTGGGAATTCAAGATCAAGGACGGGGTGAAGTACGAGGACGGCAGCGCGATCACCGCCAAGGACATCGCGTACGGCATCTCCCGCGCCTTCAGCCCCGACTACAGCGGCGGCCCGACCTACGTCCAGGAGTGGCTGGCCGACTCGCCGCAGTTCGACAAGGCCTGGGACTTCAAGGCCAACAAGGGCTCCTTCCCGCCCGGCCTGACCGCCCCCGACGACAAGACGCTGCGGTTCACCTTCGCCAAGGGCCACTGCGACCTGCCGTTCGCCGTGTCGCTGCCCTACACCGCGCCGGTGCCGCAGGCCAAGGACACCGGGCTGGGGCTGGACACGCAGCCGTTCTCGTCCGGGCCGTACAAGGTCACCAAGAACACCGTCGGCACCGAGATCGTGCTGGAGCGCAACACGAACTGGGACCCGGCCACCGACCCGGTGCGCCACCAGTACCCGGACAGGTTCGTGTGGACGTTCGGCGCCGACCCCGACGCCCAGGCCAACCGGATCATCGCCGACAGCGGCGACGACCAGACCGCGCTGGGCTGGGGCGGCGTGCCGGCCTCGCTGGTGGGCACCACGATCAACAACGCGTCGCTGAAGTCGCGCTCGATCCTGTCGCCGACCCCCTCGGCCAACCGCCTCACCATCAACACGCTGCGGGTCACCGACGTGAACATCCGCCGGGCGCTGAACTACGCCATCGACCGCGACGGCCTGATCAAGTCGCTGGGCGGTGACACCGTGGCCGCGCCGATGACCACGCTGATGCCGTCCTCGACGCTCGGTTTCGTGAACTACGACGCCTACCCGGCGGGTCCGAGCGGCAACGTCGAGAAGGCCAAGGAGCTGCTGGCGGGCAAGACGCCGGAGCTGGTGCTGGGCGTGCTGGACACCGACGCCGAGACCGGCGCGCAGCTGGAGGCCAACCTGGAGAAGGCGGGCTTCAAGATCACGGTCAAGCTGATCCCGGCCGACGCCAAGCTCGACGAGACCAGCAAGAAGAACAACCCGTGGGACCTCTACATCGACTCCTGGGCCGCCGACTGGCCCAGCGGCGCCTCGATCCTGCCGGTGCTCTTCGACGGCCGCACGATCAAGGACGCGGGCAACAACAACCGGTCATACCTCAACGACGACAAGATCAACGTCGAGTTCGACCGGGTGCTGGCGATGGACCCGGCCGCGCAGGGGCCTGAGTGGGCCAAGCTCGACAAGAAGCTGATGGAGGACGACGCCCCGGCGGTGCCGCTCTACGTCGACGTGGCGTACTACCTGCACGGCTCCAAGGCCGGCGGCATCTTCGTCTCCAGCATCTTCGGATACCCGTCCTTCGTGGACGCGCACGTCAAGTCCTGAGTACGAAATGGCGAGGGGGTGGTCGGCGGCGTCCCGCCGGCCACCCCCTCGCCGCACCCCGCCCCGTGGGGTGGGCCCGGCCGCATGGCTCTGGCATGCGGCCGGGCGGTTCAGCGCGCCGCTGCGGCCCTCACGCCACCGCGCCGAGGGCGTCGCGCAGACTGCCCCCGGCCGCGGCCAGGCGGCGCCTGGCGGCCGCGGCGTCGACACCGAGCTGCAGCACCAGCACGGCCACCGGCACCGAGCCCTGCGCGGTCCGCAGCGCCGTGTCTACCTCCAGCTCGCCCCGGCCGGTGATCAGCTCCACCAGGCGGTGCGCCCGCGCGTAGAGCTTCTGGTTGGTCGCGTTCATGTGCACCATCAGGTTGCCGTAGGTCCGGTTCAGCCGGACCATCACCAGCGTCGACAGCGTGTTGCAGACCAGCTTCTGCGCCGTGCCCGCCTTCAGCCGGGTCGACCCGGCCAGCAGCTCCGGCCCCACCACGACCTCGATGCCGATCTCGGCGGCGGCCGCCAGCGGGGTGCCGGAGTTGCACGCCACGCCCACGGTCAGCGCCCCCAGCGAGCGCGCGTGCCGCACCCCGCCCACCGTGTACGGCGTCGTGCCGCTGGCGGACAGGCCGACCACGCTGTCGAGTTCGGTGAGCTCCACGCCGGTCAGGTCGGCCACGGCCATCTCGACCGAGTCCTCGGCCGCCTCCACGGCCGAGATCAGCGCCCCGGGCCCGCCCGCGATGAGGGCGCGGACCAGGTCCGGGCCGACGCCGAAGGTCGGCGGGATCTCGCTGGCGTCCAGCGTGCCGATCCGGCCGGCGCTGCCGGCGCCCAGGTAGATGAGCCGCCCCCCGCGGCGCATCCGGTCGGAGATGGCGTCCACGGCCGCGGTCATCTCGGCCGCGACCTCGGCCATGGCCTCCGGCACGGTCCGGTCCTGGACCGTCATGAGCCGGACGAGCTCGGCCGTGGACAGCATGTCCAGGTCTTCGGTCCCGGCGAGGCGCCGCTCGGTGACCGGCATCGTCATCGCTTGACCGTCGGTCATCAGTCCCCCAAGTTCATGCACTGGTAGGCGCCGCTGCCGCGCGGCGCCCGGGTTCCGACAGGCATCGTCCCCCGAGGGGGTGGAGAAAAGCAATACAGATGTTTGTATGCGTGAAGAATTCTTTCATTGCAAGGACATGTCAGACCAATGACATGTCGATTTCGCGATGTGAGCGCTCAGCTCCTCGGTCGCGGCCGGTGCTCGGCCATGTAGTCGCTCACGGCCTCCCGGGTCAGCTTCAGCGCCTGCTCGGAGGTGGCGAACGTGCGCTGGGTGATGCCCACGAACAGGCAGTCGACCAGCAGCAGCTGGCTGATGCGCGAGGCCATCGCGCCCGGCCGGAACGAGGTCTCCCGGCCCGCCGACACCAGCGTGTGGTCGGCGGTGCGGGCCAGGTTGGACCACGGGTTGTTGGTGATCGCCACGGTCGTCGCCCCGGCCAGCCCCGCCTGGCGCAGCGGCTCGATGATGTCGGGCGTCTCGCCCGAGGTGGAGATGCCGATCGCCAGGTCGCCCTTGCGCAGCAGCGCGGCACTGGTCAGGGCCAGGTGCACGTCGGTGAAGGCGTGGCCGGACATGCCGATGCGCAGCAGCTTCTGCGCCATGTCGGCGGCGACCAGGCCCGACGCGCTCACGCCGTAGATGTCGATGCGGCGGGCGGCGATCGCCGCGCTGATGACCGTGTCCAGCTGGTCGGGGTTGAGCTGGGCGGCCGTGTCCGACAGCGCCTCGATCTCCGAGCGCGTCACCTTGGCGATCACATCCGACAGCGGGTCGGTCAGCCCGAGGTCGCCGGGGACCAGGCGGTCCGGCTCGGCCCGTGCGGCGGCGGCGGCCAGGGCCAGGCGCAGCGGCGCGTACCCGGAGAAGCCGAGCATGCGCGCGGTCCGCACGATCGTGGCCTCGCTGACACCGGAGTTGGCGGACAGCTCGGTGATGGTGCTGCGCGCCACCGTGGCGGGGTCGTCGAGGATCAGCCTCGCGATGACCTGCGCCGACGGCGTCAGCGAGGGCAGCACCGCGCGCACGCTGGCGACGAGGTGGTCGGGCTGTGTCTCGGTCATGCGTTCATCTCCTCGGCGAACTTCGGCCAGCGCCCCATCTTCGCTGACCGGAGCCCCGGCCACAATCAGCGGCCGAATAATTCCTTCATGGAGATTGACGGATAGGGAGATTCCTGCCATCGTGGCGCTGTCCGCACGGCGGATCCTACGCTGTGCGGCTTGATTCTGATTCGTCTATAGACGCTGTTAGGAGTTGATGAGATGAAGGCACGACTCCTCGCCGCCGCTGCGGCTGCCGCCCTGCTTCTGGGCGTTGCGGCCTGTGGCGACGACGCCGGATCGGACGACCCCAACGCCGGCGGTGAACTGACCGTCTGGCTTCAGGTCGAGGCGCAGAACCTGTGGCCCAAGACCGTCGAGGCCACCAACGCGAAGCTCAAGGAGAAGTACCCCAACGTCAAGGTGACCGTGGCGTACCAGACGTGGCCGGAGCACCTGGCCAAGTTCGACGCCGCGGCCCAGGCGGGCTCCGCCCCGGACGTGATCGAGCTCGGCTCCACCGAGATGGGCCTGTACATGGCCGCCGGGGCGTTCAGCGAACTCACCGCCCACCGCGGCGAGTTCGAGAACAACACCACCTGGGTCAAGGCGCTGGAGGACTCGGCGACCTACCAGGGCAAGCTCTACGGCGTGCCGTACTACGGCGGCGACCGCGCGGTCATCTACCGCAAGGACCTGCTGGCCGAGGTGGGCGTCACCGAGCCGCCGACCACGTGGGCCGGGCTGATGGAGCTGGTGAACAAGCTCAACGCCAAGCACGCGGGCGACCCGACGTTCAGCTCGTTCTTCCTGCCCGGCCAGCACCAGTACGCCGCGATGCCGTTCATCTACGACGCCGGCGGCCAGGCCGCCAAGCTCGGCGCCGACGGCAAGTGGGACGCCACCTTCAGCACCCCCGAGGGCATCACGGGCCTGAAGAACTGGAAGTCGCTGATGGACGCCGGCTACAAGGGCGACCGCACCATCAACGACCTCACCGCGTTCAGCACCATGGTCGCGGGCAAGGCCGCCATGTTCTACGACTCGGCCGGCCAGATGAAGAAGGTCTTCGGCGCCGACGGCGACCCGAAGCTCAAGGAGCAGATCGGCACGTTCCGGCTGCCCAGCCCCACCAAGGCCGACGGCTTCGTGCCGGCCTTCATGGGCGGCTCCGACATCGCCGTGACCGCCAAGAGCAAGCACCAGGAGTGGGCGCGCGCCTGGATCGCGGCGTACCTGGGCAGCGCCTCGCAGCAGGCGTTCGTCGACGCCGGCTTCCTGGCCAACACCAAGGGCATCGTGCCCAGCGACCCGCAGATGAAGGGCTACGTCGACAGCCTCGCCGACACCTGGACGCTGCCGCCGGCAAAGAACTGGGCGGCCGTGGAGAAGAACAAGATCGTGCTTAACATGCTCGTGGACATCGCCACGGGCAAGCAGACCGTCGAAGCCGCCACCGACGCGGGCGACAAGGCCATCGAGGCGTTGCTGAACGCCGCCTGATCCACCCGATGCGGCGGGCGCGGATCGTCCGTGCCCGCCGCATCACCGTACGAAAGGAAGCCGTGGCCGTCACCGTCGCCACCCACGCCGCCGCCGGTCCGGCGCCCGCGCCGCGCCGACCGCGCCGCCCCCGGCTGCCGTTCCTGCTCATCGCGCCCGCCGCGGTCATCCTGCTGCTGGTCCAGGCATACCCGCTGGCCCGCGTGGCCGCCCTGTCCTTCCAGAGCTGGGGCCTGGCCCAGATCTTCTCCGACGAGGCCGCCCCGTTCGTCGGCCTGGAGAACTTCCAGCGCATCCTGTCCGACCCGTTGTTCTGGGCCGCGCTGCGCCGCACGCTGGTGCTCACCGCCGCCATGGTCTCCCTGACCATGCTGTTCGGCGTCGGCATCGCGCTGCTGATGGAGCGCCTGCCCGCCTGGCTGCGCCGCGTGGTCATGTCGGTGCTGGTCATGGCCTGGGCGGTGCCCACCTTCGTGTCGACCCAGGTGTTCGCCTGGATGACCCAGCAGAACTTCGGCGTCCTCAACCACCTGCTCGGCCTGGGCCAGCACAACTGGTACGTCAACCCGGTGGAGGGCCTGTCGGTCGCCACCGCCGTGGTCGTCTGGGGCGCCGTGCCGTTCATCGCCGTCACCACCTACGCCGGGCTCACGCAGGTGCCCGGCGAGCTGGTCGAGTCGGCGCGGATGGACGGGGCGTCCGGGCTGCAGGTGCTGCGCCGGGTCACGCTGCCGCTGCTCAAGCCGGTGCTCGGCATCCAGATCGTGCTGTCGGTCATCTGGGACTTCCAGGTGTTCAACCAGATCTGGCTGCTGCGCAACGCCTCGCCGGAGCCGGAGTACCAGACCATCGGCATCTACGCCTACATGCAGGCCTACCAGGGCCACGACTACGGTTACGCGGGCGCCGTCGCGCTGGTGAACGTGCTGCTGCTGGCCGTCGTGCTCGTCGTGTACGTCCGCCAGCTCATCCGGATGGGAGATCTCGCGTGAGGCGGGTGCGCAACGGCGTCTACATCCTGCTCGGGCTGCTGGTGGCCGCCGTGTGGCTGTTCCCCGTGTACTGGATGGCCACCACCGCGATCAAACCCGGCCGCGACATGTACTCCGCGCAGCCGCAGCTCATCCCCCTGCACCCGACCATGCAGCACATCAACCGGGTGCTCGACGACCCCGCGTTCTGGCAGGCGCTGCGCAACAGCGCCACGGTCACCGCGATCACGGTCGTGTTCGCGATGGTGGTGGCGTTCCTGTCGGCGGTGGCGGTGGCGCGGTTCGACTTCCGCGGCCGCAAGGCGTTCCTGGCCTCGGTGCTGGTCGTGCAGCTGGTGCCGCACGTGGCGCTGATCATCCCGCTGTTCCTGGCCCTGAGCGGTCTCGGCTTCGCCGACACCCTGACCGGGCTGGTCATCGCGTACCTGGCGTTCGCGATGCCGTTCGCGGTGTGGACCATGCGCGGCTTCGTCGCCGGGGTGCCCCGCGAGCTGGAGGAGGCCGCGATGATCGACGGCTGCACGCCGCTGCAGGCGTTCCGGCGGGTGACGCTGCCGCTGGTGCTGCCCGGCCTCATCGCCACCTCGATCTTCACGATGATCCTGTCGTGGAACGAGTACCTGGTGGCGTACTTCCTGACCAGCAGCCCCGACCGGTACACGCTGCCGCTGTGGCTGACCCACTTCATCACCTCGGAGGGCGCGGAGTTCGGGCCGCTGATGGCCGGGTCGACGCTGATCGCGCTGCCGGTGGCGATCTGCTTCGCCCTCGCCCAGCGCAACCTCGCCCACGGCCTGACCGCGGGCGCGGTCAAGGGCTGACCCGGTACCGCAGTCTCCACCGCCGCAGCCCGCGACCAAGGTCGTGGGCTGCGGTTCTGTCGCGGGCTGGCAGGCGCGCGGCAGCGGTGCTGTCGGCTCGATCGCCGTCTGCGGTCATATCGGACGGTTCAGGCCCACGTCGTGACCGCAGACGGTGATCCACCGGGGTTCGAGTCGCGATGATCGCCGCCGCAGATCGTAGGCGCGGGTGCCGACAGATCGCCGGGAACCAGCGGTATCGATGGGACGACTACCCGTGACAGGGCGCTGACCGGCCGGTGACGATGGACGGCGGAACGGGGGTGGCATGACCGCGTGGCAGTACGTCGTGCTGGCCGGGCTGGGCGCGTTCCACGGCCTCAACCCCGGCATGGGCTGGCTGCTCGCCGTCGCCGCCGGGCTGCGGGAGCGCAACCGGGTCGCGGCGCTGCGGGTGCTGCTGCCGGTCGCCGTCGGGCACGCGCTGTCGGTGTTCGCGGTGGCGACCCTGGTGGGCCTGGCGGTGTCGGTCGGCGGGGCGCAGCAGGCGGCGGTCGTCGGCGGGGTGCTGCTGCTCGGGTTCGGCCTGTGGCAGCTGCGGGCCGGGGGACACCTGCACTGGCGCGGGCTGCGCCCGACCGGGCGGCACCTGCTGGGCTGGTCGTTCCTGATGTCCTCGGTGCACGGGGCCGGGCTGGTGCTGCTGCCGGTGCTGGTCGCGGTGCCGGTGGCCGCACCGGCAGGGCATCACCACGCCGGGGCGGCGGCCGGGCAGGTGTCGGCGCTGACCGGGCTGGCCGCGACCGCGGTGCACACGGCGGCGATGGTCGCGGTGTCGGCGGTGATCGCGCTGGCCGTGCTGCGGGTGCTGGCGGTGCGCGCGCTGCGGGTGTCGTCATGGCTGGACCTGGACCGGGTATGGGCGGTGGCGCTGATCGGCTCCGGCGCGATCACGATCGCGCTGGTCCTGCTGGGGCACTGACACCAGAATGCCATGATTTATAACCATTAGAAGGATTCCATGGGCGTCGATGGCGGGTACGGTTGGCGGCATGTGTGATCTGAACGAGCAGGAGACCGCCACCGTCGTCGAAGCGCTCACCGGCATCCGCGCCCTGGCCGACCGGCTGGGCGAGCACGTCACCTCGATCACCGCGACCAACTACATGCGGCACGAGGAGCTGGCGGTGCTGCTGGCCGAGCTCAGTGCCGCCGCCGAGTCCGCCCGCGAATGGGTCGCCGCCAAACCCCTCGCGCACGCCGGCCACGAGCACCACCAGCACGAGGGGCACGACCACCACCACTGACGCGGCCCCGATCGGCCGTTCGTCTATGTCCAAAAGCGATGATCGCCGCTATCGTCGCCGACATGTCTGAAGCGACAGCGGTCGATGCGGCGGCCGCCCCGGCGGAGCAGCCGGCCGCCGCCGAGGTGGAGCACCCGGTGGCGGCGGGCTGGCGGGAGTCGGTCCGGGCCGGGCTCGCCACCTGGGCGGCGGGCCTGCTGCTGTACGCCGCGACCACCTACGTCGCCTGGCTGCCGGTGCAGGACCTCCCGGCCAAGGCGGGCAACCCGCCGACCGGGCTCGACGGCGCGCTCGACGCCTGGAACCGGTGGGACGTCGCCTGGTACCTGCCGATCGCCGAGACCGGCTACCAGCCCGATCCGCTGCGGGCCGCCTTCTTCCCGCTGTACCCGATGCTGGTCCGCGCCGTGAAGACGGTGACGACGCTGACCACGTTCCATGCCGCGATGCTGGTGTCGGTGCTCGCGTGCCTGGCCGCGCTGATCCTGGTGCACCGGCTCGCCACCGACCTGCTCGACGCCGGGCACGGCCGCCGGGCCGCGTTCTACCTGCTGGCCTTCCCGACGGGGCTGTACCTCGTCGCCGCGTACAACGAATCGCTCTTCCTGGCGCTGTCGGTGGGCGCGCTCTACTGCATGCGGCGCGGCCGCTGGTGGTACGCGGGCCTGCTGTGCTGCCTGGCCGGCGCCACCCGGCTCACCGGCCTGCTGCTGGGCCTGGCCTTCGTCTACGAGTACCTGCGCCAGCGCGACTGGTCGATCCGCCGGGTCCGCTGGGACGTGCTCGCGGCGCTGCTCGTGCCCGTGGGCGTCGGACTGTACGCCCTGCACCTGCACAACGTGCTCGGCAACGCGACGGCGTTCCTGGACGCGCAGAAGCACTGGTTCCGCGACGGCTACCAGGCGCCGTGGACCACGTACCGCGAACTGCTCCGGCTGATCTCCGAGGGCACGGCGTACCACCCGGACACGGTCCGCAACACGGTGAACCTGGTGGTCTCGCTCGGTTCGCTGGTGCTGCTGGCGCTCGCCGTCGCCGGGCCGTGGAAGCTCGGGCGGGGCGGGCACTACCTGGTCGCGTTCGCGCTGCCCGCGATGCTGCTGCCGGTGGTCAACCCGGTCCACAACTACTACCCGCTGGCCTCGGTCTGGCGGTACTTCCTCGAATGCGTGCCCGCGTTTCTGGTGCTGGCCAGGATGGGCCGCAGCGGGAACTTCGACCGGATCTACCCGGCTGTCGCGATCGGACTGCAGGGGGTCATGGTCGTGGCGTTCGTCCAGAACAACTTCGTCGGCTGAACGCGAGCCTCACCGCTGGGCCAGGGCCCGCATCTCGCCGACGAGCTCGGCCCACTGCGGTTCGGGCAGATCGTGACCCATGCCCGGGTACCCGACCAGGCGCGACCCAGGGATCGCCCGGGCCAGTGCTTTCGGGCCGCTCGGGCGCACCAACGGATCGTCCTGCCCGTAGACGATCAGTGTGGGCGCCTTTAGCCGGCCCAGGTCCAGCTTCTGCCGCCGGCTCCGCCCGGCCGCCAGCTGCCGCCGCTCGGCGCGCGGGTCGAACGGCCGCCGGTCGTAGCCGCGGGCCGCCACCTCGCGCGCCCACGTCTCGTCGAAGGCGCCCCGGGGTGAGGCGAGCATCCGCAGCAGGTCGACTATCCGCTGCTCCTGGCCCGCCCGGTCGGTGCCGTGCCGCATGCGCCCCATCCGCAGCACCGACCCGAACCTGATGTGGCGCAGGGCCAGCAGGCTGCCGGAGGCGGGCATGCTCATCAGCGCGGTCAGGCTGCGCACGCGCTCGGGGTGGCGTACCGCGATCATCTGGCCGATGGCCGAACCCATCGACGCTCCCGCGACGTGGGCGGACTGCCAGCCCAGGGCGTCCATCACGGCGACCGCGTCGTCGACGAAGGCATCCGAGGTGTACGGCGGACGCCCGCCCCCCAACAGCGCCTGCCACCACCGCTGGTCGGGGCTGTCGAGGTAGGTCGACATGCCGGAGTCGCGGTTGTCGAACCGGGCGACGTGGAAGCCGGCCGCGACCAGGGCCTCGCAGAAGCGGTCCGGCCACAGCAGCATTTGGTGTCCGAGCCCGGTGATCAGCAGCAGCGGTTCGCCGGAGGCGTCGCCGAACGTCTCATAGGCGAGCTGGATTTCGCCGTTGCTCGCGAACTCGACCGCCATGCCGCACCTCCATTTTTCCGATACGAACGTATCATATAAGCATGCCGAAGATCGTCGACCACGAAGCCCGACGCGCACTCGTCGCCGAGACCGCCGTACGGATCATCGGCACGCGCGGCATCGAGGCGGCCTCGGTGCGCGTCGTCGCCGCCGAGGCGGGCGTCTCCGCCGGTGCGGTGCAGCGATGCTTCGCCACCAGGCAGGAGCTGCTGCGGTTCGTCCTGCACCACCTGAACGCGCGCTTCACCGCCCGCGTGCTCGCCCGGATGGCCCGCACCCCGGACCCGGCCGACCAGGCCGTCGGGCTGCGAATGATCATCGACGAGATGCTGCCGCTGGACGACGAGCGGCGGCTGACCTCCGCGGCCACCACGGCCCTGCTCGCCTACAGCGCCACCGAGCCGGCCGCCGCCGACATCATGCGCGCCGCGTACGCCGGGGCCTACACGTTCTTCGAGCGGGCCTTCGACCGGGAGGCCGCGATCACCCTGTATGCCCTGGTCAGCGGCCTTCAGGGGCCGCTGTTGGTCGGGGCGGTGACGCCCGCTCAAGCGTGGTCCATCGTCGACTCGGCGGTGTCGTCCGCCCGGTCCACCACGCCGCGGTGAGATCCGTAGCCGGCCGACCCGCGGCAATTCCACCCGGGGGTGGGCCGTGACCAGGCGGAACCATGCGGCAGACTCGCCAGTCATGTCGACGCCTCCGGACCGGGCCACGCTCTATCCCGAAGTGGCCGCCGAAGGCAGCCTGGCCGCGTACCTGCGGACCGAAGCGCTCGCGCAGGGGCTCGATCTCGTCGCCGTCCCCGACGCGTCCGACCCCGTCGGCCGAGCGACGGTGGCCTCGACGATCCCCGGTCGCGAGCCGCTGACGGTCCAGGCCTGGCTTCGGGAGAGACAGTGGTCCGTCAACGGCGAGAGCCGCGGCCTGGGTGCCCGCATCCCGCTGAGCATGATCGAGGGGCGGACCCGGCGGCTGAGCGACGTTCCGGCGCTGGCCGTGGCCTGGCGGGACGGCGGGACGTTGGCGCAGGTCGCCGACGCCGCCCCGTTCGCGGCGCTGACCGGGCACTACGAAGTGCCGGACGACAGCCCCGGGCACTACGTCGCCTCCCAGTGGGGACGGCTCCGCAGAGAAGCGCAGGATGTCAGCCGGTCGACCTATCGGGAATTGATCGAGGCAGCCTACGCCCAGCCCGTGCTACGTGGTCTGTTCGCGTTCAACAGCATGTGGACCCTGCGGTTCACCACCGAGGTGCCGACCGGCCTCGGCCGGTCGACCCCGCGTGCGGACACGGGCGGGTTCCAGGTGGAGAAGGTCATGTTGAACACCACCCGCCAGGGTACGTTCACGCTGCGGCTGGGCTGGGAGGAGCCGGTTCTGGCTGAGGCTGGGACGGCGGAACAGATCGTGGCGTACGTGGTGGACAGGCTTCCGGCCGACCTCGGCCCGGCGGTGTGGGCATGACCGGGGCGTGACCCGAGAAGATCCGGCGCGGCGGCACTCACGGCTGCGGATCATCGGCACCGAGCATCCAGGCCCAACCGGGGTCGGCATCCAGCGCCTCGGGCTCGGCCAGCGTCGCCTCGTACGCCGCGCGATCGAAGGTGAAGGGCCCGATCGGCAGCTCACCCCACTCCTTCCGGTGCGGCTGGACGAATGCCGACCATGTGACAGTGCGCTCGTCGACCCTGATCGCGGCCAGCAGCGGCCAGCACTCCCAGTCCCCGCAGGTGCTGCAGCCCAGCAGGGGCACTCGGCCATCCCACAGGCCGTGCGGGCGCCGGTGCTCGTCGTCCGGCTCGCCGAGCAGCAGCCGCGACGGCGCACCCAGCTCGGCGGCCCAGAGGTGGCAGTGCTGGTCAAGCACGAACCGCCACGCCAGCTCCGGATCGTCCTCGCTGGTCAGCTCGGCCAACCAGAGGTCGCGAGTCGCCTCGGCCGCCACCAGCCGCAGGTCCTCGCCGTTGACCCGGAAACCCAGGCGCCGTGGGGCGGAACCCGCGCGGCGCCTGCGGTTCGGGTGGGTGAACAACACGACCTGGTCCACCCGGCAAGCCAACCAGCCGCGCCGGGCGCCTGTCGAACCGGATTCGCAGGGGCCGGCTTCAGTCGAAGGGGTCCTGGGCCTTGCCGCGCACGATGAACGTCAGCGGAGTGCCCTGGCCGGGCGCGACAGCGGCCACGCCGGTGCCGGTCACCGCCAGCGCCCGGCCGCCGAGCAGCACCTCGAACGGCGGTCCGCCCCGACCGAGGGTGACCCGCTGCTCGTCGCGTGCCGCATCGCAGGCGACGATCGCCACCCTGGCCGCCTCCAGCGCCGCGCAGCCCGGCTCGCCCCAGGTCGCGATGGTGCCGGTCTTCAGAAGGTACTCGTCGGCGCCGGGGGAGAGAGGAACGAGCGCGAACAGGGCGCCGTCAGTCGCGCCGTCCATCGTCGTGGTCGACACCGTGCCGTCGGGCAGGGCCGTGAGCAGGGGATATCCGGCGGTCGCGGTCGCCTGCAGCCAGACCGCCCGGTCGCGGGCCGGAATCCCGGCACCGGGCACTGCCGACGGGTCG
Source organism: Catellatospora sp. KI3 (assembly GCF_029948125.1). GTDB lineage: Bacteria > Actinomycetota > Actinomycetes > Mycobacteriales > Micromonosporaceae > Catellatospora. Next base: position 121,257 of record NZ_JASAMB010000011.1, read on the forward strand.
ACCCTCGGTGTCACCGAAGGAGACGGCACCGCGGAGGGCGAGGCCTGTGGGGGTGCCGTGGCCACCGGTACGCCCTGCCCGCCGGGCTGCCCCTGCCAGGCGAACACCCCGGCCGTCAGGGCCGCCACAGCCAGACCGGAAGCCACGACGCCGAGCCGGGCGTTCCGGCGCCGCCGCTCGCCCCGGTGCCGGACCTGCTCGGCCGGGCGCAGCCGACCGATGCGGGTGCCGTGCCCGGCGAGCGCCGCCAGGCCCCGGCCGAGACCTGTCTCGTCGTCGCCGTGCTGCTCAGCCATGTCTGCTCTCCTTTCCTCGGGACTGTCGCGGGTCGTCGTCGGTCAGCCGGGCGGCCAGGGCGCGGCGTCCCCGCAGCAGCCACGCCTTGACCGTGTTCGGTGGGGCGCCGACCTCGGCCGCGATCTCGGCGACGCTCAGGCCGACCAGGTGGTGCAGCACCACCGCGCGACGCTGGTCGGGCGGGATCTGGCGCAGCGCGTGGACCAGGGCCACATGGTCGGGGCCGAGACCGGCCAGGTCCTGGTCGGGCGTGGCGCGGTGGTGTGCGCGGATCCGGTTGACGGCCTTGCGCCAGGCGCTGATCGCGATCCGGGACGCGGTACGGCGTACCCACGCCTCCGGGCTGTCGCAGGCGCGGACCTGGCGCCAGCGCTGCCAGGCCCGGGCGTAGGCCTCCGCGACCGCGTCCTCGGCCTCGACCCGGCTGCCGGTCATCGCCCACAGCTGCCCGAGCACCCGCCACGACGTGTCCGCGTAGAAGGCGTCGAACTCCCCGGCGTCGTCCATCCCGATCCGATCTACGGCCACTGGCCCACGGTGCCCGCCGCGATGAACCGGAACACGGTCTTCGCGCCGGTACGGTGCCGCACCAGCGAGATCTTGCCATCCTGGCCCACCTCGACGTCGTACTGGCCGAGGACGAGCCCGTACGTCGCCGCGGTCGCACCCGGCGGCAGGGTCACCCGCTGGTCGCGGTCGGCGGCGTCACAGGCCATGGTGTACGGCTGGTCCCCCTTGACCCCGACGCACCACGGCTCGCCGCCGACGCGCAGCACAGCCGTCTTCAGCAGGTACGTCGTCGCGCCCGGCGACAGCGGGGACAGCACGAACCGCTCGCGGTCGCCGGTGTCGGCTCCGCCCGGGTACGTGCCGATCCGGCCGCTCGCGGTCACCGTCAGCACGGGATCCTCGACCCGGTCCACCGCCTGCAGCATGAACGCGTGGTCCGGGGGCGGGACGGCGGCCGGGCTCGGGGCAGCCGCGGACGGGCTGGGGGAGCCGGGGGCGGACGCGGTCGCGGAACTCGGGGCCGACGCGCCGGCCGGGGCCGACGCGGGGCCGTCGGCGGCCTGTCCGGCGCAGCCGGTGAGCGCCGCCAGCATCATCGTGCCCAGCCACAGTAGCGTGACCGGGCGTTGCGGGGTGCGGGCCATCTTCGTGTCCTCCTGGGGTCGGCCGGTGCCGTCATGAGCGCACCACTGACGCCTGTACCCGGTCGGCGGTTGCACCCACTCGCGGAGAATCACGGCGGGTGCCCCCGGGTGACCCGCTGGGCGGGCGGCCACCGCGCGGTGACCGCCCGCTCCGTCACTGCTTGGCGGGTGCGGACGCCCCGGCCTCCGGCGGGGCCGCCGCCGACGTCGGCAGCGGAACGGCCGAAGTCGGGATGAGGTTCAGCAGACCCTGGTCGGTGACGACGGCCTTCAGGTCGTCGATGCTGATCTCCGAGACCGCCTCCAGACCGTTGCGCTCCAGCACCACCCCGCGGTGGTCCGGGTAGACGGCGCCGACGGTGACGGTGGTGTTCGAGTACGCGGTTCCGTAGAGCAGGGGCTGGGAGCCGGCGGCCTCCTGGCAGAACAGGACGCTCTGGTCCGCCGTGGGAGCCGTGGCGTTGAGGTCGGCGCAGGAGCCGGGCACCCAGGCGGCGGTCTCGTGGACGTACAGGTTCACGGTCAGATGCCCGTGCTCCCGGCCGTGGCCCAGGTTGATCACGGCGTACGCGTTGGAGATCCCGGACTCGCCCCAGTTGCAGAGGTCGTAGGTGTTCTGCACGACGTAGTCGCTCCGGGCGGGCAGCAGGTCGAGGACCAGCTGCACGTACTGCGGCCAGTGCTCGGCCGCGACCTCCTTGGTCGTGGGGTTGACCATGGGCGCGTCCTGGCATTCGCCCAGAATCGGCGGCGTGGCGGCGAAGTCGACCGGAACGGCGTCGACCGGCGAAGCGGCGGGCGGACCCTGGCGGAGCGCGAAGGGAACGGACAGGGCGGCCACGACGCCGACCGCGGCCAGTGCCGTCACCGCACCGCGCACGCGCCGCCTGCTCCGGGCGCCCCGCAGCGCGGCGTCGGAGAGGTCGGCGGGTCCGGCGACGTCCGACAGCCGCTGCAGGGCGGCTTTCAGCTCAGGTTCGTTCGGTGAGTTCATACCAGTTCCTCCATGGTTCTCAGCTCCGGACACAGCTCACGAAGGCGGGTCAGCGTGCGATGGACCTGACTGCGCACGGTCCCGACCGAGGTGCCCATCAGCGCGGCCACCTCGGCCTCGGGCAGGTCCTCGTAGTAGCGCAGGACCACCACCGCCCGCTGCTTGCGGGTCAGTTCGCCCAGCACCCGCGACATCGCCAGCTTGAGGACCGCCGCCCCGGCCGGGTCCTCAACCGATCTCGGCTCGGGCAGCTGCCCCGTGGCGTGTTCGCGGCGGTTCCTGGCGACCCGCCAGACGCTGATGTGCTGCCGGTACAGGACCTTGCGGATGTATCCGTCCGGCGAACCTGAGCGATGCACCCTGGACCAGTGCAGGGCCAGCTTCGTCAGCGCGACCTGGAGCAGGTCCTCGGCGTCCTGGTGGTGCCCGGTGAGCAGGTAGGCGACGCGGTAAAGCGACCCCTGCCGCAGTGCCACGTACTCCCGGAACTCCCGCTCGGCGAGTTGGTCCATCAGGCTCCTCCCTCGTGTCTACCCACCTACACGCGGCCGCGGGGGCGCCGCTATGTCGTTGGAGGGAGCCGATTCCGGGATTCGGTGCGCGGTGAGCGGTGATCAGAGTTTCGAGGGCCGAAGTGGTACCGCGGCTACGTCCGACTACTCCGGTTCCCAGGCGATGAGCTGCTCGAAGACGCGCCGGTCGCCGTCGAAGGGCATCAGGTCCAGCGGAGTGCGGCCGTACATGAAGAGGACCAGTTCGCCGGCCGTGCCGGTGGCCGAGACGTCGGCCTTGTCGGCGTACGGCTCGGTCAGGTGCGTGACCTGGGCGCCGTCGGCGGACAGGAGCACGCGCCAGGAGCGGCCCTCGGTGGCGTGGTAGTGCACCGTGGCGGGCTCGTGCGGCCAGGGGCTCGTGGTCGCGCAGCAGGTGAACAGGAAGTCCTCGACGCCGTCGAGGGCGACCTCGGCGGGCAGCGGCTGGCTGTCGCCGACGGTGAGCTGCGCGTCGTAGGTGTGGACCGTGACCTCCTGGAGCTGGTGCCGGGCGACCGCACCGCAGGTCTGCGGCGACTGCGAGGTGTCCCACCACGTCCAGCAGGCCCGGTCCGGACCGGCCTCGCGCAGCGCGTCCAGCAGCTGCCGCGTCGAGGCGGCCAGCCAGGCGAGCAGGGCTTCCCGCTCCCTGGGCGCGGCCGATTCGACCTTCACGCGGCCGGTGGCGGCGGGGCCCGCGGCGACGGTGGCGGCCCAGGAGCGCCGGCCCCCGCCCAGATGCTGCGCCAGGTCGAACAGCGTCCACTCGGGGCAGGTCGGCACCTGCGCATCGAGGTCGGGCGCGGCGGCGATGGCGGCGCGGAAGGCGGCCGACCGCTCGTCGATCAGCCGCAGGAGGTCGGTGAACTGCAGAGTGTTGTGCACCCGGGCTGTCTACCACCATGATCCGGTGAGCGACAGCGATTTCGGCCGCGGCCGGGCCGGGTCGTGTCCGTCGGCGTCTGGTACGGAAGGGCAGAACAGACGCGGTAGTCTGCTGCGGTGCTGATCGTCATGCGTCCTGCCGTCGCGTCCGGTACGCCATGACGCCGAGCCTGCGCCGGTCCGTACGCGCGATCATCCTGGATGAGGACGACCGCATCCTGCTGTGCCGGTTCGTCTTTCCGCACCCGGCGGTGCCGAATTCGGCGAAGGTCGTCTGGGCGGCCCCGGGCGGCGGCATCGAAGCCGGTGAGGACCGGCTGACGGCGCTGCGCCGCGAACTGCGCGAGGAGACCGGTCTGGCGGTCACCGCCGATGTGCCGCACGTCTGGCACCAGGAGGTCGTGGCCGTCGACCACGCGCCGGGCTTTGACGGCATCGTCAACGACTACTTCCTCGTCCGCACGAACCACTTCCAGCCCCGCGGCGAGCTGACCGACGACCAGCTCGCCGCCGAGAACCTGGACGCCTTCCGGTGGTGGCGGCTCTCGGAGATCGCCGGATACACGGGACCTGAGCTGTTCTCGCCTCGTGACCTCGCGACGCCGCTGACGGCGCTGCTGGCAGCGGGGGCGCCGGACCAGCCGGTCCGACTCGGCCTCTAGGCCGCCGCCTGACCGGTGGTCTACCGGGTCGACCCGGCCGGCGCATCCTCGTGCCGTGTCAGCCGTCGCCATCGGGCCCAGGCGACGAGCGACGAGCTCAGCGCGAAGTGGATCCCGATCAGACCGCCCGCGGGCGAGGCCGATCGGCTGCCTCTGTCCATGGCGTCTCCGGGCAGGGTCAAGAATGCCGCGATGAGGGCGACGAACGCCAACCCCCACAGCGCCGAGGCCCAGCGCGGCACGGCGGTCAGCATGTCCGGCAGGAGGCGAAGGCGCCAGCCCCGCCCGGACCGGGCACGGGACGCACGAGGCGCTGCCCCGGTTTCACGAGCGGGCAGACCACGGCAGCAGGTCGGCGTGGATGCGGGCGAGGGCCGAAGCGTGGCCGGTGCGTCGCAGTGCGACCATGGCCGCACCCAGCTCGCCCGGTCCGGCCAGGGACACCGCGTATGCCGGTTCGGCTGCGGTGAACCCGGCGGTCACCAGCTCCGCCAGCAGGGTCGGACCGGTGAGGATGCCGCCGGCGAAGACGAGGGCCTCACCCGGGCTGGGCGCCAGCGCACGCACCGACGCCACGAGGTGGTCGGCGGCTTCCGCGACGATCGTTCGGGCTGTCTCGTCACCGGCTCGGGCGGCGGCGTCGACGACCGGGCTGAGCGCGGCCAGCGCGGCGGGCGGGGAGCCGTAGACGGCCCGCACCAACCGCTGCGCCAGGGCATGCGCCTCGGCGCTGCCCGGTTCGTGGGCGGTGTGCGCGAGCTCGTCCAGCAGCGCAGCGGGCACGGTACGGGTCAGCGCTGTCGTCGGGCCGCGTCCGTCGAGGGCGTCGAGGACCGCCGTGACCGCCATGCGGCCCAGCCACGTGCCGGAGCCGCGGTCGCCGACCAGCCACCCGTACCCGTCGCAGCGGCGCACCACGGCCCCGTCGGCGATCCGCCCGGCGATCGCTCCGGTCCCGGCGACCAGGACCAGCCCTTCGGACTCGGGCGTACCGGCGGCGAAGTTCACCACCAGGTCGCCGACCACCTCCGGCGCTCCGGCCAGCCCGGCCGCCCGCCAGGCGGCGGTGGCCCGCGCCAGCGCGTCGGCGTGCCCGGCCCCACCTGCTCCGGCCAGCCCGAACACGCCCGCTGCCACCCGGTCCGCGACGCCGGGTTCGGCGGCGGTGGCCTGGGCGACCGCGCCCCGCAGGGCTTCGGCCAGGGCGCCGACGGGGTCAGGGGAGCTGTTCGGGTTGGCGCCGCCGGCCTCGGCCCGGCCCAGCACCCGGCCATCGGTGTCGACCACCACGCACCGGGTGCGGGTGCCGCCGCCGTCGACCCCCACCACGACCGTGTCCATATCCGGCTCCTCTCGCCGTACCCGGAGAAAGCATGATGCCGCAGGCGGGCCTCGTTGCCCGCCTGCGGTCTTCGATCGCGGTCCGCGGTCGGCTCGCGTATTCCGGCCGCGGGTACCGACCCCGGACCGCGATCATGCGGCGGCACCGCCGCCGCACCGGGGTGAAACTAGAAGGTCCGCTCCCCGGTCAGGCCGAAGAAGTCGTGCCACTTCGCGCCGGCGGTGAAGGAGCTGCCGGTGGAGAGGCCGACGTAGACGTCGTTGGCGGTGCCCTGGGTGAAGACGAGGATGTCGTCCTTGCCGTCGGCGTTGGCGTCGGCCAGGTACGGGAACTCTCCGGCGGTGCAGAAGAAGTCGTTCCACTTGACCGTGGTGCCGGTGAAGCCGGAACCGTTCGACAGGGCCACGTAGACGTCGGCGTCGGCGTTGCAGGTGAAGACCACGATGTCGTCGCGGCCGTCGCCGTTGACGTCGCCGACGCGCGGCGACTCGCCGGTGACGCCGAAGAAGTCGTGCCACTTCTGGCCCGCGCCGAACGAGGTGCCGTTGGACAGCGCCACGTACACGTCGTTGGTGGTGCCCTGGGTGAACGTGATCAGGTCGGCCTTGCCGTCGCCGTTGACGTCGCCCAGGGCCGGGAACTCGCCCCAGGGGGCGAAGAACTCGTGCCACCTGGCGGCGGTGCCGACGAAGGAGGTGCCGTTGGACAGGGCCACGTACACGTCGCCCTCGCCGTCGTGGGTGAAGGTGACGATGTCGTCCCTGCCGTCGCCGTTGACGTCGCCGACGGCGGGGATCTCGTTGCCGCCCGCGAACCAGTCGTGCCACTTGACCCCGGCGCCGAAGCCGGAGCCGGTGGACAGGGACACGTAGACGTCGTTGAGCGGCGAGTGCGTGAACGTGGCGATGTCGTCGCGGTTGTCGCCGTTGAAGTCGCCGGTCAGCGCCGTCTCGTTGAACGGGGCGAACCAGTCGTGCCACTTGCCGCCCCCGGCGAAGGCGCCGCCGGTGGACGGGGCGACGTACACGTCACCGAGGTCGTTCTGGGTGAAGGTGACGATGTCGGCGCGCCGGTCGCCGGTGAAGTCGGTGGACGAGCCGCCGAACATGCCGCCGCCGGTGAGCCTGGTCCGCATCAGCCAGACGTTGTACGGGTCCCACTGCGCCATCGTGAAGTACAGGTACGGGCTGTCGCTGTCGGCCGACCAGGGGTGGATGAACGCCCCGTACAGCCCCGGATACTGGGCCGTGGTGGCCAGCACCTCCTCGGCGCTCCACGGGCCGGTCGGCGTCGGCGCCGTACGCAGCACCAGCGCCCCGCGCGACTCGTTGAGGTAGGTCATCACGAACCGGCCGAGGTAGCGGCTGTGGTACACCGACAGCTCGCCGACCGGGCCGGTGGCGACCGGGACGGTGGCCCACTGGTCGGTGGTCCAGGCCGAGCCGTTCCAGTACCGGTAGGCGGTCGGTTCGAGCAGCGAGCCCTCGGGTACGCGCGACAGCCAGGTGCTGCCGAAGCGGCCGTTCATGGTGCCGTACAGGTAGACGAAGCCGCCCTGCCGCAGCATGGCGCCCATTTGGAACCGGTTGTCCCAGGCGGGGGTGTTCTGCCACCGGGCGTCGGCGTCCTTGATCCACGTCTGCCCGTTGTCGTCGGAGTACGCGATGCCGCTGTAGTTGGTGTACCAGCGCCCCGCGTCGCCCCAGTGGTTGACCGACATGTAGTGGATGAACTGCCGGTTGCCCACCGAGATCGCGGCGGTCGGGATGACCGTCATCTCGTTGTTGTCGATCTGCTTGCAGGGCAGGATCGTGCCGGCGTGCCCGGCCCGGTCCAGCACCGCGTTGTCGAAGATCATGCCGTCGGCGAGGTTGCGGTCGGCGCTGCGGACCAGCACGTTGCAGCGCCAGTCGATGGTGGCGCCGTTGCCGACGCCGCCGCCCGGGCCGGTCCAGCCGTTGCCGAACGTGTCGCCGAAGACGGTCAGCACCTGGCCGCTGCCGTTGTCCCACATGATGCCCAGGTCGGTGGCTTTGAGCTGCCACCTCGTGTCGGTGGCGTTGATGGAGCCGGGACCCGTCAGCTTGGCGACCTTCTCGGCCGGGCCGGTGACCGCCGCTGCCGCGGCCGGGGCCGCGGCGGGGCCGGAGACCCCGGGCGGGGCGGCCGAAGCCGCCCCGCCCAGCCCGGCCAGTACGAGCGCCGCGATGCCCGCGGCGATCGGAAGCCGGGTCGTTCTCACAGTGTGACCTCTCCGTTCAGGCCGAAGAAGTCGTGCCACTTGGCGCCGCCGAGGAAGCCGGAGCCGGTGGACAGCCCGACGAACACGTCGTTGGTGGCGCCCTTGGTGAAGACGATGATGTCGTCCTTGCCGTCGCCGTTGTAGTCGCCCACGTACGGGAACTCGCCGGCGATGCAGAAGAAGTCGTTCCACTTGACGGTGGTGCCGACGAAGCCCGCGCCGTTGGACAGCGCGGCGTACACGTCGGCGTCGGCGTTGCAGGTGAAGGTGACGATGTCGTCCTTGCCGTCGCCGTTGAAGTCGCCGACGCGCGGCTTCTCCGCGCCCACCGCGAACAGGTCGTGCCACTTCTGGCCGGCCCCGAACGAGGAGCCGTTGGACAGCGCCACGTATACGTCGGCGGCGGTGGCCGCACCCTGGGTGAACGTGATGATGTCGTCCTTGCCGTCGCCGTTGACGTCGCCGACGGCCGGGAACTCCCCGGCGGGGGCGAAGAACTCGTGCCACTTCACGCCCGCGCCGAAGCCGGTGCCGGTGGACAGGGCCACGTACACGTCGCCCAGGCTGTCGTGGGTGAAGGTGATGATGTCGTCCTTGCCGTCGCCGTTGAAGTCGCCGACTGCCGGGACCTCGGCGCCGGGGGCGAACCAGTCGTGCCACTTGGCGCCGCCGAGGAAGCCGGTGCCGGTGGACAGGCCGACGTACACGTCGCCGAGCGTGCCGCCGGTGAACGTGATGACGTCGTCCTTGCCGTCGCCGTTGAAGTCTCCGGTGAGCAGCTTCTCGCCGTTGAGGCCGAAGAAGTCGTTCCACTTCACCGACGTGCCCGCGAAGGCCGAGCCGGTCGAGGTCGCCACGTACGCGTCGTTGAGCGAGCCCAGGTTGAACGTGACGATGTCGTCCTTGCCGTCGCCGTTGAAGTCGGTCGGCGAGCCGCCGGGGGTGACCCCGCCGCCGCCACCGGAGTTCACCAGCGACATGTAGTAGTTCCAGTTCCAGTTCGGGCCCGGGTCGGTGTGGTCGTTGCCCGGCATCTCGTTGTGGCCCTTGATGTTGGTACGGGACTTCGGCAGGCCCCACTTCTCGCACAGGTAGCGGGTCAGGTTCGCCGACGAGCGGTACATGGCGTCGGTGAACCACGCCGGGTTGTCGACGAAGCCCTCGTGCTCGATGCCGATGCCGTACGAGTTGGCCGACCGCGCGTGGTAGGCGGTGTCCTCCTCGCGCACCATCTGGGTGACCTCGCCGTCGCTGGAGCGCACCACGTAGTGGGCGCTGACGCCCGCCGACGGGTTCTGGAACCAGCTGACCGTGCCCGCGTAGGAGCCCTGGGTCACGTGGATGACGACCGTGGTGATCCCCGCCGAGCGGCCGGGGGAGTAGTTGTTGCCGTTGGCGGCGATCCAGCGCGCACCCGGGTACTGCGGGACGGGCGCGGCCAGGGCGGCGACGCCCTGCGGGGCGGCGGCCGGCTTGGCTGCCGTGGACTGCTCGCCCGCCATCTGGATCTTCGCGAACCGGCCGAGCTCGGGGCGGACCTTGTCCGGCGCGGCGGTGACGGTGCCGCCCTCGGTGCGGACGGCGACGCCCTGCTGGACGACCTGGTAAACGTAGTCGGCGTACAGCTTGGCGGTGGCGTCGCTGCCGGCGCCCGCGTACTCGGCGACGGCGGAGAACCAGGCGCCGGTGCGGGCGCGGTCGGCAGCGGTCAGCCCCGCCTTGTCCGCGTACGAGCGCAGTACCGCGGCCGCGCCCTTGACGTTGGCCCTGGCGTCGCTCTTGAGCACGGCCTCGTCCAGGCCGGTGAGCTGCGACGCCAGTGCCAGGCTGCGGTTGCGCGGGTTGTCGGCCAGGTGCATGATCCCGTAGCCGTTGTCCTGGCTGGGCAGCCCGTCGTGGTCGATCAGCCGGGTCTCGCCGTAGCCGACGGCCACGAGCAGGCCCTTGGGCACGCCGTAGGACCTGGCCGCCGCGGTGAACACGGCGTCCATCCCGGCGGCCAGGGCCGGTTTCGCGACGGCGGGTGCCGCCGACAGCAGCAGTGCGCCGGTGAGGGCGGCGCCGAGCAGGGTCGCTGCCCGGACGCGCCGGTAGGGCAGGGGTGTCACGGATTCCTCCAGTACGCGAGGGGTGGTCGCGGATCGGGTGGAGCGGGTCACAGCGTGGTCTCGCCGTTGAGGCCGAAGAAGTCGTGCCACTTGGCGCCGCCGAGGAAGCCGGTGCCGGTGGACAGTCCGACGTAGACGTCGTTGGTGCCCGCCTTGGTGAAGACCACCGCGTCGTCCTTGCCGTCGCCGTTGACGTCGGAGAGGTAGGGGAACTCGCCCGCGGTGCAGAAGAAGTCGTTCCACTTGACGGTGGTGCCGACGAAGCCCGCGCCGTTGGACAGCGCGGCGTACACGTCGGCGTCGGCGTTGCAGGTGAAGGTGACGATGTCGGCCTTGCCGTCGCCGTTGACGTCGCCCACGCGTGGCAGCTCGTTGCCGACGGCGAACAGGTCGTGCCACTTCTGGCCCGCCCCGAACGAGGAGCCGTTGGACAGCGCCACGTACACGTCGGCGGCGGTGGCCGCACCCTGGGTGAACGTGATCAGGTCGGCCCGGCCGTCGCCGTTGACGTCGGCCACGGCCGGGTACTCCCAGGCGGGGGCGAAGAACTCGTGCCACTTCACGCCGGGCGCGAAGGAGCTGCCGGTGGAGAGGCTCACGTACACGTCGCCGCGGGCGTCGTGGGTGAACGTGATGATGTCGTCCCGGCCGTCGCCGTTGACGTCGCCGACGGCCGGGATCTCCGCGCCGGGGGCGAACCAGTCGTTCCACTTGGCGCCGCCGAGGAAGCCGGAGCCGGTGGACAGGCCGACGTACACGTCGCCGGCGGTGCCGCTGCCGTGGGTGAAGGTGACGATGTCGTCCTTGCCGTCGCCGTTGAAGTCGCCGGTCAGCGGGGTCTCGCCGCCGACGGCGAAGAAGTCGTTCCACTTCACCGAGGTGCCGGCGAAGGCGCTGCCGGTGGAGGGCGAGACGTACACGTCGGCCAGGGTGCCCTGGTTGAACGTGACGATGTCGTCCTTGCCGTCGCCGTTGAAGTCGGTCGGCGAGTTGGCGTGGATCTCGGCGGCCCGGCGGGCGGTGGCCAGCAGGCCGCCAGCGGTGCCCTGGACCTGGTCGTAGCGGTCCGGGAAGCCGGAGCGCTGCACGCACTGGGCGACCTGTCCGGTGGTGTAGCCCGGGTGGTCCCGGTCGCACACGATGGCGCGCACGAAGTACTGCGTGGCCGAGTAGACCGGGTCCATGATCTGCTCGGGGGTGCCCCAGCCGTAGTCCCAGCGCTGCTGGAACACGCCCAGGGAGGACTTGTCGCCGCACGGCAGGTTGTTCATGTGCGACTCGACCCAGCCGGTCTCGAAGCCCGAGAGCATGACCTTGTCGTTGACGTTGTTGGCCTTGCCGACCCGGTAGACGATCACGAGGACCGACGGGTCGGCGGTGGCGGGGATGGAGGTGCAGGCGGCGTTCGCCGGGGAGGCGAAGCCGACCGCGGTGAGGACGGGGGCGATCAGTAGGGGGGTGAGGAGGATCGCGAGCTTGCGTCGCATGGCCACTCCTGGTTCGGGGGGAAGCCCGCCACGGTGCGGGCAGGTTCGGCTGGCCGTCCCGGTAGGACAGCCTGTGACCAGGTGATTCGGGGTTTGCCTAGCGCGTGGACCGACGCGTTCGGTGCAGCGCGTGATGGACGGCTATGAATTTCGTGCTGGCGAAAATATCAACCACCCGAAAGCGTCGTCAAGTAAATCTTTTTCATATATCCGGTGACCCGATCACCGGATGTCCAAACCGCGCAGCTCGTCGCGGGTGCGGCCGTCCTCAGGCGACGGACGGCCGGTTGGAACTGGCGCGCACCTTCAGCTCGGTACGCAGAGTGACCGTCGACGGCGGACGCGACGGCTCGGCGATCCGCTCGGCCAGCAGCAGCGCCGCCGTGCGGCCCAGCTCGTAGGTCGGCTGCGCGACCGTGGTCAGCGACGGCCGCACCAGGTGCGCCCACGGGATGTCGTCGAAGCCGACCACGCCCATCCGGTCCGGCACGCTGATGCCCCGGTCGGCCAGGCACTCCAGGGCCCCGATGGTCATCAGGTTGTTCGCCGCGAAGATCGCGTCGGGCCGCTCGCCCTCGTCCAGCAGCGCGGCCATCGCCTGGTAGCCGCCCTCCTGCCGGTAGTCGCCGTGGCGGACCAGCTCGTCGTCGGCCGGGCGCCGGTGCGCCCGGAGCGCCCGCTGGTAGCCGCGCAGGCGCTGCTGGGCGGTGGGCAGCCTGCGCGGGCCGCCGATGCAGGCGATGCGCTCGTACCCGGCCTCGATCAGGTGCTCCACGGCCAGCTCGGCGCCGTGCTCGTTGTCGACCAGCACCGTGTCGACGGCCGCGCCGCGCACCTCGCGGTCGATCGCGACCACCGGCGTACCGGCCTCGATCAGCCGGTTCACGTTGGCGGCCCTGCCCGCCGACGAGATGATCACGCCCGCCATCTGCTCCTCGAGCGCCGCGGCCACGTAGCGGGCCTCCTTGGCGGCGTCCTCGTCGCTGTTGCACAGGACCACCGAGTAGCCGGCCCCCTGGGCCACGTCCTCGATGCCGCGCACCATGGAGGTGAAGAACGGGTTGCCGATGTCGGAGATGACCACGGCCCAGATGCTGGTCTGGCGGCGGCGCAGGTTGCGGGCCAGCGCGTTGGGGCGGTAGTCCAGTTCCCGCATGGCCTGCTGCACCCGGGCGGCGAGCGCGGTGTCGACGCTGGCCCGGCCGTTGACGACCCGGGACACGGTGGCGGCGGAGACCCCGGCCTGCTTGGCCACGTCGTAGATGGTCGCCATCGTTCCTCGCTCTCGGCCGCGGCCCCGCCTGCTCCGGTCGACATCATCCTCGGTGACGGCGTCGCTGCGGGTGCCGGGCTGTGCGCGAGCCTAGCAGGAGAAATCGAATTCCTGGACGCGCGAAGATTTCCGCCACGTTGAAGCGGTGTCTTGACGACGATATTCGGTCGATGTACGTTCCCGGCAAGAAATCGATTGCTCAACCGTGTCTTCTGAACCGTCCTGAGCAGACCTTCGCTTCCGGACGCCGACCAACCGTCCCCGGGAGGGTGCGATGCGCCTGAAATCCCAGCTCCTGCCGACCGTGCTCGCGGTCGCCCTGGTGGCCGCGAGCGCCGCGGCCGCCTCATCCGCCACCACCGCCGCGCCGAGGCTGCAGCCCGTCGCCTACACCCCGCCGGCCAGCACCTTCTTCGCCACCACCAGCATCGCCAGCCACGCCACGACCCAGGCCAACGGCGACGGGGACCTGTGGGCCAACTGCTGGTCCGACGACGACCACGTCTACGCCGCCCACGGCGACGGCAAGGGCTTCGGCCCGAACTTCTCCGACATCGGCGTCAACCGGATCACCGGCATGCCGGGCTCGCTGGCCGGCACCACGCTGGCCCTGGGCGACCAGGTCGGGCAGGTCTGGACCGCCAACCACACCCGCAAGCCCACCGGTATGGCCTGCGCCGACGGCTCGCTCTACCTGGCCGTGCAGGACCTCGCGCTGGACTTCGACGACGCGCCCGCGGCGACCGTCGCCCGCTCGACCGACCACGGCCGCACCTGGTCCTGGAACCGGTCGGCGCCGATGTTCGGCAACGGCGTGTTCACCACGATCATGTTCCTGGACTACGGCAAGAACTACGCCAACGCCGTCGACGGCTACGTCTACGCGTACGGGCTGGACGGCAACTGGCGGGACTCGTTCGCCAACCGGGTGCCCGACCCGGTCGACGTCTACCTGGCCCGGGTGCCCCGCGCGTCGGTGCAGAACCGGTCCACCTGGCAGTTCGTCTCCGGCTTCGACGCCGGCGGCACGCCGCAGTGGTCGTCGGACATCAACCGCCGCGTGGCGGTGCTGCACGACGACCGGCGCGTCTACCCCGACGTGTACACCGCCAACCGGGTGCGCAACCTGAGCGTGATCAGCCAGGGCGGCGTGGTCTACGACAAGCCCCTCAACCGGTACCTCTACACGTCGTGGACCGAGTACACGTTCGAGTTCTACGAGTCGCCGACGCCGTGGGGTCCGTGGAAGCCGTTCGCGACCAAGGACTTCGGCGGCTACCCGTGGACCACGGCCAAGCACGGCGGCTACGCCACGACGATCCCGTCGAAGTACATCAGCGCCGACGGGCGGTCGGTGTGGCTGCAGTCCAACGTCTGCCCGTGCGGCGGCGGCGGGACGGCGGTGTACACGTACTCACTGCGGCCGATGTCGCTGGTGCCGTACACGGCCACCACCGCGGCCAACGCCTACGACCCGGCGCGCAACCTGGCCCGCGAGCCGGGCACGGTGCCGGTCGAGCGGGTGGCGCACTACGGCAACTACGGGTTCTACAACGACGGCAACCGCGGCGTCAGCGAGGACGACTGGAACGACGAGCGCAAGGGTGAGAGCTGGTGGGGCTACACGTGGCCGCGCCGGTACGCGATCAACAAGGTCGTGTTCACCAGCGGCGCGACGTTCGCCGACGGCGGCTGGTTCGCCGCGAATCTGCGGGTGCAGGTGCGGCGCAACCACGTGTGGAGTGACGTGCGCGGGCTGAAGACCGCGCCGCTGTACCCGTACAGCAACGCCGCGGGGCCGTACAAGACCTACACGCTGGGCTTCGACCCGGTCGACGCCGACGGCGTGCGGATCATCGGGGCGCCGGGCGGGACCCGGACCTTCACCTCGATCGCCGAGCTGGAGGTGTACTTCGGCACGTACGCCGGAATGCCGCTGGGCGGGTCGTCGACCGATCTGACCGGCGACGGCAGGGACGACGCGGTGGTCTTCACCCAGAACGCGCTGGCCGACCTGTACGTGGGCGCCTCGACCGGCAGCTCCTTCGCCGGTGGCGTGAAGTGGCACGACATGTTCTCGCTGCCGGGGGAGACGCCGCTGACCGGCGACTTCAACGGCGACGGCAAGGACGACGTGGTCACCTTCACCCGCGGCACCCTCGGCGACGTGTACGTGGCCCTGTCCAACGGCGGCGGCCTGGGGGCCGGCACCAAGTGGCACGACTGGTTCGCCCCGGCGGTGGAGACCCCGGCGGTCGGCGACTTCAACGGTGACGGCAGGGACGACGTCATGACGTTCGTCCAGGACGGCAACGGCGACGTGTTCGTGGCGCTGTCCAACGGCTCCTCGTTCGGCGCCGGGGTCAAGTGGCACGAGTTCTTCGCCCCGCCGGGCGAGTTCCCGGCCGTGGCCGACTTCAACGGCGACGGCAGGGACGACATCGTCACCTTCACCCAGGGCGGCGCGGGCGACGTGTACGTGGCGCTGTCCAACGGCTCCTCGTTCGGGCCGGGCGTGCTGTGGCACGACACCTTCGCCTGGGGCGGGCAGACCCCGCGCGTCGGCGACGTGAACGGCGACGGCAGGGCCGACGCGCTCGCGTTCGTGCAGGGCAGCGACGACGTGTACGTGGCCCTGTCCAACGGGTCCTCGTTCGGGGCGGCGCAGCTGTGGCACAGCGCGTTCGCGCCGCTGGGGCAGTTCCCGTACCTCTCCGACGTCAACGGGGACGGGAAGGCCGATGCCGTCGCGTTCTCCAGTGACGGCGACGCCGACGCGTGGGTGGCGCTGTCCACCGGCTCGGGCTTCGGCGCCGCGACCAAGTGGAACGACTTCTTCGGCCTGGCCGGAGAGACCGCGTTCTGACCTGAGACGACGGTAGGAACACCGAACACAGCACGCCGGACAGGGCGGATCCGCGGACGCGGCCGCTCTGTCCGGCGTGCCGTGTTTCCGCAGGTCACGGCGTGATTTCGATTGCTCGAAAGTCCGATCTGTCCCGTTGACAGGGTCGCGTTCAGAGGCCTAGTTTTCCGGAAATCGATTTCTCGTTCTGGGTACCCGCCCAGGGCAGGCAACCGACGAGAGGACCATCGTGACGACGCAATCGGCCGGCGAACCCGGCCAGCACGCGCCGGAACCGGGACGGCTCGCGCCTTCGCGGCCGCAGGACGCGGGCATGGACGCCGCCCGCGAGACGCTCATCCGCGAGGCGGAGGCGATCTCCGCGCTGGTGGAGCGGCTGGGCGACGAGTTCGGCGCGGTCGTGGACCTGATCCTGGCCTGCCGGGGCCGGGTCATCGTCTCCGGCCTGGGCAAGTCCGGCCTGATCGGACGCAAGATCGCCGCCACGCTGGCCAGCACCGGCACCCCCACCCACTTCGTGCACGCGGCCGAGGCGCTGCACGGCGACTCCGGCATGGTCGCCCCGGCCGACGTGCTCATCGCGCTGTCGGCCTCGGGCGAGACCGCCGAGGTCTGTGCCTTCGCCCGCATGGTCGCCGTCCGGGGCTGCCAGGTGGTCGCGCTGACCGGCCGGCCCCGATCGACCCTCGGCGCGATCGCCGGGTTCACCCTCGACGTCACCGTCGACCGCGAGGCCGACCCGCTCAACGTCGCCCCGACCGCGTCCACCACGGCCACCCTGGCCATGGGCGACGCGCTGGCCTCGGCGCTGATGGTGCGCCGGGGCTTCACCTCGGAGGAGTTCGCCGGATTCCACCCGGGCGGAACGCTCGGCCGGCTGCTGCTCGGCACCACGGAGGAGGACCGATGACCGCGGCCGAAGACCGGGCGTACGACGTGTGCGTGCTCGGCAGCTTCATGAAGGACCTGATCGCGCAGGCGCCCCGCAGGCCGGAGACCGGCGAGACGCTGCGCGGACACGGCTTCTACGAGGCGCTCGGCGGCAAGGGGCTCAACCAGGCCGTGGCCGCGGCCCGCGCCGGAGCGCGCGTCGCCATGGTGGGGCGCCTGGGCGCCGACCGGTACGGCGAGGAGTTCCTGCTCATGCTGGCCCAGGAGGGCATCGACGCCAGCCAGGTGCACCGCGACGCGGACCTGGGCACCGGCGTGGGTCTGCCCGTCGTGGAGCCCACCGGCGCGAACTCGATCATCATCGTGCCGCGCGCCAACGAGGCGGTCACCGCCGCCGACGTCGAGGCCGCGGCCGGGGTCATCCGGAGCAGCCGGATCCTGCTGGTGCAGCTGGAGCTGCCGGTCGAGGCGGTGGTGGCCGCGCTGCGGCTGGCCCGCGCGGCCGGGGTGTTCACCGTGCTCAACCCGGCGCCCTACGCCGATCTGCCCGGCGAGATCGCCGACCTGGTCGACGTGATCGTGCCCAACGAGGTGGAGGCCGAGCAGCTCACCGGGCTGTCCTGCCGCGGCGACGCGGCCCTGGGCGTGGCGCTGAAGCTGCGCCGGGACTTCGCCGGCACGGGTGCGGTGGTGACGCTGGGCGGCCGGGGCGTGGTCGTGGTCGACCGCGACACCGACGAGCCCGAACCCGGCTGGCGCATGAACGCCCTCAACGCGTACGACGTCGACGTGGTCGACACCGTGGGCGCCGGGGACGCCTTCTGCGGCGCGCTGACCGCACGGCTGGCCGCGGGGGACAGCCTGCTGGCGGCGACCGAGTTCGCCTCGGCGGCCGGTGCCCTGGCCGTCACCCGGCACGGTTCGGCCCCGGCGATGCCGGCGCTGGACGAGATCACCGCCCTGCTCCACGGGCCGGGCGGGGCCTGGTCATCGCGGCAGCCCGCCGCGGTGGCGTCCGCATCCGACACCGCGGGTGGTGCCTGACCACTCAGTCAGTACCGGTGCGAACCAGCACAGCCAAGAATCACTCGCGGCGCGGTATCCGTCCCACGTCCCCGTCGCGGTTCACCCCTCAATCAGGAGGAATACGAATATGGCGTACGACAACCAGCCGGGCGCGATCAGCCGCCGCTCCATGCTGCGGGCCGGTCTGCTCGGTGCGACGCTGCTGGGCTCCGGCGTGCCGCTGCTGTCGGCCTGCGGGTCCGGCGACCAGGGCAGCGGTGACGCCAAGGAGCTGGTGTTCTGGAACTTCTACGGCCCGAACCCGGACGGCAACGCCCAGAGCAAGTGGTTCGAGGACCTGGCCGCGAAGTGGAACGCGAACAACGACGTCAAGATCAAACTGCACTACCTGCCGGTCTCGGAGTACCTCGGCGGCACCGCGCTGCAGACGGCGTTCTCCTCCGGCGCCGGGCCGGACATCTTCATCATCAGCCCCGGTGACTTCCTGCGCTACTACAACGGCGGCGTGCTGACCGACCTCACTCCGCACCTGGGCGCGGGCGCCAAGGATGACTTCGTCGACGGGGTGCTGGACACCCGTACCGTCGAGGGCAAGGTCTTCGGCCTGCCGATGGAGATCGAGCCGCTGGCGATGTACTACAGCACCGACGCGTTCGAGAAGGCGGGCCTGTCCGAGGGCGACCTTCCGAAGACCTGGGACCAGCTGCTCGACGTCGGCCGGAAGCTGACCGACGACAAGCGCTTCGGCCTGCTGTTCGAGACCGCGCCCGGCTACTACCAGAACTTCACCTGGTACCCGTTCATGTGGCAGGGCGGGGCGGCCGCGGTCGGCCCCGACGGCAAGAGCGGCTTCAACAGCGACGCCGTGCACAAGGCGCTGGGCCTGTGGGGCGACGCGGTGAAGAACGGCATCGCCCCGAAGAAGACCCAGGGCGACGGCGGCGGCAACGCCGTGGCGAACCTGGCCTCGGGCTTCTGCGCCATGCAGCAGACCGGCATCTGGTCGGTGTCGCAGCTGGAGACCGACGCCAAGGACTTCAGGTACGGCGTGTTCCCACTGCCCACCCCCACCGGCGGCACCTACACCACCGACATGGGCGGCTGGGCGTTCTGCGCCAACGCCAAGGGCGGCAACCCGCAGGCCGCGGCGAAGTTCATCGCCTGGGCGCTGGGCTCGACCGACGCCGAGGGCGTCGAGCGGATGCGGCAGTGGAACACCGTCGTCAAGACCAACATGCCCTCGCGCAAGTCGGTCAAGGAGGCGGCGACCAAGGCCGGGGCGTTCGAGAAGCCGGCGCTGAAGACGTTCATGGAGCAGGTCGTGCCCGGTGGGCGGGCCGAGCCCCGGTACACCCCCGAGGTGTACAAGGCGATCTCCGACGCGATCCAGGCGACCATGCTGGGCGGGGCGGTCCCCGCCACGGCCGCCGCGGACGCCGCTGGGAAGATCGACGCCTTCCTGTCCGGGTACAAGGGCGCCGCGATCCTCTGATCCGGGCGCGGATCCACGTTACTGAAGAAGCGGAGTCACGGTGACAGTCGTACAACGACCGCAGCCGGGCCGCACGAGCCGGCCGGGGTTACCGCCCCGGCCGGCCGCGGCGCCTCGGGGGCGGATCAGCACGGGCGCGGCCGGCGCCCGCAGGCGCAAGGAGGCGCTGGCGGCGTACGCCTTCATCGCGCCCGACCTGCTCGGCCTGCTCGTCTTCGTGGTGCTGCCGATGGTGCTGGCCCTGGGCGTGTCCCTGTACGAGGTGGACGGCTTCGGCGGCTACACCTTCGTCGGCCTGGACAACTTCCGGCTGCTGGGCAGCGACGACCAGTTCTGGCAGAGCGTCAAGGTGACCGCCACGTACACGGTGGCGTTCGTGCCGCTGTGCTTCCTGGCCGGGCTCGGCCTGGCCCTGCTGGTGCGCGACCACTTCCCGGGCGTCGGCGCGGTGCGCACCGCCCTGTTCGCCCCGCACGTCATCAGCCTCATCGTGGTCGGCGTGGTCTGGCAGTTCCTGCTGGTCGACAAGCAGGGCGCGGTGCCCGGCCTGCTACGCCCGCTCGGCGGCGGCGACGTGTCGTTCCTGGGTGACCCGGAGCTGGCCCGGTGGACCCTGGTCGGGGTCAGCGTGTGGTTCCTGATGGGCTACCAGATGCTGATCTTCCTGGGCGGGCTCAAGGACATCCCGTCGGAGTTCACCGACGCGGCCATGATCGACGGCGCGGGGTCGTGGCAGCGGTTCCGCCACATCACCTGGCCGCTGCTCAAGCCGACCAGCTTCTTCGTGGCCGTCAACTCGACCATCGGCGCGGTCACCGGCCTGCAGGCCTACGACCTCGTGTTCGCCCTGACCAAGGGCGGCCCGGCCGGCCGTACCACCACGGTCGTCTACTACATCTACCAGCAGGCGTTCACGTTCAACCACTACGGCTACGCCGCCGCGCTGACCACCGCTGTGGTCGCGTTCCTGGTGCTGGCCACGGGGCTGATGTTCGCCGCCACCCGGGGAGGCCGGTTCCATGTCGACTGAGGCGCTCGGACGGACCGGGCCGCGCCGCCGGATCGGGGTACGGGCGGTGGTGGCGTACCTGCTCGCGCTGCTGACCGTGGCCCCGCTGCTGTGGCTGGTCATCACGGTGTTCAAGCCGTCCGGCGAGGTGTTCGCCGGCGGCCTGCCGACGGAGTTCACCCTCGACAACATCTGGTACGTGCTGACCGAGGTCCCGTTCGGCCGCTACCTGTTCAACAGCGCGCTGGTGTCGCTGGTGGTGACCGGGGCCGCCCTGATCCTGCACTCCATGGCCGCGTACGCCCTCGCCCGGCTGCGCTTCCCCGGCCGCGGGATCATCTTCTACGGCATCGTGTCCACGCTGCTGGTCTCGCTGCCGGTGATCCTGGTTCCGCTGTTCCTGGTGGTCCGCGAGCTGGGCCTGCTCGACACGTACGCCGGGCTGATCCTGCCCGCGATCTTCCACGCCTTCGGCATCTTCCTGCTCCGGCAGTACTACCTCAACCTGCCCCGGGAGCTGGAGGAGGCCGCCGACCTGGACGGCTGCGGCTACTTCCACCGCTGGTGGCGCATCGTGCTGCCGCTGAGCCGACCGGCCCTGGCCTCGCTGAGCGTGCTGTTCTTCCTGGCCAACTGGAACGCGTTCCTGTGGCCGGTCACCGCCACCCGCGACCCGGACCTGCGCATGGTCCAGGTCGGCATCGCGACCCTGCAGGGCCAGTACGGCTCGGCCTGGAACTACCTGCTCGCCGCGACGGTCATCGCCGCGGTCCCCACCGTCGTGGCGTTCCTGGCCGGTCAGCGTCGGCTGGTCGAGGCCATCAAGACGTCCGGCCTGAAGTAGCAAGAGATATAAGGAGAGACCATGAGTTACGGGCGATTCGGCTCCAGCCTGCGCGACCTGCCGCGGCTGCGGCACAGCAAGCGGCGGCGGGAGTCGAGCTGGGACCGCACCGGCGGCAACGACGACCGGCTGACCATCGCGCCGGGCGCCACGGCGGTGCTCGCCGACATCACCGGCCCCGGTTCGATCAACCACATCTGGTGTACGGTCGCCCTGCCCGGCAAGGACGTGCCCGACCAGACCGAGACCGACTACCTGCGGCGGCTGGTCCTGCGCATCACCTGGGACGACTCCGACGCCCCGAGCGTGCTGGCGCCGCTGGGCGACTTCTTCGGCATCGGCCACGGCAAGACCCGCAACTTCACGTCGGCTCCGCTGCAGATGAGCCCGCAGGACGGCAAGTCGTTCAACAGCTGGTTCCACATGCCGTTCGCGGGCCGGGCCAAGGTCGAGCTGATCAGCGACATGGCCGACCAGCCGGTCTTCTTCTACTACTACGTGGACTACGAGCTGTACGAGCCCGGCGCGGCCGAGGACATCGTCAGCGAGCTGGGCTACTTCCACGCCCAGTGGCGCTGCGAGCGGCCCACCGACGGGATCCCGCAGGGCACCGCCAGCCACCGCGCGCACCAGGTGGAGGGCGAGAACCTGACCGGGGACGGCAACTACGTCATCCTCGACGCGGTCGGCCGGGGCCACTACGTCGGCTGCGTGCTCAACATCCGCAACCTGCGCCAGACCAGCGACTGGAACTGGTACGGCGAGGGCGATGACATGATCTTCATCGACGGGGAGCAGTGGCCGCCGAGCCTGCACGGGACCGGCACCGAGGACTACTTCGGCACCGCGTGGTGCCCCACCCAGGAGCACCACGCGCCGTACCACGGCATCACCCTGCCGGGCGGGGAGAACTGGAGCGGCGACATCTCGCTCTACCGGTTCCACATCGAGGACCCGGTGACGTTCACCGAGTCGATCCGGGTGACCATCGAGCACGGGCACGCCAACAAGCGCTCCGACGACTTCTCGTCCACGGCGTACTGGTACCAGACCCTGCCGCACCGCCCGTTCGACCTGCCCCCCGTCGCCCAGCGGGCCGCCGTCCTCGGCTGAGCGCGGACCTGACATGCAGTTTCGGGGAAAGAGCGGGAATCGGGCCCGAGATTCGTGCACTTTCCCCGAAACTGCAAGATCGCGCGGAACGGTCACCGGCTCCACGTCAGCAAGCCGCCGCTGCCTAGGATCAGCCCGAGCCTGCACGGCGTGCTCGGATGCCTCTCGCGAACTCTTCCGGGGGTCGTGACCACCGGAGAGGATCAGGACGTGAAGAAGTATGTGCTCTTCGACCATGACGGTGTGCTGGTGGACACCGAGTACTGGTACTACCGGGCCGGGGAGCGCGCACTGGCCGACATCGGGCTGACGCTGGACAAGGCGCGGTACCTGCGGGACATGAGCGCGGGTGCGGGCACCTGGGCCCAGGCCCGGGCGGCAGGCGTCGACGAGCCGACCATCAACCGGCTGCGCGAGGTCCGCAACGGTTACTACCAGCAGTATCTGCGCACGGAGGCCATTGAGATCGAAGGCGTCGTCGAAACGCTCGCCGAACTGTCGAGACACGTCCGCATGGCCATCGTGACGACGGCGAAGCGCGCGGATTTCGAGCTCATCCACGAGCGGCGCCAGATCCGGCGGTTCATGGACTTCGTGCTCGTCCGCGAGGACTACCGGCTCGCCAAGCCGCATCCGGAGCCGTACCTGACCGGCTTGCAGCGTTTCGGAGCCGTCAAAGCGGAGGCGCTGGTGGTGGAGGATTCAGCCAGGGGGCTGAACTCGGCGGTGGCGGCGGGTGTCGACTGCGTCGTCGTCCATAACGCGTTCACGGCAGGGCAGGACCTCTCGCGGGCGAGCTGCCGGATCGGGACGCTGGCGGAGTTGAGGGGCGTCATCCTGGGCGACGTCTGATGATGTCGGATCATTCGTCTTCGGTGCGGGTGGCCTGGGACCACACGCAGCGCCATCGCCCGGATCGCTCGTCGTGCCGGTAGCAGTCCAGGTGCCACGCGTTCAGTGACACGTACTCGCCACGGTCGACGGCGATCTCGATCGCGGACCGGTACCGCACGACCGCGACGCCGTCGCCGGCGAGCACCTGTATCGCCGTCACCGCCTCGAATCTCCGGTAGTCGATCGATCCGTCGGTGACACCGCCGAGGTAGAACGCCCTGTCCCACACGCCGCCGCCCGGATTGACCAGGATGAAGTCGTCGGCGTGCAGCTCGTCCAGCAGCGCGGTGTCCGCTGCCACCAGGGCGGCCAGCCGCAGCAGTTCCTGTTCCGCGAGTCGGCCTGTGTCGGCTGTGCTTCCCGTGGTGTCATCCATCCGGCCACCCTAGGACATGAGCGGCCGGCACCACGTCCGTCACCGTCTGTTGAAGTCTATCTCGGGTGGTCCGGCGTTGATCGCCGTCGCGGGTCAGTGCACCGCCTGAACCGGGCCGTTCTGGCCGCCGACGGCGATCAACGCGGGTCGGGTCTTCGAAGATCACGGCTGGCGGTCATGCTCCGGGCGCCGTCCAAGGCCGATTCCAGGATCCGGACCGCTGGCGGCGATCATGCCGAGGGCCCGGCGCGCAAGATCGCCACTAGCGGTCATTCACCGGGCGAGAACGCGGACCCGATCTGCAGTTTCGGGGAAAGTGCAGGAATCCGGCCCAAGATTCGTGCACTTTCCCCGAAACTGCACCGACGCCCGACGCCCGACGCCGACGCGCATGCGGAAGGGGCGGCTCCCGTGCGGGAGCCGCCCCTTCCGCATGCCCTCGATCAGGGCTGGTAGAGGCTCGGGCGGGGGAGGTCGGTGTCGGGGGTGAGCTGGTCGGACCACTTCCAGCCGGACTGGACGTACTTCGTGCCGTCGGACAGGGACACGAATACGTCGGCGGTGGTGCCGCCGGTGTAGGTGGCCACGTCGGACCGGCCGTCGCCGTTGAAGTCCCCGACGCCGGGCGTCTCGGCGTTGATCGCGAACCCGTCGTGCCACTTCACCGCGTTGGCGAAGCCGCTACCGCCGGAGCGGTAGACGTACACGTCGGCGGTGCTGCCCCGGGTGAAGGTGATGACGTCGTCGCGGCCGTCGCCGTCGGCGTCGCCGACGCCGGGCAGGTCGGTGCCGGGCGCGATGCTGTCGTGCCACTTCCAGGCGTCCTGCACGAACCGCGAGCCGTCGGACAGGGACGCGTACACGTCCGCGCCGCCGCCCCGGGTGAAGGTCAGGATGTCGTCGCGGCCGTCGCCGTCGACGTCGCCCACGGCGGGCAGTTCGGTGCCGTAGCCGAAGTTGTCGTGCCATTTAACGCCCGCCCCGAACGAGGAGCCGGTGGACAGGGCCACGTACACGTCGCCGGTGGAGCCGAGGGTGAAGGTGATGATGTCGTCGCGGCCGTCGCCGTCGACGTCGCCGACGGCCGGGGTCTCGGTGCCCGCCGCGAACCAGTCGTGCCACTTCGCGCCGCCGCCGAACGCGGTGCCGGTGGACAGGGCCACGTACACGTCGGCGGTGCTGCCCCGGGTGAACGTGGCGATGTCGTCGCGGCCGTCGCCGTTGAAGTCGCCGGTCAGCGGGATCTCGGTGTCCACGGCGAAGAAGTCGTTCCACTTCGCGGCCGCGCCGAACGCGCTGCCGGTGGACAGGCCCGTGTACACGTCGGCCAGGGTGCCCCGGGTGAAGTCGACGACGTCGTCGCGGCCGTCGCCGTTGACGTCGCTGACCGTGCGGGCCCTGGTGGTGCCGCCCGCGACCGCCGAGGCCGGACCGGTGTTGCCCGCCCCGTCGACGGCGACGATCCGGTAGTACCAGGTCTGCCCGGCGCGCAGCGGGCCGTGCCGCCAGGCCGGGGCGGTGACCGTGGCGCGCAGGTTGCCGGAGGTGAGGGGCACGTCGGAGGTCTGCGCCGCGTACACCCGGTAGCCGGCGATGCCGGTGTTGTCGACCGGCTCGTTCCAGCTCAGCGCCAGCGCGTGCACCCGCGAGCCGCCGACGGTCAGCCCGGTGACCGCGCCGGGGGTGCCGACGTCGGTGAAGCCGGGCAGCAGGCTGAGCGCGGTGTAGCGGCTCGCCGTCCAGGCCGGTGCCCCGGCCGCCGGGGTGAGTGTGACGGTGATGCCGCTCTTGCCCGCGGTCAGCGCCGGGGGCAGCGGGAACTCGTCGTCGAGCCAGCGCTGCCGGTCGTTGCCCAGCGGCTGCGACCAGGTGCCCGCGCCGGATCCGTCGACGCCCACGGTCGCCTGCTGGTAGGCCTGCGCCTGGTCGCCGCTGCGGCGCAGCCGTACCCCCTGGTTGTTCGGGTCGATCGCGAGCCGGAACGAGATCGGGCCGCTGCCCGCGCGCACCGCGCCGCTGACCGTGGTGACGTCGTCGTCGCCCTCGTAGACCGAGGTCAGCGTCGACTGGGTGCCGCTGTCGCTGTAGGAGTGCGCCGTGCGGCTGGCCGCGTCGCCGGTGAGCACCGTGTCGCTGCGGGCGCTGCCGTAGGTCGGCTGGGTGTAGAGGAAGGCGGTGGAGCTGTACTCGGCGGGCATGTCGGCGAACGGGCCGTGCTCGATGCCGAACCGGAAGGCCGAGGTGTACGCCATCGAGTCGCCGATCATCAGCCGGTACGTCGCGTCGCACTCGTCGGCGCAGGTGCCGCTGCGCAGCAGGTGGCCGGGGTTGCCGGTGAACACGCCGCTGTAGGCGCCCCGGTTGAAGTACCACCCGGACTCGTAGAAGTCCTCGGTGCCGGTGCCGTACCAGGCGGGGCTGGCCGCGCCGTCGACGTAGGCCCGCTCGTCGCCCTCGAGGTAGTTGCGGGTGTTGCCGCTGGTGATGTGGCCGCGCATGGTGTGCGAGACGCCGACGAACCGGCCCCGGCCCGCCGCGTCGGCGAAGATCCAGTCCTTGCCGTTGACGGTCTCGGCGCGCCGCGACTGCGTGGTGAAGTAGCCCGCGCCGCCGGTGGCGGCCAGCAGGTCGGTCCAGGTGCTGTCGGGTGCCGAGGTGATCTCGGCCTGCACGCCGGAGACGGCACCGCCGGTGCTGGCCAGGCTGACCGTGGCCGAGGAGCGGAACGGCATCGGCCACCACGCGCTGTACCAGCCGCCGGTGGCGGTGTCCATCGCCGACATCAGCGAGCGCACCTGCCGCTCGCCCAGGCCGGAGCCGAAGAACTCGCCGACCGGCGCGTCCACGGTCTGCCGCCCGTCGAAGGTGATCCGCACCCGCAGCGAGTTGAGGATCGCCTCGGTGGCGGTGCCGTCCGGCACGCGCAGGCGCAGCGCGCTGATGGCGCGGGGCCCGGTCAGGGTGGCCAGCGTCGCCGAGCCCAGCGCGGGCACGTTGACCGTGGTCGCGGCGGTGGTGGCGCCGGCCGCGGCGGGCTTGGGGTCGCGGGTGCCCGCCGCGCGCAGCAGGGTCAGCACGTCCTGGGCCTGGTCGGCCGGGTTGAAGGTGCTGACGCCGCTCGCGTCGGCGAACTCGCGGTAGCCGACGTGGTGGAACAGCGGGTTGTTCTGGGTGGTGATGCGCATCGACTGCCGGTAGGGCATCGGCACCTTGACGGTGACGCCGCCGGAGGTCTGCGTGGCGTTGGTGACCAGCGGGAACGCGAACGGTGCGCCGAGGCCGCCGTTGACGAGGTGCTGCAGGCCGGTGTTGACGACGGTGACGCCGTCGAGTTCGATGCGGATCCAGCCGGTGGCGCTGACGTCGCCGCCGTCGCGGGTGAACCAGATCGACTGGATCTCGCCGGGGCCGGTGTCCTCGGCGATGACGCAGCCGCCGGACTGGCGCAGGCAGGACCAGTCGCCGCCGAAGCCGTCGTTGTTGGAGCCGCCGCGGTCGAAGCTGGAGAACTGCCGCGTCTGGCTGCCGGCGGCCAGGTAGGGGAGCCGGTCGAGGCGGCGGTAGACGTCCCAGCCGACCGGACCCTTGTCCGCGGCGGCTGCGGCCGCGTCGGCGCGGCCGGGTGCCAGCGGGTTCGCGGTGATCGAGACGGCGGCGACCAGGGTCGCGGCCAGTAGTGAGCGCAGGGTGGTGGCGCGCATGGCGTCCCCTCGGGGGGTATGGGTGGACCTTGCGCGCGACCGTACTGTGCGATGACCGTGAATGTCAATAAATTCCGATCATTCTATCTGTACTGGAGATTGTCTTCACTTGATCCACCTCCGGTTGCTCCGTCGTCACCTTCCGTGTTTGACGGATCTCCGTCCCGCCGACGTTCGCGCAGGTGGCACGGCCGCTGTCGGTTTGCCGACGTTGCCGCTGCTCAATGGCCGTGCTTCTAATCAAGCGCTGGTCCGGACGGGTGTCGGAGGTCACATGGAGTCGAAGCAGGTGGGCACCGTACCGGCCGCCCCCGCGCCGCGTGAGCACGCGGCCCCGGCCGGGCCGTCGCTGCCGCCGCTGCCGACCGCCCCCGCGATCAGCATGCCCAAGGGCGGCGGCGCCATCCGGGGCATGGGCGAGAAGTTCGCCGCCAACCCCGCCACCGGCACCGGCTCGTTCACCGTCCCGCTGCCGCTGAGCCCCGGCCGCGACGGCTTCGGCCCCAGCCTGGCACTGGCCTACGACAGCGGGCACGGCAACGGCCCGTTCGGATTCGGCTGGGGCCTGTCGGTCCCGTCGATCACCCGCAAGACCGACAAGGGCCTGCCCACCTATACCGACGAGGACGTCTTCCTCCTCTCCGACGCCGAGGACCTGGTCCCGGTGCACGACCCGGACGCGGACTGGGCGCGCACCACGCGGACGGAGGCGGGGTGGACCGTCGACCGGTTCCGGCCCCGGATCGAGGGCCTGTTCGCCCGGATCGAGCGGTGGACCGCCGACTCCGGGGACGTGCACTGGCGCAGCACCACCCGCGACAACATCACCACCGTGTACGGCCTGGACAGCGCCTCCCGGGTGCACGACCCCGCCGACCCGTCCCGGGTGTACTCCTGGCTGATCTGCCAGACCTGGGACGCCAAGGGCAACGCGGCGGTCTGGTCGTACCTGCCCGAGGACGGCACCGGCGCGCCCGTCGGGCAGGTGCACGAGCGGCACCGCACCGGGGCCGGGCGGGGCGCGCACCGGCACCTCAAGAGCGTCCGCTACGGCAACCGCGTGTCCACGCTGGTCCAGCCGGACCTGTCCGCCCAGGACTGGCTGTTCGAGGTGGTCTTCGACTACGGCGAGCACGACGCCGACCGGCCCACCCCGGGCGACACCGGCGACTGGACCTGCCGCCACGACCCGTTCTCCAGCTACCGGCCCGGCTTCGAGGTGCGCCAGTACCGGCTGTGCCGCCGGGTGCTGATGTTCCACCACTTCCCCGACGAGCCCGGCGTCGGGCGCGACTGCCTGGTCCGCTCGGTCGAGCTGACGTACCAGGGCCCGGCCGGGACCGCCGCGCCCGCCGACGCGGCCACCCGGGGCGCCCCGCTGGGCACGTTCCTGGCGCGGGCCACGCAGCACGGGCACCGCCGCGAGGGGACCGGCTACCTCACCCGCTCGCTGCCGCCGGTGACCCTCGGCTACAGCCAGGCCGTGCTGGACGCGCCGATCCGCGAGGCCGACCCCGACAGCCTCGCCGGGGTCCCGGCCGCGCCGGAGCAGGCCGGGCTGCGCTGGGCCGACCTGGACGGCGAGGGCCTGTCCGGGCTGCTGGCCGAGGCGCCGGGCGGCTGGTGGTACAAGCACAACCTCGGCGGCGGCCGCTTCGACCGGCCGGTGCCGGTGGCGACCCTGCCCAGCCCGGCCGGGCTGGGCACCAGGCGGCTGCTCGACCTGGCCGGGGACGGCACCCAGGACGTGGTCGAGTTCGGCGGGCCCACGCCCGGGTTCTTCGAGCGCGAAGGCGGCGGCTGGGCCGCCTGGCGGCCGTTCGCCCGGCTGCCCCGGGTGGACTGGAACGACCCGAACCTGCGCTTCGTCGACCTCGACGGCGACGGCCGCGCCGACGTGCTGATCACCGACGCCGACGTGTACACGTGGTATCCGGCCGAGGGGGAGGACGGGTTCGGGGCGGCGCGGCGGGCGTACACGGCGCCGGACGAGGACCGGGGTCCGCGGGTGGTGTTCGCCGACCGTACCCAGCAGGTGCTGCTGGCCGACATGTCCGGCGACGGCCTCACCGACCTGGTCCGCGTCCGCAACGGCGAGGTCAGCTACTGGCCCAACCTCGGCTACGGCCGCTTCGGCGCCCGCGTGGTCATGGACGGCTCGCCGCTGCTGGACCACCCCGACCTGTTCGACCACCGCCGGGTACGGCTGGCCGACGTCGACGGCTCCGGCGTCACCGACCTGCTCTACCTGGGCCGCGACGGCGTGACGGTGCACCTCAACGAGTGCGGCAACGGCTTCGCCCCGGCCCGGAAGCTCACCGCCCTGCCGGTCGCCGACGGCGCGCTGGCGGACGTGGCCGCGATGGACCTGCTCGGCACCGGCACCGCCTGCCTGGTGTGGACCTCGGCGCTGCCCGCCGACGCGCGGCGCCCGCTGCGCTACCTCGACCTGACCGGCGGCGTGAAGCCGCACCTGCTGGTCGAGATGGCCAACGGCACCGGCGCGGTCACCCGGGTGCACTACACCGCCTCGACCGCCTTCTACCTCGCCGACCGGCTCGCCGGACGCCCGTGGGTCACCCGGCTGCCCTTCCCGGTCCAGGTCGTCGACCGGGTCGAGGTGCACGATCTCATCGGCAGGCAGGTCTTCACCAACCGCTACGCCTACCACCACGGCCACTTCGACGGCGCCGAGCGCGAGTTCCGGGGCTTCGGCATGGTCGAGCAGTGGGACACCGAGGGCTCGTCCGCGACCGTGGTCGCCGCCGACGGGCTGCCGCTGGTGGCGCCGCCGCCGGTGTACACGCGGACCTGGTACCACACCGGCTGCTGGACCGAGGGCGAGACCGTGTCGGCGCAGTTCGCGCACGAGTACTGGCGCGAGGGCGACCCCGGCGAGCCGGACGCGCCCGGCCAGCCCGACGACCGGTTCGCCGCGCTGCTGCTGCCCGACACCGTGCTCGCGGGCGGGGTGCTGCACCCCGGCGGCGCCCGGACCGCCCGCACCTGGACCACCGGCGAGACGCGGGAGGCGTGCCGGGCGCTGAAGGGCTCGCTGCTGCGGCAGGAGGTGTACGCCCTCGACGGCACCGCCGCGCAGGACCGGCCGTACACCGTCTCCGAGCGGGACTACACCGTCGAGCTGCTGCAGCCGGTGCTGCCCGGCACCCGCCACGCCGTGCTGCTGGCGCACGCGCGCGAGGCGGTCACCTTCCACTACGAGCGCGCGCTGTACCCGGTGGCGCAGGGCGCGCAGACTGTGCTGCGCGCGGACCCGCGCGTGGCGCACGAGCTGACGCTGGCCGTGGACGGGTTCGGCAACGTGCTGCGCAGCGCCGCCGTGGCCTACCCGCGCCGCTACCGCGCCCCGGAGCCGCCGGCCGGTGGCGCGGCGCTGCCCGAGCACGCCCGCGCCGCGCTGCGCGACGAGCAGGCCCGGGTGCACGTCAACGCGGTCGAGCAGCAGCTCACCGACCCGGTGGACTCACCGGCCGCGTGGCGTGGCCCGGTCGGCTACCAGGTGCGCAGCTACGAGATCGGCAACGCCGTCCCGGCCGCCGCCGGGGCGCACGTGACGAACCTGTTCCGCTTCGACGAGCTGGCCGCGCTGCTGGCCGCCGTCGGCGACGGCGCGCACGACCTGCCGCTGACCGACGTGGACGGGGCCGGGGCGGCCCCGGGCGTGCCGTGGCGGCGGCTGGTCGAGCACAGCCGCCTCCTGTACCGCACCGACGACTTCACCGCGCCGCTGCCGCTGGGGAAGGCGGGCGTGCTGGCGCTGCCGTACGAGGCGTACAAGCTGGCCCTCACCGACGCCCTGCTCGACGACGTGTACCGCCGCGAGCGCCCCGGCGGCGCGGTCGAGCAGCTGGTGCCGACCGACCCGGCCGCGCGGGCCGCGCTGCTGTCGGCCGAGGCCGGTTACGTGCGCGGCGCCGACCGGGTCGCCGCCGGCCTGTTCCCGGCCACCGACCCGGCCGGGCTGTGGTGGTCGCCGTCGGGGCACATCGGCTACAGCCCCGCCGCGACCGACACCCCGGCGCAGGAGCTGGCGTACGCGAAGTCGCACTTCTTCCGGCCGCCCCGGTTCACCGACCCGTTCGGCAACCCGCACTCCGTCTCGTACGACGGCTACAGCCTGCTGCTGCGCCAGACCGAGGACGCGCTCGGCAACCGGGTGACCGCGGGCGTGCGCGCCCCCGACGACACGCTGACCGGGACCGGCCTGGACTACCGCACCCTGCTGCCGGTGCTGCTGATGGACGCCAACCGCAACCGCAGCGCCGCCCTGTACGACGCGCTCGGCCTGGTCACCGCCGTCGCCGCGATGGGCAAGCCGGAGACCGCCGAGGGCGACAGTCTCACCGGGCTGGTCGCCGACCCGCCGCCCGCGCAGATCCTGGCGCACCTGACCGACCCGTTCGCCGACCCGCACGCCCTGCTCGGCGACGCCACCAGCCGCTTCCTGTACGACACCGGCGCCTTCGCCCGCACCGCCGCCGACCCGCAGCCGCAGCCCTCGGTGGCGTGCACCATCGTCCGCCAGACGCACACCTCCGAGCTGGCCCCGGGCGAGCAGAGCCCGGTGCGCCAGTCGCTGGCGTATACCGACGGGCTGGGCCGGGCGATCCAGTCCAAGGGCCAGGCCGAGGCCGGTCCGGTCGGCCCGGACGCGGTCTACTCGACCCGCCGCTGGACCGGCACCGGCTGGGCGATCCTGAACCAGAAGGGCCTGGCCGTCCGCGAGTACGAGCCGTTCTTCAGCACCCACCACCGGTTCGAGTACGCCCCGGTCACCGGGGTCAGCCATGTGCTGTGCCACGACCCGCTGGGGCGAGTCACCGCACGGCTGCACCCGCACGCGGCGTACGAGAAGGTGGTCTTCGACCCGTGGCGCAGCGCCACCTGGGACGGCAACGACACGGTGCTGCTCGACCCGCGCACCGACCCCGACACCGCCGGAGTGCTCGGGCCGTACCTGGCCGCGGTGCCCGGCTGGCAGACCTGGCACGCCCGCCGCGCCGCCGGTGCCCTGGGCACCCGCGCGCAGGCCGCGGCGGTGCAGACCGAACAGCACGCGGCCACTCCGGCCGTGGCGCACCTGGACCCGCTGGGCCGCGCCTTCCTGTCGGTCACCCACAACCGGTACACCAGGCCTGACGCGTCCACCGCCGAGGAGCTGCACCCGGTGCGGACCGTCTTCGACGGCGACGGCAACCGCCGGGCGGTCATCGACCCGCTCGGCCGGACCGTGGTCCGCCGCCGCTTCGACCTGCACGCCAGCGTGCTGCGGGTGGCCAGCGCCGAGGCGGGCGAGACGCTGAGCGTGCTGGCCTGCGACGGCAAGGCGCTGCGCGGCTGGGACGACCGCGACCACGCCGTCACCAGGACCTACGACGCGCTGCGCCGCCCGCTCGCGGTGTACACGGCCACCGGCGGCGGGCCGCGCGCGCTGTCCGAGCTGACCGTCTACGGCGAGCACCACCCGCAGGCCCGCGAGCGCAACCTGCGCACCCGCTGGCACCTGCACCTGGACCAGGCCGGGATGGTGGTGGGGGAGCGCAACGACTTCAGCGGCTCGGCGCTGCGGGCCACCCGGCGGCTGGTCGCCGACCACCGGGCCGAACCCGACTGGACGCCCGTGCTGGGGCTGGTCACGGCCGAGCAGGTGGAGGCGGTCGCCGCGCTGACCGCCGACCGGTTCACCACCGTCACCGCGTACGACGCGCTGGACCGGCCGACCGCGATCGCGTCGTTCACCGCCACCAGCACCGTCGACGTGCCCGCCACCGCCGACACGGTGCGGCTGCGCTACAACGAGGCGAACCTGCTCGACCGGGTCGACGTGCGGCTGCGCGGCGAGTCCGACGGCGGCGGGCCGGTGTGGACCCCGTTCGTCACCGACGTCGAGTACGACGCCAAGGGCCACCGCACCCGCATCGCCTACGGCAACGGCGCCCGCACCGACTACCGGTACGACCCGGACACGTTCCTGCTGTCCGAGCTGGTCACGACCCGTTCCGCCGGGGCCTATCCGGGTGACTGGGCGGCGCCGCCGACCCCGCCCGGCGGGGTGCAGAACCTCAGCTACACGCACGACCCGTCGGGCAACATCACCGACGTGCGCGACGACGCCCAGCAGCGCGTCTTCTTCAACAACACGGTCAGCGACCCGCACACCGCCTACGTCTTCGACGCGGCGTACCGGCTGGTCCGGGCCACCGGCCGCGAGCATGTCGGCCAGGCGGCCGAGCCGTGGACCACGCGCACCGACGCCCCGCGCACCGGGCTGCCGCACCCGCACGACGGCCAGGCGATGCGGCCCTACACCGAGACCTACACCTACGACGAGGCCGGGAACCTGACCTCGCTGATCCACCGGGCCTCCGGCGGGGACTGGACGCGCACGTTCGAGCACGGCCACGCGAGCCTGCTCGACCCGGCCGCCGACGGCAACCGGCTGTCGGCCACGGTCACCGGCGGGCGGCCGCCCGAGACGTACGCCTACGACCCGCACGGCAACCTGCTGTCCCTGCTCGGCCTCCCGACCCTGGGCTGGGACCACGCCGACCGGCTGCGCAAGGTGGTCCGCGACGGCGGCGACACGATCTGGTACGCCTACGACGCCAACGGCCAGCGGGTCCGCAAGGTCGTCGAGCGCCCGGACGGCAGCAGGTCCGCGGAGCGGGTGTACGCGGGCGTGCTCGACGTCTACCGCGAGTACGCCGCCGCGACCGGCGCGGTCACCCTGGAACGGCAGACGCTGCAGGTCATGGACGACCGGCGGCGCATCGCGCTGGTCGAGCAGCGCACCGTCGGCGCGGGCGGGGGCGAGCCCCAGCGGCTGCTGCGCTACCAGTTCGACAACCACCTCGGCAGCGGCTGCCTCGAACTCGACGACCGCGCCCGCGTCATCTCGTACGAGGAGTTCCATCCGTACGGGTCGACGTCGTACCAGGGGGTGCGCAGCGGGCTGGAGGCGCCCAAGCGGTACCGGTACACCGGCAAGGAGCGCGACGAGGAGACCGGGTTCGCCTACCACGGGGCCCGCTACTACGCGCCGTGGCTGGGCCGGTGGCTGTCGGCAGACCCGGCCGGGCTGGCCGACGGCGTGAACGTGTACGCGTACGGCCGCGGCAATCCGATCGTGAACTCCGACCCGACCGGGCACCTGAGCTGGGGGCAGTGGGCCGGCATCGCCGCCGCCGTGGTGGTGGGCACGGTCGTCACCGTGGCCACGGCCGGGCTGGCCGGGCCGGTGGTCGGCACGGTCGCGGCAGGCATCATCGGCGGCATCGTCGGCGGCGCCGCCGGCGGCGCGGTCGGCGAGATCGTCGAGGCCAAGGTGGACAACCGGCCCGTCACCGCGGGCAACGTGCTGAAAGCCGCCGCGATCGGCGCCGTCGTCGGCGGGGTGTTCGCGGGTGCGGGCGCCGCCGCCGGGGCGATCGCTAAGAGCGCCTTCGGCAAGGCCGTCGGCAGCGCCATCGCAGGCAAGGTCGGCTCCACCGTCGTCGGGCAGACCGTGGCCGCGATCGGCAAGCGCATCGCCTCGTCCGGGGCCGCCAAGGTGGCGCAGAAGGCGCACCAGGCGATCCGGGAACCGGCCGAGCGCCTCGGGCAGAAGATCTCCGAGAAGCTCGGCGTCGGGCCCGGCGCGAAGATGGCCCTGGAGGCGCAGGAGCGCGCCGCCGCGACCCAGCTGAACGTCCAGGGTGCCGAGGGCGTCACCCGGGAGACCGCGTCGGCGGCGTCAGGCGACACGTTCAACCACAGCGTCGGCTGGCGCGGTACGCCGCTGGGGCCGGGCGTGACCGGTGCCCAGGTGGAGGCGGGGGCCAACCTGCGCGTCACCCCGGGCGGCATCAGCGGCCAGTGGGGCGAGGGCGCGTACGCGTTCGGCGGCGAGCTGCCGGCCGGGTCGACCGGGTCGCAGTTCCAGTTCAAGGTGCCGCCGCAGACGGCCGTCGAGGTCATCACCGTGCCCGGCAGCGCCAAGCCCATCATCCGGCTGGTGCCGCCGCCGGGGCAGACGTCGGTGCCGATCAGCATCACCGGCAACAACTTCCCGGCCGGGCAGCTGCAGCAGGGCGCCAAGCTGCTGCCGCCGAAGTTCTACGACCCGCGCAGCTTCTTCGGCTACCCGGGCGTGTCCGCCGACGTCACCGGCCTGGTCGGCGGCGCATCGGGCTCGCTGGGCGTGGTCGCACCGGACAGCGACGACAAGATCACCCCTACGCCGATGGTCACCGTCGGCACCTTCTGACCGAAACCGAGCACGGGAGCTTCGATGGACCACCAGCAGGGCAGCGGCCCCGACGACGCCGCGCGGGCGCGCGCCCAGCGGATCCCCGAGCACGAACCGACCGTCGTGCTCGGGGAGGAGCCGACCCTGATGCTGCCCCTGCAGCCGGACATCGTGCGGACGACCACGGTGCCGCCGGTCGGCGCGGTGCGCGTGCCGCCCGTGCGCGAGGGCGCGCAGATCCCGCCGAAGGTGCCCGCCCAGCCCTCGGGCAGGGGTGAGGAGCCCGGCTCGTACCGGGTGTACGGCACGGTCACCACCGACGAGCAGCGGGCGCTGCCCGGCGTACGGGTGCTGGTCTACGGCGTCGCCGTCGGCCGCGACACCGTCCTGGCCGAGGCGGTCACCGACCGGCGCGGCGACTACGCCGCCGGGTTCGAGCCGGCGCTGCGCGCCGGAGACGCCCCGGACGTACTGGTCCGCGTGCTGCCCGCCAAGGGCGACACGGTGCTGGCCGCCTCGGACGTGCGCTACAACATCGGTGCGGAGCTGCGCGTCGACGTGACCGTCGCCGCCGCCGCTCTCGGCCGCGCCGACGAGCACGGCCGCCTCACCAGCGTCCTGGACGCGCACCTGGCCGGGCTCGACCTGTCCGAGCTGCGCGAGGACGACGAGCGCACCGACCTGACCTACCTGGCGAACAAGACCGGGTGGGACGCGCGCCTGGTCGCGATGGCCTCGACCGCGCAGCGGCTCAGCCGCGGCACCGAGGTGCCCGCCCCGCTGTACTACGCGCT
This sequence comes from Catellatospora sp. KI3, assembly GCF_029948125.1. Lineage (GTDB taxonomy): Bacteria > Actinomycetota > Actinomycetes > Mycobacteriales > Micromonosporaceae > Catellatospora. Next base: position 157,488 of record NZ_JASAMB010000011.1, read on the forward strand.
GTTCCGGGCCGGGGTGCCCACCACCGGCGCGGCCGTCGGGCGGCTGTCGGAGCGGCAGCTGACCGGCGTGTGGGAGCAGGCCGCCCGGACCGGCGTGATCGAACCGGAACTGGCCCGGATGATCCCCGACGCCGTCGGCCGCATCCGCGACCTGGGCGCGCGCGAGCTGCTCGACGACGACTCCTACCCCGGCCCGTCCACGCTGGCCGAGCTGCTGCGGGTGTCCGGGCTGGAGGGTGAGCAGCAGCTCGCCTACGCCCGGCTGCTGCAGGAGCACCAGTCGTCGCCGAAGGCGTTCTGGCGGCAGGCCGCCGAGGTGTTCGGCAAGGACACCGCGGCCCGGCTGCGGGTCGACAGCCAGCTCGCCGACCTGACCGTGAACAACGCCGAGCTGGTCGCCCGGGTGCGCGAGACGGTCGCCCCGTCGTCGACGGCCGACCTGGTCCAGGCCGGGCTGTACCGGGCCGAGGGCTGGGCGAAGGTCGCGGGCAAGGACCTGGCGGTGCCCGAGGGCATCCCGGGCGGCGACGCCGCCGCCAGGCGCGCCAACTACCTGGACCTGCTCGCGGGCCAGGTGCGGCTCAGCCACCCCACCGCCGTAGTGGCCGACCTGGTCCGGCGCGAGGAGATCCCAGTCCCCGAGCGGGCGCGCGGGGGCGTGCAGGAGTTCCTGGCCGCCAACGCGGGCGCCTTCGAGATCGGCGTCCACCCGGTCGACGGCTGGCTCGCCCGGACCGGCACCCGGGTCGAGGAGCCGGTGCGCGACGGGCTGCGCACGCTGCAGCGGGTCTACCAGATCAGCCCGTCCGACGAGGCCATGGCGCACCTGCTGCGCAACGACATCGACGCCGCCTACACCGTCACGCAGTACGACGAGGGCGAGTTCGTCGACGCGTTCGCCGAAGGGGTGGGCGGGGCGCGGGCCGCGAAGCTGGTCTACGCCAAGGCGCAGCAGGTCCGCCACGCGGTGCTCAACGTGACCACGCAGTACCTCTCCTGGCAGAGCAGCGCCGCGCTGACCGTGCTGCCGACCTCCTCGGCGCCGGAGACCGCCGTCACCGCGTTCGCCGCCGTGGCGGCCGCCCCGCCGGACCCGAACGCCGCCGACCTGATCGTGCAGCCGACGCTGGAGCAGCTGTTCGGCGAGATGGACTTCTGCTCCTGCGACCACTGCCGCTCGGTGCTCAGCCCCGCGGCGTACCTGGTGGACCTGCTGCAGTTCCTGGACCTGCGCCGCTACAACGCGGCCGGGGTCGAGCTGCCGAAGAACTACACCGGGGACAACCCGCTCGACGTGCTGCTCTCGCGCCGCCCGGACCTGGCCGAGATCGACCTGACCTGTGAGAACACCAACACGGCGCTGCCGTACATCGATCTGGTGAACGAGGTGCTGGAGCACTACGCCGTCGCCGGGTCGCTGACCGGGTTCACCGGGTTCAACATCGACGCCGACACCACCACCCCGCAGCTGCTGGCCGCACCGCGGCACCTGGACGAGGCGGCGTACGCCCCGCTCAAGGACGCGGTGTTCCCGATGACCATGCCGTTCCACCGGCCCCTGGCGGCGCTGCGGCGGCACCTGACCGCGTTCGAGACGCCGCTGCACCAGGCGATGGCGTCGCTGCGCCGGTCCGAGGCGCTGACCCCGCCCGGCGGCAGCCCGGCGGGCGCCTACGGGTGGCGCGACATCCTGATCGAGCGGCTGGGCCTGACCCGCAGGGCGTACCAGGTGCTCACCGACGGGTCGCTGAGCCTGTCCGATCTGTACGGCTCGACCGCCACCGGCGCCGCGCTGATCGCCGAGCTGAGCAACGCCAAGACGCTGTCCCGGCGGCTCGACCTGACCTACCAGGAGCTCATCGACCTGCTGCGCACCGACGCGGTCAACCCGGCCGCCCGGCTGCTGCCGTACGTGGAGGCGCTGCACGTCGGGTTCGGCGCGATCGAGGCGCTGCACGGCGGCACCATGACCCCGGCCGCGTTCACCGCGCTGCTGCCCGACGACCTCGACGCGGCCGACTACGGCGGGAACGTGCCCGGCTGGGTGCAGGCCAACCACGCCGAGATCATGTCGCTGCTGGTGCTGGTCGACCCCGACGGCGGCACCGACTCCTGCGCATTCGACCAGCTGGAGGTGCGCCACGCCCCGGCCGACATGGCCACCAACCGGATGACCGAACCGGACCTGCACCGGCTGCACCGGTTCGTGCGGCTGCGCCGGGCACTGGGCTGGACCGCCGCCCAGACCGACAAGGCGTACGCGGCGCTGTACCCGGCCGCCCAGCTGCCGCTGCCCGCCGACGCGCCCGCCGCCGCGCTGGCGAAGCTGGACCAGGGCTGGGCCACGCTGCTGGAACGGCTCGCACACGTGGTGGCGCTGTCGGCCGAGCTGCCCGCCGCGCCGAAGAAGGAGCTGACCAAGCTGCTGGCCTGCGTCGCCCCCATCGGCACCCGGGGCGCGGACTCGCTGTACCGGCAGCTGTTCCTCAGCCCCGGCATCCTCAACCTGGACCCGGCGTTCAAGCCCGGCCCGACCGGCGCGGTGCTCACCGACGCGACCGCGAAGCTGGCCGACCACGCCGTGGGCGTCACCGCCGCCGTCGGCGTCACGCCGGGGGAGTACGCGGCGATCACGGCCGCGCTCGGCTACACCGCCGCCACCCCGCTGACGCTGGACACGGTGTCGGCGGTGTACCGGTACGCCTACCTGGCCCGCAAGCTGAAGCTCAGCATCGCCGAGCTGGTGACCCTGCGCGACCTGTCCGGCATCGACCCGTTCGGCCCGCTGACCGCGGTCGACCCGCCGCTGCCCCGGTTCGTCGCGCTGGCCCGGCTGGTCGCCGAGGCGGGCGTGAAGCTGCCCCGGCTGGCGTACTTCCTGCGGCACGAGGACCCGACCGGCAAGTCGTCGCCGACCCCGGCCGACGTGCTCGCCTTCGCCCGGCGGCTGCGCGCCGACCTCAGCCAGGTCGAGCGGGACCACGCCGTGGGCGAGGACCCGACCGGCGAGGTCGCCAAGTCGAAGTTCGCCCTGGTGTACGGCGCCCCGACGGCCGACACGTTCTTCGGGCTGCTCACCGGCGCGGCGGCGGTGTCGGTGCCGTACGACAACGGCGGTGACCTGCCCGCCGCCACGACGGCACTGGCCCCCGCGCTGTCCTACGACGACTTCGCCAAGACGCTCACATACCGCGGCCTGATGACCGACGCCGCGCACACCGCGCTGCTGGCCGCGCCGGGCCTGCCCGCCGGGTTCGACGCGGCCGCCACCGCCCTGCGCGACGCCACCCGCGCCGGGTACGCGACGTTCTTTGCCCGCTACCCGGACCTGCGCCCGCTCTACGACACGTTCGCCGACGCGACCACCGCGCTGCCCGACCGGTTCGCGGCGCTGACCGCCTCGTTCCTGCCCACGCTGCGGCGGGAGCTGAAGCTGCGCCAGGTCCGGCAGACGATCGCCACGCTGGCCGAGACCACCCCGGCCGCCGCCCGCGCCCTGCTGGAGGACGCGGCGCTGCTGCACGGCGCCGCCGGCACCGGCCCGGCCGTGGACGACCTGCTCGGCGTCGAGCAGCCCGGCACCGCGGCCGCGCTGGCGCCGGGCACGCACCGCTGGCACCTGGACCCGCCCGCGTCCGGCTTCTACCACCTGCTGGTGCAGACCGCGGGCACGGTCACGCTGACCGTCGGCGGGGCGCCGGTGGCGGTCACCCAGACCGCCGGGGTGTGGCGCAACACCCAGCCGATCGAGCTGACCGCGGGCCTGCTCACCGAGGTCGCGGTCACCGTCGCCTCGGCCGACCCGACGGTACGGGCCACCGTCCGCTGGGAGAGCCCCGGCCTGGCCCGCGACGTCATCCCCGGCCCGGCCCTGTTCCCGGCCGCGCAGCTGGACCGGTTCTCCCGCACCTACCTGCGCCTGCTGAAGGTGTTCGGGCTGGCCGAGCTGCTGCGGCTGAGCCCCGCCGAGCTGCGCCACTTCGCCCTGGCGGGCGGCCCGAGCTGGCTGCCGGACGTGCCGGTGGCCGTGCAGTCCGGCCCGGCCGGGCTGGCCGCCGCACAGGCCCTGTTCCCGGCCGTGCGGCGGGTGCTGGTGTTCGGTGCCCTGCGCACCGAGCTGAAGGTGCGCGACGACTCGCTGGTCAGCGTGCTCGCCGACCCGGGCGTGACGGCCGCCGACGGCACGCTGCTGCGTACCCGGGTGACCGGCTGGGACGAGGGGGCGCTGGCGGCGGTGCTGACGCATCTGGGCCTGACCACCGCGTCGCTGTCGGACGTGGCCGCGTTCGCGCGGGTGCGGGAGGTGTTCGCGACCGCCGCGGCGCTGCGGCTGCCGCCCCAGCCGCTGCTGGCCGCGATCACCAACGAGCCCACCGGCCAGCACGTGCGCGACCTGCAGGGCGCCCTGCGCGCCCAGTACGACGACGCCGCCTGGTACGAGGTGCTGCGCCCCATCAACGACGACCTGCGCGACCAGCAGCGCGACGCGCTGGTGGCGCTGATCCTGGACCGGATGCGCCGGTCGCCGCTGACCGACCACATCGACACCCCGGACCGGCTGTTCGAGTTCTTCCTGCTCGACGTCGAGATGGAGCCGTGCATGCAGACCTCGCGGATCCGGCTGGCGCTGTCGGCGGTGCAGCTGTTCGTGCAGCGCTGCCTGCTGAACCTGGAGAGCCGGGTCGCGGTCTCGTCGATCAAGGCCAAGCGCTGGGACTGGATGAAGCGATACCGGGTGTGGGAGGCCAACCGCAAGGTCTACCTGTGGCCGGAGAACTGGCTCGACCCGGTGCTGCGCGACGACAAGTCGCCGTTCTTCAAGGAGCTGGAGAGCGAGCTGCTGCAGTCCGACCTGACCGAGGAGACCGCCGCCGAGTCGCTGCACCACTACCTGGAGAAGCTCGGCGAGGTCGCCCGCCTGGAGATCGTCGGCATGTACGTCGAGGAGGCCGAGTCCGGCACCCGCGCCGACGACGTCGTGCACGTCATCGGCCGCACCGCCGGGACCCGGCGCAAGTACTTCTACCGCCGCCAGGCCAACCTCACCTGGTCGGCGTGGGAGCGCATCGGCCTGGACATCGAGGACGCCCCGGTGCTGCCGGTGGTCTGGCAGGGCCGGCTGCTGCTGTTCTGGACCTCGGTCGCCCAGCGGCAGGTGGAGCAGGCCGCGCCGTCGACGGCCGCACCGGCCACCACGCTGGCCGACATGCCGGTGAGCACCCTGGTCACCGTCGCCAAGACGCCGGTCGGCGCGCAGCTCTACTGGAGTGAGTACTGGGGCGGCAAGTGGCAGGCGCCGCGCAGCTCGAACCCGGAGGAGCCGCTGTCGCTGGGCACCCACCCGGCCGGGCTGTTCGACCGGGCCAAGCTCGAACTCAGCTCCTGGGAGAAGGGCGGCTCGCTGCTGGTGCGGGTGCACTACGACAGCAGCTGGGGCGGCTACTTCAAGCTCTACCAGCCGCGGAGCATGCCGGTACGCAGCAGCGAGGACCCCGAGCCGCTGACCACGAGCGACTACCTGATGGACTACGTGCTGCGCCAGCGGGAGGTCAAGGTCGTCTCCGGCAGATTGAAGGCGTCCTACTGGGATCCGATGCACCTGTCCAAGGGGTACGACTCCGACGAGCACACGGTGCTGAACCGCTCGCCGCTGGCGGGCGTGGTGCAGCCGATGCAGCACGGCATGACCGAGCCGTACCAGGCGCCGTTCTTCGTACAGGACCGCCGGCACGTGTTCTACGTGACGCCGCAGGAGTCGTGGGTGCCGCTGGAGAAGAAGGCCCCGCACGGCCGGTTCGAGCGGCCGGACCGGTTCCGCGAGATCCCGAACCTCAAGCTCAAGCCCGACCCGCGCTACGAGGTGATCCCGGAGTTCACCCTGCCCCGGCCGCCGGAGCCGCTGGAGGGGCCGCTGAAGCTGCGCACCGACGTGCTGCAGGAGCACACCATCCGCACCGGCCTGCTGGACAAGTCCACCGTCATGTTCAACGGCCGCGCCGTCGGCGCCGCCAACTCCATCGGCGCCCAGCAGGCGCCCGGGCTGCGCTGAGGAGCGGGCGATGGCCAAGTACACCGATGTCGGCTTCCACGACCACCTGACGACCAAGGCCGTCAAGGCGATCGAGGTGCTGCTGGCGCAGGAGATGCGGATCTCCTACGACTTCGACAACCACTTCCACCCGTACGTCGACAAGCTGGTGGAGCTGCTGAACCAGGGCTCCACCGCCGGGATGCTCGACGTCAAGGCGCACGAGGCGCTGCACGAGTCGTTCTTCGCGGCCACGTACGCGCCGGTGGTCAGCGACAACACCGTCCGGGTGTCGTACCACGACAAGAACCTCGACGTGGCCGAGAGCGGGTCGTACGCCAACTACAACTGGGAGCTGTTCTTCCACGTACCGACGCTGATCGCGGCGCACCTGTCGTCGGTCGGCCGGTACCCGGAGGCGCAGCGCTGGTTCCACTTCGTGTTCGACCCGACCACCGACGACGTGTCCAAGCCCGCGCCCGAGCGGTATTGGCGGTTCCTGCGGTTCCGGCAGGGCGTCGGCGGCAAGCAGATCGAGGAGCTGCTGGAGCTGCTCGGCAAGCCCGCCGACCAGTGCACGCCCGCCGAGAAGGCCGAGAAGGAGCTGATCCTCGCCGGGTACGAGGCGGTGCGCAAGAACCCGTTCCAGCCGCACGCGGTCGCCCGCACCCGCCCGATGGCCTACGAGTACTGGGTCGTCATGCGCTACCTGGACAACCTGATCGCCTGGGGCGACAGCCTGTTCCAGCAGGACACCGTCGAGACCATCAACGAGGCGACGCAGCTCTACGTGCTGGCCGCGAACATCCTCGGGCCCCGGCCGCAGCGGGTGCCGCCGCGCGGCGTGGCCCGGCCGCGCAACTACCGGCAGCTCAAGGCCGCCAAGCTGGACCCGTTCAGCAACGCGCAGGTGACCCTGGAGGGCACCTTCCCGTTCAACCTGGTGCTGCCGTCGGGGTCCGGCGGCGGCGAGGCGTCCGGGCCGCTGTTCGGCCTCGGCACCACGCCGTACTTCTGCGTGCCGCACAACGACAAGCTGATGACGTACTGGGACACTGTCGCCGATCGGCTGTTCAAGATCCGCAACTGCATGAACATCGCCGGGGTGGTGCGCCAGCTCGCCCTGTTCGACCCGCCGCTGGACCCGGGCATGCTGGTCAAGGCCGCCGCCGCGGGCATCGACATCGGCTCGCTGGTCGCGGGCCTGCACCAGCCGCTGTCGCCGGTGCGCGCCACGCTGATGCTGCAGAAGTCCCTGGAGCTGGCCGGCGAGGTGCGCTCGCTGGGCGGCACGCTGCTGTCGGCGCTGGAGAAGAAGGACGCCGAGGCGCTGACCCGGCTGCGCCAGACCCAGGACATCGCGGTGCAGGAGCGGCTGCGCGACGTCAAGTTCCTGCAGTGGAAGGACGCCGAGGAGCCCGCCGCCGGGCTGCTGCGGTCCCGGGCGGCGATCTTCGACCGGTACCGCCACTTCCAGCTGCTGCTCGGCGGCGACGCCCAGGCCCTGGAGCAGCTGCGCACGGTCACCCTGACCCGGTCGGAGCTGACCGAGGAGAACTTCGACGAGGTGTACGGCAACCTCGTCGAGACCTACGACAAGGACGTGGCGCTGGCCGAGGACAACCCGCCGCCCCTGTTCGGCAACGCCGACCCGAAGTCCGACACCGGCGCGACCGGGGCCGGGCGGCTGCGCCTGATCGCCAACGAGCACACCGAGCTCAACGTCCACCAGCCCGCCGCGCGGGCCAAGCAGAAGTCGGCCACCGACAAGGACGAGCTGTTCGGCGTCCTGGGCATGCTGCCCAACCTCGGCGTCGACTTCGCGTTCTGGGGCATGGGCGGGCACCTGGAGTTCGGCGGCCCGGCCCTGGCCGCCGTCGGCCGGATCCTGGCCGGCAAGGACCGGGCCGAGGGCGACGCCGAGACCTACCAGGGCAACCGGGTCGCCCGCATCGCCGGGTACGAGCGGCGCGTGGGCGACTGGATCCAGCAGTCCAACGCCGCCGCCCACGAGCTGATGCAGAACGGCCGCCAGCTCGTCGGCGCACTGCTGCGCGAGCAGATCACCCGCCACGAGTACGAGACCCACAAGGCGCAGATCGACAACGCCAAGGCCGTCGACGCGTTCCTGGCCGACAAGTTCACCGGCACCGACCTGTACCACTGGATGCAGGGCGAGCTGTCGCGCCGCTACTTCGACGCGTACCGGATGGCCTCGGACCTGGCCCGCAAGGCCGAGCAGACGATGAAGCGCGAGCTGATGCGCCCCGAACTCGACGGGCAGTCGTTCGTCCGGTTCGACTACTGGGACGGCGGCCGCAAGGGCCTGCTGTCGGGCGAGGCGCTCTACCTCGACGTCAAGCGGATGGAGCTGGCCTACCACGAGCACAACAAGCGCGAGTACGAGCTGACCAAGCACGTGTCGCTGGCCCAGCTCGACCCGGTCGCGCTGCTGCGCCTGCGCGCCACCGGCAGCTGCGAGTTCACCGTCCCCGAGTGGCTGTACGACCTGGACACCCCCGGCCACTACCTGCGCCGCATCAAGAGCGTCGGCGTCACCGTCCCGGCGGTGACCGGGCCGTACACCAGCGTGCACTGCACCGCGTCGCTGCTGCGCAGCTCGGTGCGCACCTCGGCGCTGCTGAGCGAGGGCGAGTACGCGCGCCAGTCCGGGGAGGACGGCCGGTTCCTCGACTACGAGGGCACCGTGCAGTCGGTGGTGACCAGCGGCGCCAGCGCCGACAGCGGCCTGTTCGAGACCAACCTGCGCGACGAGCGGTTCCTGCCGTTCGAGGGCTGCGGCGCGGTCGGCACCTGGCGCCTCGAACTACCCGCGAAGTACCGCCAGTTCGACTACGGCACCATCTCCGACGTCGTGCTGACGGTGCGCTACACCGCCCGCGACGGCGGCGCGCAGCTGCGCGGCAAGGCCGTCGACCGGGTCGAGGAGCTGGTCACCGAAGCGTCGACCTCCGGCCTGGTCCGCCTGCTGAGCCTGCGGCAGGACTTCCCGGCCCAGTGGCACGCCTTCACCACCGGCGAGGCCGACTTCACCGCCGACCTGACCGCCGTCCACCTGCCCTACTTCGCCAAGGACGAGACGGTCCAGATCGACAAGGTCGAGCTGTACGCCGTCGACGGCACCGACCTGCTGGCCGCCCAGGCCCCGGCCGGCCTGGCCGCCGCCCTCACCGACGGCCTCGCCGACGACCCGGCCACCGCCGTCATCACCCTGCCCGCCGACGACGACGTGGTCCGCCGCGACCCCACCGCCGACGTCTACGTCCTGCTCCGCTACTCCTTCGCCTGACCCGAGGTAAGGAAGGGCCCCTTCTCATCGCATTGCGTAGTAGAAGGGGCCCTTCTTAACGACGCGCGTTCGCTGACCGGAACCGCTACCCTCCGTCCATGGTGAGGGTCACGAACCGGCCGATAATCGGCTGCTACCAGGGCGTCCGCGTCACCGTGGACGTCGAGCCCGCTGCCGAGAGCAGCCTCACCGTCGCCGACGACTTCCTCGACGCCCGCGGTCCCCACGAGGAGTCCCTGCGGGAGGACCTCGCCAACTCGAATTGGGTCGCCGAGTTGACCCGCGGGGCGCTCAAGGGTGCTCGCCACACCCTGGCCCACGAGGAGTACCGCACCGGGCCGCTGCGCGTCGTGCTGGTCAAGCACTACCTGCACATCGTCGACTCGGGCTGGGGCGCGATGCAGGCCGCGACCAGCCGGGCGATCCGCGAGGCGATCGACCAGCTGCCGCACCGCATGGTCGCCGAGTGGGTGACCTTCACCGAGACCGGTCCGGTGGTGCGGCTCAGCAACCCGGTGTCCAGCGACGGCTGGGCCGAGGTGGAGGTGACCATTGAGGTCACCCCCGCCGCAGCGCGTCACGTCGCCCTGGCCGACGGCTTCGCCAACGCCAGCCTGGCGCCGAGGCTGTCCCCGGCCGAGTCCGACGCCATCCCGGCGATCGCGCTTGCCGCTGCGCACAAGGCGCTCGACGAGTATGAGGCCCGGGTCGGCCCGCTCCAGGTCACGCTGCTCGGCCACGCCAGCGGCGACCTCCACCCGCGCGCGATGGACCACTACGAGTACGCCGTCGACGCGGCTGTGCGGATGGCCGTCGAGCAGCTTGAGTTCGCGCTGGCCGACTGACAGACGCCACCATCGGTCCACGACCTACACCGCATATGGTGTGGCCACACCATATGCGGTGTAGCCCAAATCAGATGAGGTCCATGAGGCGAGATCTCGGCCGGAACGTGGTGACCGGGATCTCGCCTCATCAGCGCAGCTACGGGTTGCGGCGGTACTGGGCGGCGGAGCCCTTCGTCGCCGGGTCCTCGTAGGCGCCGGCCCGGCCGCGGTCGACGTGCCAGCTGGTCAGGGTGGTGACGGCGGCGCTGGGGTTGGTGCGGTCGGCGACCATGCGCTGGCGGGTGGTCCAGCGCAGCGGGGTGACCTCGTACAGGTCGTAGCCGTAGCGGTTGCCCTCGAAGTACTGCAGGTGCGGGTTGACCTGGCCCAGGCGCGGGCCGTTGGTCGCGTTCCAGCTCGCCGAGTAGCCGCTGGACGTGGTCGAGTGCGCCACGAACTCGGTGCCGATCACGGGCGCGGCCAGGTTGTCGAAGTCGGGGCGTACGTCCTGGACGAAGGCGCTGTGCCAGTCGCCGGTGATGGTGACGAAGTCGGCGATGCCCGCCTGCTGGGCGTAGGTCAGCACCTCTTTGCGCTCCGCGAGGAACCCGTCCCACTGGTCGGTGAACAGGTACCCGCCGTCGGGGTTCCTCTGCTGGCTCAGGAAGATCGAGTTGACCCAGCAGTGCCAGCCGCCGCTGCGGCCGCTGATCCGGCTCTTGAGCCACTGCTTCTGCGCCGCGCCGAGGATGGTGCCCCCGGTGACGTTCTGCTCCGACCGGTACTGCCGCAGGTCCAGGATGACCAGCTCCAGCAGGTCGCCCCACTGGCGGTACCGGTACAGCTGCGGGTCGGGCAGCGCGGAGTCGGCGCCGTCGATGCGCAGCGGCAGGTGCTCGTACCAGCCCTGGTAGGCGGCGGCGCGGCGGGCGACGAAGGTGGCCGCCCCGCGCGAGCCGGAGTAGTCGTTGACGACCTCATGATCGTCCCAGGTCAGGTAGAACGGGTGGGCGGCGTGCAGGTCGCGCAGCAGCGGGTCGCCCTTGTAGAGGGCGTGCAGCTTGCGGTAGTCGGCCAGGGTGTAGGCGGTGCCGAGTTCCGAGCCCTCGTACACGTAGTCGCCGAGGTGGACGACGAAGTCCAGGTTGGTGTCGGCGGCCAGGTCGCGCAGGCCGGGGTACTCGCCGGACTGGTAGTGCTGGCAGTTCAGCGACGCGAACCGGACCGAGGCGACCGAGCCGGCCGGGGCGGTCCTGGTCCGACCGGTCCGGCTGTACTGCCCGAGCGCGCGGAACCGGTACCAGTAGCGCCGTCCCGGGGTGAGGCCGTCGACGGCCACGTGCACGCTGTGCCCCAGCGTCACCGACGCCGGGACCGAGCCGGACGCGACGATCGCGGACATGCCCGAGTCCGTGGCCACCTGCCAGTCGACCTGCACGATGTCGGGCAGCGGCTGTACGTCGGCCAGCGGATCGGGGGCGAGCCGGGTCCACAGCACCACGCTGGTGGGCAGCGGGTCGCCCGAGCCGACGCCGACGGTGAACGGGGCGGCGTCCCAGCTGGCGCCGAGCGCGGCTGCCGCGGCGTACGCGGCCTGCGGCCCGAGCTGCTCGAACAGCGGCCAGGCGGTGGTCAGCGCACCCGCGCCCAGCGCGGCCTGCAGCAGGGTGCGGCGGTCGAGCGTGGGCATCAGGCACCTCCGGGGGTGACGGTCAGGGACAGGGAGTCGGCGTAGCCGTCGTTGGAGGTGCCGCCGGCACGGGTGAACAGCAGCTCCACCTGCGCGGTGCGGCTGCCGACGGGCACGGTGCCGGTGGCGGTGCGCTGCAGCAGCGCGGTGGCGTTGCCGCGCTGGGCGGCGGTGACCGGGCCGAGCACGACCGTCGCCAGGGTGGTCCCGGCCGCGTTGCGGAACGCGACGGACAGCTGGGCGGTGTCGGTCTGGTCGAGGTATCCGCCGAGCCAGGCGGCGGCGTCGTAGCGGGTGGTGCCCGCGTCGATCGCGGCCGGGTCGGGCAGGCTCACGGTCTGGCCGAGGCGGCTGCGGGCGGAGTTGCCGCCGCCGAAGAAGTTCGCGCCCCGGTCGCTCGGGCCGGGGGTGCCGCTGGTGGGGTAGCCGCCGCCGGTGGCGTACGCGATGACGGCCGCGCCGCCTTCGAGGTGGGTCCAGCCGGGGACGGTGGCCGTGGGCGCGCCGGTGCCGCCGGGTCCGGCGTCGCCGCCGGGGTTGGCGATCAGGTTGGCGCTGGGCTGCGCGGCGGTCGACAGGGTGAGCCACAGGCTGTCGGCGTAGCCGTCGTTGGCGGTGCCGCCGTCGCGGGTGAACAGCAGCAGCACCCGGGCGGTACGGCTGCCCGGCGGCACGGTGCCGGTCTGGCCGCGCCGCAGCAGGCCGGTGGCGCTGCCCCGCTCGGCGGCGGTGACCGGGCCGAGCACGACCAGGGCCAGGGGCTGCCCGGTGGCGGACAGGAACTCCACCGACAGCCGTACGCCGTCGTCCTGCGCGGCGTAGCCGCCCAGCCAGCCGCCGGTGTCGAACCGGACCGCGCCCGCGTCGATCTGCGCCGTCAGCGGCAGCGTGACCGTCTGGCTGAGCCGGGTGCGGGCGGAGTTGCCGCCGCTGAGGAGGTTCGCCCCCCGGTCGGCCGGTCCGGGGCCGGTCGGGGTCGGATAACCGCTCGTGCCGTACGCGACGACCGCCGCGGCACCCTCCACTGTGGTCCAGCCGCTGACCGGGCCGGGGGTTCCGGTGCCGCCGCTCGTGGCGTCGGCACCGGGGTTGACGATGAGGTTCGCTGTCTGCTGCATCACGCCTCCTGGCAGGATCGACAGCAGCGTGGAGGCACTCGCTGTCCGGGCGGGGACAGCGGTATGACGCCGTGGTGAAGCACGGAGGACCAGTCGGCGTGGAACGCTGCTCGGAGCAGGCTATCGGCCCCGAACTGTGACGTCCATCGATGTTACTTTCGAAACTCTCCCGGGTCAGCCCGCCAGGTGGCCCCAGCGGTCCTCGAGCTCGGCCCAGGTGCCCTGCGCCATCGGGCGGCCGCCGTGCAGCACCACCACCCGGTCGGCCTGGGCCAGTGCCGCCCGCTTGGACGTCGAACCGACCACGGTCACGCCGGAGCCGCGCAGCGCCGCCCACAGTGCCAGCTCTGTGGTCACGTCCAGGGCCGAGGAGACGTCGTCGGCCAGCAGCAGCTCCGTACCGGGCGCCAGGGCCCGGGCCAGCGCGAGCCGCTGCAGCTGCCCGCCGGACAGCCGCGTGCCCTTGTGCCCGATGAGCAGCTCCAGTCCGCTGCCCGCCGCCGCCAGGTCGTGCTCCAGCTGCGCCGTCGAGACCGCGGCGGCCGCGTCGACCTCGTGGCCCAGCCGGATGTTCTCGCTGACCGTGCCGGACAGCACCCGCGGCAGCTGCGCCACGTAGCCGACCTGGTTGGGGCGCAGGAACAGCTCCGGCTCGGTGACCCGGTCGCCGTTCCAGGACAGCGCCCCGCGGTGGTGCACGATCCCGGCCAGCGCCCGCAGCAGCGACGACTTGCCCGACCCGACCGGGCCCACGACCAGCACCAGCTCGCCCCGGCGCACGGTCAGGTCGACGTCGCTGACGCCGACCGTGCCGTCCTCGTGCACGGCGGTGAACCCGGTCAGGTCCAGCTGCCGCAGCGGATGCCGGGGCACGGCGTCCGGGCCGGGCGCCGTGCCCGCCGAGAGGTCCACGCCGGGCACGGACGCGGAGTACGCGCCGGTGCCCGCCATGGCCACGGTCCGTCCCGTCCAGACCCGGGCCGAGGGCAGCTGCGACAGCAGTGAGGCGGTGGTCCAGGCGAACCAGCGCGCCGCGCCCAGCGTCGACACCACGATCAGCGTGGTGGCGGCGGGGACCTGCCCGGCCATGTACAGCGCCCAGGCGCCGATCGGCAGCAGGCCGCTGAGGATCGCCGGGGTCGAGCGCGACCACACCTGGGTGGCGATCTCGCGGCGCTGCCTGTCGCTGCGTACCGTGTCCAGGTCGGCCAGGCGGGCCAGCACCGGCCGGGTCGCCCCGGCGAGCTTGACCGTGCGCGCCGACGACAGCGACGACACCAGGAACGTGGCGAACGTGGCCCGCGCCGCTACGGTCTTGGCCGCCGACCGTTTAAGCACCGGGCCGAACAGGGCCGCGGTCAGGCCGGACACCACCATCGTGCCCGCGAAGAACAGGCCCGGGATGTAGGAGCCGGACACCAGCGTCATCGCGGCGATCGCGATCAGGCAGATGAACTGGTCGATCAGGTTGTCGGCCAGGATCACCACCCGCTCGTTGTCGCCGCCCTGGGCCACGACCTCGGCCGGGGTGTGCGCGCTGACGCGGCGGGGGCCGGTCTGGCCGTGCACCAGCCGCAGGTTGATGCGCAGCATCTGGCGCACCCACCACTCCGGGAACCAGATCGCGGTGTAGTACGTGGTGGGGACGGTGAGCACCAGCGCCGCGGCGATGCCGAGCGCGGGCCACCAGGGGCTGCCCGTGCCGTCGACCAGGTCGGCCCAGAACCAGGGCAGGATCGCACCGTCGAGGCCGAGCAGGACCATGACCAGGAACAGCAGCACCGAGCCGAGGCCGAAGCGCGGGTCGTTGACCATCAGGCGGTAGATCTCGCGCAGGGTGCGTACGCGCGGGGCGGGTGGCAGCGGCGGCGGGTCGGCCTTCGGCGGCGGGGTGGCGGCCACCTCGTCGACCAGGGCCGCGGGGGAGTCGGGCGCGACGACCTCGTCGTCGAGCACGGCGGTCGCGGCCCGCGGGCCGTCCAGGCCGTACTCGGTGGCCAGCACCAGCCCGCCACCGGTCTGGGCGGGCACGACGGCGGCCTCGACCGGGTCGGCCAGGCCGATGCGGCTGCTGGCCAGCAGCTGCGCGAAGCGGCGCGACTCGCGCAGCGGTCCGGACTCGACCACCTCGCCGTCGGCCAGCACCACGACCTCGTCGCAGGCGCGCACCGACGACAGGCGGTGGGCGATGACGATGCCGATGCGCCCGCGCATCACCCGTTCGGCGGCGCGCTGCACCTGGCCCTCGGTTACCGGGTCGAGCCGGGCGGTGGCCTCGTCGAGGATGAGCACGCGCGGGTCGCGTACCAGCACCCGGGCGAAGGCGACCAGCTGCTCCTGCCCGGCCGACAGCACGTGGCCGCCCTCGCCGAGGCGGGTCTGCAGCCCGTCGGGCAGGGTGGCCACCCACGCGGTCAGGCCCAGCTCCTCGACGGCGCGCTCGGCGGCGCCGGTCAGGGCCGGGTCGAACAGGGCGATGTTCTCGGCCAGGGTGCCGGCCAGGATCTCGGTGCGCTGCGGCACCACGGCGATCCAGCGGCGCAGCGCCTCCAGGTCCAGGTCGAGCAGGTCGACGCCGCCGAGGGTGACCGTGCCGCGCGGCACGTCGACGGCCCGGGTGAGGATCTTGGCCAGGGTGGACTTGCCTGATCCGGTCCGGCCGACCAGCGCGTACGACCGCCCCGGCGCGAACGTCAGGTCGACCTCCCGCAGCGCGGGCCGGTGGGAGTCGGCGGCGTACCGGAAGGTCAGCCCGCGTACCGCGATCTCGCCCGTGCTGGGCGGGGCGCCGCCGGCCGGCTCCTGCGCCACATCGCGCAGCAGCTGCACCCGGGCCCAGGCGCCCAGCGCGTACTGCAGCTCGGGCAGCATGCGGCTGACCTGCTCGACGGTGCCGCCGAAGGCCAGCGCCAGCAGCCAGACCCCGGTCAGCTGGGCGGTGTCGACGCGGCCGGTGGTCAGCGCCCACACCCCGGCGAGCACCACGGCGCCGATGCCGGCCCGGGTCGCCCCCGAGGCGATGGTGTTGACCTTGGAGGAGAGGCGCCACACCCGGCGGCCGCGGGTGAGCACCTCGGCGGCGCGGCGGGCGTACAGGCGCAGCACGTAGGGGCGGCCGAGGCTGGTGCGCACGTCGTCCTGCCCGTGCACGGACTCCTCCATCACCGCGGCCAGGTCGGACCAGGCCTCCTCCTCGTCCATGCGGGCGGGGGCGATGCGGCGGGCGGGTTCGCGCAGCGAGTAGCCGAGCGCGGCGGTGAGCGCGAGCATCGCCACCCCGGCGGGCCACCACACGAACAGCGCGGTCACCGTCGACAGCAGGCCGACGCAGCCCGCCTGCGCGATGCGGATGCCGCTGCTGCGCAGCTGGGAGGCGACCTGGTAGACGTCGCCGTCGATCCGGTCCAGCAGCTCCCCGACGGGCGTGACCTCGAGCGTGGGCAGGCTCTGCCCGAACGCGACCCGGCACAGGCGGCGGCGCACGTCGGCGGCCCAGTCCGCGGTCAGCCTCGCCATGATCAGGCCGACCACGAGGTCACCGAGCACGACGACGGCGAGCGACACCGACAGTGCGGCGAAGGCCAGCGGGGAGCGGTCGACCAGCACCGGCCCGGCCAGGGCCGAGGCGAGCGCGGCGCAGGCGGCACCGGCCACGATCAGCACCGCCACCACCAGGGTGCGGCGGGGCGAGGTGGCCCATAGGTCACGAAGAAGTCGCATGAAGGGCCCCCAGCCGAGTCTGTGCTGGCCCCAGCATGCGATGGCCGCCCGACCGGTTTCAAATCAATTACGGTGAACCCGCCGACCGGCCTGGGGCACGTCGATTCCGCAGCTCATGTCAACCTGAGCATTGCCCGGGCGGACCCCTTGCGCCACAACGCCATCCGGGGCGTATAGTGAAGGCACGCTCGTCGGACGACTTCCCCCGTGGTCGCCCGACGAGCCTTTTCTTTGCGCCGCCCGACACACCCGTACCCCACCGTCGCGTCTGGACGCGGCAGCCGGTCGGCCATCGTCGGACCGGCTGATCGGGTGGTTCGCCAATCTGTAACGCTCTACGGTGTTGGCACCGGCGCCAGTCGCACCTAGCCTCGCCCGCATGGACCAGCCTCGCCGCATCGATCGCGACCTGCCCGAAGCAGAGCTGGCACGCTTCGTGCTCGACCGCTACGCCCGCCGCCTCGGCGACGCGGGCCGGGCCGCAGCCGCCCGCGACGCCGGGCTGCGCGCCCTGCTCGACCAGCTCACCGCCCGGGTCGGGGACCTGCTCGCCCCCGACGACCGCCAGCCCACCCTCGACGAGCTCGCCAGCTACGCCGACGGCCTCGTCGACGCCGCCAGCGGGCTCGGCTGGACTCTGCCCGAGGGCGAGGACGTGCTCTGGCGCTACGCCGACGAGATCACCTGGCGGCTGGTGGCCGTCTGCGAACTGGCCTCGTCCAGGGTCGAGGGCGCCGACGTCTGACGCGCCCTCAGCGGTTCGCGGGATCGGCGGTGTGCGGCTCGCGACCGAGCTGCCGCCAGCTCGTCTCGGCGACGTCCACGTCGTAGTGCCTCGCCGCGGCCAGGATGTTGGCGAAGGCCAGGTCCCGATCGTCGTCGTTCACGTCCTTAAGCTGGTCGAACCGCGCCAGCGCGTTGCGGACGTGCTCGGCGTCGGTGAGCGGCAGCTTCCGCTTGTCCGGTATCGCGAACACGTGCTCGGGCAGGTCGTTGCGTTCGGCGGTGGTCAGCTCGCCCTCGCGCTCGTGCGCCCGCCAGGTCGGTCTGGTGCTCATTCTCGTTGGATACCCGCTGCGGCGTCCCGGGCAAACCCGGCGGCCGGGGCGGAATGCCGCGCGCCGACCGCGGGTTGGTGCGTTGCGTAAGCGTGACCGAACGAGGGAGAACCTGATGACCAGTAACGCCGACGCGGCGATCGCCGCGCTGCGGTCCGGCTACGACCACCTCGCTCCGCTCGTGGCCGGGCTGGACGAGGACGGCCTGGCCGGACCGTCCGGGTCCGCCGAATGGGACGTGTCGCAGGTGCTGAGCCACCTGGGCAGCGGCGCCGAGATCCACCTGGCCACCCTGGAGGCGGCGCTGGCGGGCGAGCCCAACAAGGGGATCGAGTTCAACCGGGGCGTGTGGGCGCGCTGGGACGCCATGTCGCGCACCGAGCGGGCAACGGCGTACGTGACCGCCAACGAGAAGATGCTGCGCCGGTACGAGGAGCTCGACCCTGCCACCCGCAAGGAGCTGCGGGTCGACCTGGGCTTCCTGCCCGCCCCGGTCGACGTGGCCACCTCGGCCGGGCTGCGGTTGAGCGAGTTCACCTTCCACTCGTGGGACGTACGCGTCGGCACCGATCCGGCGGCCGTGCTGCACCCCGAGGCGGTGCCGCTGCTGCTCGGCTTCACCGGCGGCATGTTCGCCTGGCTGGCCAAGCCCGCCGCGCTGGAGGGCCGCGAGGCGAAGGTGCGGGTGGAGCTGACCGAACCGCACCGCGTACTGGGCCTGCACCTGGCCGACCCCGTGGTGCTCGGCGACGTGCCCGAGCAGCCGGACGGCGTGCTGCACCTCCCGGCCGAGGCGTGGCTGCGCCTGGTCGTCGGGCGCCTGTCGCCCGAGCACACCCCGGCCGGGGTCGCGGTCGAGGGCGCAGCCGACCTGGACCTGCTCCGCCGGGTGTTCAAGGGCTTCTGATCCGGCGGCGCGCACGGGTGGGGTCGTCCGGACGACCCCACCCGTGCGCACACTGTCATCGGGAGGTGCGGTCGCCGACCCGGGCCATGAAGCGCAGCAGGTCCGTGTGCTGGCGCCCGACGACCGGCTCGGCCCGGTCCAGGGCCGCCGCGATCTCCGCCCGTACCTCGTCGGACGGGTGCCGCAGCCGGGCGCCGTCGGGCCACTGCCGCACGGCTGCCCTGGCGAGCTCGCGGATCCGGTCGTCAGGGTCGGTGAGCGAGTCCAGCGCGGTGCGGAGGGTCCACCACGGATCACGTCCGGTCCAGGGCCCGCAGCGCCGTGATCCGGTGGGCGGACGGCCGACCGGGGGCGGCCAGGTCCCGCAGCGGTTGCCAGCCTGCGCTCGGCTGCTCGGCGATGGTCCGCACGGCCAGGCGCAGCACCGCCCCGGACTGATCGTCCAGCAGCGGCCGCAGCAGCTCACCCGGGACCGGACCGAGCCGCCGCAGGCCGCGCAGCGCCGTCAGCCGTCCCCTGGCGTACGGGTGGGCCAGGTTCGCGCGGAGCAGCTCGGCGTCGTCCGGTGTGCCGGTCTCGCCGATACCGGCCAGCACCGGGACGGGCAGCGGCTGCCCGACCGCCAGCCGGCGGTAGTGGTCGACCGGGTCGCCGCCCGCCCGCCGTACGGCGGCCTGGGCGACCTCGCGGACCAGCGGATACCGGTCGGTCAGCGCGGCATCGGCGTCGAACTCCCCGAGCCGCGCCAGCAGCCGGACGGCCTCGGCGCGGACCAGGGCACTGCGGCTGTCGCGCAGGCGGCGCAGCACGGGCAGGTCCGTCGCGGCCCGGGCCAGCACGGCGTGGGCGCAGGTGCGCCGCACCATCGTGTCCCGGTCGCGCCCGGCCGCCGTGAGCAGCTGCTCGACCCCGATCCGGTCCAGACCGGCCGTGTAAGCAAGTCGGCGCACCCGGTCCGGTCCGGCCGCCAGCAGCGGCTGGAGCTGCTCGGGGGACAGCCCGGCCAGCAGGTCCGCGACCTGGCCGCGCAGCCAGCCGCCGTGCAGGCGGCCGTCCAGCGCCACCGCCAGGTCGACGGTGAGCACCAGCAGCGGGCCGTCGTCGGCGACCCCGGTGAGCACGGACGTGAGGGCGTGCTGAGCGGCGGCGCGCACCTGGTGCGCCCAGTCGCAGGTGCGCAGCATGAGCACGGCCGCGCTCGCGGGGCGGCGGTGCCCGGCGAGCCGGATCGCGGCGGCCTCGCGCAGCCGCCCGTCGGGGTGGCAGCCCGCCAGCACCAGGTCGAGTGCGTCGGCGGTGCCCTGGAGCAGCTTGCCGGGCAGCCTGTTGCGTCGCCCCGCTCGGCGGGCGGCGTCGGCGGCCGCGCGCAGCTCCGGTTCGAACCGCAGCCACCAGGCGGCGTCGCGCCCGTCCAGGGCCGTCAGGGTCGCGGCGCGGGTGTCGTCGTCTTGCGGCAGGTCCAGCAGGGACCGGGCCGTGTCGTCCAGGCCGTCGCCGGTCGTGCCGGGCTCCGACTCACCCGGCAGCGTCGGTGCGGTACCGGTCGGACAGCTGCTGGGCCAGCCGGTAGGTCAGATCGTCGGATCCGTTGAGGACGAAGTGGTGCGACTGCGGGGACGGCATCCGCGGATGGTATCGACGGATGCCTAACTCCGGGTTAACGCGCGGCTACCGGCTAGGCCACACGCCGAGCTGCGCCCCCGCCTCGTCGATCGCCACGTACTGGTCGCGGATGACGTTCAGGGCCTGCTCGGCGTGCGCCTTGACGGTCCGGTCGCTGCCGTAGTTCCGCTCCTGGCTGATGTCCTTCATGCTGTTGCCCGTCGCGGCCCGCTGCGTCCGCAGCCACAGCCAGTCGAACGGCGCCCCGGCGGTAGCCTGCTTCAGCTCGGCGGCGACGGCCTGCTGGTTCTCGGTCATCTCGCCGGGCAGCTTCACCCCCGCCCGGTCGGCCACCGCGGTGAGGTCGGCGTCGAGCTTGGCGTACTCGTCGTGGAACCGGTTGCCCAGGTCCTTGACCTGCGCCGCGGTGCCGCGCTGCGCGGCCAGGTCCGCGGCGGCCATCCCGGCCAGATAGGCCTGGTGCGCCGAGATCATGTAGGTGAGGTCGTTCGGGGAGGGCTGGGCGGCGGCGGGCGTGGCGACGGCCACCGCGACCGCCGCCGCGACGACGATGAACAGTCCTCTGATCGGGTTCATGGCGGTGCCCTTCGTCGGGGCCGGTGCCGGCACCGGCCACCCGGGGACGTACCCCCGATGGGCGCGCGGCATGCCACTGTCAGTCGGCGATGCCGACGGCCTGCCCGATGGTCTCGGGCCGGTTCAGCGCGTCGAGCATGGCGTGGGCGACGTTCGCCCTGCTGGCGAAGGCGCCGGGCGCGTTGCGGCCCAGGGCGAGCTGGTAGCGGCCGGTGAGCGGCTTGTCGGTGAGCCTGGGCGGCCGGAACGAGGTCCACGCCAGCCCGCTGGCCCGCAGGGCGTCCTCCATCAGGGCCAGGTCGGCGTAGTGCTCGCGCAGGATCGCCTTGATCAGCGGCCCGCCGAGGTACTTGACGAAGAAGCTGTCGCCGGGGTCATGCCGCGGCGGGTGAGGGTTGCCGGGCGAGGCGACGGTGGCCACGGGCGCGGCGCTGACCACCACGATGCGGCGTACGCCGGTGGCCTGCATGGCGGCGATGACGGCGCGGGTGCCCGGGGCGGTCACGTCGGAGTCGGCACGGCGCCGTGGCCCGAGGCCCGACAGCACCGCATCGGCGCCGTCCACGGCCCCGGCGAGGGCGTGCGCGTCGGGTGCGCTGAGGTCGGCGCGCACGGCTCGTACGCCCGGCGGCAGCTTCGACGGGTCGCGGACGACCGCGGTGACCTCGTGACCTGCGGCGGTGGCCTGCTCCAGGATGTGGCGGCCGATGCCGCCGGTGGCGGCGAATAGGGTGAGTCGCACGGTGCTTCCTCTCCGGCGCGAAGCGTCGCGCCGTGGACGGCTCAGTTCGTACAATATGAGAATCGTATTATCTGAGTTCGAGGTTCATACAATATGACTTCCGTAACAGGTGCGGATCGCGACCGGCGCCGGTTGACGGCGGGTATCAAGCGCACCCTGCGCGACCTGCGCAATCAGCTCTCCATCCTCAACCGGCAGGTCGGGGGGCGGCTCGAACTGAGGGACGTCGACCTGGACTGCCTCGACGTGATCAGCCGCCATGCGCCGATCAGCCCGAGCGCGCTGGCCCGCCAGGCCGGCCTGCACCCGGCCACGCTCACCGGCATCCTCGACCGGTTGGAGCGGGCGGGGTGGATCGTGCGCGACCGGCACCCCAGCGACCGGCGCGCGGTCACCCTGCGGCCCGTGACCGACCGCGGCGCCGAGATCTTCGGCCTGTACGCGGGCATGAACGCCTCCCTCGACCAGATCTGCGCCGGTTACGACGAGGAGCAGCTGCGCCTCATCGCCGACTTCCTCGACCGGGCCAACACGGCCGGCCGCGACGCGGCGACGCGGCTGGCCGAGGGTGATTAGTCGGGACGCCATCCTTTAAAGACGGTGGTATTGACACCCGGGGGTCTTCATACGACGCTTGGGAGCGCTTCCATTCATCGCTCCCGATAAGGACGCAACCGTATGAGACCACGGACCTCGCTGCTGGCGTTCGCGCTGGTAGCCACCACCCTGGCCATCCCGCCCGCCCAGGCGCAGGCCGACCCCGCCGTCACCGTCTCCGTCAACGCCCGCGCCGGGCTGGAGAGCGTCAGCGACGCCGCGATCGGCGTCAACCACGCCGTCTGGGACGCCGAACTCGGCACCAACGCCGTCGCCGACCTGATGAAGAACGCCGGGGTGCAGGCCATGCGCTACCCCGGCGGGTCGTACTCCGACATCTACCACTGGCGCGACAACACCGCACCCGGCGGCTACGTCGCGCCCAACACCGACTTCGACCACTTCATGGCCGGAGTGCGGCGCGCGGGCTCGCAGGCGGTGGTGATCGCCAACTACGGCACCGGCACCCCGCAGGAGGCCGCCGACTGGGTGCGCTACGCCAACATCGAGAAGAACTACGGCGTGAAGTACTGGGAGATCGGCAACGAGCTCTACGGCAACGGGCACTACGGCTCGGCGTGGGAGGCGGACGACCACGCGGACAAGAGCCCGGCCGCGTACGCGGAGAACGTCAAGCAGTTCGCCCAGGCCATGAAGGCCGTCGACCCGACGATCAAGATCGGGGCGGTGCTGACCACGCCCGGTAACTGGCCCGACGGCATCGTCGCGGGCGGCGACGCCGGGACCTGGAACCAGGTCGTGCTGTCGATCGCCGGTCCCTCGGTCGACTTCGTGATCCTGCACTGGTACCCGGGCGGCTCCGGCGCGGCCGACGCGCTGTCCAAGACCGCGCACGTCACCGACGCGGTCTGGCTGGTGCGCAACCAGATCACCAAGTACGCGCACAAGGACCTGGGCATCTCGCTCACCGAGGTCAACGCCGGCTACGGCCAGAACACCCAGCCCGGGGCCCTGTTCGCCGCCGACGCGTACGCCTCGCTGATCGCGGCCGGGGTCTTCACCATCGACTGGTGGAACGTCCACAACGGCATCGGCACCACCTCCACCGTCGAGGGCCAGCCCGACTACGGCGACTTCGGCCTGCTGTCCAGCGGCGGCTGCACCACCGACGGCAGCGTCTGCGAACCCCCGATGAACACGCCGTTCGCGCCGTACCACGCGCTGGCGATGCTGTCGAAGTTCGCCCGGCCCGGCGACCAGCTGGTCAAGGCCGCCGCCTCCGACCCGCTGGTCAAGGCGCACGCCGCCCGGCGTGCCAACGGCGACCTGGCCGTCCTGCTGGTCAACGAGGATCCGGCCGCCGCCAAGCCGGTGACCCTGAGCTACACGGGCTACTCCCCGGCGGCCACCGCGCAGGTGTTCACCCACGGCAACGGCGCGACCGCCATCACCACCACGACCGGCAGCGCCACCTCGGTCACCCTCGCGCCGTACTCGCTGACCACCCTGGTCCTGCGCCCGACCGGCGCCGTCACCGGCCCGGCCCGCCCCGGCCGCCCCGCGGCCGGCGCGGTCACCGCCACCGACGCCACCCTGACCTGGGCCCCGTCGGCCGGCACCGGCCTGAAGTACGAGATCCACCGGCAGAACGGCACCATCACCGAGCAGTGGGGCGAGACCACGGCCACCACGTTCACGGCGCACAACCTGCGGCCCGGCACCCGCTACACCGTCAACGTGATCGCGCGCGACGGCTCCGGCAAGGTCTCCTGGGCCTCGCCGCCGGTCATCTTCCAGACCGGCACCCCGGCCGCCTCCTCCTGCGCGGTGACGTTCGCCGACGTCAACGACTGGGGCAACGGGTACGTCGGCAGCATCGACATCACCAACACCGGCACCAACCCGATCGACACGTGGAACCTCGCGTTCTCCTGGCCGACCGCCTGGCAGCAGTTCAACAGCGGCTGGAACGGCACCTGGACCTCGACCGGCTCCTCGGTCCTGGCCAGCAACGCCGACTTCAACAAGGTGATCGCCCCCGGAGCCACCGTCAACATCGGCCTGGTCGGCGGCTACTCCGGCCCCAACGTCCCACCCGCCCTCTTCACCCTCAACGGCACCCTCTGCACCACCCGCTAGCCCTGAAGTAAGGAAGGGGCCCTTCTTATCGGAATCCGATGTGGAAGGGTCCCTTCCTAACCGCCGGAGGCGCGGCGGGTGGCGGCGTGGAGTGGCCGGTAAGCCTTGCTCAGGTCGTCAGCACTTACTAGTGTTCCTCGGGCAGCCCAGCGCCTGGAGGAGCGACCATGGAACCCGTACGGCTCGCGCTGATCGGTGCCGGAGACCGGGGCACCGGGTACGCCCGGTGGGCACTGGCGCACCCCGACCGGGCCCGCGTCGTCGCCGTGGCCGAAGCCGACCCGGACCGGCGCGAGCGCCTCGCCGCCGCGCACGGCATCGCCGAGCAGCACCGGTACCCGGACTGGCGGGAACTGCTCGCGGCCCGGCCGGACGCCGACGCGGTCGTCATCGCCACCCAGGACTCCGGGCACGTCGAGCCCGCCCTGGCCGCCGCCGCTGCCGGGCTGCACATCATGCTGGAGAAGCCGATGGCGCCCACCCCGGCCGACTGCGTACGCGTGGTCGACGCCGTCCGTGAGGCGGGGGTGCTGCTCGCGGTGTGCCATGTGCTGCGGTACGCGCCGTACACCCGGATGGTCAAGCACCTGGTCGACTCGGGCGCGATCGGCGAGATCGTGTCGGTGCAGCACCACGAGCCGGTCGGCTTCTGGCACCAGGCCCACTCGTTCGTGCGCGGCAACTGGCGCCGCCAGGACCTGTCCAGCTTCATGCTGCTGGCCAAGTCCTGCCACGACCTCGACTGGCTGCAGCACATCGTCGGGCGCGACATCGCCAAGGTGTCCAGCTTCGGCGGCCTGCGGCACTTCCGCCCCGAGCACCGGCCCGAGGGCGCCGCCGACCGCTGCCTGGACTGCGCCGTCGAGCCTGCCTGCCCGTACTCGGCGAAGCGGCTCTACGGCGGGCGGCTCGCGCAGGGGCAGCACTCCTGGCCGCTGAGCGTGGTCACGCCGGTGTTCACCGAGGAGGCGCTGCTCGCGGCGCTGCGCGAGGGGCCGTACGGGCGCTGCGTGTACGCCTGCGACAACGACGTGGTCGACCACCAGGTGGTCGCGATGGAGTTCGACGGCGGCGCCAGCGCGGTGTTCACCATGAACGCGTTCAACACCGGCGGCCACCGGCGGACCAGGCTGTTCGGCACCCGCGGCGAGCTGGTCTGCGAAGGCGACGACATCACCGTGTACGACTTCGTCAGCGGCGCGACGACCCGCCACGACCCCAGCACCGTCGGCGGGGCCGACGCGGCGGGCGGCCACGGCGGCGGTGACGCTGGTCTGATGGACGCCTTCGTCGCCGCCGTGGCCACCGGCGACGCCGGGCATATCCTGTCGGGCCCTGCTCAGACGCTGAACTCGCACCTGGCCACCTTCGCCGCCGAGCAGGCCCGCCTCGACGGCACCGTCGTCACCGTCCAGAGGTAAGGAAGGGACCCTTCTTATCGCTTTCCGATGTAGAAGGGCCCCTTCCAAACGTGGTGGCGGTGCTCATGCGGCGGGTGGGCCGGGGCATTCGGGGTTGGTGTGGCGCAGGCGGTGGATCAGGTCCGACCGCAGGTCGGCGATGCCCTGCACCTCCGGCGCCCGGAGCAGCACCGCCCCGTTCCCGGCGTAGCCGATGAGGATGGACCGCGGGAGCGGGCCTGCCTTCTCCGCGCCGGGCGGGTCGCCGAGCTCGAACCAGCTGGTGACCTCGTCCCAGCGCGGTACGGCCGCCGCGGCGGGCCGGACACGTGAAAGGGCTGCCCGGCGCGCCGCGCCGAACAGCCCTTTCACGCCCCCGATCGCGGCACCCCACCCTCGCACCGGGTGGCGCGCCACGCCGGTCAGTAGGCGAGCTTGATGATGCCGGGCAGCGACTTCTCCGCCAGGTAGATCTCGGAGAAGTAGTCGTAGCAGTTGCCGCTGGTGTTGGTGCTGCCGCCGCTGAGCACGCCCTTGGCCGCGACGCTGCCGTCGCTCTTGATCGTGTAGATCGGGGCGCCGGAGTCGCCGCCCCGGGTGCAGTTGCCGTACCGGTACGCCTCGGTGGCGTTGCGCAGCATGGCGCCGTCCGAGTAGCGCACGTTCACCAGCCGGTTGATCACCCGGAAGCCGCACATCTCGCCGGTGACCTGGCCGCTCACGCAGTACTGGTCGCCCAGGCCCGACAGGGTGGTCCACTTCGAGGTGACCTTGCGTGACGAGGACGAATTGCTGCCGCCCCGGTACACGTTGCCCCAGGAGAACAGGTTGGTGCCCATCTTGATCGTGGACACGTCGCCGGCGTAGTAGCTCTGCCCGTACACCCTCACCGAGCCGGTGGTGTTGTTCCAGTTGTCGGCGGTGACGGTGCCCATCTTGCCGGTGGTCGGGTTGTACGCGCTGCCGTTGAGGCTGGTGCAGTGCCCCGCGGTGAGGATGTACGAGGCACCCTGGTGCGTCCAGGCGAACGCGGTGCTGCAGCTGCCCACCGAGGTGGAGAAGTAGGCGCCGCCGTAGAACGGGCTGGTGTCCGACTGGCGGGTCGCCTTTCCGCTCAGCGTCGGGAAGCCCGGCACCAGCCACAGCGCGATCCGGTCGGCGCCGTAGCGGGTGGCCAGCGCCTCGCGCAGCGGCTGGGTCACGGCGGCCGCCTTGACCACCACCCGGTTCGTCTCCGCGTCGACGAACGCGGTGCGCAGCGCGCCGCTGTCGGGCAGGTCGGTCAGGGCGAGCACCTCGTCGCGCGGGCCGATCAGCGCGTTCAGGCTGTACTTGACGGTCTTCTTCGTCGGGTACAGCGAGGTGCCGCCCACCACCTGCGGCGTCGCCAGCGCCCTGCCGGCCGACCGGAGCAGGGTGTCGTCGCCGGAGTTCGGGTCGGACTCGACGTTGGGCGGCTTGACCTCGGCGTACGGGTCGTCGACCGGCTCGATGGCCTCGGCGCCGTCCCCGGCCGTGCTCGGCGGCTGGGTGGAGGTGTAGACGGTGATCGAGTTGCCGGCCAGCGACGACACGGTGGTGCTCGCCGCGGCGGTGACGGTCGAGTACAGCACGCCGTCGGCCAGGTACGGCATCGACAGCTCGTCGGGGTAGGCCTCGG
The DNA here is from genome assembly GCF_029948125.1 of Catellatospora sp. KI3. Taxonomy (GTDB): domain Bacteria; phylum Actinomycetota; class Actinomycetes; order Mycobacteriales; family Micromonosporaceae; genus Catellatospora. The sequence continues at coordinate 184,844 of NZ_JASAMB010000011.1, forward strand.
CGCGGGCCATGGCGGTGGCGTACGCGTCCTGCGCCGTCGTACCGGCCCACTCGTTGGCGCCCGGGTCGGCGGTGATGACGGCGACCGCGGTGCTCGTCGCCGGTTGCGCGGTGGTGATGTCGGCGTGGGCCGCGCCCGGCGCGGCCACGATCGACACGGCCGCGGCCGTGGCGAGCACGGTCAACCGTCCGAGATGTTGTCTCACAGGGCATCCGATCTGTCTGCGATCCGGATTGGATCATCGGGAGCCTAGGATCGTCGGGCCTCGGCCCGTCCTCGTTTCATCCTCACCGTGCCGCGGTCGCGTACGGCTGAAGGAATCACCGCCGACCGATGTGATCTGATGTGGACATGTACGGCGCAAGGGAAGACGGCGGATATTGACGACTATCTGGTTCGGTGTGCTCGGCCCGCTGGAGGTCCGCGCGGACGGATGCCGGATCGGTCTCAACGGCCCCCGTCAGGAGCGGGCGCTGGCCGCGCTGCTGCTCGGCGCGGGCGCCGTGGTCACCTTCGACGAGCTGGTGGACGCCGTCTGGGAACGCCCGCCGGCCACCGCCCGCCGCCAGGTGCAGGACCTGGTCGGCCGACTGCGCCGGGACCTGGCCGGCGCGGGCGCCGCCGCCGACCTCATCACCACCCGCGGCTCCGGCTACCTGCTGCGGCCGGAGTCGGCCGAGATCGACGCGTACGGCTTCGAGCAGCTGCTCGCCCAGGCCCGGCAGGAACCGGACCCGCTCGCGGCGGCGAAGGTCTACCGCGAGGCGCTGCGCCTGTGGCGCGGTGAGCCGCTGGCCGGGCTGGGCAGCCCCCGGCTCGAACGCTCCGCCCGGATCTGGCAGGAGCGGCACCTGCTGGCCTGGGAGGAGTGCCTGGAGGCGGAGCTGTCGCTGCCGGGCGCCCGCGACGTGACGGCCGAGCTGGCGGCGCTGGCCGACCGGCATCCGTTCCGGGAACCGCTGGTGGACCTGCTGATGCGGGCGCTGGACGGGGCCGGTCGGCGGCCGGAGGCGCTCGCCGCGTACCACCGGCTGCGCCTTCGCCTCTCCGAGGAGCTGGGCCTGGACCCCGGACCGAGGCTGCAGGACCGGTACGCCGCGATGCTGCACAGCGATCCCGCCCCACCCCGATCCGCGACTCCGGCAGTCCCGGCCCCGGCGCAACTGCCCCTGGCCGGGCACGGGTTCGCCGGACGCGGCGTCGAGTTGGCCCGCCTGCACGCGCTGCTGCCCGACGACCCGGACGGCGCCACGACGGTGGTGGCGGTGGTGGGCACCGGCGGCGTCGGCAAGACCACGCTGGCGGTCCACTTCGCGCACCGGGTGGCCCGCCGCTTCCCGGACGGCCAGCTGTACGTGAACCTGCGCGGCTTCGACCCGGGCGGCACGGCGCTGGCGACGGCCGACGCGGTACGCGGATTCCTCGGCGCCCTCGGCGTGCCCGCCGACCGGGTGCCGGCCGACGAGCAGGCCGGCGTCGCGCTGTACCGCAGCCTGCTGGCGGGGCGCCGGATGCTGGTGCTGCTGGACAACGCCCGCGACGCGACCCAGGTGCGGCCGCTGCTGCCCGGCTCGGCGGGCACCATGGTGCTGGTCACCAGCCGCGACCGGCTGGCGGGCCTGGTCGTGGCCGAGGGCGCCCACCCGGTGACCCTCGGCGTGCTGACGGCGGCGGAGTCGCGGGAGGTGCTGGCCAGGCGGCTGGGCCCGCTGCGGCTGGCGGCCGAGCCGGACGCCGTCGCCGAGATCGTCGCCCGGTGTGCCGGGCTGCCGCTGGCGCTGCGGGTCGTCGCCGCGCGTGCCGCGCTGCAGCCGGACTTCCCGCTCCGGCGGATCGCCGGTGACCTGGGCGAGGGCGAGGTGCTGGACGCGCTCGGAGCCGACGACAGCGCCACCGATCCGCGCAGCGTGCTGTCGTGGTCGTACCGGCTGCTGAGCGCGCCCGCCGCGCGGCTGTTCCGGCTCCTGGGCCTGCATCCGGGACCGGACTGGACGCTGGACGCGGCGGCCGCGGCCGCCGGGGTGCCGGTCGACCAGGCGCGGCGGTCGACCGCCGAGCTGGTCGGTGCGCATCTGGTCGTCCAGCATCAGCCCGGGCGCTACACCTGCCACGACCTGCTCCGGGCGTACGCGGCCGAGCTGGCGACGACCGAGCCGGACGACCGGCGGCAGGCGGCACGGCAGCGGCTGCTCGACCACTACCTGCACACGGCGTTCGCCGCCGACCGGCTGCTGCTGGCCGGGCGGCGCCCGATCGAGCTCGCGTCGCCCGGAGCCGGGGTGCCCGTGCGCTCGTTCGACGACATCGAGCAGGCCCAGGCGTGGCTCGACGCCGAGCACGCCGTGCTGGTCGGCGCGGTGGCGGCCGCCGAGTCCTGGGGCTGCGACGTGCACGTCCGCCAGCTGGCCTGGTCGCTGGCGACGTACCTGCAGCGGCGGGGGCACTGGCGCGACTGGACCGCCACGCAGGAGGCGGCGGTGCGCGCCGCGCGGCGCCTGGGCGACCGGGCCGGGCAGGCCGACACGCATCGCGGCCTGGGCCGGGCGCTGGCGCTGCTCGGGCGCCACGACGGGGCGATGGCGCAGCTGGATGCGGCGCTGGCGCTGTTCGTCGAGCTGGCGGACCCCGTGGGCCAGACCGACACCCATCTGGGTATGAGCTGGGTCCGCGAGCGGCAGACGCGGCTGCCCGAGGCGGTGTCGCACGCCCGGCAGGCGCTGGCGCTGTCCACGGCCGACGGTTACGTCCGCGGCCAGGCGAGCGCGCTCAACAGCCTCGGCTGGTACCACACCGTGCTCGGCGACCATGAGCAGGCACTGTCCTGCTGCGAGCAGTCCCTGGCGCTGCACCGGCGCGGGGGCGACCTGCGCGGGCAGGCCGAGGCGCTGGACAGCGCGGGCTACGCGCACCTGCGTCTGGGCCGCCACGAACGGGCCGTGGACTGCTACGGGCAGGCGCTGGAGCTGTTCCGGCGGCTCGGGGACCGGTACCTGGAGGCGTACATGCTGGACCGGATCGGCGACGGGCACGCCGAGGCGGGCGCGGCGGTCGAGGCGGCGCGCTGCTGGCGCGCGGCGGTGGTCATCCTCGCCGAGCTGGGTCACCCGGACGAGGCCGAGACCAGGCGGAAGCTCGATCCGGACTGACCGGTGCGCGGCTACCGGTGGTGGTCGAGGGCCTGGTGGGCCTCGGCGCCGCCGGGGTCGGCGTGCACGGTCGCGGCGGACAGGCGCCCGATGGCGTGGATGAGCCGGTGCTCGGCGTCGACCGCGATCGCGTGCCCGACCCGGACGGGGGCCTCGGGGTCGACCACGATCTCGCACTCGGCCCGCAGCGTGTGCCCGATCCAGCGCATCCGCACCGCCCCCACCTCGCGTACGCCCGGGGTCTCCCGCAGCGCCTGCTCGGCCGTGGCGACGAGGTCGGGGTCGACGGCGTCCATCAGCCGCCGGTACACCTCGCGGGCGGCGTCCTTGAGCACTACCGCGATCGCCAGCGTGATCAGCAGGCCGACGACCGGGTCGGCCCAGGACCAGCCCAGGGCGACCCCGCCCGCGCCGAGCAGCACGGCCAGCGAGGTGAACCCGTCGGTGCGCGCGTGCAGCCCGTCGGCGACCAGCGCGGCCGAGCCGATCCGCCGGCCGACCACGATCCGGTACCGCGCCACGATCTCGTTGCCGAGGAACCCGACGACCGCGGCCGCCGCGACGTACGGCAGGTGCGTGACCTGCTGCGGGTGCAGCAGCCGCGACACGGCCTCCCATCCGGCCCACACCGCCGACACCGCGATGGTCAGCACGATGAAGATGCCCGCCAGGTCCTCGGCCCGGCCGTAGCCGTAGGTGTAGCGCCGGTCGGCCGGTCGCCGCCCGACCAGGAACGCGATGCCCAGCGGCACGGCCGTCAGCGCGTCGGCGACGTTGTGCAGCGTGTCGCCGAGCAGCGCCACCGACCCGGAGAACAGCACCACCACCGCCTGCAGAGCGGCGGTGGCGCCGAGGACCAGCAGCGACACCCACAGCGCCCGGATCCCCTGGCGCGAGGTCTCCATCGCACTGTCGACCTTGTCCAGGCTGTCGTGCGAATGCGGCGTGACCAGGTGCTTCAGCCGATGCCACCAGCCGTCCGCCCGGTGGTCGTGACCGTGCTCGGCGTGCGCGTGGCCGTGCTCGTGCTCGGCGTGCGCGTCGGGTGTGCTCGAGGGTTCAGGACGGCGCATACCGGGATGATATGTGCTGCCCAGGTCGGCCCGCTTGGTCTGCCCGGGGAGTGGGCGCCGGGTGTGGCCGGGCGGCTTCTGGGGCTGGTGATCCCCGCTTGCGGTCATACCACCGATCTGGAGCCTTGGAATTCACCCAGAACAGCGATCTTGCCCGAAAGCTGCTGAAAGACGTGTGCCAGGCAGGGCTGGCGGGCCCTGCCTGGCGTCTACGGTTGGGGAGGTAGACGTCTTACGGGTTGGTGAAGCCCATGGTGTAGCTGCCGGAGCCGCTGTAGGCGTGCACCCGGTAGCGGTAGGAGCCGGCGGTGCCCGAGTAGGTCAGGGTCTCGGAGCTGGACGAGGTCGCGCCCTGGGCCACGACGACCCACGCCGACCCGTTCCACTTCTGCAGGTACAGGTCGTAGTCGGTGCCGGACGGGCCCGCCAGGCAGCCGCGGTGGGTGCCGGAGGCCGTCGAGGTGTAGTAGCTGTTGTCCGGCTGGTAGGCGCTGGCGCCGCTGGACAGCGAGCCGCTGCGGGTGAACTCGTAGCCCGTGCAGCCGGTGGTCGGCGGGTTGCTGGGCGGGGTGGTGCCGCTGGTCATCAGCGTCAGGCTGTACGCCTGCAGGATCTCGTTGACCGGCTGGAAGTACGTGGTGCCGCCGGAGGAGCAGTTGCCCGAACCGCCGGAGGTGACGCCCTGCGCCTGGCTGCCCGCGATGAGCGAGCCGCCCGAGTCGCCCGGCTCGGCGCAGACGTTGGTGCGGATGAGCCCGGTGACGGTGCCCTGCGAATAGGTCACCGACGCGCCGCGGGCCTGGATGGTGCCGCAGTGCCAGCCGGTGGTCGAGCCGGAGCGGCACACCGACGCGCCGACGGCGGCCTCGGTGGAGCCGGCGACGGTCACGTTGCCGCCGGAGTAGTTGTTGACGTACGGGCGCGGGGTGTTGCCCGAGGCGACCTGGACCCAGGCGTAGTCGTTGCCGGGGAAGCTGGAGCCGCGGAAGGTGCCGCTGGGCTGCGTGGTGGTCGAGCCGGTGGTGCCGCAGTGGCCAGCGGTGACGAAGCCGCCGACGACCGGGAAGCCGACCGAGCACCGGCTGCCGCCGATGTAGTAGGCGTTGCCGCCGATCACGTCGATGTAGGGCACCGGGCGCTCGGTGGACGCCTCGACGCGTACGGCACCGGCGTCGATGCCGCTGGCCTTGATGAACGAGGCCGCGTCGCCGCCCGCGTGGGCGAGCACCACGACGCTGTTGGTGGTGACGTCGACGTACCAGCCGGGGACCGACTTGGGCGCCTTGGCCGCGACCGCGTCGAGCTTGGCCTTGGCCGCGTCGAGCTGGGCCAGGCTGAGCTTGACCACCTGGGGGGTCGCCCCGGCGGCCTTGACCTGCTCGGCCTGGGCGGCGTTGCTGACCGCCACGGTGAAGGTCTTGGCGTCGGCCGACAGCCACGCGCCGCTGTAGCTCGCGCCGAGCGCCTTGCGCAGCTTGAGGTCGGCACCGGCGGCCTTGGCCTCGTTGGCCAGGCGGAGCTGGACGCCCTTGGCGTCGAGCTTCAGGTCGCGCGACAGAGCCTGGAAGACCTGCGGCGACACACCGGCCGCGATCGCGGCGTCGGTGGTGGCGTCGGGGCGCTGGCCGGCCACGGCCGGGTACGTCAGCGCTGCGGTGATGCCCAGGGTGAGGGCGGCCACCGCGGAGGTGTAGAGGATTCTCCGGTTCATGCCGGGTAGTCAACCGGCAATCCATTTATATGAGTAGATATTGGTTCGGTCATAGCGTCATGCGATGGAACCCCGGGCCGCGAAGCGCGGGTTGGCCTCGCGCCACTTGAGGTAGTGCGGGTTGCGGGCGGCCGACTCCTCGTACGCCGCGGTGGCGTGGGCGAGCATGACGTCGGCGAACTCGGCGGCGGCGCTGCGCGGATGCCAGCCCAGCAGGTGCCGCCAGCGCAGCGGCCCGCCCGCGATGGGCACGGTGACGATGCCGTCGACCCGCCGGAAGGTGGCCTTGCACAGGCCGACCGCGTGCCCGGCGTGCACCGCGTCCAGGGCGTTGCCGATGTCCATCTCGTACATGCTGCGCGGGGCGAATCCGGCCCGCGCGCACGCGGCGGTGAAGCAGGCGCCGAAGCAGCCGTCGCCTGGCATGCTCGCCCACTGCGCCTCGGCCAGGTCCGCCAGGTCGATCTCCCAGCTGCCGGCCAGCGCGTGGTTCTCGGGCAGCATCACGAAGACGGCGTCGGTGGCGATCTCGCGCCAGACCAGGCCGTCGTCCGGATCGCCGGGCACGGTGTCGCCGCAGACGCCTACGACGCAGAAGTCGAGCTTGCCCGCGGAGGTCATCTCCGACAGGTTGTCGGCCCAGTGCGACGGATGGGTGAGCACCTGCAGGCTGTCGTTCTCGGCCGTGAGCCGGGACATGAGACCGCCCAGGATGGGCCCGTTGACCGCGCCGATGCGCCACTGGTTGGGCGGCAGCCGGTGGCCCGCCAGCTGGGTGGCGTCCTCCTGCAGGCCCTTCATCGCGGGCAGCACCACCCGGGCGCGGCTCAGCACCAGCTCGCCCAGCGCGGTCGGGGTGGCGCCGTGGCGGCCCCGCTCGAACAGCGGGCCGCCCAGAGCGCGCTCGATGCGCTGCAACTGCGCGGTGACGGCGGGCTGGGCCAGCCCGAGCAGGGACGCCGCCTTGGTCACGCTGCCGGTGTCGGCGATCGCGCACACCACCTTGAGGTGGCGAATCTCAAGCTCCATGGCCCTCCGGGAGTGCGGTCGGCGCGGTGGTGACCGCGGTTTCGCAATCGCTGGATCAATGTACGGATAGACGGTGGGCGCTGAGTATATGTCAGCCGTGCGCCGAAACCGACATTTAACAATGCGCAGGCGGCGCACCCCCGGAAGGGTTGCGCCGCCTGCGTTTCGCGGGTCAGTTCAGGCCGTTGTGGATGGCCGCGGTGAGCTCGCCGGTGGCGGTGTCGCCGTCCAGCGACCACGCCATGCTGCCGCCGAGGCCGTTGGCCTTGATGTAGGCCGTCTTCTGGGCGATGACCTGCGGAGTGTCGTACGACCAGAACGCGCTCGAGCCGTACTTCCAGGCCGCGCCGGCCACCGGGTCGTAGAAGACGGGGCCCTGCTTGGCGACCACCTTCTTGTAGTCGTCCACGCCGTCCTCGTAGGTGCCCCGGGCGGGTCCGCTCGCGGCCTGGTAGAGCCCGTTGCCCGTGCTCGCGACCCCGGTCCAGCCGCGGCCGTAGTACGGGATGCCGACCACGATCTTCGCGGCGGGCACGCCCTGGGCCAGGTAGGTGTCCACGGCCAGGTCCACGCTGAACGGCGAGGACGCGGTCGAGTACAGGTTGGACTGATGGCCGGTCTTCGGGTCCCACGCGCCGACCAGGTCGTAGCCCTGCACGTTGCCGAAGTCGAGGTGGTTGAACAGGGCGGGCTCGACCCCGGCGCTGATCTTCGCCGGGTCGGCGGGCAGGAACGCGGTCAGCTGGAACACCCGGCCCACCTGGGCGCCGTAGGCGGCGAGCTGGCTGCGGAACTCGGCTGCCAGCAGCGTGAAGTTCTGCTTGTCCTGGGGCCGCACCACGTTGCCGGCGTTGCCCTCCGAACCGGGCCACTCCCAGTCGAGGTCGAACCCGTCGAAGACCCCGTACGCGCTGCCGGGGCCGCCGTGCGGCGAGGTGCCGATCAGCGGCAGGTTGCCCTTGATGAACAGGTCGATGCAGCTGGCGACCAGCGTCTGCCGCGAGGCCGGGGTGAGCGCGGCGTCGGAGAAGTACTTCGACCAGGTCCAGCCGCCCAGCGACAGCAGCACCTTCAGGTTCGGGTACATCGCCTTGAGCTTGCGCAGCTGGTTGAAGTTGCCGGCCAGCGGCTGGGTGACCACGTCGCCGACCCCGTCGACGGACTCACCGGCCTTGAACCGCTTCTGGTAGTCGGCCCAGGCGTCGCCGACCCCGGCCTCGTTGGCCTCGAAGCAGCGGCCGTCGGCGCCGACGTTGGCGAAGGCGTAGTTGATGTGGGTGAGCTTGGCGGCCATCCCGGAGGTGTGCAGGTTGCGGACGAGGAAGTTGCGGCGGTAGATGCCCCACTGGACGAAGTAGCCGACCTTGACGTATCCGGTGGCCGCTGCCGCCACCTGGGCGGAGGCGGCCTGGGCCGGAGCAGGGGCGACGACTGCGGCACCGGCCAGCAGTAGCGCCGCGAGGGCGAGGCGGGTTCTCATGCCGCTCGAAGGTAGATCCGGACATTTTTCACAGCATCAGCCATTCGAAGGAGTCGATGTAGTCGGCGCCCTGTCACGTGTACGCGCGCTCCTGCATCGTGTACAGCTCGCGGTACAGCCCCGGCCGCGACATCAGCTCCTGGTGGGTGCCCTGGTCGGCCACGGTGCCGCCGCTCAGCACGACGATCAGGTCGGCGGCGCGTACGGTCGAGAACCGGTGCGAGGTGAACAGGGTGATCGCCCCGGCACCCCGGGCGGCCCGGCGCCCCGACGCGGCGAAGCGTCCGAACAGGGCGTCCTCGGCGTGGGCGTCCAGCGCGGCGGCGGGCTCGTCCAGCGCCAGCAGCAGCGGGGTCGGGCGCAGCAGGGCGCGGGCCAGGCCGATCGACTGCCACTGGCCGCCGGACAGCTCGGTGCCGTCGGCGTACCCCCGGCCCAGCATGCCGCCCAGGCCGCCCGCCTGCGCCACCACCGCGTCGGCGCGGGCCAGCCGGGCCGCCGCGTGCAGCGCGGTGTCGTCGGCGGCCAGGGCGAGCTGGCCGATGCCGATGTTGGTACGCACGGACAGGTGCAGCTTCGCGAAGTCCTGGAACAGCATCGCGATCCGGCTGTGCCACTTCGCGGCCGGGAGGTCGCGCAGGTCCACGCCGTCGACGGTGATCGCGCCGCTGGTCGGCTGGTAGAGCCCGCACAGCAGCTTGACCAGGGTGCTCTTGCCGGCCCCGTTCTCGCCGACCAGCGCCACGGTCGCCCCGGCCGGGATGGTCAGGTCCACCCCGTGCAGCACCGGCTCGGCCGCGCCCGGGTAGGCGAAGCCGACGCCGCGCAGCCGGATCCCGCGCCGCAGCCGCCGGGGCGTCTTGGCCCTGGCCGGTGCGGCAACCGGCACGGCGGCCGCGAGCTCGTCGAACCGCTGGGCGGTGCGCGCCGCCGCGGCCATGGTCGCGTGCAGCCCGATCGCGCTCGCGACCTGGACGCTGATCTGCACCGCCAGGGTCACCACGAGCACCACCTCGCCGACGGTCGCGGTGCCGCGCACGGCCTGCTGCAGCACGACCAGGATCGCCCCGCCGTACGCGGCGGCGAACAGCAGCTGCCCCGCGCCGCGCAGCGCGGCCGCCCGCCACTGCGCGGCCCACAGCGCGTCGGTGGTCTGCCGCCATGCCGACCCGTGCCGGTCGAGCAGGTGCGCGTCGGCACCGGACAGCCGGATCTCCTTGACGGCGTCGGCGTCGGCGGCCAGCGACAGCAGGTGCGAGGCGAGCCGTCCCGCCTCGGCGGTGCGTTCGCGGGCCCGGTTGGACAGTTCGGCCGCGCGCCGCGCGATCAGCACCGGCGGCACCGCCGCCAGCGGCAGCAGCGTCAGCCACGGGTTCACCGTGGCCAGCAGCACCACGGTCACCGCGGCGCGCAGCGCCAGCCCGGCCAGGTGCAGCACGCCCTCCAGCGCGGGCCGGGTCTTGGCGGCGTCCTCGGCGGCCAGCGCCAGGGTGTCGTTGAAGTGCGGATCGTCTAGGTGGGCGATGCCGCTGCCGCCGCCCGCGAGCGCGGCCAGGCGCCGGTCGAGTTCGGTGCCCGCCTGCTCGCCGACCTCGAAGTAGTACAGGTGGGCGAAGTGGCCCATCATCAGCTCGAACACCAGCAGCGCCGCCACGCCGACGGCCATGGCGGCGGCGGTCGCGGACTGCCCGCGCAGCGCGGCGTCGGTGAAGTCGCGCAGCAGGAACCCGACGAACGGGGTGCTCAGGTAGCCGATGAGCAGCAGTGCCACGCCGACGGTCAGCTTGCGCCGGTCGGCGCCCCAGGCCAGGCCGAGCACGAAGCGTACGGCCGTGGACAGCGAGGAGTCGGTGTTCTTCACGCCGCCACCGCCTCGTGGTCGCGGAACCGGGCGGCCTGGGTCTCGAACAGCCGCGCGTAGCGGCCCCCCGCGGCGATCAGCTCGTCGTGGCTGCCCTGCTCGGCCACGACCCCGTCGGCCAGCACCACGATCCGGTCGGCGTGGCGCACGGTGGAGAACCGGTGCGAGATGATCACGCTGGTGGTGCCCCGGGTCTGGGCCAGGAACCGGTCGAAGAACTCGACCTCGGCCCGTACGTCGAGGGCGGCGGTGGGCTCGTCCAGCACCAGCAGGGCCGCGCCGCGCGACATCGCGTGCAGGGCGCGGGCCAGCGCGATCCGCTGCCACTGCCCGCCGGACAGGTCCTGGCCGCCGGTGTAGCGGCTGCTCAGCGGGGTGTCCAGGCCGTCGGCGAGCCCGGCGAGCAGGTCGTCGGCCCCGGCGCGCGCGGCGGCGTGGCGCCAGTCGGCGGGGGTGCCGGTGCCCAGGCCGATGTTCTCGCCCGCGCTCAGCTCGTACCGGTTGAAGTCCTGGAACACCACGGCCAGCCGCCGCTGCCAGTCGGCCGGGTCCAGCGCGCGCAGGTCGGTGCCGTCGACCGTGATCGCGCCGGAGTCGGGGTCGTAGCAGCGGGTCAGCAGCTTGACCAGAGTGGTCTTGCCGGCCCCGTTGAGCCCGACGATCGCGGTGCACCGCCCGGCCGGGATGGTCAGGTCCAGCTGCTCGAAGACGCGGTGGCCGCCGGGGTAGGCGAAGCCGACCGCCTCGAAGCGGACCGCGTCGCGCGGCTGCGGCGCCGGCCGGTCGCCCGCGGCCGGTGCGGCGTCGCCGCAGGCCCGCTCGAAGCGGAGCAGCGCGGCGTACGCGCGGCCGCCGAACTGGGTCTGCACGTCGGCCTCCGGGAAGTAGACGCCGAACCGCATCGGGATCAGCACCGCCTGCACGGCGATGCCGTAGCCGAGCAGGGTGAGCTGCCCCTGCGCGGTCGCCTGCGCGATGCCCGCCAGGCTGAGCGCCCCGCCGACCAGCCCGATCAGCGCGAACCCGACGAACGGCCACAGCAGCAGGCGCCGCCGCATGGCCCAGAGCGGGTCCAGGTAGCCCCGGTGCTCGCGGTGCAGCCGCCGGGTCAGCCAGCCGAGCAGTCCGAGCACGCGCACCTCCTTGGCCGCCCCGGTGCCGGTGGCCAGGCCGCGTACGTAGGCCAGGCGCCGCCGCCGCGCCGACAGGGCGTCCCAGTGCGCGCCGAAGCGGCCCAGCGAGCCGCGCTGCCCGAACCGGATCACCAGCGCCGTCACCGCCACGATGACGGCGGTGACCGGCGAGAGCACCACCGCGATGAGCACCACCGCGCCGGCGAGCTGGGTGTAGCGGGCCAGCAGCGCGGGCAGCGCGGCGGCGGCGTCGCCGGGTGACGGGGTGGTCCGGTCCATCGCGGCCCGCACGTCGGCGAGCAGGTCCAGGGTGCCGGGCCGCTCCAGGGTCGCCACCGGCGCCCGCCGGTACGCCGCGACCAGCGCGCGCCGTACGCAGTGGGCGTCGACGCGGCGGGAGACGAGTTCGGCCAGGGCGGTTTGGAACGGGCCGAGCAGCTGCTGGACCGCGAGCGCCGCCAGGGTCAGCGCGGCGGTGGCGCCGAGCGCGCCCTCACCCCTGGCCACGGCGGGCACCTGGGCCAGCAGCTCGCTCATCGCGACGATGAAGGCGATCGGCGCGAGTCCGATCACGATGCTCATCGCCAGGGCGGCGGCCACGGGGCCGGGGCCCGCGTGCGGTAGCAGTCTCGCCAGTTCGATCCACCGACGCACGGCGCCTCCAGACGGCACGGTCGCTTGTCCGGCCACCGGTCGGACACCTCGGTGGCAGCGGCACAGTCATCAGGGAACTTAACAGTTAAGATACTTAAATGCACGTGTCCCTGTCGGCCGCCGTGACCGCCCATCCGCGCCGCCGCGCCGCTGCCCGGGCGCTCGCCGAGAGCGTGCCGGAGCTCGCGTTCGAGGTGGTCGAGGACCCGGTCCCCGACGGTCCGCCCAGTGCCCTGCGGGCCGCGCGGCTGGCGTGGGCGCGGGCCGATCCGGCCGCCACGCACCGGGTGCTGGTGCAGGACGACATGCGGCTGGCCGACGGGTTCGCCGCCCTCGTGCGCCGGGCCGCGGCCGCCCAGCCCGAGGCGATCCTGTGCCTGTTCACCGAGTGGGGTTCGCGCACCTCGCCCGCGGTGCGGCTGGCCGCGCTGACGGGGGCGGGCTGGGCGCCGCTGCTCGACCCGTACGTGCCGACCACCGCCGTGGTGCTGCCGACGGCGGTGGCGCACGCGCTGGCCGAGTTCCCGGCCGAGCCGGACGAGCCCGACGACGCGCTGCTGCTGCGCTTCGCCGGCGAGCACGGGCTGAGCCCGTTGGTGAGCTGCCCCAACCTGGCCGAGCACGAGATGGGGGAGTCGCTGGTCGGCAACGACATCCTGCACGGGCCGCGCCGCGCCGCCCTGTTCGCCGGGCCCGACCTCGGGCCCGCCTTCGCGCCGGGGTCGGTGCTCGCCGCCCGCATGGTGCCGCATCTGCTGCTGTTCGACGGCATCGCGATGTGCCAGGTGCGCGACGACGCGGGCTGGCACCTGGTCCGGGCGCACGACTTCCTGGCCCCGTCCGGCGTGACCGTCGCCGACCTGCTCCACTGGTATGCCGAGCGGGCGCACCGCCATGATCCGGCGGGTCGGGCGCGCCGGGTGGTCGCCGACTCGCTGCTGTTCCAGCTCTGGCTCACCGCGTTCTGCTACGGTGTGGCGGCCTCCGATGTGGTCGGTGGATCGGGCGAGCTCGGCCGCGCCCTCCGCTCGCCGCTCGGCGCCGCCGCGTTGCGCACGCTGGCGCCCGGTGCATTGCGGCGATTCGTGCCGATGCATCGACTGGGGGCTTTGCATCGCTTGCTCTCTCCGCTGCTAAAAGAGACGATTAGCGATGGATTCAGCTATGCTGAGCAGCACGGACATCTATTCTGGAAAGAACCTTTTCAGTATGAGTAAAGCATGCTAATAGTTGTACAGGTACAGATGCCGCGCAGCCGTTGAGACGGGTGGTCGTCGATGGAGTTGCAAGCACTGCTCAGCCCGGAGGGCCGGTTGGCTCCATTCCGGATATACGCACAGCTGCACGACGCCGGTGACGCCAGCCCCATGAACCCGCGCCGCGACGGCTACGCCCTCGCCGTGCACGGCCACGACGCCGTCGCCCACGTGCTGCGCGACAGCGGCTTCCGGCAGATCGACATCGATTACCTCGACCGCAACCGGCCCCGCTGGCGCGACCACGCCTGCCTGCGTACGCTGCGCAACTCGCTGTTCTTCAGCGACGGCCCCGAGCACACCCGGATGCGGCGCGTCATCGCGTCGTTCTTCACCGCCCGCCGGGTCGCCGCGTTCGAGCCGGAGATGACCAAGGTCATCCACGACCGCATCGACCACCTGGCCCGCGCCGGCGCCGACGGCACCGTGCTCGACTTCATGACCGAGTTCGCCTACGACGTGCCCAGCCGCATCGTCGGCGACCTGCTCGGCGTGCCGGAGGCCGACCGCGACTGGTGCCGCCCCCGGGTGACCGCGATCGGCGCCATCTTCGAACTCGACGGCAACACCTGGTCCAACCTGGCCCGTGCCGACCGGGCCGCCACCGAGCTGACCGAGTACTTCACCGACCTGGTGCGCCGCCGCGCCGACGATCCGCGCGACGACCTGGCCAGCGAGCTGGTCCGGGTGCAGCAGGAGTCGCCGGGGCGGCTGAGCTTCGACGAGCTGGTGGCCAACCTGATCACCACGTACAACGCGGGGTTCGTCACCACCACGCACATGTTCGGCAACGGGCTGCGGCTGCTGCTGGAGCATCCGCTCCTGCGGGAGCGCGTCACCGCCCGGCCCGAGAGCGTCCCGGCGATCGTGGAGGAGATCCTGCGCCTGGAGCCGCCGGTGCAGTTCACCATCCGGTACGCCATGGCCGACACCGAGGTGGGCGGCCACCCGGTGCGCGCCGGGGACACGCTGCTGGTGCTGCTCGGCGCGGCCAACCGCGACCCGCGCTTCTTCCCGGACCCGGACGCGTTCGACCCCGACCGGGCAGCGGGCGCGTCGAGCCTGAGCTTCAGCCTCGGCGGGCACTACTGCCTGGGCGCGACCATGACCCGGATGGAGGGCGCGATCGCCTTCCCGGCCCTGTTCGAGCGGCTGCCGCGGCTGCGCCTGGCCGGGCCGCCCGCGCCGCAGACCCAGTTCATGTTCCGCGGCCACGACCACCTGCCGGTCCGGGTGGACTGATGCAGGTCATCCCGCGTCGCGCCGACACCGCCACCACCGCGCCGCTGTCCCTGCTGCAGCGGCGGATGTGGCACCTGTGCACCGCCTACCCGGGCACGGCCTCGCCGATCGTGGCCGTCACCAACCGCATCGCCGGTCCGCTGGACGTGCCCGCGTTCACCGCCGCCGTGGCGGCCGTCTGCGACCGGCACGACGCGCTGCGCACCGTCTTCGCCCTCGGTGACGACGGTCCGGTGCAGGTCATCGCCCCGCCCGGCGGCACGGAGACCGAACTGGTCGAGCTGGGCGGCGCGGCCGACGGCGAGCGGCGCGCCCTCGAACTGGTCGGGCAGCTCACCGGCGCGCTGCTCGACCTCGACGGCGGGCAGCTGGTCCGCTCGGTGCTGATCCGGCTCGCCGACGACGACCACGTCTGGTGCTTCACCGTGCACCACCTGCTGGCCGACGGCGAGTCCGCGATGGTGATCGCCCGCGAGGTCGCCGCGCTCTATCGGGGTGCGGCCCTGCCCGATCCGCCGATCGGCTACGCCGACTTCGCCTCCTGGCAGCTGGCCGAGGCCGCCGGCGGCGACGACCTGGCGTACTGGGCCGGGCAGCTGTCCGGGGTGCCGGTGCTGGAGCTGCCCTGCGACCTCCCGCGGCCGCCGGTCAAGAGCACCCGCGCCGACCAGGTCGACCTCCACCTGGACGCGGTGCACGCCGACGCCGTCGACCGGCTCGCCCGCGCCCAGCGCGCCACGCCGTACATGGTGCTGCTGACCGCGCTGCTGACGGTGCTGGCGCGGCGGTCGGGGCAGGACGACGTCTGTGTCGGCACGCCCGTGTCCGGGCGCCTGCTGGTCGAGACCGAGGACGCGGTCGGCCTTTTCGGCAACATGATCGCGCTGCGCGCCGACCTGTCCGGCGCGCCGACGTTCGCCCAGCTGCTGGCCCGGGTCCGGGCGGTCACCATCGCCGGGCTGGGCCGCCAGTCGGTGCCGTTCGGGCAGGTCGTGGCGGCGGTCGACCCGCCCCGCGACCCGTCGCGCACCCAGGTCTTCCAGGTCATCTTCGCGCTGCACACGCAGACCGCCGGTCCGGCCGAGCCGGGCCTGGACTGGCGGCCGTTCGGGTCCAGCGCCCCGCAGATCCTGCACGACCTGGTGCTGGACAGCTGGCGCGGACCGTCCGGACTGGATCTCACCCTTCGCTACGACACCGGACTGTTCCGGCCCGAGACGGCGGCGGCCATGGCGGAGCAGTTCGCCACGGTGCTGCGGGCGATGGCCGCCGACGCCGACCAACCCGTGTTCCCGGTGGTGACCGGTGGGTAGGCGGCGGCACATCGCCTTCTTCAACGTGCCCGCGCTGGGCCACCTGTTCCCGACGCTTGGGGTGGTCAGGGAACTGGTCCGGCGCGGGCACCTGGTCAGCTACACCGCGACCCCGGACCGCGAGGCGTACGTGCGCGCGGCCGGGGCGCGGGTGGTGCCGTACCGGTCGACCCGGCCCGGCGACACCGACCCGGACCTGCGCGCCCCCGCCCGCGAGGAGCACGTCGGGCGCAGCATGCTCAACTTCCTCACCGAGGCCGAGGCGACGCTGCCGCAGTTCGAGCCGGCGTTCGCCGCCGACCCGCCGGACCTGGTGCTGTTCGACCGGATCGCCTTCGCCGGGCACCTGCTGGCGCTGGCGCACGGCGTCCCGTCGATCCAGCTGTGGCCGATGATGGTGTCGGCGCCGCAGTGGTCCATCGGCGAGGTGGTGCACATCGACGGCACCCACCCGACGCTGGCCGAGTTCGCCGTACGCGCCGACAAGTTCCTGGCCGAACGCGGCCTCGCCGAGCACGGCCCGCAGCTGTTCCTCACCCCGCAGGTAGCCCACCACCTGGCCTTCTTCCCGCGCGAGTTCCAGTACGCGGGGGACATGTTCGGCGCCGGGTACAGCTTCGTCGGCCCGTGCACCGTGCCGCGCGCCGGGGACCAGCCGTGGCACCCGCCCGCCGACGGCTCGCCGGTGGCGCTGGTGTCGCTGGGCACCCTCAACAACCGCTGGCCCGACTTCTACCGCCTGGTCTTCGAGGCGTTCGCGGACACGCCGTGGCACGTCGTGCTGCCGGTCGGGCGGCGGCTCGACCCGGCCGACCTCGGCCCGGCCCCGGCCAACGTGTCGGTGGTGGCGACGGTGCCGCAGCTGGCGGTGCTGGCGCACGCCAAGGTGTTCGTGTCCCACGCGGGCATGGGCGGCCTGATGGAGGGCGTGCAGGCGGGCGTGCCGCAGGTCGCCATCGCCCGGACCCTGGAGCAGGACGTCAACGCTGCCCGGGTCGCCGACACCGGCATCGGTGCGGTGCTGGACGTGCGCACGCTGACGCCGGGTGAGCTGCGGGCCACTGTGGACCGCGTCGCGGCCGATCCGCAGGTCGCGGCCGGGGTGGCCGCCATGCGCGCGCACGTGCTGGCGGCCGGGGGCGCGGCCCGCGCCGCGGACGTCATCGAAGCCTGCCTGCCGGCGGTGGAGGCCGGGGGCGGATAAGCCGACGGGCCGCCCGGATGCCCCCCGGGCGGCCCGTTCGCCTCATCGATTGATGGGCCAATTTATATCAGCCGAACCGACATATTTCACCACAGATTTGTATGTAAGGAACTTTACTGATTGCTGGCATCGTGAGCGCGTCACGGCGGCAGATCGCCACCCCCTCATGGAATCTCTGGAGGTTCCACACGTGATCACCGTTTTCCGGCGGCGCGCCCTCATCGGCGTCGCCACCCTGGGTCTGCTGGCGTCCACAGTGGTGGGCGCGGCCGGACCCGCGTCGGGCGGCCTGCCCGCCCGCTGGGTGGGGACCTGGGGCACCGCGCTGACCGCCGCCAGCCTCGGCAACACCGGCAGCTCCCTGGCCGGCTTCAACGACCAGTCGATCCGCCAGGTCGTGCGGATCTCGCTGGGCGGGGAGAAGGTGCGGCTGCGCTTCACCAACGCGTACGGCAACCAGCCGCTGTCCATCGGCCACGTCACCGTCGCACTGCCCGCCACCCCCGGCTCGGCCCAGCTCAAGCCGGGCAGCGTCCGCGAGGTCACCTTCGGCGGCAGCGCCTCGACCACCGTCTACAAGGGCGCCGACGTGCTCAGCGACCCGGTCGACCTGTCCGTCGAGCCCGTCTCCGAGCTGGCCGTCACCATCTACCTGCCCACCGCCACCGGCCCGGCCTCCTGGCACTGGACCGCGCGGCAGGCGTCGTACATCTACGCCGGCGACCACGCGACCGACGAGACCGGCGCCGCCCCGACGGCGACGTACAACAACTTCTTCTACCTGGCCGGGGTCGAGGTGTCGACCAAGACCGGGCTGGGCACCGTCGTCGTGCTCGGCGACTCCGTCAGCGACGGCTCCGGCGCCACCTTCGGCGCCAACACCCGCTGGCCCGACCAGCTCGCCAACCGCATCAACAGCACGTTCCCGGCGCTGGGCGACCCCGGCGTGATCAACGTGAGCCTGGCCGGCAGCGAGGTCACCCGCGACGGCATCGGCCTCAACTCGCCCGCCCTGGGTGAGAGCGCGCTGGCCCGCCTCGACTACGACGTGCTCGCCCAGCCGGGCGTGCGCAGCGTCATCCTCGAGCTCGGCGTCAACGACATCAGCTTCTTCAACGACCCGGCCGCCCGGATCACCGAAGGGCTGCGCCAGCTCGCCGTGCAGGCCAAGGCGCGCGGCATTCGGGTGGTCGTGGCCACGATCGGGCCGTTCGAGGGCTACTCGTCGTGGACGGCCGACAAGGAGGCCACCCGGCAGGCGGTCAACACGTGGCTGCGCGGCAGCGACGCGTTCGACAACCTGCTCGACCTCGACCAGATCGTGCGCGACCCGGCCGCGCCGAGCAAGCTGCTGCCCGCGTACGACAGCGGCGACCACATCCACCCGAACGACGCGGGTGCCGCCGCCATCGCCGCGGCCATCCCGCTCTGGCAGCTGTAGGTGACCATGCTCCGCACCCTGCCCGAACTCCTGGCCGTCCACGCGGCGGCCCGCCCCGACCACACCGCTCTGCGGCTGGCCGGCGGCACCGGGCAGGGTGCGGAGCTCACCGCGTCCGAGTGGCTGACGCGGTCGCACGCCACCGGGCACGGGCTGCTCGACCGGGGCGTCCGGCCCGGCGACCGGGTCGCGCTGGTCTTCGACGGCTCCGGGTGGCTGGACTACGCGGTCGCGTACGCGGCCGTCACCGGCGTCGGCGCGGTGGCCGTGCCGCTGTCGGCGAGCCTGCCCGACGCGCGCCTGCGGGAGCTGTACGAGCACGCGGGCGTCACCGCGACCGTCGGCACCGGCGGCTGGAGCCTGTCCGCCCTGGACAGTGGCCGAACCGATCCGCCACCGGTCACCGTCGAACCCGGACAGCTCGCGCAGATCGTCTACACCTCCGGCACCACCGGCACCCCCAAGGGCGTGGCGGCCGCGCACGGCAACCTCACCCACGGCCTCGACCCGGCCCGCCCGCCGCTGCGGCACTCCCGCCACGCGCTGCACGCGTTCCCGCTGGGCACCAACGCGGCGCAGACCATGCTGGTCATGGCCATGGTCGCGCACCCGACCATGGTGGTGCTGCCCGCCTTCGACGCCGCCGACTACGCCCGCGCCGCCGCCGCCCACCGCGCCGGATCACTGTTCCTGGTGCCCGCGATGGCCACCGGGCTGCTCGAAGCCGGCGCGTTCGACCACCACGGCCTGGACTTCGTGGAACTCGTCTCGTGCACCGCCGCCGCGCTGCCGCCCGCGGTCGCCAAAGCGCTGGCCGCGGCCCTGCCCGAGGCCGTCATCGTGAACAACTACACCTCCACCGAGGCCGCGCCCGCGCACACCAGCATGGTCTTCGACCCGGACCGCCCCGCCTCGGTCGGCCGCCCGGCGGGCGGTGCCGACCTGCGCATCCTCGCCGCCGACGGCGAGCCCGCCGCCCCGGGCGAGACCGGCGAGGTGTGGCTGCGCGCCGGTGACACCGCCCGCGCCTACCACGGCGACGCCGCCGCGACCGCCGCCACCTTCCGCGACGGCTGGGTGCGTATGGGCGACCTCGGCTACCTCGACCCCGACGGCTACCTCTACCTCGTCGACCGCGAGTCCGACCTGATCAACGCCGGGGCGTGGCGGGTGTCCACGCTGCGCGTCGAGGCGGCCCTGCACGAGCACCCGCAGGTCGTCACCGCCGCCGCCCTGGGCCTGCCGCACCCGGTGCTCGGCGCCACCGTGGCCGCCGCCGTCGTGCTGCGCGACCCGGCCGCCGCCCCCGACCTGCGCGCCTTCCTCGCCGACCGCCTCGCCGCGTACGAGCTGCCGACCCGCATCCTGACCGTGCCCGAGCTGCCCCGCAACGCAAGCGGCAAGGTGCTCAAGGGCGCGCTGCGGGAACTGTTCGCCCAGCGTCCGGCGCGGGTCGCGCCGCGTACCGAGGCGGAGTCGGCGCTGGCCGGGCTGTGGCGCGAGGTGCTCGGCGCGGCCGAGGTCGGCGTCGGCGACGACTTCTTCGCCCTGGGCGGCGACTCGATGCGCGCCACCCGGCTGGCCGCCGCCGCCACCGCCCGCCTCGGCGTCGACGTGCCCGTCTCGCTGGTCTTCGACCACCCGGTGCTGGCCGCGCAGGCGACCCGGCTGGCCGACCTGGCCCCGTCGCGGCGCGACAGCGCCACCGCGGTCGACACGGTCCCGCTCAGCTCCACCCAGGAGAGCATGCTGGCGTGGATGTGGGCCACCGGCGAGCCCCGCGACGTCGGCCCGATCAGCATCGGCATCCGGGTGCGCGACCAGCTCGACCCCGACCTGCTGGAACGGGCGCTGACCGAGGTGATCGGACGGCACGAGTCGCTGCGTACCGTGTTCGAGCGGGACGTGGCGCGGGTGCTGGACAGCTGCCCGCCGGTGGTGACCCGGGCGGCGGCGCGCGACGCCGGGCACGCGGGGGAGCTGTGCCGCGAGGACCGGGAAGGCGGCTTCGACACCACGCGCGGACCGCTGGTGCGGGCCATGGTCGCCAGCGTCGCCGACGACGACCACGTGCTCGGGCTGGCAGTGCACCACCTGGTGTTCGACGGGGCGTCGATGGGGGTGCTGCTGCGTGAACTCGGACTGGCCTACTCGGCGCTGCGGACCGGGGCGGGGCTGCCGCCGGTGCCCGCGCTGACGGTGCGGGACTTCGTGTCGTACACCCGGAATCGCTGGCAGACCACGCTGCCGCACTGGCGGGCGGTCCTCGACGGCGCGCCGGCCAACCTGGTGCCGTTCGCCGGGCGCAGGACCGCCACCCGGCTGCGCAGCGCGCAGCTCGAATGGGCCCTCGACCCGGCGCTGGTCGACGGGCTCCACCGGGCCGCGGCCGCGCACGGCGCCACCCCGTTCATGGTGATCGCCTCCTGCTGGGCGGCGGCGCTGGCCGAGCGCACCGGCACCGACGACATCGTGCTGATGTCGCCCGTGCCCGGCCGCACCCTGCCCGGCAGCGAGGCGCTGATCGGCTGCCTGAGCCAGTCGCTGCTGCTGCGGGTGGACACCTCCGGCCCGCCGAGCGCCCGTGAGCTGCTGCGCCGCACCCGGGCGGCGGCGCTGGCGGCGCTGGACCACCAGCACTACCCGTTCGTGGAGTTCTACCGCAGGCACCCCGGCGCGGCCTGGCTGCGGGTGGAGAGCTGGGCCGGGCAGGCGCACTTCCCGGGGCTGGACTCGGAGGCGTTCGAGCTGCCCCGGGCCCTGGACGCCGACTGGCCCACCCCCGGCGGCGAACCCGACCTGCAGGCCCCCGAGCTGGCCGTGGTGCAGCACCCCGGCGGCCGCGTCGCGGCGCATCTGCTGTGGAACCATCACACGTTCGACCGGTCCACCATGGACGAACTCGCCGACCGGGTCACCGCCCTGCTCGCGCGGGCGGTCGGCGAACTCGATCCGCAGTCACCAACGTACGAGGAGCAGTGATGAGCACCCCCGCGCAGCACGGCATGTGGTTGACCGAACGCCTGGGCCTGGCCGCGACGGCCTACCACATGCCGCTGCCGGTACGGCTGCGCGGACCGCTCGACCTCGACCGCCTGGCCTCGGCGGTCGCGGCCGTGGCGGCCCGGCAGCCGGTGCTCGGCAGCGCTTTCGTGCAGGACGGCGACCGGGTGCGGCTGGTTCCCGCGAACCGGCCGCCGGTGCTGGCGGTGGTGCCGCCGCCCGGCGACGTCGAGGCGTTCGTCCGCGAGGCCGCGCTCGCCCCGTTCGACCTGGCCGACGGGCCGCTGGTCAGGTTCAGCCTCGCCCCGCTCGGGCCGGGCGAGCACCTGCTGCTGATCGTGGCGCACCACCTCGTCTTCGACGGCGAGTCCAAGGAGATCCTGCTCGCCGACCTCGCCGACGCCTACTCCGGCCGCGCCACGGAGCCGGTTCCGGCCTTCGCCGACCTCGCCGACACCCAGGCCGCCGGCATCGAGCAGCTCGTGGGCCCGGCAGCCGAGCACTGGTCGGCCGCGTACGCGCCCGCCGGTGAGCCGAGCCTGCCCGGACTGCGCGGCCGGGGCGGCGCCGCGGCCACCCCGGGCACCACCGTCGCCGCCGAGTTGGACGCCGCCGCGCTGCGTACCGCCGCCGACCGGCTCGGCGCGACCGTGTTCGAGGTGGTGCTGGCCGGGCTGCTCACCCTGCTCGACCGGTACGGCGACCCCGCGCCGACGGTCAGCGTCGACTTCGGCACCCGCCCCCGCGACGGGCACGGCACCGTCGGCCTGTTCGTCAACGAGCTGCCGCTGGCCGTGCCCGCCACCGGCCCCGACGACCACGGCACCGCGGCCGACCAGGTGGCCCGGGTGCGCGGGCTGCTGCGTGCGGCGTACCCGCTGCGCGCCGTCCCGCTGTCGCGGGCCGTGTCCGGGCTCAGCCCCCGCGCCGCGCTCAGCCCCGTGTCGGTCAGCTACCGCCGCCGCACCCGCCCCGAACCCGACTTCGCCGGGCTCACCGCGCGGATCGACTGGACCGCCCACCACCACGCCGCCCGCAACGCGCTGCACGTGCAGCTGCTCGACGACCCGGCCGCCCCGGCGCTGCCGCTGCTGCTGCACTACGACCCGGCCCGGCTGGACCGCCGCGACGCCGAGCGCATCGCCGGGCACCTGCGGGCGCTGCTGGACGGCTTCGCCCGTACCCCCGACGCGCCGCGCCACGACCTGGACCTGCTCGCCGCCGACGAGCGGGACCGCCTGCTGCACACCTGGAACGACACCGCCCGCGAGCTGGACCTGTCCACCACCCTGACCGACCTGGTCGCCGCGCAGGTCGCGGCGGTCCCGGACGCGGTCGCGGTGATCGCCGCCGACCGCACCCTCAGCTACGCCCAGCTGTCGGCCGAGGCCGACGCCATCGCCGCCGACCTGGCCGGGCGCGGCGTCGGCCCCGGGGACCTGGTCGCGGTGTGCCTGCCGCGCACCGCGCACCTGCTGCCCGCGCTGCTCGGCGTGCTGCGCACCGGCGCGGCCTACCTGCCGCTCGACCCGGAGCACCCGCCCGCCCGCCGGGCCGACCTGCTCGCCGACGCCCGCCCGGCGGCGCTGCTGTCCGCACCGGACGGCGCCGTCGTGATCAGCGGGCCGGAGCACGAGCCGCGCCGGGTCGACCGCGACCTCTGCTACGTCATCTACACCTCCGGCTCCACCGGCCGGCCCAAGGGCGTGCAGATCAGCCACGCCAACGTGGTGAACCTGCTGCACGCCCTGCCCGAGGTGGCCCCGACCGGCCCCGGCGACGTGTGGCTGGCCGTCGCCCCGGCCGCGTTCGACATGTCCGTACCGGAGCTCTGGCTGCCGCTGGCCACAGGCGGCACCACCGTGCTGGCCACCGCCGAGCAGTCCCGCGACGGCGAGCGGCTGCTGGCGCTGCTGCGCGACCGGCGGGTCACCCACGCGCACCTCACCCCGTCGACGTGGCAGCGCCTGGTCGACGCCGGTTACGACCAGCCGCACGTGACGGCGTTCTCGGGTGCCGAGGCGCTGCCCGAGCCGGTCGCGGCCGAGGTGCGCAAACGGTCGCTGCGCCTGGTCAACCTGTACGGCCCCACCGAGACCACGGTCTGGTCCACCGCCGCCGAGATCGTCGACGGGGCGCCCGTCACCATCGGCCGCCCCCTGGCCAACACCACCGCGTACGTGCTGGACAGCGGGCTGCGCCTGGCGCCCGAGGGCGTCATCGGCGAGCTGTGCCTCGGCGGCGCCGGGGTGGCCCGGGGCTACCTCGACCGGCCGGAGCTGACCGCGGCCCGCTTCGTCGACACCCCGCTGGGGCGGCTCTACCGTACCGGCGACCGGGTGCGGCAGCTGCCCGACGGCAGCATCGAGTTCCACGGGCGCACCGACGAGCAGGTGAAGGTGCGCGGGTTCCGGATCGAGCCGGGCGAGGTCGAGGCGCACCTGCGGGCCCTGCCGGCGGTGACCGACGCGGCGGTGGCCGTGGACGGCGACGCGCTGGTGGCGTACCTGGTGGGGGATCCGGCGCCGGTGCGGCTGCGCGAGCTGCTGGCCGAGCAGCTGCCCGCACACCTGGTGCCGTCGTCGTTCGTACGCGTCGACGAGCTGCCCCGCAACGCCAACGGCAAGCTGGACCGGGCCGCGCTGGCCGGGCTGGCCGGCACCGTGCTCACCCCGCAGGCCAGCCCGCGCGCCTTCACCGGCCTGTCCCTGCAGGTGTACGAGATCTGGCGGGAGGTCCTCGGCCACGGCGAGTTCGGCCCCGACGACGACCTGTTCGACCTCGGCGGGCACTCGCTGACCGTCACGAAGATCGCCGCCCGGCTGCGCCAGCGCCTCGGCGTCGACCTGCCGCTGCACGTCTTCTTCGACACCCCGACCATCAGCGGCGTCGTCGCGGCGGCCGGGGACGGCAAGGGGTGACGTCGGTCGATACGCTGTGGGACCCGTCGCCGACCCGGAGGGCTGCGCATGTTGGTCGAGGATGATCCAGATCCCGCGTTTCGGCAGGTCACGTTCAGCTGGGCCGGTGACGGCGCGGCGGACGTGTTCGTACGCCTGAACACCGTGTCCTACCAGCACCACCTCGACGGCGACCTCAGCCCGCTGCTGATGACCCGCCACGACGACGGCGTATGGCGGCTCACGCTGCGCCTGCCCGCCGACCACCGGGGCACGTACATGTTCTGCCCGTCCCCGGTGCCGCTGGCCGGGCGGCGGCTGTCCGACGCCGAGTGGCAGGCGCTCAACGCCGCCGCCACCGGCGACCCGGCCCACCCGGACACCCTCGGCCCGCTGCCGTACGACCAGACCGTCCGTCCGGTGCTCGCACTGCCCGCCGCCCCGCCGCAGCCGTGGCTGGCCCCCCGGCCGGGGGTGCCCACCGGCACGCTCACCGAGCAGCTCCATCACAGCGTCGAGTTCGGCACCGCCCGCCGCCTCTGGACCTACAGCCCGCCCGGGTATGCCGACCTGGCCGACCTGCCGCTGGTGCTGCTGCTCGACGGCGACGACTGGTCGCACTGCGGCCTGCCCGCGATCCTGGACAACCTCATCGCCGAGGGTGCCGTCCCGCCCGCGGTCGTCGTCATGATCGACGCGCTGGACACCGGCACCCGCACCGCCGAGATGACCGACCACCCGCGCTACCTGCGGTTCCTGCTGGACGAGGTGGTGCCGTGGGCGAGCGGCCAGTGGCGGGTCACCACCGACCCGGCCCGCACCGTGGTGGCCGGGCAGAGCTTCGGCGGGCTGATGGCCGCGTACGCCGGGCTGCACGCCCCGCACCGCTTCGGCCTGGTGCTGACCCAGTCCGGCTCGTTCTGGTGGCCCGACTCCGGCGGCGGTGATCCCGACTTCGCGAACCGCCCGCTGCTTCGCGGCTTCGCCGCCGCCGGCCGGCTGCCGCTGCGGATCTACCAGGACGTCGGCCTGATCGAGCAGCCCCGCCTGCTGGGCTCCAACCGCCACCTGCGCGACGTGCTCCTGGCCAAGGGCTACCCGCTCGACTACCGCGAATACCAGGGCGGACACGACCTCGCCTGCTGGCGCGCGAGCCTCCCCACCGCCCTGATCTCCCTCCTTACCCCCTGACCCGGCGCCGCGCGCCGGGTGGCTCGGCGTGCAGTTTCGGGGAGAGTGCTGGAATCTCGGGCTTGATTCGCACACTTTCCCCGAAACTGCACACACCCACAGCCGTCAGGCGGGCACGGGGACGGCGGGCCGCCGCGTGCGGCGCCGGACGACCCACTCGACCACGGCCACGTTGATCAGCCACCCGGCGGCCATCAGCGCGGCGCGCACGTTGCCGGTCGGGATGCCCACCAGCACCATCCAGGGCAGATGGGTGAACGCCTGGGTGCCCGCGCCCTGCCCGACGGCGTAGCCGCGCATCATCCACACCCGGTGGGTCGGGAAGTCGCGCCTGCGGGCCGCGAGCAGGCCCAGCAGGATCGACACGGCCATCAGGCTGCCGAACACGAGCCGGAGCACGCGCACCGGCAGGCCGTCGCCGGGCGCGTCCGGGTACAGCACCGACATCCACAGCCCGGACAGGGCCGCGGCCAGGCCCAGCGGCACCGCGACCCGTCCGGCGGCCCGGTGCCAGCCGCTGCGGCGCCGCAGCGCGGGTGCGAACTGGAACGCGCCGAGCAGGCAGAACAGGGTCGCGCTGAAGATGTGGATGAGCACCGGGACCGGCGCGGCGAAGAAGCGCGCGTTCTCCTGGGTCACCTCGGCGCCGCCGAACAGCTGGGCGAGCCGGGCCCCGCCGCCCGCCGCGGGGATCAGGGTCAGCAGCACCAGCCCGGCCGGGACCAGCCACGGCCGCCTGCGGTGAGGGGAAGTCGTCATGCGTCGATCGTCGTGGTCCGGGCCGGTCGGCCCATCGGTCCGCGGGCCCGGACCGGCGCGCGCGGGGAGGAGGGAATCGGGCGTACTTTCGGCCGGGGCGCTCGTGATCAGGGGGGCGGCTGGCGTCCGATCCGGCCGGTGTCGTACGCCCAGATCGCGGTCTCGACCCGGTTGCGGGCCCCGAGCTTGGCCATCAGGCTCGCCACGTGGGTCTTCACCGTGCTGAGGCTGATGTAGAGCTGCGCGCCGATCTCCTGGTTGGTGCGGCCCCGGGCCAGCGCCGCCAGCACCTGCTCCTCGCGGTCGGTGAGCGGTTCGATCGGCTGCCGCGCGGGCGTGTCCGGGGCGGACCGGGCGAACGCCCGCAGCAGCCGGGTGGTGACATTCGGGGCGATCAGGGCGTCGCCGACGGCGGCGGCGCGGACCGCCTGGGCCAGCAGCGCCGGACCGGCGTCCTTGAGCAGGAAGCCGCGTGCTCCGGCGCGCAGCGCGGCGTAGACGTACTCATCCAGGTCGAAGGTGGTGATCACCACGACGGCGGGCCGCAGCGGCAGCGCGTCGATGCGCCTGGTCGCCTCGATGCCGTCCATGCCCGGCATGCGGATGTCCAGCAGGCACACGTCGGGGCGCAGCCGCGCCGCCAGCTCCACCGCCTGCGCGCCGTCGGCGGCCTGCGCCACGACCTCGATGCCGGGCTGCGTGCCGAGGATCATCGCCAGCCCGGCGCGGACGATCTCCTGGTCGTCGGCGACCAGCACCCGGATCGGGTCGCTCATGCCGGAGCGTGCCTCGGCAGGCGCGCGGTCACCAGCCAGCCGTGGACCGGGCCGGGTCCGGCGGTGCAGACGCCGCCGAGCAGGCGGGCCCGCTCGTACATGCCGACCAGGCCGTAGCCCGCGCCCGGCTGGCCCTGCGCCCGGCCGTCGTCGCTGACCGACAGGTGCACCGCGCTGTCGTCGGCGGCCACGCTGACGGTGACCTGGGTGGCGTGGCGGGCATGCCGCAGCGCGTTGGTCAGCGACTCCTGGGCCAGCCGGTAGACGGCGGCGTCCACAGCGGACGGCAGGCCGACCAGCTCGCCGCTGAGCCGGACGTCGACCACCGGGCCGGAGCCGGACCGGCCGGCCAGCCGGGCCAGATCCCGGATCTGCGGCTGCGGACTGAACCCGGCCGGCTCGTCGCGGCGCAGCACCCGCACCATCGAGCGCAGCTCCGCCAGCGCCTTGGCGGCCTCGGCCTCGATCACGTGCAGCGCCTCCACGGCCGCCTGCGGCTGCGTCTGCGCCAGCGCCAGCCCGGCCTGCGCCCGGATCGCCATCGCCGACACGTGGTGGGCGACGGTGTCGTGCAGGTCCCGGGCCAGCTGCTCGCGCTGCCGCAGCCCGATCTGCTCCAGTTCGCGCTGCCGGGCGCGGGCGCGGAAGCGCAGCGCGGTGCCGAGCGTGAAAGCGGCCAGAAGCACGGCCCCGCCGCCGATCGCGTCGCCGAGGCGCAACGGGTCCAGGGTGTACGAGACCGCCACGCTCGCCGCGATGAACGCCGCGCCCAGCACGGCGGCGCGGCCGGACCCCCACCGGAACAGGCTGTACGGCAGGAGCAGCAGGTAGATCGTGGTGACCAGCTCCGCCCGGGTCCCGTCGCCGAGCAGCGGCGCGACCGTGGTCACGGTGAACGACACGGCGATCATCAGCAGGGGGTGACTGCGGCGCCACAGCAGCGTCGGCAGCAGCCCGACCGTCAGCACCAGCGCGGGCAGCCGGTTCGGCAGGGTGGCCCGCAGCGCCGCCTCCAGCGCGATCGCCGCCAGCAGCACGCCGATCAGCACCCGGTCGTGTGCCAGGCGGCGCGGCGGCGGTTCGGGAGCCGGCTCGTGCCAGAGGGAGAGGATCAGACGACGCACCGCCTCATCGTACGAACGCCTGCGCCGTACCAGATCGGCCCAAAGTACGACCGTTTCCGGTCCTACCTGGACCGTACCGGCGAAAACCGCTCGTGCCCGACCCGGTGCCGCACTACGGTCTCCGCTCGTGACCGCGATCTTCGAACCTCCGCTCTCCCGGCGCCTGCGGGCGGCCCGGCACGTGCTGATCGCCGGCGCCGGCGGCGGCTTCGACGTGTACGCCGGGCTCCCGCTCGCCCTGGCCCTGCGCAACGCCGGGGTGCGGACCACCCTGGCCGGCTACTCGGTCAGCGAACTCGGCGCGCTGCCGCCGACCGCCTGGCTGCGCTCCGGCCTGGCCGAGGTCCGCCCGGACAGCCCCGGCAACGACCGCTACTTCCCGGAGCGGACCCTGGCCCGGTGGCTGGCCACCCAGGGCCACGACCCGGTGGTGTACGCGTTCGACCGCACCGGCGTGCGCCCCCTGCGCGCCGCCTACCGCGCCCTGGTCGAGAGGCTGGACGTGGACGCGGTCGTGCTCGCCGACGGCGGCACCGACATCCTGATGCGCGGCGACGAGGCCGGGCTGGGCACGCCGGAGGAGGACGCGACCAGCCTGATCGCCGTCGCGGGCCTGCCGGTGCCGGTGAAGCTCGTGGTCAGCCTGGGCTTCGGCATCGACTCCCATCACGGCGTCTGCCACGCCCACGTGCTGGAGAACATCGCCGCGCTGGACCGGGCGGGGGCCTACCTGGGCGCGTTCTCGATCCCGCCCGGCGGACCGGAGGCGCGGGCGTACCTCGACGCGGTGGCGCACTCGGTGCGCGAGGCGCCCCGCACCGCCAGCATAGTGAACACGCAGGTGGCCTCGGCGCTGCGCGGCGGCTTCGGCGACGAGCACGCCACCGGCCGTACCGAGGGCACGGAGCTGTTCGTGAACCCGCTGATGGCGATGTACTTCGGGTTCGACCTGGACGGGCTGGCCCGGCACCTGCACTACGGCGCGGCGCTGGAGCGCACCCGCTCGCGCACCGAGGTGGCCCTGGCCATCGAGGAGTTCCGCGAGGGCCTGGACCGGCCACGGCCCCGGCGCCTCATTCCGCACTGACCGCCGCGCCGGCTGGGGTACGCCCCGGCCGGCGCAGGTGTGCTCCGGCGCGCAAACGGGTACTGATCAGGCCATGGCCAACATCGGATACACGCTCATGTGCGAGCAGCGCGGCCCGCGCGACCTCGTCGACGACGCGGTACGGGCCGAAGCGGCCGGTTTCGACTTCGCCGTCTGCTCCGACCACTACTACCCCTGGCTGCCCGAGCAGGGCCACGCCCCGTACGCGTGGGCGGTGCTGGGGGCGGCCGCGTACGCGACCGAACGGATCGGGCTGATGTCGTTCGTGACCTGCCCGATCCAGCGGTACCACCCGGCGGTGGTGGCCCAGAAGGCGGCGACGGTCGGGGTGATGTCCGGCGGCCGGTTCACCCTGGGCCTGGGCGCGGGCGAGAACCTGAACGAGCACGTCGCGGGCGGCTGGCCGCACACGACCCAGCGGCACCACATGCTCGACGAGGCGCTGGAGATCATCCGTCCGCTGCTGGAGGGCAAGACGGTGCACCACAGCGGCGTGTACTTCGACGTACCCGACGCCAAGCTCTGGGACCTGCCCGAGCAGCCCGTACCGATCGGGGTCGCGGTCTCGGGCCGCTCCTCCTGCGAGCTGGCCGCGCGCCACGCCGATGCCCTGGTGGCGGTCGAGCCCGACCCGAAACTGATCGAGATGTACCGCGAGGCGGGCGGCCGCGGTCCCTGCTACGGGCAGGTGGCGCTGTGCTACGGCCCGGACGAGCAGGAGTGCGCCCGCATCGCGCACGAGCAGTTCCGCTGGTTCAACCTCGGCTGGAAGGTGATGGCCGAGCTGCCGCACCCGCGCTCGTTCCACGCCGCGGCGCAGTCGACCACCCCGGACCAGGTGGCCGAGCAGATCCCGTGCGGCCCGGACCTGGACCGGCACGTCGAGGCGGTGCAGAAGTTCGTCGACGCCGGGTTCACCGACGTGGCGGTGGTCCAGATCGGTGGCGACACCCAGCCGGAGTTCCTCGACGTTGCGCAAAAGGAACTGCTGCCCGCGCTTAACCGGCTTTCGCCGTCCGCCCGCCCCTAGTCTGGAGGCATGTTTCCCAGGGTTGGCGAGCTGCGCGGGATGGAACTGGGCACGCCGGGCGAGCTGCGCGAGCGGCTGAGCTCGCTGGTGCTGGCGGGAACGAAGACCGCCACGGCAGGGCTGCTCGCCGAGTACCGCGCCCAGCAGGAGCAGCTGGAGCACATCGGCGAGCGGGAGGCGCTGCTCGGCGACGGCGGCCGGGTGCTGGCGATCATCGAGATAACCCGGGTCGAGCTGGTGCCCTTCGCCGAGGTCACCTGGGAGTTCGCGCAGGCCGAGGGGGAGGGCTTCACCAGCATCGAGCACTGGGCGCAGGCGCACCGTCGCTACTGGGAGCGCGAGGGGTACGCCGTGGACGACGACACCGAGGTGGTGTGCCTGTGGCTGCGCGTCGTGCCGAACGCCGACAAGCCGTGACCGCAAACTTGCACACCGTTTGCACGATATGGCGGGGTTACAAGTTGATTTAGGAAATGTTTCTGTCGATATCTTGCCGTGCCCCCTCCGTACACATAGGGTCTAGCCAATCCCCGCCCGGGGATCGCGGTCCCGCTCGCCGCCCGTTCGGTGCCGGACACCCGTCCGGCGACGGAGGGTGACCCCTGGGCATCGGGGCGGCTTCCCCGTCGCCCGTGCGCCTCCGTCCCGGTGCCACGGTCGACCCCGCCTCCATGCCCGTGCACCGCGCGCCCTCCGTCACACCGGCATGTGATGGAAGGGAACTTGCATGGCAATCTCACGCCGGAGGCTCATGGCCTCCACCGCGGCGGGCTCCGCGCTCGCGGCCGCCGCGACGGGGGAGCTGCTCGCGGCCACCGCCGCCCCGGCCGCCGCGGCGAGCCCGGTCGGCGACGTCGTCGGCAAGATCACCGTCGGGTATCAGGGCTGGTTCGCCGCGATCGGCGACGGGTCACCGCTCAACGGCTGGTGGCACTGGGCGAACAACTGGGGCCAGCCGCCGTCGCCGGGCAACAACTCGATCGTGTCCTGGCCGGACATGCGCGACTACCCGACGTCGTACCAGACCGCCTTCAACAACCTGAACAGCGGCCAGCCCGCCCGGCTGTTCTCGCACTTCGACCAGTCGACGGTGAACATCCACTTCCAGTGGATGCAGCAGCACGGCTGCGACACCGCGGCGCTGCAGCGGTTCAACCCGACCGGCGGCGAGGGCCCGATCCGCGACGCGATGACGGCCAAGGTGCGCACCGCCGCCGAGGCCACCGGCCGCAAGTTCTACATCATGTACGACGTCACCAACTGGACGAACTTCCAGTCGGAGATCAAGGCCGACTGGACCAGCAAGATGTCGGCCTACACCTCCTCGACCGCGTACGCCCGCCAGAACGGCAAACCGGTCGTCTGCATCTGGGGCTTCGGCTTCAACGACCCCGGCCGCCCGTTCCCCCCGGCGCCGTGCCTGGAGGTCATCAACTGGTTCAAGGCCCAGGGCTGCTACGTCATCGGCGGCGTGCCGACCTACTGGCGCCAGGGCATCAACGACTCCCGCGCCGGCTTCTTCGACGTGTACACGGCGTTCCACATGATCTCGCCGTGGATGGTCGGCCGCACCGGCGACGTCGCCGGCCTGGACTGGTTCTACAACAACGTCAACCTCGGCGACCAGGCCGAGTGCAACAACCGCGGCATCGACTACCAGCCGTGCGTCATGCCCGGCGACCTGTCCAACCACGCCCGCGCGCACGGCGACTTCTACTGGCGGCACTTCTACAACATGATCCGCCTGGGCTGCCAGGGCATCTACATCTCGATGTTCGACGAGTACAACGAGGGCAACCAGATCGCCAAGACGGCCGAGAACGCCTCCATGATCCCGGCCGGGACCAGCTTCGTCACCCTCGACGAGGACGGCACCGTCTGCTCGTCGGACTACTACCTGCGCATCACCGCCGACGGCGGCAGGATGCTCAAGGGCCAGATCCCGCTCACCGCGACCCGCCCCACCCAGCCGGTCGTGGGCGGGCAGCCGCCCGTCGACGCCGACCTGGCCCGGGGCAAGGCCACCTCGGCCAGCAGCAGCAACGGCGGCTTCGGCACCGGCAACGCCGTCGACGGCAACCAGGGCACGTACTGGGAGAGCGCCAACGGCACCTTCCCGCAGTGGCTCCAGGTCGACCTGGGCGCCGCCTCGACGGTCAGCCGGGTCGTGCTCAAGCTGCCGACCGGCTGGGGCCAGCGCTTCCAGACCCTGTCCGTCCAGGGCAGCACCGACGGCAGCGCGTTCACCACCATCGTCAACCCGGCCCAGTACTCGTTCGACCCGAACCAGGCCAACACGGTGACCGTCACCTTCACGGCCCGCACCGCCCGCTACGTACGGATCAACATCACCGCCAACACCGGCTGGACGGCCGCGCAGGTGTCCACGCTGGAGGTGTACGGCACCGCCCCGCAGGGCGACACCCAGGCGCCCACCGCCCCCGCCAACCTGCGCGTCACCGGCCAGACGGCCAACAGCGTCTCGCTGGCCTGGAACGCCGCCACCGACAACGTGGGCGTCACCGGATACCAGCTGCGCCAGAACGGGGCGGTCGTCGCCTCGACGGCCGCGACGTCGTTCACGGTCACCGGCCTGAACCCGTCGACGACCTACAGCTACACGGTCGCCGCGCAGGACGCCGCGGGCAACGTCTCCGGCCAGTCCAACACGGTCAGCGCCACCACCAGCCCGGCGCCCAGCGGCAACCTGGCCAAGAGCAAGCCCACCACGGCCAGCAGCTACGTCCAGAACTACGTGCCCCAGAACGCGACCGACGGCGACGCGAACACGTACTGGGAGAGCGCCAACAACGCGTTCCCGCAGTGGATCCAGGTGGATCTGCAGGCGGCTACGTCGATCAGCCGGATCGTGCTGAAGGTGCCGCCGCCCGCGGCGTGGGGGCAGCGCACCCAGACGATCGCGATCCAGGCCAGCAACGACGGCACCACCTGGACGACGCTGGTGGCGCAGGCCGGGTTCGTGTTCAACCCGTCCTCGGGCAACCAGGTGACCATGACGTTCCCGGCCGGCGCCCGCAGGTACGTGCGCGCCTACTTCTACGGCAACACCGGCTGGCCCGCGGCCCAGCTGTCGGAGTACGAGATCTACGCCTCCTGACCCGCCCGGCCGCCCCGGTGCCCCACCACCGGGGCGGCCACCCGCACCGGACCCGCCCCGCCCGCCTGACCCCTCCCTTCTGACATAAACGCTGGCCTATGTGGTGGGAAGGTCGACGTTCGGGGTCCACTTGGCATCGACGGTGGCCCATCTGGTGGCCCGGCACGCCGAATCCGTCCTCTGGATAGGCCAACGTCAATGTAAAAGGCAGGCGCCGGGGCGGCCGAATCGGGTTGATTGCGGCTTAACGGCTGGCGTGCGGAGACGGCACGCCGGGTGTCGGGCGGGGGACAGCGCGGCGGCGCCGCTCGTGCAACCCTGAGCGCGATGCGTACCCACAGCCTTCCCCGGGCCGCCGCCGCCCTGCTCGCGGCGCTGCTGTGCGCGTTCTCCGGCGCCGCACCGGTCTCCGCCGCGACGATGGCCGCCCCGCTCGGCACGACCGTGCTGCAAAGCCTCGACACCGAGTTCGGCCCCACCCGCGCCCCCCGCCTGTTCACCGCCGCCTGCGGGCAGGGCGAGGAGCTCCTCAGCGGCGGCTGGGCCGGGTTCAGCCCGTTCGTCGAGGTGCTGGGCAGCTACCCGTCCGACGAGCAGGGCCGGCCGGTGGCCCCGGGCGGGCGGCCGAGCGCCTGGACCGTCGCGGCGTACAACCGCGGCAAGGACGTGCTCCAGCTCCAGGTCACCGCCGCGTGCCTGGCCGGGAGTGACGGGCAGCCCGCGGTCGCCGCCGCGACCGACACCCGCGCCGACCAGGCGTTCGCGCTGGCGGTGGCCTGCCCGGACGGGACGGTACGCACCGGCGGCGGCTTCCGGTCGGAGTGGACGCCGCAGCTCGGCGGCGCCACAGTGCACGGCAGCTTTCCCTCGGGTGACACGGACTGGACCCTCGATGTCCGGCTGACGCCGGGCGACCCCGACGTCAAGGCGCGCGCCACGGTGACCGCGTACGCGGTGTGCCTGGCCGGTCCGAAGGCCAGGGCCGAGACGGTGCCCGTCGACCTGGGCCTGGACAAGGCCGAACCGGTGTGCACGGGCGGCGGCGACATCTTCGCGCCGAAGTGCGTCGTGCCCCGCTCGGGCACCGCGAGCGCGCTGTGCCCGGCCGGGCTGACCCTGACCGGCGGCGGATACCAGCTACTCGAAGGCGACCTGCCCGGTGACACGGCGGTGCTGGTCGCCACCCCGCTGGACCCGGTCGCCCGGCGCGGCTGGACCGTCGCCGTACGCGGCGACGCGCCGACCGACGCCCCGATCACGGTCCGGCTCAGCGCCGTCTGCGTCTTCGCCGCGGAGAGACCGGTCCTGGACACCGGTCCGCCGATCGTCACCCTGCCGAACCCGACCGGGCCGAGCAGGCCGCTGCTGGTAGCGCTGGTCGGGCTGGGCGGGTTGCTGCTGCTCTTGCTGGTGGCGCTGGCCCTGTGGCGGATGCTGCGCCGCGACCGGGGCGAGCCGGCGGCCGGGGTCGGCGTCGAGGTCGTGGTGCGGTCCGGGCGCAGCGGCTACCGGCTGGACGGCTTCCGGGAGGACCTGTGACGACGGTACGGGAACTGCTGTTCGGCGACGTCGTCGGCGGCAGGGCGGGCGAGGCGGCCGATCGGGTCGAGCAGGCCGCCGAGCAGCTGGTCGGCGTCGGTGCGCTGCCCGCCGCCGACGAGGCCCCGGCGCTGACGGTGGCCCGCGCGTTCATGACCCGGGTGGCGCAGCTGCTCGACGTCGAGGTCAGCGACGTACTGGTCGGGGCGTGGCGGACCCGCTCGGCGCTGCTGGACGCCGCCCGCCGCACCCACGCCGCCCCGGGCACCAGCGAGCAGGTCGTCATCAAGGCCTACGCCCTGCCCTGGGAGTACGAGACCGAGCTGGACCTCGTCGTCAACGGCCGGACGCTGACCACGGTGACCGTGCTCGCGCAGGCCGAACTGGAGGTCACCGCGCTCGTGGCGACCGTCGCGGCGGGACGGCTGGCGCGGCTCGGCGGGGGCGACTGCCGGATGACCGCCCGGTTGCGTGTGCGCGGCGCCGATCCGCAGGCCGACGTGCAGGTCGCCCAGGGCGAGCGCACCTTCGCGGTGCCGTACGAGGTGAAGACCGGCGAGCGCGGCATCCCGCTGATCGAGCAGGCCCGCGACGTACCCGCGCAGGCTCCGGCGCCGCAGGCGCAGACCCGCACGCCCGCCTGAGCGAGGGGCGGGCGCAACGGTCGGACATCATGGTCGGGTGGCGCCCGCGGGTCGGCGCCCGGTGATGCGAGGAGGACGCCGTGACCGCGCTGGGTGCCGTGTTCGTGCCGATGCTGCCGCCGGAGCGGCTGCGCCCGATCGTGCGGGCCGCCGACGAGGCCGGGCTGGACGAGCTGTGGCTGTGGGAGGACTGCTTCTTCGAGAGCGGCATCGCCACCGCGGCGGCGGCGCTGGCGTACAGCGAGCGGCTGGTCGTCGGGGTGGGGCTGCTGCCGGTGCCGCTGCGCAACGTGGCCATCACCGCGATGGAGCTGGCCACCCTGCACCGGCTGTTCCCGGGCCGGGTGCGCGTCGGCGTCGGCCACGGGGTGCAGGACTGGATGGGCCAGGTCGGGGCCCGGGTGGAGTCCCCGCTGACGCTGCTGCGCGAGCAGCTGGACGCGCTGCGGGCGCTGCTGCGCGGCGAGGAGGTCAGCTGCCAGGGCCGCTATGTGCGGCTCGACAAGGTCAAGCTGCGCTGGGCGCCGGAGCAGCCGGTGCCGGTGCTGGCCGGGGCGACCGGGCCGCGCACGCTGCGCCTGGCCGGCGCGGCCGCCGACGGCACGATCCTGACCGGCGGCACCACCGTCGAGCAGCTGCGGGCCGCCCGCGTCCAGCTCGACGCGGGGCGCGCCGAGGCGGGCCGCACCGACCCGCACCCGGTCACGGTGTACCTGCACAGCGCGACCGGACCGGACGCGGCCGCGCGGATGGAGACCGAGCGGGTCGAGTGGCGCTACGACACCATGGCCGGGCGCTCGGCCGTCGGCGACGGGGCCGAGGTGGCGGCGTCGGCCCGGCAGTGGGTGGAGGCGGGGGCCGACGCGGTGATCCTGCAGCCGACCGCGGACGACCCGGACCCGGAGGGTTTCATGCGGTTCGTCGCCCAGCAGGTCAAGCCGCTGCTGTAGACAGAGGTGCGGGCGAGGCGGCGGTAGCGGAGGTGCGGGCCGCGGCGGCTTCGGCCGCGCGTGCCGCTCGCCCGGTCCCGGCCACGCCCTGCGTGATCCGAAATCGCGGGCGCTGGGTGCTGCTATAACGACACCCAGCGTCCACGATTCCGGATCACCATCCGGCACCGCGGCGCGAGGCGGCCGAAATGCGGGCTGGCGGCGGGCAAAGCAGACATATCATTCAACGTGTCGCTGATCTGGTCCGGTCCCGCCGCCGTGCGCGCGGTGCGGGCCGCCGTACTGGTGCCGGTCGTGTTCGCAGTGCCGCTGCTGGTGCTGCACTCGACCCCGATGGCGACCTACGCGGCGTTCGGCGGATTCGCCAGCCTCGTCCTGGCCCAGTTCGGCGGCGCCCGCCGGGACCGGGCCGTCGCGCACCTGATGCTCACCGCGGCCGGGGCGGCGCTGGTCGTCGTGGGCACGCTGGCCAGTACATCGGCGCTGACCGCCGCGCTCGCGACGCTGGTGGTCGCGTTCACGTCCTACTTCGCCGCGGTGATCGGGCCCAACGACGCCTCCGGCGCGGCCGCCGCAATGCTGCCGTTCATGCTGGCCGCCTCGGCGGCGGCGCCGCCGTCGGTGCTCGGCCCGAGAGTGGGCGGCTGGGTCGCGGCGTCGCTGGTCGGCGGGCTGGCCGTCGTGCTCACCTCGCCGCGTACCGCCGGACAGCCGCTGCGCGCCTGCGCCGCCGAGCTGTCCGAGGTGCTGGCCGACGAACTCGAGGCGGGGCTGCGCGGACCGGTCCCCGAGCAGGTGCGCGGGCGGGCGATCGCCGCGCTGCACCAGCTCATCGCGCTGTTCGTGTCCACGCCGTACCGGCCGAACGGGCTGGTCATCGCCGACCAGGCGATGGCAGGGGTGGTGGGCCAGCTGGAGTGGGCCAAGGGGCTGGTCACCGACGGCCTGGACCGCTCCGGGGACCTGCGGCAGGCCGACGCCGCCGAGCGGGCCCTGCTCGGCAGCTGCGCGCGGGTGCTGCGGCAGGTCGCCGGGCTGCTGCGCGGCGACGGCGGCGAGCCCGACCTGGACCGGCTGGAACACGACCGGGCCGCCTGCCTGGCCCGGCTGGACGAGGCGTGCGACGACTCCGGCCCCGGCACCCTGCGCTCGGTGGTGGTGCCGTTCTACGCGCTGACCACGGCGGTCGCGGTACGCGCGGTGGCGGTCGACGCGCTGATCGCGCAGCGCGGTGCGGACCCGCTGACCGTGGGCGAGAGCCGGCGCGACTGGGCGGTGCTGCCGCAGGCCGACGTGCCGCCGTCGTGGCGGCTGGCGACGCCCGCCGGGGTCGCCGGAGTCGTGCTGGGCAACGCGAGCCTGCGCTCGGTATGGCTGGTCAACGCGCTGCGCGGGGCGGTGGCGCTGGCCGCGGCGGTGATCCTGGTGCAGGTCAGCGATGTGCGCAGTGGCTTCTGGGTGCTGCTCGGGGCGCTGTCGGTGCTGCGTACCAGTGCGGCCTCGACCGGCACCCAGGCGGTCAAGGCGATCGTCGGCACGGCGGCCGGGGTCGCTGTCGGCGCGGCGCTGCTGCTGGTGGTGGGCACGTCGACACCCGCGCTGTGGGTGGCGCTGCCGCTGTCGATCCTGGTGGTCGCGTACGCCCCGGGCATCCTGCCCGACGTCGTCGGCCAGGCCGGGTTCACCGTGGTCATCCTGGTGCTCTACAACATCCTCGCCCCGACCGGCTGGACGCTGGGCCTGGTGCGGCTGCAGGACGTGGCGATCGGCTGCCTGGTCAGCCTGGTCGCGGGCGTGCTGGTGTGGCCGCGCGGGGCGGGGGACGTGGTGCGCGACAACCTCGCCGACGTGTACCGCCACGGCGGGCGGCGCCTGACCGAGATGGTCGGCCGCGCGCTGGGCCGCCCGGCCGACGCGCCGCCTCCCGCGTGGCGGCCGGGGGCGTCCATGGTACGGCTGGAGGACGCGCTGCGCGGCTACCTGGCCGAACCCGGCTCCAAGCGGATGGCCCGGCGCGACCTGTGGCAACTGGTCATGGCGGGGGTACGGCTGCGGCTGACCGCCGACTCGCTGTCCGGCCTGGTCCCGCGCGCCGCCTCACTCGACGCGCACGGCGACACCCTGGTCGACCACGCGCACGCCCTGGCCGACTTCTACGACGGCATCGCCGGGCAGCTCGGCCGCCCCGACGGCCGCCCGCCCACGCCGCAGGTGCCGCCCGCGCTGACCGAAGCCGAGATCACCGGCGAGCGCCCCGGTACGCCGCAGCAGCGCCTGCGCCGCCGCTGGGTCGCCGAGCACCTGCGCCACGTCGAACTGCACCTGGCCGACCTGCTCGGACCCGCCGAGGCGATGGCCGAGCGGCGCCGCCGCGGCTGGTGGCACTGAGCCCCGTCACAGCCCGGCGGGCGACTCCGCGTTCGACACCAGCAGCGACGGCTCGCCGGACCCGTCGGCGGGCACCGTCCAGATCGACGGCGTGCCGTCGGCGGCGCGCAGCGTGTACGCCACCGTCGCATCGTCCAGCCAGGCCGCCTGGTCGTCGACGCT
Organism: Catellatospora sp. KI3; assembly: GCF_029948125.1. Taxonomy (GTDB): domain Bacteria; phylum Actinomycetota; class Actinomycetes; order Mycobacteriales; family Micromonosporaceae; genus Catellatospora. The sequence goes on from NZ_JASAMB010000011.1 coordinate 224,079, forward strand.
GCGGGTCTCGGCCAGGTTGGTCACCCGCATCGTGTCCAGGTCCAGCCGCGACAGCCGCCACCCGTTGGTCGGCTGGTCGTCGATCGCCTGCTTGAACGCGATGCGCCTGCCGTCGGGCGACAGCGACGGGCACTCCACGTTGCTCGCCAGCGTCCGCACCGTACGCGCCGCGAAGTCGCCCTCGACCAGGTAGCGCTTGCCGCCGGTGGCCATGGTCGCGTAGAAGCGGTTGTCGTCGGCGGTGAAGGTGACGCCCCAGAAGTTGACGTCGGCGGCCGTGTGCCGTGCGCCTTCGACCGTGACCGCGAACTCCTCCAGCGAGTTCACCAGCGCCCCGCCGCGCGTGTCGTAGATCCCGGTGCGGGTGGAGAAGCCGCCGCTGTTGTAGGAGTCGCCGCCCACGAACGTCGTCCACGCCACCATCCGGCCGCTGGCCGACACCCGCGCCCGGTTGGGCAGGCCGGGCACGGTGAACTCCTTGGTGGTGCCCAGCTTCGCGTCGAGCACCATCAGCTGGTACGTCCACGCGTTCACGGGGTGGATGCAGACCCCGGTGCCCGCCGCCGCGTAGGTGCGTACGCACTCCAGCGCGGCCAGCGAGCGCGACCCGTCCGGGTCGGTGCGGGCCGAGACGGCCAGGTGACGGTCGCTGACGAACAGCAGGCGCGGCCCCGGGTCCAGGGTGACCGGCACCGTGGCGACCGGCGCGGGCTCACCGCGACGCCCGGCGAGCACGGTGTACGCCCCGGCAGCCAGCAGCAGCGCCACGCTCGCGGTGACCGCGACCAGGATCCGGCCCCGCCCCGGCGGTGCGCTCGCGGGGACGTCGGTGCTGGTCGCGTCGGTGCTGCTCGCGTCGGCGGTGCTGGTGCTCATCGGGTCGGCTCCACGGGCTGGGTCGGGACGGCGGGGCGGGCGGTGGCGCGGGTGCGCAGCAGCGCGACCGTGGCCGCGATCGCGACCAGCACGGCCGCGGCGGCGACCCGGCTGGCGGCCTGCGGGCCCCACAGCGTCCAGGCCAGCCCGAACAGCACCGAGGAGACGAGGTAGGACAGGGCCTGGCCGGTCTGGATCAGGGCGATGCCGGTGGTGCGCAGCCGCTCCGGCAGCACCGGCCCGGCCAGCGCCATCAGCACCCCGTCGGTGGCGGCGTAGAAGACACCGTACAGCCCGAGGGTCAGCACGAGCAGCGGCCAGCCGCCGACCGGCCCGAACACCAGCAGGTACGTGACGGCCAGCGCGGCGTACCCGCCGAGCAGCACCGGCAGCCGCCCGACCTTGTCGGCGAGGATGCCGATCGGGGTGGCCACGAGCAGGTAGCCGAGGCTGGTGCCCGCCGCGAGCAGCGGGAACCAGACGAGGCTCACCTCCTCGCGCCGCTGCAGCATGAGGTAGAGGAAGCCGTCGCCGATGGTGGCCAGGCCCAGCAGGCAGGCGGCGAGCACCAGGCGGCGGACGGGCGCCTCGGCCAGCAGCGTCGCGGCGTCGCGCAGGCGTACCGGGGCGGCGTCGGGCTTGGCGGGCAGGGCGCCCCGGTGGTCGCGTACGAACAGGGCCAGCAGCAGCACTCCGACCGCGGCGACGCAGAAGCTGGTGACGAAGACGGCGTCGTAGGACTGCGCGGCGGCGGCCAGCACCCCCAGCGCGACCAGCGGCCCGAGGAACGCGCCGATGCTGTCCATGGTGCGGTGCACGCCGAAGGCCCGGCCCAGCGCGTGCGGGGGAGTGGACAGCGTGATCAGGGCGTCGCGGGGCGCGGTGCGCAGCCCTTTGCCGGCTCGGTCGGCGGCGATGACCAGCCCGATCGCCCCGGTGGAGCGCCCGGCGGCGAGCAGCCCCAGTTTGGCGACCGCCGACAGGCCGTACCCGATCCCGGCCACCAGCTTGCGCCGGTGCGTCCGGTCGGCGAGGTAGCCCCCGGCCAGGCGCAGCAGCGCGGTGGCGCCGGTGTAGACCCCGTCGATGGCGCCGTAAGCGAGCGGGCTGAGCTGCAGGCCGAGCACCAGGTACAGGGGCAGTACGGCGGTGACCATCTCGGAGGAGACGTCGGTGACCAGGCTGACCGCGCCGAGGGCGAAGACGTTGGCGCTGACCGCGCCGAACCGGCCGCGCCGCCCGGTGCGCTCCCCGGTCGGCGGGGCGCCGGTCGGGGTCCCGGACTTGACGGTGGACAGGTACACCGGCTGCGTCTCCTTAGGTGCTGCGTTGCGGCCCATCCTCGGCCGGTCACGGCAACGCACGGTCGGCACCAGGCACCGGGCGGACGTGCATCCGGTGAACAACCGGTGTCCGCCGTGGACATGGTTCGAGCGTGCACCCCCTGGCCATCCGAGGCATACACGATGTTCACTTAATGGTGCCCCATCCCCACCGATCAGTCCCCGCATTCCCCGCGCTGGCACCCGATCCAGTGACCCCCCTCCGAGAAGGGACCGACATGCGCAAGGGACGCATCCGCGTCGCGGGTACGGCGGGCACGGCACTCGTGCTCACCGTCGCCGCAGTCACGGCTGTCCTGACGGCGTCGGCCGACCTGGCCGCCGCCGCCACCGCCACCTTCACCCCGGTGGCCGACACCTACGTCCAGCAGAGCACCGCCTCGACCAACTACGGCACCGCCACCCAGTTCATCGTCGACAGCTCACCGGCGCGCCGCAGCTTCCTGCGGTTCACCGTGAGCGGCATCAGCAGCCCGATCACCAGCGTCAAACTGCGCATCAAGACCACCTCGGCCCTCGACGCGGGCAGCGCCGCGGGCGGCGTCTTCAAGGCCATGTCGAACAAGACCTGGTCGGAGACCGGCACCACCTGGAACAACCAGCCCGCCATCGACGGCGCCACGGTCGCGACGCTGGGCGCGGTCGTCCGCAACACCTGGTACGAGATCAACGTGACCTCGATCGTGACCGGCAACGGCACGTTCAGCTTCGGGGCCAGCTCGTCCAACAGCGACGGTGCGTACTACGACTCGCGCGAGAGCGGAGCCGACTCGCCGCAGCTGGTGGTGACCACGAGCACCACCCCGTCGCCCAGCCCGTCGGTCTCGGCGCCCGCCGGGGACCCGGTGCTTGTCGGCGCCGGTGACATCGCCAGCGACGGCAAGGGCGACGACGCGACCGCCGCGCTGCTCGACACGATCCCCGGCACGGTCTTCACCACCGGCGACAACGTCTACACCAGCGGCACGGCCGCCGAGTTCGCGACGTACTACGAGCCGACCTGGGGCCGGCACAAGGCGCGCACCCGCCCGGCGCCGGGCAACCACGACTACTACACCGCCGGTGCGGCCGACTACTACAGCTACTTCGGCGCGCAGGCCGGGGCCGCGGGAGTGGGCTACTACTCGTACAACCTGGGCAACTGGCACGTCGTGGCGCTGAACTCCAACATCGCCATGTCGGCGGGCTCGGCGCAGGAGGCGTGGCTGCGCGGCGACCTGGCCGCCAACACGAGGCCGTGCACCCTGGCGTACTGGCACCATCCGCTGTTCACCTCCGGTGCCAACCACGCCCCCGACACCACCACCCGCCCGCTCTACCAGGCGCTGTACGACTACAACGCCGACGTCGTCGTCTGGGGCCACAACCACCAGTACGAGCGGTTCGCGCCGATGAACCCCGCCGGGGTCCTCGACAACGCCCGGGGGATGCGCTCGTTCGTGGCGGGGATGGGCGGGGCCGACTTCTACGGGTTCGGCACCATCCAGGCCAACAGCCAGGCCCGCAACAGCGACACCTGGGGGCTGCTCAAGTTCACGCTGCACGCCGGCGGCTACGACTGGCAGTTCGTCCCGGAGGAGGGCGGCACCTACAGCGACAGCGGCACCGGCACCTGCCACTGACGTGCCCGACCGCGGTGCCCGGGTCCGCGCGGACCCGGGCACCGCGCCATGGGCGGCGAGGCTTGTTGCAAACGACTGGCAACAAGGGAAGACTTCAGGTGTGCCGCCCACCGTCGCCGTCGAAGTCGTCCTGCTGTCCGAGCAGGACGGCCGCCTGTGCTACCGCGACCTGCGCGGGCCGCTGGTCGACGGGCTGCACCCCGACGACCTGGCCCGGCGCCTGGCCGGGCTGACCCTGTGCGTGCCGGGCGCGCTGCTGCACTCCACCTCGTGGCGGATGGACGAGGGCGCGGTGGTGCTCACATACGCCGCGCTGCCCGACCTCGACCCCGGGGCGCGGCCGCGGGCGGTCCGGGTCGATGCCATGTCCGGTGGCGGGCACCCGCTGACGCCCAGCCCGCACACCGTCGACCTGGACGCGGTCGCCGTGCACGCGTGCCGCCACCTGGCCATGCTGGCCACCACCGACGAGACCGTCGAGGGGGTGGTCCCGCTGCTGCCGGGGCTGTGGGAGCTGCTGCGCAAGCTGCCGCCGAGCCCGGCCGGCGCGCTCGGACCCGCTCCGCTCTGACCGGGGCGTCCGACCTGCTCGCCGACCGTGCGGTGAAGCGGGCGGCGAGCAGGTCGAACAGGGGACCGGCCGCGTCCATGAGCGGTGGGCACGGTCGGCGGCTCGGATCAGACCGGTGCGTGAGCGGCGAGGAACTCGAAGAACGCCTTACGGGCCAGCGCGTTGGTGTTCGGATTGATCAGCCGGACCCCGTGGCCGTTGTCGGTGACCAGGACCAGCCTGCGGTCCGCGCTGGCGGTGGTGGCGTCGCTCATCTGCCGCGCCGCCTCGGCGAAGCGGGGTTCGCCGGTGCCGCACAGGTACAGCACGGGCATGGTCAGCTCGTCGGCGACGTTCAGCACGCTCTTGCCGACCGCCCCGAACGCGAACGGCGCGGAAAGGCTGACCACGGCCACCGGCTTCGGCGTCAGCTGAGTGGCCGCGACCAGCACCGAAGTGCCGCCCATCGACGCGCCGACCAGCGCCACCGTGGTCGCGCCCTCGGCGCGCAGCAGCTGCACCGCCTCGGCGACATCCTCCTCGAATGGCCGGGCGGTCAGTTCAGCGGTGCCGTGACCGTTGAAGTCGAACGACAGGACCCGGTAGCCCTTGTCGCGCAGCTCCAACGCCACGGCGGCCCAATAGCACAGGTCGGCGTCGGCCTCGTGCGCGAGCACGACCCCGGCAGCCCCGGTGCCGACGACGACGCCGTCGAGTCCGTGGCCGAACCGGACCACCTTCCCGGCCGCCGTGAACGCCGGGCAGGCCGCACCCGGCACGGCCACGGTGCTGGTCGGCGTCGGTGCCGCGCTGGGTGAACCGGTCGTGCAGCCGCTCAGCGCCAGCAGCATCGCCGCGCCGAGCATCATCCGTCGGGACATGTCCGTCCTCTCGCCTCTGTCCAATACTTACGAACAGGACGCAAGAAAGCATCGTAACGTTGTCAAAAATGAGATTGTCACTGCCTCCGTTGGTCGGGTCGGTCTCCGCGGGTCGCGGCAAAACGGTTGAGCCGGCGGTGTCGGACTGCCTAGCCTGCGCTCATGCTTGACAGGACAGAAGCGTGAGCGCCCGGCTGGCCGAGATCGGCCGCCGGACCGTGCAGATCGCCGAGGACGGCGAATACACCAACCCCTCCGGCGCGACGGTGCAGATCGGCGCCGAGGTGCGGGCGGCGGTGGCCGGCACCCGCCACTACGTGCCCGAGCGGCACGTCGAGCCGGTCGGCCCGGCAGGTGCCGCGCGGATCGAGGTGACCCGCGAATCCACCCTGGTCGCGGCGCGCCGGACCGGAGCCGACGCGGCGACCCTGGTCTTCGCCTCGGCCAAGAACCCGGGCGGCGGCTTCCTCGGCGGGGCCAAGGCGCAGGAGGAGAGCATCGCCCGCTCGTCGGCGCTCTACCCGGCGCTGCTGGCGGCACCGGACTTCTACGCGTACCACCGAGCCCAGCGCGACCTGCGCTACAGCGACCGTGTGGTCTACTCGCCCGGGGTGCCCGTGTTCCGCGACGACAAGGGCGGGCTGCTCGACGAGCCGTACCGGACGTCGTTCCTGACCGCGGCCGCGCCCAACCTCGGCGCGATCGTGCGCAACCAGCCCGAGCACGCCGCCGACGTGCCCGCGGTGCTGCGCCGCCGGGCCCGGCGGGTGCTGTCGATCGCGGCCGCGCACGGCCACCGGACGCTCGTGCTCGGTGCCTGGGGCTGCGGGGTGTTCCGCAACGACCCGACGGTCGTGGCCGGCGCGTTCGCCGAGGCGCTGCGGGCCGTCGACCGCTTCGACCACGTCATCTTCGCCATCTACGACAACCTGCCGCACACCCCGGTGCACGCCGCCTTCGCCCGCGCCTTCACCACCGCCTGAGCCGGACCCGGCGCCCTCTGACTCGGAAGCTCGGGCGTGGGCCCGCCCGTTCGCGGGGGATCGCGGTGGCGAAGTCACACCCTATGTGATGTGGCCACACCGCATAGGGCGTGGGCCCGCGCATCGGATGGTCCCGGGCGCCCGGCTGCCGCAGCTGCGGTGGCGGCAATCCGTTTTCATGGCGCGAGCAGGGTAGGTAGTCTCGCCGCGTGATCGAGATTCCTACCGAAAGACTCATCCTGCGCGACTGGCGTGAAACGGACCTGCCCGCGTGGGCGGCCATCAACGCCGACCCTGAAGTGCGCGAGCACCTCGGGCCGGTGTGGGACGAGGCTCGGTCCGCGGCCTCGATCGCGCACTACCAGGAGGAGCACCGGCGCAACGGGTTCGGGTTCTGGGCCGTCGAGCAGCGCGACCGCGGCGAACTGATCGGGTTCGCGGGCCTCGACGTGATCGACCCGGACATGCCGTTCCAGGGCGTCGAGATCGGCTGGCGGCTCGCCCGTTCCGCCTGGGGCCACGGGTACGCCTCCGAGGCCGCCCTGGCCGTGCTGAAGTTCGGATTCGAGACGGCCGGGCTCGACGAGATCCTGGCGATCACCGTGGCGGCAATGTCCGTTCGCAGGCGGTCATGCGGCGCATCGGCATGACCCACGCCACCGACCTCGACTTCGACCACCGAGAGACCCCGGACGGCGAACTTCTCCGCCACATCGTGTACCGCAAGCACCGCTGAGCGCTGTCGGAGTGGGCCGTTACGGTCTCGCCCATGGTCACAGCTGATCTTCAGAAGTTGGACGACGTCGACACGTGGATCTTCGACCTCGACAACACGCTGTATCCGCCCGCATTGGGACTGACCGGGCAGATGGATGCGCGGATCCGGCAGTTCCTCGCCGAGTTCTTCGGGCTGGACGAGCACGGCGCCCGGGCAAGGCAGGCCGAGTTGTGCCGTGAGCACGGCACGACGCTGCGCGGGCTCACCGTCGCCCACGGAGTCGACCCGCATGAGTTCATCGCGCGGGAGTACGAGATCGACTACGACGCCCTGCGTCCGGATGCCGCACTTGACGCGGCGCTCGCAAAGCTGTTGCCTGGCCGCCTGCTCGTGCACACCAACAGCGTGGCCGAGCACGCGCGGGTGGTGCTGGACCGGCTCGGCGCGGCGTCGCGGTTCGAGGCGGTGTTCGATCTGCTCGCCGCCGAACTCGTACCGAAGCCGGATCCGGACGCCTACCGGCGCCTCGTCGAACGGCACGGGATCGACCCGACGCGCGCGGTGATGGTCGACGATCTCCGGCACAACCTCGAAGTGCCGCACGCCATGGGTATGCGGACGATCTGGGTCGACCACCACGGCCGCGCGGACAGCCTCCCGCCCGCTCATGCGGCCTGGCCCGACCTCGTCACGTCGGACCTGACCGCCCTGCTGACCCAGGTCGCTGCTACGCGGGCGCGGAAGTGAGGGCGAGGTCGCGTCCGGGACGCTCGCCCGAGAGGACGGCGGCCGCTCAGGCCGCGTCGAGGTCGTAGTCGAAGGTGTAGCGGTGCTCGCCGTCGACGATGTCGATCGCGAACGTGCCGCGCAGGCCCGCCAGCTCGCCGGTGCCGGAGTCGGGCACGACGACCACGCTGAGCGTGCCGTCGCCGCGTGACATCAGCCCGCTGTGCTGGAGCACGAACGTGCCGGTACGGCCGTGCAGGGTGCCGGTGACCTGGTCGATGGCGACGTACCCGGCGGAGTCGGGCACGGTCGAGCCGACCGACAGCATCTGCGCGATGGCGGTGGCCTGCAGGTCTCCGCTGATCTCCTTGCTGACCCGCATCCGCCCGATGGCCGGGTCGCCGCTGTCCAGCTGCTCGAAGCTCACCTTGAACGTGCCCGTGGCCCTGGCGCCCATCATCCTGCCCCCTCAGTCGACGACCACCCCATCCCAGCAGACGCCACCGACACCCCGTTAAGAAGGGGCCCTTCCGCTACGTAATGCGATAAGAAGGGCCCCTTCCTTTCGCCTGGGGCGCAACCGGCGCACAACCTTGCGGCAGCCCTGGCGCAGCCCTGCGACAGCCGGTGGGCCGTGCACTGGGCTCATGGCGTACACGGAAGGGAGAATCGTCATGAGACGGTGGCGGATGAGCGCCGCGCTCGCGGTCGCGCTGGTCGGCGGCAGCATGGTGGCGCTGCAGTCGGGTTCGGCGCAGGCGGCGGCGACGCCGGAGGAGACGGCGATCGCGCGGGCCAACGAGGCGATCCGGTCGCACCCGGACCTGTTCCAGGTGTCCGAAGGTGACACGTTCACGGTGTGGCGGGCCAACGTGGCGCGCAGCGGGGCCGCGCACGTCCGGTTCACCCGCGAGTTCAAGGGGCTGCCCGTGCTGGGCGGTGACCTCGTGGTGCACCTGGCCGCCGACGGCGGCCTCGACGGGGCTTCGCTCACGCTGGCCCGGCCGGTCGGCGTGGACGTGGCGCCGAAGGTCGGCGCCGAAGAGGCCGCCAAGGCCGCGCGGGAGGCGCTGCGGGCCCGGGAGGTCGGTACGCCGCAGCTGGCGGTCGACGCGGTCGGCGGCACCGGCGTGCTGGCGTGGGAGGTGCCGGTGACGCTGGAGGAGGGCACCGCCGAGGCGGTCGTGTCGGCCGTCGACGGCAGCGTGGTGCGCTCGGCGCGGCTGGAGCAGGAGGTCGCCGGCACCGGCGACAGCGTCTACTCCGGCACGGTGACCCTGCAGACGACCCTGCAGGGCGGGCAGTACAAGCTGATCGACCCGACCCGGGGCAACGCGACCACCTGCAACCTGAACCACGCCATGTCGGGCACCTGTACGACGTTCTCCGACGCTGACAATGTCTGGGGTGACGGGAACCCGGCCACCGACCAGAGCGCGGCGGTCGACGTGGCGTACGGCGCGGCCAACGCGTTCGACTACTACAAGAACGTGCTGGGCCGCAACGGCGTCTTCGACAACGGCGTGGGTGTCACCTCCCGGGTGCACCGGGGCGTGGACTGGGTCAACGCCCGCTGGAACAGCACCGCCAAGGTGATGGAGTACGGCGACGGCGAGGGCGGCGTCCATCCGCTGGTGTCGCTGGACGTGGCCGGCCACGAGATGTCGCACGGCGTGACGCAGGGCGCGGTGCCGCCCGGCGGCCTGGTCTACTCCGGCGAGTCGGGCGGGCTCAACGAGTCCACCAGCGACATCTTCGGCACGATGACCGAGTTCTACGCCAACAACCCGCAGGACACCCCCGACTACCTGCTCGGGGAGGAGATCGACATCTTCGGCAACGGGGACCCGCTGCGCTACATGTACGACCCGGACGCCGACGGCGCCTCGAAGAACTGCTTCTACAACGGTGTGGGCAACCTCGACCCGCACTACTCCTCGGGCGTGGCCAACCACATGTTCTTCATGCTGGCCGAGGGCAGCGGGCAGACCGCGTACGGCACCAGCCCGACCTGCGACGGCTCGTCGGTGGTCGGCATCGGCCGGGACAAGGCCGCCAAGATCTGGTACAACGCGCTGAACAACTACTTCACCTCCGGTGAGACTTTCGCGCAGGCCCGCGAGGACACCCTCGACTCGGCCAAGGAGCTGTACGGCAAGTGCAGCTCGGCGTACTTCGCGGTGGCCAGGGCCTGGGCGGCGGTGAAGGTCGGCCAGCCGCTGTCCTGGCTGAGCTGCCTCAAGATCTTCCACATCGTGTGGATCGAGTGGCCGCGCAACCCGATCCCGGACCCGGGCCCGCTGAAGTGGGTCACCAAGGTCCAGGAGAAGGGCGTCCAGGAGGTCGTCGAGGTGGGCGTGCACGTCAGCCACCCGCGCCGCGGCGACCTGCAGATCGACCTGGTGTCGCCCAGCGGGAGGTCGTACCGGCTCAAGAGCGCCGACCGCGAGGACCGGGGTGCCGACGTCGACGAGACGTTCCCGGTGCGGCTCGGGCAGGTGCTGGAGCCCGGTGAGTGGACGCTGGTGGTCGAGGACACCGTCAAGGGGGAGGGCGGCCGGCTGCTCGGCTGGACGCTGCTCTACTGATCGATGAACGTCCGTGCCTGGTCGGCGGCCCCACGGCCGTCGGCCAGGCGCACAACCTTTCCACAACCGTGCCGCCCTAGCGTCGTCGGGGTGGCCGTCCTCCCGGCCACACCGTGCTTGAGCTCTGGAGTGGACACATGAGACGCATCGTACGTCGGCTGGGCGCCGCGGCCCTGACCGTGTTGACGACGATCCTGCTGGTCCCGGCCCCGGCGCAGGCGGCGCCTGCCGGGCTGGCCTGCGGCAGCGACTGCTGGGTGCTGTCCAAGGACGCGATCTGCTGGGAGACCGAGCAGTGCCCGATCGACCTGGTGATCAAGGGCAAGATCGGTAAGGGCGGCGTCGCGGTCCGGTTCTGGACCGAGGACCTGCGCGCCCAGGCGCCCGACGACTACGAGCCGGTCAAGGAGGGCCTGCTGGAGCTGGTCGAGGGCGACACGGAGCGCAGCATCACGCTCCGGCTGGTCGCCGACGGGGTCGCCGAGCGCGACGAGACGCTGCGGGTGTGGCTGACGACCGGGCTCGGCGAGCCGCTCGCCGTGACGGTGACCATCCTCGACGCCGAGAAGCGCTGACAGGGTGCGGGGTGGCGGCGGGTCCGGGTCTACCGGGCCCGCCGCTTTTCAGTCCAGGCCGGCCAGGGCGTCGGCCTCGGCCAGGGCGTTGGCCTTGCGGTACAGGTCGATCGCGTGCTGCCGGTGCTCGGCGGCCGTGTCGCGGTCACCGGCGAGGTCGGCCAGCGCGGCCAGGTCGCGCAGGACGCAGGCGGTCTCGTACGGGTCCGGCGCCCGGCTGCGCAGCGCCAGCGCCAGGTGCAGGAACCCGCCCGCGGCCACCGGGTCGGGCCGGTGCAGGTGCACCCGCCCGATGCTGGCCAGCGCCACCGACTCCAGGTGCTGGTCGGCCAGCTCCTGGCTGAGCGCCAGCGCCTGCTCGAACTCGGCCAGTGCCGCGTCGTGGTCGCCGCCGCGCAGGTGCGCGGTGCCGATGGTGGTGCGGGTGTCGGCCTCGTAGCGGCGGTCACCCGCCAGGCGGCGTACGGCCAGTGCCTGGTGCAGGTATGACAGGGCGTCGGCGAGCTCGCCCCGGGCCAGGCGCGACTGCCCCAGGCTGCTCAGCGCGGCCGCCTCCAGGCGGGCGTTGGGCAGCTCGCGGCTCAGCGCCAGGGCGCGGGTCAGGTACGCGTCGGACAGCTCCGGGCGGCCCATCCGGACGTAGGCGTCGCCGATGTTGTTGAGCGACAGCGCGATCCCGAGCCGGTTGTCGATGCCGGTGTGCAGCGCCAGCGCCTGCTGGTACGCCTCGACGGCCTCGTCGAAGCGGCGCAGCCCCGCGCAGGCCACCGCGATGTTGTTGTGCACGTGCCCCTCGCCGCGCTGGTCGCCGCAGCGGCGCATCAGCGCCAGGGCGCCCTGCAGCGCGTCGATCGCCTCGTCGTGCCGGTGCGTCTGGATCAGCGCCACCCCGTACGCGCTGCGCATCAGCCCCTCGGCCGCCGGGTCGCCGTCCACCTGCGCGGCCCCCACCGCCTGGCGGCACAGCAGCACCCGGTCGCCCCAGTGCCCGCGCGAGTCGTAGAAGCCGGTCAGCAGGTAGGTGAGCTGCCAGGCGGCGGTGGCGTGGCCGTGGCGGGCCGCGTACGACACGACCGGCAGCAGGTTGGGCCGCTCGCCGTCGAGGAACGCCAGCGCCGCGTGGTGGTCGGCGAACTCCGCCGGCCGCGCCACCTGCGGCCGCACCCGGTCGCGGCCGGGGTCGACGATCCGGTTGGCGGCGTCGGCGACGCCCAGGTACCAGTCCACGATCCGGCCCGCCGCCGCGGTCCGCTCGGCGGCGCCGTCCTCGGTCTCGGCGCGCTCGCGGGCGTACAGCCGCAGCAGGTCGTGCAGCCGGTGCCGCCCCGGCGCCTCCTCGGTGACCAGGTGCGCGGTGAGCAGCTCAGCCAGCGCCCGCCGGGCCGGTCCGGGCCGCTCGCCCAGCGCCGCCTGCGCGACCCCCGCGCCGAACACCGGCCCGGGATGCTGCCCGAGCAGCCGGAACAGGCGGGCCGCGGCGGGCGACAGGGCCCGGTAGGCCCCGGCGAACACGGCGCGCACGCTGCGCGCGTCGCCGGGCACGGCCAGCTCGTCGAGGCGGTCCTCATCGTTGAGCTCGTTGTTCAGCTCGGCCAGCGCCCGGCCGGGGCGGGCGGCGAGCTTCGCGGCGGCGATGCGCAGCGCCAGCGGCATCCGGTCGCACAGGTCCGCGAGCTCGGCGGCGGCCTCCGGCTCGGCCCGTACCCGCTGCTCGCCCAGCACCCGCGCCAGCAGCGCCACCGCCTCGTGCCGGTCGAGCGCGCCGAGGTCCACCGCGCGTACGTCGTGGTGCGTGGCCAGGGCGGTCGGCTGGTGGCGGCTGGTCACCAGCAGCAGGCTCGCGCCACCGGCCGGGACCAGCGGCAGGACCTGCTCGGCGTCGGCGGCGTCGTCCAGCACGAGCAGCACCCGCCGCTCGTGCACCAGGCCGCGGTAGAGCGCCGCCCGCGCCGCCGGGGCGGCGGGCAGCCGGTTCTCGGCGACGCCGAGGCTGGTCAGCACATGCGCGAGGGCTTCGGCCGGGTCGAGGGCGCCGACGGGGTCGTGGCCGCCGAGGTCGAGGAAGATCTGACCGTCGGGGAAGTGCGGGGCGGCCCGGTGCGCCCACTGCACGGCCAGGGCGGACTTGCCCATACCGGCGGGTCCGGCGATGTGGCCGATCCGCCGCTGCCCCGCCAGCAGCGTGTCCAACGCCGACAGCTGCGCCTCGCGGCCGGTGAAGTGGCCGGCGAGGGCGGGCAGCTGCGCCGGGCGCGGTCCGGCGGCGACGGCCGGGACCTGCGGCGCGGCCGCCTGCACCGGCGCTGCCGGGGCGGCCAGCGCCGGGTCCTCGCGCAGGACGGCGGTGTGCAGGCGCTGCAGGGCCGGGCCGGGGTCGGCGCCGAGCTCGTCGGCCAGGTGCACGCGCAGCCGCCGGTACGCCTCCAGCGCGTCGGCGGGCCGCCCGCACCGGTGCAGCGCCAGCATGTACAGCTCGACCACCCGTTCGCGGTGCGGATGGTCGACCAGCAGCCGCTCCAGCTCGCCGACGGCCTGCCGGTGGCGGCCCAGCCGCAGCTCGGCGTCCCACAGCTGCTCGATCGCGCACAGCCGCACCTCGTTGAGGCGGGCGGCCTCGGCGGCGGCCCAGCCGGTCGGCTCGCCGTCGGCCAGCGCGTCGCCGCGCCACAGCAGCAGGGCCTCGCGCAGCTCGGCCGCGGCCCGGTCGGGGTCGTCGGCGTCCAGGCGCGCCCGCGCCGAGGCGACAGCGGACTCGAACAGGTGCGCGTCGACCGACTGCGCCGGGATGTCCAGCCGGTAGCCGGTGTGCTGGGTGCTCAGGGCGCCGTTGAGCCCGCACGCGTCCAGCGCCTGGCGTACCCGGGCGATGTGGCTGTGCAGGGTCTTCACGGCCGTGCGCGGCGGGTCCCAGCCCCACAGCGCGTCGATGAGCCGGGGCTGGTGCACGACGGTGCCCGCGTTCATCGCGAGCACCGCCAGCAGCGCCCGCTGCCGGGCCCCGATCAGCGCGGCCGGGCCGCCGGTGCCCGACGCCTCGATCGGGCCGAGCACGCGCACCCGCGACTCGCTCACCGCGCACCCCTTTCCGCCGGCTCCCACTCAGACTGGCAAACCATCCGGGGGTACGGCCGCAGACTGTCGCGATGCCGTCGCAGCACGGTCAGGCGGTCCAGCCCAGCCACGCCTCCCCGGCGCTGATCACGGCGAACCAGAACGCCGCGGCGACCACCGGCACGGCCAGCACCCACCAGGGGCGGGTGCGCCACCACATGATGCTCGCGATGAACAGCGCCGCCCAGACGATCATGAGTACGGCGACCGCCCAGCCCGGGGCGAGCAGGCCGCTGGCGGCGTACCAGACGGAGATGAGCAGGTGGCCGGCGAGCCCGACCATTCTGGCGATCTTCGCGGCGAGACTCAGCTGCGTCGCCGCCTGCGGCGCCGGTGCCTCGGTCATCCTCGCTCCTTTCGGCGCGGCCACGTGCCGCGGTTGGCAGCAGCGTGCCAGAGCGGACACCGCGGAGCAATCAACGATGAGTCCGGCGTACGCCCCGGCCGGTCTAGGCTGGGCACGTGACGGTCGTCATGCCCGTTCTCGCGGGTCGGGACGCGGAGCTGGCCCGACTAGACGCGGCCGCCCGCGCGGCCGCGGCCGGGCAGGGCGGCATGGTCCTGATCGTCGGCGAGAGCGGCATCGGCAAGACCACCCTGCTCGACGTGGCCGCCGACCGCTGCCGCGACCTGGGCATGCGGGTGCACCAGGGCGCGGCTGAAGAACTCGAACAGGAGATCCCCTTCGCCACCCTCGCCGCCTGCCTCGGCATCGGACCCGCCAGCACCGACCCGGACCTGGCGCCGCTGTCGGGCCTGCTGCGCGGCGAGGACGTGTTCGTCCACGGCGTCGCCGCCGCCGACCACGAGTACGCCATCGGCGAGGCCGTGCTGGCCCTGGCCGACACCTGGACCACCACCCGGCCCCTCGTGCTGATCGTCGACGATCTGCAGTGGGCCGACACCGCCAGCCTGCACGTCCTCGACCGGCTCACCGAGGGCCTGGCGAGCATGCCGCTGCTGCTCATCCTGGCCAAACGGGCCGCCGACCGCCGCGGCGAGGTGGCCGCCTTCTGGTACTGCCTGCGCGACCGGGGCGCGGCGCAGCTGCGCCTGGCGTCGCTGTCCGACGACGCCGTCGCCGACCAGGTCACCGCGCTGCTCGGCGCCCCGCCCGGACCGCGGCTGCGCGGCCTGCTCGACGGCGCCGCGGGCAACCCTCTCTACATCCGCGAACTGGTCACCGCGCTGCGCGACGACCAGTCCGTCCACGTCGCCGACGGCTGCGCCGAACTCGGCGACCGCGCCAGCGGTGACCTGCCCGGATCACTGGTCGGCGTGATCGGGCGCCGCCTGGACGCCCTGCCCGGATCCACCCGCGACGCCCTGCGTACCGCCGCCGTGCTCGGCGGCTCGCTCAGCGCGGCCGAACTCGCCGAAGTGCTGGACCGCCCAGCCGAGGACATCGCCGCCGCCCTGGGCATCGCCGCGCGCGGCGGGCTGATCACGACCGGACCCCGGACCCGGTTCCGGCACGCGCTGATCTGCGAGGTGCTCGCCGCCCAGGTCCCGGCCACGGTACGGGCCGCGCTGCACCTGCGCGGGGCGAGGGTGCTGGCGCGCCGGGGCGCCTCGGTCACCCGGGTCGCCGAACAGCTCGCCCAGGGCGCGACGGTCGATCCGGCGATGCGCGACTGGCTGGCCGAGCACGCCCGTACCCTCATCGCCCGCGCCAGCGGCCGCGCCGTGCTGCTGCTGCGCCGCGCCCTGTCCACCGGGGACCCGGCCCGCGCCGACGAGCTGCGGCTGCACCTGGTCCGGGCCCTGCTCTGGCACGGCGAGCTAGACGCCGCCGAGGCGAACGCGCGCCAGGCGCTCACCGCCGCGCCCGCCGCCGACCGCGCCTCGCTGTACTGGCTCCTCGTGCAGGCCTGCTACCGGCAGGGACGCCTCGACGACGCGCTCGCCGTCGTCCAGACGGCCGTGGCCGACCCCGACGTCGGCGAGGTGAGACGGGGACGGCTGCACGGGATCGCCGCCGTGGCCAGGATGTTCCAGGTGCGCTTCGACGACGCGGCCGAGCAGGCACGACGTGCCCTGGACAGCGGCGCGGCCACCGGTGACGAGCACACGCTGGGGCTGGGCGAGCTGGCCATGGCCGCCGTCACGACCATCGGCGGCGACGTGCCCGGCGGGCTGGCCCTGGCCTGCCGGGCACAGCGGCGGCTCGGGCAGGGAGTGCTGCCGGACCTGCAGGTCGACCCGGACGCGACGGTGGCGTACTGCCTGATCGGCCTCGACCGGCTCGCCGAGGCCGACGAGGCGCTGGCCGTGGCCGCCGAGCGCAACCGGCGCACCGGCGGGGCGTACCTCGCGTTCACCCACCGGCTGCGCGCCGCCGTGCGGTTCTTCGACGGCCGCTGGGACGACGCCCTGCTGGAGATCCAGACCGGCCTGGAGACCGCCGACCCGCTGGGCGAAGCAGGGCGGCTGCGCGGGCTCGCCGACGTCATCCGCGTGCACCGGGGCCGCTGGGCCGAGGTGGGCGCGACCCTGTCCGAGCAGGCCGAATCGGTGTACACAGGCGGTGATCAGAGCTACGCGCGCTGGGCGTACGCGCTGACCCGGGAGGCGTCGGCCGGGGCGGCCGAGGCGCTGCGGCTGCTGCTGCCGGTGTGGGAGCAGGCGGACGGGATCTTTCCGAGGCGGGTGGTGTACCGGATCTGCCCGGACCTGGCCCGAATGGCCGCCGCCTGCGGGGAGCGGGAGCGGCTGGCGCGGCTGGTGGCGGAGCTGGACGAGGTCGCGGGGGAGGAGCCGTGCCCGAGCCTGGGGGCGACCGTGCGGCTGTGCCGGGCGCTGACCGAGGACGACGTCGCGTCGATGCTCGCGGCGGCGGAGTCGTACGCGCAGGCCGGGTGGCGGCTGTGGGAGGGGTACGCGTACGAGAACGCGGGAGTGCTGCTCGCGCGGGCGGGGCAGGCCGGACCGGCCCGGCAGCAGGTGGACCGGGCGCTGGCGATCTACGAGCGGCTCGACGCGGAGTGGGACGCGGGGCGGGCGGGGGCGCGGCTGCGGGAGGCGGGCGTGCGACGCGGGGTGAAGGGGCGGCGGGGGCGGCCGAGGCACGGCTGGGCGGCGCTGACCGAGACCGAGCGCAGGGTGGCCCTTATGGTGGCCGAGGGGATGTCGAATCCGGAGGTCGCGGCGCAGATGTTCCTGTCCCGGCGTACGGTGCAGTCGCACGTCTCCAGCATCCTGGCCAAACTGGAGATCAGCTCGCGGGTGGAGCTGGCGGTGCTCGCCACGCGTGAAGCCGCACTGGACTGATTACTCCGTCACTGGCGGTGGTCTCCGGCCAAGACTTCGTCCCCGGTCGGGTGAGATCGCTCGACCTGGTTCGACCCCGCATGATCCGGCTTCCGGGCATAAAACTTGAATCGCATCAGCGTCCACACCCCGAGCCCGCACGCGACCAGTATC
Organism: Catellatospora sp. KI3; assembly: GCF_029948125.1. Lineage (GTDB taxonomy): Bacteria > Actinomycetota > Actinomycetes > Mycobacteriales > Micromonosporaceae > Catellatospora. The sequence goes on from NZ_JASAMB010000011.1 coordinate 241,475, forward strand.
GGGATCCCATCGGTCAGCAAGCCTTGAAGCCTGAACACCGCGAGTCCGAATGTCAGCTGTCCGACGATGGCGGTGATGATGACGGCGCGGACCAGCCGACGGGCGAACTCCGGTTTCGGGGGGCTGCTCGGTGTGCGCTGATCGACCTGGATGCCTCGTTTGTCGGCCGCCATCGTGGCAGCCCATGTGAGCATGCGGATAACCGCTGTGAACGCTGCCCACAGCATCATGATGAGGAAGATCCACCCTCGACTTCCACTATCCCCGTACAGGGCGTTGAGGCTCGTGCTGAACGGGATGGCTACGGCGGTTCCGTAGCCCATCGTGGACTGCCGTGCGGCCAGGAACCATGATTCGGCAGTGGACTTGAGCTGGCGCTTATTGAGACGCAGCTGCAGCCCTCGGGACCGCCAGAAGAACATCATGACGACCGTTGCGGAGGCTACCAGCGCAGAGATCGCGACGACCTCGGAGTACGGGAGGTCATTCCACTTGCCCTGATGCTCAATAAGGATAGGGGCCAGGGTCGTGGGCGTTATCGTCAGCACATAAATGATGACTGTCGGCCGGACTGCACTGCGCGCCTGGTAGATCGCGTAGATGGACCAGGCTGCTACGACGATTTTGATGATGAACGAAAGATAGTGGAACTTGGCTTCGCCTTCCGCGATCAGTGCGAGGTCGCTGGCGACCAGGGCACACAGGAACACGGCCAGCAATACCATCGCGAGGACGCTGGGGAGATCCATGTCTGGTCGCTTGCCCGGATTGAGCGCCCTCTCCACCCGTGCACGCACGGGTGGCTCGATGTATCTCTGAAGCAGGTAGCGGAGAAACAGTGCAAGCGCGAACACCGCTGCCGTCCGGAGCAGGCCCTTGAACGCGGTGCGAGGGGTGAAACGCTCGCCGCGCTGGCCCGCCAACCAGTCGATGAACACGTCCAAGACCTTGTCGAAACCCGCGTGCATGATCGCTCGAAAAGAGGTCTCGATGACACCTGTCTGACGTGGAGCACCATTCTCGCTCATGCTTCTCCGGTTGGTTGGGATGCGGCCTTACCGCATCCAGAGCATCTGCATCACAGTCGCATGTGGAGGCACTACTGTCGTCCTACGTACATTGGGAGCCTTGGAAACTCTTTCCATGAGTGAGTGACAAAGGGTCAGGTTGAGATGTCTGTCCGGGTGACCCCGCAGTCGTGCTCATCTTCAAGGCAAGGATGGCGGTTGCCGTCGGTGGTCAGCCGACATCGGCCGACGTCGGCTTCCTCGGCACGGCACACTCGACTGCCTACGGGCGATCGCACCGTACGGCTTCGGCTCCGGCATCATGCTGAGCGGCGGGACGTGCCGTACCTCGGCTGAAATTCGCTGTTCCGTGGTGTTGGGGACCTGCGAACCTGGGGCGGTGACCACCATCCGCGAGTCGTCCTGGTCGGCCTGTTCTCGGCCAAGAACCGTCGTGTTCGTCAACGACCTGAACGACCACCGGCGCCGGTCGCTGTCCGCCCGCCTCCGGCGACCGGTGCTCGCGGCGGTTGACCTGACTGCGGCTGGCTTCACCGACGCACTGCGATCCCAGCGCTCGAAGACCCGGATCTCGAAGACCCGGACAAGGACCTCCCGATGAGTGACACGCCGCGGCTCGGCCCGGCGCCGCAGCGCATCACCGTCGGGGCGGAGCTGGTGGGCCGGCTCGTCGCCGCCCAGTTCCCCCAGTGGTCTGACCTGCCGGTACGGCCGGTGGCAAACGGCGGTTGGGACAACCTGACCTTCCATCTCGGCTCGGAGATGTCCGTGCGGCTGCCCACTGCCGCCGAGTACGCCCAGGCGGTGGCGAAGGAGCACCGGTGGCTGCCGGAGCTGGCCTCCCGCCTGCCGCTGCCCGTCCCCGTGCCGCTGGCCAAGGGCGCGCCTGGTGCGGGCTACCCGTACCCGTGGTCGGTCTATGCCTGGCTCGACGGCGAGCCCGCGAGCCGGGCCCGTGTCGGCGACCCGGTCCGGTTCGCCGCCGACCTGGCCGGATTCCTGGCGGCGCTGCGCCGGGTCGATCCCGCCGACGGCCCGCCTCCCGGCACGCACAACTGGTTCCGGGGCGGCACGCTGCGTACCTTCGACGGGCTGGCCCGGCGCGCGCTGACGAAACTGGACGGCCACGTCGACACGGACCTGGCCCGCGAGATATGGAAGAACTCGCTGGACGCCCCATGGGACGGGGTGCGGACCTGGTTCCACGGCGACGTCGCCCAGGGCAATCTGCTGCTCGCCGACGGGGAGCTGGCCGCCGTCATCGACTTCGGGACGTGCGGCGTCGGCGATCCGGCCTGCGACCTGGCGGTGGCGTGGACGCTGCTGACCGCCGAGGGGCGGCGCGTGTTCCGGCAGCGGCTGTCCGTGGACGGGCCGACGTGGGCGCGCGGACGCGGCTGGGCGCTCTGGAAGACCCTCAGCAACTGCGCCAACAGCCTGGGCGACACTGACGAAGACGCCGCGAACGCACGGCACGCCCTGGATGAGATCTTCGCCGAGTATGCCGCGGATGACGGGCACTAGCAGGCTCGACGCCTTCAGGTTCCGGCCATCGTGATCATGACATCGCCGCTCATATCCGAATTAGCCTAGTCGACGTAATGCCGCCATCTCTCGTAGCCTCTACGCGGCCTCACCTTCTCGAGAATGCGGCTTCAAGCCGCATCCGGGCGGGCGGCCGCACACCCCCGAGCCGCTGTGAAAAGAGAAGGCATGAACGAGTACCCGGCCGCGCCCGGTGAACAGCCCGTGACTCCGTCCCCGAAGCCGCGGCGACTGCTGTGGCCGGTGCTGGCCCTGGTCGGGGTGCTCGCTGGCGGCGGCGGCGCGGCATACGCGCTGTCGGGCGACGAGACCTCCTCGGACACCACGCCCACGGCGTGGGGCACGCCGCTGGCACCGGCGGAGCCGTCCGCGTCTTCGTCCGAGTCGCCGTCAGCCGCGCCGACGGCTTCGGCGTCCCCGTCTGCGAAGCCGTCACCGTCCGTGCAGCCGTCGCCCACCAAGGCGGCGTTGAAGATCACCCTGCGGGTGCCGTCGACGCTGGGCGGCCTGCCGAAGTCGCCGGAGCGACCGGAGGACCTGCCCGGCATGCGCCAGCGGTACCCCCAGGCGAAATGGGTGTCCGCGAGCTATGGCAAGCAGGAGGACCTCTCCGCGCCGAGCATCGCCTTCCAGGCGGGCACCTCGTCGAAGCTCAAGTCACCGGCCCAGGAGGTGGAGTGGCTGTGGAACAACGCGACCGAGGGCGAGTTCAGGGCCCCTTCCTCGGTCTCGACCGGCAGCCTCGGCGGCAAGGCCGTGTGCGGCAACCACGACGTCCTGAGGACCGCCTGGATGTGCGTATGGGCCGACAGCGGCAGCGTCGGCGTGGTCGTGCTGTGGGCCTACGAGGCGAGCGAGGCGAAGTCGGAGTTCGTCCGCGCCCGGGCGCAGATCGAACGGCGCGGGTGATCGACGGGCGGGCGGCCGTCCTGCGCCGTGAGCGGGGTGTCCGCTGACGGCTGGCACGGCCACCGTCGTCGCAGGTGGAAGTCCGGTTCGGGTGGCCGCGTTTCCGGATGGACAAGCGGTGCCCTCGCCCTCCATGCTGGCCGAACTATGGCAGTCGATGCAGGGGTTGCGCGCGCGAGCGATAGGCGGTTCTCCGGCGGACCACACCGGACAACCGCCTACGACCAGGTGAACACTGTGGCCGCGTTGGGCAGTGTGCTGCGTGAACTCCGTCGCCGACACGCCCGTCTGCACGGTGTTCCACCGCTGTCCTATCGCGAGCTGGCCGCCGCCACCGGCTGGTCGCGCGGCATCATCGGCGAGTACCTGTCCGGCCGCGTGCTGCCGCCCACCGACCGCTTCGACGACCTCGTCCGCCTGCTCGGCGCCACCCCCGCGGAGCAGGGCGCCCTGGCCACGGCCCGGGACCGCGTCGAAGAGCAGCGCCGCCAGTCCCCCCGCCCGGCGGCCTCCGCGCCGCTCGCCGACCAGAGCCCGCCAGTGCCCCGACAGCTGCCCGCCGACGTGCCCGGCTTCACCGGCCGCACAGCGCAGCTGTCAGCCCTCGACAACCACGGGGCGACGGTCTCGGCGATCTGCGGCACGGCCGGGATCGGCAAGACCGCCCTGGCCGTCCACTGGGCACACGCCACCCGCGACAGCTTCCCCGACGGCCAGCTCTACCTCGACCTGCGCGGCTACGACCCCGACCGCCCGGTATCCCCGACGGACGCCCTGGCCACGCTACTGCGCGGCCTCGGCGTGGACGCCCCGGGCATCCCGGCCGACCTGCCGGGCCGAGCCGCCCTCTACCGGACCCTGCTCACCGGCCGCCGGATCCTGATCCTGCTCGACAACGCGTACGAGGCCGAGCAGGTCCGCCCGCTCCTGCCCGGCAGCGCGCCCGCGATGGTCGTGGTGACCAGCCGGGACGGCCTGGCGGGCCTGGTCGCCCGCGACGGCGCCCGCCGCGTGGACCTCGACGTCCTCACCCGCGCCGAATCCGCCCATCTCCTCGGCACCCTGCTCGGCGCACGGGCGGCCGCCGAGCCGGGCGCGATCGCCGAACTGGCCCGCCGCTGCGGCCGCCTGCCGTTGGCGCTGCGCGTCGCCGCCGAGGCCGCCGCCGCCCACCCCGGCCGCAGCCTCGCCGGCCTGGTCGCCGAGCTGCCCTCCGGAGTGGGCGTACCCGACCTGCTGGACGCCACCGGCGATCCGCGTACCGAGGTGCGGGCGGTGTTCTCGTGGTCGCTGCGGCAGCTGCCCGAACCGGTGGCGCAGGCGTTCACGCTGCTCGGGCTGTACCCGGGCACGCAGTTCGACCGGTACACCCTGGCGGCGCTGGCGTCGACCGACGTCGAGGCCGCAGGCGGCCTGCTGCGGCGCCTGGCCCGCGCGCACCTGGTCGAGGCGGTCGGACCGGGCCGCTACCGGATGCATGACCTGCTGCGCGCCTACGCGGCCGACCTGACCGCAGGACACGGACCGGCGGCCCGCGCGCACGCCGTCGACCGACTGCACGCGTACACGGTCGAGTCCGTCGCCGCCGCTCGGGACGTGCTGTTCCCACACGACACCGGCCAGGGCGTGAACCTGGGCGGCGGCGGGCCGGGGCAGGTCCCGCCGCTGGCCGACGCGCGCCAGGCGCAGCGGTGGCTGGACCGGCAGCGGCCGGACCTGGTCTCGCTGGCCCTGCACGCGGCCCGCGCCGACCGGTCCCACGTCACCGCCGCGCTGTCCACGCTGCTCTGGCGGTACTTCGAGGTCGGCGGCCACCACCAGGACGCCCTGGCCGTGCACACCGCCGCGGTCCGGACGGCGGCGAACCCGGCCGTGCTGGCCAACCTCGCCAACGTGCAGTGGTGGCTGGGCTCCTATGCCGACGCCCGTACCCACTTCCAGGCCGCCGCCGACGGCTTCCGCGCGGCCGCCGACGCCGCCGGGCAGGGGCGGGCGCTGGCGCGCCTGGCCATGGTGCACGAACGGCTCGGCGACTACGGCCCGGCCCTGGACTGCCTGCGGCAGGCGTTGGCCGTATACCGCACGATCGGTGACCGGCACGGCGAGGCGTCGCAGCTGCTCAACCGAGGTTCGCTGTACCGCCGCCTGGGCCGACCGGCCCGCGCGCTGGCCCACCACCGCCGCGCGGCGGGGCTGTTCGCGCAGGTCGGCGACAAGCGGCTGGAAGGGTACGCGCTGGGCAACCTCGGGGCGACGCTGCTGCACCTGGGCCGAGCGAAGGACGCGCTGGCGCCGCTGCGACGGGCGCTGGTGCACTGCCGTGACGCGGGCGACCCCGCCGGCACGGGCAGCGCGCGGGCGACCCTCGGGGCGGCGTACCGTGTCCTCGGCCGTCCGGCCCGCGCCCACGAGCAGCTGGAGCAGGCCCTCGACCTGGCCCGCCGCACCGGCGACCGGGGCCTGGAGACCGAGACCCTGAACGCCCTCGGCGAGACCCTGCTCGACCTCGACCGCCCCGCCGAAGCGCTCGAACGGCACCGGGCCGCGTTCGCGCTCACCGCCCGCACCGGCGACCGCGGCGAGCACGCCCGCGCGCTCGACGGCCTGGCCTGCGCCCTGGACGCCTGCGGTGACCCCGCCGCCGCCCGCGACCACTGGACCCGCGCCCTGGCCGTCTACACCGACCTGGGCCTGCCCGAAGCCGACCGCATCCGCGACCGCCTCGCTCAGCCCGCGTAGGGCTCGGCCAGCCACGCGCTGATGATGGCGTAATCGGTTGTCAGCAGGGCGCGCCGTTGAGCGTGATGTCGGTCGGGACGATGGACGTCGCCGCGCGTGCCGTCCAGCCGAACACGACCCGGCTGCCGGTGGCGATGCTGCTGTTCCACACCACGTTGGTCGCGGTCATCTCCGACGGGGTCGGCTGGGTCATCCGCGCACCCCAGACGCTGCCCAGCTCGGTGCCCTCGGGCACGCTCCAGCGCAGCGACCAGCCGTCGAGCCGCGGCCCGCTGTTGAGGATGTCGATCGACGCGGTGAACCCGTACGGATACGAGTTGACGATGTACTGGCAGGTGACCGCCGACGTGGCCGCGGCGGCGGGGCTGGGCAGTGCGACGACCGCGACCAGCGCGGCGACGGCCGTGATTGCGCGCATCCCTGACCTCCATCGACCGAACGCTGTCCACAGTGTATGGATTCCGCCGCCGACTGTCCGTGCCACCTTCCGCCCGAAACGCGGTTGCGTCCGCCCTGACCGCGCATACGGTGTCGATGTGCTGACACCTCCGGACGACCTGCCCGACGACCTGCTGCGGGACGTGCTCGCCCGCGAATGGGGTCTGACCGCCGCCAGCGCCGACTACCGGCCGGTCGGCTGGGGCAGCCACCACTGGGAGGTACGCGAGCACGACGGCACCCGCTGGTTCGCCACCCTCGACGTGCTGGCCCAGCAGCGGCTGACCGCCGACGAGCCGACCGGTGCCGCCTTCGGCCGGCTCTCCGGCGCCCTGGCGGCGGTCTGCGCGCTGCGTGCGGGCGGTGCCGGGTTCGCGATCGCGCCGGTGCCGACCCGGTCCGGGGCGCCGCTGGCCGCCGCGGGCGAGGCCTTCGCCCTCGCGCTGTACGGGTTCGTCGACGGGCGCAGCTTCCGGTGGGGCGAGTGGGAGTCACCCGGCCACCGCAGGGCCGTGCTCGACCTCGTGGCACGGGTGCACGCCGCACCCGAGCCGGTGCGGCGCCTGGCGCCGGTGGACGACCTCGCGGTGCCGCACCGCGACGTGCTGGAGGCGGCCCTGGTCGGCGGGCCGGTGCCGGACGTCGGGCCGTACACCCGGGCGGCGGTCGACCTGGTCGGCGCGCACGCCCCGACCGTCCGGGCGCTGCTCGGACGCTACGACGCGCTGGTGGCGGCGGCGCGGGCGCAGGCCGGGCGGCTGGTGCTCACCCACGGCGAGCCGCACCCCGGCAACACGATGCACACCGCCGAGGGCTGGGTGCTGATCGACTGGGACACCGCGCGGTGCGCCCCGCCCGAGCGCGACCTGTGGAGCCTCGACCCGGGCGACGGCTCGCTGCTGGCCGCGTACGAGCAGGCCACCGGCGTGGCGCCGGATCCGGCGGTGCTGGAGCTGTACCGCGTCCGCTGGGACCTGTCGGACCTGGCGGTCGACACGGCCCGCTTCCTGCGCCCGCACTCCGGCAACGCCGACGACGCCGAGTCCTGGACGATCCTCACCCGCCTCCTCACCCACCTCTCCGCCCCCTGACGGGCGGGCGCGCGCCGCGGCAGCGTGCAGTTTCGGGGAAACTGCACGAATCCGGGCCAAGATTCCCGCACTTTCCCCGAAACTGCAGCCCGTCCTGGCGGCACCGCGGCGTCATGTCGTCGACAGCCTGGACGGCCTCTTCCTCGTCGCCCGAGACCGCGCTGCTGCTGCGATACCGCCAATGGCGCTTCGTGGCGGTGGTGTGGCCGGGCCGTGCCGCGCGACGGTTGCGAAACCCCTGCCATAGCGGCGTTTCCCGGCTTATCGCCTATCTGGGAACAATCCCTGGCCGATCGCCACGGCAGATCCGGATTGGATCAAGGTTAACCGTTTTTGCTGAGGGGTGTTTGTTTCCGGCCACAACATTGTTGAGCTGCTTGGATTTTCCAAACGACCATGGGAGAGCGCTCACCGAAAAGACTGGTATAAATGACGGCATGACAAGCAAACGGGCCGACCCGCGCTCCCCGACGCTGGAGCAGGTCGCCGAACGGGCGGGCGTCTCCCGCTCCACGGTCTCCCGCGTCATCAACGGCGTGGCCACCGTGGATCCCGAGCTGCGGCAGATCGTGCAGCAGGCCATCGAGGCCACGGGATACGTGCCCAACCTCGCGGCGCGGTCGCTGGTGACCCGGCGCACCGACTCGGTCGCCCTGGTCGTGTCCGAAGCGGACGACCGGAACACGGCCGACCCGTTCCTGAACCGGATCTTCACCGACCCGTTCCTCGGCCGGATCACCGCCGGGGCGCTGGAGGTGCTGCGCCCGGAGGGCATCCACCTGGTGATCATGCCCGCGGAGTGGACCGCGCAGGCCCACGTGGTGCGCTACCTGCGCCAGGGGCACGTCGACGGGGTGCTGCTGATCTCCAGCCACAACGCCGACCCGCTGCCCCGGCACCTGTGCGACCTGAACATCCCCGCGGTGCTGTCGGCCCGCCCCGGTCAGCCGCTCCCGATGAGCTACGTCGACGTCGAGCAGCAGGTCGGGGCGAAGCTCGCCGCCGAGCACCTGCTCGGCATCGGCCGCCACCGGCTGGGCACCGTCTCCGGCCCGCTGGACATGCCCTCGGCGCAGGACCGGCTCAACGGCTTCCGCAACGCGCTGGCCGTGCACGGCTACCCGTACGTTCCGTCGGCGGTCGGCGACTTCACCCGGGGCAGCGGCGAGAACGCCACCCGGGAGCTGCTGGCCGCGCACCCCGACATCGACGGCCTGTTCGTGGCCAACGACCTGATGGCCGAGGGGGCGCTGCAGGCGCTGCGCGACCTGGGGCGGCGCGTGCCCGAGGACGTGGCGGTGGTCGGCTTCGACGACAGCGTCGCGGCGCTGCAGTGCCGACCGCAGCTCACCACGGTGCACCAGCCGCTGGAGGAGATGGCGGCGGAGATGGCCCGGCTGCTGCTGGCGCGGATCAGCCAGCCGGAGTCGCGGGCGCGTTCGGTGATCTTCCATCCTCGGCTGGTCCGTCGCGGGTCGGCGTAGCGGTGATGCACCGTCCGGGGCGGGAGAGGGGTGCCGCCCCGGACGGTGCCGTCTCGGTGGTGCGTGATCAGCCGACCGGTGGCCGCGCGGGCGGGCGCCCGCGCGGTAGGTTTCGAGCACGGCCGTGTTGAGGCAGCTGCCTCGGGGACGAGCCGTGCCGGCGGCCGGAAACCGAATGACAGGCGGTTTCGGGTACGCCCCTGCGAGGTTGGGGACGAGCTCTCGCAGGGGGCAGGTGGGTCCCGCGGGGCAGCGGGGCCCACCTGCCGGCCGGACATGAGCGGTGTGCCCTGGTGTGCCGTCCGCTCAACGGCGCACCAGGGCGGCTCACCTCCGGGTGCCTAGTTGTAGACGCGGACGTAGTCGATGAGCATCTGCGACGGGAACGGGGTGCTCGCGTCGGGGTTGCCCGGCCAGTCCCCGCCCACGGCGAGGTTGACGATCAGGTAGAACGGGTGGTCGAAGACCCACGGGCCGCGGGTCGACTCCACCGTCGCCTTGCTGGCGTAGAACACCTCGGTGCTGTCGACGAAGAACCGGATGCCGTTGCTGTCCCACTGCGCGGCGTACACGTGGTAGTCCGCGGACAGGTCGATGCCCCAGATCTTCTCGAAGCCGTAGCCGCCCCCGCCGTTGTACATGGGCGCGTGCAGGGTGGTGTAGCTGCGGGTGGTGTCCTTGCCCAGGATCTCCATGATGTCGATCTCGCCGTTGTACGGCCAGGGCCGCCCGGTGAGGAAGTCGGCGCCCATCATCCAGAACGCGGGCCAGAAGCCGTTGCCCTTGGGCACCTTCACCCGGGCCTCGACCCGGCCGTACTGGAACGTGAACTTGCCGCCGGTGTTCATGCGGTGGCTGCTGTACTGCATGCCGCCGACGGCCTCCCGGCGCGCCTCGATCACCAGCGAGCCGGCGCCGTTCATGTTCGCGTTGTTGTTGTTCGTGTAGTACTGCTGCTCGGCGTTCTGGCCGGTGCCGGTGTCGATGGTCCACTTGCTGGCGTCCGGCTTCGTGCCGGCCGGGCCGTTGAACTCGTCGGCGAAGATCAGGTGCGTGGCCGGGAACGTCGGGTTCGGCGGCTGGGCCGGGGGCGTGTTGGGCGCGCCGCCGGTGCCGTACACCTGGAACTCGTAGAGCGAGTAGCCGTAGCCGTTGGAGCGCTGCGTGCCGTACATGCGCACATAGCGGCCGGTGCCGTTGACGGTCAGGGTCTGCTTGAACCCGGTGTTGGTGGTGGTGCTGTAGATGGTCGTCCAGTTGGCGGCGTCGCTGGAGGTCTGCAGCTGGTAGGCGACCGCGAAGGCCGGGTCCCACTGCAGCACGACCTTGTGGATCTGGGCGGTGGCGCCCAGGTCGACGTAGATCCAGCCCGGGTCGACCCAGCCGGTGGTGGCGCTGGTGGCCCAGCGCGAGGCCGGGTCGAGGTCGAACGCGCGGGCCGGGGTGCACTGGTAGCAGGCGCCGTCGTCCTGCGAGGTCGAGGCGAAGCCCGGCTTGTTGTACGACAGCAGCACGTCACCGCCCGGGTTCGGGCTCGGCGAGGTCGACGGGGACGGCTGCGGCGACGGCGAGGTCGGCGTGCCGCCGGTGAACACCTGGAACTCCCACAGCGAGTAGCCCCACTGGGTGCCCCGCGCGGTGCCGTTCAGCCGCACGTACCGGCCCGAGCCGCTGACGGTGAGGTTCTGCACGCCACCGGTGCCGGTGGTGGTGCTGTAGACGTTGGTCCACGGCCCGGTGGCCGAGTTCGACACCTGGATCTGGTACGCGCTGGCGTACGCGCCCTCCCAGTTCAGGGTGACCTTGCAGACCGAGGTGGTGGCGCCCAGGTCGACCTGGATCCACTGCGGGTCGGCGAAGGTGCTGGACCAGCGGGTGCCGGTGCTGCCGTCGAAGGCGTTGGCCGCGGCGAACGCGCCCTCCACCGACGAGGCCGAGGACGGCCTGCCCAGGGCGGCGTTCGAGGTGCCGCAGCCGGAGCCGCCGCCGATGACGCCGAAGACCTGGAACTCGTACAGCGAGTAGCCGTAGGCGGTGGCGCGGGCGGTGCCGTTCATCCGGACGTACCGGCCGGAGCCGGACACGGTCAGCGTCTGGTTGCCGCCGGTGCTGGTGGTGGTGCTGTAGACGTTGGTCCACGGCCCGGTGGCCGAGCTCGACACCTGGATCTGGTACGCGGTCGCGTAGGCCGGCTCCCAGCGCAGGATGACCTGGCTGATGGTGGCGGTGGCGCCCAGGTCGATCTGGATCCACTGCGGGTCGGCGAACGCGCTGGACCAGCGGGTCACGTTGTCGCCGTCGACGACGTTGCTCGCCGGGAAGGCGATGTTCTCGGTCGTCGAGGCGGTGGCGGTCTTGCCCTGCGAGATGAGCGGGTCGGCGGCGTTTGCCGAGGTCGCCTGCACCGCGACGTACGAGGCGAGGACGGCCCCGACGATGCCGAGGGCCAGGGCCCAGCGGCGCCTGGCGGCGATCGATCGCGGCGGGGCCGCGGTCGGGACGGATGTCATTGCATCTCCTGACGGATGGCTCGAGAACCGCGGGGACCACGCCCCCGCGGGATCCGGTGTTGCCGCCGTGGCCACGGGCTGATGACCACGGCGGCTGCCAGTTCAGACATGCGGCGCCGACCGGAGCCGGTGCTTGGGGAGCGGTGGCTCCGGCTGTCGCCAGGTGGCGCTGCCGCCGGCGCGGCAGCGCCACATCTAGGCGACATGTCGCCGCATGCTCCGACTCGCTGCCTGAAAAGAACATCAAGTCGGACAAATGAACTGAGGGAGCGCTCTCTGAGGAAGGATCGTCCTCGGCGGCGAATCTGTCAATGGTGGGTATAAATTGATCGCTCTACGCGACTGTCGGTAACCGAGACGAAATCTGGACTTAACCTGCACATGCTGCGGCGATAGCGTCCAGGGCACGATTCTGGCCAGTACTGAGGGTCACCGGGCTCGTGCCGAGAACGGTTCTCCAAGGTCATCTGTCAGGCCCGAAGCGGCTGAAGCGCTTCCAGTGGATCCGGTTTCAGGGCTCCGGCCAGCGCACCAAGTCCGCTGTCGGCGGCGTGTGCCATTTGTAACGAGACAGCAACGGCGACTTGACATCCGGGAGAGTGGCGACGAGTGTCATAGACCACACCGGTAGAGCGCTCTCACAGGGAGCGCTCTCCAGAAGATCAACCAAACGTGACCAGCACATCTGCACAAGAAACGTCCGCACCCCTGCCCTGGAGGACAGTTCATGCGTTCCGCGTTTTCCCGC
>NZ_JASAMB010000012.1 GCF_029948125.1 Catellatospora sp. KI3
GTTCGCGGATTCCCACCGAACGGAGCGGCGCCGACACTTGGGTGTGTGCGACGCGGTGCCCGTCGGCCCCGGCGTCGATGACGGGTGAGCATAGCATGAGCATGACCGCCTGCGCGGTCGCTGCTCGCGGATGATTCCATTGTCACTGCCGTATTTGCGCTGGCGTTCCACTCAGGTTTCGGTGACGTTACCCCGAAATCGAATGCGACCGCCCCGGCGGCCACAGCCGAACCTGCCGCAGGACCGGCCGAAGCCAGCCGCTCGGCCGGGCGTGATCGGTACGAGCCTCGCGCGGTGACACGGTTGCCCTCCCGAGCGCCATCATCGACAATTTTCGCAATCACACTGCACGAGGATGCGGAGTACTGGCGCTCGACGTCGCACCGTCGCCTATCGCCCGGGGTCCGATGGAGCTGCGAGGAGGCTAACCGTGCTGGATCCGGCGGCACCGGCCTCCGGAGACGACCCCTGCGCCAGCCGGGACAGCGAACAGGTCGCGGCGCTGCCGGTGATCCGGGAACTGCTGGCGATGCTGCCGGGCGGCCATACCTGGCTCATGCCGGTACGCGCGCCCGACGGGCAGGTGTGCGACTTCCTCACCGCCGCCACGACCGAGTCGTCCGTCGACATAGCGGGGCGCGGCAGCCGGGAACGGATCGGCAGCCGGCTCTCGCAGCGCTACCCCGGCCTGGTCGGCGGTGATCTGTGGCAGGCCTACCTCCGGGTGCTCGACACCGGGCAGCCGTGGTCGCAGCACGGGTTCGTGCACCAGGAGCAGCGCGGCGGGGTCCCGCAGACGTCGGTCTTCGACGTGTCGGTGCAACCGCTGCGCGGCGGCCTGCTGGTCTCGTGGCACCGGGTCGACGAGGACCGGCGGCGCCTGGACCGCACCGAGGCGCTGGGCAACCTGGGCTGGGTCGAGTACGACATGCTCACCGGCGTGAGCACGTGGTCGGCCGGCTTGTACCGCATCTTCGGACGCGATCCGGCCGACGGGCCGCTCGCACAGGCCGCGCAGGCCGCGCTGGTGCTGGACGAGGACCGGATGGTGGCCGCCGCGGCCTGGCACGACCTCGACGACGCCGGCCGCACCGACATCGTGGTCCGGATGCGGATCGCCGACCGGATCAGGCACCTGCGGGTGCTGGCCGAGATCACGTACGACATCGCCCGCAAGCCGCTGAAGATCTACGCGCTGGTCCAGGATGTCACGGCGTCGGCGGAGGCGAGTTCGGCCCTGGAGAAAGCCGGCGCCGAACTGCGCCGCCACCAGCTGTCGCTGCTGGCCGAGCAGCGCATCGCCGCCCAGCTGCAGCACATCATCCTGCCGGTGCCCGCCGAACCGTTCGACCTGGGCGGCCTGCGGGTGCTGGTGCAGTACCAGCCCGCCGAACGCCGCAGTCACGTCGGCGGCGACTGGTACCTGGCTCTGACCAGTCCGACCGGGACGACCGTGCTGGGCATCGGTGACGTGGTGGGGCACGGCATCGCCGCCGCCAACACCATGGCCCAGATGCGCTACGCCCTCACCGCCTGGGTGAGTATCGGCATAACCGACCCCGACCGGCTCATCGGCAACCTGAACCAGCTCTGCCTGCAGCTGGACACCACCGGGACGGCGCTCGTCGCCCACATCGTGGAGACCAGTGTCGTCTGGGCGCACGCCGGACACCCGGGCCCGCTGCACGCGCGCGCCGGTTCGGTCACCGAGCTCGCCCATCCCCGTGGAGTGATGCTGGGTGTCCTGCCGGAGTTCTCCTACAGCACCGCCGAGCTGACCCTCATGGCCGGCGATCTGATGCTGCTCTACACCGACGGGCTCATCGAGCATCCGCCGGCCGACCCGGACCAGCGGTTGGCTGACATCAAAGGTATTCTCGCCGGCATCTCCGCCGCGGGTCCCGACCAGCCGCTGTCGCGGCTGCAGGAGATGCTGCCAGGTGCCAGCCCCGACGACGACACCTGCGTGGTCGGCCTGCGCCTACGCTGACGTCCCTTGACGCCGGGGCTGTCCTGTCGCGGCCCGAGCGAGTCCGACGTACGCGCACGTCATGCCAGACAGCGGCGATGGCCCCCGCCTCAGGCCGATCCGCCGACAGCCCACCTGCGGACAGCCACGATGTATGTCAATATAGCCATGGCTTGACTCCTACCCACTGAGGGGCGCGCAATGATCGCTTGGAGAAGAGGCATGGCCTGGGCCGCGGTGCTGACGCTGGCCTGGGGCGGGCTGGCCGTGACGCCGGTCGCGGCGAGCCCGCTGCCGGATCCGCCGTCGAACCCGTGGCAGCAGCGGCACTGGCCGCAGACGCAGCCGTGGCAACGGCAGCAGGCCCAGCCCCAGATGCTCGCGGCGGACGCGCCGCGACCGATCGACCAGCAGAACTTCGAGCAACCCGACACCATGACCTGGGACGACTACCGGCCCGTCCCCGGCACGAACTGGGCCAACCCGGCCGTGCGCGGCTCGGTGCGCACCTTCAAGGGCGCGCTCGTGCTGGTGGACTATCCGAACCAGCCCTTCGTCGTCACGCGGCCGGCGAACTCCACCATCTACGGCAATCCGACGAGCGTGCAGAACCTGCCCCGGACGCAGGTGCCGCAGTTCTACAAGGACTTCCTCAACACGCCGAGCCAGCTCAACCACGGCCACACCATCCACGAGTACTGGATGGAGGACTCCGGCGGCCGGTACGGGATCGAGCTCGGGGCCTTCGGCGTCTACCAGATGCCCGCCAAGAGCCACCAGTACGGCATCGACAGCTTCCAGCGCGGCTCGGGCTGTCCGAGCGGCGACTCCTGCCAGCGCGACCTGCGCACCGACGCCCGCGCCGCCTGGGTCGCCGCCGTCGGCAGTGCCGTGGTCGCGCAGTACGACTTCGTCTTCTACCTCAGCGCCGGGCAGGACGAGTCGTCGACCTGGCAGGAGTTCGGCGAGATGAAGTTCGCCACGAAGGAGAGCGTCACCGACGCCTGGGGCCCGCCGGACACGGCACTGCCCAACTGGAACTACACCCGGTACATCGAGTGGACCTCCTGGCAGGCGTCGGCCAACATCTGGCCGAACGCCGTCACCGGCAGCTCCACCCAGGCCGAGAGCTCCGGCATGGCGGTCTACGCCCACGAGTTCAGCCACATCCTCGGCATCGCCGACAACTACAACAACCCGTACTCGACCCCGGCCCGGCGCGCCTACAGCGGCCCCTGGGAGATGCTCGACCGGGGCACGTTCAACGGTCCAGGCGGGCCGCACAGCCGCTGGCTCATCCCGGCCACGGGCGGCGCCAGCATGGGCGCGCAGCACATGCTGCGCAACAAGATCAAGCTCGGGATCATCGACGAGCGCAACGTGCTGCGGCTGTCCCGCAACGCCCTGGCAAGCTCCGGCCTCGTCGTCGCCCGGGTCACCGCCCGGGCCGTCCAGCCCGGCACGACCGGGCTCACCGGCCTGAACGTGGCCCTGGACGGCGGGGACCGCAGCGCCACCTGCAGCACCAGCACCAACCCGAGGTGCGACGGCGGCGGGTACAACAACTACACCATCGAGGTCGTGGACCGGATGGGCTTCGACTCGTTCACCCCCGACTCCGGCGTGCTGCTGGCCAAGACGAAGAACGCCGACTCGGCCCCGTTCATCTGGACCATCGACGCCAACCCCCAGGACATCGACCAGACGGACTTCGTACGCCCCAACGGCACGCCGCAGAAGATGACCATCGGCGACTACCGGCAGCTGTCCGACGCGCTGTTCCACGCCGGCACCGACTCCGGCAGCGAGTACGAGTACATCGACACGGCCAACCGGCTGCACGTGTACGTGCTCGACATCCAGCGCGACGGCGCCGGCGTCCTGTCCTACACCGTCGCCGTGCGCTCGCTCGACGGCGCGGGCCAGCACGTGCGCGGCGTGTCCGTGGCCCCGGCCACCGCGACCGCACCCCCGGCCGACGGCTGGACCACCTGCACGCTGACGCTCCAGAACACCGGCGTGGCCGGGACCGTGCCATCGGGCCACCCGGAGAGCGTGACCTCATACGTCGCCGCGGACGTATACCGGATCTCGGCGACGACCACCAGCACCGGATGGACGACCGCCCTGCCGGCGACCGTGGTCACGGCCAAGTTCGGTCAGAGCGTGCCGGTGCAGGTCCACGCCAAGCGCGGCGCGGGCGCCGGAGCGACCGCACAGATCAAGGTGACCGCGACCTCGGAGAGCAACCAGACGAAGACCGCCACCGCGACCTGCAGCATCGCCTAGGGTCTCCGGCGAGCGGTGAACGGATGCGGCGGGAGGCGGCCCAGCCGAGTGGGCCTCTCCCGCCGCATCCGGTTCGGCGGCCTCACCGGCGGTGAGCGGCTGGTCCGTCAGGTGCCGAGGCGGCGGGAGCCGGTCCGGCCGTCGAGATTCCAGCGCAGGTCGAGGCGGCAGTCCGGGGCCGCCTGGAACTGCGCGACGCCCTGCAGGTGCGCACCGGCGAACCGCTCCTGCGCCGGGGTCAGGTCCACCTGCGGCGGTTTCAGGTCGTCGCCGACCCGGGTGCGGCCCAGCGGCACCGGCAGCTGCGTGGACAGGAACAACGCGACCAGGTCCGCCATCGCACCACCGACCAGCGGGCACGGGCCGCGCAGCGCCGAGCCCGTGTCCGCCGCGCGCAGGTAGTCGAAGTGCTCGCCCTGGTACACGGCCGCGTAGCGGGGCTGGGGCAGGCCGTCCCAGACCTTCGTCGGCTGGTCCAGGTCCTCGAAGACCAGGCCGAGGCCGTCCCCGTCGGCCCAGGCGAAGAACGTCGGCCGGCCGATCGCGGTGAGCACCGCCTGCCGGTCGTTCAGCTCCGCGTACGGCGCGCCGAGGCTGGCGAACGCCGCGAACGCCGGGTTGGCCGCCATCACCCGCGAGCCCAGGACCCCGCCGTAGGAGTGGCCGACCACCGCGGTGGACTCGGCACGCGCGTCGACCCAGCGCCGGTGCTCCCACTGGGTGCGCACCCAGGCCAGGTCCGCGCCCGCGTCGGCGATGGCGGGGTCGTCGGCGCCCTGCGACAGGACCGCGGTGTGGCTGGGCACGACCACGACGTACCCGCATCGGGCCAGCACCGCCGCGAACCGCTCCCAGCGCGCGTGGTAACCGGTGTTCGGCACGCCCGTCGGCGGCTGCCCGTGCAGGAACAGCACCACCGGCCACTTCGTCAGGCACAGTTTGAGCATCGGGGCGTCCGCGGTCGCGCCGTCGTAGCTCGGGTAGTACACGCGCAGGTCGCGCGGCGTGCCATGGGCGGCCGTGGTCAGGTCCTGCACACCCCAGAACACGGGGCGGCCGATGTCGGGATTCCAGGTGACGCCCCCGGACTCGGCCGGATCCTCCGGGCAGCTGTCAGCCGCCGCCTCGATCGCCTCCCGGCAGCCCGGCAGCAGCGTCAGCGCCGCGAGCCCGCCGAGGCCCGCCAGGGCCCGTCGCCGGGACAGCCCGGCCGCAGTGTCCGCCATCGACCGAGCATGCGGCCGCGGCAGGCGCCGCACTGTGCGGTGGGCGACTGCCACCGCTTCGGCTATCCGACACTCGAAGCGGTACCCGCGAGCGCGGCGGCACGTTCTGCCGACCGCGTGCGGGCACGGGGCGGTTCGAACCGTTGGTACGCTTCCCCGATGCGTGACCCCCAGACGCTGCGCGAGGCACTTCCCGGCCGATGGCGGGTCCTGGCGACGACCTTCCCGATGTGGCGGTCGGGGCGCAGGCTGCAACCGACGTTCCGGTACGGACTGGTCGCCGACGAGCCGCTCACCCTCAGCGACGAGGTCACCTACCGCACCCGCGGCGGCGCCACGAAGCGGATCGTCGGCGTCGACCGCTTCGACCCGGCGACCGGCGTGTTCACCTGGCGCGGCCGGGGATGGCTGCTCGTGCTCAGCAGCCGGTGGCAGGTCGAACACCTCAGCGACGACCGGAACCTGATCGTGCTCTCGTTCGCACGATCCCTCGTCACCCCGGCGGGCCTGGACGTCATCGGTCGGGACGGCGTGGAACACCCGAACGCCCGAGAGCGCATCCCCGTAGAGGCTCTCGTTCCGGAGCTGCACTGGTTGCCGTGACATCCGTCCCGGACAATCTCCGGACGTGACCGTAGGCCAACCACCGCCGATCGTCCCGGGCATTCCGCTGCTGGGCAACGCATTGCAGATGATGGGCGACGTCCAGCAGTTCCTCGTCGACTCCTACCTGGACCTCGGTCCGGTGTTCCGGGTACGCGCCCTTAACCAGGCATTCGTCATCATGGCCGGGGCGGCCGCCAACCGTTTCCTGGTCGAACACGGCGAACAGGTGTTCACCAGCGAGGAGAGCTTCGGCGGACTCGATCGGGAGTTCGGCATGCGGGTCCACGTGCTTCGCGGCCGCCCGCACCGGCATCTGCGCAGACTGCTCGCCACCGGCCTGTCCCGCGACCTGCTCGCCGCGCGCTGGGAGCAGGTCGCCGACGAGACCGAACGGATCCTCGACGACTGGGCGAACCGGCCCGCGCTGCCCGTGGTCGACGCGTGCCAGCGGCTCGCCGCGGCCCAGCTGTCCATCGCCTACACCGGTGCGAGTTCGGCCGCCCGGTTCCAGACGCTGCGATCGGCCTTCGAGCTCGTCCTCGACGTCACCATCGCCGGGAAGTGGCCGACCGCGGCCCTGCGCTGGCCGGCCTACCGCCGAGCGCGCGCCGAGATCCACCGGTTCGCCCGCGCCGCGCTCGCCGAGCGGGCGGCCGGGCCGTCCGACGGCGTCCCTGACCTGCTCGACCTGGCACTCGACGCAGCCGACGAGCACGGCGTCCCGTACCCGCTGGACGTGCGGGCGGGGATGGCGCTGCAGGGATACTTCGCCGGTGTCAACACGGTGGCGTACCTCTACAGCTTCATGATCGACGTGCTGCTGCGGAATCCCGGCGTGCTCGCTCGGGTCACCGACGAGGTCGACGCCGCCGGCCGAGCCGGTCGCCTCTCCTTCGACCGGCTGCGCGACCTGCCCGTCCTGCACGGTCTGGTGCTGGAGACGCTGCGGGTCCACCCGCCGGCGCCCGGCTCCGCGCGGACCGCGGCGCAGGCGTTCGACTTCGCAGGTTTCCGCGTCGACCGAGGGCAGCGCGTACTCGTCGCCACCTGCGTGACCCATCAGCTGCCGGAGCACTTCCCCGATCCGCAGCGGTTCGACCTCGACCGGGACTTCGCCGCCGCGCGCAACTCGGCGGTCTACGCGCCGTTCTCCGTCGGCGGCCACACCTGCCTCGGCGCCGGGATGACCCAGGTCCTGTCCGTGGCCACGATCGCGATGCTGGTCCAGCGGCTGCGCCTGTCACCGACGCGACCGGGACGCCCGCTGCGGATCACGGCCACCCCCGGCCCGAACCCCGGCCGACGCTTCCGGATCCACGCTTCTCCTCGCGGCGCGACCGGCGGAGCACGCGGCACGCGATCGCCGGTCGCAGCGCCGCGAAACCTGCCGTTGCCAGGTGGCGCGGAAGGCGACGACCGCGTGGCACACCCGGCGTGAAAACGGGCACGTCGGCCAGGTCCGCGCAGAACAGCGACGCGTCGACCGGCGGGGACGGCCGCCGAAGCGCCGTCCCCGCCGGGCGGCGGGCGGTGGCCGCCGGGTGGCGGCCTGCGGTCAGGCGCCGTCCTGGCGCCAGCCGGCGGTGACCAGCGCACCGCTGGTGAACAGGCTGTTGACCTTGGTGATCTCCTGGGCGTTGGGGAAGGCGCTGGTGCACGAGGTGCCGGCGCTGCTGCCGGACATCAGCTCGGAGCACACGCCGGTGCGCCGGTCGGGCAGGCCGAGGATGTGGCCGAGCTCGTGAGCCGCGATACGGGTCGGGTTGTGGCCCTCGACGGTGGCCTGGCGGCCCATGTACACGGTGCCGCTGCCCAGGGAGTTGACGTAGGCGCGCGGCCAGTTGTTGTCGGCGTAGACGCGGATGTCGACCGGGTGGCCGGCGGTCCACCGCTCCAGGCGTACGTTGCCTACCCGGGCGTTCCAGTTGGCCGCGCCCTGGTGCACCGCGGTGACGAACTCGGCGGCCTGGCTGGCGTCGTAGTAGAGCACCCGCACGGCGGCGGGCGCGGGGGCCGCGGTGGCGGCGCCGACGCCGAGGAGCTGGCCGGTCAGGGCCATCGCGATCGTGGCGAGGGTGGCCACAGTGATCCGTTTGAGGTGAGATCTCATGCCCACAGACGATGCCGCATCACGGCTTGCGAAGCAATGGAACACTATCGATATGATGACAGTTCGAAAGCGCCGGCTGTCGGTACTGCTCACGGTGCTGGTCGCCGCCGTAGCCCTGGTGGTCGACGCCGCTCCGGCGCAGGCCGGTGCGGCCGAGGCGGTCAACCGGTGCGACCAGGGCCTGGTGCCCGAGATCGACACCACCGTCACCGTACGCGCCAACGGCGGCGGCAGCTTCCCCGCCGAGGCCGCGCCCCGCAACCTCATCGAGCAGGGTGACGTCTTCTACGTCATCCCACTTACCGGACCGGGCATGTCGACCGCGAACATGGGCGGCGGCACGGGCAGCTACGGCCCTGACGGCAACGGCCAACCCGCGCCGAGCGGCTGGCCCTTCCCCGGCTTCGCCCAGTACTCCTCGGTGCTGCGCTTCAACAACAACCCGGCCGGCTGGGTCGGCAACCCGGCCGCGGCGACGGGTTTCAACAGGTGCGTGCGCTGGTTCGACAGCTTCCCGATGCGGCTGCTGTTCTACGTCAACGACACCTACCAAGCGGACAACAGCGGCGGGTGGGACTTCCGCATCCTCGTCTACAAGGCCAGCGCCGTGGCGACGACCGCCATGGACAACTGCTGGCACGCGCGTGCCCCGCAAGCGGCAGAGACGATCTTCATCCAGGGCAACGGCGGAGGGAGCTTCCCCAGCGGCGGCAACCCGCCCAACGCCATCGCGGCGGGCAACGTCTTCAGCGTCTCCGCCTCCTACTGGGACAAGGTCGGCATGGGCTGGGGCGCTCCGTCTGTCGGACCCTACGGCGACAGCATCCCGGCGCCCGGCAACTGGCCCTTCCCGCAGATGCTGCAGTACTCGGCGATCCAGCGCTTCAACAACAATCCGGGAGGCTGGGTCGGCAATCCCGAGCAGGCGGCCCTCTTCGGCGGCTGCCATGTGTGGACCAGTTCCCTCCCGGTGCGGCTGCTGTTCTACGTCAACGACACATACACCGGCGACAACTCGGGGGCGTGGCGCTTCGACGTCCGCGTGTACCGGTAGATCTGAGGGTCTCGGCGTGCGCTGCGACGGTGGTTCGCCACCGGCAGGCACCGGCCGGAAGCCCGATGGGCTTCCGGCCGGTGCCTGCCGACGAGTCCGGGCGGCCTGTCAGACGGGCCGCAGCGTCCAGATCAGGTCGCGGTTGTCACCGACGACAGTCTGCTGGTCGAGCGTGGACCCACTACCCGCGGTCATCCGGAGGGTCTTGCCGCTGTACCGGTTGACCAGGAAGTATGTGCCGTCGGCGACCCGCCGCAGCGTCCACTCCTGCCGAGTCGCGGCGGCGCAGGTGGCCTGCCGCACGCCGATGCCGGCCGCCGTGCTGGCGCTGACCAGGTCGAGGCACAGGTTGCTGTTGACGTTCAGCAGCTTCCAGTACGAGCCGCTGGCCTGGAGCTTCCAGCGCTGGCTGGTCGCACCGGACGGCGCCGCATGGGTGATCAGCGCCCCGGACGCGGTCGAAGCCCCGGCGACCTCGGCGTTCTCCAGGTTGTTGATGCCCTGGAGGTAGTAGACGCCGTTGTTGACCGGCCCCGGGTCGGTGATCCGGTTGAAGACCCACTTCTGGTTCGCGGCGCCGGTGTAGGGCTGCTGCTGGACCGGGGTCGGGTAGGCGCCGGAGACGGTCAGCGCGAGCCCGGACAGCCAGTCGAAGATCGCGTACTGGCCGCTGCCGACGGGCAGGTAGGCCAGTCGCATGCCGTCCTGGCCGGCGCAGTAGTACTGCAGGGTGGTGGTGCCGGGGGTGGTGCCGCTGTAGGAGCTGTCCAGGCACATGCCGCTGCCGGTGTTGATGAACTGCAGTCCGGTGGTGTATCCCATGAGCCACTTCTGGCTCGGGGTGTCCACCCGGGTCCGCTGGCTCAGCTCGACCAGCCCGGCGGTCGACGCGCCGATCGGTTCGAGCGCCTCACCGGTGGAGGCGCTGGTGATGGCGTACGTCCAGCCGACCTTCGGGTGGGTGGTGACGTCGGCGGTCCCGCCCGCGATGAAGTAGGCGCTGTTGGCGGTGTTCCAGTGCGTGGCCAGGTAGCTGCCCGCCGTCGGGTTGGCGTTGAAGTAGTCGTCGCGGTTGCAGTCGGGCAGCCGGTAGTCGTTCCACTGCAGGCAGGTCCACGTGGGGGTGCCGCCGTAGCACATCAGGTCCCACTGGTCGAGGCAGTGCCAGCTGCCGTCGGTGTGCGGCGCGGTCAGCTGCGCCGCACCGAGGGTGTGACCGAGCTCGTGCGCGATCGCGTTGGCACCGAAGCAGCCGGGGATGGCGTCGACCCGGGCGAAGCTCTGGCCGTTGTTGAGGTTTCCCGCGCCGGTGGTGAGGTCGTCCGGCTTGATCTCGCCGACGCCGCAGATCACCGTCGCCTCGGTCAGCATCAGGTACTTGCGGTCGTTGCTGTTATACCCCAGGTTCTGCGCGGCGGTCTTGCTGGTGTCGAGGGTCGCCAGCGAGCCGGCGGGCACCACGTGGTTGCGGACCACCGCCGCGCAGCCGCCGGACACCGCGGTCGTCACGAACCGCAGGTGGCGGCTGCGGTTGCTGACGGCCGCCTGGTCGTTGAACTGGTCGTCCGCGTTGGCCAGCCAGGCCCGGATCATCGGCAGCAGCTGCGCGTACCGGTCGGGCATGGTGGCCTCACGCAGGTACAGCACCTCGATCCGCTTGCCTGACGTACCGTCGCCGTCACACGCGACCAGCTGCGGGCCGGCCTGCTCGACGGACACGCCCCGGGCGGCGAGGTCCTTGGTCGTCAGCGCCGCCGGGCCGCTGCGTTCACCGATCCTGGCGCCGGGGAAGACGTCGTATGAGGCGGTTCCGCACGAAGCCGGCCTGGCGCCCGGGTCGGGGCCGGTGCATGGGTCGGCGGGCGTGCCGGCCGCGACGGCCGGTGTGGAGGTGCCCAGAGCGGCGGCCAGCAGCACACCGCTGAGAGCCACGCTGAGGTGTCGCCGAAGCAACATGATGCTCCTGTCGTCAGTTGTCGTCTACATAGGACCACTCGAAGATCATCCTTTCATCTACCGCAAGACATATCGAGCGCTGACAAATGATGCAAGATCCGCCACAAAGCATTGACATGCGCCCGTACGCCTGAAACTGGCCAATGCAGGCGGGCTACCTGCGAACCGCGGCGCGAGCGGGGTGCGGGGCGGCGATGAAGGCGTCCGCGAGTTGCCGGGCCAGCCAGGCGACCGGGGGCAGGAGCAGCAGCCAGCTGACGTACGCCCAGCCCAGGTGGGTGTGCTCCAGCGCCCGGGCGACCGCGGCCGCACCGCGCGCCTGATGCCCGTCGGGGCCGGTGTACCGGGCACGCCACAGCACCTCGGGGTGGTCGGCGGCGGCGGCCACCACCAGGTCCGCCGGATGCCGGCGCAGCAGCCAACCGGTCACGGCACCGCACGGGCCGCAGTCCTGGTCCAGCCAGACGGTCGCGGCGGGTCGGGGCAGCGGACGCAGCCGGGGCATCCAGGCGCGGACCTGGCCGCGGTAGGCGCGCCAGGCGGGCCCGAACCGGGCGGCCAGGTCGGCCTGCTCGTGCGGTGCCGCCAGTGCCGCACTGAACGCGACGGCGGCCACGGCGGTGGCGGCCAGGGTGAAGCTGCCCGCGCCCACCGCGAGCACCAGCATCAGCAGCGAGGCGCTGAGCTGCATGGGGTTGGCCAGGTAGGCGTACGGCCCGGTGCTGACCAGACGTTTCGGCGGGTCCCAGGGGTAGGGCGTGCCCTGGCCGCGTACGGCGAACTCCCGCATCGCCGCCAGCGCCGGCACCGACACCAGCGCGGCCAGCTGCGCCAGCAGCGGCAGCACCGGGGACGGCAGCCGCCACAGGTGGTTCCAGGAACCGTCGCCGTAGGTGAACGCCGAGGTGGGGATGAGCCACAGCACGGTGCCGGAGAAGGTCAGCAGCTGCAGCAGCACGCGCGGGTAGAGCCGCCGGTCGCGGGCGGTCCAGCAGCCGAGCAGCTGCGCGGGCAGCGCCACTGCCACGATCCCGGCCAGCTCGCCGAGCCACCAGTGCGGACCCAGCTCGACCAGGGGGTCGAGCCGGGGCATGGCCAGCAGGTCCAGCCACAGCAGGAGCAGCAGCGCCAGCGGCGTCCGCAGCGCCCGGTGCGCCAGCACCGGCACCGGCCCCCACAGCACCGCCCAGCCCAGCCACAGGTCGACCGGCAGGCCGCGCCAGGCCCCGTCCACCGGGGTGTACGACCACCAGCCCAGCCGCTGGGCCACCGTGTCGAGCGCGGCGATGCCGGTGGCCGCCGCGATGAAGGACAGCAGCGCCGCACCGCGCAGTCGGCGCCGTTGTGCCGGATCGGGTGTGCGGGCGCCGGGCCGCAGCGCGGTCAGCGCCGCGCCGCCCAGCGCCGCCAGGGGCAGCACCAGGCAGGCGTAGCGGGCGACGGTGAGCGTGACGGCGGAGGTCATCGCAGGTCGAGCATGTCGAGCAGGTGCTCGCCGCCGGCGTGCATGAGGGTCTGCTGGATCGGGCCGAAGTACCAGAACGGATCCAGCCTGCGCTCGTACGCGATGTCGAGGGTGACCTCGGTGTGTCCGGCGTCGACGGCGCGCCAGGTCACCGCCGCGTGGCGCCAGTGGAACCAGCGCGCGTTGATGGTGGTGTCCTCGACGAATCCGAAGCCGACCCGCTGCGCGGAGCGTTCGGTGATCTCGGTGACGATGTGGCCGCCGGGGCCGTGCGCCGAGCCGTGGTACGCGAACATCCAGCGGTCGCCCAGGTCGAGGCCGTCCCCCTCGACCTGCAGCGGGGTCGGCATGCTGAGCATCCGCAGGGTGACCGACCGCAGTGCGGTCGGCTCGGGTCCGTCGGCGAGCCGTGCGGCGACCTGGTCGACCGTGAGCGGCAGGACCCGTACCACGAAAGCGGCCTGCTGCGGGTTGACCCGGACCTCTGGTGCCAGGCCTTCTCCGCCGCTGATCAGCAGCAGGGGCAGCACCAGGGCGTAGGTGCGGCTGCCGCGCCGGACCGCCTGGACGACCGCGGTGACGCCGAGCGCGACGGCGTAGACCAGCGGTGCGGCGAGCACCACGCAGATGAAGCCCTCGTGCAGGAAGACCGCGGTGAGCAGCAGCACGATGGTGACGACCTTGGTGACGCGGCCGTAGACGTTGCGTACCGAGGTGAGGGTCAGCGCGACCGCGAGCAGGGTGGGCAGGCCGACGAAGACCATGGCGCTGTCGGTGCGTCCGTCCAGCACGGTCGCGACGAACGCGACCGCGCCGACGACGGTCACGATGGCGGCGACCGCGAGCCTGGCACGCAGCGAGGCCCGCGGTTCGGGCCGGTCGCCGGGCTCGGGCACCTGCCACTGCGGCAGCAGCTGCTCGGCGCCGGGCCGGGGCCGGTCCGGTCGGGGTGGTTCGGGCAGGTCGGAGTGGTGCACGGCGTCTCCTTAAGCGATCGCTCAACGGCTTTCGTCGGCGACGGTACCGGTGTTTGAGCGGGCGCTCAAGATGTTGTGGCGCTGGTCGCAGCGGCAGGTCGGCTCCGGCTGCGATCTCAGGAAGCGGAGGCGACGACAGTCCTATGTATAGTCATGCGGACTCCTGCCGTGACGGAGGCTGCCATGCATGAGGACCGCCTGTTCGTAGGCCCCCGCTCCGCGCCGGACACCTACCGCCTGCTCCAGTTGCTGGGCGCGGGCGCCGAGGGCGAGGTCTGGTCCGCCGAACGGAGCCTGTCGCAGCAGGGCCGCCAGCGTGTCGCGATCAAGATCCTCGAACCCGGCCAGGGCCGGGACGTCGAGTCATGGGAGCGGCACTCGGCGCTGCTGCGCAGCGTCCACCACCCGGGCCTGGTCCGGGTGCTCGAACTGTTCGTCGGCCCCGGTCGGCACCGCGCCGGCGAGCCGGCCCTCGACGAGCGCCACTACGTCGTCATGGAGCACGTCGAGGGGCAGCCGCTCCCCGACTGGCTCGTCCGCGTCCGTGACCGGCCGCTGCCCTACCGGCTGCGTACGCTGGCCGGCGTGGCCGCAGCCCTCGACGAGCTGCACTCGGGCCGGCAGACGGTGCAGGCGGTCGCCCACGGCGACGTCAAACCCGGCAACATCGTGGTGCGGCCCGACGGGTCGACCGTCCTGGTCGACCCGGGCCTCATGCGGATCGCCGACGGCACCCTCATCACCGGCCGATCCGCCCCGTACGCGGCGCCCGAGCTGTTCCAGCCCGGTGGCACGATCGACCCCGCCACCGACCGGTTCGCCTTCGCCGCCACCGTCGCACACGCGGTGCTGGGCGAGCAGCCTCCGGCGCGGGCCGACGGCTACGGGCTCGACCTGAACCGGCTCACCGAGCGGCTGCGCGCCGATCCGATGTGCGGGTCGCTGACCACCGTCCAGCGCCGGATCCTCGACGCGCTGGCGGCAGCCCCGGCCGGCCGGCCGCCGCACCTGTCCGCCTGGCTGGCCACGCTGGTCAACGAGGCCGACCCGACCGTGGTGCTCCCAGGCGGCGATCCGCGGCACGCGCCGCCGACCGTCGTGGACGCGCTGCCGCCCTGGACCCCGCCCGCGACACCGGGCGAGCCGCGATCCCGGTCGACCGCCCTCGTGGTCGCCGTCGTCCTGCTGAGCCTCGCGATGCTCGCCGTCTTGCTCGGGGCGGCCGTCTTCGGCGGGCTCCGCCTGCTCGAACCAGCCCAGGCGGACGGCGATCAGCACGAGACCACGGCACGGCCGACCGCCGCCGCGGCGAGCGCACCGGCGGCATCGCCGTCGCCCCTGCCCTCGCCCGCTGGATCCACGGCGGCCGACGGGCTCACGCGGGCACGCGACCTGCTGTCCGGCACCTGGAAGGGAACCTACCGGTGCAGGCAGGGCCTCACCGGGCTGACACTGACGGTGTACGTGGACGACGACCAGACGGTGAAAGCCACGTTCGAGTTCTACCCGCATCCGGGCAACCCGGACGTGCCCCGGGGCTCCTTCGCGATGGAGGGCTCGTACTCCGCCACGACCCTGGCCCTACGACCGGACTACTGGATCTCCCAGCCCGGCGACTGGGTGATGGTCGCTCTCGGCGCCAGTCTCCCGCCTTCCGGCAAGCGGATCCGCGGCGAGATCGCCACCGCGGGATGCAGCGACTTCGAGGTCGTGAAGATCTCTGACGACACCCGGTTGCCGCCGGTCTAGTGCCGTGACCGCTAACGTCTACCGGGTTGGCAGCCTGGACGTGGCCCGCGAAGGCCTTCCCATGGGTTATCGCGACGATCTGGCTTCCGATGTTCAGCGGCTGCTGAACGAACTGTGTATCAAGCTGAATAAAGCGCAGGTCGAAGCCCGGCTTCCCTAACGTGGGAAGCCGGGCTTCGAACTCTATGTGTGCACAGTGGCCGCAGGATGAGAGGCGGTGGTGACGTGGGCCGCCCGGCGCGACTGGCTGGGAGTCTCGGCGCCTACTGCCTTTGCCCGGTCGGACTTCGGTCAGCCGAGGCCGGCGACCCGTTGGTGCAGTCGCGTGTAATAAGTGATGCGGGAGTCGACCCCGATCTGGGTGCCCTTGACGAAATCGCTCGGGTCTGCCCCAAGCTCGATCATGGACGCCGCCACCACCTCCATAAGCGAGGCGTGCTGCTCGTCCTCGGTGATGTTGGCATCGAGGAAGCGGCGGAAGTCGCAGTCGGGCCAGCCGGTCTCGAACGCGCCCTTGATCGCCGTGTACTCGGGTATGAGCAGCCGCTCGCTGCCCATCCCCAGCACGCCGACGGCGGTCAGCGGCGACGTGGCGCAGGCGCTCTCGATCTCGCGCAGGAACTCGACAGTCTCGGCGAACGGAGTGACGTCCCCTGGTGTCAGACCCACGGATCCGCCGAGCTGGTGCAGCAGCCAGGGGTGGGCCAGCGGCGCGACGCGGTCGCGCAGCGGACCATGCTCACCCCGGGCGATCTGCATGATCATGGAACGGATGTGCACATGCCCCAGCGAGGCGGCGAGGTTCATGAGCAACTGCGCGAACGGGTTGGTGACGATCAGCTCCTGGCTCACCCAGAGCCGGAGGATGTCGCGGGACACGCCGGCGGCCGCGAAGAACGGGTGGTCCTGGATGCGGGACTCGTCGACGTAGGTGATCGATTCGATGATCGCCGGATGCGAGACGTCACCGGCGACAGGGGCGAACCACTCGTCGTAATGCCAGTTCAGGGTGGATGGAACGCCGAATTTCAACGATGAGGCAAGTTGCACGCCATCTCCAGTGAGGATCGTTCATCTTCCACTGAGGTTCGGGCGACTGGCCTGGTTGAGGACCAGCGCAGTCTGTCCGATCCAGAAGTCGTGAAGGTCGGGACTGACTCTAACCCACTGGCGCACTCGTGGCCTGCGCTCAACGGGAATTTGATAGTACACCTGACTCTCCCGACCCCGATGTGGTCCGTACACCAAGTACTCCCCCTGCGAAACGGGCAGCTTCGACCACAGATCCTCGGCCAGTAATGCGAAGTTGAGACGCGTATCGAGAAACTCGCTGAAATGGGCTCGAATGCTTTCCGCACGCGTTTGCAGATGCACTCGGTCGGGCAGGATGTAGGTGTATTTCACGCCTCGGGCGAGGTTGGCCCGCATGACGTCCATGAAGTCGAATAGGGGGTCCTTCTCGCCGCCCAGCTCAGCCAGGAGCTCGTCGGTGACCAGCCAGATGTCCTGCACGTTGGCGGTCCGTTCGATCTCAACCAGGGCGGGATCGGAGATGATGTGCGTGGCCGCGAGCCCGAGGTCCGAACGCAGGCGTTCCAGCCGCCGGTTGTATTCGACCAGGCCGGTCTGGAGATTGTTAGACATCGCCAGCAGGGTCTGCCGGTCCTGCGACAGCTCGGTGTTCATCACCGTCACGATCTTCGTGTGCAACTCGGCCGCGCCGTCCTCGTGCCGGTCGAGATGGCGCGACACGATGCGGTGCTGGATGAGCAGTGCGGTCGCGGTCGTCGCGATGGCCACCACGCCGAGTGCCAGCAGTGCCCGCCAGAAGCTCTGCGACGTCATGCTCTCCTCGAGGTATCCGAGGACGAGGATCAGGATTCCCAGGGCGGCGCCGACTATCAGTTCGGCCGAAATCAGAGCATTGCTTCTCGGACCCGGTGACAACGAAGCCCCCACCCGCTCGTCTGATCGTGGAGATAGTCTCGCACCTATTCAATAATGATCGCCATGCGTCGTCGGGCGCGCGGTGAACCAGCGCTGTCACATCGCTGTCGATGCTCTGACCGATGTGGATGCGAGCCGTTCAGAATTGTCGGCTCGCAGCCTGCTCGCCGTGGCCCGGCAGGGGCGAAGCGGTCATGACGATCTGTGTGGCACCTGTTTCGGACGGCGTGGGCATCGGTGCTGCCTGGCTTGAGCACGGCTTGCCCATTGGGTACGGGTGGCTGTCCTGGTCCGATGGGTGCATAGCCCAGAGTTCGCAGGTTCAAATCCCGACGGGTCCGCCAGGCAGCCCGGACACTCGACGCTGCCACCGCGGCGCGGCCTAGTGCTCTGGCTGTATATGTTCGCCGGCTTGGTCAGGCTGCGGTGGTGAGTGGGCGTCCGCCCCAGCCGATGCCTGCGCAGGTAGGCGTGCAGTGCCCGGGTCTGGGCGGTGTGGTTGCGGTGGTGGAGTTGGCGATGGTGAACTGGCGCAGCGGGCCGAAGTTGGCCTCGATCGGTTGGCCCAGGAGGCGTAGGTCGGGGTGAAGCACAGTTCGACGCGGTTCTTGCCGGCCCAGTGGCGGATCGTCTCGCTCTTGCGGGCGGACAGGTTGTCCATGATCACGTAGATTGGGGCGCCGTCGGGGCGTGCGGCGCGGATCGATTTCAGCGCGGCCGGGGTGTTCGTGGTGGCCTTGCGGCGGCGGTTGACGCCCCGCGGTCTGTCGTCGCCGACGGAGTAGCAGCAAGTCGCCGCGAACGGAGCCGCGGCTGCGCGCCGACCCGGCGAATTCCGTTGACGGCGGGCGGAGAAGGCCCGATGGTGCGGTGATGATAGTTCGACGTGAACGCTCCGATGATGTCGACGCGATCCACGCTGTTACGGCGGCCGCGTTCCGCGGTGTCGCGCACAGCGCACCGCCGGTAGTGCCAGGTGGCGATCCAGGTGAGGCGACGCTCGTCTCGTGGCTGCGCGACGATGCCGGTTGGATTCCGGAACTGTCGCTGGTCGCGGTCGAGGACGACCAGGTCGTCGGCCACGTTCTCGCGACGCGGGCTCATGTCGATGACCGGCCGGTCCTCGGTCTCGGGCCGCTGAGCGTCCTCCCACACCGACAGCGAGCCGGCCTGGGTACCGCCCTGATGCACGCCGTCCTCGGCGCGGCCGACGCGCTGGGTGAGCCCCTGGTCGGGCTACTCGGCAACCCTTACTACTACGGCCGGTTCGGCTTCGTTCCAGCGCGGTCGGTCGGGGTGGCCGCGCCGGTCCCCGCATGGGGTGACAACTTCCAGGTCCGAACCCTCAGCCGGTACGAAGGCCTGGCCGGCCGTTTCCGGTACGCCGAACCGTTCGACCGGTTCTGAACCGACCCAACTGCCGGGACAGACCCTCCGATTAGATCGGTTGCTATCTATTCTTTACTTAACCGCTCTATCGATGGAGGAAAGATGCGCAGAGTAAAGATGGCGATCGCGGCGACGGTCCTGGTCGGCGCCACCGTGTTCGTCGGAGCCACGCCCGCGCACGCGACACCCAGCCTTCGCGGCGTCGTCTACGACTACTCCGAGTGCGTCCGGATCGGCAACTACGGGATGCAGAACTACGGCTGGACCGGCCCGCTCCAGTGCGTCTGGTACCCCAGCGGCAGCACCTACCCCGCCGGCTACTGGTTCATCTACGCCTGACGCGCGGCGTCCGACCGGCCGCGAAGTGACCGCGACGGTCTACGGGCCGCGGACCGCCGGGCCGTTCGATCGGGACGGCCCGGCGAGACTTTCCGCGCCATAGCCTGGCATCGGCGCACCCGGCCGCCGCCGACCACGGCGGCGGCCGGGTGGCACGCCGGGCAGCACGGCCACGAAAGCGCGCGCGACCCTGGCCGCCGCCTCCTCGTTCAGCACCCGGATGGAGGTCGTCCCCGCCGCGCTCTACAGTGCTCGGCATGGCAGAGATCGGAGCCGATTGGCGGGCAGTCGATGGCGTCGCGACGGCATGGTTCGACGCGGCTTCGCTGATCGAGGGCGCCGCGCTGGCCGGGCGCATCGTCGAGCTGTCGGCCGAGATCGTGGTCGAGCTGCGCCCGACAGGCGTGCGCGTACGCCTCGACTCGAACGAGCACGCCGAGGCGGTGTCGGCGGCCGCGCGGGAGCTCGGGCTGGCCGCGAATCCGGCTGCCCTGCAGCACCTGAGCGTCGTCTTCGAATCCGCGGACCCGGCTGCGGTGAGCCGGTTCTGGCAGCGGGTACTCGGCTACGCACCCGGGCAGGACGGCGGTCTGGCCGATCCGCTGCGGCGCGATCCCGCGATACGGATCAGGCCGTCCACCGAGCCACGCCCGCTGCGAAACCGCATCCACCTCGACGTGGTGCGGCCCGCCGCAGCGGTCGAGCAGGCGAGCCCCGGTGCGGCCTCAGGACCGTACGGGGTCTGCCACACCGACCCCGACGGCAACGAGGTCGACCTGGTGCCGGGCGCGGCCCTCGACGACGAGAGGACAGCCGACTGGCAGGCGGTGTTCAGCGCGATGGCGTGCTACCGCACCACCTCGCCGACGCAGCAGCGCGACCTCGCCGCCGCAGCTGCGGCACTTGCGCAGGACGTGGGCTTCCCGCTGCTGATCGATCTGCGCCCCGGCCTCGTGATCATCGACAGCGGCAAGGACCAGTACGACGGCGACGCGCACGGTTTCGAGCTCGACTTCACCGACCTCGCCGCGGACGTCCAGACCGCTGCCCGCGGACTCGGGGCCGTCGCGGATCCCGCACTGCCGCGCTTCGCCCAGCTCTTCCTCGACGCCGCCGATGTACCCGCGGTCCGCGCGTTCTGGGTGGCCGCACTCGGCTACAGCCACGACCGGCGGGCCGGGGTCAGCGACATTCACGATCCGCGACGGTTGAACCCGGTGCTGGTGTTCCAGGAACTGGACACCTCGGAGACGGAGCGGCGCCGCCAGCGCAACCGCGTCCACTTCGAACTCGCGGTGCCGTCAGACCTAGCGCAGACGCGCCTCGCCGCGGCCCTCGCCGCCGGTGGCCGACTCCGTGGCGAGTCGGAGAACCGCTGGCTGATCACCGACCCTGAGGGCAACGAACTGGCGCTCGTCAGCGGGGCATGAGGCGGTCACCCCGCGGCCAGGGCGAAGCCGTTTCCGGCGGCCACCGCGGAGACGGCGTCCAGGCTCGTCTGGATCGTGACCGGCAGCGCACGTCCGGTGGTGCTGCCGTCGCCGAGCTGGCCGGTGTCGTTGCGGCCCCACGTGTGTACGACGTCATCGTCGCTGCGCGACAGCGCGTAGCTGGTGTCGAACCCGGCCGCGACCGCGCGCGCCCCGGCCAGCCGCCGCACGGTGACCGGCCGGTCGCGTACGCCGCCGAAGACGCCGATGCCCAGCTCTCCGGCGGAGTTGTCGCCCCACGACCGGACCGTGCCGTCCTTGCGCAGCGCCAGGCTGTGCCGCAGCCCGGTAGCGATCGCCGCCACCCCGGACAGCCCCTCCACCGGGGCGGGCACCGGCGACGGCGTCTGGCTGACCGTGCCGCGGCCGAGCTGGCCGAAGTTGTTCGCGCCCCAGGACAGCACGGTGCCGTCGCGCCGCAGCGCCAGCACGTGGCCGCTGCCCGCGGCGATCGTCCGTACACCGCGCAGCCCCCGCACCGGCGTCGGGTTCGGGTCGTCCGTGCCGAACGTGCCGTTGCCGAGCACTCCCGCGCTGTTGTTGCCCCAGGCCAGCACCGTCCCGTCGGCCAGCATCGCCATGGAGTAGCTGTCCCGGGCGAAGACCGCCCGCACCTTCGCCAGCCCGGGCACGCGTACCGGGGTGAGCTGCGGCTCCGGGTCGATGACGCCCAGGCCGAGCTGCCCGCTGCTGTTGTCGCCCCAGGCCCACACGCTGCCGTCGCGGCGCAGTGCCAGCACGTGGACGGCGCCGGCCGCCACGGCGGTGACGTCGTCGAGACCGGTCACGACGCCGGGGGTGGAGTGGTCGGTCCGGGTGCCGTCGCCCAGCGGGCCGCGCTCGTTGTCGCCCCAGGCCCGCAGTGCGCCGTTGGCCAGCAGCGCGATGCCGTACCCGGTGCCCGCGTCGATCCGCGCGACCGACAGCAGGTCCGTCACGGCCACCGGTGTCTGCCGCAGCTGCGTGGTGCCGTCGCCTAGCCGGCCGTCCGCGTTGCTCCCCCACGCCACCGCCGGGTGCGGCGTGAAGCCCGCCTGCGGCGCCGCCGCCACCCGGTCGCCCACGCCCAGCGGCGCGACCAGGATCGAGCCGAGCAGCACCGCACCGACCAGTCGGCGCCCGAACATCGTGTCCATCCCCACCCCGCGTGTTATGGACTCTTTGTACCGTCAGGCCGCAGGCGGACGCCGCCGACACGCACGAACGCGGGCAGAGCGCTGCTCCGGGGGCGTGGGTACGCTGCCCGGGTGGGACATCGCAAGGGTGCACGGGTACTGCTCGTCGGTCAGACGACGTACCGCTGGGCGGGTTCCCACAGCCACCGCGCTGATCACGCCGACGACGGCACCCCGCGCTACCGGGACTGCACCGAGCACGTCACGATACGGCGCGACGGCGCGCCCGGCCGCCTGGACGTCGTCTTTGCCGGCGGCCCGGGGCGTCTGGTGTCGGACGGCATGCTGCACGCCGGCGCGGTGGTACGCGGTGACGACTACGTGAACCTGAACCGGCCGGGCGTGGTGCGCGCGCTGCTCGACGAGGCGCTCAGCCGCGGCTGGCAACCCGACGCCCCTGGCCGCGCCGAGTTCGACGGCTGGCTCCTGATCGGCGCCGTGCCGCTGCGGCATTAATAGGTCCGGTCGAGGGTGGTCAGCTCGCCGCTGGTACGCCCGGTCCCGGCGAACGCCTTCAGGCTGCCGTCTAGCGTTCGTTCCCACACCGAGTTCCCGCTGTCGGTGAACAGGAGCACGCACTCACCCATCGGTTCGCGCTGCGGCTGCATGTCGTCGAAGTGAGGGACTGGCCACTCGACCAACTTGCCGGGCGGCATCGCCACCACTCGCTGGTTGAATGGCGGGGCGAGTTCCGCAAGACGGGTCGAGTCCTGCCGCAGGACCACCCTGATCCCGTAGATCGGAAGCGAGGAGGCGTTGAAGACGTTCAGGCAGCGTTCGTCGGTGTCATACCAGTAGCCGATACGTGAAGCCTGGTGACGGGCTCTCTCGTGAGCTTGCTCGAGCCGCAGCAGCTCTGCCTGTCGATCCCGCTCCGACTCGACCTTGTACAACCGGTAGGCGACGATGCCCGCGACACCGCCGAGGACCATACCGCCGAACGACCCGATCGCATCGACGACGCTCCAGAAGTCGGCCATGTGCCGACGCTAGCGCGGGCAGTCAACGTAGCCGACCTCCTATCGGACGTCCGGTGGCACAGCACCGCCCGCTCGCGCGTCCCGGCCTTCGGACAGACTTCGGCCCGCGGCGCTTCGCCGCGGGCCGGAGAGTCCTGTGGGTGGTCAGATCGTCGAGCGGCCCCGGACGCCCGCGATGAGCGCCACGCCGAGCGCGGCCAGGCCGATCTGGAAGACGAGTTCGATCCAGTCGACGCCGTCGGTGACGGCGACGCCCACGGCCTGGGCGAGGGCGGTGCCGATCAGCGCCGCGACGATACCGACGACGATGGTCAGCCAGATGGGCATGTTCTGCCGGCCGGGAACGACCAGGCGTCCCAGTGCGCCGATGACCAGACCCACGATGATGGCCGAGATGATGCCTGCGACGGTCATGTCCTTCTCCTCTGCGCCTAGGAATCCGCTACACCATCGATCTGCCCGACGCCGCCGGTGACTAAACAATCCGGAATGCGATCGTCGCCGTACGGTCGCGGCACAGCCGGATTCCCACGCGCCCGCAGCCGACTCAGGTGGCGGCGTGCACCTGCTCTTCCAGGTCGTCCTGCTCGTGCAGGGGACGCTGCTCGGCGGCGATCAAATCGTTGCGCGCTCCGCTGGTCGCCCGCACGAGTTCGTCGAGCTTCAGCAGGATCGCCCGGGACTCGCGGCCGGCGGTGTGCTGGATGAGGAACACCATGATGAACGTGAACACGCTGGTCACCGCTACCAGCACCGTCATCCAGTGCTCGGTGAAGCCGCCGATCAGCCCGCCCGCCAGCCAGAGCAGCGCCATGGCGACCGCCGCCGCGGCCGCCCACGCCGATCCGGCGAAGTCGACGATCCGCCGCGCGGCCGTGCTGATCTTGTTCCGGGTACTGGCTCGCACCGAGGTCGGCTGCACCACTGCTCCTGTCCCTGCCGGCCGGTCCGGCATCCGCGGCTGGCCCATACCCGGAGGTCAACGGGGCGAACCGCAGGTTTGCCCCGGGCGGGCGGACGGTATCCAGCGGCATGGCCAACATCCCCTCCCCCAGCACGCACGCGCGTGAGCACGGTGCCGACGACACCCGACCCCGGAACATGCCCAGCGACGTCGCCCCCGGCCTGGGCCTGTTCGACCGGTTCGCGACCCGGGCGTCGGCGTTCTTCTCCAAGGCCTGGTTCTTCGCCGCCTGCGTACTGCTGGTGCTGATCTGGGCGCCGTCGTACTTCGTCATCGGCGAAGTCGACACCTGGCAGCTGATCATCAACACGGCGACGACGATCGTGACGTTCCTGATGGTGGCGCTGCTGCAGAACACCCAGACCCGAGCGGACAAAGCCGTCCAGCACAAACTCAACGCCATCGCGGACGGATTGGCCGACCTGATGAGCCACGTCGCCCAGGCCGACGACCAGCCCGGCCTGCACACCGATGTCGAGGAGCTGAAGGCGGCCGTCGGGCTGGAGGACCGGCAAGGGGTCTGATCGACGTCGGCCGCCGGGCAGTGCCGACACGCGTACGACACGTCGGCAACGTCCCCGGGTGGTGACGGCTGCGTGTCTAACCTGCGAGGTGATCACCTATTTGCCCTGATTAGGAGCATCATGGACGACATCATCTCGGACCGGATCCGGCTGCGCTTCGACCTCCTCGACGCGGACGGCAACGGCGTGCTCGAGCCGACCGACTTCGTCGAGGTCGCCGACCGGATCGTGCAGGCCGTGGGTGCTGCCGACGCCGACCCCAAGGTCCGCGCGCTGCGCGCCGCGCACGAGCAGTACTGGCACAGCCTGCGGTCCGCGAGCGCCGCCGAGCGGATCGACCTGCCCGCCTACGCCGCCATCGTGTCGGCCGTCGGCTGGTTCGACCGCTACGGCCTGCCCTACGCGGAGTCGCTGGCCGACCTCTGCGACCGCGACGACGACGGGCTGATCAGCCTCGACGAGTTCCACCCGGTCATGGTGGCGGTGGGATTCGCGCCGGAGAAGGTGCGGCAGCTGTTCGCGTCGTTCGACCGGGACGGCGACGGAAGCATCGACCGTGACGAGTGGATCGCCGGGATCGGCGAGTTCTACGACCCGAGCGCCTCCGACACGGTCACCGGGGTGCTCGTCGGCGCGTAACGGTCGCGCGGTCCGACCGGTCCCCGGTCGGCTGGTAGGAACGGACACAGGGGCCGGCTCCAGGTGGAGTCCGGCCCCTGTCACGTACGGCTACCGCGCCGGTGACGGTGCGGGCGGACGTCGCCGCGCGGGGGAAAGGGAGGCGGGCGTCGGCTCACGGCGGCGAGGTCGGGGCGGCGGGTTCCGCGGGCGTCCGGCGTAGACCAGTGCGCCGACGGTGGTCGCGGCCAGGGCCAGGGCCGCGATGCCCGGCAGGGGTGCCGCGGCCGGTGCCAGCAGCACCGGCGCGACCACCCCGAGGATCAGGTGCCTGGGCAGGTACCGGTGCACGGCCCACGCCATGACCGCGAGGCCGGCCTGGTACACGGCGACCCCGAGCAGGAGCGCCAGGCCGGCGGCGGTGGGCAGCGGGCCGCGCGGGCCGTCGGCGGCCAGGACGGCCACGGCGGTGGTGACGGCGTAGCAGAAGCCGATGACGGCGGTGAGCAGGAGCAGGTGGCAGGCGGTGTACCGGCCGGTCGCCAGGCGGTGGCGGGCCGCGGTGCCCAGTGCGGTGAACAGGTGCTCGGCTGGTGCGCGCCATCGGGCGTACTGGTGCCACAGCCCGGCCGCCATCAGCATCGCGACGGCGGCGGTGGCGGCCGTCGCGGTGGTGATCGCGGTCCCGAAGGTGGCGGTGGTGATCGCGGTGGCCAGCGAGGCCAGTCCGAGCAGCGTCATCAGGCTGTGCCGTTCGACCAGGTGCGCGGCCGCGACGACGGGGCAGGTACGGCTGCCGGCCCACCAGGTGCCGATCTCCGTGGCGGCGAGCAGCGACCAGGCCGCCGGCCGCAGCGGCTCGGGCACCGCGGCCTGGGTGAGGATCAGCGCGGTGACCAGCGCCGTGCTGGCCAGCACGGGCACCAGGCGGGACGCGGGCGGGCGCAGGGTGAGCACGACCGCCACCGCGGTCAGGGCCCGGACCAGCAGGTAGGCCAGTGCGAACACGACGGTGGCGGCGCCGACGCGGGCGGAGCCGGTGGTGAACACCTGCGGCGCGGCAAGGGTCAGCAGCAGCAGCGCCGCCATCGCCGCCAGCAGGCAGGCCCTGGTCGCGCCGAGGTCGGCCTTGACGGTGTTGGCCAGCCTGGTGGTGGCCGACCAGCATCCCCACAGCATCAGCAGCACCAGCACGGCCTGCGCCATCCCGGCCGGGTGGGGGTCCGCGCCGACCAGGTAGGCGGTGCGGGTTACGGCGAATCCGGCCACGACGTCGACGAGCAGTTCCAGGTCGGTGACGGCCGCGCGGGCCGTGTTGTAGCGGCCGAGCAGGCGCAGCCGCCAGGCCAGCCGCCGCCGGTGCGCCACCCGACGCTGCGGCGCGGCGCGGCAGTGGCCGCTGTCGGCCACGGCCAGTCCCGTGCACGCGGCGGCGGGTATGGCCAGCATCGCGGGCAGCGGCAGGCCGGCCGCCACCGGGGTGAGCGCGAGCAGGAGCAGCGCGGTGGCCGGGCGCAGCCAGCAGCGGCGCCCGGCGATGACGGCCCAGAACCAGAACTGGCCGAGCAGGTAGAGCGTGACGCCGCCGTAGACGGTGCCGACGGCGGCGGGGCCGGCGGGTGCGGCCCCGGCGAGGCCGGTGAGGGTGCGGGCCAGTCCGACGATGAGCAGCACGAGACCGACCAGCATCACCATGTTCGCCTGGAAGTACGTGAACAGGGCGGCGGCCCGTACGGTGGCGCCGGTCTTGGCCCGGAACCGGATCCGGGCGTGGCCGGCGATGAAGCCGAAGTGCAGCCACCACAGTGCGATGAGCAGGGTGAGGTATACGAGCAGGTAGACGAGGACCGGACCGGCGCCAAGGCGGGCGGGGTCCAGTCCGCCGAGCAGCTCCACCACGCAGCCGAGGGCGACCACGACCACGGCCGCGACCCGGTCGGTGAAGACCGCGGTGGCGCGGGGGAAGAACGCCTCGGTGGCGCCGAAGGGCAGCCGGTCGCGGAAGTCGAGCTGCAGCGCGCCCATCACCAGCACGTTGATCGCGAGCGCGGCGACCAGCAGCAGGGTGCGCTGCTGGCCGGTGGTCGCGGCGGCGGCGAACCACATGGCGCCGGAGGCCAGCGGAGCCAGGGTGGCCGCGACGGCGTTGCCGGGGTGCAGCCGGTGGGCGGGCAGCACGGCGTACACCATCCATACGCCCGCGGTCTCCAGTGCCTGGACGGTCAGCATCGACGCGGCGAAGACGGTCGCGCCGGGGGTGGCGCCGTCGGCGACGATGTCGGGTGCGGTGACCGCGACCAGGGCGAGGCTGACGGTCGCGCCGACGATGACCGGCCGCATCGCGGCCCGTTCGGCGCTGACGACGGATCCGGCCAGGACCAGGCCGGTCCAGTACATGAGGACGGCCAGCAGCACGGCGAAGCCGCGTACGGTGGTCGCGGGGTCGGTGGTGCCGGCCAGGACGGCGGCTACCTGGGCGACGGCCAGTACGAACACGACGTCGAGGAACAGTTCGGTGGCGGTGGGCAGGCCGCCGGGGTCGATCGGGGCGACGCCGGCGCGGCGGCGCACCCAGGGGAGCATGGCGCGGGCGTACGCGGCCCGGCGCCCTGCGGTCGGCACGGTCACCGGGTGAGGTCGCCGAAGAACCAGTTGCCGCGGGCGCGCGGGTCCGGGCTGGTGTAGAAGTCCCAGGCGGCGTCGGTGAGCTCGTCGGCGCTGAGGCGACCGTCGCCGTCGGCGTCCAGGGCGGCGAACGCGACCCGCACGTCACCGCGGCTGGTGCCGAACGCGCGGTGCATGGTCGCGAACTCGGTCAGGTCGAGTCGGCCGTCGCCGTCGGTGTCGCACACGTCGATCAGCGCCTCCACGGCCGGGCGCAGCATGGTCGCGCGGCCGGTGGGCCGGAGGAACGCGGCCGTCATGCCGTGGTGGAACTCGCGGTAGGTGATGGCCCCGTCGGTGTCGGCGTCGGCGTGGCGGGCGATCTCGTCCCAGAGCCGCTCGTGCCGCTCCAGCACGGCACGGCCCTTGGCGCAGGCGGGTGTGCGGCGGAAGCAGAGCAGCAGCCGGGAGGCCAGCGCCAGGATCTCGTCGCATTCGATCTGGCCGTTGCCGTCGATGTCGAAGTGCGCGAACGCCAGATCCAGCTTGCGCTTCTGCAGTGCGCTGACCACTTCTCACCATCGTCCTAAACCGGCCAAATCACCGGAATAGTAGCCAGCCACCGGGTGATCCGCACCGAGCGCGAGCGTGTCGGCCGCGTCGAGGCGGGCGACACGTCGGCGACCGGCGGGTCCGCTCGCCACAGGATTTCGCTGTTACCCTCCGTAAGTTGATGACGACTATTAGTGATTGGAACGTCGATGACGGCTACCCGCAATGAACTCGAGGCCCGGTACTCCATCCTGTTCGAGCTGCTCGACGCCGAGCGCAACGGCTCGCTGACCGCACAGGACATGACCGCGCTGGCGACCCGTGTGGTCACCGCCTTCGAAGCGACCGCCAGCCCGGCCAAGACCGCCGCCGTGTACACCGCCTTCGCGGCCTACTGGGACGGCCTGGCCGCGCACCTCGGCGGCGGCGACGGGCCGTTCAACCGCGCCCAGTTCATCCAGGCCCTGCAGAAGGCGATCGGCGACAGCGAAACCGGGTTCACCCAGCTGATCCGCCCGATCGCCGACACCCTGTTCACCCTCATCGACACCGACGACAACGGCGAGATGTCGCTGGCCGAGTTCCGCCAGGCCCAGGTGGCCATGGGCGTCGACAGCGCCGACAGCGAGCGGGCCTTCGCCCGGATCGACCTCGACGGCAACGGCCGCATCGACCGGGACGAACTGGTCGCCGCGGTCGCCGACTTCTACCGCAACCCCTCCTCGGACTCCCCGATGAGCGAGTTCTTCGGCGCCCTCAGCCGCTGACCTACGGCGCCGCCACCCGGTGCGGCCCGCACCGGGTGGCGGCTCTCCGCGACCCGAAAGGCAGACGATGTCGACGGCTGTGCCCGCACCACGGCAGCACCGGCCCGGATCGGCCACGCTCCGCTCGCTGACCGAGATCCTGTACGGCCACCGGTTCGACCAGGACCACCGGGTGTGGCAGAACCTGCTCGCCGACCCGCAGTTCGCCTTCGCCGACCTCGACCACGACGCGGCGGTACAGCGGGCATACCACCGGCTGGCCCTGGTCAACGCCGAGATCGACGACGTCGCCGCGTTCGCCTCGGACGTACACCGGATCACCGCCCTGCACGAGTGGATGGGCCCGCGCGACGCCGCGCTGACGGCCGTGGCGGGCATCCACTACAACCTGTTCCTGGGCAGCCTGCTGGACCTGGAGCCGGCGGGCCGACGCGACCTGGCCGAGTTCACCGACCTGCGCCGCGTCGGCGTCTTCCTGTGCACCGAGGCCGCGCACGGCAACAGCGCCGCCGACCTGGAGACCACCGCCGTCCACAACCCGGCGACCGGCGGCTTCGTGCTGCACACCCCGCACCCCGGCGCCCGCAAGTTCATGCCGAACACCGGCCCGGCCGGTGGCGCCAAGACCGGGCTGGTCGCCGCACGCCTGCTCGTCGACGGCACGGACCAGGGCGTGTACCTGTTCTTCACTCCGCTGCGCGACCGCACCGCGGTGCTGCCCGGCATCACCGTGGAGGCCCTGCCGCAGGCTTCCACCGCCGCCGTCGACCACAGCCTCACCACGTTCCAGCACGTACTGCTCGCGCCGGACGCACTCGTCGGCGCGGTCCTGCGCGACGGGGCGCCCAGCGGGGCGCCGGGCAGCCTGCGCAAGCGGTTCCTGCGCTCCATCGGCCGGGTGACCACCGGCAAGCTGTGCATGAGCGGCTGCGGCGTCGGTGCGGCCCGCACCGCGGTGAACAGCGCGGTGCGGTACGCCCATACCCGGCACACCACCGGCCTGGACCCCGGCGTGACCGTGCCGCTGTTCGCGCACCGGGGCCACCACGCCCGGCTGATCGAGGCAGTGGTGGCGACCTACGCCGCGACCCTGCTGCACCGGTACGCGGTGGACCGGTGGGCCGCGGCGACCGCCGCCGACCACGACGAGGTCGACCGACTGGTCGCCGTCGTCAAGGGCTGGACCACCTGGCGGGCGCGCGATGTCGTACGGGAATGCCGGGAACGCACCGGAGCCGTCGGCCTGCTCCGGGTCAACGGCCTGGCCGACCTCGCCGCCAGCCTCGAGGGCCCCGTCACGGCCGAAGGCGACAACCTGGTCATCTGGACCAAGGCCGCGGCGGAGATGGTGTTCGGCCACGCCGTCCCGGCGGGCACCGGCCAGGCCGCCGACCTGTCGCGACCGCTGTCGCTGCAGGGTCTGCTGGCCGACGTGGAGCGGCTGTGGCAGCAGCGGGCCCGGACCCGCCTGCGCGACCGCACGCACCCCGGTGCGCTGCCGCGGTGGAACAACACCGTCTCCTGCGCACTGGAACTGGTCGACGCCTACGCCCACCGGCTGGCCGGCGAGGTGCTGCTGGCCGCAGTCGACCGCGCCGGCGACCCGACGGCGAGCATCCTGCTACGCGAGGTGCACCGGCTGTTCGCGCTCGGGCGGATCGCCGCGCACAGCGGTGACCTGCTGGCCACCGGTCGGCTGACCGCCGAGCAGGTGACCGGCCTGCCCGACCTGCGCGAGGCGGCGATCGCCGCGCTGCAGCCCTGGGCCGCCACCCTCGCGGACGGCTTCGCCCTCGACGACGCCTTCGCGCGCGGGCCGCTGACCGGGCACCGGACGGGCGCGCTCACCGCGAGCCGGTAGCGCTGCCCGACCGAGTCCGCCCGCGCGCGTGCTCCGAACACCGCGTTGTCGCGGCACGGGCGGCTGCGGACGGACCCGCGCTACACCGACGCCAGGAGGCCGAGACAGCCGACGACGGCGGCGAGCCCGAGCGTGCCGAACACGAGTAGAGGACCGCCGACGCTCGTGATCCGGCGCAGCACCAGGACGGTGCCCGCCAGTGTCATCGCGACGGCGAGCGCCAGGCTGTACCAGTAACGGGGTTCGATGTCCTCGACGTAGAACACCTCCGCGTAGTTGTGTCGCGCGCGGGCGAGCCCGTCCACGAGCGGACCACCCGTCATCCAGAACCACAGCACGACGTCACCGGCGACGCCGAGGACGGTACCCAGGACCGACCCGGCGAG
Source organism: Catellatospora sp. KI3 (assembly GCF_029948125.1). Classification (GTDB taxonomy): domain Bacteria; phylum Actinomycetota; class Actinomycetes; order Mycobacteriales; family Micromonosporaceae; genus Catellatospora. The sequence goes on from NZ_JASAMB010000012.1 coordinate 30,998, forward strand.
CGAGCACTTCGACACTTCCCCGCTGGCGGGCCGCGACTCGGACATGCCGCCACCTCCTCATCGACGCACACCGATCACCGTAAGGGATCCGGGCTGCCCGCCGACAGCGGGACCGGCGCGCCGCCGTCCAGTCCGGCGCCATGCCGGCAGACGTGTACGCGACCCGGCCGACCCGCTAGCATCTCCACATGAGATTGATGCACATCACTGCCACGGTAGGCGCGGCGGCCCTCTGCGCGGCGCTGTTCGCCGCCGCACCGGCCCAGGCGAACAAGAACCCGGGGTGGGGCGTCCCGCTGGCCTCCTTCGACAGCCAGGCCGAGTGCCAGGACGCGCTGCCCTACTACGCCAGCACGTACGGTCCGCTGGTCTACTGCGCCTTCGCCAGCCCCGCCACCGGTTGGGCGGTGTTCGGACCCGGCGACTGACCGGACGCGTCATCGGGCGGGCACACGCCCGCTCCGCTCAAGCACCGGACCGGCGGATGAGGGCCTCGACGCCTTCGATCATGCGGTCGAGGCCGAAGGCGTACTCGTGCTCGATGTCGAAGGCGCTCTGGTGCGCCTCTCCGGCCGCTCTGCCGACCCGGTCGGCGACGGGGAAGCGGCCCGGGTCGAGCACCTCGGCCAGGGCCGGTCCGGCCGCCTCCCACCACTGGGCGTCGGTGATGCCGGTCCGCCGCTCGGCCTGCTCCGCCTCGACCTTGCGCCGGGCGACCCCCTCGACATGGGTGTGCACGAGCGTGACCACGGCATCCATCTCGACGTCGGTCAGTCCGACGCCGTCGACCACCCGCAGCTCCAGGTCATACTTGGCGATCGCGTTCGGGCCCAGCGGCGGGCGGCCGGTGAAGACCTGCAGCATCCACGGGTGGTCCAGGTACATGGCCCAGTTGACGGCCGCGACCTGGCGCAGACCGTCGCGCCAGTCGCCGGGGCGCAGTTCCCGCAGGCGCGCCACCGCCGCGCCGTAGACCGAGTCCAGCATCGCCTCGACCAGCTCCGCGCGGGAGACCACGTACGTGTACAGCGACATCGTGCCGACGCCGAGGGTCTCCGCGACGCGCCGCATCGACAGCTGCGCCAGGTCCTTGTCCTCGTCGGCGAGGCCGATGGCCGTGGCGATCACCTGGCCGGCACTGAGGGCGTGCCGAGGTCCCCGTCGCGGCAGCCGCCGGGTGCCCCAGAGCAGGGCGATCGTCTTGGCGGGGTCGGCGCTGCCGCTGCTCTCGCTGGTCACGGACTCCAGCATAACGAGCTCACTTCGTATGCCATACGGAGAGCGTGCTACGCTTCTCCGTATGGCATACGAAGAAGGCGTGCCCGCGGCGGAGCACGCGGGCATAGTCGCGCAGGACCTGCGCAAGCAGTACGGCGAACGAACCGCGCTCGACGGGTTCACCCTGCGGGTCCGGCCCGGGACGGTGTGCGGACTGCTCGGCCCCAACGGCGCGGGCAAGACCACCGCGGTGCGGATCCTCTCCACCCTGCTGCGCCCCGACGGCGGCCACGCCCACGTCGCCGGATACGACGTCGTCCGCCGGCCCCGGCAGGTGCGGTACCGGATCGGCCTGGTCGGCCAGCACGCCTGCGTCGACGAGATCCTCACCGGCAGACAGAACCTCCAGCTGTTCGGGCGGCTCGGCCACCTGACCGCCGACGCCGCCCGCCGACGCGCGGGCGAGCTGCTGGACCAGTTCGGCCTCGCCGACGCGGCCGACCGGGCCGTCGCCCAGTACTCCGGCGGCATGCGGCGCCGGCTCGACCTGGCCACCAGCCTCATCCTGCGCCCGGCCGTGCTCTTCCTCGACGAGCCCACCACCGGCCTGGACCCGGCCGCCCGCATCGACGTCTGGTCCCGCATCCGCGAGCTGGTGGGCACCGGCACGACCGTGCTGCTGACCACCCAGTACCTGGAAGAGGCGGACCAGCTCGCCGATCAGATCGCGGTCATCGACGCTGGCCGGATCGTCGCCGAGGGCACCCCGGACGAGCTGAAGGCCAAGGTCGGACCGGACCGCGTCGAGACCGTCACCCGCAAGCCGACCCTCGACGAGGTCTTCCTGCACCTCACCGGCAAGACCGCCACCCGTTCCACCGAGACCGTCCTGGAGCCGGCCCGATGACCACCCCCACCGCCGTGCCCGCGTCCGCGTCGTGGCTGCGCGACGCGGCGACGCTGACCCACCGCATCCTGCTGCACTGGCGGCAGCGTCCGTTCTCGATCGCGCTCACGCTGCTGTTCCCGGTCCTGATCGTGCTCATGTTCGGCTACCTGTTCGGCGGCGCCATGGCCGTCCCGGACGGCACGTACCTGGACTACCTCATCCCCGGCATGCTGGCCATGACCATGCTGTTCGGGCTGGAGTCGATGGTCCTGGCCGTCACCGCCGACGCGGCCAAGGGCGTCACCGAGCGGATCCGGGCGATGCCCGTCAGCGGGGTCGCCGTGCTGACCGGGCGCGGCTGGGCCGACCTGCTCAACGCGCTCGCGGGCCTCACCGTCATGATCGCCACCGGGTACGCGGTCGGCTGGCGGCCCCACGACGGCCTGCCCTCCGCCCTGGCCGCGCTGGGTCTGCTGCTGTGGCTGCGGTTCGCCTTCACCTGGGTCGGCATCTACCTCGGACTGCTGCTCAAGACCCCGGAGTCGGCCGTCGCCGTGCAGGTGCTGGTATGGCCGGTCGGCTTCCTGTCCAGCGCGTTCGTGTCCCCCGGCACCATGCCCGGCTGGATGGGCGCGATCGCCACCTGGAACCCGCTGTCAGCGACCGCCACCGCCGTCCGGGAGCTGTTCGGCAATCCCAGCTGGAACGAGACCACCTGGGCGGCGGAGCACTCGGTACTGCTCGCGACGGTGTGGCCCGCCGTGCTCACCGCGGTCTTCCTCCCGCTGGCCTACCGCCGGTACCGGCTGCTCGGGCGTTAGCGGCCGCACCATCCGTCAGACAAGGCGCGACCGTGCCTGGTGCGGCCATCGGGTCGCACCAGGCGTGGAGGCGGTGGCCGCGCGCCTCAGCCGGCCGGGTAGCCGAGCCGCTCCGCGAGGTCGCCGTAGCGGGCCCGGAACGCGGCGCGGTGCCGCTCGGTGAAGTAGTTGCGCCAGTCGCCGGGCACACCCTTGCGGTAGTGGTTCATCTCGTCGACCTCACCGGGCCGCCGGTCGGAGTAGGACAGTCGCGTGAACGTGTGGTAGTCGGTCGCGAGCGGCACATACGCCCGCGGCAGCCGCCGTGGTGCCGGGCCGGCCAGCGCGCGGCGCACCCGGGCCCGGCCGGGTTCGGCCCGCACCGCGCCCAGCCGCCAGCGCAGCGCGGCCGCCCGGACCCACCCGCCGATCGCCCCCGGCGGCACCAGCAGCCCGTAGTGCTCGAAGATCCGCGTCCACACGGCCACCGGATCGGCGATCTGCTCCTCCATGCGCAGCTCCAGGACCTCCGGCTGCCGGTAGTCCCAGGTGTCCATGTGGTCGAGGAAGTAGCCGCTGAACTCGATCTCCTCGAGCATGCCCGCCGACTCGTCCAGCTTCAGCAGCCGCTCGCGGTGCTCGATCAGCTCGTGCCAGGTGACCCCGAGCGCCTGTACGGCGTGGGTGTTGCGGTGGCTGAAGTAGCCCGACACCACGATGTCGCGCGGATCGCGGATGACGTTGACGGTGCGCCGCGGCGGCAGGGTCTCGTAGTGCCGCTGCTGGATGTTGGTCAGCGACAGCAGGTCCACCCGCTCCTGCCGGACGAGCTCGGCCAGGGAGCCGTAGGGCGCCCACTGCTCCGGGGCGATGACGGTGACCATGTTCAGGCCGAGCAGCCCGGCGGCCTCCCGCAGGATGCCCCGCGACCAGCTGGAGGCGGCCTTGTGCCGGCCGGAGTAGACGAGCAGCACGTGGCCGACCCCCTTGGACCGCTCGGCAGCACCGGGCGCGGGCAGTGCCGTCGCCGCCGGTGACCAATGCATAGACATCTGTCGAGGAGGCATTCTCGCAACTTTATTAACAAATTCGCAACCCCACGTGAAACCGCTCAAGCGAGCACATTGCGATCCGAGGCTGCGCCGCACCGCTCACGGCTGCGCCCCGTCCGCGCCCGGTCGGCGCGGCCTGGCCCGCACGTGCATGCGTTCGCCCTGGCGGCCGAGGATGCTGAGGATCTCGACAGGCTGCTCGCCGGTGCTGCCGAACCAGTGCGGCAACCGGGTGTCGAACTCGGCCGCCTCGCCGGTGCCGAGCACCACGTCGTGGTCGCCCAGGACCAGGCGCAGCCGCCCGGACAGCACGTACAGCCATTCGTAGCCCTCGTGCACGCGCGGTTCGGGCTCGTGCTGCGCCGCCGGGATGATCACTTTCCAGGCCTGCAGCGAGCCGGGCTGGCGGGTCAGCGGCAGCACGGTCCGGCCGTTGACCTGGCGCGCCGTCAGGCGCACCCGGGGGTCGCCGGTCTCCGGGGCGCCGACCAGTTCGTCCAGCGGCACCCGGTAGGCCTGGGCGATCGGCAGCAGCAGCTCCAGGCTGGGACGGCGCTGGCCGGACTCCAGCCGGGACAGGGTGCTCTTGGAGATGCCGGTCGTCTCGGCCAGGCCGGTCAGGGTCACCCCGAACTGGCTGCGCAGCCGCTTGAGTCGGGGGCCGACCTCGGCCAGGGCGGCGGCGATCACCGGCGTGTGCTCCATACCCCCATCTCATCGCACAATTCCCGGAAACGGCAACAGGAGTTGCCGGATGACCGCAACCACGACGAGCCTGGCACCCATGAACGAGTACGACGTGGTGATAGTCGGCGGCGGCGCCGCCGGACTGAGCGCGGCCCTGGTCCTGACCCGGGCCCGGCGCCGGGTGGCCGTGATGGACGCTGGTGTCCCCCGCAACGCCCCCGCCGCGCACATGCACGGGTTCCTGTCCCGCGACGGCATGCCGCCGGCCGAGCTGCTCGCGGTCGGGCGGGCCGAGGTCACCGGGTACGGCGGCCGGATCATCGACGCGACGGTGGTCGGCATCGAACCCGGCTTCCAGGTCCGGCTGGCCGACGCGACGACCCTGCGCGCACGCCGGGTGCTGGTCACCACCGGGCTGCGCGACGAACTGCCCGACCTGCCGGGCGTACGCCAGCGGTGGGGCCGCGATCTGCTGCACTGCCCGTACTGCCACGGGCACGAGGTGCGCGACCGGCCGCTCGGGGTGCTCGGCGGCACGCCGGACGCGGTGGTGCACGCGCTGCTGGTGCGGCAGTGGTCGGCCGATGTGGTCTTCTTCGCGCACACCCATGCCCTGACCGGGGACGAGCGGGAGCAGCTGGCCGCCCGGGGCGTGCGCGTGGTGGAGGGGACCGTGGCCCGGCTGGTGCACGACGGCGACCGGCTGCGCGGCGTCGAGCTGGTCGGCGGCGAAGCCGTGGCCCGCGACGCGGTGTTCGTGCGGCCCCGCTTCGTACCCCGCGACGACCTGCTCACCGGCCTGGGCTGCGCGGTGCACGACAACGGCTGGGTGGCCGTCGACCCGACCGGCCGCACCAGCGTGCCCGGCGTCTGGGCCGCGGGCAACGCGGTCGATCCGCGCGCCCAGGTCGTCACGGCCGCCGGCGCCGGATCGGCGGCCGCCATCGCACTCAACGCCGACCTGGTCGCCGACGACGTACGCCGCGCCGTGACCGCCCGCCGCGACGTCACCGACGCGTTCTCGCCCGAGCTAGAGCGGCAGGTCGCCGCCGTCGTCCTCGGCGAGCGCGCGCACGGCTTCCCGACCCCGAGATGAGGAGGACGAACATGTCCGAAGCACCCCGACCGCCCGCGCGGGTGGGACCACCGCCCCGGCACCACCTGGCCCTGATGATCTGGCTGGCCGTCTTCCCCACCCTGACGGTGCTGCAGCTGCTGCTCGGCGGCCTGCTCAGGGACGCGCCGATGCCGCTGCGCACTCTGGTGCTGGCGACCGTCGCGGTGCCGGTGGTGGTCTACGGTCTGCTGCCGCCGCTGCAGCGGCTGCGCGCCCGGCTGCTCGGCGCAGGCTGACCGGCCCGGCAGCGCCCGGCTGCCGGCACACACGGTGAGGGGAGCCGACCCGCGGACCTGGTCGGCTCCCCTCTGGACGCACCGGACGTCAGACGACCGGCTCGACCCAGATGTTGCGGTAGTACAGGTTGGCTCCCGGGTCGCCGTGGTCCTGGAACCGCAGCGGTCCGGGGGCCGCGGTCTCAGCGGCGCCGTTGCCGGTCGGGCCGTTGATCTCCGCGTTGTTGATGACGGTGACGCCGTTCCAGACGACCGTCACCCGGGCGTTCTCGGTCTTCACATTGGAGCTGTTGAACCGGGCGGCCCGGAACGTGACGTCGTAGGTCTGCCACGTCTGCGGGGCGGTGGCGGCGTTGGCCGACGGGGCGATCTTCTCGTAGATCGCGCCGCACTCGTTGTTGGCCAGGGTGGTGTCGCCGTACGAGTCCAGCACCTGCAGCTCGTAGCGGTCCTGCAGGTAGATCCCGCTGTTGGCCCGCTGCTGGCCGGTCACGTCGCCCGGCAGCAGCGGCAGCCAGAACTCGGCGTGCAGCTTGAAGTCGCCGAACGCCTGCTTGGACTTGATGTCGCCGCCGAGGACCTCGACGCCGCCGTTGCCCAGCGGCCACGTCACCGGGGTGCCGTTGGAGTGCTGGAAGTTGTTCATGTTGGTGCCGTCGAACAGCACGATCCGGGTCGGCTGCGTCGAGGACGCGTACGCCTCGAACTCGTAGACGCGGGCGGCGCCGTTGCCGTCACTGGCCGGGGTGGTGATGTTCAGCCGGATGTACCGGGCCGAGGTGGCGGTGAAGTTGTGCGTGGTGATGCTGGCCGTGTTGGCGGTGACGGTCGCGACCGTGGTCCAGCTGGTGCCGTTGGTGGACACCTGGAGGTTGAAGTCGCGGGTGTTCCAGGCGAGGTTCTCCCCGCCCGCACCGGCGTGCCGGACGACCAGCTGGCCGACCGTCTGCGCGGTGCCCAGATCGACCTGCAGCCACTTGGTGGCGCCCAGCGAGCACCACTTGTCGGTGTTGCCGCCCGAGACGCTGCCGTTGACGGCCTGCGCCGGACCCTCGGCCGCGGCGCAGGAGCTGTCCGCGGTCGCCGCCTTGCCCAGCGCCAGGTTGCCCGTCGGCGTCGTGGTCGGGGCATAGGCCTCGAACTCGTAGACGCGGGCCGCGCCGTTGCCGGTGGTGCCGCCGTTCGTCACGTTGAGGCGCAGGTACCTGGCCTGCGTCGTGGCGATGTTGTGGGTGGTGCTGCTGGCGGTGTTGCCGGTGACGGTCACCGCGGTGGTCCAGCTCGTCCCGTTGGTGGACGTCTGGATGTTGAAGTCGCGGGTGTTGAACCCGACCTCTTCCCCACCGGTACCCGCGTGCTGGAGGACGAACTTGTTGACGCTCTGCGTGGAGCCGAGGTCGACCTGCATCCACTTGGTGGCGCCCAGCGAGCACCACTTGTCGGAGTTGCCGCCCGAGACGCTGCCGTTGACGGCCTGCGCCGGTCCTTCGGACGCCGCGCAGGAGCTGTCGGCCGTGGCGGCCTTGTTCAGCGCCAGGTTGCTCGACGGAGCCTGGCCCGGGATCGCGTTGAGGGTGTACCAGACCTCGGTGCTCCACAGCGACTGGCCGTTGGCGGCCGCGAACGGCTTGGGCGAGCGGATGTGCACCACCCGGCCGGTCTTGAGGCCCGGGATCACCAGGGTGACCTTCTTGCTGTCGGCGGACAGGGTCGCCGACGACACGGTCAGGGTCTCCTCGTCGACCTTCGGGCCGCCGTAGGCCGCCGTCGGGACGTAGCGCCACTGCTTGACGCGGTACTTCGTGGCCAGTGCGGTGGCGGTCGCCGCCGACACCGGCTGGGTGTACTCGATCTCGAACCCGTTGGGCAGGGCCTTCATGTTCAGCATGTCGAAAGCGTTGCCGCCGTTGGGGGTCAGCTTCTGCAGGCCGAAGTTGAGCTTGCCGGCCTGGCCCCAGTTGCCGCCGCCGCCGATGCCGCCGACGTAGATCGCGCCGTCCGGGCCGACGTTGACCTCGGACACGCCGCCCTCCAGGCCCTGCGTCATCCGGAACAGGGCGCCCTGGTACTCGCCGTTGACCTTCTCCACCGCGGCGCGCTGCAGGCCGCCGTAGGTGACGTCACCGATGACGAACTGCCCGGCGTACAGGCCGCTGGGCATGTACATCGGGGTGCTCGGCGAGTTGCCGATCTCGTTCTGCGGCAGCCAGATCACCGGCTGGGTGACCGGAGAGCCCTCGAACGGGCCGGCCGGGTTGATGTAGTGGTTGAAGAACCGGCCCTGCTTGATGTGGACCAGCTTCGAGGCGGGCAGCCAGCCGCCCTGGTTGTCGGTGACGAAGATGCCGTTCTCCGGGCCCCAGCCGATGCCGTGCGGGGTCCGCAGGCCGCCGGCCACGTAGGTCACCGCGCCGGTGTCCTTGTTGACCTTGATGGTGGTGCCGCGGCTCGCGACCTTCTGCGGGTTGGTGGTGGCGCCGCCGTAGTCGATGCCCACCGACAGGTTGAGGTAGAAGTACCCGTCGGCGTAGAGCAGGCCGAACGCGAACTCGTGGAACGTGCCGCCGTAGGGCCACGTCGCGACCTGCTGGTACTGGTCGGCGACCTCGTCGCCGTTGGTGTCGACCAGGCGGGTCAGCCGCATCTTCTCCGATACGTAGACGACACCGTCGACGATCTTCAGACCCATCGGCTCCTTGAGGTTGCTGCCGATGCGCTTCATCGTGACGTTGCCGGGGCTGGTGTTGCCCCCGGTGTTGCCCAGGATCCAGACCTCACCGGCCTGGGAGGTGCCGGAGTCGTTGGTGCCGCCCCAGGTGCAGATGACCAGGCGGCCGTCGGCGAGCCAGTCCATGCCGGTCACCCGCGGCTCGAAGCCGGACGGGCGCAGGTTGGTCAGGTTGAAGTTCGGGTGCACGGAGGTCAGCGGCAGGCCGTCGCCGGGCGAGTCGCCGGTGCCCTCGCACTCCTTGCGGCCGGGCGCGGTGACCCGGACGACACCGGCGTCGGTGCTGAGCACCGAGTTCGGCACGGTCACGAACGTGGTCGAGCCGGGTGTCTGCCACTGCAGCGTCAGCTGCTGCCCGCCGCCGGCCTCGAAGAAGTCGATGTGCACGGCGTGGTAGCCGGTGGTCAGGTTGACCGCGCCGTCCTTGGCCGTCGCCCCGTGCAGGCCGTCGTGGTTGATGACAAGGTTGTCATCGATGAGCAGCCGGGAGCCGTCGTCGCTGATCAGACGGAAGGTGTAGCTGCCCGCCGTGGGGATGTTGACGTAGCCGAGCGCCTGGGCGTAGAAGTTGTCCTCCTGCCCGAACTGGGCAGCGGTGGTCCAGTCGATCGTCGACATGAGCTTGTCGATGTTGGGCGTCTGCGCGGGCTTGAGGTTGCACAGACTGCTCAGCGCCAGCTGCAGGTCGAAGACCCGCAGCGTGATGCCCGGCGTCTGCGGTGGCGGGGCGGCGGCCGCGGCGGTGGCGGGCAGCCACCCCGTCGCGGCGACGACCGCCGTGGCAAGAGCACCCGCGACAAGCAGGCGCCCTCGTCGGAGCGGAGCGAACACTTTTCCTCCAGTGGGAGCGGGACTGGTGCGCGCCGTCGTCAGACGTGGCAGCCCGCTCGCAGCGGCGTGCCAGGACATTCGGGCGGAGCGCGTGATGTGTCCTGATGCGACCTGGCACGCCGATGCCTGGCACAGACACCATAGATTTCTTTTATCTCGATGTACAGATGTTCTTTTGGTTCCGTCATAACTTCCGTTGATCTCACCAAAAGATTCGGGATGCAGGCCGACCCACCCCCGCGGCTGACCGCACCGTTGGGGCGACAGGCGGTTCAAGAATCCGGCGAGTTTGAAAACCGGCAGTTCATGACCGTTGTCGGCGGCGGACGCCGGGCACGCCGAAGGGGCGCGGACCGGAGTCCGCGCCCCTTTCGCTGGTGACCTGTCAGGCGGTGGGCGCCGCCGTGACGAACTCGCTGTAGTTGTTCCAGCCGGTGCCCAGGCCGGTGTAGGCGAAGGCGGAGAACGTCGTGCCGCTGCTGGTGCTGCGCCACACCGCGAGGGTGCCGTTGTACCGGCCGATGATGTCGTCCTTGCCGTCGCCGTCGTAGTCGCCGGTCATCATCGTGTCCACGACGCCCCACCCGGCGGTGATGCTCTGCCCGGCGGCCAGCGACGGGCTGCCCGAGGTGCTGGTGTTGCGGTGGATCCACAGGCCGTCACCGGAGGCGTTCAGCGCCGCGATGTCCTTCTTGCCGTCACCGTTGAAGTCCCCGACCGGCAGCAGCTGGCTGTAGTTGTCCCAGCCGGTGCCGAGGCTGGTGTAGGCGAACGAGAAGGTGGTGCCGGTGCTGGTGCTGCGCCACACGGCGAGGTTGTCGCCGAAGCGGCCGACGATGTCGTCCTTGCCGTCGCCGTCGAAGTCGACCGCCATCATGCTGTTGACCGTGCCCCAGTCGACGCCGACCTTCTGCCCGGCGGCCAGCGAAGGGCTGCCGGAGGTGCTGGTGTTGCGGTGGACCCAGAGGCCGTCGCTGGAGAGGTCGAGCGCCGCGACGTCCTTCTTGCCGTCGCCGTTGAAGTCGCCCAGCGGCAGCAGCTTGCTGTAGTTGTCGAAGCCCGTACCCAGGGCGGTGTAGGTGAACGGGGTGAAGGTGCCCGAGCTGCTGTTGCTGCGCCACACGGCGAGGGTGTCGCCGTAGCGGCCGACGATGTCGTCCTTGCCGTCGCCGTCGAAGTCCGCGCCCATCGCGTTGTCGACCGAGGACCAGCCGGTCGAGACGCTCTGCCCGGTGCCGATCGACGGGCTGCCCGAGGTGCTGGTGTTGTTGTGGATCCACAGGCCGTCACCGGAGGCGTTGAACGCGGCGACGTCCTTCTTTCCGTTGCCGTCGAAGTCGGCGAGCCGGCCCGCCATGACCTGCGGGACCGAGTTCACCAGGCCGACCGGGGTGGTGTAGCCGACGATCTCGACGTTGGTCGCGTAGTTGCCCCGGGTCCGGGCTTTGACCAGGTCGTCCGTGTTGCCCTCGATGGTGTTCAGGGTGGTGCCCGAGACGGACTGGACGATCCCGACGTGGTCGATGCCGGCGCCCGGGGTGCTGAGCCAGTCGAAGACCACCGCGTCACCCGGCTGTGGCACGTAACTGCCTCGAGGATGCCAGGTGCCGTGCTCCTGCCCGTAGTTCTTGAACGAGTAGGCCATGCCGGTGATCCGCCTCAGGTCGACGGTGACGCCGCCCTCGCGCCAGGCGTACTTGGCGAACGCGGCGCACCAGGCGTAGCCGTCACCGCCGCCGCCCCAGCCGGCCAGGCCGCCGCACGCCGGCCAGCCGAACACGTTGCCGCCGTAGTAACTGCAGTTGTTGCCGACCTCGTGGTTGCGGGTGCTGTCGTTGAACTCGCGGACCGCGATGTCGACGATCGACTGCCCGGTCGCCGCGTGGGCCGTGGCCGGCACGGCGACCGACCCCAGTGCGATGGCCGCGGCCATGACGGTGGCCGCGAAGGCGGCGCGCAGAGTCTTCGTGTTCATGGTTTCCGTTCCTTCTTCTAGGGGGCCGCTGCGGCCCGACACGAGAAGGTTCGGCTCCCGCACTAGAGGTTCTCTGCAAAGGATTCTGTAAGCCGCCACTGGTCTCACGGGTGCGTCGACCCGTACCGGGCGGTGGGGCGGGTGGTGCGCAACGCCCAGTACCGGTCGCCGTAGGACCAGTGCCACCATTCGTGCGGGTGGTTGACCAGGCCGACGGCGAGCAGCACCCCGCCCAGCAGCAGCCGGTTGTCGCGTACGGGCTGGTCGACGCCCGGGTGGTCGGTGCGGTGGGCCTGGTCGCCGTGCGTGGCCCCGGCTTCCAGGCCCGAGCCCATCGGCAGCTCGGCCCCGGTGTGATCGCACAGGGTCAGGTCGACCGCGGCGCCGGTCACGTGCGGCGCCAGTGCCGACGGCGGCCGGTGCAGGAGGGCGCGGCGCAGCACGTCGGCCTCGGTCCAGTCCGGATGCGAGGCGCGTATGGAGGCGGTGTGCTCGAACAGGAGCCAGTCCTGCAGCCACGGGGGCCGGTAGCCCTCGATGATGAGCAGGCGTCGGCCCCGCGGCAGCAGGCTCTGGGCCGCGACCAGGCGGTCCACCACCCCGGCGCGCAGGTGCGCGTACTGTCCGGCCGGGTCGGCGCGGCGGTGGTCCAGGCGCAGTGAGGGAACGGTGCGCAGGTCGACGAGCGGCTCGGCGCCGTCGTTGATCGGAATCGCGGCGACCCGCGGATCCGAAAGCCATACAGTCTCGGACATTTCTGTTCTTCCCTGGCAGTGTGGCGGACCGCTTCTGATGAAGCGGTGCGACCACGCTCGGCAGGGGCGCTGCAGCTTCTCTATAAGCCGCTTATAGCGGCTGCGCCACTCCCCCGGTCGCGGCGCTCAACTCGGCGAACTCGCGGGTCCCGTAGGTCGCGAAGATCTCCAGCGCCTCCGCGCGGGCCGCCGCGGCGGCCGCCGAGTCACCCCGCGCCTGGTGCAGGACCGCCACGTCGCGCAGGGTCCGCGCCCGGAAGGTGGGCACCGCCAGGTCCGCCCAGATCTCCAGCGCCTCGGTGAAGCACCGCTCGGCCTCGGACAGCGCACCGTCGACGAGGTGGACCTCACCGAGCGTCCGCAGGGTCAGCGCCTCGCCCCACCGGTCCCGCAACGACCGGCTGACCAGCCGCGAGGCCTCCAGCAGCGGCCTGGCGTCGTCCGGATGCCCCTGACGCAGCCGCACCTTGGCCAGCGCACGCTGCCCGTATGCCTGGAGCAGCTCGTCGCCGAGCTCCGCGAAGATCGCCAGCGCCGCCCGGCATGCCTGCTCGCCGGCGGTCAGATCGCCGCTGCCCCGGTGCCCGATGCCGATGGTGCGCAGCGTGAGGCCCTCGCCCCGCCGGTTGCCCGCCCGCCGGTACGCGGCCAGCGCGGTCTCGAAGCAGGCGTCGGCGGCCTCGAAGTCGCCCTGCTCCACCCGGATGAAGCCGGTGAGCCGGGCGCACTGGCCGGTCGCGCTGTCGTCCTCCAGCACCCGGCAGACCGCCTCGGCCTGCGCCAGGAAGTGCAGCGCCTCCGGCAGATACCCCTGCTCCCGGCAGGCCGCGCCCAGCGTCAGCAGCGTGGCCGCCTCACCGCGGAGGTCACCGGCGTCGCGGAACATGCCCAGCGCGGGCGAGAGGTACAGCTGCGCGTCGGCGAACCGGTCCTGCTCGATGCACAACTGGCCGACGCCGGCCAGCAGGACCGCCTCGCCGTGGATGTTCCCGGCCCGCCTGGCCGCGCCGAGGGCCGCCTCATGCGTACGGTGCCAGGAGTCCAGCTGGTTGTGCAGCGGGAACAGCGAACCGCACAAGGTCGCCGCGAGCGCGACCGCCGCCACGTCCAGGTCCAGGGCCGCGGCCCGCTCCACGCTGGCCACCAGCGCGGCCTGCTCGGTCTCCAGCCAGGCCCGGGTGATGAGGGCGGACGGCGTCCGCAGGTGGTACATCGGCCACGGCTCCGGCCGCAGCGTCACCCCGCCCGAGGCGGTCTGGTCCGCGCTGGGCCGCACCAGCGACAGCCAGCCGCCCAGCACCCGGCCGACCGCGTCCCGCCGCTGCTGCTCGGTGTCCTCCGCCAGCGACTGCTCCCGGGCGTACAGCCGCACGAGATCGTGCAGCCGGTAGCGGACCAGGTCGGCGTCGGTATAGGAGTAGTCGACCAGGTTGGCGTCCACGAGCCCCTCGATGAGCTGCTCGGCGGCGGCTTCGGGCAGGTCCAGGAGGGCGGCCGCCACCCAGCCGGGGAAGTCGGGCAGGCCCAACAGGCCCAGCCGGCGCAGCGCCGCCTGGGCCCGGGTGTCCAGGGCCCGGTAGCTCAGCTCGAACGTCGCCCGGACCGCCTGGTCACCGACGCTGAGTTCGTCGAGGCGCTGCTGCTCGTCGGCCAGCCGCGCGGCGAGCAGCTCGGGCGCCCACTGCCTGCGGGAGGCCAGCCGGGCTCCGGCGATACGCACCGCCAGCGGCAGGTATCCGCACTGGGCCACGATCTGCGCCGACGCGCCCGGGGCCGCCCCGATCCGGTCGGGCCCGGCGATCCGGGCCAGCAGCTCGGTCGCCTCGTGCACGGGCAGCGTGTCCAGTTCGACGAGGCTGGCCCCGGCCAGGCCGGGCAGGCGGCCGCGGGAGGTGACGACCACGGCACAGGTCGGGCTGCCGGGCAGCAGCGGCCGCACCTGCTGCTCACCGGCGGCGTCGTCGAGGACCACCAGCACCTGCCGCCCGGCGAGCAGGGTGCGGTAGCAGTCCATCCGGTCTTCCAGGCCCTGCGGGAGGGCGGCCGCCTCGACCCCCAGCGCGCGCAGGAACCGGCCGAGCACCTCGACGGGGGTGGCCGGCGCGTCGGACATGCCCCGCAGCTCCACATGGAGCTGGCCGTCGGGGTAGCGGGCGGCGAGCTGCTGGGCCACCTGCACGGCCAGCGCCGACTTGCCCACCCCGCCGCGCCCGGAGATCACGCAGACGGTCATGGCCGTCGCCGTACCGCTGAGGGCGGTGACCAGGGTGTCGACCTCGGCGGTGCGGCCGGTGAAGTCGGCGGCGCCGGGTGGCAGCTGCGCGGGGACGGTCCGGCCCGGTTCCCGGTCGGCCGTCCGGGGCGCCGGGTCAGGGGGTGCCGGCTCCGCCCGCGAGGGTGCGGGCACCGGCCGGTCGACTCCCGGAGCCACCGGCAGCAGGTCCGGATCGGAGCGCAGGATCGCCTCGTGTACCCGGGTGAGCTCCGGGCCGGGGTCGATGCCGAGCTCGTCGCGCAGCACGTCGCGGGCCTGGCGGAACGCGGCCAGCGCGTCGGCGGTGCGGCCGGTGCCGTAGAGGGCGAGCATGAGCTGGCCGCGCAGGCGCTCCCGGGTGGGGTGCTGGCCGACCAGGAAGGTCAGCTCCCCGACCAGCTCGTCCCAGCGGCCCAGCATCAGATCGGCGGCGATGCGCTCCTCCAGCACGCTGATCCGCAGCTCGTCGAGGCCCGCGGCCTCGGCGGCCAGCGCGGCGCCGGTGACGCCGCCCATGGCCGGGCCGCGCCACAGGGTTCCCGCCGCCCGGAACGCGTCGGCCGCCTCGCCGTGCCGGTCCGCGGCCGCCGCCGCCCGACCCTGGGTGACCAGTCCCTTGAAGACCTCCCGGTCCAGGCTGCCCGCCGGGATCCGGGCCAGGTAGCCCGGCGCGCGGGTGACGATGACCTCTTCGGCGCGGTGCCGCCCCAGCGCTCTGCGCAGCGCGGAGACGTAGGTCTGGACCAGCGGCCGGGCCGTGTCCGGCGGATCGTCGTCCCAGATGATGTCGATCAGGCGGTCCGTGGAGACGACCCGGCCCGGCTCCAGCAGCAGTGCGGCGAGCAGGGCCCGCGGTTTCGAGCCACCGAGCGGCACCGGCTCGCCGTCGAAGTTGACCTCGACCGGGCCCAGCAGCTGAAACCTCACCACGAACGCAGGTCTGTCCGCGGCGTCGCCGGGACCGTTCCCTGCCGTGGCAGGGCCGGCGCCGGAGTCGATTCCTGGGATGCGCAGACCGTCACGGGCACCATGATGCCGCACCACCGCCATCTGCGGTGTCCCGCCGGATCCGGGGTGCCGCCCGCGGTCAGCCGGTCACGTTGTGCCGCTGCGGGGGCCGGACCGTACGCTCGGCGGCCCGTACCCCGCCGCGGTGCTGCCCCGCCGACCCGGCGCGCCACCGGTCGGCCGTCCGCAGGACCTTGGCGGCGGTACGGTCCGCGCCGGCCGGCTCGAGCCGGTGCAGGAAGCCGGTGGCCCACGCGTCCACGTCGTGGCGGCGCAGGTGCGACCGCATCGGCTCGATCCGGCGGCGCTGCTCGGCGGGGTCGGCGAACGCGGCGTCGACGAAGGCGTCCTTGAGCGCGTCCACGTCGTGCGGATTGACCAGCCACGCCTGCTCCAGCTCGGCCGCGGCGCCCGCGAACTCGCTGAGCACCAGCGCGCCGGTGCCGTCGGTGCGGGTGGCCACGTACTCCTTGGCGACCAGGTTCATGCCGTCGCGCAGCGGCGTCACCGCCATGACGTCGGCGGCCAGGTACAGCGCGGCCAGCTCGGCCTGGTCGAAGGACTGGTACAGGTAGTGCACGGGCATCCGCCCGATGTCGGCGTGCTCGCCGTTGATCCGGCCGACCTCGCACTCCACCCGCTCCCGCAGCGCCTGGTACGGCCCGATCTCCTGCCGGGTCGGCACGGCCACCTGCACCAGCGCCGTCTCCGCCGGGTCCAGCCGCCCTTCGGCCAGCAGCTCCCGGTAGGCCTTCAGGCGGCACTCGACGCCCTTGGTGTAGTCGAGGCGGTCGACGGCCAGGATCATCGTGCGCGGTTCGCCGAGTTCGCGCCTGATCTGCGCGGCGCGGGCCTGGACCGCGGGGTCGATCCCCAGCCGCTGCTGGCCGGTGAAGTCGATGGAGATCGGGAACGTGTCGGCGGTGACCTCGCGGCCCTCGTACCAGACGGCGGTGTCGGTGGTCTTGGCACCGAGCAGCTCGGCGGCGAGCGCGCGGAAGTTGCGGGTCCCCTGCGCGTGCTGGAAGCCGACCAGGTCGGCGCCGAGCAGCCCGTGCAGGATCTCGTCGCGCATCGGCATCCGGCAGAACAGCTCGACCGGCGGGAACGGGATGTGCAGGAAGAACCCGATCCGCAGGTCGGGGCGCAGCTGCCGCAGCATCCCCGGCACCAGCTGCAGGTGGTAGTCGTGCACCCAGACCAGCGCACCGGGCGCCGCCGCCCGCGCGGCCGCCTCGGCGAAGCGCCGGTTGACCGCGCGGTAGTGGTCCTGCCAGGCGCGGTCGAACGCGGGCTGCTCCACCGCGTCGTGGTACAGCGGCCAGATCGTCGCGTTGGCCTGGCCCTCGTAGTAGCCCTCGACCTCGTCGCCGGTCAGCGCGAGCGGGTGCAGGTGGATGCCGTCGTGCACGAAGGGCGCGGGCGCGGGTCCGGGGCGGCCGTGCCAGCCGATCCACGCCGCGGCCCGCTGCTTCATGATCGGGTGCAGGGCGGTGACGAGCCCGCCGGGGCTGCGCCGCCAGGACGGCCGGCCGTCGGCGCCGACGGTGTGGTCGACGGGCAGCCGGTTGGCGAGCACGACCAGGTCGTGACGGCCGCCTGTGGACGGCCGCGGGGAGAACCCGGGGTGCGGTGCCGATGCCATGCAGTCCTCCGTGGTGTTGCCGACGCGTGCTCGCGCGAAGCGCGCAGCATGCTCATACCGCAGGCGGCGGTGGTGGTAACCCCGCCGCCCGAAGTTTTTGATCACATCTGGGTTTGCGCGGTCCGGGTGTCACGATTGCGGCTCATCCGTTAGGTCAGGCGGTTAAACCTGTTTGTGACCAGTTTCATGCGATCGAGTGGCCGTGATCCGGGTACGACGGTGGCACCCTTCTCGGGTGACTGGATTTCTGAGCCGCAACCAGCGGCGGGGGCTGTGGGCCGCGTTCCTGATGATGGCCGCGTACGCGCCCTTCACCGCCTGGCTGTCCGACGACGACACCTGGTTCCTGAGCATCGTCGTCGCGGGCCTGGTCGCCACGGTCCTGATCGCCGACGACCACGAGCGCACCTCCCGCCGCGCCAGGCGCGACTGACCGCTCGCCCCGCGCGGCCCACGACCCGGCGGGCCGAAGGACAGCGAAGTCGGACGCCCGCTGCTCACCTCACCCATTGCAGTTAGACAGTCATCGATGCGACGCTGTACTCCTCCCGCCGACTGCCCGGAGGACGCCATGAGACGCCGCATCCAGCTCACCGTCGCCGCCCTCGCCGTGCTGGCGGCCGCGATCGGGCCCGCCACCCCGTCCGCCGCCGCGCCCGCCAACCCGAACCTGCTCGCGGCCGTCGCGCATACTCCCGGCACCGCGTGGACGACCGACCCGGCCACCGGCCGGACGACGGTGACCCTCGACGACACGGTCACCGAGCAGCAGGCCGACCGCCTGCGCGACAGCCTGCGCGGCAGCGGGGTCGACCTGCGCCGCGAGCCGGGCCGGCTGCGGCCGATGCTCGCCGGCGGCGACGCGATCTACGGCAGCACCGCACGCTGCTCCCTGGGCGCCAACGCGCGCATCGGCACCACGTACTACCTGATCACGGCGGGGCACTGCACCAACAGTTCGGCCACCTGGTGGGTCAACGGCACCCGCACGCTCGCGATCGGCGTGCGGACCGCGAGCAGCTTCCCCACCAACGACTTCGGCCTGGTCCGCTACACGAGCACCCTGCCCCACCCCAGCGCCGTCAACACCTACCCGGGCCTGCTCCAGCTGTACGGCACCGGCAGCGCCTACGTCGGCCAGGCCGTCTGCCGCAGCGGCGCGACCACCGGCGTCCGCTGCGGCAGCGTGACCGCGCTGAACGCCACCGTGAACTACGCCGAGGGCAGCGTCACCGGTCTGATCCGGACCAACATCTGCGCCGAGAACGGCGACAGCGGCGGGCCGCTCTACACCACCGGCGGCATCCTGCTCGGCATCCTGTCCGGCGGCACCGGCAGCTGCGCGACCGGCGGCACCACCTACTACCAGCCCATCGGCGAGATCCTCGCCGTGTACGGACTCACCATCCCGTGACCGGTGCGCCGGTCAGTAGTCGTGGCCGAAGACGTCGTGCCTGACCCGGGTGGACGGTACCTGCAGCCGGGTCAGGGTGCGGCGGGTCGCGGCGACCATGGCCGGTGAGCCGGAGACGTAGAAGTCGTGGTCGTTCCACGGCCCGTACCGGTCCAGGACCTCGCTGACCAGGCCGGTCTCCCCCGCGTACCCGGGGTCCTCGCTGACCGCCGGGATGACGGTCAGCCAGGGATGGGCCTGGGCCAGTTCGGTCAGCGCGGCCAGGTCGTAGAGGTCGTCCCGGGTACGGGCGCCGAAGAACAGGTGCACCCACCGGGTGCGGTTGGTCGCGGCCAGGTCGTCGATGATCGCCTTGAGCGGGGCCAGCCCGGTGCCCCCGCCGACGCAGACGATGTCGCGCTGCGAGCCCCGGTCGAGCACCATCGAGCCCATCGGCGCCGCCAGCCTGAGCATGTCCCCCGGCCGCAGCCGCCTGACCAGGGCCCCGGACACCCACCCGGCGCCCGGCGCCTTGACGTGGAACTCCATGGTCTGGTCCTCGCGGGGCGCGTTGGCCATCGAGTACGCCCGCCACGCCCGGGGCCGGTACCCGCACTCGACGCTGACGTACTGCCCGGCCCGGTACGGCAGCGGCTCCAGCGGGCGGCAGGTGAACACGGCCGTGTCCAGGCCGCGCCGCTCGTGCGAGAGGACCTGGGCGTACCAGTACGCCGGGCCGTGCTCGGCCGTGGCCGCCGTGATCATCGTGCGGGCGATCACGTCGTACGCGTCGCGCCAGGCCTGGTCGAACTCCAGCGTCCACTGGTCGGCGCCGTAGGTGCGCAGCGCGTCGATCAGGGACCGGCCGACCGTCTCGTAGTGCTCGGGCTGCACGGAGAACTTCCGGTGGTCGCGGCCGAGCCCGCTCAGGTAGTCGGCGAACCGCTCCGGGTCCTCCAGCGTCTGGACGGCGGTGACGATCGCACCGAGCAGCCTGGAGCGCTGCACGTCCATCTCGACCGGGAACAGGTCGCGCAGCTTCGGGTCCAGGGTGAACAGGCGCGCGTAGAAGTACGCCGCCATCCTGTCCTGCTGCTCGTCGACCAGACTCCAGCTTTCCTTCAACAGCCGGCCCAGTTCAGCCATGCGGCTACCGCCTTCCCGCAGACGAGGTCGTGGCCGCAGCTGAATCTGTTACAGAATCGGCCTTTCGGATCGCACAAGGTGTGCGACAGCCGCCGAAGTTCTTCGTCGAACCTCGATGTCTCAAGCGGGTCGGGGTGCGATGTCACAAGCGGAGGCGTTGATGGGCGAGGTCGTCGGCACCGTACGCGGCTCGCTGGGTGAGCAGCGGCTGCAGGACCGGTTCGGCACCGCCGACCGGGCGCGGCGCTTCTACGACCAGCAGCTGCTCGACCACCTCAACGAGCGCATGCGCGAGTTCATCGGGTGCCAGGAGATGATGTTCGTCGCGACCGCCGACGCCCTGGGCGGCTGCGACTCCACGTTCCGCGCGGGACCGCCCGGCTTCGTCCACGTGTCCGGACCGAACCGGCTGCTGTGGCCGGAGTACCGCGGCAACGGCGTCATGGCCAGCCTGGGCAACATTAGCGAGAACGGGCACGTCGGACTGCTGTTCGTCGACTTCGTACGCGACGTCATCGGGCTGCACGTCAACGGCCGGGCCGAGATCGTCGACAACGCCGCCGCCCAGGCGATAGCCGCCGACGCCCCGGTCGACGCCGTGCCCGGACGGCGTCCCGAGCGCTGGGTCGTGGTCGACGTCGAGGAGGCGTACATCCACTGCTCCAAGCACATTCCGCGGATGGTGAAGGTGCCGCGCGGACGCGCCTGGGGCACCGACGACGCCCGCCGCAAGGGCGGTGACTTCTTCGGCGCGGCGGCCTCCTGACCGCGCCCGGCACCGGACCGGCCGATACTCCGTTGCGCCGGAGTGCCGGATCCACCAGCATCTCGGTTCATGCAGGGTTCAGCGTGGGAGCTGTTCGAGCTCGTCGCGGCCGAGTATGACGAGGTCGTCCCGTTCTTCGCCTCGTTCGGCACGGCCATCGTGGCGGCGATCGAGCCGCCGCCGGGCTGCCGCTTCCTCGATCTCGGCGCCGGCAGGGGCGCGCTGACCGCGCCCGCGCTCGCCCTGGGCTGCGCCGTCACCGCCGTCGACGCCGCGCCCGCCATGGTGCGGCACCTCGCCGCCGCCTATCCGGACGCCGAGGTGTACACCATGGACGCCCAGGCGCTCGGGCTGCCCGACGACAGCTTCGACGTGGTCGCCTCGGCGTTCGCCATCCATGTCATGGACGACCCGGCGGCCGGGGTGGCCGAGGCGTACCGGGTGCTCAAACCCGGCGGCCGGTTCGCCTTCACCGGCGGCAGCGCGCGCAGCAGGGGCGGACCGGCCGTGTCGGCCCCCGACGAGCTGGGCGTACGCCTCAACGAACTGTTCGGGGAGTTCGCCGCCTACCTGCCGGCCGACGGCAGCATGGGCACCCCGGTCGACGCGGCCGACCTGCTCGACGCGGCGGGCTTCGTCGACCTGCGGGAAGACTTCGCCGAGGTCGCGACCCCGTTCCCGGACACCGCGGCCCTGTGGCGCTGGTCGATGACGCACGGGTACCGGGCCTTCATCGAAGACCTGCCGGACGACCGCCGCGCCGAGTTCCACGATCGGGTGCTCGCGCTGCGAGCCAAGGATCTGGTGCTGCGCCGGGTCAGCGGCGTGTGGTCGGGTCGCAAGCCCGGCACCGGCGACCTCCGAGGGTGACGCCGGTGGCCCGGCAGGCCACCGGCGTCGGCGTGCTCAGCAGCTGGTGTGGCTGTGCAGCGTCCAGCCCGTGCGGTCCGGGTGCTCCGCCCCGTGGCCACGGATCCAGTTGCGACCGTACGCGTCGTTGTAGCCCCAGCCGTCGGCGCGGAAGCCGCGGCCGGGACTGAGCGTGAACAGGTAGCCGGTGCCGCCGTAGCCGTCGATCGAGGCGTAGAACGGGGCGTTCTCCACCGTCATGCACAGGACGTCGGCGTGTGCGGGGGTGGCGCTGGCGGTCGCGGCCACGGTGGCCATGAGCATGGCCGCTGCGGTGGCGAGGGTACGTTTCACGTCTGCCTCCAGGATTGGTCGGCGCGATCATACTGTCGCTTCCGGAATCCGGCACCGGCTCCTGGGCGGCCGGCTCAGTCCGCCCAGCGGACCGCCTCGGCCGGCACCCGGCCCGGTTCGCCGCCGGCCACGGCCCGCCGGACGCGCTAGGGGTTCGGGGCGGCCGGCGTGTGCAGGAGCACGCTGGCGGTCACCCCCGTCGGCGAGCTCTCCAGCACGAACTGCGGAAAGAGCTTCGAGACGATCCAGAGCCCGCGGCCGCCGTACGCCAGCTGCTTCGGCGCCTCGGTGGGGACGCCGCGCGCCAGGCCCGGCCCCCAGTCGCGGACCTCGACCCGGACCCCGCCGGGGACCGGCGCGATGGTCAGCACGCCGCGCCCGCCGCCGTGGCGGATGGCGTTGCTGGCCAGCTCGCTGACCGCCACCGCGACCTGTTCGGCCAGGTCGGTGCCGGCCGCCGCCCGCCGGGCCAGCGACCTGACCTCAGCCAGGTCGTCGATGGTGAATTCGAAGGTCGTCACGCCAGTCTCAGCCATTCGGTCCCCGCCCACCCGCGCTCCGGGCGCTTCGGTCATGGCTACCCCACCCTCGTGCTCCGAAACGGCGATGGGTCAGGCGGCACCCACCTCGCAAGGGTATGGCACCAGCGCAGCCTACCTGTAGGCGGTGCGCCGCGACGAGCGCTCCGGGCCGCGTGGCGGCTCGTCAGCGCCTTTCGCAAGGCTGCGGGATCATGACCGAGTGGTACAGTCGCGACGGATTGGTGCCGCCGACCGAGCGCTTATACAGGGGAACATCGTAATGACACTGAACGCAGAACAGGGCGAACGACTCAGCGAGATCCTGTCACTGCGATCGGACAAGATCGCCAAGCGGTGGGCCGAGGTCGCCGCCGCACCGCTGAAGGGCAGGCTGAGCGCCGCGGAGTCCGGGCGCCAGACCGCGGAACTCCAGCAGCAGCTGCAGTCCTCCCTCAAGAACGGCGCGCTGAGCCTGGACGGAGCCGCCGGGGCGGAGCTGCGGGCGCTACTGACGGAGCTGTCGCGCGACCGGGCACGGCAGGGCTTCACCGCCTCGGAGACCGCCACCAGCGTCTTCGCGCTCAAGACCGCCCTATACGAGAACTCCGACGCCGCCAAGGGCAAGGCCGAGGCGCTGCGTGACTATGTCGCCTGGTCGGAGTTCGTCGACGAGCTCGGCCTGTTCACCTTCGAAGCCTTCGCCCGCGCCCGCGAGCAGATCATCACCCAGCAGAGCGAGCAGCTGATGGAGCTGTCCACGCCGGTGGTGAAGCTGTGGGAGGGCGTGGTCGCCGTCCCGCTGGTCGGCACGCTGGACTCCGCGCGGGCCCAGGTCGTCATGGAGCGGCTGCTGCAGGCCCTGGTCGACACCGGCTCGCCGTACGCGATCATCGACATCACCGGCGTGCCCTCGGTCGACACCCAGGTCGCCCACCACGTGCTCAAGACGGTGATGGCCGCCCGGCTGATGGGCGCCGAGTGCATCGTGTCCGGCATCCGCCCGCAGATCGCCCAGACCATCGTCACCCTCGGCATCGACTTCGGCGACATCCCGACCAAGGCCTCGCTCGCCGACGCGCTGCGCCACGTGATCAAGCGCCTCAGCGCGGACGCGCGCGCGGCCAAGCGGGAGCAGTGATGGACCGGGTCCCGATTCTGAAGATCGGCCCGGTGCTGCTGGTGTCGATCCAGGTCGACATGCAGGACCAGGTCGCACTCCAGCTCCAGGAGGACCTGGGTGAGCGGATCGTCGCGACCGGCGCCAAGGGTGTGATCATCGACATCACCGGGCTGGACATCGTCGACTCGTTCGTGGGCCGGACGCTGTCGACCATTGCGTCGATCTCGCGGGTGCTGGATGCCGAGACCATCGTCGTCGGCATGCGGCCCGCCGTCGCGATCACGCTGGTGGAGCTCGGCCTGTCACTCAACGGCATCCGGACGGCGCTGAACGTGGAGCGCGGCATGGAGCTGCTCAGCCGCAGCACCGAGCCCGACTCTCCCGACGAGTTCGACCTGGACCTCGACGACCTGTCCGAGACGACGTCGCCATGACCACGGTTGTCGGCGCCGCCCAGCTGCAGGCCATCGTCAGCGACGAGGACGTCGTACGGGTCCGCCAGCTGGTCCGCACCGCCGCGGTCACCGCCAAGCTGTCGCTGGTCGACCAGACCAAGGTGGTGACGGCCGCCAGCGAGCTGGCGCGCAACACCCTCGTCTACGGCGGGGGCGGGCAGGCCGAGGTCTCCACCGTCGACAACGGCGCCCGGCGCGGCGTGCGCGTCGTCTTCAGCGACGACGGGCCGGGCATCGCCGACGTCGAACTGGCGCTCACCGACGGGTACACCAGCGGCGGCGGGCTCGGCCTGGGGCTCAGCGGAGCCCGGCGGCTGGTCGAGGAGTTCGAGCTGAACACCGAGGTCGGCACCGGCACCACCATCGCGATCACCAAGTGGGCAAGGTGAGCACCCGCACACCTGCTCCGGCATGGTTCCGCCTCGACGATCTCAGCGCGGTCGGCTCGGTCCGGCGGTTCGCGACCGACCTCGCCGTCGCCGTCGACTTCGACGAGCAGAAGGTCAACGATTTCGCGATCATCGTGTCCGAACTCGCGACCAACCTGGTGAAGCACGCCCAGGACGGGGCGCTGCTGGTGCGGCCCGTCCGCGGCGACGAGACCGTCGGGGTCGAGGTGATCAGCATCGACACCGCCCCCGGCATGGCCGATCTCGCCGCCATGCACGTCGACGGCCGCTCCACCGTGGGCACCCTCGGCATCGGGCTCGGCGCGGTGACCCGGCTCGCGGACCGCTCCGAGGGGTTCTCGCTGCCCGGACGCGGCTCGGTGCTGTGCGCGCAGCTGTGGCACGAACCGCCGCCGCCGAAGCCGTGGGCGGAGGGGCTCACCCGCCCGCTGACCGGCGAGACGGTCAGCGGCGACGCCTACGCCGTACGGACCGTGGCCGGCAGGCGGCAGGTGATGGTCAGCGACGGGCTCGGGCACGGCCCGCTGGCCGCCGCGGCGTCGCAGGCGGCGCTGCAGCTGTTCCACACCGCCCCCGACGAGCCGCTGCCGCGGCTGCTGGAGCGGCTGCACCGCGGCCTGTCGCACACCCGGGGCGCGGCGGTCGCGCTCGCCGAGATCGACCCCGACGCGCACGTCGTCCGCGTCTGCGGCCTGGGCAACATCGCAGCGTCCCTGGTCACGGGCGAGCAGCGGCGCAATCTGATCTCCATGCCGGGCATCACCGGGCACGGCAAGGCCAACATCAGGCAGTTCGAGCACCCGATCGAGGACCACTCGCTGCTGGTCATGCACTCCGACGGCGTCACCGACAAGTGGACGCTGCACCCCTATCCAGGTCTGCCGGCCAGGTCGCCGCTGCTGATCGCCGCCACCGTGCTGCGCGACGCGGGTGTCCGCCGCGACGACGCGTGCGTGCTGGTGGCCAGGGCGCACCCGTGACGGAGACCGTGCTGCTGCAGCTGGCGCTCCGGCGTGAGCAGGACGTCTTCACGCTCCGTCAGCGCGGCCGGGAGGCCGCGACGGCGCTGGGCCTGGAGCACCAGGACCAGATCCGGCTGGCCACGGCCCTCAGCGACGTGGGCCGGGTGCTGCTGGCCCGGGCACCCGCCGTCGAGGTCGTCTTCCGGGTCTGCCGACACCCCGACCGGCTGCGCATCGACCTGGCGGTCGACGGGTCCGTCGAGCGCGGGCCGCTGCAGCCGGCCGGGCGCCTGGTCGATGGTTTGGAAGTGGTCGAGCACGGGAAGAGGACCGTGGTCATGCTGTCACGCCGCCTCCCCGTCACCGGCGCGCTCACCGAGCTCCGCGTCGATGAACTCCGCCGTGCCCTGGGTATGACGGCGGTCGCCAGCCCGCTGGACGAGCTGGCCACGCAGAACGAGCACCTGCTCGCGGCCCTGGAGGACGTGCGCAGGCAGCGCGACCGGCTCACCGTCCTCAACGACGAGCTGGAGGAGACCAACCGCGGCGTGATGGCGCTCTACCACCAGCTCAACAGCGAGCTGGAGGAGACCAACCGCGGCGTGGTCGCCCTGTACGCCGAGCTCGACGAGAAGTCCTCGCAGCTGCGCGCGGCCAGCGAGGCCAAGACCCGCTTCCTGGCCAACGTCAGCCATGAGCTGCGCGCCCCGGTCACCTCGGTGATCGGGCTGATCCGGATGCTGTCCGATCCGTCGTCCGATCCGCTCACCCCGGCCCAGCAGGAGCAGATCGAACTGATGCGCGGTTCGACCTCGGATCTGCTGACCCTTGTCAACGACCTGCTCGACCTGGCCAAGGCGGAGTCCGGCCGGCTGCAGCCCGACTGGCAGACGGTCAGCCTGGACCGGCTGTTCCGGCAGCTGCGCGGCACGGTGCGGGCCATCCTCACCAACCCCGACGTCGAGCTGATCGTGGACGAACCCGGCGAGGACGCCTGGATCGAGTCGGACGAGGCGCTGCTGTCGCAGGTCCTGCGCAATCTGCTGCACAACGCGGTCAAGTTCACCGAGCATGGACATGTGGCCCTGCACGTGCGCAGCGACGAGCGCAACTGGATGTTCACCGTCGCCGACACCGGCAGCGGCATCCCCGCCGACGAGCAGGAACGGATCTTCGAGGAGTTCGTCCAGCTGCCCAGTCGGCACAAGGTGCTCGGCACGGGTCTGGGGCTGCCGTACGCGCGCAGGCTCACCGGCATCCTCGGCGGCTCCATGGACCTGGACAGCCAGCCGGGTCGCGGCAGCGAGTTCACGGTGACGCTGCCCCTGGTCAGGCAGGCGTGACCGCGATCACCGAGTCCACCATCCTGGTGGTCGACGACTCGGCGCCCAAGCGGTACCTGCTCAGCAACTGGCTGTCGCGGGCCGGCTTCGCCGTCTCGCAGGCCGAGACCGGACACGAGGCGCTGGCGCAGATCGAGGCCCGCGACTTCGACATGGTGGTGCTGGACGTCAAACTGCCCGACATGAGCGGCCTGGAGGTCTGCCGGCGCATCAAGGCCGACGAGCGGACCGCCACCATACCGGTGGTGCACGTGTCGGCCCACGCCGTGGATGTGACCGACCGCACCATCGGCCTGGTCGGCGGCGCCGACGCCTACCTGGCCGAGCCGATCGATCCGCAGGAGCTGGTCGCCACGGTGCAGGCCGTCCTGCGCTACTACCGCGCCCTGCGCAAGGCCGAGCATCTGGCCGCCGGGCTGGCCCAGCTGGCCCGGACCACCCTGGCGGTGACCACCGCCAACGGCTTCGGCGAGCTGCTCACCCACGCCGCCGCGGGCGCGGCGCGCCTGTTCGGCGGCACCGCCGTCGTCGCCGCCGACGTCCTGGACGGGACCTGGTCGGCGGTACGGGTCGACGACACCGGCCGCACCGACCGCCGCGACTGGACCCCGCCGGCCGACGACGCGCCGATCGGATTCCGGTGCCAGAGCGGCCACGCCGACCACTGGCGACTGCCCGCGGGCTGGCTCGACGACCAGCCGCTCACCGTGGCCAGCGCCCGGCTGCGCGACGACCTCCCGCCGCTGTACCTCTTCGTCGCGCAGATCCCCGACGAGGACAGCACCCAGCTGCTCACCCAGCTGACCCAGGCGCTCGGGGCCGCCGCCGAGGCGCAGCGCGCGCAGGACCTCGACCACCGGATCGCGGTGACCCTGCAGCGCAGCCTGCTGCCGCGCAGCCTGCCCGCGCTGCCCGGGGTCGAGCTCGCGATGCGCTACGAACCCGCCAGCACCGAGGCTGAGATCGGCGGGGACTTCTACGAGCTGTCGCTGCTGGACGACCGGTTGCTGATCGCGATCGGCGACGTCGTCGGCCACTCGCTGCACGCGGCGACCGTGATGGCCGAGATCCGGCACGCGCTGCGCGCCTACGCCGTGGAGGGCCATCCGCCGGGCGCGATCGTGCAGCTCGTGGACGAGCTGATGGTCCGGCTGCTGCCGGTGGAGATGGCGACCCTGTGCGTGATCTCCATCGACGCGGCCACCGGCCGGGCCCGGCTGGCCAACGCCGGGCACCTGCCGCCGCTGCTCATCACCGACGGGCAGGCCAGCGAGCTGTGGCAGCGCGCGCCGCTGCTGGGGATCGGGCATCCGCGGCCGGCGGACCTGGAGTTCACCCTGCCGCCGGGCAGCACCCTGCTGCTGTACACCGACGGGCTCATCGAGCACCGCGGGACCTCCATCCGGGACGGCATCGCCACGCTGCACCAGCTCGCCCGGCACGTCGACGCCGATCTCGACGCCTTCTGCGACCGGCTGCTCGACCGGCTCACCACACCGCCCAACGCCGACGACGTCGCGGTGGTCGCGGTCAGAAGAATGTGATCTCATTTGACCATGGACAACGTCAGCCGGCCGCCCCAGGCGTCCCACGAGGTGGAGCTGGCACCCGGGATCGTACGGGTGTCGCTCGTCGGTGAGATCGACATGGGCGTCGAAGGGGCGGTCGCGGGCTGGCTGACCGAGGCGATCCGGACCCATCCCGACCGGCGGCTCGAGGTCGACGTCAGCCGGGTCGGCTTCCTCGACTCCAGCGGCATCCGGGTGCTGCTCCAGGCCCAGGCCCGAGCCGTGCGGGAGGGCGGCGGGTTCCGGCTCACCGGAGCGCAGGGGACGGTCCGCGAGGTGCTGGAGATCGTCGACGTGTACGGCCTGCTCACCGGCGACGCGTGAACGGCCGGGCGGGCAGGCTGCCCTCCCGGCCGTGCTGCCGGACTCCGGTCACATGAGGGTGGCCCCGTAGAAGGTCAGCGATCCGACGTACGGGCCGAAGAACGGCCGCCGGACCGGCGCGTAGAAGACCCGGTAGGAGCCGGTCTTCCAGACACCCTGCGAGAGGCACGGCGTGTCCAGGTAGCCGGCCGTGATCGTGCCGCGGGCCAGCGCCGCGATCTCGAAGTTCGGCCACTTGTTGATGAACAGGCCGTGCGAGTACACCGGGCCGCCGCTGTCGCCGGGGGCGGCGACGCAGTTGCCCGCGGCCGGGACGCCCGGCACCTTCGCGGCGTACGTCATCGGCGCCATGCCCAGCACGCTGGTGTTGACCGCGTACACCTTGGCGTTGCAGTGCTCGCCGCTGTACGAGCCGCCGGTGCAGATCCAGTTGCCGACGTAGTCGACCGCCGACCCGCCCACCCGGATGCTCGACGAGCTGTTCCAGGCACCGGTGTAGATCCGTCCGGCGAAGGTGCGGTTGACCGGGCGGTTGAGCAGCTGGGTGTCGCGGGCGTTGACGTCGGCCGTGATCGTGGTGTTCGGCTGGGTGGCGTTGCCGATGCGGACCGTGTTGCCGTTGCTGCCGCAGTGCCCGGCGGTGAGCATCCGCGGCGCCCCGGCCCAGTTCACGCTGAACCCGGTGGAGCAGCCGCCGCCGGTGCTGAGGTTCGTCCAGCGGGCCCCGCCCCAGTACGGCGAGACGTCGTTCTGGCGGTCGAACAGCAGGTCGGGCTTGCGCTCGACGGTGACGGTCAGCGGCACCGCCGCCTGGGCCACGATCGCGTCGCGGTCGGCGTCACTGGTCACCGAGACCGCGAGCCCGGAACCGTCCACGTTGGGCGCGGCGGTGGCGACCCGCGGGTCAGCGCCCAGCCGGTCGACCTCGGCCGCGAGCTCGGCCTCGCTGAACCGGGCCGGCAGGAACCTCACCGGCACGCCGGTGCGCGCGGCGCGCTCCTGCGCGTCGGCGGGCACCTGGCCCTTCCAGTAGATCTGCAGTTCGCCGTTCTCCGGGGCGGCGATCGTGCCGGCGTAGCCGGGCGAGGACACCGACAGGATGTCGTCGGCGGCGGTGTTGAGGCGGGTCTGCGCCTCGCTCAGGTCCTCCCAGGTGCGGAAGCCACCCGGTACGGGCTCGGCGGGCGCGACGCCCTGCTGGTCGGGCTTGGTCTCCTCGGCGGCTGAGGCGGCTGCCGCCGGGAGCAGCGCGGCAGCGACGATCAGGGCGGCCACGCCCCAACCGATCCTGGCGCGGACAGGCAGTGTGTCAGTCATGGCAGCCATCGTCGGCAGGCTGCGGCGCCCGGCAGGCCGATCCTGAACACCGTTGAACACGGCTGCGCGGCCAGTACGATGACAAACTCAGGTTCGTCTATCGAGGAGTCCGATGGCCGACGGGGGTGCCCTGCAGGAGCTGGCCCGGACCCTGCGCCAGCTCAAACGGCGCGACGCCCGGCGGCGCGGCGGCGCGGAGCTGACCTACCGGGCCCTAGCCGCCCGGACCGGCTGGTCGACCGGCATCATCGCGCACTACTTCACCGGGAAGACGCTGCCCCCGACCGACCGCTTCGACACCCTCGTCCGGCTGCTCGGCGCCTCCCCCGCCGAGCAGGGGAAGCTCGCCACGCTGCGCGACCTGGCCGACGAGGACCGGCGCCAGCCCGCCGCGCCCGGCACGCAGGTGGTACGGCTGCTCGGCCCGATCGAGGTGACCGGCCCGCGCGGCCGGGCCGCCCTGGTCGGCGGCCGCCAACGGACTCTGCTCGGCGTGCTCGGCCTGCGCGCCGGCCAACCCGTGTCACCGAACCGGCTCGCCGAGGCCCTGTGGGGCGACCAGCCGCCCCGCACCGCCACCCAGTCGCTGTACTCCCACATCGCCCGGGTGCGCCAGGCCCTCGACGACTGCGGCCTGCCCGGCGTCCTGGTCACCCGCGACTCCGGCTACCTGCTCGACCTGCACCCCGCCCAGACCGACGTGGCCCGCTTCCACGAGCACACCGACCTGGGCCGCCGCGCCCTGGCCCAGGGTGCGGCCGCCCAGGCCGCCACCCATCTGCTGGACGGCCTCGGCCTGTGGCGCGGCACCGCCTTCGAGGACGGCGAACCCGCGGGCTGGGCCGTCAGCGAGATCGAGCGGCTGGCCGAGGCCCGGCTGAGCGCCCTCGACGACCTGTGGGACGCCCGGCTGCGCCTGGGCGAGCACGCCACCGCCGCCGACGAGATCGAACAGCTGCTGGCCGCCGACCCCGGGCGGGAGCGCCTGGTCGGGCTGCTCATGCTGGCCCTGTACCGGTCCGGGCGGCACGCCAACGCCGTCCGGGCCTACCAGCGGCTGCGTGAGCACCTGGCCGAGCAGCTGGGCGTCGATCCGAGCCCGCAGCTGCAGCGCCTGCACGTGGCCGTACTGCGCCGCGACCCGTCGCTGGAGTTCGACGGACCCACCGCCGCCGACCGGCCCGCCCAACTGCCCGCCGCCGCGGGCTGCTTCACCGGCCGCGCCCCCGAGGAGGCGGCGCTGGACACCATGGTCGACGGCACCGGCCGCATCGCCGTCATCTCCGGCCCGGGCGGCATGGGCAAGACCGCCCTGGCCGTGCACTGGGCGCGCCGGGTCATCGACCGCTACCCCGACGGGCAGCTGTTCCTCGACCTGCGCGGCCACGACCCGGCCACCGCCATGCCCGCCGCCGAGGCCGTGGCCCACCTGCTGCGGTCCCTGGGCGTCACCGCCGACGCGGCACCGCACGACCTCGGCCGCTACCGCTCCGCCCTGCACGAGCGGCGCATGCTCATCCTGCTCGACGACGCCGCCACCGCCGAACAGATCGCGCCGCTGGTCCCGCCCGACGGCAACAGCCTGCTCGTGGTCACCAGCCGCCACCAGCTCACAGCCCTGGCCCTGGACCACGAGGTGGTGGCGATCAGCCTCGACACCCTCCCGCACGCCGACGCGTCGCTGCTGCTGCGCCGGGTCCTCGGCCACGACCGGGTCGACCGCGAGCCGGCCCACGCCGACCGGCTGGTCGACCTGTGCGGACGGCTGCCCCTGGCCCTGCGCATCGCCGCCGCCAAACTCGCCGCCCGGCCACTGCGGCCGCTGGCCGAACTCGTCGCCGACCTCACCGGCGGGGACCGCCTCGACACGCTCACCGTGCCCGGCGACTCCCGCAGCGTACGGGCGGTGTTCGCCTCGGCGTACCAGACGCTGAGCCCGCCGGCCGCGGCCCTGTTCCGGCGCCTGGGCCACCATCCCGGGCCCACCTTCACCGCGCACCTGGCCGCCGCGGTGGCGGGCCGGCCCGTGGCCGAAGCCCTCGACGAACTCGCCGCCGTGCACCTGGTCACCGAGGTCGCCGACGGCCGATACCGCTTCCACGACCTGATCCGGCTCTACGCCGTCGAACGCTGCGGCCCCGACGAGGCGCAGCGGGCCCGCGCGGCGACCCTCACCTGGTACCTGGCCCTGGCCGAGACCGCCAACCAGACCCTCGAACCCGCCCGCGACCGGGTCAAACTGTCCTGGCACAGCCCGCCCCCGAACCTGCCGCCGCTGCCCGACGCCGCCACGGTCCTGTCCCTGCTCGACGGCGAACGCCCCAACCTGCTGCCCGTCGCCCGCCACGCCGCCGCCCACGGTGAACCGCAGGTCACCTGGCAGCTGACCTACCTGCTGGCCAGCTACTACACCCACCGCGGCCACTGGGCCGCCTACGCCGAGATCTGCCGCGAAGGCCTGACCGCCGCCCTGCGCCTGGACGACCCGGTCGGCGAGCGGCTCATGCGCAGCGGCCTGGGGGTGGCCTGCAACGTCACGCACCGCCACGAGGACGCCCTGCGGCAGCTCACCCGGGCCCTGGAGCTCATGCGCGAGGGCGGCGACCAGCGCGGCCAGGGCATGGCGCTGAACAACATCGCCCACGCACACGCCCAGCTCGGGCGGCTGCCCGACGCCCGCGACGCCTTCACGCAGGCGCTGGACCTGCACACCGCCGACGACCACCTGCCCGGGATCACCCTCGCGCTGAACAACATCGCCGACATCCACACCCAGCTCGGCGACTTCGACCTGGCCCACGTAGCACTCGACCGGGCGCTGCGGCTGGCCCGCGACCTCGGCAGCGCCCACCTGGAGGGCGCCGTGCTGCAGAACCTCGGCGAGGCCCGGCTGGCCGCCGGGGATGAGGACGGGGCCCTGCACCACTTCGGGCTGGCCCTGGCGATCCGCCGCCGCAACGGCGAGAAGCGGCGCGAGGCCGAGACGTCCAATGCCATCGGCCTCGTCCACCTGTCGCGCGGCGAGCACGCCAGCGCCCTGGACCACTTCGGGCGGGCGCTGGCACGGTGCCGCGAGCTCGACGACCGGGGCCTGGAGGCGCGGACCCTGGCCAACATGTCCCTACTGGGCTAACGCCAGAGCGTCACCTTGGCGGTGCCGGTCACGACGGTGCCGCCCGAGTAGTAGGTGACGGTGAGGTTGAAGTACTTCCAGCTCTGCGTGAAGGCGTGCGGCAGCAGCTGGACGGGCACGTACACGCCGGTCTGCCCGGCGGGGACGGTGAGCGTGCGGTTGACGGCCACGTAGTCCAGCCCGGCCGTCAGGTCCCCGTCGGAGGTCCGCACGGTCACCACCTGGTCCAGTGTGGACGGGTTGTTCGTGGCCAGCGGGGTGCTGACGATGTTGCCCGGTTCGATGGTGCACGGCACGACGGTGCCCGGGTCGGGCTTCGGCGACGGCGTCGGCGAGGGCGAGGGCGGCGGCGACGTACGGGGATCGAGCAGGCACAGGCGGCTGTCCGCGGTCACGGCGCGGATCGAGGTGTCGTTGTCGAAGATCCGGCCCCGGCCGGTGGCGGCGGCGATCCGTACGTCCGGGCTGGGGTTGGTGAGGGTGACCGTGAAGTCCTCCAGCAGCGCCTCGGTCACCGCGTCCCCGACGATGACCGCCTGGATCTGCCGGAGGCCGCTGTCGCCCGCGGGCCACTGCAGCACCCCGCCGGCCAGCGCGAAGTCGCCGGGCCGGTGCGCGGTGCCGTCGGTGACCGCGTACGACACCGAGCCGGCCGCGGCGCACGACGCCGTGTACACGGTGAAGGTCAGGGTGGCGGCGGCCTCGGAGACGGTGACCTGGGGGTCGATCGCCACCGACCGCTGGCAGTCGGCGGCCGCGCGCGGTTGGTCGCCGACGGCGGTGGCGGCGATGACGGTGGCCAGCGCCACCGCACCGGCGACGAGCGCGGGAAGCATCCTCGATTTCATCGTCATGCAGCGCATCATCGGGCATCGGGCTTGTGATGAGCTTGTGGCCGGCGTGCCAAAAACATCCACGCTGCCGGATGGGATGGACCACTCGCCGCCGACCCTCCACCCCACCTGATCTTTTGTCCGGCCGGACGCACCGAACAACCGACTCGCGCCGCCTTTTCGTACGGTCGGCCCGGCTGTCCCGCCGCCCGGCGTCGGGTGGTCGGACGGGGCTGCGGGGTGGACAGGCAGAAAACCCGGCGGGCGCTGGACGGTGAGCGACCGGTGGCAGAGGGTATGGGATGCGCCAGTCCTCGGTGGCCCGGCGGGTATGTCGCGCCCGCCGCCACCGCCAGTACGCCCCTTCGGAGTGCCCGTGACACCTCGTTCGACCATGCCCCGCCGTGCCCTCGCCGCGCTCGCCGCGCTGGCGCTCACCGCGGCGGGCGTCAGCGCGGCCGTACCAGCGGCCGCCGCGCCCAACCACACCACGGTGGTCAAGGCGGTGCCCTCCTCCGCCACGCCCGACATCAAGAACGGCACCGTCAACGCCATCTACGACGCGGGCACGAAGATCATCGCGGCCGGCGACTTCACCACCGTCCGCAACCGCGGCACCGAAGTGGACATCACCCGCAACTATGTGCTGGCCTTCGACAAGGCCACCGGCACGGTCGACACCGCGTTCGCGCCGACCGTCGACAGCGAGGTCTCCGCCGTCATCGCCGGACCCACCACGGGCACGGTCTACATCGCGGGCAAGTTCAACACCGTCAACGGGGTCACCCGGCGCAAGGTCGCCCTGCTCAACGTCAGCACCGGCGCGGTGGTCACCAGCTTCGCCGGGCCCGCCTTCAACGGCGCGGTCAAGGACGTGGCCCTGGCCGGCAACCGGCTGCTGGTCGGCGGCATCTTCACCACCGCCGGCAACACCGTCCCCCGCGGCGGCCTCGCCTCCCTCAACGCCACCACCGGCGCGGTCGACAGCTACCTGACCACCACCCTGACCGAGAACCACAACTACGACGGGGTCAGCGGCTCCAGCGCCGGAGTCGGCGCCAGCAAGCTCGCGCTGTCGCCCAACGGCCAGGTGCTCGTGGTGATCGGCAACTTCAAGAAGGCCGACGCGGTCCTGCACGACCAGATCGTGAAGCTGGACCTCGGCCCGAGCGCGGCGACGATCGCCGCCTGGAACACCACCCGCTACACCCCGCGCTGCGCCTGGTGGGCGTTCGACTCGTACATGCGCGACATCGCGTACGCGCCCGACAGCAGCTACTTCGTGGTCGTGTCCACCGGCGCCCCGAACGCGGGCACGCTGTGCGACGCCGCCGCCCGCTGGGAGACCGCCGCCACCGGCACGGACACCCAGCCGACCTGGGTCGACTACACCGGCGGCGACACGTTCCTGTCGGTCGACATCAGCGAGCAGGCCGTCTACGTCGGCGGGCACTCCCGCTGGCTCAACAACAGCTTCGGCGGCGACAGCGCGGGCCCCGGCGCGGTCGGCCGGGCCAGCATCGCCGCCCTCGACCCGCTCAACGGCCTGCCGCTGGCCTGGAACCCGGGCCGGCACCCGCGCGGCGTCGGCGCCTCCGAGATGCTGGTCACCCCGAGCGGCCTGTGGGTCGGCTCCGACACCGCCTTCATCGGCGACCACCAGTACCGGCGCGAGCGGATCGCGTTCTTCCCGCTGACCGGCGGCAGCGCCCCGCACCCGACCACCACGGCCGCGCTGCCCGGCAACGTGTACCGGGCGGGCGTGCCCGTACCGACCAATGTGCTCTACCGCGTCAACGCGGGCGGGTCCGCGGTCGCCGCGACCGACAACGGCCCGGACTGGGCGGGCGACGACGGCGGCAGCCCCAGCCCGTACCACAACACCGACAGCAGCACCGCCGGGTACGGGACCGTGCCGACCGTGGACGCCACCGTGCCCGCGGGCACCCCGGCCGCGCTGTTCTCCTCCGAGCGCTGGGACCCGGGCTCGGCCCCGGAGATGAGCTGGCAGTTCCCGGTCACCGCCGGGACCGAGGTCGAGGTCCGGCTCTACTTCGCCAACCGGTACGGCGGCACCGCCTCGCCCGGCTCCCGGGTCTTCAACGTGGCCCTGGACGGCACGACCGTGCTCGCCAACCTGGACCTGTCGGGGTCGGCCGGGCACGACGTCGGCACCATGCGCTCCTTCACCGTCGTCAGCGACGGCTCGGTGGACCTCGACTTCGGCCACGTGGTCGAGAACCCGCTGATCAACGGCATCGAGATCGTCAAGACCGGGCCGCCGCCGGCCGGCAACGCCGACGACGTGCTGGTCCGGTCCTACGACGGGGCGACCACCGTCGGGGCGACCAGCGCGGTCGCCAACCCCGACAGCACGGCCTGGTCGACGGTGCGGGGCGGCTTCTGGGTCGGCGGCACGCTGTTCTACGGCATGAACGGCGCGCTGTGGCGGCGTACCTTCAACGGCACCGCCTTCGGCACGGCGACGCTGGTCGACCCGTACCACGACGCGTACTGGGACACCGTGGACAACGACTCCGGCCAGACGTACGCCGGCTCGACGGTGAACTTCTACGCCGAGATCCCGAACGTGACCGCGATGCTCTACACGGCCGGGCGGGTCTACTACACCCTGGCCGGGTCGAACGAGCTGTACTGGCGCTGGTTCACCCCCGACAGCGGGGTCGTCGGCGCCGACAAGTTCACCGTCGCGGGCGTGGGCGGCATGGCCGACGCGGGCGGGCTGCTCCTGTCGGGCACCACCCTCTACAAGGTCAACCGCAGCACCGGCGACCTCTCGTCCACCGCGTGGGCCGGTGGCGTGCCGAGCGGGTCGTTCACGGTACGCAGCGGACCGTCCCTCGACGGCACCGACTGGCGGGCGAAGCTCCTGTTCATCGCCCCCTGACCGACGCGGAGGGCGTCCAGGCCGGCTTCTCACGAGCCGACCTGGACGCCCTCTGCCGTGTCCGGCGGAGAGTGCGCCCGGTGACCCGGAATACTCGGTCGTTCAGTCGTCGAAGGGCTCGTCGTCGTGCCAGCGCCAGCCGCAGGTGCCGTCGTCGAAGATCTTCAGCCAGTACTCAGCGACGGGATCGCCCTCGGGGTAGGTCAGGGAGGTCGCGGCGAGCATCCGGCGGTGAGCCTCGACGTCCTCTGCGGCGCCGGTTGCCTCCGACTCGGTGAAGAGCGGGCGGATGGCGTCGAACCCGGGCAGGGCTTCGACACGCCCGTGCATCCAGGGGAAGTCGCCGCCGGTCACGATGATCCGTGCGACCAGCACACCGTCGTGATGCAACCCCCAGGTACCTGCTTCACTCATGCGATGCATGGTGCCATGCGACTGCGCCGGGCAGACTGATGTTCGTGCCCGGCACCGGTTCCCGGTGCCGGGCATGACGCACGTCGGTCAGAGCAGGCTCACGCCGTACGCGTCGGCGGCCTCGCGGACCGGCTGGAAGAAGGTCGTGCCGCCCGAGCGGCAGTCGCCGCTGCCGCCGGAGGTCAGGCCGATGGCCTTGTTGCCGTCGTAGAGCGGGCCGCCGGAGTCGCCGCCCTCGGCGCAGACGGTGGTCTGGATCAGGCCGCCGACCTTGCCGCCGGGGTGGCCGCTGTAGCGCACCGATACGTTGAGCGCGGTGACCTTGCCGCTGTGCACGCCGGTGGTCGACCCGTCCCGGGTGACGGACTCGCCCACGAACGCGTCGGCGACGGTGTAGCCGCCCGAGTGGCTCAGCGACGTGTTGTCGTAGCGCACCAGCGCGTAGTCGTTGCCGGGGAAGCTGTACCCGGTGGTCGCGCCGATCAGGGTCGTCTGCGCCGAGTTGGTGTACCAGGTGCTCACCAGCGTGCCGCAGTGCCCGGCGGTCAGCAGGTAGTAGACGCCGCCCTTGACCACGTTGAAGCCGAGCGAGCAGCGGTAGCCGCCGCCGTAGATGGCGTCGCCGGGCGACACCGTCGGGCGGAACACCCCGGCGTTGCGCTCGATGCGCAGCGCACCCGCGTTCGCTCCGGCGGCCTGCTTCAGGGTGGCCAGCGCGGCGGGCGATACGGTGGCGTCGGCGGTGACCACGACCCGCCCGGCGGCGGTGTCGGTGTACCAGGAGATGCCGACGACGCCGGACCGGTCGACCGCGGCGTCGACCGCGGCGAGGGTGTCGGCGCCGAAGCGCGGGGCGGCGGTCGCGGCCGCGGGCTGAACGAAGGCGGCGAGGGTGACCGCGCCGACGGCGGCCATGAGCAGCCGGCTGGTACGGGTACGTTGCGGAGTAGTGGTCACTGGGCGTCCTCCTGGAGGGTCGGCGGGACGTTGGGGTCGGTCCCGTCCGTACGCCGCCGAGCGCCTCCCGGTCGGTCAGGCGTATCCGCGACGTACCGGCCCAGTATCCAAATACGTCGATTTTGCTTTCAAGTGTCGCCAGTCCCCCACCCAGGCACAAATACGTGCACATCCGCGTCGCGGCCAAGCATAGGGGGACACAACAGCGCCATCGCCTATCCACCGTTCGGTGGATGGGCGACTGTGTAGACACCGCAAGGGCCGTCTGCGGTCTGCAAGGCTTTGCGGAGGTGTCGGCTGTTTGACATACCGGCTGGTTACTAGTTTCGAGCTGGTACCGGTTTACCAATGGACTACGTGGGCGGTGCCTTTAAATTTCTGTCCGCTGTAGCGGTCAAACCCGCAGCGGAGGCGGCACAGCGCAACGACCAGATCGTCGCCGTCCTGCGCAAGCTCCGCCTGGAAGGACCGGTGCCACCTGCGGACTTCGGAGCGCTGTACGCCCGCACTGTGATCGACGTCCTCTACGGCAAGCCCGCACCCGTGCTCGCACTGTTCCGCGACCAATACGTCCGGCAGGCGTTCACCGACTCATTCCACTCGGACGACTACAGCCGGTTACTCGAAGAGGTCGCCGGCGCGGTCGAACGCAATGCAGAGTCCAGCGAGTTCGGACATCTGCCATACCGGATCGCCGATGAGATCGGGCCGGTCATCGAGCGGTTCCACTACTGGGTGACGCGAAGCCGGACGCCAGCACAGGCCCGTTTCGAAAACAAGCTCGACGCACTGCAGGTCCACTTCGAGAATCAGCTCGACGCACTACCGGCCAGGATCGCCGCCGATCTGCTGGAAATACCGGCGGACAAGTTCGGCGAGATGGCACGTGTTGCGTTGGCCCGCCAGGACGAGGAGCAGCACCGGCAGGAGCGCGAGCCCCATCGGGGCAGCGCGACACCGCTGGAGCGCCTGAACTCCGATGTCCGAGCCTGGTTCGCCACCCTCAACTACCGGGTCACCGCTGAGCTCGGCCACGATGACACCACGTACAGCTGGACGCTTCGGGCACCGGTCACACCGGGCAGGTACGGGACCGTGGTGATCCTGGTGGTGGACGGTGAGCTGATGAAGCATTATGTCAGCCGCGCGATCGAGGCGGTCCGAGAGCATGCGGCTGATGGAGCGTGGGTAATCGCCCAACAGCGGATCAGCCCATCCGCGCGCCAAGGGGCAGCCGAAATGCCGTCGGTCCTGTGCCTGACCTTCGACGATCTAATCGACCTCAACGCCGACTTCGAGCCATACCTCGACTGGCTGGAGGACACAGTCAGGAAACTGCGGATGGAGCAGCGATACGTCGAGCTGTCCTGTCGACGGGAGGAGCCTGGCGAAGAGCAGCCCAGTCTCTACGACTGGAAGGACGGCGGGCTCACCGAGTACGTTCACCGATGGCTGGCTGACCCCGCTAAGGAGCACCTGTCCGTGCTGGGTGAGTTCGGCACCGGAAAGAGCTGGTTCGCGCTGCACTTCGCCTGGCGCCTCGGTCGCCTGTGGCGCGAGGCCAAGCGACGTGGGCTGCCCCGCCCCAGGCTACCCCTGCTGATCCCGCTGCGGACGTATGCGAAAGCCGCGACGGTCGAGTCGGTCATCTCCCAGTTCTTCTTCGCCGAGCATCAGCTTGAGCTGAACTACCGCACCTTCCAGCACCTCAACAAGATGGGACGGCTGCTACTCATCTTCGACGGCTTCGACGAGATGGCCGCCCGGGTCGACCGCAACGTCATGGTCAGCAACTTCTGGGAGCTGGCCAAGGTCGCCGAGCCCGGTGCGAAGGTACTGCTCAGCAGCCGTACCGAGCACTTCCCTGATGCGGAGGGTACCCGTCAGCTACTGGCTGGCAACGTGCACGCGGCCGCGGTATCCGATGTCGAACCGCTCCGCTTCGACATCATCGAGATAGCACCGATGGACGTCGACCAGATCCGCGCGGTGCTGACCGGGATCACCGACGAGTACAACGTCAAAGTCGTGATGAACAACGAGGAACTGCGTGACCTGCTGCGCCGCCCGGTCATGTCGGAGCTGGTCCTTGAGGCGCTGCCCGACATCGGCGCCGGCCAGCGCATCGACATGGCACGGGTCTACCTCTACGCCGTCCGGCGCAAGATGGATCGCGACATCCGCGAAGGGCGAACCTTCACCGGCCGCCCCGACAAGCTCTACTTCCTCTGCGAGCTAGCGTGGGAGATGCTGTCGACCAGCACAATGAGCCTGAACTACCGCGAGTTCCCGGACCGTCTGCGAACGCACTTCGGCACCGCCGTCAGCTCCCCCAAAGACATCGACCACTGGGATCAGGACATGCGCTCCCAGACCCTCCTGGTCCGCAACGCCGACGGCGACTACAGCCCGGCCCACCGCTCGCTGCTGGAGTTCTTCGTCGCCTACAAGCTCGGCGCGGAGCTCGGCCTGCTGGATGACGACTTCCTCGACCTCGTGAACGCCGACCCCCGCTCCGATGGCAGCCACTACCGCTGGTCGGAGTACTTCATGCAACACCGCACCAATGGAGCTCTGCCCGCGCTGAGCCGGTTCACGGCTGAAGCCTCCGATCGGCTCGCCTCGACATTCGGCAGAGCACTCAA
Source organism: Catellatospora sp. KI3 (assembly GCF_029948125.1). Taxonomy (GTDB): domain Bacteria; phylum Actinomycetota; class Actinomycetes; order Mycobacteriales; family Micromonosporaceae; genus Catellatospora. The sequence continues at coordinate 71,611 of NZ_JASAMB010000012.1, forward strand.
CGAATTCACCACGTTCCAATTCCTATGGTCGATGATCTCGGGCACCGACCAGGTCAAGGACCAACTATTGGCACTCGCCAGAACCACAGGATCCCTACCCGATCCTCAGAACCTCGGCGGCAACTGCCTTAACCTCCTCAGATTCGCAGCACCCGACCTGGCCGGGGTTAATCTCGCCGGTGCGAACCTCGCCGGCGCCAATCCCCACCACGACCTGGCGATTTCCAGTCTCGCCCACGCCGATCTGCGAGGTGCAGACCTGTCCGGGGTGGCTATGCGGTGGACAAGCATCACCGGAGCCGACCTGACGGGTGCCTTCATCACCGACGTCGAGGTGCTGCGGACGTTCACACCCCAGGTTGCGGTGACAAGCTTCGGATCAATTGTATGCACCGACTTTGGCGCCTTGACCGACTCGGCCGTCTGGGAGAACGGGAACCTTCACGACTCCCCGGAGCACGAAAAAATCGGACCGACCGACCGCAGAAGAAGTGTCGCCGCGCTGACCAACGGGCAAGTCGCGATCAGCGCAACAAACGGCCTCATCGTACGCGATCCGGACGGCTCCACCCGCCGCGCGCTTCAAGGCAGGTCAGTAGTACAGATAGTGCCGATGGAATGGCGGTCGGAGCCCGCGATGGCCGTCCTTACCCGGCATAAAGGGATCAACCAATACTGCATCGTATTAGAGGACGGCCTGAGACCGGTGGCGCAGTTCGATCCACCCGACCCTTTGCGCCACGCATTGACCTCCAGAGTGCAGATGCGGTACACACGCTCTGGCGAGCTACGCCTCCTCTATTCATCACTGGCAGGCCAGTCGGAGATGTTTGCACTGCTCGATGACGGTCGATGGGGACGCTCCATTTCACTCAAATATCGGACAGTGTGGGCTTCTGACTTCCTGCTTCAACACTCGGAGACGAGGAAAGGATCTTGGACAGTCGATCTGCTGGACCTAGACGGGCAGTCCGTCTGGCAGCGTAGCGTCGAATCCTCAGCCGAATTGCCATCGTCCAACCTGCTTGTCGTCCCGACCTACGTGGTCATCGTTGGAACCGGCCGAGGGGTGAGCGCCTGGCCGATGCCGACTGGACCCGCACTCTGGGAGCACGAGGTTGCGCTGGGGGTCGAAAAGGTGATCGCACACCCGGATGGCCAGTCGTTCCTGTCGGTGTCCGGCTCTGGAGAGATCGCTCACCGGCTCATCTCCAACGGAGAGATCATCTCTAGGACGTCCGTCAATGATCACCTGCGGGGCACAAGGTTCTCAAGAGCGTGCGGCTTCAACGAACTGGTTCTGGACAGTCTGGAATTAGCCGGGGCAGTAATCGTCCCCTGAGCTGCGACCTGTCCCATGCGGGAACACCGTGGTGGTGCCTGCGCTCCCGTGCAGGCACCACCACGCCGCATTCAGCTGCGCAGTGTCGGCAGGACGCGGCGGCCCAGCAGGTCCACGCCGCGCATCGGGGTGAGCCCGTGCGGGGTGCCGAACTCGATCCGGGTCACCCCGGCCGCGAACACCGCCTCGGCCTGCGCGGCGATCTGGTGCGGCGTACCGGAGAACGCGAACAGATCCAGCAGGTCACCGCTGATCAGCGCACCTGCCTCCACATGCTCGCCGCGTCCGACGTGCGCCTGCACCCGGGCCAGCAGCTCCGGGTCGATCTCGACGGTCGGGTCGAGGTCGGCCACCACGGCCAGGTACATCGCGACCTCGGTCCGGGCCAGGCTCCGCGCGGCCTCGCCGTCCTCGTCGACCACGGTCACCGCGCCCAGGGTCAGCCCGACCTCGGACGGCGCCCGCCCGGCCTTGACGGCGGCAGCGTCGAGCCAGCCCCGCATCGTCTTGCCCATGGCCGGGTTGGCCGACCCGCCGACCTTCACATCGTCGGCGACGGTCGCGGCCAGCTCGGCGGTCCGCTGCCCCCACGTACCGACCAGCAGCGGCACGCGCGGCCGGTGCGGGGTGTAGCGCAGCGCCGTCCCGGGTGCGATCGACAGCTCTCTTCCGCGGTAACCGGCGGGGTCCTGGCCGAGCAGCAGGTTCACCACGTCGACGGTCTCGCGCAGCCGCCGCAGCGGCCGCTCCTGCGGCACCCCGACCTGGTCCAGCCACGTGCCCCGGGCCAGGCCCAGGTAGGCGCGGCCCTGCGAGGCGATGTCCAGGGCCGCGATCTGGCCGGCGATCTCGGCCGGATGCATCGTGTACGGGTTCAGGCACGCGGGCCCCAGCCCGATCCGGCTCGTATGCTGCGCCGCCACCAGCAGCGGGAAGATCGGCGGCTGGTACATCAGGTCGCCGAAGACGGACAGCACGTCGAAGCCGTGCCGTTCGGCGAGCTGGGCGATGGCGGCGTACTCGGCGGCGGTCTTGTCGGACTGGACGCCGAGTCCGATGAGGCGCTGGGTCATGTCAGCTCGTCCGTGGGGATGGTGCGGCGGCCGGTGCGCTCGATGCGCATGATCAGCCGCTCGTCGGGGTCGGGGCAGGCGACGTGGCAGTCGGTTTCGAGCCAGTCCCCCGGCGGCAGCGGGCGCTGCTTGGCAGGCAGCAGCGGCATGCACGCGGCCAGGGCGTACAGGCAGAAGTGGCCGCCGGGCGGGGTGGACAGCCGGTTGGACTCGGTCAGGTCGATGTAGTCGCCGACCTTCAGTCCGCACACGGACCGGCCTTCGATCCGTTCGACGACGACGCGCAGGTCGTACAGGTCGGTCACGGGCTGGTCGGTCATGACAGCTCCTCGGCGTGGTGGTGGACGATGCGCCAGCCGGTCTCGTCGCGGCGCAGCACGTCGGTGACGCGGAAGACGTCGTCGCGGCCGCCGTCGGCGTACCGGGCGCGCAGCAGGTAGCGGGCCAGGCCGGTCTCGCCCCAGGCCTCGGTGAGCAGCTCCTCGGGGGCGACGGTGACCGCGCCCCGGGCGGGGGCGCTGGTGCGGGCGGCGGCGCGGCGGTCGCGCAGGTCGTCGAGGGCGGGCAGGCCGTGCAGCAGGGCGGGGGCGTCGGACTCCCACATGGTCAGGTCGGGGTGCAGGTGGGCGTCGAAGCCGGGGCGGTCGCCGAGGGAGCGGTACATCGCGGTGATGACCGCGGCGATGTCGGACGTGGTCACGGTCGGTCCTTGGGGGTGAGGGCGGTGAGGGTGGCGCGCAGCGGGTCCAGGCCCATCGGGCCCAGCCGCAGCGCGTCGGCGTGGAACCGCTTGCGGTCGAACGAGGCTCCGGCGCGGGTCTCGGCGTCGTGGCGGGCCTGGGCCCACAGCCGGGCGCCGGCCTTGAACGCGAGCGCCTGCCCCGGCCAGCCGAGGTAGCGGTCCACTTCGAAGCGGGCGGTGGCGCGGTCGAGCCCGGCCACGGTGGCGAGGAAGTCGACGGCCAGTTCGGTGGTCCAGGCGGTGGCGTCGGTGAAGCCGTTGCCGGCCGGGATGGGGGCGTCCAGGTGCAGGCCCATGTCGATGACGATGCGGGCGGCGCGCCAGATCTGGCCGCAGAGCATGCCGAGGCGTTCGGCGGGCCCGCGGTAGAGGCCGAGTTCGTCGGCCAGGCGCTCGGCGTAGTGGGCCCAGCCCTCGGCGTAGCCGTGGACGTGGCAGAGGTGGCGCTGCCACGGGTGCAGCTCGTCGGTGGTCATGGTGATGGCGAACTGCAGGTGGTGGCCGGGCAGGCCCTCGTGGTACAGGGTGCCGACGTGGCTCCATACCGGGATCTCGGCCTGGCCGCCGGGGACCGCCCACCAGATGCCGCCGGGGCGGGTGAGGGCGGCGTCGGGCGGGGTGTAGTACATGACGCCGGAGGCCGCCGGGCTGAGCCGGCACTGCACCTTGCGGGTCCGGGCCGGGATGTCGAAGTGGGTGCCGTCGAGGGCGTCGGTGACCTGCTCGACGCGCTCGTTGAGCCACTGCTCCAGGGCCGGTCCGGTGGCGACCCGCCACGCCGGGTCGGCGTCCAGCGCGGCCATGGCCGAGGCGGTGTCGGGGTGGCCGAGTTCGGCGGCGACCTGCCGCATCTGCTCCGCCGTGCGGCGCAGCTCGTCCCAGCCGTACGCGTACAGCTCGTCGAGGTCGACCCGCGCGCCGAGGAAGCTGCGGGAGGTGACGGCGTACAGGTCGCGGCCGACGCCGTCGACGGTCCCCGCGCGCGGGGCCAGCTCGGTGCGCAGGAAGTCGACGAACCGGCCGGTCGCCGCGACGGCCTGGTCGGCTCCTGCGACGAGCCGGTCGTGGCACCCGCCGCCGGGGTGGGCGGACACGAGCCTGCCGTAGAAGTCGTCGGTGGTGATCCAGGCGGTGGCCTGGTCGGCGACGGCGAGGACCTGGCGGCGGGCGACGAGGTGACCCCGGTCGGCGGCGTCGCGCAGGGTCGAGGCGTAGGCGTCCAGGGCGTCGCCGAGCGCTTCCAGGTGCTCGGCGACGACGGTCCAGTCGGCTTCGGTGTCGCGGGGCAGTTGGTCGAAGACCTGGCGGGTCAGGTGCACCGGGGTCGCCAGCGGTGCGAGCAGCCGGGTGGTGAACCCGGCGTCGTACAGGGCGAGGTCGCTCTCCAGCCGGTCGACCAGGGCGGCCTTGAGGGCGCGTTCGGCGGTCGTGGCGGCGGTCGCGGTGCGCGCCTGCGCCAGGGTGCGCCGGTCCAGGTCGGTGCGGGCGGCGAACCCGGCCGGGGACAGGTCGCCGAACCGCAGCGGCAGCGGGCGGCCGACGACGTCGGCGGCGTCGGGGTCGATCGCGGCGAGTGCGGCAAGGTAGGCGTCGGCGACCTCGGTGACGGTGCTCATCGGGCGAACCTCCGGGTCAGATTCGTGTCGTCGCGGTACACGACGCCGCCCTTCATGACCAGGTGCAGGGTGCGCAGCGCGCCGATGTCGCGGGTCGGGTCGTCGCGCAGCACGATCAGGTCGGCGTGCTTGCCGGCCTCGACGGTGCCGAGCCGCTCGTCGGCGCCGAGCCACTGCGCGGGCCGTACGGTGGCGGACTTGAGCGCGTCGGCGGTGCTCATCCCGGCGTCGACCATGAACTCCAGCTCGCGGACGGTCGCGGTGGTCTCGTCGTAGCCCGCGTGCGGCGGCATGTCGCTGCCCAGCGCGATCGGCACGCCGTTGCGGATGGCCAGCTGCAGGCTCTCCCAGTGCCGGGGTCCGGCGCCCAGGGCCCGGTCCATCAGCCAGCCGGGTACGCCTGAGTCGCGGAAGAACTGCTCGCAGCGGCTGACCACGATCGTGGGCACGTACCAGACGCCGCGCGCGGCCATCAGCTTCGTGACGTCGTCGGTGAGTTCGTAGCCGTGCTCGACGCAGTCCAGTCCCAGCTCGACGGCGCGGCGGACCGAGTCGGCCGGTCCGGCGTGGGCGGTGACCTTGCGGCCCCAGTCGTGGGCGACCTGGATGACGGCGGCCATCTCGTCGTCGAGCAGCTGCGGGGTGTCGATGGCCTCGTGCTGCCCGGCGATGCCGCCGGAGATGCACACCTTGATCAGGTCGGCGCCCGCGCGGATCTGCTGGCGGGTGAGCTTGCGGAAACCGTCGGCGCCGTCGGCCTCGAGGGCGTCGGCGTCCCAGCCGTGGCCGCCGGTGCAGCACAGGGCGTGCCCGGCGGTGAAGATGCGCGGCCCGTCGACGGCGCCCTTGTCGATGGCCTTGCGCAGGGCGAAGTCGGCGTACCGGCTCTCGCCGACCAGGCGGGCGGTGGTGATGCCCGCGTGCAGGGTGCGCCGGGCCGAGTCGGCCATCAGCAGCACCAGTTCGGCCTGGTCGGAGCGGTGCACCTCGTCGCCGAAGTGGCCGGGCAGGCCGAGCGACAGGTGGACGTGCATGTTGGTCAGGCCGGGCATGAGGTACCCGCCGCCGAGGTCGACGACGGTCCGGCCGGGGGCTTCGGCCAGTACGTCGTCGACGGGTCCGACGGCGCGGATCATGCCGGCGGGGTCGACCCATACCGCGTGGTCGGGGTGGACGGTGTCGCTGACGGCGTCGTAGACGGAGCAGTTGACGAGCACCTGCTCGACTGGGCGGAACATGCTGCCTCCTTACAGGTGGGCGGGCTGGGGCTGGTGGAGCCAGCAGGCGACGGCGGCCGACGGTCCGGTCGCGACGGTGGGCGGTGCTTCGGCGCAGCGGTCGAAGGCGTGCGGGCAGCGGGGCGCGAACCGGCACCCGGACGGCGCGTTCGCCGGGTCCGGCACCTCGCCCGCCAAGGTCGCGGGCAGCACCGGCTCGGCGCTGATGCGGGGCACAGCGTCGATCAGAGCACGGGTGTACGGGTGGAGCGGCTGTTCCCACAACCGGCGGGTCGGCGCCGCCTCGACGATCTTCCCGAGGTACATGACGGCGGTGACGTCGGCGATCTCGTGCACCAGCGCCAGGTCGTGCGAGATGAACAGCATGCCCATCCCGAGTTCTCGGACCAGCCCCACCAGCAGGTTCACCACCTGCGCCTGCGACGAGGCGTCCAGGGCGGTGACCGGCTCGTCGGCGATGATCACCCGGGGCTGCGGGGCCAGGGCGCGGGCGATGGCCAGCCGCTGGCGCTGCCCGCCGGAGAACTGGTGCGGGTAGCGGGCGGCCGCGGTGGCGGGCATGCCGACTCGGTCGAGCAGCTCGGCGACGCGGGCGCGCCGGGCCGGGCCGGCCACCTCGGCCGGTACGCCGTCGAGCAGCTGCTCGCCGACGGCGCGGCGCGGGTTGAGCGAGGCGTACGGGTTCTGGAACACCATCTGCAGCCCGACCTCGTCGGCGTTGCGGCGGCGCCAGCCCAGCGGGGTGACCGGCCGTCCGGCGTAGCGGACCTGGCCGGCGCTGGGGGCGGTCAGCCCGGCGGCGACCCGGGCCAGCGACGACTTGCCGCACCCCGACTCCCCGACCAGCCCGACGATCTGCCCCGGCGCGACGGCCAGGTCCACCCCGGCCACGGCCCGGACGGGGGCGCGGCCGCGCGGCTTGTGCTCGACGTGCACGGCCTCGATCTCCAGCAGCGTCACGCCGCCACCTCCAACTCGGTACGGATCACGCACGCCGAGGTGCGGTCGGGCCCCGCCGGGTGCAGGGGCGGCACGGCGGTGCGGCACTCGTCGCGTACGTGCGCGCAGCGGGTGCTGAACGCGCAGCCGGGCGGCAGTTCGCCGGGGGCGGGCGGGCTGCCCGGGATCGGGGTGAGCGCCACACCGGTCTGGCCGCCGTGCGGGCGGGCGCCCAGCAGCGCGGCCGTGTACGGGTGCCGGGGTCCGGTCAGCAGCGCCCCGGTCGGCCCGGCCTCGACGACCCTGCCGGCGTAGAACACGTAGCTGCGGGCGGTCAGGGCACTGAGCACGCCGAGGTCGTGGGTGATGAACGCGACGGCGAGCCCGGTGTCGCGGCGCAGCCGGTCCAGCAGCGCCAGGATGCCGGCCTGGACGGTGACGTCCAGGGCGGTGGTCGGCTCGTCGGCGATGAGCAGGCGCGGCTGGGCGGCCAGGGCGCCGGCGATCGCGACGCGCTGGCGCATGCCGCCGGAGAACTGGTGCGGGTAGGCGCGCAGGGCCCGTTCGGGGTCGGGCAGGCGTACCTGGTCGAGCAGGTCGACGGCGCGGCGCTGCGCGGCCTTGCGGTTCATGCCGAGGTGGATGCGCATGTGCTCGGTGAGCTGCGTGCCGACGGTGAGCATGGGGTGCAGGGCGGCGGTGGGGTCCTGGAAGACCATGGCGATGCCGCGGCCGCGTACCCGCTGCCAGCCCTTGCGGTCGAGGGTGAGCAGCTCCCGGCCGTCGAAGCGGGCCGAGCCGGTGGTCTTCGCACCGGGCGGCAGCAGGCCGAGGACGGTCTGGGCGGTCATGCTCTTGCCGCAGCCGCTCTCCCCCGCGATGCCGACGAGCTCGCCCTCGCCGACGGTCAGGGACACGTCGTGCAGGATCGGCAGGGGTCCGCGGGGTCCGGGCAGGGCCACGGCGAGGCGGTCGATGTCGAGGAGTGCGCCCATCGTCAGCGTCCGTTCATGTAGCGGGGGTCGAGGCGGTCGCGCAGCGCGTCGCCGAGGACGTTGAAGGCCAGCACGACGGTGAGGATGGCCAGGCCGGGGAAGACGCTGACCCACCACATGGACAGGTCCTGGGCGCCCAGCGCCACCATCGAGCCCCATTCGGCGGCGGGCGGTCGCGGGCCGAGGCCGAGGAAGGACAGGGCGGCCAGCAGCAGTACGGCGTTGCCGAGTTCCAGGGTGGCCAGCACGATCGCCGGGCCGACGCTGTTGGGCAGCACGTCGCGGCGCAGCGTGGTGATCGGGCCGACGCCCAGCAGCCGGGAGGCGTTGAGGTAGTCCTCGCCCCGGATGGTGAGCACCGCGCTGCGGATGACCCTGGCGTACACCGGCCAGGAGACGATGACCAGGGCCAGGATCGCGTTGCCGGTGCTCGGGCCGAACGCGGCGGTGACCGCCATCGCGAGGATGATCTGCGGGAACGCGAACACCAGGTCGGTCAGCCGCATCACGGCCTCGTCGAGGAACCGGCCGACGTACCCGGCGACCAGGCCCAGCAGGCCGCCGAGCAGCAGCGCGAGCGCCACGATGGCCAGCGCCAGCGGAATGGACAGGCGGGCGCCGTAGACGACGCGGCTGAACACGTCGCGGCCCAGCGAGTCGGTGCCGAACCAGTGGGCGCCGCTGGGGCCCTGGTAGGTGTCGACGCTCTGCGCGATCGGGTCGTACGGGGCGATCAGCGGCGCGGCCAGGGCGATCAGCAGCCACGCGGCGAGGATGCTCAACGCCACCACGGTGACCGGCTGGCGCCAGATGGGACGGCCGGCGGTGGCGCCGCGCACCCGGCGCAGCCAGCGGCGGCGGTTCAACGGCTTGGCGAGCTTGGGGTCTACTTCGGCGAGGCTTGTCATTGCAAACGGATCCTGGGGTCGATGAGTCCGTACAGCAGGTCGACGGCGAGGTTGACCAGCGTGTAGACCAGGGCCACGAACAGGCTGGCGCCGAGGATCGCGGGCAGGTCCAGCGCGCTGGCGCTGCGGTAGGCGTACTGGCCCAGCCCCGGCCAGCCGAAGATGTTCTCGACCAGCACCGTGCCCGACAGCAGCGACGCGAACGCCAGGCCGGAGACGGTGATGACGGGGACGAGGCCGGCGCGCAGCAGGTGGCGGCGCAGCACGAGGCTGGTGGGCAGGCCCTTGGCGTACGCGGCCTTGATGTAGTCGTGCTGGAGCACCTCCAGCATCGAGGAGCGCACGAACCGGACCAGGATCGCCACGGTGAGGCAGGTCAGCACGAGCACCGGCAGGACCAGGTGCTGGGCGGCGTCCCAGGCCAGTTCCCACTGCCCGGACAGGGCGGCGTCGACGGTGTACATGCCGGTGACGGTGTCGGGCGGGGTGAACCCCGGGGACAGGCGGCCGCCGCTGGGTGACAGTCCGAGCTGGTAGAAGAACAGGTACAGCACGACCAGCGACAGCCAGAACGGCGGGGTGGACAGGCCGAGCAGCGCCCCGACCCGGATGAGCTGGTCGGTGAGGCGGCCGTTGCGGACCGCGGCGAGCATGCCGATGCCGGTGCCGAGCAGCAGCGCCAGCAGCATGGTCGGGATGGCCAGCTCCATGGTCGCGGGCACGTAGTGCAGCAGGTCCTCGACCACGGCGCGGCCGGTCTGCTGCGAGGTGCCCAGGTCGCCGGAGAGCAGGTGCTGCAGGTAGTGCCAGTACTGCAGGTACACCGGCTGGTCCAGGCCCCACTTGGCGCGGAACGCCGCGACGGCGGCCGGGTCGTTGAGGGCCTGGTCGGACAGGTTGGCCGTGACCGGGTCGCCGGGCACGACCTGGACCAGGCCGAACGTCAGGACGGTGACGCCCAGCAGGAGTCCGGCGGTGATGACCAGCCGCTTGGCCAGGTAGGCCAGCATGGGGTGCCGGTGGCTGAGGCGGGGGCGGGGCCCGGGGGCGGCCGTGGTGGCCGCTCCCGGGTTGTCCGTGGTGCGCGTGGTCATTTACCTGGTACCGATCGCGGCGAGGTCGAGCTGCCAGCCGGCCGGGGTGTACTCGACTCCGGTCAGGTCGGGCGTGGCGACGTTCATGCCGGAGTTGTTGGCGATCACGAGGTACGGCGAGTGCTGGTTCATCAGCCGCTGCCAGTCCTTCATCGCCTCGGCGCGGGCGGCCGGGTCCAGCGTGGACACGACCTTCTCACCGGCGGCGACGACGGCCGGGTCGGCCCGCTCGACGGTCCAGCCGGCACGCAGGGCGCTGCCCGCCCCGGGTGCCATGTTGTTGACCAGCGAGTCGGCGACCGGGTAGTTGAGGCTCTGCGGGCTGAAGCCCATCGCCATCTTGCCGCTGCGCATCACGTCCAGGAACGAGGTCAGCGGCTGCGGGTTGAGCTCCAGGGTGATCCCGGCCTCGGCGGCGTCGCCCTGCACCTTGGTGGCGACCGTGCCGAGGTCGACGCCCCGGTAGGTGATCGTCGGGTAGGTGAACTTCACCGTCGGCTTGCTCAGCCCTGCCTCGGCCAGCAGCTGCTTGGCCAGGTTGACGTCGCGCTTGCCCTCCTCGCCCGCGGGCAGGGTGCCGGGGAAGGCGGGGGCGACCAGTCCGGCGCCGGGGCCGGCGCCCTTGCCGTACAGCGCCGCGACGCCCTGGTAGTCGATCGAGGCCCGCAGCGCCTGGCGGAACTTCGGGTTCGACGTCACCGGCGACACCGCCGGGTCGGCGTTGAGGATGAGGTAGTAGATGGTGTCCTGGACGCCCGAGGTGAGCAGCGTGTCGGGCAGGCCGTCGAGCAGCTTGCCGGAGATGTCCAGCGACACCTCGGCGGAGGTGGCCCGGGACATGGTCAGCTTCTGGGTCTGCACGTCCATGTTGCGCAGCACCACCCGGTTGAACCGGGGCTTGGCGCCCCAGTAGTTCGGGTTGGCCTCCAGCACGACCTGCGAGGACGGGTCGTAGGACTTCAGCGTGTACGGGCCGCTGCCGGCGGAGGTCTTGTCGAAGAACTGCTGCGCGGTGTCGGCCGAGGCGGCGTCGGCGCTGTCGGTGGCTCCGTTGGCCTTGGCGACCTTGGAGTTGACCACGCCGGTCGCCGACATGGCCAGCACGACCGGGACGTTGGGGTTGGGCTGGGCCGAGGTGACCACGACGGTCTTGTCGTCGGTCTTGCTCGCGGTCAGGTCGGTGACCATGACGGCGGGGCTGGCCTTGACGTTCTTCAGCCGGTTGAGGCTGAACACCACGTCATCGGCGGTCAGCGGCGTGCCGTCGGAGAACTTCACGCCCTCGCGCAGCTTGAACGTGAACGTCTTGGCGTCGGCGGAGGCCTCGTAGGACTCGGCCAGTTCCGGCACCGGCTTGCTGACGTCGGAGCCCTTGAACGTGAGCAGGGTGTCGTAGAGGGCGTGGGTGGCGGTGACGCCGGTCGCCTCGTACACCCGGCCTGGGTCCAGGGTCTTGATCACGAACGAGGTGTCGACGGTGAGGGTGTCGGCGGCGGCCTGGGTGCCGCTGCCGCCGCTGCCGGCGGTGCACGCGGCGGTGGCCGAGGCGGTGGTGAGGGCGACGAGCGCGAGCGCTGCGGCGCGGAGTCGGCGGGGGTTCACCGACATGCGGTTCCTACCTTCCTTCGGGCCGGTCCACGGGAGGGAGGATTTCCGGGGACCGGCGGTTCCGGGGGCCGGCATGCGGCCGGCGGCGCGCCTTCGGGTGTACGGATTCGGCCCGGTGCAACCGGTGTCGGCCGTACGTGTTCGATGTGGACGGACACGTCGTGCCCGGTGCTGTGCAGTAAGGGCTGGTAACAGTGGTGCTCATTACCGCTCTGGTTGACCACACTAAACATGCTCGTGTAGTTTAGTCAAACAAGTTCAGCAAAACTTATCTAGTTGGAGGCCCCGATGCTCGGCGACAGGCTCCGTGAGCTGCGCCAGCAGCACGGCTATACGCTGCGCCAGCTTGCCGCCGAAGCCGACGTCTCGTCGGCCCTGCTAAGCCAGATTGAAAACGGGGCGACCGACCCGAGCCTGTCGACCCTGCGCAAACTCGCCCGGGTGTTCGACACCTCGATCGCGATGCTGTTCAGCGAACCCGACGCCCCGGCGGTGTACATCAGCCGCCCCGGCGCCCGCAGCCGCCTGGCCGCACCCCCCGGCCAGATCTCCTACGACCGGCTCACCCCCGGCCGGGGCGACCTCGAAGTGCTGCAGGCCGACCTCGACCCGGGCGACGCCAGCTCCGCCCAGCCGTGGTCGCACCCGTCCACCGAGTGCGCCATCGTGCTGGCGGGCACCGTCACCGCCGAGATCGGCGGCAGCACCTACCAGCTCACCACCGGCGAGTCGGTCACCTTCGACTCCCGCCTGCCCCACCGCTACCTCAACACCAGCACCGAACCGGCCCGCCTGGTCATCGCGGTGACGCCGCCGACCCCCTAGACACCCCATCGCACCACCGCACAGCCCGCCGGACCGGCGGGCCGATGCCCCCTGCGCCACGGAAGGACCGCCATGGACCGCGACAGCGTCGACTGGCACGGCTACATCCCCGCCGTCACCACCCCGTTCACCGCCGACGGCGACCTCGACCTGCCCGCCTGGGCCGCCCAGCTCGACTGGCTTGCCGACCAGCGGATGCACGGCATCGTCGTGGCCGGCACCACCGGCGAGTGGTTCAGCCTCACTGAACAGGAGCGCGCCGAGCTGTTCCACGCCGCCGCGCGGCAGGTCGGCGACCGGATGACCGTGCTGGGCGGCTGCAACGCGTACACCGCCGCCGAGGCGATCCGGCACGCCCGCGCCGCCCAGGCCGCCGGGCTGCACGGCATCCTGCTGACCCCGCCGCCGTACGTCGTGCCCAGCCGGGAGGAGATCCTCGCCTTCTACCGGGACGTGTCGAAGGCCGTCGACATCCCGCTGTGCGTCTACAACTGGCCCCGCGGCACCGGCGTCGACCTCGACACCGAGCTGCTGACCCGGCTCGCCGACCTGCCCACGGTCGTCGCCGTCAAGAACAGCACCCCGGACTTCGGCGGCTTCGTCAAGGGCCTGGTCGCGCTGCGGCACCGGGTCCGCTACTTCGGCATCCCCACCAACGAGACCGGCATCGAGCTGCTCACCCGCATCGGCGGCGACGGCCTCATGGGCGCCGGGGCCGTGCTCGGCGCCGACCACCCCGACTTCTTCCGCGCCGTCGCCGGCGGCGACCTCGACCGGGCCCGGCACCTCGGCGCCCGCGACCGCGTGCTGATGGAGAACTGGTTCGGCGCCGACTACGGCGCCAGCTTCGCCAGCGCCCAGGCCATCCTCAAGTACGCGCTGACCCTGCGCGGCGTCCCGGCCGGGCACGTCCGCCGCCCCCTGCTGCCGCTCACCGCCGACCAGCAGGCCCGGGTCCGGGCCACGCTGACCGACCTCGGCCTGCGCTGATGGCGCGCTACGACGCGGTGGTCGTCGGCGGCGGCCTGCTGGGCTGCGCCGTCGCCTGGCACCTCGCCCGCGCCGGCACCCGCGTCCTGGTCGTGGAGAAGGACCAGCTCAACCGGCACGCCTCCGGCCAGAACGCGGGCAGCCTGCACTTCCAGCTCGAATACCGCATGGTCGAGCACGGCGACGACGCGGCCCGGCTGGCCGCCCGCGCCCTGCCGCTGCACCTGGACGCCATGCGCGCCTGGGCCGGGCTGGAGACCGACCTCGGCCGCCCCTGCGGCGTCGCCCAGCGCGGCGGACTGATGCTCGCCGAGACCCCGGCGCAGGTCGCCGCCCTGGACCGCAAAGCCGCCCTGGAGCGCGAGTACGGCCTCGACGTCGAGATCCTCGAAGGGGAGCGGCTGCGCGAGCTGGCACCGTACCTGGCCGACAGCGTCCGGGCCGCCGCGCTGCTGCCCGGCGAGGGCAAGGCCAACCCGAGGCTGGTCACCCCGGCGTTCGCCCACGCCGCCACCGCCCACGGCGCCGAGATCCGCACCGGCCACCGCGTCACCGCCCTGCACCGCGACGGCGGCCGCTGGCACCTGACCGGCGCCGACGGCCGGCTCGACACCGCCGACACGGTCGTGCTCGCCGCCGGGGTGTGGACCACCGAACTCGCCGCGATGGCCGACGTCAGGCTGCCCGCCTTCCCGGTCGGGCTCACCATGAGCGCCACCGCCCGCACCGCCCCGCTGCTGCCGCACCTGGTGCAGCACGTCGGGCGGCGGCTGTCGATGAAGCAGACCGGTGAGGGCAACATCCTGCTCGGCGGCGGCTGGCCCGCCAAGCTCGTCACCCGCCACGGCCGCGTCGACCTCGACCACAACCCCGAGCTGCGCTACGAGTCGCTGACCGGCAACGCCGACGCCGCCCGGGTCGTGCCCGCCGTCATGGGCCTGCCCGTCATCCGGTCCTGGACCGGCATGACCACGCTCACCCCCGACCAGCTGCCGCTGCTCGGCCCGATCCCCCGCCGCCCCGGCCTGTACGCCGCCACCGGCGGCTCCGCGTTCACCCTCGGGCCCACCTACGCCCGCCTGCTGGCCGCGACGCTGCTGGGCGGGCAGCCCGACCTGTCGCTGGACGACTACTCCCCCGCCCGGTTTGGAGCCCTGAACTTTGTCTGACCCCACCCGTACCGCCCTGCGGCGGCCGAGCCCCACCACCATCGACGTCGACGGCGAACCGGTCACCGCCTACCCCGGCGAGTCCCTGGCCACCGCGCTGCTGGCCGCCGGGCGGCGCGCCACCGGCGCCACCGCCTCGGGTGCCGCGCGGGCGCCGTACTGCAACATGGGCGTCTGCTTCGAATGCGTCGTCACCGTCGACGACCGCCCCTTCCAGCGCTCCTGCCTGGTCCGGGTCCAGCCCGGACTCAGCGTCCGCACCGGAGCCCCGCGGTGAACCCGGAGCCTGACGTCGTCGTGGTCGGCGCGGGCCCGGCCGGACTCGCCGCCGCCGCGGTCCTCGGCCGCCACGGGGCACGCGTGCTCGTCGTCGACGAGCAGCAGCGGCCCGGCGGCCAGATCTACCGGCAGCCGCCGACCGGCTTCACCCGCCCCGACCGGCACGCCAGGGCCGGGCAGGCGCTGCTGGCCGAGGCCGCGGCGGCACCGAATGTCGGCTGGCTGCCCGACAGCACCGCGTGGGGTGTGTTCGGCACCCGGGCCGGGCTCGACGACTACGCCGGACCGGCCCCGGGGCCCGGCCGCATCCGGGTCGGCGTGCACACCCCGGCGGGCGGCCGCATGCTGGAACCCGCCGCGCTGCTGCTCACCGCGGGCGCGTACGACCTGCCCGTACCGTTCCCCGGCTGGACCCTGCCCGGCGTGCTCACCGCCGGTGGCGTGCAGACCTTCGTCAAGGCGCAGGGACTGCTGCCCGGGCGGCGCGTCGTGCTGGCCGGCGGGCACCCGCTGCTGCTGGTCGTTGCCGCGCAGCTGGTCGAGGCCGGCGCGACGGTGGTGGAGGTCGCGTTCAGCCAGCACCTGCGCACCCTGGTACCCGGACCACGCGACCTGCTCGCCGCCCTGGGCAGCGCGGGCAAGCTCGCCGAGGGCGCCGCCGCGCTGGCCACCCTGCACCGCGCCCGGGTGCCGATCCGGTTCGGCACCGCCGTCAGCTCGGCCGCCGGCGCCGACGCCGTCACCTCCGTCACCCTGTCCCGGGTGGACCCCGCCGGAGCGCCCGTCGCGGGCGGCGAGCGGGCCCTCGCCTGCGACGTGCTCGCGCTCGGGTACGGCTTCGTGCCCTCCACCGAGCTGGCCCGGCAGGCCGGTTGCGCGGTGCGGTGGCGGCCCGCCGAGGGCGGCTGGGTCGTCGAGCACGACGAATGGCTGCGCACCTCCGTGCCCGGCGTCAGCGCCGCCGGGGAGCTGACCGGTGTCGCCGGAGCGGAGCAGGCCGAGGTCGAGGGGCGGCTCGCCGCGTACGGCATCCTGCGGGAGCTCGGGCGGCTCGACGCCGCCCGCGCGCGCACCCTGGCCCGGCCCGTACGCAGGCTGCTGGCCCGGCGGCGGCGCTTCGCCGCCGCCGTCCTCAGCCGGTTCGCCCCCGCTGCTGCGCTGCTGGACGCGCTGCTCACCGACGACACGGTGGTGTGCCGGTGCGAGGAGGTACGGGCCGGCGACATCAGCCGCGCCCTGTGCGACCACCCGCACCTGGGCACCGCCAACGCCGTGAAGCTGCTGACCCGCGCGGGCATGGGCCTGTGCCAGGGCCGGTCCTGCGCGCCGGCGGTGTGTCGGCTCGTCGCGCAGACCGGCCGCACCGCCCAGCAGGTCGGCACGTTCACCGCGCAGGCGCCCGTGAAACCGGTCCCGCTGGCCGTGCTGGCCGCCGACCGGGCCGTTTAGCCCTCGGCGGCCCCGCTCTTGGGGCATCACCGCGCGGAGGAGCACCGGCAGGCCGCGTAGGCCGACCTGCGGATGGCCGAAGCCGTCCGGGCACCCCGCAAGCCGACCTGCCGCCGAAGACCGGACCGGCCAGGTTGCACCGCGGCCTGGCCGGTACGCGGACGGTCAGCTGGTCGGGCTGGGTGTGGGAGCCGGCGTGCCCCCGGCCAGCTGGCGCAGTTGCTGCAGGGTCGCGTTCGCGGTGGTCTGCAGCTGGGTGGCCAGCTGCTTGGCGTCCTGGTCCTCGCCGCTGGATATCTCACCGTCGACCAGGGCGAGCGCGTCCTGCTGCAGCGTGCTCATCACCTGTACGAACGCCTGGTCGAACTGCTCGCCGCTCAGGCCCTGCAGCTGCTGCAGGCCGGGCATGGGGGTCGCCGTCGTCCCTGGACTGGCCGAAGCGGAGGCCTCGGGCATGCCGGGGCTGGCCTCGGGCAGACTGGGACTGGCGGGCAGACCGGGGCTGGCGGACGGCAGCGTCAGGCCCTTCTGGGTGAGCCAGGCCTTCAGCTGATCGAGCTGCGTCGAGTAGGTCTGCTGGATCTGGGTGGCCAGCTGCTTGAGTTCGGTGCTGGCGGCCTGCCCGGCGGCCATACCGGCTGCCTGCACCACCTGCTCGTGGTTGGCGATCATCTGCTGGACGAACTGGACGTCGGTACCGGACACCTGCGACGGGCTGGGTTGTCCGGCCCACTGCGGCGCGGGCACGGACTGGCTCGTCGCACAGCCGGTCAACGCAGCGGTGCCCAGCAGTACAGCTGCGACGATCGTGATCGGGCGGGCAGCGGGCGGCATGGCACTCTCCTCATTGATGCGAGAAATCTTCGCCCACCATATGCCCGAACTGCACCTTTTAATGGGGTATCACCCGACATCGGCGGGCGGACCCGCCACCGCGACGGGCGTTCGCGCCCACCACGCGAATCAGCGGTCGTCCAGGCGACGGCGCAGCACCTCGATCATCATGTTCGCGGCCGCCAACTGGTACTCCAGATCGACGATGCGCACCGCCGCGTCCAGTCGCATGCCGTCGTCGACGAGGTGACGGGCGCGGTCGGCGCGCTGCAGATCCTCATGGGTGTAGCGGCGGTGGCCGCCGTCGGACCGGTGCGACTGAAACAGCCCGGCGGTCTCCACAGCGCGTAGGAACGCCGGCGTGACACCGATGGCCTGCGCCGCAGTGCCCATCGCATACCCCGGGAAGTCGGCGTCACCCAGCACCGGGGGACGGCCCTGCGACGGCTCGGTCATCAACGATCCGTTCTCCGCAACAGGCTCGGCCCCGTGCCAGCGAACCCGCACGGGGCCGAGCCGCGTTCGATCAGCTCCTGGCACCGGCCAGCGTACGGTCCTCGCCCACCTGGCCACTGATCATCTTGTGCCCCTCGCGGCCGGACAGCGTGGCGTCCGCGCCGCGGGTGACCTCGATCCGGCGCGGCTTGGCGCGCTCGGCGACCGGGATGGTCAGCGTCAGCACGCCGTCGCGGTAGTCCGCGCGGATGGCCTCCACGTCGAGCCCGTCGCCGAGCACGAGCTGGCGGCTGTACCGGCCGGCGGGCCGCTCCGACACCAGGTACGACGAGTCCTCGGGGTCGCTGCGGCGGCGCTCGCCGCGCACCGTCAGCGTGCCGTTCTCAGCCGAGACGTCGAGGCTGTCGACGTCGATGCCGGGCATGTCGAACCGGACCACGAAGGTGTCGCCCGTGCGCAGGCAGTCCATGGGCATCGGCGACGGCGTGCGAGCCGTGCCGAACACCTCACCGGCGAGCCGGTCGAAGTCGCGAAACGGGTCGAAACGCATCATGATCAACACACCTCCCAGATGAGTACCTCAGGCAAGCCTCCCGCTCGCCTGACAGCTATTCTATAGCCACTGCTACAGATTTCAAGTCACGGCGAGCATAGGTTTCGGTGCGGCCGGCTCAGCGCCCGGCCGCTCCCAGCCCCACCGGCGAGCCCGGGAGCCGGTCCGGCATCGGGGTGATGACCGACCAGTGCTCGACGATCATCGCCCGGTCCAGCCGGTACAGGTCGTAGAACGCCGCCGGTTCGTCATGCACGCCGCCGGTGCACACGACGAAGACGAACTCGCCCTCGGCCACGGTCAGGTGGCGGCGGCGGTAGCACATCAGCCGGTTCGACAGCGCCGCGCACATCGGGGCGACCCCGCTGCCGAGCGCGGCGGTGTGCTGGATGAGGTCGGTGACGACGAAGTGGCTGACGTTCGACAGCTCGCCGCCGATGAGCACGTGATCGGTGTAGTAGTCCACGAGGCGGCGGCTGAGCTTAGTCTGCTCGGGGTGTTCGGGCTGGTCGGGAGCGCACGACCCGACCGTGTCGGTCGAAGGCTGCAGCGCGACCCACCGCTCGGCCGTCCGGGCCCCGGCCAGCCTGATGATCTCGAACCCGATGAAGTCGGGGGCATCGCCGTACCCGGTGAACCGCGCCTGCACCACGACCAGATCGCCGTCGGCGATCACCCGCAGTGCGCTGCCCGAACTCTCCACGCCCAGCACGCGCAGCCGCTGGGTCGCGTCACTTCGTGAACGTACCGGCAGTTGACCCGTAGTCGTCATGACAACCCCTCGGAGTGACCAGATCCGTGGGCGTACCCGGCCCGAGCGGGCGACAAACCAGCCCTCACCAGGGGCAGGCTGCGTAAACCGACGGTGAGCCGGGTACTGCCACCCGATGCCACTGACACGGTCACTCAGCGAGTCCACCGTCGTGATCACCGGCGCGTCCAGCGGCATCGGCGCCGCCACCGCGCTGACCCTGGCCCGGCGCAGCACCCGGCTCGTGCTCGCCGCCCGCAGCAAGCAGGGCCTGACCGACATCGGCGACGAATGCCGCCGGCTCGGCGCGCCGACCCTGGAACTGCCCACCGACACCGCCGACGCCCGCGCCGTCGAGCAGCTCGCCGCCGACGCCGAGGCACACTTCGGCCGCGTCGACGCCTGGATCAACAACGCGGGGGTAGCCGTCTACGGCAGGCTGCGGGACCTGCCGGTGGAGCAGGTCCGGCGCACCATCGACGTGGACGTCTTCGGCTACCTGCACGGCGTTCAGGCGGCCCTGCCGAGGCTGCGCGCCGCGGGCGGCGGCGTACTGATCATGGTCGGCTCGGTGCTGTCCGAGGTGTCCCTGCCCTACCTCGGCGCGTACGTCATGGCCAAGCACGCGGTGCAGGGCCTGGCCGACTCGCTGCGCCAGGAGCTGCAGGCCGACGGGATCGACGAGGTGTCGGTGTGCACCGTGCTGCCCGCCTCGATCGACACTCCCCTGTTCGCCTGGGCCGCCAACTACACGGAACGGGAGGTCCTGGCGCCCCGCCCGCTGAGTTCGCCGCAGCACGTCGCCGACCGCATCGTCCACCTGCTGCAGTACCCGCGCCGGCAGAGCCTGGTCGGCACGGGCGCCGCCAGCGTCATGTGGCCGTGGCGGCTGGCCCCGGCCCTGGCCGAGCGCCTGCTCGTCTGGTACGGCCAGACGGCGCAGTTCGGCCGCCCCGCACCGCCGTCGCCGGGCAACCTGTTCGACCCGGTCGAGCAGCCGCGCCGCATCGACGGCGGCCGCCGCCTGCCCCTGGCCGCCCTCGCCGGCATCCCCGCCGCCGCCCTCTCCCAGGCCCGCCGCCACCTCCTCGGCGGGTGACCCGCCGCGCGACAGTGGACGCAGTTTCGGGGAAAGTGCTGGAATCCGGGCCGTGATTCGCGCAGTCTCCCCGAAACTGCACTCTCACCAGGCCCGGAGGGCGGTCAGGAGGCGGGTCGGCGCCAGAAGGGGGATGGGAGTTCGGCGACCTCGGCGCCGGAGCGTTCCAGGTCCGCGGCCCACGGGAGCATGCGCTGGAAGGTCGGCTCGCCTGCCCCGGCCAGCTGCCGGATCATCGCGACGTTGCGCCCGACCCGGCCGATGATCGCGTCCCGGATCGCGGTCCGGTCGGCGGTGTAGCCGTACGCGTCCAGCAGCAGGTGGAAGCGACGGTGCCGGTCGGCCGGGTCACCGAATCCGACCTGCTCGGCGAGCTCCGCCGTCAGCAGCGGCACCCAGGTCAGCGCCGAGAAGGCCAGATCGTCCTCGCGCCGGGACGGGCTGGCGGTGTCCCAGTCGACGAAGCCGACCAGGGCGCCGTCGGCCCACACGGCGTTCCACGGCGACGCGTCCAGATGGGCGATCAGCAGGCCCGGCTGCCACGGCCGACCGGTGAACCAGACGGGGTCGCCGGCAGGCCGATACGCCTCGGTCGCATCGTGCAGACGCCGCAGCCAGGCACCGACCTGCCTCAGCGCGTCGTCGGAGCGCAGCCACTCCGGCCAGGGCATCGTCTCGCCCAAGGTCTGGCCGGGCAGGAACGTCAGTCGCTCGCGACCCTGGTCGTCGAAGCCCCGGGCGCGCGGGGCGCCGTCGAAGCCGACCTCCTCCAGCTGCCGCAGCACCGTGTGCACGGTCGCCGTCCACGGCTGCACGGGGCGGCGGACCTCGTCGCCGACGCGTACAGCTCCGAAACTGCGCCCGCCGGGCAGCCGTTGTTCGGTCATCCCACGGTTCTACCGTGATCAGACGTCCGCCGCGACCGAATACCCGGCTCCGCCGACGCGACCCAGACGGGCTGAGCGCCGCGGCGTATGTGGTTGTGAAGGCCCGGGGCCGTCGCTACAGTCCGCCGACGTGATCGAATCTCTGTGGTCTGGCGACCGCTGGCAGCGCCGCCTGCGGGCGGCCGAGATCCACTCGCTGGTCGTGCAGCACGCGGGGCGTACCGAATGCGCGTGGTTCCGCCGGCACGGTGGCGATGACCGGCCCGTCAACCTGCACTCCGTGACCAAGAGCATCACTGGCTCCCTCGCCGGGCCCGACCGCCTCGACCTCGGCTCGTCGGTGCTGTCGCACCTTCCCCATGTCACCGTCGACGATCAGCGCAAGCACGCCATCACCGTCGAACACCTGCTCGCCATGACCTCTGGCCTGCGGTGGCCCGAGTGGGAGGAGTGGGGCGGCTACGCCAGGCCCATGACCGGCAGCAGCGACCAGCTGCGGACCATCCTCGCGCCGCCGCTGGTGGCCGAACCCGGCACCGCGATGTGGTACTCCAGCGGCTCGTCACACCTGCTGGGCGCGGTGCTGCGCCATGCCGTCGGGCACACTGTCGCACAGCTGGCGGAGCAGTGCCTGTTCAAGCCGCTGCGCATCAGGCAGTGGCGGTTCCACGCCGACCGCCACGGCTACAGCCACGCGGGGTACGGGCTGAGCCTGCGCCCCACTGACCTGGCCCGGTTGGGCAGCGGGCTGCTGAGCGGCGACCTGGTGCCCGCCGAGTGGCTGCGGCAGTGCTGGCAGCCGCGCACCTACACGTATCCGCACGTCGGCGCATACGGCTGGCACTGGTGGGTCGACACCGAACTCGGCATGGTGTTCGCCTTCGGCAAGGGCGGACAGCTGCTGGCGCTGTTCCCCGCCCAGGAACTGGTCATCGTGATGACCGGTGACGCCTATGGCGACGCGACCACACCCCTGCGACTCATCCGCGAGGCGCACGCCGCCCGGTCGACGCCGTAACCCTACCGGGCGTGCAGCGCCACACCCGGTCGCGGCCTTGCGGCCAGCGCAAGGATGAGGTCCCCGGCCGACGCCTCGACCGGGGACCCCCGCCCGGCTTCCCAGGCCAGGTCGGTGGCACGAAGCAGCCGCCCGGTGGGGTCGACGCCGAAGTGGCCGCTCGCGCCGCCGGTGGTCAGCGTGTCGAGCACGAGCCGGGTGGCCGTGTCGTCGGCCGTTCTCGGGAGCCCGATCGCCGAGGTGATGTCGAGACCGTGGATGACGGCGTGGCTGAGCGCCCCGGCCGCACCGCCGCCAGGCGGTGCCCACGCCGCCATGGCCTCGCCGCGCAGGTCGGCCAGGAGCAGGTCGAACGGCAGGTCGCCGTCCCTGCGGGCCACCTTCTCCGACAGGGCGCCGAAGTCGTGCCCGACGGCCGCGAGCTCCGCCAGGAACGACGGGCCGTCGTACCGGGCGGCCATCGTCATGTGGGCGACGACGTGCCGCACGGCCCAGCCCGTACACAGCGAGGGCTCGTCGGCCACCGAGGCGGGCCGACTCGCCAGCGCATCCGCCAGGGCCCGCAGCTGCGGCCCGACCAGTGCCTGCGCATGGTTGTCCACGGCGTTCATCCGTTCTTCTCGGTGGCGGCGAGGGCCGCGATGTAGGCGGCGGCCCGGTCGAGCGCCGTGCTCCAGCCCGCGCGGGCCTGCGGCGTGCGCATCCACGGGGGCAGGCCGCGCTGGGTGGTCACGACTTCGGTGGTGCCGTCGCCGAGGTCGACGAGGGTCACCTCGCTGAGGACCCCGGAGTCGAGTTCGCGCCACGACACGTACCGCGGCGGGTCGACCTCGACGTAGACCGCGCGCATGGTGAAGGTCTCGCCGTTCACGTCGTTGACCATCGTGGTCTCGAAGGCGCCGCCGGGCCGCAGGTCGAGCACGATGCTCCCCGGTGGCGTGTGCGTGCCGGCCGGACCCCAGAACTCGGCCAGGTGCTCCGGCGTCGTCAGGCAGGTGAACACGAGGTCGCGCGGCGCCCGGTGGACGTGGCGGACGGTGAAGTCGCCCTCGGCGGACGGGACGGTCATCGCTGCTCCCCGCCCAGGCGCCGGAGGTGTTCGGCCAGCCGGTCGTGCCGGTCGTGCCACTCGGTGCGCCTGGCGTCGATCCATGCCAGCACCTCGACCAGCCGGTCGACCTCCAGGCTGGCCGGGCGGGCCTGGGCGACATGCCGCCGCGACACGAGCCCGGCGTCGGCCAGGACTTTGAGGTGGCGGGACACGGCCTGCTGGGTCAGCGCGAACGGCTCGGTCAGCTCCTTGACCGTGGCGTCGCCCCGCGACAGCCGCGCGACGATCGCCACCCGGGTCGGGTCGGCCAGCGCCATGAAGGTGCGGGCCAGATTCTCCGCGGTAGCAGCTTCCACAACTGGATACTTGCACAACGAATTCGTTGTGTAAAGCCCGTGACCAGCGATGGCGCACGCGCGGGCAGTCGATACCGGTCAGCCGGCCTTCCGGACCACGCTGCCACCGCGCCGGGGCCGGCGGGCGGCTACCGACACGGGCCGGACCGGTGGGCGCACCCGCCGCCACCACAGCCGCTGCACGGTGAGGGTGAGAGCGCCCGCGACCACGATCGCGGCCAGGTTGATCAGCAGCTGCAGCGCCGAGCCCCAGGCCTCGTCGGCCACACCGTAGGCGGCCGCCACCGCGACGTTGGCGGCCGCGGGCACCGTCGTCACCGAGATCAGCACCCCGATCAGCGCACCCGAGCGGGCCGAGGTGATCGACACCATCCCGGCGATCCCGGCCAGGAAGCCGACGACCCACGACAGCGCGTCCGGCCGCCAGATGAAATCGGTGTACGGCCGCTCGGCCAGCAGCATCGACCGGTCGACCAGCCCGGCCGCGGTCATCAGCCAGGTCGCCGCGACCGTGGCGGCCATCGCCACCGGAAAGCCCACCGCCAGCGCCGCGGCCGAGCGCGCGACCATCGGGCGGCGGCCCTGCACCAGGCCGATGCTCAATCCGGCCAGCGGCCCGAACTCCGGCCCGACGACCATCGCGCCGACGATGAGGATCGGCTGGTCGAGCAGCACCCCCACGGCGGCGATGATGGTCGCGACGATAAGGAGCACCAGGTACGTCGCCGACAGCCGCGTGTCCTGCCCAGTGCGGTGCTCGATCTCCTCCCACACCACGGCATCGGCGCCGGTCCCGGGCGTACGGGCAGCCGCCAGCTGTGCGGCGTCGGACAGGACGACCGCCGACTCGTCGATAGCGATCGCGCCCTCATGCTCGACGCCCAGCGTGCGCAGGTGGTCCAGGACCGCGTTGGCGCCCTCCCGGGCCACGTCGCACAGGATCACATCCCCGAGCGGTTCTACGGCCGCACCGGGAAGGACCGCAAGGTGGGCGACCGCCCCGTCGGCCGCCAGCGCCTTGACGACGGCGTCGGACAGGTGCGGCGGCGCGATGATTCGAAGGTGAAGCACGAATTCCTCCGGGGTGGACTGGCGTCGAGCATTGCGCATGTCACCTCTTCCCGGATAACCGGCCCCGACACCCATCGGAACGCCGATTTTCCGTGGCGCCCGAGGTTTCGCGCGGCGCCGGCGCGGATATCGAGAGGCGACCGGCCGTCAACCGGCCCGATACGCCGAGTGCGAGGTAGAGCATGTCCTTCCTGTTCGATCCCGACAGCATGGTCGTCACGACCGCGCTGGAGCTGCTGGACTCGCATCAGCCGGTATCGGTCGAGGACTCGACCTGCGAAGCCTGCGGGGCGCAGTCGCCCTGCGACACCGCGGTCAACGCGCGCCAGGTCGAACTGGCCACTGACTTCTCCCGCCGCTTCCCCGGCTGACCGGTCCTGGCTGGGACCTCGTGCTCCGGACACCGACGTCCTACGCTCGACGCAGACGGAGGTGAGCCGGTGCGTGTGCTGGTGCGGTTCGTCGGCCGGGCGATCGCGGCAGCCGCCGTTAGGAGTGCGGTACGACACCGCGCCCGTCGAGCAGGGCCTCCCAGGTCAGATCTCGACCGCCCGGAATGACGCATCGTCAGGGAATTTGGGCAGGGTCGTGATGACGAGCTCGTCTTTTGGGCCGCGGCCGGTGCGGCCGCTGGCGGAGTAGCGAAGCTCGACGAGTCTCTTTTGAACGCGCCACTGCCGCACGCCAGGGCTGTGCGGCTGCACCGTCTTGGCCTGGTAGAGAGCGCGGATATCGGCGTGGTCGTCATAGGACAGCACCCACCGGTAGGGAACGTGATGCAGAAGCTGAGCGGCAAGCTGCAGGTGATTGAACGCGGCGTACTCGGCCGTGTAGAGACGGTCTGCCTTGTCCACGTAAGGAGGATCAAGGTAGACGACGACGTCGCCGCTGGCGGCGTACTCCGGGAACTGCTCTCCGAAAAGCTTGAGGGTCTGCTGCCACTCACCGCGCCAGGCCGCCACGAGCCGTCCGGACCTGTACAGGTCGCCGACGAATCGGATGCGCTCAGCCAAGGCGTCCTTGTTGAATCGGCAGCCGATCGCGTAGTCCGATTCTTGTTTGCGTCCGCCGATGGGGCCGGCACGGCCATGCAGGATGCCGGAGAACGTGGTGCGGTTGAGGAAGAGGCACTTGACGGCGAGTTCAGGATCGTCAGGCGATTTCTGCTCGTAAGCGCGCCAGTAGTCCCAACGGTCGAGCGTCACCGGCTCGTCGATCATGCGATCGACCAGCCACTCAGGCCGCGTGGCGGCCGTGATCCAAAAGTTGGCGACGAGGGGGTCGGCGTCACCGATGATCGCATGGGAGACAATGCCGTCGGCCAGCAGGCGAAGTGTCGTGGCCGCTCCGCCTGCGAACGGCTCCAGGAAGAAGGGCGGCTTCTTGGCGTTGGCCTTGATCAGCTCGGCGATGCAACGGGCGATGCCGCTCTTGGCGCCCGGGTAGCGCAGCGGGCTGAGGTAGCGCATCGAGGCCCGATCCGGGTTCGGGAGCGGTCCGGCCTTGACGGTGGACGCGGTGGCAGCCTCGCTTGAGGCTGGCACCGCATCGATGGGGCGGCCCCCGTTCGCCCTCTTCGTCATTGCGCCATGCCCAGCTTCTGCTGCGCGACGAGCTTAAGTACGTCGGTGCCCACGCCGATGGGATATGCGGCAGTTCCGTGGGCCAAGGCGATCGGTACCAGCGCGTTGAGGTACATGGTTGAGCCAGTCCGGTCGATTACGTCGAGGATGGCAGGCATCGTCGGATAGTGCTGAGGCTCGGGGCGCCCGCCCTGCTTGCTGTAGGGCGTTCCGGTGGCTGGCGGGATGGTGACGACGAGTACGCGTCCATCTGTGGCGCGATAGATGAACTTGCGGCCCCAGTAGGTGGCCTGACCGTAGTTCTTCGGGTTGGGGTTGTTGGTTACGTGTGCGATGACCTCGTCATCGATCACAAGGAGCTGGCCAGGCTCCAGGACGTCGTAGCGTGCCATCGCTTCGGCGAAGTCGACGAACTCGCTGGACTTCTCCACGCCGCAGATAAACGGACCGAGCGTCCCGGGCTGGGTCATCGACTGGATGAACGCCAACGTGGGGGTCTTCAGGGGTGCGGTAACGCCTTGCGCCGCGAGAGGGCCGTCGACGATGAACAGCGTCTTGGGGAGGTAGGAGTTGCGGGCGGATCGCCACAGCAGGGTCATAAGGCCGATGACGACCAGGAGCTCGACGATCTGCATCAGGCGGGTCAGCGGCAGCTCGTTCGTCCCCTCGTCGGTAACGTCTTCGGTGAGCCGCAGCTTGTCGATCGGCACGACCTCGGCGCTGCACGCGGGGCAGGTGGTGCCGGTGGGCTCCACCGCGATGTTCTTCTGAGGGCAGGCGACGCAGTCGACCGGGATGGTGCTGGCGGGCCGGTCCGGTGTTCCGTGCAGCAGGTACAGCAGCTCCAGCAAGGTCTGGTTGAGGCCGTTGACCTCGACCCGTTTGCGCTGGAACAGGTCGAATACGGCCTCGCGCCAGGACTGCTTGATGTCGATGCCCTGGCGGGTGTAGGCACCGGCGGTGGGCAGGTCGAGGGCGACCAGCGCCCTCCGGGCCGCCTGGTGCAGGACCACCGGGTCCACGAAGCGCTCCTGGCGTTGCGTCTCCAGCGCGCCAAGATCGAGATAGACGGCCCCGGCTTGGACGTAGCCATAGCGGACCGAAGGCAGCCCCGCCCGCGCCTCGACGACCATGCGGGAGCCGTCGACCGCGATGGCGTGGCTCAGGGTCGCGGCCGCGCCGTCGGGCACAAGCTCTGAACGCTTCTTGATCTTGCCCGCGAGCCACTGCGTATCAGCAAGGTGCTCAACCGGCACGTAGAACTCCGCGCGCTCAGCAAGCGCGCGGACCACCGTATAGGTGTGTGCAGTGCGGCTGGCTCGCTCGAAGCCGCCGTGTCCATCGTCGTAGGGCATCCCGTTCTCCCGGCAAGATCAGAGGAGGGTACCCTGAGTGGGTGGAGGCACCAGAGCCGACTCGCCCGCGACCGCGCGAGCCTCGTTGACGACCTCCAGGCCGTAGCGATCGATCTGCACCGGCACGATGAACGGTGACGACATGGTCTTCAGCCGCACGTAGCCCTTGTCCTCAGCCTTGATGATGCTGTCTGCGTGCGCGGCGAAGTCGTAGAAGCGCGACAGTTCCTGCACCTCGCGGGTGTTGTTCAGGTGAGCGACGACCCAGTTCTTGGTGTTGGCGAGCACCTCGTGTGCGACGCCCGTCACCTCCTGCGTCGCATATACGAGGCCGATGTTGAGCTTCGCAGCCTCCTTCGCAAGATCCACCCATGGGTCGGAGCGATCTTTGTCGAACTTGCGCCGGTCGAACAGGTTGTGCGCCTCCTCGACCACGACCTGGATGCTCGGCGGCTTTGTCCCGGAGGTAAAGATCTCGGTCTGCTTGGCGATCAACCGGTAGACGATCGCCTCAGACAGCCGCTTGATCACAGCCTCCGCGCCCAGGTGCAGGTCAACGATGATCACGCGCCCCGCAACGAGATCCTCGTGGATCTCGTCGGCGACATCGCGCTTGGTGTTCTCGTTGTGGAAACGGTTGAGCTTGATCAAGTTACGGTAGCCGCGGACCCGGCTACTCAGGGACTGCCCGGTAAAGATCGGCTCCGTCGACTGCCAGCGCACGTCATCGGTGAACTCCTTCGCCGCGACGCTGCCTGCCTCCCGCAAGTCGATAACCTTCTGAACCACTTCAATCATGTTCTCGGCACGGATCGCGCACATGCCGTTTCCGTTAGGCAACAGCCGCAGAAGTGGCTCCTTGGCCTCCTCCTCACCGTCGCTGGGTGCTGGCTTCGGGGGGTCGATGGCCTCGCGAAGCTCCTTCTTCACCGGCACGAGCACGCTGTACCCGGTCGGCGGCTTGAAGCCAGCCTTCAGCAGGGACGCGTACAAGGCCAGACGCCCTCGCTGTGCGTACGCCGTGGCACGGCGGTCGCTGCGGTCGTCCTCGAAGCTTGCCTGCGCAAAGTCCTGCACGTATCCCGACGAGCTGTCAGCAAGCTCGCCCGCCACCATGGCCTGCACCGCGCCGATTTGCTGGGGATCGAAGAAGTTGATGCCGAGCGGCCGCACGTGCGACTGCGAGCCATCCGCGCCGAACTTGTAGATGCTCACGTGATTCGGGCCGATGGCCGCGATCTCCGTGCCGTCCTGGGTGTTCGGGTTGGCGTACTCGCCTTGCGGGTCGAAGATCAGTTGTCCGATTGGTGCCTCGCCCATCCGCCTGCGCCGTTCGGACACCATGAACACGCGGGCGGTCACGGTCTTCATCGTGTTGGACTTGCCCATCCGGGTCATGCCGAACATGCCGGTCTTCTGGCCGACGAAGTCCTCGACGTTGATCTCGACTGCTGCGTCAGCGTGGCCTGCGGCCCGAGCGCGACGCCGCGTCGAGGAGTACCGCACGACGCCGATCCGCACACGCTGGACACTCTGGTCCGCGACGGGCTTGAGATAGGAGGCGATGGAGGACAGCCCATCGCCAATGGGCTTGTACACGCGGTACGTAGCGGTAGCGTAGAAGTTGTCGACGTCATGTCCCCAGTCCAGGACCATCTCGCCGTCGAGCTGCTCCTCGTAGAAGGTGCCGAGGATGCGGCAATCCAGGCCAGTGAAGGAGATCCGTTCCTTCGTGTACGGGTCGATGCCAAGTACGTCGTCGGTCGTGGGTATGCGCCCACCGACCAAGGCTTGCCGCAGAGCCTCTTCGCGCACGCTCAGCAGATCGCGTTCCATCGCGAGGTTCGCGACTCCTTCGACGCGCAGGAGAAGAACCTCATCATCGTCAGGATCGCTAACCTTGCGGCCGGAGATGTCACGTGCCGTCGCCAGCAGGAAGCAGAATGGCGGGATGCCACCAGCATCGGCCTTCCACTTGTCGGCGGTCAGAACCAGCGCTCGCTCGTAATCCAAGCGGTACACGCCGCCGACCTCAACTGCCCGCGACGGATCAAGAAGCTCGCGTTGCAACAACGATCCACGCCCGACTCCCGGGACCAGCTCGACCACATCGACCCCCTTCGTGTCCCCGAGATCGTACTCAATCCTTACGACACAGAGTGGCCCCGTCACGGACAGTTCGCCGTTACCCGATTGGGGGTTTTCCCGGCGGCTCGGGCACGAGTCGATTACGCAGCATCGCCGCCCTTCGGCCACGCCGCGGTTGCGGCGCGGCCGAGTCAGCGTCGCGATGTGCTCGCCTGATGCTCCTATGGATGTCAAGCGCTTGTGATCGCGGCGAAGTCGGCCAGTAGCGCTTCGTGTACTTCGCGGACGATGTAGCGCTTGAGGCAGCGCATGATCTCTTTCTTGGTCAGACCCTGCTTGGTGCGTCGGTCGACGTAGTCGCGGGTGCGTGGGTCCCAGCGCATGCGGCAGAGCGCGATGGTGTGCAGGGCGCTGTTGGCGGCCCGGTCGCCGCCGCGGTTGAGGCGGTGGCGGTCGGTGCGTCCGGAGCTGGCGGGGATCGGCGCGGCGCCGCACAGGTGTGCCAGGGCTGCTTCCGAGCGCAGCCGGTCGGGGTTGTCACCGGCGGTGGCCAGCAGCTGTCCGGCGACTTCCGGGCCGACGCCCTTGAGCGCGCTCAGCCGTGGCGCGGTGCGGGCGATCACCGGACGCAGCCGCCGGTCGGCTTGAGCGATCTCGGCGTCGAGAGCCTGGACGCGGCCGGCGACCGCGGCCAGTGCGGCCCTGGTCGCCTGGGCCGGGTCGGTCATGGCGGTGTCGTCGCAGTTCAGGCCTGCGCAGGCGGTGACCGTCATGGCGGTGCTCAGTCCGGCCAGGTCGGCGCGGATGTCCTCGGGTGCCGCCGTGATCAGGCCGTGAAGCTGGTTGAGCGCCGCGGTGCGTGCCTTGACCGCGCCCCGGCGGGCCACGCGCAGGGCGCGGATGGCCTCGACCGGGCCGGTGCGGGTCTTAGGTGTTCCGGTCGCCTGTCCGGACAGTGCGGCGCGGGCTGCGGCGACGGCGTCGATCGGGTCGGACTTGCCTTTGGTCCGGCGGGTCTTGCGGTCGGGCCGGTCGACCTCGACCAGGTCGACGCCTTCGCCGGTCAGGTAGCGGGCCAGGCCGGCTCCGTAGGCGCCGGTGCCCTCGATCCCTACCTTGACCGGCCGCCCG
This sequence comes from Catellatospora sp. KI3, assembly GCF_029948125.1. Taxonomy (GTDB): domain Bacteria; phylum Actinomycetota; class Actinomycetes; order Mycobacteriales; family Micromonosporaceae; genus Catellatospora. Next base: position 102,111 of record NZ_JASAMB010000012.1, read on the forward strand.
TGTGAGCGCAGCCAGGCCAGTAGCTGCCGGTAGCCCGCCGCAGTCGCGGGAAACTGCTGGTCTGCCAGTACCCGGCCGGTCTGGTCGATCACGGCGGCGTGGTGGGTCTTGCCGTGGGTGTCTATCCCGCCCGTGACCGGGCGCTTCTTGGCTGCCATGCTGGAACCGTCGCCTCTTTCGCTTGCACCGAACAGAGTCGGCACGCACCCGCCGGGACGGCGGACAAGACAGTGACGGGACCTCTTGCACAGGCTCCTATGAAGTCACATGCCCGACCAGTGACGTGCAGGAACGGGCACCCGGACGGTCGACGAATCCTCACGAGGACAGAAATCGTCGGTCAGGCGGTGGGTCAGACCGCCCAGGTGACCCGCTCCTACATCCTCACTGTCAGGCGTCCATCGTGGTGACACAGACCAAATGCTACGGTGAAGCCGTGAAGCTGGTGGTGCAGGTCAAGCTCCAGCCCACGCCGCAGCAGGCGTCGTCGCTGGAAGCGACCCTGCGAGCCTGCAACACGGCGGCTTGTGAAGCGGCCGCCGTGGCACGCCGGACCGGCGTCTATCGCAACTACGACCTGCGCAGAGACGTCTACCAAGCGGTCAAGGGCGAGCATCGGCTCGGCGCGCAAGCGGCCCAGCACGTGATCAAGAAGGTCAGCGACGCGTACAAGACGCTGTCGTCCAACATCCGGGCCGGCAACCTCGGCAGGCCTGGATCAAAACGCCGCCGTGACGCCGAGTCTAGGCCGGTGTCATTTCGATGGGATGCCGCGCAGCCCTACGACGCGCGGATGCTGTCCTGGCAGGCAGACGCCGGTACCGTGTCGATCTGGACTGTCGACGGCCGATGCAAGGGCGTGGCGTACACCGGGTCACCGCAACAGCTCAAAGCCGTGGCAAGCCTGCCGCTCGGGGAGTGCGACCTGGTCCACCGCGACGGCATGTGGTTTCTGTACGCCACGGTCGAGGTAGCCGAGCAGGCGACGTACGAACCTGACGGCTTCCTCGGCGTGGACATGGGCATCGCCAACATCGCCTACGACTCCGACGGCAACCGCCATGCCGGAACACGGCTCAACGGCTACCGCCGCCGCCAGCAGAGGCTGCGAAAACGGCTGCAGACCAAATCCACGAAGTCGGCGCGCAGGCTGCTGGCCCGGCGCCGCCGCAAGGAAACGCGCCACGCCGCGAACGTCAACCACCTCATCGCCAAGACCATCGTGACCGAGGCTGCACGCACCGGCCGCGGCATCGCCGTCGAAAAACTGACGGGCATCCGCGACCGGGTCCGGCTCCGAAAGCCCCAACGGGTCACCCTTTCCTCATGGTCTTTCCACCAACTCGGCGCGTTCCTGACCTACAAGGCACACCGAGCTGGTGTCCCACTGGTCCAGGTCGACCCGCGCTACACCTCCCAGACCTGCAACCGGTGCGGGCACCGCGACAAACGCAACCGGCCCGATCAGGAAACGTTCACCTGTCGATCGTGCGGGGTCGTTGCCCACGCCGATCACAATGCGGCCCTCAACATCGCCCAACGCGGTGTCGAGGACTGGGGCGCAGTCAATCGCCCGCACGCGGCCTCACCTCGTAGCCAGCCAGGACGAGAGACCTGCAAGCCTGGCCCTTCAGGGCCGGGTAGTTGACCGGATCCGGGTGACGTTGCGGCCGGACGAACGTGGTGCCGCCCACGCCGACCTGCGACGGCAGGTGCCCAGGGTGCTACCCCTGCCCGAGGATCTGCCCGACGACGCCGTGGTCGGCCACGATGTCACCGCGAGCCCTTCGGGCGGCTACCGGCTCTTCGAGCGCGTCTGGTCCGGTGCCGGCGCCGCCAAGACCATGTCGCTCGATCTGAGCAGCTCCGACGACGGCATCACGGTGCATGCGGCACCCACCTCAGCGGTGTATCCGCGCCTGTGGGCATCGCGCCGCCTGTTCACGCTGGCACCCGGCGAGGCGGCCCGCTACGAGGCCAACTTCCGGTTCCGGGGCTGCCAGTGCACGGCGAACTGGTGGTATGAGGAGTGGACGGTCAACATCGCCAACGCCGCCGCGACGCCGGAGCTGTTCCTCGAGCGCACCCCGCGCCACCAGGTCGATCACCGCGTCAACCTCTACGGCGCGCACAGCCCGAAGCGCACCGGATCCGCGCACCGGCGGTAGCCTGCCCGGTCAGGGCAGGTGCGCGCGCATCCAGGCGCGGCAGCTCTCGGCGTCAGGGTGGGCGCAGTCGGCGAGGTGGCGCAGCAGGGCTTCGGCGGTACGCAGCAGCGCGATCTTCTCGATCACCTCGGGCAGCTTGCCCGCCGCGTACCGTGCCCGCTGCTGCGGATCGGAGGCGTCCAGGATCAGCATTATCTCCTCGACGCTGGCGCCCAGCCCTTGGCACAACCTGATCATCTCGGCCCGGTCCAGGTCCGCCGCCTGGTACCGGCGATGGCCGTTGACCAGCCGCTGCGGCACCAGCAGCCCTTCGGCGTCCCAGTAGCGCAGCGTGGTGGCGGGCACCTTCGACCGGGCGGCGAACTCCGCCACGGTCCACTGCGCGGTGCTCGGCTCGGCCACGGCACGCTCCCGCTCGCTTGACTTCGAGTCGACTCGAAGGTGTGGCATGCACCGTACCCACGCACCGGCGATGGGTTGAAGGTGAGGAGCCACATGTCCATTCGCATCACCGTGCTCGGCGCCACCGGCCGGGTCGGCGCCCTCGTGGTCCGGCAGGCCCTGGCCCAGGGTCGGCAGGTGACCGTCCTGGTCCGCGACGCGGGGCGGCTGCCCGCCGACCTGCCGGGCCGCAGCGGCCTGCGGGTCGTGACCGGACAGATCGACGATCCGGTGGCGGTGGCCGAGGCGGTGAGCCCGGCCCCGGACGCGGTCGTCGTCTGCGCCGGGCTGCGCTACCGGCGCGGTCACCCGTGGAGTGGTGTCGCGGGCCGGTCCGACGTCGTGCCGGCAGCGGTGCGCGCCCTGCTCCCGGCCGTGCCGCCCAGCACCAGGCTGGTGCTGCTCAGCGCCGTCGGCGTCGGCGAGTCGTGGCAGCGCCTGCCGTGGATCGCCAGGGCCGTCATCGGTACGAGTTCACTGCGTACGGCGTACCGGCAACTCGGTGCGGCCGAGCGGCTGCTGGCCGGGGTGCCGAACCCGGTGACCGTGGTCCGCGCGGTGACGCTCACGGACGGACCGGGCAGCGGGCGGACGGTGAACGCCACCGGGCGCCCGCTGCGCGGCAATCCGACGGTGCCCCGGGCGGACGTGGCCGCGCTGCTGCTCGACTGCTCGGCCGAGGCGCACCAGGGCTCGCGCGTGCTCGTCGCGGCGGCCTGACCGGCGCCGACGCCGACTGTGCCCGAACGGGGCAGCCGCCGCCGGGCACAGTCGGCGGGCAGTAGAACGTTATTGCGATCTTCGATGTCTGGGAGTACAACAAATTCACTGTGTTCGATATCGGAAAAAGGCGCCATGTCGCCATCGAACACACTCCGTCCCAGGAGGAATCGTGCGCAGACTCGCTCTCCTGCTCGCGGTCGGGCTGACCGCGGCGATCGCACCGGTGGGCCCGCCCGCCCAGGCGTCCACCCCGGTGGTCCAGACCACGGCCCCGACGATGGGCTGGAACAGCTGGAACCGGTTCGGCTGCAACATCGACGAGAACCTGATCCGGGCGACCGCCGACGCGATCGTGGCCAAGGGCCTCGACACCGCCGGATACCGGTACGTCAACATCGACGACTGCTGGATGGCACCCACCCGCGACGCCCAGGGCCGGCTCCAGGCCGACCCCGTCCGCTTCCCCTCCGGCATCGCGTCCCTGGCCGCGTACGTACACGGCAAGGGCCTGAAGCTCGGCATCTACTCCTCGGCCGGCACCGCGACCTGCCAGGGGCTGCCCGCGAGCCTCGACCACGAGGTCGTCGACGCGCAGACCTGGGCCTCGTGGGGCGTCGACCTGCTGAAGTACGACAACTGCAACAACCTGGGCCGACCCGCGATCCAGCGGTACAAGGCGATGGGCGACGCGCTGAAGGCGGCCGGGCGCCCGATCGTCTACAGCATCTGCAACTGGGGCGACGACACGCCGTGGATCTTCGGGCCGAACGTGGGCGGCAGCCTCTGGCGCACCACCGGTGACATCAGCGACTCGTGGAACAGCATGACCGGCATCCTGGACCAGCAGGCCGGGCTGGAGCCGTTCGCGCGCCGGGGCGCCTACAACGACCCGGACATGCTGGAGGTCGGCAACGGCGGCATGACCACCGCCGAGTACACGTCGCACTTCAGCCTCTGGGCGCTGCTCAACGCGCCGCTGCTGCTGGGCAACGACCTGCGCTCGGTCAACGACACCACCCTGTCCATCGTCCGCAACGCCGACGTGATCGCGGTTGACCAGGATTGGGGCGGCTCCCAGGGGCGGCGGGTGCGCGACGACGGCGAGACCGAGGTCTGGGCCAAGCCGATGTCCGACGGCTCGGTCGCGGTGGTGCTGTTCAACCGTACGGCCGCCACCGCCACGGTCGCGACCAGCGCGGCCGAGCTCGGCCTGGGCGGGTCGTCGAGCTACAACCTGAAGAACCTCTGGTCCGGTGCCACGTCCACCAGCACCGGCGCAGTCTCGGGCAGCGTCGCCTCGCACGGCGTGGTCATGTACCGGATCAGCCGGTCCGGCACCACCCAGGCCGCCCCGGCCGCAGGGACGTACCAGGTCGGCGACATGGCCTGGCTGGCCTCGACCAACCGCTGGGGTCCGGCCGAGCGCAACCGGTCCAACAAGGAGCAGGCGGCCGGGGACGGCACCACCCTGACCATCAACGGCACCACGTACGCCAAGGGCGTCGGCGTGCACGCCGACAGCTCGGTGCACCTGTGGCTGGGGCGGGCCTGCCCGCTGTTCACCGCCCAGGTCGGCATCGACGACGAGGTCAGCAGCGCGGCCGCGGGCGTCCGCTTCCAGGTCTACGGGGACGGGAAGCTGCTGGCCTACACCGACGTCAAGACCGCCAGCCAGGGCGCGACCACGCTGAGCGTGCCCACGGCCGGGTACGCGACGCTGGAGCTGCGGGCCGCCGACGGCCGCAACGGCATCGACTACGACCACGGCGACTGGGGCGCGGCGACGCTCACCTGCACCACGGCCGGCACCGGGTCGAACGCCTCCGACCTGGCCTGGACCTCGTCCAGCAACGGCTGGGGCGCGGCCGAGCGCGACCAGTCCAACGGCGAGACCGCCACCGGTGACGGCGTCGTGCCGGTGGTCGGCGGCGTCAGCTACGTCAAGGGCATCGGTACGCACGCCGCCAGCGACATCGCGCTCGCGCTCAACGGCACCTGCCAGCGCTTCACGGCGGTGGTCGGGATCGACGGCGAGGTGACGTCGGCGGCGGCCAGCTCGGTCTTCACGGTGGTCGCGGACGGGGTCACGCTCTGGACGAGCCCCACGCTGCGCGCCGGGGCCGCCGCCACGGTGGACGTGAGCGTGGCCGGTCGGTCCACGCTCCGGCTGGTGGTCGCCGACGCTGGTGACGGCAACGCCTATGACCACGGCAGTTGGGGTGGAGTGCGCTTGAGCTGCTGAATCAAACCGCCGCCGCGACTCGGGTCGAGTCGCGGCGGCGGTCGTGTCACGGGGTGGCGGCTGGGAAGTTCCTCACCGGGCACGTGTTCGGGGTCGCCGGGTCCACCAGCTTCAACGCGTGCGCGATGCCGTCCTCGGGCACCTGCGGCAGCTCGGGTTCCCGGTCCCCGACGAACACCAGGGCATGCCATCCGGTGACGGTGGCCGTGTACTTCGTACACCCGTCGACGACCGCCGCCGACTGGCCGGACGCTGCGGCGGTCCGGTTGCGGACGTAGGTGGACGGCGTACCCGCTGTGCTGCTGACCAGGTAGAGATGCTGGGCTGCGGTGGGTGTGGTGGCCCAGAACGCCTGGCCAGAGGTGAGCCAGATGTCGGCGATGGAGACGATGTCGTGATCGGCCAGGACCGCGAAGGCCAGGTCCGGATCGGACGCGCCGGTGCTGCCCGGGTGCGTGACCGCCGGCAGCACGATCGTGCTCGCCCCGGTCTGGCGCTCGACCGAGTAGGTCCCCGACCCGCTGTACGCGGTGACCGTCGCCAGGTAGCGGCCGACCGGCCGGAACCCGCTGTTGGAGTTGACCGCGATGAAGTCGGTGCGGCCGGTGCCCTGCGTGCTGGTGCCCAGGGCGGTGCCGCCGCCGGAGAGCGCGAGGTCGAAGTCGCCGCTGCCCGGTGACTGCAGCGCGACCACCGACCAGTAGGTGTCGGTAGTGCTGTAGTGGTAGGACTGCGGCGTGGCCGACAGGGTGACCGAGTCGTTCGACAGGTATACGGACGCCGCGGCGATGCCTGGTGCGGCCAGCACCAGCAGTCCGGTGGCAGCCGCGGCGGCGAGAGCGGCGAGACGGCGAGGTGACACTGTTCCTCCAGGGGTGGTCACCGCGACGGTAGCCCCGAAACAAGATCCAGGCTGTCGGGTTGCCGATCAGTTCAGGCCTGTCGCGGGCCTTCGTCGGCAACCTGTCACGCGCCTGCCGTCGGACCGGCGCACCGCCGGTCCGACGGCAGCCGGCCGTACCGATCGGGCGCCGGTCAGACGGCGCGGGCGACCGCGATGGTGGCGTCGAGGCGGGGTCCTGCCTCGTAGAACATGTACTGCACGCCGCCGTCGGTGCCGAAGGACGGGGCGGCGCTGCGGCCCCGGTCGGGAGCGCCGTCCAGGGCGTAGTGGAACACCCCGAGGTGCACCTCGCGGTCGAAGCTGTTGCCGACCTCGGTGAGGTACATGTCGCCGCTGCCGCCGTGGTAGACGATGTAGGCGGTTTCGTTGCGCTTGAGCAGGTGTGCGCCGGAGATGTCGGTCTGCCCGTCCGGGCCGGGGGTGACCAGCGGGGTGGGGTCGTAGGACCAGGACTTGCCGTCGGCCGACCACCCCCAGAAGATCTTGCGGGTACCGCCGGTGACGCCCATGAACACCATGACGTACTTGTTCCCGAGGCCGGGCACCGCGTGCTCGAACACCCGGGCGTACGACGTCTCGGTGGCGCCCGGGATGACGCCGGTGTGCAGCACCCGCCCGAAGTAGGTGAAGTTGACGCCGTCGGTGGACCAGGCCATCCGGGTCGTGTGGTTCTCGCCGTGGTAGTACAGGTAGAACTTCGAGTTCGCGGCGTTCCAGATGACGTGCGGCGACGACACGTGGCTCACCGAGTAGTGCGGTGACCACACGTTCTTCACGATCGGGTTGTTCGGGTACTCGGTGAACTGGCCGCCCAGCGAGTTGCCGTAGGCCAGGCAGATGCCGCCGGGGGCGTCGTGCGGGGCGTAGTAGAGGTAGTACCGGGCCAGCGGGGCGGCGAGCTTGTCGTACACCCCGCGGATGCACGGGAAGATCAGCTCGCCGGTGGGGTTGTAGCGCAGGTTGGCCTTGGTGAACGGGGTCCCGAGGTACTTGTACGTCGGGAAGCCGGCCGGGGCGGCGTGGGCGGTGCCGCCGAGCAGCGTGGCCGCGCCGAGCCCGCCGGCCGCCACCGCGGCGGTGCCCTTGAGGAGCTGCCGCCGGTTGAGGGACGGGTTCATCGGTGGTGCCTCCTGTCGATGGAGTTAACCGAAAGTAACCGGAAGTCTGGGCGTCGGCGCGCGGGTGCGTCAAGGGGCTAATACGAATTAGTTCAGGAGATTCGATCGCGCTCGATTTGCCGCCGAGGTCTTGACGAACCCGGAGGGCGGCAGCAATATGTCATCTCACCGAAACAACTAATGCGCATTAGCCAGAGGATTGGACACGTACCGTGACCGGAGCAGCCCGCAGGCGGGTGACCCAGCAGGACATCGCCCGGATGACCGGGGTCAGCCAGGCCACCGTCTCGCTCGTGCTCAACGGGCGCGCCGAGGACAGCGTGAAGCTGTCGGCCGAGACCCGCGAGCGGGTGCTGCGCGCGATCGCCGAGACCGGCTACGTCGCCGACCCGATCGCGCGGCGGCTGGCCGCCCGGCACAACCGCATCCTGGGCGTGTTCACCTACGAGCCGGTGTTCCCCAGCGCCAACAGCGACTTCTACCACCCGTTCCTGGTCGGCATCGAGCAGCAGGCCGAGCAGCTCGGCTGCGACCTGCTGCTGCTGACCAGCGCGCCGGTCGTCGACGGCCAGCGCCGCATCTTCCACCAGGACAACCGGCTGCGCCTGGCCGACGGCAGCATCCTGCTGGGCCGCTCGCTGGACCGCTCCGACCTGGCCCGGCTGCTGGCCGAGGAGGTGCCGTTCGTGTCGATCGGCCGCCGCGACGACGCGGGCGGCCCGGTGCCCAGCGTCGGCGCCGACTACCCAGCCGCGGTCGCGGTGCTGGTGCGCCGGGCCGTCGAGCTGGGCCATGAGCGCCTGGCGTACCTGGGCCAGGGCGCCGGACCGGAGTCGTGGGCCGACCGTATGCGCGGGTTCCGCACCGCCGTCGCGGGCGCCGGGGTCACCGGCGTGCACTACCCCACCCGCGAACCCTCCGGTACACCCGCGGAGGCCACCGAGCCCGGCCCGGACCTGGCCGCGGCGCTGGACGCCGCGCTGGCCGCCGGGGTTACGGCGGTGCTGGCCGAGGAGCACGCCGACGGGGTGGCGCTGCACGAGCTGGCCCGCTCGCGCGGGGTGCGGCTGTCCATCGCGACGCTCGGCGAGCCGACCCGGGCCGCGCCGGCCACCGAGACCGAGTTCACCAGCCTGCGGATCCCCCGGCAGGCGATGGGCGCCCAGGCCGTCGAGGTCCTGATGGCGGTCATCGAGGGCACGCCCGGACCGCGCCAGCGGCTGCTGCCGTGCGAGGTCGTGCCCGGCACCACGCTCATCGAAAGAGGTATCTGACATGCGGGCTGAGATCCTGGTCGTCGGCGGCGGCCTGGGCGGCGTCGCGGCGGCGCTGGGTGCGCTGCGGGCCGGTCGCCGGGTCGTGCTCACCGAGGAGTACGACTGGCTCGGCGGCCAGCTGACCAGCCAGGCCGTCCCCCCGGACGAGCACAGCTGGGTGGAGCAGTTCGGGGTGACCGCGAGCTACCGCGCGCTGCGCGAGGGCATCCGCGACCACTACCGGCGGCACTACCCGCTGACGCCGGCGGCGCGGGCGTGGCGCGAGCTGAACCCCGGCGGCGGGCACGTCAGCCGCCTGTGCCACGAGCCGCGGGTGGCGGTGGCGGTGATCGAGGCGATGCTGGCGCCGTACCGGTCGTCGGGGCGGTTGACGGTGCTGCAGCCGTACCGGCCGGTGGCCGCCGAGGTGGACGGCGACCGGGTCGGCGCGGTGACCGTGCAGCACTGCCGCACCGGCGAAGAAATCACCATCGAGGCTGCGTACGTGCTGGACGCGACCGAGACCGGCGAGCTGCTGCCGCTGACCGGCACCGAGTACGTCACCGGCTTCGAGTCCCGCCACGACACCGGCGAGCCGAGCGCACCGGATGCGGCGCAGCCGATGAACATGCAGGCGGTGTCGGTGTGCTTCGCGATCGACCACGTCGACGGCGACCACACCATCGACAAGCCCGCCCAGTACGACTTCTGGCGCGCGTACCGGCCGGACTTCTGGGGCGACCGGCTGCTGTCGTTCCGCTCCCCCAACCCGCGCACGCTGGCGATCAGCGAGCGCAGCTTCACCCCGAACCCCGACGACGACCCGCTGTCGGTCGTCGCGGACCAGCGGTTGAGCCCCGGCGACGGCAACCTCTGGACGTTCCGGCGCATCGCGGCCCGCAAGCTGTTCGCGCCCGGCACGTACGACAGCGACATCTGCCTGGTCAACTGGCCGATGATCGACTATTTCGAGGGCCCGGTCATCGACGTGCCGGACGCGGCGGAGCACCTGGCCAACGCGCGGCAGCTGTCGCTGTCGGTCCTCTACTGGCTGCAGACCGAGGCCGGGTTCCCCGGGCTGCGGCTGCGCGGCGACGTCACCGGCGGCTCGGCCGACGGCCTGGCGGTCGCGCCCTACATCCGCGAGTCGCGGCGGATCCGGGCCGAGTACACCGTGGTCGAGCAGGACCTGTCGCTGGCCGTACGCGGCGACAAGGGCGCGGTGTCCTACCACGACGCGGTCGGGGTCGGCATGTACCGCATCGACCTGCACCCCTCCACCGGCGGCGACAACTACATCGACGTCGGGTCCTGCCCCTTCGAGATCCCTCTCGGCGCGCTGATCCCGCGCCGGATGGAGAACCTGCTGCCCGCGGGCAAGAACATCGGCACCACCCACATCACCAACGGCTCGTTCCGGCTGCATCCGGTCGAGTGGAACGTCGGTGAGGTCGCGGGGGCGCTGGCCGCGTACAGCCTGTCGCACGAGACCACGCCGCGAGGCGTGCGCAACAGCCCCGAGCTGCTCTCGGGGTTCCAGGCACAGCTGGTCCGCGACGGCGTCGAGCTGCGCTGGCCCGACGTGTCCGGTTACTGAGTGTTTCCGACTATGGAGTTGGAGTTCCTGATGAGAATACGCGGCCTGCTCGCCGCCGCCACCGCCGGTCTGCTGACGCTCGGTCTGGCCGCCTGCGGCGCGGACGAGCCCGAGGCGTCGACCGGCCCGGTCTCGCTGCGGATGACGGTGTGGACCTCCAACGAGGCGCACCTGAAGCTGTTCAACGAGATCGCCGACGCGTACAAGGCGAAGAACCCCCGGGTCACCGAGGTCAAGTTCGATCCGATCCCGTTCGAGAGCTACACCACCACGCTGACCACCCAGATCGCGGGCGGCAACGGCCCGGACCTGGCCTGGGTGCTGGAGAGTTCGGCACCTGACTTCGTCGGCTCCGGCGCGCTGCTGCCGCTGGACGACACCCTGGCCAAGGCCGACGGCTACGACACCGCCGACCTCAGCCCGGCCGCCACGAACCTGTGGAAGAACGACGGCAAGCTGTACGCGTACCCGTTCAGCACCTCGCCGTTCGGGGTGTTCGTCAACAACGACCTGCTCACCGCCGCCGGTCAGCCCACCCCCGCGCAGCTGATCGCCAAGAACGAGTGGACCTGGGACAAGGCGGTCGCCACCGCCTCGGCCTCGCACGCCAAGAACGGCAAGGGCGGCCTGGTCGTCCGCGACTTCGACTACAAGACCTGGGACAACCTGGCCACCGTGTGGACCGGCTGGGGCGCGCAGGCCTGGAGCGCCGACGGCAGGACCTGCGGCTTCGACCAGCAGCCGATGGTCGACGCGATGACGTTCCTGCACAAGGCGATCTTCACCGACCAGGCTCTGCCCGGACCCGGCACGACCGCAGACTTCTTCGCCGGTGACGCCGCGATGACCATCACCCAGATCTCGCGGGCCTCGCTGCTCAAGGACGCGAAGTTCGGCTGGGACCTGGTGCCGCTGCCCAGCGGGCCCAAGGGCGGCTACTCGGTGATCGGGCAGGCCGGTCTCGGGGCGCTGCGCAAGGGCAAGAGCCCGGACGTGGCCGCGGACTTCCTGGCCTTCTTCACCAACCCGGAGAACTCGGCGAAGCTCGCGGCGTACTTCCCGCCGCCGCGCACCTCGCTGCTGACCGCCGACACCCTGGCCAAGACCAACCCGCTGCTCAAGCCCGAGCAGCTGCAGTCGGTGGTGATCAACGGCATCAGTACCGGGGTGGTCAAACCCAGCCATAGCGGCCAGGCCGAGATCGCCCAGGCGGTCCGGTCGGCGCTCGACCCGCTGTGGAAGGCCGACGCCGACGTCAAGACCGTGCTCGGCGGCGTCTGCACCGCGATCAACCCCCTGCTGAGCAAGTGAAACGACCGTTCTGGACCGGTAGCCGGCGCGACCACCTCGCCGGCTACCTGTTCATCGCCCCCCAGCTCATCGGGTCGGTGCTGTTCGTCTTCACCCCGCTGGCGCTGACCGCCTGGTACAGCCTGCACGAGTGGAACGTGCTCGCCGACACCTTCACCTTCACCGGCACCGACAACTACCAGGCCCTGCTGGACGACCCGCGTCTGGGCGACGTGCTGGCCGCGACCGGCCTGTTCTCGGTCGGCCTGGTGGTGCTGAACCTGACCCTGGCGCTGCTGCTGGCGGTGCTGCTCAACCAGCGGCTGCGCGGCACGACGTTCTTCCGCACCGTGTTCTTCTCCCCCGTCGTGGTCAGCCTGGTCGCCTGGACCATCGTGTGGGGCTTCCTGCTCCAGGACGACGGCGGCGTCAACGGCCTGCTCAAGGCCGTCGGCGTCGACGGTCCGAACTGGCTGCGCGAGGGCGGCACCGCGATGGTGTCGGTGATCGTGGTGCAGGTGGTCAAGAACGTCGGCCTGAACATGGTGCTGTTCCTGGCGGCGCTGCAGGGCGTGCCCGGCAGCCTGTACGAGGCGGCCACCGTCGACGGCGCCAGCCGGTGGCGGCAGTTCCGCAGCGTGACCGTGCCGATGATCAGTCCGACCATCCTGCTCACCTCGATCATCACGGTGGTCGGGTCGCTGCAGGTGTTCGCGCAGATCGCGGTGCTCACCCAGGGCGGCCCGGGGACCTCCACCACGGTGCTCGTCTACTACCTGTACCAGCAGGCGTTCCAGTTCCATCACTTCGGCTACGGCGCGACGCTGTCGGTGCTGCTGTTCGCGATCGTGCTGCTGCTGACCGTCGCGCAGTGGCGCATGCGCAGGAAGTGGGTCTTCCATGAGTCGTAGGGCCAAGACCGCCGTCTACGGCGTGCTGTGCCTGCTGGCGCTGCCGTTCCTGTTCCCGACCTGGTGGATGCTGACCTCGTCGGTCAAGCCGGTGAACGAGGTCTTCGCGTTCCCGCCGACGCTGTGGCCCGACACGTTCAGCCTCGACGCCTACCGGGAGGCGTTCACGCTGCAGCCGTTCGCCCGGCAGTACTTCAACAGCATGTACATCGCGGCGCTGGTCACGGTCGGCACGCTGGCGGTGTCGGCCATGGCCGGGTACGCGTTCGCCCGCATCCGGTTCCGGGGCGCGAACGTGCTGTTCCTGGTGGTGCTGACGGGGCTGCTCATCCCGAGCGAGGTCACCATCGTGCCGCTGTTCCAGATGTTCCACGGCTGGGGCATGGTCGACACGCACTGGCCGCTGATCCTGGTGCCGGTCCTGGGCGCACCCAGCGTGCTGGCCACGTTCATCATGCGCCAGTTCTTCCTGGCCCTGCCGTACGAGCTGGAGGAGGCGGGCCGGGTGGACGGGCTGGGCCGGTTCGCGCTGTTCCGCCGGATCGCGCTGCCGCTGGCCCGCCCGGCGCTGGGCGCGGTGGCGATCTTCACGTTCCTGCACAGCTGGAACCTGTACCTCGAACCGATCGTGTTCCTGTCCTCGGCCGAGAAGTTCACGCTGCCGCAGGCGCTGACGCAGTTCGTCGACGCCTACGGCGGCCCGATGTGGGACGTGCAGCTGTCGGCGGCGTCGATGACCGCGCTGCCGGTGCTGGCCGTGTTCGTCATCGCGCAGCGGCAGTTCATCGAGGGCCTGGCCCACACGGGCGTGAAGGGCTGACCCGGTGCCGATCACCGAACGGGACCCCGAGGCCTACCGCAGCACCCTGCGGGCGCCGGACGACTTCGACGAGTTCTGGGCGCGGACGCTGGCCGAGGCGGCGTCGCGGCCGCTGGACGCGGTGTTCGCCCCGGCGTGGCGGCGGACCGTCGAGGTGTACGACGCCACCTTCGCCGGGTTCGGCGGCGACCCGGTCAAGGCGTGGCTGGCCGTGCCCGCCGGTGCGACCGGGCCGCTGCCGTGCGTGGTGGAGTTCCCGGGCTACGGCGGCGGGCGAGGGCTGGCCCACCAGTGCCTGCTCTACGCCGCCGCCGGGTACGCGCACCTGTTCATGGACGTACGCGGCCAGGGCAGCGGCTGGCGGCACGGCCATACCCCCGATCCGGCCGGGGCGGACCCGCACTTCCCCGGCTTCCTCACCCGCGGCGTGCTCGACCCGCGCACGTACTACTACCGGCGGGTCATCACCGACGCGGTCCGGGCCGTGGCCGCCGCCCGGACCCACCCGCTGGTCGACCCCGATCGGGTCGCCGTCACGGGCGAGAGCCAGGGCGGCGGCCTGGCCCTTGCCGTCGCCGCGCTGGTGCCCGGCCTGGTCGCGGCCGCACCGGACGTCCCGTTCCTGTGCGACATGCGCCGTGGCGCGCAGCTGGCCACGGCCGGGCCCTACCCAGAGCTGGCCGGCTACCTCGGGGTTCACCGCGACAGCGAGCGGCAGGTCTTCCATACGCTCTCCTACTTCGACGGAGTGCTGTTCGCCGCGCGGGCCCCGGTCCCGGCGCTGTTCAGCGTGGCGCACATGGACGCCAGCTGCCCGCCGTCGACCGTGTACGCCGCCTACCACCGCTACGCCGGGCCCAAGGCCATCGAGGTGTACCCGTTCAACGGGCACCAGGGCGGCGAGGCGGTCCAGGACGCGGCCCGCCTGGACTTCTTCGACCGCGCGTTCGGGCTGAGGTGAACGACGGCGGGGGCCCCGGCCCGGCAGGGCCCCCGCCGTCAGCGGGTCACCCCTGCTCGCGTCCGACGGTGACGTCGTAGCGGACGCCGCCGATGTCGGTCGGCTGCGCACCCGCCTGACCGGGACCGAACTGGGCGACCGTGATCGGGAAGACGCCCGTGGCCGGCTCGGCGGCGAAGAACGTCAGCAGCACCTGCGGCCGCTCACCCGGGTTGATGGTGATACCGGCGATCCGCGCCTTGGCCAGGTCGAGGATCGCGATCTTCGTACCGCCGATGCGCTGGATCGCGGTGCCCCGCGCCCCGGCCGCCACCCAGCGCTGGAACAGGTTGGCGCCGAGGTCCACCACGACCTTGCCGCCGACGGCCGCGAAGTGCCGGTCGGCCCCCTCGCCGAAGACGAGGTCGTTGGCGGTGGGCACGCCGGCCACGTTGCCGATCGCGAACGGCACCGTGGTGCCGGAGCTGCTGCTGGTGACGACCGGGATCGGGGCCACGTTGTGCCACGAGATGTTGTTGTTGGCCGTCGTGTTGGCCACCGTGTTGGGGCCCTCGAACGTGAACGGGTCGGTCGGCGACACCCACCGGCTGAGCAGGCAGAAGTGGGCACCCGGGGCCGGGCCGTCATCGGGCACGTTGACCCACGGGATGGTGATCGTGGTGACGCCCGGCGACGAGGCCACCGCCACCGCGCCGATCTGGGTCCAGTCGGCCGGCCACTGGGCGGCGCCGCCGAGCAGCGTCCAGTAGACGTTCATGACGCCGTTGCTGACGCCGCTGCCGTAGGGCCCGGGGTTGTTCAGCGTGATGAAGATGTAGGCGGTGCCGCCGACGGTCAGCGGCTGGTCGGAGGCGCAGCCGAGCGCCGTCGCGCACACCTTGATGTCGGGGCTGGCCCAGAACGGCAGCGCCGACGGGTTGGGCTCCGTACCGATGTCGCCGACCTGGTCGCGGGTGAAGGCGTCGGTGCGGGTGCCGGCGGGTGGCGGTGCGTGGTCACCGGCGGCCACGGCGACCCCGGCCGCCGAGACGACCGCCAGGGCGGCCAGGGCGGCGCCCAGCGCCAGTCGCAGACCGCGTCGACGCGCGGGCCGACTCTCTGTGTTCATGGAGATCCTCCTGCCGTGTACTGCGCCGGTGGTCACCAACGCATTGGCAGACTCCTATCAACTGGCGGCTGTCATCCGGCTGCGAGATGGTTGTCGCCTTTGTCGATCACCTCGTATTCTCAGCAAAGAGATCGGTAGTCATGACTGCCTTGCGTCGCGGAGGAGGCCCAGGTGCCACCGACCGGATCAGCTCCCGCCGAGCCGCCGCCGCCCATCCGGCTACTCGGCCCCATCGAGGTGACCGGACCCGCCGGCCCTGCCGTGTTCACCGGCAACCGCCAGCCCGCCCTGGTGGGGCTGCTGGCACTGGGCGCACCCGACACCGTGTCCCGGACCTGGCTGGTCGACGGCCTGTGGGGGGAGGAGCCGCCGCGTACGGCCGTGAAGACCCTGCACAGCCACATCGCCCGGCTGCGGCAGGCCCTGGACGAGTGCGGCCTGGTCGACCTGGTGCACACCAACGACTCCGGCTACCAGCTCGCCATCGACCCCGCCGCCGTCGACACGCACCGCTTCGAACGCGAGGTGCGGCTGGCCCGCGAGGAGCTGGCCGAGGGCGCCGACACGGCGGCCGTGCGCCGGCTGCACCGCGCGCTGGACCTGTGGCGCGGTGACGCCTTCGCCGGCGCCGAGGCGTACGGCTGGGCCGCGGGGGAACTGGTCCGGCTCGGGGAGGTCAGGCTCGCCGCGCTGTGCGACCTGTGGGAGGGCGAGCTGCGCCTCGGGCGGCACACCGCGGCCGTCGGCGAACTGCAGCGGCTGCTGGTGCGGTACCCGTTCCACGAGCGCCTGGTCGGACTCGCGCTGATCGCCCTGTACCGGTGCGGCCGGACCACCGACGCGCTCAACCTGTACCACCTGCTCCGGGTCCACCTCCGCGAGGAGCTGGGCGCCGAACCCGGCTCCGACCTGGCCGTCCTCTACGTGCAGATGCTGCGCCGCGATCCCGTGCTGGACCACCGCGGACCGCCGCCGGTCCTGGCGTCGGCACCGGCGCCGCTCACCCGGCCCCGCCCCCGCCCCGCCGAGCTGCCCGGCCCGGTCGGGCACTTCACCGGCCGCCGCGCCGAACTGCGGCAGCTGGACGCGGTGGCCGCCGACCCCGCCGTCCGGGTGGTGGTCATCTCCGGCGCGGCCGGCATGGGCAAGACCGCCCTGGCCGTGCAGTGGGGCCACCGGGCCGCCGCCGACTTCCCCGACGGGCAGGTCTACCTGGACCTGCGCGGCCACGACCCGGCGATCGCGGTGCCCGCGGCCGAGGCCCTGGCCCACGTCCTGGCCAGCCTCGACCAGCCCGACCGCGGCGGCCCCGCCGACGGCCTCGACCGCGTCGGCCTCTACCGCTCCCTGACCCGCGACCGGCGGATGCTGATCCTGGCCGACAACGCCGGCACCGTCGCGCAGATCCTGCCGCTGGTCCCGGCCAACACCACCACGCTGCTGGTGGTGACCTCCCGGCACCGGCTGACCGCGCTGAAGACCCATCACGCCGTCAAAGTCGTCGACCTCGACGCGCTGCGCCCCGACGAGGCGCTGGACCTGCTCGACACCGTGCTGGGCTCGCACCGGCTGGCCCGCGAGCCCGACAGCGCCGCCCGGCTGGTCGAGCTGTGCGACCGCATGCCGCTGGCCCTGCAGATCGCGGCCGCCAAGCTGTCCTCCCGGCCGATGCGCGACATCGCCGACCTGACCGACGAGCTGACCACGGGCGAGCGCCTGGACGAGCTGTCGGTCGAGGGCGACTCCCGCAACCTGCGCACGGTCTTCGCGACCACGTACGAGGTGCTGGAGCCGGTCACCGCCCGGGTGTTCCGCGCGCTGGGCCTGCACCCGGGCGCCACCTTCGGCCCGCACCTGGCCGCCGCCGCGGCCGACGTCGCACCCGCCGCGGCCCGGCGCGCACTGGACGAACTGGCCGCCGTGCACCTGGTCACCGAGGTCGCCAACGGCCGCTACCGCTTCCACGACCTGATCCGCCTGTACGCGCGCGAATGCGCCCACCGCGGCGAGCCCGAGCAGGCCCAGGCCGGCATCGTCGCCCGGATCCTCGACTGGTACCTGGCCGTCACCGACGCCGCCAACAAGATCGTCGACCGGGGCCGGGACCGGGTCCGCGTCGCCATCGACCACCCGCCGGCGACGCTGCCGTTCCGGGCCGAGGCCGACCAGGCGCTGTCGTTCCTCGACGGCGAGCGCGACAACCTGCTGCCGGTCATGACCTGCGCCATGGACCACGGCCGCCCCGGCACGGCATGGCAGATGACCTACCTGGTCACCGGCTTCTTCGACTCCCGCGGCCACTGGACCCAGCGCATCCAGCTCTGCCGCCTGGGCCTGGCCGCCGCCCGCGCCGCCGGGGACCCGGTGGCCGAGGGCCTGATGGGCAGCGGGCTGGGCGTGGCTTACCTGACGACCCGCAACTTCGACGACGCGCTGACCACCCTGACCCAGGCCCTGGAGGTGCTGCAGACCCAGGGCGACAAGCGGGGCGAGGCGCACGTGCGCAACAACATCGCGGTCACCCTGGCCAGCGCCCGGCGCTTCCCCGAGGCCGTCGACGCCTACGGCCAGGCGCTGGCCCTGCACCTGGCCGAGGGCAACCGGCTGGGCGTCGCGCTGACCCTGAGCAACCTCGGCGACGCCTACGTCCGCATGGGCCGGGCCGACCTGGCCCTGGACCACCTCAGCCGGGCGCTGGCCGCCAGCCGCGAGATCGGCAACGCGCGGCTGGAGGCCGCCGCGCTGGGCGGGCTCGGCCAGGCCCACCGCGACCTGGGCGAATGGGACCTGGCCACGGCCCGGTTCCATGACGCCCTGGTGCTGCGGCGCCAGACCGGCGACCGCCGCTACGAGGCCGAGACGCTGAACAACCTGGGCCTGACCGAGTACGCCCGGCAGCGGTTCACCTCGGCCACCGAGCACTTCCGCCAGGCCCTCACCCTCAGCCGGCAGCAGGCCGACCCGCACCAGGAGGCCATCGCGCTGGCCCACCTGGGCCGCATCGACCTCGCCGTGGGCGACGCCGCGGCGGCCGGCGAGCACCTCAGCCGGGCCCTGGCCGTCCGGGAACTGGCCCCCGACCCGTACGAATCCGATGCGATCCGCGCGGACCTGGACCGGCTCGCCGCCCGGACCGGCGGCTCGCCCCCGCGACAGCCCGGCGGGGGCGGCACCGGCCCGCCGCCGTGACACCGCACCCCGCCGCATGATCGGATCGGTCCGGCGCGATCGGGCGCGGGCAGGGGCCCGTCGGCCAGGCTGGAGGTCGAAGGGAGGCCGCATGATCTCGGCACTCAACCGGCTCGTCGACCTCGTCGAGCAGCACCTCACCGAGGAGCTGGACCTCGGCGGGCTGGCCGGGTCGCTCGGCACCACCGAGTACCACCTGCGCCGGATGTTCTCGTCGCTGGCGGGCATGCCGCTGTCGGAGTACATGCGCCGCCGCCGGATGACCGTGGCCGCCGCCGACGTGGTCCGCGGGCAGGACGACCTGCTCGGGATCGCGGTCCGGTACGGGTACGGCTCGACCGAGGCGTTCGGCCGCGCGTTCCGGGCCGTGCACGGCGCCAACCCGGGCGACGTCCGCCGCGACGGCGGCCCCCTTCGGACACAACCGCAGCTCAGGTTCCGCCTGACCGTCGAAGGGAGCATCCCCATGGACACCCGCATCGTCGAGCGCCCCGCGTTCCGCCTCATCGGGCACGCAGCCCGGGTGCCGCTGATCCACCACGGCGTCAACCCGCACATCCAGCAGCACATCGCCGCGCTGCCGGTGGCGGAGCACGCGCGGCTGAAGGCCCTCAGCACCGCCGAGCCCGGCGGCCTGCTGCAGGTCACCGACGGCGTCGATCCCGACGCGGTCGAGGGCACCGAGCTGACCTACCTGCACGGGGTCGCCGTGGCCGCCGACTCGCCCGCGCCCGGCGACCTCGACGCCATCGAGGTGCCGGCCGGGCGGTGGGCGGTCTTCCGCACGTCCGGGCCGTACCCGCAGACGCTGCAGACCACCTGGGCCGCCACGGCCACCGAGTGGTTCCCGTCCAACCCGTGGCGGCTGCGGCCGGGCCCGTCGATCGTCGCGATCCTCGACCGCGCCGCCGATTTCAGCACCGCGACCTGCGAACTGTGGCTGCCCGTCGAAGCGGCCTGAGCACCGCCGCAGCATGACGTGGCGGCCCGGTGCCGCGAGGTCCACGGTCACGTGGACCTCGCGGCACCGCGTCCGGTACGCGCCGTCAGTGCTGTGCCGGCTTGACCGTCACGATCGCCATCGGTCTGGCCAGGCCCGCCCCCGAGACCGCGAACAGCTCCACCCCGAAGGTCCGGTCCTGGCTCGCGGGCGGATGGGGCAGCAGCTGGATCGCGATCTCGGCTGAGGACTGGTTCGGTTGGAGCACCAGCGTCCCCGAGTCGACGCCGACGTAGTCGATCCCCGGCCTGGCCGTCATGGCCACGGTCCGGAAGTGGGCCGTGACGGTGTTGCTGCGCGGGGGTGTCCGCAGCACCACCACCATGCACCGGGGCGGGCCCTCCCAGCACAGCGTGTCCAGCGGCTGCACGCAGCCGGCGCAGCCGCTGGCGGTCGGGCTGGGCAGCGGCGACGGGCTGATCAGCAGGGTCATGTCCACCGGGCGGATCGGTGCGGTGGCGGCGGGGCCGCCGGGCAGCAGGGTCACCGCCAGCAGCAGCGCGGCGGCGGCCGCGGTCAGCAGGGGCAGACGGAGCAGTCGTATCACGGGGCGCCTTTCCTGGCCGCCTCTTCTCGCCGCGGCCACTCCGACGGCGGGTAGGGGACGTCGACGGCCACGGCCAGGCTACGACCGGGCGGTTGTGAATCGGTTGTGACGGTTCGAAGACTCTCCGTGCGGTCCGGCGAGTTAGACTGGGGGTGACCGGTCCGGTCTGTTGGCTCCTGCCGTGAAATGGTACGAATCATTCGCGGCCCGTGGCGGACAGCCTCCGCTGCTGCCGCGTCATCTCATCTCCGAGACCCGACATCCAGTGTCCTCGCCTTCCCAGCCGGGCACGAGCGCGGGAACCAGCGCAGGGCGCTTTCCGAACCAGAGGCGGGACGCAGCCATGGAATCCATCCGTGTCGCCTGGTGGAACCTGCAGAACCTGTTCGACACCGACGACGACCCGATCTCGGCCGATCTCGAGTTCACCACCGCCAGCGGCTGGACACCCGCCGTCTTCCAGGCGAAGCTGTCCAACCTCGCCGATGCGGTCCGGGTCCTGCACAACGGCCGGGCACCCGAACTGTTCGGCGTGGCCGAGGTCGAGGGCGACGACGTCTTCGCCCAGCTGCTGCACGAGGTCGGCGAGCCGCATCTGAAGGTGGTCAAGGACAAGTCCGGCACCAGCGACCTGCGCGGTATCGACGTGTCCCTGGCCTACGACGAGCGCAAGCTGACCGTCGAGCAGTGCCGCTCCCACGTCGTGCACCTGCGCTACCCGACCCGCGACATCTTCGAGGTCGTCTTCCGCGTCAAGGACACCGGCGCGAGGCTGGTGGTCCTGGCCAGCCACTGGCCCTCGCGCCGCCAGGGCCGCTACGAGAGCGAGCCCTCCCGCATCGCGCTGGCCGAGAACGTGGCCTTCCTGGTACGCGACCACCTGCGCGTGGACGCCGAGACCTATCTGAAGCTGCGCGCCGACGGTGACCTCGACGCCGTACGGGCGCGCTGGGACACGCCGATCCTGCTGATGGGCGACCTCAACGACGAGCCGACCGACCGCAGTGTCGTATCGCATCTGCAAGCATCGAGCGAGCTGGACCGGGTGGTCGGGCCGACCAACGACATCGACGACTTCGAGAAGGAGCCGTCGGCGTACCGGGGGGACGACAACTTCCTCTACAACCCGATGTGGCGGTTCCTGGCGCCGGAGAGCACCGGCACGTTCTTCCTGGAGAGCACCCCGAACGAGGCGTTCGCCAACCGGTACCAGGTCCTGGACCAGTTCATCGCCTCGCGCGGGCTGCTGACCGGCGACGGGCTGCGGCTGGACCTGTCCAGCGTGTCGATCGTGGACGACCTCTCGGTCGCCACGCCGAGCAGGCGGCCCCGGCCCTTCAGCCGCAAGACCTTGAAGGGGACCTCCGACCACCTGCCCATCAAGGCCGTGCTGACGTACTGACGCACAAGCGAGCCCCGCGAACGATGTTTCGGGTGACCTGGGAGGTTCGGGGCCGTGCGTTGCGCGGCGGGTCAGTTCTGTCGGCGTCGGATCCACCAGAAGCAGGTGCCGACGAGTGCGCCGGCGAAGGCGAGGAGGAGTCCGGTCTCCATCCACTGCAGGGGCCAGTAGTGGCTCGCGGGGTGGTAGCTGACCGTCTGGTGCAGGTCGTACCTGGAAAGGCAGTCGCCGAGGTGAGGCAGTTCTGGGGCGTCGCCCCCGTCGGGAGGCAGTCGAGGTGGTCGGCGACGCGGGCCACCTGTCCCGCCGAGTTCTCGACCGGCGGCTGGGAGGTCAGCCAGGCGTCCTTCGGTACGGGCAGGCCGAAGCGGAAGTCGGTCTGGGTGCTTTGGAAGTCGTGGAACCGGCTCGTGGTGGCCTGGTCGATCGGGTAGGTGGTCGTGGTCGACGGCAGCAGGTGGGGTCGGATGAGGGCGGGCATGAGGATTTGGACGGCGGTGAACACGGCCAGCGTGATGGCCATGGCGGGCAGCGTCCGGCGTAGCAGCAGTCCCAGGGTGGTGCCCAGGGCGAAGGCGAACGCGGCGTAGCCGAGCGGGACGGTGCCGCGGGAGGCGAAGGTCATCGCCGCCCA
The DNA here is from genome assembly GCF_029948125.1 of Catellatospora sp. KI3. Lineage (GTDB taxonomy): Bacteria > Actinomycetota > Actinomycetes > Mycobacteriales > Micromonosporaceae > Catellatospora. Next base: position 124,422 of record NZ_JASAMB010000012.1, read on the forward strand.
TCGGTCGCCGCCGAGGTGGTCCAGCGGCCCGGCCCACCAGCTCAGCAACCAGGTGAGCAGCGCGGTGGCGGCGATCGCGGCGACGCCGACGACGCCGAGCTTGACCGCGAGCCACCGGGTGCGCGTCACCGTCTGGTTCCAGGCGAGTTGGTGCGTGCCGGTCTCCAGTTCCCGCCCGATCAGCGGCGCGCCCCAGAAGATGCCGATCACCGCCGGAACGGCGATGACGAGCAGCTGCAGGAGCATGAACATCAGCTCGTAGCTTCGCTGGAGTTGGCTGAGCTGGGCGCCCAATGCCCGTGCCGCGGCGGTCGACCCGTCGCAGGCGCCCATCGGGGCGCACCCGGCCAGTGCCGTGGCGTAGCTGTCGTGCATGCGCGACCCGGTCACCAGGAACAGGGCCGCCGCGGCGGCGAGCAGAGCCAGGCCGGTGACGGCCTGCGGGCGGAACTGCCGCCAGGTCAGCCAGATCATCGCGCTGCTCCCGTCGGTCGCGTCGCGGCACCGGCGCCGGGGGCGGCGCCTCGCTCGAGGTAGGTCAGCACGAGGTCCTCCAGTTCGAGGTGTTCGGCGGACCAGTCGCCGGCGGGCAGTTCGCCTTCGCTTCGTACGACGAACGTGGACTGCCGGTCGGTGTGCTCCGCCGAGATGACGATCAGCCCTGCGGGCAGGTCGGACTCCTGGCGCCGCGCGCACACGATCCGGTGGTGCTGGGCGAGCAGTTCGTCGACTTCACCGGCGAGCCGCACGCGGGAGGAGACCAGCACGACGAGGTAGTCGCAGACGCGTTCGAGGTCGGAGATCAGGTGGGAGGAGAGGATGACGCTGGTGCCCTGCTCGGCGACCGACTCCATCAGATGCCGCAGGAAGTCGCGCCGTGCCAGCGGGTCGAGGCTGGCGACGGGTTCGTCGAGGATGAGCAGTTCGGGTCGCTTGGCCACCGCGAGGGTCAGGGCGAGCTGGGCGCGTTGGCCGCCGGAGAGCCTGCCCGCCTTCTGCCTCGGTTGGAGGCCGAGCTGCTCGATGCGGGCCTGGGCGAGCTTCGCGTCCCAGCCGGGGTTCATCCTGGCGCCGAGCGTCAGATGGTCGGCGACGGACAGGTTCGCGTAGGTGGGGGTGTCCTGGGCGACGTAGCCGACCCGCGCCAGTTGCGAGGTCGCGCCGTCGGGCTGTTCGCCCAGCACCTCGATCTGCCCCGTGGTCGGGGCGAGCATGCCGCAGGCGATCTTCAGCAGGGTGGTCTTGCCCGCGCCGTTGGGCCCGACCAGGCCGATGACGTGTCCCGGCGGGAGCTCCAGGGTGCAGTCGGCCAGCGCCTGGCGTCGGCCGTAGCTCTTGCCCAGCGCGTGGGCTTGCAGGATCGCTGTCATTTCTCCTCTTCGTCGCTCTCGCGCAGGGTGTTCTGGAACATGGCCTCGATGCCCGGGGCGGTCAGGCCCGCCGCGCGGGCCTTGTCCATCCAGGCGCGCAGTTCCTGCTGCAGCGGCCCGTGCTCGGTGAGCGACGCGTGGCCGAGTGATCGGGTGATGAAGGTGCCCACCCCGGGCTTCGCGGCGGCCAGGCCGAGGTGTTCGAGTTCGCGGTAGGCCTTGCTCACGGTGTTCGGGTTGATCGCCAGCTTCGCGACCACCTCCTTGACCGTGGGCAGCTTGTCGCCCTCGGCGAGCAGCCCCAGCAGCAGCGCCTGGCGTACCTGCCGGACGATCTGCTGGTACGGGGCGACCCCCGAACGCACGTCAAGGTGGAAGTCGATCAAACCGTACTCCCGTTTTACTAGGATACTAGTGGAATGAGGATGCACGGGTGCCCGGGCACCTGTCAAGCGGCAGGCATCGGCAAGATGCCGGGAACGCCATGCGGTACGCGCGCGGCAGGTGGTCAGCTCACGCCGAGTCCGGCGATACTGCGTGGGGATCCGCACCGATCTGGACGGCGTCGCGCGGGAGGAGTCATCGTGGGCGGTCGGGATGAGGTGCTGGCCGAGGTCGCCCGCGCCGTGGCGGCCGTGTCCAGGCCGCATCCGGTGCGGGTAGCGATCGACGGGAACTCCGCCGCGGGCAAGTCGACGTTCGGCGACGAGCTCGCCGCGGCCGTCCGGGCGGTCACCTCACGGCCGGTGATCCGGGTCGGCCTCGACTGGTTCAAACGCGCGGTCAGCCTGCGTACGGCATACCCGCAGGATTCGCCGGACAGCTACTACCTGGACTCCTGGGACTACCCGGCCATCCGTGAGCAGCTGCTGGAGCCGCTGGGGCCGGGCGGCGGCCGCCGCTACCGCGACGCGATCATGAACCTGCCCGCGACCGAGCCCGTCGACGGCCCGGTGCGCACCGCCGCCGACGACGCGATCCTGCTGGCCGACGGGGCGTTCCTGCAGCGCGCCGAGCTCGACGCGTACTGGGACCTGCGGATCTACCTCGCGATCGGGTTCGACGAGGTGCTGCGCCGCGGCATCGTGCGCGACCAGGCGTGGATGGGCGACGCCGCGGCGGCCGAGCACCGCTACCGCACCAAGTACATCCCGGGCGAGCAGCGGTATGTCGACGAGGTCCGCCCGCACGAGCGTGCCGACCTCGTCGTGGACAACACCGACTTCGCCGCCCCGCTGCTGGTTCGGGGGGACCCGGCTCTCAGGTGTGCGAACCTTCAGGTGCCGGTGATGCCGGCGATCGAGCGATACACCCGTTCATACCGGTCGGCTGCCTAACCGTAGACCGGTAGTTTCGTGGCACTGACGCTGGTCAGGCGTGCGGCAGCAGGTCGCCGACGAGTGCCCGTACGCGGTCGCGGATCTCGTCGCGGATCGGGCGGACGGCGTCGATGCCCTGCCCGGCGGGGTCGTCGAGTCTCCAGTCCTCGTGGCGCTGGCCGGGGAAGTAGGGGCAGACGTCCCCGCAGCCCATGGTGATGACCACGGTGGAGGCTTCCGCGTCCTCGTAGGTGAGGATCTTCGGGGTCTGGTCGGTGATGTCGATGCCGGCCTCGGCCATGGCCGCGACGGCGACAGGATTGATCTGGTCGGCGGGCGCGGAGCCGGCGGAGCGGACCTCGACGGCGTCGCCGGCGAGGTGGCGCAGCCAGCCGGCGGCCATCTGGGAGCGGCCGGCGTTGTGCACGCACACGAACAGCACGCTGGGCTTCTTGTCGGTCATGCCGTGTCTCCTGCGGTCAGTTCTTCGATGAGGTGTCGCACTCGGACGTCGATGTCGTCGCCGATGGCCCGCACCGTGGCCAGGTCGGCTCCGGCAGGGTCGGGGATGTCCCAGTCGAGGTGGCACTCGCCGGCCACCACGGGCAGGCGTCGCCGCAGCCCATCGTCACGATGGCGGCGGTGAGGGCATCGAGGCGTCGGGCGGGCGCGGCGTCGACGTCGGCGGCCGCGGCCATCAGCGCTGCCCCGCGCCTGCGGCCGCGAGTTCGGTATCGGCCGGGGCGGGCCCGGCGACCGGGCGGGGTTCGTGCTGCGGGTAGAGCAGCGCGACGAGGACGACGCCGATCAGGGCCCCGAGGACCTGAGCGGCGATGAACGCGGGTACTGAGGCCGGGGTGATGCCGGCGAAGGTGTCGGTGAAGGCGCGGCCGACGGTGACGGCCGGGTTGGCGAAGCTGGTCGAGCTGGTGAACCAGTACGCGGCGCCGATGTAGGCGCCGACCGCTGGTGCCGCCAGGGCGGCGCGGCCGGTCCGTACGAGCGCGAGAATCAGCAGCAGCAGTCCGGCAGTGGCGACGGCCTCGCCGAGCCACAGGTTGGCGTCGCCGCGGTCTTTGGTCGACATGCCTTGGGCGACGCCGAACATGGCGTTGGCCAGCACCGAGCCGGCGATCGCGCCGAGGGTCTGGACGACGGCATAGGCGGCGACGTGGGTGCCGGTGAGGGCACCGGGTTCGCGGCGGCCGGTCCACCAGGCGGCGGCGGTGACCACGGGGTTGAAGTGCGCCCCGGAGACCGGCCCGAGGATCAGGATCAGCACGGCCAGGGCGAACGCGGTCGCGGTGGAGTTCTCCAGCAGCTGCAGGCCGACGTCGTTGGGCGACAGCGTGGTGGCCATGATGCCGGAGCCGACCACGGCGGTCACCAGGAGCATGGTGCCGAGGAACTCGGCGAGCAGGCGGCGGGGCAGGGTGGTGGGCATCAGCACTCCCGGCGCCGGTCGGCGGCGGCGCGGGCGCGCGCGGCGAGGTCGGTGAGGTGGGCCGCGGCGGCTTCGAGGGCGTCGGCGTTGAGGTGGTAGTAGGTGTAGCGGCCGTACGGTTCGGCTTTGACCACTCCTGCGTGGCGCAGGGCGCGCAGGTGGTTGGACACGTTTGGCTGGGTCAGGCCGAGGTCGTCGACGAGGTGGCAGGTGCAGGCGGGGCCTGCGGCGAGGAGGTCGACGATCGCGGCGCGGGCCGGGTCTGCGAGCAGCCGCACCACGTCCGCCGACGCATCACCGGAAACTGATATCACCACGTGGTTATGTAACTGCGATGCAGGTCAGCTCGTCAACTTGGCGATCATGAACTTTTGGTGACGACCAGCGGAGAGGGCCCGGGACGGGTCAGGCGGTCGGCGCCCCGATGGCCAGCAGCGCCGACAGGGCGGCCAGCCTGGTCCGGTTGGCCCGGTACCAGACCCAGGTGCCACGACGATCGGACTCCACCAGCCCGGCCTCGCGCAGCACCTTGAGGTGGTGGGAGATGGTCGGGCCGGTCAGGTCGAAGGCCGGGGTGAGGTCGCAGACGCAGGCCTCTCCCCCGTCCGCGGAGGCGATCATCGACATCAACTGCAGGCGCACCGGGTCACCGAGGGCCTTGAACGACGCGGCAAGGTCGGCGGCGGCCTCGGCAGGCACGGCCGCGCTGGCCAACGGCGCGCAGCACACCTCGGGCTCGAGAACGGTGAGCATCTGCTTCGACATGCCCCTAGGTTGACAGATTTCGAAGCAGGCGGCAACGGGGCTTGTCGAACCTCACTTCACGCAATATCATCGTCTATCGGCGATGAACGATGACTTGACAGGAGTGCAGGTGGAGGAGCTACTCGACCGGGAGGTCGCCCAGCGATACGCGTCCTGGTTCCGGGCCCTGGCCGACCCGACCCGCGTGCAGATCGCCGAGCTACTCGCCCGCAGCCGCGAGGCGATGAGCGTCGGCCAGATCACCGCTGCGGTCGGACTGGCCCAGTCGACGATCTCCCAGCATCTGAAGATCCTGGCGGAAGTGCGGTTCGTGCTGGTGGAGGCGTCGGGCAACGCGAACCTGTACCGGATCAACGCGAACTGCCTGAGCTGCTTTCCCACTGCCGCCGACGTCGTGATGGGCAGGCCGGTCCCAGCACCGGGAGACACGCCGTGCTGACCGTCAGACCCATGACCGCCGCCGACGCCGAGGCGGTGCTGGCGATCTACCAGCTGGGCATCGACGGCGGAAACGCCACTTTCGACACGGCCGCCCCGACGTGGGAGGCGTTCGACGCCGGCCGGCTGCCCGAGCACCGGCTGGTCGGCTGCGAAGAGTCGGGGCGGGTGCTGGGCTGGGTCGCTGTGAGCCGGGTGTCGGTGCGTCCGGCGTACGCGGGCGTGGTCGAGCACAGCGTCTACGTCCACCCCGATGCTCAGGGCCGCGGCGTCGGACTGACCTTGATGCGGGCTCTGATCGCCTCGACGGAGGCGGCCGGGATCTGGACGATCCAGTCCGGGATCTTCCCCGAGAACACCGCCAGCCTGGCCCTGCACCGGGCGGTCGGCTTCCGCGAGGTCGGCGTGCGCGAGCGGCCAGCCCGCCTGCACGGGCGGTGGCGTGACGTGGTGGCGGTCGAGCGGCGCAGCACGGTGGCGGGCACCACACCAGGCTGAGTTGACAGTTCTCTAAGTAGGCGGCACTCTAAACACGTCGCTTAGAGAAACTTCGAAACAAGGGGTCATTGTCATGCTTTCCCTGATCCGGCGCGTCACCGCCGCCCGTACCGCCCGCATCGTGGCCACCACCACGTTCTGCGAAGGCTGCACCGAGCCGGTATGCACCGCCGCCTGCCGCGCCGAGGCCGCCCGCACCCTCGGCTACGAGCGCGCCGCGCTGACCACCGTCCGCATCTGAACCGCCCGCGCCCGAGCAAGAGGAGTACGACGATGAGCACGCAGGACACCTTTCCCACCGTGGTGATCGGCGCCGGACCGGTCGGCCTCGCCGCGGCCGCGCACCTGGCCGAGCGCGGCCTGGACTTCCTCGTCCTGGAGGCCGGTGACGGCCCGGCCGCCGCGATGGCCGCCTGGGGACATGTGCGGGTGTTCAGCCCGTGGCGCTACAACCTCGACGCCGCCGCCCGCCGCCTGCTCGAGGCAGACGGCTGGATCGCCCCCGACCTGGCACAGCTGCCGCTGGGCGCGCAGATCGTCGAGGACTACCTGCTCCCCCTGACCAAACTTCCGGCCCTGGCCGGGCGGGTCCGCTACGGGGCGAGGGTCGTCGCGATCAGCCGCGACGGCCTCGACCGGGTCCGCTCCACCGGACGCGAGCAGGCGCCGTTCCTCATCCGCCTGGCCGACGGGCAGGAGCTGACCGCCAAGGCGGTCATCGACGCCACCGGAACCTGGCCCACCCCGAACGTACTCGGCGGCTCCGGCCTGCCCGCCCACGGCGAACCCGAGGCCGCGGCGTACATCGACACCGCGCTGCCCGACGTCCTCGGCCGTGACCGCGACCGGTTCGCCGGCCGCCACACCCTTGTCGTCGGCGCCGGGCACTCCGCCGCCAACACCCTGCTGGCCCTCGCACAACTCGCCACCGAGGTCCCGGGCACGCAGGTGAGCTGGGCGATCCGCACCGGCGCGGCCACCCGCACCTACGGCGGCGGCGACGCCGACGCGCTGCCTGCCCGCGGCGCGCTCGGCACCCGGGTCCGGGCCCTGGTCGACTCCGGCGCCATCACCCTGCACTCCGGGTTCTCCGTGCGCTCCATCGCCGTCGACGGCGGGCAGGTGGCCGTGACCGCGCGCAGCGGCGCGACCGTCACCGCCGACCGGATCGTGTCGGCCACCGGCTTCCGGCCTGACCACACGATCGCGTCCGAGCTGCGCCTGGACCTCGACCCGATCATGGGCTCGACCCGCGCCCTCGCGCCGCTGATCGACCCGAACCAGCACTCCTGCGGCACCGTCCCTCCGCACGGCGTTGACGAGCTGACTCAGCCGGAGCCCGGCTACTACGCCATCGGCGCGAAGTCCTACGGCCGCGCCCCCACGTTCCTCATGGCCACCGGCTACGAACAGGCCCGCTCCGTGGTCGCCGCGCTGGCCGGGGACTGGGACGCCGCCCGCGACGTGCAGCTGGAACTGCCCGAGACCGGTGTCTGCTCCAGCAGCGCCGCCCTCGGCGCCGAAGACGACTCCGCCTGCTGCGGCGCGCCTGAGCCCGCGCAGGTCCAGGTCTCGCGCGGGCTGTCCACCGGAATCGGCGGCGGGCTGCTCACCCTGCCCGTCCTCCAGCCCGCCACCGAGGCGGGCAACGGCGGCGGATGCTGCGGCAGCTGACGTGACCGCCACCGCCGACCGTGCCGCCGCCCCCGCCCGGGGCGGCGGCACTCCCACCACCGGCCGCCGGCTGATCGCCGTGCTGGCCGTGACCGCGACCGTCGGCTACGGAGTGCTGTACTACACCTTCTCCGTCGTCCTGCACCCGATCGCCGCCGACCTGCACACCAGCACCGCCGTGATCACCGGCGCGTACACGGTCAGCGTCCTGGCCGCCGCCCTGGCCGCGATCCCCGTCGGCCGTTACCTCGACCGTCGCAGCGCGCGCGGACTCATGACCGCGGGCGCCGCCCTGGGATCGGTGGCCGTGGCGGGCCTGTCCCAGGCCACAGCCGTATGGCACGTGTACGCGGCGTTCGCCCTCATCGGCCTGGCCTCCTCCGCCAGCCTCTACGAAGCCATCTTCACCGTGGTGGTGCACCAACTCGGCCCGGCCCGCCGCGCCGGATCGGTACTGGCCATCACGATCGTCGCCGGGTTCGCCTCCACCATCTTCGTCCCGGCCACCGGCTGGCTCACCACCGCCTACGACTGGCGTACCGCACTACTGGTACTCGCGATCGTCCACGCCCTGACCACTGTCCCGGCGCACGCCCTCGCCATCCCCCGCCGCGCTCCCGCCGACCCGGCACACGCGGCGCCAGGATCGAACCGTGCCGCCGACACCAGACAAGCACTGCGGGACCGAGGCTTCTGGCTGCTTGCTGTCGCGTTCGTCGCCCACGGCACCGCCGTCTCGGCCGTCAGCGTCCACCTCGTCGGCTACCTCACCGCTCTGGGCCACCCCGTCGCACTCGCCGCGACCGTCGCCGGCATGCTTGGCGTCCTGTCGGTCACCGGCCGGGTCCTGACCACCGGCCTCGCCCGGCGCCGGACCGTCACCACGGTCGCTGCCGCGGTCTTCGCCGGCCAGGCCGCCGCCGCGGCGGCCCTGCCGCTCGCCGGCGCGCACCTGACTGCCGCGATCGCCTGCGTGGCCGCGTTCGGGCTGGGCTTCGGTATCGGCACCATCGCCCGCCCGGCGATCCTCGTCGACCGCTACGGCACCACCTCCTACGGCGCCATCTCCGGCACCCTGACCGTCCCCATCACGATCGCCAAAGCCGCCGCGCCGCTGGCTGCCGCAGCCGTCACCGGCACCGCGATGATGGCCACCGTCGCAGTTCTGTGCCTGATGGCGGCTGCTGCACTGCTCGCCTCGGCACGTACCGAAGCTCCCGCGTAAGACTCCAGTTAGACCGGCACATCGGCAGACCATGACCAAGGCAGCCAGCGCTGTCTGCCGCCCCGGCCCGCCGCTGCGCGGCAGACAGCACCGGCATGATCGCCAGCGAGACCGCGGCCAGCACGAGCCCGGCTGTGGAATGCTCGGGTCGATGACCGCCGAGCAGCGCGGTGACCCCGACCGATGGCATGCGGCCGCGGCAGCCGCCGCGCTGTGCGGTGGGCGACTGCCGCCGGTTCGGCTTTCCGACAGTCGCCCGTGGGCCACTCGCTGAGGCCGGGCCGACCATCCCCTGCTTACACCGCGCTGCGGCCGAACTCGCCGAGCTGCCCGGCGATGGACGCTCGCCGCGGTTCGCGCGGCTCGTCGACGTCCAGACCCAGGAAGCCCAGGACGTCTGCCACGACCTGACCCGGTGCGGCGACCAGGTCGTCGTATTCGATCTCCAGGCTGCGCCCGGCCACTGCCGGAGCCCGCCGCGCCGGGTCCTGTCGGAGGGTCAGCGTCTTGACGAGTCGAGCGCATTCGGCCTCGATCGCATCCGGGTCGACCCGGTCGTGGGTGACCTCGCGCAGGGTTCGTACGAGGTTCGCCAGGGATGTGGTGACAGTGGTCGGATCGCGGCGCAGGAACAGGTAGCGTGCCTGCGGGTAGACCCGGTCGATCGCCGACAGCCACAGGCCGTGATAAGGATCCTTGAGCAGCAGCGTGCCCGTGGCCGGGCGGCGCCACAGCAGGTGCTGGAGCTGACGCCGGTGCCCCCGGTAGGCCTCGGTCAGCTCCTGTGCCAGCAGCCACGTCGTGTACTCGGGGATGTCGAAGTTGACGCTGAACACCATGCTGGCCATCTCGGTGGCCAGCAGCCAGGTGCACTCCTCAGGGTCCTGCGCCGCGGTGGCGTGGATGGCCCGGAATCGCGGGGCCTTCCGGTAGAGGTCGGCGAGCCCTTGCTCGGTGGCGCGGAGCAGGTCCTCGGCGGTCATGCCGTCCGGGGTGACCGGCCGGGTGAGTTCCCAGAATCGTGGTGCGTGCAGGCCGGGATGCCCGGCGAGCAGGCGGTGCAGCAGGGTGGTGCCGCTGCGGGGTCCGCCGAGGACGAAGACGGGGTCGGCCACTGGGATGGCGGCTATCTCGGGATGCCGGGCCGCCTGCCGGGCCAGCAGCAGGCGGTTGCGCAGGGGCGCGCGAACGAATTCGCGGGCCTGCTCGCGGCCCGCACGGGTGAGGGTGCGGTCGTGATCGAGGCTGCGGGCGAGTTCACGCAGGCCGGTGCGGAAACCGGGCGGACCGAAGTCGGCGAGGTCGAGGGTGCTGGCGGCGTCGGCGAGGAGGCTGTCCGGGTCGATGGCCTGTTCGGTGTCCACGGGCCCCCCATAGTTCGATAAATCGAAATGTTTTAAAGATATGTTAACAGGATGCTGAAGCGACCCGTGTTCCTCATGTCCACACCCCGAGCAGGCAGCACGCTGCTGTTCGAGGTGCTCGCGCAGTCACCTCGGGCGTGGACGATCGGCGGCGAGAGCCACGCCGTCATCGAGGCGATCGAACCGCTGCGGGCGCGCGAACGGGGCTGGGAGTCCAGCCGGCTGACCGCCGAAGACGCCACCCCGCAGGTCGTCGCCCGGCTGGGCACCGGCTTCCAGCAGCTGTGGCACGACCGGGACGGGCGTCGCCCCGGCCCGCTCGACCAGCCCACACTGCTGGAGAAGACACCTCGCAACGCGCTGCGGCTGCCGTTCCTGGCGGCGGCGTTCCCCGACGCGCGCTTCGTCTACCTGTACCGCGAGCCGGCGGAGACCATCAGCAGCATGCTGGAGGGCTGGCTGACCGGCCGCTGCATCACCTACCCCGATCTGCCTGGCTGGACCGGGCTGCCGTGGTCGTTCATGCTCGTGCCCGGCTGGCGTGAGCTGATCGGCCGGCCGGTCGCGGAGATCGCCGCGGTGCAGTGGGCCACCACCACGGAGATCCTGCTGAACGACCTGGCCCGACTCGACCCCCGGCAGTGGCTGGCCACCGACTACCGGCGTCTGGTCGCCGACCCGGCCGCCGAGACGGCCCGGATCTGCTCGTTCCTCGGCTGGCCCTACGATCGGCAGCTGACCGGTCGGCTGCCGCTGTCGGCTTGGACGATCTCGGCGCCGCATCCCGACAAGTGGCGCCGCAACGCCGACGTGCTGGAACCGGTGCTGCCGCTGACCGAGCGCGCCGCGGCCCTGGCCAGGTCGGTGCTGAACTGAGCCGCCCAGCCGTCAGCCCGGCGCGGCGGGGGGGTAGCCGGTCGAGTGCCGACACGGACAGCGGCGGCTCGGGGCGGCCGGGTGGGGCTGACCCCACCCGGCCGCTGGTTCAGCCGACCTGCAGGGTCAGGTCGTCCAGCACGAAGCTGGTCTGCAGGTTGGAGTCCTCGGTGCCGGTGAAGGTCAGCGTGACCGTCTGGCCGGCGTACGCGCCGAGGTTGACGGTGCGCTGGGTGTAGCCCGCCGCCGCGTTCACATTGGACAGCGTCACCAGGGTGGTGCCGTTGGCCTTGACGGTGAACGTGTCGTAGGCGACCGCCTCGTACTCCTCGGTGTCGATGTGCAGCCAATAGGCCAGCACCGCGCTGGTGCAGCCCGACGGGATGGTGACGGTCTGACTGATCGCGTCGGTCGCGGCGTAGCCGTAGCCGCTGAGCCACGCGAACCGCGTGCCGCTACGCGCCACCTGCCCGGTGTAGTTGCCGATCGCGCCGGTGGAGCCGGTCCACGGCGAGGTGCCGCTCTCGAACCCGCCGTTGACGATCAGCTGGGCGGAGGTGCAGCCCCCGGGACCGCCGGGCACGGTCAGGGTGTACGTGGTGCTGTGCGTCGCGGACCCGGTACCGGTGATGGTGATGGTGTAGGTGCCGCCGGCCACCGACGAGCCGACCGTGATGGTGGCGGTCGACGAGTTGCCGGAGGTCACCGACGAGGGGCTGAACGAGACCGTCACGCCCGTGGGGGCGCCGCTGGCGGTCAGGTTCACCGTCTGGGCACTGCCCGCGGTGGTGGCGGTGCCGACGGTGGTCGTGGTGCTGGACCCCGCGTTCACGGTGCCCGACGCGGGGCTGGCCGAGATCGAGAAGTCGTTGGTCGGCGTGGTCGTGCCGACCGCCCGGTTCCACAGCGTGTAGGCGATGCCGTCGGCCGCCCGGTCCAGCCCGGTGGCGTTGATGTTGCTGGTGGTGTCGCACGACGAGTGGTAGCAGGAGTCGTAGGCCTGGCCGGCCGTGCCGCCCCACTTCGACGCCTGGGCCGAGGTCTTGGTGGCGCTGGCGCCCATCGCGTAGCCGGAGGTCGGGATGCCGGCGTTCTGGAACGAGTAGTCGTCGGAGCGGCCCTGACCCTCGACGTTCTCCTCCGGCTGCAGGCTCAGGGAGTCCCAGTAGGCCTTCATCGGCTGCGACGCGGTCGAGCTGATGTTGTTGATGAAGTAGCCGCCGTTCTTCGACCCGATCATGTCGAAGTTGTAGTAGGCCTTGATCGCGGTCCGCTGGGTGCTGGTGAGGGAGTTGACGTAGAACTTCGAGCCGTTGAGGCCCTGCTCCTCGTCGGTCCACCAGCCGAAGCGGACCTTGTTCAGCATGGTCGGGTTCTGCGCGGCGAGCGCGAGGGCGACCTCGAGCAGCGCCGCCGAGCCGGAGCCGTTGTCGTTGATGCCGGGACCGGCCGAGACGCTGTCCAGGTGGGCGCCGAACATGTAGACGTTGCCGGCGTTGCCGCCGGGCCACTCGGCGATCAGGTTCGGGCCGGCGCCGCTGGTGCAGCCGGAGGTGCAGGGCTGCTCGGTGACGGTGAAGCCGGCGGTCTGCAGCTTGCCCTTGACGTACGCCACCGATTGCAGGTACCCCTGGCCGGTCGAGCGCCGGTTGCCGCCGTTGTTGGTGGCGATGGTGTTGAGCTGGGTCAGGTGCGCCTGCACGTTGGTCACGCTGATGTTCGGGGCGGTGCCGCCGGGGGTGCCGCCGTTGACGGTCAGCGCGTACTGCGCGGTGTGGGTGACCGAGCCGGTGCCGGTCACGGTGATCGTGTACGTGCCGGCGGCGGCGCCGGAGGTGGTCGCCACCGTCATGGTGGAGCTGCTGCCCGAGGTGACCGACGACGGGCTGAACGACACGGTGACCCCGGACGGGGTGCCGGACGAGGTCAGCGAGACGGTCTGCGCGCTGCCGGAGACGGTGGTGGTGTTGACCGTCGCGGTCGCCGAGGAGCCCGCGTTGACGCTGCCCGAGGTGGGGCTGACCGAGATCGAGAAGTCGGTGCTGGAGCCGGTGCAGGTCGGGTCGGCCGTCTGGGCCGGGACCGCCACCGCGTTCCACGCGTCCTTGGTCCGGTTGAACAGGACGCACGAGGAGTCCAGGTTCTTCGCGGCGGTCAGGGTCGCGGTGCGGTACTTCTTGTAGGTCATGCCGGAGGTCTTGAGCAGCATGCCGCCGTAGAAGATCTTGCCGGCGTTCTGGATGCCGACGCCGGTGACCGACGCCGGGCCGCCCGAGCAGATGGGGCTGTTCGGCTTGCCACCGCCGGGCGCGCTGCCCTCGGCGAGCAGGTAGAACCAGTGGTTGAGCGGGCCTGCTGCCGCGTGCACCTCGGTGTTCGGGATCGAGGCCGAGTAGCAGTTCGGGTCGCCGCCGACCAGCGACGGGTTGTACATGTTGCGGATGGGGCCGTTGCCGACGAGATCGATCTCCTCGCCGACCAGGTAGTCCGGCTCGTCGTAGGTGCTGGACTGGTTGGCGTACGCCTCGGTCAGCGCGCCGAAGATGTCGCCGGTGCCCTCGCCGAGACCGGATTCGGAGCTGGTGCCGCCGGGGGTGTTCTGGTCCATGCCGTGACCGAACTCGTGGCCCACCACGTCCATGGACGAGATCCAGTTGCCCGCCGCGTTCTTGCCGATCGTGATGGTCGAACCGTTCCAGTAGGCGTTCTGCTCGTTCAAGCCAACCTTGATCGGCCAGCTGCCGCCGTTGCCGTTGTGCCCGTTGCGGCCCAGCCAGCTCGACAGCATGTCCCATTCCGTCTGCGCCGAGTACAGGGCGTCGACGCAGCCGGTCTCCTTGCTGGTGCCCACACCGTTGCCCCAGCTGTCGTCGGGACCGGAGAAGACCGTGTTCGTGCTGTAGTCCTGGCAGTTCAGGCCACTGCGTGTGGTGTCGCGAAGGTAGTAGGTGCCGCCCGACTGCGACGTGGTGATCGACAGCGGGTTGGGTCCGTTCCACTTGCCGGTACCCGAACCGGCGGCGGCGTCTTCCTGCTTGGCCAGCACCTGGCCGGTCCGGGCGTCCACGAACACATGCAGGTGGCTGGGGGCCGAGGCGGTGCGTCCGGCTTCGACGACCTCCCACGCGAGGCGGGCGGTGTTGTCCTCGACGTGTACCACCAGCGTACGCGACTCGATCTTGTCGACCTTGGCGAGCAGGCCCTTGGCGGTCTGCTCGGCACGGTCGGCGGTGACGGTCGGCACCGTGGAGACATTGATCTTCGCCCTGGACGCGGCCGAGATCGCCCGGATGGCGCCCCTGCCGTCGGCGAGCACGGCGGCGTCGCCGCCGACCACCGGCAGGCCGCGGTAGGTACGCGTGTAGGCGATCGAGTACAACCCATCGACCCACGGGATCACCATGCGGCGGTCGTACTGTTCGAAGGGGCCCTTCGCCAGGGCGTCGTGACCGCCGACGGCGGCCCGGTCGGCCGCGGAGATCGCCAGCGAGAGCGGACTCTGCACCTGGACGGGTGCAGGCGGCGGGGTCGCGGCCGCCGGCTGTACGGCCAGCGTCACCGTCATCCCGGCGAAGACGGCCAGGGTTAGCCCGGCCGTCAACGTTCTGCGTTTCATCGGGGCTCCAAGGTGGGTTCGTGCCGCGCTTGCGGCGTCCCGAGCCAACCAAAGGCGCCTGTCGATGAGAAACCCTGGGCGCCCCTTGCGGAACCCTTGACTGTTCACCGATTCTTCATCGGACCTTGAACGGTTACACAGCTCGCGGGGGGGGGTCGAAGGGCGGCCGATCGCCGGCCTTCGGCCCCGTCCGGGACGATATGGTCAGCCTGCGCAACAACGGCACCGTGGCCCGCACCATCAGTGTCTTCTCCGTCTGCGCACCGCCGCCTGCCGAGTACATGATCAACCTGGTCCCGTTCACCGCCTCCTGATCGACGGCGGCTCCCGCCCCGCAAGCGGGACCGGGCGGGAGCCGCCGCGACTGCCGCCCCGGCCGGTCGAGCCGCGGGCGACCACCTGGGCCGAGGCGGCGGCCGGGCCGGGCTCACCGGTATCGCGGCCGATGCTCCGCAGGATCGACGTGACCAGGGCGGGGACCAGGGTCGCCGGGTCGAGGCGGACGGTGGTGAGCGGTGAGGACGCCAGGGCTGCCGCGCCGATGTCGTCGGCGGAGATGGCGGTGCTGCTGGGCGGGCCGGTGCCGGCGCCTCGCCGCCACGACGGATGCCACGATCGAGGATCTGCGCCAGACGTGGCTGGGGCGCCGGATGAGGTATTTGCTGCTGGCCGCGGTCCGCAAGCAGGTGCCCGTCGGCGACCCCGACCTGGAGACGATGGCCGGGGCCTCTGCGCCAGTCTGGCGTTCAGCAGTGGGGTGGAGGGGCACGTACTGTGTCGGGGTGACCATCCACCCCCGCGGACGACGATGACCGGGCGGCGTCCCGCCAACCGGGGCCCGGGTGCTGCCTCGCAGAATCGGCTGGCCCTGGTCGCTGCGGCCACAGAGGTGTTCGCGGAGCAGGGCATCGACGCTCCGCTGAACGCGGTGGCCAAGCGGGCCGGGGTCGGTCAGGGCGTGCTGTACCGGCATTTCCCGGACCGGATCAGTCTGGCGCTGGCGGCGTTCGACACCAACGTCGCCGAGATCGAGGCCCTGGCGGCCCGACCCGGCTGCGACGTCGATGAGCTGTTCGCGGCGCTGACGCGGCAGATGATCGACTCGGTGGCGTTCGTCGACATCGTGACCGGCGCCGACCGCGACCCGAGGCTGGAGGCGATCCGCGACCGGGTGCGTACGGCGCTGGTCGGCGTGGTCGACCAGGCCCGCCGGGCGGGTGTGCTCCGCCCGGCGGTGACCGCCGACGATGTGATGCTGGCCGTGGGCATGATCGCCTCGCTGCTGGCCAAGGTGCCCGAATCCGAGCGCCTCGATACCGCGTCGGCGGCCTGGTCGCTGCTCGATCGGGCGCTACGGCCCTGAACCGTGCGTACTACTTGATCAGGTCGCGCATCTTGCCGGCGATGAACGGGATGGCTCGGGTGGGCGCCAACCGCCCGAGGCGGTCCAGCATCCGCGCGTCCCGGCCGATGACGACCCGCGGCCGCCCCGTCACCACCGCGTCGATGATCTGCCGGGCCGCGTCCTGCGGCGAGGTCAGCTTGGCCGCGGCCGCCGCGCCGGCGTCCCTGCCCGGCAGGCTGATGCCCGAGTTGCCCAGGATGTTGGTGGCGATGCCACCCGGGAACACCACGCTGACCCGGGGCTGGATGCCCTGGTGCTCGGCGATGAGCCCTTCGGTGAACAGCTTCACCGCGGCCTTGCTGGCACCGTAGGCGCTCTGGCCGGGGACCGGCACGAGCGAGCCCATGCTGGCGACGTTGACCAGCGCCGACTCGGGCCGGGCCGCCAGCAGCGGCAGGAACGCCTTGGTGGTGTTGACCGTGCCCCAGAAGTTGACCGCCATGACCCGCTCGATGTCGTCGAAGCCGAGCCGGCTGACGGGCTTGAAGTGGTGGACGATCCCGGCGACGTTGACCAGGCCGTCGACCTGCCCGTGCGCGGCCACGACCGCGTCCGGCAGTGCCAGGACGGCGGCCCGGTCGGTGATGTCGACGGTGTGGGTGCTGAGCCGCCGCCCGGCGTTCGCGCGCCCGGCGATGTCGGCGAGCCCGGTGGCGCTCAGGTCGACGGCGGCGACGCGCGCACCGGCGGCGAGCAGCCCTAGGACGACCTGGCCGCCGATGCCGTTGCCGCCGCCGGTGACGACGATGACCTTGCTGTCGAGTCTCATGCGGTTTCCTCGGTGGGGTGTGCCATGTGGCGGGCTGCCCGCAGGCCGAAGACCACGGCGGGCCCGATGGTGGAGCCGGGGCCGGGGTAGGTGCGGCCCATGACGGAGGCGGAGTTGTTGCCGGCCGAGTACAGGCCGTCGATGACCGTGCCGTCCTCGCGCAGGGCTCGGCCGTGGCCGTCGGTGACGACGCCGCCCTTGGTGCCGAGGTCGCCGACGACGACCTTCACGGCGGTGAACGGGCCTTTCTCCAACGGGCCGAGGTTCGGATTCGGGTGTACGAGCGGGTCGCTGTAGTAGCGGTCGTAGGCGGAGTTGCCGCGGCCGAAGTCGCCGTCGACTCCCGCGCGGGCGAATCCGTTGAACCGCTCGACCGTCGCCGTCAGGCGCGCGGGCTCGACACCGATCCTGGCGGCGAGCTCGGCGAGGGTGGGGGCCTGGAACATGACGCCTTCGTTCTTCATGGCCCGGCTCGCCTTCGGGTCCATGGCGTAGGTGCGCAGGTAGCGGCGGGCGTGGCGGCGCTCGGCGATCATCCAGTAGACGCCGTGCCGGTCGTGTTCGAGCATGTGGTGGCCGAGGTCGACGTAGGACTCCGACTCGTTGGCGAACCGGTCGCCGCGGCTGTCGACGATCACCGTGTACGGGAACGACCGCTCCCCCACGAGGAACGACGGCTCGGAGACCGACGTCGGCGCGATCGACGCGCCCCACCAGGCATCGTCCATGAGTTCCACGGCCGCGCCGGCCGCCACCGCGATCTCGATCGGGCGGCCGAGGTTGCCCGGCGCACCGGAGGGGTTGCCGTCGATGCCGTGATATCTGCGTCGCCACTGCTTGTTGGCATCGAAGCCGCCGCCTGCCAGCATCACGCCGCGGCGGGCGCGGATGGCCAGGGTTCGCCCGTCGCGGCCGACCCGGGCGCCGACGACGTGCCCGTCTTCCACGATGAGGTCTTCGAGCGGGGAGTTCAGCCACAGTTCGGTCTTGTTGTCGATGACGACGGCACGTAGGAACGAGGCGGTCAGCCCGGCTCCGATGCCGGCCAGTTTCTTGCCGGTCAGGATGCCGCCGAGGGCGCGGAACACCAGCTTCGCCCCGCGCCGGAACCCGCTGGGGGTGGACCAGGCGCGGCCGAGCAGCCATACGTCGTCGGTGAGTACGGGCAGCGCCGCCGGGGCCTGGGAGGTCTTCCACCAGGCGCCGATCCGGCGCAGATCGAAGGGGGCGTGCTCGATGCCCCGGCCGATCTTGCCGCCCGGCCGCTCCGGGTAGTAGTCGGCGTACTCGGGCGCGCGCACGAACGTCATACCGTGTCGGCGGGCCGTGTCGACGAAGTCGGCGACGCCGTCGGCGAACGCCTCCTTGCGCTCCCGGCTGCTGGCGCGGCCCTCGGTCCCGACGGTCGCCTCCAGGTACTGCAGGGCTTCCTCGCGGGAGTCGGCGACGCGGTCGGCGCGCATCAGCGGGTTGTCCGGCAGCCACATGCCGCCGCCGGACTTGGCGCTGTTGCCGCCCCACTTGCCGGTGCTCTCCACCAGCAGCACCGAAAGGCCCTCGTCGACCGCGCCTAGGGCCGTGGCGAACCCGGCCGCGCCGGTGCCGACGACCAGGACGTCGACTTCCCTGTCGAAGTCCACCATGATCTACTCCTCCTCCAACCGGACACACATGTCCGGTTGGAGGACAAGAATGACTCCCCTGCGGCCGAAGCACAACCCTCGCCGGCATTTCGCTCGGCGGCACGGTGAACCAGCGACCGCGAGAGAACCGGCGACCTCCGCCGACAGGTTCGGCCGTCGTAGCGGGCGAGTGCGGGCAAGGCCACGCCGGTGCCCGACCACATCGGGCGCGGGTCTCCGATGCCCGACGCCCCACACACGCAGCGGATAAGCTATAGGGAAGCGGTACTCACGGCGGCCCCTCGTCTCGTGGAAGAGCGACCCAGGTCTACAGCCGACCGCCGGTACCACAAGGTTCATCCCGGTCGCCTGGTGGCGGACCCACGCACAGTCGCAGAGCGACTGCCGGGCAGAGAAGCCGGAAGACCCGCACCCTCCGATGAACCGCTGGAGCGGGACGGGACACCAGGTGGCAGATGCTGCTCGGGGAGGCTGAAATGCCAGAGCCACGCAGATGCCGAGTTTCCTGCCTCATCGGGGCGGTGATCGCGGTACTCGTACCGACCACGTTCTCGCCGGGCCAGCCGGCTGCCGCCAGCGCCGGCGACTGGAGCCTCACGGACTGCCTCATCGGCGAGCGGCCACCGACCTGGCTCGGCCCGGAAGACCCCGGAATCGCGCTCAGGGCGAAATGGCACATACACAACCTGGATCCCGACAAGGCCCACAGTTACACCCTCCAGGTCGTATGGGGTGATCCAAGCGAGCGCCTCGGCCGGACCTGGGTGAACACCGACGAGGTCGGTGCCGGAGAGAGCAGGACGTTCGACATCGAGGCCGACGCCACCTCTGAAACCGCCGACCGGCTCGGCAACGGCGTGGTGCCGTGCGAGATCGTCTACCTGCGCGACGACGACAACCGGCAGGTGACCGGGCCATGACGCGACACGGCGCCAGCCGCAGTGGAAGGTCTCCAGCGTGGACGTGAACGACCTGCTCGTCGATGTGTTCGACCGGATTCCGGAGATGGTTCAGGACGCCGTCGCCGGGTTGACCGCAGAGCAGCTGCATTGGTCGCCCGCACCGGGTGCCAACTCCATCGGCTGGCTCGTGTGGCACCTGGCCCGGATCCAGGACGACCATGTCTCGGAGCTGCTCGACCAGGAGCAGCTCTGGGTATCCGGCGCCTGGGCGGGGCGGTTCGGGCGGCGGCCGGACCCCGGCGACACAGGATACGGCCACACACCGAAGCAGGTCGCGGCCGTGCGGCCCGACGGCCCGGACGTGCTCGTCGAGTACTACGACGCCGTCGCCGCACGTACCCGCGACGTGCTGCGCCGGTCGACCCCAGCCGATCTCGACCGAATCGTGGACGCAGCGTGGGATCCGCCGGTGACCATGGGCGTCCGGCTCGTCAGCGTCGCCAACGACGACGTCGCGCACGCCGCCCAGGCCGCCTACGTCCGCGGCCTCCTGCCGCCGTAGCCGACGCCGGGAACACCATCGGGCCGGTGAGACGGCCGTGTTGCTAGATCGGCGGCACCCGGTCCGCGACACTTCAGAAGCTGGGGCGACGGAGAAGGACATCGATGGCCGGGCGCCGGGTGGTGATCTCGGGTGCGGGCATCGCCGGTCCCGCGCTGGCCCACTGGCTGCACGAGTACGGGATGAGCCCGGTCGTCGTGGAGCGCCACCGCGGTGTCCGCCCCGGCGGTCAGACCGTCGACCTGCGCGGGGCGGGACGCACCGTCGCCCGGCGGATGGGCATCGAGCAGGCGGTGCGGACCGCCTCCACCGGTGAAGCGGTCCGCGCCGAAGTGGGCAACCCGCAGAGCTTGCAGTACCTCGTCATGGGTGGAGTCGACATCGAGTCTGAGCACGACAACCGAGAGGGCTACCTCTTCGTGACCGACGGCAAGATCACCGGTTGCAAGGCCATCGTCCCGCCAGTGCTCACCTGACCTCCCGCGCCGGCCAGGCCGGACCCGACCAGACACCGACTGGAATCTCCGCGATGCTGCCCGGCGGCAACGTCGAGACCTGGAGCCGCTGCACGACGCGCTACGGCGCGAAATGGCCGAGGAGCTGCGCCTCGACCTCGACGACGAGCCCCGCCGCACCTTATCGCCGTGCAAGACCAGATGGTCAGCCGCCCCGGCCGACGAGTCCCGCGGCCGGCATCACGGCTGGTCAAGGGCCCCGGCTCCAGGCCAGAGACCGTCACACCGGCCCCGAGAGAACCTGCCAAACCCCGTGGCTCGTGCAGACCATGTCGGTTCCGTCGGGGAGGACCAGCCGGTAGGTGGGGTAGTACAGCTGGCCCGCGTATTCGCATGCCTCCCCGGCCGGGATGTCCAGGGCACCGGCCGGGGAGGCGCTGAGCCCCAGCCCGGCTACGACAAGCCCGCTGACCAAGGCAAGTTTGATCGCCTTCCGCATGTTGATCTCCCTTGGGTAGAAATCCTCTCAAGAGATCATTGTATATCAATCTATTGACCACAAGGCATGACCGGATCCGGGGCCGGCGAGGATCGCGACCACGGCGCAAGCCCAACGGTCTCAACCGCGCGCTGTTCTCCCACCGGACCACTGGTCGGCTCGGATGCGTTCAACCGGGTCGAGGTGCTGCTCACCCAGCCGCTGTGCATGGTGATAGGCGACAAGCCAGACGCGTTCGGCGCCTACCGCGACGGCCAGGAGCTCTACCGCCGTGCCGCGTCTACACGCGCACCGAACGGCGCACCCGAAGCGGCTACACCGACGCCACCCGATTCTTCCCCAATGCCCTAGTCAACCAGGGCAGAGCCCGTGCCCTGTTCCTCGGGCTTGCCGCGACCGACGACGAACCGATGACCCCGCGCGAGGAACGAGGCTACGGCGACCTCAGCCTGTCCAGCGTGCGCGGCAACGTCTGGCGAATCGCCGTCGCTCCGACCGAGGTCGGCCCCGTGCACCGCATCGGCGGCAAGAACACCGCCCAGGCTGTCCCTGCTCTGCTCGTCGAGGAACTCGACCCACAGCACCTGCGCCCCGTCAGCCGCGTCACCGGCCAGCCGCTCCGCCGCTACGTGCTCGACGGTGCCGAAACTGAGAAAATGCCCCTGACCTCAGCAAACCAGCTCTACACCTACCCGGGAGTGCCAGGATGAACACGCCCTTCGAGAAGATCAAGCTCCGCACCGCCGCCGCTGTGTTCTGCGAGGGCTACGTTGCCCTCATCCACCGAGAGAAAGACGGCATCGACCAATACACGCTGCCCGGCGGCAACGTCGAGACCGGAGAGTCGCTGCACGACGCGCTGCAGCGCGAACTGGCCGAGGAACTGCGCCTCGACCTCGACGACGAGTACCCACTGCACTTCATCGCCGTGCAAGAACAGATGGTCAGCCGTCAGTCAAGGGGTCCACCAGCGGTGTACTTGCCCTCGGCCGACGACCCTGAATCAGAAAAAGAGGGTTTCCGTGGTCTGTGACCTGCGGAAACCCTCTCGCTGTCGGGCTGGCCGGATTCGAACCGACGACCCCTTGACCCCCAGGGTTCAAGTAAAGGGTCAGCGGTGTACTAGGCATCGTTTGCCAAGGTCACCAGAAGTATAAAGTGCCCCAGTCAAGGGGTCTGTGATCACACCACTTCTGCGCTGCGTTAACCCAGCCCAACGCATGCCCAGGTCGCAATATCACTCCGAAGTCCTCCAATCGGAATTCACTCAACCGGACTACTGGAATGGCTTCGGGGCCGCCACTCCCAGTGAGGAACGGTCGGCGCCGAAGGCCCGATCCAGCTGGGCTCCGCGTCGTCACAGCCACCCGCCGACCGGCAACGCCTACGCGAGGTCCGAGTCCGACCACCCAGAAGGTCTGGCCGGAAGGCTGATTAACACATCGATGTTGAGGTGCTGCTTGAGCAGACTCTTCAGGTGTCGGCCCTCAATGATCTCGATACGTCCATTGGTGGCTGCGAAGTCACGGCTCGCCTTGCCGACCCACGATGTGGTAACCAGTACCCCTTTCGCCGCCCGCTTGTGCTCCATGACTCCCGCAAGAGCGTGCACCGACTCCACCGTGACGAGCTTGCTCCAGCGTTTGGCTTGGATGATGCACAGGCCGCCGACGATCGGATCCTCGTTGACCGCCACGGCATCGACGCCTTCGTCTTTCGACGCCTGCGTCACCCACGATTTCATACCGATCTTCTCGAACAGCTGCCGGATAAGGTGCTCGAACTCGACGGGTTTGAGGTGGAGCAGGTCCGGTCGGCTGTCCAGGCTGGCGACGACATCCATCTCATCGACGAACTTGTACCTCAACAGGTCGAAGGAGACTACTGGACGGACCGGCTCAAGGTCGTACGGGTGCGGCGAGACGATGGCGTTGAGGTGCTGACGTAGGCACAGGACCGGGTCCAACTGCGGCTCGTCCAACTGGACCAATGCGAACTTCTCGCGGTCAGCGTTGATGCTGATCAGTAGCGGCCGGACGTCCTGACCTGTCGCCTTGTCCTTGGTCGCGACGTACCCGTTGAATACGATACCGGTCACGGCATCCGGTGGCGTCGCGGCGAACGCTTCCGCAAGGGTCCGCAGGGTCAGCCGGGCCAGCAGGTCACCATAAAGCTTCTTGGCCTCGGGTTCCTTGCGCGGCACAGGCTGCATGCCTTTCGCCTTGCTGAAGCGGTAGCCCGTCACCACAGGCACGACGGCCTGTGGCGGGAACTCGTACTCCACGAGCAGCTCTCCGGGGTTCGGCTCGTACCGAGCAGCCACCCGGCCGCTCATGCCCTCGGGATAACGCGAACGCGCAAGCACTCGCTGCAGACGCTCGACCAGTGCCTGCGCCCCGCCGTGCCGCAAAGCCCCCTCAAGTTCGAGTGTGGCAGCAGCGGCTGAGCGGTTTCGATCGAACAGCAGTCTTGCGAACGCATCCAGCTTCGCCGCGACAGCAGCGGTGCGGAACTGCGCTTCGGAGACCTTCCGCTCGTTCTCAGCGGCTTCGGCCGAGCGCCTCAGTGTGGCAGCTTGCTGGGTACGGTTGCGTTCGTCTGCCTCCTGGCGACGCCGATCAGCACGCTGTCGCTGCTCGGCTGCTCTGGTCGCCTGCTCCGCGAGACGCACAGCTTTGTTCTGCTCGCGTAACCGCTGAGCCTCGGCCCGCTTGGCGTCCGATTCTGCTTGCTTGGCTCTGCGATGATGTTCCGCGGCGGCACTGCGCTCCTCCGCCATCGCAAGTTGATGCAGCCGCCGCAGTTCGGCTTCTTCACGCCTTCTTGCCTGCGCCCGTGCGTCGAGGATCTGCCTGATCAAGCCCTTCGGCCGCGCCACACTTCCTCCATTTGTACGACTTGCTCATGACGTTGTCGGAGTGTTCCTCCAAGCCGCGCCCCACTGCCGTGTCACGCGTCTCCGCCCAATCAGCTCCTTGCTCGCTCCAATACCTCCTCCGTCGTGAGTGCGCTGCTTGGGTGGTGGCTCAGGCACATCGGAGCGGCCAGCTTCTGAAACGGCATCCCCTCCCCTGCCGCATAGAACTGGCCGGCAGACAGCCGGGAGATGTCGAGCACATCGCCCGCCTTGGCCTGCGCCATCTCCTTAGCCGCGATGATCTGGACCGGGCTGTTTAGAAACCCGAATAACTGAGTCGCCGCATTGCCGACGATCCGGTTGTGGATCCCGCGTGGCGCCTGAGTGGCAAAGACGAGGCCGAGGCCATACTTACGGGCCTGGCTGGCCAGTGCCAGCGTGCTTTCGGTGCAGGCGGTCATAGCGCCTGACGGCGCCAGGGTCTGCGCCTCGTCCATCACGAACAGCCCGCTCAGCGGCCGGTCTCCCGCCGGGTTCTGCTTAATCCAGGCGAACAGTGCCATCTGCAACTGGTTCACAAAACTCTGCCGCTGCTCGTTGCTCGGCAAGCCCACCATGCTGATCACTGAGATCCGGGCGCGCTTGCCCGGTGGTGGCGTCATCAGCACCCCTGGATCCAGCGGCACCCCCGACCCACCGAACAGCGGATCATTGATCATTGCGGCTGTCAGCGTCTGCGACATCTCATAAGCGAGATCAGCGGCCTTACCGAGCGACGTAACCTCTGCTGGCAGCTCGGCCAGCAGGTCGATCAGTCCGGTCAGCCCTGACGCGCCCCGACGCGCGCAATAGGCGAGCGCTTCCCTGAGCACTGCCCTGCCTCGGTCCGTCTTAGCGGTGCCACCGTCCATCCGTGCCCGGGGTGCCAACGCGGCGACAGCAGAATCCAGGGCAAGCCCAAATTCGTCAGGATCATCGAGTACGGCGCTGAAGTCCGGCAGCGGCTGCAGGCTCAGCGGACGACCAGACTCTCGCCTCGGCGTCCAGACCACGACATCGGTGCTTTCGAAATACTCCCTGGCCCGGTCGGCGTCACCGCTACGCCATGTCTCCGGCTGCTTCGGCCACGGATCACCCAGCCGGGCCAGGTCGTTGTTGGGATCGAGTGCGATGGTGGAGATACCGCGCAGGGCGCACTCCTCGATCAGCCGTCTGATCAGCACCGTCTTGCCCGAACCCGAACCAGCGAAGATGGCAGTGTGCTTCCTCAGCGCGATGAGCGGAATCGTGACCGAGGCACCGACCCCCAGTGCCTCGCCCAACGTCAGCGCCAACGCCGAATCGCGCGGCCCGGCCACATCCGGACGCTCCGGATCGCCGCCGAAATCTGCACCGCCGGCGGCCGGCGCATCGGCGGCGGTCAGTGCAGCAGCGGTATGACTCGGCCACGTGCCCGTGCTGGTCGTTCGAGCAGGTCCACTATCCGGAGAACCGTCCGGTTCAGCGGACGCCGACCCAGCTCCAGGCTGTCGGCCAAAGACCTCCGTGAACAGGAGGGTGCCGCTGGCCGGCCGCCGATGCGCCAGCCACGCGTCCAGCTGTGGGTCCTTCTCCGCCATCATCGTCGCGAGCGCACTGAAGATCCGCAGGTCGCCTGGATCGGCTAGTTCCTGCCTGCCGCCCGCAGCCTTAAACTCCTGAAGCCTCTGGGCGGTGACCCGCCCGTTCGGCCATGCCACGTTGCGCAGAATGAATGCTTTACGGTCGGGTGCGGCCGGGTCGAGGGCGGCGTGCTCCTTGATCCGTTCGATCCGGGACAGCACTGCCAGAGCGTTGGTTCGCGCCAGACTCCGGAAGAACCACAGCCGGTAGTTCGCCGTATCGGCGTCGATCGTCTCCCGCAGAGTCGCGTGGACTGATCTGCCACCCGCACCGGACATGACGGCGTAACGTCCGCGGTTCGGACCCTGCTCCCGCGTCCACGCTTCCAGCCCCGCCACCAGCAGAGCCGGCATCTCGGTGTCCTCGTGCTCTTCCAACAGGGCACGCATTACGTCGGTCTCCGAACTCAGCTTGGCAAGCTGCGAATCGAACTCCGCCATCTTCGCTTCGGAGATCACCGGTTCAACCGAGACAGCAACCGGCGCAGCGAGTTGCCGCCCGAAATCGGTCAGCGGCACCACCTCGTTCCGCCGCAGACACCGGTCGACGTGGTCGTCGATCCGCTGGAAGAGTGAACGGGGGGTGTAGTCCGGCGCATCGTTGAATGCAGCCGGATCAACCGGCCAGGTGGGGTGTGGCGCGGCAAAGCCGAGCGCCGAGAACCGCGGTGTGAACCGTGCTACCACCAGCTCGATCCCGACCTGGGCCGACGGGATTCGAGCCAGGCGGGATGCCTGCCGGAAGCGATCGGGGATCGATTCCAGTGCGTGGGTGCGGATGAGCTGCCACGTTGTGGCGAGGCAGGCAACCACCGTGACCGTACGGAACAGCACCTCACGTGCTTCCATCAGGCCGTGGCCAATCTCCTCGGCGAGCTGCTTCGTCGCTGGCTGAGCGGTGTAACCGGATCCCGCATGTGAGACGGTTGAATTGGAGATGTGGGCGAATGCCGTGTCGATCTGATCAACGGCGAGCAGGCTCGGCCCCGTCAGTGCCATCAGACGTGATATCTCGCCAACCGTCTCGTGGGACGGATTCGCCTGCGACGGCAGACCCCACAGTGCCCACTCCTCCGCCGCCCCATCAGATCGCGACGTCAGGAACGCTTCTCCGATGTCCTTCAGGGCATCGTCATCGGCGTTCAGGAGCACGAGCGCTCGCAGGGTGTCGCGGCTCTCCCTGCCGAGTGATCGTTCTACCTGGCGAACCAGTCGGACGAACTCGTCAAGCCCTTCGCGGGTCAACAGTCGCCGACCCGCCACCTGGTCACGGAGGTTTTCTGGGACCGAGGCGTGATCTGACAGCCCGTCCAAGAGCATGGTGAGTTGATCGCGATGCTTGATCGCAGGTCTAGACAGCCCGTCAAGGTAGGTTTGCGCCATCGTGTGCCAGAAGTCACGTCCCCGCGGCAGGCCCAGCAGAAAGAAGTAGCCGCCTTGCTGCTGAACCTGCTCACGAGTCCAGCTCAGCAGGTGAGTCTTTCCAGACCCGTGCTGCCCTTCCACGACCAGCCCGAGGGGGCTCGGCCCTGAGCTCTCAATCGCCTTACCGAAAACATCGAGGATGGACCGGGCGATGCCGATGTTCATCCCGTCCACATGCGCTTCCGGTGGGCTCCAGACGTCCTCTCGCGTCGGAGACCAGTCGAACCTCAGCGCCGCGAGTGCCCTTCGCTCGTCCTCGTTCATCAGCGGACGACCGTAAGCAGGTGTTTGTCCTCACCACCGATGTTGATCGCCGCCTCGATGGCCTCCGGCGGCAACGCCTTGCGGTTCGGGTCAGGATCGAGCTGGATGATCCGCCCGCGATCCATCGCTTTGAGCACCCGGTCGAGATCGGCTCGTGGAACGTCCGCCATCTTGCCACGGAGCCTGGCCAGGCTCACCAGATCACCCGGACGTGGGGCCAGTTCGTCGTAGACAGCAAGAACTCTGCTCTCGACGATGGCGGTCTGGTCATCCATGTCGATGTGGGCCTCAGGTTCCCAGCTCTGAGCGGTGGAGGTCGCTGGGGTGCCGAAGACATGTGCCATCTCAAGCTTCTTCTCGGTCATCAGCCGGTCCAGGACGTTGAGCGCTCCGTACAGCAGGCGTCCCCAGGCGGGCCCGGCGTTCGCGGTGAACTTCGGTGCCATGGCCGCCAGCTCCGCCCGTGCCCGCTCCCAGCCCTGCTTGGTCAGCTCGTGGATGGTCGCGCGATTCGGTCCCTTCTCGGTGCGGATCAAGTCCGCCATTTCCAGTGCCTCTCGCGGAGCCTTCGCGATCCTGAGTCCGAACAGATCGTGGATCTCGCTATTGGTGGACTTCTCACCCACGAGGGCCAATGCGATGAGGGCCTGCCGGGCCGGAGTGCTGAGAGGAGTGTCTGACATAGCCGATTCTCCGAGGGTGGGAGTGTCAAAGGGTGGTGACGGGCGCCGAGTCAACACGTCAGCTAGCCGCCGCGAAACGTAATCATCACCGCGTACCTGCGAGTACGGGAGTCGATGAACGTTTCTTTCTGCCCGCAATCGTGTCCGGTACACGACACCTGGAGCCACTGGCGGCGACCGCCCCTGCGATCTTCTGGGAGTGCCGGAACAGGGATGACCGCCCCGCTGAACGAGGTCAGACTAGCGTTGAGGTTCATCCACACCGAGGGCTCCATCTAGTTCTGGCGAGCGCAAAGCCCTTGAACATACCAGTGACAGCACGACACGGTATGTCAGATCATGGACAATTTCCATCCAAGGGTCATTCTTTGCCGATTCAGCAGGGCCTGTTGACGTAACCCGCGCGCATCGGTCAGATTGATTGCTCGGCACCGCGCCGGCCGCTGCGACCCCACTGCAGTGGCCGCACGATGCTGCTCGAAATCCGCTTCGACGATGTCGAAGGTGCCTGGAAATGAATGAGGCCCCGGCGACATAACCGCGAGGGTCATCGGTCGGTCCGGGGCTTTCAACCAACCATAACAGAGCTCTGGGGAGGGCGCAATGCAAGCCGCATCGGACCACTGGTACGAGGAATACCTGGGCCGGGAACGCTTCGCCAGCTTTCTGGAGGCAGCCGACGGAGATCGGTCGCAGGCAGTGGCGCTGGTCGAGTGGGATCGCGACATGCGCGGAGAACTGCAGAAGGGCCTGGGTGAGTGGGAGATCGCCCTACGCAACGCCTACGACGCGGTCATCAGTTCCTGGTGGCAGGGCGATCAGCACTGGCTACTCGACCCTCAGAGCCCCGTCAGGAGACCGATCCTCCGCGACGGCGTGGACATCAACGCGAAAACCCGGCACGCCATCGCCAAAGCAGTCCGATACGCCCGAGGCGACACCTCGGCGGGGCAGCTCATCGCGAATCTCACACTCGATTTCTGGCGCTATCTGACTGTGACGTCCCGCGAGAAGTCACTATGGGTCCCCGCCCTTCATCGCGCTTATAACCAAGGTGCGTCGAGGCAGAAGATCGATCACGAGGTGAACATGCTTTATCGGCTGCGCAATCGAGTCGCCCATCACGAACCTATCATTCGTCAGCCTGCCCAGAGACTCGCTGTCCGTCTGTTTCTGAGCTGCGAGGAGATCCGGCCGGAACTGGGAGACGAGATGTTACGCCGGCACACGATAGTCGCCCTGTGGGAAAAGCGGCCGGTGCCATGGAAAGAGTGACCTCCCCGACGCAAAGCGATAGGAACGCCGTATGCTGACGAAGCTGGCATTCAGCAACTTCCGCTGCTTCAAGGATAGCCAGACTCTCGACCTGAAGCCGGTCACGGTGGTGTTGGGGAAGAACAATTCGGGAAAGAGTGCCTTCACTCGGGCCCCTATGGTCTTCGGCACCGGATTCAGCGAGGGATCGACAACACTGCAGCGCGCACCACTGGACCTCGATCGCCTCGGTCCGGACAGTGTCGGCTCGTTCACCGATCTCGTCTACAGACACAGCCCACACGGACGGATCTCCGTCGAGTTCGAGTTCGACGACCGCCTGGTCCGCTCCGCGACGGCGCAGATTCAGAACATCGACGGCGAGCGGTTGCAGATCGTGTCCAGATTCGAGGTGGTGCTGAAAGAGGGCACACTTTCACTGGAGTGGACGCAAGAGAAGAACTTCTACCGGCAGCGCTGGCTCGGTGCCGACGGCCAGGACCATGTGCTGCTCGGGCCGGTGAGGTTCGACGGACTGGCACCGCAAAAATTCCCTGAATTCGTCCACAGGAGCTACCCGACAGCTGCGGTCCAGTTGGCTCAGGCGTGCGCATCCGCGTTCGGCAGGATCGGTTATCTGTCGCCCTTCCGGGACCGGCCGAAGCGGGAGCACTATCTGCCGGTCGGCGAGCCAGTGAGCCTCGGCGACGGAGGACAGCACCTGTCCGCCGTCCTGGCCAACGACGAGGTGCGGGGCGAAGGGCGGGTCCGGCGCCGGATCAACGAACTCCTCCAGGAGGTCCTGCCCGACTGGCAGTTGGACGAGGTGCCGGACGGCCGGCTGTACGCCACGGTCTTACGGTCGCGTCGTGACTCACATCTGAGCGTCAACGTGGCCGACGCCGGCTCCGGGGTGACCCAGATCCTGCCCATCTTAGCTCAGCAGGCAATCGACGAACTTACCGCCGGCCGCTCCTCGGGCTTGCAGATCGTCGAGGAGCCGGAGCTTCATCTGCATCCCGCCGCCCACGCCCAGCTGGCCGATCTCTACCTTCGCGCGGCGAAGAAGACCGGCAAACGGTTTCTCATCGAGACCCACAGCGAAGCCCTGCTGCTGCGTCTGCGACGCCGCATCGCCGAGAACCTCGTGACGCCGGCCGATGTGGGGATCTACTTCGTGCACCACGACGGTCGCGCCGCACACGCGGAGGAGATCGCCGTCGACGAGGCCGGACGCCTGAGTTCGTGGCCGGACGGGGTGTTCACCGAAGACTTCGACGAGGTGCGGGCACTCACCGCCGCCCAGCTGAGAAGGGCGCACGCCGATGCTGCTTGAGATCGAAGACGGAGTCTTCTCCGATCAAGTCGCCGACGTCATGACCGTGCTCAAGCTGCTCGAGTTCACGATGGAGCGTCGGCACGACTGGCTGCCGGAGCCCTCCACGGCAGAGACTGCCCGTAGGTACCTCGAGGCCAAGGCTCCGGGGTTGGCCAGTTGGAGCGAGTACCTCTTCACCGCGGCCACCGCCTCCGCTTGGACGAGCACCGACCGGCTGTCCGAGAACGCCTCACCGCCGGTGACGGTCACCGCCGCCAATGTCGCGGACCTCGTCGGGGATCTGGGACTGCCAGCCGTCATCATCGTCGAGAACGCCCGCAACGACGGCAGCCTGCTGAAGGCGGTGTTCGGCGCGTACGACCGCCAGTTGCTCGAAGCGCTCGAGAAGCACTGGCTGAGGATCGACCACTCGGGCGGAGGCGGAGACCAACCCTGGCTGGCCGACGAGGCGGCCAAGCGGTTTCAGCACGTATGCCGAGTCATGGTGCTCAAGGACAACGACAAACGGCTGCCGCAGCAGGCGACCACCCCCGCGGAGCTGGCGAGCCGAGCGGCGAAGGAGCCGTTGATCCACATCTGGTGGCGGCACGAGGTCGAGAACTACCTGCCCGATGCCGTCCTGGAGCTGTCCCCCCATGAGCACGCCGACCAGCTGCTCAGGCACCTTCGCTCGCTGCCGACGGAGCAACAGGGCTGGATCGACATGAAATACGGCCTGGCGAAGAGTCCCAAGTCGATCTCCGATGCCTTCAGCCCCGAAGGTCGTCGGATCTGGGACTCGGGATACCGCAAGCAGCTGCCGAAGCCGCTGGTTCCCGACGACCTCACGCTCACCCTCGACGACTTCCGCGCCCTCGGCGAAGAGGTGCACGACGAGCTGCTGCACCTGCTGGATAAGATCAAACGAGTGCTTTGAGGAAGATCATGGTTAACGCGAACATCACGATGTCCGTACGTCCTGAGATCGTCATGATGGACGAGTTGCTGGAGCGGGTCGCCAACGGAAAACTGCGGGTCCCTGTCTTCAACAGGCCCTTCGTATGGCGGCCGGAGCAGATGCTGGAGCTGTTCGACAGCATCGAGCGCGGGTACCCAGTCGGCAGCCTGCTCGTTTGGCAGACCGACGAACCCGTGCAAAGCCTCGACCAGATCGGCGACATACCGATCCCATCCCCGGAGCCTGGCGCGAGCGTCTCCTACATCCTCGACGGCCACCAGCGGATCTCCACCCTGTTCGGCTGCCTCTACCGCGCAAGCGACGCACCGCGCGGCGACGACCCTAAGGACTGGCGCTGGTGGGTTTACCGGGACCTACGCGCAGGCGACAAGGCATCGGCGTACCGCCATTTTCCCAAGCCCGACCAGGCGCCAGCACACTACCTCCCGCTACGGTCAGTACTGAGGACACTGGACTTCCTGGCTTTCTCCCGGGAGATGGTCGATCGCGAGGGCTTGGACAATGCCCAACACCTCGTCGAGCAGGCTGAGCTGATCACTCAGCGGGTCAAGTCATACAAGATCGCTCTGAGTCACCTCATCGGCGGGGATCTCAACCAGGCTGTCGAGGTCTTCGCCCGGGTCAACCAGGCAGGTCAGAAGATCACTTCGGATCAGATGGTCTCAGCGCTGACCTTCCGGGAGAGCGGCCAGGTGACACTGGCCGAGCGCATCGACACCATCGTCTCGCAGATCGCCGACACCGGGTTCGGCGAGCCGCGGCGGGAGACCGTGTTCCGCACGGTGCTCGCGATCGCCGGCGAGCAGGATGTGATGGCCCCTGATTGGAACGCGGTCGTACGGCGGGTTGATGGTCGGGTGGCCACCGCGACAGAGGAGACCGCACACGCAATGACGGCGGCCGCAGCCTTCTTGCAGCATGAGGCCAAGGTGCCGCTGTTCAAGTACCTGCCCTACGCCCATCAGCTCATGCTCCTCACTGTCTTCTTCCACCACCAACCGAACGCGACGCGAACCCAACTAGCCGCACTCCGGAGCTGGTTCTGGAAGACGTCCTGGACGGAGGCGTTCGCCAGCGCCAACTCCACTGCGGTGCGCAGAGCGCTGGACGAGATGATCGCCTTCGCCAACGGGCACGGCACTTTGACGCTGAAGAAGGACCTGGTCGAGCCGATCCCGGAGAAGTTCAACCTGAACAGTGCTCGCACCCGCGCCTATCTGATCTGGGAACTGGCCGAGTTCCCCGCCCGACGAAACGCCGCGAACGAGCCGATCGACACGGCGAGCCTGCTGGCGACCAGCGACTCGACCTTGTTCCGTCAGGTGATCGAGCGGGACTACCGGCCCGCGAACCGGATCATCCTACCGACACGAAACGGCACCTCGGTCCGGTCAGCGCTGACCAACCTGGCATCTGCGGATCGCAACGAGGTCCTCGCCAGCCACGGTATCCCCCAAGTGGCGTGGGAAAGCCTCAGCAACGGCGATGGCAATGGCTTCGTCGCGCACCGGACGGCACACCTCGCGCAGCGTCTGGTGCCGTTCGTGGCCGGGCTGGAGCTGACGACCTCCACCCGCCTCATCGGCCCGGCGGAGGCAGACACCGAGTAGGCCCTTGCTCAGGGTCATCAGGCGTTCCGCGCGGGCCGGCGGACAAGGGGCTCGTCCTCGCCTCTTCGGCTGCGTGAACGTTCACCTCCAGCGCACCACCCATTCGAGTGAACCCGGGTGCGAAACAGTTTTACGACCCGGGACCGGCTCAGCTATGTTGTCCGGCTCGCTGCTGGGCCGCTCGCCGGTCCATACGCTCACCCCGGCACGAGGCATCGCGGCGACTGTCCACCGGCCATCCCCACACCTGGAAGGACCCACGTGGACGCCACAGCCACGCCGCGCGACGTGCTACTCACCTGGCAGGACATCGCCGACGCCGCGACAGGGCTCGAACCCGCCATGCGCGAGCTACTGCTCGAGATCGTACGAGAGAAGGGGATTACTCTCGCCACCAGCGTCATCACAGCGGAGGGACCGTGGTACGTCAGGTCGGTCCGGGTGCGTGGGCACATCGGCGTCGGACAGCAGCCCGTCGAGTTGAGCTTCACCCCCGCCCCCGGGCTCACTCTCATCACGGCGCGCAACGGAACTGGCAAGACCAGCGTCGCTGACGGACTCCGGCACAATCTCAGCGGTGGTTCGCAGCGTGCCTACCAGGTCCTCGCTGACAACGTCCACTGCGGCGACCGCGAGATCCTTGTGACGGTCACCAACGGCCACCGCGACGTCGAGATCGTGTGCGGATCGGACAAGGTCGTATCGTGGCGCGATTCGGCGGGCATGTCCGCCACTCCCCCCGTTGAGTGGGCTGAAGCGTTCGCCCGCTACATGCCGGTCCTGCTATACCCAGAGGTCTCCCAGGTCATCCAGGATCCGGGCAACCTTCACTCGTTCCTGAAGGA
Source organism: Catellatospora sp. KI3 (assembly GCF_029948125.1). Classification (GTDB taxonomy): domain Bacteria; phylum Actinomycetota; class Actinomycetes; order Mycobacteriales; family Micromonosporaceae; genus Catellatospora. The sequence goes on from NZ_JASAMB010000012.1 coordinate 158,142, forward strand.
CGCGCTCGAACTCGGCGCATTGGAAGAGCTTCAGGCCAGACTGAAACCCGTCAGGGAAGCCGGCATGGCAGCTAGGCGTGAGCTAGATCGAACGTTCAGCACGGCGGTCAACTCCGTGCACCGCAGCGGCCGCCCAGACCTCGAGTCGCTCCTACGCTCTTGTGGATCCGCCGCCGATCCGGACACGGTGCAGCACATCCGAGCGCTCGTCGGCGACCTGGCGGACACGGCCCCACCTCCGCCGAGCCTGCCCGAGCTTTGGCAGGACGACAGCGTCCGACGGAGCGGCGCCGTCTCCGCGCTCCAGCGCCTCGCTGGTGCCCGAGCTGCCAGTTTGCCTGGCGCGGCAGCGGTCCGCGACGCTCTTGCCAGGCTGCTCGACCACGATAACCCGCTGCTGACCCGCAACCGTGAGCACGATGTCTGCCCCCTGTGCCAGGCTGGAGGTCGCGGCTGGGTGGAGATCGCGACTAGCACCAGGATCCGCCTCGACGAGACGACCGACGCCATAGGGGTGGCCGAAACAGCAGCCGCCAAGGCGTTGGCGAACCTCACCTCGTGCCTGCCGCCGGCGCTTCCAGCATCCCTACGTGAAGCGTTGCACCGGCAGGCCGCCCCCGCGTACGAGCTGCGCATCAAGCAGTGGGACCGGCTCGCCCACATCGCCGCCGACCTGAGCCCGTACACGATGTCCGCCGAGACACTAACGATGGTCCTGGACGAGTGTGCCGATCTGGCGGTCTGGTATGCACCGATCCGCGAGCAGCTGTTCGCTGTGCGAGACGAAGCCATCGCTGCCCAGGCAACCATCAAGGCTCACATCGAGTTGTGGATCGAGACCTTGACCGGGACTCGGCCAGCGCTCGCGCGACTGGCAGTCGCTGAGCGGCTCAACCGCAGAGTGGACACCTGGCTGCGCACCTCACGGGAGGAGATCTTCGGGCCGATCGGCACCCAGGTCAAGCAGCTGTGGGCTGTGCTCAACTCCGATACCGACCTGAGGCTCATCGACATCGCGCTGACCGGCGGAACCCAGCGCCAGCGCAGCGTCGCACTGGCGCTGGCCGACGGTGATGTCGTGGTTCCGGCCGGCCGCAACAGCTCGGCCGTGCTGAGCACAGGCCAGCGCAACGCCCTGTCCCTCGCGACGTATCTCCCCCGAGCCACCCAGCCGGAGAGCCCGTTCGGATTCCTGATTCTCGACGACCCGATCCATGCGTTCGACACCTGGCGCGTACGCTACCTCGCCGCTCACCTGCTCGAACTCGCCACTCGTTTCCAAGTGGTCGTATTCACCCACGACGACCGACTCTGGCGGGAGTTCCGGGCGTTCGGCGCCCGGCCCACCCACATGCGCATGGATCGGCGCGGCGCACCGCAGCCGCAGGTTCGAATCTCACACGTCACCAGCCCGGGTGCGCACCTGCTCGACGACCTGCAGGAAATGCTGGACAAAGAGGCCAGGAAGCCTATCGGCACCCCGGAGGCCACTACGGCCATGACGCTGGCGCTGTGCCGTCAGGCCCTCGACACGGAGGTCGTGACCCAGATCGAGATCATGGCACGGCGCATCAAGCTTGCTGAGGCGAAGGTGGCCGAAGACCTCCGGGCGAAGCGAAAGACCCGTGAACAGCTGGGTCTTCTCAACGAGTACGCGCAACGCGCGGGCATCCAGCCGGTACCTACCCATCCCTATGACCAGACGATCCGGGCCCTCAACGGCGGGTCCCACGGCCGCGTGCCGAATGGTGACCTACAGCGGTGGGTGCGCGACACCCGCGAGATCATTCGCGTCGTCAACGGGATTGGTGGCTGACGTGGCAAAGTTCTCCGACGTCAGCATCACCGATCTCGAAACTGCGTACACGGCATGGCCAGGCAGCTCCGACGAGAAGGCGGCCCTGTGGGCGCTGATCCTGCGCGTGCGCATCGAACGCGCCGCAGCAGGGCTGCCGCGCTCAGTGATCGCCGCGCCGCCTGAGGGTTCGGTGGTCGAACGGCGCCTATACCTCAGCCTTGGCGATCCAGGGCTCGCACATACCGAGCAGACTCAGCGTCTCCGCCGAGTCTCGGCGGCCGTCGGGGTGTACAGCGCGATCTGCGAGCTGCTGCACGGCCGCAATCCGGACTCCCAACCGCCGCTGCAGGACATCGACGCGTGGACCATCGCGGTCAACGCTCTGGAGACCGAATTAGGCGTCGATCAACCCGTGGCGACAGCGGGCCGAGGCGGCGCCGACAGTGTCGGCGTGGGTGGCACGAGCACTTGACTCACATACCGGCGGTCGCCCGCTGGGGCTGCCTCTGGCGGACCGGCGGGCGACCTGGTCGGCGCGTTCGGGTATGGCGCGTCGGACCTGTCTTCGCAGCCTCACCAATATCGTGCGGACAACGTATCAGGGTAATGGCAGGTACATGATCTCCATGTGCGGTCGCGGGTTCTCCGGCGTTGGATAGCTGTCACCGGCCTTCTGCCACCCGGCCCGGCGATAGACGGCCATAGCGGGAGCGTGCGGCCGTGCCGGCAGCACCGCATACCGCTCTGGCCGGTCGGTGAGAACGCGGCGCATCAGCTCCTCGCCGATGCCGCGTCCTCGCCACGCCTGCAGAACCGCCCACTCGAGGATGAAGCAGCGGTCGACTCCCGCTAGGAAGTCCGGCGGAGGCGCCGCCGCCCGGCGGAACCACCTGCTGCCTTCCATGGTGATGGCGTACTCGAATCCGACCAGCTCCTGGCCGTGGCATGCCACCACGCATCTGAAACCAGGAAGGCTTGCGTGAGAAAGCAGATCATCGCCGAACGTCGCGATTTGCTCAGGGGTGTCGAAGTACGGCGGCTCGGTAAAGACGGACGCATACACGGCGACGATGGCGTCGCGGTTCTGGGCGACTGCCCATTGGTCGAGCGTTTCGTAGGTGATGGGGGTCATGGGGTCAGCTGCAGCCGTTCGCGCAGCGCGAGCGCCGCAGGTCGGTGCGTCTCGACCTGCGGCACGGTGTCCATTCCCCGGCGCGCGATGCTGAGCACCGAGCCGCTGCGGGCCGCTGGAAGGTGGTCGAGTACTCGATGTGCCTCATCGAGGCCCTCGGACACGCTGCCGTCGATGATCAGGCACCGCGCCTTGTGCAGCTCCACCTTGGCCCGATCCGGTGCCAGCGACGTCGAGCCATAGAGCGCCAGTGCCGTGTCCTGCGCCGAGTACGCGGCGGCGGTACGACCTATCGCCGTTAGGACGTAGCTCGTGGTGTGCCAGAGCCTGACCTCGGGCCAGCCGAACATCGTTGTCGAGTCGCGTGCCGTCGCGTCCGGCACCTGGTAACTGAGCTCGGCCACCCGCCGCTAGCAGCCGCGAAGTTAAGAGCTGGAGTGGCGCCCGCGAATACGTTTGGTCACCCAAAAGGGTGACGACCGTCTGCGTTCGAGGCGCGATTCGACGTGTAACAGCGCATTCAGGGCCCACGCACCTGGAGAAGACGACACGTCACCGCCGTGCCATGGGGTCACCGTCGCTGATTGTCAGATGGCTCACGGACACTGACGGCATGGCCGAAGGATTGCCGAACGACGTAGACGAGATCATTGATCTGATCGCCAGGTGGGCGGCGGGTTACAGCACCGGCTTGAAGTGGAACGAGGTGGCAAAGTTGAAGGCCGACATGATGAATGTGCCAAGCCGGTGGCGGAACGTCACCACCGCGTCACTGCGCACGAAGTGTCTGTCCGCGGGGCTTAGCGTCGATGACACCGAGATCATCGTCGAACTGCTCAGAAAACGTCAGGCAGGGCGTCGGCTCCGTCCGACGGCAGGTTACCGCGACTTCCGGTTCCAGCAGCTGCCAGTTGAGGGACCGACGGTCTGCATTGCTGTAGCAGCCGGGGATGTGTGAGCAACATGGTATGGACAAAGCCGTGCAGGACGTGCGGCGCTGATGCGCAGATCACCGTACAGCCGCCGGAGCGTCAACGCCCGCTCAAGCCGAACGAACGGCCGAGTATGGCTCCGACCACCCTCGACGAATGGCTCTGCCCAGAGGGTCACCGCCACGAGCTGACCTACAGTGAAGTTCGCGCACTTGAGTGAGGATGTGGACGGCTGGAGGCTGGTCAAGGAGGTTCGGAACCCGTGGGGTCAGGTACCCCTTACTGCTGGTGGCCGCTCCTTGCACGGACGCGCACGCGCTTACATGGACAAGTTGCTGAGCTTGCAGACGGCCAAGGACCCGGTGAGCCGCCAGCATCATTACGTACCGAGGACCTACCTTCGTCGGTGGTCCTTTGACGGCAAGCGTATATGGACCCTCGACACCGTTACGGGAGCGGTGAAGCCGCTCGGGCTCGCCGATGTGTGTGTCAAGGAGAATTTTTATCGAGTTGTGGGGCCGAATGGCGTTGCTCACAATCGGGTGGAGTTGCTCTTCGGCGTCGTAGACGATGAACTTCGACGGTTACAGGTTTTGTTCAACGATATCGAAGACCCAAACGTTCTGGAGTTCGACGATCTGATCGCCTTGGGTGTCACGGTCGCTGTACAGCACATGCGCACCCTGCAAATGCGGCGGCTCCGGCAACAACACCATGCGTGGCTCGTTGCACAGAATCCAGACCAGTTCACCGAGATGAACGACCCCGAGAACCCCTTTCTCGCCGCCGGCATCCACACCGAACTGTTGTTCAAGGCGATGTGGGAGGCTGCCGACGTGCTCACGACCCGGCAGATCGAGGTGTGGCATGACCTCGACGGCCGATTCCTGACATGCGATGCACCGGTCCTTATCCCCTTCATTCGCAACGTCCGACCGAGTCTCCTAGAGGCGCCCTATGTCATTTGGCCAATCAGCCCACACCGAGCCGTCGCCTTAGCCAACGAGGTCATCGGTGAGAAAGCTGTCATTCGCGAGGCAACCGGCAAGCTTGTTGGTTTGGTCCGTGACGGCGTGCAGCAGGGCCGCGAGCGCATGGTCTTCGCCAGTGAGGCGCAGAGCGGCCGGTTGCCCCAGAACAAGTTGTTTCGGCGACGGGCCCAGATACGACTCCGATGCTCTCAGTGGACGCCACGGGGTAGATACGTGGATCCTCCTGGATGTTGCGTGGAACAGTCGGAGGCCTTCGCAGTCGGTCCGGACGTCGATCTTTGCAATCAGGGCCTTCATGTACCCGCGCCAAACATGTCGGACTACAAGTAGTTTATGACACTGACCAGCATTGTTACATGATTCATGATTGCCACTGGCGTCGGTTGCTGCTGCCACTGGCGGCGTCACCCAGCCGGTGTCGACAGCATGACGATCTCGCACATCGCCCCGGGTGAACCATTTCCGTGCCCTACACCGCGGCCCGTAAGCTGCGCTCGTCCATGTCTGCTCGAATGCCGCTAACTGGCCGGATGGACCGCGCTGATCCTCCGGACCCAGTGGTACTCGGTTGGGGACGCCGAGCGACTGCTCATCATTGATGCAGAAAGCGTACCGGGCCGCAGGATCTCCATCCCGCGCGTTTACCTTCGAGCAGGCTGGTCGGCAACGTGTATGAGATGCGAGCCAACGGTGTCGCCGACCTACAATTCCGTCTGGTATTTGCGAATAGACTCAACTAAACGAGTTGGCTCTAGCGACGTTTACGGCGTCGTTCCGTTTTACGGTTCGTCGGGGGCCTGTTGTAGCGGGTGAGCATCTCCGCGTTAGGGCCTCCAGCAACCTCAAAAAGCGGCATGTCATCGGGCATCTCCGTGGGCAGAACGTCGTGGTCGGGATGCATGAAGATGTGTTCGTATGCGTTCTGCACAAGCCTGTAATTAACCGTGGCCAGGGTTGCTGGATCGCCAGGGAGCACGCCCTCTGCTCCAACATCGTGGCGTGTAAGCACGAGGAGATGTCGCGGACTAAGCGGATACCACAATTCATCAGCAGTGGCGAGGCCAAGAGAGTCCGTCGGCAGCGGGTTGTGCATATAGAGCGCAACCGGCTCGTCGCACGTCAAAAGAGAAGGCTGGCCGTAGTCGAAAAGGTACCAGCGCATCCTCATGAGAAATGGGAGCGCACCGAGCGCATTCTGCCCCATGGAGCCGATGTGCACGTTCGGATCGACGCTGAACTCAAAGGAATCGAGGTTCTCAATAAACTCTCGCGTCGCGTCCAGGCTACCGGAATCTACCTCTACGCCCCCATCGGCGAGAGAGTTCAGAAGCTGTTCGGGCGTTGCGTTCCACAGTCGAAGCCTTGCCATCAGGTCTGCCTGCAACTCAAGTGCTCGTCTCGTCTTTCGCCCCCGCGTCATTTGAAAAGCGATCAGAGTTGCGAGCAGTACCCTGTCTTCGCTTTGTGGCGGAAAGACTTGAAATACCCCCAGAGCATTCTTGATTACTGATGAGGCTTGATCCTCGATTTTGGATAGCATCTGCTCGGCATGCCCGTGCAATTCGCCGTCATCACCGACGTACGTATAGAAGTCACGCTCAGCGCCAGCATTTGTGACGTGAGTCCGGAATCGCTTGCCGGAGGTCTTCTGAACCACCAAGATTTCCTTGGCCGAATTCGACCACATCTCAAGCTGAAACCGAGGCACAATGTGATGGGGAGCACCCACCTGCTCATCTGGGTTGCCCCGGAGTGGCCATTCATTCGTTGAGTTCATCATATACTTTCGGGATCCGACTAGGGCGTTAGGACCGTGCGCCACGGCTGATCAAAGACCGTGGTCCAGTCGAACTGAAGCACGGGTAGCAACATTAGGTCGACACCGGTTACCAGCAACTCATACCGATGAAGGCGTTCGCCCAGCAAATCGATGACCTTATTAAGTTCAGCAAGGTCTGGAATCGCCATATTTGGAGCCTTATCCAGGTGAGCAAGATGCTTGTTGACGTATTGGATCACCTTTTCGGCTACAGTCCGCAATTCATCGACATCTTGGCCAACCCGCTGTGGATTGACCGTCGTCCCGCCTTCGGCCCTGTAGTCAGAAGGAAGGAACCGGTACCGGTATGCGCCAGGCCGGGAGCGGATTCGATTTAATACTGCTACCAGAGAGCTGGTTGACGGGTCCTTGTCGGTGAGACGCCGGATGGCTATGCAGGATGCCTGAGCGTACTGGCTGATGAGCCAGTATAGGAAGAACGGGCTGCCGCTTACGTGATCACTTGCCTCGGCGATCCGGGTCGTCCGTTGGCAGATTTCCCGGCTGAGCATGAGCATTTGGATGTCGTCGCGTGCGGCCTGGAGTCGCAAGGTCGTCACCCTTCGATGTTCAGCGTCCTCCTCCTCCACGTGCACCGCGTCCGGTTTCATCTCATCCCCCTTTGCCTCTATCTAGGACACCGACGCTACGGGGCGACACCGCAGCCTTCAACACGTTTCGCGACAGTGTGAATCCACATCCGACATCACCACGGCCCCTCGACCGGCTTGGCCGGTTCGACCGCCGGTCCGCTGCTGTGGCGAAGATTCGCACACCCGCGGCTGGCGTGCCGCCCTTAGTCGGGCGGCTGCCGAGGTCAGCGGCCGCAGCGCGGCCAGCGCGCCGGACCTGTGAAGTTGTGGTAGACGCTCCTCCTACTCGTCGCATAACACCTTCGGTCCGGATGGATAGGTACCCCAGACTCCGGCGTACAGGACGGCTCGTCCGCCCCAACTCCCCGAAAGACGATGACTCCGGTCTGCGGAGGCGTCGCGGGCGCCCCTCGCGAGACGGCGCGGGGGCACGCTTCCGCCGGAGCCTGTCCCCGCGCACGTGCAGACACCGAGGCACCGCGAGCAGACCGCAGGCCAAGGACCGGCCTAGCAATGGCGCGGCAGTCGCGTCGACATGCTAGCCGGTGACACTTTCCTGTGTGTCAGGCAATGGGTACATATGGCGGCCCACCGAGCTGTTCAGCGCCGCCTGATCCTGATAGAGCTTCCGGACGAGCAATTCGCGCGGATCGGCGATCGGATAGACGATCTTGCGGTCGCGCTTGCTGAACGCGTTGCCGGCCGGGTACGCAAGCCATTGGTCGATGCGGGTCGCCTCGATGGGTGGCTTTGAGCCGTTGGCGAGGAAGATGAGGAACGGAGGGAAGGCGACTGCCCAGAACTGGGTGCTGCTGCTCGTTGCCTGGCCAGTGAGGTCGACCGAGACGGACAGCACGCCATTGCGGAAGTAGCCCAGGTCGACGTTGGCGAGGGCGACGTGCACCGTGAGCGGCTCGATCGAAGCGGGCTTGTCCGACCGGTAGGCGGATACGAGCTGCGGGTAGACGTCCAGCAGATGTCGCGAGTCCTGAACGGCCATTATCATGCCGAGCACCTGGCGGATGATCCTGCTTGGGTTCAGGGTGACGAGATGCTCTGTGCCGAGCCCGCGACCATGCTCCATTGGCAGGGTGAAGGCTCCGGTATCCTTGAAGACCCAGAACATGTCGTTGTGCGGCTGGCCGGTGACGTGGTGGAACCCTGCGGCGGCCCTTTGCAGGTGCCCGATGGTGTCGTCCCGCCAGAGCGCGTAGGCCTGCGGAAGTCCCCGGTCTCCGGCGCCGTTGTTGCAGGCCAAGCACAGCGACGGGATTGTGTGCCCGTCCTGGTAACTGCGCAGGACTGCCAGCATTCCGTCCCGTTCGGTGTAGACGGTGATCGGCGACGCGTTGCCCGCGGCTCGTGGTGGCAGGTGCTCCTCCGTCATGGGCTTGTGCACGCCGCAGTGCCGACACCAGTCAAAAATCGTCACCGGACAAGGCTACTTACCCCAGCTGCGGTCGCCACTGGCTTTTCGCCGGGGCCCGACTCTCACGCGCATGGGCCCGTGTCCTGGGTCGGAGGCTTGTCTCAGCTGTGATCTATCTCGGGGACGCCTGCCTCGTCGAGCATGGAGAAGAACTTGGCGATCCGACCGGTGCGAGCGCGCTGGCTCGTGGTCGTGAAGATGATTCGCTGGGCGGCCTGCGACAGCCCCACGAAGAATGTTGACGTGGACTCGATGGGATCTCGGTTGTGGGCCCACCACTGTTCGTCGTCGAGGCCGAGGAAGAACGGCTCTGCGCATGGGCGCCTGGTCACGCGGTTTCGGAGCGTCGTCTCGCCTTGGCGAGTTGCCTGCGAGGCAGGCAGCCTCGGTTGCGCCCGCACGCACCTAAACAGTTTCGATAGATGACCTGTCCGGTGCTGGCGCTATCTCTGAGTGCAGTGGTGTCGCTGCTCTGCGCTATCGTGTGCTACCTGTGACCGAGGTTTCCGCACCCACGCTCGACGACTATGTGGCCGAAGCTGCCGTCGTGGGGATCTACCAGCAGGTCTTCGCGGTTCTGGCGCGTGAGTCCAACGCCATGGTCGATGACGCCGATTCGGTGAAGGTCGACGAGTCGATCTTGGACGCCTTCGCCGGGGCGGGCCCCGGCGGGCTGAGCGTGGATCAGGTTGCGGTGGCCTGTCGAGGCTTCCCAGATGCTCAGGTGCGGCGCCGGTTCTCGGTGCTTCGTTCGTACCGGGCGGTTGTCAAGGTCAACGACAGGCCGAACGAGATGTTCTACCAGGCCACGTTCGCCCCGTACGTGATGCTGTTGTTCCTGCGGCGCCTCGGCGACACCGGTGGCCAGGCTGAGCTGCACCGGCTGCTGTCGCTGGCCCGGATGTCGCTGGACGACAAGGGCGCGACTGCCGCGGATGCGCGTGCTCACCTTGTGGAGGTCACGAACGTGTTCCGGCTGCTGGCCAACCCGCTGATGCATCTGGCGACATCCGCGGCCATCGAGGCGTTGCGTGAGCAGGCCCGGCCGCTGCTGGGTAACGAGGAGCTGCTGAACAAGGCCCAGGAGTACCACGACGCCGCCGCGGAACAGTGGCCACAGCTGCTGCCTGCCTGCAGCGAGCTGCGGATGGCGCTGGCTGGCTACCGCGACGCGGTCAGCACGGCGACGCATCGTCTGCTGGCCCACGCGGGCAAAACCAGGGCGCTGGGCCTGCTGCCCGCCGAGCGGTGGCGCACGTTCGCGCGCGACAGCGACGCGTCGGTGTTGGCGTCAGCGCTGGACGGGCTTCTGTTCGACGCACCCGCGCCCCACTTTCCGGTCGAGGCGCTGCTGGACGCGGTTGAGGAGGGTCTGCACGCCGAGGCCGGCCGGGTGCAGCCACCGCGGCCGCGCACCGACGACGATCCGACGCCCACCGAGCATGAGCGTGACACCGAGGGCCCGAGGCTGGCCGAGCTGGCTGAATTGCTGCTCGCGGGCAGTAACCGGATCAGTGTGGCCCGGTTGCTGCGCGAGGCCGGGCCGTGGCCCGCCGGCCGGCAGGTGCTGTCACACATGATCGCGATCCATCACCGCGACGAGCTTGCGTACGAGCTGACCTGGGGTGACGGTCTGCGTGTCGACGTCGAGTCGGCGGCAACATGGGTGACCGACGGATGGTTCGGTCGCACCGGCACGGCAGAGGAGGGCGTACGGTGAGCGACCACGACGCGGCACTGTGGTGGGCCAAGATCCGCTCCGGGGGTCCGCAGCGCGTCCCACCGGGTGGGCTCACCCCTGCCGGGCTGCGCCGATTGGTTGAAGCCGACGCGCAGGCGGTGTGGCTGCTGCCCAACCTGCCCGAGGCGGCAGGGCCCGCGGTACTCGAAGAGTACGGCCTGCCCGGCCAGTCGGTCAGCGACCCACGAGGGTCCATGCGGGTGCTCGCGGCCTGCCTGCGCTGCTGCTGGACCGACCCCGGCTCCGACATGTGGCCCGGCGCGCCAGCGGCATTGGACCAGATCGCGGCGGTGTTCGCGCATCTGACGCCTGGCCGCGACGGGCAGACCCGCCATCGCGCGCTGCTGGGCGCGGTGCGGAGGCTGGCCTGGGCCGGGTGGCTGCGCTTCGACGAACGCACCCGCGTCGTGCAGCTCGGTCCCAGGGTTGCGTCGTGGGGGCCGCTGGAGCTGACGACCCTGCGCGAGCTGTGGCGCATGATCCCCTCCGCCGACCCTGCCGCGCAGGACACCGGGAAAGGCGGCATCAGGTGAGCCGACCCAACCCGATCTTCGCACAGGCGCTCGGGCACCTCAACGACCGGCAGCGCGAACACATCGAAGCGGCGTTCGCCCTGCTGGAACACAGCATCGAACCGGTCCATCGCCAGTACCTGCCAGCCATGGAGGACGCCAGCTCGCGCACAAGTCTGGAAGATCTCCTGCGCCGCACCGGCCGCACGCTGGTCACGGTCGACGGCGGCCTGCACTGGACCTCCGGGTTCGACGACACGATCGCAGCCGGGCTCACTGCCGCGGGATGGCAGCCGCTGACGACACTGGAGCGTGCGGTGCTGACGCTCGTGCTGGTGCACTCGGTGGCCATCCCGCGCAGTGAGGAGCAGCTGAACAACGACACATGGGCTAGCTCGCATCCGACCGCTGCGGCGGAGATCCTGCGCCACAGCAAGCTGCCCTCCACTGAAGCCAGATTGGCGTTGAGCCGGCTCGCCGCCGTCGGGCTGATCAGAATGGTACGCAGCGGCGACAGCGAAGGCGGCTACGTACCGGGACCGCAACTGCAACGCCTTACCCCGGCCGCACGCGAACGCCTACAGGAACAGCTCATCCTCGCCGCAGCCCCCGATCACCCCCTCGCCTCGGCGATCCGTGAGCGCCGCAGCCAGCACCCGAAGGGACAGCCCCTGTGACGAGCCCCCGCATCGCCACCGCTGACGATGACAGCCCTCATGACGTCGTCGGCAACCGGATACTCATCGGCGTCCAGATGGTCAACATCTCGCGGCTGTCCACCCACCCGGTGCCGATCATCGCCAACGGCCTCATCACCGTCGCCGGGCAAGGCCCCACCGACTCCAACGGCGCAGGAAAGTCCTCGTTCATCGCCGGGCTCAGCCTGCTGCACGCCGACGACCAGTGGCGACTGCAGTCCGGTGCACAAGCCGCCGCCGAACTGCTGTTCACCGCCGAACTCGCCGGCCAGGAGGCCATGCACGCCAACGCCGACCGCGGCTACATCGTCGGCGTGTTCGCGCCACCAGCAGCCGACACCATCGACGATCTTGAAGCCGGGGTACTGACTGTATGGCTTCGTATCAACCGGCAGAGCCCACACGTCGAGGTTCGCTGGGTGCAACGGCTGCACCTGCCCTACGGAGAGACCGAAAACGAACGCGCCGCCGGCGCCGACACGCTCTGGAACGCGCTGCCCAAGAGCAACGGCCGCACCGACATCCGCGCCAACCGGCTGGCAAAGACGCTCTACGGCGACACCGTGCGCTGTGTGTCGTTCCTGTCGACGTCGGTGCGGGCCAGCCTGACAGCCAACCTGCTCGCGCAGCCGCTCAACGAACTGAGCCCCGAAAAGATCTTCGACGCGATCGGGGCTCTCACCGGGCTGACCGGCGAACTGGAACAGGAGCAGAAAGCGCGCTCACAGGAGCACAACCACGCCGCCACCGCCCAGCAGGCGCGCGAGCAGTACGACGAGTGGGACACGCGGATGAGCGTCGTGGAACGCGGCATCAACTCCCGCCAGCACGCCCGGACGCTGCTTGACGAGGCCAGGGACTGCTGGCGCAGCCGCTGCGCCCGTCACCTGCTCGACGGAATCACCGAGTACGAAGACATCACCTCAGACCTGAAGAACAACGAGCAGACCCGCAAAGATCTCGAACCCGTCATCGCTAAGGCCAAGGCCGACCTCGGCAGGCTCACCGACGACAAGGCACTCGAGCGCAGCTACCGCGAACGGGTCGAGCGGTTCCAGCAGATCAAGGCGGAGCTGGACGTGCTCAGGGTGGACCACAGCAACACCATCGGCCAGCTGGAGGCCCTCGCCGGACGAAAGCGTGAGCTTGAACTGAAGGCACAGGCGGCCGACGGCATGACCGTGGAGGAGGCTGCCCAGGCGAGACGGCAGGCAGAAAGCGACCTGAGCAGCGCCCAGCAAGCCAGGGGTGTCACCATCGCCGCGCTGGCAGCAGCCAACCGGGCGCTGGCAGCGGCCGAGCGGGGCGAGGACGTGTCCTCAGCACAGGTCCGAATGCTACGTGCGGTCCCGATCGATGCGGTGCCGCTGGTGGACGTGGTTTCGCTGACCGAGGCACAGCGTGCGGTATGGGAAGCCAGACTACTGCCCTACCGCCACGCGATCGTCGTAGCCCACGAACACGCCGCCCACGCGGCCAAGATTCTGGCAGGGTTGCCGGGATCGCTAGTCGTGGGTGCCGACGGCCCGGACAGCACGCCCGACCGTGGCGCCGACCTGCCAGCGACCAACCACGAGAGCTTCGCGCTGAACGCGTTCCTTGGTTGCCTGGCCCAGCGGGCCGGAACCGAACCGACACACATCGATACGGCGGCCGGCGTGCGGGCGGTCAATGGGTTCGCCGAGCCGCTGACCGGCCGCGCCGGCCGCATCAGGGCTGCCCGCGCCGCAGTGCAGACGGCAGCCGAAGCTGATCAAAAAGCCGAGGCGGCAGTCACCGTATCTCAGCAGAAGTTCGACCGTGCCCAAGTGCGTTGCGACGCTGCGCAGGCAGGTGTGGACGCGGCCGAGATCGGCGCCCGTATCGCCAAGCTGCGCTCGCGCAACGACGACAACGAGAACGCCCAGCGCCTACTCGCCGCACCGCTGGCTGCGGCCACCGAAGCCCACCAGCAGGCCGTACAGGAAAAGGCCGCCCGCGAACTGCGCATCGCCGCCGTTCGGCACCAGGTCACATCAGCCGAGCGGGAGCGCAGCGAGGCGATAACCCGCTGGGAAGACCTGACGTCCCGCAGGGACGGCCTCGATCTGCCCGAGCGGCACGCTGCCTGGGGCGCCACCGCCGAAGCCGCACGTCGTCACCTGCTTGAGCTCGACGAGCAGAAACAACGTATGCCGCAATCCGACTGGGACGACGCCGCCGACTCCCTGGCTGGCCAGGTCAGGGACGCCTGCTTCCCGCTCGGCACGCCAGCAGAGCAGCTGCCCGAGGAACTGCGTATCGTCGACGAGCAGCGGCGCTCGCGTCGGTCCCACGACCGCATCAGGCTGATCCCCCCGCTACTGCGGATAGTCAGCACCCACCTCGACCAGTACTCCCAGGTTGACAAGCAGCAGAAAGCCGAGATCGAACGCCAGCGAACCGATAAGACCGCCACGCTGCGTAGCGCCGAAGCGGCGCTTGAGGAGGCACGGCAAGCGTCGGAGGCGCTGCGCGCCACGATCGCCGCCGCGATCAAGGCCAAGCTGAAGCAGGTCTCGAGCGAATTCGACCGCATCGACAAGGCTTATGGCGGCTACGGTGGCGGGCTGGACTTCCCCGAGCCGGAACCGCCCGCCGACCCCGACAAGGCGTGGCGCTGGTCGGTAACACCGAAATGGCGGCGGGGCGAGGGCAAGTCACCCGCCTCCTACCGCCTACGCGGCAATACCGCACAAATGGACGACAAAGCTGTCAAACTCGTCTGCGCAGCGGCGCTTGCCGGCACCGGCGACCGGCCCCTGCTGCTGGTACTTGACGAGCTCGGCCGCAACCTCGGGGCTGCACACCGTCGCGACGCCGTCGCCCTGTTCGAGAACATCGGACGAGACCGCTCCATCAGCGTCGTAGGCGCCCTGCAAGACGACATGGAAAGGTACGCTGTCGCCGCATCCAGCCTGTACATCAAGCTGCGCCGCACCTCCGACACCATGCCTTACAACCAGGCCCCGGTCGTCATCGGCAGCGAGCCCAACCAGGCCCGTGTCGGCCTGCTCACCGAATGGATGATCTCCTACCGACCGGAGCCGCAGACATGAGCGACGAACGCGACCTCGGAAACCCGGCTCGCGACGACCGTGAACTTGTCCTCGGCTGGGTGCACGGCGTGCCCGAAGGGCTGCACGCCTACGCACCCGTTCCCGCGACCGGCAGCTACCCCCGTGATCGCCTCGACCGGCCCAAGATCCGCAGGGTACGTCTGCGCTCGGCCACTCCTCCACCCGCACCGGCCCGGCCGCCAGGCCTCGTCAGCGACAGCGACTGGAAGTGGATCACCAGCGGCTCCCGCAGTTGGACCAGCGTCACCGGCAGGCTCGGCCCCGACGCCCATCGCATCGCCTCGGCACTGGCCAAGGCGGGATGCCTGACCATCGAGCACGATCTTCGGATCAGCGCACTCGTGCAACCCCCGCGGCGGCTGCACCCCCACCCCGACCTGGCCCACGCGCACGCCGAAGACCGCAGCCGACGAGAGGACGAAGCGGACGACATCCGCGCCCAGGCGGCAGAGCTCGCCGAGGCGCTCATCGCAGACTGGCCCGGCGTCGCCCGAGCACTGGGCTCGGCAACCAACACTGATCGGCTCGCCTGGGTGATACGGGCAGCTGACGACCTTGCGAACGGCCGAACCCATGACTCCGTGCGCGCCTTTGTTCAGACCCATGCGCGCTTCACCAAGGCACGTGACGACGTCCACCACCTACTAGCCGAACTCGGGTTCGAACAAGAGGCCATCGTCGCACTCGGCCTGGCGCGCAACCCCTACATCGGCCTGGGCGGACCCATCAGAGTCAAGACCCGTGCCGGAACTATCAACCTTGCTGGCATCCCCGGCCCACACGACATCCGACTGCCAACCGGCCACGACATCTCACTCTTGCTGCCAGCGCAGTCCTCGACCCTGCTGGTCATCGAGAACCGGCAAGCCGCCGAAGCCGCCTGCGACGCCTACCCCGAAAGCCCCGTCATCTGGTGCCACGGCCAACCCCCGACCGCCGTGCTCAGCCTGATCGCCCAAGCCGCACAGCAATCCAGCAGAGTGGTTATCTGCACGGATGCAGATCTCGGCGGCGCACGCATTGCAGCCCGCATCGTGGACCACATCCCTACAAATCTCCAATCCGACGTCATCGACATAGGCGAGGCCAACCACGTTGCCGGGCGACCATTCAACAGCCACAGCCGCTTCCACCTTGCCGCGATCGCCGAGCGAGACGACCGAATAGGGCAGTTCGCGCGGGCTTGCCTGGCACGCGGTTACGCCATCGAACAGGAAGCTGCGGCCAAGTCCTCCGTACGCAGGGCCGTCCAAGCCTCCGGTTGACACCGCGACGACTGTGGAGGGTCGCAGCGTGGCAGTGACGGCTGTGCTGCGCAAGGATCATGTGCACGCAGGATGCGGCCAACGGCTCGGGCACGAGGACATGCGCAGGCGGTGACACGGGCTGGGAGCTCTCATTTTAATGCCCAGGGATGTCAATGTGGGACATGGCCTCCGGGTCAGGCACGAAAGCCGCATATGGTCGCTGAGATCGATGGCCGCGCGGTCAGCCTGAAAGGCGGACGCTGCGGGTGCGGGTTCACGTCGGGACCGGCTTCGTGCCCAGCCGGGTGACGAGATCAAGGCAGTCACTCGCGAGATCAACGGCGGGGTCTGCTGCACCGATAGGTGACAGGTGTAGTCACGCGGCCTGACTGGCCTGTGGAGTCATGATGGTCTCGAACTCGATGGGGGTCAACTTGCCGAGCGGGCGCTGGCGTCGGCGCCGGTGGTAGGTGCGTTCGATCCAGGTCACGATCGCGGTACGCAGCTGGTCGCGGGTGGCCCAGGACCGGCGGTCCAGGACGTTGTTCTGCAGCAGGCCGAAGAACGATTCCATGGCCGCGTTGTCGCCGGCCGCGCCGACCCGGCCCATCGAGCCGAGCATGCGGTGCCGGTGCAGCGCGCCGACGAACTTCCTTGATCGAAATTGGCTGCCGCGGTCGGTGTGCACCACGCATCCGGCGACGCCGCGGCGGCGGGCGGTGGCGTTGTGCAGGGCGTTCACGGCCAGGCGGGACTTCATGCGCGAGTCGATGGAGTAGCCGACGATCCGGTTGGACCAGGCGTCCTTGACCGCGCACAGGTACAGCTTGCCCTCGCCGGTGCGGTGTTCGGTTATGTCGGCAAGCCACAACCGGTTCGGCCCGGCGGCGGTGAAGTCCCGACGGACCAGGTCGTCATGGACCGGTGGCCCGACTTTGCGTCCCTTGCCGCGACGTTTCTTGGCGAAACTGCTCCACCAGCCGCGCCCGGAGCAGATCTTCCACGCGGTCCGGTCGGCCATCGGTTGCCCGGCCGCGGCGGCTTCGTCGGCCAGGAACCGGTAGCCGAACTCCGGGTCGTCGCGGTGGGCGTCGTGCAGGGCGTTGGCTCGCCACGCCTGGGCGTACTCAGCATCGGTGACTGGTCGGGCAAGCCACCGGTAGTAGAGGTCTGCTGCACCGATAGGTCACATCTGAGCTGGCTTGCCATGCGGGCAGGCTGGAAGGGTGTCGCCGCGCCCAAGCCCTACGCCAGGAGTTCCGTGACGGTGTCGTGCGGGTCGCGCGGACCCGCGATGCCGGCGTGACGGTCGAGCAGATCGCCAACGACTTCGGCGTCCACCCGATGACGCTGTTCAAAGGATGCGCGCCGCCGACGTCGACGCCGGCACCGAACCAGGCGTGACCAGCACCGTGTCCGCAGAGCTCCGCGAGGCGCGCAAGCGGCTGAAACTACTGGAGCAGGAGAACGAGGTCCTGTGCCGGGCCACGGCATCCCCGTCGCGGTGACGTGCCGGGTTTTGAAGATCGCCCGCCAGCATTACTACCGGTGGTTTGCCCGACCAGTAACCGCAGCTGAGTACGAGGCATGGCGAGCCAACGCCCTGTACGACGCTGCACGCCAACAGTTACGACTGGCATTTCGTGCCGCAGTCGGATAGGACGTACAACGACAGCGGCACCGGCGCTCCCCACTGACCCCGCCGCCCTGGCGGGCCCGTGCTGCCTGCGGGCCCGCACCCGACGACCGGATCGGCGCGCGTACTGCCGGTCACCGACGTGTATGCGGCCGTTCAGGCAGCTGACTGCTCGCCGGGCGCAGGTCGCCCTGTCAGCAGATCCATGAACCGCCGGTCGGCGGATGTGTGCCAGACCTGGTCAGACCCGAAAGCGCGGTACCACACCTTGGCGACACTCCCCCTCCCAGCGAGGTCGAAGCCGTCGAAGCATGACAACGACCATTCGCCACGTGACTCACCTTGCCGCGCGACGAGCCATGGAAGCACGGGGATCCATCCACGCTGCGGCCGCCACAGACCTACGGAGTCACGGCCGACCGGAACGGCGCTGCTCACCGTGATGGTCGGCAGGATGGGGCCGGGACCGATGACCCGGGCGGCCGTGACGAGAAACTGCTCGTCGTCATAGTCAAGGCTCTGCCGGATCAGCACCGCATCGGGAGCGACCTGCGCGAATCCAACCGCAAGCTGCTCGAGCACCTGCGTGGTGAGGTCCAGCATGCGGTCGAGCTCGTCGCGGCGAGGCTCGGCTCCGTGGCCGACATTGTTCCGATCGGTCACGGCGGTCCGTAGCCCGTCGACGTCGACGTGGCGCAGGACCTGGTGGGTGTATGCATCCTTGTCAGGCAGTCCCCGCAGCCGTTGCACCAGTCCACGCCATCGGCCCATCGTCATCTTGTTGGCCACCACGCTGGCAGGTGCGAGGGCCACCCCGCCGGCCGCGGTCTCGCCCAGGCCTACGCAGCCGAGGAAACGCAGCGAGTCCTCGATGGCGCGGTGGCCGAAACGCAGCTTGAGGTTGAGGTCGCTCTCGGCGCGGAAACGCTGGATTCCCAGTACGTACGGCAGCGGCAGACGGTGGACATCGGCGGTGGCGTTGCGCTGGTGTTCGGCCATGACGGCCTCGAGCCTGGCGGCCAGGACCTCGCTTGCTTGGGACTTGACGACGTAGGCCTTGGCGCCGCCGTTGAGCGCGTCGATCGTCTGGGCCTGCCCGCCCTCGCCGGACAGCACCACCACCGGTGTGTGCAGGCCACGGGCTCGTATCTGATCAAGCAGCCAGATGCCGCCCCAGGTGCCAGGTGGCATCTGCAGGTCGCTCACGATCACGTCGTACGGCTGTTCGTCGAGTCGTGCCAACGCGCCGGTTCCGTCCGCGGCGAAGTCGATGACGTCGGCGAAGCTCTCGATGTGCTGTGCGATGGTTCGTGCCACGTTCTGCTGGTCGTCGACGAATAGCACGCGCCACCTCCCCCGCCCGGCGATCGCCTGGCCGGGGGTGCCAGCTTCTGTCTCCTGGTCAGGCATGCCGTCACGCTCCACTGAAAGGTCGATCTGCTCGCTGTAGGTGTCTGCTGCGCCGGGCGGAGACGGATCCTCGTTGAGGCCCTGCACGGGCAACTGGATCAGCCATCGCACACCGCGGTCGGTCGGCACGTAGCTCATGTCCGCACGCATCCGGCGCAGAGCGTTACCCACCAGCCACAATCCGAGCCCTGAGCCATGGCTCTTGGATGAGGAGACCGTCTCGTTGCGCAGGAACGCGTCCCGGACGCGTGGCGGCAGGCCGGGGCCGTCATCCTCCACCGTGATGGCGACATGTCCGGGTTCGGCGTGCCAGTCCACCGAGATGGCACCACCGTCGGCGAGCGCCTCGGCGGCGTTCTTGACCAGGTTGTCGAGCACTTCGGTGAGCAACGACGGCGCGACCTGGACTTCGACCAGACCCGCTCGGCTCGGCGGAGTAAGCCGTAGCCCCGTCCTCAGCCGCAGGATCTGCCCGGCGCAGTACTCGTCGAGCCAGCGCCCGATCTCTATCGTCTCCTCGCCGGTGTGACCGACGGTGCCCCTGGTCCGGCTCAGGTGCCCGGCAAGCTGGCAGGCGGACTCGTGGTGGGCGACCGCATCGGCCATCTTGCGCAGCCGCGACAGGCGATCACCGGTCCTGGCACGTCGGGCCGCGTCCTCCAGGCACACCAGCTCGTTTTTCAGCCGGTGCAGCACGTTGGCCAGTTGCCCGAGCTGGCTGTGGTCCACCGGGGTGCCGCTTGCCAGCAGCCCGGCAGCGGCCACCGACCGGTGGCCGGTCTCCGGCATGAACCGCGCGGTGACCGCGAACTTCGCGGGGTCGAGGAAGATCTGGACGCCCGGCACCAGCTCGGTGAGCAGGTCGGCGAGCGTCCTCATCCGGTCCTGCTGATCCGGTTCTGCGAGGACGCATTCCACCCGTACGCCATCGCCGAGTATCCGGACGGTCGCTGCCTGAGCGGCGTCGGTGTCTGTGGCGCGACGTATCCAGTTCAGGCACTCTTCGATGGCGGCGCCCTCGCCCGGTCCGAGAGCTGAGCCGGATGATGGTGTGTCGGTGGCCTCCGCCGGCACCGCCAGCTGCCATCTGGCGACGAGTTCGGTGATCGGCTCGCTTCGCCCGGTGGTCGCGGCGCGCAGCGCGGCGGTCACCGCAAGCATCTGGTCCCATTCGGCTGCGGCACGCACCACGACCTCGTCTTCGGGGTCGAGGCCCATGACCCAGGTCGCGACGCTGTGCACAGCCTGTTCCAGGCGGCGGCCCCGTGAGGTGGTCCAGATGCCCCGATAGGTCGAGCACAACTGTTCGAAGGTGGTTCCCGGTATCGGACCGAGGATCTCGTCTACGCGTTCTGCCCAGGTCAGGAATGCGTCGATGCCGTTTGCCGCGGCCGAGGCGATCCTATCCAGACCGAGTACGCCGTCGTTGACGCACCGCTGTAGGCGCCGGCCCGACAGCTGCGGCAGCTTCTCGATCATCACTCGGATGAGTGCGGCACTCTGGACACGCTCCGCGCCTGTCAAGCCGGTGCCGTCGTCATGGGAGCCGAGGGCGAACAACCGCAGCAGACGCTGTGCGGCATGCTGTTTCGCCGCGGCCTTTCCGGCGGTAGGGCCTCCGTCGGCCGCAAGGACCACGTCGCCCACGACGGCTTTGAGGTGTGCCGTGATCGCCTGTCGGTGGCCTGGCCCAGTGACGGTGTATTCGACCGCGCCGGTTCCGTCGAACGCGGCGCAGATTCGCGCCAACCGGGAGAAGCTGTCAAGGTCGTGCTCAAGCGCCGTCGTACGGATCCAGTCGGTCACGACTGGGGGCAGCCGGTAGGGTTCTCGGTCGCCCGCGAAGCGCCAGGCGACGGCGGTGAGTGCCTGCACGACGTCGGCCTTCATCGTCGGGGGGGGGCACTGGTCCTTCTGACCGGCGCCCAGCAGCAGTGCCGGTCGCACCGCGAGACGATCGAAGACGGAGGAGTAGGCGCCTTCAGGTAGATTCCTGATCGCGCCCACTTCGCCCGTTTCTGTCAGCGCGTCGGCGAGTCGCTCCTTCGCGACGAAGCTCGCAGCGAACGCGTCGAGCACGAATGAACCGTGGTTGGCCAGGAGCCGGTAGTCGGTCTGGTTCGACTTCCGGGAGGCTTCGGGGTTCTCGTATGTCCATGAGCCGTGCGTCAGGGCCTGCTGGAGGTAAGCGCGTCGGCCCGACTCGATGTCGAATGCTGCCTGGAGGCGGTCGACAGTGCGATCGTGTATGTCGTCGAGCCTGCGGTACGGCAGTGGCTCCCCCTTCAGCCGGAGCGCCGTCTCACGGGCCGCGGTCGGCGCCGCGCCGACCTGGCGCAGATAGTCGCGTGCCGCCGCTTGTCGTGCCTCTTTCTTGCGCCGACTCTCACCGCGGCCGGAGCGGGAGCCGCTGTCGCGGATCACCACGACGTAGCGGGCGTCATGATCCGGTCCGACCGTGTCGACCTCCACCTCGACCTCGCCGAAGGGTTTCGTGTTGACCAGATGGGTCCACCAGTCGACGTTCAACTCATGATCGTCGCCGTCGCCTGCGTCGAAGTGTCGTTCGACCATCTGACGCACCGTGTGATATCCGCCCGACAGCGACACGACACCGAGGATCTGCATGGTCACGTTCAGCGCCACGCCACCAGGCCCACGGTTGGGCTCCTCCCCCTTGCCCAGGGTCATCGTCTCGGCGACCGACATCGTCTCGGAGATCCGGCGCAGGATCGGGTCCCGGAGTTTCACGACGAACCTGTTCTGCACCCCCCGGTCGGCCAGCTGTTCCTTCGCCACCACGACGTCGGCGACTGCCACTCCCAGCCAGCTCGATCCGACGTGAGAGAGAGCTCCCAGCGCGGCGATCGACACGGGCGTCTGACCCGCCTCATACATGAAGCTGGAGTGGCAGGTCGCCAGGCGCAGCCACCGAGATGTGTTGGAGCCCGGCCCAGGTTGCCAGCCAGCGGCCGCGAGATTCGAGAGCAAACTGTCGCTGAGTGGCGGCAGCTGCGGAAACTCTCTCAGTTCAGGAAGCGGCCATGACAGCCGACCATGGTCTGGCCGGGCTCTGTGCGCCGTCTTCGACTGTGCCATGGTGCTTGGTGCTCCTCACATCCGATAGTCAACGTTGACGGCTCGCCGCCCGTGCGCCCCTACCCTCATCTGCCGACCGAAGCCGAGCGGTGTGAATGTGGACGACGACGATCGCGCCGAGCATGGACTCGCGGCTGCCGGCTCACTCCAGCACACTAAAGCAGTCACGCTCTGCATACGAGTGCCGGTCGGCCGGTCGATCTCATCGGGCCAGATCTCCGTAAGGCAGGCGCCATTGGGATCGCTCCCGAAGGGACGGTCACCATTCCGGGTTACGATGTGCCCTGGGCATGCAGTCGTGGCCCGGGATGGGGATGGCTGCGGCAGTTGGCGGCCGGTCGAAGTGGATGACGAGCCCGGCGAGTTCCAGGCCCTGGAAGGACCGAACAGTCCCATTGGGATAACCCGCGGTCGCGGCTTCCGCCTGTGGGTCTTCTCCTGCCCGACCTCCTTCGACCACCCGCACCGCACCACGGTGCAGCGACCTCGGCGTCCTCGATGGGCGGCCCCGATTGTCGGCACGCCGCGCCTGCGTACCGCCACCAACTTGAGGCGAACTGCGCGATCATGCCTAGGCGAGCACGTCGTGCAGCTCGCGGGCGGCGGTGATGTACCCGCTGCCACCTCCCCGTGCCGCAACCTCGGCCAGCCCGGCGATGCGGCCGCGCCGACCGATCGCCCGCGCGCATCGGGTGGCGAGCCGCAGGATGTCGGCGACGCCGCGTCGCGGCTTCGGCGCGGTCAGGAGGTGAGGTAGCGCCTCGGCACAGATCTGCCAGACGGCGTCGACGGCCCCCGCCTCCGCCGCGCTGCGCAGGGTCTCGGCCGCCCGGTTGAGCTTGATCGAGCCGGCTGAGACGCAGTCGCCGAGGTCGTCGCCAACCTCGAGCCAGTTCACGCCTGCGCCGAAGCCGATGATCGCGTCGACTGTGGCCACCCGGTCCGCTGCCTGTGGCGCCGTCATGCCGTAGACGAGGGCGAGGCTGGTCGCGGCACCGGTCGGCCCGTGCGCCTCGGCGAGCAGCGGCAGCACAGCCGCCGCGCCATGGGCACCGCCGCTGCTGTCGGCTGACATCGCCAGCCGCGCGAGGACCCAACCGGCGACGACGTCGCGGTGTGACGGCAGCGCCCCGGCCCACATTCCAGGCGATGACATCCACGGCAGGAAGAGCGGTTGATCATGCGACGGCAACGTGAAGATTGCGGTCTGCACCGGATCGGTTCCTGGAGGCGGGGTCATGGCGACGGCCATCCGGCGGTCGGGCAGGTCGGCGAGCCAGGGATATTTGCCCTTGTGGCCGTGCTGCTCGACCCGTGTGATCACCGGGTCGGTGTGGCCGTCGCGCAGCCCTCGGGCGAACGCGAGCCCGGCCGGGCTGGTCAGGCGGTCGGCGCGGCGGGCGATTGCCGGTTCGATCTCGGTACGCGGAATCCGCAGCAGCGCCTGCGCCAGATCCCCCGACCACGGCTGCCAGCCGTCGCGTTCGGCCCGTTCGAGGCGGTCGAGCAGGACGGCCGGGTCGAGATGGCCGTTGACCTGCGTGGGCGTCGCGAGGAGAAACGGCACCGGCCGCCGCGTGAGCTGCCGTTCGATGTCGAGGAGCCGCAGCTCCGTCACGGTATCCGGCGACTGTCCGGTGCGGTGGAGCAGATGGGCGACCGCGAGGTCGTCCGGGAGTCCCACGACGTCGTTCAGCCTGACCGGGACGGTGTCGATCAGCCCGTACAGCACCTTGGCCAGGAGCAGCCGGGGGCCGGCGACCCACTGGTTGTCCAGGCTCCCCTCGTGTGCCCGCACTACCGGGCCGATCGCTGCGGCGAGCTCCGCGCGGCCGCGCCGGTGCCACTCGACCAGCCCGGCGAGCACACGTTCACGCGCGGCGATGGACGGGTCACCGCTGAGCATCGAGGCAAGCTCCTCGGCGAGCTCGGTCAGGCTCGCGATCGGCGCCGCGATCTCGGGAATCACCGCAGCCGGTGGCGGCACCGGCACCAGCGCGTCCGCTTCGGCCGGCCCCTCCAGCAGGGCGAGCAGTTCGGCGGCGCGGCCGGGATGGCGTTTGGCCGCCTGGCGCAGCCAGGTCGCCTGCGTCTTGAGCAAGCCCTTCTCGGTGCGGCTCAGCACCACCGGGGCGAGGCCGATCAGCGTCTCGACGTCGAGCAGCCCAGCTTCGTCGGCTCCACGCAGGCTGCGCTGGGCGGTTGCGGCCGCGGTGCCGAGGTGAGCACTGAGGAGCGGGAGGTAGTCCGCTACCCGGCCGGCCACCTCTTCCGGCGTGGGTGAGAGCTGATCGTGCAGCGTGACGTACGCGCTCAGCTGTCCTGGCCGCCCGCCGCGTAGCAGCCGCGCGAGGCAGCCGTCGAGCAGCATCGCCCGGATGGCCGGGTCCTCGGCCGCGAGCCGGATCATGGATGCGTTGAAGCCGGTGCCGGAGTACGTGAACTCCAGTATGGCGCCCATGTCGTCGGTGGCGAACAGCTGCGGCAGCAGCCGTTGGGTGTAGTCGCCGCGGGTGAGGGCGGCGTAGGGGTCGTCCTGCGCCCTGATCCAGGAGATCCAGCCGCGGGTGAAGCCCTCGGTCTGCGGAGTCGGCAGCCCGGCCGCCCGGGCAAGCGCGTCGACGATCAGCCATTCTGCGGCCGACGGTCCTTCGGTCTGCGCCCAGAGCCGGGCGAGTTCGCCAAGCCACGGCACGCCCCGAGCGACGAGCAGTTCGGCGGTCTCCTGTGCCGGCAGGTGACGGCGCTGCCAGCTCAGAGTGCCCCGGTTCAGCGCACTCATCGCCTTCTTGGCGGTCGGTGCGCAGCCGAGCAGCGCCAGCCCGCCTGCCGCGGCCAGGTGACCGTCCATCCAAGCGCCCGACTCTTCTCTCAGGTAGGCGCCGACGGCCGCGAACGCGGCCTTGCGGTCACGTTCGGACGCTGCCATCAGGTGCGCGTGCACCCGCTGTACGTCACGTTTGTTCAGCGCCGTGGCCAGTTCGGCCGGGAGCGGGGCGGTCACTGCGCCACCTCGGCCAGCGCTCCCCGGACGATGAGCACCGCGAGCTGGTGTTTGCAGGTACCGCGGCCGCCTCGGTGCCGGCTCCACCACCGGCATGTGCACCCGGCCGGCGTGCCGACGGTGACCCGGACCCGGTAGACGGTGTCACCGCTGGTCACGGCTGTGTGGTCGTCCGCGTCGCATACCGCGCCGGCCGCCACCAGCGCCTGGGCCTCGGCCAGGCGTGGGTTGAGGCGCGCGGCGGCATCGGTGCCGAAGGGCATCACCCGGTGGAAGTAGGCCTGCTCGGCGACGTCGAAGCCGACCCGTCCGGCGGCACCGAGCAGCGTCAGCGCCGCGGTGACCCGCGCTGGCGGCAGACCGCAGTCGGCGGCGAGGCGGTCGACGGCGATCGTCGGGTCCCAGGCGAGCATCGCGCTGACGAGGTCGGCGTCGTCGGTGACATTCGCCGTGGCGAGCTGGCTCAGCACGGCGCCTTCGCCCGAGAAACCGCGGTGGGGCTCGGGTGACAGCGTCAGCAGCAGCCGGGTCGTCGCGGATTCGAGCATCCAGGCGCTGGCCAGGGCGGGGCTGTCCGGTCCGGCGCCGGGGCCGGGGCCGAAGACGGTGAGCGTGGTGGCGTGGCGCAGCATGCCGCGCAGGGCTGCCAGGCGCCGGGCACCGGCGACGCAGACCGCCCCGGGCACGGGGCGGGAGGTCAGCCGCAGGGACCGCCCGGCCGGGACTGCCCACAAGATCGACCGGTCGGTGGGTAGGCGCTTGAGGAAGTCCGCCGCTTGCGCGGCGCCGAGCACCGCCTGTGCCCGCATGCCGCTCGCGATGACCGCGACCTCGGCGAATCCGCGCAGCCAGCGGGACGGCAGCGGCAACCTGCGCTCCACGACAGCACCACCCATGGTGGAGACCGTCAGTTCGTCCGGGCCGACCGCCAGATGCAGCGGGTCGTTGCGGGTGACCCTGGCCAGGCTCAGCCGCAACGGGTCGTTGACGTCGATGTTGGTGGTGCCGTGCTCCAGCATCCGCCCGTCCAGCCCCGATGGCAGGATGTCGAGTCGGGCATAGACGCCGCAGCAGCCGCTGAACGACTCGAAGCGCAGCATCGCGGCGCTGCCCGTGACGACCGGATCGAGACTGCCCGGCCCGGTGGGCTGGAAGTAGCGGGTACGTGCGACATCGGCGACCGCGAGCAGGCCGGCGGCGACCGGCTGCGGAGTCGTCATGAAGCCTTCGAAGAACCGGGGATTCGCGCTGAGCCCGCCGGACGTCTGCAGGTCGAGGCCTCCGGCGGTGAGACCGGACGGCCTGGCGTAGGCGTAGCTCGTCGTCGACATGGCCGGGAAGATATCCCAGCCCGCCGACAGCCGCCGTCCTGTGGATCGAGGACAGTACGGCAGCGGTGGCCAGGTCAGCGGGAAGAGCCTGGTCTGCCAGGCAGCCAACCTGATGGTCCACGCCAACGCAGGTTTAAAGATCAATCCACGACGAACGTGCGGGAGCCGGGTGCCGAGCTGCTCAGTCAGCGGGGCGCCCGGCGCCCTTCCCGTAGTTCGTGAACCTGGTCTCTTGCCCAGACCGCGTTCAAGCTGGGCGCTGTCCCACCCCCAGGCGCGGCTATCTCCCGCTCATGCGCACTACCGGTGGACCACTACCGCCGGGCGACCGGCGTCCGGTTCCCGTACATAGTCCCGCCCGGCCAGATCGTTCCGGCCCGGTCGCGCAGACCATCGCCGTGGTCGGCCATGCCGACGTCGGCCTCGCTCGCGGCGTCTTCGCCGCCCTGGGCGCGGGTGGGTCAAGGTGTCCACGAGCGGTGTACTCGACCTCGGCCGGCGGTCCAGCGCACATCACGGGTTCCCGAGGTGTTGACATCCAGGGAGGACGAGCTGTCTCACCAGATGCCTGGACCACAACGCCTACACATCCCAGGAACCACGGTCAAGGCCAGCGGCACATCTCCTCCAAGCCTGTGCGGCGTCGAAGACCTGCGGTTACGGCGTGAGCACGTGTCCCGAGCGTGTCACCAAAGTCCACAAACGACCGCCACCCTGATCGCCGCCGGACCGGGCCGACGGCACGTCCCGCGCGCATGATCATGAAGACTTCCGTGGCCATT
Organism: Catellatospora sp. KI3; assembly: GCF_029948125.1. Lineage (GTDB taxonomy): Bacteria > Actinomycetota > Actinomycetes > Mycobacteriales > Micromonosporaceae > Catellatospora. The sequence goes on from NZ_JASAMB010000012.1 coordinate 185,395, forward strand.
TCGTCTGCCCACCAGGGCATCTGAGAGTGGCGCCCAAGATCCGTCAGGCCACAACCAAGATCAAAGAAGCCTTGGCCAGCTCGGACCCACCAAGTTCCGTGGGCGGGGTTCGTCAAAACCGTACGCTCGTACGTGTAAAAAACCGTGTCTCGAAGAACATCAGGGGCGGCTTCCGCTCTCGCAGAAGCCGCCCCTGAGCTGCTATTTCGTTCTGTCGGGCTGGCCGGATTCGAACCGACGACCCCTTGACCCCCAGGTCATAAAAGGGGTCAGCGGTGTACTAGGCAACGTTTGCCGAGGTCGCCAGAAGTATAAAATGCCACAGTTAAGGGGTCTGTGATTGCACCATTTCCACGTAGTGTTTGCCCAGCTTAACCGTAGGACGGGTCGCTACCCTACTCCGAAGTCGCCCCAAATCGGAAGTTCATCCGACCGGACTACTCGATCGGCATCGTGGGCCGACACCTCTACTGCGGGATGATCGGCGCCGGCGGCCCAATCCTGCCGGTGTATGGCTGCTTACCCCGTGACCAGTGCCGCCGCGTAGTCGGCAGCCTGACGGCGGCGGACGGCGTTGACGCGGGTGTAATAGAGCATGAGCGTCGCCGGGTCGTGGCCCAGACGTTCGGCAACCTCGTGCAAGCCGTAGGCGGAGTCAGCAGGCTAGACACGAGCAAGTGCCGGATCTCGTGAGACCGGATCTGCACCCGCGTCCGCCGAAGCCCGGATCGGGTCGTTCTCTAATGCCGGCCACACGCCGACGTCGCATGAGTGAGGCGGGACGGTGAACGTGTTAGCTTCGCCCGTGCAGACCGAAGAGAACACCTTGGCGATGCGGACCGGGCTGACTCCCGAGCAGCGCACTGCAGACATGCAGCTGACCATCGACCCCGGATTTGTGCACCATCGGCTGATTCAGACAGTGCTTCCGCCCGAAGCCATCGCGGTCGTCGACGATCGGGCACGAGCGTTGCCGTCGGACATGCCGGATTGGATGCGGCGGGTGCGGATCGATCATCTCTATATGCAGATGATGCTGCTGTTCTGCGAGCGCCTGCCAGCGCCGACCCTAGGTGACGTTCTGGCTGGTCAATCGGGGACGTTGTTCTGCTCAACGGTCACGCTGGCTGCCGCACCGGAGGTCTACGAGCGGCCGCGTGCGGTCAGCAAGGTCATAACGCCTGGCATTGACCATCCCCAGGTCGAACTGCACTACTCGACCAGCAACATCGCAGCCGACACCACTCGCAGCCACCTAGCAGACGGCCATGATCTCGCTGTCGTCGCCAAGCTGCGCAGCCATCGCGATGGGGTGCTCATCTTTGAACCTCTGCTCATGGGCTCACCTTGGCTGAGTTCGAAGACCGGCACCGACCCGTTCCCCGGACCGGAGTGGTATAGCCATGCATTCTTCGAGAACTTCATCGATGACATCGACGATTTCGCCGCCGTTCGGGACGTACCCACCCCGTCAGACTTCTCAGTCATGCGCGACATCAGCGAAGCCGCGTTCAAGCAGTGCCTGGCAGAAGTCCTCGGGGACACGGCCAGAGCTGATTGGGGTGGTGAGATGGCTGACCACTTCGCGGCGCATCTTCGCCTTGGCGGCAGACGGACCACCGCCGCATTCCTGCTGAAAGGACCAGCGAACTTCGCTCCCATGGGGCTCAACCACCTCGGCAAGAACAATGACCAGATTTACCGCCTAGCTCAGACGCCAGCACAACTGCTGGTAGTGCAGCACTGCCATGAGATCCAAGAACCGGTCCGAGCCACACTGCGAGCGTTCGCAGTTCAGCCCGGTGTGGGCCGGCGCTATTGCCTCATCGACGGCAAGGACTCCCTTCGGCTACTTATCGCCTACGACAAACTTGATCGAGCACGAGAGCTTTCGGCGCGGCCCTGACCTCGATCCGGCGAGTAACGCCGGGGTCGTCCTTCGCGCAGACTCAGGAGAGCTCGCCTCGCGTACAAGCTGCTGCTCTATGCGGTCAGATGGACACAAACGGTCAGAGCACTTCGTCGCTGATAGGGTAGAAGAGCACTGGGTGCATCAACCTACGGACCTGTGGCGCGGTTTTGTAGAGGTACCTGAACATCATCGGAATGACATGACCGCCGGCGTTGTTGTGCACCCACCCCGAGACGGGGATGCGCAGCGCCAGGCTCGTGTTGTTGTCTCTGACATTGAGGAACATGCACCGGTCGAGGATGAAGAACGCGTCGGGCTGGAGCTCTGACGGTACGTCCTTGGCCGCCTCGATGATGTGGTCGTGGACGGTGCGGTCTTCGAGTGAGCTGAACGCGAAGCAGAAGTAGGGCACGCGCATGACGAAGTGTTCGGCGTCGCCGAGGGCATCGACTCTGACGGTGTCCTGATCGACGAATCTCCTGCGGAGCTGTTTTACCGACGCCGCGTTTTTGAACGTCCTCTCGATCTCGCGCTTGTCGAGCTTTGCCTTCACCTGGATCACCGCGTCGACGCCCTCGACGATGAGCAGCGGTTGGTGAGGGTCCGGCTCGAACGGCTGGTAGGCATTGCAGACCGCGACGTCGATCTCTGCCGACTGCATGTCATGCGAGTCGATGACCTGGGTGTTGGTGACGATGTGGTGGCCGCGGAAGCTCTTACGCAGAAGTTCTGCGATCATCTGTTCGTTTCCGCCGCCCTTGACATCGGAATCGGAGGCGGCGTTCCGCAGGTAGCTGAAGGCGAGCTCCAACCTCTTGGACTCGGTCATCCAATAACGCTGAATCGGATTCACACCGTGGCCTCTCCGGTCGGCGGAGGAACGTGACAGTCGTGCCAAGGCCCGTTTTCACTGGCCCAGGCCGATCAACAGGCTTAATGATCGTTGCGGCGCACCATCTGGACATACCAAGGTTCGCTCACCGACGGCACGCAAGCGCACCAGCAGATTCGACCAGTCACCAGTACGCTGGCGAGCCGGTGCGTCGGTTCAGTTGGCGAGAAGGCTAAACGTCACGTTCGAACTCCTGGGCTTCGCCACGCAGAAGCTCCAGGACTTCGATGTTGTTCAGCAGGATGTCGGGATCGTACGTGTAGGTGGCCTTCAATTTCGACTGCCGCTCGAGCACTTGCTCGTCGGTTAGCTGTGCGAGCCATGCCGTGATCTGCTGTTCGCTCGGGGCTCCGTCTGTCTGACCGATGAGTTCGGCCATGCCGATCCGTGCTGTTGCAGCAGTCAGCCGCTGCTTGTGGCGTTCTGCGGCCGATGTGGTCGAACCCATTGAGATTGCGTGGCGTTCGTCCTGCTGGCCGACGGCGATCTCGTAGCGTGTCGGCAGTGTCGGCAGTGCCGGCTCGGGCGGCTCTGTGCCCGTGAGCAGTCGCGGCACTGCCTGCGTACGTACCCAGTTCGAGATCTCGTCGAGCTCCTGGATGAGCACCGGCCACCGGTCCGTTCCCGGCCGGTTGATCCCGATCGTCGGAAACAGGGTGACGTCGATCGTCGTGCCGATGGGCGTCTGCGCGATGACGTCGCCGACACGCAGCGGTTCTTCGGGCCGCATAGGAAGGTCGTGGACTGAGCGCGGCATCTGGTCATCCTGGTACATCGCGATCAGGCGAACCGCGGTGAGCGCAGGCGTCCTGTGCTTAGCGTGGTTGGTGTGGAGTGCCAGTCGAGCCAATGGGTGCAGCTGAGGGTTGCGTAGCCGGTGGAAAGGCTGCAGCTGGTCGATACGGCGCACCAGCTCGCTGCCCTCTCGCAGCGAAGGTGGCCGGTCTCGGAGATTCTTCTTCTTCCACTGCTCGAATTTCTCATATGTGATCGATGCGGGCATCTCGACGCACTTGGCCGCCTTCTCATCTAGCGGTGCACCGTCGAGAAACTCGACCTCGGCGAACAGTGCGTGTTCGAGCGCAGCCCGTAGCGCGACCAACGCGTCTGCCACGAGGAGTGGCACTTTGCGTGGAATCGGAGCGACACTCTCCACCACAGTGCGACTGAACGACCCGGCCCGAACCTCGCGCAAGCCGAACACACCGTGGGGTTGCGTCTGGTACGTGAAGAGGAGATCGCTGACCTGCCCGATCAGCTCGTCGGCGTGGGATAGCGTCGCGGCGACGCCGAGATGGCGCTCCGGGAGCCAATGGGGCGCCGGTTTCGTCACGCCGCGATGTTAGCTGATAGTAGTTCTCGCCGTCGGAGAGTTCTTCAGTAAGCCCTCACGCGTAGAGGTCAACCCGATTTGCGGGACCCGGCCGACCGCTCGGTGGAGCCGCAGTTTGCCAAACCGAGAACCTCGAAGCGATCAGCGCCTGCTCGATGAGGCATAGGGCCTTCAAACCCATCTGCTGGCGAGTCCGCGCTCGGCAGCAGCATGTCCAGGCTTTGCCAGGCGGCCCATTTGCAGGGGCTTGGCCTCCGCCGTGATCTGACCGTGCCGGTGTCTGCCATCGCCGGAACGGGAGTGAGTCAGACAATTGCGAACGCCCCTCGGGTCAACGTCATCGCTCGAGGGCGTGGTGCGTGAGTCGGGCGTGTCGGCGGAAATCTCCTCGCGACTGCAGTCGTCGGCCACGACGATGGTCCGGTGACCACTGAGACTCCCGGACATCAGGCAGAGGACTACGCCCGCCAACTGGCGGGCGACCTCGGCGTCCGCGACTTCGTCTATCAGCCGGCGGTGGTTAAGAAGGGCAGCGGTCTACGTGAGATCAGCGATGGCCTGCTCGTGGCTGGCGGCGACGGATTGATCCTGCAGGTCAAGAGCCGTGATCCGGAGGCGGCGAAGCGCGACTCTGTGCAGAAGGCCCAGTCGTGGTGCGCCAAGACCGCCGCCGACGCCGTACGCCAGGCCGACGGGACCCGCCGGTCGATCTGCGACGGCCATGTCCAGGTCCGGTCGCTGCGCGGATTCGAGCGACTTCTCCCGAACGCGTCGACGTGGCCGGCCGTGATCATCGTGGGCCATCCCAGCAATCCCCAGGTCGCGCTTCCGGCAGAGCCCAAGACGCTTTACATCTCGCTGCACGATTGGCGTAACCTGCACCGCTGGCTGCGGTCCACGTCGCAGGTGATCAGCTACGTCCGGCGCGCCATCGACAGCCGCGTCGAGGTCGACCTCGGCTGCGAACAGGACCGCTACCGTGCTCTGGCCGCTGCCGACCTGCGCGCCCCCGGCTCGTTGACGTCGTTGCCGGTCTTGCCGCCCTACCCGATCGACGGTGCCGAGGCCAGGGATGCGGCACTGTTCGAGGACCTGATCGAGCGCCTTGCTGACCCCGAGGGCGCGACGGGCTGGCACGCCCAGCAGTACCTACGGATCGTCGAGGAACTTGACCGTGTCCCCGCAATCGTGCGAGTCCACCTCGGGGCTAAGATGCGTCAGACGTACCTGGAGATGTGCGCGTCCCGTTCCCGGCGCAGTTTCGTTGCCCTAGGTCCGAGCGGTCGGGGAACCCGGCTGGCGTTTCTATATGAGTATGACGCCGACGACCGGCCAGCCGGCGACTGGTTCATGGCACAAGTTGCCGCCTACGGCACGCTGCGGCACGAGAACGCCCTGGCCGCAGGGGCGGAACCGTCGTCGGCAACAGTGGCCATCGGCGTGCTCCACCATCGCGATCACGGACGCCGATACGTGTTCTTCTACAACGCGGGGGCCGATATCCGGCTGCCGGACGACCTCCGTCGTCAGATGGAAGCCGAGTTCGGGGTGTTGAACGCAACTGACCGGTCGGAGGTGGCACAGCAGGCCGCACGGATCATCGACCTTGAGTGACCGGCGGCGCCACAAGGGAGGTACCTCGCAAGCTGTCACGGAAGCTGATGCCGTGTTGCGAGGCTGTCGAAGAACTGCCCGAGCATTATATGAGCCTCTGGTGCCACAAGTTCGTATCCACCGAAGCGGTAGATCTCGTAGCCGGCCAGTCGCAATGCCCGGTCTTCGGCCATCATCTCGCTGTAGTTCTTCGGCGAAGCCACATCACCGACGGCATAGTGCTGCTTGCCATCGACCTCAAGGACTATCCGCACTCCGCCTGGCAGCAAAAGAAGGAAGTCCAGCCGCTGCCGGTACAGAGGCCGATTCTCTGGGACACGGCTGTTCTGCCGCGCAGGGTCGTAGTGCAGGTAGACCTGCGGCAGCAAAGCGGGCTGCGTCGCTGCTTGTCGTCCCCGAAATCGGCGGTAGTAGCTGTCGAACAGGAGCAGTTCGGGCTTGTTGTCGCCGAGCGATTCCCGCAGGCGCCGGTAGAGGCTCGTCTTTACCTGCTCGTCGGTCGCATCAGTGGAGGCATGTTCTGTTCGCCACCAAGACGTCAACGTTCCCCAGTCGAGACCGACGTCGGTGAGGGGGCGGTTATAGAACAGGCAGAATTCGCCGTTGGCGACGATCTCGATGACGTTGCTGAGCGCGTCTCGGAACACGATGTCGGGCTTCGGCCCGGTGGAGGCGAAGATGATGTTCTTGACCTCGCCATCCACGCCAACGAGTTGGGCTGACCTGACGCTGGCGTCTTCCAGCACTTCCAGGCTGGAGAGGACCGGTGTGAATAGGGCGTTTACGTATCCCCGCCTAGCGCCCCAACCGCCGCCGCCTGACATGTTGTTGGCAGACCAGTATCCGCGGAAGCCCTGGAAGTCCCGAAATGGCGGATCGAACTGGATCCCGAGTCGGCGCAGAACCGACCGAAGGCTTCGCAGCAGCAGCGACATCTCGTCGTTGCTGAGGCGCTCGCCGCCGTCCGTGCCGTAGGCGGTCAGCTCTTGTTGCCCGAGCTGCGCCAGCGCATATGCGGCGTCCACGTCGCTTACGCCGTCAGCGCTTGCCTGGCGAAGGTGCTCGACCAAGTCGGTGTCGAAGGCATGCGGCACCGACCACGGCTCACCGTTCATCGCCCAACTGGAATCTTGCTTCTGGACGAACAGATCTGCCGGGTTCATGCGCGGAGTTTAGTACCCGTTAAATAGCGAGGTCAGCGGATAGTGGGCGTGGTTTGGGGCGACGGGCTTGGCTGCGGCGGGCCAGGCGTCGGGTCATGATGATGACCATGGCCCACTGAACCATCGCGGCGTGGTGTTCGGGCTGACGTTCGTAGTCGCGGACGGTGCATCGACAGCGGGTGATCCAGGACAGGGTGCGCTCAACGACCCATCTGCGGTGCAGGACCTGGAAGCCGACCTGGCCGGCGAGCTTGCGGACGATAGCGACCGTGATGCCCAGACACTTGGCGGCCCAGTCGACGAGGTGGCCCTGGTAGCCGGCGTCGGCCCAGATCATGGTGACGCGCTGGAAGCAGGTGCGTAGCGCCCAGAGCAGAACGCGTCCGCCGTCGCGGTCCTGAACTCCGGCGGCGGTGACGAGCACGACAAGCAGTAGTCCCGTGGTGTCGACGGCGATGTGCCGCTTGCGTCCGTTCACCTTCTTCCCGGCGTCGAAGCTGCGCTGGGCGCGGGCGACGGTCTCGGCGGTGCGCACCGACTGCGAGTCGATCAGTGCCGCGGACGGCTGGGCGTTGCGGCCTTCGGCGGTGCGGACCTGTTCGCGCAGGCCGGCGTGCAGGCGGGTGAGGGTGCCGTCGCGGGTCCAGGTGCGGAAGTAGTGGTAGACGGTCGGCCAGGGCGGGAAATCGACCGGCAACGCCCGCCAGACGCAGCCGTTGTGGGCCAGGTAGCGGATCGCGTCGACGACGTCGCGGCGCGGGTAGGACACCGCGCGGCCGGCCCCGCCGGCGGGCACGTAACGGGCCATGACCCGCCACTCGGCGTCGGTGGTGTCCGACGGATAGCGGCGTACGCGGCCGGTGGGCAGGTGTTCTGCCTCCGGTGTCGGGGGTGCGGCATCGGCCTGGCCGCAGACCAGGTAGAAAGACACTGTGGGGCCTTCGGGAGGGCTTGGCGTAGACAACCAAAGCCATACCTGAAGGCCCCACCCTCATCAGCCCGACACACCGAAACAGACTCGCGTACGGCCCCACCTCAACCGGCGACCAGCCCGCTGACCTGGCTATTTAACGGGATCTAAGACCGGCTGGTGGCCTACACGTATCGGGCGCAGGCCCGCTCGTGCCGCGGATCGAGCGGCGCTCCTGCAGCAAGGCGGTACCCTTCGACGCTTTCGGTTGCCGCAGCAGGCGTCGGAGCGCTCACGTACTTGATCACCAGCTGTGACCTGGTGTCCATTTCATGCTCAGGTCGGTGAGGCTGTCGTAGAGGTCTATCGCCTGGTCCCAGCCCTTCTCTACGAGTTGCTCGAGCACGGCGCGTACGGTAGTCAGGCCGCGAGGGTGGCCGAGGACGGCGGAACTTTGCTCGGTGATCAAATGTGTTATAAGGATCTTGACGTCGTTCATGCCCTGGTACTCGGAAGCGTAGAGCGGGTTGGCGCCGACTACGTTGCCCATGATGGTGATGGCTTCAGCGGCATGGCCCATACGAAGATGGTCGATAGTTTGCATGATGTAGTGGGCGATGCGGCTGTCGTTCACACCGCCAACCTTTTGCAGGATCGGCAGGGCTAGATGGGCGAAGCTGTCGTCGGAACCGCGGGCTACTTCGCGGCCTACCTGTTTGTCTGTTGCCCCGCTGGCGAAGTACAACTGCATGGCGACCTCGCCTAGAACACTGCGTACCGAAGCTGCGTCTTCGGGTGTGCTGGTCGTTAGCTGGCTTGTCGCAGTTGCCGTCAGGCTGCTGAGCAGGCGGAATGCCTCAACCTGAGCGGTGCCGTAGCTCGGATCGGCTGGATTAAGAAGGTTGCCGAATGATCTGACGATCACGCTGGCCGTGCGGGGATACGTACACGGCGACGCGAGCCAGGCTGCGCAGCGCGCTGATGCGAACGATGTGCGGCGATGGCAGGCGAGACTCGCAAGCATACTGAGGCAGAGTTGGCGTTCGGTGCCCTTGAGATCCACTTCGTCGTCTTGATCCGCGGTGAGGAACTTCCAGCTCGGGATGCCGGCGAGCCTAGCGATCACATCGTCGATCCGCTGTGGGTCGTTCGGGTGGGTGTACCAGAGCTGGCTCAGCAGGGACGCTCTGATCGGCCTCCAGGTTTCGACGCGTAGACGGCCTTCGACGGCGGCAACGAGTTCCGCGATGTCCGGGTGGATCAAGTACATTGCGCCGGTGGAGATGTAGCGGGGGCCGCGGTCTTGGTCTGCGGTGAGCGGGCGGAGTAGGTCCCGTATTTGGGTGCCATGGGTAGCTGCCCACTCGGGCCGGTCCAGAAGCCCGACGATTCCTTCCACAGCACGTGTCTTGGGCGAGGGGTAGTAGCCCTCGCCCTCATCCAGATCTTGGTTCGCGGTGGGTGTAGCAGTCGGTTGCGCAACAATCGCAGTAGTCAGCACGTCGTATATCTCCCGCCCGATGGCCGAGTCGGGCGTGACTACAGGGACCTTGACCAGGCGTAGGGCTAGGGTCAACCGTTGTCCATCGACGCCGGACGAGTCGGAATTTTCACGCAACTTCTCCCAGATGCCTAGGAGCTGGGATTCGCCGGCTTGGCTCTTTGCCGGCTCTGAGCTGGTTAGGAGCTGGTGGCCTTCCTGGATTTGCTGGTCGAGGTACGCCGGTGATCCCACCTCTGGCCTGCTAGATTCGAAGAAGATCATCCGGAATGTGTCTGATGGGTCTTCAGGGGTGGCGGGAAGACCCGACGGTTGACCGTCGAGCCGCGCTTGTAGTTCGCGGCGGATTGTGCTCGCCCGTTCCCGGAGGTGGGCTGAAGGATCTTCCTGTACTGATGCAGAGCCACGGTCGGAGACGAGACCGGCGACGGCTGTGAAAATCTTGCGTCGAGTCGCTGGTTCGATGTCGGCCACGATCCGTAGGGCTACGTAGGTCGCGATCATCCAGGTGACCGGATGGGTGAAGAGGTTAGGCGAGGTGAGAGCTGGCGCAAGGGCGAAGGCTAGACGTGGAGTGCTCGCGACGGCACCGGTGTGAAGGACCTTCTGCCATGCCTCTGCGTTGTGTAGTTCGTTGATGAGGATCTGGACGGCGTCGGCGAGTTCGGTCTCGGTGAGTGGCCGCTCCGGGGTTAGGACCTGGCCGGGGTGTCCCGTCGCCACAGGCTCGCCGGCCAGGCAGGCTGCGAGCATCGTGGCGAGTTTAAGGTCGGTGCCGTCAGGCGCTCCTATGAACATGACGCCTGGGTACTGCAGCTTGGGCGGAGCTGGATGTTGGTCGGTGGAGTGCGGCTCGCTGGCGTTGAGGATGTGGGCGATCGTGCGGATCGCGTCAGCCGGCGCCTTGGATAGCAGGGCGGCAAATCGATCTGCGATCACATACTGCGCGCTGTGGAGGATCTGCTGGCTTGCGCTGTCGTTGATGTTCCGGTTGCCGTTTACGCCCGGTTGACCGTCATGGCGCCACGCCGAGTGGGCTATGGCTGTAGCAAGTCGAGGGGCAGCGTGCGCGATGTCGCTGAAGCGGTCGGCGAGCGGGAGCAGGAGCTCAGGTCCCCAGTGGTTAGTGATCTGCGGCTGCAGTGCTCTGAGCAGGATCGGCTCTACCGCCGCCGGGTGATGCGGTGTGACAGCGGCGAGGAGCTGGCCGCCGGCTCGCGGAATGTAGGTGGACGCTGATGCGACCGGGTCTGTCATGCCTGCGGTGAGGCTGTCGCAGATTGCTGTCGTCCACGAGGTCAGGCCTGGTGTGGCTGCGTTGATCTTTGCGGCTAGATTCGCGCGGAGACAGGCGTGCAGACATAGATCGGCGAGGTTGATGTTGGCGGTGGCCTTGGCGCGCTGGGCTACGCGGGCGATCATATCGGCGAGTTCGGTCATGGGTTCGGTACGCGCGGACAGGCTTATGTAGCGCGTGGTCAGCAGCAACAGGGTGCGGGCGTGCGTTGGTTGCCAGCCTGCGGAGTGCGTCTCGGTGGCGGTGCAGGCGAGTTCGAGTGCGGTGGTGTCGGCTGGGGTCCGGACGAGTTCGGCGGCCTGCTTGGCCGCGCTGGCTGCGGCGAGGGGGTGCGTGGCGCCGAGAGTGAGTGCCGCGTCCCAGAACGCCTCTCGCGTTTGCGTGTGGTGCCAGATTGTGACGAGGCGATATTCGATGCTGGGACGGACAGTGAGTACCAGGTCAGGATCGTTGTTGAGCGCGGTGATCAGGGAGCGGGGTTCTGTTGTTGGGCCGAGCGCGAGGAGTGCGACGGCCCAGTCGAAGAGCACCGGATGACTGAACTCGATCAGTGGCATGGGGTGGCCCGGTCCTGCTGGTATCGATCGCAGCAGTCCTTCTCGGTGGAGGCTTTCCACTACGTCGTCGTCGGGTACCGATTCGAGTGTCATCGGATCGAGCGTCTGGCTTCGAGCGGCGAGCATGCCATGGACCAGGTCTTTTGTGACGCTGGTGCGGAGGCCTGCTTTGCCTCGGCCGATGACGCGGCTTTGCCAGTATTGATCAAGTAGCTGTACTCGGTGGCTGATCTGGGTGAAGTCGGGCGGCTCCGGGGCGCTGAGCAGCGTCGCGGCGAGGCTGAGGTTGAACGGGTTTCGTAGCAGGTTGTTCAGCCGTGGATCAGCTGTGTTGAGCAGTGCTGCCAGGGTCGGGCTGGTCGCAGCAATAGGAGCGAGTTCGTCGTCTGTGAGGTTGCCGACGTGCATGTGGCGGACGTCTTCCAGGCCCGGGGCGCTGCGGGTCACGTCGGGGGCGAGGCCGCGAAAGACCGTCTTCCATGGGATGCTGTTGCGGAGGTCGAACTCCCGAATCGTGGTTATGGTGCGCCAGCGGCTGCCATCCAGGCCGTCGATGACGGCGCTCAGCCATGGCGACAGGTCTTCACCGCTTACCTGGTCAAGGCCGTCAACGAGCAGATAGCCGGGAGCAGTTCCTGGCCACTCCGCCAGTACGCGATGCAGCGGAAAGTCGAGGTTGAGGTTGTCACGGGATGCCGATGAGAGGTCTTCGGCTCGCAGGACAACGACATCGTGTCCGGCGGTTCGCAGTTGCACCGCGAAGCGGTGCAAGATCGAAGTTTTGCCGGCGCCCGCATCCCCGATTAGTGCCAGGTTGCCGGCGACGCTTTCAAGATCGTTAAGTAGTGCCCGTTCGAGGGTCACCGTGCCTTCTGGTACCGATAGCACCACTCCCCGCCCCAGGTTGCGCAGGTTTGCCTCGGTCAGCGACTTTACAAGTGCGATGCTCCGCCGAAATCTTGCCAGCGGCTCGAGCGCGATCTTCTGTTGTACACGTCTGAGTAGCGCTGGCCGATCGACCATCTGCCGCTCTGCGTCGTACTGTTGCGCCAGGATCTGTAGCTCACGCCAGACGTCGTCGACCAGGTTCTCTTCACAGATAGCTCTCAGCGCCGCGCACACGTCGGCGAGGTCTCGGCCTGCATCGAGGTCCAGCGAGCGCACACCGGTCAAGCGCAGCAGGGCACGTAGCTCTTCGTCGGTCGGGTCCGCGCTTCTGATCTGCCTCCAAGCGCGCGTGAGGTGTTCGCGGACGTAGCGAAATGCTTTCTCTTCGGGCTCGTTTCTCAACGCCTCGGCCAAGGGCACTTGAGCAGCCCAGCCGTGCAGGCGGTCCATCAGCGGGCCGAGTGTGTCGTTGATGCTGGCTGGTGACTGCGGGCCTGCCAAGATCAGAACCCGGTCGTGGGCTGGTTGGATATCGCGCATGGTTCCGGCGCCGTCTGCGGGCACCTTCGTGAAGTAGGCTTCGACGACTTGCTGGAGGGATTCCGCCAGTGGGCTGCCTTTGCGTGAGTCGATTTTGATCACGGTTTTCGCTTGGCCCATGATCCATGCCCTATCCGAGGTCACGGCCGCGAAGTCGTCGGCTGCACGCTCGGATTGGGCCCCCGCGGCGTCGATCACGCGGCCGCCTGCCCATCCGGGCAGCGGGCTCTCGCTCAGGAGGTGAGCCAGGGCCCATGCCAGCCAGCGGCATTCATTTCGGACGCCGCCAGCACCTGCGGCCCCGCCAGCCGACTCTCGCGTCACGGCACTTCCTCTCAAAGTCTGACCATCTCGTGGGCAACGGCCGGAGGCGGTCAGCGGCGCGTAATCCTGATGGCTTGAAGCCTGCCGCGTCGCATCGCTCTCGTCTAGCTGCGGCTTCGCAGGAGCCTGCCGCGGTAGTCCACGGAGGTGCACTCGTGTCCCGTCGGAGCACGTTGAGCTGCTGCACTATAAGCCGCGGGTGAGGAACCTGGATCCCGAGGTCCGGCGGCAGGTCCTGCACGCCTGGCAGCACCATCACACCGTGCACACCGTTACCCCGTTCGTGCGGCGCCTGCCGGAGGGCGCGGTCGCCTCCGACGAGCAGATCGAGCTCTACCACGAGGCCCGGCCGGCGCAGCGCGCAAGTCGTCGACCGGCCGCTGACCGACAGCCACACGTTCGTGCGAAGCCACCGCCGGGGCGGCCCTGGCCAACGGTAGGCACCGAGCCCTCCCCGTCGGGTCCGTCCGTTCGTGGACATGTCCGCGAACGGACGCTGCCACCGTCGATGTGATCAGCTGGTAGCGGCAGGGTCGGCCTGGAACGGTGCCACTGGTGCGGCTTCGAGTGTGAACTGGAGCCGAAGGGAGCTGCCGACGACCCGGTAGTAGCCAAGGCCGCCGGCGCCCATCGGGTTCGGCAGCGGGATGATACGTCGTCGGCCCGAGTCCAGGACATGGCTGATGAATACGATGACGTACTCTTCGCCGGGTGCGAGGTTCTGCGCCCGCCGGACTTCGCTCTCGCCGAGCACGAACTGCGGCTGGTCTCCGGTGGTGGCTTTCACCTCGAACAACAACGTTCGATCGCTGGCGTTGATGTGGAAGTCGTAGCCGAGTGCGTCGTTGCCCTGTCCGTCGCCGAGTACCTGGTTGCGGTTGCCCGATACCCAGCTGTCGTGTGGCGGCACGCCGAACTGGTGCTGCAACCACTGACCGGCGATGATCTCCCCCGCCAGCCCGATGTTTCTAGTGACTTCGGGCCGCACGGCGTCAGTGGTCGCGGTCCAGCGTGCAATGCCGGTCCCCCGTGCCGACGGCCGGGTCAGATCCAGCGGGGTGGCGGCGATCGGCGACGCCGGGGTGTTGAGGAGCTGCTCGGTCATCCCGTCACGGACGGCGTCTACGAAGGTCATGAGGTCGCTTGGCGCCAGTGAGTATTCGCGGTCGTCGAGGGTCACGTGTACTGGTCTGTGATCCCGGGTGGCGGTCTGGTGGAGTCTTTGCCGAGCGTCGAGGAGATCCTGGCGGGTCAGGCCCAGGTCGGTCAGGGCTGCCGTCGGTGGCATGGCGGCCGGCCACTGCTCGTGCGCCCGCAGCCAGCCGATGACGGTGTCCGTCGACATGCGCTCGAAGTCCAGCACGCCTGCTGCCGTCATTGCGTCGGATACCGCCGCAGGGTCGGCTGGTGTGTGCTCCTGGCCGATGCCTGTGTGCCGCATCCATGCATCGGTCAGCTGTGCCAGCTCGTTGAGGATCCGGCCGAGTTGCCTGCGGTTCGACTCCCGCATCTGCTCGACGGCGGGCAGCTCGGTCCGGGTGGTCGGATGGGGAACCGTTTGCTGCAGCCACAGCTCGACATGCTCGCCGAGCAGGCTGTCGGGCAGATCCCAGTGCTGGTCCAGCCAGGCGGCCTCCGGCTCGAGCCCGGCGAGTCCCAGCAACTCGACGTAGCGCTGCAGCGGCTCGCCGGCCTGGTATGCGTGCAGGAAGGCGTCCCTGATCCGGCGGTGGATGTCGCTGGCGTGCTGCTGGAGGTAAGCCGCGAGCTGGCGGGCGTGGCCCTCGTGGTTGTGTAGCCGGGGCAGGCCCAGGGCGGCCAGCGCGGCGTTCATGGACGCGTGGTCGACGCCGAGCTCGCGCGCCGCACCTCGCACGTCCGACTCGTCGGCCATCATGAGCAGCTTCGCGGGCGTATGCGGCGTGTTTGTCAGCTGGTCGGTGAGCCAGTTGCGCAGGTCGTCGAGACTGTCGAGCGTGTCCGCCACGCCCTGCAGCTGCTCGGCGGCCCGTGCGTCCACCAGAGCGAGTACGGGCACGAGGCGGGGAATGCGCGCGCGCCATGACGTGTGATGGTCGGTCAGAGCGTTGAGTTCCTGTGTGGAGACCCCCAGTACGGCCGCTATGTCGTCGAGTGACGGGTCGATGGCGCCGGAGCACCGCTGCTGTAGGTCGATGAAGGCTAGCCGCAGCGTCTCGACCAGGTGGGGTGCGCCTACCAGCTCGCAGATCGCGGAGCTGGCCGCCTGGAGCACCGACCAGGCCGAGGTGTCCGCCGCGCCCGCGACGATCAGCTGGGGTATGTCGCCTTCCAGCAGGAACGACCGGAATGGTCGTAGGTCGGTCACCTGGTGACCGTCGACGGTGGTGTCGAGATCGGTGGCGGTGGTCAGTGTCGCGGCTGCCAGCCGCTGCGCGGCGCGGGTCAGCTGCGCATCTGACACGGTGGGCATGGCGTGGTGGAACTCCATCGCTGCGAGCACCACAGTGGTCACCCACTGGCCGGTGGCCGCTAGCAGCGGCCGCCGATGCTTGTCGTGCGGGCTTTGACCATCGACGGTGATGTCGACGCGGGCGTCGCTGGTACGGCGCAGGTTGCCTGCGCCGGTCGTGTCGAGCAGGTGGTACACGTTCTCAGACAGGTTGATGTCGCGCAGTGCAAGCACGGGGATCGGGGCCTGGCGCAGCAGGCGTTCCTGGACGACGCCGGCCCGGTCGGGTACGTAAACGGTCTCCGCCCCGTCACCGAGCAGTGCGACAAACAGGGTTCCCGACCGGTGGGCGATCACGTCGTGCGGCAGCGGATTTTCCTGCGTGCTGGCGGAGACGAGGTCGCTCCAGGCTGCTTCGTACGCTTTGCGGACCGACAGGCTGGTCTGGCTGCGCGCGTCCAGCGGGCGCGCGCCGACAAGTGCGGTGAGCTCCACGAGCCTGTCGCGAGCCGTGCTGGAGTCGTCCCAGAACCGGACGCCGATCTTGCGCAGGCGGTCGAGAACCTTGCCTGTCGCCAGGCTGCGCAGGTGGCCGGGCTGTGCCCTCAGGTAGCTTGGCGTCTCGGCTGTTCTGATCCACCACGAGTTGCTGACCGGCAGGAAGGTGATGTCATCGCGCTGGCCGGGTGTCGTCTGCGGCAGCCAGTCGGCCGTAGCCAGGAATGCGGCCAGGAAGCTGGGCCAGGTCGCGGCGGTCTCCTGCTGCCTGCGGAACTCGATCTCCATGGCGTGATCGGGCCACCGGTCCAGGCCGTGCAGGATCAGCTCGGCGAACATGCGGCGTGCTTCGCTGTCGAAGCAGTGGTAGTCGTCCTGTGCGGGCAGCACCGCCACGTGATCGGCAGGTTGGTACCGGACGGAGGTGAACACCGGCTGGTGATTCGGCCAGCGCTCGGCAACGCCGCGCCAGGCTTTCTGCTGCTCAGTCGGGACGCTGATCGGCAGGTTCGGCGCTGTGCGTGGTAACGCCAGCTGGCTGCCGGGCAGAATGAAGTGCTGGCGAGGGAGGAACACAGGCGTCAGTCCGTGCCGGACTCCTGCGTGCTCAAGGAACAGTCGTAACCGTTCGACCCCGTCAGGGTCGTCGAGATGCAGGGTCTTGGGCCGGTTCAGCGTCCGCTCGGCCAGTTCCTTGAGCGCCGGTGAGTGGTCTGCGGCTCTGCGCAGGAACCGCGCGAGCAGGTCGTCAAGGTCGCGGGCGGGCCCGTTCCAGCCCGGTCCGAAGTGCGCCTGCTCCGCCGGCATCCACGTGTCGCCGGCGGGGACCAGCAGCCGTGCACCGGCGACAGCGTCTGCGGTGACCTCGCGTGACGCGCGGCGCCATACAGCGAACGCGAACATCAGCAGTTCCCGTAGCTGTTCAGATTCGGATGCGGGCAGTGCTCGCATCGCCGCTCCGACGAGATCGAGCACGGTCTCAGTGCGGAACTCGCGCACGAGGCCATGCTCTTCAAGCCACGCGCGGCCGGGACGGCGCTTGCGGGCAGGGTCGTCGCCTCGCCATGGAACGGCCCGGTGCGCGAACACAAGCCGGGACGTGATGGCCGCCGGCATCTTCGGAACCAGCGCAGGGCTCCATGAGTCGGCGCGTTGCTGGGGCGAGAAGAAGACGGCCAGGTCGTCGCTGCGTGACTCGGCTCGAGCGAGTCGGCCATCATCGGCCAGGATGATAGTTCGTCCTGCCAGGACCGAACCATCGTTGAAGATGGCGGACAGGTCGTCGTAGAAGTCCGCCCATGCGTTGGTATCGAGGGGTTCCTGGGTGAGCACGTCGGCGTAGCGCTCTGCCCACGCGGCGACTTCTTCTTCCCGGGCGTCGATCGACAAGCCGAGCCACTCCGCGAGTTTTCTGAGCCTCAGCTGACGCGCCCCGTCGAGTGCGGGGTCGACGAGATGGTCGACCCCTGCTGACGCAGCGGCGTGGGCTGTGAATGTTCTGCCTTCGCCAGACCACAGGCGCGCATCACGCAGGCTCGTGCGCCGTACCCGGCCCAGCGACGGAATGAACGCGGCGTCCCGGATGTCGTCGCCGACCTGCTTGAACGCGTCCTCGATCCGGGCGAGGTGCTCCCTCTTCCAGGCCGTGAGGTCGATCAGATGCGTTGCCGAGACCGCGATCTCACCGCGGCAGGCCAGATCGATGACGCGTGCGCACATCAGCGCGACCTGGTTGAGCAGCAGATCGTTCAGGGCGACGCCCAGATCGAGGGTGCGGCGGTCGAGCCGGGCGAAGAACGGCGCGTTGACGAAGCCGGCCAGCGGTGCGGCCGCTGCCTCGCCCATGGGAAGGAACGTGTACAGCCTGCCCGCCACGACGTCGCCATCGTGGGGTAGTGCCACGCACACCTGCGCATCGCCGCGCCAGCTGTCCCAGCCGCTGCTCAGCCGGCCTTCCCTGCGGCTTCGAGCGATGGCATCCTTCACCAGTTCCTCTGGCACGAACTGGCGCAGCATGACGAACCGCCGCGAAGACTGCAGCAGCACGTCCTCGACGACCACGTCTCCGGCTCGGGTGCTGTCGAGGATCTGCTTCCGCAGCGTCGTACTGGAGATCTTTCCCTCGCGGTCCTCCCTGGTGACGACCACCGTCCCCACCCGCTGGAGGAAGATGTGGAACGGCACGCCCTGGGAAGTGATCTCGTTGAGTTGCTGGCGGGCGCGCTCGCGGGCCTCAGCGGAGCGAAGCTCCATCCGGATCACAGTGGCGAATCCGCGGCTTGCGAAGTCGGCGACCTGGCTCGGAGCGGGCCCGAGGGGCACGGGGACCTTCAGCGAGGCGACATTCTCGCGAAGTTCCTCCGCGAGACCGCTCATGTTCCCGGCGACGCGCGCGGCGAGGTCGTCGAAGTCGCCGGGTTTGGCGAACCTGAAGCAGTAGCCGTCGAACGTTTCCGATTCCGCGTCGGCACGGCTGTAGATCTCCGGGGCATCCGCCAACTGGTGAACGCTCTTGAACCCCACTCCCTTGTTACCGATGCCCTCGTCGGGGCGCTTGCTCGACATGGCGACCCGGCACATGGCCTCGAAATCTTCATGCCGGATCGGCCGCCCGCCGTTTGCCACGTACAGCACGCCCCAGGGGCCTTCGCCCTCGCGAAGAACGAACTCCAGCGCCCCGTCGGTGCGGTCGCCGGGATGGGCGTCGTGACCGTTCTGGAGCAGCTCGATGAGCGTACGCCCGTCGTAGTCCGCGGCGACCACACTCTCGATGACTGCCTTCTGCTCGAGGGTAGCCGGCTGGCCGATCTCCCTGCCGAAAAGGTACAGCCTGGCCACGTTGTCGGCCTCGGACTGGATGCGATTCCGGAAGTCTTCGCGCATCCCTGGTCCGCCTCTCGTCGTGGTTGGTCCCGCTAAGCCGACCGGCTGCGAGTGCCGGCGCACCAATCTAGGGGTCGTGGTGCCCAAGACGCCACCGCCGCCGAGGAGGTCGAATTAGTCGACCGTTGATGGGCTGGCTAATGAGCTCGGGAGCGGACAAGCTGGAGCGATGTTCTGACCGTGATGGCTTCTCGGTCCTCGTGGCCCCGCATGGCTACTACCTCCTCAAGCAGGGCGTTCAGCTGTGCGTCCGCGCGCCGTACCTCGCCGACGATCGCGAGCTGCACGGCGTGCTCGCGCCGAACGGCGATGGCGTCTGCGTTCGGAAGGCCAGCGGGCATGTCCGCGAGGAGTCGTTCATATAGATCAACTGCTGTCGCGGCGTCCCCTGCGGCGGCGTGCGCACGGGCCTGCAGGTGACCTAAGGCGAGCAGTGCGGGGTGTGTGGCTTCGACACGTCCGACCAGCGCTGTGATTGCGGGTCCGGCTCACCGCCAGCCTGGCCGAGACGGCGCGGCTGTCATCCCGCTCTTGCGCGCTGCAGGCTGGACCACTACCGCTGTGTGACCGGCGTCCGGTTCCTGTACGCGGTCGTGCCCGGCCAGATCGTTCCGGCCCGGTCGTGCAGGCCATCACTGTGGTCGACTATGCCGCCGTCGGACTCGCTCTCGGCGTCTTCGCCGCCCTGGGGCGTGGGTCAAGGTGTCCACGAGCGGTGTACTCGACCTCGGCCGGCGGTCCTGCGCACAGCACGGGTTCCCGAGGGTTGACAGCCATAGAGAACGAGCTGTCTCACCTGAGTCCTGGACCATAACGCCTACGCATCCTAGAAACCTCGGTCTAGGCCAGCGACACGTCTCCTCCAAGCCTGTGCGGCATCGAAGACCTGCGGTTGCGGCGTGAGTATGTGCCCCAAGCGTGTCGCGACCATCCACACACGACAGACATCCTGATCACCGCCGGACTGGGCCGACGACACGTCCCGCGGACATGATCATAAAGACTTCCGTGGCCATTCCCTCTGCCCACCAGGGCATCTGAGAGTGTCGCCCAAGATGCGTAACACCACAACCAAGATCAAAGAAGCCTTGGCCAGTTCAGACGCACCAAGTTCCGTGGGCGCGGTTCGTCAAAACCGTACGCTCGTACGTGTAAAAAACCGTGTCTCGAAGAACATCAAAGCCCGTCTCCGGAACTCCGGAAACGGGCTCTGACCAGGTCTTACACAACGTCGGGCTGGCCGGATTCGAACCGACGACCCCTTGACCCCCAGTCAAGTGCGCTACCAAGCTGCGCTACAGCCCGTTGCCTTGATGATCTCTCACCGCGGCAGCCTGTACAGACTAGCGCACTCTGAGCCGAGGCACACACGAGGCCCCCGTGTCCGTTTCATGACGATTCCTCAGGTGAATTGGATGGCTTTGTCTAGAGCGCCCCAGGAGCCTGCCTAAGCAGGCGCCGACTGCACCCGCACCGTTCGGCGACCGCGGTGGGGCGCCCTCGTCACGTGTTCAACGCCGCGAGTGCCGCAGCGCCCAGGATCAACGTCATTCGGCGCCGTTGACGCCGTCCCGGAGCCGTTCAGGAAGCGCCGGTGCTACCCGTTCTGCTCCCGACCCGCCGGCGATCACGCACGCGCGATCCCGTCCCCGGTCGCCGCCACGTCGTCGGGCCATATCTGCCTGGTCGGGGTTCGCAAACCCGTCCGGGTCCGCCCGTCTGATGGTGACGTCGGCGGGTCGTCGCCGGCGTTCAGCGGCGAGCGGACCGCAGGTGCTCGACCGCCGTACGGGCCGCGGCGCCGATGACGGCGTCGGCGCGCGGCAGCGTCAGCGACGTCGCGGCGCTGCGGGTGAACACGGCCACCGCGTAGCGGCCGCCGTCGGGATACTCCACGACGCCGATCTCGTTGCGTACGGTCGGCAAGGTGCCGGTCTTGCCGGCCACCCGGACGTCGTCGAACGGGAAACCGGACGCGAGCCGGTGCGGCCAGACCTGCAGCGACAGCAGCCTGCGGATCGCGACGCAGGAGCGGGGCGAGGCCGCGGTGTCGCGCCACAGCGCCGCCAGCAGCGTGGTGCAGTCGCGGGCGGTCGTCCGGTTGGAGCGGCCGACGTCCAGGGTGGCCAGCTGCGACAGCGCGACGGGGTCGGTGAGCAGCCGCGCGAGCCGGGCCGGGTCCTCGGTGCCGAGCGACGCGGCGGTGCGGGCGGCGACGTCGCGGCATACCTCCACGACGCGGGTCGCGGTCAGGCCGACGGCCGCGACCGCGTCGGCGACCGCGTCGAGGCCGACCCGGTCGGCGAGGGCGTCGGCGGCGGCGTTGTCGGAGACGCTGACCGCCAGGTGGGCGAGGTCTCGCAGGGACATGGTGACCGGGTCGGCCATCGCGCCGATGCCGGTGGGGCCTGCGGTGCGCGCCTCGGGCACGACCGTGACCGGTGCCGCCGGGTCGAGGCGGCCCGCGTCGGCGGCCCGGTACAGCGCGAGCACGAGCGGCACCTTGAAGACGCTGGCCATCAGTACGGCGGAGTCGGCTCCGACGCCGACCTCCCGGCCGGTGTCGAGGTCGGTGGCGTGCAGGCGGCCGGTGACCCCGGCGTCGGCGAACTGGGTGGTGATCCGGTCGCGGATGTCGTCATACGCCATCGGCTGCTCCGTGGGGTGCGGCGAGGAACTCCGAGGACGGGCGGCTGTGCGGCAGCGGCCGCAGCGCCGGCGCCGGTTCGAGCAGTCGGGCGACGGTGAGCGCGAACGCCCCCACCTCGGGGTGGTGCCGTTCCCGTGGCCAGGCCACGGCCATCCGCTCGGCCAGCGGCTGCCCGGCCAGCGGCCGCCATACGACGTCGGGGTGCGGCGGGCCCGCGCCCGGATCGAACGTGACAGCGGTGCCGGACAGCACCAGTCCGATCGCGAAGCTGCGCCCGTCCGCCTGGTGCACCGTCGGCGGGTGGTAGCCGTGCCGGGCGCATGTGTCCAGGATGTCGTCGAAGCGGGCGGGCGCGGCGGCGCGCGGGAACGTGACCAGGTCGTGGCCGCCCAGGTCGGCCAGCAGCACTTCGGCCTGAGCGGCCAGCGGCCCGGCGGCGGCGACCAGCACCCCGAGCGGGCGGTGCACGACCGGGCCGACGGTCAGGTTCCCGAGGTCGAAGGGCAGTTGCAGGACGCCGACGTCCAGGCGCCGTTCGGCGAGCGCCTCCTGCTGGGCGGCTGTGGTGCTCTCCCGCAGCTCGAGGCTGATCCGCGGGCGGCGCTGCCGGAATCCGGCCAGCACCGCCGCCACGGTGTCCCCTTCCAGCTCCGGCGGCAGCCCGGCCCGGAGCACGCCCGTCGCCGCGGTGCCGACCTCGGCCGCCAGGTTCAGCACCGTTTCGGCCCGGCTGAGCAGCTCGCGGGCCTGGGGCAGCAGGACCCGGCCCGCCTCGGTCAGGGTGACCTCGCGCGGCGACCGGTCGAACAGGCGGACGCCCAGCTCCCGTTCCAGGCGCTGGATGCGCTGCGACAGCGGCGGCTGCGACATGTGCAGGCGGCCGGCGGCGCGGCCGAAGTGGAGCTCCTCGGCGACCGCGATGAAGTATCGCAGGTGCCGCACGAGGTCCATGCGCTGCGACGATACCCGATCCGATATCGCACCTGACCGGAATTGATGTTGGACCGGGTGCCGCCGCCCGGGGTTGGCTGCCTGTCAGGTGAACCTACCGAGAGGGAGACCATCCGATGTGTCAGAACTGCGCCACCTCCACCCCGACCTCCGGTGACGGCGTGCAGCGCCGGGATGTGCTGCGCCGCGCGGTGCTCGGCGGTGCCGCTGTCGGCGTCGCCGCGGCCGGGCTGCCCGCGGCCGCCGCGGGGGCGGCCGCGCCGCAGGCCGCGCCGTCGGCGGCGACCGTCGCCTCAGGACGGGCCGGGGTGTCGATGCGCTGGCTGGGCGTGTCCGGCTGGGAGATCGCCTTCGACGGCCGGGTGCTCTACTTCGACCCGTACGTCAGCCGCTTCGACTACCGGCTGCCCGGCGGCCCGCTCGCGGTCGACCCGACCGCGGTGGACCGGCTGCTGGCCTCCGGTCGGCTGGCCGGACCGCCGGAGCTCATCATGATCAGTCACGGGCACTGGGACCACCTGGCCGACGTCCCGCAGCTGCTGGCCCGCCCCGACTGGGCGGCGGCGACCATCCGCACCATCAGCACCGAGACCCACCGGAACCTGCTGCGTGCCATGGGTACCTCCGACGCCAGGCTGAAGAACAACATCGTCGCCACCGGCGGCGAGGACCTGGAGTTCGGCGGCGGCGCCTACCGGGTGCAGGTGATCCGGAGCCTGCACAGCCAGTCCCTGGGCTACGGCTTCTTCGCCCCCGGCACCCGGGTCGCCCCGCCGCCCGCCCCGGCCAGCATCAACGATCTCGTAGAGGGCGGCACGCTGGCCTACCACGTGACCGTCCGGGACCGGCTCAAGGTGCTGCTGTTCGGCGGGACCAACTTCGTCGAGCGGGAGCTGTCCGGGCTGCGGCCCGACGTCGTGGCGCTGTGCATGACCGACTACAGCTCGCTGCACCGCTACCTGGAGCGCCTGCTGACCGTGCTGGGCGGCCCCCGCTATGTCATCCCGGTGCACCATGACGACATGGTCACCGGGTACGACGACCCGGACCTCGCCGCCACGGTCGACCGTACGGCGGTGACACGGGTCCGGGACGTGGTGCGCGCGCTAGGGCTGCGTACCGAGGTGATCGAGGTCGAACACCTGCGGCCGCTGCTGTTCTGACCGCCCGCGGTGACCGCCGCGACCGGCGGCGGTCACCGCGGAACGGGACGCGGCCGGTCAGGCCTCGTCGTCAGGAACCTCCGGCGCCACGAGCGGGGACGGCTCCGAGGACGGTGCGGCGGTCTCGACCGGCGACGGAGACGGCGGCTCCGGCGACGGCGACGGGGTGGGCGACGGCTCCTGGACCTGCGTCGGCACGACCACCGGTGACGGCGACGGCACCGGCGGGGACGCGGTCAGCGCCGTGATCTGGCCGCTCGGACCCGACTGCAGCCCGGCCGCGTTGCAGGCCACCACCGCGAACGTGTACGACGTCCCGGCCGCGAGCCCGTCGATCGTCACGCTGGTGGCGCGGGTCCAGCCCACGAACTGGCCGTCGCGCAGAATCCGGTAGTAGGAGACGCCGCCCGATCCGCCGTCGGCGGGCGCGGACCAGGCCAACCAGATGGTGTGCTCGTCGGCGGCGACCGCGGTCAGGCCCGTCGGCGCCGTGGGCGGCACCGGAGCGGGCTGCGACGGCGCTCCGGGCGCCGGACTGGCCGCCGCGGACGGGCTCCAGACCGGCTCGGGGGTGGGCTCGCCGGTGATCACCGGCAGCGGCTGCGGGCTCGCCGTGGGCGGCGCGGTCGGCAGCGTCACCGGCTGGCCGCCGTAGCTGGCCATGACCCCGGCCGACAGCCCCGGCAGCGGCATCCCGGCGGGCACACCCGCGGCCCGGTCGTCACCGTCACCGGCTCCGTTGACCAGCACCAGGACGACGACCACGGCCGCGACGGCGGCGACCGCCGCCATCGCGAGCAGCGTACGGCGCCGCCGCGGGCGCGACGGGTGCTCCGGCCCGGTCGCCGGGGCCGCAGCCGCGGCCGGCGCCACGATCGGCGTGCGGACGGTGGTGGTGGTCAGCGACCGCACCGAAGCGGCCGCGCTCTCGGCAGCCGGGGCTTCGAGCGCGGCCAGTTCGGCGGACTCGGTCGGGAAGTCCGGCACGGCGTCGACGGCGGCGCGGGCCGCCAGCCAGCACGACGTCGCCAGTCCGAGGTTGTTCTTGGCGTGCACCGGGTCGCTGAACGCCACGATCGTGGGCAGGACGACCTGCTCCCAGGCGGCCTCGGGCAGGCCGACGCCCTGCACGAGCGCGGTCCAGGTGGCGGTGAACTCCCGGCGGCCGACCTCCATCGCGTCGATGCGGCTGTCGTGGTCGGCCGCGTCAAACCGGTCCAGCAGCCGCTGGTGCACTTCGGACACGTCCCGCCCGGACGTGATGTCGGTCAGCATGCGCCCGAGGTCGAGGACGAGCTTGCGCGCCTGCCGAGCCGATCCGGGATGCGGCTGGCCCATCCCTGCCTCCCCTGAGTGTCCTGTCCCGGCGCGACGAGGTTCGATCCGGAACGCGCTGACGGTACGCTGCCGTCGCGGCGGGCACTCGGCCAGGACGGCAGCGTCTCTTCGGCCATCCGGGGTCGACTGTGTCGTCACCGTCCGGCACCGGCCTGCCATACCCGATCACGGAACGGTTGTAACGCTCCTATCCGACCGGACTGCCGGATCGTCGAGGGCGGATGCGCGCGTATGTCGCCTGAGCGACATCCAGAGACGGGCCGGTGTCGCAGACTGGCTCCTCGAAGGCTGTCGCCGCGGGAAGGGTACTCCGTGAAATCTGTCTCCCTGCTGTCCGTCCTGACGCTGGTCGCGGTCGGCAGCCTGGTCGCGTCCAGTCCCGCCGCCGCGGTCGACGGGCCGCCCGCGGCCCGGGTGCAGCCGAGGTTCGGGCTGTCCGCCGCATCCACGGTCACCGTCAGCGCGTCCGGCCTGCCCGCGCAGATCGAGGTCGCGGTGGTCGAGTGCGATGTGGAGACCTACGACACCGGCGACGGGCCCGTCGGCTGCCCGGCCGTGGCGACGGTGACGACCTCGGCGGCCGGCAGGGCATCGGTGCAGCTGAACCCGCGCAACCTCGTCTACCGCAGCCACGAGTACGGCGACCCGAGCCCCGTCTACTGCCGGGCCGACATCTGCCGCTACTTCTTCGAGTGGACCGACGGGACCGGGCCGCACTCGGTCGGCACCGACGTCATGCACTTCACCGGGTCCCCCGCCACGATCGGCGCCACGCCCGCGACCGGGCTGGCCGACGGGCAGCGGGTCACGGTGACCGGCACCGCCAAGGGCTCGACCGGGCGCTACGTCACCATCGTCGAGGCGAGCTGCTTCCAGATCATCCAGGGCAGCGGCTGCACCGGCAGCCTGCCGCTGGCCACGGTGCCGCTGCGGCCGGACGGCACGTTCCGGGTCACCGTCGCGGTGTACCGTTTCCTCGGCGACGGGCAGGACTGCGTCGGCGCCTACTTCGGCTGCGCCCTGCACGTGGTCGTGCTCGACGAGTACGGCACGCCCGACGACAGCTTCGGCGTCGGCGCCATCGGCCAGCCCGGCGTCCACCTCGAATTCGCGGCCTGATCAGCGGTGCTGCGCGACCGGGTCCGCAGACCTGGCTTGCATCGTCGTTAGTCGATATCGTACGGGCATGAACCGATCACACAACCTGATCCGGCTCGCCGCCGTCGCGCTCCTGGCCACCGCCGGGATCGCCCAGGCGTCGCCCGCCCAGGCGGCCGCGCTGGCCGTCGACGTGACCTGCGAATCGCTCGGCCACTACGCAGTGCTCTGCGAGCGCACCATCACCGGCGGCACCGGCCCGTACACGACCCGCTGGTACTACAACGGCGCCTACTTCGCCTCGCAGGACAACAAGGCCTTCACCAGCTGGAGCTGCTCGACCACCAAGAGCAACCAGTACAAGGCGGTGGTCGTCGACGCGCTCGGCGCGTCCGCGACCGACACCAGCGGCGTCGCCTGCCGCAGCGGCAACCCGTAACCACCACCGGCGGCATCCGGCACCCCCGGATGCCGCCACCCTGACGAGGCCGCCCGCGACCTGGCCACCGGCGGGACCGAACAGTGGCTCGCTACCGCGACGACGGGCGCGGCCCGGCGCTGGCGAGGTAGGCAGCCCTCGCGTTCCGCACGAGATCGCGGTGGCGGCCAGGCGCCGCGCCTTCGACGTTCAGCGGGGGCGCCAGTGCGGTGATCAGCTTGAGTTCGTGGTCGCGCGGGTCGCCGCACGCCCACCACGTCAGGCGCAGGTTGTCGGTCATCCAGCCGGTGAGGCGCAGTTCGTCAGCCGCGGTTAGCACGACCCGGTCGGTCCACACGGTCTGATATGCCTGCGTCGGCAGCAGCAGGCCGGCGAGCGTGCGTCGCAGAGTCGAGCTACCCGATCGGGCCAGGTGGTTGCCGGCGATCCGGGTGCGCAGGCTGGTGGCGATGCCCAGGTAGAGCAGCCTCAGTCCCGAGTCGGTGGCGTTCACCGGGCCGGGCAGGTCAGCCAGGACGCTCGGCGATGCCCACCAGGCGTACAGGCCCGGTGTACGCGGCAGGCGCGCGACCGCCTCACCCAGGGCTACCGGTGCGGCGTGCAGACCGTCGATCACCTGCTGCAGGCCAGCCGCCGCCGATCCGGCCGTCATCGGTCCACCTGCGCGCCGGTGCCGAGGTCGCGACCGGACTGCCAGCGCCAGATCGCGTGGTCGAGGTGGGTCGAGGTGACGTTGAGCCGCCCCGCCGCCTGCTCGACCAGGTCTGCCGCCTGGTCCGGGGTCACGGCGCCGACCGGGCAGCCGAGCGCCGCGGCGACGAACCTGATGATCATACGGTCGGGTTTGACCCCCGGCCTGCCCGCAAGCATCAGCAGGTACCGCCACGAAATGCCCGATCGCTGACCCGGAACCCTCAGCCACGCCTGCTTGGCGACATGCAGCTGATCGTCAGCGCCCTGCCGCAGGGCGTGGCAGGTCGGCAGCCGGGCGGCCAGCAGCACCGTGGCCGCCTGCTCGACCGCTTCGGCTTTCAGCGGAGCGCCTGGCGTGGTGGAGGTGCGGTGCGCGTTGCCGATCGCCGCTGCCCACGGGTTCACCCCGCCCACGTCGGCGAAGGTCCGCAGAAGTTCCGCCGCGCCGTCGACCGCCGGCTCGGCACCCTGTGCCCGGCGGAAGGTCCGGTACCGGTCGAGCACGGTCACGACGCTGCCGTACCGCACTCCGATCGACTGGACCGCGTCGATGGTGCACAGCGCCAGTCCGTCGGGGTAGCCGCCCGGATTCTGCCACCTCGCGGGGTCGGGGAGACTGTCCAGCACCCGGTCGACGACCTTTCCGATGTGGCTGTCGGAGGTGCGGGAGGTCTGTCCGGCAACTGTCACGTGTCGCATTATCGAGGCGGAGGACGATCTTCGCCCAGCCGGAGGCGGCCGGGCTGGACGTGCTCGAACCGGCGACGCGGTGCGCATCCGACGTCAACACCCACTTGCTGCCGTTCTCCGCATGCACGAGGGCGGCTCGCCGACCTGGCGGGAGGTGGCGGCGTCCCCACCGGACGCCGTCCCTGCGGTGCGGCGGTGGTCACCTCGGACGTCAAGCCACTCGGCCCAGCGTGCGAGCGGTTCTCTGGGGCCAGCGACGGTCCTGAGTGCACGGTAGGGTTCAGGTCGGCCGCCCGGCGATCAAGCCCGGCCGTCCGGTCCAGGAGGCGGAATGCAGTTCGGGATCCTAGGACCTCTGCACGTCACGGACGGTTCTCGGCCTGTCACGCTGACCGCCCGCAACCCGCGAGTTCTGCTGGCGGTCCTGCTGTGCCACCCGAACCAGCCAGTCTCCACCGAGAAGCTCATCGACGCCATCTGGGAGCAGTTGCCGCCAAGAACCGCCGTCAAGAACCTGCAAGGCTATGTCCTTCAGCTCCGGCAGGCGCTGGGCCGGGCGCGTGTGGTCCGGCATCCGCACGGATACGCGCTGAAGGTCGGGCATGGCGAACTCGACGCGGAGAACTTCCAGCACGACCTCCAGCAGGCCAGAAGAACACTGGCCGCAGGCGACCTGCGGCAGACCCGGCAACTGCTCACCCAGGCGCTGGCCGGATGGCGCGGCCCGGTCCTCGCCGACCTGGCCTCGGTGACCGCGTTGCGCGAAACCGTCACCACCCTCACCCAGCAGCACATCGGGGCTTGGGAAGACCGGGTCGACGTCGACCTCGCGCTCGGAGCGCACGCGTCGATCGTGGTCGAGCTGACCGCCCAGGTGATGGAGCATCCGCTGCGCGAACGGATGCGCGGGCAGCTCATGCTGGCGCTCAACCGTAGCGGCAGGCAGGCGGAAGCCCTGCAGTGCTACGAGGAGGGGCGCACGATCCTCGGCGAAGAGCTGGGTATCGAGCCCACCGACGCCCTTCGGCGAATCCACCTGGACATCCTCCGCGGCACGGACACCGGGCCGCAGCTCGATCAGGCGACGCAGGCCTCCGGCGGCGTCGGCCAGCCTCCGGCCATCGCTCCGGCGCAGCTGCCGGCTGACGTCTCCGCGTTCACCGGACGCGCCCACGAGCTCGCCGAACTGGACAGGCTGTGTTCTCTCACCGAGACGCAGTCCACCACCGTGATCGTCTCGGCGATCGCGGGCATGGCGGGCGTGGGCAAGACCGCGCTGGCGCTGCGCTGGGCCCATCAGGCCAGGTCACGCTTCCCCGACGGCCAGCTCTATGTCAACCTCCGGGGACACTCGTCGGCACCGCCGCTGCGCCCGATAGAGGCCCTGAGCAGATTCCTGCACGCGCTCGGGGTGGCACCGGCCCACGTCCCCCTGGACGCGGACGAGGCGGCAGCCCTGTACCGGTCCATGCTGACCGACCGGCGGATAGTCGTCATCCTGGACAACGCGCGGGATGCCGCCCAGGTGAGGGCGCTGCTGCCCGGCTCGCCGGGCTGCCTCGTACTGGTCACCAGCCGCAATGCACTCAGCGGCCTGACCGCCCGGGACGGGGCGCACGCGGTGCGGCTCGGCGTGCTGTCCAGAGACGAGGCAGGCAGCCTCCTGGAGCAACTACTCGGCGCCGACCGGGCGGCCCGGGAACCCGAAGCCGTCTACGACCTCGCCAGGCTGTGCGCCTATCTGCCGCTGGCCCTGCGGATCGCCGCGGCCAACATGGCCGGGCGCAGCGATCTCACCATCGCCGACCAGGTACGCCGACTGGGCACGCACGGCCTGGGAGCGCTGTCGGTATACGGCGATGACGAAGCTGCCGTGCGGACGGCGTTCGACCTGTCCCTGACGGCGCTGTCCACCAGGCAGCGCCACCTCTTCTGCCTGCTGAGCCTGGTCCCGGGTGCGGACTTCACCGTCGGCGCGGCCGCCGCGCTGATCGAGGCTCCCGAGCACGACGCCGCTGCGCTGCTGGAAGGACTGGTCAACGCTCACCTGGTCGAGAGGCATCCGAACGGCAGGTTCACCCTGCACGACCTGCTACGCCAGTACGGCCTTGAACAGGCTGACCGGGAGTCGGCCGCTGCCGCCGCCGTGAACAGGCTCTTCGCCTTCTATCTGGCGCACGTCCAGAGCGCCACCCGCATGCTCTTCCCGGGGGTGGTCCAGCTGCCCGACACGGCCGCGCTGCCCTCGGCGGCCCCGTTCGCCACGGACGCCCTGGCCGCCGCATGGCTTGACGATGAACGCCCCGCCCTGGTGGCCGCAGCCGTCCATGCCGGAGAGCATCGCCTCTGGCCCGCAGCCTGGCAGCTGGCCGACGCGCTGCGCGCCTATTTCCAGCACCGGTCCCACCTCACCGACTGGACGGCCGTCGCCACAGCGGCACTCTCCGCGACGCAGCAGGCCGGTGATCCTGTCGCCGAGGCCGGCATCCGGCTCGGTCTGGGCGTGCTCCTCTGGCGTCAGAGCAATCATCTCGACGCGTGGCGCCACCTCCGCAGAGCCGCCGAACTGGCGGAGGAGAGCGGTTGGCAGGAAGGCGAAGCCGCCATCGTGAACAACCTGGGGGTCGGCAGTCTCGATGCCGGGAAGTTGCAGGCCGCCGCCGAGCAGTTCAGCCGCGCCCACAAGCTGAACAGCAACATCGGCAATCGGGCCATGCTGGCTGTCAACCGCGTCAATCTGGCGCAGGTGAGCCTGATATCGGGCGACCTGGACGCGGCCGAGCAACAGGCACTGGACTCTCTGGCCCTCTACACGGAGTCCAACTCCAGCAGCGGCCGGTCAGAGGCCCTGATGCGCGCGGGTGAGGCGCAGTATCTGTCGGGACGCTTCGACGACGCGATCGCCAACCTCACCGCGTCCGTGGACATCAGCATGTCGCTGGCCGATTCCGGCAACCAGATCCCGGCGATGTGCGCTCTCGCCGCCGCGCTCGCCGCCTTCGGCGAGGCGACCCGGGCACAGGACCTCGCCGATGCCGCATCGGATCTGGCTCGCTCCGTCGGCGAACCCCGACAGGAAGTGATCATCGGATACACGCACGCGCTCATCCGACACTATGTCGGCGATGTCGAGGCTGCGGTGCGGGGCCACCGCCAGGCCCTGGCACAGGCTCGAGACCTGCCCGAGCGATACATCACCACCCGGATCCTGCTCGGCCTGGCCGCCGCCTGCCGTGATCTCGGAGCGAACGAGGCGGCCATGGCCAGCGCGGCTGAGGCGCTGGCCATGGCGCAGGAGCACGGATACCAGTTCCTGTCCGCCCAAGCGGCAGCCTTGACCGCCGAGATTCCGCAGCCCCCCGATTTGTGACCGGACCGCCAGGTCATGCGCCGGAGTCTGGCCGCGGGCGAGGATCAGCCCAGGCGTGACCCTCCCCCGCCGCTCACGACAGGATCGCCGGATCGGAACTAGTGCTCGACGGTGCCGACCGTGGCCTCGTAGCCGCTGCTGCAGGTCGCGGTCGAGTAGGTGCCGGCATTCGTGGTGGCCACGTTGCCCAGCTTGATCTGCGTGCCGCTGCCGACGACCTTGTCGCAGACGAGCCGCACGTAGAAGGTGGGGTACGGGTACGGGGTGCCGCACTTGGCCTTGTACTGGGTGGAACCCACGTAGCTCTCCACGCAGCCGGTCGGGGCCGCCTGCGCCGCGGAAGCCGGAATCAGGGCACCACCCGCGATGAGCGCGCCGACCGCGAGGGTGCGCGTCACTGCCTTGACCATTCGTGATCTCCTTCGACCAGAGCCGGCAGCCTGCCTGCCGGATGGCCCCACCCTCGGCGGCTCCGGTTCGAAAGCGGTATATCTCTGGTATATCCGCTGCTCAGCCGTGGAAGACGGATGTCAGCGCGGCCGAGACGGAGTCCAGCCAGTCCACCGCGTCAGAACGGCTGGGCCGGGTCTGCCCGTACAGGTCCGTCACGGCTTGCGCCGCGGCGTCCCAGTCCTGCTTCGACAGTGCGACGCAGGTACGGGCGGCGGCGTAGTCCCACCAGGCCTGCCGGTCCAGCACCGGCGGCGGCCAACCTGACGTGAACCGGGTGAGCCGCCGGTAGGCCGCGTCGCAGACGTCCTCCAGCCGGGCCAGCTCCTGCGGATCCACCCTCTCGGCGGCCGCGACGGCCAGCGGCCGCCGCCACGGGGCGGGCAGCCCGCCCGGCTCGATCCGCCCCAGCGCCCCCACCACCACGCCCCGAAGGAAGGGACCCTCGTTATCGCTATCCGTGGTGGAAGGGTCCCTTCCTAACGCCTGTTCGAGCTGGAGGGAGGCGTGGCCGAGGCGGGCGAAGGGGGTGGCGTCGTCGAACCGTACCCACTGGTCAAGGCCGCAGAATCCCGCGGCGACCGGCGGCAGCGCACCGCCCGCGCCCAGCTCCGCGGCCTGGCGCGCGCTCACGGCCCGGCCGCCCGGCAGCAGCGCGGTGCCCACCCGCAGCACGACCGTCCGGGCCGGATCGATCCGGTCGTGGAAGCCGACGTCCGGGCACCAGCACCAGCGGTCGCGCCGCGGCGCGAGCGGCAGGGCGACCGCCGCGCCGCGCGGCGGGCACTGGCGCCGGGTACCGGCGTCGGGACGGGCCATCGGGTCAGCGGGATCCGGCTGCGGCGAACGGCACGTCGGGCACCTCGTCGGCGGCGCCGCCGAACGGGGGCCGCCACAGCCCGCGCCCCCGCAGCAGCGGCAGGACGCCCTCGCCGAACCAGTACGCCTCCTCCACATGCGGGTGCCCGGACAGGATGAACTCGCTGATCCCCAGCTCGGCGTACTCGGCGATGCGGTCGGCGACCTCGGTGTGGCTGCCCACCAGCGCCGTGCCCGCGCCCCCGCGGACCAGACCGACCCCAGCCCACAGGTTCGGCGCCACCTCCAGCCGGTCGCGGCTGCCGCCGTGCAGCGCCAGCATCCGCTTCTGCCCCTCGGACTCGCTGCGCGCCAGGCCCGCCTGCACCCGCTCGATGTCGGCGTCGCTGATGCCCGCCAGCAGCTTGCCCGCCTGCGCCCAGGCCTCCTCGGCGGTGTCGCGGGTGATGACGTGCAGCCGGATGCCGTAGCGCAGCTCGCGGCCCTCCTCGGCGGCGAGTGTGCGCATCCAGTCCAGCTTGGCCGCCACCTGCGCGGGCGGTTCGCCCCAGGTGAGGTACACGTCGCAGTGCCGTGCCGCCACCGGTCCGGCCGCGGCCGAGGACCCGCCGAAGTAGATCGGCGGCACCGGGTCGGGTACGCGCGGGATGGTGGCGCCCTCGACCCGGATGTGCCCGCCGCTGAAGTCGGTGCTCCCGCCCCGCCACAGTGAGCGGACCACGTGCAGGAACTCGTCGGCGCGGGCGTAGCGGGCGTCCTTGTCCAGGAAGTCGCCGTACGCGCGCTGCTCGTGCGCCTCGCCGCCGGTCACCACGTTGAGCAGCAGCCGGCCGTCGGAGTGCCGCTGGAAGGTGGCGGCCATCTGCGCGGCCAGCGTCGGCGACAGCAGTCCCGGCCGGAACGCGACCAGGAACTTCAGCCGCTCGGTGACCTCGGTCAGCATCGCGGTGGACAGCCACGCGTCCTCGCACCAGGCGCCGGTGGGCGTGAGTGCGCCGACGAAGCCCAGCTGCTCGGCGGTGCGGGCGATCTGGCCGAGGTACGCCAGGGTCGCGGACCGGGCGCCGGTGGCCACCCCGGCGGGCAGCCCGTGGCCGCCGCCGACGATGAACCGGCTGTCGCCGTAGGTCGGCAGGAACCAGTGGAAGGTGAGACTCATCGTGCCTACTTCTCTCTGTCGCGGCGGTACGGCGCGGAGCACCGCACCGCCGGTCGGGGTGCCCCGGAACGGTGCGGTGCCGGGTCGTTCGGGATGACCTGGCCGCCCGGGACCAGCACGTCGCGCAGGCGGACCGTCACCCCGGCCCGGCCGCGGCGGTCCGTGCCCTGCCAGCGGCCGAGCACGTCGACGCCGGGCGAGCCCGCGGACACGTACGCCAGGTGGATGCCGCCGTCGTCGCCGCGCGCGGGCACGGCGATCCAGTCGGCCAGCCAGATCGAGCCGTCGCCGCGTACCGTCCCGTCCAGGCGGTAGCGGCAGGGGCCGTCGGCGCTGAGCCGGGCGGTAGCCGGTCCGGTGCCGAGGTCGCGGCTGCGGCCGCCGAAGCGGCTGCCGGCGAGCACCTCGGCGAAGAAGAACACCTGCTGGGCGGTGCTGCCCCAGCGGCGCAGCGCGTCGACGTGCGCGAGGTGGCCGCGCAGGTGCCCGGCCAGTCCGCGATCGGCGGCCGCGAGCAGGTCGACGACCTCGCCGGCCACCGCGGAGCCGACGTCGGCTCCGCCGTGCACGGCCGGCACGGTGATGGCGAGCAGCCCGCTCGTGCGCAGGCGGTCCAGGGCGGCTTGGTGCCGCTGGGCGGCCAGCTCCGCGGCGGCGGCCAGCGATTCGGCGCCGTCGCGCAGGACGTGGGCGTGGCGGTGCGGGGCCGAGGTGGTGACTGCGCGGTGCCGGGCCATGGTGCCTCCTGGGCGGTGGTCGCCGTTGCGTGGTACGGAGCCCGCGCCCGGCGGATGCCTGGCGTGGGCCCGCCTGGTTCAGACCGATACGCCCAGCCGCCCCAGCAGGTGCCGTCGCAGCGCGCCGAAGGCCGGGTCGTCGGGGGTACGGGGGTGGGCGAGCGGCACCTCGATCGACTCGACGAGCCGGCCGTGTTCGAGCACGACGATCCGGTCGGCCAGCAGCAGCGCCTCCTCCACGTCGTGGGTGACCAGCAGCGCCGCGAAGCCGTGCTGCTGGTGCAGCCGGTGCAGCAGCTGCTGCATCCGCAGCCGGGTGAGTGCGTCCAGCGCCCCGAACGGCTCGTCGAGCAGCAGCAGCCGGGGCCGGCGGACCAGCGCCCGGGCCACGGCCACCCGCTGCGCCTGGCCGCCGGACAGTTCGGCGGGCCAGGCCGTGCCGCGCCCGTGCAGGCCGACCTCTTCCAGCGCGGACAGGGCGCGGGCGCGGACGTCGGCGCCGGACAGTCCGAGCGAGACGTTGTCCGCGACCCGCTTCCACGGCAGCAGCCGGTGCTCCTGGAACACCACCGCCAGGTGCGACGGGCGGTGGACGGCCCCGGCGGCGTCGGGGTCGAGTCCGGCCAGTACCCGCAGCAGGGTGCTCTTGCCCGAGCCGCTGCCGCCCAGCAGCGCCACCACCTCGCCCGGCCGGATGGCGAGGTCGACGCCGTCGAGGACCACGGTGTCGCCGAAGGCGCGGCGTACGCCGTCGGCGGTCAGCACCGGGGTCAGGTCGCCTTCAGGCCGCGCCGCCATGTCAGCGCCCTCCGTTCGGCCAGGCGCAGCAGCAGGTCGGACAGCAGCCCGAGCAGCGCGTAGATGACCAGGCCGAGCACCACGATGTCGGTCTGCATGAAGTCGCGGGCCTCCATCATCAGGAACCCGATGCCGGACTGGGCGTTGACCTGCTCGCCGACGACCAGGCTGAGCCAGGCCGCGCCGATGGCCAGGCGCAGGCCCAGGAACAGGGCGGGCAGCGCGCCGGGCAGCACCACGTGGCGCAGCCGGGCGAGCTGGCCGAGTCCGCAGGTGCGGGCGGCTTCCACGAGGCGCTCGTCGATGTCGCGGATGCCGGCGTAGGTGTTGAAGTAGATCGGGAAGAAGCTGCCCAGCGCGACGAGGGTGATCTTCAGCTCCTCGCCGATGCCGATCCAGATGATGAGCAGCGGCACCAGGGCCAGGTGCGGCAGCATCCGGGCCATCTGCACCGGCGGGTCGATCACGTCCTCGCCCAGCCGGAGCAGTCCGGCGACGGTGCCGAGCACGACCGCGAGCACCGAGCCGACGGCCAGGCCGACGGCGGCCCGGTGCAGCGAGTCGAGCAGGTGGGTGGTGAGGGTGCCGTCGGCGGCCAGGGTGTAGCCGGCGCGCAGGACGTCGCTGGGGGCGGGGAGTTTCCCGGGGGGCAGCAGGCCGGTGCGGGCGGCGGCCTCCCATACCGCCAGCAGCACCAGTGGGGTGACCGCGCGCTGCCAGCGGCGGCCGCCCGCGCGGGCGGCGACCGGGGCGGGGGCGGTGTCGTCGAGGGCCGGGACGGCGGCGTGGGCCGCCGTCCCGGTTGCGGCTGTCACTTGAAGACCTCGGCGAAGCGCCCGTCGACGCGGGACTTGATGTCGATCTTCTCGGGGATGAGCTTGAGCTCGGCGAAGCCGTCGGCGATGGCCTGCAGTTCGGCGCCGATCTCCGGGGTGACCGCGGCCAGCGGCTGGGCGCTGCGCGACAGCGCCCGGGTGGTGACGTCGAGCTCGATCTTCAGCTCCGGCGCGAGCACGGCGGCGCGCTCGGTCGGGTTGGCGATGCCCCAGTCGGTGACCGTGCGGTACTGCTGCAGGAACTCGCGGATCTTGTCGGTCTTCTGCTCCAGCGCGGCCGGGTCGGCCAGCAGGTACTCGCGGTTGGAGGCGAGGCCGGTGGCGTCCTCCAGGATCGCGACGCCGGGCTGCTCGGCCAGGGCGAAGTACGGGTCCCAGATGATCCAGGCGTCGACCTGGTCGCTGTCGAACGCGGGCCGGGCCTCGGCGGGCTTGAGGTACTTGACCTCGATGTCGTTCAGGGTCAGCTGGTGCTTCTCCAGCAGCTTCACCAGCAGCCAGTTGACGTTGGAGCCCTTGTTCAGCGCGACGGACCTGCCCTTGAGGTCGGCGAAGGAGGTGAAGCCCTTGGCCTGCTTGACCAGGACCGCCTCGCCCTTGGGCACCGGCGCCGAGGTGCCGATGATCTTGAAGTCGACCTTTCCGGCGGCGGCGAAGATCGGCGGTGCCTCGCCGGTCTGGCCCAGGTCGATCGACTTGGCCTTCAGGCCCTCGGTGAGGGCGGGTCCGCTCTCGAACAGCGACCAGGTCGCCTTCGGGTCGGCGGCGTTGCGCGCCTTCACCAGGCTGAGCCCGCCGAAGCGCTGGTAGCCGATGCGCAAAGGCTGCCCGCCTGCGGCGGCGGGTGCGTCGTCGCCGCAGGCGGACAGGGTCGCGGTCAGTGGGGCGGCGGCGAGTGCCGCGAGCAGCGTACGGCGGGACAGTCGAGGCAGGACGGTCATGGGCGGATCTCCTGAGGGGGTGCGGCGGTGGTCGCGTCGCCAGTGACGGCGATACTCTAGCAACCCGATAGGAAATATGGGAATGATGGGTCGTCGCCTGCCCGCGTGGGAGGGCGGCCACCGTCCGACCCGGGTGGCACAGTGGTGCCGTGCTGGTGAGGATCATCGGACGGCAGCTGCCCGGCGCGTCCTGCGCGGGAGTCGACGGCGTACGCGTGGGCGTGCAGCGCGACCGCGACGTCGAGCAGTGGGTGCCCGCCGACGGCGAGCAGGCCGTGTTCGAGTTCGACGTGACCGTGGTCGACACCGCCGACGGACCCGACTTCCGCGGCCCGTACGTGC
This sequence comes from Catellatospora sp. KI3, assembly GCF_029948125.1. GTDB lineage: Bacteria > Actinomycetota > Actinomycetes > Mycobacteriales > Micromonosporaceae > Catellatospora. Next base: position 222,612 of record NZ_JASAMB010000012.1, read on the forward strand.
ACGGCCGGCGCGGCGAACGCTTCCTCTACCTCGTCTGGTCGCACGCCTCCACCGGCCTGCCGGTCATGTTCCGGCGCGCGAAACTGCAGCTCGCGCCCGTGGCCGAGCTGCTGGTGCAGCGGCCTGACGTCCGGGCCGCGGTCACCGGCACGCTGCCGCTGACCGGTCGGGACGGCACCCCGGTGTGCGCGAGCGTCCGTCCCCCGTGGATCGAGTGGACGGTCACCAACGGCTGAAATCTCGGCCGAGGGCGGTTGAAGCCTACCCCGGTGGGTATCGCGATCTCGTCGGGTCGGCAGCGGCCCGACTCGACGAGGAGGTCCGTCATGGCTAGAAGCACGAACGGAGTGCCCGCGGCGGCGGGCCAAGTGAAGCAGACCCTGGCCGACACCGGCCGGGTCGTCGCCGACCAGGCCGGCGAGGTCAAGCAGGCGCTGGCCGACTCGGGACGCGCGGTCGCCGCGCAGGCCGGGGAGGTCAAGCAGGTCCTGGCCGACACCGGCCGCACCGTCGCCGCCTCGGCGGGTGAGGTGAAGGAGCAGGTCGCCGCGACCGCGACGCTGGCCAAGGACCGGGCGGGCGAGGTCGCGCACGCCCTGGCCGACCAGGTGCCCAGCGACCGGCAGCAGTGGGAGTCCCTGGGCCGCGACGTGCGCGACAGCGTACGCCGCAACCCGGCCCCCTGGGTCGCCGGTGCCGCGATCGTCGGCTTCGTGTGGTGGCTGGGCCGCCGCTCGAAGTGACCGGCCCACGCAGACCGCCCGTCCTCCCCCGCGGAGGGCGGGCGGTCGCCGTTTCCGGGGCCGGCGCGCCGGGCATAGGCGCGTCAACGAGAAACGGACTAGGAGGACCCCATGACGCAGACCGAGTGGACCGCCGACAGCCGCACCACCGGGCAGGTCGTCATCGCCACGTACGACAACTACGCCGACGCCGAGCGGGCCGTCGACCACCTGTCCGGGGAGGGCTTCCCGGTGGAGCGCACCGCCATCGCCGGGCGGGGCCTGACCCTGGTCGAGCAGGTCACCGGCCGGTTGTCGCTGGGCCGGGCGGCGCTGCAGTCCGGTGTGTCCGGTGCGGTGATGGGCGGGCTGCTGGCGTGGCTGTTCGGGTTCTTCAACTGGGTGACACCGCTGGTGTCGCTGCTGCTGCTGGTGCTGTACGGCGTCCTGTTCGGCGCGGTCGCCGGTGCCCTGATGGGCATGGCCGGGCACGTGCTGTCGGGCCGCCGCCGCGACTTCGCGTCGGTGGCGGCGATGCAGGCCGAGCGCTACCAGATCCTGGTCGAGTCCGACGCCGCCGACGAGGCGATGCGCCTGCTGGAGGCCGGTGGCCTGGCCGGGCGGGTGTAGCCGCGAGCAGGTCGCGGGCGGCTGCCGGAGCTCCGGCGGCCGCCCGCGATCGTTCATGCCGGGCGGTTGTAGTGGAAATGTATGGAGTGTGTAAGTCGGCTTCGTACATTCGCCTCACCGTGCACTTCATGTCCATCCTCGGGGAGGCAAACCATGTCAGGGAGAGTCGGACGCGTGCTGCGCGCCGTCGGCGTGACCATCGCCATCGCGGTGTCAGGCATCGCCGTCGCCGCGGCACCGGCCCAGGCGGCATCGCGTGACGGCGTCTGCGACAGCGGCGAGTTCTGCTACTACTACAACAGCGACTTCGCCGGGTCGCTCTCCGACCACGGATCGTCGCTGGCGGACTACGGCGCCACGCAGCCGTCGTGCTACGAGTTCAAGAGCGCCGGCAGCGGCCAGGGCCTGTGCGTCAAGAACAACGCGGCGTCGGCGTGGAACCGCACCGGCAGCACCATCCGCGTGTACTACAACAGCGACTTCGGCGGCACGTCCCAGGACATCGCGGCCGGGGCGAAGGTCAACCTGAACGCCTCGCTGAAGAACAACAACGCCTCGCACCAGCCCGCGCCCTCCGGTGGCACCAGCTACCCCGCCAAGGACGACTACCCCTACCGCGGGCAGACGACCGGCGTCGACCCGTGGAACTTCTACAAGGGCCAGTGCACCAGCTTCGCGGCCTGGGCGGTGCGCAGCCGCCTGGACGTCCCGTTCCACAACTACTACGACGGCGTCCACTGGGGCAACGCGAACAACTGGGCCAACGCCGCCCGCAGCGCCGGCATCCCGGTGTACGGCAGCCCGAAGGCCGGTGACGTCGCGGTCCGCCTCGGCGGCACCTGGGGCCACGTCGCGTTCGTGACCAGGGTGAACTCCAACGGCACCTTCGAGGTCGACGAGTACAACTACAACGGCGGGTCGGCCTACAGCCACCGCACCGTGTCGGTGGGTACGGCCAACAGCCAGTTCTCGCAGTTCGTCCGCTTCAAGTGATCGCACCCCGGGGCGTTTGCTGACAGAGCCGACCGGAGGAGGGCGTCCGCCCTCCTCCGGTCAGCCCGTTCCGGCGCCGCGCTCAGCGGTCCTGCAGCAGGCCGAGGACGTTGCCGTCGGGGTCGGTCACGGTGGCGACCAGGCGGCCGCCGCCCACGTCGCGTACGGGGTCCTTCACGGTCGCGCCCGCCGCGGTGACCTCGGCCAGCTTCGCCCCGATGTCGGGCACGTGCCAGTAGGTCACCGGCGAGGTCATGCCCTGCGGTCCGCCGCCGGGCACCAGCCCGATGTGCTGGCCGTCGACGTCGAAGCCGACGTAGTAGGAACTGTCGACCCGGGGCACCGCGCCGAGCAGCGCGGCGTACACCGCCTTGGCCGCGGCCAGGTCGGACACGGGGTGCAGCACAGTCTTGATCATGTTTCGCTCCTTGGTCGCGAGGCGCAGACGCCCGCCGTCGAGGTCGGCGACGGCCGCCAGTGGAGCCTCCCGCGGCTGCGGCGGGCCCGCATCCGTGCCGACCACGGAGACCACCACGGAGTCCGGCCGCACGGGTAGGGCAGGATGGGGCCGTGGTAGCTCAAGGGATCTCCGGCCGGGAGGCCGAGGTGCTGACCCTCGTCGGGGAGCATCTCAGCAACGCCGAGATCGGTGCGCGGCTGTTCATCTCCGTCCGCACCGTCGAGACCCACGTCTCCTCGCTGCTGCGCAAGCTCGGTGCGGCGGACCGGCGAGGGCTCGCGCAGCTGGCCGCGGAGTGGAGCCGGGCCGGACGCGGCGGCGCGCCGGCGCTTGGGCTGCCCGCGCCGGTGACCTCGTTCATCGGCCGGTCACAGGAGCGGGCGGCGCTGATCGCAGCGGTCAGGGAGCACCGGCAGGTGAGCGCGGTCGGCCCGGGCGGGGTGGGCAAGACCCGCCTCGCGCTGGCGGTGGCGGAGGCCGCGGCCGCCGACTTCGCCGACGGGGTGTGGTTCGTCGATCTGGTCCCGGTCACCGATCCGGCGATGGTCGGCGCGGCGGTGGCCGCGGCGATCGGCGCCGGTGAGCAGCAGAGCAGCGGCATGGACGAGTCGGTCGTCGCCGCGCTCGCCGACCGGCACGCCCTGCTGGTGCTCGACAACTGCGAGCACGTACGGGACGGCGTGGCGCCGTTGCTGGAGCGGCTGCTCGCCGGGTGTCCCCGGCTGACCGTGCTGGCCACCAGCCGGGCCCGGTTGACGGTGCCGTTCGAGCGGGTCCATCCCGTCCCGCCGCTGTCGCTGGACGGCGACGGCGACTCGGACGCGGTCGCGCTGCTGCTCGAACGCGCCGCGGCGGTGGGCTGGCCGGTGGCGCCGGAGCAGCGCGTCCAGGCCGCCGAGATCTGCCGCGGACTGGACGGGGTGGCGCTGGCGATCGAACTGGCGGCCGCCCGGCTGCCCGCGCTCGGCCTGGACGGCCTGGCCCAGGTGCTCCCCGACCAGCTGCGGCTGCTGACCGGCGGGGCGCGCGCCGACGACCGGCACCGCTCGGTGCGGGCGATGCTGGACTGGAGCCACGCCCTGCTGGAGCCGGACGACCGTACGCTGCTGCGCCGGATCGCGGTCTTCGTCGCTCCGTTCACCGTGGACGCCGCGCGGCAGGTGGCCGGGTTCGCGCCGTTGGAGACGGCGGCGACGATGGACGCCCTGGCCCGGCTCACCGAGCAGAGCCTGCTGACGGCGGCCCCGTCCCCGGGCGGCACCCGCTACCGCACGCTGGAGCCCATCCGCCAGTACGGGACCGAGCAGCTGGCCGGCGCCGGCGAGCTCGACGAAGTCCACTCCCGCCACCTGCGCTGGAGCCTGGCGACCGCCACCGACCTGGCCCGGGCCACGCCGCCGGCCACCGGAGCATGGCGCGCCGCGTTCGACGCGGCGGCCGACGACATCCGGGCCGCCCTGGGCTGGGCCGCCGACCGGCCCGAGCACCGGGCCGAAGCGCACGATCTGGCACTCGCCCTGGCCCAGTCGACCTTCACCAGGAACCTGGCCGGCGAGGCCCAGCAGCGCTACGAGCAGGCGGCGTCGCTGGCCGACGATCCGGTCGCGGTGCGGTCGGCGCTCCGGCACGCCGCGGCGGTGGCCGGCTGCCGCCGGCACGGCGACGGCATGTACCGGCTGTACCGCGCCGCCGCCGACGTCGCACGCGGCGCCGGCGACCCCGCCGGGACCGCCCGTGACCTGGCCACGGCCGCGGCCGTCAGCTACCGGTTCTCCGGCACGTTCTCGCAGGCGCCGCCGCTGGGCGAGGCCGCGGCGCTGCTCGCCGAGGCGCGCGAGCTGGCCGGCGCCGATCCTGCCGCGCGAGCCGCGGTGGCGCTGGCCGAGTGCGGGGTCGGCACCGACGCCGCCGAGCTGGACCCGGGCGCGCCGGAGGCCGCGGTACCGCAGGCGATGGCGCTGGCCGGGCAGGCGGTCGACCTGGCCGCCCGTACCGGCGATCCGCTGGCCCTCAGCGCCGCCCTGGACGCGCTCGCCGCGGTCCAGTGCTGGGCGGGCGACACCTTCGTGATGGCGCAGACGACCCGCAGGCGCGTGGAGTTGCTCGCTTCGGTGCCGGTGACACCGGCCAGCGCCCACGAACGGGCCAACGCGCTGTCCGAGGCGGCCGATACCTGCATCGGCGTGGGCGATCTGAGCGGCGCCCGCCGGTGGGGCGAGCAGCTGCGCGACCTGCCGCTGCTGGCCGAACGCGGCGACTTCGCCACGTCGCGCCTGCTGGTGGCGGACGCGCTGGCGGGCGACGTGGACGACGTGCTCGTAGGGAGCCGGCGGTTCCGCGACGCGTGGGAGCGTACGGGCAGCCTGCACACGCCCGACCTGGCCACGGCGGCGGCCGCGGTGGCGATGGTGCACGGACTGCGCGGTGAGGACGGGCCGAGGAGCGAGTGGCTGTCCATCATGGACGAGCTCGGCCTGGCGTCGGCGCACAAGGCCGGCTACAGCGCGGTGTTCGACGCGATCGTGCAGCTCCACCACGGCCGGGCGGACCGGGCCGCGGCGGGCCTGCTCGCCGAGGCCGACGAGATGGACGAGTGGGTCATCTGGGTGTGGCAGCACTGGTACGTCGCGCTGCGCGCCGAGGCGGCCGTGCTCACCAGGCACCCGGACGCGCGTCGGCGGATCACCGCCTCCCGCGCGGTCGTGGCCGGAAATCCGGTCGCGGACGCCCTGCTCGACCGGGCCGAGGCCCTGCTCGACGGCGACCAGGACCGGCTGCTCGCCGCGGCGGCCGCGTTCGAGGCCGCCGGCTGCCGCTACCAGTGGGCGCGCACGCTCGTCCTCACCGGCGGCGACCATGCCGCGACCGGCGCGGCGGCCCTGGCCGACCTGGGCATGTCCCGCCCGTGACACCGGCGACCGCGCCGGTCTGGCCCTGGTTCGGCCCCGAAGAAACCCTTGCCCTCAGCCGGAACGGGCCTTAAGTTGCATTGATGATCCTCAGTGAAGGGCTGAGCCCCGACCCTCACCCGCCGGTCAGCCGCGGCGGCCTGCGGCCCGAGGACCTCGGCGGCATCGCCTACCTGCGGGGACTGTCGAGACGGGGATTCATCACCGGGGCCGCGCTGGCGGCGTCCGGGGTGTCGGCCGCCTTCGCCCTGCTGCCCGGCTCCGCTCAGGCCGCCGGCAGCTATCAGCGGCCGTGCGGCAACGTCCGGATCTCCAGTTCCTGGCAGGACCACCGGAACCGGACGCCGCCGTCGGGTGAGCCGGGCACCGACTACGCGGTCGGCACCGGCACCGCCGTCATGGCCGCCACGAGCGGCACGATCCGCTACGTCAAGACCGACACCTCCACCGCGACCGGCCGCGTCGTGGGGATGGCCCACGACGATGGCAACTACAGCCGCCACCTGCACCTGTCGAGGATCATCGTCTCGACCGGCCAGCGGGTGGCACGAGGCCAGACGATCGCGTACTCCGGCGCCTCGGCGAACGGCAGCGACTCCGGCGTCGGGCCGCATGTCCACACGAGTCTCTGGCTGAACACCGGCAGTCCGACGAACTTCGCCGCGACGGTGGACTTCGAGAACCACGTCGGAGACGCCACCAACCCGAACCCGCCCGACCAGGAGGTAGATGAAGTGTTCATCGCGAACGTCAAAGGCAGCTGGTATCTCATCGTCCCGCAGGGCACCGGCAAGCCGCGGGCAGTGGTCCTCGGCGGCGACAGCAACGCCGCCGCCTCCGGCATACCGGTGCTGAACTTCACCTGGGACCCGTCGGTCAACGCGCTGCGGGCCGCGGTCGACGGCATCGGTTGAGGCGACCCGGCACGTCGCGGTAGGGCGGGCGGCGGCATGTCTGCCGCCTCCCCGCAGGACGGCCCCACCGGTGGGTCGGCGCCCCTTTCGCCCTGAAATGACTAGCATGTTGGCCACAGGCGGAGCGGGGGCACCGCCAGGCTCGCGTGATCCGGCACGCCGCACCGTCCAAGGTGGCGGTGCGGCCCGCTCGACGCCTCGCCCCCGGCGAGCCTGCCTCTTCCGAGCGGGGGTTGGGTCTGATGTCCTGGTCGCGCCGATCACGGCGGTCGGCGGCCGCCGCGCTCGCCATCACCGTGACCGCCGCCGCCGTGTTCGGCCTGCCGCACACGGCCTCCGCGGCCGGCACGACGCTGTTCGACCAGTCGTTCCTGGGCAACCGCCCCGACGGCACCGGCGCGGTGGCACTGCCGGCCGCGCCCGCCGGCGCGACGAACTCGGCCTGCCTGACCGCGGTCGGCAACCCGAACGGGGTTCCGCTGCGCAGCTGCACCGTCGCCACCGACCCGCCTGGTTCGGGACGGCTCCGGCTGACCGACGCCTCGGCGGACAGGCAGGGCGGCGTCTTCAGCGCCGCGAGCGTGCCGACCTCGCAGGGCCTGGACGTCACCTTCAACGCCCACCAGTACGGCGGGGCCGGTCCCGGAGGCGACGGGCTCGCGTTCGTGCTCGCCGCGGTCGATCCGGCCAACCCCCTGTCACCGGCCGTGCTCGGGCCCGCAGGCGGATCGCTGGGCTACTCCGCCGCGTCCAACGGCGGCTCCGCCGGCCTGTCCCAGGGCTACCTGGGTGTGGGCCTGGACGTGTACGGCAACTTCAGCAACGCCGCCTACCAGGGCACCGGCTGCACCAACCCGGCCTACATCAGCACCACCGGACGGGTGCCCGGCCAGGTCGTCGTGCGCGGACCGGGTAGCGGCGGCACCGGCTACTGCGCGATCAACAGCACGGCCGTGACCACGCTCGCGCTGCCGCTGGCGCTGCGGGCCTCGACGCGGTCGGCGTCTGTGGTACCGGTCGAGGTCGTCGCCAACACCACCGCGGCGTCGTTCGTCACCGCCTCGGGTATCACCGTCCCAGCCGGGCAGTACCGGATCAGGTTCACCCCGGTCGGCGGGCTGCTGCCGCTGACCCTGTCCGGCCCGCTGCCGGTCGTGCCGTCCACGCTGTATCCGTCGCCGAGCTGGCTCAACGCCGCCGGCTACCCGAAGCAGCTCGCGTTCGGCTGGGTCGGGTCGACGAGTTCGGTCACCGATTTCCACGAGGTGGGCAACGCCAAGGCGGTCTCGTTCAACCAGGTGCCGGACCTGTCCGTCACGCAGGCCAGTTACGCGGGCCTGACCCCGCAGCCCGGCGACCCGGTCACGTACGTGATCACGGCCGGCGTCAACGCGGGCGCCGACGAGACGGTGCCCGTCTCGGTGACCCAGACGCTGCCGCCGGGCGTCCTGCCCCGGGGCGCCTACGGATCCGGGTGGAGCTGCGGGGCGCCGACCGGCCAGAGCTTCACCTGCGTCAGCGGCAGCGGCCCCTTCCCGGCCGGCACGGCGCTGCCGCCGATCACCGTGGTGGCCATCGTGACCGGCACGGCGGTGACACCGGCACTGATCCAGACCGCGACGGTCGCCACCGCCTCGTCCGGCGACGCGAACCCCGGATATGCGGCCACCACCACCCCGGTCACGCCACCGGCCGCCCCCAGCGGCATCACCGTCAGCCCGGCCGCCGGACCGGTCCCAGGCGCCAACGCGGTCCGGGTGAGCGGCGCCAACCTCGCCAACGCTTCCGCCATCGAGATCGGCACGGCGGCCGAGCAGCAGGCCGGTGCTCCGGTCGTGCTGCTGCCCTGCCCGTCCGGCCCCGCCGCGGGCTGCTTCACCACCAACGCCGACGGCACCCTGTCCATCTCCGCGATGCCCGGCCGGGCGGGGGCCGCGACGGTGAACCTCACCGTCGTCACCCGCGGCGTGGCCGGGGCGGCCGCCTACGCGTACCGGTCCGTGCCCGCAGCCCCCACCGTCACCGCGGTCGCCGCGGGCGACAACGCGGCGTCGCTGAGCTGGTCCGCGCCCGCCGACGGAGGTTCGCCCATCACCGGTTACACGGTGACGCCGTACCTCGACGGCGTCGCGCAGCCCGCCCGGACCTTCCCCGCCCCGGCCACGACCCAGAACATCACCGGGTTGACCGCCGGCAGCACCTACACCTTCCGGGTCGCGGCGATCAACGCCGCCGGCACAGGCCCGGAGTCGGCGGCGTCCGCGCCGGTGACGGTCAACGCTCCGCCGGCGCTCACGTTCGCGCCGCCCCCGGCAGGCAAGGCCTACACCGCCTACCGGCACCAGTTGACCGTGGAGGGCGGCACCAGCCCGTACACCTGGTCGGTGAGCGCCGGGTCGCTGCCCGACGGGATCAGCCTCGCCCCGGCCACCGGCGTGCTGTCGGGTACGCCCACCGTCGCGGGCTCCTTCTCCTTCACCGTGCGGGTCACCGACGCGGTCGGCCAGAGCGCCACCCGCCAGGTCACGCTGGTCCTGGCCGCGCTGGGCGGGTTGGCGATCAGCGTGCCGGAGTCGGCCTCGCTCGGCACGGCCGGCGCGGGCGGCGGCCCGGTCACCGGGCGGCTCGGCGTGGTCACCGTGACCGACGACCGGGGTCCCGCCGCGGGCAGCTGGACCGCGTCGGTGTCCATGACCGACTTCACGACCGGCGCCGGTGCGGCAGGCGAGATGATCCCCGGCAGCGCGGTCGTGTACTCCTCAGGTCCGGCGGTGCTGACCACGGGGACAGGACTGTTCGTGCCGCAGCCGGGCACCGCGATGGACGCGCGCCGGTTCGCCGCGGGCTGGCAGGGCCCGCCGGCCGGGGCGAACTCCGCCGCCTGGAACCCGGGGCTGGCCGTGACGCTGCCCGCAGGCGTGGTGGCCGGCACCTATCGCGCCGTGATCACGCACTCGGTGCTGTGACCCGGCTCCGCGCGAAGACAGTCCCCCGGTTTCGGGGACAGCCACAGCCACCTGGTGGACCCGGCTCCGCGCGCGAAGACAGTCCGCCACCCGGTGTCACGCGTGCCGTCGGCGACGGCGGACGGCCAGCACGGTGCCCGTTCCCGCGCATACCAGCAGGGTGCCGAGCAGCAGTAGCGGGCCGAGGTCGGCCCCGGTGACGGGTAGGCGGCCGCCGGACGGCAGGGCCGACGGCTGCCCGGCGCCCGGCGCGGCGGGACCCGCGCCGTTCGCGCCGCCGCCGGACGGTCCGTCGCCGGAGGATCCGCCACCGTGGTGGGACGAGCCGCCGCCGTGGGATCCGCCGCCGGGCGAATCGCCGCCGGGCGAGGGGCGGGGCTTCGCGCCCGGCGAGACTTCGAGGGTCACGCCGCCGGAGGAGCCGGGCGGCGCCGTGGCCACGGCGACCGCCGCCGCGGCGGGCCGCCCGCCCTCGGCCGCCACCGGGGCACCGGCGAGCAGCGCCGCACCGACGGCCAGGCACACCGTGGCGGTTCCGAGGACAGCCCAGCGGGTTGGTCCGGGTGCCGTACGGACAGGCCTCTCCGGTGGCGCACCAGGGAACATGAAGATCACACTAGTTCGGGGTGCGCGGCCCGGCTGCCCTTTGGGACAACCGGGCCGTCCGAGCTCAGACGTACTGCCTGTCGCGTACGCGCCGACGCCGGACCAGCTGCCAGGCGAGTACGGCGACGAGCACGACCGCCAGGCCGACCACGACGATCAGCAGGGTACGACGGCCGGACACCGGCTCCAGGGCCGTCGTGTCCGCGGCCAGCGGCAGCACGAACTGTCCGGTCGCGACGCGCTCGACCATTCCGCTGCGCAGCTTGAGTTCGGCGTGCCATACGCCGTCGGGCACCGGCTGGTCGATCGGTGCGGTGACCCTGCCCTGCCGGCCCGGCAGGATGGTGACACCCGAGGTGACGCCGAACGGTCCGGCCCGGACCGTGTCGGTGTCGTTGCTCAGTGCCATCGAGCCGGTCATGTCCAGGGCGCGCTCACCGGTGTTCGTCACCTGCGCGGTGAGGACCGGCCACGGCCCGCTGCCGCGTTCGACGGTCAGGCCGTCGATCCGGAAGTCCGTGGGCGGCTCGCCGCCCGGGCCGACGTCGAGGTACACCCGTACCCCGACGCGGTGGATCTGCAGCACGTTGCCCTGGTCGGGCGAGCTGGTGACCTGCGCCCACACCGCCGCGTAGCGCTCCCCGCGCGAGGCCGCCTCCGGTACGGCGATGGTCACCTCCACGTCGCGCTTGGCCCCGGGCGGCAGGTCGATCAGCTTCGTCGCCAGTCGCGTCCAGCGGCTGAGCTCGTTGCCGCCGCGGCCGTCGGTCACCGTGAACGTGTTCTCCTCGATGCTCGCGGCCCCCGAGTACAGCTCGACCCGCTGGGTCTGCGGCGAGGTGTTGCTGACCTCCACCCGCCTCCGGATGGTCATGCCGGGCGTGACGTGGTCCACGATGTACGCCCGTGCCCGCGGGTCCTCGACCCGCGCCACGGGGATGTCCAGCAGTCGCAGGCCGAGTCCGCCGGTGGGTGCCCCGGGTTCCGCGATGGCCTGACGCCCGGCCTCGGCCGGTGCCGCGAGCGCTCCGAGCGCCACGAGGGCGGCGGAGGCCAGCAGCACCGGCCGGTGGACGCGCTCATACCACCGAATGCGTCACCGTCCCGGTGTAGATGCCGCCGACGGCGTCCGCGGGGATCGTGACGACGAGGTTCGGGTTCCAGGTTGCGGAGTTGCTGCCGGTGCCGCCGGCGTGCGAGAACGCCGTACGGGGCACGTTGATCACCTGGGCGGCGCCCGCGTTCATCTGACCGGGGGTGAAGGTGCCCGTGCCGACGGTGACCGTGGCCTGGCCCGACCAGTACTTGACGTTGCCTGCCGGGATGGTCTCGCCCGGCCCGGCGCTGCCGGTGGTGAAGGCGCCGGACACGACGCTCGCGTTCCAGGCGGGGGTGAGCGAGGCGCGCAGGTCCGACACGATCACCAGGCCCATCGGGCCGGAGAGGGTGGTGCCTTCGTTGCCGGTGCCGAGGCTGGACGCGGGCGGGACGGAGATGGTGAGTCCGCCCGAGCCGACCACGGTCAGCGTCACGATGGTGTCCCCGGGCGCCGCCGCGGCGGGACCGGCCAGCCCGACGGTCGCTGCCGCAGCCAGCGCCAGAGAGATGAGCCGCTTTTTCACGTACCCTCCGTTTTGTTCTGCTTTACGGTGATTCCGTTCTCGAAGTTTAGTAACGAATGGGGCATATTGAACACGAATCGCGAAACGACTGGACCGCCGCCGAAGGGGCTGCGGACCGCGCGATACGGTCCAGCCCATGACCATCGTCTTCGCCGACCGCGGCCTGCACCTCGGCGTCCTGAACGCCCTACTGGCCAACGGTGCGATCGCCGCCGCCGACCTGAGCGCGATCGTGGAGTCGACCGGCCCGGACGGCCCGGACGACGGCTACCCGGGCCCGGGCCCGCGCCTGGCGGCGGCACTGGACCTGCTGCACGCCGTCGCGGTGCCCGCGTCCGCGGCATCGGCGATCGACCGACTGGACTTCGACGGCGGCAATGACATCTACATGCTGGTCGAGCAGACGCTCGACATCGACACCGGCGGCGAGTCCGACGACTACAACGTCACCTCGCTGGAAGGCGTCCACACGCTGTCGGGCCTGAAGTCGCTCAACCTGGACGGCCACGGCTACCACCCGGACCCGTTGGACCTGACCCCCCTGACCGGGCACCCGACGCTGTCGGAGCTGGTGCTGACCGGCGTGTGCACGAACGCGGCGGCGCTGGAGACGCTGCCGGCGCTGCGCACCCTGAACGTCGCCCTGGCGCGCCTCGACGACCCCGACGTGCCGACCCGCCTGGAGGCGCGCGGAGTGGCGGTCCGCCACCGCAGGCGCCGCTGACCGTCCTGACCGGCTGTCGGCTGAGCGCGCTCAGTCGGCGGCGCTGTGCCCTGGCAGCCGCCCGCGGGCCACGGCCATCAGCCGTGTGGCGGCACCGGGCCGCTCGCGCAGCGGCGGCGAGCCGTCACCGGCGCCGTCGGCCATACCCTCGATCAGCTCCGCCAGCGCGTCAAGCGCGTCGGTGCGGGCGCGCCAGCCCAGATCCGCCTCGGCGCGCCGGCACGACATCAGCGGGCTGCGCGCCGCCAGCCGGACCCAACCGGGCTCAGTGGGCTGGAGCCTGGCCGCCCAGGTGAGGGCGGCCGCGCCCTGCAGCAGCAGCGGCGGGGTGGGCACGGCCCAGCCGTGGAAGCGGGCGCCCACGCTCTCGGCGTCCAGCACGGGCTCCGCGGCGATGTTGTACGGCCCCCGCGCCTGCGCCAGGATCGCCCGCGCGTACGCCTCGGCGACGTCATCGGCGTGCACCGCCTGGATCCGCAGCGCCGGGCTGCTCGGCAGCAGCGGCAGGCGCCCCAGGCGCAGCAGCCCCAGCGGCGCGAACGGGCCGATGAACAGCCGCGCGATCTCGGCGGCGGCCACCCGCTGGAACGCCAGCGCGTTGCGGATGCGCACCACCCGCAGCTGCGGGTGCTCGGCCTCGACGACGTCCAGCATCGCCTCCACCGCCGCCTTGTCCTCGCTGTAGGTGGAGCCGGGCACGCCGGTGGCGGGCCACACCTCGTCGATGCGCTTGTCCTTGGGCGCGGGCGCGTACGCGCCGACCGAGGACGCGACCAGCAGCGTCGGCACGGAGGCGGCGACGGTCGCCGCGATGACGTTGGCGGTGCCGGTGACGTTGGTCTGCCGCAGCTGCGCCCGGTCGTGGCTGGGCTGGATCTGCCAGGCGAGATGGATCACCGCCGCCGCGCCGGCGAACAGGTTGGTGAGCGACGCCGCCGCCTCGGGGCTGCCCACGTCCAGCTTGTGCCAGCGCACCTGGTCGTACGGCCAGCCGGCCGACGTCGACGGCCGGCGCCGCGCCACCCCGGTGACCTCGTCGAACTCGTGCCCGTCCACCAGCCGCCGCAGCACCGCCGTGCCGATGTTCCCGGTCGCGCCCACCACCACAACTCGCATATCAGCCCCTTACCCCCCAAACCCTGATGTCAACCACGGGTCGGTTAGGAAGGGGCGGGGTGCGGTATGTAGCGGCCATGGCCGAGCACCCCCAGTCGTCCCCCGCGTCGCCGCCTCCCCCGGACGCGGGTCCGCGCAGTCCCGCACAGTTCAGCCTGAAGTCCTGGTGGCAGGTGCTGCGCCGGACGGCGAAGGAGGCCGACACCGACAGCCTGCAGGTATGGGCCGCCGCGCTCACCTACTACGGCGTGCTGTCGCTGTTCCCCGGCATCCTGGTGCTGGTGGCCGTCGTCGGGCTGATCGACGACCGGCTCGTCAACGACGTGCTCACCGACGTCACCCCGATCATGCCCGGCCCGGTCCGGGATATCTTCACCGCCGCGCTGGACAACGTGCAGGCCAACGACGCCAAGGCGGGCGTCGCCGCGATCATCGGTCTGGTGGTCGCGATGTGGTCGGCCTCCGGCTACATCGACGGCTTCATGCAGGCGTCCAACGCCATCTACGACGTACCGGAGGGCAGGCCGCTGTGGAAGCGGCTGCCGATCCGGCTCGCGGTCACCCTGGTCACCGGGGTGCTGCTGGTCGTCAGCATGCTCATCGTGGTACTCAGCGGCAGGCTGGCCGAGGCGCTGGGCAACGCCCTGGACATCCCCGGGCCGGCCGTGACGGCCTGGCAGATCCTCAAGTGGCCGGTGCTGGTGGTGCTGATCGGGGTGCTGTTCGGGCTGCTCTACTGGGCCTCGCCCAACGCGCGCCAGGGCGGCTTCCGGTGGATCACCCCGGGCTGCGTGCTGGCGGTCGTGCTGTGGCTGGCCGCCTCGGCCGGGTTCGGCTTCTACGCGGCGCACTTCGGCACGTACGCCGCCACGTACGGCAGCCTCGGCGGCGTGGTGGTGTTCCTCATCTGGCTATGGCTGTCCAATCTGGCCCTGCTGCTGGGCGCCGAGCTGGACGCCGAGCTGGAGCGCCAGCGCGCCATCGCCGCCGGCCACCCGGCCGACCAGGAGCCCTACCTGCAGACCCGCGACGGCAAGGCCGTGGACACCGACGACAAGCAGGCACTCTGACCGCGTGATCAAGCGGTGGGAGTGGGTATGGCGAAAGCATGACAACCACCGCCATTCATAGTGATCTGTCGGCAAAGGCGCCGCAGCTGCCCGACGGCCCGGCGGCGGAGGCCGAGCCCCTCAAGATCGCAATGGTCGCACCGCCATACTTCACCATCCCGCCCGTCGGCTACGGCGGCATCGAGGCCGTCGTGGCCGATCTCAGCGACGCGCTGACCGCGGCGGGGCACCAGGTCACGCTGATCGCCGCCGGGGCCAACGGCACCCGGGCCGGATTCCGGCCGGTGTGGGACCGGACCGTGCCGGAGCGGCTGGGCGAGCCCGGACCGGAGATCATCTACGCGGCCGAGGCGCGCCGGGTCGTCGAGGCGCTGGCGGCCGAGGGCGCGGTCGACGTCGTACACGACCACACCTTCGCCGGGGTGCTCAACGCCCCCGCGTACGCCCGGCTCGGCCTGCCCACGGTCGCGACCATGCACGGCCCCGCCGACAGCGAGCTGCGCGGCTTCTACCGGGCCCTGGGCGACGACGTGCCGCTCGTGGCGATCAGCCGCCGGCAGCAGGCGCTCGCGCCCGAGCTGAGCTGGATCGACACCGTGCACAACGGACTCGACCCGGCCGCCTGGCCGTACCAGGCCCGCAAGGGCGAGTACGCGCTGTTCCTGGGCCGGTTCAGCCCGGACAAGGGCGCGCACACCGCGGTCCTGGCGGCGCGGGCCGCCGGGCTGCCGCTGATCCTGGCGGGCAAGTGCGCCGAGCCGGCCGAGCGGAAGTACTTCCGCGAGCAGGTCGAGCCGCTGCTCGGACCGAACGACCAGATGATCGGTCCCGCCGACGGCGTCCGCAAGCGGGAGCTGTTCGCCAACGCCCGCTGCCTGCTGTTCCCGATCCAGTGGGAGGAGCCGTTCGGCATGGTCATGATCGAATCGATGATCTGCGGCACTCCGGTCGTGGCGCTGCGGGCCGGGGCCGTGCCGGAGGTGGTCTCGCACGGGGTGAGCGGGCTGATCTGCGACGACCCCGAGCAGCTCCCCGAGGCGCTGCGCGAGGTGAGCGCGCTCGATCCGGCCGACTGCCGCCGACATGTCGTGCACAACTTCAGCGCCGCGCACATGGCCGTCGGGTACGCGCGGGCGTACCGGCGGGCGCTGGCCGCGCTGGAGGCGACTGCGGCGGCCTCCGCGCATCCGCAGGCTGCCCGGTCGCGCACCGCGCCGCTCGGACTGCGCCGCGCGGGTTCCGTGCCCCGGCTGTCCGGGCACGCCGCCACCTCCCGGTAGGCGAAGGCCGCCGACACGGCAGCGGCGCCCGTTCCTGGGAACGGGCGCCGCTGCCGTGCTCGTCGCGGTCAGTCGGGCCAGCGGCCCGTCAGCGACTTGACCGCGTGCGCGCCGCCGCGGTCCACGGTGGCCTTGACGATCCCGAAGATGGCGCCCTGCACCGCGGCCGCGACCAGGATCTCCGGCCAGCCCCGGGTGGGGTCGGTGGCGTGCGGTGCCTGCGAGGAGCCCGCCGCCACCCGCCACACCCGTTTGAAGGCGGCCGCCGCGACCACACCGGCCAGCGCACCCCCGAGCATCCCGATCGGCTTGTAGACCAGTGTCTGCTTGTTCATGCCGGGCGCATACCCGCGGCGGCGCGGTTCAGTCCCACCACGCCGGCACCAACCGGTGCCCCGGGGGCGATTAGGACGGCGGCGGCCGGGTATGGGGGCGCCACCCCCCGAAGTCGACCGGAAGGCGTACCCATGGCAGGCAAGGATATCGACCTCACGAAGGCAGCCGACGACGCGGCGCAGGCGGCCGCCCAGGCGGGCAGGGCCGTGTCCGAGAAGGCCGCCGCGCTCAAGGACGACGCGGTCGTGGCGGCCGCGGCCGCCAAGGACACGATCACCGAGGCGGCCGTCGCGGCCAAGGAGAAGGCGGGGGAGGTCGTCCACGCCGTGGGCGAGCGCCTGCCGCAGAGCTCCGACGAGTGGGAGGCGGTCGGCCGCGACATCGTCGACAGCATCCGCCGCAACCCCAAGCCGTGGCTCGTCGGCGCGGGCGTCTTCGCCGTCGCCTGGCTGCTGGGCCGCAGCTCGGCCCGTACGAAGTAGGGCTTGATGTCGGGCACAGAGATCGCGGCGCTGGTCGCCGCGGGGGCGTTCGCGATGCTGGTGCTGGTGCTGGCCGTGCCGATCCTGCGGCTGCGCCACACCGTCGACGCGGCGACCGCGGTGCTGCGGCAGGTCGAGGGCAGGACCGGTCCCCTGCTCGACGGCGTCACCGACACCGTGACGAACGTGAACACGACGCTGGGCCAGGTCCAGGTCACCATCGACGGGGTCAACGTGCAGCTGGCCAAGGTGGACACGGTGACCTCGCAGCTGGCGTCGGCGACCTCCGGCGTTTCGCGCCTGGTGGGCGCGGTCACCGACCACGCCTCCGGGCCGGTGGGCAAGATCGCGGCGCTCGCGTACGGCCTGCGCAGGGCCACCGGACGCGGCCGCCCCTGACCGACCCGCCCCCTGATCACCCCTGGCACGCGGTAACAACCCCGCGACCAGGGGTGATTCCGTTCGTATCACCCGTTGGTGCAGGTTGTCCTGTTTCGGCGCCGCCGGTGCGGGCATGCGGAGGGGGACACAACGAATCCGACAGCAAGGAGACACCATGGACCTCGGACGTGTCCTCACCGACACTCTCCGGTCGATCGCGCTGTTCCTGCCCAAGGCGCTGGCGTTCATCGCGATCCTCGTCGTCGGCTGGCTCGTCGCCCGAGCGGCGCGCATGCTCACCGACCGGATCCTGGAACGGGTCGGCTTCGACCGGCTCGCCCGGCGGGGCGGCGTCGCCGCGTGGCTGGCCCGGGGCCGCTACGACGCCTCCGACCTCGTGGCCAAGCTGGTGTACTACGCGGTGCTGCTGTTCAGCCTCCAGCTGGCGTTCGGCATCTGGGGTCCGAACCCCGTGTCGACCCTCATCAACGGCGTGGTCGCGTGGCTGCCGCAGGCCTTCGTGGCGATCCTGATCGTCGTGGTCGCCGCCGCCATCGCGTCCTGGGTCAAGGACATCGTGGCCAACGCGCTGAGCGGCCTGTCCTACGGCCGTACGCTGGCGACGATCACCTCGACGGTCATCGTCGCGCTGGGTGTCATCGCCGCGCTGAACCAGGTCGGCGTCGCCACCACTGTCACCACGCCGATCCTGGTCACCGTCCTGGCGACGGTGGCGGGCATCCTGATCGTCGGGGTGGGCGGCGGCCTGATCCGGCCGATGCAGTCGCGCTGGGACTCCTGGCTCAACCGGGCCGAGGCCGAGTCCAGCCGGGTCGCCGAGCATGCCCGCGCCTACTCGGCCGGGCAGAGCGACGCCCGGACCGTGATCCTGCCGCGCAGCCGGACCGCGCCGGAGCAGGCGCCGGTCCGCCGGCCGGAGGACGCCGACGCGCAGGCCCCGGCCTTCATCGAGCAGGTGATGGCGACCGACGAGGACGAGACCGCGGTACGCCGTGAGCCGGCGGCCGACGCCACCCAGCAGCTGCCGGTCTCCGACCAGGGCCCGCGCCCCCGGCGCTGACCTTCCACCGAGGCGGGTGCGGCGCGCTGCCGCACCCGCCTTCTCTCATGTTGCCGGGCGATCGGGCGTATCTTGGGGCCTCTTTCGACCAGTTGCCAGGCAACAATGACGCTGCCGCGGGTTCGGGCCGGCGGCGGTCAGTCCAGCCAGTGCCTGGCCGCCGAGGCCAGGGCGGCGACGCCGACGCTGATGGTGGGCTCCTCGACAGGCGCGTAGCGCGGCGAGTGGTTGGACGGCAGGCCCGCCACCACGCGGGCCAGCTCCGACGGGCTGGACGCCCCCTCGAACGCCGCCGGGTCGGCGCCGCCGAGCAGCCAGAACACCAGCGGCGCACCGGCCGCCGCCGCCAGCACGCCGACATCCTCGCTGCCGGTGACCGGGCCCGGGTCGACGACCCGTCCGGCGCCGACCACGGCCGCCAGAGCGGCGCGCGTACGCTCGGCGGCGGCCGGGTCGTTGAGCACCGCGGGCGCCGATTCGGTCTGCTCGATGCGCGGTTGCTGCCGCGCGCCGGAGGCCTGGGCCTCGGCGCGGACGATGCGTTCGATCGCCGCGAGCACTCGCCCGCGTACCTCGGTGTCGAAGGTGCGGACGGACAGCAGCAGCTCGGCGTCGTCGGGGATGATGTTGTTCTTGGTGCCCGCGTTGAGCGCGCCGACGGTGACCACCGCCGTGTCGTTGCCGGACACCTCGCGGGCCACGATGCCCTGCAGCCGCAGCACGGTGGCCGCGGCCATGACGACCGGGTCGACGGTGGTCTCCGGCCGGGAGCCGTGGCCGCCCGAGCCGTACAGCGTGACGCGCAGCGAGTCGGTGGCCGCGAACGCCGGGCCGGGCCGCAGCCCGATCGTGCCCGCCGGCAGCGGCGCGACGTGCTGGCCCAGCACCACGTCCGGGCGCGGGATCCGCTCGAACAGCCCGTCGGCGACCATCGCGGCGGCGCCCTGGGCGAGCTCCTCGGCCGGTTGCAGGACCACCGTGACGGTGCCCGACCAGTCGGCCCGGCTGCCCGCCAGCGCCGCGGCCGCGCCGAGCAGGCAGGTGACGTGCATGTCGTGGCCGCAGGCGTGCATGACGCCGTCGACCGTGCTGGCGTAGGGCAGCCCGGTGGCCTCGCGGACGGGCAGCGCGTCCATGTCGGCGCGCAGCAGGACGGTCGGCCCGGGTCCGTTGCGCAGGAGGCCGGCGACTCCGGTCGTACCCACCGGTTCGATCACCTCGAACCCGGATTCCCGCAGCCAGGCCGCGGCGATCCCGGCGGTGCGGTGCTCCTGGAAGGACAGCTCGGGGTGGGCGTGCAGATCGCGGTAGACGCCGCGCAGTCGCTCGGCCGACTCGGTTGCCATGGCTGCCAGCCTAGGGCGCAAAACAGCAGCCAGCCGCACATACAGTGGTATATCTGGCACCGGGACGTAGCCGCACCGGCAGGGGGCCGACTGGTGATCGCGGGTATGGAGCAGGTCGCGCAGCGCGCCTGCACCGGGGCGCTACCCGGGTGGGACCAGGTGGACCTGCTGGTCGCGGAGGCCTACGAGTACGCGCGCCGCAGCACCGACGGCGCCGTGGCCGACTACATCCCGATCCTGGCGCAGGCCGATCCGGAGCTGTTCGGGGTCGCCGTGGCGGAGGTCGACGGCGGCCGGCACGGCGTCGGCG
The DNA here is from genome assembly GCF_029948125.1 of Catellatospora sp. KI3. Lineage (GTDB taxonomy): Bacteria > Actinomycetota > Actinomycetes > Mycobacteriales > Micromonosporaceae > Catellatospora. The sequence continues at coordinate 242,560 of NZ_JASAMB010000012.1, forward strand.
ACGTCGGCACGGAGTTCTCCCTGCAGTCGATCTCCAAAGCGTTCGTCTACGCCCTGGTCTGCCAGGCGCTGGGGCATGACGCGGTACGCGAGCGCATCGGCGTCGACAACACCGGCCTCGCCTTCGACTCCGTGATCGCGATCGAGCTCAACGCGGGCCACCCGATGAATCCGATGGTCAACGCGGGCGCGATCGCCACCACCGCGCTGCTGCCCGGCGGCTCGCCCGGTGCGAAGTGGGAGGCCGCCCGCGCCGGGCTGTCGGCGTTCGCGGGCCGGCCGCTGGAGCTCGACGACGACGTCTACCGGTCGGAGGCGGCGACCAACCAGCGCAACCGCGCCATCGCCCGGCTGCTGGAGAGCTACGGGCGCATCGAGGTCGACCCGCTGGCGGCCGTGGACGTGTACACCAGGCAGTGCGCGCTGCGGGTCACCGCCGCCGACCTGGCCGTGATGGGGGCGACACTGGCCGACGGCGGGGTCAATCCGGTCACCGGCGAGCGGGTCGTGTCCGCGACGGTGTGCCGCGACACGCTGGCCGTGCTGGCCGCCAACGGCCTCTACCAGCGGTCGGGCGAGTGGCTGTTCGACATCGGGCTGCCCGGCAAGTCGGGCGTCGCGGGCGGCATCGTCGCCGTCTCCCCCGGCAAGGCCGGGATCGGCACGTTCTCGCCCCGGCTCGACCCGGCCGGCAACAGCGTGCGCGGCAAGCTGGCGACCGCGCACCTGTCGCGGGCGCTCGGGCTCAACATCTTCGCCTCCGCCCCGTGGCGACGGTAAGGGCGGGTGGCCGCAGCCACCCGCCCTTCGATCTCGCACGCCGGTCAGCCCTCGTCGGGCTCACCGGCCGCCTACGAGAAGATGCTCACTCCGCCCGGCCCGACCAGCAGGCCAATAATGATCAGCACGATGCCCCACAGCACCTGGCGGCGGACCAGGGCGACGATCCCGGAGACGACCAGTACGACGGCGAGAAGCCAAAGCAGAAATTCCATGACGACGAAATTCCCTTCCCTCTCCTACGTAAACCTTGGTTTTTTCCGG
>NZ_JASAMB010000013.1 GCF_029948125.1 Catellatospora sp. KI3
AGGGCCTGCAGCAGCCGAAGCGGATCGTCGCCCACACGCGGCGGCCCGGGGTTGATCGGCCCGGTCTGCCCGTGCGCAGAAGGCAGGTCCGCCAGCCGCCGACGACGTCCTTCACCCGACACCCGCCACACCGCAGCAGCCGGATCAGCGCCAGCGAGCGGACTGGTCGTGGCGACCCTGACCGTCGAGCCCACCCCGGCACCCAGACGCTGATGCAGGTGCTGCTCGCGGACAGGGCTCTGCAGGACGAACAGGACCGGGTAGTCGGGGCCGCCGTCATCGCGCAGCCGCTGGTAGGCGGGCAGCTTGTCGACGAGACGGCCGATGGGTTCGGTGCCGGTGTCGTACTCGACGAAGAACCCGACCGACGTGGTGCCGTCGGTCCAGACGCCGTGGCCGTCGGGCCGGATCCGGCGTCCGTAGGCCGCGGTGCTGCTGCGCTCGGACCACCACCGCGCCAGCCGCGTCGACGAGTCGGTGCGGCTATGGGCGGCCAAGGCGACGAAGAAGCCGTTGACGCCGAGCAGGTGGTCGAGCTTCGGGCTGGCCATGATCCGTTCGGCGCGCTGCTGGACGGCTTTGGGTGTAGGCGGAGCCTCATCGCGGACCAGCGCGACGTACCGGGCGGCCAAGGCACCGACGACCCAGCACATGGGGCGGGGCCTTGTGGGCTGGTTGCGGATGAACCGGTCGACGAAGCGCAGCTTACGCAGGCTGCTGAGCCGGTGTTGGCACGTGACCGGGCTACCGAACAACACTGCGGTCAGCTGCGCGGTGGTCAGCGCGGTGTGCTCGTCGAGCAGGTGGGCGATGGTGAAGTCGCGGGCGTTGAGGCGCCCGGACAGGTCCATAAGGGTCGGCAGTCGTGCCGTCGGCGGGCGCTTACGTGCCTTCATCGTGTTGTCGTTCCCCGGTAGAGAAGAGTCCCCTTCAAGGGACAGTCGCGATCCTGGACCGTCGGTCATCGTGTGCTCCTAGCTGGTGTTTCGGCTGGGTCGGGGGCGGCATCGGGGCGGCAGTACGCGGACCGGACCCAGGTGCACGTGCGGACCAGGGGCAGGACCGGGGTCAGGACCGGCGCCGCCGGGCCGTGGCCGGCCAGTGCCGGGTACGGCCGTGGCGGTGCCAGCGGTCGACCACTGCGCGGATGCCGACACGACGTAGGCGCGGTGTCGGTGACGTCGGCAGCAGCCACCCGGAGCCAGCCAGGCGCAGGAGGCGGTGTCCGCAGCCGCCGCGAAGGGTGTTGTCGGGTCCGTGCACCAGGTCTCCTCGGGGGTTGTGTTGAGCTGCCCGGCCGCCGCAGGCGGCCGGGCAGCGAAGGTCAGGCGTCATGGTCGTGCGAGGCACGGTCGGTGTCGCCGATGCCGGCCAGGCGTGTGATCGCGGCCGTGCGCCGGTGTTGAGCGGCGGCGGTGATGACCTGCCGCACGGCGGTGGCCTCATTGGCCACCGGCGGCGCCGGGTTGGTGCGCAGCGTGAATGCCGCGGTCTCGCGGTTGTTGACGAGCAGCCGCGCGGCCGCCCGGAACGCGTCCAGGTGGGACAGGTCGTGCTCGTCGAGCTCCGGGTTGGTGTGTTTGGCCAGCTGGGTGGCGTCTTCCGGCGAGCTGGAGAAGAAGATCTTCGTTCGGGCGTTGGCGGACAGGGCCAGCTGCGTCTCGCGGGGCAGCTGGGTGAGGTTCTGGTGAGCCAGGACGAGGCCGAAGTGGTACCCGCGGGCTTCGGCGAGCATGTCGCCGACCGAGCCGGGCAGGTTGAGGAAGTTATGGCATTCGTCGACGTAGGTGACGCTGTCGCGGCGGTCGGCTTCGTCGAGCCGGACCCGGGCTGTGGCGGCCTGCCACCCCGACGCCAGCACGAACGACCCCATCAGCCGGGCGGTGTCCTCACCGATGACGCCCTTGGGCACCCGCGCCAGCAGCACCCCGCCGTCGAGGATCTCGCCCATGTCGAACGAGTTGAACGGCGTGCCGAGGGTGCGGCGCACGAACGGGCGTAACAGCACCGACCGAAGCCTCGCCTGGACCGGCCCGATGATCTGCGTACGGACCGCCGGCGGGGTCGCCTCGAACCATTCCCAGAACCCGCGCAGGCCTTCGGGGTCAGTGAGGTCCTCGGTGAACCGGCGCCGGAACGTGAAGTCGTTGAGCAGCGGCGGAACCAGCGTCAACGTCGCGTTGGCGTGCCGCATCAACGTCAGGCAGGACACCCTCAGCACGTCGTCGATGCGAGGACCCCAGTGTTTCTGGAAGATCCTGGAGAAGATCGACACGACGTTGTCGACGACCAGGTCGTGGTCCTCACCCAACAGCGGGTTGAGCGTCGTGCCGGTGTCTACGTCGGGGTCGATCAGCACGACCTTCTTGGCCTTCTTCGCCGACATCCGGTCCAGGACGTCGCGAACCAGGTCGCCCTTCGGGTCGATGACCACGGCGCCACGACCCGCGCCGATGTCGTCGAGGATCATGTTCAGCATCAGAGTGCTCTTGCCCGAGCCGGTGCTTCCGACGATGTGAACGTGCTGCCGGGCGTCGGCGACCGGCAACGCGACCGGATGCCCACCCCACTCCGCCCGGCCAAGGATCTTCGTACCGCGGCCGCCGGAGGGCACGTCGACCGGAGCGGGCATCGTCTTGGCCCGCGCCCGCAGCAGGCCCGGCAGGGCCATGTCCTGCGGCAGCGCCGCCAGGCTGGCCAGCTCGACGGCGTTGAGGACGAACCCGTGCCGCAGCGACCGCGCCTGCAGCATCTGCGCTGCGTGCGGCATCCGCAGCCGCCGCAGCCGGTTGCGTCCGGTCCACGGCCCGGCGGCGCCCATCAGCGCCTCGACGGCCGTGACGAGCCTGCCTCTGGCAGTAGCGCCCGGCGGACGGTCGGGTGGACTGTGATGGGCGACGGCGACGCGGATCGCGGTCTCCCACTGCGGCCCGGTCAGCTTCTCGACCGCGGCACGGGCGTCGCGGTCACGCTGCGGGTCGACGGCCAGCAGCGCCTGCTGCGACGGCCCGGCACCCGGATGCGGGTGCCGCGACGGGCTGATCAGCCACTCGAACCCGTCCAGGACCGCGCCCAGCCACCGACCCGGATCAAGGACACCGCCGGCACTCCGGCCGGTCCGCAGCGCTGCCACGCCGCGCCGCAACTGCCGGACCTGACGCGATGACGCCGGTCGGGTCAGAATCTGCACGCACGCCGACTCGCTGTCCTTGAGCCCCGACGCGGCAGCCACGACGGCCCGCAGAGGATCGGTCTCATGGTCGGTCAGCAGCGGATACCACGACGGCATCACCGGCACCAGCGCGGCACCGGCCGACGCGGCCACCGCAACGCCGTCCCGCTGAGCCAGCGCAGGTCCGGCATCGGCCGCTGACACGGTCACGCCCGGCCACGCACCACGTATCGCAGCGAGCACCGGCGCGGCCTTGATGATGCCGGGCAGCCACAGCACGATCGTCAGCTCGCGGCCAGCCCACCGGTACTCCCAGGTGATGTACGGCCTGGGCCGCCACACCCGGAACCTGCGGCGGCTCAGCAGCGGTGCCATCGCCGCCCAGAACGCGGTCACGCCGGCGGGGTCGACCTGCGGCGGAGCCACGATGACGACCTGCTGGGCACTGGCATGCAGCAGCCGGTCGATGTGCCGCAGCCACCCGACACGAGCCACGCCGACGCCCGACAGCACCGCGAACCCGACCAACGCCAGCCACGGCCGGTCCGTGCACCACATCACCGCATCGCTGACGACGCCGGAAAGCTCGGACGCCAGGTCGGGGTCGCCGTCGTACGCTGCCATGTGCAGGCCGCTCACCGGCGCGGCTCCTCGTCCTCGTCCTCGTCGTCATCGTCGAGGCGGTCGAGGTCTCCGACACACAGCCGGTGCTCGGCCGGGCTGGCCAGGGCCTGGAACGACACCCGGTGCGCGCCGGCGAGCAAGATCCCCTCTCCGCGTCGGGCAGCGAGGAGGGCGCGGGCCTCGCCGGTGGTCAGCCCGAACGCCTCCGTGATCTCGTCGATGGCCTGCGGCGCCTGCCGCATCAGGACCTGCGTCGCGGCGTTGGCGATGACGGCCTGCCCGAGCTGCGACCCGAGCAGGTCAGCGGCGTCCTGCGTCACGACCGACACCCCGGCGCGGCGTTTGCGGGCCTGCTTGGACAGCCGGAACAGGAACCGGGCACCTTCGCCGTCGTGCAGCAGCCGCCACGCCTCGTCGACGATCACCAGCCGCCGAGGTGCCGCGACGGCACGGGCGGGGGCGGCGTCTACGTCCTGCCAGATCGCATCCAGCGCCAGCAGCATGCCCGGTGCCCGCAGCTCGTCAGCAAGTTGCCGCGTCGACCAGACCACCAGCTGCCCGGCTGGGACCGTGGTCGTCGGCCCGTCGAACAGCTCTTTGAACGACCCGCTCGTCCACGGCGCGAGCCGGGCCGCCAGGCCCGCAGCGGCGTCATCGCTCTGCTCGGCCAGCGCCGCGGCGACGTCGCGCAGCAGCGGCGCCTGCAGCGCCCACGTGACCGGGTCGTGGGAGATGCCCGCACCGGCGTACGCCGCGGCGATCGCCGTGTCGAGGGCGGCCTGCTCGGCGGCTGAGGGCTGCTCGGCGAGCAGGACCGCGACCAGCGAGTGGACGAACAGCGCCCGGCGGACGAGGGCGTCGCTGCGGCGGTCGCCGGGCGGGATGTCGAGCGGGTTGACCCGCACGCCAGGCCTGCCGAGCTGGATGACGGTCCCGTCGACAGCGCGGGCCAGGCGCACGTACTCGTCTTCGGGGTCGACGACGGCGACGTGAACGCCGTCGGCGAGGCTGCGCAGCACCTCCAGCTTGACGAAATAGCTCTTGCCCGCACCGGAGCGGGCGACGACGACACTGTTGTGGTTGTGCTGGGCCCAGCGGTCCCACCACACCACCCCGGCCGAATCCGGGTTGATCCCGTACAACACCCCACCCGCCGGCGCCGGCTCACCCGGCAGCGGCGCCGGCAGGTCCGCGCTGGCGAGGGGGAACGCCGCGGCGAGGGCTTCGGTGTCCATGACCCGCCGCATCCGCAGACTGTCGGCGCCCAGCGGCAGAGTCGACGTCCAGCCCTGCAGCTGCCGGAACGTCACCGGCTGGGTGTCAAGCATCGTGCTCGCGGCACTGGCCCGGACGTGGGCCACGGCTTCGGCAAGCTCGTCGAGGTCGGTGGCGTGGATCGTCACGTAGGTCGCGACGTCGTGCAGCTTCGACTGCCCGCGCGCGACCCGGTCGGCCAGATCTGCTGCGTCTTCGGCGGCGGCTTCGGTCGCCGGGTCGGTCAGCCGACCGTGGTCGGCGTCAACCCGGCGGCTGGACTCCAGCCGGGCCCGCTGACGGCGCAGCATCTGCGCCGACTGCGGCCCGGTGAACGGCGAGATGTGCTGGATGATGTCGATACGGCCCGGCCACGACGTCAGCGGCGACAGCCACGCCGGACCGACCAGCGTCGGCAGCCCGGTGATCACCAGAGTGGCGGCGTAGCCGTCACCGACCCGCAGCCAGTTCGGCGTCACCTCCACCGCCGACGGGCCCACAACAGCAGCGAGCCCGGCCGAATCGGCCGGGCTCGCAGCAGCGGAGGGGGAGAGTCTGCGCAATGCGCGGGGCAGTTTCACGGGGTACCTCCAGTGATCACGTCGGTGGACCGCGACCTCGGCCACGTCGCGTCGGTCGGGACGTAGGGGTCGACCGCGGTTGTCAGGACCGCGGTCGCGCGGGCACCGTCCAGAACCGCCGCGCTGGCACCCAGTGCGGTCAGCGCGATCGCGGTCTGCTCGGCACGGCGGATGACCTCGCTGGTGCGGGCCGCCTCGCCGGTGGCGGAGACGGCTATGGTGACGGTCCGCCACAGCGGGTCCTGGTGCTCGGCCAGGTCATGGAGGAACCCGGCGTATTCCACGGCGATCGCCGCCAGGGCCGGGCTGGTGATCAGGTCGGCGCGTTCGGTGATGCGCTGGGCGTGGCTGGACAGGTCGACGCGCTGCGTCGACACCACGACCTGAACCGGGCCGGTGAGAGAGTTGAGCCACCGGCCGTACCCGGCCAGCAGCGCGGCCTGTTCATCGCCGGTCCGCAGACCGATGTTCAGCGTCGTGCACGCCACCAACGCCACGGCGCTGTCGCCGGTGTCCACGATGCCGTGCTCGTCGATGCCACCGGCCGGCAGCCGCAGCACAGCGGGCAGCCGCAGGTTGTCGACGTGCGGTGCCCACGCCGGCGGCGGATGGTGCTGCCCGTCGGCTGCCGGGGCGAGGATCTTCGGCGCACGGAGGAACCGCAGAGCTGCCACCATCCACGATTCCAGGGGCAGGCCGTCTCTGCTGCCCATGGCGATGGCGGTGGCCACGCCGCCCAGCGGCAGCATGATCGCCAACATGGTCGCTGGGCCGACGAGCCCGGCCAGGGCGCGGTAGATGCCGTAGACGGCTACGGCGGCCGTGCTCAGGACCGCGATCTGCCGGGCGGTCATCGCGAAAGCGATCTTGTCGGGGGTGTTGACATCGGCCGGGATCCGGGTCACCGGCACCACATCGGGATCGTGACGCATCGTCGCTCCTTAGATGGTTCCTCGTTGCTTCTTCATGCGGCGGGTGTAGAGATCGACACCGGCAGCCAGCTCGTCCGGTGTGTACGGCCGCGGGTGCGAGCGAGGCTGCGCCGGGGCAACTGAGGCCCGTCGCGGCAGGCGGCCTGCCGGGCCCGCCAACCCACCAGGACGCGACGAGCCGCTCGGGTCGGCCTGCCAGCTGGGACGGCCACGCCACGGCGCCCTACCGGGGCGCGCCGGCTCGGACGGCATCTCGACACGGGGCCAACTTCCAGCACCGCCGCCGCCCGAGCGGACGCCGACACCGGCCAGCGGGGCCTTACGGCTGAACTTGGGTAGGCGCCCGGTGATGACGCGGGTCGCTTGCTGCAAGATGACGAACCCCATGACCCGGCCCCCGCCGGACCCGCCGCGCAGCACCAGACGCTTCATCAAGCCGGGAATCTTGATGACGCCGATCAACATGCAAGCGGCGACCAGCAGGTTCAGGACCGCGCCCGGGTCGCCCGGCACACCCAGCACAGGCAGCGTGTCGGTGGGAGTCAGCAGGATCCGCATCGCCAAGTGCATGGTGATGGCCTGCGCGGTCACCGTGCCCAACGTGGCCAGCACCGAACGCCACCACAGCTTCGCGGCAGCCTCGGTCCACGGTGTGCCGTGCAGGGCAAGCGCGAGCGGCGAGATGCCCGCCAGCAACAGCAGCAGACCCAAACGGGTGATCCACTGGACCAGCAGGATGCCGAGCAGCACCGCGATGAGCAGCCCGATCACGATCAGCAGGAATGCGTTCGGGCTCGGCGAGCCGCCGATCGACCCGCTGCCCGAACCCGCCGGCAGCGCCGAGCTCACCAGCCCTCGCAGGTAGGGCAGCGTCTGCTGGTCGGCGATCGGCTTGTCGGTCAGCGCCGCGGTGAGCGCGTTCGCGAACCGGATGATCATCGACGTCAGCGGCAGTGCGGCGTTCGCGCCGATGAACCCAATGATCAGCCGGGGGATCAGCTCACCAGGACCGTAAGGAGACTGCGTCGAGATAGTGTCCCGCCCCATGATCATCAGGGCCGTCGCCAGGACCGCCAGAATGTACGCGGTGTTGACGACGGTCAGCGACGTGCCGGCGAACTCCTTCACTTGCGGCAGGGCCGTGACATCCGGGCTGCGCAGCAGCGAATTGGACAGCAGGTCCCACATAGTGTTCAGGGTGTTGTCGACGTTGGCGGCCAGCCACCCGACGAACACCGCGATCAGCTGGCCGGCGATCGCGCTCACGGCTACTCGACGAGGCTCTTGACCAGCGCGAGCGCCGGCTGAGACACGATCGCCAGCGCGTAGCCGATCAGCGCGTTGCGGAAGGCGCCCTTGCCCTTCTCGGTCGCGGTCGGGTCGCCGTTGGCCATCATGTAGCGCACGCACCCCAAAGTCAGAAACAGCGTCGCCAGGCCGATCAGCAGCCCGGTGACCAGACCCTGGACGTTGCCGATGATCCCAGCGAGATTCAGCTGATCGGGCTTGGTGTCGTCACCGGGATCGGGTTCGGCGTAGGCGGCGGACGCAGCGACAACAACCGCGGTGGCCGCGGGCAGAGTCACTGTAAACGCACGCTGAACGAGTCGAGGGAACATGGCAGCACCTCCGGCCCCGGCTGAACCGGGGCGTAGTACGGACTCGAGGTGCGCCAGCGCAGGAGCCAGCCGCGTGCAGCAGCTGGCTCCGGCCGCCTATCCAACAGTCGCGGCCGCAGCTGGCGCGACGGGCACCGCATCGTCGGCGTGATAGTCCCGTCGCTTACCAAAGGTGCTGCTGGGCTACGGATTCACCTGATCGCAGCCCAACACCGCCCAACATCCACCCAACACAGCCGCGCTCAGGCAGCAGCTGCCACCGGCGCAGACTGCCGCCGTCGGCGTCGGCGCCTAGGGAAAAACGCCAGTTCACCGGCACGGATGGCATCTCTCAACCGCAGCTCCGCCTGTCGCCGCCACCGCCGCGCAGCCGGCCTGGTCAGCCCCAGCGCCGACACAGCCTGCGCCAGCGTCGCGTCGCCCAGCCGCGTCGCACCGATGACATCGGCCTCCTCGCGGCACAGCACCGCGGCCGCCACCGCCCGCGCCAGCACACAGTCCGGGTGATCCCACGGGAGCCCCGGAACCGTAGGGCCCGCCGAGAACGACGTCGGCTGCTGCGCCAACCGCCCCGCCGACTGCGCCCGCCGAACCGCCCGCACCGCCGCGTCGATCAGCCGACCGCAGATCCGCGGCGCCTCGACATCGACCGTCTCCAGCCGTTCCAGGAATCCCGCCAACAGCTCAGACTCCAGGTCCTCGACATCGTCGCTCCACCGCAGCCGCAAGTCCCGTGCCGCCCGGCGCAGGCCAGGCAGAGCCATCCCCAACGCCGCGATCATCCACGGCCCCGCGTCGCTGCGCGAACGCTGCACGAGCACCCGCCACAACCGGTCGGCAACACCGTCACCGACGGCCCCCGAGAGCACCAAGTCACGTAGCTGCAGCAGCCCCACAGCCGGCTGGAAGACATCGCCCATGTGATCGGCCAGCGGCAGCTGCCCAGCCGCGGCCAACATCTCGAACTGCTCCTGCACCGCAGCCAAACAGGAGCGGCGGACCACCAGCGACATCACAACTCCACCGAGTCAGGCGCCACCAGGTCGCAGCGCACCAACCCATGGCGCCACGGCAAGCCAACAGAAACGGTGCCCCAGCCCAACAGCATGACCGACGCAGACGGCGACCAGGCCCACCCGCCACCGGCAGCAGCCGCCAAGCAGGTCCCGTACCTGGCACGTTCCGAGCCCATGCACACGTTGCCAGGTGTTGACCTGCGAAAACGATGCCGACCGTGCGCGACGGCTGTTGGCCACCACAGCCCAACACCGGCGATCCCCACGGCGGCCGCTGCCGACACAACGGACGCACATCGCTCGCCCACACATGTTGGGCGATGTTGGCTGGCCCAGCCACGGCGACCACGGCCACCACATGCCCAACACACGCCTATAGGAGACAACCCGAGAAACCAGGAGCACCCATGATCACCGCCGACACCGCCACACGCGGCCACACCGACCCCGGCCCAGCGCTCGCCATGTGGTGGCTCAACACCGACCTCACCATGCCCACGGCCTCAGGCCTAGCCACACGACTCACCCGCCAACTCGTCCTGACCTACACCAACCGCGACGACACCGTCGTCAGCCTCACCGGCGACCTCCACGCCACCGCAGCCACCCGGCTCGCCGGCCGCAACCTCATCGCCGTCAACGCACCCGGTGACCTGGCCACCATCGACCGCAACATCCCGCCAACACTCATCACCGCCCAATGGCCACCAGCCCGACGCCAACCTGACGACACCATCCTGGCCGACCTCCTGCTCTCCTGCAGGCTGATCTCCGGAGCCAGGCCGGCCACGATCGCGGTCATCACCCCGGTGGCAGAAAGCGCCGCCGCAACCGACCCTCAGCCGCAGTTGGCCGCTGTCCCCGGCCTCAGCCACCGCCTGGACGCCATCGCGCTCAGCAGACCGGGCGAACCCGAACGCTTCCTCTTTCCCCTGACCATGCCCGAAGCCGCCGCACTCGTCGCCACACGCGGCGCACACGCCGACACACCGGCCGCCCGTATCCGTGTCTTCAGCGTGGCGGGCCTGGCCGGTGCGGGAGGTCCCCAACGTTGACGTGCCAACGCCCACTCGCCGGCAGATGTCGAATACCATCGATAGGTGGTGGCGTCTTGTTCGTCGGCCAGCGACTTAAGAGCCGCGCTGGCGCCGTCGCTGGATGAGGCCCTGGCTGGGCGGATGGGGAAGGTAACGATCCTGGACGGCACGATCATCGCGACGTTCCGGGTCCGCTGGACCAGCGCACACAAGTTGTGGTGGGTGCACCGCAAGCGCACCTACGGCGTCAACCTGCAGGCGCTGTCCGGCGAGGCCGGAGACCTGCTGTGGATCTCCGACGAACTGCCGGGCTCGACCCATGACCTGACCGCCGCACGCCGACACGGGTGTGGTCGACGCCGCCGTCCGACACGGCTTGCAGTTCTGGGCGACCGCGGCTACCAGGGCGAGGCGCCCACCCTGATCACTCCGGTCCGGGCCGGCAAGGAAAGCCGCTGATCCCCGCGTCCGCCTACAACCGTCGCCACGCCGCAGTCCGGGCACCTGGCGAACGCGGCTTCGCCACGCTCAAGTGCTGGCAGATCCTCTCCCGCGTACGCTGCACGGTCAGCAAGACCGGCACCATCGCGCGGGCCATCCTGGCTCTACAGCACGCGACATCGACGCCAATCAGGATGAAAGGACCTCACTTGGGCAAACCCCAGTTCGTTCCACTGCTGGTGTGGTCAGAGTGCGACGGGAGGCTGGGCAGCCCCGGATCGTACAGCGGGTAGTGGTCCTGGCAAATCCACAAGTACGATCCGCTCGGATCCTGGACCCTGCGAAGCCCGCCGAAATATTGATTCTTATCCAGATCGAACAGCAGTGCCCGCAGGCCACGTAAGGCGTGCCCTTCGGCAGGTGTGAGCTGGCTATCGCTTAAGGGAGCCTCCGATTCTGTAGCCGCGCCCGGATCACTCGGCAAGTAATGGACGACCTCTTCCATCAATTCAACCTTCGCCTTAACGGCATCCATGTTCCAGTCCGAGGTGAAGGAAAAGAGTCCAGTGCTGGCCACGGTCGTTGCTATTTTCAATGACTTCGCGATGAATCGCAGGTATGGGGCGATGCCGATAACCCAGCCCTTCGGCAGCTCTATTTTGTAGAAGGTATCAAGCGGGTGCCAGCAATCACTGTGCTCACACCACAGTGTCAGCTCGTAGCTCAAGGTTGTCGAATATACGCGATTAAGTCCCGCTGTGGGCGTCAAGGTCATTAGCCGCGGGCAATCGGAAACCTCGGTTCCGATGGCTTTGATCACGCGCCGCATTGCATGAGCCATGTCGGCCACGTGGCCTTCAATCTTGGCAAGGCGTCTGGTCAACTTGGACAATTCCCTCACGAGGGAAGATTTAGGGGCAAATCCCGTCAAGAGCCCAGCTATATCGTGTTGCTCGAAACAGTACGGGCAACGTATGGATTGGTCGCCCATGTTGAGAAAGATTCCCAGTGCCTTTAGAGGAAAATCGCCTTTGCACGGCCCATCTGTGGGACATGGGACCCTCAGCTCATACCCGAGTCCGGGCCAACGTAAGCAGATGACGTCCTCGATGCTGTCTCGGAGAACGTTGAACATCAAGTCCGGCGAGGGCGCACGCACCTCCAGTTCAACTGTCGTTGATGTCGACTGCTCGATCAGAGCTTCCGAAGCGTAATCGGCGATCGGATGGCGTAAAAAGATTCCGTTGCGCCAATGCATATTGACGGAACTGCGGTGATGCCTCACGGTGAGCCAAGAGATAAGGCCGGGAGCGCTCTCGCTCATCTTGCAAGTTATGCGCAATGCTCGGTGTCCGTCATGTGGGGCACCGCCTCGTTCCCACGGCAATAGCGGTTTTTCGTATGGAACGAGCTGCGCCACAAGGCTTCGATCAGTATCTGGGAGTCGATAGCATACTTCGAACTTCTCCATTAGGCGTAGGAAGTACGGGTGATAGCTCTCGGCGTAGCCGCTCCGGTCCCCCGTGCTCCAAAGTTCGTATAACCTGGCGTGGTCGAGAACTCCGAGGTTGTCGCGAGTAAGCGTGTCCTCCAGAATTTTGCCGATCGCTTTGGTAAGCCATTCAGGATTGAGTACCACAACGTCGCGGAGGCCCTCGTCCGACGAGTAATGAACGATCTGCCCAAGGTCGTGAAGCCATTCTGCAACGGTTCGTGCCTCCCCCGGGTCAAGTACTGAGTTCTGAGTGCAGATACCGACAAAACGCTCGAACGAGATCTGAGGATCTGTGGCAGCAAGCCCTAGGATTTGATCGCGTATGGACCCCCATCTCGAGCTGACTTTCTGGCCCACCTGAGGTAACGCTGATGCGCTTTCAGCTATAAGGGCTCGAAGGTCACTGATGCCGGTTCCCGTTTTGCTGTCAATCTCAGCTCGCCTGAGGTTTAGGTCGCTGAAGGCGACTTGGAGGCTTGCAAAATCTATCTCTGCTCGCCTGGTATCGCAGTGAGTAGATACTACGATAATTGTGGCCCCTGCGCCGACACGCAGTCGAATGCGCCTAATCCATGACTCGACCGCGTCCTGTTCGACGCCTTCACGGGGATTCCACGCTAGTACGAAAAGGGAGCGTTGGCCGAAAAAGAACTGGTGAGTGATGCGGTATACTTCTTGTCCGCCGAAATCCCATGTATGCAAGGTCAGTCTATTGCCCGTACCGGCGTGTTTAACCTCGAAGGTGTCGATCTCTATGCCGTGAGTAGTCTCTCGGTTTTCGACAAATGGTTCCCCTCGTAAAGCGGCCAAAAGAGAGGACTTTCCGACATTTCCTTCTCCGACAATCTGGAGCTTCGCCTCGAAGGTCTCAACGGCGTCGTCAAGGGCGGCAACATAATGTGCCAACGCCTTCTGCCCGCGTGCCACGAGCTGCGGTATGGGGTCAGGCAAAGGGTTACTTTCGAGCCTTACTAGCTTTGAGGACGCTAGTAGAACGGCGGCTCGACTCGGTAGGTGACTAATGAAATTATGCCGGAGGTCGATGGTATGTAACTGCCGCATCGATCCAAGTTCGAGCGGGATGTTCCGCAATCGGTTATCCTGAAGATCCAATTCTTGAAGAAAGTCGAGGCTAAACAGCTCGGAGGGTAAATCAGAAATTAAGTTTTCTGCCAAGATAAGCACTTTGAGGTTCTTTAGCATGCCGATTTCTGTGGGAAGGCTTGTGAGCCTATTGCCCGATAGATCGAGATATTCGAGATGGGTTAGCCGGCCGATCTCGGAGGAGAGATCGCAGAGCTCGTTGAAGCTCAGGTCCAAGCTTGTGACGCGCGAACCGTCGCTCGCTAAGCTCCCGATCCCTAACGGCAGCTGCAACAGCTGGCGTGATTGAAGGCCGAGACTGCCGCCACGGATCATGCTGCGAAGCGCGTCGACGGTGAGAAGCCCATCGGAATTTTCCGTCACGAGGTCCGATGCTAGTTCAGACTTCGGGCGCTGCTTTCGGCCTGTCATATTTCGGCCACGTTCGGAGGCTAATTAATACGGCACTGCTGGTTCCTCTGAGCTGTGAGGATGCCTGAGGGCGGCCACCGTCTGATCATTGGACGTTGCTAATACGGCAGCGGCACATGGTGGCCATGCGCAGGTCGAAGGCTCGGAGCGTCGGGTTCCTTGGCGTCGTCCATAAGGAGCTCCAGCCTTTCCAACGCCTGACCGAGCCATGTCGCGGCCTGCGGGTCGCCACTCGCGAGGAAGGCAGTCTCGAGAATTCGGGCCGGGACCCCGGAGTGCAGCCAAGCCCGGGACTCCCGGCGCAGGGTGTCTTCCTGCCAATAGGTCCACGCCAGCTCGTCCATGAACTCGGCCAAATGCATGGCCGCCGGCTCACCCGTGTCTTCGGCCCAGATCGCCAGGTAGGGGGCGATGCTGTGGTCGTTCGCCGCAGCACCCTCAAGAATCTCAGCCGCCCGCAAGATCGGTTCGCGTTCTGACAGGGTCCGCCGCCACAGGGTGATCATGTACTCTTCGACGGCCTTGACCTCATCCGCCGGCCAGCACGTCCCGTAGTGCCGGACGTTGCTCATGGTCTTGACGAACAAGTACCCGTGGGTCAGCTCGCCGGTGGCAAACAGCTCAAGGATGCGCGGCAGGAAGTGCCGGAAATCCGCCTCGTCGCCCCAGGTAGACATCGCCTTACGGCTGAACAGTTCAAGGTCGCTCGCGGCTAGTTCACGCAGACGCTTGCGCTGTAGGACCATCGCCTCGTCTTCGCCTACGCAGTGCGTGCAGTAGTCGATCCGCTGTGCGAGCGGGTGCCGCCCGAAGACGGCATAGAGCTCCTCGATCGCGGCTGCCAGGTCGGGTTGCACGACGGCGATGCTATGCGAGGCAACCCGCCGCCTCTACCCAGTTCCCCGGCGTCAGGCCTTGCCGAGGCTCGGTAATGAGGGATGAGGTGCTGCGGACTTCGGGTTGATACGGCCGACAAGTAACTGATGCGGTCTGACCTGCGCTGATCTGGGTCGCAGGGGCTGCAGGGCCGATGAGCGCAGGGCGGCCACCGCGAGATCATCGTCTGTTGTGGACAAACCGAATAACGTCGTGGTGGCCGTTGGCCCAAGCGTAGACGCCACCGTATGGTGGCAGGTGTTCGAGGGTGTACTGGCTCGGATCGGCGCCCGGTTCGCCCGCGCCGAGCCCCGGCGCACAGTGCGTGAGCTGCTGCTGGGGCTGCTGGCTCCGATCGAGCGCAAGAACGGCTGGTGGCTGGCCGAGCAGGCCGGTCACGCCAGCCCCGACCGGATGCAGCGGCTGCTGCGCACTGCGGTCTGGGACACCGACGCCGTCGCCGGCGACCTGCGCGACTTCGTGTTCGAACACCTCGGCCACCGCGACGGGATCCTCGTGGCCGACGAGACCGGATACCTTAAGAAAGGCAACCACTCGGTCGGGGTCCAGCGCCAGTACTCCGGCACCGCCGGTCGGGTGGAGAACTCCCAGATCGGGGTGTTCCTGGCCTACGTGTCCCCGCGCGGGCGGACGCTGATCGACCGCAGGCTGTACCTGCCCAGCGCCTGGTCCGACGACGAACGCCGCTGCGCCGCGGCCGGCGTCCCCGACGAGGTGCTGTTTTCGACCAAGCCCGAGCTGGCCATGGCCATGATCGACGCCGCTGTCGCTGCCGGGGTCCCCGCCCGGTGGTTCATCGCTGATGAGGCCTACGGCCGGGACCCGGTCCTACGCGCCGGGCTGCGCGAACGCGGCATCGCCCACGTCCTGGCCGTGGCCTGCAACACCAACGTCAACACCACCCCGGTCCAGCGTGAACGCGTCGACCGCGTCGCCGCGCTGCTGCCCGAGCAGGCGTGGCAGACCCGCTCGGCCGGTCCCGGCTCCAAGGGCCACCGCTTCTACGACTGGGCCTGGGTCACCGTCCTCGACGAGGGCGACGGCTGCCACAGCCTGCTCGTGCGCCGCGGCGGTGACGGACAGCTGGCCTATTACCTCTGCTGGAGCGCGGTCCCCGTGCCGCTGCTGCGCCTGGTCACCGTCGCCGGGAGCAGGTGGTCTGTCGAGGAGGCGTTCCAGACTGCGAAGGGGCAGGTCGGGCTCGACCAGTACCAGTGCCGCGGCTGGACCGCCTGGCACCGGTTCACGCTCCTGGCGATGATCGCCCTGGCGGTGCTGACCGTCGTCGCCATCGCCGAAGGGGCAGCTTCCAGCAGCGACGGACTGATCGATCTGACCCTCGCCGAGACCAGGCGGCTGATCAACACCGCCGTCCACACGACCGCGCCCGCGGACCTGGCGATGGCATGGTCACGGTGGCGACGACGGCACCAAGCCGTCGCCAAGCGCAGCCACTACAAGCGCCGCCACGAGCCTGCTACCAGCGCATAAGCGCTAAATGCCGCTGCCGTACTAAGAGCGTTATTCAGGAGGCATCCGTCAATGGCATCCGGCTGGGCGGCCTCGTGAAGTGATCAGCGGCGGGTTGGTCCCCACCAGGGCAGGATCGGCGGGAGGTCGGCCAGCGGCCGGGACGGGCGCTTGGGCTCGGGTGACTCGCCGTCGTCGCCGTCCCAGCCGCGGCCGTACTGGTCGGGCATGTCGCCCCAGCCCCAGTAGGCCGTGGGCGTATCGGGCTTGAACCCTGCCGTGTCGAGGGGGTCGATCTTCTGCTCGCCGACGGTGCACAGGTGTGCCCAGTCGTCGCCGAAGTCGAAGACGTAGGCGAACTGCTCGCCCAGCGCCAGCCGGTTCAGCTTCGTGGCTGGGCTGTCGATGCTGCCGTCAGGGGCGTCGCCGTCCCACTGATCCAGGTCGGTGACGCCGGTGCCGTCGGCCAGAGTGAACATGTGCATGTGGGCCAGGTCCCAGCGCGCGAACGCGGCGTCGATGGCCTGGGCCAGCTGCGCGAACGTGTGCGACGGCGCGGCGGCGAAGACCCGCCCGGGCCGGGGCCAGAAGTCATCGCCGCGGCCTGACACCAGCTCTACCCGCACCGACAACCACGTGCGCGCCATCAGCCCACCTCTCATGTGGTCCCGATTGTCGTCCGTGGACACGGCGACCTGGCCGCCGGTAGCCACCGGAACTGTGAACACTCCAGCAGCCGGCACCCGGCCGGAACGGATCGAGACTATGACCGGCCTGACCCGCGATCAAGTCGATGACCTCGTCGAACGCGTCACCGGGCACGGCCTGTGGCCGCTGCGCCGCCGCCGTGCACTCGACCCGCGCCGGGCGGTGGTCGCGGTGCTGCTGTACCTGCGGCACAACCTGTCCCAGCCGCTGCTGGCCGAGCTGTTCGGCTGTTCCCAGCCGACCATCTCACGCCTGGTCACCCTGCTCCTGCCGGTCCTGACCGAGGTCCTGGCCGCCGTCACGCAGGCCACCGCCGGACGTGAGCTGCGCTCGACCGTGCGCGTCGACGGGTTCCTCGTCCCGATCGGCGACCGACGCAAGGACACCTACACCTCGGGCATGTATTCCGGAAAGCGTCACCGCTGCGGGTTCAACGTGCAGGTAGTCGCGTCCTGGCACGGCCGCCTGGTCATGACCGGCCGACCCCAGCCCGGCGCCATGCACGACGCCCGAGCCTTCCGCGAGTCCGGCCTGGCCGACGTCTTCACCGGCCGGATGCACGCCGACGGCGGACCCGGCGGGTTCGCCGACACCGCCTACACCGGCACCGGACTCATGGTCCCCAAACGCCGAACCGGCCCCGACCAGCCGTTCAGCGAACACCTCCGGGCGTTCAACAAGACGATCGCGTCCCGCCGCGCCTGCGTGGAACGGGTCATCGCCCACCTGCGGAACTGGAAGATCCTCGCCACCGGCTACCGGCGGCTGCTGACCAACTTCGCGGTCACCCTGGCCTCCGTCACGGCACTGGAGATCTACCGGACATCGACAAGCGCCTCATGAATAACGCACTTAGCTGGTGTTGGGCTTATCGCCGTCTGGGGTGGCCTTCGCGCCCTCGAGCCTGTCGCAGGCGCACGGATGCGCGGCGTTGCCATTCGCGGTGCTCTTGTAGGCGCGGTACCCAGTGTCGCGGGCGGCTTAGGGTCATCGCCCGGCCTTCCTCGCTTGTCGGCTTTGGTAGATCCGGTTCATTGCGAAATAGATCCACAAGAGCGTCAGGGGAAGTGCCGTGATGGCTGCGGTTGCGGTGGCCACGGAATCGCGAGCCGGGTTGGAGGTAAGCACCCCGACCCCGTACATGGTCGAATATATGCAGAAGTGTGTACCTATAAAGAAGATTGGCGTGATAGCGAGGCGAAGCCAGCCGCGCATCATGAGCCAGCGGAACGCTGCCCGTGAGACGTTCAGCATCGCCCCAGCCAGCGTTGACGGTTTGTTGCTGGCGGGCTTGGTGGCCGGTGGCCGCTCGTAGCGCTTGAACACGAAGAGGAACCACACGACGGCGACAAGAAGGCCCCCCGCAACCCCTTCGATCTCCCCGTTGTCCCTTGGATCGGGGTTCAAAGGACTTTCCAAGATCTGTCTGACTATGGAAGCGACGCCAGCGATCACGAAGCCGCTTGCCACACCAACCGCAGGCGTCAACCAGAACCGAGCCTTAGTCGACAGAGTTCGGCGGTCCGGCATAGGTGGTTCGCCGCTTTGGGACGAGTTGCCATCGCTAGTCCTTTTTCGGCGTCTGTCCCGCAGTGTCAAGGCCAATCCGATCATGCCCGCGATCCCAGCAAGAATGCTGACCACGGCGTCGGTGCCGTCAAGAAGGTCCACTGTGTCTTGATACACAACAGGGTCGAGCCCCGCTATTGACCGATCGTCCTGCCGGGGTGGCGCCCGCGGGGAACGGGCCTGCGTGAGGCGGGTACGGGCGGTGTTGCCCTCCTGGCTGCTCTTGCGGGCGTGGTGCCAGCCGCACAGCGAGGTCAGGTCGATCTCGTCGTGGTTGTCGCCGCGGCGTACGTGGTCGACGTCGATTGCCGCGCGGGTGCATCGGGCGCCGTTGTCGCTGGCGGTGCAGCGGTGGCCGTCGCGGGCGAGGACGCGGGCGCGTCGGGTTGGCCAGTCGGCGGGGAGTCGTGCGCGCCTAGTGCTACCGCTCCACGTGCTTCCGAGCACAGCTATGTCCCTCCTCGGCTCGCCCGAACGAAGCCAACTGACGTTGATGCGTATGAGTAGTGTGAGTTTCCCTGTGGATCAACACACGTCGAAGCGGAGCTGCGATGCCCTTCACTGATTGGCTTGTGCCGCTGATCACAGGACTGCTCGGAGCTGGCGCCGCCTTGCTCGGTCAAGTCCTTTCTTCGCGCAACGCCGCCTCCCAAGAAGAACGAGTCGCCGCTCGGCAGGAAGCCAGCGAGATTCGTCGCCGAAGCGAACAAGAGTCGGATCGCCTGAGATCGGAGCGCATAGAGTGCTACATGAGATTCCTCAGCGTGCTCGACGAAGTTGTTGCCGAAGCGTACAAGGAAAGGAACCCGCAGGACTTTCGCGCATGGGCGGACCAGGCGGAGAGTCGTTTCATGCCGTTGCTAACTAGCATCGAGGTCTACGGAAGCAATCGTATGAGGAAAATAGCGAGCGGGATAGGCTTCGACCTTGCGATGAGCGAAGGTCGTACCGTTCAGTCATTGGCCGAGTTTCAGGACGAGGTAATTCGTGCGGTACGCATCGACCTTGGCACGATCGAGTGGAGCGTCGAGCCTGGAACGAAGCGTGGCCATCGCGTCGGATTTCCGTGTGGCCTTCACGGCGAGGATGACCAGATAAAATCGTTTTACGAGTCGTTCGTCAAGGTTGAACGAATGCGTCGATTCAGCGAGGTAGGAGAGCTTGCCGATAAGACGCAAGAGGCCAAATGTGCGAGCTGCAAACGTTGTATTCTCGTCTATAAGTCTTTGCTGCCGGTGCAGCTCAAGGACTTCTGTCATCGCTGCTATCTACTGTTCCACTATGGCGAGTCGGCGCTTGACTGGTATAGGTGATCGGTTAATCGTAGGTCAGCGGGGTGTCGACCTATGCCAAAGCCCATCATTGTTACTTGCAAGTAACAGCCTTAAGACAAGCCAGCCGGAGACGGTCCGTAGGCGGTCGGACACGAACTCCGACAATCTCCGACATTGCCTGATGCCCCACGCGAGCGCTGCAGTGGTACAGCCGTCACGGTGCTGCATCGCGTCCTCGAGACGCCGGGCACCCATCCCCGTAGCTCGCCGCATCTGCTCGAGGCTGCCGCGAAAGCGCACGAGGCCTCGACGGGGTCGCGCGATGCCGCCGCTCAACCGGTGGACTTGAGCGACGGTGTTCATTCAAGAGGCCGCTCCGTGGCAGGGGTGGCCATCGATGGGTGACGCAAGCGATCATTGATATTTGCGTAACAGGCCGCACCGTTTCGTAGCGCCGTGTTTCCGAGGCGACAACTTCATCCGGACTCCGGGGCTCGATGGACGAGTGCCAGCATGGGAGGGCCGGACAACATGGAGGCGATCAAGACGACCTGGGGACGGATTGGCCGTCGTGGATCGCGCGACTGGCGCCTGGATCTGGTCGGCGGCCAGCTGGTGCTGACCCTGCCCGATCGTACGCTCACTCTTGGGCCCGGAGCCGCTGACGAAGTCCGGGTTGTCCGACGCTGGCTGCGTTACGTGGTCCAGGTCCAGCTCGGCTCTGATATGAGGACTTTGACCGGCATCGGCCGCCGCCCCGCCGAGCGGCTGCAGACATTTCTCGCTGCCTGGGCTCAGGTTGCCGCAATCACCGCCTGGGCCAGACAGGTGCTCGCGGTCGCGGGTAGAGCGGAGTCTGACGGTCGTTGGATCACCATCGAGACGATTCGGCAGCTGGTCGACAGCCGCCCGCGGGGAGACACGGGCCGTGGTCCGGTGGACACGGTATGGGGGCTGCTCGGTGAGGTCGAGCAGGAGGCGGTGAGGTTGTGGCGCCTTGACCTGGTGCGGTGGTCGGTCGAGGTCAATCAGAGGGTGCTGCGAGCCGAACTCACCGCCCGCGGGGACCTGTTCCAGCGGGTGGAGACCACGCCGTTGACGTTTGAGCAGGCCTGTGCGGTGGTCTGTATGGACAACCGGGTGAGTGTGGTCGCGGCGGCCGGGTCGGGTAAGACGTCGGTGATGGTAGCCCGGACCGCGTATGCGATCGCCCGAGGGTTCGTGGCACCGGAGCGGATACTGCTGCTGGCTTTCAACCAGGACGCGGCCAAGGAGCTGCAGCAGCGGCTACAGCGCCGGCTGGCCGCCGTCGGCGTGAGCGCTGACGGTGTCACCGCGTCGACGTTCCACGCGTTCGGTCTATCGGTGATCGGGCAGGTCACCGGACGAAAACCGCGAGTCGCCTCCTGGGTCGACGGCGGTCAGGGCCAGGACAAGATCCTGCGGATCGTGGACCGGTTGCGCGACTCCTCCGAGCGGTTCCGCTACGCCTACGACACCTACCGGCTGCTATACGCGCGAACCAGCGACAACCCCAAGGGCACCGACGGAGACATCTGGCACCGCGACACCCGAAGTGCCCGGCACCGAACGTTCTCCGGCCACCTGGTCCGCAGCCAGGGCGAAAAGATCATCGCCGACTTCCTGTACCTCAACGGGGTCGACTTTGCGTACGAGCGCCCTTTCACGATCGACACGGCCACCGCAGAGCATGGCCAGTACCACCCGGACTTCTACTACCCGGCGGTCGATGTATGGCATGAGCACTGGGCGCTGGACGCCCAAGGACGACCACCGGCGGACTTCCACGGCTACGCCGAGGGCATGGCCTGGAAACGTCAGCTGCACCAGGATGCGGGAACGCAGCTGATCGAAACGACCTGGGCGTCGATCATGGGCGCCGACGGCCTCGTCGCGTTCGGAGCTCAGCTGACAGCGGCCGGCCTGACCCTGGAATGGAACCCCGACCGGCCCAGCGCCGACCGCGACGCGGTCCCGGCGTCTCACGAAGACATGGCCAGGCTGCTTCGTACGTTCATGGCGCACGTCAAAGCAGGCGATCTCACCGAGGAAGCCGTCGAGGCCAAGCTGAGAGCCTCGCCGGGACTGAACACCGCCCGCACCAGGCACTTCCTGTCGGTGTACTGGCCCGTTCACCGGGCATGGCAGCAAGCCCTGACCGACGAAGGCGCCGTCGACTTCGAAGACATGCTGGTCACCGCCGGGCAGATGCTCGAAACCCGGGCGGCGCAGCTACCCTACGACATGGTGCTGGTCGACGAGTTCCAGGACACCAGCCAGGCCCGCGCCCGCATCGTCCGAGCCCTGGTCGACCAGCCAGGAAAGTACCTGCTCACCGTCGGCGACGACTGGCAGGCGATCAACCGGTTCGCCGGCGCCGACATCACGATCATGCGAGAGTACAGGCACTGGTTCGGCCCTGGGCCGATGCTGCGGCTGACGACGACGTTTCGCTGCACCCAGGAGATCTGTGACGTGTCCAGCGCGTTCGTCGCCAAGAATGACCGGCAGATCGGCAAGACCGTCACCGCCTCGGCGGGGCCTGGCGGAGACCGAGTCCGGCTTCGCTACTCCGCCAGCAACACGGTGACCGCCGTCAGGGCCGCAGTCGCAGCAGAACTGGATCGCATCAGCGAGTCCGACCAGAGCCCAGGCAACGGCACCAGGCCGGCATCGGTGCTGATCCTCGGCCGATACCGGCACGACGACCGGTTCGTGCCGGCGCAGCTGCCCGCAGGGCTGACGGTGACGTTCAAGACGGTCCACGGCGCCAAAGGCCTGGAAGCCGACTACGTCATCGTGGCGAACATGACCCGGGGACGGCTCGGGTTTCCGTCCGAGGTCGCCGATGATCCAGTGCTCAACCTCGCCATGGCCGCGCCGGATCCCTATCCGCACGCCGAAGAGCGGCGCCTGTTCTACGTCGCGTTGACCCGGGCCCGCCACCAGGTCGTGCTGATCTCGGTCCGCGAACGGGAGTCGGTGTTCGTCGCGGAGCTGCTCAACGAAGGCAAACTCGAGCCGGTCGAGGTCGACGCGACATCCGGTGACCTCGTCGCGTCTACGGTCCAGGCCTGCGCCCGCTGCGGCCTTGGTGTGATGGTGCAGCGTGTCAGCGCCCACGGGCCGTTTCTGACCTGCAGCACGTTCCCTGACTGCCGGGCCACGATCAACATTCCGCAGCAGAGGAGCAAGCCGGTAAGGCCGAGCAGCAGACGGCGCTGACGCTCGTCACTGCCGCGATCGCTGGGATGGTCGTCGTCGGCGGGCAACCTGGACCGGCTGGCATTCAGATCGGAGCACGCGGCCGATATGAGGTCGGGTCTGCGGACCCGTGCCCGTCCTGCTGGCCGACGAAGCCGCGGTGCTCACACGGACACTGTGACATGGTAGACGATTCGGGGCGAACTGCCGGTGAGGGTGACGGTCGACGGCACATCAAAGATCGCGGTAGTGGGGAGCTTGAGCTGTGGACCGCTGACGGGGCCAGTATGCGGCTGCGCGCGGCGATCATGTCCGGGGCGGATGCGCGTCTCTCGACCTCCGCCAGCTACGGTTCATCGACGCTCGTGGACTGGCGGTCCTGCTGCAGACGGCGGCCTTAACTAGCGCGCAAGGGCGCCGCCTGGAGGTGGTCAACGCGCTGGTCCAGGGGTGACGCCGTCGGCTACAGCAGCGCTTCGAGGAAGCCCGGCTTCGTGGCCGGCACGACCTCGTCGGCGGTGAGGTAGCGCAGGGTCCGAGTCTCCCATTCGTGATAGCCGCGGATCCAGGCGGCCATGATCTCGGCGTAGACCCGGACGGTGTCCTGCTCGGCGACCGTCAGGCCCAGCACGGTGCACATCTCAGGCACCTCCTCGGCCAGCTGCTGAAAGCGGGCGCAGCGCTCGGCGACCACCCGACGTGTCCGCTCGACCGCCTCGGCACGAGACAACGCGTTCTCGTGCTCGACGACCAGGACGAAATTGTCCATGTCGCCGCGGGCGGCTTCCTTCTCCAAGGAGTACACGTCATTGCACATCAACGTGACGTCGACGGTGATCGTGCGCATGATCCGCAGCTGCGGACTGTGGAACGCCGCAGGCGGCACGTCGATGCGAGCGGCCCGCTCGCCGAGCGACACAGGCACCCCCGTCCCGGACATGCCACGACGGACCTCGAGGAACCTCTCCAGATCGGTGGGCAGCCCGCGGCAGCGGTTGATCGCCTCGTGCGCGTAGGTCGCGAAGTAGTACTCCCACTCGTGGGCCGCTCGCGCCTTCCACCCGGCGGCGGCACCGTCCAGACTGCGGTCCCACAGCTCACGAAACGCCCGTAGGCAGTGGCTGCCCGGTCCCGACGGACGCGGGTCGTGAACCGCGTCGATGAACAACTGGCAGGTGCGGGCAACCTCGTCGGGCCGGCGGCCGAGCGGCCCGTCGAACTGGTCGTCGAAGAGGAAGAAGAAGGCCATGGCGTCGGCGCACAGGGTGAGCTCGTCGGCGTCTCGGGCGTGCGGGTATCCGTAGGCGGCCAGTCCGGCCATGTCCCAGCTGGCATACCAGGCCATCGCCTCCGGCCCGTCCACAAGCTGCCGCTCGCGCACCCAGTCCAGGTTACGTGCCGAAGCCGTGTCGAGGTGACGGCTGCTCCGGAGGGGAAACGGCAGGTCGAAGGTGACATCTTGCGGCACGGCTGTCCCCATTCGGCGAGGCGCACTCAGATCCGATCACGACTGTAGCCGCGGCTGGGCCGATTCGCCGCCGCCGATGTGTAGGAAAGCCCCAGCCAGGCCATCACGCCGACACGACGGTCTCATCCGCCACGCAGCGGTGACGCTTACCGAAAGGTAAGGCCGACCTGCCCTCGACGACCGGAAAAGTCACCCGACGGCCATGGCCCGGCCATCGACCGGGCGACATATTGGTCTGCGGAGTCGGCATGCGCCGACCCGACGAGACAGCACGAGGCGAAAGGCGATGCGCCATGAGGAAGTTGCGTTCGGTGGCCGCGTCGGCGGCGGTCGCACTGGCGCTGACCGGCTGCCTGCCGGAGCCCGGCGCCGAGGGGCCGGGGAACCACCCCACCGGGTCGGGCGCCGCTTCCGCGAGCCCCACGGCTGCGCCATCGACCGAGTTGAAGATCGACAAATCCTACTGGTACGCCGGGTTCAAGGGCACCCTGGGCGCCGCGACGGTCGTGGCCTCCTCATTCGGCGACGGCCGGACCGTCACGATAGAGGGGGTGTTCCAGAACCTCAGCACCGAGTACCCGGGCACGCCGACATCCGAGGTCCTGCTGACCGTCGGCGACCGCACCTACACGGAAGTAGACCGCCAGCTGCAGCGGCTGCCCGAGATCCCGGCGCAGCGCAGCCAACCCGTCCTGTACGCCTTCACCGTCGACGAGCACTTCGTGCTCGCCGACGCGGTGCTGGTGGTCGGCAAGCCCTCCCTCCGGCAGGCCGTGATCCCCTTCGCTGGCCCCGACGGGCTGGTCTCCCTGGAGCCCAGAGCGGTGCCGATCACGGGCAAGGTGCTGGCGGGCAAGAGCGGCGGGGTGTTCATGACCGTCACCTCGGCGGAGGTACGCGCCGACGAGCCGTACCTGCACGGCCAGGCGCCCTCGGGACAGGAGTTCCTACAGCTCAAGTTCTCCGCCACGAACAACACCGCCGCCGGCTTCGCCTGGGTCTTCGACCGCGACCTGCACCTGAAGGCACCCGACGGCACCTCGCTGGCCACCGCCGACAACTGCAGCCGCGCCCAGATCTACCCCGCCCCGCACGCCACGGCCACCGGCGGGCTGGCCTGCTTCCTCGTGCCCGCCCCGGCCGCTGGCACATACCTGCTCAGCTGGAACCGCTACGACAAGGGTGCGCTGCGCGTCGCCGTCGATTGACGGTCGTAGAATGCCGCCGATGACGGTGGACGCCGGACCCGACGGGGTGGCAGACAGGACCGACGCTGCGGCGCCGGTTCTGCATCCCACCGACCCCCGGCAGGTCGCCGGGCTGCGGCTGCTCGGCCGGCTCGGCGAAGGCGGCATGGGCGTCGTGTTCCTAGGCCAGGCCGACAACGGACACCTGGTCGCCGTCAAGGTCATCCGCGCGGATTACGCACGCGACCAGCACTTCCGAGCCCGGTTCGCCGCCGAGGCCGCCGCCGCGCGCCGGGTCGCCCGCTTCTGCACCGCACCGGTCCTCGACGTGGGCGCCGACGGTGACCTGGCCTACCTCGTCACCGAGTATATCGAGGGACCCACGCTCACCACCGCCGTCGAGCGGCAGGGTCCCATGCGCGGATCCACGCTGGACGGTCTGGCCATCGGTGTCTGCGCCGCACTCCACGGCATCCACGCCGCGGGCGTCGTGCACCGCGACCTCAAACCCGGCAACGTCCTGCTGTCACGGGTCGGACCGAAAGTCATCGACTTCGGTATCGCCCGCGCGCTCGACGACCCGGACCGGCTCACCGAATCCGGCCACCTAGTCGGCACGCCCGGATACATGGCGCCGGAGCAGTTCCGCGGCATCACCACCACGGCCACCGACATCTTCACCTGGGGCGCGGTCGTCACCTTCGCCGCGACCGGCCGACCCCCGTTCGGCACCGGCTCGCCGTACGAGCTGATGCACCGCATCCTGACCGACCCGCCCGACCTCGGCGGGCTCGAACCACCGCTGCGCAGCCTCGTCGCGGCGGCACTGGACAAAGAGCCCGACCGGCGCCCGACCGCCCGGACGCTGCTGCTCGCCCTCGTCGACGACACCGACAACCCGGTCGACGCCACCTCGCGCATCCTGTCCACGCGGTGGGCGCCGCCACCGCCGACCCGGGTCGACCACGCGACCCGGGTCGACGACAGCCACGCCGCCGGGCCGCTGCTCGACCGGCCGCTGGTCGAGCGGACACCGGCCGGACGTTCCCGGCTGGCGCTGACCGTGGTTGCCGCCACCACACTGGTCGCCGTCATCGCCACCGCCGCGACGCTGCGCGACGACCCCGGTGTCGGCGACCGTCCCCGTGCCGAGATGTCCGCCTCCGTCGTGGCACGACCGGCGCTCACCGGACCGGGCACGCCGACCACCGCGGACACCACCAGGTCCGCCACGGTGATCACGATCGGCACGCGCGTACCGGCGCAGGGGGAGATCACCCTCGGCGTCGGAGAGCAGCGCATCTACCGGCTACACCTGACCGGTGACCGCGACGTCTACGTCACCGGCTATGTCTGCGCAAGCCTGGTGCGATGGCGGTTGTCGCGGGCAGGCGGCGACAAGGTCGGCTCCGGCCACCTCGGCTGCCTGCAGTCCGGGCCGTACGCGCTGCGCGCCGGCGACTACGAGCTGCTGGTCGGGGAACCGGGCGTCGACGGCGCCTATGCATTGAAACTGGCCGAACGATGAGCACCCTCGCGGCCCACCTGGAGATGCGGGGAGCGGGCGGTGCCAGCCTGATCGCCCTCGCAGGTGACCGGATCACCCTGGGCAGCGCCGACTCCAACGACATCGCCGTGCCCGCCGACCGCCTCCTGTCGCGTCTGCACGCTGTCTTCGAGCACTACCCGGCGGGCTGGTGCGTACGCGACCTCGGGTCCCGCAACGGGACCTACGTCAACGGCCAGCGCATCTGGCAGGAGCAGGTACTGGCCGACGGCGACGAGATCCGCGCCGGAGCGTCGCGGTTCGTGCTGCGGTCCGGCCGGGCACCCGCCGGGCAGGTCACCGAGGCGGGCGCGCCGCCGCCGGAGATCACCGCCCGCGAGCGCGACGTGCTGGTCCAGTTGTGCCGCCCGTTGCTGGCCGGTGAGATGTTCACCGAGCCCGCGTCCAGCCGCGAGATCGCCGCCGCGCTGGTCGTCACCGAGGCTGCGGTCAAGCAGCATCTGCTGCGCCTGTATGAGAAGTTCGGGATCGACGGTGACGGGGAGAGGCGCCGGGTGCGCCTGGCCAACGAGGCGATGGCCCGCAGCGCGATCACGCGCGCCGACCTGCGGTAGCCTGCGGCAGCTCCCAGTGGTAGAGGGCGGCCATCGCCGCCGTCGATGAAACGGCCAGGCTCGGCGGTGAAGGTGTCCGCAGATGCTCGGTCCCTTGCCGTCCTCGCTCGCGACGCCCTCGATCTGGTATAAGACGGTGCTGGCGCCGAACAGGAAGTTCACACTCGCGGCGGGCGCGGTCGGGATGCACTGGCGCAGGTCGCCCGCCACCGTGATCATTGTCCTGGCGACCATCGCCTTTTCACTGCATTCGGTCCTGGACCGGTCGTCGATCACTATACGAACCTGCTGTTGTCAGCCGTGACGCGCATTCACGCCCGTCACGCTAAGCTGCTGTCGTCGACCGATGTGCGACTAGGGTTCCGCCGGGCGGCTACCGGGACTGGTCCGAGCGTCGCGACTGCCGCAAGGCGGACACCTTGAAGGACAAAATCCTGGGGGGTTACGTCGGCACGCTTCGCCGTGCCCGCGTCTACCCGAGGTGTTGCCGTGCCTGCCGTCCTATCCGTCATCTTCACCCGCCGCGCGTTTCCGGTCGCCGCCAGTTCCCTGATCGCCAGACTGCCCAAGGGCATCACACCGTTGGCCGTCGTGACACTGATACACCAGACGACCGGCTCCTTCGCCGCCGCGACCGCGTTCGGCGACGCCGTGTCCACGCCCATACAGGGCCGACTGCTCGACCGGTACAAACGCGGCCAGGTGCTGCTGCCATCCGCCACGCTGTACGCGGCGGCACTCGCCCTTCTGCCGGTCCTGGCGACGCGGCATGCGCCATTCGGTGCGCTGCTCGGCTGTTCCCTGCTCGCGGGGGTCGGATTCCCGCCCATCTCCGGCAGCATGAAAGTCCTCTGGCCGCGGCTCGTCGCGGCCGGAACCCCGGCCCGCACAGCATATGAGGCGGAGTCCCTCATCCAGCAGGTCCTGCTGCTCTTCGCGCCGCTGTCGGCCACGATGCTGACGGTCTGGGCCGGACCGGCCGCCGCGGTATGGACTGCCGCAGCAGCGACGCTGTCCGGCTCGATCGCATTCGTCTACCACGCCGCACAAACCGACGCTGGCGTAGCGGACCCGCCACACCGCACCGGCAGTGCCTTAAGCGCCCCGCGCCTCAGGGTCCTCATCGCCGCCACCGCGGTTCAGGGCCTCGTGTTCGGGGCCATGCCCGTGGTCCTGCCCGGGCTGGCCGTCTACGCCGGAGCACCCGACATGGGCGGACTACTGCTGGCCGCCTGGATCTGCGGCGGTGTACTGGGCAGTTTCCGCCGAGCCCAAGCCGACTTCCCGCTCGCCTTGGCGCGGCTGGCCATCGCTTTGGCTGTGCCGGCGATCGTCGCCGCAGCCACTGACGGATCGCTCGTCGCGACCGCGGCAGCGTTCAGTGTCGCGGGCCTGTTTCTCACCCCGGTCGCCGCAGCCAGCTATGTCCTCGTCAACGACACGACACCACGGGCGAACCGGACCGAGGCGTTCACCTGGCTGTCCACCGCGCTCGCCGTGGGCGGGGCGGCCGGGTCCGCGCTCGCCGGAGCCACCGTCGACCGGCTCGGGATCTTGCCAGCAGCGTTCCTGCCTCTCACAGCCGCCGCAACCGCGACGGCAGTCGCCCACCTCCGCACCCGCACCCGACCTTCGCGATGATCACACCATCCGTCGCTGATCGCCTCGCCAGACATGCATCCCTCGGCGAAGCCGGACGGCACGCTCCGAGCCACGGCCGTGCGATTCGGCGCGGGCGGCGCGTAACGCGTGCTGCCGGGTCGGGGCGGCGGCCGGCAGTAGCTCGACTGGCGTCGGCCGCAAGCCAACCGAGCCGAGGAGCCTCGGATGAGACTCAGCGATCTCGTCCGGGTGCTGGAAGGCCACCACGGACGATCTCAGCCCCCGCTCCAGGTGGTCACGGCAGTGGGTACTCCAGCCAGACGACCTTGCCATCGGCGGTGGGCTGGACGCCCCAGCGTCGCGACAGTCGGTGCACGATCTCGAGGCCGAAGCCGCCGCCGACGTCGGGACTGCGGGGCACCGGCGCGGCGGGGTTGCGGTCTGCGACCGCTATCCGCAGCGCCTTGCCGGTGCGTTCGAGGGTCAGCGCCACGGCGCCGCCACCGTGCAGCACCGCGTTGCTGACCAGCTCGGAAGCCAGCACCAGCACATCGGTGCGGTGTTCGTCCAGCCGCCAGGACCTCACGAGCAGCCCGACGAACTCGCGTGCCACGACGGCGCTGCCCGAGTCGCCGGGCAGCGCGATTGACACGGTGCTCACCGCGCCCTCCGCCGCAGGGTGCCTGCCGGGCCGCCTCTGGATGCGCCGCTTGTTCGGCGGTCGTCTGTGTGCGTCAACGCTGCCTCCGCATCGTGTCTGATAGCCACAGATCGGCGAGGGTTGCCCAGCGCGGGCATGCGGCCGGGGCGGCGACCGGGCCCGGCCACGTCGCCCCGGCGGGAGCGTCGCGACCGGGCCGGTGGGCCCGTCAGCCGAGCAGGCCTCGCAGCAGGCTGTCGCCGGAGTGGGCCGTGTTGTTGTCGAAGTGCTCGGCCGATACGTCGACCAGCCGGTACGTGCCCAGGTCGGCGTTGGCGGGCAGGCTGAACTCGCCGTCGGAGCCGCCGCCCAGCGTGCCGACGGAGAACATCCGCATGCTGTCGGGGTCGATCAGCCACACCTCGTAGTAGCCGTCGACCGGGGGCAGTCCGTCGACATGCAGGTGCAGCCGGTGGCCGTCGACGACCTCGGCCCGGCCCAGGGCCGAGGCGGGGGTGTCGCCGTACGCGGTCAGCTGCGCGGCGGCCACTACCAGCGGCCGCGGCGACGGCTGCGGCCTTGCCCACCACACACCGCTGGTCACCCCCGCTGCCAGGGCGGCCAGCACGAGGGCCGTGCTCACCGCCAACCGCGCCCACCTGCGCGAGGTCGGCGGCCGCGACGTTCCTGCGGCCTTCGGCGGGCGCCCGGCGGGCGGACGGGCCCGACCCCCGGCGGCGGGCGCGCTGCCGGGGCTGGACGGGCCGCGGTCGGGCGGTGCCGTGGGGCCGGACTCGACGCCGGTCTGCGCGGCGATGGCCGCCCAGACCGCGGGCGGCGGAGCGGGCAGCTCACGCAGGTGCCTGGTCTCCGCCACGACACCTGACAGGCGCTGCAGCTCGATGACTTCCTGGCGGCACGCGCCGCAGGCGGCCAGGTGCTCCACCAGGTCGGGCTCCTCAGACAGGTCGTCGAAGGCCAGCAGGACCAGCTGATCGCGATCAAGATGCCGCACCGTCCACCTCCCATCGCTGCTTGATGGCCGCCATACCGCGGCGGATATGGCTTTTGACGGTCCCCAGCGCCAAACCCGTCCGGTCGGAGATCTGCTGGTGCGTCAAATCGTCGTAGAAAGCCAGCTCCAGCACCTTACGCTGGTCGGCGGGCAGACGGGCCAGCTCGTCCGCGACGACCAGCTGCTCGACGACGTGCTCGGCCGACGGGGCCGGCTGCGGGTCGGGCTGCCGGCGGATCACCTCTTCGACGCGTTCGGCGCGCTCGCGCACCCGCACCAGGTCGACGACCTTCCGGCGGGCGATGGCCAGCAACCAGCCCAGCAGGCTCCCCTTCTCCGGGTCGAACGTGGCCCGGCTCAGCCACGCCGCGACGAACACCGCCTGGGTGACGTCCTCGGCGTCGCCGCGGTCGCGCAGACACCGCGACGCCAGGTGGAACACCGCGCCGCCGTGCCGGTCGTACACCTGCCGCAGCGCCGACTCGTCCCCGGCGGCGAACCGTTCGGCGAGGTCGTCGACGTCGACCACGGCGGTCTTCTCGCGCTGCTCACTCACCGCAGAGATCGCCTTTCGTGGGGTCGACCAGACTGTAGCCACAGCACTCACACCGCCTCCTTCCACCCGGCGCAGAAACCCTTCACCAGTGGGTACGACGAGCCAGGCCGCTCTGGATGCACCTGAGTCGCGGCTGCCGACCGTGTCGGCGGCCACCAGCCGCGGACACGTGTCCCTCCTGCTCGCAGCGGTCTCGCACGCGCGTGTACGACCGGCGACGGGTGCGCGGACGCGAATGAGACGTACTTCTCTGCTCGCATCCGGCGCCGAGGGCAGGGCCGTAGCAACCTGTGACGGCACCGATGACCGTCGTGATGAGACGATCAGGGAAGAGAACCTCATGCGCCCCTTGATTCTGCGCCGCGCGCTGGCACTGGCCGCGGTGACGACGGCCGTGACCGCCACCGCCGGCCTGGCCACGGCGATGCCCGCCCACGCCGCAACGTCGAAGGTGTCGGTGGTGCACGGCATCCCGGACACGCCGGTCGACGTGTACGTCAACGGCAAGGTCACCCTGAAGGGCTTCAAGCCCGGCGACGTCGCCGGGCCGCTGGAGCTGGCCGAAGGAAAGTACGACATCGACCTCACCAAGCCCGGTGAGCCCATCGACAAGGCGATCCTGTCCGTCGACGACGCCGCCGTGCCCGGGGGCGCGAACATCAGCATCGTGGCCCACCTCGACGCAGCCGGCAAGCCGAAGATCACGCCGTTCGTGAACGACGTCAGCAAGGTCGGAGCGGGCAAGGCGCGGCTGATCGTGCGCCACACCGCGGCCGCACCGGCGGTCGACGTGCGCGCCGGTGGCACGCCGGTGTTCCAGAACCTGACCAACCCGAACGAGGCCAAGGCCGACCTGGCCGCGGGCACCGTCAGCGCCGACGTGGTGCTTGCCGGGACCACGACCGTGGCGATCCCCGCCACCGACGTCGACCTCAAGGAGGGTACCGCCACGATCGTCTACGCCACGGGCTCGGCCGACGGCAAGAACCTCGGCGTCGTCGCGCAGGTGATCACGGGGCTGCACTCCGCGCCGGGTGGCGTTCCCAGCGGTGACGGTGGCCTGGCCGACGAGCCCGGTGCCGGCGTGTGGTGGCTGGTCGCGGCGGCTGCCGCCATGATGCTGGCGGTCGCCGGCGGCGTCCGGTTCGCGACCCGACGCACCGGCCGATGAGCGACGAACGCCACGGCGTGCCCCGCGATGTTCGCGGGGCACGCCGCCCGCACCTGTCCCGGCGTGCCATCCTGGCCGCCGTCGGCGCGGCGCTGCTGGCCGGATGCGCCGACAGCGACCAGGACAGCGTCTCGGCGAAGGTCGAAGCGCTGTCCAGCCCGCCGCACGGCACAGACCAGCCGACCGTGCAGGTGCCGGTCCAGCGCGGCGGGCTGCCCGCCGCCCCGGCGACGATCCCGCCCGTCGCGCTGAGCATCCCGGTGATGTCGCTGAACGCGAAGGTCGATGCCGTCGGTATCGACGCCCGGTCCGGGGACTTCGCCGTCCCGCCCAGCGTCGAGCGGGTGGGCTGGTACAGGTACGGCCCAGGCATGGAAGCCGTCGCGGGCTCGATCGTCATCGCCGGCCACGTCGACAGCGCCGCACAAGGCAAAGGCGCGTTCTTCACGCTGCGCGACCTGACCGAAGGCGCTGCGGTCCGGCTGACCGACGCCACCGGCCGCGGCTACGGCTTCCAGGTCGTCGGCGTCGAACAGTTCCGCAAGGCCCGGATCCCGCTCGAACGCTACTTCGCCCGCGACGGCGCGCTACGGCTGACACTGATCACCTGCGGCGGCCCGTTCGACGAGGCCACCCGCCACTATCGCGACAACGTCGTGGTCACCGCCACGGTCTCCGGCTGACGCCCGCAGAGTAGCCGGGCCTTGTGCGCGGGCGTCCGTCGCATAAGCCCGGCCAGGGCGGCCGCTGGTAACTATGCGGATGGGACCGTCGGGGATTACGTGGGACCGCCGTAGCGGCGGTCCCGCCTGTCAGCACCAGCAGCACCACGGTCAGTACCGAGCTGGGCGACCAATCAGCTTGCCGCGCGTCGGCGTCGCGCTGGTCGGCTGCCCGCCGACACGCGCCTCGGCGCCGTCCAGGACCTACACCTGCCGCAACGGAGTGTCGGCGGCTCGGTCGGCCAACCAACGAAGCTGCTGGATCTGGTGGTGGCCTTCGCCGCCTTCGTGTTCGTTGAACGGATAGGCACGGATCTGCTTCGGGCCGCGGTAATGGTTGTAGGCGGCGTACACGGTGGAGGGTGGGCAGACCTGGTCCATGAGGGCGACGGAGAACAGCGCCGGCGCGGCCGAGTCCGTGACCAGGGCGGCTGCGTCGAAGTAGGCCAGGGTGGAGAAGACCTGGTGTTCACGGTCGCGATGTACGCGCAGGTAGCGGGCGATCTCGGCATAGGGTTCCCGGTCGGTGATCGACGCGCCGCGCCGGAAATGGCACAGGAACGGCACGTCTGCCATGACGGCCCAGATGTCGTCGGCCAGCGCCGATACCGCCAGGGCGATGCCGCCGCCTTGGCTGGATCCCGCGACGGCGACGCGTTGGCGGTCGACGGCCGGATGGGCGCGGGCCGCCTGCACGGCGCGTACGGCGTCGGTGTAGACGCGCCGGTAGTAGTAGGTGTCGCGGTGTTCGATGCCGCGGGTGGCGAAGCCCGGGTAGGCGGGTTGGCCCCCGTCAGGCGCCGGGTCGGGAGTATGGCCGACGGACCAGGCCGATCCCTGGCCGCGGGTGTCGACCACGAGGTGGGCATACCCGGCCGCGGCCCACAGGTGGCGTTCGTGCGGCAGGCCGCGGCCGCCGCCGTAGCCGACGTACTCCACGACGGTCGGCAGCGGTGCGGTGCTGCGATTGGCCGGCAGGTGCAGCCACGCGCGGATCGTCGCACCGCCTGCTCCGGTGAAACGCGTGTCGTAGGTGTCGATGACGGTCAGTCCCGTGTCGACGGCGCTGAAGGCGGCGTGCAGGGGCCAGGCGGCGGCCTCGTCGAAGGTGCCTTCCCAGAACTGCCGAAGGTCGTCCGGCCGCGGCAGCTGCGGTCGGTAGGCGGCCAGTTCGTCGGCGGACAGATCGTAGTGCGGCATGGAGGGTTCCTTGCTGTGCTCGGTCGCGGGTGCTCGGCGGTCGCGTAGACCGAGGTGCGGCGGTGACGGCGGGTCGGCTGCCACCGCCGCTGGGGTCAGATCGATTCGAGCAGCAGCTGCGAGCCTGCGGTGATCAGGCCTGGGACGTAGAAGTCGAGGGTGAGGGTGCGGCTGGCGCCCGGGGCGACGGTGTAGGTGCCGAGCTGGTCAAGCGGCACGGTCGGGCGGGTGTAGACGGTCTGCACGACCGTGGTGCCGTTGTCGGTGACGGCGATCGGGCCGTTCCAGGTGTTGCCGGGTACGTCGGTGGCGCCGGTGATGTTGGACCCGAACGTGACCCGCGCGGTGCGGCTGGTGGCGGCGGTGTTCTGCAGGACCAGCCGGATGGTGTAGTGGTGGCCGTAGTTGCCCCAGCTGCGGGTGGAGGAGTCCGCCAGCGCGGCCAGCGCCGGGGTGGTCTGGTCGGGGGCGGGGATCTGGCGGCTGGTGGTGTTGACGGCCAGGCCGTAGTGGTTTCCGGCCGGGGGCAGCGGGGCGTTCACGGTCTGGGTGTCCCAGCCGGAGGTGCTGTACACGCCGGCTTCGCGGCCGTAGGTGGTGGCGGTCTCGGACTTGATGTTGCCGGGGGCGTAGGAGGTGTCCTGCTGGCTGAGGTTGACGGCGGTGCCGAGGTTTCCGTCGCTGGTGACGGCGGTGTACACGTACACCCCTGCGCTGGCGGTGACTTCGAATCTGCCGTCGGCGATGTTGGAGGCGTTCATCGTGATCCGGGTGATCTGCTTGGCCTGGCCCGGTGCGACGCTCACCCCGGACAGGTAGCTGCTGGTGGTGCCGCGGCTCCATGCGTCGGCCACGGCGTAGCAGGGTCCGGTGCCGGCCCGCTGGGCGGGATCGCTGGTCAGCGGTTTCTGGGCGTTGGTGTAGGCGGCGCCGGAAGCGGACACGGTGACGCTGCCGGCGTTGGGGTTGGTGACGAACACGTGCAGGTAGCGGGTGCTGCCTGCACCGTTCTGGTGGTAGAGGTAGATCGGGAACGTGCCGCTGAGGGCGTGGGCGCTGCCGCCTCGGGTGGAGGTGGTGCGGGAGTGCAGCATCAGCCAGCCGTTGCCGGTGAAGGTCTCGGGGTTGTTGCTGACGACGATCGGGCTGCCGCTGGTCCCGCCGGGCAGCTGGTGCAGGTCGGCGACGGGGACGGTGCCGCCCGGGCCGGTGGGGGAGCCCGGGGTCCAGGCGCCGGTGGTCACGGTGGTGTCAGCGGCGGCGGGGGCGGCCAGAGCCAGTGCCGCGACCGCGGCGGTCATACCGGCCAGCAGCCGGACGGTTCGGTGGCGCATCGTCGAGCCTTTCGTGAGTGGGGTGAACCGGTGCGGTGAGGTGCCGGGCGGATCCGGTCGCGGTGGCGTAAGGCCCCGCCCGGCGGCGGTGGTCAGCGGGCGTGGTGGGCCAGGCGCAGCCAGCGCTGGTACATCGTCAGATCGCGGCGCAGCCGCTCGGTGAACCCGGGCTCGGCTCCGGCCGCGGTGAGCCTTTCGACGGCCTGGTCCAGCAGCCGGGCGGCGGCGTCGAGCCGCGCGTCGGCGGGCTGGTCCAGCAGCAGGCGCGCGGCCGACAGCCGCGTGGTGATCGCGGCGGCGTCGGCCAGGCTGATGCAGGCGCGGGCCGATCCGATGGACGCGGCGGCGTCGGCCAGTCCCGCTCTGGCGGCGGCGGGATAGTCGGCGTGCGGAACCGGAACGTGGTTGCGCTGCTGGCCTTCCCGCAGCGCCTCGGCTTGCAGGGCGCTGAGCTGGTTGTATGCGAACAGGGCCGCGCCGTCGGAGTCGGCGTCGACCACCGCGCTCATCTGGTCGAGCATCAGGTCGGGGGTCGAGCCGCGAAGCGGGCCGTAGGTGGCGGTGTACAGCGGGACGTCGCCGACGCGGTGGCGCATGACGGCGGTGTCGGCGCCGACGGAGTCGGCGGAGGTGCCGAAGGACATGCCGGTGAGGAAGTCCAGGCGGCCGGCATCGACCCAGGCGCCCCAGTTCTGGAACTTCTTATTCAGTCCGTCCGTGGGGTCGGCGAACACGGCCGCCGACAGTTTCGCCGCCGGCGCCACCTGCTGCTGCATCTCGCGTACGTCCGCGACGAACGAGGTGATCCGCGCTTCGCGCCACCGGTTCCAGGTCTCCCACAGCGGCGACTGCGGGTCCAGGGTGTACGGATCGGTGCCGTGTTCGGCGGCGAACCGCTGGCGGCTGTAGTCGCTGTAGGAGAAGTCGGCCCCGAAGGGCTGCGACACCGGGTAGCGGATGTAGTCCAGGTGCAGGCCGTCGACGGCGTAACCGGTCAGGATCTCGGAGAACACGGCCTTGACGTGGTCGCGGACAGCGGGGATCGCCGGGTCCATCCAGTAGTAGCCGGGTTCCATCCGGGAGGGCTGCGGTCCGGTCTTGCCGACGTCCTCGCGTTCGACCGCGGCCCAGTCCGGATGAGCCGACAGCACCGGGGCCCCGCCGGCGGCGATGCCGACGTAGAAGGTGTGCACCCAGGCGTGCAGTTCGATGCCGCGCTGGTGGGCCTGCTGGACCCAGATCCGCAGCGGGTCGAAGCCGGCGAACTCCGGCTTCTGCGCCGGCAGGCCGTCGGCGGCGGCCACGGCGCTGGGGTAGATGGTGTAGCCGTTCCAGACGGTTTCGAGGAACACGATGTTGACACCGGCGTCGGCGATGCGGTCCAGGGCGGCGCTGATCTGCGCCGGGGTGGTCTCGGTCGGCCGTACCCACAGGCCGCGGCCTTCGGCGGCACGCGCCGGGCGGGTGCGGTATGCCGCGATGGCGGCCTGGTGGCCGGCCGATCGGGCGAGTTCGGCGGCGTCTTGCGGCTGCTGCGCCGCCGCAGCCTGCGATCGCAGCTGGCCGGCCCGGTCGAGGGCTTGTTCGACGGCGGCGGCGTCGATGGCGGCGCAGGATTCGCGGGCTTGTGCCAGGGCGGTCCGGGCGGAGGCGAGCTGGGCGTCGGCCTCGCTGAGGTAGGCCTGGGCGTCGATGGCCACGGTGACGGTGTCGCCGGTCAGGGTGACGGCGGCGCCGATGACGGCGTTGGTCTCCAGCCACGATCCGCGTGAGCCGTGCCCGGACAGGACCATGCCACCGGCGGGGATGGCGCGGTTGTTGCCGCCGCGGGCGCTGACCCGCCCGTCGGTGACGACGACCTCGTAGCCGTAGTCGTTGGTCTGGGTGCTGGGTCGGCCGCTGGCGGTGGTGTAGGCGATCAGCTGTTCGGCGCCGCGGCAGCCGGGGAAGCAGACGCCTTTGGTCTGGTCGACGCCTGGCGGGTTGGTGCCAGCGGTGGGGTCGACGGCGTCGACGGCGGAGCTGACGGTGCGGATGAGCAGGTTGTCCAGGCGCACCTGCTGACCGGCGCGCAGGTGGTCGCGCAGGAAGCGCCGGTCGTCGCCGCCGCCCGCGGCCGGCGGCGATGCTGACAGCACGGCGCCGTCGGCGGGGATGGGGTTGTTGCCCGGGGCCGGGCAGCGGTCGAAGACGGTGCACACCGATACGACCTCGTAGACGCCGCGGTCGGCGGTGGCGCGCAGCACCGCTTCGCCGCCGAAGGCGTTGGTGCGGGTCTCGGCGCCGAACTCGGGTGTGTACAACGCCAGCACTCCGGCGGCGCGGCTGGATGGATTGATGGCGTCGATCATGGCTGCAGCCCCGTCTGCGGCGGTCGCCTGAGGCGTGCCCGCCTCAGCCGCCGCAGCGGTGGACTGGACCAGTACGTAGGCGCTGCTGGCGATTACTGCTCCCGCTATCGCAGCCCACGTGGTCTTGCGTCGTATCACTGGTACGAACCTCCCGTGTGGTTGGCCACATCATTGGAAGGTGGTACGGATAAGTCAACGGCGTTGACAGGCGATAGGGGCGGCGTTAGTGGGCATGGCAGGTGCTGTTAGCGGTCTTCACCATAGGTTTTCGCTGATCTAAGGCTTGGTGTGACGGTCGTCACACTTGACTGTAACGGCCAAGCCGACTTAGCTCGGCCATACAAATGGACCGTACCACTTGTGTTCTTGACGATGAAGGAGACGCATGATGCGCACCCGGCGCTGGCTGCTCGCCGCGACCGCCGCACTCGCGCTGGCCACGACCGGCTGCGGGCTCGGCAACGACGAGCCCGCGACTGCGAACGGCGACATCAACTCCGGCGAGCTCAAGGGTGAGATCACGTTCGCCACCCTCGCGCTCAAGCCGACGTTCGACGAGTACATCAACGGGGTGATCGCCAAGTTCGAGGCCGCCCACCCCGGCGCGAAGGTCAACTGGGTCGACGTGCCGTTCCAGGGCGCCCAGGAGAAGTTCACCACCGACGCGCAGGCCGGAACCCTCGCCGACGTCGTGAACCTGAACCCGAACTTCGCCCAGAAGCTGGAGCGCCAGGGCGTCTTCTACGATCTCGCCGCCAACGCCGGCGACGTCAAGCCGACCTTCGTGCCGGGCGCCTGGGACGCGTTCACCGTGCCGGGCCAGCCCGGTGCCTACGCGCTGCCGTGGTACCTCACCACCGAGGTCACGATGATCAACAAGGATCTTTACGTCAAGGCCGGCCTCGACCCGGCCAAGCCCCCCGCGACCATCGACGAGGCCCTCGAGCAGGCCAAGAAGATCTCGCAGGCCGGCAAGGGCGCCTTCTACGGCATCCACCCCGCCCTG
Source organism: Catellatospora sp. KI3 (assembly GCF_029948125.1). GTDB lineage: Bacteria > Actinomycetota > Actinomycetes > Mycobacteriales > Micromonosporaceae > Catellatospora. The sequence goes on from NZ_JASAMB010000013.1 coordinate 39,203, forward strand.
GAGAACCGCTTCATCACCGACCTGGCCCGCCTGGGCGTACCGCTGCTCAACGCCGACCAGACCCAGTGGACCTTCAACACCCCCGAGGCCGCCGCGTACCTGACCAAGCTGCGCGACATGTACCAGTCCAAGGCCATCGCCCCGGACTGGCTGACCCAGAACCACGCCAAGGCCACCGAGGCGTACTCCGCCGGCCAGACCGCGATCTTCCCGTCCGGCGCGAACTTCCTCAAGGTCGTCAAGCAGAACGCCCCGAAGATCGCCGAGAACACCGGCGTCGGTCCGCAGCTGGCCGGGACCGCCGGTGCCCCGAACATGTCGGTGATGGGCCTGCTCGTCCCGAAGGCCAGCAAGAACCCGCACCTGGCGCTGGAGTTCGCCAAGTACGTCAGCAACGCCGAGAACCAGCTCGCCTTCGCCAAGATCGTCACGATCCTGCCGTCGACGACCGCGTCGCTGACCGACCCGTACTTCACCGACACCAGCGACGGCACCCCCGAGTCGGCCGCCCGCAAGATCATGGCGGAGCAGATCGCGACCGCCAAGAACCTCACCCCGGTGCAGTTCGACGACCGCACCAAGGCTGCCGTCCTCGCCAAGATCCAGCTCGCCGTCAAGGGCGACCTCGACCCGAAGACGGCCCTGGACCAGGCCGTCGCCGAGGCCAACACCCTGCTGGCCAAGTAACCCCGCCCCAAGAACCGCCGGCCGGGCACCCCACCGCCCGGCCGGCACCCCTCGCCTGGAGACACGATGCTCGGACGCCGCTGGTACACACCCTGGCTGTTTCTCGCCCCCGCGCTGGCGGTCGCCGTCACCGTCCTGTGGGCGCCCCTGGCCAACACCACGGTGCTCGCCTTCACCGACGCCCGCGCCCTGGGCGGAGGCGCCTTCAACGGCCTGGACAACTTCACCCGCATCAGCGCCGACACCGGCTTCTGGCACGCCCTGGGCAACACCGCCCTCTACATGGCCGTCGTCGTGCCGCTGCTGATCGTCCTGCCGCTGCTGCTGGCCGTCCTGGTCGCCAGGAAGGTGCCGGGAGTCGCCGCGTTCCGCGCCGTCTTCTACACCCCGGTCGTGGCGTCGATGGTCGTCGTCGGGCTCATCTTCAGCTGGGTCCTGCGCAGCGACGGCCTGGTCAACCAGGTACTGACCGCGCTGCACGTCATCACCGAACCCCTGCCGTTCCTCACCGACAGCTCGCTGCTGCTGATCAGCTGCATGGCCGTCACCGTATGGAAGGGCCTGGGCTACTACATGGTCATCTACCTCGCCGCGCTGGCCAACGTACCCGGCGACGTGCTGGAGGCCGCCACCGTCGACGGCGCCGCACCGGTACGCCGGTTCTGGTCCATCACCGTGCCGCTGGTCAGGCCGACGATGGTGCTGGTCGGGACCCTGTCGGCGATCTCGGCCGCCAAGGTGTTCGCCGAGATCTACATCATGAGCGACGGCAGCGCCGGCCCCGGCGGCCAGGCCAAATCCCTGGTCTTCTACATCCGCGAGGTCGGCCTGGGCGTCGACGGCGAGATCGGCTACGCGTCGGCCCTGAGCCTGGTCCTGTTCGCCGGCACCATCGTATTCTCGCTGCTCAGCCTCTGGCTGCGCCGCCGCAACGAGGGGAGCGCGGCATGAACCGCCGCACCGCCACCGCCGCCGGTCTCACCGGACGGTACCTGCTGCTGGCCGCGATGACCGTCGTCAGCCTCGGCCCGTTCGCGTGGCAGCTGCTGACCTCCCTCAAAGGCGCCCAGGAACCCATCTACGGCGCCGACGCCACCTGGCTGCCGCACCACCCGACCCTGGCCAACTACGCCGCGGTCGCCGACACCCTGCCCGTATGGCGCTACATCACCAACTCGCTGATCGTCGCCTGCGCCAGCGTCCTGACCAACTGCCTGTTCGGCGCCATGGCCGGATACGCCCTGGCCAGGATGCGCTTCCGCGGCCGCGGTGTGGTGTTCGCCGCCGTCACCGCCGCGCTCATCGTCCCCTTCGAAGTGATCATGGTGAGCGTGTTCCTGACCGTCCGCGACATCGGCCTGGTCGACAACCTGCTCGGCGTGCTGCTGCCCGGCGCGGTCAGCGGCCTGTCCATCCTCGTCATGCGCACCGGGTTCCTGGCCCTGCCCAAGGAGACCGAAGAAGCCGCCGTGATGGACGGCGCGGGGGAGTGGGCCAGGTTCCGGCGCATCGCCCTGCCCAGCGTCCGCGGCTCCCTGGCGGTCGTCGCCGTGTTCAGCTTCCTGTTCGCCTGGGACGACTTCCTCTGGCCGCTCATCGTCCTGAAGAGCCCCGACAACTACACCCTCACCATCGGCCTGCAGTACCTGTCGGGCACCTTCACCAACGACCAGCGCGTCGTGGCCGCCGGCACGATGATCGCCGTCCTGCCCCTCATCATCATCTTCTTAGGACTGCAGAGACTGTTCTTCCGCGGAGTCGGAGAAGGGGGCGTCAAGGGATGAGCCAGGGACCCGCAGAACGCAAGCACGAGGTCGTCTACCAGCAGCTGCTGCACGACATCCAGCACGTACACCGCCCCCACGACCCGCTGCCCAGCGAACGTGAGCTGACCAGCCGCTACGAGGTCAGCCGCGCCACCGTCCGCGAGGCGATGCGACGCCTGGAGGAGGAGGGCTGGGTCTACCGGCAGCAGGGCTCCGGCACCTACGTGTCCGATCCCGCCACCATCTCCAAGAACCTGGCCCTGACCTCGTTCACCGAGGACATGCGCGCCCGGCGGCTGACACCAGGCTCCAAGCTGCTGTCCTACACCCGCGTCCCGGCCAGCGCCGACGTCGCCCGCGACCTCAACCTGTCACCCGGCGCACCCGTCATCCACATCGAGCGGCTGCGGCTGGCCGACGGCAGCCCCATGTGCGTGGAGCAGGTATGGGTCCGCGCCGACATCCTGCGCGACGCCGACGAGACCGCTGTGACCGGCTCGCTGTACGAGACCCTCGCCGCGCTGGGCGCCGAGCCGCACCACGCCGACCAGGTCATCGCCGCCACCGTCGTCGAACCCCGCCAGGCCGACCTGCTCGGCGTGGCGGCGTTCTCACCCGCGCTGCGCGTCACCCGGATCACCTTCGACGCCGCCGGACGCGCCGTCGAACGCGGCGAATCGGTGTACCGCGCCGACCGCTACTCATACCGCGTCACCGTCACCCGGAGAACCCCATGAACACCGGCTGCACCCTGGCCGCCATCGACATCGGCGGCACCAAGACCGCCGTCGGACTCGTCCGCGACGGCGTCGTGGTCGCCCGCACCACAGCCCCGACACCCGCACGCGACGGCGGCCGGGCGATCCTGGGCCACGCCGCCGGCCTGCTGGCCGCGTTGTGCACCGACACCGGCCTGCGGCCGGTCGGCCTCGGCGCCGGAGTTCCCGGCATCGTCGATGCCACCGGCCGGGTCCGGTCGGCCACCGACTCCCTGCACGGGTGGGACGGCACCGACGTCGCCGCCACGCTGACCGACCTGACGGGCCTGCCCTGCCGGATCGCCAACGACGTACACGCGTTCGTGCTCGGCGAGGCCGCCTACGGCGCCGGTGCCGGTCGCACCGACATCGTCGGCATCACCGTCGGCACCGGCATCGGCGGCGGCGTCGTCAGCGGCGGTCACCTGGTCACCGGCGTCTCCGGCGCCGCCGGGCACGTCGGCCACCTGCCCGTACCGGAAGCGGCCGGCCTGGCCTGCCCCTGCGGCGGCACCGGACACGTCGAGGCCGTCGCCGCCGGACCGGCCGTCACCGCCGCGTACCGCCGCCGCACCACGCACCAGGTGACCACGATGCAGCAGGTCGTCGCCGCCGCCGACAACGGCGACGTCGACGCCCTCGCCGTACTGTTCGACGCCGGACAGGCCCTGGGCACCGCCATCGGCGCCCTCATCAACACCCTCGACCCGCAGATAGTCGTCGTCGGCGGCGGAGCCGCCGTCCCGGCGGTCCTGCGCGCCGCGGCCCACGCCGCCGCGGCCGCCGCCATGCCCGTACTGGCCGACGTACCCGTCGTCGCCGCCACCGCCGCCGACGCGTCCCTGCTGGGCGCGTCCGTGCTGGCAGAACAGGCGCACCGGTCATGATGCGTATCGTCCTGGTCCCGCTCGACGACCGCCCCGCCTGCGCCCGGCTGCCACAGCTGGTCGCCGCCGTGGCCGGCGCGCGGATGTCGCTGCCGCCGCGGCCGGTCCTGCCCGACTACCGCCAGCCCGGCGACGCCGCCTCCATCGCCCGCTGGCTGGCCAACACCCCCGCCGACGCCACGGTCGTGTCCCTGGAGACGCTGGGCTTCGGCGGCCTCATCGCCTCCCGCATCGGCCGCGAGCACGCCCGCGACGTGCTCGGCCGCTGGTCGGTGCTGTCCGGGCGGACCGGGCGCACCCACGCCGCGACCGTCGTGCAGCGGACCCCCGACGCCGACGACGCCGCGGAGGAACCCGCCTACTGGGCCGAGCACGGGCGGGCCCTGCACGCCTACTCCGCGCAGCTGCACCGGGCGCTGCGCGACGGCACGCCCCAACCGGACCGCGACGCGGTCCCGGCCGAGGCCCGCCGCGACTTCCTGCGCCGCCGCCACCGCAACCACCTGCTCAACCAGCACGCACTGGCGATGGCCGCCGACGGCACCGTCGCCACCCTCGTCATCGGCGCCGACGACACCGCCGCCGACGCGGTCGGCAGCGCCGAATGGCACTGGCTGCAGACCTGGGCCCGGTGGCTCGAACCCGACGGGCAGGTCCTGTCCCACCCCGGCGCCGACGAGATCGGCACCGCCCTGACAGCCCGCGCCCTGGCACAGCACGCCCGCATCACCCCCCAGATCGAGGTGACCTGCGCCGACCCCGCCGGACTGGCCCGCACCGCCGCCTACGAACCCGTCCCGGTCGGCCAGGGAGTCGCCAGCCAGATCACCGCCGCAGGCGGCGTCGTCACGACCGGCGGCACCGGCCCCGTCCTGGTGGTACACGCGCCGCAGCCCGGCGGACACGACTGGGCGGTGGCGCCCCCGCCCGCCGCCGACCGCAGCGCCGCCGAGGCGACCGCCGCCCTGGTCGGGCGGCTCATCACCGCCGGGCGGACCGTGGCCCTGGCCGACTGCGCCCACCCCAACGGCGCCGACCCGGCCCTGCTCGAACTGCTGTGCGCCGACGGCACCCTGTCCAGACTGGCCGGGTTCGCCGGCTGGAACACCGCCGGCAACAGCATCGGCACCGCCGTGGCGCACCTGGTCGCCGTCCTCGCCGGAAAGGCCACCGGGACGTTCGACAGCACCGCCCACCAGCGGCTGCTCGCCCACCGCGTCGCCGAGGACCACTGCTACATGTCCCACGCCCGCGCACGGGTCCGAGCACAGATCGGCGCCGACCCGACCCGCCACGACCACATACCCGCCGGAACAGACGTCCCCGCCCGGATCGAACACGCCGTCACCGAACGCTGGCAGCAGCTCGACCCGGTCCCCGGATGGCGGGTACGCACGGGCAGCGTGACCCTGCCCTGGCAGCGCACCTTCGAAATCGACCTGGACGTGGAGAAAGACCGATGACCATCACCGCCGACGTCGCCGTCATCGGCGGCGGCATGGGCGGCGTCGCCGCCGCGCTGGCCGCCGCCCGCGCCGGAGCCACCGTCGTGCTCACCGAAGAACTCGACCGCATCGGCGGCCAGATCACCACCCAGCTGGTGTCGGCGCTCGACGAGCACCCCCACGTCGAACACTTCGGCGTCTCCGCCTCCTACCGCCAGCTGCGCGACCGCGTCCGCGCCGCCTGCGGCGCCGACGACAACCCCGGCGGCGGCTGGGTGAGCCGCCTCTGCTTCCCGCCCGCAGTGGGCCAGGAGGTGATGGAGCAACTGCTGGCCGAGCACGGGGTACAGGTCAGGCTCGGTATCGCACCCGTCGCCGCAGCCCGCCACGGCGACACGATCACCTCCGTGGAGTTCGACGACGGCAGCCGACTGACCGCTGCCGTGTTCATCGACGCCACCGAACGCGGCGACCTGCTGCCGCTGTCCGGCGAAGAGTGGATCGTCGGGTCGGAGGGCTTCGACGCGTTCGCCGAGCCGTACGCGGTGCCCGGCGGGCCCGACCCGCAAGCCCAGCAGTCGTTCACCTGGTGCGCGCTGCTGACCTACCACCCCGAGCACGACACCGACGACCCCGGCCCCGCACCGGCCGGATACCAGCGGCTGCGCGAGCACTGCGGCCTGGACATCGCCGGCTGGGACGGCGGCGTGCACCGCTACCGCATGTTCACCGAGGGCCCGGACGGCAAACCGCCGTTCTGGACCTACCGGCGGCTGCGCACCGCGCAGCCCGAACTGATCGTGCTGAACTGGGCCAGCAACGACTGCGCCGGATACGACCCCATCGGCGACCCGCACGGCGCCGAGCAGGCCGGACGGGAGCTGACCGCCGCGTTCATCCACTGGCTGCGCACCGAGGCCCCCCGCGAGGACGGCGGCCGCGGCTACCCCGGCCTGCGTCCCGCCCCGCACGAGGCGGGAACCCCCGACGGCTACGCCGCCGCCGCGTACCTGCGCGAATCGCGGCGCCTGCGCCACGACCAGCCCGTCACCGGCCATGACCTGCTGCCGGTTCCCGGACGGGCCCGTGCCCGGCACCTGCCCGGCTCCGTCGGCGTGGCCTGGTACCACATCGACCTGCACGAACGCACCGGCCACCCGGAGCCGGTCTACCAGCAGACCGCTCCGTTCACGATCCCCGCCCACGCCCTGACCGGATCGGTCACCAACCTGGTCATGGGCGCCAAGAACCTCGCCGCCACGCAGATCGCCGCCGCCGCATACCGGGTCCACCACGGCGAATGGGCCGTCGGTGAGGCCGCAGGCGCGATCGCCGCCGTCGCCTGCGCCGCCGGAGTGTCGGCCCGCCACGTCGTCAACTCCCCGGCGCTGCTGGCCACCGTTCAGCACGACCTCGTCCGCCACGGCGCCCCCCTGGCCTGGATCGCCGACATCCCCGCCGAAGACCCCCTGTTCACCGCCGCGCACCTGCTCGCCGCGTACGGGGGCCTGGAAGCCGACCTCGCCGCCGACCTGAACCTGCGACCCGACGACGAACCCGGCACCGCCGACGCGGCGGCCCTGGCCGCGGCGGCGACAGCCCTGCGGCGTGCCCTCGACCTGCCGGCCACGGCCGGGTCAGACGGAACCTGGCGGGAACGCGCCATGGCGGCGCTGGCGGGCCTGCGGTGACCGAGACGACCATGACCAGCCCACCCCTGCTGACCGCGCTACGCGGCGGACTCGTCGTCTCCTGCCAGGCCGAACCCGGCGAACCCCTCGACGATCCGGCGCACATGACCGCGATGGCCCTGGCCGCCCGCGCCGGAGGCGCGGTCGGCATCCGCGCCAAGGGTCTGGCCGACATCGCCGCCATCCGGGCCGCCACCAGCGGCGTACCACTCATCGGCCTGGTCAAACGCGGCCGCCACGGCGTCTACATCACCCCCACCGTCGCCGACGCGCTCGCCGTCGCCGAGGCCGGGGCCGACATCGTCGCCATCGACGGCACCGACCGGCCCCGCCCCGACGGGCTCACCCTGGCCCAGACCGTCGCCGAACTGCGCCGACACGGCATCCTGGTCATGGCCGACGTCGCGACCGAAGCCCAGGCCCTGGCCGCCCAGGACGCCGGCGTCGACATCGTCAGCACCACCCTGTCCGGCTACACCGGGACTCGCCCGCCGCCGACCGACCCAGACCTCGACCTGGTCGCCCGGCTCGGGCAGGTGCTGACCGTCCCGTTCGCCGCCGAAGGCCGGTTCCACACCCCGCAGCAGTGCGCCCACGCGCTGCGCCTGGGCGCCCACACCGTCGTCGTCGGCACCGCCATCACCCGCCCGTCGCACATCACCGCCAGGTTCGCCGCCGCACTGCGCCAGGAGCACCAATGACCACCCTGCACGTCGTCAACCACGTCCACTGGGACCGCGAGTGGTACCGGCCCATGGAGGCGTTCCGCGCCCGCCTGGTCGAACTCGTCGAGCAGGTGTGCGACGCCCTCGACGACGGCCGGCTGCCGTCGTTCCACCTCGACGGCCAGACCATCACCGTCACCGACGTCGAAGCGGTCGACCCCGGCCTGGCGCAGCGCGTCCGCCGGCACGCCCGCGACGGCAGACTGTCGATCGGCCCCTGGCACGTACTGGCCGACAACCAGCTCGTATCCGGCGAGAACCTGATCCGCAACCTGCTGACCGCACGCAGGATCGCCGACGGAGACGGCCTGGCCACGGTCGGCTACTGCCCGGACTCGTTCGGCCACCCGGCCGATCTGCCGCGCATCCTCAACGGATTCGGCCTGGACACCGCCCTCGTATGGCGCGGCGCCCCACCCCAGCACGCCCGATTCCGCTGGCGCTCCCCGGACGGCTCCGAGGTGTACGCCGTCAACCAGTGCTACTACGAACCCGACGTGCTGTGGGAGGAGGACGGCATCGGCCGGCGCGTCGCCGACTACACCGCCAAGCAGCGGCAGCGGGCAGGCGACGGCCCGCAGCTGCTGCTCAACGGAGCCGACCACCTCGCGCCCGCACTGAACCGCGCGACCGCGGGCCTGACCCACAGCACCCTCGCGCAGTTCTTCGCCGACCCCGCCCACGACCGGCAAGGCGCACCCCTGGTCGAAGGAGAGCTGCGCTACCCGGGCGGCTGGTTGACGTTCCTGCTACCGGGGACCCTGTCCGCACGGATGTACCTCAAACAGGCCAACGCCGCGGCGCAGACGCTGCTCGAGTCATGGGTGGAGCCGTACCTCGCCCAGACCGCACCGACCGCGGCCACGACCGGACTGCTGCGCCACGCCTGGCAGCTGCTGCTGGCCAACAGCCCGCACGATTCGATCTGCGGCTGCTCGGTCGACGAGGTCCACCGCGAGAACGAAGTCCGCTTCGAACGCGTCGAACAGGTCGGCGAGCACCTGCTGCAACGGGCGCTGCAGCAGCAGGGGTACGACACCCGGCTCTACGGAGAGCCGTCAGCCGACACGCTCAGCCTGATCGTCGCCAACCCGCACGCCCGTCCGGTCAGCGGCCCGGTGGAGCTCGACGTCCACAGCGCCCCCGGCCGCCACATCGTCGGGCTGCGCACCGACGACGGCTCCGACGTACCCTTCGAAGCCGGCCCGCCGGTTGACACACCGCTGTTCTGCGCGGACCTGGACCTGCCGCCCGACACCAGACCCGCGGCCAGGCACCGGCTCGCCTTCGTCGCCGAGGTCGGGCCGTCCGGCAGGCGCGGCTACCAGGTGATACTCGGGGATGCGCCTGCCGCCGGCGCCACCGCACCGGCCGCACACCCGTGGCGGGTAGAGGTCGCCGCCGACGCGTCACTGACCCTCACCGACACCCGCACCGGCCGGACCCTGCCCGGGCTCGCGCGGCTCGTCGACGAGGGCGACGCCGGCGACACCTACAACTTCGACCCACTGCCCGGCGACCAGGCGACGAGCCCCACCGTGTCGGCGGTACGCCACACCGCCTCCACGGTACGGCAGGTGTGGCACATCGACGCCGCCCTGGACATCCCCCAAGGGCTCACCGGCGACCGGCAGGCCCGCAGCCCGCAGCGGGTCAGCATGCCGATCCGCCTGACCGCGACCCTCTGGGCCGGCATCGAACGCCTGGACTGGACAGCCGCCTTCGACAACACCGCAGACGATCACCGCCTGCGCGCGCACTTCGCCACCGGCCCGGCCGACCACTGGTCCGCAGACACGCACTTCTCGGTGCTGCACCGGCCCCTGTCGGAACCCATCGGGGCCCTGCCCACCGAACGGGCCCATGAAGCCGAATGCGCGGTCGCGCCCGTGCACACCTGGGCCGCGGCCGGCGGCGTCGGAGTCGTCGTCGCCGGACTGCCCGAGGTGCAGGGACTGCTGCCCGCACAGGCGCCGCAGATCGCCGTGACCGTGCTGCGTGCCACCGGCTGGTTGTCGCGCCCGGACCTGCGCTCGCGTACCACCGGAGCCGGCCCGCAGCTGCCCACACCGCAGGCCCAGTGCCGCCGGCCGGTTCAGGCTTCCGTCTCGGTGGCGCTCGACACCGGTGAAGGCGCCATGGCGGTGACCGCCGCGGAAGTCCGGGCACCGCTGCGGGCGTGGCAGCTGCGTTTCGCAAGCCCCGTGCCTGCCGCCGCGACCGGGCTGGCTGTGGCCGGGGCGATGGTCACCGCGTACAAGCCGGCCGATGACGGGGACGGAGCAGTGCTGCGGTTGCTGAACCCCACGGCCGAGCCGGTGACCGCCCGGATCGCGGGCCTGGACGGACAGGCCGTCACCGAATGCACCCTGGCAGAGCAGCCGGTGGTCGGCGAGGTGGACACCGCCGCGCTGCAGCTGGGGCCGTACCAGCTGCGATCGCTGCGGCTGCGGTAGACGACGGCAGAGAGCGGTTGTGCACCGAGGACGCTCGGGTCACCGCCGTCGGGAACGCGGTCGGCGGGCAGCCATGCCCGCCGACCGCGGCCGCCAGGCGCCCGGCGATGCCGGTCGGTTCAGGCGGTGGCCACCAACGGCGCCTGCCGCACGCACCTGCCGCGTTCCACGACCGAGGCGAGGAGCGCGGCCAGGTCGGCGCGGCTGATACCGGGCTGCCTCGCCTGAGCGGCCGCCGATCGGCTCCGGTCCGGACCGCATCGCGGTCACCAGTGTGCCGCACCCGCGAACGAGGTCGGCGTGGGGCGGTAGCCGAGCTGGTCGCGGGCCGCGGTGATGTCGAGGGTGCGTTCGACGGCCAGGTGGCTGATCGCGTAGCGGGTCAGCCGGGGCGGGCGCGGGTACCGGACCAGCCGGTACAGCGCCTCGACGACGGTCGCCGGCAGCCACACCGCGCGCAGCGGCAGGTACACCGGGTGGGCGGTGATACCGCGGGCGGCCAGGATGGCGCGCAGCGAGTCGTCGAGCGGCACCGGTGCGGCGTCGGTGACGTTGAAGACGCCTCGCTCGACCGGCCCGCACGCGGCGAGCACGCAGGCCTGCGCGAGGTTGCCGACCGAGGTGAGGCTGATCAGCTGCCGCCCGTCGCCGACCGCGGGCAGCCACCGGCCGCGTACCGCGGCCAGCACCCGGGGCAGCAGCGTGGGGTCGCCGGGTCCGTAGATCGCGTGCGGGCGCAGCACGATCGCGGGCCGGTCCGCGGTGCTCACCACCCGCTCGGCCGCGGCTTTGGACTCGCCGTAGGCGTTGAGGTACCGGCCGACCGGGGCCAGGTGCTCGGCCGCCATGACCGTGGGCCGCCGGGGGTCGTACACGCTGGCGGTGCTGACGTGCACGAACCGTACCCCCGGCCAGGTCGCCAGGGCGTTGGCGGTCCCGCCGACGTTGACGGCGAAGAACTCCCGGCGCGGCCCCCAGTCGGAGACGGTGCCGGCGCAGTGCACCACCGCGTCCACCGGCGGCGGGTCCGCGAGCGGGCCGCCCGTCAGGTCCCACTGCCGGTACCGGGCCGCGCCCAGGTGGCCCGGCCCCGGCGACGGGCGGCGGCCGAACCCGACGACCTCGTGCCCCGCACCGGTCAGCGCCCGGCACACGGCCCCGCCGACGAAACCGGACGCCCCGGTCACCGCGATCCTCACCGGACGACCACCTCCGCGACCAGCTCACGCAGGGCCGCCCGGTCGATCTTCTGGCCACGTCCGCCGCGGGGCAGCCGGGGCAGCACGACGATGTCGTCGGGCAGCGCGTCGTGGTCGATGACCCCCGGCAGGTCACGGCGCAGCCGGGCGGGCAGGACGGCGGCCGCGGCGGGCCCGTCGGCGACCACGGCGAGTACCACCCGCTCGTCGCCGTGCTCTGCGTCGGGCACCCCGACGTACGCGGCCTCCGCGACGCCGGGCAGCGCGGCGACCGCCGGTTCGTACAGTCCGGGATAGAGGTTGAACGAGCCGCGGATCAGCATGTCCTTCTTGCGCCCGAGCAGCACCAGGCGGCCGGCCTCGTCGACGCGGGCCAGGTCGCCGGTGGGCAGCCAGGGCGTCGGCGGCTCACCGAGGTAGCCGGGGCTGCGGTTCGGCCCGGCCAGCAGCAGCTCCCCGTCGGCCGCGACGCTGACCTGCACCCCCGGCAGCGGCTCGCCGAGCAGGTCGCCGGTCGCGCCGCCCGCGACGTGGGCGATCTTGTCGGCGGCGGTGGCGATCGCGACGGGCAGCATCTCGGTCATCGCGTACACCGACAGCACCTCGGCGGGCCCGGCGGCGGCGACCGCCCGGCGCAGCACCCCGGCGGGGGCGGGCGCGGAGCCCAGCAGGATGTGCCGCAGGCTCGACGGCAGCGGGCCGGTCGCCGCGTCCAGGACCTCGGCCAGCCGCACCGGCACGCAGTACGTGTGGGTGGCCCGCCGCTGCCGCAACTGCTCCCGGAACAGCGCCGCGCCGCCGGTCAGCGGCGGCAGCGACCAGCGCGCCCCGGACGCGAGCGTGGGCAGGCCCAGCATCAGCTGGTCGGTGTGCACGACGTCGCCGGGGCCCAGCGGCACCCGCTCGCGCAGCAGCCCGAGGGCCGCCGACAGCGATCCGGCCGTGTGCACCACCGCGCGCGGATGCGCGGTGGTGCCGGAGGTGAAGATGACCGCCGCCGGCGCGTCCGGGTCGGCGACCGAGTCGGGCTCGGCGGGCGGCATCCTGAGCAGCCTGTCCAGCGACAGCGCGCCCCGGGGCACGCCGGGCAGCCACCGTCCGGTGCGGATGTGACGGGCCACGTCGAGGGTGGACAGGTTCGGCAGCAGCAGGCCCCGGCGGCGGGCGTACGCCCGGACGGGCGCCAGCCGGCTCGCCGCGTACAGCAGGGACTCGGCGGCCGACCAGCGCGGGCGGGCCAGCCGCATGCGGGCGGTGAACATCTCCGGGCCCGCCCCCGGGTCGGCGAAGATCACGCAGCCGCCGGCGGCGACCACGGCGATGGCCAGCACCAGCGACTCCGGCGACGGCCGCACCGAGAACAGCACCCCGTCGCCGGGCCGCAGCCCGTGCTCGCGCAGTCCGTGGCGCACCGCCAGCACCTGCCGGCGCAGCTGCCCGTAGGTCAGCTCCGCGCCGTCGCCGGCGACCAGGGCCACCGCCGACGGAGTCCGCGACGCCTGCGCGAGCACCTGCTCCACCAGGCTCATCGGCACACCACCAGCTCCCGGTAGGTCGGGATCAGCACGCCCCGGGCGGCGCGGCGGCGCACGATCCGCAGCGGCGCGGCGGCCAGCACAGCTGTGGCCACCGCCCGGATCTCGGCCATCGCGAGCGGGTAGCCGATGCAGAAGTGCGGACCCGCCCCGAACCACAGCCGCCGCAGCTCCGGCGGGTGCGGCCGGTCCAGGTCGAACGGCCCGTACGCCTGGCAGCAGTTGTGCGTGGCCAGCAGCACCCGGTCCCCGGGCCGGACGGCCACCGGGCCGATCGCGGCCGGGGCGTGCACGCTGCGCAGCATCACCGGCGTCGGGGTGCTGACCCGCATCGCCTCATCCACGGCCGGGTCCAGCAGTGTCAGGTCGGCGGCGACCCGGTCCAGGTCACCGGCGTCGTGCAGCAGCGCGATCAGGCGCGGCACTAGCGTGGCGACGGTTTCGGTGCCGGTGAGGAAGAACGCGCCCGCCGCGCCGCGCGCCTGCTCCTCGGAGATGCCCAGCGCCCGCATCCGGCCCATCACGGTGGCCTCGTCCCCGGCGCGGTAGGCACGCGCGGCGACGTCGCCGACGGGCTCCAGGACCTCGCGGGCGCGGCGGGCCTGGGCGGGGGACAGGGTCCGGGTGCGCAGGGTCACCATCGACACGATCTGCTCGCCGCGGTGGAACATCCGCCGGTGGTCGTCCTCGGAGCGGGAGTCCAGCCCGACGACGGCGCAGATGACCGCCCCCGCCATCACCCGCATCGCGTCGACCAGATCCACCGGCTCGCCGCGGCCCAGCCGGGCGGACAGCTGCGCCAGCGGCCCGGCCAGCACCCGCTCGCACAGCCGGTCGGCGTAGCCGGGGGTGAACAGTTCGGCCAGCCGCCCGCGCAGCGCCCGGTGCGCCGGACCCTCCATGTTGAGCAGCACCGACGGGCCCAGGATCGGGGTCCACAGGTCACCCGACGAGCCGGGGCCGTCCTTGCGGAACGTCTCGCCGTCCAGCAGCACCTGCCGGGCCAGGCCAGCGTCGTTGACGACGACGCCCAGACCGGGCACCCGCACCACCGGACCGCGCCGGGCCAGCAGCCGCAGCAGCGGGTACGCGAACGGGTGCGCGCGCCGGTACAGCCGGCGCTCCCAGGTCCCCGGGTTCACCGGATGTCCACCCGGTCGGGGGTGTAGCGGTGGTCGGCGTACCAGGCCAGGGTCCCGACCAGGCCGTACGCGCGCAGCCGCCGGACCGAGCCGTGCACCAGCACGTCGCGGCGCAGGCCGTAGGCGCCGGTGAGCCGCCGCACCCGGTTGACCAGGGCCCGGTCCTCGTGCACGTCCTCGATCCGGGTACGCGGGAAGCCGCCCGCCGCCTCGTACAGCTCGGCCGTGATGGCCAGGTTGCAGCCGGGCATCATCACGTACGGGCCGACGTACGCCCGGTCGCGGTTGCCGGGCCGGAACCGGCCGAACGCCGCCGCGACCGACACCACGGCGGGCAGCAGCCGCCGCTCCCACCAGCGCAGCGGAAACTCGTCGGCACGGGGCCGCAGCGGGCCGCTCAGCATCCGCAGCCCGTCGCCGAAGCCGCGGCGCACAGCGGCGACCCAGCCCGGCGCGGGCAGGCAGTCGGCGTCGGTTCGAGCCAGCAGCGTCGCACCGTGGGCGATCGCGTACCGCATCCCGGTGTCGGCCGCCGCGCCCGTGCCCTTCACCGGCTCGGTGATGACGTGCAGGTCCAGCCGGTCGGCGAACCCGGCGGCGACCGCAGCGGTGCCGTCGGTGCTGGCGTTGTCGACGACCACCACGGTGAACGCCGAGTCGGTCTGCTCGGTCAGCCGGTGCAGCGTCGCCCCGATCGAACGCTGCTCGTCGTACGCCGGGATGACGACCCACAGCGGGTGGCCCATCACAGCTCCGCGAACATGACGCCGAGGCTGACCCCGCCGGCCAGGCCGATCAGCGCCACCCGGTCACCGGGCCCGCACCGCCCGTCCTGGATCGCGGTGGCCAGCTGCAACGGCAGCGTGACGCTGGCCAGGTTCCCGTGCTCGGGCAGCGTCACGACGAGCCGGTCGGCCGGCACGCCCAGCCCGGCGCGCAGCTGCTCCAGGTACGGCAGCGCCACCTGATGCACCGCCACCACGGCGAAGTCGTCCCAGCTCAGGCCGGTGTCGCCGAGCGCCTCCAGGAACAGCCGGGCACCGTTGCGGACGAACACATCGCGCAGCCGCCGCCCGTCGCCGCTGAAGAAAGTCGCGTCGAGGTCGCGCGGGCGCATCGTGCCGCCCGCCGGCAAGGTGCCCACGTCCCAGGCGGTGGAGTCCGCGGCGAAGCGCCGGTGGAAGATCCCTCCCGAAGCGGCCGCCTCCAGCAGCATCGCCGCCCCGCCGTCGGACAGGGTGTACCCGGCGAACGCGTCGACGAACTGGGCGCGGTCGCGCACCTGCCAGCGGATCGCGCGGGAGGGCACCTCCCCCGAGCAGACCAGCACCCGCCGGTGCTGGCCGGTGACGATCAGCGCCTCGGCGAGCTGCACCGCGTTCAGGAAGCTGTTGCAGGCGTTCTTCACGTCGAACACCGGGCAGCTCGCGCCGAGCTTCGCGGCCACGATGTGCGCGGTGGCGGGCTCGATCAGGTCCTGCGACGCCGAGCCGAACACGATCAGGTCCACCTCGGACACGCCCAGGCCCTGCCCGGCCAGCAGCTTCTCGGCCGCGGCCACGGCCAGGTCGGAGGCCTGCACGTCGTCGGCGGCGTAGTGCCGGTGCCGGATGCCGGTCAGCCGCTCCACGATGGAGGCGTGCGGCACGAACCCCGGGCTGTGCTCGGCGATCCGGCGCTCCACCTGCGCGCTGCTGACAAGCACCGGCGGCAGGTGCGCCTCCACCCCGACGATCCTGGCTCTCATCCCACCTCCTGCACGGCCGGGCCGCCCAGCAGCGTCCCGGCATGGCCTACCATTCGTGCACGGTAGTCGGAGGGCGAAAATGCTTCACGGTCTGGTGACAGAACACGCACACGCCCGCCGGCACGAGGCCCGGTTGCTGCGAGCGGGCAACCCGGCGCTGTGGACGCTGCTGACCCTGGGCCGCGTGCTCGGGCCGATAGTGCGGCTGCCCCGGCTCGGCTGGGTGGTGACCGACCCGGTGCTGTCCCGGCGCATCCTCAACGATCCCTCGTTCAGCATGGTGGGCGAGGGCGGTGTCGGCGACCTGTGGGGTCAGCTGTTCGGAGCCGAGTTCGCGTCGTTCTTCGCCGGAGCGCGCCACGCCGAGCTGCGCTCGCTGGCCCGGGACCTGTTCACCGAGGACAGCGCCCGCCGGCTGGTCGACCGGGTGCAGGGTCCGCACCACGCGCGGCTACGCGCCCGCCTGGCGGCCGGCGAGGAGGTCGACCTGGCCGCCGTGGTCCGCACCACGTCGGCGTACACGGTCGCCGACCTGCTCGGGGTGGCCGTCTGCGACGACGAGGCCGCGCTGGCGCTGTTCGCCTCCGCCGAGCGGCTGGCGGCGCTGGCGCTGGGCACGCAGGCTTCCACGGCGCTCGCGCCGGAGGTGATCGCCAAGGCGGGCGGGCTGGTCGACGCGATCACCGCCGACGTCGAGCGGGCCTACCGCACCGGTGGGCCGGACACCCTCCTGGGCCGCTGCCGAGGTCTGGGCCTCGGGCTCGACCTGGCGAAGGGGCTGACAACGCTGCTGGTCATCGCGGGGACCGAGACCGGCGCGTCGTCGCTGACCCGGACCGTGGCGCTGCTGCACGACACCGGCCAACAGCACCGCCTGCTGGCCGACGCCGGGCTCACCGCCAACGCGGTGCGTGAAGGCCTGCGGGTCACCACGCCCGCGCCGGTGATCGGGCGGCACATCGCCCGGGACACCGAGACCGCCGGGCGGCGGCTGCGCCGCGACGGCCGGGTGATGATGCTGACCTACGTGGCCGACAACAAGGCGGGCCCGTTCGACATCACCCGGCAGTACATGCCGGAGACCCGGCAGCTGTGGTTCGGCGCCGGCCGGCACCTGTGCCTGGGCGCGGCGGTGGCGCGGGTGCAGCTGACCCGGCTGCTGGAGGCTCTGACCGCCGACGGGCGGCCGTGGCAGGTGGTGTCCCGGGCTCCCGCGCGGCGGGTGCTGGTGCCGACGTACGAGTCACTGCGCATCCGCACCGCCTGATCCGCGAAATGTTCTCGCCGGGAACGGCATGCCGGGCTTGTACCGGCGGCGGCCTTCCTCACCGTCCTCGCAGTGCCGGCACGTGTGTGCTCGGACGACTCAGGCACGCTCCTGCCGAGGTGAGCGCGACGGTTGACCAGTTGACAGAAATCAAGCTGGAGAGTGTCGGATCCGCCGGATGCCGTTCGTAGCGTATGCAGACACGGACGTCGGGTCCGGGGACGATCAGAGGGAGCGGACATGGCTGAGTACCTCATCTACTTCAATCAGCAGTGGGTGGGTGACCACACCGAGGAGTGGTTCCGCGGGCGCGGTCCACTCGCCAGGGCGGTCGTCGATGAGATCAAGACCGCCGGGGCATTCGTCTTCGCCGGGGGCCTGGAGGAAGAGGACGGCCCGGTCTTCAACGCGGACGCCACCAGCGGCGCGGTGGTCTTCACCGACGGGCCCTACGTCGAGAGCAAGGAGTTCCTGGGCGGCCTGACCATCGTGAACGTGCCGGATGAGGCGACCGCCCGGATGTGGGCCGGCAAGATCGCGCAGGCATGCGGCTGGCCGCAGGAGGTTCGCCGGTTCAAGCCGCAGCGCGTCCTGCAGGAATGAGATCGTCACTCTCAGCTGAGGCTTGAGTCGAGGCGCGGCCGGCATCGGGGCGACGTCGCTGCCACGGTATCGGCCAACAAGCGCTTCCCCGGGCCGTGACCTCGCCGGCATGGCCCGGGCGTGGAGGATCAGAGGCGTGCGCTTGCTCCTCGCCTCCGACCAGCCGACGGTCGCCGGGTCGCGACCGCCCTGTTGCGCCGGGCGCCATCGCCTGGGTACGCATGCATGCCGCCGAGTACGGCGGCAATCCCGAGGCGCTGTTCATCGCGGGCAGCTCAGCCGGCGCATACCTCGCGATACGGGCGGTCGGTGAGAGCACAGACCCCATCGCGGGGCTCATCGGCCGCTACGGATACTACGGCGACCTCACGCTACGCGACGGGCCGCCGCTGCTGGTCATCCATGGCAGAACGACCTCGTAGTACCGGCGTCGCACGCGCGCGCGTTTGCCGAACGGTCACAAGCAGCGTCGCGCGCTCCAGTCCGGTACGCCGAGCTGCCGGCGCACACCACGACTTCGACCTGTTCGAGTCAATCCGCTCAGCCGCGGTCAACCAGGCCGTCGCGGCGTTCATCGCCCAACAGATCCGGACCGTGTAGCACCGGCAACGATCATCATGCTCACAGCGACGACGACTGCACTGCCCGCCCGGATTCGCGCGAGCGAGAACCGGTCCCACCCAGGCCGGCAGACATCGCCTGGATGCTGACGCTATGCACGGTCGCGACCGAGGTCTCCGGTCGGCGGTCGTACGCATGGTCGACCCGATCGCGGCACAAGGCTGATCACGGCTCAGCTGTGCGACGAGTCGCCCGGCGCTTCGAGGCGCACCGATGCCCGCACGGCCTGATGCCCTTCCGTCAAAGTCCATCGGCGCCGACAGCTGGCCGATCAAGGGACGAGCGTGATGCATCGTCGACGGTAGTCAGGCCGGTCACCATGGCCGCGTACTGCCGCATTAGGCGTAGAGCCTCGCTGCGGCCCAGCGACGTTCGGGCGATGATGTGGTACCCGTAGGCGTCTTCGAAGGCGACGAGGTTGCGTGCGGCATCGACAGCGGGTGCGGTCAGCGTCATGAGTTCGCGGCGGGCGCCGTCGTTGAGGATGGCTTCGTATATCTCGGCCTGGCGGTCGAACAGGCTTCGTCTCAAAGTCGCCTCGCCACGACGAAGTCGTGCCTGGGGCGAGAACTCGTAGAGCAGACAGCACAGTTCGTCATCGGGTCCCGTGGGCAATCCTGATTCGATCATCGCGGCGAGGCGGTGCCTTGGGTCGTCGTGCATCGCACTCGCGCGGGCACGACGCAGGTAGAAGCGTTCGACAGCCTCGTCGTAGACGTCCTGGAACAGGTCTTGCACTTCGCGGAAGTAGTAGGTCACCGTGCCCGGTGACATCTTGGCGGCGTCGGCGATGTCACGGACACGGACATCGGCCAGCCCGCGCCCGATGATCGCCGCGCGTGCGGCGGCCAACAGGTGAGCGCGGCGCTCGTCCTGACGTCTTGGGCGTGCCATCCTCGCTCCCGTCCACCGTTGATGAGTACACCGTAACGCCTGGGCTGCCGCCATCCGGACGCGTATTCTTTGCGACCATGTACGAAGAATAAGAACACAACGGCATGCGGGCCAGGCGCGCCGGGCTTGTCCTGCCCGGCGATCCCAGCCCTTGCAACGCGATCACCGACTACCCGGCGTCGAGGTGGGCATGGCGGCCCAGTGGCAACTATCCGGCGACCTGTTCCTGGCCCTGTCGGCCGCACCCCAGCAGACCACCGGGTCGCAGTACCCCGACGACGTCACCGAGCGCAGCAGCAGATGACGCTGGTGCCCTGGTCCCACCTCGGCAGGTTCTTCGCCGCATGCGCGCAAGCCGTCGATGAGGCCGTGCTGAACGCCCTGTTCGTCGACGGCGACATGATCGGCCGCGACGGAAACCGGGTCCCTCGCATGCCGGTCGACCGCGTACTGCGGCTCCTGCGCGACGACCGGTGAACCGCGCGACTTGCAGAAGCCGTAGCACCCCAGCTGTCAGTAGCCGTTGGGAGTCAGTACGTCGATGAACAGCGGATCGGGTTCGGTGCCGCCGAGGGTGACCGTGTCGCGTTTGGCGTAGCCGTAGTAGGCGTTGGCGTCGATGACCTTGTTGTCGCCCACGTAGATGCCGGTATGGTCCAGATCGCCGCCGTAACGGATGCCGTCATGAGGGTCGGTGTCCCAGAACACCAGGTCCCCGGGCCTCGGCGTGCTGACCCGGCGGCCCTGGTTGATCTGACCCTGCAGCCAGTAGTTCAACTGCAGACCCCGACCGGTGGCCCGCTCCGTACCGTCCCAGATGGCGTGCCGGTTCAGGCACTCGCAGTCCACCGCCTGCACTCCGCACGTCCAGCCATACGCCAGCCGGTAGGGAGTGCCGAGATAGGCCTCTGCCGCATCGACCACGGCGGCCCGTACGCCGACGGCGTGAGCGGGCGCCGGTGTCACGACCACGGCCGTTGCCAGGACCGTCACCCCGCACAATGCCCGCGCGAGGACCCGTCGCCACATCTCCATGTTGAACCTCCAGATTCGTCGTACGACACAGTAAATAATGGAAGTCGATGGATGGGAAGAGTCGCCGCACTGCGGGGCTTCTGGCCTCGACCGGCTGGCATCCACCGGCCCAGTGGGAAGTGCCCTTGGCATAGGGCCGTCGGTGCTGGAACGAGCGGTGCCCGCTCCAGCACCGACGGTGCTAGACGCGGGTCAGGCGTACCGCGTCGGCTATGACGTAGCCGGTGCCGTTGGTCCAGCGGCTTACGCCGACGGCGTTGTAGTCGCCGGCGGCGAGGGTGAAGGTGCCCAGGGTGCGCCAGCTACCACCGGTGACCTGTTGGTTCACCACGACGGACTGGTTGCCGCCGGTGGTCACGACGACGTACGGGGTGGAGTCGTTGTAGCCGGGCAGGGCCGGGTACCAGACCTCGACCTTGTAGCTGGCCGTGGCCGGGATGTTGAACTTGTACCAGGCGGCATCGGAGATCGCCTGGGGGTTGGCGTACCGGTAGTCGGCGCCGTAGCGCTGGGTCGAATAGGTGGAGGTGCTCCAGTTCGCCGAGGCGGTGAAGCGGCCTGCGGTCGAGTTGTCCACGGTCTGCGACCACGCGGGCGGGGTGGTCCCGTTGACCAGCTGCATGAAGTAGGTCCAGTTCCACTTCGAGCCGGGATCGGTGTGGGTGGCGCCGGGGACCTCGTTGTGGCCGATGATGTGCGCCCGGTCGCGGGGGATGCCGTACTTGCTGGTCACGCTTCGGACGATTGCCGCTGAGGCCTGGTACATCTGCTCGGTGTACCAGCCGTCCTGCTCGACGTAGCCCTCGTGCTCGATGCCGATGGACTGGGTGTTGTAGGTCCAGTTGCCGGCGTGCCAGGCGATGTCGGACTCGCGCACCATCTGCGTGACCGCACCGGTCTTGGAGACGACGTAGTGTGCGCTGACCTGGGCGGACGGGTTCTGGAACCAGTTGATGGCGCTGGAGTAGGAGCCCTGGACGGTGTGGATGACCACGTAGTTGATGTTGTAGTCGGACTCGCGGTTGGCGTCGGTGTAGTTGCTGGTGCTGGCGGGCACCCAGGCGGCCGGGCCGTAGTCAGGGCTGGCGTGGGCGGCGGTAGGCACCGCCAGGGCGGCGCCGAGGGCCAGTGCGACTCCACCGGTGATGGCTGCCAGTCGGCGACGTAGGGGGGATTGGACGGACACGGGACCTCCCATGCAGGGACTAAAGAGAAGCAGCCAGACATTAATCGAGCTCAATGTCGTATGTCGACGAGTTTCATGTAACAACTCGGAGTCGAAAGATGTCTTCACTGCCCGGTTGTCCCGGCAAGCCCCTCGTGCCGTCACCGTGATCGCGGCAGCCGCCGTGGCCCGGGTGCCGGCGTTCGCCAGCTCTGCACACGCCGCCACGTTCCTCAAATCCGCCAGCGGCTGCGCCGTCAACATCACCGCCGGCACCGAGACCGGCCACGCCGGCGGCACCTGCAGCCACCGGAACGGCTGCAAGGTCGACCTCAGCATGTACACCTGCGTCGGCAACTACATCGAAAACACGTTCACCGACGTCGGCTGCATCTCCGGCTGGGGCTATCAGCGGAAGTCCGGCGCCGGCAACCTTCACACCGACGAAGGCGTCCCTCTCGGGTGATGATCACCCCGTGACGGCGGG
The DNA here is from genome assembly GCF_029948125.1 of Catellatospora sp. KI3. Classification (GTDB taxonomy): domain Bacteria; phylum Actinomycetota; class Actinomycetes; order Mycobacteriales; family Micromonosporaceae; genus Catellatospora. The sequence goes on from NZ_JASAMB010000013.1 coordinate 61,313, forward strand.
CAGTCGTGACACGAGGGTGCGGGCGGCGTCGATGATGAGGTCGCGGTCGTAGCTCACTATGACGTCGAATTCGCGGCTGTTCTCGCTGGTCGAAGGCGCGCGGCGGTCGCAGGCGAACAAGGCGCAGGCGAAGTAGGTGCCGATCACGATGACATTCCACTCGGCTACCAGCGGGTCGTCGGCACGCAGAGCTGAGCCGCGTACGCCGGGGCACGGCTCGCCGGGCATGTCGGTGCCGAAGACGGCGACGACGAAGGCGCGGGTGGCCAGGTTCCGGTAGCGCCGCGCGGTCGGTAGGAAGTACCGGTGGTGCTGGAACGTCGACAGCAGCACCGAGGATTCGCTGGACAGACCCTGACTCTCGATGTGTCGGCTGAGTGGGATCAGCAGTTCCTTGGTGGTCGACCGGGCGGTGCGGAAGCGGCGGGCGTGTTCGAACGGAGTCCTCGCGGCCAGATCACCCGTCGGCATCCGCGGCAGCTCCGGGCCGGCTGGCGGGTGGTGGTGCGGCAACGCGCCCGGGTAGCCGAAGAACCAGCCCTGTCCGAGGGTCGCACCCATCGAGGCGGCGACGGTCAGGTCCCGGTCTGTTTCGATCCCCTCGGCCAGGATCACAGCGCCGGTGCGTTCGGACTCGGCCAGGACGGCGTTGACCACACGGGAGGCCAGGCGGCTGCCGCGGCTGTGCACGATGCCGCGGTCGAGTTTGATGACCTCGGGAGCGATCAGCGGCAGCGTGGCCAAAGTCGAGGGGTTGGCGCCGACGTCATCCAGGGCGATGCGGGCTGACCGCTCTCGCAGTCTGGTGATCGAGGCGACCAGCGCGGCCGGGTCGTGGTCGAGCTGCCGCTCGGTGATCTCGACGACGACCTGCAGCTCGCGGTAGGCGCGTTCGTTGACCGCGATCAGGTCGGGTGGGCAGGCGGCGCGCAGCGACGCCGGTTCGACGTTGACGAACAGCGGCAGGTGTTCAGGAAGGCGGGCGTCCAGCGCGTGCTGGAACGTCGCGGAGCGTGCGATCCAGTCGAGCTCCGCGGTGCGCCCGGCAGGTCTGGCTGCTTCGAACAGCTGGGCGGGGGAGTGCAGGACGCTGTCAGCCGGGCCGCGGATGAGGGCCTCGTAGCCCGCGACGCGGCCGTCGGAGATCGCCACGATCGGCTGGAACACGGGGCGAAGCAACCGCCTGCCGATGATGTCGTCAAGGCTCGGGTCGCGGGCCCGGTCAGACGCCTGCGGCTGTCTCCTTGGTGCCTGATGCACGTGCCACATCCCATGGTGACGTGCGGCGCTGTGGGCCCCGCTCGCTGGGCAGTGCCGAGTGCCGGGCCCGTCCCGGCCGCACAGCCGATCTGCGCCGACATCCAGCAGCGGCGAACGCCAACACCGACTCTAGCCGTTCAGGCGCGATGGCGCGGCAGAACAGCTGCTCACTGAGCGGATACGAGGCCAGTCTCCCGGCCGGCCACAGGATCGGCGACGTCAGCCGGTGTGGCGGGCTCAGGCTCCGGCAGCCGGGCGCGGTGGCCACGGGCGCGGTGCCGTCCAGCGCCGAGGCTTGCACCCACGAACGGTGATCGTCGCGACCGCCCGTCGAGACGACGTCCAGACGTTTGACGCCTTCCCGGCCGGTCCGGGTGCGAACCGGCCGGGTGTCGCGGCGGAGTCAGGGCCGCAGGTAGTGCGGCAGCATGCCGTCGAGGGACGCGGCGCACGGGCAGTCACATTCGGCGGGCAGCCCGACGATCGTGGCCAGCAGCAGGTTGCGCATGCGTTCGGTGTTGTCCTTGAAGACGCGGAAGACCTCGTCCTGCGTCACGCCGTGGTCGCCGTCGACCCCGGCATCGTGGTCGGTGACCAGCGCGACGGCGGTGTAGCACAGCGCCAGCTCGCGGGCCAGTGCGGCTTCGGGTGCGCCGGTCATGTTGATGACCGTGCCTCCGCCTGCGGCGTACCAGCGGGATTCGGCGCGGGTGGAGAACCGCGGACCGTCGATGACGACCATGGTGCCCGTCGGCGTGATCGGCAGGCCGCTCTTCCCCGCGGTGGCGGTGACAACGGCCCGACCGGTGGGGCAGTAGGGGTCGGCGAAGTTGACGTGGACCGCACCGGACTCGACGAAGCTGTGCTCGCGCCCGCTGGTGCGGTCGATCAGCTGGTCGGGCAGGACGAAGGCGCCGGGGCCGAGGTCAGGCCGCAGGCCGCCGACGGCGCACGGGGCGAGGATCTGGCGTACGCCCAGCGAGCGCAGTGCCCACAGGTTGGCGCGGTAGGGAATGCGGTGCGGCGGGTGGCGGTGGTCGCGGCCGTGCCTGGGCAGGAACGCCACGGTCCGCCCGGCGACCTGGGCGACGGTGACGACGTCCGACGGCGGGCCGTACGGGGTGTCGACCTGGATGTCGTCGGCGCCGTCGAGCAGGCTGTAGAGGCCCGACCCGCCGATGACGCCGATGGTGGCGGTAACGGTCATCTCTTCTCTCCATCGTGATCGGTTGCGGTGGTGCGGCGCCGGGCCCGCAGGCCCAGGACGACTGCGGTGACGAGCCAGATCCCGGCCACACAGATCAGGTAGCCGCGGTGGTAGTCGCGGGGCAGCGCGGAAGGGTCGTCAGATCGGCGGCCGTGGCCGAGCAGCAGCGGTACCGCCACGACGGTCAGGGTGGCCGTGACCAGCAGCGCGCCCTGCACCACAGGTCGGGCCCAGCCGGGCAGCCACCGGGTGAGCAGCAGCCCGGCCACGATCGCGGCGGGCATCACCAGCAGGTCGTGGCCGAGCAGCACGGCCACCGCGTACCGGGCGTAGTTCGGCAGCGAGACGCTGGGGTCGGTGAGGACCCCGATGAGGCCGTATCCGGCGGCGAGGACCCCGACGGCGACGAGCAGGCGCCGGGTCCACACGGTCGCTCCGGAGTAGGCGGGCCGGACGGTCATGGCAGCACCTCGATACTGGCGACCCACTTCGTCTGCAGCACGCCGGGCCGGTTGGGGGCGATGAGCCGGCACGGGTAGCCGTGGTCGAGCTCGAGAGGCTGCCCGTGCACCTGCAGGGCGAGCAGGGTGAGCCGGTCGGCCGCGTGTGGTGGGGGGCCTTGAGGAAGGTGGCCGATGGCACGTCCAGGGAGCCTCGGACCGACAGTACGACCGCGGCGTCGGTGACACCGGCGGTGTCGGGCCAGTCCTGGTCGATACGGCCGACTTCGGAGAAGAAGCCCGCGCCGTCGTAGTGCAGGACCGTGGTGCGGCCTGAGGGCAGGCGTGCGGGCGGGTCGCTGATCTCCCAGCCGCCGTCGTTGCGCCGGAACTCCAGCAGCCTGCTGGAGCGGGTGACGGTGATCGAGGTGAGCAGGATCGACAGTGCGGCGCCGAGGAAGATCGCGTACTGCAGCGGCAGCGCGGTCGTGGCTGCGAATGTGACGATCATGGCGATGGCCGAGGGCCAGGACGTGCGCAGCACGAGCATGATGTCGTGGCGGCGCTTCTCGATGAGTTCGGCGCCGATGACGAGCATGATCCCGCCGATGACCGCCATCGGGATCAGGCCCGCGTACGGGCCGACCAGCAGCACGATGACCGCCAGCCAGAGGCCGGCGAAGATCCCCGCCCAGCGGGAGTGGGCGCCGGAGCTCTGCGCGATGCCGGTGCGTGACAGCGACCCGCCGGTGGGCAGGGCGCCGAACAGCCCGCCGGCGAGGTTGGCCACGCCTTGGGCGTTGAAGTCCTTGGACGCGTCCGGCCGGGAGCCGTCGGGGTTGGCCACCGCGGCGCCGATGCCCGCCGCCTGGGCGAGTGCGACCAGGGCGATCGCGACCGCGCCGGTGGCCAGGGCGGGGATCGTGCTCAGGTCGGGCAGGGTGAGCGGCGGCAGCGAGCGGGGGATGGCGGCGATGTCGGCCACGCGTTCGACGTCGGTGCCCAGCAGCACGGTCGCCGCCGTCACCACCAGCAGGGACAGCAGCGTAGCCAGGGCCCTGGTCGGTCGCCAGAGCCGGAACAGCAGCCACGCGGCGACGGTCGCGGCGGCCACGATCACCACCGGGGTCTTCCACCGGCCGAGGTGGATCAGGGCGTCGATGAGCTTGCCGACGGTGTTGGAGCTGCCAGGGGTGTAGCCGGTGGCGTCCTTGATCACTCCGGCTATGATCTGCAGTGCGATGCCGACGGTGAACCCGGTCATCACGGCCGTCGACACGTACGACATGACCGAGCCGAGCTTAAGCAGTCCCAAGATCAGCATCACGGCGCCGACCAGGACGGTGAGCGTCGCGATCGCGCCGATGTCGCCGGTGTCGAGCCCTGCTGCCAGCAGGACGCTGCGCGCCGACAGCGCGATCGCGCTGGTGAGGGTGGTGACCATCAGGGCGGTGCGGGCGAAGACCGAGCCGAGGATGGTCGGGACCACACCGGACCACAGACCGAGCGGCGCGGAGAAGCCGCCGATGCTGGCGTAGGCCACCCCCTCGGGTATGGAGAACAGCCCTGTCACGAAGCCCGCGACGGCGTCGCGGCCGGTGGGGCGGGGAATCGCCCGCAGCCGCCTGGCGGCGGTGTTCGGCGTCGGGTCACCGGTCATCTCGTAGGTCCATTCCTCGGGCCGGTCGTCGGTGGTGGTGGCATGTGCTCAGCCGGCGGGGACCGCCGTTTCGGCGGCACGGCGCAGCCGGGCGAGCAGGATCCCGCAGAGCACCAGCAGCCACCCCGGGAAGAGCAGCAGCAACCAGGTGTCGAGCGTGGCCGCCAGGAACAGCGTCAACCCGACGCCGATGCTGAGGATGAGGAACCAGCTCGGCACGATCTTGGTGTGTCGGCCCAGAGACGCGGTCGTGAGCACGAACATGGCTGCCATGCGCATGGCGAGGATCACCGATACCAGCTTGCCCAGCTGCGCGAAGCCGCGCATGGTGGCCGGGTCTGCCACGCCGTCGCCGAACTGGGCCACCGCCGCCCCGACGCTGAACGCCGCAGCGGCGACCAGTTCGAGCACGATGTAGCTGAGCCCGGCACCGAGCTGCAGGTTCGAGAACAGCACGTGCTGGGGGCGGCCCTGGTGGGCTATCCACATGCGCAGCGTCGTGATGAACCACAGGAACGTGATCGCCGCCAGCGGCATCAGGTAGATCCCGGCCAGCAGGACCCGGTGGCGGGTGTCAGGGGCCAGGTAGTACTCCAGCACCGTCTGGTCGGGGTCGCCGGTGCCCGGAACCTCGTGCAGGATCAGGAACGCGGCAGTGAACAGCACCGCGTGGGCCGCTCCCATGGCGACGGCCAGCCGCGCCGCCCGCCGCGCCGCTGCGGGGTCGGTCACGGCAGTGAGCGCCGCGCCGTGGACCTGTCCGTCCGTGTCCAGCACGCGTGAAGACGCGGACTGCGGTGCCTGACTGTGCTGAAGGCCGTCTGTCGGGTCGACGCGCGGGCCGCCGCCCGCTGACGGGTGGTCCGGCTCCGCCATGAAGACCCCCGCAGTCGGTATCCGCGGACGACCGCCCGCACACCGGCGAGCATAATGCGGCGAATTCGCCCAGTAGTGCCTGTTCCGGCAGGTCGCGTCGCCGCGAGAGCGCGACGGCCCAGTCCGTCCGATCGTCAGCGCCCCACCCTGCTGGTCGCTACGGTCAAGACGGACGGATCGACCGACCGGGGCGGATTCGATGCCGAGGCGACGGGGGCAGACGGTGAGCGACGGACGTGAAGCGACCGATACGCAGACCAGCACGGCGGCCGGTGTGCGGATGCACACCGGCTACGCCCAGACCCTGGCCCGGATGGCATACCTGTGGGGATGGCCCATCGTCAACATGATCAACCGGCGGGCCGCGATCACGCGGGCACCCGAGCCAGGGCGACTCAACGGCGTCCTGCCCGCCGCGCCACGCGGGCGGCTGGCGATGCTCAACGACTACATCGACTCCGCCGAGACCTTCGTGACCTGCCCCAACCAGGACGTCGTCTACGGCCTGGGCTACTTCTCGCTCGACGAGGAGCCCGTGGTGCTGCAGGTGCCCGACTTCGGCGACCGGTTCTGGGTGTACGCGCTCTACGACGCCCGCACCGACCAGTTCGGGCAGCTCGGCAAACCCTACGCGACCCCGCCCGGCCTCTACCTGCTCGCCGGCCCCGCTTGGAACGGCCAGGCACCCGACGGGATACAGGCGGTCATACGCTCCAGCACGAGCCTTGCCGCAGTGATCCCGCGGGTGTTCCTGGACGACACCCCGCAGGACAGGGCCGCGATCCAACCGCTGATCAACCAGATCGGCTGCTACCCGCTGACCGAGTACGACGGACATCCGCAGACGACCGACTGGTCCAACGTCCCGACCATCCCCGGTCCGGCCGCCGACGGCCACGGCGAGACCAAGTGGGTTCTGCCGGACAGGTTCTTCGAGCAGCTCGCCCAGGCACTCGACGAGGCGCCGCCGCTGCCCGGCGAGCAGGCACTGTTCGGCCAGTTCCGGCTGCTGCTCGACGCCGCAGCCGAGGACACCGACCTGGCCAAGACCCTGGTCGAAACCGCCGAACAGGCCGAACAGGAGCTGATCGCACCGTTCTTCCGCTGGGAGCACAACGGCAGACCGGCCGGCAACGGCTGGAACCGCTCCACCAACAACGCCGTCTGGGGCCTGGACTACTTCGACCGCACCGGCACCGCCAAATCCAACATGTTCGACAACCGGCCCGCCGAGACCCAGTACTTCTATACCGACTACGACGCCGACGGCGCGCAGCTCGACGGCGCCCACACCTACGAGATCACCTTCCCGGCGGGGCAGGAACCGCCCGTCGACGGCTTCTGGTCGCTGACGCTGTACAACGACCAGCACCTGTTCCACCCCAACGAGCTCGACCGCTACTCGCTGGGCACCAAGAACAAGACCCTCAGCCGCGGCGCCGACGGGTCGCTGACCCTGACCGCCGGCGGGACCGCCCCGTCCAGCGACCGAGTAGCCAACTGGCTGCCCGCACCGCAGGCCACCTTCAGCCTGTACCTGCGTGCCTACTGGGGCAGGCAGCCGATCCTCGACGGAACCTGGCAGCCGCCCGCGGTACGCCGCACCAGCGGCTGACCTTCCGCGTGGACCGCCGCCACACATCGTCCTGACCGATCGAGAAGCCGGGAATCCGCGATGACCGAAACCCAGACCCAGGAAGCAGCCACCGAGGCCGCCGCGTCGGCAGTCGCCTCGCCGCTGGTCGAGCAGATCAACGGCGGCAACTGGCTCGACCCGCAGGAGGCCCACGACCTGCGGGCCGAGATGGTGAATCCGCTTTCGGCGAGCCCCGCGAGCCCGAGGATGTCGGACCCGGTGAGGCGTTCGGTAGATGTTCAGCCGGGTCACGCCATGACTGGGCCGCACCTGACGAGTGCGACCCCGACACGCGCAGGTCAGGGCGCGAGCATCAGGCTGAGGCCGAACCAGTCCAGCGCCTCGCCGACCGGCTGGAAGTAGGTGCGGTTGGCCGGGTCGCTGCACTCCAGGTTGCCGGTGCCGGAGGAGACGAGGCCGATGGCGCGGGCGGAGACCGGGTTGGTGACGTAGATGTGCTGCCACATGGGTGCGCCGGAGTCGCCCGGGCGGGCGCAGATGTTGGTCTCGATGAGCCCGCCGATGGGCCCGCCGGCCGTGTTGACGGTCACGTCGTAGGCCAGGATGGATCCGCAGGTGTAGCGGCTGGTGCGGCCCATCTTGCATGAGGGCAGGTCCGCCGCGGGCAGGGGTGCGAGCTGGCGGACCGGCTGCGTGGACAGGAACGGCGGCTTGACGTAGCTGTTGACCAGCGGCTGTCCGACGTAGGAGCCGGTGAGCTCGATGACGCCGAAGTCGCCCTGCTGGCCCAGCACCGAGCCGACCGCGGGGCCGAGGAGGTTGCCGTTGCGTCGCCACGTCCCGCCGCCCGCGGTGCAGTGGCCCGCGGTGAGGGCGTAGTCGCGCCCGTCGGCGTCGACTGCCATGAAGCCGGCGGTGCAGCCGCCGGTGGGGCCGTCTATCTCGTGCCCGCCGACGATGCCGGCGTAGGTGCCGATCACGCCGGGGGTGGTCTCGACGGAGACCCGACCGGCGTGGCGGCTGGCCGTGGCGGCGAGCCCGGCGGGCACCGTGCCGGGGACCCGCAGGACCACCTTGCCGGTGGCCGGGTCGACCCGGGCGGAGCTGCCGACCGGTGCCGACGCGACGAGCTGGTCACGCAGCGCGGCCTGGGCTGCCGGGTCCAGCGTCGCGGCCGGGCCCGCCGCCTGAGCGGGGTGGCCCTGGAGCAGCAGCGTCGCCGTCAGGGTGAGAGCCGCGGCGCTGGCGACCCTCCGCTGTCGGCGAACCGTACCGGGGATCGTCGGGGTACGCATGCGTGGTCCTCCTCGCAGTCAATCGAAAGTCAACTATATAAGACATGGTCAATGTCTTGGATCGTCTTTTCGGTCGACTCGTCTCGCTCTGCGATGCGGGGACGGGGTCGTCGCGCGCCATGGCGGCGGACCCGGCCTGCGGTTTCTAAGACCGGGCTGACTTGGGTGCAACGTGGATGCCCGTCCGATGTGTGTACACATAGGATTGCGCGGCCGGCCGACCGATCAGGCGATCGGCGGGAACGGTGCGTGGCCACGAACCGACAGGCTGTAACGGGCGGCTGAGCGGCCTGCGGGCCGGGCCGGCTGGAGGTCTGCGCCAGCTGGATCGACCGCCGGTCGTGGCCGTACGCCCTGGACCGGCTCCGATCGAGACCGGCTGATGCGCCGAAGAACTGATGAGAATGCGAAGAACCCGTCCGTACGCTGCGGTTCAGCGCATCTGCGCGCATCAGTGCGATCGATGGAGGTATGTCGCGTTGAAGAGGTCCTCCGGCCACCGCCCCTCCCGGCGCAGGTGGGCACACCTGCTGGCCGGCCTCCTGCTCGCCGCCGGCCCGGCGTTCGTACCGGACGCCGCGTGGGCGGCAGTGCCATACGACTGGGCGCAGGCGTCGTCCGATGCCACCCCCGCCCGCTCCGCACCCGGACTGGCCGCCGACCAGACCGGATCACCGGTGCTGTTCGGAGGCAAGGCCACGTCCGGCTGGATGAACGACACCTGGCGCTGGACCGGTACGGCATGGGCGAAGCTGACGGTCGCGCAGTCGCCGAGCGCGAGGTCGGGCGCGGTGATGGTCTACGACCCCGCTCGCCGGCAGACCATCCTCTTCGGCGGCACGGGCGCCACCGGCCTGCTCAACGACACCTGGGCGTGGAACGGCGGCTCCTGGACGCGGCTGACCCCCGGCGGCGCACCGAGCGTCCGCCAGGACGCCGCAGCCGCCTGGGATGCCGCCCGCCAGACGATCGTCCTTTTCGGCGGCGCGAACACCGTAGGCAAGCTCCAGGACACCTGGACCTGGAACGGCACCACCTGGACGCAGGTGACACCGTCGGCCAAGCCCCTGGCACGCTCCGGCGCGGCACTGGCGTTCGACCCCGGCTCGGCCTCGACGATTCTGTTCGGCGGATCCGCCGCCACCGCGAAGCTGCAGGACACCTGGCGCTGGAACGGTACCGCCTGGACGCAGCTGTCGATGACGACCTCACCGTCGGCCCGCACCGGAGCCGGCGCGGCCACGAGCCCCGCCACCGGGCAGATCGTCCTCTTCGGCGGACTCGCCACCAGCGCGAGCGCGGAGACCTGGACCTTCGGCGGTACGACCTGGACCAAGCTCACCCCGGCGCACGCGCCCTCGGCCCGTGACTCCGCGGGACTCGCACCGACCGCCGACGGAGGACTGCTCCTGGCCGGAGGCAGCGGCGGGGCGAAGCCCGCGGCCGGGACCTGGCTGTGGCGCTCGGTGCCGGGGGCGCCGACTGCGGTCACCGCCACGGCGCAGGACCGCAAGGCGACCGTGACGTGGACGGCCCCGCCAGGCGGCGGGTCGCCCGTCACGTCCTACACCGTCACCGCCGCGCCGGGTGGTGCCAGCGCGACGACCACCTCGACCAGCGCGACGGTCACCGGGCTGCAGCCGGCGACCAGCTACACCTTCATGGTGACGGCGACCAACGTGTGGGGCACCGGTGCCGCGTCGGCACCCTCCAGTCCGGTGCTCACCTGGGGACTTGCGACGGCACCCCGGTCGGTGACGGCGGTGGCCGGCAACGCCATGGCCACGGTGTCGTGGCAGCCGCCCGCCAGCGACGGCGGCAGCGCGATCACCGGCTACACCGTCACCCCGTATCTCGGCGCTGCCGCCCAGCCGACCATGACGGTCGGACCGGCGCCCACGTCGGCCACCGTGACGGGGCTGTCGAACGGATCGGCCTACACCTTCCGGGTCGCCGCGGTCACGGCCCTGGGCAGCGGCGCCGTCGCGGAGTCGGCTCAGGTGGTCCCGGTGACCGTGCCGGGCGCGCCCCGGTCGGTGACCGCCACGCCCGGCGACAGGAGCGCGACCGTGTCCTGGCAGCCGCCGACCGACGACGGCGGCAGCGGCATCACCGGCTACACGATCACCCCGTACGCCGGTGCAGCCGCACAACCGACCGTGGCGGTCGGCCCGGCGTCCACCTCGGCGACGATCACCGGCCTGACCGGCGGGACCGCGTACACGTTCACGGTTACCGCGCGCAACGCCAGCGGCTCGGGTAGCGCCTCGGCGCCGTCGGCCGCGGTGACGACCTGGGACCGGCCGGGTGCCCCGCGAGGCGTGACCGCCGTGCCGGGCGACCGCCGGCTGACTGTGGGCTGGCAACCGCCGGCCTCCGACGGCGGAGCGCCGATCACCGGATACGCGATCACCACCACGGCCGGCGGAGTCCCGCAGTCGAGCCTCACCACCGACGCCGCCACGACGACCGCCACGGTCACCGGGCTGATCAACGGCATCACCTACACCGTGACCGTCACAGCGGTCAACAGCCTCGGCCAGGGACCGGCCGCCGTGGCTACCGCGACGGCGAGCGACCGGCCCAGCGCCCCGCCTGACGTCACGGCGGCCGCGGCGGGCTCCGACCGCATCACCGTCAGCTGGGACCCGCCCGCCTCGGACGGGGGCAGCCCTGTCCTTGAGTACCTCATCACGCCCTACGAGGGCACCACCGCCCTGCCGTCACGTACGGCCGCGGCCGGACCGGTCACCTTCGCCGGGCTGACCGGCAGCACCACGTACACGTTCGTCGTGGCCGCGGCCAATGCCAACGGCACGGGGGCGGAGGCGACCTCGGCACCGGTCACGACACCGGCGACCACCTGTCCGACCGGGGGCGCGACCGACGTGTGGACCGGCGCGGCCGGGACCACCGCGTGGAGCACACCCGAGAACTGGTCGGCCGGACGGGTGCCGACCTCCGCCGACATCGCCTGCCTGCCCGCCGGTACGCGCGGCAGCGGCAGCATCGCCATCCCGGCGACCGCGCTCCGGCGACTTGCCGCCTACCGGGCCGTCACGGTCACGGCCGGGCTGAGCACCGCCGACGGCGCCGATTTCGCGGCCGACGCCGTGTGGAGCGGCGGCACCTACACCGGTCCGGGCATCACCGTCGGCCCTTCGGCGACGGTCGTGGTCACCGGGTCCGTCGTGCTCGACGGCGCGATCGTGCTCCGCAACGACGGCACCATCCGCGTGGACAGCTCGACCGGTTCGGCCGAGGTCGTCCAGCCGTGCGGCGTACCGGCCCCCGCGTCCTGGCTGAACGCCGGAACGCTGCTGTTCAGCGGTGCGGGCGGCGGCCGGGTGAGCCTCTGCTCCGGCTCGTTCACCAACACCGGCACGGTCAGCCACCCCGACACGGCCCGCGACGTGCTCACAGCCGCCCGGCTGACCAGTAGCGGCATGCTTCGGGCTACGGCGGGCATCCTGCACGTCTACTCGGCGGCGCTGTCGGGTGGAACCGTCGGCGGCGGCGCGGGCCAGGTCCTGCTGGACGGTCCGGTGACCGCGACGTCGGCCGTACGCTTCGCCGACAACGTCTGGGTCGTCGGTGACCTGGCCGGTGCCGTCGTCGTCCCGGCCGGAGCCGTGCTGCACGTCGGCTACGACCCGGCATACCCGGTCGAGTGGACGGGCGCCGGATCGCTGACCGGCACTGTTTCCGGTGACGGCACCCTGCAGGTCGGGGGGTACGAGTTCAGCCGCCCCGGCAACACCTTCGCCAGCGTCGCCACCCTGTACGCCGATCTGGACATCGCCACCGTGACACTGGGCGACCACACCACCCTGGCCGCCCAGGCCGACGGCACGCCGACCGTCATCGGCGCCGGCACGACCGTGTACGTCGCCGGCGGCGTGACCCTCGGCCGTGCCGTCGAGGTCGTCAACAACGGACGCGTCGACATCACCCTGAGCACCTACCGCACGGGCGGCACCCCGGGCCTGTCCGAGCCCTGCACCGGCCAGACCCCGGTCACCTGGCACAACGCGGGAGTCCTCCAGTTCAGCGACACCATCGGCGCCATGGTCAGCCTGTGCCGCGGCTCGTTCACCAACACCGGTTCCATCCATCATCCCGGCCCGGCCCGCGCCGCAGTGGCCGCCGTACAGTTCACCAACACCGGGACCGTCGACGCGCAGGCAGGCTTCCTGCAGCTCTACTCGGCCACCCTGACCGCGGGCACCGTCGGCGGAGGCGCCGGGCAGGTGCTGCTCGACGGCCAGGTCACGACCACCTCCGCGGTCCGCTTCGGCGACGGCGTCTGGGTGCTCGGCATCCTGTCGGGAGACGTCGTCGTTCCGGCCTCGGTGACGCTGCATGTCGGCTACGACCCAGCGTATCCGGTGCAGACCCAGCTGGCGGGCACCGTGTCGGGCCGCGTCAGCGGCCCCGGCACCCTCCAGGTCACCGGGCACGAGTTCCACCAGCCGGGCTACATCTACGGCAGCGTCGCCACCGTGGCCGCCGATCTGGAGGTCGCGCACGCGATCCTCGGCGACTACGCGGACCTCGCCCCGCAGTCCGACGGGACGCCGACGGTCATCGGCACGGACACCACTGTCACCATCACCGGTTCGGTGACCGTCTCCGGCGCCGTCCAGGTGGTCAACAACGGCCTGGTCGACGTCACCCTCACCGACTACCACGCGGGCCTCATCCCCGGCATCGCACAGCCCTGCGGCGGCGGTCAGGCGTCCTGGCTCAACGCCGGCACGCTGCGGTTCAGCGACGTGATCGGCGGCTGGATCAGCCTGTGCCCGGGATCGTTCACCAACACCGGCACGGTCACCCACCCGGGACCGGCCCGGAACGTGATCAGTGCCGGGCTGCTGCGCAACTCCGGCGATCTCACCGCCCAGTCCGGCATCCTCCAGCTGTACGCCGCGGACCTGACCGGCGGAGCCGTGGGCGGCGGCGCCGGGCAGGTCATCCTCGAAGGTCCGACGGCGACCACCGCCGCGGTGGACTTCCTCGACAACGTCTGGGTGATCGGGACGCTGGCCGGCTCGATCACCGTCCAGGGCGGAACGTTGCACGTCGGATACGATCCAGCGTTTCCGGTGGCATCGCTCACCGCCGGTACGATCAACGGCCGCGTCACCGGACCGGGCACGATGAGAGTCCACGGCCGCGAGATCAGCCAGCCGGGCAACACCTACCGCAGCATCGCCAAGATCGCCGCCGACCTCGACGTCGCCGACGTGGTACTCGGTGAGCACACCCTGCTGGACACCAAGCCGGACGCCACGCCAACTGTCATCGGCGCCGGCGCGACCATCACGCTGGAGGTCACCCCGGCGCTGGCATCCGGGCTCGTCCTGCGAAACCACGGCACGCTCAACTTCCAGACCAACGGATACTTCACCTGCGCCGACTGCGCCTTCACCAACGAGGCGGGCGGCAGCGTCCGCCTCGACAACCCCGACGGCGCCTTCACCCACGGGTTCCTCGTCGACAGCGGAACATTCGACAACCAGGGCCTCATCCACCTCACCGGAACCCTGCCCGGAACGTGGATCTGGTTCGGCCCGCACGTCAACCTCACCGGCCAGGGCCGGGGCATGGCCGTGGTCGACGGGCTCAGGCAGCCCGCGTGGGTCGAGAACCTGCGCTCGGGAACCTACGACCAGCGGTTTGCCGCGGCCCTGACCCAGCCCGGACTGGCCGCCCTGGCGGTCAACCGGGTCACCGCCCTGGTCAACCAGCTCACCGGCCTCGGTACGGGAACCTGCGCGAACGTCAACGTCAACCTCGGGATAGCCGGCGCGTCGACCGGCGTATGCAAAATCATCGACTCGCATGACGCCGAGGCCGTCGTCCTCAGCGTCTCCGGCAGCCTCGGTCTCGGCGTCGACCCCACGAGGTCGATCGACGCCTCCATCCTCATCCCCGACGAGCCGTCGGTATCGGTCGACGGCGGCAGCATGCTGCTGTGGAACCAAGGTCCGCAGGGCCGGGACTTCGACGTCGCCCAGGCCGACGGACTGTCGCTGTGCCAGACCAAGACGATCGTCGTCGGCCCGGGCATCACCACCCAGCACTGCTGGGGCCCGTCCGACGGCGTGCCCTACCCGCTGGACCTACCGTCGGCATACCGGCCCGGCGTCCACAGCGAGTACGTCGGTGTGGTGTTCGGCAGCCCGGACATCAGCGCGAACTCCTCACTGAGCTACTCGGTCACGATATCCTGCGACCGCTGGCACTACCTGACGCTGCAGACCTGCGGACCATCGAACCGGACGGCACCCACTGTCCCGAGCGACCCGGCGGTGGGCCAGACGCTGGTCGCCGACCCCGGAGCGTGGGCGGCCGGCGGGACCGGCCCGGCCTTCGCACTGACCTATCACTACCAGTGGCTGCGCTGCTCAACGCCCAGTACCAGTTCCTGCCGGGCCATCTCGGGAGCGACGGCGCGCTCGTACACCCCGGCCGAAGCGGACGCGGGCAGCTGGCTGGGCCTGGAGGTGATCGCCGCCAACGGCGGCGGATTCTCGGCTCCGGCAAGCGCGCAGCTGGGCGGTCCCGTGCGCACAGGCTGACCGGCCCGGACGCCGATCGTCAGCAGCAAGGACCAGGGTCGCTCAGCGTCCATCAGCGACGAGCACGGGTCCTCGTATCGCACTGCTGCGAGTGGTCGGCCCGGCGAGCGAAACGAGCAGTCGACCCCTGCGGGCAGCATCCCGCAGGGGATCAGATCGGCTGCTGGCCGACGGCCGGTGGTGGTCCCGCGACACCCGTCGCGGGACCACCACCGTCTGCGCTAACCGCACAGGCCGCCGCAGGTGCCGCCACCGCCGGTCGGCGCGGCCTCGCTGGGACTGGGCAGGTCGGGACGTCCCTCAGGCTGTGCCGTGGTGACCCGGGGCGGGGACAGCAGGCTGTACCCGGTGGCGAGGTCGGAGTCGATCAGCGACACGAGGCCCGGGTCGTTCGGGTTCGCCGGGTCGTTCTCGAACCCGGGCGCCGTCCAGCCGTCGACCACGGTGATCGCGGCGCCCCGCATGCGCAGCGTCTTGTCGACCATCTCGAACGTGACGATGGTGGTGTCGGCGTCCGGGTCGACGTACTCCTCGTCGTCGGGGTCGTCGCTGTCCTCATAGTGAGCGTCGTCGGTGGTGCAGTTCTCGCCGTTGGCGTCGCAGCTCTGGACGACCTGCGAGGTCGAACCCCAGGACCCGTCCTTCGAGATGTACGTGGCCGTGGTGACCACGACCGTGCCGATGACGTTGCCGTCGTCGTCGCGGACGAAGGTCGTGCTGACCTCGAGGCCGCTCGAGCTGCCGTCCGGGTGCTCGTGCAGGTCGACGTAGGTCACGTTGGTCGTGTCGCCGTTCGGCAGGAACGTGGACCTCTTCTCGCGCGCGCCGGTGGAGGTCTCCTGGTGCTGGACGACCGTGGTCGGGCCCTCCGAGCCGTCGGAGTTGGTCGTCGTGACGACGGCGCCGCCCTCGCCGTCGCTCCTGGACGTACGGGTGGTGCCGTCGTTGAACTCGTAGCGGGTGCCGGTGCCGTCTTCGGTCGGTCTGCTGCTCTTGACCCCGCCGTGCTCCTGGCCGAAGGTGTACTGCCGCTGGTCCTTGCCGACGCTGATCAGGCTGCCGACCCCCGGCGAGCTGAAGCTGGCGCCCTCCTGGGAGAGCAGGGCGACGTCGATGCCGCCGACCTTGACACCCGGCATGGAGCCCTTGCCGCCCCTGCCGTTGAGCCCGAGGGTGAAGCCGTGCGTCGGATCCAGGTCGACGCCCCTGGTGTCGACCTCACCGAAGGTCATGCCGAGGTGCTCGATCGTCTTGCGCCGGGAGCCCATGTCGAAGGCGCCGAGAACGTCGATGCCGGCCTCGGCCCGTGCGTCGAGGATCTGCTGCGGTACGGCCAGGAACGCGCCGAGGCCTGCCTCGAAGGACGGCAGCTTGCGGTCAATGGCCAACTGCACGACCACGGTCAGCAGCGGGTGGCTCTCGGCGTCGTGGGGGTTGGTGCCGGCCATCAGTTCGTCGGCGTCGCAGAAGCCGTCCCCATCCGAGTCGACCACCCGCCAGGCGAAGTAACAGCCGGTCGGGTCGCACAGGTGCAGCGTGGCATAGCGGGGCTTGGCATCGGCGGCACGGGCTGGAGCCGCCGCGCCGAGCGAGGCTCCGAATGCCAGGACTCCCACGAGGAACACGGCCGGTAGCCGTCGCGATAGCGGATTCATCCACAGAGGATGGCAGGTGCCGCGACATCAGCAGCCAGCCCTGAGACAGTTCCGTGTCCGAAAGCCGGCACGACGACCGTGCTGCCGTACGACGCGGCTCAGACCGCGGCGGCGGACTTCGGTGCCCCCGCCTCCAGGCCGGTCTCGTTCAGGCAGAGCCTGCCTGCGGCCAGGTAGGCCAACGCGCGCGGGAAGTCGTACAGCTCGCGCCGGTAGGTGTCGAGCACGCAGGCGACGGCGGACAGCGGCACCCGGCGGGTGGTCAGGACGGTGCCCATCCAGGACATGAACGTCGTGAACAGCTGCGGGTCGTCGACGAACAGCGCGGCGCACAGGAACTCGACGACCTGGTCCAGGTCGTACTCGGTCGCCTCGCGCTGGGCGTCGGTATAGCGGGCCACGGCGGGGATCCGCTGCGCCAGCTCCGCCATCGCGGTGGCGACCAGCTGCGGGCGGCGTTTTGCGATCAGCACGTGGTCGTCGTCGCTGACGAAGGATCCGCGCACCGCGCCCACGTCGCCGACCGCGGGTGACGGCCATGACCGCAGCACCTCGACCGCGTGCCGGGCGTCGGCGGCCACCCGGTCGGCGCCCAGCCGCGTGCCCCAGCGCGCGTCGGGGCCGAACCCGGCGCCGCCGGCCAGCACCGGAACGCCGGCATCCTGCGCGGCGACGATGACCCGCTGCGCGGAGGTCAGGCGGGTCGGCACCGAGCAGCTGACCGCGACGACGTCGGGCCCGTGCCGGTGCAGGTAGGAGACGAGGTGTGGGGTGGGCACGCTGGCGCCGAGGAACCGCACGTCCCAGCCGTCCCAGCGCATCACCTCGGCGAACAGCCGCGCCGGCAGCGCGTGCCATTCGCCGTCGACGCAGGCGACGACCAGCACACCGCGCCGGCCGGCGTGCTCGGCCCGGCGGCGGGTGGCCAGCGCCGCCACCACCTGGTCGCTGATGTGGGTGGCGGCGTGCTCCTGCGCCACGCTCCACTCGTTGCGTGCCCACAGGTCGCCGATTCTGGCCTGGGTCGGGACCACCAGGTCGAGGAGGATGTCCTGCGGTGCCACGTCGCGTTCGGACAGGGCGAGGGCGAAGTCGACGGCAGGGACCTCGGCACCGTGACCGACCAGTTCGAAGTAGTGCGCCCGGTCTTCGGCCGATACCGCGGCGGTCATGCCTGCCCTTCCAGGAGGTGAGAGGCGGGTGGCTGCACCTGGATCACCAGTACTGCCACGTCGTCCTGCAGCCGGTCGCGGGTCCAGTCGTTGACCCGCTGCGCCACCCGTTCGGCGATGACGGCCGCGGGGGTGCCCCGGTACGCGGAGAGCTCCTCCACGAGCCGGTCGATGCCGAAGAACGGTTGGCCGGACTGCCCGCGGGCTTCGGTGACGCCATCGGTGTACAGCACGATCGTGTCGCCGGGTCCCAGCACGATCTCGGTCTCGCCGAAGCGGGCCTGCTCGCTGACGCCGAGGGCCGTGCCGGTCACCTCGACGGGCACCGTCTCGCCGGTGGTCCGCAGCAGCAGCGGCGGGGGATGGCCGCCGGTGGCCAGCGTCACCGTGATGCCCCCGTCCGGCCCGGTGGCGATCTCGCCCACGATCAACGTCGCGAAGGTGGGGTCCGCGTCGACCATCGTGGCCCGGTTGAGCAGCTCCAGCAGGCGGGACGGGCGGGAGCCGGTCAGCCACAGCGCCTGCAGGCTCTGCCGGACGTTGCCCGAGCGGATGGCCGCCTCGATGCCCTTGCCGAACACGTCGCCGAGCACGAACAGCCACGTCATGCCGTCCGGTCCTGGGCGCAGCCCGTAGAAGTCGCCACTGATGCGCAGCCGCTCCCAGGCCGGCCGGTACGCCGCGCCGAGGAGCAGGCCCGGCACGCTGGGCAGTGCCGCGGGCTCAAGGCTGCGGCGCACCAGGTCGGCGGCGTCGGCCTGCGCCGTGTACAGGGCGCAGGCGCTGATCGCCGCACCGGCTCTGGCGGCGAACTGCCGGACGAGGTGGACCTCCGCGGACTCGAACGGCGCCCGCCCGGCATGGCGGGCCAGCAGCAGCGCACCGACCGGGGCCCCGTGGCCGGGCAGGGGAACGACCATCGCCGAGCCCACCGGCCCGAACCCTTCCGGGAGCAGGTCACCGACGTCGTCGCCCAGGCGCGGATCGTCCTGGACGGTGAGACCAGAAAGCGCCTGGTCAAGGGCGCTGTCCGGCGCCAGCTGCGCACGTGTCAGCGACCCGCTGGCCTCGGTCCGTTCGTCGTCGTCATCGACCCGGTACCACGGCAGCGTCCGGTCGTCGTCGAGTAGCACTACCGCGCAGTCGGCCAGCGCCGGGACGGTGAGCAGGGCCGTCGTCCGCGCGGCCCGGGTGCGGTTCAGCGACGAGCCCAGGCGCCGGCCCGCTTCGGCCAGGAATGCCGAACGCCACCGCTCGGCCAGCAGCGCGTCGATCCGCATGACCTGCTCGGTGACGTCACGGACGTACCAGGCGGTCCACTGCCCGGTGGTGGCGCCGCGGCCGTGCAGGCGTCTGTCGTGCACGTCGAGCTCGAACGTGCCGGGCGGTCCTTGCAGAACCTGGGCGAGGGGACCGCGGGGGACGGGGCGGCCGGCGCGTAGCTTGAGTGTGCGCTCGGCGGCGGTGTTGGCGATCCGGACGACGCCGCCGCGGTCCACCGCGAAGATCATCTCTTCGGAGCCGTTCAGGAGCAGCGCCCACAGCGGATCGACCGAGCCGTCGTCGTCGGCGCGGCCGGTCGCCTCAGCGGCGTCGGCTGTCACGGGATCGAGCAGGGGCGAAACCGGATGATCGCTCACCGCGGACGGCTGTGTCACCGCGGTCTTGATCTCGTCGCTCATGCCCCTACCCTGCCATGTCGCAGCGGCCGTGCCGAGATCCGCTGGTTTGCGAACATGTACCCCGTTCGCGGTGCGGTTAACTGTGACCTGGCCCACCCGGTCGCTGGTCGTCGGTTCGGGCAGCGTTGGGGCACAGCGGCTGCTCATGACCTGCGCGAGAACCCGCGCGGGCCCGGGGTGCAAGACGTGGGCCCAAGGTCTGGCCAGTCACGGCAGACCGCCCCCCAGCGCGGTTGAGCGCGACATCGACGATGTCGCGCTCAACCCGGTGTCACCGGGCGTCAGGCTGGGAGCCCGGTGCCGTGACGTTGCCGCGCCAAGCACCGGTCTCCTGACCGCGCTGCTCGATGAACTCCTTGAACCGCTCGGTGTCCTTCTTCACCTGGCGGCTGTCGGCTCCGACGGCACTGCCGACGTTCTCCACCAGGCCTTCCGGTTCCCAGTCCAGTTGCACGGTCACCCGGGTGTCGCTGTCGCCGAGCCGGTGGAAGGTGACCACTCCCGCGTGCCGGGTGTCACCACTGGTGCTCTTCCAGGCGATGCGCTCATCGGGGTGCTGCTCGGTGATCTCGGTATCGAACTCGCGTTTGGCGCCTGCGACGCTGACGACCCAGTGGCTGTGGATATCGTCGATCTGCCTGATCGACTCCACCCCGCCCATGAAGTTCGGGAACGACTCGAACTGCGTCCACTGGTTGTAGGCGGTGTGCACGGGGACGTGCACGTCGACTGATTCGGTCACGGTGCTCACGGCAACCTCCTGTAAATCGGGCAAAATTCCGATACCCGATGTACTGGGCTACGAAACTGCCCGCAGGCTGTTCCGCCTGCCCGGTTCCTACTGTTCAGAAGGTCAGCAGTAGCGGCAGGGTGAGGCAGTAGGCGCCCAGCAGCACCAAGCCGTCGACGCGGGTCAGGCGCAGTCCGCGCCGCAGCAGCGCCCATGCCAGCAGCGCGGTGAACAGCATCGCCGACAACAGTGGCAGCGTGGTCGTGCCCGGTCGGTCGGTGCCGGCGGCGAAGCCGATGAACGCGCCGCCGGCGAGGCTGTTGAACAGGTTGCTGCCGAACAGGTTCCCGACGACCAGGTCGGTCTCGCCACGGCGCTGGGCCTGGATCGTGGTGACCAGCTCCGGCAGCGACGTGCCCAGCGCCACCAGGGTGAACCCGACGATGATCTGCGGTACGCCGAGCTGTTCGGCGATGGTCGAGGCGTTGGCGACCAGCAGCTGCGCACCGGCCAGCACCCCTGCCAGGCCCAGGACCGTCCGGACCGGCTCGATCCAGCCGGCCGGGCGCTTGGCGGCCGCGACGACCGCCGCCCCGCCTTCGGCTTCGAACTCGGCGACTTCGGCGGTGAGTTCCTGGTTGCCGCCGCTTCTGGCCCAGCGGACGAGGACGAACAGCGCGCCGGCGGCACATGCGGTGAGCAGCAGCGCGGTCAGCGGCGACAGTCCGGTATAGGCGGCAACGGCGAACACCAGCACCGACCCGACCGCAAGGGGCACCTCCCGCCGGATCACCGTCGAGGCCACCGCGAACGGGGTGATCAGGGCGGCCACGCCGAGGATCAGCGTCAGGTTCAAGATGTTGGAGCCGACGATGTTGCCGACGGCGATGCCTGTGTCGCCGCGCGCCGCGGCCAGCGCGGACACCAGGAACTCCGGGGCGCTGGTGCCCAGCCCGATGACGACGACACCGACCACGACCGGGCTGATCCGCATCCTGGCGGCCAGCCGCGACGAACCGAGCACCAGGTGGTCGGCGGCGAAGGTCAGCAGCACCAGACCGGCGACGGACAGCAGAGCTTCAATGATCACGGCGTGCTCCACCACGGGTTGAGGAACGGGGCATTGCTCGCCGACCAGACTTCCCGGCACACCGGCCCACACCGTAGCGCACACATGCCCGGCGGCGGGCACCCCACGCGAGGGTCTGCGGAAACGGTGACGCCCGGATCCTCCGCGGCGACCTCGTCGACCAGCCGTGCAGCAGCGGATCCTGCTGCCGGCAAAGCGGGACGGCCAGCCGCGGCACCTGCGTGCCGGGCAGCGCCGCGGACGGCGCAGCATGCTCGTCGACCGACGCTCAGTTACCGATCGAGCTGCAGGCGGTGCCAGGCGTGCAGCGTCAGCCCGCCGAAGAGCAGCGGAAAGAACGCCGCGAACAGCAGCTCGGCCCCACCCACCGTCGCGGGAAGCAAGGCCCACAACGCCGGTGCCGCTGGCGGGAACCAGCCGCCGCCGGCACCGGCCACGACGACTATCTGGGTGACCGCCATCAGGCCGACGATGGTCGCTATCGCGGGGAGCAGCCCGCGGCCGAGGGTCGCGGCCCAGGCCGCCGGAACCGCCAGTGCCGCGGTCATCACGGCTAGGGCGAGCAGACGACCCAGACCTGCCACGTCGCCGGGCTGCGGCAGCTGACCCGTGACGGCGAACCCGACCAGTCCGACGGCCAGGGTCAGCGCCACCGCGGTCGCCGCACCCCATAGCAGGAACACGACGAGCTTCGCCAGAGCAAGCGCGGGCCGGGTGACGGGTAGGCCGAACAGGCCGGTGACGGTGCCGTCGGTGAACTCGCGGCCGAACATCCAGCTCAAACCGACCCCGTAGGCCAGTAGCCCGGCCGCGGCGGTGACCTGCGTGGCCACATTCAGCACCGCCGGCCACCCACCGGTGGCAGCCAGCGGCCCGAGCTTGGCCGCCAGCTGCTCGTTGCCACTGCCGGCAGCCGCTGTCGTGGCCGCGGCCAGCGCGGCGACGCCGACGATCAGCAGGATCGCGGAGCTGGTCAGCACCCGGGACGCTGCTGCTTTGCGGCCCTCGACCGCGACGGCGGTCGCGAGCATGGACAGGTTCACCGCACGCTCCGATCGTGGCACGTGTCGTCGGCGTGGACGAGCGCGAAGAACGACCGTTCGATGTCGACGCCCCGCGGGTCCAGCGTCCCGATCACGCGGCCGGCGTTGATGACGGTGATGCGGTGCGCCACCCGCGCCACTTCGTCGAGATGGTGGCTGGACACCAGCACCCCGGCGCCCTCGGCGGCGCGCCGTACCAGGGCCTCGCGCAGCAGGATGACACCGGCCGGGTCCAGGGCGTTGGTGGGCTCGTCAAGCACCACGACCCGGGGGTGGTGCTGCAGCGCGGCGGCCAGGCCGAGGCGCTGCCGGTTGCCCAGCGACATCCGGCGTGCCCGCACGGCGGCGTAACGGGTGAGGTTCAGCTCGGCCAGGACATCGTCGACCATCCGCGCCGCTCGCCCGGCGTCGGCGCCGTGCAGGCGCGCGGCCAGCATCAGGTTCGCCCGCCCGTCCAGCTCGCCGTAGGCCAGGGGAGTCTCCACCAGATGTCCGACGTTCGACCAGTCAGCGGTTCTCAGCGGCTGCCGGTCGATGTGTACGGTGCCCGCGGTGGGCCGCAGCATACCGAGCAGCAGCCGCATGAGCGTGGTCTTGCCCGCGCCGTTGAGGCCCACCAGGGCGTGGATCTCGCCCGCGGTCACGTCGAAGTCGATGCCTTGAACCCCGGCGCCGCCGCTGAACAGGCGCGTCAGGCCGCACACCTCGATGCGGGCTGCCGTCATCGCCGTCCCTCCAGTGTGTCCAGCGCCGCCGACACCACGTCGGTCAACGCGACGCCGTCGCGCTGGGACCAGTCCAGCAGCGCCGCGGTGATGCCGGCCAGCACCGCGGCGGCCGCCACCCGCGCCGAACCCGGATCGGCGCCGTCGGCCACGAGCTGATCGACGAGTATCTGCTCGGTGGCGGCATTGTTGGCTGAGATCGCGGCCCGCAGCGGCGGCGTGGCCGCCGCGATACGCACCCGCCGCCGGACGGTGGTGCTCTCCGGCTCCGGGAGCCGGCCCCAGGCGGCGCGCAACCCGGCGACCGCTCTGGCCAGTGGCGCCATCGTCCGGGGCTGGGCCGCTACGGCGCCGGCGATCACCGGGTCGTACGGATCCTCGACCACCAGGCGATCCTTGGCCGCGAAGTGGCGGAAGAACGTCATCTCAGTGACCCCGGCAGTCGCGGCGATCTGGCCGACAGTCGTGCGCTCGTATCCCTGCCGCTCGAACAGATCCAGTGCGCACTCCAGCAGGAGCATGCGGGTACGGCCGCGGCGGCCCCCCGGTTCGCTGTCCACCACCCCACCGTAAATGTTAGTCACTAACATTTCAATCTGCGGCTCGGGTTGCGCTTTCCCGCCGCCGTGGTTTCAGGGAAGTGGCGGACGGGCGCCCGCCTGAAGTCATGCCTGGCCGGTGCGGATGCCGTCGAGCAGTACCCGCAGGTACCGGTCGATTCGTGCGGTCGGATCGTCGCCGATCCGCAGGGCGAACGCGGTGCCGCATACCAGGTGGTGCAGGTCGTCGTCGGTGAGGTCGGGGCGCAGGGAATGTGCCTGTCGCGCGCGTTCGAGCACGGCGCGGGCCGATGTCCGGAACGCATCGCGGTGCGCGGTGGTGAGTGCGGCGGCGTCTTGATCCGGACCGGTGGAGATCACTTCCGCGAACGCGGGGTCGGTCAGCTGCCGCAGGAGCAGCGCGCGCAGGAGGACCTCGACCCCGGTCCAGGGGTCGTCGTGCCGACTCGCGTCGCGAGCTTCCTCGATCAGAGTGGTGAAGGCGTCGTCGGCGAGGGCCTCGACCAGGGCCCGTCGGGTCGGGAAGTGCCGGTAGACGGTACCGACGCCCATCCGTGCCCGGCGGGCGATGTCGTTGAGTTGCAGGGCGAGATCGCCTTCGGCCATCGCCAGGCGTGCTGTGGCCAGGACCTGGTCGCGGTTGCGTGCGGCGTCGGCGCGAAGCGGCGGAGTCACCACGCCAGTCTACCTAACCGGATTGACAATCCGCTTCGGCTGCCCTTCAATCGGATAAGTAATCCGCTTAGCGCTGGGAGCACTTATGGATCACGCAGACTGGACGCTGGCCGACCTCAACGACCAGACCGGCCGCACCTTCGTCGTCACCGGCGCCAGCAGCGGCCTCGGTGCGGCGATCACCCGCCACCTCGCCGCCAACGGCGGCCGCGTCATCATGGCCGTCCGCGACACCGCCAAGGGCGGCCACGTCCGTGACCGGCTGATCGCCGACCAGCCCAGAGCCGATCTCCAGGTCCGTCGCCTGGACCTGCTCGACCTCGACACCGTGCACGCGTTCGCCGACGACCTGCGTACCGACGCCGTCACCGTGGATGCGCTGATCAACAACGGCGGCATCGGCAACGTGCCGCGACGGCTCAGCCCGCAGGGCGTCGAGAGCCAGCTGGCCACCAATCACCTCGGGCACTTCGCCCTCACCGCACTGCTGATGGAGCGGCTGAGCGCGGGGCGCGACCCGGTCGTGGTGACGGTCGGCTCAGGCCTCTACCGCCTCGGCCGCCTGGACCCCGACGACCTCGCCGCCGAACGCGGCTACTCGCCCGGCCGCGCCTATGCCCGGTCCAAACTCGCCAACGTGCTGTTCGCCCTGGAGCTCGACCGCCGACTGCGCGACGCCCGATCGCCGGTGCGCAGCCTGCTCGCCCATCCCGGCATGGCCAAGACCGGCCTCGACCGCGACGCGCCGCCACTGGACCGCGCAGTCAGTACGCTGCTGGGACTCGCCCTGCGCCGGCCCGTCGACGAAGCCGTCGCCCCGATCCTCTACGCCGCCACCGAAACCGCCGCCCCCACCGGCCGCCACATCGGCCCGGGCCGCCCCTTCGGCCCCGCCCGGCCGACGTTCGAGAAACTCTCCGGCGCGGCCACTGACCCCGACCTTGCGCGACACCTGTGGTCACGATCCGAGGCGGTCACCGAAGTCGCCACCTGGCCGATACCGCACCGGCTCTCGCGTTCGCAGAAGTGATCTTCACGGTATGGTCCGTCGACCCCAGGTGACGGGGCGATGCCACGACCCTGGCGCTACGCACGAGATACGCGCGGTGGTAGCGGCGGATGAAGGCCTCCGGTCGACCGCGGGCGTCAGCAACCCGCGGTCGACCGGAGGCCTTCTGCCAGTGCTCAGCGTGATCAACCCTGACGGGCATCGCGGCTAGGCGGCGCCGATGGTGTTGGCGGTTGACCAGGGGCCGCCGTTGCCGTACCAGTAGCGGGTGCTGCCGCCGGTGGAGTTGGCGAAGACGTACAGGTTGCCGCCGAAGACGGCGCCGCTCAGGCCCCGGTTGCTGCTGCCGGACGAGCCCGGGACGGTGTTGAGCCCCGACCACGGGCCGCCGTTGCCGTACCAGTACTTGACCGTGCCGTCGGACGCGGTCGCGAAGAGGTACAGGTTGCCGGCGAACACCGCGGTGGCCACGGCGCTGTCGCCGCCGGACCCGGGCACGGTGTTGGCCGCCGACCAGGGGCCGCCGCTGCCGTACCAGTACCGCACGCTGCCGGTGGAGGTGGTCGAGAACAGGTAGAGGTTGCCGCCGAAGACCGCGCTCGCGATCTTGGCGGTGCCGCTGGAGTCGGGGACGGTGTTGGCCGCCGACCAGGGGCCGCCGCTGCCGTACCAGTAGCGGACCGCGGTGCCGGTGGTGGCGACGCTGAAGATGTACAGGTTGCCGCCGGAGACGGCGCTGGCCAGGCTGCCTGCGGCGTAGGTGCCCGCCGAGCCGGGCACCGTGTTCGGGCCGTTCCAGGGGCCGCCGTTGCCGTACCAGTAGCGGACCTGGCCGTCGGCGGTGGTGGTGAAGACGTAGAGGTTGCCGCCGAAGACGGCCGCCACCGGGTCGGTGCCGGAGTCGCCCGACCCTGGCACGGTGTTGAGGCCCGACCAGGCGCCGCCGCTGCCGTACCAGTACTTGATGCCGCCGTCGGCGGCGCGGACGAACTTGTAGAGGTTGCCGGCGAACACCACGGAGCCCTGCGAGGAGCCGCTGGGGACGTAGCCGGGGTACCACTCGTCGGGTCGGGGGCTGGTGGTGAACCACGTGGTCTGTTGGAGCGCGCCGGCCCAGGAGAAGGCGAAGTGGACGTGGTCGGTGTGCGGGTTGTCGCCGGTGTAGGCGTGCCAGGTCTTGTCCGCGGCGTACATGTTGATGATCCGCTTGTTCCAGATGACGTAGGCGATGCCGAGGCGGCGGGCCATGGCGTGCTGGTTGCCGGCGTCGTCGGTGGCGAACATCCAGTCGAGCATCGTCTGGACCCGGGCGACGTCGGCGGGGTTGGACGTGTAGTTGGTCCAGTCCCAGGCCCGTCCTTCCATGTGCTCGTAACCGGTGCAGGCCACGATGCCGCTGTCGCCGCCGCCGAGGCGGCTGAGCGTCATGTCGCGGAACGCCACCACGCCTGGTTTGGCGTATTTGGAACTGGTGCAGTCCGCGGCGGCGACGTAGGGCTGGTAGGGGTCGACGGCGGGCAGGCTCGCCCGCGCCGGTGACGCGGTGATGAGGGTGCCGAAGGCGGCCGCGAGCAGCGTGGCGGCGACGGCGACCCGACGGGTGATGCCGGTACGCATGATGGTCTGCCTTTCCTGGGGGAGGGGTCAGGGGTTGGTGGTGCCGGTGGTGTTCGCGGCCGACCAGGGGCCGCCGTTGCCGTACCAGTAGCGGACGGTGCCGCTGGTGGTGGTGGCGAAGAGGTACAGGTTGCCGCCGAAGACGGCGCCGCTGAGCCCGCGGCTGGAGCTGCCGCTGGAGCCCGGCACGGTGTTGGCTGCCGACCAGGGGCCGCCGCTGCCGTACCAGTAGCGGACCGTGCTGTCGGCGGCGGTGGTGAACAGGTAGAGGTTGCCGGCGAAGACGGCGCTGGCCAGGGCGCCGCTGCCGGACGAGCCGGGGACGGTGTTGGCGCCCGACCAGGGGCCGCCGTTGCCGTACCAGTAGCGGACGCTGCCGCTGGTGGTGGTGGCGAAGAGGTACAGGTTGCCGCCGAAGACCTGGCTGGTCAGGCCGCTTCCGGTGGCGGTGCCCGCGGATCCGGGGACGGTGTTGGCGCCTGACCAGGGTCCGCCGCTGCCGTACCAGTAGCGGACCGTGCCGTCGGCGGCGGTGGCGAAGACGTAGAGGTTGCCGCCGAAGACGGTGCTGGACAGCGAGGTGCTGCCGCCAGAGCCGGGCACGGCGTTGGGGCCGGTCCAGGGGCCGCCGTTGCCGTACCAGTACCTGATGCCGCCGTCGGCGCCGGTGGTGAAGACGTAGAGGTTGCCGCCGGAGACGGCTGCGACGGGGTCGCCGACCGAGCCCGCGGCGCCGGGCACGGTGTTGGGGCCGCTCCAGGGGCCGCCGCTGCCGTACCAGTACCGCAGTGTGCCGTCGCCCGCCCGGACGAACTTGTACAGGTTGCCGCCGAACACGACCGAGCCCTGGGAGGACAGCGCGGGCGCGGCGGCCGTGATCGCGGCGACGATCCGTTCGGCGTCGGCGACCTGCACCTGGTAGCGGTCCGGGTACGCCGAGACCTGCACCGCCTGGCACACCTCGCCGATCGGCATGGTCTGCCAGGCGAAGGTGAGCATCTTGTTGAGGAACGCGCTGGTCGCCCAGGCCGGGTCCATCCGCTGGTCGAACGTGCCCCAGCTGGCCCGCTGCTGGAAGAGCCCGACGCTGTCGAAGTCCTCCTGGTTGGGGTTGTTGCGCAGGCTGGACTCGACGATCGAGGTGGTGACGGCGATGACCGAGGCGCGGGTGGGCAGGCCGCGGCCGGTCACCGCGCCGATGATCGCCCGGGCGCAGGAGACCCGGTAGGCGGTCATCGCGTTGCGCAGACTGTCGGTGAGCACGCCGTTGAGCTGGGTCGCCAGCGCTGTGTCGGTACTGGTCACGGTGCCGCAGGAGTAGTCAGGCAGGGCGGCGCGGGCCGGGGTGGGGGTTGTCAGGAGCGCGGCGGCGGCCGCGATAATGATCGCGGCCGCGCAGAACGCGGGTCTGAGGCGCGTGAGCATGGGGGTGTCCGCTTTCGGGGTGGGGTGAGCAGGCACGCGGCAAGGCGTGGGGACTGTAGGCAAGGCCGTCTTGCCGAGTGTTGCCTATAGGCAACACCGGTAATCTAAGGGTTCGACCGCCATCGTTGTCAACCGATTCGCGAGAGGAGTTCTGGTGAACGACAGTTCCGAACCTGCCCTCAGGCGGACATTCGCGGACAAGCTCAACCATCTATTCGAGACCGTTCACGGACCCGATCGCCGCCCCTACAGCAACCGCCAGGTCGCCGAAGCCGTCAACAGCAGGGCTGCCGCCACCGACGGGCCCACCATCGACCACAGCTACCTGTCCAAACTCCGCGCCGGCGGACGGGCCAAGCCCTCCTTCGACGTCGTCGAGGCCCTCGCCGCGTTCTTCGGCGTCAAAGTGGACTACTTCGGCGACGACGAGACCACCGCGCGGATCGACGCGCAGCTCGCCCTGCTCGCGGCCATGCGCGATGCCGGCGTACGCGACCTCGCCCTGCGCGCCGCGGGGCTGTCCCCCCAGGGGCTCGACACCGTCACCGCCCTGCTCGACCAGGTGCGCCGCTATGAAGGCCTCGCCCCCGCCGACGACGGGCCGACCCCGCCCGCCTGATCGTCCACCCGCGACGGACATCGACGGATTCGGTTAGAGTTCGACAGGCCGGGGAAGCGGTCTCCACCCCGGGGCCACACGGGGGAGCCACCGCGATGAAGCACGTCCGTGCACTGTGCAGGCGCATCATGAACGGGCCGCCGCCCGTCACCGACATCACCGGATTCTGCGCCCGCCTCGGCGACCTGCGCCGACGCCCGATCCTGCTCCTGCCGTTCGCCGCCGCCGCCGACGCCCCCACCGGCCTGTGGGTGAAAGGGCGACTCCAGGACTACGTGTTCTACCAGTCCGGCACCCCGGCCATGCACCAGGAAGCGATCATCTGGCACGAGCTGGCCCACCTCGTCCTGGACCACCCCGGCCCCGCCATGGACGCCGACGCCGCGCGGCTGCTGCTGCCCGACCTCGATCCCGCCGTCGTCATCCGGATGCTCGGCCGCGGCTCCTACCGCCAGGACATCGAACGCGAAGCCGAGGAACTCGCCTCGCACCTGCTGCTCGACTTCGCCGACCACCGCCGCCGCGCCAGCCGGGCCGGCAGCCGCGCCGACCCCGTCACGGAGCGGCTCAAGACCGCCCTCAACTACACCGACGACACCCTCGCATGACCAACTACATGCAGGACACGTTCAACATCGTCGCCATCCTCATCCTGGCCGCGGTCGTCACCGTCAGGCTCCACGCGCTCATCCGGCGCCCCCGCACCGCCGCGACGCACACCACGACCGTGCTGATGCTGGCCCTCGTCGGCGTCCACCTCGTCGGCAACCTCGACATCTACGCCGCCATCGACGCCGCGACCGGCATCCCGCACCTGGCCCAGCTCCTCCTGGACTGCCTCGGGCTGGTCGCCGCCGGCACCGCCCAGATCTGGGTGCTGCAATGGGCGAGCCACCCCGACCACGTCGGCGAACGCAGCCGCATCCGCCTGCTCGTCCTCGTCGCGGCGATCGCCCTGCTCGTCGTCTTCTTCGCGCTCGCCCCGATCGACCGCGAAGTGCCGCAGTTCGCCGACGTCTACGCCCGCGCCGCCTGGATGCGCCCGTACTACGCCGTCATGCTGGCCACCACCGGTTTCACCCAGGCCGAGATCGTCTACGCGTGCCTGCGCCACGCCACCGTCGTCGACCACCGCAGCATGCGGTACGGCTTGCGGCTGATGGCCGCCGGCAGCGCCTTCGGGCTGCTGTTCATCACCAACAAGGCCCTGTTCACCCTGGGCGGCACTGTCGGCCTCACCCCGCCCTGGTCCAACGCCCTGGTCACCCGCGTCACCCAGGCCGGCATGTTCTACCTGCTGCTCGTCGGCGCCACCTGCTCCACGTGGGCACCTCGCCTCTCGGGGTGGTGGAGCCTGCGCCGGCAGTACCGGCAGCTGTATCCGCTGTGGCTGGCGCTGCACCGCGCGTTCCCGCAGTCCACCCTCGACCCGCAGCCGTCACCGCTGGCCCTGGCCCTGCGGCCGCAGGCCCTGCGCCCGAGCAACCTGCGCTACCGGATCACCCGCCTGGTCATCGAGATCAACGACGGGCGCCTGCACCTGCGCCCCTACCTCACCACCGCCGCCCAGCGGATCGGCCAGGCGCGCACGGTGCCGCTCGACCCCACCGACCCGCCGGCGGCCGAAGCCGCCCTGCTCAGCCGGGCGCTGCGGGACCGGGCCGCGGGACGTCCCGTCGATCCGGACGCGCCCGCACCGGAAACGGCTGGCCGGGCCGACCTCGATGCCGAGATCGCATTCACCACGCAGGTAGCTGTCGCCTTCGCCCGACTCAGCTGACTCCGAGCAAGGGGCCTGCGCGCCGCGTTCGCGATGTTGCGTCGTTTCAGATGGCGAATGGCTGGGTAAACGGGGCAGGTGCGTACATCGCTTCCGGTCGCCGTGCGGCCGCGAACCGTGGCCGCAACGCACCGGCGTACGGTCCGGCCGCTGGACATCGTCTTCTTCGGCTACCTCGCCGCCGCCGGTACGACGGTCGCGCTGTGCCACCAGCGGGTGCCGCACTGGTGGGCCTACCTGGCGGCGTATGCCGCCACGGCCGTCGCGGCCGCCGCACTGATCGCCGCCCACGTCCGCCGCCCGCGCAGCCGTCCGCTCACCGCGCTGCGGCTCACCTACCCGGTCATCGCCGCGCCGGTGTGCTACACCATGGTCGGCGGCACCGCGCTGGCCGTGCACGGGCGGTTCCTCGACGACGAGATGAACCGGGCCGAGGTCGGGCTGTTCGGGGGCCACCCGGCGCTGTGGCTGGGCGCGGCGGCGTCCCGCCCGCTCACCGAGCTGGTCTACGCCTGCTACATGAGCTACTACCTATACATCGTCGTCCCACCACTGCTGCTGCTCGCCCGCCGCCGCCATGCCGACCTCGAACGCCTGGTCACCACCGTCGGCCTCGCCGCCTACCTCTGCTACCTCGGCTTCCTCGCGGTGCCGGTACGCGGCCCGGCCTACTCGCTGGCCGATCAGCTCGAGCCCGCGACTCTGCCGGGCTACGTCCTGGCGCCCGCCCAGCAGCACCTGATGGCACTGGCGGATCCGGTCGGCACGTGCTTCCCTTCGGCACATGTCGCCGTGGCGTGGGCGGTCTCGTTCACCGCGGCCCGGATCTGGGGCAGGCGGGTGCTGTACCCGCTGCTGCCGCTCACCATCGGGCTCACCGTCGCCACCGTCTACACCCGGTACCACTATGTCGCCGACGTGCTCGCCGGCCTGCTCGTCGCACTCGCCGCATACGCCCTGGTCGCCTATGTGTGGCGACGCCGCGGCCCAGGCCCGGACGTCTACGGCCCGAGCCGCGCCGACGGAAGCTGACCCTCACACCGGATTGGGCTGGAAGCTCGCCGTGATCAGGGCGAATTCGTCGAGGTTGTCGTTCCACCGCGACTCGGGGGTGGACCAGTAGATGGCGTGCGCCTGCTTCGGCCCGGTCACGAACCCGCGGTTGATCACATGTACCCGCCCGGATCTGCTGCGATAGGTGAACTCCCAGTCCGCGCAGGCGATGAAGTAGTCGACGCTGATGATGTGTATCCGCTGGTAGTCGTCCCAGTCGCCGGCGGCGGTCCGGCGGGCCTCCTGGCGTTTCCAGTCCGCGACGGGGTCCTTCTTCGGGCTGTCGGACTGGTCGACGAGTAGCAGCCGTCCGCCGTCGGGCTCCGTGAAGCGCACGATGGTGCCGTCGCGGGTGACCTTCCAGCCGATCGGCACGGCGACCGCGAAGCCGGTGCGGTCGCGGTAGAGGTGCCAGCCGCTCGGCAGTACCGAACCCGCTGGTGATGGCGATGGCAGTGCGGTAGGCGTGGGCGACGGGCTGGACGAGGCTGCCGCCGAGGAGGCGGCGGTCGCCGATGGCGACCCGTCGGCGGCGGCAGTGCCGCGTGGCTCGCTGTTCAGCCGCGGCACGATCGCGGCCGCCAGCACGGCCAGCACCACCGCTGCCACGGCGCCCAGGGCCATGGCGCGCCGCTTGCGGGAGCGTGCCACCGGTGCTGCGCCCGTCGCGGGCGGCACCGCGGCAGCGCCGACGGCCCGCTCCGCGGAGCTGGTCGCGGAGCGCGGCGCGGGCGTGGCGGCACGTCCTGGCGCGAACGCCCCCGCGACGCCCTCGGGGCGCTTGCCACCGCGCTGACCGGCCGACAGCCGCCGCAGCAGCCGCTCGGCCTCGGCCGCGCCCATACGCTGGCGCGGATCCCTGCGCAGCAGGCCCTCCAGCAGCGGCTTGAGGGGTCCGGCCAGCCGCGGCGGGGGCGGCTCCTCGGTGGCCAGGGCGGCGAGCGTGGCCATCGCGTTCGGCCGGGCGTACGGCGACTGGCCCTCGACCGCGGCATACAGCGTCGCGCCCAGCGACCACAGGTCTGCGGCCGGTCCGACCTCGCCGCCCTCGACCCGTTCGGGGGCGATGTAGGACGGCGAGCCGAGGATGAGTCCGGTACGGGTGACGGCAGGGTCGCCAGGCAGCGTGGCCAGGCCGAAGTCGGTGAGCACCACGCGGCCGTCGTCGTCGAGCATGACGTTGGCCGGTTTCACGTCGCGGTGCAGCATGCCCGCACCGTGCGCGGCCCGCAGCGCGGCCAGCACGCCCAGCCCGACGGCGGCGACCTTCGCCGGGTCGAGCCGCCCCTGTTCGGCCAGCAGCGCGGCGAGGGACCTTCCGCGTAGGTACTCCATCACTATCCAAGGCCGACCGTCGACGGTGACGACGTCGAAGATGTGTACCACGTTGGGATGGCTGAGCCTGGCGATCGCGCGTGCCTCGCGCAGCGAGCGCGCGTTCATCTCGGCCCGCTCGTCCTCGGTCAGTCCGGCCGGAGGCACGACCTCCTTGACCGCGACGTCGCGGTGCAGCGTCTCGTCGCGGGCCAGCCAGACCACGCCCATCCCGCCCTGGCCGAGGGGCTGGAGCAGCCGATACCGGTCAGCGATGACAAGTGATGGCACAGCGGGCACGGGGGGACACTACCCAGGCGCGCACCGGCTCACACCAAGGCGGGGCAACAGAGTGTGATCCGCATTCGGATGGGCATGGGGCGGGCCGCGACGCGGTAATGGCATGCCAAGCCGACGATTGACACCACTGACGACGACCTCGGCTCCTGCGGCGCGCGCTGAGAGCCGAGGCCGTCGCTACGGGAGGGTCACCCGTAGGCGGTTACCACCACCATTTCTGGCCAGGAGCGCCACTGCATGTGTTCTGGTAGGCCCCGGCGAAGTCGGCGGTGCTGAAGACCTCTATGCACTTGCCGGTCAACCTGTTGGCGATCAGCCCGTTGTACGGGTTGAAAGTCCAGAGCTGGTTGCTGCCGCCGTGGCAGGCGTACTGCCCGAGCTGCACGTAGTCGTTCCCGTTCGACCAGGGCACCTCCAGGCACTTGTTGCTGTTGACGTTCACCACCCAGCCGGTCTGCGTGTCGTAGTTCCACTGCTCGACGGGACCGCCGTAGCAGTAGTACTGGCCCGCCGGCGCGAAGTCGGCCGTCGACCCGTAGCTGATCTCCAGGCATCTGCCGGACCACTGGTTCTGGATCAGCCGGTGCCATCCCTGGCCGGCCGACGCCGCGTTAGGCGTCAGCACCACGGCCATCAGCGCGACGACCGCTGCGGCCACCCACTTGCCGAATCTGTTCTGCATGTCCGCAGAGTCGGTCCGGTCTCGCGGCAATGCCAGCGACGGTCGATGATCCGACGGCCCCGGTGGGGTGAGTCGGCGCTGATCACCCGAAAGTGTTCATTGACGCGTGCGGATTGCACCACTAATGTGCCTCGCAATTAGGCAAGAAACCTAACAGCTTGGAGTGGCCATGCGGCGGTTCCCCGTCATCGCGGCGCTGGCCGGTGCGGCCCTGATCGGTCCGGTGCCGGCCCATGCCGCAGAGCCGAACCTGGTGGCCAACGGCTCGTTCGAGCAGGCGCGATACTCCGATCACGCCACCGTCGGGGGGTGGAGCTGCGAGCCCGGCACCAGCCAGTTCGGACCGGCGCACACGGGCGCGCGCTCGCTGAGCGGCACACCTACCGAGTCCAGCCAGGCCCGCTGCACGCAGACCGTGCCGGTCCAGCCGGGGGCGACCTACACCCTGACCGCCTGGGTGCGCGGCGGCTACGCGTTCCTCGGCCACGACCAGGGCATGGCATGGGCGCCGCCGGGCACCGGCTGGACACAGCTGTCGACCAGCTTCACGGCGACCGGTGACACCGCCCGGATCTACCTGCACGGCTGGTACGCGCAGGCGCCGTACCAGGCCGACGACGTCGTACTGAGCGGACCGGACAGCGCCGTGCGCGCGCCGGTGGCGCCGGAGGGACCTATCCCGGACGAGACGACCAGCCACTCGGTCCGGCTGAGCTGGATCGGCTCGCCGGGCGCCGGCTCGTACCGGATCTACCGCGACGGGACGCTGCTGCGGACGGCCAGCGGCACGAGCGAGGTCGTCGACGGGCTGGTGCCCGGCACCGGGTACGAGTTCCGGATCAGCGCGGTGAACCGGGCCGGGCAGTCGGCGCTGACCGCACCCGTGTCGGTCAACACGGCGGCGGCGCAGGCCCAGGCGCCGCCGCCGACCCGGATGCTGGTCGCCACCCCGCACGCGTACGACGTATGGCTGGCCTGGGAGGCGGTGCAGCCCGCCACGGACGGGTACCGGATCTACCGCGACGGTCAGCCGGTCGGCTGGTCGTACGGGCCCGCGTTCACCGCGACCGGGCTGCGGCCCGGCACGTCGTACACGTTCGAGGTGACCGCGCTGAACTCGGCGGGGGAGTCGGTGCGCTCGGCGCCGGTGCGGGCCATGACCTGGCAGCTGCCACTGACCTGAGGCGGGCAGACTTGCCTGATGCGGCGATACATCATCACCGGCGCGCCGGGCGCGGGCAAGACGACGGTCCTGGGCGCGCTGCGCGAGCGCGGCTACGCGGTGATCGACGAGGCCGCGACCGAGGTGAACGTACGCCTGCAAGCCCTGGGCCGCGATGAGCCCTGGCGCGATCCGGGGTTCATCGACGCGATAGCGCTCCTGCAGCGGGAGCGCCTGGAGCAGGCCGCACCGTCGGCGGCCGGGGTCCAGCTCTTCGACCGGTCGCCGATCTGCACGCTGGCGCTGGCCCGCTACCTCGGGTCGCCGGTGACGCCGGTCCTGGCGGCGGAGGTCGAGCGCATGGTCGGGGAGCGGACGTATCAGCCGCGGGCGTTCTTCGTGCACCTGCTCGGGTTCATCACGCCGACGGCCGTGCGCCGGATCAGCCTGGCCGAGTCGGTCGAGTTCGAGCGTTTCCACCGGCAGGCCTATCTGGAGTGCGGCATCGAGTTGGTCGACGTGCCCGCCGCAACCGTCGAGCGGCGGGCGGCGCTGATCGACGGGCACATCCGGGCCTGGGCCGAGTAGTCCACCGAGCCGTGGCCGTGGCGGGCCGTTGACAGCCGGGAAGTCCAGACCTAACTTGAACGCACTGCCAATGAATGAAACGTTTCAATACTTCGACCGCCGAGAGGAAGCCACCGATGCGACGACCCGCGTGCCTCGTCACGCTCCTGCTGCTCGTATCAGGACTGACCGGCGTCACCGCCAGCCCGGCGGCGGCCGCCTACACCACCACCATCGTCAACTTCGACCCGGCCGGAAACCAGGTCACCCGCTACGACGTGGGCGGCAACGCCGTCGACGCGCACGACGGCGACCTCGCCCTCTTCAACGGCCGCTACTACCTCTACGGCACCAGCTACGACTGCGGGTACGCCCTGTCGACCACCGGCACGCCGTTCTGCGGATTCAAGGCGTACAGCTCCACCGACCTGGTGGGCTGGACCGACGAGGGGTACCTCTTCGACGCCGCGAACACGCTGTGGCAGGGCAGGTGCGCCCCGCCGCGGTACGGCTGCTACCGCCCGCACGTCGTGTTCAACGCCGGGACCGGCCGGTACGTACTGTGGATCAACAGCTACGACAACGCCAGCGGCTACCACGTCTTCACCTCCGCGACGCCCACCGGACCGTTCACCGAGACCGCCGAGCCCACCATCGCCCTCATGGGCACGCCCGGCTCCTTCGTCAACGGCGACCACGACCTGTTCATCGACGACGACGGCACCGCGTACCTGGCCTACACCGACATCCGCAGCGGCCACGACCAGATCATCGAGCGGCTCAACGCGGCCTACACCAGCGGCACCGGCAGCTACACCCGGCTGAACTCGCTGCACACCGAAGCACCGTCGATGTTCAAGCGCGACGGCGTCTACTACTACGTCTACGGGCCGACCTGCGCCTACTGCACCGGCACCCAGACCTGGGTCAAGCGCGCCTCCGCACCGCTGGGCACCTGGTCGGCCCCGGTCAGCGTCAACGCGAACTCCTGCGGCGGGCAGCCGTCACTGGTCGCCGCGATCCCGACCACCACCGGCACGTCCTGGCTCTACGGCAGCGACCTGTGGAACGGGCAGAACAACGAGGCACTGGCCAACTTCCACTGGGCACCGCTGACCTTCGCCGCCAACGGCGACGTCCAGCCGTTCACCTGCCAGAACACCGTGGTGCTCGCGCTCGCGACCGGCTCCGCCTCAAGCGCGGCACCCGCGGCGGACCGGGACCAGTCCAGCGGAGCGGCGGGCCGTTTCCGCACCTGGTGCGACATCCGCGCGGGCGGCCTGCGCCGGATGCAGATCTTCGTCGCCGGACGCAGCGGGACGCTCACGGGCGCCTCGTACACCACGTTCCAGCAGGGCAACCCCAACGCGGGCCTGCAGGTGAGCATCGTGTCGGTCAACGCGGGACTCCAGCCCGGCACCACGCTGGCCACCACCACGGTGCCCGCGTCGTCGGTCGGCTGGGCGCCGCGCAACGTGACGGTCTTCCCGAACATCGCGGTCACCGCGGGCGTCCGCTACGGCATCCTGGTGCAGTCGACGGCGACCTCCGGGTGCTACGGCCTGACCTACGACGACGCGGCGCCGTATCCGGGCGGCGGTGAGGCGTACAGCAACGACGACGGCGCCTCCTGGACCGCCGAGTCGAACCGGACCTCGAAGTTCGAGACCACCATCGGGGCCACCAACACGGCGGCCGGCGGAGCGCGGACGTCGAGCAGCTCGGCGGAGTTCTCCGGCTGGGGCCTGGCCATGGTCAACGACGGGCTGAGGACCTCGACACCCACCTCCATGGGCTGGTCGTCCAACGCCGACCTGGGCGCCAACCACCAGGAATGGGTCCGGGTGGATCTCGGCGCCCTGCGCTCGGTCGAGCGGGTGACACTCTATCCGCGAGCCGACGCGGGCAATGCCGGCCAGGGCTTCCCGGCGGACTTCCGGGTCGAGGTGTCCAGCAACGGCAGCACGTGGTCGACGGCGA
This sequence comes from Catellatospora sp. KI3, assembly GCF_029948125.1. Taxonomy (GTDB): domain Bacteria; phylum Actinomycetota; class Actinomycetes; order Mycobacteriales; family Micromonosporaceae; genus Catellatospora. The sequence goes on from NZ_JASAMB010000013.1 coordinate 99,072, forward strand.
CGGTGCGGGTCGGCTACCCCGCCCCGGGCGGCGCGTCGGCGCAGCAGATCGTCTTCGGTGCGCAGAGCGCGCGGTACGTCCGGGTGGTGGGCACCAGCCTGCGCAACACGAACCCGAACGATCCCACGTACCGGATGCAGTTCGCGGAGCTGGAGGTCTACTGACCGGACCGACCAGCACCCGCGCACGGCCGTGGGCTCACGGCACCCGGTACGGCTCGCCGCAGGCGATGGTCTGCGGGCTGCCGGGCGGATAGAGCCCGTCGGCCGTGCGCGGGTGCTCGTCGGTCACCTCGGTGAACCCGACGCAGAACACCACCGTCCGGCCGCTCAGCGGGATCGGCGTGTGCTGGGCGGACACCGGATGGTCAGGCTCCACCTGCAGCGGCACCCGGAAACTGTCCGACCTGCTGGAACCCGGTTCGAGCAGGGAGCCGCGGATGCGTTCGGTGGGCTCCCGGACGCCGCCGCATTCGCTGGTGCCGGGGGTCTGGCAGGCGTGGATGATGCTCCGGGAGAACTCGATCACGCCGTCGTCGCGGACGCTGATCTCCGTCGGCCCTCGCGACCAGCCCGGTCGCTGCGGGTCGGTCCAGCCCCCGTCGTAGACCACCACCGGGACGTCGGACCGGTTGGCCAGCGTGTACTCGACCGAGACCTGCCCGCCGCCGGTGGCGGTGCGCACGGTCAGGTCCAGGTCGGGATCGCCTGAGCAGGCGGCCAGTGTCGCCGCGACGAGCAGCAGGGCGGCGGCGCGGCGCGGGCGGGTCACCAGCCGTCTCCCGGGTAGGTGGCGTAGGTGTCGCGCTCCTGCATGCCCATCTCTTTGCGCAGTCCGTTCTCGGTGTACTGGATGGGGTGGTCGGGGTCGAGCTGGTCCGGTGTCGCGGGGTCGCCGTCGTGGTCGAAGGGAAGGCCCGCCGCCTGCCGTTCGCCCTTCCTGATGCCGTCGTCGGGCCCGCCGGTGATCGTCTCGTCCTGGAAGGTGTCGTTCCAGTAGTCGTAGACGTGCCCGAGCTCGTGGTAGAGCACCACCGACGGCCGGCCCCGCTCGGAGTCGAAGGTGAACCCGGGGTTGTACTGGATGACGGAGTCGGAGTTGGCGAGCTTGTGACCCTTGTTGGCGTAGCCGTTCTCGTCGGTGAGCTCCTTGATGGTCAGGGTGTTCTCACCGAGCCAGAAGTTCGGGTCGCGCTTGTCCTCGAGGTTCTCCAGCATCTGCTGGCCGGTGGGTGAGGCCCGGTACATGTCGAGGTCGGCCAGCACCCGCTCCTTGAACTCGTCGGAGCCCTCGATCTTGATGAACTGCGCCTTGTCGCTGATCTCGACCTTGACGTCCGAGGTCACGCCGTCGACCGTGTCCTCGTCCTGGCGGTAGGCGGTGTCGGCGCCGCCGCCGGCGATGATGCTGTCCTTGCCGTGCCCGCCGTAGTAGACGTCGTCGCCGGTGCCGCCGGCCAGCCGGTCGTCGCCCTGGCCGCCGGAGAGCACATCCTTGCCCGCCCCGCCGTAGACCGTGTCGTTGCCCTTGGCGCCTTCGAGGTAGTCGTCGTCCTCGCCGCCGGACATCTGGTCGTCGCCGCCCAGCCCGTACAGGGTGTCCTGGCCGGAGCCGCCGGAAAGGACGTCGTTGCCGTCCTGGCCGTCGATGTAGTCGATGCCGGAGCCGCCGGAGACGTAGTCGTCGCCGCGGCCGCCGTAGAGATCGTCGGTTCCGTGCCCGCCGAAGATCTTCTCGCTGCCGTCGCCGCCGCGGATGGTGTCGTTGCCCGCTCCGCCGAGCAGCGTGACGCTGATGTTGGAGCCCTTCGGCACCTCGATGGTGTCGTTGCCCTCGCCGCCGCGGATGGTGACCGGGGTGCCCGGCGGGTAGTAGTGGTCCGCGCCGTCGACGGTGATGATGACGTCGCCGGTCCGCGGGTCGATCCGGACCTTGACGTTGTTGTCCCCGGTGCCGGTGTTCACGACCGCCCGCCCGTCGACCATGATCACCGAGACGCCGTCGGTCGCCTCCGGCGGCAGCGTGAACGGGTCGGTCGTGCCCGCGACGACCGTGCCCCAGTCGACCGCGATGCTGTTCCAGCCCGCGTGGTCGAACCCGCTGAGCTGCTGGGCCAGGGCCTGTTCCAGCTCGCTGCGCAAGGTGCCGGCCTCGGCGATGGCGCCGATGATCAGCTTCTGCTCCTGCTCGCTGCGGGGATGGAACGTGCCGCCGACGTCGCGGAACCGCACCTTGGCGTACTCGGCGTCGAGCGCCCCCTGGTAGCGCTGGAGCAGCCCGGCGACGCCGTCGAGGTGACCGGCCAGCTTGTCCGCGTTGGCCTGCAGCGCGTCCACACTGGAGACCAGCTTCGTCTTGTGCGCCACGTAGCTGTCGCGGGCCGGGCCCGACCACTGGGAGCCCACCAGGTTCTTGGCGTCGGTCTCGAGGTCGTCGCCCAGCGTCGTGGCGGACTTGCCGAACCGCCGCCACGCCGACGCGGCGCTGCTGATCCGGCCCGGATTCGCGTGCAGTTGCCAGGTCGACTCGGCCGCCGTGATCGGCGGGAAGTACTCCTGGTCCTCCGGTGGGACTCCCATCGGCGACCTCCCCGTGGTCAGATCGGAATGTTGGGGTACTGCCGCCGCAGCTTGCGCGCGGCTTCCTCGTCGGCCTGCTGGTAGGCGAACGCCACCCGCAGCAGGCTCTCGTTGTCGACCTCCAGCACCGCCCCCAGCCGCTCGGCCGCCGTGCCCGCGATGCCCTCCACCCCGTGGTAGGCCTCGCTCAGGCTGCCGGCGCTCGCCACGTTGCCGAAGTCGGCGGTGGACAGCACCGTGTCCGCCCTGGCGGCGCGCAGCGCCGCCGCGAGATCCTGCGAGCCGTCCAAGCAGGACTGCGCGACCCTTGCCAGCTCGACGGGATCGGCCCGTACCTCCCCGCTCATGCAGGCACCCTACCTCGACACCGCACCGTGCTCTACCTCCTCACCGGACGGGGCGGCCGCGCGGTGGACCCCGCGGGCATCCGAGATGTCGGCAGCTTCGAGGTATTGACTCCCATCAGGGTGACATCTACGGTTGCTGCACTGGTAACCCAGTGAAACGTTTCAATACCCGGATATGGCGGCGAGCCGTCCCAAGCTTCGCGCATGCCATTTCCGGGTCCTGTCGCCCTCAGGAGTAGCTATGCCGCATCTGCTGATGAAACGGCACTGGCGATGGTGCGCGGCCGCGACGGCCGCCTTCGTCGCGATCTCCGCCGCCGTCGTCGCCTGGACCGTCCCCGCCCAGGCCGCAACCCCGGTGAGCGTCTCCGGCGCCCACTGGATCTGGTACCCCGAAGGATCCCCCGCCAGCAGCGCACCCGCCGCCGACCGCTACTTCCGGAAGGTCTTCACGGCACCGTCGGGCACCATCAGTGACGCCCAGCTGGTCATCACCGGCGACGACACGGTCGACGTCTGGCTCAACGGGACCCCGCTGGCCGGCTCACCCCGCATGATCGACTCGTGGAAGCAGGCGCTCTACGTCGACCTGCAGGCCGCGCTGCGTCCCGGCGCCGCCAACACCCTCGCGGTGGCGGCCCGCAACACCACGGCCGGACCGGCCGGAATGATCGGCCGGGTGCACGTCACCGGCGCCACCACGGTGGACTTCGCGACCGACGGGTCGTGGAAGGCGTCGCAGAGCCCGGCCGCCGCCTGGGAGCAGCCCGGGTTCAACGACAGCGGCTGGCCCGCCGCCGCCGACCTCGGCACCTACGGCATGGCGCCGTGGAACTCCAGCGTGCTCGGCCCGGACACCGCGGCCGGTTCGCCGCTGAGCGTGGCCGGGGCGACCGTGGAGCGGCGCGCCAACCCCCTCGGCGTCGACGCGGCCAAGCCCCGCCTCGGCTGGAAGCTCGGCGCCTCGGCCCTCCAGCAGCGCCAGGGCGCGTACCAGGTCATCGTCGCCAGCACCGCCGCGCTGGCCGGCGCCGGCACCGGCGACGTCTGGGACAGCGGCCGCGTGGCGAGCACGAAGTCCGTCGACGTCCAGTACGGCGGCCCGGCGCTGGCCTCGATGCGCGGCTACTTCTGGCGCGTGCGCGTATGGGACGTCCAGGGCCGCGTCGGCCCGTGGAGCGGCACCCAGACGTTCGAGACGGGCCTGCTCAACTCCGCTGCGGAATGGCAGTCCGTGTTCATCGGGCAGCCCGGCTCCGCCGTCGGGCTCAACGGCTCGACCTGGATCTGGTATCCCGAGGGCGACCCGGTCGCCGGGCTGCCGCCGATGACCCGGTACTTCCGCCGGACCTTCAGCCTGTCCTCGGTCCCCGCCGGCGGCACGCTGGTGGTCACCGGCGACGACACCGCCGACGTGTGGGTCAACGGCGTACAGGTCAGCACCTCGGCGCGGGTCACCGACTCGTGGAAGCAGGCGGCGGTGATCGACCTGGCCGGGCGCCTGACCACCGGCACCAACGCCATCGCCATCGCCAGCCAGAACACCACGCAGTCACCGACCGCCGTCATCGCCCAGCTGACCGTCCCGGGCGTCTCCACCATCAACACCGACGCCTCGTGGAAGGCCTCGCAGACCAACCCGTCCGGCTGGCAGCAGGCCGGATACAACGACAGCGCCTGGGTGGCCGCCCGTGCGCTGACCGCGTACGGCAGCGGGCCGTGGGGCGCCAACGTCGTGGTACGCCGCGGCGCGCCCCTGCTGCGCAAGTCGTTCACGGTGAGCAAGCCGGTAGCCTCGGCCCGGCTGCTGACCACCGCACTGGGCCTGCACGAGACCCGGCTCAACGGGGCGAAGGTCGGCACCGACGTCCTCGCACCCGGCTGGACCGACTACAACAAGCGCCTGCAGTACAAGGTGTACGACGTGACCGGCAAGATCGTGCAGGGCAGCAACGCGCTCGGCGCCTGGCTCGGCGACGGCTGGTACTCCGGCAGCATCGGCATGGCCGGCTCGCAGCGCTACGGAAACCAGCCGTGGTACTCGGCGAAGCTGCTGCTGACCTTCACCGACGGCACCAGCACCACCGTGGCCACCGACGGCACCTGGCGCTACGCACAGAGCCCGATCACCGCCGACGACCTGTACCTGGGCGAGCAGTACGACGCCCGCAAGGCGGTCGCCGGCTGGGACACGGCCGGATTCAACGACGCATCCTGGGCGGCCGTGGCCGTGCGCTCGGGCACCCTGCCCAAGCTGGTGTCCCAGGTGGACCCCGGCGTGACCGTGCAGCGCCAGCTCACTCCGGTGTCGGTGACCCAGCCGCAGCCCGGAGTGTGGATCTTCGACCTCGGCCAGAACTTCGCCGGCTGGAACCAGCTGCGCGTCACCGGCGCCGCCGGGACCACCGTGACCATGCGCCACGGCGAGGTGCTCAACGCCGACGGCACGCTCTACACCGCGAACCTGCGGGTCCCGGGCCTGGCCACCGACCGGTTCACGCTGGCCGGCACGGGCGCCGAGGAGCTGTTCGAACCCCGGTTCACCGTGCACGGGTACCGGTACGTCGAGGTGACCGGCTTCCCGGGCACGCCGACCGCGCGTGCGATCACCGGCCAGGCCGCCTGGACGTCCGGCGCCGCCCTGGGCACGCTGACCACGTCGAACAGCCTCATCAACCAGATGCAGAGCGCGATCGTATGGGGCCAGCGGTCCAACATGCTGTCCATCCCCACCGACTGCCCCAACCGGGACGAGCGCCTGGGCTGGACCGGTGACATCGCCAGCTTCGCGGCCACCTCGACGTTCAACGTGGACGTGACCGGGTTCCTGGACAAGTTCGCCGACGACCTCACCGACGCCCAGCAGTCCAACGGCGCGTTCACCGACACCGCGCCGTACGTGTGCTGCGGCGCCGGCACGGCCGGGTGGGGCGACGCCGGGGTGATCGTGCCCTACACGATGTGGCAGCGCTACGGCGACACCCAGGTCATCGAGGACCACTTCACCGCCATGACCCGCTGGGTGGACTACCTGCGCAGCACGGCCGCCGCGGACCTGATCCGGGACCAGGGCGGCTACGGCGACTGGCTCAACGTCAACGACGACACCGCCCGCAACATCATCTCGACGGCGTTCTTCGCCCACTCGGCGCGGATGGTGTCGAAGATGGCGGCCGCGACCGGGCACACGGCCGAAGCGTCCAGCTACGGCACCCTCGCCGACCAGGTCGCCGCGGCGTTCACCAGCCGCTTCGTGGCCGGTGACGGCACCGTGGCCGGCAACACCCAGACCGGGTACGTACTGGCGCTGGCCTTCGGGCTGCTCCCGGCCAACCTGGTCGGACCGGCGGTGAACAAGCTGGTGGCGAAGGTGGCCGCATCGGGCGGGCACCTGACCGTCGGGTTCCTGGGCGTGGAGAACCTGCTGCCGGTGCTGGCCGACAACGGCCGGGCCGACATCGCGTACCAGATCCTGCTGCAGACGTCGTACCCCGGCTGGGGGTACATGCTCGGGCGGGGCGCGACCACGATCTGGGAGCGCTGGGACGGCATCCGCACCGACGGCAGCTTCCAGGACGTCGGGATGAACTCGTTCAACCACTACGGGCTCGGGTCGGCCGGCGACTTCCTCTACCGGCAGGTCGGCGGGCTCGGCCCGGCGAGCCCGGGGTACCAGTCGCTGCTGGTGGCGCCGCGTCCCGGCGGCGGGCTGAGCTCGGCGAAGTCGGCGTACGAGACGCCGTACGGCCAGGCGGTCAGCGACTGGACCAGCAGCGGCGGCACGTTCACCCTCCGGGTCACCGTGCCCGCGGGTGTGACGGCGCTGGTCAAGGTCCCCGCGACGTCGGCGGCCGTGGTGAGCGCCCCGGCCCAGGCGGTGCCCTTCGGCTACGGCTCCGGCGCGGCGTCCTACTACCTGCCCTCGGGCAGCTACACCTTCACCGCACCCGCCTGACATCGCGAGTCCGTGCCAACCCGTTGAACCCTGAAACCACCACAAATGCTTGACCGGGTGCTCGGGCGTTGACGCCGGAGGTCCGATGGCCGCACATTGGCCATCGGACCTCCGGCGCCATCAGCGCCAGACATCGGACCGGGTCAGCCGTCGCGGCGGAACAGGGCGGTCCACAGGAACTGCTCGCCGAACCGGGGCGAGTCGGCGGGCTCGTCGCGCATGCGGCGCAGCTCGACCTCGGTCAGGTCGGCGAAGATCCAGCGCAGTGCCTCCGGGGTGTATGCGACGCCGCCCTGCAGCCCGCCGTGCCGGTAGAGCTCGGCGTCGGGCAGTTCGGAGCCCATCGCCCCGGCGGCGAAGCAGCTGAGCCCGAAGTGGCCGCCGGGGGCAAGGGCCCGGGTGAGCAGGGCGCGGTAGCTGACGCGGCGGTGCGGCGGCAGGTGGTGGAAGCAGCCCGAGTCGTAGATGAGGTCGTACGGCCCGGACGGGGCCGTCTGGGCGAACGCGTCGCCGCAGTGGAACGCGATGTCGAGCCCGGCCGCGGCGGCCCGGTCACGGGCCCAGGAGATCGCGGCGGGGGACAGGTCGACGGCGTCGACCTGGAAGCCCGCGGCGGCCAGGTGCAGTGCGTTGCGACCGGGGCCGCAGCCGAGGTCCAGGGCGCGGCCGGAAGCGACCAGCCCGCGGTCGAGGTACGACACGAGGTTCTCGTCGGGCTTGTCGGCGAAGAACGGCACGGGCCGGTCGCGGTCCGCGTAGAAGCCGTCCCACCAGTCGGCGCCGCCGCCGGGCGTCCACCGGTCGGCACCGGGTGCGAGCAGCCCGTCCAGCAGCCGCAGCACGTCCTCGACGTCGCGGATGTCGCGGTTCATCCGGCCTCCTTCCGCCGGTTCAGCTTAGTGAGCCTGCCTGGATCCCGTGGCCCCTACATCGACTCGTGTCCCTTGCCGGTGACGCTCCCCACCGGGTAGGCCGACTACGGGCGCCCCTGCTATCCGCTGATGATCGCAACGCGGATCGTCGACCGACCGTACGGGTTCTGCACGGCCGGGTACGCCGAGGGCTTCCTGCGCGACTGGTGGGACCAGCGGCGTGACCCCCGGGCGGGGTTCGGGCGGAGCGCGTGATCAGGCGTTGAGCGCGAGAAGTCGCCACCTGGTCTCGACCGGTAGGGTCCGGGGAAGTCGCCGAGTCGTCGGGAGTACGTCATGTCGTCCCTGTTCAGTGGACCGGTACTGGGTATTCGTGTGCGTCTTTCGCCCAGCACCGGGGCGCGGCCGGTCTATGCCGAGATCGTGGTCGACATCGAGCAGCTTGAGGGCAGGACGACCGGGTTCGAGTTCGTCAGCCTGGCCCACCCGCTTCGTGCCGAGTTCGCTGCCGCGGTCGCGGCCGGCCTTCGCGATGAACTGAACAGCCAGGTGGCAAGCAGCGGCGTGCCGTCGGCCTTCGCGGGCGCGGGAGTCCGGGCCACGCTCACCAGCGCCAGGTCGCACGATGCCGACTCGAGTGTTTCAGCGTTTTCGGCAGCGGGACGCTTGGCCGTCCGAGCTGCCATTGAACGCCGACAAAGGAGCTGACGTCAGGGGTAAGCAAGTCAGGGCCGTTGCCGCCCGCTACGAAAAGCGAGTTCATGTACCGGGCAGCCGTCGACGAAGTCGGCCGGCATCCGCGACGTGCCGCCTGATCCGCTACAGCGCCGCGCAGTAGCGGATCAGCTCCACACCGAGGTTCTGGTACGCCGACGTCGCCATGGCGTCGACGGCGCCCTGCACCGACGTCCCCTTCGCCAGCAGCTGCCGCACGGCGGCCAGCTCGTCGGCCAGCCGCTCCTTGAGCTTGGGGTCCACCGGCTTGGCCTCGGCGGCGGTCAGTGTGGCCGAGTAGCCGGACAGCCGCTCGCGCCAGGCGGTCAGCGCCGCCTTCGCCTTGCCCTTGTCGCGGCGGGCGGCTTCCAGCTCGCCCAGCACCTTCGGATCCTGGCTCAGCTTGTAGGCGGCGAAGGTATCGGTGCAGGCCGTGCTGGTCAGGCGCGCCATCTGTCGGGCTTCGGCCGAGACCGTGCTGCTGGGGCGGGGTGAGGGGGCGCCCGTCAGGCCCGGCGCGGACGCGGTGCCGGTCGGCTCCGAGCAGGCCGCCAGGGACAGGGCCGCCGCCGCGGTGACGGCCAGGACGATGATGCGACGCAACAGGGCTCCCGTGCCAGGTGATGATCGACGTCGAGTGGCTCACATTCTGCGCGGCGCCGCCCGGCACCGCAACGCCCGGATCTTCGAGGCATCGTCCTGGCTCGGAGGTGGGTTGAGACAGCGGGTTGGCGGCTGACGCCACCAACCCGCAGCGCAGGAGGCCTGACCAGCGACTACGATCCGCCAGCCCACAGTGGATCGTAGAGCGGACGTCGTGCCGGAATGCTAGGCGGCATCCCGCTGGTCCAGCCACTTCAGCATCGCCTCGGTGGTCTCCTGCGGCATCTCCTGCTGGATCCAATGACCGCAGTCCAGGCTGACCACTTCCACATCCGGTACGAACTCCGACAGTCTTTCAGCCTTCGCGACCATGTCGCGGTCGCCGTAGATCATGAGGGCGGGCTTGCGGATGATCGGGTCCACGTCAGCCAGCAGGCGCCAGTTGCGGTCCAGGTTCCGGTACCAGTTGATACCGCCCGTGAACCCAGTCGATGCGAAGGCCGAGACGAAGACGGCCAGTTCGCTGTCGCTCATGACGGGGTCACCGAGCGGGGCCTGCGCTCTGGCCAGGTTGATGAACGCATTACCCGGCTGAGGCTCCGCGAGGGGCACGTTCTTCCGGTACAGGTTCCGCAGGAACTGGGCCGTGTTCTCGGCGAGCACGGCGTCGGCGACGCCCGGCTGCCGGTTGAAGTGGACGAAGTAGAAGTCGGCGCCGAGCACGGCCTCCATGAACTCGATCCAGGGCACCTCTCCGCGCTCCTGGTAGGGCACGCTCAGCGCTACCACCGCGTTGACCCGGTCCGGGTGCAGCAGGGCCAGGCCCCAGACGACGAACGCGCCCCAGTCATGGCCGACGAAGACGGCGTCCTCGTAGCCGTAGTGATCGAGGAGGGCGACCAGGTCACCCGACAGGTGCTCGATGTCGTAGTCCGTCACTTCGGCGGGGCGGGACGAGCCGCCGTAACCCCGCTGGTTCGGGACGATGACGTGGTAGCCCGCCGCGGCCAGGGCCGGCACCTGGTAGCGCCAGGAGAAGGCGTGCTCCGGCCAGCCGTGGCAGAGCACGACGGGCCTTCCGGCATTCTCTCGGCCCGCTTCGAAGACTTCGAGGTCCACACCGTTGACCGAAATGAGGGTGGGCTCGGGAAAATCGATCGTCATGTCGGCATCGTGCCGACGAATACCGGTCACCTCCTGACCGGTTTCGTGTGCGAGTGTTGCCGGTGTGCGAGCCGACCGGTTGATGGCCATCCTCCTCCTGCTGCAGCACCGCGAGCAGGTCACCGCGGCGGAGGTAGCCCGGGAGTTGGAGATCTCCGAGCGCACCGCCCGCCGCGACCTCGACGCCCTGGGCATGGCCGGCGTGCCGGTGTACTCCGTGCAGGGCCGGGGCGGCGGCTGGCGCCTCCTGGGCGGCGCCCGCACCGACCTGTCCGGGTTGACCGCGGGTGAGGCCCGCGCCCTGTTCCTGGTCGCGGGCCCTGCCGCGGCTGTCACGCCGGCCGTGAGAGCGGCGCTGCGCAAGCTCGTCCGTGCCCTGCCGGAGCCGTTCCGGTTGCAGGCCGAGGCGGCGGCGTCGTCGCTCGTCCTGGACCCGCAGCGGTGGGGGTCGAGCCGTGTCGAGCCCCGACCGCCTCGCTTCCTCGACGACCTTCAGGACGCGGTGATCCGCGGCGTCCAGGTCCGGCTCGGCTATGTCGACCGCGAAGGCAGCCAAACCGAGCGAACCGTCCACCCGCTGGGCATCGTCGCCAAAGGTCCGTCGTGGTACCTCGTCTCCAGCACCGAGGCCGGAAGGCGGACCTTCCGGGTCGACCGCGTGTCGTCCGTCGACCCGACCGGCGATCCCGTGGACCGGCCCGATGACTTCGACCTTGCCGAGAGCTGGCGGGAGATCGCGGACGAGGTCGACCGCATGCGAACACCCGTCGAGGCCCGGGCGGTGTGCGCACCCCACGCGGTGGGCGTGCTCCGGATGGGGTTCGGCGGTCGGCTCGTGGTGGGAGGTGCCACGGCCGACGGCCGCATCGACGTCGTGATCCGCGGCAACGACGAGTACAAGCTCGCCGGCGAGCTTGCCGGGCTGGTCGACTGGATCGAGGTGACCGGTCCTCCGGCTGTGCGAGACCACCTGGCCTCGATCGGCGGCACGCTCGTCGAGCGATACGGCTCAGACCGGCACGGACGTGGTACGGCAGAACGATGACCGAGGTCCTCAGGCACGACATCGATGGTCTTCGGGCAGTTGGTCGGAGGCCAGGCCGACGCACACTCACGATCAGCAGGTGTCTCCGGTTCTCAAGAACGTCAGCCACCCGAGACGCGACGAGTGGTTCCCGAATTGACTGGCGTCGGTGGAGGCGATCAGTTCTTGCGCGTCACCATCCACAGAACCCAGACAACGATCGCCAGCAGCATCAGGCCGAGGCACACGATGTCGAACACGCTGGCGGGCTCAAGACTCCACGGTGGTACGAACTCGGCCGGTATCCGCGACATTGCCGCATTATCGTCGCCGCCGCCTTGAACCGCCCATCCTGGAGGGCCATCGCAGAGCCCATCGGCGGTCCACCCGGCCGCTTCCACCGAAGCCGATCGAGGAACTCGCCCTCTCCGCCGTTGCGTCCAGGTTCGTCGGAAACCAAACGGTGTCGAGCGTATCCATCACCCGATGATGTGAACCCTGCCCGCAAATCGACCACGCCCTTTGCCGCCGAGGCCGCGAACGGGTCGGCTGGAACGGGCGACGTCGGTGCGGATCCGGTCGGCGAGCGTTTCGGGCAGGCCGACCGGGTCTCGACGGTCTTCCGGCGGTCGTCTCGGGCGATGCTGGATGCGCTCTCAGACGACGGTGATGGGCAGGTCGAGCAGTTCGGCGACCGCGCGCAGTTCGGCGACGCGGTGGCCGGTGCCCAGCGCCCAGTGGTGGGCGATGCCGCTGGCCGACCAGTCGTCGGTCCACTCGCCCGGGTCGCGGCCGAAGTCGATCCGCGACGACGTGTTGCCGATGGCCAGCAGGGGACCTGGCACCGCCCGGCCCTCAGAGGCGACCAGCGAGAACCGCCCGTACCGGTCCTGCGCCAGCCCGCACAGCGTCACCGGCCCGTGGCTGACGTCGAACTCGACCGACACGCCCCAGCCGCGCTTGCCGTGGAAGACGCCCAGCCCGCGCAGCATCGGCTTGCCCGAGCTGATCGCCAGGTGCGCGGGGCCGTCGTGGCCCATCTCCACCACGTTGTCGGTGAAGTTGAGCGCCTGCAGCTCGGTGAACGAGCCGCCCGCGCCCAGGCGGTCCATGAGCAGCATCGCCAGCGACGTACGCAGCTCGAACTCGCCGCAGGCGGGGATGCCGCGCGCGGTGAGCAGCGAGGCGCCGAGGATCAGCCCGGCCCCGACGCGTTCGTGCGTCTCGCCGTCCAGGCCGCGGTGGTAGTAGGCCAGGGAGTCCAGCTGGAAGTCCTCGACCAGGCGGTCCAGCGCCACCGACACGGTCGCGGCCCAGCGGAAGTCGTCGTCGGCGACGGTGCCGTCGAGCTGGAACACCTCCCGGGCCAGGTCCATCCGGGCCAGGGTCTCGTCCTCGGTGACCTTCTCGGTCCGTACCCGCAGATCGTCGATCTCCAGAATTTCGACGTGCCCGCCGAGCTGGGCCGAGACCAGGGTCGGGTCGGTCGACACGTCCATCATGCCGGGGTAGAGGTGGCCGAGCAGCCCGTGCCGGCCGTGCCGGAACGCCGCCCGCACGCCCGCCGCCTTGATCCAGCGCTCGATGCGCAGCCAGGCCGCGTCTGATTCGAGGTATCCGGAGACCGAGCGCACGTCGATGCCGCAGCGGCGGAACGCGTTGGTCATCTCCGGCAGGGGACAGGCGCCGCAGTAGGCCAGCCACGCGCCGGTGTCGAAGGTGGCATGGTCCATCGCCTCGGTGGGCTGCAGGTTCAGCAGCAGCACCGGGGCGCCGGTGCGCTGGGCCACGGGCACGAGCATGTTGGCGGTCATGTACGTGGTGAGGAAGCCGATCACGAGGTCGCAGTCGGCCCGCCGCAGGGTCTCGGCAGCTGCCGCACCGTCCTGCGGATCCGAGATGAACCCGGCGTCGATCACCTCGCAGTCCAGCCGCGACAGCCGCTGCGCCACCCGCCGGGCGGACTCCTGCAGCTGCGGCAGCAGCCCCGGGAACTGGGGCCAGTACGCGCCGAGGCCGCCCGAGACCAGGCCGACGCGGGTCTTGCGGGGGGCGATCCGGGTGAGGCCGGAGTGCGGCTCGGTCAGCATGCTGGCTCCTGACGCAGCTTTGAAATGTTTCAAGTTTGAGCCACGACGGTAGGGCGACGCGACTGTCCTGTCAAGAACATCCTTCGGATATCCGGCGCGACGATCCGGGTTGTGAGCCTGTGGCCTTGACCCGTTCACGTTTTCGACCTTAGGCTGAAAACATTCGCTCCTGAAACGTTTCAATAACTGCATGTGCTCTTGTGGCCGTCCCACCACATCGAAGGAGTACCCCATGCGGCGACTACTGGCAGTGGCCTGCGCGGTCATGGCGGTGATCTGGCTCGTACCCGCTGCGGCACGCGCCGACGTCACCATCACCGTGACCAACAACGACAGCGCGGGCAACCAGCTCAGCCGATTCGACACCGACGGCAACGCCCTCGACGCCCACGACGGATCCCTGCTGCAGGTCGGCGACCTGTACTACCTCTATGGCACCAGCTACACCTGCGGCTACACCTACAACGCCGGCCCCAACAGCGGCGGCTTCTGCGGCTTCAAGGCCTACAGCTCGGCGGACCTGGTGCACTGGACCGATCGCGGCTACATCGTCGCACCCGGCCAGTGCCAGTACTGCTTCCGCCCGCACGTCATCTACAACCAGGCCACCGCCGCCTACGTCATGTGGGCGGACATGGGCATCGGCAACAGCTACGGCGTCTTCACCAGCCCCACGCCGACCGGCCTGTTCACCCGCCGGACCAACCCGACGCTGGCCGTCGGCGGCGCCGTCGACGAAGCCCTGTACGCCGACAGCGACGGCAGCGCGTACGTCATCCACAACACCACGATCGTCGGCGCCGGGCTGACCGCCGACCTGGTCGTCGAGAAGCTCACCCCCGACTACCTGAACACCACCGGCCAGTACGTCCGCCTCGGACTCGGCAACGTGGAAGCGTTCGCGGCGTTCAGGCGCGACGGCGTCTACCACATCCTCATGTCCGACCCGACCTGCGCCTACTGCGCCGGGTCCACCGGCGAGGTCACCGCTGCCTCGATGCTCGGCCCCTGGTCGGGCGTGTGGTACGACCCCAACGGGTTCGACATCAACAACAACCGGCCGCAGCCGCGCAACCGGTCCCGCATCGTCAACGCCGACAACTGCGGCGGCCAGCCGCTGGCCGTCCTGCCGATCACCCGCACCGGCGGCACCGACTACTACTTCGTCTCCGACCGGTGGGTCGCCAACCTGCCCGCGGGCAGCAACCCCAACCAGTCCCTGGCCAACTTCCACCTCGGCCGGCTCACCTTCGACGGCGCCGGCACGCTGCAGAACTTCACCTGTGACAACACCGCCAGCGTGACCCTGCCCGGCGCGCCGACCGGCGCCTACACCGCCGCACCGGACCGCGACCAGCACAGCGGCTTCGACGGCTTCCGCCACTACTGCGACATCGCCGGCAACGTGTGGCGCCAGCAGAGCTTCACCCCGTCCCGCACGGGCCTGCTGACCAGCGTCGCCGTCACCACGTTCCAGCGCGGCCAGCCGAACCTGCCGCTGACCGTCGACATCGTCGACACCGCCACGGGGGCGCTGCTGCAGTCGTCGGCGCTGGCCCCGGCCACCGTCGGCTGGGCACCCTCGGTGCTGGCCGTGCACCCCGACGTCGCGGTCACCGCCGGGCACAGCTACACCGCGCGGCTGCACACCAGCAGCACGCAGGGGTGCTACGGGTTCGAGTACAACGACGCGAACCCGTACCCGGGCGGGTCGGAGAGCTACAGCACCAGCAGCGGCGGCGGCTTCACGGCCGAACCGGCCCGCGACCTGAAGTTCACCACCGACGTGAACACCACCGGGGCGTACGTGCCCGAAGGGCTGCCCGCCGGGTACACCTACTGCGCGGGCGAGGGCGGCACGTGCGCGTTCACCGGCACCCGCACCGTGGCCTACGGGGCCGGAGGCTACCGGTACGCGACCGTCACGGGCGGCACGCCGTGCGGGATCGCCGCGTTCGGCGGCGACCCGGCGGTCGGGGTGCTGAAGTCCTGCTACGTGGCACCGGCGGGCGGGCCGTCCGGGTACGCCCAGTGTGCCACCGAAGGCGCTGCCTGCTCGTTCACCGGCACCCGGACCGTCGCGTACGGCTCCGGCGGCTCCTTCGCGTACCGGGTGGCCAGCGGCGGGACCGCCTGCGGCGTCGCGGCCTTCGGCCGTGACCCGCTGCCCGGCGTGCTGAAATCCTGCTACCTCGCGAGCACCGCGGCGCCCGCGGGCGGCTGGCAGCAGTGCGCCGCCGAGGGCGCGACCTGCGCGGTGACCGGACCCTCGACCGTCATGTACGGCACCAGCGGCAGCTTCCACACCCGCCAGGCCGGCGCACCGGTCCTGTGCTCGGCGTCCAGCTTCGGCGGCACCCCACCCGGTGACGGCGCCAAGGCCTGCTACGTGCCGACCGGCGGACCGGTCGGCTACGGCGCGGCGTGCGCGGCGGAGAACGGCACCTGCGCGTTCAGCGGATTCCGCACCGTCGCCTACGGCGCGGCCGGTCGCTTCACCTACCGGTCGCTGTCCGGCGGCACGCCCTGCACGAACACGGCCTTCGGCCTCGATCCCGTCTACGGCGTCGCCAAGAACTGCTACCTCGCCCCCTGAGTGGAGTCCCCATGTCCAGAACGCACAGAACCCGGCTCGCCCACGCGGGCGCGCTGCTGGTGCTGATCGCCGCGCAGCTGCTCGCCGGGCCCGCCCAGCAGGCGAGCGCCGCCTACACGACCACCATCACCAACTTCGACGCCGCCGGCAACCAGACCATCCGCTTCGACACCGCGGGCAACGCGGTCGACGCCCACGACGGCGACCTGGCCCTGTTCGGCGGCGTCTACTACCTCTACGGCACCAGCTACGACTGCGGCTACCAGTGGAACGCCGCCGGGACGCCCTTCTGCGGGTTCAAGGTGTACTCCTCACCCGACCTGGTGCACTGGACCGACCGGGGCCAGCTCTTCGACGCCACCACCGCGACCTGGCAGACGCGCTGCAACGGCAGCACCTACGGCTGCTACCGCCCGCACGTCGTCTACAACAGCGGCACCGGCAAGTACGTACTGTGGATCAACAGCTACGACAACACCAGCGGCTTCCACGTCTTCACCGCCACCCAGCCGACCGGACCGTTCACCCAGGCGGCCGACCCGACGGTGGCGGTCAACAGCGGCGGGGCCACGAGCGGCCTCAAGAACGGCGACCACGACACGTTCGTCGACGACGACGGCACCGCGTACCTGGCCTACACCGACTGGGTCAGCGGCGGCGGGATCGTCGTCGAGCGGCTCGACGCGAGCTACCTGTCCGGCACCGGCAGCCACGTCCGGGTGACGCCCGGCTCCACCGAGGCACCGGCGCTGTTCAAGCGCAACGGCACCTACTACCTGACCTACTCCGACCCGAACTGCGGCTACTGCTCAGGCACGGGGACGTCCTACCGTACGGCGAGCTCGCCGCTGGGCACCTGGTCCAGCGGCACGAAGATCAGCACGAACTCGTGCGGCGGGCAGCCGTCGTTCGTGACGCCGATCAGCCTGACCAGCGGCACGGCCTACCTCTACGGCAGCGACCTGTGGAACAGCGCGGCACCGAACGAGGCGCTCGCGAACTTCTACTGGGCCCCGCTGACCTTCTCCGGCTCCGCGATCAGCAGCATGACCTGCCAGAACACGGTCACCCTCGCGCTGACCACCGGCTCGGCCGGGGTGCAGGACACCGTCCCGGATCTGGACCAGCACGACGGAGTGGACGGCTTCCGCCGCTGGGCCGACATCGGCCCGGTGTCGCGCATCCAGACCTTCGTGCCGTCCCGCAGCGGCACGCTGACCAGCGCGTCGCTGACCACGTTCCAGACCGGCAACCCGAACGCCGGGCTGACCTTCGACATCTACCAGGCCGACGCGTCGTTCCAGCCCACCGGCTCGGCGCTCTACACCGTGACCGTCCCCGCCGCGTCGATCGGCTGGTCACCCCGTTCGGTCACCGTCTACCCGAACATCTCCGTCACGGCGGGCACCCGGTACGGCATCGTGGCCCGCTCGACGACCACGTCGGGCCTGTACGGCTGGGCGTTCAACGAGAACGCGCCCTACCCGTCGGGCGGCAGCGCGTACAAGAACAGCAGCGTCAACTGGACGGCCGAGACCAACCGGAGCCTGAAGTTCCAGACCACGGTCGGCAGCGGCACCGGCGGCGGCTGGACCTACTGCGCCGCGGCCGAGAACGGCACCTGCTCGGTGTCGGGTACGGCCGTGGTCCGGTACGGGGCGAGCAGTTCCTACCTGTACAAGACGGTGACCGGCAGCATCGGCTGCAACCAGACCGCGTTCGGGGGCGACCCGATCTTCGGCACGGTCAAGCACTGCGACACCTCGCCGCAGCCGTCCGGCAACGGCTGGACCGCCTGCGCCGTCGGCGAGACGGGCACCTGCACCTTCACCGGCACGAAGGCGGTCGCCTACGGCGCCAACGGCGCGTTCCTCTACCGGACCGCGACCGGCAGCACCGGGTGCAACCAGACCGCGTTCGGCGGCGACCCGATCTTCGGCACGGTGAAGTCCTGCTACTACAAGTGAACCCGTGAGCCATGGACGGCCGCCGAGGAGGACCTCGGCGGCCGTCACCCGTCGGCGACGAGCACCACGATGAGGGTACGGGGACCGTGGACCCCCTCGACCCGCTGCAACTCGATGTCGCTGGTCGCCGACGGGCCGCTGATGAACGTCAGCGGCCGCCGAGGGTCGACCCGGGCCAGCAGCTCAGGCACGGTCTGCACCACCTGCGCCGCGTGGACGACGCACACGTGCCGGTCCGGGACCAGGGTGATGGCACGCCTGCCCTGGTCGGGGGAGCCGTCCAGGACGATGGTGCCGGTGCCGGCCGCCGCCGCGGTGCACGCGGTGAGCACGGCGTCGACGCGGTCCAGTTCGGCGGGGGACAGGGTCCCGTCGTCGACGACGGCACCCGCGGGCCGCCACCCCACCGGCAGGCCAGGCGGCACGACCACCCGATCCAGCCCGCCCAGGACCGCGGCCAGCACCGGCTCCACCGTCTGCGGCGACGCCGCGTGGACGGTCGCCCGGTAGTCGACGAGCCGGTCGGTCAGCAGCCGCAGCAGCTCCGGCGCGCCGGGCGGATGCTCGCCGGTGCGCCGGTAGGCGCGAGGCACCTCGACCGGGGCGGGGGTGCCGGACAGGGCATGGCCGATCCTGGCCAGCACCTCGTCGCGGGCCGATGCGTGCGTCACGGCTGTCCTCTGTTCTCACGCCACCAGTCGCGGAAGGTCTGCGGCGGTGGTGCGGGCGCGTCGCGGGCGGTGGTCCATGCCGACAGCGGCGGCGGCAGCCGACGGATCCGGCCGCGCCGGGCGAACAGCCGCCCGAGCCGGGCCAGCCTGCCCGCCCACCCGAAGCGCCAGGGCGAGGCCATCACCCAGGACGCGGCGGCCATCGCGACGGCCTCGGCCGACGGCAGCGCCCGCTCCTGAGTGGTACGCGAGCGCAGGTGCACCAGCAGCGACGGGATGTCGATGCGTACCGGGCACGCGTCGAAGCACGCCCCGCACAGCGTCGACGCGTACGGCAGCGACGGGTTGCCCGCCGTACCCGTGAGCAGCGGCGTCAGCACGGCCCCGATGGGACCCGGGTACACCGACCCGTACGCGTGACCGCCCGTGCGCTCGTAGACCGGGCACACGTTCAGGCAGGCGCTGCACCGGATGCAGTGCAGCGCCTCCCGGCCCACCTCGTCGGCCAGCACCGCCGTACGCCCGTTGTCGAGCAGGACCAGGTGGAACTCCTGCGGTCCGTCACCGGGGACGACCCCGGTCCACGCCGACGTGTAGGGGTTCATCCGCTCGCCGGTGGACGAGCGCGGCAGCAGCTGCAGGAACACCTCCAGGTCGGCCCAGGTCGGCACGACCTTCTCGATGCCCATGACCGTGATCAGGGTGTCCGGCAGGGTCAGGCACATGCGGCCGTTGCCCTCGGACTCGACCACGAGCAGCGTGCCGGTGTCGGCCACCGCGAAGTTGGCGCCGGACACGGCGACCCGGGCGGTCAGGAACTTGCGGCGCAGGTGGGCGCGGGCGGCCATGGCCAGCGCGCGCGGGTCGTCGGTGAGCGCCGGGTCCGCGCCGGGCATCTCGCGCAGGAAGATCTCCCGGATCTCGGCGCGGTTGCGGTGGATGGCCGGGACCAGGATGTGCGACGGCGTGTCGTGCCCGAGCTGGACGATCAGCTCGGCGAGGTCGGTCTCCCACGCGGCGATGCCCGCCTCGGCGAGCGCCTCGTTCAGTCCGATCTCCTGCGTCACCATCGACTTGACCTTGACGACCTCGTCGGCGCCGGTCGCGCGGACCAGGCCGGTGACGATCCGGTTGGCCTCGGCGGCGTCGCGGGCCCAGTGCACGGTCCCGCCGCGCGCGGTGACCTCCTGCTCCAGCCGCCGCAGGTGTTCGTCCAGTCGCGACATGGTGGCGGCCTTGACGGCCTGGCCGGCTAGGCGCAGCTGCTCCCAGTCGTCGAGTTCGGCCACGACGTGCGCGCGCTTGCCGCGGATGGTGGCGGTGGCGGCGCCGATGTTGCGGCGCAGCTGCGGGTCGGCCAGCGCGTCGCGGGCGGCGGCGGGAAACGGCCGCGCCGCGTGCAGGGCGGCCACGTCGGCGGGGGCGTGCGCGGGCATGCCCAGGAAGACCTCGCTCACGAGCCGGCACCCGTCTCGGTGGCGGCGAGGATCTCCGCGATGTGCAGGGTACGGGTGCCGGCCGACAGCCTGCCCAGCCCGCCGCCGATGTGCATGAGGCACGAGGAGTCGCCGGCGGTGAGGACCTCGGCGCGGGTGGCCAGCACCCGGGTCATCTTGTCGGCCAGCATCGCGGTGGACGTGTCGGCGTTCTTCAGCGCGAACGTGCCGCCGAAGCCGCAGCACTGCTCCGCGTCGGGCAGCTCGATGAGGTTCAGGCCGCGTACCTGCCGCAGCAGCCGCAGCGGCTTGTCGGCGACCCGCAGCATCCGCAGCGAGTGGCAGGTGGGGTGGTAGGTCACCCGGTGCGGGAAGTACGCGCCCACATCGGTCACCCCGAGCACGTCGACGAGGAACTCGCACAGCTCGAACGTCTTCGCCGCGACGGCGTTCGACCGCTCGGCGAGCCCGCTGCGGCCCAGGCCCCGGGCGACGGCGGCGTGCTGGTGGCGCACGGAGCCGACGCAGGACCCCGAGGGGGCGACGATCGCGTCGGCGTCGGCGAACACGTCGGCGAAGCGTTCGACCAGGGGCAGCGCCTGGCGCTGGTAGCCGGTGTTGAGGTGCATCTGGCCGCAGCAGGTCTGGCCCTGCGGGAAGACCACCTCGTGCCCGAGGCGCTCCAGCAGCGCCGTGGTCGCCTGCCCGACCTGCGGGAACAGCGTGTCGGACAGGCACGTCACGAACAGGGCGATGCGCATGCGCTACTTCCTGCGCTTGGTCGGCACGGGCTCGCTGGACTGGCGTACCACCAGTTCGGGGCGGAACACGACGTGCCGGTGCTGGTGCTTGTCGGGTTCGTTGACCTCCTCCAGCAGCAGCTGGGTCGCGGCGCGGCCGAGCTGCTCGCGCGGCTGGCGGATCGAGGACAGCGGCACGGCCGCGGCGGCGGCGAACTCGATGTCGTCGTAGCCGACGATGGCGACGTCGTGCGGCACGCGCACGCCGCGGCTGGTCATCTCCTGCAGCAGGCCCAGGGCGAGCAGGTCGTTGGCGCAGAACACGGCCGTCGGGCGCTCGGCCGCCGGCAGGTCGGCGATCTCCTGGCCGGCGGCGCGTCCGGCCGCGACGGTGAGGTTGGTGGTGGCGACCAGCCGGATCTGCGGTCCGCCGGCCAGCGCGGCGGTGAACCCGGCGTACCGGTCGGACACCTGGCGGATCGACAGCGGGCCGCCGACGAACGCGACCCGCGGGTGGCCGAGCTCGCGCAGGTGGTCGGCGGCGAGCTGCCCGCCGAGGACGTCGTCGACCGCGACGGAGCAGCGGTGGTGGCTGCCCGAGCCCCGGTCGACCAGCACCACCGGGATGCCGTGCTCGACCAGCTGGTCCAGGCGCGCGTCGTGGGTCTCGTTGACGGGGGTGATCAGCACCCCGAGGACGCGCTGCTCGTTGAGGATGTCCAGGTGGCGGCGCTCGCGGGTGACGTCCTCGCCGCTGTTGAAGATCATGACGTTGACCCCGGCGGTCTCGGCGGCGATCTCGGCGCCGCGCATGACGTCGGTGAAGAACGGGTTGCCCAGGTCGAGGGCGACCATCGCCACGGTGCGGCTGCGACCGGCGCGCAGCTGGCGGGCGGAGTCGTTGCGTACGTAGCCGAGTTCGGCGATGACGTCGAGCACGCGGCGGCGGGTGGCGACGGCCACGGCGTCGGGGTGGTTGAGCACGTTGCTCACGGTCCCGATGGAGACCCCGGCCCGGCGGGCGACCTCCTTGATGCTGACGGTGGCCATGGCTCCTCGGTGGTGTGACGGTGGGCGGGACCGCCCCGGGGCCCGGAGCGGCTTCAGCGTACGCCGGAACTGAAACGTGTCAACCGTGCCCCGGATCTTGTCGCGTGCCAACGAAACGGGCGCTGGGAGCGGTTGTTGGGACTGGACTGTTGACAGCCCGGCAACCGGATCGTAGCGTACGTTCCACTCGAGCCCGAAACGATTCAATTCGATCTTAGCGCAGGTTGCTGCGAAGGGAGGACGGCGGTGGCGGACACCGGAACACCGGCGCTGCTGCGGGTCGACGGCCTGACCGTGGAGTTCCCCGGCGTACGGGCGCTGGACGGGGTGCACTTCGACGTGGCGGCCGGCGAGGTCCACGCCCTGGTCGGCGAGAACGGCGCGGGCAAGTCCACGCTGCTGAAGGTCCTCGGCGGACTGCACCGGCCCAGCGCCGGAGCGGTCACCCTCGACGGAGCCGCCTACCGCCCCCGGCGCCCCGCCGACGCGGTCCACGCGGGCATCGCGGTGATCTACCAGGAGTTCAACCTCTACCCCGACCTCACCGTCGCCGAGAACGTCTTCTCCGGACGCGAGCCGGTCCACCCCCTCACCCGGGGCATCCGCTACGCCGAGATCAACCGCCGCGCCGCGGAGCTGTTCGCCGTCCTCGGCGTCGCCATCGACCCGACCGCACCGGTGAGCAGCCTGACCGTCTCCGAGCAGCAGCTCGTCGAGATCGCCAAGGCGCTGTCGGTGGACGGACGCATCATCGTCATGGACGAGCCCACCGCCGCGCTGTCGGCCGACGAGGTCACCCGGCTGCTGGACGTGGTGCGCCGCCTGCGCGCCGAGGGGCGCAGCGTCATCTACGTCAGCCACCGCCTCGACGAGGTGTTCGCGGTCGCCGACCGGGTCACCGTGCTGCGCGACGGCCGCCACGTGCGGACCGTGCCGCTGGCGGAGACCAGCACCGACGAACTGGTGCGGTGGATGGTCGGGCGCGACGTCGAGGCGCTGTTCCCCCGGGGCGACGCCGTCGCCGGCGACGTGGTGCTGGAGCTCGACCGGGTCAGCGCGGGCCGCCAGCTGCGCGAGGTGTCGCTCACCGTACGGGCCGGGGAGATCGTCGGGATCGGCGGCGTCGCCGGAGCCGGCCAGCCCGAACTGTCCCAAGTGGTCTTCGGTGCCCTGCCCGTGACCGGCGGCCGGATGCTGCTGGGCGGCGCACCCTACCGCCCCGACGGCCCCGCCGACGCGATGCGCGCGGGCATCGGGTTCCTGCACGAGGACCGCAAGGCGGCCGGCATCCTGCCCGACCTCAGCGTTCGCGACAACCTCACCGTCTCCGTCCTGGACAAGGTCCGCGGCGCGCTCGGTCGGCTGCTGTCCCCGGCGGCGGAGTCGGGCGTCTTCGCCACCTACCGCGACCGGCTGGCCGTCCGCGCCACCGGCCCGGACCAGCTCATCGGGCAGCTGTCCGGGGGCAACCAGCAGAAGGTCCTGTTCGGGCGGGCACTGGCGCCCGGCGGCCGGCTGCTGATCCTCAACGAGCCCACCCGGGGCGTCGACATCGGCGCCAAGGTCGAGATCCACCAGCTCATCAACGAGATCACCGCGGAGGGAGCCGGCGTGATCATGATTTCCAGCGACCTGCCCGAGCTGCTCGGCATCAGCGACCGCGTGTACGTCCTGGCCGGTGGCCGGGTCGCCGGGCACCTGACCGGCGCCGACCGCACCGAGGAGAACGTCATGACGTGCGCCAGCACCGGCAGGCGGATCTTCTCGCCGGAGCCCGTGTCATGACCGCCCTGCTGCGCCGGGCACCGCTCGTGCTGCCCCTGCTGACCGTGGTCATCGTGCTCGCGGTCGCCACCGACAGCTTCCTGACCGGTGGAAACATCGAGAACGTGCTGGTCGCCGCGGGGATCGTGGCGCTGCCCGGCCTGGCGATGACGTTCTGCCTGGCGATGGGGGAGTTCGACCTGTCGATCGGCTCCACCGTGTCCCTGGCCGGAGTGGTCTGCTGCAGCGCCCTGATCGCCGGTCAGCCCCTGGCCGTCGCGCTGGCGCTCGCGCTGGGCGTCGGCGCCGTGATCGGCCTGGCCAACGGCCTGGTCGTGACGAAACTCGGGGTCACGCCGTTCATCGCCACCCTGGCCACGCTCGTCATCGTCCGGGGCGTGTCGCTGGCGTACTCCGGCGGGCACGACCAGATCATCAGCTCCGCCGGGTTGAAGTACCTGGTCGGCGGGCGCCCGCTGGGCGTACCGATGCCGATCGTGCTGGTCGTCGCCGCCACCGCGGCGGCCTGGTGGGCCATGAACCGGACCCGGTTCGGCCGCTGGGTGTGCGCGATCGGATCCAACCGCGAGGCCGCCCGCGTCTCCGGCCTGCCCGTCGACCGCATCCGCATCGCCGTGTACGTGCTGGTCGGCACCGCCGGCGGCGCCTGGGGCCTGCTCATCTCCAGCCAGCTGCAGAAGGGCAACGGGCAGCTGGGCCTCGGCTTCGAACTCGACGCGATCACCGTCGTCGTCATCGGCGGCACCGCGCTGCTCGGCGGGCGGGCGTCCATCGTCGGCACCGTCCTGGGCGCGGTGCTCATCGAGACCATCCGCAACGGGCTCAACCTGCTCAACACCCCACCGGCCTACCAGCGGATCAGCGTCGGGCTGCT
Source organism: Catellatospora sp. KI3 (assembly GCF_029948125.1). GTDB lineage: Bacteria > Actinomycetota > Actinomycetes > Mycobacteriales > Micromonosporaceae > Catellatospora. The sequence continues at coordinate 123,539 of NZ_JASAMB010000013.1, forward strand.
GCTCATCGCCGCGCTCGCGCTCAAGGGCCTGCGCCGCGCCGACGCCACCGCCATCGCGACCCCGGCCCGAGAGGCGGCGACGTCATGAACACCTCCCTGGGCAAGCTCTGGGACACCTGGGGCATCACCGCGATCCTGCTGCTGCTCCTGGCCGTCGCGCCGGTGGTCACCCCCGACTTCTTCAGCCTCGACAACGCCCAGTCGGTGCTGCGCGAGAGCGCCTACCTCGGCATCGTCGCGGCCGGGATGACGTTCGCGATCGCCAGCGGCGCGTTCGACCTGTCCGTCGGCGGCCAGCTGGCCCTGTGCAGCGTGGTGTCGCTGATGGGGTACGCCGCCGGCGGCACCGCGCTGGCCGTGGCGGCGGCGCTTGCCACCGGGCTCGCGTGCGGGCTGGTCAACGCCGGGCTGATCACCCGGCTGCGGGTGCCGCCGTTCGTGGCCACCCTCGGCACCCTGTTCGTGTTCCGGGGCGTGGCCTACATCCTCACCCAGGACGGCCCCAAAACCCTGCCCTACGACCAGATCGGCTCGCCGTTCGTGAAGATCGGCGGACTGAACGTGGCCGGGCTGCCGCTGCCCTTCGTCATCATGCTCGCCGTCTACGGCGGGGCCTGGGTGCTGCTGCGGCGCACCGCCACCGGGCGCCGGGTGCTGGCCTACGGCTCCTCGCCGGAGGCCGCCCGGTTCTGCGGCATCTCCGCGACCCGGCTGCGGTTCTTCGTCTTCGCCCTGGTGGGGCTCAGCGTCGGGATCGCCGCGCTGACCTACATCACCCGGGTGTGGACCGCCGACGGCTCCGCCCAGGACGGGTTCGAACTCAAAGTCATCGCCGCGGTCGTCCTCGGGGGCACCAGCCTCAAGGGCGGCAAGGGCACGCTCATCGGCACCTTCTCCGCGGTGCTGCTGGTCAGCGTGCTCAACGACATGCTCGTCAGTCAGGGGGTGCCGTCGGCCTACCAGCGCATCGTGCTGGGCGGCGTACTCATCGTCGCCCTGACCATCGACGGGCTCCGTACCCGCTTCGCCGCGCCCGGATCCCTGCGGCGCGCGGTGACCGGACAGGGCGGGCGAACGCCCAGACCGGGCCTGGCCCGGTGAACCACAGCGCGGCGCCCCGGCGTCGCGTGCACGGCGAAATTGAAACGTACTAACCCACGTATCCGTCCACGTTTCGCACGGAAGGAGCATCGCATGATGCTCAAAAAGGTCTTCGTCCCGCTCGTGGCGGTCGGCGCGCTGGTCCTGGCGGGCTGCACCGACTCCAACGCCGACAACCCCGGCGCCCCCAAGGACGACAAGATCGTCGTCGGCTTCTCCGTCTACGACATGCAGTACGAGTTCTTCCAGAAGATGGAGAAGGGCACCCGCGAGGCGGCCACCGCCAAGGGCTGGGAGTTCAAGCTGCACGACGAGAAGAGCGACGAGAACGAGATGGTCACCGGCGCCCAGGCGCTCATCGACCAGGGCGTCGACGTGCTGATCATCAGCCCGTTCAAGCCCAGCGCGCTCGGCCCGATCATCGCCAAGGCCAAGGCCAAGGGCGTGCCGGTGATCGTCGACGACATCGGCGGCGGCGGCGCGCCGTACGACGCGATCGTCATCTCCGACAACGCCGGGGGCGGCAAGCTCGCCGCCGAGTACATGGCCAAGCAGATCGCGGCCAACGGCAAGACCAGCAAGAACGTCGCCTCGATCACTTGCGAGCCGTCGGCGGTCTACGCCGCCCGCCGCAACGCCGGGTTCAAGGAGGCGATCGAGGCGGCCGGGTTCAAGGTCGTCGCCGAGCTGTCGGGCAACTCCAAGGCCGAAGAGGGCTACAAGGTCATGAAGGACATCATGGCCAAGAACCCCGACGTCGCCGGGGTGTTCTCCTGCAACGACCCGATGGGTGTCGCCGCCGCCAACGCGGTCAAGGACGCCGGGAAGAACCCGGTCACCGACATCGTCACCGTCGGCTTCAACGCCGACCCGGAGGCGCTGACCGCGATCAAGGGCGGCGGCCTGGCCGCCACCGTCGCGCAGGACCCCACCGCGATGGGCGCCCTGACCGTGAAGCTCGCCGGGCAGGCCCTGAACAAGGAGGCGATCACCTTCGGCAACGCGGCCGAGCGGGAGGTCTTCAACCCGGTCCTGCTGGTCACCAAGGAAAACGTCGCCACCATCAAGTAACGCGGGCCGTGGTGCGGGCGGCGCGAGCCGCACCGCCCGCACCACCTCCTGCCCCGTTCGGCGTAGCACAGGAGACGATGATGAACGACCACGCTGCCGTCAAAGCGGCCCTGCGGGCCATGCCGATCGAGACGCCGTCCTGGGCGTACGGCAACTCGGGCACCCGGTTCAAGGTGTTCGCCCAGCAGGGGGTGCCCCGCGACGCGTACGAGAAGATCGCCGACGCGGCGGTGGTGCACCGGCTGACCGGCGCCGCGCCAAGCGTGGCGTTGCACATCCCGTGGGACCGGGTGGACGACTTCGCCGACCTGGCCCGCTTCGCCGCCGACCAGGGCATCGCCATCGGCGCGATCAACCCGAACGTGTTCCAGGACAACGACTACAAGCTGGGCAGCGTCTGCCACCCCGACCCCCGGGTCCGCCGCAAGGCCCTCGACCACCTGCTCGAATGCGTCGACATCATGGACGCCACCGGCTCGTCGATCCTGTCGCTGTGGTTCGCCGACGGCACCAACTACGCTGGCCAGGACTCCATCGCCGCCCGCCAGGACCGCCTGGCCGACGCGCTGTCGCAGACCTACGACCGCCTCGGCCCCGATCAGCGGATGCTGGTGGAGTACAAGCTGTTCGAACCGCACTTCTACAGCATGGACCTGCCCGACTGGGGCACCTCCTACGCGCACTGCGTCGCCCTGGGCGACCGGGCGCAGGTGCTGGTCGACACCGGCCACCACGCCCCGGGCACCAACATCGAGTTCCTGGTCACCGTGCTGCGCCGCTTCGGCAAGCTGGGCGGCTTCCACTTCAACAGCCGCAACTACGCCGACGACGACCTGATGGTCGGCGCGGCCGACCCGTTCCAGCTGTTCCGGATCATGCACGAGCTGGTGCGGGCCGACGCCATCGCGCCCGAGGCGAACGTCGCGTTCATGCTCGACCAGTGCCACAACCTGGAAGCCAAGGTGCCCGCGCTGATCCGCTCGGTCCTCAACGTCCAGGAGGCCACCGCCAAGGCGCTGCTCGTGGACGCCGACGCGCTCGCCGCCGCGCAGTCCGGCGGCGACGTGCTGGCCGCGCACGCGGTGCTCATGGACGCCTACGCCACCGACGTACGCCCGCTGCTGGCCGAGATGCGGGCCGAGGCGGGCCTGGACCCCGACCCGATCGCCGCCTACCACCGCAGCGGCTACCAGCAGCGGATCGAGACCGAGCGCGTGGGCGGCCAGCAGGCCGGATGGGGAGCCTGACCGATGCCGTACGACAGCACGCCCGCCGAACTCGTCGCCCGCTCCAACCGGCTCGGCGCCGACCCCCGCAACACCAACTACGCGGGCGGCAACACCTCCGCCAAGGGCACCGACCGCGACCCGGTCACCGGCACCGACGTCGACCTGCTCTGGGTCAAGGGCTCCGGCGGTGACCTGGGCACGCTCACCCCGGCCGGGCTCGCCGTGCTGCGCCTGGACCGGGTACGGGCGCTGGCCGACGTCTACCCGGGCGTCGAGCGCGAGGACGAGATGGTCGCCGCGTTCGACTACTGCCTGCACGGGCGCGGCGGCGCGGCACCGTCGATCGACACCGCGATGCACAGCCTCGTCGACGCCGCGCACGTCGACCACCTGCACCCCGACGCCGGGATCGCGTTCGCCGCCGCCGCCGACGGCCAGGCGCTGACCCAGGAGTGCTTCGGCGACCGGGTGCTGTGGACGCCGTGGCGGCGCCCCGGCTTCCAGCTCGGCCTCGACATCGCCCAGCTGCACCGGGACAACCCGCAGGCCATCGGCGTGATCCTCGGCGGGCACGGCATCACCGCCTGGGGTGCCACCAGCGACGAGTGCGAAGCGAACACGCTGGAGATCATCACCCGAGCGCAGGCGTTCCTCGACGAACGGGGCAAGCCGGAGCCGTTCGGCGCCATCGTGCCCGGCTATGAGCCGCTGCCCGAGCAGGAGCGGCTGGCACGCGCGGCCGCCCTCGCGCCCGTCGTCAGGGGCCTGGTCAGCACCGACCGGCCGCAGGTCGGACACTTCAACGGCAGCGACGTCGTGCTCGACTTCCTGTCCCGCGAGGGCCACCCCCGGCTGGCGGGCCTGGGCACGTCGTGTCCGGACCACTTCCTGCGTACCAAGGTGAAGCCCCTGGTCCTCGACCTGGCGCCCACGGCGTCGCTGGAAGAGACGACCGCGCGCCTCACGGAGCTGCACGCCGACTACCGCCAGGAGTACGCGCGCTACTACGCCCGCCACGCCGCACCCGACTCGCCGCCGATGCGCGGCGCCGACCCCGCCATCGTGCTGGTCCCGGGCGTGGGCATGTTCTCGTTCGGCGCCACCAAGCAGACCGCCCGCGTCGCGGGCGAGTTCTACGTCAACGCGATCAACGTGATGCGCGGCGCCGAAGCCGTCTCCACCTACCAGCCCATCGACGAGTCGGAGAAGTTCCGCATCGAGTACTGGGCGCTGGAGGAGGCCAAACTCGCCCGGCTGCCCAAACCCGCACCGCTGGCCGCCCGGATCGCGCTGGTCACCGGCGGCGGCTCCGGCATCGGCCGCGCCATCGCGCACCGGCTGGCCGCGCAGGGCGCCTGCGTCGTCGTCGCCGACCGCGATGCGGACGCCGCGCACCGCGTCGCCGCCGAGATCGGCGGTACGGACGTCGCGGTGGGCGTGGGCGCCGACGTCACCGACGCGCACGCCGTCACCGCGATGGTCGACGCGTGCGCGCTGGCCTTCGGCGGCGTCGACCTCGTCGTCAACAACGCCGGGCTGTCGATCTCCAAACCGCTGCTGGAGACCACGGAGGCGGACTGGGACCTGCAGCACGACGTGATGGCCAAGGGGTCGTTCCTGGTCGCCCGCGAAGCCGTCCGTACCATGATCGACCAGGGCATGGGCGGCGACATCGTCTACATCTCCAGCAAGAACTCCGTCTTCGCCGGGCCCAACAACATCGCCTACAGCGCGGCGAAGGCAGACCAGGCCCACCAGGTGCGGCTGCTCGCGGCCGAACTCGGCGAGCACCGCATCCGGGTCAACGGCGTCAACCCCGACGGGGTCGTCCGCGGCTCCGGGATCTTCGCCGGGGGCTGGGGCGCGCAGCGGGCCGCCGTCTACGGCGTACCCGAGTCCGAACTCGGCGCCTTCTACGCCCAGCGGACGCTGCTCAAACGCGAAGTGCTGCCAGAGCATGTGGCCAACGCCGTGTTCGCCCTCGTCGCCGGTGACCTCTCGCACACCACCGGCCTGCACGTACCCGTCGACGCCGGCGTCGCCGCCGCATTCCTGCGCTGAGCCATGGCCACCGTAACCGTCGCCGCGGCCGACCTCGGCGCCTCCAGCGGCCGGGTCATCCTCGCCCAGGTCGGCCCGGACCGGCTCGACCTCACCGAGGTCCACCGCTTCACCAACCGGCCCGTCCGCCTCGGCGCGACCCTGCACTGGGACGCCCTGGCCCTCTACCAGGGCGTCCTCGACGGGCTCACCGCGGCTGCCCGCACGGCCGACGGACTGGACGGGATCGGCATCGACTCGTGGGCCGTCGACTACGGGCTGCTCGACGGCACCGGAGCCCTGATCGGCAACCCGGTCAGCTACCGGGACCGCCGCACCGCCGGGGTGATGGAGGCAGTCCACGCCCAGGTCGGCGCCCAGCACCTCTACCGCACCACCGGGCTGCAGAACCTGCCGTTCAACACGGTCTACCAGCTCGTGGCGGCCCGGGACACCCCGGCGTTCGCGCAGGCGCGGCGGGTCCTGCTGCTGCCGGACCTGCTGGCCTACTGGCTGACCGGCAACGGCGGCGCGGAGATCACCAACGCGTCCACGACGGGACTGCTGGACGCGACCTCGCGTACCTGGTCCAGGGAGCTGCTGGCCGCGCTGGGGCTGGACCCGGCGCTGCTGGGGCGGCTGCGGCAGCCGGGCGAGGAGATCGGGCGGCTGCTGCCCGCGGTGGCCGAGGAGACGGGGCTGTCCAGCGCGGTGCCGGTGATCGCGGTGGGCTCGCACGACACCGCGTCGGCGGTGGCGGCCGTCCCGGCGGCGACGCCGCGGTTCGCGTACGTGTCCTGCGGAACCTGGTCGCTGGTCGGGGTCGAACTGCGGGCACCGGTGCTCAGCGAGGCCAGCCGGGCCGCGAACTTCACCAATGAGACCGGCGTCGACGGGACCGTCCGCTACCTGCGCAACGTCATGGGCCTGTGGCTCCTGCAGGAGTCGGTGCGCACCTGGGACGCGGCGGGGACCGCGACGGACCTCGACGCGCTCCTGCGGGCGGCGGCGGGCGAGCCCGCGCTCGCCGCCGTGATCGACCCGGACGACCCGGTGTTCCTGCCGCCGGGCGACATGCCCGCGCGGATCCGGGAGGCCTGCCGGCGTACGGGCCAGCCGGTGCCCGGGTCGCCCGCCGCCGTGACCCGGTGCATCCTGGACAGCCTGGCGCTCGCGCACGCCCGGGCGGTGCGCCAGGCGCGCGCGCTGTCCGGGCAGGACGTCGAGGTCGTGCACGTCGTCGGGGGCGGGGCGCGCAACGCGCTGCTGTGCCAGCTCACCGCGGACGCCTGCGGGCTGCCGGTGCTGGCCGGGCCGGTGGAGGCCACCGCGCTGGGCAACACGCTGGTCCAGGCGCGGGCGCTCGGGGCGGTGACCGGCGGGCTGGACGAGCTGCGCGGCCTGGTCCGCGCGCACACGTCGGTGGTCGCGTACACGGCCAGCGGTGACGCGCAGGCCTGGCAGCTCGCCGAAGCCAGAATCCACCTGTAGCGGACCGGAGCACCGCCGCCGGGCGACCACCCGGCGGCGGCGTGCCTCAGCGGCAGGGGTAGTTGCTCTTCGTACAGGTCACGCCGGTGTTGTACGCCTCGTTGAAGTGCGTGTAGTACGCGTCGTAGAGCGGGTGGACGCTGCCGGTCTCCGGGCCCATCTTGACGAAGATCTCGTCGTTCTCGTTGAGCGCGTCCTGGGTCCAGTTCTGCGAGCCGGTGTAGACGCGGTACTGGTAGGTGCCGCCGTAGCTGCCGTACGCGAGGAAGAACTTGTTGTGGATGTCGTCCTTGCGCCGGATGTTGACCCCGGCGGTGAGCAGGTCGTTGTAGACCGACTGGGTCATCGCGACACCGCCTGCGGAGTCGGTCCCGACGGCCATCCAGACGGCGCAGCCGCCCGCCCGGTACGCCTTCACGACGTCGACGACCTTGGGGCGGCCGCTGGTGACCGAGGCCATGCCGACGCGCAGCCGGCAGTTGCTGTTCGGGGTCAGGTCGTTCAGCCGGGTCGCGATCGTGTCGGTCTGGCCCTCGCCCTCGGGCGAGGCGTACGCGTCGGCGGCGGTCGCCTGGTAGTAGCCGCGGCCGGAGGCGCTGTCGTAGTAGTCGTCGCCGGAGTAGTGGCGGCGGTTCCACAGGTCGGAGAAGTTGGCGTTCAGGCCGTTCATCAGCGCGGCGTCGCCGTACACGGTGATGGTGTTGTTGAAGGCGTCGGTGCCGGTGGCGTAGGTGAGGTTGGCCGACCCGAACCAGGAGACGCTGCTGCGCGCGACACCGGCCGGATCGACGGTGGCGGTGAAGGTGAACATCTTGGTGTGCATGTCGCCGTCGGCGCTGGTGCTGATGCACCCGTTGCCGCCGCTGGCGTTGGTGCAGAACCTGTGGTTGGCGAGCTTCTTGATCGTGGTGACGGCCGGGTCGGTCGAGGGCGCGTTCTTGCCGTCGATGACGACCATGACCGTCACCCCTCGGGTCTGCGCCCGCAGCAGCGCGTCGGCCACCGAGTCGATGCTGAGGGAGTGGATCGTGCCTTTGATGGTGGACCCGGCCGGGGCGCGGTCGATGAGCCGCTGCAGCTCGTTGATGATCGTGTAGTCCCGCCCTGCGGTCGGGTTGGTGAAGTGGGCCCACACCGGGTAGCCGCCGATGGTGGCCGACGCGCTGTGGACCGCGGCCGCGGCCGGTGCCGCGACGAGCAGGGTGCCGGCGACGGTGACCGTCGCCAGCACGGCTGCCGCCCGGCGGGCGCGACCTGCGGATGAGAAAAGCTTCATGGTGATCGATCTTGTGAAAAAAAGCTTCGCCTGTCAATCCTCGCCGGTGGCGGCGTCAGTACTTCGTGTAGGTGACCGAGTCGTAGCGGGCGGTCAGCGGTGTGCCCGGGTAGCTGAACGGGCCGAGCCAGCCGTCGACGCCGATGCCCGGCCACAGGTTCGCCATGATGCGCTGGGGACGGGTGGGCAGCGGACCGCGCGACCCGGTCTCCTGGTGGACCAGTCGGCCGTCCACGAACCAGTTGATCGTGCCCTGGTTCCACCACTCGAAGGCGTAGTTGTGGTATCCGGCGGCGGCGTCGAATCCGAGGTTGATGACCTTCTCGTGTCCGCCCACGCCGTTGGTGAAGTAGTTGGTCTGCATCTGGGTGGTGTTCTTGCCGAGGATCTCGATGTCGATCTCGTCCCAGGGCTGGTTGTCGCTCGGCCCGGTGTAGGTGAAGAACGAGGTCACCGTGCCGGAGCGCTTGACCGCCTTCATCCGTACCTCGAACCGGCCGTAGGAGTACAGGTCGTTGGTCCGGAACTCCCCGGAGGCGTAGGGCTTGCCGGAGCAGCCGCCTGGGCACGTCGCGGTGTCCAGGTTGATGCCCGTGACGCCGCCGCTGGTCCAGACGTGGTCGGCGCGCCAGCCGACGTTGAACATGCTGCCGTTGCTCCAGCCGTCCGCCTTGTGCCAGCGGCCGGTGTTGAACGAGTCGAAGTTGTCGGTGAAGCTGCCGCCGATCGCGGCGTAGGCGGGGGACGGGGCGTGGACCGAGGCGCTGACGGCGGCGAGCGCCAGCGCGGCGGCCACGAGGGTGCGGGTGAGGAGTCTCATTGCCTGCTCCATCTCTGGAGGCGACCGCGGGCAAGCGGTGCGCCATCGACGGGACTGCGGACCGGGGCGGCGGGCGGCCGGGCGGGTGAACGGCTACTGGAAGGGGTTCCAGTGGCTTCCGGCGATCCTGCGGCGTCATCGCAATGATGTGCATGGATTAAAACACTGTCAAGAGCAGCTATGTGTATCGCGACACAACTTGGCACTTGTGCGACGGCGGTACTCCGGTAGCTTTCAGACTGGAAGCGCTACCAGTCTTCGTCCGGATCACGTCCACCCTGTGCCGTTCAGCCGTGGGCGGCCGGGCGCGTCGAGCCGCGGACGACCAGGCGGTTCGGCAGGATGAGCGGCGTCGGCTGCGCGCCGTCCAGAATGGACAGCAGCATGCGGGTCATCTCCGCGCCGAGCGCTCCGATGGGCTGATGGACGGTGGTGAGCTGAGGATCGGTGTGCTGCGCCGTCTGCAGATCGTCGAAGCCGACGACGCCGACGTCGCCGGGGACCGCGCGGCCGTGGGCGCGCAGGATCCGCAGCGCACCGGCGGCCATGTTGTCCGACGCGGCGAACACGGCGTCGAGGTCCGGATGCGCCTGCAGCAGCCGGGTCATCGCCGCCGCGCCACCTGCCTCGCTGAAGTCGGCGTGCTCGACCCGCTCGGCCGGCAGCTGCGCGACCGCCATCGCGTCCCGGAAGCCGCGGTAGCGCGCCTCGGCGACTTCGAGGCTGAGCGGCCCGGTGATGGTGGCGATCCGCCGGTAGCCTGCCTCGACGAGATGCTCGGTGGCCAGCCGTGCCCCGCCCCGGTTGTCGGTGTCGACGTACCAGCGGGGTTCGCCGCGTAGCGGCCGCCCGCCGAACACGACCGGCACCGTCGTCTGCTCGGCGAGCCCGACCAGTGGATCATCGCCGTGCAGGTTCATCAGCATGATGCCGTCGGCGCGGCGGGACCGCACGATCTGCCGCAGCTTGTCCCGGCCCTCGGGCCGCCCGGCCAGCACCAGGGTCAACGTGAAGTCGGTGGGCTCCAGCGCGACGCTGATGCCGTAGATGACCTGGGCGAAGAAGGCGTCGGCGAAGATGCCCGGCACGTCGGTGGCGACCGCCAGGACCACGGCGCCGACCCGGTTGGTGGCCAGCGCCCGGGCGGACGGATTCGGGACGTAGCCCAACTCCCGCACCGCGCGCTGCACCGCCGCCCGCTTCGGGGCGCTGACATTGCCGACATTGTTGATCGCCCGGGACGCCACCGAACGCGACACTCCCGCCCGCTCGGCCACGTCGTCGAGGGTGGGTAGGCGGGCGGGCGGCGCGGTGTCCATGAGCGGGACCGGTCCTTCATCACGGGATCAGCGGACCCATCGTAGGGCAGCCGCGGCAGGCCCGGCGCCTGCGGACCGTCAGGGATGGAGCGCGGCGGTCACCTGGCGCAGGTAGGCGAGGCCCGCGGTGGCCAGAGCGTCCTGGGTGGGGGCCAGAGGGCGCCAGATGGCGGCGGCCACCGCGATGGCCTCGTTCTCGCCGGTGAAGGACTCGATGCAGATCGGGCCGCGGTAGCCGGTCGCGGCCAGCGCACCCAGCCAGCGCGGCCAGTCGAGGTGGTCGCTGCCGGGCGCGCCCCGGTCGCTGCCGGACACCTGGACGTGGACGATCCGCGGCCCGGCGAGGGCGACCGCGGCGTACGGATCGGACTCCTCGATGTTCATGTGGTAGCTGTCGAGCATGATCCCGATGTGGCCGGGCAGGCCGTCGATCGCCTCCAACGTCTGTGCCATGGTGTTGACGACCGAGGTCTCGTACCGGTTCAGCGCCTCGATCCCGATCGCGACGCCCCGCTCGCCGGCGTACTCCGCGACCGGCTCCAGCGCCGAGCGCAGCTGCCGGTAGCAGTCCGACCGCTCGTCGGGCGACATGCGCCAGAGCCGCCCCACGGCGGCGTACACCGGCCCGCACACGCTGGGCGCGCCGAGGACGGCGGCCGCGTCGACCAGGTGGCGCAGGTAGTCCTGCGAGCCGCGTACCGTCGCGGCGTCGGTGCAGACCAGGTCCCGGCCGGGCGGGGTGACCGCGAGCACGGCCGCTGCGGCCAGCCCGTGCTCGGCGAGCAGGTCGCGGACCGGGCCGGGGGACCAGTCGCCCGGATTCTCGACGGGGATCTCCACGGCGTCGAAGCCCCAGGCCGCGATCCGGGGGAGGAGCTCACGCAGGGCGCGGTCGTCGACGGGTGACGTCCAGATCCACGGGTTGGCGCCGATGGCGAACACGGTGCACCTCTTTCGCAGGCGAGAAAGGCGGCCGCCCCGCAGGGAGGCGGCCGCCGTGTCGGTACGAGGGGTTACTTGCCGCCCCAGTCCCCGGGGTAGCCGGGCAGGGTGGCGCAGCCGCACATGGCGTAGTGCAGCGGCGGCATGTCGGCCTGCACGTACTGGCTCAGGTTGTCCTGGGTGATGGTCGGCTGGGGCAGCTTCCAGGGGCTCGCCACGGCCTCACCGTTGAGGATCCGCAAGGCGGCGATGACCGGGGTGCGCCACTGGTAGGTGGGGTAGGTCGGGGCGATCGCGGTGAGCTTCTTGTCCTGCCACATCTTGAGGAAGTCCTGCTGGTCCTCCCCGACGATGGCCGGGAACGGCTTGCCCGCGTCCTCGAACGCCTCGGCGGCCGCGACGGAGGTGGCACCCGCGTCCATCCAGATGCCGTCGATGTCGCCGAAGCGCTGCAGGTAGTTCGTGACGATGGTCTTGGTCTTGGCCGCGTCACCGTCGGTGAACTCGACGCCGACCACGTCCAGGTCGGACTTGTCGAAGACGACCTTCGCCGCGCCCCAGCGGGCTTCGAGCACGTCGACGCCGGGCAGGATGCGCAGCGCCAGGATCTTGCCCTTCGGCTTGACCTTGTCGGCGAGGAACTCCGCACCGGTCGCGCCGAACGCGTACCCGCCGATGGGGTTGATGAAGGTGACCGGGCACTTGGTGTTGACGCCGCGGTCGAACACGATGACCGGGATCTTCGCGCAGGCCTGCTCGACGGCCGGGGTCAGGGTCGCGGTCGTGTTCGGGGAGACGATCAGCGCGTCGCAGCCCTTGCCGAGCAGGTCGGTGATGTCGGAGATCTGCTTGTCGTCCTTGCTCTCCGCGTCGGTGACGGTGAACGTCTTGATCTCCGGGTGCAGCTTCACCTCGGCCTGCATGTTCTTGAAACCGACCTGCCGCCACGGGTTGCCCACCCCCGCGTTGGAGAAGCACAGGTGGTACGGGCCTGCCTTCTTGTACTTGGCGGTGTCCACGGTCGTCGGCTCGAGGGCCTGCTCCCACGGCTTGTCCGCGGGCCCGGTGGCGGTCTTGGTACGCAGCGCCAGCTCGTTGTCGTGGTCGGCCTGGACGAAGAACTTCGACGTCTCGCCGGTGCCGGCCCCGGTGGGCCCGGCGCTGGGCGAGGCGCCGGGCACGTCGCTGGTGCAGGCGGCCAGGCCCACCGCCACGGCGGTGCACACGGCCAGCAGGACGGGTGTGCTTCTCCTCATGGGCGTTCCTTTCGGTGTCAGTTCAGTCAGGCGGTGCGGTGGGGCGTTCAGGCGCGGCGGCGCAGCGTGCCGACGGCGACGGCGACGAGGATGATCAGGCCCTGCACGGCGGAGCTGAGCGCGCCGGCGACGCCGAGCAGGTTGAGCAGCGTGAGCAGGGTCTGCAGGGTGAGCGCCCCGAGCATGGCCCCGGCGACCGAGCCGCGCCCGCCGCCGAGGACCACCCCGCCGAGCACCACCGCCGTGATCGCGGTGAACTCCAGGCCCTGCCCGACCTGGAAGGACACCCCGCCGAAGCCGCCGAGCAGGATCGCCGCTACGGCCGCGCACAGGCCGCTGGCCAGGAAAGCGATGGTGCGCACCCGGGCGGTGCGGGCCCCGGTGACCCGGGCCGCCCTCGGGTTGTCGCCGACGGCGAGCAGCACCTTGCCGAAGTCCGACCGCATCGCCAGCACGGCCAGGACCGCGACGCCGGCCAGCACCAGCACCGCGTACGGGAGCTGTCCCAGCACGGGTACGCCGTCGATGCCGCGGCGGCCGAGCATCCGGAACTCCTCCGACAGCGCCCCGCGCGGTGAGCCGCCGGTCCAGGTGTAGACCGCGCCGACGAGGACCAGGTACATGCCGAGCGTGGTGATGAACGAGGGCACCTGCAGCAGCGTGGTGACGGTGCCGTTGACGAGGCCGACGAGCAGGCCGAAGGCGAGCAGCAGCGCGATGACGGGCCAGGTCGCGGCCGGGTCGCCGTCGATGAGCCGGGCGGCGATCACGACCTCGGCGGTGACCAGGGAGCCGACCGACAGGTCGAAGTCGCCCGCGACGATGACGAAGTACTGCCCGGCGGCCAGGATGATCAGCGGCGCGGCGCGCTTGAGGAAGGCCAGCAGCACCGGCGGGTCGTAGAAGTCGGGCTGGCGGACGCCTACCGCGATCAGCAGCAGCACCAGGATGATCAGCACGGGCCGGATGCTGCCCGCACCCCAGCCGCTTCGCCCGCCGCGGCCCAGCCCCGGGGCGACGGCCGGGGCGGTGGGCGGGGCCAGTTCGGTGCTCATGCGGTAACCGCCTTGCGCCGGTCGGAGGTGCGGCGCAGGCGCAGCGCGTACACCGCGACGGCGGCGACGATGACGACGCCACGCACCATCTGCTTGAAGAAGGAGTCGACTTCGAGCTGGTTGAACACGCCGTCGATGACGGCCAGCAGCAGCACCCCGCCGACGGTGCCGGTGACCCCGCCCCGCCCTCCGGCGAGCACGGTGCCGCCGAGCACGACGGCGGCGATCGACTCCAGGTCGTAGCCGCCCTCCGCGCCGACCCGGGGCGCACCCGCGCCCAGCCGGCTGGCCAGGTAGAGCCCGGCGATCCCGGCACACAGCGAGCAGATGACGTGGGTGCGGATCAGCACCCGGTCGGTGCGCACCCCGGACAGCCGGGCCACGTCGAGCCCGCCGCCGGTCGCGATGAGGTGGTGGCCGTAGCGGGTGCTGCGCAGCGTGAACCAGGCCGCGGCGGCGACCGCGGCGAACAGCAGGAACGACAGCGGCACGGGACCGAGGCGGTCGTAGCCCAGGTGCTGGAACGAGACGGGCACGCTGCCGGCCGGTCCGGCGTACCCCTGCTCCAGGTAGCCCTTGATGAGCAGGCCGACGCCGAGCGTGGCGATGAACGCGTTGATCCGCAGCTTGGTGATCAGCAGTCCGTTGACCAGCCCGATCCCGGCGGACACGGCCAGCACGAGCAGGATCGCGGGCAGCACCATGCCGTCGGCGCCCGCCATCGTCTCGGCGGCGACCAGCGAGGTCAGGCTGATCACGTACGCCACGGACAGGTCGAGGGAGCCGGCCAGGATCGCGATGGTCTGCCCGACCGCGACGATGCCCAGCCCCGCGGCCCGCTGCAGCAGGCTGATGGTGCTGGACTCGCTGAACGGCGAGCTGCCGTCGAGGGTGACCAGGACGCCGCCGACGATCAGGGCCACCGCCAGCGCGGGCCATACGCCGTTGGTGGCGTCCAGGTGGGGCAGCCGAAGCCGGGTGCGGACGGAATCCGTGCTCATGCGGGCGCCTCCGTGCTGGTGGTGGCCCCGGTGGCCAGGCTCATCACGGCCTCCTCGCTCGCCCCGGCGGGCAGTTCGCCGGCGATCGCGCCGTCGCGCATCACGACGATGCGGTCGCTCATCCCGATCAGCTCCGGCAGCTCCGAAGAGATCATCAGAACCGCGGCGCCGTCGTCGGCGAGCCTGCGGATCAGGTCGTGGATCGCGGCCTTCGCGCCGACGTCGATGCCGCGGGTGGGTTCGTCGAACAGCAGCACCCGCGGGTTCATCGCCAGCCAGCGGGCCAGGATCACCTTCTGCTGGTTGCCGCCGGACAGGTAGCGGATCTCCTGACCGGTGCCCGCGGCGTGCACCTCGACGGCGTCGAGCAGCTCGCGCACGGTGGTGGTACGAGCCGTGCGGCCGTACCAGCGGGGCCGCACGGCGCGCTGGGCCAGCAGGGCGTTGTCGAGCACCGACTGGCTGAGTGCCAGGCCCTCGCCCTTGCGGTCCTCGGTGACGTAGGCGATGCCGGCCCGCACCGCCTGCCGGGGCGAGCGCACCCGCGCCGGCACCCCGTCGAGCAGCAGCTGCCCGGTGCGGAACCCGTCTATGCCGAACACGGCCCGGGCCAGGGCGGACCGGCCGGAGCCCTGCAGCCCGCCGACGCCGAGGACCTCGCCGGCGCGCAGTTCGAGGTCGACCGGGCGCAGCCGGTCGTTGCCGGCGGCGGTCAGCGTCAGCCGCGCCGCGCCAGCGCGGCCGGGGGCGGCGCGCTCGGGGAAGTAGTGCGACAGTTCGCGCCCGACCATGTGCCGGACCAGGATGTCCGGGGTGGCCTGGGCGGTGTCGAGGGTGGTCACCCGGCGGCCGTCCTTGAGCACCGTGATCCGGCTGGACAGGTCGAAGACCTCGGTGAGCCGGTGCGAGACGTAGAGGATGCCGATGCCGCGCTGCTGCAGGCGGCGGACCAGCCGGTAGAGCAGCTCGACCTCGTGCTCGGCCAGCGAGGCGGTGGGCTCGTCCATGATGAGCACCCGCGCGTCCAGCGCCAGCGCCTTGACGATCTCGACGACCTGCTGCTGCGCCACGCTCAGCCGGCCGACCTTCGCCTGCGGCTCGATCGCGGTCTCGCCGACGCCGGCCAGCAGCTCGGCGGTGCGGTCCTGCATGGCCCGGCGGTCCACCAGCCCGCGGCGCAGCGGCTCGCGGCCCAGGTGGACGTTCTCCGCGACGGTGCGCTCGGGCAGCAGGTTGAACTCCTGGTGGATGATGCCGATCCCGGCGGTCTGCGCGGCGCGCGGGTCCGGCAGCGTCACCGGCTGCCCGGACAGCTCCAGGGTGCCGGCGTCGGGCTGGTACACCCCGCTGGCGATCTTCATGAGGGTGGACTTGCCGGCGCCGTTCTCGCCGACCAGTGCGTGCACCTGGCCGGGGTGCAGGTCGAGGTCGACGCCGTCGAGCACCCGTACCCCGAAGAACGCCTTGCCGACCCCGCGCATCCGCAGCAGCGGCCGGTCGCTGTCACTGTCTGGCTGCACTGCACCTCCTCGATCAGTTCGGGTTGGGGCCGGAGCGCCGTCGAACTTTCGCTGGTGTGGCAAGAACTTTTGCTCCGCCGATCGGAAGTCTTGGCGTCGGACGTTAAACGTTGATGCTCGATCTAGCAAGCCCGTAACCAGCGTGAAATGGTCACGGTTCAGCATTGATGCATCTACCAGGAGCGATGTAGAGCGTTCTCGGTCTTTTCTCCGTGCCGACCGTAGTTTTGCCTGGCGCACAACAAACTTTCGTTGATTCTTTTGGAACTGGCATCGACAGAATGTTGACGTCGCCCGCTCGATCGGGCCATGCTCGGCATCGCGCTCCCGTTCAGAACTGACGCACGTCGATGTCGAGGCCCGCTTCGGCATCGGAGCGCTGCACGGTCGTGCGTCGCGGCGGACGCATGACGGACCCCGACCGTCCTTTCAGGACCATTAAGGAGACGGCATGAGCCGCCGCAAACCTGTCCTCGGCGCGTTGCTGGCGCTGGTCACCGCAGTGGCCGTGAGCGTGGTGCCCACCAGCACCGCCTCGGCCGCACCGGCCTTCCGGGCACTGGTGTTCAGCGAGACCGCCGGCTACCGGCACGGATCCATCGCCGCGGGCATCACGATGTTCAACCAGCTCGCCGCGGCCAACAACTTCGAGGTGGTGTTCAGCGAGGACTCCACCGTGCTGAACACGGCCAACCTCAACACCTTCGACGTGCTGGTCATGTTCCAGACCTCCGGCATGGTCTTCGACAACGACGCGCAGCGCACGGCCACGCAGAACTTCCTGCGCAGCGGCAAGGGCATCGTCGCCATCCACAACGCCACCGACATGGGCATCGAGTCGGCGTTCCCGTGGTGGGACGCCACCATCAACGGCGGGGCGCACATGCCCGAGCACTCACCCGGCTCGCTGCAGGGCTGGGCCAGGGTCGCCGACAAGGCCCACCCGTCCACCGCCGGCCTGCCGGACAACTGGCAGCGCACCGAGGAGTGGTACAACTTCGACGTCAACGCCCGCGGCCAGGTGCACGTGCTGGTGACCGCCGACGAGCGCACCTACAACCCGGGCGGCGCGGCGATGGGCCCCGACCACCCGATCTCCTGGTGCCGGCAGGCCGAGGGCGGCAAGGTCTGGGCGACCGCGATGGGCCACGACGACGCCTCCTACAGCGAGACCAACTTCCGCAACCACATCCTGGGCGGCGTGCGGTACGCGGCCGGCAACCTGCCCGGCGACTGCGGCGGCACGGTGTGGAGCAACTTCGAGAAGGTCACCCTGGACTCCAACACCGTCGACCCGATGGCGCTGGACATCGCCGCCGACGGCCGGGTCTTCTACGTGCAGCGCGGCGGCAAGGTCAACGTGTTCAAGCCCGCCCAGCAGCAGACGGTGCAGGCGGCCCAGCTGTCGGTGTACACCGGCGGCGAGGACGGCCTGGTCGGCATGGCGCTCGACCCGAACTTCGCCACCAACAAGTGGATCTACCTGTACTACTCGCCGCTGGCCAGCACCACCGACGTCAACCGGCTGTCCCGGTTCACCGTCAACGGGGACACCCTGGACCTGGCCAGCGAGAAGGTCCTGCTGAGCGTGCCCGCGTACCGCGACCGCACGTTCAGCGAGCCCGGCCACACCGGCGGCTATGTCGCGTTCGGGCCCAACGGCAACCTGTTCCTGTCCACCGGCGACGACTCGCCGCCCAACCTCGATCCGGCCTGGCAGGGCTACGCGCCGCTGGACTGGCGGGCCGGCAAGAGCTTCCTGGACGCGGCCCGCAGCGCCGGCAACACCAACGACCTGCGCGGCAAGCTGCTGCGGATCCACCCGGAGAGCGGCGGCACCTACACCATCCCCAGCGGCAACCTGTTCGCGCCGGGCACCGCCCAGACCAAGCCCGAGATCTACGCGATGGGCTTCCGCAACCCGTTCCGGTTCGAGGTCGACATGCAGACCGGCTGGGTGAACCTGGCCGACTACGGACCGGACCGCGGCGGCCCGACCACCAACCGGGGCCCGGAGGGCCTGGTCGAGCTGAACGTGATCAAGCAGGCGGGCAACTTCGGCTGGCCGTTCTGCCACGGCAACAACCAGGCCTACGCGCCGTACAACCCCGACACCGGCGTGGTGGGGGCGAAGTTCAACTGCAACGCCCCGGTCAACGACTCGCCGAACAACACCGGCCTGCGCACCCTGCCGCCGCTGGTCCAGCCGCAGATCTGGTACGGCTACGGCGTCTCGCCGACGTTCCCGGAACTGGGCGAGGGCGGCGCGGCGCCGATGGGCGGCCCGGTCTACCGGTACAACGCGGCCAGCACCTCGGCGACGAAGTTCCCGGCGTACTACAACGGAGTGCACTTCTTCTACGAGTGGTCGCGCAACTACCTCAAGGAGATCCACTTCGACGCCTCGGGCAACCTGGTGAAGATCAACCCGTTCCTGCCGGGCGGCGGCTTCATCAAGCCGATGGCCATGCGCTTCGGTCCCGACGGCTCGCTGTACGTGCTGGAATGGGGATCGGAGTTCGGCGGCGGCAACAACGACTCCGGGCTGTACCGCATCGACTACGTGCACGGCGGACGGGCCCCGGTCGCCAAGGCCACCGGCACCCCGACCAACGGGCTCACCCCGCTGAACGTGGCGTTCTCCAGCGCCGGCTCCTACGACCCGGACGCCGGGGACACCATCTCGTTCGCGTGGGACTTCGACGGCAACGGCAGCACCGACTCCACCGCCGCGAACCCGACCCGCACGTACACCACCAACGGCAACTACACCGCGAAGCTGACCGTCACCGACAACACCGGCCGCTCCTCGTTCGTCAACGTGCCGATCACGGTGGGCAACAACGCCCCGGTCGTCACCATCACCTCCCCGCCCAACGGCGGCATGCTCGACTTCGGGCAGAACGTCGCCTACACCGTCAGCGTCACCGACGCGCAGGACGGCACCATCAACTGCACGCAGGTGTTCACCAACCCGGCGCTCGGCCATGACGACCACGCCCACCCCACCACCGACCTGCCCGGCTGCGCCGGCACCATCGACACCGGCAACCTCGGCGGCCACCCGGACGGGGCCAACCTGTTCTACCTGCTCAACTCCCGCTACCAGGACAACGGCAACGGGTCGGTGGCGCGGCTGACCGGCTACGCCAACGTGGTGCTCCAGCCCAAGCACAAGCAGGCGGAGTACTTCACCGGCCAGTCCGGCATCCGGGTCGTCGCCCAGGGCGGTGCGGAGAGCGGCAACCGCATCGGCGACGTCAGCAACAACGACTGG
Source organism: Catellatospora sp. KI3 (assembly GCF_029948125.1). Lineage (GTDB taxonomy): Bacteria > Actinomycetota > Actinomycetes > Mycobacteriales > Micromonosporaceae > Catellatospora. Next base: position 142,937 of record NZ_JASAMB010000013.1, read on the forward strand.
ATCATGTTCGATCCGATGAGCGTGCAGGGGATCACCAGCGTCAGCTACCGGGTCTCCTCGCCGACCGGCGGCGGCAGCATCGAGCTGCGTGCCGACTCCCCGACCGGCACCCTGCTGGCGACCAACCCGATCGCGGCGACCGGCGGCTGGGACACCTACGTCCAGCAGGCGTCGGCGAACGTGGCGGCGCTGTCGGGCACGCACAAGCTGTACATGGTGTTCAAGTCGAGCGTGGACAACAACTTCGACGTCGACTCGTTCACCTTCGCCGGAGCCGGGGTGGGCACCAACCCGACCGGGATCGCGGGCAAGACGTACACGATGACGGCCCAGCACAGCGGCAAGCTGGCCGACGTCACCGGGGTGTCCACGGCCGACAACGCGACCGTGGTGCAGTGGCCCGCCACCGGCGGCAACAACCAGCGCTGGCAGGCTGTCGACGCGGGCGGCGGCTACGTCTACCTCAAGGCGGTGCACAGCGGCAAGTGCCTGGCCGTGTCGGGCGGCTCGACCGCCGACGGGGCGGCCCTGGTGCAGCTCACCTGCACCACCAACAACAACATGAAGTGGCAGGCGGTGACCACCTCGACCACGGGGGTGTACCAGCTCAAGGCCGTGCACAGCGGCAAGTGCCTGGACGTGAACGGCGCCTCGACCGACGACAACGCGGCGGTCATCCAGTGGGCCTGCCACACCGGCGCCAACCAGCAGTGGCGGCTCACCCAGGTATGAGACCCGCCGGCCCGGTCACCCCTGGGCGCCCGGGCCGGCGCCCGGGACCGTCACCTCATCCGAGCGGTGGTCCCGGGCGCCGTCCGGCGGTGCGGACCGCCAGGGCGGCCAGCAGGGCGGCAGCGGCCGCGCACAGCCACGCGAACAGGTCGCCGATGCCGCCGTACACAGTGGAGACCGGAGCCAGCGGGACGTCGACCACCAGCGAGGCGACCCCGTCCGGCCGGTAGTCCGCCTCGGCGAGCACGGTGCCGCGCGAGTCGCTTACCGTGAGCCGCCCCGACCGTGCCGTCCGGGCGATCGCCAGCCCGCTCTCGACGCCGCGCATGGCCGCGATCCGGCTGTGCAGCCAGCCGTCGCGGACGAAGTCCCAGGCGGGCGCCGCGAGCAGTCGCGCGCCGTCGCCGCGGTAGGGCCGGACCGCGCTCGGGAAGTCCAGGTCCTTGCAGATCAGGACCCCGATCCGGGGATCGGCGGCCAGTAGCGCCCGCTCGTGGCCGGGCGTCAGGTGGTCCTCCAGACCGGGGACGAGATGCTGCTTGACGTAGCGCTGGAGGCGGCCGTCGGGCTCGATGACCACGGCGGTGTTGGCGCTGCCGATGCTCGCGCCGAAGACCACGGTCACGTGCTCGGACCTGGCGAGTTCGGACAGCGGGCCGGTGAGCTGCTCCAGTCGTTCCTCGGGCAGGCGGAGCACGTTCTCCGGCAGCACGATCGTCGTGGCGCCCCGGCGGGCCAGGTTCCGGGCCTCGGTCACGTAGGCGTCGAGCAGTGGTGGACCGGAGGGCGAGTCGAGGCGTACCGGATCAGCGGGCTGGCCGACGGCGAGCAGCCCCACCCGGACCGTCGGGCCCGCGGGCGCTGTGGCCAGCCGGGCCAGGCCCAGGCCCGCGGCCGTGACCAGCACCACCGCGAGCAGCGTGACGGTGGACCGGCGGGCGGCGGCCAGCGCCGCCGGGGTCAGCAGGAGCAGGAACGAGACGGCCCAGACGCCGCCGAACGCCGCCGCCTGGCGGACGATGCTCCAGGAACTCTGCGTGTACGCCAGACTCCACCACGCGCCGTGCGGCAGCCCCAGCGAGACCAGCCACTCCACGGTGACCCAGACGGCGGGCACCGCCAGTGCCGCCGCCACCGGGCGCTCGGCGAGCACCAGCGCCCGGAAGGCCATGGTGGACAGCCCGAGGGTGACGCCGGTGAGCAGGACCAGCCCGGCGGCCAGCGGCACCGGTGTGGCCAGGTCGCGCATGAAGTACGACCACAGGTTCGTCGCGCCCGCCGCCCCGGCGACCAGCGCCACCAGCAGCGCGCCCCACCAGGGCAGCCGAGGGGCGGCCCACAGGACGGGCAGTGCGGCGAGCCAGGTGAGCAGCGGGACCGGGTGCAGGCCGGTGCCGAAGTACAGCAGGGCGGCCGTGGCGGCTGCGCAGCCGACGGCTATCAGGGGTGTCTTCATGTCTAGCCGGCGATCCCTTCGCGGATGCGGTCGAGGCAGCGGTGGCACAGCGCGCGGAACTGCGGCTCGGTCAGGTTGATCCGGCCGCCGTGGTACAGCTGGATGAGCCCGTGCAGTTGGGCGCTCAGCGTCAGCGCGACCTCGTGCACGTCGTCGTTCCTGAGGCGGCCCGCCGCCATGTCGCGTTCGATCGCGGCGGCGAGGATGGCGCCGGTGGGGGAGCGGCCTTCCCGGAAGTCCTCCGGGTACTGCCGGGCGCCTTCGCGGCGGGCGGTGAACATGAACTCGTACAGGCGCGGTCGGGCCAGGGCGAAGTCGATGAGGGCGTCGGCCGCCTCGACCAGGGTGGGTCGTTCGATGAGCGCCCACTGCCGCGCGGCCTGGGCGAAGCTGGCGGTGGCGACGTGGGCCAGCAGCTCCTCCCGGTTGGGGAAGTGGCGGTACAGCGCCATCGGGGTGACGCCGACCTCGGCGGCGATGCGGCGCACGCTGACCGCCTCGGCCCCCTCCTGCTCCAGGATCCGGGTCGCGACCTCGATGACACGCTGCTTGGTACTCGTTCGGTCCGGCACGTGTACACCGTATACGTATACGGTGTACACGTAAAGGTCCGCCGGGGCACCGTTCCAAATTGGGTGGCGGGCACCGGGCAGGGTGGCCAAGCTCGGACGCATGACGAGTAGCGATCTGTGGACCGAGGACGACGCCGAGCACTACGACGACCTGTCGGCCGAGAAGTTCGACCCGAACGTGCTCGGACCCACCGTGGACTTCCTCGCCCGGTTGGCGGGGTCCGGACCCGCACTGGAGTTCGCGATCGGCACCGGACGCGTGGCGGTCCCGCTCGCCGCTCGCGGCGTCCCCGTCGCCGGCATCGAGCTGTCGCAGCCGATGGCCGACCGGGTGCGGCGCAAGATGACCGAGGCGGACCTGCCGGTCGTCGTCGGCGACATGGCCACCGCGACCGTGCCCGGCAGCTTCTCGCTGGTCTACGTCGTGTACAACAGCATCGGCAACCTGCGCACCCAGGACGAGCAGGTCGAGTGCTTCCGCAACGCCGCCCGGCACCTGGCACCGGGCGGCCGCTTCGTGATCGAGCTGTGGGTGCCCGGCATCCGGCGGTTCCCGCCGGGCCAGGCGGCCGTGCCGTTCGAGGTGGCCGACCACCACGTCGGCTTCGACACCTACGACATGGTCACCCAGCAGGGCACCTCGCACCACTACCGACGGTTCGCCGACGGCAGGACCAGCTACGGCTACAGCAACTTCCGCTACATCTGGCCCGCCGAGTGCGACCTGATGGCGCGGCTGGCCGGGCTGGAGTTCGAGCAGCGGGTGGCCGACTGGGACGGATCCCCGTTCACCTCCGACAGCGAGAGCCACGTCTCGGTATGGCGCAAACCGCTCGACGGCTAGCACCTCATCGGCGGCAGCTCACCGGGGGTCGGGTCCAGCCGGGCGCGGCCCCCACGAGATGCGTCCGTATCCGACACTGGACCGCGTGAGCACACCTGACCACGACCTCGACGCGTTACCCGCCGAGCCGCTGAACTATCGGGCCGGAGCCTTTTACGTGCTGGCTTTCCTGCTGGTTCCGGTGTGGCTCTACGCGGCGAACCGGTTCCTTCTGCAGGGGATGTTCGGCATCAGCAGGAACGCCCTCGACCCGAGCAGCGTGGTGCCCTTCGAGGAGAGTCTGCGCAGGCATGGGAACCTGGTGCTCGCCCTGAACGTGATGCTGGGCGCGCAGGCGGCCGGAGCACTGGCGACGTGGCTGCTGCGGGGCTGGCGGCGTAGCGCGGCCGTGCTTGCGGGGCTGACAGTGGTGCTCGCGCTGTGCACGTTCGGCGCGAGGACCCCACCCGCGCCGCAGCGGGCGCAGGCGTCGATCGGGCTGACCGGCGGTGCGGGTGTCGTCGTCGCAGTCTGAGTTCGGCGGATGGACCGTCAGGCCGCGCCGACGCGGTCGGTGATCAGGCGGGTGACCAGCGGGCGTAGCGCCCGCACTCGCTCGCGGCGCCAGGCCGAGATCGTCGGCAGCACGCTGTGCTGGGGCGTCGCGGCCCGGATCCGCCACATGCCGGTCAGTGCCACCACGTAGCGGGCGGCTTCGGGGGGCAGGGTCTGGATCAGCCGGTACGCACGGTCCGCGGCCACCTGCCCGCCGAGCATGTGGCCGGTCGCGACGATGTCCGCCGCCAACTGCGCCAGATCCAGCCAGGGCGCCCCGGCGGCGGCGTACGCCCAGTCCAGCAGAGTCGCCGAGCCGGTCGCCGTGTCCACCGCCGTGTTGTCGGCCCGGATGTCGCGGTGGACCAGCGCGTCACCGGCCGTCCACCGCGCCCAGCCGACGGCCAGGTCGGCGGCCCGTCGCGCGTACGCCGCCTCCCACTCGTCGGCCGGTCCGGCCGCCACGACGCGCTCCCAGCCGTCGAAGTCGTAGATCCGCTCCACGACCGGGCGCAGACCCTCCGGGGCGCGGTGCCCGCTCGTAGTTCGGCACGCGGCCACGACGGCGTCGATCGACGCGTCGCTCCACAGCTCGCCGGCGGCTCCGGCGGCCCAGGTGGTGACGAGCGCGATCCAGGCTCCTGATTCGACGGTCGCCAGGCGGCGGGGCGCCGGGACGGACTCCGGCAGCAGGTCCAGGACCACCGACTCCCGGCCGACCAGCAGGTGGTTATGCGCCCGGACCTCGGCCGACATCGCCTTGACGAACACCGTGCGGCCGTCGGTCAACCGCAGCGCGGCGGCAGGTCCGGGCGACATGCCGCCCTGCAGATCCGTATGCCCGGTGATGGCGCAGCCGAGCGCGTCGGCTACGGCCGCCCGCAGCTGCTCCGGTGCGTCGGTCCAGGCGGCACGAGGTGTGAACACGCCGCATTCTCGCAGGTTCGGCCGTCTGTCGCAGACTCAGTCGCGGGTGCGGATGGACCAGGTGTAGATCAGTGCGGCGAGCGCGACCAGCGACAGCAGCAGCAGGCCGACGCCGTACTGGCCCATGGCGCCGTAGACCGCGCCCATGACCAGGGGCGGCACGAAGCCGCCGAGGCCGCCGACGGCACCGACGATGCCGGTGACCGAGCCGATCTTCGCGTTGGGGACGACCTTGGCGACCAGCGCGAACACCGCACCCGCCCCGGCGCCGAGCGCACCGGCCATGATCAGCAGGGTCAGCGTCGCCCACGGGTACAGCGCCGGGGTGAACGCCTGCCAGGCGGCCATGACCACCACCACGGCCAGGCACCCGGCCAGCACCCGCGCCGGGCCGACCCGGTCGGACAGCCAGCCGCCGGGCGGCCGCAGCACCACCGCGACCAGCGTGAACCCGGCCGCCTTCAAGGAGGCGTCGCCCTGTTCCAGGCCGTACGCGGTCTGCAGGTAGGTGACCAGGTACACGGCGAACGAGACGTAGCCGCCGAAGGTGACCGCGTACAGCAGGGCCAGCGGCCAGGTCATCGGCTGCCGGGCGGCGTCGGTGAAGCGCTGCGTGAACGGCTCGGCGGGCACGGTGCGCCCTGGCGGGTCCCGCAGGACCAGCCACGCCACCACCCCGTAGATCGCCAGCACCGCCGCGGCCAGGTAGAACTGGGCGTTCGGGCCGATCTGGAGCATCGGCTTGGTCAGCAGCGCGGCGATGGCGGTGCCGCCCATGCCCATGCCGATGACGCCCAGGGCCATGCCGCGCTTGGCGGGCGGGAACCAGCCGTTGCCGTGCGGGATCGCCGCCGCGAACGGGGTGCCGCCCAGGCCCAGGAAGAACCCGGTGACCAGCAGCGCCGGGTACGACTTCCCGGCGACCGTGAGCGCCAGCACCGGCAGGATGGTGAGCAGCGCGATCGCGGGCAGCACCTTGCGCGCGCCGAGCACGTCGGTCAGTGCGCCCACCGGGATGCGGCCGAGCGAGCCGACCAGCACCGGCACCGCCACCAGGACGGACTGCTGGAACGAGGTCAGGCCGAGGGTCTGCTTGTAGTACGCCGACAGCGGCGAGATCAGACCCCACGCCCACGCGGTGATCAGAAAGCCCAGCGCCGCGAGGATGAGGTTCAGGTACGCCCCGCGCGGCACGATCTGGACCGGCGTCACCGCGCCGGTCCGGCTCGGGGCGCTCACCGGTCGCGCCGATCGCCGATGCGCCACGCCCCCAGCGCGACCAGGAACGACGCGACGCTGAACGCGGCGGTCCACCAGGCGGTGCGGGTCTGGCCCATCATCCAGGCGTTGAGTCCGACCCCGATCGCCCACAACTGCCCGACCAGGATGGACAGCACCAGCGCCACCCGACCCGACAGCATCGCCGAGCGCTCCGGATCGGTCTCGGCGCCTGCGCCGGGTCCGGGTCCGGTGCTGCGCACGCGCGGGTCGCCGTACCCGCTGGTCGGTCTGATCAGGGGATAACGCTGCTCGCTCACGCCGACTCCTGTCCCGATCGCAGCGTGCCGACGGCCCAGATGCCGTCGCCGCGCTCCTCCAGCAGCACCCGCGGCAGCGGCCGCGGCGGCGGACCGGCCATGACCTGGCCGGTCCGCGGGTCGAACACGCCCTCGTGGCAGGGGCAGTACAGCTCACCCTGCTCACCCTGGTCGGCCCGCCACAGCACCGCGCAGGCCAGGTGCGTGCAGACCGACGAGTACGCGGCCAGCGTCCCGTCGGCCATCCGCAGCGCCACCGCCCGGTCCTCCTCGCCGGGGTAGCTGAACGCCACCGACTGGCCCGGTTCGAGCCGCTCGGCGACGAGCTTGGGCGCGGCGGTGCCGTCGCCGTGCCGGTGGAACAGCCCGGACGCGACCGCGGCCGTGCCGACGGCCAGGCCGCCGGAGACGGTGACGGCCAGGCGCAGGTAGTCGCGGCGGCTGGTCAGCGAGTCGGCGGCGATGCGTTCGCGCAGCTGCGCCACGCTCTCGGCGGGTGCCTGCTCGTCGAGGCTCACAGGGGCTCTCCCAGCACGTTGTCGGCGGAGGTGGGCACAGAACCGAACGGCTGCGGGCCGGGGGTCGGCCCGGCGGGCTGCCCGACGCCGCCGGGCACGGGCACGTCGCCCCGGTCGGCGGGGACCACCATGGCCACGCCGGTGGTGAGCAGGTTGCCTCCGAAGTCGAACGTGCTGGCCACGGCCACGTTCGGGCGCTCGGCGCGCAGCTCCTCGACGGTGCCGTAGAAGATCGAGCCGGTCGGGCAGACAGTGGCGCACATCGGCGCCAGGCCGTACGAGGTCCGGTCGTAGCAGAGGTTGCACTTGAACTGGAGCTTCGCCTTCAGGTCGATCTTCGGTACGCCCATCGGGCAGGCGTTGACGCAGTTGCCGCAGCCGATGCAGCGGCTCTTGTCCGCGTCGTGCACCACCCCGTCCGGGGTGACCAGGATCGCCTCGGCCGGGCACACCTGCGCGCACGGTGCGAGGGGGTCCTCGCAGTGCATGCAGACGGTCGGCATGGACGCGACGCTGTGCCCGGCGTCCAAGTAGTCCAGGTGGATCATCGACTTGCCGCGGTGCGAGTCGCACTCCCGGCACGCGGACACGCATGCCTGACAGCCGATGCAGCGGCCCGGGTCGATGATGATGGTGCGTCCCATCATGGTTCTGACGTGCCCCTTCCCTGGGACGAGGTGGGCGGGTGCTGGTCGCCGCGCGATACCTGCGTCGCGGCGTACGACTCGTGGCCCGGCGGCACCGGCGGCGCGGGCACGGCGGTGACGTGCGCGGCGGGCTGGATCCGGCACGCGCACACCTTGTACTCGGGGATCTTCGAGCGCGGGTCGAGCGCGTCGATGGTCAGCTCGTTGGCGGCCACCGGGTACGGCCAGTGGTACGGCACGAACACCGTGTCGGGCCGGATCGCGTCGGTGACCAGCGCCGGGAACGTCGCCGCACCGCGCCGGGTGACCACGGTGACCGGGTCCCCGGAGGCGTAGCCGTGCGACGGGTGCACCTCCACCCACGGGCGCGGCGTCTGCTCGACCAGCCCGCCCAGCCGCCGGGTCTGGTTGCCCGACAGGAAGTGCGCCACGGTACGGCCCGTGGTCAGCGTCATCGGGTACTCGTCGTCGTACGGGTCGGCCGGCGGATGCCACCGCACCGCCTGCATGTGGATCTTCTTGTCCGCGTGCCAGGTCTGCCCGTCCTCGAACAGCCGGGGCGTGCCCGGATGGTCCACCGTCGGGCACGGCCAGCTGATCCCGCCGGTCTCGTCGAGCCGGGCGTAGGTGATGCCGTAGTAGTCGTTGACGGTGCCCCGCGAGGCGACGCGCAGCTCCTCGAACACCTGCTCGGAGCCGGTGAAGGCGAACTTGTCGCCGACGCCGAGGCGGCGGGCCAGCTCGCACATGACCCACGTGTCCGTGCGTACCCCCGGCAGGGGCTCCTGGGCCTTGCGGTGGCGCACCACGCGCGCCTCGGCGTTGGCCATCACCCCGTCGTCCTCGGCCCAGGTGGTCACCGGCAGCACCAGGTGCGCGTTGGCGGAGGTCTCGGACAGGAAGAAGTCGCACTGGGCGTGGAAGTCCAGGGCGTCGTACCCGGCCTTGACCACGGCGTAGTTGGGCAGCGACACGAACGGGTTGTTGCAGATGCCCAGCAGGCCGCGGATCTCGCCGCGGCCCATCTGGTGCACCATCTCCATCATCGAGGTGCCCGCCTGCGGCAGGTCCGCCTCGTCGATGCCCCAGATCCGTGCCACCTGCGCCCGGTGCACGGGGTCGCTGATGGACCGTCCGCCGGGCAGCATGTCGGACTTCTGGCCGTGCTCGCGGCCGCCCTGGCCGTTGCCCTGCCCGGTGATGGTGCCGTAGCCGGCGCCGGGCCGGCCGAGGTTGCCGGTGGCCACGCACAGGTTGATGACGGTCAGGCAGTTCTCCACGCCCTGGGTGTGGTGCTCGATGCCGCGCGCGTGCCAGGCCATCGCCTTGGGCGCGGTGGCGAACATGCGGGCCACCTCGGTGATCTGCGCGGCCGGGATGCCGCAGATCTGCGCCGCCCGCTCGGGCGGGTACTCGGCGGCGGCTTGACGGACCTCCTCCCAGCCGGTGGCGTGCGCGGCGACGTACGCCTCGTCGGCCAGGCCCTCGGTGACCACCACGTGCAGCACCGAGCTGAAGAACGCCGAGTCGGTGCCTGGGCGCAGCGCCACGTGGATGTCGGCGGTGCGGGCGATGCTGGTCTCGCGCGGGTCGACCACGATCAGCGTCGCACCCCGGTCCCGGGCGCCCCACAGGTACTGCGTCATCACCGGGAAGCACTCGCCCACGTTCGACCCGGCGATGAGCAGGCAGTCGGTGAGCAGGATGTCGGCGAACGGGTTGGCGGCCCGGTCGATGCCGAACGACAGCTTGTTCGCCCCGGCCGCGCTGACCATGCACAGCCGCCCGTTGTAGTCCACGTGCCGGGTCCGCAGCGCCACCCGGGCGAACTTGCCGACCAGGTACGTCTTCTCGCTGAACAGGCTCGCCCCGCCCAGCATCCCGAACGCGTCGCGGCCGTACGCGGCCTGGACGCGCTGGATCTGGTCGGCGGCGTGGTCCAGGGCCTGCTCCCAGGAGACCGGGCGCAGGTCGTCGGTGCGGCTGCGCCGCAGCAGCGGAGCGGTGAGCCGGTCCGGGTGATTGACCTGCTGGTACGCGTTGAGCCCCTTCGGGCACAGCCGCATCCGGTTGATGTCGTGGTCGCGCGGTTCGACGCCGAACACCTTGCCGTCGTGCACCCGCAGGTACATCCCGCACTGCACACCGCAGAAGCAGCAGTGCGTGGCGACCAGCGTCTCCTCGCCGCGCACGGCCCGCCACCGGTCGGCGGGGACCCCGCCCGCGTCGCGGAAGCGCGACGTGCCCGGCGGGGTGATCGTCGGATCGAGTGGGATGGTCACGTCAGAAGCCTCGTTTCACCTCGGTCCGGTACGCCTGGCCCCGCTGCAGCCGTTTGCACCGGGGACAGGTCAGGGCCATCGCGTCGAAGCGCAGATCCAGGTCGCGCATGGTGGCGCGCAGGTTGTCGACGTACTCGGCGGTGTCGATCGGCTCGCCGCAGACCCGGCAGGGCTGCACCTGCCCGGCGCCGGTGTACTTGAACAGCTGCATGCCGACCGCGGCCGGGCGCTGCACGATGTGGAAGAACTTCCCGAACGGCAGGTAGAGCAGCGTCAGCACCACCGCCGCCATGTGCAGCACGGCCAGGAACTCGTAGCCGCCGCCGTGCAGCAGCGTGCTGGAGAAGGTGAGCAGCAGCCCGGTGACCGAGATGACGATCAGCGCCAGCAGCGGCACGAAGTCGTAGCCGAACCGCTGGCCGGTGCTCGCCTCGCGGTCGCGCATGCGCCGGACCAGGAAGTACGTCGCCCCGGCGATGACCAGCACGGCGGCGATGTCCAGGCCGTGGAACAGCAGCCAGCCCAGGATCGACAGCGCGTCGAAGCGCAGCACCCCGAAACCCCAGACGTTCATCGTGTACGTCGGCCCGGCCCCGGTGTCGGAGGTGAAGGTGAACCAGCCCCAGACCAGCGGGAACGTGATCGCCGCGGCGAGCAGGCAGCCCCAGAACAGCAGCTGGTGCGCGGCCCAGCGCGCCCGCGACCGGGCCCCGAGGAACTTCTGGAACCCCAGGTATGTCGCGATCATGCGGGGCAGCGCGGTGGGCGCCCGGCGCAGGTTCCGCCACGACAGCGCCGCGCCCCAGCCCTTGCGGAACAGCCGGCGCGCGCCCGGTGAGGAGATCCACACGGTGTACCGGTAGGCGATCCCGAAGGCGAGGAAGACACTGGCCACGGCGTAGGGGACCAGGGCGGAGTCGAAGCTGCGCAGTCCGCGGCTGCCCGTGTAGACCGCCGCGCACAGGACCAGTGCTGTCACGATGCCGGCGATCACGGGACGCATAACCAGATCGTATTAAAACGGCTTCTTCTGGACATGCGCTTTGTGAACCGAAGTCCCGGACCGAGCCGGTCATGCGCCGGTACGGGCTTCGCCACCCGGACCTGATGGCCGACATTTCGTGCACAATTGTAGAAGGGGGATTTTCCACGCAGCAGTCAAGGAGATCGTGACGACCGGCGAAGAGGCGAGCACGGCCCCGTCGCGCCATCCAGCCGTCGACCGGGTCGAGCTGGGCACTGCCCTGGCCGGGGCTGCCTGGCTGGTGCTCTATGCCCTGCTGCTGATCGCCACCCGGCACTCGCCTGACGCGTCCCGCTTCGTCGGCGAGGTGCTCTACCTCGGGCCCATCGCGGTGGCTGCGGGGCTGAGCATCTGGGCCGCCCGCCGCACCCGCCAGCGGGTCCGGACCGCGTGGCGGCTGCTGGTCGGGTCGAACCTCCTGTGGCTGCTGGGCGAGTCCATCTGGGCGGTCTACACGTACGTCAGCCCTGACGGCGCCCCGGTTCCGTCGGTCGCCGACGCGGCCTACCTCGGGTCATACGTGTGCGCGCTGTCGGCGATCGTCATCGGCCTGGGGCTGGTGCTGGTGGGCCGCACCCAGGGCCTCATCGACGCGCTGCTGGTGGCGGCCGGGGCCGCCGCCATCGGCTGGCAGCTGGTCATCGGGCCGCTGCTGCCCAGCGACTGGAACGCCGCCACCCTGGTCACCTTCATCTATCCGGTGCTGTCCGTGAGCATCGTCAGCATCCTGGTCGCGGTGCTGCTCAGCGGGTCCAAGGGCATCCCGACCTCGATGATCCTGGTCGGTGCGGGGTTCGGCGTGTCGGCGGTGACCGACGCGTCCTACGCCTACATCACCGTGGTGCGCGAGTACGCCAGCTCCAGCTGGGTCAACCTCGGCTGGCAGGCCGAGGCGGTGCTGCTGTGCCTGGCCGCCGTGGTGGCAGCCCGCCGCAGGGAGACCGAGAAGCCCGGCATCCTCGACCCCGACATCACCCTGCTGCCCGCCGTGGTGGCGGTGCTGGCCGTCGGCGGGCTGGCCGCCGCCGACCTGATCCTCGTCGGCAGGCTCAGCGAGGTCACGCTCACCGTGTCGGTCCTGCTGCTGCTGGGGCTGCTGGTGCGCCAGGTCGTCGCGGCCCGCGACCGCACCCGGCTGACCCAGCAGCTGCGTACCGCCGCCGTCACCGACCAGCTCACCGGACTGCACAACCGGCGGTTCTTCCAGGAGATGATCGGGCTGGAGGCCGAGCGGGCGACCCGCCGACGCACCCCGCTCAGCCTGGTCCTGGTCGACCTGGACCACTTCAAAGCGGTCAACGACACCTACGGGCACCTGGTCGGCGACGCCGTACTGATTGACATAGCGCAGCGGCTGCGCCGGGCCTCCCGGGCCAGCGACCTGGTCTGCCGCTACGGCGGGGAGGAGTTCGTCTGCCTGCTGCCGGGCACCGACGAGGCGGGCGCGGTGGAGTTGGCCGAGCGGATGCGCGCGACGGTCGCCGGCGCCCCCGTGACGGTGCCCGGCGGCGACCGCATCGGCCTAACCGCCTCCGTCGGCGTCGCGACCGCCGAGCCGGCCGACGACGGCCACGTCGACATCGACGCCCTGGTCAACGCCGCGGACACGGCCGTGTACCGGGCCAAGGACTTCGGCCGCGACCAGGTCGTCACCTCGGCCTGGCAGCCCCCGCAGGTCTTCGACACCGACCTGCGGCTGCCCGCCGCGCTGGTGTGGATGTCGGACCGGATCGACCGCGCGCTCGGCGACGGCAGCCCCGGCGCCGCGGTCTCGCACTGGGCCCGGCTGACCGCCCGGCGGCTGGGGCTCGACGAGACGGCGCAGCGCAACACGGCCGCCGCCGCCCGGGTCCGCGACATCGGCCGGATCCTCGACCTCGCCGCCCCGGGCGCCGCCCCGGCGGACCCCGACTCCGGCGGGCGGGACGCCCAGTGCGCCGCCCGGCTGCTGGTCGAACTCGCCGACCGCCCGGACCTCGCCCAGCTGGTCGCGGCCCGCCGCGAGTGGTACGACGGCTCCGGCGCCCCGACCGGCAGCGCCGGGGCCGACATCCCGATCGAGGCCCGGATCATCGCCGTCTGCGACGCGTGGGCGCTGGGGGCCACCGCCGCGCCCGGCGGCGAGGCGCGCGTCCAGTCCCGGCGGCGCCTGCTGCGCGACCGCGGCGTCCGCTTCGACCCGGTCGTCGTCGACGCCTTCCTCGCGCTCGTCGACGAGGGGCTGATCGAGGCGTCCCCGGCGCCCGGCCCGCCCGCCGATCTCGGCACGCCCGCCTCGCCCTGAACACCGTCGGCGGCGGGCATCGGCTCAGCCGGTGACCCCGGCCAGGCGCCGCCGTGCCTCGTCCGCCGCCGGGTCGCCCAGCTCCTCGAAGATCGACAGCGCCTCCCGCCAGGCCTGCGCCGCCGCGGCGAGATCGGCCGCCGCCTCGTGCGCCGCACCGAGCCGGAAGAGCGTCAGCGCCTGGTGGTACCGGTTGCCGGAGTCGCGGAAGCGTTCGATCGACTGCTCGAAGCACTCGACGGCGCGGCCGGGATCGCCCAGCCGCAGGTGCACGAAGCCGAGGCTGTCCAGCGTCGCCGCCTGGCCGACCCGGTCGCCCATCTGCCGCTGCTCGGCCAGCGCCCGCGCGCAGTCCTCGGCCGCCTGCCGGTAGTCGCCGTTGAGGGCGCGCAGGTAGCCCATGGTGTTGCGCGCCCGCGCCTCGGCGTAGCGGTTGCCCAGCAGCTGCGACACCCGCAGCGCCTCGACGCTGTGCGCCAGCGCCTCCTCCAGCCGCCCCCGCTCGGTGCAGTGCTCGGTGTAGTGCCGCAGGGTCAGGGCCAGGCCGTCGAGGTCACCCAGCTCCTCGTACAGCTCCAGCGCCCGGCGCACCCGGTGCTCGGCGGCGTCGTGCTCGCCCAGGCGCATCAGCGCGCGGGCGAGCATCCGGTTGGCCAGGGCCTGCGCCTCGCGGTCGCCGATCCGCTCGGCCGCGGCCAGCGCCGCCTGCTGGGCCGCCAGCTGCTCCTGGAAGAGGCCGTGCGGGGCCAGGTACGCCGCCAGCGCCCAGGCGAGCTGGCAGGCGTACCGCTCGAAGCCGGTCTCGGCGGCCTGCCGCAGCACCCGCAGCAGCACGGCGTGCTCGGCGTGGAACCAGGCCGCCGCGGCGGCGCGGTCGGTGGCGGCGACGTAGGCGTCCGACAGCGGCGGCAGCGGCACGACCGGGGTCCACGTGGGCTGGAGCAGCACCGCGGCCGGGTGGGCGCTGTGCAGGTAGTGGTCGTACATGCGGGCGTGGCCGACCTGCCGCTCGTCGACCTGCTCGCGCGAGCGCGCCAGCTCCGACGCGTACGAGCGCAGCAGGTCGTGCACGCTGTAGCGCCCCGGCAGGTGCTCGGCGAGCAGGTGCAGCCGGGTCAGCTCGCCCAGCAGCGGCAGCACCGCCGCGCGGGTGACGCCCAGCAGCGCGGCGGCCGCGTCACCGGTCAGGTCCGGCCCCGGGTGCAGCCCGAGCAGCCGCAGCAGCCGCGCCGCCTGCTCGCTCAGCGCCCGGTACGACCACGAGAACACGCGCCGGACGTCACCGTCGGCCAGCGCCCCCAGCCGGTCCTCGGCCGGGCGCAGCTGCGCGGCGACGGTCTCCAGCGCGAACGCCGGTTTGGCGGCCACCCGCGCGGCCACCATGGACAGCGCCAGCGGAAGGCGCCCGGTCGCCTCCACCATCTCGGCGGTGGCCGCCGGTTCGGCGGCGACGCGGGCGGCGCCGATCCTGCTGCTGAGCATGCTCACCGACTCGGCGGCGGTGAGCACGTCCAGGGTGAGCGGCCGCGCGCCCGCCGCGGCCACCAGGTCGCCGAGCTGGTCCCGGCTGGTCACCACGACGACGCACCGGCCCGCGCCGGGCAGCAGCGGGCGCACCTGCGCGCCGTCGCGGGCGTTGTCCAGCACGATGAGCATCCGGGCCGGGGCGAGCAGCCCGCGGTAGAGCCCGGCGCGGGCGTCGGTGCTGCTCGGGATCCGGTTGACCGGCACCCCGAGCGCCTCCAGGAAGGCGACCAGGGCGTCGGCCGGGGACACGGCGTCGGCGTCGTCGTATCCGCGCAGGTTCACGTACAGCTGGCCGTCGGGGAAGCGGTCGACCACGCGGTGGGCCCAGTGCAGGGCGAGCGTGGTCTTGCCGACGCCCGCCATGCCGCTGATGGCGGTGATGTCCACCGCGGCCGGTCCGCCCGCCGGGGCGGCCAGGGCGTCGTCGAGCCGGGCGAGCTCGGCGGCGCGGCCCACGAAGCCGGGTGGGGCCAGCGGGAGCTGGCGCGGCGGGGCCTGCGCCGTCGGCGGCCCGACGGGCTCCGGCTTCGGCGCGGCGGCCCGGGGCACGATGCGCTGGTGCAGGATGTCGTCGTGCAGGCGGACGAGTTCCGGTCCGGGGTCCATCCCGGTCTGCTCGGCGAGCACCTGCCGGGCCTGCCGGAACGCGGCCAGCGCGGCTGACACGTCGCCGATGCCGTAGAGCCCGGTCATCAGCTGCGCCCAGGCCCGCTGGCGCAGCGGATGCCGCTCCAGCAGGGCCCGCAGCCGCGGGATCACCGCGGCCGGTTCGCCCAGTGCCAGCCGGGTCGCGGCGTAGTCCTCCTCGGCGAGCAGGCGCCGCTCCTCCAGCTGGGCCACCCGCCCGGTCAGCAGCCGGGGCAGCGGCAGCCCGGCGAAAGCGGGTCCGCGCCACACGCCCAGGGCCGCGGCCAGCTCCGGCTGCGCGCCCGCCGGGTCGTCGGCGGCCAGCGCCGCCCGGCCCCGTGCGGCGGCGGCGTCGAACCGGTCCAGGTCCCGTTCGTTCGGCTCCACCCGCAGCAGGTAGCCGCCGGGGGTGGTGACCAGGCGGCGCTCGCCGGGCTGCCCCTCGTCGAGCGCCTGGCGCAGGCCGCGCACGTAGGTGCGGACGTTGGCGGCCGCCGACACCGGGGGCTGGTCGCCCCAGAGCAGCACGACCAGTTCGTCGGTGCTGACCGCCTCGGTCGGCCGCAGCAGCAGCGCGGCGAGGATCTGCTGCTGCTTGGTCGGGCCGAGCGCGACCGGGTGGCCGTCGCGGGACACCGTCAGCGGGCCGAGAAGGTCGAAGTGGACGGACATCCTCACCTCAGCGTGCAGGGCGCCGGTGGCCGTGGCCAGCCGGTTGTACGGCGATGTGCACGGGTTGTAGGCCGGTCACCGTACCATCCGGCGCGCCCGACATCCCGGGCCGTATCGATGTGTACGCGGGCGCTCCGACGTCCTGCCTCCCTTCGGTGGTCAGGCCGGTGGCCGCGGCCTGAACGAAAGGCGACCCCCATGTCCCGAAGAGTCACGCGCGCCCTCGCCGGGGTGTGCGCCGTGCTGCTGGCCGTACCGGCCGTCGGCGCCGGCCCGGCCCGCGCGGCCGGTCCGATGCCCTTCTTCCAGCTGCCGTTCCCGTGTGGAGAGACGTGGCGGCTGGCCACCTACCACGGTCACGACGACTACGACATCGACATGACGTTCACCGGCGGCGGCAGCAGCGGCCGCGCCATCCTCGCCTCGGCGGCCGGCACGGTCGCGTTCGCGGGCTGGGGCAGCGGCGGCGGCAATTACGTGGTCGTCGATCACGGCGGCGGCTGGCGCAGCACGTACCTGCACATGATCGAGTCGCCGATGGTCGGCACAGGCCAGTCCGTGGCGCAGGGCCAGCAGCTCGGCCGGGTCGGCAGCACCGGCAACTCGACCGGCCCGCACCTGCACTACGAGGTGAGCCGCGACGGCGGCAAGACCGAGGCGTACTTCAACGGCTCACCGTCGGGCATCACCTCCGACGGCAGCTCCGCGACCGGGCCCATCTACGTCGAGGGCGCGGTGTCGGCGGCGCGCAACGCGACCAGCGCCAACTGCCAGAACGGCACGCAGGTGTACGAGGCCAGCAGCGCCAACGGCTGGCGGATGCTGCCGGTCTCCGGCGGCTACGGCCCGGTGACCGGCACCGCGACCGCCGCGATCCAGCTCAACGGCGTGAAGATCCTCTACAGCCTCAAGAACGGCCAGGTCTTCGAGGCCGCGAGCAACGCGGGCTGGGCGAACCTGAACAGCGGCATCAACGGCGCGCAGGGCACCGCGCTGGCCGCGATCACCCTGGACGGGGTCAAGTACGTCTACACCGTCATCGGCGGCTACGTGCACGAGGCCAGCAGCGCCAACGGGTGGCGCAACCTCAACACCGGCATCGGCGGGGTGGGCAGCTCGTCCATCTCGGTGATCCAGCTGGGCGGGGTGAAGTACATCTACAGCATCGTCGGCGGCTACGTGCACGAGGCGCACAGCGCCAACGGCTGGCGCAACCTCAACACCGGGGTGCCCGGCTCCGCCGTGGCCGCCATCGCCGCCGGCAACGTGAAGATCCTCTACGTGGTCAACGGCGGCTCCGTGTACGAGGCGGCCAGCAACGCCGGCTGGGCGAACAACTGGACCGGCATCTCCGGGGTGTCCAGTGCGACCATCGCCGCCGCGTACAGCAACGGCGAGAAGCTGATCTACACGATGGCGGGCGGCTACGTGCACGAGGCGAGCAGCTACAACGGCTGGCGCAACCTCAACTCCGGCGTCACCGGCTCGCGTACCAGCGTGCTCGCCCTGAACGGCGTGAAGTACCTCTACCCGAACTGAGCCGGCCCGCCGTCCGGTCCCGCCGGGGGCCGGGCGGCGGCCGCCACCACCGGGTGACCCGGCAGGCGGGGGAGCGCGTCAACGAGCCGAAGTATGACATTCATGTGACAATCGTCCGTTATCACATGAATTATCGGCACCGCGGTGCCGCACCGGTGCGACAGTGGCTGGCGCTGGGCCACCGCCGTGTCCGCACCGGACGCGGCCGCCGCCCGCTGAAGCCAGGAGGCAGGAATGGACATCGGACTCCCGCACGCGGACCGGCTGGTACGCCGGCTGCTGATCGCGGTGGCGGTGCTGCACGTCCTGAGCCTCGGCAGCAACGCGATCTACCACGGCCTGGGCATCCACGACCCCTTCCCGCGGTTCGGCTGGTTCACCATGTTCTTCAACGTGGACAAGGAGAAGAACCTGCCGACCTGGTTCTCCTCGGCGGTGCTGATGCTCGCCGCGTGCGTGCTGTGGCAGATCGGCACCGAGGCCAGGACCGCCGGACGGCGGTACGTGCGGCACTGGCGGGCGCTGAGCCTGGTCTTCGCCGTGCTGTCGCTGGACGAGGTCGCCCAGGCGCACGAGGTGGCCAGCCGGTCCGGCGTGCTCGAACTGGGCTCGGCGTCGTACCTGTCGTGGATGGTGTTCGTCGCCCCGCTGGTGCTGGCGTTCGCGGTGTCGTACCTGCGCTTCCTCTTCCATCTGCCCGTGCGTACCCGGTGGCTGATCGTGCTGGCCGGCTGCGTCTACGTCGGCGGCGCGATGGGTATGGAGGCCGTCGGCGCGTTCCTGGGCCGCGATCCCGACACCGGCGAGATGCAGGCGGGCCTGCCGTACCTGCAGTACCTGCTGGCGGCCTCGGCCGAGGAGCTGATGGAGATGCTCGGCGCGGTCCTGTTCGCCTACGCGGCCACCGACTACCTGCAGCGCCGCCTCGCCGAGGCCGGAAGCGGAGCCGAAGCGGCGCTGCCCGTCCCGGCGCGCCCGTCGCGCCCGGTGCGGACCCGGGTCGGCGCGTCCCGCTGATCCGCCGCCGGGGTGCCCGGGGCGAACCGCGGTGGCGGCCCGCCCCGGGCATTGATCACGCGGCGGCGGCCAGGCCGGGTTCGGGCGCTTCGGCCGGCCGGTACCGGGCGGCCAGCAGCGCGAACCAGACGATGATCAGCAGCCCGGCCGGGTAGATGACCTCCTCGGGCGCGATGTCGGCGACGAAGGAGTACCCGCCCAGCCACACGCCGGTGAGTACGCCGACGGCGCGGATGGCGGCGTGGCGGGCGTAGACGGAGCTGAGGGCGATCCAGATCCCGGCGAAGACGTGGCCGCCGAGGCGGACCGGCCAGGTGGTCTCGTATGGCACGCCGTTGATGGCCATGATGCCCGTGAGCACGTCGAGGGTGATCCAGCCGTAGCCGGCGGCCTTGGCCCAGACGGGTGCGTCCATCCGCGCGATGAGGAACAGGATCGCCAGGTGGAAGAAGACGCCGGAGTACTCCGGCCAGACGACGCCGGGCTCGCTGACGGCGAAGGAGACCAGTGACGGCAGGAACAGGACGATCGGCAGGATGGCCGCCGTCCGGAAGCTGAAGTAGGGCTTGTCGGGGTCGCGCATGGCGGGGGGCCTTTCGTGAGGGGTCGTGCCGGGCCGGACGACCGGGCGGTGGTGCGGTCGGACGCGGATCAGGCCGCCCCGGCCAGCAGGTCGCCGTCTGTCGGGCCGTGGCCGCCGCCGGACTCGGCGGACAGGGCGCTGCGGATGAGCTGAGCCTGGTAGAGAGCCATGAGCTGGCGGGCCAGCCCGGCCGCGCGGGCGGGCACCTCGGCCGGGTCGCCGCCGTGGACCTTCACCAGCCAGGCCGCGCAGGCGGCGGCGATCGCGTCGCGCATGCGGTCGGTCATCGTGACGACGATGTCGCGGATGGCGGGGTCGGTCGTGGCCTCGCCCCAGGTCTGCAGGCCGACGCGGGCCTCGTCCGGGTCGATCGCGGCGGCGAGGTGGTCCAGCAGCCGCGCCGGGCTCGGCGGCACGTCGCTGGCGGCGAATCCGGTCAGGGTGTCGAGCCGTCGTTGCAGCAGGTGCTGGGCGCTGGCCTGCACGATCTCGGCCTTGCTGCGGTAGTGCGCGTAGATCGAACCGGGTGACAGGCCCGACTCGGCCGTGATGTCGGCGATGGAGGTGCGCTCTATGCCGTTGCGCACGAAGCAGCGCAGAGCGGCCTGGTTGATCTGACCGCGCCGCATCTGTCGGCGCGCGTCGGTGAGCTTGGGCACGTCCACCTCCGGTACGGATACAAACAGAATGATTACTCTGTTTGTCGCGATCCGCAAGGAGAGGAGCCATTCTGTTTGTGCGAGGCGGCCTGGCGTGATCTTCGCGGATGCGGCGCCATACCCATATGCATCGATGCATGCGAGGATATGTTTGCCTGGGGGAATACTTTCGAGGAGGTCGATGTGCGTACCCTGCGGTTGCTGCTCATCGTTGTCGTCACCGCCGTGGCCGGACTGACCGCCACCACGGTCCCGGCGCAGGCGGGAAAGCCCGCGACCATGTGCGAATGGAACGGCGCCTGGTATCCGCACGGTTGGGCGGGCGAGCTCAGCGGCCGCTACATGGAGTGCTCGTACGGCGTCTGGCACATGATGTGACGGCTCACCAGGTGAGCAGGCTGGTGTAGTCGGCGCAGGTCAGCGGGGTGTCGGTGAGCGCGCCGTCGGCGCGCGGCACGCCGACCGGGTGGCCCTCCCGGGTGAAGGCCACCCGCTTCACCCCCGGCCTGGCGGTGAGGGTGCACACGACCTGGGCGAAGGCCAGCACGTCGTCGTTGCGGCCGGTGTCCTCGCGGGTGCTGGACAGGTCGACCACGGCCGTGGTGGCCCTGGCCTCGACCGCGCCGATGATGTGGGTGCCCAGCAGGGCACTGGTGAACCCAACGTCCTCCTCGGCCTCGGTCGGGCCGGCCATCAGATCCGACACCAGCTGCTGGATCGAGGGCGGCGCCGACAGTTTGCGCTCGACCCTGATCAAGGAACCGTTGTTGACCAGGTACAGGTGCTCGCTGGCCGGTCCGGCGGCGCGGGCGACGGGCTCGGTGAACGCCTGGGCGTCACCGGTCGGGGCCAGCGGACGGGCGCTGTCCTCGGTCGGCACGCCGCAGGCCGCGGCGGACAGGGCCAGGCCGCTCAGCCAGGCCGCGGTGGCGTACGCGCGGATCATCGCCGCTCCTGAGGCAGTTCGATACGGAACCGGGCGCCGCCGCCGGGGCGCTCGCCCACGCTGACCCGGCCGCCGTGCGCGGTGACGTGCTGGGCGACCAGCGCCAGGCCCAGACCGGTGCCGTCGCTGCCGCCCCGGGCGCCCGCCGACGCGCCCCGCACGAACCGGCCGAAGATCACATCCCGGTCGGCCGGGCACACCCCGGGCCCGGCGTCGTCGACCTCCAGCACCCGCGTGCCGCGCTGGTGCCCGATGCGCAGCGCGACCGCGCCGCCGCCGTGGGCGTGGGCGTTGTCGAGCAGGTTCGCCAGCACCTGGGTGAACCTGCGGCGGTCCACCCGCCACTGCGGGTCGGCCCCGGCCTCGACCGTGACCAGGTCCGCGGCCAGCCCCCGCGCCCGGCAGACCTGCCGGGCCAGCGCCGCGACGTCGACCGGGGCCACCTCCGGCGGCTGGTCGCCCCGGGCCAGTTCCAGCAGGTCGGTGACGAGCGCCTGGAACCGGCCCACCTCGTCGGTGAGCAGCCCGACCGCCGTGGCCGTGCGCTCGTCCAGACTGGTGCGGCGGTTGTGCAGCACGCTCGCGGCCGCGGCGATGGTCTGCAGTGGAGAGCGCAGCTCGTGGCTCACGTCGGCGGCGAAGCGCCGGTCGCGCTCCACCCGACGGGCCAGCTGCTCGACCATCTGGTTGAACGACGCGGTCAACCGGGCCAGCTCGGGTTCGGTGTCGGGGTCGAGGCGGGCGCTGAAGTCACCGGCGGCGATCTCGCGGGCGGCGTCGGCCACGGTCGCCAGCGGCCGCAGCACTCGCCGCGCGGCGTACCAGCCCAGCAGGGCGCCCGCGCCGGTGGTGGCGGTGGCCAGCAGGGCGAGGATCAGGGCCAGGATCTTCAGTGAGCGGTCCAGCTCCTGCATGAAGTCGATCTCGTACAGCGTGATCGTCGCCCCGGCCGGCACCCCGACCACCAGCGCGGTACGCCCGCTGATCCGGGTCCGCTGCACCCCGCCCCGCCCGTGCTCGGCCAGCGCCACCAGGCTGGCCGGGATGCTGGTGGTCAGGCCCGCGTCGACGGTACGCGAGTAGAAGTGCCCGTCGCGGCGGATCAGCACCCGCCGGTTGCCCCCGGTGTCCAGCGACCGCAGCACCTGCAGCACCCCCGGGTCGTCCCCGTCCACGGCCGCCTGCACGATCCCGACGTCGACCATGGCGGTGCGCACCGCCGCGTCCTCCCGCTCGGCCAGCAGGAAACGCTGCGTGAGCTGGTACGACCCGACCGCGATCGCCGCCGACACCAGCAGCGCGCCGACGGCGAACCCGCCGGTGACCTTCGCCCGCAGCCCGGGGCGCCTCATCGGACGAGTTTGTAGCCCAGGCCCCGGACCGTGACGATGAGCCGGGGCACGCCCGGATCGTCCTCGATCTTCTGGCGCAGCCGGGCGATGTGGACGTCCACCAGGCGCTCGTCGCCGAAGTCGTACTCCCACACCCGCTCCAGCAGCTGCTGGCGGCTGAGCACGTGCCCGGCGTTGGCGGCCAGCTCGCACAGCAGCCGCAGTTCGGTCCGGGTCAGCGCGATCGCCCGCCCGCGCCGGGACACCTCACCGGCGGCGGGGCGCAGCTGCAGGTCGCCGAAGACCAGCGCCTGCTCGATCCGGGGCGCGGGCAGCCCGGCGCGGCGGCGCAGCGCCCGCAGCCGGGCCGACAGCTCGGGGGTGGCGACCGGTTTGACCAGGTAGTCGTCGGCGCCGGCCTCCAGCGCAGCGACGATGTCGCCGGTGTCCTGCCGGGCGCTGACCACCACGATCGGCACGTCGTCGTCGCGGCGCAGCCTGCGGATGCACTCGATGCCGTCCAGGCCGGGCAGCATCAGGTCGACCAGCACGGTGTCGGCGGGTTCGCGCCGCTGCCGGGCCAGGCCGTCCTCGGCGGTGGCGGTGGCCCGGACCGCGTACCCCTCGTCCTCCAGCGCCATCGCCAGCGCGAGCCGGATCCGGTCGTCATCCTCGATCACCAGCACAGCCGCCACCACCGCATCATGACCCGGTGGTGTCGGCCCGGACTGACGCCGGGCCGAGTTGCCGGTAATTGTCATGAAATAGTCATAGGACCTGATTCGGTTGCGAAGATCACTGTTAATGACATTGACACATCTGCTCATATGATCGAGACTGCATGGCGGGAGCGTTCCCACATCGGGGTGGAACGACGTCTCTTTGCGACCGCAGTACTGCTGCGGACTCCACTTCCCAGGTCGGCTGCCTCGACGCCGTGCGCAGAGAACCGAGCACCGCGCGGCGGTTGCCCTCGCCTGCCTCGCCGCCCACGTACGCCGCCTGGCCTCGCCATGTCCGGTCGCCGAAGGTGGGAACGTGAGACGAACGACGAAACTCGACCAGTGGAGCCAGGAGCTGGGCGACGTGCGCGACGCCGCCGCGCTGTTCGGCGGCAGCGCCCAGGCCGCGGTGCTGCGCCTGCTCACGATGGGCGGCAAGATTCCGTTCCGCTCCGCGTTCGACGGCCTCACCCTGCGGGAACAGGCGATCGTCCGGCACCTGCTCGGCCGCCCGCAGCTGCGGCTGACCGCGCCGGGCGCCGACGCGCCGCCCGCCCAGTTCGTGCTGTGCCACTCGGCACTGGGCAAGCTGTCCGTCCACGAACCCGGTGAGGCGCCCGCCGACGAGGTGGTCGCCGAACTCGCGCTGCCGCAGTGGATCATCGAGATGATCGACGAGGAGTACCTCCCGGCACAGGCCGAAGAGGACCACCAGCGGCACGAGCTCGACCACATGCTGCACACCTGGCACGCCGAGGGCACCCTGCCCGAGCGGCTGGAAGAGGTCGTCGACTGGGTCGAACGGGTCGAGACCGTCCTGGTCTACATCCAGCGGCGGGTCTTCTCCCGCTCCGACTCCGGTTCCAGCACCCTCATCCGCGACGGCGTGCTGCCCGCGCTGCGCGGGCGGCCGCCGGCCGACTGGAGCCCGGAGGAGCGGCTGTTCGTCGCCGCGATCCAGCTGCTGTTCCGGACGGGACGGGCGGTCCGGTTCGAGGAGTTCAACGGACGCCAGCTCAGCGCCGTCGGCCTGCGCCGGACCCTGACCACCCGCTGCGCCGCGTACCTGAACGCCCTCGGCGAGCAGGCCGACGGCCGGCTGAGCACCGCGACCCTGGCCGAGCTGGCGGCGCTCGCGGGCGACCTCGTCGAACTCGTCGACGGCGGCGGCCAGATGCGCTACCGGCGCGTCAACGGCCTGACCTACGCCAAGGACGAGTACCTGATGCCCTGGGACCAGGGCCAGCGCACCCAGGCGGAGCTGCCCGAGACGCTGCTCTCGCTGGCCGGGGGCCTGGACGGCCCGGCCGCCGACACCGACGCGGCCACCTGGGTGCGGCAGGCCACCGCCGCCGCGCTGCGGACCGCCCACGCCGTCGGCGACGACGGCGAACTGGCGCGGATCCTGGAAGGCATCGTGCTCGGCGCGGTCATCGACGGCCGGGCCGACTACGGCATGTCCAGCGGGGTGCGGGACCTGTCCCGCCTGGACGGAGCCGCCGGAGAGTACGGCCAGGAGGTGGCCGAGCTGAAGAAGCCCGACTTCTTCTGCTGCGTGCTGCCCAGCCCCGACATGGCCGCCGACCTGCCCGCCCCGGCCGTCACCGACATCCTCTGGCAGGTCGCCCAGCGCATGATGTACAACCGCTGGCACTTCGTGCCCGGCAACTTCGACCGGGCGCAGGTACCCCGCCAGCGGCACTACTTCTTCCCGCCGCTGGTGCCCGACATCGGCGAATGGGGCGACCTGCGCCACGGCGGCCACACCACCGCCCGGGTCCGCTACACGCTGCGGGCGCCCGGCGCCGCGATGTGGCGCCAGCCCTTCACCGTCGGGGGACGCCAGTACCGCGGCGCGTTCGACATCCGGCTGGTGCGGATGGAAGGCCCGCCGTTCACCCTCGCCGACCTGCGGGTCGCCTGCCGCTACTCGGCGCTGGTGGACGTGTTCTGGCGCGAGATCGCCGCCTACGCCGACGCCCACGGCGGCTGGACCCCGACGATCACGGCCTTCAGCGGCGACTGGTACGCCAAGGAGTCCTGGCGCGAACCCGTCGACCGGCTGGCCGCCGCGGAGCGGGCGATCGGCGCGCCGGCGTGAACCAGAGCCAGCGGCACGTGGTCGTCAACGGCCAGGACCAGTACTCCCTGTGGCCGACGGACCGGCCGGTGCCGGGCGGATGGACACCTGTCTTCACCGGCGAGACCGAGGTGTGCCTGGAGCACATCACCCGGCTGTGGACCGACCTGCGGCCGGCCGCGCTGCGCCCAGCCGGCGTCGGCACGGTCGCCGGTGCGCGGCCCCAGCCGGCCGACGCCGCGGTCGACTCCGTGCTGTCGATCGCCGCCGGGCCGCGCCGCCCGGTCGACCAGACGCCGCTGCACGTGCTGATCGACCGGGCGCTGGCGGCCGATCCCGGCCGGATCGCGGTGCGCTGCGCCGGAGTCGAGGTCACCGCCGGTGAGCTGCTGGCGCGGGTACGCCGTACCGCGCGGGTGCTGCGGACGCACGGCGCCGGCCCCGAGACACCGGTCGCGGTGCTGCTGCCCCGCTCGGTCGAGGCCGTCGTGGCGATCCTCGCGGTGCTGGCGTCCGGGTCGGCGTACCTGCCGCTGTCCGTGCACGACCCCGCCGACCGGCGGGCCCGGATCCTGGCCGACGCCGGCGACCCGGTCCTGCTCACCGGCCCGGCGCACGCCGCGCTGGTGCCGGCCGGCTACCCGGCGGCGGTGCTGGACGTCACCGACCTGCCCGACCCGTCCGGTGACGGCGGTGACGGCGGCTGCCAGGTCGAGAACCTGGCGTTCATCATGTACACCTCCGGCACCAGCGGCGCGCCCAAGGGCGTGCTCGGCACCCACCGGCAGCTGGTCAACTACGTGGCCTGGTGCGCCGAGGAGTTCGCGTTCCAGCCGGGCGAGCGCGCCGTGCTGCACGCCCCGCTGTACTTCGTCGGCTCGGTGATGACGCTGTTCACCGCACTCGTCGCGGACTGGGAACTGGAGGTCGCCCCGGAGCCGGTCGCGTTCGACGACCTGATCGCCCTGACCGCCTCGGCCCCGTGCGGCTTCCTGAAGCTGACCCCCTCGCACGTACGGGCGATGACCGCCCTGGGCGGCGTCGACGACGTGGCCCGGCAAGTGATGATCGGCAGCGAGCCGCTCTACCTCACCCCCGAGTTCGACAAGTGGATCACCGGCAGCCCGATGTCCGGGTTCGGCAACCACTACGGCATGAGCGAGACCGTCGGCGCGACGTGGTACTGGATCGGCGCCGACCGCAGCGTCGGGCGGCGGCTGCCCGTCGGCGCGCCGATCCCCAACGCCGAGGTGCACATCGTCGACGAGCAGGGCCTGCCCGTGGCGCTGGGCGAGGCGGGCGAGATCTGCCTGGGCGGGGCCGTCATCGGCCGCGGCTACCACGGCCAGCCCGCGCTGACGGCCCAGCGGTGGATCCCGCACCCGGCCGGCGACGGCACCCGGCTGCTGCGCACCGGCGACCTCGGCCGGATGCGACCCGACGGGGTGCTGGACGTCCTGGGCCGGGCCGACCGGCAGGTGAAGATCCGCGGCCAGCGCGTCGAACCGCCCGCCGTCGAGGACGCGCTGCGCCGCTGTCCGGGCGTCGCCGAAGCGGTCGTGATCGCCGAGCCCGACGGCCACGACCTGCAACTGGTCGCCTACCTGCGCTCGGAGGAGCAGCCGCCACCCGCGGCGGCCACCCTGCGCGCCCACGCGGCCGGGCTGCTGCCCGAGGCGTCGGTGCCGAGCCGCTTCCTGTACGTGGCGCGGTATCCGCTCACCCCGAACGGCAAGGTCGACACCCGGCGGCTGCCGGACACCCCGACGGTGCGCCCCGCGCTGAGCACCGTGTACACGGCCCCGGCGGGTGACCTGGAGACGGCGGTCGCGGCGGTGGTCGCCCGGGTGCTGCGCGTGGACCGGCTGGGCGCCGACGACGACTTCTTCGAACTGGGTGGGGACTCGATGCGGGTCGTCGAGGTCGTCACCCGGCTCGACGAGGAGCTCGGCCTGTCGGTCGGCATCGCCGACCTGTTCGACCGCCGTACCGTCCGGTCGCTGGCCGCCGCGCTGGACGCCGACCCGGCGCCCGCCCCGGCGGTCGGCACCGTGAACCGGGCGGAGCAGCCCACCGACTCCGCGGCCGTGACACCGGTGGTCTCCGGCGCGGCGATCCAGGCCCGGTTCAGCGGCACGTCGGCCGCCTCCGCCCCGCTGACCTGGGGCCAGACGGCCATGTTCCGGCCCATGCAGTGGTTCGGCGAGGCCAGCGCGAACTTCAACATCAAACGGGTGCTGCGGCTGTCGGCCCCGGTCCCGGCCGAACGGGTCGCCACCGCCTGGTCCCAGCTGATCCTGCGGCACCAGGTGCTCCGCAGCCTGATGACCGACGGCCCCGACGGCCCCCACCAGCACCTGCGGCCCGAAGGCGCGTACGAGCCGCAGATCGTCGACACCACCGCCGCCGAACTCGACGCGACCGCCGAGGCCACCGCCGCTGAACTGGCCGCCGCGGCGTTCCACCTGGACCGGCAGTGGCCGGTGCGGTTCGCGCTGCTGCGCGTCGACGGCCAGGTCGAAGCCGTCGCCGTGGCCGCCTCCCACGTGTCGCTGGACGGCTGGTCGCTGGAGCTGCTGCTGGCCGAGCTGCGCGTCCTCGTCGAAGGCGAACGGGCCCTGCCCGCGCCGGGCTGGCAGCCACTGGACCAGGCCGCCTACGAGGCGTCACCGGCCGGGCAGCGCCGCGCCCGGCAGTCCCTGGACCACTGGCGGCAACGGCTGCCCCTGGTACCGCATCGGATCTTCGACGGCCCGGACCACGACGGCGGCGAGCTGCCCGTGGTCACCTGGCGGATGGAGTCGGCGGCCGTGGCCGCTGCCGCATCCGAACTGGCCGTGCGCACCGGAGCGTCGACGTCCACGGTGGTGCTGACCGCGGTGCTGCTGACCCAGGCGGCGCTGACCGGCAGGGACCGGGCCGTGGTCAAACTCATCGCGGGCAACCGCAACACCCCCCGGCAGCGGGAACTGGCCACGGGCATCGCCCAGAACGCGCTGCTGGTCTTCGACGTCGGCGACGGCGACCTGGAGGACGCCGTCCGCCGCTGCTACCGCGACTCCACCGAGTCCTACTTCCACGCCACCTACCCGCCGCAGGCCCTGGACGACCTGATCGCGGCCGAGGGCCCGCAGGCCGACCAGTCGGTGTACTTCAACGACTCCCGGATGGGCCGCGACTTCGACCCGGTGCCCGGCCCTCGCGACCGGGCGGCACTGGCGGAGCTGGCGCGGCACACCACGGTGCGGCAGGTCGCCGCCGTCGCCCGCCACGACATGACGTTCTTCGTGGCGATGCCCCACCTGGCCGGCGGCTGCGCCCTGCACCTGCTGGCCGACACCCGGCGGGTCCCCGCCGAGACGTGCCTGCGGGCGCTGCGGGGCATCGAGACCCTGCTGTGCGAGGCAGTGTCGCGTCCCGTACCGGTCAAAGACGTCGCCGCCCTGCTCGCCCTCGACTGAACCCGCCCACCCCGACCGCCTGGAGCCAACATGACCGACCCGTACCCGCTGCTGCATCGCCTGGCCGCCGACGGCGACGCCGCCCTGGGCGGCACCCCGCTGCCACCCGACGGCCGCTACCAGGTCGTCACCACCACCGTCGACGAGGTCACGGCCCAGATCGTGCGCACCCTGCGCGACGGGTTCGCCGGGCGCGCCCCGGGCGACTACCCGCTGCTGGTGCTCGGCTGGGGACGGTGCCGGGTCGGGTCGACGGCGGTCACGAACCTGTTCGGCATGGCCGGAGCCAGCGCCTACTACCAGCCGGTCAAGACCATCGGCCGGTTCGCGCTGACCGGCGGCGAGGGGTCGCCGTGGAAGCTGCCCGACGGCGAACCGGTGCTGTTCGCCAAGGAGATGGCCGGGCCGTACGTGCCGTTCGAGGCGCTGTTCAACCCGGCCCGCTGCCTCATCGAAGCCGGCTGGCCGGTCGACCGGCTGCGACTGCTGGTGCTCGACCGGCAGCCGCGGGCCAGCCTCGACTCGTGGATGGCCAAGTGGGCGGGCAAGATCGGCCGGACCCGGGTGGTGGAGAACTTCGTGCTCAGCACCCTGAACTACGCGCGGATGCGCACCTACGCCGAGGCGGAGGGCCTGGCGGTGACGCACTTCCCGTACGAGTGCAGCCGCGCCCCCGAGCAGACGGTGTCGCGGCTGTTCGACCGCCTCGGCATCGGCCACCTGTACCGGCCGCAGATGCTCACCGGCTGGGGCGCGGCCGGTGACCTCAACTCCGACCAGTCGAAGATCCACCACCCGGTCGAGCCGGAGCCCTACATCGTCCCCGGCCTGCACGGCAACGCCGACGAGTACCGCTTCCGGGACCGGCCGGTGACGGTGCTGACCGACGCGGAACTCGCCGCCGCCGACAGCCCCGAGGTCACCGAGTCCTACGAGGTGTCGATGCGTCGCTGCGCCCGGGAGCTGGAGCTGCCCGCGCCCCTGCGGGACGAGATCTTCGGCTGACCGCGGTGACCACTTCCACCACCAGCGCCGGGCAGCTGCGCGAGGCCGCCGCCGCCCGGCTGCGCATCGCCCGGCAGCTGCCCGCCGCCGGGGCGGCCGGGACCGCCGTGGCGCTGGCGCTCAGCGTGTTCCGCGGCGTGCTGCCGGTCGTGTTCGCCGTCGCCGTCAGCACGACCGTCGGCCGGATCGGCCCGGTGCTGCGCGGCACCGCCGGGCAGGCCGAACTGTGGTGGCCGCTGGCCGCCGCCGGCGGCGCGCTGATCGCGCTGCAACTGGCCGAGGCGGCGCAGAAGGCCATCGGCGAGCAGCTCAGCCGCCGCGTCGACGGGCACATGTACCGGCGGCTCATCCACGCGTCGCTGTCGACCCGCGAGATCACGCCGCTGGAGGACCCGGCGGTGCTCGACGAGCTGGGCGAGGCCGGGCACGAGCTGCGGTTCGCGTTCCGCACCCCGGGCGCGGCCTACGCCGGGCTGATCGCGCTGGTCGGGCCGTACACGCAGGTCGCCGGGTTCACGGTGGTGGTCGCGCTGGTGCTGGGGCCGTGGGCGGCGCTGGCGATGCTGGCGGTGGTGCTGCTGTTCCGCCACGGTCAGCGCGGCGGCCTGCGCCGCTACGCCCGCGTCATCCGCGGCGTCGCCGCCATCCGCCGGGAGAGCCGCTACCTGCGCGGGCTGGCGATGGGCCCGGCCGCGGCCAAGGAGCTGCGGGTCTTCGGCCTCACCGGCTGGCTCACCGAACGCTACCGGCAGGTCTACCAGCGGGCACTGGCCCCCGTATGGTCTGAACGCCGCCGCATCTACCTGCGGCCCTACCTGGCGTACACGGCTGCCGGGCTCGTCGGCGTCGCCGCCGTCCTGGCGCTGGCCGCGACGCGCGCCGCCGCCGGAGCGCTGGACCTGGCCGCCCTCGCACTGGTGCTGCAGGCGGTGATGGCGCTGATCCGGCTGGGCGAGTTCTACCCAGACTCCGACACCCAGACGCAGTACGGCATGAACGCCGAGACCGCCATCACCGCGTTCGAGACGGCCATGGCCGGCTACACCGAACCCGCCGACTCCGGCCGGGTCGCCCCGGCCGCCACCGCCGCCCCGGCCATCGACTTCGCCGGGGTGCGCTTCGCCTACCCCGGCGCCGCCGATCCGGTGTTCGACGGGCTTGATCTGCACATTCCCGCCGGGCAGTGCACCGCCCTGGTCGGCGTCAACGGCGCGGGCAAGACCACCCTGGTCAAGCTCCTGGCCCGGCTCTACTCGCCCGGCGCCGGGACGGTGCGGGCCGACGGCGTCGACGTGGCCGACCTGCCTGCCCGCGACTGGCAGCGCCGCATCGCCGTGGTGTTCCAGGACTTCGTCCGCTACGAACTGTCCGCGGCGGCCAACATCGGGTTCGGCGCCGTCGAGCACCTCGACGACCGGGCCGGCATCCGCCGCGCGGCGCAGGCGGCGGGGCTGCTGGACAGCCTCGACCGGCTGCCCGCCGGTCTGGACACGCTCCTGTCGCGCGGCTACGACGGCGGGGTCGACCTGTCCGGCGGCCAGTGGCAGCGCATCGCCATCGCCCGGGCCCTGTTCGCCCTGTACCACGGCAGCACCGTGCTCGTGCTGGACGAGCCGACCGCCGCCCTGGACGTACGCGCCGAAGCCGAGTTCTTCGCCCGGTTCGCCGAGCTGACCCGCGGCCGTACCACCGTCCTGATCTCGCACCGGCTGTCCAGCGTGCGCCTGGCCGACCGGATCGTCCTGCTCGAACACGGGCAGGTCGTCGAGCAGGGCAGCCACGACGAACTCATGGCCGCTAACGGCCGGTACGCCGCGATGTTCACGCTGCAGGCCGAACGCTTCGCCGCCGCCGACGCCGGCGGCGATCCGGTGGCGGGGAAGGTGGGATGAGCGATGCTCGAAGCGATCACTGGGCTGCTGCGGCTGTCCTGGCGGCAGGACCGCCGCAAGATGTCCGTGGCACTCGCGCTGATGGGCGCCAACGCCGTCGCAGTGCCGCTGGGGGCGCTGGCGCTCAAACACCTCACCGACGCGGCGGCGGCCGCCGACACCACCGCGGCCGCCTGGTCCGCCCTCGCCGTCGCGGTCGCCGCGATCGGGGCGCTGACCTGCGCGCACTTCGCGCACATCGCCTACTTCGAAGTGTCCGAACTCAACGTCCTGAGCACCGACGAGCAGCTCATCGAGATCAGCAACGGCACACCGTACCTCGACCACCACGAGCGGCCCGACCACGCCGACCGGATGGCCCTGGCCCAGGACGAACTGCAGCGCATCGGTGAGGGACTGCAGGCGCTGCTGACGGGCGGGTCGCTGGCCGTCAGCCTGCTGCTGACGACCGTGCTGCTCACCATGGCCCACCCGGCGCTGGTGGTGCTGCCGCTGCTGGCCGCGCTGCCGCTGCTGGCCGGACGCCGGGCCCAGGCCGCGGTCGACCGGGCCCGCGAGGACAGCACCGTGGACACCCGGCAGGGCCGGCACCTGTTCGAGCTGACCACCGACGCGGCGTCGGCGAAGGAACTGCGCCTGCTCGGCCTGGTCGACCACCTGCAACGGCGCTACGCCGGACACTGGCGGGCCGCCACCGACCGGATCTGGCGCGGCGAGCTGACCGCCGGGCTGTGGCGCGCGGCCGGACAGGCCGTGTTCGCCCTCGGCTACGTCGCGGCCCTGGTCCTGGTCGTGCGCGAGGCGGTACGCGGCGACGCGGGCGTCGGCGACGTCGTCCTCTCGATCATCCTGGCCTCGCAGCTCAACCAGCAGGTCGCCGCCGCCGTGACGATCACGCAGCAGCTCGCGCGCAGCGGCCGCTCACTGCGCCGCCTCGACGAACTGAGGGCCCTAGTGCCGCAGCCGCCCGCCGGACCGGCCGCGCCGCTCACCCCGCCGTCGCGACTGCTGGAGGGCATCCGCCTGCGGCACGTCACGTTCACCTACCCCGGCGCGGACGGGCCCGTGCTGCGCGACGTGGACCTGCTGCTGCCCGCCGGGAGCACGGTGGCGGTCGTGGGCGAGAACGGTGCGGGCAAGACGACCCTGGTCAAGCTCCTCAACCGGTTCTACGAACCCGACCGCGGCGCGATCCTCGTCGACGGAGTCGACCTGCGCGACTTCGACCTGGCCGCGTGGCGGGCCCGGACCACGGCCGCGTTCCAGGACTACGCCCGCCCGGAGCTGACGGCCCGGCTGGCCGTCGGCGTCGGCGACCTGCCCCGCGCGCACGACGACGACGCGGTGCGCGCCGGTCTGGCCAGGGCGCATGCCACCGTCGTCGACCGGCTGCCGTACGGACTGGACACCCGGCTGGGCCGCAGCCACGCCGACGGGGGCGTCGACGCCTCCGGCGGGCAGTGGCAGCAGCTCGCGCTCGGCCGGGCGATGATGCGCGACGCCCCGCTGCTGATGGTGCTCGACGAACCGGCGTCGGCGCTGGACGCCGAGGCTGAGCACCGGCTGTTCCAGCGGTACGCCGACGGCGCGGCGCGGGTCGCCGCCGACAGCGGCGGCGTCACGGTGTTCGTGTCGCACCGGTTCTCCACCGTCCGCGACGCCGACCTGATCATCGTCATCGGCGACGGAGGAGTCCGCGAGATGGGCACCCACGACGAGCTGATCCGGTCGGACGGCGTCTACGCCGCCCTGTACGGCACGCAGGCGGCGGCCTACCGCTGAGACATGCGCGGCCACCCTGCCGCCCCTGGTCGGACCCGGCCGGAAAGACCGGGTCCGACCAGGGGCGGAGTTCACTTCGCGAGCAGCAGCAGGACCGCCCGGCCGTGCAGGACGTACGCCGTCCCGCCGCCGCCGAGCAGGGCCTCGGTGCCGGGCGTGGCCACCTGGCCCGAGCCCTCGGCCCAGGTGGAGGTGTCGGTCACCCGGTACCAGCTCTTGCCCGCCGGGGGAGCGGGCAGCGTGAACGTCACGTCCCCCGACCAGCCGTTGTACGCCGTGTAGAGCGCGGCTGCGGAGTCGCCGAACTCGGTGCCGTCCAGGCGCCAGGCCAGCGCGTGGTTGTTCGCGTTGCCCCAGTACGCCCCGTCCGGCGCCGTCCCGGCCGGGGTGAACCACTCCAGCTGCCCCAGCCCGTTGCCGTTGCCGTCGGCAGCGGTGTAGAAGTTCGCCGGGCGCAGCGCCGGGTGCGCCTTGCGGAAGGCGACCATCCGAGCAGTGAACGTCTGGAAGTTCGACTCGTCGGTGGTCAGCGACCAGTCCAGCCAGTTGGCGCTGGAGTCGAGGTTGTACGGGTTGTTGTTGCAGTTCACCGACCGCAGCGTCTCGTCGCCGCCGGTGAACATCGGCACCCCGCCCGACAGCAGCACCAGCGCCATCCCGTTGCGGGCGGCCTTGCGCTGGTCGGCGGCGATCCCGCCCTGGTCCCAGGAGATGTTGTCGTCGCTGCCGCCGTCCGACGGTCCGTACGGCCAGGCCTGACCGTTGTTCTTGGCGTTGCACGAGTACAGGTCCTTGAGGGTGAACCCGTCGTGGACCACCATGAAGTCGATCGAGTGGAAGGGCCTGCGGCCGTCGTCGCCGTACAGGTCGGACGAGCCGGCGAACCGGGTGGCCAGGTCGCTCGGGGTGACCGCGTCCACGCCCATCTTGTTCTGGTCGCGCCGGACCGTGTCGCGGTAGATGCCGTTCCACTCGGCCCAGGCGGCCGGGAAGTTGCCGACCTGGTACGTCCCGGCGCCCAGCGCCCACGGCTCGGCGATCCAGTCCACGCCGGAGCCGCCGCCCGCCGGGCGCCCGGGCATCTCGGTGGTGAGCCGGTTGAGCGCGGTGTTCGGATCCGTCCTGCTGTAGCTGAAGCAGCCGTGCTGGCAGGTGTTGCCCAGCACCGGGGCCAGGTCGAACCGGAACCCGTCCACCCCGAGCGTGTTCTTCCAGTACGCGACGGAGTCGACGATGAGGTTCTGCGCGACGGTGTTGCGGGTGTTGTAGTTGTGCAGCAACCCGGTGTTGTCCATGGACCCCTGCATGTCGCTGGTCAGCGAGTAGTAGGTCGGGTTGTCCAGGCCGCGCCAGGAGAAGATGTTGTACGTGTTCTTGTCGCCGAGCGTGCCGCCCTCGGCGGTGTGGTTGTAGACGACGTCGATGTACACCTTGATCCCGGCGTCGTGGTAGGCCTTGACCATGGCCTTGAACTCGCGCGTCGGCCCGCCCGCGGTCTTGTCGGAGGAGTAGCGGCGGTCCGGGGCGAAGTAGTTCTCGGTCATGTAGCCCCAGTAGTTGTCGCCGCTGGTGCTGGTCGGGTTGGTGTCGTTGGCGTCGTTCTGGGTCTCCTGCACCGGCAGGAACTCCACCGCGGTCACCCCGAGCGAGGCCAGCGCGGCGGCCTTGAGCCCGGCACCCTTGTACGTGCCCCGGTAGGCGGCCGCGATCGAGGTGTCGGACTTGGTCAGGCCGCGCGGGTGCACCTCGTACACCACCTCGTCCTTGAAGGCGCGGGTCGGCTTGGTGCCGGTGCTGG
The DNA here is from genome assembly GCF_029948125.1 of Catellatospora sp. KI3. Classification (GTDB taxonomy): domain Bacteria; phylum Actinomycetota; class Actinomycetes; order Mycobacteriales; family Micromonosporaceae; genus Catellatospora. The sequence goes on from NZ_JASAMB010000013.1 coordinate 177,936, forward strand.
TGGCGTCGGCGGCCAGCACGAGTCCCTTGGGCGCGATGGTGCCCGTGTCGACGGCGCGTCTGGCCGGGCCGGAGGAGTAGTCGGAGGCGACGCCGTCGGTGAAGGCGGTGTCGTGGCTGACCTCGCGGGCGTACGGGTCGAGCAGCAGCTTGTTGGGGTTGAAGCGGTTGCCGGCGGCGTCGACGTCGGCGACGAACCCGGTCGACGACCCCTTGGTCCAGCTCGCGCTGTAGGGCCAGTTCGGACCCCAGGCGCGGTAGCCGTAGTAGACGGTGCCGGTGACCCCGGCCGCCTGGAGGGTGGCCGTGCCGACCGTGGCGGCCCAGACGTCGCCGGTGCCCTTGGTCAGCACATAGCTGGCCTTCTCCTGCGCGCCGGTGGCGGCGGCGTAGACGTACACGGCGATGCGGGTGGCGCGGGAGGAGTAGACGCGGAAGGTGACGTTGGACGCGGTGGCGTCGTAGCGGCCGCCCAGGGCCTGGGTGTCGATGCCTGCTCGGGCGGCGGGGGAGACGAGGGTGAGACCGGCGGTGACCAGTGCGGCCGCCAGCGTCACTCTCCAGAAGCTGCGCATGGGGAGTCCTTCCCGGAACGTGCGCGCGGGGACGAAGCATCTGCAAGTTCTTGCAGGAGTTGACCCAGATTACGAGCAAGTTTCAGAAGCGTAAAGGCCTGTCCGCGCACCCCGGCAAACCGTCCGCGCGGCGGCAGCTCACGGCGCACGATGGAGTCGTGCACCCGCCGACGATCACCGAGTTGACCCTGCCGGTGACCGGCCGCGCCCTGCCCGGCACGCTCGCCGTCCCCGAGCAGCCCGTCGGGCTGGTCGTGTTCGCCCACGGCAGCGGCAGCAGCCGGACCAGCCCCCGCAACCGGTACGTCGCCGGACTGCTGCACCACGCGGGCCTGGCCACCCTGCTGTTCGACCTGCTCACCGAGGACGAGGAGAGCGAACGGGGCAACGTCTTCGACATCGAGCTGCTCGCCGGGCGGCTGGCCGAGGTGCTCACCTGGCGGCGGACCCGCCCCGAGCTCGCCGACCTGCCGCTGGGCCTGTTCGGCGCCAGCACCGGCGCCGCCGCCGCGCTGTGGGCCGCCGCCGACGGCGACCTGGGCGTACGCGCCGTGGTCAGCCGGGGCGGCCGTCCCGACCTCGCTGCGGCCCTGCTGCCCGGGGTGCGCGCGGCCACGCTGCTCATCGTCGGCGGCCTCGACACGGCGGTGCTCGCGCTCAACCAGGAGGCCGCCGCGGAACTCGGCGGCGAGCACGCGGTGGCGGTCGTGCCCGGGGCCACGCACCTGTTCGAGGAGCCCGGCACCCTGCACCACGCGGGCGAGCTCGCCCGCGACTGGCTGCTGCGCCACCTCAGTCCCACAGGCTGACGCCGGTGTGGTGCGCCGGGCGCCGCCGCTTGTCGGTGGGCACGCCGTCGTACTCCAGCGCCAGGCCCGCCTGCGCGGCGAAGGCGCCGACCATCTCCTGGTCGATGGGCTCGAACGGGTCCGCGGCGCACCGGCGGGCGATGGTGAGCGCCCCGAACGCCCGCTGCGCGCCGAGCACCGGTGCGATCAGCACCCGGCCCACGTCCGTACCGAGGACCAGGGGCGCGCTGGTCGGATGCTGGTGCGGGTCGAACTGGAACGGCTGGCCGACCCGGATCGCCCGCTGCGCGAACGAACCCTCCAGCGGCGTCGACAGCTGCTCGAACGGGGCCAGCACCCCCATCGCCACGGCGACCCGCACGTGGCGGCCCCGGCGGCTCAGCAGCGACAGGCTCGCGCCGTCGGCGCCGCTGGCGCGCCAGGTGTGGTAGACCAGCTCCCGCAGCAGCGCCGGAGTGTGCACGCCCGCCAGCGCCCGCGTGGTCACCCCGATCATGGCCTCCTGCCAGGCGTGGCGGCGGCGCACCTCGGCGAACAGGCTGGCGTTGTCGATCGCGACCGCGGCCGTGGCCGCCAGGGTCACCGCCATCCGCTCGTCCTGCTCGGTGAACTCGACCCCATCGGGGCGGCCGGTCAGGTCCAGGTGGCCGAGCGTACGGCCGCCCAGCACGATCGGCACGCTCAGCAGGGGTCCGCGCAGCGCGTGCCCGTCCAGCAGCCGGGTGGCGGCCGGCAGGGCGCCGAAGTCGGGCACGCGCACCGGGCCGCCGCCCCACTCGACCTGCCGGAACAGGGCGGCCGCACCGGCCATCCGGGCCAGCAGCCGCTCGTCGCCGGCCGACTGGACCAGCCGCTCGGGCTGCCCGTCCGGGGTGACGGTGAGTGCCGCGTAGCCCGCCCCCACCAGCGCCCGCGCGGCGTCCACCAGGTGATGCAGCACCTGGTCGAGATCGACGCCCCGGGCCACCTCCAGGTTCGCCCGCAGCAGCACCTGAGCTCGATCCATCGCACGCGCCTCAGTCGACCGCTCCATACGCTCAAGCCCATTATGCCCTGTATGTAACCGCCTGGTCCGGCGGCCGCGGCGGCCCGGCGGGACAGCCGCCCGCGACCGTCGCCGTTAGGCTCGCGGTATGCGTTTGGCGAGCATCCACCTGTATCCGGTCAAGTCGCTGGGCGGCGTGGACGTGGCCGAGGCGACGGTGGAGCCCTGGGGGCTGCGGGGTGACCGCCGCTGGCTCGCGCTCAACCCCGACGGGACCTACCTGACCGCCCGCACCGCCCACCGCATGCTGGGCATCACCGCCGCCCCGCGCCCCGACGGCGGTCTGGAGCTGACCGACCGCGACGGCGCCACCCTGCTGGTCGACCCGCCGCACGGCGGCGAACCGGCCATGACGACCATGACCCGGTTGGACAAGGTAGTGCTCGCCGGGCAGCAGGCACACGACTGGCTGTCGGCCCGGCTGGGGCAGCCGCTGCGGCTGGCCTGGCTGGACGACCCGCGCCGCCGCACGGTCGCCCTCGACCACGGCGGCGAGCCCGGCGACCTGCTCAACCTGTCCGACGCCGGGCCGCTGCTGCTGGCCACGACCGCGTCGCTGCGGCGGCTGAACGACTGGATCGCCGAGGGCGCGGTCGAGCGCGGGGAGGACCTGCCCGAGCCGCTGCCGATGGCCCGGTTCCGGCCCAACGTGGTCATCGACGGCGTCGCCGAGCCGTTCGCCGAGGACGGCTGGCGCCAGGTCACTATCGGCGCGGCGCGGTTCCGGTGCACCGAGCAGTGCGACCGGTGCGCGCTGACCCTCATCGACACCGAAACGCTGGTCAGCGGCCGGGAGCCTATCCGGACCCTGTCCCGGCACCGCCGCCGCGACGGCAAGACGTGGTTCGCGATCCGCCTGGTGCCGATCGGCGACCCGGCCGTCGTCCGCGTCGGCGACCCGGTCACCGCCGCCTGAACCGGTCCGCCGAGGCCCTGCCGCGAGGCCGAAGCCTCAGGCCACGCGGACCTGCTGGCCGTCGATGCCGACGACGTCGCCGCGGAACAGCTGGCGTCCGCGCCGGGTGTCGACCTCGCCGTTGACCGTCACGTCGCCCGCCGTAACCCGCAGCTTCGCCTCACCGCCGGTCTCGATCACTCCGGCGAGCTTCAGGAACTGGCCGAGCCGGATCATGTCGTCACTGATCGCCACGTCTCTCACGAGGCCATTCTTACCTACAGGGCGAGCAGGAACTGCCGCAGTGCCCGGTAGTAGGGCTCGATGGTGGTGACGTCGACGTACTCCTGCGGGCCGTGCAGGCCGCCGCCGCCGATCCCGAAGATCACCGCCGGGATGCCGCGCTGGGAGTAGTACCGTCCGTCGGCCGCGCCGTGCTTGCGCAGGAACCCGGCCGGGAAGCCCTGGGCCTGCGCCGCGGCCCGCAGCGCCAGCACGTCGGGCAGCGTCCGGTCGGCCCAGTGCGGCGCGTCGGCCTGCGCGACCGCGACCTCCACCCCCGGGCCGCACACCTCCAGCAGATGCGCCCCGACCTGCTCGGCGTCGCGCCCGTCGAAGCCGGTCGCGCCGGGCGGGAACCGGATGTCCAGCCACGCCTGCGCGGTGGCGGGCACCTGGTTGAACGCCCGGTTGTCGGTCTCGATCCGGGCCACGTTGACCGTGGTCACCCACGCCTCACCGGTCGGCAGCGGATACGCCGCGAGCAGCTTGTCCACCGCCCGCACCACGGTGACCAGCGCGTTGTCGCCCTGCCATGGGTACGCGCTGTGCCCGGTGCGCCCGGTCGCCGACAGCCGCACCTGCGCGATGCCCTTGGAGTCGGTGACCAGCTCCAGCCCGCTCTGCTCGCCGATGACCACGAACTGCCCCGTGACGCCCTGCCCGACCTGGTGACCGGTGCCGTCCCGGCCGCCGACCTCCTCGTCGGTGACCAGCTGCAGCGCCACCGGGAAGGGCAGCGTCGGCGCCAGCTCGGCGAAGACCAGCGCCTCGACCAGCGCCGCGACCTTCATGTCGTGGGTGCCGCGCCCGTACAGCCGGTCGCCCTCGCGGCGGGCGGTGAACTGGTGCGGCTCGGCCGGGACCACGTCGACATGGCCGTTGAGGATGACCCGGAACTCCGGCCGGACCCCGCCCGCGTCGCGGTAGACCAGCGCGCTCGGCTTGCCCCGCGAGGCGAACCGCTCCACGGTGAACCCGGGGCCGACCCGGTCGAGCACCTGTTCGAGCACCAGGTCCAGGGCGCGGTGCAGCTCATCGGGGCGGTCGGCGGTCGACGGCACGGCGATCAGGCGGGCGGCCGTACCGAGGAAGGTCTCCAGGTCCACGGACCCATCCTGGCAGCGCGCCGCCACCCGGGCCAGCGCGGCGCCGATGTCGGCCGGTGCGGTTAGCATCCGGCGGGTGGACGCTCGCAGCCTCGCCTTCTGGCGCATGCGCAACCTCGGCCTGCTCGACCCGCCTGCGACCGACGCCGTCGCGACGGTCGGCGGGCTGGTCGCGGTGCAGTCGCAGGACTTCGGCCCGGCGAAGTGGTCGCTGGGCGACCGCGACGGCGACGCGACCGACGCGCACCTGGACGCCGCGTTCGCGCGCGGCGAGTTCCTGCGCACCCATGTGCTGCGGCCGACCTGGCACTTCGTCGCACCCGACGACATCCGGTGGCTGCTGGCGCTGACCGGCCCGCGCGTGCACCAGTTCCTCGGCTACTACTACCGCCAGCAGGGACTCGACGAGGCCGTCCTGGCGCGCGGCGACGAGGTGCTGGTCGCGGCGCTGTCCGGCGGGCCGCAGCTGACCCGCAAAGACCTGGTGCCGCACCTGGCCGCCGCCGGCCTGCCGACGGGCAACCTCGCCGTCACGCACCTGGCCATGCACGCCGAGCTGGAAGGGCTTATCTGCAGCGGCGCCCCGCAGGGCAAGCAGCAGACGTACGCGCTGCTGGCCGACCGCGCCCCCGACGCCTGGGTGCTCGACGCCGACCAGGCGCTGGCGGAGCTGACGCTGCGCTACTTCACCAGCCACGGCCCGGCCACCGCCAAGGACTTCCGCTGGTGGTCCAGCCTCACCCTGGCCGACATCCGGCGCGGCCTGGACCTGGTCGGCGACCGGCTGCACAGCCTGACCGCCGACGGGCTGACGTACTGGTTCGCCGGGTCGCCGCCCGAGGCGGTCCCGGACCGGCCGGTGGTGCATCTGCTGCAGGGCTACGACGAGTACATCGTGGGCTACAGCGAGAGCAAGTTCCTGCTGGACCTGGCCAAACGGGGCGGCTCGCGCCTGGACCGGCCCGCCGCCAACGGGGTGCTGCTGGTCGACGGCCAGTTCACCGGCCACTGGCGCCGCACCGTGACCCGCCGCGACGTCGCCTTCGACCTGGAGGTGTACGCCGAACTCGGCCCCGCCGAGCACGCGGCCCTGCAAGCGACCGCCGACCGGCACGGCCGGTTCCTCGGCCTGCCCGCGCGGGTCAGCGTCGCGCCGCGCTGAGCCTCACCCGGCGACCGCGCCGGAGTCGCGGTCGCCGATCAGCTTCGACACGTCGACCGCCTCGAAGTCGGCGCCCCGCAGGTTCTTCAGCGCGCGCAGCGCGTCGTTGGACCAGCGCTCGTCCGGGGCGCCGGACAGGTACCAGGGCGAGCCGTTGTCGGCCACGATCACGCCGTAGCGCTGCATCGCCTCGGCGACGATCCGTGCCTGCTTCGGGAACTTCGACACGTCTACGCCCGCCTTGAGCCGCAGCCGCAGCCCCATCGGCGGCAGCGACGCGTCGGAGCGGTCGGAGGCGGCGTGGCGGGCGGGCCACAGGTACGTGTCCCGCGAGCGCGGCACGGTGATCCGCAGCGCGTGGTCGATGCGGCCCCTGGCGACCTCCTCGTAGCGGACCAGCCCGGCGAAGACCGACAGCCCGGCCGCGTCGGCCGAGGTCCAGCCGGCCGGGCGAAGGCGGTTGGAGCGCAGGTCGAAGACCGCCCCCGACCCGGCGCGCCAGGTCGCGCCGTTCGGGTGGGCGGCGTACAGCTCGTAGACCTTGCACGCGGCGGGGTCGTACAGGATGACGTGCCGGTCGCCGTCGCCGCCGCGCCCGCCCTCGACCTTCACGTCGGCGGGGATCGGGTACGGCCCCTTGTCGCTCTCGTCGGCGTACTCGAACGACACCTTCACCTTGGCCTGGTTCGGCTTGACCGTGGTGACCGGGATGCCGATCGGGGCGCCCTCCCACAGGCCGGAGCCGAAGTCGGGGTGCATGCGCGCGTCGGTGCCGATGCTGCCGACGTAGGCGGCCGACGAGCGGTGCACGGGCAGCTTCGACACGTCCAGGCGCCAGACGCTGTCGGCGGGGAAGACCCCGCACGCCGCTGTCGCCGACGGGCTGGGCGAACCGGCCGGGGTCGGCGAGGCGCCGGTGGCGGCCACCGCCGACGGGGTCGGGGCGGCCACGAACGACGGTCGCGGGTCCGGGGCGGTGTCGCAGGCGCCGAGCAGGGCGGCGGCGATCAGCGCCGCGGCGGCGAGGGCGATCGGGCGGTGGGGCACCCGGGCAATGTAGTGGAGTGGCGGTGGGCCCACACTTCGAGTGCCCCGCCGTATCCGGTATCGACCATACGACCCGTTTCGTCCACGTAGCCTCGAAACATGGTCAACCTCGCCAGGTCGGTGCCGTGGTACCTGGTGATCCCGCCCGTCACCGCACTGGTCCTGATCGGCACCTGGCACCGTGAGCTCGGCATCGCCGCCCTGATCGTCGTCGCCGCGGCGCTGATCGCCGCGGTCCTCACCGCCGTGCACCACGCCGAGATCGTCGCGCACAGGGTCGGCGAGCCGTTCGGCACGCTGATCCTGGCGGTCGCGGTGACCGTCATCGAGGTCGGACTGATCATCATGCTGATGACCTCGGCGGGGGAGGGGCCGTCCAGCCTGGCCCGCGACACCGTCTTCGCCGCCATCATGATCGTCTGCAACGGTGTGATGGGCCTGTGCCTGCTGCTCGGCGCACTGCGCCACGGCGAGGTCGAATTCCGGGTGGAGGGCGTCACCGCAGCCCTGGCCACCCTCGCCGCCGTGGCGACCCTGGCGCTGGTGCTGCCGTTCTTCACCACCAGCAGCCCCGGGCCGACGTTCACCGGGGCGCAGCTGGCCTTCGACGGCGTCGCCTCGCTGGTGCTGTACGGCTCGTTCGTGTTCATCCAGACCCGACGGCACCGCCAGTACTTCCTGCCGCTGAAGACCCGGGAGGACCGCACCGCGCCGCTATCGGACGACGACGAGGAGGAGCACGGCGACCGGCCGACGACGCGGGCCACCGCGATCAGCCTCGGCCTGCTGTTCCTGTGCCTGGTCGTGGTGGTCGGGCTGGCCAAGTCGGCCGCACCGGCCATCGAGCACGCCGTCGTCGCCGCGGGCGCCCCGCGCGCCGTCGTCGGGGTCGCGATCGCGCTGCTGGTGCTCGCCCCCGAGACCGTCGCCGCCGTACGGGCGGCCCGCCGCAACCACATCCAGACCAGCTTCAACCTGGCGCTGGGCTCGGCACTGGCCAGCATCGGCCTCACCATCCCGGTGCTCGCGCTGGCCTCGATCTGGCTCAAGAACACGCTGGTCCTGGGCCTGAGCCCGAAGGACATGGTGCTGCTGGCCCTCACCATCACGATCACCACGCTGACCGTCGCACCCGGTCGCGCCACCCTGATGCAGGGCGCGGTGCACCTGACCCTGTTCGGCGTGTTCCTGTTCCTGTCCCTGGTGCCGTGACCAGGCGGAGCCGGCCGAGCGTCAGTGCAGGCAGAACTCGTTGCCCTCGGGGTCGTGCAGGGTGACTCCGTAATGGTCCATGCCCTCGGGCGAGGCGACCCTGAGGACCCGCGCGCCTAGGGCCGTCAGCCGCTCGACCTCCGCGTCCACCCGCTCGCGTCGGACCTCCAGCGGCACGCTGCGGCCGCCTCCGGCGTCTAGGTCCAGATGCAGCCGGTTCTTGACCGACTTGTGCTCGGGCACCTGCTGGAACCAGATCCGGGGACCCGCGCCGTCAGGGTCGACGATGCGGTCGACGCCCTCGCCCATCTCGGCCAGTTCCTCCTCGTCGACCCCGACCGAGGCGTAGAAGTCGCGCCAGGTCTGGTGGCCGTCGGGCGGGGGAGCGAGCCGGTAGCCGAGGGCCTGGGCCCAGAACACGGCCTGGGCGTCGGGGTCGGCGCAGTCGATGGTCAGCTGGAAGCGTACGGGCATGCGGCCGAGTCTATGGCCACCGGCGCCCACCGCGCGCGCCGAGGCCGAGGCGGTGGGCGCCGAGCGGTCAGGGTGCGCAGATGGCGGTCAGCATCACGTGCCAGTTCCCGGCGTAGCCGGTCTCGTCCTCGTGAGCGGCCAGGTCGGCACCGGACAGCGCCCCCGGTCCCCAGAAGCCGATCCGGTTGAGGTGCACCTGCCGCCAGACGGTGCCGCCGTTGATGAACGCACCGGCCCCGTGGACGGTCGTCCCCGCCGGGCAGGCCGCGGTCACCGCCTTGTTGCTCGACGAGTAGCCGCTGTCCACGTCGACCAGCACCTGCCCGATCGGGTCGGTGCAGATCGCGTACGCGCGGGCGCCGAAGCTGCCCGACGCGGTCTCGTCAGGCGAGACCCCGACCAGCACATGGTCGTAGGTGGGGTGGACGGCGACCAGCCGGAACCGGTAGCCGCCGATCGTGACGCCGCCGGTGCCGATCACCTTCTTCCCCGCCGGGCACACCGCGACCGCCTGGACGGTGTCGGAGGTGGTGCTGGCGGCCGCCTTGTACGTCGAGACGACCTCCCAGCCGGGAACCGGGTTCCCGCAGATCGCCCACGCGTAGACCGTCCAGTTCCCGGCGTAGCCGCCGTCCTCCATCGCCACGGCGTAGTAGGAGTGCGTGGGGTACACGGCCCAGGTCGGCTCGATCGAGGTGAGCCGTACCTCGTTGCCGCCGTCGACGATGTCGGCGCCGCCGCCCAGGACCACCTTGCCCGCCGGGCACAGCGCATTGGCCGTCTTGATCGGCTCCGACCCGGTCAGCGTGCTCCAGCCGACCGTCACGATCTGGCCGGACACGGCCTGGGCGGGCGAGGCGGCTGCCAGCGACACCGACGCGCCGAGGACGACCGCGGCCAATGCGGTCAGCAGCTTCGACCGATGGAATGCGTGCACGCGCCACCTCTCAGGGTTCGGCGCCCCGGCAGTGCGGGGCATCGACCGCCGACGCTAGGAACTCCAAGCGCCGAGCGCACCCGTTGCGCGCCAAACCGACACCTGCGGTCAGTGCGCGCCGGTCAGCGCGTGCCACCGGTCGGCGGTGACGCGCCACAGGACGTGGCGGCGCAGGGGGCTGCCCTCGGGCACCGAAGGGTGGTCGAAGCCGTCGGCCGGATCGCAGGTCATCCCGATCCGGGCCATCACCGCCTGCGACCGGAGGTTCGTCGTGGCGGTGAAGGACAGGACCTCGTCCAGCCGGACCTCGTCGAAGGCGAATGCCAGCGCGCGGCGGGCGGCCTCGGTGGCGTACCCGTGGCCCCAGAACGGGCGGGCCAGCCGCCACCCGATCTCCACGCCCGGCAGGAACGGCGCCTCGAACCGGGGCACCGACAGGCCGGTGAACCCGATGAACTGCCCGGTCGCGGCGACCTCCACCGCCCACAGCCCGAAGCCGCGCTCGTCGAACCCGGCCTCGATCCGGTCGATCAGACCATCGCTGTCCGCGCGGCTCATCAGCGCCGGGAAATGCGCCATGACCTCGGGGTCGGCGTTCAGCGCCGCGAACGGCGCGCGGTCGGCGGGCAGCCAGCGCCGCAGCAGCAGCCGGTCGGTGGTGAGCACGCCGATCAGCCCTTCCGCAGCCGGATGATGGCCTCGTCGATGACCTCGGCCCGTTTGCAGAACGCGAACCGGACCAGGTGCCGGCCCGCGTCGACGTCGTCGTAGAACACCTGCGACGGCACCGCCACGACGCCGTACCGCTGGGGCATGGCCAGGCAGAACTCGACGCCGTCGGTGCCGCCGACGGAGGTGATGTCGACGTTGACGAAGTACGTGCCCTCCGCGCGCAGCACCGTGAACCCGGCCTCGGCCAGCCCGGCGCGCAGCTGGTCGCGGCGCGACTGCAGGCTGCTGGTGAAGCCGGTGAAGTAGTCGTCGCCCAGACCCAGCGCCACCGCGACGGCGGGCTGGAACGGGCCCGCGTTGACGAAGGTCAGGAACTGCTTGACCCGCAGCACCGCGGAGACCAGCGGGGCCGGGCCGCTGGCCCAGCCGACCTTCCAGCCGGTGCAGGAGAACGTCTTGCCCGCCGACGAGATGCGCAGGGTGCGCTCGCGCATGCCGGGCAGGCTCGCCAGCGGGGTGTGCGGCCCGGCCGCGTCGTCGAAGACCAGGTGCTCGTACACCTCGTCGGTGACCGCGTACACGTCGTGCTCGCGGCACAGGTCGGCCAGCAGCCGCAGCTCCTCGGCGTCGAACACCTTGCCGGTCGGGTTGTGCGGCGAGTTGAGCAGCAGCAGCCTGGTACGCGGCCCGAAGGCGGCGCGCAGCTCGTCGGGGTCGAAGCGGAACCGGCCGTCGGCCCCGGGCCGCAGCGTCACCGGCCGGCGCACCGCCTGCGCCAGGGCGATGCTCGCCGCGTACGAGTCGTAGTACGGCTCGAAGCACACCACCTCGTCGCCGGGCTCGCACAGCCCGAGGATCGCCGCCGCGATCGCCTCGGTGACCCCCGCGGTGATCACGACCTCGCCGTCGGGGTCGTACTCCAGCCCCCAGAAGCGGCGCTGGTGCGCGCTGACGGCCTGGCGCAGCACCGGCATGCCGGGGCCCGGCGGGTACTGGTTGAGCCCGCCGCGCAGCGCCGCCTGCGCCGCGTCCAGCATCTCGGCGGGGCCGTCGGTGTCGGGGAAGCCCTGGCCGAGGTTGACCGCGCCGGTCTGGACCGCGAGCGCGGACATCGTCGCGAAGATCGTCGTGCCGAAGGGGCGCATCCGGGCGACCAGCGGGTCGGCAGGCGTCGTCATGCGACCATCTTCGCCGGTACGACCGCCGGATGTCGCCCCGGCCCGGCGGTTCAGCCGGCCGCGTCGTACCGCCACAGCCGCGGCACCGCCCGCACCAGCGCCGCGACCGCGACCACCGTCAGCGCACCGCCCACGCCGATGGTCCACCGGGTCCCGACCGCCGCCCCGGCGAACCCGTGCAGCAGGTTGGCCAACTGCGGCCCGCCGATCAGCACCACCGTCAGCGACCCCTGGATGCGTCCCCGCATCTCGTCCCGCGTGTACGCCTGCGAGATCGCGTTGCGGAACGTGCTCAGCGCGAAGTTCACCGCACCTCCGCACAGCAGCGCGACCAGCGCGAACCGCAGGTCCGGGGCGAGGGCCAGCGCGACGACGCAGCAGCCCCAGGCCATGGCGGCGCTCGCCATCAGGGCGCCGTGGCGGGTCTGGCGGCTGTAGGCCCCCGACAGCAGCCCGGCGGCGAAGACGCCGGCGGGGTACGCCGCGTACAGCAGGCCCAGTTGCGTGCCGCCGCCCGGCGGGCCGCCGAAGGAGCGCTCGGCCAGCTCGGGGTAGAGCGCGACCGGCATCGCGAACACCATCGCGGCCAGGTCGACGGCCAGCACCGCGACCAGCACCCGCTGCCGGGACAGGTAGGCGAACCCGTCCCCGAGCCGCCGCAGGGTGCCGCCGGTGGCGGGCGCCCCGGTCGGCGGCAGCGGCGGCAGCCCGGTGACCGCCCACAGCACGACCAGCAGGGCCACGGTGTCCAGCAGGTACAGCGTGCCCAGGCCGAGCACCGGGATGAGGACCCCGGCCAGCAGCGGACCCAGCACCGCCCCGGCGTAGCGGGTCAGGGAGCTGAGGCTGTTGGCCGCCACCAGCTGCTCCGGCGGCACCACCCGGGGCACGGCGGCGCCCATCGTGGTCATGGTGACGCCGTAGCCGAGCCCCTGCACGGCGACCAGCGCCAGCAGCAGCGGCACCGAGTCCAGGCCGAGCGCGGTGTTCAGCCACAGCCCGAGGTAGGCCAGTCCGAGCGCGGCGTTGCCGGCCAGCAGCAGGACGCGGCGGTCCATCGCGTCGGCCAGGGCACCGGACCACAGCGCCGAGGCGACCAGCACGCACAGCGACACCGTCGCCGAGATCCCGACCGTCGCCGACGAGCCGGTCAGCGTGAACAGCTGCGTCGGTACGGCGACCAGGCTGAACGAGCCGCCGACGGCCGACACGGCCGAGCCGGTCCACAGCCGCCGGAACGCCGGTATCCGCAGGGGCCGCCGGTCCACCAGGTACGCGCCGATCACCGGGTCACCACACGTCGCCGGTGCGCCAGTCGCAGCCCAGGCCGGTGCCCGGGACCGCGTCCAGCCCGGTCGGCAGCAGCACGAACACGGCGCCGTCCTCCTCGGGGGTGGGGACCGGGCCGTGGTCGGTGCGCACGTGGCTGGGGCCGGGCCACTCGCGCCAGCCCAGGCGCCGGTACAGCGGGATCGCCTTCGCGGAGGCGCAGAGGCCGCCCAGCTCGTAGTCCGCGGCGATGACGTCAGCGACCTCGGCCATCAGCGCGGTGCCCAGGCCCTGCCCGCGCAGCGGCGCGACCACCGCGACCGCCTCGACGTAGCCGGTGTGCCGGGGGGTGCCGTCCAGCCACAGGGTGCGCGGCCGGACCGCCGCGTGGGCGACGAGGTCGCCGCCGAGGCGGCCGAGGACGTGGGTGCCGCCGAGGGCGTGCTGCCAGTCGTGGTCGTCGAACCCGTCGGGGTAGGCGTGGTCGAGCAGGTGGCGCAGTTCGGCGAGCTCGCCGGGGGACAGGTCGGCGGTGGCTGCGCGGCGCAGCGTCATCCGGTCTTGGTCGGGCATCCGGACAGGATGGCACGCCGGGGTGCTCAGGCGCTGGGCAGGCGGGATCCCTGCCAGGCCAGGAACGCGTCGCGGGCGCGTACCACCGCCTCCGCGACCGCGAAGGCCTGCCGCCACCCCTGCTCGTCGAGCTCGTCGTGGTGGCGGAAGTAGGCGAAGAACCAGCCGTCGACGACCTCGGCGCTGACCGGCCGGTCATGCTCGGTGAGCAGCGTGCGCAGCTCGTCGGTGAGGAACACGCGGGCACCGGCGTGGTCGTGGGTACGGGCGATCAGGTCGAACTTCTCGCCCTCGAAGGCGTCGGTGCCGAGGATGGCGGCGGGCCGCACACCGCCGCCCCGGCCGGGGTGGAAGGTCAGCCGGGGAGGCCGGACGTCCAGCCGCACGGCGAGAAAGCGGACCAGCAGGGTCCCCTGTTTGCCCTCCTGCCAGCGGGAATGGGTGGCCGCCTCGAAGGACAGGCCGCCGGCCTGCCACTGCACCCGGTGCATCGTGCGTACGTTCAGGCTCGACGCGAAGATGCAGCCCGGCAGCAGCCGGACCTCCGCCTCCGGCTCGACCGGGAGACCGTTGGCCCTGGCGAACGCGACCAGGCGGACCAGCCGCTCGCGGTTGCGCCGCTCGCCCGCCGCGACGAGGGCCTTGACCGCCAGCCCCACGAGCACCGCCCCGGCGAGGAAGACCCCGCCCACGACCACGCTTTCGGAATCGCCCTGCGCGACCATGGCGATGGTGGTGATCGCGGCCAGGACGCCGCCCACGAGGCAGCCCAGCGCGGAGCTGCGTGCCCCGGCTCTGGCGAGGTACCGGGCGGTCTCCTGGCCGAGGTCGCCGCGGCGTGCGGCCTCGAGCACGGCGGCCTGGTCCGAGGTCGCGGGGGTCGTGCGCAAGGGGGTGTAGTCGATCATGGCGGGGTTCATTCGCCACAGACTAGTCGGCGTCGTCACGCGTGCAGGTGCTGGTGGAGATCAGTGAGGTCGGGGCGCGGTCGTGAGGAGCCCCCGGCCGTGAGGGGCACGCCGGGGGCTCCGTCCGGGAAGGGCGTCCATCCGCCGACCGGTCAGGCGGTGGCGGTCTCCAGGCGGGCGGCGACGGCCGCGCACAGCTCGCCGACGGTCGAGGTGGCCAGGGCTTCGGCCTCGTCGTCGTCGAAGCGCACGCCGTAGCGCTCCTCGACCCGCACGGTCAGCTCGGCGAGGGCAAGAGACTCGAGGTCCGCTCCGGCCGGCCCGAGGGTGGTGTCGTCGTCGATGCCCGTGACGTCGTACTTCATCTCGGACAGCGAGTCGAGGACGAACTGGCGGATCTCGTTGGTCATGGGGCTGCTCCTCGCTCGTATGACATGACCGCGGCGCGACGGGCCGCACGCCGCCCCGGTCCCCCTTGACCAGCGCAGACGAACAGAAAGCTTGGTTCAGATTGAGGATCGTCGCTATCCGGACAGTGACCGTACACCTTGGACGGTGGGAGCGCTACCATGACGTTCGGCCAGTTTTTCGGTCGAACGTCCAAACTAAGTAAGGCCATCTGTTTCAATATCTAGATCGCTCATTGCGCACGCTCCCACGCTTGCCTACGCTGACCTCCGCGCAGTCACCGGCAGCGACGGGAGCACACATGATCGAGATAAAAGAGCTGCGCAAGTCGTATCGCAGCAAGCGCCGCAACGGCACCACGACCGTCGACGCGGTCAACGGAGTGGACCTGTCCGTCGCCGAAGGGGAGATCTTCGGCTTCCTCGGCCCGAACGGCGCCGGCAAGACCACCACCCTGCGCATGCTCGCCACCCTGCTCGCCCCCGACAGCGGCCAGGCCCGCATCGCGGGCGTCGACCTGCTGGCCGACCCCGCCGGAGTGCGCCGCCACATCGGCTACGTGGCCCAGGGCGGCGGCACCTGGGACGAGGTCACCGCCCGCGAGGAGCTGGTCCTGCAGGGCCGCATGCACGGCCTGGCCAAGGCCGAGGCCCAGCAGCGCGCCGCCGAGGCCCTGGCCGCGTTCCAGCTCGACGAGTACGGCGACCGCTGGTGCAAGACCTACTCCGGCGGCCAGCGCCGCCGCCTCGACATCGCGCTCGGCGTGGTCCACCGCCCGAAGGTGCTGTTCCTGGACGAGCCGACCGCGGGCCTGGACCCGCAGAGCCGCGCCCACATGTGGGAGGAGGTGCGCCGCCTGCGCGCCGAGGGCATGACCGTCTTCCTCACCACGCACTACCTCGACGAGGCCGACTCGCTCTGCGACCGGATCGCGATCATCGACCACGGCCGGATCGTCGCCGAGGGCACCCCCGACCAGCTCAAGCAGCAGATCAGCGGAAACGTGGTCGTCGTCGGCCTCGGCGGGCCCACCGCGCAGGCCGAGACCCTGCTCAAGGACAAGCCGTACGTGCTCAAGCTCGAGACCGAGGGCGAGGACGCGCTGCGCCTCTACGTCGACGCCGGTGAGACCGCCATCCCGCAGGTCATGCGCGAGCTGACCGACGGCGGCGTGGCGCTGTCGACCATCGCGCTGCACCGGCCCAGCCTCGACGACGTGTTCCTGACCAAGACCGGCCGCTCGCTGCGCGAGTCCTGAGGAGACCCCGAGTGAAACTGCTGCGCGACACCTGGCTGCTGTTCCAGCGCCAGATCCTGCTGATGTGGCGTACGCCGATGTGGCTGTTCTTCGCCATCGCCCAGCCGGTGACCTACCTGTTCCTGTTCACCCCGTTCCTGCAGAAGGCGCTGGTGCCGATGGGCGCCGCGAGCATGAAGGACGTCTACAACATCTACGTGCCCGGCCTGCTCGTGGTGATGTGCTTCTACACCGGCCTGTTCGCCGGGTTCGGGCTGCTGGCCGAGGTGCGCATGGGCATCCTCGAACGCGCCCGGGTCACCCCGGTCAGCCGGTCGGCGCTGCTGCTGGGCCGGGCCGCCCGCGACGTCGCCTCGATGCTGGTCCAGTGCGCGCTGATCACGGTCATGTCGTTCCCGTTCGGGCTGACCGTGCCGCTGCCCAACCTGCTCTTCGCGTACGTGCTGCTGACCGTCATCGGCCTGATGGCCACGGCGATCTCGTACGACATCGCGCTGACCATCAAGAACGAGGGCGCGCTCGGGTCCCTGCTCAACACCATCGGCCAGCCGATTGCGCTGCTGGCCGGGGTGCTGCTGCCGCTGGCGATCGCGCCGGTGTGGATCCAGAAGCTGGCGCTGCTGAACCCGTTCTCCTGGGCGACCAACAGCGTCCGGGCCCTGTTCTGGGGCAGCCTGAGCGACCCGGTGGTGTGGCAGGGCACGGCCGTGGTGACCGTGCTCGCCGTCATCACCGTGATCCTGTCGACCCGCCTGTACTCCCGCAACGTCAGCTGACGCCGGCGTCGAAGGTCGCCAGGGACAGGTAGCCCAGCAGCGGATCGTAGTCGGCCACGAGGACCTCGTGGCCGACCTGCTGCCCCGCCAGCGCCCACCACACGCCGGTCAGCGGCTGCCCGGACGGTGCCACGCGCAGCCGCTGCTGCGGCACCGCGTCGGCCGCGTCGGCCAGCCCTGACCCCAGCACCACCGAGGCCCCGCCGCCCGCGGCCTCGACCGCCGCCAGCAGCAGCTTCGCCGCCTGCCCGGCGTCGGTGCCCGGATGCTGGCCGAGGTCGCGCAGCCGGGTCGGCCCGGTCCGCTCGCACAGCAGCCCCACGGCCGCGTGCCGCTGCGGCACCAGCCCCGGCGCCGCCGTGGGGTACGGGAGTCCGGACTGCTCCGCCACCAGCACCAGTACCCGCGCGCACGCCTCGGTGCGCAGGTGCTCCCGGGCCAGCCGCAGGGCGGTGAACGCGGCCGCACTGCCTTGGTCGCAGACCGCGAACGCCTGCGGCCCGCCCGGACAGACATGGCTGAGGTACGTCGCCGTGGCCCGGCCCGGCCGCAGGTCCGGTACCGCGAACGCCAGCACCAGCAGGTCCACCGGCTCGTCCGGCCGTACCGCCAGGCCGACGACCTCGGCGGCCATCTCCCCGTAGCTGTGGCCCGCCGGTCGTCCGCCCGGCGCCAGGCCGTACGGGCGGACCAGGTCGTCGACGAACGCGTCCAGGGCGTCGCCGTGCTCGGGCGGCAGCAGCGCAGGCGTGTCGAAGGTCCGCCGCGCCATCCGGGTGACGCAGAGGTCCACGGGCGGGCTGGGCCGGCTGGGTGCGCTATCGGTGAACACAGGCAGCTCCCCGCGCCCGCCGGACCGCCCGTGCCTCAGCCGACCGCATGCCCGGCCACGTAGTCCGCGAGGGTCGCCACCGTCTGCAGGTGCACCTCGTCGAACTCCTCCACGTCGATCTGGATCTCGAGTTCGTCCTCGACGGCCAGCAGCAGTTCGAGGGTCGACGCCGAGGTCAGGTCCAGTTCCATCAGGCCGGTCTGCTCCGAGACGCCGGGCAGTTCGTGCCGCAGGACCTGCGGCAGCAGGGCGCAGATGCTGCCGACGACCCGTCGGCGCAGCTCGCTGTCGATCTGGGTGCTCATGTCGATCTCCGTGTCAGTGTTGGAAAACCATCGCCGAGAAGGTCGCGCCGCGGCCCGCGCCGGCGGCGGCGATGACGTACCGGTCACTGGGGCGCAGCCGGTCGCGGGCGGTCTCGTAGTTGATGAAGGCGTCGGCGCAGAACACGTGCCCGTAGCGGGCGATGTTGTCCAGCACCACCCGGCCGGTCGGCAGGCCGATCCGGCGGCACACCTTCTGCCACGAGATGAGGTTGACGTTGTGCGGCAGCAGCAGCGCCACGTCGTCGAGGGGCAGCCCGGCCCGCTCGACCGCGGCCAGGATCACCTGCCCGAGGATGGCCGGGTACTGCCGCTGGAAGTCCAGCGCCACCTCCGCGTGCTCGCCGTCGAACTCGCCGCGGGTGCTGCTGGCGAAGGCGAGCAGCCGGTCGCGCGGGCCGCCGCTGGCGACCAGGCAGGCGGCGCTGCCCTCGCCGAACAGTGACGTCTCCGGCAGCAGCCGCGACTCGCGGGTGAACGTCTTCTCACCCGCGACGACCAGTGCCAGCGCGTCCGGGTCGGGGTCGGCGGCGAGCAGCCGCCCCGCGATGTCGAGGGCCTGCAGCCCGGACGCGCAGGCCTGCTGGGTGACGGTGAAGGCGAGCGCCCGGTCCAGGCCCAGTCGGCGGCACAGCTCGTGCAGCGGATTGTGCGGGAACGGCGCGCCGACGGGGATGGCGCGGGCGTAGATCACGTACCGGACGAGGTGTTCGCGGCCGCGCAGCGGTTCCAGCCGGGCGGCGGCGGCCAGCAGCAGGTCGAGCAGGGTGCCGTCGTCGCCGCGGATCTCGGCCAGGCCGTGGTACCGCTTGAACACCTTGACCTGCATCGGCTCCAGGCCCAGCTCGTCGGCCAGGTCGTCGATCGGGATGCGGCGCTCGGGCAGGTACGCGGCCACCGCCAGCAGCGCGGTCACGGCACCACCGGGTCGAGGGCCGCGTCGAGCACCGTCGACTCCATCAGCTCCAGCAGCCGTACCGCGTCGGCCCGCGGCAGGTAGTTGGTGTCGACCTGGATGAGCGCGTCCACGGCGGTCGGATGCGGATTGACGTGGATCATGAACATCTGGTGCAGGCCCTCGACCTCCTTCCAGACGGTCCGGGTGTCGGCCAGCGCATCGCTGATCCCGGCCCGGGTCGGCACGTCGGCGATCGGGCCCTCGTCGCCCCGGCGGTCGTTGAACATGCAGCGCAGGTCGATGGAGGTGCCCCGGTCGGCGGCGACGGCGGCCACCACCTCGTCGCCCTCGAACGGCGAGTAGTAGGCGTGCTTCTGCGCGGTGAGCAGGCGCCGGCGGGCCGAGCGGACCAGCTCCGCGAAGTCGGCGCCCACCTCGATCGTGCACAGCCCCAGCTGCGCCATCGGCCCGGCCGCGTTGCCCAGGCCCGGACGGAACCGGTTGTTGACCGTGATCGTGGTGGCCACCTGGCCGACGCCGGTCGTCGCGGACAGAGCGCGGGCGAACGCGGCGTACAGCACGGCGCCGGTGTTGGTGCCCAGTCGCGCGGCCACGGCCCGCAGGGCCAGGTGCAGGCCGGGGGAGGTGTACTCCGCCTGCCAGAAGCGCCCCGGGTAGCGGTCGGTGTGGTGGCGGAACACCGCGGCCGGGAACATCGTCGGCGGGATCGCCCGCAGCTGCTGCTCCCAGTAGCGCAGCGCGGCCTCGTTCTGCCGCCGCCCCGACGGCGTCTGCTGCAGCCGCGCCTGCTCCAGCGGCTGGATGCCCGGCGGCCGGGGCGGTTCGCCGGTCACCGGGTCGCGGTCGCGCAGGTCCTCGAACATCGCCAGCGCGCTGGTGGGGTCGGCGACGTGGTGCGCCAGTGCCACCACGGCATGGGTGAGCGCGCCCTGGTGGCGCACCAGCGCCCACCGCATCGGCCACTCGCGCTCGTAGTCGAAGTTCACCGCGGTGTACCGCTCGCCGACCTCCGCCGCGACCCGCGCCGGATCGGCGCCGTCGGCGTCGTAGACCTCGATCACGGCGGTGCCCGAGGTCGGCACCAGCTGGGTCGCCCGGCCGTCGGCGTCGAAGCGCAGCAGGGTCCGCATCGTCTCGTACCGGCTGAGGTAGAAGCCGTACTCGGCGGTGAACTGCGCGATCTGGGCGCCGGGCGCCAGTTCCCGGACGGCGGTCATGGTCAGCGACACCCCCGAGTCGACCATGCCCTTCCACACCGACTGCTGACCCCAGCTCAGCTCGCCGTTGCCGCCGCTGTCGCCGCTGAACGGCACGACGACGTGCTCGGCCACCTTGATGTCCATCCGCTGCGACTCCATTCGCTGTGACCTCACTGTCCGCGCGCGGCGTCGACCGGGCGGGCCGCGGCGAGCACGAGCTGTTCCATCCGTTCCAGCAGCGCCGTGACGTCGGCGCGGTTCAGGCAGGCCGTGTCGACCTGCACCTGCACGGTCAGCGCCGCGGCCGAGGCGTTGGCGTGGAAGATCAGGTGGTGGTGCAGGTCGTCGACGTGCTGCCAGACCAGGGTCGACTCCGCCGCCGGGCCCGGTTCGCCGGTCGGGGCGGGTGCGGGTTCGTCCGGGCCGCGGCGGTCGTTGTACAGGCAGCGCACGTCCAGCTCGGCGCCGCGCTCCGCCCCGATCCGCGCCACCAGCGCGTCGACCTCGTCCTGCTGGTAGTAGCCGTACTTCTGGGCGGCGAGCAGGCGCCCCCGGGCCCGGCGCACCAGGTCCTCGAAGGGCAGGTCGCCCGGGTCGAGCACGCACAGCCCGTGCTGGATCAGGTGCCCGGCCGCGTTGGCGAAGCCGGGCCGGAACCGGTTGTTCACGGTGATCATCACCGCGACCGGGGCTACCCCGGTGACCTGCGACAGCGCGGCGGCGAACGCGGCGAACAGGACCGGCTGGGTGGACACGTCGAGCCGGGCGGCGGCGGCGCGCAGCGCCGGTGCCATCGCGGGTGAGGTGAACTCGACGTACCAGTAGCGGCCCTGCCGGGGCGGGGCGGTGCCGGCGTACGCGGGGAACACGGTCGGCGGCACGAGCCGCAGCTGCTGCTCCCAGTAGCGCAGCGAGGCGGCGTGCTGCCGCTGCCCGGCGGGCGAGGCCTGCAGCCTGGCCTGGGCCAGCGGCGGCAGTCCGGGCGGGCGGCCGGGCAGGCCGGTGGCGGGGTCGCGGTCGCGCAGGTCCTCGAACATGGCCAGGGCTGCGTCGCCGTCGGCGGCGTGGTGCGCGATGGCCAGCACAGCATGGGTGAGCGCGCCGTCGCGGCGCACCAGCGCCATGCGGATCGGCCATTCGCGCTCGTAGTCGAACTTGGCGAAGATGAACCGCTGCTTGAGTTCGGCCGCCACCGCCGCCGGGTCGTGCCCGCCGGTGTCGTAGACCTCGATCTCCGCAGTGCCGCTGCTGTGCACCACCTGCAGCGGGGTGCCGTCCGCGGTGAACCGCAGCAGGGTGCGCATCGCCTGGTAGCGGTCCAGGTAGAAGCCGTACTCCGCGACGAACTCGGCGGTGTCGGCGCCGGGCGCCAGGTCGCGCACCGCGACCAGCGACAGCGAGTTGTCCGCCCACACCATCTGCTGCCACATGGACTGCTGGGTCCAGGTCAGCGGGCCCTCGCCCGCGCCCTCGCCCGCGAACGGCACCGCGATCCGCTCCGCCACGGTCAGGTCCATCTCAGCACTCCGCCCCGGCGAGCGCGGCCAGGTGGTCGGCGGCGGCAGCCGCGCCGCCCGCCTGGCGGAACGACTCCTGGACCCGCCCGGCGGCGTCCCGGCAGGCCGGGTCGTCGAGCACGGTCAGCAGGGCCGCGCGCAGCTGCGCCGGGGTGGCGCGGTCGAAGCGCACCCGCACCCCCGCGCCCGCGGCCACCACCTGGTCGGCGTTGATGGGCTGGTCGCTGGTGATCGGCGCGATCACCAGCGGCACGCCGTGGGCCAGCGCCTCGCAGACCGTGTTCAGCCCGCCGTGGGTCACCACGGCGTGCAGGTGCGGCATCAGCCGCAGCATCGGCACCCGCGGGCGTACCAGCACGTCCGGCGAGTCCGACGCCGCCTCCGGCTGGTCGGGTGCCAGCAGGACGACCTGGAGCCGGTCGCGCAGTGGCGCCACCGCCGCCAGCACCCGCGCGTGGAACCCGTCGGCGGTGCCCAGCGCCAGCGTGCCCGCTGTGACCAGCAGCCGCTGCCGGTCCGGGTCCAGCCACTCCCACGGGAAGTCCGCGTCGGACGGCCGCTCGGCCAGGGCGGGCCCGACCAGCGCCACCTCCCGCGCCACGTCCGCGCCGGCCAGCGCCGCACCGCTGAAGGCGATCACCGTGTACGGCGAGAACCGCAGGTCGTGCGGCGGTTCACCGGGCAGCCCCGCCCCGGTCCACAGCGACCCGAGCAGCCCCCGGATCCACGCCTCGACCTTCGGCAGGCCCGCGTACGGCCGGGCGATCTCCATCGACGTCGGGGCCAGGGTGGCCCAGCGCACCCCGGCCCGGTGCGCGGCCAGCGCCCCGGCGACGGCGTGCTGGTCCACGGCCATGGCGTCGGGTGCGAACTCCTCGACCGCCCGCTGCACCGCGGGCAGGGTGAAGCGGGTGTGCGGGACGATGTAGCCCTTCCAGCGCGACTTCGTCGCCGTCATGCCCCGGTCGCGCAGCTCGCCGCGGTAGAGCGGCAGCCCGGTCGGGTAGATCCGGGCCTGCTCGCCCAGCAGCGGCCGCAGCACCGTCTCCACCCCCGCCCAGGCCACGTCGTGGCCGCGGCGGGTCAGCTCCTGCGCGACCGCGGCGATCGGGTACAGGTGCCCGGCCAGGGGCAGGGAGTGGAACAGGAACCGGCTCACGGTTTTCTGGCGGCGACGGCCGCGTAGAACATGACGCCCTCGTCGTACGCCCGCTTCATCAGCGGGATGGCGTAGAAGAAGCGCAGCGCGGCGACGCCCTTGCGGCGGGCCAGGTCGCGCAGGAACGAGTGGTCGTGCAGGTCCAGCCGCTCGACCCCGGCGAACTCCGGGTCCCAGGTGTTGCGGACGAAGGGCGTCCAGTCCTGGACCCGCACGTCGGCGAAGCCCGCCTCGCGGCACCACCGGTCGTACGACCCGAACGGCGGCAGGCTCGGGATGGCCTGGCGTTCGTAGATCTCGTTCAGCAGCTGTTCGGCGTCGGAGTCGAGTTCCCCGTCGCGCACGCACCAGGTGCTGATCGCCAGCACGCCGCCGGGGCGCAGCACGCGCAGCGCCTCGGCTAGGAACGCGGTCCGGTCGGGCATGTGCTCCAGGCTCTCCAGCGCCCATACGACGTCGAAGCTCGCGTCGGGGTAGTCGGTGCGCACCGCGTCCTGCTGCCGGAAGCTCACCAGGTCGGCCAGGCCAGCCTCGCGGGCGCGGTCGGTGGCGCGCACGACCTGCTGGGAGCTGAGCGTGATGCCCTCCACCCGGCAGTCCAGCTGCCGGGCCAGGTACAGCGCCGGGCCGCCGATGCCGCAGCCGGCGTCGAGCAGCCGGGCGCCGCGCGGGACGGCGGCGAAGGCGGCCAGCTCGGTGACCGTGCGGTCGGAGGCGGCGTGCCGGTCGGGGCCGTCGGTGGCGGGGCTCTCACCCGGGGCCCAGTAGCCGTGGTGGACGTGCTCGCCCCACAGGCCTTCGTACAGGTCGATCGTACTGTCGTAGTACTGCTCGACCGCTTTGTTCAGGTCTTCAGCCAGTTGTCCGGCACTCACGCGAAAGCTCCTGACCATCCACATTGGTCCGTTGGTGCGTCGGGCCACGTTACGTCAGCAAACTTAGGCTGGACAATCAACAAACTACCCGAGGCGGCGACAGCCGAGTGGTTCGAATAAATACATCGATGAGTCATTGTGGGAGCGATCCCACGTTGCTAATGTCCGGCCGACGCCGAGGCCTGACCTAGGAGAATCCGCTGTTGGCTACCAAGAACATCCGCGCCGCGCTCGTGGCCGATCCCGACCTCGGCGCCGGCAACGTCCTGGCGAAGCTGATCGAGCACGGGGCCGACCTGGACGGGCCCGGCCTGACCTTCGACGTGGACGTCGACGGCCGTCCCGCGTGGCAGGACCTCACCCTCGGCGGACTGCACGAGCGGGTCCTGGCCCGGGCCGCCTGGCTGCACCGCCGCGGCGTCAGACCCCGCGACCTGGTCGCCGTGCACGTCAGCTCCTCGGCCGACCTGTTCCTCAGCTTCCTGGCCCTGAGCTGGCTCGGCGCGACCCCCGCGTTCCTGAACCCGCACGTGCCGCCCGACATCGCCGCCGAGTACCTGCGCCGCCTGCGCTGCACCGGCGTGCTGCTGGACGCGGCGCACCTGCGGGCGCTGGCCGGGCACGACCTCGGCGCCCCGATCCTGGGCGACGTCGCCGAGACCGGCCTGGCCGACCCGGCGGGGGCACCAGCGGCGTACCGGCACCACCCGAACGATCCGATCGCGGTCACCCACTCCTCGGGCACCACCCGGATGCCGACCGCGGTCGTGCACTCGCACAGCACCCTGTTCGCCGCGACCCGCCGGATCCGGCTGTCGGTCCCGGTCGCCCAGGGCACCCAGCGCGTGCTGTCGGCGCTGCCCGCCGCGCACGCGGCCGGGATCGGCGCCATCAACCAGGCCCTGTGCAACCGGGCCGAGCTGCTCTGGCTGTCGCGCCAGGACCAGGGCGAGGTGGTGCTCGACGCGATCGAGCGGTGGCGCCCGCACGGCGTGTTCGGGTTCGCGGTCACCTGGTCGGAGCTGGCCCGGTTCGACCTCAGCCGATACCGGCTGGACTCGGTGTCGCTGTGGTTCAACACCGGCGACTGCGCGCACGAACCGCACATCCGGCGCCTGGTCGCGGTCGGCAGCCGCGAGGTCGTCACCCGCGCCGGCGTCACCCGGGTGCCCGGGTCGAGCTTCATCGACGGCCTCGGCTCCACCGAGATGGGGCACTCGGCCTTCTACATCACCCACCGCGCCGACACCGACCGCTACGGCCGCTGCGTCGGCAAACCGCACATCTTCGCCGACGTGGCGCTGCTCGACCCGGAGACCGGCGCGCAGGTGCCCGTCGGCGAGGTCGGCCACCTGGGGCTGACGTCGCCGACCATCGCGGTGGGCTACTGGAACAACCACGCCGAGTGGTACCGGCAGTGGAGCGGCGGCCGCTACCTCACCGGCGACCTCATGTACCGCGACGCCGACGGCTACTACTACCACGTGGACCGGGCGGTCGACGCGGTCGACCTCGGCGGCGGGCAGCGGCTCTACACCGCCATGTCGGAGGAGCGGGTGCTGGCGGCCTGCCCCGAGGTCCGCGACGCCACCGTCGTCGCGGTGGCCACCGCCGGGCAGGTCGTCACCGACGTGCTGCTGCAGCTGCACACCGGTGCCGGCGACACGGTCGACCTCACCGAACGGGTGCGCGCCGCGCTGCCCGAAGCCGTCGCCGCCACCCTGCGCAAGGTCATCGTGGTGGCCGACGAGGAGATCATCTTCGGGCCGACCGGCAAGGTGCGCAAGTTCTTGATGCGCCAGCGCCACCTGGCCGAACTGGGGGCGGCATGAGCGCCGGCTGGGACTGGGAGGACCCGGCCCGGGTCGAGGCGCTCACCGACGAGTTCATGCTGGGCCGCATCGCCGTGGCGAAGCTGGAGGTGGTGGCCTCGGGGCCGGTCTTCGGCCGGGAGCGGCTCGCCGAACTCGGCATCACCGGCATCGAGTTCGCGGCGCTGAAGACCCTGCACCCCACCGGCCTGGGCACCGACCTCACCGGACTGCGCTGCGGTGACGCCACCACCCGGCGGCAGGAGCTGTACCGTGTCGACGGCGAGTGCTGGTTCACCGAACTCGACATCTGCGAGCCGCTGCCGTTCGAGGACTCCTGCGTCGAGTGGGTCTACGCCGAGCACCTGATCGAGCACGTGTCGATGACCGCCGCGATCGGCTGGCTGGCCGAGGTGCGCCGGATCCTGGCCCCGGGCGGCGTGCTCCGCCTGACCACCCCGGACCTGCGCAAGTACGCCGAGAGCTACCTGCGCGGGGACGGCTTCTTCGCCAAGCACCGCGGCCGCATGGCCAAGGCGCTCGGCGGGGTCGCGCCACCGATGCCCGCCCGCGGCGCGTTCATGTTCAACCAGCTGTTCTACCTGTACGGCCACCGCTGGATCTACGACCTGGACGAGCTGACCGAGGCGCTGACCCGGGCCGGGTTCGACCCGGCCGCGATCCGCGTGTGCGGCTTCCGCACCGGGGCACGGCCGGACGTCGCGCTGCTCGACCAGATGATCCGCAACGACGAGACGCTCTACGTCGAGATCGACGTCTGAGCCCGGACCACCTGGCGGACCACGGCGGCGAGCTGCTCGCGGCTCGGCTGCAGCGCCACGTCCAGCTCCGGGTTGCAGCCGACCACCGCGCCGTCGGGACGGGTGATCCGTCTCGGCGGCGCGACCAGCCGCATCTCCTCCGCGGCCGTGGCCATGATCTCGGCGGCCACCCCGCAGGAGCGGTTCGCGTCGTCGACGACCACCAGCCGGCCGGTCCGCGACAGCGACTCCGCCAGCGCGGCCCAGTCGAACGGGTACAGCGAGCGCGGGTCGAACACCTCGATCGACACCTCGCCGGCCAGCGTCTCGGCCACGGCCAGCGCGTCGTACACGTGGTGGCCGATCGCCACCACGGTCACGTCGGTCCCGGGCCGGTGGATGCGGGCCGACCCCAGCGGCACCGGCACCAGGTCCTCGTAGTCCACGTCCTCGCGCACGTCCAGCGCGATGCGCGGGGCGATGAACACGACCGGGTCGTCGTCGCGGATCGCGGTCAGCAGCAGCCCGTACGCGTCGGTGGGGGTGGCGGGCATGACCGTCTTCACCCCGGAGTGGACGAACAGCCCGTGCGGCTGGTCGGAGTGCTGCCCGCCCCATCCGGGCCGCCACCCGGCGCTGGACACCAGGTAGGTGACCGGCACCCGGGCCTGCCCGCCGCTCATCACCGAGAACTTGTGCGCCTGGTTGGCCACCTGCTCCAGCACCAGCTGCAGGAGGAACGGGATCGCGAACTCGACCACCGGCCGCCGCCCGGCCAGCGCCGCACCCGTGGCGACGTTGGCGACGGCCTGCTCCGACAGCGGCGTCTCGACGATGCGGTCCGGGCCGAACCGGTCCAGCAGCCCGGCCGTCACGAAGGTGATCGCGTGGTTGACGTCCTCGCCCAGCACGAACACCGACTCGTCGCGGGCCATCTCGTCGCCGAGCGCCCGGTTGAGCGCCTTCAGGTAGGACAGCTTCGGCATCAGTTCACCACTCCCGCTCGCGGCCGCATCCCGGTCGCGTACAGGTGGTCCAGCGCTCCGGCGGGATCAGGCTTGGGGCTGTCCTGCGCGAACCGCACGGCTTCGGCCACCAGCTCCTCGATCTCCTGGTCGATGCGCTCGCGCGCCGCCGCGTCGAGCCGGGCGCCCTGCACGGCCACCGGATCGCGCTCGCGCCAGCGGGCGATCTCGTCGGCCTCGCGGTAGCGCAGCCGCACCCGGTGCTCGAAGGTGTGGTGCGCGTCGAACCGGTACGTCACCACGTCCAGCAGGGTCGGGCCGCCGCCGGAGCGGGCCCGGTCGACCGCCCGCGCGGCCGCCTCGTGCACCGCCCGGGGGTCCATGCCGTCCACCTGCTCGGCCGGGATGTCGAACGCGGCCGCCCGGCCGGTGACCGACCCGGCCATGAACGTGCCCGTCGCCTGCGTGGTGGCGTAGCCGTTGTTCTCGCACACGAAGATCTGGGGCACCCGCCACAGCGCGGCCAGGTTGAGCGACTCCAGCAGCGCACCCTGGTTCATCGCGCCGTCGCCGACGAAGCTCGCGACCACCCGGCCGTCGCCCGCCCGCGAGGCGGCCCAGGCCACCCCGGTGGCGATGGCGGCGCCGTGCCCGACGGTGATGGTCGCGCCGTACAGCCCGACCGCGTAGTCGGCCACGTGCAGCGATCCGGCCCGGCCCTGGGCGATCCCGGTGGCCCGGCCGGTCAGCTCCGCCATCACCCGGCGCGGATCGGAGCCCTTGGCCAGGGCGTGGCCGTGGTTGCGGTGGTTGCTCAGCACCACGTCGGCGTCGGCCAGCGCCGCGCAGACCCCCGCCGCGACGGCCTCCTGGCCGATGCACGGGTGGATGCCGCCCCCGATCACGCCCGCGCGGACCAGCTCGATCGCGCACTCCTCGAAGCGGCGGATGAGCCTTACAGATCGATACAGGCGCTCGTCGGACACGTCCACAAGACTAGATATTTCCACGTGGCGATCAAGGGCCGAACGGGCCATGTACGCGCCCGGCGACTCAGTCCCCGACCCGGGCGTGGACGTACCGGGCCAGGTCGCCGACGGTCAGCCCGATGATCTGGTCGATGTCCAGCTCGGCGTAGTACGCGGCCAGGTCGACCCGGTCACCCCAGCGTGCGCGCATCCGCTCACCTAGCTCGACCGCGTCGACGCTCTCCAGGCGCAGGTCCTGCTCCAGGCGGGTGGCCGCCGTGATCTCCGCCTGCTCGCCCGTGACCTCGGCCAGCATCGCGGCCAGCTCGCTCGCGACTGTCTCCACGGCCGGGATCGTAGCACCGGCCCAGCGCCGCACGACCGTCCGGAACGGACTGTCGCCGGTCACCGCGACCGCCGCCCGGTAGCCGCCGGGCACGGCCACGTCGGCCAGCGCGAACCGGCCGGGCACCACGTCCTCCAGCACCGGCAGCGACAGGTACGGCGTGAGCCGGTCCCCGGCCGCCTTCGCACAGGCCTCCTTGCGCGCCCACAGCCGGGTGTAACGCGCCGGGGAGTCCGCCTCGGCGACGTGGGCCGCCTCCTCGGGGGAGTAGTACCGGTCCGCCATGCGCACCGGGTCGGCCTGCTCGGACAGCCGCTGCACGTCCACCCCGACCGGCCGCCCGCCGCCGACGGCCACCACGGCCAGCCGACCCGAGGAGGAGAGGTTCAGCTCCGGCCCGTCGGCGAGCGCGGGCTTGCCGTGCGGCCCGCGTACCCACCGGATCCGCTCCGCGTGGACGCCCGTCAGCTCCGCCGCGACGCACCGCAGCACCCCGTGCGCGACGACGTAGCGGCGCCGGTCCGCCGGCAGCAGCAGCGCGTCGGCCCGGGACCGCTCGCCCCGGTCGAGCACGGACTCCAACCGGCCGAGCGCCGCGGCAGGCAGCTCGGTCTCCACCACCCAAACCACCACCACACCCACGGCCGGACTGTACCGGCCGGGCTCCCGCTCAACATAGGTGATCTTCGAGGGAAAGGGGGAGTCCCCGGCGTGCGGGGGACCGCGGGCCGGGGACTCCGTTGGGGGTGGTGCCGGACGCGTGGGGTCAGAGGGTGAGCGTCCAGCTGTTGATGTAGCCGGTGTCGGCCGTGGCGGCGTCCTGCACCCGCAGGGTCCAGGTGCCGTTCTTCACCTCGGTCGACAGGTTGACCGTGTAGGTCGTGTCGATGTTGTCGGTCGAGCCGCCCGCCCGGTTGGACAGCACGTAGGCGCTGCCGTCCGGCGCGATCAGGCTGACCACCAGGTCACCGATGTAGGTGTGCACGATGTGCACCTCGACCTTGGAGGTCGACGAGGCGTTGCCCGAGCAGCCCGACAGCGCGATGGTGCTGTTGACCGTGGTGTTGTCCGGGATCGTCACGTCGGTGCCGTTGGTGCCGGTGCAGGACGGGGTCCCGCCGCCGACCAGGTTCAGCGTCCAGGTGT
The DNA here is from genome assembly GCF_029948125.1 of Catellatospora sp. KI3. GTDB lineage: Bacteria > Actinomycetota > Actinomycetes > Mycobacteriales > Micromonosporaceae > Catellatospora. The sequence goes on from NZ_JASAMB010000013.1 coordinate 207,342, forward strand.
CGATGGTGCCGGTGTCAGCCGACGCGGCGTCCTGTACGCGCAGCTTCCAGGTGCCGTTGGCGACCTCGCTCGACAGGTTGACCGTGTAGGTCTGGCTGATGTTGTCGGTGCTGCTGCCGGTCCGGTTGTGCAGGTTGTAGACCGAACCGTCCGGCGCCACCAGGTCGACCACCAGGTCGCCGATGTAGGTGTGCAGGATGTTCACCGCGACGGTGCTGGTGGCACCGGCGTTGCCCGCGCAGCCGTTGATGTTGATCGACGACTCGACCGTGGCCAGGTCGACGATCGCCACGTCCGTCGAGTTCGTGCCCGAGCAGCCGGGCGGGCCGTTGACCGTCAGGGTGTAGGTCGTGGTCCGGGTGCTGCCGGGGCCGGTGCCGGTGACCGTCACCGCGTACGTGCCGGGCGTGGTGCCGGCCGAGGTCGCGATGGTCAGCGTGGAGGTGCCGCCGGCGGAGTTGATCGCGGTCGGGCTGAACACCGCGCTCGCGCCGGTGGGCAGGCCGGACGCGGACAGCGTCACGGTCTGGGCCGCACCGTTGGTCAGCGTGGCCGTGATGGTGCTGCTGACCGAGCCGCCGGGGGCGGTCGAACCCGACGACGGGGCCGCCGCCAGCGAGAAGTCGTTGCCGGCGGGGCAGGACGCGTCGCTGCCGGCCACGTTGACGGCGGTCCAGGCGGCCTGGACGGTCTTGTACTCGGCGGAGCACAGGCCGTACAGGTCGGTGGCGGCCGACAGGGTGTAGGCGCGGGCCGTGTTGGCCGGGGTGCTGGTGTTCACGTACGACGTGTTGGAGGTGAAGTACACGTCCAGCGCGCGGTACCAGATCTTCTCGGCCTTGGTGTTGCCGATGCCGACCACGGCCGGGGCCGAGCCGCAGACCGGGCTGGTGCCGTACGCGGTGGCGCCGGTGCCGACGGCCAGGTTGAAGTAGAAGTGGTTGGCGACACCGGACGAGTAGTGCACGTCGATGTTCTTGGTGCTGGTGGACCAGCAGCCGTGCGACGAGCCGTCCAGGGTCGGGTTGTACATGTAGCGCAGCGGGGTCCCGTTGCCGTTGATGTCGATCTTCTCGCCGACCTGGTAGTCGCCCGGGTCCGACGGGGCGTTGGCGTAGAACTCGACCATGTTGCCGAAGATGTCCGAGGTGGCCTCGTTGAGGCCGCCGGACTCACCGGAGTAGGTCAGGCCGCCGGAGACCAGCGCCTCGGTCACGCCGTGGCTCATCTCGTGGCCCGCGACGTCCAGCGCGACCAGGGGCGCGGCGTTGCCCGAGCCGTCGCCGTAGGTCATCTGGGCGCCGTCCCAGAAGGCGTTGACGTAGTTGCTGCCGTAGTGCACCCGGCTCGGCACGCCCGCGCCGTTGCCGAAGATGCCGTTGCGGCCGTGGATGTTGAGGAAGTAGTCGAACGTCTTGGCGGCGCCGAAGTGCGCGTCGACACCGGCCGACTGGCGGTTGGAGTTGTTGCCCGAGCCCCAGATGTTGTCGGCGTCGGTGAAGTTGGTGCAGGTCGACGTGCCGTTGTTCATGTCGCAGGTGCGGCCGTTGCCGCGGACCGGGTCGATCATCGAGTAGGTCGAGCCCGACAGCGTGGTGTCGATCGAGACCGTGCCGGTGAAGATGCCGTTACCGGTGCCGGTCACCGTCTCGATCTCGTCGAACTGCCCGATGTAGGCGCCGCTGACGGCATCGCTGATGACGTGCAGCTTCGACGGGGTCTGCTTGTCGGCGGCCCAGCCGTGCAGCACGGTCTCCCAGGCCAGGCGGCCCTTGCCGGAGCTCGCGTCGACGAACAGCTCCGAGCCGACGGTCTTGGTGACCGTGCCGGAGAAGTGCGCCTTGGCGGCCTGCTGCGCCTTGGCCGAGGTCACCTTGGCGGTGGTGGACAGGCTCAGCGGGTTCACGAGGCCGACCGAGCTGCCCTGGTACGCACCGTCCTTGCCGGTGTGCACGACGAAGTCGCCGCCGTACACGCGCAGGCCCTGGTAGGTGCGGGTGTAGCGCACGTGGGTGCCGGTGGCGTCGCTGATGGTGCGGTCGACGCTGTACTTGTCACCCGCCGCGGCGCGCACGTCGGACGGGTGCGCGGTGATCGCGGCCTGTGCCGCCGCGAGGCCGGTGGGTCCGGCCGGTGCCGCGTTGCCCGACGTCGCGGTCACCGACAGCAGACCGCCCACGAGTAGGGCGACGCTGCCGGCCGCTAGAGATCTTTTCACGAGTCCTCCCCGACTCCGTAGAAAAGTGTGGCGGTAGCCACTGAGAGCTATGTATATAGAAACCGGGGAAACTTTGGAAGTATCTCTTCATAATCATGCGTCGATGAGATTGTTTCGAGAATGCTGCTAGATCGCGTTCTGCGGCGTCGGCGCCCACTGACTGACTGATCAGTAGCGACACGCCCGGCGGTGCTGTCGGGTAGCCGACGCGGCCCGACCACTCGGATGAGGGAGGCATCGGCCGTACGCAGATGGTAAAGACTTCTTTAGAAAGCTATCTTTAGGAAGTGTCCGACGCCCGCTCCGTTCCGCTGACCGACCCCGTCGCACTGCGCGCCTTCGCCCACCCGCTGCGCATGTCCCTGGTCGCCCTGCTGCGCCGGGAGGGGCCGCTCACCGCCACCCAGGCCGCCGAGCGGCTGGGGGAGAGCGTGCCCGGCTGCTCCTTCCACCTGCGCCAGCTCGCCAAGTACGGCCTGGTTGAGCGGGTGGAGGGCGCCGACGCCCGGGAGCGGCCCTGGCGCGCCACGGCGCTGTTCACGTCGTGGGGCACCGACAGCGACGACCCCGAGGTGCGCGCCGCCGTCGACCACCTCGACGCCGTCGTCACCCGCCGCTACTACGACCGCGCCATCGACTGGCTGCGCACCCGCGACCGGGAGCCGGCCGCCTGGCGCCGGGTCACCGGACCGGGCGACACCGTCCTGCACGTCACCCTCGACGAGTTCACCGAGCTGCAGCGCCGCTTCGACGAGCTGGTCGAGCCGTACCTGGCCAGGCAGGCCGACCCGGCGGCCCGGCCCGAAGGCGCCCGCACGGTCGACATCCTCCAGTTCGTGCTGACCCTCGACACCCCGGAGCACCCCGCGCCATGACCCTCGCCATCCCCGAACTGCGGCAGCGCCCCTCCTGGCTGCCGCCGCTGCTGCGCCAGACCCCGTTCCGGCGCTACTGGACCGGGCAGAGCGTGTCCCTGCTCGGCGACCAGATCAGCGAGCTGGCCGTGCCGCTGTTCGCGGTGCTGGTCGCCGGAGCCGGTCCGGCCGAGATGGGCTACCTCACCGCCGCCGCGCTGCTGCCGAACCTGCTGTTCTCGCTGCTGCTGGGGGCGTGGGCCGACCGGCGGCCGGACAAGCGGCGGCTCATGATCGTCGCCGACCTCGGCCGGGCCGCCGTGCTGCTGCTGGCCCCCGCGCTGTACCTGCTCGACGCGCTCACCATGCCCGTGCTGTACGCGGTGGCGTTCAGCGTCGGCACGTTCAGCGTCCTGTTCGAGGTGTGCCGCACCACCCTGTTCGTGTCGCTGGTGCCCCGCGAGCAGTACGTCGCCGCCAGCGCCCTGCTCAACGGCGCCCGCGCGTTCTCGTTCGCGGCCGGATCGAGCGTGGCCGGGGTGCTGGTCAAGGTGCTCTCCGCCCCCGGCGCGCTGGTGCTCGACGCGGTGTCGTACCTGTTCTCCGCCGCGACCCTGGCCCGGGTCCGGCCGGCCGAACCCGCCCCGTCGGGCACCCCTGGCCTGGGCCTGCGCCGCGGGCTGGCGGCACTGTTCAGCATCCCGGTGCTGCGCGCCTGCGTGCTCGGCGCGACCACCCTCAACCTGTTCAACTACATGTACTCCGCGCTGGTCATCCTCTACGTGACCCGCGACCTGGGCGTGCCGCCGGAGCTGCTGGGGCTGGGCCTCGGCCTGGCCGCGGGCGGCGCGCTGCTGGGCGCCGCGCTGGCCGGGCGCCTGGCCGCCCGCTTCGGCGTCGGCCCGATGTACGTCGTCGGCTACGTCCTCTTCCCGGCACCGCTGATGCTCATCCCGCTGGCCGACGGGCCGCGCCCGGTGGTGCTGGCGATGCTGTTCGCGGCCGAGTTCCTGTCCGGCATCGGGCTCATGATCCTCGACACCGCGGGCGGCGCGCTGCAGGCCGGTGCCGTCCCCGACGACCTGCGCGCCCGGGTCGGCGGCGCCCAGCGCACCCTCAACTACGGCATCCGCCCGCTCGGGGCGGTGCTCGGCGGGGTCCTCGGCGCGCACCTGGGCGTGCGGCCGACCCTGTGGCTGGCGACGGTCGGGGCGCTGGGCGGGGTGCTGTGGCTACTGGCGTCGCCGATCCCGCGTATGCGCACGCCGTGACCGCCTAGCCTGGACGCATGAGTGCGATCTCCGCCGCACGACCGCTCGCGCTGGGCGTGGCCACGGGCATGCGCTCGCAGCTCGGCCTGGCCGCCCTGGCCGTGGCGATGCGCAAGGGTCCCCGCGACGTGAACACCCTGGTCCGCAAGCAGGTGCTGGCCAGCCCGGTGCTGAAGCGGACGCTGCTGGCCACCGCCGCCGGGGAGCTGGTCGCCGACAAGCTGCCGACCACGCCCAGCCGCCTCAAGCGCGGCCCGCTGCTGGCCCGGCTGGCGCTGGGCGGGGTCGCGGGCGCGGTGCTCGGGCTGGCCGAGGAGAAGTCCGTCCTCGCGGCGGTGACCGGCGCGGCGCTGGGCACGATGGGCGCGGGCATCGGCGCGTACGGCGGCTACCACCTGCGGGCCGCGCTGGACCGGCACACGAACGTGCCGGACAAGTACTGGGCGGTGGCCGAGGACATCACCGCGATCGGCCTGGCCGCCTTCGCCGTGGCGGCCGGCTCGCCCGGCACCGACGTCGAGCCGGTCGAGCCGGACTGACCGCGGCCCGGTCGGAGCGCGGGCCCCGACCGGGCCGGGCGGTCACAGCGGCGCGACCCAGTACGGGCTCACGTCCAGCCAGCCGTTGGCGGCGGCGCCGTTGAGGCGGCCGCTGCTGCCGGTGGACAGGGTGTACCAGGAGTCGACGTAGTCGGGGTCGTCGGTCCACCACGAGGTCGGGATGGCGTTGATGATCGCGTTGACCAGCGGGATGTAGACGCCCTGGTCGGTGATGGTGAGCAGCACCGTCGCGATGGCCTGGGCCAGCGCCTGGTAGTTGGTGTCGCCGTCGTCCTCCATCATCACCACGTCGGCCAGGTTGTACTTGTACGCCGAGAAGTGCACCAGCAGCTGGTTGGGGTAGTAGGTGGTGCCGTCGTTGTCCAGGTACGGCAGCTGCACGATGTCGACCTTCGGGTGCCCGTCGAGGCCGAAGCCGCCGACCACGCAGTAGATCTCGGCCGCGCCCTTGATCCAGGGCTCCTCGTCGTCGGACAGGCGTACCGCGTTGATCTTCGTGGCCCAGTAGCCGCCGGCCAGGGTGGCCGCGGCGGGGGCGCCGGTGACGCCGCGCCGGGCGAGTTCCCGGCGCACCACGTCGAGCCCGGCGGGGACGGTCTTGGCGGAGTCCACTTCGACCACGAGCACCGGCCGCTGCGGGGCGCGGTCGGGGTCCAGGGCCACGGCGCGGCCGCTGAGGTCGTACGCGGTGATGGTGGTGGCCGTGTCGTCGCTGCTCGCGGCGGCGACCAGCGGCGCCTGACCCCGCGCGAGCGCGGCGCGCATCCGGGGCAGCGCCAGCCGCACCGTGGTCACCGCGCCGAGCGAGGCGGGCAGGCCCTTGGCGGCGAGCACCGCCCGGTCGGCGGCGGTGGCATGTGTACGCAGCGCCGCGTCGGGTATGGCGGCCAGGGTGAGCGGGCCCGCCAGCACCGCCTGGGTGACGGCGGCGCGGGTGCGGCCGTCGGCCAGGGACCGGGCCAGGCGGCTCGCGAGGCCGTCGAGCGTGGCGGCGACGGACGTGCCGGTGGCGGATGTGCCGGCGGCGGGGGAGGAGGGGGCGGCGGAGGCCGGGGCGGGCAGGCTCAGTGCGAGCAGCACGGCCGCCGCTACCGGGAGGATCCGGCGCGTTGCGATCAGTTGCACGGGTGGGCTCCCTCGGGGTGGGGCGCGTTCGCTTGTGGCGGCGCGCTCATATATCTACATGGATGAGTAGTCTTAACCGGTTCGTCCCACCAAGGCAAGGTGCTGTCGTTTACCGCCGCGCGAACAACCGGCGCCGCCGGGCCGACTCGACTTGATCTCGGTTCTGCGGTGTCCGGAAACAAATCAGTAACCAGCATTGACACCCCGTGGACCTGCGGTAGAGGCTTGCTCAGCGCATGAGACAACGATGTCAAAATCTCAGGATGGAGGAAGCATGCGTCTCTCGAGGCGTATGGCCGTCGCGGCCGTCGCATTCGGAACGCTGATGGCCACAGTGGCCTGCACCAGCACCGATGAGCCCGGCACCGGTACGGGCACCAAAGAGGTCGAGGTGTTCACGTGGTGGGCGGACGGCGGTGAGAAGGCCGGTCTGACCGGCCTGGAGACCGTGTTCGGCACCGAGTGCAAGGACTTCAAGTTCGTCAACGGCGCCGTCGCGGGCGGCGCGGGCAGCAATGCCAAGCAGGTGCTGGCCTCCCGGCTGCAGCAGGGCACCCCGCCGGACACGTTCCAGGCGCACGCCGGTGCCGAGCTGTCGGACTACATCAACGACGACCAGATCGAGGACCTGTCGGCGCAGTACGGCGAGTGGGGCCTGAGCAACGCCTTCCCCAAGGGCCTGATCGACAACCTCACCGTGGACGGCAAGATCTACTCGGTGCCGGCCAACATCCACCGCGCCAACGTGCTGTGGGGCAACAAAACCGTGCTGGCCAAGGCGGGCATCACCAAGGACGCGACCACCCTCGAGGGGTTCTTCGCCGACCTGGACAAGCTGAAGGCCGCCGGGGTGGCCACGCCGCTGGCGCTGGGCAAGGACTGGACGCAGCAGATGCTGTTCGAGGCCCTGCTCATCAGCAAGCTCGGCCCGGAGAAGTTCAACGCGCTCTGGAACGGCACCGGTGACTGGGCCGGCGCCGACATGACCGCCGCGATCACCGACTACAAGAAGCTGCTCACGTACACCAACTCCGACCGTGACACCTTCGACTGGACCGACGCCGAGAAGATGCTGATGGACGGCAAGGCCGCCTACCAGCTGATGGGCGACTGGGAGGCCGCCGACCTCGACGCCAAGGGTTTCAAGGACTACAGCTACTCGGTGTTCCCGGGCAACGGCAACGTCTTCCAGTGGCTGGCCGACTCGTTCGTGCTGCCCAAGGGCGCCAAGAACGCCGACGGCACCAAGTGCTGGCTGAAGACCGTCGGCAGCGCCGCCGGCCAGGCCGAGTTCAACAAGAAGAAGGGCTCGATCCCGGCCCGCACCGACGTGCCCGCCGACGGCTTCCCGGCCTACCAGCAGGCGGCCATGAACGACTGGAAGACCGCCGTCCAGGTCCCCAGCTGCCCGCACGGCTCGGCCTGCGCGCAGACCTGGCAGGGCGCGGTCGGCTCGGCCCAGGGCAAGTTCTCCACCGACGGTGACGTCGCGGCGCTGCAGGCGGCGCTCGCGTCGGCGGCCGCGGAGTTCGGCCCGAAGGCCAAGTAGTCCGGTACGTGACAGGAAGGGCACCTTCCCGGAACCTGTCGGGAAGGTGCCCTTCTCCACCCCTAGGAGGTCGCGTTGCGCCACCGTAAGCGGACCTGGATCCCCGGTCTGCTGCTCATCTCCCCCTCGCTGATCCTGCTGGCCGTCTTCGTGTACGGCCTGATCGGCTGGACCGTCGACCTCTCGATGCAGGATCGCCACAACGCGCGGCCGTCGAAGGGCTTCGTCGGCCTCGACAACTACGACAAGCTGTTCAACCACGACATCAACGACCGGTTCACGCACTCGCTGCTGAACCTGCTGGTGTTCACGGTCGTCTTCATCGTCGGCACCATCGTGCTCGGCCTGCTGTGGTCGCTGCTGCTGGAGCGCGGTGCCCGCGCCGAGGGCTTCTTCCGCACCGTCTACCTGTTCCCCATGGCGGTGTCGTTCGTCGCCTCGGGCGTCGTGTGGCGCTGGCTGATGAACCCGGGCCAGGGCGAGAACGCGGGCGGCATCAACGCGATCTTCGAAGGCCTCGGGCTGCACTTCCTGGAAGGCCCGTGGTGGACCGACCCGGACTGGGGCATGGCCGCCATGGCGATGCCCGCCGTCTGGCAGCTGTCCGGGTATGTCATGGCGCTGTTCCTGGCCGGCTTCCGCGGCATCCCCGACGAGCTGCGCGAGGCCGCGGTCGTCGACGGGGCGACCACCTTCCAGCTCTACCGCCGGGTGCTGTTCCCGCAGCTGACCCCGACGATCCTGTCGGCGCTCATCATCACCGGGCACATGTCCATGAAGATGTTCGACCTGATCATGTCGGTCTCCGGGGCGCAGTGGCTCACCGAGGTGCCGGCCGTCTACGTCTGGCAGACCCTGCTCACCCGCGACTACGCCAAGGCCGCCGCGATCTCGGTGTTCCTGCTGCTGGTCGTCGCGGTGGTGGTCGTGCCGTACCTGATCCACGTCAACCGGTCGGAGAAGCGGTCATGACCACGCAGACCATGACGGCCCCGCCGAGGTCCGACCAGGCCCCGGCGCCCGCGCCGGGGCCGCGCCGGCGGCGGCTGCCCAACGTCGTCCGGTACGCCGTACTGCTGCTCTTCGTGCTGATCGTGCTGATGCCGCTGTACGTGCTGGTCGTGACCAGTTTCAAGTCCGGTCGGGAGATCGGCGTCAACGGCCAGTGGACGCTGCCCGAGACGTGGACGTTCGCGTCGTGGGAGAAGGCCTGGCTGTCGCTCGGGCCATCCTTCGGGCGGACGTTCCAGCTGGCTATCCCGGTGGCGCTGCTGTCGTCGATCATCGGCGCGGCCAACGGGTTCGTGCTGGCGCGCTGGCGGTTCCCGGGCGCCGACGTGGTGTTCACGCTGATCCTGTTCGGCATGTTCATCCCGTACCAGGCGGTCATGATCCCGCTGCGCGAGGTCGTGCTGTGGCTGGGCGTCGCACCCGGCATCCCGACGCTGATCTTCGTGCACACGGTGTACGGCATTCCGATCTGCACGCTGATCTTCCGCAACTACTACGCGACCGTGGTCCCGGAGGAGCTGATCGAGGCGGGCATGATGGACGGCGCGGGGCTGCTGCGCACGTTCCGGTCGCTGATCCTGCCGATCTCCATCCCGGGCTTCGTGGTCACGGTGATCTGGCAGTTCACCTCGGCGTGGAACGACTACCTGTTCGCCATTTTCATGTCGAACACGCGCAACGGGCCGATCACCATCGCACTGAACGCCCTGGCGGGCGCGCAGTCGCCGGACTACGCCGCGTCGATGGCCGGGGCGCTGATCACGTCGCTGCCGACGCTGCTGGTGTACATCCTGCTCGGCCGCTGGTTCATCGGCGGCCTGATGGCCGGCTCGGTCAAGAGCTGACCGAGGCGGGAAGGGCACCTTCGCGTCGCGATCCGATGCAGGAGGTGCCCTTCTCGGGCATCCGCCGGGGCCCGGCGGCGGCGGACAGAGGTCAGCGGGTGGGGTCGAGGCGGGAGAGCACCTCGATGACCGCCTCGGCGGCCCGGCGCACCTCGTGCTCCTCGATCACCAACGGAGGTGCGAGCACGAGGTTGTGACCGTAGGGCCGCACGATCACGCCGTGCTCACGGCGAGCCGTGAAGGCCAGCTGCTCGACCGCGGTCCAGTCCATCGGCACGCGGGTCTGCCGGTCGGTCACCAGTTCCAGGGCCGCCAGCGAACCCTCCACCCGCAGGTCGCCGACCGCCGGTAGCGCCGCGGCGGGCGCGAGACCCGACCGCAGCCAGTCACCGATGGTCAGTGCCTTGTTGAGCAGGTCCTCCTTCTCGATGATGTCGAGAGTCGCCAGGCCCAGCGCGCACGCCACCGGGTGTCCCTGGTACGTGTAGCCGTGGAAGAACCCGGCTTCGAACAGCACGTCACCGATCTCGTCGGTCATCAGGGTGGCGCCCAGGGCGGCGTACCCGCCGGCGATGCCCTTGGCCGTGGTGATCATGTCCGGTTCCATGCCCCGGGCCTCGGACTCGAACCACGAACCCAGCCGGCCGAACGCGGTGACCACCTCGTCGGCGATCAGCAGGATGCCGTTGCGCCGCAGCACCTCGCGCATCCGCGGCCAGTAGCCGGGCGGGGGCGCCAGGACACCGCCGCCGGCCATCACCGGCTCCCCGATCATCGCCGCGATGTTGCCCGCCCCGATCCGCGCGATCGTCTCCTCCAGCTCGCGGACCAGGAAGTCGACCGGATCGGCGTCGCCGTACAGCTGGTCCGCGCGGTAGAGGTACGCCGGCGACAGCTGCTCGACGTGGGGCAGGTTGGGACCCACGCCGAACTGCATGGGCGGGAACCCCGTCGCGGTGCCCGAGCCGTAGGTGGAACCGTGGAACGAGTACTGCCGGGACAGGATCCAGGTCCGGTCCGGCTCACCACGGAGGTGATGGAAGAGCCGGGCGGCCTTGAAAGCCGTCTCGACCGCCTCGGAGCCGCCGCTGGTGAAGAACACCCGCTCGATGCCGGGCGGGGCGAGGTCGGCCAGCCGGGCGGCGAGCCGGATGGCCTTCTCGTTGCTGAACTCCAGCAGGCTGGTGAAGAACTCCAGCTGACCCATCTGCTGGGCTGCCACCTCCGCGAGGTCCTCGCGACCGTGACCGAGCGGTGACAGCCAGACGCCACCACCCGCCGCGTCGAGCAGCTGGTTGCCCCGGGCGTCCCAGACCGTGCAGCCCTTTCCGCGAACGATCACGACGCGGTCGTCGATGTGGCCGCGGTGCATGGACCGGAGAAGGTGGCGCCGGTCGAGGGTCTCCAGCTCGGTGGCCAAGGATTCCCTGAGCGTTTTCTCCCGCTGACGCGGTGTCATGGATGAATCCCTTCGTGAGTCGCTCGCGGAGGTCTCGCGGCGGTTATTCCTTGGCCGCGGCGGCGACCAGCGGGCGGGGCGCCGGCCGGCCCAGGATCAGGTCTGCCGCCTTCTCGCCGATCGCGAGCACGGTGGCGTTAGGGGCACCGCGACCGGTGCGGGGCATGATCGACGCGTCCACGACGCGCAGGCCGTCGATGCCCTTGACGCGCAGCTCGGCGTCCACGACCTTGCCGATCATGCAGGTGGAGGTGGCGTGGAAGATGGAGTGCGCGTGCAGGCGGACGTACTCCAGCACGTCCTTGTCGGAGTCCGACGCCGGTCCGCGCAGCATCGTGCCGGTGTAGGGCCGCAGCGACTTCTGCCGGGCGATCTCCATGCCGGCCTGGACCCCGCCGACCGCCGACCGCAGGTCGTCCTCGTTGGTGAAGTAGTTGTGCACGATCTTCGGCTTGGTGGTGGGGTCGTCGGAGTCCAGCGACACGTCGCCGGTGCTCTCGGCCATCAGCACGACCGGGCCGAAGGTGATGCCGTGGCCGGTGGGCAGCCCCAGGCCGCTGTCGGCGAACATCAGCGGGCCGTTGTAGAACACCACGTCGGGGGCGTCGAGCCCGGAGCGCGTACGCAGGTAGCCGCCCGACTCCGGTCCGTTGGACGTCAGCGGGCCGGTGCCGTGCTCCAGGAACTCCTTGACGTACTGCGGCTCGTGGCCGATGAGGGTGCTCACCGGGACGTCGTGCGGGTACACCATGGGCACGATCGGCTGGTCCTTGAGGTTCTGCCCGACGTCCGGGTGGTCCAGCAGCACCGGGATGTCCACGTCCGACAGCACCTTCGCCGGCCCGATGCCGGAGTGCATCAGCAGGAACGGCGTGTTGTACGAGCCGCTGGAGAGGATGACCTCGCGGTTGGCCCGCAGCGTGATCTGCTCGTCGAGCCGGTAGCCGGTGACACCCACCGCGCGGCCGTTCTCGATGACGATCCGGTGGATCTGCAGGTTGGTCTCGAGGGTGACGTTCGGCCTGCTCAGCGCCGGGCGCAGGTACGCGTCGGCGCTGCTCCACCGCCGGCCGTCGCGCTGCATCATCTGGAACGGGCCGAAGCCGTCCTGGTTGGCGCCGTCGTTGAAGTCGGCGTTGAAGGAGTGCCCGGCCTCAAGGGCGGCGTCGACGAAGGCCGTGCCCATGACGTTGTTCGACCGGCCGTCGGACACCGACATCGGGCCGCCGACGCCGTGGTACTTCGACTCGCCGCGCTCGTTGTCCTCGGAGCGCTTGAAGTACGGGAGGAGCTCGTCGAACGTCCAGCCGGGCTGGCCCCAGAGGTCGAAGTCGGCCGGATTGCCGCGCAGATAGAGCCCCGCGTTGATGGAGCTGCTGCCGCCGAGCGTCTTTCCGCGGGGCAGATAGATGCGGCGGCGGTGCAGCATCGGCTCCTCATGCGAGTCGTAGTCCCAGTCGACCCGAGAGCGGAACAGGGTGCCGAATGCGGCCGGGATATGGATGTTCTGAGCGTCGTCCACCGGCCCCGCCTCCACCACGCACACGGTGATACCGGGGTCTTCGCTCAGCCGCGCGGCCAGCACGGAACCGGCTGTACCGGCACCGACGATCACGTAGTCATACATTCGCTTCTCCCTCAAGAAGTGGAATGAAACCCAAGCATGAATCACGGCTGTCCGTGATAGCGCCTTCCGTCGTGCGCACGTATGGCGACCGACGGAATCAGACGTAGAGCGAATTCGGTTCGAGGCCGCAAAGAATGCGTCCGTAGAGTTCGTAGTTCGTCTCCGGCACATTCAGCGCGTGCAGGTTGATCGTGCGGACGTCGCGGGCGATCCGCTGGATCGGGTGGGAGCGGTAGATGGACGAGCCGCCGCTGGCCATCGCCAGCAGATCCACGGCGGACCGGGCGAGCTCGCACACGGAGCCGACGTCGGCCCGGCTGCGGACCCGCTCCAGCATGGTCCAGGGCTCGCCGCTGGCGGCCTTGGCGTCGACGAGCCGGGTGAGCCGGTCGGCGTGGAACTCCGCCTGGTCGATCAGCTGCGCCGCCTGGGCGACCTTGATGTGGGTGACGGGGGCGTCCGCCTGGTGCTCGTACGACGTGTACGTGATCTTGCGGTCGCCGAGGTGCTCGAAGAAGACCTCCCAGGCCGCCCGCGCCAGGCCGACGATCACCCCGACGCCCGAGGCGTTGCCCACGGCGACCAGCGGCGTGCGGTACAGCGGCAGTTCGGCGTTGCGCGGCGAGGCCGACTGCGAGGCGATCACGGTCGCCAGCGGCAGGATGCGCTCCTGCGGCACGAACACGTCCTTGGCGACGGTGGTGACGCTGCCCGACCCCTCCAGGCCGGAGGTGTGCCAGTCGTCGACGATCTGCAGGTCGCTCAGCGGGACCATCGCCATCACCGGCCACGGAGTGACCCCGTCCGGCGACGGCGCCATGGCGAGGACCTCCTGCCAGTGGCTGTGCAGCGCACCGCTGACGAAGGCCCACTTGCCGTTGAGCACCATGCCGCCGGGCGCCGGCGTGCCCACGGCGCTGGGGGTGAGGGTGCCGCACACGCGCACATCGGGGGTCGCGTAGATCTCGTCCTGGACCGAGTCCGGGAACATGCCGACCATCCAGCCGGGGATGGTGAACACCGTGGCCACCCAGCCGGTCGACCCGTCACCCCGGCCCAGCTCGGCCATGACGTCCTTCTGCGTCTGCATGTCGGACTCGTAGCCGCCGTACCGGACGGGGGTGCGCATCCGCAGGATGCCGGCGTCGGCGAGCCCTTCGATGACCTCGTCGTGCAGTCGCCGGTTCTCCTCCGCCCAGCCGGCGTGCCGGCGTAGGAGCGGAACCAGGTCGGCCGCCCGCCGCACCAGCTCTTCACGGGTGGGAATCCTGGTGATACTGCTGGTCACTGTTCCTCCAATGGGTTGTCGCCGTGGGAGCGGCAAGGCCTTTCCCGGTGAACGTGCCACCGGACAGAGCCTGTCGCATCTCCCAAAATGCGTGCGAAACCGCAATCTGGAGCATGAGTGACATTCCGGCAGGCCCTTCGACCTGCCGGAACATGCGATGGCGGGAGTCGCCGACCCGGTCAGGGTTCGCGGCGACGGCGGTCGAGCTCCTGGCGGGCCTGCTCGCGGATCCGCCTGCGCGACGCGACCACCTCGGCCCGGCTGACCTCGACCACCTCGACCCGGACGAACGCGTTGGCGTCCACGTCGACGACCACCTCGACATATCCGGTCCGGGAGGCGACCTCGCGGCGTTCGATCAGCTGCGGATCGCCCGACAGCAGCTCGTACACCTCGAGCGTGTGGACGGAGCCGGGGCCGCCGGACAGCCGCAGCGCCTGGTCGCGCTTGTTCGGGATCGTGGTCTGCGGCTCGACGACCGTCAGCCGCCGGCGGTTGCCGGCCGGGTCCGCGTCGACGACCGTGAAGTCCTCGTCGTTGTCGGGGTGGGCGACGTAGGCGCAGCCGACGGCGATTCCGTAGTGCAGCACGTCCAGCATCAGCACGTCCTTGACGTCACCCGCCAGGACTCCGGCCTGCACCGCCCCGCCCCGGACCACCGCCGTCTCCGGTGCTCCGCCGCCGAGCTGGACCAGCCCGAACTCGGCCAGGACCTCCTGGACGGTGAAGACGCGCCCGCCCTGGCCGGCCAGGAAGACCGCCGGCTTGGACTGCGGGGCGGCGTACCGCAGCGCCTCGCGCAGCGTGGTGCGGACGCCCGCCGTCATGTGCTGCGTCAGCAGGCGGAACGTCGGCCGGTCGAGGGTGATGCTGATGTCGCGGTAACCCTGCCCGCCGTCAGGCAGGTCGGTCAGCAGCATGCTCACCGACTCCTGCCGGCCGAGCTCGCGTTTGGCCCGCTCGGCCTCCCGCCGGATCAGCGCCTCGATCTCCGGTGTCAGCTCGTCGCGGTAGCCGTGGCGGCCCCGGAGCTGGTCGACGGCGTAGTCGAACAGCGCCTCGTCGAAGTCCAGGCCGCCGATGAACTGGCTGCCGACCGACGACTTGACCTCGGCGAGCGAGCTCTCGTCGTCGATGCGCATGTACTCCATCAGCGCCACGTCGAAGGTGCCGCCGCCGAGGTCGACGACGAGGATCTCCTGCTCGTCCGCGGCTTCGGTGACCAGGGCGGCGAGGTTCGGCTCACCGACGAACCGGACCACGTCCCACTCCGCCAGCCGGAACGCCTCCCGCAGCGCGGCCAGCTGCGCCCGGCTGAAATTGGCCGGGTACGAGGCCACGCAGCGCGAGACCGGGGTGCCGAGCGCCTCCTCGGCGTTGCGGCGCAGCGACCGCAGGATCAGGCTGGCGGCCAGCTCGGGGCTGATCGAGCGGCCGTCCACGGTGTACCCCCGGGTGGTGCCCAGGCGCCGTTTGACGTGCCGGATGGTCGCCTCCGGCCGGAACCGCTCCGCCTCCACGGCGGCCGCGCCGACCAGGTAGTCCGATCCGGGAAGCAGGTGCACCACCGACGGGACCACCAGCCGGTTGTCGGGCCCGGGCAGCACCAGCGGCTTGCCGTCGGTGTCCAGCGCGGCGATCAGCGAGTACGAGGTGCCGAAGTCGACCGCGACCAGGCTGGTGCGCCGGGCCGACGCGACCGGCGGCACCCGTCGGGACCGGACCTCGGCGCCCAGCGGGGTGGCCGCCGCCCAGGCGCCGCCGAGGGCGGGCGACACCAGCTCCAAGTGCTGCACACCCAGTGGCTCCACCCGCGAGAACGGCGTCTGGCGCGGCTTGCCGTGCGCCACGGCCAGTTCCGGCACCCGCCGGGCCAGGTACGTGTCGAGCTCGTGCACGGTCCGGCAGCGGCCCACGTCGCTGAGCGCCTCGCACAGCGCGGCGGAGAAGATGCCCGCCTGCAGCGCCTCCGCCTCGTACGACACCCGGCCCGGTTGGCAGGAGCACAGCGAGACGACCCCGGACGGGCACAGCGCGGCGATGTCCACCTGCCCGGCCCCGCCTGCGGACTTGCCGCCCTCGACCACGTTGCGGCAGGCGTCGAGCATCAGCACCGTGTGCGGCGCGTCGGCGCGGCCCAGGTGCTGCACGATCCGGTCGAACGGCAGCGCGGTGTCCTCGATCTCGTCGGAGACGCAGTCCAGCGGCAGCAGGTACTGGGTACCGGAGCGGGACTGGATGCCGTGGCCGCTGAAGAAGAAGTAGAGGATGCCGTCGGCGCTCAGGTCGCGGGCCCGCACCAGCTGGCGCAGGATGTTGGACTTGGTCGGCCGCAGCCACGGGTCGGCGGCGTCGTCGTGCATCAGCACCAGGCGCTGCTCGGGCACGTCGCAGCTGTCCCGCAGCACCCGCGCGACCGCCTGGGCGTCGCGGGCGGCGAACCGCAGCGGCGCGATGTCCGGGTCCTCGTACGACGAGCACCCGACGACGATCGCGGTGTTCACCCGCGTCGCCGGAAGGTCAGCGTGATGCCGCCCCGGATCTCGCTGGACACCGACCCGATCATGCGCACCTCGCCGGTGGCCGAGACGTCCAGCGACACCTCGAACGACTCCAGCTCATAGCCGCCGCGAGTGGTCTCGGCGGCCGCCACCAGCTGCCCGAGCTGGTCGCAGACCGCGGACAGGTTCCCGGCCAGCACCCCGGCGTCCAGGACGCCGACGTGGGCGGCCGCCCTGCGGGCGGCGGAGAAGAGGCCCTTCTCGCCGTCGGCGGGGGTGCCGTCGACGGTGATGACCGAGAGCGTGCCGCCGGGGGAGGGGTTCATGCGGCGCAGTGTATTACGCGCGGTCCGGATCGGACCGCCATCGCCGGTGCGGCGGGGCGGCGGCCCGGTCCGCCGCTACGGCCGGGCCGCGCGCCGGTTCAGCAGTTGATGATCCTGACGGTGTAGTAGGCGGTCTTGACGCCGTACTGGAACGGTTCGCCGCAGGAGCCGTACGACCAGCCGCCGACCTCGTTGGTCTTGGCGCGGTCGGAGAAGTAGGTGAAGGTGACGCTCTGGTTCGGCCCGGCGGGCGGGATCGCCGCGGCCGGGGTGGTGATGGTGACGGTGACCAGGGCGCACGCGGCTGCGGTCAGCAGGGCGGCGCGGCGGGCCATACGGTGCATGTGTGCTCCTCGATCGAAAATCGACACATTCAATCAAGTCTATGAATTCGAGTGTCGGGCGCGCAAGATGCCGCAGGTCGTCCGGGATGACTTCCTAGGAAGGCGTAGGCGCTGTGACGAGACGGTCGGCGGGGGTGTAAGGACCGTGGCTGCTTCCGGTAATGTCTGCACGACTCGACGGCGAGAGGCTAGGGGAGCAGCGCATGGCGGAGCAGAAGTTCCACACCGGCAGTCACGACCTGCCGGTGTCGGCGGCGCTGGAAGAGTTCATGCGTACCGGCTGGCTCGACTCCGAGCACCGCGACCTGCCCGCCGCCGAGATCGCGGCCTGGACCCCGGCCCGGCGGCAGCGGCTGCACCAGGCGTTCCCCGGCCACCGGATCGTGGTCCCGGCGGGCGGCTTCAAGTCCCGCTCCAACGACCAGGACTACCGCTTCCGCGCGCACTCGGCGTACGTGTGGCTGACCGGCGACCAGTCCAGCGACGGCGTGTTCGTGCTCGAACCCGACGGCGACAGCACCCTCTACCTGCGGCCCCGCTCGGCCCGCGACAACGGCGAGTTCTTCCGCGACCGCCGCTACGGGGAGCTGTGGGCCGGGCGCCGGGCCACCCTGGGGGAGAGCACCCGCCGCCTGGGCCTGGCCACCCGGCACCTGGCCGAGCTGGCCGCCACGCTCAAGCCCGACACCCCGACGCTGGTCCTGCGCGGCCTGGACGCCGAGGTCGACGCGCTGGTCGCGCCCGCCTCCGCCGACGCCGAACTCCGGGCGGTCCTGGCCGAGCTGCGCCTGGTCAAGGACGCGTGGGAGATCGGGCAGCTGGAGCAGGCGGTGGCGATCACGACCCGCGGCTTCGAGGACGTGGTGCGGGCCCTGCCGCAGGCGAAGGCGACCTCCGAGCGCCTGCTCGAAGGCGTGTTCTGGCAGCGCGCCCGGCTGGAGGGCAACGAGGTCGGCTACCACTCGATCGTGGCCGCCGGCGCCCACGCCGCGACGCTGCACTGGATCGACAACGACGGCCCGGTCCGCGACGGCGAGCTGCTGCTGCTCGACGCCGGGGTGGAGACCCGCGACCTGTACACCGCCGACATCACCCGGGTGCTGCCGATCTCCGGCCGGTTCAGCCCGCTGCAGCGCGACCTGTACGAGCTGTGCCGCGCCGCCAACGACGCCGCGCTGGCCGCGCTGGTGCCGGGCGCGGCCTACCGGGACTTCCACCGGGCCGCGATGCGGGTCTACGCGGACGGCCTGGCCGATCTCGGCATCCTGCCCTGCTCGGCCGAGGAGGCCCTGGACGAGCAGAGCGGCCTCTACCGCCGCTGGACCCTGTGCGGCTCGGGCCACATGCTCGGGCTGGACGTGCACGACTGCGCCGCCGCCCGCGCCGACACCTACCTCGACGGCACGCTGGCCCCCGGACATGTGCTCACCGTCGAACCCGGCATCTACTTCCAGCCCGACGACGCGCTCATCCCGGCGGAGCTGCGCGGGTACGGCTTCCGCATCGAGGAGGACCTCCTCATCACCGAGACGGGCTACCGGATGCTGTCGGCCGACCTGCCCCGCACGGCCGACGACGTCGAGTCCTGGATGCAACGCGTCGCCTCGTGACCCGGCCCGGCCTGGCCTGCAGTTTCGGGGAAACTGCCGGAATCCAGTC
>NZ_JASAMB010000014.1 GCF_029948125.1 Catellatospora sp. KI3
GTCACAACCTCGGCTGGGACGCCGCCTCGCGACCGCAAGCGGCGATCATCGCCCGCTCGCGCTACGGAGGTCGCCGCTCCAAGCCAGCCATGGTCACGGTCGCTGGCCACAACCTCAGCGGCAAGGCCGCCTCGCGACCGCAAGGCGCGATCATCGCCAGCCCGCGCTGCGGAGGTCCACAGCTCCAACCGGCCATGGTCGCAGTCGCTGGTCAAAACCTCGGCGAGAACGCCGCAGCGCGACCGCAGGATGCGATCGACAGCTAAGCGAGGTCCGGAGATCACCGTTCCAGGTCAGAACGTTGCAGACAGCCCGGACACCGGTCAGGGTATCGACCTCGATTGGAGATCACTCGCCACTGCGCCACCCCGGAGATCGCCATTCGCGGACGCTCTCCGGGGTGGCGGGGCGGAAACGCCGTCCTGTGACCTGAAAGGCCGATCTCCACGCCCGACGCGGCCAAGATCGGTGTTCGGTGCCAAACGGTCACCGCTCAGCACGCTTTCTGTCCGAGCACCGCGATCTCCGCTGCCGGTGCGAGTCGGTGCGCGGTGCCACGCCGCTGCGGCGGTGACGGATTCGCGGCGGGCTTCAGGCGTTCCAGCGCAGTAGGACCGGGGTCTCCCGTTCGAAGCCCAACACGCTGACGGTGCCGGTCTCCAGGCGGAACAGCATGCCGTCGGAGGGCGGCAGGTCCAGCCAGCGGGCGGTCAGCACCCGCAGCTGGTGCCCGTGCCCGACCAGTGCGACGTCTCCGGTGGCCAGCATCGTCCGGGCCCGGTCGAGCACCCGGTCGGCGCGGGCACCGACCTGCCCGGCGGCCTCGCCGGCCGGGCAGCCGTGCTGCCACAGGCTCCACTCGGGCCGCTCCTGCCGGATCTCGACGGTCGTGCGGCCCTCGTAGGCGCCGTAGTTCCACTCCAGCAGGTCGTCGTCGGTGGCGGTGATGTCCAGCCCGGCCAGCCCCGCGGTGCGTACGGCGCGCTGCAGGGGAGAGCAGAGCACGGCCGCG
This sequence comes from Catellatospora sp. KI3, assembly GCF_029948125.1. Classification (GTDB taxonomy): domain Bacteria; phylum Actinomycetota; class Actinomycetes; order Mycobacteriales; family Micromonosporaceae; genus Catellatospora. The sequence continues at coordinate 1,013 of NZ_JASAMB010000014.1, forward strand.
AACGCCCGCCCGGCCAGCTGGGAGGCCAGTCTCCCGGCCTGCCGTTCGCCCTCGGGGGTCAGCGGCAGGTCGGTGAAGGAGGTATGGCGCCCGCTGGCGCTCCACTCGGTCTGCCCGTGCCTGATCAGCACGATCTCACGCATGACCACACGTTAGCGGCGTATGCGTCCGCCCGGGCGGTATCAGCCCTCGAGTTCAATTCCTAGCGTCCTAGGATCCCTTAGCGGATGGGCTCCGCCTCACAAGAACAGATGAGGACGCCCTTCGGGCGACGACATAACAGAAGGGCCCGGTCAGGCCGGGCTGTGCGCTCACAGAATGGAGTTGTGACCGAGGAGCCGCTCATCCCGCACTACGCCGGGGTGGACCGCAGCCCGGCGGAGGTGAGGGCCCGGCTGGCGGCGTACCTGGAGTCGGCGGCGGCGCATCCCGTGATCACGCGCATCCGCGAGGTCGCGGCCGACGCGATGCGGCTCGCGCCGGGTCAGCGGGTGCTCGACGGCGGGTGCGGGCTCGGCGAGGCGGCGTACCCGCTGGCGTTGCGGGTCGGGCCGGAGGGTTCGGTCGACGGGGTCGACAAGTCGCAGAACATGCTGGCGCTGGCCGACCGGCGCTACGCGGTGTGGCTGCGCAGCCATCCCGGGGCGGCGGCGGTCCGGTTCACCGTCGGTGATCTGACCGGGCTGGACTTCCCGGCGGGCAGCTTCGACGCGGTGCGGTGTGAGCGGACGCTGCAGCATCTGGACGACGCGCAGGCGGTGATCGCGGAGCTGGTGCGGGTGACGCGGCCGGGTGGGCGGGTGTGCCTGGTGGACACGGACTGGGAGTCGCTGGCGTTCGAGGGGATCGCCCACGAGGTGCTGACGCCGATGCTGTGGCGGCTGCGGCAGCGGACGGTGATGAGCAATCCGTCGATGGGGCGTACGCTGCGCAACCGGCTGCGGCAGGCGGGGGTGGTGGAGGTGGAGTGCCATCCGGTGACGGTGCACTTCACGGACCCGCAGGAGGCCCAGCATGTGGTGCCGTACTTCGAGCGGGAGGTGCTGCTGCAGATCGTGGGGCAGGGCGAGGGCAACGACGAGATGGTGTGCCGGTGGCTGGCGGCGGTGGCCGATGCGGCGCGGCGGGACGAGTTCCTGGTGGCGTTGACGATCTGGGTGGTGGCCGGGACGGCTCCGGTACGCGGAACGGGCGCCCGCTGAGCCGTGCGGGCGCCCGTTCTTCGTGCTGCGGTCAGTCCTGGTTCTGCTGCTCCTCGAGCTGCTTGCGCCACCACTTCTGGCCCGACTCGGGCAGGGTGTCGATCGGGTCGTAGTAGGCGTAGCGCTTGGCGAGCACCTCGGGGTCCTGGGTGGCCTCGATGGAGGTGCGGTAGTTCTTGGTCCAGTACGAGATGCCGTTGTCGCGGTCGTACTCGGTGAGCATGTGGACCCAGCGCTTGCCGACGAACGGGACGTCGCAGACGATGCGCGGGGTGGCGTAGCCGGGCAGGTAGCCCATGATGTCGTGCTGCAGTGCCTGGGCGTGGGCGACGGAGACGCGCCAGTGCTCGGCGTTGGGGATCATGTCGCACATGTAGAAGTAGTACGGCAGGATGTTGGCTTCGCCCTGGAGTGCGAAGCACAGGTCGAGCAGGTCGGGGCTGGTGGCGTTGACGCCCCGCATGAGCACGCCCTGGTTGCGCACGTCGCGTACGCCGACCTCCAGTGCCGTCTTTGCGGCGCGGGCGACGGTCGGGGTGATCGAGTTGACGTGGTTGACGTGGGTGTGGATGGCGAGGTTGACGCCGCGGCGGCGGGCGGTGCGGGCGACCCGTTCCAGGCCCTCGACGACGTCGGGCTGCAGCCAGTGCTGGGGCAGGCCCATCAGCGCTTTGGTGGCGAGCCGGATGTCGCGGATGGTGTCGATCTCGAGCAGCCGCATGAGGTAGGACTCGAGGTTCTTCCACGGCACGTTGGCGACGTCGCCGCCGGAGACGACGACGTCGCGTACGCCCGGGTGGGCCTTGAGGTAGGCGATGTGGGCGTCGTAGCGGTCGACCGGTTTGAGTTCCAGTTTGAGCTTCTCCACGGCCGGCGTGGAGTTGCCGACGAGGTCCATCCGGGTGCAGTGGCCGCAGTACTGCGGGCAGGTGGACAGCAGTTCGGCGAGCACCTTGGTGGGGTAGCGGTGGGTGAGGCCTTCGGCGACCCACATGTCGTGCTCGTGGAGGCTGTCGCGGCTGGCGTGGGGGTGGCTGGCCCATTCGGTGAGCCGGTCGGAGGCTACGGGGATCATGTAGCGGCGGACCGGGTCGGCGTAGAACGCCTCGGTGGTCAGTTCCTCGCGCGCCATGGTGTTCATCATCTGCGGCGGGACCAGCATGGACATGGTGGCCATGGCCTTCTGGTCGGCTTCGAGGTCGGTGTAGAAGCGCTCGTCGACGGTGTCACCGAGGAGGGCGCGCAGCTGCTTGATGTTCTTGACGCAGTTGACGCGCTGCCACTGTGCGGACTCCCACTGTGCGGGGGTGACGTTCCGCCAGCCCGGGAACCGGGTCCAGTCGGGTTCGACAAGTTCCACGCGGCGGTACTCGTAGGGCTGCCCAGCGTTCATCGGTGGCCTCTCCTTTGCGGTCCAGATGACCATACTGGAACTTCTTCGGCTCACCAACTATTCTGCCGTAGAATTTCCCGCGAGCGGTAACTTGGGCAGCAGATTTGCCTTGGTGATCGCGGGAGAGCGTCACTTTTTGAGGGAGAACCGGACAATGACGTCACCGATCGGGCTGCACCGGGTGCTGGAGCCGAGGGGCGTTCTGCCCCAGGCGGCGCTTCGGCTGGACAATTCGGCGGAGATCGGGCAGGACGAGGTCCGGATCTGCGTCGAGCGCCTGAACCTGGACGCGGCGAGCTTCCGGCAGCTGGAGACCAAGCACGAAGGCGACGGCGCGGCGGTACGCGCCGAGGTGCTCGACATCATCGCCGCGCGCGGCAAGATGCAGAACCCGGTGACCGGGTCGGGCGGCATGCTCATCGGCACGGTCGAGGCGGTCGGCCCGCGGTCGCCGCTGGGCCTGGCGGTCGGGGACCGCGTCGCGACCCTGGTCTCGCTGACGCTGACGCCGCTGGCCGTCACCGACGGGCTCAAGCGCTGGGACGGCCGCGGTGAGCAGGTCCCGTGCGAGGGCCACGCGATCCTGTTCGCGCGTTCGATCGCCGCGGTGCTGCCCGCGGACCTGGACCCGGAGCTGTCCCTGGCGGTGATGGACGTGTGCGGTGCGCCGGCGCTGACGGCGCGGGTGGTGGGCCAGCACGCCGAGCGCGGCGGCGCCCCCACGGTCGCGGTGATCGGCGGTGCGGGCAAGAGCGGTTCGCTGTCGCTGGCGGCGGCGCGCGCGGCCGGTGCGGCCCGTACGGTGGGGATCGTGCCGGTGGAGCGCGAGCGGGCGCTGCTGGAGCCGACGGGCCTGGCCGACGTGGTGGCGCTGGCCGACGCGCGCGACCCGGTGGCGCTGGCTGAGGCGGTGTCGGGGGCGCTGGGCGGTCCGGCGGACGTGACGGTCGTCTGCGTCGACGTGCCGGGCTGCGAGCATGGTGCGATCCTGTCGACGGCCGACGGCGGCACGGTCGTGTTCTTCTCGATGGCGACGAGTTTCGCGGCGGCGGCGCTGGGTGCCGAGGGGCTGGCCGCCGATGTGACGATGCTGGTCGGTAACGGCTACGTGCCTGGTCATGCGGCGTACGCGCTGGGTCTGCTGCGTTCGGTGCCCGCCGTTCGGGGATTGTTCGAGTCCCGGCTGCGGCAGGAGTCCTCGGCGGGTGCGCCGGACACGGCACACTGACCACATGCAGACTTCGGTGACCCCCCTGCCGGCGGAGCCCACGACGCTGTGGTGCAACGCTGTGGTTCGCAGTCCCGCCGACCCAGCCGCGACGGCGATGGTGACGCGCGGTCAGACGATCGTGTGGCTGGGCCCCCTGTCCGACGCGCCCAGCGCGGATGTCCGGGTCGATCTGGGCGGTGCGCTGGTGACCCCGGCGTTCGTCGACGCGCACGTGCACGCGACCGACACGGGTCTGGCCTTGGCGGGTCTGGACCTGTCGGCGGTGCGCAGCGCGACGGACCTGCTCAAGGCGGTGTCGGGGTTCGCCGACGGGCTCGGCCCGGAGGCGGTGCTGCTGGGCCACGGGTTCGACGAGAGCACCTGGGGTGCGGCGCAGGTCCCGCCGTCGGCGGCGGAGCTGGACCGGGCGGCGGGCGGCCGCAGCGTGTACCTGTCGCAGGCGTCGATCCATTCGGCGCTGGTCTCCTCGGACCTGCTGGCCCTGGCGGTCGGGGTGCCGGGTTTCGACGAGTCCGGCTGGGTGCGCCGCGACGCCCACCACGTGGTGCGGGAGAAGGCGTTCGGTCGGATCACGGCCGTTCAGCGGCAGCAGGCGCAGGCGACGGCGCTGCGGCACGCGGCGTCGCTGGGCATCGCGGCGGTGCACGAGTGCGGCGGTCCCGGCACGTCCAGCGAGGCCGACTTCACCGACCTGCTGCGCCTGTCCGGCCAGGGCCTGCCCGAGGTGTACGGGTTCTGGGGCGAGCTGATGGGCGCGGCCAAGGCCCGGGAGCTGGGTGCGGTCGGTGCGGGCGGTGACCTGTACGCCGACGGTGCCCTCGGCTCGCGTACCGCGCACGTGACCAAGGCGTATCTGGACGGCGAGCAGGGCTGCGGTCACGGCTATGTCACTGTCGAGCAGGTGCGTGATCATCTGCTGGACTGCCATGCGCACCGGATGCAGGGCGGTTTCCACGCGATCGGCGATGAGGCGATCTCGACGGTGGTGGCGGGGTTCGCGCTGGCGGAGCAGAGGCTGGGCGTGGACGTGCTCCGTGACGCCCGGCACCGGGTGGAGCATGCCGAGATCATGGACAAGCGGCTGATCGCCGCGTTCGTGGAGTTCGGGATCGTGGCGAGCATGCAGCCGGCGTTCGACCGGCTGTGGGGCGGGACGGGGCAGATGTACGCCCAGCGCCTGGGTGTGGAGCGGAGTCTGGCGTCGAACCCGATGGGGCAGATGCACAACACGGGTGTGGCGTTGGCGTTCGGGTCGGACAGCCCGGTGACGCCGCTGGATCCGTGGGGCAGTGTCCGGGCGGCGGTGTGGCATTTCAATCCGCAGCAGCGGATGAGTCCGAAGTCGGCGTTCGCGGCGCATACCCGTGGCGGGTGGCGGTCGGTGCACCGTGACGGGGAGGGGGTGCTGGTGCCGGGGGCGCCGGCGACGTTCGCGGTGTGGCGTGCCCCGGCTGGTCTGGCCGGCACCCTGCCGATGCTTGGGCAGCACGATGAGCTGCCGGTCTGTGTCCGTACTGTCCTTCGTGGAGAAACCATCTATGCACAGCAATAAACTGCACCTGGATCCGGAGCTGGTCGCTCGTGCCCGTGCCCTGGCGGCGCGGGCGGGGCGGCCGGTCGTGGACATGGCCCGTTCGCATACCACTGTGTCGGTGGAGCGGGCGGTGCTGCGGCTGGCCGGGATCACCGGTGCCGACGCCGACGGTATTCCGTGGGTGAACCGCCTGGTCGACGCGGTGCGCGCCGATGTGGGGCTGGGGCACGGGGTGGCGTTGCCGGTGTTCCACGCGGTGGCCGAGCATGGCCTGGCCGGGTCGGGTGCGGATCTGACGCTGCTGGCGCAGAAGGCGGCGTCGGGGTCGTTGCGGTTCGACCTGCCGCGCGGCAAGGCGGCCACGGCGGCGCGCAGGGCGGCGCGGCGGGCGGTCGCCGCCGGGATCAGGCAGGTGGACCGCAGCCGGGTCGAGCGCGACCGGATGATCAGAAGGTACGGTGATCCGAGGCAGCGTCCGTGGATCTATCTGATCGTGGCGACCGGTGACATCTACGAGGACATCCCGCAGGCGCAGGCCGCCGCCCGCGCGGGCGCCGACGTGATCGCGGTGATCCGCTCCACCGGCCAGTCGCTGCTGGACTATGTGCCTGAGGGCGCGACCCGGGAGGGTTTCGCGGGTACGTACGCGACGCAGGAGAACTTCCGGCTGATGCGCGCGGCGCTGGACGAGTCGAGCAGGGAGCTGGGCCGCTATGTGCGTCTGACGAACTACGCGTCGGGTCTGTGCATGCCGGAGATCGCGACATTGGCCGGGCTGCAGCGGCTGGACATGATGCTCAACGACTCGATGTACGGCATCCTGTTCCGTGACATCAACCCGATCCGCACGTTCGTGGACCAGCGGTTCAGTCGCCAGATCCACGCGCGGGCCGGGATCGTCATCAACACCGGTGAGGACAATTACCTCACGACCGCCGACGCGGTCGAGGCCGCGCACACGGTCACGGTGTCGCAGCTGCTCAACGAGTACTTCGCGCACGAGGCGGGGTTGGCCGACTGGCAGCTGGGCCTCGGGCACGCGTTCGAGATCAACCCGGATCTGCCGGAGTCGTTCCGCCTGGAGCTGGCGCACGCGCTGCTGGCGCGGGAGCTGTTCCCGAACGCCCCGCTGAAGTGGATGCCGCCGACCAAGCACATGACCGGCGACGTGTTCCGGGGCAATCTGCTCGACGGGTTCTTCAACCTGGTCGGCACGCTCACCGGCCAGGGCATCCTGCTGGTCGGCATGATGACCGAGGCGGTGGTGACGCCGTGGCTGTCCGACCGCGACATCGCCCTGCAGAACGTCCGGTACGTCCTGAACGCGGCCGGCAACCTGCACGAGGACTTCATGCCCGCGCCCGGCGGGTTCATCCAGCGGCGCGCCCACCAGGTGCTCGACGAGGCCATCGACCTGCTCGCGAAGATCGAGGACGACACCCTGCTCAACGCGATCGCCGACGGCACCTTCGGGATCATGAAGCGGCCCGCGGACCGGGGCAAGGGCCGTGACGGGGTCGCCGCGCACGAGGACGGCTACTACAACCCGGCCACCGACATCCTGGAGGCGCCGGCCAAGGGGGAGCAGCAGTGAGCACGGTCATCCGCCCGTACGGCGACACCACCGGCGACGGTATGACCCAGGTCAGTTTCACGTTGCCGCTGCCGCACGACAAGAAGGCCGAAGGCGCGGCGTTGCAGCTGGCGGGCAAGATGGGCCTGGACCCGGCGATGCTGGTGCACGCCAAGCAGATGGGTGACGGGTTCACGTTCTTCGTCGTGTACGGGTCGGTGCGGCACCTGGTGGAGCTGGACAAGGTGCAGGTCGTGGAGCGGGACTTCCCGCTGTTGGGCGCCAAGGAGGTCAACACGGTCGTCAAGCAGAAGCTGCGCCGCAAGCTGTCGGTGGTCGGGGCGACGATCGGCACCGACGCGCACACCGTCGGCATCGACGCGATCCTCAACGTCAAGGGCATCGCCGGCGAGAAGGGCCTGGAGTACTACCGGGAGCTGAAGGTCGTCAACATGGGCGCGCAGGTGACGGTGCCGGAGCTGGTCGCGGCCGCGAAGGCGGAGAAGGCCGACGCGGTGCTGGTGTCGCAGGTGGTGACGCAGCGCGACGCGCATCTGCACAACACGCGGGAGATGTCGGCGGCGTTCCGGGAGGCGATGCCGGCCGACAGGCGGCCGCTGCTGATCGTCGGCGGGCCGCGCTTCGACGAGCTGATGGCCGGTGAGCTGGGCGTGGACCGGATCTTCGGCCGTGGTACGACCCCGCGGGAGGTCGCCAGCTACCTGGTGCACGCCCTGATCACGCAGCGCGCCGAGCGCAAGAAGGAGAAGACGGCAGCATGAGTGTCGGATTGAATGTGACGCACCGCCGGTATGTGCCGTACAGCCACGCCCACTACGCGGGCGACCTCGTCGACGGCGCGTACGCCCTCGCCGCGTTCGGGGATGTGGCGACGGAGGTGTGCATCCGCACCGACGGTGACGAGGGCCTGTTCGCGTCGTACTCCGATGTGCAGTTCAAGGCGCCGATGCGGGCCGGGGACGTGCTGGAGGTCTCCGCGACGGTGACCCGGATGGGGACCCGCAGCCGCACCATCGACTTCGAGGCGCGGGTGGTGTGCCGGGGGCGGCCGGACGTGTCGGAGTCGGCGGCGGAGGTCCTGGACCCGCCGGTGGTCGCGGTGACGGCGACCGGCACCGTGGTCGTACCGAAGAAGTGACGTGCTGATCTGCTGCGTCGACGTCGGGTCGACGTTCACGAAGGCGGCGCTGGTCGACACCGGCGACGGGCGGCTGGTCGCCACGGGCAGCCACCGCACCACCGTCGGCACCGACGTGCTGCACGGCCTGGACGCGGCCGTGGCCGCGACGGGGCACCGCCCCGACGGGCTGCTGGTGTGCTCGTCGGCCGGCGGGGGCCTGCGCCTGGCTGTCGTCGGGTACGAGCGTCTCGTGACGGCGCAGGCCGGGCACCGGGTCGGCCTGTCGGCCGGGGCGAGGGTCGTCCACGTCGCCGCCGGGATCCTCGACCGCGACGGCCTGGCCGCGCTGCGGGCCGCCCGGCCGGACGTGGTGCTGCTGGTCGGCGGCACCGACGGCGGTGACGTCGACACGGTCACCGCCAACGCGACCCGGCTGGCCAGGGCCCGCTGGCGGGTCCCGGTGGTCCTGGCGGGCAACGCCGACTGCCGCCAGGAGCTGCACGACCTGCTCGCCGGCGCCGGGGTGCCGACGGTGGCGGTGGCCAACGTGCTGCCCGCGATCGGGGCCCTGGACCCGGGTCCGGCGCGGGCGGCGATCCGGCAGGTGTTCCTGCAGCACGTCATCGGCGGCAAGAAGCTGTCCCGGGGGCCCCGGTTCGCGTCGCTGGTGCGGGCGGCGACCCCGGACGCGGTCCTGTCGGGCGTGGAGCTGCTGGCGGCGAGCCTGGGCCAGGACCTGCTGGTCGTCGACGTCGGCGGGGCCACGACCGACGTGTACTCGGTGCTGATCCCCGACGCCGAGCACCTGGCCGGGGTCCGCGACGAGGTCGCCGGGGTGCTGTGGGCGGCCCGGACGGTCGAGGGGGACCTGGGGATGCGCTGGTCGGCGCCGGGGGTCGTCGCGGCGGCGGTGGGGGAGAAGCTGCTGCCGCACGACGACACCCACGCCCTGGCGCAGGCCGCGGACCTGCGGGCCGAGCATCCCGGGTTCGTCGCCGACAGTGCGCTGGAGCAGGCCGTCGACTGGCGGCTGGCCGAGCTGGCGGTGGCTGTGGCGCTGCGCCGCCACGCCCGCGGTGAGGCGGTCGTGGCGGGCGGGCCGCGCCGCGGCGGCCGGGACCTGCGGGACGTGGCGCTGGCGATCGGGTCGGGCGGGGTGCTGCGGCACAACCCGCCGCAGGTCGCGCAGCGGATCATGGCGGCGGGGCTGACCGACAGCGCGGGCGGGTGGCCGCTGCCGCGGGCGCCGCGCACGGTCGTCGACGCGTCCTACATCCTGGCCGCGGCGGGACTTCTCGCGGCCGAACATCCGGCCGCCGCGGCGGCCCTACTCGCCGCTGAGCTGCGGTGACGAGTCCCCGGACGGGTAATGGTCACGCTGCGTGCACGCGTGCTCAAATTGACCCGGCGGTGGGCTCACGCGTACCGTCGTAAGGTCCTCCGCCGCAGCGATCGGCTCGATCCACTCGGTTCGATGGTGCGGCAGGCGGTGAGGCGGTGGCCAGTAGACAACGATCCGACGCCGGGCAGCCGGCCAGGCGCGGATCGGCCCGAAGGTCACCGGCCGCGGCCGCTTGCAGGAGTTGGGGAGTGCGGGGCGCGGCCGTCGGCCGCGCCCCGATTCTTGTGTAGCCTGGGCCGCACCCCGGGTGTGATCTTCGGCCGGGGCGGCGCTCCGCGCCCGGCTGCGACAGATAGGTGATGTGGTGACGGTGCAGACCCTCGCCCCCGCGACCCCGCCCAGCCCGTCCGCGCCCGCCCCGGGCGGTCGGCGGCTGTGGCCTGCGCTGGTGCTGGCGGTGCTGTCCGGGCTGGCGCTGCTGGTGTCGTTCCCGCCGTACGGCCTGTGGTGGGCCGCGCCGCTCGGGGTCGCCGGGCTGGCGCTGGCGGTGCACGGTCGGCGGCTGCGCGCCGGCGCCGGACTGGGGCTGATCACCGGCCTGGTGTTCTTCGCGCCGCTGCTGTCGTGGACGAACCTGCACGTCGGGTACGCGCCGTGGCTGCTGCTGGCCGTGTTCCAGGCCACGTACCTGCTGCTGCTGGGCATGGCCCTGGCGTGGGCCAGCCCGCTGGCGGCCCGCCGCCCGGGGCTGTGGCCGCCGGCGGTGGCGCTGCTGTGGACGGCGCAGGAGGCGCTGCGCGACCGGGCCCCGTTCGGCGGCTTCCCGTGGGGCAGGCTCGCGTTCAGCCAGGACGACGCCCCGACGCTGATGCTGGCCCGCCTCGGCGGCGCCCCGCTCGTCACGTTCGCGGTGGCGCTCGCCGGTGGCCTGCTGGCCGCCGCGTGGCTGGCCCTGCGCCCGGCTGCCGCCGATCCGGCCGGGTCTGCGGCAGGGCCCGGCCCGGCCCGGCCGGTGGGCGGCCCGCGCCGTGGCGCCGTGGCCGCGTACGCCGGTGCCGCGCTGGCGGTGGTCGGCGTCGGGCTGGCCGTGCCCGCCGCGCGGCCCGACGGGGCGCCGGTGACCGTCGCGATCGTGCAGGGCAACGTGCCGCGCCTCGGGCTGGACTTCAACGCCCAGCGGCAGGCGGTGCTCAACAACCACGCCCGCGCCACCGTCGACCTGGCCCGCCGCGTCGCCGCGGGTGAGACCGCCCGCCCCGACCTGGTGATCTGGCCGGAGAACGCCTCCGACATCGACCCGCTGCGCAACATCGACGCCGCCGCCGCGATCGACGAGGCCGCCACCGCGATCAACGCCCCGATCCTGGTCGGCGCGGTCCTGTCCGGCCCCGGAGCGGGCCAGTCGCGCAACGCGGGCCTGGTGTGGCTGCCGCGCCAGTCGACGTACGGGCCGCCCGCGCAGATGTACCTCAAGCAGCATCCGGTGCCGTTCGCCGAGTACCTGCCGCTGCGCCCGATCGTCGAACCGATCGCGCAGGCCATCACCAACCAGGCGAAGCTGCTGCGCACCGACTTCGTCGCCGGGACCGCCCCCGGGGTGCTGACGCTGGGCCCGGCGAAGGTCGGCGACGTCATCTGCTTCGAGGTCGCCTACGACGACGTCGTCAACGCGACCGTCCGGTCCGGGGCGCAGCTGCTGGCGGTGCAGACCAACAACGCGACGTTCGACGTGGCCGAGGCGACGCAGCAGCTGGCGATGGTGCGGCTGCGGGCCGTCGAGCACGGCCGCGACAGCCTCATGGCCTCAACAGTCGGTGTGTCCGGTTTTGTAACTGCTGACGGTTCTGTGCATGATGCAACTGAATTCAATACCGAAGCGGTGGTGGTACGGCAGCTGCGGCTGGGCACCGGGTCAACGCTGGCGACCAGGGTGGGCGCGTGGCCGGAGGCCGCCGCGGCGCTGGGCGCGGCGCTGGTGCTGGCCGGAGCGGGTGTGCTGCGCCGGCGCCGGAAGCGCGGAGCGTGACCGGGGCGACATGAGGGAGGCCCGCGTGGGCGAGGCAGACGGCGGCGACGGCTACCCGGGCGTGGGCCGGGTCCTGGTGATCATCCCGACGTACAACGAGAAGGAGAACGTCGCCTCGATCGTCGGGCGGGTCCGCGCGGCGACCCCGCAGGTCGACATCCTGATCGCCGACGACAACAGCCCCGACGGCACCGGCGCGATCGCCGACGCGATGGCCGCCGCCGACCCGCGGATCAAGGTCCTGCACCGGCCCGGCAAGCAGGGCCTCGGTGCTGCGTACATCGCCGGGTTCGGGTGGGCCGACGAGCACGGCTACGACGCGGCCGTGGAGATGGACGCCGACGGCTCGCACGCCCCCGAGCAGCTGCCGCTGCTGCTGGACGCGCTGCGCGGCGCCGACGCGGTCATCGGGTCGCGGTGGACCCGCGGCGGCAGGGTCGTCAACTGGCCGCTGCACCGGCTGCTGCTCTCGCGCGGAGGCAACCTGTACACCCGGACCGTGCTGGGCATGGGGGTGCGTGACGCGACCGGCGGGTACCGGGCGTACCGTACCGACGTCCTACGCAAGATCGAGGTCGAGACGGTGGCGTCGCAGGGCTACAGTTTCCAGGTCGAGCTGACCTGGCGGACGTTCCGCCACGGCTTCCGGATCGTGGAGGTCCCGATCACCTTCGCCGAGCGCGAGCACGGCGCGAGCAAGATGAGCGGGTCTATCGTGAAAGAGGCGCTGTGGCGGGTGACCGTGTGGGGTGCGCAGGCTCGGCGGGACGCGCTGCGGCGCGCGTTCAAGCCAGGCGACCGCTGGCCGTGAGGCCGGCGCGGAGGTGAATCGGATTTGCGCAGGCTGCGGTGGGTTCCGGCGGCTGTCCTACTGGTCGGGGCGGTCGAGTTCCTGATCTTCCTGTGGCTGGCCGCGCAGATCGGGCCGCTGTGGGCGGTGCTGCTGGTGGCGGCCCTGTCGGTGCTGGGGATCGTGCTGATGCGCCGGGAGGGCATGGCCGGATGGCGGCGGCTGCGGGCGGCCCGGCAGGGCGGCGACCCGCGCGGGGAGCAGGCCCTGGACGCGGTCGTCGGGTTGGCCGCGGCGCTGCTGCTGGTCATCCCGGGGCTGCTGACCGGGCTGCTGGGGCTGCTGCTGCTGATCCCGCCGGTGCGGGCCGCGGTCCGGGCGCGGGCCCGCGCGGCGACCGAGAAGCGGATCCCGGCCGGTACGGCCAACAGCGTCTTCGGGCCGCGCCGGGTGCGGGTGAGCACGACCACCCCGCAGCACCCGCCCGCGCAGCAGCCGGGCCCGAATCCGGCGCCCGCGGCCGGGCCGCCGGAGGTCATCGAGGGTGAGATCGTCGACTGATCCCGCCGCTGGAACATATGCGAAAGGCGCCCCGGGCGGACCCGGGGCGCCTTCTCGGTTATCAGGGCGCGGTCAGCGGCCGCGCTTGGTGCGGACCTCGGCCAGGCGCTCGTTGAGGATCTCCTCGAGCTCCTCGATGGAGCGGCGCTCCAGCAGCATGTCCCAGTGCGTGCGCGGCGGCTTGACCTTCTTCTGCTCCGGCTCGGTGCCGTCGACCAGCCGGGCGACGCTGCCGTCGAACTTGCACTCCCACATCGACGGGACCTCGGCGTCGACGGCGAACGGCACCTCGAAGCGGTGGCCGTTGGCGCACTGGAATTCGCGGGTCTGCCGGGGCGCGAGTTCGGTGTTGCGGTCCGACTCGTAGCTGACGGCTCCCAGTCGGCTTCCCCGCAGCATGCGCTCGCCCATACCAGCTCCTCACGTTTGGAAACGACTTCCGGGTGGTGCAACACGCCGCGGCTGGGCAAGATTCCCTCTTTGGTGACGCAGCGTGTCGTAGAACTGTAGCGGTATCGGATTCGTGAGACAGCCTCACCCGTACCCCGGACCGCGATATCGTCCGTTTGAAGACGTTTTGCGGGGAACATCACCTCCGAGGGGACGCGATGGCGACCAGCACGGCGCCGGCCGCAAAGCCGGTCAAAACCTGGATGGGCCACCCCGGCGGGCTCGTCGTGCTGTTCCTCACCGAGATGTGGGAGCGGTTCAGCTTCTACGGCATGCGGGCCATCCTCACCCTCTTCCTGGCCGCCTCGGCGACCGTCGGCGGCTTCGGGATGACCGCGGCGTCGGCGGCGGTGCTGTACTCCATCTACAACTCGATGGTCTACTTCATGGCCCTGCCCGGCGGCTGGATCGCCGACCGGCTCATCGGCACCCGCCGCAGCGTCCTGTACGGCGGCATCGTCATCGCACTGGGTCACTACGCGCTGGCGGCCGGGTCCAAGGCCATGTTCTACCTCGGCCTGGTCCTCATCGTGCTCGGCACCGGCCTGCTCAAACCCAACATCTCCGCCATGGTCGGCGAGCTGTACGACAAGCACCCGGAGATGCACGAGTCGCGGCGCGACGCGGGCTTCACCCTGTTCTACCTCGGCATCAACCTGGGCGCGTTCATCGCCCCGCTGCTGACCGGCTACTTCGCGGCCAAGAACGACTGGCACCTGGCGTTCGGCATCGCCGCGGTCGGCATGACCCTGGCCGTCATCCAGTACATCTTCGGCCACCGGCGGCTGGAAGGGGTCGGGCTCAAGGCCCACAAGCCGCTGCTGAGCCACGAACGCAGCAGACTGCTCAAGATCGCCGCCGTGGTGGTGGCGGTCGTCGCGGTGCTGCTGATCGCCGATGTGGCCGCCGGCACGTTCAAGGCCGACCACGTCATCAACGCGCTGACGCTGATGGCGCTGGTCGTGCCCGCGGCCTACTTCCTGATGATGTTCCGCGACAGGTCGCTGACCACCCAGGAACGCTCCCGCGTCAGCGCCTACGTGTGGATCTTCATCGGGGCGGCGCTGTTCTGGATGATCTACGACCAGGCGGGCAGCCTGGTGAACCTGTTCACCGAGACCGACGTCGACCGGCAGGTCGGCAGCTTCGAGATCCCCACCGCCTGGTTCCAGTCCATCAACCCGGTGCTGATCCTGCTGCTGGCGCCGCTGTTCGCGTGGACGTGGACCAGGCTCGACCGGCGCCAGCCCGGCACCCCGGTCAAGTTCTCCTGGGCGCTGCTGGGCATCGGCCTGTCGTTCCTGGTCATGGGCGCCGCCGGGGCCGCCGCCGGCCGCGGCCTGATCTCCCCGTGGTGGATCGTGCTCGTCTACTTCATCCAGACCTGCGCCGAGCTGCTGCTCAGCCCCGTCGGCCTGTCGGTCACCACCAAACTCGCCCCGCTGCGCTACGCCAGCCAGGTCATGGGCCTGTGGTTCCTGGCCAGCTCCGCCGGCAACGCCCTCAACACGTGGGTCACCCCACTGGCCGAGAAGCTGCCCGCGGGCGTCTACTACGGCGGCCTGGGCCTGCTGGCCATCGCGGTCGGCATCTGCTTCTGGTTCGGCTCGCGCAGGATCGGCCGGCTGATGCACGGCGTGCACTGAGGAACGGAGTCTGATGAGCCACGACACCGCCGCCCTGGACCTGCGCCGCGACCTGCGCGACGGCGCCGCCGCCCGGCTGCACCGCGACCTGGCCGAACTGGCCTGCCGCTACCCGGTCGAACCGGTGACCGCGCTGGCCGGGCAGCTGCTGGAGACCCAGGAGCTCGGCTTCACCGCGCTGGAGACCGACCCCGACCCCGACCGCGACCGGCACCGCTACGCCCTGGTCGCGGTCGCGACCGGGCTGATGGCCCACGTCGGCCACGACCTCGGCCGCGGCCACCAGGCGATGGCCCTGGCCCGCACCATGTACGCCTGCGCCGACAACGCCGACCACGGCTGCCTGCGGTCCTGGGCCCGAGGCATGCAGAGCCTGATCGCGTACTGGGCCGGACGCCCGCAGGAGGCGGCCCGGTTCGCCGAGTCCGGCAGCGCCATGGCCGCCGAGGCCACCGGCACCGTCACCTGCTGGCTGGCCGGCTCGCAGGCACGCGCCCACGCCGTGCTCGGCGCCGTCGAAGCGACCCGCCTGGCCCTGGTCCGCGCCGACGACCTGCGCGAACGCCACGCCAGCGACGACCTCGACGCGCTGGGCGGGCAGCTGACGTTCAGCCTGGCCCGGCAGCACAGCTACGCCGCGCAGGCGTACGCGATGCTGCCCGAGTGCGCCCAGCAGGCCGCCCACGAGGCCACCCGCGCGCTGGCCCTGTTCGGGTCCGGCCCGGCCGAGCACCGCTCCTACCGCGACGAGGCCGCGGCCCGGTGCGCCCTGGCGCTGTCGCGGGTGCACACCGGCGAACCCGACGGCGCCCGCGACGCCCTCGTCCCGGTCCTGTCGCTGGACCTGCCCCGGCGGGTCACCGAGGTCATGGTCAGCGTCGACCGCGTCTACACCGCGCTGCGCGAGCGCCGCTACGCCGACGCGCCCGTCGCCCGGCAGCTGCGCGACGAGATCGAGTTCTTCGCCCAGCGCCCCGCCTCGGCCCTGACGAACTGACCCGGCCCCGCCCCGCCCAGCTCGCGGGCGCGTGTTCGTGCAGTTTCGGGGGAGACTGCGCGAAACACGGCCGTCTAGGCGGCAGTTTCCCCGAAACTGCCGCCTGTCAGCCTGCCGCTACGCGCGGCTGGCGGACAGGCGCAGCACGGCCGCGTGGGCGTCGGCGACCACGTCGGCGTCGGGCCGGGGCCCGTGCGGGGCGCGGGCCGGTGCCGCCGAGCGGCAGGCCGGTCCACGCTCCGCGCGCGTACGGCCGGTGCCCCACCGGGACACCGACCACGCCACCGGCCCGTCACCTGCCCGCGCTGCCATCCGTGCAGTGTCGCACCGTGCCGGGCCGGCCCAGCCGAACGGCGGCCCCGGCACGGTCCGGACGCGCCGTTCAGTCGGCGGCCTGCTCGGAGGTCCGCCGCTCGTCGTGCTCGTCGTCCGGGCCGTAGCGGGCCCGCTCCGTGCGGGCGTCGGACTCGGCCAGGATGGCCTCGGCCTGGGCCTGCGGATCGTCGCTGCCCACGGCGAGCTCCTCGGGCAGCAGTCTGTCGGCCCTGCTGCCGACCCGTTGCTCGTTCATGCCCACCGGCTACCGCGACCCGGCGCCCGCTAAACACGGTGCGGCCCGGTCGTGGCGGCGGGTTCAGTTCGGGGCGGTGGTCAGCCAGGTCGTGCCCAGGCCGGTGAGGGCGGTGCGCTGCGCGGCGGTCAGCGGGCTGCGGCCGGTGGCCGCCCGCAGCAGGCCGGGCCGGTCGGTGCCGAGCAGGGCGGCGGCGGCGCCGGTCTGCGGGCCGAACAGCAGCCCGGTGACGACGTCGGCGGCCTGGCCGGTCAGCCACGGGGCGACGCCGAGCGCGTCGGACAGGTCCAGGCCGTGCACGGCCAGTTCCACGACGCGGGTCACCTGGAAGTCGGTCAGCCGCATCGGGTCGCCGTGGCGGGTGGCGACCAGGCGCGGCGCCGTCGCGGTGACGCGGGCGGTGACGGCGGCGCACTGCTGCTCGCACCAGTCGATCAGCTGCGGGCCGGTGCGGGCGGCGGCGAACTCGTGCGCCGAGTCGACGCGGGCGCTGTCGGCGGCGGGGGCGAACCGGGCGTCGGGGGCGTAGTAGCGGGCGGTGCTGATCGGCTCGGCCGACGGGGCCGGGGCGTCGAGCATGTCCAGGGTCCGCGACACCGCGACGGCGGTGTGGGCGAGTTCGTCGCGCACCGTCCACGGCGGGCAGCAGGTGGGCCGGTCCAGGTCGGCCTCCGGTACGGCGCGCAGCCCGGCGACCAGCGCCGCCGCCTCCGCGGCCAGGGCCGCGGTGACGGTCGCCGCGTCGGGGACCAGCGACACCACCCGGAACCGGTCGGCCACGCACACGGTGTCGTCGTCGACGGTGAACCCGGGATCGCCGAGCCAGGCGCGCATCTGCTCGCCGTGCCAGAACCGCTCGTGCCCGGCCCGCCACTGCGCGACGGTCCGGTAGCCCTCGCCCTCGGCGATGGCGTGGTCGAGGTCCACTTCGGCCAGGCGTACCAGGCGTACGCCGGTGGTCTGCAGGATCGCCAGGGGCTGGCCCGCCGAGTCGATCATCACGGAGCGCTCGCCGGGTACGGGCAGCGGCTCGCCGTCGTGCTCGTAGCCGGCCAGCAGGCCGGTGGAGGAGGTCTTGTGGCCGGCGAGGACCGCGGCGACGAGCTGGTCGCGCAGCGGGCCGGGGAACGCGAACTCGGCGTCGGGCAGGTCGGCGTAGGTCACGCCGGCGAGCCTAGACCGCGCTCGCCGGGTCCCCCTTGACGCCGCTACTACGCCCTGCGATGCTACGCACAACGTAGTAGAAACGAGGTGGTGTCGTGGCCGGACTGTCCGACCTGGGCCGGTTCTCCGAACCGGCGATGCACGTGCTGATCAGCCTCGCCGACGGCCCCAA
The DNA here is from genome assembly GCF_029948125.1 of Catellatospora sp. KI3. GTDB lineage: Bacteria > Actinomycetota > Actinomycetes > Mycobacteriales > Micromonosporaceae > Catellatospora. Next base: position 18,806 of record NZ_JASAMB010000014.1, read on the forward strand.
GCACGGGTACGCCATGCAGGACGACATCGGCGCGCTCACCGGCACCCGCCCCGGACCCGGCACCCTCTACGGCGCGGTGCGGCGCCTGGAGGAGCACGGCTACATCCAGGCCCTGCCCGAGCAGGACCGGCGCAAGCCGTACCGGCTCACCGACGCCGGACGGGCCGCGCTGACCGCCGAACTCAGACGCATCGAACACCTGGCCGGCACCGGCCTGCGCCGCCTGGCGGTGGCCTGATGCGCCGCCTGGCCACGCTCGCGCTCGCCCTGTACCCGCGCCGCATCCGCGACCGCTACGGCGACGAGATCGCCGGCCTGCTGCGCGACTCGCCCCGCCCGTGGCGGGACCTGGCCGACGTGGCCTGGTGCGCCCTCGGCGACCGGATCACCCACCGAGCGGAGACCTTCACCATGGCCCGTGCCCGCACCACCGCCCTGCGCACCGCCTGGCTGCTGGCGTCCCCGGCGGCGCTGACCGCCGTCCTCGCGGCGTTCATGGCCGCGGCGGGACCGCTGCTGTTGCTGGCCGAGCGGTTCACCCGGGTCGACGAGCACGCCGCACACACCGCGTACGCGGTGATGGTCCTGCCCGCCGCGGCGCTGGCGGCGCTGCTGGGCGCCCGGACCGGCCGCCGCGGCGTGGCCCGGCCCTGGCTGGCGGTGCCCGCCGCGATGGCGGTGGGCCTGGTGGCGATCGCGTCGGTGCCCGACGCAGGGCAGATCCTCGGCGAGCACACCGGCGCCAGCGCGGCCGCGATCGCGCTGTGGGCGGCGGGCACCGCCGTCCTGGCCCGGCTCGGCCTGGCCCTGCGCGGCCGGTGGCGCTGGCCGGTCCAGGTGCTCGGCGCGCTGGCCGTGCTCGAACTGGCCACCATGGCGTACGTGCTGATCAGCCTCGACGCGGTCCGCGCACCCCGGCAGTACGCACCGCTGTGGTATCCCACGGCGATGACGGCCCAGGACAGCGGCGTCGTCGACGGTGCGTACCTGCAGCTCGCCGACGTCATCAAGATCCTGCCCGCGATGCTGACCGTGTGCACCGTGTTCGTGCTCGCCGTGAGCGCGGCCGCGGCGAAGACGCCCCGGACCGCGCCGCAACCGGCTTGACTCTGACGTAACGGCAGCCCTCAGCCTTGACCACGGAAAGGAGAGAACCGTGGCCTACACCGTGGGAAAGGTCGCCGACCTCGCCGCAGTGACCGTGCGCACGCTGCACCACTACGACGAGATCGGCCTGCTGTCGCCCAGCGAGCGCTCGCACAGCGGCTACCGCCGCTACGACGACGCCGACCTGGAGCGGCTGCAGCAGATCAGGTACTACCGGGAGCTGGGGTTCTCACTGGAAGAGATCGCGGCCATCCTCGCCGATCCGGGCGCCGACGCCACGGCGCACCTGCGCCGCCAGCACGAGCTGCTGACGGCGCGGATCAGACGGATGCAGGAGATGGTCACCGCGATCGAGTTCGCGATGGAGGCAAGCAAAGTGGGTATCCAGCTCACGCCCGAGGAACGCTTCGAGGTGTTCGGGGACTTCGACCCCGACGACCACGCCGAGGAGGCCGAGCGGCGGTGGGGCGGCACCGACGCCTACAAGGAGTCGGCCCGCCGTACCGCGCAGTACAGCAAGGAGGACTGGCTGCGGCACAAGGCCGCCAACGAGGACTGGGGCGGCCGCTTCACCGCCCTGATGGACTCCGGCGCCGCCGCCGACAGCGCCGCGGCCATGGCACTGGCCGAGGAGCACCGGCAGCTCATCAGCCAGTGGTTCTACGAGTGCTCGTACGAGATCCACACCGGCCTGGCCGACATGTACCTGGCCGACGAGCGCTTCACCGCCACCTACGAGGCGATCAAGCCGGGGATGACGCGGTTCCTGCACGACGCCATCCACGCCAACGCCGTCGACCGCGCGTAGGCGTGAGACCGCTGCCGGTCCCGCTGTGTGCCCGGGACCGGCAGCGGTCAGTTGTCGGACTTGAGGTGCGTGTCCGGGCCCGGGTAGAGCAGGCCCTCGTGCTGGTCGTCCTCCCAGCGCACCGTGTACGGCGGGCTGCCGTCCTCGTGCGGCACCGCGATGATCACACCGATGCGGCGGTGGTCGCCGACGTGCGCGCCCTCGACGATGATCGTATCCCCGACCTTGGCCTTCATGGGGCTCACCTCCTCGTCCATTGTCCGGTCGCGCAGGCCGGTGCGCAGGTCAACGCGGTCGCCGCCAGCCCGCTGGCAGCTCGTACTCCCAGCCGGGCTGCCACGCGAACGGCACCGACACCAGCCGGTGCAGGTCGGCGCCCTCCAGCAGCACCGCCAGGGCGTGCCGGTTGGCCGAGTGGGCCACCAGCACCAGCCGCCGGCCGTCGTGCCGGTCGGCGAGCTCCTCCAGCAGGTCGGCGGTCCGGTCGACGACCTGCCGGTAGGACTCCCCGCCGGGGAACGGCGTGTCCACCCGCTGCGCCCGCTGCCGGTCGAGCCTGGCCACCGGCGCACCGTTGAGCTGCCCGTAGTCGCACTCGCGCAGCCGGGCGTCCAGGCGGATCTCCACACCGGTGCCGCCGAACGCGAGCTGCGCGGTCTGCACCGCCCGGTGCAGGTCCGAGCTGTAGACCAGGTCCACGCCGTCGTCGCGGCGGCGCCGGGCCAGGTCGGCGGCGTCGCGCAGACCCCGTTCGGACAGCTCGCCGGGCAGCCAGCCGGTGGCGATCCCGGCCTCGTTGTCGGTGGTGGTGGAGTGGGTCTCGTACACCAGGCGCACGCTCATACGCTGTGCACGCCGACGGCGGTGCGACCGGTTGTCCCGGTCAGTGCAGTTCGCGGAACCAGTGCAGCGGCGTGGCGGCGGTGAAACCGAGACGGGCCAGCACGGCCGCGCTGGGCGGGTTGTCGAACTCCAGTTCGGCCACCACCCGGCGGGCACCGGCCGCGGCGGCAGCCTCGACCAGCGCCCGCGCGGCCTCGGTCGCGTAGCCGAGGCCGCGAGCCGACTCGGCCAGCCCGTAGCCGATCTCGACGATGCCGTGCCCGTCCGGGGCGCCGTGGAAGCCGGCCCCGCCGACGAACACTCCGCTGTCGCGGACCTGGACCGCGTACGGCACCCACAGCCCGCCCGGCGCCCCGGCCCGCAGGTACATGCGGGCGGTGTCCCGGTCCCCGGTGAACGGGTAGTCCGGCGCCCAGCGCGGGTCGCGCGGCGCGCCGTCGGCGATCATCGACGCCAGGATCGGCGTGTACGGGTGCAGCACCAGCCGCGCGGTCTCGATCACAAGCACCGCAGCCTACCCGCGGGACGGCACCCCGGCGGGCCGTCGGGGAGGATGGCAGCCATGACGTGGACCGCCCCGCAGATCACCCGCGCCGACGAGCCGTACGTGGGCTCCGAACGCACCATCCTCGAGGGCTACCTCGACTGGCACCGCACCACGCTGCTGCGCAAGTGCGCCGGGCTGACCGGCGAGCAGCTGTGCCTGGCCTCGACGCCGCCGTCGAACCTGACCCTGCTGGGCCTGGTCCGGCACATGACCGACGTGGAGCGGGGCTGGTTCCGGCGCCGGGTCGCCGGCCAGCAGGTCGAGTCGCAGTACTCCCACGCCGACGGCCGGGGCGGCGCCTCGTTCGACCTGATCGACCCGGCCGGCGCCGAGGCCGACTACGACCTGCTGGTCAAGGAGTGGCAGCTGTGCCGCGACGCGGTGGCCGACCTGGACCTGACCGCCGAGTTCGTCCACGACCGCACCGGCGCGCGGATGTCGCTGCGCTGGGTGTACGTCCACCTGATCGAGGAGTACGCCCGCCACAACGGCCACGCCGACCTGCTGCGCGAGCGCATCGACGGCGACACCGGCTTCTGACCCGGGCGGCCGGGTGCCCCCACACCTGCGGTGAGCTGCGCGACCGTACCCGTGGGGGCATACGTCGTGTCCTGTGCGCGGCAGACCCGCTACGCTTCGCAGTGTGGACCGCCGCGACCGACGCGCCGCGGCCGCGCCCCCGCAGGCGCGGCCGGGCCGCCGCGCTGCCGTCGCGGCCGACCTGGCCGAGCTGCGCGGCCCGACCGGTGGCGTGGTCCACCTGCCGCACCGGCTGTTCTGGCAGCCCGACCGGGGCGTCGACCTCGCCGACACGCACCTGCTGACCTGGTTCTACGAGACCGTGCTGCGCGAGGCCCGCACCAGCGCCGAGCTGCGCATGTGGCTGCACGGCCCGACCCTGGTCCGGCTGTGGCCCGACCTGTTCCTGCCCCGCGGCGTCCGCCGCGCCTGGGAGGAGCGCCACCCGCAGCTGCGCACCCAGGTCCCGTCCCCGTGACCGGCGGCGCGCAGGCGCTGCAGCACGACGTCGCCCGCATCGCCCTGTCGGTGGCCCGCGCCCACGGGTTCGCCCTCGGCGGCGGGCACGCCCTCAACCTGTACGGCATCGTCCACCGCGGCACCGAGGACGTCGACCTGTTCACCGACGTCGACGGCGGCGTGCGCGCCGCCGGTGCCCTGGTCGCCGCCGCGCTGGCCGACGCGGGCCTGCACGTCACCACCTACGGCGACGACCTCGGCGAGGTCTTCGACGGGCTCGACGACGAACTGGTCGAGTTCGAGGTGACCCGGGGCGCGGCGGTGATGCGGCTGACCCTGGCCCGCTTCGACCGCGAACGCGGCCCCGTCGTCATGGACATCGGGCCGGTGCTGCACCTGGACGACGTGCTCGGCGGCAAGGTCGCCGCGCTGGCGGCCCGCGCCGAGCCCCGCGACTTCGTAGACGTCGCCGGGGCGCAGCGCCGCTACGACCGCGCGCAGCTCATGGCGCTGGGGGTGCGGGCCGACCCGACCCTGGCCGCCGACGACTTCGCCGCCGCGATGCGCCGCCTGGACCGCCTCGACGACTCCGTCTGGCAGCACCTGTACGGCCTGAGCCCGCAGGCGTGCGCGGCGGTGCGGGCCGCGTTCGCCGACTGGCCCCGCTGACCGGTCCGGGCACCCCGGCCGGGCGCCCGGACCACAGCGGTCAGTCCCTGCCGCCGCCCAGCGCCAGCGCGAACGAGAAACCGCCGACGACCGCCTCGACCCGGCCCAGTCCGCTCACCGCCCGGCCCGCGGTATCGCGGTGGTCGGCCGCCGAACCGTCACCCAGCGCACCGAGGCTGTTGTCACCCCAGGACAGGAAACCGGCGTCGTCGTCGACCAGCGCGTACGACGTCGTGGCCCCCGCGGCCACGGCCCGCGCCCCGGTGACGCCGACGACGACGCCCGGGGTGTCGCGGCCCGTCCCGGTCCGGCCGTCGCCGAGCTGACCGGCGTCGTTGAGGCCCCAGGACCGGACCGTCCCGTCGCGCAGCAGCGCCAGGACGTGCCCGGCACCCGCCGCCACAGACCGGACCCGGGCGAGCCCCGGCACCGCCGCCGGACGCGGCTCGGCCTGCGCGGCCGACCCCGTGCCGAGCTGGCCCTCGGTGTTGCTGCCCCAGGTCATGACCGTGCCGTCGGACAGCCGCACCACCGACGTCGCGAACCCGGCCGCGACCTGCTCGACCCCGCGCAGACCCGCCACCGGCGCGGGCGCGGCCGCCGTCCCGCCCACCTGCCCGTCGCCGAGCTGCCCGGCGCTGTCGTCACCCCACGCCACCACGGTGCCGTCCTTGAGCAGCGCCAGCGAGTACGCGTCGCCCGCCGCGATCGCGCGGACCCTGCGCAGCCCCGGCACCCGCACCGGCACCCGCACGTCGGGCCCGGTCGAACCCAGGCCCAGCTGGCCCAGGTCGTTGGCGCCCCACGCCGCGACCGTCCCGTCGGCGCGCAGGGCCAGGCTGTGCCGCTCCCCGGCCGCCACCGCCACGGCGTCGTCCAGGTCCGACACCACCCCCGGGGTGGTGTGCTGGCCGGTGGTGCCGTCGCCGAGCTGCCCGTCGTCGTTGAGCCCCCACGCGCGTACCGAGCCGTCGTCCAGCACCGCCAGGCTGTGGAACACCCCGGCCGCCGCAGCGGCCACCGGCGGCAGCCCCGCCACGGTCACCGGGGTCCACCGCGACTGCTCGGTGCCGTCGCCGAGCTGCCCGAACGCGTTGGCGCCCCAACCGCCCAGCGTGCCCTGCGGTGCGGCGCGCCCGGTCGCGTCCACCGGCGCGGCGGCCGCACCGTCGGGCGGCAGCGTCAGCAGCAGCCCCAGTACGGCCGCGCCGAGCAGGCGGCGCCGATCGGATGTCGATGTCATGTGTGATCCCCCGTGACGGCACGGACGGCGCGCCCGGTCGGCGCGCACGACGTCCGGCTCGCCCTTTCTACCTGCGCGGAAACACCGTTTCGTGATCGACACGCCTGGGCGCCCGGCTCCGGCGCGGGGCTGGCCGGGCCCGGTCCGGCCGGGCTGCTTGGATGGACGCCATGACCGAGCAGCCGCGGTCGGCGGACGAGATCCTCGACATCGTCGACGAGCACGACCAGATCACCGGCCAGGCCCGCCGCGCCGACGCCTACGCGCGAAGGCTCATCCACCGGTGCGTGTTCATCCTGGCCACCGACCCGGCCGGGCGGATCTTCGTGCACCGGCGCACCGCGCAGAAGCTGGTGTTCCCGTCCTGCTACGACATGTTCGTCGGCGGCGTCGTCGGCGCGGGGGAGTCCTACGACGACGCCGCGCTGCGGGAGGCGGCCGAGGAGCTGGGCGTCACCGACCTGCCGCGGCCGCGGTTCCTGTTCAAGTTCCTGTACCGGACCCCCGAGCACGCGTGGTGGTCGGCGGTCTACGACGTCACCGTGCCCGGCCCGGTCGCCCCGCAGGTCGAGGAGGTCGCCTGGCACGCGTTCCTGACCCGCGACGAGCTCGGCGCGCGGCTGGGCCGCTGGCAGTGGGTGCCCGACGGCATGGCCGCGTGGCGGGAGCTGGCCGCGCGTCGGCTCAGCTGAGCTGCTGCGCCAGGGCCAGGACGATGCCGCTCGGCCCGCGCAGGTAGCACAGCAGGTAGCTGTCCTCGTAGCGGGTCACCTCGCCGACGAGTTCCGCCCCGTGGGGCCGCAGCCGGGCCAGGGTGTCCTCGAGGTCGTCGACGGCGAACATGACACGGTGCAGACCCAGCGTGTTCACCGCGGTGACCGCCGGCTGCGGGCGGACCGCGGCCGGGTGGTGGTAGGTCGCCAGCTCCAGCCGCCCCGGTCCGCCCGGGATGCGCATCATCGCGATCTCGGTGCGCATGCCGGCGAGCCCGACGACCCTGCCCGCCCACTCGCCGTCGATCTTCGCCCGACCCTCCAGCTCCATGCCGAGCGCGGTGAAGAAGGCGACGGCGGCGTCGAGGTCGTCGACGACGATGCCGACGTTGTCCATACGCTCAATCGTCATGGCCCCGAGGATATGGCCCGGGTCCGACCTTGTCCGCCGCGACGAGCCGCAGCAGGGCTAGATCGGCTCCACGCCGGTCGGCAGGCGGCTCCACGCCGACTCCTCGTGCAGGTACGCCAGCAGCACCTCCCGCAGCGCCCGCGCCGCGTGGGTCGGGGTCACGTCACGGCGGTGCGCCAGCGCGATGGTGCGCTGCACCCCCGGCGGGGCCAGGGGGGTGGACCGCAGCCGGGTCCGCCCCGACAGCACCATCGACGGTACGAGCGCGACCCCCAGCCCCGCCTCGACGAACCCGAGCACGGCGTCCATCTCGCCGCCCTCGATCGCGAACGACGGCGTGAACCCGGCCCGGCGGCACGCCTCCAGGGTCGTGTCGCGCAGGTCGTAGCCGGGCCGGAACATGACCAGCGGCTGGTGCTCCAGCTCCGGCAGGGTCAGCACCGGCGACTCGGTCGGGGCGGGCAGGGTCGTGGCCGACGCGACGACCAGGCTCTCGCGCAGGATCGCCTCGGCCCGCAGCGCCGGGTCGGTGCCCTGGTCGGGCAGCACGATCAGGGCCAGGTCCAGGCCGCCGCGGGCGAGTTTGCCGACGAGGTCCTGCGAGCCGCCCTCCTCCAGCAGCAGCCGTACGCCCGGATAGCCCTCCTGGTAGCGGCGCAGCACCGGCGCGACGAGGCTGGTGCACAGGCTCGGGGTGGCACCCAGCCGCAGCCGCCCCCGGCGTACGCCGATGAGTTCCTGGACCTCCAGCCGGGCCGTCTCCACGTCGGCCAGGATGCGCCGGGCCCGGGGCAGCAGCGCCTCCCCGGCCGGGGTCAGCGCGATGTTGCCCCGCGAGCGCGTGAACAGCGGCGCCCCCAGTTCGGTCTCCAGCACGTGGATCTGCTTGCTCAGCGACGGCTGGGTCACTCCCGCCTGCTCGGCGGCCTGGGTGAAGTGCCGCGTCTCGGCCACCGCGACGAAGTACTTGAGCTGCTGCAACTGCACATCCATAGCGTACGGCCATCAAGCCCGCACCGACGATGCCCGTCTACCGCTCCGCTCGGGGTGACGTTGCCGGGCAATCGGTGGTTTCGGCGCTCGCATACGCCCGATTGCCCGGCGACTCAGTGGATCTCGGCAGGGCTACTCGCAGGTGTCGCCGACGATGATGCCGCGGCCGTTGGTGCCGACGTAGACGCGGCCGAAGACGCGCGGGTCGCCGGTGATGGCGGCGCCGGTCCAGCCGTACTGGTGCCGGTCGTCGTTGACGCGCACCCAGTGCGCGCCGCCGTCGACCGAGCGGTAGACGCCGCGCACGCCGCGCGCCTTGGCGCTGGTGTACACGGCAGGGTAGGCGCGGCCGGGCGCGGCTTTGCCGAAGCCGACGTTGTCGGCCTCCTGCAGCCCGGCCACCCGCGTGAACGAGGCACCGGCGTCGACCGAGCGCCACATGCCGTAGGCGGTGCCCTTCCCGCCGGCCAGCCAGACGTGGCCGGGCAGCCCCGGCACCGCCTTGAAGCGCACGTCGCCCTCGGTGGGCAGGCCGGTCGCGGCCGTGGCGGTGAACGTGGCACCGCCGTCGGTGCTGGCGTAGAACACTCCGCCGCTGAACGCGTAGAACGTCCCCTGGACCCGGTCGGACTCGACGCCCGCACCGGCGGGCAGGCCCGCCGCGGGCAGCCAGGCGGCGCCGCCGTCGGCGGAGTACACCACGCCGGTGCCGTCGGGCGACCACACGATGCGGGTGCCGTCGGCGCTGACCGCGACCCGGCCGCCGCCGCTGATCCCGTCCGGCTGGGTGGCGGCCGGGGTCCAGGTCGCGCCGCCGTCGGCGGAGACGCCCAGGCGGGTGCCGCTGACCGGGTTGCCGACCCGGACCACGGTCGACGGCGCCTGTCCGGCGAAGTCGAGGCCGGTCGTGGAGCCGTGGGTGGGGTCGGCGTACATGAGGCCGGGGTTGGCGAAGTCGTGGTGGACGAACCCGCCGACGTCGCCGACGGCCGACAGCAGGTGCGCGCCGGTCGGCGGGCTGATCAGGTCGAGCACCGCGGTCTCCTCGAGCCCGCGCGCGGTGACCTCGATGTGGACGGTGCCGCCGGTGTCCCAGTCGGTGAGGTTGCCGGTGCCGTAGATCGTGGCGCCGGTGCCGTACAGCAGCCGGTCGGAGTCGAACGGGTCGATCTCCAGCGACTCGGTCATCCAGCCCAGCTTCGGCGCCTCCTCCGGCGGTGCCGGGGTCTGGTTCCAGGTCAGCCACGGCGCGTCGGTGATGTCGATGTCGTAGCGCTTGCTGCGGTCCGGCCAGGCGCCCCAGTCCCAGGCGCGGGTCCAGGTGGCGCCCCGGTCGGTGCTGCGGAAGAACACGACATCGGGCCACCAGGCGATCTGGGTCGCGACCATGATCGTGTCCGGGTGCTGCCGGTCGACGGTGAGCCCCGAGTATCCCCAGCCGGAGGCCTCCGGGGTGATGTCGGTCCAGGCGCCGGTGGCCGTGTCCAGGCGCCACACCTGCCCGCCGCCGCCGTCGTACGGGCCGCCGGTGTCGCTGGTGGCCAGGTACAGGCAGCCGCCGGAGTGGTCGAGGACCGCCTTGTGCGGCAGGTACCCGGTGGGCGTGCCGGGCACGGGGGCCCAGGTCGCGCCGCCGTCGGTGGACCGGTACAGCGGGTCGGCCTTGTCGGCGACGCCGACGTAGAGGGTCTGGGTGGTCCGGCGCCGGCGGCCCGTACGCGGGTCGAACACCACCCAGAGCACGCCCTGGAGGTCGTTGGAGTATCCGCTGGTGTCGTTCGGGTCGGCCCGGTAGTCGCCCGGGTTCGGGAAGCTGTCGACCTTCGCCCAGGTCTGGGCCTGGTCGGTGCTGCGCCACAGGCCGTGGCCGCTGGGCGCGCCCAGGTACAGGATCTCGTTGCGGTGCGGGTCGACGGCAAGCCGCTCGCCCATGCCCCGGCCGGGCATGTTGCCGCCCAGCTTGAACGGCAGCGGAGCGGCCTTCCAGGTGCGGCCCCGGTCGCGTGAGCGCAGCACGGCCCCGGTGCCGGGGTCCCAGTCGTTGGTGTAGGTCCCGACGGCGACGTAGACGCGGTCGGGGTCGGCGGCGTCGGTGGCGAGGCTGGCCACGCCGGTCCAGCCCCACCGGTCCCAGCCGACCCAGTCGAGCAGGGGGATCCACCGGCCGGTGGGCTGGTGCCAGCGGTAGGCGCCGCCGATGTCGGTGCGGGCGTAGACGAGGCCGGGCTCGGACTGGTTGAAGACGATCCCGGGTACGAAGCCGCCGCCGACGATCTCGACGTTGCGCCACGTGTAGCCGGGCTGCGCGCCGAGGCCGGGCACGGCGAACGCGCCCGCGCCCGCGGCGGCGCCGGCCATGCCCGCGGCGAGCAGGCCGCGCCGGGAGATGGGTGTGTCTCGCATGCGGTTGCGTCCTTCGGTGAAGGGGGAGTGGAGGGACTGCCGCATATAGTTTGGAGATTAAACGAACTTATGGAAAGACGGACTTCGGCAGGCCCGGACCCCGCCCCGGGCCAGTGAGTTTCCCCACTGCCTGAGGTCCAGGTCACAGGCAGTGGGGCGGCATCCACGCGGGATCCGCAGGGCCGGCACCTGAATGCACGCTGAAAGATCAATATCAGGTGTTTCGGTATAGCCCCCGGCTATCGACCAGGCATGCCCGATGCATTGGACGCCTGATCCACACCGTCCTAGCCTGCGAGACGTGGCAGTAGCGAATCAGACCCTCACCCGACCTGGACTTCTGCGGTCCACGGTCGGCCAGAAGGTGATCATGGCGGTTTCGGGAGCACTCCTGGTGCTCTTCCTCGTCGCCCACATGGTCGGCAACCTCAAGATCTTCTTCGGCGCGCAGACGTTCGACTCGTACGCGCACTGGCTGCGCGAGATCGGCGAGCCGATGCTGCCGTACTCGGCGTTCCTGTGGATCCAGCGCGTCGGCCTGCTGGTCGCCATCGTCGCCCACATCTGGGCCGCGACCGCGCTGACCATCCGCGCCCGCAAGGCCCGGCCCGTCAAGTACGCCCACCGCAAGCCCGTCCAGGGCAGCTACGCCGCGCGCACCATGCGCTGGGGCGGTGTGATCATCGTGCTGTTCGTGGTCTACCACATCCTCGACCTGACCACCCGCACCATCAACCCGGTCGCCGACACCAGCAAGGCCCACGCGGCGGTCACCGCCGACTTCGCCCCCGACCGCTGGTACGTCACCGCGTTCTACGCCCTGGCCGTGCTCACCCTCGGCTTCCACCTGCGCCACGGCATCTGGAGCGCGCTGCAGACCCTCGGCGTCAGCAACGACCGCCGCGAGCGCGCCCTCAAGGGCGTCGCGCTGGCCGTGGCCGCGGTGATCGTCGCCGGGTTCCTCTCCGTCCCGTTCGCCGTACTCACAGGGCTGGTGAAGTGACCATGTCGGACTACTACACCCTCGGCGACCCGGTCGCCGACACCAAGGCCCCGCAGGGCCCGATCGAGAACCGCTGGGAGCAGCGCCGCTTCGGCGCCAAGCTGGTCAACCCGGCCAACAAGCGCAAGCTCACCGTCATCGTGGTCGGCACCGGCCTGGCCGGCGGCTCCGCCGCGGCGACCCTGGGCGAGCTCGGCTACCAGGTCAAGTCGTACTGCTACCAGGACTCCCCGCGCCGCGCCCACTCCATCGCGGCCCAGGGCGGCATCAACGCGGCCAAGAACTACCGCAACGACGGCGACAGCGTCCACCGGCTGTTCTACGACACCGTCAAGGGCGGCGACTTCCGCAGCCGCGAGTCCAACGTCCACCGCCTCGCGCAGATCTCGGTGCAGATCATCGACCAGTGCGTGGCCCAGGGCGTCCCGTTCGCCCGCGAGTACGGCGGCCTGCTCGACACCCGCTCCTTCGGCGGCGCGCAGGTCTCCCGGACCTTCTACGCCCGGGGCCAAACGGGCCAGCAGCTGCTGCTCGGCGCGTACCAGGCTCTGGAGCGGCAGATCGCGGCCGGGACCGTGCAGATGCACGACCGGCACGAGATGCTGGAGCTGATCATCGTGGACGGCCGCGCCCGCGGCATCGTCGTACGCGACCTGGTCACCGGCGAGATCAGCACCGAGTTCGCCGACGCGGTCGTGCTCGCCTCCGGCGGCTACGGCAACGTGTTCTTCCTGTCGACCAACGCCAAGGGCTGCAACGTCACCGCGTCGTGGCGGGCGCACCGCAAGGGCGCGCTGTTCGCCAACCCGTGCTACACGCAGATCCACCCGACGTGCATCCCGGTCTCCGGCGACCACCAGTCCAAGCTGACCCTGATGTCGGAGTCGCTGCGCAACGACGGCCGGGTGTGGGTGCCCAAGGCCAAGGGCGACGCCCGGATCCCGGCCGACATCCCGGAGGACGAGCGCGACTACTACCTGGAGCGCATCTACCCCGCGTTCGGCAACCTGGTGCCCCGCGACATCGCCTCCCGCGCCGCGAAGAACGTCTGCGACGAGGGCCGCGGCGTCGGCCCCGGCGGCCTGGGCGTCTACCTCGACTTCGCCGCCGCGATCGGCCGCCTCGGCCGGGACGCGGTCGAGGCCAAGTACGGCAACCTGTTCGAGATGTACCAGCGCATCACCGGCGAGGACCCGTACACCACGCCGATGCGCATCTACCCGGCCGTGCACTACACGATGGGCGGGCTGTGGGTCGACTACGACCTGCAGTCGACCATCCCGGGCCTGTTCGTGATCGGCGAGGCGAACTTCTCCGACCACGGCGCCAACCGCCTGGGCGCCTCGGCGCTGATGCAGGGCCTGGCCGACGGCTACTTCGTGCTGCCCAACACCATCGGCGACTACCTGGCCGCGGGCCCGTTCCCGAAGCTGGACGGCGAGAACGCGCAGGTGGCGCAGGCGCGCCGGCAGGTCGAGGACCGCATCGAGAAGCTGCTGTCGATCAACGGGGACCGCACCGTCGACTCGTTCCACCGCGAGCTGGGCCGCATCATGTGGGAGTACTGCGGCATGGAGCGCACCGACGCGGGCCTGCGCAAGGCGATCACCGAGATCCGCGAGCTCAAGGACGAGTTCTGGCAGCGGGTGAAGGTCCCCGGCGACGGCGAGGGCCTCAACCAGTCGCTGGAGCGCGCCGGCCGGGTGGCCGACTTCTTCGAGCTGGCCGAGCTGATGTGCATCGACGCGCTGCACCGCGAGGAGTCGTGCGGCGGGCACTTCCGGGCCGAGAGCCAGGACGCCGACGGCGAGGCCAAGCGCGACGACGAGCGGTTCAGCTACGTCGCCGCATGGGAGTTCACCGGCGACAGCCCGGTCCTCCACAAGGAGGACCTGACCTTCGAGTACGTACACCCGAGCCAGCGGAGCTACAAGTGACCCAGAAGTCGATGAGCCTGAAGCTGCGCATCTGGCGGCAGGCCGACGCCCGCGACAAGGGCGCCATGGTCACCTACCAGCTGCAGAACGTCTCCCCGGACATGTCGTTCCTGGAGATGCTCGACGTGCTCAACGAGCGCCTGACCCTGGACGGCGAGGACCCGGTCGCCTTCGACCACGACTGCCGCGAGGGCATCTGCGGCATGTGCAGCCTCGTGATCAACGGTGTCCCGCACGGGCCGGAGAAGGCGACCACCACCTGCCAGCTGCACATGCGGCACTTCAACGACGGCGAGACGATCGACATCGAGCCGTGGCGGGCCAAGGCGTTCCCGGTCGTGAAGGACCTGGTCGTCGACCGCCGCGCGTTCGACAAGATCATCCAGGCGGGCGGGTACATCTCCGCCCCGACCGGTTCGGCCCCCGACGCGCACGCCGCGCCGGTGCCCAAGGCCGACGCCGACGCCGCGTTCGAGGCCGCGACCTGCATCGGCTGCGGCGCCTGCGTCGCGGCCTGCCCCAACGGCTCGGGCATGCTGTTCACCGCCGCGAAGATCACCCACCTGGGCCTGCTGCCGCAGGGCCAGCCCGAGCGCGACGCGCGCGTCATCGACATGATGCACGCCCACGACGAGGCCGGCTTCGGCGGCTGCACCAACACCGGCGAGTGCACCTCGGTCTGCCCGAAGGGCATCCCGCTGCAGGCCATCGCCCGGCTCAACAAGGACTTCCGGCACGCCCTGCGCGCCGCGTCCTGACCCCGGCACCAGACACCGCAGGCCCGCGCCCGTACCGGCGCGGGCCTGCGGTGTCTGGTGCCCCGATCCGGCCTGGCCGAGACCGGACGCGGCGGTCGGCACCGACCGGGCCTCAGCGCGCCCCCACGTATACGGCCCAGGCGAGCAGGCCGAGCAGCAGCAGGCCGCCGGCGCGGCGGGTGTGCAGGAACGCGATCGGCGCCCACCACAGCGGCCACACCGGGTTGCCGGCCGGCGGCTCGGCCGGCACCGGCCGGTTGAACGCCCCCACGACCTTGACCAGCATCGGGACCGCCAGCAGCACCAGCAGCGCGGTCCACGGCAGCGCCCGCACCGCGACCAGCACCACCACCCCGGCATAGAAACCGACCATCATCGCCTGGGTGAGCCGCTTGGCGGCCGGCTCGCCGACCACCACCGGCAGCGTCCGCGTGCCCGCCGGCCCGTCGTAGGGCAGCTTGTCGATGTGCTTGGCCATCAGCACCGTCGTGGGCAGCAGCGCGTACACGGTCGCGGCGGCCAGAACCTGCCACGGCAGCGTGCCCGTACCCGCGTAGTAGACCCCGCCGACCATCAGCGGACCCCACGTGAGCAGCACGTCCAGCTCCCCAAGGCCGATCTTCTTCAACCGCAGCGGCGGCGCCGTGTACGCCCACGACAGGAACAGCCCGCCGAGGGCGAACGCGGCGATCCACCAGTCCTGCCGCACCACCAGCACGATCATGATCGCCAGGTCCAACACCTGGCACAGCAGGATGCCGGCCAGGAGCTGCCTGCGGGTGACCAGCCCGGACAGGATCGGATGCGGGGCGTACAGCGCGCGCGGGTAGTCCTCGGTGTCGTTGCCGACGGCCGTGTCGGCCAGGTCGTTCATCAGGTTGTTGGCCAGGTGCGCGAGCACGATGCCGACCACGGCCAGCGCCACGTTGAGCCAGTCGGCGCCCACGTCGGCGATCGCGGCCAGCAGCACCGCCAAGATCCCCGAGGTGAGCGTCATCGGCAGGACCCCGGCGCGGGTCACGACCAGCCAGCGCGTGACGGCGTCGACGACGCCCTGCTCCGGCGGGTTGGTGGTGAGGAACGCATACCGCCAGGCGGCCAGGCGGGCCCGCAGCGGAAGTGGATTCGTCTCGGCTGCCACCGCCGGACTGTACCGCCATCCGGGGCGGGCCGAGTCCCGGTCGGGACCATCGGCGCCACCACACCGCGCCCGGCGGTCACCCCAGGTCCGGAACTCAGTCGGCAACCGCGGCGTCCGGCACCGGCTACAGGCCCACGATCAGCAGGGCGTAGATCAGCAGCGCGGCCAGGTGCAGGGCCTGGTCGGCGGCGTACATGCCGCTGACGGGGGTGGTCAGTTCGGCGAAGCGGGGCGAGCCCGTGGCGCGCAGGATCGCCCGCACCGGCCAGCGCCGGTCCAGCAGCCCGTGCGTGGCCAGCGAGAAACCGAGCCCGGCGGCCAGTCCGGTCCACGACAGCGGCAGGCGCAGCAGCGCGGTGGTGCCCAGCAGCAGCACCAGCAGCGTCAGGTGGTAGCCGAGCAGGTGCCCGGCCATGGCCCGCCAGCCGTGCCCGCCCGCTTCGGCTTTGCCCTCGGCCTGCCGGTCGGTCTGGGCGACGTGGTCGCCGACCTGGTGCCCGACATACAGCACGAGCAGCACGACGGCGAAGGTAGCCGCGCGGGCGACCACGAGCGGTTCGGCGAGCAGCTGCTCGGCTGAGGACGACATACGTCAATGGTGTACCGGTCGGGGCCTGCGGCGCTGCGAGGCAGCCGACAGTTGCGCTGTGTCGTGCGCTACCCGGCGCCGCCGGGGGTGACCGGCGCCACCGGCAGCAGCCGCAGCCCCGCCGCGGCGACGACCGCCACCGCGACGCTGAGCAGGTTCAGCACCAGCGCCAACCCGGCCCCGGCCACCGCCGTGGCCAGCAGCGCCCCGGTGACCAGCGCCACCGCGTCACTGGCGTAGAACGCCGCCCCGACCCGGCCCATCACCGCGTCCGGGGTGTGCCGGGGCAGCGCCGTCTGCACCGCCACCCCCGCCACCGCGCCCGGCACCCCGGCGGCGGCCGCCGCGACCACCGCCACGGCCAGGTTCGGGGCGTTGAACAGCACCAGGAACGCCACGGCGACGGCCGCGTACGCGCCGACCAGGACCGTACGCGTCGGCAGGTGCGCCACCCGGCGGCTCAGCGCCGCCCCGGCCAGATACCCGGCGCCCAGCCCGCCGATCAGCCAGCCCAGGTCCTGGCCGGGCCGGTGCAGCACCTGCACCAGGTACGGCACCAGCAGCGCGCTCAACGCCGCGTTCAGCATCCAGAACGCCCAACTGGTCGCCAGCAGCCCCCGCAGCACCGGCGTCGCCGCGACGTAGCGCAGCCCGGCGGCCAGGGCCCGCCCGACCGGCTCGGCGGACTGCGGCACGGCCGCGACCGGCCGCCGCGACAGGGCCACCGACGCCAGCGCCCCGACCAGGTACGTGGCCGCGTCCACGGCGATGACCGTGCCGAGGCCCGCCTGGGCGTACAGCACGGTCCCCAGCGGCGGCCCCGCCAACCGGACCGCGCCGAGCGTGAACGCGTTGACGGAGTTCGCCTCGACCAGCCGCGACCCGGCCACCGCCGGGATCAGCGCCCGCGCCGCCGGGGCCACCAGCACCGCCGCGACGCTCTCCACCAGCAGCCCCGCGTACACCCACCCGGTCCCGGCCGCCATCAGCAGCACCCCCGCCGCGGCGACCACGTTGCCGACCGCCAGCAGCGCCCGGCGGCTGTACCGGTCGGCCAGCAGCCCCGCCCACGGCCCCAGCACCACCGCGGGCAGGCCCTCCACCGCCAGCGCGAACCCGGTCGCCAGCGCCGACCCCGTCACCGCGTACAGATGCGCGGGCACCGCGATTACCAGCAGATACGAACCGAGCTGCGACACGGCGCCGCCAGCCCACAGCAGCCGGAAGTCACGGCTGTCCCGCAGAATCCCCATGCCCGGAAAACTATCCGCATCGGACGGTCCCCGCTGCCCCGCCCCGCGACCGCCACCGCTGGCCCCGCCGCCCCCGCGGCGCTACCGTGGCCGCGGCCGCAACACCGCGCCGACCACCGGGGGAGTCCACCGATGCACGACCAGGCACCGCTGTACGCCGCGACCGTCCGACCCGCCGTCGACCGCGTCTACTCCTCGATGCGCCGCGCCTCCATGCCGCACGTACGCGACCTGGTCGAACGCGCCGGCAGAAGCCCCGGCTTCGGCGTCAGCTTCTACTTCGGGCTGCTGGCCCGCCCCATGGACGCCGCCGGTTTCGCCGCCGCCACCACCTACACCGGCGCCGACATGACCACCGAACTGGAGCAGGGCATCGCCTGGTGCGACCCCGACGGCGCCTGGCACCTCACCGACACCGGCCGCGACCTGGTCGCGCAGTTCCAGCAGCTGCTCGCGGCCACGGCGCAGGAGCACTGGGCGCAGACGACCCTGCCGACCATGCCCGGCCTGGCCGCGCTGCCCCGGCTGGCCGAACTGCTCGCGATCCTGCTCGAAGCCGGCCGGGCCAGCGGCGGCCCCGCGTTCCGCACCCTCACCCCCGTGTACGAGCCCGCCGACGCCACCGACGCGCTGCGCGTCTGCACCCGCCTCGGGGCGCTGCGCCACCACCGCGCCGACGCCCACCGCGCCGCCTGGGCCGCGGCCGGGCTCACCGTCGAGCAGCTGCGCGCCCTCGACCCCGCCGACCCGCTGCGCCGGCAGATCGAAGACGACACCAACCACCGCGACGCCCCCATCTACCAGGCGCTGACCCCGGCGCAGCGGCTGGAGTTCCTGGGCCTGCTCGCGGCGCTGCCCTGACCGGCGGCGGCGGTCACACGCCCAGCGCCTCCAGCACGGCCGCGCCGGGCAGGCCCGCCAGGACCTTGCCGGGCACGATCAGCTTCCCGCGCCGGTTGCCCGACCCGATCACCACCCACGGGGTGTCGGCCACGGCCGCGTCGACCAGCACCGGCCAGTGCCCCGGCAGGCCGATCGGGGTGATGCCCCCGTACTGCATCCCGGTCAGGTCCACCGCCTCGTCCATCGGCGCGAACGACGCCTTGCGCGCCCCCAGGTGCTTGCGGACCACGCTGTTGACGTCGGCGCGGGTACTGGCCAGCACCATGCACGCCGCGTAGGTGACCGCCTCGCCGCGCTTGGCGGCCACGACCACGCAGTTGGCCGACAGGTGCGGAGCCACCTCGTAAGCCTGGCCGAAGTTGCCGGTGTCGGCCAGGTCCGGGTCGGTGTCGACGACCAGCACCGACTCGACCGGCTCCACCCCCGCCCACGCGGCCAGCGCCGCCGCGACAGGCGCGGCGACCAGGTCGGGACGGGTCACGGCAGGCCACGCGGCCTCGAATTTTCCGATCGGTGCGGCAGACATGCCCCCGATCGTAGCCACCGGGCGGCTAGGCTCACCGTTGCCATGGACCAGTGCCTGTTCTGCGAGATCGCCGCCGGTGACCGGCCGGCGTTCCTCGTCCACGCCGACGACACGGCGGTGGCGTTCCTCGACACCCGGCCGGTGTTCCCCGGCCACGTCCTGGTCGTGCCCCGCCCGCACGTGCCGACACTGCACGACCTGCCCGCCGCGACGGTCGGACCGTACTTCCAGCTGGTGCAGCGCATCGCCGGAGCCGTCGAGACCGGGCTGCAGGCGCAGGGCACGTTCGTGGCGCTCAACAACCGGATCAGCCAGAGCGTGCCGCACCTGCACACCCACGTCGTGCCCCGGCGCAGAGGCGACGGGCTGCGCGGCTTCTTCTGGCCCCGCACCAAGTACGCCGACGACGCGCAGGCCCGCCAGGTCGCCGACACGATCGCCGCGACCCTGGCCGGCTGACCCGCTCAGCGGCTGGACTGGAACACCGCGGTCGTCGTGGCCAGGAAGTACACGAACATCAGCACCGCGGCCAGCAGCGCCGCCCGGGTCGCCAGCAGCCACGCCGTACGCGCCGACTTCAGCGCCGCCTTCGCCTTGGGCACCCCGGCGACCGCGCCCCTGTACCCGGCCCGCGCCTGCGTCATCTTCAACCACCGCCGCCCGAGCAGCACGCCGAGCAGAACTCCGATGATGCCGACCATCAGGGCGTCAGGGGACATGGCCGCTACGCTAGCGCGTCCATCGACTCAGCGCGATCACTCATTCACCCGACCGGGTCCGATCACGACACCCACCGCCGCCCGGACAGGCCCGGGGGGCGCGGCGACGCCGTCAGGTCGGGTCGACCGGGTAGAACCGGCCCGCCATCCGCAGGTACTCGTTCGAATCCAGGAACCGGCCCAGCACGAACCCCGACGCCGGCGTGAACGCCCGCCCGCTGAGGACCTCGTCGCCGTGGACGAACTCCGCCACGACCCCCGCCTGCGCCACGATGTCGGGATTCCACGCCGACGTCGGCGCGGCGAAGAAATACACGTCCACGCGCGTACCCGGCAGGTAGCCGTGCCAGAACTCCACCGGCTCCGCGTCGACCGGCAGGCCGGTCTGCTCCGCGATGTGCCGCTTGGCCGCACCCAGCGGCGTCTCGGCCGGGCGCACGGCCCCACCGGGCAGGCTCCACCGGTTGGCGCGCACCGCGGACTGCTCGTCGCGCATACGCAGCAGCACCGCCCCGGTGCGGCCCACCAGTGCCGTCAACGCGATCCGCGTGGTCATGAAGCGAGCGTACTTCGCACCCGCACCCCCGCGCTGACCCCGACGGCCGTCCTCCACCGGGCCGTACGGCCGACCAGGCGCCACCCGCTAGGGTTGGCCCCGTGCTGATCCTGCTGCCGCCCTCGGAAGGCAAAGCCGCGTCCGGGAAGGGCAGACCCGTCGACCCGGCCGCCCTGTCGCTGCCGCCCCTGCACCCGGCGCGCACCGCCGCACTGCGGGCGCTGACCACCCTGTGCCGCGGCGACCTCGACACCGCCGCGCACACCCTCGGCCTCACCCCCGGACTGCACCCCGAGATCGCCCGCAACGCCGCCCTGGACACCGCCGCGGCCATGCCCGCCGCCGCGCTGTACACCGGCGTCCTCTACGACGCCCTCGACCTGGCCGGGCTGCCCACCACCGCCCGCCGCCGCGCCACCCGCGCCATCCTCATCTTCTCCGGCCTGTGGGGCGCCGTACGCCTCGACGACCGCATCCCGCCCTACCGCTGCGCCATGGGCGTCAAACTGCCCGGCATCGGCCCCCTGGCCGCCCACTGGAAAGCACCCATGGCCCACGCCATGACCGACACCGCCGCCACCGGCCTCATCCTCGACCTGCGCTCCTCGGCCTACAGCCCCGCCTGGACCCCCCGCGGCGAAACCGCCGACCGCACCGCCACCGTCCGGGTCCTGCACCAGCGCCCCGACGGAAAACGCATGGTCGTCAGCCACTTCAACAAAGCCACCAAAGGCCGCCTCGTACGCGACCTGCTGCTCGACGCCGCCG
This sequence comes from Catellatospora sp. KI3, assembly GCF_029948125.1. Taxonomy (GTDB): domain Bacteria; phylum Actinomycetota; class Actinomycetes; order Mycobacteriales; family Micromonosporaceae; genus Catellatospora. The sequence continues at coordinate 39,675 of NZ_JASAMB010000014.1, forward strand.
CCCCGCGCACCCCCGCGCAGCTCGCCGAAGCGCTGCGCGACCTCAAGTACACCGTCGAGCAGCAGCCCACCGCGGCCGGCAAGCCCCGGCAGCTCGACGTGATCGTCAACGAACTGTAGGCGGCGTAAGCTCCCAGGCGCCGCGCCGAAACCCACCGGAGCCGACATGCGCAGCACCTACGCCGACCTCGGCGGCCCCGTCCACCACGTCGACTTCGGCGGCCCCGACGGCACCCCGCCGACGGTGCTGGTCCACGGGCTCGGCGGCTCCCACCTCAACTGGACCCGGCTGGCCGCGCAACCCACCCCGTACACCCGCGTCCACGCCCTCGACCTGCCCGGCTTCGGCCGGACCCCCGCCGCCGGACGGGCCACCACCGTCACCGCCAACGCCGCCGTACTGCGCCGCTACCTGACCGACGTCATCGGCGCCCCCGCCATCCTCGTCGGCAACTCCATGGGCGGCATGATCGCCACCCTCACCGCCGCGGCCCACCCCGACCTGGCCAGCGCCGTCGTCCTCGACGACTTCCGCGTCCCCATCGCCGCAGGCGCCCGCGTCGACCCCGCCGTACGCCGCCAATTCCTCTGCTGGCCGCCCCCGCCCGATACCGGCGCGCCATGGCCGCGCTGACCATGCCGGTGCTGCTCGCCCACGGCATCCACGACCGGCTCGTACCGGTCGCCTCCGCCCGCGCCGCCGCCGCGCGGCTACCGCACTGGACCTACGTCGAGCTCGACTCCGGGCACGTCCCGCAACTCGAACACCCGGCCGAACTCGCCGCCCGCATCCTGCCCTGGCTGCGCCGCCACGACCTGCTGCCTGCCGCATGACCCCCGACCCGCTCGCAGCACCGAACACGACCCCGCCGACCGCGACGAACACGGCCACCACCAGGGCCCCCTCGGCCGCGCCCGCTGGTCGGTGTGACCGGCGTTAAATCCTTTGCCCGGCCGGCAGACCCCGCCGTACGGTATGACCTGCACCGAACACCACCGGCCACAGGAGACAGACATGCCCCGCCAGGTCCCGCTCGCACCGCGATGGCAGACGCCGCGCGGCGAGACGGCCCTACCCGGCGCCGGCCGCAGCGGTGACGCCAACCGCAACCGCCGACTGCAAGGACCGAAGACGGCCCGGCGCCACTGACGCACCCACGTCACGGCAGGCCCGCCGCCCGCCCGGTCCGACCGGGGTCAGGGCGGCCTCGTCTACCGAACCACATTTCCTACGGGTGTAGCTCAACGGCCAGAGCACCGGTCTCCAAAACCGGCGGCTACAGGTTCGAATCCTGTCACCCGTGCTCGACCTGCCACCGGCGCCGGTGGCACGTCCGGTCACGCCCCATGGGGATAGGGCGTGACCACCCACCCGGGTAGCCCAACCGGCAGCGGCGACGCGCTCAGAACGCGTACAGTGCAGGTTCGAATCCTGCTCCGGGTACCGACGACCAGCCGCACGGACTCACCGGAACCGGAACATCACCCCGTCACCCGGCAACGGCTGCGGCACCCCGGCGAACTCATGCACCCCCACCGTGAACACGACACCGTCTGGAGCGTGGAAAGCCCGCCGGACGAACCCGGCGTCGGCGAACCAGCCGTCGATCGCCGGGGTCAGGTCCGGGCCGCGCCTGCTCCGCGTCCAGATCACGGTCGCACCCGCAGCACACAACGACGGCAGCGCCGCCACCGTCGCCCGCACGTCCGCATCGCTCACATTGCCGAACACCCCGACCATCAGCACCAGATCCGCAGGAACCGCCCCGGCGTACGACCCGAACACCCCCGCGTCGGCGCACCGCACCTGCACCCCCGGCAGCCCGACCGCAGCCGCCTGCGCGGCGGCCGCGTTACGCGGGTCGTACTCGATCAGACAGGCCCGGACCCGGTCCGCGTCGGCCCGCCCCGCCAGCACCCCCAGCACGTCACGGCCCTGACCCGCGCAGGCGCTGACCACCTGCAGTAGCGGCTCCGACCGCCCGTCCAACCAGCCCTCGACATGCGAACGCACCAGCGCCAGCCGCCGCGACAGCGGCGAACCCGGATCGTCGTAGTCACGATGCCAGTCCGCCCAGTCGGTACCCACCCCGCCAGTATGGCGAACCCGCCGCCGGATCAGCCCGGCCGCACGTCGTACACGCTGTGGCACGAACCCCACGAGATCGCCCGCTGCCACGCCACCAACCCCGGCCCGCCCACCGGCCACCCCGGCCCGACCTCCTCCGGCGGCAGCCAGAAATACCGCAGGTACGGGCCCGTCGCCGCATCCGCCGTCACCGGCACCGGCCACGCACCCACCGGCACCTCACCGCAGTCGGTCACCACATAGCGCAGCTCGATACTCACCGACCGCCCCGCACCCAGCCGGTACGGCAGCACCACATCAGTACCGACCAGCCGCAGCCCCGGCCCGTCCCGGCCCACCGCCAGCAACGTCATCTCGGTCCAGCCGTCATTGCGGATCGTGATCGTCTGCCGCGGCGGATCCCAACCATGCGACCCCGCCGACTGCTCACCCAACGCGAACCGGGGCGCCACCACCCCCGACCTCCACACCGCGGCCACCACCGCCGCCACGACCACGACCAGCACCAGCGGCCAGGTCACCCGCCGGGAACGCACGCGGCGGCCCCACTTTCGTCCGACAGACCCCGGCCCGGAGCGGCGGACCCTGACGCGGCGCAGCCTAGCCGCGCCGCGTCACCGGCCGCTTCCGCCGGTCAGCCGACCCGCACCCACCGCCCGGCCGAGGCGGCTACTGCCAGAACCGGAACAGGCTGAACCCGTAGTACGCCCCGTTCACCGGCGCACCCGACACATACATAATCCACGACGTCAGCTCGCCGAACGGCTCCCGCAGCACATACAGCAGCACGAACACCAGCAGCAGCCCGAACGGCTTGACCTTCTCCCCGGTACGGCGCGCATCCGGCGGCAGATACGGCTCCACGATCCCGTACCCGTCCAGGCCCGGCACCGGCAGCAGGTTCAGCAGCGCCGTAGCCACCTGCAGATACGCCATCAACGACAGCGCACCCCAGAACACAGCCTGCGCCGGGGGAGCATCGAACACGAACTGCGGCCCGAACGTGCCCGCCACGAACAGCAGCAGCACCGCCGCACCCACATTGATCGCCGGCCCCGCCGCCGACACCAGCGAATCCCGGAACCGGTTGCGCAGCCGATGCGTCTCGATCAGCACCGCCCCACCCGGCAGCGGCAACCCGCCCATCACCAGGAACAGCAGCGGCAGCACCCACGTCAGCACCGGATGGCCGTACCGGCGCAGATCAAGCCGCAGATACCCCTTGTCGACCACCGTATGGTCACCGCCGCGATGCGCCGCCAGCGCATGCGAGAACTCGTGCAGACACAGCGTCACCAGCCACCCGGCCAGCGTGAACACGAACACCAGCGGACCCGCCATACCCTCCGGGCCCGCACCCGTCCACATCAGCACCCCGGCCGCGACCGTCACCGCCACCAGCACCACGAACAGCAGCGAGACACCGCCACCGCCCGCACGCCCCACCCGGCCCGGCCGCGACGGACGCAGCGAACGCATCCGCCGCCCCCGCACGACCTCGCTCTCCACCTCCCGGGCCCGACGCGCCCAGTCCTCTTCGGCCGCCAACCGGTCGAGCGGGTCCTCAGCGTCTCCTGCCGGTCTGCTCATAGCGCGCAAGGCTACCCGACCCCCGGCCCCGTCACGTTCCCGCGCCGACCCGGCCCGGACCTGCCGACGGCGACACCGACGGCTTCGGCGCGGGCAGCACCTTTGCCGGCGCCCCCACCCTGCCCGCACACCACGCCACCAGAGCCCGGTCCCGCACATACAACTCGTACTTGCCGCTGCGGTACAGCACCGGATAGTGCTCGCGGACCCACGTCACCGCGTTCGGCCGCTTCTTCAGCCGCCCCGTGGACAGCAGCACCGCGTCGGCCCCGCGCGCCGCCGCGATCACCTCCGCATCGGACAGCCGCCCCGAGTCCAACCGCACATGCGACGTGTCGGCCAGCCACGGCGCCGTACGCAACCCCGCCCGCGAGACCATGCCCTGGTCGTCGGTGACCACCCGCAGGTCGTGCGGCAGCCGCCGCACGCACGCCTCCGCCGCGGTCGGCTGCGGGTACGGCCCCACCTCCCGGTGCTGGGCCTGCCACACGCACCCCCACGCCGCCGCGAGCACCACCGCCGCCGTCAACGCGCCCAGGCGCCGCAGCCGCAGCCCCGACCACAGGCTCGCCACCGCCACCGCCAGCACCGCCGCCCACGCCGCCATGAACATCAGCAGATGATGCTTGAACGTCGGATGGTGCAGGTACTCGAACGGCACCACCGCACCCGCCCACAGCACCAGCGCCACCACCCCCGTCCGGCGCACCGCCCCCGCCGGCCAGCACACCGCCACCAGCGCCGCGATCCCAGCCGCGACCAGCAGCGGCAGCGCGTACGGGCCACCCGAGGTGACGAACCGGACCAGGTCCGGCGGCGGCCGGTGCTCAGCCGCGGTCACATGGAACCCGAACACCTGGTCCCACGCCTGCTCCGGCGGCGCCAGCCACACCAGCACCCCCGCCACCGTCGCCGCGAAACCCAGCCCCATCCACGCCCCGGCCGCCGCCGTACGCCGCGCCCACGCCAGCGCCACCGCCCGCCACGGCACCGACGCACCCGGCAGCGCGGCGGACCGCTCGCCGTCGGGCCGCGGCGGGCGCGACACCAGCCAGGCCGCCAGCAGCGGGGCCACGAACACGATCGCCACCAGCTTCACCAGCACCGCCAGCGCCAGCATCGCCCCGGCGCCCAGCCACCACCAGCGCGCCCACCGGCGCGAGCAGATCCGGGCCCGCAGCGCGCACAGCAGCGCCGTCGCGCCCAGCGCCGCGGTCGGCATGTCCGCGCCGAACTGGTAGCTGAACTGCTGGATGAGCGGCACCGCCGTAACCCCGAGCGCGGCGAGCATCCCGGCGCGCGGTCCCCGTACCGTGGCCGCGATCCCGGCCGCCGCGGCGACCAGCAGCAGCGCGAACCCGACCATCAGCCAGCGCCCGGCGAGCGCACCGGCGGCCACGTCGCCCGCGTGCCAGCGGAACGGCTGCGCCAGCAGCCACGCGAACAGCGGGGGCTGGGCGTGGAACACCTCCGCGTACGGCCGGTGCCCGTCGGCCAGGGCCAGGGCGGTCTGCCAGTAGATGCCGTCGTCGTTGTCGACGCCCTGGCCGGGGGAGTGCAGCAGCCGGTAGCGGAAGGTGAAGAACACGACCGAGGCGACCACCCCCCACAGGCCCAGGTCCACGACGGTGCGCAGCCCCGGCGGGCGCAGGCGCGGCAGCGGCAGGCGGGACACCTGCGTCAGCAGGCGGCCGGGCAGGGCCAGCTTCATTCGGTCCGTCCAGAGCGTCGAAGGTCGAGCAACACCACCCAGATAACGGACCAGTCGGACGCAGGCGATGCAGATGGTGACAATTGTCCCACCATTCCGTCAACTTTGGTTGACAAACGGCATGGCGTCAACCTACATTGACACCATGAGCGACGCCACCAAACTGGCCGCAGCCGCAGGCAGCCCCGACCCCGGCACCGGCCTACGCGCGGTGCTCGCCCTGCGCCGCCTCCTGGAAACCCTCGAAATCCTCCAGGTCGGCAACGCCCGCCGACAAGGCTGGTCCTGGCAGGACATCGCCGACGCACTCGAAGTCAGCCGCCAGGCCGTACACAAGAAACACGCCGGCCGCTGGCCCGACACCGACCGACAGGACACCTGATGCTCGAACGATTCACCACCGCCGCCCGCACCACCGTCCTGAACGCCCGCACCGAAGCCAGACAACTCGGCCACCCCCAGATCGGCACCGAACACCTGCTGCTCGCACTGCTGCAGCCCGGCACCGACATCGCCCACGACGTCCTCACCGCCGCGGGACTGCGCCACGACACCGCCACCGCGGCCGTCACCCGCCTCGTCGGCACCGTCGCACCCTTCGGCCCAGCCGACGTCGCCGCGCTCGAAGCCATCGGCATCGACCTCGACGCCGTACGCGCCCGGCTCGAAGAGACCTTCGGCCGAGGCGCCCTCGACCCCGCACCGCCCAAGCCCCGCCGCGGGCTGTTCGGCCGCCGCACCGAACCCCGCACCGGACGGTTCGGCCCCCGCGCCAAGGTCGTCCTCGAGCTCGCCCTGCGCGAAGCCCTCCGCCTGCACCACAACTACATCGGCACCGAGCACCTGCTGCTGGGCATCATCCGCGAGCAGCAGGGCCTGGCCGCCAAAGTCATCACCGACGCCGGAGTCGACCTGCGCGAACTGCGCCGCAGCACCGAAGCCGCCATCACCGCCAGCGGCCGACCCGCCGCCTGAACGCCCCGCAGCGCAGCGCCGAACCGTCCGTGACTTCGGCGAATGAGCAGCTGGCGGTACCCGGCACCACCACCGGGGCGCGAAAACCCCGCAGCGTGGATTTAAAGACGTTATCGCAGGTCAGAGGCCCTTTGCTGGTGCCATCGGCCAGGCGATGATCATCGGGGGGACAGGTAGGCCTGCCGTCCGCGGCGTGATCCGGGGTAGCGGCACCCAGTCGACGCCCACCATGGCAGGGCAGTCGCAGTCGGCGTCCGCCACGCCCAGTACCGGCTCGCCCGGCGCCACGTCGACGGAGAACACGGCGGTCGGGCCGGACGGGAACGGCAGGTCGCCCAGGTGCCGTACCGCCAGCGCGGTCAGCCCGACCTCCTCGGCGACCTCCCGGACCACCGCCTCCTCGGCGGACTCGCCGTCCGCGATCCCACCGCCGGGCAACGTCCAGTACTCGAGTCCGTCGTGCCGCCCGGAGGGCCCACGGCCGCGCTCCCTGACCATGAGCACGTGCCCGTCACGCACGATCACCGCCGCCGCACGCCGCTTCGGCGCGGCGTCGCCGTCCGCCCGGTCGGATCGATCCGGTTCCTGACGGCTTCCACGGGTCCGCCAGCGTCGCTGTGCTTCGGCGTTGCACTCCGCGCAGGGCCGGAGCCGACCGGTCTCCTGGTCGGTCTGGCGTGGATGGACGCAGCTGCGGGCCTTGCCGCGCTTGCGCGCCTGGTTCTCGGCCGCGGTGATCTGCCGCAGATGGCTCGGCTCGATGCACGGGGGGTTGTCGCAGAGGTGGTCGATCACCAGGGTGGGGTCCACCTCGCCGACGAAGGCGGCATAGGCGGCCACGTGCGCTGAGGCCGAGACGCTGATCTTCTGGTACGCACGACGATCTTTGCCGAAGCCCTGGAACTCCAGGCAGCCGGAAGGGGTGCGTACGGCTCGGCTGAGCAGATGGGTGCGAAGCGTCTCGGGCGTGAAGTGTCGAGCGAGCCGCGGCACGTTGGGGACCATCAGCGGTTTGTAGCACCGGCTTCCGACAAGTTTTGAGGCGATCTTGGCGACCAACCATAACTGTCATTATGGTGTTGGCGATTTATGAGTGGGGTTCTCGTTGTGGAGGGTGTTTTTGGATTGTTGGATTACTGGTAATGGCAATTAGGTAATGGCGGAGGCGGGGGTGGGTGGCTGGAGCGGGTCGGTTACGGTGGCGCGGTGTCGGCTGTCGTGGTTTCTGGGGTTTCGGTGCGGCTCGGGTCGCGGACCGTTTTGGACCGGTTGGATCTGGACGTCGGCGACGGTGAGGTCGTCGCGCTGTCAGGGGTGAACGGGACCGGGAAGTCGACGCTGCTGCGGTGCCTGTCGGGGCTGCTCTCCCCCACGGCCGGAACGGTCCGCGTCTGGGGTGCGCCGCCCGACGGCCGGCCCGGTTTCTGGCGCACCGTCGGCTTGGCAGCCGAGGAGCCCGCCTGGTACCCGGGGCTGACCGCGCGCGAGCACCTGGATCTGGTGCGGCTCACCCATGAGCCGCTGCCGGGGCCGTCGGCGTCGGTCGACGAGCTGCTCGACGTGTTCGAGCTGGGCGGGCATGCCGACGCGTCGCCGTTGACGCTGTCGTCGGGTCAGCGGCAGCGGCTTGCGCTGGCGGCGGTGTGGGCGCGTCCTAGTCGGCTGCTGCTGCTCGACGAACCGGAGCAGAAACTGGATCAGCAGTTCCGCGGTGTCCTCGCGGGCATGCTGCGGCAGTACGCCGACGGTGGGGGCACGGTGGTGCTGGCCACGCATGATCCGGTGCTGGCGGCCGCGGCCGGGGCGCGGGTGCTGGCCATGTCCGGCGGGCGGCTGGAGGGTGCGGTGGCGTCGGCATGAGTTCGGTCGGGCAGGTCCGGGCGCTGGTGCGGGCGGCGGGCCGCCGGTCGGGGCGGCCGGGTTGGACGGACTGGTATCTGGTCGCCGCGGCGATCGTGGTGGGGTCGCTGCTGGCTGGCGGTCCGCTGGCGGACGTGCTGGGGCAGGCGGTGGCGCCGCTGCCGGCGTACCGGGCGGCCGCGCTGGTGTCGCTGGTGGTCGCGGGGTGTGCCGCGCTGCTGGCGGTGGCCGGTGCGGTGGGGCCGGTGGCGGTGCCGCCCGCTGACGCGTACTGGCTGGTGCTGTCGCCGTTGGACCGGCGTGCGGTGCTGGCGCGTGCCGTGGCTGCCGTGGGGGTGGTCGCGGCGGTCGCCGGGGTCCTGGCCGGGGTGGCGGTGCGGCGGGTGGCGGGCCTGCCCGCGTACGGGTGGGGTCCGGTCGGAGTGGCCGCGGCGGCGGGTGCGGCGGTGTGCGTGTGCGTGGCCGGGGCGGCGGTGCTCGCGCAGGCGGCCGGGGCCGGGGCGGTCGTGCGGCGTGCGGCCGCGGGGGTGGGTGTCGCGGCGGTGGCGTGCGGGTTGGCGGCCGCGCTGCGGCCTGCCTGGCCGGGCTGGTCGCCGGTGGTGCCGCCGACGCCGGTGTCGGTGTCGGCGGTGGCGGCGGCGTTGCTGGTGTCCGGGCTGGTGTGGTGGCGGCTGGCCGTCTTCCCGGCCGGTGCGGTGCTCTCGGCGTCGGTGCGGTGGGGTGTGGTGACCGACGCGGCGGTCGGGTTGGAGCCGTCGTTCGTGGCGCGGATCGTCGAGGACGGCTTCTGGCGCGGCCGGCGGCTGCGGTCGCGGCCGTGGCCGGGCTGGTTGCCGCCGTGGGCGGCACCGGCGTGGCAGGACTGGCGGATGCTGGGGCGTCGGCCGTACCGGCTGGTGGTGTCGCTGGTCACCGCGGCGCTGCCAGCGGTCGTGGCGGTCGCCGCCGGGGGCGCCGGGCTGCTGGTGGCGGTGGTGCTGCTGGCCGGGGCGGTGTCGGCGGCGAGCGCCGGTGCGTCTGGGGTACGGCGTGATGCGGGCAGTGCGGTGCTGGGGCGGCTGTTCGGGGTGGGTGGTGCGGCGGTGTCCGGGGCGCGGCTGGTGCTGCCGGGGGTGTTGGCGGTGGGGTGGCTGGTGGCGGCTTCGGTGGTGCTGCTGCTGGCGGGGGTGTGGGTGTCGTGGTGGTGGCTGCTGGTGGCGGTGGCGGCGGGTCCGGTGCTGGCGGTGGGTGTGCTGCGGTTGGCGGGGCGGGGTTGGGTCGATCACGCGTCGGTGCCGGTGGTGATGCCGATGTCGGGGTCGTGGATTCCGACGGGCTGGATCGTGTGGTGGGTGACGGGTTGGGATGTGGTGGTGGCCGGTGGGCTGCCGTCGGTGTGGGTGTGGTCGGGTGGGCCGGGTGGCTGGGTGGTTCCGGCGGCGGTGCAGGTGGTGGTGGGTGGTGTGGTGGTGTGGGGTTGGCTTCGGCGCCGGTGAGGGCGGGTCTGTTCGCAGGTTCTCTGCAGGCGCGGTTGTTGCGGTGCGCGGGCGTGGCGGGGATGCGCCACGATGGTGACCTGGTCATCGGCGTACCACCGAAAGGCGTCTGGGATGGTTTTCAAGAAGCTGCTCGCCGGGTTGGGTTTCGGCGGGGTGGAGGTCGACACGGTGCTGTCGCCGCAGTCTGTGGTGGCCGGGGGTGTGCTGGTCGGGCAGGTGAATCTGCGGGCGAAGTCGGAGACCGACATCACGGGGGTCACGCTGCTGCTGGTGGCGTCGTCGGCTGGTGGTGAGGCGGAGTTGGCGCGGTGGCAGGTGGCTGGTGGTCTGCGGGTGGCTTCGGGTGAGGTGCGGTCGCTGCCGTTCTCGGTGCCGGTGCCGCTGACGGTGCCGTTCTCGGTGCTGTACGGGCAGGTGCTGCCCGGGGTGGGTGTCGGGGTGCGGACGCAGGTGTCGGTGGCGGCGGGTAGTGCCAAGGGTGACTTCGACCCGGTGCGGGTGGATGCTTCGCCGGTGCAGCAGCAGGTGGTGGACGCGTTGGGCACGATCGGGTGCCGGTTTGTGCGCAATGAGCTGCGGCCGGGTGCGTTCCAGGGGTTGCCGGTGCCGTTCGCGCAGGCGTTGACGTTCTTCGCGCCGGTGCCGGAGGGGCAGCCGGTGGGGCCGCACATTCCGCAGTTGACGTTCACGTTCTCGGTGGTCGACGCGACGGTGCTGGTGCTGGCGGAGTTGGCGTCGCGGCCGGGTGCCGCCGACCGGTATCACCTGTCCCCCGCCGAGGTGGACCGGTTGACCGCTGAGGGTGGCTGGGTCGCGGAGGTGGACCGGTGGGTGACTGCGGCGTTGGCGCGGTTGTCGCAGCCGGGGCAGGCCGCGCCGGGTGCGTTCCTGCAGCAGCCGCCGCAGCCGTACGGCCGCCAGCCGGGGTATGGGCAGCAGGGTCATGGCCGTCCGGGTTATGCCTATGGCGGTCACGGGTTCGGCGGTTACCAGTACGGCGGCTATCGCGGTCGGCCGAGTGCGGCGGGGGCGGTCGCGGCGGGGGTGGGTGGTGCGGCGCTGGGGTTCCTGGGCGGCATGGTGATCGGTGACATGATCGGTGACGCGTTCGAACCGGATGTGGCGGACGCGTCGGGTTTCGACGATCCGGGTGCGGCGGATGTGGCCGATTACGGCTCGGGTGCCGCGGAGGTGGACTATGCCGGGTTCGACGGCGGCGGGTTCGACGATTTCGGTGGCGGGGACTTCGGCGGCGGCGATTTCTGACCGCCGCGCCGTCGGGGGGTGCCGGTTTGCGGCACTCCCCTCTTCGTGTCAGCTGCCGAGGACCTGGTCGACGACGGGCTGGTAGCGGGCGGTGTCGTCGGTGGTGGGCAGTCCGGCGCGGTGGCGGCCCGTGGTGGTGGCGATGCGGTACATGAGGGCGCGGATGGCCAGTTGCCGCCAGTGGGGCCGGTGCTGGTGCCCGGTGTGCAGGTCGGCGGGTGCGTCGTGCCAGGTGATGGCGTCGGTGACGGCGACGGCGAGGGCCCAGTCGGCGGGGCGGTGGTAGACGGGCCAGTCGATGACGGCCGGTGGCAGCCCGGGGGCGAACAGGACGTTGCCGAGCAGGTCGCCGTGTACGGGTTGGCTGGGCAGGTCGATGGGGTGCCGGGCGGCGGCGAGCTGGTGCAGGAGTTCGGTCATGGGGCCGGTGGCGGGCAGGGGTTGTTCGTCGAAGGCGATGTGGTCGCCGTGGGTCCACGGGTCGTCGCGGTGGTCGAGGAACTCCGGTCGTGGCAGGTGCGCGAGGGCTTGGTGCAGGTGCTGGCCGGCGGTGAGGGTTTCGTGGACGCGGCGGGGGTCGGGGTGGCCGGGTAGGTGGCGGTTGGCTTGCCAGCCGTGGTGGGTCCAGTGGCCGTCGGCGGCGGGTATGGGCCGGGCCAGGCGCAGTTGCGGTGTGTCGGGGATGGCGGCGAGGGTGGTGGCGGTCCATTCGTGTTCGGCGGGTAGTCCGGCGGGTTTGAGCACGATGGTGCCGGACAGCCAGGTGTGGCCTTGGCCGCCGGGTAGTGGCGTGGGTGGTGCGGTGGCGCCGAACGCGGCCAGGACGTGTGGTGGTGGGTGCATGTGGTGATGGGATCGTGTCGGTGCGGTGCGGGTCTACCGGGTTTCGGCCGCCGGGGCGCCTGTGGCGTGGGCGTCCCGGCGGCCGGGGGTCAGGAGGTGGCTTTCTCGGCGGCGGCTACGGCGTTGCGGAACAGCATCGCGACGGTGGTGGGTCCGACGCCGCCGACGCGGGGGGTGATGGCGCCGGCGACGTGGGCGCAGGCTTCGTCGACGTCGGGCAGGATGCGGCGGCCTTCGTAGCGGACGCCGCCGCCGATGACGACGGCGCCGGGTTTGACGTGTTCGGGCTGGATGATGCCGGGTACGCCGGCGGCGGCGACGAGGATGTCTGCGCGGCGGGTGTAGCGGGGCCAGTCTTTGACGCCGGTGTGGACGACGGTGACGGCGGCGTCGGCGGTGGGGCGTTTCTGGGCGAGGAGCATGGCCAGGGGGCGGCCGAGGGTGGCGCCGCGGCCGAGGATGACGACTTCGCGTCCGGCGATGGGGATCTGGTGGTGGGCCAGGAGCGCTTCGATGCCGGCGGGGGTGCATGGCAGCGGTCCGGGTATGCCGAGGGCGAGGCGGCCCATGTTGACCGGGTGCATGCCGTCGACGTCCTTGTCGGGGTCCATGGCGGCGAGGGCGGCGTTGTAGTCGAGGTGGCCGGGGATGGGGTACTGGATGAGCATGCCGTGTACGGCGGGGTCGTCGTTGTAGGCGGCGACGGCGGCTTCGACCTGCGCCTGGGTGGCGTCGGCGGGCAGGTGGGTGTGCGGGGATGCGAAGCCCAGGGCGGTGGCCTGCTGCTGTTTGATGCGGATGTAGCCGGCGCTGGCGTCGTCGTCGCCGACGAGGATGGTGGCGAGGCTGGGGGTGGTGCCGCGGGCGGTGAGGGCGGCGGCGCGGGCGGCGGTGTCGGTGTTGACGGCTTCGGCGACGGGTCCGCCGGGCAGGAGCCGGGCGGTGGCGGTGTCGGGCATGGTGCGTCCTGTCGTGCGGGCGCCCAGGCGGTCGGCTTCCGCGAGAGGCTCCCCGGTGGTCGGTTCCACCCTGTGCCGCCAGTCGCTGTCGGGTGCCAGCCTATCGGGTTGTGCGGTTGCGTTCGGGGCGCGGGTTGTTCACCATCGCCTGGTGGGTGACCGTCCGATTCCCGATTTCTCCGTCAAGCCGACTTTGATCGGGCAGCGGGTGCTGCTGCGGCCGTTCCAGGATTCGGATTTCGACGGTCTGCGTGCGGCGCTGCGCGATCCGGAGGCGGCGCGGCTGACGGGCAGTGTGACCAGTTCGCAGGCGGTGGTGCTGGCGCAGGATCCGACGCGGGAGCGGCGGCTGCGGGAGTGGTATTCGACCCGCAACGCCCAGACCGACCGGCTGGATCTGGCGGTGGTGGACGTGGCCGGCGGTGCGTGTGTCGGGGAGGTGGTGTTGAACAAGTGGGATCCGGACAACCTGTGCTGCAATTTCCGGACGCTGATCGGCCCGGGTGGTCGTGACCGGGGGTTGGGTACGGAGGCGATCCGGATGTTCATCGGGTACGGCTTCGAGCAGCTGCACCTGCACCGGATCTCGTTGGAGGTGTTCGCGTTCAATCCGCGGGCGCGGCGGGTGTACGAGAAGGTCGGTTTCGTGGCGGAGGGGGTGCTGCGTGATGCGCTGCGGTTCGACGGCCGGTGGGTGGACGCGACGGTGATGTCGGTGCTGGCGCCGGAGTGGGCCCGGCATCGGGGCCGTCCTTAGCCGAGGATGTGCTGCGCTTCGGCGGTGACCTGCGGTGACGCCAGCGGCGCCCAGGTGGTGAACAGGTGGTGCAGGTAGCGGCCGTGGCGGGTGGCGGTGTCGGGGGACTGCTCGCAGACGTCGAGTTCGTTGACGATGGTCAGGTCGACGAGTTCGCGCAGGGTGGGTGCGGGTGGGTGGTGGCTGGTGCCGGTGAACCGGTCGTGCCAGGTGCCGGTGGCGGCGAGGTTCGGCCAGGTGGCTTCGCGCAGGCAGGCGCCGTAGTCGTAGACGAGCTGCTCGGCGTCGGCGCCGATGGTGGTGCGCAGCAGGTCGCGTTCGGTGGTGGCCAGCAGCGGGTGGGCGAAGCCGTCGGTGCCGTATGCGGCGTGGGTGAGGCCGGCGACGGCGACGTGCGGGGCGAGGCCGAGGGCGAGCAGCCGGTCGTGGACGCGCAGCAGGTGGGTGTGGAGGGTGCCGCCGGGGTGGTCGAGGTGGTGTGCGCCCCGGTGGTGCAGCAGCGTCAGGGCGGGCTGCGGTGCCGTCATGGGGTGACGGTAGGCGCGGGCGGGGGTCGGGGCCAGGGGGCTGTGTCCGATGTCATCGGCGGGTGGGGCCGGTTCTAGGATGGCCGTTATGACCTTGAGCAAACCGATTGTTGAGTTCCCTGAGGGTGCTCCGCCGACCGAGCTGGAGATCACCGACCTGGTGGTGGGTGACGGGCAGCAGGCCGGTGCCGGCGACCATGTGGTGGTGCACTACGTGGGGGTGTCGTTCTCGACGGGTGAGGAGTTCGACGCGTCGTGGAACCGCGGTTCCACGTTCGATTTCCGGTTGGGTCGCGGGCAGGTCATCGCCGGCTGGGACCAGGGTGTGGCCGGGATGCGGGTCGGTGGCCGGCGCAAGCTGGTGATCCCGTCGAAGCTGGGTTACGGCGAGCGCGGCGCGGGTCGGGCGATCAAGCCCGGCGAGACGTTGATCTTCGTGGTGGACCTGGTGGACATCATCCCGTGATCGGATGAGGCCTGAGGTTGTCGCGGTGGACCTCGACGGGACGCTGCTGGGCACCGGTGGGGTGCTGTCGGCGCGTACGGTCGCGGCGTTGCGGCTGGTCCGGGCGGGTGGGGCCCGTGTCGTCGTGGTCACCGCCCGCCCGCCGCGGTTCGTGGACCGGCTGGTCGGGCACGCGGGTGTGGACGGGGTGTCGGTGTGTGCCAACGGCGCGGTCGTGTACGACCGGGCGGCGGGGGTGCATGAGGTGGTGGGGCCGCTGCCGGTGGCGGTGGCGCGCCGGTGTGCCGAGGTGGTGGACGCGGTGCTGCCGGGGGCGGCGTTCGCGGTGGAGACGGGCCGGCGGGTGCTGTGCGGTCCGGGTTTCCGGCGGCTGTTCCGCGGTGATCCGCAGCGGGTCGACGTCGGTTCGCGGGAGGAGTTGTGGGCGGCGGCGGAGTCGGTGGTGAAGCTGCTGGTGTGGTCGCCGGCGCATGAGGATGCCGTGGACGTGGCGTGGGAGGTGCTGTCGGCGGCGCTGCCGCTGGTGGAGTGCACCCATTCGGGTGGGCGGGGGCTGCTGGAGGTCAGCGCCGCGGGGGTGACGAAGGCGGCGACGCTGGCGGCGGTGTGCGCCGGCTGGGGTGTGGACGCGGGCCGGGTGGTGGCGTTCGGGGACATGCCCAACGATCTGCCGATGCTGGCGTGGGCGGGGACGGCGTATGCGGTCGCCAACGCGCATCCGCGGGTGCTGGCGCAGGTGGCGCGGCATACGGCCGGCAATGACGACGACGGGGTGGCGCTGGTGCTGGAGCGGCTCTACGGGTGAGCGGCCAGTAGGTGTTCGCGGCCGAACATGGCGGCGGCCTGCCGGGCGGAGGGGTTGCCGGCGTCGGGGTCGGCGCCGGCGGCCAGCAGCACCTGTACGACTTCGGTGTGGCCTTTGAACACGGCTCCGGCCAGTGGGGTCTGCTCGCGGT
The DNA here is from genome assembly GCF_029948125.1 of Catellatospora sp. KI3. Lineage (GTDB taxonomy): Bacteria > Actinomycetota > Actinomycetes > Mycobacteriales > Micromonosporaceae > Catellatospora. The sequence continues at coordinate 55,151 of NZ_JASAMB010000014.1, forward strand.
CGTTGGCGAGGTCGGGGGTGGCGCCGTGGGCGAGCAGCGCGGCGACGGTCGCGGGGTGGCCGTGGTAGGCGGCGAGCATGAGCAGGGTGTCGCCGCGGCCGTTGGCGAGGTCGGGGGGTGTCCCGGTGTTCAGGTGGGCGGTGAGGGCGGCGGTGTCGCCGTCGCGGGCCAGGGTGAACGTGGTGGGGGCTGGTCCGGGGTCGTGGCTCACGCGGTTCAGCATCGCCGGTGGGGGGCCGGGTGGGCTACCGCGTGCGTGCGGGGTGTGGTGACGGGCCGGTAGCCGCGGAGACTGGCTGAAAACGGTCGGGATCTACCTAGACTGGGATGCATGGAGCTGTCATTGGCGGAGCAACTGGTTCTGCTCAGTTATGACGACGTGTCGGGGCGGCCGCTGCTGAACACGGCTCAGCTCGACTGCGGTGTGCAGGGCGCGATCCTGCTGACGCTGTCGTACGCGGGCAAGGTGGTCTTGAACCACGGCCATCTCGAGGTGAGCGATCCGGTGCCGACCGGTGATCCGGTGCTGGACGCGTCGCTGGCCCGGGTCGCGGCGGAGACGACCCGCTACCACACGCCGGACTGGTGGATCTACCACCTGTCCAGTCCGCGGCACCGGGAGGCGCTGCTGGAGCGGCTCGTCGACCGGGGGGTGATGGTCCGGGAGGACCATGCGGTGCTGGGGGTGTTCCACCGGCGCCGCTACCCGGAGCGGGACACGGTGGTGGAGAAGGAGCTGGTGGGGCATCTGCGGCAGGTCGTCAACCGGATGGCGGCACCGGACCGGCAGTCGGTGAGCCTGCTGGCGCTGGTCCATACGCTGCTGCTGGACCGGCACCTGTTCCCGGAGATGAACCGGGACGATCTGCGGCACCGGATCACGGAGCTGACCGAGGGCGAGTGGTGCGGCCCGGCGGTGGCCAAGGTGGTGTACGCGATGAACATGGCGGTGCTGGCCGCGATCACGGGCGGGGCCGCGTCGTCGCCGACGGCGGCCGTGTCGGCCACCTGAGCGGGTGTCGCCCGGCGCGGGTGAGGCCGGACACGGTGCGCGGGCCGGGCGCGGGTTCTAGCGTGACGGCATGCAGGGAATCCCCCACGCCGGCACGGCACTGGCCGACACGTACCGGGCGTTCGCGACCCGGGAATGCGCCGGCGTCTCCCCCGCCTACGAGCACCTGTGCCTGGGTGTCGCCGGCGACGCCGAGATCCTGGCGCTGATCGGGCAGCTGCCGCTGCCGCGGCGCCAACCGAACCTGCTGCTGGGTGTGGTGCGGCTGCTCGGCGGCCCGACCGGCGGCTATCTGGCGATGCGGGCGTGGCTGGTGGCGCACTGGGACGCGGTGCGGGCGCAGATGCTGGCCCGCACGACGCAGACCAACGAGGCGGGGCGTACGGCGGTGCTGCTGCCGGTGCTGGCGGGGCTGCCGCAGCCGCTGGCGCTGCTGGAGGTCGGCGCGTCGGCGGGCCTGTGCCTGTACCCGGACCGGTACGCGTTCTCCTACGACGGCGCCGCCCCGTTCGGCGACCCGGCGGGGCCGGTCATCGACTGCGCCACGGCCGGCCCGGTGCCGGTGCCGGACCGGGTGCCGCGGGTGGTGTGGCGGGCCGGGGTCGACCTGAACCCGCTGGACGTCACCGACCCCGGCGATGTGGCGTGGCTGCGGGCGCTGATCTGGCCGGAGCACACCGCCCGCCGCGACCGGCTGGCCGCCGCGGCGGCGATCGCGGCGGCCGACCCGCCGCTGCTGGTCCGCGCCGACCTCAACGACGCCGTCGCGGACCTGGCGGCCCGGGCGCCGGCGGGTGCGACGCTGGTGGTGTTCCACACCGCGGTGCTGGCCTATCTGAGCCCCGCCGACCGGGACCGGTTCTGCGCGACGATGACCGGCCTGGTCGCGGCCAGGCCGGGCACGGTGTGGCTGTCGAACGAGGCCCCGGGGGTGCTGCCGGCCGTGACCGCGCGGCTGCCGGTGCCGGTCCCGCCGGGCCGGACGGTGCTGGCCCGCGACGGGCGGCCGGTCGCGTTCGGGATGCCGCACGGGCAGGGGCTGACCTGGCTGGGCTGACCTGTGTCAGCGGCACCAGACGTCGACGAGCTGCACCGCGTTGTTGGCGAAGCCGCCGCGGTTCCAGTCCTGCCCGAGCGGCTGGGCGGCGCCGGTGGCGTCGTGGGCGCGGGCGGTGAGCTGGTGGCGGCCCGGTGCGGCGGCCCACCGGTGGGTGAAGCGCCGCCACGCCCACCGGTGCCCGGTGTCGGGTTCGAGTTCGGCCCGCGCCCACGTGTCGCCGCCGTCGGCGCTGACCTCGACCGACACCAGCGGCGCCTGCCCGGACCACGCGCGGCCTTCGAGCAGGTGCTCGCCGGCGTCGACGACGCGGGCGCGGGACATGAAGTCGGGGAACCCGGGCGGCACGAGCAGGGCCCGGGGCCGGATCCGGGTGACCGGGTCGCCGTCGTCGCCGGGCTGCTGGCGCAGCCGGTACGCGACGGCGTTCTGGTAGCCGGTGAACGGGGCGGCGGTGACGGTGACGTCGCGCAGCCATTTGACGTGGGCCATGCCGTACCAGCCGGGTGCGACCAGCCGCACCGGGTGGCCGTGCTGCGGCGGCAGCGGCTGCCCGTTCATCGCGTACGCGACCAGCACCTCCGGCGCCGTCGCGTCGGCCAGGGACAGGCTGCGCTGGTAGTCCTGTTCGACGCCGCGTTCGATGCCGTGGTCGGCGCCGGTGAACACGACGTCGGCGGCGCCCGGGTCGGCGCCGGCGTCGGCGAGCAGGTCACGCAGCGGCACCCCGGTCCATTCGGCGGTGCCGACGGCTTCGACCAGCCACGGCTGGCTGACCGGCCGGGGGTGCAGGCGGGCGCGGCCGTTGCCGGCGCACTCCATCGTGACCCGTACCGTGCTCGCGGGCCGGGCCCGCAGGTCGGCCATGGTCAGGGTCAGCGGCCGGGCGACCTGCCCGCCGATGCTCAGCTGCCAGGCGGCGTCGTCGGTGAGCGGGATGTCGTAGTGGATGAGCAGGTAGTGCAGGCCCGGCGGGGTGAGGTCGTAGCGCAGCGCCTCCAGCGGGATGCCGTGGTTGCGGGCGGCCAGGGCCAGTTCCTCGGCGGAGATGGCTTCGCCGTCGGCGGCGACCCGGCCGGGGCGGCTGATCTGGTCGAGGTTCATCGCTGTCCCCTGTCACGTGTGCGGTGCGTGCCGTTCCAGCTTCGCATCCGGGCGGGCACGGGCGCGCCCCCGGTCCGGGAGCCGGACCGGGGGCGCGGGAGGGCGGGCGGGTCAGGCGCTGCGGCGGCGACGCCGTACGGGCTTGTCGTCGTCGGCGACGAAGGTGCGGGTCAGCGCCATCGCGGCGATGATGCCCAGCACCGCGAACGCGAGCTGCACCCCGAGGGTGGCCCAGCTCCAGTGCAGGTGCAGGCCGATCCAGTCCCAGTCCCAGCGGGCCTGGGCGTTGTCGTCCCAGCCCAGGCGCCGTGACGCCCAGCCGCCCAGCAGCGCGGCGATGACGCCGACCGCGGCGGTGGCGACGGCGCCGATGTTCTGCCGGCCGGGCAGGACCAGGCGGCCGAGGGTGCCGATGAGGATTCCTATCAGGAGCGCGGAGAGGATACCGGTAGCCGTCATGGGCCGCATCTACCCGCGGTGCGGGGTGTTAATCCTCGCCGCGGCACCGGTTTCGGCGACGGCGGGGCCGAAACCCGGTCGCGGCGGGCGGCCCGGTGGCGGTAGGAATGTCGCCGTGTTCAAGTTCCCGCGTACGCCGCACCTGACCGGCTCCCGGCTGCAGCCCGGCGACGAGGACCTCGCCCAGGTGCCGCTGTCGGCGCTGCGCGGGGTGAGCGTGGTGGTGTGCGAGAAACTCGACGGCGCCAACGCGGGCGTCTCCTTCGACGCCGACGGGCGGCTGCGGCTGCAGTCGCGGGGCCACTACCTGTCCGGCGGGCCCCGTGAACAGCAGTTCACGCTGTTCAAGTCATGGGCGGCGACGCTCGCGCCGCTGCTGCGCCCGCGGCTGGGCGACCGGTACGTGTGCTACGGCGAGTGGCTGTACGCCAAGCACACCGTCTTCTACGACGCGCTGCCGCACTACTTCTGCGAGTTCGACATCCTCGACACCGCCACCGGCCGGTTCCTGGACACCGCGGGCCGGCGGGAGCTGCTCGCCGGGGTGCCGGTCGTGTCGGCGCCGGTCCTGGCCGAGCGGGTGCTCGGGTCGGCGGCGCAGGTCGCGGCGCTGGTGGGGCCGTCGACGTGCCGTACCCCCGGGTGGCGTGACGCGCTCGCGCGGGCCGCCGCCGACGCCGGCGTCGACCCGGTGACCGCCGCGGCCGAGTCCGACGCCTCCGACCGGATGGAGGGCGTCTACCTGAAGGTCGAGCAGGACGGGCACGTGGTGGCCCGGTACAAGTGGGTGCGGCCCAGTTTCGCCACGGCGGTGGCCGACTCCGGTTCGCACTGGGCCGACCGGCCGATCGTCGCCAACCGGCTCGCCGACCCGGGAGCGCTGTATGCGGGTCTTTGACCGGCTGTGCCCGGCCGGACCCGGCTGGGACCTCGACTGGGACGCGGTCTGCGACCGGTTCGGCTGGGTACGCCGGATGGCCGGCGTCGGCGACGGCGCGCGGCACACCCGGCTGGCCGCCCAGGCCCTGGCCGGGCTGCCCGGATGGCGGGCGCGGCCCCGGGCCGAGCAGGTGCGGCTGTTCGCGGCGGTGCTGCTGCGCGACGTCGCCGGACCCGACTGCGCCGCGGTCGAGGACGGGCGGGTGCGGTTCGTCGGGCATGCGCGCCGCGGCGACCTGCTGGCCCGGCGGATCCTGTGGGAGCTGGGGGCGCCGCCGGACTGGCGGGAGCACGTGGCGGCGCTGGTGGGCCACCACCAGGTGCCGCAGTCGGCGATGGACCGGCCCGACCTGGAGCGGACGGTGCTGCGGGTGTCGCTGCTGGCCCGCAACGACGACCTGGCGCTGCTCGCCGAGGCCGGTGCGCGGGGCCGCGGCGGCGAGCTGGAGCAGGTGGGCCTGTTCCGGGAGTACTGCGCGGAGCTGGGGGTGCTGGAGGGGCCGTGGCCGTTCGCGTCCGACCACGCCCGGTTCCAGTACTTCCGGACCCCGGGCCGCGACCCGGGCTATGCCGCCTATGACGACACCCGGTCGGTGGTGACGGTGATGTCGGGCCTGCCCGGGGTCGGCAAGGACACGTGGATCGCCGCGAACCGGCCCGGGGCGGCGGTGGTGAGCCTGGACGAGCTGCGGGCGCGGCTCGGGGTGGCGCCGGCCGGCGACCAGGGGCCGGTCGTGGCCGCGGCGTACGCGCGGGCCCGGGAGCTGCTGCGTGCCGGGCAGCCGCTGGTGTGGAACGCCACCAACGTGTCGCGCCAGACCCGGGACCTGTGCGTGGGGCTGGCCGCGTCGTACCGGGCGCGGGTGGAGATCGCGGCCCTGGAGGCGCCGCCGGCGGTCGTGCGGGCCCGCAACAGCGGCCGGGCCGCGGCGGTGCCCGCGGCGGCGTGGGAGCGGATGCTGGGCCGCTGGCAGGCCCCGGACGTGACCGAAGCCCATGCCGTGCACCGGATCGAGACCGCGCGACGTGAACCGATACAGGAATGATGGATCACTTCACGTGGTCCTCAGGGGTGCGGTGGCCTACAGTGGGCGAGTGATCGAGTCGCAGAGGGTTACCGGCGCACTACACATTGCTGCCGAAAGGGCCCAAACCTGCGGTTTCTTCTTCGACTTCGACGGCACCCTGTCGACCATCCAGACCGACCCCTCCGCCGTCACCCCGGTCCCCGGAGCCGTAGAGGCCATCGCCGACCTCGCCCCCCTCGTCCACACCACCGCCATCGTCTCCGGCCGCCCCGTCAGCTTCCTGCGACGCCACTTCGCCGGACTACCCGTACACCTCTACGGCCTCTACGGCATGGAATCAGCCGACCAGCACGGCACCATCTGGACCGACCCCGAAGTCATCCCCTGGATCCCCGCCATCGACACCGTCGCCCGCCAGGCCATGGCCGACCTCGACCCCAACATCCTCGTCGAACACAAACGACTCTCCGTCGCCCTGCACTACCGCACCGCACCCCACCTGCGCGAACACATCGAACAATGGGGACACGCCAAAGCCGCCGAATACGGCCTCACCGCCCTGCCCGGCCGCATGGTCGTCGAACTCAAACCCCCCGTCCGCCGCGACAAAGGCGACGTCATCACCGCCACCACCACCGACCTCACCTGCGCCTGGTACTTCGGCGACGACCTCGGCGACCTACCCGCCCTGCACGTACTCGACCGGCGCACCCACACCGACCCCGACTTCGCCGCCTTCCGCGTCGGCATCCACAACCCCGAAACCGGCGACCAGGTCGCCGACTGGGTCGACCTCGTCCTGGACAGCCCCACCGACCTCGTACCCCTGCTGCGGCTCGCCGCCCGCGCGATCTCCACCGTACGCACCCGATGATCGACACCATATGATGCGTCGATGACCGACCAACCCGTCGCGCTCGTCACCGCGGGCGGCGGCGCCATCGGCGCCGCCTACGCACGACACCTCGCCGCCCGCGGCTACCACCCCGTCATCGCCGACCTCGACCCCGACGCCGCCACCGCCGTCGCCCACACCGTCGGCGGCACCGCCCACACCCTCGACGTCAGCGACCGCGACGCCAACCTCGCCCTCATCGACACCATCCTCGACCGGCACGGCCGCCTCGACCTGCTCTGCCTGCACGCCGGCGTCGCCACCGGACAACGCGCCACCGAACCACTCGACCTGCCCCGCTACCGCCGCGCCGTCTCGGTCAACATCGACGGCGTCGTCTACGGCATCGACGCCGCCCTACCCGCCCTGTCCGTACGCGGCGGCCACATCATCGTCACCTCCACCCTCGCCGCCATCGACCCCAGCCGCGCCAACCCCCTCTACACCCTCACCAAATCCGCCGTCCTCGGCTTCGTCCGCGCCCTGGCCAACCCCCTGCAACCCCGCCACATCACCATCAACGCCCTCTGCCCCGGCTTCGTCGACACCCCCATGCTCGACGCCCTCCGCCCCACCCTCGCCGAACAGGGCTACCCCCTCATCACCCCCGACGACGTCGCCACCGCCATGGACCACGTCATCGACACCGGCACCACCGGCGGCGCCTGGGCACTCATCCCCGGCCAGCCACCCCTGCGCTACGACTACCCGCCCCTGCCGCCCTCGCTCATGCCCGACGGCAGCCCCGCCCCCGAACTCAGACTCCCCCCACCACTCATGCCCACCGGCACCCCCCAACCCCGGGGTTGATCCACCCCACGACGGGGTACGACACCCGTATGCCCGACAGTGTCATGGTCTTCGCCCCATCGCCGCAGCTCACCGTCACCATCGAGAAAAACGGCGACGACGACGAGATCCACCTCCACGCCGGCGGCCAAGGCGTCTGGGTCGCCCGCATGATCCGATCCCTCGGCGTACCCGTCCGGCTCGTCTCCGCCTTCGGCGACGAAACCGGACACGTCGTACGCACCCTCATCACCGCCGAAGGCCTCGAACTCGCCGCCACCGACACCACCGGCGGCAACGGCGCCTACGTCCACGACCGACGCGACGGCCAACGCAACGAACTCGCCCAAGCCCCCGGCCACACCCTGTCCCGCCACGAACAGGACGAGCTCTACGGACTCGCCCTCGCCGAAGGACTACGCGCCCGCGTATGCGTCCTCGCCGGCGTCGCCGACCCCCGCGTCCTGCCCCCCGACACCTACCGGCGCCTCGCCACCGACCTGCGCCGCAACGGCGCCCTCGTCATCGCCGACCTGTCCGGCGACTACCTCGACGCAGCGCTCGCCGGCGGCCTCGACGTCCTCAAGGTCTCCCACGAAGAACTCCTGCGCGACGGCCGCGCCACCGACGACACCACCCCCACCCTGCTCACCGCCCTACGGCAACTGCAGACCGACGGCGCCGCCGCCATCGTCCTCAGCCGCGCCGACCAACCCGCACTCGCCCTCCTCGACCAGCGACTACACCAGGTCAAACTCCCCCGCCTCGAACCCGCCGACCACCGCGGCGCCGGCGACTCCATGACCGCAGGCCTCGCCGCCGTCCTCGCCCAAGGCGGCGACCTGCGCACCGCCGTACGCACCGGCGCCGCCGCAGGCGCCCTCAACGTCACCCGCCACGGCCTGGGCACCGGCAACGCCGACGCCATCACCCGCTTCCTCGACACCGTCGAACTCACCGACCTACCCGACGAGCCCGCCACCGGACACCACCCCGACAGCGGACACACCACCCCGCAAGAACTCGCCGGAAAGGTCAAAACCGTATGAACCGCACACTCATCACCAACGACGACGGCATCGACGCCCCCGGCCTGCACCGCCTCGCCGCCACCGCCGCCGACCACGGACTCGACGTCATCATCGCCGCACCCGCCCGCGACTCCAGCGGCGCCAGCGCCGCCATGAGCGCCGTCGCCAAAGACGGCCGCATCATCGTCGAAGAACGCGTCCTACCCGGCCTACCCGGCATCCCCGCCTACGCCGTCACCGGCACACCCGCACTCGCCGCCCTACTCGCCGGCAACGGCGCCTTCGGCGACCCACCCCAACTCGTCCTGTCCGGCATCAACCGCGGCGCCAACGCAGGCCACGCCGTCCTGCACTCCGGCACCGTCGGCGCCGCCCTCACCGCCGCCGCCAACGGCTGCCGCGGCCTCGCCGTATCCCTGGCCATCACCGACGAAGACGACACCGACCGCCACTGGGACTCCGCCGCCCGGCTCGCCCTGGCACTGATACCCGTACTGGGCGACCTACCCGACAGCACCATCCTCAACCTCAACGTCCCCGACCGCCCCACCAGCGACATCAACGGCCTCTGCCGCGCCCGCTTCGGCCGCTTCGGCCAAGTCCAGATGCGCATCGCCGAACGCGGCACCGGCTACATCCGCACCGCCCTCGAAGACACCGGCGCCCACCTCGAACCCGGCACCGACATGGCCCTGCTCGCCGACGGCTACGCCACCGTCACACCCATCCAGCCGCTCGGCGAAGCACCAGTCCAACTACCCGGACTCGCCCACCTGCTCGCCACCGCCGGCTGAACCCCCGCCGGCACCGCATCCGGTCGCGGCGGCGGCCACGGACGAGCCGCCACCGCGACCGGCGACGGCAGCGGACTCGGCGCCGGAGTCGGCACCCCCGCGCCCGGCACGACCGCCAGCACCACCACAGCGGTCAGCGGCACCCACAGCACACACCCATCCTCGCGCGCCCAGCCGCCCGCCCGCCGCAAAAGCCGGATTCCGCCCCCCGCCGCACCGAGCTTGGGAGGATGAGAACAACCAGCCCCGCGCCGCAGGGGGAACGCAGATGACCGACCCCACCGAACAGTTCTTCACCGAACTGGTCGCCCATGGCCGCCACCCGCTCCTGCAGACCACCACCGGCACCATCCGCTTCGACGTGACCGGCACCGGCCGCACCGAACACTGGCACGCCCGCATCGACAAAGGCCACGTCCAGGTCACCCGCGGCGACGACACCGCCGACTGCGTCGTACGCGTCGAACGCGCCCTCTTCGACGGCATCGTCACCGGACACGTCAACACCATGGCCGCCACCCTGCGCGGCCAGGTCGAAGTCGAAGGCGAACTGCACCTCATCGTCATGCTGCAACGGCTCTTCCCCGGCCGCCCCACCCCGCAACCCGCCCACACCGGCAGCCGGAGGCAACCCCGATGAGCATCGGCAGCGTACGAACCCTCGACGGCAACACCTTCGTCGTCAGCGACACCCGCGGCGACATCGAAGCACACCCCGACGAACCCACCGGCCTGTTCTCCTGGGACACCCGCTTCCTGTCCCGCTGGATCCTCACCGTCAACGGCAAGCGGCTCACCCCGCTGTCAACCGACGACCTGCACTACTTCGAAACCCGGTTCTTCCTCGTCCCCGCCACCGGCACCGTCTACGTCGACGCCACCCTGTCGGTCATCCGCCGCCGCGCCGTCATCGACGGCCTACGCGAAACCCTCACCATCCTCAACCACGCCGGACAACCCGCCGACCTGACCGTACGCATCGACGCCGGATCCGACTTCGCCGACCTGTTCGAAGTCAAGGACCACCTCAAGAAGAAAGGCAAGTACTACACCCGCATCACCGACAACCAGCTGCTGCTCGGCTACGAACGCGAGACGTTCCGCCGCGAGACCCTCATCGTCACCGACGGCGCCACCCTCGACGACCAGGGCCTCACCTACACCGTCCACCTCGACCCCCACGGCACCTGGACCACCGACATCCAGGTCTCCCACAGCATGTGGGGCTGGGCCGAACACCAGCGCGTCGTCTCCAACCAGCAGCAGGCACACTCCCGCCGCGGCATGGAGGAAGACCTCGCCGCCTGGATGGAGGACGCCCCCAAACTCGAATGCGACTGGGAACCGCTCAAACACACCTACCGGCGCAGCCTCATCGACCTCGCCGCCCTGCGCTTCGCCCCCATGACCTCCGGCGTACGCTGCCTACCCGCCGCCGGCCTGCCCTGGTTCATGACCATGTTCGGCCGCGACAGCATCCTCACCAGCCTGCAAGCCCTGCCGTTCGTCCCGTCACTGGCCGCCACCACCCTGCTCGAACTCGGCGCCCGCCAAGGCAGCCGCCTCGACGACTTCCGCGACGAAGACCCCGGCAAGATCCTGCACGAGATGCGCTACGGCGAACTCACCGCCTTCGAGGAACGACCCCACTCCCCCTACTACGGCTCCGCCGACTCCACCCCCCTGTTCCTCATCCTGCTCGACGAGTACGAACGCTGGACCGGCGACACCAGACTCGTCCAGCAGCTCGAGTACGAAGCCCGCGCCGCCCTCAACTGGATCGACGAGTACGCCGACCTCACCGGCACCGGCTACATCTGGTACGAACGCCGCAACCCCGACACCGGCCTGGAGAACCAGTGCTGGAAAGACTCCTGGGACTCCATCTCCTACCGCGACGGCCGCCTGCCCGGCTTCCCCCGCGCCACCTGCGAACTCCAGGGCTACGCCTACGACGCGAAGAAACGCGCCGCCCGGCTCGCCCGCCTCGTCTGGAAGGACCCCGAGCTCGCCGACCGGCTCGAACAGCAGGCCGCCGACCTCAAGGAGCGCTTCAACCGCGACTTCTGGGTCGAGGACGGCCAGTACTACGCCCTGGCCCTCGACGCCGACGGGACCAAGGTCGACACCCTGTCGTCCAACATCGGCCACCTGCTGTGGAGCGGCATCGTCGACCGCGGCCGCGCCAAAGCCGTCGTCGGCCACCTCATGGGACCCCGCCTGTACTCCGGCTGGGGCATCCGCACCCTGGCCGAGGGCGAGGAGCGCTACAACCCCGTCGGCTACCACGTCGGCACCGTCTGGCCGTTCGACAACTCCTTCATCGCCTGGGGCCTGCGCCGGTACGGCTACAAGACCGAAGCCGCCCGGCTGGCCGCCGGCATGCTCGACGCCGCCGAGTACTTCGACGGCCGCCTGCCCGAAGCGTTCTGCGGCTACCCCCGCGACGTCACCAAGTACCCCGTCCCGTACCCCACCGCGTGCAGCCCGCAGGCCTGGTCCACCGGCACGCCGCTGCTGCTGCTCGGCACGATGCTCGGCCTGCAGGCCGTCGGCAACCACCTCGTCGTCGACCCGGCACTGCCCATCGGCATCGGACACCTGGCGCTGCTGGACGTACCGGGCCGGTGGGGCCGCCGCGACGCGTACGGCCGCGGCCGCGTCCAGGTCCGCGCCACCGACCGCCGCAAGCTGCGCCCGCAGCTGTCGGGCCTGGAAGACGTCGTCGCCCGCCGCGAGCAGTGACCCCGGCCCGCTCCGCGCCCGCCGCCCGCACCACGCGGCGATGATCGTCTTCCGTGGTCGTTTCGCCGTCCCCGACCCCGTGTTCTGACCGCAGCCACCGATCGACGCCGCCGCAACGCCCCTTGATCGGCGTCTCCGGACCTCAGCGGCAGACCTCGGGTGGCCGGGCCCCTATATGTCGTCGCCCGAAGGGCGTCCTCATTGGGTTTCCGGGTTGACGTCTTACGACGTCTGACCGTCACCACCTCTACGGCATCCTAGGAATGTGCATGGAGGTGTGGGGGAGGTCGACGGCGCCGTTCCCCGTACCGCGTCCTAGGAATCTGGGATCGTCGCCCCCACCTGAGCGGCCCGGACGCGCCCGGTGCCGCGCCTGCTCGGCACCGGGCGCCACGGCAGGCTACGCTGCGCTGCGATGTCCACTGCGAACGCCGAACCCGAGCTCACCCGGCCCTGCGCCCACTGCGGCAAGTCCGTGCCGCAGCGCGCCGCCGCCGGGCGTCCCTTCCGCTACTGCCGCGACAACGACGGCGCCTGCCAGGCCGCGGCCCGCAACTCGCGGCTGCGCCACCGCAACTCCCCCGGCCTGGCCGGGCAGGTCGCGAAGGCATACGAAGTGGTCGAACGGCTCGAGCAGGTCGCCGAGACGCTCGTGGAGGCCCTCGAGATCGAACTGTCCCCCGCCGGGGTGGAGCGGCAGCTCGCCGAGGTCCGCGCCGAGGCCGCCAACCAGGTCGCCGTCGCCCACACCGAGCGCGACGAGGCCCGCGGCGACGCCGACCGGGCCGCCAAGCAGGTCCGCGAGGCCGTCGACACCGCCGAGCAGACCCGCCGGCAGGCCGAACAGCAGGTGCGCGAAGCCCGCGCCGCCGCCGAGGCGGAGGTCGCCGCCGCCCGCGCCAAAGCCGAGGAGCAGCGCGAACTCGCCGAGCGGGCAGCCACCGCCGCCACGGCCGCCGACCAGGCCGCCCAGGCCGCCCGGACCGACCGCGACCAGGCCCGCCGCGACCTGGCCGCCGCCGAGGCGCTGCGGCAGGAGGCCTACCGCGACCGCGACGCCACCCGCGCCGCCGCCGACCAGGTCCAGGCCGCGTTCGACCTGGCCCGTGCCGCCGCCGAGGAGGCCGCGCGGGAGGCCGAAGGGCTGAAGGTGGAGCTGACCCGGGCGCAGCAGCAGACCGCCGCCGCCGAGGCGCAGACCGCCACGGTACGGCAGGAGTCCGGGCGCCAGGTCGAGCAGCTGCGTGCCGAACTGGCCCAGGTCCGGGCGGCGCTGGCGGCGCAGCAGTCGGCGACGGCGCTGGCCGAGCAGCAGGTGCAGCAGCGGCTCTCCGACATCACCGTGCTCACCGCCCAGCGCGACGGGACCCAGGCCGAGGCGGCCGCGCTCCGGGCCCGCGTCGACGAGCTCACCGGCCAGGTCGGTCAGCTCGCCAGCACCCTCACCCAGCTCACCGCGAAGCTGACCCTGCCCGCCCAGCCGGCCCCGGCGGCCGAGCCCGCCGCGGCCTGAGCAACGCCCCGGCGGTCACCGCCCGCCATCCGCCAACCCCGACCTGAATCCGGTTCACGGTAGCGGGGGCGCGCACCGTCCTGTCGCGAGGGCGCCGCCGGACGGATCTAGGCTGGCGGTATGGCTGACGTGGTACGCATGCCGCCGCTGCCGGAGCCCGGCGCGCCGGTCACCGAGCAGGAGCTGGCGAAGGTGATGATCGGCAAGCCGACGCGGCTGACCGGCCCGATCGTGATCCACGACTGCGATCCGCGGACCCACCCGGAGGACCGCGACCGCTACGCGGCCGAGAAGCGGGCCGTCGCCGCCCTGCCGCTGGACTTCATGGCGCAGTACGCCGACCTCAAGACCGGGGTCATCGTGGACATCCTGCGCCGGGCGGGGTTGGGCGGGACCTGAGCGGCAGTCGTGGACGGGCCCGTCCACGACTGCCGCTCAGTCGGCCAGGCGGAAGGCGAGCTCGGTCTCCCACTTGGCCATATCCGGCTGCTCCATCGGGTTGGTGTGGTAGAGCTCCAGCCGGGCCGTCCAGCGTTCGCCGTCGGCGGTGTCGACGGTGTCCCAGCGCAGGCCCTGCTGCTCGGCCCAGCCGAGCACGGCGCCGGTGACGGCCTCCAGTCCGTCGGGATGGCCCAGATGGGTCACGGTGACGTACCGTCCGGCGGGCAGGACCGCGCCGAAGATCTCGCCCTCGCCGGTGATCTCGGCGCCGACGGGGACGCCCGCCTCGACCTCCAGGCTGCGCTCCATGTCGATGACGTTGTACTTGAGGAACGGCGCTCCGGCCGGAGCGATGCCGCGGCCGAGCAGCCAGCCGATGATCTCCGGGATGCGGTCGGCGATCTCCGGGATGGACTGCATGGTGACGGTGCGCCTGATGCCCGCGTACGGCTGGGCGGTCCGGTCGGTGATGGCAGGGTGCACCGGTGGTGTCGAGGTCATGCCTCGATTGTGCCGTCCGGGCCCGGCCCGCGCAGGTCTGCGGGCAGCGTGGCGCGCGGGTCGGCGATGAGGCCGTGGCGCAGCAGGGCCCGTTCGCGGACGGCCGGGTCGTCGCTGATCAGGTCGCGGGTCCAGCGCAGTCGCCGGTCGATGTCGTCGCGCACGCAGAGTGGATCACCGTTGGCCGGTGGGCGACCAGTCGGTTGCGGGTTCCCAGACGGCGGCGTCGTGTGCGAACAGGACCCGGCGGGGGTCGAAGGACAGGATGCGCTCCAGCCACGCCGGGTGCTCCAGCCCGGCGGTGCGGCCCAGGACGCCGGTGCTGAACTCGGAGGCGAAGTCGTGGGCCTGGCCGGCGAGCACCACCGTGCCGTCGGGGCGCAGTGCCACCAGGGACTGGTGTCCGGCGGTGTGGCCGGGGGTGGCGATGAGCCATACGCCGGGCCAGATCTCGGTGTCGCCGTCGAGGCGGCGGTAGTCGGCGCCGGTGAAGTCGACCAGCCCGGGCAGGGTATGCCCGGGCTGCCCGGCCAGGTCCAGTTCGGCCGCCTGCGTCATGATCGGCACGCGGGCGAAGCGGGGGTTGCCGCCGCTGTGGTCGAAGTGCAGGTGGCAGTTGGCCACGACGTCGACGTCGCCGGTGGTGAGCCCGGCGTCGGCGAGCGCCTGTTCGATCGGCCGGGGCCTGGGCCGGTAGTGGTCGTCGGTCCACGGATGGCGGCCGATGCCGGTGTCGAACAGCAGCACCTGGCCGTCGTGTTCGACGACGTAGCCGAGGACCGCCTCGGCTCGCGGCCGCGGGCCGCCGGTTTCGGCGGCGGGTCGGATGAAGTACCCGAGGTCGAGTCTGCGGATGCGCATCCGCCACGATAACCGGCGGTTTGTCGGACGTGGCCGGTAGCGTCGCGGGCATGGCAGCGAACTTTCAGATCTCGGTCGACAGCGCCGACCCGCATGCCCTGGCCCGGTTCTGGGCGCGGGCGCTGGAGTGGGAGGTCGAGCGGCACGGCGACTTCATCAAGCAGATGCTGGCGGCCGGGCACGCCAAGCCCGACGACGTGATGACCCTCGACGGCGAGCTGGTGTGGGCCACGGCCGAGGCCATCCGCGATCCGCAGGCGGCGGTGGACGGGCGCGGCTCCCCGGTCCGCTCTCGGATGATCTTCCAGGTGGTGCCGGAGGGCAAGACGGCCAAGAACCGGATGCACCTGGACGTGAGCTTCGAAGGGGTCGGCAAGGAGGTCACGGCCGCGCGGCTGGAGCAGCTGGGCGCCAAGCGGCTGTGGGAGGGGCAGCAGGGTCCGCACTCGTGGATCGCGATGGCCGACCCGGAGGGCAACGAGTTCTGCGTGTCCTGAGGGCAGGCCGGTGACGGGGCGTACGGCCGAACGGTGGAGTCGGGCGTACGCCTTCGTCGTGTCCGGCCGTACCCGAGGCTGAGGTTTGGCGGCGTCGCACTGGCGGTGCGATGTCGGCCGGGAGCGCGTTGCTATTACTCGTGCGACGTTCATTCACGTCAGGTGTCGGACCGGTCGCTCTTCGCAGGCGTACGCAGGCGCGGGGCGAGCAGTGAACGCGCCTGCCCCGCCCGGGTCAGGCGCGGACGTGTCGTCAGCCGAGCATGAGCGGGTGCCATGAACAGACCGCGCAACCCCGGTCTCCGGAACAAGATCGTCGCCGTGCTGGCGTCGCTGGTGGCGCTGTGGGCGTTCGCGGCGTACGTCACCGTCGGCGAGGGCGTCAGCCTGGTGTGGCTGGCCACCCTGGAGCAGCAGGTCGCCAAGCCGACCGAGGCGCTCATCGCGGCGGTTCAGGAGGAACGGCGCGAATCGGTCGCCTACGCCGCGGCGGGGACGGCGGAGTCGCGTACCGCGATGGACTCCGCCCGTGCCGCCACCGACCAGGCCGCGGCGAAGCTGCGCGGGGCACTGAAGGGCACCGCCGCGCAGTGGTCGACCAGCGCCGCCAGCGACGCCCGGCTGGCCGACCTGCTCGCGGGCCTGGACACGCTGACCCCGCACCGGTCCGACCTCGACGCCGGCCGGATGGACCGGGTCGCCGCCGGCGACTACTTCACCGGCCTGACCCAGCTCGGCTTCGACGTGTACGACACCTACACCGCCTGGGACGACTCCGAGGTCATCTACCACACCTCGACCCTGGTGCTGCTCACCCACAGCCAGGAGATGATCTCACGCGAGGACGCCGTGGTCTCCGGCGTGCTGGCCGCCGGGCGCCTCACCGAGACCGACCGGGCCACGCTCACCCAGCTCGTCGGCGCCCAGCGGTACCTGTCGCGCCAGGTCGCCGACCGGCTGCCGCAGCCGGACCGGGGCGAGTACGAGCAGCTGCTGGCCGGGCCCGAACTGACCGCGCTGCGGGCCCTGGAGGCGCGGCTGATGGCGGCCGGGCCGGGGGCGGCGCCGCACGTCGAGGCGGCCGCGTGGCGGTCGACCGCGACCGGTGCCATCGAGGCGCTGCGCACGCTGGTGCTGACCCTGGCGGACCTGACCGTGGTGCGGTTCCGGGGTGCGGCGGTCTGGATCGTCATCCGGCTGGTGCTGGCCGCCGGGCTGGGCCTGGTCGCGGTGGTGGCGTCGATCCGGTTCACCATCCGGACCCTGCGCAACCTCCAGGACCAGCTCGCCGAACTGCGCGTGGCCGCGCTGGACCTGGCCCAGCACCGGCTGCCCCGGGTGGTGGAGCGGCTGCGGCTGGGCGAAGAGGTCGACGTGGCCGAGGCGGCGCCGCCGCTGGCGTACGGCACCGGCGACATCGGGCAGGTCGGGCACGCGTTCAACGAGGTGCAGCAGACCGCGATCCAGGCCACCGTCGACCAGGCGGCGCTGCGCCGGGGCGTACGCGACGTGTTCCTGAGCCTGTCGCACCGCATCCAGGCACTGGTCCACCGCCAGCTCAAACTCATCGACCACATGGAGCGCCAGGCGGTCACCGACGAGGAGCTGGCCGACCTGTTCCGCATCGACCACCTCGCCACCCGGATGCGCCGCAACGCCGAGAACCTGGTCGTGCTGGCGGGGGTGCCGGCCAGCCGCACCTGGCGCGGCCCGGTGCCGCTGATCGACGTCATCCGCGCCGCACTGGCCGAGGTCGAGGACTATCCCCGGGTACGGCTGCGCTCGGCCGACCCCGCCGCGGTCGCCGGGCGGGCCGTCGGTGACCTGATCCACCTGCTGGCCGAGCTGATGGAGAACGCGCTGTCGTTCTCCTCGCCGCAGACGGTCGTGGTGGTGGCCGGGCGGGCGGTCCCCGCCGGGTACCTCATCGAGATCGAGGACCGGGGCCTGGGCATGACCGACCAGGACCTGGCCGAGGCCAACCGGCAGCTGGCCGACCCGCCGGAGTTCCAGCTCACCGGAGCGGCCCGGCTCGGGTTCTACGTGGTCGGCCGGCTCGCCGCGCGGCACCGCATCGAGGTGCTGCTGCGGCGCTCGGCCGACGCCGGGGTGGTGGCTTCGGTGCTGGTCCCCGCGGCGTTCCTCGACCAGGAGGCGGCCGGTGCCGAGCGGCCCCACGAGCGGCTGCTGGCGACCGTCGCCGCCGCGACCGCCGCCGCCCCGGCGGCGTGGCCGGCCTGGGACAGCCACACCCCGCCCGGGGGTGTCGCCGCCGACACCCCGCCCACGGGCGTGCCCGTGCCGGCCGCGGGCGACACGCCGCAGACCCCCGTCGGGCTGCCGTGGCGCCAGAAGCGGCCCAAGGCCCCGGCCGCGCCGCCGGTCCAGGTGCCGCGACCGCGGGACCTGCAGGAACTGGAGCAGACAGCGGAGGTGTACCCGAACGGCCGCACCCCCGCGGAGGTGGGCCGGTTCCTCGCCGCCTACGTCAACGCGGTCCACCAGGGCCGCGAGCGCGCGGAGCGGCCTGCTCCGGCCGCCGACTGAACACCGTCCGTCCACCGAGAAGCCAGTCGCCCTCCCCCGACAGGAAGCCGAGCCATGTCCGACAGAGCAGCCACCGCCAACGCCGACCTAGCCTGGCTGGTCGACGACCTCGTCCACCGGGTCGTGGAGGCCCGCTACGCCGTCATCCTGTCCACCGACGGCCTGCTGGTGGCCGCCTCGCGCGGGCTGGAGCGCGGCGACGCCGACCACTTGGCCGCCGCCGCGTCGGGGCTGAGCAGCCTCGCCCGGGGCGCGGGCCGCCACTTCGGCGACAGCGTCGTACGCCGCACGATGATCGAGTTCGGGACGGGGTACCTGTTCGTCACCGCCGCGGGCAACGGCGCCTGCCTGGCCGTGGTCACCGGCACCGGCATCGACGTGGGCGTCGCCGCGTACGAGATGGAGATGCTCGTGGTCCGGGTCGGCCAGTACATCACCACGCCGATGCGCGCCCCCGCGGTGCCCGCCCGCTGAGCCGCGGATGGACGAGCGCAGCGCCGCCGCCGCGGGCGGGTGGGCCCAGGAGGACGCCGGACCGACCGTCCGGCCGTACGCCATGACCTCCGGCCGCACCCGCCCGGTGCGGGGCGCGTTCGACCTGATCTCCATCGTGCTGGCGCTGCGCTCACCCGCGGCCCACGACGGCACGTCCCCCGAGGCGGCGCAGATCCTGCGCTGCTGCCGGCTTCCGGTGTCGGTGGCCGAGCTGGCCGCCCGCCTGGACCTGCCGTCAGGAACCGTGAAAGTGCTGCTGGGCGACCTGCTCGACCAGCAGCTCATCACCACCAGATCACCCGCGCCGGAGCTCGCCCCGCCGAACCGGCCCCTGCTCGAGGCGGTCATCCATGGACTCCGCGCGCTCTGACACCTCCACCGGCACCGCGGCCGACACCGCGGTCCTCACCCTGCCCACCGCCGTGAAGATCCTCATCGCGGGGCACTTCGGGGTCGGCAAGACCACGATGGTCGGCTCGGTCAGCGAGATCCTGCCGCTGCGCACCGAGGAGGTCCTCACCGATGCCAGCGTCGGCGTCGACGACCTGTCCGGCGTCGAGGCCAAGGACACCACCACCGTGGCGATGGACTTCGGCCGGATCACCATCAGCGACGACCTGGTGCTGTACCTGTTCGGCACCCCCGGGCAGGAGCGGTTCTCGTTCGTGTGGGACGAGCTGGCGCTCGGGGCGCTCGGGGCGGTCGTGCTGGCCGACACCCGGCGGCTGAAGGACAGCTGGGCCAGCATCGGCTACTTCGAGGACCGGATGACGCCGTTCGTGGTGGCGGTCAACTGCTTCGAAGACGGGCAGCGGTACACCACCGGCGACGTACGGCTGGCGCTGAACCTGGAGCCGGACGTGCCGGTGCTGCTGTGCGACGCCCGCCGCCGCGACTCCTCCAAAGAGGTCCTCATCCGCCTGGTCGAGCACGTCCTCACCGGCCCCTGAGACGACAGCTGGGTCTCCGGCGAGCGGATCGCGGAACTGGAGACCCTGTCGGTCGCGCGGGCAGGTCGTCCCCGCAC
The DNA here is from genome assembly GCF_029948125.1 of Catellatospora sp. KI3. Classification (GTDB taxonomy): domain Bacteria; phylum Actinomycetota; class Actinomycetes; order Mycobacteriales; family Micromonosporaceae; genus Catellatospora. The sequence goes on from NZ_JASAMB010000014.1 coordinate 74,886, forward strand.
AGCGCGCAGCCGCAGGCGCCATCCTCGACCACAGCGAGCTGCCCGCGGTTCACAGGTCGCGCAGCGCGGGTACGACGTGCCTGCCGAGGGCTTCGATGTAGCCGACCGGGTCGGTGCCGGACGGCATCAGATGCACCTGGTCGACGCCGACCTCGGCGAAGGCCGCCATCTGCCGCAGGAACTGCGGGGTGGAGTCCGCGTCCGGAGTGAACGGGGCCCAGGTGATGGTCTTGCGGATGCGGGCGTAGTCGGTTCCCTCGCTGGCGCAGTGGGCGGCCAGGACGGCGAGCTTGGCCGCGATCACGTCGGGTCCGGCCTGCGGCCCGGCGAACAGGTTGCAGGCGTCGGCGTACTTCGCGACCAGGCGCAGGGTCTTCTTCTCACCCATGCCGCCGATCATGATGGGCGGGTGGGGGCGCGACAGCGGCTGCGGCGAGTTGACCGTCTCGGCGAGGCGGTAGTGCCTGCCCTGGAACGGCCCGGTGTCCTCGCTCCACATCTGGCGGACGATCTGCAGCGTCTCCTCCAGCCGCTCGAACCGCTCGCGCAGAGGGGGGAACGGTACGCCGAAGGCGGCGTGCTCGCGGTCGTACCAGGCGGCGCCGATGCCGAGCGCGGCCCGGCCGCCCGACAGGACGTCCAGCGTGGTCACGATCTTCGCGAGCAGGCCCGGATGCCGGTACGTGACGCCGGTGACCAGCAGTTGCAGCTCGACGGTGCGGGTCTGCCCGGCCAGGAACCCCAGCGTGGTGTAGCCCTCCAGCATCGGCGCGTCCGGCTCCCCCAGCCCCATGCCCTCCATCTGCAGGTAGTGGTCCATCACCGAGATGTTGTCCACCCCGGCCGCCTCCGCGGCCTGCCCGGCCCGCGCCAGTGTCGGCCCGATCGCCGGGGCGCCGCCCGGGAAGTCGAAGTTGACGATGTGTACACCCAGCCGCATGCGCCGTCCCCCTTGCCGTGTCGCCGATACGCGGTCGCCGAGGTCACCGTACCGTCGCGGCCTGCCGCGTGCTGGCCGATGCCCGCCTAAGACCGGGGCAGGGTGAGCGACGCGGTGGTGAAAGGGGCGATGGACTGCTGCCAGCGGAACAGGCACAACTCGGCGCCGACCCGTACGATCTGCCGCCCCGCCGACACGTAGTGGCCGTCGGCGCGCAGGCACTCCACGACCTCGCCGGCGTCCCAGCCGAACACGTCCACACCCGCGAACACGACCGGCTGATGGGCTGCCAGGCCTTCCCGTCCCGCGTGCTGGAACACCGTCCGCCGGTCGACGTCGAAGGTGGAGGTGAGCCCGTCCGGGCCGCCACCGGCCCGGACGCTCACCCCGCCGAGGTCCCAGCCCCGCGTCCAGGCGAGCCCGCAGACCCACCCCCGGCGGTGCAGCGCCGTCCGCCGCTCGACCAGGGCATGCACCTCGTCGACGGGCATGCCGTACGTCAGGTCCGGCCAGCCCTCGATCCTGACCCCGTGTCCGGCGACCAGCTCGACGCTCACGCGAACAGGGCGCTGACCGACTCGCCGTTGTGGATGCGGCGCATCGCCTCGGCCAGCGCCGGGGCGACGGACAGGACCTTCAGCTTCGGTACGCGCTTGTCGGCCGCGATCGGCACCGAGTTCGTGCACACGATCTCCAGCACCCCAGGCTGCCCGCTGAGCCGGTCCAGGGCCCCGCTGGAGAACAGCCCGTGCGTGCACGCCAGCCGGATCGACTGGACGTCCAGGCCGCGCAGGTGCTCCATCAGCTCGATGACAGTGCTGCCCTTGGCGATCTCGTCGTCGAGCACGATCACGTGCTTGCCCGCGACGTCGCCGATCACGGCGCTGATCTGCACCCGGTCGTCGCTGTAGCGCTGCTTGGCCCCCGCCGCCACCGGCGTGCCGAGCAGCCGCGCGAACGCGGCCGCCTCCTTGGCGTTGCCCAGGTCGGGTGAGACCACGACCGTGTCGGTGAGGTCGTACTGGCTGAAGTGGGTGGCCAGTTCGCGCAGCGCGTGCAGGTGGTCCACGGGCATGCTGAAGAAGCCGTGCACCTGCGGCGAGTGCAGCGTCAGCGCCAGCACCCGGTCCGCGCCGGCGGTCTTGAGCAGGTCGGCGACCAGGCGGCCGCCGATGGAGATGCGCGGGGCGTCCTTCTTGTCCGACCGGGCGTAGGCGTAGTGCGGCAGCACGACGGTGATCCGGGCCGCCGAGGCGCCCCGGGCCGCGTCGAGCATCAGCAGCAGTTCGACCAGGTGCTCCTGCACCGGCGGGACCAGCGGCTGCACCAGGTACACGTCGCGTTCGCGGCAGTTGGCGCCCAGCTGCACCTCGAGGCAGTCGTTGGCGAAACGCGAGACCCGCACCGGGTGCAGCGGCACCCCGAGGTGGGCGCAGATCTCCGCCGCCAGTTCCGGGTGAGCACTGCCACTGAAGACCGCGATGTCCCGCACGAGTGGCATGGTAGATGATCGAGTGTCGCGACTGGCCGGTAGGCTCGGCGGAGTGAGCGGTGAGATCGTGGTGCCCCGGCAGACGGCGGCGCTGGCCGCCTCGGTGCAGGAGTATGTGGACTTCACCGAGGCGTGGCTGAACAACCGGCGGCTGTCGGACAACACCCGCGAGGCGTACCGGCGGGACGTCGCCGCGTACCTGGGCTGGTGCGGCGAGCAGGGCGTCGAACCGCTGCGGGCGATGTTCACGCACGTCAACGACTACGCGCGGGCACTGGAGGGCACCGTGGACCCGCGCAGCGGCCGGACGCTGGCGCCGACCACCGTCGCCCGGAAGATGTCGGGCCTGTCCAGCTGGTACGACTTCCTGGTCAAGCTCGGCGTGGTGCCCGCCAACCCGGTGCACGGCGCCGACCGGCCCCAGGTGTCGCGCGACCACTCCGCCACGATCGGGATGAGCCCGGCCGAGGTCGACGCGCTGCTGCGCGCCGCCGAGGCGGACTCGGCCCGCAGCTTCGCCCTGATCACGCTGCTGGCCGACCTGGGCCTGCGGGTCGGGGAGGCGGTGCGCCTGGACCTGTCCGACCTGGGGCACGAGCGCGGGCACCGCACCGTGCGGTTCTCCGGCAAGGGCGGCAAGCCGCGCCGCCGGGCCCTGGCGCCGGGCACCTCGGCGGCGCTGGACGGGTACGTGCGCCAGCGCGCCGACGCGGCCGGGGTCACGCCCGAGGAGCTGAGCGGCCCGGTCTTCGTCACCCGCCACGGCCGCCCACTGGACCGGCACGCCGTGTTCCTGCTGGTGCGGCGCCTGGCCGAGCAGGCCGGCATCCCCAGCGCGGCGCAGCTGTCGCCGCACTCGCTGCGGCACGCGTTCGCGACCACCGCCCGGTCGGAGGGGGTGCCGCTGGAGGACGTGCAGGACGCGATGGGCCACGCCGACCCGCGCACCACCCGCCGCTACGACCGCGACCGGCACAACCTGGACCGCGACCCGTCGTACGCGATCTGGGCCGCCCGTGCCCGCCGCGGCACCGGCCGCTGACCAAGCTCGGAAACGGCTGGGAATCGGCGGGTCATCCCGCCGACCACACCATCTGCACCAATTTGCCCGGTTACCGTGGGTATCCACACACGGGGAGGGCACGATGGCGATGCGCAGATGGATGGCGGGAGCCACAGCCGTGGCACTGCTCGCGGGCTGCGGCTCACCCGCGACGAAACCGCTGTTCACCGCCGACCCGCGCCTGCCCGCACCCGAGACCGCCGGCTTCGACCCCGCCGGACTCGGCGACGACTACTTCCCCACTGCCGGCAACGGCGGCTACGACGTCTCCTCCTACGACCTCAACCTCCGCTACGACCCGGCCACCGGCCGCCTCGACGGCACCGCCGCCATCACCGCCACCACCGCCCGCGACCTCACCGCGTTCCACCTGGACCTGCACGGCCTGACCGTGACCAGAGCCGACGTCGACGGCACCGCCGCCACCACCGGACACGACGGCGACGAACTCGTCGTCACCCCCGCCACGCCCCTCACCACCGGGCAGACGTTCGTCACCACCATCGGGTACGGCGGCACGCCCAGCCCGATCGAGGACCGCAGGTTCGGCAGCGGCGGATTCTTCCGCACCCGCGACGGCGCCGTGGCCATGGGCGAACCCGCCTCGGCCAGCACCTGGTTCCCCGTCAACGACCACCCCCGCGACAAGGCCCACTACACCATCGAGGTGACCGTCCCCGACGGGCTCGCCGCGATCAGCAACGGCGTACCGGCCGGCACCTCCAGCAAGGGCGGCTGGACCGGCTGGCGCTGGGAGGTCACCGCCCCGATGGCGCCCTACCTGGCGATGCTCGCCATCGGCAAGTACCGCGTCACCACCGGCGAGCACGACGGCAGGCCCCTGGTCACCGCCGTCGCCGACACCGTCCGCGGCGACGACGCCCAGCAGGCCCTGGCCCGCACCCCGGAGATCACCGACTTCCTCGCACAGTGGTTCGGGCCGTACCCGTTCGACGCCTACGGCGGCGTCGTCGTCGACGACGAGCGCATCGACGAGGCCCTGGAGACCCAGACCCGGCCGATCTACCCCGCCTCGACGTTCCGGCGCGGCCCCGACACCGTCACCGTCGCCCACGAACTGGCCCACCAGTGGTTCGGCGACAGCGTGTCGCTGACCCGGTGGCGCGACATCTGGCTCAACGAGGGCTTCGCCACCTACGCCGAATGGATGTGGCAGGAGCACGAGGGCGACGGCACCGTACGCGAGCGGTTCGACCGGCTCTACCGCCACGACGACAGCCGCATCTGGTCGGTGCCGCCCGGCGACCCCGGCCGCGGCGGCCTGTTCTCCGACAGCGTCTACCAGCGCGGCGCGATGACCCTGCACGCGCTGCGCGAACAGGTCGGCGACGACACGTTCTTCGCCATCCTGCGCACCTGGGCCACCGCCCACCGCGACGGCAACGCCACCACCGGCGACTTCACCAACCTGGCCGAGAAGCTCGCCGGACGGCCGCTGGGCGGCTTCTTCGACGCGTGGCTCTACCAGACCGGCCGCCCGGCGATGTGATCAGCCGAGCGGATCGCTGGTCCGGGTGCCGTCCCCCGGGCTGACCTGGGCCGTCCAGACCCGGCCGTCCCAGTACCGGTAGTAGTGCCGACCCGTGGGATCGGTGTACCAGCCCGCCGGCGCCGCCGGGGCGGGCAGCAGCGCCGCCCGCGGCCGGTCGGCGGGCTCGGCGGGCAGCAGCCGGTCCAGCTCGCCCACCCCGACCTCGGACAGGCCCAGCTCCCGGGCGCGGCGCACCCGCGGGTCGTCGGCGTCGGCGTCGGCCACCACCACCGTGGCCAGGCCCCGGGTCAGGTTGGTCGCCAGCCGGTAGCCCGCCTGCCCGATCCGGCGGCGCACCTGCGCGGGCACCGCCGGACTGCACCACACCCGCGGGCCGGTCGCCCGCGCCGCACCGGCCTGCACCGGCACCGTGACCAGGTCGGCGAAGTAGTCCGGCAGGTCCAGCAGCCGCGCCACGGCCACCAGCTGCCGCTGCTCGTCGGCGCTGAGCTCCGGCTGGGCCACCGCCGCGTCGCGCAGCCCGTCCAGGAACCGCCGGTGCAGCGCCGCGACCTGCGTCGCCCCCATCCCGGCCCGCCCCGCCAGCCGGCCCAGGAGCCTGGCCTTGCGGCCGGTCAACCGGCCGTCGACCAGGGCGTCGGCCAGCGCGTCCAGGTACGGCTGCGCCCCGACCGGGTCGTGGTCGGCCATCGAGTACGGCAGCTTCGCCAGCAGCGAGCGCATCCACCCGCCGGTGCCCTTACGCAGGTTCGTGACCCGGGTGCGGGGCGTGACCGCGGTCCGCTGGCGCGGCGCCACCGCCGCGGGCACCGGGTAGGTCAGCCCCGGCGACTGGGCCAGCAGCCGCGGCAGCAGCATCGCCGTCGCCCGCACGTCACCCAGCGCCGTGTGCGCGTCGTACAGGGTGATCCCGGAGATCTCGCAGCACGTCGACAGCTTGTAGTTCGGCGAGGCGAGCACCGTGCGGGCCAGGCGCAGCGTGCACAGCGCCGGGATCACCGGCGTCGCCACGCCCGCCCGCGCGAACTCCCCGGCCAGGAACCGCTCCTCGAACGGCGCGTGGTGGGCCACCACCACCGCACCGGCCAGGCGGGCCAGGATCTCCGGCGCCATCTGCGCGAACGTCGGCGCCCCGTGCACCATGTCGGCCGAGATGTGGTGCAGGTACGTCGGACCGGGGTCGCGGCCGGGGTCGATGAGGGTGGCCCACTCGTCGACGACGACCCCGTCCTCGACCCGGGCCATGGCGATCTCGACGATGCGGTCGTCGTCGGCCAGGCCGGTCGTCTCCAAATCGATCACGACATAGGTGTGCGGGAGCCGGTGGCCGTCGGGATCGGTCGTGCCGTAACCGAACAGCCCAGGTGCCTGATCGAACATGGCACAGAGTCTGCGGTCGCGGTACGACACGTCGACATCGGACGGTCGGCCGGAATCGCGATCAAGGCACGGCCCCGCAGGTCAGCCCAGGTCGGCGCGGGAACCGTCGCGGGTGCGCTGCGGATCGATCTCGCGCTGCGGGAACCTGCGCAGGTATTCGCGCTCCAGCTCCCGGGAGCGCTCGGTGTGCGTGTGCAGCGCGTCGTCGGAGCCGTGCCGCAGCGTCTGCACCCGGGTCCGCCCCAGGCTCTCCAACTCTCGCAGCAGATCCTCGTCAGCCAGTTCGTCGGCCGGAATACCTTCGATGATCTCCATGTGAGACGTTTACCCACTTCCGGGCACCGGTAATCGGCGCCGGACGTTTGGGCGGCGGCGCGGCGTTCGGCCGGTATCAGCTGTTGGCGCCCCGGGCCGCCACCCGCCACCGGTCCACGACCTGGCCCGCCGAGGTGACCACGAGCTCGTCGGCGAGGTTGACCGCCGCGCACACGTGGTTGGGCATGACCCGCACCCGCGTGCCGACCGGCGGCAGGTCGGCCGGATCGGGCAGGACCACGGTCGCGTGGTGCTCCGACACGGTGACGATCCGCGCCTCGGGCAGGTCGACCAGGCGCCCGAAGCCGGTGGTCCACGCGGGGCGGTCGGCGCCCAGGACCTTGTTGCCCGAGTCGAGGATGACGTGCCCCGGGCGGCGGCTGACCACCGTCGCGGTCACCGTCAGCGCCACCTCCGCCGGCTCGCAGACGCCGAGTTCCACCTGCTGGGCGTCGTTGAAGGCGTAGACGCCCGGACGCAGCTCGGTCACGCCCGAGCCGGTGAGCGGGGCCGTGGGCGTCGAGCCGCCGCTGACCACCTGCGGCTGCACGCCCGCGGCGCGCAGCGCGTCGGCGGCCGCGGCCAGGGCCGCCGCCTCGTCGGCCGCGGCGGTGGGGGGCTGGCCGGGGCCGTACCCGTGGCCGGGGAAGGTGAACACGCCGCGAACCCGCAGCCCGGCCCGCAGCGCCGCCGCCGCGACCGTCCCGGCCTCGGCCGGCGCGACGCCGCTGCGGTGGTGCCCGGAGTCGATCTCGACCATCACCTCGATCGCGGCGCCCGCGTGCTGGGCAAGTGCCCGCACGCTCTCGGCGGAGTCCGCCCCCACCGCGACCCGGCCGCGCTCGGCCAGCGCCGCCAGCCGGGCGCCGCGCGCGGCGTCGACCCACAGCGGGTACGCCAGGAACAGGTCGGTGAAACCGGCTGCGGCGAAGATCTCCGCCTCGCCGACGGTGGCCACGGTCAGGCCGGTGGCCCCGGCCCCGACCTGCCGCTTGGCGATCTGCAGGGTCTTGTGGGTCTTGGCGTGCGGACGCAGCGACAGGCCGTGCGCGGCGGCGTGGGCCGCCATGCGGGCGATGTTGCGGTCGAGCACGTCGACGTCGACGCTGACGTACGGAGTTGGCAGCTCGGGCACCAGCCCATCCTGCCACCGCCGGGGCGGCGGCGCCCGTGCGTGAATCGGTACCGGGGGACTCCGGTCCGGTACGCAGACCAGACGCCGGGCAAAGATCCGTACCAGCGCTGAGGTGCGCGGCCCCGTCCACGCCTACCGTGAAGAGATCAGCACCCCCCGAGCAGCTCCTGGAGGAACCGCCATGCGCAGGCCCGCCACCCTCACGGCGATCATCGTCGGGCTGGCCGTTCTGGCCGCCGGATGCGGCGGCAAGCCCGCCGCCACCCCCGGCGCGGTCGCGACGGCCGGCACCACGCTGTCCCCCGAACCCGCGGCTTCGGCCGAGCCCGGCCCGAGCACCTCCCCGACCGGTACGGGCCCCGGTTCCGGCTGCGGCATGAGCGGCACCGCCACCGGCGGCGACGGGGCGGCGCTGGACGTGATGAAGGCCTGGCTCAAGTGCGACACCGCCAAGCTGCACACGCTCATGCAGAACGACGCCTACCAGCAGCTGCACGCGGTGGGCACCCCGAACATCGACGGGCACTGGACGTTCGTGAACTGCGACGGCGCGATGGGGTCGAGCTACTGCACCTACCGCAACAAGCTCGGCTCCGACGTGGTGATCCGGCTGCGCAACGGGGCCACCGACCACCCGGTCACCGAGTTCAAGCTGGACCTGACGGTGTACCACAAGGACCCGGAGAAGTACGCCCGCGAGTTCCTCGACGCGTTCGTCAACCGCAACGAGCCCCGCATGGTGACGCTGGCCTCGCAGTCCATCGTCGACTCGATCGTGGTGGAGCCGCCGCCCTTCGGCTACGACCTCACCCTCTCCCCCGAGCCGCACTGGGTCTACAACGCGCACTTCGACACCGGCGAGTACTGGGTCGTGACGATCCACGGCACGCTCGGCAAGGCCCACGCGGTCACCGCGTTCGGCAACGCGGGCTGACCTGACCTTCCGGCGGGCCCGGGACGCGGCGTCGCGTCCCGGGCCCGCCGGCGTGTTCCGGCTCGGCGGCGTCACACCCGCTACGGCATCCTAGGAGGATGGGCAGGAAATCGCTGGCCGGTGTCGTACCCGGCTGGCATGCTGCCCGCCGTGAGCACGTTGTCGATCATCAAGGGCGACGCGACCAGTCCGCAGGCCAAGGGGCCCAAGGTGGTCGCGCATGTCTGCAACGACATCGGCGGCTGGGGCAAGGGGTTCGTGGTGGCCGTGTCCCGGCGCTGGCCGGAGCCGGAGCGCGACTTCCGGGCCTGGCACCGCCAGCGGGCGGGCAACGACTTCGGGCTCGGCGCGGTGCGGCTGGTCCAGGTCGCCCCGGACCTGTGGGTGGCGAACATGGTCGGCCAGCGCGGCATCAAGACCGGCAGCAACGGGCCGCCGATCCGCTACGAGGCGGTGGAGCGCTGCCTGGCGACGCTGGCCGAGCAGGCCGCCCGGCTGGAGGCCTCGGTGCACATGCCGCGGATCGGCTGCGGGCTGGCGGGCGGCAGGTGGGACCGGATCGAACCGATGATCGTGCGTACGCTGTGCGCCCGCGGCATCGCCACGACGGTGTACGACCACGATTGACGGGCAAGGCGGGTGCGCCCCCCAGGCCGGAGGTGGCGGCACCCGCCCCGCGTCGCGCGCCGGGTCGCCGGCGCCGTCTCAGAACACCGACCAGCCGGTCAGCGTGGCGAAGTGCTCCAGGGCCAGCAGCCCCGTGACGGAGTTGCCGGAGGGATCCAGGCCGGGACCCCACACGCAGACCGTGCCCACCCGGGGCGCCACGGCCAGGATCCCTCCCCCCACCCCCGTCTTCAGCGGCAGCCCGACCCGGTGTGCGACCTCGGCGCTGGCGTCGTACGCCCCGCAGGTGAGCATGGTGGCGTTGACCCGCCGGGTGTCGGCGGGGCTCAGCAGGCGGCGGCCGTCGGCCCGCACCCCGGCCCGCGCCAGGTACAGCCCGGCCAGGGCGAGGTCGCGGCAGCTCGCGGCGATGGCGCACTGCCACTGGTAGTGCGCCAGCACCGCCTCCACCGGCAGGCTGAGGTTGCCGTATGCCGCCATCAGGTGCGCGATGGCGATGTTGCGTTCGGACCGGTCGCGCTCGTCCTTGACGGTGACCGGGTCCATCTCGATGCCGTGGTTGGCCGACTCGACCCGGAGCAGGTCCAGCACCTGGTGGCAGCCCTGGCCCCCGGTGAGCTCCAGCAGCCGGTCGACGACGACCAGCGCACCGGCGTTGAGCAGCGGATTGCGCGGGATGCCGTGCTCGATGTCGAGTTCGGAGACCGCGTTGTAGAGGCGGCTGGAGGGGCGGCGGCCGACCCGGGTCCACAACCGGTCGCCGTCCAGGGACAGCACCAGGGTGAGGGCGAACACCTTGGCGATGCTCTGCACCGGGAACGGTTCGCACCAGTCCCCCGCACCGTGCAGGTGCCCGTCGACGGTGGCCACGGCGATGCCCAGGCCGGTGTCGGGCGCGGCGCTCAGGTGCGCGGCCGCGTACACGGTGTCGACGACGGTGTCGAGGTCCATGCTGCGCTCCGGGGTGAAGGGGCGGCTGCGCTGCCGCGGTCGGTGCCAGCATGTCCGGCCGCCGGGCCGGGCCGAAACAGGGAAAGCCCTTGTCCTACCCTTGCGCTCCCCTTGCCCGGACGCGAATCGGCGGCCGTACTTCGGTGAATGGTCGTATCACTCACCATTCGCTCACGAATCGAAGCGTTTGATTCACACGATCCGGGGAAAGAGCGGCGCGCTCAACGCCTCATTCAAGTAAAGCGATTGCTCGATGGGTTACGGTCGCCGCCCCGACTTCACGCAGGACGGGGCGGTTTCCCACACCCGATTCAGATCGCGGCCACCGCCGGATCACGACGGAAAGAGGCGACAATCGTGCGACGATCACCAAGGCTGCGGCACTGGCCGTACGCCGCCGCGCTGCTGGCTCTGTCACTGGCTCTGTCACTGGCCCTGGCGCCGGCCGGACCGGCCGCCGGCGTCCCCACCGCGCAGGCGGCCGGCTCCCTGACCAAGAGCGCGCAGAACGTGACCCACCCGGGTGCCGACCCGGCCTCGCACGGCGACCTGCTCAACTGGACCGTCTCCTACGCCGACGGCGGCACCGGCGGCCCGGTCACCGTCACCGACCCGATCAGCTCCGGGCACGGCTACGTCAACGGCTCGCTGCGGGTGCCGCCGGACTGGACCCGGCAGTGGTCCACCGACGGCACCACCTTCGGCAACACCGAACCGGCCGCCGGCACGGTCGCGGTGCGCGCGACCATCCCGGCCCTCAACCCCGGCGGCACCAGCCTCACCCGGATCCTGCTGCCCCCGGTACGGGTCATCACCTCCCCCACCGGCGGCGACGGCTTCACCCCCGTGCTGTACCGGTCCGACAGCGGCGCCGTCGAGGCGTGGAACACCTACCACCACCTCGGCGCGGCCTCGCCCAAGGTCGTCTGCACCGACCTGCTGACCGCGCAGCCCTGCGCGGGCGGCCCCTGGCCGCGGCCGCTCAACACCACACCCGGCCCGCTGGGCAGCGGCAACACCGGTGACATCGCCAGCGGCATGGCACCGCAGTTCGTCTTCGACCCTGAGCGGGCCGGGACGCTGTACTACCCCGCCATCACCGCCGCCTCGATCGGCGTCGGCTGCCTCGACCTGGACGCCCGCGCCAACTGCGGCTTCTTCCCGCTCATCGGTTACGGCGCCGCGCCCGAGGCCTACAGCGTGGGCGGGTTCGTCGAGCACGGCGGCAACCTCTACGGCGTGGCCAGCACCGGGGCGGTGCTGTGCCTGACCATGGCCACGCAGGCCCCCTGCGCGGGCCAGCCGTACGCGGCGATCCTGCCCGACCGGCCCAACGGCAACTTCTTCGGCTCGCTGACCCTGGTCGGCGACAAGCTGTTCGCCTCCTCGTCGCAGAGCGGCCCGGCACCCACGCTGGGCTGCTTCGACCCGGCGACCGCCACCGCCTGCGACGGCTGGGCCGCCTACCGCACCTTCGGCAACACCTCGATGTACACGTACGGCGTCTTCACGTCGTACACCACGTCGGGCCAGCCCGACGGGGCCTGCATCCCCATGGTGTCCAGCCCGTACCAGGTGTTCTGCGCCGCGACCGACGGCTCCGCGCTGGCCGCGCCGAACCTGGGCGCGCTGCCCGCCGGCGCGCTGACCTTCCGGCCGGAGACGATCACCGCGCCCGACGGCCACCTGCGCAGCTACCTCCCGCTGTGGGGCGGCGGGCTGCCCGGCTCCACCGGCTGCTACGACTGGACCACCGCGGCGGTCTGCACCGGCATGCCGTTCCCCAACAACCACCCGGCCGTCAACAACGGCGTCACCCGCGACTACGGGTACGACTACGACGAGGTCACCCAGTGCCTCATCGGCCTCGGCGACGCGGGGATGCTGTTCTCCGAGGACCCGATCACCGGGGCGTCGCCGTGCTTCCACGCGGGCGCGTCGATCACCCTGGCCACGCCGGACTTCTACTGCGACGGCGGCACCGACCACGTCAAGAACTACCAGAACGCCCGGCTGGACGACATCGCGCTGGCCAACGTCGACCTGGCCAACAGCTCGGCCACGATCAGCACCCCGGACGGCACCGTCATCGACACCGTCGGGTTCGCCGCCGACGGCACCGTCGACCTGTCGGGCATCTCGACCACGACGTACCCGAAGATCGTCGTGGACGCGGCCCTGCGCCTGAACAACGTCGACGACTTCGGCAACGGCAACGAGCCGCACCTCATCGCCGGGTTCATCGGCGACCCGCCGCAGGTGTGCTTCCAGACGACGGTGAACTCCGCGTGCACCGTCACCAACGTCGACAACACCGCCATCGGCACCGACACCGCCGGTGCCCTCACCTCGAACACCGTCAAGATCGGAGTCGCGGCGGGTGCGGCGTGCAGCCCGCACGTCAGCATCGAGAAGGAGATCTGCCGTGACAGCCGGGCCACCCGGTGCGGCCCCGGCGGGGTCGGGCCGTGGGGTAAGACCAGCCCGGCCGGGCTGCTCGGCATCCTCGGTACGGCGTACTGGCGGATCACCGTCAGCAACGCCGGGCCGGTCAGCGCCGAGACGGTGACCGTCAACGACCCGGTGACGCCCGGGTGCGCCGCCGCGGCGGGCACGTTCAAGCTGGCCGCCGGGGAGAGCAAGCAGATCTACTGCTCGTCGTTCCTGCTCCTGCTGCCGCTGACGAACACGGCCACCGCGTCGTACCTGGCGCCGAACGCCCCGCCGGGGACGCCGAAGTCGGTCACCTCGCCCTCGTCGGCCACGGCGTGCTCGCTGCTCTGCATCCTGGCCGGGCCAGACCAGGTCACGGTGTACGGCAGCAAGCAGCTGCCGTAGCCAGGCCCGGGGCGGCCGACCCGCAACGGTCGGCCGCCCCGCCCGCGGGCGCATCGCCTCCGACCCGCGATCGGGGCGATGCGCCCGCGATGTCGGTGGGCCGTGTGAGAATCCGGCCATGACCGACGACGTTCTGGGCGCGGGCCGGGCCTTCCTCGACCGGGAGGGCCGCCTGGTGGAGCGGCGCCTCACCGCGGTGCTGTTCGACGGCGACGACCCGGCCGGGGTGATCGACGCGGTCCGGGCCTACCGCAACGCCGACGGCGGGTTCGGGCACGGTCTCGAGCCCGACAAGCGCTGCCCGGCGAGCCTGCCCATCGACGTGGAGTTCGCCCTCGACGTGCTGCTCGCGGTCGGCCACGGGCGTCCAGGCTGGTACGCCGAGCCCGGCGTGGCCGCGCTGGTCGGCGGCGCGTGCGACTGGCTCGGCTCGGTGGCCGCCCCCGACGGCGCGGTGCCGCTGGCCTTCCCGGTGATGGAGGGCTACCCGCGCGCTGAGCACTGGGCGGACTGGACATACGTGCCCGGGTTGAACCCGACGGCCGGCCTGGCCGGGCGACTGCACCGCGTCGGGGCCGTCCACCCGTGGCTGGACCGGGCCACCGAGTGGACCTGGGCCGGCCTGGAGTCAGGCATCGGCGAGGACGCGCACACCCTGCTGGAGGTCGTGCAGTTCCTCGCGGACGTGCCCGACCGCGAGCGGGCCGCCGCCGTCGCCGCCCACGTCCCCAGCTGGCTCGGCAAGCTCCACCACTTCCGCGCCGACCCCGCCGACCCGGAGTACGGGGTGACGCCGCTGCATCTGGCCCCGACCCCGGACAGCCCGTGGCGTGCCCTGTTCGACGACGCCGCGATCGAGGGGCATCTGGACCGGCTGACCCGCGACCAGCAGGACGACGGCGGCTGGGCCATCACCTGGCAGCCGCCGGGGCAGGCGTCCACGCTCGAATACCGGGGGATCGAGACCCTCCGCGCACTGCGCACGCTGCGCGCCTACAACCGGATCTGACCCGCGCGCCCGCTTGCCGTAGCCGCCGGTGGCTGCGGTTTCGGGGAAACTGCACGAATCAAGGCCGAGATTCCAGCACTTTCCCCGAAACTGCAAGCCAGCCCAGCTGCGGCGATGCGGCGCGTCGCGGAGGGCCGGGTCGGTCGCGGCGGGAAGAATCGCGCGGTGGCGGAGTGTGCCGCCGCCGGTGCGCGAGGGAGCCCGAGCTTGTCACAGCGTCTGATCACCCACCTGCGCCATGTCGACCTGGCGGTGCCCGATTTCGACCGCCAGGTCGCGTTCTTCACCGGGACGTGGGGTCTGACCGAGGTCGCCACCGACACCGGGGTGGCGTTCCTGGCCGCGGCGGGTTCACCGGAGCAGTACGCGGTACGGGTGCGCCGGGCCGCGGACAAGCGGCTGGACCTGATCGCGTTCGGGGCGGCGTCCCCTGCCGACGTGGACGTCCTCGCCGAGCGGCTGGGCCGCGACGGGGTGCGGCTGGTCGGCGAGCCGGGCCCGCTGTCGACCCCGGGCGGGGGCTACGGCTTCCGGTTCTTCGACGTCGACGGCCGTACTGTGGAGGTCTCCGCCGACGTGCGGCCGCGCGCGCACCGGCGGATCGAGGCCCGCGAGTCGGTGCCGGTGCGGTTGTCGCACGTGGTGGTCAACTCCCCCGACCCGCAGGCGACGGCCGCTTTCTACACCCGGCACCTGGGCTTTGCCCTGTCCGACCGGCTGAGCCATCCGCACCGCGGCGACCTGATGTGGTTCCTGCGCTGCAACAGCTGGCACCACAGCCTGGCCGTGTCGCGCGGCCCGCACGTGGCGCTGCACCACGCGTCGTTCGAGCTGCGCGGGCTGGACGAGTTCATGCGCGGCTGCGGCCGGATGATCCGGGCCGGGGTGGAGAAGGTGTGGGGGCCGGGCCGCCACACGGCGGGCGACAACACGTTCAGCTACTTCCGCGACCCGCACGGCAACGTGGTCGAGTACACCACCGAGCTGGAGGAGCTCGACGAGGACCGCTGGCACCCGCACGTGTACGACTCCTCCGACCCGCACGTCTCCGACCAGTGGGGCACCGCGAACCCGATGAGCGAGCTGGTCGGCCGGCAGACGTTCAACGACCCCGACCGGGGCCTGTTCACGGCGCCGCCGCTGTAGGCAGGGCCGACGCGGCCGCGGGCGAGGGATGATGGCTGCAGGAGGCAGCCGATGCGACCGACGCTGTCGTTGGGCACCATCGCCGGCATCCCGGTCGGCGTGCACTGGTCCGCGCTCGCGATCATGGTGCTGCTCGGGCACGGCCTGGCCACCGGGGTGCTGCCGCTGGGCGCGCCGGGCGGGGCGGCGGTCGCGTACTGGACCGTCGCGATCGCGGTGACGGTGCTGTTCCTGGGCTCGCTGCTGGCGCACGAGCTGTGCCACGCGGTGGTGGCCCGGCACTACGGGGTGGGCGTACGCCGGATCACGCTGTGGCTGCTGGGCGGGGTCGCCGAGCTGGAGTCCGAGCCGCCGCACGCGCGGGCCGACCTGCTGGTGGCGCTGGCCGGTCCCGCGGCCAGCCTCGGCGCGGCGGTCGTGTTCGGCGCCCTGGCGGCCGGGGTGTACCTGGTCGGCCTGTGGGCGCTGGCGTGGGTCGCGCTGGCGTGGCTGGCCCTGGTCAACGCGGTGCTGGCGGTGTTCAACCTGCTGCCCGGGGCACCGCTGGACGGCGGCCGGGTGCTGCGGGCGGCGGTGTGGTGGTGGCGCGGCGACCGGGCCGTGGCGCAGCGGACGGCGGCGTACGCGGGGATGGCGGTCAGCCTGCTGCTGGTGCTCGGCGGCATGCTGCAGGTGGTGTACCTGCACAGCGTGGGCGGGCTGTGGCTGGTGCTGCTGGGCTGGTTCCTGCTGTTCGCGGCACAGGCCGAGCAGACCGACTTCCAGGTGCGTACGGCGATGGCCGGGCTGACCGTCGCCGACGCGATGGCGGCCCTGCCGGTCTGCGGGTACGTCACCCAGCGGGTCGCGGACTTCGTGGCCGTGGCCCGGCAGCACCGCCCGGCCGACGCCTACCCGGTGCTGGGCCCCGACGGCGACGCGGCGGGGCTGGTGACCCTGTCGGCCCTGGCCCGGACCACTGCCGCGCAGCGCGATGAGCAGACGCTGCGCGACATCCGGGTGCCGCCGGACCGGGTGCTGCTGCTGGCCCCGGACACGCCGCTGGCCGACGCGGCCCGCCAGATCATGGCCGGGCGGCTGCCCGCGCTGGTGGTCGTCGGCGGCCTGCCAGTGGGCTTGGTCAGCACCGCCGACCTGGCCCGCGCCGTCGACATGAACTCGCTGCGGGGCAGCTGAGCACCGGTCACGCGAGCAGCGCCCGCAGCTGCGGCAGGCGGCCGAACAGGTCGGGCAGGCCGCGCACGCCGTTGCGTACGGACTCGTGTGACAGCGCGAGGTCCGGGCCGGTGCTCGCCTCGGCACCGGCCAGGCACCGCAGGATGTTCCACCTCGTGTGCCCGAGCCAGCCGCCGATCAGGTACGCGAACCAGCTCGGCCCCGGCGGCGGCAGCACTCCGCCTCCCGCGACGTAGCCGTCGAGGACCGACCGGAATATGGCGGGCCGGATGTCGTCGAAGCCGGGACCCTTCGCCAGGCTCAGCGCGGTCGAGCCGAGCTCACCGGACAGGTCGAGCATCCCCGAGAGTTCCCAGTCGAGCACCACCGGTCGTCCCTCCCGGGCGAGCAGGTTCCACGGCTGGATGTCCTTGTGGGTCAGCACGACGGGGCCCGGCCGTTCGCAGACGTCGACGAAGTGGGCGATCGCGAGGAAGGTGTCGACGTGGGAGACGAGTTCACCGGCCCACGGCTGTCCGGTCGCCGCCGCCCGCGCGGCGAGCTCGGGCCAGTCCCGCGCCGCCGGTTCCTCGCTCGACGCGTCGGTCCACGCGACGTCGAGCGCGTGGATGCGCGCCAGGATCTCACCGATCTCGAACGCGTACGCCGCCGACACCGGCGCCTCGGGCACCGTCTCGCCCTCCACCCATCGGTGCACGAGCGTGTCGTGGCCGGCCGCGACCGGCTCCGGCATGGGGATGCCGGCGGCGAAGGCCGCCCGCTCGAACCGGAGCACGTCCTCGGCGCGGTACGTCCAGCGGCGGTCGGCGAGGTTCAGCTCCTTCACCGCGAACGAGCCCTGGTCGGTGTCGAGCCGGTACATCCGGTTGGCGTACCCGCCGTGGATCCGGATCATCGGCCCGACCGGCACACCGAGCAGCGAGAGGTCCACCCACGCATCCTAGGAGTCGGCAGTTCGCCGACCCACCGGATTTCACGGTCGCGGCCGGGCGAGGTCCTCGGGCCGGACGTACCCGGGGACGGCTGGTCCGCGCCGGACCCGGACGGCCGGCGCGGACCAGCGGCACGTCACATCGGGTTCCAGCCGTCCGATCCGGCCAAGTACTTCTGCGGCGTGTAGTTGGCCGCCTGAGCGTCGCTCAGCTGCGGCCGGTTGCTGTTGACGCCCGCCCCGGCGCCGGTGTTGCGGTACTCCAGGAACCGGGCGTTCTGCCAGGTGCTGGTGGACATGTCGGTCCACGGCTGGGCGGTCTTGATGGTGTTGGTGAGGGTGGACTCGCGGTAGAGCACCTGCGCGTCCTGCCGCCACGGCCGCCCGAGCTGGGTGGTGTTGGCGGTGGCGCCGGAGACGGTCGACTTGTAGATCAGGAACCCGTACATCCGGTCGGCGGGGGTGCTGGCGGCGGTGATGGGGCCGCCGGTGGTGCGCTTCTCGTAGATCTGGCAGGCGTTGAAGACGGCGATGCCGCCGCCGTAGATGAAGTCGACCGTGCCCTCGATGTACGAGTTGACGAAGTACACCCGGGCCGCGTTGTTGACCAGCAGCGTGTCCTGGTTGCTCAGCAGCCGTACGTTGTCGAACCTGCCCCGGTCGACGTTGAGGTTGAGCGCCAGCGTCTGCACGCCGACGCCGTAGTCGTTGGAGACGGTGAGGTTGGTCGCCGCGAAGTCGTGCCCGAACACGGCCACGGTGGCGCCGTTGTTGGCGCTGCCGTCGGCGGCGGTGTGGTTGTTGACGATGACGGTGCTGCTCGCCGACGAGCCGAGGCCCTGCAGCGTGATGTACGGCTTGTCGGTCGGGATCACCACGCTCTCGCGGTAGGTGCCCGCCTTGATGGTGATGGTCCGGCGGCTGGCGTTGCCCGAGGGCACCGCGTTGACGGCGGCCTGGACGCTGGTGTACTGCCCGGTGCCGTCGGCGGCCACCGTCGCGGTGCCCGGCGGGTTGCTCGGCGCGGCGCCGACCAGGTTGAACGCGATCTGCATGCGGGCGATGTCGGAGCAGGTCTCCTGCACGATCGGGTTGCCGCCCGCGGTGGAGCCGTCCTTGTCGCTGACGCACTGCGCGGTCGCGGCGCTGACCACCCGGTACTTGCCGGACGCCGCCGATGAGGCGGTGAAGGTCCACAGCTGGTTGGTCTGCGCCGCGCAGCCCCACTGCTGGAGCTGGGTGCCGGAGGTGGTGGAGGCGCTCGGCACGTCGACGCACATGCCGCTGTTGACGTTGACGAGCTGGAACTTGCCGGAGTTCGCCACGACCCGCCACTGCTGGCGGGTGGCCCCGGCCGAGCACGCGGCCTGGGTCAGCTTGGTGCCGGAGGCGGTGGAGCTGCCCGGCACCTCGACGCACTTGCCGCTGGCGCCGGGGACGAGCGTGTAGACGCCGCCCGCGACCGGGGCGACGGCCGCCTGCGAGGCGGCGGGCAGCAGCAGCGCCGTCACCGGCGCGACCACGAGCAGGGCCAGCGCTGCGAGCAGCGGCCTGAATCCACGGGTACGGGCCATCTCAGACTCCGATGTTCGACTGGGGACCGGCGTACGTGGTGACCAGCGCGGGCACGTTGGCGGCCGGGTCGAGGGTGTAGGAGTAGAACGACGACGGGTTGAACGCCGACCCGTTGGTCTGCGCCTTGCCGGTGCAGTTGACGAGGATGCTGCCCCGCTGGACCAGCTGCGCGGCCGTGGTGTCCGGGTAGTACGGGTTGGCCACGTTCTGGAAGTAGCTGTTCTCCAGCACCATCTTGGTGGCCCCGCGCGACAGGTTGCCGTACGAGGTGACGTTGCTCAGGTAGTTGTTGTAGAGGTGCGCGTAGGCGACGTTGTCGGTGCTGGGGTTGCGCTGGTTGGTGTCGTGGATCCAGTTGTGGTGGATCGTCATGCGCGCGGTGACGTTCTCGGTCCAGCCGATGCCGAACGTCTTGTTGTGGTCGGACAGCACGTTCCAGGACACGGTCAGGTAGGTGGTGTCCTTGCGGCTGTCGATCAGGCCGTCGTTGGTGTGGGTGATCAGGTTGTGGTCGATCCAGATGTGGTCGGCGGTGTCCATCTGGATGCCGTCGTAGTCGAACTCCTTGTCGTCCGGGTCGTCGGAGGCGACCTCGGTCTCGCCGATGGTCAGGTTCCGGATGATCACGTTGCGCACGCCGACCCCGAGGAAGATGCCGCCGTGCAGGATCTTGCCGTTGCGGCCGACCCCGATCAGGGTCTTGTTCGAGGTCACCGGGATCTCGTAGCCGAACGTCGGCACGGTGATCGCCGCGTTGATCCGGATCGTGTACGGCGACGACGACGTGGCGTACTTCAGCAGGTCGGCGTACGTGGTGACGGTGACGGTCGCGCCGCCCGCGCCGCCGGTCGTCCCCGCGGCGAACCCGTCGGCGGTGTTGGACCAGGTGCGGCCGGAGGCGGTCGGGCTGGGCGCGGCGCCGACCAGGTTGAACGACCACTGCATGCGGGCGATGTCGGAGCAGGTCTCCTGCACGATCGGGTTGCCGCCCGCGGTGGAGCCGTCCTTGTCGCTGACGCACAGGCCGCTGGAGACGCTGGTGACGCGGTACTTGCCGGAGGCGGCGGCCGACGCGGTGAAGGTCCACGACTGGTTGGCCTGCGCCGAGCCGCAGCCCCACTGCTGGAGCTGGGTGCCCGAGGTGGTGGCGGCGCTCGGCACGTCGACGCACATGCCGCTGTTGACGTTGACGAGGTTGTACGCGCTGCCCGCGGCGGTGACCCGCCACTGCTGGTAGGTGGCGCCGGCCGCGCAGGCGGCCTGGGTCAGCTTCGTACCGGAGGCGGTGGCGGCGCCGGCCACCTCCAGGCACTTGCCGCTGGCACCGGCGACGACGGTGTAGACGCCGCCGGGCAGCGGGGTGGTCGCCGCCTGCGAGGGCAGCATGTTCACGCCGACGACCACGGCGGGCACGGCGACCAGCACCGCGACGGCGGAGATCAGCCTGGTCGCGGTCCGGGAGCGGGGACGGGACGGTTCGGACATCGGACTGCCTTCCTGCGCGCGAGGCGCGCACGACGCGGGGGACCGCCGCCTCTGTCCGTAGGGATGGCAGACGCGGAGTCCGGGCGGGACGGCCTGCCTGCCGGGCGACAGGCGTGCCGACGGCGCGCCGGGGCGACGCGACCGTCGGCAGTAGACGGACCGCGCCACCCTCGGATAACACAATCCGAACAAGATTTTTTGCTGGTACGGCGATGACCTGCGCACAGAAGGGACTTCACGCAGTCTTTACAACAAACTCGACGCCGTGCCACGATGGCGCCCGCGCCCCGCACCGGACCCCCGTCCCATCCCGGAAACGGCCCGCCGATGAATCCCGCCCCCGACACCGGACTGGTCCGCGCGGCGCAGGCCGGTGACCCCCGCGCCCGCCAGGAGCTGTTCGCCGCCCACCTGTCACTGGTGTACAACGTCGTCGGCCGGGCCCTCGACGGCCACCCCGACACCGACGACGTGGTCCAGGAGACGATGCTGCGCGCGGTCGCGGCCCTGCCCCGGCTGCGCGACCCGGACCGGTTCCGCTCCTGGCTGATCGCCATCGCGGTCCGGCAGACCCAGGAGCGCGGGCGGGCGCGCGGCGCGTCCCTGGCCCGCCTGCGGCGGCTCGAGGACTGGACCGAACTGCCCGATCCGGCCGCCGACCCGGAAGCCGAGACCCTGGCCGGCGTCAGCCTGTCCACCCAGCGGCGCGAGGTCGCGGCGGCCACCCGCTGGCTCGCCCCGGCCGAGCAGAGCCTGCTCGCGCTGTGGTGGCAGGAGGTCGCGGGCGTGCTGACCCGCACCGACCTGGCGGCCGCGCTGGGCATCACGGTCGCCCACGCGGGGGTACGGGTGCAGCGCCTGAAGGCGCAGCTGGACCTGGCCCGGCAGGTGGTACAGGCGTGGCGGGCCTACCCGCGCTGCCCCGGCCTGGACACCGCCGCCCGCGACCCCCGGCGGCGCCAGGGCCCGCTCTCACTGCGCCGGGCCGAGCAGCACGTCCAGGGCTGTCCTCGCTGCGCCGGGCACCTGGCACCGCTGGTCCCCGCCGAACGGCTGCTCACCGGCGCCACACTGCTGCCGGTCCCGGTGGCGCTGGCGGCGAAGATCGCGGGGCTGCTGTCCACCGGCGCGGTCGCCCACGCGGGTCCGGTCGGCCTCGCGATGGGCGGCTGGCTGCGCCGAGGCGTCGCGGGCCTGACCGCCAAGACCGCCGTCATCGGCGGATCGTCCCTCGCGGCGACCGCAGCGGTCGTGTTCGCCGTCAACTACCTGCCCGCTTCGCCACCGGCCGCACAGGCCGACCCGCCCCGGCCCTCACCGTCGGCGTCGACGTCGGCGACCACCGAATCGACACCGAGCCCGTCCACGAGGCCGTCCCGACCGCCCGCGGCGGCCGCACCCCCGCTCACCGGGGTGGCCGACGCCGACCTGTACGTGGCACCCGGCGGCAGCGACAGCGCCCCGGGCACCCGCACCGCCCCGCTGGCCAGCCTCAACCGGGCCGTCGAGCTGGTCCAGCCAGGTCAGACCATCGCACTGCGCGGCGGGACCTACCGGGCCACCGCCCCGGTCACCATCACCACCAGCGGCACCGAGGCGCAGCGGATCACGCTGAGCAACTACCGCGACGAACGCCCGGTGCTCGACGCGACCGCCGTCCGCAGCAACCAGTGGTACGTCACCCAGCGGGCGTCGTACTGGACCGTGCAGGGCCTGACCGTGCGCAACGCCAAGACGTTCCCGTACGTCTGCGTGAGCTGCCGGGGCACGGTCTTCCAGCGGCTGTCGGTGCACGACAACGGCGCGACCGGGCTGGTGCTGCGCGGGCCGGGCACGGTCGGCAACCAGGTGCTCGACAGCGACTTCCACGACAACCACGACGACGCCGCGCACGGCGCCAACGCCGACGGGGTCGCGTTCAAGGACGGCGACGGCACCGGCAACGTGATCCGGGGCTGCCGCGCCTTCCGCAACGCCGACGACGGCGTGGACCTGAGCGGGTTCGCCGACCCGGTGACGGTGGAGCGCAACTGGGCGTACGGCAACGGCGTCAACCGGTGGGGCCTGGCCGACTTCGCCGGGGCCGGCACCGGGTTCAAGCTCGGCGGCGGCGACCCGGTCCCGGCCGCCCAGCATGTCGTACGGGACAACGCCGCCTGGGACAACCGCAGTTACGGCTTCACCGAGCAGAACAACCCGGGCGCGATCAGGGTCACCGGTAACACGGCGTTCCGCAACGGGGGCGACGGGTTCGCGTTCTGGTACTCGCCCTCGGTGCTGGAGTCGAACCTGGCCCTGGGCAACGGCCGCGACGACAACCGCGGCGACACCGCCCGCGAGCACGGCAACTCCTGGAACCAGACCGGCTGGTCGGTGTCGCTACTGCGCAGCGCCGACCCGGCCACCGCCGAGGGCCCCCGACGCCCGGACGGCACACTGCCGACCACTATGTTCCTGACCGCGATCCGGCCCGGCATCGGGGCGCACATGACATCTTGATCAAGTTCGGCGGGGTTTGCGGCGCTCCCGCCCTACGGTGCCGAGAACGGCCGGAAGTCGCCGTGCATCATGTTCTCGACCGTTCCACACAACGCGATGACCGCCTCCAGACCCTGGATCATCATGACAACCATCTTGTGCAGCTGCTCGTAAGCCTCCTCGATCAGATTGATGACTTCCATGACCAGCTTGCGGATCAACCCCGCCCGCTGCGTGAACGATGTGGAGAATCGGAGCTGCGCCAGCAGCCTGACGATCCGCAGGAAGTAGAGATCCAGGAGAAAGAGGACTGAGTTGAGGAAGTAGTCGTACTCTGCGGCGTAAGCCTCGTATATCTGCTGGCAGGCGTCATTTGCCTGAGCGAACGCCTCCAACGCAGGGATCCACCGCATGCGGATCTGGTAGTCGAACGCGGTGGAGGCACCACCGTCGGGGGCGTCACTGGTCCAGTGCCCGGACAGCAGATCCATCCCGCTCTCGACATCGTGTTTCACCGCGCGGATTGCGTGCTCCATGTTGCGGTGTGCCTCGGCCAGGCGCCGCAGAGCGCCGGAGTCACCGACGATGACCGGGAGCAGTCTCTCCAGCACGTCGTATCCGGAGACGAGCCGCACAAGCGTGTTGATGTGCTCTATCTTCTTGAGCACCGACGTCTTCAGTTCGGCCGTGTCCGAGTAGTCGTAGGGAGGAGGCAGGAACAGATCCGGCCCGGCAGAGAAGGCCGTCGCGGTCGACTTCACGTCTTGCTCGACATAGCCTGTCGGCATCTGGCGCCGACCGCGAGTCGCCAATATCCGCTCCGCGGCATTGCTGTCGGCGGTTTCGTACAGATCGGCGCTTTCCCGCAGCCGCTGGGCAACGTCGTCCATCCCTCTTCTGGCCTGTACGACAAGGCCTTCCACCCTCGAACTCATCTCGTACACCACCGGCCGGGCCAGGGACAGGAGCCCGTCGAACCCGGCCGTGTTTCGGCAATGATCCTCGCAGTAACGAAGCAGGGACCCCCAGGCCGCTCCCTCTCCGTCGTCCAACTGCGCCGCGTACCCGCGCAGATATTTCGGCTCGACGACGACTCCCAACAGATCCCCCTCGACTCGGGTCTTCGACAGTCAGGCAGCGGCGCGAACAGTCAGCGCCGTTCTTCGAGCGCAATCCGATCGCTGACGTGGCGAGCGTGATCGAGCCGTCCGTACAGCCATCGGTGGACGAGATAGGCATCGCGTTCGGCGACATTCCCGACGAGAACGTCCAACCAGTCGAGTTCCCCGTCTGCGATCCTGGCCAAGACGCTTCCGCACGCCACCGGCGCATCATTCGGAATGACCGAGAACTCCGCTTCGGATTCACCCTCGCACATGTTGGTCGCGGGTCCTTCGCGAGTGACGCGCCACAGGCTGGTTTCACGTTGGAAATAAGCTATATCCGACCGATGCCTCCGCATGATGTCCGCCAGATCAGCATCCCAGCTCAACATGCAGTCATCGTAGCAGAAAACCCGATGACAGTCCACTTCGCACGGTTCTTGAGAGTCACCTTTCCTGCCCGCCTTCCACCTTTACCTACACCACATTTCCGGCGGGCCGAAACTCGTTTTGATATCGTCATCAGCCCTGTCCGCGCCAATGCCCCCGCATTTCCGGCCAAGACCGCCGCCTTCGCCCGAATCCCGGTCCGGCGAAGCCTTCAAGGTTCCGCGAACGCATAGCGAACAGAGACCGCCATCCGACCCACACTTCGATGCCGATGAGCCGAGTGGCGGACCACCGCGACTGGCCCGAGACCCAACCGCCGGCGTCCAAGCGGAACCGGGGCCGCATGGCCGGCGAGGGGTGCGTCAGCCGCCCCGCTGCCGCCAGTACCGGCCGGGTTCTCGCCGTTTGCATACGGCGTCGACGTAAGCCTTGGCACCCCGCAAGCCCAGTTGCGGGGCATGCTCGCGGATGTGCCGAAGCGCGGCCATGACGCCGCCGCGCCGTTCGTGATCATGGCGACCGTCTCCCGGACCCCGCGCACACCCGCCAGTCCAGCCGGGCACGACCGGGCCTGCCAGGCGAGGCACACTTCCAGGGTGAACGACGATCTCGACGCGGTGGCCGTGCTGCACGATCCGGTCCGGCGGGCGCTGTACGACTATGTCGCCGCCCAGGGTCGGCCGGTCGGGCGGGACGAGGCGGGGCAGGCGGCCGGCATCTCCCGTACCCTCGCCGCTTTTCACCTGGACAAGCTGGCCGAGGCCGGGCTGCTGGAGATCGACTTCATGCGGCTGACCGACGCCCGGCCCGGCCCCGGCGGCGGTCGACCGGCGAAGGTGTATCGCCGCGCCCGTACGGCCCGCAAGGTCACCCTGCCGGAGCGGGACTACGAGCAGCTGGCGGGCCTGCTCGCCGAGGTGGTGCACGACCTGGACGCCGACGGCCGGGCGATCGCGGCGGCGGGCGCGGCCGGACGCCGCCTGCACCGGCCCGGTGCCTGGCTGCAGACCCTGCGCGAGCGCGGCTACGAACCCTACGACGACGGCGACCGGGTCCGCCTGCGCAACTGCCCGTTCTACCAGGTTGCCCGCGATCAGCCGCTACTGGTGTGCGCGATGAACCTGGCGCTGTGCCAGGGCGTGGCGGGCGAGGAGGCGGCGGCCGAACTGGACCCCCGGCCCGACGAGTGCTGCGTCTCGTTTTCTAAAAACAAAAATCGTTGACATAGAATCGCGGCGGGTGCTCTGCTGTGTCCATGCATCTCGCGCAGCTGAACGTCGGACATCTCATCGCGCCCGTCGACGCCCCCGGACTCGCCGAGTTCGTCGCCCTGCTCGAACCGGTCAACACCCTCGCCGACGAGGCACCCGGATTCGTGTGGCGCCTCAAGGAGTCCGAGACCGACCCGACCGCGACCTACGTCCACGACTTCGGCGACGACCTGCTGCTCAACATGTCGGTCTGGCGCACCCGCGACGACCTGTGGAACTACGTCTACCGGACCCGGCACCTGGCGGTGCTGCAGCGCCGCCGCGAGTGGTTCCAGCGGTCACTGCAGGTCAGCAGCGTGATGTGGTGGGTCCCCGAGGGACACCTGCCCACGGCCGCCGAAGGGATGGCGCGGCTGACCCGGCTGCGCGAGCAGGGCAGCAGCCCGGACGCGTTCACGTTCAAGGACTTCCACGAGGCACCCGCCCCGGTCGCCTGACGCGCGGACGCGAACAGCCCCGCCCGAAGGCGGGGCTGTTCGCCGAAGCGGGTCAGAAGACCGGGACGCCCTCGCGGACCAGGCGCCAGTTCGGCTGGAAGAAGTCGGCCGGGTCGATGACGCCCTTGGCCTGCGCCCAGTCGATCAGCAGTTGGCGGATCTCCTGCTGGGCGTTGTAGACCTGCGGCTTGACGATGCCGGGGAAGCCGCCGCCGCCGCTGCGCCGGTAGTTGTTCACCGCGACGACGAACTGGTCGGCGTCGGCCACCGGGGTGGTCGTGCCCGCGTGGTACAGCGCCGTGATCCGCTGCCCCACCGGCTTGCTGATGTCGATGTCATAGTCGACGCCGGACAGGGTGTCGTAGTTGTAGTCCGGCACGGTCGGCTCGCTGATCACCGCCGGGTCGACGGCGGCGCCGACCGCAAAGGTCTTGAAGTACTTCGCCGAGTAATCCAGGTAGGCACGCACCTCGGCGCCGGTAAGCACCACCGCTTCGAGGGTGTTGTCATAGATGTACAGCCCGGCGACGTCCTTGATCTTCACGTCGCCGGCCGGGAACAGCGCGGTACGGCTGAACGGCGCCGAGATCGACAGCACCGGCAGCCCCGCGTACGAGGTCGAGGCCAGCGCGGCGGTGACCGTGTCGGTCTGCACCTTGTTGATGAAGTCGAGGATCGGCGTGTCGCGGTAGCGGGACTCCGCCGCCGACAGCTCGACGACCGAGGTCGCGACCACCTGGTTGATGTAGGCGACCGTCTTGTCGTGCTGGGCCTTGACCGCCGCGACCACCGCTGGGTCCTCGACCACGGTGTTGGTGTTCAGCATGGTCGCGTGCTTGCCGAGAACCTTCCAGCGCCCGCGCTCGCGGGTCAGCGTGAAGTCCATCCGGGTGACGCGCTGGCCCCACTTGGACGGCTCGGACGTCAGCACCTGCTCGCCGGTCTGCTCGTTGACGACGAACTTCTCCACGATCTCGCTGTGCGCGTGGCCGAACAGGATCGCGTCGATGCCCGGCACCTGCTGGGCGATGAGCGCGGTCGGGTTCTCGTTGGGCAGCTCGGTGCCGTAGCTGGACACGCCGCTGTCACCACCGTGCGCGGAGATCAGCACCAGGTCGGCACCCAGGTCGCGCATGATCGGCACGTACTTCGCCGCCGTGGCGATCATGTCCTCGAAGCGCAGCACGCCCTCGACGTTGGCCCGGTCCCAGATCGCCACGCCGGGGTTGGTCAGGCCGAGGATGCCCACGCGCAGCGACGGCGCACCCGGGCCCAGCGACACCTTCTTGATCACGTACGGGGTGAACGCCGGCTTGCCGCTGCGGGCCTTGACGGCGTTGGCGGCCAGGGCCGGGAAGCCCAGCTGCTTGATCCACAGGTCCAGCAGCGGCAGCCCGTAGTTGAACTCGTGGTTGCCCAGCGTGATGGCGTCGTAGTCGATGACGTTCATCGCCCGCGCCATCGGGTGCCGCTCACCGGTCGACGTGATCGGCTCCTGCTTGGCGTAGAACGTCGCCAGCGGGGTGCCCTGGATGGTGTCGCCCGCGTCCAGGACCAGGGTCGCCTTGCCCCGGCGCTCGGCGCGGATCTGGTTGACCAGGGTGGCGACCTTCGCGACGCCGACGTCGTTGTGCGCGCTGTCGTCGTACTCCTTGTCGCGGTAGTAGTCCCAGTTGAAGACGTTGCCGTGGGTGTCGGAGGTGCCCAGGACCGTCAGGTCGAAGGTCTTCGGCTGTCCGCCTGCCTGCGCGGGGGCGGCCACGGCCAGCGGGCCCGCGACGACGGCCGCGGCCGCGCCGGTGAGCAACTGCCGCCGGGACGGCATGCCGGAGGGTGGGGTCATCTCTCGTGTGCCTTTCCGAGGGGATCGCGCCCGGTGGGGCGCCACCACGCACCCTAGTCAAACGGCTGATCGGCTCGCCATCCGATCGGCGCCGACGCATAGCCGCATGTACACGGATCAGCGCGGCCGGGCGCACGCACGCGGGCCCGGCCGGGACCGCCCGGCCGGGCCACGAGTGGAGAGGCCCGTGCTGCCAGCCCCCGTGGCGGCAGTCCGTGCCCGTGCCGCAGAGCTTGCCGGGCCGGGCTTACCACCGCCTTAACACCGGTGGCAGGCCCGATGCGGAGGTCCGCTACGGTGCGCTTCATGGTCGACTTCCTGTTGCTGGGCCCCCTCGAAGCGCGGCACGAGGGCCGGTCCCTGGATCTGGGCCAACGGCGGGCGGAGCGTTGCCTGCTGGGCATCCTGCTGCTGGAGGCGGGCAGCGTGGTGCCCGCCGACCGGCTGGTCGACCTCATCTGGGACAGCGAACCCCCGGCGACCGGGCGGACGATCCTGCAGATCTACGTGTCGCGGCTGCGGGCCGCGCTCGACCCCGGCCGCGACGGCCGCTACGGGCTGCAACTGCTGGCCCGCGGCGACGGGTACCAGGCCCAGGTCCGTCCCGAGGCCGTCGACGCGCACCGCTTCCGCGCCAGCACCGAGCAGGCACTGGCCGACCCGGATCCGGCGACCCGGGCGGCGACCCTGCGCGAGGCGCTGGCGTGGTGGCGCGGGCCGCTGCTGGCCGGCGACATCTCCGACAGCCTGCGCGACCGGCTCGGCGCCGGGCTCGCCGAGCTGCGCCTGCAGGCGTGGGAGGCGTGCCTGGAGGCCGAGCTGAGCCTCGGTCGCCACCGCACCGCGGTCGGCGAACTGGCCGAGTTGGCACAGGCGCATCCGCTGCGCGAGCGGCTGGTCGGGCTGCACATGCTGGCGCTGTACCGCAACGCCCAGCCGGCGGAGGCGCTGGCCGCCTTCCGCCGCACCCGCGAGCTGCTCGTCGCCGAACTGGGCGTGGAACCGGGACGCGACCTGCACGAGCTGCACCTGCGCATCCTCAACGAGGACCCGGAACTGGAGCCCACCGCCCCGGCGGCGGTCGCGGTCGGCGGCCCGCCCGCGCCGCGCACGCTGCCGCGCCGCATCCCCGACTTCATCGGCCGCGCCGCCGAGTTGGCCCGCCTCACCGAGGGGGTCGAGGCGGGGCGCGACGGGCGGCAGACCGTGGTGATCAGCGGCATCGCGGGCATCGGCGGGGTGGGCAAGACCGCGCTGGCGCTGCACTGGGCGCACCAGCACGCCGCGCGCTTCCCCGACGGCCAGCTGTTCGTCAACCTGCGCGGGTTCGACACCGCGGCACCGCTGCGGCCCGCCGACGCGCTGGCGATCCTGCTCGGCGCGCTGGGGGTGGCACCCGACCGGATCCCGCTCGACGCCCAGAGCGCGGCCGGGCTGTACCGGTCGCTGCTGGCCGGTCGGCGCATGCTGATCGTGCTGGACAACGCGTACAACGCCGCGCAGGTGCGGCCGCTGCTGCCCGGCGACGACACCACCACCGTGATCGTGACCAGCCGCGACGCGCTGGCCGGGCTGGTCGCGCAGGAGGGTGCGGCCCTGCTGCACCTGGACGTGCTCAGCGCCGCGGAGTCGGTACGCCTGCTCGCCGAGATCATCGGACCGGACCGGGCCGCGGCTGAACCGGCGGAACTGGACGCGCTCGCACGGCTGTGCGGATACCTGCCGCTCGCGCTGCGCATCGCCGCCGCCCGGCTCAGCGTGGACCTTCGCGCCGACGTAGCCGGTCTGGTCGCCGAGCTGGCCCACAGCGACCGGCTGGGCGGCCTGGCCATCTACGACGACCCGCAGACCGCCGTACGGCTGGTGTTCGAGCACTCCTACCGCGCGCTGAGCCCGGCCGATCAGGAGCTGTTCCGCCGACTGGGGCTGGTGCCGGGGCTGGACTTCCCCAGTGCGGCCGCGGCCGCACTGGCCGGGGGCGACGCGGACCAGGCGGACCGAGGGCTGCGCCACCTCACCGAGGCGCATCTGATCACCGAGACCGGCCCTGGCCGGTATGCCATGCACGATCTGCTGCGCGAGTACGCCCAGTCGCTGTGCGAGCAGGTCGACGGCGACACGGCCGCGCTCGCGGCGTTCACCAGGCTGACCGACTGGTACCTGGAGCACGCCGACGCGGCCGGACGGGTGCTCAACCCCAACATGACCCGCATGCGCGAAGCCCCGCCGGTGACCGCGGTGTACGCGGGCAAGCCCGAGGCCGCGAGCTGGCTCGACACCGAGCGGGCCGCCCTGATCAGCCTGATCGTGCGGGCGGCCCGGCTGCGCCTGCCGCAGGCGAGCGTCCTGGCCGACGCGCTGCGCCCCTACCTGGCCTACCGGTCACCGGTCGACCTGGTCGTGGCGTGCTCGGCCGCGCTGGAGGCGGCCGAGCACACGGGCGACCAGCGTGCCCGGTTCGCGTTGCAGGGCGGACTGTGCAACGCCATGATCATGATGGACCGCCACGCCGAGGCCATCGCCGCCGGTGGCCTGGCCAGGGACATCGTCGCGCCGATGGACTGGCCGCTCGGACGGCTCACCGCCGCCAGCCTGCTGGCCACGGCACACCTCAACGCCGGCAACCTCGGACAGTCCGCGCAGTACAGCCGTGAGTCGCTGGAGATCGCCCTGTTGCTGGGCTCCGAACACAGTGTCGCCGTCGCCGACGGCCGGCTGTCGCTGCTGGCGCTGCTCCGCGGGCATCTGCGGGAGGCAGCCGAGCGTTTCGAGAACGCCAACAAGCGGTACAACCCCGGCGTCGAGCTGGCGATCGGGCTGGTGAACCTGGCCGACGTCTGCCTGCTGCTGGGCGACACGCCCCGGGCGTCCGATCTGGTGGCGCAGGCGATGGAGCAGATCGCGGACGCCGACAATCCCGTCGTCGAGGCGGCGGCGCGGATCACCCGCGCGGCGGTCGGTCTGGCGCAGCGGGAGCTCGACGCCGCCCTCGTCGACGCCGAGTGGGCCGAGCGCACCCTCGCCGACTCCGCGAACCTGCAGAGCAAGGCGCACGGAGAGTACATGCTGGCCCGGGTGCTGCTGGAGCACCAGCACCTCGACCGGGCCGAGGCGACGATCGAGGCGGCGCTGCGTACCAGCGCGCAGATCGGGCTGCGCCACTCCGAGGTGGAGGCCCAGACGCTGCACGCCGACCTGCTGCGGTGCCAGGGCCGACTCGACCTTGCCACCACCACCGCCCGCCAGGCGCTGGACACCGCCCTGGCCTGCGAGTACGAGCTGCTGGCGGGCCAGGCGCGCACCGTGCTCGCTGAGATCCTGCTCGCCGCGGGCGACCGTACGGCGGCCGCCGAGCAGGCCCGCACGGCGCTGGCCGAGCAGGAGGCGCTCGGGCACGCGCCGGGTGTGCGGCGGGTCGCGCGGGTGCTGGCCGCCGCCTGATGCCCGGCCGGCCGCAACCGCGACCGGCCGGGCACAGACCCGGCGGCGGCCGGCCCGTCAGCGGGACAGGTGCGGGGCGACCTGCTCGGCGATCAGCTCGAACGAGCGGATGCGGGCGTCGGCGTCGTACACGAGGGTGGTGAGCATCAGTTCGTCGGCTCCGGTGCGGGCCAGCAGCGCGGACAGCTGCGAGGTCACCGTCTGCGGCGAGCCGAGCGCCTGCCCGTCGCGCCGGGCCAGCACGAACTCCCGCTCCATCGGCGAGTACGGGTACGCCGCAGCCTCCTGCGGGCTCGGCATCCGCCCCGGGCGCCCCTGCCGCAGCAGCAGGAACGACAGCCCGGCCGGACCGGCCAGCCACTCCGCCTCGGCGTCGGTCGGCGCACACACCGCGCTGACCGCCACCATCGCGTACGGCTGCTCCAGCCAGCGCGAGGGCCGGAACGCGTCGCGGTAGACCGCCAGCGCCACGTCGGTGTGGGCGGCGCTGAAGTGGTGCGCGAACGAGAACGGCAGCCCGAGCCGCCCGGCCAGGCGGGCGCTGAAGTCGCTGGAGCCCAGCAGCCAGATCGCCGGGGCGTCGCCGCGGCCGGGCACGGCGGTCACCCGGGGCGTGCCCGTGCCGGTGCCGAAGTAGTCGATGAGCCGGGCCAGCTCCTGCGGGAAGTCGTCGGCCGACAGCGCCTCCATGCTGCGGCGCAGCGCGAGCGCGGTGACCTGGTCGGTGCCCGGGGCCCGGCCCAGGCCCAGGTCGATGCGGTCGGGGTGCAGCGCCACCAGGGTGCCGAACTGCTCGGCGACGACCAGCGGGGCGTGGTTGGGCAGCATCACCCCGCCGGAGCCGAGCCTGATCGTGCTGGTGTTCGCCGCCAGGTGGGCCAGCAGCACGGCTGGGGCGGAGCTGGCGATGCCGGGCATGTTGTGGTGCTCGGCGACCCAGAACCGCCGGTAGCCCAGTTGCTCGGTGCGCTGGGCGAGCCGGGTGGTGTGCGCCAGGGCCTCGGCGTGGGAGGCGCCCTCGGCGACGGGGGCAAGATCGAGCACGGACAGCGGTACGGAGGTCACGCCGAACCCCAACCACGCCCGGCCCGGATCGCTTCCCGGCACGACGAAGATCACATGTCGGGTGCGGGCGCCCGCAGTACCGGCACCTCCGGCGCCTGCTCGACCTGCCCCGGCGCACCCGGTGCCGCCGCCTCGGCGGTCGCCTCCGCCGCTGCCGGCGCCGGCGGCTTCGGTGCGACCTGCGCGGGAACCAGGAGGAACACGGCGAGGTCGTGGCAGACGTGCAGGGCGATCGGCAGCAGGATGCTGCCCGAGACCAGGTAGACGGTGGTGAACACCAGCGTGAGCACGACGATGCCGGGCAGCCCGCGGCGGCCCTGGTAGGCATGGCCGGCCAGGAACAGCACGGCGCTGGCCGCCGCGGTCAGGGCGACGGGCAGCTGGTAGAGCGCGGCGGTCGCGCCGATGAGCAGGCCCCGGAAGACGACCTCTTCGGTGACGCCCGCCGACACCGCCACCAGCGCCGCCAGCAGCCGCTCGCGGCGGTTGCGCGGCAGCAGCACCGCCACTCCGGACGGCAGGGACACCCCGGTGCCCTTGCGCAGCCGGCGGCGCAGCCGAACGGTGCCCGACAGCAGTGACAGCATCAGCATGGCCGCCAGCGCGTAGTCGAGCCCGTCGCCACCGGGCCGCGCCCACCCGGCGTCGGCCGCGGTGAGGTCGGGGCTGACGAGCACGGTCAGGGGCACCAGCGCCGCGGTCGACCACGACAGGATCATCATGCGGCGGTACACCGCAGACCGCTGCGACGGGTCGGCGGTCAGCCGCTTGACCAGCAGGCCCCGGCGACGGACCGCCCGGACGGCGTTGGCGACCGCGGCGGCGGCGACCAGACCGAGCAGGACGTGGGTCGTGACTTGCGCGAGAGCGGGCACGGAGGATGATCTTCCCGGCGCCGCGCTGCGGCCACAACGCCTGTTCGGCTGATCCGTGCGCGAGGATGGTGGCATGAGCGACGCGACGACGGTACGGCTGGCGCGCGGGGCCGTGATGCCCCGCCTCGGACTGGGCACCTGGCCGATGGACGACGCGCAGGCCGCGCGCAGCGTGGTGGCGGCGGTCGAGGCCGGGTACCGGCTGTTCGACACGGCCGAGAACTACGGCAACGAACACGGTGTCGGCCAGGGGGTCCGCGACTGCGGGCTGCCGCGCGAGCAGCTGTTCGTCACGACGAAGTTCAACGCCCAGTGGCACGGCCGCGACCTGGTCCGCGAGGCGTTCGACGCCTCGGCACGGCGGCTGGGCACGGACTACGTCGACCTGCTGCTGATCCACTGGCCCAACCCGGAGCAGGACCGCTACGTGGACGCGTGGCGGGGCATGCTGGACCTGCTGGCCGAGGGCCGGCTGCGGGCTGTCGGCGTGTCCAACTTCAAGCCCGCGCACCTGCGGCGGCTGCTGGACGAGACCGGCGAACTGCCCGACGTCAACCAGATCCAGCTCAGCCCGTACACGACGCGGACGCAGGCACGGGAGTTCCACGTCGAGCACGCGATCGTCACGCAGACCTGGAGCCCGCTCGGCCGGGGCACGGAGCTGCTGGAGGAGCCCGTGATCGTAGACGCGGCCAAGGCGCACGGGCGCACCCCGGCGCAGGTGGTGCTGCGCTGGCACCTGCAGCTGGGCCTGAGCACCGTGCCGAAGTCCGCCCATCCGCAGCGGATGCGGGAGAACATCGCCGTGTTCGACTTCGCGCTGACCGACGCCGAGATGGCGCTCATCTCCGGGCTCGACCAGGGCGAGCAGGCGGCTGCCGACTCCGACGCGTTCGGACACTGACCGCCGCCACACCCCCGCGCGCCGTGGGCGGCGAAGGTCCGGTGAAGGTTCTGTGGAGCGGGACGCGCGCCGGCACCGCAACGGATAGCCTCGCCCCCAGCACATCGGCTGAGAGGGGCGGGCATGGCGCGGGTCGAGGCGGGTGCGAGCGAGGCGTTGGTGTCGTTTCTGGACGCCACGTTCGCCCAGGTGGCGGCTGAGCTGGCCGCGCCGCACGACATGGACCGCGACTTCCTCGTCGAGGGCATGAACCTGTGGCTGCACCACACCTTCGGCACGTTCCAGGCGGCGGCCTGCCTGACCCGGTGGGGCCGGGACCGGGCCGCCGCCGCCGAACTGCGGGACATGTGGAGCTGGGCCGGTCCGCAGCACCGCGCGTGGATGGTCGAGCAGTTGAATGCCGCCGGGCTGGACACCGGTCGGCTGTTCGATCACGCGACGACGTCGGGGCCACCCCTGCCGTACCGGGACCATGCCGGGGATCTGCAGCCCGTCCGCGTACCGCTGAGCGCGGCGGTGGCGCAGGCGATGCTGGCCGACTACGAGTTCGCGGGCGGCCGCCTGGTCCGGGCCGCCGTGAAGCACCGTGCGCGCGGCGCGGCACCGGCCGAGGGCTCGCTGGCGGTGGCGGCCGGTCGGCGGCGGTTCCCCCACACCTCCCGCCGCAGCAGCGGCGATCCGTACGACCGCCACTGGATGGGGCTGCCGGGCCACCACTTCGCCTTCGACCGGATCGACGGGTTCGATCTGCCCGACGGCGGCGACGGGGCGGAGATCACGCTGACCGGCGAGCCGGAGTTCGCCTTCGACGGCACAGCCGTGACGATCACGTTGCCGCTCGGTAGGGGAAGGCACGCGAGTGTCCGGGCCGACGGTGTCACGTACCTGCCCCGCGACCTCCAGTGGCACCTCTCCGGGGCGGCCGCCGCGGTGACCGAGGTCGAGCCGCCGCAGCCGACCGGCCGCCAGGTGCGGCGAGGCGCGTGGCAGGCGATCAGCCACAGCGCACCGGTGCGTGCGCTGGTCGCGGTGCAGCACTACACCTTCCAGGCAGTCCGCACCATGCGGTTCCCCCAACTGTTCCACCGGGCACACCTGGCCTCCGCTGTGGCTGTGTGCCTCGGGCTGCCTGCGGCCACCGCGCGGATCGTGGCGATGGGCCGGGGCGAGCAGCAGCGGGCGGCGGCACGGCGGCTGCTGGCTGAGGTGTGGGAGGTAGCGGACGACCGCGGTCGCGACCACCTGGCCCGGGTGCTGTCGACCTATGTGCCGGACGGGCTGGACCTGGTGCCGCAGGCGGCCGCGCACCAGCGGTACCGGAGCCCGCACGTGCCCGTCACCGCCGACAACGGGGCGACGCTGGCCGACCCGGTCGACTTCACCGGCGGCCGGGTGCGCCTGGTCGAGCACTGCGATGACCGGCGGCTGGAGGACGCCTCACTGGTGCTGCACCTGGAGGGGCGGCGGCGGGCGGACGGAGCGGCGGTCGTGGCCGTGGTCGAGCAGGAGTCCGTCGTCGCTCGCGAACTCCGGCATCTGCCGGATTCGGTCCTGGTGGGGCCGCCGCGATGGCGCACCGACGACGACGGGGCGGTGCTCACGCTGCCGCTGTCCACCGGCACGTGGTCGTGCACCTCGGCCAAGGCGCGGTGGTATCCCGACCCGCGCTGACGAGTGCCGCTAGGGGTCGAGTGCCCGCTCCACAGCATTGGTCGGCGCACCACGCGGGCAGGCTTTCGAAAGACGTACCCTCGACAGGGATCGATGTCTTACGATCGCCTCCCCTGCCGTCCGGGAGCGCTCCCACGATTCCGGACTCCGTCCTGAGAGGAGCTTCCCGTGCTCCGCAGAACCTTCGCGGCGCTGTCCGCCGCCACCGCGGTGCTCGCCCTGCTGGCCGTACCGGCACCGGCTGGTGCCGCCACCGGCACCCCGGTCAGCCCGGACGCCGCCATGTACCCGCGCGCCTTGCGGCTGGCCTACAACGGCACCGCCAACGGTCGCATCCTGCTCACCACCACCGCCTTCCCCGGCGGCGGACCCGTCGGCGCCATCAGTGAGAGCACCGACGGCGGCGCCACCTACCACCGCGTCGGCACCGTCGCCGACCCCGCCGCCCGCGCCGGCCTGTGCTGCACCACCGTGTTCGAGCTGCCGCAGCAGCTCGGCTCGCTGCCCGCGGGCACCCTGCTCTGGGCCGGCGCGGTCGGCCAGGACGCCGCCGACCGCCGCATGGCCCTGCGCGTATGGCGCAGCAGCGACCTCGGCCGCACCTGGACCCACCTGTCCACCGCCGTCACCTCCGCCACCACCGGCGGCCTGTGGGAGCCCGAGTTCTCGCTCGACGCGACCGGACGGCTGGTGCTCCACTTCGCCGACGAGAGCCAGGCCGGCCACAGCCAGCTCCTGGCCCGGGTCGTCACCACCGACGGCTACCAGTGGGGCCAGCGCACCTGGACCGTCACCGGCACCGCGGCCGGGCACCGCCCCGGCATGCCCGCCGTACGCCGCCTGCCCGGCGGCACCTACCTGCTGGCGTACGAGGTCTGCGGCTACGGCGGCCAGTACGACTGCGCCGTGCGCTACCGCACCTCCGCCGACGGCTGGAGCTGGGGCGACCCGGCCGACCTCGGCCCGCTGGCCCGCACCGCGGACGGCCGCTACCTGGTCGCCACGCCCACCCTGGCGCTGACCTCCACCGGCCGGATCCTGCTGATCGGCCAGCGCCTGCTCAACGCCAACGGCTCGACCGCCGCCCTGAACGGCACCGCCGCCCTCACCGCCGGAGCCGCTCTGGACACCTGGTCGCTGGTGCCCGTCCCGGTCGGCGTGCCGGGTGCGGCCCTCGGCGTCTGCCCCAACTACAGCCCCACCCTGGTCCCGCTCGACGGAGCCGGATTCGCACAGGTCAGCACCGATGTTGGCGCCGACGGCACATGCCGGGCCTACGCCGCCGCCGCGCTGCTGCCCCCGCCCGTCGCCCAGACGACCGCACTGACCGCCGTCGGCGGCACCTGCGTGGACGCGGCGGCCGGCGGTGCCGCCAACGGCGCGGCGGTGCAGCTATGGAGCTGCAACAACGGCCCGGTGCAGCGCTGGACCTGGCGGCCGGACGGGTCGCTGTCGGTCAACGGGCGCTGCCTGGACGTGCCCGGCGCGGCGACGGCCAACGGCACCCCGCTGCAGATCTGGGACTGTAACGGCGCCCCCAACCAGCAGTGGCTGCGCCGCCCCGACGGCACCCTGGTCAACCCGCGCACCGGCCGCTGCCTGGACTCCCCGGGCGGCGCCACCGGCAACGGCACCCGGCTGCAGCTGTGGGACTGCAACGGCACGGCCGCCCAGCGGGTCACCCCGACCAGCCCCGCCCTGCCGTTCAAGGCGGGCGACCGGATCTCGCTGCGGGCCGTCAGCCCCGGCTACGCCGACCGGCGGCTGCGGCACCAGAACGGCCTGACCACGATCGCGCCGATCAGCACCGGCAGCCCGCAGCCGGATCGCGGCGACGCCACCTTCGTCGTACGCCCTGGGCTCGCCGACGCGACCTGCTTCTCCTTCGAGGCGGTGGCACCGGCGAACAACTTCCTGCGCCACGCCGACTACCGGGTCCGCCTGTCCGTCGACGACGGATCGGCACTGCTGCGCGCCGACGCGACGTTCTGCGGCGCAGCGGGCGATCTGGGCCAGGTCGTGCTGCGGTCTAGCAACTTCCCGGACCGGCTGATCCGCCACTACTCCGCGCAGGTGTACATCGCGGTCGCCGGCGGGCCGCAGCCGTTCGACGCGGCCGCCGGCTTCGCCGCCGACTCGACCTGGGCGGTCGAGCCCGCCCTCCTCTGACCTGAGGAAAGGAAGGGCCCCTTCTTATCGCCTTCCGTAGAAGAAGGGGCCCTTCCAAACACCTGGGTCGGTCACCGCGCCGGGCGCGGCCGTCGCATTCTGCCGAATGCCTGCTCGGCGACCCCTCGTCTGATGTACTCCGTAAGGAGAGCCCGGGGCCTGGCGGCCCTGGTCAGCCGTGTCGGCACGGGGGTGTGGGATGCGACGGTCGCGAGTGGGCGGCATGGTGCTTTCGCTGGTGCTCGCCGCGGCCGCGAGCGCCTGCGGCCAGACGATGGTCCCGCAGCGGACGGCGCCGCAGCCGACGCCGCCGGCCTACGCCGCCGCGCTAGACACCCAGATCCAGGCCATCGTCGACAACATGAGCGTGCCCGGCGCCGTCGTGATGATCACGTCGCCGGAGCAGGGCGACTGGACGCAGACCTTCGGCAGGCAGGCCGTCGTCGGCAACGCGCCCATGACCGCCGACGACCACTTCCGGATCGGCTCCAACACCAAGACCATGACCGGCACGGTGCTGCTCCAGCTGGTGCAGGAGGGCAAGATCGCGCTGGACGACCCGGTGTCGAAGTACCAGCCGCAGGTGCCCGGCGGGGACGGCATCACCATCGCGCAGCTGCTGGACATGCGCAGCGGCCTCTACAACTACTCCGAGGACGAGCAGTTCAACGCCCGGCTCGACAACGATCCCGGCTACGTCTGGAAGCCCGACGAGCTGCTGTCCATCGCCTTCGCCAAGCCGCCGTACTTCGCCCCGGGCGCCGGATTCCACTACTCCAACACCAACCTCATCCTGGCCGGCCTGATCATCGAGCAGCTCACCGGCGGCACCCTGCGGGAGGCGTTCCAGCAGCGGATCTTCGGCCCGCTCGGGCTGAGCCGGACGACGCTGCCCGAGGCCGCCGACGCCGCCATCCCGACGCCCCATCCGCAGGGCTACATGTTCGGCACGAACGTGAGCACGCTCAAGGATCCCGCGCTGTCCCCCGCCGACCAGGCGGCCGCCGCCAAGGGCGAGCTGCTGCCCCGCGACGTCACCGACAACAACCCGTCGTGGGCGTGGGCGGCCGGGGGCGCGATATCCACCGCCGCGGACCTGACGAAGTACGTGACGGCGCTGGTGGGCGGCGGGCTGCTCGACCCCGCCATGCAGCGGACCAGGCTCGACAGCATCAAGCCGATACCGACCCCGGACAACGCCGACGTCGGCTACGGCCTGGCGATCGTGAAGTTCGGGCCGCTGTACGGCCACGACGGCCAGATCCCCGGGTTCAACTCGTTCATGGCCCACGACCCTGCCACCAGGAACACGGTCATCGTGCTGACCGACCTCTTCGCCTCGCCCGACGGCAAGCAGCCCGCCAACACGATCGCGGTGGCGATCATCAAGGCGCTGTACGGCGAGTCGCTGGTCCCCTCGCCCACCCCGACCCGCTGACCCTCGCTCCCGAACCGGTCGGCGCCTCAGGCCAAGCTGCCGACCGGCTGGTCGAACTGCGTACGGTACAGCTCGGCGTAGCGGCCGTCGCGGGCCAGCAGGTCGGGGTGCGTACCGCGTTCGACGACGCGCCCGGCCTCGATCACGAGGATCTGGTCGGCCTGGCGCACCGTGGACAGCCGGTGCGCGATGACCACGGAGGTACGACCGGCCAGGGCTTCGGCCAGTGCCTCCTGCACGGCCGCCTCCGACGTCGAGTCCAGGTGTGCCGTCGCCTCGTCGAGCACCACCACCCGCGGTCTGGCCAGCAGCACCCGCGCGATCGTCAGCCGCTGCCGCTCACCGCCCGACAGCCGGTAGCCGCGCTCGCCGACGACCGTGTCCAGGCCGTCGGGCAGCTCCTCGACCAGGTCGGCCAGCCGGGCCCGGCGCAGCGCGTCCCACAGCTGCTCGTCGGTGGCCTCAGGGCAGGCCAGCAGCAGGTTGGCGCGCACCGACTCGTGGAACAGGTGGCCGTCCTGGGTGACCATGCCCAGCGTCTGGCGGATCGTCTTGGCGTCCAGGTCGCGTACGTCGACGCCGGCCAGCCGCACTGTGCCGCCGTCGGTGTCGTACAGCCGCGGCAGCAGCTGCGCGATGGTGGACTTGCCCGCCCCGGAGGAGCCGACCAGCGCGACGAGCTGGCCCGGCTCAGCGGTGAACGACACGTCGTGCAGCACCTGCGCGCCGCCCCGAGTATCGAGCACCGCCACCTCCTCCAGCGAGGCCAGCGACACCTTGTCCGCCGCCGGGTAGCCGAAGTCGACGCCGTCGAACTGCACCGACACCGGGCCGTCGGGCAGCCGCTGCGGCTGGTCCGGTTCGGTGATAAGCGGCTTGAGGTCCAGGATCTCGAACACCCGCTCGAAACTGACCAGGGCGCTCATCACCTCGACCCGGGCGCTGGCCAGCGAGGTCAGCGGAGCGTAGAGGCGGGCCAGCAGCAGCGCCAGCGCGACCACCGCGCCCTCGTCCAGCGTGCCGCGCAGCGCGAACACCCCGCCCAGGCCGTAGACCAGAGCCAGCGCCAGCGCGGAGACCAGCATCAGGGCCGTGACGAAGACCCACTGCACCATCGCGGTGCGCACGCCGATGTCGCGCACCCGCCGGGCCCGCGCGGCGAACTCGGCCGATTCGCGCTCCGGCTGCCCGAACAGCTTGACCAGGGTCGCACCGGGCGCGGAGAAGCGCTCGGTCATGTTCGTGCTCATAGTGGCGTTGTGCTCGGCGGCCTCGCGCTCCAGCCGGGCGAGCTTGTTGCCCATCCGGCGGGCGGGCAGCACGAAGACCGGTAGCAGCACCAGCGCCAGCAGCGTGATCTGCCACGACAGCTGGATCATGACGATCAGCGTCAGCACCAGCATGACCAGGTTCGCCACCACCCCCGACAGGGTGTCGCTGAACGCGCGCTGCGCGCCGATCACGTCGTTGTTCAGGCGGCTGACCAGCGCGCCGGTGCGGGTCCGGGTGAAGAACGCGACCGGCATCCGCTGCACATGGTCGAACACGGCGGTGCGCAGGTCGAGGATCAGGCCCTCCCCGATCGTCGCCGACAGCCAGCGGGTGGCCAGGCTCAGCCCGGCCTCGGCCAGCGCGAGCGCGGCGATGGCGGCCGCCAGCCACACCACGGTCGCCTCCGGTCCGCCGTCGGTGATCGTGTCGATCACCCGGCCCGCCAGGATCGGGGTGGCCACCGCGAGCACCGCGCCGACCACGCTGAGCGCGAGGAACGCCACCAGCTGCCGCCGGTGCGGGCCGGCGAAGCCGAGGATGCGCCTCAGCGTCGCGGCTGAGAACGGGCGGCGCTCGTCCTGGGCGTTCATGGCGTGGTAGAGGGAGTTCCACGCCGCCATTTCCATGCTCATCGAGCTGTGCCTTCCCGTCGCGGACCCGTTGCGGGCGGGCCTGGCCCGCCGACGCCACCGTAGAACCTCAAGCGAGGTTGACGTCAAATCCGAGGTCTACCGCACGGGTGCGACACTCCGGCCGCGATGAAGGGTCGCCGCTGCCCGCAGCGGACAGCGGCGACCCTCAGCACTGCGTCAGTTGTAGACTTCGAACTCGTACAGGCGGACGGCGGTGTTGCCGTCCTGGGCCGGGGTGATGATGTTGACCTTCACGTAGCGGCCGGTGGCAGTCACGGTGTGGGTGCTGACGTTGGCCGTGTTGGCCCGCGCCTGCACCACGGTCGTCCAGGTCGTGCCGTCGGTCGAGGTCTGGATGTCGTAGTCGCGGGTGTTCCAGGTCGCCGACTCGCCGCCGGCTCCGGCGTGGCGCAGCGTGAACGACTTGATCGCGTACGACTGCCCCAGGTCGATCTGGAGGAACCTGGTCGTGTCGGTGGTGCAGAACTTGTCGGAGCCGCCGCCGCTGACCGACCCGTTGACCGCCTTCGCCGGTCCCTCGTTGGCGTTGCACGGCGTCGAGCCGGTCGCGGTCTTGTTCAGCGCCACGTTCGTCGAGCCCGACGAGCCGGGCGTGCCGTAGGCCTCGAACTCGTAGATCCGGGTCGGGGTCGCCGCCGACTGGGTGCCGGTGATGACGTTGATCCGGGCGTACCGGCCGGTGGCGGTGACGTTGTGCGTGCTGGCGGCGGCGGTGTTGCCGCGCGCCTGCACCACGGTCGTCCAGGTGCTGCCGTCGGGCGAGGTCTGGATGTCGAAGTCCTTGGTGTTCCAGGTCGCCGACTCCCCGCCCGCGCTCGCGTGCCGCACGGTGAACGACGTGATCGCGTACGACTGCCCGAGGTCGACCTGCAGGAACGCCGAGGCGGCCGCCGAGCAGAACTTGTCCGACGTCCCGCCGGTCCACGACCCGTTGACGGCCTTGGCTGCGGCCTCGTTGGTGTTGCACGCCGCCGAGCTGGTCACCGGCCGGTTGAGCGCGATGTTGGTCGGCCCGGTGCTGGTGGTGTCGAACGACGGCGGGGCGTCGGCGGCCGCGCTGCCCCAGCCGGTGTTGGCGGTGGTGCCCAGCGTGAAGTCGAGCGTGCCGCCGTTGGCCACGAACGACTCGGGCAGCCACGGCCTGGTCGAGGCGGTGCCGTTGACCGACAGCGACTGGACGTAGAACGTCGAGGCGGACGCGTTCGGGGCGTTGATCGTCAGGTTGACGCCGTTGCCCCGGTGGATGACGACCTGCGGGAACAGCGGGCTGGTCAGCAGCAGCTCGGACCGGCCGGGGGCGAGCGGCTGCAGGCCCATCGCCGACCAGGCGTACCAGGCGGACATGGCGCCGAGGTCGTCCTGGCCGGGGATGCCGCCCGGGGTGTTGCTCCACATGGTGTTGAGGATCTGCCGCAGGGTCTGCTGGGCCTTGTACGGCTGCCCCGAGAAGTTGTAGAGCCACGGCGCGCCGATGGACGGCTCGTTGTCGAGCTCGGACTTGAGCCCGCCGGCGCCGCTCAGCGCCCAGCTGCCGTCGGAGTTGTGGAAGAAGGAGTCCAGGCGGCTGTTGGCGGCGGCGTTGCCGCCCATCCTGTCGAACAGGCCCTTCACGTTGTGCGGGATCATCCAGGTGTACTGCGCGGCGCTGCCCTCGGCGAAGCCGTCGGAGTTGGCCGGGTTGAACGCGGGCCAGCTGCCGTCCTCGCGCCGGTTCTGGATGTAGCCGGTCGCCGGGTTGTAGACGTTCTTCCAGTACTGCGACCGGGCCAGGAACGTGCTGGCGGTGCCCGTCTGGCCGAGGCGGGCGGCCAGCTGCGACAGGCCGAAGTCGGCGGCGACGTTCTCCAGGGTCTCCCCGGCGCCGCCCCAGGCGTTGCTGCTCTCCGGGATGTAGTGGATGCTCAGCCACTTGTCCAGCGAGGGCCGCTCCCCCACCACCATGACGTTCCAGCCGTCGCGGCTGAGGTCGGCGGCGGTGACGTTGCTGGCCGCGTTGACCATCGAGGTGAGCGCGGCGGAGGCGTTGAAGTTGGTGCCGCCGAAGGCGTAGATGCTGGGCAGCGCGGCATGGGCCGGGTCGCCGGTCATGACGTGGGTGCCGCCCTGGTTGTGGGTCCAGCGGTCCCACACCCCGCCGTTCTGGTTGGCCTGGTTGAGCAGCGACTGGGCCATGTCGCCGCCGATGTCGGGCCGCAGCAGCGTGACCAGCTGCAGCTGGCCGCGGTAGACGTCCCAGCCGGAGAAGTTGGCGTACTGGGCGGACTGCCCGGCGGTCAGCGAGTGCACCTGCTGGTCCATGCCGGTGTACTGGCCGTTGGTGTCGCTGAACACGTTGGGGTGCTGCATCGCGTGGTAGAGCGCGGTGTAGAAGGTGGACTGCTGGGCGGTGGTGCCGCCGGTGATCTCGGCGCGGCCCAGCTCGGTGTTCCACGCGGCGGTGGCGCCGGCGCGGACGGTGTCGAAGCTGGTCCCGGCCGGGTTCTCGGCGTTGAGGTTGGCGGCGGCGTTGGCGGCGCTCACGTACGAGACGCCGACCCGGACCCCGACGGTGCGCCCGGAGGACAGGTCGAAGCTGACGTAGCCGCCGGAGCCGCGCCCGGCCACCGGCCAGCCGTCGGTGCCGTAGGTGGTGCCGCCGCTGGCGGTGGTGGTCCCGGCCCGCAGCGTGCCGTCCTGCCAGGTGCCGGTGGAGGCGAACGGCTTGTCGAACACGGCGGTGAAGTACAGCGTGTAGTAGCTGCGCCGCCCGACCGCGTTGATGTAGCCGCAGAAGTTTCCGCTGGTCACCGAGCCGCTGATGGTGCGGTTGGCGCTGTCGATGCTCACGGTGGCGGCGCTGGAGCCGACCTCGGAGTTGGACGTGCGCACCAGCATGCTCGCGGTGCCCGCCGGGTAGGTGAACTTGCCGGAGCCGGTGCGGGTGGTGGCGGTCAGCTCGGTGTCGACGCCGGAGCCGAGCAGCACCCGGTAGTAGCCGGCGGTCGCGGTCTCGTTGCTGTGCGAGAAGTTGCTGGCGTAGGTGGCGTCGGTGGTGTCGGCGCTGGGCGACGAGCCGACGGTGCCGACGTAGGGCATGAACGGGATGTCGCCGGAGGCCCCGGCGCAGCCGGTGCCGGACAGGTGGGTGAGGGCGAACCCGCGGATGCGGGTGACGTTGTACGAGTATCCGCCCGGTTCGACGGTGCGGGTCTGGTTGCCGCCGGTGTTCTCGGGGCTCCACTGCACCATGCCGAACGGGGTGGTGGCGCCGGGCAGGGTCTCGCCGCTGTTGCTGCTGCCGAT
Organism: Catellatospora sp. KI3; assembly: GCF_029948125.1. Lineage (GTDB taxonomy): Bacteria > Actinomycetota > Actinomycetes > Mycobacteriales > Micromonosporaceae > Catellatospora. The sequence continues at coordinate 119,688 of NZ_JASAMB010000014.1, forward strand.
GAGGGTGTTCACGAGCCCGGCCGGGTTGGCGACGGCCGCGGCGGCGGGTGTCGGCGCGCCGGTCAGGACCGCCAGGCCGAGCAGCAGTGCCAGTGGCGCGGGTAGCGCTCTGCGCAGGTGCATAGCTTCCTCCAGGGTGGAGACAACGTTGTCAATCGCGGCCGCGCGCAGGCATCGGACATCGATGCGTGATTGTGCGAGAACCGCCGATCGATCGAAGGTTATCGGTCATGACGCGCGACGGGAAGACCTCTCCCGCCGCGCGTCATGACCGCCTGGATCCGGCGCCGGTCAGAGCGTGGTCGTACAGGCGTAGGGTGTCCAGGCCGAGTAGCCCGCCGCGTTGTAGGACCGGACCGCGAAGCACATGTAGGTGCGCGAGGCCAGGCCGGTGCGGGTGAACACGGTGCTGTTGGCGCCCAGCGTGAACGTGTTGACGCCGTCGTACACCTGGAAGCCGGTCTTGTTGGCCGACCGGTCCTGCCAGGTCACCCGGATCTGCGAGCTGTTCAGCGCGGCGGCGGCCTGCCCGGTCGGCGCCGCCGGGGGCGTCGGCGTCGTCGTGCAGGCGTACGGGGTGTACGCCGAGTAGCCCGCCGCGTTGTACGCCCGCACCGCGAAGCACATGTAGGTGCCCGCCGCCAGGCCGCCCCAGGTGTAGCTGGTGGAGTTCGGGCCGAGCGTGATCGTGCTGACGCCGTTGTAGAGCTGGAAGCCGGTCTCGTTGGCCGACCGGTCCGTCCAGCTGACGGTGATCTGGTTGGCGTTGATCGCCACGGCGGCGCCGATGGCGGGCACCGCCGGGACGGTGGGCGTGGTGTTGCACGCGTACGCCGTCCAGGCCGAGTAGCCGGCCAGGCTGTAGGACCGCACCCGGAAGCACATGTACGTGCCGTTGGCCAGCCCGCCCCAGGTGTAGAACGTGCTGTTGGCGCCGACCACCTGCGAGGTGACCCCGTTGGAGATCTCGAAGCCGATCTCGTTGGCGGACTTGTCCGCCCAGCCGACCTGGATCGCGGTGCCGCTGACCACCACCGCCGTGGGGTTGGTCGGGGCGGTCGGGATCGTCGGCGTGGTCGCGCACGCGTACGCCGTCCAGGCCGAGTAGCCCGCGAGGTTGTAGGACCGCACCCGGAAGCACATGTACGTGCCGTTGGCCAGGCCAGTCCACGTGTACGAGGTGCTGTTGGCGCCCACGACCTGCGACGTGGTGCCGTTGGAGATCTCGAAGCCCCACTCGTTGGCGGACTTGTCCGCCCAGGTCACCTGGATGCTGGTGCCGCTCGGCGCGGCGGCCGCCGGGGTGGCCGGGGCGATCGGGACGGTCGGCGTGGTGGCGCAGGCGTTGCCGGTCCAGGGCGAGTAGCCGCCCAGGTTGTAGGCCCGCACCCGGAAGCACCTCGTGGCGCCGTTGGCGATGCCGCCCCAGGTGTAGGAGGTGGTGTTGGTGCCGACGACCTGCGAGGTGGTGTCGTCGGCGATCTCGAAGCCGGTCTCGTTGCCGGAGTTGTCGGTCCAGCTGATCTGGACGCTGGTCCCGGTCACGACCGTGGCGGCCACGTTGCTCGGCGCGGCGGGCAGCGCGGGGGTGGTGGCGCAGCTGGCGGGCGAGGTCCACGCCGAGGCTCCGGTCGGGTTGACCGCCCGGACCGTGAAGCACGTCGTGCTGCCGGGAGCGAGCCCGCCCCAGGTGTAGCTGGTGGCGTTGGGTCCGACCGAGGCCGTACCGGAGCCGTTGGATATCTCGAAGCCGGACTCGTTGTTGCTCTGGTCCAGCCAGCTGACGGTGACCGCGTTCGCGGTCAGCGGCGAGGCCGTGGCCGCCGCCGGGCGCGCCGGGCGGCCCAGATAGGTGAACTCCCACTGCGGGCTCGGGTACCGGACGCCGTTGCGGATGGTGGTGACCCGCCAGCGGTAGGTGTCGGCGGTCAGCACCGGGTTGAACACGGCCAGCGCCACCCGGGTGCCGGTCGTGGTGGCGGTCAGCGTGTAGGTGCTGTCACCGGGCCGGGCCAGCGCCACCTCGTAGCTGGTCGCGGCCAGGGCGGTGCCGCCCGGGTCGGTCCAGGCCAGCTGCTCGTCGGTGGGGTCGTAGTAGCCGGACTGGACCCCGCCGCAGCCGGTGCCGAGGTAGCCGCTCAGCGACACGCGCGGGTCGCCGCCCTCGGTGTAGAGGCCGAACCGGCGGCTCGGGTCGCCGGGCAGGTCGCGCAGGGTGAACCAGGTGGCCGCGGCGACGACGCTGTCGGCGTAGCCGTCGAGCAGGTTCACCGCGTTGACGAGGTTCTCGCACTGGGTGGTCTGGTCGGGTGTCTCGTCGGCGTCGACGGTGCCGTTGTCGTCGGGCAGGCGGAAGCCGTACTCGGTGACGTACTGGGGCAGGCCGATGGCCTTGAGGGCGTCGATGTAGGCCTTGAGCGGCGCGTGCCGGGTGTCGTTGTCGGCCTTGGGGAAGACGTACGGGTGCACGCCGATGCCGTTGACGGCGGCCGACAGGGAGCTGAACCCGAACTCGGGCAGCGCGTCCCCGACGGCGTCGAGGTAGGTGACCGGGTGGTCGGGCGAGCCGTCCGGCCCCGGAGTCACGCCACCCGTGATGATCTTGTCGCCGCTGGCTGCCGGGCAGGCGCGGATGGCGTTGACGGCGGCGGCCAGCTTCTCCGCGTACGCCCGCGCCTCCAGGTGGGTGTCGGTGAAGTTGGGCTCGTTCCAGACCTCCCAGACGTCCACCTGGCTGTAGGCCGCGTTGCAGGCGACCGCGCCGACCGCGGCGGCGTAGTCGGCGGCGGACCCGCCGACCGAGCCGCCCTTGGCCACCTCGTGCGACAGCAGGCCGATGACCTTGATGTTGTGCCCGGACAGCGCGTCCAGGATCTCCTGGTACTTCGCGGCGATGTCGCCGCAGGCGCCGCCCCCGGCGCCGCGCAGGTCCAGGCGCACCCAGCTGGTGCGGGCGAGCAGGTCGGCGTTGTTGAGCATCCGGTCGGTGTCCGGGTAGCGCTGGCAGGTGTCCCAGTCGACCGACCAGCCCCATTGGATGCCCTGGCTGCCCAGCGCGGCCGAGGCGGGCTGCGGGGCGACGAACGCGCCCAGCAGCACGGTGAGCAGGGTGACCGCCACGGTCGCCAGGGCGCGCGGGAGCCGCGCGCGTGGTCGGCGCGAAGGTGACGCAGGCATGCGAGAAGTCCTCTCGGAAAGGGTCGCGACATGAGCGAAGCGGTGCCCGCCGCAGGACGGGCACCGCTTCGCATCGATGAGCATCGTCAGGTTCGGGCGCGCGCGGGTTCAACCCCCGAATCTGCACCTGACGCCGGTCAGCAGCGCGGCACCGACGGGATGAAGCCGGTGTAGCCGGTGTACGTGTTCACGTCAGGCACGAACCTGCCCAGGTCGATGCGGTTCCAGACGTTGCTGGTGCCCCACTTGCCGGTGACGCTCTGTCCGACCGCCTGGCACCAGACGGTCACGTAGGCGCCGTCGGGCAGGGACCCGACCACGCTGAACGTGGTGCCCGCGCCGGAGTAGACGTTCTGCGGGCCACTCGTGGAGGTGTCGATCCAGCCCGCGCCGGTGCGGTTGGTGCCACCGCAGGCGTTGCTGCTCACGTAGTTCTTGGCGCCGTAGTAGAGGGCGGTGACGCCGTCGAAGGCGACCTGGTTCGGGGTGCCGTTGGCGCGCTGCTCGTAGTGCAGGTGCGGGCCGCTGGAGTTGCCGGTCGAGCCGACCGTGCCGATGACGGTGCCGTACCCCACGACCGAGCCCACACTCACCCACCAGCTGTTGAGGTGCGCGTAGTAGGTGCTGTGGCCGCCCCCGTGATTGATCTTTATGTACTTGCCGTACCCGGTGGCGCCCTGGTCGGCGACGGTCTCCACGGTGCCCGGCGCGCTCGCGATCACCCAGTCGTCCACGTCGTCGGTACGGTTGAAGTCGATGGCGTTGACCGGGCTGTGGTCGGACCGGGTGCTCCCGCCCCAGGTCTCCCCGCAGGGGAAGGGCAGCTTGTACACCGGCGCCGCCGAGGCGGGCGAGGCCGCGACGAGCACGGCCGCCGCCGCGACGGCGGTCACGACGGCGGTGCGTAGGGTCCTGGCGAGCATGGGCGCTCCTTCGAGACTCGGGTCATCGGACGGCGGGCGGCCACCACACCACGGCATTCATTCGACACATGTCGATGCCGTAGCACGATCCTCCGAGACCCGTCCGAAGCCGGGCAACCCCCTAATCTGCACCTGTCGCCGTCATACCGGCGCACCGTCGTACGCCGCGGCGCGCGGATGGCCGATCTCCCGCCAGTAACCCAGCGACGCCACCCGCAGCGACCGCCCGCGCTCCTCGCGCGACAGCGACAGCACCCGCGCGATCCGCAGCAGCGGCTCCCAGCGCCGAGGACGCCGCACCGTGCCGTCACGCCAGTTGTCGATGGCGGTCCGCAGTACCCCGGTCAGCTTGCTCAGCGTCTGCGTGCCCACCCCGGACCGGCGCATGAGCGCACCCAGGTGCTCCGCCAGCTCCGTCACCCCCCCACGGCCGCCACTGTCTTATGTGGACCGATCGACGCGGCGAGTCGCGCATCGGCCGCCACGACCGGCACCGGAGCTTTTCGCATGGTCACGGGCATGGCGGGGAAACAACGATCTTCAACGGCTAGCATCGTCGGCATGGCGACGCGGCTTGTGCAGATCAACATGAAGGCGCTGGACGACGCCGCGCTGGGCGGCTTCTGGGCGCAGGCCCTCGGCTGGGTGGTCTCCAGCGAGGAACCCGGCGTGACCAACCTCGAACCCGCGGGTTTCGCCTACCCCGACCCCGCCGCCGTCTGCATCGACCTCGTCTCCTCGCCGGAGCCCAAGACGGTGAAGAACCGCGTGCACGTCGACCTGGCCGCGAACTCGGCGGCCCACCAGGCGGAATTGGTCGCACGCCTGCTGGACCTCGGCGCGACACCCGCCGACGTGGGCCAGGGCGACGTCCCGTGGACGGTCCTGGCCGACCCGGAGGGCAACGAGTTCTGCGTACTGGACTCGCTCTACGAGGAGACGGGGCCGATCGCCTCCGTGGTCGTCGACTGCGCGGACCCGCAGGCCATGGCCTGCTTCTGGGGCCAGGCCACGGACTGGGCCGTGCACTGGGCGACCGAGCACAGCGCGGTGCTGCGCTCGGCCCAGGGCGTCGGGCCGTACCTGCGGTTCCTGCGCACGCCGGACGTGAAGACCGGGTGGAACCGCGTGCACCTCGACGTCCGCCCGTACCCGGGTGACGACCGCGAGGCCGAGGCGGCCAGGCTGCGGGCGCTCGGCGCGACCGCCGTCGACGTCGACGTCCCGTGGACGGTCCTGGCCGACCCGGAGGGCAACGAGTTCTGCCTCCTGGCCCCGGCCTGACTGCCCCCTCGCCATCCGTCCACGGCGGTCCCCAGCCCGCTGCCACCCGACCCAGGAGCCGACCGGTCATGTCCCGCCCGCTGCGCGTCGCCATCGGCGGCGTCCACATCGAGTCCAGCACGTTCTCGCCGCATCTGAGCACCGCCGCCGACTTCGAGGTCACCCGGGGCGACGCGCTGCTGGCCCGGTACGACTGGCTCGCGCCCGCCCGCCCCTGGGCCGCCGACGTCGAGTGGATCCCGCTCGTGCACGCCCGCGCCCTGCCCGGCGGGGCGGTGGAGCCGGCGGCTTACGAGGCCTGGGCCGCCGAGCTCACGGCCCGGCTGGCCGCGGCCGGTCCGGTGGACGGGATGCTGCTGGACTGCCACGGGGCGATGAGCGTCGTCGGGCGCGACGACGCGGAGGGCGACCTGGTCACCGCCGTCCGGTCGGTGCTCGGGCCGCAGCCGTACGTGTCCGCGGCGATGGACCTGCACGGCAACGTCTCCCGGGTGCTGTTCGACGCGTGCGACCTGCTGACCTGCTACCGGACCGCCCCGCACGTCGACGTGTGGGAGACCCGCGAGCGCGCCGCGCGCAACCTGGTCGAGGCGCTGCGCCGGGGACGGCGCCCGCGCAAGGCCCTGGTCCACGTGCCGATCCTGCTGCCGGGCGAGATGACCAGCACCCGGCAGGAGCCGGCGCGGAGCCTGTACGCGGGCATCCCGGCGGTCGAGGCGCGCGACGGCGTCATCGACGCGGCGATCTGGATCGGCTACGCCTGGGCCGACCAGGCACGGTGCCAGGGCGCGGTCGTGGTCACCGGCACCGACGCCGCGGCGGCGGCGGACGCGGCCCGCGAGCTCGGGGAGCGCTTCTGGGCGGCCCGCGACGAGTTCGCTTTCGTCGCCCCGACCGGTTCGATGGACGAGTGCCTCGACGCGGCGCTGGCCGCGGTCGCCGACCCGGCCCGGCGGCCGTTCTTCATCAGCGACTCGGGCGACAACCCGGGGGCGGGCGGTGCGGACGACGTCACGTTCGCCCTGGACCGGCTGCTGGCGCGGCCGGAGATCCGCGACGGTTCGCGCCGGGCCGTGTTCGCGTCGCTGGTCGATCCGCAGGCCGTGGCGCAGGTCGCCGACCAGGCCCCCGGCTCGCCGGTGCGGGTGACGGTCGGCGGCCGGATCGACGGGCGCGACCCGGGTCCGCTCCTGCTGGACGGGGTACTGGAGTCGGCCGCCGACGATCCGGACGGCGGGCGGTGCGTCAGTGTGCGGGTGGGCGGGCTCAGCGTCTTCGTCACGTCGCGGCGGATGCAGTACCGGCTGCTGGAGTCGTACACCAGGCTCGGGGTGGCGGTCGAGGCGGTGGACGTCGTGGTGGTGAAGATCGGCTATCTGGAGCCCGAACTGTTCGACGCGGCGGGCGACTGGCTGCTCGCGCTGACTCCGGGCGGCGTCGACCAGGACCTGCCGCGGCTGCCGTACCGGAAGGTGACCCGGCCGATGTTTCCCCTGGACCGTGGCTTCACCGCGGAGCTGGCCGTCGTCACCGGATGAGCGCGCGGTCCGCGCCCGGTCAGGCCAGCCGCAGCGTCCGCGGACCGGCTGGCAGCGGCGGGGGAAGCAGCAGCGGGCCGTCGCCGGGCACCAGCGTGCCCAGGACGCGGCCGCCGCGGGCGCCGGTCGCCGACGGCACCGTGCCGGGCAGGCCGTGCGCGGTGTACCAGCCGAGCAGGGCGAACGCGATCGCCTCCTTGGCGTCGCTCGGTGCGCCGAACGCGTCGCTGGTGGAGAGTTCGACGCCGGGCAGGCGCGCGGCGAGCATCGCGGTCAGTGTCGGGTTGGCGCAGCCGCCGCCGGAGGCGACCAGCGTGTCCACGCCGTAGCGGCGGACCTGGTCGGCGACGGTGGCGGCGGTGAGCGCCGTGACGGTCGCCAGCAGGTCGGCGTCGCCGACCGGGCCGAACACCGCCAGCGCCGCCGCCAGGTACCCGGCGTGGAACAGTTCCTTGCCGGTGCTCTTCGGGGCGCCGCGACGGTAGTAGGGCTCGGCGAGCAGATGGTCGAGCAGGCCCTGGTGGACGGTGCCCGCCGCCGCGAGGCGGCCGTCGGCGTCGTAGCCCTGCCGCCCGCCGGTGACCCGCAGCGCGGCGGCGTCGATGAGCGCGTTGGCGGGGCCGGTGTCGAAGGCGAGCGGTCCGCTGCCACCGGGCGGGCGGAGCACGGTCAGGTTCGCGATGCCGCCGAGGTTGAGCGCGGCCGGTCGGCCGGGCAGGCCGGCCAGCAGCAGCGTGTCCATCAGCGACACCAGCGGCGCGCCCTGGCCGCCCGCGGTGATGTCGCGGACGCGCAGGTCGGCGACGACGGGGGTGCCGAGCCGTTCGGCGATCCAGGCCGGTTGGCCCAGTTGCAGCGTGCCCAGCACCCGGCCGTCGTCGACCCAGTGGTAGACGGTCTGCCCGTGCGAGCAGACCAGGTCCACCGGCCCGGCCCGGTCGGCGGCCTGGGCGGCGGCTTCGGCGAACGCCTGGCCGATGCCGGTGTCCAGGGCGCAGACCTCGGCGAAGGTCAGCGACGCCGGGGGCAGGGTGGCCGCGAGCCGTTCACGCAGCCGCGGCGGGTAGGGCGTGCTGTCGCCGTACACGAGTCGGCCGCGCAGTTCGGTGCCGTGCGTGCTGAAGTCGACCACGGCCACGTCGATGCCGTCGTGGGAGGTGCCCGACATCATGCCCATGACCCTCACACACGGCCCCCGGACGTCACGCGGCCGTCGGCGCACCGGCGTCGGCCAGCGCGGCGCGTACGCTGGCGAGCACGGTGTCCTGGTCGGAGCGCACGAAGAAGTGCCCGCCGGGCAGCACGTGCTGGGTGAACGGGCCGGACGTGTGCTCCTGCCAGGGCCGCACCCGGGCCAGGGGCACCTCCGCGTCCTGCTCGCCCGCGTACGCGACGATCGGGCAGGCCAGCGGCGCCTCGGCGCGGTGGCGGTAGGTCTCGCAGAGCTGGAAGTCGGCGCGGATGATCGGCAGCAGCAGCTCCAGCAGCTCCGGCTCGGCGAGCAGCTCGTCGGGCAGCCCGCCGTAGGCGGCCAGTCGCTCGATCAGCTCCGGGTCGGGCTTGTCGTGCAGCGGCTGCTCGCGCCGCAGGTGCGGGGCGGGGCCGCCCGAGGCGAACAGCACCCGCGGTTCGCCGTAGCCGCGGCGGCGCAGGGTGCGGGCGAGTTCGAACGCGAGCAGCGAGCCCATGCTGTGCCCGAACAGGGCGTACGGCACGTCGAGCTCGCCTGCCAGCGCGGTGGCCAGCGCGTTGACCAGCGTGTCGACGTCGGTCACGGCCGGTTCGTGCCAGCGGGTGTGCCGACCGGGCAGTTCGATCGGGCAGACCTCCACCTCCGGCCCGAACAGGGCGGGCCAGCCCGCGTACGCGGAGGAGCTGCCGCCCGCGTGCGGCAGGCAGAACAGCCGTACCGAGGGGGTGGTGCGCCGGGGCGCGCCCACGATCCAGCCGTGGGCGCGCGCCGTACGCGTCGGGGTGTTCGGGTTCACGTGCGGTGTTCTCCTGTCAGAGGGCGAGCCGGGCCTGAGCCTGCTCGTCCGTCATGTTCTCCAACTCGGCGAGCAGCTGCTCCTCGACTGCCAGCGCGGTGTCCTCCAGCGTCGGGCTGTCGAACAGCACCCGGATGGGCACGTCGATGTCGAGCGCCTTGCGCAGGTGGACCACGGCGCGCATGGCCATCAGCGAGTCGCCGCCGAGCAGGAAGAAGTTGTCGCGCACGCCGACGCGGGGCAGGCCCAGCAGCCCCGCCCAGATCTCGGCGATCGCCTCCTCGACGGGGGTGCGGGGCGCCTCGTACGCGGGGGCGTCGAGGTCCGCGGCGTCGTCGGGCACGACCAGGGCCCGGCGGTCGACCTTGCCGTTGGCGGTCAGCGGCAGCGCGTCGAGTTCCAGGTAGACACCGGGCACCATGTAGCCCGGCAGCTTGGCGGTGAGGAACTCCCGGGTGTCCTCGGGGATGGACTGCCCCGCCTGCGGCACCACGAACGCGACCAGGCGCTTGGCCCCCCGCGGCTCGCCCTGCGCCACCACCACCGCGGCCCGGATGCCGGGGTGCTGGGTGAACGCGGCCTCGATCTCGCCGAGTTCGATGCGGTAGCCCTGCACCTTGACCTGGAAGTCCTCCCGGCCCAGGAACTCGATGTCGCCGCTGGGCAGGAACCGGCCGAGGTCGCCGGTGCGGTAGAGCCGCTGCCCGGTCTCCGGATGGGTGATGAACGCGGCCGAGGTCTTGGCCCCGTCGTGGAGGTAGCCCAGGGCCAGGCCGACGCCCCCGATGTAGAGCTGGCCGGGCACCCAGGTCGGCCGGGGGCGCAGCGCGTCGTCCAGGACGTGGAAGGTCTGGTTGCGCATGGGCCGACCGTAGGGGATGCTCGCCCACTCCGGCGGGACGTCTCCGATCGGGTACAGGATGGACCAGATCGACGCCTCGGTGGCGCCGCCCAGGCTGACGATCTCGGGGGCGCCCAGCACCTGCCGGATCCGGTCGGGCAGGCTGACCGGGATCCAGTCGCCGCTCATCATCACCAGCCGGATCGACTTGGCGGTGGCCTCGGCGACGGTCATGTGCTCGACGAACAGCTCCATCAGCGCCGGCACCGAGTTCCAGACCGTCACCTGGGCGTCGGTGACCAGGTCGAGCCACGCGGCCGGGTCGCGGTGGGCGCCGGCGTCGGGCATGACCACGGCGCCGCCGACCGCGAGCGGGCCGAAGACGTCGTACACGGACAGGTCGAAGCTGAGCGACGACAGGGCCAGGACGCGGTCCTGTCCGCCGACGCCGAACCGGTCGTTGACGTCGCGGACGGTGTTCAGCGCGCCCCGGTGGTCGATCATCACGCCCTTGGGCAGGCCGGTGGAGCCGGAGGTGAAGATGACGTACGCGAGGTCGCCGGGCGTGGTGGCGACCGGGGCCGCGTCCTCGGACGGGGGCAGCTCGTCGACGGCCAGCACCGTGCCGACACCGGCGAACCGGCCGCCGGCGGCCAGGCGGGACTGGGTGAGCACCCCCCGGGCCCGGCTGTGCTCGAGCAGGAAGGCGACGCGCTCGTCGGGCAGCTCCGGGTCGATCGGCAGGTACGCGGCGCCCGCGGCCAGGATGCCGAGCACGGCGGCGACCTGCTCCCAGCCCTTCTCCATGACTACCGCGACCAGGTCGTTCGGGCGCAGGCCGAGCGGTGCCAGCCCGGCGGCGACACCCCGGGCGCGGGCGGCGAGCTCGCCGTAGCCGAGGGTGCGGTCCGGGGTGATGACGGCGGGCAGGTCGGGGGTACGGGCGGCGGCGGCGAAGAACGGCTCGTGCAGCAGGCCCGCGGGCACCAGGCCGTCGGTGCGGTTGTACGCCTCCTGCGCGGCCAGCTGCGCCGCGGGCACCAGCGACGGCACCGCACCGCCCCAGCCGGAGTCGTCGTCGGCCAGCCGCCGGACGACCGCCAGCGTCGCCTGGTGCATCGCGGCGACCAGGTCGTCGGGGAACAGCCCGTCGACGGCGTCGATGTCCAGGGTGAGCGCCCCGTCGACCTCGTACACCTGGGCGTCGATCCAGATCTGCGGGGTCTGCGAGATGCTGTAGACGACGTCGCCGATCAGGGTGTGCTCGCCGTGGCTGGCGAACAGGCTGGTGAAGACGACCGGCATGGTGGCGGCGGCGTCGCCGCGCAGCCGCTTGAGATCGCGGGTGACCCGGACGCCGCTGAACAGGCGGTGGTCGAGGTCGGTGACGAGCTGGTCCCGGATCGCGTGGGCGCGGGCCTCGAACGTGGCCGCGCTGTCGGCGTCGATCTCCAGCAGCGTCACCGAGGTGAAGTCGCCGATGATCTCCTCGACCTGCGGGTGCAGCGGCAGCCGGTTGGCCATCGGCAGGTTGAGGGTGAACCGGCGGTTCTTCGACCAGGTGGCCAGCACCTCGCTGTACGCGGTGAGCAGCAGCACCGTCGGGGTGATGCCGCGCCGCGACGCCTGCGCCTTGACCCGCTCCCACCGCTGCCGGTCCAGCTGCCCCTCCCAGCGCCGGAACCGGGGCGCCTCGATCGTCGCCGGGTCGCGGGCCAGCGGCAGGTCGGGCGCGGTGGCCAGCTCCGGGAGCCGCTCGTGCCAGTATGCGGCGGCCCGCTTGAACCGGTCCGTGGACTCCATCGCGGTGGCCGCGACCACGTAGTCGCGGAACGACAGCTCCAGCTCGGGCAGGTCGATCTCGGGGTGGTGGTACAGCTCGGTGAGTTCGCGCAGCACGATGCTGGACGCCCACGCGTCGGTGATCAGGCCGTCGATGCTGTAGTGCAGGCGGGTGCGGTCGTCGAGCACGGTGGCCCGCAGTTCGAACAGCGGCCACCGGTCGGGCACGAACACCTGGTGCGACATGGCGGCGCGGGTCTGGTCGAGCACGGCGGCGGCCACGTCGGCACCCTGACCGCGTACGTCCTCGGTGGCGATGACGTAGTCGGGCACCTCGGCGAGGATCTGCTGCTCGCCGTGCGGGAGCACGATCGCGCGCAGCATGCCGTGGCGGGCGATCAGGCGGCGCAGCGCGTGCTGCAGCCGGGGCAGGTCCAGGTCGGGGACGTCGAACTCCTCGTACCCGTGCATGCCGACGTTGCCGAGGTCGAAGACGCCGGTCCGGCCGATCCAGTAGGCCTGCTGGACGTCGGTCAGCGGGAACGGCACGGCCGACCGCGCCGGGTCGGGCGCCACGGCGGGCATCGCCTCGACCGCCGCGCCCCCGGCCTCCTCGCGCGCCTGGCGTACGGCTCGGGCCAGGCCGCGGATGGTCGGTTCGGCGACGAACGTGCGCAGCGCGATCTCGACGCCGAGGCTCTGCCGCACCTGGGTCACGAACTGGGCCGCGAGCAGGGAGTGGCCGCCCAGCTCGAAGAAGCCCGCGGTGGGGTCGATGTCCGGCTCGCCGAGCAGGTCGGTGAAGATCGCGGCCACCTCGCGCTCGGCGGCGTCGGCGTACGCGACCGCCGACGTGTCCGCCGTCCGGTCGGTGCCGGGCTCGCCGTCGTGGTCGCGCGGGGCGACGACGACGTGGCCGCCGGACACCGCGCCCACCACCCGGGCGACGTCACGTCCGAGCAGGGCGCGGTCGCCGCGGGGCCACGCGATCGTGGTCCAGGTCGCGTCCCCGGCCCGGCCGGTCAGCGCGGTATGGGCTTCGACCAGCCCGGCCAGCCCCGAGGCGGCCGCGTCGGTGTCGGCGTCGCCGACCAGGTGCACCTCGCAGGCGCGGACCCGGCTGTCGTGCACGGCGTAGGTGGCGGCGGCCAGGTTCTGCAGCACCTGCCCGGCCGGCGCGGTCGCGTCGAGCAGCAGCAGCGCGGTGGCCGCGGTCTCGTCCGCGTCGGACACGACGGCGCCGGCCTTGGCCAGCGCCCCGGCGAACACCTGCCCGAGCGTCGGGTTCCCGTGCACCGTGTAGCGGGTGCCCAGGTGCCGGGCCGGGTCGGCGGTGCCGTCGACCGGTTCCAGGCCGGCCACGAACCGGTGGCCGCCCCGCAGCGCCACGACGCTGTCGCGGGCCGCGCCGGTCAGCTCGGCCCGCACCGCGCGGATCAACGCGGTGGTCGGGCCGGTGCCGGGCACGTCGAGCAGGGTCCGGCCGGGCGCCGCGACCGCCCACGCGGCGAGGTCGCCCAGGCCTGGATCGAGGGGTTCGGCGCCGGTGACGTCGAGCGCGCCGGAGGTGACGGCGATGACGCGGGTGCCGCCGGGCAGCGTGGCGGTCAGCTCGTCGAGGGCGGTCCGGGCAGCGGTCGGGCCACCGGACTGAACCGGACAGACCACCGCGGCGATCCGGTCGCCGCCGACGGCGGCCGGATCGGCGCCGGGAGCCAGGGTCCGCACGTCGGCGCCGTCGGCGCGCAGCCGGGCGGCGAGGTCGTCCAGCAGACCGCCGTCGGGGTGGAGGAGCCAGGTGCCGGTGCCCGGCCCGGCGGTGGCCGGCGGGGTGCGGCGGAAGGCGCGTACCGACAGTCCGTCGGGGCTGGTGCGGACGGTCGCGACCGCCGGCGGGTCGATCCAGTAGCGCTCCCGCTCGAACGGGTACGTCGGCAGCACGGTGCGGTTGGGCCGCGCCGGGTGCAGCTCGTCCCAGGCCAGCGGGGTGCCGTGGCGCCACAGGGCACCGGCGGCGGCGAGCAGTTCGGCCTCGGCGTCGCCGTCACCCGGCAGCGACGCGACGGCGGTGAGCCCGGCGGGCCGGGCCAGTCCGGTCAGGGTCCGGCCCGGGCCGGCCTCCAGCAGCAGCGCGTCGGGCGGGCAGACGGCGCGCAGGCCGTCGTCGAAGCGCACGGCGCCGCTCAGCTGCCGCCCCCAGTAGGCGGGGCTGGTCGCCTCGGCGTCGGTGATCCAGGTGCCGGTCACGTTGGACGCGAACGGGATCCGGGGCGGGCTGAGCCGCACCCGGGCGACCTCGGCCTCGAACGCGGCCGCGGCCTGGCCCATGGCCGGGCTGTGGAACGCGTGCGAGGTCCGCAGGCGCCGGTGCGCGGTCCCGCGCGCGGTCAGGGCGGCCTCGAACCGCTCGACCGCCTCGACCGGCCCGGAGACGGTGCACTGGCGGGGCCCGTTGACGGCGGCCAGGGCCAGGTCGTCGGGGAGCAGCCCGGCCAGTTCCGCCTCGGGCAGCGGCACCGCCGTCATCGCGCCCCCGGGGGCCTGCTGCATGAGCTCGCCGCGGACGGCGATCAGGCGCGCGGCGTCCTCGACCGACATCACCCCGGCCAGGCACGCGGCGACGAGTTCGCCGACGCTGTGGCCGATCATCGCGGCCGGGCGCACGCCCCAGGACCGCCACAGCTCCGCCAGCGCGTACCCGACCGCGAACAGGGCGGGCTGGGCCAGGCGCGTCTGGTGGATCGCGTCGGCGTCGGCACCCTCGGCGGGGTGCAGCACGTCGCGCAGGTCGGCGCCGAGGACGGGCAGCAGCAGGTCGGCGACCCGGTCCAGGGCGGCGCGGTAGACGGGTTCCCGCTCGTACAGGCCGCGGCCCATGCCGGGCCGCTGGGCGCCCTGGCCGGGGAACGCGAACACGACCGCCCGCTCGTCGGTGCCGGCGGTGCGGGCCGGCTGCGCCTGCTCTAGCGCGGCGGCGGCCTGCTCGGCGGTCGCGGCCACCACGAAGCGGCGGTACGGCAGCCGCCGGCGGCCGCGCTGCAGCGTGTAGGCCACCTCGGCCAGCGACTCCTCCGGACGCGCCCGCAGGTGCGCGGCCAGGTTCGCGGCGGCGGCGTCGAGAGCGGTCGCGGTCGCGGCCGACAGCGGCAGCACATGGGTACGCCGCCCGGCCCCCGCTCCCGCTCGCGGTGGCGCCTGCTCCAGCACCACGTGCGCGTTCGTGCCGCCGATGCCGAAGGAGCTGACTCCCGCGCGCAGCACGTCGCCGTGCCACGGGGTGCGCACGGCGGGCACGTGGAAGGGGCTGTCGTCGAGGCCGAGCTGCGGATTCGGGGTGCTGAAGTGCAGCGTGGGCGGCAGTTCCCGGGCGCGCAGCGCCAGCACGGTCTTGATCAGCCCGACGACCCCGGCGGCGGTGTCGAGGTGGCCGACGTTGGTCTTCACCGAGCCGAGCGCGACCGGCGCGACGGAGTCGGCGAACACGCTCTTGAGCGCCGCGACCTCGATCGGGTCGCCGATCGGCGTGCCGGTGCCGTGCGCCTCCACGTACGACACCGAGGACGGCTCGACCTCGGCCACGCCGAGGGCCTCGGCGATCACGTCGGCCTGCCCGTCGATGCTCGGGGCGGTGAACCCGACCTTGCGGGCGCCGTCGTTGTTGATCGCCGAACCGCGGATCACCGCGTGGATGACGTCGCCGTCGGCCAGCGCGTCGGCCAGCCGCTTGAGCACCACCACGCCGACCCCGCTGCCGGGCACGGCCCCGCCCGCGGCGGCGTCGAAGGCGCGGACGTGGCCGTCGGGCGACAGGATCCCGCCCGGCTCGTACCGGTAGCCCGCCGTGCGGGCCAGGATGGTCGCGCCGCCGGCCAGGGCCACGTCGCACTCGCCCGCGGCCAGGGCCTGCCCGGCCATGTGCACCGCGACCAGCGAGGTCGAGCAGCCGGTCTGCACGCTGACGCTCGGCCCGTGCAGGTTCAGCTTGTACGACACCCGGGTGGGCACGAAGTCCTTGTCGTTGCCCAACGACGTCTGGAACGCCCCGACCCGGGCGACCAGGTCGGCGTTGGGCAGCAGGTTGTGCAGCAGGTAGGAGCTCTCCCCCACGCCGGCGTAGACGCCGGTCACCGTCTCGGCGGAGTCGGCGGGCAGGCCGGCGTGCTCCAGCGCCTCCCAGGCGCACTCCAGGAACAGGCGGTGCTGCGGGTCGAGCAGCTGCGCCTCGCGGGCCGAGAAGCCGAAGAACCGGGCGTCGAACCCGGCGGGGTCGTCGAGCACCCCGAGGGCGGGCACGTGGTCGGGGTGGGCGATCTCCTCGGCGGTGGCGCCCCCGGCCAGCAGCTGCTCCGGGGTGAGCACGGCGATCGACTCGACGCCCTCGCGCAGGTTGCGCCAGAACTCGTCGGGGGTGCTGGCGCCGGGCACGCGCAGGGCCATGCCCACGACCGCGACCGCGTTGACGGGCATCTGGTTGTCGTCACTCATCAGGGTTCTCCAGCGTCTCGGGCGTGGCGCGCCTGCGTGGCACTCGCCCGCCTTGGTGCAGCTTGCGTGCCTCGGCACGGCGGCGGCCCGCGGTGCCGGATGCGGGCGTCGCGCCCGCGGTCAGGTGCTGGGCCAGGGCGCGTACGGTCGGGAAGCGGAACAGGTCCACCACCGGCACCGGGCGGCCCAGCGTCTCGGACAGCCGGGCCTGGACCCGGACGATGAGCAGGGAATGCCCGCCCAGTTCGAAGAAGTTCGCCTCGGCGTCGACCCGGTCGACCCCGAGCACGTCGCACCAGATCTCGGCGACCGTCCGCTCCAGTTCGCCGGTGGGCACGGCGTGCCCGGTCCGGGCGGGTCCCGTCGGCGCGGGCAGGGCGCGGCGGTCGAGCTTGCCGCTGGCGCCGGTCGGCAGCCGGTCCAGGCTGACCAGCGTCGACGGCACCATGTAGGCGGGCAGCCGGTCGGCCAGGTGCGCCCGCACGGCCGCCTCCGCGACCGGCGGGGCGAGGTACCCGACCAGGGTCGGGCCGCCCGGAGCGTCCTCGTGCAGCAGCACGGCCGCCTCGCGTACGCCCGGGCACGAGGCCAGGGCGCTCTCGATCTCGCCCAGCTCGATGCGGAACCCGCGCAGCTTGACCTGGTGGTCGTCGCGGCCGAGGAACTCCAGCACCCCGTCGGCGGTGCGCCGGGCGCGGTCGCCGGTGGCGTACATCCGGCCGCCGGGCGGACCCCACGGGTCGGGCAGGAACGCGGTCGCGGTGCGGGCCGGGTCGCCGAGGTAGCCGTCGGCGACCCCGGGTCCGGCCAGGTAGAGGTCGCCGGGCACCCCGGCGGGGACCGGTCGCAGCGCCGTGTCCAGGACGTAGGCGCGCACGCCGGGCAGCGGCCGGCCGATCGGGACGGTCGCGGGACCGCCGGTCCCGGGGGCGGGTTCGTGGACGGTGGCGGTGATGGTGGCCTCGGTCGGGCCGTACGCGTTGAGCCAGCGCGGCCGGGTCGGCGCCACCGCCTGCCACCGGGCGAGCCGGCCGCCGTCGACCCGCTCGCTGCCGACCACGACCAGCCGCAGCGACGGGCACCGGCTCGGCGGGTGCTGGGCCAGCACGCCCACCCACTCGTGCCAGTACGACGCGGGCAGGTTCAGCACCGTCAGCCGCTCCTGGCGCACCAGCTCGGCCAGCTCGGCGATGCCGGGCACCGGCCCGCTGGGCAGCAGCACCACGCAGGCGCCCCGGATCAGCGCCGAGAACAGCTCCTCGGCGGCGACGTCGAAGGTCAGCGCCGCGAACTGCAGCACCCGGTCCTCGGGGGACAGCTCGTACCGGTCGGCGACGGCCCGCAGCGTGTGCCCCAGGTTGCCCTGGCTGACGCAGACGCCCTTCGGCCGCCCGGTGGTGCCGGACGTGTAGAGCACGTACGCCGGTGCCGCCGGGGACACCACCGGCAGCGGCGCCTCGGCGACCGGTCCTTCGAGCAGGTCCTCCACGGCGTGCCAGGGCACCGGTCCGGCCGGCGGCGCACCGGCGGCGCGGTCGCCGAGCACCAGGGCGGCGCCGCTGTCGGCGAGCAGGTGCGCGAACCGCTCCTTCGGCGCCCCCGCGTCGACGGGCACGTACGCCGCACCGGCCTTCAGGACGGCCAGCAGCGCGACCGGCCACAGCGGACCGCGGTCGAGCCGGACCGCGACGGTGTCGCCGGGCCTGACGCCCCGCTCGCGCAGGCTCCGGGCCAGGCGGTCGGCGCGGGCGGCCAGGTCGGCATAGGTCAGCGGGTGCCCGTCGTGGGTCACCGCGTCCCGGTCGGGCCAGCGCGCGGCGGCGGCGTCGAACAGCTCGACCAGCGCCGCGCGGGGCGGCGCGGCCGGGGCGTCCAGGTCGGCCACCAGCGCGGCGACCTCCTCTTCGCGCACCAGGGGCAGCTGCGAGACGCGCCGGTGCGGAGCGGCCAGCGCCGCGTCGAGCAGGGTCAGGTAGTGGCCGGCCAGCGCCTCGACGGTGCCCCGGTCGAACAGGTCGACGTCGTATTCGACGCTGCCGCGCAGTTCTCCGTCGGCCAGCGACGCCTCGTCCCACGCCACGGTCAGGTCGAACTTGGCGATGCGGCTGGTCGACTCGCGCACCGTGACAGCCAGGCCGTCCAGCGCCGACACCCGCGTCGGCACGTCCTGCATCGCGAGCATGGCCTGGAACAGCGGGGTGCGGCTGGGGTCGCGCGGCGGCTTCAGCGCCTCCACCACCTGGTCGAACGGCACGTCCTGGTGGGCGTACGCGGCGAGGGTGGTGCGGCGGACCCGGGCCAGCAGCTCGGCGAACGTCGGGTCGTCCGCCCAGCGGGTACGCAGCACCAGGGTGTTGACGAAGAACCCGACCAGGTCGGCCAGCTCCGGCCGGGTACGCCCGGCGACGGGGCTGCCGACGCTGACGTCCTGGCAGTCTGCGTACCGGCCCAGCAGCAGCTGGTAGACGGTGAGCAGGGTCATGAACCGGGTGGCGCCGTGGGCGCGGCTGACCTCGTCGAGCCGCCGCGACAGGCCCGGCGGCAGCTCGATCGGGAACGCGTCGCCGACGTGGCGGGGCACCGGCGGGCGCGGCCGGTCGGTCGGCAGCTCCAGCAGCGGCGGGGCCCCGGCCAGCTCCGCGCGCCAGTGGCCGAGCTGCTGCTCGCGGACCCCGGAGTCGAGCAGCTCGCGCTGCCAGTGGGCGTAGTCGGCGTAGCGCACCGACGGCGCGGGCAGATCGGCCGGGCCGCCGGCGCGGGCGGCGGTGTACGCCGCCGCCAGGTCGTCGATGACGACGCCCACCGACCAGCCGTCGGAGACGGCGTGGTGCATGGTGAGCAGCAGTTCGAACCGCTCGGCGGCCAGCCGCAGCAGCCGCACCCGCAGCAGCGGACCGGCGGCCAGGTCGAACGGGCGCTCGGCCTCCTGCCGGGCCAGGTCGTCGGCGGCCTGGCGGCGGTCGGGTTCGGGCAGGTGCCGCAGGTCCTCGACGGTCACCCGCACCGGGCTGTCGGGGTCGACGACCTGCACCGGTTCGCCGTCGCGGGCGACCAGGCGGGTGCGCAGGGCGGCGTGGCGGCACGCGAGCGCGCGGACCGCGGCGTCCAGGGCGGGCACGTCCAGGGCGCCCGCCAGGGTCAGCACCAGCGGCACGTTGTACAGCGGGCTGCCGGGGGCGAGCTGGTCCAGGAACCACAGCCGCTGCTGGGCGAAGGACAGCCGGTACGGTCCGTCGCCGGCGTCGCCGATCGGCGGCTGGTCGTCGTCCGGCCGCCCGGTGGCGGCACGGGCGGCCAGCGCCCCGACCGTCGGCGCCTCGAACAGGTCGCGGACGTTCAGGGTGACGCCGAGCGCGGCGGCGATCCGGGCGACGGCCCGGGTGGCCAGCAGGGAGTGGCCGCCGAGGGCGAAGAAGTCGTCGTGCGCGGAGACCCGGTCCAGGTCCAGCAGTTCGGCCCAGACCCGGGCGACCAGCTCCTCGGCCGGTCCGGCGGGGGCGACGTACGCCGTCGACACGGCGTCAGCGGCGGTCGGGGCGGGCAGGGCCTGGCGGTCGACCTTGCCGTTGGGCGTGATCGGCAGCTGCGGCACGGCCACGTAGAAGGTGGGCACCATCGCGTCGGGCAGGCGGTCGGCGACGTACGCGCGCAGGCCGGCCCGGTCGACCGGGCCCGGCTCGTCCGGCACCACGTAGGCGACCAGGCGCTTGGCGTCGCCGTCACCGCGTACGTCGACGACGGCGGCGCGCAGCCGCGGGCAGGTCGCCAGCACGGCCGCGATCTCGTCGGGCTCGATGCGCACGCCGCGGATCTTCACCTGGTCGTCGGCGCGGCCGAGGTACTCCAGCTCGCCGTCCTCGCGCCAGCGCACCACGTCGCCGGTCCGGTAGAGCCGTTCCCCGTGCCCGAACGGGCTGGGCACGAACCGCTCCGCGGTGAGGTCGGGCCGGCCGAGGTACCCGCGGGCCAGACCGGGGCCGCCCAGGTGCAGCTCCCCCGGCACGCCGATCCCGGCGGTGCGGCCGCGCCCGTCGAGCACGTACGCGGTGGTCTGGGCGATGGGCCGCCCGATCGGGGCGCGCGGCTCGCCGGGCACGGTGCCGACGTTGTCGCTGGTGGTGGCGATGGTGGTGCACTCGGTCGGGCCGTAGGCGTTGACCAGCCGCAGGTGCGGCGCGACGGCGCGCAGGGCGGCTACCCGGCGGGGGTCGGCCGCCTCGCCGCCGTAGTAGAGCACCCGCAGCGGCGCCAGCCCCTGCGGGGCCTCGTCGACGCACCGGTGCAGCACGACGGTGGTCAGCAGCATCGCCGTGATGCCGTGCGCGGCGACACGCGCGCCGAGCAGGTCCGGGGTGATCGCCTCGTCCTTGGGCACGCCGACGAGCCGGGCGCCGTTGAGCAGCGCGCCCCAGATCTCGAACGTGGCGGCGTCGAAGGACACGTTGGCGACCTGGGCCACGGCGTCGTCGGGGCCGAGCCCGGTGAATTCCGCCTGGTGCACCAGCCGGACGATGCCGCGGTGGGTGACCTCGACGCCCTTGGGCCGGCCGGTCGAGCCGGACGTGTACAGCACGCACGCGCGCTGGTCGGGGTGCACCGGCGGCCGGGTCCACGCCTGCGCGGGCGGGGTCGCGTCGCGGTCGACGCGCAGCACCGGCACGTCGCCGAGGACGAGGTCGCGGTCGGCGAGCACCAGCCGGGCCCGGCTGTCGGCGGCCATGTACGACAGCCGCGCGTCGGGGTGGCCGGGGTCCAGCGGCAGGTAGGCGCCGCCCGCCAGGAGCACCGCCAGCATCGCGGTGACCAGGGCCGCGGAGCGCTGCATGGCCAGTCCGACGACGTGCTCGGCGCCGACGCCGTGCGCGGTCAGGATCCGGGCCAGTCGTTCGGCGCGTTCGCGCAGCTGCGCGTAGGTGAGGGTCTGGTCGTCGAAGACCAGCGCGACCGCGTCGGGGGTCGCCTCGGCGCGGGCGAGGAAGAGCTCCACGACGCCGTGCGGGTGCGGGGTGCCGCCGGTGGTTCCCCAGGCGGTCAGCCGTGCGCGCTCGTCGGCGGTGGTGTGGTCCAGGTGGGACACGGGCGTGCCGGGCGCGGCGAGCGCGGCCTCGAGCAGGGCCAGGTGGTGGGTGGCCAGCCGCGCGGCGGTGGCCTGGTCGAACAGTTCGGGGTCGTAGTCGACCCGGCCGTGCCGGCGCCCGGCCTGGTCCGGCGCCTGGTCCCAGGCCAGGGCCAGGTCGGCGCGCGTACAGGCGGCCGCGGACGCGGTCTGGAACAGCGGGTGGCGGCCGAGCCGCGCGGCGTCGGTGCCGGCCGGGTGAGCGTCGGCGTCGCGGACCCGTTCGAGCAGCCGCGCGAAGGTCGGGTCGTCGGCCCACCGGGTACGCAGCACGGCCAGGTCACCGCGCAGGTCGGTGCCGACGCTGACGTCGTCGGTGCCCGCGTGCCGACCGAGGGTCAGCGCGTACGCCGCGAGCAGCACCACGGACGGGGCCACCCCGTGCTCGCGGCTGACCTCGGTGAGCCGCCGCTCGGTGCCGGGCTCCAACGTGATCGGAACCGTCCCGGTCGCCTGGCCGGGCACGGCGGGGCGCGCCCGGTCGGTGACCAGCTCCAGCGCGGGCGGCGCGCCGTCGGGGCGCCGGGCCGGGGCGGGTTCGTCGGCGGGGCGGCGGGGCGCGGGCAGGGCGGGACGCCCGGCCAGGGTCGCGGGGTGACCCGCGACGGCTGGCCGGAGCGTCCCGGTCGGCTCGTGGATGCTCACGGCGCGGGCACCCCGTCGGTGGCGGGACGGCGCGGCCCCGGTGCGGCCTGCGGCCCGTCGGCGGTCACCACCTGGGCGACCTTGCCCGCCTCCATCGTGATGACCTGGTCGGCGCCGGACAGGGTGCCGCGGCGGTGCGCGATGGTGAGCACCGTGGCTCCGGCCAGCTCCGATTCCAGGGTGCGCTGGATCTGGGCGTCGGTCTCGGCGTCCAGGCTGGAGGTGGCCTCGTCGATGAGGACGACCTTGGCACGGTCGAGCAGCGCCCGGGCCAGGCAGAACAGCTGCCGCTCGCCCGCGCTGAGCTGCGCGTTGCCGCCGCTGACCGGGTGGCTCAGGCCGGACGGCAGGGCCAGCAGCTTGTCGGCGAGGCCGACCTTCTTGAGCGACGCCTCGATCTCCCCGTCGGAGAAGACCCGCACCGGGTCGAGGTTGTCGCGCAGCGTACCGGGCAGCAGCACCGGGTCCTGGGGGATGATCGCGACGCGGCCGCGCAGCTCCTCCAGGCGCAGGGTGCCCACGTCCACCCCGTCCACGACGATGCGGCCCTGCTCGATCTCCACGAAGCGCAGCAGGGACGAGAACAGGCTGGACTTGCCGCTGCCGGTCCGCCCCACGATGCCGACCTTCGCACCCGCGGGCACGTGGAACGACACCTCGTCCAGGGCCAGCGGTCCGCCGTCGTTGTAGCGGAGGCTGACCTTCTCGAACCGGACGTCGCCGGCCGACGGCCAGCCCTGCGGGGCCGGGCTGCCGCCGGCGCGCTCCTCGGGCAGGTTGGTGTAGTCGTGCACCCGCTCGAAGCTGGTCAGCGCCAGGTCCATCGTGTAGATGGTGATCAGGCTCATGGCCAGGGTCTCGGTGAGCATGTACACGAAGCTGATGCCGACACCGGCGAACCCGGCGCTGGCGCCCTGCACCACCAGCAGCGCGGCGCTGCCGAACAGGATCGCCGCGCCCATCAGGTCCAGGCGCAGGTTGAAGTGCCGGGACAGCGAGTTGACGGTGTAGTCGGTGCGGTGGGCGGTGCGCACGCTCGCGCGGTACGCCGCCTCGTATCCGGCCAGCCGGACCGCGCGCCCCTCGATCGAGGTGACACCGTCGATGACCTCGTTGAGCAGCGAGAGCATCGGCTCCTTGGCCTGCTTGGACAGGCGGGACGCCTCGGCGGTGCTGGACCGGGTGCGCCGCTGCCAGCGCAGGTAGATCAGCGCCACGATCGGGGCGAACACCAGGGTGAGCGGGCTGGTGATGGCCAGCGCGATCCACGGGATGAGCAGGCCGACCGCGATGGCCAGCGTGTCGAGGCTGTAGCCGGGCAGCTCCAGGTCGATGGTCTCCATGTCGGCGGAGAACCGGCTGAGGACGCGTCCGGACGGGTTGCGGTCGAAGAACGACAGCGGCGCGCGCAGCACCCGGCGCAGCATCGCCGCGTGCAGGTGCATGCCCGCCTTGACCCCGCGCGAGAACCCGAAGCTGAACAGGGTGCGGTCCAGCGCCAGGCCGACCAGGGCGATGGCGGCGAAGCCGCAGGCGTAGAACAGGGTGTCCTGGCCGGGGTGGGCGGTCCACTCGCCGAGCCAGAACGAGGAGCCGCCGAGCATCGCCTGGCCCAGCAGCGCCAGGCCGATCAGCACGACGACCAGGAAGCCCGGGGTGAGCACGCGCAGGTACTGCCGGTAGGTCTGGGTGATGACCTTGCCGCTGCGTACCGCGTCCTCGTCGAACTCCTCGACGTCGGCCTCGTCGGCTTCGGCGGAGGCGGCCTGCTCGGCCGGGGGCTCCGTCGCGGCGATCGCGGGCAGCAGGTCGGGCATGCTCGCCGCGATCTGCTCGAAGGTGCCGACCGCGAGGACCCGGCCGCCGTCGAGGACGACGACCCGGTCGGCCCGGCGGGCGAAGTCGAGCCGGTGCGTGGCCACCACGCGGGTACGCCCCGCGAGCAGCTTCGCGAACAGGTTGTCCATGATCGAGGCGGCCACGGCGTCGTCGACGGCGCTGGTCGGGTCGTCGACGAGGTAGACGTCGGCGTCCTCGTAGGCCGCGCGGGCCAGCGCGATGCGCTGCCGCTGGCCGCCCGACAGGTTGGTGCCACGCTCGCCGATGACCGTGTCGTCGCGGGCCGGCATGGCGGCCAGGTCCGCCTCCAGCGCCGTGGCGCGCACGACGGCCGCGTAGCGCTGCGGGTCGTCCGGGGAGTAGCAGCGGATGTTCTCCGCGACCGTGCCCTGCATGATCCAGGCGCGCTGCGGCAGGTAGACCGAGGTGCCCCCGACCCGCGCGGCGCCCGAGGCGGTCCGCATCATCCCGGCCATCGCGCCGAGCAGCGCCGACTTGCCGCTGCCGACCCGGCCGAGCACGCACACCAGTTCCCCCGGCGCGATGTCGAGGTCGATGTCGTGCAGCGCCGGGGCCGGGTCGCCGTCCTTGGACGGCCACGCGAACGAGCCGCCGGTGATCGTGACGGTGCCGCTGGGGGCCGAGCCGGACGCGGCCTGCTCGGTCGACTCGGGCGCGTCCAGGAAGGCGGTCATCTTGCGGTACGCGACCCGCCACTCGTTGCGCATGTCCAGGTAGCGCACGAGTTCGGGCAGCTGGGAGCGCATGACGGTGAGCACCGCGATGGCGGAGAACACGTCGGAGGCGTGCAGTTCGTTGCCGAAGGCGGCGTACGTCACCAGCGTGGTCGTGATCATCAGCACCGGTGCGGCGGCGTTGACCAGGTAGAGCGTCGCCAGTCGCCGCTGGCGGCGGACCAGCAGCCGGTTGAGCGTGTCGCGCTCGCGGGTGACCGACTGCTCGGCGTACGACTCCCAGCCGTGCGACCGCAGCGTGCGCATCGCCCCGACGAACTCGCTGACCAGGCCGATGCGGGCACCGTTGGCGTCGCGGATCTGGGGCACCAGCGCGTAGACCCGCTCGTTGGCCACATGCGACAGGGCCAGCCCGGCGACGAGCACCGCGATGCCGACCAGACCGGCCCAGCCCATCAGCACCAGCAGGATGGCGCACGAGCCCACGATGCCCAGCGGCACCGCCCAGGACATGTGCACGAACGCCGACAGGCCGACCTTGCGCGCGTCGGAGGAGGCGTGCGTGATCACCTCGCCGGTGGGGTGGGCCAGGCGGGCGCCGCGGTCCATCCGCAGGTACTTGCGCAGCACCTGGCCGCGCAGCAGCGCGTTGATCGAGTGCGCGGTCTTCCACACCTCCGACCACTGGTGCTTGTGCGAGATGGACTCGACCAGGTGGAACAGGCCCAGCCCGGCCGCGATGGCCAGGCCGGTCCACAGCGCGCCCTGCCGGGTCTGCTCGAACCACTGGATGAGCTCGCGCACCACCAGCGGGCCGACGGTCGAGATGAGCTGGTACGCCAGGAAGATCAGCGCGGCCAGCCAGAAGCGGCGACGGTACGTGTCGTACAGAGCCCGGCGCAGCCCGTCCTTGCCGGTACGCCGCGCGGCGTAGGCCTGCTCGAACACGGGCGTGGCCCGGTCGAGGTCGTCGTACGGCTGCGGTTCGAGGCTGTCGGACAGTTCCAGGGGCCGCTGCGCTCCGATCTTGACGAGAACGGAGGGCCACTGGATGAACACGCGCGAGAAGAACCCGGCGTTCTCTTCGGCGCTGGCGCGGCTGCGCAGGTCTGTATCGGACACGTCGTCTCTTTCAGGCGGTGGTCGGGGTGGCGCTGAGCGGGGCGAAGCCGTACGCCTGCTCCAGTGCGGTACGGGCATTGTCGGGCAGGTACGGCCGCATGGCGTCGAATTCACGCGCGCGGCTGAACCGGCTCGACTCCGGGAACCGGGGACGCTGCTCCAGCCAGTTCGCGACGGTCATCGCGGCCAGGTCCCGGTACTGCTCCCGGGTCACCCCGACGCTCTCACCGGTGCGGGTCTCCAGCAGGAACGGCGCCCCGTCGAAGGCGGCGTCGAACAGGCTGACCCGCTTGACGACCCCGAACAGGTGCGCCAGCGTCTCGGCCTCCGCTCCGATCAGCTCCCGCACCACCGGGCGCAGTTCGGCCGGGACGGCACCGGTCGGGAAGATCTCGGTGCCGTACGCGGAGTGGAACAGCCCCGCGTCGCACAGCTGCGGACGCGAGCCCCAGGACAGCAGCAGGTCGTGCACGCCCTGCAGGTGGGCCAGCAGGTCGCCGTCGGAGTGCGCGAGCGCGCCGGCGCCCTGCCGGCTCAGGAAGCCGATCTTCTCGGCGTGGGTGGCGGTGGTCACGGCCGTCCTCAGGCGCTCGGCAGGCTGCTGTACGAGCCGGTCATCGCCACCAGGACCTTGCGCGGGCCCTCGAAGCTCTTGCGCCCGTGCGACATCAGCATGTTGTCGACCATGAGCAGGTCCCCCTCCTGCCACGGCGAGGCCAGCGTCTCGGCGTCGTAGGCGGCGCGGATCGCGGCCAGGTCGTCGTCGGTGATCGGGCTGCCGTCGCCGAGGTAGGCGTTGCGCGGCAGGTCCTCCTCTTTCATGATCTCCAGCAGGGCGAGGCGGGTCGCCTCGTTGATGCTCGAGACGTGGAACAGGTGGGCCTGGTTCATCCACACCTTCTGGCCCGTCTGCGGGTGCACCGACACGGCCTGGCAGGTCTCGGTGGTGCGCAGCGAGTTGCCGTCCAGCCACTCGACCACGATGCCGCGCTCGGCGCAGAAGCGCTCCACGCCCTCGCGGTCCAGGCCGGGGAACGTCTCCTCCCAGGACACGCCGAGGCCGGCCCGGTAGTTGCGCACGTAGCGCACGCCGTGCTGCTCGAACCGGTCCCGCACGTGGGCCGGGATGCGCTCGTAGACGGCGTTGCTGTCGGCCAGCGGGGTCTCGCCGCCGCGCTGGGCCGGGATCGCGGAGTAGAAGTAGATCTTCGTCGGCCAGGTGCTGGTGTAGGCCATCTCGTTGTGCTGCGAGATGACCTCGGTGGCCGGGTACTCCGTCGAGGTGTAGACGTCGCCGACCTTGCTGCGCGGGGTCGACCGGTAGGTGTACTCGGCCATCTCCTGCCCGAACACCCGGACGAACTGCGAGAAGACCGTGGCGTCGGGCACGTCGAAGCCGCGCAGCAGGCAGGCGCCCGCGGTGAGCAGCCGGGCGTCGAGCAGGTCGGCGTTGGCGGCGGCCCAGGCCACCGGGTCCAGGCCCGGCTCGGTCGCCTCGAACAGCGCCACGCGCTCCCAGTCGGGGTAGAGGAACGATTCCTTCACGTTGTCCATGTCTGTCGTCCTTTCCGTACGGATCAGCGGTCGGTGGGGTCGGCGGCGGCCACGAACGAGCGCAGCGCCCCGACCACGAGGTCGGCGAGCCGCTCGATGCCGGCCCGGTCGTTGAGGTTGCGGCTGAACCGGAAGCCCAAATCCAGCCGGCCGTCGAGGATGCGGCCGTTGACCATCAGCCGGTGCATGCGCTGCAGCTTCGGCATCGGCCACAGGTCGTCGATACGCGGCCCGAACAGCGGCGAGTCCTCCTCGACGTGCTCGACCTCGCCCCAGTTGTTGAGCAGGATCGGCGGCTTGCCCAGCGGCGCGATCGCCTGCGCCGCCTGCGGGTGCGCGCCGAGGTAGCGCAGCAGTCCGAAGCCCAGCCCGGCGCGCGGCACGGCCCGCACCTGCTCGGCCACCGACTCCAGCAGCGCCCGCGGCCCGGCCTGCTGCGGCAGGTGCAGCAGCCGCGGCGAGGTCATCGAGAACCGGCCGATGGCCCGGGACAGGTCCAGGTCGTCGCCGCCCAGTTCCCGGCCGCGCCGCACCAGGTCGATGAGGACCGAGCGGTCGCCCGTCCAGTCGGCGTACCCCTGCAGCACCGCGGCGGCCAGCGCGTCGTTCACGGTGATCCCGTAGTCGCGCGGGATGCTGCGGCGCAGGCTGGTCGTCTCCTCGGCGGTGAGGCCGACGAAGAGCATCTCCTCCGACGTCATGCAGTCGTCGCCGCCGACGTGGTCCAGCGGCCAGGCCGGCACCGGCCGCCTGGCCAGCTCCGTCCAGTAGGCGATGTCCGGGGCGAGTGCCGAGGAACGGGCCAGCCGGTCCAGGTTGCGGGCCCAGGCCATGAACGTCGACGTCAGCGGGGGCAGGTCCGGCCGGCGGCCGGCGGCCAGGGCGACGTACGCGGTCTGCAGGTCGTCGACCAGGACGTCCCAGGAGCTGTTGTCCATCAGCTGGTGGTGGACGATGGCCACGACCATGTCCGGCCGCGCCGGGCCGAACTTCACCAGCGCGAAGTGCAGCAGCGGCCCCTGGTTGAAGTCGAGCTTGCGGTGCAGCTGGTGGTCCAGGCGCAGGAACGCGGCCTCCTGGTCGTCCGGGTCCAGCGCGGACAGGTCGACGCTGGTGAACGGGGTGCGCTCCAGCGACTCGCGGACCCGCACCCGGTACCCGCCGCCCTCGTACGGGAAGCAGATGCGCAGCGAGTCGTGGTGTTCGACGACCGCCCGCACCGCCAGCTCCATGGTCTTCGGGTCGGCGGGCTCGCGCGTCTCGAACATAAAGATGTGCGTGTACAGATGCTTGTCGGCGAAGTCGCGCTCCAGGAAGGCCAGGTGCGACGGCACGAACGGCACCACGTCGGGGTCGGCCTGGGGCGCCGCCGGGCCGGTGGCCGCCTCGGCCGGGACCGCGACGGCGGCCAGTTCGGCGATGGTCGGGTTGGCCAGGAACTGCGCCGGGGTGATGGTGATACCGGCCTTGCGGGCCCGGTCCACCACCCGGATCACGTGCAGCGAGTCACCACCCAGCGCGAAGAAGTTGTCCCCCGTACCCACCTTCGCCAGCCGCAGCACCTCCTGCCAGATGACCACCAGCGCGTCCTCGACGCGGCCGCGGTCGGTGGATTCGCCACCTTCGGTGACGGCCACCGCGGCCAGTTCGGCGATCGTCGGGTTGGCCAGGAACTGCGCCGGAGTGATGGTGATACCGGCCTTGCGGGCCCGGTCCACCACCCGGATCACATGCAGCGAGTCACCACCCAGCGCGAAGAAGTCGTCCCCCGTACCCACCTTCGCCAGCCGCAGCACCTCCTGCCAGATGACCACCAGCGCGTCCTCGACGCGGCCGCGCGGGGCCGGCGCCGCGCCCGGCGCGGTGTCCGATCCGGCCGTCGCCAGCGCGGTCCGGTCGACCTTGCCGTTGGGCAGGCGCGGGACCGCGCCGACCGGCACCAGCGTGGGCACCATGTAGTCGGGCAGCTTCTCGCGCAGCGCGGCCCGCACCTGGTCGGTGGTCGTCCCGGCCCGCAGGACGGTGTACGCGACCAGGCGGCGCTCGTCGGCGGCCTCCTCGACGCAGACCACGGCGCACTCGCCGACCCCGGCCACGGCGGACAGGACCGCGGTGACCTCCTCCGGCTCCACCCGGTGGCCACGGATCTTCACCTGGTCGCCGAGGCGGCCAAGGAACTCCACCGTGCCGTCGGGCAGCAGCCGGCCCCGGTCCCCGGTGCGGTAGAGGCGGCCGCCGGACCCGGACGGGTCGTCGATGAAGCGCCGCGCGGTGAGGTCGGGGTCGCCGAGGTAGCCCTGGGCCAGGCCCGCGCCGCCGATCACGATCTCGCCCGGGTGGCCCGGCGGCACCTGGCGCGACTGCTCGTCGAGCAGGTACACGGCGGTGCCGGGGATGGGACGGCCCAGCGGGACGACCGCGCCGCGCCCGACCCGCTGAGCGGGCACGTCGACGGTGGTCACGATGCCGGTGGTCTCGGTCTGGCCGTACATGTTGACCAGGCGCGGGATCGGGCCGGAGGCGGCGCGGACCGCCTCGGGCAGGTCGTAGCGCAGCGGCTCGCTGGCGGTGAGGATGAGCTCGGGGCGCCACCGGTCGCTGCGGGCCAGCGCCGGTTCGACCACGCGCAGGTACGACGGCACCAGGTCGAGCACCTGCACCCCGTGCCGGGCGGCGTACGCCAGCAGCGCGTCCGGCGCGCTGAGCTGGTCGCGGGTGGCGATGACCACCGTGCCGCCCAGCGACAGCGGCACCATGAGCTGGCGCACCGACGACGAGAACGCGAACGAGGCGGTGTGCAGGAAGACCGGCGCCTCGGGCAGGTCCAGCGCGGCCGGCAGCGCGTCGAGGTACGCCGCCAGGCTGCCGTGGGTGACCACGACGCCCTTGGGTAGCCCCTGGGTGCCGGAGGTGAACACCACGTACGCGGGGTCGTCCGGGGACAGGTCCGGTCGCGGGCCCGGCGCGTCGGTCGGCGCGGGCAGGGCGTCGACCAGCACCAGCAGCCCGGTCGGGCCGGTCGGCGCGGTCGCGGCCAGGCTCCGGCCGGTGAGCACCAGCGCGGGCTGCGCGTCCTTCATGATCGCGGCGATGCGGTCGGCGGGGTACGCCGGGTCCAGCGGCACGTAGGCGCCCCCGGCCTCCAGCACCGCCAGCACCGCCACGACCAGGTCCACCCCGCGGTCCAGGTGGATCGCGACCAGCGAGCCCGGGCCGACTCCGTGCGCGGCGAGCAGGCGGGCCACGGCGCTGGAGCGGCGCAGCAGCTCGCCGTAGCTGACCGTGGTCGCGCCGCAGGTGACGGCGGCGGCCTCCGGCTGCCGCCGCGCCTGCTCGGCGAAGCGCTGCGGGAACGTCCGCGCGCCGCCGGGCAGCTCGCCGGTGCGGTCGAGCCCGGCCAGCCGCTCGCGCTCACCGGGCAGCAGCACGTCCAGCTCGAAGACGGGCTGGGCGGGGTCGGCCACCAGGCGCCGCATCAGCTCTTCCAGCCGCGCCATCAGCTGCGCCACCGTGGCCGCGTCGAACAGGTCGGTGCTGAACTCAGCGTGGCCGGCCAGGCCGTCGTCGGTCTCCCACAGGTCGACGAGCAGGTCGAAGCGGGCGGTGCGCTGCTCGCTCTCCAGGATCGACACGGCCAGCCCGCCACCGGGGTCGGCGGTCGCGGCGGGCGCGTTCTGCAGCGCGAACCGGACCTGGAACAGCGGTGAGTGGCTGAGGCTGCGGGTCGGGGCGACGGCGTCGACGACCATCTCGAACGGCACGTCCTGGTGGGCGTACGCCCCGTGGGTGGTCTCGCGCACCCGCCGCAGCACCTCGGTGAAGGTGGGGTCGCCGGAGAGGTCGACCCGCAGGGCCAGGGTGTTGGCGAAGAACCCGACCAGGTTCTCCAGCTCGGTCAGGGTCCGGTTGGCGATCGGGGTGCCGACCGTGATGTCACGCTGCCCGCTGGTCCGGGCCATCAGCACGTCGAACCCGGCCAGCAGCACCATGAACAGCGACACGTTCTCGCGCCGGGCGAGCGCCGAGATCGCCTCGGACAGCTCCCGCGACCAGCGGATGTCGTGGCCCGCGCCGCGGAAGCTCTGCACCGCCGGGCGGGGCCGGTCGGTCGGCAGCTCCAGCGTCGGCACGCCGGCGAGCTGGGCCTTCCAGTAGCCGAGCTGCGTGTCCAGCTCGGCGTCCAGCCACTTGCGCTGCCAGACGGTGTAGTCGAGGTAGGTGTAGGGCAGCGGGGCCAGCGGGTCCGGCTCGCCCTTGGCGAACGCGGTGTAGAGCGTCACCAGCTCGTCCATGACGATCGACAGTGACCAGCCGTCGGAGACGCTGTGGTGCAGCGTCAGCAGGAACGCGTGCGCGTCGGCGGCGACGCGGACCAGGGTGCCGCGCACCAGCGGCCCGGCGGCCAGGTCGAACGGCGTACGCGCCTCGGTGTTCACCAGCTCGTCGAGCAGCTGCTCCGCGTCGGCGACGTACTCCAGGTCGATCACCCGGTAGGGCACCGGCTCCGCCGGGGCGATCTGCTGCACCGGCTCGCCGTCCGGTGCCGGGAAGCTGGTGCGCAGACCCTCGTGGCGGGCCCACAGTGCGGCGAACGCCCGCGCGAACGCGCCGCGGTGGAACTCGCCGTCGAACCGCATCGCGATCGGCACGTTGTAGAAGGTGCTGTCCTCGGCGAGGCGGCTGAGGAAGTAGAGCCGTCCCTGCGCGTACGACAGCGGCACCGGGGCGGTGCGGGGCACCGGTACCAGCCCCGGTCGGGGGGCCCTGCCGCCCAGGGCCTCGATCCGCGCGGCCAGGTCGCCCAGCGAGGTGGCCTCCAGGAACACCGGCAGCGGCAGGTCCATGTCCAGCGCCTTGCGCAGCCGGGCCATGGCCTGCACGGCCAGCAGCGAGTGCCCGCCCAGGGCGATGAAGTTGCTGTCCCGGCCGACCGAGGCGACGCCCAGGACCTCGCACCAGATGGCGGCGATGACCTGCTCCAGCGGGCTGAGCTGGGTGTCGGCGGCGGCGGGGGCCGGGTCGGCGGGCTCCGGGCGGGGCAGCGCGGCGCGGTCGACCTTGCCGCTGGCGGCCAGCGGCAGCTCCGCCAGGATCGCGAACAGGTCCGGCACCATGTACTCGGGCAGGTCCCGGCGCAGCACGTCGCGCAGGTCGGACTCGGCCGGGGGCGCGTCTGCGTCGGCGGCGGTGACGTACGCGACCAGCTTGGCCTCGCCCGGCAGGTCCTTGCGCAGCAGCACCACGGCTTCCCGGACGGGCTCCAGGCGGGCCAGCGCCGCCTCGATCTCCTCCAGCTCGACCCGGTAGCCGCGCACCTTGACCTGGGTGTCGGCGCGGCCGAGGCAGTCGAGTTCCCCGTCGGCGCGCAGACGGACGAGGTCACCGGTGCGGTACATGCGCGCGCCGGGGACGGTCGCGAACGGGTCGGGCAGGAACCGTTCGGCGGTCAGGCCGGGGCGGTTCCAGTAGCCGCGGGCGACGCCGGCCCCGCCGACGTACAGCTCGCCCACCACGCCCCGCGCGACCGGGACGAGGTTCTCGTCGAGGACGTACAGGCTGGTGTTGGCGATGGGGCGGCCGATCGGCACGGTGGCGGACAGGTCGGTGCGGTCGTCCACCTCGTACACGCAGCAGCCGACGACGGTCTCGGTGGGCCCGTACTCGTTGACGACGCGCAGTCCGGGAGCGCGGGTGCGCCAGGCGGCGACGGTGCCGCCGTGCAGCGACTCGCCGCCCACGACGAGGTAGCCGTCCGCCTCGATCGCGGTCGGCGGGATCGACTTGTCCAGCGCGTCCAGGTGCCCGGGGGTCAGCTTGACCAGGCCGAAGGCGGTGTCGTGGCCGAGGGTGCGGGCCAGGGCGTCCAGTTCCTCGCCCTCGGGGACGAGCACCACGGGACGGCCGGCCAGCAGCGGGCAGAACAGGGTGGTGACGGACAGGTCGAACCGCAGCGGCGACACCAGCGGCGCGCCGCCGCCGTCGGCGACGCGGTACGCCGCGACCGCCCAGTCGAGGTAGTTGGCCAGGCCCCGATGGGTGATGACCACGCCCTTGGGCTGACCGGTCGAGCCGGAGGTGTAGATGATGTAGCAGGCGCTGTCCGGGTGCGCCCGGGGCACCGGCGGCAGATCCACCGGCCGGCCGTCGGCGTCGGCGTCGGCGTCGGCGAGCAGGACCCGCGCCGCGCCGGCGGGTACGGCCGCGGCGAGCCCGCTCGCGGTGACGACGGCGTGCACGTCGGCGTCGGCGAGCATGAACGCGATGCGTTCGGCCGGGTCCTTGCTGTCCAGCGGGAGGTAGACCGCACCGGCCTTGAGCACGGCCAGGACCGCGGTGACCAGGTCGACGCCGCGCTCGAGCAGCAGCCCGACGCGGCTCTGCGGGACGACGCCGGCGCGGCGCAGCCGCGCGGCGAGGCGCTCGGCGCGCCGGTCCAGGTCGGCGAAGGTGACGGTGTCCGGGCCGGACACCAGCGCGGTCGCGTCCGGGGTGCGGGCGGCCTGCCGGGCGAACATCTCGTGCGCCCAGACCAGGCCCAGACCCGGGTCTTCGGTGTCGTTCCAGGCCACGACCGTGTCGTGGTGCTCCCGGTCGGACAGCACGCGGCCGTCGCCGATGCGGGTGTCGGGCGCGGCGGTGAGGTCGTCGAGCAGGTTGCCCAGGTGGGCGATGGTCCGTTCGGCGGTGGCGGCGTCGAACAGGTCGGTGGCGTACTCAAGGTAGCCGCTGAGCACGTCGTCAGGGCCGGGCCAGACCTGCAGCTCGAGCTCGAACTGGGAGGTGCCGTTGTGGTGGTCGACGGTCGTGGCGCGCACGTCGCCGAGGTCGACCGTGAGGGCCGGATCCTCCCGCAGCGCGAACAGCACCTGCGCGATCGGGGTATGGCTCAGGTCGCGGACCGGGTCCACGGCCTCGACCACCCGGTCGAACGGCACGTCGCCGCGGGCGATGCCCGCCTGGGTCGTCTCGCGTACCCGGCCGACGAGCTCCCGGAAGGTGGGCGCGCCCGAGGTGTCGACCCGCAGCGCGATCGAGTTGTTGAAGAAGCCGACCATCGTCTCGAACTCGACGCGCGGCCGGTTGCCCACCGGCGTCATCACCGAGACCTCGCGGTGCGAGGAGTAGCGCGACAGCAGCGCCGCGAACCCGGCCAGCAGCACCATGAACGGGGTCGCGCGCTCCTCGCGGGCGAGGTCGCGGACCCGGGGCCAGACGGCCGCGGGCAGGCTGAAGCGATGGCGGGCGCCGCGGAAGCTCTGGCTCGCGGGCCGGGGCCGGTCCAGCGGCAGCTCGAGGACGGGGACGGCGCCGCGCAGGGTGTCGCGCCAGTAGTCGAGGCCGGCGGCGAGCTCCTCCTGCCGCTGCGGGCGGGCCTCCCAGGCGGCGAAGTCGGCGTACTGCAGGGGCAGCGGGGCGAGCGCGGGCGCGGTGCCCGCGTTCGCGGCGCGGTACAGCTCCAGCAGTTCGTCCAGCACGATGCTCATCGACCAGCCGTCGCAGACGCTGTGGTGGACCGTCAGCACGAACACGTGCTCGGCCGCGCCGACGGCGAACAGGCGCACGCGCACGAGCGGGCCCTGCTCCAGTGCGAACGGGCGCGCGGTCTCCGCGCGCAGGGCCGCGTCCAGGTCCAGGCCGGCGGGCAGCGGTTCGGCGGCCAGCTCGACCGGCAGCTCCGCGCGGATGCGCTGCACGGGGGCACCGTCGACGGAGCCGAAGACGGTACGCAGCGCCTCGTGCCGGGCGAACAGCTCGCGCACGGACCGGGCCAGCAGGTCGACGCGCAGGGCGCCGGTCAGCCGCAGGGCGGTGGAGATGTTGTAGACGGTGGTGCCGGGGTTCAGCTGGTCCATGAACCACAGTCGGCGCTGCGCGGCCGACACGGCGAGGTCGCCGGTGCGCGCGACGGCGGCGATCTCGTCGGCCGGGCTCTGGTGGCGGGCGCCGAGCAGCTTCTCGTACAGGGCCCGCTTGGCCGGGGACATCGAGTCCAGGCGGGCCTGGGAGGCCAGTTGCCGGTCCGTCCCCGACCGGCCGGTGTTCGCCGCGGTCATCGTGCGTTCTCCAGGTGGGCGATCAGGCTGAGCGGCCGCATGTCGGTCCAGTTGGCGTTGACGTAGTCGACGCAGGAAGCCCGGTCGGCGGCACCATGGACGACGGTCCAGCCGGCGGGCAGGACCGCGGACTCGGGCCACAGCGAGTGCTGGCCCTCGGCGTTGACCACCACGAAGAAGCGGCCGTTCGGATCGTCGAATGGGTTGGGCATGGTCCTCACTCTTCGCATGGTCCGTTCGCCGCTCTGCCGGCCGGAGGCCGATCGGGCAGCACTGCCTGGGATTCCGGGTCGGCGCTCGGAGGTGACCCGGGTGTTCTCGCCCCGCGGTCCGGCTCCGGCCACGCCTGTTTCCAGGCATGGCCGGACGGCCTCACGGCGCATTCTCACGCGGTTCGGGATGGGCTCCGACCCGCCTGACGTTCCGGTGTCGTGGCAGGCGGACCGACCGCGACGCCCGGTGAAGGTGTACATCAAGGACTTTTGATTGATCTGTGGCGGCGTGGAGGTGGTGGCAGCGCACCGCGCACCCCTACCGCCGGGGCATCATCGCTTGACCGAACTTCTGGCCAGCACAAACACCGGCTAACTCACCCGCCCGAACCCCCGTTTTGGATCTTCCAGTCCGAGGACTGGGACGCAAGCAAGCCAAAGGAAACCATTGTGGACTGTACGTGTCAACCCTGTTGCGGAGCCTGTCGTTGATTACTCAAATTCGAGGATCATCACTTGATATAGGGTTGACAGATCGCTAGATCATCCCCCGCACGCGTCCCCGCCGCGCCATGCGCCTGGCACGAAAATGCACGACCACCTGCAAATATGGCTCAGCGTGTTCATATCGACACGTTGCACGAGCAAACATTAAATCGACTATCATCGCTCTATCGATCCCGCCCCGCCAGTTCGTTGCGCGGTTATTAAATCGTATTATCGATATGCATTGAATTGACTGTCACCACTTCATTGTCGGGATCCACTTCGGATGACGTGGCGACACGCCCGCACCTCCGGACGGCCCCTCCCGCGAAAGGCGGAGAACGTGCTGTTCAGAGCGGCGGGAATCTAACGCATGGAGATCAACTAGGTGATGATTGTCACGTGCCACCGCAGGCAACCGACCGGGCGCTCAGGAGCATCGCAGCCAGGCCGTCCCGTCGGGCGGATGATCCGGCCGGGCGCCCGGCCCTGCATGCCGCCGGGCGCGAGCGCGCAATAGTGTGGCCGGGCGACCGGCATCCCACCCATCGGAGGCGCGCACATGACCGAGGCCGCCGTCCACCTCGCCACGGCCCCGGCACAGCTGCCTCCCGCCTGGGACGGGCTCACCGGGCCGGACGACGTGTTCCTGACCCGGCGCTGGCTGCGGGTGGTCGAGGCGGTGCACGCCACCG
Organism: Catellatospora sp. KI3; assembly: GCF_029948125.1. Taxonomy (GTDB): domain Bacteria; phylum Actinomycetota; class Actinomycetes; order Mycobacteriales; family Micromonosporaceae; genus Catellatospora. The sequence goes on from NZ_JASAMB010000014.1 coordinate 156,124, forward strand.
CGCCGCGCTACCTGTGGTGCGAGCGCGACGGCCGGATCACCGCGGGCCTGGCCGCCATCGTGGCCGACGCGTACGCCCCCTGGGTCATGGGCCGGCCGGACGCCATCGTCGCCGGTAGCGCCCGGGCGGGGCGGCCCGGGGCGCAGACGCTGCTGGCCCGCCTCGGCGGCGACCCGGCCGTGCTGCTGCCCAGCCTGGCCCTGGGCGGCCGCCACATTGGCCACACCCGGGTGCTGCACGACGGCACCGACCCGGTCGGCGACACCAGGCTGCTGCTCGCCGCCGCCGCGAGGCTCGCCCGCGAGGCGGGATGCGCGTCCATGGCGGTGCCGTACCTGGACGAGACCGACGAAGCCCTCAGCGCGCACCTGGCGGCGGACGGATGGTCTTCCTGCCAGGTCGGCCGCTACCACCGGCTGTCCGTGCCCCCCACAGGCATGCCGGGCTACCTGGCTCGGCTGACGTCCAGGCGGCGGAGCAGCGTCGCGGCCGAGCGCCGGCGCGTGGCCGCGGCCGGGGTGCGGATCGAGCGGACCACGGTGGCCGGACTGCCGGACCTGGCCGCGGCAGCCCGGCTGGAGGTGGGGCTGCTCGACCGGTACGGCATCGAGTGGCCGGTCGAGCGGGCGGTGTCGATCCTGTCGGTGGTGGGCGAGCAGTTCGGCGGCGACGCGGTCGTGCTCGCCGCGTACGCCGGGTCCGCTCTGGTCGGGTTCACGCTGGTGCTGGCGTACGGCGACCAGTGGTATGCCAGGCAGGCCGGGTTCGACTACTCGTTCCAGCGCACTCACCGCGCGCCCCTCTACTTCGAGCTGTGCTACTACCGGATGCTGGAGCTGGCGGCGGAGGCGGGCGTCCGTACCATCCACTACGGACTCGGCAGCGAGGACGCCAAGATGTGGCGCGGCTGCGTCTCGACCGAGCAGCGCTGCTGGGTGGGGCCGGTGCCCGCGGCCGAGCCCGGAGAGGGCGGTGCGCGGTGACCGGCGTGCTGGCGATGGTGGAGACGAGCCTGGCCCGCTTCGGCCTGACGCCGGTGCTCGCGGCGCACCGGCTCGGCCTGGAGGTGGTGCTGCTGAGCTCGTCCGCGCAGCGGTATCTCGGCTACGGACCCGCGCGCCAGGTGTTCGACGAGTGCGGCGTGGAGGTCCGGCCGGTCGACACCGCCGACGTGGACGCGGTGCTCGACGCGCTCGCGGACCTGCGGCCCCGGCTGCGCGGGGTGCTGTCGGTGACCGACTACAACGTGCACGTCGCGGCCGCCGCCGCGCGGCGACTGGGGCTGCCCGGCCTGTCGCCGCACGCCGCGGCGGCGGCGCGGGACAAGTCCGCCGCGCGCCGGGAGTGCGTCCGGGCCGGGGTGGCGGTGCCGGGGCACGCGTGGGTGCGTACCGAGGCGCAGGTGCGGATCGCGGTCGAGGAGGTCGGGCTGCCGTGCGTGGTCAAGCCGCTGACCGAGTCGGGCAGCGTCGGGGTGGTGCTGTGCCGGACCCTGGCGCAGGCGGTGGCCGCCTGGCGGGCCGTCGACGCCGTGCGCACCGACTACCGGGGGCGGCCCAGACCGCCGGGTGCGCTGGTCGAGGAGTACCTGCTGGGGTACGAGTGCAGCGTCGAGACGGTCGCCGACGACGCCGGACGGCACGTCGTCGGGGTGACCGACAAGCTGCTCGGCGCGCACCCGCACTTCGTCGAGGTCGGGCAGAACTTCCCGTCGGTACTGCCGGAGGCGGTGCGCGCGGACTGCGTGGCGCTGGCGCACGCGGCGCTGGACGCGGTCGGGCACGACTTCGGCGCGGCGCACGTGGAGATGCGGGTCACCGACGAGGGGCCGCGCCTGGTCGAGATCAACCCGCGGCTGCCGGGCGGCATGATCACCGATCTGGTACGGCACAGCCTCGGCGTCGACCTGGTCGCCGCCGTCGTCGCCCTGCACACCGGACAGCCCGCCGACCTGGCCCCGACCCGGGCGGCCGGGGCCGCCGAACGGCAGCTGGTCTCCCCCGCCGACGGGGTGCTGCGCGCGGTGCACGGCGCCGACCTGGCCCGCCGCGTGCCCGGGGTCGTCGAGCTGGAGCTGGAGGCCGAGCCCGGCGAGCGGATCAGCGCGGCCCGCAGCAATGTGGACTACCTCGGGCACCTGCTGGCCGTCGGCGGCAGCGCGGGCGAGGCGGCCAGGCGCGCCGACACCGCGCTGGGGCAGCTCGTGGTCGAGGTGGACCGGCGGTGACCGCCGTCGCGGCGAAGGACTGGGTGCCCCGGGGGCCCGGCGTGGTCCGGTTCGGGCTGGCCGGGTTCGTCAACGCGGTGGGTACGGGCGTGTTCTACCCGTACGCGCTGATCATCCTGACCGCGCTCACCCGGCTGCCGCTGGCGGCCGTCGGCGCCGGCCTGACCGTGACCGCGCTGGCCGCACTGCCGCTGCTCGGACCGGTCGGGCGGCTGGTCGACCGGTGGGGCCCGCGCCGGGTGTACGTCGCGGCCGGGCTGGCCCGCACCGCCGCCTACGCCGGGTACGTGCTGCTGCCCGGCCTGGTGCCGTTCCTGGCCTGCAGCCTCGTGGTGGCGCTGGCCAACCGGGCCGAGCAGATCAGCACCCCGCTGCTGGCGGCCGGGCTGGCCCCGGCCGGGGGCAGGGACCGGTGGCTGGCGCTGAGCCGGGTGGTGTTCAACGCCGGGGTGGCGCTCGGCGTGCTCGCGGGCAGCCTGGCCGTCGGCGCGGGCGCGCGCGGCGCGATGCTGCTGGCCTGGGGTAACGCGCTGAGCTTCGCCGCCGCGGCGGTGCTGGTCTGGACGCTGCCCCGGGTGGCGGCCGAGCCGCGCACGTCGGCCCGGCCCCGGCGGCCGTGGCGCGACCGGCCGTTCCTCGCCGTGAGCGCGGTCGTGACGGTGCTGTGGTTCACCGCGCTGGCGGTGGAGGCGGCGCTGCCGGTGGTGCTGATCGAGCGCCTGGCGCTGCCGCCCTGGCTGGTCGGCGCGCTGTTCGGGCTGAACACGGTGCTGCTGGCGGCGCTGCAGCTGCCGCTGAGCGCGCGGGTCGAGCGGTGGGCGCCCCGCCGGGTGCTCGCGGTCGGGGCGCTGCTGCACGCCGCGCTGCCGCTGGGACTGCTCGCGGTGTCGGCCTCGGCACCCGGCACGGTGGCGGCCGCGCTGGTGCTGGCGGTGGCGATGACCGCGTACACGCTGGGTGAGCTGCTCGGCTCGCAGGCGGGCCTGGTGCTGCTGGTGCGGCTGGCCCCGGCGGAGGCGGGCGGCTCCTATCTGGCCGGCCACCAGCTGCTGATCGGTGCCGCGTCGGCGTTGACTCCGGCCCTGGTGACGGCCCTGCTGGCCGCCCCCGCCGCGCTGTGGTGGGGGTTGGTGGCGGTGACCGTCGCGGCGGCCGCGACGGCGGCGCCGATCGGTGTCGCGGCCGCGGCCCGGCGGGCCGGTAAGGTCAACGCGCAGTGATCTGAGTAAGGGAAAGGCGCAGCATGGACAGCACGCCGGAGCTTCGCGGCTTCCGTATCCACACCGCCAACGTCGGGCTCAAGGACGAGTCCGACGACTTCACGGTGATCGCGTCCGAGGTGCCCGCGGTGTGCGCGGGCGTGTTCACGCAGTCGCGCTTCGCCGGGCCCAGTGTGGTGCTCAGCCGGGAGAGCGTGGCCGACGGCGCCGCGCGGGCGATCGTGGTGCTGTCGCGCAACGCCAACGTGGCCACCGGCAAGCAGGGCCTGGACAACGCCCGCGAGGTGCGCGGCGCCGTGGCCGGCCTCCTCGGGGTCCCCGAGACCGACGTCGTCATCGCCTCCACGGGCGTCATCGGCCGCCAGTACCCGATGCCGGAGATCAGGTCCCGGATGGGCACGATGAGCTGGCCGTTCCCGGGCGCGGACTTCGCCGCGGCGGCGCGGGCGATCATGACCACGGACACGCACCCGAAGCTGTTGTCGGCCCGCTGCGGCGAGGCGACGGTGGTCGGCATCGCCAAGGGCGTCGGCATGATCGAGCCGAACATGGCCACCCTGCTGACGTTCTTCTGCACCGACGCGCAGCTGGAGCAGCCGGTGCTGGACCAGGTGTTCCGGCGGGTGATGGCGCGCACCTTCAACGCCGTCAGCATCGACACCGACACCTCGACCAGCGACACGGCGGTGGTGCTGGCCAACGGGCTGGCCGGGCCGGTCGACCTGGACTCGTTCGAGGCCGCGCTGCACGAGGTGGCGCTGGGGCTGGTGCGCCAGATCGTCAAGGACGGCGAGGGCGCCAGCAAGCTGATCGAGGTACGGGTCACCGGGGCCCGCGACGACGCCCAGGCCAAGCGGGTCGGCAAGACCGTGGTGAACTCGCCGCTGGTGAAGACGGCGGTGCACGGCGCCGACCCGAACTGGGGCCGGGTCGCGATGGCGATCGGCAAGTGCGAGGACGACCTGGACATCGTGCCCGACAACTGCACCATCGGCTTCGGCGACGAGGAGCTGTACCCGGCCGAGGCGGGCGAGCAGGAGCTGGAGCAGCTGCGCGGCTACCTGCGCGGCGACGAGATCGTGATCACGATCGACCTGGGCATCGGCGGCGGCGCGTTCACGGTGTACGGCTGCGACCTGTCCGAAGGCTACATCCGCATCAACGCCGACTACACCACCTGAGCCGTCGGCAGACCAGCTGACCAGGCCCGCAGCAGCGCGCCCCGGACGGCGGCGGTCTGCGCCTGGGCCAGGAAGAACGAGGCCGCCCGGGTCAGCCGGGCGGCCTCGTGCGCGTCGTGGAGTCCGGCGCTGCCCGCCGCGACGGCGGCCGCCCCGGCGGCGGTCTGCAGCAGCGCGGTCGCCTGCCCGCGCAGCTCGAGCCGCCGGGCCGGGTCGCCGTTCGCGTCGGCCAGCGCGTAGGCCTCGCCGCGTACGCCGTCGAGGCGGCCGCGCAGGCGCTCGGCGAGTTCGGCGGCGTCGTCGAGGCGGTCGGCGGCTGATTCCAGCAGCGCCAGCGCGGCCGACGCGACGCCGAACACGCCTGGCGGGGTGTCCAGGACGCGGGCGCGGCTCCAGTCGCGCCACTGCCCGACGGTGCCGACGGCAGCCACGTCCAGGTGCGGCACGGCCAGGTCGGTGCAGGTGAGGCTGACCGTGCCGGTGCCCTCCAGGGCCGCCAGCCGCAGCGGCGGTCCGGCCCGCAGGCCGGGCAGGCTGCGGGCGGGCACGAAGGCGGCGACGACCTGCTGGCGGTCGTCGACGGCCAGCAGCAGCGCCACGTCGGTGACGCCCCAGCCGGTGTAGAAGGGGGCGGTGCCGTCGAGGATCCAGCCGGTCGCGCCGGCGCGGGCCGCCAGCGGCCGGGCGGGCAGGCGGGCCAGCTGCGCCGACGCGATCCCGGCCAGCCGGGTGCGGTCGGCGCCGCGCAGCCGGTAGGGCAGCTGCGCGCCGGGGCCCGACAGCAGGTCGAGCACGGTCTGGTGCTGGGCGTGCACGAACCAGGTGACCGGGCAGGCCGCCGCCAGCAGCTCCTGGACGGCGCGGACGGTCGCGGCGGGGGTGTCGACGGTCAGGTCGAGCAGCCCGGCCCGGGCCAGTTCGTCCACGTGCGAGGCCGGCACGCCGTGCCGGTCGACGTGCGCGGCCGCCGGGCGCAGCACTCGGGCTGCCAGTTCTGCCGCGGCGCCGACGGACTCCGGCTGGCTGGGGTGGGGCATCGGCCGTACGTCTCCCGGTCCGCTGGTTCGGCGACAGCTGCCTTGACGGTCCAATATGCCGCGACTTAATCTTGGCACCGGCCGTTAACATAGGTCGATGCGCCTCTGTTCGCGCATATGGATGCGTTGGCGCGCAACAGATCCGGGACAGAGCGGTCCTTCCCCGATTGATGTCAGCACGACCTGGCACATCGTATCCGAGCACGATCCGGCTACTGCGGAAGGCCAACTCATGGGGGACACCGCCGCGTCGACCGCGACCATGACCGCTGAGATCCTCACCGGTCGCATCGCGCTGGTCGAGTTCAGCGCCGCGCACGAGCAGAATCCGTTCAGCCGCGCCCGGATGCGCGAGCTGCGCCAGACGGTGCTCGACCTGGCCGCCGACCCCGACGTCGGCGCCATCGTGCTCTACGGCGGCGAGAACCGCTCCTTCGGCGCGGGCGGCGACTTCCACGAGGTCTCGGAGTTCACCGGCGGCGACGAGGTCGACGCGTGGATCGATGACATCACCGACCTGTACACGAGCCTGGCGTCGGTGCCGACGCCGATCGTGGCGGCCGTCGACGGGTTCGCCATCGGCATCGGCCTGCAGATCGCGCTGTGCTGCGACTACCGCATCGGCAGCGAACGCAGCCACCTGGTCATGCCGGAGTTCCAGCTCGGCATCGCCTGCAACTTCGGCGGGTTCATGCTGGAGACGGTCGCCGGGCGCGGCGTGATGCAGGCGATGCTGTTCACCTGCGCGCGATGGGACGCCCGGCGGTCGCTGGCCGACCGGCTGCTGCACGAGGTGCACGCCCCGGCGCGGGTGCTGCCGCGGGCGCTGGAGCTGGCCCGGACCATCGCCGGGTACACCACCGCCGCGGTGCAGTCGACGCGGCCGCGGATCAACGGCCCGTTCGTGGCCGGGCTGGAGCGGGTGCGCGCCGAGGGCAAGCTGGCGCACCGGCGGGCGTTCGCGGCGGGCGAGGCGCAGCAGCGGATGCGGCGCGTCATCGGGCGGCAGCCGTGACCCACGCCTGGTTCCTGGCCGCGACGGCCCCGGTCCCGCCGCTGGCGGCGGCCCTGGTGGGCGGCGACGAGGCCCCGTACGTGTACGGCACCCGCCCCGAGCTGCGCGACGGCTCGTCCTGGCGGGCCGGGCCGACCGAGCGCACCGGGGTCGAGGTCGACGCCGACGGCTTCACCGCCACCGCCTCCCCGCTCAACGAGATCCCGCTCTACCTGGTCAATGATCGGTTCCACGGCCGGGTGCTGGTCTGCAGCGACGTGTTCGTGGCCGGGTCGGCCGCCGCCGCGTGGGGCCTGCCCCAGGCCACCGGCGACCGGGCCGCGATCCACCGGGAGGGCAGCACCGCGCTGCACGGCGTGCGGCGGCTGGCACCGGGGTCGGTGACCCGGGTGCGCCGCCTCGGCTCCGGCTGGGCCGTCGACAGCTCCGATCAGGCCGACCCGCTCGACGCGGCGCTGGCGCCGACGCTGACCGACCCGGTCGCGGCCGGGGACGCGTTCGTGTCCGCGCTGGCCGACGCGGTGCGGGTGTACACCGACCCGGGCGCGCCGGTGGCCACGATGCTGTCGGAGGGCATCGACTCCGGGGCGGTGACCACGCTGGCGCACCGCGCCGGGCTGCGGGTCACCGCGTACAGCGCGGGCACGCCGTGGGGGGACGAGTACGCGGGCGCGGCCGAGCTGGCCGGGCATCTGGGCATCGCGCACCGGCGGATCGACCTGACCGCCGCCGAGCTGATCGGGGCGGTGCCGGAGGTGATCCGGGTGCTGGGCCACGCCCATCCGGAGAAGGTCGACATCGCGGTGACCGCGGTGGCGCTGCTGCGCCGGGGGGCGGTGGTGGAGCCGCAGGTGCTCACCGGGTACGGCAGCGACCTGCTGAACCTGGGGCTGCCGGTGTCGACCCGCGACCCGGCCGAGCTGATCGGGATCATCCGCGAGGGCATCGACGACACCCGGTACAGCGGGGAGCTGACCACGGTGTTCGCGACCGCGCGGGGCAAGCGGCTGCTGCACCCGTACTGGCATCCCGACGTGGTCGCCACCGCGCTGGCGGTGCACCCGCACTGCAAGGTGGACGGCGGGCGGGAGAAGGCGTACTTCCGGGCGGCGATGGCCCGGCAGCTGCCCGAGCCGATCGCGTGGCGGCGCAAGGTGGCCGTGCACCACGGCGGCGGCCTGCAGCGCGGGCTCAACGCCTGCTTCGGCGGGGCGCAGGCCAAGGCCGAGGCCTACCTGGACTGCTTCGACACGGTCGCCGCGCGGGTGCGGATCGACCCGCTGGGCGCCGACCACTCCGACGCGGTGGCGCGGCTGCTGGCGCGCGCGCCCGGCATGCCGCGGAGCTGACGTGTGCACGGTCGCGCTGCGGTACGCGCCCGGCACCCGCTGGCCGGTGCTGCTGCTGGCGGTCCGGGACGAGTTCACCGATCGGCCCTGGCTGCCCCCGGCCGCCCACTGGCCGGGATCGCCGCTGCTCGGCGGCCTGGATCTGGAGTCCGGCGGCACCTGGCTCGCGGTCGACCCGGTCACGACCGGTGCGGCGGTCGTGGTCAACGCGGCGCCCGCCTCGACCGGCGGCACGCTCAGCCGCGGTGAGCTGCCGTTACGGCTGCTGTCCGAGCCCGGCGGGCTGTCGGCCGCCTGGGTGCGGCAGGTGCGCGCCGGCTTCCACGCCCTGCGGGTGCGGCCCGAGGCGCTGACCGTGTGGAGCTGGGCCGGCAGCGCACTGCAGCGGGTCGAGGTCGGGGCGGGACGGCACGTGCTGCTGTACCCGGGGCTCGACGACCCCGACCACCCCCGCGCCCGGACCGCTTCGGACTGGCTGGACAGCCTGCCCGAGCCGGACCCGCGACCCGGCCTGGCACCGGCGGCCGCGTGGGGCGCCTGGGCGCGGCCGCCGCGCGACCTGATCATCGACACCGAGCACGGCGGCCGCCGCTACGCCTCCACCTCGGCGGCGCTGGTCGCCCTCGGCGCCGACGGGCTGCTGCGCTACGACTTCACCGCCGACCCCACCGACCCCGGCTCGTGGACGCCGGTCGGCACCGTCCCGCCGCCCGCGAAGGGGGCTGCCGCATGACCGACCTCCAGGTGCCCGTATGGCTCGGCGACCAGGCCCTGACCACCTCGACCAGCCGTGCCCTGACCGGCGCGGACGGGTCGGTGGTCGCCCGGGTGTCGGTCGCGGGCCGTCTGGTCCAGCAGCAGATGGCGCAGCGGGCCGCCCGGGCCGCCCCGGCGCTGCGCGAGATCGACGAGCGGACCTGGTTCGACCTGTTCGCCAGGGCCGGGGCCCGGGTGCGGCGCGAGCTGGCCGACGGCCGCCACGACCGCGAGCTGGACGCCCTGTCGGCGGCGACGGGCCTGCCCCGGCTGCGGGTGGAGCGGGGCGTCGCGGCCGTCGCCGACCACCTGGGACACCTGGACTCGATCATGGCCGCCCAGTCTCCGGACGGGAGCCTGTCGGCGTACCGCGACGGGCGGTGCGGCCGACCGTGGCGGTGGCTGCCCGCCGGGAGCACCTGCATGGTGCGGGTGCCCGCGAACTTCCCCACCATCATGATCGAGTGGTTGCAGGTGCTGGCCGCGCGGCGGCCGACCCTGGTGAACACCTCCGATCAGGACCCCTTCGTGGCCGGGATGTTCGTGGCCGCGCTGTACGCCGAGGGCCTGCCGCCCGGCGCCGTCTCGGTGTGCCACGGCGACGCCCCGACCTGGCTGCGCCTGGCCGACCAGGTGGTGTGGCCGGGCGAGGACGCCCCGCCGGAGCTGTCCCCCGCCCGGTTGAAGACCTACCACTTCGGCCGGAGCAAGACCGTGCTGCCCGGCGGCGCCCCCGCGCCCGGCACCTGGGACCGGCTGGCCCGGCTGGCGTTCCAGGGCTCGGGGCGGCTGTGCACCAACATGAGCGCCCTGGCCGTGCTCGGCGACCGGGCCGAGGCGGCGGCGGCCGCGCGGCGGCTCGCCGAGGCGTTCGCGGCGTACCCGGTGCTGCCGCTGGCCGACCCGGCCGCGCGGGTGCCCGCGTTCCCGCAGCGCAGGCTCGCCGACGACCTGGTCCGGCTGCTGCGCCGCGAGATCGCCGCCGGGGCCGTGGACGCGACGGCCGCCACGAGCCTGGGCCGTGACCTGCTGGTCGAGTTCGACGGCATGGTGTTCCTGCGCCCGACCGTGCTGCTGGTCGAGCCGGGCTCGGCCCTGTTCGGGATGGAGCTGCCGTTCCCGTGCACGGTGGTGGCGCCGGTGGCCCGCGAGCGCGTGGCCGCCGCGTGCAGCCCGTCGCTGATCGTGTCCGTGGTCGGCGACGACCCGGAGCTGGTCGAGCACCTGCTGGCCGAGCCGGGCATCACCAAGGTCTTCACCGGCGGGCACGTCGACCGGGCCTACGAGCCGGTCGATCCGCAGGAGGGCTACCTGGCCGACTTCCTGTTCCAGAAGAAGGCGCTGCACACCGGCGCGCGACACCCCGAGGAGGCCCAGTGCCGCCGTCCACCGGACTCAGGCCGGTGACCGACGACGACGTCGTCCGGATCATCCGCCGCCACCTGCACCCCGACACCGGCTCGCCGTACTGGCGCGACCGCGACGCCGCGCTGGGCTCGGCGGCGTACGAGAAGGTCGGCGGCTTCGCCGACGCGCAGGCGCTGGTGGGCCTGCGCGACGAGGAAGACCAGCTGGCCTACGAGGAGGCGACCCGGCGCCGCCCGGTCGAGGACTTCATCCCCGCCGACGTCGTCGCGGGCGAGCGGTTCCTGTGGGCGTCGCAGACCGGCGGCACCACCGGCCTGCCCAAGCACGGCACGTGGGGGTCGACGTACTGGAAGCAGGTGCGGGAGTTCTCGCACGCGTTCATGGACCGGTACGGCGTGCCCCGCGGCGAGAACTGGCTGTTCGTCGGCCCGATGGGGCCCCACACCACGGGGCGGCTCATCGTCGACTTCGCCGAGAGCCGGGGCGGGCGCTGCTTCTCCATCGACCTCGACCCCCGGATCGTCAAGATCTACGGGGAGGAGGGCATGACCGCCGCCTCGGACCGGTACGTGCGCCACCTCTGGGACCAGATCGAGGCGATCGTGGTCAGCCAGCGGATCGGGGTCATGTTCTGCACCTCGCGGCTGCTGGAGATGCTGCCGGAGTACCTGGACCCGTGCCTGTTCGCCGGGGTGCGGGCGATCGTGCACGCGGGCACCACGATGGAGCCGGAGACCAACCGGCTGCTGCGCGAGTCGGTGTTCCCGGGCGTGCCGGTGATCGGGGTGTACGGCACGTCCACCACCGGGATCAGCTGGCAGAAGCCGTTCGAGGACGCCGACGACCACCGCGTCGTCTACATCCCCTGCTCGCCGTACGTGCTGCTGGACCTGGTCGACGACGAGGGCGCGCCGGTGCCGTTCGGCGACGAGGGCCGGGTGCGGGTGTGGCGGCTCACCGACGACCAGCTCATCCCCGGGTTCCTGGAGCGCGACCGGGGCCGCCGGGTGCGGCCCTACGGCGAGGCGGCCGAGGAGTTCCCGTGGCCGTGGCTGGGCGATCCGTACAGCCCCGAGTTCACGCAGCTGGGCCGGGTAGAAGGCGTCTACTGAGGAGGCGGATGTGCGCATCCTGCTGGTATGGCCGCGCAACCCCCGCGCGGTGCTGAGCGACCAGCTCAGCTGCTGTGAGCCGCTGCCGCTGGAGTACCTGGCCGGCGCGCTGCGGGACCACCACGACGTGCGGATCGTCGACCTGCGGCTCGATCCGCCGCTGGCCGAGTGGGCGCAGTCGCACGAACCGCCGGACCTGGTGGGCGTCGCGGTGCCGTACACGACGAACGTGCATGTGGCCCGCGCGGTCACCAGGGAGGCCAAGCGGCTGTGGCCCGACGTGCCGCTGATGATCGGCGGGCACCATCCGACGGTGTCCACGGAGTGGCTGGACGGGTTCGCCGCGGACTGGGTGGTCGCCGGTGAGGGCGCCGGACCGGTGCGGCACCTGGTCGCGGCGCTGGAGTCCGGGCAGCCGGTCATGCCGACCGTCGGGCTGGCGCCCTACCAGGCGCGGGCCGAGCTGCGGCGGATCACCAAACCGGCGCCGGCCAGCCTCAACGAGCTGCCCCGACCGGACCGGTCACTGCTGGCGCACCACCGGGAGGACTACTTCCACTCGATCTACCGGCCGGTGGCGCTGGCGCGGTTCAGCGCCGGGTGCCCGTACCAGTGCAACTTCTGCTCGCTGTGGCGGATGACCGACCGGCGCTACCTGGTCAAGGAGGCCGAACGCATCGTCGGGGAGCTGAACGACATCCCCAACCGCAACGTGTACGTCGTCGACGACGAGGCGTTCATCCAGCCGCAGCGGATGCTGGAGCTGGCCGACGCTATCGAGCAGGACGGCCTGGACAAGCGCTACCACATGTACGTGCGCACCGACACCGCCACCCGGCGGCCGGACGTGATCACCCGGTGGGCGCAGGTCGGGCTGGACTCGGTGCTGATCGGCGCGGAGTCGATGACCGACAACGAGCTCGACGGCTACCACAAGGGCACCGACTCGGGGCAGACGCGGCAGGCGATGGACCTGTTCCACAGCCTCGACGTGAAGGTCCGGGCGAACTTCATCGTCCGGCCGAGCTGGGACGAGGCCGACTTCGACCGGCTGCACCGCACCATCGACGAGCTGGGCGTGGACATGCCCAGCTTCTCGGTGCTGACCCCGCTGCCCGGCACCGATCTCTACGACGAGGTGCGCCACGACCTGATCAGCGACGATCCGGAGCTGTTCGACTGCTACCACACGCTGTTCCCGACCCGCCTGGACCCGGCCCGCTTCTACGAGCGGGTAGCCGGCCTGCTGATGGCGGCGAGCAACCGCAGTGGTGGCGGCGACGGGCCGGGGGTCTTCTACTTCAGCACCGACGACGCGTTCGGCCGGATGGTCGAGTCGGTGCGGCAGGGCCATCTGCTCGCGGAGGCCCAGCCCGCCTGACGTACCAGTGGACCTCAGGAAGCGCACGGAGATCACTACAGTTTCGGGGAGACTGCCGGAATGGCCCGCAAGATTCCAGCAGTCTCCCCGAAACTGCACGCCGAACCCGGCGGGCGCGGCGCGCGCGGCGGGTTCAGTCCGTGTAGCAGACGCGCCAGCCTGCGCGTTCGTCGGAGAGGGAGAGGGCCTTGGCGCGGGTGGTGCCGTCGGTGAAGGCCAGTTCGGTGTCGACGTAGTAGAAGGTGCCGGTGTCGGAGACGTCCTCGACCCGCAGCCCGGCGATCCGGTAACCGGCCAGTGCCGGGCGGTCGTGCCGGGCACGCCACTTGTCCAGGGCGTACTTCTTGCGCTCGCTGCCGCAGACCCACGCGTACGCGGCGTCGTATCTCCCGTCGCGCAGCGCGTCGAGGTACGCGGTCGCGGCCGCGTTCATGCCCTCTTTCGCGGCCTTGTCGGTGTGGCTGCGGTAGACGACGTACAGCGGCGTGCCCACACACATCAGCAGCACCACGAAGCCGAGGAACCAGAAGAAGCCGTTGCCGCTGGAACTCCTGGCTTCCGCCGCCATGTCCGCCTCATCGGATAGCTGTGCACCTGTGCGCACCCTAGCCGGGCGCGGCCACCTCCCGGTGGCGGAGGTCACCAAGTCGGGTCACGGTCAGTAACGGAGGCGACAGACGCAGGGATTTCACCTAGCCGGAGTGCGATGGTGTTGCGCGTTGTCGAACCCGACCTACAGGAGTCCATGATGGACCGGCGCCGTTTCCTTGCCCTCACCGCGGGCACGGGCATTGGCACCTCGCTCGCCGCCCTCGCCCCGGCCGCCTCGGCCGAGGCCGCGGGCTACCCGTACTTCAACCGGCGGATCCCGGACGCGGCGCACACCCAGATCGGTGCGATGCAGGCCCAGGGCATCACCTCGTTCGCGTTCACCCCGGCCAACGGCTGGGTGCTCGTCACCCAGACCGGCGGCTACTACGCCGGCGGCATCCCGGACGAGTGCTTCACCAAGCTCGGCCAGATGATCGCCAACGGCACGAAGATCCATTGCGTGGCGTTCCCGCCCGCCGGTGGAAACAGCTGGGTCATCACCGGCGACAACGACATGTTCGCCCGCAACATCCCGGCCGAGTGCTACACCCGGCTGCAGGAGTTCTACGCCGCCGGCCAGCACGTCGTACACGTGGGCTTCCCGCCCGCGGGCGGCAACAGCTGGGTCGTCGTGGGCAGCGGGGGCGGCTTCTACGCCCGGGGCGTCGACGACGAGTGCTACCAGATGATGCGCAACCTTTCCCAGGGCGGGCGCAAGGTGACCCGGGTGGCGTTCCCGTACACCGGCGGCTGGGCCGTCGTCGCGCAGGACGAGTTCCACACGCGCGGTATCGACGACGAGTGCTTCCAGCAGATGAAGACCTTCGCCGCGGGCGGCTGGCAGGTGCACAACATCGCCTTCTCGCCGGTGAACAACGGCTGGTCGCTGATCAGCCGGGGCCAGGTGCCCGTGCTGCCCGCCGACAGGATCCGCCAGGTCGAGAACAACGTCAACGGCGCCGACATCTGGACCCGGATGGCCGCCTACAAGACGCCGGGCGTCGCCATCGCCGCGGTCGTCAACAACCAGATCGCCTGGTCCACCGGGTACGGCTGGCTGGAGAGCGGCTCCGGTGCCGCCGCCCACCCCGAGACCGTCTTCCAGGCCGCCTCGATCAGCAAGGCCGTCTCCACGGTCGGCTTCCTGCGGCTGCTGCAGGGCTCCCCCACGCTCACGCTCAACAGCGACATCCGGCCGCTGCTGGGCTGGCAGCTCGGCCAGCGCGCCTGCGTGTCGGCCGGCTCGGGCCCCAGCATCGACCAGCTGCTCGCCCACCGGGGCGGCGTCATCGGCCGCGGCTCCACCTCCCCGGCCAACGTCTGCTCGGGCTTCACCGCCAACTCCGGCGGCGGCTTCGCCGGGTACGGTCCCAACGCGACCGTGCCCACGCTGCTCCAGGTCCTCAACGGCCAGGGCAACTCGCCGAAGGTCGAGCTGAGCACCGAGCCGGGCGCGACCTACTACTACTCGGGCATGGGCTTCGAGCTGCTGCACCGGATGCTGGAGCAGCAGAGCGGGCAGACACTGGCCACGTACATGCAGAACAACGTGTTCAGCACGCTGGGCATGACCAGCAGCAGCTTCTCGCTGACCCCGGCGTTCGAGCTGGCGGCCGGGCACACCACGACGGGCGCGGTGATCCCGGGCAAGCGCAACCGGTACCCGGAGTCTTCCGCGGCGGGTCTCTACACCAACGTCATCGACCTGTGCCGCCTGGTCCGCTGGATCAACCAGGCGTGGACGGCGCCGGGCGACATCACCGGCCCGCTGACCAAGTCGTGGGTGACCACGATGCTGTCGCAGGGCGCCACCCCGGGCATGGGCCGCGGCTTCTTCACCGCCAACCCCGGCACCAACAACTTCCTGTACAGCCACAACGGCGACAACTACGGCTTCAAGGCGAACTTCGTCGGCTACCCGAACCTGGGCGCCGGGTTCGCGGTGATGGCCAACGGCGACAACATGGGCCTGGTCACGGAGGTCAGCAACGCGGTCAAGGCCGCGTACGGCTGGAGCTGACGTTCCGAACGCGGGGCCGGTCGTGCTGCGACCGGCCCCGCGCCGTTTTTCAGGCGCTGTGCAACAGCCCGCCGAGCCGGCCAGACCACCCCTCAAGCACCGGATCGGGATCGGCGCCGAGCACGTCCGTCAGGATCGCGGCGTACACGTCGCGGAAGTCGGTGTGGAACTTGAGGTCGCCGTCGTCGAGGTCGGTGAGGCTGGGCTGGTCGCCGACGAGGCGGCCGCCGTTCACCGCGGGGCCGGCGATCAGCATGTCGGAGGCGGTGCCGTGGTCCGTGCCGTCGGAGGAGTTCGCGCGCACCCGGCGCCCGAACTCCGAATAGATCACCACGACGACCTTGCGGCCGCGCTCCGTGCGGGCCATCCGGTCGAGGAACCCGCTGACGGCGGCGTCGACCGTCTTGAGCTGGATCTCCTGTCCGGTCCGCGCCTCGGCGTGGAAGTCGAACCCGCCCTGCGAGACCGAGAACACCCTGGTCATCACGCCCGCTTCGACGCAGCGGGCAACCAGGTCCAGTTGCGCCTGCAGCGTGGCCTGGGCACCGCCGGTGCCGGTCGCCGGGTCGTCGCCGTGGTCAGGGTCGTCATCGTCGGCGTCCCGGGCGTCGGTGACCAGCTTGTCGACGCTGATAAGGTCCGCGAAGCAGGCCGCCGCCCGGGCCTGCAGCGAGGACTCGCCGGCCGATGCGGCGCCCAGCGCCTTGAGATCGGCATCGGTGATGGACTTCGGCACGCTCACCCCGCCCAGCGGCACCGCCGCACCCGCGCAGGTCGCCCCGGCGAGCACCGGCGGCAGTACCGGCTCCAGCGAGATCGCCGAGCGAGGGTCGCGGCCTGCGTGGTCGAGCCAGCGGCCGAGCCAGCCCGTGTTCACCGGCCGCACCGGGTTTGCGGTCTGCCAGATGTCCATCGACCGGAAGTGGCTGCGGTCGGGCTTGGGGTAGCCGACGCCGCGCACGATGGCCAGCTGCTTGCGGTCGTAGAGGCTCTTCATGCCCGTCATCGCCGGGTTGAGGCCGGTCTCGGCATCGAGCCGGAGCACCTCGTCGGTGTCGTACGCGAGGTCGGCCCGCGCGTCGCGGTAGGCCCGGTCGGCGTACGGGATGACGGTGGCCAGGCCGTCGTTGCCGCCGTACAGGGTGACCAGAACCAGCGTCCGGTCCCCCGGTCCGCCCGTCGGGTGGTCGGCCGTGGCAAGGATGTCGTGCAGCGTGTAGGCCCCTGCCCCGGCGACGAGGGCGGCACCCCCGACCACCCCGGAGGCGATGAGAAACTTGCGGCGGGTGACGGCGTCCATGGGTCTCCTCCTCAGTGGACCGCGTACTCGGGGCTGATCAGTGCGAGCGTGATCAGGCGCTGCGGTCGCGCGGCCGCCTCGGTCAGCGCCGCGCGGGTACGTGCGGTCCAGGCGTCGACCGCGAGCAGCCGCCCGGCGGCGTCCACCTTCGCGTCGGCGTCTCCCTCGTGCAGAGGCGCCAGGTTCGGTTCCGGCACGGCGGCGGCCAGCGTCGCGGCGGCCTTCATCCGCATCTGCAGTGACGAGGTGGTAAGCCAGGCCGCGCCCGACGGCCAACCGCCGACGCTCGGCGGGCGCAGCGGCACCTGGCCCATCCGGCGGGCCCCGGTGAGCACGGCGGTGGCGGACTTGCCCGTCGGGGCGACCCCGAGCTGCCGCAGCGCGCCGACGGCCCACTCGACGGGCTGCTTGACCAGCTGTCCACGGGTGGCCGCGAACCGCTCGTCGAGGAGCATCGCCGTCAGCATGGCGCTCACGTCGCGCCGGTCGCCGTACGCCGTGACCATCGCCTCGCGGGTGGCCGCCGGCAGCGGCTCGCCCGAGCCGAACCGCAGCCACAGCCGGGAGGCCAGGAACACCGGATGGGCGGGCTGGGCCAGGAGCACGTCCACGAGTGAGTCCGCGTCGCGAACGGTGCCGCCGAGGACGGACTGGTCGCCCTCGGCATGGCGGCCGGCCTGGAACACCGCGGCGCCGCGCGCCCGGTCGAGGGTCCAGCCGGTCAGCGCCCGCGCGGCCGCCTTGACGTCCTTCTCCGTGTACGCACCCACGCCGAGGGTGAACAGCTCCATCAGTTCGCGGGCGAGGTTCTCGTTGGGTCCCTTGGCGGTGTTTCGCTGCCCGTCGAGCCACAGGATCAGCGCCGGGTCGCGCAGCATCGCCTTTGCCAGCACGGCGAAGTCGCCGCGCCCGTACGCGCGAAAGGTCTGCAACTGCCCGCCCATCAGGGTGGCGGACTGGACCTTCTGCGCGCTGGTGGCCCAGTGGCCGTGCCAGAAGAACACCAGCTTCTCGGCGAACTGCTGCTCGGTGTGCACCATCCGGGTCAGCCACGCCTGAGCCAGGGTCGTCAGCTGCTCGCGCGCTGCCCGCCGGGCGGCGGCGCGCTGCTCCCGGCTCAGTTTCCCGGCTCGGCCGAAGTACGGGTCCTCGGCGAACACGGGCAGCGGCCGGGCCGTGTCCGGCTTCGCCGGGGCCACGAGTTCGGCCACCACCGCACGGTAGTCGCGCCGGGCCGCCGCATCGATCTCCTCGGCCCTCGGGCCGAAGGTCGCTCGGCGCAACAGGTGCGCGACCAGGTTCCGGTCTGCCATGGCGCTCAAGGTACCCAGCCGACCGCCGGCCGTCCCGCGCGCGGTGTTCGGGGAATGTAAGACCTGTCGGGACGGTCGATATCGGCACATGCGGGGCACACTCTGCGTATGGTCGGGAGGACCGAAGGAGTTGCCGTGACGACGTACACCGCCGAGAAGCACATCGACCACGACCTGACCGATGCCTTCGCCTACCTCGCCGACCCCGCCAACCTGCCGGAGTACTTCCCGCGCATCACCTCGGCCCGGCAGGTCGGGCCGGAGCTGGTGCAGACCACGGCGGCGGTCGACACCGACGGCGACGGGACGCCGGAGCGGGTCTCCGGGCAGGCGTGGTTCCACGCCGACGAAGCCGCCCATGAGATCACCTGGGGTTCGCCGGAGCACTCCGACTACCACGGGTCGCTCAAGGTGACCGGCGGCGGGGACGACACCCTGCTCAGCCTGCAGATCGACGCCGACGACGACCACCCGGGCATCCAGCAGGCGCTCGACGAGGCGCTGGAGTCGATCGCCCGCCACCTGGCCGCCCACTCGCCCGGCCGACCGGACGGCCGTCAGAGGATGGGTTTGCCGCCGGTCACCGGGATCATCGCGCCGGAGATGTAGCTGGCCTCGTCCGAGGCGAGCAGCACGAACACCGGCGCGACCTCCTTGGGTTCGCCGGGGCGGCCGAGCGGGGTGTTCTTGCCGAACTCCGCGACGTGCTCCGGCGGCATCGTCGACGGGATCAGCGGGGTCCAGATCGGTCCGGGCGCGACGCTGTTGACCCGGATCTTCCGGTCGCCCAGCAGCTGGGCCAGCCCGGCGGTGAAGTTCGCGATCGCACCCTTGGTCGTCGCGTACGGCAGCAGCGTGGGCCGGGGCATGTCGGAGTTGACCGACGCCGTGTTGATGATGGAAGCCCCCTCGCCCAGATGCGGCAGCGCCGCCTTGACCAGCCGGAACATCGCGGTGATGTTGAGGTCGAAGGTGTGCGCCCACTCCTCGTCGGCGATCTCCTCGACCGTCTCGTGGGTCATCTGGTACGCCGCGTTGTTGACCAGGACGTCGAGCCCGCCGAGTTCGCGCACGGCCGTGTCGATCAGCTCCTGGCAGTCCTCGCGCCGCGACAGGTCGCCGGGGACGAGCACCGCCCGCTGCCCCGCCTCCTCCACCAGCTTGGCGGTGTCGCGGGCGTCCTCGTGCTCGTTGAGGTACGCGATGACGACGTCGGCGCCCTCCCGCGCGAACGCGATCGCGGCGGCCCGCCCGATCCCGCTGTCCGCCCCGGTGATCAGCGTGCGTTTGCCCGCGAGCCGACCGGACCCGATGTAGGTGTCCTCACCATGATCAGGCTTGCGTTCCATGCCGGCCAGCGTGCCAGGCGGCTGCTGCCGCGGTTCGGCCATGATGACCACCTCCTCCGCACGGCCGTCCGACCGCGCAAGACGTTCATGCCGGCAGTTCATGTGCCCGTCGGGCGACGCACCGAAACAGCCCGCCGGCCGGCGATCAGTCGGCCTGGCTACGTCGCGGCATCACACCGGCGCCGAGCACCGTTCCCTCGCGCCGCCATCCGAAACGTGCCCGGGCGGCGCGGCGCGGTTTGGTCGGGGCCGCAGTCGGGGTATCAGACCGGTCAGACCATTCGAGGGGGTGGAGTGCCGTGGGCGACGAACTCGCGGTCGCGTTCCTGGTAAGCCGGGAAGGCATCGAACAGGCAGAACTCACCGAGCCCTGGGCGGCGGTCGAGCGGGCCGGGGCCACCCCGCGCCTGATCTCGCCGGAGCCGGGGAAGGTGCAGGCGTTCAAGCATCTCGAACCCGCCGACGCCTTCGCCGTCGACGAGACCGCGGCTGAGGCTGATCCGGCCGGCTTCCGGGCGCTGGTGCTGCCCGGCGGGGTCGCCAACGGAGACCTGCTGCGCTGGCAGGAGCCCGCCCGCGAATTCGTGCGAGGTTTCCTGGCCACCGGCGGTCCGGTCGCGGTGATCTGTCACGGTGGGTGGATCCTGATCGACGTGGACGCCGTGTCCGGACGCACTGTCACCTCATGGCCGAGCATGGCCGTCGACTACCGCAACGCGGGCGCCGACTGGACCGACCAGGAGCTGGCGGTGTGTACGAACGGCATGTTCCCGCTGATCAGCAGCCGCAAGCCCGACGACCTGCCGGCCTTCTGCGCTCAGTTGGCGGACTCACTGCGGCGATAGACCAGCGGGAGGGCGCTAGCTGTCGGCGTGGATGCGGCGGGCGAGGTCGGCCGGGAGCGGGTACGGCCGCTCCCGGGGCAGCAGCCGCGTCGCCTGGTCGGCGCGACCGGACCGGACCAGCCCGGCGATCTTGTGCACGGTCGGGGTGACGTCCCGCAGCCCGACCACCCACTCCTCGGCGTACGAGCGGATCAGCGTCCGCCCGACGCCGACCTGGATGCTGTAGTGGTTGAGCGCCGCGCCGCGCAGCGACCGCTCCGGATCCCACTGCACGTGCACCGCGGCCGAGGCGAACGCGGCCTCCCACGCCGAGGCGGAGCCGTGGTGGCGGCGGGCTCTGGCACGATGGCCGGGTGACCGGCCGGGACGTGCGCGACGCGGGGTACCTGTTGCTGGGCCCGGTCTTCGGCGGGCTGTGGGTCGCGTTGGTGGGGGCGATCCAGGTGTCGGGCGTCGCGTCGCGCTTCGCACCGCTGGGCATCGCGTTCTTCCTGGCCGCCCACCTGCTGCTGCGGCCCATCGGGCGGTTCGAGCGGCTGCTGGTACGCGCGCTGCTGGCGCACGACGTGCCCGCGCCGACCCCGGTCGGCTACCGCAGGGCGACCGCGCCGCGGTGGCGGTGGCCGGTCGACCGGTGGCGGTGGACGCTGGCGGTGGTCCGCGACGCCCACAGCTGGCGGGTGCTGGCGTGGCTCCTGATCCGGCTGGTGGTGGGGCCGGTCGGCGCCGCGATCGTGCTGCTGTACGCCGCGTCTCCGCTGCTGCTGGCCGCACCGCTGGTCCCGCTGGCCGACCTGCTGAGCGACCGGTTCACCCTCGACGCGGCGTGGACGGGCTGGCTGCTGCTCGGGCCGGTCGGGTTCGCGCCGGCCGCTCCCCTGCTGCGCGAGGCGGTGCGCGGCCTGGCCCGGTGGCATCGGCGCCTGGCCGACTGGGCGCTCGGACCGGGCCGCCGCGAGGTCGAGGCGGCGGTGCTGGCGCGGGCCGTACGGGCTGAGGAGCAGGTGCGCATCGACCAGGAGCTGCACGACAGCATCGGCCATCTGCTGTCGATGATCGTGGTGCAGGCCGGCGCGGGCGCGCACGTGTTCGACCGGGACCCGGCGTTCGCCCGGCACGCGCTGGAGACGATCGGCGAGCGCGGCCGGGCCGCCCTGGGCGAGCTGGACCGGATCATCGCCGGCATCCGCGACGACGGCTCGGACCACCTGCGGCCGCTGCCAGGCGTGGGCGACCTGGCCGCGCTGCTGGACGGGGCGGCCGACGCCGGGATGCGGGTCCGCTCCCGGATCCGGCTGCGGCCGGTGCCGCTCGCGGTCGGGCGCGGCGTCTACCGGGTGGTGCAGGAGTCGCTCACCAACGCCGCCAAGCACGCGCGGGGCTGCGACGTGGACGTCGAGGTGGTCGCCGACGAGCGGGTGGTGGCGGTGGCGGTGGACAATCCGCTGCCCCGGCCGCGTCCCGGTGGCGGCGGTGGCGGCGGGACCGGGCTGGCGTCCATCCGCGACCGGGTCGCATTGCTGGGCGGGCGGGCGACGGCGGGGCCGACCGGGGACGGCGGGTTCGCGGTGCGGGCGGTGGTGCCGCTGGGCGCGGCGCTGCCCGACGGTGCGGCGGCGTGCCGGCTGGACGCCGGGTGCGACTGCCTGGGCTGCTCGGTGCGCCGTACGGTACCGGGGTGAGGATCGCGATCGTCGACGACGACCCGCTGGTGCGGCTCGGGCTGCGGGCCGTGCTCGCCGCCGAGCCGGGCTGGGAGGTGGTCGGCGAGGCCGGGGACGGCGCGGGCGCGGTGGCGCTCGCGGCGGCCGACCCACCGCCTGACCTGGTGCTGATGGACGTGCGGATGCCCGGCATGGACGGCATCGAGGCCACGCGGCGGATCACCGCGGCCGGGTCGGCGGTGCGGGTGCTGGTGCTCACCACGTTCGAGGTCGACGAGTATGTGTACCAGGCGCTGCGCGCCGGGGCGGGCGGGTTCGTGCTGAAGCGGACGCCGCCCGCGCAGCTGATCGAGGCGGCGCGGGTGGTCGGCACGGGCGAGTCGCTGCTGTTCCCGGCGTCGACCCGGGGCGTCATCGAGCGGTTCACCGCGCCCTCGGGCGTGCCGCTGCCCGCGCTGTCCGACCGGGAGCAGGAGGTGCTGCGGCTGCTGGCGCGCGGACTGTCCAACGCGGAGATCTCCGCCGCGCTGTTCCTGTCGGTCCAGACGGTCAAGTCGCACGTCGCGGCACTGCTGGCGAAGCTGGGCGTCCGCGACCGGACCCAGGCGGTGATCGCCGCGTACGAGGCGGGCTTCGTGGCTCCGGGCTCGGCCTGACCCGGAACCACTCTTGCGACCAGCGGCTTTCACTCTCGGGAGGGTGGGCCGGGGCCGCCGGGCCGCCTACCGTCAGGTCCACCGCGCAACGGCGCGGCGACAGACCGAAGGGCGGAGCATCACCGTGACGCAAGACCGGTTTCCCGGCCAGGACGCGGCGCGTGGCAGGGCGAACCTGCTCTCCACATTGTGGATCTTCGTGGTCCTGAACTACCTGTACTGCGACGTGCTCGGGCACATGGACGGCGCGGTCCTCGCCGAGCTGCTGCGGGGCGAGGCGGGCGGCATGCGGATCACCCAGGGCTTCCTGTTCGGCGCCGGGGTCCTCATGGAGATCCCGATCGCGATGGTGCTGCTGGCGCGGGTGCTGCCGGACGCGGCGAGCCGGTGGGCGAACACGGCCGCCGCCGCGGTCATGACGGCGGTGCAGGCGGCGTCGCTGGCGGTCGGGGTCCCCACCGGGTATTACGTGTTCTACAGCGTCATCGAGATCGCCTGCACCGCGTTCATCGCCTGGTACGCGTGGACGTGGCGGCCAGCCCCGCGGTCGGCGCGGGCGCACGCCGCGGCCCGGTGAGGACGGCGCGGGGCGGGCCGGTTCGCGGCCCGCCCGCGCCGTGCCGGTCACACCTTGGTGAGTCTGACCGCGTCGGCGATGACGTAGCCGGTGCCGCTGGTCCAGCGGCTGACCATCACCGCGTCGAAGTCCCCGGCGTTGAAGTTGAACGTGCCGAGGTTGCGCCACCCGCCGCCGCCGGTGCGCTGGTCCACGTGGACGGTCTGGTTGCCGCTGCTGGTGGCCATGATGTACGGGGCGGCGTTGTTGTAGCCGGAGTTCGAGGCGTACCAGGCCTCGACCCGGTAGTTGCCCGCCGACGGGATCGCGAACCTGTACTTGGCCGTGTCGCTGGCGCTGACCGGGTTGGCGTACCGGTAGTCGGCGCCGTAGCGGGTGGTCGAGTAGGTCGAGGTGCCCCAGTTCGCCGAGGCGGTGAACCGCCCGGCGGTGGAGTTGTCCACGATCGCCGACCAGCTCGGGACCGCGTTGAGCAGCGCGGCGACGTCGGAGCGCATGACGTTCAGGTCGATGAACGACGGGTCGATCTTGCCGGTGGTGCTGGTCTCGCGGTGGCCCCGGGCGTAGCTGGCGTCCTTGCCGAGGCGGCGCAGCACCGCCGCGGTGGCCTTCAGCGAGTTGTTGTACTGCGCCGCGGTCATCGCCTGGTCGGTGGCCTGGTCGCCGCCGTAGTCGATCTCCCACCCGATCATGAGGGTGTTGCCGTCACCGGCCGGGATGGGGCCGCTGCCGCGCGAGGCGCCGGCGTGGTTGCACCGGTTGGCCGAGATGATGTGGAAGACGCCGTTGTAGTCGACCAGCGCCTGGGCCAGCGGACCCTGCAGGTCGGAGCGGCCGTTGATGACGACGTTGAGCGCCGGGTGCGGGTTGGTGGGGCTGGAGAACGCCGCGGTGTGGTGCCACAGCACGCCGATCGGGTCGAACGAGCCGGTGACCTTGCGGTTGAGCCAGTCGCCCTCCTCGACGACCGGAACGCCTTCTGCCCGCAGGACGTCGGCGAGCCACGGGATGCTGGCCATCAGGACTCCGTGATCAGGTCGGCGACGCACTCGGCGACGCGCGGCTTGGCGGCGGCCGCGGTGGCGGCGTGCGCGGCCTGCGGCGCCATCGTCACGGCGGCGGCGACGAGCACCGGCGTGCCGAGGAAGGCGCGGCGGGGCAGCCGACGGGGTGGGCTTGGGTTCATGGCACTCCTTTTGCGAGGGAGGTGTGGAACCGGTGCCAGCACGATACGGCGCGACGCCCGTCTATGTCGATAGTTGTCACATAGGTTTCATCGTATGAAGTTTTCTTTCTTGCAGCTGCCCTGAGCAGGGAGGGGCGGGCAGGTCCGATGACCTGCCCGCCCCTCGACGCGGGCGCTCAGGCGCCGTAGCTGGCCTGCAGCACGTTGAAGACGTTGCGGTGGCCGACCGACTCCTGCAGCGACCACAGCAGGTCGGGCTCGGTGTCGTCCTCCCAGTAGCTGATGCTCTCGCCGCCGCCCACCCAGGCGAAGGTGCGCGAACCGTCGGCGGGCGTCCAGTAGTACAGCTGCTTGGCCCCGGAGGAGTTGAACCACCAGCGGTTGTTGTGCGAGGCGACACCGTTGAGCTTGTACCAGGGCAGCTGCAGCGCCTGGGACGCGGTGGTCGTCGCGGCGAACGTGGTGGCGCCGGAGGCGAACGGGAACCGGACCGCCCGGGGCGCCCGGTTCGGGTAGTCGGCGCAGCCGGACTGGCAGGTGTACTCGGTCATCACGATCGACTTGCTCACCCGGTCCAGCGAGATGGACGACCAGGCCAGCGCGGTGACGCCCGAGGCGGTGCCCGCGGTGACCGTGCCGATCTGCGGCAGCACGTAGGCGTAGTTGTGGGCGTAGTAGGTGGCGGCGTTCACGCGGCCGATCTGGTCGGCGGTGCCGCCGGTGTTCGTCTTGAGGATCTTGCGCATGTCGAACACACGCATGCCCCGGCCGGTGTCGGCCACGTACAGGTAGTCGCCGTACCAGGACACGCCGCCGGCGTGGATCGGGATGTCCTTGAAGTTCGGCGCCGCCGTGGTGCCGGTCGGCTCCACCAGCAGCACCTTGCGGTACTTGTTCGGGTACGTGGCGTCCCAGTCCACCAGCGTGATCCGGCTGCGCTCCTGCGACCCGCCGCAGGCGTCCTTGGTGTACCAGCTGACCACCACCAGCTGGTGGCCGTCGTAGTTGCCGCCGTTGGCGGTGCCGACCGCGTCGCGGCTGGTGGTGATGCCCTGCGGATAGTTCGCGCAGTCGCCGTTGTCACCGGAGTCGAACTGGAAGCCGCCGTTGTAGCCGGCGATGCCGAGCGAGTCGGTGATACCGGTGCGGTCGTGGTTGGCGTTGTCCATGACCGTGTGCACGGGCGCCGTGCCCAGGATGCCGACGAGCGCGGTATTGAGAGCGTCGAACTGGTGGTAGTTGGCGCTGAGGGTGAACTGGCTGTTGGGCAGGGTGGTGGGCGCGGCCGCGGCCTGGGCGCCCGGCGCGCCGGTAAGCGTGGCCGCGAGCGTCACCGCCGCCACCAGTCCGACAAAGACCCTGTTGCGTATGGACACCGTGAAACCTCCCCGATTACGACAGAGAGTGCACCATACGCTCATTGATCTCTATGTTCAACAGGTCGAGATCCAGCTACGACACGTCGAGATCCCGCTGGAGCAGCAGCTGCGGACGCTCCTGCGGGCCTGACCCGCCGACGATGCGGGCCAGCTCGCACACCTCGCCGACGACTCGAGTACGGCGTTCAGGTGCTCGGCCGTGAGCCGCTCGAGACGCATCCGCCGAAACTACCGCAGACCGCCGAGGGGCGGACGCCCGTCGGCATCCGCCCCTCGTCCCGTGGACACCTCGGCGTCAGGCGGCGGCCTCGCGCACGGCCGCGGCGACGGCCGGGGCGTCCTTGCCCAGGATGGCGCCGTGGTTGCTGGCGACCTTCGCGCTGATCCTGATGTTCGGGTTGCGCTCGGTCACCCGCGCCAGACCGGCGCGGATCCGCTCCTGCTCGTCGCCGCGGCTGCCGAAGGAGGTGCCCGAGGCGACCACGTACCGCGTCGGCACGGTGATGGCGTCCAGCACCGGGCCCAGCTCGCGCTCGCGGGAGAGCCTGCCCAGCTCGATGTTGCTCTCGGCCTGCTGGGCGGCGGTCAGCCGCGGCACCAGACCGGTCGGGCGCAGCAGCGGCGCGAACCAGCCGATCCGCTTGAACAGCGTACGGATCCGCTGCTCCATGGCCTCGTCGAGCCAGTCGTAGGGAAACGCGCCGTCGACCAGGACCGCGCCCACGGTCCGGTCCGGGTTCCGCGCGGCCCAGTGCGCCGCCACGACCGCCCCGTAGGACCAGCCCACCACCAGTGCCCGGTCCACCCCTCGGGCGGCGAGCACCGCGTCGACGTCCCGGACCGCGGCCTCGAAGGAGTAGTCGGACGAGGTCTTCGACCTGCGGCCCCGACCTCGCTCGTCATAGGTGATGTGCCGCCATCCTGGGCCCAGTTCGGCGATGACCTTCCGCCAGTAGCCCTGGGTGGCGAACTGACCGTTGAGGTAGAGCACCGGGACTCCTGAGCCGCCGGTGTCGGCGGCGGCCAGGGCCGTGTCGTCCACGGCGACCATGCCGTTCCACGTCGAGCCGGTGCCCTGGGTGCTGTTCTTCGTCATTCGTCTCTCCTGCTCGTGACTGGTTCGGGGGCAAGGCGGCGGTGTGTCAGAGGCTGCGGGCGGTGATGTCGCCGTGGGCGGCGGTGGCGTGGACGGCCAGGTCGGCGGTGCCGTCGTTCTTGAGGGTGTTGCTGATGCGGCCGTAGGGGGTGCCCGCGTCCAAGCCGGACGAGCCGAGCAGCCGGTGCCCAGGCTCCTCGGCCTGGATCCGCAGGACCCCGTCGGCGTAGGCCACGGTGGCCTGCTCGGCGGCCCGGACATCGCGGCCCTTGGCCGGGTCGGCCGGCCGGACCTCGACGACGGTGTCGGCGCGGTCGGCGGCGATGAACTGGATGCGGCCGGCGGGGATGGCCGCGACGGCGGAGATCATGGCCGGGGTGTCGAACTTCTGCATCGCGCGCTCCTCTACTCGTTGTTTCTTACTTCAGAAACGCTACGTTGCTTTCCATATTTCTACAATATCGAAGTTGCGTCTCTTGCTCATTTAGCGAGGCTAAAGGCCGATTATCGTTGCATCGGTTGGAATTTCAACGCAACAATTGATATCCTTCATCGTTGCAATGAGGGGAAGTGAACGCTATCCGCGCGAACAAGAGAACGGGCCGTGCCGGAGGACTCCGGCACGGCCCGTTCGATCGAAGCGGCTACGCGGTGGTGTCGTAGCTGTACCAGGCGGACGCGTCGAGCACGTCGGCCGGGCGCAGCGGCTCCCCCAGCAGCGTCACCATGGTGTCGTTGAGCCCCTGGCCCGAAGGGACCCCTTCGTCACCGGCGCCCGGCAGGTAGACACGGCCACCGCGAGCCAGCCACGCCTCCCACAGCCGGTCGATGTTGCAGTGGTTGAGGTAGAACAGCGGGTCGTTGGGCGAGCTGCCCGGACCCATGTCGCCGCCGACCCACACGTGCACCCGGTTGTGCATCTGCGGGCTGCCCGCCTGCTGCGGACGGCGCGGGTCGATCCAGCCCTCCACCCGGTTGCGGAACCCGTCCGAGCTGACGTCCCAGGGCAGGCTGTCGTAGGCCAGGCCCTCCTCCAGCGCCCACTTGGCGTCGTCGGGCGTGGGCAGTCCCGGGACCCCGGTATCGGTGCCCGCCGCGCGCTGCAGCGGCCGGGGCGCGATGGACCACAGCTGCGTACCGTGGCCGACCAGGCGCACCCGGAACGGGCTCAGCACGCCGCTGACCACGTCACCGCGCGACTCGCCCAGGCCCGACTCGCCCCACATCGAACTGGCGTGCTGCTGGTCGGTCGGCAGGCCGCCGTCCACGGTCCAGTCCCAGTACGGCAGCCCGGCCTCGGCGTCGCCGGTGACCCGCTGGATCTGCTGCTCCAGGCGCAGCAGGAACATCCGGTGCCAGGGCAGGAAGATCGGGCCGCCGTGGGCCAGGTTGCGCATCGGCCGCGACGGGCTGCTGGGCATCTGCATGGACACGAAGTGCCACAGCACGAACAGGTCCCAGGTGGTCAGCTGCTGGTCGACGCCGTACAGGCGGAAGCCCGGGATGGACGGGGCGAGCAGCTGGTTGAGCTGCGAGGTGGTGTAGCCGGACTGCTCGGCGTTGAGCGCGACGACCCCGGCCAGGAACTTCTGCCGGGCCTCGGCGGAGGTCTGGATGTTGGCGCGGACGGCGGTCATCAGTGCGCTCCCCCGTGCTCGTGGCTGTGCCCGGCGTGGTCATGCGCGGGCTGCGTCGGCTGCGCGGCGTGGTCGTGGCCCGCCGCGTGGTCGTGGTCGGCGTGGTCGTGAGCGCCGTGATCGTGGCCCGGTGCGGGGGTCTCGCCCGGCGGGCAGGCGCAGCAGTCGCTGTGCTCGCCGACCAGGCAGCCCAGCTCGTCCACGGCCGGCGGCCGGGTGCCGAAGTAGTCCAGGACCCGCTTGCACAGGTCGATCGCCGACGGCAGCGCGTACTGCGGCAGGCCGTGGTAGTGGACGGCGCCGTTGTCCAGCACCTCCAGGCCGCCCTCCAGCGGCTTGCCGTCGATCGTGATCGCGTACGTCGTCTCGATGCGGATCTCGTGTCCGTTGTGCACCGCGGTGCGCACCGACGACGAGACGCCGTTCGTGCCGTGGCTGTGGCCGTGCCCGGCGGTCGAAGGATCGGGCAGCCCGTAGCCCCCGGCCCGCAGCGCGGCCGTGAAGTCGGCGGATCCGCCGCCGCCCTCATCCCTGACAAGACTCACTGTTCCTCCACCGTCCTACCCCGAGGCCCCGCCCAGAACGCGGGGCCACCGCACTGTGCCACCGGGTGTGCGCGCGGGCAACGAGTCGACGGCATTCGGACATCCGGCGTCCGGACCGTCCGGATTCAGCGGGTCGGCGCGTGGCGGGCGTACGTGTCGAGGCGGGTGGCGAGCTCGGTCGGGCGGCTCAGCGCCGGGGTGTGCGCGGTGTCGATCTCATCCGCCGTGACGCCCAGGCGGTCGTGGGCGACGCGGTGCAGGTACGCGGGCGGGAACATGCGGTCGCGGCGGCCGATCAGCACCCGGGTGGGCACGTCGGGCCAGGCCGCCATGGGGATCGGCTCGCCCAGGCGGGCCTCGGACTGGGTGCGCCCGCGCCGCAGCGCCTCGGCGGCCAGGTCGGCCGGTACGTCGTGGTAGAACAGTTCGACCGGATCGTCGTACTGGTCATAGGGCTGCCGGGCGTACGCGGTGGCGTCCCAGTAGGCCGCGGGCGACTCGGCGGGCGCCGGGATCATCGGTGCCACCAGGACGAGCTGGCGCACCGGCAGCCGCGTGCAGACCAGCGGTGCGGTGAACCCGCCCAGCGACTGCCCCACCACGACCAGGTCCCGGCGGTCGCCGACGGCATCGGCCACCGTGTCGGCGTACTCCGGCAGGCCGGCCGCGTCATCGTCGCAGGGCAGGTCCGGCGCGACCGTGTCGTGGCCCCGGGCGCGCAGCTCGGCTTCGACCAGGTGCCAGTACCAGCCCACGTCACCGGCGCCGTGGATGAGAACGAAAGTGGTCATCCTCCGGTGATACCCGCTGCTTCCCACCCGGACACCGCGCACCGCCGGGAAGCGCCGGATCAGGCCAGCTCGACCGGCCCGTAGCAGGTGCGCTCGGCACCGGTGGCCAGCGCCCAGTAGCGGTCGCCGTAGGACCAGTGCCACCACTCGGTGGGATAGTTGACCATGCCGGCGCCGCGCAGTGCGCCGGACAGGATCTCCCGGTTGCCCCGGGCCCGCGCCGACACCAGCGGCGATGCGGTGAAGCAGGCGTCCTGGCTAGCCAGCGGGGTCGCGTTCACCTCGGTGCCGAGGTCGAGCTCGGTGCCGTCCTCGGCGCACAGGGTCAGGTCGACGGTGCCGCCGGTGCTGTGCGGGGCGACGCCGGGCGGCGACACGTACTTGCTGGCCTCGACGTGCAGGCGCTGCTCGTCCCAGCCCGGCTGGACCTCGCGCAGCTGCTCGCGGTACTGCTCGAAGTAGGCGGTCTGCAGCCGCAGCGGCCGGTATGCCTCGATCACCAGCAGCCGCAGCCCGCCGGGCAGGGCACGCTGGGCCGACAGCAGCCGCTCGACGGTGCCCTCACGCAGGTGGGCGTAGGCGCCCGCCGCATCGGCGAGCCGGTCGTCCACCAGCAGGTCCGGCACCTCGCGCAGGTCCACCATCGCCTCACCGTCGTCGCCCAGCGGGATGGCCGCGATCCGCGGATCGGACAGCAGGACCATGGCCGGTGCCGCCGGGGCGGTCAGCAGTTCGCTCATGCCCGCAAGCTCACCGCGGCGACCGTTAGCCCGGCATGAGCGCCGACGCTCACACCGGGCTAACAACCCGCCTGATCCGGGTCCCTGATACGTCCGGGACACGACGTATCAGGCCCGACCCGGCCCCGCTCTTTCTCGCAGATGTCCCGACCGGAGGAGAGCCGTATGAACTACCAGGCCGCCATCAACCAGTACAACGCGGGCGCCACGGCGACCGTGACCGCGCTGCAGAACCACCTGCTCGCCGTCGTCTGGCCCGGGGCCGCGCCCCAGGTCAACATCGCCGCCGACGGTACGCTCGCGGCCGGTGCGGTGCGCCCGCACTTCGACAGCGCCACGAACACCGTCACCATCGCGCACAACGGCGCCTCGGCCGCGGACGTCCTGGACAACCTGCTGTTCGAGGTCAACAACGCGCTCAACCCGAAGATCGCCGCGGCGGCCGCGCTGTCGAAGGCGACCCCCGTCGGCGACCTGGGCGACCACAAGATCGTCGCCGAGTACGACACGTTCAAGCTGTACGTGCGCGACCTCGCGATCATCTTCGCGGGCGGCAACCCGAACAACTTCCCCGGCCTGGTCGCGGGCGCGCACGCCCTGCCCACCCAGGCCCTCGCCACGATCAACAACTGGATCGCCCTGTACGCGCCGATCTACGCCGCCTACAACGTCGCCGGCGCGGCCGCGTTCGTGGTGCACCCGGCGGTGAACATCATGCCGCTGCCGGGCGTCGCCGCCGCTCCGGCGGGCGCCGCCCCGCAGCCGATCCCGGCCGAGCAGGCCGCGATCCTGCAGTTCGGCACCACCATCCACAACCCGGGCGTGCCCGCGACCAGCGAGCAGTTCTACCTGGCCCTGCTCACCAGCAAGCGGGTGTACGGCTACGAGCTGGTCCGCGAGTGGAACGTGTCCCAGCTGACCACCTACGTCAGGGGCGTGCACGCGGCCTTCGCCAACGTGATGGCCAGTCCCCAGGTCCGGCCGGTCAAGGAGGCGTGGGAGAACGAGCGGCGGTTCCGGCCGTACCTGTTCGTGGAGCTGATGGCGCAGCTGCCGAACCTGGTCCCGGCCGGGGTGATCGGGGCGCAGCACCAGTTCGACCTGGTGATGAGCCAGGTCGCGCTGGAGGAGGCCAGCCGCGCGGTCTCGGGCCGGTGGGACCTCAACGACCTGTCCAAGGTCAAGCCGATGGTGCCGTGGCTGCAGCCCGGCCTGCCGCTGCGCAACCAGGTCGACGTGCTGCGGCTGGCGGCGATCCCGGCCAAGCCCGCGATCAACCTGGCCCGGATCCGCTGACCGGGCCCCGGCCCGGCAGCCCGGCAGCCGCCCGCGGTGCCTGCTGACGGCACGCCCCGTACGCCGTGCCTGATGATAAGGAAAGCCTCCCGGTCGACGGGAGGCTTTCCTTCTTTCGGATTACCGTGGCCGCTCAGTCGTCCTTGCGACGGTCCCGACAGGTATCACCGCTGCTCGATGGCTGCTCTAATCGATAGGAGCCGTCCCCTCGCGGCGCAGAGCACTGGACCGCGAGCGGGCGGGCCCGCCGACGGCGCCGGGTCGGTGCGGCGCCGGGCGGCGGCCGACGTCCTGTCCGCAGTCGCGGCGGGCAGGACGTCGGCGACGAGGGCGCGCACGGGTCGGCCCCGGCTGGCGGAACCGGTGCCGCGGGCGGGCCGGTGCCATGGGCCGGGGTGGGCCGTCGGCTGGACGGCAGGGTCAGATGAGCGTCCACGAGGTCTGGACGGGCTTGTCCCCCTGCGGATAGCAGCAGAGCCGGACGTTGCCGCGCGCGACGCCGGTCGCGGAGAACCGGCCCAGCGCGTCGGCCTCGACCCAGGTGGGGCCGGCCCCGTGGTCGACGCGGATACGCGCGGCCTGCGGCGGCACCAGCTGCCCGGTCAACGCGACCGTGGCGCCCGTGACCGCCGCCTCGACCTCGATGGTCAGCTCCCCCGCCGTGAACGTGAACAGGTCCGGCGGGGCGTCGCCGCGTACGCCCGCCAGCTCCACCTGCTTGACCAGCTGGGCGAGGGCGGCGTCGGTGTCGCGCCAGGACAACGCCTCCCTCGCCAGCGTCAGCAGGTGGGCCGGGACCGGGTCCATGCGCGAGGCCAGCCCGCGCAGCTCAGTCGGGGTGTGGTCGTGGTCATGCGGCATCGCTGCTCAACCTCCTGCGGAGATGGTCCAGGCAGCGTGCTCTCGTGGGGCCGATGCTGCCGACGGGTATGTCCAAGGCCGCGCTGACCTCGGCGTAGCTTGGCGGCGGATCCAGCAGCAGCAGGCGCAGCACCGCCTGGCACTGACCGGGCAGCTCGCGTACGGCCTGCCACAGCGCGCGGTCGCGTTCGCGCCGCAGCAGGTCGGAGTCCGGGGCGTCGTCGCCGCCGGTGTCGCGCGGCTCCAGCGTGATCAGGTCGCCGACCGGCAGGTCCCGGCCCGCCCGGCGCAGCACCGCCAGCGCCTCGCGCCGGGCGGTGGTGGCCAGCCAGGCGCCCAGCCGCTCCGGCTCGCGGATCGCGCCGAGGTGCTCGACCAGGCGCAGCCAGGTGGCCTGGAAGACGTCCGCGGCGTCGGCCGAGCCCAGCCGATGGCTGCGCGCCACCGCCCAGACCAGCCCGGAGTACGAGTCGACCAGCGTGTTCCAGGCCCGCTGGTCCCCGGCGGCGGCCCGCTCCAGCAGGGCCGCCGTGTCCGGCTCCGGCAGCATCGTCTCCTGCGACCCCTGGCTCATGACAGCCCCGGGTATCCGCCGATGACCCGCTGCGCCGCCGTGGACAGGACCGACTTGAGCGCCACCTCGGTCGAGCCGCCGCGGGCCACCTGCTCGGCGAGCAGCCCCACCACGTGCGGGGTGGCGAACGAGGTGCCGCTCCACAGCGCCCAGCCGGTCGGGAACTGGCTGTGCTTGACGAACGTACTGGTGATGTCCTCGCCGGGGGCGAGCACGGTGACCCACGGACCCGCGTTGCTCCAGTCGCACAGGCCCTTGCCGTCGTGGGCGGCGACCGCGACGACCTGCCCGGCCCAGGGCTGGTCGGTGCCCGCGAACGCGGCGGGCCAGAACGCGCGGTCGCGCAGGCCGTCGTTGCCGGCCGCCGCGACCACGAGCCGGTCGCGGCCGCCCAGCAGCTGCCCCAGCGCCACGGCCAGCGCCAGCGGCGGCTGGTCGTCGAGGGTGTAGCCGCCCAGCGACAGGTTGACCAGCTTCTCGTCGGTGACCCGGGCGAACGAGGCGATCAGGTCGGCCTCGGTGCACAGCCCGAACGTGTCCAGCAGCCGCACCGCCCGGACGTCGGCTTTGGCGGTCTGCGCCGCGATCACGCCGATGATGAAGTTGGCATGGCCGACGTCGCCGTCGATCACGCCGTCGTCGTCGACGTCGGTGTCGGTCTCGTAGTCGGCCGCCGTGGCGGTGTAGGCGTGCGCCGGCAGCGGGCTCTCCCGCCACACGCCGGTGTCGATCACCATGACGGGCACGTCCCGGCGCGGCTTGTCGACCGTCGGCGGCATGGTGGGCTGCGCGGCGGGCTGCGGGGGCCCGAACGGTCCGCCGTGCTCGAAGGGCGTGGACACGAAGACGTGGTTGGGCGCCGCGACCGTGCGGTCGTCGCCGTCGCGCGCGGCGGCCTGCCGTACCTTGCGGGCGGCGGCGGGCACGTCCAGGCCGTCGGCGGTCAGCCGCAGCAGGCCGGGCGCCACGACGGCCTCCTGGACGCGGTCGGCGTGGCCGAGGCCGCCGAGCACCCGCTCGGCGGACTGCCGATGGTCGGTGAGCACCAGCAGCTCGTTGCGGGCGAACCAGACAGGCCGGCGACCGGCGCGGGTCTCCTGGCCGAGCCAGGGCAGCTCGGCCATCCTCCGGGCCCGCCGGTCCTGCCAGCGGTGCAGGCGGTCCTGCGACATTGCCATCGTGGTCCTCCAGGTCGGCGTGTTGCGTCGTGCAACAGAGTGCGGGCGGCGGCCTCCTGATACATCGCGATCTGTCACAACGACGACACTGGTGACTGTGCTGATTGGACCGGTGCGAGAGTTGTGCGGCATGAGCGCGTACTAGCCATGGTCATGGCCAACCCGGAACGGGCCGCCGCACTCGGCGCGCGGCTGCTGGCCCGGGCCGAACGCGACCGCGACCGCCCCGGTGCCTCCACCAGCCTGCGCATCCTGGGGCTGGCCGCCCGCGAGCTGCAGGAACCCGCGCTGGCCGCGACCCGGCTGCGGCGCTCGATCGCCGTGGCCCGCGAGCATCCGCAGCTGGCGGCCGAGTCCCGGATGAGCCTGGCGCTGGTGCTCAACGACCTCGGGCGGCCCCGGGCCGCGCTGCGGGAGATCGATCAGGCGCTGCTGGTGCTGGAGGGGCTGCCGCTGGCCCGGGCCCGGATGCAGCACGGCATCCTGCTGCGGCGGCTGGGCCGCGACACCGAGGCGCTGGAGGCGTACGGCGCCGCGCTGGCCGCCTTCCGCCGCCACGACGACCGGCTGTGGCAGGCGCGGGCGCTGACCAACCGCGGGGTGCTCCAGGCGTACCGGGGGATGCTGGCGCAGGCGAGGGTGGACCTGGAACGGGCCGAGGACCTGTACCGGGGCCTGTCGCTGACCGCGGCCGTGGCGCAGGTGCAGCACAACCTCGGCTTCGTCGCGGCCCAGGGCGGCGACATCGTCACCGCGCTGACCTGGTACGACCGCGCCGACGAGCAGTTCCGCCGCAGCGGCCGCCGCCCCGCCGAGGCGCTGATCGACCGGACCGAGCTGCTGCTGGCGGCGCGGCTGCTGCCCGAGGCCCACCAGGCGGCCCGGGACGCGGTCGAGCTGGCCGGGTCCACCCGGCTGGGTTCGCTGCTGCCGCAGGCCCGGCTGCTGCTGGCGCAGGCGGCGCTGGCCGCCGGGGACACCGCCGAGGCGCGCCGGTCGGCGCGGCTGGCCCGGCGGGCCTTCGAACGCCAGCAGCGCGAACGGTGGGCAGTGCACGCCCGCTACCTGGAGTCGGTGGCGACGGCGCGGCAGAGTCCGCGGCGGCTGCGCACGCTGGCGGCGGCGCTGGACGCGGCGGGCTGGCCGGAGCAGGCCCTGGACGCGCGGCTGCGCGCGGCGGCCACCGGCGACGCCGGTGCGCTGGCCGAACTGGCCGCGGTCGACGTGGGCCGGGGGACGGTCCGGCTGCGCATCCGGGCCTGGCACGCGCGCGCCCTGCACCGCCTGCACCGCGGTGACCGGGCCGGGGCCAGGCGGGCCCTGCTGGCCGGGCTGCGGCTGCTGGACCAGTACCGGGCCGCACTGGGCGCGACCGAGCTGCGGGTGCTCAGCTCGGCCGAGGGCGGTGAGCTGGCCGGGTTGGGGGTGCGGCTGGCGCTGCTGGAGCGGTCGGGGCGGCAGGTGCTGGGCTGGGCGGAGCGGTGGCGCGCGGCGACGCTGCGGCTGCCCGCCGGGCGCGGCGACGACGATCCGGTGCTGGCCCGGGAGCTCGCCGAGCTGCGCCGGGTCAGCGCGGAGCTGGCCGGATACTCCTCCGACGCGATCCGGCGGGCCCGGCCGCTGCAGCGCCAGCGGGTGCTGGAGGACTCGATCCGGCGCCGCACCTGGCGTACCGCGACCCCGGACGGCGTGGTGGAGACGCCCGGTTCGGTCGACGAGATCGTGGCCCGGCTGGGCGCGCGGGCCCTGGTGGAGCTGGTCGAGCAGGACGGGCGGCTGCTGGCGGTGGTCGCCGTCGACGGCCGGATCCGGCTGCAGCCGCTGGTCTCGGCGACCGTGGTGGCGGCGGAGCTGGCCGCGCTGCGGTTCGCGATGCGGCGGCTGGTGCTGCGGTACGGATCGCCGGCCTCGCTGGCGGCGGCGGAGGCGGCCGCCCGGCACGGCGTGCGGCAGCTGGACGAGTGGCTGCTCGGCGGCCCGCTGTCCCGGCTGGTAGGCGACCGGGACCTGGTGGTGGTCCCGACCGGTGCCCTGCAGGCGCTGCCGTGGTCGGCCCTGCCGAGCTGCCGGGGCCGGTCGCTGGCGGTGGCGCCGTCGGCGACGGCGTGGGCGCGCGGCGCGGCCGGGGGCGGGGCGCCCGACGGCCGCACGGTGCTGGTGGCGGCGGCCCGCCCGGAGCACGCGCTCGGCGAGGTACGGGCGCTGGCGGCGCTGGCACCGGCCGCGCGGGTGCTGGCCGGTCCGGACGCGACGGTGCGCGCGACGCTGGCCGCCATCGACGGCGCCAGCCTGGTGCACCTGGCCGCGCACGGCGAGTTCCGGGCCGACAATCCGCTGTTCTCGCACATCGACCTGGCCGACGGGCCGCTGACCGTGCACGACCTGACCGGCCTGCACCGCGCGCCGGACCTGGTGGTGCTGTCGGCGTGCGACACCGGCCTGTCGGCGGTGCATCCGGGCGACGAACTGATGGGCCTGACCGCCGCGCTGCTCGGGGCCGGTACGCGCACGCTGGTCGCGAGCATCGGGCCGGTCGACGACGGCGCGACGCGGGCGCTGATGCTGCAACTGCACGACCGGCTGCGCCACGGCGCCGAGCCGGCCGCCGCCCTGGCCGCCGCGCAGGTCGCGGCCCCGGCCGAGCACTGGGCGACCGCGCACAGCTTCTCCTGCTTCGGCGCCGGCGCCGCCTGAACGCACAGTCAAGGTCACCCGAGTTGCCCGGCAATCGGGGGTATCGCGAGCCGCATACCCCCGATTGCCCGGCAACTTGAACGCCTAGCGCCCCGCCCGGGTCGGATATCGGCGGCGGGGGCGTCGCGCAGCTGACATCGACGGCTGTATCAGCGCCCGCCGCCGCCCGCTCTGTTTCGCGATCGTGCCGCCCGGCACGAGGCGAGGCGGAGGTGGACGGATGCGGTACACGCAGGAGCCGGGGCCGCTGGCCCGGGCGTCGGCGCTGCTGCTGGCGAGCCTGGCCGAGGTCGACGTGGCCGTACAGGTCGAGCACCCCGGCGCTGTGCAAGGGGTGCAGGCCGGGGCGTACGGCGGCCCGTGGCTCGCGGTATGGCCGTACGCGGTGCTGCCGGAGTCGCTGCCGGCCCGCGCCGGTGACCCGCTGCGGTTACGGGTGCGGTTCCTGCTGCACGCCGACGGTCCCGGCACGACCCCGGTCGAGGTGCTCGACCGGGTGCTCACGGCCGGAGTGCCGTACCTGTTGGCCGAGGCGGTGCCGGACAGCCTGTGGCCGGCGCTCGGGGCACGGCTGCGCATGGCGCTGCTGTGCGAGGTGCCGGTGCAGCAGGCCACGGCGGCGCCGTACGTGCCGCGCGTGACCCAGCCGCCCCGGCTGGAGACGACGTCGCTGCGGTCGCTGTCGGGCCGGGTCGTCACCGTCGACGGAGTGCCACTGGCCCGGATGCGGGTGGCGGTCGCCGATCAGACGGCTGCGGCCTACACCGACAACAGCGGTCACTTCACGCTGCCCGCGGTCGCCGCCGACCGCCCGCTGCGCCTGCTGGTCACCGGCCGCGGGTTGCAGCTGTCCGCCGAGGTCGCGGCCGTCTCGGCCGACCCGGTCGTCATCACCTGCGAGATCCTGGAGGTCTAGCAATGCCCGTGTACTCCTCTCCCGGCATCTACGTCGAGGAGGTGTCCGGCGGCAGCAGGCCGATCGAATCGGTCGGCACCAGCACCGCCGGGTTCGTCGGCACCGCACCCGACCCCACCGCCCGCCGCGACGAGGCGGTCGCGGTGAACAGCTGGTCGGAGTTCGTGCGCGTCTTCGTCGGCGAGAGCACCACCAGCACCCCGCTGTCGCGGGCCGTGTACGGCTTCTTCGACAACGGCGGCGGCCGCTGCTACGTCGTCAACATCGCCTCCGGGCACCCGCTGGCCGGCAAGGGCCGCCAGCGGTCCGGGCTGCGACTGCTGGAGGCGATCGACGAGATCGCCATCGTGGCGGCGCCCGGCTACACCGACGCGGCCTCGTACGAGGACCTGCTGGCCCACTGCGAGCTGATGGGCGACCGGATGGCCATCCTCGACGGGCCGGAGCAGACCGGCGACGTCGAGCGGCTCACCCGGGTCGGCGGGGTCACCCTGCCCAAGCCGCCCCGCAAGACCGGCGGCACCGAGGGCGAGACCCAGGCCGCGCCCGCCGAGGAGAACAGCGGGCTGCGGCCGCGCCAGTCCGACTACGGCACCTTCTACGTGCCGTGGCTGGTCGTGCGCGACCCGCTGACCGGCGAGATGACCAGCACCCCGCCCAGCGGCCACGTGGCCGGGGTGTGGGCGCGCACCGACGTCACCCGGGGCGTGCACAAGGCGCCGGCCAACGAGCCGGTGCGCGGCGCGGTCGACCTGTCGTACCGGGTGACCAAGGCCGAGCAGGACGTGCTGAACCCGGCCGGGGTCAACTGCATCCGGCACTTCCCCGCCGAGGGCATCCGCATCTGGGGCGCCCGCACCCTGGCCGCCTCGGCCAGCGAGTGGCGCTACCTCAACGTCCGGCGGCTGTTCAACATGCTCAAGGAGTCGATCGGTGACGGCACGCGCTGGATCGTGTTCGAGCCCAACGACAACCTGCTGTGGAAGTCGATCCGCCGCGACATCGGCGCGTTCCTGACGCGGGTGTGGCGGGACGGGGCGCTGCAGGGGCGCACGCCGCAGGAGGCGTTCTTCGTCAAGTGCGACGAGGAGACCAACCCCGCCGAGGTCCGCGACGCGGGCCAGGTCGTGACCCTGATCGGCATCGCGCCGGTCAAGCCGGCCGAGTTCGTCATCTTCAAGATCAGCCAGTCCGCCGGTACCGGCGAGCAGGGAGCCTGACATGCCCGAGGTAACCGCCACCGCGCGTCCCGCCGCCCAGCCGGGCAACCTGGTGGACCCGTATCGCGCGTACAACTTCAAGCTGCTCATCAACAACGTGACCGAGGGGCACTTCACCGAGGTCGGCGGGCTCGGCATCAAGGTCGAGACCATCGCCTACCGGGAGGCGGGCAACAACTCGGTCGTGCGGGCCATCCCGGGCCGGGTGACGTACCAGCCGGTGACGCTGCGCTTCGGCCTGACCTCCTCGGCGGAGCTGTGGGAGTGGCTGATGACCGCGGTCGAGGGCCGGGTCAGCCGCCGCAACGTCTCCATCGTCATGCTCGACAGCTCGGGTTCGGCCGAGGCGCTGCGCTGGAACCTCGTCAACGCCTGGCCGCAGGAGTGGTACGGCTCGCCGCTGGACGCGATGAGCCGCGAGCTGGCGGTGGAGACGCTGGTGCTGGCGCACGACGGCCTCCAGCGGGAGACCAGCGGTGTCGGCGCGGCTGCGTGAGCTGGTCGGCTGGTTGCGGCGCCTCTTCGAGAGAAGGGGCGCCGCCGCCCGGCAGGCCCTGGCGGTGACCCCGGACGGCACCGTCCTGGTCTACGCCGACCAGCCTGATCCCGCTGACGACGACCTCGTCGCCGACGACTTCCTCGCCCGCGACGCCGAGCCGGCGGACCGGACGGGGCACGCCGGGGCCGAGTCGCGACTGGGCGGACGGGCGTCCATCGAACCACCCGCACGTCCCGGAACCGGTTCCGGACCAGTCCGGCCCGGTGCCGACGCGAACCGCGCCGGTCCCGCTGTTGCCGGAACCGGTTCCGGCAGCGCCGCCCGGACGGCCGCGGACTGGGCCCAGAGCCCGGCGCCGAAGTTCCGGCCCGCCGAGAGTGCCGCAGGGTCCCCACACGCCGACCTGGACTCGCACGACGGCCGACCGGCGACGGCACCGACACGACGGACCGCACCGGATCAGCAGGCACCCACCGGGGCCAGCCTGCGACCGGCGGTGCCGCCGACGGCCCTCGACGCCGCCGCGACCACGGTGAAGTACACGGTGACGCGCTGGATCGACCGCCACACCACGCACGGACCCGCCCCCGACCCCACCGCGCCCGCCAATACGCGGACGTGGCCGCCCACCGACCCGGCGTCCCCCCACGCCACCCCGGCATTGCCGCCCGCCACCCCGGCGTGGCTGCAGTCTCAGGGAAGGAGCATGAATCCGGTCCAAGATTCCGACACTTTCCCTGAAACTGCGGCCGATCTTGGCCGTGACGGTGGTCGCGTCCGGTCCTGGCTGGACCGGGACGAGCCGGACCGGCCGCGGTCGAATTCTGTCGGCTGGACCGATCGTCCCGAATCCGCCACCGGGCGACCCCGTCCGGATGGGCGGCCGAGTGCGAATGTGCGGCCGGACCGGCACGGCCGGGAGCTGCGCGAAGGTCACCGGCACGTCGATCGTGACCCCCTGGCGGGAGATGCGCCACACCTAGCAGCCCCGCCCGCCGGAACCGGTTACGAGCAGGGCGTTCGCGCTGGCGCAACGCCTGGCCGTGTACGCCCCGGTCGGGACGCCCAGCCGCCGACTCCGGCATACCCCGTGGTCCGTTCATCCCGGACCCGCCCGGCCGGCACCCGCGACGTCGAGTCCGAAGAGGTCGCGGCCACGGCGCAGGCACCCTGGCCGGCGCTGGACGGTGGCGTCGCGGACGCCGATCCGTGGCCGCGGCTGCTCGACGACGCGGCGCTGTGGACGGTTCCCGAACCGTCCGCCCCCCACCCCGACCGGATCCACCGACTGCGACGTGAACAGGAGGGGCAGCAGTGGAACGCATAGCCTTCCTCGTCGACGCCACCGGCGAGCGCATCGACTGCCTGGTCAACCCCGAGACCCTGGTGGTACGCAGGCTCGCCGGGGTGCGCCCGGCGGCGCTGCCCGGTGCCGTGGTCGGCACCGGAGTCGACGACGCGCTGCTGTACACCGGCGGCGGCCGTACCGAACTGGTGCTCGACCTGCTCTTCGACGTCGACCTGGTGGAGCCCGCGCACCGGCCCGACGACGTACGCGAGCTGACCGGGCGGCTGTGGCACCTGGCCGAGAACGGCGGCGGCCGCCTGCCGCTGGTGCGCCTGGTCTGGGGCAAGAGCTGGAACCTGCCCGGCGTGGTGGTGAACGTGGCCGAGCGCCTCGACGCCATCGACGCCTCCGGCACGCCCCGGCGCTCCTGGCTGCGGCTGAAGCTGGTGCGTACCGAGGGTGAGGCGGCCGCGCCGCCCGCACGCACGTCGGCGGCCGCGGTCCAGGTGACCGGCAACGGCGCCGACGGCGCGGGCGTCCGCTTCGACCTGCTGGCCGCGACCGCGCTGGGCGACCCGACCCGCTGGCGGGAGCTGGCCGAACACAACGGCGTCACCAATCCGCTGGCCGTGGCCCCGGGTTCCGTACTGGGAGTGCCGTCATGATCATTCCTCGGTTGTCGGTACGCCTCGACGGCGTGCCCGTGCCCGGCCGGGTCCTGTCGGCCCGGGTCGCGTACCGGATCTCGCTGCCCGCCCAGGCCGAGCTGACCGTGCAGGACGCCGGCGGCTGGCCGTTCGGCGCCCGGCTGCGGCTGGAGCTGGACGGCGCGGAGCTGTTCGACGGCGAGGTCGGCTCGGTGGAGCTGGTCCGGGGTCCCGGCTCGGAGACCGGCTGGACCGTGGTCGCCCACGACGTGCTGCACCGGCTGCGTTCGCGGCAGCGCCCCCGGGTGTTCACCGACGTCACCCTGGCCGACCTGGCCCGCGAGGCGACCACCGGGCTCGGGCTGGCCGTGCGCTGCCCCGACCCTGGGCCCGCGCTGGAGCGGGTGGTGCAGCACCGGGCCACCGACTGGGACCTGCTGTCGCGCACCGCCGCCCGGCTGGGCCGCTACGTGTACCTGGACGGGCGGACGCTGGTGGTGGACACGCTGCGGCCGCACGGTTCGGCAGTGGAGCTGAAGTTCGGCGACACGCTGTGGCAGTGCCGCGCCGCCGGGCACGCCGACCGGGCCCTGTCGGCGGTGACCACGTACGGCTGGCACCCGGGCCGGGGCGAGTTCACCACCGAGCGCGCGGCCGGGCCCGGCTACCGCCCCGGCGCGACGGCGCCACCGGCCGGGCTGGCCGCCGGAGCCGAGCGCACCCTCATCGACCAGCCGGTCGGGCACCAGGCCGAGGCGGCGCAGGCGGCCGTCGACCGGGGCGCCGCGCGGATGCTGGCGGTCAGCGGCACCTGCCAGGGCGACGTGTCGATCCGGCCGGGCCGGGCCGTGGGCATCAGCGGCGTGGACCCTGCCGTCGACGGGGTGTATCCGGTGTGCACGGCCGTGCACACGATCGACGCCGCCGGCTACCGCACCGAGTTCGGCACCGAGGCACCGGAAGGGCTGCCGGCCGGTACCGCCGCCGCGATCGCGCTGGGCCGGGTGACCGAGGTCGGCGATTCGCGCGGCCGGGTCCGGGTGGTCCTGCCCGGACACGGCGACCTGGATCTGGGCTGGCTGCCGGTGCTGTGCCCGGGTGCCGGGCCCGGCAAGGGCGTCGTCGCGCTGCCCGACCCCGGCGACCTGGTGGTGCTGGCGCTGCCGCGCGAGGACCCGGCCGACGCGATCGTGCTCGGCGCGGTGTTCGGCTCGCAGACCCCGCCCGACACCGGCGTGAAGGGCGGTGCGGTGAAGCGGTGGACGCTGCACAGCGCCGGCGGCCAGCAGGTCGTCGTCGACGACGCCGAGAAGTCGATCACGCTGACCAACGCCGACGGCAGCCGCCTGGAGCTGTCCCCCAGCACGGTACGGCTGCTGGCCCGCACCGACCTGGTCATCGAGGCGCCGGGCCACAAGCTGTCCATCCGCGCCGCCAGCGTCGACTTCGAACGGGCCCTGATCCCGGGCCTGCCCACGGGGGTGAACCCGCTGTGAAGGCGATCGTGTCGACCGCCGACGTGCGCTGCGACCACGACGGCAAGGTGCAGAACAACCCGTCGCAGCACTGGGTGGAGATCGGTGGCCACCCGGT
This sequence comes from Catellatospora sp. KI3, assembly GCF_029948125.1. Classification (GTDB taxonomy): domain Bacteria; phylum Actinomycetota; class Actinomycetes; order Mycobacteriales; family Micromonosporaceae; genus Catellatospora. The sequence goes on from NZ_JASAMB010000014.1 coordinate 199,225, forward strand.
GCTCGTCGACGACGACCCGGAGGGGCGCGCGATCGTCCGCTGCCCGAACATCGGCGCCACGATGAAGCCCTGCGTGAAGACGCTGCGCGTGTTCACCGGCTACAGCGACTGGATCCGCGTCGACGGGCACGCGGTCGTGCTGGACAACCTCGACGGGCTCACCGACGGCACCGTGCCCGGCACGGTCCACTACCAGGTCCGGATCCCCGGCCAGTCCTTCGTGGAGGTCTCCGCGTGAACGCGACATCGCTGCGCTTCTCCGAGCCCGACGGGCTCGTCACCTCGGCCGCGGGCCGGGTCGCGCTGGTACACGGCGACGACGCCATCCGCCAGGCGATCATGCTGCTGCTCGGTACGACGCCCGGCGAGCGCCTGATGCGCCCCGACTACGGCTCGCACCTGCACCGGCTGCTGTTCGCGCCGAACGACCAGACCACCGCGGGTCTGGCCATCCACTACGTCCGCCACGCGATCGAACGCTGGGAGCCGCGGGTCGAGATCGAGGAGGTCGACGCCGACCCCGATCCCGACCTCCCGACCCGGCTCAACGTGCACCTGCGCTACCGGGTCCGCCAGACGCTGGCCACCGGTGTCCTCGACTACCCCCTCGACCTCGGAGAGCAGCCATGATCCCCGTGCCGAACCTGGACGACCGCACGTTCGCCGACCTCGTCGCCGAGGCCCGCGAGCGGGTGCGCCGGTCGTCACCGGACTGGACCGACCTGTCGGTGCACGATCCGGGCGCCGCGCTGCTGGAGGCGTTCGCGTACCTGACCGAGGTGATGCTGTACCGGCTGAACCGGCTGCCGGAGAAGGCGTACCTGGAGTTCCTGAACCTGCTCAGGGTCGTCCGGCGGCCGCCCGCGGCGGCGTGGGTGGAGCTGACGTTCAGCCGGACCGGCGCCGACACGGCCGAGCGGATCGTGATCCCGGCCGGGACGCGGGTGGTGGCCGCGCGCGGCGCCGACCCGCAGCCGGTCGTGTTCACCACGACCGTCCCGGCCGCGATCGCGGAGGGCGCGGCGGAGGCGCGGGTACGCGCCTACCACTGCGAACTGGTCGACGGGGAGCTGCTGGGGCTGGGCAGCGGGCTGCCCGGCCAGGTGCTGCGCTGCGACCGCGCCCCGCTGGCCACCACCGGTGAGCCGCTGGAGGTGATGCTGGGCGTGCAGGCGGCCGGGCCGGTCGACGGCACGGCACGGGAGTTCCAGGGCAAGGTCTTCGAGATCTGGCAGCGGGTGGAGAGCTTCGCCGGGCTGGGGCCGACCGACCGGGCGTACCTGCTGGACCCGGCGGCGGGCGTGGTCACGTTCGCCCCGGAGCTGGACGGGGCGGCCGTGCCCGGGGCGGTGCCGGGCGCCCACCGCGAGATCCGGATCTGGTACCGCACCGGCGGCGGCTCGCACGGCAACGTCGGGGCGAACACCCTGACCACGCTGCGCGATCCGATCGCGGGGGTACGGGTCGGCAACGCCGAACCGGCGCGGGGCGGGCGCGACCTCGAAGCGGTCGACGCGGTGGCCCGGCGCGGGCCGTACGAGCTGTTCAGCCTGCACCGGGCCGTCACCGCGCGCGACTTCGAGCTGCTGGCCACGACCGACTCCCCCGCCGTGGCGCGGGCGCGGGCCTTCACCCGGGCGGCGATGTGGTCGTTCGCGCGGCCGGGCGAGGTCGAGGTGACGCTGGTGCCGTTCGTGCCCGAGGCGGCCCGGCCGGGCTGGCGGCTGCCGGTGTCGGTGCTGCTGGAGCGGCAGCTGGACGAGGTCCGGCTGCGGACGCAGACCGACCTGGATCGGCGCCGGGCGCTGGGCACGTCGGTGACCACGACCTGGGCCCGGTACAAGACGGTGGCGGTGCGCGGCCGGGTGGTGGTGGGCCGCCAGGAGGACCTGGACGCCGTCCGCCGCCGCATCCACGACCGCCTCTACCAGGCGATCAGCCCCCTGCCCGCCCCGGCGACGGTGGAGGGCTGGACGTTCGGCGAGCCGCTGCGCGCCTCGAACGTGTACCGGATCCTGGAGCAGGCCGAACCCGGCGTCCGCTACGTCGACGACGTGCGGTTCGTGCTGGACCACGCCCCGTCGGGCGTGACCGGCTCCATCGCCGCCGACAACTACCAGGCCGCCACCTGGTACACCGGCGGCGGCAGCCAGGTGTTCCGGTCCACCAACGACGGCCAGGGCTGGGAGCTGGTCAGCGACCTGCCCGGCGAGACGGTCCGGCAGGTGCTGCCCGCGCCCGGGGCGGACCGTCCCGGGGTCACGGCGCGGCCGGGGACCGTCGCGGTGGTCACCAACACCGACGAGGGCGGCTCCTCGGTGTACGTCTCGGCCGACCTGGGCGAGACGTGGCGCAAGCTGACCGAGATCGACGCGGTGGTGCTGGAGGCGGCCTGGATCGACCGGGACGAGGCGGTGTCGCTGCTGCTGGCCTCCGACGCGGGACTGTTCGAGATGTCGCTGGTGGACGGCGCGGTGCCGCTGCAGATCGTGGTGGACCAGAAGGACCAGGACCGCGGCTTCAACTCGGTGCGGGCGTTCGTGTCCGAGCGCGGGGTGTGGGGCGTGGCGCTGGCCGCCGAGACCAGCTACGGGGTGTACCTGTCCACGGCGGGCGGCAAGCCGGGCACGTTCCAGCACGTGGGGCTGGCCGGCACCGACACCCGGGCGCTGGCGGTGCAGCTGGACGGGCCGGACACGGTGCTGTGGGTGGGCACCGGCATGGCCGACCCGCGCAAGCCGGGCAAGGGCTGCTACCGGGCGCGGCTGTTCGAGGCCGACGTGCGCTGGCAGGAGATGTCGAACGGCTGGACCGGCGGCACCTGCTGGGGCCTGGACTTCACCGACGGGGTCGCGTACGCGGCCAGCCAGAGCGGTGGCGTGCTGCAGCTGGACACCACGGCCGCCGCGCCGCAGTGGGAGTCGCCCTCGGTCAACTGCGGCCTGCCGCTGCGCGACCGGACCCGGTTCGAGCCGGTGCGCACGGTCGCCGCCGGTGGCGAAGTCTTCGTGGGCGGCAACCGGGGCGTGCAGGTGCGCGCCGGGGCGGGCCTGTGGCGCTCGGCGGCCAGCACGGAGCTGCGGCAGGTCGTCACGATCCCGCCGACGTGGCTGCTGGTCTCGGGGGACCACGACATCGAGGTGGTGACCGACGATGCGGCGTGACGCCATCGCCGGGATGCTCCCGGCCGCGTTCCAGCGGACCATGCACCCCTCCGGCGTGCTGTACGCGCTGCTGGACGTCATGGAGGGCCTGCACTCCAGCAGCGAGGCCCGCCTCGACGCGGTCGAGGATCTGTTCCACCCGTACCGCTGCCCGGACCGGCTGGTGCCGTTCCTGGCCCGCTGGGTGTCGGTGGACCACCTGGGCAGCGGCCGGGACCTGGTCGCGCACGGCACCGCGCTGGCGCAGTGGCGCGGCACCCGGGAGGGCCTCAGGGCGGCGGTGGTCATCGCCACCGGCCTGACCGAGATCGAGATCGAGGAGGCGGCCGACCGCCCGTTCCACCTGATCGTCCGCATCCCCGCCGGATGCGTACTGGCCGAGCAGGTCCGGCACATCGTCGAGCTGGACAAGCCGGCCGCGACCACCTTCGAAATGGGAGAACTGCCATGAGCGAGAAGACCGACAAGAACGAGAAGTGGATCATCACCACGTCCACGCCGGAGGTGTCCCTGGGCCAGGACCGCACCGCCGAGGTGACCTTCACCATCACCAACCAGACCAAGCGCACCGGCCGGCCCGGCATCGACTTCCACACCGGCACCGACACCGACGCCGCCTGGTTCACCGTCGAGGACTACCCGCGCCCGCGCCCCGGGGCCACCGCCCCGCTGGTCGTGAAGATCAATGTGCCGCAGACGGCTCCGGCCGGGCGCTACGAGTTCCAGGCCCGGCTCACCCCTCCCCCGGCCCCGGGCACCTTCGGCGACGCCGAGGCCGGTGACGCCCCGGAGGAGAACTCGGTGCTCAGCCGCCGCGTCGCCGTGGTCGTGCCCGCGCCGCCGACGCCGGAGAAGAAGCCGTTCCCGTGGTGGATCGTGGTCGCCGCCGCCCTGGCCGTACTGGTCATCGGCGTGATCACCTGGCTGGTGTGGCCGAGCGGGGAGCCGGAGGCCGTCGCGCCGCAGCCCTCGGCCAGCCCGTCGGTCGAGCCGAGCGCCAGCCCGGAGCCGGTGGCGATGGTCGCCGTGCCCAAGCTGGTCGGGCTGAACCTCGCCGACGCCAAGGCCGCCCTCACCAAGGCCGGGTTCGTGGCCGGGACGATCCAGTACGGCTGGGACAACTCCCGCGGCCCCGGCGCGGTCACCCGCCAGTCGCTGCCCGGCGGCGCGAGCGCGGCCAAGGGCAGCACCGTCGACCTCGGCATCTCGGCGGCCGCCGCGCAGCCGGTGATCTCCGTACCGGTCAACAACTCCAGCGTCCCGCCGGGCCGGATGCCCACGCTGAACTGGACCCAGCCCGACTCGTGGCCGGTGCGCTGGCTGATCTCGGTGCAGATCGAGCGCTGCACCCGGTCGGTGGTGGGCGAGGTCTGCAGCCTCACCCCGGCCGTCTCCAGCCAGATCTCGCGCGAGCGGCAGTTCACCCCGGCCCTGCCCAAGCCCAGCTACGACGTGGTCAACAACGTCCGCGACAACGGCTGGGTCGTGATCAGCGTGCAGGTGCTCGACGACTACGGCACCGCCACCAGCGCCGGCACCGTCCGGGTCTACCTGGAGCACTGACATGCCCGCACTCACCCGAGGACAGAAGATCCTGGCGGCGGTGGCGCTGCTGATCGTGGCCCTGTACGTCACCGGCGTGGCCACCCAGAACGACCAGGAGTCCATGGCCGACCCCACCGACAACGCCCTGGTCCAGACACTGGGCGACTGGTTCGGCGACCCCGACCCGGTCGACCCGGCGGACCTGGCCGCCCCCTGCCTGGCCGACAGCGTCCTCACCATCGAGGGCAGCTGCGTGCTGACCGTCGCCGGGGCCGAGGCGGACCTGCGCGAGGTCGCGCTGCGCCCCGACGCCGAGCTGCACCTGCACACCCGGGCGCCGCACGACGACACCGACCTCGACCGCGACGTGCCCGCCGCCGAGACCATCAGGGTCGCGGTGGACGGCGACGGCGTCGGCATCACGCTCACCTGCGACAAGTGCACCGTGACCATTGGAGGCAGCGATGGATAGGCTGCGCACCCCGTTCTTCTTCGTCTCGCTCGTCGCGTTCGGACTGGTCGTGGCAGTGGAGACGGGCAGCTCGTTCCTGCTGGGGCTGACCACTCCGGCCCTGGACACGGCCACCCAGCTGGGCGCCGACGTCCCGCCCGGGGCGGCGGAGCGGCCGGGCGGGCTGGCGATCTCGTACCTGGCCCTGATCGACGTCGTGCTGCTGGGCACGGCGGTGCTGATGGGCGTGGCGATCCTGGCCTCCAAGCGGCTGCACGCCCGGGCCCAGGGGGTGGTGACGCTGATCGGGGCGATCATCCTGATCATCACGGCGCTGGTGCTGCTGTTCGTGGCGATCGCCAAGCTGGTCCTGATGATCGGCCTGCTGCTGGCCTTCCCGTTCGGGACGATCGTGTACCTGATCCTGTTCGGGTCGTTCCCGCGTGACGAGGCGGCGGTGGTGCTGTCGCTGATCATGTTCCTGAAGGTGGTCGGCGCGGTCTGCCTGGTCCTGGCGCAGCAGCGGTTCCTGCAGAACAAGGGCCTGGTCGCGATGATCATCACGGCTCTGCTGGGCAACGTGGTCGCGGTGTTCCTCCACGGCCTGGTGCCCGGGATCCTGGTCAGCATCACCGACGCCATCGCCGGGATCGTGTTCGCGATCGTCGGCATCGTCTGGGCCATCATCCTGATCATCGGCTCGATCCCCGCCATCATCCGAGCCGCCCAGGCGACGATGGCCAACGTCAAGCAGCTGCGCGCGGCCGCGCCCGACGCGGTCGAGGCCTGAGCACGCCCGAGCGGGCGCCGCCGCGCCCGCTCGGGCCCACCGCGGAACCTTGAGCGGATCTGTAGATCCAATGTATACAGATCAACGACGATTCCCGCATGACACGTGCTGGCATGAAATCGATGCTTGCCTCGCTGGCGAGCGTCGTCCTCGTCATCGTGCTCGGTGGCGCGGCGCCGGCGGCGGCCGCCGTCGCCACCCCGGTGCCGATCTCGACCGCGCCCTTCGCGATCAAGGTCGACTATGCCGCGTACGGCGCGGCCGCGACCAGGCTCGACGCGCTGCTCCCCAACGTCACCGTCGCCGCGGTGATGGACGACGCCAACTACGACCGGCGCGGCCTGTGCAACACCGACTCGCTGCCGAAGCTGGCCGGGCCCCTGACCGGATTCTGCTTCAACGACGCCGACACCACCGACTGCCACACCTTCCCGCAGGGTCTGACCACGACCCGGGACGCCACGGGCGGCGACTACGACGGACGGCAGTTGATCGTCACCAGCTGGTACCAGAAGAGCGAGTGCGGCAGCGACTACGACACCACCCGGACGAAGGTGATCCTCGCGGACTGGGACGCCGACCACCCCAACAAGTACCGGAAGCTCATGCTGGTGCAGCCGTACATCGACGCGGCCGGCAACCCGAACTTCCGCCCGTACCTGCTCCACGCCTCCGGCATCTCCTGGTACGGCCACTACCTGTATGTCAGCAACGGCAGCACCGGACTCGAGATCTTCGACATGCGCAAGATCTGGCGCGTGGACGACACCGGCAGCGGCATCGGGCGCCAGTCGGACGGCAGCTACGAGTCGGCCGGCTACAAGTACGTCCTGCCGTCGGTCGGCACGGTCCGCAACGCGGGCACCTCCGGCCTGCAATGGTCGACGCTCGGCCTGGACCGGGCGCAGCTCTCGCTGGTCACGACCGAGTGGATCGAGACCGCGGGGACCCGGCACGCCGTGCGCTACCCGCTGGACGCCGCGACCCAGGCGTTCAAACCCGGAGCCGACGGACTGGTCCACGCCACCCAGGCCCTCAACTACACCTACGTGCACGTCCAGGGCGCGGTGTCGCACAACGGCCGCTGGTGGTTCGGTGCCAGCTCGCCGGTGGGCATGTACTACTGGGAGCCGGGCACCTCGGCCCGCATGTTCGAGTGGGAGGGCTGGACCGAGGGGCTGTCCTACTGGGAGGACGCGGCCGGGCCCGACCTGCTGTGGACGGTGAGCGAGCAGCTGGACGAGCGGGTCGTCTTCGCCGTCGAGCAGGCCCGCTACTCCTGACGCCCACTGATCAGGACGACGTCGGCTCGGCCCGCCGGATCGGCGGGCCGAGCCGGACGCGTTCTCCGCT
>NZ_JASAMB010000015.1 GCF_029948125.1 Catellatospora sp. KI3
GTCCTGACCGCAAGTGGTGATCTTCGGCTGGCGAAGGGCGAAGATCACCGGTTTGGGTCAGGACCTGGGCCGGGGCGGCTGGTTGGAGCCCGTATTCGGCCCGCAGGCGCCGATCCTGACGAGAGTCGGTTGGAAGATCACGGTGTTGGGCACGAAGCCGCAGTGGGGCGCCGGAGTCAGATGCGCGCCACGCGGCTAGCCGGGTGGTGGGGTGGTGGCGGGAGCCGGGGCGGCGGGTCGGCGGCTACCTATCATGGGCGCATGACCCTCGCGCGGCCGGAGCCGCTCGCCGCGACGCTGCGCCAGATCGAGCGCGCCGCCGGCGCGCTGGCGACCGCGAGCGTGTCACGGATGGACGAGACGCTGCCGTGGTTCCGCGAGCTGCCCGCCGACCAGCGATCCTGGGTCATGCTGGTGGCGCAGGCGGGCGTGCAGTCGCTGGTCAACTGGCTGCGTCAGGGCGGCAGCAGCGGCGGCCCGCAGGCGGTGTCGGACGAGGTGTTCGACGTGGCGCCGCGGGCGCTGGCGCGCAGCATCAACCTGCAGCAGACGGTGGCCCTGATCAAGGTGACCATCGACGTGGTCGAGGAGCAGGTGCCGTTCCTGGCGGTCAAGGGCGAGGAGCAGCAGCTGCGCGAGGCGGTGCTGCGATACTCGCGGGAGGTCGCGTTCGCGGCGGCGCGGGTGTACGCGCGGGCCGCCGAGTCGCGCGGCGCCTGGGACGCCCGGTTGCAGGCGCTGCTGGTGGACGCGCTGCTGCGCGGTGACTCCGCCGACGTGCTGGCGAGCCGGGCGGCCGCGCTGGGCTGGACGGACGCGCCGCCGGTGGTGGTCGTGGTGGGCCGCTCGCCGGGCGGGGAGGCGGCGGTGGTGCTGCACGGGGTGCACCGGGCGGCGCGGCGGGCCGATGTCGAGGTGCTGGGCGGCGTACACGGGGATCGGCTGGTGGTGGTGGTCGGCGGGGCGGTCGATCCGCTGACGGCGGCCGGCAAGCTGCTGCCCGCGTTCGGGCCGGGGCCGGTGGTGGTGGGCCCGGCGGTGCCCGCGCTGGAGGCGGCGACGGAGTCGGCGCGGGCGGCGATGGCGGGGTACCGGGCGGCGCCGGCGTGGCCCGCGGCACCCCGGCCGGTGAACGCCGATGACCTGCTGGCCGAGCGGGCGCTGGCCGGGGACGGCGAGGCCCGGCGCATCCTGCGTCACTCGGCGTACGGGGCGCTGGCGCGGACCAGTGGGGAGTTGCTGGAGACGCTGGATTCGTTCCTGGTGCACGGCGGGGCGCTGGAGGCGACGGCGCGGGCGCTGTTCGTACACCCGAACACGGTGCGTTACCGGCTGCGACGAGTGGCTGAGGTCACAGGGTTCGCGCCGCTGACTCCGCGTGACGCTTTCACGCTCAAGATCGCCCTGGCCCTGGGCCGACTGGAGCCCGGTACGCAGGGCGAACAGCACGCCAAGAACCCCTAAACCAGGACAGAATTCCGCGCCGCCTTACCGATCTTTGTCGACTACCGACAACAACGGTAGGAGGATTTAGTCATCCCCGGCAACGGCGCGCCCGGCCGGGATCCCTCAGGGTGGAATACGTGCTCGCCGTACTCTCCCCGGGCCAGGGTGCCCAGAAACCAGGATTCCTCAAGCCGTGGCTCGACCTCGAGGGATCCGAGGCGCGCCTGCGCTCCTGGTCCGATCTCGCCGGGGTGGATCTGGTGCATCTGGGCACCGAGGCGGATGCTGAAGAGATCAAGGACACCGCGAAGACCCAGCCGCTGCTGGTGGCCGCGGCCCTGCTCGCAGCGGACCACCTGCCCATGGCGGACGTGTCGGTCGTCGCCGGCCACAGTGTCGGCGAGCTCGGCGCCGCCGCCCTGGCGGGTGTGCTCACCCCGGAGTCGGCGATCACGCTGGCCGGGGTGCGCGGCCGGGAGATGGCCGCGGCCTGCGCCGTGGAGCCCACCGGCATGGCGGCCATCCTCGGCGGCGACGAGGCCGAGATCCTCGCCGCGCTGGCGGAGCACGGCCTCTACCCCGCCAACCGCAACGGCGCCGGGCAGATCGTGGCCGCCGGTGCGCTGAGCGCGCTCGACGCGTTCGCCGCCGCGCCGCCCGCCCGGACCCGCGTCATCAAGCTGCAGGTCGCGGGCGCGTTCCACACCCCGTTCATGGCCCCGGCCCAGGCCGGGCTCACCGCTGCCGCTGCCGCGGTCACCCCCGCGCAGCCGCAGCGCCAGCTGCTGTCCAACGCTGACGGTGCGGCCGTCACCGAGGGCGCCGAGGTGCTCAGCCGACTGGTCCGCCAGGTCACCTCTCCGGTGCGCTGGGACCTGTGCATGCGCGCCCTGGCCGACCTCGGGGTGACCGCCGTGATCGAGCTGGCGCCCGCGGGCACGCTTACGGGTCTGGTCAAGCGCGAGCTGAAGACCGGTACCCCCGAGATCGTCAATCTGAACACCCCGGACGACCTGGCCGCTGCCCGCGACCTGATCGCCCGGCACGGTTCGAGCCCGTCGGGAGAGCACGCATGAGCACCACCGCCACTGGCAGCAAGGTCCTGGCCTTCGGGCACTACCAGCCCGCCCGGGTCGTCACCAACGACGACCTGGCGCAGATGGTCGACACCAACGACGAGTGGATCCAGTCGCGGGTCGGCATCAAGGAGCGGCGCATCGCCGACTCCGAGACGGTCGCCGACATGGCCGGGTTCGCCGCCGAGAAGGCGCTGGCCGCCTCGGGACTCACCGCCGCCGACATCGACCTGGTGATCGTCGCGACCTGCTCCTCGATCGACCGCAGCCCGAACGTCGCCTGCCGCGTCGCCGACAAGCTCGGCATAAGCGGGGCGGCCGCGTTCGACCTGAACACCGCCTGCTCGGGCTTCTCGTACGCGCTGGCCAACGCCGACCACGCGATCCGCGCGGGCGCGGCCCGGCACGCGCTCGTCATCGGCGCGGAGAAGCTGTCGCAGATCACCGACTGGTCCGACCGGTCCACCTGCGTGATCTTCGCCGACGGCGCGGGCGCCGCCGTGCTGACGGCCACCGCCGAGGGCGAGGAGCCCGGCGTGGGCCCGGTGGTGTGGGGTTCGGAGCCCAGCGACGCCATCGCGATCGAGGGCTGGCAGCCGTACATCATGCAGGAGGGGCAGAAGGTGTTCCGCTGGGCCACCGGCACCGCGCCGTCCATCGCGCTGCAGGCCTGCGAGAAGGCCGGCATCTCCCCCACGGAGCTGGGCGGCTTCGTCCCGCACCAGGCGAACCTGCGCATCATCGAGCCGCTCGCCCGCAAGATCGGCGTCGACCCGGCGGTGCTGTCCCGCGACATCATCGAGTCGGGCAACACCTCGGCGGCGAGCATCCCGCTCGCGCTGTCCAAGATGATCGAGCGCGGCGAGGTGAAGTCCGGCTCGCCGGTGCTGCTCGTCGGCTTCGGCGGCGGTCTGACCTACGCGGGTCAGGTCATCCGCTGCCCCTGATACGACCGGCCCGCGTTCGCGGGAACGGATCGAAACCACCAACCCGAAGGGAAACACAGATCCATGGCTACTCGTGAAGAGGTCGTCAGCGGCCTGGCCGAGATCCTCGAAGAGGTCGCCGGCGTGAACCCCGACGACGTCTCCGAGGAGAAGTCGTTCACCGAGGACCTCGATGTCGACTCGCTCTCCATGGTCGAGGTCGTCGTGGCCGCCGAGGAGAAGTTCGGCGCGAAGATCCCGGACGACGAGGTCCAGAACCTGAAGACCGTCGGTGACGCTGTCTCCTTCATCGTCGCCAACTCCTGAAGTTTGCGAGAACTGACGTGACCAAGCCTGACGTTGTCGTCACTGGTATGGGCGCGACCTCCCCGCTCGGCGGGGATGTCGCGTCCACCTGGGACGCGATGCTGGCCGGCCGCTCCGGGGTCAGCGTGATGACCCAGGAGTGGGCCGAGCTGCTGCCCGTGAAGATCGCCGCGCAACTGGCGGTGGAGCCGAGCGAGGTCATCGACCGCGTGAAGCTGCGCAGGCTGGACCGGTCCGAGGCGACGGCGCTGATCGCCGCCGCCGAGGCGTGGGCCGACTCCGGCCTGGCCGGAGCCGGGATCGACCCGGAGCGGCTCGGCGTCGTGGTCGGTTCGGGCATCGGCGGGGCGCAGACCCTGCTGGCCCAGGACGACATCCTGGAGGCGTCCGGCGCGCGGCGGGTCAGCCCGCACACCGTGCCGATGCTCATGCCCAACGGTCCCGCCGCCTTCGTCGGCCTGGAGTACGGCGCCCAGGCCGGGGTGCACGCCCCGACCAGCGCCTGCGCCACCGGCGCGGAGTCGATCGCGTGGGGTCTGGACATGATCCGCTCGGGTCGTGCCGACATCGTGATCGCGGGCGGCACCGAGGCGGTCATCCACCCGCTGCCCATCGCCGGCTTCGCCTCGATGCGCGCCATGTCGACGCGCAACGACGAGCCGGAGAAGGCGTCGCGGCCGTGGGACAAGGGCCGGGACGGCTTCGTGCTGGGTGAGGGCGCGGGCGTGCTCATCCTGGAGCGCGCCGACCACGCCGCGGCCCGCGGGGCGCGGATCTACGCGCGCCTGGCGGGCGCGGGCATGACCTCCGACGGGTACGACATCGTGCAGCCGCACCCCGAGGGCACCGGCGCCGCCCGGGCCATCGCCAAGGCGCTGCGCGACGCCGACGTGGCCAAGTCGGACGTGGTGCACGTGAACGCGCACGCCACCTCCACCCCGGTGGGTGACATCGCCGAGATCGCGGCCCTGAAGGCCGCCCTGGGCGACCACCCGGTGCTGACCGCGACGAAGTCGATGACCGGGCACCTGCTCGGCGCGGCGGGGGCGCTGGAGTCGATCGCCACCATCCTGGCGATCCGCGACAGCGTCGTGCCGCCGACGATCAACCTCGACGACCCGGACGACGCCCTGACGATGGACGTGGCCGCGCACAAGGCCCGCCCGCTGCAGATCCCGGCGGCGCTGAACAACTCGTTCGGCTTCGGCGGGCACAACGTCGCCCTGCTCTTCACCCGAGCCTGATCGGGCGAGCAGACCCCTCAGGAGACCCGGGATGACCACCACCTCGGCGGCCGCCGACTCGTCGGCGGCCGACCTCCGGGACCCGCTGGCACGGCTGCAGGCGCTGTTCGACGCGGGCACCGTACGCACGCTGGCGGCCGCGGACGGCTCCGGTGTGCGCAGCGCGCGGGGCGAGATCGACGGCACCGCCGCGATCGCCTTCGCCACCGACGCCCGCAGCATGGGCGGCGCGCTGGGAGCCGAGGGGTGCACGCACATCGTGGACGCCATCGACGCCGCCGTACGCGAGCGGTTGCCGGTGGTGGGGCTGTGGCACTCCGGTGGTGCCCGGCTGGCCGAGGGTGTGGTCGCCCTGGACGGGGTGGGTCAGGTCTTCGCGGCGATCGTCCGCGCCTCCGGCCGGGTACCGCAGATCTCTGTGGTGCTCGGCCCGGCGGCGGGCGGGGCGGCGTACGGCCCCGCGCTGACCGACATCGTGATCATGAGCAGCGCGGGCCGGATCTTCGTGACCGGCCCCGAGGTGGTCCGCAGCGAGACCGGGCAGCAGGTCGACATGGAGCGGCTCGGCGGCCCCGAGCCGCACGGCCGCCGCTCCGGCGTGGTGCACGTGACCGCCGCGGACGACGCGTCCGCGCTGGCCGAGGCGCGCCGGGTCACCAAGCTGCTCGGCGCGCAGGGCCGCCTGTCCCCCGCCGACGCCGCCGACGCCCGCGACCTGTCCGCGTCCATGCCGCCCGAGTCCACCCGCGCGTACGACGTCCGCCCCGTCGTCGCGGACCTGCTCGACACCCCCGGCGTCGAACTGCACGCCCGCTGGGCCCCGAACGTGGTCACCGTGCTGGGCCGCTTCGCCCGCCGCACCGTCGGCGTCGTCGCCAACAACCCGATGCGCCTGGGCGGCTGCCTCGACGCGTCCGGCGCCGAGAAGGCGGCCCGCTTCGTGCGCATGTGCGACTCCCTCGGCGTACCGCTGATCGTCCTGGTCGACGCGCCCGGCTACCTGCCCGGCCTGGACCAGGAGTGGGACGGGGTGGTGCGCCGCGGCGCGAAGCTGCTGCACGCGTTCGCCGAGGCGGTCGTGCCCCGGGTGACCCTGGTGACCCGCAAGGCCTACGGCGGGGCGTACATCGCGATGAACAGCCGCGCCCTGGGCGCCACCGCCGTCTTCGCCTGGCCCGGGGCCGAGGTGGCCGTCATGGGCGCGAGCGCGGCCGTGAACATCCTGCACCGCCGCCGGCTGGCCGGCGCCCCTCCCGAGCAGCGCGAGGCGCTGCGCCGGCAGCTGGTCGAGGAGCAGGCCCGGGTCGCGGGCGGGGTGCAGCGCGCCCTGGAGATCGGCGTGGTCGACGACATGATCGAGCCGACGGAGTCGCGCAAACGGCTCGCCGAGGCGCTGGCCAACGCCCCCGCCGCCCGCGGCGCCCACGGCAACATCCCCCTCTGACGCAGGGGCTAAGGAAGGGACCCTTCTTATCGCTATCCGTAGTAGAAGGGCCCCTTCTTAACGCGCCACTGGCCGCGCCGGCGCGGGCCTTACGCGGGCCGGTAGGGGTGGGCTGGTCGAGGCGCCGGGTGGGGCGGTCGGCATAGGGTGGCGGGGTGGGACATTCGCACATCGACCCGGCCTGTGCGGCGGCGCACGGGCAGACGCGGGAGCCGGCAGGCACCCGTACCCTCGTCGCGGTCTTCAGCTCTCCGGTCGCCGCGCATCTGCTGCACTTCGGCCGGGACCTCGGCTACCGCACCGTGCTGGTCGAGCCCGACCTGGGGCTGGTCGCCGACGGCGGCCACAGCGGACCGGCGCAGCTGGCCAGCAGCGTGGACCCGTCCTTCGCCGACCACGACGCCGACGTGGTGGTGACCGATCACGACCGGCCGGAGCTGGGCGCGCTGCTGTACGCCGCGCTGCAGACCCCGGCCCGCTGGATCGGCGTCATGGGCAGCCCCCGGCACACCGCCCCGCATGTGGCGGCGCTGCGCGAACTGGGCGTGGACGAGGCGGGTGTGGCCCGGGTGCACCGTCCGATCGGGCTGAACATCGGCAGCCGTACCCCCGCCGAGATCGCGGTCGCGACCCTGGCCGGCCTGATCGCCGACCGCAACGCGCGCCCCGGCGGCTTCACCTTCTGACCGCCCCGGACCGTCCTAGATCGGTCAAGTTGCCGGGCAGATTGGCGTTCGGGGCACCAAGAAACGCACGACTGCCCGGCAACTCAGATGATCTGGAACGTCCAGGAGCCGGGTCAGGCGCAGGTGGTGCGGGAGAGGCCGACGACCTCGACCGGGGCGCGGCCGGTCGCCTTGGACTTGCCCGCCAGCACCTGGGCCAGCGCGTCCATCGACAGGTCGCTGGAGGAGTACGTCGCCAGCAGCACCTTCGCGTTCGACTGCCCGAGCAGGTACGGCGTGTCCATCGCGACCGTGACCGCCGCCTCGGTGTTCAGGTCGGCCTTGGCGTCGCCGTAGCCGACCAGGTGCACCACGCTGCCGCCGGTCTCCACCACGGTCACCCCGGCCTGCTTGAGGGCGCCGGTCAGGCGCGCCTTGGCCTTGTCGCGGCCCTTCGCGGCGGTGACCCGCAGCGGCCCGCTGACCGGCAGCAGCTTGCACTCGCCGCGCAGCATGGTGATCGCGGCCGCGGCGACCGGGGCCACCTGCGGCCCGTGGGTGCCCACGATGGACAGCGCCGGGGCCTCCCGGTCCAGGCTGAGCTTCAGCTTCAGGATCCGGCTGGCGGCCTCGACGATCCGCGCGCGCGACAGCGTGCCCGCGCGGATCGCGTCGACGATGCCCTTGTGCGCGGCGGCGACGTTGGGCGTCATCAGGATCAGGTCGTTGCCGGCCAGCAGCGCCTTGACGGCCGCGTCACCGGGCGTGTATTTCATCGCCGGGGCCATGTTCATGCCGTCGGTGACCACGACGCCGTCGTACTTCAGCTCGCCGCGCAGCAGGTCGGTGAGGACCTTGCGGGAGAAGGTCGCCGCGACACCCGGGTCGACGGCCTGCACGTCCAGGTGGCCCGACATGATCAGCGGCACGCCCGCGCGGATGCCGGCCTTGAACGAGGCCAGGTCGTCGCTGTCGAGCAGCTGCCGGGTCTGCTTGAGCACGGGCAGGTCGGTGTGGCTGTCGGCGGTGGTGTGGCCGTGCCCGGGGAAGTGCTTGAGGGTGGCGGCCACGCCACCGGCGCGCAGCCCGCGTACGGCGGCGGCGACCTGCTCGCCCGCGGCGCGCGGGTCGGAGCCGAACGAGCGGGAGCCGATGACGGCGCTGCCCGCCGGGCCGAGCACGTCGGCCACGGGCGCGAAGTCGACGTTGACGCCGACGGCCGACAGCTCCGCGCCCGCGGCCCGCCAGGCGGTCTCGGTCAGGCCGGGGTTGCCCGCGGCGCCGAACGCCATCGCGCTGGGCAGCATGGTCACCCCGGCGGTGAGCCGGGTCACCACGCCGTACTCCTGGTCGGTGCCGATGAGCAGCGGCAGGTCGGCGGCGGGCCCGGTGGCGGCGTTCTGCAGGCCGGTGGTCAGCGCCCGGACCTGGGCCGGGTTCTCCACGTTGTTGACCGGCTGGTTGGCCGCGGTGGGGTCGCTGCCGCCGAAGCCGACCAGGATGACGCCGCCGAGGTGGAACTTCTGCACCATCTGCGCGGGCGTGTCGACGCCGGCCAGGGCCCGGTTGCCGGAGGCGGTGCCCGGGGAGACGTCGGTAGCGGAGCGGCCGTACGCGTACGGCATCAGCACCTGCCCGGCGAGCTCCTCGTCGGACATCTGCTTGACGATGCCGGCGACCTTGGCCGACAGGTCGGACGGGTCCTGCATGGGCAGCGCACCCCCGTTGTCCGGCGCGGTACCGCAGCCGGCCGCCGCGACCGCCAC
The DNA here is from genome assembly GCF_029948125.1 of Catellatospora sp. KI3. Lineage (GTDB taxonomy): Bacteria > Actinomycetota > Actinomycetes > Mycobacteriales > Micromonosporaceae > Catellatospora. The sequence continues at coordinate 8,895 of NZ_JASAMB010000015.1, forward strand.
GGCGCTCAGCGCACAGACGGCGGCACCGAATCCTCTGAGTTTCCGCGTCGACGAGGTCACGCCGACATCCCACCAGCCGGGCAGTGCGGGGTCAACCGTTACACGCGATCCCATCGTCCTTACGGACGATCCCGGCCTGGCTACGGTCGGCTAACCCGCCCTGGTCAACAGGGTTACCGGGGCTCCCTCGGCGGCGTAGCGGTACGGCTCCAGCTCGGCGTCCCAGGCGGTGCCCATCGCCTGGTCCAGGGCGTGCGCCAGGGCTTCGGGGCTGCGCGCGGACGCGATGATGCTGCGCAGGCGGTCCTCGCCGAGCTGGATGTCGCCCGCCGCGCCCATCGCCGCGCGGAACAGGCCGCGACCGGGCACGTGCATGAAGCGCTCGCCGTCCACGCCCTGGCTCGGCTCCTCGGTGATCTCGAACCGGAGCATCGGCCACTGGCGCAGCTCATGCGCGATCTCCGCCCCGCTGCCGGGGCGGCCGGACCAGCCGCACTCGGCCCGCCGGGCGCTGGGCTCGACGGGCTGCACGGTCCAGTGCAGGTTCACCGCGCCGCTTTTCAGGGCGCGCGAAATCGCCCACTCGACGTGAGGACACACGGCGAGCGGGCTCGAGTGGACGTGTACGACGCCACGCGTAGGCACGTTGACCTCCCGAGAGAACAGGCTCGTCTTCCCCTACGGCCTGGTGCCACGGACGATCTCCACCATGATGACGGCTGGGGCGGATGTGGCGCCAGCGAATCGCGAAACTCGCCGGATGAATTGTCCGTGCGGGCCATCACCCGTGCGGCGGACGGTGTCGCGGGGGTGCCGCAGGGACGCCGGTCACCGGACGGCCCGCCGCCCGTCGAGGTCACCGGCGGTGTCGTGTAGAGTTGGCGGGTCAACCAGACTTTCCAAGGAGTACGTCGTGGCGAGCAACACCTCCAAGACCGCGCGCGCCTCAGTCCGGGCCGGTGAGGCCAAGGGTGGCGCGCTGAGCGTGCTCGGTGAGTTCAAGTACCTCATCCCGCTGAACAACGGCAAGCACGCCTACGTTCGCAACCTCACCAACGGCAAGACCGTGCACCTGAGCACGTCGTCGGACGCCTTCGTCGAGGAGATCCGCGTCCTGGCCGGTGCCGGCCACGCCGCCAAGATCCGGGCTGAGCTCGCCGCGCTGAACACCGCCCACCCGGGCCACGGCTGGGACGCCACCGAGAAGCGGCTGGCCGAGGCCGGCGTCTTCGGCGAGTGAGCTGTTCCAGGTCCGCCCGCGGCTGAGCCGCAGGACAACCTGAAAGCCCCGGTCACCTCGCGGTGACCGGGGCTTTTTTCATGCCCGTGGCAGGGCAGCTCAGTGGACGGGCCGCTCAGATCAGGCTGACCACGCCGGTGTCCAGGTCGTACACGGCGCCGACGACCTGGACCCGGCCCTCGGCGACCGGGGCGGCCAGGCGTCCGGCGACGCGCAGCCGGTCGGCGGTGCGCTCGACGTGGCGGCGGATCGCGCCGGGAACCGCGTCCGGGTCGAGCGTGGTGACGGCCGGGGTGATCTCCTCGACCAGGTAGCCCAGGTAGCCGTCCGGACAGGACCCGCTGCGCACGGCCTCGACGGTGGCGGCCACGGCGCCGCACCGCTCGTGCCCGAGCACCAGGATCAGCGGGGCGTGCAGCTCGGTCACCGCGAACTCGACCGAGCCGATCACGGACCGGTCCAGCACGTGGCCGCCGGAGCGCACCACGCAGATCGAGCCGAAGTTCTGGTCGAACACGGCCTCCAGCGGAACCCGCGAGTCGATGCATCCCACGACCACCGCGTACGGCTCCTGGGTGCTGGAACGGGCGGCCGCCTCGCCGATGTGGTGGCCGTAACGGGGACGTCCCGCCGCGAACCGGCGGTTGCCCGCCAGCAGGTCTGCCAGCGCCTCAGCCGGTCCGGGGGCGCTAGGCCCGCGGTCGGGTGCGGTCTGGTGGATCGTCGGCGCAGTCTCGGACAGCGTCATGCGATCACTCTCGCTGGTCTGCCGCGCGCGCCGGAAGGTTACGCGAGGGTAGTGCGACGATTCTCACCAGCGCGGACCCCGAGCGCGTCGGGGCACGGGATCACCGGGCGCGGGGTCGCGGATCCGACTTACGGGAAACCCGGAGATTCGGATGATTCGCTGCTCCGGCGGTGTTGCCGCGTCCCACGGTCGGGTATCTTTCCAGCGGCGCCGACCCGTCGCGACCGCGACGATCGCGCAACGCGCGTTCCGCGCGGCCGTCGGAGGGGGTGCTCGTGGATACCGTGACCGCGTGGCTGGAGACCCTGCCGCCGATTCTGATCTACCTGATCGTCGGGCTGGTCATCGGCACCGAGAGCATGGGCATCCCGCTGCCCGGCGAGATCGTGCTGGTCAGCGCGTCGCTGCTGGCCGCGACGACCGACTACGCATCGCCGTGGGGCGTGGCGATCGGCGCCGCGGTCGGCGCCATCGTGGGCGACTCCATCGGGTACGCCGTGGGCAAGCGCGGCGGCCGCCCGCTGCTGGAGCGCCTGGGCCGCCGGTTCCCCAAGCACCTCGGCCCGGCGCAGATCGCCCGCGCGGAGACCATGTTCGGGCGCTGGGGCACCTGGGCGGTGTTCTTCGGCCGGTTCGTGGCGCTGCTGCGCATCCTGGCCGGGCCGATGGCCGGGGCGCTGCGGGTGCCGTACCGCAGGTTCCTGGTCGCCAACGCGGCCGGCGGCATCACCTGGGCCTTCGGCACCACCTTCGCCATCTACGCGCTGGGCGCGGTGGCCGAGCACTGGATGAAGCGCTTCTCCTGGGCCGCCCTGGTCCTCGCGCTGGTCTTCGGACTGGGCTCCACCTGGTATCTCAAGCGCCGCGCCCACAAGCACGGGGCCGAGGAGAATCTGGCTGAGACGGTCGAACCGGACATCGCGCTCGCGGAGGGCACCCCTGGCGCCGAGAAGCCGGCCAAGCAGCGGGTCGGCTGACCTCCAGCCTATCGGGTGCCACCACCGGCCGCATCGCCCCGGTGATCGATCTTCGGTACGGGGCGAGCCCGTACCCTATCGGGGCACCTTTTGCCCGCGGCCCGGGAGACCCATGTCTGACAACACCCTGCACGAAGAGATCGCCTCAGAGCAGCAGCACGTGGACCGGGTGTATGCCCGGCTCGCCGGGCTGCGCGCCGAGGCGGCGCAGGCCGAGGCCGACGGCTACCAGCTCGCCCGCGTCGGCAACTACGGCGCGCTGGTCGAGCGGGACGCGATGGTCTTCCACGCGGCCCGGCGCCGCCACACCTTCGACGCCGAGCACGAGGGCCTGGTCTTCGGACGGCTCGACCTGCACCCGGATGTGCTGCGGGCGGAGCCCGGCGAGGCGGAGACCGATCCGGAGGCCGCCGGCTGGGACGAGCGGCCGCGCTACATCGGCCGCCTCGGCGTACGCACCGAGCAGGCCGAGCCGCTCCTGATCGACTGGCGCGCCCCGGCCGCCGCCGCGTTCTACCGGGCCACGGCGGCGCAGCCGCTCGGGGTGATCCGCCGCCGCATGATCTCGTCGTTCGGCGAGAAGGTCACCGGCATCGAGGACGACCTGCTCGACCCGGCCAACGCGCCCGAGAACATGACCGTGATCGGCGACGGGGCGCTGCTGGCGGCGCTCAGCCGGGCCAAGGGCACCGGCATGCGCGACATCGTCGCGACCATCCAGCACGAGCAGGACCTGGCCATCCGCTCCCCCGCGTCCGGGGTGACCCTGGTCGAGGGCGGCCCCGGCACCGGCAAGACGGCGGTGGCGCTGCACCGCGCCGCATACCTGCTCTACGCCGACCGGGCCCGGTTCGCCGGGGGCGGCGTCCTGATCGTGGGCCCGTCGCCGGTGTTCGTGGAGTACATCGAGACGGTGCTGCCCGCCCTGGGCGAGGACTCGGCGACCCTCAGGTCCACCGGGCAGCTCGTCGTGGGCGTCAACGCCACCCGGGAGGAGACGGCCGCGGTACGGGCGGTCAAGGGCTCGCTGCGGATGCGCCGGGTGCTGCGCCGCGCGGCCGAGGACGCCCCGCCGAGCAACCCCGACGGCCTGCGCATCCGCTACCGCGGCGAGTGGCTGGTGCTCACCCGGCAGCAGGGCGAGGAGATCCGGCGCCGGGTCGGTCGCGGCAACCGCCGCAACGAGATCCGCGCCAAGGCGTTCGGCGCGGTGCTGGACCTGCTCTGGCAGCAGGCCAAGCCGAAACTGGCCCGGCTGGAGCAGTCGCGCTTCGACGAGGAGCTGACCGAGCACGAGGGCTTCCGCGACTTCCTCAAGGCGTGGTGGCCGATCGTGTCGCCGCTCAGCGTGCTGGGCTGGCTGGGCGACCCGCGCCGGCTGCGCCGCTACGCCGAGGGCACGCTCTCCGGCGAGGAGCAGCGCCAGCTCGTCCGCGCGCTGGCGCCGCTGCGCGAGCAGGGCCCGAGCATCGACGACGTGCCGCTGCTGGACGAGCTGAAGGAACTGGTCGGCACGCAGCCGGTGCCCAAGCGGCGGCGCCGGGAGGCGTACACGGTGGGCGGGGTGCGCGAGGTCGCCACGGCGTACGAGCGGGCCCGCGCCAGCCTGGCCGCCGACCCGCGCGAGCGCGACTACCGCGACTACGCGCACGTGGTGGTCGACGAGGCGCAGGACGTGACCCCGATGCAGTGGCGCATGATCGGCCGCCGGGGCCACGCGGCCAGCTGGACCGTCGTCGGCGACCCGGCCCAGACGGCCTGGATCGGCGACCCGCGCGAGCCCGCCCGCGCCCGGGACGAGGCGCTGGGCGGCCGCAAGCGGCACCCGCACCGGCTGACCACCAACTACCGCAACTCCACCGAGATCTTCGAGGTCGCCGCCGAGGTGATCCGGCAGGTCTCGCCGGACCTGCCGCTGCCGAAGGCGGTGCGCAGCACCGGCATCGCCCCGGTGCACCACGTGGTCGAGCCGTCGGAGCTGGAGCGGGCGGTGCGCGCGGCGGTTGCGGCGCAGCTGGGCGAGGTCGAGGGCACGGTCGGCGTGATCACCGCCGACGCGCGGGTCCGCGCCCGGGTCCGCGACTGGCTGGCCGAGCACGCGCAGGAGCGGCTGCGGGTGGTCACCGCACTGGAGGCCAAGGGGATGGAGTACGACGGCGTCGTGCTCGTGGAGCCCGCCGCGATCACCGGCAACATCGACGCGGGCCGCCGCACCCTGTACGTCGCCCTCTCCCGCGCCACCCAACGCCTGGTCACCGTCGCCACCCAGCCCTGGCGCCGACCAGCGCCGACGAGCGCGGAGCAGGGCACCCCCGGCCCCGCTTAGCATTGACGCTGGCCTATCCAGAGCATGTTTTTCGCGAAACCGTCTCCCAGATAGGCCAGCGTCAATTTCAAGGCGGCGTCACCAGTCGGAGTTGGTGCCGCCCAGGCCCAGCCGGACCTGGTCGAACTCGTTGCCGTCGTTGTCGTCGGTGAAAGTGAGCGAGATCTCGCCCCACGGGGAGACGGCGACGGCACCCTGCTCCTGGCGGCCGGTGGTGGTGTCGGTGTACGACTGCGCCGCCAGGCGACCGGCCGTGGTGCCGTCGGGGTTGTAGCCCCGCGCCCACACGTCCAGCCCGTTGGCCGGGACCGTCCAGGCGACCACGGTGTTGGCCTGGTCGTCGATGCCGACGCTGGGCGAGATCGCCCCGGCCCCGGTGGACACCTCCACGTCGGCGTGCCGGGCGGTGCCGTCCGCCTTGAACGAGCGCGCCCACACCCCGGCGGTGCCGGTGTGGTCGGACTCCCAGGCGATGGCGAAGTCCCCGGCGAAGTCCGCCGCGATCGAGGCGTGCCACTGCTGGTTGCCGCCGTTGACGTTGGCGGAGCGGCGGGTCAGGTTGACCGCGCCGTTGGCCTTGGCCAGGCGGACCAGGCCGATCTGGTAGAACCCGTTGGCGTCGGAGTCCTCGTCCCAGACCACGAGCGCGTCGCCGGAGGCGGCGACGGCGACGTCGGGGCGGTGGTGGGTGCCGGTGGTCTGGCTGGCGGCCACCTCGTACGCCTTGGTGGTGACGTTGGTGTAGCCCGCCGCCCGGACCGTGGACACGGTCGCGCCCTCGGCGATGTTCTCCCAGACCACGGTGAAGGCGACAGCGGCGGCGCTGCCCGGGGTGCCGTCGGGGTCGACCGCCACCTTCGGCACGATCTGCTGCCCGCCGGTGTCGGCGTTGGCGCGGCCGGAGCCGAGCACGGTGCCTGTCGGCCCGACCACCTGGTACGGCACGTTGAAGAACCCGTTGCCGTCCGGGTCGTCGGCCCAGACCACGACCGCGTTGCCCTTGTCGTCCAGGCCCACGTCCGGGGTGATGTGCTTCCAGTTCGTGCCGGCGGTGCCGCCGGTGGACAGCTTCTTCTCGTAGACGGCGGCGCCGTCCTTGAACAGCCGCAGCCAGATGTCGGAGTGGCTGCTGTCGGCCGGGGTGGCCGTGTCGCGGTCGTCCTCCCAGACCACGGCGGTGTAGCCGGTGCGGTTGGCGGCGACGGCGGCGCCGTCCTGGTCGCCGGTGGCGACGCTGTTGGCGGTCGACCAGGTGACGGTGGCGGGCGCCGCGTGCGCCGGGGCGGCCGCGGCCAGGCTCAGTGCGGCGGCGGTCGCACTGACCGCGGCGAGGGATGCGAGGCGGTTCATGGTCCGGCTTCTCCTATATCTGCTGCAGGCCGGGCTGGCCGTCGTTGATGACGTACGAGCGCAGCGTGGTCACCGGCGCGCCGTGCTCGGTGACGGTGGCCACCGAGCGGAAGTCGGCCCGGACCTGGCTCGGGCTGATCGTGGTCAGCGTGTAGCCCCGCCGCGCCGAGTAGAACTTGAGGTGCGGGTTCGTGGCGACGTCCGGGATGGTGGTGGTGGCCGAGCCGTCGCCGCCCGAGGTGATCGAGGTGCAGACCAGCTCCGTGCCGATGGTGGCCGAGTTGGCGTTGGCGTAGTCGGCCTTGAGGTTGTTGGCCCAGGCCGCGTGCACGTCGCCGGTGAGCACCAGCGGGTTGCGCACCTGCCGGTCGAGCCAGCCCTGCTGGATCCGGCTGCGCGAGGCGCGGTAGCCGTCCCAGGCGTCCATGCTGGACGCGCCCGAGGCGTCGAAGCGGCGGGCGAAGAAGACCTGCTGGCCGAGGATGTCCCAGGTGCCGTAGTGCTGGGCCAGGCCGTCGAGCAGCCAGGCCTCCTGCGCGGCGCCGGTCAGACTGCGGGTGGCCAGGTCGGCGTCGGCGCAGACCTTCCAGCCGTCGCCGCAGGCCTGGTCGCTGCGGAACTGGCGGGTGTCGAGCATGTGGAAGGTGGCCAGGTTGCCCCAGCGGATGCGGCGGTACAGCGGAATGCTGTTGCCGGTCGGCGCCTGGGCGGGCCGCAGCGGCATGTTCTCGTAGTACGCCCGGTAGGCGTCGGTGCGGCGCTGGGTCCACTGCGCGGCGGTCAGCGCGGGGCTGCTGTCGTTGCGGACCATGTTGGCGTAGTTGTTCTCGACCTCGTGGTCGTCGGGCACCACCAGCCACGGCGCGACGGCGTGCGCGGCCTGCAGGTCCGGGTCGGACTTGTAGAGGGCGTACCGGCGGCGGTAGTCGGCCAGCGACACGATCTCGCTGCCCACGTGCTCGCGGACCGAGCCGGCGGTGGCGGCGTCCTCGTAGATGTAGTCGCCGAGGTGCAGGATCAGGCCGGGGTTGTCCTCGGCCAGGCGCCGGTAGGCGGTGTAGTAGCCCGACTCGTAGTGCGCGCAGGAGGCGAAGGCCATCACCAGGTCGCGGCCGAAGGTGCCGGCGGCCGGGGCGGTGCGGGTGCGCCCGACCGGCGAGATGTGGCCCTGGGCGCGGAAGCGGTAGTAGTAGTCGCTGTCGGGGTTCAGGCCGCCCGCGACCACGTGTACCGAGTGGGCGTCGGCGTAGCGGGCGGTCACCGTGCCGGAGGCGACCAGCGTGCCGAAGGCGGCGCTGGTGGAGACCTGCCAGTCGACGGCGACGTCGGCGTTGGGCATGCCGCCCTGGCCGTCGGCGTTCAGCGGGGTCGGCGCCAGGCGGGTCCACAGGACCACGCTGCCCGCGTCGGGCTCACCGGAGGCGACGCCGAGCTTGAAAGGGAACGGGGCGGCGGCGTACGCGAGGCTGCCGGCGGTTAGCGCGGACCCGACTGTGGCGAGTCCACCCAGGACGAATGTGCGACGACCGAGGGGGTTCATGGGCCGTAGATTCATTGATACATATGAACATAATCTTGAACCCAGGTGAATCCAGAATGTCTATGAAAACTCCAGATCGGCCACAGAAGTACTACACGCGCGAAGGGCGTCTCCGCTTCATGTTGCGAAAGCGGAAACGCCCTTCACCACCTGCGGCGGCGTGACCTGCGCGTCTTCAGTGGACGGTCGGCTCCGTCCGCCGGACCGCCCGGACCCCGCCGGCGGGGACCGTCACCCCGCCGGTCCACAGGCTGCCGTCCAGCAGGTCGACTCCCCCGACGTCGAGGACCGCCAGGTCCTGCTCGCCGTGGTTGATGAGGAAGACGACGTCGCCGCGGCGGACGTACTCCAGCTCGTCGGGCAGGCCGGACGGGCGCCGTACCCCCGCGGCGTCCAGGGCCCGGGCCAGCAGCGGCCGCAGCCGGTCGACGGCGGTCGCGACATACCAGGCCGTGCCCCGGCCCAGGTCGTGGCGGGTGACGGCGGGGTGCCCGGCGTCGGGTCCGGCGGCGAACTCGACCACCGGCACGGCTCCGGCCGGGCGCACCCGCTCCGACCACACCGCCCCGGTCGAGCCGTCGCCCAGGGCGACCGCCTCGCCCGCGCGCAGCGGGTGGAACTCCTCGACCGACAGGCCCAGCACCTCCCGCAGCGCCCCCGGGTACGCCCCCGGGTGCACCGTCTCGTGCTCGTCGACGATCCCGGAGAAGTACGACACCAGCAGGTGCCCGCCCGACTCGACGTACCGGCACAGGTTCTTGGCCGCCCCCTCCCCCAGCAGGTACGCGCTAGGCGCCACCACCAGCTTGTACGCCGACAGGTCCGCCCCCGGGTGGACGAAGTCCACGGTCGCGTGCTCGCGCCACAGCGCCTCGTAGTACGCGTCGATCCGCTCGCGGAAGCGCAGCTCGACGCTGGGGCGCCACTCCAGCTCCAGCGCCCAGAACGACTCCCAGTCCCACACCACCGCCACCTCGGCGGCGACCCGGGTGCCGCGTACCGGCGCCAGCCCGCGCAGCTGCGCGCCCAGCTCGACCACCTCGCGCCACACCTGCGAGTCCGTCCCGGCCTGCGGCAGCATCGCCGAGTGGAACTTCTCCGCGCCGTAGCGGGAGGCCCGCCACTGGAAGAACAGCACCGAGTCCGAGCCCCGGGCCACGTGCGCCAGGCTGTTGCGGCGCAGCTCGCCGGGCCGCTTGGCCAGGTTGCGCGGCTGCCAGTTGACCGCCCCGGTCGAGTGCTCCATCAGCAGCCACGGGGCGCCGCCCGCCAGCGACCGGCTCAGGTCGGCCGACAGGGCCAGCTCGATGTGGTTGTCGGAGCGCTCGGCGGTCAGGTAGTGGTCGTTGCTGACCACGTCCACCTCCGGCGCCCACCGCCACAGGTCCATCGACTTGCAGTTGGCCGTCATGAAGTTGGTGGTGACCGGGGTGTCCGGAGTGACCTCGCGCAGGATGTCGCGCTGCAGCGTGAAGCAGGCCAGGTGCTCGGCGGAGGTGAACCGGGCGAAGTCCAGGCGCTGGGCCGGGTTGACCGCGGTGTGGTTGGCGCGCGGGGCGTCGATCTCGTCCCAGTCGCCGTAGCGCTGGCTCCAGAAGTCGGTGCCCCAGGCCTCGTTGAGCGAGTCCAGGTCCTGATAGGTGGTACGCAGCCAGCCGCGGAACGCCGCGACGCTGGCGTCGCAGTAGCACTCGCCGAGCGGGGCGCCGTACTCGTTGTGCACGTGCCAGAGGATGACGGCCGGGTGGTCGCGGTAGTGCTCGGCCAGCGCGCGGGCGATGCCGGCGGTGGCCGCGCGGTACTCGGGCGAGCTGGGGCAGGCGTGCTGGCGGCCGCCGACGCCGATCCGGACGCCCTCGCGGTTCACCGGCAGCGTGTGCGGGTACGCCCGGGAGAACCAGGGCGGCGGGGCGGCGGTGGGGGTGGCCAGGTCGACGGCGACGCCGTTGGCGTGCAGGCGGTCGACGATCTCGTCGAGCCAGCCGAACTCGTACCGCCCCGGGGCCGGTTCCAGTCTGGCCCAGGCGAAGACGCCGAGGCTGACCAGGTTGACCCCGGCCGCGCGCATCAGCGCGACGTCCTCCTCCTGCACCTGGCGGGGCCACTGCTCGGGGTTGTAGTCCCCGCCGTAGGCCAGGCCCCCGAGCCGGGTGCTGATGCTGTCGACCACCGATCCCCCTTTGTTCTGTGAACGTGCACAGTAGCGGAAGCACCCGGCGCGCGGAAGCCGCCACCCCTCAAATGCCTGACCATGTAACGAGTTCGCCAACGTGCCTTGACGGGCGCGTAACAGCCACTACACACTGTTGCGCACTGTGAACGTTCACAGAAACTCGCCATTTCAACGGAGGACCCATGCGCACGAAACGGCTCAGGACGGTGCTCACCGCCCTGCTGGTCGGGGCCCTGGCGGCCGGCTGCTCCAGCACCCCGGACGAGGCGGCGCCGCAGGAGACCGGGCCGGTCGACCTGACCTTCTGGACCTGGGCACCGAACATGGACAAGATCGCGGCGGTGTGGAACGCCGAGCACCCCGACATCCACGTCACGGTCAGCAAGCAGGCCGGCGGCGACGAGGCGGCGGCCAAGTTCCTCACCGCGGCCAAGGCGGGCAACGCGCCCGACCTGGTGCAGGCCGAGTACCAGATGCTGCCGTCGTTCGTGGCCGCCGAGGCCGTCGCCGACATCAAGGCCGAGGTGTCCGCCGCCAAGGCGCAGTTCAGTGACGGCATCTGGGGCCTGGTGACGCTGGGCACCGACGGCGTGTACGGCCTGCCGCAGGACAGCGGCCCGATGATGCTCTACTACCGCACCGACCTGTTCACCAAGTACGGCATCGCCGTCCCGAAGACCTGGGACGAGTACGCCGCCGCGGCCCGCGCCGTGCACGCCAAGGACAAGACCGTCTACCTCGGCGGCTTCTCCAGCAAAGACCCGGGCTGGTTCGCCGGCCTCGCCCAGCAGGCGGGCGGCCAGTGGTGGTCGATCCAGGGCGAGTCCTGGAAGGTCGGCATCGACGAGGGCCCGACCCGCAAGGTGGCCGACTTCTGGGGCGGCCTGGCCGCCGAGGGCGTCGTGGACACCCAGGCCCCGTGGACCCCGGAGTGGAACGCCGCGCTCAACAACGGCAAGGTGCTGTCCTGGGCCTCGGCCGTGTGGGCGCCGGGCGTGCTGAGCAGCAACGCCCCCGACGGCAAGGGCAAGTGGGCCATCGCGCCGCTGCCGCAGTGGAGCGCCGGGGAGTCGTACAGCGGCTTCTGGGGCGGATCCTCGATCGCGGTCGCCGCGGGCTCCAAGCACCGCGCCGCCGCCGCGCAGTTCGCCACCTGGCTCAACACCGACACCAAGGCGCTCGACCTGCTGATCAAGGAGGCCGCGGTCTACCCGGCGGCCAAGGGCGGCCAGGCGCTGCTCACCACCGCGCCGGACTACTTCGCCAACCAGCCCGACTTCTGGGCCCAGGCCACCGCGATCTCGTCCTCGGCGCGCGGCTTCACCTTCGGTCCGAACGTCAACGTCGCCTACAGCGCGTACAAGGACGCCTTCGACAAGGCGGTGCAGCAGAAGTCCTCGTTCGGGGCCGCGCTGACCGCGGTGCAGGAGGCCACCGTGGCCGACATGAAGAAGTCCGGCTTCACGCTGGTGTCCTGAGCGATGACCAAGGCAAACCGGGGCGCCCGCGCATCGCGCGCGGGCGCCACCCCCTACCTGTACCTGGCCCCGGCGGTGGTGCTGTTCACCCTGTTCGTGGCCGCGCCGATCGGCTACACCGCGTACCTGAGCCTGCGCCGGGTCAAGTTCTCCGGCCTCGGGCTGGGCAAGAAGTCGCGCACCGAGATCTTCGTCGGCCTGGACAACTACCGCGCGGCCCTGGCCGACGGCGAGTTCTGGGACGGCTGGGTGCGGGTGCTGGGCTACGCCGCGATGGTGCTCACCCTCATGCTCGGCCTGGCACTGCTGTTCGCGCTGCTGCTGGACTCCGCGAGAGTACGGCTGCCGCGCTTCTCCCGCATCGCCATCTTCCTGCCGTACGCCGTCCCCGGCGTGGTCGCGACGCTGCTCTGGGGCTTCCTCTACCCGCCCAGCATGAGCCCGATCCACGCCGGACTGCACGCCGTCGGTGTCGACGGCGTAGACCTGCTCAGCCCGTCCACCATCGTCTTCTCCATGGTCAACGTGGCGGTCTGGGGCGGCACCGGCTTCAACATGCTGGTGCTCTACACCCAGCTGCGGGCCGTGCCCCGCGACTACTACGAGGCCGCCCGCATCGACGGGGCGGGCGAACTGGCCATCGCGCTGCGGATCAAGGTACCGATGCTGGCACCGGCCCTCGTCCTGACCACCGTGTTCTCGATCATCGCGACGATGCAGGTGTTCACCGAGCCGACCACCCTGCGCTCGATCTCGAACTCGGTCAGCTCGACCTGGAGCCCGCTGATGAACGTCTACGGCGACGCCTTCGTCACCGGCGACCTCTACTCCGCCTCGGCGACGTCACTGGTCATCGCGCTGATCGCGCTCGTGCCCTCGCTGGGCTTCCTGCGGCTGGTCCGCCGCCGCGCGTTCGGGGAGGAACGATGAGCATCACCGCTTCGGCCGAAGGGGCGGGCCGGGTCCGCCGCCCGCTCGGCCTCATGCCCACCGCCGTACTGCTGCTCGGGGCACTGTACTGCCTGCTACCGGTGGCCTGGGTGCTCATGGCCGCCAGCAAGACCCGGGGCGAGCTGTTCTCCACCAACGCGTTCGCCCCCGGCACCGGGCTGCTGGAGAACCTGTCCGACCTGTCGGCCTACCGCGACGGCATCTTCTGGCAGTGGATGGCCAACACGGCCCTGTACGCCGGAGTCGGCGCCGTCCTGTCGACCGCGGTGTCGGTGCTGGCCGGGTACGCGCTGGCGAAGTTCCGGTTCTTCGGCCAGAACCTCATCTTCAACGTGCTGATCGGCGGCATCCTCGTCCCGTCGGTGGTCCTCGCCGTCCCGCAGTACCTGCTGCTGGCCAAGGCGGGGCTCGCCGACACGTACTGGGCGGTGCTGCTGCCCAGCATCCTGCACCCGTACAGCATCTACCTGGCCCGCATCTACGCCGCCGCCGCCATCCCCGACGCCCTGCTGGAGGCCGGGCGCATCGACGGGGCGAGCGAGGGGCGGCTGCTGCGGGTGGTGGCGGTCCCGCTCATGGGGCCGGGCATGGTGACGATCTTCCTGTTCCAGTTCGTCGCGATCTGGAACAACTTCCTGCTCCCGTTCATCATGCTCGCCGACGACCACCGGTTCCCGCTCACCGTGGGGCTCTACACCCTGCTGGTGACCGGTGCCAACCAGCCCGCCCTGTACAACCTCGTCATCACCGGCGCGCTGCTGTCGATCATTCCGCTGATCGCGCTGTTCCTCACCATGCAGCGGTACTGGCGCACTGACCTGTCCGGCGGGTCTGTGAAAAGCTGATGCCTGTGACCAACAGCAGGCGGCGGCCGACGATCCACGACGTGGCCCGTGCCTCGGGAGTATCCCGGGGCACGGTGTCCCGCGCCCTCAACGGCGACCCGTACGTGAGCACCGCCGCGGCGGCGGCCGTCAAACGGGCCGTCGCCGAGACCGGATACGTCGTCAACCGCAACGCGCGCAGCCTCGTCACCCAGCGCACCGGCACCGTGGTGATGGTGCTGTCCGAGCCGCAGGAGAAGCTGTTCGAGGACCCGAACTTCAGCGTGCTGCTCCGGGTGGCCACCCGGCGGCTGGCCCAGCGCGACGTGGCGCTGGTCATGATGGTCGCCGGGGACGACGGCGACCGCGAGCGCGTGGTCCGCTACCTGCGCGGCGGCCACGCCGACGGGGTGCTGCTGCTGTCCGCGCACGCCGGTGACCCGCTGCTGGAGGAGCTGGAGAGCCTGGCCCTGCCCGCGGTGGCGTGCGGGGCGGTGCTGGGCCGCGAAGGGCTGCCGTACGCGGCGGCCGACGACCGCGAGGGCGCCCGGCAGATGACCCGCTACCTGGTCGACCTCGGCCGCAGGAAGATCGGCACGATCACCGGGCCGCTGGACACCCCGGGCGGGCTGAACCGGCTCGAAGGGTACTGCGACGTCCTCGGGCGCAAGGCGACGAAGAAGCTGATCGCGCACGGGGACTACACGCGGCACGGGGGCGAGGCGGCGATGCACGAGCTGCTGGACCGGGTGCCGGGGCTGGACGCGGTGTTCGTGGGGTCCGACCTGATGGCGGCCGGGGCGCTGGCGGCGCTGCGGGAGCGAGGGCTGCGGGTGCCGGACGACGTGGCGGTGGGCGGGTTCGACGACTCGGCGGTGGCCGGATCGACGCATCCGCGGCTGACCACGGTGCGGCAGCCGCTGGAGCAGGTGGCCACGGAGACGGTACGGATGCTGCTGGAGCTGATCGACGGCGCGGAGCAGGTCGACTCCGTCGTCCTCCCCACGGAACTGGTCCCCCGCGAATCCGCGTAACCACCCCAGGACCGACGGCTCACGGCTCACGGCTCACAGCTCACGGGTCGCGGCTCGCGGCTTTCCATCGACGGTGGCCTATTACGAGGAAACACACTGGTCCGCGCCCCGGAGCGAGCCCCGGCGGCGGCGACTTAGCATCGACAGTGGCCTATCTGGAAGACGGATTTCGTCGAATCGTCCTCTAGATAGGCCAGCGTCGATCAAAGGCGGGCGGTGGCGGGTGCACTGACCAGCCGGTCAGCGCACCGCGTCAGCGCACCGCGTCAGCGCCAGGTGTCCGACCGGGTCAGGGTGCACGGGGCCGTGGTCGGGGTCGTCGCGGACCGGTTCGGGTCGCTCTCCCAGGTCACGTTCCCCGACCCGTCCTTCTTGATGTACTTGTACGTGAACGCCGTCCCCGCCGGCAGCGACACCGACCCGGTCCACACCGGGTACGAGGCACTCGACAGCGCCACCGCACTGCCGGTGTTCCACGAGCCCAGCGCCGGAATCGACCCGATCACGTACACGTTCTGCCCCCACGTCGTGGTCGCGTTGACCGCGAACGAACCGGCGACGGTCGAGCAGTTCGCCCCGGTCGGCGACGGCGACGGCGAGACCGACGGCGACGGCGTGGTACCGCCCGTGACGTTCCACGTCTCGCTGTAGGTCACCGCGCACACCCCCGTCGGCACGGTACGGCTCCGGTTGGCGATGCTCTCCCAGGTCACGTTCCCGGACCCGTCCTTCTTGATGTACTTGTACTCGAAGGACGTGCCGGCGGCCAGGTTCACGGTGACGCGCCAGACCGGGTACGCCGCACCCGACATCGCCACCGCACTGCCGGTGTTCCACGAGCCCAGGGCCGCGATGCTGCCCGCGACGTACACGTTCTGGCCGGTGGCCGTGGTGGTGTTCGACTCGAACGTGACGGCGACGCTGCTGCACGCGGTCGAGGTCGGGCTGGGGTTGGGGCTGGCCGAGGCGGTCGGCGACGGCGTGCCGGTGACGCGCGCGCCGGTGTAGATCGCCAGCGCGGTGTCGCCCGCCACGCTGACCGTGGCCTGGCCGGAGCCGTTGACGGAGACCGTCGCCCCGGAGCAGGTCCCGCCGGAGAAGTTCGCCACGGCCACGTTGCAGTAGGTGCCCGCGGGCAGGCCGGTGCTGAACGTGGTGCTCCAGGCGGCGCTGTCGCGGTTGAACGCGGCGAAGCCGGTGGCACCGCGGCCGAACGCGATCCGGTTGGCGGCCGGCGAGGTCCAGTTGGTCACGGCCGTACCGCTGACGGCGTTGTGGAACGCGACCAGGTTGGCCACCGTGGTCTTGCGGTGCTCGCACTCCCAGCCCGAGCCGCAGACCACCTGGTTGGTGGTGCCGTTGGTCGAGGGCGGACCGGCCTCGTTGTTGCTGAAGGTGAAGCTGCTCATCAGCGCCGGGGTGCCGTACGGGTAGGCCAGGCTGAACGCCGCCGCCAGCGCGTGCGTCTGCCCGTTCTTGTACGTCAGCCGCGCCCGGCCGTTGCGCTGGGTGTCGTGGTTGTCCACGAAGTTGACCGCGTCGCCGCTGCCCAGGGCCATCTGCGAGGCGAGGTTGTTCAGGTTGGACAGGTTCGCGTCGCGGAACGCGTTGCCGACCACGTCGCCGTAGCGGAACTCGGTGACGTCGCCGAGCCCGGCGTACTCGCTGGGCGGGAACGCGGTGTCCTCGATGACCTCCTGGTAGATGTACGGGTTGCCGGTCAGGCCGCCGTAGATCGCCTGCAGGTCGGCGACGGGGATGTGCTTGGCCGCGTCGACCCGGAACCCGTCCACGCCGATCGAGATCAGGTCGTTGAGGTACGCGGTGAGCTTGCCGCGCACGTACGACGTCTCGGTGGCCAGGTCGGACAGGTCGACCAGCTCGCAGTTGAACACCTCCCAGCGGTCGCCCCAGTTGGCGATGTCGTCGTTGCCGTTGCGGCCGCAGTGGTGGAAGTCGGCGCTGGAGTACAGGTTCGGGTAGGCGTAGTGCGAGTACGTCGAACCGGCCGAGCCGATGCCGGTGGAGGCGCCGCCGGCCATGTGGTTGATCACGGCGTCCACGTAGATCTTCACGCCCGCCGCGTGGCAGGTACTGACCATGCTCGCGAACGCGGCGCGGTCGCCGCGGCGGCTGATCAGCTGGTAGCTGACCGGCTGGTAGTCCTGCCACCACGGGTAGCCGGAGCCGCTGAGCACGACGTGCTCCTGCGGCGGGCTGACCTGCACCGCGCCGAAGCCCTTCGGGCCGAGCACGGTGGTGCACTCGTTGGCGATCGAGGCCCACGGCCACTCGAACAGGTGCACGATGACGTCGCGGGCGCTGGGATTGGCGTCGGCCTTGGCCGGGGTGAGGCGGGGTGCCGACTGCCAGCCGGCGAACGCGGCCAGCAGGGCCGCGAGCAGCAGCGACAGTGCTGCTGCGGTGAACGGACGGGTGCGGGTGGTCACGGGTTTCCTCCTGGGGTCAGGGAGGGTGCGCACTGGAAACTCTTGCGCAAGTTTCATGGATGTTAGCGCCGCATTGCTCGGTCGTGAAGAGTCGGCGACCGCCCGATGTATCCGTTCTATACAGACATATAGGGGCAGCACTTACAACTGATCAGCACTTGTTGACCATCCGTCAACCATCACCCCAGATCGCCGCCCCCAGCGGGCGCCGAGTATCTGCAAAATCTTTCAAAGATTCTTTCGGGGTATGGGCGGAGGCGTGCGCGCCGCTTCAGGAGAGTGTCGGAATCCCGGCGCCGATTCGCGCAGTTTCCCCGAATCTGCGGCACTCACGTTGCCGATCACGCGCGACGCGACGGAATCCGTGGCGGGTGCGGCCGGTGAGCGCGCACACAGTGTCGTTTTCCAGACCGGATATTCGTTTTCATGATTGCGTCACCTGTTCTTACCGTGAGTGCACACCCCTCACCGATACGGAGAACCCTGCAGTGTCTGCCAAGGAGAAGTCCGGGCACGCGATCGTGCTCGGCGCCAGCATCGGCGGCCTACTCGCCGCCCGTGTGCTCAGCGAGTCGTACGCGAAGATCACCGTCTTCGACCGCGACGAGCTGCCGACCGCCAACATCGACCGCCGCGGCGTGCCGCAGGGCGAGCACTCGCACGGCCTGCTCGCGCGGGGCCGCCAGGTGCTCGAGGAGCTGTTCCCGGGCTTCGCCGCCGACCTCGCCGCCACCGGCGCCGTCCCGCTCGACATCCAGGGCGACGTGGTGTGGATCAACGACGGCCACCGCCTCGTCCGCACCCCCACCGGCCTGCAGGGGCTGGCCGTGAGCCGCCCGGCGCTGGAGTCGTACGTGCGTACCCGCGTGCTAGAACTGCCCAACGTGGAGCTGCGCGCCAGGCACGAGGCGCTCGGCCTGCTCGCCACCGAGGACCGCGGCCGGATCACCGGCGTGCGGGTGCTGCCGGTCGGCGGCGACGAGGAGCAGCGCCACGAGGCCGAGCTGGTCGTCGACGCGACCGGCCGGGGCAACCGCGGCCCGACCTGGCTGGCCGAGCTCGGCTACGACAAGCCGGTCGAGGACCTGGTCGACCCGAAGACGACGTACGTGTCGCGCAACTACCGGCGGACCCCGGGGCAGGCCGACTTCACCGCGTTCCTCTGCAGCCCCTCGCCGCAGCAGCCGGTCGGCGGCGTGGCGATCGCCGCCGAGGGCGACCGCTGGATGGTCACCATGATCGCGGCGGGCGGCGCGCCCGCGCCGATCAGCGACCCGGAGACCTACCACGAGTACGCCAAGCAGTTCGCCGGGCAGGAGATGTACGAGCTGCTCAGCAAGGCCGAGCCGCTCGGCCCGCCGCACCGGATGCGGCTGCCCGTCAGCGTCCGCCGCCGCTACGAGCACATGAAGCGGCTGCCGATCGGCTTCCTGGCCGTAGCCGACGCGGTGTGCAGCTTCAACCCGGCGTACGGCCAGGGCATGACCGTCGCCGCGGTCGAGGCCGCGGTGCTGCGCGACGAGCTGGCCAAGGGCCGCGAGAACCTGCAGCGGCGCTTCTTCAAGGCGGCGGCGAAGGTCATCGACGTGCCGTGGGACATCGCGGTCGGCGCGGACCTGCGCTACGACGCGGTGCCCGGCAAGCGCACCGGCAAGGTCAAGTTCCTCAACGGGTACGTGGCCAAGCTGCACGTCGCCGCCGCCCGCCACCCCCAGGTCGGCCACGCCTTCCTCAGCGTCGCCAACCTGATGGCCGCCCCCCAGCGCCTCTTCGCCCCCGCCGTCCTCCGCCGGGTCCTCAACCCCGGCACCCCCACCCCCCAGCCCACCCCCACCTCCTCCCCCACCCCCGCCACCGCCTGACCCCCGCCCCTCCGACCCGTTGATCATGAGCTTATGGACGTGATGGGCGGCGTGTCACCACCCTGGCGCCGTGGTCAACTCTCACTACGCGCGGCAGCCATGCCCCGGCGCGCCGCCCGGCGCGAAGGTGATCATGGTGCCGGGGTGGTGACACGCCGTCGACAACGTCCATAAGTTCATGATCAACGGGTCAGAGGGTCGGGGTGTAGCCGCCGTCGATGGTTATGTCGGTGCCGGTCAGGTTGGCGGCGCGAGGGCCGGCCAGGAAGGCGACCACGTCGGCCACCTCGGCGGGGGTGGTGAAGCGGCCGGTGGGGGCGGCGGCGGCGACCTGCTGGCGGACTTCGGCGGCGGAGGCGCCGGAGGCCTTGGCGAACTGGTCGGCGACGCCGCCGGAGGCCAGCCACAGCGGGGTCTCGACCGGGCCGGGGCTGACCGTGTTGACCCGGATGTTCTTCGGGCCGAGCTCCTTGGACAGGGCCTTGGAGAAGTTGGTCAGGGCCGCCTTCGACGAGGTGTAGTCGATGATGGCCGGGTCGGGGTAGAACGCGTTGATCGAGCTGACCGTCACGATCGCGCCGCCGCCCCGGGCGAGCAGGTGCGGTACGGCGGCCCGCGTCGCCCGTACCGCCGACATCAGGTTGATGTTGAAGCCGGTCAGCCAGTCCTCGTCGGTGACGCTGGTGAACCCGCCCAGCCGCGGGAACACCGCCCCCACGTTGTTGACCAGCACGTCCATCCCGCCGTACGCCGAGACCGCCGCCTCGACCAGCTGCCCCGGCCCGTCCGGCGTGCCCAGGTCCACCGGCAGCGCGGTCACCGCCCCGTCGGCGGCCAGCGCGGCCAGTTCGGCGGTGACGGTACGCGCCCCTGCCGCCACCCGCGCCCCGCGCTCCGTGAGCGCCCGGACCACTTCCAGCCCGATGCCCTTGCTCGCCCCGGTGACCACGGCGACCCTGCCCGCCAGCTCCTGCTCCATGGCTGTCGACGCTACGCGCGCGGTGGCGGCCGGGCCGGGGAAACACGCAGGTCAGACGCCGGTGGTGCCGTCGACGAGCTCGCGTACCACGTCGAGGTGGCCGTTGTGCCGGGCGATCTCCTCGACCAGGTGGAACAGGATCCAGCGCAGCGTGACCGGAGCGTCGTTGCGGCGGAGTCTGCGCACCGAGAGCGTGTCGAGGTCGGTGGCGGCGACCAGGGCGCGGTAGCGCTCGGACTGGGCGTCGTACTCGTCGAGCAGCTGCGCGATCGGGTAGTCGAGGGCGACGGTGAACTCGCGGTCCGGCTCCTCCTCGGTCCACGGCCCGGTGTCCTCCTCGCCCAGGAAGACCACCTGGAACCAGTTGTTCTCCACCCAGCGGACGTGGTTGACCAGCCCTGCGACGGTCATCAGCGGCGAGCCGGGCAGCGGCGCCGTGCGGGCCGCCTCCTCGGTGATGCCCTCGCACTTGGCCCGTACGGTGGCGCGGGCGTAGTCGAGGAACGTGGTCAGGGTGGTTCGCTCGTCCCAGCTGGACGGCAGATCGGTTCGCGTCATGGCGCCGATCATGCTGGCCCGCCGGGGTCGCTGTCGAACCGGTTATGGCCGTCGCGGCAGGTGACGACCGGTCGAGGCGCAGCCGGACAGGTCACGGCCGGACACGACGGGCGGTCAGGCCACACCGATGGCGCGCAGCAGCGCGGCGGTGTCGGCCAGGGACTCGAGCACCGTGTGCGCGCCCGCGGCGTGCAGCTGGGCGACGGTCGCGCCGCCGGTGGCCACGGCGATCGCGGTGACGCCGTTGTGCAGGGCGCCTTCGACGTCGTGCTCGGTGTCGCCGATGACCACGACCCGGTGGTCGGGCAGGGCGACCCCGTGCTTGCGCTCGGCGCGGTCGCGGGCCAGCCGCACCAGCACCGACCGGACGGGGTGCTCGCCGCCGTACCCGCCGATGTCCAGGTCCATCGGGCCGAGCAGGTCGAAGGCGGCCAGCTTGATCCGCGCGGCGTCGCGGATGTTGCCGGTGACCACGGTCTGCACCACGCCCGGAACCTCGGCCAGCGCGGCCACCGCGGCGGCGGCCCCGGCCAGCGCCACGCCGTTGGCGCGGATCTGCTCGCGGGCGGCCTCGGTGTGCGCGGCGAGGGTGTCCAGGAACAGGGCCGTCAGCCGGTCGTCGACGCCGCGGCCGTGCCCGGTCAGGGCGGTGGTGAAGATGTAGTGGTCGGTGCGGCCGCCGAAGTCGGGCAGGCTGGGCGGTTCCGCGCCGACGACCTCCCGGTACGCCGACAGGAAGATCGCCTTGCCGCCGCCGCCCGCGTTGATCAGCGTCCGGTCGATGTCCCAGAGGACCAGGTGCTCCACGGGGTCAAGGCATCACACCCGCACACGCGCTGTCAAGCCGCCCGAACTGCGTGGCGTCCCCGGCGGCGGCGGCATAGGGTCGCGGACATGGTGAGCGTACGGGTGGCGACCGAGGCCGAGCAGCAGTCGTGGCAGGAGTCCTGGCGGGAGCGGCTGAACAGCCACTTCGGCTGGTACGCCGATCCGGCCGCGCGGCAGCAGAAGGTGGAGCGGCGGCTCGGGTCCCGGCAGCGCGCCCTGTCCGCCACGGTGCTGGTGGCCGAATCGGATGGACAGGTCGTGGGGCAGCTCGCCCTCGGCGTCTCCCCCACCGCCGACCCGTCCGAGGCGTTCGTCCACGACCTGCACGCCGCCGGCGACGAGCAGGTGGCCGGGGCGCTGCTCGAAGCCGCCCGGCGGTACGCCGCCGAGCAGGGGGTGCAGCGGCTCGGCGCGGTGACGCCGACCGGTGACCCGGTGGTGGACGCGCTGTTCGGGACGCTGCAACTGCGGGCCCAGCAGATGGTCAAGGACGTGTCCCTGCCGGTCGTGCTGCCCGACGGCCTCACCGGCCGCCCGATGTCGCCCGAGGAGTACGGACCCTGGCTGAGCGGCGAGATCGTCGGCTACGCCGAGGACATCACCGCCTCGGGGTCGGCCACGGCCGAGGCGGCCCGCGCCCGGTCCGACCGCGAGTTCGCCGAGCTGCTGCCCGACGGCCTGGCCACGGCCGGGCACAGCCTGTGGACGCTGTGCGACGACGGGCAGGCGGTGGCCCACATCTGGCTGCGGCACGGGCACGCGCCCAGCATGGGCTACGTCTTCGGGGTCAACGTCCACGAGGGACACCGCGGCAAGGGGTACGGCCGGGCGGTGATGCTGCTCGGCGAGCGGGAGACCGCGGCCGCCGGAGACGCCCAGCTCGGGCTGAACGTCTTCGGCAGCAACACGGTCGCCCGCAACCTGTACGACAGGCTCGGCTACCGGATCGTCGACCAGTTCCGCTCCACCGACCTGTGACCGGCGGCCCCGCCCCGCTGGTCGGGGCGGGGCCGCCGGATGCTCCGGCTCAGGAGCAGTGCCAGACCAGCGCGGCTCCGCGCATGGGCAGCACCTGGTCGGCCGCCGCGACGACCCGGCCGTCGTCACTGACGAACACCGGCGCGTACGAGCCGCTCCCGGCCGGTTTCGGCAGCTCCAGCACGTCCGCACCGCGCACGGCCGCCAAGCCGCCGCCGGAGGCCGCCCCGACCAGCCAGCCCTTCGCGTTGACGACGGGCCGGTTGATGGACGGCGACTCCACCAGCCGCACCTCGTCCGTCGCCAGGTTCCACAGCGTGGTGATCGAGGTGCCGTTCTCCCGGAAGTCACCGGAGTAGCCGGTCACCCAGCCGCCCCGGATCGCCGTCACCCGGGTGTCGAGCTGTGCCGCGGTGACGCCGGGTTGCGGCGGGCCGACGAGTTCGCGTACCGATCCGTCCGGCGCCCAGAGGAACGACCTGACGCCCTCGGCCTTATCGTCGGCGAAGAAGCCGGCGACGGTGCCGTCGTCGTCGATCGCGACCGCCATGCCCCACCAGCGTTCCATGCCCTTCGGCAGCGGGAGCAGCTCCGGTTCGCCGTCCACGGTGCGCCACCGGACCGGGCGGTCGTGGTGGCCGTCGCCGTCGATGCGCTGGTAGCCCACGACCACCCCGGCGGAGTTGATCGCCATCGGGCTCATCTGGTAGCCCTTCATCCGGATGACGGCCCCGTTCCGGTAGGCCCACGGCTGCCACACGCTGTCGTCGACGTAGCTCCGGCCGACCGCGGTCCCGGCGCTGTTGACCGCGGCGAACTCGGCCATGCCGCCCTCGACCGGGACCGCCTGCGGCTCGCCGCCGTCCCAGAGCGCCGGCTGGCTGCCCGGGGCGGCGTCAGTTGAGGGGACGACGCCGCCGACGAGGTAGCGGCCGGTCGGGTCGCCGCCGGTCACGGTGGCCCGACCTCCTTCGTACCCGGCGGGGAGTGCCGGGTACTGGGCGACGCAGTCGCGCGGCGGGGTGAGCGTGCTCGGGGTGGGGGACGGTGGTGGCGGCGGTGCGTCGTCGCGGCGCGCGGCCGCCTGCACCACGACGCCGCCGAGCAGCGCGGCCGTCAGCGCGGCGGCGATCGAGGCGCCGATCCGGCGGCCCGCCCGGCGCCGTCGGCCGAGCACGAGCGCCCGTTCGGTGAAGTCGCCGGTGCGGGCGCCTCCGGCCAGGTCGCCGAGCAGTTCCCTCAGGTCGCTCATGCCCGCACCTCCTGCGGCTCGCGGACCAGCACGTGCAGTTCGGGCGCGAGCTCGCGCAGCTTGGCCAGCGCGTACGAGGTCTGGCTCTTGACCGTGCCCACCGAGACGCTCAGCGCCGCAGCGGTGTCGGCTTCGGACAGGTCCTCGAAGTAGCGCAGCACGATCACGGCGCGCTGCTTGCGGCTCAGTCTGGCCAGCGCCTGCCCCAGCAGCAGGCGCCGCACGGCACGGGCGGCCATGTCCTCGTCGGCGGGCGTCTCCGGCAGGTGCTCGACGGCGAACTCGGCCCGCAGGTGACGGCTGCGCCGCCACACCGAGATGTGCTCGTGGTACATGATCTTGCGCAGGTAGGCGTCCGGACTGCCGTCCCGGGAGATCGAGGGCCACTTCGCGGCGAGCTTCACCAGCGAGTTCTGCACCAGGTCGTCCGCATTGTGATGGTCGCCGGTGAGCAGATAGGCCACCCGCGACAACCGTTTCATCCGCGCGTGTACGAAGTCGCGAAACTCATCATCGTCCACCTACGCCGCCTTCCCCGAACCGAGCCCGACCACTGTCACGGCACATACGCCGGCCGCCCGCGCCGGGGTTGGAAACCGGGGCGGGCGGCCGGGGCGGCGCAGGTCAGGCGGTGCCGGTCTCCTGCGCGACGATCCGGCGCAGCTCGCGTTTGAGCACCTTGAGGCTGGGCCCCATGGGCAGCTCGGCGACGAACCGGAACCGGCGCGGGTACTTGTGCCGCCCGAGCCGCTCGCGCGACCACTCGGTCAGCTCCGCCTCGGTCGGCGCGGCCCGCGCCGGGTCGAGCACCAGCACCGCGCAGATCTCCTCGCCGTGCAGCTCGTCGGGCACCCCGATCACCGACACCTGCGCGATGGCCGGGTGCCGGGCCAGCGCCTCCTCGACCTCGCGCGGGTACACGTTGAAGCCGCCCCGGATGATCAGGTCCTTCTTGCGGTCGACGATGGTGATGAACCCGTCGGCGTCCTTGGTGCCCAGGTCGCCGGTGCGGAACCAGCCGTCGGTGATCGCCTGCGCGGTGGCCTCGGGCCGGTTGAGGTAGCCCGCGAACACGTTGTGCCCCCGGATCACGATCTCGCCCAGCTCGCCGTCGGGCAGCAGTTCGATCCGGTCCTCCAGGTCCGGGCGGGCGATCTCGGTCTCCACGCCCCAGACCGTGTGCCCGACCGTGCCGGGGCGCACGCCGAAGTGCGGCTGGTTGGTGGTGGCCGTCGGCGAGGTCTCGGACAGGCCGTAGCCCTCGTACACGGTGGTGTCGAAGGCGGCGCTGAACCGTTCCAGGGCCGCGACGGGCAGCGCCGCGCCGCCGGAGATGCACAGGCGCAGCTTCGGCAGGTCGGTGCGGCCGGCGGCGGCTTCGAGCAGCCCCAGATACATCGTGGGTACGCCGTGGAAGACGTCCACCTGCTCCCGCAGCATCAGGTCGATCGCCGCCGCGCCGTTGAACCGGGCCAGCAGCACCAGCGTCGCGCCGAGCCGGAACGCCCCGTTCATGCCGACGGTCTGCCCGAACGTGTGGAACAGCGGCAGGCAGCCCAGCACCACGTCGGTGGGCCGGGCGTCGTTGGCGTCGAACACGTTGACCACGGTGTTCATGACCAGGTTCAGGTGCGTCAGCACCGCGCCCTTGGGCTCGCCCGTCGTGCCGCTGGTGTACAGGATGACGGCCGGGTCGGTCGGCCCGGTCGACTCGTACGACCGCAGCGGCGGCACCCCCGCGCTGACGTCCTCCAGCCGGGGCGGCACCGCCCCGCCGTCGGGGCGCGGACCGACGCTGACCAGTGCGATCCCGGCCTCGGCGGCGGCCGGGGCGCCGAGGGCCAGCAGCGCGCTGTGGCACACCACCACCTTGGCGCCGCTGTCGCGCAGCACGTACGCCGCCTCCGCCGGGGTGAGCAGCAGGTGCACCGGCACCACCACGGCACCGGCGGCCAGCGCCCCGTAGTAGGCGCGCGGGAACTCGACCGTGTTCGGCACCACCAGCGCCACCACGTCGCCCCGGCGGACGCCCAGTTCGCGCAGGCCCGCCCCGTACGCCAGGGCCTGCTGCCACAGGTCGGCGTAGCTGACCCGCAGGTCGCCGTCGACGACGGCGGTCTTGCCGCGGTGCCGCCGCGCGCCCTCGGCCAGGACGGCGGCCAGGGACAGCGTGCTCACGGCTGCTCCTGGGGGTAGTACACGCGGCTGACCGTCTCGGCCACGCAGGCGGGCTTGTCGCTGTCGTCGGTGCGCACGGTGGCCTGGGCGACCAGCTGCACCCCGCCCGGCACCGGCTCGACCGACACGATCTGCACCGTGAGCCGCACCTTCGCCCCGACGCGCACCGGCGCGGCGAACCGCACCCGGTTCAGGCCGTAGTTGACGCCCATGCTGGCGCCGTCGAACCGGTACAGGTCGCGCACCAGCAGCGGCAGCAGCGACAGGGTCAGGTACCCGTGGGCGACCGTGCCGCCGAACGGACCGGTGGCCGCCCGCTCGGGGTCGGTGTGGATCCACTGGTCGTCGCCGGTGGCGTCGGCGAACGCGTCGACGCGCCCCTGCTCGATCTGGTGCCACGGGCCGGGGCCGATGACCTGGCCGACGGCGGCGGCCAGCTCCTGCGGCGAGTGGAAGACTCTCATGCCAGGTGACCTCCGATCTTCGTGTACCCGCGCAGCAGGTCGCGGGCGATGATGAGCCGCTGCATCTCGTCGGTGCCCTCGTAGATGCGCAGCAGGCGCACCTGGCGGTACCAGCGCTCGATGGGCAGCTCGCGGGTGTAGCCCATGCCCCCGTGGATCTGCATGACGCGGTCGACCAGCTTGTTGATCATCGCGGCGCCGTAGAGCTTCGCCATCGACGACGCGTGCCGGGCGTCCAGGCCCTGGTCCACGGTCCACGCGGCGCGCAGGATCAGCCAGCGCGCCGCCTCCAGCTCGGTCTCGGCGTCGGCGAGCATCCACTGGATGGCCTGGTTCTCGCCGATCTTCTTCCCGAACGTCTCGCGGGTGCCGGCGTAGTCGACCGCCATCCGCAGCGCCCGCTCGCCGATCCCGACCGCGTGCGACGGGATGATGTAGCGCCCCTTGCCGATCCACTTCATGCCCAGCTCGAAGCCCTGCCCGACTTCGCCGAGGATGTTGCGGTGCGGCACCCGCACGTCCTCGAACACCAGCGACGCGGGACCGCCCTCGCCCATCGTGGCGATGAACTCCGACCGCCACCCCATCGCCCGGTCCACCAGGAACGCCGTCGTCCCGCCCCCGCGTACCCCCTTGTCCCGGTCCGTCACCGCGACCACGATGGCGAAGTCGGCGTCGTTGCCGTTGGTGATGAACGTCTTCTCGCCGTTGAGCACCCAGTCGTCGCCGTCCCGGCGCGCGCTGAGCTTGATGTTCGCCGCGTCCGACCCGGCCCCCGGCTCGGTGATCGCGAAGCACGAGATCCGCTGCCCCTCGATCGTCGGGACCAGGAACTCCTCCCGCTGCGCCGCGTCGGCGTAGAACAGGATGTTGTCGGCCTCGCCGCCGAACCGGAACGGCACCAGCGTGTGCCCGATCTCGGTCCAGACCAGCGACTGCAGCACGGCGGGCAGGTCCATGCCGCCGTACTCGGCGGGGGTGGCTAGGCCCCAGAACCCGAACGCGCGCGCCCTGGCCTGCAACTCGCGCAACTCGTCACGGCGCAGTCCAGGCTGGTGCGCCCGTTCGCGGCGCAGCAGCTCCGCCTCCAGCGGCACGACCTCCTTGCGGATGAACGCGCGCGCCGTGTCGCGGATGGCCCGCTCTTCGTCGCTGAGAGAGAAGTCCACGATCGATGATCCTTCCTTGAATTAGCGCGCGCCGCCGTTGACGTACAGCGTCTGGCCGGTCACGAACGAGGAGTCGTCGCTGCTCAGGAAGGCGACCACGGAGGCGATCTCCGCCGGCTGAGCCACCCGGCGCAGCGGAGTGTGCTCCGAGGCCCACGCCTGGTGCGCCTCCGGCGTCGACCCGACCCGTTCCGCCGTGGCGGCGGTCATCGCGGTGGCCACGTACCCGGGGGCGACGGCGTTGACGGTGATGTTGAACGGGCCCAGCTCGATGGCGAGCGTGGCGGTCAGGCCCTGCACCCCGGCCTTGGCTGCGGCGTAGTTGGCCTGGCCCCGGTTGCCCAGCGCCGACCGGCTGCTCAGATTGACGATCTTGCCGTACTTCGCGGCCACCATGTGCCGCTGCGCCGCCTGGCAGCACAGGAACATGCTGGTCAGATTGGTCTGCAGGACGGCGTTCCAGTCCGCGTAGCTCATCTTGTGGAGCAGGTCGTCGCGGGTGATGCCGGCGTTGTTGACCAGGATGTCCAGCCGCCCGAACGTCTCCACCACCCGCCCGGTCATCGCCCGCACCGCCGCCTCGTCGGTGACGTCGCACGCGATCCCGATCGCCCCGCCCCCGATCTCGGCCGCCGTGGCCTCCGCCTTCTCGCCGCTCAGATCCACGACGGCGACCCTCGCCCCGTCCGCCGCCAGCCTCCTGGCCGTAGCGGCGCCGATACCTTGCGCGGCGCCGGTGACCACAGCCACCCGCCCCTCAAAGCGTGCGTCCATTGCTCACGTTCCTCCCAACTCGGTGTGAGGTAAGGAAGGGACCCTTCTTATCGGAATCCGTGGTAGAAGGGCCCCTTCTTAACTCGGGATCAGACGAAGGCGCTGACGCCGGTGAGGGCGCGGCCGATGAGGAGTTGCTGGATCTGGCTGGTGCCCTCGTAGAGGGTGGTGACGCGGGCGTCGCGCAGGTACTTGCCGACCGGGTACTCGTCGATGTAGCCGTACCCGCCGAAGACCTGCAGCGCGTCGTTGGCGCAGCGCACGGCCGCCTCGCTGGCGAACAGCTTGGCCATCGACGCCTGGGTGGCGTACGGCTCGTGCCGGTCGACCAGGTCGGCGACCTGCCAGACCAGCAGCCGGGCGGCGGCGGTGTCCACCGCGATCCGGGCCAGCAGCTGCTGGACCAGTTGGAAGCCCGCGATGGGCCGCCCGAACTGGGTCCGCTGCCGCGCATAGGCGACGGCGGCGTCCAGGCAGCCCTGGGCGATGCCGACGCAGCCCGCCGCCACCGACATCCGGCCCTTGTCCAGGGTCGACATGGCGATGCGGAAGCCCTGGCCGACCTCGCCCAGGCGGGCGCCGTCGGGCAGCCGCACCCCGTCGAGGACCAGCTCGGCCGTGGGCTGCCCGCGCAGGCCGAGCTTGCCGTGGATCTCGCGCCGGACCAGGCCGGGTGTGTCGGTCGGTACCAGGAACGCGGTCACGCCGCGCGGGCCGGGCTCGCCGGTACGCGCGAACAGCAGCACCACGTCGGCCCAGGTCCCGTTGGTGATGAACAGCTTGCTGCCGTGCACGGTCCAGCCGTCGCCGTCGCGGACCGCCCGGGTGGCCAGCGACCCGGCGTCGGAGCCGGTGCCCGGCTCGGTCAGCCCGAAGCAGCCGAGCAGCTCGCCCGCGCAGAGTCCGGGCAGCCAGCGTTCGTGCTGCTCGGGTGTGCCGTACGCGGCGATCGGCTTGGCGACCAGGCCGAGCGAGACCGAGACCAGCCCGCGCACGGACGAGTCGCCCCGGCCCAGCTCCTCCAGCACCAGGCAGTACGCCAGGTGGTCGCCGCCGCTGCCGCCCAGCTCCTCGGGGATCGTGAGCCCGAGGAGCCCGAGTTCGCCGAGGCGCTTGACCACGCCCCGGTCGACGCTCTCGGCCCGGTCCCAGGCCGCGGCGTGCGGGGCGACCTCGCGGTCGACCCAGTCGGCGGCCAGGCTGCGCAGTGCGGCGTGTTCGGCCGTCAGTGTCAGGTCCACGGAATAAAACTAACGCTGGAAGTTTTATTTCGTCCAGACCCCGATATGGGAGAGTTGTTCTCCCACCCCGGACCACCGCCCCCGACCAGGAGGAGAGCCATGCCCCGCCCGAGTCAGGCGCTGCTCAGCCGCCGACGCATCGTCGAGACGGCCGCCCGGCTCATCGACGCCGACGGGCTGGAGGCGTTCTCCACCCGGCGCCTGGCCGGTGAGCTGGGGGTGCGCGGGCCGTCGCTGTACAACCACTTCGCCAACAAGGACGAGATCCTGGACGCGGTCGCCGACGCGGTGATCGCCGAGGTGGACGTGTCGGTCTTCGGCACGCACGGCTGGCGGGAGGCGCTGCTGGGCTGGGGCACGTCCTACCGCGACGCGCTCGCCGCGCACCCGAACATCGTCCCGTACCTGGCCCAGGGCCCGGGGCGGCGCCCGGCCGCGCTGGCCATGGCCGACGCGGTCTACGGCGGCCTGGTCAAGGCGGGCTGGCCGCCCGCGCGGGCCACCCACATCGGCGCGGTCATGCGCTACCTGGTCGCGGGCTCGGCGCTGGGCTCGTTCGCGCGCGGCTTCGTCGAGGACCCCGAGCTGTACGCCGCGCACTACCCGCACCTCAGCCAGGCCCACCGCCTGGCCGGGCACCAGCGCAGCGTCGACGAGGGCGCGTTCCGGCTGGGCCTGCAGGCGCTCATCACCGGCCTGGCCGCCGAGTACGAGGCCACCATCGGCCCCCTCCCGCCTCTGGAGCCGAGCGCCGACTCGTACTACAGTCGAAACTTGCAGCGCTAGTTTTCGCGGCCCGCCCCCTCCCCCGCACGTGTGCGGCAGGCCGCTCGACGGGAGGAACAGCAATGGATCTCGACACCGCGGTCGCGCATCCGGGACGGGCCACCCCGATCGCCGACCGCACCGCGCTCTACCTCGACGGGCAGTGGGCGGCCCCGCACGGCACCGGCCGCATCGCCGTGGTCGACCCCACCACCGAGCAGGTCATCGCGTACGTGCCGGCGGGCGACGCGGTCGACGTCGACCGGGCTGTGGCCGCCGCGAAGGCGGCCTTCCCACACTGGTCCGGGCTGGCCCCGGCCGAACGGGCCGCCCACCTGGACCGGCTGCATACCGCGCTCAGCGCCCGCGCCGCCGACATCGCCACCACCGTCGCCCGCGAGCTGGGCACCCCGCTGCGGGTCGCCACCAGGGTCCAGGCCGGGCTGCCGCTGACGGTGCTGCGCGGGTACGCGGAGCTGGCCGCCGCCCCGCCCGCCGCGCACACCGTCGGCAACTCGCTGATCGTGTCCGAGCCGGTCGGCGTGGTCGGGGCGATCACCCCGTGGAACTACCCGCTGCACCAGATCATGGCCAAGGTGGCCGGTGCGCTGGCGGCGGGCTGCACGGTGGTGCTGAAACCCGCCGACCTGACCCCGCTGGTCGCGTACCTGCTCTTCGACGCCGTACACGAGGCGCAGCTGCCGCCCGGGGTGGTGAACCTGGTCAGCGGGCCCGGCTCGGCCGTGGGCAGCGCCATCGCCGCCCACCCGGACGTGGACCTGGTCTCGTTCACCGGCTCCACCGCCACCGGCGCCCGGATCAGCCACCTGGCCGCCGACCGGATCGCCCGGGTCGCCCTGGAGCTCGGCGGCAAGTCGGCCAACGTGATCCTCGATGACGCCGACCTGCCCCGCGCGGTCAAGACCGGCGTGGCCAACGCGTTCCTCAACTCCGGCCAGACCTGCACCGCCTGGACCCGGATGCTGGTCCACCGCTCCCGCTACGAGGAGGCGCTGGAGCTGGCGGCGGCCGCCGCGAACGCGCAGACCCTCGGCGACCCGCTCGACGAGGGCACCCGCCTGGGTCCGCTCTCCTCGGCCGCCCAGCGCGACACCGTACGCGGCTACATCGCCAAGGGCCTGGCCGACGGGGCGCGGCTGGTCGCGGGCGGACTGGACGCGCCCGTGCCGCCGACCGGCTACTTCGTCGCGCCGACCGTGCTCGCCGACGTGGACCCCGACAGCACCGTGGCGCAGGAGGAGATCTTCGGGCCGGTGCTGGTGGTGCTGCCCTTCGACGACGACGACGACGCGGTCGCCATCGCCAACAACTCCCGGTACGGCCTGGCCGGGGCGGTCTGGTCCGGTGACGAGGAGCGCGCGCTGGCCGTCGCCCGGCGGATGCGCACCGGGGCCGTGGACGTCAACGGGGCCGCGTTCAACCCGCTCGCGCCGTTCGGCGGGTACAAGCAGTCGGGCATCGGCCGCGAACTGGGCGCCCACGGGCTCGCCGAGTTCCTCGAGACGAAGGCGATCCAGCGATGAGCCGCGTACGGGCGCTGCTGTGCCGTGAGCCCGGTGCGGCCCTGGAGGTCGCCGAGATCGAGCTGCCCGCGCCGGGGCCGGGTGAGGTGCGGGTGCGCATCGCGGCGGCCGGGGTGTGCCACTCCGACCTGTCCATGGTCAACGGGACGCTGTCGGCGCCGTACCCGCTGGTCCTGGGGCACGAGGCGGCCGGGGTCGTGGTCGAGGCCGGGCCCGGTGCGCGCGTCGCGGTCGGGGCCCACGTCGTGCTCGACTGGGCGCCGCCCTGCCGGACCTGCTGGTTCTGCACGCATGAGCAGCCGTACCTGTGCGAGACCGGCGGCACCCCGGCCGCCCGACGCGGCACCGTCGACGGGCAGCCGCTGCACGTCACGCTGGGACTCGGGGCGCTGGCCGAGGAGGTCGTGGCGCCGGACCACGCCGTGATCGAAGTACCGGCCGCGCTGCCGTTCGCCGAGGCGGCGCTGCTCGGCTGCGCCGTGCTCACCGGCACCGGAGCCGTGCACCGGACCGCCGGGGTGCGCCCCGGGGAATCCGTGCTGGTCATCGGGCTCGGCGGGGTCGGGCTGGCGGCCGTCATGGCGGCGCGGGCGGCCGGGGCGGATCCGGTCATCGCCGCCGACCTGTCCGAGGCCAAGCGGGACCTGGCCCTGGCCGCGGGCGCGACCCACTTCCTGGTCTCGGGTGACGAGCTGTCCTCGGGGGTACGGGCGCTGACGGGGCGGCGCGGCGCCGATCACGCGCTGGAGTGCGTGGGTCGGGCGGCTGCCATCCGTGCGGCGTGGCGGGCGACGCGGCGCGGCGGGCAGGTGACCGTCGTCGGGATGGGGGCGAAGGACGACCTGCTCACGCTGGGGGCGCTGGAGATCTTCCACAACGCGCGTACGCTGCGCGCCTCGGTGTACGGGTCGTCCGACCCCGATCGCGATGTGCCGCTGCTCGCCGAGTCCGTCCTGGACGGGACCCTCGACCTGTCCCCGCTGGTCACCGACCGCATCACACTGGACGAGGCGGCCGACGCCTTCACCCGCATGTCCCGCGGCGAGGGCGCCCGCTCCATAATCCAGTTCCCCTGACGTCTCCTCCGGCCCCGCTCACACACGTTTTGAAATTGACGCTGGCCTATCCAGAGGACGATTTTCCGAAATCCGTCTTCTGGATAGGCCACCGTCAATGCCAAGCCCCGCGCGAGACGGCAGGCACGGGAGTGGGCAGGTCAGGTCAGGGCTTTGTGGAGTTCGATGCGGGAGCGGATGCCCAGGCGGCTGAAGATGTTGCGCATGTGGTGGTCGACGGTGCGGGTGCTGAGGAACAGCTGCGCCGCCACCTCCCGGTTCGTCGCCCCGTCCACGACCAGCCGGGCGATCTGGAGCTGCTGCGCGGTCAGCACCTCGACCGCGGTGACCTCCGGCGCCTGCACGGCCTCCCCGGCGGCGCGCAGCTCGGCGCGGGCCTGCTCGATCCAGGTCGGCATGTCCAGCCGGGTGAACGTCTCCAGGCATCGGTGCAGGTGCTCCCGGGCGTCCCGGGGGCGGCGGCTGCGCCGCAGCTCCTGGCCGTACAGCAGCTCGGTGCGGGCGCGCTCGTAATCGGACTCGGCGGCCCGGTGCAGCAGCAGCGCCCGCTGGAACCACTCGTCGGCCTCGGCGCTGGCGCGCGGGGCGAGCAGTGCCCGGCACCGGGCCGCCAGTGCCCGCCGGGCCGGGTCGCCGGTGGCGTCGGCCCAGCTGGAGAAGCTGTTCAGCGCGGGCAGGGCCCGTTCGCGTTCGTCGGCGCGTACCGCGGCCTCGACCAGCCAGGGTGTGGCCAGCGCCTGCACCACCACGTGCCCGCGCCCGGTGACCGGGTCGGCGATGGCGGCGATGCGGGTGACCGCGTCGGCGGGGCGCCCGCCGAGCAGGTCGAGCACCGCCTGCGCCCACTGGGTGAGCGCCTTGGGCCGGTTGGCGCGGCCCGCGCCGGGGGCGAGTTCGATCTCGCGGACGCGGCGCAGGCAGGCGTCGCGGTCGCCGCGTACGGCGGCGAGCACCGCGAGCATGCCGAGGTGGTCGGCGGCGTAGTTGTCCTGGCCGCCGGCGCGCGCGGCGCGCAGCCCGTGCAGGCTGGTGGCGGTGGCGGCCTCGTGGCGGCCGAGCCAGTACTCGGCGTACGCGGTCATCTCCAGGGCCAGCGGCAGCTCGCAGACCTCGCCGGTCTCGCGGACCACCTCGACGGCGCGCGCGGCCAGCCGGTGCGCGCCGATGTCGTCGGCCAGCAGCAGCGCGCTGGCGGCGGCGCAGGTCAGCGTGGTGGCCCGGTCGACCTCCCCGGCCAGCTCGATGACCCGCCGCAGCGGCGCGACGGCCCGGTCGTGCCGCCCCAGGAAGGTCGCCGCGAAGCCCGCGAAGTGCTCGAAGATCACATTGAGGTACGGCGGATCGTCGGCGCGCCGCAGCCTCGCCGCCCGCAGCGCCACCTCGCCGAAGCGCGGGTAGTCGCCGGAGAAGCACAGCGCCTCCCCGACCCGCAGCAGCGCGTGCACGGCCAGCTCGCGGTCGGTGGCGGCGAGCCGGGCGGCAGTGGCCAGCAGCGTGTCGGCGGCGGTGGCGGTGGCCCCGGCGCGCAGCTCGATCTCCCCGGCCAGCACCTCGCTCTCGCCCACCACCGCCTGGTCGCGGGTGGCGGGGCGGGCCTGGCGCAGCAGCCGCCGGGCGCGCTGCGGGCTGCCCGACTGCCAGGCGTACCGCGCGGCGGTGACCAGCCGGATCGCCGCCCCGACCGGTTCGTCGCTCAGCTGGGCCGCGTGCTCCAGCGCGGTGGCGGCGCGGGAGTAGCCGCCGCAGGCCGAGCCGCCCGCCGCGGCGGCGTGCTCCAGCTCCTCGGCCAGCGCCGGGTCGGGTCCGTGCGCGGCGGCGGCCAGGTGCACGGCGCGGCGCAGCCGGTCCCGGTCGGGGTCGAGGACGTCGGCCAGGTGCAGGTGGGCGGCGCGGCGGCGGGCCAGCGGGGCCTCCTCGTACGCCAGGGCGCGCACCATGGGCTGGGCGAAGACGACGGCGCCCCGGTCGACCCGGACCAGCCCCTGGCGTTCGGCCGGGGCCAGCGCGCCGATGTCGACGCCGTCCGCGCGGGCGGCGCGCAGCAGCCCGGCGGCGTCCATCTCGTCGTCGGCGGCGGCCAGCAGCAGCAGCCAGCGGGTGTCGGCGGGCAGCCGGTCGAGCCGTTCGCGGTACGCCAGGCGCAGCACGCTGCCCTCGGGCAGCCGGGTGGGCAGCGGCGCGTCGCCCTCCCGTTGGGCCGGGGTGAGGCAGCGGGCCAGTTCGGTCAGCGCCTGCGGGTTGCCCGCGGCGACCGCGGCCAGCGCCGCGGCGGCGTCGTCGTCGAGCGGGGCGTCGCCGTCGGCGAGCAGGTCGGCCAGCAGCTGCCGGGCCGCGTCCGGCGCCAGCGGTTCCAGCGCGTGGTACGGCACGCCCGCCAGGGTGGTGCCGGGGCCGGCGGTGAGCAGCATGGCGACCCGCTGCCCGCGCAGCCGCCGGGCGGCGAAGCCGAGCACCGCCATGGACGGCCGGTCGACCGCGTCGGCGTCGTCGACGCAGCACAGCACGGGCCGCTCGCGGCCGAGCGCGCCGAGCAGCGTGAGCACGGCCATGGACAGGGCGAGCCGGTCGGGTCCGGCGCAGCCGCCGGCGGTCAGCACCCCGTGCAGCACCTTCGCCTGGTGCGGCGGCAGCAGTCCGGGGCGGTCGCCGACCGGCTGGAGCAGGCCGTGCAGGGCCGCGTACGGCAGGTCGGCCTCGTCGTGCAGGCCGCCGACCCCGAGCACCGTCCAGCCGGGTGCGCGGGCGGCGGTGTGGCGCAGCAGCGCGGTGCGGCCGGAGCCCGGGTCGCCGTGCAGCAGCAGCGCGCCGCCGGCGCCCGCCTCGGCGCGTACCAGCAGGTCGGCCACGGTCTCCCGGAGGCGGTCGCGGCCGCGCAGCATAGGTATGTGCACTGAAGATGCATTTACCATGCCGCCAGTGTTACCTATAAGTAACGCGATGAAAAGGGTGTGCACGTGCCGCCTGGGGCGGCCGGTCAGCCCAGCCCGGTCGCCATGGCGTTGAGCAGCAGCGCGGTGACCGTACGGGTCATCACCGCCGCCGCCTGCTCCTCGTCCAGCCCCAGCCCTTCGCGCATCATCGACCACGCGGGCCACATCGTCGACGCGATCAGCGCGTGCAGCAGCTGGTCGCGGCCCGCGCCCGCCATCTCCAGCTCGGGCGCGAACAGCACCTCGATCTCCTCGCGCACCCGCGCGATGTGCTTGAGCCGGTTGCGCCGCAGCTGCGCCGAGTACGGCTCACGCACCTGCGCCGCCCGCGCCATCGGGGCGATCAGCTGCAGCAGCCGCACCCGCTGGGCGCAGAACTCGGCCACCCGCTGCCGCAGCGGCAGGTTCGGCGGCACCGGCTGGAACGCCGCGTCCTGCGCCGCCAGCACCTGGCGGCCGCTGGCCTCGAACAGCGTCTCCATGTCGGCGAAGTTGGTCCACAGCGCCCGCAGCGACACCCCGGCCCGCTCGGCGATCCGCTCCCCGGTCGGCCGCAGGTCGCCCTCGGCGATCAGCGCCAGGTGCGCGTCCACGATGGCCGCCCGCGTCCGCTCCGCCCGAGCCGTCCGCCCGTCCACCCGCCCCTCAACCTTCCCCATCCCCGGCGCCCCCACCCTTTCACCACGTTGATCATGAACTTATGGACGTGTTTGACGGCGTGTTCCCACCCTGGCGCCGTGATCACTGCGGGGGTGGGCCGGGCCAGGGGTCGAGACCGGCCGGTGTGCTCGCAGAGTGTAGTCGCGCCCGGCGGGCCGGGGCGCGAATTTAGATGCACTCTGAGTGCTGACTGTAGCGGTAACCGATTTGTGGCGCCACACCGATGTCAAGGTCGGCGGCATGGTGACGTGATCCACGGGTGGGACTCGTTGACACGAGGTGGAAAGAAGTCGCAGCTTTAGTGCACATAGTTTGGCCATACTCCCGAAAGGACATGCCTGTGCCTGAAGCTGTCGTGGTCGCCGCCGCCCGCACGCCGATCGGCCGCGCCAACAAGGGGTCGCTCGTCGACCTGAGGCCCGACGACCTGGCGGTCGCCGCGGTGCGCGCCGCCCTGGCCGCCGTGCCGCAGCTCGACCCGCGCGAACTCGACGACCTGGTGCTCGGCTGCGGCCAGCCCGCGGGCGAGCAGGGCCACAACCTCGGCCGCGTCGTCGCGGTCATGCTGGGGCTGGACCGGCTGCCCGGCACCACGGTCAACCGGTACTGCGCCTCCTCGCTGCAGTCCACCCGGATGGCCCTGCACGCCATCCGCGCCGGGGAGGGCGACGCCTTCCTGTCCGTCGGCGTGGAGCTGGTGTCGCACTACGGCAACGGCCGCAGCGACGGCACGCCGGGCACCCGCAACACCGTCTTCGACGCGGCCGTGGCCCGCACCGAGCGGCGTACCGGCGAGGGCACCGGGCCGTGGCAGGACCCGCGCGAGGACGGCGAGCTGCCCGACGTGTACATCGCCATGGGCCAGACCGCCGAGAACGTCGCCGAGAGGTTCGGCGTGTCCCGGCAGGAGCAGGACGAGTTCGCCTGCCGCTCGCAGAACCTGGCCGAGCAGGCCGTCGCGGCCGGGTTCTGGGCGCGCGAGATCACCCCGGTGACCAGGCCGGACGGTACGGTCGTCAGCGCCGACGACGGCCCGCGCCCCGGCGTCACCATGGCGGCGCTGGCCGGGCTCGCACCCACGTTCCGGCCCGACGGCACGGTGACGGCCGGCAACTGCTGCCCGCTCAACGACGGCGCCGCCGCGGTCGTCATCATGTCGGACCGGCGGGCCCGGGAGCTGGGCATCACGCCGCTGGCCCGGATCGTGTCCACCGGCGTGTCCGCGCTGTCGCCCGAGATCATGGGCATGGGCCCGGTCGAGGCGTCGCGGATGGCGCTGGCCCGCGCGGGCATGTCCATCTCCGACGTCGACCTGGTCGAGATCAACGAGGCGTTCGCGGCGCAGGTGGTGCCCAGCGCCCGCGAGCTGGGCCTGGACTGGGACCGCCTGAACGTCAACGGCGGCGCCATCGCGGTCGGTCACCCCTTCGGCATGACCGGCGCCCGCATCACCACCACCCTGCTCAACTCCCTGAGCTGGCACGACAAGACCATCGGCCTGGAGACCATGTGCGCCGCCGGCGGCCAGGGCATGGCCATGGTCCTCGAACGCATCTCCTGACGGCAGGCCGGCCGCCCCGGCACCCGTCGAGGGTGCCGGGGCGGCCGCCTAGTTGATCAGGAACCTGTGCACATGACACGCCGTCGAGCCGTGCCATAGGTTCATGATCGACACGTCAGGGGAGGGTGACCGCCGGCGGGGTGGGGCGGGGGGTGGGGTATTCGGTGACGGGGCTGGTGGGGGTGTCGTCGGTGGTGTAGACGGGGCCGAAGAAGACCTGGGTGCCGGCCTCGATCTTGGTGAGGCGGTAGCCGCCGTAGCCGGAGTGGTCGGTCTTGCTGTAGCGGAACGGGGCGTAGCCGGGGCCGGTGAAGCCGTTCTTCTCGACGGCGGCGAGCAGGCCCTCGCGGGTCAGGTCCTTGCCGGCGTTCTGCAGGGCCTGGACGAAGGTGTACGCGACCGACATGCCGTAGACGGTGTTGCCGTTGAACGGGGCGCTGCCGTTGTACTTGTCGTGGATCTTCTTGAACATCGCGGTCCACGGGTCGTTCAGGTCCAGCGGCGCGGGCAGGTTCGAGGCGCCCACGACGCCCTCCAGCAGCACCTTGCCCTCACCGAGCAGCTTGGACAGGGTCTGGTAGTCCGAGCCGACGTTGGAGACCACCCACTGCGGCCTGAAGCCCAGGCGGGCGGCGGTGCCGACGGACAGGGCGGTGAAGCCGGGCACGGTCGCCAGCACGACGACCTCGCACCCGGCCGCCTTCAGGGCGCCGATCTGCGGGGCCACGTTCTGGTTGGTGACGACGTACTTCTCCTTGGCGACCACGGCACCGGCGCCGAGCACCGCCTCGACGCCGACCAGGCTGTCACGGCCGAAGTCGTCGTCCTGGCCGAAGAAGCAGGTCTTCTTGCCCGCGAAGTTCGCCTTCACGTGGGTGGCCAGGATCTTGCCCTCGACGGTGTAGTCGGTGTTGAAGCCGAACGTGCCCGGGTACTTGTCGGGCTGGTTCCAGTTGCGGCTGCCGGAGGCGACGAACAGGTCCGGCACCCGGTTGGTCTTGAGGAAGTCGAGCACGCCGCTGTGGGTGGGGGTGCCCAGCCCGTTGAGGATCGCGAACACCTTGTCCTGGAGCACCAGCTGGCGCACCACGGTCTGGGTGTTGGCCGGGTTGTACCCGTCGTCCATGATCTTGTACGTGATCTTGCGGCCGTTCACCCCGCCGTTGGCGTTGACGTAGTCGAAGTACGCCTTGCTCGC
The DNA here is from genome assembly GCF_029948125.1 of Catellatospora sp. KI3. Taxonomy (GTDB): domain Bacteria; phylum Actinomycetota; class Actinomycetes; order Mycobacteriales; family Micromonosporaceae; genus Catellatospora. Next base: position 48,003 of record NZ_JASAMB010000015.1, read on the forward strand.
CGGGGCGATCTCGGAGTATCCGGCCGAGGCGGGACCGGTCAGCGGCATGTGCGTGCCGACGACGATCTCGGTGGCGGTGACGCCGGGGACCTCGACGCCCGCGGGCGGGGTCTGGCCGTCGTCGCTGCACGCCGCGGCGGCGGTGAGCAGTGCGGCCGCGGTGGCGATTGCCAGCGTACGGCGCATCAGGCGGTTCATGACGACACCCTTCTGTCGCAATAAATTGATTGTTATCGATGTTGTTCCGTGGAGCCGTGCCGGTTGAGGAGGGAAGTCGAGGTCAGCGGCTCGGCAGCCGCCGCCGGGCCCAGCCGGTGACGCGGTGCAGCAGACCCTGCACCCCGCCCGGCATGGCGATCATGACGACGATCAGGGTCAGCCCGAAGACGAGCAGCGGCAGGTTGCCCTCCAGCCGCTGCGCCGCCGCGGGCGACGAGGCGACCAGCCCGCTGCTCACCTGGTGGGCCAGGTCCGGCAGCGCCACCAGCAGCAGCGCGCCCCAGACCGCCCCGGACAGGCTGCCCAGGCCTCCGATCACCACCGCCATCAGCAGGAACAGCGACAGCGTCAGCGAGAACGCGCCGGGCGAGACGCTCTGCGCCAGCACGGCGAGCAGTCCCCCGCCCAGCCCCGCCCCGGCCGCGCTGACCACGAACGCCTGCACCTGGGCGCGGGCCACGTCGATGCCGGACAGGCGGGCGGCCACCTCGTCGTCGCGGACCGCGCGCAGGGTCCGGCCGAACCGGCCGCGGACCAGGTTGGCCAGCAGCAGCATGGTAAGCAGGGCGCCGAGCAGCGCGATCCAGGCCTGCCAGCGCTCGTTCGGGAAGTACGGCCCGAGCGACAGCGGCGGCGGTTCGACGTACACGCCGAGGCCCTGCTCGCTGTTGAACAGCTCGTCGAAGGTGACCGTCGCGGCGGGCACCGCCACGGCCACGGCGAGGGTGACGCCGGCCAGGTACGGCCCGCGCAGGCGGGCGGCGGCCAGCCCGATCACGAAACCCGCGGCCATGGTGACCAGCACCCCGGCCAGCAGCGACAGCGGCAGCACGCCGTTGCCGGTCACGTCGTGCTCGGCCAGCGTGTTCTGGCACAGCGCCACGGTGTACGCGCCGACCGCCATCAGCGCCCCGTGCCCGAGCGACAGCTGCCCGCTGAGCCCGGTCAGCACGGTCAGCCCCGCCGTGGCGCACAGGTACGCCGCGACCGTGGCCAGCTGGAAGTTGCGGAACGGGTCGAGTTCGAGGCTCAGCAGGTACAGCGCGAAGCCGGCGAGCAGGGTCAGCGCCAGGTGGCGCAGCAGCGTGGCGGAGCGCAGCAGGTTCATGCCTGCCTCGCCACGGTCGCCGCGAACAGGCCGCCCGGCCGGACCAGCAGCACCACCAGCAGCAGCGCGAGCACCGCCATCGGGGTGACGTCGCTGCCGAGGTAGCCGCTGACGTAGGACAGGATCAGGCCGACCGACAGTCCGCCGACGACCGCGCCGGGCGGGCTGTCCAGCCCGCCGACCACAGCGGCGGTGAACGCCGACACGAAGACCAGGTCCATCGCGTGCGGGTGCAGGCCCAGCTCGGTCGGCAGCACCAGCATCGCGGCCAGCGCGCCGACCGCCGAGGCCAGCGCCCAGCCCAGCGTCAGCATGCCGCCGACGTTCACCCCGAGCAGCCGCGACACCTCCGGCGCGAAGGCGGCGGCGCGCATGCGCAGGCCGACCCCGGTACGGGTGAACAGCAGCGCCAGCCCGAGCAGCACCAGCAGCACCGCGCCGAACACGAACAGGTCGTAGCGCGACAGCAGCGGCACCCCGCCGACCTCCAGCGCGGTACGGCTGAACGGGGCGGCCGCGGCGCGGAACTCGTTGCCGTACACCATGCCCAGCGCGGCCTGCACCACCAGCACCAGCCCGAGCGCGACGATGACCTCGGCCAGCGGCGAGCGGTGGTCCACGAAGCGCATCACCGCCCGCTCGACCAGCGCCCCGAGCAGCAGCCCGCCGACCAGCGCCGCAAGCAGGCCGAGCCAGTACGACCCGGTCGCGGTGGTGACGGTGTACGCCGCGTACGCGGCGGCGACGGCCATCGCGCCCTGGGCGAAGTTGACGATGCGCGCGGCGCGCCAGATCAGCACCAGTGCCAGCGCGAACGCCGCCAGCACCGCACCCTTGGACAGGCCGTCGAAGGTCAGGAACACGAACCGGTCCACCGGGCACCTCCTCTCGGGGTCGGACGGTCAGAAGCCGAGGTACGCATGGCGCAGCTCCTCGTCGTCGCGCAGCCGGTCGGCGCCGGTGGCCGCGACCACGCGGCCCAGCGCCAGCACCACGCCGGTGTCGGCGACCGACAGGGCGCTGCGCACGTTCTGCTCGACCAGCAGCACGGTCAGCCCGGTGCGGTCGCGCAGCTGCTTGAGCAGCGCCATGATCTGCGCGGTCACCTTCGGGGCCAGGCCCAGCGACGGCTCGTCGAGCAGCAGCAGCCGGGGCCGGGCCACCAGGGCGCGGCCCAGTGCCAGCATCTGCCGCTCGCCGCCGGACAGCTGGTGCCCGGCGCTGCGGCGGCGCTTGGCCAGGGGCTCGAACAGCTCGTACACCTCGGCCAGGGCCTTGTTCGCGTCGGCGCGGTCGCGGCGCCACAGGCCGCCCAGGCGCAGGTTCTCCTCGACGGTCAGCTCGGCGACCACGCCCCGGCCCTCCGGCACGTGCGCCATGCCCAGATGCACCAGCTTCTCCACCGGGACGCCGGTCAGCGGCCGCCCGTCCAGCAGCACCCGCCCGGCCGACGGCCGGACCAGGCCCGACAGCGTACGCAGCAGCGTCGTCTTGCCCGCGCCGTTGGCGCCGAGCACCGCCGCGATGGTCCCGGCGGGCACGGACAGGTCGACCTCGTGCAGCACCGGCGCGGCGCCGTACCCGGCGGTCAGCCCTTCGACCCGCAGCAGCTCGCTCACGCCTGCGCCCCTTCCTCGACCGCCGCGCCGAGGTACGCCTCGGCCACGGCGGGGTCGTCGCGGATCTCGTCCGGGGTGCCCTCGGCCAGCAGCCGGCCGAAGTCGAGCACCACGATCCGGCCGCAGACCCGCATCACCAGGTCCACGTGGTGCTCGACCAGCATCACCGCGCACCCGCCGTCCCCCGGCAGGCTCGTGATCACCTCGGCCAGCTCCTCGATGTCCTGCGCGCCGAGGCCGCCGGCGGGCTCGTCCAGCAGCAGCAGGCGCGGCCGGGCGGCCAGCGCGCGAGCCAGCGCGACCCGCTTGCCCACCGCGTACGGCAGCGTGCCGGGCAGGGCGTTCGCGTGCCCCGCCACCCCGAAGCGGTCCAGCAGCGCGAGCGCCTCCTCCCGCAGCCGCCGCTCGTCGCGGTCGCCGCGCGGCAGGGCGAGCAGGCCGGCGAGGAATCCGGCGCGCGCGGTGTGCCCGGCGCCGGTCATCACGTTCTCCAGCACGGTCATGCCCTTGAACAGGCCGACGCCCTGCAGGGTGCGGGCGATGCCGAGCCGGGCCAGCCGGTGCGGGCGCGGGGCCAGCGGCGCGCCGTCGAGCGCGATGGTGCCGCCGGTGGGGCGGACCAGGCCGCAGACCACGTTGAACAGGGTGGTCTTGCCCGCGCCGTTGGGGCCGATCACGCCGACCACCTGGCCGGGCGGTACGCGCAGGGACACGCCCTCCAGTGCGGTCAGGCCGCCGAACCGCACCGTGATGCCGTGCAGGGCCAGACCGGCGGAGTCGTCGAGCGGTGTCATCGTCACCTCGATGTGGACGCGAGCCGGAAGGGATCAAGTAATTACACTTGGAGTGTATGTTTGTGCAACGTCTCGTCAATAGCTTCGTTACCGGGCCGTGATTTCCGCTGGTGGAGCGCTGATCCGCGCCAGGCTTCACGCACCGGTGGTGTAGGAAGATCAGCTCGGCGGCAGGTCGACCAGCTCCGCCAGGCGGGCCCGGTGCCGTCCCGCGCCGCCCAGCGCCAGCGCCGCGCTGCGGGCCCGCTTCAGGTGCACGTGCGCCGGATGCTCCCAGGTGAACCCGATCCCGCCGTGCAGCTGCACGCACTCCTCCGCCGCGCGTACCGCCAGCGGCGAGCAGTGCGCCTGCGCCAGCGCCGCCGCCACCGGCGCGTCCGGATCATTCGCGGCGGCACAGGCAGCCGCGTAGCGGGCCACCGCCCGCCCCTGGGCCAGCTCCACCCACAGGTCCGCCAGCCGGTGCTTGATCGCCTGGTACGACCCGACGACCCGCCCGAACTGCCGCCGCGTGCGCAGGTGCTCGACCGTGGCGTCCAGGCACCACTGCGCCGTGCCCAGCTGCTCCGAGGCGAGCAGCGCCGCGCCGGTGACCAGCGCCGCCTCGACCGCACGGGCGGCGGTGGCGCCCAGCGCCAGCGGCCGGGCGGGTACCGCCGACAGGGTCAGGTCGCACAGCGGCCGGGTCTGGTCCAGCGACACCACGGCGGTGCGGCGCACCCCGGCGGCCGCGGCGTCCACCGCGTAGAGGCCGCTCTGCAGGCCGGTCGCGGCGGGCACCAGCAGCACGTCCGCGCCGAGCGCGTCGGCCACGCTGGTGACCGGGCCGGCCAGCACGTTGCCGGTGGCGGCGACGGTCGCGGTCAGGCCGGAGCCGGGCGCGGTGCTGAACGGGACCGCCAGCGCGACCACCGCCCCGCCCGCGATCCGGGCCAGCAGCTCGGCCGCTTCGGGCACCTCCGCGCAGGTGGTCAGCGCGGCGACCGCCAGTCCGGCCGTACCGAGGAACGGCACCGGCGCGGCGGCGCGGCCCAGCTCCTCCAGCACCACGGCCAGCTCGCAGGCCCCGGCGCCCGCCCCGCCCAGCGACTCGGGCACGGCCAGGCCGGACAGCCCGAGGTCCGCGGCGAGCAGGCGCCACAGGCGCGGGTCGGGCGCGCCGGACCGCTCCAGCCCGGCCAGCACGGCCGCGGGCGCGCAGTGGTCGGCCAGCAGCGCGCGCACCGAGGCGCGCAGCTGCTCCTCCACCTCGCCGTAGCGCAGGTCCAGGCTCATCGGGGCAGGTCCTTCCAGGCGAGGTCGAGGTCGACCCGGGGTTCGGCGGGCAGGCCGAGCACCCGCTCGGCGATGATGTTGCGCAGGATCTCCGAGGTGCCGCCCTCGATCGAGTTGCCCCGGGCGCGCAGGTAGCGGTACGTGGCGCCCCGGCCGGTGAAGTCGACGACGTCCGGGCGGCTGAACTCCCAGCTGTCGTGGCGCAGCCCGGCCTCGCCGAGCAGCTCCACCTCCAGGCTGCTCAGCTGCTGGGCGAGGGTGGCGAAGGACAGCTTCACCGCTGAGCCCTCCGGTCCGGGCTCACCCGCGGCGAGCTGCTGGCGCAGCCGAACGCCGGTCAGCCGGACCGCCTCGGCCCGCACCCACAGCCGCAGCAGCTCGTCGTGCAGGGCCGGGGTGCGCAGCTCCGGGTGCTCGCGCCAGGTCCGCGCGAGCAGCCCGACCAGGCCGCCCTCGCGCGGCACCGGGCCGCCGCCGATGGCGACCCGCTCGTTCATCAGCGTCGTCTGCGCCACCGCCCAGCCCTGGCCGACCTCGCCCAGCCGCAGCTCATCACCCAGCCGTACGTCGGTGAGGAACACCTCGTTGAACTCGGCCTCGCCGGTGAGCTGCCGCAGCGGCCGCACCTCGACGCCGGGGGCGTGCATGTCGCAGACGAAGTACGTCATGCCCCGGTGCTTGGGCACGTCGGCGTCGGTACGGGCGAGCAGGATGCCCCAGCGGGCCCGGTGCGCCATCGAGGTCCACACCTTCTGCCCGCTGACCAGCCAGCCGTCGCCGTCGCGCACCGCCCGGGTGGCCACCGCGGCCAGGTCCGATCCGGCACCGGGCTCGCTGAACAGCTGGCACCAGATCTGCTCGCCGGTCCACAGCGGACGCAGGAAGCGCTCGTGCTGCTCAGGCGTGCCGTGGCGCAGGATCGTCGGGGCGGCCATGCCCAGGCCGATGCCGATGCGCCGGGGCGTGTTGTCGGGTGCGCCCGCCGCCGCGAACAGCGCGTCCGCCCGGGGCTGCAGCTCGCGCGGCCCGGCCAGGCCGCCCAGGCCCACGGGGTAGTGCACCCAGGCCAGGCCGGCGTCGAAGCGGGCACGCAGGAACGCCAGGCGGCCGTCCTCGTCGCCCGGCGCCGGAACCGGCCGCCCGGCGAGGAACTCCTCGACCCGGCGGCGCACCTCGCCGTCGGTGACCGTGTCGTCCACTCGTACCCCTGCCTCAGCTCGTGGAAATCTGCACTGCCAGTGCAATATAGGCGAGGCGCCGCCACCGGGGAAGGGCCGGACCGCTCCGGCATACCGGCCTTCACCAGCCAGTACGGCAGACCGGTGATTTCGCCGATGGCGCCGGTCGATTACCGGCCGACACTGCGCTGATCACCCTGCGTCCTGAGAGGAGACATCGTGGTCGACCGTCCCGGACCCGCCCGCCGGGGGCGCGCCTGGCAGTCGCTGCTGCTGGTGCCGGTGCTCGCACCGCTGCCGGTGGGGCTGTACAACCGGCTGGAGCCGCGGCTGTGGGGCATGCCCTTCTTCTACTGGTACCAGCTCGCCGACGCGCTGCTGGCCATGCTCGTGATCACCGTCGTGTACCAGGCGACCAAGGCGCGGCGCCGATGACCGACCGGGGACTGGAGCTCGGCGTCTTCGCCGCACTGCTCGCCGTACTGCTGCTGCTCGGCTTCTACGCCGCCCGCTGGCGCCGCCCGCACACCCCGCAGTCGCTGGAGGAGTGGGGCGTGGGCGGCCGCGCGTTCGGCAACTGGGTCACCTGGTTCCTGCTGGGCGGCAGCATGTACACCGCGTACACCTACATCGCCGTGCCCGCCCTGGTGTACGGCGTCGGCGCGGTCGGCTTCTTCGCCGTGCCCTTCGCGATCATCACCGCGCCCATGGCGTACGTCATCAGCACCCGCACCTGGTCGGTGTCGCACGCGCACGGCTTCGTCACCTCGGCCGAGTTCACCCGCGCCCGGTTCGGCTCGCGCAGCCTCGCCGCGCTGGTGGCCGTCACCGGCATCATCGCCACCCTGCCCTACATCGCGGTGCAGCTCATCGCACTGCAGGCGCTGCTCAAGACGCTCGGCGTGGACGGCGAGTGGCCGCTGCTGCTGGCCGTCGGCACCGCCTCGCTGTGCACGTTCCGGGCCGGGCTGCGCGCCCCGGCGCTGCTGTCCATCGCCAAGGACGCGCTGCTGCTGTGGCTGCTGCTGTCGGTCGCGCTGCTGGTGGCGATGTCCGGCGGCTGGACCGCGGCGTTCCGCGGCGCCGGGGTGCGGCTGGACGGCGACGCCTCCCCCGCCACCGGCCTGCTGCTGCCCCAGGGCGGGTCGCTGGGCTACCTCACGCTGGTGTTCGGGTCGGCGCTGGCCGTCTTCGCGTACCCGCACGCGCTCACCGGCATCCTCGCCGCCCGCGACCGGGCCACGGTGCAGCGCAACACCGCCGCCCTGCCCGTGTACTGCCTCGCCCTCGGGCTGCTGGCACTGCTCGGCTTCTTCGCCATCGGCCAGGGCGTACGCCCCGTCGGCGGCGACCTCAACACCGTGATGCCGCAGCTGTTCCACGAGGCGTTCCCGGCCTGGTGCGCGGGCATCGCGTACGCCGCCGTCGCCGTCGCCGCGCTCATCCCGGCCGCGGTCATGTCCATCGCCGCGGCCAATCTCTTCACCCGGGGCGTCTACCGCGAATACCTGCGCCCGCACGCCACCGCCGCCGAGGAGGCCGCGGTCAGCCGGTGGGTGTCGCTGCTGGCCAAGGTCGGCGCACTGGCGTTCATCGTGCTGCTCGACCCGCGCTTCTCGGTGGAGCTGCAGCTCATCGGCGGCGTGATCGTGCTGCAGACGGTGCCTGCGGTGGTGCTCGGGCTGTGGACCGGCTGGTTCCACCGGTACGCGCTGATCAGCGGGCTGCTGACCGGGCTGGGCACCGGGGTGCTGCTGCTGTGGCGGGTGCCGCAGCGGGCCGCCGACGGGAGCGTGGTGAAGGCGCACTTCGGCGGATCGAACCTGCCGCTGTCGGAGTTGGGGCTCGGCGGGGGCGGCGCGGTGTACGTCGGGCTGCTCGCGCTGGCGGTCAACCTGGTCGTGGTGGTCGGCGCGACGGTGCTGCTGCGCGGGCTGCGGGTGCCCGGCGGGGTGGACCTGACCCGGCCGGCGGACTACTACGCCGACGCGGGTGACGGGGCGGCCGGCCGCGCCGAGGAGCTGATCGACGGCCGCAGCGCCCGCTCCCCCGCCCACGCCCGCTGACCCCACCCGCCCCGCCCCCCGCCCCCGGCCCCCACCCCGCTTTACATCGACGCTGGCCTATCCAGAGGACGAATGGAGATCATCCGTGCTCCAGATAGGCCAGCGTCAATGCTAAGTCGGGCGGGGTCCGACCGCCGCTCCGGTTGGGGGTCAGCTCACCAGGGGGCAGGTGATGCGGAACTCCTCGATGGAGGAGCTGCTCGGGGCCGGGCAGAGGAACTGCTCGTACCGGGTGTCGTTGTCCACGAACCGCTTGTACCAGGAGATCATGTTCCGGGCGACAGTCGTGTTCGGCGCCTGCGGGAAGAAGTGGCTGGCGCCGTTGAGCTCCACGTACGCCTTCTCGGTCGCGGACGGGATGCTGTTGTAGAACGGCTCCGAGTGCGAGGACACCGACGCGACGGTGTCGTCCTCACCCCCGATGATCATCGTGGGTACGCTCAGCGTCGACCACGACTTGGTCAGGTTCCACGGCGCCAGGGGCACCGCGGCCTGCAGCGACGGCCGGGACCGCGCCGCCTCCAGGGTGCCGCCGCCGCCCATCGAGTGGCCGCCGACCGCCAGCCGGGACGAGTCCACCCGAGACCGGACGGAGCTGGAGTTGACCAGGTAGTCCAGCGCCGCCAGCAGCTGCCGGCCGCGGCTGTCGGGCTGGTCGTACACGGAGTTGGTCTCGATGCCGATCACCACGAAGCCCTGCGAGGCCAGGCGCGGACCGAGCCAGCTGATGCTGGACCAGCTCGCCGTGTAGCCGGGGCACAGCGCGATCGCACCGAAGGTGCCCGCGCTGGTGGTGGTCGGGTAGTAGATGACCCCGCCGCCGAAGCCGCTGACCTGCAGTCGGGACACGCTGACCGAGGACGTGGCGAACGGGCCCTGGGCGGCCTCGACGCTGGCGGTGGTCGGGGCCGGACCCCGCTCGTACGGGTTGTCGGCGGCCTGCGCCGGGGACGCGGCGACGGCACCGGCCGCCAGCGCGAGCGTGAACGCGAGCAGCGTCCGTGCGCCGAGGGAGCGGCGCGTACCTGGTAGCGATGTCTGCACGGGGGTGCCTCCAGCCACGGGCGGAGCCGGGCGGCTCCGGTCTACATTGACGATCGCCAGTCTTTGCGGTCGGGCACTCCCGGCGCATCGGCACAATCGCCCGTATCGGATGGGCACGGAGCAACGCAGACGCGAGGACCCCCGGGTGTCCGGGGGTCCTCGCGAGGGGTGACTTCAGGGATGGGTCAGGTCAGGCGTCAGCCGGCCAGCGGGCCCTTGCCGTACTCGGCCAGCACCAGGTTGGCGGCCAGCTTCTCCCACTTGGCGTAGTGGTACGGGAACGCCGAGACCTGCACGGCCTGCGCGGCGTCGGTCAGCGCCATGTCCTGCCAACCGGGCACGTTGACCAGGCCCTCGTAGAAGGCGCGGGCGGCGTACTCCGGGTCGGTCAGCTGGTCCGGGCTGCCCCAGCCGGCCGACGGACGCTGCTGGAACAGGCCCAGCGAGTCGTGGTCGTTCTGGTCGCCCAGGTGGCCCAGGTTGTTCAGGGTCGACTCCTGCGCGGCGGTCGCCACGGCGATCACCCACGCGCGGGGCGGGAGCTTCATCTCCTTGCCGACCTTGATGATGGCGTCGGCGTTGGCCTTCTGCTCACCGGTCGGGGCGAAGGACGCCTGCTCGGCGTTGACACCCAGCGGCATCAGCTGCGAGGCGGTCGGCGCCTTGACGGTCTTGGCCTTCTTGTGAGTCTCAGCCTTCTGCTCGGACTTCACGACGGGCTTTGCGTCGGTGGCCTGCGGCGCGGCCGTCGCCGGGGCGGCGAAGCCGGTCAGCACGGCCATGCCGGTGGCGGCAAGGACGGCGCGGACGCTGGCGCGCTTGACGGCGGGCATGTGCTTGCGGATCAGGTCGACGTTGACCACGGGTGGAGATCCCTTCGTTGGGTTCACGTACGAAGTGCGATGTGCGTTCACGTACGAAGTGCTGACACCAACTGTGCAGGTCCGACATGTCGGATGGGTACCCCTTGTGAACCAGGTCTCAGGCATGATCACCTAGTGCCGAAACCCCGATTACACAGCGTGATTCCGAGGCCGGACGAGCGGGCGCAACCGGACATACCGAGTCGCCAAGGCCGCATATCTCCGGCGCACCCCTCCGAACCGCGATAACGTACATGAAAACATGTCATACTCGGTTAATTCGGGCTAGCGCGACTGCCCGGCTTGGCCGCGCCGGAAGGAGGAGCGTGTCCGCCCGCAAGGTGATGGCCTGGTACGGCGCCTGGATGGCGCTCCTGGCCGCTGCCTTCTACCGCTACCCCGCCCAGCACATCCTCATCTGGAGCCTGATCGGGTTCAGCGGAGTGGGGGCGATCGTCTGCGGCATCGTGCGCTACCGGCCCCGCCGCTGGACGCCGTGGCTGTGGCTGATGCTCGGGATGGCGCTGCTCTGCGTCGGCGACACGCTCTACAACGTGCTGACCGACCTGTACGGGGAGGTCAACCCGTTCCCTTCCCTGTCGGACATGCTCTACCTGGCCATGTATCCGCTGGTCACCCTGGGCATGCTCGGCCTGTCCAAGGCGGGGGCGGCCAGCCGGGACCGCACCGTGCCGCTGGACGCCATCATCGTCACCGCCGGGCTGGGACTGCTCTCGTGGGTCTTCCTGATCAGCCCGCAGATCTTCAACGAGCAGCTGACCGTGAGCCAGCGCCTGGTCTCGGTGGCCTACCCGCTGGGCGACATCCTGCTGCTGGCCACGGTCGGCCGGCTCATCGCGGTGGTGCCGTTCAGCCCCACCGTTGCCCTGCTGACCACCGGCGCGCTGGGCCTGCTCGCCGCCGACGTCTTCTACGGCCTGGTCCAGCTGCACGGCTTCTGGCGCGTGGGCGGCCCGGTCGACCTGGGCTGGATCGTCTTCTACGCCTGCTGGGGTGCGGCCGCCCTGCACCCGTCGATGGCCGACCTCACCACGCCCCGGGTGGTCCGGCCGCGCGAGATGACCACCTTCCACCAGGTACTGCTGACGCTTTTCGTACTGATCCCGCTGATCGTCCTGATCTTCGGGGTGGGCCAGGGCCGGCTCCAGCACCCAATGGTGATCGTGGCGTTCGTGGTGGCCACCTTCCTGCTGGCGCTGATCCGGCTGTTCGGGGTGATCAACAGCTACCGGGGCGACACCATCCGCACCGCCGGCATCCGCTCCAGCAACGCCGCGCTGATGTCGGCGACCACGGTCGACGGGGTGACCTGGGTGCTCAAGCGCACCGCCGAGCGGCTGCTGCCGGCGGGCACGCCGTACCGCGCGGTCATGGTCATGAACGACGGCAGCGAGCCCGAGCTCTTCCCCGCCACCCCGACCACCGGCTCCCGGATGCGCTTCACCGGCTCGCTGCCGCCGCAGATCGCGCGCCAGCTCGGCGACTTCGAGATCACGCTGCTGTGCCCGCTGGCCCTGGACGACCGGCCCATCGGCGACCCGAACATCGGTGTGCTGCTGCTGTCGGCCGACGAGATGTCGCTGAGCTACCTGCAGCTGCCGATGGAGGTGGTGGCCTCGCAGGCGGCGCTGGCCATCGAGCGCATCATGCTGAACAACGAGATCACCCGGCACAACAGCGAGCAGTACTTCCGCACCCTGGTGCACAACACCGCGGACGTGATCCTGATCGTGGAACCGGACGGCGGGCGCATCCGGTACGCCAGCCCGTCCGCGCCGACCGTCTTCGGCACCGGCGACCTCGACGGCAAGAACCTGGCCGACCTGGTCGACAGCCCGCACCACACGCTGGTCACCGACCTGCTGGCGCTGGCCGCCAGCGAGGACGAGGCGGTCGACACGGCCGACTGGACCGTACGCCGCCCCGACGGCACCTCGGTGCGCACCGAGGTCTCCTGCCGCGACCTGCGCGACGAGCCGACGGTCGGCGGCCTGGTGCTGACCCTGCGCGACGTCACCGACCAGCGCCGGATGGAGGCGGAGCTGACCCACCTGGCGTACCACGACTCGCTCACCGGGCTGGCCAACCGGGTCCGGTTCTCCGAGCGCATCGCCCAGGCCATCGCCCGCGCCGAGCACGACGGCACCGTCGTCGGCGTGCTCTTCATCGACCTGGACGACTTCAAGGTCGTCAACGACACCCTGGGCCACGAGCACGGCGACCAGCTGCTGCGCGCGGTCGGCGACCGGCTGGCCGAGGTGCTGCGCTCCGACGACATCGCCGCGCGGCTGGGCGGCGACGAGTTCGCCGCCCTGATCGAGGGCGCGCACGACGCCGCCACCATCGACGAGGTCGCCGGGCGGATCGTGGCCGCGCTGAGCGAGCCGTTCACCATCGACAACCGGCTGGTCTCCGGCATGGCCAGCATCGGCATCTCCACCAGCGCCGACGCGAGCAACGCGCAGGACCTGCTGCGCCAGGCCGACATGGCGCTCTACGTCGCCAAGGGCGAGGGCAAGGGCCAGTGGCGGCGCTACCTGCCGGAGCTGCACACCGCGATCGTGGAGCGGCTGGAGCTGCGTACCGAGCTGGACCAGGCCATCGCCGACCAGTCGTTCACGATCGAGTTCCAGCCGATCGTGGAGCTGCGCACCGGCATCACCGCCGGGTACGAGGCGCTGGTGCGCTGGTACCACCCGACCCGCGGGCGGCTGCTGCCCGGCGAGTTCATCGAGGTCGCCGAGGAGTCGGGGCAGATCGTGTCGATCGGCGACCAGGTGCTGCGCAAGGCGATCCACGAGGCGGCCCGGTGGCGGCGCGAGGCGGGGCCCGACGCGCCGTACGTCAGCATCAACGTCTCGGCCCGCCAGTTCCGCGCCCCCGGCTTCGTCGAGAGCGTGCACGACGCGCTCACCGACGCCGGGCTGCCCCCGCACCAGCTCATGCTGGAGATCACCGAGAGCCTGCTGCTGCGCGACGACGACCAGATCTGGGAGGACCTGACCGAGCTGCGCGCCACCGGCGTCCGGGTGGCCATCGACGACTTCGGCACCGGCTACTCGTCGCTGAGCTACCTGCGGCACGTACCGCTGGACGTCGTCAAGATCGACCGCCTGTTCACCAGCACCATCGCCTCCTCGGCCCAGCAGGCGGCCCTCGTGGACGGCATCGTCCGGCTCGCGCACACCCTCGGCCTCCAGGTCATCGCCGAGGGCATCGAACGCACCGTCGAGCGCGACCTGCTGTCGCGCATCGGCTGCCGGTACGGCCAGGGCTTCCTCTTCGCCCGGCCGCTCACCAGCGAGGACGCCCTGAAGTTCATGACCGCCCAGCACGTGCCGGCCTGACGGCGAACAGCAAGGAGACCGCGTGAGCCCCGCCGCATCCGGAGTGCACACCCCCGACGCCCACCGGGTGCCCTCCACCGACCAGCTCGACCGGCTGCGCGCCGGCACCCGCATGTACGACGCGGTCATCGACGAGATCGACGGCCGCCGCATCCGCATCGGCGACCACTGGCTGGTCGACTACGCCTCCTGCAACTACCTCGGCTTCGACCTCGACGAGCAGATCATCGAGGCGTCGGCCGCGGCCATGCGCCGGTGGGGCACCCATCCGAGTTGGTCCCGGCTGCTGGGCAACCCCCGGCTGTACCCGCAGATCGAGGAGCGCCTGACCGAGCTGCTCGGCGCCCCGGACACCCTGGTCCTGCCGACGATCACGCACATCCACATGTCGGTGCTGCCCGCGCTGGTCGACGGCGGCACGGTCTTCGTCGAGGCGACCGCGCACAAGACCATCTACGACGGCGGCGCCTACGCCCGGGGCCTGGGCGCCCGGCTCTACCGCTGGCACATGAGCGACCCGGAGGAGCTGGTGCGGCTGCTGCGCTCGGCCGACCCGGACCGCCCCCGCGTGGTCTGCCTCGACGGGGTGAACAGCATGACCGGCAACGTGCCGGACCTGCCCGCCCTGGCCGCGATCTGCCGCGAGCACGACGCCCTGATGTACGTCGACGACGCCCACGGCTTCGGCGTCATCGGCGAGCTCGACGGCGCGCCGACCACCCCGTACGGCTCGCGCGGCAACGCGGTGGTGCGCCACTGCGGCGAGAGCTACGACAACCTGGTGCTGGTGGGCGGGTTCTCCAAGGCCTACTCGGCGCTGCTGGCGTTCGTCGCCGCGCCGACGCAGGTCAAGGAGCACCTGAAACTCGCGGCGCCGCCGTACCTCTACTCTGGGCCGTCGCCGACCGCGTCGCTGGCGGGGGTGCTGGCCGGGTTCGACGTCAACGCCGAGCGCGGCGACGCGCTGCGCGCCCACCTGTACCAGCTGACCAAACGGGTGCTGGACCACCTGCGCGGGCTCGGCGTGCACACGCCCAACCGGCACGGCACACCCGTGCTGGAGCTGCCGCTGGCCGCCGGGCGGGACCTGGCCGAGGTCGCCGACCTGCTGTGGCGGCGCGGGATCTACGTCACGCTCGCCGCATACCCCCTGGTCCCGCGCGGCCAGGTCGGCTTCCGCCTGCAGCTCACCGCCGCCCACACCCACACCCAGGTCGACCACCTCAACGCCGCCCTCACCGAACTGGCCGCCGCCGGCGCCCTCCGCCCCACCACCCCGTGAACCCCTGGCCAAGTTGCCGGGCAATCGGGGAAAGAGAGGTCAAGATACGCCCGCCTGCCGGGCGACTCGCGCGATCTCGGGCACGGGCACCAAGATGGGGGAATGGGAGAACGACGCGACCGGGACGGGGCCGGTCGCCCACGCAACGCCCGCCCCCGCGACGAGCTGGGCCGACCGCTGCCGCACGGGGCGGCGGGCATCGCCACCACCCCCGACGACCTGCACCTGTCCCCCGCCGAGTCACTGGCCGAAGCACAGCGCCTGCTCGACGCGGGGCGCCCGTTCCACGCCCACGAGGTGCTGGAGGCGGCCTGGAAGGACGCGCCGGAGCCGGAACGGGAGCTGTGGCGCGGGCTGGCGCAGCTGGCGGTCGGGCTGACCCACGTCCGGCGCGGCAACGCCACGGGCGCGGCCCGGCTGCTGAACCGGGCCGCCGACCGCATCGCCGCGTACGGCGCCGAGCCCCCGCACGGCATCGCCGCCGACGAACTGGCCACCTGGTCCCGCACCCTGGCGACCCGGATCACCCGCGCGGACGCAGCCGCCCCCGACCTGGCCCCCCGCCTGATGAACACCTGACCCCGCCCCGCCCGCCCCGCCGCGCGCCCCGCCCCGCCGCGCCGCGGGGGCGCTTCAGGCGATCTTGATGCTGCCGATGGGGGTGCCGGGTGGGAGGGCGCGGATCTGGTCGTGGATCTGGCCCGCGATGTCCACCGCGACGACGAAGTCGGCCACCTCGACGGTCTCCAGGCCGACCTTGCCGCCCAGCACCGGCGGCGGCATGAACGTGAAGACCTGGTCGGGGCCGAGGGTCAGCCCCTTGGCCTGCGCACCCAGCGCCAGGCCGCCGAGCAGGTAGCGGTCCTCCCCCGCCTCGGTGTTCAGCATCGCCTCGAGGGCGGCGCCGTCCGGCCAGATGCCGGCCAGCAGCTTGCCCTCGATCACGTCGAGGTAGCTGACGCCGTCGGTGCCGACGAGGAAGACGTCGCCGAACAGCGAGGTGAAGACCGGCTTGCGCCCGGCCAGATCGAGCCACGCCCACGACTCCAGCGCGCGGGCGAACTGCTCTTCGGTGAACGTCTTCGTGAGCTGCATCCAGGCATTATGCCCCGCCCCCGCCCCGGACCGCGCGGTTAAGAAGGGCCCCTTCCACTACGGAAAGCGATAAGAAGGGACCCTTCCTTACCTCAGGGCTGGGGGAGGTGGGGGGCGAGGACGGGGGTGAGCAGGCGGGCGTAGGTGGCGGTGAGGTGGCTGTTGTCCTTGTAGACGAGGGTGTTGCCGACGATGACGGGGCAGCGGGCCTGGGTGCACAGCCACGGCAGCGGGTCGATCACGGTGACGCCGTCGAGGCGGGCGGCCTCGGCGACCATGGCCCGGCGGCGGCCGTCGCCGATCGCGGCCTGGGTCGGGCGGTGGCAGACGTCGACGCTGCTCAGGTGGGCCGAGACGCACTCGGGGGCGTCGCCCGCGGGCCAGGCGGTGTCGCTGATCAGCACCTGCCGCGTGCCGGGCTGGGCGAGCCGGGAGAAGGTCTTGCGCCACGCGCCCGCCCAGCCGACGGCCTGGTCGGCGCCGACGTCGACCGCGTCGCCGTTGCCGTTGGACGACATCACGACCAGGGCGGGGCGCAGCGAGCGGATGTAGTCGACGGCCGCGTCGCGCCACTGCACGCACTCGGTGTAGTTCCGCTTCAGGTTCGGCATGTAGATGAGGGTGGTCGCGGCGGAGCAGGCCGACTTGGTGACCACCGCCAGCCGCCAGCCGCGGTCCTTGGCGATCTGCTCCAGCGGCGGGAACCAGTGCCCGGCGTGCGAGTCGCCGAACAGCACCATGGTCACGGCCGAGCCGGTGTCGCCGTACAGGCAGGGTTTGCGCACCTCGGACTCCGTGAACGCGGGGTCGCAGCCGTCGCGGTAGAGCTGCGGCACGTCGACCTCGGCGTGCTCCGCGGTCGGGGTCAGGTTGGCGGGCACGTTGCGCGACTCGGCGCCCGCCGCGACCGCGTTGATCAGTTCGCGCTCGGCGCCGGTGGCGTCGCGCAGCGCCGCGGACATGTCCAGGGCCTGGCCGACACCGGTGCTGCGCGGCGGCACCAGCACCGGTGCCGCCACCGCGGCCGCGGCCAGCAGCGACGACAGCCCGACGCCCAGGGCGATGCCGTGCCAGGGGCGGCGGCGCAGGCGCGGGGCGGAGCGCATCGGGTCCTCGACCCGGCGCAGGGTCGCGGCGGCCAGCAGGTACGACAGCCCGGCCAGCACGACCAGCTTCGCGGTGGGCAGCTCGCCGAAGACGTACGGCGCGACGATCAGCACCGGCCAGTGCCACAGGTACCAGCCGTACGACAGCCGTCCGGTGACCTGCACCGGAGCCAGGCTCAGCACGGTCGACCACGGGTGCGCGCAGCCCGCGCCGAGCACCAGCGCGGTCGCCAGCACCGGCAGCGCCGCCGCGTACCCGGGGAAGGCGGTGGCCTCGGTGAACGTCAGCGCCGAGTAGACGATGGCGGCCAGGCCCAGCCAGCGCAGCCCGATGGCGAGGCGGACGGGCAGCCGCTCCCAGTGGTGCACCGTCGCGGCGACCAGGCCGCCCGCGGCCAGTTCCCAGGCCCGCGTCTGCATGCCGAAGTACGCCCAGGGTGCCGACACGCTCGTCTGCCACACCGACAGCCCGAACGACACCCCGAAGATGAGCGCGAAGACGGTGAGCACGACGCGGTGGCGCAGGTGCGGGCGGCGGCGGGTGAGCAGCACCGCGGCGATGAGCAGCAGCGGCCATACGACGTAGAACTGCTCCTCGACGGCGAGGCTCCAGAAGTGCTGCAGCGGCGACGGGGTCTGCGCCGCACCCAGGTAGTCGGTGCCCTGCAGCGCGAGCCGGTAGTTCATGCCGTAGAAGGTGGTGGCCAGCGCGTCGCCCGCGATCTGGGCGAAGCGCACCGGCGGCAGCCACAGCCAGGACACGAGCACGGTGACCGCCGTGACGAAGGTGGCGGCGGGCAGCAGGCGCAGCGCCCGGCGGGCGTAGAAGCCGCCGATGGAGATGGTGCCGGTCCTGCGTACCTCCTTGAGCAGGTGCCCGGTGATGAGGAAGCCGGAGATCACGAAGAACACGTCGACGCCGACGTAGCCGCCGGACAGCACGCCGACCCCGGCGTGGAACAGCACCACCACGGTCACGGCCAGCGCCCGCAGCCCCTCGACGTCGGGCCGGAACGAGGGCTGCCTGTCGGTCCGGTCACGGCGGGTCGGCGCGGGTGCGGGGTCGGCGGCGGGCGGGGCTTCGTACACGGTGGCGGTCATCGTGTTCCTGTCGGTGCGCGATGGCGGAGTCGTCACGAGTGCCATCTGCCGACCGCCCCGGCAGGAAGCGGCGGAAGCCGCCCGAAATCGCGTACGGCGAAGATCCGCCCGATGGGGTTAGTCCAGTCGGACAACCGATTCCGGCCATGCCGCGACGACCTGCAATGGGCGGCCTAATCCCGACGCATGGATCACGTCGCCGACCTCTGCCGCGAACCCGTTCGCGTCGTTGCTGTGGACAGGTAGCGGGTCCACTCCGGACCTACATCGACGCGCCGCTTCCCCCGGCGCGTCCACACAGGGGAGCCTCTCGATGGCGTTCGGCTCGAGCCAACACATCCTGCCGGTGACGGGCGTGAGCATGCTGCTCGCACCCGGTGTCGTACTCAAGGTCATCTCGGCCGCGCTGAGCGCGGTGCTGGTCGGCGTGGTGCTGCTGCGGATGTACAGCCAGCGCGAACGGGCCGTCATCGCGGCCCGGCCGCGGGCGCGGCACCGGGCCGTCGGCCGCGCCGCGGTCCGCACCGACGGGCGGGGCGCCGGTGCGCGCCGGTAGCCAGTGGGCGCGGTTCGCGGCGGCGGCCGTCTGCGCCGCCGTGACCGTCGCCTACGTGAAACTGGTCGGCGTCGACTCCGCCGAGCGCATCCTGTCCCTGGTCGTGCTGCTGTACTCGCTCGGCATCCTGGTCGCGGGCCTGCTGCGGCGCCACCGGAACCTGCCGCTGCCGCAGGGGCGCATCATCGCGGTGGTGCCGGCGTACAACGAGGACCCGGAGATGCTGCACGACACGGTCCGCAGCCTCCTCAACGGGACCGTGGTGCCCGACGTCATCCACGTCGTCGACGACGGGTCGGCCGCGGAGCTGCCGCCGTTCCAGCACGCGCGCGTCATCTGGCACAAGCGCGAGAACGGCGGCAAGCACCACGCGCAGGCCACCGCGCTGGTGGCCGAGCTGGAGAACTTCGACTTCGTCGTCACCGTCGACAGCGACTCCGTGGTGGACCGGCACGCCGTCGAGCGCTGCCTGCGCCGCTTCGCCGACCCGAAGATCCAGGGCGTCACCGGCGTCGTGTACGCGATGAACCGGGCCGAGAACCTGATCACGAAGGTCACCGACCTGCACTACCTGCACAGCTGCCTGGTCATCCGGGACGGGCTGTCGGCCACCGGCGACATCTTCACCGCCTCCGGCGCGCTCGCGGTCTGGCGGGCCGAGGTCGTCATGGACAACCTCACCGAGTACCTGCGCCGCGGCGTCGCCGACGACCGGCACCTGACCCACTTCGCGCAGCGGCGCGGCACCACCGCCGCCGTCGCCGACG
The DNA here is from genome assembly GCF_029948125.1 of Catellatospora sp. KI3. Lineage (GTDB taxonomy): Bacteria > Actinomycetota > Actinomycetes > Mycobacteriales > Micromonosporaceae > Catellatospora. The sequence goes on from NZ_JASAMB010000015.1 coordinate 67,444, forward strand.
CGATCGTGCACACCGCCGTGCCCGACAACGCCCCCGACCTGTTCCGGCAGCGCATCCGCTGGGCGCGGGACTACTACCGGGTCACCGCGCTGGACATCCGCTACCTCAACGGCTGGTCGTTCTGGCTGCGTACCTTCGACTTCGCGCTGATGTGCCTGGCACCGATCTTCATCCTCGGCGCGCTGATGGTGTTCCCGTTCGCGCAGTGGCGCGTCCCGTGGGTCGGCGTCGGCCTGTGGGTGGCGTTCCTCTACGCGCAGACCACCATCTACCTGTTCGACCGCAAGGGCGTACCGCTGGCCGAACGCTTCACCACCTGGCTGTTCCTCACCCCCGCCCTGTACGTGTTCCAGCTGGTCGTGGTCGGTCCGGCCGTGCTGGCCGGGCTGATGAACCTGCGCCACAAGTCCTGGCAGACCCGCAACGAGGCCAAGGAGGGCGCCGCCCCCCGGACGCTGGAGCCGGCGGCCGTCGTCACCACCGGACGGCAGTTCTACCTCGACCTGCTGCGGGCGCTGGCCATGGTCCGCGTCGTCGCCTTCCACGCCACCGGATTCGCCTGGCTCGGGTTCGCGCTGCCCTCCATGGGCGTCATGTTCGCGCTGGCCGGATCCCTGATGGCCCGATCGATGATCAAGGCGAAGGACCGGCCCGAGATCGCGATCTGGAGCCGGTGGCGGCGGGTCATGCCCGCGGTGTGGGCGGCGGGGCTCGTACTCGTACCCCTCATGTGGGTCATGGGGTGGGGCGACCGCGACGCGCGCCCCTTCAACGAGACCGCCGTGCTCGCGTGGGTCTTCCCGCTGTCCGACCCGCCCGGCAACGACTGGGCGGTACCCATCACCGGCGTGCTCTGGTACATCCGCACCTACCTGTGGCTCACCCTGCTCGCCCCGCTCCTCTGGTACTGCTACCGCCGCCGCCCCCTGCTCACCGCGCTCGCCCCCGCCAGCCTGCTGCTCGTGTCCCCGCACATCGGCTTCAGCTCCTGGCTGGCCGACGTCACCCAGACGCTGGGCATCTACGCACCCTGCTGGGTCCTCGGCTACTGGCACGCCACCGGACGGCTGCAGCGGATCAACCGCCGCCTCGTGTTCGCCCTCGCCGGACTGCTCGTCGGCGCCGCCCTCGCCTGGCTGCAGGCCTTCCCGCCCGAGCGCGGACTGCTCCAGGCCAGCCCGGTCGCCCAACTGCTCTGGTGTACGGCGTTCATCGTGCCGATGCTGCACTGGGACCCGAAACTGGCCTGGCTGTCGGCCCGCACCCGGTTCCGGCGGCTGATCGAGTGGATCAGCGGACGGTCGCTGACCATGTTCCTGTGGCACCAGCTCGCCGTCATGACCGCGATCCTGCTGCTGGAGAAGTCGCGGGTATGGAGCCTGAACAACGAGCCGCTGGCGATCGTGCTGAAGCTGGCCCTGTCGTGCCTGCTCATCGGGGGCGTCTGCTGGCTGATCGGGTGGGTCGAGGACGTGCCCCGGCGGCGGCTGAAGGAGCGGGCGAGGGTGGGGCGGCACCACCGGGAGGTGGTCGCGGTCATCGCACCCGCACCTGAGCCGGACCAGACCATGGTCCTGTCCATCCTCGGCGCCCCCACGGTACGCGGCCGCGCCCCCGTCCCCGCCACCCCGGCCTCCCCCACCCACACCTGACGGCCGCACCCACAACCTCAGTGATCGCCACCTACGGTCACCCATCCGCACCCACAACCTGGGTGATCGCCGCCTGCGGTCACCACCCGGGCCCACAACCTCAGTGATCGCCGCCTGCGGTCACCACCCGGGCCCACCCCTCGGTGATCGCTGTCTGCGGTCGGAACCTCGCCCACAGAGCCGGGTTCGGACATCAGACGGCGATCACCGGATAGGACAGCTCGAAGATCACGGCCTCCGGACACAACGCAGGGGCTGGGGCAGCTCGAGCCGGAGCGGGTAGCTCGTATTCCGACCGCAGCCAGCGATCAACAACGCCTGCTGGGCCGATGATCGCCATCTGCGGTCGGAGGCTTGGCCAGAAGGCGACGTGCTGACCGCAGACGGTGATCACGGCGCGAAGCAGGCCCAAGATCGCAGCCTCCGGTCGCGCCGCTGCACAGGCCACCGGCCCAACGTTGACTTCCGACCTCAATCGCCGATCACTTGCACCCGCCGATCCTCCCCGCAGCCTTTTGCCCAGCCCTTCACCCAGCCTTTCGCCGCAGACCTTCGCCGCAGGCCCTCGCCGCAGGCCCTCGCCGCAGGCCCTCGCCGCAGGCCCTCGCCGCAGGCCCTCGCCGCAGGTCTTCGCCGCAGGTCTTCGGCGCAGGCAGTCGCCGCGCCCTTCGTCGTAGGTCTTCGGCGCAGGCAGTCGCCGCGGCCTTCGTCGTAGGTCTTCGGCGCAGGCAGTCGCCGCGGCCTTCGTCGTAGGTCTTCGGCGCAGGCACTCGCTGCGGGCCCTCGTCGCGGGGCGGGGATGGGGAGTTGTGCTGGGGGTGAAATGGGCGGCAGGGTGCGGCGGGGCAGGCGTAAGCTCGCGCGCATGCTTCTTGCTCATGATCTTGAGGGACCGGCCGACGCCGAGACGGTGGTGCTGCTGCACTCCTCGGTGTGCGATCGCCGGATGTGGGAGCCCCAGCGTGATCCGCTGCTGGCTGCCGGGTACCGGGTGCTGCGCGCCGACTTCCGCGGGTTCGGCGACACGCCGTACCCGGCGGGGCCGTACAACAATGCCGAGGATGTGCTCGCGCTGCTGGACTCGTACGGCATAGGGCAGTTCGCCCTGGTCGGGGCGTCCTATGGCGGCCGGGTGTCGCAGGAGATCGCGGCCCGGTGGCCGCACCGCGTCACCGCACTGGCCCTGGTGTGCGCCGCCCGGCGCGACCAGGCCCCCACCGAGGCCATCGCCGCCTTCGCCGAGCAGGAGGAGAAGCTGGTCGAGGCCGGTGACCTGGCCGGTGCGGCGGCGCTGAACGTGGCGACCTTCCTCGGCCCGCGCGCCGACGCGGCCACCCGCGAGCGCGTCGCCGCGATGCAGTTGCACAACTTCGAGGTGCAGGTCGGCGGCGCGGATGTCGGCCGGTCCGACACCGACCACGACCTCGGCGCGGTCACGGCCCGTACGCTGGTCGTCTCCGGCGCCCATGACCTGGACTTCTTCCTCCAGACCGCGGAGTACCTGGCCGCGCACACCCCGGGGGCGCGGCACACCGGCCTCGACTGGGCGGGCCACCTGCCGAACCTGGAGGACCCGGCGGCGCTGAACCCGCTGCTGCTGGAGTTCCTGCGCGGCTAGAGCCGCCACCGCCCTGGTGCGACTGACCGGTCGCAGGGACCCGTACCGCGTCGGAGGGCCGCGGCGGCGCCGCTGGCATGATGATCACCGTGAATCGTGACGAGTTGGCTGCCGCCGTCGATCAGCGCTGCCGCCTGCGGGGCGAGTTCCTGCTCCGGTCGGGGCGCACCGCCACCGAGTACTTCGACAAGTATCGCTTCGAGGCCGACCCGGTGCTGCTGGACGCGCTCGCCGAGCAGCTGGCCGCCCTGGTTCCGGCCGACACCGAGGTCCTGGCCGGGCTGGAGATGGGCGGTATCGCCGTGGTCACCGCACTGGGGCGGCACACCGGCCTGCCGTGCGCCTTCGTCCGCAAGGCCGCCAAGGCGTACGGCACCGCGCGGCTGGCCGAAGGCGCCGACGTCGCGGGGCGCCGGGTGACCGTCGTCGAGGACGTGGTCACCTCGGGCGGGCAGATCGTCATCTCCACGGCTCAGCTGCGGGAACTCGGCGCCGTGGCCGAGCACGCGGTGTGCGTCATCGACCGCGAGGAGGGCGGCGCGGCGGCCCTGGCCGAGCACGCGATCACCCTGCACGCCCTGCTCACCCGCACCGACCTGGACGCGGTCCGGGCCTGATCACGGGTACAGAAAAGGTGGCCCGGTGGCGGCGCTCACCCCCGTTAGCGCCGCCACCGGCCACCATCTGTTCGGGTGGTGCCGTCCCCCAACGGCAGGCCACCCATCCCCCGGGCACTCCACTCGGCGCCACCAGCCGAAAGAGCTTTCGGCCGGGCCTCGCCCTTCGGGACCCCCGAAACGTGGTTTCGAGCTCCGGGCTTTCCTCGAGCTTCGTGCCTGCCGATCACGCTACGTCGCCGACCACGGCATCGTCCAGGGCAAACCCAAGATTTTTTTACTTTCCGTGTGTATGGCGAACACGGAGCGTATACCTACCCGCCGCCGGTTCCGCCTCCTCCGCACCCTCCCGTCACCCCCGTCCGCTTCCATCCGCCCGATATATCCCCCAGCTACCCACCCGTCCCGTCGCCCAGATCACCCTCCGCTACGCGCGGGGCTGCAGTTTCGGGGAAACTGCGCGAAAGCGGCCCAAGATTCCAGCACTCTCCCCGAAACTGCTCCCGTCCAGCGGGCGGAACGCACCCAGCGCGGCGCGCGAGGGTTGGGCGGCGGGTACGGTGCCCGGTGTGGAGGGGCAGGAGCGGTTCGCCGGGGGCGTCAACGAGGTGGAGCGGGTCGGACGGTTCGTGCACCGGCCCGTCGGTCCGTGGACCCCGGCCGTGCATGCGCTGCTGCGGCACCTGCGCGCGGCCGGGTTCACCCAGGCCCCGGCGGTGCACGGGCACGACGGCGCCGGCCGGGAGGTGCTCGACTTCATCGCGGGCGAGGTCCCCGACTACCCGCTGCCGGAGTACGTCCGCACCGACGCCGCCCTGGTCGCGGTCGGCACCCTGCTGCGCCGCCTGCACGACGCGACCGCCGGGTTCACCCCGCCGCCGGACGCGGTGTGGCAGCTGCCGCCGCGCAAGCCGGCCGAGGTGGTGTGCCACGGCGACCTGGCGCCGTACAACTGCGTGTTCCGGGGCGGGGAGCTGGTGGCGGCGATCGACTTCGACACCGCCCATCCGGGGCCGCGCCTGTGGGACGTGGCGTACACGGCGTACCGGTTCGTGCCGCTGAGCGGGCCGGGCAACCCCGACTTCACCGCACCGCTACCCGAGCAGCTGCGCCGCCTGCGGCTGCTGTCCGACGCGTACGGCCTCGACGCGGCCGACCGGCGGCGCCTGCCCGGGACGGCCGTACGCCGGGTGCGGGCGCTGGCCGGGCACATCCGCGACCAGGCCGCCCTCGGCCACCCCGCGTTCACCCGGCACCTGGCCGAGGGCCACGCCGACCTGTACGACGCCGACGCGGCCCACCTCGACCGTCACCGCGACGCGCTGTCCGCCGCCTGAATCACCGGCAGCACCATGGTCTGGTCCGGGGTGGCCGCGACGGCCCCCGGCACGGTGCGGCGCTGCGCCCAGCGGGCCCGGGTGCCCGCCGCGTCGGCCGCCCTGCGCAGGCTCGCCGCCGCGGCGGCCGCGGCCTCGCTGGCCAGCCACGCGGTCTTCTCCCGGGCGGCGGCGCGGCCGTACTCCTCGCGCAGGGTCTCGCGGGCCGCCCGGCTCAGTACGGTTTCCTGCTCGATCGGGTGGCGGCGCGGGTCCCAGCCGCCCCGGTGCGCCAGCGCGTCGCTCAGCTCCAGCGCCGACAGGCGGTTGTGCGAGCACGCCGACATGGCGCCGCGGTGCAGGAAGCGCTCGCGGAAGGCGTACTCGGCGGGGGTCTGGGGGGTGCGGGGCAGCGGGATGGCGTTGGCGGCCAGCACCCGGCGCGCGTCAGTGTCGGCGGCGTCGAACTCCTGCCAGGCGCGGTCGGCGGCGTCCTGGGCGGTCAGCCACTCCTCGCGGCGGCGGCGGGCCAGCGAGGCGGCCCGCTCGGCCGCCTGCGCCGCCTCCTTGGCGCGCTGCTGCAGCGTACGGGTGTGCGCGGCGAGCAGCTGTCCGGTCGACGGGCCGGCGACGGCCGGCTGGAGCTGCTCGGCGGCCGGGCCGGTGACGGCCTCGCGCAGCAGCTCGCCGATGCGGCGCAGCGGGACGGCGAGGGTGGGGGCGCCGGTGCGCTCACCGTCGGCGTCGGTGCGGTGGTAGGCGATCAGCGCGACCGTGGCGACCGCGGCGGCGGCGGCCAGGCCGAGCCAGATCAGCGCGGCGTGGGACAGGTCGAGCAGCAGGTTGGCGAAGACGACGTCCATGGTTCGACACCTCGGGGTGAGCGGTGTGGTGGTGGGGTACGCGCGCCCGGCCGCGACGCGGCGGCGTCCGGCGGTGGGCAGCACGGTGCAGGGGATGCGCGGGAGCGCGGTGAGGGGGTGCGGCGTGCGCCGCCGGCTCAGTGCGCGGCGGGCGGGGCGCGGGAGGTCAGCCCGTCGGCGAAGGGGTCGCCGAGCGGCTGCGGGCACGTCTGCGGCCCGGACGTGAAGGTGACCGGCTCGCCGGCGCCGATGCGCAGCTGGACGACCGGGGCGGCGTCGCAGGCGGCGGGGGCGTCGGCGGTGGCCGCCGGACCGGTCGGGGCGAGTTCGACGACGGTGGCCGTGCCGCTTCTCGGGGTGTCCTCAGTGGACACCACCGGGCAGGCGCCGGCCGGGCTGGACAGCAGCGACATCAGCACCAGCGCCGCGAGCAGGCGCAGCGACAGGCGCGCAACCCACCGAAGTGGACCGGCGAGCGCGCTGAATGTCACGAAAAGAAAACTACCCCGCACCGCCCGCTGTCGCATCCCGAGTGAGCGACACCACAATGCGGGCCACCGCAGACCCTTCACACAGCCTCCCCGGGCGCCCCCGCAAGGCGAGTGCAGCTCACCTACACTGCGCGGGAAGTCGTCTGGAGGAGGGTCAAGCATGGCGCACGGGGGTCGTCGCAGCAGGTGGGGCCGGGTCGCACTGGCCGCGCTGCTGCTGCTGGGCGGGGTGGTCGCGGGCGCGGCCGGGCGGGCCGAACCGGCGCGGGCCGGGGTGTACGTCTCGCCGTTCTGGCTCGTCTACTGCTCGGGCTGCGAGGCGGTCGTGCCGCGCGACGGCGCGCAGGTCAAGGTGCCGTTCGGGCTGCGGTCGACCGGCCGGGCCACCAACGCGAAGGTCACCCTCGACACGTCGGGCCTGAACACCGCCAAGGTGACCGTCGTCGGCGCCCAGGGTCCGTGCACCCGCTCCGGCGCGGTCTACACCTGCGACTTCGGCACGATCAACGGCGACGCGAAGGCGTACCTGCTGCTGCGGGCCAAGTCCGGGGCGACCACCGGGTCGGGCGGCTCGGTGAAACTGAAGTCGAGTGTGCCGTCGTCGGACATGACCGAGACCGGCCGCGTGGTCATCTCCGCCGACCCGACCGCGACCGACATCTCGGTGCGCACGACGGCCACCTCCGGCAGCGTCGGCGGCACCGCGACGGTGAAGTACATCCTGCACAACAACGGCCCGAGCACCGAGCCGTGGGTGTCGGTCGGCGTACGGCCGCAGGCCGGCACGGTGCCGCAGAGCGTGAGCTCGGGCTGCACGGTGTCCGGTGGGACGGTCGACTGCCGGGCCGACGGGGTCGCGGTGGGCGCCACCGTCACGTTCACCCTGGTCTACAAGATCAACGGCTGCGACAAGCCGAAGCCCGGCGACGGTCCGGGCGGCGGCCTCACCGGCATGACCTGGGGCGTCCAGGAGACGTTCCCCTACAACGAGAACGGCGACTTCCGGATCAAGGTGGCGGGCTGCTCGGGCGGGTCGTCCGGCGGCTCCTCGGGCGGCTCGTCCGGTGGCGGCAAGCCGAAGCCGACCGCCTCGGCGTCACCGTCGGCCCTGCCGTCCCCATCGCCGTCGGCATCGGCCGAGCCGTCGACCGGTCCGGTGCCGACCGACAGCCCGGCGGCGCCGGTCGTGGCCGAGCCCGCCGCGCAGACCGGCGACAGCGGTAGCACCTGGATCGCCATCGCGGTCGTCGTCGCCGCGCTGCTGGCGCTCGGCCTGGCCGGGCTGCTGTTCACCCGCCGCCGCGCCGCCCTCACGACGCCACAGGACTAGATCGCGAATCGTGGACGCTGGGTGTCGCTCTGGCAGCACCCGGCGTCCACGATTCGGATCACTCGTCGAGCCAGTCCGGCAGCGGTTCGCGGGCGGCGAGCCAGTCGGCGGGGATGCCGCCCAGGCCGGTGTACGACGCCACGATGCCGCCCGCGATCGCGGCCGTCGTGTCGATGTCGCCGCCCGCGCTCACGCAGGCCCGGATCGCGGCCGGGTAGTCGTCGAGCCACCGCGCCGCCGTCCACAGCGTGAACGGCACCGTGTCCTGCGCGGTGACCCCGGACCCGTTGCCCAGCACGTACGCGGCCTCGGCGACAGGGACGTGCAGCATGCGCCGCGCGGCCGCCGTGTACTTGCGGACCGTGCCGGGCGGCAGGTGCGCCAGGACGGCGTCGAGGAACGGACCGGGCTTCGGGCGTACCCCCGAGAGGCGGCCCGCGACCGCGAGGCTGGCCGCGACCGCGACCCCGACGGCGCCCGCCACCCCCTCCGGATGGGCGTGGGTGACCCGGGCCGACAGCTCGGCCTGCGCGGCGGCCCGCGCCGGGTCGCCCGCGAAGTACGCCCCCAGCGGCGCCACCCGCATCGCGGCCCCGTTGCCGCAGGAGCCCTGGCCGTCGAAGAGTTCGGCCGCGGCCTGCTGCCACGGCACGCCCTGGCGGACGTTGTGCAGCAGCACGAACGCGCCGACGCCGTAGCCGCGGTTCGGTTCGCACCGCTGGGCGAACGACCCGACCAGCTCGTCGGGGTCGATCCGGCCGGCCCGGCGCAGCATCCACAGCACCGAGCAGGCCATCTCGCTGTCGTCGGTCCATTCCCAGACCGGCGGCGGGACCGTGCCCGCCATCAGCTCGTCGACCTTGGGGCCGACCGTGAAGTACTGCGCTCCCAGCGCGTCGCCGACGGTCAGACCCGCCAGGCTGTCCGCGGCGTAACCCAGCCGCGTGCTCTCGTGAAGGATGAAGGACATCTTGCCCCGATCCTCGCGGCTGGACGGGCCGGTGGCAACGGCAATCCGGCGGCTATCCGGCGGCGCGGTGCAGGCGCTCGGCCAGTGCCCGCAGCGCCGTTGCCAGCTCCGGCGCGTCGACCACGGTGAAGTCGGCGTCTAGCAGGCCCAGCCACAGCGCCATGGTCTCGGGGTTGTCGGCGCCGATGGTCACGGCGCAGCTGTGCTCGTCGGCGACCTCGACCGACCCGGCCGAGGCGGGCAGCCGCTGCGCGATCACGTCGGCGGGCGCGCGCACGATGAGCCGCGCCCTATAGTGCCAGGCGGCGGTGGAGACGCCCCGGGAGACGTACGCGGCGAGGTCGTCGGCGGGCAGCGGGCGCGGGGCGAAGCGCGGCCCGCCGGGCGTGCGCGGCTCGATCCGGTCCACCCGGAACGTGCGCCAGTCGCCGCGAGCGGTGTCGTAGCCGACGAGGTACCACTTGCGACCCCAGTTGACCAGGCGGTAGGGCTCGACGTCGCGGCGGGTGGCGGTGCCGTCGTGGGCCCGGTAGTCGAACCGCACCCGCTCGGCGTCGCGGCAGGCGGCGGCCAGCGTCGTGAGCACGGAGGCGTCCACCTGCGGGCCGCGCCGGGCCGAGGGCACCGCCACCGTGTACGACTGCAGCGCGTTCACCCGCCGCCGCAGCCGTACCGGCAGCACCTGCTCCACCTTGGCCAGCGCCCGCAGGGACGTCTCCTCGATCCCCGCGATCGACCCGCTCGCCGCGGTACGCAGCCCCACCGCGACCGCGACCGCCTCCTCGTCGTCGAGCAGCAGCGGCGGCAGGTTCGCCCCGGCGCCGAGCCGGTAGCCGCCGATCGCGCCCCGGGTGGCGTGCACGGGGTAGCCGAGGCTGCGCAGCCGCTCCACGTCGTTGCGAATGGTGCGGGTGCTGACGTCGAGGCGGTCGGCCAGTTCCGGGCCGCTCCACTCGCGCGGGGTCTGCAGCAGCGACAGCAGTCGCAGCAGGCGGGCTGAGGTCTCCAACATGTTTCTCATCCTGCCAGGGCATTAGGAACGAACCTTTCCTGATGCCCTGGCAGGGTTCTGGTCATGACGAACATCAGCAACGGTCGGCGCTGGCTCGGCCTGCTCGCGATCCTGGCCGCCACCCTCATGAACCTGCTCGACGCGACCGTCGTGAACGTCGCCGCCCCCTCGATCCTGGCCGACCTGCACGGCGACTACGCCGACCTGCAGTGGATCGCCGCCGGATACACCCTGGCGCTGGCCGTCGGCCTGCTCGTCGGCGGACGCCTCGGCGACATGTTCGGACGGCGGCGGATGCTGCTGCTCGGCGTGGTCGGCTTCGTCGCCGCGTCGCTGCTGTGCGCGGCGGCCTGGTCGCCCGGCGCGCTGATCGCCGCCCGGGTGGTGCAGGGCCTGTTCGGGGCGGTGATGATCCCGCAGGGCTTCGGCCTGATCCGCGACCTGTTCGGCCCCGCCGACCTCGGCAAGGCGTTCGGCGCGTTCGGACCCGCGATCGGCCTGTCCACCATCCTCGGCCCCATCGTCGCCGGAGCCCTGGTCGACGCCGACGTCTTCGGCACCGGCTGGCGCATGGTGTTCGGCATAAACCTGCCCCTGGGCGCGTTCGCGCTGCTGGCCGGCCTGCGTACGCTGCCCGCCGGCCGGGCCGCGCTGGCGGTGCGGCGACTCGACCTCACCGGCGCGCTGCTGGCCGGGGCGGGCATGTTCCTTCTGGTCTACCCGCTGATGCAGGGCCGCGAAGCGGGCTGGCCCGCCTGGACCTGGGCGATGCTGGCCGCCTCCGCCGCCGTCCTCGGCCTGTTCACCGCCCACCAGCTGCGCCGCAAGGCGTCCGGCGGCACGCCGCTGGTCGAGCTGAGCGTGTTCGCCAAACGCTCCTACACCTCCGGCGCGCTGTTCGTCCTCGTCTTCTTCGGCGCCATCGTCGGCTTCTCCCTCTCCGTCGGCCTGTTCCTCCAGCTCGGCCAGGGCCGCAGCCCGATCGGCGCGAGCGTGGCCATGTCCGCCTGGGCGATCGGCGCGTTCCTCGGCTCGGGCTTCAGCGCCGGGGCGATGGCGAGGCTGGGCCGCCGCATCCTGCACCTCGGCCTGGCCGTGATGGCCGTCGGCCTGGTCCTGCTGTACGCCGCCCTCTCCAGCCGGGGCATGGGCGTCGGCGGCTGGAGCCTGAGCGTGCCGCTGCTGGTGTACGGCGCGGGCATGGGCATGATCTTCGTGCCGCTGTTCGACGTCATCATGGGCGAGATCGCCGACCACGAGGTCGGCTCGGCCGCGGGCATCCTCGAGTCCATCCAGCAGCTCGGCTCGTCGCTGGGCGTGGCCGCCCTCGGCACGGTGTTCTTCACGACGGTCGGCGCGTCGGCGGCGTTCCTGCCCGCGGTCCAGCACGTCACGCTGATCGCGCTCGCGCTGACGGTGGCCGCCTTCGGGCTGGCGTTCGCGCTGCCGCGGCGGGCCCGCCAGGCGCCGGCCACGGCGCCCGCCCCCGCCCCGCTCGCCGAGCCCGCTCTCGCCTAGAGGAAAGGAAGGGACCCTTCTTATCGCTTTCCATAGCAGAAGGGCCCCTTCTTAACGCGGACCCGGGCGCGCTGCCCGGGTCCGCTCAGGCGGGCGCGGCGGGCAGGCGGCGCGCCGTCATCCGGTGGATCTGTCGGACCGTCGGACTAGCGTCGGGGCGTCCACCATGGAGCGATGAGGGCGGAAGCGATGTACCGACAGGGAGACGTGCTGGTCCAGCCGATAGCGCGGGAGGCGCTGCCGGTCGGGCTGGTCGACGCGCCGCGCGACCGCAGCAACCGGATGGTGCTGGCGTACGGCGAGGCCACCGGTCACGCGCACGTGCTCACCGGCGAGCGGGTGAGCCTGCTCTGCCCGCCCGACGATCCGGCCAGCCTCTACGTGATCGTCGAGGGCTACGGCCGCCTCGGCCACGAGGAGCACGGCGCGATCGCGCTGCCGGTCGGCATCTACAAGGTGATCCGCCAGCGGGAGTACTTCCCCGGCGCGATCCGCCCGGTCGCGGACTGAGAGGCGAGCCGATGCTGTTGCAGGACATGGACCTGGCCCGGCGCGCCGAGGCCTGGCTCGGCTCGGGACTGTGCACCGAGCCCGCCGAGCGGGCCGCCGCCGAGGCGGGGGTGCGCGCGGCGTACGCCGCCGCCGGGCTGGCCGCCCCGGAGCGCATCGTGTGGCTGGGTTCGCCGGAGGCCGGGGCGATCGCGGTCGCCCTGCTGGCCACGCAGGCGGGCGGGACCCTGCCGGCAGCCGCCGACCTGGTGCGTCAGCGGCTGCTGAAGCAGGGCTGCGCCCCGGACGCGCAGCGGCTCGGCAAGTCGGTGCGGCCGCAGGTGCGCACGGCGCCGTGGGCCCGTGCCCGCGCCGCGCTGAGCACCCGGCTGGGCGGGGTCGGCTTCGCCCGACACTGGGCGGCCAGCGCCCGGCGGCCTTGGCAGCAGCTCAACGAGCAGCTGGTCACCCCGCTGCGGACCCGGCTCGACGCCCAGTTCGCCGCCGACGACGGCGAGCTGGGGCAGGCGGCGCGGGCGGCGCTGCTCGACGTGGTGCACGGCCAGCACGACGCGGCCTGGCTGCCCGCGTTCACCGACGCGACCATCGACGGGGAGCTGGGCGGGCTGGCGGCGGTCGCCGCGAGCGCGGGCTGGTGGTGGGCGTTCGAGCACGTCGCGATCCTGACCGAGCGGCCGACCGCGCTGCACCGGGACAATCTGGGCCGCCTGCACCACGGCTCCGGCCCGGCGCTGTCCTACCCGGACGGCTTCTCGCTGTACGCGTGGCGCGGCATGCCGATCCCGCCGGACGTCGCGGCGGAGCTGCCCCGGCTCACCGTGGCGCGCATCCGGGCCGAGGAGAACGCCGAGGTCCGGCGCGTGATGCTGGAGTTCTTCGGATTCGACCGCTACCTGCGCGAGTCGAAGGCCCGGCAGCTGCACCAGGACGAGACGGGCATCCTGTGGCGGGTGGAGCTGCCCGGCGACGAGCCGCTGGTCATGGTCGAGGTGATCAACTCGACGGCCGAGCCGGACGGCAGCTTCCGGACGTACTTCCTGCGCGTGCCGCCGACCATCCGCACCGCCCGGGCCGGAGTGGCGTGGACGTTCGGGGTCACCGAGGAGGAGTACCAGCCGCTGGTGCAGACATAACCGCGGCCGGGGCGCCCCAGGTCGGACCGGGTGCCGCGGGTACGCGTTCGAGCACCCCGCCCGCGAACACCTGGTACAGGTCGAGGCGTTTGAGGTGCACGTAGCCGATGTGGCAGTCGCACTCGGCCTTCGTGCACCCGCGCGGGCGCAGCGCGGCGCGGTACGAGCCGTCGTACAGGTTGCCCAGCGGTTCGGGCAGGAAGTGGCAGCGGCGCACGGTGCCGTCGCCGAGCACGGACAGCGCCGTCTCGCCCGCGCGGCACTCGTGCCCGAGCGACGCGTGCGGGCGCACGCTGTACCCGAACAGCGGGTCGAGCCCGGTCCACGAAGCCTCCTCGGCGGCGTCGTAGCGCAGCCCCTCGGCGGCGTTGACCCACAGGTACGTCGACTCCGGCAGCAGTGCCCGCACCGCGCGCGCCTCGGTCAGGTGCTCGGGCAGCCCCACCATGCCGACCGAGTGCCGGATCCCGTGCCCGGCCAGCCACGACACCTTGCCCAGGAACCGCTCCCGCGCCACCTGCCCCGGGTGGTACGTGGCCCACAGCGCCACCCGCGCCGGGTCCGCGTCGAGCAGCCAGTCCAGCCGACCGGACAGGTTGGTCTGGATCGCGACCCGGTCCACGTGCGGCAGGTGCGACAGCTCGACCAGCGCGCGGCGGTACCAGGACCGCACCAGCCCCTCGCCCCACGGCGTGAACAGCACCGAGATCCGGTCGCCGGCCGGGTTCGCCCGCGCCCACTCGACGAACCGGGCCAGCGCGGCCCGGTCGGCACGCAGCTGCTCGCGGCTGTCGCGCCGCTTCGCGAACGGGCAGTACGGGCAGTCGTAGTCGCAGGAGGCCAGCGGGCCGCGGTACAGGATGGACAGGTTCATCGCGGCGCGTGCCCGGCCATCAGCTCGCGCACCGGCCCGGAGACCAGCCACGGCCCGATCGCGTCGGAGTGGGCCAGCCCGTCGTCGGTCAGCCGCAGCACGCCCGCGTCGGCGTCCAGCCAGCCGCGCGCCGCCAGCTCGGGCAGCGCCGGGAAGTCGCGGTCCGCGTCGGTGCCGAAGCGTTTCGTGTACGCGGCGAGGTCGAGCCCGTCCACCCGCAGCAGCGACTTCAGCAGCCAGCGCCGGCGCTGCTCGACCGCGTCCAGCCGGAACCCGTGCTCGGCGTACGCGAAGTCCCCGGGCGGGCGCCGCAGGTAGTCGTCGATGATCGCGCGCACCCCGCCGACCCCGACCGCGTAGTCGAACGAGTAGTGCAGCTCCCGGGTGTACGACCGGGAGCCGCAGCCCAGCCCGACCATGCCGTCGTCCTGGCAGCAGTAGTCCGGCCCGTCCGGGTCGGGCACGTCGGACCGGCGGAACTGCCGCATCGACAGCTGACGGTACCCGGCGGCACGCAGCGCGTCGCGGCCCTGGCGGTACAGATCGAGCCGCTGCCCGTCCCAGGCCGGGTCGGGGGCGGTGTCGTGGCGGCGGGCCAGGCCGGTCAGCGGGCGCACGTACAGCGGGTAGAGGTAGACCTCCTCGGGGCGACGGCGCAGCGTCTCGTCCAGGGAGAACTGCCAGGTGGCGGCGGTCTGCCCGGGGATGCCGTAGATCAGGTCGAGGTTGCGTACCGGGAGGGGCGCGGCGAACAGCACGTCGAGGGCCGCCTCGACCTCGGCGCGGCGCTGCGGGCGCCCGGCGGCGTGCGCCTCGGCGTCGAGGAAGCTCTGCACGCCCATGCTGACCCGGTGCACCCCGTGCCCGGCCAGCACCGCGATCCGGTCGGCGGTCGCGGTGGCGGGCGAGGTCTCCACCGACAGCGCGGCCCGGGGCAGGTCCACGCCCAGCCCCGCCGGGATCGCCAGCAGCTCGGCCAGCTCGTCGGCGGTCAGGTAGGTCGGGGTGCCGCCGCCGATCGCGGCGCGGGCGAACCCGGCCCCACCGAGGGAGTCAGCGGTGGCCGCCGCCTGGTGCCGCAGCTGGCGCAGGTACGCCCCGACCTGCTCAGCGGGCGGGTTGGCCCGGGTGAACAGGTTGCAGAACCCGCACCGCATCTCGCAGAACGGCACGTGCAGGTAGAGGAAGAGGGCCTCGCGCGGTTCACCGGCCCACACCTCGCGCAGCGCCGGGCGCGGCCGCAGCGGCCGGTACGCGGTCTTGTGCGGGTACGCGTACAGGTAGCCCTGGTACGGCGAGCCGTCGAGCATGGTCGCCACCGGGGTCACCACTCCCCCGGTCGCAGCGTGAAGTGCGCGTACGGCACCGTCCACACGACTTCGTGCCCGAGCCGGTGCCCGGTGTGCCCGTCCTCCCCGTAGGCGGTGCCGTGGTCGGCGCAGACGATCGCGAAGCAGGGCCGCCCCCGGCCGGTGAGCAGCGCGAACAGCTCCGGCAGGCGGGTGTCCACGTAGGCCAGGGCGGCGGCGTGGCTCGCCCGGCCGTCCTCGGCCAGGCCCGGCAGGTAGTGCCGGTTGGGCTGGTGCAGCGCGGCCACGTTGAGGAAGGTGAACAGGGGCCGGTCGGCGGGCAGCGCCGCGATGCTGTCGCGCAGCTGGTTCAGCTGGGCGCGCAGCGGATCCGGGTGGGTCACCCCGAACTCGGGCCGCCAGTGGTGCTCGGCGAACAGGTCCGGCAGCACGCGGCCCAGCGCCGAGGCGCGGTTGAAGAAGCCCACCCCGCCCAGGCAGAGCGTGTGGTATCCGGCCCGGTCCAGCGCCGTCACCACGTCGGCCTCCTCGAACACCCAGGTCCGGCCGGTCGACGTCTCGCTGCCGGGGAACGCCGCCGCGAACAGCCGCTCGTGCCGTCCCGGCGTGGTCGGCGTCGGCAGGAAGCCCGCGAAGAACGCCTGGTGCGCCGCGTACGTGAACGACGCCGGGGTGTGCCGCCGCTCCCACCGCCCGCCCGGCAGCACCCGGGCCAGGTGCGGCGTGCGCCCCTGCGCGGCCAGCTCGGCCGCCACGTCGTAGCGCAGCGTGTCCAGCGTGACGAACAGGATGTCGTGCCCGCCCAGCAACGCGTTCATGTCCACCGCCGGACTGTCCGCCGCCGGACTGTCAGCCGCTGCCAGACCGCCCACCGGCGCCAGACTGCCGGCCGCCGCGTGACCGGCCGCAGGCGCGCGACCGGCCGCAGGCGCATGACCGGCCGCCGTGGCGACGCCGCCGTCGAGACCGGTGTCGGTCATGGCCCCGTCCCTCCCCGGCGTGATCGCCGACCGGTTCGCGAGAGTCTTTCTCTGCCGCCGTCACACCACCTGTGATGTGGCCACACCATATGCGGTGTGGACCGCGGGCGATGATGGTGTCCCGGCGGCCAGGGCGGCGAGCTGCGCCGCGTAGGTGTCGCGGCCGTCGTGCAGCAGGTTCGGCAGCAGGTCGCCGAAGGCGTTGACCTCGGCGATCGCGTGGCGGCGCCAGCCGGGGCCGAACATCAGGTCGACACCGACGTGCGGGCTGCCGGGGAAGCAGGCGGCCGCGCGGGCGCAGCTGTCCATGGCCGCTTCCCAGTGCGGGCCGGCGGCGGTGCGAACGGCGTCCAGGTCGCCCCTGACGCCGCCGAGGTGCAGATTCGTCATGGGATGGCGGCTGGCCCGGACCACGGTGTGCGCGGGGCGCCCGCCGATCACCAGCACCCGCAGATCGATGGTGCGCCCCGCGAAGCCGATCTTCGGAAACCACCGCTCCACGTGCAGCCCCTCGGGCGCGAGCCGCTCCACGATCGCCGCCACGTCCCGCTCGTCGGTATAGGTCCGCACCCGCAGCGAGTTGAACAGCCCGTCGGCGGCCAGCTCCACCGAGGTGACCGCCTGGCAGCGCGCGCCCGCGACCTGCAGCGCGAGCACCCCGGACGACGACGACCCGTGCCGCGTCTTCACGAACACCCGGTGCCACCCCGCGTCCCGCATCGCTCCGCGCAGCCCGTCCCACGCCCCGACCACCCGCGGCCCGCGCTCGCCGACGGCGACCGCCGCACCCGGCCCGGCCTCGGCCCCATCCGGCGCGAAGGCGGCAACCGGTGCGCGCACCGGCAGGGCGGGCGCCGCGGCGGGGGTCAACGCCGGGACGGGCAGGGCGGGCGCGACGGCGGCGGTCAGCGCCGGGACGGGCAGGGCGGGCGCGGCGGCGGTCAGCGCCGGGACGGGCAGGGCGGGCGGGACGGCGACCCCGGCGGCCGAGAGCAGGGCGTGGCAGCGGGACTTGTCGAACAGGACGGCGATCTCGGCGGGGTCGTGCAGCAGCGCGGCGCCGTCGCGGGCGGCGACGTCGGCGACGCGGGCCAGGGCCCGGTTGAAGCCGTGGTACCAGGTGCGCAGGCCGATGATCTCGCCGTGGCGGGCGGGCCGGGGCGCGCCGCGCAGCAGCCGGTCGACCTCGGCGTCCTCGCCCGGCGAGTCGATCCGCACCAGCGCTCCGGCGGGGAAGCCGAAGGGTGCCCCGGCGGCTACGGCCTGCCAGGGCACCACGTGCGGGGCGGGCAGCCCGGCGGCGCGTACCGCGTCGAGGAACAGGCGGACCCGGCGGTTGCCGGGGTTGCCGACCACCGCCAGGCGCAGCTCACTCCGATACGGAGATGAAGCGGTCGTCGTCATCAGGGTCGCCGGCGTCGCTGAGGTCCAGCTCGACGCCGACGGCCTCCAGCTCGGCCGACAGCCGGTCCATCATGGGCTCGCTGAGGAAGTGGTGGTGCAGGTCGAGCCGCTTGAGGTGGGTCAGCGGCTGGCCCGCGAGCAGCGCGGCGCCACCGGCGTCGGTGAGCACGCCCAGGGACAGGTCCAGCCGCTCCAGCCGCGCCACCACCGGCGCGCCGGCCAGTGCCACCGCGACCTGGTCAATGATCTCGCAGTCGCGTACGCCCAGGGAGGTCAGCGCGGGCAGCCGGGTGCCGGACAGGATCGGGGCCAGGTCCTCGGCGGTGGCGTCGCCCCCGTAGTTGGCGGTGCCCAGCCACAGCTCCAGGTGCTGCAGCGCGGGCAGCTCGCTCTCGCCGACGGCGCGCACGACGTGCGCGGGCAGGCCGCCGGACTCGATGGTCAGCTCGCGCAGCCGGTCGTGCCGCACCGGCGACAGGGCCAGGCCGGTCGCACCCCGCACGGTCAGCACCTCCAGCCGCGGGTACGCCGCCAGCAGCGGCGTGATGTCACCCTGCGTGATCCAGGAGATCTCCTGCTCGTCGAAGGTCATCTCGCCGAGGAACAGGGCGCGCAGCGCGGGCAGCCGGTCGGCCGCGGCGACCAGCGCCTCGATCGGCGCGGGCGAGTCGTAGGCCTCGCCCCACTCGCCGATGACCAGCGCGGTGACCAGGTGCGCCCAGTCGGCGTTCAGCAACCCGTCCAGGCGCACCTGGAACAGCTCCGCCCCGCCGTCGTAGTCGGTGTCGACGCGCCAGGCGCAGCCCGCCGGGTCGGCCGGGACCTCGCCGTGCGGATCGAACGCCGCCACGGGCAGCCCGGCGAAGCGGCTGATGTGCTCGTTGATGGTCATCCGGCCTCTTCTGGGCGAGGGGTCCGCTGTCGCGCTGACCTTAGCAACCCTGGCTGTTCGCCCGCCGAGGTCGGTGGTGTCGGCTTAGGTTGGAGGGACAGTCGGCGGCGGAGGTCCACGATGGCGGATACCGGGACGGCGGGGGCGGCCAGAACCCCCGGCACCTCGCCCGCGAACCCGGGGCGGGTGCTGACCGCGCTGATCCTGGTCGCCGGGGTGGCCAACCTGAACCTGTCGGTGGCCAACGTGGCGCTGCCGGAGATCGGGCGCGACTTCGACTCCTCGCAGACCATGCTGAACCTGGTCGCGGTCGGCTACTCGCTGGGCCTGGCCGCCTCCGTGCTCTACCTGGGCGCGATCGGCGACACCCACGGCCGCAAGAAGATGCTGATCGCGGGCATGTGCCTGTCCGCACCCGCGTGCCTGCTGGCCGCGTACGCGCCGAGCGACACGGTGCTGTTCGGGGCGCGGGTGCTGGGCGGCCTGTCGGCGGGCATGGCGTACCCGACGACGCTGTCGCTGGTCGCCGCGCTGTGGACCGGTCCGCCCCGGACGAAGGCGATCGCGCTGTGGTCGAGCATCGGCGGGGCGATCTCGGCGATGGGCCCGCTCGCGGCGGGCGCCGCGCTGCAGTACTTCTGGTGGGGCTCGGTCTTCCTGCTCACGCTGCCGCTGCTGGTCGTCGCCCTGCTCATGGCGGTGCGCAACGTGCCGGCGAACGTCCACGAGAGCAGCGAGCCCGTCGACAACCTCGGCGGCGTGCTGTCGGTGCTGATGGTCGCGGGGCTGGTGCTGGCAGTGAACTTCGCGCCCATGCCGAACGCGGGCGCTGCGGTGCTGGGCCTGGCGGCGGTCGCGGTGGCGGCCGGGGTCGCGTTCGTGCTGCGCCAGCGCCGCGCCCGGTTCCCGCTCTACGACCTGTCCGTGGCGTCGCGGCGTACGTTCTGGGTCGCCGCGCTCGCCGGGATGATCGTGTTCGGCTCGCTGATGGGCGCGCTCTTCATCGGCCAGCAGTTCATGCAGAACGTGCTCGGCTACACCTCACTGCAGTCCGGTGCCGCGATCCTGCCCTCGCCGGTGCTGATGGCGCTGTGCGCCCCCCGCTCGGCCAAGCTCGTCGAGCGGTACGGCGCCCGGTTCACCCTGCTCGTCGGGTACGCCTTCTGCTTCCTCGGCTTCGCCGTGATGCTGCTGCTGTGGCGGGAGGGCGTCGACTACTGGCGGGTGGGGCTGGCGTACGCGCTGCTCGGCTCCGGGGTCGGCTTCGCCGGCACGCCCGCCTCCCGCTCGCTGACCAACTCGGTCCCGGTCACCCGCGCCGGTATGGCCTCCGGCACCGCCGACCTGCAGCGCGACCTCGGCGGCGCGATCATGCAGTCGCTGCTGGGCGCCCTGCTCACCGCGGGCTACGCCAAGTCCTTCGCGCAGCAGGTGTCCGCCTCGCCCGAGTCCGCCTCGATCAGCCAGGCCACCGAGGCCGAGCTGCAGAAGTCGTTCGGCAGCGCCGCGGACACCGCCGCCCGCTACCCGGCCTACTCCGAGCAGATCATCGCGGCCGCCCAGCAGGCGTTCCTGAGCGGCGACCAGTGGGCCTACTCGGCCGCCATGCTCGCCATCGCGGTGGGCATCGTGCTGGTCGCCACCCTGTTCCCCCGCCACGACGCCGAACTCGCCCTCCTGGCCGCCTACGCCCGCGCCGACCGCCCCGCCCGCGCCGCCACCCCAGGTTAATCATGAACTTATGGCCGTGCTCGGCGGTGTGTCATGCCCCTGGCACCGTGATCACTGGCCCGCCCGCTCACCCTGCACCGCACCGGGGCGTTGTGCGGACCGGAAACAGCGTGGCCGAATGCGGTCCTGCGCGGATAGCTTCAGCGGGTGCCACGAACCGTCACCTTGATCTTGATCGACGACCGCGGCGTTCCCTACGGAGCGACGCCGCCGTTCGAAGTCTCACTCCCGTACTGGCAGGAGAGCGCGGATGTGTTGGCCGCCGCCGGGGAGCGGTTCGGCTTCGACGGGCACGTCCTCCGCTTGCTGAGCAGCAGCCAGCCCGCCCCGCACGGCGGTGCGGTCACCTACCTCGCGCAGGGGCGCTGCCCATCGACGGCGCTCCTGGAGAAGCCTCGGCCAGACCTGTCCCCGCATCCCCTGCGCGCCCCGTACGCCGAGCCCGGCGGTCCGGCCGAGACGCTGCGCTGGGCGGCGGCCGCGCTGGCCGGGGCGGGGCGTCCGGCGTTCACGGCGGCGCACCAGCAGCGCACCTGGAACCTGTCCGCGATCTGGCGGCTGGACACCCCGGCGGGACCGCTCTGGCTGAAGCAGGTCCCCGCGTTCTTCGCGCACGAGGCGGCCGTGCTGCGGCACCTGGGCGCGGGGCCGCACGCTCACCTCGTACCCCCGCTGATCGCCGGGGACCACGGCCGGATGCTGCTCGACCACCTGCCCGGCGACGACCTCTACGGCGCGGGCCCGGAGGTGCGCGACGCGATCGCCGCCGACCTGCACGCCATCCAGCTCACCGCCGCGACCGGACTGGACGCGCTGCGCGCCCTCGGCGTGCCCGACCGGCGCGGGCCCGCGCTGGCCCGCCTCTGCGCCGACGTCGTGGCCGCCCACCCGGAGCACGCCGCCGACGGGGTCCGCGCGCTGGTCGAGGGCCTGGACGCGCGTCTGGCCGAGGTGGCCGCGTGCGGGCTGCCGGACACGCTGGTCCACGGCGACCTGCACCCGGGCAACGCGCGCGGCGACGCTTCGCGCCGGGTGATCCTCGACTGGGGCGACTGCGTGCTGGGCCACCCGGCCTTCGACATCCTGCGGCTGACCGAGACGCTCCCGGCCGCCGAGGCGCGGCCGCTGGTCGACGCGTGGGTGCGGCGCTGGCGCGCGGCGGTGCCGGGCAGCGACCCGGCGCGGGCGGTGGAGCTGCTGCGGCCGGTCGTGGCGCTGCGCAACGCCGCCGTGTACGCCGGATTCCTGGCCGCGATCGAGCCGGCCGAGCACCCGTACCACGCCGACGACGTGCCGTTCTGGCTCGCGCGCGCCGCCGAACCGGGCTGAGCTCAGGCGGCCGCCGGGGCGCCGAAGCGGACCAGGACGTGCCACAGCTGCTTGAGGTGCTGCAGCGTCTCGTCGTGGGTGCCGTGGTCGGCCCAGCGGTCCGGTTCGGTCGCCAGCGACGCGGCGGCGAGCCCGACCAGAGCGGCGTCCACCGGCGCGCCCGGCCGCGCGAACTCGCGGTGCACCCGGCGGGCCAGCACCGGGATCGCCGGACCCCGGAACTCGGCGTCGACCCCGTCGGCGGGCAGCTCGAACCCGGCGTGCCAGTGCAGCGCGAACCCGTGCCGGTCGGCGGCGTCGGCCAGGTGCTTGCCGCTGGGCGTGTCCCGGAAGGACGGGTCGGCCGTGACCGCCTCGACGTCGCGGGCCAGCAGCACCGGCCCGTGCACCTGCACCTCCAGGTAGTCGTCCAGCGACCGCACCGCGGGTCCGACCGGGATGTCCGGGCGTGGGCTGCGCAGCCGCGTCACCAGTTCGGGCACGGTCAGCCCGGGGACACCGAGCACGACCCCGGTCTCGGCCGCCCCGGCCAGCAGCGCGGCGAGCACGGTCTCGGCGGCGTCGGCGGTGCCCAGGTGCTCCGGGCCGAGATGGCTGTCGCCGAGGCAGAAGGTGGACCGGGCCAGCACGTGCGGGCGCAGCCGCAGGTGGCACGAGCCGAAGCGGGGGCAGGCGCCCTCGGGATGGGCCAGCAGGTCCAGGCCGCCGTAGCGGGGCCGGTCGGCGGCGGTGACCTCGGGGCGCTGGTACGCCCCGCCGAACATCGCCTGCTCCCACAGGTCGCGGGGGCCGCCCGGGTACGCGGTGCGGGCGCCGTTGGAGATGCCGGTCTCGAACTGGCTGCGGTAGACGCCGTCCTCGGCCAGCGCGCGGGCGACGCTGCGGCCGTCGGCGACGAGGCGGTCGGGGTGGAAGTTGAGGGTGATCCGGCCCCGGTCGAGCGCGGCGGCCGCGACGGCGGCCGGTTCGTGCCCGGTGCCCGCCAGCAGCGACCGCAGGGCCGCCAGCGCGTTCTCCCGCCCCGCCCGGGCCCGGCCGCGTACGTGGTCCAGGGCGCGTGCCTGCGCCGGAGTCAGGGCGGCTTCGTCCATCGCGATGCGACCTTTCCGACGGGTCCTGCGGACACGGTGAGGATAGGCGCGCCGCCCCCTCAAGGTCATCTGAGTTACCCGGGTATGCCAATTCTGTGTCGGCACAATGACGCAGAGTGTCGACCTGGCGCGACGGATACCTGACTGCGCAGGTCGCGGCGGTCCGGACGGCCCGACCGGCCCGGCCCGGAGACCGGCGCCGATGCCTCGATGCCTTGGCGCGCCGCAGCCCCAGGAAGTACCTTGTCAGAGGGCTCTTCCTGGACGCGGAGCCGACCCGTCGCCGGGAGTGCGGGCGTGCCGGGAACGCCTGCGGCCGAGGCGTTCACCCACCCGTTCGAGAAGTCGCACCAGGCCGTCGGTGTCGCAGCGCTGAGGGAGAATCCCGGCCATGCCCAACCTTGAGGACGTCCACGCGGCCCGCCGCGCGGAACTGCTCGCACCGGTGGCCCGGCTGTGCGCCGAAGCGGGTGTCGCCGTGTCGGTCGGCGAGTTCACCGGCCAGCGCGGCGCGACGGTGCGCGCGCTGCTGGCGGCCGCCGACGAGGGCTGCTGGTCGGCGGTGGTCACCGTCGTGCGCGCCCACCGCATCCCGGCCGAGCACCAGTGGGGCGGGCACAGCTGGACCCGCAGCCCCGAGTCCGGATACGACCTGGACTCGGCCGGCGAGCTGGTCTACGAGGTGCAGGTGCACGAGGACGACGACGGCTCCGGCGGCCACGGCACCCGCCCCCTGGTGCTGTACCGCCTGCACGGCACCGCGCAGGCCGCCGCCGACGAGCTGATCCTGTGGGCGCGCCGCACCGGCCTGTTCACCACCCGCACGCCGGTGCCGGACGCCGTCCGCGAGCTGCGGCGGCAGCGGCGCTGCTTCGAGCACCGCGAGGCGGCCGCCGGCGCGCCCCGGGTCACCGTGGACGGCACCCTGCCCGCGCAGGCGGCCACCGACGTGGCGGCGCTGGACCCGGCGGCGCTGTGCTGGCACTTCCCGCGTGAGCAGTCGGGCCGGTTCCAGCGCAACGCGGTCGTCGCCCTGGCGTCGTACGGCAACGCCCGCCCGCATCTGCGCGGCAGCTGGCTGACCGTGCGCACCGCCGACGACTGCCTGATCGTGGCCATGGCCGACCTGATCGGCGCCAACCAGCGCCACCGCTGGGACGCGACGCCGTGGCTGTGGCACGGCCGCCACGCGGCCACCCCGGCCGCCGACCGCTGGCAGGTCCGCGCCGCGGACCTGGCCCAGCCCGCGTTCGAGGCGCTGCGCCGGGGCGAGGTGCCGCAGGCGCTGGCCATGTCGGGGGTACGGGTCGACGACCAGCTGCGCAGCCTGCTCGCGGGCCGGCCCAGCCGCGCCTTCCGGGCCGAGCTGACCGACACCTGGGTGCACGGGCTCTACCAGGGCCTGGGCGACTCGGCGCCGTGGCGGCTCGGCCACGCCTACCGGGTGTGGCGCGCCGGCCGCGCCGCCCTGGGCCTGCCGGTGCGCGAGCCGGTGGTCCTGTTCGGACTGGGCGGCCTGGGCCAGCAGCGCAAGCCGAAGGTGGCCTTGGACCTGGCCGGGGACGAGCCGCGACTGCGCCTGGTCTTCTCCGGCAGCAACGCGGTCCTGCCGCGTTCGCTGTGGACGGTGCCGGCGGACCTCACCGCCCGGCTGCACGGCTGGACACCGACGATACCTGCCGCAAAAGGCTGATTTGATCCGCGTGAGCACGCTCTCACCAGCGGAGTCACTCAGTCTTCCACACACGGATCTCAATATGTAAGTCTTTTCTTGACTCAGACTTTCGTGTATCCAGAGAGAACTTGTGGCTACCGCCGCATGACCCTTTGGAGAGTCGGGGAGGACTCGTGAGGAAATTCCTCGCCGTTACGAGCGTGGCCGTCACCGCGGCCGCGTTCGTGGCAGTGGCAGCGTCAAGTGGCGCTGCCGCACCTAGTGGAGCTGCCGGCAAAGCCAGCTCCGTCGGTGCGACCGCGGTCGCGATCAGCGCGTCGGCGGCTGACGGCTACACCGTCAACCGCGTCATCAAGGACCCGAACGGCGCCACGCACACCCGCTACGACCGCACGTACAACGGCCTGCGGGTCTACGGTGGCGACTTCGTCGTCCACTCGAACCCCGGCGGCACCTTCGCCAGCGCCTCCAACGGCCTGGCCGCACCGCTCACGCTGAGCACCACCCCGAAGATCAGCGCGGGTTCCGCCCTGGCCACCGCGAAGACCCACTTCGCCGGCACCATCACCTCGACCGGCTCCTCCGAGCTGTTCGTCGACGCCTCCACCGGCACCGGCCGCCTGGCCTGGGAGAGCGTCGTCAACGGCTGGGCCGCCGACGGCCAGACCCCGTCGAAGCTGCACGTCGTCACCGACGCCGTCAGCGGCGCGTACATCGGCCAGTTCGACGAGATCGAGACGGTCGCGGGCACCGGCACCGGCATCTACACCGGCGCGGTCAGCATCGACACCACGCTGTCCGGCTCGACCTACCAGATGATCGACCCGGTGCGCGGCAACGGCCGCACCTGCGACATGAACAACGGCACCTCGACCTGCACCACGTTCACCGACGCCGACAACGCGTGGGGCACCGGTGCGAACTCGAACCGCCAGTCGGCCGGTGTGGACGCCCACTTCGGCGCCGCCAAGACGTTCGACTACTTCAAGAACATCCACGGCCGCAACGGCATCTTCGGCAACGGCACGGGCGTGCCCAGCCGCGTCCACTACGGCAACGCGTACGTGAACGCGTTCTGGGACGGCGCGCAGATGACCTACGGCGACGGCTCGGGCAACTCGCGCCCGCTGGTGTCGCTGGACGTGGCCGGCCACGAGATGAGCCACGGCGTCACCGAGGCCCTGGCGGGCCTGGTGTACTCGGGTGAGTCCGGCGGTCTGAACGAGGCCACCTCGGACATCTTCGGCAACATGGTCGAGTTCTACGCGGCCGCGCCGTCCGACCCGGGCGACTACCAGGTCGGCGAGAAGATCAACATTAACGGCAACAACACGCCGCTGCGCTACATGTACAACCCGACCCTGGACGGCTCGTCGCACGGCTGCTGGTCGACCAGCACCAAGAACATCGACGTGCACTACAGCTCGGGTGTGGCCAACCACTTCTTCTTCAACCTGGCCGTCGGCACCGGCGCCACGTCCTACGGCACCAGCCCGGTCTGCGGCTCGGCCCCGGCCGTGGTCGGCATCGGCAACGCCAAGGCTGAGAAGATCTGGTACCGCGCGCTGGACGTGAACTTCACCTCCAGCACCGCGTACGTCAACACCAGCACCCCGGCCAACAACGCCCGCCTGCACACCCTGGCGGCCGCCACCTTCCTCTACGGCACCTGCTCGGCCGAGTACAAGGCCGTCCAGGCGGCGTGGACCGCGGTGAACGTGGCCAGCACCGACGCGGCCTGCCCGGCCGGCAACGACTTCTCGCTCGCCGCCGCCCCGGCGTCGGGCTCGGTCAACCCGGGCAGCTCGGTCAGCAGCACCATCACCGCCACGCTGACCAACGGCTCGGCCCAGACCGTGACGCTGTCCGCGTCCGGCCTGCCCAGCGGCGCCACCGCGGCCTTCAGCCCGGCGTCGATCACCTCGGCCGGCGGCACCTCCACGCTGACCATCGCCACCACCGCCTCGACCCCGGCGGGCACCTACGCGGTCACCGTCACGGGCACGGGCGCCAGCTCGACCCGGACCACCACGTACTCGCTCACCGTGAACGGGGCGCCGGGCTGCAGCGGCACCAACGGCAACGACGTGGCCATCCCGGACAACACCACGGTGACCAGCACCATCGTCATCTCCGGCTGTGCCCGCAACGCGTCGGCCACCAGCACGGTCCCGGTGACGATCTACCACACGTACAAGGGTGACCTGGTCGTCTCCCTGGTCGCGCCGGACGGCTCGGTCTACACCCTGAGCAACCGGGCCGGCGGCAGCGCCGACAACATCATCCAGACGTTCACCGTGAACCTGTCCACGGAGGCCGCCAACGGCACTTGGACCCTGCGCGTGCAGGACGCGGCGTCGGCTGACACCGGCCGGATCGACACCTGGTCGCTGAACCTGTAACACCCCCGCACCACCCCTGAAACCGAAGGCGCCGTCCCCGGCTGGGGGCGGCGCCTTCGCCATGCGGGCCACTGCCACCGCGAGGCCGCGGCCACCGCGAGGCTGCAATTTCGGGGAAAGTGCCGGAATCTTGGCGGTGATTCGCGCAGTTTCCCCGAAACTGCAGCCGACGCGGGCGTCGCGCGGGCGTCGGGCGGGCGTCGGGCGGAGGTGGGTGGCGCGCTCAGAAGTAGTCGTGGAGGGTGGGGACGGGGCCCGCGGTGGCGGTCTGGAGGAAGGTGTCGGTGTCGGGGGTGCCGCCGGAGAGGTGGCCGCTGCGGCGGAGCTGGTCGGGGGTCGCGGCGCCGGCGTACCAGGCGGCCATGCCGCGCGGGGTGAGCCGGACCGTGCCCGCGCCGCCGGGCTCCAGGCGGGCCTCGCCCTTGTCCACCACCAGCCGGTGCGCGCCCGCGTGCCACGGGCACTCGGCGTCGACGAGTTCGAGGTCGACCTCACCGCTGACGAAGCGGGACCAGCCCCGGGCCGCGACCGCACCGGGCGCGTCGACGACGCGCAGCATCCAGGGCTGCGACGACTCCACCTTGCTGTCGACCTTGGCAAGCAGGGCGCGGGCCGGGTCGGCGACGGCGAGCCGGTAGACCGTGACCGGTGCGACGCTGGCCCAGCCGCCGAACATGGCCAGCAGGGTGGCGGTCGCGCCGGGGGTCAGTCCGATCAGGTCGTCGACGGTGAGCTTGCCGCCGGAGTCGTACCCGGGGCCGCGGTCCCAGCTGGCGTACCCCTCGACGGCGCCGGAGGCGCCCACCGCCACCGTGATGCCGTGGTAGTCGGCGAGGACCTCGGCCGGGGTCGCCCTGAACAGCGGGCCGGACCGCTCCATCATGCCGGTGCCGGTACGGGCGGTCCGCCGGTAGACGTCCTGGATCGCGGGCAGGTCGGCCTCGACCGCCGGGCGCAGGGTCACGGCCGGGTCGGGGCGGACCGAGGCCAGCACCCGGGTCGGGAACCGGTGGTAGTCCAGTGAGCCGACCTCCTCCCAGCCCAGCGCCCGGTACGGCAGGGGCGTGGTGTCGAACAGGGTGCTGATCACGGCGCCGCGCTCGCGGGCGTACGCCAGCAGCCCGGTCAGCACCAGCCGCCCGAGCCCGCGTCCGCGCAGCTCCGGCGCGGTGGCCACCCCGGCGACGCCGCTGGTCGGCACGGCCCGGCCGCCGAACCACTGCTCCTGGGTACGGTCGACGGCCTTGGCGACCAGCCGCCCGGACCCGTCGAACGCGCCGAGCGTGTACCGCCCGGGACTGTCGGAGACCCAGCCTTCGGGCATGGGCTGATCGTGGTAGCCGAAGGCGAGACTGCCCAGGTCCCACGCCTGCTTCTGATCCTGGGCGGTAAGCGCCCGTACGTCGAACGTCACCCGGCCATCCTGCCAGCCGCCCCCGCCCCGGTCGCGCGATTTTGCCGCCTCACTGCCACGCGGACAGCACCTGCTGCGGCCCCCAGACCAGCGTCAACTGCCCGGTATCGGCGTTCGGGGCGACGCCCGACAGCGACACGGCGGCCAGCCCGGTCGTCCCCGGCTCGTACCCCGGCACCGCGGCCGCGCCCCGTGCCAGCTTGCTCAGATCGTGGTTGTCGAAGGGGGTGCCCAGCCATTTGACCGAGCCCGCGAAGTCGATCCGCTGCGCGATCGGTCCCCGGTCGGCGCCGACCAGATCGACCTCGGGATCGAACTGCCGGTTCCACCAGCCCCCCACCGCCTCCACGCTGGGCCACGGCAGTTCACCGCCGAGCGCGGCGAGTTCGAGCGCCTCGCGGACCAGCGGTTCGACCGCCCGGCCGCGCCAGGACGCCCAGCGCCGCTTGACCACCGCGTACGCGGCCTGCGGCCGGCCCCGCCGCGCCTGCTCCTGCGCGGACCGCAGCGCGGCCAGGTAGAGCCGCAGGTTGCTGTCGGCGATCCGGTACAGGTTCGGCTTGCCCGGATGCGTCGACAGCGGTTCGTCGATCGCCAGGACCCGCTTCTCCTCCGCGAGCTTGCGCAGCAGCGGGGACACCACACCCGACGGCAGCGGACCCTGCCTGCCTCCCGCCGTCGCCGCGATGTTGGCCTGGGTGCGGTCGCCGCCGCCGACCGCCTCCAGCACCCGCTTGGCCTGGTCGGGTGCCGGGAACTCGGCCATCAGGGCCGACTCCGGGATGCTGAACAGCGGCGAGGCCGGGTCCTCGCACTCCGCCTCGAGGAACGCCGCCGCCGGGGTGCCGTGCGGCCAGGCCCGGACGATGCCGGGCAGGCCGCCGCAGACCAGGTGCGCGTCGATGGCGTCGGCGCCGGTCAGGCCGAGCGCGCCCGCGACGTCGCCCGGGTTCAGCGGCCCGAGCACCATGTTGTCGGCCCGGCCGAAGAACGGCCGGTCGTACGCGGTGAGCCGCTCCATCATGTGCAGGTCGCTGCCTAGCAGCAGGAGCAGTACGGGCCGGTCGCGCAGCAGGCGGTCCCAGGCCGCCTGCAGCGCGCCGTCGAACTGCTCGTCCTGCTCCGCCAGCCACGGCACCTCGTCGAGGACGACCGCGGACGGGCTGGCGGGCAGCGCCGAGGCGAGCAGGCGGAACGCGTCGGGCCAGTTGGCGGGGGCGGCGGCCGGGATGAGTTCCCGATCGCGCGGCAGCATCGACTCCCGCAGTTCCGCGCTGAACGCGGTGAGCGCCTCCACCTGCGAGGACCCCTTGACCGCGGTATGGAACAGGTAGGGCACCCCGGCCCGGTCGCAGAACTCCTGCACCAGCCGGGACTTGCCCACCTGCCGCCGTCCGCGCAGCGCCACCGCCACCCCGGCACCCGAGGACGTCACCCGGTCCAGCCGTTTACGCAGGTAGCCCAGCTCTGCCGTACGCCCGACGAACGCCTCTGCCATCCCGCCACCTTAGGTAGATTGAATCTACGTAGATTCAATCTACCTAACTCCCGCCGGTCCCGCCGACCCGTTCAGGCGGCGGGGAGGGGGTCGAGGGTGACCTGGCGGGAGCGGACGAGCCAGCCGTCGGGGCTGTCCACCGACGGGACGAGGTTGTCCTGGCAGACGCAGTGCCGGTGCAGGCGCGGAGTGCCGTCGGCGGCGACCTGGATCACGATGGCGTAGCAGCGTACGTCGAGGGAGCCGTCGGCGGCGGGCGCCACCTTGACCATGCCGTGCCAGTGCCGCCGCAGCTCACCCTGCTCGGCGAGCTTGGCCCGGGTGTCGCGGACGGCCTGGGCCAGCACCGCCCGCCCGCGTACGGGCTGGGGCAGGCCGGGGGCGTGGAAGCTGCCGTCCTCGGTGAACGTGGCGGCCCACTGGTCCGGGTCGCCCTCGTCGAGCAGCTGCATGTGGCGGGCGTAGAACTGCTGGACGGCGAGGTACAGCGGGGCGGTGTCGAGGGTCTGGTTGAACGCGGTCAGTGCCATTTCGGGTACACCTTTCAGGGCGGGACGGGAGGTCAGAGCAGGGCGACGGCGCGGGTCCAGCCGGCCCCGGCGCCTTTGATCTTGATCGGGAAGCAGGAGACGGTGAAGCCGTACGGCTGGGGCAGCGCGTCGAGGTTGGACAGCCGCTCGATCTGGCAGAACTCGCGCTCGCGGCCGGTGAAGTGGGCCGGCCACAGCACGCCCCGGTCGCCGGTCTCCTTGAACTTGGCCAGCATCTTGCCGAACGGTGCGTCCAGGCTGAACGCGTCCGTGCC
Source organism: Catellatospora sp. KI3 (assembly GCF_029948125.1). Classification (GTDB taxonomy): domain Bacteria; phylum Actinomycetota; class Actinomycetes; order Mycobacteriales; family Micromonosporaceae; genus Catellatospora. The sequence continues at coordinate 97,879 of NZ_JASAMB010000015.1, forward strand.
GATCACCCGGATGCCCAGGTCGAGCAGGAAGTGGGTGGCCGAGGCGTCCAGGCCCTTGAAGTCGGTGAAGTAGCGCTGGGTGCCGGCCCAGGCCGAGGCGCCGGTGTGCAGCAGCACGATGTCCAGCGGGTTCGGGCGGTAGCCGATGCGGGCGAACTCCTTGTCCAGGAACTCGGCGTCGACGGTGTCGCCCTCGGCGCCGGTCAGGTCCAGCCGTACCCCCGGGCGGTGGAACCACTCCAGCGGCATCTCGTCGATGTGGCGCGGCACGCCGTAGGTCGCCGTGCTGCCGTAGTGCGACGGCGCGTCGATGTGGGTGCCGGTGTGCGTGGTGAGCTTGAGCGTGTCGATGGACAGCAGCTCGCCGTCGGGCAGCACGGCCGGGTCGAAGTCGACGCCGAAGTGCAGCTTCATCTCCTCGGCCATGTGGACCGCGCCCTCGGCCGGGGTGACGATCTCGTGGAGCACCGGCTCGGGCTCCCAGGCGGCCGCGTCCACCGGGGTGGACAGGTCGATCATGCGCATGTGCGCCTCCTCAGGTTGCGTCGGTGAACAGGTCGGTGCGTACCTGGGCGCGCGGGTTGCCGTAGCAGAGCAGGCGCGTCAGGCGGTGGCGCAGCGGTGTGCGCCCGATCAGTGCGGTGGCGGTGCGCCGGGCGGCGTCGGCCAGCGGCCGCCCGCTGCCCAGCGCGGTGCGCGCGTGGGACTGCTGGAACCGGATGACCCGGTGCGCGTCCTCGGCGCGCGGCTCGGTGAAGGGCCGCAGCGCCTCGGCGCGGACCACGTCGGTGCCCGGCTCGCGCAGCTGCTCGACCAGGACCGGGTGGGCCAGCACCGCGTCCTGCAGCGCCAGGTTGATGCCCTGGGCGCCGAGCGGGCCGTGGGTGTGCGCGGCGTCGCCGAGCAGCAGCAGGCCGTCGCGCGACCAGCGCCGCGCGGTGCCGGTGAAGACGTCGAGCAGGCTCAGGTCGGCCAGGCTCTTCAGATGGGTACGGACCCCGTCGGCGTACTCCGGCGCCGCCCGGCACAGCTCGTCCCGGAACGCCCCGAACGGCCGCTCGGCGAACTCGGGGTAGCCGCCGTGCCGCAGCGCCCACCCCAGCTGCACCGTGTCGGGGCTGACGCCGTAGCTGACCAGCATCCGCCCGCCCCCGCCGCGTACGGTCAGCGCCGTCGGGGCGCCGCCCGGCGCGGGCAGCCGGAACCACAGCAGGTCGTAGTCGGCCGCCTCGCGGCGGTCGTAGCGGATGCCCGCGAGCTGCCGGGTCTTGGAGTAGCGCCCGTCGGCCCCGATCACGCACCGGGAGTTGACCGTGACCGGTCCGCCGAGTCCGGTGAACACCGCCCCGCGTACCCCCTGCGGGGTGCGCAGCAGGTCGGTGACCCGGTGGCCCTCCAGGTACCGGAACAGCGGCTGCCGGCGGCAGGCGGCCAGCAGCTCCCGCAGCACGACCGGCTGCGGGACGGCCAGCAGCCGGCCGTACGGGCCCGGCAGCGTCCGGTAGTCGACCACCAGCAGCGGTCGGCCGTGGCTGTGCAGCTGCAGCCGCTCGTGCTCGTGGCTGCCCCGGGCACGGGCCGGTTCCAGCACGCCGAGCTGGTCGAGCACCGCCTGCCCGCCCGGTTGCAGCAGCTCGCCCCGGAACGAGCGGTCGAACGAGGTCGACTTCTCGACCAGGACCGTGTCCACGCCGGAGCGGGCGAGCAGCAGCGCCATGGCCAGCCCGGCCGGACCGGCCCCGACCACGCAGACGTCGGTCGACAGGGTCGCCATGGCGCCGCCTCCTCTCCTGGAACTCGGCTGGATCAGGCCGGTACGGGCTCGGCGGTGAGCTCGCCGACCAGCGACGTGTCGTGCGTGCCCGCGATGAACCGCGGATGGTCCAGCACGGACAGCAGGAAGTCGCGGTTGGTGGCCAGCCCCGGCCCCTCGGCGTGGAACTCGGTCAGGGCGCGGCGCATCCGGGCCAGGGCCTGCGCCCGGTCGGGTGCCCAGACGCACAGCTTGGCCAGCAGCGGGTCGTAGGCGGGCGAGACCCTGCCCCCGGCGTACGCGTCGGTGTCGACCCGCACGAACGGCCCGCCCGGCAGCCGCAGCTGCTCGATCCGCCCCGGCGAGGGCACGAAGCCCCGGTCCGGGTCCTCGGCGTTGATCCGGCACTCGATCGCGGCCCCGTGCGGGACCAGCGTCTCCTGGCTGAGTTCCAGCCGCTCCCCCGCCGCGACCAGCAGCTGCTGGCGGACGATGTCCACGCCGTGGGTGAGCTCGGTGACCGGGTGCTCGACCTGGATCCGGCAGTTGATCTCCATGAAGTGGTAGCCGCCGTCGGGGTCGACCAGGAACTCGAACGTGCCCGCCCCGACGTAGCCCGCGGCCAGCGCGCCCCGCAGGGCGGCCTCGCCCATGGCCCGGGTCGTCTCCTCCGGCAGCAGCGGCGCCGGGGTCTCCTCGATGATCTTCTGGCGGCGCCGCTGCGCCGAGCAGTCCCGCTGCCCCAGGTGGACGGCGCCGCCGTACTGGTCGCAGAGCACCTGCACCTCGATGTGCCGGGCCGAGGGCAGGAACCGCTCCAGGTAGAGCCGGTCGTCGCCGAACAGGCTCTGCGCGGTGCTGCGGGCCTCGCGCAGCTGCGGGATGAACTGGTCGGGATCGGTGATGGCGACCATGCCCCGGCCGCCGCCCCCGGCGACGGCCTTGACCATCACCGGGTACCCGATCTCGGCGGCGAGCCGGGCCGCCCCGTCCGGGCAGGTCACCGGGCCGGTGCTGCCGGGCAGCACGGGCAGCCCCGCGGCGGCCATCGTGGCGCGGGCGACGGCCTTGTCGCCCAGCCGGTCGATGACGGGTGCGGGCGGGCCCACGAACGTGATGCCGTACGCCTCGCACGCCTCGGCGAAGTCGCCGACCTCCGACAGGAACCCGTAGCCCGGGTGGACCGCGTCGGCGCCGGTGCGCCGGGCCGCCTCCAGGATCGCGGCGATGTCGAGGTAGCTGCTGCGGGCCGGGCCCGGTCCGATGCAGACCGCGTCGTCTGCCATCCGCACCACGGCCGAGTCACGGTCCTCGGTGGAGTACACGGCCACTACCCGCAGCCCCAGCTCCCGGCAGGTGCGGGCGATGCGCAGCGCGATCTCGCCCCGGTTGGCGATGAGCACGGTGGTGAACACGTCGCGCCCCCGCTTACCGGTCGTGCCCGGCGGCGAGGCTGAACAGGCGGTCGCCGTACTCGACGGAGGTGCCGTCGGCGGCGTGGATGGCCACGATCCGGCCGTCGGCCTCCGCCTCGACCGGGATCATCAGCTTCATCACCTCGATGATCGCGACCTGCTGGCCGCGCCGGACCACGTCGCCCTCCACCACGAACGGCGCCGTACCGGGCTCCGCTGCCCGGTAGAACGTGCCGACCGTGGTGGCGCACAGGTCGCGCAGGTCCGTGGCGACCGGCGGCGCTGCCGGTGCCTCGACCGTCACCGTGACGGCGGCCTGCGCCGGAGCGGCCACCGGTGCGGGTGCCGGGACGAGCACCGACGCCGGTGGCGGCGCGGGTGCGGCGGTGGCCCACTCCAGCTCCACCAGCACCTCCCCGGCCCGGATGCGCAGCGCGCTGGGCGGGGTGCCCACCTCGGCCAGCAGCCGCTGGGCGCTGCGGCGTACGTCGTCGAGGTCGTCGGCGATCGTGCGGCCGACCTCGGGCAGGCCGGCGAGCTCGCCGCCGGCGCAGGTCATCGCGGGCATGGACGGATCGAGAAGACCGGTCACCGTACCCCTCCTTCGGTGCTGACCAGCAGCTCTTCGGCTTGCTGGTGCCGTCGGCCGAACCGGCGGAACCGGGCGCGGCGCGCGGCGACCAGTGCGGTCCCGTGGCGGTCGGCCAGTTCGGTCAGCTCGGCATGGACCGCGTCGCGCAGCAGCAGGGCGGCGGCGGCATGGTCGGCCTCGGCGCCGCCGGGCGGCTCCGGGATGACGCCCTCGACGATCCCGAGCTCCAGCAGCGACCGCGCGTCGATGCGCAGCGCCTGGGCGGCCGTGGGCGCGGCGGCCGGGTCGCGCCACAGGATCGCGGCACACCCCTCGGGACTGATCACGGTGTATACGGCGTGTTCGAGCATGAGCACCCGGTCGGCCACGGCGATGCCGAGCGCGCCGCCGCTGCAGCCCTCGCCGGTGATCACGGTGACCACCGGGACGGGCAGCGAACCCATCAGGCGCAGGTTCTCCGCGATCGCGGTGGCCTGGCCGCGCTGCTCGGCGTCCACCCCCGGGTACGCCCCGGGCGTGTCGACCAGCGTCACCACCGGCAGCCCCCACTTGGCGGCCAGCCGCAGCAGCCGGGCCGCCTTGCGGTAGCCCGCCGGATGCGCCATGCCGTAGTTGCGGGCGGCCAGCTCGCGGGTGGTGTGCCCCTTCTCGTGCCCGAGCACCAGGACCGGGCTGCCGTTGAGCCGCCCGACGCCGCCGATGATCGCCGGGCAGTCCCCGCCGACGCGGTCGCCGTGCAGTTCCTCGAAGTCGTCGAGCATCAGCGACAGGTAGTCCGAGGTGGTGGGCCGCCGGATGTCGCGGGCCCGGCGCACCGCCTCCCAGGCGCTGCGTTCGGGCAGCCGCTCCGGCTCCCGGACGACCACCGGCGCCACCGGATCCGGTGGGGTGTCGGCGGGCCGCCGGGTGGCGATGGACAGCAGCCGCCCCACCCGGTGCCGCAGCGCCGAGCGCGGGCAGATCAGATCCAGGAAGCCGTGTTCGAGCAGCTTCTCGGCGGTCTGGAAACCGGGCGGCAGCTGCTCGCCGATGGTCTGCGCGATGACCCGCGGGCCGGCGAAGCCGAGCCGGGCGCCGGGCTCGGCGACCAGGACGTCGCCGAGCATCGCGTACGACGCCGCGACGCCCCCGTAGGTCGGGTCGGTGACCAGGCACATCGTCGGCAGCCCCGCCTCGTCGAGCTGGTGCAGCGCCTGGGCGGTCTTGGCCATCTGCATCAGCCCGATGACGCCCTCCTGCATGCGTACCCCGCCCGAGGCGGTGACCAGCAGCAGCGGGAGCCGCTCGGCGAGTGCCGTCTCGGCGGCCAGGGTGATGTGCTCGCCGACCCCGGCGGACAGGCTGCCGCCCAGGAACCGGAAGTCCATCACCGCGGCCACCACCGGCACCCCGGTGATCCGCAGCCGGGCGCAGACCACCGCCTCGGGCAGCCCGGTGGCGTGCCGGGCGTCGGCGACGCGCTGCGGGTACGGCTTGTGGTCGACGAAGCGCAGCGGGTCCTCGGCGACGTCGACGAGGTCCAGCGGCTCGATCGAGCCCGGGTCGGCCAGCAGGTCCAGCCGGTCCGGTGCGCTCAGCGGCTGGCAGTGCCCGCACCGGGGGCACACGCCGTGCCCCCGGGCCAGCCGTTTGGCGTAGCTGACGCCCTGGCACCGGCCGCACGACACCCACCGCGCCGTGGGGTCGTCGACCTGTGCCGCGTTCACGACGCGATCCGGGCCGTGCTGACCAGATCGATCAGCTGCGCCGGGGTCCGGACCGCCAGCACCGCGTCGTCGGGCAGCTTGATGCTCAGCTCACGCTGCAGGCGGGCGGTGGTCTCCAGCAGGGCCAGGGAGTCGTAGCCCAGGTCGGCGAAGCTGGTCTGGCTGATGTCGCCGTCGAGGGCGCTCGAGGCACCGGCGACGTCGGAGAGCACCCGGCGTACGTCGTCGATGGTGAAGTCGGAAACGGTGGACATGGTGGAGCCTCCTCGGTCACGACGGGATCAGGCGGCGACGGGTTCGACGACCGCGTCGTAGAGGTCGTGCTCGGGCACGGCCACGGCGGCCAGCTCCCGCACGTGCACCCGGAACCCGTCGGTGGCCACGGCGTTGGCGTGGTCGGCCGGGTCGGCCCACTGCACGGTCTCGACGAACACGTTGGGCTCGCGCCGGGAGCGGTAGCACTGCCGGCCCAGGAAGCCCGGCTGTGCCGCCATGTAGTTGTTGAGGTTGCGCATGACCTGCTCGAACTGGGCGACGTCGCCGCGGACGGTGAGCCGGTTGATGAAGGTGACCATGGTGTTTCTCCTGTTCAGACGGTCTTGGAGTGGGCGGCGGAGAGCCGCCCGTGCAGCTGGGTGCGGATGTCGCGGCGGCGCACCTTGCCGGTCGCCGAGCGCGGGATCTCGCGGACCAGCTCGATGCCGTGCAGGTGCTGGTAGTCGGGCAGCTGCCCGTTGACGAAGGCGATGACGTCGTCGCCGGTGACGTCCTCGTCGTCGGTGACGACCAGGGCGTACGCGACCGCGCCGCGCTCGGGGTGGGGCAGGTCGACGACCATGCAGTCCACGACGGCCGGGTGCCGGGCCACGGTGCGCTCGACCTCCACCGGCGACACCAGCCAGTTGTCGCACTTGAAGACGTCCTTGAGCCGGTCGACCAGGAACAGCGCCCCGTCGGTGTCGAGGTAGCCCACGTCGCCGGTGTCGAACCACCCGTCGGCGTCGACGGGCCGCTGCACCGAGCCGTCGGCGGCCAGGTAGCCGGCCATCACCTGCGGCCCGGACACCTGCACCTCGCCGGGCTGGCCCGGTGGCAGCGGCTGCCTGGTGTCGAGGTCGACCACCCGGCAGCCGGTGCCGGGGACCGGCCGGCCGACCGAGCCCGGCCGCGGCGCGTCGATGCGGTCGCAGTGGGTCAGCGGCGAGGTCTCGGCCAGGCCGTACCCCTGGATGACCGGCACCCCGAGCGCGGCCGACAGCCGGGCCGCGGCCGACGGCGACAGTGCCGAGCCGCCCGACAGCACGGCCCGCGCGGTCGGCAGCTGCCAGCCCGGCAGGCGCGGGTCCCCGGCCATCCGGGCCAGCCGCACCGGCAGGCTGTAGAAGTGGGTGGCCCCGGTGGTGCGGGCCAGTGACACCGCCTCGGCCGGATCCCCGGCCGGGACCAGCACCTGGGTCGACCCGGCGCACACGGCCGAGTTCAGGTGCATCGGGTGGTACGTGGGCAGGTGGTTCAGGCCGACCGTGGTCGCCCCCAGCCCGTGCGCCAGCGCCACCTGCGCCGCGTTGTAGACCACGTTGCGGTGCGTGAGCAGCACCGCCTTGGGCCGCCCGGTGGTGCCGCTGGTGAACTGCGCGACCGCCACGGCGTCGGGATCGGCGCGGTGCTCGGGCGCCGGCGTGCCCCGGTGCCGCCGGGACATCCCGGCCAGGGTGAACAGGCCGCCCTCGCCGGGCCGGTCCAGGTACACCACGTGGCGCAGGTTGGGCAGGTCGAGCCGGATGGCGCGCAGCCGGTCGGCCATGTCGGCGACCGCGACGAGCACCCGTACGTCGGCCGACTCCAGCACCCAGTGCAGTTCGTCGGCGCCCTGCAGCGGGTTGACCACCGCGCAGACGTGTCCGGCCCGGACGGTGCCGTAGTAGGCCACCGCGAACGCCGGGTCCAGCGCGGCGGCCACCCCGACCATGGACGCCCCGCCGAGCGCGGCGGCGCCGTGCCCGGTCGGCAGCAGCTCCAGCAGGGCCGCGGCGAAGTTGTCGGCGGCCGCGTCGAGCGCGGCGAACGACACCGTACGCTGGCCCGACTTGATCGCCGCCCGCCCCGGCGCGGTGCGGGCGGCGTGGCGCAGCAGCCCGTCCGCGGTCCCGCCGCTGCGGTCGAGCACCGCCGCGAGCCGCCGCGCCGGATCGTCGTCCGGGTCGGTCAGCACCGCCTCGGGCAGGACCCCGCGCAGCAGGGCCGGGTCGGGCGGTGCGCCCGCCACCGTCGCCTCACGCATGCGCCGGCTCCTCGGCGAACGCCTGCGCGTGGCGCAGCGTCTGCAGCGAGTTGGTGCTGAGCACGCGGCGCAGGTAGCGGCGCGCGTCGGCGACCGTGGTGTTCTCGCCGAGCAGGTTCAGCGCGTCCGGCCGGATGGTGGCGGTGTGCCGGGCGGTGACCGTGACGCCCTCGGGCGTGGTCTGGAAGTGCCAGTGCCCGGTGTGCGCGTCGAGCAGCTTCGGCAGCCCGATCTGCTTGTAGATGATCTTGTGGGGCAGGCAGATCCGCACCGAGCGGGTGGTGTGCGCGCGGCCCTCCGGGGTGACCGTGTCCATGTCGAAGAACTGCACCCCGGGCTGGTCCTCGGTCATCGACAGCGCGGTGACGTGCGGGACCCGCTCGGGCCACTTGTCGGCGTCGTAGAGGAAGCCGTACACGGCCTCGGTGTTGCCCGCGATGAACAGCGGGTCCTCGAAGTGGACCACCAGCTCCTTGAGCTGGTCCCAGTTCTCGGCGATGGCGGCGACCCGGGCGATCTGCTCGTCGGCGCCCTTGAGGTGCGCGGCGACGGCGTCGCGGCCGCTGTTGCTGTTCTGGCCGTCGGCGCGCAGCGTCAGCTCGGCCTCGCAGGTGCCGTCTGCGGCGGGGCGGAACCGCCACTGGACGCCGGCCGAGGTCAGCGGGGCCTGGCAGTCGACCTGGTCGTAGGTGACGGTCAGCCCGCTGCGGTCCAGGGTGCGGCGGCTGGCCCAGTGGCGTACGCCGTCGCCTTCCAGCGCCCACCAGCGCACCACGTCGCCGTCCTCCTCGGCGTACACGCCGTCGGGGAAGAACTGGGGCCAGTGCCGCAGGTCGGTCACGATCTCGAAGGCGACCGACGCGGGTGCCTTGATGACCGCGGTGCGGGTCTCGGTGCGGTTGGTGCTCTTGGACATGGGTGCTCCTTCGCATCTGGACGGGCCGCACGGTGTCGCGGCCGGACCGGTCTGTGAGAAACCGTCGCAGTCCGTCACTTGAGCCCGGGTCGAGTCCGACTTGAATGCCCAGGTCAGGCACTTGCGGTCGCAAAAAATACCCAACCGGCCAATTGTGTGGAAATCGCACTTCGGGCCCACGAAGCGCCAATAGTGGGAGAGGTGGTCTTCAACCGCGCCTACCGGCCGGATCCCGCACTTGGGGGTAGCACATGCTGTTTCGGGTACTCGGACCGCTGACCGTAGGGTCGCCGTTCGCCGCCGGAGAACGACTGACCGCGCCGAAACCGCGCAAGGCGCTGGCGCTGCTGCTGATGCACGCCGACCGGGTCGTGCCCACCGACCTGCTCTTCACCGAGCTGTGGGACGACGAGCCGCCCGCCAGCGCGCAGACCACGCTGCAGACCTACATCCTGCAGATCCGGCGGATGCTGGCCCGCACATTCGCGCTGGACCCGGCCGCCGTGGCCCGGGACCTGCTGGTCACCGCCTCCGACGGCTACCGGATGCAGGTGCGCGACCGGCCCGGCGCCGGCGGCGACGAGCTGGACCTGCACTGCTACGAGCGGCTGGCGGCGCAGGGGCGGCACGCCGCCGACTGCGGCGACCACGGCCGGGCCGCCCGCCTGCTCGGCCAGGCGCTCGACGTGTGGCGGGGGGCGGCACTGGTCGACGTACGCGTCGGCGCGGTGCTGCGGGTGGAGACCCGGCGGCTGGAGGAGGACCGGCTGGCCACCTGGAAGCAGCGCATCGACGCCGACCTGGCCCTGGACCGCCACCACGAGATCCTGGGCGAGCTCAGCAGCCTGGCCGCCCGGCATCCGCTGCACGAGGACCTGCAGGCCCAGTACATGATCGCGCTGTACCGGGCCGGGCGGCGCACCGACGCCCTGCAGGCGTTCCAGCAGCTGCGCGGCGTACTGCTGGACGACCTCGGGCTCGAGCCGTCCCGCCGCATGCAGCACATCCAGCGCGCCATCCTCAGCGCCGACCCGGCCCTGGACGCCTCGGCGCCGTACGCCGAAGCCGGGGTCCTGGCCGGCGCGGGCGCGCGCTGACGCACCTCATGACGCTCGACCACAACCGACCCACGGGGAGGCCCGCATGCAACGACGAGTCGTGATCACCGGGATGGGCGTGATAGCCCCCGGCGGCATCGGCACCAAGGCGTTCTGGGAGCTGCTGACCAGCGGCCGGACCGCCACCCGCACCATCTCCTTCTTCGACCCGTCGCCGTTCCGCTCGCAGGTGGCGGCCGAGTGCGACTTCGACCCGGCCGCGCACGGCCTGACCGCCGCGCAGATCCTGCGGATGGACCGCGCGGCCCAGTTCGCCGTGGTCGCCGCGGCCGAGGCGGTCGCCGACGCCGGGATCGAACCGGCCGAACTCGACCCGACCCGGCTGGGCACCGTGGTGGGCAGCGCCGTCGGCGCCACCACCAGCCTGGAGCGCGAGTACGTCATCGCCTCCGACCGGGGCCGGAACTGGCTGGTCGACAACACGGACACCTCGCCCCACCTGTACGACTACTACGTCCCCGGCTCGTTCGCCGCCGAGGTGGCCTGGTCGGTCGGGGCCGAGGGCCCGGCCGCGGTGGTCTCCACCGGCTGCACCTCCGGCCTGGACGCGGTCGCGCACGCGGTCGAGCTGATCCGCGAGGGCAGCGCCGACCTGGTCGTCGGCGGCGCCACCGACGCGCCCATCTCGCCCATCACCGTGGCCTGCTTCGACGCGATCAAGGCGACCACGCCGCGCAACGACGACCCGGCACACGCCTCGCGCCCGTTCGACAACAGCCGCAACGGGTTCGTCCTCGGCGAGGGCGCGGCCATGTTCGTGCTCGAGGAGTACGAGCACGCCCGCCGCCGCGGCGCCGAGATCTACGCCGAGATCGTCGGCTTCGCCTCGCGCTGCAACGCCTTCCACATGACCGGCCTGCGCCCCGACGGCCGCGAGATGGCCGAGGCCATCACGCACGCCCTCGGCCTGGCCAGGCTCGACCCGACGCGGATCGGGTACGTCAACGCGCACGGCTCGGGCACCAAGCAGAACGACCGGCACGAGACCGCCGCCGTCAAGCTGGCGCTGCGCGACCACGCGTACGCGACACCCATGAGCTCGATCAAGTCGATGGTCGGCCACTCGCTCGGCGCGATCGGCGCCATCGAGGTCGCCGCCTGCGCCCTGGCCATCGCCGAGAACGTCGTCCCGCCCACCGCCAACCTGCACGAACCCGACCCCGAATGCGACCTGGACTACGTACCCAACGAGGCACGCGACCGGCACCTGGACGCGGTGCTGTCGGTCGGCAGCGGCTTCGGCGGCTTCCAGAGCGCGATGGTCCTGGCCCGCCCGGAGGCGACCCGATGAGCACCCAGACCGCCGCCCGCCCGCGGCACCGCGAGCCCGGCCAGGCCCGCGCCGTCGTCACCGGCATCGGTGTGCTGGCGCCGACCGGCCTGAACACCCACGACTTCTGGCAGGCGGCCCTGGCCGGACGCAGCGGCATCGGCCGGATCGAACGCTTCGACCCCGGCCAGTACGCCGCGCGGCTGGCCGGCGAGATCCGCGACTTCGACCCGGCCGCGCACCTGCCCGAGCGGCTGCTGCCGCAGACCGACCACGTCACCCGGCTGTCGCTGGTCGCCGCCGAGCAGGCCCTCGCGGACGCGGGCGTCGACCCGGCCGCGCTGCCCGAGTACGGCATGAGCGTGGTCACCGCCAGCTCCGCCGGGGGCTTCGCCTTCGGCCAGAACGAGCTGGAGAAGCTGTGGGCCAAGGGCAGCGACCACGTCTCGGCGTACCAGTCGTTCGCCTGGTTCTACGCCGTCAACACCGGGCAGATCTCCATCCGGCACGGCATGCGCGGCCCCAGCGGGGTGCTGGTCACCGACTCGGCGGGCGGGCTCGACGCGGTCGGGCAGGCCCGGCGCAACCTGCGCGGCGGCACCGCGCTCGCGGTCACGGGCGGCGTCGACGGCTCGCTGTGCCCGTGGGGCTGGATCGGCCAGCTCGCCGAGGGCGGCATGAGCCGCCGCGACGACCCGGCGCGGGCGTACCTGCCGTTCGACCGCGACGCGGACGGCTGGGTGCCCGGCGAGGGCGGCGCGATCCTCATCGTCGAGGACGCCGCGGCCGCGGCCGCGCGGGGCGCCGGCCGGGTCTACGGCGAGATCAGCGGGTACGCCGCCACGTTCGACCCGCCCCCGGGCAGCGGCCGCCCGGCCGGGCTGCTGCGCGCGATCCGGCTGGCGCTGGCCGACGCGGGCCGGGACGCGTCCGAGGTGGACGTGGTCTTCGCCGACGCGGCCGGGGTGCCGGCCCTGGACCGGGCCGAGGCGCGCACGCTGGCGCAGGTGTTCGGCCCGCACGCGGTCCCGGTGACCGCGCCGAAGGCGGCGACCGGGCGGCTGGCCGCGGGCGCGGGGAGCCTGGACATCGCCGCCGCGCTGCTCAGCCTGCGCGACGGCGTCATCCCGCCGACGCCCAACGTCACCTCGCCCGCGTACCCGGACCTCGACCTGGTCGTCGGCGTCCCGCGCGAGACCGACCCGCGCACCGCCCTGGTCCTGGCCCGCGGCACCCACGGCTTCAACGCCGCCGTCGTCCTCACCCGCTGACCCGCCGACCCCCTCAGCGGTCAGGCAGCACTTTCGGGGAAAGTGCGCGAATGGAACGCCTCATTCGTGCGCTTTCCCCGAAACTGCATCCTCGGCCCGGGTGCTCGGCGCAGCGCGGCGGCGGGTTGTGCGGGGGGTGACGGTGTGGCTGTTTGTGCTGGTCAAGCGGGGCCGATAGGGTGACCGCGGTTCCGGGCAATTACGACATTTGGTCGAAACCTGACGCCCGGACCTCCAGGCACCCGGCCGAACAGGGGAACGATCGATGTATCGACGGCAACTGCTGAGCGCCGCAACTCTCGGGACGGCGGCGCTGCTGCTGCCGGGCCGCACCGCGTGGGCCGCCGCGCGGGTCCGCCTCAGCCCCACGAAGATCGCCAAGTACAAGGTGCGGCTGCCGATCCCGGCGGCCATGCCCGCGGTCAGCCGCAAGGGCGACACCGACGTGTACCGGATCGCGGTGCGCCAGCTGCGCCGCCAGGTGCTGCCGCCGGGCCTGCCCAAGACCACCCTCTGGGGGTACGGCGCCGTCGGCCACCCCGCCTCGTTCGGCTACCCGGCCTGCACCATCGAGGCGACCGTCGCCCGCCCGGTACAGGTCACCTGGGCCAACGAGCTGTACGACAAGGACGGCCACTTCCGCCCGCACCTGTTCGCGGTCGACCCGACGCTGCACTGGGCGAACCCGCCCGGCGGCAAGGACGGCCGGGACATGGACGGCGAGTTCACCAAGACGCCGGGGGCGTACCAGGGGCCGGTGCCGCTGGTCACGCACGTGCACGGGGCGCACACCGGCGACGAGTCGGACGGCCACCCGATGGCGTGGACCCTGCCCGCCGCGAACAACCTGCCTAAGGGCTACGCGGTCGGCGGCACCAACCACGACCTGTACCGCGACCGGGCCGAGGACGACGGGGCGACCTGGCAGGCGGGGACGACGGTCTGCCGGTACCCGAACGACCAGGCACCGGGCACGCTGTGGTACCACGACCACACGCTCGGCATGACCCGCCTCAACGTGTACGCCGGACCGGTCGGCTTCTACCTGCTGCGCGGCGGCGACACCGACCTGCCCGCGGGCGTGCTGCCCGGCCCCGCGCCGCAGCCGGGCGACACGGAGGGCACCCGCCACTACGAGCTGCCGCTGGTCGTCCAGGACCGCTCCTTCCACACCGACGGCTCGCTGTACTACCCGGGCAGCCGGGCGGAGTTCTTCGACCACTTCGCCGGGCCGTACGTGCCCGACAGCGACATCGCGCCGATGTGGAACCCGGGGTTCGCCGGTGACACGATGGTGGTCAACGGAGCGACCTGGCCCCGGACCCCGGTCGAGCCCCGGCGCTACCGGCTGCGGCTGCTCAACGCCTGCAACTCCCGTACCCTCATCCTGAAGATCGCCTCCTCCGCGACCGCCGCCCGGCCCGCGGCGGCCGCGGTGCCGTTCTGGCAGATCGGCGCCGACGGCGGCTACCTGGCCAAGCCGGTACAGCTGGACCAGCTGCTGCTGGCCAGCGGCGAGCGCGCCGACGTGATCGTCGACTTCACGGGTGCCAAGCCCGGCACCCAGCTGTTCCTGATCAACGAGGGCCCGGACGGGCCGTTCGCGGGCGGCCAGGTCGGCGGGGCGTTCCAGGCGGCCGACCCGGCCGGCACCGGCCAGGTGCTGCGCTTCGACGTGCAGCCGCTGCGCGGCAAGGACACCACGGTCCCCGCCGACCAGCTGACGCTGCCCAAGACCGCGGCCTCCCCGGCCGCGACGGTCACCCGCCGGGTGATGCTGGACGAGCTGGACTCGGCGGTGCTGACCGGGGTCGGCGGCCGGGTCGCGATGCTGGGCACGGTCAGCACCGACCGCAAGCAGAAGCTGCTGCACTGGCACGACGACGCCACCGAGACGCCGACCGCCGGGGACACCGAGACCTGGGAGATCCTCAACTTCACCGACCACGCCCACCCGGTGCACCTGCACCAGGTGCAGTTCGAGGTGCTGAGCCGCAACGTCTTCCTGCAGCCGACCCGCCCCGCCGACCCCGGCGAGACCGGCCGCAAGGACACCGTGATCACCTACCCGGGCGAGGTCACCCGCATCAAGGCCACCTTCGACCTGCCCGGCCAGTACGTGTGGCACTGCCACATCCTGGAGCACGAGGACAACGAGATGATGCGCCCGCTGACCGTCGCGCCGCGCCACTGATCAGGCCCCGGGACGGGCCACCCCGCGGTCGGGAGGATGACCGCGGGGTGGCCGGGCTCCGGCCTCACATCTGCAGGTCGGTTTCGATGGTCTTGAGCTTGTGCCGGGCCATGGCCAGGTTGGCCCGGGTCCGGCTCAGCACCATGTACAGGAACAGCCCCTGGGTGTTGCGGCTGGTCAGCGGTCGGATGACGTGATACTGGCCGCCCAGGGTGATCAGGATGTCCTCGATCGAGTCCTTGAGCTTCAGCATCTCCAGCGTGCGCAGCTTCGCCCGGACCACGTCGGTGTTGCCCGCCGCCGCGATGGTCAGGTCGAACTCCTTCGAGCTGCCGAGCGTGCCCAGCGCCATACCGCTGGTGTAGTCGACGAGCGCGACGCCGATCGCGCCCTCGATCTGCATCGCCTCCTGCAGCGAACTCTCCATGTCGGCCATCGGTTCCTCGTTTCTCCTCTTGCCCTGCGATGAGGGGTGATCTGCGGTGCGCTAAGCGGGGTGGTAGACGGCGCCCATCAACTGACCGATGCGGGCGGCCACCGGCCGGGCCTCGTGGTGCAGCCGGGCGACGTTCAGATCGGGTCCGGCCACGACGGTCAGCAGCGCCGTCTGTCCCGCCGCGAAGGTGGCGACGTACCCGTTGGTGGCGGCGGTGACCGTCTCGCGGAAGTCGCCGCTGCGCAGCGCCGCCACGATCTGCTGGCCCAGGCCGAGCTGGGCGGCCGACATCGCCGCGAACACCTCCGGCTCGATGCCCGGGGTGTCCTCGGCGATGAGCATGCCGTCGACGCTGGCCACCAGCACGCCGGTGACGTACGGGACGCGCAGGCGCAGCTCGCGCAGCTCCGCCTGCAGCGGGATCTGGGTCTCGGTGTCCACGACGACACCTCTCTTCCGGGTCTGGGGGATGTCCTGGGGGATGTCCTGGGCGGCATGGCGGGGCTCGTGGCTGGGCTCCTGCTCGCGGCGCAGCAGGTCCAGCAGCGCTCGGATCACAGCGCCTCCAGGCCCGCGATCAGGCGCGTCAGGATCAGATCGGACGGACGGCCGTCGCCGCGCGGCCGGTCCTCGGCCTCGTCGAAGTCGCCGAAGGCACCGGGCTCGCGGGCCGGCCGGCGCGGCAGCGGCACCAGCGGGGCCGAGCCGCGCGGCTCGGGCCTGCGCTCGGCGCGGCGCGGGGGCTCCGGTTCGCGGGTACGCTCCGGCGAAATACGCGGCAGCGGCGGCACCGGTTCGGGGCGGGCGGCCTCGCGGGCCCGTACCGTGGCGACGGAACCGGCCGCGACCGACCCGCCGGGGCGGCCCGGCTCGACCAGCCCGACCCGCGCCATCCGGCGCACCTCGAGCATCACCGTGAACGTGTCGCGCCCGAGCAGCCGGGCCAGGTCGATCGGGCTGCGGCGCCGGTCGGCGCCCGCGACGACCTCCCACTGCAGCGCGGTCAGCGCCACGGCCTGGGTGGACAGCCGCCGCCGCGGCAGCACCGCCGCGGTGTCGATGGCCGCGTCGGGCCACGCGTCGGCGAGCAGCCGCTTGCGCCGGTCCACCTCCTGGCAGACCAGGCGCAGGTCCAGGGTGCGCAGGTGGCCGAAGGGGTGCCGGGCGCCGGGTTCGAACTGGGCGCTGGCGACGAGGTCGAACAGGAAGAAGGCCGCGTCGTACAGGGCGATGACGCTGAGCGCCTCCACCTCGGCCTGGCTGACCAGCCCGGTCGCGACCAGCTCGGCACCGACGCGGTGCTGCGCCCGGCCCGCCCCGACCGCGGCCCGCCACGCCTCGGCGGGCAGCCGCCCGGAGCCGGTGAGCAGCCGCTCCATCCCGGCCGCGACCGAGCACTCGGCGTAGGCGATCTTGCCGTCGACGACGTACACCGCGCCGCCGGGGGCGTCGAGGATGCGCATCACGCCGCTGACCCCGGCCGCGCACCACGGCTCCAGCGCCTCCCGCACCGGGTACGGCCGGACCGTGCGCGACACCGTCGGCGCCCGGCCGGCCTCGGTCCCGGCGGTGACCTCGGTCGGCATCAGTTCAGCGAGAACTGGGCGGCGATCGCGCTGAGGCGCCGCTGCGTCACGGCCAGGTTCCCGACCTGCCGGTCGAGCCACACGTAGAGCACCATCCGCGCCGCGACCTCGGTGCTGATCAGGTGCAGCAGGTGGTAGCCGTTGCCCGCGGTGATGACGATGTCCTCGACGTGGGCGGGCTGGCCCACGGTGGCGAAGGCCGCCGTCTGCATCGTCGCGTGGATCATGTCGGCGGCGCCCGCGTCGTAGGCGTCGCGGTCGCCGTGGCCGCGCCCGGCCGTGCCGATGGTCGAGCCGCTGGGGTAGTCGATGAGACTGGCTCCCAGGACGCCGTTCAGCGTCATCATCTGATGAAGACAGTTCTCTATGTCGAGCACAGCCGCTCCCCTGCCGCTCTCATGCCGCCCCCAGACCCCGCCCCGCGCCGACACCGTCAGGAGGGGAGTGTCGGCCGCGCCCGTCCGACCGACGCCGACCGCGGCAGGTTATGCGGCGCGCACGTACGGCGATCGCACACCTTGTCCGTCGGGCGGTCACGGCTAGGACACGGCGAGGGGCGCGGCCCCCGTGCGACCGCGCCCCTCGTCTGCTTCGTACGGCTAGCGCGCGTACACCTCGAACTCCGAGATCTGCGCGGCCGGCCAGCCGTTGTTGCTGGTGAAGGTGAGGGTCAGCCGCCGCGCCGCGGTGGCCGGGAAGGCGATCTCCACGATGTTGCCGGTCTCCGGCGCGAACAGGTACTCCACCGGCCCGACCAGCTGCGCCCCGTCCGCGTCGACCGCGATCGTCTGCCAGCGGCCGCCCCAGTTCGCGGGCAGCTTCAGCACGATCCGGCGGACCGACACCTCGTGGCCCAGGTCGACGGTGACCGTCTGCGGGAAGCTGCCGTTCAGGCTCTCGAAGTACGAGCCCTGGTCGCCGTCGGCGAGCCGGTCCGGCCCGCACCACCAGCACGCCTGCGAGCTGGCCGTGATGGTGCGGCCCAGGGCCAGGTTGCCGTCCGGGTCGAACCCGATGCCGCTCAGCCCCACCACGTACGGCCCGGCGGGCGAGGTGCTGTGGATCGTCACCGGGCCGGCGTAGTTGCCCGAGGCCTGCGGCGCGAACCGGATCCGCAGCGTGCAGGCGGCGCCGACGGCGATGGTGGTGCAGCCCTGCGCCACGGTGTAGCCGTTCGGGACGAAGACCGCCTCGACGGTGATCGGCTTCGGACCGGGGTTGGTGATCGCGATCGGCAGCTCGGCCTCGGTCCGTACCGGCTGGAAGCCGAAGTCGACGCCCTTGGCCTGCGCGATCTCCAGCTGCCCCGCCGGGGCGAAGCCGCAGCTGGTGCCCGACCAGCCGAGGTTGCCCGCGCCCCGGGTCAGGGCGAAGCCGCTGGCGCAGTCGTACACCCCCGCGCCGCCCAGCCCGGCCGCCACGACGTGCGCGAACACGGCCGCGCCCGGCGCCTGCAACTGCACCGCGGTGGTGCCCGCCCCGGCGATCGCGACCCGGTCCACCGACACATTGGTGATCGACTTACCGAAGAACTGGATCCCCGCGTACGAACTGTCCAGCAGGGTCAGGTCGCGCACCTCCACCGCACCGTCCATCGGGGCGTCGGCGGCGTAGAACCACAGCGCGCCGATCTCGGTCGGCTCGTTGGGCACCAGGTTCCCGGTACGCACCAGCAGGTTGCCCGAGATCCTGGTGGTGCCCGCCAGCGGCACCGCGCCGAACCGGTTGCCGACGTGCACGCCGCCGCCCTGGGTCACGGTGTCGGCCGCGATGTTGTCGGCCACGGTGTTGTCGCGCCCGCCGTAGACGGCGAAGCCGTTGGCCAGCAGCGGCACCGACACCGTGTTGCGCCGGAACGTGTTGTGGTGGTCGGCGTTGACGTCGGACCACATCGCCAGGCCGTCGTCACCGGTGTTGCGCACGAACAGCTGCTGGACCACGGTGTCGCTGACGCCGTTGTGCAGGTTGAGGCCGTCGGCCCACACGTTCTTGATCCGGCCGCCGGTGATGGTCAGGCCCTCGGACGGCCCGTCGAACCACATGCCGACCTTGGTGTGCTCGATCCACAGGTTGTCCACGGTGGAGTGGCTGAGCGAGCCGCCCAGGCCGCTGTCGCTGGTCGAGTCGTCGCGGACGACGGTCTCGCCGAAGATCGCGAAGTCGGCCAGGTGCACGTCGGTGCTCGGGTTCGGCGCGCCGTTGCCGAACACGCCGACCCCGGCGCCGCGCAGCACGGTGTGCCACGGCCCCGCCCCGCGCACCGTCACCCGGTCCACGACCAGGTGCCGCGTCACCGTGTACGTACCCGCCGGCAGCCACAGCCCGCGCTGCTGCTCCTTCGCCGCGTCGATCGCAGCCTGCAGCGCCTGGCCGGAGTCGGCCGCGCCGGACGGATCGGCGCCGAAGTCCAGCGCGTTCAGGAACCCGGCCGGAGCGGCCGGGGCGGGCGCGACGACCTCGAAGTCGGCCAGGTCCACCACGGCGGCGGCCTCGGCGCGCAGCCGCACCCTGGTCCCGGCGGGCAGCGTACGCCCGAACCGGGTGCGCGCGTCGTCGAAGTAGTGGTGCTGCCCGCGGTCCGCCGGGTTGTTGGTGTACGGGTAGTTGCCGTACACGTGCGCGTACTTCGAGGTCAGCGGCAGCGTGCCGAGCGGGGCGCCGTTTGCGGTGACGGTCAGCGCGGTGCTGGTGCCGTCGGCGACCGAGTAGCGCACGTCTACCGCGTCTGCGGGCCTGGCCAGGGTGAACTCCACCCACTCGGCCGCGTCGAGGCGGACCGCGCGGCGGCCCGACGCCTCGGCGGCCAGGTGGGTGAACGCCCGGTCGGCGGCGAGGACGGTGCCGCTGGTGCGGGCGTGCTCGGCCTCGTACTCGGTGAACGGGACGGGGGCGCCGGGGCCGCCGGGCAGCGCGGGCAGCGGCAGCGCGGTGCCCGGCAGGGACGGCACGGTGGGGATCGCGGGCGCCGCGGCGGCGGGCACCGCGGCGAGCATGCCGGTGGCGGCGGCCGTCGCCACCACCATGGCGGTACGGAGCAGCATGGATGGCTCCTTCATTCACAAGGACGGGGTGGACGCGGTCGGACGGGGCTCGCGCGCGTCGCCGCCGGATCCGCGCTCAGCAGCGTAGGCACCACCCTCGGAAATAGTCCAGAGCACAGCGCAACATCCCGACAAAGCCATGGCATCAATTTGCACTGTCGTGCTTGCCCTCACTGGGTTGAAGTCGCTGGCCAAAGCCTCTTTACTGGCTCGCGCAGCTCGATTACGGGTTGAGCGTCGACTTCCCCAAGCCCAACAAACAACCGTTCGGGCCAGTTTCAGGCGACAGAGATTACGCAAATATCTGGCCGCCAAATGCAACATCACGCAAGCGGCAACCGGAGACGTTTCACCGAAGACGTCTCAACGCTGGAGACGTTTCAGCGCTGGACACGTTCGGTGGCGTGACCCGCTTCTGCGGCGCGCCAGTTCGGGCAGCGCGCCCGACCCATAAGCACCGGAAAGGGCGATCTTGAGGTAGCTGGCTGACCGTGATCGTCAGTCGAGGTCAGAAGAGCCCGCCGACGCCTAGATTCCGACCGCAAACGGCGATCATCGAGGGTCATGCGCGCAAGACGGCGATCAACGCGGGGACGTGCGCTGACATGGCGATCAGCGCGGGGGCGCGTGCGCGGAGACGGTGGTCAGCGCGGGGGTAGGTGCGCGGAGACGGTGATCAGCGGGGAGGTACGCCGGTAACGTGGGCGGGGTGACCGGAGGGCGCATCACCCGTCGCACGCTGCTGACCGCGGCCGGGGCCGGCGCGGTCGTCGCGGGTCTGGGCGGCTGCGCCGCCGACGGCTCCCACACGGCCGCGACTCCCGCCCCCACCGGCGCCCCGCCGAGCACCGCGACGCCGGGCACGCCGACCGGCGTGACCCCGTCGCCGTCCGACGAGGCGGTGCTGCGCAAGAAGATCGCGCGGATGCTGATCGCCGGATTCCGTGGCGCGACGGCCGGACCCGATGACTGGATCATGCGTGCCGTCACCGAGCAGGGCCTCGGCGGCGTCATCCTGTTCGACCGCGACCAGCTCACCGGCGGCAGCCGCAACATCGACTCCCCGCCGCAGGTGACCGCTCTGATCAGCAGCCTGCGCGCGGCCGCGCCGCACCTGATCGTCTCCATCGACCAGGAGGGCGGCAAGATCGCGCGGTTGAAGCCCGCCAACGGCTTCCCCGCGACCGCGTCCCAGGCGGCGATCGGTGCCCGCAACTCGCCGAAGGTCACCCGGCAGTGGGCGGAGGGCATGGCGAGGACGCTGGTCGACATCGGGGTGGACTACAACTTCACGCCGGTCGTCGACCTCGCGGTCAACCCCGACA
Organism: Catellatospora sp. KI3; assembly: GCF_029948125.1. Classification (GTDB taxonomy): domain Bacteria; phylum Actinomycetota; class Actinomycetes; order Mycobacteriales; family Micromonosporaceae; genus Catellatospora. Next base: position 118,783 of record NZ_JASAMB010000015.1, read on the forward strand.
ACCCCGCCATCGCACAGCTCGACCGCGCCTTCTCGGCCGACCCCGCCGTGGTCGCGGCCAATGCCGAGATCGCGATCGCGGCGTACCGCGCCGCCAAGGTGCGTACCTCGGTCAAGCATTTCCCGGGGCTGGGCAGCGCCAGTGGCAACACCGACTTCGAGTCCGTCGACGTGACCGACACCTGGACGCCGACCGAGCTGGAGCCGTACCAAAAGCTGATCAAGGATCGCGCGCTGGACACGGTGATGGTGACCCACTTCCACAACCGCAAGCTGGACCCGCGGCTGCCGATGTCGCTGTCGCACGCCGTCGTCACCGGCCTGCTGCGCGAGCAGCTGGGCTGGGACGGGCTCGTGGTCAGCGACGACATGCAGGCCACCGCCATCACCGACGCGTACGGCCGCGACGAGGCCGTCGCCCTCGCCCTGGCCGCCGGAGTGGACCAGCTCGTCTTCGGCAACCAGGCCGTCTACGACCCCGACATCGTCGAGGGCGTGGTCGGCACCGTGCTCGGCCTGGTCCGCGCCGGCAAGGTCACCGAGGCGCAGCTCGACCGCTCGGTCGCCCGCATCGACGCCCTCTGGCCACCCACCTGACGGACCGCGCTGCGCCGGTGCTCGGCGGCTGCGGTCAGGAGGGCGGGCTGGCGCGAGGATCATGACGGCGTACCGCGATCATGCAGGAGGGTTGCGGCCGGCGGAAACTCGGTTGTCGGGGGGTCCGGAGGGTCGTTAGCGTCCGCCGCGATGCACGAGAACGAGATCGTCGCCGACGCCGACCAGGTGCGCCGCCTGGTCGAGAACCAGTTTCCCCAGTGGGCCGGGCTGCCGGTGGTCGCCCAGCCGATCGGCGGCACCGACCACGCCCTGTTCCGGATCGGCTCCGACCTGGTCGCGCGGATGCCCCGCATCGACTGGGCGACCGACCAGGCCGACAGCGACAGCCGCTGGCTGCCCGTGCTGGCGCCGCACCTGCCGCTGCCGCTCGGGGTGGGCGAGCCGGGCGAGGGCTTCCCGTACCGGTGGTCGGTGGTGCCGTGGCTGCCCGGCGACAACCCCGCCGACGGGAACTTCGATGCCGACGCGGCAGCGCTCGACCTGGCGGAGTTCGTCCTGGCCATGGGTCGCGTGGACACCACCGGCGGACCGGTGAAGACCGGTCAGGCGCGCGGCACCGCGCTGGCGGGGCGCGACGAGCTGACCCGCCGGGCCATCGCCGAGCTGGGCGACCGGGTGGACGCCCCCGCGGTGACCCGGTCCTGGGAGCAGTCGCTGGAGGCCGACGCCTGGACCGACCCGCCGGTATGGCTGCACGGCGACCTCCAGGCCGGCAACCTGCTCGTACACCAGCGCCGCCTCTCCGCCGTCATCGACTTCGGCGGCCTGGGGCTGGGCGACCCGGCGGTGGAGCTGATGCCCGCGTGGAGCATGTTCGCCGGGACCTCACGGCGGCTGTTGCGCGAGGCGCTGGGCTGCGACGACGCGATGTGGCTGCGCGGCCGGGGCTGGGCCCTGTCCACGGCCCTGGTCGGGCTGCCGTACTACTGGGACACGTTCCCGGCCATGATCATCGAGGGCAGGCGGAAGGTCGCCGCCGTACTGGCCGACAGCTGAACGGGCGCGGCAGCGGCGGCTCCCGCGCCCGTTCGGCCGGTCAGCCGTACGTCGGGTGCTGGGGCCAGCCGTCCGGGGAGTCCTCCCAGTCCTGCTGGCGGCCGTACGGCATCAGGTCGAGGATGCTGTTGGCGAACACCAGGCGGTCCACGCCCCGCGCGGTGGTGCTGTAGGTGCGGTAGACCCGGTCGCCGTCGCGCAGGAACACGCTGAGCATGAACCCCCGGCCCGCCCCGCAGTCGTCGGTGAACGAGGTGCCGTGCGACGACACGAACGGCAGCGTCCACCCCATCTTCGCCTTGTACGCCTCGATCTGGGCCAGGGGCATGTTCGACACGGTCACCCAGGTGACGCCGGCGTCGTTGAGCCCCGCCAGCGCCGTCGCCGGCACGTTGTTCGTGAAGCCGGTGCAGCCGGGGCAGTAGTGGTCCGGGCCGTTGTCCATGAACTGGTAGACCGCGAGCTGGGTGCGGCCCTCGAACAGTTCGAGCAGGGTCTTCGGGCCGTCGGGCGTGTCGAACACGTACTCGGTGCTGAACTGGACCATGGGCAGGCGACGGCGGCGCGCCGCGATCGCGTCCAGGGCCCGGGTTGCTTCCTTCTCGGCTTTGAGCAGCTCATCGCGCGCCTGCTGCCAGTCCTGCGCCGATACGACCGGTGGTTTCTGCATACCCCCGATTGTCGCTCCGGCCACCGACAAAACGGCCTGCCGATCACTAATCGTGTCGACCGGGGCTGGTCATCCCAAACGGGTCACCGCGTCGCGCGGAAACCGGTCGCCGTACACGGCGGCCAGGCCTACCGTATGGCCATGTGGAGCATCGAACAGCTTCGACACTTCGCGCGTGACGGGTACGTCGTCGTGCCGGGCGTGGTCCCGCCCGACGTGGTCGCGGCGGCGAACGCGCGCATCGACGGGCTGCTCGCCGAGCGGCCGCCGACGCCCGGACACACCGGACACCACTTCTACTTCGAGCCGCTGGCCGCCGAGCCCGCGCTCGCCGCGCTGCTCCTCGGCACCCGGGCCTTCTCGCTGGCCGCGGGCACGACCGCGCCCCGCCCGCTGCGGACGCCGGACCAGGTCCAGGTGGCGCTGACCTTCCCGCCGTTCGACCACCGTCCCGGCCGGGGGCACATCGACGGCGTCCCACCCGGCCCCGACGGCAGACCGGGCACGTTCACGCTGCTGGCCGGGTTCGTGCTGTCCGACCAGACCGCCGACGACATGGGCAACCTGTGGGTATGGCCCGGCACCCACCGCCAGATCGCGGCCCACTTCGCCGCGCACGGTCCGGACTCCCTGGTGGCCGCCGGCGGCTACCCGCCCGCCGACCACAGCCGCCCGGTGCAGGTCCACGCGGCCCCGGGCGACCTGGTGCTCGCGTCGTACCTGCTCTCGCACAACATCGGCGGCAACACCTCGCCCGTGCTGCGGCGGACCGCGTACTTCCGGCTCATGACGGACGTCCACGAGTCGACCTGGCGCGACTGCGTCCGCGACGAGCTGTACGAGTTCCGCCCCGCCTGCGCCGACTGAGCGCGCCGCCCGGCGGGTCACCGGGCGGCGCGCGCAGCAGGTCAGCCCGTGACGGTGACGTCCGCAGCGGCGGTCACGCCGTTGACGGTCACCGACAGCGCGGCCGTGCCCGGACGCAGCGCGGTCAGCTCGCCGGTGGCCGGATCGAACGAGGCGACGTCCCACGGCCGCGCGAGCAGCCGCGGGCCGATGTGCAGACCGGGCCCGCCCGACCAGCGCAGCGACACCGGGTACGCCACCGGCACGGCCCGGCCGCCCGGCTGGGTGAGCGTGGCCGCCACCTCGGCCGTGGCGCCCCGGGCCAGCGAGGTCGGCGCGGTGATCGCCAGCGCGTCGACATGCGGATTGACCTGCACCGACAGCTGCTGACCGGTGACACCCCACAGCGACCAGCCGGTGAAACCGCCGTCGTCGGCTGCGGTGGACGGGTTCTTGCCGGAGTTGCCGTTGACGAAGTACGGCACCCCGTCGACCCGCGACGCGTGGAACGTGCCGACGTGCGCCCCGATGAACGCCGCGCCCTTGCCGGACTCCGCCCGGAACCCGGCCAGCCACCGTTGCAGCAGCTCCGCCTCCTTGCGGTCGTTGAGCTGGCTGGCCAGGGCGGGGGTCGGGTCGCGCGGCGGCACGTGCTGCACCACCACGACGGAGTCGACCGCCGGATCGGCGGCGGCCGAGTCCAGCGCGGACTTCAGCATCCCGTACTGGTCGAACCCGGCGCCCCGGATCGTCAGCGGCGAGGTGTCGAGCGTGACGAAGCGCGTTCCCCGGTGGTCGAACACCCGCCGGGTCGCGCCGAACACCGCCTGGAAGTTCGCGATGGGGCCGCCCATGATCTCGTGGTTGCCCGGCACGTAGTAGTACGGCACGGAGTCGCCGATCTCCTCGTCCAGCACCTGCTTGGCGAAGGCGATGTCGGCGGCGGACGCCTCGTCCACGAAGTCGCCGTCGATGATGAGGAGGTCCGGGCGGGCCGCCCTGATCTCGCGCAGCGTGCGCCGGGCGTTGGCGACGATGTCGCTGTCCGGCGCGCGGGCCACGAACTGCGAGTCGGACATGACGGCGAAGCGCCAGTCGGCGGCGGCCACCGCGCCGTACCCGGCGATCACCGGGTCCTGCACCCGCGGCTCGGGCGGGGCGACCACCGACGGCGGCACCTTCGCGACCAGGTCGTCGACGATCACCTCCCCGGTGTACTGGGCCGCCGCCTTGGTCTCCACCACGTAGAAGCGCCGCAGCCGCAGCGGGTACGCGATCCCGGCCGGGACCGGCATCTCCACGTACCGCCAGCCGGTCCAGGTGACGAAGTCGCCGCGCAGCACCTTGGCCTGGCCGAGCCCGTCGTAGAACTCCAGCGCGGGCCACTCCCCCTTGCCGCCGCCGTGGATCCACATGCCGAACGCCTGCGGCTGCCCGTCGACCGTGAACTGCGCCGGCGGGTTGGCGTACGCGGCGCGGGTGGCCGTGGACTGGGTGAAGTCGTAGCTCAGCTTCAGGCCCGTCCCGGTGCGGCCGGGCACCGCCGACAGCGAGCCCGACGCGCGGGCCTGGCTGAACGTCCACTGCGCGGCGTCGTCGAACGAGGCGACCGGCACGTCGGTGAGCCCGACGGTGACCGCCACGGTGGTGCGGTGCCCGGAGACGGTCGCCGTGATGAGCCCGGCACCGGTCGCCACCTGCGGTGACACCGTGAACGTGCCGGACGGCCCCGGTGCGACGGCGAACAGCGAGCGGTCGTAGTCGAGCTTGACGTCGGCGGGCTCGATCGGGGCGGTGAAGCCCTGCCGGTCGGCGCCGACGATGCCGAACCCGCCGGTCGTGGCGGTGCCGGACAGGCCGAGGCGGGCCACCGTCGGGGTGACCCGGTCCAGCGGCTGCAGCACGGTCACCTCGGTCGCGCCGACGGCGGCGCCGCGCCGGGCGGTGACCCGGGCGGTGCCCGGGAACAGCGCGTGGAACACGCCGTCGGCGCCGGGCCAGCCGACCAGCGGGCGGTCCGACAGCCACAGCGGTGCGCCCGGAGCGGGGCCGTAGGTCTCGTCGTACCCGTGCGCGGTCAGTCTCCGGGTCAGACCCGGGAACACCCGGTCCGGGCGGGCCAGCGTGACCTGGTCGGCGCCGGGTGCGGCAGCCGGGTCGGCGTCCGGGGCCACCCAGTAGCCGCGCAGCGTGCCGGAGCCCTTCGGCGCGTACAGCGCCAGGCCGTTGGCGACCGCCCGCTCCGCTCCGTCGGACGGGCTGTTCTCCAGGGTGAGCCCCTCCTCGCCCGGTCGGCGGGCCAGCAGCGTCGAGGAGCCGCCGCCGTCGATGTTCAGCGCCGTGTACGCCCCGGCGTCGGCGACCATCCGCGCCCACTGCGTCAGCCCGACCCCGGCACTGTTGACCTGCTTGCCGTCCACGGTGAGCAGGAACATCCGGGTGCCCGCCCGGTCGAACCCGATCGCGGTACGGGCCGCCGCCGCGTTGTCGTCGAACGTCTGCGGCACCCCGTCCTTGACCAGCAGGAAGTTGCCGCCGACGGCCGCGTGCAGCGGCCCGCCGTCGGAGCTGCGCGGCCGGTACGACACCGTGACCCGGTCGCCCACGGCGAGCTGCCGCAGCGCGGCCGCCCCGCCCTCGCGGCCGAGCAGCACCGTGCTGCCCTGCGGCAGGGTCCCGGTGCCGGCGCTCGGCGAGACCGCGCTGACCACCCCGTCGGTGAGCAGCACCTCGGCCACGTCGGTCGCGCCGTCCACGGCCCGCTGGCGCGGGTACGCCCCCCAGCGGGCGGTGAACAGGCCCACCCCGCCGGGGGCGACCCGGTTGTTGAGCTGGGTCAGCGGCACCGAGCCGCCCGGCCACCCGGCCGAGCCCTCGAAGTACACCTGGAGCAGGCGCCCGAGGCCCTCGGCGCTGAACCCGACGGCGTTGTGCCAGCCCTCGGTCGGCGACTGCACCAGGGTGCCGCTCTCGACGCCGACGCCCAGCGCCGCACCCGAGTTGTTGATGTCGAAGAAGTCACCGTTGACCGCGGCGACGGGCCGGGTGCCGTGCGAGGTCGCGGCGGCGGCCATGGCGCGGACCGTGTCGTCGGCGGCGACCGTACCGGGGCTCAGGTAGTCGACGGTGGCGCCTTTGCCGAGGTCGACGCTGAGCGTGTCGGTGCGCAGCCAGGCGGTGCCGTCCACGGTGTCGGTCGAGGTCAGCGTGATGCCGGGGGCGACCGGCCGGGTGCGCTGTGCCGTCTGCAGCGCGGGCGGCGGATCGGCCGCGGCCGCCGGGGCCGTCAGCGGCACCAGGGTGGCGGCGGCCAGCGCGCCGACCAGCGCGACGCGCGGCAGGAGTCGAGGGGCGTGAGACATAGAAGGCAGTACACCCGCCTTCGGCGAACATTTTCAAGACCTTCAGCGTGTATGAAGGGAATCTTCTTGGTGACCCCTCAGCGGCGGATCAGGTGCCCGTTGATCGCGACCACGTCGGCGGCGAACTGCGGCAGCTCCACCACCTGCACCCCCGCCGCCGTCAGCAGCTCCACGCCCTCGCAGTCGGCCAGCAGCAGCGGCTCGCGCAGCGCGAAGTAGACGCGCGGGATGCCCGCGCGCAGGATCAGCCGCGTACACGGCAACGGACGCGACGCCCGCACCGAGCACGGCTCCAGCGTGGAGTAGATCGCCGCGTCGGTCAGATCCACCCCGGCCAGCTTGGCCAGGGCCGACTCCTCGGCGTGGACGCTCGGGTCGGTCTCGCGGGAGTAGCCGTACGCCAACTGACGGCCATGGGCGTCGACGACCACGGCACCGACGTTGAACGCGTCCGGGACCGAGGGGCAGCGCCGCGACCACTCGACCGCATGCCGCATGTGGGCCAGGTCCAGCTCCGTCCCGATCATGCCTGCGCTTCGTCCGTGCGCAGGGCGCCGTCCGGGCCGACTTCATACCCGGCGGCCGCGCCGTCCGCCCGCGGGGCAGCGTCGGTCAGCAGATAGCGGAGGTACGCGCAGTCGCCGTGGCGACCCGCCTCGGCCAGCCGCATACGGCGGCCCGGCCCGAACGGGAAGGACGCGTCGCCGACGAAGCGCGGCGCCCTGCTGTCGCCGACGAAGAACGGCGCGACCGACAGCTCGACCTCGTCGACCAGGCCCTGCGCCAGGAACTGGGTGTGCATCGTGCCGCCGCCCTCGACCATCAGCCGCCGTACGCCGCGGCGGTGCAGATCGGCCAGCAGCCTCTCCAGCGACAACGGGTCGCCCGCGGCGACGACGTCGGCGACCCCGCCGAGGCGGGCGCGGGTCCCCGCCGCGACGGCGTCGGGTACGTACACGATCTTGTCGCAGGCGCCGGTGGTGAAGAACGGGGCCGCCGGGTCCAGTTCACCGCCGCCGCTGACGACGACCTTCGCGGGCGTCTCCGACTCGCCCCGGTCCAGCCGCCGCTGCCGCAGCTCGGGGGCGCGGACCAGCAGGCGCGGATTGTCGGCCCGGATCGTGCCCGCGCCGACGAGGATGGCGTCGACGGCCGCCCGCCGACGGTCCACCCGGGCGAAATCCTCGGGACTGGACAGCAGCAGCCGGTGCTCGCTGGCGTCGTCGAGGTAGCCGTCGAGCGACATGGCTGCCTCGATCAGGACGTACGGGCGGTCAGCCACGGGGTGCTCCAGGGGGCGGTGGATGGGGACGGACCGCTGCCACGTCGCGGCGATCACCGGCGCCGGACCCCGCGGTGGGCCTCCGGTCGCACCGTCACGCGCCCGCAGCCGTGATGGCCTGCGCTTTCTCCGGCGCCGCACGTACGGATGCTACCGCAGCACCACTCCCCCTCCGACAATCCTGTGACCCACCCCCCAACCGACACTGACCGCGAGGGCCGGCGGCTGCCCGGGGTCAAGACCTCGGCCGCAGGCCCCGGCGATCCCCGCTTGAGGTCACAACCTCGGCGACAAAGCCGGGTGATCGTCACCTGAGGCCACAACCTCGGCGATGAGGTCGGGTGATCGTCACCTGAGGCCACAACCTCGGCAGCAGGCTCGGACGATCACCACCCGAGGTCAAAACCTCGGCGATGAGGTCGGGTTCTGACCGCAGCCAGCGATCATCCGCCGCAACGGGATCTAAGATCGCCACCTCTGGTCACAACACCGGGTGGCCACCGGCCCGCCAGCGCTGGGATACCCACCGCCGCATCTCGGTGCCCGCGCCGCGCTCACCGCCGCATCGCCACCTCCACCTTCCGCCCGCCAACGCTGATCAACCACCCGCCAAGCCCGAAGATCGTCGGCCGCGGTCCTTATCTCGGCTAGGGGGCGGTGTTTTGACCGCAGGCGGCGATCACCCGCCGCAACGGGTTCTAAGATCGCCGCCTCTGGTCACAACACCGGACGGCCGTCGGCCCGCCAGCGCCGGGGATACCCACCGCCGCATCTCGGTGCGCGCCGCGCTCGCCACCGCGTCGGCGCACCATCTTCCGCCAGCTGCCGCGTCGCGCCCCACCTTCCGCCAGCTGCCGCGTCGCGCCCCACCTTCCGCCAGCTGCCGCAGCGCGCCCCACCTCCCGCCAGCCGCCGCAGCGCGCCCCACCTCTCACCTCCCGCCAGCCGCCGCGGCGCGCCCGCCTTTCGCCTGCCGACGCGTCGCGCCCCACCTTCCGCTCGCCGCCGCTGATCGACCGCCCGCCAAGCTCGAAGATCGTCGCTTGCGGTCCGAATTTCGGTTAGAGGGCGGTGTCCTGACCGCAGGCGGCGATCACGAGCCGAAGCACGTCCGAAGATCACGACCTCGGGGCCAGAACATCGCCCCGCGCCCCACGCCGAACCTGCTTTCCGACCACTACCGCCGATCACTACATGCCCACAGTCGCCGAAGATCGCGGCGCCGACCACGAACACCCGCGCCCGGTATCGCAAAGCCCACTCCGCGAGCGCCAGTCGCCCAAGATCGCGGTCTCCGGCCGGACACACCGGCGCACGCGTTACCGCACCGCCCATCCCGCCCGGCACGCAGCGGCCGGTGACGCCGGACCCTGTTCCGCGCCACCCGGACGCAGCCGGATGATGGTCACCCCGCCCGGACCGAGGTCGGGTGTAACCGAGGCAGGGCAGGCGGACATTCCCAGGCATGGAACCAGAGCACACGGCTGAGAGGCAGCGCTTCGAGGAGCTGTTCGACGCCCACTACGCGGAGCTGACCAGGTTCGCGGCCCGCCGGGTGGGCGCCGACGCGGCCGGTGACGTCGTCGCCGCCACGTTCCTCGTCGCCTGGCGCCGACTGGCCGACCTGCCTACCGACCACCCTCGCGCCTGGCTGTACGCCACCGCCCGGCAGATCGTCGCCAACGAGGTGCGCGGCCGGACCCGCTGGGACCGGCTCACCGCCAAGGCGGCCGCGAGCGGCGAGACCAGGGTCGAGGACCATTCGGCACAGGTCGACGAGCAGCTCCGGGTACGGGCCGTGCTCGACAGCCTCTCCCCCGCCGACCAGGAGCTGCTGCGCCTGACCGAGTGGGACGGGCTGGACGTGGCCGAGGCGGCGCTGGTCCTGCGGTGCAGCCGTACCGCGCTCAAGGTGCGACTGCACCGGGCCAGGCGCCGCTTCGCCCAGCGGCTGCTGGCCACCGAGGACCGCGACACCGCGCCGGTCCGCCGCCCGTCCATCATCGCCGGAGGGAGCACCAGCTCATGAACGACCGTACCGCCAGAGCCATGGCCACGCTGCGGGCCGCCGACCCCGCGCCGACCGCGCCCGACCCCGCAGACCCGCAGGCCCGTGCCCTGCTGGAGCGGGTGCTGCAGACCCCGGATGCGCCACCGCCCGCCCCGGCTCGCGGGCGCCGGCGGCTCGTGGTCGGCGTCGCCGGTGCGGCCGCGTTCGCGGCGGCGGCGGTGTTCGCCGTCGCCCAGCCGGCCGCCGCCTACACCGTGCAGCGCAACCCGGACGGGACCGTCGCGGTGGTCATCCGGCCGTCCCAGCTGCACGATCCGGACCGGCTCAACGCGGCGCTGGCCCGGGTCGGCGCGCGTACGACGGTGCTGCGCATGGTCCCGGCGGACCGGTGCCCCACCGCGCCCGAGGTCGACCCGGCCTTCGAGCTGCCCGAGGACGCCACCCCGGAGCAGCTCGCGGCGCAGATCGCCCGGTTCCCCGTCGACTACCGGATGGGCGACGAGGAGGTCCTCATCACGATCCGTCCGTGGCTGATCCCGAGCGCCGACAGCCTCGCCCTCGGCTACGCCTTCGCCTCCGGCCCCGCCGGCCCGACGACGTACGTCCGCCCCGCGGTGGTCCGCACCATGCCCGCCTGCCTGCCCATGCCCACACCGCCCCGCCGCTGACCGGTAGCCGCAAGCGGCGCCCCGCCGCACCCCGCGGCGGCTGGCGGTCGGCGTTCGCCGACAACCCCGAGGTCTCGATCGTGCAGGGGTCCATCCTGGACCAGCAGGTCGACGCCTGGGTCACCCCGACCGACTCGTACGGGCGGATGGACGGCGGCGTCGACGCGATCATCAAGTGCCACCTCGGCGCGGGCGGGGACGGAGCCGTCCCCGCCCGCGTCGCGGCTACGCCGCTCGGGCGACCTGGTGCGCGGCGGCCGCGTCCCGCAGCACGGGGCGGCGCCGGGTCGGCATGCCGAGCGTCGGGTTGGCCACGCCCCAGGCCGCGCCCTTGCAGACCAGCTCCTTGTAGGCGGCGGCGAACCGGCCGGTCAGGGCCGACGGCTTGGCCTGGTCGTCCGCGGTGACGAACTGGATCAGCCCTTCCTTGCGGCCCAGCGAGATGCACTGGTTGAAGTAGCGGATGGGCACGTTCGGCAGCTTGCCGCCGGTCAGGCGCGCCGCGATCGCGTCGGCGGCCTGCCAGGCCATGGGGGTGCCCGAGGCGCACGACATCCGCAGCGGCCTGCCCTCCGGGCCGATCGCGTGGGCGGCGTCGCCGACCGCGTACACGTCGGGGTGCGAGACCGAGCGCATGGTCGCGTCGACCGCGATCTGGCCGGTGGCGGTGGTGTCCAGGGTGGTCGCCGCGGCGATCGGGTGGACCGCGAAGCCGGTGGTCCACACCGTCACGTCGGCGGCGACGGCCCTGCCGTCGGCGGTGACGACCCGGTCGGCCTCGACGCCGGTGACGGCGGCGTGCTCGTACGCGGTGATCCCGAGCTTGGCGACGACCTTGCGCAGGTGGTCGCGGCCCTTGGCTGCCAGCCAGTCGCCCAGTCCGCCGCGCACGGCCAGCGCGACGCGCAGGTCCGGGCGGGCCTCGGCGAACTCGGTCGCGGCCTCCAGGCCGGTGAGGCCGCCGCCGACGACGGTCACGGTCTGCCCGGCGTGCAGGCGGGCCAGCCGCTCGCGCAGCCGCAGCGCCCCGGGGCGGCTGGCGACCTCGTACGCGTGCTCGGCGGTCCCCGGGACGCCCTGGGCGTTCCAACCGCTGCCCAGCGCGTAGACGAGCGTGTCGTAGCGCAGTTCCGCGGTGCCGCCCGCGGCGGCGACGGTGACGGTCCGGCGGTCGACGTCGACGCCGGTGACCCGAGCGACCTTCAGCTCGACGCCGGTGCCGGCGAACATCTCGCGCAGCGGCCGGGGCTTGAGCTCCTGCCCGGCCGCCAGCTGGTGCAGGCGGACGCGCTCCACGAAGTCGGGCTCGGCGTTGACGACGGTGATGGCGACGTCTTCGCGGCGCAGCCGCTTGGCCAGGCGTCCGGCGGCGATGGCCCCGGTGTATCCGGCGCCGAGGACGATGATGCGGTGCTGCATTTCCTCGCTCCTGTCTGAAGGGTTCGCCACTTGAACCGGGCGGGTCCCCGTTTCCTGACAGGAGCGCGGTGTGAAGCAGGTCATAGCGGGGTCAGAACGCGTGGAGCAGGGGCTCTCCGTGCTCGACGGTCGCCCAGAGCGCCGTCGCGCGCGCCAGCTTGTCCGGGTTGACCTGGTTGCGGACGGCGATGATGCCCTCGGCGGTGACCTCCAGGCACATGACGCCGATCACCCGGCCGTCCAGCACCGCGATGACGGCCGGCTCGCCGTTGGCCGACCACGCGTAGACCTCGGGCGAGCCGCCGACCAGGGTGCGCTTGGCCTCGCCGGGCCGGAACAGGCCCCACACGAACTTCGCGACCGCCAGCGCGCCCACGAACGGCTTGGTGCGCGCCGGGATCTTCCCGCCGCCGTCGCCGACCGAGACGACGTCGGCGGTGAGCAGCCGCACCAGCGAGTCGGTCCGGCCGCTGGTGGCGGCCGCCAGGAACTCCTCCACGATGCGCCGGGCGGCGGCCGCGTCGATCTCGGTGCGGGCCGGGCCGGCGGCCACGTGCTTCTTGGCCCGGTGGTAGAGCTGCTGGCTGGACGCCTCGGTGAGGTCGAGGATCCCGGCGATGTCCCGGTGCGGGTAGTCGAACGCCTCGCGCAGCACGTACACCGCGCGCTCGTTGGGCGACAGGCGCTCCATCAGGGTGAGCACCGCGTACGACACGGATTCGCGCTGCTCGGCGCTGTCGGCGGGGCCCAGCATCGGGTCACCGGACAGCAGCGGCTCGGGCAGCCACTCGCCCACATAGGTCTCGCGGCGCGCCCGCGCTGAGGTGAGCTGGTTGAGGCACAGGTTGGTGAGGACCTTGGTCAGCCAGGCCTCGGGCACCTCGACGTGGTCGGTGTCGGCGGCCTGCCAGCGCAGGAACGTCTCCTGCACGGCGTCCTCGGCCTCACCGGCGGAGCCGAGCATGCGGTAGGCGATGGCCTCCAGGCGCGGACGCGCCGCCACGAACCGGTCGACGTCCTCCATACGCAAGGCCATGCGCCGATCCTAGCCACCGCCTCAGGGCGGTCGGGAAGGCAGCACATGACAAAGGCAGGGAAAGCATCTATCCCCTGCCACTCTCAACCTATACCGCACTAGGGGCCTTGCGGCAAGACCCGGGTATTCCAGCAGAATCTCCCGCCGGAGCAAGAATCCGCAGATGGGGGACTCCATGTTCGACGTGATCATCGCCGGGGGCGGGCCGACCGGCCTGATGCTCGCCGCCGAGCTGCGCCTGCACGGCATACGGGTGGTGGTGCTGGAGAAGGACGCCGCGCAGCCGCCGTACGTGCGCTCGCTGGGCCTGCACGTGCGCAGCATCGAGGTGATGGACCAGCGCGGCCTGCTGGAGCGGTTCCTCGCCCACGGCACGCGGCACCCGCTCGGCGGCTTCTTCGCGGCCCTCCTCCACCCGGCGCCGGAGCGCCTCGACACCGCCCACGGTTACGTGCTGGGCATCCCGCAGACCGTCACCGACCGGCTGCTGGCCGAGCACGCCGCCGAGGTCGGCGCCGAGATCCGGCGCGGCTGCGAACTCGTCGGCCTGACCCAGGACGAGCACGGGGTGACCGCCGAACTGGCCGACGGCACCAGCCTGCGCTCGCGCTACCTCGTCGGCTGCGACGGCGGCCGCAGCACGGTCCGCAGGCTGCTGGGCGTGGCCTTCCCCGGCGAGCCCAGCCGGGTCGAGACGCTGCTGGGCGAGATGGAGCTGACCGCGTCGCCCGAGGTGGTCGCCGCCGTGACGGCCGAGGTCCGCGAGGTGCAGAAGCGGTTCGGCGCCGGGCCGATCGGCGACGGGGTGTACCGCGTCGTCGTACCGGCGGAGGGCGTCGCCGAGGACCGCGCCACCCCGCCGACCCTCGACGAGTTCAAGCAGCAGCTGCGCGCGGTGGGCGGGACCGACTTCGGCGCGCACTCGCCGCGCTGGCTGTCCCGCTTCGGCGACGCCACCCGCCTGGCCGAACGCTACCGGGTGGGCCGGGTGCTGCTGGCCGGCGACGCGGCGCACATCCACCCGCCGACCGGGGGCCAGGGCCTCAACCTCGGCGTACAGGACGCCTTCAACCTCGGCTGGAAGCTGGCCGCGCAGATCGCGGGCTGGGCGCCCGACGGCCTGCTGGACAGCTACCACGACGAGCGGCACCCGGTCGCCGCCGACGTGCTGGACAACACCCGGGCGCAGATGGAGCTCATGTCGACCGAGCCCGGCGCGCAGGCCGTGCGGCGGCTGCTGGCCGAGCTGATCGAGATCGAGGAGGTCAACCGGCGGCTGATCGAGAAGATCACCGCGATCGGCATCCGGTACGACTTCGGCGGCGGCCACGAACTGGTCGGACGGCGGCTGCGCGACGTACGCCTGACGCAGGGGCGCCTCTACGAGCTGATGCGCGGCGGCCGCGGCCTGCTGCTCGACCAGACCGGCGCGCTCTCGGCGGCGGGCTGGGCCGACCGGGTGGACCACGTCGTCGACGGCGGCGGCGAACTCGACGTCCCCGCCGTGCTGCTGCGGCCGGACGGGCACGTGGCCTGGGTCGGCGACGACCAGCGGAGCCTGGCCGCGGTGCTGCCGCGCTGGTTCGGCGCCGCCGCGGGCTGACCCGGCCGGACGGTGTCAGCGGCCGTGTCAGAGGCGTGTCAGAGCCGTGACAGGTCCGCTCGCGACAGTCGACCGCATGACGACTTCTGCGATCGCGGTCTCGGGACTGCGAAAAGCGTACAAGGACAAGGTCGTGCTCGACGGCATCGACTTCGACGTCCCGGCGGGAACGGTGTTCTCGCTGCTCGGCCCGAACGGGGCGGGCAAGACCACCACGGTCAACGTGCTGACCACGCTGATGCGGGCCGACGGCGGCACGGTCCGGGTCGCCGGGCACGACCTGGCGACCGAGGCCGGGGCGGTACGCGCGGCGATCGGCGTCACCGGCCAGTTCGCGGCCGTGGACGAGCTGCTGACCGGGCGGGAGAACCTGCAGCTGATGGTGGACCTGAACCGGCGGTCGATCCGCAACGGCGGGCGCGTCGTACCGGAGCTGCTGGAGCGGTTCGAGCTGGCGGAGTCGGCGGACAAGCCCGCGTCCACCTACTCCGGCGGCATGCGCCGCAAGCTCGATTTGGCGATGACGCTCGTCGGCGACCCGCAGATCATCTTCCTGGACGAGCCGACCACGGGGCTGGACCCGCGCAGCCGCCGCACCATGTGGTCGATCATCCGGGACCTGCTGGCCGACGGCGTCACCGTCTTCCTCACCACCCAGTACCTGGAGGAGGCTGACCAGCTCGCCGACCGCGTCGCGGTGCTCGACCAGGGCCGCCTGGTCGCCCAGGGCACGCCCGCCGAGCTCAAGCGGATGATCCCGGGCACCCACATCCGGCTGCGGTTCACCACCGCCGACGAACTGGACGAGGCCGCGCGGGTGCTCACCGACGCCGTCCGCGACGACGAGGCGCTGACCCTGCGGGTGCCCGGCGACGGCGGCACCAAGTCCCTGCGCACCCTGCTCGACCGCCTCGACGAGTACTCCCTCAGCGCCGAGGAGTGCTCGGTGCACACCCCCGACCTCGACGATGTTTTCCTCGCCCTGACGGGCCGTACCACGGAGGTGGACGCGAAATGAGCAAGTCGCACTCGCTGGTCATGCTGCGCCGCAACGCCAAGCACATCGCCCGCAACCCCACCTCGGTGTTCAACGCGGTCCTGATGCCGATCGTGCTCATGCTGATGTTCGTGTACATGTTCGGCGACGCCTTCGACGTCGGCGTGAGGTACATCGACTACGCCACGCCGGGCCTGATGCTGATGGCCGTCTGCTACGGGCTGGGCTCGGTCGCCACGACGGTCAACTCCGACATGACCAAGGGCATCATCAACCGGTTCAAGGTCATGGACGTCTCGCGCGGCGCGGTGCTGACCGGCCACGTGGTCGCCAGCGTGCTGACCAACCTGGTCGCCATCGCGGCCCTGGTCGGGGTCGCCTTCCTGCTGGGCTTCGACCCGAAGGCGAGCTTCACCGACTGGCTCGGCATCGTCGGCGTCATCGTGCTGCTCGCGATCGCGGCCGGCTGGTTCACCATCGCGCTGGGACTGTCGGCGAAGTCGCCGGAGACGGCGGGCCTGGCCACCGTGCCGCTGGTGATGCTCCCGTTCTTCAGCAGCGCCATCGTGCCGGCCGAGAAGATGGGCCCCGGCCTGCGGGAGTTCGCGCAGTACCAGCCGTTCACGTCGATCATCGAGACGCTGCGCGGGCTGATCAACGGCGCCCCGGCGACCGGCGACCTGGTGCTCGCCCTCGCCTGGTGCGTCGCCATCGCGCTGGTCGGCTACCTGTGGGCCCGCTCGACGTTCACGAAGCGAGCGTGACCGCGACCAGCCGGCCCCAGTCCGCCTGCGCCCCCGCGCGCGCCGCCTCGGTGAACTCCGCTTCGCCGAGGCGGCGCCGCGCCTCCCGCTCGATCCGGGCCGTGTCCGGGTGGGAGCGGTCCGGCAGGCCGCGCACCGCGGCGCCGGCCCCGAGCAGCCGCGCCGCCTGCTCGTACTGCCCGCCGCGCAGGGCCAGGTCGGCGACCCCGACGAGCAGCTGGGCGATCAGGGGCGGGTGCTTGGTCTCGACCGCCGTCCGCACCGCCGCCACCCGGTGCGCGCGGGCCGTAGCAAGGTCCTCGGCCAGGTAGCCGAGCAGGTCCTGGGTCACCGCGCGGACGTAGGCCCGCTCCGCGCCGCCGCCCAGCATCGCCGTCGCGGCGTCGAGCTCCCGGTGCGCCTGCTCGGCGTCGCCGCGCCAGCGGGCCAGCTCCGCCTTTGCCAGGGCCAGCTCGGCCAGGGCGTGCGGCCAGGCGACGCGTTCGGCGTACCGCTGCGCCTGCGCCATCGCGACGGCGCCGGCCTGCTCGTCGCCCGCCAGCCAGTACAGCTGGGCCTGGCGCGAGCGCATCGACACGACGTCCTCATTCGCGCCGAACTCCGAGACGACCGCGATCGCCTGCTCGTAGTACGCGCAGGCGGCGGTGAACTCCCCGCGCGTGGCCACCCGGTTCGCCAGCTCCGTCAGCGCGAACGAGGAGCCCCAGCGGTCGCCGAGGGCGCGGAACTCGGCCAGCGCCGTCTCCAGGAGGGCGTCGGCGTCCCGGCCGTCGTCGCCGAGCACGATCCGCAGCCTGCCCAGGTGCAGCCGGGCCAGCGCCCGCAGCCACGGGTCCGCGTCGGTGAGCAGCTGCTCGAACGCGGGCGCGGCCGCGTGCGGGGCGTGCAGCAGGCGCTCCAGCGCGGCGGCGAACCGCAGCGCCCGGTGCTGCGGCGGCACCCGGCGGCTGATCTCGTGCGCCCGGCGGATCCACTCCTCGGCCTGCGCCTGGTCACCCGGCCCCCACGTGGCGAGGTCGCGGACCGACCGGCCCGCGTGCACCCCGGCGTGTACGGCCCGCGCGTACACCACGGCCCGGTTCTCGTCGGCGACCTCGCCGGGCAGCGCCGTGGCCGCCATGATCAGCTCGTTGCCCTCGGCCTTGTGCCCGGCCAGCCACCAGTACCAGCCCGCGGCGGCGGCCAGCCGCATCGCCCCGGCCGCGTCACCGGCGGCGATCGCCGCGCGCATCGCCGCCGCGATGTCGTCGTGCTCGGCCTCCAGCCGCGCCAGCCACTCCAGCTGCTCGGCCCGGTACAGGTGCGGCTCGGCGGCCTCGACCAGCTCGGTGAGGCAGCTCAGGTGCGCCCGCCGAGCCGACTCGGAGTCCCCCGCCTCCGCGAGCCGCTGCTGGGCGTACTCCCGGATGGTGCCGAGCATCCGGTAGCGCGGCGCCTGCCCGCCCTCCGCGAGGACCAGCGACTTCTCGGTCAGCGCGGTCAGCAGCTCGAACACCTCACCCGCGCCGACCGCACCGGCCGCGCAGACGCGCTCGGCCGACTCCAGGCTCGCACCCCCGGCGAACACCGAGAGCCGGTGCAGCACCGTGCGTTCGGCCTCGGACAGCAGCTCCCAGCTCCAGTCGACCACCGCGCGCAGCGTCCGGTGCCGGGGCAGCGCGGTCCGGCTGCCACCGGTGAGCAGCCGGAACCGGTCGTCGAGGCGGCCGGCGAGCTGGTCCAGGGACATCGTGCGCAGCCTCGCCGCCGCGAGCTCGATCGCCAGCGGCATACCGTCCAGCGCCCGGCACACGCGTGCCAAGGTCGCCGACGTGTCAGCGTCAGAGGCCAGGTCCTGGCGCACCGCACCGGCCCGGTCCCGCAGCAGCCGTACGGCCGGAGCCGACTCGATCCCGCCCGCGTCGGCGTCCGGCGCGGGCAGGACCAGCGGCGCGACCGCCCACAGGGTCTCGCCGGTGATGCCGAGCGGTTCGCGGCTCGTGGTGAGGATCCGCAGCCGGCGGCACTGGCCGAGCACCCGGTCGGCGAACACCGCCGCCGACTCGATCACGTGCTCGCAGTTGTCCAGGATCAGCAGCATCGCCCGGTCGCGTACGGCCGCGACGACCCGATCCGCCGACTCCGCGCCCGGCGCCGCGCCGAACAGGGCGTCGCGCAGACCCAGCCCGCCCAGCACCGCCTGGGCCACGTCGCCGTCGGCGCCGACCGCCGCCAGCTCCACCAGCCACACCCCGTCCGGCAGGTCGTCGAGCAGCGTACGCGCGGTCTCCAGCGCCAGCCGCGTCTTGCCGGACCCGCCCGGTCCGATCAGGGTGGTGAGCCGGTGGTCGCCGATCAGGTCCCGCACCGCGGCGACGTCGGCGTCGCGGCCCACGAAGCTGGTCAGCTCGGCCCGCAGATTCGTCCGGCGCTCCGGCTGCCGGCCCAGCTCGCCGCGCAGCAGCGCGACGTGCAGGGCGGCCAGGTCCGGTGCTGGGTCGACGCCCAGGGTGTCGGCCAGGGCCTGCCGGGTGCGCTCGTACACGAGCAGCGCCTCGTTGTCGCGGCCGGCCGCCGCCAGCGCCCGGATCAGCGCCGCGGCCAGCCGCTCCCGCAGCGGGTGCGCGGCCGTCAGCTCGGTCAGCTCCGGGACCAGGTCGGCAGCGTTGCCGAGGCCCACCTCCGCCGTGAACCGGTCCTCGACAGCGGTCAGCCGCAGCCGCTCCAGCCTGGTGACCGCCGCGTCCAGCGCGGCGCTGTCGGACAGGCCGACATCCTGCAGGGCGGCACCGCGCCACAGGGCCACCGCCTCGCGCAGCAGCCGGACCTGTCGTGGACCGTCGTCGCCGGACTGGGCGGTGCCGACCAGGCGTTCGAAGCGGGCGGCGTCGACGGCGTCGGGGTCGACCGCCAGCCGGTAGCCGTCGGGGTGGCCCTCGATCGCACCGTCGGGCAGCGTCTTGCGCAGGCGGGAGACCAGGCGGTGCAGGGCGTTGGTGGCGTCAGCCGGCGGGTGCTCGGCCCAGATCCAGTCGACGAGGGTCGCCTTGGACAGGACGCGGCCGGGCTCCAGGGCCAGGGCGGCGAGCAGGGCGCGCAGGCGGGCGCCGGGCACGTCGGCGAGGGCACCGTCGTCGGTACGGACCTCGAACGGACCGAGCAAGCCGATCTTCACGCCCGCGATCCTGCCACGGGCCGCGGGCGGGCATCCATCCGCTTTCGCCCGCTCACCACCGTTGAAGGCTGCGTGACCCGAAGAGCACCGACGGCTGCGGCAACTCCCCGGGCATCGGAGGTACGGCGAACTTCAGCGCGCCACCAAGCCGTCGAAGAGACCGCGAAGCGGGCCGTTGTCGCCGCGAAGTGACGCCATCGATGCATCCTTGTTGGCGTCCGGGTCGAGATCCGACCAGTCGATGGGCCAACCCGCTTCGCGGCTGAGCTGGCGGAAGAAAGCGCGCTGCGCCCGGCCGTTGCCTTCACGGAACGGGTGGATCGCGTTCACCTCGGCGAAGTAGTGAGCCAACCGATCGAGGAAGCCTTCGCGCGGCAGCCCCCGCAGGTAACGCTCCTTCGCCAGGCCGCCGAACACCTCTGCCGAGTACGCCTCGATGTGCTGCGGCAGGCAGAACGGATCGGATTTGGCGATACCCACAGCTCTGACCTCACCGGCCCATGAATAGAGGTCGCCGAAGATCTCCCGATGGAAGGACTGCAGGTGAGTCAGGTCGTAGCCACCAGGCAGCGTCCGCGTGCCGAGGTCCGCCAACGCCGCCAACGTCAGGCCCGCCTCCACCTCACGCAGTCGCGCATGGTCGGAGATCCCCAACCGATTACGCAGTACCCCGCTGTCGGGGTCCAGGTACGGATCGATGGTCACGATGCGCCGTACAACTGCCGGACAAGCTCACGCATCTGCGCGGTGCTGATCTCACCACGCGCCCAGCGCTCGGTGATGGCGTCGACTTCGGCGGCGGCCGTAAGACCTTCGGCCCGTACCGATGCCGCCGCCTGCGCCAGCGACCTCGTTCGCTCGGCGGTGAGTTCGTCGAACACCTCGACCGGAACCATGACCGCCTCCGTCTTGCGATGTGAACCCACACCCACCGGAGTACGGTCACCATTGCGAAACCGTTCCAGTACGCTCGGCAACTGCTCTCGCGCTTCACGTACCGACAACGTCTCGATCAGCATCTCTGTAGTGTACCCGAGTGTGTACACGTTTTGATGGCTACCGCAAGACGCAACTAAATCCTGGGCGGTGACGTGGATGCCGCGCCGCCCGACCGCCTGCCGGAGCATGGACGAGAGCGAGAGCGGCCTGGGGCTGGCGGCGCGATGCGAAACCGCCCACAGACCGAGGTGGGGCGGGCGCGGCAGAATGCGAAATCGGCGCTGACCGTCGCGGGTGATCGGTTGCCGGTACAGACAGCAAGGTCACGACGGACACCGAGCACCACCGCAGCGGCTGATGACCCGCACCCACCGACGGGTCACCAGTCGTGACGGCCCGCCCGCCTCGCCCGCTCCGGTAGCGGCGCACCGATCTCGGCGGCGAAGTCGAGGAAGTCACGGTGTCCGGGCAGGGCGTCGAGGCATTCCTGCACCAGCGCATGGTGGCACGGCCGGTGTCCCCTCGCCGGAGGGCGAGCCGTGCCCGCAGGTAGACGATCTCGGGCCCGTCCAGTGCCGGGTGGGCGGTGAGCCGGTCGAGACGGTCCTCCTCGTCGGTGCCGACGAACCGGTCCAACAGCATCTCGTGCCACAGCGCCAGCGCCCCCGGCCGCTCGCGGTGGGTGCGGTCGTCGTCCCAGGAGCGGCGTGATCTCGGCGTCTTCACCGGAACGAACCGGTCGAGCGCGGTTAGGTAGGCGTCGGCGGCCAACGTCCAGCAGTCGGGCGCGGGCAGCATCCGCTCCAACACCGTCACCAGCGGCACCTCCCTTTCCGCAACCTTTCCGTATCCCCGAAGCGTCCCCCCGTACTGCGACTCCCAACGGATGAACTGCGGCATCGCCCGCTCGCAGA
Source organism: Catellatospora sp. KI3 (assembly GCF_029948125.1). GTDB lineage: Bacteria > Actinomycetota > Actinomycetes > Mycobacteriales > Micromonosporaceae > Catellatospora. Next base: position 140,061 of record NZ_JASAMB010000015.1, read on the forward strand.
ACGCCGCTAGCCCTTCCCGTTCCAGTAGCCGCCCCCACAGCACCGCGACCTCATCCGACACCACGATCCCAGCCGCCTCCACCGCGTCCTCGGACCGGAAGTACAGGTACGTGCGCAGGTCACTGGCCAGGTCGAGAAGCACCTCAAGCGCAGCGGCGCCTACTGTGCCGTCGCCTGCCCGCAGCGCGTCGCGAGACTGGGACACCAACCGCTTGAACGTGAACCGCCACTGCGTACGCTCCTTCGGCCGCACCCGCCGGTCCCCCGCGATGTACGAACCCGCCCGCGCCAGTTCCACGAACTGCCGCACCTCGGCCAGCACCGCCTGCGGATCGACCGCGGCGGCCGTGCGCTGCCGGACCGTCACCGCCCGCGCCGAGACGAGCTCGGCCTCGACCCGCTCACGGGTTGCCGCCGTCCCCCGCCAGTACACGGTCCACAACGCCTTTTGCAGCTACTCCCGGCTCAACGCGCCCGTCGCGGCGTAGAACTGCTCTCGGTTCATCCGTTCCATCGCCACGATGGTTTCACCGGTCGCCGAAGGCGTCTTCGAGCACCAGGCGAGCCCGTGCCGGCACCTCTTCGTCCGGGAACACCTCAGCGCACAGTGCCAGCACCTCCTCGACCGTGGTGAGGTTCAGCCGCTCGACGAGGAACCGGATGTCGTCGGCGTCCCGCCGCCGTGCGGCGAGAACCTTCATCGCCAGCAGATGTTCCGGGGAGGCCGCCGACACCCGCAGCCCTGGATGGTCGAACACGCGGGGGGCGGCAGGGTCACCACCCGGTGCCACGTAGGCCCTGGCCTGCTCGTTGAGCCACCACTGCGGCAGGCCGAGATCAGCAGCAACCGCCCTGGCCTCGTCGAGCACGACTCCGTGAGGCTGAAACACGGCGTCGATGTCACGTGTCGACCGGCGGGCGTCATACGCCAGCGCCATCGCCGCGCCGCCGAACACATACAGGTCCGCGATGACACCGCGGCGCGCCAGCCGCTCCCCGAGCCGACGGAACGCATCCTCGATCGCGGCCCGATCGAGCAGCGGATCGCCGACACTCATGCGACCTCCAGCTCCTGGGCCGCGACGTACACGCCTCGCCGCCGGAACGCCGCTGGCGCATGGACCAGCGCATCTACCCGAGCCGCGCGGGTGTTGAACGGGAACCACAACCGCCGCAGCGATCTCGACTCGCCCCAGGCGGGAGCCCCTCGACCGTCGCGCGCCGCCAGATGCTCAGCCAACGCGGCCAGAAACACGTCCCACCGCTGGTCGCCGGTACCGGGCGGCTCGGCCGCCAACATGCTCTGCCGGGTATCGGGGGGCTCCCAGCGGTACTCCTCCAGAAACTCCGCCACCAGCCGCCAACGCCGCGACTCGTCGGCGTCGACCAGCAGCGCGCCCAGCCGCGCCAAGGTCAACGGCTGGTACGCCACGCTACGACCGCGCTCCGTCACGCCACCGACAGTAGTACACACCTTGCCATTGGCCGTGCCTCGTGCAAAGCCTCTCGACAGCCCGATTTCGCATACAAGATCAAAGTGGGGCGGGCGGGACTCGAACCCGCGACCGAGGGATTATGAGTCCCCTGCTCTAACCTGCTGAGCTACCGCCCCGAGCCGACCTCGGTCGGCGGGCCTTAGCGTAACCGTTCCGGCCCGCTGTCTTCATACCCGATTAAGCGGGGCAGCGGCAACGAGCCCGCCCACCGGCGCCGCGGACGATCCCGGCGGTCCCGACGCCTGGGCCGGAACCACCGGGATCAGTCAGAGGCGGTGCCCTGGTCAGGACAGCGGCCGGACGATCACCCGTTCCGCGGCATCGTCGCAGGCGGTGAGGACGCTGCCGTTGCGGCTGTCCCCGCTGTACTCGGCCCGCCACCGGTAGGTGCCGGCCTTGCCGGGCCGGAAGTCCCCGGACCGGTACGTGCCGTTGCCCGAGATGGTGACCGTGCGGGTGAAGGCCACCTTCGCACAGGTCGGGTCGTTGGGCCCGTACAGCGTGAACTTGATCGTGCCGGTGGGGCTGCTGCCGCCGGACAGGGTCGCCACATCACGGACCACCCGCCCGACCAGGGTGTTGGCGGAGGCGTCCGTGACCAGCTTCGGCGCGGTCCGCGGGCTCACGATCACCCGCTCCCCCGTGTCGTTGCAGGCACCGGCGACCGGCTCGTTGTCCGTGTCGCCGCTGTAGGCGGCGATCCACCGGTAGGTCCCGGCCTTGGTCGGCGCGAACTCCCCCGAGGAGTACACCCCGTTGCCGTCCACCACGGCGGTCCCCGTGAACGCCGGGGCTTTCGCGCAGTCCGAGTCGTTCGGCCCGTACAGCCGGAAGGTCATCGTGCCGGTCGGCTGGTCGCCGCCGGTCAGCGTCGCGGCATCGCTGATCCTGCCGCCCACGGCGACGTTAGGGGACGCCTGCGTCGCCAGGCTCAGGCCCCGCACCGTCACCGTGACCTCCTCGTTCGGCTGGTTGCAGTGCCCGCTGACCGAGTCGTTCTCCTCGTCGCCCAGAATGCCGGCGACCCAGCGGTAGGTCCCGGGCCTGGTCGGCGTGAATTCGGCCGAATCGTACGACCCGTCGCCGTCCAACGACTTGTACGACCGGAACACCACCGGGCCGGTGCAGTTCGCGTCGTCCGGTCCGAACAGGTAGAACTCGACCCCTCCGATCGGGGCGTGGCCGTCGGTGACCATCGCGGTGTCGTGGATCGGGTTGCCGAGCACGACGTCGGGCGAGGCGTTGGTCTGCAGTTTCGGCTGCGCTGGCGACACGCCGCTGATCTCGGCGTAATCGCTGCACGGGGTCGACACCGGCGGGTTGTTCGCGTCGCCGCTGTACTCGGCGATCCACGGGTAGTCCCCGATCTCGGTCGGCGTGTAGGGCGCTGAGTCGTACGGGCCGTTGCCGTCGACCGCCACGGTCGAGGAGAAGATCTCGACGCTGCACTCGGTGTCGAACCGGATGTACAGGTGGAACGTGATCGTGCCGGTGGGGTCGACCGCGCCGGACAGCTCCGCGTGGTCGTGGATCGTGCCGCCGATCGTGGTGTGGGCCGCGGTGCTGGTCAGGGTCACCGCTGACGCGGTGGCGAATCCTGCCTCGGTGAGGCGTCCACCCGGCGCACCGGGCGCGGTGGCGGCCAGCGTGGCCGCGAGCCCGAGGCTCAGCAGCCCGGCTCGGGCGGCGGACAGGATTCTGTGGTGCGGACGGCTTGCCGTCGTCATGCATTGCCTCCGGTGTACGAATGACCGCGAGATACGGTGCGAAAACACCCGATCCGGAGTTTATGCAGCTCAGAAGGCACAAAACGCTCGAATGACCGGACGGGTCGCACCACGGCCGCGGAGGCGGGGCACACGACGAAGAAGACCCCGAGCCGATGGCTCGGGGTCTTCGGTCTGGCTCCCCCACTTGGACTCGAACCAAGAACCTGCCGGTTAACAGCCGGCTGCTCTGCCAATTGAGCTACAGGGGAATGTGCTCGACGCTGTGCTCCGGATCTCTCCATCGCACCGCGCCTCGACAAGAGTACAGGACACCACCCCGGGTATGGCAAACGGGTAACCCCTGGGCCCGTCCGGTGTCCTGGAGCTCGGCTACCAGGCAGGATGGGACACAACACGCGATCGAGGACAGGAGCCACGATGAGCAAGCTGTGGTGGTTCGCCGCGGGTGCGGCGGCCGGGTATGTGTTCGGCACTCGTGCCGGTCGTGAGAAGTACGACGAGCTGGTGATCACCGCCCGGAAGGTGATGGACCACCCGACGGTCCAGGAGGCCGCCGGTGTGGTGCAGGCGCAGGCGGCCCGCATCTACGACGAGGGCCTGCGCAAACTCAACCAGCACGTGTAGCCGGCCCATCGAAGTTGCCCGGCGATCGGGCGTATCTCTCACCGCGATACGCCCGATCGCCGGGCAACTTGTGCGGGTCGTCAGGCGGCGGAGCGGCCGGCGCCGGGCAGGGGGCGGTCGGCGGCGCCGTCCAGGCCCACTACGCCGAGTTCGTCGCGGGCGGCGTCGAGCTCCTCGACGTCGTCGACTTCGAGGTGGTCGCAGTCTGCGTGCGGGCCGCCGAGCACGGCGGCGAGCATGGAGCGGGCCAGTTCGGCCTGTTCGGGGTCGTCGTGGCGGCCGAGGCGTACCTTGACCACCGAAAGCTTCGCCTTGCGCAGCTGGTTGACCGATTGGGTGGCGCTCTCGGCGGAGTGCAGCAGATGGGCCGGGCTCAGGCAGGCGCCGATCCGGGCCGGGTCGGCCCGTCCGAGCAGCGACACGATGTCGCCGGAGCCGCCGACCAGCGTCTGCGGGGCGGCTTCGACGGCGACGCGGACGAGACGGCCGGTGTGCCAGGCGACCTCGGTGAGTCCGGCGCTGAGGTCGCTGAGCAGCCGGGCGGCGATCTCGCGGTGGCTGTCGGCGTGCTCGGTGCCGAACCGGGGCAGCGTGGTGGAGACCGAGCCGTGGCCGCTGTCCTCGGGCATCAGGTCGACCAGCACCCGGGCCAGATCCAGGGTGTACAGCCACCAGCTGCGCCAGGTGCCGTCGGCGGGGGTCGCCTCCGCGCCGGCGTCGAGGGTGACCACTTCGAGGGAGCGGCTGGCGAGCTCGCTGCGCAGGCGCCGCCGCAGTCCGATGGACGAGGCGAGCGTGGTGGCGAGGATGGGGCCGAGCCGGAGGCTGATGCTGAGCACGTCGGCGAGCAGGCGCTGGCGCTGGGGCACCACGGCGGCGTCCAGGCGCCGCAGGAGGCCGCGCACGTCCTTGACGTTCTCGACGGAGACGACCGTCGCCACGTGCACGGTCTGTCCGTCGGGGTGTCGTAGGCGCATCGGTCACCTCCGCACGGCGCGGTGTTGCCGAGAAAGTACTCGCCTGATCCACATCAGACAAATAGAGGGTAGCTAATGAGGTAATGAACTTGATCTCGCTCATCTTCTCATTCACGTCAAGAGGGCCGCTCCCGCACGTGCGGGAGCGGCCCTTTCACCCGGTCAGGGTCAGCGGCACAGCACCGAGGTCATCCGCCGTCCGGCCACCCACAGGCCGATCGCGAACATCACCAGCAGGTACGCCACGTTCAGCAGCATCGACCAGGCGAAGGCGCCCGTGGTGATGCCCCGGACCAGCTCCACCGCGTGGTAGAGCGGAGTGAGCGCGATCAGCACCTCGACCGGCAGCGGGTAGTCCTGCACCGGCGAGAAGGTGCCCGAGAACAGGAACAGCGAGAACTGCCCCGCGGTGATCAGGTCGAAGTCCTGCCAGCCGCGCACGAACGTGCTGACGGCCATGCCGACCCCGCCGAACGCCAGGCCGATCAGGATCGTGGCCGGGAAGGCCAGCAGCGCCAGCGGTGCCGTGGTCAGCCCCATCACGACCATGAGGACCAGGAACGCGCCGGTGTACACCGAGCCCCGGGTGATGGCCCAGACCAGCTCGCCTAGCGCGATCTCCATCGGGCGCAGCGGCGTGGCGAGCATGCCCTCGTAGGTCTTGGAGTATTTGAACTTGAAGAAGAAGTTGAAGGTCGTCTCCGACAGCGCGCCCGACATCGCCGCCACCGCCAGCATCGCCGGGGCGACGAAGGTGGGGTACGACATGACCTGGCCGTTCTTGAGCGTCAGATCGCCGACCAGCGCTCCGACACCGACGCCGATCGACAGCAGGTAGAGCACCGGCTCCAGGAAGCCCGACGCGAGCACGATCCAGTAGGAGGGGCCGGAGCGCAGCGCCCCGACGTTGCGGTTGATGACCGAGAAGATGCGCGACGGCGAGACCAGCCCCTCACGGGCGGCCCGCGCCACGGCGTACGTGGTGACCATGTGCTTCCCCTCAGTCCTTCAGCCGGCGCCGGTACGACGCGTACGCCAGCAGGCTGCCGCCGACCGCCCACAGCACCAGGTAGCCCAGGTGCGCCCAGACCGGCCAGGGCGGCGCGACGCCCAGCGTGGCCGACCGGCACAGCTCGACCGCGTGCCACAGCGGCGACAGGTACGCCAGCACCCGCAGCGCCTCGGGCAGCTGCGACACCGGGAAGAACACCCCGGCGAACAGCGTCGACGGGATGACCACGAACCGGAACAGCATCGCGAAGTAGCTGTCGTTCTCGATCCGGGCGGAGAACGCGATCGTCGGCGCCGCCACGGCCACCGCGAGCAGCGCGCACACCAGCGGCGTGACCACCACCCAGGCCGAGTGGATCGCCCCGAAGAACGCGCTGACCGCCAGGAACGCGACCGCCCCGATCAGCACCCGGAACACGATGTAGAGCAGCCAGCCCGCGACCATGTCCCAGATGCGCACCGGCGTGGCCCGCATGGCGTGGTAGCCGCGCACCCACTTGAAGTCGCCCAGCACGGAGAAGGTCGACTCGCCGACGGCCTGCTGGAACGCGGTCGAGGCGAGCACGCCCGGCACGATCCAGGCCAGGTAGCTCACCCCGCCGATGTCGCTGACGTAGCCGCCGACGCCGATGCCGATGCTGACCACGAACAGGATCGGCAGGATGAACGAGGAGAAGACCGACGCCTGCCACAGCCGCCGGTAGAGGGTCAGGTGCCGCTCCAGCACCGCGAACGTGCCGCCCATCAGTCGACCAGCGTCCGGCCGGTGAGGATGAGGAACACGTCCTCCAGCGTCGAGCGGCGCACCAGCACGCTGGACGGGGTGAAGCCGCGCCGGTGCACCTCGCTGACGGCGGCGTCGCCGTCGGCGCTGTACAGCAGGAGCCGGTCGGGCAGCGGGTCGAGCCGCTCGCCGATCCCGGCCAGCTTCTCCACGTATGACGCCGGGGTCTCGTCGCCGAAGCGCAGCTCGACGACCTCGCGGGTGGAGTGGGCCTCGATCAGGTGCCGGGGCGAGCCCTCGGCCACGATCTTCCCGCCGTCCATCACCACGAGCCGGTCGCACAGCTGCTCGGCCTCGTCCATGTAGTGCGTGGTCAGCACCAGGGTGACGCCGCGCTGCTTGAGCCGGAACAGCCGCTCCCAGAGCAGGTGGCGGGCCTGCGGGTCCAGCCCGGTGGTCGGCTCGTCCAGCAGCACCAGGTCCGGCTCGTTGATCATCGCGCGGGCGATGGACAGGCGCCGCTTCATGCCGCCCGACAGCGGCTCGACGGTGCTGCCCGCCTTCTCGGTGAGCTGCACGAACTCCAGCAGCTCGGCGGCGCGGCGGCGGCCCTCGGCGCGCGGGATGCCGAAGTAGCGCGCGTACGTGGTGAGGTTCTCGAAGACGGTGAGGTCCGGGTCGAGGTTGTCCATCTGCGGGCACACGCCCAGCCGACCGCGGATCTTCGAGCCCTCGCCCACCGGGTCCATGCCGAGGATGCGCAGCTCACCGCTGGTCGGGTGGGAGACGCAACCGATCATGCGCATGGTCGACGACTTGCCCGCGCCGTTGGGACCGAGGAAGCCGAACGCCTCGCCGGGCGCCACCTCCAGGTCGATGCCGTCGACCGCGGTGAAGTCGCCGAAGCGTTTCACCAGGTTGCGGGCGTAGATCATGGGTGGCCTGGCGGCTTGCTCTGTCACGTCGGCGACCCTATCCGCACCGACCGACAATCCGGCAACAGGTTTTACCTGTTCATAGATCGTTGCGCGCCGCCGCGACGAGCTGGTCGGTCGCGGCGGTGACGGCCGGGTCGTCAGGGTCGGTGCCCTCGTCGTACCGGACCGTCCAGACCAGGCCGTCCTGGCCGGGGACCCGCCGCGCGAAGACCCACAGGCCGCCGCCGGGCACGTCGTGGTGCATCGGATGGCGCACCGAGCCGGTGACCCGCAACTGCACCTGGTGCGGCAGGTGATCGGGGTCGGTCAGCGGCAGCCGCACCGGCGGCGCATCGGCGACGACCTCGTATCCGGCGCGCTCGTCGGCGACCGTGGCCGGGGTGACCACCAGGACCTCGCCGTCCCAGGCCGCCTTGTCGATGCGGTGCCAGCCGGTGCGCACGCCGCCCCACCACAGGCCGAGGTTGGTCGCCACCACGGTGTCCTCGCCCGTGGGCGCCCACGCGAGCACCCGCTCCTCGCGCTCCAGCGCCGGGCGGCGCTCGGCGGGCAGCACCCGGCGCCCCTTGAACAGTGAAAACGCCATCACAGCCCTCCCGCGGCCTTCTCCTTCAAAGCCCGGGAATGCTGTTCCAGGGCGACCAGCTCGGTAAACCTCGCCCGGTACGCGTCGGCGTCGGTCACCGGGTTGATCCGCTGCAGCTTCGACTTCACGTCGCCGATCCGCTGGTTGAGCACGGCCAGCTGCAGCCGCACCAGCACCACGTGCAGGTACGTCGAGTCGGGCTCGCCGTCGTAGCGCACCGGTTCGACCGCCAGCTCCAGCACCAGCATCTGCGCGCCGAGATCGCCGCACGCGTCGCGGACGGCGTTGACCCAGCTCGGCCCGGCCACGCCCGTGCTGGCCCCGCCCGCGGCGGCGATCGCGGCGCGCACCGCCTGGTGCGGCGGGTGCGCGTAGTGCGTCTCGTCGACGGCGTCGAAGACCGGCCCGGCCAGCACCGGATTCTGCACGGCGAGCTTCAGCGCCTCGCGCTCGACCACCAGGCGCGGGTTGTCGGGCGCGGGGGCGGCCGGGCGCGGGGCGGGTGCCGGATTGTCGCTGGAGGCGTTGCGGATGGCCGTGCGCACCTGGTCGACGTCGACGCCGATGTCACCGGCGAGCTTCTGCGCGTACCCGGTGAGCAGTGACCTGTCCTTGATCTTGGCGACCATCGGGGCGGTGGCGCGCAGCGCCGCGACCCGGCCCTCGACCGTGTCCAGGTCGAACCGGGCCAGCGTCGAGCGCAGCGCGAACGCGATCAGCGGCTCCCGGCTGGCGACCAGGTCGCGCACGGCCAGTTCGCCCTTTGCCAGGCGCAGCTCGCACGGGTCCATGCTGTCCGGGCTGACCGCGATGAACGTCTGCCCGACGAACCGCTGGTCGTCGCCGAACGCCCGCAGCGCCGCCTTCTGCCCGGCGGCGTCGCCGTCGAAGGTGAAGATGATCTCCCCGGCGAACGTGTCGGTGTCCAGCAGCAGCCGACGCAGCACCCCGATGTGGTCCGTGCCGAACGAGGTGCCACAGGTCGCCACGGCGGTGGTCACGCCCGCGAGGTGGCAGGCCATGACGTCGGTGTACCCCTCGACGATCACCGCCCGCCCCTGCCGGGCGATGTCCCGCTTGGCCAGGTCGATGCCGTAGAGGACGTGCGACTTCTTGTACAGCGGGGTCTCGGGGGTGTTCAGGTACTTCGGGCCGTCGTCGTGGTCGAACAGCTTGCGCGCGCCGAACCCGATCACGTCGCCGGACACGTCGCGGATCGGCCACAGCAGCCGCCGCCGGAACCGGTCCACCATGCTGCCCGAACGCGCCGGGCGGGCCAGACCCGCGGTCTCCAGCTCGGCGTTGCCGAAGCCGCGGCCGCGCAAGTGCTTGGTCAGCAGGTCCCAGTCGGCCGGGGCGAAGCCGCAGCCGTAGCGCTGCGCGGCGTCGCGGTCGAAGCCGCGCTGGGCGAGGAACTCGCGCGCCGCGCGCGCACCCGGGGTGAGCAGTTGCTCGGCGTAGAATTCGGCGGCGGCGGCGTGCGCGGCGACCAGGCGCTGGCGCTGGCCCTGCTGCGGGCGGGGCGCGGCCGGGCCGCCCTCGATCCGGCGCAGCTGGATGCCGGCGCGGTCGGCCAGCCGCTCGACCGCCTCCATGAAGGTCAGGTGATCGATCTTCTGGACGAAGTTGATCACATCGCCGCCCTCGCCGCAGCCGTGGCAGAACCACACGTTGCGACCCTGCGACACGGTGAACGACGGCGTCTTCTCGTCGTGGAACGGGCACAGGCCCTTCAGGTTCCCGCCACCGGCGTTCTTGAGGGTGACCTGCTCACCGGCGACGTCCACGATCGAACTGCGCTCGCGCACGAGCGCGATGTCCTCGTCGCGTACGCGTCCCCCAGCCATGGGCTACATCCTGCCAGCCCCCACCGACGCCCCGCACGACCGATCCCGCCCTGACGTGGCCCCGGCCACGTCCCGTATGACCACGACTTCTGAAGTAGCATTGAATTCATGACCAGCGTACCGTTCGAGGTGGCGCCACTCTCCGAGCTGCTGCGGGAGCCTACGGCCACCATCAGCCGCCTCGCCCGCGCTCGCGCGGTGCGGCTCCAGCGGCGCGGCGAGGCCGATGACCTGGTGCTGATGTCGGCCAAACGCGCCGAGCAGGAGAACGAGGTCGTCGACCTGACCGCCGCCCTGCTCTCCGGCATGGTGCGGCAACCGGGCGGTTCAGCACTGCTGCGCCACGTACTGCCCGCCGCCCTGCCCTGGATCCGATTCCTGCCGCCGCCCGCCGTCGACGAGTTCGCCGCCGAGTTCATCGAGGTCGCGGAGGCGGCTGCGGCTGTCGGCAACGTGGCCCCCATCTCCGTGCTGCTCGCGCAGTGGCGGCACACCGCCGAGGTGTACGCCGATCCCGATCTCCACCGCATCCTGACGGCGCCGTCCGAAGGCGACTTCGGCCCCGTCCCCCGGCCGGAGGACCAGTGAGCCCGAAGCGTGGAGACCGGGTGGCACCGCCCGCCGTGACCGGCGAGTACACCCTGAAGTTCGCGACCAACGATGCGGCCAAGGGCTGGGAGGAGCTTGCCGCCAGGCACCCGCCAACACCAGGGCCGCCTACGACGCGATCCGGGCCGAGCCCTGCCCGGTGCCGCCCACCGAACGGCAGCACCGGCTCAAGCGTGAACTCGGCTCCGGGGTGCACGACGGCCGAGCGCTGGACCAGTGGCAGTACGAGGTCACCTCGGGCGGCCGGGTCTGGTACCTCGTCGACCGCGACGCCCGGATCTGCAGGATCAGGCACGCCGGGACGGGACATCCGAAGGCGACCGACTAGCTGCTCGTCAGGCGGTGGTGCCAGGACTGGGCGGCGGGGTCGGTGAGGGAGGCGACCTGGTCGATGATGACGCGCCAGCGGGCGGTGTCGTCGGCGGCCTCGCGCCACAGCGGCGCGAACATCGGGTCCAGCTCGTCGGGCGCCCGGTCGGCCAGCAGCGCCACCAGCTCGGTCAGGATCTCGCGCTGCCGGGTGTACCAGGGCTCCATGCCCCGGCGGCGCATCACGTACCGCAGGGCGATGCCCTTCAGCAGGGCGCAGCGGATGCGGGCCGACGTGGGCACGATCAGGTCGGCGTCGTAGCGGCGCAGCCGGCCGTCACCATACTTGTCCCGGGTGGCGTCCAGGGCGGCGGCGACGAAGCGGCCGGTCAGCGCGCTGGTGCAGGCCTTGAGCGCGATCTGCGCCCGGTACGACCCGTCGTAACCCGCCAGCGGCGCCACCGCCGGATCGGCCAGCAGCTCGCCCAGCGCCGCCGCCAGCGTGGCGGCCGACTCCGACGAGTACACCCGGGCCACGTCGGCGCAGAGCGCGGCCCGCTCGTCGGCGTCGTCCAGCAGCGGCCGCAGCGAGATGAAGCCGGAGAAGAATCCGTCCTCCACGTCGTGCACCGAGTACGCCACGTCGTCGGACCAGTCCATGACCTGCGCCTCCAGGCAGCGCCGGTCGGACTCCGGGACGCCCAGGCGGATCCAGTCGAAGACGGGGCGGTCGTCGGCGTAGACGCCGAACTTGCGGGTGCCCTCGCGGCGCGGCCACGGATACTTGCAGGTCGCGTCGAGGGAGGCCCGGGTCAGGTTGAGGCCGGCACCCTCCACCTTGGCCTCCAGCCGCGACAGCACCCGCAGTGTCTGCGCGTTGCCCTCGAAGCCGCCCCACGGCCGCGCCACCTCGTCGAGCGCATCCTCTCCGTTGTGGCCGAACGGCGGATGTCCCAGGTCATGGGCGAGACCGGCGACGTCGACGACGTCCGGGTCGCACCCGAGCCGGGCGCCCATCTCGCGGGCGATCTGCGCCACCTCGATCGAGTGCGTCAACCTGGTACGCAGGAAGTCGCCGCTGCCCGCCGTGTGCACCTGCGTCTTGGCGGCCAGGCGCCGGAACCCGGCCGAGTGCAGCACCCGGGCCCGGTCCCGCTCGTACGGGCTGCGCCCGGAACCGGTGTCCTTGCCGGGCTCGGTGGCGAACCGCTCGCTGGGATCAACCATCAACCAAGCGTACGGCGTACCGACGACGCTCCGTGGTGGACCAGGCGGGTCCCGAGTCCCGGCCGGACGATGCTCACTGCGGCTGCTCGAAGGTCTCGATGTCGTCCAGCACCGTGATCGTGACGACGACGTCCAGCGGGGTCTCCCAATTGACGTGCAGCAGGAACTCCACTCCGCCGGCTTCACCGCCCGCGCCGTGGGGTCCGACGTTCGTCACGAAGACGTGCGCGGCGCCGAGCAGCGGCCGACCGAGCGTCTTGGGTCCGAACAGGCCACCGAACACCGGCGTGAACTCCGCGGCGGTGATGACGACGGCCGAGTCCAGATTGATGGCGTCCCAGTTCCAGTTCTTCCGGATCACGCCCCTTTGGCCGCGGTACAGGATGCGGATCGAACGAGCCATGGCACACCTTCCCAATCTCATCGAACCCGACGAAAGGCGACGCACCCCACCGTACCGACCACCCCCCAAAACGGATATACCCTCATATGGGGACCGGCCCTGCCACGTAGATCGCCGCAGTTTCGGGGAAAGTGCAGGAATCTTGGCGGCCATTCGTGCACTTTCCCCGAAACTGCAGTTCGACGGGGTGAACCTCGGTTCGACCCGCCCGATCGGCAGCTTCGCCATCGCCAACACCGGCGGCTGGACGAGCTGGCAGAGCATCCCGGCGAACGTGGGCGCGGTGACCGGTACCCACACGGTCTTCCTGACCTTCACCAGCGGCCAGCCCGCCGACTTCGTCAACACCGACTGGCTTCAGTTCCGGCACTGACCTCGCACGGCGCACCGTGATCGTTCAAGTTGCCGGGCAGTCGGGCGAATGCACGGCCTTGATACGCCCGACTGCCCGGCAACTTCAAACGGGGCCGTGCCCGCGGCCGGGCCGCGGCCAGCGCGGGGCGGGACGGGGCGGTGGCGGGTCAGGCCGGGGGTAGGAGGCGGAACTCGTTGCCCTCCGGGTCGGCCAGGACGGTCCAGGGGGTGTGGGCGGCGGCCGCCGCGACGTGCCGCGCGCCCATGTCCACCAGGCGTTCGATGTCGGCCGCGAGGTCGTCGGTGGCCAGCTCCAGCTGGAGCCGGTTGCGGCCGGCGCGCGCGGCGCCGGCCTTCACGAACAGCATCCCGGGGTACGAGCCCGCCTCGCGCGCGATGGCGACGACGTCGGGACGCTCCTCCAGGATGCGGAAGTGGAGCACCTCCGCCCACCAGCGGGCCAGCCGCGCCGGATCCCCGGCGTCCACTGCGGTGCCATGCCAGTGCAGCCCCATCGCCGCCTCCTGCCGGTGTGGACAGAGTGCGGACAGCGTACGCCCAGAATGCCCGATCTGCCACGGGCAGTTCGGTCTACGGCAAACTCGCTCAGAGCGCCGCCCGGCCCGCCTCCAACCTGGCCACCGGGGTGCGGAACGGAGAGCAGGACACATAGTCCAGCCCCACTTCGTCGAAGAAGCGGACCGAGTCGGGGTCGCCGCCGTGCTCGCCGCAGACCCCGATCTTGAGGTCGGGGCGGGCCTGGCGGCCCTCGGCCACGGCGATGCGGACCAGGCGCCCGACGCCGTCGCGGTCGATGGTCTCGAACGGCGACACCCCGAAGACCCCCAGCTCCAGGTACCGGCCGAAGAACGAGCCCTCGACGTCGTCGCGGGAGAAGCCCCAGCCCATCTGAGTGAGGTCGTTGGTGCCGAAGGAGAAGAAGTCGGCCGCCTCGGCGATCTGGTCGGCGGTCAGCGCTGCCCGGGGTACCTCGATCATCGTGCCGATGGGCACGCCGGCCAGGTCCTCCTCCTTGAGGATGCGCTCGGCGTCGATCCGTACCGCCTCGAGTTCCTGGACCGCGCCGACCAGCGGGACCATGATCTCGGGGCGCGGGTCGCCGCCCTCGGCGCGGGCCTTGACCGCGGCCTGCGCGATGGCCCGCACCTGCATCCCGAACAGCCCCGGAATGACCAGCCCCAGCCGTACGCCGCGCAGGCCCAGCATCGGGTTCTGCTCGTGCATCCGGCGTACCGCCGCGAGCAGCTTCTCCGCGTGCGGGTCGGGGGTCCGCGCGGTGGCGACGGTGACGGCCAGCTCCTCCAGCGGCGGCAGGAACTCGTGCAGCGGCGGGTCGATCAGGCGGATCGTGACCGGCAGGCCGTCCATCGCACGGAAGATCTCGACGAAGTCGTCGCGCTGCAGCGGCAGCAGCGCGGCCAGCGCGTCTTCCTGCTCGCGCTCGCCTTCGGCGAGGATCAACCGCTCGACCAGCGCCCGGCGCTCGCCCAGGAACATGTGCTCGGTCCGGCACAGCCCGATGCCCTGCGCGCCGAAGCGGCGGCCGCGCGCGGCGTCCTCGCCGGTGTCGGCGTTGGCCCGTACGGCCAGCCGGCGCCGCTGGTCGGCGTGGGTGAGCAGCCGGTGTACGGCGGCCACCAGCGCGTCCGCGTCGGGGGCCAGGTCGCCGTCGAAGTAGCGGACGACCGGGCTGGGCTGCACCGGGACCTCGCCCAGGTAGACCCTGCCGCTGGTGCCGTCGACCGAGATCACGTCGCCCTCGCGGACGGTCGTGCCGTGCACGGTGAACTCCCCGGCGGCGGTGTCGACGGTCAGCTCGTCGGCGCCGCAGACGCAGGTCTTGCCCATGCCCCGGGCGACCACGGCGGCGTGCGAGGTCTTGCCGCCCTTGCTGGTGAGGATGCCCTGGGCGGCGATCATGCCGGGCAGGTCGTCGGGGTTGGTCTCGCGGCGGACGAGGATCACCTTCTTACCCTGCGCGGCCAGCTCGACGGCGCGGGCCGAGTCGAACACGGCCTGGCCGACGGCCGCGCCCGGCGAGGCGGCGACGCCCTCGGCGATCGGCTCGCCGGTGGCGGCAGCGTCGAAGGTGGGGAACATCAGCTGGGCCAGGCGGGCGCCGCTCTGCCGCCGCAGCGCCTCGTCCAGGTCGATCAGGCCCTCGTCGACCAGCTGCGAGGCGATGGTGAAGGCGGCCGCGGCGGTGCGCTTGCCGACCCGGGTCTGCAGCATCCACAGCTTGCCGCGCTCGATGGTGAACTCGATGTCGCACAGGTCGCGGTAGTGCTGCTCCAGCGTGCGCATGATGTCGGTGAGCTGGTCGAACGAGACCTTGTCCAGCTGCTCCAGCTCCTGCAGCGGCACGGTGTTGCGGATGCCCGCGACCACGTCCTCGCCCTGGGCGTTGGCCAGGTAGTCGCCGTAGACGCCGGTCGCGCCGGTGGCGGGGTCCCGGGTGAACGCGACGCCGGTGCCCGAGTCGGGGCCGAGGTTGCCGAAGACCATCGCCACGATGTTGACGGCGGTGCCCAGGTCGGCCGGAATGCGCTCCTGGCGTCGGTAGACCACGGCGCGCGGGGCGTTCCAGGAGTCGAAGACGGCGCGTACGGCCAGGTCCATCTGCTCGCGCGGGTCCTGCGGGAAGTCGCGGCCGGTGTGCTCGGCGAAGATCTGCTTGAACGTGCCGACCAGCTCGCGCAGCTCGCCGGCGCTCAGCTCGACGTCGGCGCGGCCGCCCTTGACCTGGTCGAGCGCGTGTTCGAAGGCCTCGCCGGGCACGTCGCAGACGGTCTTACCGAACATCTGGATCAGTCGGCGGTAGGAGTCCCAGGCGAACCGCTCGTTGCCGCTGACCGCGGCCAGGCCGCCGACGCTGGCGTCGGTGAGGCCCACGTTGAGGACGGTCTCCATCATGCCGGGCATCGAGAACTTGGCGCCCGAGCGCACCGAGACCAGCAGCGGGTCGTCCGGCTGGCCCAGGGTCCGGCCCATCGTCTGCTCCAGCGCCGCCAGGTGCGCGTCGACCTGCCCGGCCAGCTCCGCGGGGGGCTCGCCCGCAGCCAGGTACTCGCGGCAGGCCTCGGTGGTGATGGTGAAGCCGGGTGGGACGGGCAGCCCGAGCCGCACCATCTCCGCCAGGTTCGCACCCTTGCCGCCGAGTAGATCCTTGAGGTCCTTGTGACCCTCGGCGAAGTCGTACACGTACTTCGTCATCGAGACCCTCCAGCATCATGGGCGGCGCTGCCACCACCCAGTCTTGCGCGGACCTTAACGCCGGGTAAGGAAACTTAGGAGGAGCTGGTGATTATCGGCACACAAATAGAAGTCTGTGCCGTTCGTACGGTTTTTGGGGAGCGTTCCCATGCGCACGACCGCGCATATCGAGCACCGGTACGTGGGCCAGGACACATTCACCGGCATGCGTGAATGGGGCAGCCGGGCGGCCCTGCCGGTTGGTAGCGTCCGACCATGCATCCGTTCGGTCCAGAAGCGACCCGCGACCCCCATCCCGTCTACGCCCAGCTGCGCGAAGAGGCACCGGTCCACGAGATCGCGCTGAAGGCCGACAGCACCGTCTGGTTCGTCACCCGGCACGACGACGTCCGCAGGGCGCTGTCCGACCCGCGCCTGACCAAGGATCTGGGCCCGATGCGGCTCGGCGGCGCCATCGCCTTCCCGCCCGAGATCCACAACGCGGTGAGCAGCCACATGCTGTCGGTGGACCCGCCCGACCACACCCGGCTGCGGCGCCTGGTCTCGTCGGTGTTCACGCCCCGGCGGGTGGCCGACCTGCGCCCCGCGATCCAGCGCATCTCCGACGAGCTGCTGGCCGGCCTCGACGGCGCCGACGAGGCCGACCTGCTCGACGCGTACGCCTTCCCGCTGCCGCTCCAGGTCATCTGCGAGATGCTCGGCGTGCCGATGGCCGACCGGGAGAGCTTCCGGAACTGGTCGAACACCATCGTCGCGGGCGCCTACGCCCCGCCGGAGGAGACCGGCAAGGCGATCATGGCGATGATCGGCTACGTACGCGAGCTGATCGCGGCCAAGCGGGCCGAGCCCGACGACGCGCTGATGTCGGCGCTGATCACGGCGACCGACGACGGCGACCGGCTCACCGAGGACGAGCTGACCTCGATGGTGTTCCTGCTGCTCATCGCCGGGCACGAGACCACGGTCAACCTCATCGGCAACGGCCTGCACCTGCTGCTGGCCCACCCGGAGCAGGCCGACCGGCTGCGCGCCGACCCGTCGCTGCTGCCCGCGGCGATCGAGGAGTTCCTGCGGATCGAGAGCCCGGTGAAGACGGCGACGGTGCGCCTGGCCAAGGAGGCGGTGGACTTCGGCGGGGTGGTCGTCCCGGCGGGGGCGATCGTCATGGTCAGCCTGCTGTCGGCCAACCACGATCCGCAGGCCTTCGCCGACCCGGACCGGTTCGACCCGGCGCGCGCGGAGAACCAGCATCTGGCCTTCGGCCACGGGCTGCACTACTGCCTGGGCGCCCCGCTGGCCCGGCTGGAGGCGCAGATCGCCATCCACGACCTGCTCGACCGGTTCCCGAAGATGCGCCCGGCCCGGCCGCTGGATGAGCTGACCTGGAAGTCCGGGGTGCTGCTGCGGGCGCTGGACGAGTTGCCGGTAGTTCTACGCTGAGTTACCGTCGGGGTGCGCTGAGCTACTCGATCGGGGCGCACGGGGGCCTTCGGAGCCCCGATCGAGAGCCGGCCGCCTATCCGGACGGGATCACCGCCGGCTCAAAATGCCACCAAAACGGGCTTGGTGTGAGTCATATCACATCCTCTCAAGCTCCCCTTTTCTGGACGCAACAGGACCAGAAGGGGAGGAAATCTCACCGACCGGGGCAGGGGATTCCCCCTAGGGCTGGTGAGTCGGCTCACTGACCAGGCACGATGGCCTTCCTCGTTGGCAAGGACGACAACGAAAGGCCCCCACCCCCGTGAAGTACTTCCGACGTGCCCAGCACAACACCCCCGGACTGTCCGACACGAGCCGCGCGCAGGTCGTCGGCCTCACCGACCGCCTCCGTGGTGGCCTCGCCCGTCACTCACGGGCGGCCCTGGTCGCCGTCACCACCTCGGCCCTGGCCGGAGCCGGCGCCTTCGCCATGCTCCACCAGGCCGACCCCGACACCGGCGCGCAGCCGGCCGTGGTCGACGCCGCGCCGACCGTCGCCCTCACCCCCCGCGCCGTCACCGGCCCGCTGGCCGACGCGCTCGCCGAGCGGGCGCTGATGGTCGCCGACAGCGCCAGCCGCGCCGACCGCCCGGTCGCCACGCCGTCGGCCTCGCCCTCCCCCTCGGCCTCGCCGAGCCCGTCGGCCTCCGCCAAGCCGAAGCCGACCGTCACCAAGAAGCCGAAGCCGAAGCCCACGGTGGCCAAGAAGCCGGCGCCGAAGCCGAAGCCGAAGCCCACCGTGACGAAGAAGCCGACGCCGAAGCCCGTGCCGAAGCCGGTGGCCCCCAAGCCGAAGCCGAAGCCCGTCGCCAAGCCGCTGTGGACCATCCCGCTGCCCGGCGCCCAGATCACCTCGTGCTTCGGCGCCCGCTGGGGCACCATGCACAAGGGCATCGACTTCGCGATGCCCAGCGGCACCCCGATCCACGCGGTCGGCGCCGGCACCGTGGTCAGCGCCGGTTGGGCGTACAGCGGCTACGGCATCTCGGTCGTGGTCGACCACCACAACGGCTACCTGAGCCACTACGCCCACATGTCCCAGGACAAGGTGTCGGTCGGTGACGAGGTCAAGGCGGGCGACGTGCTCGGCCTGGAAGGCTCGACCGGCGACTCGACCGGCCCGCACCTGCACTTCGAGATCCACAAGGGCATGTGGAACCAGGTGAACCCCGCCCCCTGGCTGCGCGACCACGGCCTCGCCATCAGCGGCTGCTAGACCTGCACACCCACCCCCCGAAGTTCGGCCCGGACCTCCCCCCAGGGGTCCGGGCCGAACTGTATGGGATTCCGCGAACCGACTTGCACTGAATGTGTGAGTAATACGATCTGTCGTATTCCGTGAGGGAGGTTCGCATGAGGAAGCGTGACGTGCTCGCCGTGGTCACGGCGTCGCTGCTGGCCCTGGCCGCCGCGGGGTGCGAGAGCGGCTCGGACTCGGGTGGCGGCGGCTCCGGCGGCGGGAAGATCGCCCTCCTGCTGCCCGAGTCCCAGACCACCCGGTACGAGCAGCACGACCGCCCGCTGTTCGAGGCCAAGGTCAAGGAGCTGTGCCCCGACTGCGAGGTCATCTACAGCAACGCCCAGCAGGACCAGAGCCGCCAGCAGCAGCAGGCCGAGGCCGCGCTCAACAACGGCGCCAAGGTGCTGGTGCTCGACCCCGTCGACGGCGCGGCCGCGGGCACCATCGCCTCGCTGGCCAAGTCCAAGGGCGTGCCGGTGATCTCGTACGACCGCCTGATCCAGAACGCGCCGATCGACTACTACATCTCCTTCGACAACGAGCGCGTCGGGCAGCTGCAGGGTGAGGCGCTGGTCAACCGGCTCAAGGAGCAGGGCAAGACCTCCGGCGACATCGTGATGATCAACGGTTCGCCCACGGACAACAACGCCAAGCAGTTCAACAAGGGCGCGCACAGCGCGCTGGACAACTCCGGCTTCAAGACCGTCCCCACGCCCGACTACTTCACGCCCGAGTGGAAGCCCGAGAACGCGCAGAAGTTCATGGAGGGCCAGATCGCCCAGCTGGGCAAGGACGGCTTCGCCGGGGTGTACGCGGCCAACGACGGCACCGCCGGTGGCGCCATCGCCGCCATGCGCGCCGCGGGCATCGACCCCGTGCCGCCCACCACCGGCCAGGACGCCGAACTCGCCGCCATCCAGCGCATCGTCTCCGGCGACCAGTACATGACCGTGTACAAGGCGTTCAAGCCCGAGGCCGAGCAGGCCGCGACGCTGGCCGTGGACCTGGTCAAGGGCAACAAGCCGAGCACCGGCAAGACGGTCGACAACGGCTCCGGCGCGGTCCCCTCGTTCCTGCTCGAACCGGTCGTCGTCAACCAGGGCAACATCAAGGACACCGTGGTCAAGGACGGCCTCTACACCACCCAGCAGATCTGCACCTCGGCGTACACCGCCGCGTGCCAGGCGGCCGGGCTGTCCTGACGCCCTGAGGGGGTTGCCATGAGCACCATGTCCAGCAGGCCGATCCTGTCGCTGCGGGGCATCGACAAGCGGTTCGGGGCGGTGCAGGCGCTGACCGGCGTGGACCTCGACGTCCACGCCGGGGAGGTGGTCGCCCTGGTCGGCGACAACGGCGCGGGCAAGTCGACCCTGGTCAAGGTGATCTGCGGGGTCGGCCCGCCCGACGGCGGCACCATCACCTTCAACGGCACCGACGTACGCATCGACACCCCGCACGCCGCGCAGGAGCTGGGCATCGCCACCGTCTTCCAGGACCTGGCGCTGTGCGACAACCTCGACGTGGTCGGCAACCTGTTCCTCGGCCGCGAGCTCAAGCGCGGCGCCAGCCTCGACGAGGTCGAGATGGAGCGGCGCAGCGGCAAGCTGCTGCGCGACCTGTCGGCGCGGATTCCCAGCGTACGGCTGCCCGTCGCGGCCCTGTCCGGCGGCCAGCGGCAGACCGTGGCCATCTCCCGCTCGCTGCTCGGCGACCCGCGCGTGGTGCTGCTCGACGAGCCCACCGCCGCCCTCGGCGTCGCGCAGACCGCCCAGGTCCTGAACCTGGTCGAGCGGCTGCGGGAACGGGGCCTGGGGGTGGTCCTGATCAGCCACAACATGGTCGACGTACGCGCCGTCGCCGACCGCGTCGCGGTGCTGCGCCTCGGCCGCAACAACGGCGAGTTCCGCACCGCCGACGTCACCAACGAGCAGATCATCGCCGCGATCACCGGCGCCACCCAGAACGTGGTGACCGAGCGGATGGAGCGGCTGCGCGAGGCGGAGCACGGCCGGACGGCAGAGCGCGGCGACGCGGAAGGCGGCATGTCATGACCGACCCGGTCACCGATCCCGGCCCCGGTCCGGCGGTCGCGCCGCCGACCCCGGCCACCGAGCTGTCCTCCCCGAAGGACGCCGTCGGCGGCTGGCTGCAGACCCTGCGCACCGGTGACATCGGCTCACTGCCGGTCATCATCGGCCTGATCCTGATCGTCGTCGTGTTCCAGAGCCTGAACCCGACCTTCCTCAACGCGTTCAACCTGGTCAACCTGTGCCTGCAGATCGCCGCGCTGGGCATCATGGCCACCGGCATCACGCTGGTGCTGATGCTGGGCGAGATCGACCTGTCCATCGGCTCGGTCAGCGGCGTCGCGGCGGCGGTCCTACTCGTGACGCACGTCCGCGA
The DNA here is from genome assembly GCF_029948125.1 of Catellatospora sp. KI3. Taxonomy (GTDB): domain Bacteria; phylum Actinomycetota; class Actinomycetes; order Mycobacteriales; family Micromonosporaceae; genus Catellatospora. Next base: position 161,255 of record NZ_JASAMB010000015.1, read on the forward strand.
CGGCCTGGGGCCCTGGGTCGCCGTGCTGCTCGCGGTGCTGGCGGGCGCCGTCATCGGCCTCATCCAGGGCTCGATCTTCGCCAAGGTCGGCGTGCCGTCGTTCATCGTGACCCTGGCCGGCCTGCTCACCTGGCAGGGCGTACAGCTGCGCATCCTCGGCGAGCAGGGCACCATCAACCTGCCGCCGGTCGGCACGCTGGTGAGACTGGCCCAGTTCTCGTTCGTACCCCGCTGGCTGGCCATCGCGCTGGCCGCCCTGATCCCGCTGCTCTACCTGCTGTTCAGCCTGATGACCCGGCGCCGCCGCGTCTCGACCGAGCTGCCCGTGATGCCGCTGTGGCTGCCGATCACGGTCGCGGTGATCCTGTTCGTGCTGCTCCAGATCGTCGTGGCGAAGCTGTACCTCGACCGGGGGGTGCCGTGGACCTTCGTGTTCATGATCGTCATCGTCGTCTTCTTCGACTGGCTGCTGCGGCGCACCGCGTACGGCCGCAAGATCTTCGCGGTCGGCGGGAACATCGAGGCGGCCCGGCGCGCCGGCATCAACGTCAACCTGATCCGGATCTCGGTGTTCACGCTGTGCAGCACTCTCGCTGCGGTCAGCGGCGTGGTCGCCGCGATGCGGCTCGGCTTCGCCAACCAGCAGTCCGGCAGCGGCGAGACACTGATCAACGCGATCGCGGCGGCGGTCATCGGCGGCACCAGCCTCTTCGGCGGCCGCACCCGCCGGTACGCCCCCCTGCTGGGCGCCCTGGTCATCGGCGCCATCGCCAACGGCCTGGAACTGCTGAGCCTCTCCTCGGACGTACGCCTCATCGTGACCGGCACCGTCCTACTCGCCGCAGTGGTGATCGACGCCCTCGTCCAGCGCTCCCGCACCTCCCACGGCCGCTGACCGGAGACAAGATCGTTCGGTGGGTGCAGTTTCGGGGAAAGTGCGGGTATCCCGACCAAGATTCGTGCACTTTCCCCGAAACTGCACGAACGCCCCCCGCGCGACGGGGGCGCGACGGGGCGCGTCAGCGGATGATGCCGCGGCGGCGGGCTTCGGCGGTGGCGGCGGTGCGGTTGTCGACGCCGAGTTTGGCGAAGACCTGGACCAGGTGCGACTTGACCGTGGCCTCAGTGATGAACAGCTGCCGGGCGATCGCCGAGTTGGAGTGCCCCGCCGCGACCAGCTGCAGCACCTCGGCCTCGCGCGGGGTCAGGCTGGCGCCGGGCGAGCGCACCCGCGACACCAGCCGCGTCGCCACCGACGGGGCGAGCACGGTCTCCCCGGCCGCCGCGGCGCGTACGGCGGCGCGCAGGTCGTCCGGGTCGGCGTCCTTCAGCAGGTAGCCGATCGCCCCTGCCTCGATCGCCCGCAGGATGTCGGCGTCGCTGTCGTAGGTGGTGAGGATCAGGACCCGGGGCGGTTCGGGCAGCTCGCGGAGCCGGGCGGTGGCCTGGGCGCCGTCGATCCCGGCCCCGAGCTGCAGGTCCATCAGGACCACCTGCGGGTGCAGCCCCTGGACGAGGCGGACCGCCTCCTCGCCGCCGGAGGCCTCGCCGACGACCGACAGGCCCGGGTCGGCGGCGAGGGTGGCGCGCAGGCCCGCCCGGACGATGGGGTGGTCGTCCACCACCAGCACGGTGATCATGCCGCCTCCAGGACGGATTCGGCGGGGAAGGACAGGGGCGCGGTGGCGCTGATGGCGGTGCCCCGGCCGGGTGCCGACTCGACCACCAGCGTGCCGCCGACCTCGGCCAAGCGGCCGCTCATCGCGGCCAGGCCCAGCCCGGTGCCGGACGAGGCGCCCACCGGGCGGGCCGGGTCGAAGCCCACGCCGTCGTCGGCGATGTCGACGCGTACCGCGCCGGGTTGGAAGGTGAGGGTGACGGCGACCCGGTCGGCGGCGGCGTGGGCGCGGACGTTGGCGAGCGCGGCCTGGGCCACCCGCAGCAGCGCGACGGCCACCGGGGTGGGCACCGCGCACGGCTCGCCGTCGAGCACGAACCGGGCCTGGACGCCGAAGTCGCGCAGGTCGGCGACGACCCGCGCCAGCGCCTCGGGCAGCGGGCGCCCGGCCAGTTCGGCGGGGGTCAGTGCGCGTACCAGGCGGCGGGTGTCCTCCAGCGCGCCCTTCGCGGCGCGTTCGGCGATGTCCAGCTGGGGCCGGGCGTCGGCGGCGTCGCGGGCCGCGCGCAGCAGCAGGATGATGCTGGACAGGTTCTGCGCCACGGTGTCGTGGATCTCGCGGGCCAGCCGCTCGCGCTCGGCCAGGATGCCCTCGCGGCGCTCGGTCGCGGCCAGCCGCTGCTGGGCCTCGGTCAGCTCGCGGACCAGGGCCGCGCGGGCCTCGCTCTCGCGGCGCAGGCGGCGGTAGACGGCGGTGCTGACGATGGCGACCGCGGCGCCGAACACCGGCCCGAGCACGGCGGCGGGGTCGAGGTGGCCGCGGTGCAGCGCGACGGCGGTGATCGAGCCCGCGGTGAGCAGCGCGACGCCGGGCAGCGCCCAGCGGTCGGGCAGCAGCTGGCGGTAGAGCAGGAACAGGGCGAACGCGAGCCAGACGAAGCTCAGCGACACGGCCACCAGGGCCGCCCACAGGGCGGTCAGCACGGCGAGCCACAGCACGGCCAGGCGCGGCCCGGCGGCCCGGCGGGACAGGGCCATGCCGACGGCGTACCAGCAGGCCACGGCCAGGGTCGTCAGGGCCGTGGCGGCCCGGTGGGCGCCGTCGAGCCAGGACTGGCCGGCGCCGACGAGCAGCAGCGCGGCGAACAGCGCGTGCTCGGCGCGGCGCAGCAGCTCCGGCGCGTCGATGCGCGCCCTACCCATGGTGTGACCAGCTCATGATGGGACCGAGCGTAGCCAGCCGGGGCGGGCAGGTCGTACAACCTTCGACGGAGACAGGGGTGCGACCTTCGCCTCCGCCGGGCCCGTCGGCGGTGCGATGGCGGGGCGGGCGCGGCGGGCGAGGCTGGGGTGCGTGTTCATCGCCATACGTGACCTGCGCTTCGCGCGCGGCCGGTTCGCCCTGCTGGGCGGAGTGGTCGCGCTGATGACGCTGATGGTCGTAGCCCTGACCGGGCTGACGGCGGGGCTGCGTGCCGCCGCCGTCTCCGCGGTCGACCGACTGCCCACCGCCTACCTCGCCCTCGAACAGCCCCCGGACGGGGCGCAGCCGTCCTTCGCGACCAGCACGCTGACCGCCGAGCAGGTGGCCGCGCTAGGCGCGTACCCCCTGGGGATCTCCACCAACCGGCTGGCCGCGGGCGGGCGGACCACCGCCGTCACCGTGTTCGGCGCCGACGCGGCGCTGCTGCCGCCGCTGCGGCGCGGCGCGGCGGGCGGCCTGGCGCTGCCCGCCGATCTCGCCGCCGACCTCGGCCTGTCCCCCGGCGACCCGGTCGAGCTGGGCGGGCACCCGCAGACGGTGTCCGCGCTGGTCGAGCCGGTCTCGTTCAGCCACCTGCCGGTCGTGTACCTGCCGGTGCCCGCGTGGCAGGCGCTGGCCCGGACGGACACGGTGACGGCGGTGGCGCTGGCCGCGCCACCGGCCGCGCCGGTGCCGGGCACCGTGCTGCGCACCCGGGCGCAGTCCCGCGACGCCGTCGGCGGGTTCAGCTCCGAGCAGGGCTCACTGGACCTGATGCGGGGCCTGCTGCTGGTCGTGTCGGCCCTGGTCGTGGGCGCCTTCTTCACGGTATGGACGGTGCAGCGCACCCCCGACCTGGCGGTGGTGCGGGCCCTGGGCGCCGGCCGCGCCTACCTGCTGCGCGACGCGCTCGGGCAGGCCGCCGCCGTACTGCTGGCCGGGGCGGTGCTCGGCGGTGCCGCCGCGACCGGGCTCGGCCTGCTCGCCGCCCGCGCGGTGCCGTACGTCGCCGACGCCTCGACCGTCGCCCCGCCGCTGCTCGCCATGGTCGGCGTGGGCCTGCTCGGCGCCGTCGTCGCGGTGCGGCGGGTGGCCGCGGTCGACCCGATCACGGCCCTGGGGAGCGCCCGATGAACCCCTCGACCCGGCACCCGGAGGCCGGCCCGGCGAGGACCGGAAGCGAGGCGGCCCGATGAGCCTGGCAGGAGGCGGTCCGATGGACCTGCAAGCGGATGCGATGAGCCTGGCAGGAGGCGGCCCGATGGGCCTGGAGCTGGAGGATGTCCGCGTCACCTACCCGGACGGGGACCGGCGGCTGACCGCGCTGGCCGGGGTGACGCTGCGCGTGGCGCCGGGTGAGCTGGTGAGCGTGCTGGGACCGTCGGGTTCGGGCAAGTCCAGCCTGCTCGCGGTGGCCGGGCTGCTGCTCACGCCGGACGGCGGCCGGGTGCGGATCGGCGGCGTCGAGGCCGCCGGGCTGCGCGGCGGTGCTCGCGACCGGCTGCGCCGGGAGCGGATCGGCTTCGTGTTCCAGCAGGCCAACCTGCTGCCGTCGCTGACCGCGCTGGACCAGCTGCTGCTGTCGGCCCACATCCGCGGCGAGTCGGTGCGCTCGGCCAGGGGCCGGGCTGAGCGGCTGCTGGAGCGAGTGGGGCTGGCGGCGCGGCGCGACCGGCGGCCGCACCAGCTCTCCGGCGGCGAGCGCCAGCGCGTCGGGATCGCCCGCGCGCTGCTGGGACGCCCGCGGGTGCTGCTGCTGGACGAACCCACCTCGGCCCTGGACCACGAACGGGGCGTCGACGTGGTCGAGCTGATCCGGGCGGTCACCGCCGAGCACGGCGTGGCGTCGCTGCTGGTCACCCACGATCAGGCGCACGCGCGCCGGGCGGACCGGGCGGTGGTGCTGCGCGACGGCGGGCTCTGCTGAAACGTGGCCGGGGCGCGGCCGTAGCCGCGCCCCGGTGGGAAAGCGTCAGGCGGCGTTGACGATACCGTCAACCTCGCGCTTGGCAACCTCCTTGGCAACCTCCTTGCCAACCTCCATGTCACACCTCCCCTGCGTCCTATGGAGACAAAGTTCGCGTTCCGACGACGGCTGCATGGTCTGCCGCCGGAGGGTGCGAACCCGTACGTGACAGGAGCGTAGCGATAGTTGCGGCGACAGGAAAGATGCCCACTTCTCGATCTTCAGAATGACGTTCCGAAGTGTCCAGATAGACTGCTATGAGAGTCAGTCTGGCGACATTTCCACTGTCGAATCATTGAAAGTGCCGTATTAATCACACTGACGTAGATCATTGTGAGTTCGAGGCCGGTATTGTGTGCCGTCAATCGGATCACTAGCGTGTGGTCCACCGGGGACCGATCTGCGGAGGTGGCGGTGTCGATCCTGTGCGCCGATGACTACCGGGCGCTGGCCCATGCCCGCCTGCGTGGCGACGTGTGGGACTTCCTGGACGGCGGCAGCGGGGCCGAGCTCAGCGTCGACGCCAACCGGGCCGCCTTCGACCGCGCGCTGCTGCGCCCGCGCACGCTCGTCGACGTGTCCCGCATCGACACCACGCGCAAGCTGCTCGGCGGGGCGCTGACCGCGCCGCTCGGCGTCGCCCCGATCGCCTACCACCGCATGTACCACCCCGAGGGCGAGACGGCCACCGCGGCCGGCGCCGGGCGGGCGGGCGCGCTCTTCGTGGCCAGCATCTTCGCCAGCCGCACCGTGGAGGAGATCGCCGCCGCCGCGACCGGGCCGCTGTGGCTGCAGCTGTACTGGCTGCGCCAGCGCGCCGCCCTGGCCGAGCTGGCCCGGCGCGCCCAGGACGCCGGGTTCCGCGCCCTGGTGCTGACCGTCGACGCGCCCCGGATCGGCAAGCGCCTGCGCGACCTGCGCAACGGCTTCGTGGTCGACCCGGACATCCGCGCGGCCAACCTGGACCCGGCCCTGATGACCAGCGCCCACGAGCGCCGCGACGGCGCGTCGTCGATCGCCACGCACGCCGCGCTGACCTTCGACCAGACCGTCACCTGGCACGACCTGGCCTGGCTCAAGGGCGTCACCGACCTGCCGGTGGTGCTCAAGGGCATCCTGACCGCCGAGGACGCCGCCCGCGCCGTCGAGTACGGCGCCGACGCCGTCATCGTGTCCAACCACGGCGGACGGCAGCTCGACGGGGCCGTGCCCGCGCTGCGGGCGCTGCCCGAGGTGGTCGCGGCCGTCGCGGGCCGCTGCCCGGTGCTGCTGGACGGCAGCGTACGCACCGGACGCGACATCTTCGTCGCGCTGGCGCTGGGGGCCGAGGCGGTGCTGATCGGCCGCCCCGCGCTCTGGGCTCTCACCGCCGGGGGCGCCGACGGCGTCGCCCACGTGCTGTCGCTGCTCTCCGCCGAGCTGGAGCACACGATGGCGCTGACCGGGCGGCCCGCGCTGGCCGACATCGGCCGCGACGCGGTGCTCACCGGCGAGCGCCCGCAATCCTGAGTTCCGCGAAGGAGCAGCAGATCATGGTCAAGCTGGACAGGCAGCGGCTGCACGTGTCGGTCACCGACCCGGTCGCGGCGTCGATGAACTTCCTCAACGAGGTCGCCGGGCGCTACCCCGACGCCATCTCGCTGGCCGCGGGCCGGCCGTACGAGGGCTTCTACGAGACCGCCGACATCAACCGCTACCTCGACCGGTACGTGGCGTACCTGGCCGAGCAGGGCAGCGACCCGGTCCAGATCCGCCGCGCCCTGATGCAGTACGGCCGCACCAACGGCCAGATCCACGGCCTGATCGCCCGGATGCTGGCCACCGACGAGGGCATCGACGTGCCCGCCGACGCGATCTCGGTGACGGCGGGCTGCCAGGAGGCCATGGTCATGGCCCTGCGCGGCCTGTGCGCGGGCCCCGACGACGTGCTGCTGGCCGCCGAGCCCTGCTACGTCGGCATCACCGGCGCGGCCCGCATCCTCGGCATCGAGGTCGTCCCCGTGCCCGAGGGGCGCGACGGGCTCGACCCGGCCCGCGTCGCCGAGACCGCCCGCGCGGTACGCGACAGCGGCCGTACCCCCCGCGCGCTCTACCTGGTGCCCGACTTCTCCAACCCGTCCGGGCTGTGCCTGGACGTGGCCGCCCGGCAGCGCCTGCTCGACGTGGCCGAGGCCGAGGACCTGCTGATCCTGGAGGACGACCCGTACGGCCTGTTCGGGCTCGACGACCGCCCCCGGCCCAAGCTCAAGGCGCTCGACACCCGCCAGCGCGTGATCTACCTCGGCTCGTTCGCCAAGTCGGTCTTCCCCGGCGCGCGCATCGGCTTCCTCGTCGCCGACCAGACCGTCGTCGACGACGCCGGGCGGACCACGCTGCTGGCCGAGGAGCTGTCCACGATCAAGAGCATGCTCACGGTGAACACCTCCCCGATCGCGCAGGCCGTGGTCGGCGGGGTCCTGGTCGAGTCCGGTTGCAGCCTGCGCGCCGCCAACGCCGACAAGATCGCCTTCTACCGGGAGAACCTGCGCGGGCTGGTCGACGCGCTCGACCGGCACCTGCCCGCGCCGTGGCGCGAAGAGGTGGGCGTGCGCTGGAACCAGCCCGAGGGCGGGTTCTTCGCCGTGGTCGACGTGCCGTTCACCGCCGACGAGCGGCTGCTGGAGGAGTCGGCGTCCCGGCACGGGGTGCTGTGGACCCCGATGAGCTTCTTCTACACCGGCGGCGGCACCCGCTCCCTCCGCCTGTCGTGCAGCTACCTCGACGCGGCCACGGTCGAGGAGGGCGTCCGCCGCCTGGCCGCGATGATCCGCGAGAACCTCCCCGCGTAGCGCGCCCGCGCGCCGCGTTTTGGGCGGCAGTTTCGGGGAAACTGCACGAATCTTGGGCTTCTTTCGTGCAGTTTCCCCGAAACTGTACGCGCCCCGGCCTCCTTGACAACTAAAGTTGTCGGTGGGAGGGTTCCAGGATGCTTGATGTGGCGGTGATCGAGGATCCGGCGGCGGCGGAGGTGTGCCTGGATCCGGTGCGGGCGCGGCTGCTGGCGGCCCTGGCCGAGCCGGGCTCGGCCAGCACGCTGGCGAACCGGGTCGGCCTGACCCGGCAGAAGGTGAACTACCACCTGCACGCGCTGGAGCGGGTCGGGCTGGTGGAGCTGGTCGAGGAGCGGCGCAAGGGCAACATGACCGAGCGGGTCATGCAGGCAACGGCCGCGTCGTACGTCATCTCGCCCGCCGCGCTCGCCCCGGTCGCACCCGACCCCGACCAGGCGCCCGACCAGCTGTCGGCGCGCTGGCTGCTGGCGCTGGGCGCCCGGCTGGTACGGGAGGTCGGCGAGCTCATCACCGGCTCCCGGGCGGCGAAGCAGCCGCTGGCGACGTTCGCGGTGGACAGCGAGATCCGGTTCGCCTCCGCCGCCGACCGCGCCGCGTTCGCCGCCGAGCTGACCCGCAGCCTCGCCGGGCTGGTCGAGCGTTATCACGATGAGCACAGTCCCGGCGGGCGCCGCCACCGGCTCGTGGTCGGGCTGCATCCGAGCCTGGTCGCGCCCGCCTCCGGGCCCGCCGCACCGGCGACCCTGCCCGACGCGGCACGGCCCGAACTGACGAAGGAGTAGCAGCATGGACGGCGAGTTCGAGATCGTACGCGAGGGCAGCCTGCGGACCACGCCCGAGGAGTACTGGGACGCGGTCACCACCGGCAACGGCGGCTGGCTGTGGCCGATGGAGTTCGAGCCGCGCGTGGGCGGGCAGGCCGCCTTCGGCGGCACGGTCACCGAGTGGGAGCCGCCGCACCGGCTGTGCAGCCGGATGGAGGCGCCCAACGGGTGGTTCAACCAGGTCGAGCACACTGTCGACGACGCCGGGGACGGCACCGTCCGGTTCCGGTACGTGCACAGCGGCGTCTTCGTGGACAACTGGGAGAACCAGTACCAGGGCGCCGATGAGCACACCGACTTCTACCTGCACACGCTCGGGCAGTACCTGGCGTACTTCAGCCGACGCCCGGTGGCGTACGCCTCCGTCGAGGCGCCGGCCGCCTCGCAGGCCCCGGCCGGGTTCGACATCCTGCGCGCCGCGCTGGGCCTGGGCGCGGGCACCAGGCAGGGCGACGCGGTCGCCGTGGACCTGCCCGGGGAGGGCATGACCCAGGTGACCGTGGACTACTGGCACCCGCACTTCCTGGGGCTGCGCGGCCCGGACACGATGTACCGCTTCTTCGGCCGCAACGTCTTCGGCGCCCCGGTCGGCTTCGCCGCCCACCTGTTCGCCGCCCACGCCGACGCCGAGGCGACCCAGAAGTCCTGGCAGCACTGGCTCGACACCGTCTACGCCTGAGCCAGGTTGGGAAGGGGCCCTTCTGCTACGGAAAGCGATAAGAAGGGCCCCTTCCTTACATCTGGTTAGGGGGTGGGGGTGAACCAGGTGCGGAGTTGGGCGGCGGCCTGCTCCTGGGCGCGGCGGCCGTCGGCGAGGTCGCCGGCCATGCAGAAGAAGCCGTGGATCATCCCGTCGTAGCGGGTCAAGGTCGTCGGGACGCCGGAGTCGGCGAGCTTCGCGGCGTACTGCTCGGCCTGGTCGCGCAGAGGGTCGTACTCGGCGGTGATGACCAGGGCCGGGGGCAGGCCGGTGTGGTCGGCGGCCAGCAGGGGCGAGGCGAGCGGGTCGCGCCCGTCGGCGGGCGAGGCCAGGTAGTTCTCCCAGTACCAGGCGACCGAGGTCGCGTTGAACAGGTACGGGTCGGTGCCCTCGCGCAGCGACGGCGTGTTCGAGGTGTAATCGGTGTTCGGATACACCAGCAGCTGCCCGGCCAGCTCCGGCCCCTGGTCGCGGGCGAGCAGGGATGCGGCGGCGGCCAGGTTGCCGCCGGCGCTGTCCCCGCCGACCGCGATGCGGCCCGGGTCGGCGCCGAGTTCGGCGGCGTTCGCGGCGACCCACGCGAGCGCGGCGTGGCAGTCGTGCACGGCGGCGGGGAACCGGTGCTCGGGCGCGAGCCGGTAGCCGGCCGCGACGACCAGGCAGCCGGCCGCGTTGGCCAGCGTCCGGCAGACCGCGTCGGCGGTGTCGATGGTGCCCAGCGTCCAGCCGCCGCCGAAGTAGTACACCAGCACCGGCAGCGTCTGGCCGGGCACCGGGCGGTAGATCCGGATCGGCAGCGGGCCGCCCGGCCCGTCGATCTCGCGGTCGACGACCTCGGCGACGTGCTCGGGCGTGCCGCCCGCGGCCTGGATCGAGGCGAGGTCGGCGGCGCGGGCCTGCTCGACCGACAGCGTGTAGAGCTGCGGGGTGCGGGAGGCTTCGCGTCCGGCGCGCATCGCCTGGACCTGGGGGTGCAGCGGCACCGTCTCTCCTATCTATACGGTCGTGCCGGCTTCGTACTCGAAGCCCGCGTTGCGGGGTTCGGCGAACAGCTCGCGCATGGTCGGGTTGAGGGCCATCACGTCGACCCGGTCGGCGAACCAGGCGGCCAGCTCCGCCAGGCGGCGCTCGGCGGAGGCGACGTCGTCGGTGTGCACCGTGACCTCGCCCATCCGGAAGTACGTGTTGGCGGGCGTGGCCTCGATCCGCGCGCCGAGCGGGGCGTGCATGCGGACGTGCGCGACGTCCGGCTGGGCGGCGAGTTCGGAGGCGGTCGGGAACCCGACGACGATGCCCGGCTTCAGCGACAGGAAGGTCGAGGCGACCACGCCCTCGCGGACGCGGGTCGGGATGTCGCCGATCGGCTGCAGCAGCGCGCGGGCGCCGTAGTCGCCCAGGTCGACGCCGTACTTGTAGCGGATCTGGTCGCGGATGGGGCCGCCGCCGCGGCGGGCGCCGCACTCGCTGAACACCACCCGGCCGAGGTCGGGCTGGTGGAACAGTTCCAGGTGGAAGATGCCGTCGACCAGGCCCAGCGCGGCGATCGACTGCTCGATCAGGGGGCGGGCGAGGTCGAAGGCCCACTTGTCCTCGGTGGGGTCGAAGCTGAACGTCTGCACCGGCGCCCGCTGCTGCACCGCGCTCAGGCACGGCTCGGCGTAGCGGCCCAGGGCGAGGAAGCGGATGTGGCCGTCGGACATGATGCCGTCGGCGAACCACTCGTCCCCGGCGACGAACTCCTCGAGCAGGAAGTTGCGCATCGACACCTTGGCGTTGCGGCACTGGGCGCTGACCCGGACCAGGTCGGCCCGGCTCTCCACGACGCTGGTGAACTGGGTGGCCATGCCGGCGACAGGCTTGAGCACGCCCCGGGTGAACGGCATCTCGAAGTCGTCGGGCAGCTCGTGGATGTCGTCGATGACGGCGTATCCGGCGACGGGCAGCCCGGCCTCGGCGATGCGCTTCTTCTGCAGCGACTTGTCGCGGAACAGCGCCACCGTGGGCGCGGGCACGGCGTTGGCGCCGAGGATGGCGCCGATCGCGGCCGCGGTCATCAGCACCGGGTCGTCGTGGGCGTAGACGGCGTCGAACGAGCCCTCACCGTATCCGGCCCGGTAGAGGCCGGTGAGGGCCGAGTCCGGGCTCTTGTGGTCGTCGACGAAGACCGTGCGGGCACGCTCCGGGATCACGTTGCCGCGGTCCTTGCTGAACGCTCCCAGCAGGACGGTCACCTCGACCGTCTCCGGCAGCGCCTCCAGCGCGGGTCCGTCGGCACCGACCATCAGCAGGCGCATTGCACCGTTCTCCCTCCCGGTCCGGCCATGATCGTGGATCATCAGCCGCCGCATCGATGGCCACCGTATCGACGGCGACGCCGTGTGTCCAGGGTGGCACCGTCCGCGAGCGATACGCCCAACCTGTCCGACAAACGTCCACAATGCAGGGAACACGTGCGGCCGCCGATGCCGCCTGATGGATCGACTTCGTTGCCGATACGGCTATGGTCGGTAACCGCCGCGAGGCGGCACCATGCCTTGCGTAGGCTCGAATCACCCGGAGGAGCACCGTGGGCCTCTCGTCCCCGCCGACCCGATATCGGCGGCGCCTCGCCATACCCGGACTCGTCGTCGCCGAGGCGATCTCGGTCATCGGCGGCCGGATGTCGTTCCTGGCCATCCCGTGGCTGGTCCTGGTCACCACCGGCAGCCCGATCAAGGTCGGCACGGTGGCCGGCGCCGAGGCGCTCGCGTACGTGCTGAGCGGCGTGCTCGCCGCGCCGCTGCAGGACCGGATCGGCTCCCGCCGCACCTCGATCCTGGCCGACCTGGCCAGCGCGGTGACCGTGGGCGCGACGGCGCTGGCCGGCCAGTTCGGCTTCGAGGTGCTGATCGCCCTGGTCGCCGCCACCGGCGCGCTGCGCGCCCAGGCCGACCGGTCCAAGAACAACGTGCTCAAGCCGCTGATGGATGCCGCGGGCACCGACTTCACCCGGGTCTCGTCGGTGCGCGAGAGCGTGCTGCGCACCTCCGGCCTGATCGGCGCCTCGGTCGGCGGGGTGGCCATCGCCGCGCTCGGCGCGGTGGGCGCGATCTGGCTGGACGCGGCGAGCTTCCTGATCGCGGCGCTGCTGGTCTGGTTCTTCGTGCCCGATCCGGCCACCCTCGGCGACGCCAAGCCGGTCGAGGCGCCGGCCGAGCCGTACTTCGCGGCGCTGCGGGGCGGGTTCGACTACTTCCGCTCCGAGCCGCTGCTGCGGGCGGTGACCAGCATGCTGTTCTTCACCAACCTGTTCAACCAGGCCAGCTCGGTGGTCTTCGTGCCGATGTGGGTGCTCACCGTGCTGCACTCGCCGGTGGCGCTGGGCTGGGTCGCGGCGGCGTACGCGGTCGGGATGATCGTGGGAAGTGTCGTGTTCGCGACGCTGGCGCCGTACCTGCCGCGCTATCGGGCCGTGGTCTTCGGCTACATGGTCGGCGGCGCGCCGCGCTTCCTGATCTTCGCGATCACCGACAACCTGACCGTGATCCTCGTGGTCACCTTCATCAGCGGCATGGTCATGTGCTCGCTCAACCCGACCATCGGGGCCGTCATCTACCAGCGGGTCCCCGGCCCGATGCTGGCCCGCGCGGGCGGCATCATCATCGCCATCTCGTTCGCGGGCATCCCGCTGGGCGGCCTGCTCGGCGGCCTGATGGTGCAGGAGCTGGGCCTGACCAACGGCATCCTGCTCACCACGGTGCTCTACTTCGCGGTGTCGCTGTCACCGATCATCCGGCACCGGATCTGGCGCCAGCTCAACGACGCCGGGTCGCGCGGTCCGAAAACCGACGGCAGCGCGCTGCCCTGGGGGTACGCGCTGGGCCCGGCCGTCTTCGGCCCCCGGGTCACCCTGCGGTACGCCGACGGGCAGTGGTCGGTGCACGCCCGGCAGGGCGCCCGGCGGCTGCTGCGCCCGCGCCAGGTCGCACCGAAGGCGGCCATGCACGCCCTGGCCCAGCTCAACGTGGCGCCGGTGCACGAGGCGGTGCACGAGCTGGTTCAGCGCGACCAAGCCGCGACCGAGCGCAGGGCGCTTCGAAAACGGGCCGAACTGGATCGGATGGAATCGACGAGGATGGAGATCGAGGCGACCCTGCGCGCCCCGCATCTGCCATAGAACGTCCGAATTTTTGCTGGTCCAAACAGGAATCGGCTGATCTTGAACGACCATTGCAAGTACGTCGATTCACTTGTAGTCTCCGGATTCACCGAGGTCGGTTGGGGGCACCCGACAGCGGTTCGACAATCACCGATCTTTTGTGGCGGGGACTTCTCCATGAGCAACAACGGTTGGGCGACCGGTGCACCCCTTTCGGCCAGCGCGGACTGGGTCGACGACATCCTCCTGCGCGGCGCCGATCGCGACGTCTGCCTCCACTTCGGCGCCCCGGTCGACCGGGCCGCGCTGCGCCACGCCGTGGCCGACCGCGAGGCGGTGCTGACCCGCCTCGGGCTGGCCCGCGGCGGCTCGGTCGCGCTCCAGCTGCCCCCCTCCCTGGCGTACGTGGCGAACCTGCTCGCCGCGTGGCGCATCGGCGCCCAGGTCGCGCTGCTGGACCACCGGCTGACCCCGTTCGAGACCGAGCGGGCGCTGGACCGGCTCGCCCCGCAGGTGCTCGTCGGCCACACCGGCACGATTCCGGGCGGGCTGCGCGCCTTCTACGACATCACCGACGTCGCCACCGCCCGCGCGACCGGGCGCCCCGCCGAGACCCACCACTCGGTCATCCAGCTCAGCTCCGGGTCCACCGGCCCGTCGAAGGTCATCGCCCGCACCGCCGAGCAGCTGGTCGCCGAGGTCGACCGGTACACCCGCATCGACGGGGTGCCGCTGCCGGGCGAGCGGGTGGTGCTGCTGGCCTCGGTCGTACACGTGCTTGGCCTGGTCGGCGGCCTGCTCTACTGCCTGCACGCGGGCACCGAGCTGGTGCTGCCGGAGCGGCTGACCGTCGACTCGATCCTCAAGGCCGTCGCCGCGGGCGAGGCCCCGACCACGCTGCTGGGCGTGCCGTTCCACACCGAGCTGCTCGCCTCCGCGGTCGAGCCGCCGAAGCTGCCGCAGCTCAAGCGGATGACCACCGGCGGCGAGCTGGTGCGCGCCGAGGTGTCGCAGAAGTTCGTGGACCGCTACGGGATCATCCTGGGCAACATGTACGGCATGACCGAGGTCGGGGTCATCGCCACCGACCTGTACGGCGCGAACCGCCCGTCGCTCATGCCCGCCCCCGGCCTGGCCGTGCGCGAGCAGGACGGGCAGCTGCTGGTGTCGGCGCCGGAGTCGCCGTACATCGGGCTGGTCGACCCGACCCGCTGGGCCGACGGCTGGCTCAACACCAAGGACGCCGGCCAGGTCGACCCCGAGACGGGGCTGATCACGGTGCTGGGGCGGCTGGACTCGCAGGTCTCCGTGGGCGGGCTGAAGGTGGACCTGACCGAGGTCGAGCACACCCTGGCCGCGCTGCCCGGCGTCGAGGGCGCCGTCGTGATCTTCGACCGGGGCATCGAGGCGTACGCCGTCGTGCCCGACCCGGACGCCGCCGCCGCGCTGGAGGGCGAGCTGGCCAAGCGCCTCGCGCCGTTCAAGCGGCCGCGTGAGCTGCACATCGTCGCCCAGCTCCCCCGCACGGCGACCGGCAAGCTCGTCCGCGACCACGCGGTGCTGCGCACCGCCGAGTGACCTGCTGTGACATGCGAGCTCGTCGCTCGGGCCTTAATCGGCGGCATCCTCCGCTTCGCTGCGGACACCACCGAGCGGCCCGGACTCCGAGCTCTTAGTACCGCCCACAAAGGAAGGAAGATCCGATGAGTGCCGAGGTACGCAAGTTCATCATCGACGCGATCGCCGAGATGAACTACCCCGTCGACGACGTCACCGCCGACACCCCGCTGGGCTCGGCCGGGGTCGACCTGGAGTCGCTGGCCGTCGCCGAGCTCTCGGTGCGCGTCGAGGACACCTACGGGGTGAAGTTCAGCGACGAGGAGGCCGAGCAGATGGCGGCCATGACCGTCGGCGAGTTCGCCGACGCGATCATCGAGCGCGGCAACCTGGCGAGCGCGTAGTGAGCGGGTCGGTGCCGGGCCGTGACGAGGTCATCGCGATGCTCGCCACGTACGGGGAGCGCTCGCCGGACCAGATCCGCGAGCGCATCGACTCCCTCGAACTGGCCTGGCTGGTGCACCAGGTGGAGCAGCGCTACGCGGTCAGCCTCGACCTGGAGGACGAGGCGCTGATGCGGATGACGTCGGTGTCCGGTGCCGTCGAGGTGCTGACCGAGGTGTTCGCGGAGCAGGCCCGTGGCTGACCTGCCCGGCCGCGGCGACCGGCAGCCGGTGGTGCTCACCGGCCTGTCGGTGCTCAGCGCGTACGGCCGCGGTGCCGACGCGCTGCTGGCGGGGCTGGCGGCGGGGCGTCCGGCGTTCGCGCCGGTGACCCGCTTCGACGTGGCCAACCGTCGGGTGGGGGTCGGTGCGCTGCTGCCCGGCGCGCCGGTCCTCTTCGACGAGCTGCTCAACACCGTGGACGAGGCGTGCGCGGGCGCCGGGCTCGACCCGGCCGCCCGCGCCACCGCCCCGCTGCTGCTGGCGGTGCACGGCGACCCGACCGGGTCACGGGTGAGCAGCCCCGACGTGACCGGGCACCGCACCGGCGCGTTCACCGCCGCGCTGGCCGACAAGGCGGGGCTGGCGCCGGGGGCGCGGACGTACACCAGTGCCTGTGTGGCCGCCAGCAGCGCCGTCGCCGACGCCGCCGCGCTGGTGGCCAACGGGATGGCCGAGCGGGTCGTGGCCGCCGCCGGATACCTGGTCGATCCGGACCAGTTCGCCCTGTTCGACGCCGGGCGGGCGCTGGCCGCCGACGGCGCGGTGCGGCCGTTCAGCGCCGGGCGCAAGGGACTGCTGCTCGGCGACGGGGTCGCCGCGGTCGTGGTCGAGTCCGCCGAAGCCGCCGCTCGGCGCGGCGCGTCCGTGCTGGCCAGGCTGGTCGGCTGGGGGCGCGCGGGCGACGGGTACCACGTGGTGCAGCCGCGCCCCGACGGCGCCGGGCTGGCCCGCGCGATCGGCGCGGCGCTGGACCGGGCCGGGCTGTCCCCGGCCGACATCGGCTACGTGAACGCGCACGGCTCGGGTTCGGCGCAGAGCGACGTGGCCGAGGCGGCCGCGCTGGCGCTGGCGCTGGGCGAGCACGCGGCCACCGTGCCGGTCAGCTCGACGAAGTCGCTGCACGGGCAGGCGCTGGAGGCGTCACCGCTGCTGGAGCTGGTGGCGACGGTGCTGTCGCTGCGCCACGGCGCGCTGCCGGTCAACGCGGGCTACCTGGGCGCCGACCCCGACTGCCCCCTCAACGTGATCACCGAAGGGCCGCTGGAGCGCTCGCCGTCATACGCGCTGAGCCTCAACGCCGCCTTCGGCGGCGCCAACACCGCGCTGCTGGTGGGTGCGGTGTGACCGCCCCCGAGACCACCGAGGTCCTGCTCCCCCGCCAGCGCGTCCCGCAGTCGGCGCCGCGGCCGTCCGGGCTGGTCGAGCTGGCGCGCGGGGCGTGGCCGGAGTCCGACGCCGACACCGACCCGCCCGCGCTGGCCGGGTTCGTGGTGTCGAGCTTCAGCCCGCTGGTCGCGGAGGTCGCGCGCCGCTGCCTGACCAGGGTGTACGGGCAGCCGCCCGCCGCCCCGGCCCGCGGCCCCCGCACCGCCGTGATCATCTCGACCACCACCGGTGACGTCGCCACCGCGCTCAGCGTGGCCCGGGCGGTCGACACCGGGCAGCGGCTCGGCCCGCTGCTGTTCTTCCAGGCCGTCCCCAACGCCGTGGCCGGATACGTGGCGGCGCGCTGGGAGCTGGGCGGGCCGGTGCTGTGCCTGAGCCCGGCCGGGCCGGGCGACGCCGTGGCGCTGGCCCTGGCCGAGGGGCTGTCCGCCGCGCGGCTGCTGCTGGCCGACGGCGACGCCGACGAGGCCCTGGTCATCGTGGCCGAACAGGCCGTGGACGACGGCGAGCGCGATCGCGCGCTGGCTGTGCTGGTGCGTACCGAAGTGAACGAAGGAGCTGGCTCATGAGTTCGAACCTGCGGGCGATCCTGGCCGCCGACGCCGACCTGGGTGCGGGCAACGTCATCACCCGGCTGCTGGCGCACGGCGCCGATCCGAACGGTCCGGGGCTCACCTTCGACGTCGACGTCGACGGGCACCCGGCCTGGCAGCCGCTGACCCTCGGGCAGCTCGACGAGCGGGTGGCGGCCCGCGCGGCCTGGCTGCACCAGCACGGCATCGGCTGGCGCGACGTGATCGCCGTGTACGCCACGACCTCCGCCGACGTGCTGCTGACCTTCCTCGCCTGCAACCGGATCGGGGCGATCCCGGCGCTGCTCAACGGCAACCTCAGCGGCGAGATCGCCACCGAGTACATCCGCCGCCTGCGCGCCACCGCCGTGCTGGTCGACGAGCCGCACGCGCAGCGCCTGGAGGGCCGCGACTTCGGCTCGCGCATCCTGGGCGACATCACCACCACCGGCAGCGGCGACCCGGCGCAGGCGCCGGAGCCGTACCGGCACCACAAGGACGACCCGATCTCGATCACGCACTCCTCCGGCACCACCGGCCTGCCCAAGGCGATCGTGCACTCGCACACCACGCTGTTCGAGGCCACCCGCCGAATCCGGCTGTCGGGGCCGCGCGCCCAGGGCACCGAGCGGGTGCTGTGCGCGCTGCCCTCGGCGCACACCGCGGGCATCCTGTCCATCAACCAGGCCCTGTGCAACCGGGCCGAGCTGGTGTTCCTGTCCTCGCAGCGCGGTGAGTACGTGCTGGACGCGATCGAGCGGTTCAAGCCGACCGGCGTCTTCGGGTTCGCGGTGACCTGGGCCGACATGGCCCGCCACGACCTGTCCGAGCGCGACATGGACTCGGTCGCGATCTGGTTCAACACCGGCGACTGCGCGCACGAGGCGCACATCCGCCCGCTGGTCAACGTCGGCAGCCACAAGACGGTGACCCGCGAGGGCGTGACCACGGTGTCGGGGTCGATGTTCATCGACGGCATCGGCTCGACCGAGATGGGCCACTCCGCGTTCCACATCACCCACCGCAAGGACACCGACCGGTACGGCCGCTGCATCGGCCGCCCGCACGTCTTCGCCGACGTCGCGGTCCTGGACCAGCAGGGTGAGCCGCTGCCCGCGGGCGTGGTCGGCCACCTGGGCCTGAAGTCGCCGACGGTGATGCTTGGCATCTGGAACGACTCGGTCACCACGTTCCGCACCCGCCAGCGCGGCTACTACCTCACCGGCGACCTGGTCTTCTACGACGAGGACGGCTACTACTACCACGTGGACCGGGCGGTGGACTCGGTCGTGCTGGACAGCGGGCACTGGCTGCACACGTCGTACACGGAGGAGAAGATCCTGGCGACCTGCCCGGACGTGCTCGACTGCACCGTGGTCGCGGTGCGCGAGGCGGGGACGGTCGTCACCGACATCCTGCTGCTGCTGCGCGCCGACGCCGACGCGAGCGCCGACCGGACCGCGCAGATCACCGCGGCGCTGGGCGAGCACGCCGCGCCGACGCTGCGCCGGATCACCGCGGTGCACGACGACGACATCCCGACCGGCGCCACCGGCAAGGTGCGCAAGCTGGTGCTGCGCGAGCGCGCGCTGACGGGTGCCGCCTGATGGACCGCCGAGCTGACATCGTCGTCACCGGAATCGGCCTGGTCACACCGGTCGGGCAGGACCTGGAGCAGATCTTCGAGGCGCTGTGCACCGGCCGGTCCGGCCTGGTGCGCACGCCCGAGGGGCACCCCGCGCAGGGCTCGCTGGAGGTGATGGGCAAGGGCCCCGACATCTCGGCCGCCGACGTGCTGCCCGGCCCGGAGTCGCGCACGCTGGACCGCTACATCGTGCACGCGCTGGTCGCCGCCGAGCTGGCGATGGCCGACGCGGACCTGGTCGTCGGGCGCGACGTGGACCCGTACCGGGCCGCCACCGTCGTCTCCGGCACGGGCGGCCTGGCCACGCTGGAGTCGCAGGTGGTGACCCGGACCCAGAAGGGCCGGCTCGGGGTCAGCCCGTACCTGCTGCCCGGCATGCTGCCGAACATGGCCACCGCCCGCATCGCCATCAAGTACGACCTGCGCGGCTACAGCTCCTCCATCGGCACCGCCTGCGCGGCCGGCGCCCAGTCGATCGCCGAGGGCATGCGCATCCTGCGCAACAACGAGGCCGACGTGGCGGTCGTGGGCTGCGGCGAGGCGCCGCTGTTCCCGACGCTGGCCGACACCTTCGGCAACACCCGGGCCCTGGCCAAGGGCTGGGCGGACGACCCGACCGCGGCCAGCCGCCCGTTCGACAAGCGCCGCAACGGGCTGGTGCTGGCCGAGGGCGCGGGCGTGTTCGTGCTGGAGCGGGCCGCCGACGCGGACGCGCGCGGGCGGGCGGCGTACGCCACGCTGCACGGCTGGGGCGGCACCACCGACGCCCACCACCCGACCACGCCCCGCCCGGACGGCGAGGGCCAGGCGGTGTGCATGCGCCGGGCGCTGGCCGACGCGGGGCTGACCCCGGCCGACATCGGCTACCTGAACGCGCACGCCACCAGCACCAAGCTCGGCGACATCGCCGAGTCGCTGGGGATCAACGCGGTGTTCGCCGGGGCGATGCCGCCGGTGAGCTCGAACAAGGCTGTCACCGGGCACATGCTCGGGGCGTCCGGCGTGATCGAGGCGGCAGCCACGATCATGGCGGTCGGGCGGGGTGTCCTACCTCCGACAGTGAATCTGGAGGACCCCGATCCAGCGTGCGATCTCGACCACATTCGGGGCAAGGCCCGGCATAATCCGATCACTTTTGCTCTGTCCAATTCATTCGGATTCGGCGGACATAATGTGAGCCTTGTCCTGGGTCGACCCACCACACGACTCAGCCGTTTCGGTGATTAGCGACTCCCCGGAACGGTCGACAGAATCGGATAACTGTCGCAATTAAATATTTGCGTGGCTAGGTATTGAGACACGTAAGCCGGGCGGCTAGCGTGACAGACGACAGGTTTCGGAACCGGTGCGGGGACCGGTCCACCTGCCGAATCGGACGTCACAGGGGCACGACGGCCAATCGAGCATGGGGCCTTCATTCGGTGCATCGCGCATGCGATCCGCCGAGCGAAGCCATGCCCGGAAGGACCCGTTCCGAGCCCAATGCCACCCGGCGCGAGGAGCGAGTCCGTAAGGAACGCGAACCCGGACATCGCACGCCAAGGGGTAGGTAACAGATGAACATTCTCGGCATCGACCACCTGGAGTTCTACGTCGGTGACGCCCGCCAGACTGCTTACTTTCTGTGCACGGCGTTCGGCTTCCGGATCTGCGGGCAGGGTGGCCCCCAGACAGGCCTGGTCGACCAGCGCTCGCTGCTGCTGCAGCACGGCGACATCCGCATCGTGCTGACCTCGGGCCTGGTGCCCGACCACCCCGCCACCCAGTACGTGGGCCGCCACGGCGACGGCGTGGCGATCGTCGCCTTCGAGACCGACGACGCCGCCGCCCTGTACGCCGAGGTCGTCGGCCGCGGCGCCGCCGCCCTGACCGCGCCGGCCGAGTACGCCGACGCCGCCACGCGGGTCGTCACGGCCAGCGTCTCCGGCTTCGGCGACGTCACCCACCGGCTGGTGGAGCGGCACGGGGCCCGGTGGGAGTTCATGCCGGGCGCGATCGAGATGACGCTGCCGGAGCAGTCCTTCGACGGCGACCTGCTGCGGGTCATCGACCACCTGGCGGTCTGCGTCCCGGCCGGGGACCTGTCCGCCACCTCGCGCTTCTACCAGGACGTCTTCGGCTTCGCGGAGATCTTCGAGGAGTACATCGAGGTCGGCGGGCAGGGCATGGACTCCAAGGTGGTGCAGAGCCCGTCCCGCCAGGTCACCTTCACGCTGATCGAACCGGACCTGTCGCGCCGGCCGGGCCAGATCGACGACTTCCTGTCCTGGCACGCCGGGGCCGGGGTGCAGCACGTGGCGTTCCGCACCGACGACATCGTCACCGCGGTGCGCACCTTCAGCGAGCGCGGCGTCGGCTTCCTCAGCACGCCCGGGGCCTACTTCGACGCCCTGGAGCAGCGGCTGAACAGCGTCGACCTGCCCATCGCGCAGCTGCGCGAACTCGGGGTGCTGGTCGACACCGACCACTACGGCCAGCTGTACCAGATCTTCACGCAGTCCATGCACGTACGCCGCACGCTGTTCCTCGAACTGATCGAGCGACACGGTGCCCTGACCTTCGGCAGCAGCAACATCAAGGCGCTGTACGAGGCGAAGGAGCGCGAGCTGGGCGCGTCCGCCGACCAGGCTGCCGCCCGCGAGACCGCCGGACTGGCCACCGCATGAGCCGGCACATCCCCGCATCCACCCTTCACCGCCGAGGAGCACACCATGGGTGAACAGTTCACGCTGACGGACGAGGAGCGCGAGCTGCTGCCCTCCGATGAGGACGTCGCGTTCTACGCCGAGCACGGCTGGTACCTGTCGAAGAAGCTGTTCACCGACGCCGAGGTCGACGAGCTGGTCGAGGCGAGCGAGCGCTTCTACGCCGGCGAGCGCAGCCGGTCGCTGCCGCTGCGGCCGCGCCGCCTGGCGTACTGGGAGCCCTCGCACGGTGCCGTGCAGCGGCACAACGACTACGTGCACTACGAGCACGACGGCCTGGCCAAGCTGCTGCGCAAGCCGCTGATCGGCGCGGTCGCGGCCCGGCTGGCGCAGGCCGACGAGATCCGGATCTTCCAGTCGACGCTGATCCTCAAGCCGCCGCGCCCGGAGGAGCCGACCAACATCGTGCCGTGGCACTTCGACCGCCACTACTGGGCGTCGTCGACCTCGGAGCGGATGCTGACCGCGTTCATCCCCTTCCACCACTGTGACGAGGAGATGGGCACGATCACCATGGTGGACGGCAGCCACCGGTGGGAGGAGATCGGCAACAACGACTCCACCGCCAAGCACTTCGCCGAGCGCGACAAGGAGGACCTGGAGGTGCTGCTGGCCCGCAACGCGGAGCACAACGGCACCACGGTCCGGAAGATCCCCATGATCATCCCCAAGGGGCACATGAGCTTCCACCACTGCCGGACCTACCACGGCAGCGCGGGCAACCACAGCGACCGCCCGCGACGCGCCGTCTCGCTGCACCTGCAGGACGGCGAGAACGAGTACCGCCCGTTCACGCTCAGCGACGGCACGGTCGTCGGCTACAACCACGACGAGCTGGTCCGCAAGACCGCCGATGGACGCCCCGACTACGCCGACCCGGACTACTGCCCGGTTCTCTGGCGGCGGTGACCGCACCCCTCACCCTCTTCGACCGCGGATCACCACTGGCACCGCCCGGTGGTGGTCCGCGGTCTTCAGCACCGGAGCGAACGTGAACGAAGCACTGGCCCGTCGCAAACTGCTGGGCATCCTCTCCGGCTCCTGGGTGGCCCAGGGCGTCTACGCCCTGGTCAAGCTCGGGGTGCCCGACCTGATGGCCGCCGGACCGGTGCCCGTGGAGGCGCTGGCGCACCAGTGCGGCGCCGACCCTCGCGCCCTCGGCCGCCTGCTGCGCGCGCTGACCATGATGGGGCTGTTCACCCAGCCCGCCCCCGGCGTGTACGGCCTCACCCCCACCACCGAGCTGCTGCGCGCCGACGTGCCCGGCTCGGTCCGGCTCAACGCGCTCATGCAGGGCGACCAGGTGTTCCGCTCGTTCGCCGAGATCATGCACACCATGCACACCGGCCGCCCCGCCTTCGAGGCCGTCTACGGACTCTCCTTCTACGACTACCTGAGCGGGGACGCAGCGGCCGCGGCGGTGTTCCACCAGTCCATGGCCGACGAGCAGCCGCCCGCCTCCCTGGATGCCTGCGACCTGAGCTGGGCCGGGACCGTCGTCGACGTCGGCGGCGGCAACGGCAACCTGCTGGCCCGGCTGCTGGCGGCCCAGCCCGGCCTGCGCGCGACCCTGCTGGAGCTGCCCGAGGCCATCCTCGCCGCCCGGTCCCGGCTCGCCGAGGCGGGCCTGGCCGAGCGGGTGGAGTTCGCCGAGGGCAGCTTCTTCGACGGCGTACCGGCCGGGGCCGACGCCTACCTGCTGGCCCGGGTGCTGCACAACTGGAACGACGAGAACGCCCTGCGGGTCCTGGCCCGGGTGCGGGCGGCGGTGCCGCCGCACGGGCGGGTCGTGGTGCTGGAGGAGCTGCTGCCAGAGCAGGAGACCGCCAACCGCCCCGGGGCCGGGCTGGTCGACCTGCTCATGCTGGTCACCCAGGAGGGCCACGACCGCACCGAGGCCGAGTACCGCGAGCTGCTGGTCAAGGCCGGATTCGAGATCGTCGCGGTACGGCGGGCCGACGGCTCCCCTACCTCTGGAGCATTGGAGGCACGCCCCGCATGACAGACGAGTCCATGTACCGCGCGATGCGGCTGATCCGCCGGTTCGAGGAGCGCTGCATCGAGCTGGTCAACTCGGGGCACATCGTCGGCGGCATCCACCCGTACATCGGGCAGGAGGCGATCGCGGCCGGGGTGTGCGCGGCGCTGCGCGACGACGACATCATCACCAGCACCCACCGCGGCCACGGCCACGTCCTGGCCAAGGGCAGCGACCCGGTCCGCATGCTGGCCGAGCTCACCGGCCGCGCCACCGGCCTCAACCGCGGCCGGGGCGGCTCCATGCACGCCGCCGACTTCGGCAAGGGCATCTACGGCGCCAACGGCATCGTCGGCGCGGGCGGTGCCATCGCCACCGGTGCCGCCTGGGCGCGGCGCAACGACGGCAGCGACGTGGTCACCGTCAGCTTCTTCGGCGACGGCGCGGTCAACCAGGGCGTGCTGCTGGAGACGTTCAACCTGGCCGCGCTGTGGAAACTGCCGGTGCTGTTCGTCTGCGAGAACAACGGCTACGCCACCACCCTCACCGTCGCGCAGGCCGTCGCCGGCTCGATCACCGCGCGGGCCGAGGCGTTCGGCATCCCGTCGGTCAGCGTCGACGGCACCGACGCCCGCGCGGTGCGCGCCGCCGCCCAGGAGGCCGTCGAGCGCGGTCGCGCCGGTGGCGGGCCCAGCTTCATCGAGTGCACCGCCTACCGCTTCGACGCCCACCACACCTGGGAGCACAAGGCCCGCGTGCGGTACCGCAGCGACGACGAGGTGGCCGCCGGACGCTCCCGCGACCCGCTCGACGTGCTCGGCCTGCCCGCCGGCGTACGCGACGGCATCGACGCCGAGATCGAGGCGCTGCTGGCCGAGGCGGTCGCGTTCGCCCTGGACAGCCCCGCCCCCGACCCGGCCGGGGCCCTGGACCACCTCTACGCGACCGGCCTGCGGACCCGCGACGGCAACGGACTAATCGACTCGGCGGTGCGGTGATGGCGAAGCTCTCCTACCTCAAGGCCCTCGGCCGGGCGCTGGCCGACGAGATGGCCCGCGACGAGGCCGTCTGCGTGCTCGGCGAGGACATCGGCGTCGCCGTCAACAACGTCACCACCGGCCTGCTGGACCGGTACGGCCCGACCAGGGTCGTCGACACGCCGCTGTCGGAGCAGGCGTTCACCAGCTTCGCCACCGGGGCGGCGCTGGCGGGCAAGCGGCCCGTCATCGAGTTCCAGATCCCGTCGCTGCTGTTCCTGGTGTTCGAGCAGATCGCCAACCAGGCGCACAAGTTCTCGCTGATGACCGGCGGGCAGGCGAAGGTGCCGGTGACGTACTTCGTGCCCGGGTCCGGCTCGCGCAGCGGCTGGGCCGGGCAGCACTCCGACCACCCGTACGGCCTCTTCGCGCACGTCGGGGTCAAGACCGTGGTCCCGGCGACGCCCGAGGACGCGTACGGGCTGTTCCTGAGCGCCATCCGCGACGACGACCCGGTGGTGCTCTTCGCCCCGGCCCAGGCCCTGGGCGTACGCGCCGACGTCGACATCGCCGCCCTGGACGCGGTGCCGCTCGGGGTCGGCCGGGTGCACCGCGAGGGCACCGACGTCACCGTGGTCGCGGTCGGGCACCTGGTGCAGGACGCCCTGGCCGTCGCCGAGCAGCTCGCCGACCAGATCTCGGTCGAGGTCTTCGACCCGCGCACGCTGTACCCGTTCGACTGGGCGGGCCTGGCGGCGTCGGTGGACAAGACCGGGCGCCTGGTCGTGATCGACGACTCCAACCGCATGTGCGGCATCGCGGGCGAGATCCTGGCGACCGCGTCGGAGGAGATGCGCCTGACGGTCCCCCCGAAGCGCGTCACCCGCCCCGACGGCGCCGTCCTCCCCTTCGCCCGCGAACTCGACCTCGCCGTTCAACCCCACGCCGACCAGCTCCTGACCGCCATCCAGGAGGTATACAAGTCCTCCCCACGCTGACTAGGTCGCGGTCAATATAAGGTCTGCTTATAATGGCCGGGTGTGGGAAATCAACCTTCACCCAGAGGTCGAGTCCGGGTTCTTGGAACTGTGCAGATCCGATCCAGCCAGCTCGGATCTGGTCGCGGAGGCCATCGACCTGCTCACCGAGCATGGCCCAGCGCTCGGGCGACCTCTCGTGGACCGGATTCAGACAAGTCGATATCACCACATGAAGGAGCTGCGGCCCGGGTCATCAGGCACGTCCGAGGTCCGCCTGCTTTTCGCCTTCGATCCCTCACGGGAAGCTATCTTCCTGGTGGCAGGCGACAAGTCGGGCCAGTGGAAGAAGTGGTATCAGACCTCTGTTCCGCTCGCGGACGAGCGCTTCGAAGAACACCTGATGATGCTGAAGGAGGAGGAACGGCCATGACCACCCCGTCGAACTGGCGAGATGTCAAGGCGAAGGCTCGGGCTGCCGACCCTTCCTGGGACAGCGAAGAACGCACGGCCCGCCGGGCACGCATGCGCGAGGACATGCTGGCTTCCATCAGCGGCGCCCAACTCGCCGAGATTCGCAAGCAGCTCGGTATGACGCAGAGTCAGCTAGCCGAGACCGCCGGCCTGTCACAGGCCCGGATCAGCCAGATCGAGGGCGGCACCGCCACCAGCCTCGAAACCCTGCGTGCCTACGTAACGGGCCTCGGCGGTCACCTGGACATCGTCGCCCGGATCGGCAATATCCAGCTCAACATCGCCTGATTCCAAAGATGCGGCAGGCCGCCGAGCGTTGACGCTCGGCGGCCTGTTTCATTGCTGAACCGGTCGTCAGTAGACGCTGACGCCGTAGACGGCGAGGGGCTCGGTGACCGGCTGGAAGTAGGTGGTGCCGCCGGTGGAGCAGTTGCCGCTGCCGCCGGAGGTGAGGCCGAGCGCGACCGTGCCCGCGAACAGCGAGCCGCCGCTGTCGCCGCCCTCGGCGCAGACCGTGGTCCGGATCAGGCCGGTGACAGTGCCCTCGGCGTAGTTGACCGTCGCGTTGGTCGCGGTGACCCGGCCGCTGCGCAGGCCGGTGGTGCTGCCGCTGCGGTACACGGTCTGGTTGACCACGGCGTTGCCCGCGCTGGTGATGTCCTGCGTGGTGCCGTTGTACAGGTTCACCGTGCCGGGGTGGGCGATGGCGGCGTTGTCGTAGCGGACGATGCCGTAGTCGTTGCCAGGGAAGCTGGTGCCGACGCGGGCGCCGATGAGGGTGGTGCGCGAGGAGTTGGTGTACCAGCTGGCGGCCGAGTTGGTGCAGTGACCGGCGGTCAGGAAGTAGTACGTGTTCCCGGCGCGGACGTTGAAGCCGAGCGAGCACCGGTAGCCGCCGCCGTAGATGGCGTCGCCGCCGACCAGGAAGCGGCCGAGCGTGCCCGCCTCCCGCTCGACCCGGACCGCGTCGCCGAACTTGGCCGTGACCGCGTTGAGGCGCGCCAGCTTCAGACCGGTCACCGTGCTGTCGGCGGTGACCACGACCTGGTTGGCCACCGGGTCGACCGCCCAGGTGGTGCCCGGGATGCGGGCCAGCTTGTCCAGGTCGGCGCGGGCGGCGTCGAGCTGGGCGGCGGTGTGCTTGACCAGCTTGGCCACGCCACCGGCGGCGCGGACCTGGTCGGCGGCGGCCGCGTCGGTGACGGTGACGACCATGCGGCCGTCCTCGCCGACGTACGCGCCCGGCGAGGCCAGGTCGGCGGCGAGCGTGGTGGCGGCGCTGGGCGACAGCGGGGCGGGGGCGGCGTGCGCGGGGGCGCCTGCCAGGACGCTGCCGGTCAGCGCGAGGGCGGCGGCGCCCACGATGGCGCGGCGGCGCAGCGGGTTCGGGGTCGAGTGCACTGATCCTCCTCGGGGTTGTGGCACGTGAGGCATGCCGGAGGTTCGACCGTCTTTGCCCGGTTAGGCAGGGAACGGTCGTGCAACATGCTGCCAGAGGAAGGAAACCTTCTTCAATATTTGCGTGTATAGATGAGTGTGCCAACGTTGCGCCGAGGGGAACCGGAGGTGCCCGTCTCGCGTCGCGGGGCGCGCATCGCGCGCGACGCGCGACGCGGCCGGGGGTTCGTGCAGTTTCGGGGAAAGTGCACGAAAGAGGCCCAAGATTCCGGCACTTTCCCCGAAAGTGCAGGAACCTCGGGCCGCGAGTGGGCGCGTGGGCGGTGCGGTCAGCGGCCCAGGTGGGTGCCGAGGCGGCGGACCGTGAGGGCGGCGCAGATGCCGTGGCTGCGCAGGTTGCCGTGGATGCCGTCGGCGCTGTAGCTGCCGGGGTCGCGTTCGGCCGGATGCCCGGTGCAGTCCACGTGCAGCGTGCCCAGCCGCGCCGCCAGCGCCGCCGTACGCCGGGACAGGGTCATCATCCGCTCGCTCACCTGCGGCTTAACCGCCACCGGGAACGACGGCGCGTAGGAGGCGTCGAAGATGCCGACCGTGATCACGTCGGCGCCCGCCTCCTGCAGCGCCGTCACCATGGCGGCCAGCTCGGCGTCGGTCTCGTCGGGCCGGTACGACCGCCGCAGCGCGTCGTTGCCCCCGGCCACCACCAGCGCCAGGTCGGGCCCGAACCGCAGCGCCTCGTCCAGCTGCGTGGCGCGCACCTCGGCGGCGCGCAGCTCCCGCACGCCGAGGTTGAGGTAGACCAGGTCGGGCTGCTGCGCGGCCAGCTCGAACCGGATCCGGTCGCACCAGGCCAGCTCGACGTAGCCGGGCACCGGGTCGCCGACGCCGGAGGCGACGCTGTCGCCGATGACCGCGAACCGCTTCCACGGATGCCCGGCCAGCAGCCGCGCCGCCTCCCCCGCCGCCAGGCAGTACGGGTCGGTCGCCTCGGCGAGCGACCCGTACCCGGCGAGCGGGTCGTCAGCCGCCATGGCTGTTCGCCTTGTCGCGCCCGTCGGGCTGGGCGGGCAGCCGCACCTCGCTCAGCTCGGCCATCTCCGACAGCCCGGCCAGCTTCGCCTCCAGCTCGGCCAGTTCGGTGCGCATCCGCTCGGCCTGGCGTACCGCCTCGGTCTGGTCCGCGGCCAGGGCCTCCTCGACGCTGCGGCGCACCCCGGGCACGTCGAGCAGGGTCAGCATGCTCAGCGCCTCGGAGCTCTTCACCAGGTGCCGGGCGCCGAGCAGGTTGCGGCCCTTGCGCACCTCGACCAGCCACTGGCCGTTGGCGTACGCGAGGGTCACCGCGAGCCGCGCGGGCAGGCGCGCCGCCCCGGTGAGCATCGCCGGGGCCCCGGCGTCGAGCTGCCGCCAGGTGCGGTACGCGAACACCGGCAGCAGCAGCGCCACCAGGTACGCCCCCACCGCCACGGCGAGCGCGGTGCGCAGCTCGTACCGGCCGGTGACCCAGGCACCAGCCACGGTGCCCACGGGGATGCCCAGGTAGGCCAGGGCCGCGGCGTAGCCGCCGATGCGGCTGCGCACCGGCGCGGGCACCCGCTGCGACAGCAGCGTGCCCAGCGCGGGCGTCACCGACGACATCGTCGCCCCGCTCAGGAACGCCACCACCACGACCAGCAGCAGCACCGGCCGCAGGCCGTCGAGCACGGCCAGGGTGCCGCCACCGGCGAGGAAGCCCAGCGCCACCAGCAGGTAGCGCAGCGGCTCGCGGGCCAGGCCGGACAGCACCACCGCGCCGGTGACCGCGCCGAGCAGGAACGCCCCGCCGACCAGGCCGAGCAGCTCCGGCTCGCGCAGGGCCTCGCCGACCCAGACCAGCACCAGGATCACCGCACCGGCCTGCACCAGCAGGTTGGTAAAGAACAGCACCGCGGCCAGGCGGCGGACCAGGCCGTCCGAGCGCAGCTCGGCCAGCGCGCCCCGGCGCAGGTCGCGACGCGACGTGTGCTTGATCGGCGGCGCCTGGGCGTACCCGCCGCCCTTCGCCGCCCCGGCGGGCTGCGCCGCCGCCTGGGCGGTGGACTGCTCCGGCTGCCGCTGGGCGGGCACGGTCGGCTCGACCGGGTCGTCGCCGCCGTCGACGTCGTGCACCTCGACCGGTTCGGTGACCACGTCGCGCGACGAGGCGGCCGCCCGGGTGCCCGGCTCGGCGGGCAGCACCTCGCCGACCATCGCCTCGGACACCGGCTCGGTGGCGGCCGCGGTGCGCACCGACGCGGCGTGCAGCGTCAGCGCGGCGGCGACCGCGCACACCAGCGCGGCGCACCAGAGCACCCCGGCCGGGCCGAGCCATACGCTCAGGCCGCCCGCGGCGACGCCGAGGCAGACCAGCAGCACCCACTGGACGGCGGTGACCAGGTCGGACCGCGGCGTCCGGACCGGACCGGGGCCCGACTCGCGGTGCAGCGCGTCCTTGGTGCGGTCGCTGAGGGCGCGCAGCGCGCCCACGCCCGCGGCCAGCCCGGCGACCGCCGCCACCGGGGCGCTGGGCAGCGCGAAGAAGGCCAGCCCGGCCAGCCCTGCCGCCGACAGCAGGTCGAACAGGACGGTGGCGGTGCCGGTGTCGCGGCTGCGGTCGGCCAGCCGGGTGCCGAGCGGGCTCGCCACCAGGTACGCCAGCAGCTGCGCGGCGCCGACGACGCCGACCCGGATCAGGGCGTCGCGGTTCGGCTCCTGCGCGGCGAGCACCAGCCACGCCACGGCCAGGAACGACAACCGGGTGGCGAGGGTGGAGACCGCGTCGGCGGCCAGCACCGCGAGCACCCCGGTGTGCCGGCCCTCCTCCTCGGCCTCGGGCTCGACCAGTGTGTCGGGAATGGACATCATGCCTCCTGAACGCCGGCGAGGTACCGCTCGCGCAGCGCCTT
The DNA here is from genome assembly GCF_029948125.1 of Catellatospora sp. KI3. Lineage (GTDB taxonomy): Bacteria > Actinomycetota > Actinomycetes > Mycobacteriales > Micromonosporaceae > Catellatospora. Next base: position 191,614 of record NZ_JASAMB010000015.1, read on the forward strand.
CTTGTCGACCTTGCCCGACTCGGTGAGCGGGAACGCGTCGATGAACTCGACCTGCTGCGGCGCCCACATCGCGTTGAGCTCGGCGGCGGCGTGGGCGCGCAGTTCGTCGCCGGTGACGGTGGCCCCCTCGGCGGGCACCACGTACGCGAAGACGGATTCGCCCTCCAGCTCGTGCGGGACGCCGATGACCGCGGCGGCGCGCACCTGCGGGTGGCCCGCCAGCGCGTCCTCGACCGGGCGGCAGAAGACGTTGGTGCTGCTCAAGCCGGTCACGATCATGTCCTTGACCCGGTCCAGCAGGTACAGGTACCCGTGCTCGTCGAGGCGGCCGACGTCGCCGGTGCGCAGCCAGCCGCCGACCAGGGTCTGCTCGGTCAGCTCCGGCATGCCCCAGTAGCCGGCCATCAGCAGCGACCCGGACACCCACACCTCGCCGACCTCGCCGGGGGGCAGCACCCGGCCGCCCTCGTCGCGGACCTCCACCTTGACGTCGCCGTAGGGCACGCCGCAGGAGGCCAGCCGCTCCGGGTGGCCGGGGTCGTGGTCGAGGTTGGGCATGGCGGTGATGAACGGCGACTCGCTCATGCCGTACACGATGCGGATGACCGGGCCGAAGCGGGCGATCGCCTGGGTGAGCCGGGCCGGGGAGGCCGCGGCGCCGGAGACGGTCAGCGTCAGCAGGCTGCTGAAGTCGACCTCGGCGGACTTCGGGTCGTCGAGCAGGACGTAGAGCAGCGGCGGGGCGAGCAGGGTGCTGTTGATGCGCTCGCGCGCGACCGTCTCGTAGAACAGCGGGTAGTCCAGCCCGTCGTGCAGGAACGCGGTGCCGCCGGAGAACAGCGTCATGAACAGCGCGGTCTGCGCGCTGACGTGCCAGGTCCCGGCGACGAGCAGGTGCCGCAGCGGCGGCGCGCCGCTGGCCAGGTAGAACTCCGACAGCAGGTGCAGCGCGGCGAAGAAGCCGTGCCGGTGGTGCACCAGCTTCGGCGAGCCGGTGGTGCCGCCGGTCTGGAACAGCGAGCTGGGCTCGGGGGTGACGTCGGCGGGGTCGAACGGCAGCTCGGTCGCCTTGTCGACAGTGAGGTCGGGTCCGGCGCCGCCGGGGCCGAAGCACAGCACCGGCCGGTCCTGGGCCAGCGCGGCCAGTTCGGCGCCCATGTCGCGCAGGATGACGGCGTCGTACACGAAGAAGTCGACCTCGGCCAGGTCGAGGAAGCCGCGCCGGAACCGGTCGGGGGCGTTGTTGGCGATCCACGCGGTGCGGCAGCCGAGCAGGTGCGCGGCGAGCTGGAGGAAGACCGACTCGGCCGGGTTGCGGGCGAGCACGCCGATGGCCGCGCCGGGCCGGACACCGTGCCGCCACAGCGCGGCGGCCATCGCGACCACCTCGGCGTGCACCTCGGCATAGGTGTATCTGCGTCCGCCTTCGGCCACCAGCGCTTCGGCGTCGCCGTACTTCGCGAACAGCGTCAATGCCCGGCGGGCGTAGTTGGTTGCTGGGTCAAAGGTCTGCTCGCCCACGAGACGTCACCCCTGTTTGGTCCGAATTCCAGCTGATTCGCTGGTGAAAGGCCACTTCCCGTGGTGGGGGCGCGACCTACGCGGGGACGATACCGGGACCTTGGTGGATCGGCCACTGGCAACTCGTATCTATCTAATCTGCAATCGGGACATTTGCCAACGCAAACGTCCGGTATGGATCCGCAGGCCGACCGGCCCGTTCCCTCGGCGCCCGCAGCGGCCTACACTGCCGATCTGGCGTCGCACCGGTGATCGACGGGCGTGGACCCCCGCACCGCACCGGCCCGCCGTTCGCACTGTCCCCCAGTGACCGAGAGGCCTGCCCACCCATGAACAGCCCCCGGCAACGCCAACTCCTGATGGCCCTGGTCACGATCGTGGCGGTGGGCTCGACCCTGCTGGTCGCGACCGCCAACAGCCAGGCGGTGGCGCCCGAACCGGAGCGCTGGACCGGCTCCTGGTCGGCCGCGCTGACCGCAGCCGGGTCGGGCAAGTCCAAGGACGGGTTCGCGGACCAGACGATCCGCATGTTCGTGCACACCTCCGTCGGGGGCACGGCCGCGCGCATCCGGCTGTCCAACCGGTTCGGCACCCAGCCGCTGACCATCGGGCACGCGACCCTCGCGCTGCCCTGGCCGGAGGCGGGCCCCGGCGACATCAAGCCCGGCTCGGCGGTCGACGCCACGTTCAGCGGGCAGCGCTCGATCACCATCCCGGCCGGCGGCAGCGCCGTCAGCGACCCGGTGCACATGGAAGTCCCGGCGTCGCAGGACGTCGCGGTGAGCCTCTACGTCCCGGTCGCGTCCGGTCCGGCCACCTGGCACGTGTACGCCCGGGAGACGTCCTTCATCGGCCAGGGCGACCACGCCAACGACGCCAGCGGCGCGAAACTGCCCGAGACCCGCAACAACTGGTACTACGTGACCGGCCTGGACGTGCTCAACCGCAGCGGCCAGGGCTCGATCGTGGTGCTCGGCGACTCCATCACCGACGGTTTCAAGTCGACCGTCAACGCCGACCACCGCTGGACCGACTACCTCGGCTGGCGGCTGAACCAGGAGGCCCCGGGCGGCAAGGCCCCCGGCATCCTGAACGCGGGCCTGGCGGGCAACCGGCTCACCCTCAACGGCATCGACGCGGGCTTCAACGAGCTGGGCATGAACGGCTCGGCCCGGTTCCACTTCGACGTGCTCGGGCAGACCGGGGTGCGCACCGTCATCCTGGCCCTGGGCATCAACGACGTGTGGCTGAGCCAGGACAACGCCGACAACATCATCGCGCGGCTGCAGGCGATGGCCCGCCTCGCGCACCAGTCCGACCTGAAGATCGTGGTGTGCACGCTGAGCCCGTGGAACGCGTTCGAGTCGGCGCCCGGCGTGGTGGCGTACACCCCGACGCTGGACTCGGTGCGGCTCACCGTGAACTCGTACATCCGCACCACCACCGACTTCGACGGGGTCATCGACTTCGACGCGGTGCTGCGCAACCCGGCCGACCCGTCCAAGCTGCGGCCGGAGTGGGACAGCGGCGACCACATCCACCCCAACGACAAGGGCAACGAGGCGATGGCCGCGGCCATCCCGCTCGACCTGCTGCTGCTCGACGAGGACGAGGACCTTCGCTGACATGGCCGCCGAGGTCTCACTGGCATCGCTGCACACCGACGAGATGCGGCGCGATCCGTACCCGTTCTACGCCGACCTGCACCGGCACGGCCCAGTGTGCCGGGTCGCCCCCGGCGACCGGTACTCGTACGTGGTCCACGGCTACGACGCGGCGGCGCACGTCCTACGGGACTCGGCGACCTTCAAGGTGATGGACGAGACGCTGCTGCCCTCGCCGGCCGACTGGGAGACCGAGCGCGCGCAGGCGGTGTTCATGAACTCGGTCTTCTTCACCAACGCGCCCCGGCACACCCGGATGCGCAAGATGTTCAACCAGGCGTTCACGCCGCGCCGGATCAACGCGCTGGAGCCGGCGATCGACCGGCTCACCGCGGACCTGCTCGACCGCCTGGCCGCCCAGGCCGCCGACGGCGGCAAGCTCGACTTCATGGCCGAGTTCGCCTTCCCGCTGCCCGCCAATGTGCTCGGCGAGCTGCTGGGGGTGCCCGAGGAGCGCCGCGCCTGGTACCGCCCGCGGGCCATGGCGCTGGGGGCGGTCCTGGAACTCGGCGGCAGCACCGCGGCCAACGTCGCCGCCGCCGACACCGCCGCCGAGGAGATCACCGCGTACTTCGCGGAGCTGGCGGCGGCGCGGCGCGCCGACCCGCGCGACGACATGATCACCGCGCTGGTGCAGGCGCTGGAGTCCGACGGCGACCAGCTCAGCGAGCACGAGCTGCTGGCCAACCTGATCGTGGTGTTCAACGCGGGCTTCGTCACCACCACCCACCTGCTCGGCAACGGCCTGACCCTGCTGCTCGACCGCCCCGACCACCTCGCCCGCCTGCGCGCCGACCCCGCCCTCGCCCCGCAGTACGTCGAGGAGATCCTGCGCTACGAGGTCCCCACCCACTTCTCGGTGCGCTACACCGCCGCCGACACCGAGGTCGCGGGCGTGGAGATCCCGAAGGGCAGCTGGGTGCTGGTGCTGCTGGCCGCCGCCAACCGCGACCCCGCGCACTACGCCGACCCGGACGTATTCGACCCGGCCCGCACCGAAGCCTCGACGCTCAGCTTCGGCGGCGGCGCCCACTACTGCCTGGGCGCGGCCCTGGCCCGGCTGGAGGGCCAGCGCGGCCTCACCATGCTGCTGGACCGCTTCCCCCACATCAGCCTCGCCGCACCCCCCGGCACCCCCCGCCAACTGATGCTCCGCGGCCACGACCACCTCTGGCTCCACCTCGCCTGACCGCCCCGACGCGCGTACGTGCAGTTTCGGGGAAAGTGCACGGATGCGGTTCAAGATTCCCGCACTTTCCCCGAAATTGCAGCCTGACCTCGGGGTTCAGGGGGTGGTCGGGGGTTCGCCGGTGGTCACGGCGGGGCGGGCCGGGAGTTCACTCTGGATGCGGCGCCAGTGGTAGATGTAGACCGGCACCGCGATCAGGAGCATGGTGCCGGAGCTGACCAGGCCCAGCACCGAGTTGCGATGCTGGGAGTCCTTGGCCTGCTGCTCCAGCTTGCGCTGCTCCTCGGCGCTCATCTTGCTGTCGGGCACGCCGTAGTAGCCGTAGCCGGGGTCGGGGTAGAGCAGCTCGACCGTGCCGCGGACCAGGCTCACCGCGGCGAAGATCGAGATGATGAGGGTGATCAGGCAGACGAGGTACAGGTACAGGTTGCGCAGGGTCATCCGGTCGCCGATGGACATAACCGCTCCCCTTCCAGCCCGCCCCGGGCGAGGCGGGCGCCTGCGCACATTGTCCGCCGCCGATGGCGGCCGCGCCTGGGGAACAGGGACGGACTCACCGGACGATCAGGTTGAGACCGAGCGTGCAGAGGACCGACAGCAGCAGCGAGATCAGGATCATGGCGAGGCAGCCCCATGCGCCGCCCAACGGCCTGACGTCGACGTTTCCGATCCGCATGCGCGCTCCTCTCCGATCCCATCCTCCCCCACCATTCCCGGCTGCCGGCCCCGAAACCCCAACGCGAACCGCCGACCACCGCCGCATCCCGCAACGCGACCCGCTCACCGCCGCCGCATCCCGACCCCAGACCGCGATCTCTCTGCGGTGATCGCCGCTCCCGGTCGAAAGACCCGGTTCAGCCGCAGTTCCAGACCGGAGACGGCGATCACCCCCAGAAGATCGCCGTTTCCGGACGGCCGGAGGCGGACGAGCGGAGCCACGCCATCCCCACCAGCATCGACAGTGGCCTATCTAGAGCACGATCTTACGGATTTCGTCCACCAGATAGGCCAGCGTCTATGAAAGGCGGGGCGGGCCGTGGTCGCCGGTGCGGCGGGGGCGGGTGAGCTGGGGGTCAGGCCTGGGTGGCGGCGAGGGCGGCGCCGACGATGCCGGCGTCGTTGAGGAGGGCGGCGGGCACCAGCGGGGTGCGTACGTCGATGTGCGGCAGGAACTTCTCCGCCTTCTTGCTCACCCCGCCGCCGATGATCATCAGATCGGGGTTGAGCAGGCGCTCCAGCTCGCGCAGGTAGTCCTGCACCCGCTTGGCCCAGTCCTTCCAGCCCAGGTCCTCGACCTCGCGGGCGTGTGCCGAGGCGCGCCGCTCCGCGTCCTCGCCGTGCAGCTGGATGTGGCCCAGCTCGGTGTTGGGCACCAGCCGGTCGTCGATGAACACGGCGCTGCCGATGCCGGTGCCGAAGGTCAGCATGATGGTGACGCCCTTGCGCCCCTTGCCCGCGCCGTACGTCATCTCGGCGATCCCGGCCGCGTCGGCGTCGTTGAGCACCACCACGGGCACCCCGAGCGCCTCGGTGAACAGGTCCCGCGCGGGCGCGCCGATCCAGGAGTGGTCGACGTTGGCCGCCGTGCGCGTCACGCCGCCCTGGACCACGCCGGGGAAGGTGACCCCGACCCGCTCCACGCCGGGGAACCGCCCGGCGACCTCGGCGACGGTCGCCACCACCGCGGTCACGTCGGACGGCTGCGGTGTCTCCAACCGCACCCGTTCCTCGGCGAAGACACCCTGTTCGAGGTCGACCGGGGCGCCCTTGATGCCGGAGCCGCCGATGTCGATGCCGAGGATCGCCATGCGGCCAGTCTATGCGGCCGCCGCGCGCCGTACCGCCTCGATCGAGGCGGCCACGTCCGCCTCGTCGGTGGACCAGTTGCTGACGGACACGCGCAGCACGTCGCGGCCCTGCCAGTGCGAACCGGACATCCAGGCGGTGCCGTCGGCGAGCAGCCGCCCGGTCACCCGGCGGGTGCGCTCGTCGCTGCCGAAGTCGACGCAGACCTGGGTGAAGACGACGTCGTTGCAGATCCGCGCGCCCTCGATCGCGCCGAGTCCGGCGGCCAGGGCGCGGGCGTGCCGGGTGAGCCGGTCGACCAGCTCGGCCACGCCGTCGCGGCCGAGGGAGCGCAGCGCGGCCCATACCGGCACGCCCCGGGCCCGGCGGGACAGCTCGGGGGCGCGTTCGTGCGGGTCGCCGGGGCTGTCGGTGCCCGCGTGCACCAGGTAGCTGGCGCGGGTGCCGAAGGCGGCGCGCAGCGCGGCGGGCCGGGCCACCACGGCGATGCCGCAGTCGTACGGCACGTTGAGGGTCTTGTGCGCGTCGGTGGCCCAGGAGTCGGCCAGGTGGTGCCCGTCGAGCAGGTGGCGGGTGGCCGGGGCGGCGGCCGCCCACAGGCCGAACGCGCCGTCGACGTGCACCCAGGCGCCGTGGCGGCGGGCCAGCTCGCAGGCGGCGCCGATGGGGTCGTACGCGCCGGAGTGGACGTTGCCCGCCTGGAGGCAGACGATGGTCGGCCCGGATCCGGCGGCCAGTTCGCGTTCGAGGGCGTCCAGGCGCAGCCGTCCCTGCTCGTCGGCCGCGACCGGGGTCGGGGCGCCCAGGCCCAGGTAGCGCAGGGCCAGGTCGACGGTGGCGTGGCGTTCGGCGCCGACGAGCACGCGGATGCGGGGCGCGCCGGTGAGGCCGTCGCGGTCGAGGTCCCAGCCCGCGTCGGTGAGCACCTGCTGGCGCCCGGCGGCCAGGCCGGTGAAGTTGGCCATGGTGCCGCCGGTGACGAAGCCGACGTCGGACCCGGCGGGCAGGCCGAGCAGGTCGAGCAGCCAGGCGCCGGCCGCCTCCTCGGCGGCGGCGGTGCCGGGGGTGGCGTACCGCATGCCGCTGTTCTGGTCCCAGGTGCTGACCAGCCAGTCGGCGCCGAGCGCGGCGGGCAGCGTGCCGCCGATGACCCAGCCGTAGAACCGGCCGGACGGCATCGTCATCAGGCCCGGCTCGATCTCGCGGGCCAGCAGGTCGACGACCTCGGCCGGGTCGGTGGGCCCTGCGGGCAGCGGCCCGCCGAGCCGGGTCCGCAGCTCGTCGGCGTCGGCGCGGGGCGGGATGGGGCGGTCGGGCACCGCGGCGAGCCAGTCGTGCGCGTGCGCGGCGGCGCGGGCGAGCGCGGCCTGGTACTGCTCCGGGCGGGCGGTCATGCCTGCCATCTTGCCGGGTCGCGGCGGTCCGCCCGAGCGCCACTTGCGGATCGGTGGCTCCTCGGCGACCCGGGCGTGTCGGCCTACCCCGGCCCGAAGCTGGGCTGACATCGCACTTTCCGCCACTGTAGACGGTCCGATGGTCGCTTGTTACCTCAGCGATACATCTAAAAACTGTCCTACATCATGACCGGCGGCATCTCGTTGCAGCCACTGCGCTCGGCGCAGGGGCGGGCAAACCCCTATCCCTTCTACGCACACCTGCACACCCTCGGCGGCCTGGCGCTCGTCGGCGGGGCGGACGAGCGCTACGACGTGGTGGTGCACGGCTACGACGCGGTCCAGCAGGTGCTGCGCTCACCGGACTTCCTCACCGTGGACGCGCGCCACCTGGACCGCAGCATGCCGCAGTGGCGCGAGCACCCGTCGCTGACCACCCTGCGGGCCTCGATGTTCTTCACCAACGCGCCCGACCACACCCGGATCCGCCGCCAGTTCGGCCACGCCTTCACCGCGCGCCGCCTGCACGGCCTCGGCCCGGCGATCACCCGGATGACCGACGACCTGATCGACCGGATGCTGGCCCGCGGCGCGGGGGGCGCGCCGGTCGACTTCATGGCGGAGTTCGCGTTCCCGCTGCCCAGCAACGTCGTCGGCGAGTTGCTCGGGGTGCCGGAGGAGGACCGTTCGTGGTTCCGGCAGCGGGTGCTGGACTTCGGCGCCATCCTGGAGCTGGGCGGGCGCACCGAGGAGAACCTGCGGCTGGCCGACACCGCCGCGGGCGAGTTGATGGCGTACTTCGCGGACCTCGTCGCCAAGCGCCGCGTCGAACCGCAGGACGACCTGGTCAGCGCCATGGTCGCGGCGGAGGGCGCCGAGCTGCTGAACGAGACCGAGCTGCTGGCCAACCTGATCACGGTGTTCAACGCCGGGTTCGTCACCACCACCCACCTGTTCGGCAACGGCCTGGTGCTGCTGCAGCAGCGGCCGGAGCTGCTCGCCCAGCTGCGCGACGACCCCGGCCTGGCCGCCGGGTACGTCGAGGAGATCCTGCGCTTCGAGCCGCCGGTGCACTTCGTGGTGCGCTGGGCCGCCCGCGAGGCCGAGATCGAGGGGGTACGGATCCCCGCGGACGCGATGATGCTGGTGCTGCTCGGCGCCGCCAACCGCGACCCGGTCCGCTACCCCGACCCGGACGTCTTCGACCCGACCCGGGTCGACAGCCAGCCGGCCAGCTTCGGCGCGGGGGCGCACTTCTGCCTGGGCGCCGCCCTGAGCCGCATCGAGGGGCAGCTCGTCTTCCCGCACCTGCTGCGGCGGCTGCCCGGACTGGCCCTGGCCGCCCCGCCCGGCGACCGGCGCGCGCTGATGCTGCTCGGCTACGACACCCTGCCCGTCACGCTCGGCTGAGGCGGCAGGAGATGAGCTGGCACATCGCGTTCTTCAACGCCCCCACCATCGGCGACGTGTTCCCGACGCTGGCGATCGTGGCGGAGCTGGTCCGGCGCGGCCACCGGGTCAGCTACGCCACCGGGCGGGCGCGGGCGGAGGCGGTCACCGCGATGGGCGCCACCGCGGTGCCGTACGAGTCGAGCCTGCCCGACGAGGCCGATCCCGCGCTGGCGCCACCGGCGCCAGAGGACTACTTCGGCACCATCCGCAGCGGCTTCCTGCGCGAGGCGGGCACCACGTTCCCGCAGCTCGAGGCGGTCTGCGCGGCCGACCGCCCGGACCTGATCGTGTACCACACGCAGACGTTCGCGGCGCGGATGCTGGCGGTCAAGCACCGCATCCCGGCGGTGCAGCTGTGGACGTACCTGGCCGCCAACGCGCACTGGTCCATCAACAGGCACCTGGGCATGGAGGCGGCCGCCCTGGCCGGGATGGAGGAGCACCTGCGGCGGGTGGACGAGCTGGCCGCCGCGCACGGCTGCGCCCCGGACGAGGTGCGCGCGTTCAACCCCCGGCGGCACCTGATGCTCTACCCCCGATTCATGCAGTTCCGGCACCTGACGTTCGACGAGCGCTACCGCTTCGTCGGCCCGTGCGTGGGCGTGCGGCCGTTCCAGCAGCCGTGGCTGCCGCCCGAGCCGGACCGCCCGGTGGCGCTGGTCTCGCTGGGCACCGTCTACAACCGGCTGCCCGGGTTCTACCGCACCTGCGCCGAGGCGTTCGCGGGCACGGACTGGCAGGTGGTGCTGTCGCTCGGGGAGCGCACCGACCCGGCCGAGATCGGCCCGGTGCCGGACAACGTGCACGTCGCCGCGAGCGTGCCGCAGTTGGCGGTGCTGCGGCACGCGCGGGTGTTCGTCACGCACGCGGGCATGGGCGGCTGCCTGGAGGCGCTGCGCGCGGGCGTGCCGATGCTGACCGTGCCGCAGACCCCGGAGCAGCAGGTGAACGCCGCGCGGCTGGCGGAGCTGGGCGCGGCGCGGCCGCTGATTCCGGACCGGTTGACCCCGGCCTACCTGCGCGACGCCCTCGACGCCGTCGCCGGGGACGAGGCGATGCGCCGCAGGCTGCGCCAGCTCAGCCATGAGGTGCGCGCCTGCGGCGGCGCGCCGCTGGCGGCCGACCTGATCGAGGCGGAGCTGCCGGTCAGGGCCCATTGACTGTAAGGACAGTTAACATTTAAGTTATTCTGCATGCGTCGATTTATTCGCGGCCTGGTGGGCCTGTGCCTGCTCGGCTCCGTCCTTCTCGTACCCAGCCCCGCCCACGCCGGGGTCGGCCAGAGCACCTGGTCCAGCGCCACCCTCGCGCCCGGCTCCAGCCAGACCTGGCACTGGAACAACGCCGGCGCCACCTCCGTGTACCAGGTGGGCCTGTCCCCGCAGGGCGCCACCGCCGCCGCCACCTGCGAGTTCGAGACCGTGCGCGAGTGGTACGTCCAGCGCCTCAACTCCGGCGTCAGCGAGCTGGAGTTCTACTTCACGATCAAGAACGTCGGCACCATCACCTGCTACACCGACATCACGCTGGGCTGGGTCAACACGACCACCACCCTCGGCACCACCACCGTCGCGGCCGGCGACAGCGGCGGGACCTGGTACTACTACGACGACCCCGGCACCACCACCGCGGTGGTCCCGGCGTTCACCCCGCGCGGGGCGACCTCGGCCAACCCGTGCCAGTTCGAGGTGTCGCTGATCCAGATCGCCACCGCCGAAGGCAGCCGCCGCCACGCCGTCACCATCGAGAACACCGGCGCGATCAGCTGCCAGGTCGACGTCCGGCTGGCCGCGATCCCGCTGGGGAACTCGTGGGCGAGCGGGACGATGTCGCCGTACACGACGAAGACCTGGCACTGGAACAACGCCAACCCGGCCACCGCCGTCTACGCCGTGGGGATCACCCCGGCGCAGGAGTTCAAGTGGTGGGGCGTCGAGCGCACCTGGTACGTCCAGCGCATCAACAGCGACGGCTCGGCCGAGCGCGAGTTCTACCTGACCGTCCGCCACTACAACTCCGCCACCAGCGGCTCAGCCCAGATCCTGCTGACCCGCGTCGCCTGACACACCACCCCGCCCGCCCGGACACCCGGCCCCGCCCCGCCTTTCATCAACGTTGGCCTATCTCGTCGGATTTTTGTAG
>NZ_JASAMB010000016.1 GCF_029948125.1 Catellatospora sp. KI3
CGCCATCGGGGCTGGTGGGCTCGTCGTTGCCGCAGGCGGCGAGCAGGAGCGCGCCGGCGCTGGCACCGGCGATACCCAGCAGCGATCTGCGGGAGAGGTGCGCGGTCATAGCCGTCCCTTCGAGGTACTGGCATGTACTCGGGTGCCGACCGTGGTCGGCCGTGGGGGATGAGCTGAGCAATACCGGTTCCGAAACTTTCAGCATCGAGCCGGTCGTTTTCAAATGATGGCGGGCACGTTACGACCCTTGTATGTCAACGGTCAAGGGCTGTTGCAATCGCGATGAGATCGCTATGGTGGGCGAGAATTCCGGGCGACCTCCTCCGAAACTTCCGGAGCCAGGTCGGAAGCAGGTACGTCAGAGGAGACTGAACATGTCGACCGACTTCGCAGACGTCGTGACGGCCGCGCGGTCCATCCGCAACCCGGTCCTGACCGGGTTCCACCCGGACCCGTCGATCCTGCGCGTGGGCGACGACTACTACCTGGCCACCTCGACGTTCGAGTGGTACCCCGGCGTACGCGTGCACCACTCCCGCGACCTGGTCCACTGGCGCCCGCTCGGCGGCATCATCAACGAGAAGCGCCTGCTGGACCTGCGCGGCTGCGGCGACTCCAACGGCGTCTGGGCCCCCGACCTCACCTGGCACGACGGCCTGTTCTACCTGGTCTACAGCGACGTCGCCAGCTTCGCCTCCGGCTTCTGGGACCCGCAGAACTACCTCACCACCGCGCCCAGCATCGACGGCCCCTGGTCGGACCCGGTCAAGCTGCACTCGCACGGCTTCGACGCGTCGCTGTTCCACGACCCCGACGGCACCACGTGGCTCCTGGCCATGTCGGCCGACTGGCGCCCCGGCCGCGACCGCTTCGGCGGCATCGAGATCCAGCGCTACGACCGCGACAAGCGGCAACTCGTCGGCACCGCCCAGATCATCTACACCGGCACCGACGCGGGCCTCACCGAAGGCCCCCACCTGCACCACCACGACGGCTGGTACTACCTGCTCACCGCCGAGGGCGGCACCAGCTGGCAGCACCAGGCCACCATCGCCCGCTCGCGCAACCTCCACGGCCCCTACCTCGCCGACCCCGGCGGCCCCCTGCTCACCTCCCACGGCCACCCCGACCTGGCCCTGCAGAAAGCAGGCCACGGCAGCCTCGTCCAGACCCAGAACGGCGACTGGTACCTCGCCCACCTCGTCGGACGCCCCTACACCCCGCTGGGCAACTGCGTCCTCGGCCGCGAGACGGCCATCCAGAAGGTCGACTGGCCAGCGGGCGGCTGGCCGTCCATCCCCGGCGGCATCCCCGCCGAGGAGATCCCGGCGCCGGACCTGCCGATCCACCTCTGGCCCGCGGAACCGGCCACCGATCACTTCGACGCGCCGACCCTCGGCCCGGCCTGGTCCACGCTGCGCCGACCCGCCACCCCCGACTGGATCGACCTCACCACCAGGCCCTCGCACCTGCGCATCCGGGGCGGTCAGTCACCCGTGGGCAGGCAGGCCCCGAGCCTGGTCGCCCGCCGGGTCGGTGCCACCCGCTGCGCACTGGAGACGGTCGTCGAGTTCGACCCGGCCGACCACCGCCACCTGGCCGGGGTCACGGCCTACTACAACACCGCCAACTGGCACCACGCCTACCTCACCCGAGCCGACGACGGCCGCCGCACTCTCGAACTGCTGACCTGCGACCACGGCCGCCTCACCGCGTATCCGCACCTCACCGTCGACACGAGCGAAGCCGGCGGCGTCGGCCTGCGCGCCACCTTCGACGGGCCCACCGTCCACTTCGCCTACAACCTGGGCGCGGGCTGGCACAGCATCGACCACCGGTTCGACGCCACGATCCTGTCCGACGAGCACGCCGCCACCGTCATCGACGGCGAACCCGCCGCCTGGGGCTTCACCGGCGCCTTCCTCGGACTCTGGGTCCAGGACCTCGGCAACGACGGCATCCACGCCGACTACGACCACGCCACCTACCACGAACACTGACGCACCAGGGGACACCCGGCAGTTTCGGGGAAAGTGCAGGAATCGGCGCCATGAATCCTGCACTTTCCCTGGAAGTGCACCAACCCACATCCGGAGCGGATCCATCGGCGGGCTGGGCCGGGTCCGCGTGATCGCCGACTTGCGGTCCATCAGGAAGGACATCCACATGAACGTCAGACGGTGGCTCACCGTCGGCGCCGTCGCCCTCGTCGCGGCCGGTGCCCTGAACGCCATGCCCGCCACGGCCGGCCACGTGACCGACCCCGCCGACCAGAGCCTGCGCACCCTCGGTATGCGCCACGACCTGTTCATCGGCACCGCCGTCGACATGGCGGCCCTGGCCGACCCGGCCGACCCGCAGTACCGGGAGAAGGTCGCCGCGGAGTTCTCCTCGGTCACCGCGGAGAACGTGATGAAGTGGGAGAGCCTGGAGCCCACCCGCGGCACCTACGACTGGGGACCGGCCGACGAGCTGATCGCCTTCGCCAAGCAGAACAGGCAGCGCGTGCGCGGGCACGTGCTGGTGTGGCACAACCAGCTCCCCGGCTGGCTGACCGCCGGGGTCGCCGACGGCACGATCAGCGACACCGAGCTGCGCGACATCCTGAAGAACCACATCACCAACGTGGTACGGCACTTCAAGGGCAAGATCTGGCAGTGGGACGTGGTCAACGAGGCCGTCAGCGACCCGTGGGACAACCCGCCGACGCTGCACTACAAGGGCTTCTGGGCCCAGCACCTGGGCGAAGGGTATGTCGCCGACGCGTTCCGCTGGGCGCGTGCCGCCGACCCGAAGGCGCTGCTGTTCTACAACGACTACAACATCGAGGCGTTCGGCTCGGGCAACCCGGCCGATGACAAGACCCAGTTCGTGTACGACATGGTCAAGCAGCTGCGCGACAGCGGTGTGCCGATCGACGGGGTGGGCAGCCAGGGCCACCTGGGCACCCAGTACGGCAACTACGACACCTTCCAGGTCGCCGACGCGCTCAAGCGGTTCGGTGATCTCGGTCTGGCCACGGCGTTCACCGAGGTGGACGTGCGCAGCCAGCTGACGGAGAAGGTGCGGGCGGGCGACTCCAACGAGATCAACCCGCGGCTGCAGGCCTCGGCGGGCAACTTCAGCGTGCTGCTGCAGGCATGCCTGTCCAGCCGGCACTGCCTCTCCTTCACGGTGTGGGGCTTCACGGACAAGCACTCGTGGGTGCCGACCTGGTTCACCGACCCGCCGGAGGGCCTGGCCACCCTGTACGACGAGAACTACCAGCCCAAGCGCGCGTACAACATCGTGAAGGCGGACCTGGTCTTCGCCGGCGCGCCGTACGTGCTGCCGCGCATCCCGCAGCGGCCCCGCCGCTGATCCGCTTCCGGTAGCTCGTGCGTCAGGCCGCCGTGGCGACTCGCCCGGCGGCCTGGACCGCGTGCCGTGATGAACCGAATAAGTCCTGATGGAGACGCCTTTTGTGCGATCAGGACGGACCGATACTTTTCCGGAAGTTGTTGACGCTGTTACGGGCTCGTGTTCAGAATGAGGTCCGCCGATCACATAGCCCGGTGTCCATGTTCGGGCTCGTCGGTGTGCGATGCGGTGACTCCCTACCGCCGCAGCGCGTCAATCCTCACTGCCCGAGGAGGTACCCATGTCATCCGCGCAGCTCCTGCGGCGGCGGGCGCTCGTCGCCCTCACCGCGGCCGCGACCGTCGCCGCGGGCGCGGTCGCCGTGCTGGCGACGGCCAGTCCGGCGGCGGCGGCCACCTGCAGCGCCGGATACGTCGCGCTCACCTACGACGACGGCCCGATCGCCGGGACCACCGGCAACCTGCTCAACGCGCTGACCGCCAACGGTGTGCGCGCCACGTTCTTCAACATCGGCCAGAAGGCTCAGGCCAACCCGTCGCTGGTGCAGGCGCAGAAGAACGCCGGGATGTGGATCGGCAACCACAGCTGGACCCATCCGCACCTGACCCAGCTGTCCACCGCCCAGATCACCTCGGAGATCAGCCAGACCCAGCAGGTGCTCCAGCAGGCCACCGGCGTCGCGCCGAAGCTGTTCCGGCCGCCTTACGGCGAGACCAACGCGACGCTGAAGTCGGTCGAGTCGCAGTTCGGGCTCACCGAGGTGCTGTGGAGCGTCGACAGCCAGGACTGGAACGGCGCGAGCACCGCCCAGATCGTGCAGGCGGCCGGGAACCTCGGCAACGGCGGCGTGATCCTGATGCACGACGGCTACCAGAACACGGTCAACGCGATCCCGCAGATCGTCGCCAACCTGAACAGCCGCAACCTGTGCGCGGGCATGATCTCGCCGAGCACCGGCCGGGCCGTCGCCCCCGACGGCAGCACCCCGCCCAGCGCCAGCCCCACGTCCGGGGGCGGCGGCGGTGGCGGCTGCACGGCGACGTACCGGGAGACGCAGCGGTGGGGGGACCGGTTCAACGGCGAGGTGACGGTCCGGGCGGGATCGACCGCGATCACCAGCTGGACCGCGACGGTGACCGTACGCGCGCCGCAGAAGGTGTCGGCGGTGTGGAACGGCAGCCCGAGCTGGGACAGCAGCGGCAACGTGATGACGGTCCGGCCCAGCGGCAACGGCAGCCTGCCCGCGGGCGGGTCCACCACGTTCGGGTTCACCGTGATGGCCAACGGCCAGTGGGCCGCGCCGACCGTCTCCTGCCGTACTCCCTGATGACCCGCCCGGTCGGCGGTCCGGTCCAGGACAGCGGACCGCCGACCGGGCGCCCCTGCCAGGAAAGGCCGATCATTATGCTCCTGCCGACCCGCGGTCTGCCACGTGCCGCGATCGCGCTCGGCGCGCTCAGCCTCGCGCTGGGTGCGGCCGGTCCCGCCGAAGCCCGCCCCCGCGCCACCGCCGACATCGTCGACACCGCGCGCGGACACGGCGACGTCGTCAGCTTCACCTTCGACGACGGGCCCAACCCCGCCGACACGCTGCGGCTGCTGGACGTCCTGCGCCGCCACCACGTCAAGGCCGTGTTCTGCCTGTGGGGCGACCACGTCGTCGAGCACCCCGACGTCGTACGCCGAATCGTCGCCGCAGGTCACACCCTGTGCAACCACAGCATGCACCACGACGACCTGAGCGCCCTGACGCCCGAGCAGATCGAGGCGGACCTGGCCGAGACCAGTGCGGCGATCCGCCGGGCGGTGCCGGGAGCGCGCATTCCCTACTTCCGCGCCCCGTTCGGCGCGTGGGGGCAGACGCCGGAGATCGCGGCGCGGCTGGGCATGCAGCCGCTCGGCTGGCGCCTGGCCATCAGCGACTGGGAACCGCCGGGCACGGACGTGCTGGTGCAGCGGCTGCGCGACGGCATCACGCCCGGCGCGGTGGTGCTGATGCACGACGGCGGCGGCGACCGCAGCCAGACCGTCGACGCCGTGGACCGCATCATCCCCGAGCTGCGCGCCGACCACTACCGCTTCACCCTGCCGCAGCCCCCCGGCCACGCCTCCTGAACCCGTCCGGGCGCGGACGGCCCTGCCCACCGCCCGCCCCCGGACGCCCCGCCCGCCCGGCCCCCGGTCGAGGGTGCAGTTTCGGGGAAAGTGCAGGAAAGGGGGCCAAGATTCGTGCACTTTCCCCGAAACTGCGGCGATCACGGGGACGGTGCGGCGATCACGGGGACGGTGCGGCGGGCGCGACGTGGCTGGGCGGGCGCGGGTGGAGGGTGGCGGGGGAGGGGCGGCGGTGGGCTACCGCGAAGGAGAGCAGGCCCATGAGCGCCGCGATCACCGCCGCCACGGCGTACACGGTGGGTAGTCGGACGCCCGCGGCCAGGACCGGGCCGACGCCGAACGCGGCGATGCCGTAGCCGAGCTGGTAGCAGGCGATGACGCCGCCCGCGACCGCACCGGAGATCGGGGTCAGCTCGGCCTGGCCGAAGCTGATGGTCAGCGGCAGCAGCGCCGAGCAGCCGATGCCCGCCATGCCGAACGCGAGCACCGCCAGCCCCGGCATGCCCGAAGGCAGCAGCGCGATCAGCACGAACACGGCCGCGAGTAGGAACGGCAGGCTGTGGTACACGGTCCGGGCGCCGATGACCGAGTGCGCGGCGGCGAAGCCGATCCGGCCGAGCGTGACCATCGCCCAGAACGCGGTCAGCGCGAGCGCCGCCGTGGTCGCCGACCCGCCCAGGCTGCCGGTGATGTCGAGGGTGGACCAGTTGCCGTTGACGGTCTCGCACATGCCGTAGAGCACGGCGAAGGCGGCGTACGCCCAGAACCGGGCCGGAACGGCCGACCGGCCGCCGGCCGCCGGTGCCGCGGTGGCGGTGCGCATCGGCAGCGGCAGGCTCACCAGCAGCAGGCCGACCAGCAGCAGGGTCGACAGCACGGGCAGGCCCCACCAGAAGCCGAGCCCGACGAACAGCGCCACGAACACCGGCGCCAGCGCGGTGCCCAGCCCCAGCAGCGCGTTGAGCACCAGCACCGCCGAGTCCACGCGGCCCGGGTGGAACGCGGCGGCCAGCGAGTTGAGCGCCGGGACGGCGAGGCCGAACCCGGCGCCCAGCGCGGCGGTGGCGCCCAGCAGCAGCGGGTACGCGCCCGCCTGGTGCATCACCGGGATGCTGGCCAGCAGCAGCACCATGGACAGCAGCGAGCAGCCCAGCCCGGCCAGGTACACCGGCTTGGTGCCCCAGCGGCGCGACAGCAGCGCCCCGAGCAGCGAGGCGGTGATGGCCAGCACCACCTGCGGCAGGAACATCCCGCCGTACCGGGTGCTGGACAGCCCGTACTCCGCGGGGTCGGTGAAGATGGTGCTCGCCGCCGGGATGGTGACCAGGACGATGCCCTGGACCACCCCGGCGATGTTGACGACCAGCCCTTCGGTCCGGGTGGCCATGGCGGGTCAGCGCACCTGGTCCTGACCGGCCGCCGTGGTGGCGGGTGCGGCGGCGCCCATCCGCTGCAGCAGGTGGTCGCCGACGCGCAGGGCGTTGGCCATCGCCGTCAGCGCCGGGTTGACCGCCCCGATGCTCGGGAAGCAGCTGGTGTCCACGACGTACAGGTTGTCCAGCTCGTGGGCCTTGCAGTTGGCGTCGAGCACGGAGCTGTTCGGGTCGTCGCCGAACCGGCAGGTGCCCGCCTGGTGCGCGACGCCCGCGATCGGGATGTCGCTCTTCATGTACGCGAACCGGTGGATCAGGTGCCCCGAGTGCATGCCGAGGTGCCCGAGCATCGACTTGAGCTGGTGGTACAGCCGCTCGGCGGCGGTCGGGTTGCTCTTGCGGTACGCCAGCCTGATGTTGCCGTCCGGCCCGAGCGTGACCCGGTTCTCGGCCAGCGGCAGGTCCTCGGTGGACAGCCAGAAGTCGACCGCGTGCCGGGCGACGTCGGCCAGCGCCCAGGTCGGGGCGAGCTTGGTGGCCAGCGGCTTCTCGCCGCGGAACATGTCCGGCTGCGACTTGCCGATCATCTGGATGTTGCCCATGGGGTAGTCGAAGTCCGGGCCCCGGAAGTAGAAGTCGTTGACGCCCAGCGTCTTCTGGAAGACGGTCGGGTTGGGCTCCTTCGACAGGGCCAGCACCGCCTGGCTGTCGTGGAACATGTAGTTGCGGCCGACCTGGTCGGAGCCGTTGGCCAGGCCGCGCGGGTGCTTGTCGGTGGCCGAGGCCAGCAGCAGCTTGGCCGAGTTGGCGGCACCGGCGGACAGCACCACGATGTCGGCGCTGTAGCGCTCCTCGTGGCCCTCGTGGTTGACGACGACAGTGGTGACGGACGTTCCGGCCGCGTTGGTCTCCAGCCGGACGACCTCGGCGTGGGTGAGCATCTCCACGTTCGGCTGCTCGAGCGCGGGGCGTACGCCGAAGACCTCGGCGTCGGACTTGGCGTGCAGCGGGCACGGGAAGCCGTCGCAGCTCTGGCAGCGGACGCAGACGCTGTAGGGCATGTTGTTCTCGATGAGGCGGATGCCGCACGGGGCGTGGAACGGGTGGTAGCCCGCCGCCGCCAGGTCGTCGGAGAGCTGCTGGATGCGCGGCTCGTGCGAGACGGCCGGGAACGGGTACGGCGCGCTGGCGGGCGGCTCGGTCGGGTCCTCGCCCCGGGCCCCGTGCACCTGGTACATCTGCTCGGCGAGCGTGTAGTACGGCTCGATCTGGTCGTAGCTGATGGGCCAGGCCGGCGACACCCCGTCGTGGTGCTGCAGCTGCCCGAAGTCCTCGCGGCGCAGCCGGTACAGCGCGGCGCCGTAGAGCTTGGTGGCCCCGCCGACGAAGTAGTGCACCTGCGGCTGGAACGGCTTGCCGTCCCCGCTGTACCAGGTGTCCGGCGAGATGTACCGGTTGTCGATGAAGACGTCGGCGGCGCTCCAGTTCTCCGGCTCGCGGGGCAGCCAGTCGCCGCGCTCCAGCAGCAGGATGCGCTTGCCCGAGCCGGCCAGGTGCCGGGCCAGCGTGCCGCCGCCCGCGCCGGTGCCGATGATGATGACGTCGTAGCTGTCCACGGTCATATCTCCTCGAGTAGCTCGGCCAGGATGATCCGCCCGGCCGCCTCGATGAGGGCCAGGTGGGAGAACGCCTGCGGGAAGTTGCCGAGGTGGCGGCCGGTGTCGACCTCGAACTCCTCGGCGTACAGGCCCAGCGGCGAGGCGACGGCCAGCAGCCGCTCCATCAGGTCGCGGGCGCGGTGCATGTCGCCGACCGCGGCCAGCGCCGACACCAGCCAGAACGAGCAGATGAGGAAGGTGCCCTCCTTGCCGCTCATGCCGTCGTCGGTCTCGTCGGTGCGGTAGCGCAGCACGAACCCGTTCTCGCTGAGCTCGTCGGCGATGGCCTCGACGGTCTTGCGCAGCCGCTCGTCCTCGGGCGGCAGGAAGCCGAACAGCACCGCGAGCAGGTTGGACGCGTCGAGGGCGTCGGTGTGGTAGTGCTGGCGCAGCACGCCGCGCTCGCTCACGCCGTTGGCGAGGATGTCGTCGCGGATCTGCTCGGCGACGTCGCGCCAGGCCGCGCCCTGCGCCTGGTCGCCGCGGATGTCGGCCAGGGTCGCCGCCCGGTCCAGCGCCACCCAGCACATCAGCTTCGACGACACGTAGTGCTGCGGTTCGCCGCGGGCCTCCCAGATGCCCTGGTCGGGCTGCTGCCACACCTTCGCGGCGCACTCGGCCTGGGACTGCACGATCGGCCACAGCCGCCTGGGCAGCCGCCGGCTGTGCCGGGTGTGCAGCAGGATCGAGGCGAGCACGGCGCCGTAGACGTCGTTCTGGCGCTGGTCGAAGGCGCCGTTGCCGATGCGCACCGGGCGGGCGCCGTCGTAGCCGGACAGGTCGTCGCGGGTGGACTCGGTGAGGTCGCGGCGGCCGTCGATGCCGTACATGATCTGCAGGGAGCCGTCCTCGGTCGCCTCGACGTCGGCGATGAACTGCATGAACTCGTCGGCTTCCCAGTTCAGGTTGAGCCAGTGCAGCGCCTTGAGGGTGAAGGTGGTATCGCGCATCCAGGTGTAGCGGTAGTCCCAGTTGCGCTCGCCGCGCGGGGTCTCCGGCAGCGAGGTGGTCAGCGCGGCGACGGTGGCGCCGGTGGGCATGTAGGTCAGGCCCTTGATGACCAGCGCGGAGCGCTGCAGCGCCTCGCGCCAGCGGTGGTCGGGCACCCGCGCCCCCGCCAGCCAGGTGCGCCAGTAGTCGGTGGTCTGCTCGACCATCTCGTAGGCGCGCTGCTCGCCGGGCAGGTCGCGGGTCGGTGCGCCCCAGGCCAGCACGCAGTACGCCTGCTCGCCCTGGTGCAGCACGTGGCGGCCGCGGACCCGGCCGCCCTCGATGCCCAGCGCGAGGTCCGAGCGCAGGCGCAGGGTCTGGCCGTGGCCGGCGGTCGCGGCGGTGGAGTCGTCCAGCAGCGTCCACGCGGCGGGGGTACGGCCGTAGTCGAACACCGGCTCGCAGATCAGCTCCAGTTCGACCTGCCCCTTGAGGCACCGCGCGGTGCGTACCAGCACGTGCGCGGCGTCGTAGTCGGCCGGTGGCCGGGTGTGTGGGGTGACCTCGCACTCACCGGTGCGCTCGGTGACCACCAGCGCGTCGGTGACCACCATCCAGCCCGACGGGGTGCGCCACGTCGTCTCCAGCACGAGCGTGCCGGGCAGGTAGTAGCGGGCCGACGGATGTGCGATGCCGTAGGGCGCGAACCGGAACGTGCCCGCCTCGCGGTCCAGCAGGCTGGCGAAGACGCTGGGCGAGTCGAAGCTCGGCACGCACAGCCAGTCGACCGAGCCGTCGGCGGCGATGAGCGCGCCGGTGTGGCAGTCGGACAGGAACGCGTACTCGGCGATCGGCGGGAACGGCGAGACCGCCGCGGCGGTCGGCTGCTCGGTGGTGGCTGTGTCGACCGCGGTCATCGCGGCCGCCTGGGGTCAGTGGTTCGCACGGCGCCAGCCTATGACCGCATATGACAGTTATTCAGAAGAACTGGGGCTTTGGTCGGACTCGCCGTGTGAGGATGGCGGGCAGGACCAGGGCACCAGTCTTCAACCAGTCACGGGGCGATGATGGATGCGGACGTGAGGGTAGTCATCGTGGGCGGCGGCTTCGCGGGCGTCGCCTGCGCCAAGCGGCTGGCCGACGAGTCCGGCGTACGGGTCGAGCTGCTCGACAAGGCCGGCTACCACCAGTTCCAGCCGCTGCTGTACCAGGTGGCCACGGCGGAGCTGACCTCCGACGACATCCGGTTCGACCTGTGCCACCTGTTCCGCGACAGCCCGAACGTCACCGTGCGCAAGGCCGAGGCGACCGCCGTCGACCCGCACTCCCGGACCGTCACGCTCGACGACGGGCAGCTGCTGGAGGCGGACTTCCTGGTGCTGGCGGCCGGTGCCCAGCCCGACTTCTTCCGCACCCCGGGCGCGGCCGAGCACGCGTTCCCGCTGTACAGCGTCGAGCAGGCCCGTGCCGTGCGCGGCCGGATACTGACCATCCTCGAAGACGTCAAGCAGCGCCCGGAGCTGGTGGACCAGGGCGCGCTGAACTTCGTCATCGTCGGCGGCGGCCCCACGGGCGTGGAGACCGCCGGCGCGCTGGGCGAACTCATCCACGACGTGCTGCCCCACGCCTACCGCGGGCTGCCGCTGGACCGCGCCCAGGTGATCCTGGTCGACGCCGGACCCGCGCTGCTGACCGCCTTCTCCGACCAGGCCGGCGGCTACGCCGCGAAGCAGCTGGCCAAGCGCGGCGTACGGCTGTGCCAGAACACCCGCGTCAAGCAGGTCGACCCGGACCAGGTCACGCTCTCCGACGGCGAGGTCGTCAAGACCAGGCTGGTGGTCTGGGGCGGCGGCGAGAAGGCCGCCGACGTCGCCGCGACGGGCGGTCTGCCGACCGGCCGGGGTGGGCGGGTCGACGTCGGCACCGACCTGACCGTGCCCGGCTTCCCGCGCGTGTACGCCCTCGGCGACGTCGCGAACATCCCCTCCGGCGGCGAGTCCGCGCTGCCGCAGCTGGGCAGCGTCGCGCAGCAGTCGGGCCGCTGGGCCGCCGACAACATCCTGGCCGAGGTGCGCGGCCGGTCGCCGCACCCGTTCCACTACCGGGACAAGGGCATCATGGCGATGATCGGCCGGAAGGCGGCGATCGCCGAGGTGGGGGCGCACCGGCACGAGATCCACGGCGACTTCGCGTTCGCGGCCTGGCTGGGCGTGCACATGCAGCTGCTGGACAGCATCGGCGCGCAGCTCAAGGCGTACGTCGCCTGGGCGCAGGAGTTCTACCTGCGCCCCGACCACCGCTCCGCCGAGCTGCTGGAGCCCTCCCGCATCGACAGCCCCCGCATCGACTGGGACCAGAAGAGCTGACCGGCGACGGTGACATCACTGGCGGAAGGAACGAAGACATGCGGGTAGTGGTGGACCTGACGAAGTGCGAGGGGTACGCGCAGTGCGCCTTCCTGGCGCCGGAGGCGTTCCGCATGGTCGGCGACGAGGCGCTGATGTTCGACCCGTCGCCCCCCGACGAGCTGCGGGAGAAGGTCCTGCGGGCCGCCGCGGCATGCCCGGTGCAGGCGCTGCAGGTCGACTTCGCCGATCTGCCGCCGCACTCCCAGGGCGAGTCGACGGCCTGGCACGGGGAGGGCAGGCTGGGGCAGGACGGGCGCGTCGTGATCGTGGGCGCGTCGCTGGCCGGCCTCAAGGCGGCCGAGCAGCTGCGCGCGGAGGGGTTCCCCGGCTCGATCACGATGATCGGCGACGAGCCGGAGGAGCCCTACGACCGGCCGCCACTGTCCAAGCAGGTGCAGACCGGCTGGGCCCACTCCGCGGACACCACGCTGCCCCGGCGCCGGGAGATCGACGCGGACTGGAAGCTCGGCGTCGCCGCGACCGCGCTCGACCTCGACCGCAAGACGGTGACCCTGGCCGACGGGCAGGAGGTCGGCTTCGACCGGCTGCTGATCTCCACCGGCGTACGGGCCCGGCCCTGGCACGTCCCGGAGGAGGCGGCGCTGGACGGCGTGTTCACCATCCGCACCCGCGCCGACGCGACGGGGCTGCGCGAGCGGCTGATGAGCAAGCCGAGCCGGGTGCTGGTGATCGGTTCGGGCTTCACCGGCTCCGAGATGGCGTCGGTCTGCGTCGAGCTGGGCATCCCGGTGCTGGTGGCCGAGGCGGGCCCGGCGCCGCTGGCCGGGGCGCTGGGCGGCGTGATCGGTCGGATCGCGGGCGGGATCATGCGCGAGCACGGGGTCGACCTGCGTACCAACACGATGGTCACCTCGCTGCAGGGCGAGGACGGCAAGCTGCGGCGGGCGCTGCTGTCCGACGGCACCACCGTCGACGTGGACGTGGCCGTCGTCGCGCTGGGCGGCATCCGCAACGTGGAGTGGCTGGAGAGCTCGCGCCTGGCCGTCGGCGTCTGGGGCGTGGCCTGCGACGCGGGCTGCCGCGCGTTCGACGCCAACGGGCTGGTCACCGACGACGTCTTCGTCGCCGGTGACGTGGCCCGCCAGCCGCAGCCGATGTTCGGCTACCAGTTCCTGGCCATGGAGCACTGGGGCAACTCGGTCAGCCAGGCCGAGGTCGCCGCGCACAACATGATCAGCGGCGAGAGCGACCGCTGGCCGCACCTGGAGGTGTCGGCGTTCTGGTCGCTGCAGTTCGGCAACAACATCAAGTCGGTGGGCGTGCCCGTGATCGCCGACCAGGTGGCGATCACGCAGGGGTCGGTGCAGAAGCGGCAGTTCGTCGCGGCGTACGGCTACAAGGGCCGGATCGTCGGCGCGGTCAGCTGGAACCAGGGCAAGTGGCTGGACTTCTACGAGCAGCAGATCGAGCAGGCCGCGCCCTTCCCGCCGCCGTACGACATGACCAACCCGCCCGAGGACCCCACGCCGGTGGCGGCGGAGTTCCCGGAGCGGACCTACCCGGGGCGCGAGGCCACCGTCATGGTCACCGGCCACGACCCGAGTGAGCGCCGCGCCACCCTCGTCCGCAACGCCCGCCGCCGCTGATCAGGAGCCGAGACCATGACCGAACCCAGCCTGTACGACCAGGTCCTCGACTACGAGAACCGGGCCAACCCGTGGCCGCTCTACGAGAAGCTGCGCTCGCAACCGGTATGGCAGGAGGCCGATGGCACCTTCGTCGTCAGCACCTACCGCGAGGCGCTCGCCCTGCAGCACGATCCGCGGGTGAGTTCCGACCCGGCCAACCTGCTGCCGGAGTTCGCCGCCATCCGCCCGCCGGGCGAGGGGGACGGGACCGCGACCGGCTTCATCCGCACGGATCCGCCCCGCCACGACGTGCTGCGCCGGATGGCGATGCGCCAGTTCGGACCGCCGCACCGCCCCGACTTCGTCGACAGCTTCACGCCGACTCTCCAGACCATCGTCGCGAAGCTGATCGACAAGCTGGCCGACCGGCAGCAGGCGGACATCGTCGACGACGTGGCGTACCCGCTGCCGGTGGCGGCCATCTGCCGGATGCTCGGCGTGCCGCCCGAGGACGAGCCCACGTTCAGCGCGTGGGTGGAGCCGATCGTCAACTCGCTGGGCAATCCCACGCCGGAGCAGTTGCAGGAGCGTACGCACGCGATCCAGGCCATGGCGAACTACATGTTCGAACTGGCCCAGCGCCGCCGGGCCGAACCCGGAGACGACATGATCTCGGGGTATGTGACCGACGACGGTCCGGACGGGCGGCTGGAGGGCGCCGACCTGTTCGGCACGCTGGTCCTGCTGCTGATCGCGGGGCACGAGACCACCGTCAACCTGATCACCAACGGCTGGCTGACCCTGCAGCGCCACCCCGAGGTCCTGCAGCGGCTGCGCACCGAACCCGCGTTCGTCATCCGCCTGGTCGAGGAGCTGCTGCGCTACGAACCGCCGGTGCACATCCTGCCGTTCCGTACGCCGACGAACGACATCGAGATCGGCGGGACGACCATCCGCAAGGGGCATCCGGTGGCGATCATGCTCGCCTCGGGCAACCGCGACCCGCACTGCATCCCGCACGCGGACCGGTTCGACCCCGACCGGGTCGGCAACGTGCACCTGTCGTTCGCCAGCGGCGTCCACTACTGCTTCGGCGCGCCGCTGGCCCGGCTGGAGGCGCAGGTGGCCCTGGTCGAGCTGGCCAAGCGGCTGGAGAACCCGCACCTGGTGGCCGACCCGCCGCCGTACCGGCCGAGTCCCGTGCTGCGGGGCCCGATCCACCTGCCGATCACCTACGACCGCGTCAGCCCGCGCTGACCCGAGGGCATGTCCGCAAACCGGAAAGGCACACCGTGATGAGCACCGCAGCGGCCCCGGCCGGCACCCCGGCCGACGTCTTCGTCATCTTCGGCATCAGCGGCGACCTGGCCAAGGTGATGACCTTCCACTCGCTGTACCGGCTGGAGGCGCGAGGCCTGCTCGACTGCCCGATCATCGGCGTGGCCGTCGACCCGTGGAGCGAGCAGGACCTGCGCGAGCACGCCCGGGCCGCGATCGAGACCAAGGGCGAGAAGATCGATGAGGACGCCTACGAGCGGCTGATGGGCCGCATGTCCTACCTCGCGGGCGACTTCTCCGACGCCGACACGTACGCCCGCGTCGAGGCCGCGATCGGCGACGCCCGGACCCCGGTCTACTACCTGGAGATCCCGCCCTCGCTGTTCGGCATGGTCATCAAGGGGCTGGCCGGCGCGAAGGTGATCCGGGACGGCCGGGTCGTGGTGGAGAAGCCGTTCGGTCACGACCAGCAGTCCGCCAAGGCGCTCGCCGACGAACTGCACCAGTACGTGGCCGAGCCGCAACTGTTCCGCATCGACCACTTCCTGGGCAAGATGGGCCTGGATGAGCTGCTCTACCTGCGGTTCGCCAACACGTTCCTGGAACCGGTGTGGAACCGCAACTACGTCGAGTCGGTGCAGATCACCATGGCCGAGGACTTCGGCGTGGAGGACCGGGGCCACTTCTACGACCCGGTGGGCGCGCTGCGCGACGTCGTCGTCAACCACCTGATGCAGGTGGTGTCGGCGGGCGCGATGGAGGCGCCGGCCGGACCGGACCCGGACACCATCAAGAACGCGCAGGTGGCGCTGTGGAAGGCGGTCGCCACCGCCGACCCGGCCCGGTATGTGCGCGGCCAGTACGACGGCTACCTGGGCATCGACGGGGTGGCGAAGGACTCGGCCACCGAGACGTACGCCGCGCTGCGGCTGGACATCGACAACTGGCGCTGGTCGGAGGTGCCGTTCTTCATCCGTACCGGCAAGTGCCTGTCGGTGACGCAGACGGAGTTCCGGCTGGTGTTCAAGAAGCCGCCCCGGCTGGGGCTGCGGCTGCCGTTCGAGCGCAAGCCGGAGGCCAACCAGATCGTGGTGCGCCTGGACCCGGGCACGGGCATCCGGTACCGGTTCGACGCCAAGCGCGCCGACGAAGCCGCCCCGCAGGCGGTCACCGCCGACGTCGAGTTCTCCCGCGAGGGCGGCGAGGGCGCCACCCCGTACGAGGTGCTGCTGCACGCGGCCCTGACCGGCAACAGCATGCGGTTCACCCGGCAGGACGGGGTCGAGGAGACGTGGCGGATCATGCAGCCACTGCTGGACTCGCCGCCGCCGGTGCACCCGTACGCCAAGGGCGGCATGGGCCCGCAGGCCGCCGACGCCCTGGTCGCCGACTTCGGCGGCTGGCGTGAGCCCTGGATGCCCTGACCTTCGGCATAACGGCCTCGGACAGTCCTTCTGTCTTTATTGTGTGGTTAAGGGCGAAAAGATCGCCCGGGGACAGGAGAGACGATGCGTGACTGGCTGCTTTCCGACCAGCCCGCGCAGCTGCTGCCCGCGCGCAGCCAGATGGCGTTCACGCTGATGTTCCACATCATCTTCGTGCCGCTGGGCGTGGCGCTGCCGGCGCTGATGCTGATCGCCAACTACAAGGGCCTGCGGCGCGGCGACCAGGTCGCACTGACGCTGGCCCGGCGCTGGTCGCACGTGGCGGGGCTGACCTTCGCGGTCGGCGCGGTGTCGGGCACCGTGCTCTCGTTCGAGATGGGCCTGCTGTGGCCAGGGCTGACCGGCGTGTTCGGCGACGTGTTCGGGCTGCCGTTCATGATCGAGGGCATCGCCTTCTTCCTGGAGGCGATCCTGGTCGCGATCTACATCTACGGCTGGCGGCGCCTCAAGCCCTGGACCCACTTCTGGCTCGGCCTGCCGATCCCGTTCATCGCCATCCTGGGCGCGTTCTCCATCATCGCGGCGAACTCGTGGATGAACACCCCGGCCGGGTTCACCATGGGCGCCGACGGCCTGCCGACGAACATCGACCCCGTCGCGGCGATCTTCACCGACGCACTGCCGTACGAGCTCTCGCACTTCCTGCTCGCCATGTACATGGCCGCCGGTTTCATGGTCGCCTCGGTGTACGCGGTCGGCTGGTTCAAGGGCCGCCGCGACCGCTACCACCGCCTCGGCTTCCTCATCCCGTTCACCGTCGCCGCGATCGCGACCCCGCTGCAGTTCATCGCCGGGGACACCATCGCCCGCTGGCTGGCCGGGGCGCAGCCGGTCAAGTTCTCGGCGATGGAGGTGGTGACCCAGTCCGGCACCGACCAGCCCGAGATCATGTTCGGCCGGTTCGACGCCGCGACCAACACCGTCACCGGCGGCCTCAGCATCCCGGGCCTCAACTCCATCCTCGTCGGGTTCAGCACGGACACCTACGTGCAGGGCCTCAACGCCGTACCCGCCGGCGACTGGCCGTCCAACGTCAACATCGTGCACTGGGCCTTCGACATCATGGTCACCATCGCCTCGCTGCTGGGGGTGCTCGCGCTCTGGTTCGCCTTCCTGTACTGGCGCAAGCGCGAAGTCCCCAGCAACAAGCTCTTCCTCTGGTGCGCCATCGCCGCGGCGCCGCTCACCGTCCTGGCGGTCGAGTCCGGCTGGATCGTCACCGAGGTCGGCCGCCAACCCTGGATCGTCTACAACGTCATGCGCACCGCGCAGGCGGTCACCCACGCCGAGGGCATCTGGATCAGCTTCACCGTGGTCGTGCTCCTGTACGCCTTCCTCGCCACCGCCACCATCACCGTGCTGCGCGTCATGGCCCGGCGCTGGCGCGGCACCCAGCACACCGACGACACCGCCGCCGTCTACGGTCCCCGGCCCGACCTGGACCGCACCGGGACCGCGTCGTGAGCGCCGCGGACGGCGTGGCGGCCGTACTCGTCCTGGTCATCACCCTGTACGCCTGGTCCGGCCTGGCCGACTACGGCGCCGGGTTCTGGGACCTGCTCGCCGGCGACCGCGCGACCGGGCGGCGCCCGCGCCAGCTCATCGACGCCGCGGTCACCCCGATCTGGGAGGCCAACCACGTCTGGCTCGTCTTCATCCTGGTCGTGGCCTGGACCGCGTTCGGCATCGCGTTCGCCTCGATCATGACGACGCTGTACATCCCGCTGTTCCTGGCGGCGCTGGGCATCGTGCTGCGCGGCGCGAGCTTCGCGCTGCGCAAGGACGCCGCCCGCGAGGGGCGCCGCCACGTGGCCGGATGGCTGTTCGGACTCGGCTCGATCCTCACCCCGTTCTGCTTCGGCACGGTGCTGGGCGCCCTGGCCGCCGGGCGCGTACCGGTCGGCAACGCGGCCGGCAACGAGATCACCAGCTGGTGGAATCCGGTGTCGATCCTGACCGGCGTGCTCGCCGTGGCCTCCGGCGCGTTCCTGTCCGCGGTCTACCTGGTCGCCGAGGCGCGCCGCCGGGACCTGCCCGACCTGGAGCGCTACTTCTGGACCCGCGCCATCGCGGCGGGGGCGGTCGGGCTGGTCGCCGGTGCCGCCGCCGCGATCGCGCTGCACGGCGACAACCCGCAGATGTTCGACCGCCTCGTCAGCCGCAGCATCCCGCTGCTGCTCATCGGGGTGATCGCGCTGGCCGCGACGATGTACCTGGCCCGCCGGGCGGTGGTGCGCGGACTGCGCGTGGTCGCCGCCGTCGGCGTCGCCGCGCTGATCTGGTCCTGGGCGGTCGCGCAGGCGCCGTACCTGCTGCCGTTCACGCTGACCATCGACGACGGCGCCGGGGCCGCCCCGACCCTGCGCTGGGTGCTCATCTGGACGGTGATCGCGCTGCTGGCGATCATCCCGGCGCTGGCCCTGCTGTACAGCCTCGACCAGCGCAGCACCGACCTCGGCGAGGACCCGGCCACGGCCCGTCCCGAAACCGACCTGAGCCGCTAGGCCGCCGCCATGGAGTCGCTGCGTACCGCCGGTTCGAAAGCCTGGTCGCTGGTCGGCATCGGACTGGTCCTCGCCGCGGTCGTGTTCCTGGTCATCCTGCTGAAGCCGCTGGCCATCGCGATCGGCGCCGCGCTGTGCGTGTCGCTGGCCCTCACCCCGGCGGTCGACGCGCTGGTCCGGCGGGGGCTCAAACGCACCCTGCTCGCCGCGCTCTCCATCCTGCTGCTGCTCGCGGTCGGTGCGGGCGTGCTGCTGCTGGTGGTCAAGGGGCTGGCCAGCCAGTGGGGCGAGCTGTCGGCGGCGGTGGCCAAGGGCGTCGACCGGCTGCGCGAGGTGCTCGCCTCGCTCGGCATGCAGGAGTCGATGGCCGAGGAGGCCCGCGAGTCGCTGAGTTCGCACGCCGGCAGCCTGATCTCCGGCCTGGGCCCGCCCCTGGACCACCTGCTCGGCGGCCTGGCCACCGTGTTCATCATCGGCTTCGTCTTCCTGTTCACCACGTTCTTCATGCTCAAGGACGGCCCCGGCATGGTGCGGACGGCGGTGCCGTGGGTGCCGCTGGGACCGGCGTGGCTGGCCCAGGTGGGCCGGATCATCCGGGGGTACGTGGTCGGGCTGACCCTGCTCGGGGCGTTCAACGCCGCCGTGGTCGCGCTGGGCGCCTTCGCCCTGGGCGTGCCGCTGATCGGCACCCTCGTCGTGGTGACCCTGCTCGGCAACTACGTGCCCTACCTGGGCGCGTGGGTCGCCGGGGCGTACGCGGTGCTGATCGCGCTCGCCTCGGGCGGCGCGCAGACCGCACTGATCATGATCCTGGTGGTGTGCCTGGCCAACGGCACCCTGCAGACCATGCTCCAGCCCTTCGCGTACGGCGCCGCCCTGCGCATGCACCCGCTGACCATCCTGCTGGCCACGGTCGTCGGCGGCCTGCTCGCCGGCATCATCGGCGTGATGATCGCCGCCCCCGTCGCCGCGATCATCCAGCACACGGTCCAGATGCTCCGCACCCCGCCGACACCGGTCTCGTCCCCCGAACCCGAGTGACCGCCCCGGCCAAACCCATCTCGGGCGGGTGGAGACGGCTAGGCTCGGCGGGACTGTTCCCGTTTTGGAGGCCGAGATGCAGGTATCCGGCGCTGCCGCGCTCGTCCCCAGCGGCACCGAACGACCGCTGGTGGTCTACCGCGACGAGGCCACCGGGGAGCGGGTCGAGCTGACCGCGGCGGCGCTGGCCGAGGGCGTGGCGCGGACGGCGGGCCTGCTGCGCGACGGGTGCGGCCTGGGGGCGGGCGACCGGATCGCCGTGCTGCTGCCGCCGCACTGGCAGACGGCGGCCGTGGTGCTCGGCGCCTGGTCGCTCGGCGTCGCGGTGTCCTACCGCTCCTGGGCGACGGCGGGTTTGAGCAGCTCCGACGGCGCGGAGCCGCTGGACGCCGCGTTCGTCGCGCGCGACCGGGTGGACAGCTGGCTGGAGACCGTGCCACCGGCCCGCCACCGGTTCGTGCTCGGCCTGGGCGCCCGCGGCGCCGCGCTGGCGGAGGTGCCTGACGGCTACCTCGACTACGCCGCCGAGCTCGGCCGGTACGCCGCGCACGCCCCGGCGTACCGGGCGGTGCTCGACACGGACGCGGCCACCCCCGACGGCACCACGTTCCAGGAGTGGGCGCGGGTCGCGGGCGGCATCGCGCACTGGCTCGAGCTGCGGTCCGGTGACCGCCTGCTCGTCGACGTGGCCAGGCACGCCGACCCGGTGAGCTGGCTGCTGGCACCGCTGGCGGCCGGGGCCACGCCGGTGATCGTCGCCAATCTCGACCGGGACGCCGTGGACCGGGTGGTCGCCGCCGAGGGCGTCACCCGCGTGCCCTGACCGGCCTCAGCCGAGCTCGACCCGGTACTGGTCGTGCCGGGCCCACAGCTCCACCCACTCGTCGTCGGTGAGGGTGCGGCCGGACGCCCCGATCTCGGCCAGCTCGCGGAAGTACTGCTCGCGGGGCGGCGCCGGGGCGAACAGCACCAGCATCGACGCGGGCTCGTCGGTGTCGTTGCGGAAGCCGTGCGCGACCCCCTCGGGCACGTGCAGGAAGTCGCCGCTGCGCGCGGTGACCCAGCGGGCGCCGTCGTAGACGGTCAGGGCTCCGGCCGTGACGTAGAACGACTCCGAGAACGTCCTGTGCAGGTGGGCGTCGGTGCCGCCGGTGCGGGGCGCCGCGACCCATTCGAACAGGCCGAACCGGCCCTGGGTGGCCGCGCCGGGCGCGACGAACCGGGCGGTGCTGCCCGTGGCCATCGTGACGCCCTCAGCGGCGTCCGACGGGTGGAACCCGGCCCGCGCCGGGTCGGTGAAGTCGGTCATCGTGGTCCTCCTGTTCGGATCGACTCTATTGGTTGCCGGGCGCCGGTTCGGCACCCGCCAGGTAGCCGGCCACGACACCGTCGAGGTGGCCGCGGCAGGCCCGGTGCAGGTACGGGCCGAAGCTGATGCGGGCCACCCCGAGCGCGGCCAGCCCGCGCAGCTCGCCCGCGTCCCTGGCCAGCACGTTGACCGGTGCTCCGGCCCCGGCCACGAACTCGGCGACGGCGGCGTGGTCGGACAGCCCGATCGGGTACACGCAGTCGGCCCCCGCGGCCCGGTAGCGCCGGGCGCGCTGCAGGGCCCCGTCCAGCAGCACGGTGGTGCCGCCCGCCGGGCGCAGGTACGTGTCGATGCGGGCGTTGAGCACCAGGTCGACGCCCCGGTCGCGGGCGGCGGCCCGCACCTCGGCCAGGAAGTCGGCCTGCCGCCCCGGGTCGACGAGTTCACCCGTCGCGGGATCGGAGTCCTCCAGATTGCACCCGGCCGCGCCGGTGGCGGCGAGCCGTTCGACCAGCTCGGCGGGGCGCATCCGGTAGCCGCGTTCCAGATCGGCGGTGACCGGGACCGGCACCGCCGCGGCGATGCGGGCGACCGCGTCGAGCAGCTGCCCGACCGGCGCCGTCTCGCCGTCGCGGTGGCCGAGGCTGTCGGCCATCGCGACGCTGCTGGTGGCGACGGCGGGCAGCCCGGCGGCCACGACCGCGTACGCCGAGGTGCAGTCCCACACGTTCGGCAGCAGCAGCGGTGTGCCGGGGCGGTGCAGGTCGCGCAGCACGGCGGCGTGCCGGTTGACCGTGGCGGCGGGGTCGCTGGTCTGCCCGCCCTCGGCGGCGGGGGACCAGCGGCCGGGCGGGGTCACGACAGCGGCCAGGGTCGGGCGGCGGCGCCGAGCCGGTTCCAGGCGTTGATCACCGTGATGGTCCACATCAGCTCGGCCAGTTCGACCTCGCTGAAGTGCTCGGCTGCCGCGGCGACGACCTCGTCGCCGACCGGGGCCTCGCTGAGGCGGGTCATCGCCTCGGTCAGCGCGAGGGCGGCGCGCTCGCGGCCGGTGAAGAACGGGGTGTCGGCCCACACCGGCAGCGCGTACAGCCGCCGGGGCTCCTCGCCGCCGGTCAGCGCGTCGCGGGAGTGGGTGTCCACGCAGTACGCGCAGCCGTTGAGCTGCGACGCGCGGGCGCGGACCAGCTCCAGCAGCCCGGCTTCCAGGCTGACCTCGCGGGAGGCGGCGTCGAGGGCGTTCATGGCCTTGTTGATGTGCGGGGCCAGCGTCCCGACGGCGACGCGGACGGGGATCTCGGTGCTCGTGTTCGTCATGACCTTCACGCTACGAGGCGAATGGCTCCATACTAAGGTCCACTTGTGTGAACATTGAGTGGGCCAATTCCGTCGATCTGCACCTCGACCTGGAGGCGGCGGGCGGGCGGCGGCAGGCGCTGGAGCAGGCACTGCGCGAGGCGATCCGGTCCGGACGGCTGGCGCCGCAGACCCGGCTGCCCTCCACCCGCGCGCTGGCGGCCGGGCTGCACCTGGCCCGCAACACGGTCGCCGCCGCGTACGAGCAGCTCACCGCTGAGGGCTATCTCAGCGCCCGGGTCGGTTCGGGCACCGAGGTGGCGGGCGCCCCGCCGCGGCCCGCCCCCGCGAGCGTGCCCGCGGCACCGGCCGCCCCCCGGTTCGACCTGCGCCCCGGCAGCCCCGAGGTGGGCACCTTCCCGGTCGACGCGTGGCTGCGGGCCACCCGCCGGGCGCTGGCCGGTGCGCCGGTGTCGGCGTACGACTACGGCGACCCGCGCGGCCGCCCCGAACTGCGCGCCGCGCTGGCCGACTACCTGGGCCGCGCCCGGGGCGTGCTCGCCGACCCCGAGCGCATGCTCATCTGCTCGGGGTACGTGCAGGCCCTCGGCCTGCTGGCCCGGACGATCGGCGGTCCGATCGCGCTGGAGGACCCGGGGCTGGCGTTCCATCGCGAGGTGGTCCGCCACCACGGCGCGGAGGTCCTCGCGCTGCCGGTCGACGAGCTGGGCGCCCGCACCGACCTGCTGGGCCGCGACGGGCTGCTGTCGGCGCGGGCGGCGGTGCTGACCCCGGCGCACCAGTACCCGATGGGCGTGACCCTGCATCCGGCCCGGCGCCGGGCGGCGGTCGCCTGGGCGCGGACACACGACGCGGTCGTGGTCGAGGACGACTACGACGGCGAGTTCCGGTACGACCGCCAGCCCGTCGGCGCGCTCCAGGCGATGTCGCCGGAGCATGTCGTCTACATCGGCACCGCGGCCAAGACGCTGGGCCCGGCGCTGCGGCTGGCCTGGATGGTGCTGCCCGAGCGCCTGATGGAGCCGCTGACGGCGGCCAAGCGCCTGGCCGACCTGCACACGGAGTCGATCGGGCAGCTCGCCCTGGCCGACCTGATCACCTCGCACGCCTACGACCGGCACATCCGCTCCTGCCGCCTGAACTACCGGCGCCGCCGGGACCTGCTGATCGACCGGCTCGGCCGCCGCCACCCGCTGGGGGGCGTCGCCGCGGGGATGCACGCGGTCATCGACCTGCCCGCCGGCGGCCCCGGCGAGGCCGATGTCGTGGCGAGCGCCGCCGCGCGCGGACTGGCCGTCGGGGCGCTCGGACCGCACTGGCACACCGCGCCCGCCGCGCAGGGCCTGATCATCGGGTATGCCACGCCGAGCCGGGCGAGCTATCCGGCCGCCGTCGACCTGCTCGCCCGCACCCTGCACGGGCGCTGACGGCCGTCAGCGGACGACGTGGAAGACCTGCTTCTGGATGCCGTTGGCGTAGGTGTCGTGCTCGACCAGCGCCAGCTTGCGGGTGTCGGTGTCGGCGGCGCTGAACAGGCGCTTGCCCGCACCGAGCAGGAGCGGGAACACCAGCAGGTGGTAGCGGTCGATCAGGCCGGCGTCGGACAGGCTGTGGTTCAGGGCGGCGCTGCCGTGCACGATGATCGGGCCGCCCTCGGTCTCCTTCAGCGCGGCCACGTCGTCCATCGAGCGCAGGATCGCGGTCTGGCCCCAGTCGGAGACCAGGTCGCCCTCGGCCAGGGTCGTCGAGACGACGTACTTCGGCATGGCGTTGTAGGCGGCGAACTCCGCCATGGTCGGCCACACCGGGCTGAACGCCTCGTAGCTGGTCCGGCCCAGCAGCATCGCGGCGGCCTCCTCCTGCTCCCGGCCCTTGAGCTCGTACGCCTCGGGGAGGAAGTCGACCTCCTTGAAGGTCCAGCCGGAGTTGCGGTATCCGGGCTCGCCGCCCGGACCCTCCATGACGCCGTCGAGCGAGATGAAGGCGGTGCTGATCAGAGTGCGCATGTCGGTCTCCTGAATCCGGTTCGCCGGGCGGTGCCCCGTGCAGGACTCAGCTTGCTACCGACAATAAAATTTGTCAAGGCACATTAAGTTGTCGGTGAGCCGCGGGGTCAGGCGGCGGGCGGGGGCGGGGCCAGGCGGGCCAGGATCTGGCGGGCCTGATCGGCGTGTTCGGAGGTGACGCTGATCGCGTACTGCCCGGCCTGCAGCGACTCGGCCGAGGTGAAGTCGCGGCGGCCCCGGGTCATCGCGTGCGCGACGGCGCCGAAGATCGCGCCCCAGATCGCCGCCACGACCACGGCGGTCAGCACGACCGCGAGCCAGTTCGCGCGGGCGAAGATGCCGAACAGCAGGCCGATGAACAGGCCGAACCAGGCGCCGGCACCGGCGCCGTACAGGGCGGCCCGGCCGGTGGTCATCCGGCCCAGGATCTTCTCGACCAGGCGCAGGTCGGTGCCGACGATGGCGGTGTGCTCGACCGGGAACCTCTGGTCGGACAGGTAGTCCACCGCCCGCTGGGCATCGCGGTACTCGGTGTAGCTGGCCACGGTCACCATCGCCCGGGTGGGGTCGGTGGGCCGGGTGGACGGCAGCGGTGTGGTCATGTCCTGATCTTCACACCTTCTTGCTGTATTACCCCGGTACATGGAGAAAGTCCATCGATGATCGGCGGGCAGCGGGCGGCCCCGGAGCCGTGGGAGGAGTGCACGGATCCGGGGCCGCCGCGCGGTCAGCGGTGCCCGCCGCCGTGTCCGCCGCCGAGCACCCCCGCCTGCGCGGCCTTCACGATGGCGTCGGCCTCCGCCTGCGTGAGCTTGCCGTCCTTGACCGCCTGGTCCAGCCGCTCCTTCAGCCGCGCCGCGCGGTCGGCCTGGGACTGCTCGCCGGTCCTGCCGTCGTCGCCGCGCTCGGAGCGCAGCTGCTCGCGTACCTTCGTCAGCGCGTCGGAGACCTTCTGCTCGTCGACGCCGAGCTCCTTGGCCAGCGCCGCGGCGAACGCCGCCTGCCGCGCGTCGCGGTCACCCGTGCCGGGCGACGTCGACGCCGAGGTGGACGGCGACGGGCTGGGGTCGGTCGCGTACGCCACCCCCGGCACCGCCACGCCGAGCGCCAGCACGCCGGCCGTCCCTAGCAGAGCCAGCTTCTTCTTCGTCGGTTTCACCATCGGAATCGCTTCCCTTCCCGATCGCCGGTCGATCGGCTCGCATCCGACGGTGACCTCCCAGCCTCGAAGAACTGCCTGGTCAACCTCAAAGGAGCCTGGCAACTGATCCTGATACGCACAGGTATGCACCTGTTGCCGCCGGGCAGCCGGGCGCGCATAGGCCAGGTGTGGCCTGGCGGCTCGCCGGGTACGGAAGTGGCGGAGGCACGATGACCGGCACCGATTTCGACGCCGTTGTGGTCGGCACCGGCCCGAACGGCCTGGCCGCCGCGGTCACCCTGGCCCGCGCCGGGCTGCGGGTGGCCGCGTACGAGGCGGCCGACAGCGTCGGCGGCGGGGCGCGTACCGAATGGCTGACCCTGCCCGGCTTCCGGCACGACCCGTGCTCGGCGGTGCACCCCCTGGGCGTCAGCTCGCCGGTGCTGCGCGCGTGGCCGCTGCACGACTACGGGCTGACCTGGCTGGACTCCGAGGTGGCGCTGGCGCATCCGTTCCCGGACGGGACGGCGGCGGTCCTGGACCGCTCCGTCGCGCGCACCGCCGCCTCGCTGGGCGCCGACGCGCAGCCGTACCGGCGGCTGGTCGCGCCGTTCCTCGGCCGCTGGGACGAGCTGGCGCCGGACGTGCTGCGGGCTCCGCTGGACGGCCTGCCCCGGCATCCGCTGCTGCTGGCGCGGTTCGGCACGCGGGCGGCGCTGCCGGTGGCGCTGCTGGCGCACCGGTTCGGCGGGCCCCGGGCCAGGGCGCTGCTGGCCGGGCTCGGCGCGCACGTGATGGCGCCGCTGACCTCGCCCGCGACCGGCGGGGTGGCGATGCTGTTCGCGCTGGCCGCGCACCGGTTCGGCTGGCCCGCGCCGCAGGGCGGGTCGCGGCGGCTGGCCGAGGCGCTGTCGAGCTACTTTCAGGTGCTGGGCGGCAAGGTCTTCACCGGCCACCTGGTGACGGCGCTGGACGAGCTGCCCACGGCGCGGGCGTACCTGCTGGACGTGTCGCCGCGCGCCCTGGCCGACCTGGCCGGGGACCGGCTGCCGGACCGGTTCGCGCGGCGGATGCGCCGCTACGAGCCGGGTCCGGGCGTCTTCAAGCTCGACTACGCGCTCGCGGGACCGGTTCCGTGGACGGCGCCGGCGTGCCGGCAGGCGGGCACCGTCCACGTCGGGCCGGGCTACGCCGACATCGACGCGTCCCTGCGTGCGGTACGCGGCGGCCGCGCACCCGAGCACCCGTACCTGATCGCGGCGCAGCCGAGCCTGGTCGACCCCACCCGCGCCCCGACCGGGCAGCACGTGCTCTGGGTGTACGCGCACGTGCCCAACGGCTGGACCGGCGACCTGACCGGGCCCATCGAGGCGCAGCTGGAACGGTTCGCGCCAGGGTTCCGTGATCTTGTACTGGCGCGGGTCGCGGCCGGTCCGGCCCAGGTCGCGCGGCGCAACCCGAACAACATCGGCGGCGACATCGCCAACGGGCGCGCCGACGGACTGCGGTTGCTGCTGCGTCCGACCGCGGCACCGGTTCCGTACGCCACCCCGGACCCCGCCGTGTTCCTCTGCTCGGCGGCGACCCCGCCCGGCCCCGGCGTGCACGGCATGTGCGGCTACCACGCGGCCCGCACCGCGCTGCGCCGCGTCTTCGGCATCGACCTCGACGGACCGTGACGGTGGACTGGTTCACCGCACCGGAGTACTGGTGGGGCAGGCTGCTGTTCCAGCGCGGCCTGGCCGGGCTCTACCTGGTGGCGTTCCTGGTGGTGGTGAACCAGTTCCGGCCGCTGCTCGGTGAGCGCGGGCTGACCCCGGTGCCGGACTACCTGGCCTACACGCCGTTCTCGCGCGCCCCGAGCCTGTTCCACTGGCGCTACTCCGACCGGCTGCTGGCGGCAGCGGCCTGGACGGGGACGGCCGTGTCGGCGCTGCTGCTGCTCGGCGTCGGCGACCTGGTCCCCGTCTGGGCCGCGATGGCGCTGTGGCTGCTGCTGTGGGCGCTCTACCTGTCCATCGTCAACGTCGGCCAGCTCTGGTACTCGTTCGGCTGGGAGAGCCTGCTGCTGGAGGCCGGGTTCCTGGCCGTGTTCCTGGGCAACGCGCGCGTCGGGCCGCCCGTGCTGGTCCTGTGGCTGCTGCGCTGGCTGCTGTTCCGGCTGGAGTTCGGCGCCGGGCTGATCAAGCTGCGGGGCGACCGGTGCTGGCGCGACCTGACCTGCCTGTACTACCACCACGAGACGCAGCCGATGCCCGGCCCGCTCAGCCGCCTGTTCCACCTGCTGCCGCGGCCGCTGCACCGGGTCGAGGTCGCCGCCAACCACTTCGTGCAGCTCGTGGTGCCGTTCGGCCTGTTCGCGCCGCAGCCGGTGGCGACCGTAGCGGCGGCCTGCATCATCGTGACGCAGCTGTGGCTGGTCGCCTCGGGCAACTTCTCCTGGCTCAACTGGATGGCGATCATCCTGGCCGCCTCGGTGCTGGACCTGTCGGCGGTGCTCGGCACCGGTCCGACCGCGGCCGCCCCCGCCTGGTACGCCGCCGTCGTGCTGGCGGTCACCGTCCTGGTGCTGGTGCTGAGCTGGCGCCCGGCCCGCAACCTGCTGTCGCGCCGGCAGCTGATGAACGCCAGCTTCGACCGGCTGCACCTGGTCAACACGTACGGCGCGTTCGGCAGCGTCACCCGGGTGCGCCGCGAGATCGTCATCGAGGGCACCGACGCGACCGAGCTGACCTCCGACACGGTATGGCGCGAGTACGGCTTCAAGGGCAAACCCGGCGACGCGCGCCGCCTGCCGCCGCAGGTCGCGCCGTACCACCTGCGGCTGGACTGGCTGATGTGGTTCGCGGCGCTGTCGCCCGCGTACGCCGAGCCCTGGCTGCCGCGGCTGCTGCACAAGCTGCTCGACGGCGACCGGCCGACGCTGCGACTGCTGCGCACCGACCCGTTCCCGGGCAAGCCGCCCGTGTACGTGCGCGCGCAGCTCTACCGCTACCGCTTCACCACCCGGGCCGAGCGCCGGGAGACCGGGCAGCGCTGGCAGCGCACCCTGATCGGGGAGTTCGTGCCCCCGATCGCCCTGAAGCAGGGCCGCCGCCGCGTCCGGTGAACCACGGGCGCCCCGGCCCGGCAACGGCGCGGCCGCCGGGTCCGGGTGGACACGGCGGCCGCGGGCTGCGGCGGGGGTCAGATGTCGGTGCGCTCCTCCACCCGGTACCCGGACGCCGAGTCGCGCGTGACGACGGGCTCGCGGGTCACCACGGTGCGGCGGTTGCGCGGACCCCAGATGAACGCGGTGAAGATCAAGCCCAGGGCACCGCCGATCATGAGGATCCAGCCGACGACGTCGATGTCCACGCCGCCGATGTGGAAGTCCAGGGCGAACGCGAAGATCGCGCCGAGAACGATGAGGAAGATGCTGGCGCCGATACCCATGGCGGCCTCCTTTGCTGACTGCGAGCGTGGTTTCGTCGTTGCGATACCCGCGTTCGCGGCCGGGAAACGGAGAAGCCGCCGCCGGTCACTCGGCCGAGGTGGGGGCCGGGGTGCGCGGCAGGCGCCCCGCCACGACGAGGGCGACCAGTGCCACCACGCCGAGCACGGCCATGGCCAGCCCGTACGACCGCTCCGGCGTCACGGTGATCCCGGCGACGAGGATGGTGCCCGCCACGGCGGTGCCCAGCGACGAGCCGAGGTTGGAGACGCTGCGCGAAAGTCCGGAGATCTCACCCTGCAGGCTGTCGGGGAAGGCCGACTGCACCACGTTCACCGACGGGGTCAGCATCATGCCCAGGCCCAGGCCGATGAGCAGCAGGCCGGGCGCGAACGCCCACGGGCTGGGCGAGCCGGTGACCAGCGCGAGCAGCGCGGCGACGCCGACCGCGGTCAGCACGAACCCGACCTGGATCAGCAGGCGCTGCGGGCGCCTGCGGGCGAGCCGCTCGGCGGCCAGCGACGAGGCGAGCAGACCGGCGGTGGTGGCGGTGAAGATGATGCCGGTCTGGATGGGGTCGTAGCCGCGGACGACCTGCAGGTAGGCCGAGACTACGAAGGAGGTGCCGGTGAGCAGCAGCCACTGCGCGTTCTGGGTGACCAGGCCCAGGTTGGAGGTGCGGTTGCGGAACAGCGCGGTCGACAGCAGCGGCTCCTGCCCGGCGCGCTCCTTGGTCCGTACCGAGCGGAAGAACAGCGCGAGCAGCAGCACGCCGGCGGCGATCAGGGCCACCATGACCCACAGGTTGTCGTCGGCGGCGAGGATGCCCGCGACGATCAGCACCAGGCCGAGCGCCGACAGCACCGCGCCCTTGGTGTCGAACGGCTTGGCCGGGTCCGGTGGCAGCGGGTCGTGGATCTTGCGGCTGAGCAGGACGATCGCGGCGATCACGGCCGCCTGGAACACGAACGCCCAGCGCCAGCCGAGCGTCGAGGCGATGAGGCCGCCGATGAGCGGGCCCGCGGCGGCGCCGATGCCGCCCAGCGCGCTGATCGCGCCGAACGCGCGGGCCCGGGTGGTGACGCCGGTGAACACCAGCGTGGTGAGGATGTAGACCGGCGGGATGAGCAGTGCGGTGCCGACGCCCTCGAAGATCGAGTTGCCGAGGATGAGCACGCCCAGGCCGGGTGAGACGGCGCTCATCAGGGCGCCGATGCCGTAGAGGATCAGCCCGGCGAGGAAGCAGCGCTTGCGGCCGTACTTGTCGGTGAGCTTGCCGCCCGGGATCATCAGCGCGGCCATCACCAGCAGGAAGATCGTGATGGCGATCTGGACGCCCTGGACCGTCGTGTTCAGGTCCTGGCTGATGTCGTTGATCATCACGTTCATGTTGGATCCGGCGAAGCTGCAGATGAACTGTGCCAGCGCCAGCGGCACCAGGATCTGGCGCAGCTCGGGGGAGAACCGCCCGCTCCGTACGGGCTCTGCCGCAGTCATGGCAACCTCACGGGTGAGCTGGTCTTTCGTCCAGCATCACCGCGAGACGTCCACTATGCCCCCCGAATACGCAATTTCCCGGCCAGCACCCCGGGGCTACCGGGACCGGTTCGCCGCGCGGCGCCGCTTGCGCTCCGCGGCCAGGATCTCCTTCGCCTCCGCCTGCGAGAGTCCCAGCTCGGTGAGCAGGCGCCGGTGCGGAATGATCAGCAGCGCGCCGATGCCGACGCCGAGCAGCGGGCCGACCCGGAAGTCCAGACCGGCGGCCACCAGCGCCGCCGCCAGCCCGAGGATGATCACGATCACGATCAGGGCGGCCAGCTTGAGCCGGCGGTTCGACTGGATCAGCCGGTCGAGGTCGACGGGGCTGAGTTCACGCATGATGGCCACGGCCTTTCGGTTCGGGTGCCCACGAGGGAGGCGGCTCGGGGCGAGTCCGCCGGTCGTGACGCTAGGTCGGGCGCCGTGCCGGGGCGGTCCGACGATCGCGGCGGTGACGGACCAGGCCCAGCTCAGACGGCCGCCGCCGGCATGCGGAAAGTCCCCGGTGCGGCCCGCCCCGGCAGCCCGGCGGTCGCGGTCGGATCGGGGCGGCCCGCCTAGAATCGTGATCGGACCGTCGCTGGAGGAGGATGTCGCAGGTGGGGCTGGTGCAGCACGGCGACGGCGAACCGGCCGACCCCCGGGCCGGGTTCGCGGCGGCGCTGGCGCAGCTGCGCGCACTCGTGCCCGACGCCTCCGACGAGGTGATCGCCAGGCGGGCCGGCTCGATCGCGCTGCCGTCGGGGCGGCGCGTCGCCGTCAACGCCCGCCGCCTCGGCGAATGGGTCAACGGCAGGTCGGTGCCGCGCGACTTCGAGCAGGTGCTGGCGCTGGTGCAGGCCGTCGCCGCGATGACCGGCGGCACGGCGGCCGGGGCGGCGCCGCTGCCGTCGCCGGAGCGGTGGCGGCGGCTGTGGCGGGCCGCGCACGAGCACCGTACCGAGCGCCCGGCGCCCCGCGCGCCCGCCACCGCCGATCTCGTCGTCGGCCGCCCGCCGAGCGACGCCGTGTCACTGCGGGACCGGACCGGGCTCGCCGCGGCGATCGACGCGGCGCTGGCCGACCCGGCCGTCCGGCAGGTGGTGCTGACCGGCCCCGGCGGCTCGGGCAAGTCGCAGCTGGCCGCCGCCGCCTTCCACCGGTCCCGGGGCGGCGGCGGGGTGTACGTGTGGGTCACCGCCTCCTCCCGCCAGGCCGTGCTCACCGCGTACGCCCGCGCCTGGCGCGCCCTGGCCGCCGCCGACCGCGAGCCCGGCTACGGCCACGACGAGGAGACCCAGGCCGACCTGCTCGTGGCGTGGCTGCGCGGAGCCCGGCGGCCGTGGCTGGTCGTGCTCGACGACGTCGACGACCCGGCCGACCTGGACGGGCTGTGGCCGATCGGCGACCGGGGCCGCAGCATCGTCACCACCCGCCGCCGCGACGCACAGGTGCTGCGCCCCGACGCCCGGGTGCTGCCGGTCGGCATGTTCAGCGCGGCCGAGTCGGTCGACTACCTGCGCAGCCGCCTGTCCGTACCGGCCGGTCCGGACGCCCCGAGCGACGCCGAACTGGCGGACCTGGCCGAGGCGCTCGGCCATTTCCCGCTGGCGCTGTCGCAGGCCGCGGCCTTCCTGATCGACAGCCGGACCGGGGTGGCGGCCTACCGGCGGCTGCTGGACGACCGGCGCGAGCGGCTGGCCGACCTGTTCCCGCCGTCGTCGCGGGCCGACGGGCACGACCGGACCGTGGCGAGCACCTGGCAGCTGGCCGCCCAGCGGGCGGCGGCGCTGGCCAGACCGGGCGCCGCCCTGCGGATGCTGGAGCTGGTGTCGGTGCTGGCGCCGGAGGGCGTGCCGCAGGACCTGCTGCTGACCGGCGCCGCCTGCGCCTGGGCCGGCGGCTCGCCCCGCGAGGCGCTGGCGGCGCTGCGCGCGCTGCACCGGCTCAGCCTGGTCACCCACGACGGCGCGACCGTGGCCACGCACGCGCTGGTGCAGCGGGCGGTGCTGGAGACGGTGCCGGAGCAGGCGGCGCTGGCCCAGGCCGCCGCCGACGCACTGGAGCAGCTGTGGGCGGCCGATGCCGGCAGCGGCCTGCCCGCGCTTTTCGACAGCGTCACGGCGCTGCGGCGCGCCGTCGGTGAGCAGCTGTGGCGCGACGGCATGCATCCGGTGCTGCGCCGCGTGGGAGAGCACCTGCTCGCCCTCGGCCGGACGGTCGCGGCCCGGGAGGTGGTCGGCGTGCTGCTGGCCCAGGCCCGCGAACGCCTCGGCGAGCAGCACCGCGACGTGTTGTTCCTGCGGATGCAGCTGGCGTGCGCCACCGGTGAGCTGGGCGAATCCGCGGCAGCCCACGCGGAGCTGGTGGTGGTGCGCCGCGAGGCCCAGCGGCTGCTGGGCGCCGTCCATCCGGACACCTTCGAGGCGCGGCTGAACGAGGCGCGGCACCAGGTGGATCTGGGCGACGCCGTGGCCGCCCAGGCCGACCTGGCCGTGCTGATCGACGAGGCGGCCGCCGCGCTCGGGCCGCGGCACCTGACGGTGCTGCTTGCCCGGCGCAGCCTCGCACTGTGCCAGGGCCTGTCGGGTGATGCGGACGCGGCCCGCGCCGGGTACGCCGCGATCACCGCCGACCTCGCCGAGTCGCTGGGACCCGCGCACCTGGACACGCTGATCGCCATGTCGCAACTGGGCAGGTGGGTGGGGGAGACCGGCGACGCCGAGGGCGCGGTGCGGACGTACACCGAGGCGGTGGCGGGAATGGCGGAGTCGGTCGGGCGGCTGCACCAGGAGACGCTGTTGGCCCGGCACAACCTGGCCTACTGGCGGGCGCTGGCCGGAGACCTGACCGAGGCGGTGTCGGAGTTCGCCACGGCCGTCGCCGACGCGCAGGCGGCGCTGGGGCCGCGGCACCCGACCACGCTGACGTGCCGGGCCAACCTCGCGTACTGGCGCGGCCGGTCCGGGCAGCCGGCGGAGGCGGAGCTGGCCGAGGTCGGGGCGGCGGTGGGCGAGGTGATGGGTCGGGACCACCCCCGTACGCTGCGGATCCGCCAGCAGCTGGCCGAACTGCGGCACGCGGGCGGGGACCCGGCGGGGGCGGTGGCCGACCTGACCGAGGTCCTCGCCGACATGCGGCGGGTCCAGGGGGCCGACCATCCG
This sequence comes from Catellatospora sp. KI3, assembly GCF_029948125.1. Lineage (GTDB taxonomy): Bacteria > Actinomycetota > Actinomycetes > Mycobacteriales > Micromonosporaceae > Catellatospora. Next base: position 33,590 of record NZ_JASAMB010000016.1, read on the forward strand.
CGTACCCGCGAGGCGGTCGAGCTGCTGGCGTGCTGGGACTGAGGCCGGATCAGGTGGCCGGTGTGGTGACGCAGGCCCACTCATGCTGCGGCGCGGGAGCCCAGGGCGACACTCCGGCGGAGTTGCGTGCCCGGACCTTGAAGCACTTGTAGGTGCCGGGGGCCAGGCCGGTCCAGTCGAAAGTGGTCACGTTGGCGCCGACCGGCCTCGATTCGAGGCTGTCCATCACGCTGAACCCGTCCTCGTCGGACGAGTTGTCGACCCATCGCAGGCGGATCGTGCCCGAGTCCACCGCGGTCGCCGTCAGGTCGGTCGGCGCGGTCGGCCCAGAGCCGTCCAGGCTGACCGCGCAGACCCACTCGGTCTGCGCGGTCGGGAAGTACGGCGAGACGCCTGTGGCGTCGAAAGCGCGTACCTTGAAGCAGGAGCGGCTGGCCGGTGCCAGACCGGTCCAGTCGAGGGTGGTGATGTTCGCACCGACGTCCTTGGACAGCATGCCGTCGATGACGGTGAAGCCGCGTTCGCCGCCGGACCGGTCCTTCCACCGCAGCCGGATCGTGCTGGCGCTGATCGGCGTCGCGGTCAGGCCGTTGGGGGCGGTGAGCCCCGTCGCGGCGCTCGGCTTCGGGCTGGCGGCGCCGGGGCTCGGCACCGCGGTCGCGGGGCTCGGAGTCGCCGCGGCGCTGGTGGCGACGTCGACCGCCGCCGGGCTCACGGCCTCGGCGCTGGGACTGGGGCTGCTCGTCAGACTCTGCGGTGGTGCCTGCGCGGGGCGGTTGGCCACGAACGCGGTGACGGCGGTGGCCGCGACGACCAGACCGACGGCCGCGAAGACCAGCGGCCGCCTGGTGCTGCGCCGACCGGTGGCGGTCCGGCGGCCGGTGGGCACCGCCGCGACCGCCTGGGGCCGGGTGGGTGCGGTCGCCACGCCGGGCCGGTAGCGCGGCTGGTCCTGCGCCGACAGGCGGCGGGCCGCGTGGGCCAGGGCCTCGCCGGAGGGCCAGCGCCGGGCGGGGTCCTTGGCCATCGCCCGCTCCACCACCGCGCGGACGTCGGCGGGCACCTCCGGCGGCAGCGGCGGCGGGTCGTCGTGGACGTGCCGCATCGCGATCTCGACCAGGCTCTCCCCGGCGAACGGCAGCTGGCCGGTCAGGCACCGGTAGGCCACGACGCCGAGGGAGTACAGGTCGGACGCCGGGGTGGCCGGTCGGCCCATCGCCCGCTCCGGCGCCATGTATCCGGCGGTGCCGATCAGCAGCCCGGTCGTGGTGTGGCCGGTGGTGTCGGCCGAGCGGGCGATGCCGAAGTCGGTGACCAGCGCGCTGCCGTTCGGTCGCAGCAGCAGGTTGCCGGGCTTGATGTCGCGGTGGGTGACGCCCCGCTCGTGGGCGGCGTGCAGGGCCTCGGCGGCCTCGGCGACCAGCCGCATCGTCGCCGCCGGGCTCAGCCGGCCCTCGCGGGCCAGGGTGTGCGCCAGCGACTCGCCCTCGATGAACTTCATCACCAGGTAGACGCCGGTGGCGGGGTCGTCGCCGAAGTCGTACACCTCGACGACGCCGGGGTGGCTGACGGTGGCCATGATGCGGGCCTCGGCGCGGAACTGGTCGACGAAGCTCGGCTCGTCCGCCCCGCTCAGCAGGCACTTCACCGCCACGGTGCGGCTCAGCACGCGGTCGAAGGCCCGCCACACCTCGCCCATGCCGCCGCTGCCCACCCGCTGTTCGAGCTGATAACGCCCGGCCAGCACCGTTCCCGCACGGACCACCGCGACCACCTTCGCGAGCCGAATCCCTTCCCGACTCGCAGTAGGGTACGGCGCGGCCCCGCGTCCATCGAGGCGGGTCCCTGCCGCCTCAGGGCTGCTTCGACCTGGGCTGGGCGCGCAGGTGCGCCCGCTCGCCCTGCCGGCCGAACAGGCTGAGGAACTCGACCGGCTCGGACTCGGCCGGGCCGAACCAGTGCGGCACCCGGGTGTCGAACTCGGCCGCCTCGCCGGGGGCGAGCACCAGGTCGTGGTCGCCCAGGATCAGCCGCAGCCGTCCGTTCAGGACGTACAGCCACTCGTAGCCCTCGTGCGTGCGGGGGTCGGGTCCGCCGGACCGGTCGCCGGGCGCCAGCACGATCTTGTACGCCTGGATGCCGCCCGCGCGCCGGGTCAGCGGCAGCATGGTCATCCCGTGGCGGGTCACCGGCCGCAGGTGGATGCGCGGATCGCCGGTGGGTGGCGCGTCGACGAGCTCGTCGAGGGTCACCCCGTACGCGCGGGCCAGCGGGAGCAGCAGCTCCAGGGTGGGTTTGCGGGTGCCGGACTCCAGCCGGGACAGGGTGCTGACCGAGATGCCGGTCTCGGCGGACAGGTCGGTCAGCGTCACGTCCCGCTGGCGGCGCAGCGCCCGCAGGCGGCCGCCGACCGCGTCCAGGGCCTGATCAAGGTCGTGGTCCATGCCTCCAGTTTGCCAGATCAGCAAGAGCGTTTGCGGATTCGGTACGGCTCGCGCCAGGGTTGCCGTGGAGGTGGTCAGGATGACTGAGCAGCTGGCGGACAGCTATGACGTGGTGGTGGTCGGAGGCGGCGCGGCCGGGCTGAGCGGGGCGCTGATGCTGGGCCGGTCCCGCCGGTCGGTGGTGGTGCTCGACGCGGGGCGGCCGCGCAACGCCCCGGCCGAGGGCGTGCACGGGCTGCTGGCCCGCGACGGCATGCCCCCGGCGGAGCTGCTGGCCCGCGGCCGCGACGAGGTGCGCGGCTACGGTGGCCACGTGGTGCCCGGCGAGGTCGGGGCGGTCGCCAAGGGCGGGGACGGGTTCACCGTGACGCTGGTCGACGGGCGGACCGTCGCCGCGCGCCGCCTGCTCCTGGCCACCGGCCTGGTCGACGAACTGCCGCCGGTGCCGGGGCTGCGGGAGCGGTGGGGCCGGGACGTGGTGCACTGCCCGTACTGCCACGGCTGGGAGGTCCGCGACCGAGCCGTCGGCGTGCTGGCGGGCAGCCCGATGTCGGTGCACCAGGCGCTGCTGTTCCGGCAGCTCAGCGCCGACGTCACCTACTTCGCGGGGACGGTGCCGCTGGCCGGCGAGCAGGCCGAGCAGCTCACCGCGCGCGGTGTCACCATCGTGCCGGGCACGGTCGCGGCGGTGGAGACCGCCGACGACCGGATCGCGGGGGTACGGCTCGACGACGGCACCGTCGTCGCCCGCGAGGTGCTGGCCGTGTCGACCCGGATGGTGGCCCGCGCCGAGCTGCTCGCCGCGTTCGGGCTGCACGCGGTGGCCCATCCGTCGGGGATGGGCGAGCACGTCCCGGTGGTCGACCCGACCGGCCGCACCGAGGTGCCCGGCGTCTGGGCGGCGGGCAACCTCACCGACCTCAGCGCGCAGGTGGGCGCGGCGGCGGCCGCCGGCGCCCTGGCCGGTGCGGCGATCAACGCCGACCTGATCGCCGAGGAGGCCCGGGCGGCGGTCGCGGCGCTCAGGGGCTGACCGCGAGGGCGGCCAGGAACGCGTCGGTCAGCTCGGTCTGCCGTGCGGCGGTGAACCGGTCCGGGTCGAACAGCGCCTGCACGACCAGCCCGTGCGTGAACGACAGGGCGGTCGCGGCGACCTGGTCCGGGTCGCCCTCGGGCAGCTGGCCGAGCCGCTGGGCGTCGGCGGCGCAGTCGCGCAGCACCTGCCGGATGCGCTCGTAGCGGGAGGTCTGCGCGGCGAACAGGTCGGGGTCGGACAGCGCGACGTCCCAGGAGCCGACCCAGATCCGGTTCATCGCCGCCCCGTCGGGCGTCAGCGGCAGGATGTTGAGCAGGTGGGTGCGCAGCGCGGGCAGCCCGGGGGCGGCCGGGGCCGGGCGCGGCCGGTGCGCCGTGCGCGTCTCCAGGATGTCGAGGGCGTGGGCGATGAGTTCGCGCTTGCCGCTGAAGTAGTGGGTGACCAGGCCGGTGGAGGCGCCCATCGCGGTGGCCACCGCGCGCAGGGTCAGCCCGCCGAAGCCGTGCTCGGCCAGCACCTGCCAGACCGCGGCGGAGACGGCTTCGCGGCGGGAGTCGTGGTCGGCGCGGGCGGGTGGCATGCGTGCTAGCGTACATACCAAACGTTTGTTATGCACTTGAATGCCGCTCCGGAGGATCCGATGTTCGCGCTGCCCCTCACCGCCACCGCCCAGCTGCGCCCGCTGGAGCCATGGCACGCCGAGGAGTTCCTGGCCAACCTGGACCGGTGCCGCGACCACATCAGGCCCTGGGTGGGCGCGTCGTTCGTCGCCGACGACCTGCCCCAGGCCCGCCACGTGCTGGAGCGCTACGCCGACCGGCGCACCCGCGACGACGGCGGCATCTGGGGCATCTGGGAGGAGGACCGGCTCGTCGGCGGCGTCATGTTCGTGTCGCTGGACGCCAAGCGGGGCGTCTGCGAGGCGGGCTGCTGGCTGGAGCCCACCGCCGAGGGCCGCGGCCTGGTCACCCGGGCCGCCGAGCGCATTCTGGACTGGGCGATCCGCGACCGCGGCATCCAGCGCGTCGAGTGGCACGTGACAGCGGGCAACGTGCGCAGCATCGCCGTCGCCAAGCGGCTGGGCATGAGCCGCGACGCCGTGCTGCGCTCGACCCACCCCGACGGCCGGGGCGGGCGCAGCGACAGCGAGATCTGGTCCGTGCTGGCCCCGGAGTGGCTGGCCCGCCGGGCCGCCGGCGACGCGGACCGGGAAGAGCTCGACCGCCTGGTCGCGGCGTTCTTCGCGCTGTTCGCCAACGCCGACGGTGCCGTGCCGGACCTCGGCGCGATCCACCGCCTGTTCGTCCCCGGCGGCGTGATCGCCAACGGCGGGCCCGCGCGGCAGCTCTGCGACCTGGGCTCGTTCATCGCGCCCCGGCAGAAGCTGCTCACCTCGGGGGAGCTGACCGGATTCAGCGAGGAGGAGACGTGGTCGCAGACGGTGGTCTTCGGTGACGTCGCGCAGCGGCTGAGCCGCTACCGCAAGCGCGGGGTGCTGCGGGGCGAGCCGTTCACGGGCGGGGGGACGAAGAGCATGCAGTTCCTGCGTACCCCCGAAGGCTGGCGCTTCACCGCGGCGACCTGGGACGACGACCGCCCGAACGCCTGACCTGCCGGCCGGTCCAGGCGAGCAGCCGCGCCACCGGCCAGGTGTTGACGACCCGGTCGGCGGTGATGCCGCACCGGGCCGCCCGCTGGCAGCCGAAGGCCAGCCAGTCCAGCTGCACCGGGTAGTGGGCGTCGGAGTCGATGGCGAACAGGCAGCCGGTCTCGGCGGCCAGCCGCAGCAGCGGCTCCGGCGGGTCCAGCCGGTCCGGCCGCGAGTTGATCTCCACGGCCACGCCGTGGCGGGCGCAGGCCGCGAACACGGCCGCGGCGTCGAACGTGCTCTCCGGCCTGGTCTTGACCGTGGTACGGCCGCTGTCACGGCGCAGCACCCGGCCGGTGCAGTGGCCGAGGACGTCGGTGTGCGGGTCGGCGACCGCGGCGAGCATGCGCGGCGTCAGCACCTCGGCCGGTGCGCGCAGGTGGCTGTGCACGCTGGCGACCACCACGTCGAGCCGGTCCAGCAGCTCGGGGGTCTGGTCCAGGCTGCCGTCGGCGAGGATGTCCACCTCGATCCCGCTGAGCAGCCGGAACCCGTCACCGCCCCGCTCGGCGTTGTACGCGGCCACCACGTCCAGCTGCCGCGCCAGCTGTTCGGCGCTCAGCCCGCGGGCGATGGCCAGCCGGGGCGAGTGGTCGGTGAGCACCTGGTACTCCCGGCCCAGCGCCCGCCCCCTGTCGGCCATGGCCTCGATGCCGGCGTTCCCGTCCGACCAGTCGGAATGGGTATGGCAGTCGCCGCGCAGCTGTTCCAGCAGCTCCCGGGCGGCCGGTTCGAGCGGTACCCGCTCCTCCCGCAGCCGCACCAGGTACCCCGGCTCCTCGCCGGTCACCGCCTCGGCCACGACTCCCGCCGTCACCGGCCCGAGTCCCGGCAGCTCGGCGAGCGTCCCGGCGGAGATCCGGCCGACCAGTTCGACCTCGGTCAGCGCCCGTACCGCCTCCGCCGCCCGGTGGAACGCGCCCACCCGGTACCCGGCCCGCCCGAGGCGCTCCAGCTCATCGGCTATGCCGACCAGGCACGCCGCCGCCCGCTCGCGGCCCGCGGTCGCTGCCGTCACCGGCCACCTCCCTCCCGGTGATCTGCTACCCGCCCGTGGGGACGGGCAATCGGAGTGCCCGCCGCCGGGGACAGATATGGCGAATCGGTTTATTCCGGTGCGGGGTGGGAACCTGAACTGCCATGACTCAGACCCCGGAAGACGGCGCTGGTCAGCGCATACGTGAACGTGACGAACTCGATCCCCGCAGCTGGGACGCTCCTGGCCGGAGCACCGCGGTCGCCGATGACGAGCGGGATCCAGACCGGCGCGAACTGCGGGCCCTGATCGGCCAGTACGTCTCGCTGGCGGGCTTCCCGGCCGACGGCCGGCGGCTGGTTCAGTTCGCGGTGGAGCGGGACGCGCCCGAACTGGTACTGGAGCAGCTCGCCACGCTGGAGCCGGACCGGTCCTTCGAAACCGCCCGCGACCTGTGGCTTGCCCTCGATCTCGAAGCCGAGACCCGCTTCTGACAGGCGTCCGGCCCACCCGCCCTTGTTCCTGACCGCAGGTGGCGATCAACGGCCTCCTCGGCCCGTTGATCGCCACCTGCGGTCGCTCTGCGTACTTCAAAGCCACTGTTGGACCGCAGCCCGTGATCTACGGGGGGCGGGGTGGGAGTGATCGCAGGTTGCGGTCGCATTACGTGGCGGGGCAAGCCGCATGCGGGGCCAGCCGCGGGCCCGGTGCGGCTGGGTCTCGCCTTGTCCGTGCGGCGGAGCTTGATCGCTATTCCGGGACCGCGCCCGCGCCCGCGCGCGACGCGTAGACGCCGACCGGTCTCGGCACCGCAGCAGGGGCGTCTGTACGGCGGGCCGACCGCGGACCACGATCTTTCTGACTTGATCGCAGTCTGCGGTCGACTTCTCACCGGTTCTGGGCGGCGTGGCCGCGTCGTCTATCGGATCGGGCGTGCTGAACGTGGCGACTTCGTCGCCGGTCAGCATTTGCGGCCAGAGTGGGGCCTCTGGCACGGCGGGCTGACCGCGGATCGCGATCTTGCTGGCGTGATCGTAACCGGGGGGCGATCTCCTCACTCGGAGCGGGCGGCGCGTTCCTTGCTTGGAGCGGGCGGCGCGTTCCTTGCCTGGAGCGGGCGGCGCGTTTCTGCTTGCGGCGGGCGGTGCGGCGGCCTTGCGTATCGGGATCGGACGCGGTGAACGGGGTTCTGCGCGCTGATCGTCGGTTGTGGTCGTGGTGCGGCCTGGGGCCGGAGGGCGTTGCCGCAGAGCGTGATCTTCTCCGGGGTGACCGCTGCGGTCGGCTGGTCGGTCTGCGGGAGGTGGTCGCCCGACGGCCGGGTGGTCGACTCTTCGCGGGAGGAGCGGATCGGCCGTTCGGTCGTGCATCAAGCGGCAAATCGGAAACCGAAGTCCATCTCGACCGGGCGCCCAGACAAAGTCTTGAAACCCTAGCGGTTTAGTGGGATATTCATGGCGTGGTCGAGCCGGACCGCGCCGTCATCCGACGGATGCGCCCGGAGCGCGGCATCGGTGCTGCGTGAGGTACCTCGGTCGACCACCTGTACCTAGTCAGCCGTACCCCTTTCATTGCTGAAAAACCGACCGCGCCGGGGAACCGGTGGGGATCGGTGCGCTTCTGCGCGCCCCGAGGAGGACAGGTTCCGCATGAAGAACCGGATCAGAGCTACCGCCGCACTCGCCGTCGCCGTTGTACTGGCGCTGTCGGCGTGCGGTGGCAAGGACGACAACACCGGCACCCCGGCGTCCGACACCACCCTGCACATCGTCGGTTTCGCGGTTCCCGAGCAGGCCAACAAGGCGATCGCGGCGGAGTGGAACAAGACCGACGCGGGCAAGGGCGTCAAGTTCCAGACCTCCTACGGCGCCTCCGGCGACCAGAGCCGTGCCGTGGTCAACGGCCTGAAGGCCGACTACGTCCACTTCTCCGTCTCCAGCGACGTCACCCGCCTGGTGGACGCCGGTCTGGTGGAGAAGGACTGGAACGCCGGCCCGAACAAGGGCATCGTGTCCTCCTCGATCGTGGTGCTCGCGGTCCGGCCCGGCAACCCGAAGAACATCCAGGGCTGGGACGACCTGATCAAGCCGGGCATCGGCATCGTCACCCCGAACCCGGCCTCCTCGGGCGCGGCCCGGTGGAACGCGCTCGCCGCGTGGGGCCACATCACCGCCAACGGCGGCACCGACGCGCAGGCCACCGAGTTCCTGACCAAGCTGTTCGCCAACGTCGTCGCCCTGCCGGGCAGCGGCCGCGACGCCACCACCGCGTTCCTGGGCGGCACCGGCGACGTGCTGCTGGCGTACGAGAACGAGGTCGTCCTGGCCACCCAGGCCGGCGAGAAGTTCGACTGGGTCGTCCCGGCCACCACGATCCTGATCGAGAACCCGGGCGCGATCACCAAGAACGCCGACCCGAAGGCGAAGGACTGGCTGAGCTTCGTGCTGAGCAAGGACGGCCAGCGCCAGTTCGCCCTCAAGGGCTTCCGCCCGATCATCGAGGGTGTCGACACCTCCGGCATCAAGGGCGTCAAGGATGCGGCCAACCCGTTCCCGGCCCCGGCGAAGCTGCTCACCGTAAGCAAGGACTTCGAGAGCTGGTCGGCCCTGTCGAAGAAGTTCTTCGACGAGAAGGAAGGCATCATCGTCAAGATCATCGCGGCCTCGGGCAAGGCCAAGTGACGGCGACGGCCCTCACGACGGATCGGCCGGCGGTCTCCCGCCGGCCGATCCGGCATGGACGCCCCCTGACCTGGGTTTCCGGGGTCGGCTTCGGCGTCACGATGATGTGGTTCAGCCTGCTGGTGCTGATCCCGCTGGCCGCTGTCGTGGCCACCGCGGCAGCCGGCGGCTGGAGTAATTTCTGGGACGCTGTCACCAGCGAGCAGACGCTGGCCGCGATCGAGCTGACCGTCGGCACCGCGTTCGGGGTGACCGTGGTCAACGTGTTCATGGGCACCCTGATCGCCTGGGTGCTGGTCCGGGACCGCTTCTTCGGCAAGCGCGTGCTGGAGGTCCTGATCGACATCCCGTTCGCCCTGCCGACCATCGTCGCCGGCCTGGTGCTGCTGGCGCTGTACGGGCCGATCACCCCGATCGGCGTCGACATCGCCAACACCCGGGGCGCCGTCTTCCTGGCGTTCCAGTTCGTCACGCTGCCGTTCGTGGTCCGCACGGTCCAGCCGGTGCTGGCCGAACTGGACCGCGACGTGGAAGAGGCGGCGATGTCGCTGGGGGCGAGCCGGTTCACCGTGTTCCGCCGGATCATCCTGCCCAGCCTGACGCCGGCCATCGCGGCGGGCGCGGCCCTGTCGTTCGCCCGGGGGGTCAGCGAGTACGGCTCGCTCGTCCTGTTCTCGGGCAACCTGCCGATGAAGACGGAGGTCGCCTCGGTGCGCATCCTCAGCAGCATCGAGAACGACAACCTCGACAGCGCCGCCGCGGTCGCCACGATCCTGCTGGTGATCTCGTTCATCGTCCTGGTCGTCGTCGACACCCTGCAGCGGAGGCTGGTGCGCCGTGGCTGAGCTGTCCCACCACCGCACCCGCGCCCGCCGCGGTCCGATCGCCTACCTGATCCGCCTGCTCGTCATCGTGTACCTGTTCTTCCTGGTGGCGTGGCCGGTGTACCTGGTCGCCAAGAACACCTTCGCCGACGGTGTGGACAGCCTGACCGGCCTGCTCGAGGACCCGGACATCGTGCACGCCCTCGGCCTGACCGTGCAGGTGGCGCTCATCGCCGTGGTGATCAACACGGTGTTCGGCGTGGGCATCTCGATCCTGCTGGTCCGCTACGCCCTGCCGGGCAAGCGGTGGCTGAGCCCCCTGCTCGACCTGCCGCTGTCGGTGTCCCCGATCGTGGTCGGCCTGTCGCTGATCCTCGTCTACGGCGGCCGTACCGGCTGGTTCGGCCCGGCCCTGGAGGACGCGGGTTTCCAGATCATCTACGCCACGCCGGGCATCGTGCTGGCCACGGTGTTCGTGGCGCTGCCCCTGGTGATCCGCGAGGTCGTGCCGGTCCTCGAAGAGGTCGGCGAGGAGCAGGAGCAGGCCGCGCGCAGCCTCGGCGCCAACGCCCTGCAGACGTTCTGGCGCATCACCCTGCCGTCCATCAAGTGGGGCGTCATCTACGGCGTCGTGCTGAGCCTCGCCCGGTCGCTGGGCGAGTTCGGCGCGGTCAAGGTGGTCTCCGGCAACGTGCTCGGCGACACCCGTACCGCCACGCTGGTCGTGGAGGAGAAGTACCTCAACTTCGACAAGCCCGGCGCGTACGCCACCGCCTTCCTGCTCGCCCTCGTGGCGGTGGCCTGCATCATCGTCGTCTCCGCCCTCCGCCCTAAGGAAGACCGTTGAGCATCGAGATCACAGGAGTTTCCAAGCGGTTCGGGGACTTCGTCGCCCTCGACGACGTCTCCGTCAGCATCCCCTCCGGCGGGCTCACCGCCCTGCTCGGGCCCTCCGGCGGCGGCAAGTCGACGCTGCTGCGGATCATCGCGGGCCTGGAGACGGCCGACACCGGCCGGGTCGAGATCGAGGGCGTGGACGCCACCCGGCTGTCGCCGCAGAAGCGCAACGTCGGCTTCGTGTTCCAGCACTACGCCGCGTTCAAGCACCTCTCGGTGGCGCGCAACGTCGCGTTCGGACTGGAGATCCGCAAGAAGCCCAAGGAGGAGATCCGCGCGCGGGTCGACGAGCTGCTGAAGCTGGTCCACCTGTCGCAGTTCGCCGACCGGCTGCCCGCGCAGCTGTCCGGCGGGCAGCGCCAGCGCATGGCCCTGGCCCGGGCGCTGGCGGTGCAGCCCAGCGTGCTGCTGCTGGACGAGCCGTTCGGCGCCCTGGACGCCAAGGTGCGCAAGGAGCTGCGCGACTGGCTGCGCCGCCTGCACGACGAGGTCCACGTCACCACGGTCTTCGTCACGCACGACCAGGAGGAGGCGCTCGAGGTCGCCGACGAGATCGTCGTGATCAACGAAGGCCGCGTCGAGCAGGTCGGCTCGCCCGACGAGCTCTACGACCAGCCGGCCAACGACTTCGTCATGCGCTTCCTCGGCCCGGTCACCGAACTCGGCGACCGCCTGGTGCGCCCGCACGACCTGCAGCTGCTCACCGACAGCACCGACCCCGGCGCGGTGTCGGGCCGGGTCAAGCGGATCACCCGCATCGGGTTCGAGATCCGGGTGGAGGTGGCGGTCGGCGAGCAGGACGTGACGGTGACCCTCACCCGCAACGAGTTCCTGGCGCTGGACCTGCGGGTCGGGTCCGAGGTCCAGGTGCGCGTCGCGCCCGAGGTCGGCGCGGTCCAGGGCCGGCCGGAAGCGGTCGGCGCGGTCTGAGTCGCGAATGGAGTACGCGGGCCCGCGGGCCGGCGGTGGACGTTGGAGTCGCCCACCGACGAACCCGCGGGCCGCTTCGTGCGGCGCGCCGACCGGGCGTCAGCCGCTCGTCTCGGTCAGCCGCTCGAGCAGGTCGCGCAGCGTGGTGCCGTCCAGCATGCGGCCGGTCGCCGAATGCAGCGACTGCCAGAACCGCGGCAGCGCCCGAGCCGCTCCGACGTAGGTGATCGAGCTGGCCGGGCGGCCGCGGATGCTGCTCAGCTCGCCGCTGACCGCGCGCATGACGTCGCCGACGGAGATCCGTTCCGGGGGCCGGGCCAGGCAGTATCCGCCGTCGGTGCCGGCCCGGCTGCTGAGCAGCTCGGCCCGGCGCAGGTCGTACAGCAGCGGGGCGAGGTAGGTCGCCGGGATGCCCTGCAGCGCGGCCAGTTCGCCGGTCGTCACGTGCCCGCCGCCGACCGCGGCGATGGCGAGCATCGCCTGCACCGCGTAGTCGTGCCTGGCCGTGATATGCACTGCTCCGCACATTCCCGTTCGGACGGTCGGAAGTATTCCTACTATTTCTATAGATTATATGGGTTGCCTGGCCCCGCGGGCAATGGCGCAGCCCGTATGTCAGGGGAATGTAATTAACATTTCGCCCGAAGTATCTTCGCCACCCGCTAACAACGACTGATCAGCATGTTCGACATGCATCGATTCAACCGCCGGATGGTCGCAGGTCTCGTCGTCGCGAGCCTCACCGCACTGGCAGCCTGGAACCCCACCCCCGCCGCCGGCACCGACCAGCCCGGTGACGGCGCCCCGCTCGCGGCCGCGACCCCGCCCAACATCGTGCTGGTCCTCACCGACGACCTGGCCTGGAACCTGGTCCAGTACATGCCGCAGGTCCAGCGGCTGCAGCAGGACGGTATGACGTTCACCAACTACACCGTCACCGACTCGCTGTGCTGCCCGTCCCGCTCGTCCATCTTCACCGGCGAGTTCCCGCACGACACGGGCGTGTTCACCAACGGCGGCACCGACGGCGGCTTCGCGGTGTTCAAGGGCCGGGGCAACGAGGACCGCACCTTCGCCACCGCCCTGCAGAGACAGGGCTACGCGACCGCGATGATGGGCAAGTACCTCAACGGCTACCTGCCCGGCGACACCCAGGGCGGGGCCCTGCCCTACGTTCCGCCCGGCTGGTCGGACTGGCGGGTCGCGGGCAACGGCTACCCGGAGTACGACTACGACCTCAACGAGAACCACACGGTCGTCCACTACGGCAGCTCACCCGCCGACTACCTCACCGACGTCGTCTCCGGCAAGGGCCGCGCCTTCATCCGCGACTCGGTCGCGGCGGGCAAGCCGTTCCTGCTGGAGATCGCCACGTTCGCGCCGCACGGGCCGTTCACCCCGGCGCCGGAGGACCTGACGGACTTCCCGGGGCTGACCGCACCGCGCACCCCGGCGTTCAACAAGCTGCCCGCCGATGCCCCGTCGTGGCTGGCCGGCAACGAGCCGCTGACCGCCGCCGAGAAGACCGCCATCGACACCAACTTCCGCAAGCGCGCCCAGTCGGTGCAGGCCGTCGACCGGCTCATCCGGGACGTGCGCACGCAGCTGGCGGCCAGCGGCGTCGCCGGCGACACGTACCTGGTGTTCACCTCCGACAACGGGTTCCACATGGGGGAGTACCGGCTCACCCAGGGCAAGATGACCGCGTTCGACACCGACGTCCGGGTGCCGCTGATCGTGATCGGACCCGGCGTCGCCGCGGGCAGCACCCGGCCCGAGATCGTGCAGAACATCGACCTGGCGCCGACGTTCCAGCGCATCGGTGCGGCCGCGGTCGACCCGAACATCAACGGCCGCAGCCTGCTGCCGCTGCTCAACGGAGAGCCGGCCACCGGGTGGCGCAACGCCTCGCTGATCGAGCACCGCGGCCCGAACCAGGCCGCCGACGACCCCGACCTGCAGGCGGTGCGCGCCGGCAACCCGGTCACCTACTCGGCGCTGCGCACGGCGAGCTACACCTACGTCGAGTACACCGACGGCGAGCGGGAGTACTACGACCGGACGGCTGACCCGTACCAGCTGAACAACCTCGCGGGGACGCTGACCGCGACGCGCCGCGCGGCCCTGCACGCGGCGCTGGACGCGCTGGTGAACTGCCACACGCAGAGCGCCTGCTGGACCGCCGGGCACGTGACCGCCTGACCGGCCGCCGGTGCGGGACCGCCCCGGCCGTCCCGCACCGGCGCTGTAGCGACCTTGTACCCCAGGTGTAGTGACCAGGGCTACGGTCGGCCCGACATCGACGCGGGCGGGTCCGGACCGGGCTCGCCCAAGCTGTTGGGGAGGCCCGATGCTTACGAGAAGACGCCTGGTCACGGCTGGGGTGACCGCCGTCCTGGCCGCCGGGGCATGGACGGCGCCGGCGCGGGCCGCGCTGCCCACGGTCGACATGGAGGCGGTGGTGAAGGCCGCGCAGATCGACCCGCGCCGCGCCGACACGGCCATCACGCCGGGCAGCAAGGACAGTGTGCTGCTGGTGGAGCGGGCGCTGCGGGATCTGGGCCTGCTCGCGGCGACCTATGTCGACGGGCACTTCGGCACCAGGACGATCGAGGCGTACGCCGCCTACCAGCGGTCGCTGGGCTACACCGGGCTGGACGCGACCGGACTGCCCGGCCCGACCTCGCTGCGGCTGCTCGGCGAGCAGCGCTACACCGTGATCAGGTCCATCTCGCCCGGGGCGCAGTCGACCTTCCGGGGTGTGCCCGTCAACGCCCGTACCAAGGCGATGGTGCTGGAGGCCGAGCGGCTGCTCGGGTTCCAGCTGGCGTTCGACCAGGGCTCGTACAGCCCGGGCAACGATCCGACCTCGGCGGGGACCCACGACGGCGGCGGGGCGCTGGACGTCTCCGTCGCCGGGATGACGGCCGCCCAGCGGACCACCGTGGCCAGGCGGCTGCGGCAGGTCGGCTTCGCGGCCTGGGTGCGTACGCCCGCGCAGGGCGACTGGCCGTACCACATCCACGCGATCGCGCTGGCCGACACGGACCTGTCCACCCCGGCCCGCAACCAGGCCGGCGACTACTACCTGGGCCTCAACGGGCTGGCCAACCGGGCGCCCGACGACGGTCCGGCGGTGACGCCGAAGCTGACCTGGGAGGAGTACCAGCGCCTCTGACGGTCGTCAGCCCGGTTCGACCTCACCGGCCACCCACGCGAGATAAGCGGGGTGGCCGGCCGTGACCGGCAGGCACAGGATCTCGGGCACGTCATAGGAGTGGTTCTCCCTGATGACACCCTCCAACCGGGGGTACGCGGCCGCGCTGGTCTTGAACGTGATCCGCCACTCCTCGGCCGTCTCCACCGCCCCCTGCCACCGGTAGGTGCTCGTGACCGGCCCGTCCACCTGCGCACAGGCCGCGGCGCGCGCCTCGACGCCCGCGGCGGCGAGCGCGTCCGCGGCCGCCCGCGAGTCAGCGGTCGTGACGACCTGAACGAAGTGATCCACCGCGACATCCTGCCACGATCGGCCCCCGCCGGCCGCGACCGATACGACCTACGGCCCTCAGGATCTCGCCGGGCGGGCGGCGGCCACCGGGGTGGTGGGCCAGGCTCGGGCGGCTTCGGCGCTCATGGGGCGGGCGAACAGGTAGCCCTGGCCGTAGGGGCAGCCCGCGCGCAGCAGCTGGTCGAGTTCGGACTGCTGCTCGACGCCCTCGGCGACCGCGTCGAGGTTCATCGTGCGGGCCAGGGTGACGATGCCCGCCACCAGGTCGGCCTGGTGCTGGGAGGTGGTGCTGCCGCTGGTGAAGACCCGGTCGAGTTTGAGCACGTCCAGCGCGGTGTGGCGCAGATAGTTCAGGGCCGAGTAGCCGGTGCCGAAGTCGTCGATGGCCACCCGTACCCCCGCGTGCCGCAGGCTGGCCAGGTCGTGCCAGACCTGCTCGTCGTCGCGCAGCAGCAGCGTCTCGGTGATCTCCAGGAGCAGGCGCCGGGCGGGCAGGCCGGTCACCTCGAGCGTGTGCAGCACGTGGCCGGCGAACCCGGCGGCGCGGAACTGGCGGGCCGAGACGTTGACGCTGACGTACGGCGCGGTGCCGTCCAGGCCCGTGGGCCAGGTCGCGGCGGCGGTGGCGGCCTCGGTCAGGGCCCAGTTGCCGATGGCCACGATCGCACCGGTGTCCTCGGCGATCTCGATGAACCGGCCCGGCATGAGCCTGCCCCGGGTGGGGTGGTCCCAGCGCAGCAGCGCCTCGAAGCCGACGGTGGCGCGGTCGGCCAGGCGCACGATCGGCTGGTATTCGAGCAGGAACTCGCCGTTGGGCAGGGCCTGCTCCAGCTCGGCGCGCAGCTGCAGGCGTTCGGCGGTCTGCGTGTCCAGGCTGGGGTCGTGCCGCAGCCACCGGCCCTTGCCCTGGGCTTTGGCGGCGTACAGGGCGACGTCGGCCTGGCGCAGCAGGTCCGCGGCGCTGTGCCCGTCGGCGGTGAACGCGACGCCGACGCTGGCGCGGCCGGAGACCAGCCGCCCGTCGAGGTCGAACGGCCGGGCCAGGGCGGCCACGATGCGGTCGGCGACGGAGTAGACCGTCTGCGGCGCGGTCGCGTCCTCCACCAGCACCGCGAACTCGTCGCCGCCCAGCCGCGCGGCGACGTCGTACGGCCGCAGCTCGCCCACGATGCGCTCGGCCGCCAGGCGCAGCAGCCGGTCGCCGGCCTCGTGCCCGAGGCTGTCGTTGACCAGCTTGAAGTCGTCGAGGTCGAGGTAGAGCACGCCGGCGTGGGAGCCGAGGCGCTGGGCCCGCGCGGTGGCCTCCGACAGCCTGCGCCGGAACGCGGTGCGGTTCATCAGCCCGGTCAGCGAGTCGTGGTAGGCGTGGAACTCCATCTCGCGCTGCAGCCGCCGCTGCACCGTCACGTCGCGCAGGGTCACCACGATGCCCGCGATGGCCGGTTCGCCCCGCAGGTCCCGGCAGATCGCCTCGGCCTCGACGCGCTGGCCGTCGCAGCGCAGCACGGTCCAGTCGGCGACGCTGCCGGTCGGGCCGCCCGGGGCGGTCTTGAGCTGCTCGCGTACGGCGGCGCGGCCGTCGGGGCCGGTCTGCTCGACCAGGTCGGCGCCCAGCAGCTCGCACTGGCCGAACATGCTGGGCGCCGACGGGCTGGCGTAGCGGACGCGCAGGTCGTCGGCGTCGAGGATGAGGATGACGTCGGTGGCGTTCTGCACCAGGGCGCGGAAGTACTGCTCGCTGTCGCGCTGGGTGATCTGCCGGGCCAGGGTGACCCGGTCGAGTGCGAGCGCGGCCTGCGCGGTCAGCGTCTCGACCGGCGCCTGGAGCAGCTGCAGCAGCTCCAGGTCACCGCCGACGAGCACGGCGCCCTCCTCGGCGCCGCTGTCGCCGTCGCGGTCCAGCCGGATCGGGCAGGCCAGCGCGTGGCTGAACGGCGCGATCGCGGTCGCGGCGACGGGCGGCAGGGTCGCGGCCTCGACGAGGTCGCAGGTGGCGGCGATCCGGTCCAGGTCGGGCCGCCCGCGCGGCCCCATGATCATGCGGAAGGTGTGCGGGCTGCCCCGGGCCAGGCGGTGCACGGCCGTGGCCAGCGTGTCGCGCACGCTGTGCGCGTCGTGGGCGGAGACCAGCCCGGCCGAGGTGGTGCGCACGATGTCGGCGCGGGCCGCGTAGTCGCGGCGGTCACTGATCATGGTGGAGACCCGGGCGGCGACCAGCAGCGTGGTGATGCTGGCGCAGACGGCGATGGCGGGGGTGTGCAGGACGCCGCCGCGGGCGGCCTCGTACACGAGCAGGGCCGAGGGCAGTAGGGCCGCGCCCAGCAGGGAGAACTGGCGGGCGGTGCTGAGCCGGCGCGGTGCGGGCAGCGGCCGGCCGAGTTCGACCATGGACGGGTGCAGGGCGGCGGCCGCCCAGCCGCCGTAGAACAGCAGCCAGCCGAGGTCGACGGGCCCGCCGACGGGTCCGTGGCCGCGCAGGCGCGACAGCGCGTACACCAGATCGGTGACCAGCAGTCCGGCGGCGCCGACGGTCATCAGCAGCACCGCCGGGGTGAACCGGCGTACCACGATGAGGCGGCCGATGGTGGCCAGGACGAGCACGTCGCCGACCGGGTAGGCCACCGACAGCAGGCGCTGGCCGGTCGACAGGCTCGGGTCGGCCAGGTGCGGGGTGACCAGGAAGACCCACATGAGCAGCCCCAGGCCGCTGACGAGGATCATCGTGTCCAGCGGGACGGCGGCGCGGGTGCGGCGTCGGCCGGGCCGGGCCAGGCCGAGCAGTCCGGCGGCCAGCGCCGGGTACATGGCCAGGTAGAACAGGTCGGCCGAGGACGGGAAGAGCTCCGCCGCGTGCCGGTAGCCGAGCACCAGGTCGTAGTCGGTGTCGCCCAGGAACAGCAGCGTCACCGCCAGGCACAGCAGCCACCAGGGCCGGGCCGGCTCCGGTCGGTTGCGCAGCACGCCGTAGCCGATCGCGGCGGCCGAGAGCGCGCCGATCGCGGCCCATACGACGTCGTCGAAGGGGCTGGGCAGGGCGAAGAAGCCCACCATTCCCATGATCCACAGTCCTGCGTAGATCATGACGGGTTTCGGGAGCATCGTCCCTCCCTGGCGCGGGGGTGTGGTGCGCTGATCGCCGCCCGTGCCCCACGCCGTCCGGTTCCGGGCGCTTCTGACCTGCGCCGCTGCCTAAAGCAGGCGTCAACCTCTACCTGCGATAACTGAGAGTTACCTGAACATCGCCATCAGCAACCGCCCACCCGCTACCCCGTGCGGACCGTGGTGCAGTTTCGGGGAAAGTGCGGGAATCTTGGACCGTTTTCGGGCAGTTTCCCCGAAACTGCACCCTCCCGGTTCACGCGTGGGTGGGGGCGGGGGCGGGGTGGTGGTCGGTGCGCAGTGCTGCGTACGCGGTGGTGGGGTCGTCGGCGAAGAAGCGGATCGTGTGCACCTCGACCTGGCGGCCCAGCGGGCGGGTGGCCGGCACGGGTGCGGAGAGTTCGACGACCAGGTTGGTCTGGCTGTTGACGGCCAGCGCGAGCACGCCGTCCTCGACCCGGAGCATGCCGGTCTCGTTGCGGTTGACCCGGTGCCGCGCCGCCTTGACCAGCGTGCGGGGGATGCGCAGGTCGAAGAAGGCGCCGTGCCGGATCCGGATCTCGTCGGCGGAGACCACGTGCGGGCGGGTGACGTAGCAGGCGATCACGGCGAGGGCGATCAGGATGCCGTACGCGTCGATCCCCAGCACCACGGCCCGCAGCCCGCCGGGCGCGTGCCACGAGCGCAGCAGGATCTCGACGCCGACCAGCTCGATCACCGACGCCGTCAGGAAGCCGAGCATCAGCACGGTGACCTCGCGGTAGTACGACACCGCGGTCGCGCCGGGCGGCACCCCGTGGCGGCGCCGGGTCACCCACAGCACCAGGCTGACCATGCCCTGGGCGTCGAAGCTCATCAGCCGCCGCACCTGCACCGGCACCAGCTGCTCGTACGCCCCGCGCAGCGCGGCCCGCGGATCGTCGCCGCCGCGCCGCCGCGTGCGGTACACCTGCCACAGGGCGGCCGCCTCCAGCAGGAGCACCCCCAGGACCAGCACCTCGACAGCCGTCACGACCGGCGGCGGCAGCGCCACCCCGGACACGAGCAGCACCATGATCCCCGCCTCCAGGGGCAGCGCCGTGTACAGGGCGGCGCGGGCGGTCCGCAGCATCATGCGCGCTCCTTCAGGGCGGTCACCATCAGCCGCAGCACCTCGGCCTGGGCGGGGGACAGCTCGGTGCTCATCAGCTCGAACCAGCGGCCGTGCTCGGGGTCGTCCAGGCTGGCCACCGCGGCCGCGGCCATCTCGGCGGGCAGGTGCGCGGCGAGCTCGGCCGCCAGCGCGGCCACCCGGGGATCGGCCGGGTCGGCGTCGGCCAGGGCGTCCATCCGGGCGGTGAGCGCATGCCCGCGCTCACGGGCGCCGGGCTCGGTGAGCGGCTGGAACATGGCCAGGACCTGTTCGCGTACGGCCGGATCGGCGCCGGTGTCGATCAGCGAGATCACATCGCGGTCCAGCGCCGCGAACGCCGAACCGGCCGGGTGCAGGTCGCGCAGCGCGTCGGCCAGGTCCGGCGCCACGGTCGCGTCGGGGTCGAGGTCGCCGTCGGCCAGCAGCGCGGCCAGCCGGGCCCGGCGCACGGTGATCGCCTGCTGCTGGCGGGCCAGGTCAGCGTCGAGCTCGGTCAGCACCTCGCGCAGCTCCCGCCCCCGGTCGTCGGCCAGCACGTCGCGGATCTCGTCCAGCGACAGGCCCAGCTCGGCCAGCCGCCGCACCCGGGCCAGCGCGACGGCGTCCCGCAGCCGGTATTCGCGGTAGCCGGCGGGGGTCCGCTCGGGTTCGGGCAGCAGCCCGAGGTGGTGGTAGTGGCGCACGGTCCGAGTGGTGACCCCGACCAGCGCGGCCAGCTCGCCGATACGCATGGCCACCATTAGAGACGTTGACGCTACGTCAAGGTCAAGTCGGCCTGCCCGCGCGTTTCGTGCAGTCTCGGGGAAAGTGCGCGAAAGTGGCCCCAAGATTCCAGCAGTCTCCCCGAAACCGCACGCCACGGGCCGCGGCGCGCGGCCGCGCGGGGATGTCGGTTGCCGGTCGCGGCGCGTGCGGGTACGGTCGGGGGCGATGTGAGCCGTTGACACCTTCCCGCACCCGCGCCCGAGGCACCGCCCGGCGGGTGATCGAACCGACCTTCCTCGGTGGTGTCAACCATGTCCGCGCCCCTGCTCGCCCATGATCTCGTCCGCACCCTCGGCACGCGCCGGGTGCTGGACGGCGTCAGCCTCACCGCCGCCCCCGGCCGCCGCATCGGCCTGATCGGGGAGAACGGCACCGGCAAGTCCACGCTGCTGCGCCTGCTGGCCGGGGTCGACGAACCCGACGGCGGCACCGTCGTACGCCCCGCCGACCTCGGCTTCCTGCACCAGGAGATGCCGTTCGAACCGGCGGCGACCATCGCCGCCGTGCTCGACGACGCCCTGCGCGAGGCGCGCGCCGACCTGGCCGCCCTCGACCGGCTCACCGCCGAGATCGCCGCCACCGCGCCGGACGCACCCGGCTACCCCGAGCTGCTGGCCGCGTACGGCGAGCGGCTGGACAGCGCCCAGCGGCACGACGCCTGGGACGCCGACCGGCGCGCCGAGCTGGTGCTGGCCGGGCTGGGGCTGGGCGCGCCGGCTCACGACCGTGCCCTGGGCACCCTGTCGGGCGGCCAGCGCGGACGCCTGGCCCTGGCCGCCCTGCTGGTACGCCGCCCGGCCGCGCTGCTGCTCGACGAGCCCACCAACCACCTCGACGACGAGGCTGCCGCCTTCCTGGAGGGGCAGCTGCGCGCGCTGCCCGGCACGGTGGTGGTGGCCAGCCACGACCGGGCGTTCCTGGACGCCGTCTGCACCGACCTGATCGACCTCGATCCGTCGGCCGAAGGCCCGGTCCGCTTCGGCGGCGGCTACACGGCGTACCAGGCGGAGAAGCGCGCCGAGCGGGACCGCTGGCAGCGGCGCTTCGAGGCCGAGCAGGAGGAGCTGACCCAGCTGCGCCGCGCCGTCGACGTCACGGCGCACCAGGTCGCGCCGGGCCGGGCCAGGCGCGACAACGAGAAGATGGGGTACGGCCACACCGCCGGCCGGGTGCAGAACCAGATCTCGCGCCGGGTCCGCGACGCCGCCCGCCGCCTCGACGAGCTGGAACGCGTCCAGGTCCGCAAGCCGCCGACGCCGCTGCGGCTGCGCCCCGGCGGGCTGGCCGCCGCGTCGGCCGACGGGCTGCTGCTGTCGCTGCGCGACGTCGCCGTGCCCGGCAGGCTGCGGCTGGACCGCCTCGACCTGCTCGCCGGTGACCGGCTGCTGGTCACCGGCCCGAACGGGACGGGCAAGTCGACGCTGCTGGCGGTGCTGGCCGGGCGGCTCGACGCGGCCGGGGCGGTCACCCGCCGGCGCGGGCTGACCGTGGGCCTGCTGACGCAGGACACGGCCGTGGACCACCCCGACCGGCCGGTGCAGCGGGCGTACGAGCTGGCGCTGGGGCCCGAGCGCGCGGAGGCCGTACCCCTGCGCAGCCTGGGGCTGCTCGCCCCGCGCGATCTCGGTGCCCGGGTCGGCGACCTGTCGGTGGGGCAGCGGCGGCGGCTGGCGCTGGCGCTGCTGGTGGCCGACCCGCCGGAGTTGCTGCTGCTGGACGAGCCCACCAACCACCTGTCGCCGCGCCTGGCCGACGAGCTGGAGGACGCGCTGGGCACCGGGCCGGGCGCCGTCGTGGTGGCCAGCCACGACCGGTGGCTGCGCCGCCGCTGGGCAGGCCGCGAGCTGCGGCTGGACCGGTAGCGGCGGTCCGTGCCGGGTGGTCGGCCTTGGCCCCGGAAGTCCGGATGCGAGGCCGCGGTCTGGCCCGCTGCGGCGGTGGATTCGCTGGTTGGCGACCGGTTCCCAGGTTCGGGGGCGATGCTGTGGGCATGGCCGACTACGAAGAACCCGAGGTCGTCACGCATCCGGTCAAGCCGCCTCCGGCACCGCCGCCACCGCCCGCGGCCGCGGCCGCGCCGGTCCCGGTCCACCGGCACTGGGCGCTGCCCGCGGTGCTGGCGGGCCTGCTCGGCCTGGTGCTGGGCTGCCTGCTGGGCGCCTGCCTGATCGGCGCCCTCGCGCACATGCACGGCCGCTACGGCGACCGCGACGACTACCGCCACCAGGACCGAGAGCACTACCGGTACGACGACGAGCGGCGCGGCCCCGGCTACCCGGGACAGCCCGGCTACCCCGGCGGCTACGGCTACCCGGGCGAGCCCGGCTGGCGCATGCCGCCCAACCCGCAGGGCCCGCGGATGCCCGCCCCGCAGCAGCCCGCCCCGCAGCAACCGGCCCCGCAGCAACCGTCGCCGTCCCCGTCGGCCCGCTGACCGCCCGGTCGGGCGCGGCAACCGGAGCCTGGGCGGTACGCGCCGATAATGACCTATATGTACGGCAGGACGGGATGGGACGAACGGGAACGGGAGCTGGCCGCGGCGCTGTACGCCGAGATCGACGTCATCCGCCGCGGCACTGAGCTGACCCAGCGGCTGTGCCGGGTCCGCTTCGCGGTCGAGCGCATGGAGCGCGTCCTGGTGGCGCTCTCCGGCCGCGACGGCCCCCTGGCCGCCGCGTGCCAGGCCGCCATCGACGAGGGCAACCTGCGTGCGCTGGGCGACCTGGCCGACGACTTCTGGTCCGATCAGGTGCTCTACCAGGCGCACCCGAATCTGGACGCGGAGCTGGCGCTGGCCGAGCGGCGCCTCGACTGCTTCATGCGCCTGCTGGCGGACGCGGCCGCCCTGGCGGGAGCGCCGCCGAGTTGACGGCTCAGGAAGCCGGGCCGGGCGCGGCTGAACGGGCGTAAAGTGATCAAGCGCAGGAACCGCCCGGATCGCAGCGAGGGGAGCCGGACATCGGCCCGGACGTCACCGACGAGGTCGTCGCGGCCATAGCCGACTGCGACTCGGCGATGCGCGCCTGCAACACGGTCGTCTCGGTGCTCAACGCCCGCACCCGCGCCCCGGTCGACGTCCTGCTCCTGAACGGCGGCCACCTGTCGCTGGTCGCCAGCGGCGGCGCCTGGCAGGCCCCGCACAGCGTGCCGGTGCACTACGGCATCGTCGGCCGGGTGCTGGCCACCGGCCGTACCGTCTCCATCGGCGACGCGTCCATCGCCTACGCCGGCCTGCACCACCGCCGCCCCGTCGGCTCCGTGGTGTGCGCCCCGATCAGCTGCCCGTCGCTGGGCCCGATGGGCGTGCTCAACCTGGAGTTCGACCGGCTGGTGCCGGGGCTCGGCCGCTGGCGCGGGGAGCTGACCGAGATCGCCCTGCGGCTGGGCGCGCGCATCGCCGAACTCGGCGGTCCGCCCGCCGAATCCGGGGCCGAGCGGCTGCTGCGCCACACGCTGGCCTTCGCCGCCGCGCAGGACCGGCGAGTGCTCGCCGAGCTGGCCTGCCGGGCGGCCGTCGAGACCTCCGGGCTGTCCAGCGCGGCGCTGCTGGTACGCCGGGTCGCCGACACCAGCACCTGGCTGTCACCGGATCTCGCCCTCGGCATGAGCTACACCGTCCCCGGGGGCGCGCCGCTGACGGAGCACCTGGCGAAGCTCGACCGGCGCGGGCTGTCGGAGATGATCGACGCGGTGTGCCGCCACGGCGCCTCGCAGACGCTGGGCGACCCGAGCCTGATCGACGCGCGCGGGTTCGAGCAGCTGGTGGACGCGGGGGTGCGCACCCTCATCGCCGTGCCGGTACGGGGCATCGGCGTCAAGAGCCCGCTCGCCGACGCCGCGATGCTGGTGATGGACCAGCTCGCCATCGGGGTCGACCCGACCGTGGTGAGCGTGCTGGAGCTGCTCATGGCCAACGCCGCGATGTGCTACGAGCGCCTCTACCACCTGGCGCGGCTGCGGGATCTGGCCGACTCGGACCCGCTGACCGGCCTGCCGCACCTCGGCCCGTTCACCGAGCGGCTCGCCGCGGCCAGCGCCGGGCGCACCGCGCTGCTGGTGATCGACGTCGACGACTTCAAGCAGGTCAACGACACCCTCGGCCACGCCGCCGGGGACCAGCTCCTGATCCGGCTCGCCGATGCGCTGCGCGACGCGCTGCGGGCCGGGGACGAGGTGTTCCGGGTCGGCGGCGACGAGTTCGTCGCGGTGCTCGACGTGCCCGACGAGGCGGAGGCGGTGCGCATCGCCCGGCGGCTGGCGGCCGCCGCGCACGGCGTCGGGAACGGCATCAGCGTCGGGGTGGCCCTGCGCCGCCAGGACGAGCCCGCCGAGGCGACGCTGCGCCGCGCCGACGAGGCGATGTACCTGGCCAAGGAGGACGACCAGGTCGAGGTGCGGCTGGCGGTCTGAGCCGGCCTAGCCGGTCGGCGGGCCGCCCTGGGGATCGGCCGGGGCGGGCGGGTGCTCCGGCGGCAGCGGGGTGCGCAGCTCGACCAGGACGGCCTTGACGGTGGCCGCGATCGGGATCGCCATCAGCGCGCCGACCAGGCCCAGCAGCCCCGCCCCGAGCAGGCTGGCCAGCAGCACCGCCAGCGACGGCATGTCCAGGCTGCGCTTCATCACCCGGGGCACGATCCAGTAGTTCTCGATCTGCTGGTACACCAGCAGCCAGCCGACGATCCCGACCGCCGTCGGCCACACGCCCGCGGCGATCGCGGCGACGATGCCGCAGACCGCGGTGCCCAGGGTCGCGCCGATCAGCGGGATCAGGTCGGTCACCGCCACGACCAGCGCCAGCGGCAGCGCGAACGGCACCTGGAGCAGCACCAGGCCGAGGTAGGCGACGATGCCGGCGATCAGCGAGATGAACAGGTTGCCGATCATGTACGAGCCGACCTTGTCCACCGTCGTGTCGACGATGCGCCGGGTGCGCTCGCGGTAGCGGTCGGGCGCCATGAGCTGTACCCGGCGCCGCAGCCGGGGCATGTCGGCCAGGAAGTACAGCGACAGCACCAGCACGGTCAGCGCGGCGGCCAGCCCGCCGAGGAACGTCTGGAACAGGCTGAGCAGGCTGGTGCCCAGCCGTTCGGGCACCGACGCGGCCAGTTCGTTGAGCCGGTCGCCGAGGCCGTAGCGGGCGCTCAGCTCGCGGAAGGCCCGCGAGCGCTCGTCGAGGGAGTCGATGTAGCCGGGCAGGTCCGTGCCCAGCTCGCCGGCCTGGCGCGCCAGCGGCGGTCCGATCCCGGCGAGCAGCGCGCCGACGAAGGCGAGCACGGCCAGCAGGATCACGGTAACCGCGTACGGGCGGCGCACGTGGTGGCGGACCAGCCAGCGCACCGCCGGATCCAGGCTCACCGCCACGAACAGCGACACCAGGACCAGGACCAGGATGCCGCGTACCGCCCAAATCGCGGCCAGGCCGAGCCCGACCAGCGCCACCCCGCAGGCGGCGGCCACCGCCCAGCCGAAGACGTCAGACCGGGTGATCCGTCGTCGGTTCGTCACCGAGTGTGGTTTCCCCGGCCGGGCCGCCGCCCAAACGTGGGCGGCGGTGCCGCGGGCCGGGGCACCGCGGCACCGGCCCGGATCAGGTCAGGCAGTAGCCGACCTCGGAGTGGTCGTAGACCCAGGCGCCGTAGGTGCCGATCCAGACCCACTTCTTGATGTGCCAGTAGTGGTAGTCGTACTCCAGGTACCAGGACAGGAACGGGACCAGGCCGGTGCGGGAGCCGACGTACTGCTCCAGCACGGTCGAGGTGGTGCCGGGGCAGCGGTCGGCGTTGCCGCTGGTCGGGTTGAGGTCGGCCGACCAGGCGATGGTGTCGCCGCTGCAGCGTACGACGTAGCTGCGCTGGTAGAGCTCACCGCCGGTCGGCAGCACGACGTGCCAGTAGCGGTAGCTGCCGACGGTGCCGACCAGCCAGAACGTGGTGGGGGTGCCGCCGATGACCCGGCTGTAGCTGCCCGCGGCGGAGCAGGCGATGGAGTCGGGGGCGGCGTTGGCGGCGGCGGGCGCCACGAAGATCGAGACGAGCACCGCGGCGGCGGTGGCGAGGGCGATTCGCAACTTCATACCCGTCGATGCTATGGCTGAGGCCGGCGACCGCCCGCCGCCGAGACGCCATGCCGACACCGCCTCAGCGGATCAGCCCGGCGAACAGGTTGATCGCGCCCGCCACGATCACCACCCCGAACAGGTACGACAGCAGCGAGTGCACGATGATCGTGCGCCGGATGCGCGGATCGCGGATCGCCGTGTCCGACACCTGGTAGGTCATGCCGATGGTGAACGCGAGGTAGGCGAAGTCCAGGTAGGTGGGGTGCGCGCCGGTGCTCGGGCCGAAGTCGATGCCGGTGCTGTCCGGCGAGTACTGCAGGTCGGCGTAGCGCAGCAGGAAGACGGTGTTGACCACCACCCACGACAGCAGGATCGTGACCACCGCCAGCGCGATCAGCGCACCCTTGCGCGGGCCGTGTTCGTCCGCCGCCGAGGGCAGGGTCGCCGCGACGCCCAGGATGCTGCCGACGCTGGCCGCCAGCAGCACCAGCGTGGCCGCGGTGCGGGTGTCGTCCTCACGGGAGGCCATCTCCTCGGTGGCGTGCGCGTCCGAGGTGAGCACCATCGGCCAGACGGCGGCGAGGAAGGCCAGCGCGGTGGCGTCCCAGCCGCAGACCAGGGCGATCCGCCACGTCGCGACGGTCATGACCGTCGCCGCCGTGGCGACCCCGAGGCAGACGGCCGTGAAGGCGCGGCGCAGCGCCGGTGCGTGGCGGCCCATCAGCCGGTGCGAGGCCCTCATGCGCCGCTGACCTGACCAGCCTCACCAGAACGTCTGCGGCCGCGTCGGCAGCATCCGGCGCAGCAGCGGCCGGGCCGCCTCGACCACCACGCGGCGGTCGTAGGTGAGCACGTAGTCGAACGAGCCCTCGTCCCGCTCGGTGCCGAACAGGCCGCCCGCGAAGTCGGCGCCCAGCACGACCACCGTCCACTCACGGGTCAGCGGGTCGTCCTCGGTCAGCGGGACGCCGCTCAGGTCGTCGTCGAGCGTGTCGGCCAGCCCGCCCGCGAACACCGCGGTCAGCGCCGACCGCTCGGCCAGCGGCGCGTACCTCTCGCGGGTCGGCTGGTCGAAGCGGTCCGCGTGCTGGAACGCGGCCAGCAGCACGGGCGGCTCGGTCAGCCGGAGGCACTGGTTCTCCAGGTGGCGGCTGAGGTGGTATAGGTTGTCGCGGTCGGTGCGGTGGACGGGCCGCTGCCCGGCGGCCGCCGTGAACGGCGTGTTCGCCGCCGCGCCCACCGGCACCCGGGACAGGTCGCGGCCCGGCGCGGGCAGCTCCTCCGGCAGCGGCTCGGGCCGGCCGAAGAACCAGCCCTGGCCCAGCGTCGCGCCCATGGCCCGGGCCGTGGCCAGGTGCTGCTCCGACTCGATGCCCTCGGCGACCACCGTCGCCCCGGTCCGCTCGGCCTCGGCGAGCACCGCGTTGACCACGGCCGACACCGTGGGCGTGGTGCGGTCCTGGACGATGGCCCGGTCGAACTTGATCACGTCCGGGCTGAGCAGCGGCAGCATGGCCAGCGCGCTGTCGTCGCCGACGTCCTCCAGCACGACGCGCAGGCCCGATTCGCGTACCCCCGAGATCGCCGCGAGCAGCCCGGCGGGGTCCTCGGCCAGCGACCGGGCCGAGATCTCGACCACCACCTGCAGCTGCTCGGCCGCCGCCTGGAACGTCTCGGCGAGCTGGGCGGGGGCCGGGGTGGCCAGCGCGGCCGGTTCGGTGTTGACGAACAGCGGCACGTGCGGCGGCAGGCAGGAGGCGATGGCGGCCCGGCACACCGCGGCGCGGCAGATCCAGTCCAGCTCGGCCAGCCGACCCGCCTTGGCGCCCTGCCGGAACAGCCGCTCCGGCGTGGCGAAGGCGGTGCCGGAGGGCC
Source organism: Catellatospora sp. KI3 (assembly GCF_029948125.1). Taxonomy (GTDB): domain Bacteria; phylum Actinomycetota; class Actinomycetes; order Mycobacteriales; family Micromonosporaceae; genus Catellatospora. The sequence goes on from NZ_JASAMB010000016.1 coordinate 61,463, forward strand.
CGCGGATCAGCGCCTCGAAGCCGACGGTGTCGCCCGTGCCCAGGTCCACGACCGGCTGGAACACGGGGTAGAGCGCGGCGCGGGAGATGACCGCGTCGAACTCGGCCTCCGAGGATCGACCCTCGGCCATAGACGACTCCCCAGGGGCGTGCCCGCCCGGTCGGCGACAAAGTTGATCTTTCTTGCGGTGCTCGTGTCTCAGGGTAGTGGGGGGTTCGTATGGTTTCGGGGAAAGTGCGCGAAAGCGCCGCATTATTCGTGCACTTTCCGCGAAGCCGCACGTCGCGCGGCGGGTGCGGGGCACATACCGACCGGTCAGTATTGACAGGGCGGCGCCTGCGGGGTGGGATCGGAGGCGTCACCGGCCGGACTCCTGGGAGATGCCGCAGATGAGCCACTACCGCAGCAACGTGCGCGACCTCCGCTTCAACCTGTTCGAGGTGCTCGGCACCGGAGCCGCCCTCGGGCACGGCCGGTTCGCCGAGCTCGACGGGCAGACGGCCGCGACGATGCTGGACGAGGTCGACCGGCTCGCCACCGGCGTCATCTCCGACTCGTACGCCGACGGCGACCGCAACCCGCCCCGCTACGACCCCGCCACCTACTCGGTGACCATGCCCGAGTCGCTGCGCCGGGCCTACCGGGCCTACATGGACGCCGAGTTCTGGCGGCTGGACCTGCCGGTCGAGGCGGGCGGCACCGCCGCGCCCCGGGCCCTGTGGTGGGCCCTGATCGAGCTGGTCCAGGGCGGCAACGCACCCGTCTACATGTACGGCGGCGGCCCCGCCTTCGGCGGCCTGCTGCACACCATGGGCACCCCGGACCAGCGCCGCATCGCCGAATACATGATCGAGAACGGCTGGGGCGCGACCATGGTGCTGACCGAGCCCGACGCGGGCTCCGATGTCGGCGCCGGGCGCACCCGCGCGGTCCCGCAGCCCGACGGCTCCTGGCACATCGAGGGCGTCAAGCGGTTCATCACCTCGGCCGAGCACGACATGGCCGACAACATCATGCACTTCGTGCTGGCCCGGCCGGTGGACACGCCCGGCGCGGGCGGCCCGGGCACCAAGGGGCTGTCCATGTTCCTGGTGCCCAAGTTCCACGTCGACCCGCAGACCGGCGAGCTGGGTGAGCGCAACGGCGTGTTCGTCACCAACGTCGAGCACAAGATGGGCCTGAAGGTCTCCACCACCTGCGAGCTGACGTTCGGCGCGCACGGCGTGCCGGCCAAGGGGTGGCTGGTCGGCGACGTGCACGACGGCATCGCGCAGATGTTCAAGGTGATCGAGTCGGCCCGGATGCAGGTCGGCGTCAAGGCGATCGCCGCCCTGTCGACCGGGTACCTCAACGCGCTCGACTACGCCCGCCAGCGGGTGCAGGGCGCCGACCTGACCCGGATGACCGACAAGACCGCCCCGCGCGTCACCATCGACCACCACCCCGACGTGCGCCGCATGCTCATGCTGCAGAAGGCGTACGCCGAGGGCCTGCGCGCGGTCTACCTCTACACCGCCGACTGGCTCGACCGCGGCCACGAGCTCGGCGCCAGCGTGAACGACCTGCTGCTGCCCATCGTCAAGGGCGTGGGCTCGGAGCGGTCCTACGAGCTGCTGTCGCTGTCGCTGCAAACCCTCGGCGGCTCCGGCTTCCTGCAGGACTACCCGATGGAGCAGTACCTGCGCGACACGAAGATCGACACGCTGTACGAGGGCACGACCGGCATCCAGGGCCAGGACTTCTTCTTCCGCAAGGTGGTGCGCGACCGGCGGGTCGCCTTCGACCTGGTCACCGGCGAGATCGACGAGTTCGTGAGCGGGCTGGAGCAGCGCGGCGAACTCAAGACCGAGGCCGCCGCGCTGCGCGAGGCGCTGGCCGAGGTGCGGGCCATGGCCGCGACCATGCTCGGCTGGACGCGCGACTCCGCCGAGAGCCCGACCGAGATATACCGCGTCGGTCAGAACACCACCCGGCTGCTGCTCAGCTTCGGCGACCTGCTCATCGGCTACCTGCTCACCAGGCAGGCGGCCGTGGCGGGTGCCGCGCTGGCCGCGGGCGGCACCGAGACCGCCTTCTACACCGGCAAGCTCGCCGTGGCCCGGTTCTTCGCCACCACCGTGCTGCCGGAGCTGTCCGCGCGGCGGGCGGTGCTGGAGCGGACCGACAACGCCCTGATGGACGTACCGGCGGACGCCTTCTGATGGACGACGCGCGCTCGCGCCTGGTCGCCGCCGCCATCAGCGTCTTCGCCGAGGCGGGCTACGACGGCGCGTCCGTGCAGCAGGTCGTCAACCGGGCCGGGGTCACCAAGGGCAGCTTCTACTACTACTTCCCGTCCAAGGAGGAGCTGCTCTTCGAGATCTACGGCTCGGTGCTGGCGGCGCAGCTCGCGGGTTTGGAGGCGATCCTGGCCCGCGGGCTGGCGCCGGAGGCGGCGCTGCGCGCGATCGTCGCCGACGTCGTGGCCAGCACCGCCGAGCACATCACCGCCGCCACGATCTTCAGCCGGGAGTCCAGCCGCCTGGACCACGCGCACTGGCAGACCCTGCGCGACCGCTGGCGCCGCTACCTGGACCTGGTCCGCGAGGTCATCCGCGACGGGCAGCGGCGCGGCGACTTCTCCGCCGAGGCGTCCCCCGAGACGATCTCGTGGATGATCTTCGGAGTCACCACGAGCATGCCGACCTGGTACCGCGCGGACGGCCCCAAGACCCCGGCGCAGATCTCGGCCGAGATGTGCGCGGTGGTCTTCACCGGCCTCACGCGCGGACCAGCAGCTCCGGCGTGAGGTCGGCCAGGGACGCGCACCCGGCCAGGGCCATGGTCAGGTCCAGTTCGGCGCGCAGGTTCCGGATCACCTCGCGTACGCCCTGCTCCCCGGCCAGTGCCAGGCCGTAGAAGTAGGGGCGGCCCACGCACACCGCCCGCGCGCCCAGCGCCAGCGCCTTGACGACGTCGGCGCCGCCGCGCACGCCGCTGTCGAACAGCACCGGCACCCGCCCGCCGACCGCGTCCACGATCCCGGGCAGCGCGTCCAGCGAACCGGTCGCGCCGTCGACCTGCCGTCCGCCGTGGTTGGACACGATCACACCGTCCATCCCGGCGTCGAGGGCCCGGCGGGCGTCGTCGGGGTGCTGCAGGCCCTTGAGCACGATCGGCAGCTTCGTGCGCGCCCGCAGCCGCGCCAGATCGCCCCAGGTCAGATCCTGGCGCGAGAAGAGGTCCAGGAACGTCTCCACGGCCGCCCTGGGCAGCGGCGACACGAGATTGCGCAGGGTGGGGCCCGGATGGCGGCGGGCGATCGAGACCAGCGAGCCGATCGCCGCCGGGGTGACCCGCGGCGCCGGGCCGGTCTTCGGCTGGGCGGCCCGCTCGGCGGCCAGCCGCCGGAACACCGGATCGCTCGTGTACTGCGCGATGCCCTGCCCCCGGCTGAACGGCAGCGACCCGAGGTCCAGGTCGCGGGCGCGCCAGCCCAGCAGCGTGGTGTCGAGGGTGACCACCAGCGCCTCGCACCCGGCCGCCTCGGCTCGCGCCAGGAAACTGCCGACCAGCTCCTCCGACCGGCTCCAGTACAGCTGGAACCAGCGCGGCGCCGCGCCCGTCGCCGCCGCGACCTCCTCCATCGGCCGCGACGCCTGCGTGGACAGGATGTAGGGGACTCCTTCGGCGGCGGCCGCCCGCGCCACCGCGACGTCGGCCCCGGTGTGCGCCAGCTCCAGCACCCCGATCGGGGCCAGCAGCAGCGGCGATTCGAGCCGCCGACCGAGCAGCTCCACCGAGGTGTCCCGGGCCGACACGTCGCGCAGCATCCGGGGCACGATCCGCCACCGGTCGAACGCCGCGCGGTTGGCCGCGTCGGTGGACTCCATGCCGGCACTGCCCGCCGCATAGGCGTACGCCTTGCGCGACAGCATCCGCTCGGCCCGCTCCCGCAGTGCCGGGTAGGCGGTCGGCACCGCCGGGGTCCGGCCGCTGACGCCGTCGCGGTAGACCGCGCCCTGGCGCTGCCTGCCGAAACCGCCGCCGGGCAGCGCCGGGTCGGTGGGAGAGGGGTCGGTCATGGCTGTTCCTCGCTGGCGGCGGGTGGGGCGGTCATGGTAACCGGGGCAGTACGCAGTAGGCGACCGTCGCGTCGTCGGGGGCCGCGCCACCTGGGCGGCGCTCGGCCTCCCGTACCCGGTCGACGACCTCGGCCGGGCCGTGCGTGCCGAGCAGGCTCAGCACCTCGGGCCAGTCGGCCAGGGCGTACCGGTCGGCGATGCGGCTGGCCCCGTTGCTGAGCAGCGCCGCGGCGGTCAACCCGGTCACCGGCAGGCTGCCGGTGACCGCCTCGGCGGCCGCGCCCGGCTCGTCCTTGGCCACCCAGAAGCCGCCCGGGTGGTTGCGGTTGGCCCGCATCACGGACACCCCCTCCGCCCGCACCCGCTCGTACGCGGCCGAGCCCGGCTCGTGCGCGCCGAGCGCGTCCAGCAGCGGCTGCCGGAACTCCACCTCCCGCCGGTCGGTGACGACCAGGGGCTCGCGGCCGATCCGGTCGAGCAGGATCACACTGTCGCCGAGCAGCAGGTATTCGACCTGTTCGGCGTCGAAGCGCAGCATGGCCACGGTGGCCGACGGGCTGCTCGGGTCGGTCACGTCGCAGGTGTCGCGGTGCGCGTCGGTCAGCTCGCCGATCGCCTCGGCCAGCAGCTCGGCCAGGTCGCGGCCGTCGTCGACCGACAGGCGGTGCAGCAGCGCGCCGCCCAGGCGGTGGGTGTACCAGGCGACGCCGTGGCGGCAGATCGCCTCGGCGCCCCGGATCCCCGCCCCGTCGAGCAGCACCACGGCGTGCGCGACCGCCCCGGCGAAGTCCTCATTGACCCGGCCGGGCTCCTGGCCGCTGGTCGCCATGCCCACCTGTACGGCCGCTCCCGCGCGCCGCCGCCCGGGACCGCCGGGTCCAGACACGTCGTACCCCTCTCCGCACGTCGAGGCGGAGGTGAGCATACCGTCGATGTCTCGCCTGACAGGCACCCTCGGTTCGGGTAAATGTCCGATTACAGTAATATGTTCCGAATGGACCTTACGGGGGAATATGTGCCGGGTACCTGGGCGAGCTCGGCGAAGCAGGTCGCCGCGTATGAGGCCAGCGACGGTGCCAAGGGCAACAAGCTCATGGGCAAGCCCGTGGTCATCGTGACGATGCGGGGCGCCAGGTCCGGCAAGATCCGCAAGACCCCGCTGATGCGCGTCGAGCACGACGGCAGCTACGCCCTGGTCGCGTCGGTCGGCGGAGCCCCGAACAACCCGGACTGGTACCACAACATCGCGACCAACCAGACGGTCATGCTGCAGGACGGGCCGGTACGCAAGGAGTACAAGGCGCGCCTGGTCAGCGGGGCCGAGCGGGACCAGTGGTGGCGCCGGGCCGTCGAAGCCTTCCCGACCTACGAGTCGTTCCGGAAGAAGACCGGCCGCGAGATCCCGGTCTTCGTCCTCGACCCGTCCTGAGCCGCGTCCGTCGGACCCGGCCCCTATCCTGTGCCGCATGGAGCTGCGATTCGAGGGCGAGATCTGGTTCTGGCGGGGCCCGGCGCCGTGGCACTTCGTCACCGTGCCGGACGAGCAGTCGGCCGCGCTCGAAGCGGCCTCGGCACAGGTGACCTACGGCTGGGGCATGATCCCGGTCACCGCGCGGATCGGCGCGACCGACTGGACCACCTCGCTGTGGCCCAAGGACGGCGGCTACCTCGTCCCCGTCAAGGCCTCGGTGCGCCGGGCCGAGCGGCTGGAACTGGGCGACACGGTCACCATCCGGCTCGGCGTCGACATCTGACGCGGCCCAGGATAGCGGCCGGGTGTCGTCATCGGACATCCGGTCGGAGTGACCTGTTCAACCCGCGCGTTCATTGACGTCGCCGCCTGTCGGCCCACACCATGGACCGTGGCCTCGATCCAGTTCGGGGCCACTGTGCGACGGGAGAGGCAGTGGAGCAGCAGGGCGGCATGCAACGCGGCATGCAGCGGCCGGGCCAGGACATGCCCGTGCCGGAGGGGGCAGCCCAGCGGCTGGCCGTGGTGGCGGAGTCGGCGGCGGGCGAGACCCGCGTGGCGGCGACCCCGGCGACGGTCAGAGCGCTGGTGGACCTCGGGTACGAAGTGGAGGTCGAATCCGGCGCCGGTGCCCGGGCGAGCTTCGCCGACGAGGCGTACACCGCCGCCGGCGCGAAGATCTGCGACCGGGACGAATGCTGGCAGGCCGACGTCATCGTCAAGATCGACCCGCCCACGCCCGACGAGATCGCCAGACTGCGCCCTGCCACGACCCTGATCAGCCTCATCGGCCCGGCGATCCGTCCCGAGCTGGTCGACGCCCTCGCCCGGCGCCCGGTCACCGTGCTGGCCATGGACGCGGTGCCGCGCATCTCCCGGGCCCAGTCGATGGACGTGCTCAGCTCGATGGCCAACATCGCGGGCTACCGGGCCGTGGTCGAGGCCGCGCACGCGTTCGGCCGCTTCTTCGCCGGCCAGGTGACCGCGGCCGGCAAGGTCCCGCCGGCCAAGGTCCTGGTCGCCGGGGCCGGGGTCGCCGGGCTGGCCGCGATCGGCGCCGCCAAGAGCCTCGGCGCGATCGTCCGCGCCACCGATCCGCGCCCCGAGGTCGCCGAGCAGGTCCGCTCGCTGGGCGGTGACTTCCTGACCGTCGCCGCCGCGCAGGAGTCCAGCACCGACGGCTACGCCAAGCAGACCTCCGCCGAGTACGACCGCCGCGCCGCCGACCTCTACACCGAGCAGGCCGCCGACGTCGACATCATCATCACCACCGCGCTGATCCCGGGCCGCCCCGCCCCGAAGCTGATCACCGCCGAGCAGGTGGCGAGCATGCGGCCCGGCAGCGTCATCGTCGACATGGCCGCCGCCCAGGGCGGCAACGTCGCGGGCACGGTCGCGGGCGAGGCCGTCGTCACCGCCAACGGCGTCACCATCATCGGCTACACCGACCTGGCCGGGCGCCTGGCCACCCAGGCCTCGCAGCAGTACGGCACCAACCTGGTCAACCTGATGAAGCTGCTCACCCCCGGCAAGGACGGGCGGCTGGCGGTCGACTTCGACGACGTGATCGTGCGCGGCATGACCGTCGTGCGCGACGGGGAGAAGACCTGGCCCCCGCCGCCGGTGCAGGTCTCGGCCGCACCCGCCGCGGCCCCGCCCGCGCCGCAGCCGGCGGCCGTGCCCGCCCGGAAGCCGTCGCGGACGTACACGCTGGTCGGAGTGGCCGCCGCCGGGCTGTTCGCGGTCACCGCGTTCGCGCCGCGCGAGTTCGCCGGCAACTTCACCGTCTTCGTGCTCGCCGTGGTCATCGGCTACTACGTCGTCGGCAAGGTGCACCACGCGCTGCACACCCCGCTGATGTCGGTCACCAACGCCATCAGCGGCATCATCGTGGTCGGCGCCCTGCTGCAGATCGGCCACGGCGACCCCACCGTCACCGTGCTGGCCTGCGCGGCCATTCTGCTGGCCACCATCAACATCGTCGGCGGGTTCGCCGTCACCCGGCGCATGCTCGGCATGTTCTCGAAGGGCTGATCACACCATGACCGCCGCCACCGCGGTGCAGGCCGCCTGCATCGTCGCCGCTCTGCTGTTCATCCTCAGCTTCGCCGGACTGTCCCGGCACGACAGCGCCCGCGCCGGGGTCGTCTTCGGCATCAGCGGCATGGCCGTCGCTCTCATCGCGACGGTCGCGCTCGCCTCCCGCAGCATCGACGCCACCGCCGGAGCCGTGCTCGCCGCCGCCATGCTCGTCGGCGGTGCGATCGGGCTGTGGCGCGCCCGCGTCGTGCAGATGACCGGCATGCCCGAGCTGATCGCCATCCTGCACAGCTTCGTCGGCCTGGCCGCCGTGCTGGTCGGCTGGAGCGGCTACCTGGAGGTCGAGGCCGCCGACCACACCGAGCTGGCCGGGGCGATGCTGCGCATCCACCACGGCGAGGTGTTCGTCGGGGTGTTCATCGGCGCCGTCACATTCACCGGCTCGATCGTGGCGTACCTGAAGCTGTCGGCGCGCGTGTCGTCCAGCCCGCTGATGCTGCCCGGCCGCAACCTGCTCAACCTCGGCGCCCTGGCCGGATTCGCGGTGCTCACCGGCTTCTTCGTGGCCGGGCCGACACTCGGGCTGCTGATCGGGGTCACCGTGCTGGCGCTGGCACTGGGCTGGCACCTGGTCGCCTCCATCGGCGGCGGCGACATGCCGGTGGTGGTGTCGATGCTCAACAGCTACTCCGGCTGGGCCGCGGCGGCCTCCGGCTTCCTGCTGAACAACAACCTGCTCATCATCACCGGGGCGCTCGTCGGGTCGTCGGGCGCGTACCTGTCGTACATCATGTGCCAGGCCATGAACCGGTCCTTCATCTCCGTCATCGCGGGCGGGTTCGGCATCGAGGCCGGGCCGGCCGACGACACGGACTACGGCACGCACCACGAGACCAGCGCGATCGAGACCGCGGCCCTGCTGGGCGACGCGACCTCCGTCATCATCACGCCGGGGTACGGCATGGCCGTCGCCCAGGCGCAGGGGCCGGTCGCCGAGCTGACCCGGCTGCTGCGTGCCCGGGGGGTGCAGGTGCGCTTCGGCATCCACCCCGTCGCGGGGCGGCTGCCCGGACACATGAACGTGCTGCTGGCCGAGGCGAACGTGCCGTACGACATCGTCCTGGAGATGGACGAGATCAACGACGACTTCGCCAGGACGTCCGTGGTCCTCGTCATCGGCGCCAACGACACCGTGAACCCGGCCGCGGCCGACCCGGGCAGCCCCATCGCCGGGATGCCGGTGCTGCGGGTGTGGGAGGCCGAGCACGTGGTCGTGTTCAAGCGGTCCATGGCCGCCGGGTACGCGGGCGTGCAGAACCCGCTGTTCTTCCGCGACAACACCTCGATGCTGTTCGGCGACGCCAAGGCGCGGGTGGAGGACATCGTCCGGGCCCTCGGCCCGGCGGTGGCGACCCAGCGCGACGCGGCTGAGCCGGAGCGCAAGAAGGCGCTCGCCGGAGTCGGCTGAGCCCGGATTCCCTCATCCGGGCCCGGCCGCGGGCTATCGTCGAGCACATGGCCGAATCGGTGTGGGACTACCCGCGTCCGCCGCGCGTCGAGCACGCGCCGCGGCACATCGTGGTGACCCACGCCGGTCAGGTCGTGGTCGACAGCCGGGACGCGGTGCGGGTGCTGGAGACGTCGCACCCGCCCGTGTACTACGTGCCGCCCGGCGACGTCCGGGTGCCGCTGCGCCGCCTCGACCACGCGTCGTTCTGCGAGTTCAAGGGCGCGGCGACGTACTGGGATGTGACCGTGGGCGACGAGGTGGTGCGCCGGGCGGCGTGGTCGTACGAGCGTCCCGCGGCCGGATACGAGCAGCTGGCCGGGCTGCTCGCGTTCTACCCGTCGAAGTTCGACCGGTGCACCGTCGACGGCGAGCCGGTGACGGCGCAGCCGGGCGACTTCTACGGCGGCTGGATCACCGCCGACCTGGTCGGCCCGTTCAAGGGCGCGCCGGGCACCATGGGCTGGTGAGCGACGTGCCTTCCGTGATGTCCGGGCTGGTCCTGCTGCACGGATACGGCGACGACCGGGACGGGCTGCTCGCGCTGGCGGAGCTGCTCAGCGCCCCGGACCGGCTGGTGGTCGTCCCCGACGCGCCGCAGCCCAGCCCGGTCGGCGGCCGCCAGTGGTGGCCGCTGGACGGCGACGACCGGCCGACCTGGGCCTGGCACGGCACCCCGGCCGCCCCCGGCCCGCGCCACCGGGGCGTCGAAGCCGCCCGCGCCCGGGTCCTGGAACTGGTCACCGACCTGCGCCACCGGTACGACGTACGCCAGGTGTCCCTGGCCGGGTTCTCGCAGGGCGGCATGCTGGCCTTGGACGTGGCGCTCGGGCCCGGTTCCGGTGTGGACCGGGTCGCGGCGCTGTCGGCGGTGCTGCTCGCCGACACCGAGCGGCACCTGGACGACGGCGGCCGCCCCAGAATCCTGCTGGCGCACGGCGAGTCAGACGACCAGATCCCGTTCGCGGCGGGGCAGAGCACCCGCGACCTCCTGGCCGGGCACGGGCACACCGTCGACTGGCTGCCGTTCCCCGGCGGCCACGACATCCCCGACGAGGTCGTCTGCGCGCTGGCGGCGTTCCTGGCGCTGTGACCGCCGCGGTCAGGGCGGGGTCGGGCGGCTCTCCGCGATCGCCGTCGTGTCGGAGGATGTCGCGGCAGGGCTTCTTGACGCGGGTCGTGGCGGCGCATACGGTACGCGCGACAACCGAATATCTCGCTGAACGAACCACGGCGGGAGAGTCCCGGCACCACCGGGACGCCGAAGGAGCAACTCTCCCCGGAATCTCTCAGGCCCATGTACCGCCGCGGCGAGGCGAACTCTGGAAAGTCGGGACCCGACGGTCCCGCGCCCACGGTGCAAACCGTCCTGTGACGGTGAAGCTCTCAGGCTCCGATGACAGAGGGGGAGGCCCACCATCACGGTGCCGCGTGCGCGGCACCCGGACCAGGGAGCCTCCCGTGAGCGCTGTCGCGCCACCCGCTGCCCTGCCCTGCTCCGAGCAGGGCGCAGCCGGGTCTGAACCTGTCGCCCGAACCACTCCGCTGCATGAGGCGCACGTCGCGCTGGGTGCGGTGCTCACCCCGTTCGCGGGGTGGACGATGCCGCTGCGCTACGGCAGCGAGCTGGCCGAGCACCACGCCGTACGCGGGGCCGCAGGGCTGTTCGACCTCAGCCACATGGGCCAGCTCGAGATCGACGGGGCCGACGCGGCCGCACTCCTCGACCACGCGCTGGTGGGCCGCCTGTCGGCGGTCCAGCCGGGCCGGGCCCGGTACACGATGATCTGCGCGCCCGACGGCGGCATCCTCGACGACCTGGTGGTCTACCGGCTGGAGCCGCACCGCTACCTGGTCGTCGCCAACGCCGCCAACACCGCCGCCGTGTTCACCGCGCTGACCGAGCGGGCCGCCGGCTTCGCGGCCGAGGTGCGCGACGTGTCGGCGCGGTGGGCGCTGATCGCGGTCCAGGGGCCGCGCGCCGCCGCGATCCTCGCCCCGCTGACCGGTGCCGACCTGGGGTCCCTGCGCTACTACGCGGTCGACCCGGCCTGGCTGGCCGGGCGGCCGGTGCTGCTGGCCCGTACCGGTTACACCGGCGAGGACGGGTTCGAGATCTACTGCGCGCCCGAGGACGCGCCCGGCATCTGGGCGGCGGTGGCGGCGGCGGGCACCCCGCACGGGCTGGTCCCGGCTGGGCTGGCCTGCCGGGACACGCTGCGGCTGGAGGCGGGCATGCCGCTGTACGGCAACGAGCTGACCGCGCGGGTCAGCCCGTACGAGGCGGGGCTGGGCCGGGTGGTGGCGCTGGACAAGCCGGACTTCGTCGGCCGGGCGGCGCTGGCCGCGCGCCGCGAGCAGGCGACCGAGGTGCTGGTCGGGCTGGTGTCGGGCGGACGCCGCGCGCCCCGGCACGACTACGCGGTGCTCGATCCGGACACCGGTGCCCGCGTCGGCACCGTCACCAGCGGCGCCCCGTCGCCGACGCTGGGCCGCCCGATCGCCATGGCGTACGTGGCCGCCGACCGCAGCGCCACGGGCACCGTGCTGGCCGTCGACGTACGCGGATCCCGCGAGACGGTAACCGTCGTGGAGCTGCCGTTCTACCGCCGTACCCAGGAAGGGCGCTGACCATGATCCCGCAGGAGCTGAAGTACACGCGCGAGCACGAGTGGCTGGCCGCCGACGGCGGTGAGGCGACGGTGGGCATAACCGCGTTCGCGGCCGACGCGCTCGGCGACGTCGTCTACGTCGAGCTGCCGCGCCCCGGCCAGGCCGTGGCGGCGGGGCAGCCGTGCGGCGAGGTGGAGTCGACCAAATCGGTCAGTGAGCTGTACGCCCCCGCCGACGGCGAGGTGGTCGCGGTCAACGAGGCGGTCGTGGCCGACCCGGGGCTGCTCAACTCCGACCCGTACGGCCAGGGCTGGCTGTTCCGGCTGCGCCTGGCCTCGGCGCCGGAGCTGCTCGACGCCGCCGCCTACGCGGCGCTGACCGGGGAGGCGGCATGAGCGTGCTGGACCGGCCGCTGGCCGACTTCGACCCCGAGGTGCACGCGGCGCTGCGCGCCGAGCTGGACCGCCAGCGCGACACCCTGGAGATGATCGCCAGCGAGAACTTCGCGCCGCTGGCGGTGCTGCAGGCGCAGGGCTCGGTGCTGACCAACAAGTACGCCGAGGGCTACCCGGGCCGCCGCTACTACGGCGGCTGCGAGCACGTCGACGTGGTCGAGCGGCTCGCCATCGAACGGGTCAGGGAGCTGTTCGGGGCCGGGTACGCCAACGTGCAGCCGCACTCGGGCGCGCAGGCCAACGCGGCGGCGATGATGGCGCTGATCCAGCCCGGCGACACCATCCTGGGCCTGGACCTGGCGCACGGCGGGCATCTCACCCACGGCATGCGGATCAACTTCTCCGGCCGCCTGTACCGCGCGGTCGGCTACCGGGTCCGCGCGGACGACGGGCTGGTCGACTTGGACGAGGTGGCCCGGCTGGCGCGTGAGCACCGGCCCGCGCTGCTGATCGCGGGCTGGTCGGCGTACCCCCGGCAGCTGGACTTCGCGGCGTTCCGGGCCGTGGCCGACGAGGTCGGGGCGCGGCTGATGGTGGACATGGCGCACTTCGCGGGGCTGGTCGCCGCGGGCCTGCACCCGAACCCGGTGCCGTACGCCGACGTGGTGACCACCACGACCCACAAGACCCTGGGCGGTCCGCGCGGCGGGGTGATCCTCACCGACCACGAGGACGTCGCCCGCAAGGTCGACAGCGCCGTCTTCCCCGGTCAGCAGGGCGGACCGCTGGAGCACGTGGTGGCGGCCAAGGCGGTCGCGTTCCGGATGGCGGCCCAGCCGGAGTTCGCCGACCGGCAGCGCCGCACCCTGGCCGGGGCCAGGCTGCTGGCCGCGCGGCTCACCGCACCCGACGTCACCGGGGCCGGCGCGGCCGTGCTGACCGGCGGCACCGACGTGCACCTGGTCCTGGTCGACCTGCGCCGGTCGGAGCTGGACGGGCGCCAGGCCGAGGACCGGCTGCACCGCGTCGGCATCACCGTCAACCGCAACGCGGTGCCGGGCGACCCCCGGCCGCCGATGGTCACCTCGGGCCTGCGTATCGGCACCGCCGCGCTGGCCGCGCGCGGGTTCGGCGACGAGGCGTTCGCCGAGGTCGCCGACATCGTCGCGGCGGCGCTGCTGCCGACGTACGACGAGGTGTCGGCGGGGGCGCTGCGGGCGCGGGTCGCCACGCTGGCCGCGGCGTACCCGCTGTATCCGGGGCTGTGACGCGACGGGCCGGGCCGTGGCGGGGCACCCGCCACGGCCCGGCCCGGCTAGGGTGTTCGCGGTGCGTAGACCATTGGACCGCATCGCGCTGATCTCCGACGTGCACGGCAACCTGACCGCCCTGGAAGCCGTGCTCGACGACATCGACGCCCGCGGCATCACCCGGATCTTCAACCTCGGCGACTACGTCGGCAAAGGGCCGCGCGGCCGGGAGGTGATCGACCTCTGCCGGCAGCGGTGCGAGGTCAACATCCTCGGCAACTGGGACGATTTCCTGCCCGACCCGGACCGCGCCCTCGACTCCCCGGCGCTGGCCTGGTGGCTGGCGCAGCTGGCGCCCGGGCAGGGCGAATGGCTGCGGGCGCTGCCGTTCAGCCACGACTTCACCATCAGCGGCCGACGGGTGCGGCTGTTCCACGCCTCGTCCGCCTCGGTGCACACCCGCATCCGGTTCGACCACGACGAGCAGCAGTTCCTGTCGCTGTTCGCCAACACCCCGGCCACCGGCGACGGCCCGGAGCCGACCGTGGTCGGCTACGGCGACACCCACGACCCGTACTACGAGGTCGACCGGGCGCGGCGCACCGTCTTCAACACCGGCAGCGTCGGCAACAGCATGGACGACCCCACTCCGGTGTACGTGATCCTCGAAGGCGTCTACGGCTCCGAGGCCGAAGCGCCGTTCTCGATCCAGTTCGTGCGCGTGCCCTACGACGCCGAGGCCGAGCTCGCCGCCGCCCGCGACCTGGGCATGCCCGAGTACGGCGGCTACGAGTCCGAGCTGCGCCACGGCATCTACCGGGGCGAGAAGGGCGAGCCGACGTACCACCGCCAGCCGTACCCGGGGTAGAAAAACCGTCCTGCGGCACAACCGGTCGCCGGGGTGCCCCGATCGAAGGGTGGAGTGAGCAGAGGAGTCGTATGCGGGCAGAGCACGAACGGGCCTTCACCGAGTACGCGCAGGGCCGGGCCCTGGAGCTGCGGCGCACCGCGTACCGGCTGTGCGGCAGCTGGGACGAGGCGCACGACCTGCTGCAGAACGCGCTGGTGCGGCTCTACCGGCACTGGGAGCGGGTGTCGGCGGCCGACTCGCCCGACGCGTACGTGCGCCGGATGCTGGTCAACGTCTACCTGGAGCAGCGGCAGTCCTGGTGGTCGCGGGTGGTGCGCGCCTACGCCGAACCGCCCGACCGGCCCGCCCCGCCCGACGGGGTCGACGGGCGCCTGGACCTGATGGCGGCGCTGGCCAGGCTCGCCCCCGGCCAGCGGGCCGTGCTGGTGCTGCGCTACTGGGAGGGTCTGGACGTGGCGGAGACCGCCAACGCGCTGGGCTGCTCGACCGGCACCGTCAAGAGCCAGTCCGCGTACGCCATCGCCGCGCTGCGGCGGCTCATGCCCGACTATGTGGGAGGCGGCAAGTGAACGACCAGCAGCTCACGGACCTGTTCGCCGCCGCGGCGCCCGTCGTGGAGCCGCCGCTGCCGCCGGGCCACACCGAGCAGGTGCTCGGCGCCGCCCGCCGCGACCGGCGCCGCCGCCGGGCCACCGCCGCGCTCGCCGCGGTCGCGGCCCTGGTGCTCGGCGGTGCCGCGACCCTGCTCGGACCGGGGCTCGGCGGCACCGCCGTCGACCCGGCCGGGGGCAGGCCGGGCCTGCCCGACCGGATCGCGGGCTACTCGCCGCTGACCGGCAGCGTCAGCGACGCGCCGCCCGGCCGGGCGCTGCTGCTCTACGGGTACGGCAACGGCGAGCTGTTCCACACCTTCCAGGCGCTGGTGCTCGGCGCCGACGGCGACGTCTACCGGCAGCTCGACGCCGCGCCCGACCAGTCCGGGTCGTGGCTGCTGGCACCCGACGGACGCAGCGTCGTGCTGGCCGATTCGAGCCGCAAGTCCTCCTCGGTGCGGATCGTCGACCTCGCGACCGGCCGTGTCGACTCCGTGCCGCTGGGCCGGACCGGCGGCGTCTACCCGCTGGCGCTGTCGCCGGACGGGCAGACCCTCGCGTACGGCATCGTCGACACCCCGCAGCTCGACCAGGATCTCGCGCAGGGCGTCGGCAACGCCATCACCTCCTACGGCTCAGGCTTCGGCACGCTCGTGCTGCTGAACCTGCGTACCGGTCAGTCGGTCGCGACCGACGTCACTCCGGTCACGGCGGTGGCGTTCTCGCCGGACGGCGGGCGCATGGCGGTGCAGACACGGCTGGAGACGTGGCTGGTGGGGGCGGACGGGCGCCGGGTCGAGCAGGTGCGGGTGCCGCAGGGGTACGGCATCACGCCGCACAACGCCTGGTCGCCCGACGGCACTCTGCTGGCTCTGACCTGGTGGCATCGGGACTCCTGGAGCACCGGCGGCGGGGGCGTCGGTGAGGCGTTCTACCCCGACGTGTCCGTGGCCGAACCGTTCGGCGTCGTGCGGCTCGACCAGCCGGACCGGATGATCGTCAAACCGGACCGGGTGGAGACGTTCCTGGGCTGGCTGTCCGGTACGGAGCTGCTGAGCCTGTCCTGGGACTACGGTGCCGATACGGGCGCGCTGTGGGCCACGCCGGTCGACGGCGGGGCGGCTCGCCCGGTCAGCCACTTCGACAGCGGCCACCGCTGCGAGTACGGGACCCAGCGCTGCGTGCCGTACGACGTGATGGTGGCGTCGCGGCTGCTCGACGGGGCCTCGGTGCGGGTGGCGGGCGGGCCTGACCGGGGACCGTGGCCGGTCGGCTTCCGCTGGGCGGCCGCGGTGCCGGTGCTGGCCGCACTCGGCCTGGTCCTGTTGATCCGCCGCCGCAGGCGCCGCCGCTCGCGGGGCACCCCGGCCTGACCCGCGGTCCGGGCCCCGCCCGCCCCGCCCGCCGCCCCGCTTTGTATTGACGCTGGCCTATCCAGAGCACGGATTTCGCGAAACCGTCCTCTGGATAGGCCAGCGTCAATGCTAAGGCGGGTGTGGCTCGGACTGCTGGGCTGGGGCGGGGCGCCCGTCGGGCGCGGATTCCGGGCGGTGGTGCGATGCTGGGGCGATGGCACGGATTCGATCGGTCGTACTGCATGTCGGCGACATTCCGAGGGCGGCGGCGTTCTGGACGCGGGCGCTCGGCTATGAGGCCGCACCGGACAACCCGGCGTTCCTGAGCCCGACCGACGGCGACGGCCCGGCACTGCACCTGGACGAGGACGACCGCACCCACCTCGACCTGGAGGTGGCCGACGCGCAGGAGCAGCGCGCCGAGGTCGAGCGGCTGATCTCCCTCGGTGCGACGAAGGTCGAGTGGGACTACCCCGACGACGCGGACTTCGTGGTGTTCGCCGACACCGAGGGCAACCTGTTCTGCGTGGTCGACACCAGCGCGTGAGAAAGGCCCCGGACGTCGCCCGGGGCCTGGTGCGGTGCGAGTCGTCAGCAGGTGGCGAGCATGCCGTTGAGGGCCGCCTTCTCCGCGCTGTCCACGGAGAGGTTGTAGTAGTACTTCACCTGGATCCAGGCACGGGCGTAGGTGCAGCGGAACGATGCCAGCGACGGCTGCCACTCGGCCGGGTCCTTGTCGCCCTTGGACTGGTTCACGTTGTCGGTGACCGCCCACAGCTCCGGTCCGCCCAGGTCGTTGGCGTAGGTCTGCCGCTTGGCGGTGGTCCACGCCCAGGCGCCCGACGCCCAGGCCTCGGCCAGCGGCACCATGTGGTCGATGTCGATGTCCGAGGCGTTGGTCCAGGTCGCGCCGTCGTACGGGCTGTACCAGGAGCCGGAGGTGGCCGCGCAGCTGCTGTCGACGACCACGCCGCTGCCGTCGCGCTTGAGGACCTGCTCGCGGGTGTTGCACGCGCCGCTGATGGTGATCCAGTGCGGGAACAGGTCGCGGTTGTAGGTCGAGCCGTGCGACTCGGCGGCGACGGTCAGGGTGGCCAGTCGGCTGACCGCGGTGCTGTACGACGGGATGTTGGGCGGGGTGGCGTGGGCGGGGCTCGCCGGGGTGAGGACCGCGACGGCGACGACGGTCGCCGCGACGGCCACGGCCGCCCTGAGGGTGCGGACCACGGGGGACTCCTGACTGTCCGCCGTCGCGGCCGGTGAGGGTGGCCGGCAGGGGGCACGACAGGCGGGACGGATAGACGATCCCGTATACCGGCGATCCGAGCACGATCTTGTTATGAAATTGGCACGAACGTCGTGTGAAGACAGAACCTGATCGCGGCGGCCCTGCGCGGTATCTCCGTTGCCGCGTACGGGCCGGGCTGGGAGCATCGACGCGGGCCGGTGGCCGAGTCAGGTCGATGGCGAGCCCCGGGTCGTTGGCCGTGCACGCACGGCGACCCGGGGCGTGTGGGGGTAGCTGGCGTGCCGGTCCCCACCGCGGGTTCGAATCCCGTCCGGCCCGCTTCAGCTACCGCCCGCGTTCGGGTGGGCCAGGGCCGAGGGCGTCCGGCAGCCCACGATGGCCGGCGCTTCGTGGACCAGGCGGTCGTTCTCCAGCGCCGCCACCATGAACAGCGCGAAGTCCACGCGGCGGGTGATGTTGCTCCTGAGCGGGGGATCACCGACGTGCCGGCTCCATACGGGCAGGCCCTGGCTCTCGCCCTCCTCCAGGTCGCTGCCGCGGACCACCGTCCACCGGGTGTCGCTGGCGAACACCCGTCGGCATGCCTCTATCTGATCGTCGATGTCGGCGAAGCGGGCCGCTCGCGCCACCACACCGAAGACCTTGGCGAACGCTCTGAGCGTCCAGCGGTAGACGTCCTGGCCGTCGCGTGTGATGTGCCAGCCGCACGAGAAGACCAGGCGTGCGCCTCGGGGTGCGAAGTCCAGCACCGCCTGCGCCGTTCCCGTCGAGTAGCCGTGCACGCCCCACGGGACCAGGACGGTCAGGACACCGTCGCAGCCGGCGACCGCACGTCGGATGACGTCACGGTCGTCCGTCGGGCCCGCGACGACGGTGATCCGCTCCTTGACCGGGTCCAGCTTGCCCACGCTGCGCGCGCGGCACACGCCGACCACCTCGTAACCCCGGTCCAGGGCGTGCCGCACCATGTACCGGCCGAGCTTCCCTGAGGCCCCGACGATACAGACCTTTTTGATCACACGACTGTCCGATTCGATCTCTGGCATCTCAATCCGTCCCCTCGTTCGCGGACGGCTCCTCGGGGTACTGGAAGACCTGGTCCAGCGGCACGCCGAAGGCTCGGGCGATCTGGAAGGCCAGCTCCAGGGACGGTGAGTAGCGACCCTGCTCGATAGCGATGACCGTCTGCCGCGTGACGCGGATGCGTTCGGCGAGTTCGGCCTGCGTCATCTCGCCGTGGGCGAAGCGCAGGGCGCGGATGCGGTTGGTGACCCGCGTGGGTTTAACCATGGAAGGTGCCGTGATAGGCGCGGATCTTGGCGATGGACCCGAGCGTCGCGCCGACCGAGCCGATCAGGAACAGCGCGTTGCCGATCCAGAAGTGGTCGGCCTCGACCATGACGAGCACGAGGACGGCGGCGGTCCCGAAGGCGGTGACGGACTGGGCCAGCCGGTCACCGTGGCGGTCGATCTGCTTGTCGCGCACGTCCTCGCCGGACTCGAGCACACCGCGGTTGGCGATGCCCGAGGCGATGGAGACGAGGATGAAACCGATGATGGTACCGACCATCGTGGCGCCGATCGTCCACAGCATCGGCGCCACCCAGGACACCTCTGCCGCGGGCTGGACGCGCAGCCGCGGGAGGACCACCGCGAAGTAGGCGATGGTGGCCGCGGGCATGACGAACGCGGCCACCCACGCGTTCCGCTGTCCGAACGTCATGGCGACGCGTTCTTCCCGGGGAGTGTCGGGGGTCATCTTCCCACCTTCCATGTCAAACATTATTGACACATCGAAGGTAAGGTATTGCCGACACCGAGTCAAGAATTCCTTACACCAATCTGGATGGCCGGACAGTCCGATGCGGTCGGTCCGTATTCCCGCGGACTTCTTCCATCGGGCGCAGTCGCCGTCGGTGAACGGTGCTGGCCAGCGTGTGCCGCCGGGTGCGCGCCGCCGCGCATCACCGAAGAACACGCGCGGGCGCGCGGCCGGTACTTGTGGACGTACACCCCCAACCCCCAAGTGAGGGAGTACACCGTGCACAGGCGAACACTGATGGCCGCGGCACTGGCCGTACCGGTCGGGGCCGTCGTCGGCGCCGAAGCTGCTCAGGCGCACCGTCCCGGACCCCGCCTCCCGGCCACCATCGCCCTGCCCGACGGCTTCTGCCCCGAGGGCATCACCCACGGCACCGGCGGCAAGGCGTACATCGGCTCGATGCGCGACGGCGCGATCTACTGCGCCGACCTGAAGACCGGCCACGGCATGCCGCTGGTGGCGGGCACCGAGGGCGGCAAGGCCACCGGTCTGGCATTCGACGCCGAATGCCGGATCTGGGCCGCCTGCGGCACGATGGGCGGCACCGCCGTCTACGACGAGTCCGGCACCTGCCTGGCCATGTACCACCTCGGCGGCAACGTCCACGGTGTCGCCGCCACCTCGAAGAACGTCTTCTTCACCGACGCCGACCAGGGCAACGTCTACTGCGTCGGCCTCGGCCGGCACGGCAGCCTGCCCGGCGGCGACGCCGTCATGACGCTGGCCCTGCCCGGCGGCCTCGGCGAGGCCGGGGCCTGCAACAAGGGCATCGTCGCGGCGTGGAACGGCTGCCTGATCATCGTGCAGGCCGCCGCCAACCGCCTGTACGCCTTCGACCCGACGACCCGCATGGCCAAGCGCATCGACATCGGCCGCGCCTCGGTGGCCGGCGCCGACGGCCTGCTGCTGCGCGGCCGCACCCTGTACGTCGTGCGCCCCGGCAAGGACCGGGTGTCGAAGTTCCACCTGAGCCACGACCTGTCCCGGGCCACGCTGGTGGACCGGATCACCGACGCCGACCTGGACTGCCCGTCGACGGTCACCGCCTTCGGCGGCTCGCTGTACGCGGTCAACGCCCGGTTCAGCACCCCGCCCGCGACCAGCACCGAGTACTGCCTGGTCCGCCTGCGCGACTGATGACTCGGCGGGGGTCACCCGGGCCGTGGCCCGGGTGACCCCCGCCGACTACGGCAGCTCCGCCAAGTAGGTCCGCAGGGCCCGCGCGAACGCCTCAGGCTCCTCGATCCAGGGCAGGTGCCCGGCGGAGGGGAACGTCACCCGGTGCACCCGCGGCAGTGCCCGGAACAGCGGGTCGACGGCGTCCCGGGGCCTCGGGTCCTGCGCGCCGTCGAGGATGAGCGTCGGCACGGCCAGCCGCCCGCACCGCGCCAGCAGTCCGCTCTCGTCGAGCCGTCTCACCTCGGCGCCCAGGGCCCGGTTGCACTCCCAGTTGATCGGGAACCAGGGGGTGGCCAGCTCCTCGGCCCGGCGCCGCGCCGTTTCGGGTACCGCGAAGTCGACCGTCCAGGACAGGACGGCCAGTTCGCGGTCCTCCGCCTCGGTGCGCTCGCGGCCTTCGAGGTCCGCGAGCCGGGCGGTGGCGGGCTCGTCCCGCCGCGCGGCGACGTTGGCGTGCCACTGCTCCTTCCAGCCCTGCCCGGTGCCGACGCCCGACACGTAGATCAGAGCGCGCACGCGGTGCGGTAAGGACAGCGCGTAGAACAGGGCCAGGCTGGCGCCCCACGAGTGGCCGAGCAGCACGACCGGGCCGTCGGACACCGAGTCGATGACCTGGTCGAGGTCGCCGGTGAACCGGTCGATCGTGTACGGCCCGGTGCGTTCGGAGCGGCCGCAGCCGCGCTGGTCCCACCGTACGACGTGGGTGTGCCCGTCGAGCAGCGCCGCCACCGGGCCGAGGTAGTCGGCCAGGCCGGGGCCGCCGTGGCACAGGACGACCGGGTCACCCGTGCCGGTGCGCTCGGTCCAGAGGCGGCAGCCGTCCTCCGTGACCACGTCTGTCTGCGGCATCGGGCCAGTGTCGCACCGATGCCCTGCCGCCGCCCGGCAGCCGGAGCGCGGTCTGGGACAGTGCAGGGATGCGGATCGTATCGCTGCTGCCCGCGGCCACTGACATCGTCGCCTCGCTGGGTGCCGTGGACCGGCTGGTGGGGCGCACCCACGAGTGTGACTGGCCGCCGGGGCGGCTCGACGGCGTGCCGGTGGTGACCCGGACGGGGCTGGCGCACGGGCTGGCCATCCGGGAGATCAATCTCGCGGTGGCCGGGGCGCACCGCGGCTCGGGCATCTACGACCTGGACCATGACGCGATCGAGGCGCTGCGGCCGGACCTGATCCTGACCCAGGACCTGTGCGACGTCTGCGCGGTGTCGTACCAGACGGTCAACGAGGCGGTCCGGGTGCTGCGGCTGGACACGACCGTGGTGTCGCTGCAGCCCCGGACGATCGAGGAGATCCTCACCGCGGTCACGACCGTGGGGGACCTGATCGGTGCGGCGGACGCGGCGGCCGGGGTGGTGGCCGGGGCCAGGCGGCGGCTCGCGGCCCTGCCCGGGCCGGATCCGCAGGGGCCCCGGGTGCTGTTCGTGGAGTGGCTGGAGCCGCTGATGCCGGGCGGCCACTGGGTGCCGGAGCAGATCGCGTACGCCGGGGGCCGGTCGCTGCTCACCTCGCCGGGCGAGCACAGCACGCCGTACCCGCCGGAGACGGTCGCGGGGCTCGACCCGGACGTCATCGTGGTCGGCCCGTGCGGTTTCGCGCCCGAGCAGACCCGCGCAGAGCTGGCCGTGCTCGCCGACTCGCCGGGATGGGCGGACCTCGCCGCGGTCCGCTCCGGCCGGGTGCACGTGGTGGACGGCCCGGCCTACTTCAACCGCCCCGGCCCCCGCGTCGTCGACGGCGCCGAGCTCCTGGCGCGCCTGCTGGCGCGCTGAGCGTGCAGTTTCGGGGAAAGTGCGGGAAATCCGGCCCGGCATTCGTGCACCTTCCCCGAAACTGCACCAACCCCGGGCGGTGCGGAGAACGGGCCTAGGGAAAATGACACACGCGTGTTATTTTCTCGCGCATGTCGATCGGGACCCTCGCCGCGCCGCCCACGAGTTGGCGTACCAAGGTCGCCTACGGCTGGGGGAGCCTGGGCAACAACATCGTGTACGGCTTCATCGCCACCTACCTGGCCGTCTTCTACACCGACCACTACGGGCTCGCCCCGGGCGACGTCGCGCTGCTGTTCTTCCTGGTACGCACCGCCGACGCGCTGCTCGACCCGGTCATGGGCGCGCTGGTGGACCGCACCCGCACCCGCTGGGGCCGGTTCCGGCCGTACCTGGTCTTCGTGCCGCCGGTGCTCGCGGCCGCGACCGTCGTCTGCGTCAGCGCCCCGCAGCTGGGCGGCGGTGGCAAGCTCGTGTTCGCCTACCTCAGCTACCTGCTGTGGGGGATGGCCTTCACGGCCATGGACGTGCCGTACTGGTCGATGTCGGCGGCGCTGAGCACCGACGCGCAGGACCGCACCGCGATCGTGATGGTGCCGCGCACCCTGGCCAGCGTCGGCTACATCGGCGTCAACATCGTCACGCTGCCGCTGGTCGGACTGTTCTCCGGCGGCGGCGAACTGCGCGGCTGGCTGCTGGTCGCGGTGGTCTACGGCGCCGCCGCGACCGCGCTGACCTGGCTCACCGCCGCCTCCGTCCGCGAGCGCCCGGCCCCGCCCGCGCAGCCGTACGGCCCGCGCACCATGCTGCGGCTGCTGGGCGCCAACCGGCCGCTGCAACTGGTGCTGGCCGCGATGCTGGTCACCGAGCTGGTCTTCGCGGTACGCAGCATCGTCCCGATCTACTACCTGACCTACAACTTCGACGCCCCGGGCCTGGTGCCCGCCTTCATCGGCGTGTTCGCGGTCGCGACCATCATCGGTTCGCTGGCCAGCCCGCTGCTGGCCCGCCGCTTCGGCAAGCGCCGCCTCGCCGTGGCGGGCATCGCGCTGACCTCGCTGACCTCGATCGCGGCCTGGTTCACCGGGTACGCCACGCTCGGGCCGGTGCTGGCCTGGACGGCGGTCGGCGGCGTCGGGTTCGGGCTGGCCAACATCACGCTGCTGTCCATGCTCACCGACACCGTCGAGTACGGGCAGTGGCGCACCGGGCGGCGTACCGAGGGCCTGGTCTTCTCCGTGAACATCGTCAAGACGAAGATCGCTTCGGCGCTGGGGGCCGGGCTGTCGCTGGCGGTGCTCGGCGCGGTCGGGTACGTCGCAAACCAGGAGCAGACGCGGGCGGCGCTGGACGGCCTGCACCTGCTGATGACGCTGGCACCGGGGCTGGGCGGCCTGCTGGCCGTCGCGTTCCTGGTCCGGTACCCGCTCAGCGAGCAGCAGCACGCCGACCTGGTAGCCGAGCTGCGGGGCCGGGAGGCCGTCGGAGGGGTAGCCGAGCTGCGGGGCCGGGAGGCCGTCGGAGGGGTAGCCGAGCTGCGGGGCCGGGAGGCCGCCGCGTGAGCGGCTGGCGGGACGCGCTGCGCCGCGACGTGGAGGATCCGGCGACGGTCGGCCGGGGCAGGCTGCCCGCCCGCGCCGACACCGAGTGGACCGACGCCGCCCGGTGGACGGTCGAACTGGACGGGCGCTGGCCTTTCCACTGGTCACCGCGGCGTGACCAGGTCCCCGAGGGCTTCGAGGCGCCGGAGTTCGACGACGGCGGCTGGGGCACCGTGGCGGTGCCCGGCGTGTGGGAGCTGCAGGGCTACGGCACGCCGTACTACCTCGGGTTCGGGTTCCCGCCGTCGCTGGGCGTACGCGGGCGGCGGCTGGGCACGATCGATCCGGCCGACAGCCCCACCGGTGCGCACCGCACCTGGTTCCAGGTGCCGCCGCAGTGGTCCGGCCGCCGCGTCGTGCTGCGCTTCGGCGGGGTGAAGGCCGCGATGCACGTGTGGGTCAACGGGGTGCCGGTCGGCTACAGCGAAGGGTCGATGACGCCGGCGGAGTTCGATGTCAGCGGGCTGGTGCGCCCCGGCGCGAACCTGCTCGCGGTGCTGGTGCACCGCTACTGCACCGGTTCGTTCCTGGAGGGCCAGGACATGTGGTCGCTGTCCGGGATCACCCGCGGGGTGACGGTGACGGCCGAGCCCGCGTACGCCCCCTGGGACCTCGCGGTCGAGGCCGACCGCGACCCGGCCGGCGGCGACGGCACGCTGGCCCTGACCGTGACCGGCGGCACCGGCCGGTGCCGGGTGCTGCTGACCGACCGCGGCACCGGCGCCACCGCGGAACTCGGCACGGCCGACCTCGACGGAGCGCAGACCCTGCTGCGGTACGCGGTCGCCGGTACGGCCCCGTGGAGCGCCGAGGCGCCGCACCTGTACGACCTGACCGTCGAGCTCGTCCGCGCGGGCGAGGTGTGGCGGGCGACCCGGGCCGTCGGCTTCCGCCGCGTGGAGATCGCCGGTACGGAGATCCGCGTGAACGGCCGGCCCGTAATCTTCCACGGCGTGAACCGGCACGACTTCCACCCGCGCCGGATCTGGGACGTGCCCTCGGCGGTGCGCCGCCAGGACTTCACCCTGATGAAGCGCGCCAACGTCAACGCCGTGCGGATGTCGCACTATCCGAACCCGACCGAGGTCTACCGGCTCTGCGACGAGCTCGGCCTGTACGTGGTGGACGAGGCGGAGATCGAGTCGCACGGGGTGCGCCGCCGGGGTCTGCCCGGCGCCGATCCCCGCTGGCACGCCTCGGTCGCCGACCGGATCGAGCGCATGGTGCGGCGCAGCCGCTCGCACCCGAGCGTGGTGATGTGGTCGCTGGGCAACGAGGCGGGCGACGGCACCGCGTTCGACCTGGCCCGGCGGACCGTGCTGGCGCTGGACCAGACCCGGCCGGTCCACTACGAGGGCGACACCGACCTGCGCAACAGCGACGTGCTGTCCATGATGTACCCGACCCCCGACGACGAGCGCGTCCTGGGCGAGCGGCGCGACCTGCGCATCACCCTGGTGCAGCGGGCGCTCAACGTGATCGCGGCCGACCACAAGTCCTTCCGCGCCGACCAGTACGCCGACCGCCCGATCCTGGCCTGCGAGTACGCGCACGCGATGGAGAACAGCCTGGGCAACCTCGCCGAGCACGTCGAGAACTTCCACCGCTACCCGAACTGGGCGGGCGGGTTCATCTGGGACTGGGTCGACCAGACCATCGACGTGGACCTGCCCGACGGGCGGGTGCGCCGCGCATACGGCGGGGACTTCGGCGACCGGCCCAGCGACCGGTACTTCTGCGCGAACGGCCTGGTGGCGGCCGATCGTGAGCCGCATCCGGCGCTGGCCGAGGTGGCGCGGGTGTACCAGCACGTCGTCTTCGAGCACGGCGACGGCGGGCTGCGGCTGCGCAGCCGGTACGCGTTCGACGACCTGTCCGGGTTCGTGCTGCGCTGGCGGGCCGACCGGCACGGCGAGCCGCTGCTGCGCGGCGAGGTCCCCGACGTCCGCACCTGCCCGGGCGGGCAGCTCCTGGTGGCGCTGCCCGAGCTGCCCGGCGACGCCACGACGCTGACCGCGAGCCTGGTGCACCGGGGCGCGACGGCGTGGGCCGAGGCCGGGTTCGAGCAGGCGTGGGCGCAGTTCCGGCTGGGCGATCCGGCACCGGCACCGCTGCCGCTGGTCGCGGCGGCCGAAGACGCGGGCGGCTGGGAGCTGAGCCGGGCGGGGCATCTGATCACACTGTCGCGCGGGCCGCGGAGCATCACGTTGGACACCGCCGCCGCGAGGATCACCGCGCTGCGGCTCGGGGGCCGCGAGCTGCTGACCGAGCCGCTGCGGCTCAACCTGTGGCGGGCCGAGACCGACAACGACCGGGGCTGGGCGAACTTCAAGCCGGTGCTGGCACCGCTGATCCCGGCCCGGCGCTGGCGGCGGGCCATGGACCGGGTACGCGGCCGCCGGGCGCGGGTGCGGCGCGACGGCGCCGATCACGAGGTGGTGGTGCGGCTGGCCGTGCCCGGTGCGCGGGGGCGGCTCAGCGTCGCGACCCGGGGCGGTGAGCTGCTGCTCGGCCTGGAGCTGGTGCCCCGGCGCGCGCCGGTGCGGGTGGGCTGGCTCGGCACGTTCGCCCCCGAGCTGACCGACGTCGACTGGTACGGCCGCGGGCCGCACGAGAACCACCGCGACCGCAGCACCGGGGCGCGGCTGGGGCGCTGGTCGGCGCCGGTGTCGCAGCTGCCGCACGGGTACGCCCGGCCGCAGGAGAACGGCAACCGCACCGACCTGGACTGGCTGCTGCTGCACGGGGGCGGGCTGGCGGTCGGGTTCGGCCGGGTCGAGGGGGAGCCGTTCGAGGCGTCGGTGCGGCCGTACCCGCAGGAGCTGCTGGCGGCCGCCGAGCACGCCGACGAGCTGCCGGTCGCGGGGCCGCCGACGGTCTCGCTGGACATCGCGCAGCGCGGGGTGGGCGGCGACCAGCCGGGCGAGTTGGCGCTGCGGGAGTACGCGCGGCTGCCGGCGGGGCGGCGCTATCGTCTGACCATGGCGCTGCACTGGCAGGAGTCGGCGTGACCGCCGTCCGTTCCGAGGTACGGCCCCCGGTGGAGAACGCCCGGCTGCGCGCCCGCCGCCGGGCCGACCTGCTGGCCGCCGCGCGGGCGCTGTTCCTGGCGCACGGGGTGGACGCGGTCACGGTCGAGCAGATCGCCGACCACGCCGCGGTGACCCGGCGGACCGTGTACCGCTACTTCCCGAGCCGGGACCACCTCGCGCTGGCGATCGAGGCCGAGATCCTGGAGCGCTGGGCGGGGCTGGCCGAGCAGGCCGCGCAGGCCCTGGCCGGTGACGGCGCGCAGCGGCTGGCCGGGTACCTGGGCCGGGTGGAGGCGCTGGTGGACGGGGCGGCCGAGGAGATCGGCTTCACCCGGGTGTTCGACGCGACGGCGCTGGGCGTGCGCGAGGACTGCGCCGAGGCGGCCGCGTACGCGGCGGCGATCCGGCGGCTGCAGGCACCGCTGGTCGGCATCCTGCGGACGGGGGCCGCCGACGGCAGCCTGGCGGTGCCGGAGCCGGTCGAGCTGACCGCGGCGACCATCGCCAACGGGTACCTGGCGCTGGCCCAGCGGGTGCACGGGCGGGGCGAGGCGATCACGGGTGAGCAGGGGGTGGTGGCGCGCGACATGCTCACGGCGTACGCGGCGCTGATCCGGCGAGGGCTGAGGCCCTGACCACTTCGCATAGTAGCCTGGCGGTGACCGTGTGTGACGTCGGCTCGTCCGGCGGCTCAAGGAGGGCCAGGGGTTATGGATCTCAAGTTCGAAGCGGTGGTCATCCCGGTATCGGATGTGGATCGCGCGAAGGCTTTCTACGCCGACACGCTGGGCTGGCGCGAGGACATCGACTACTCGGCGGCGAGCTACGGCGAGGCCATCGGCTTCCGCAACCCCGGCGCCGACAGCTACCGGATCATCCAGCTGACCCCGCCCGGCTCGGCCTGCTCGATCCACATCGGCAAGGGCGTCAGCCGCGCCGAGCCCGGCTCGTTCAAGAACATGCACCTGGTCACCTCGGACCTGGAGGCCACCCGCGAGGACCTGGTCAAGCGCGGGGTGGCCGTCAGCGAGCCGTTCCACTTCGGACCTGAGGGCAGGACGCCCGGGCTCGAACCGTCGCGCGCCGACTACAGCAGCTACCTGACCTTCGACGACCCGGACGGCAACACCTGGGTGGTGCAGGAGATCGTCAAGCGGCTGCCCGGCCGGGAGTGAGACCGCGCGGTGGAGTTCCTCGTCGTAGACGGTCGCACGGACGCCGTAGGTTGAGCGGCTATGCGCAGCGAACCGGTCCGCGACCTCGGACTCACCCTGCCCGTGCTCGCCGCGCCGATGGCGGGCGGCGCGGGCACCCCGGCGCTGGTCGAGGCGGCCGCCCGCGCCGGCGGGCTGGGCTTCCTGGCCGCCGGATACCGTACGCCGCAGCAGCTCGCCGAGCAGATCACGGCCACCGCCGCGACCGGGCTGCCGTTCGGGGTGAACCTGTTCGCCCCGAACCCGCTGCCCGTCGACCCCGCCGCCCTGCGCCGCTACGCCGAGCTGATCGCCGTCGAGGCCGACCGGCTCGGCGTCGCGCTGGACACGGCGGCGCCTCCGGTCGAGGACGACGACGGCTGGCAGGGCAAAGTCGACGTGCTGCGGGCGCAGCCGGTGCCCGTGGTCAGCTTCGCCTTCGGCATCCCGCCCCGGGCCGACCTGGCGGCGCTGCGCCGTACGGGTGCGCTGCTGGTGCAGACCGTCACCACCGCGGCCGAGGCCCGCGCCGCCGCCGAGGCCGGGGTGGACGCCCTGGCGGTGCAGGCGCCCGTGGCGGGCGGCCACTCCGGCACCCTGACCCCGACCCGGCCGCCGGCCGACATCGCGCTGGACGACCTGGTCGCGGCGGTGCGCCACGCGGTCGACCTGCCCGTGATCGCCTGCGGCGGACTGGCCACACCCGAGGCGGTTGCCGCGGCGGTACGGGCCGGGGCGCAGGCTGTCGCCGTCGGCACCGCGCTGCTGCGCAGCGACGAGGCCGGCACCTCGGCGGCGCACCGGGCCGCCCTGGCCGAGCCGGACCGGACCACCGTGCTCACCCGCGCGTTCACCGGGCGTCCCGCCCGCGCGCTGCGCAACGCCTTCACCGACCGGTACGGCCCGGCCGCCCCCTACGGCTACCCCGCGCTGCACCACCTGACCGGCCCGATCCGCCGGGCCGCCGCGGCGGCCGGGGACGCCGAGCGCCTGCACCTGTGGGCCGGGACCGGGTTCCGCCACGCCGCCGCCCAGCCGGCGGCCGTGATCCTGCGACGCCTCGCCGACCAGCTGTGATTCCGCACCGACAGTCACGGAGAACGCCATGAGCAGCCAAGAGCACGAGATCCTGCGGCCGCTGCTGGAGCGGTGGCAGTCCGGGGTGGACGGGCACGAACCGGACGCGATCGCGGCGGTCTTCACCGACGACGCGATCTTCCAGGGCCTGCACCCGTACAGCGTCGGGCCGCGGGGCGTGGCGGCGTACTACGCCGCGCAGCCGCCGGGGCTGAGCGTCACGTACCAGGTCCGGGAGGTCCGGCGGCTGGCCGAGGACGTGGTGCTGGGCTACCTGGCCGCCGAGTTCGCCTTCACCGACGGCCGCGAGCCGCTGCCGGTGCACCTGTGCGTGATCGCACGCCGTACCGGTGCGGGCTGGCGCCTGGCCCATTACCAGGTGTCCCGGCTGAACTGACAGTGCCGGGCGCGAACAGCCACTCATCCGAATGAAGCATGTTTGCCCGATATCGACATCTCGTGTGGACACACCCTAGATTTCCGGTATGGCGACGGAGATGCAGCTACGCAAACTGGACAAGGCCTTCAGCCACCTGGACGCCGACGGCAGCGGCTATGTCGAGCAGCAGGACCTCAACAACCTCGGCGTACGGCTGCTGGCGAACTTCGGCGTGGTCCACGACGCGCCCAAGGCCCAGCGCCTGGCCGAGGACTTCGGCACGTTCTGGCAGGAGCTGGCCAAGGTGCTCGACGTCGACCACGACCGGCGGCTCAGCCCGCAGGAGTGGCGCGACGGGATGACCTCGGCGTTCGTACACGGAGACGCCTTCGACCGCAGTTTCCGCCCCGGCGCGCTGGCGGTGCTGCGGCTGGCCGACACCGACGACGACGGGCGGGTCAGCCGCGACGAGTTCGCCACCATGCAGCGCGCCTTCGGCACCCCCGTCGGCGAGATCAACATCGCCTTCGACAAGCTCGACGCCGACGAGGACGGCTACCTCACCATCGACGAACTGATGACCGGCGTACGCCAGTTCTACATCGGCGCCGACGAGACCGCCCCCGGCAACTGGTTCTTCGGCACCATCTGAACCCGAGCCGAGTCGAAGACCGCTCAAGTCGCCCGGCGATCGGGGGTGTCCTGGTCCGGATACCCCGATCGCCGGGCGACTCCGGCCTGGTCATGGGCTTGGCGGCCGGGGCGGGCCCTAGGATGGGGCGGGTGTGGACGATCGAAGGGCGGGGGCGCCGTGACGCGTGCGGCCGACGAGCACCGGACTGTCGCCGGTGCCTTCACCGATCGCGTGCTGGGCGCGGCACCGTCGGCCTGGGACGCTCCCGCGCCCTGCGCCGGGTGGGCGGCCCGCGACGTGGTGCGGCACCTGGTCGAGTGGTTCCCCGCGTTCCTGCACGCCGGTGCGGGGGTCGACCTGCCGAAGGGCCCGTCGGCGGACGAGGACCCGGTGGCCGCCTGGACCGTGCACCGCGACGGTGTGCAGGCGCTGCTGGACGACCCGAGCACGGCCCGGCGGACCCTGACCAACCCGCACGTGGGCTCGCTGCCGCTGGATCAGGCGATCGACACGTTCTACACCGGCGACGTCTTCCTGCACACGTGGGACCTGGCCCGGGCCACCGGCCAGGACGAGCGGCTCGACCCGGCCAGGTGCGCGCGGATGCTCGACGGCATGCTGCCGATGGACCAGGCGCTGCGCGAGAGCGGCCACTACGGACCCCGGGTCGAGGTGCCCGCCGACGCCGACGCGCAGACACGGCTGCTCGCCTTCATCGGGCGGGTCGTGTGATCCCACCCGACCGCCGGTGACCGCCGGACTGGCCGCGCCGGTCCAGGCCGGCGCCGGGGCCACCGGGGTGGCCGTCGACCTGTTCCTGGTGTGCGGGCAGGTCGGCGAGCTGTCGGCGGCCGCCGCGCTGCGGGCGGCGACCGGGTACGCCCAGGCCGCCGAGGCCGCGGGCTTCGACGGCGTATGGCTGGCCGAGCACCACTTCATCAGCTACGGCGCCTGCCCCTCGGCGGTGGCGCTGGCGGCCTTCCTGCTCGGCCGGACCAGCCGCATCCGGGTGGGCACCGCCGCCGCGATCCTGTCCAACCGCCACCCGGTCGCGCTGGCCGAGGAGGCGATCCTGCTGGACGTCGTCTCCGGCGGCCGGTTCGGCCTCGGTGTCGGCCGCGGCGGCCCCTGGGTCGACCTGGAGGTGTTCGGCACCGGGCTGGACCGGTACGAGCGCGGCTTCACCGAATCGCTGGACCTGCTGCTACGGGCGCTGTCCGGGGACGGCGCCGTCGGCGCGGCCGGGCCGACGTTCGCGTTCCGGCCGGTGCCCGTGGTGCCCGCGCCCGTGCGGCCGGTGCCGGTATGGGTGGCCGCCACCTCGCCCGCCACCGCCCGGACGGCGGCGCAGCGGGGGTTGCCGCTGCTGCTCGGCGTGCACGAGGACCTCGCCGGGCGCCAGAGCATGCTCGCGGAGCACGCCCGCCACTGCGGCACCCCGGTCGAGCACGTGTCGGCGCACCTGGCCCTCACCGGCGATCCGGCGCGGGCGCGGCACACCCTGACCGCCTGGCTGCGGCGCACCGGCGAGTACGTGCGCCTCGCACCGTCCGCGACGGCCGCCCGCGACCTCGACGCCTACGCCGACCGCCTGCTCGACCTGCACCCGCCCGCGCCCGCCGCCGGGCTGGCCGAGCGGCTGGCCCTGGCCGCCGAGGCCACCGGCGTGCGGCGGCTGATGCTGATGGTCGAGGCGGCGGGCGACCCGGCCGAGGTCGCCGACGTGATCGGTGAGCTCGGCGGCGAGGTGCTGCCGGTGCTGCGCGCCCGCCGCACCTGACCCGGTCCTACGGCTGGAGTGAGGCCAGGTCCGGCGGCACGTCCACCGCGTGCGGCCGCAGCACCTCCAGCGGGATGATCTCCAGTGCCCGCTCGTTGGTCGAGGCGAGCACCACCGGCGCCGCCGCGCCGTCCTTGAACGCCTGCAGCCAGCGCACCGCCACCACGCACCAGCGGTCGCCGGGGCGCAGGCCGGGGAAGTCCCACTCCGGCCGCGGGGTGATCAGATCGTTGCCGACCCGTTGCTGGTGGGCCAGGAACTCGGCGGTGACCACCGCGCACACGGTGTGGCTGCCGATGTCCTGCGGCCCGGTGGTGCAGCATCCGTCCCGGTGGAAGCCGGTCATCGGATCGGTGCCGCACGGTTCCAGCTCGCCGCCGAGCACGTTGCGATCGGTCATGCCTGCAAGCTTCCCATCCGGATCAACCCCGGCGGAAAGGGCATCCCGGTCGGTGCGCCGAAGCTGGGCCGGGCGGGCCGACGCAGCCCCTGATCAGGGCCGTCGGGCCGAGCGGGGCCACGCCGATGGAGAGCACGAACGAAGGCGCCCGTCGCCGGCGCGGTCCGCCGCGATCGCCACGCCACGGTGGAGTCGTGGGCGGCGACCGCGGCGGGTGGTCAGACGGCGGCGGCGACCGCGGCGGCGATGAAGAGGACCTGCAGGACCGTACGCTGCGGCAGCGGGGTGACCGGCTTGCCGCCGAGGCTGAGTCCGCGGCGGGCGGCCGACACGTTGGCCGGGAACATCGCCGCCATCAGCAGCGCCAGCCCGGCGGCGGCCAGCGGGGCGGTGCGGGGGACGAGCAGCCCGGCGGCCCCGGCGAGTTCGAGCACGCCGGTGACGGTGACCAGCAGGTCCGGGCGGGGCAGTCGCGACGGGACCATCGCGATCATGTCGCGGCGCCAGGAGGGTATGAAGTGGACCACCCCGGTGGTCACGAACATGAGGGCCAGTCCGCCGCGCAGTGCGGGCTGCCAGGCGTCGAGGGCGTCCACTCCGGACAGGCCCAGCAGGCGCAGCAGCACGGTCCCGGCGACGAGTGCGATGAGGGGAGCCATTGCCTTCTCCAATCTTGTCGTTGACAAGATTGCGCTCTCCATCCCATCTTGTCAACGACAAGATTGGTGAGCCGCGACACGGCGGCCGGGATGCGGCGGGCCGGAGCTCCGAAGTGGGAGGTCCGGCCCGCGCGGTCAACCGCGGATCAGTAGGCGATGGTGCCGTAGATCGGCCGCCCCACCGGGCCGCCGAGCAGCTTCACCTTGAACGCCGCGCCGTTCGGGATGCCGGAGCCGCCGCTGGGGACGACCCAGCTCGTGCCGACGCTGGTGTAGCTCGAGCAGTCGGACTGCCCCTGGTACGTGCGGATCACGCAGGCGCGGAACGCGGAACTGGTGGTGTGGATGTTCACGTCGTTGCAGTGCGTCGACCCGTACAGGGTCGGAGTGAGCACGTAGTCGCTCGACGTGTCGACCATGAAGCCCAGCGGGTAGGTCACGGCGGTGTAGCAGTCGCCGGCCAGGGTGGTGGCGCCGCCCGCGGAGGCGGGTGCGGCCAGGCCGGTGAGGGCGAGGGCGGTCGCGGCGGCGACGCCCAGGACGCGCTTGATCATTCTGTCTCCCTCGTGTGGTGGCGATGTGCCGCGCACGACGTTTCCACGGGCGGCCTGGGCCGACAACGCCCGCTCAATCGACATGCATAGATGTTCCGAACTGCCGCCCGGAACTGCCGCCTGGGCGGCGTACGGGCAGGTCGGCAGTGATCTGCCGGTCAGCCCAGGCGGCTGCTCGCCTCGTCCGCGCGAGGATGCCCGAGCTGGTCGAAGATCTCCCACGCCGCCCGCCACGCCGAGCGGGCAGCCGCGCCGCGCCCGGCGGAGGCGTACGCGTCACCCAGGTGGAGCAGCACGTCCGCCTCGTTGAACCGGTCCCCGGCGGACCGGAACACCGCCAGGGACTGCCGCAGGCAGCGCACCGCCTCGGTGTGCTCGCCCAGGCGGTGGTGGGCCACGCCCAGGCTGTCCCAGATCGCACCCCGGCCGTACCCGTCGTCGACCTGCTCGTTGCGGGCCAGCGCCTGCCGGCACAGGGCGAAGCCCTGGGCGACGTCGCCGAGGTTGAGGTGGGCCCAGCCCACCGCGTTGAGGGTCCGGGCCTCGCCGATCCCGTGGCCGCGTCGGCGGTAGAGCGCCAGCGCGGTCTGCCGCTGCCGCAGCGCCCGCTCGTGGTCGCCGTGCATCTCCGCCATCCAGGACAGGCTCATCAGGGTATGGGCGTGCCCGACCGCGTCGTCGAGGTCGGCGTAGCACCGCGCGGCGGCCCGGTAGTGGTCCGCGGCTTCGGCGTACCGCTCCAGCTGCGTGTAGCCGCGCCCGAGGATGCGGTGGGCGTAGGCCTCGCCGCGCCGGTCGCCCGCGCGTACGGCCGCCCGCAGGGCGATCTCCTCCACCGCGATCCAGTCCGTCCAGTGGCCCTGATGGTCCAGGTAGTCCAGCAGGGA
The DNA here is from genome assembly GCF_029948125.1 of Catellatospora sp. KI3. Classification (GTDB taxonomy): domain Bacteria; phylum Actinomycetota; class Actinomycetes; order Mycobacteriales; family Micromonosporaceae; genus Catellatospora. The sequence goes on from NZ_JASAMB010000016.1 coordinate 95,840, forward strand.
CCAGGCGAGATGCCAGGCCTGCCGGTCCTGGCCCAGCGCCTCGGCCTGCGCCACCGCGGCGACCAGCGTCGGATGCTCGGCAGCGAGCCACGCCATCGCCGCGTCGGCGTCAGCGGGCTCGGCCGGGACCGGGCCGGCGCCCTCCGCGCCGATCGGCTCCCGGTGCGGCTCCACCAGCACCGCCGCCCGGTGCGCGGTCGCCTCGTACCAGGCCAGCACGCGCAGCGCCGCCGCCGTACCCTCCTCGGCGGTCAGCAGCTGCCGGGCATACGCCCGAAGCAGGTCGTGCAGCCCGAATCGGCCCGGCGCCACCTCACTGACCTGATGCGCGCGCACCAGGTCCTCGATCACCGCCCGCGCGCGCGGCACTGGCCAGCCGGCCAGCGCGGCCGCCCCGGCGGCGGTGAAGTCCGGGCCGGGATGCGCGGCGGACAGCCGCAGCAGGCGGCGCGCGTCGGCGTCCAGGCGCGCGTACGACCAGTCGAACGCCGCCCGCACCGCGCCGAACTCGTGCCCGCTCGCGTGCAGCTGCTCGGCGACCAGCCGCAGCGGCACCTCGGGCCGTCCGGCCGCACGCGCGGCCACGACGCTGATGGCCAGCGGCAGCCGGGCGCAGTTGGCCGCGATCTGGTCGGCCGCGGCCGGGTCGCCGGCCACCCGCTCGGCGCCCAGGCGCCGCGCGAGCAGGTCGCGGGCCTCGCCGGGGGACAGCAGCCCGACGGTGATCGGGGCGACCCCGGTCGCCGCCGTCAGGTCGATCAGCTGGTCGCGGCTGGTCACGATGGTCCGGTTGCCGGGGCCGCCGGGCAGCAGCGGCAGGAGCTGCGCGCCGTCGCGGGCGTTGTCCAGCACGATCAGCACCCGCCGGTCGGCCAGCAGGCTGCGCAGCAGCCCGGTCTGCCCGTCGACCCGGGCCGGGACGCGTTCCGGGGCGACGCCCAGCGCGTCGAGGAACCCCCGCAGCACCGTCTCGGGCGCGACCGCGACCGCGTCCGGCGTGTACCCGCGCAGGTCGGCATAGAGCTGGCCGTCGGGGAACGAACCGCGCTCGCGCTGCGCCCAGTGCACCGCCAGGGTGCTCTTGCCGACCCCGGCGCTGCCGACCACCAGCGACAGGGTCTCGTCCTCGTCGAGGCGCTTGAGCAGGTCCTTGCGGCCGACGAAGCCGGTGACCGCGGCAGGCAGCTGCGCCGGCAGCGGCCAGGCCGCCGCGGCCGGAGCCCGCCCCAGGACCTGCGCGTACGTGTGCTGCAGCTCGTCGCCGGGTTCGGCGCCCCACTCGTCGGCCAGCCGACCCGTGATCTCCGCGTACGCCAGCAGGGCGCCCGCGCGGTCGCCGAGCTCGGCCAGCGCCGCCATCAGCGCGGCGTGCACCTGCTCGTGCAGCGGAACGTCCCGGGCCAGCGCCCGCAGCGGCTCGGCGGCGGCCGGGGCGTCCAGCGCGGCCAGCGCGAGCGCGGCCGCGATACGGCGCTGGTTCAGCGCCGCCGCGGCCGGATGGTTGCGCAGTGCCCCGCCGAGCAGCACGGGTCCCCGCCACAGGTCCAGCGCGGCGGCCAGCGCGGCGGCGGCCGCCGGCGCGGGCTGTCCGTCGGCCTGGCGGACCAGGGTGTCGAACCGGGCGGCGTCCAGGTGCGGCCCGGCGGCGAGGGCCGGTCCGCCGCCGTCCCCGGTGACGCGGGACCCGTCGAGCAGCCGGTCCAGCGCGGTGATGGCGGCGCGGACCTGCCTGGCGGCGCTGCGGGGCGGGGCGGTGCCCCAGTGCGCGGCGGCGATGTCGGCGACCGGGACGGGTTCACCGGCACGCAGTGCCAGCAGTGCCAGCAGCGTCCGGTGCAGGGGCGGTCCCAACTCGACGGCGGCCCCGCCGCGGCGGGCGCGCAGCGGCCCCAGGATCTCCACCTGCACGGGCCCGGTGCTCGCGGGCGGGGCGAGCGCCTCGTGCTCGGCGGCGGTCAGGCCCAGCGTCTCGGCCAGCCGCCGCACGGTCGCCGGGCGCGGGTGCGCGCGGCCGTTCTCCACATCCCGGATCGCCCGCAGGCTCAGACCGCTGCGCGCCGCCAACTCCTGCTGCGTCATGCCTGCCCGGCGGCGGTGCTCCCGCAGGCGCCCGCCCGCCCCGGGCGGCTGGACAGTGCCGCTCACGGTGATCCTCCCCGCCGGGAAGCCTACCCGCGCGCGGCACCGTCGACTGCCCGCTCCGTCCGGGATGGACGGAGCGGAGAGGTGGTCCGGGCACCGGCCGGCGCCCGGACCACACTGCCGGTCACGGCAGGGCGTACTTGGACTTCAGGTAGTTCTGGGTGGAGACGCGGGCGGCGTCGGTCAGGGCGCTGGAGTAGACCAGCAGCTCGGCCAGGTCGCCCTGCATGAAGTACGACGAGTAGTACGCGCCGATCTGGTTGATCGCCCAGCCGCCGCTGGCCGACCCCGACGTGGTGCTGTAGAGCGTCCCGTCGCGGTAGACCTTGAGCGTGGCGCCGTCGTACCGGATCACCAGGTCGTGGAAGACCCGGGTGTTGCCGATGGTGGTCGTGGCCGTCGGCAGGCCGTTGGAGCCGTAGACCAGCGCCTGGGTGCCGTTCTCCCAGCGCAGCTGGTTGTTGGCGCTGTCCCCGCCCGGCCCGAGGATCATGCTGAACGACTCGGTCGTCTTGGTGTTCTTGCCGACCACGAAGATGGTGAACGCCGACGGGTTGATCGCGGTCAGCGCCAGCGACTGGCTGCCGCCGAAGCGGATGACCGGCTTGCCGTTGACGACGCCGCTGACCACGGTGGGCTGGCGGGCGGCGACGGTCATGCTGGCGTGGTGCGCGGTGCCGCTCTGGTCGGCCCAGTTGCTGACCTTGCCGGCGCTGCTGGTCACGCCCGCGTCGGCGCGCAGCCAGACCAGGCTGCCCGCGACCGGCCCGGTGGCGCACGGGTCGGTGCCGACCACGTTGACCGCGGCCCAGGCCAGGTGCACGGCCTTGTGCTCGGTCGAGCAGGCGCCGTAGAGGTCGGCCGCGGCGGCCAGGGTGTGCGTGCGGGCCTGCGCGTACGTCTCACTGGTCACGAAGTACACGTCCAGCGCCCGGTACCAGATCTTCTCCGCCTTGGCCCGGCCGATGCCGGTCACCGCGGCGGCCGACCCGCAGATCGGGCTGGTGCCGTACGCGGTGGCGCCGGTGCCCTCGGCCAGGTCGAAGTAGAAGTGGTTGGCCACGCCGGAGGAGTAGTGCGGGTCGGCGCTGCCGATGCCGGAGAACCAGCAGCCGTACGACGAGCCGTCCAGCGGCGGGTTGTACATGTAGCGCAGCGGCGCCCCGGTGCCGAAGATGTCGATCTTCTCGCCGACCAGGTAGTCGCCCGGGTCGGCGGCCACGCCGGCGTAGAACTCCACCATGTTGCCGAAGATGTCGCTGGTCGCCTCGTTGAGGCCGCCGGACTCGCCGGAGTAGACCAGCCCGGCCAGCGCCTCGGTCACGCCGTGGCTCATCTCGTGGCCGGCCACGTCCAGCGCGGTCAGCGGCCGGAGGTTGCTCGAGCCGTCGCCGTAGGTCATCTGGGTGCCGTCCCAGAAGGCGTTGACGTAGTTGCTGCCGTAGTGCACCCGCGAGGTGACCCCGGCGCAGGCGCCCAGGATGCCGCAGCGGCTGTGCACGTTCTTGAAGTAGTCGTAGGTCTTGGCGGCGCCGAAGTGGGCGTCGACCCCGGCGGTCTGCGGGCTGCTCGTCGCGCCGTTGCCCCAGATGTTGTCGGCGTCGGTCATCACCGCGCAGGTGCCGCCGGTGAGGTTGCTCATGCTGCAGACCTTGTTGTTGCCGTGCGACGGGTCGATCAGCGAGTACACCACCGGCGACACCGAGGTCTGCGTGGTGTCGATCGAGACGGTCCCGGAGTACTGCGAGTAGCCGGTGCCCAGCACGGACTCGACCTCGTCGAAGCTGCCGCGCACGGTGCCGGTCAGCGCGTCGGTCAGGACGTGCAGCACCGAGGGGGTCTGGCCGTCGGGCGCCCACCCGCGTACGACGGTCTCCCAGGCCAGCCGCGGCGCGGCCGGGGTGCTGGCGTCGACGAACAGCTCGCTGCCGCCGACGGAGGTGATCCGGCCCTCGAACGCCTTGGCTGCGGCGGTCTGCGCGGCGGCCGCGGTGACCTTGGGCAGGACGCCGAGGGTCAGCGGCGCGGTGAGGCCGGTCGCGGCGCCCGCGAAGGCGCCGTTCGGGGCGGTGTGCACCACCAGGTCACCGCCGTAGACCCGCAGGCCGTGGTAGCTGCGCTGGTAGCGGACGTGGCCGGCGCCGGAGGTGTCGGCGATGACGCGCCCGGCGGTGTACGTCTCGGCGTCGGTGCCGTGGATCACGTCGCGGTGCTGTGCCAGCGCGGCGGCGGCAGTGGCGGCCAGGCTCGGCGCGCCGGTGGGCGCGGCGGCGGACGCGGCCGCCGGCAGCGGGGTGAGCAGGGCGGCCAGCAGGACTGCGCCGGCGGCACCCGCGAGGGTACGTCTCATGTGTGTCCTCTCCAACTCGTCAACCGCCGCCGATGAATTGACGGCAGTTGATATCTATCGAAGAAAACGACAGTTGTAAATATAGATGAATGGCGCTCACTCAGCCTCGGGTGGCGGCGGGGCCGGCAGTGCCGGACCCCGCCGCCACGGCTCAGCGGTTGCCGGTGCGGTCGAGGCTGAGCTCGGCCGCGGCACCGGTGAGCGGGCCGGCGGCCGACACCTCGACGGCCCGGCCGCCACTGGCGGGCAGCGCGCCGCGCTGGTGGCGGCCCGGTCGCGACGGCCACCAGAACCGCTGCCCCAGCAGCATGGCGATGGCCGGGACGACCAGGGTCCGCACCAGCAGCGTGTCCAGCAGTACGCCGATGCCGACGATGACGCCCAGCTGGGTCAGCACGATCACCGGCAGCACGCCCAGCACGGTGAACACGGCCGCGAGCAGCACGCCCGCCGAGGTGATCACTCCGCCGGTGGCCGACAGCGCCTTCAGCATGCCGGCGCGGGTGTCGCCGCGCTGCTCGGTCTCCTCCCGGGCCCGGGTGACCAGGAAGATGTTGTAGTCGACCCCGAGCGCCACCAGGAACAGGAACGCCAGCAGCGGGACGCTGGCGGCCAGGGCCGGGATGTCGAGCAGCTGGAACACCAGGCTCGCCGCGCCGAGGCTCGCGGCGTAGCTGACCACGACGGTGAGCAGCAGCAGGAGCGGGCCGACCAGCGAACGCAGCAGCACGATCAGTACCAGCAGGACCACGGCCAGGACCAGTGGGGCGACGACCATGTCGTCGCGGGTGTTGGCGTCGCGCTGGTCCAGATCGGCGGCCGGCTGCCCGCCCACCAGGGCCTGCGCGCCCGGCACGGCGGCCAGCCGCTGGCGCAGCGCGGTGACGGTGCGGTCGGCGGCGGCGGTGCCGGACTCGTCGGCCAGCTGGATCGAGAACTGCGCGAGGGTGCCGTCGAGCGAGACCTCGGTGCGGCCGACGGCGGTCACTCCCGGCGTCTGGCGGGCGGTGTCGGCCGCCGCCGGGGCGGTCTGGGCGGTGGTCACGGCGACCACGGGCTGCGCCGATCCGGCCGGGAAGTGCCGGGCCAGCGTCTGCTGCGCGCGTACCGACTCGACCTCGGTGCGGAACTGCTCGGTCTGCGACAGCCCGATCCGGGTGGTGAGCAGGCCGGCGGACAGGGCCGTGAGGATGACGACGGCGACGGCCAGGACCGCTGCCGGGCGGCGGCTGACTAGCCGGGCGATACGCGCCCAGAGCCCCGACTCGGTGGTGTCGGCGCTGCCGGGGGTGGGCGTACGCGGCCAGAACGCACCGCGCGGCACGCAGGCCAGCGCGGCGGGCAGCACGATCAGCCCGAACAGCAGCGCGACGGCGACCCCGGCCGCGGCGGCCACGCCGAGCGTGCGGTTGCTGGTCAGCACCGCGGTGAGCAGGGTGAGCAGCGCCAGGATGACGGTGCCGGCGCTGCCGATGATCGCGGGTCCGGCCGACCGGACGGCGGTGGCCAGCGCCGCGCGCCGGTCGGGGGTGCGGCGCAGCTCCTCGCGGTAGCGCGAGATGAGCAGCAGCGCGTAGTCGGTGCCCGCGCCGAACACCAGCACCGAGACGATGCCCGCGACGGAGGCGTCGGTCGGTTCGCCGATGAGTCGCCCGATGCCGGGCAGCAGCTTGGCGGTCACCTGGTCGGCCAGGCCGATGACGGTGAGCGGGATGAGCCACAGGATCGGGCTGCGGTACGTGATGAGCAGCAGCACGGCCACGACCGCGGCGGTGGCGGCCAGCAGCGTCACGTCCGCGCCCTCGAACGCGGCCGAGATGTCGCGCCCGAACGCCGCACCGCCGGTGACCTGCGCGCTGACCCCGGTGGGCAGGCCGTCGCCGGTGCTCAGCCGCGCGCGCACCTGGTCGACGGTGGCGTTGACCGTGTCGCGGTCCAGGTCCGGTGTGAAGGGCAGCACCACCAGGGCCGCCCGGCCGTCGTCGGAGTACCGCGCGGGCGGTGCGTCGCCGATGCCGTCGAGGCCGGTCAGCGCGGTGGCGGTCGCGGCCAGCGCGGTGCGGTCGGCCTCGGTGAGGGGACCCTCGGGGCGTTCGAACACGACGATGGCGGAGGTGGCGCGGCCGCTGGCGAACCGGTCGAGCAGCGCGGTCACGCGCGTGGACTGCGCGCCCTCGGGCAGGCCGTCGGTGGGGCTCGCCTCGGGCTGCGCCGGTGTCATGAGCAACGCCAGTGTCGACAGGGCCACCGTGGCCAGCAGGACGAGCACGGCTCCGATCCGGCTGGTGATCCAGGTGGCGATGCGCTCACCCATGATGTGTGCACTCCTCATATTTATTCGCTGAACGAAAGGTTCGATCGCCGAAATGATAGACTCACCGCCATGGTGCGGCAACCTGAGCCCCCGGCCGAGCGACCGGCGGCGCTGGCGGAGCTGATCTCGGCCCTGCGCGAGAGCAGCGTGGAGAGCGACGTCTTCGTGGACGTGTTCGCGCGGGCGCACCGGCTCGGCCGCAGCGACCTCAACGCCGTCATGTGGATCACGTCGGCGGCGCAGGAGGGCACCCCGCTGACCGCCGGGGAGCTGGCCGCGCGCCTCGGGCTGGGCGCCCCCGCGACGACTTCGCTGATCGACCGGCTGGAGGCGTCCGGGCACGTGGAACGCACCCGCGACCCGCACGACCGGCGCCGCGTCACGCTGGCCATGAAGCCGTCGGCGCTGCTGATGGCGTACGACTTCTTCCAGCCGCTGGGCGCCCGGATCGAGACCGCGCTGACCGACCTGCCCACCGCCGACCTGCTGGTGGCCGCCGCGGTGCTCAGGCGGATGACCGCCGCCATCGTCGAGTCGCGCGAGGCCGCACGCGCCTGAACCGGCCGCGTCTGGACGACGCGCCCCCCGCTGCCCACACTGGAGCCCGGCTGAGGAGGGCCGCATCGTGCTGTGGGTGAACTTAGCGGTCAGCGGGCTGGCCGCGCTGGCGGTGGTGCTGGCGGCGTTCGCCGTCGGCGTCGGCAAGGGCCTGCACCGGGTGGTGGACGTGGCCTGGGGCCTGGGCTTCGCCGCGGTGGCGGTCACGACGTACGCGCTGTCGGCCGGGCACGGCGATCCGGTCCGGCGGGCGCTGGTGACGGTGCTGACCGTGGTCTGGGGTGTCCGGCTGGCGGCGCACATCGCCTGGCGGGGGCGCGGCCACGGCGAGGACCCGCGCTACGAGAAGCTGCTGTCGCGGGCCCGGGGCAGCCGCACCTGGTACGCGCTGCGGACGGTGTACCTGCTGCAGTGGGCCATCATGTGGTTCGTCTCGCTGCCGGTGCAGGTCGCGCAGTACGACGCCGATCCGCCGACCTGGTGGCTGGCGCCCGGCGCGGCCCTGTGGGCGGTCGGGCTGTTCTTCGAGGCGGTCGGCGACGCGCAGCTGGTGCGCTTCACCGCGGACCCGGCCAATCGCGGCAAGGTGCTGGACACGGGCTTGTGGCGCTATACCCGGCACCCGAACTACTTCGGGGACGCGTGCGTGTGGTGGGGGCTGTGGCTGCTGGCCGCCGCGAGCGGCTGGGCCGGGGCGGCCACGGTGCTGTCGCCGCTGCTGATGACGTGGCTGCTCGCGGCCAAGAGCGGCAAGCCGCTGCTGGAGGCCGGGCTGCTGCGGCGGCGGCCGGGCTACCGCGAGTACATCGAGCGGACCAGCGGCTTCGTGCCCCGGCCGCCCCGGCGGCGGTAGGTTGCCGGGTGCCCGGGTGCGGAGCAGCCGCGCTAGCGTGTGCGGGTCTGTCTCCTTCCACGATCGGTATTGCGATGAGCCAGCTCGAAGACGTAGGCGACCAGGACGGCTGGCGCTGCTGGGTATGCGACGAACGGGTCGACCCCGGGGTCTCGGTGAACGACCCGCGCGGGCCGAGTGTCGACAGCAGGACCGCGAACCCGAAGTCGGCGAAGAAGGGCGGCGGTGACTACGCGGGCGGGGAGCGGCTGGCCCACCGCGCCTGCAACACCCGCAAAGGCGCGGTGACCGCGGTGATCCCGTGGCCGGTGGAGCTGATCGTGTTCGACCCGGCGCCGCTGACGTCGGTGGCCGAGCGGCTGGACCGCAAGGGCGGCCGCGAGGTCGTCGCCCGGTGCGCGGACCGCGCCGACGCCCAGCGGGTGGCCGACTGGCTGGTCGACCGCTTCTCCCGGCTGGCGCCCGCGCTGGACGTCAGCGCGAGTGTCGACCCGGGCGGCGGCCAGTTCCTGGTCGCCCTGACCACCGGCCGCCGCCGCTGATCCCACTCGTCTCCACCCGCTCACGTTGAACCCGTCGAGCGTTGAGAAGGGTCCCTTCTACGTCGGATTCCGATAAGAAGGGACCCTTCCTTCGTGTGCGGCGGGGGTCAGGGGCAGGGCTCGGAGGTGATCTCGTAGTACGAGGTGTAGGCGCCCCAGTGGTAGCTGGGGTCGCCGGGGCACTCGCTGAAGGTGGAGGCGCCGACGAGGTTGCTGTGCGCCGCGTCGTCGAAGTACGCGACGAAGACGATGTTGCCGTTGGCCTGGGCGGGCGTGGCGCCGGCGACCAGGCCGAGTCCGGTCACCGCGGCGATGGCGGCGAGTCGTACGGCGATCCGGGTGCGGGTTCGTGACCTGCGCATTGGTGCCTCCTGAAGGCAGACGGATAGCCAATCATACATTCAAGTACGCCGATGCGCATGGTGGATCAGGCGGCGCGCTTGTGCTCGGCGGTGGCGGGGGTGCCGGAGTGGACCCGGACCGGCAGCGGCAGCACCGGGGCGAGCGGCCCCTCGTCGTCGGGCCCGGTGTCGCCGAGCCGCCAGGAGCTCCCCGGGCGGCGCAGGCTGCCCGGCGGCCGCCGCCCGCCGAACCGGGGCAGGTTGAGCAGCAGCAGGAGCGCGTACCCGGCCAGCACCAGGCTGTGCGAGAGGATCCGGGCCGCCTCGACCCGGCCGAAGACGGCGTCGTTGGCGGTGAGCAGTCCCAGCACGACCACGAACGCCGTCATCACCGGCAGCAGCCCGTTGGGCCGGGTACGCCGCCAGGCCAGCCAGGCCAGCGCCGCGCCGATGGCGACGTTCCAGGCCGCCGACTCGTGCCACAGGTGCCCGGACGACACCGATCCGAACCCGGCGTGGTGCGCGTCGGCGGCGGCGAGGCTGCTGATCTGCGCCACCCCGAGCAGGAACTGCGCCAGGCCCACGGCCAGCAGCGCCAGGCGCAGTGCTCTCTCGGCCAGCGGGCTGCGCCGGGTGGATCCGGTCGCCGGGGGCGCGACCGGGGCCGCGGCCAGGATCGTCGCGAGTGCGTCGGGGCCGAGCGCGGGGGCGGGGAGTGCGGCGGCGGTACGGGTCAGGCGGGTCACCTGGTCGGCCCGCTCGGCCCAGGCCGTACAGCTCGCGCACCCGGCCGCGTGCGCGTCGACCGCCGCCGAGGCGGCCGGGTCGTGCTCGCCGTCGAGGCGGGCCGACAGCTGCTCGCGTGCCTGCGCACAGTCCATCCCCACTGCCATGCCCCCCATTGTCGTACCTGCCCGCCGAAAAGTTCCCAGCCGGGCGTGTGACCTGCGCTGCCGCCGCGACCCGGCCCATCGCATCGACGACCGTCCAACGATACGATTCCCGGCATGTCCTACGGCGCCCACGACGACCAGACCACGGCCCTGGCCCTGGCCGCCCGCGCGGGCGACGTACGGGCGGCCGAGGCGTTCGTCGCCGCGACCCAGCGCGACGTCATCCGGTTCCTGGCGCACCTGGCCGGTCCGGCCGACGCCGAGGACCTGGCCCAGGAGACGTTCCTGCGCGCCATGCGGGCGCTGCCCGGGTATGAGGGCCGCTCGAGCGCCCGCACCTGGCTGCTGTCCATCGCCCGGCACACGGCCATCGACCACCTGCGCGCGCTGACCCGCCGTCCCCGGACCGCGGACCTGTCCGACTGGGCCGCCACCGCCGACGCGGCCCGGACCGCCCAGGGCCCCCGGTTCGACGAGCAGGTGCTGATCAACCGGCTCATCAGCCAGCTCGATCCGGACCGGCGGGAGGCGTTCGTCGCCACGCAGGTCCTGGGCCTGTCCTATCTCGAAGCCGCCGAGGTGGTCGGCTGTCCGGTCGGGACGATCCGCTCGCGGGTGTCGCGTGCCCGCGAGGACCTGGCCGCCGCGCTGGCGGCAGACAACGCTCCGCACCGGCATCTGCGGGCCGTCTGACCGGCCGGCAGCCCGCCGGGCGGCGGGCTGCCGACGCGCGGTCAGGCTGCCGCGGGCCTGCGGCGTACTGCCACGACCAGCGCGGCGAGGGCGACGACCAGCGCGGCGATGCTGAGACCGAGGGGCCAGCCGTCGCCGTCGTCGCCGGTCGCGGGGCTCGCGACGGCCGCCGCGGTCGGGGCGGCCGAGGCGGGCGCGGCGGGCTTGGGCAGCACCTTCAGCACCGGCGCCGGGTGGTCGACCTCCTCGCCGGGCTTGGCCTCGTCGATCCAGCGGACGACCTCGCCGTCGGAGTACGTCTGCAGCGCCTTGAACACGATCTGCGGCACGTCCGGCACCGGCCCGGCCGAGACGTCGAACTCCTGGAACTGGCCCGGCTTGATCGCCGACGCGGCGTCCGCCGTCCAGATGATCTTCGAGACGGCCTCGGTGATCTCGGAATCGTGGCTCTTGATCGGCGTGGCGAGCTGCCGCTTCTCGACCGTCGCGGTCCAGCCGGGGACGGGCTTGACCGACACGCTCGCGAACGGCGCGTCCTCCGGCAGCACGACCTCCAGCTTCACCGTCGAGGCGGCGGGCTTCTCATTGGGTACGCGGAAGGTCAGCTTCGCGTAGCCACCGACGGTGGCCTCCTTCGGGTTGACGGTCACGTGCGCGGCGGCGGGCACTGCGGCGAGTGCGACGATCGCCGCGACCAGGGCGGTCACGACGCCGGCCCGCCGACGGGCGGTTGCACCGAACTTCATCGGCTGTCCTTCGCGAATGGGGGGACGGGGCACGCGGAGGTGCCCCGGCGGGCCGTAACGGCCCGCGACCACACGTGTCGACCGCGGCCGGGCTCCGGTTCCCGCTGTGCGGGCCGTCACTCGCGGTTCGCGGGACTGCGGCGGCCGGGCTGCCGTCACCGCCGTACACGATGGTGCTGCTCGGTCGTTCTTCTCGGAAGTCGGAGGCGGTCGGAGCTTTTTCGGGCCGGGATGTCGATCTGCGGCGGGCCGGTTCGACTGACTGTTGGAGAGGGCCGTGCGTGCGGCGCTGAACAGGGGGAGATTGTGATGGGTAAGGTCACCTGCGACATCTCGGTGTCGGTCGACGGATACGCGGCCGGTCCGAACCAGCGGCTGGAGGCGCCGCTCGGTGACGGCGCGGAGCGCCTCCTGCACCGGTGGATGTTCGAGGACGTGGAGAGCAACCAGGCGGAACTCGCGGCGATCACGGCGGCGGGCGCCTTCATCATGGGCCGCAACATGTTCGGCCCCGGCCGGGGCGAGTGGGACCTGGACTGGACGGGCTGGTGGGGCGCTGAGCCGCCGTACCACGCGCCGGTGTTCGTGCTGACCCACCACGAGCGGGACTCGGTGCCGATGCGGGGCGGCACGGTCTTCCACTTCGTGACCGGCGGGGTCGGCGAGGCGCTGGCGCGGGCGCGGGACGCGGCGGGCGGGCAGGACGTGGCGGTCGCGGGCGGTGCCGCCACGGTGAACCAGTTCCTGGCCGCCGGGCTGCTCGACGAGCTGCGGCTGCACGTCTCGCCGGTGCTGCTCGGTCGCGGCGAGCGGCTGTTCGAGGGCCTGGGGCGGACGGAGCTGGTCCAGGTGGGGGTACGCCACACCGACCTGGTCACGCACCTGCGCTACGAGCCCGTGCGCGGGTAGCCGCTGAGAACTATCGGTCCCGGGAACCGATAGTTTCCGGAATATGTTGACGCTTCGCGATGTCCTGCTCGACCCTTGGACATGCCATGGCATCCGTGTCTGTCTATCACGCATGCCGCTTCCACTGCCCGGAAGGAGGCTTCCATGTTCATCAGCCCGGACCGCGCCCGCATCCGATCCGCGATCGTCGCACTCACGGTGTCGGCGATCGCGTTCGCGGGCGCGGTGACCCTCGCCCGGTCCACCACCGCCGCCGCGGCCGCGCCCCTGGCCGCCGGGGTCGAGGACGAGGGCGCGGACTGCGCCGTCAACCTGCCCGGCACCACCACGGCCGGCGCCAAGCTGCCCGATCCGTTCAAGAGACTGGACGGCACCCGCGTCACCACCAGATCCGACTGGCGCTGCCGCCGGGAGGAGATCAGGAAACTGTCCGAGCGGTACGTCTACGGCACCAAACCCGCCCGCCCGGCCGGCGTCACCGGCACCGTCTCGCGGACCGGCATCACCGTGAACGTGTCCGACGGCGGCCGCAGCGCCGGCTTCTCGGCCACCGTCAGCGTGCCCGGCGGCACCGGACCGTTCCCGGCCGTCGTGGTCGTCGGCGGGCTCGGCGCCGACACGGCCACCATCCTGGCGGCCGGGGTCGCCGTGATCAACTACGACCCGCTCGCGGTCGGCAAGGAGGGTACGGCCCGCGGTAACAAGCAGGGCGCCTTCTACTCCGTTTACGGCGCGACGAGCAGCACCGGGCTGCTGGCCGCGTGGGCGTGGGGCGTCAGCCGCATCATCGACGTCATCGAGCAGTCGGGCGGCACCGTCCTGAAAGCCGACTCGCTGGGCGTCACCGGCTGCTCCCGATACGGCAAGGGCGCCTTCGCCATCGGCGCCTTCGACCAGCGCATCGCGCTGACCATGCCGATCGAGTCGGGCAGCGGCGGGGTGCCCGCCTTCCGCGCCATCGCGGGGGAGTCCGGCGCCCAGCCGCTGAGCAGCGCGTACTCGGAGCAGCCGTGGCTGGGGGACGCGTTCGGGCCGTACACCGGCAATCCGGCCGGGCTGCCGGTGGACCAGCACGAGACGGTGGCCATGATCGCCCCGCGCGGGCTGTTCATCATGGAGAATCCGCGCATCGACTGGCTGGCGGCCCGCTCCGGCAGCGTGTCGGCGCTGGCCGGGGCCGAGGTCTACAAGGCGCTGGGCGCGGGCGACAACATCACCTACTGGTCCGACGTCGCGGACGGAACCCATTGCGCGGTACGGCCGGAGTGGCGCACCCCGCTGCAGCAGCACCTGCAGAAGTTCCTGCTGCGTACCGGCAGCGCGGCGGGCACCTTCCGGATCTCCAGCCTGAAGGCGGGCAACCTGGCCGAGTGGCGCGACTGGCAGACGCCGGTGCTGACCGATACCCCGCCGTCCTCGCCCCCGCCCTCGCCGTCGCCGTCCGGGGCCTCGCCCTCGCCGTCCAGGCCGCCCTCGCCCTCGCCGTCGGCGTCCTCGTCGCCGCCGCCGACCGGCGCCTGCGTGGCGGCGTTCCGGACCGTCAACTCGTGGCCGGGAGGGTTCCAGGGTGAGGTGACCGTGACCGCGGGCGCCTCGGCGATCAGCGGCTGGACCGCCGCCTGGACGCTGGGCGGCGGTCAGAGCATCAGCCAACTGTGGAACGGCACGCTGACCGTGACCGGTTCGGCGGCCACCGTGAAGAACCTCTCCTGGAACGGGGCGCTCGGCGCGGGCGCGTCGACCGCGTTCGGGTTCCTCGGCACCGGCAGCCCGGCCGCCTCCGGCCTGGCCTGCACCAGCCCCTGACCGCGGACGGGCCGTCCCGCCCGGCGCGGCGACGGCCCGTCCACCGGACTCGCGTACGGCCGATACCGTGCGCCGACGTCCGTCGACGAGACCACCGCACGAGCGACCGCCGGGCGGCAGCGGGACGCGGCGGGCGCCGCGACGGCCGCTAGGATCCTCCCCGTGGATCTGGACGACATCGCCGCTCGCCTCGCAGTCCCCGTCGCGGAGGTCGAGCGCGTGCACCGGCTCGCCGGGGACCTGCCCTCGGCCCCGTTGCCCGCCAAGGCCGACGCGCCCGCGATCCTCGACCGGCTCGCGGTGCACCCGGACGATGCCGCCGAGATCATGGCCGGCTGGCCCGATCCCGACTCTCCGCTGTGGACCCCCGAGCTGCGCTGGCTGCTCGACCGAGTGATCGCCCTGGTCCGCGCCGATCTGGGCGGCCACGGCTGGCTGCCGCCCGGTCCGGAGCTGCCGCGCGAGCGCGGCCACGCCTGGCGGCACCTGTACGTGTACGCGTACCTGGCCCTGGCCGACGTCGCCATGGGATACCACCGCGACCACGGCATCTCCGCCGACGTGTCCTGGACGACCCTTGCCGACCTGGGCCGCAACCTCGCCGTCGACCGGCGGATGAACGGCGAGGGCTGGCCGGTCATGCAGAGCTGGCTGACCCTGCACGCGCGCGGCGGCCTCTACGAACTGGGCCGGCTCCAGCACCATCGCGGCGACACCGACATCAGCCTGCACATCCCCGACGCGGGGCCGCTGACCCCGGAGGCGGTCTCCGCCTCGCTCGACCAGGCCCGCGCGTTCTTCCCGCGCCACTTCCCCGACGAGCACTACACGCACTTCGCCTGCGGTTCCTGGCTGCTCGACCCGCAGCTGCTGGAGTACCTGCCGGAGGACTCCAACATCATCCGGTTCCAGCGGCGGTTCGAACTGGAGCCGTACGAGGAGCCCGAGGGGCTGGACCCCGACGTGGAGGTGCTGCGCTTCGGGTTCCGCACCCTCACCACGCCGCTGGACCAGCTGCCGCGCCGCACCGCGCTCCAGCGCGCGATCATCGACCACCTGCGGTCCGGCCGGCACTGGCACTGGCGCCGGGGCCGCTTCCCGATCTGACCGTCCGTCCTAGCCGCGCAGCTCGTCCATGTGCCGACCGGCCGCGCCGACCGCCTCGTCGGCGGACCTGCCCTCGGCCCGCGCCACGATGTACGGCGCGTACCAGTCCGACCAGTGGTGGGCGGGGGCGACGGCCTCGTACGCGCCGTGGTGCTGCTCTGCCTCGCGCAGCAGCTCACTGAGGGTCGCAACGTCCATGGTGACCTCCTCGTCGCGGCGACACGGCCATTGTCGCCGGTCGGCGGCGCGCGGCGGCGGCTTATCGAGCAGCAGGCCCGTCCGGCGCGAGCGCGGGTCAGCTCTGCCGTCGGGCCCGGTCGAGCACCTTCGTGGCGAACTCCAGCGCGTGCTGGGCGCTGGTCAGCGATTCCCCGGCGCACTGCTCGTCGACCTGGCGGGCCCGCTGCCGGGGCAGGCCGAGGCTCTCCCGCATGGTCCGGGCGAACTCCTCGACCGATACCAGGTTGACCTGGTTCGGCGTCGGGGACAGGTAGCCGAGCTTGAAGAAGGAGCCGGGCAGCCGGGCCGCGCAGCGGTAGAGGCAGGTCAGCAGGGGCAGCCGGTAGTTGTAGAGGCGGCGGGCGCGCTCGGTGGCCAGCAGCGCGTGCAGCGACCACTGCTCGATCCGGCGGGACAGGTCGCGGATGTCGCGGCTGGTCGACTTGTCGCCGCCGTTGCCGCCCGACATGCCGGTGGCCCGGTCCCACAGCCGGGCGAAGCGCTGCGACAGGTCCAGGTCCCGCGCCTGCCACGACTGCGGGTTGGCCCGGGAGCTGTCGCTGAACTCCTCCAGGCTCTCGGTGGAGGAGTCGCGCATGAAGTGCCACAGCTCGTCGTAGCTGGTGCGGAACCGGCTGGTGCCCAACCGGCCCACCCGCAGCAGCCAGCCGAGCATCAGCAGCGCGGAGGCGAGCAGCAGCGCGCCGAGGAACAGGCTCAGCCCGGCCGACCAGGCGGCCACGCCCTCGGTCGCCAGCCAGGACACCGGCTTCATGTCGACGGTGGCGTCGGCGACGGTGACGACACCGACCAGGGCGATGCTGATGCCGAACAGCATGCTCGCCCGCTGCAGCGCGTCGCCCTCGCGGACCCGGCGCTCGTCGAAGGCCTTGGTGATCGCGTCGAGCAGGCTCTGGTAGTTGCGCTGCACCACGATGGCCTGGGCGGCGACCTCGTCGCTGCCGCGGACCAGCTTGCTGATCAGGCCGGTCTCGGTGAGGGCCGCGCGTACGCCGCCGGTCTGGCCGGTCAGGTGCCGCTCGGTGATCGCGTCGTCGTAGATGTCGCCGAGCTCCGCGGCGGTGGCGCTGACCTGGGCCCGGCAGCTCTGGGTCAGCCCGGCCAGGTGGGACAGGTCGGCGATGCCCTGCAGCAGCACCTGGTGCATCAGGTCCATCGACCCGTGCACCTTGCCCAGCTTGCGCCACTGCAGCACCGGCAGGTGCGTGGCCAGCGAGTCCCACAGCCGGGCGCCGCGCCCGGCGACGGTCTGGTACACGTCGAGGTGGTTGCGCCAGACGTAGAGGTCGTGCTGCACGTCGTCGAGCAGGTCCCCGGCGCGCGCCTCCAGGTCGGCGAGCTTGAGGACCAGCCGGTGGACGCCGTGCTCGACATCGGCGTCAGCGCCGCCGCAGGCGGCCGGGACGATCAGGTACAGCGGCGCGTACTCGGGGTCGTTCGGGCCGGGCTTGCGGCTGATGCGGCGCAGGGTGAGGAAGTCGCCGTTGAGCACCGAGGTGGTGACGACGTCGTCGCGCATGTCGCCGACCATGAGGACCTTGCGGGTCAGCTCGTTGATCGTGCTGCTCTGGATCGGGTCGCAGACGTAGTCCGCCGGATCGGCGGCCGTGTTCGCCGGTACGCCGATCCAGAAGTCGGCCTGCAGGTAGGTGCGGTCCAGGACCCGGAACGTCGCGTGGTCGAGGAATTCGCGCAGCAGGTCCTCGGCCTTGCGGGCGGCGCGGGCGAACCGCTGGCGGCATTCGGCGGCCGAGCCGCTGACCGGCTGCGCGCCGCCGTCGGCGAGCTCCTGCGGGCGGTGCTGCGGGTGGTGGGGCAGCCTGCTGTCGACGGAGATGCTCGCGTGCCAGCGCAGGTCGGTGCGGATCTGGTACAGGCGCAGGTCGAAGGTCACGTACCGGATGTCGGGGTGGGTGTCGACGCCGGTGAGGGCGGCGAACCTGGTCGCGTCCATGAACACCCGGTGCCGCAGCTGGGCCACGGCGGTGTGGGTGTCCTGGACCGAGTCGCCGCCCGGCAGCTTCGCGAGCAGGGTGCGCAGCTGGTCGGTGAGCCGGTCGACCAGGGTGTCGGCGTCCTCGCCGCTGAGGTAGGGGACCGGGGCCGGATCATCGGTGCCGACGCGGGGGTCGGCGCAGATCCAGGCCTGGCCGTGCGGGCTGCCGTGCAGCAGGCGCTGCAGCAGCTCCCGCAGCCGCGACGGCGGGTCGCCGCCGGTGACCCCGTCGCCGGAGACGAGCCAGGCCGAGGTGGCGACGACGGTCAGCCGGCGCAGGGGGCTGGTCGTCGTCGCGGCGGTGGAGTCCATGCTGGCCCGTCCCTATCGCGCTCGGGTAACGACATGAGCGCTCATAGTAACGACGGGTGTCCACGCGGCCGCATCGCCGGATCGTTTGTGGACGGTCGACCGGAAGGTCAGTCCTCGGCGACGACGATGACGCTGTCCTCGGCCGTGAAGGTGACCAGGTCCGCCTTTGCGGGGTTGAGCACGACGCGGTCGCCGGACTCGGTGTCGGCGCGGGCGATGCGGTAGCCGATCGGGGTCTCGTTCCGGCGCCGCGCGGCCTCGATCACCGTCGCGTACGTGACGGGCGTGCCCGCGGTGATGTAGTCGGCGGCGGGCTTGAGGTGGATCTCGGAGCCCTCGGGGTCGAACAGGTCGGCGAAGACCGACAGCAGGTGCGGGTTCTCCGACAGCTGGGTCATCAGCAGGCTGATCAGCCGCGCCGAGACGATGAAGTCGTCGGCGCGGGTGACCTGGGCGACCTCGCGGTTGGAGTCGTCGTTCATCTCGGTCACGATCGAGTACGGGTCGCCCAGCCGGTCCTCGATGTCGCGCAGGTGCAGCAGCGTGACCAGCGTCCGGTCGTCGGCCCGGTCCGGGTCGGCCGAGTCGTCGGCCAGCACGACGATGCGGGTGTAGCCGCCGGGGTCCAGGGTCTCCAGCGAGCGGCGGCTGGCCGGCTCGCAGCGCTTGTACCCCACGGTCAGGTGCTTGAGCTGGTCGAACGTGTTCTCCGGCGGCTGCGGCGCGGCGACGTCCACGATGGAGTCGGGGATCGCGTTGCGGTCCAGCAGGTTGATGATCTTCTCGGCCCGGTCGTTCCAGCCGATCAGCAGCGTCCGGTCGGGCTGGGCCCGGCCGACCGGCTCGGCGACGATCGCGCCGGTGTCGACCGGCACCGGCTCCAGCGCCGGTTTGATGAGCAGGTCGTCCTCGGCGATCAGCACGATCTGGTCGCCCGCCTCGACCGCGGTGTCCATCGGCGGATTGAGCACCACGTCGCCGTCGGCCCGGCACAGGCCGATCGGCGCGCCCAGCTCGAAGTAGTCCAGCGCCTCGCCGTAGGTCCGGCCCGCCAGCCGCGGCTCGGCGCGCAGGTAGATCTCGTTGCCGGCGAAGTCGAGCAGGTCGGTGCAGACCGCCGACAGGCCCGACTGCCGGTGGGACTGGGCGACCAGCCGTACCGCGATGTCGTCGGCGTCGATGATGTGCGCGAGCGGGCCGCCGGCCAGGCGCGCGGCGGCGATGTTGGCCGACTCCTGCACCGCGGCGATCACATGCGGTCGGGCGGTCGGCCACGGGCGGTTGTTGAGCAGCAGCAGGACCTTGATGACGTCGATGTCGGGGTCGCGGCCGGGCGGCGTCATCACGATCACCGAGCGGGCCGTGTCCAGGCTGGTCAGGTCCAGCGCCGCGCGCTTGAGCGGGCTGCCGGAGCGGCAGATGACCCGGGTGCGCCCGGTGTCGCCGACCCGCACCCGCAGCTGCTCCTCCATGTCTAGCTTGTCGTGGTCGGCCAGGACCACCACCGCCGACCTGGTCCGCCCCGCGTTGGCCCGCGCCAGCTCGGCGATGACCGTGAACACCTGGTCGGACCAGCCCAGGATGACGGTATGGCCGCGCTCGATCACCCGCGACCGCCCCCGGCGCAGCTGGGTGATCTGGTTGTCCAGCCCGGTGGTGAGCACCCCGATCAGCGACGACACCAGGAAGATGCCGCCGATGGTCACCACCAGCATCAGCGCCAGGAACGGCGCGCTGCCCGTGTCGGCGCCCATCGTGCCCGGGTCGAGCGTGCGCAGCAGGCTCATCCACAGCACGCCCAGCCAGCCCTTGTTGGCCGCGACGTCGTCGCCGGTCAGCAGCCAGGCAGCGAACGTGACCACGACGATCAGCGCCAGCGACGCGATGCCCAGCCAGCCGATCAGGGCCGGGGTGCCGCGGTCCATGGTGGAGTCGAACCACGACCGCAACCGGTCACGCGTCCGCATCTTCACGTCGCCTCCCACGCCTTCCATGCCGGCAGTGCCGGAGGAGTCCAGGCGCGCCACGACCGCAAGAACCTATCAACCCGCGCGGCGGCGGCGAAGCGGCCGGTACGGTTCTTCCTTCCGCCCTACCGTCCACTCTGGATCGCCGCTCCGGTCCCGCGCCGGGGCGGTTGGGAAGGGACCCTTCTTCGTCATGAAGCGATAAGAAGGGTCCCTTCCTTACCCCGGGGCGGGGCGAGTGTCGTCGTGGCGACTCCGGGAGCGGTGCGGCAGATCATGGCCATAGGGTGCGGTGACCCATCGTCATCGCACCGAAGGACACCACCCATGCCGCACCCCCGCCGGCGCCCCGTACTCCTGCTGCTCGCGTCGACTCTGCTGCTGAGCCCGCTGGCCGCCTGCAAGAAGACCGACGAGCCCGCCGCCGCGCCGTCGGCGGTCACCGTGGTCAGCCAGCCGCCCGCCGCGAGCCCGGCCGCGCCGAAGGTGCCCGCGCCGACCTGCGCCGAGGTCCGCGACGCCGTGGTACGCGGCCTGATCGACCCCTACTACGCCTTCGGCGACGACGGCGCACCGCTGCAGGAGGGCCAGCACGCGGGCGAGGACGGCCTGGTCCTGGCCGTGCAGCAGCCCTGCGCCACCGGAGACCTGGGCGGGGAGCTCGGCGACGTCACCGTCGGCACCATCATGAGCAGCGTGGTCGACACCACCGGCCGCTTCTGGGCGGTCATGGTCTGCACCAAGCCCGCCGACCGGGCGCAGTGCACCGTGCACTTCATGCTCGACGACCGCGACCCGATCGAGTCCGTCGCCATCGCCGACCACAAGCTCACCCTGGTGTACCTCACCCGGCCCGCCGACGGGGCCTCGGCCGGGGTCGCCGTGAAGCGGACCGCCGTGTACGCGGTCGAGGGCAGCATCCTCAAGGAGCTGTCGCACACCGACGAGCCGTACACGCCGTGACCGGGTGCGGCCCGGCAGGCCGTCGGGGCGTGCCGGGCCGCGTTCGCGCGGTGCCGCTACCGTGAGCGCATGCCGGTGCGCCACTCCCACTGCTCGTACTGCGGAAACGCCTTCACCGCCGACCTGCCCTGGCCGCGCCGGTGCGCCGGGTGCGAGCAGGTCAGCTACCTGAACCCGGTACCGGTGGCGGTCGCCGTGCTGCCCGTCGGCGACGCGCTGCTCGGCGTGCGGCGCATCATCCCGCCGGGCGCGGGGCGGGTGGCGCTGCCCGGCGGCTTCATCGACTTCGGCGAGGCGTGGCAGGACGCGGTCGTGCGCGAACTGTGGGAGGAGACCGGCGTACGCGCCGACGCCCGCGACGTCAGCCTGTACGACACCCTCAGCGCGCCCGACGGCACCCTGCTGGTCTTCGGCCTGCTGCCCCGCCGCGAACCCGTCGACCTGCCGCCCTCGGCGGCCAACGCCGAATCGGCCGGCTGGGAACTGGTCACCCCGGCGACCCCGCTCGCGTTCAGCCTGCACACCGCGGTCGCGGCCCGCTACTTCGCCGGTACGCCGGAGTCCGGCCCCGCGCAGGCGGCGGCGTAGGCGGCCGGTGCCATCCCGACCGTGGCCGTGAAGTCGCGGACCAGATGCGCCTGGTCGCTGTAGCCCAGCTCGGCGGCGAGTCCGGCCCAACTCGCCGCCGGCGCGGCCTGCGCCAGCGCCTCGTGGATCCGGTACCGCAGCAGCACCCACTTCGGGCCGACGCCGACCCACGCCACGAACAACCGCTGCAGCGCGCGGACCGACAGGCCGGCGACGTCGGCCACCTGGTCTACCCGGCGCAGCGTACGGTCGGTGCGAATCCGCTCCACCAGCGCCGTCGCCGACGCGGCGGCCTCCGATGCCACCGGACCGACCCCGCGCAGCAGGCTGTCGAGCGCGCGGGCCCGGCCAGGGTCGTCGGCCGCCGCGACCACCGCGGGCACCGCCGCCTCGGCCGTCGGCAGCTCGTCGCGCAGCGGCACCCGCCGGTCGGTCAGCGCTGCGGGCGAGCGACCCGAGAACGGCCGGAAGCCGCCGGGCCGGAACTGCACGCCGCGCACCCAGCCGCGCCCCGCGAGGGTGATCGAGAACGTGCCACGGACGACCCCGGCCACCTCGGCGCTCACCTGCGGGTTGCCGTCCGCGCCCAGCAGCACCAGGTTGACCGACGGGTGACCGAGGACCAGCTGCTCCCGGGGTACGGCCAGGTCCCAGTCGATGAACCAGTAGTGCTCCACCAGTTCGGCCAGCTCCCGGGCCGGGGCCGCCCGCCGGAACGAGACCCGGTCCAGCAGGCCGCCCGGGTCGACGATGCCCCGGGTGTCGCGGCGCGGCTGTCGCATTTCTTCAATAACTCCTGCCCGGTACGAGGTTAACGTGGTCCGATGACGACCGTAGCGAACCTGCTGCGCCGCAGCGCCGACGCGGCCCTGCCGGTCCTGCGCGGCATCGGCGACAACCAGCTGGACCTGCCGACGCCGTGCGCCGAGTACCGGGTGGGGGCGCTGATCGACCATCTCTTTCTCGTGGTGGTCAACTTCCAGGGGCTGGCGCGGCGCGAGCCGGTCGACTTCTCCGCCACCCCGGATGTGCTCGGCACGCCGTGGCGCGACCGCTTCGCGACCGAAGCCGAGGCGCTGGTCGGGGCGTGGTCCGAACCGTCCGCGCTGGACGGGGTCTCGCCGGGGATGGGTCTGCCGCAGCCGGTGGTCGGGCAGATGGCCCTGCTCGACCTGACCCTGCATCCGTGGGACCTGGCGGTGGCCACCGGGCAGCCGTACCAGCCGGATCCGGGGGCGGTCGCGCAGCTGCACGAGCTGGTCGACCTGATGGGCGACCGGGCCCGCCAGATGAAGGTGCTCGGCGCCGAGGTGCCGGTCGCGGCCGATGCGGGGCCGTTCGAGCGCCTACTCGGCCGCGCCGGCCGCGACCCGGACTGGACCGCGGCCGCGTAGCCCGCGACCGAGCCGGCCACCAGCCCCCGTTCCTCGCTCGACGATCATCGCCACCGGAGCCTCGAAGATCCCAGTTCTGGGTCAGATCGGCGCTGCCGGGCCGCGCTTTCGACCCGAGACGGTGATCATGATTCGCTGCCGTGGTCAGGAGGGGCAGGTGGCCGGGATGCCGCGGTGGATCGGTGCGGCCGGGTGGGGCGGCTTCGGCGGCCTGCGGGTCGTGGCGGCGGCGGTGACCAGGCGCGGGATGTCGCCGGCCGGGACGGCGGGGGAGAGGAGCCAGCCCTGCATCAGGCCGCAGCCTGCCGCGCGCAGCCGCTCGCGGGTCTGGACGTCCTCGATGCCCTCGGCGACGGTACGCAGGCCGAGCGTGCGGGCGAGCGCGATGACCGAGGTCACGATCGCGTCGTCGTGCCGGTTCGTGGTCATACCGCTGACGAAGGATTTGTCGATCTTGATTTCGTCGAGCGGGATGCGCCGCAGGTGCTGCAGCGACGAGAAGCCGGTGCCGAAGTCGTCCAGGGCCAGGCCGACCCCGATCTCGCGCAGCGCCATGATGGTGCGCATGGCGCGGGTCGGATCGGCCATCAGCGCGCTCTCGGTGATCTCCAGCTGCACCGAGCCCGCCGGCAGCCGGTGCGCGGCGGCGCTGCGGCGCAGGTTGGCGACCAGGTCGTCGCGGAACAGGTCGCGGATGCTGACGTTGACCGAGGTGCGCAGCTCCAGCCCGGCGGCGCGCCAGCGGGCGGTCTGGGCGAACGCATCGTCGATGACGCGGTCGGTGAGCTGGTGCATGACCGGGCTGTGCTCGATCATCGAGATCAGCACGTCCGGCGGCACGGGCCGCCCGTCCGGGCCGGTCCAGCGCAGCAGCGCCTCGACGCCGACGATCTCGCCGGTGCTCAGGTCGGCCTGCGGCTGGTAGTGCAGCGCGAAGGCGGTGCGGTCATCGGTCGAGATCGCGTGCCGGACCTGGTCCAGCACCTCCAGGCGCTGGGCGTGGCGGTCGGTGCCGGGCAGGTACAGGGCCACGCCGCCGTGGTCGCGCTTGGCGTCGTACATGGCGATGTCGGCGTGGCGCATCAGGGAGGCGAAGTCGTCGCCGTGCTGCGGGCTGACCGCGACGCCGACCGCCGCCGCCACCTCGACCTCGAGGCCGCCGAGCTGCACCGGCCCGTTGACCGCGGCGCTGATCGCCTCGGCGGTGCGGCGGGCCCTGCCCGCGTCCGACTCGCGCAGCAGCACGCCGAACTCGTCGCCGCCGAGCCGGGCCGCGAGCGCGCCCTCGGGCAGGGCGGCGGTCAGCCGCTGCGCGACGGCGGTGAGCATCTGGTCGCCGGTGTCGTGGCCCAGGGCGTCGTTGACGTACTTGAAGCCGTCCAGGTCCATGAGCAGCAGGGACGGGCCGCGGCGGTGGCGGGGCCGGTCGGCCCGGATCCGCGCGAACGCCGTCTGCAGGCTGGCCCGGTTGCCCAGGCCGGTCAGCGCGTCGGTGTGCGCGGCGCGCTGGCGGTCCTGGGAGAGCCGGGCCATCCGCTGCACGGCGTACAGCGGCACGATGACCAGGGGCACGAAGCCCAGGCTGACGTGGCCGGTCACGGCGAGCACCGGGCTGAGCATGGTCAGCGCGGTCAGGTGCACGGCCGGGTCCTTCAGCCCGGCCAGGCGCTCGCGCACGCCGCCGGTGCTCGGGGAGCGCGGTCCGCCGGCGAGCACCGACCAGCCGTACGCGGCGGTGAAGACGAGCGACGCGATGCTCACGGCGGCGGTGTCGTTGGCCAGGTCGGTCAGCGAGGAGCTGTGGAAGGGGTCCGGCTCGCCGATGAGCAGCACGAGGTAGGCCGCGCCGAGCGCGACGAGGTAGCGGGCGCCGCTGAGCACGGCCTCGGGCAGGCTCTGGCGGGCCCGGATCGCGATGATCGCGACGGTGAGCGCCTGGATCGCGATGGCGGGACCGAGGTCCCAGCAGAGCAGGATCGCGAAGGTGAAGCAGAGCGACGGGCTGACCACCATGCCCCGGATCGGCCGGCCCGGCGGCAGGTAGGTGACCGCCGCGGCGGCCAGCGCCAGCGCTGTCATGACCCAGAACGGGGTCTCGTGCAGTGCCGCCGGCACCTGGCCGATCGTGGCGATGGTCAGGGTGATCGCGGTGGCGACCAGGGCGATCGGGATCGCCGCTCGTCGCAGGGCTGCCATTCGTCCCGTTAGTGGCGTCAGCGCCACTGGCAGCGGAGTCACATCGCCTCCTCCGGCGTCGGCTGGTGGCACACGAAGCCGCCAGCTTATCCGACAAAAACCTGAAAACGAGCAATTCCCACGTATCGGACATCGATTCTGGCGGGTGGAATGCGCCTGTATTCCGTTTTGCCCGAGTAGTTGATGGGCAGTACATAGGCTCTGCGACATGGGGGCCTGGCTCAAGGGCCACTCCGGCGACGCTTCCGTTCGTGCTGCGGGAGTCGAGATCTCCGCGCGGTACGCCGCTGGCGGCCGCCCTCGTCGTGTTCGGTCCGCCTCGACTCCGGTCGTCGGCTACGTCCTCGATGAGGACGGCGGCTGGTTCACGGTGATGCTGGAGGACGATCGGCGGGTGGTGACCATACCGGCGGCGCAGATCGCGCAGCGGGAGCCGTGTTCGCGCGGAGACGAGCGGACGCCGCTGGTCCTGCTGGTGCGGCCGAGGGCGGCGGAGTACCCGGACTGCTGAGCGGGCGCGGGGTGCCGCGCCGGCGGCGGACTGCCCGCCGGCGCGGCTACCCGGGTGTGCCTATCCGGTCAGCACCAGCCGTTGATCGGGCCGTTCAGGCCGGTCCAGGCGAAGGCGTCGCTGATCCAGGTGCCGTCGGACATCTTGTTCCACAGCGCGGTGGTGCCGTACCGGCCGGTGTGCGAGGTCCCGTTGGCCGAGCACGCGACGGTGAAGGTGGCGCCGTCGGCGATCGAGCCGACCACCCCGTAGCCGGTGCCCGGACCGGACCGGCGGTTGACCGTGCCGCCGCCGAACGCGTCGACCAGGCCCTGGTTCAGGCCGAGGGCGCCGTAGTTGTACAGCGCGCCGCCCGCGTTCACCTGGACGCTGCCGTGCAGCGCCGAGCCGGCGTACGCGGAGCCGCCCTGGTTGAGGACCCACTTGCCGTAGTTGTGCCCGGTGACCGCGACGTACGCGGAGTTCTGGCGCAGGGCGAAGTGGACGTGGGCGCCGTTGGCCGAGCCGCCGCAGGAGACGTCGGTGCCGGTGTTGCCCAGGAAGGTGCCCTCGGACACGGCGAGCCCGTTGGCGGCGATGTTGTTGAACAGGTGGTAGTAGTCCGTCGCGTAGCCGCGGTCGTGGATCACCCGGATCCAGCCGCGCCCGCTGGCGCACATCGTGTACGCCGTCCCGGCCCGCGCCGCGAGCACCCGGCCGTCGCCGCCGGACAGGTCGATCGAGCTGTACGGGGTGTCCGACCCGCCCCAGCCGTGCGGGCCGCCGCCCATGTACCAGGACTGGCCGACGGTGAACGGCAGCCGCATGCCGGTGCGGAAGTCGCCGCCGGCGAAGGCGGGCGCGGCCCCGCCGAGCTGGCCGAGCAGCCGCTTCTCGGTGCCGTCGGTCAGCGGCGTCTGCCGGCTGAGCTGTGCGAACGCCGGTTCGCCTTCGAAGGCGACCTGCCACGTCCGGCCGTCGCGGCGGGCGACGAACAGCCAACCGAGCGGGTGGGCGTCCGCGGTGTGCGGTGCGGTGAGCACGGCCGAGCCGAAGGCCCAGCCTGAGGCGCTCTGGCGCAGCAGGTTGACCTGCGTGGTCGCGGCGAGGCCGCGCTGGTCGGCGGCCGCCGCGTAGGTGTGCAGCTTCGCGGTGACGGCGCCGCCGAGGTCGGTCGGGGCGGCCTGGGCGGCGGGTGGCGCCATGGCGATGAGGCAGGCGGCGAGCAGGCCGCCGATGCTCAGTCGCAGGGTGGGGGTCATGGGGTGGCCTCCTTCTCGCCGGGCGCTGGGGTGGGTGGCCCGGCCTGGCGGTCGGCGGTCGCCGACACTGGGGAAAGCCATAATCTTAAAAACATAGATTTAACGATGCAATATATGCGGGTACGGGCGTACCGGGGCAGGTCGTGGCGGGCCCGGTGCGTAGCATGGCGCCGCAGTTCTTAGCTCCCGCTTCGCGTCCTCTTAGCCGCGGCGGCGAGGATGTGGCTGGCCCGAGGAGGACGGCGTGCGGATCTTGGTGGTCGACGACGACGCGGCGGTCCGCGACTCCCTCGCGCGCAGCCTGCGCTTCGAGGGCTACGCGGTGGAGACGGCCGCGGACGGCACCGCCGCGCTCGCCGCGATCACCGCCGCCGAACCCGACGCGGTCGTGCTGGACGTCATGATGCCCGGCACCGACGGCATCCAGGTGTGCCAGACGCTGCGTGAACGCGGCATCGTCGTGCCCGTCCTGATGCTGACCGCCCGCGACAGCGTCGGCGACCGGGTGGCCGGACTCGACGCGGGTGCCGACGACTACCTGGTCAAACCGTTCGCGCTGCAGGAGCTGCTGGCCCGGCTGCGCGCCCTGCTGCGCCGCGCCGTGCGCACCGCCGCGGGCGCGGCCGAGGAGGTGCTGCGCTTCGCCGGGCTCGCCATGAACCCGGTCACCCGCGAGGTGGTCTTCGCGGGGCAGCCGCTGCGGCTCACCCGTACGGAGTTCAGCATCCTGGAGGTGTTCCTGCGCCACCCGCGCCAGGTGCTCACCCGCACCGCGCTGTTCGAGCAGGTGTGGGGCTACGACTTCGGCGAGGGCTCCAACAGCCTGCACGTCTACCTCGGCTACCTGCGCCGCAAGCTGGAGGCCGACGGGCAGGACCGGCTGCTGCACACCGTACGCGGGGTCGGCTACGTGCTGCGGGAGACGCCGCTGTGAACCTCACGACCCGCCTGGGCACCATCGCCGCCGGGGCTGTCGCCGTCGCCGTGGTCGGAGTCGGCGCGCTGGCGTTCGTGCTGGTGCGCGAGGAGCTGTACCGGCAGCTCGACACGCAGCTGGCCAGCGACGCCCGGACCGTGGCCGCCCAGCCGGAGCGCTGGATCACCCGGGTGCCCGGCCCCGGCCCCGGCCCCGACCCCGGCCCGCTGCCCGTGCCGTCGCGGCAGCGCCGCGGCTTCAACGAGAACGACCTCGGCCCCCGCTGGCAGGTGCTCAGCCCGGACGGGCGCCCCTACAGCGCGGCGCTGCCGGTCACCGACGGGGCGCTGGCCGTGGTGGCCGGGCGGGCGGGGCGCCGGGTGGAGAACGTACACGTCGAGGGCGAGCAGCTGCGGATGATGACGCTGCCGATGACCGGCGGCGGGGCCGTCCAGATGGCGCAGCCGCTGGAGCCCGTACACCACACCCTGGCCCGGCTCGCGGCGCTGCTGGCGGTCGGCTGTCTGGGCGGGGTGGCGCTGGCGGCGCTGCTCGGTCGCAGCGTGGCCCGGGCCGGGCTGGCCCCGATCCACCAGCTGACCGGGGCGGTGGAGCGGGTCGCCCAGACCGGCGACCTGGCCGTGCCGATCCCGGTGCGCGGTCAGGACGAGGTGGCGCGGCTGTCGCGGGCGTTCAACGGGATGCTCGGCGCGCTGACCGAGTCGCGGGCGGCGCAGCGGGCACTGGTCGAGGACGCCGGGCACGAGCTGCGTACGCCGCTGACGAGTCTGCGTACCAACATCGAGCTGCTGGCCCGTGCCGAGCAGGAGCCGGCCTCCGGGCGGGTGCTGCCCCCGGCGGACCGGGCCCGGCTCATGCAGGACCTGCAGACCCAGGTGGTGGAGCTGACCCAGCTCACCAACGAGCTGGTCGACCTCGCGCGGGAGGAGACCAGCCCCGAGCGGGCCGAGGCGCTCGACCTGGCCGAGGTCGTCGCCGCCGCGGTCGACCGCTGCCGGGTACGCGCCAGCGTACCGATCGACGCCGACCTGGCCCCGGCCGGGCTGCTGGGCCGTCCGGCGGCGCTGGAGCGCATGGTGCTCAACCTGCTGGACAACGCGGCGAAGTGGAGCCCGCCCGGCGGCCGGGTCGCGGTGCGGCTGCGCGCGGACGCCGAGCTGGTCGAACTGACCGTCGCCGACGCGGGGCCGGGCATCGACGAGGCCGACCGCCCGCGAGTGTTCGAGCGGTTCTACCGCGCCCCGGCGGCCCGGTCGATGCCGGGGTCGGGCCTGGGGCTGGCCATCGTGGCGCAGACGGTGGCCCAGCACGGCGGCACGGTCACCGCCGAGGCCGCCACCGGCGGTGGCGCGCTGCTGCGCGTGGTGCTGCCGTCGGATTCATCGCGTTTTCTTAGCCGGGAGGGTGGCGCGATTTAGTTCGCCGCGCGAGCCTGTGCTGCGTGACATCCTCCCCGCCCTAAAGGACGGGGATTCCCTTGGTCGCCCTCGGGTGTTCCTGTTTCGCCGACGACTGCCCCGTCCGAGAGGATTCTCGTTGAGGTCTTACATCGTCTCCGCAGGCTGTCACCGCCAGTCCGGCGGCCAGGATGTTGCGTGCGGCGTTGACGTCGCGGTCGTGGAGGGCCCCGCAGCGGCAGGTCCATTCCCGTACGTCCAGGGGCATCGGTTGTGCGAGTGCGCCGCAGGTCGAGCAGAGTCGGGTCGAGGGGAACCAGCGGTCCACGGCGATCAGGGTGCGGCCGTGCCAGGCCGTCTTGTACTCCAGCATGGTGCGCAGTTGCCGCCAGGCCGCGTCCGAGATGGCGCGGGCCAGGCGGTGGTTCTTGACCATGTTGCGCACGGCGAGGTCCTCGATCACGATCGTTTGAGTTTCACGAACGAGCCGAGTCGTCAGTTTGTGCAGGTGGTCATGTCTGCGGTCGGTGATGCGGGCGTGGATGCGGGCGAGTTTGATCCGGGCTTTGGCCCGGTTGGCCGAGCCTTTCTGCTTGCGGGCCAGGTCGCGTTGGGCGCGGGCCAGCCGTTTGCGGTCGGCGCGTTCGTGCCGGGGGTTGGTGATCTTCTCGCCGGTGGACAGGGTGAGCAGGCTGTCGATGCCGGCGTCGATCCCGACCGCGCCGGCGGCGGGGGTGGGGGTGATCGTGTCGTCGCAGAGCAGGGACACGAACCAGCGTCCGGCCGCGTCCTGCGACACGGTCACCGTCGAGGGCGTACAGCCCTGCGGCAGCGGCCGCGACCACACGACGTCGAGGGGTTCGGTCATCTTGGCCAGGGTCAAGGTGCCGTCGCGCCACCGGAACGCGCTGGCGGTGTACTCCGCCGACCGGCGCGAGCGCTTCTTGGACTTGAACCTCGGATGCTGGGCGCGTCTGGCCCAGAAGTCGGTGAACGCGGTCTGCAGGTGCCGCAGCGCCTGCTGCAGCGGCACGGACGAGACCTCGTTGAGAAACGCCAGTTCGTCGGTCTTCTTCCACGCGGTGAGCAGGGCCGAGGTGGCGTTGTAGTTGATCCGTTCCCGGCGCAGGGTCCATGCCTCGGTCCTGGCCTGCAAGGCCATGTTGTAGACCAGCCGGACGCACCCGAACGTCCGCGACAACTGCGCGGCCTGCGCGTCGGTGGGGTAGAAGCGGAACTTGAACGCCCGCTTCACCGCCCTGGTCACACCGAACATCCTAAAAGGACAGACGGCGAACCTCGGGGCGAGGTGTGGGTGGACGCCGGTCCGCCATGGCGGCGGATCGGCTTTGCCTGTCCTGCTCCGCAGGGGCTCCGTTTCCTCTCCGGCCTGAAGGCCGGAGTATCCACGGAAGGAATCTGATGACGACAGAGCCTGAGAAGGCAGCAGACGAAGACCCCACCGAGGTGGCGGCGCCCGCCCCGCCGCCCGCCGCCGAGCCCGTCCGCCCGAGGACCTCGCGGCGTCCGTCCGGCCGGATCGTGCTGGCGCTGGCCGGGGCGTTCCTGGCCGGAGCGGTCTGCACCGGGTGCGTCGGGGTCGCCCTGGTCGCGGTGGCCCACCACCACGGCCACGAACGCGGCGACGACTTCCGGCGGCACGACCGCGGCGACGACCGCTTCCGACGCGACGGCGACGAGCGCGGACCCCGCCGGGTGTATCCGGTGCCGGAGGGTCGGCCGGGCCGCCCGTTCCCGCCCGGGACCGAGGTCTGGCCGGTGCCCGGCGACCGGCTGCCGCAGCTGCCGCAGGACCCGAACGGCCCGACGACCGTGCCGGCGCCCTCACCGTCCTGACCGGACGGTAGTGCCACCAACGAGCGCCGGATCCGCCGCCACCTGGCCGGTTCCGGCGCTCGCGCCGGTGGGAACGCGTTTGCGCCGGTGGCGCGCGGCGTGCAGGATGCCGCCCGTGATCCGCAAGTCGTGGCCCTGGCCCTCCCTGCTCCTGCTCAGTCTGGCCGTCTTCGTGTCGGTGACCACCGAACTGGTGCCCACCGGGCTGCTGCTCGGCATGAGCCGGGACCTGGGCGTGTCCCCGTCCCGACTCGGCCTACTGGTCACCGGGTACGCGGCGATGGTGGCGCTGTTCGCGGCCCCGCTGGGCACGCTGACCGCGCGGATGCCGCGCAAGCAGCTGCTGGTGGCGGCGCTGGCGGCGTACACGGCCAGCAACGCGATCATGCTGGTCGCCCCGAACTACCCGGTCGCGTTCGGCGCGCGGCTGCTCGGCGGGGTCACCCACGGGCTGTTCTGGGCGGTGGTCAGCGGCTTCGCCGCGCGCCTGGTCAGCCCCGACCGGCTCGGCCGGGCGGTCACCATCGTCTCCTCGGGCGGCAGCATGGCGGTGCTGGTCGGGGTGCCGACGGCGACCAGCCTCGGCACCGCGCTGGGCTGGCGGGCCGCGTTCGCGCTGCTGACCGCGCTGGCGGTGGGGCTGACGCTGCTGGCGTGGCGGCTGCTGCCGCAGGTGCCGGGCAGCAGCGCGCCGGTGCGCACGCCGATGCGCGAGGTGCTGCGGGTGCCGAGCTTCCCGCCGCTGGTGGTGATGACCGCGGTGACCATGCTCGGGGCGTACCTGATGATCACCTATATCGCGCCGCTGCTGCAGCACGCCGGGCTGCGCGAGACCCAGATCGCGCCGGTGCTGTTCGTGAACGGCCTGGCCGGCACGCTGATGCTGCCGGTGGCCGGGTGGGTCGCCGACCGGCATCTGCGTACCGGCGTGGTGGTCGCGGGAGGGCTGCTGGCGGCGTCGCTGGCGCTGCTGTGGTGGCAGGGGACCTCGGCCTGGGCGGCGGTGACCGCGGTGGTCCTGTTCGGGGTGGGCATGGGCCTGCTGCCGATCCTGATGCAGGCCGCGACGCTGACGGTGGCACCGCAGTACACCGAGCAGGCGTCGGGGATCAACGCCAGCGCGTACAACGTCGGCGTCGCCGGCGGCGCCCTGGCCGGTGGGTTGACGCTGGACGCCTGGGGTCTGGGCGGGATCCCGCCGCTCGGCGTCGGCCTGGTCGCGCTCGGCATGGCCCTGTACGTGCTGGGCACCAGGCGGCCGGTCGCGCCCGCGGCCGCCTGACCCGCGCGCCCGTCACTCGACGATGACCACGACCTTGCCCGGCGCGTGCCCCTGCTCGACGAAGCGGACCGCGTCGGGCAGCTCGGTGAACGGGTAGCGGCGGGCGACCACCGGGGTGACCGCGCCGCTGTCGAACAGCGGGGTCAGCTCGGTGAGGTCGCGGGCGCTGGCCGCGCCGATGCGGACGGCGGTCACGGCCACCGGCTGCCGGGAGAGCTTGCCCATGAGGGCGGCCCCGATCATGTGGTCCACCGGCCGGACCCAGCGTCCGGCGTCGCCGCCGACCACGATGTATCCGCCGCCGGGCCGCAGCACCCGGCGGGCCGCCCACACCGACGGGCTGCCGGCCACGTCGATCAGCGCGTCGAAGCCGCGGGCGGTACGGGTGAAGGCCTGGGCGGTGTAGTCGATCACGTGCGCGGCGCCGATCGACCGGACCAGCTCCACGTTGCGTCCACTGCAGACGCCGGTGACCTCGGCGCCGAAGGCCCGGCCGAGCTGCACCGCGAACGTGCCCACGCCACCGGAGGCCCCGTTGACGAGGATCCGCTGCCCGGCTGCCGTCCTGGCGTCGTCGCGCAGCGCCACCAGCGCGGTCACCGCCGCCATCGGCACGGCGGCGGCCTGCTCGAAGGTGAGGCTCTGCGGCTTGGCCGCCAGGTGCTCCTCGGCGACGAGGACGTACTGCGCGAAGGCGCCGTGGGGGACGAGCGCGTAGACCGGGTCGCCGGACCGGAAGCGGGTGACGCCGGGGCCGACCGCCTCGACCTCGCCCGCGACGTCGCAGCCGAGGATCGGATGCCCGGGGCGGTGCCCGAGCCCCTTGTCCATGAACCGGGCGATGACGGGCTCGCCGCGCATGTGGTGCCAGTCGTACGGGTTGATCGAGGTGGCCCGGACCCGGACCAGCACCTCACCCGGGCCGGGCGACGGCTTCTCGGCCTCGCCGAGCCTCAGGTTCTCCGGCGGTCCGAACGAGTCGAGCAGGTACGCCTTCATCGAGCACTCCAACCTTACGTCGTAAGTCTTACGCTGTAAGGTAGCCTTACGCCGTAAGGCGGTCAAGGAGTGCGCCGTGCCGACCTAGATGCCGCAGGTGGAGGCGGTCAGCGCAGGCGGTCGAGGCCGTCGAGGATGATGTCCAGCCCGAACTCGAACTCGGTCTGGTCGTCGCACCAGCCGACAGTCGAGTCGGGATCGTCGTGCACGACCTCGGCCAGCATGCCCATCAGGTTCGGCAGCCGGGGAGCCATCGCGACCGCGACCGGGTCCGGCTCACCCGTGGCCGGGCCGTCACCGGGGGCGAACAGCTCCTGGGTGAAGCCCAGGGCGCGGCTGCCCAGCGCGTGCATCGCGTGGTGGGCCAGGTCGTTGGAGAAACCGCCCGCGCGCATGATGCCGATCAGGCCGTCGAAGTAGAGCAGCGCCTCGGCACTGGTCGACTTGCGCGACTCGAACACCGCCGGTGCCCAGGGGTGGCGCAGCATCACCAGCCGGGCGGTGAGGATGCGCTCGCGCGCCGCGGCCTTCCAGCCCGCACCGGTCGCGGGCGGACGCAGGCGCGAGACGGCTTCGTTGATCTCGGCGGTGACCGCGTCGACGACGCCGTCCAGGATCTGGTCCTTGTTGGCCACGTGGTGGTACAGCGACATCGCCTCGGCACCCAGCTCCTCGGCCAGCCGGCGCATCGTCACGGTCCCGAGGCCGCCCTCGTCGGCGAGCCGGACCGCGGTACGCAGCACCAGGTCCCGGCTCAGCGGTGTCCGCGACTCGGCGCGCCTGCCACGGGTAGCCAACGACATCAGACCCTTCACTCGCAGGTCATCGTACAAGGCGGGCGGGCGGTGGCCGGGGTGCCGGGCGATCAGGCGGCCGGCGGCTCCTCCGGCTGCGGCTTGCGCAGCAGGTAGGCCAGGCCGTTCTTCGCCGAGTCGACGGCGACGGCCCCGGCCACGCCCAGCGCCAGCCAGCGACCCGGCACGCTGGCGGTGACCGCGTTCCACAGCGCCAGGCCCGGCTGGGCGAGCAGGTCGGTGAGCCAGGCGAACAGGCGGCTGACCGCGTCGTCGCCGTAGAACTCGGCCACCCGCGTGGACAGCGCCCCGGGCGACAGCCGGGCCCCGGCGTCCCACCAGGACGCGAGGTCGTCATCGGACCCGGCGCGCCCGAATCCGAACGCCACCGCCAGCGACGCCAGCAGGGCCAGGGCGAGCGTACGCATGATGGCGCGGGCGCGCGGGGTGACGGTCACGGCGACGAGTATGGCGGGTGCCGGCAGTCGGCCGATCGGTGGCGGCCGCGTGCCGCATCGGACACCGCCCACTCAGCCGATCGAGTACTGGCCACACCTGGTGCGGCGGCTACGCTTCACGATCACCATGACCCCTCTTGCCTCGGCGCCCCCGACCTCGCGGCGCTCACCCCTGCTCCGGCCCGAGTCGCGGGCCAGTGCCGCGGCCGTCTCCGTCGTCCTGGCGATCGTCGCGGCGGGTGCCGCACTGGACCCGTCCGGCCTGCTCTCGACCATCGGCGGCCGCGGACTGCCGCTGGCGGGCGCCGGCGGCGCGTACCAGTGGACGCCGCTGGCAGTCGGCCTGCCGATCCTGCTCGGGGGCACGGCCGTGCCGATCGCCGTGCTCGCCGGCCGGGCTGCGGCGACCGCCCGCTGGGTCTTCGCGGCGGCCTGGGCGGCCGTGGTCGGCGCCGCCGCGACGGCCGCCGCCGCCACCGGCTTCGCCGCCTGCCTGCCGCTGCTCGGACCGCACCTGTCGGCCGAGGCGGCACTGCGGTTCGCCCTCGCCGCCGGCGGCTTCGCCGCCATCAAGTTCCTGCTGGTCGGCCCGCTCGTAGCCGGAGCCGCCGCGCTGGCGTTCCGGATCGGGCCCCGCCGCGCGGCCGAGCCCGACCAGGATGAGGCGAGCGGGGCGACCGGGACCGCCGTGATGGCCGCCGCGACCGTGACGGCCCTCGTCGCGGCCGAGTTCGGTGCGGGGTGGTGGCGCGGCGGCCCGGTCGGCTACGCGTTCACCGGCCCGCTGGTCGCGCCCACCGCGGCCGCCGGGGTGCTCGGGTTCCTCGGCGGCGCCGCACTGTTCGTCGCCGTCCTCTGGGTGACCGTGCGAGCGCTGCACCGGCGGCTGGCCGCCGCCTCGGCCCCGGCCGTGGCGGCCTCGGTCTGGCTGGCCGCGATCGTGGCCGGACTCGCCCTCGGGGTGGTGGACGCGCTGGTCGCCGCGCTGGCGACGGACGCGCCGCCGCAGGCCGGGCCAGACGACTGGTGGATCGCCACCACGCTGCTCAGCGTCGGCACCGGGCTGGGCTTCGGCGCCACGGTCGGACTGTTCGCCGGGCCGCTGGCGGGCCTGGTGCGGCGGCTGGAGCCGCGGCCGCGCCGTACCCCGCGCGCGTGGCAGGCGGGCGTGCTGGCCGTGGTCCTGGTCGCGCTCGTGCTGGTGGCCGGCGCGACGCCCGCGCCCGGACCCGCCGCCGCCGCGACGGCGGCACCCTCGGGCGGCCTGGAGCGGCTGCGGCTGCTGCCGGGCCGGGACTGGACCGGCCTGCCGGTGATCGGCGACGCCGCCGGGCGCCAGGTGGTGCTGCGCGGGGTCAACGTGAACCAGCTCATCGACTACTACCTGCGCGACCCGGGCAAGCCCGCCACCCAGGCACTGACCGACGACGACTTCGCGCAGATGGCCGCGATGGGCTTCAGCGTGGTACGGCTGGGCATGTCGTGGTCGCGGCTGGAGCCGCAGCGGGGCGTGTTCGACGAGGCCTACCTGCGGCAGATCGCCGCGGCGGTGGCCTCGGCCAAGGCGCACGGCATGTACACGGTGCTCGACCTGCACTCCGACGCGTGGGGCAACGCGCTGGCCAAGCCGGGGCAGCAGTGCGACGGCGGCACCTCGCCCACCACGGGCTGGGACGGCGCGCCCGCCTGGGCCACCATCACCGACGGCACGCTGCACTGCCAGTTCATGGCCCGCGACCTGGCCCCGGCGGTGGCCACGGCGTACGCCAACTTCTACACCGACCGCGACGGGATCCAGTCCGAACTGGTGCGCACCTGGGCCCGGGTGGCCAAGGAGTTCGCGAACGAACCGGCCGTGGCGGGCTTCGACCTGCTCAACGAGCCCGGCATCGGGGCACTGCCGCCGACCACATCGGGGCTGCTGCTGGGCCGCTACTACGACGCGGCCATCACCGCGATCCGGCAGGCCGAGCGCGACGGCGGCGGATTCGCGCACCTGGTCTTCTTCGAGCCGAGCGTGCTCTGGTCGGGGCTGGCCTTCGACGTGACGCCGCCGCCCGGGTTCACGCAGGACCGGCAGCTGGTGTTCGCGCCGCACCCGTACAGCGAGTCGATCACGATGGACCAGAGCCTGGGCCTGACCATCGCCTCGATCGAGCGCAACCTCACGGTCTCCTCGCACGCCGCGCGCTCCTACGGTGCGGCGCTGTGGACCGGTGAGTGGGGCTGGTTCGGCGATCCGGCCGTGGACGGTGCGAAGGTGCGCCGGTTCGCCGCCGCGCAGGACCGGCTGGGCATCGGCGGCGCGTTCTGGGTATGGCGGCAGGGCTGCGGCTCGCCGGAGACCGGAGACGATGCGGTGACCTCGGGAAACCTGGTCAAGGTGGACTGTGCCACGGGTGCCTCGCTCGCACCTGCGGCCGGGTTCGCGCAGCCGCTGTCGCGGGCGTACCCCCGGCTGTTCCCCGGCCACGCCGATCGGTGGGAGTCCACCGGCGACGGACGCGGCCTGGCCTTCACCGCCGTCGCCGACCCGGACGCGGACTGCCACCTGGAGGTCTGGGTGCCCGGTGACGCGGCGCCGAGCATCTCCGCGGCCGGGGTCGACGAACTCGCCACGGTGCGGGTGCCCGGCGGCTGGCGGCTCACCGGCTGCGCGCACGGCCGGTACTCGGTGACCGTCACGTCCTGAGCGTGCCGACCTGGCGAACGTGATCCACTATGGAGCCATGACCGAACCCACCCCTACCCCGTGGACCGCACCGGCCGAGGTGCGGCCCCCGCGGCCCGCCTCCGGTCGTCGCGCGCTGCTCGCGCACGGCGCCTGGGAGGCGCTGCTCGCGGTGGCCGCCCTCGGCCTCTGGGCATACCTGCTGATCAGCAACGATTCGAACCGGCTGCTGCCGAACCTGCTGGCCGTGGCTGGCACCAGCGGCCTGATCGCCTGCGCGGTGGCGCTGTCGCTGCGCACCGGCACGCCGAACCTGGCGGTCGGATCGCTGGCCGCGGCCGCCAGCGTGATCACCGCACAGCTCCTCGCCGACGACCGCCCGGTCGCCGTGGCGCTGCTGCTCGCGGTGCTCGCCACCGCTGCCATCGGGCTGCTGACCGGGGTCGCCGTCGCGCTGCTGTCCGTCCCGGCCTGGGCGGCGACGCTGGCCACCGCCGCGATCGTCGACGCCGTGCTGCTGGGCACGACGGACGCCCGGTTGATCGCCGCGACCGGGTTCGACCTCGACAGCTCGCTGTGGTTCGCGGTGTTCGTGCTGGTCACGCTGGCCGGTGGGGCGCTGTGGCTGGTGCCCGGCGTGCGGGCCGGGCTGAGCGGCGCCCGCGGGGCGGCCGCGGTGACCGGGCGCTGGGCCGGGGTCCGGCCCGGACTGGGCGCACTCGTCGGACTGGCCGGCTCCGGGCTGCTCGCCGGGGTGGCCGGGGCGGCGCTGACCACCCGGCTGCACGCCAGCCTGGTACCCGGCAGCGGCCTGTCGCTCACCCTCGGCGGGTTGGCGGCCGCGGCGCTCGGCGGGGTGAGCCTGTTCGGGCGGCGTGCCGGGGTGACCGGCACGCTGTTCGCCGTGCTGCTGCTGACCGCGGTGGGCCAGCTGCTGGCGCTCGAGGGCGTCGCCTACTGGGTGCAGGCGCTCGTGCTCGGCCTGGCCCTGCTCGTCGGCCTGCTGGTGACCCGGGTGATCGAGAGCGTCGGCGGGCCGCTGCCGCTGGCGGCGGCCCCGGTGCCGGCCGACCCGCTGCCTGCGCCGACCTCACCTGTCCAGCCTGGACAGAGCTGACCGGAATCGAAACCCCGTGCCCGGACCGAGTGGTCCGGGCACGGGGCTGTGCGAGTGACTCCGGCGAGGTCCGGCTCAGCTCGCGGTGCAGCGTACGGTCGGCGTCTCGTTGGCGGTGTTGTTCCAGCTGGCGAGGAAGCCGAACGAGGTGGACGCCCCGGCCGCCAGGGTGCCGTTGTAGCTCACGTTGCGAGCGGTCACGGTCGCCCCGCTCTGCGTGATGGCGGCGTTCCACGACTGGGTGACCTGCTGGCCGTTGGCGTACGTGAACACGGCCGTCCAGGCCGACAGGGTGGCCGCACCGCTGTTGCGTACGGTCACCTCGCCCTGGAAGTTGCCGCCCCACTGCGAGCTGACCTGGTAGGTCGCAGTGCAGGCGGCCCCGCCTGAGGTCGGCGACGCCGACGGCTTGGGACTGGCCGACGGCGACGGGCTGGCCGACCGGCTCGGGGAAGGGCTGGCGCTGGCCGTCGGGCTGGGGGTCGTGCCGCCCAGCACCCGGGCCAGTGCCGGGTAGAAGCGGTTGGCCATCTTCTGGTAGCCGGTGTTGTTGGGGTGCACCCCGTCGCCGGTGTCGACGGCGGCGTCGAAGCCCGTCCACTGGTCCACCAGCGTGATGGGCGACTGGGCGGTGGTCAGGCCCGCAGCCCAGGCCGGGAGCGCGCTGTTGAACTCGACGATGTCGGCCGGGCAGGTCGAGCAGGCCGCGGCGGTCATCGGGATGATCTGCGAGACCAGGATCTTCACGTTCGGGTTGTTGGCCCGCATCTGCCCGACCAGCTTGGTGAACGCGGTCAGCTTGGTCGCGGTGGGGATGTAGTGGCCCCACATGTCGTTGGTGCCCAGGTGCACCAGGACGATGTCGGGCCGGGCGGCGGTCAGCCAGGGCGGCAGCTGGTTGTTGTCGGCGATGCCGGTGGCCGAGTAGCCGCCGTGGCCCTCGTGGTCGAAGTCGTAGCTGTAGCCGGGGTTGCAGCCGCCGCCGTCGGACACCCCGCCGACGAAGTCGATGTTCGTGTACCCGGCGAGCTGGAGCTGGTGCCAGAGCATGGCCCGCCAGCAGCCGGTGCCGGCGGTGATGGAATCGCCCAGCGGCATGATCCGCACCGGGACGGGCGCGGACAGGGCGGGGCGGGCGAGTGCGAACGTGGCCGCGACGAGCAGCGTGGCCAGGGCCGCGACGAGGGCGGCGGACAGGGAGGACTTGCGGAGCATGGCGACCCCTCCAAGGAGCGGGACCGGATGGGGGGAGCGGCCCGGCACGGGTGGTCCGTGCCGGGCCGTCTGTTCAGGTGCTGACCTGGCTCAGCTCGCGGCGCAGGTCACCGCGGGGACGCTGTTGGTGCCGTTCCACGAGCCCAGGAAGCCCCAGGCGGCGCTGGCGCCCGCCGCCAGACTGCCGTTGTAGCTGACGTTGCGCGCGGTCACGGCGGCGCCGGACTGGGCCACCGTGGCGCTCCAGAACTGCGTGACGGTCTGGCCGTTGGCGTAGGTCCAGGTCACGGTCCAGCCGGTGATCGCCGACGAACCCGCGGTCACCTTCACTTCGGCCTGGAACCCGCCCTGCCAGGAGTTGAGGATCGTGTACGTCGCGGAGCACGTCCGTCCGGGCAGCGGGCTCGTGCTCGGCGACGGGCTGGCCGACCGGGACGGGGACGGGCTGGGCGAGGCCGAGCGGCTGGGCGACGGGCTCGGGGAGGCCGAGCGGCTGGCCGACGGCGACGGGCTGGCCGTACCGCCGTAGATCGTGGCCTCCTTCGAGGTGGCCGTGATGCCGTTCGGGCCGTTGAAGATCCGCAGACCCCAGGTGCTGAGCTGGGCGGGGTCGAAGTTGTTGGTCATGTCCAGGTACGGATCGTTGTTGCCCGCCCAGGACCAGCCCAGGTAGCCCAGGCCGCGGGCGTTGGCCTCGGCCAGGATGGTCTGGTCGTCGACGTTGTTGGACGAGCGCTGCCAGCCGAACTCGCCGATGACCAGCGGCCAGTTGTTGGTCTGGAACCGGTTGAGGTAGTCGGTGATCGAGGCGGCGGTGTTGAACACGTCGTACATGTGGATCGACAGGACCGTGTTGTGCTTGGTGTCGGCGTCGAGCACGGTCTGCGCGTTGTCGCGCATCACGTACTGCCAGTCCTGGCCCCAGTTCGGCGCGTCGACCATCAGCAGGTGCTCGAAACCGTTGGTGCGCATCTTCTGGATCGCGCCGACGGTCGCGGCGGTCCACTGGGCGGCGTTGGTGTTGCCGATCGGCTCGTTGCCGATGTTGATGACGACGTAGCTCTCCTGGCCGACCAGGTTCGCCTTCTGGCTGATCCAGTAGTTGACCGCCTCGTCGAGCGAGGCGGCGGCGCTGTCCTCGCCGTACCCGGTGGTGTCGTGCACCTCCAGGACGCAGATCAGCTTGTTCTGCTTGCACAGGGTGATGATGGCCGGGACGTCGTTGGACGGCCCCCACCGCTTGCCGCTGCCGAGCACGACGCGGACGGAGTTGGCGCCCTTGGCCTTGATGTTGGCGAACGAGCTGGTCTGGCCGGTGAACCAGACGTGCTCGTGGTTGACGCCGCGCATGACGAACTTCTGGCCGTTGGCCTCGACGATGTCGCGGCCGCTGGTGTGCAGGCCGACGGCCGCGCTGGCGGGGCTGACGGCGACCAGTACTGACGCGGCGAACGCCACGACGGCGACGCCGGTGGCGGTGAGCAGTCTTCTCATGACCTACCTCAGGCAGGAAGGCCCCAGGACAGGGGCTGGACGTGTGACGGAGCCAAGGCGTGAACGCCTGACCGCTGGTCGCTGCCCAACTCACCCGCGCGCACCTCAGCCTAGGTCTATTCGTATGGACGCGCAACTTTGTCGCCGGCTGCTCCGGCTGCCGGTCGGCGCCGCGTCGAGGAGCACCCGGTTCGGCGGAGCACTCAGCACATTCCCAGCCGGCGGTCCCCCCGATTCCACTCCGGACCGGTAGCTTCGGCTTGTGACGCAAGAACAGACCGAGAAGCGCAAGAAGTCGGGTTCCTTCTGGCGGGAGCTGCCGGTCCTGCTGGTCGTCGCCCTGGTCGTGGCGTTCGGGGTGCGCCAGTTCGTGGTCCAGACCTTCTACATCCCGTCGGAGTCGATGGAGCACACCCTCGACCGCTACGACCGGGTGCTGGTGAACAAGCTGGTCTACGAGTTCCGGGCGCCCGAAGAGGGCGAGATCATCGTCTTCGAGTCGCCCGAGAGCTGGCGCAACTCGATGGAGGAGAAGGACTTCATCAAGCGCGTCATCGGCGCTGCGGGCGACCACGTGGTCTGCTGCGACCCGCAGGGACGCATAGAGGTCAACGGCCATGCCCTGGACGAGCCGTACGTGTACCCGGGCAACAAGATGGCGCCCTCCGCATTCGACATCACCGTGCCCGCGGGCAGGCTCTGGGTGATGGGCGACCACCGGGAGGCCTCCAGCGACTCGCTGGCCAACTACAACAGCCACGGGCACGACCTGCAGCAGGCCACCATCCCGGTGGACGCGGTGATCGGCCGTGCCTTCGTGCTGTTCTGGCCGTTCGACCGGTCGACTTGGCTGACCAGGCCGGAGACGTTCGACGGGATACCGCACTGACCCCATGCGGTCGCGGCTGAACCTCCCTCGCGGCGGTGCACCCCGGTCGTCTTTGGACGCGGTATAGACTCCCGGGTCATGCGCGACACCCCGCGCTTCGTCGGCCGGAACCCGGAGCTGCAGGCCCTGCACCTCGCCTGGGCGGCAGCCCGACAGGGCCAGCCCAGGGTCGTCGCGATCGAGGGCGAAGCCGGAGTCGGCAAGACCGCGCTGCTGCGCCACTTCCTGACCACCGCCGGGCCGCGCGGGCGCCGCTGGGCCTCCGGCGACCCCGACGAGGCCACCCTGCCGTGGGCGATGCTCGGGCAGCTCGTCCCCGGGATCGAGGCGGCAGACGTCGCGTACGCCGGCCGGGCACTGGCCCGCGAACTCGACCGGGCCGGGGAGCTGCTGCTCGTCGTCGAGGACACGCAGTGGGTGGACGAGCCGTCGCTGACCGCGCTGCGGCTGGCCGTGCGTGCCATGGTGAGCGAGCCCGTCCTCGTGATCGTCACCAGCCAGCACGACGCGGGCTGGGCCGCCGACGACGGCTGGCGCCGGCTGATCGACGGCGAACGCGGGCAGCGGCTGGCGCTGCGGGGACTCGACGTGGCGGAGCTGACCAGGTTCGCGCTGGCCTGCGGGCATCCGGACCTGTCCCCGGCGGGCGCGGCCCGCCTGCACGAGCACACCGCCGGGCATCCGCTGCATGCCCAGCACGTGCTGGACCGGGTGCCGCCGCACGTGCTCGCCCACGGCGACGGGCCGCTGCCCGCCCCGGCGGGCGTGTCGGCGGTGATCGCCGAACGGGTCGCCGTCCTCACCCCGGCCGCGCGGCGGCTCGTCGAGGCCGGTGCGGTGCTGGGTACGGAGTTCCCGCTGCACCGGGCCCGGGAGGTGTCCGGCGTCTCCCCGGCGGCGCCCGCGGTGGCCGAGGCGGTCGCGGCGCGCCTGCTCAGCGAGATCCCGGGGACCGGCGGGCGGGAACTCGCCTTCACCGCGACGTTGACGCGGGCAGTGGTCTACCAGGCGCTGGACCCGCGAGAGCGCCGTGAGCTGCACCGGCGGGCGGCTGAGGTGGACCACGTCCGCGCGGTGGCCCACCTGATCGCGGGCGCGGACGGCCCGGACGAGCAGCTGGCGCAGCGGGTGGCCGCGCAGGCGGCGGTGCTCGCGGCCGAGGGGCGGGCCCAGCAGGCGGCGGCGTACCTGCGGCACAGCGCCGATCTCACCCCGCCGGGCCCGGCCCGCGCGCCGATCCTGTTCGCGGCGTGCGAGGCGCTGCTCGTGACCGGCGACCTGCGGGGTGCCGACGGGTACGCGGCTGAGATCCAGGCGTCGCCGCGCGGCCCGTGGCGCGACTATATTTGCGGATACCACGCGCTGGTCAGCGGTCGCACCGCCGAGGCCACCCGACTGCTGACGCGGGCGCTGGCCGAGGCCCCGCCGGAGCTGACCGCCCGCG
Organism: Catellatospora sp. KI3; assembly: GCF_029948125.1. GTDB lineage: Bacteria > Actinomycetota > Actinomycetes > Mycobacteriales > Micromonosporaceae > Catellatospora. Next base: position 139,056 of record NZ_JASAMB010000016.1, read on the forward strand.
TCGCGGCCCAGCTGGCGATCATCGCCATCCTCGACACCGACTACGACGCCATGGTCGGGCACGGGCAGGCGGCGCTGGCGGCGGCCCGCGAACCGGCGGTGGCCTCGTTCGCCTGGTTCGCCCGCGCGGTCGGGCTGACGCTCAGCGGCCAGGGGCAGCGTGCCCTGGCCGAGCTCCCGCCGGATCCGCCGGGGCTGGACGGGCTGGTGGCCCGGGGGATGGTCCGGCTGTGGACCGACGACCTCGACGGCGCGTACACGGACCTCAGCGGCGCGGTCGAACGGGCCGTACGCGGCGAGCCGCTGCGCGTCGGGCAGGCCCTGGCCTACCTCGGCGAGACGGAGTACCGGCGCGGCAACCTGGCCGAGGCGGCGCTGCACACCGCGCTGGCGGTCGGCGACGCCGAGGCCAACGCCCGGGTCTGGGACTATTCGCTGGTCCATGCCCTGGCCACGTATCCGCTGGCCGCGCAGGGCGATCCGGGCGCGGTGCGGCACCTGGAGCAGGCGCGGGACTGGTCCCGGCGGATCGGCTCGCGCGCGGCGCTGACCTACGCGGCGCTGGCGCAGGCAGCCGTGTGCGACGCGGCCGGGGACACCGACGGGCTGCTGGCGGCCGCGACCGCGTTCGAGGAGGTCTACGACTGCCGCGAACCGGGGACCCACCTGTTCGGACCGCTGCTGGCCGACGCGCTGGCCCGCGCGGGGCAGGCGGTCTCGGCGCAGGAGGCCCTGGACAGGTTCACCGCCCGGCCGGTCGCGCGGGTGTCGGCGCGGGCGGCGGTCGCCCGCGTACAGGCGATGATCTGCGCCGGGCGCGGCGACCTGGCGGAGGCGGCGGCGCAGTGTGCCGCCGCGCGATCGCTGGCCGAGGCGGCGGGGCTGCCGCTGGAGGCGGCGCGGGCCGCCGCGCTGGGCGCCGGATTCCTGGCCGCGGTCGGGCGCCGCGCCGCCGCCGAGCGGGCCTGGCGCTTCGCCCACGACCGCTACGCCGACCGGGGCGCGCACGCTTTCGCCGCCCGGGTAAGGGCCGACGCCGACGCGGCCGGGCTGCCCCTGACCGAGGGCGTGACCTGGCCCAACCTGACCCCGGCCGAGCGGGCCGTGGTCAACCTGGTCTGCGCGGGACTGTCCAACCGCGAGATCGCGGCCCGCCTGGTGCTCAGCCCCAAGACCGTCGAGACGCATCTGAGCAGCGCCTTCCGGCGCCTCGACGTGACCGGAAGGGCCGAGCTGCGCGCGCTGGCCGCGGCGACCCCAGGGTGGTCGGCGCCGAACTCCGGGGTCTGACCCTGAGGCACGCATCGGCTGCCGTCCCTACGCTGCCGGGCATGCATATCTCTGCCAGAGTACTGTCACCGCTGGTCGCCGCCGTGCTGGCGGCGGGCGCGGTCACGGTAACGCCCACTCCGGCGGCCGCCGGGCACCGGCCGGCGCCCACCAACGGATTCTCGCGGTCGGGTCCGTGGAACACGAAGCTGCCGCGCAACGTCGCGCTCGATCCGCGCTCGGCGCAGATCGTGCACAACATCCAGCTCGACAAGGAGAACAACTACGGCACCTGGGCCGTCAACACCGACACCTACTCCACGCCGATCTTCACCGTCGACCGGCGTACGCCGCGGACGCGGTGGACGTTCTCGGACTGCCTCGGCATACCCGAGGCGGGACCGGTGATCGCCGACAGCCTCGCGGCGGTGCCGACCCCACCGGACCTGTTCGCCTCGCTGGGCACCGACGCCGCGATCACCATCTACGAGCCCGACACCGACACCTACTGGGACTTCTGGCGGGCCGAGAAGGACGCGGCGGGCAACTGGTCCGCGTGCTGGGGCGGCAAGATCTCGCACTACTCGCGCAACCCCGGGATCTTCCCGAACCCACTCGGCGCGACCGCCACCGGGCTGCCGATGGGCGCGTTCACGATCCGCCTCGACGAGCTGCGGCGCGGCCGCATCGACCACGCGATCAACATCGCCACGGTACGGACCAAGGCGGGCTGCCACTCGTGGCCCGCGACCCGCGACGACGGCAACACCGTCGGCGAGGACCTGCCGTGTGAGGGGCAGCGGTTCCGGCTCGACCCGGACTTCGACGTGGACACGCTGCTCAGCCCGGCCGCACGCACCATCGCGCGGGCCATGCAGGAGTACGGCGTCATCATGACCGACAAGGCCGGGGCCGTGGTCACCTACGCCGAGGACCCGCGCATCGAGATGGCCGCCAACGGCGGGATCGACCCGTACACGCTGCTCATCGACCCGGACAACCTGGTGCCGGACGGCCTGGAGAAGTACTACCTGTTCTACGACCTGCCGCTGGAGCGGCTGCAGGCGCTGCCGCTGGACTACGGCAAGCCCTGCCCGTGATCCGGTCGCCGGCGGCGCGTGATCAGTCCAGGTAGGCGCGGAGCCGCTCGGCCGGACCGGCCGGGCGGCTCCGCGACCCGGCCGGACCGTCGGCGGCTCGCGCGTCGCGCGGTTCACATGACGGTGCCGGCGCGCGCCGCTCGGGCGTAGTCGCGCAGCTCCTGCGGCGCGTCGCGGTTGCGGGCCAGCCAGCGGTCCACTATCGCGGGGACGTGCTGCGGCACGTGGCGGTGGGCGTGGCCCAGCCCGTGCAGGGCGGCCCGCTGGCAGGGGACCGACTCGAGTGCCAGCACGTCCTCCATGACGTCCAGCACGGTGTCCTCGGCCAGGTCGACGGGTGCGATCTCGAAGAACATGAAGCACACGTACTCCAGGTCCGACCGGCCCTCGACCTGCTCGACGAGGATCCGCGGGGCGAACACCTCGGCGAACAGCGTGGTGATCGCGCGCAGGCCGCGGGTGCGCAGCACCGTCGGCACGTCCCTGCCGCCGAGCACGTGGATGTCGCCCCCGCCGACGAGTTGGACCAGACCCCGGCCGACCTGCTCGTCGCGGTAGCCGCCGAGCAGCGTGCCGGCCTGCCCGAACAGGTGCAGGATCCGTTCGGCGACGGCGACCGGGGTGTCGTGGTGGGCGTACCGCTCCAGCCACTCGGGCTCGGGTTCGTCCCACGGGGCGCCGCGTCGGTGGTACTCGTACTCGAACAGGTACGTCATCCAGGCGTCGAAACCGTCCACGGATGTCGATTGAACTGCGCGGACCCGGGTCTGTCGAGGCGATTGCGCCCGGTTGGGCCCGCGGCTGGGCCGCCCCGATTCTGTCCCAGACGCCGGAATCGGGCCCTACGGAGCAATTTGGAAGACGTCGCGGGCGCGACGGGCATGAAGAATTCATTAAAAGATTTCACGAGAGGTGGCGATAAATGTCTGTGACCGCGCTGGAGTCCTCCGGTGTCCAGGAACCCTGGCTCAACCTCGGTGGGTACGAGCTGACCTCGCGGCTGCTGGTCGGCATCGAGCAGTACACGTCACCGAGCCTGGTGCGGCAGGTGCTGGAGGCGAGCGGTTCGCAGATCTTCATCACGACCGTCGACCCCGACAACAACCGGCCCAGCCTGCTGCTGTCCGATCTGGAGGACGAGCTGCCGCTGGAGCGCTACCTGTGGATCGGGACCACGTCGTTCGCCCGGTCGGGGGCCAGCGCCCTGCACACCGCGCACATCCTGCGCGACTCGTACGGCATCGACATCCTGAAGCTCGACGTCCGCGACGACGGCAACCGCCCGGACAACAAGACCACCATCGAGATCGCCGAGGTGCTGCGCGCCGAGGGGTACAGCGTGCTGCCGTTCATCCTGCCGGACCTGGACGACGCCCGGGCGCTGCAGGACCTCGGCTGCTCGGCGCTGCGGATCATGGCCGCCCCGGTGGCGTCCGGCCGGGGCATCCCGGAGCCGCGCCGCATCCGCGAGATCATCGACGGGGTCGACCTGCCGGTGATCGTCGAGGGCGGACTCGGCACCGCGCGGCACGTCACGCTCGCCATGGAGATGGGCGCGGCCGGGGTGCTGGTCAACACCGCCCTGGTCGACGCGAAGGAGCCGCTGCTGATGGCCGCCGCGATGCGCGCGGCCGTCGAGGCGGGCCGCCTGGCGCACCTCGCGGTCGCGATGCCCGGCGACGAGGACTCGGTCGGGGGTGACCGGTGATGGAGGTCCTGGTCGAGATCCCGACGGTGTTCCTGTCCCACACCAACGGCTCCAAGCGGGTCACCGCGTACGGCGGCACGGTCGCCGAGGTGCTGGCCGACCTCGACTCGCGGCACCGGGGCATCCGGTCGCGGGTGGTCAACGCCGACGGCACCCTGAAGCGGTTCGTCAACGTGTACGTCAACGAGAAGGACGTCCGCGCCGCGGACTCGCTCGACACCCAGGTCGCCGACGGCGACTCCATCCTCATCCTGCCCGCGGTCGCGGGCGGGTGAGCGCACCGCTGTTCGACAGCGCCCTGTTCGACCTGGACGGGGTGCTGATCGACACGCAGGACGCGATCGTCGCGCTCTGGCGCGACCTGGCCGCCGGCCACGGATTCGAGCTGAGCGGGCACGACGTCGACAGCCACGTGCTGGGCTGCTCGCCGGAGCACACGGTGCGCGCGGTCTTCGGCGGCCTGGACGACGGCGGCCGGGAGCGGGTGCTGGCCGCGGTCCGCGCCGCCGAGCCGGAGCTGGCGTTCAAGCCGGTGGCCGGGGCCGCCGAGCTGGTCACCGCGCTGCGCGCGGCCGGGGTGCGGCTGGGCCTGGTGACGGGCGCCTCGGCGTACCGGGCCGGGCGGGTGCTGGCCGAGCTGGGCGTGCGGGACGCGTTCGGGGCGTGGGTGACCTGGGGCGAGGTCGAGCACGGCAAGCCCGCCCCCGACTGCTACGAGCTGGGCGCGCGCCGGCTGGGCTGCGTACCGGCGCGGTGCCTGGTGTTCGAGGACGCGCCCAGCGGGGTGACCGCGGCGGTGAGCGCGGGCGCGGTGTGCGTCGGCGTCGGCGCCGATCCGCGCCTGGCCGCCAGCGGCGCGGTCTGGACGGTGCCCGACCTGGCCGCGGTCGGCACCCGGCCGGGCGATCAGGGCGTGGTCCTGGCGCTGTCGGCGGTGCCGGTGGCCGTGCTGCGCCGCGAAGGAGCGGGGGCGTGAGCCGCGAGGTGCGCGGCCGGACCGGACCGCTGCGCGTCCACTTCGCCACATCGGAGGTGTTCCCGCTGGTAAAGGTGGGCGGCCTGGGCGACGTGGCGCAGGCGCTGCCCAAGAGCCTGGCCCGGCGCGGGCACCGGGTGGACCTGTTCCTGCCCCGGTACACCGGCCTGCCCGCCGGGCGCCGGGTCGCTGCACTCGACGTCGCCGCGGGCACCGCGCGGGCCCGGTTCGAGGTCGCCGACCAGGGCGAGCACGACGGCGTCCGCTACTACACCGTCGGCACGGCCGAGCAGCTCCCGTGGGACCGCCCCGAGGGGTACGTGGAGAAGGACCTCGCCTCGTTCGTGCTGTTCTCCCGGGCCGTGGCCCGGCTGGCGGCCGACTGGCGCCCCGACGCGGTGCACTGCAACGACTGGCACGTCGGGCACGTCCCGGCCTACCTGCGCACCCTGAACGCGCCCTGCCGCAGCGTGCTCACCATCCACAACCTGGCCTACCAGGGGCTGTTCCCGCACAGCATGGCGGGCGAACTGGGGCTGACCGAGTACGGCACCGGCAACCTGCTCGCCCAGGGCATCACCCACGCCGACGCGGTCACCACGGTCAGCGACCGCTACCGCGACGAGACGCTGTCGCCGCTGCGCGGCTGCGGCCTGGACGGGCTGCTGCGGGAGCGGGGCGGCGCCTACTCGGGCGTGCTGAACGGCGTCGACTACGACCAGTTCGACCCGGGCGCCGACCCGCACCTGCCGGCCCGCTACGACGTGGGCGACCTGGCGGGCAAGGCGGTCTGCAAGGCCGAACTCCAGCGGACGAGCGGCCTGCCCGTCGACCCGGCGGTGCCGCTGGTCGCGTTCGTCGGCCGGCTGGTCAAGCAGAAGGGCGTGGAGCTGCTGCTGGAGGCCGTCGACGAGCTGGCCGCGCTCGACGCGCAGTTCGTCTTCGTCGGCCGGGGCGACCGCTTCGAACGGGCCTTCGCCCGCGCGGCCCGCTTCTACCCGAACGTGGCGTTCCACGCCGACAGCCGGGAGCCGGTCGCCCGGCTGGCCTACGCCGGCTCGGACATGTTCCTGGCCCCGTCGGAGTTCGAACCGTGCGGGCTGGCCCCGCTGATCGCGCTGCGCTACGGGTCGGTGCCGCTGGTGCGGCGGGTGGGCGGGATGGCGCAGACGGTGGCCGACCCCGGCCTGGGCCTGTCGTTCACCGGCAACGACCGGGCGCAGCTGCTGGGCGCGCTGTGGGACGGCATCGAGCGCTACCGCGGCGGCCAGGGCTGGGCGCGGCTGCGCGAGCGGGCGATGCGGGCACGGTACACCTGGGACGAGGCCGCGGCGAGCTACGAGCGGCTGTACCGGCCGCCGGCCGCCGACCGGGAGAAGGGGCATCGGCGTTGAGTCTGGTCCGACGCAGCGGCATCCTGCTGCACCCCAGTTCGCTGCCCGGCCGCTACGGCATCGGCGAGTTCGGCCCGGCCGCCGCCGAGTGGCTGGAGTTCCTGGCCGGGGCCGAGCAGTCGGTATGGCAGATGCTGCCGCTCAACCCGGTCGACGGCGACGGGTGCCCGTACCAGTCGTACGCGACGATGGCCGGGAACACGCTGTTCGTCAGCGTGGACCGGCTGCTGGACGCCGGGCTGCTCGACCGGTCCGACCTGGCCGACCTGCCGTCGCTGCCCGGCGGCGCGGTGGACTATCCGGCGGCGGCGCAGGTCAAGGACAAGCTGCTCGCGCGGGCGTTCGCGAACTTCACCCCGACCGCCGACAGCGAGCGGTTCGTACGCGAGCAGAGCTGGTGGCTGGACGACTACGCCCACTACATGGCGCTGCGGCGCCGGTACGGCTGGGCCTGGACGCAGTGGCCGCAGCCGCTGGCCCGCCGCGACCCCGGCGCGCTGGCCCGCTCGGCCGAGGAGCTGGCCCGCGAGCTCGACTACCACCGGTTCACCCAGTACCTGTTCGGCAGCCACTACGCGGCGCTGCGGGAGCAGGCCCGGACGCTGGGCATCGAGATCCTGGGCGACGTCGCCATGTTCGTCGGCACGCACAGCGCCGACGTGTGGGCCCGGCCGGACCTGTTCCAGCTCGACGCCGCCGGTCGGCCCACCTTCGTGGCCGGCTTCCCGCCGGACGAGTTCAGCCGCGACGGCCAGGTCTGGGGCAACGCCCTGTACCGCTGGGACGCGATGGCGGCCGAGGACCACCGGTGGTGGATCGACCGGGTACGCCGGATGGGGGACCTGTTCGACATCGTGCGGCTGGACCACTTCCGCGGCTTCCACCGCTACTGGGCGGTGCCCGTGCCCGGCGACGCCACCCAGGGCCACTGGCAGGACGGTCCGGGCGGCGACCTGTTCACGGCGATCCGCAAGGAGCTCGCCGACATCGACATGATCGCCGAGGACCTCGGCCCGCCGTCGCAGGACGTGCAGCGGATGCGCATCGACGCGGGCATCCCCGGCATGCGGCTGCTGCAGTTCGCCTTCTCCGGCGACGAGAACCAGCACCTGCCGCACCACTACCCGGCCGACTGCGTCGCCTACACCGGCACCCACGACAACGACACCACCACCGGCTGGTGGGACACGGCCACCGCCGACGAGCGCGACCGGGTGGAGCTGTACCTGGGCGGGGTCGGCGACGGCATCTGCTGGTCGTCCGCGCGGGCGATCTTCGGCTCGGTGGCGTACCTGGCGGTGCTGCCCATGCAGGACGTGCTGCAGCTGGGCAGCGAGGCCCGGCTGAACACCCCCGGCCGGGCCGCCGGGAACTGGCAGTGGCGGCTGGACGAGCGGTCGCTCACGCCCGGGGTCGAGTTCCGGCTGCGCCGCCTGACCGAGGTGTACGGCCGCGACCGGCTGGCCACGCAGCGGCGGGCGCGGGGGTTCACCGGCTGATGGCGGCTCCCTCCTCGACCTACCGGCTCCAGTTCGGACCGCACCTGAGCCTGACCGGGGCCGCGCCGGTGGCCGACTACCTGGCCGCGCTGGGCGTCGGCGCGCTCTACAGCTCGCCGCTGCTGGCCTGCGCGCCGGGCTCGACACACGGCTACGACCTGGTCGACCCGGCGCGGACCGACGCCGACCGGGGCGGCGACGACGCCCGGCGCGACCTGGCCGACCGGCTGCGCCGGGCGGGGCTGGGCTTCGTGGTCGACGTCGTCTGCAACCACATGGGCATCGCCGACCCGCCCGCCAACCCGTGGTGGTGGGGTGTCCTGCGGGACGGCCGCGACTCGCCGTACGCGGGGTTCTTCGACATCGACTGGGCGGCGGGGCCGCTGCTGATCCCGGTGCTGGCCGACGACGGCGACGGCGGGGCGGCCGCCCTGGCCGACCTCGCGGTCGACGGCGATGAGCTGCGCTACTACGAGCACCGGTACCCGCTGGCGCCCGGCACCGGCGGCGGCGCCCCCGGGCAGGTGCACCAGCGCCAGCACTACCGGCTGGTGTCCTGGCGGCGCGGCATGGCCGAGCTGACGTACCGGCGCTTCTTCAACATCGACACGCTGGCGGGGCTGCGGACCGAGGATCCGCGCGTCTTCGCCGCGGTGCACGCCGAGGTGCTGCGCTGGGTGCGCGAGGGCCAGGCCACCGGCCTGCGCATCGACCACCCCGACGGCCTGGCCGACCCCGGCGGCTACCTGCGCCGCCTGCGCGCCGCCGCGCCCGGCGCCTGGATCGTGGTGGAGAAGGTCACCGCCGTCGGCGAGCCGCTGCCCGCCTCCTGGCCGGTCGACGGCACGACCGGCTACGACGCGCTGCGCGAGGTCTGCGGCGTCTTCGTCGACCCCGGCGGCCGCGACCTGTTCGAGGCCAGGCAGCGGGCCTCGGCCGCCGAGGTGGACGCGGCCTGCCGCCGGCAGATCGCGCTGACGCTGCTGCCGATGGAGGTGGGCCGCGTCGCCGGGCTCATCGGCGCCCTGCTGCCCGGCGAACCCGCGCCCCGGTGCCACGACGCCGCGCTGGAGCTGCTGACCGCGTTCCCGGTCTACCGCAGCTACCTGCCCGAACACCGGTGGGCGCTGGACCGGGCCGTCGCGACCGCGCGGGGCCGCCGCCCGGACCTGGCCCCGATCCTGGCGGCCGTCGCCGCGCGGATGACCGCCGAGCCGACCGGCGAGCTCGCCGTCCGGATCCAGCAGACCACCGGCCCGATCATGGCCAAGGGGGTCGAGGACACCGCCTTCTACCGGTACCACCGCCTGGTCTCGCTCAACGAGGTCGGCGGCGACCTGGAGCGCTTCGCCGTGCCGCCGGGCGAGCTGCACGCGGCCAACACGGCCCGCCAGGCCACCTGGCCGCACACCATGACCACCCTGTCCACCCACGACACCAAGCGCTCGGAGGACGTACGGGCCCGGCTGGCGGTGCTCAGCGAGGTGCCCGGGCAGTTCCTCGCCGCGATGGACGGCTGGGAGGCGCGCTGCCCGCTCGGCTACCCGGAGCTGGCGCCGCTGGCCTGGCAGACCCTCGTCGGCGCCTGGCCGATCGAGCCCGAGCGGCTCAGCGGCTTCCTGTTCAAAGCCGCCCGCGAGGCGCGGCAGCACACCGACTGGACCGATCCCGACCCGGACCTGGAGCGCGCGGTGACGGGCTGGCCCCAGCGGCTGGCGGCGCACGCCGAGGTGGCCGCCGACGTCGCCCGGTTCGTCGACCGGATCCGGGACGCGGGCTGGTCGAACTCGCTCGGGCAGAAGCTGCTGCAGCTGGCCGGGCCGGGCGTGCCCGACGTGTACCAGGGCACCGAGCTGTGGGACTGGTCGCTGGTCGACCCGGACAACCGGCGCCCGGTGGACTTCGCGGCCCGCCGCGAGCTGCTGGACAAGCTCGACAGCGGCTGGCGGCCCGACGTCGACGACACCGGCGCGGCGAAGCTGCTCGTGGTCGCCACCGTGCTGCGGCTGCGCCGCGACCGGCCCGAGCTGTGGCCCGGCTACGCACCCGTGTACGCCGAGGGCCCGGCCGCCGGCCACCTCGTCGGCTTCGCCCGCGGCCCGCGCCGCGACGTGGTGGCCGTGGCGACCCGGCTGCCGGTGGGGCTGTCGGCGGCGGGCGGCTGGGCGGACACCGTGCTGCCGCTGCCGTACGGCACCGGCGAATGGACCGATCTGATCAGCGGCGAACCGGTCGACACCGACCCGCCCCGGGTCGCCGAGCTGCTGCGGCGATACCCGGTGGCCCTACTGGTACGGGGGAAGCATTGACGACGACGACCACCACCCGGCTCGCGGTGCCGGACACCCGCCGCCGACCGATGGCGGTGCTGTTCACCGGCTCGGCCGCCACCAACGTGTCCATGGTGGGCGCCAGCACGGTCAGCACCCTGCTCGGCGCGCAGCTGCTCGGTCCGGTGTGGAGCGGCATACCCAACGCGGCCGGGGTCATCGGCTCGGCGGTCGGCACGCTGACCCTGGCCGCGGTGATGGCCCGGCACGGCAGCCGGATCGCGCTGGTGGTCGGGTACGCGGTCGCGGTCGCCGGGGCGGTGGTCGCCGGGTACGCCGTCGCGGCCGACTCGGCGACCGTGCTGATGACCGGCATGCTGCTGCTCGGCATCGGCAACGGCGGCGCGCAGCTGTCGCGCTACTGCGCGGCCGACCTGTACCCGCCGGACCGCAAGGGCTTCGCGGTCGGGCTGCTCGTCTGGGGCGGCACCGTCGGTGCGCTGATCGGCCCGAACCTCATCGAGCCGCTCACCCGGCTGGCCGGTGGGCTGGGGCTGCGGCCGTACGCGGGACCGTATCTGCTGGCACTGGTCTGCGCCGCGGTGGCGGGCCTGGCCTCGACGGCGCTGCCCGCCACCCGGACCCGCCGCGGCGGCGTGGCGGCCGGACCGGCCCCCGCCCGCGTCTGGCGCCTGCCGGTGGTGCGCGCGGCGATCGTGTCGATGGCCGGCGGCCAGGTCGCCATGGTCGGCGTGATGACCATGACGCCGCTGCAGATGGAGATGCACGGCCACGGGCTGGGCGCGGTCGGCGCGGTGCTGAGCGCGCACCTGCTGGGCATGTTCGCGCTCGCGCCGCTGTCCGGGCACCTCGCCGACCGGTTCGGCGCCCGGACCACGATCGTGCTGGGCATCGGGGTGATCCTGGCCTCGGCCGCGGCCGCGCTGTGGCCCGCGACGGCCGCGCTCTACGTGGCCCTGTTCCTGCTCGGGTACGGCTGGAACCTGACCTTCGTCGGCGGCAGCAGCCTGCTCACCCAGGCGCTCACCCCCGACGAGCGCCTGCACGTCCAGGGCGGCGTCGACGCGATCGTGTGGACCGCCTCGGCCGTGTCCAGCATCGGCGCCGGCATGCTGCTCGGCGTGGTCGGCTACCCGGCCGTGGTCGCCTGCTCGGCGGCGGTGGTGCTGCTCCCGCTGCTGTTCCTGTTCGGCCACCGGGCCAGCGCCCCGGCGGCGGGCCGATGACCAGCGCACCGGAAAGGCCGGGGACGGAGGACACGGTGACGGCGCGGACGTACAGGTTCTCGGTATGGGCACCGCTGCCCGCCCGCGTGGCCGTCCGGGTCGCCGGGCAGGACCACGCCATGGCCGCCGGCGCCGACGGCTGGTGGCACGCCGACGTGCCGGACGTGCCCGCCGACGCGGACTACGCGTTTCTGCTCGACGACGACCCCACCCCGCTGCCCGATCCCCGCTCGGCCTGGCAGCCCGACGGCGTGCACGGCCCGACCCGCCGCTACGACCACGGCGCCCACCGGTGGCAGGACGCGCACTGGCACGGGCGGCCGCTGGCCGGCGGCGTCGTCTACCAGCTGCACGTGGGCACCTTCACCGAGCAGGGCACCTTCGACGCCGCGGCCGAGCGCCTGGACCACCTGGTGCGGCTGGGCGTCGACTTCGTGCAGCTGCTGCCGGTCAACGCGTTCGAGGGCGAGGCCGGCTGGGGCTACGACGGCGTGCTCTGGTTCGCCGTGCACCAGCCGTACGGCGGCCCCGACGCGATGAAGCGCTTCGTCGACGCCTGCCACCGGCACGGCCTCGGGGTGCTGCTCGACGTGGTGCACAACCACCTCGGCCCGGCGGGCGCCTACCTGCCCAGGTTCGGGCCCTACTTCGCCGACCAGACCAAGTGGGGACCGGCGCTGAACCTCGACGGCCCCGGCTCCGACGAGGTCCGCCGGTACGTGCTGGACAACGCGCTGGCCTGGCTGCGCGACTTCCACCTCGACGGGCTGCGCCTGGACGCCGTGCACGCGCTGCGCGACGGCCGGGCCGTGCACCTGCTGGAGGAGCTGTCGGTCGCCGTCGACGCGCTGTCGGCGCACCTCGGCCGCCCGCTGGCGTTGCTGGCCGAGTCCGACCAGAACGACCCGCGCCTGGTCACCGCGCGCGAGGCGGGCGGGTTCGGGCTGACCGCGCTGTGGAACGACGACGTGCACCACAGCCTGCACGCCGCGCTGACCGGCGAGCGGCACGGCTACTACGCCGACTACGGCCCGCTGCGGGACCTGGCCGACGCGCTGCGACAGGTGTTCCTGTTCACCGGGCGGCACTCGACGTTCCGCGGGCGCGGCTACGGGCGGCCGGTGGACACGGCCCGCATCCCGGCCAGCCGGTTCCTGGTCTACGTGCAGTCGCACGACCAGGTCGGCAACCGGGCCGAGGGGGACCGGATCGGGGCGGCGCTGTCGCCGGGGCTGCTCGGGTGCGCGGCGGCGATCGTGCTCTGCTCGCCGTACACGCCGATGATCTTCATGGGGGAGGAGTGGGGCAGCCGGGGGCCGTGGGAGTTCTTCGTCTCGTTCCACGACGAGGGGCTGCGCGCCGCGGTCCGCCAGGGGCGGCGGCGTGAGCTGGGCGCGACCTGGGGGCTGGAGGTCTCGTCGGACCCGGGCGACCCCAAGACGTTCCTGGCGTCGAAGCTGCGCTGGTCGGAGCTGGCCGAGCCGGAGCACCAGCGGATCGCGGAGCTGTACCGCGACCTCATCGCGCTGCGCCGCGCCCGCCCCGAACTGACCGACCCCAGGCTGGACCGGGTGGGCGTGGACGTCGACGAGGCGCGGCGGTGGCTGGTGGTGCGGCGGGGTGCGGTGAGCCTGGTGTGCAACCTCGCCGCCGAGCCGCAGCGGGTGCCGCTGGACGCGCCCCCGCGCGAGCTGCTGCTGTCCTCCGGGCCGGCGGACTGGCACGGCAGTGGGCTGGAGTTGGCGGCCGAGTCCTTCGCGGTGGTGGTGACCGGGGTCGCGTGACCGCCTGGCGGTCGGACCGGCGTGCGATGCTGGGTGGATGAACCGGGACGATCTCGTCCGGCTGCGCCGGGCCCGCGACCGGATGGACCGCGACTTCGCCCAGCCGCTGGACGTGCCCGCGCTGGCCCGCGAGGCGCTGATGTCGGCGGGCCACTTCTCCCGCAGCTTCCGGGCCGCCTTCGGCGAGACGCCGTACAGCCACCTGATGACCAGGCGGATCGAGCGGGCCAAGGCGCTGCTGCGCCGGGGCGACCTGAGCGTCACCGACGTGTGCTTCGCCGTCGGCTGCACCTCGCTCGGCTCGTTCAGCTCCCGCTTCACCGAACTGGTCGGCGAGTCGCCGAGCGCGTACCGGGCGCGCGAGCATGACACCGGGTCGGCGATCCCGGCCTGCGTGGCCAAGATGATGACCCGGCCGGTACGCGGCGGGCAGGCTCCCGCCGGGTCCTGACGCCGTATGGTGAGCTGCGTGGACATCAGGGTTTCGCACTGCTTCATCACCGTGGACGACCATGAGCGGGCGCTCGGCTTCTACCGTGACGCGCTCGGGCTCGAAGTCCGCAACGACGTCAGCTTCGAGGGCATGCGCTGGGTGACGCTGGTGCCGCCGAGCCAGCCGGAACTCCAGATCACGCTGGAGACGGTCGGCGCCGGACCGGGCGCGTCGCCCGACGACCGGCGGCGGATGTCGGAGCTGCTCGCCAAGGGTCTGCTGCGGGGGCTCATCTTCGCCACCGACGACGTCGACGCCGCCTTCGACCGCATCCAGGCCACCGGCGCCGAAGTCCTCCAGGAGCCGATGGACCAGCCCTACGGCGTACGCGACTGCGCCTTCCGCGACCCCGCCGGCAACATGGTCCGACTCAACCAGACCAAGTAACCACCCCGCACCCAGGATCGGGCGTGCAGTTTCGGGGAAAGTGCGCGAATCTCGACGACGATTCCTGCACTTTCCCCGAAACTGCCGCAACCTACGCGCCGCTGACGGTGCGGAAGTCGGCGCAGTAGGCGGGCCAGGCGGGGCGGTCCTCGTCCTTCCAGGGCAGGACGCCCGTGGTGGCGGCGCTGAGGACGTCGGCGTGGGTGACGTAGGCCAGGGGCGGCCGGTCCGCCGTCGGGGCGCAGCGGATCCGGCCGGTACGCAGCAGGTACACCGCCTCGTACGCGCTCAGGCGCGGTGCCGCGAACGAGGTGCCGTGGCTGCCGGGCAGCAGCGCGGACGGCCCCTCGCCGTCGAGCCTCACCTCACCGGAGTTCGAGTACGGCATGATCCCGCCGGCCGGGTTCGCCGCGCTGACGCTGACCACGCCGTCCCACAGGGCCGGGGCGAACGGGAACCGGAACGACGCCCGGCGCTCCTTGCCGCACCGGATTCCGTTGCCCGCCGCGCCGACCGCGACCACCGCCTGCGCGTCCTTCGACTGGCCGACCGAGTTCTGGAACCGGGCCCAGGCCGCGTCCTCGACCAGGCGACGGCCGATCGGGCTCTCGCCGAGCTTCTGGCCCCGCTCGACCGCCCGGTAGACGCCGTCGACCAGGCAGCCGCGCAGCGGCCCGAGCCGCGGCTCGGTCAGCACCGCCTTGTCCACGTCCGACGTCCGGCGGCTCAGCGCCGCCAGGTCGAGGCCGTCGGCCGGGATGCCCAGCGCGTCCGACAGCCCGGCGAGCAGCTCCGGATCGGCCGCGGCCAGCTCCAGGTACGACTCCAGCAGCGCCCGCTGGTCCGTTCCGGTCAGCAGCGCCAGCGGGTCGCAGGGCAGCACCACGAAGCTGAGGTTCAGCACGAAGCGGTGGAAGCCGTCCTCGGCCAGCTTGCCCAGCATGTCCTGCAGGCCGCCGACGACGTCGGCGGTGGTGTGACCGGGGGCGTCCACGGCGACCAGCCGGATCCGGTAGTCCCGCCCGCCCTCGGGCAGCTTCCACTCGGCGCTCGTCTCGACCGTGCGCGGCGACCCCTTGGGCAGGGCCGGGGCCGGTTCGGTCGTGGTGACCGGAGCGGTGCTCACCGAGGCGTCGAGGGAGTCGCGCAGCGTACGGTAGACCAGCTCGCCATGGGTGACGGCGGTCAGCGGCAGGTCGTCGCCGGCGCCGCCGGAGCCGACCACGTTCGCGCCCACGGCGCAGTTTTCGGCGGGTCCGCCCGGCGGCGACGTCGCCGGGCCGGTCAGCTGGAAGTCGTCCACCACCAGCACCGCCACGTCGGCCGGGCTGCGCTCGGCGGGCTTGGGGCCCGGTGAGGTCCGGTCGGCGGGGGTGCCGCTGGGGGTGCAGGCGGTCAGGCCCAGCGCGAGCAGTGCCGCCAGGGCCGCGGTACGGGATCTGCGCTTGTGCATGTGTGTCCTCCGTGATGGGTGGCGGGCGCCGGGGTCACCGGTTGGCCCGGACGTGCAGTTCCGCGCGCCAGGCGGCGACCTGCTGCTGGAGCGCGGTGTCCTCCGGCTGGGCGGCCTGGAGGCGGTCGAGGGCGTGCAGGGCGTCGCGGGTGCGGCCGAGGGCCGGGCTGACCGAGACGAGGTCGCGGCAGGCGCGTTCGCGCAGCGCGGCCAGGTGCTGCGCGCCGGCGCGTACGAAGTCCTGGTCGTGCAGGCCGAGCAGCGGCCGCTCCCGCCACAGGCCCAGGGCCTGGATCAGCAGGTCCACCGCGACGTTGTCCCAGCCCGCCCCGGCGCGCCAGACGAGGTCCTCGAACCGGTGGATGTCCACCTGGTTCGGGTCCAGGATCAGGCGGTAGCCGGTCGTGGCGGCGCGCTCGGTGAACAGCACCTCCTGCGGCGCCCGCCCGCCCGCGGCCAGGCACATCCGGATCATGTGGATCCGCTTGTGCACCGCGACCCGGTGCTCGCGGCGCATGATGCGGACGGGGTCGGGCCAGCAGTCGCGG
Source organism: Catellatospora sp. KI3 (assembly GCF_029948125.1). GTDB lineage: Bacteria > Actinomycetota > Actinomycetes > Mycobacteriales > Micromonosporaceae > Catellatospora. The sequence continues at coordinate 155,183 of NZ_JASAMB010000016.1, forward strand.
TAGAGGGTGTCGGCGTGCACCAGCCCGCCACGGGCCAGCACCAGCCGGGCCAGCACGGTGGTGGCCAGCGGCGGCAGCGGCGAGGCGGCCCCGTCGACCTCGGTGCGGAACCGGCCGAAGGCGTGCAGCCGCACCGCGACCGGCTGCGGCGCCCGCCGCGCCTCGGCGGGCTTGGCGGCGGGCACCGGTCGGCCGAGGTGGTTGTCTGAGTACATCTGGGGCCTCCCTGGCATCGCTTTCGATGCCAGGGTCGCGGCCCGCCCGCGCCGTCGCCAGGTCCGGCGGCCACTTGCCGAGAGTCTGCCGACGGTGCCGACAGATTGCCAACGGATCGCCCGTCCCGGTGCCAGATTGGCGATTGACAGCGCCCGCTGCGTGACTGTCCGGGCGGGTACTGTCTGGTTCGCGTCCAATGTGCTGTCCGCTATCGATGGTCGCGTTGACCGGGCAGCTGAATGGGGTCATCGTCGTAATCCGACAGATTCTAGGGCCGCGCGGAGCATCGACGGGGGCGAAGATGGCCGACTACACGAAGCGCTGGTGGCCCGCTGACGGCCCGGTGCTGGAGCTGCTGTCGTACCTGGACAAGCTGCACGCCTCGGCCGGTCGGCCGACGATGGTCGCCATCGCCCGCGCGGTGCACCTGGAACCGGCCACCGTGCACCAGTTCTTCACCGGCAAGCGGCTGGTCGGCCAGGCGCACCTGCGCAACCTCGCCCTGCACCTGGACGGCGACCCCGAGCTGGCCGAGCAGCTGCGCCGCGCCGCGGTGCCCGCCTGGCAGGACCTGCGCGCCGGGCGGCCGCCGGCCGAGCCCGCGCCGCCGGCGCACCAGGAGCGGGGGACGCGCGGTTGGACGGTCGCGCCAGACAGCACCGAGGGCAGCGAGGTCATCTTCTACGAGGCGGCGGTGAACCGGCCCAACCGGCCGCGGCTGCTGGTCGGCCGGGCCGACCTGATCGAGGCGGTGGGCGGGCGGCTGGACGCGGGGGCGCGGCTGCTGCTGCACGGCCTGGGCGGCAGCGGCAAGACCGCGCTGGCGGCCACCATCGCCGACCGGCGCATCGAGGCGGGCAAGGGGCCGTACCTGTGGGTACGGGTCGGCACCACCGGCGCCGACCTGGTGCTCGACGCGATGGCCCGCTGCCTGGCCACGGTCACCGGCCGCCGCTGGACCGGCACCAGCGCGGGCGACGGCAGGCTGCTGGCCGTGGCCGGCGCCATCACCGCCAGCGGCGCCACCCTGTGCGTGCTGGACGACGCGTGGGAGGCGGGCACCCTGCACACGGTGCTGCAGGCGGTGCCCGACCACGTCGGCGTGCTGGTCACCTCCCGGTTCCGGATCGGCGTGGCCGACCAGGTCGCCGTCGACGGGCTGGACCCGGTCGCGGCGGCGGGGCTGCTGGCCCACCACGCCCAGCAGGACTCCTACACCGCCCGCCCCGACTCCTACGAGCTGTGCGCCTACCTGGCGTACCAGCCGTACCTGATCGAGATCGCGGGTCACCGGCTGCGGCAGTACGCGCTGACCCCCGCCGAGCTGCGGCGGCAGCTGGAGACGCCCACCGAGATCGAGATGCCGGCCGGGTTCGCCGCGCCGGGCCGGGAGAACGGGCGGCGCCTGCTCGACACCACCTACGAGGCGCTGCCGCCGGACGCGCGGGCGGTGCTCGGCGCGGTCGGCGGCCTGTTCAGCGGCGTGGTCACGCCGGGTCTGGTCGAGCGCTGCCTCGGCTTCGGCGCCAACCGGACCCTGGCCGCGCTCAACGCCCTGGTCGACGCGAGCTTCGCCAAGCGGGCGGCGGGGACCGCGGCGTACGCGTTCCACGACCTGACCGTCGGCTACGCCCGGGTGGTGCTGCACGGCGACCGCGACCCGGGCGCCGCGATCACGGCGGTGCGGGCGTTCGTCGAGGCGTACCGGGCCGAGCACCAGGTCATCGCCCTCGACCTCGACAACGTGATCGCGGCCGCCGAGCGTGCGCAGAGCGCGGCGGTCGAGGACTTCCTGGCGATCGTGACCACCCTGGCCGAGGGCGGCTACCTGGACACCTACGGCCACCTTGCCCTGCTGAACCTCGTGGACGCCGCGATCGCCCGGCTGTGGGAGCGCCACGACGTGCGGCGGCTGCACCTGCTGCTGAGCAAGCGGGGCAACGCCTGCTACAACCAGCGCGAGTTCGCGCAGGCCGTGCACTACTACCAGCAGGCGCTGGCGCTGGCGCCCACCCCGGCCCGCCGGGCGGTGCTGCTCAGCGTCATCGGCAAGTCGTACGCCGAATCCGGGCAGCGGGCCGAGTCCGACGAGGCGTTCGCGCAGGCGTACGCGATCGCCGCGGCGCAGGACGACGAGGCGGCCCGGGTGCGGGTGCTGGAGGCGCACACGGTGGCCGCGTTCCGCCAGCGCGACTACGACCGGGTGCGTGAACTGGCCGAGCGGGGGGTGGCGCTGAGCCGGCAGTCCGGCAACCGCGCGTCGGAGGCGTACTTCCTCAACAACCTGGGCACCGCCCACTTCCACCTCGGCGTGGAGGCCAGTCTCGGCTACCACCGGATGGCTATGGACATCGGCACGGAGCTGGACAACCAGCGGGTGCTCGCCCTCACCCACTACAGCGTCGGGATCGACCACCACGCGCTGGAGGACTTCGACGAGGCGCGGGCCCACCTCACCGAGGCCAGGCGCCTGCACGAGCGGCTCGGCGAGACCGGCGCGTCTGCGGATCTGCGAGCGGTGATGCAGCGGTTCGGCTACCTGAACTGATCCGCGCGATCGAGGCCGCCCGACCGGATCCCGGTCGGGCGGCCGGATCGGCGGGTTACCGCTTCGGGTTGCCGTTCACGGGCGGCTCGTCGGCGCCGACGTAGGCGGCCGCGGCCGCCTTGCCGAGCACCGCGACGTCCAGGGTGCAGGCGTCGAGCACGGTCGGGGAGTCCTTGACCCCGGCCTCCAGGCAGATCGCGCGGGCCCTGCCGCGCTCCTCCTGGTCGAGGTCGCCGGCGAAGAACGGCCGACCGGGGTTGCCCTCCTCGGTGACCTTGCCGCAGTCGTTCAGCAGCGACTCCTCGGCCCTGACCCGCCAGCTCTCGCCGTACTTCCAGTACAGCTCCTCGAAGGTCAGCGGGGTCTGGTACACGCTGCCGTCGCGGCCCTGCAGCAGCTGCGGCGAGTTCTCCGGGTTGGCGAGCAGCCCGCGCACCTGGGTCGGCCACTTGCCCAGGCCGACGTCGGCGTTGATCCAGGTGCTCTCGTTGATCGTCGCGGTGACGCTGTTGCCGTGCTCGTCGACGATCGTGTACGTGTCGCCGGACCGGTCGATGCTGACGCCGTCCCGGTAGATCGCGGTGCCGCTGGTGACGTGGACGGGGCTGCCGTTGACGAACAGCTGGTCCTTGTCCGACGCGCAGACCGCGACCCGGGTCGGGCCCATCTGCGCGGCCACCGCGCTGTTGTATGAGGCGTCCGGCCAGCGCGGCGCGCTGGAGATCTGCCGCGACTGGACGGTGAACTCCGGGTCGGCCTGGGCGAGCAGGAAGTCGCCGGTGGCCTGGAAGTCGTAGTACGTCCCGCCGAAGGTGCGCAGGTGGGTGTCGCCGATGGCGGTGGCCTGGGTCGCGCAGTTCGGCGTCGAGCTGCCGGCGGTGTTCTCCACGAACATCAGGGCCGGGCCGGGCGGGGTGGGGCTGGGCGGGGTGGTGGTGAAGCCGAGGTTGTTGGTCTCGCCGGTGAAGCCGCGCGCGACGCAGTCGGGCTTCTCGGTGCCGCCGTACAGGATGCGGGTCCGCACCGAGATCGACGCGCCCGGGTTGAAGGTGGCCATGCCGCCGCCGTCGCTGTTGCCGCCGTAGCCGAAGACGTTGAACTCGGCGGTGGTCCAGCCCCCGGCCGCGCGGACGGCGTTGTCGCCGACCGCGGTGTAGCTCGTGGGCCCGACGTACATCGTGACCGAGTCGCCGGTCGGCGTGGCCGCGCCGGCCAGCCGCAGGTTGGCCAGGTTGGTGATCGGCTGGAACGGGACCGCCACGCCGGTCGGGGCGTTGCGCCAGCAGTAGATCGTGCTGCTGCCGGTGAACGAGAACTGGTTCCAGAGGATGCCGCCGCCGGTGGGGCAGGACGCGTTGTACTCCAGCAGCCAGTACTGGATGAACGCCACGCCGCTGGTGCCGTCGTTGGCGAAGATGAACTGCTCCCAGCCCAGGCAGCCGGGGTTCGGCGAGCCCGCGCAGGCCGGGGTGGCGAAGTAGTCGGTGTTGAGCTGCAGGGTGTACGCGTTGGCGACCGGCCCGCCGGTGTTGCCGATCGGGGAGCTCTCGCTCAGCACGCCAGAGACCGCGTCGAACGAGCCGACGCCCAGGCTGATGTTGCCGCTCGGCGCCTTCGCGGACAGGCCGGTGCCGCTGCCGATGACGTGGGGTGTGCGCGGGGTCCCGGGCTGCCGGGGCAGCTGCGGCAGGTTCGGCGGCGTCTTGCACGACGCCGACTGCCACACCAGGCGCGGGTACACCGTGGAGGCGCAACTGGTCGCGGGCGGCGGCTGCTGCGGCAGCTGCACCCGCCACTCCTCCTGGGTCAGCGGCGGCGGGACCGGCACCGCCCAGGCGTCGGATCTGCGCGCGAGGGCACCGGCGGCGGCCACGGCCGCCAGCACGGCGACCAGGGCCCAGACTCTGCCGAGTCTGCGCGCGGAGGTTGCAGAGGTGGTCATCGGAAGTCCTTTCCGGACTGGACGGCAGCCCCGGGTGAGGCTGCCCGCAACCAGAGGACGGCTCGACGCGCTACCCGGACAACATCCGTGCCGCTTCCGAATCAGCTCCGGCCTGGTCGTCAATCCGACGAACCGCGACAATGACCTTGCTGTCAGACATCCGGCGAACCCTTGGAGCGACGATGCACGACGACCGCCTACTGGCCGAGGGTCGGCTCAAGCGGGTCCTGGAGGAGCGCATCCGACCGGCGATCCACCCCGAGTCGGTGCCGCTGCGGGTGACCGTCTGGACCGCCCCGGGCGAGCCCGTCCCGGTGGCCGAGGGCCTGGCCGCCCCGCGTACGCCGGTGCGGGTGGGGGACCGGTGGGGCGCGCCCTGGGGCACCAGCTGGTTCACCGTCTCCGGCACCGTGCCCGCCGCCTGGGCGGGCCGTACCGTGGAGGCCCTGCTCGACCTCGGCTTCGACCCGAACCGGCCCGGGTTCCAGTGCGAGGGCCTGGTGTACCGCCCCGACGGCACCCCGGTGAAGGGCCTGCAGCCGCGCAACCAGTGGGTCCGCGTCGGCGCGCCGGTCGCCGGCGGCGAGGAGGTGCTGCTGCACATCGAGGCGGCGGCCAACCCGATGATCCTGGACTACCAGCCGTTCAAGCCCACCGAACTCGGCGACCGCGACACCGCCGGGGACGAGCCGCTGTACCGGCTGGAGCGGATGGACCTGGCGGTGTTCGACCCCGAGGTGTGGCACCTGGTCCAGGATCTGGAGGTGCTCGGCGAGCTGATGGCCGAGCTGCCGGTCGAGGGCGCCCGCCGCTGGGACGTACTGCGCGCCGTGGACCGCGCCCTGGACGTACTCGACCTGCAGGACGTCAACGCCACCGCCGCGGCCGCCCGCGCGCGGCTCGCCGGGGTGCTCGCCGCACCGGCCGAGCCGTCGGCGCACCGGATCAGCGCGGTGGGGCACGCGCACATCGACTCGGCCTGGCTGTGGCCGCTGCGGGAGACCGTACGCAAGGTGGCCCGGACCGCGGCGAACATGACCGCGCTGCTGCGCGACGAGCCCGACTTCGTCTACACGATGTCGCAGGCCCAGCAGTACGCCTGGATCAAGGAGCACCGGCCGGAGATCTACGCGCAGGTCAAGGCGGCCGTCGCGGAGGGCCGCTTCGTGCCCGCGGGCGGCATGTGGGTGGAGTCGGACACGAACATGCCCGGGTCGGAGGCGATGGCCCGCCAGTTCGTCCACGGCAAGCGGTTCTTCCTGGACGAGTTCGGGATCGAGAACGAGGAGGCGTGGCTGCCCGACACGTTCGGGTTCGCCGGCGGCCTGCCGCAGATCATCAAGGCCGCGGGCTCGAAGTGGCTGCTGACGCAGAAGATCTCGTGGAGCCAGGTCAACAAGTTCCCGCACCACACGTTCCTGTGGGAGGGCATCGACGGCACCCGGATCTTCACGCACTTCCCGCCGGTGGACACGTACAACTGCTCGATGCTGGGCCGGGAGATCGCGCACGCGGCCCGCAACTTCAAGGACAAGGGCCGAGCGCGGCACTCGCTGGCGCCTACCGGCTGGGGCGACGGCGGTGGCGGCACCACCCGCGAGATGATCGCCAAGGCGGCCCGGATGCGCGACCTGGAGGGCTCGGCGGTGGTGCGCTGGCAGCGCCCGGCGGAGTTCTTCGCGCAGGCGCAGGCGGAGTACCCTGATCCGCCGGTGTGGGTGGGGGAGCTCTACCTGGAGCTGCACCGGGCCACGCTGACCAGCCAGGCCCGCACCAAGCAGGGCAACCGCCGCTGCGAGCACCTGCTCTACGAGGCCGAGCTGTGGTCGGCGACGGCCGCGGTGCGGGTCGGGCTGGACTACCCGTACCAGGACCTGGACCGGCTCTGGAAGACCGTGCTGCTGCACCAGTTCCACGACATCCTGCCGGGGTCGTCGATCGCCTGGGTGCACCGGGAGGCCGAGGCAGCCTACGCCGCGGTGACCGCCGAGCTGTCGGCGCTCGTCGACCGGGCCCAGCGCGCGCTGGCCGGGGACGCCGTGCCGGGCGGCGAGGTGGTCTTCAACGGCGCCCCGCATGCCCGCGCGGGCGTACCCGGCCGGTCGGGCCGCCGCGCGCCCGCCGGGGCGGCCGGCTGCTCGGTGGCCGAGCTGCCCGGCGGCGGCTGGCTGCTGGACAACGGCCTGCTGCGGGTACGGGTCGACGCCCGCGGCCTGGTCGTGTCCGTGTACGACGTCGCCGCCGACCGGGAGGCGGTGCCCGCCGGTGCCGCCGCGAACCTGCTGCAGCTGCACCCGGACTTCCCGAACAAGTGGGACGCCTGGGACGTGGACCAGTTCTACCGCAACTCCGTCACCGACCTGACCGGCCTGGACGAGATCGCCGTCAGCGCCGGCGGACCGGACGCGGTCGCGCTGCGGCTGGTCCGCTCGTTCGGCGCCTCGTCAGTGGTCCAGACGCTCACCCTGGCCGCCGGGCAGCGGCGGCTGGACGTCGAGACCGAGGTGGACTGGCACGAGCGGGAGAAGTTCCTCAAGGTCGCGTTCCCGCTGGACATCCACACCGACCGCTACGCCGCCGAGACCCAGTTCGGCCACATCTTCCGGCCGACGCACACCAACACCAGCTGGGAGGCGGCGAAGTTCGAGGCGTGCAACCACCGGTTCGTGCACCTGGCCGAGCCGGACTGGGGCGTCGCGGTCGTCACCGGCTCGACCTACGGCCACGACGTCACCCGCACCGTGCGCGCCGACGAGGGCACCACCACGACCGTGCGGCTGTCGCTGCTGCGCGCCCCGCGCTTCCCCGACCCCCGCACCGACCAGGGCCGGCACCGCTTCTCGTACGCGCTGGTGCCGGGCGCGGACATCGGCGACGCGGTCCGCGAGGGCTACTCGATCAACCTGCCGCCGCGGCGGGTGCCGGGCAGCGCCGACGTGGACGCGCTGCTGACCGTCGACGCGGACGCGGTCGTGGCCACCGCGGTCAAGCTCGCCGACGACCTGAGCGGCGACGTCGTGGTGCGCCTGTACGAGTCACGGGGCACCCGCGCCCGCGCGACGCTCACCCCGTCCTTCGACCTCGCCGCCGTGACCGCGTGCGACCTGCTGGAGCGGCCTGTCGGGAACGCTGGCGTCCAGCTCGCCGACGGCGCGGTCCGGCTGCGGCTGCGGCCCTTCGAGCTGGTGACCCTGCGCCTGCGCCGATCCGCCGAGCGCCGCTGAACCCCGGCTGAGCCGCGACGGCGGCCGTGCGGACGCATGCCGTACGGCCGCCCTCAGTCCACTGTGGCCATTCGATCCGGGTGGCGGGGCAACCCGCGTCCGGCCCTCAAGCATCAACTTGTGGGCGGTTTGTCGCGTGGACGGGGGACAAGGGTGGAGTACCGGCTGCTGGGTCCGGTCGAGGTGGTCGCGGGGGCGGCCCAGGTGCCGCTGGGCGGGCTCAAACCGCAGACGCTGCTGGCCGCCCTGCTGCTGGAGCACGGCCGGGTCGTGCCGCTGACCCGGTTGATCGACATCCTGTGGCCGGGGGATCCGCCCGAGACCGCCAAGGCGGCGATCCACACGTACGTCAAGTCGCTGCGGCAGGCGCTGGCCCGGCACGGGGCCGACGGCGTGATCGTCACGCGGGCGCCCGGCTACCTGGTCGAACTGGCCCCGGACTCGCTCGACCTGCACGTGTTCGAGCAGCTGCTGGCCGGGGCGCACCGGGCCGAGGCCGCCGAGGAGGTCTCCCGGCTGCTGACGGCCGCGCTGGCGCTGTGGCGCGGCCCCGCGCTGGCCGGCCTGGGCGACTCCCTGCTGTCGGGCGAGGCCGAGCGGCTGGAGCAGCTGCGTCTCGGCGCCACCGAGCGGCGCGTCGCGGCCGATCTGGTGCTGGGACGCCACGGCCAGGTGGTGGCCGAGCTGGCGGCGCTGGTCGCCCGGCATCCGGCCAACGAGCGGCTGCGCGGCCAGTACATGACCGCGCTGTACGGGGCGGGCCGCCAGTCCGACGCGCTGGCCGCGTTCGAGGAGGGCCGTGCCGCGCTGAGCGAGGAGCTCGGCGTCGACCCCGGCCCGGAGCTGACCTCGCTGCACCGGGCCATCCTGCGCGGCGACCCGGCCCTGATGCCGCCGGCGGCGCCCGACCGCCCGCAGCGCACCGCTCCGGCGCAGCTGCCGGTGGCCCCGGCCGACTTCACCGGACGCGCCGACCAGACCGACGCCCTGATCGCCGCGCTGACCCCGGCGCCCGGCGCTGCCGTCCACGTGATCGCGGGCCGGGGCGGCAGCGGCAAGTCCGCCCTGGCCGTGCACGTCGCCCACCAGGTGAAGGCGTCCTTCCCCGACGGCCAGCTCTACGCCGAGCTGCGCGGCATGGGCGACGCCCCCGCCGAACCCGGTGAGGTGCTGGGCCGGATGCTCAAGGCGCTGGGGGTCGAGTTCACCGCGATGCCCGCGGCCGCCGCCGAGCGGGCCGAGCTGTACCGCAGCCTGCTGGCCGGGCGGCGGCTGCTGGTGGTGCTGGACGACGCCGCCGACGAGCAGCAGGTCCGGCCGCTGCTGCCGGGCGACCCCGGCTGCGCGGTGCTCGTCACCGGGCGCAACCGGCTCGGCGGCCTGTCCGGCGCCCGCCGGATCGACCTCGACGTCCTGGGGCCGCAGGACGCGCTGGACCTGCTGGGCCGCATCGTCGGCGCCGACCGGGCCGCCGCGGAGCCGGCGGCCGCGCAGGCCATCGTCGAACTCTGCGGTCACCTGCCGTTGGCCATCTGCATCGCGGGCGCCCGGCTGGCCACCCGCCAGCGGTGGCCGCTGCGGCTGCTCGCCGACCGGCTGGCCGACGAGCAGCGCCGGCTGGACGAGCTGACCATCGCCGACCTGCAGGTCCGGGCCGGGTTCGAGCTCAGCTACCGGGGGCTGGACGAGCCGGCCCGGCGGGCGCTGCGGCGGCTGGGCTACCTGGGCGTGCCGGAGTTCTCGTCGTGGATCCCGGCCTGGCTGACCGACACCGCCGAGACCGCGGCCGAGGACGTGGTCGAGCAGCTGGTGGACGCGCACCTGGTCGACTTCAGCCATGTGGACGGCCTCGGCCGGCTGCGCTACCGGCTGCACGAGCTGGTGCGGCTGTACGCGCGGGAGCGGGCCGAGGCCGAGGAGTCGGCCGGCTCGCTGTCGGCGGCGGTGAGCCGGGTGCTCAGCGGCTGGCTCACGCTGGCCGACCAGGTCACCGCGGACGCCCCGGCGGACGCGATCGGCTGGGCCCGTCCGGTGATCGAGGCGCGGCCGATGGACGCCGGGCTGCTGGCGCAGGTGCGCTCCGCCCCGCACACCTGGTTCGATCTGGAGCACGCCGCCCTGGTCGTCGGCCTGGAGCGGGCCGCCGTGCTGGGCCTGCACGATCTGGTCTGCCTGTTCGCCTCGGCCCGGCTGGGGCCCTCGTTCCTCGGCGTGAACCGCTTCGAGGCCCGGGAACGGATCAACCAGGCGGCCCTGGCGGCGGCGGTGTCGGCGGGCGACCGGCGCGGTGAGGCGATCATGCTGGCGGAGCTGGGCCATCTGCGCTATCTGCAGGACCGGTTCCCGGAGTCGCGGCAGCACTTCACCGAGGCGCTGGCCGCCTTCCGCGAGCACGGCGACGGGCGCGGCATGGCGGTGGCCCTGATCGGACTCGGCGCCGGCTGCCGCGAAGCCGGGCGGCTGGTGGAGGCGCTGCACTTCCTTGACCAGGGCGGTGACCGGGTGCGCGAACTCGGCGACGACATCGCCCTGGGCTACCTGCACCGCCTGGCCGGGTCGGTGCGGCTGGAACTCGGCGACTACGAGCAGGTCCGCACCGACCTGAAGGAGTCGCTGGCCGCCTACCAGCGCGCGGGGAGCCAGCGGGGCGAGGGGCTGACGCTGCGCACGCTGAGCATGTACCACCGGGCGGTGGGCGAGTACGAGGAGGCGGTCGAGACCGCGATGCGGGCACAGGAGATCTTCACGGAGCTGGGTGACGCGCTGATGGAGGCGTACGCGGTGCGTTCGCTGGCCAAGGCCCGGCTGCGCAGGGGTGAGAGCGCCGGGGTGCTCGCGCAGCTGGAGCACGTGCTGACGGTCTGCCACGCGATGGGCGACCGCCTCGGCCACGCGGTGACGATGCGGACCGTCGGCGAGCTGCACCTGGCCGAGGGCCGCCTGGACGAGGCGTACGCGCTGCTGGACGCGGCGCTGCGGCAGTGCGAGCAGATGGATGTGCCGCTGTGGCAGGCGCGCACCGAACGCGACCTGGCCCTGCTGCACGAGGCCCGGGGCGAGTCCGAAGCGGCCGCCGCGCTGCGGGCCAAGGCGGTCAGGACGTTCCGCGCCTTCGCCGCGCGCGAGTCCGAGGAGCTCACCGGTGGTGTGAAAACGTACTGAAACGGTGCCCCAGCTCGTTTTCAGAGCGATTTCAACGACGGGTTCGAATCTTTCATCGCAAGGGAGAAAGCCTCCCGCGATGAAAGGAAGACGTCATGAAACTGAACCGACTGGTCTCCGGGGCGCTCGCGGTCGCGCTGGCGGCGGGTGTGGGCGTGGCGATGGCCGTGGCCGGTTCGGCCGCGGCGCCCGAGGCGGCGCACGCCGCCTCCACCCTGGGCAGTCCCATCACCCGATCGGAGGTGATCAGCCGAGCCGCCTACTGGAAGAGCACCAACCCGGTCACCTACAACACCAACGCGACCGACAAGTGGGACAGCGGCTACACCAGACAGTACCGGCGGGACTGCTCCGGACTGATCGACATGGCCTGGCACCTCAACTCGGACCCGAACTCGGTGGCGCTGGGCAGCTCCACCTACTCGGCCCCGATCGCCAAGACGAAGCTGAAGCCCGGTGACATCCTCACCTGGGGCGGCTCGGGGGCCAGCGGGCACGTGGTCCTGTTCGCCAAGTGGGCGCCGGTCTACCCGAACTTCGAGTACTACTCCTTCGGCAGCGACGACATCAAGTACCGCTCGGCGAGCCTGACCTCGGGCACCATCGACAGCCACACGGCGGTCGACTACAGCGCCTACCGGTACAAGAACATCATCGACGACCTGGGCGGCGCCGAACTCGGCGTGCTGGACTTCCTGATGTCGGACAGCCGGACCTCGAATGTCGCGACCCGGTCGACGATCGCCTACGGCAACAGCCCGATGATCGCCATCTCCGGTGACTGGGACGGCGACGGCACCGACACCCCCAGCGCGTACGACCCGCGCAGCGGCACCTTCCTGCTCAGCAACACCCCGCAGACAGGCGCCGCGCAGTACCAGTTCGTCTACGGCGACGCCTGGGCCGTGCCGCTGGTCGGCGACTGGGACGGCGACGGCAAGGACAACGTCGGCGTCCGGATGGGCTTCAACTCCTACCTGCGCACCAGCCCCGTGACCAGCGCGACCGAGACCACCTCGGTGGTGGCGTTCGGCAACGCCAACGACACGCCGGTCGTCGGCGACTTCGACGGCAACGGCCGGGACGAGGTCGGCGTCTACCGCCCCGCGAACTTCACGTTCTACCTGCCCAACGCGACGCTGGCCTACGGCGACCCGTACGCCACGCCGGTGGTCGGCGACTGGGACGGCGACGGCAAGGACAACATCGGGGTGCGGATGGGCAACGTCTTCTACTTCCGTACCGGTGCCGTGACCAGCGCGACCGAGGCCACCGAGTCGGTCGCCTACGGCAACGGCGGGTCGGAGATGCCGCTGATCGGCGACTGGGACGGCAACGGCAAGGACAGCCAGGCCGTCGTCGGCTGACGGCCGCAGGGACCTCCGGGAACTGGCCCGGGGACGAGAAGCGCAGAACCGCCGTGGTGCCGGTGACGACCTCGTCACCGGCACTGCGGTGGTTCCGGGAAAGGAAGGGGTCGTATGGAGGGAAAATGACGCCGCCCGAGGAGCCGGCCGCCGTCGAGGTGCACGAGTGCGGCGAGCCCCTCGTCGATCTGCGCGGCATCAGCGCGCTGCTGGTGGCCCCGACGGCGGCCGCGACGCTGGTCCGGGTCGGGGTGGCCGACCGGCTGGTCACCGCCCAGACGCTGCTGCCGATCGGGGTGCGGCTGCTGGTGGTGTCCGGAGGCTGCCCGAGCGGGTGGCATGCCACCGGCGCCGCCGCCGATCTGCGGATCTGCACCGTGGACGGCGGCGACGTCGCGGCCGAGGCCGGGGGCGCTGACCCGCTAGGCGCCGCACTCGCGGCAGCGGGCCTGGTCAACGACCCGCAACGGCCGTGGCACTGGTCCTACGGGGACCGGGCCTGGGCGCGCCACCGGGGCATCCGCCAGGCCCGGTACGGGCCGATCGCCGCGCTCGGCATCCGGTAGGGCGAAAGAAGGTCGGCGAGGGCGTCCTCCCTCGCCGACCCGCACCACCCGGCGGCCTACCCGGAACCCGGTGCTGAGGGCTGGTCCCCGTCGGCAAGGCGCCGGGTGAGCGCCCTCAACTCCCTCACCTCCGCCCGCAGGAGGCTGAGCTCGTTGAGCACCGAATCGTTCGACGCCGTCGGCTCCGCTGCCGCCTGCTCGGGCTCGAGGCCGAAGAAGCTGGCCAGCGAACCGGCGAGCAGGCCGAGCAGGGCGACGCCCATGAACATGATGGCCGCCCCGTCGAACCGTCCGGCGGTGGTGATGGGCACGATGTCGCCGTAGCCGACCGTGGTCAGGGTGACGGTCGCCCACCACAGCGAGTCGCCGAAGGTGGCGAACTCCGGATTCGTCGGGTGCTCGGCGTAGTAGGCCATGGCCGCGCCCACGAACAGCACCGCCGCCGCGATGATCGCGACCCGGCCGAGCCGGGCGAACAGCCGCCGGACGCCCTTGGTGGCGATGATGAGCCGACCGAGCCTGGCCAGCCGCAGCACCACCACGAAGCCCGCGGCCGGCGCCCCGGCGAGCAGGAACCACGGTGCGGTGAGGACCACGATCGCGAGGTCGAACCGGCCCAGGTGGGTGCCGAGGTAGTTGACCATCAGCCGCTGGTGGACGAGGAAGTCGGCGAGGAACACCAGCCACGAGCCGACGCCGACGGCCACCGCGACCCAGTTCCCCTGCTCGGGCACGATGATCAGGGGCAGTACGGCAGACAGGATGATCGGCACCCGGGCGCGCCGGTCGTACTTCTCCAGCGCCGCCGCGGCCGCCGCGTCCCGCGGCTGCCCCCGTCGCGGCGGGGTGCGGTCAGTCCCTTCTGTCGCCTTCACGCTGCAGATACTGCCCGGTGCGGGCTGCGGACGCCGGGAACCGACGTCTCCGCTGCCGCGTGTTGCCGGTGCCGGGACCCGGGCGGTGCGGCCGGGCGGACAGTTTCGAAACTGATTGATGTATGTCGACGTGTGCGTACGCTCCTGGAAGAAGTCTCGTGGGAGCCCTCCCACGAGAGTCCGCCGTGCCCGCGGCGATTCCGTCCGCTCTGAGGGAGTACCACCATGAAACGGCGACTCCGCCCACTCGCCCTGGCCGTCGCACTCGGCACCGCCGTGGCGGCCAGTGTGCTGACCGTGGCCGCCACTCCGGCCGCCGCCGCCCCGATCATCTGCGACCAGTACGGCACCGCGCCGGTCCAGGGCGGCAAGTACATCGTGCAGAACAACCGCTGGGGCGCGAGCACCACCCAGTGCATCGACGTCTCCAACGCCGGGTTCACCGTGACCCAGGCCGACCACAACAACGCGACCAACGGCCCGCCCGCGTCGTACCCGTCGATCTACGCCGGCTGCCACTACGGCGCCTGCACCGCCGGCAGCGGCCTGCCCGCCCGGGTCAGCTCGCTGAACAACCCCCGCGCGACCTTCAACATCTCCACGCCGAACTCCGGTGAGTGGGACACCGCGTTCGACATCTGGTTCGACGCCAACCCGAACCCGCCGGGGCAGAACTACGGCGCCGAGGTGATGATCTGGACGAACCACCGCGGTCGTCCGCAGCCGATCGGCAGCCGGATCGCCACCGTGAACCTCGAGGGCGGCACCTGGGACGTCTGGTTCGGCAACATCGGCTGGAACGTCATCTCCTACGTCCGTACCGTGCCGAACAACTCGTTCCCGAACTTCAGCCTCAAGGCGTTCATCGACGACTCGGTGTCGCGCGGCAAGATCAGCACGGCCTGGTACATGACCAGCGTCCAGGCGGGCTTCGAGCCGTGGATCGGTGGCGCGGGCCTGGCCGTGAACCTGTTCGACTTCAACGTCAACGGCAACGCGGCAGGCGGCGGCGGCACCGGCGGCACCTCCGTCATCCGGGGCGTGGCGTCCAACCGCTGCGTCGACGTGGACGCCTGGGGCAAGAATGACGGCAACGTCGTGCACCTGTGGGACTGCTTCCCGAACAACGCGAACCAGCAGTGGCGCCGGGTCGGCAACACCTTCGTCAGCGTCGACTCCGGCAAGTGCCTGGACGTCTCGGGCGGCCGCACCGCCAACGGCAGCGTGGTGCAGCTGTGGACCTGCCTGAACAACGGCGCCCAGCAGTGGGTCGTCAACAGCAACGGGTCGATCGTCAACCCCAACTCGGGCAAGTGCCTGGACGCCGTCGAGTTCGGCACCGGCAACGGCACCCGCCTGCAGATCTGGGACTGCGGCAACCCGCTGGGCGGCAACCAGCAGTGGCGCCTGGGCTGATCCCGCCCGTCGTCTGAGCAGCAGCCCTCCCGCCGCCGACGGGAGGGCTGCCCGCCGTCGGGCTGCCCGGAGTGACCGGGGACCGCGATCTTGGGGCGCTCACCTGAACCTGATCGCTGTCCACGGTCAGGAAGTCGCCTGCAACCGGCTGTTTTGGCCGCTGGCGGCGATCAAACACCACCCAGGGCGTCGCCGCGCCGTCGATGTATCGAAAAGCGGCGGTGTTTCGCGGCATCGTTCGTAGCCTGGCGGAATCCGTCCCCCTTTCGCCCGGAAGGTTCCCGTGAGACGTCTCGCGATCCACCTCACCAGCGTCCTGCTGGTCGCGGCCGCCCTGGCCGCCGTCGGCCCGGCCGCCTCGGCCAGTGCCTCGACCTTCGCCCCCGCCAACGGGCGGCTGCTGTTCATCGGCCAGTCCACCCAGGCCGCCTACAACGACTACACCAGCTTCGCCGCCCCGCCCGCGGGCGGCTCGGTCTACTACGAGGTCAAGTCCGGCACCTGGGTCAACAACGGCCACCGCGACTACGCCACCGCCCTGGCCCAGCAGGGCAGGATGGTGCAGGTCGGGGTGAGCTGGAAGGACAACCCGCCCGGTTTCACCGGCGGCGACGAGAACGCCAAGGCGGCCCGCTCCCGCGCGGTCACCCAGGAGCTGGCCAACGGCCAGTGGGCGTCCCAGTTCACCAATCTGATCAACTTCATGAACGCGTACCCGCAGGCGAAGTTCTTCCTGCGCCTGGACTACGAGGTGTCCAGCTTCTACCACTGCACCGACGCCACCTGCTCCTCGTACAAGAACGCCTTCGCGCGGCTGCGCAGCCTGATCAACGGGGCGAAGGCGAACGACAACGTGACCTACGTCTTCCACCCGGTACGCGGCGAGTACGAGAAGCTGTACCCCGGTGACTCCGTCGTCGACTGGATCGGCGTCTCGGTGTTCGCGCACGAGCTGTGCCTGCCGATCTACGACAACGGCTACCTGTACAACGGCACCCCGCCGCAGAACTACGACACCGGTGCCCTGCAGTGCCGCAACGCGTACATCGGCAAGGACGCCAACGGCAACGACGCGGCGGTCTGGCGCAACTGGGACTACGACGGCAACGTGCTCAAGATGATGAAGTTCGCCAAGGACCACGGCAAGCCGATGATCGTGTCGGAGTCCGGGATGATGAACTTCACCGACGACGGCGGCAACACCTCCGGGCTGGAGGCGGCCCGGGGCGACACCTGGGTGCGCCGCCTGTTCGGCCTGATGAACTACAGCGGCCCGATCCCGAACCTGTCCGGCTCGTACGACCTCAGCGGCGTCATCAAGGCGGCCGTCTACATCAACCTGGACTTCCGCTACGGCTGGGACGGCATCGACGACGGCAGCTTCGACTTCCCGGTCAACTCGACCTGGTTCGTCGACGGCAAGCTGTCGCACTACTCGGGTGCGCGGACGTCGTTCTGCCAGGGCCTGGTCGACCGCGGCTTCACCACGACCTGCGCTGGCGGCGGTGCCCAGGTGCGCACGTTCGTCAACGTCGGCTCGAACCGCTGCCTCGACGTCTCCGGCGGCCGCACCGCCGACGGCACCAAGGTGCAGCTGTGGGACTGCCTGAACAACACCGCGCAGCAGTGGCGGGTGGAGTCGAACGGCTCGCTGGTCAACACGAACTCCAACAAGTGCCTGGACGTCGCGGGCGGCTCGACCGCCAACGGCGCGATCGTGCAGCTGTGGACGTGCCTGGGCAACGGCGCGCAGAAGTGGACGGTCAACGCCAACGGCAACATCGTGAACCCGGCGTCGGGCAAGTGCCTGGACGCCGACGGCTGGGGCACCGCCAACGGCACCCAGATGATCCTCTGGACCTGCGGCAGCCCGGTCCAGTCCAACCAGAACTGGCGCTGATCCCGCGACCCGGCGCCGATCGACCTTCTGGCCGGCGCCGGGTCCCGGGCAATGGCGCCGCTCAGGCGGGCGGTGCCGCCTTCGACCTCACCGGCACCCGCCAGAACCCGAGGCGGATCCATCCCCACAGGAGCATGGCCAGTGCGGCGGCCCCGGCGAGGATCTCCCGCCACCACCAGGACCACCAGGCGGTGCTCAGCCCGAACGGCCACCCGTGCGCCTCGCCCGCCAGCGCGTCGGACGCCCAGACGAGGCAGGTGGCCGACAGGTCCGGATCAGCGGCCACCACCTGGCGCGGGCCGTCGGGCCGCAGCAGCGCGGTGGAGGCGGTTCCGCCGTCATCGCTGCGCAGCATGAGCGGCATGGCCGCGACCTCTCCCGCCCAGCTCGATCCGCACGGGACCCACACGTCGTCGACCGTGGTCACGCCGAGCTCGGTGCCGTCGCGCAGCGAGAACCTGCGCACCTCGCCCCGGTCGCCGGTCAGGTAGCCCGTGAGCAGCAGCTGGTCACCCGTCGGCGAGGCCAGCCCGGACCACTGGTTGAGCCCGCCGCCTCCCGGCCAGGCGTCGCTGGGGCGCAGCGTCACGGTGGTGACCGGCGTGCCGGTCAGGTCGGTGGTCGTCGCGGTCACCTTGTACTCGGACCGGCCGTCCGCGCCCGAGACCTTGACCCACACCGGCCGGTCGGCGGCCGCCCAACCGGCGGGGAAGCCCAGGTCACCGGGGACGCTGCGTACCGACCCGGTCAGGTCGACGATCAGTCCGGCCGGCGGCGTGCCGTCGGCGGTGCGCTCACCGCCGGAGAGCAGCAGGTGCGCTCCGTCTGGTGACCAGAATGTGGGGGTCTGGTCACCCACCCAGTACCGGGCGGGCAGGCCGATGGTGCCTCCGCTGATGGAGGGGATGCGCAGCTGCGTGCCCTCGACCAGGTCCCGCAGCACGTACGGGCCTTCCTGCGCGGCGAGGTAGCCCAGGCGGCGTCCGTCCGAGGACAGCGCCGGCCAGTCGCCGGTGCCGATGCCCTGGGGAAGCCGCCACTGGTTGCCGTGCTGGGACAGCGCGCGCCAGCCGAAGGTGTCGGGGCCGTTGATCTCCACGAGTCCGGCGAGCGGGCCCGGCCGGTCCGGCAGGTCGCTGAGCCACCACTGGTGCGTGATGCGCTGCGGATAGCCCGTGGCGCGGGCGTCGGTGCCGGCTGGTCCCAGCGTCTGCGGGATGACCGGCCAGGGCGCGATCAGGGCCAGCACGGCCGCGGCGGCCAGGGCCAGGCCGCCGGTGGCGGCCAGGCGGCGGGTGCGGCGGCGGCGTCCGGCCCGCCAGGCGGTACGGCCGAGGTCGTCGCCGACCACGTACGGGGCGACGTCGGCGCTCAGGTCGTCGAACGCGTCGCGCAGATCGCTGGTCATCGTGCCTCCACCGGGGTGCCGGGGCCGAACAGGTCGGCGAGTTCGGGGGCGAGCTGCCGCAGCCGCTCCAGCGCGTGCCGGGTCTGCGACTTGACGGTGTTGGGCGAGCAGTGCAGCGCCTCGGCGGTCTGCACCTCGGTCAGGTCCTCGTAGAAGCGCAGCACCAGCACCGCGCGCTGGCGCTGGGTCAGCCGGGCCAGCGCGTCGCGCAGCACCAGCCGCCGGGTCACCGTGTCGGCGTCGTCGGGTCGGCCACGCAGCTCAGGGCGCTGCCGGGCCTCGGTGGTGTCGAGCGCGGCGCGGCGCTGCCGGCCGCGCCAGCCGTCGATCGCGCGGGTGTACAGCATGCGCCGCACGTACGGCTCCGGATCGCCGCCGCGCGACACGGCCGTCCAGCGCTCGGCCACCCGCGCCAGCGTGTCCTGCAGCAGGTCCTCGGCCTGATGCCGGTCGCCGGTGAGCAGGTACG
Source organism: Catellatospora sp. KI3 (assembly GCF_029948125.1). Classification (GTDB taxonomy): domain Bacteria; phylum Actinomycetota; class Actinomycetes; order Mycobacteriales; family Micromonosporaceae; genus Catellatospora. The sequence continues at coordinate 174,276 of NZ_JASAMB010000016.1, forward strand.
CGGTCCGGGCGAGCGCGGTCGAGCGCGCCCGGACGAACCCTTCGAAGTCCTCCACCATGCCTCCTCGACCGGGTACACGTCTGCCACCGCCTCGGCGGGTGGAACCCCGGTGCCGGGGCGGAGAGCATATTGCGCCCGCGCAGGTGAAGCCGTTCCAGGGGCGATGCGGGTTTCCGTCGACGACCGGACCTAACACCTTCCACGTCATATAACGGCGAACGTGCCATGAAGGCGGTGTCGGGTCGGGGCGCGACCGGCCCCGACCCGACGACGTACGACCGCGGTTACAGGCTGACGACCCGCCCGCCGATGGTCACCACGAGGCGGCCGTCAGAGGCGAACGACCAGGCCAGCGAGCCGGTGTACGACGCGCACCGGGAACCGTTGCCGCCGGTCCAGAACTGGTTGGAGCTGTCGGCGTCGCCGATCGTCTTGTCGTTCGAGCCGCTGCCGCTGCGGCAGGAGGTGTTGCCGCGGTATACGTGCGTGCCCGCGTCGAACGAGAAGTTGCGCTCGGTGTTGTCGATGCTCAGGTTGCTGGACATGGTGATGCTGCCCGGGTTGCTGTTGTAGGTGAACCCGTGCTTGCCGTTGCGGAAGGCGATGCTCCGGCGTACCACGTGGTTGACCTTGATGTCCTCGCCGCCCAGCTTGTAGCCGTTGCGGTCGCCGTTGGTGTTCACGGTGCCGTTGCTGAGCGTGCCGTTGTTGTAGGACAGCGAGTCCTCGATGGTCACCGGGCCGATCGGGCCGGTGTCGGTCTTGGTGTACAGGTCCCAGCCGTCGTCGATGTTGTTGTGCGAGACGGCGTAGCGGAACACGTTGCCGGTGCCGATGGTGAGCTTGGCGGCGAAACCGTCGGCGTCCTCACCGTCGGAGTCGGCGTTGTCGTGCGACTCCGCGCTGAGGATGAGGTTGTTGGCGGGCCACAGGCTCTGCGGGGTGTCCGAGGCGGTCCGGGACAGCTGCAGCCCGCTGTCGCGGTTGAAGCGGGTGATCGTACGCTCGATGATGTTGTTGCTGCCGCTGACGAAGATGCCGTTGTCACCGGCCCGCTCGACGATCAGGCCGTAGACGTGCCAGTAGTTGCCGTTGAGCGCCAGCCCCCGGTTGGCCGGGTCCTCGGCCTGGGCCGAGAAGTTCAGCACCGGCGTCTCGCCGGAGTAGGCCGACAGCTTCTTGCGGGCGCTGGAGGTGCCGTTGTTGCCTGTCGCGATGGTGACCGTGGTGGAGTAGTTGTACGTGCCGCCGCGCATGTAGATCGTGCCGCCGGCGGCGATACGGGTGATCGCCGAGGTCAGCGTGGTCGGGCTCGACACGGTGCCGGGCGCGCTGTCGCTGCCGCCGGGGGCCACGTACAGCGCCGACGACGGCGGCGTGCTCGGCGACGGTGACGGCGAGGTGGGCGACGAAGGCGACGGTGACGGGCTGGCGGACCGGGACGGGGACACCGTCGGCGTCGGCGAGCTCGCCGACGCCGACGGCGACGGGGTGGTGCCGCCGGTGGTCACCGTGACGTTGTCGAAGTTCGCGCTCGAGTAGGCCGTCTGCAGGCCGATGCGGCCCTTGGCGACCACGCTGCTGGTGCCGGTGGCGACCGTGGCGCCGTTGACGGCGCCGCTGATCTGCGTGCCGCTGACGGTCAGCGACAGGGTGTACCAGGTGCCGGTCGCGACGGTGCGCGAGACGCTGCCGAGCACGGTGACCGACCCGCTGTTGACGGCCTGGAGCTGCACCACGTTGCCCGGCAGCAGTGCCAGCCGGTAGAAGGTGGTGGAGCTGGACGCGCGGGCCAGCAGTCCGACGAAGCCGCCGGAGCCGAGCGACAGCGGCTTCACGCTGGCCTGCACGGTGTAGTCGGTCCAGGCCGCGTCACCGGCGAACTCGCGGGCGTTCTCGCTGGTGGCGTTGGACTGCTGCAGCACCTTGCTGCCGTCGGTGACGACGGCCCAGGTGCCGCCGGACTTCGACCAGCCGCTGGTGCTGCCGTCCTCGAAGGTGGCGCTGAAGACGGTGGCGGCGAACGCGGCCTGGGTGGCCGAGAACAGGCCGAAGGCGAGCAGGGCGCTGGCGCCTGCGGCCAGCCACCTGCGTGTTCGCGGACTTGTCGAGGAAAGAGAGCGCATTGGGGTCCTCCTGAGAGCGGGGGTTGCGCCGCCGGGCGCGGGTCCGGATGGACTTGTGGGTACGGCGACGTGCGCTCGCGCCGTACCGGGGCAGGGGGAGACCGTCCCGGGCGAGATGGCTCGACCTGCATCGATGGGGACATCGTAAGGAAAGCGCTTTCCTAGGAACAAGGCTTCCCGTGTGCAGGTTTGTTGCAGTCCCTCACCCCGACCAGCCGCAGACCTACCTCCAGCCGCCCTGCGGCACACCGCGGGCAGACCGCGGGGGTCACTAGCCGGCGCGTGCGGTCTATTCGCGAGGTCACGCCTACGGTGATCGGCATTCGGTGTCGCAACCTCGGTCGTAGGGCCTGGTTTTGACCTCGAAGGCCGATCATCGACCGGACCGGAGCCGAATTTGCGGTCGACTCGTCCGAGACGGCTACTCGCGGTCGAGTTCGCGGAGGTTGGTCTTGGCGAGGTCGAAGATCTCGTCGGCGTTGCCGGACAGGACGGTGCGGGTCGCGTACAGGGTGAAGCCCTTGAGCTGCGCGAGCGTGATCTTCGGGGGCAGTGAGAGCTCCTGTCGGCTGACGCGCACGTCGACCACGGCGGGGCCGTCGTACGCGAAGGCGGCTCGCAGCGCGTCGCCCAGGTCACCCGCGCGGTCCACCCGGACCCCGAACAGCCCGACCGCCTGAGCCACCTGCGCGAAGTCCGGGTTGTCCAACCCGGTGGCGTACGTGACGATGCCCGCCGCCTTCATCTCCAGCTCCACGAACGACAGCGCCCCGTTGTCGAAGACCACGACCTTCACCGGCAGCCGCTGCTGGCGCAGCGTGATCAGCTCACCGAGCAGCATGGCCAGCCCGCCGTCGCCGGACAGCGCGACCACCTGCCGGCCCGGCTGCGCGGCCTGCGCCCCGATGGCCTGCGGCAGCGCGTTGGCCATCGACCCATGGTTGAACGAGCCGACCAGCCGTCGCCGCCCGTTCATCCGCAGGTAGCGGGCGGCCCAGATGCACGGGGTGCCGACGTCGGCGGTGAAGATCGCGTCGTCGGCGGCGAGCTTGCTCACCATCGCGGCGACGTACTGCGGGTGCAGTGGGGAGTCGGTCACCCGGCTCTCGGTGAGCTTGTCCAGCCGCTGCCGGGCCCGGTCGTAGTGGGCGAGCATCCGGTGCAGGTGGGCCGAGTCCGTCTTGGCGACCAGGTACGGCAGCAGCGCGTCGACCGTGTCGCGCACGGTGCCGACGAGCGGCACGTCGACCCGCACCCGGCGCCCGATCTGCTCGCCGCGTACGTCGACCTGCACCACCGGCACCCCGTCGGGGTAGAACTGCCGGTAGGGGAAGTCGGTGCCGAGCATGAGCAGCGCGTCGCAGTGCTCCATCGCCCGGTAGCCGGAACTGAACCCGATCAGGCCGGTCATGCCCACGTCGTACGGGTTGTCGTACTCGACGTGCTCCTTGCCGCGCATCGCGTGCACCACCGGCGCCTGCAACCTCTCGGCGGTGCTCAGCAGCTGGTCGTGCGCCCCGGCGCAGCCCGCCCCGGCCAGGATGGTGACCCGGTCGGCGGCGTTCAGTACGGCCGCGGCCGCGGCCAGCGACTGCTCGTCGGGCCGCATGACCGGCTCGGGGAGCTGGACGGTGACCGGCGCGGCGCCGTCGGGGGCGTCGGCGAGGAACACCTCGCCCGGTACGACGATGACCGAGACCCCGCGGCGCGCCAGCGCGGTGCGCATGGCGATCTCCATGGTGCGGGGGAGCTGGCTGGGGGTGGTCACCAGTTCGCAGTAGACGGAGCACTCGCGGAACAGCTCCTGCGGGTGCGTCTCCTGGAAGTAGCCGGACCCGATCTCGTCGCGCGGGATGTGCGCGGCGACGGCGAGCACCGGCACGCGGCTGCGGCTCGCGTCGAACAGGCCGTTGATCAGGTGCAGGTTGCCGGGGCCGCAGCTGCCGACGCAGACCGCGAGTCCGCCGGTCACCGCGGCCTCGCCGGCGGCGGCGAACGCGGCGGCCTCCTCGTGGCGCATCAGCTGCCAGCCGAGGTCGCCGTCGCGGCGCAGCGCGTCGGTCAGCCCGTTGAGCGAGTCGCCGGGAACTCCGTACATCTGGCGTACGCCCGAGGCTTTGAGCGTCGCGACCATCAGGTCCGCCACCGTGCGCGCCATCATCGGCCCCCTTTGCCCGGCTCGCCCCCGATTATCGCGAGCCGGACGCCCGCCACGCCCGGGAACGACCTGGATCGGCAGGCTGCGGTTTCGGGGAAACTGCAGGAATCAAGGACCGGATTCCAGCAGTTTCCCCGAAACTGCACGCACCCTCAGCGTCCGCGCGCCGCGCGGACGCGTCGGCGTCACTGGTAGGTGGGGTCGGTCCAGCGGCCGATGCTGCGGGAGCGGACCGGCTCGACCAGCCGGGGCGCGGCGCTGTGCGGGTTGGCCGGGCCCCAGTTGGTGGCGTCGCCCTCCATCACCACGCGCGCGTTGTCGGTGTACCAGTCGACCAGGTCGCTGTCGGAGCGGACGAGCCAGGTGCAGCCGACCTCGTCACCGGCGGTGAAGTCGCCGTGGCGCACCAGCGGCGGCCGCCAGAAGTACGTGCCCGGCCACATCTTGCCGAAGTTGTAGTCGAACGCGCCCTCCAGGCAGTACGCCTCCTCCGAGCAGGGGTGGTGCGCCAGCGGCACCTCGCGCCAACCGGGCTTGGCCTTGATCAGCCGGGTGTAGAAGCCGGTCTTCTCATCCCGGTGCAGCAGCTTGATGTAGAGGCCGGGCACCGGCGTGCCGCCGAGGTCGAAGCGCATGGGGCTGCCGTCCTTGACGTCGATCCACGGCATCTGCGCGCTGTCGAGGACCACCAGGACCTGGTCGGGGCGGACGAACTCCCGGTCGGCGTCGGCGAGGTCGAAGTGCCAGTCGCCGTACTCGCGGTACAGCAGGATCTCGGTGCCCTCGGTGACGGTGATCGCGGGGGTCCACACGCCCTTCGGGGCGGTCCAGTAGCCCTGCTCGCCCAGCACGGTGTCGCCGATGGTCACCTGGCCGGACAGGACGTACCACTCGGTGTCGGCGTGGTGGGTGCCGGCGGGGCGGGACCAGTCGCTGGTGAAGCGGACCTTCAGCGAGGCGGAGCCGTCCTCCTCGTCGTAGCTGAGGTTGCGCTGCTCGGCGCTGCCGCTGGCGTGCTGGAACTCCGCGACGTGCCAGATGAGGTCGCGTTCATCGATGATCTCCACATGCGGGCGCATGGCCGCCTCCTCCGGGCCGGAACAATTTCCAGTGCGGAATGTATCGCTTAACTTTTTCAAGTACAAGATGTAGCGTTAACCCTGTGAACCGACCTGGCCGCCCCACCGGGCCCACCGCCGACACCGCGACCGTGGTGCTCACCTCGGCGCTGGAGCTGCTCCTGTCCGAGGGCGCCGCGGCGCTCACCGCCCAGCGCCTGCACCAGGCCACCGGCGTGTCCCGCTCCACGATCTACCGCCACTGGCCCACCCCGGCCGCGGTGCTGGCGGCCCTGATCGAGGTCGCGCCGCTGCCGCCCGTCGAGCCCTCCGGCGACCTGGCCCGCGACCTGCACGCCGAGGTCGACCAGCTGTGCAACCGGCTGCGCGACCGGCCCGTCGGCGCCTTCCTGCAGGCGCTGGTCGTCGCGGCGGCGGCCGACCCCGCCGCCGCCGAGCTGCGCCACCGGTACGTGGGCGACCTGCTGGAGCCGTTCCACGCGGTGCTGCGCGCGGCGGGTGTGTCGGCGACCCAGCGCGAGGACGCCGTCGCGGTCATCGCCTCGCCGCTGCTGCTGGACGCGCTGCTGCTGGACCGGCCCACCGCCCGCACCCGGGCGCACCGCATCGTCGACGACGTCGTGCACACGCTGGCCCGCGCATGACCAACGCCGTCGGGCCGCGCGCCGTCTTCGGCGTCATCGTGCCCAGCACCAACACCGTCGTCGAGCACGACTACTGGACCGCCGGGGTGCCCGGCATCGCCTACCGCGCCGGATCGATGTACATCCCGAACCCGGTCATGGGCGACGACGCCGACTTCGAGGCGCTGCTCGGCCAGATCCGGGCCTCGATCGACACCGCCGTGCGCGACGTGCTCACCGCCGAGCCGGACCGGATGGTCATGGGCATGTCGGCCGAGACGTTCTGGGGCGGGGTGGAGGGCAACGCCGCGTTCGAGCGGCGGCTGCGCGAGCGCACCGGGCTGCCGGTCACCACCGGCGCGAGCTCGTGCCGGGCGGCGCTGCGGGAGCTGGGCTGCCGCCGGATCGCCGTCTTCTCGCCGTACCAGCCGATCGCCGACCGCGAGGTCGGCCGCTTCTTCACCGAGGCGGGCTTCGACGTCGCGGCCGTCACCGGACTGCGGTGCCCGACCGCGATGGACATCGCCCGGGTGCCCGACGACCGGCTGCGCGAGACCGTGGCCGCGCTGGACGGTCCGGACGTGGAGGCGATCGTGCAGGTCGGCACCAACCTGTCCTTTGTGGCGCTGGCCGACCGGCTGGAGCAGGAGCTGGGCAAACCGGTGATCGCGATCAACGCCGCGACGCTGTGGCACGCGCTGCGCGAGCACGGGCTGGCCGACCGGGTGGCGGGTGCGGGGCGGCTGCTGCGCGAGCACTGAACGCTGTTTCCTCTATCGAAACAGCGTTTCTTTTGCTTATCCTGATCGTCTCTGACGCCCGCCCCGGAAGGCGCACTCATGACGGTCAGCGCAGCAACGGACGAGACCACCGAGGTGACCGCCTTCGCGGGCAGGCCGCCGGTGACGGTGCGGCGCGGCCGCGCGGCGCCGTTCGGGTGGTGGCCCGCGGTGTGCGTGGCCCTGGTCGCGCTGGTCGACCGGGTCGAGTACAACCTGCTCGCCGGGTCGCTGCCGCAGATCCAGCGCGAGTTCGGGTTCAGCGACGGCGCCGCCGGGGCGATCGCCACCGCCGGTGCCGTCGCGGCCGTGCTCCTGCTGCTGCCCGCCGGGCGGCTGGCCGACACCGGCCGCCGCACCTGGACGATCGCCGCGGTGGTGGCGGTCTGGGCACTGCTGACCCTGGGCACCGGCCTGGTCGGTTCCTACGCGGCCCTGTTCGGGGTACGGGTGCTGCTGGGCTCCGCCGGACAGCTCTACAACCCGCCCGCCTCCAGCCTGCTCGGCGACCTCTACCCGGGCACGGGCCGCACCCGTGCGTTCGGCCTGGAGCGGGCCGCCTACTTCGCCGGGCTGCCCATCGGCGTCATCGCCGGCGGCGCCCTGGCCCAGGCGTACGGCTGGCGCACCGGCTTCTTCCTGGTCGCCGTGCCCGGCGCGATCATCGCGCTGCTGATGCTGACCGTCCGCGAACCGGTGCGCGGCATCGGCGACCGGCTGACCGCCTGGTACGGCGGCGCCGCCGCGACCTCGGCCGCCCCGGTCGCCGCCCCGTCGGCGCCGCTGCTGCGGCAGGTGCGCGAGCTGTGGCGGGTGCGTACCCTGCGCTCGGTCGTGACCGGACTGAGCATCCTGTTCTTCGGCCTCGGCGGCCTCTTCTTCTGGATGCCGTCCTACTACCAGCGCGAGTTCGGGCTCGACGAGGCGGCGGCGGCCGCGGTCGGCGGCGGGGCCGGGCTGGTCGGCATCCTCGTCGGCATGGGCCTGGGCAGCTGGCTGGGCGACCGCGGGCACGGGCGCCGGCCCGGCTGGCGGGTGCTGCTCGGCGGCTGGTCGCTGGTGCTGGGCTCCGTCGCGCTCGCCGGGGCGGTCGCGCTGACCGACCTCGGGCCGCAGGTCGCCTGCTTCGCACTGGCCAACGTGGGCTTCGCGGGCGCCATCGCGAACCTGACCGCCGCCAACGCCGACGTGGTCGCCGCGCACCGGCGCGGCCTGGGCTTCGCCGTGCTGCAGATGCTGGTCACCCTCGGCGGGGCGCTGGGGCCGTGGCTGATCGGCGAGGCCTCCGACGCGACCGGGTCGCTGCGCGCGGCGTACGCGGTGGTGCTGGCTCCGCTCGCGATCGGCTGCCTGATCGTGCTGCGCTCGTGGCGGGCCTACGACGCCGACGCGGCCGCCGCACTGGCGGCGGCCGACCAGGCGGACTGAGCGGTCAGCGGCCGATCATCCCGGCGGACAGGTCGATGTCCGCCCCGGTCAGGCCGGGCATCCGCAGCATCGCCACGACCGCCGCGCCGACCTCGGCCTCGGTGACCATCCGGCCCAGGGCCGAGCGGGACACGAACGCCTGCTCGGCCTGCTCGTAGGTGGTGCCGGTGCGCTGCGCCTCCAGCCGGAAGTTGCGGTGCATCCGGGGGCCGTCGACCGGGCCGGGCGACAGGCAGTTGACGCTGATCCCGTACGGCCCCACCTCGTGCGCCAGCGTGAACGTCAGGCCGAGCACCGCCATCTTCGAGGCGGTGTAGGGCGTGCGGCGGGCCAGCGGGCGCTTGCCGCTGACCGAGGCGAGGTTGACCACGTCGCCGGCCCGGCGCTCGATCATCGCGGGCAGGAACTCGCGGCACATCAGGTAGACGCCGCGGACGTTGACCGCGAACACCTCGTCCCAGTCGTCGGGCTGGACGTCGACCAGCTCGGCCACCGGTCCGGCGATGCCCGCGTTGTTGACCAGGATGGACACCTGCTCGTCGGCCAGCTCGCGGCCCAGGGCCCGCACCTGCTCGGGCAGGGCCGCGTCGCACGCCGCCACCCGCACCCCCGCCGGGGCTTCCCGCAGCTCGTCGGCCACGGCGTCCAGGGTCTGGCGGGTGCGGCCGACCAGGATCACCCGGGCCCCCGCCCCGACCAGGGCGTGCGCGGTGGCCCGCCCGAGTCCGTTGCCCGCGCCGGTCACCAGCGCCGTACGTCCGGTCAGCTCCGTCATCGGGCTACCTCCACTCGTGCGCTGACCAGGGCAGCGGGTCCCCGGCGTACTTGGCCGCGCGCACGTCGCCGGAGCGCGCGTGCCCCTCGAACAGCTCGACCCGGCTGGCCCGCCCGCACAGGCGGCCCAGCTCCACACTGGCCTGCGGATCGACCACCTCCTGGTAGGTGACGGTCTTGAGGTACCGGCCCACCCAGAGCCCGCCGGTGTAGCGGGCGCCCTGCCTGGTCGGCAGCGTGTGGTTGGTCCCGATCACCTTGTCGCCGTACGACACGCAGGTGCCCTCGCCCAGGAACAGCGCGCCGTAGTCGCGCATCCGCTCCAGCGCCTCGCGCGGCTGCCGGGTCAGCACCTGCACGTGCTCGAACGCGAACTCGTCGGCCAGCCGGTACGCCTCGTCCAGGTCGTCGACGACGATGACCTGGCCGTGGTCGCGCCACGCCGGTCCGGCGAAGTCGCGGGTCGGCATCGTCGGCAGGATCTGCTCGATGTGCGCCAGGACCTCCTCGCCCAGCGCGCGCGAGGTGGTGATCAGGACGGCGGGGGAGTCCGGGCCGTGCTCGGCCTGGCTGAGCAGGTCGACGGCGGCCACGAAGGGGTCGGCGTACTCGTCGGCGATGACCAGGATCTCGGTCGGCCCGGCGAGCAGGTCGATGCCGACCTCGCCGAACAGCTGTCGCTTGGCCTCGGCGACGTAGGCGTTGCCCGGTCCGGCGATCATCGCGACCGGGGCGATGGACTCGGTGCCCAGGGCCATCGCGGCCACCGCCTGTACGCCGCCGACCAGGTAGATCTCGTCGGCCCCGGCCAGGTGCATGGCCGCGACGGTCGCCGCGGGGATCTCGCCGCGGATCGGCGGGGTGCAGGCGGCGACGCGTTCGACCCCGGCGACCTTGGCGGTCACGATGGTCATGTGCGCGGAGGCGACGAGGGGGTAGCGGCCGCCGGGGATGTAGGCGCCCGCCGCCGCGACCGGGATGCTGCGCTGGCCGAGCAGGACGCCCGGGGCGGTCTCGACCTCGAAGTCCCGCAGCGACCGGCGCTGGTGCTCGGCGAAGGCGCGTACGTTGGCCTGCACCGTGCGGATGTCGTCGAGCACCTGTCCGGGCACGCCCGCCACGATGTCGGCGATCTCGTCGGGGTCGAGCCGGAACCGGGCCGGACTCCACGAGTCGAACCGGACGGACAGCTCGCGTACCGCTTCGTCGCCGCGCCGCCGTACATCGGCGATGATCTGCGCGACGGTCTCGCTGACGTCTGCGGGGGCACTCGCCGACAGTGGTGCGGCGCTCTTGAGATGCTCAGGCATGTGCTGCCTCCGGTCGCCGCTGGGGTGGGCTGGGCGCCGAGCGTATCAAACTGGAAACGCTGTTTCCATCCGGCGTGATCGGGTTGCCGGGTCGGCGAGATCTTGTGCGTCTTCTGCCGCTGGAGCGACGGAGAACGCACAAGATCCGGATCGGACGATCGAGTGGGGGCAGCCGGATCGGGGCGTGTTGCGGCCGGCTCTGGGCGATACGGGATGATTTAGACTGTCTGCTCGCGCGGCCGCCTCGGTTCCTCGTGCCGCTGACAGCTCTGTCCGCCGCAGCGGGTGATTCGCGTTCGCCGGCGGGTAGGCCGTCGGTACGGTGCTGTCGAGGAGGGAGCGGGGATGGCCGACCGCGAGGCCCCCGGCCCGGGGCCGGGACTCGGGGCGGTGCCGGCCGCCTCGGAGAGCGTTCGCACGGTCGTGGTGGCGCTGGTGGCCAACACCCTGATCGCGGTGGCCAAGTCGGGCGCGGCCGTGATGACCGGCTCGGCGTCGCTGGCGGCCGAGGCCGCCCACTCCTGGGCGGACACCGGCAACGAACTCTTCCTCGTCGCCGCCGGTCGCCGGGCGGCCCGCCCGCCGGACGCGGGGCACCCCCTCGGCCACGGCCGGGAGGCCTACGTCTGGTCCCTGTTCGCGGCGATCGGCCTGTTCGTCGCGGGCGGCGCGATCTCGGTCAGCCACGGCGTGCAGGAGCTGCTGCACCCCGAACCGGCCGAGCACTTCGCCATCGGCTACGCCGTGATCTCGTTCGTGCTGGAGGGCATCTCCTATCTGCGCTCGGTCAAGCAGGCGCGCGAGGCGGCCCGGCTGCTGAACCGGGACGTGCTCGAACACGTCATGGCCACCTCCGATCCGACGCTGCGCGCGGTGTTCGCCGAGGACGCGGCGGCGCTGATCGGCCTGGTGATCGCCACGCTGGGCCTGGCGGCGCACCAGCTGACCGGGTCGGCCGTACCGGATGCGATCGGCTCGATCCTGGTCGGTGTGCTGCTCACCGCGGTGGCGTTCGTGCTGATCAATTCGAACCGGCGCTTCCTCGTCGGTCAGCAGGCGGGCCCCGAGGTGGTCGGCTCGGTGGCGGAGCTGCTCGCGCGGCAGCCGGACGTGGACCGGGTGACGGCGCTGCGGGTGGAGGTCGTCGGCCCGCTGATGTTGTCGGTCATCGGCCGCGTGGACCTCGCCGGCGACGAGGTGGAGTCGCTGCTGGCCGTGCGGTTGCGCGCGGTGGAGGCGCGGCTGCGGGAGGCGTCGCCCGTGATCGTCGCCGTGGTGCTGGGGCCGTCCGCGCCGGACGAGCCGCCGCTGTCCGGCCCGACCCGGCCACAAGCCTCTTGAGCTGCTGAAACGCGCTCAGTCGACGCGGCCGGGCGGACCGGCCACGGGTGGGCTGTGCTCGATGGACGAGCGGTAAGTCGGAATCCGTCGTTAGAAGGGTGCAAAGTCCGACAGATACGGGTCCGAAGGCGAAGCGGAAATGATGACAGACGGTTGTGTGCGGAGGGGTGCGGACCGATGACCTCGCGCCCCACGCCCCGTTCGCGGCGCACCCCGCCGCCTGCCGACGGACAGCGTCCGAGCACCGAGCCGACCCGGGCGATCGGACGCGCGAGCGTCGGCGGTGCGGGCGTACCCCCGACCGGAGCCGACGGCGACGCCGCGGCGGCGGGCGCCTCCCCGGGCGGTCGCAAGCGCCCCCGGCGGTGGCGCAGCATGCTGGTCGCGGCGTTCGCGGTGCTGATCCTGCTGGCCGGGGCCGGTCTGATCGGCGGGGCCTACTTCTACGACTCGGTCCCCGAGCCCGCGGACTTCAGCTCCAACGAGAACACCTTCGTGTACTCGGCCGACGGCGTCCGGATCGCCAAGCTGGGCGGGGAGAACCGCGAGATCGTCGCCATGTCCACCCTGTCCGACCAGGTGAAGTCGGCGCTGATCGCGGGCGAGGACAAGAACTTCTTCACCCACAGCGGCATCGACCTGTGGGGCGTCGCCCGCGCGGCGTGGAACAACCTCACCGGCGGCGAGACCCAGGGCGCCTCCACCATCACCCAGCAGTACGCGCGCAACGCCGCCCGGGACCTGGAGGTCAGCTACGCCCGTAAGCTGCGCGAGGCGGTGATGGCGCGGCGGCTGGAGCAGGAGCACACCAAGGACGAGATCCTCGGCTACTACGTCAACACCGTGTGGTTCGGCCGGGCCTCGACCGGTGTCGGCGCGGCCGCCAAGGCGTACTTCGGCAAGTCGGCCGGCAAGCTGACGGTCGAGGAGGCCGCGGTGCTCGGGGCCGTGCTGAAGCAGCCGGAGCCCAACGACGCCGACGGCTCCAAGGGCTACGACCCGCACTTCAACCCCGACGCCGCCCGCAGCCGCTGGGGCTACGTGCTCGACAACATGGTCGAGATGGGCAAGCTCACCGCGCAGCAGCGGGCGGGCATGGCGTACCCGGAGAAGTCGCTGCGCAAGTACTCGGCCAGCGCCGGGGAGACGGGGATCCAGGGCACCGGCACCGGCTTCGTGATCCAGAAGTACGTCGAGCGGGAGCTGGCCGCCTGGGGCATCCAGGACTGGCGCGACAAGGGCTACCGGATCACCACGACGATCGACTCGCGTGCGCAGAAGGCGCTGGAGGCGCAGCTGTTCCGCACGTTCGAGTGGAAGGAGACCTGCACCGGCAAGGGCGAGCAGCGCCGGTGCGTCCACGACGTGGTCAAGGCGGTCGACCACGAGGTCGACGGCAAGGACACGAAGATCAAGGGGTATCCGAAGAACGTGATCGCGGCCGGGGTGGCGATCGACCCGAGCAACGGCCGGGTGCTGGCGTACTACGGCGGTGCCGACGGCACCGGCATCGACTACGCCGGAAAGATCAACGAGGGCACGATCTGGGAGGACGGCGGCCACCCGCCCGCGTCCTCGTTCAAGGTGTACGCGCTGGCCGCCGCGATCGACGCCGGCATCTCGCTCAGGTCCACCTGGGACCCGACCCCGATCACCGCCACGGGCCGGAAGAGGAACTGCGACAAGTACCAGGCCTGCCCGTACGAGGTGGAGAACGCGGGCCGGTCGCAGGGTGCGATCAAGTGCAAGCGCAAGTGCACCCTGGAGGAGGTCACGAAGATGTCGCTCAACGTGCCCTTCTTCAAGATCGCGAAGAAGATCGGCCCGGACAAGGTCGTCGCCATGGCGCACGCCGCGGGCGTCAACACGATGTGGGCCCTCATCGACGGCAAGGCCCGCCACCTCGACGACCCCGACACGGACATCAGCCGGGCCTCGTTCGACTACCAGGTCGGCTTCGGCCAGTACCCGATCACGGTGCTGGACCACGCCTCGGGCATGGCGACGTTCGCCGACCGGGGCATCTACCACAAGCCCCACTTCGTGGTCCGGGTGGAGAAGAAGGACGAGCAGACCGGCCGGTACCACCTGGTGCCCAACACCGGTGAGGTGGTCACGGGCGAGCGGCGGATCCGGACCGAGGTGGCCGACGAGGTCACCGGAGTGCTCAAGCAGATGCCCGGCTACTACTACCACCCGCTGACCGGCCGCCAGGCCGCCGCGAAGACCGGAACCTGGGAGAGCAAGGCCATCAAGGGCGGCAACTCCAACGTCTGGACGGTCGGCTACACCCCGCAGATCGCCGCGGCGATCTGGGTGGGCAACGTCAAGAACGCCTCCGACCCCATCTACATGCCCAAGTCCCGGGGCGGCGGCAACATCCTGAGCGTCGGCCTGCCCGCCGACATCTGGCAGGGGTTCATGAACACCGCCCACGCGGAGATGAAGCTCGCGCCGCAGCCGCTGGCCAACGGTACCGGCGGCAAGCTCGGCGAGACCAAGGGCGTCGGTGACGGCGTCGAACCCTCACCGAGCCCGTCGCCGCGCAAGCCGCCGCCGGACTGCGTGGTCGACCTGCTCTGCCCCGACGAGGAGCCCGAACCGGCGGCGTCGCCGCTCGGCGCGTCGCCGGGCGGCAGCCTACCGCCGAGCCCGGCCCCGTCCGAGCCGGACGAGGACCCCGGCGACTTCCACTGAGCGGCCGCTCCGACGCGGCCTGCGCGCTCTGTCGATCGCCGTCTTCGGTCACAGCCCCGGCATCCAGCCGGGAATCTGGCCGAAGACGGCGATCGACTTGGTTCTCGGCTGCTCAGAGGCCCAGGAACGCGGCGATGCCGCGGGCGTGGCCGCGGGCGGTGGCCGTGATGAAGTCGGCGCGCTTGAGCAGGTTGGCGTTGGCCACCGTGTCGATGAACAGGTTCTCGGTGAGCACGGCGGGCATCGCGCTCTCGCGCAGGACGTGCAGGTCGGCGGCCTTGAGCCCGCGATCGGTGATGGCGGAGATCGTCCGCATCTGGGCGATCACGTTGGAGTGCACCGTGCTCTGCAGGCGCTGGGTGGTGGCGCCGACGCCCGGGTAGCGGTAGCTCTCGAAGCCGGTGCCGCCACCGGCGTTGATGTGGATGCTCACGAAGATCGCGGCGCCCCAGGCGTTGGCGTCGTCGGTGCGGTAGGCGAGGCTGCGCGTGACGTCGGTGGTGCGCGACATGCGTACGTCGACGTTCCAGTTCGCCTTCAGGATGTCGCGGGTCTGCAGGGCGATGTTGAGGGTGAGCGTCTTCTCCTGCAGTCCGTTGGCCACGGCCCCGGCGTCGGTGCCGCCGTGTCCGGGGTCCAGGTAGACCTTGGGCGCGGCCGCGAGGGCGGGGCTGGCCGCGAAGGGCGCCGCGGCCAGGCCGACGGCCGCGGCCAGCAGCGTACGGCGGCGCGCGCCGGATGTGCCGATCATCTGTGCACCTCTCGGGGGGAAGAGGGGGATGGTGACGGCATGAACTTAACGCATGTTCATCTTTCTATGAAGATGTCTTGCGGAAAATGTTTCACCACTGGTGGAAATCTTCAGGGGCGGCACCGCCGGCGGCCGTTACGCGGTCGCGGCCGGCGCGGCGGCGCCAGTTCAGGCGCCGGGTCTGGCCGGGGCTGGGCGCCGCGGCCGGGCGCTGGCGGTGGCGGGGCGGGGGCAGCGCCGCCAGGCGGTGACGGGCAGGCGGCGGCCGGTGGCGGCGTCGCTCGGGGCGGCCGGCACCAGGTCCGCGACGTGGGCCGCCAGCACCCGGCGCAGGTGCGGCGGCGGGTCGGTCAGCCCGAGTTCGGCCTGGGCGTGTACGGCGTGGTCGCGGCAGCAGGCCAGCGCGACGGCCCCGGCCGGGTCGATGGTGTGCACCTCGGCCAGGTCGATGGTGATCCGGCGCGGCCGCAGGCGGTGCAGCGCGAGCGTGACGGCGCGGACCAGGCCGTCGGCGGTGCTGGCGTCGAGGCTGCCGTCGGCGGTCAGGTACAGGCCGAGCGGGCTGGAGTAGAGCCGCAGGCGCAGCGGTTCGGTCAACGCGGGCCTCCGGCGGGGTTCAGCGGACGGCGGGGACGGCAGACGGTGCCGGTGTGCGGGCGGTGCAGCCAGGTGTGCCGGGGCACCACCGGGGGCGGCAGCAGGCTCGCCGCGCCGTGGCGGGCGAGGCTGTGCCGGGCGGGCGCGGAGCAGGCGCTGATGGTGAAGGCGATGGCGCGGCGGGCGGCCTCCCGGGCGCAGAGCCGCACGGCGGCGGCGCCGACGCCGTCGAGGCGGCTGACCGCGGCCAGGTCGAGCTCGATCGCGGTGATGCGGTGGCGGCGCAGCACCGCGATCACGACCTTGGGCAGCCGGTGGGCGTTGGCTTCTAGCAGCGCGCCGGCGAGGGCCAGCCGGAGCACCCCGGGTGTGCCGGTCAGGCGCAGGGCGATGTCGTCGGTCATCGGTCGAGGGCCGTGCCTTCTCGTCTCGGGCGGCCGGTCAAGGGAGCCGGGCCGCCGGTTCGTCGCTGTCACCGGGCAGCACCTGCAGGACCCGGTCGACCCGGGCGAGTTTGAGGTTGCGGCGGGCCCGCTGCGAGGGGGAGCGCAGGGTGACCGCGCCGCCGTCGCGCAGGGCCCGCCGGTGCGCGTCGAGCAGCAGCAGGATCCCGGCCGCGTCGATCACCTCGCACTCGGCGAGGTCGATGACCAGCTGCCGCGGGTGCAGGGCCAGCGCCTCCTGCAGTACGTCGTGGATGCGCGCGGCCGAGGCGGAGTCGAGGTCGCCGCGGACCTTCACCTCCACCATCGGCACCGCCGTCATGGGCTCGGTCATCAGCCGCCTCCTCGTCGTCGAGGTGTCCCAAACTTCCCCCGCCGTTTCGCGGCCGCCCCGCGAACTCGTGACAGTTGTGTGACAAAAACCCTGCGGATCCGGCCCGGGGTGGCAGCGGCACGCCGGTGCGGGCGATGATGCGCCGATGGTTGCCGTACTAGTGATCGAAGACGACGACCGCATCCGCCTGTCGCTGGCGATGGCGCTGGAGGACGAGGGCTACACCGTGCACACGGCCGCCACGGCCGAGGAGGGCCTGGTCCGGCAGCGGCGCGAGCCGGCCGACACGGTGCTGGTCGACCTGATGCTGCCCGGCATCGACGGGTTCGAGTGCATCCGCGAGCTGCGCCGCCATGACGAGGTGCCGATCGTCGTGGTCAGCGCCCGCGACGACACCCATGACATCGTCGCGGCGCTGGAGGCCGGGGCCGACGACTACGTGGTCAAGCCGGTGGCGACCAAGGAGCTGTCGGCGCGGCTGCGGGCGCTGCGGCGGCGGACCCGTCCGGCGTCGGTCGCCGAGCCGCGCCCGACCGTGCTGGGCGAGCTGGAGCTGCGGCCCTACGCCGGGGAGGTGCTGCTGCGCGGGGAGCTGCTCGCGCTGACGCGGACCGAGTTCCGGCTGCTGTGCGAGCTGGCCGAGCACGCCGGGCAGGTGCTGTCCCGGCAGCAGCTGCTGGCCCGCGTGTGGGAGTACGACTACGGCGACGAGCGGCTGGTGGACGTGCACGTCGGGCGGCTGCGCCAGAAGGTGGAGGACGATCCGGGCAATCCGGTGCGGCTGGTGACCGTACGCGGCATGGGCTACAAGCTGCAGCGCCCATGAGGCGCCCCGGGCTGCGGGCACGGGTGACGGCGGGGTTCGCCATCGGGGCGCTGTGCGTGTCCACGGCCGTGGCGCTGCTGTCGTACCAGATCACCGAGCGCTACCTGCTGGCCGAGCGGGAGAGCACCGCCAGGCGGGCGGTGCTGTTCGACGCGGACCTGGTGCACGCCGGCCTGTCCGCGGACCCGGCCGACCCCCTCGGCGCGATCCGGCCGCTGGACACCGGCAGCAACCGGCGGGCCTTCCTGCGCCGGGCCGGGGAGTGGTACTCGACCAAGGTCGACGCGGGCAACACCACGGCCGACATCCCGGTCGGCCTGATCGCCCTGGTGGCGCAGGACAAGGCGGGGGTGCAGCGGGTCCGGGTGGGCGGGGTGCCCGCCATGGTCATCGCGGTGCCGCTGGACGAGGGCACCGCCCTGTACGAGGTCGACTTCATGAACGAGCTGGACCGGTCGCTGCGGGTGCTGGCCCTGGTGCTGACCATGGTCGCGGTGGGCACCACCGGCGGCGGAGCACTGCTGGGGGCCTACGCGACCAGGCGGGTCCTGCGCCCGCTGGCCTCGGTCGCCGACGCCGCCCGCGAGATCGCCGCAGGCGACCACAGCACCCGCCTCGACCCGGCCGCCGAACCGGAGCTGGAGCGCCTGACGACCTCGTTCAACCGGATGGTCGACCAGCTGCAGGCCCGGATGGAGCGCGACCGCCGCTTCGCCGCCGACGTCAGCCACGAGCTGCGCTCGCCCCTGCAGACCCTGGCGGCGGCGGCCAGCGTCCTGTCCCGCCGCCGCGAGCAGCTGGACGAGCGCAGCGCGACCGCGGTGCACCTGCTCACCGAGGAGGTCGACCGGTTCCAGGACCTGGTCACCGACCTGCTGGAGCTGGCCCGCGGCGACCAGCCCGTCCAGCGCGCTCCGGTCGACGTCGGCGCCATGGCCGTGCAGCTGTGCCGCAGCCGGGGCTTGGCCGAGGACGTCGTGGCGGCCGACCCGTGCAGCGTCTGGCAGGTGGAGCGGCGACGGCTCGAACAGATCCTGGCGAACCTGCTCGACAACGCCCACGTCCACGGCGGCGGCGCGGTCGCCGTGGTGGTGCGGACGGCCGGATCGACCCACGAACTGCTCGTCGACGACTCCGGGCCGGGCGTCGGCCCCGCCGACCGCGAGGTGATCTTCGACCGGTTCGTGCGCGGCCGCGCCGCCGGGGCCCGGGGCGACAGCGAGGGGACCGGCCTGGGCCTGGCCCTGGCCGCCCAGCACGTCACCGCCCACGGCGGCACCATCACCGTGGCCGACCGGCCCGGCGGCGGCGCCCGCTTCCGCGTCACCATCCCGCTGGAGGCGCCGTGAGAAGGCCGCTCGCCCTGGTCACCGCGGTATGCCTGCTGGCGGCCGGGTGCGGCGTCCCCGAGGAGGACACCGCCCGGGAGATCGACCGCAGCCGCCATCCGCGCGTCGTGGACACCGCCCCTACGGCGCAGCCGTCCGGACCGGCCAGCGAGCGGCTGTTCCTGGTCCGCGACGGGCAGCTGGCCTCGGTGCAGCGGCGGCTGCCGTCCGAACCCGACGCCCAGGCGCTGCTGGCCGACCTGCTGCGCGGCCCCACCGACGCCGAGCAGCAGCAGGGCCTCGGCAGTGCGCTGATCGGCAGCGACGCGGCCGCCACGGTGACCGTCGTCGACGGCACCGCCACGGTCGAGCTGCCGGTCGCGATCGAGGGCACCGGCCGCAACGACGACGTGCTCGCGTTCGGACAGATCGTGTGCACGCTGACCGGCCGCCGCGACATCCTCCAGGTCGTGTTCACCCGGCAGGGGCAGCGGATCGGCGTGCCCCGGCCCGACGCGCCGCTGACGCAGCAGCCGCTGCGCGCCGACGACTACGCCAGCCTGCTGCCTGGCGAGTGACGGCGGCACGACCCGCCGCCGCGGCAACAGGTGGACAGTCGCAGCCGTGCCGTGAGGCGATGGACAGCCGACGCTATCCTTGCGGCGCGTGGCTGATCATCGCGATCCAGGGAGGCTGATGGCGTTGGCTACCGATGACCCGCGGCCGGGCCTGGCCCCGCTGTCCACCCGCGACCCGCGCACGGCCGGGCCGTACCGGCTGCTCGGTCGGCTGGGGCAGGGCGGCCAGGGGATCGTCTACCTGGGCGTGGACGGCGACGAGCGGCAGGTCGCGGTCAAGATGCTCAGCATCGACCTGGAGCACGACCCGAAGGCCAAGGCCCGGTTCGGCAAGGAGATCGCGGCCGCCCGGCGGGTCGCCGCGTTCTGCACCGCCCAGGTGCTGCACGCCGACCTCGACGCCGAGCAGCCGTACGTGGCCAGCGAGTTCATCGACGGCCCGACGCTGCACCGGCAGGTGCGCGACCGCGGCCCGGTCACCGGCAACGCCCTCTACCGGCTCGCGGTCGGCACCGCCACCGCCCTGGCCGCCATCCACCAGGCCGGGATCGTGCACTGCGACATGAAGCCCGACAACGTGATCCTGGGCCTGGACGGCCCGCGCGTCATCGACTTCGGCATCGCGCGGGCGCTGGGCACGCACACCCTGACCGGCAACGTGATGGGCACGGTGCCGTACATGGCGCCGGAGCGGTTCCAGAACATCGACGTCGGCCCCAGCTGCGACGTGTTCGGCTGGGCGGCGACGATGGCGTTCGCCGCCTCGGGCCGGGGACCGTTCGGCCACGACTCGCTGGCCACCGTGATGGCGCGGGTGCTGCACGAGCCGCCGGACCTGGCCAACCTGTCCGGCACCCTGCTCGACGTGGTGCGGCAGGGCCTGGACAAGGACCAGCACGCCCGCCCGACCGCCGAGCAGCTGCTGCTGCGCCTGCTCGGCCACGCCGACCGGTCCGCGCCGGAGATCTCGCTCGGCACCGCCCTGCGCGCCGGCAGCGACGCGGCGGCCACCACCGTGCTGCCCGCCCCGGCCGCGGCCGCCGGCATCGCGACCGAGACCGCGCCGTCGGTGCCGGTGCCCGCACCGACCCGGGCGGCGGCGACCGAGGTGGCCGCGGTCGAGGCGGTCTCGCCCCGGACCGGCTGGCCGCGCAGGCTGGGCCGCCAGGCGGGCGACCCGGTCGGCATCTCGGCCGCGATCGTGCTGGGCGCGGGCGGCTTCGCGGCGGGCAACCTCGCCTCCGCCGACACCGGCACGGCCGCGAAGGTCGGCGCGCTCGCGTTCGGCGCCGTCTACGCCGTCCGGCTGGTCGTCGCCGCCGCGCTGGACCGCGGCACCGAGCAGGACCCTTCCGAGCGCTGACCGCGCACCCCGCAGCACAGGAGGAACGCATGGCCCCGGGTCCGACGACCGCCCGCAGGTGGCTGCCCGTCGCCGTCGCCGTCGTGGTCGGGCTCGCCGTCATCGCGGGCTCGTACCTGTACGTACGCCTCGACGGCGACCGCTCCGACTGCACGGCGCTGGACGTGGTCTCCTCCACCGAGAAGAACGTGCTGGTGGCGCAGCTGGCCGAGCGCTACAACGGCAGCGGCCGCCGGTTCGGCGGGCAGTGCGCGAACGTCAGCGTGGCCGGGCTGACCTCGGGCAAGGCGATGGAGGCGCTGGCCGGCGACTGGGCCGCGGTGGCGGGCGCGAAGATCGCCAAGCCGCAGGTGTGGCTGCCGACGTCGAGCCTGTGGACCGGGCAGCTGCGGCTGCGCGACCGGGCGGCCAAGCGGGCGGAGCAGACGCCGGGCACGTACCCGTCGATCGCCAACAGCCCCCTGGTCATCGCGGTGCCCGCGACCAAGGCCCGGGTGCTGCAGCAGCAGGGCGGCCTGGGCTGGGGCGACATCCTCGGCATGTCGGGCGACCGGGGCTGGGGCACCTTCGGCAAGCCGGAGTGGAAGCGGTTCACGTTCGGCAAGGACAACCCGCGGCTGTCCACCTCGGGGCTCGCGGCGACGATCGCGGCGTACTACGCCGCCACCGGCACGTCCAGCGACCTGACCAAGGAGGACGTCGGACGCCCGGAGGTCACCCAGTACGTGCGGCGGATCGAGGCGAACGTGTCGCACTACAGCGACGACGTGGTCGACCTGCTCAAGTCGCTGGCCGCCGCCGACCTGTCCCGCGTCGACGGCGCCGGCTCGGACCTCAGCGCCATCGTGACGCAGGAGGAGCTGGTCTACCTCTACAACCAGGGGCAGCTGAGCCCGAACCCGGGCGACAAGCCGCACGAGCCGCTGGTCGCGCTGTATCCGAAGGAGGGCACGTTCAACCTCGACCACCCGTACGTGGTGCTGCCGGGCGCGAGCCAGGCCCAGCAGGCCGCCGCCGCGGACTTCCTGGCCTTCCTGCAGGACGAGCCGCAGCAGCGGGCCTTCGCCGAGCTGGGCTTCCGCGACCACGAGCGGGTGGCCGCACCCGACCTGATCGACGTGGTCGGCGGGCACGAGGCGACCCGGAAGGAGCCCTTCCTGCCGCCGTCGCCCGACGTGGTGCAGGAGATCCTGAACAGCTGGGCCACCCTGCGCAAGAAGGCCAACATCCTGATGACCCTCGACGTCTCCGGGTCGATGGTGTCGCACAAGGTCGGCTCGCGGACCCGGCTGGCGGCGGCGACCGACGCCGCGGCCAAGGGGCTGCAGCTGCTGAACTCCGAGGACCAGGTCGGGCTGTGGTCCTTCTCCTCCGAGAAGCAGGGCTCCCACGACCTGCCGTACCGGCAGCAGATCGGCCTGTCCCGGTTGGACAGCCGCGCCTTCGCCGACCGGCTCGACGGGCTCCAGGCGGGCGGGGCGACCGCGCTGTACGCGACCGTGCGCGCCGCCCACCGGTACATGCTGGACCACTACGACCGCAACCGGATCAACGCGGTGGTGGTGCTCACCGACGGCGAGAACGAGTACGACAAGGACGACGACCTGGCGCGGCTGCTCAGGGACGTCGCACTCGACCCCGACCGGCCGGTGAAGATCTTCTGCATCGCCTTCGACGAGGGCTCGGATCTGGACACGCTGAACGCCATCGCCAAGGCCACCTCGGGCAAGACCTTCGACGCGCGGGACCCGCGCCTGCTCGACGAGGCGTTCGTGAAGCTGCTCAGCAGCTTCTGACCGGCGCGGCCCCCACCGGCTGGCGCGGGTGCTCTAGGCTGCCGCGAGTGTTCGGCATCATCCGACCCTGCGCGCACAGCCTGACCGAGCGGCTGCACGCGCAATGGCTGGGTCACCTGTGCGGCCTGTGCCTGGCGTTGCGCGACGAGCACGGGCAGGCGGCCCGGATCGTCACCAACTACGACGGCCTGATCATCTCGGCGCTCACCCAGGCGCAACTGGGTACGGCGCAGCAGCGCACCGCCGGGCCGTGCCCGCTGCGCGGCATGCGCACCGCGACCGTGGCCGACGGTGTGGGCGCCCGCCTGGCCGCCACGGTGTCGCTGGTGCTCGCCTCGGCCAAGCTGTCCGACCACGCCGCCGACGGCGACGGCCTCTACGCCCGGCGCCCGGTCGCCGCGGGCGCGCGGGTGGTCGCCCGGCGGTGGGCCGCCCGCGCCCACCGGTCGGGGCTGGACCTGGGTATGGACACCTCGGTCCTGCTGGCCGCCGTGGCCGGGCAGCGGGCGGTCGAACTGGCGGTCACCAGCGGCGCGTCCCTGCTGACCGTCACGGAGCCGACCGAGCTGGCGACCGCGGCCGCGTTCGCGCACACGGCGGTGCTGGCCGGCCGGCCGGGCAACGCCGAGCCGCTGGCCGAGGCCGGCCGGTTCTTCGGCCGCATCGCGCACCTGCTCGACGCGGTCGAGGACCTGGCCGCCGACCGGGCCGCCGGGGCGTGGAACCCGCTGGCCGCCACGGGCGCGTCGTACGCGCAGGCCGGGGTGCTGGCCCGGGACGCCGCCGCGGGCATCCGGCTGGCCCTGGACGAGGTGGCGTTCACCGACGCCAAGCTCGTCCACCGCCTGCTGGTGCACGAGGTGGAGCACGCCATCGAACGCACCTTCGCCCACGCCGACCCCGACTACTACCCGCCGGTCGTCCAGCCTGGCCGCAAGCCGAAGGCGCCGCGCCCGCCGGGCAGCGGTTCGTGCTTCTGGCCCCACGTCGAAGCGCCGCCGCGCTCGCGCGGGCCGCTGCTCGGGTGCGCCGTCGGCACCTGGATGTGCTGCACCTGCCAGGTGTGCTGCCGCGACCCGTACCCGGGTCCGTGGAGCGGCCTGCCGCGCGAGGGCTGGTGCACCAACTGTGACTGCGGCAACTGCGACTGCAGCGGCTGCTGCGACTGCGTGAAGTGCTGCAAGCATTGCGACTGTGACTGCTGCGGTTGTGACTGCTGAACCCGGCCGGTGCCGGACGTGAGCCCCGGACGGGTGCGCTGGGCGGCGGGCGCGGCCGTCGCCGCGGCGACGGCGGGCACCGGCGCGGTGGTGTACGCGCTCGGCGCGCTGCCCGAGCCGTGGCTGCGCGGCTACGTCAGCGAGGGCGGCGTCGCGTCCAGCCCCCGGCACCTGGTCTACCGGGCCGGCATCGTGCTGGTCGCCGCCGCGCTGGTGCTGCTGGGCACGGCGCTGCGGCGGCTGGTCCCGTTCGTGTTCGCGCTGCTGGTCATGGCCGGCGGCTTCGGCGCGGTGTCGGCGGCGGTGTCCTGCACGCCGGGGTGCCCGCTGCCGCCGTACGAGGCGTCGACGGCGAAGGACCTGGTGCACGCCGGGGCGAGCGTCGGCGCCGTGGGCCTGGCGATGGTGGCGATGGGCGCGGTGGCGCTGATCGCGCTCCAGCCGGCGCTGCGGCGTACCGCGCGGGTGTTCTTCGCCGTGTCCCTGCCCCTGATGCTGGCGCTGGTGTTCGGGCTGCTGGCGATCGGGCGTGGCCTGTTCACCAGCGTGCTGGAACGGGTGGCGCTGGTGCCGCCGGTGCTGTGGATCGCGGTCACCGGCCTGCTGGCGCTGCGGGTGATTGACATCGACCGTCGTGAGCGTGATCCTGGGTGACCGGGTGCGGCGGCGCGCTCCTGCACAGGCTGTCTGTCGAGATGGAGCCGTCATGCCGTACACCCGCCGCCAGGTCCTTCGCCTGGGCACCGCGACCCTGGTCGTCGCCGCGGCGCCCGCGCTGCCGCTGCCCGCCCTGGCCGCCGCCGTCGTCACCGCCGACCTGGTGGTCTACGGCGCCACCTCGGCCGGGATCGCCGCCGCGGTGACCGCCCGGCGGCTGGGCCGCACCGCGCTGATCATCGAGCCGGGCACCCACGTCGGCGGCCTGTCCACCGGCGGGCTGGGCATGACCGACAGCGGGGTCAAGGCCGCCATCGGCGGCCTGGCCGGGGAGTTCTACCGGCGGGTGTACGGCAGGTACAACGGCACCCCCGTCACCCCGACCTCGCCGGGCCGCTTCACGTTCGAGCCGCACGTCGCGGCCGCCGTCTTCGACGAGATGCTGGCCGAGGCGGGCGTGCCCGTCTACCTGAGCACCCGGCTGGCCGGCGCGGTCAGATCCGGCAATCGGATAACCGAGCTGACCTGTGACAACGGCCAGGTGTTCCGGGCGCCGATGTACGTCGACGCGACCTACGAAGGCGACCTGATGGCGGCGGCCGGCGTCGGCTGGACCTCGGGGCGGGAGGCCAACAGCGTCTACGGCGAGACCATCAACGGGGTACAGCTGCGCGGCGGCCACCAGTTCAACCGGGTCGTCGACCCTTATGCCACACCGGGCAGTCCCGCCAGCGGGCTGCTGCCCGGCATCTCGAACACCCCCGTCGCGCCCGCGGGCAGCGGCGACGCCCGCATCCAGGCGTACAACTTCCGGATGTGCCTGACCCAGGCCGCCACCCGGATCCCGTTCGCCAAGCCGAGCGGCTACGACCCCATCCGGTACGAGCCCCTGGCGCGCTACGTGCAGGCCGGCTACACCGGCCCGTTCTTCACCACGCACGCCGTCGGCGGCGGCAAGACCGACTCCAACAACGACGGCGCCTTCTCCACCGACTTCATCGGCGCGAACTACGCATACCCCACGGCGTCGTACGCCGCCCGCGCCGCCATCGTCGAGGAGCACCGCGTCTACCAGCAGGGGTTGATGTGGTTCCTGGCCAACGACCCCCGCCTGCCCGCCTCCGTCCGCACCGCCACCGCCGCCTGGGGCCTGGCCCCCGACGAGTTCACCGGCAACGGCGGCTGGCCCACCCAGCTCTACATCCGCGAGGCCCGCCGCATGCTCTCGGCGTACGTGATGACCGAGGCGGACTGCCGAGGCGGCCGGGTGCCCGCCGACTCGGTCGGGCTGGCCAGCTACACCATGGACTCGCACAACTGCCAGCGCGTGGTCGTGTCCGGTGCGCTGAAGAACGAGGGCGACGTGCAGATCGGCGTGCCGCAGCCCTACCCGATCAGCTACCGGTCCATCACGCCGTACGAGTCCCAGTGCGCGAACCTGCTGGTGCCGGTGTGCCTGTCGGCCAGCCACATCGCGTACGGCTCGATCCGGATGGAGCCCGTGTTCATGATCCTGGCCCAGTCCGCGGCGACCGCCGCGCACGTGGCGATCACCGCCGGGTCGTCCGTGCAGCAGGTGCCGATCGCGGCCCTGCAGGCCCGGCTGCGCGCCGACGGGCAGCTGCTGACCTGGCCGCCGACCACCCCCGGCGAGATCATCGTCGACAGTTCGACCTCGGCCGGGGTGACCCGGGCCGGCACCTGGCTCAGCTCGACGTCGGTGAGCGGCTACTGGGGGACCGACTACGAGCACGACGACAACGCCGGCAAGGGCGTCAACCGGCTGCGGTTCACCCCGACGATCCCGGTCACCGGGACGTACCAGGTGTTCCTGCGGTGGACCGCGCACGCGAACCGGGCGAGCAATGTGCCGGTCGACGTGTGCGCGGGCGGCACGGTCAGCACCAGGACCGTCGACCAGCGCGCCGGGGGAGGGCAGTGGAACTCGCTGGGCACCTTCACCCTGCCCGCCGGGACGTCCCCGACCGGCGCCAGCGTCCTGATCCGCACCGAGGCCACGAACGGCTACGTCGTCGCCGACGCGGCCCGCTTCGTCCCGCTCTGAGCACGGCGTGGTCGCTGCAGTTTCGGGGAGAGCGCGCGAATCGTGGCGCGCCTTCGTGCAGTCTCCCCGAAACTGCTCACCAGGGGGCGGGGACGGGATCCGTGCTACGTTCGGGTAATGCGCCGGACCGGTTTCATCGACGCGGTCGACGGACTTGGCCGCCACGATCACGTGTGCTGGGCCTTCGACGGCCCGGACGAGTTCCGGCGCGCGGCGGGGCGCTTCCTCACCGACGGTCTGGCCGCCGGCCAGCGCGTGATCTACCTCGCCGAGGGAGCGGGCCAGACCGACCTCGACCATGTCGAAGGATTCGCGCAGGCCCGCGCCGAAGGCGCCGCCTACGTACAGGACCTCGGCATCTACGACCACAGCCTGCTGGCCGACCCCATCCTGCAGGTGGGTGCCTACGCCCGCGCGACCGAGCAGGCGCTCGCCGACGGGTACGACGGCCTGCGGGTCGCCGCCGACGCCACCTCGCTCGTGCGCACCCCGGACCAGCTCGCCGCCTTCGCCCGGTACGAACACCTCGTCGACGTGTACATGACCGGCAACCCCTTCGCCGCGATGTGCGGCTACAACCGCCGCGAACTGACCTCGGCCGCCATCGCCGAGGTCGCCTGCATGCACCCGCTGGCCCGGACGTCCTCGGCCCCGCTGCGCCTGTTCGCCTCCATGCGGCCCGGCACCCGCGCGGCCCTGGCCGGCGAGATCGACATCGCCGGGCACGCGCTGCTGCAGACCGCACTCGAGCGCGCGGCCGTCGCCCCGGTCGACGGTACGGTCGCCATCGACGCGCGCGAGCTGTCCTTCATCGACCACCGAGGGCTGTTCCACCTGGTCGACCACGCCCGCAGCCGGGGCGCCACCGCGGTGCTGCACACCGCCGGGCGCGGCCCGGCCCGGGTGCTGGCGGACCTGCTGCGCCTGCCGGATCTCCAGGTGACGGAGTCATGAGATCCGGGCCCGCCGCCGGGCACGACGGCATCCTGCACGAAGCCGCGTTCTACGACTCCGACGAGCAGTTCCTCGCCGTGGTGCTGCCGTTCCTGCGCGACGGCGTCGCGGCGGGTGAGCCGACCGTCTCGCTGTTCGGCGAACGCAACCAGGACCTGGTACGCAAGGCGATGGGAACCGACAGCGGCGTCGTCTTCATCGACGGCGGCCCGCACTACCTGCGCCCCGCCGTCGCGATCAAGCGGCATCGGCAGATGCTGTCCGACTACGTGGCGGCGGGAGCGGTGCAGATCCGCATCGCCGGCGACGTGCCGCACCCCGGCGTCGGGGTGCCGTGGGAGTGGTGGGCGCGCTACGAGGCCGCCGCCAACGAGGTCTACGACGACTTCCCCATGTACGGGCTGTGCCCGTACGACACCAGGACCGCGCCGCCGCAGGTGCTCGAGCAGGCCCGGCGCACGCACACCCACCTGGTGAGCGCTGACGGCCGCCGCGAGGCCAGCAGCACGTACCAGGAGCCGCGCGACTTCCTCGCCAACGCGGTGACTCCGTGGACGCAGCCGCTGGAGGCGCAGCCGCCGCTGGTGGAACTGCGCGACCCGGAGGTCGGCCAGGCCCGGCGCGCGGTCATCGCGTTGCAGGCCACGGCCCTGCTCGCCGACGACGATCTGAACGGGCTGGTGGTGAGCACCAGCGAGGCCGTCACCAACGGGCTGCTGTACGGCCGGGGGCCGGTGCTGGTCCGGGCGTGGGCGGTGCCGGGCCGCATCGTCGTGACGGTCACCGACCGGGGACCCGGTCCGGCGGATCCCGCCGCCGGGCTGCTGCCCGGTCCCGGTCCCGGCGGTCTCGGGCTGTGGCTGGCGCATCAGCTCTGTGCGTACGTGTCCCTGCGCCGCGGCCCTGATGGATTCACACTCGCGCTGGTCGCGGGCGAATCGGTCGCCTGAAGCAACGCCGCCGGACGCGAGGTTTCCTCGCGGCTTGGACACCGGTGGATGATGTGACCGGGGACAAGCCACCCCGATTTGCATGGCGCCTACG
>NZ_JASAMB010000017.1 GCF_029948125.1 Catellatospora sp. KI3
CCCGGCACCCCGGCACCCCGGCACCCCGGCACCCCGGCACCCCGGCACCCCGGCACCGGATTGTGTGGGCGTACCACCCCAGCCGGCAAGCCGGGGACCTCGGCAGGGTTGGCCCTCCAACCGCAGGTGCCCTTTTTCGACCACCCGTGTCGCTATCGGCCTGGCCGGCCGATGCCCACACCCACCCGTGCCCAGTGCCCACCCCTACCCGCCTCTTCGCTCGGACCAGAACTCGCCCTCCGTCGGCACGTCTAGCCGATCAACGCCATCGGGCGGCAGGGACAACCACCCAGTGATGCGGACGCCCCCGCCTGACACCATCGGTCGGCTGGCCATGTCAGAGGCGGCAGGCATGATCAGGCCGACGGAGACACCTGGGCATGCAAGAGGAGAACACCATGGACGACGGCCGTGCCGACTTCGACTTCATCTTCGGCCGATGGCGGGTACGCAACCGCAAGCTCCGCGCCGTCACCGACCCAGCCTGCACCGAGTGGATCGGATTCGACGCGACCGCCCACGCCGAACCGATCCTGGGCGGCCTCGGCCACGTCGACCGGATCTGGACGGACGCCCCGCCTGACGAGGACCCGTTCGAGGGCTTCACCCTGCGCCAGTTCGACCCTGAGGCGAAGCTGTGGCGGATCTGGTGGGCCTCCAGTCGGCGCCCCGGTCACCTCGACCCGCCGGTCGTAGGCCGGTGGCAAGACGGCAGAGGGGTCTTCGACTGCGACGACGTCCTGGGCGGGCGACCCGTCAAGGTCCGGTTCGAGTGGACCACGGACGGTGCCGACTCTGCCCGATGGCAGCAGGCGTTCTCCTTCGACGAGGGCCACACCTGGACCACCAACTGGATCATGGACCTGTCCCGTACCGCGGCCTGACAGACGTCCTTCGCACCGACCATCCACCCAGGTCGCGTACAGGGGCACTCGGCGTCCACACGTCGCCGGGTGCCCCTGACGGCATCTGCACGACCACCCTCGTCATGGGGACAGAAACTCCGGGGACGCATGAGCCACTACTGACCCGCCATCGCAACACGACCTTCCGGCGTCGACGACTGTGGCGGGGCGGGTGAGCTTCACAGGTCTGGCTTCGGGTGCGGAGAAAGGACTCGGTGGGCCGCGGGTGCCTCTCCAGTGCCTGTCTCCGAAGCGATCTGATCTTGGCAACGGCTACCCGGCCCGGACCCCTGCGGGCAACCGCCAGCAGACCGAGTCAGGTGCCGGGGGACCGTGGGTACCGGCCGACCGTCCAGAGCGTGCTCACGAGCAGCCTGGTCTACGGGAACAGACGCAGCCATCGCCTCGACGACATGCTGCGAGCAAGTGCTGGCAGATGCGGTGCGCAGCCTGTCGGCCAGACAAAATGAAGCGGGCCGCCCTCAGGCGACCCGCTTCATTGACCTAATAGATTACTTCTCGACTCCGATGATCCCGACGATCCGCTCCAGGTCGTCCACCGTGGCGAACTCTATGGTGATCTTTCCTTTGCTCCGGCCGATGTCGACCTTCACCCGGGTGTCGAACCGGTCCGACAGGCGATCCGCCAGGTCGACCAGCGCCGGAGCGTGCGGCTTCGGACGTCGCGCCGCGGCCGGCTCCTTGCCCTGGTCGTCGTCCATGTTCGCGAGCTTCACCAGTTCCTCGGTGGCGCGCACCGAGTGCCCCTCGGCCACGATCTTCGCGGCCAGCTGCTCCTGAGCTTCAGGCTTGTCCAGGCTCAGCAGCGCCCGTGCGTGCCCCGCCGACAGGATCCCGGCCGCCACCCGCCGCTGTACCTGCGGCGGCAGGCTCAGCAGGCGGATCGTGTTCGAGATCTGCGGCCGGCTGCGGCCGATCTTCCTGGCGAGCTCGTCGTGCGTGGCCCCGAACTCCTCCAGCAGCTGCTGGTAGGCGGCAGCCTCCTCGAGCGGGTTCAGCTGCGCCCGGTGGATGTTCTCCAGCAGCGCGTCGCGCAGCATGGCGTCGTCGCGGGTGTCCCGCACGATCGCGGGGATCATCTCCTTGCCGACCGCCTGCGCCGCCCGCCAGCGGCGCTCGCCCATGACGAGCTCGTACTTGTCGGGCCCGATCTCGCGCACCACGATCGGCTGCAGGAAGCCGACCTCCTGGATGGAGATCTTCAGCTCGTCCAGCATCTCGTCGTCGAAGACCTGGCGGGGCTGCTTCGGGTTGGGCACGATCGAGTCGACCGGCACCTCGGCGAAGCGGGCGCCGGGGACCGGCGCGAGCTCCGAACCGCTCGGCTGTACGGGTACGACCGGCGCCGGCACCGCCTCGACCGGCACCGCCGCCGCGGCGGGGGCGGCGGTCTCAGCCGGGGGAGCGGGGGCGGCTGGGGCGGGTGCCACCGGCGCCGGGGCGGGAACGCCCGCGGCCGGGGTGGTCGGGATGAGGGCACCTAGGCCGCGCCCGAGACCTCCCTTGGGTCGGTTGGGGGCGGTCATGCCCGCACCTCGCCCTCGACGTCACTCCACTCGGTCATGCCACGACTCCGATCTTCGCGCCGCGCTCGGCGATCTCCTGCGCGGCCTCGAAGTAGCTGGTGGCTCCGCGCGAACCGGGATCATAGGTCATGACCGACTGCCCGTAGCTCGGCGCCTCCGAAACCCGCACGTTGCGGGGGATCACGGAGGTGAGCACCTTCTCGCCGAAGTGGTTGCGCACGTCCTGCTCCACCGCGTCGGCCAGCCGGGTGCGGCGGTCGTACATGGTGAGCAGGATGGTGGAGACGTCCAGGCTCGGGTTGAGGTGCGCCTTCACCAGGTTGATGTTGTTCAGCAGCTGGTTCAGACCCTCCAGCGCGTAGTACTCGCACTGGATCGGGATCAGCACCTCCTGCGCGGCGCACAGCGCGTTGACCGTGAGCAGGCCGAGCGAGGGCGGGCAGTCGATGAAGACGTAGTCGAACTCCATGGGGAACGACTGGATCGCGCGGCCGAGCCGGGATTCGCGGGCGACCACCGAGACGAGTTCGATCTCCGCACCGGCCAGGTCGATGGTCGCCGGTACGCAGTACAGGTTCGGGATGCCCTCGACCGCCTGCGCCACCTCCTGCATCGGCACCTGGTCGATCAGACAGTCGTAGACGTCGGGCACGCCCGCGTGGTGCGGGACGTTCAGTCCGGTAGAGGCGTTGCCCTGCGGGTCGAGGTCGACCACGAGCACCCGGTTGCCGTAGAGGGCCAGCGCCACCGCGAGGTTCACGGTGGTGGTGGTCTTACCGACGCCACCCTTCTGGTTCGCGACGCACATGACGCGCTGCCGGGTCGGCCGAGGCATTGTCACCTCGCCGCTCGGGTTCAGGATCTGCACGGCGCGCATCGCTTCCATTGCCAACGGTGGGTCCTCCGAATCGCCAGGTGTCGCGTTCACGTCAGAAGCACCGTACGCGGTGGCGTTCTGATCCTCAGCCCCGACATGCGCAGAACTGGGCTGAGGGCGTGGGGATGGTGCGGGCCGGGTCGCCGGGGGAGCCGACGCCGGCACATAGCCGGTGGCGCCGTGCGGCGGGGACGAGGCCTCCACCGCTGGTACGCCACTGGGCGGCGGCACCGACGCCGTCGCCCGGAAGCCCGTCGCGTCCGGACCACCAGAGCCGCCAGGAACCGCGCCCGGGGTGGTCGTGCTCGACATGTAGACGTTCGAGGCGGTTGGCCGCGCACCGACCACTCGGTCGGCGGCGCCGCGCTGCGCCGGGGTTGATGTTTCACGTGAAACAACGCCGTAGGAGCCCCGGGGGAGGCTCATGCCGTATTCCTGCACCGTGTCATCCCTGCCCGCATCGGATCGGATGGCGGCGCCGGCGGGTCCGGCGCGCGCTGGCGTCTCTGCCGGCGGTGCATCCGCACCCGCGACAGTCGGATCCACATTATCGACGCGCGGCCAGCCTACGGCGGTCGGGCGGCCGACGCTACCGCGGTCGTCCACTCGGGCAGTCGCAGCACCGCCGAGTGGAAGGACATAGACGAATAAACCCGGCGTCCATGAGGTGCAGCCGTCGCCATGCGCCGCAACCGCTCGGCGCATGGCGTAGGGAAGGGTGGTCGCAAGGTACCGGGGCAGGGGAGGGGCGAGGGCGACCGAGAGAGCAGACGGCAGCTGTATCCGCACCGGCATCCCGGACCTGCCCGCTCGCTGCTTCGCCACCGCTGCACCCCTCCCGTGAGTGGAGGGTGCCCGCGGGTCGAGCTAGCGTCGCGCTAGCGCCGGCGCCCTCCGCGGCTCGCCCGCTTGGACGGCCTGGCTGTCTTCGGCACGGCCTCGCGCTCCCGGACGATCTCCACGACCGTGGTCGCGGGCTCGATCAGGCCCACCCCGCACTGACGGACGACGGGGGTGCCGCCACCGAGCCGGGCCACCGCCGCCCCGTGCTCCGCGATCTCCTCGGCCGCCGAGGCGCCCTTGAGCGCCAGCAGGCGACCGCCGACCGCGGCGAGCGGCAGGCACCAGCCCGCGAGCCGGTCCAGCGGGGCGACGGCGCGGGCGGTGACCACGTCCGCGGTGATCAGGCCCACCTGCTCCTCGGCTCGCCCGCGTACGACGCTGACCTGCTCGGCCAGGCCGAGTTCGGAGACGACTTCTTCCAGGAATGATGTCCGACGTGCCAGTGTCTCGACCAAGATGACGGAAATATCCGGTCTAGCCACTGCCAGCACGATACCTGGCAATCCGGCGCCAGAGCCCACGTCGACCACCGTGGCGGCCGGGGAAATGAGCTCCGCCACGGCGGCGCAGTTCAGCAGGTGGCGGTCCCACAGGCGGGGGGCCTCGCGCGGGCCGATCAGACCGCGGACCACCCCGTCGGTGGCCAGCAGTTCGACGTACCGGGAAGCCAGCGGCAGCCGCGGCCCGAACAGGGCCTGGGCGGCGGGCAGCAGTTCGGCGGAGAGAGAGGAGCCGGCCACCCCAGCGGGGATGACCGGCTCCGTGAAGTCGTCGGAAGTCACGCGGGACGGACCACGATCCGGCGGTTGGGCTCGACGCCCTCCGACTCGCTCTGCACGCCCGCCGACGCGTTCACCACGTCGTGCACGCACTTGCGCTCGAAGGCCGACATCGGCTCCAGCTTGACGGCCTCGCCGTGCTGCTTGACCTTCTCGACCGCGTTCTTGGCCAGCGCACCCAGCTCCTTGCGGCGCTGGTCCCGGTAGCCGCCCACGTCCAGCAGCAGTCGGCTCGGCTCGCCGGTCTGCTTGAAGATGGCCAGGCGGGTCAGCTCCTGCAGCGCCTCCAGGGTCGCACCGCGTGGGCCGACCAGCGACTGCAGCTTGCTGCCGACCACCTCGACGACCGGGCGCCCCGCCGAGACCAGCTCGTCGATGTCGCCGTCGGCGTCGAGGATGTCGAGCAGGCCCTCAATGTAGTCCGCCGCGATCTCGCTCTGCCGGAACAGGTCCGCGTCGGTCGCCGCCTTGCGCTTCGGGGCCGCCGTGGCGTCCTCGCCCTCAGCGTCCTCGTCGTCTTCCTCGTCCTCGGCGTCGTCTTCCTCGTCGCCTTCAGCGTCGCCTTCAGCGTCGTCTTCTTCGTCGCCCTCGGCGGCGACGTCGTCGACGTCGTCGATCTCCTCCGCCACGCCGTCCTCGGCAGCTCCAAGGCGCTCGACTGCCACGTCGTCCAGCTCAGTCTGGTCCGTCACGTTCTTCTCCGTGGTATTCGATCCATCAAATCCCGTGCCCGGCGCGCCGAAGCGCGCCGGTCGCGGGCAGGTCTGCGGGGGGTGGCGGTCGGCCTCAGCCGACGTTCTTCTTCACCGACTTGCGCTTCGGGTTGTTGGACGGCTTGGCGCCGACCTTCGGCGCGAGCGCCTTGGCCACCTCGGGGTCCACGGGCACCTTCGGCTCGGCCTTGCCGCCCATCTTCGGCGGCGGGTACTTCTTCAGCACCCACATCTGCTGGCCGAGCGAGAACAGGTTGGTGGTGGTCCAGTAGATGATCAGACCCAGGGGGAACGCCACCGCGGAGATGATCAGCGTCGCCGGGATGCCGTACAGCATCAGCTTCTGCATGGTCTTCTGGGTGGGGTCCTCGGACCAGCCGGTCTTGAGGATCATCTGGCGGCTGGTCATGTAGGTGGTGGCGATCATGACGATGCCCAGGATGCCGCAGAGCACCGCGGCCGACCCGCCGTCGCGGAAGGTCGCGCCGATCGAGACGCCGAACAGCTTCGCCGCGGCGCCGCTGTCGAACTGCGCGACCGTCCAGCCGTACAGGGTCTTGTCGCTGGTGCCGGTGCCCAGGCGCTTGAGGATGTGGAAGACGCCGATGAAGACCGGCATCTGCAGCAGCAGCGGGAGGCAGCCCATGAGCGGGTTGGCCTTCTCGCGCCGGTACAGCTCCATCATCTCGCGCTGGAGCGTCTCCTTGTCACCCTTGTGCTTCTCCTGCAGCGCCTTGAGCTGCGGCTGGAGCGCCTGCATGGCCCGCTGCGAGCGGATCTGCTTCACGAACAGGGGGAACAGGACGGCGCGGACCGTCAGCACCAGGAAGATGATCGCGAGGATCCAGTCCCAGTTCGTCTTGAGGAAGTCCACTCCCGGCAGGACCTTGTCCCACACGCTGTGCCAGGCCAACAAGAGCCAGGAGATGACCGAGTAGATCAGTCCCATCATGAGGGTGTTGCTCCAGTCACATCAGTACTGCGGCGGCTTTCGCGTGCGGGTGGCACTGGGTCGTATCCGCCCGGGTGAAAGGGGTGACAGCGCCCGATCCGCCGGACCCCGAGCCAGAACCCCCGCAGCGCGCCGTGGCGTGCGATCGCCTCCAGCGCGTATGCGCTGCAGGACGGGTAGAACCGACAGCGGGCCGGCAGGCCCGGACTCACCCAACGACGGTACGCGATGATGGGGAGTGCCAGCACGCGACCGGGCAGTGTCGTAGGTCGCGGGACCTCGCTCGGGCTCATGTCCTGTTTCCCGTCGGGGCGGGGCGCGGAGCCCGGTCCGCGCGGCCGCGGGCCGCCGCGGTGAGCGCGGCGTCGAGATCGCGGCCGAGTTGGGCGTACGGCGTAGTGGCCGCCGACGGCTGGGCACGCACCACCAGCAGCGCTCCGGCGGGCAGCAGGGCCACCCGCTCGGCGGCCAGGTGGCGCAGCCGCCGCTTGACCGTGTTGCGGGTCACGGCCTTACCCACCGCCTTGGAGACCACGAAGCCGACCCGGGCCGGTTCGGCCGGACCGTTCCCGGGCATGACAACGGCGTGGTCGGGAACGGTTTCCCGCTCCGACCACGCCGTGGTCTGTGCTTCGACACCGGTGGGCACCATCAGGTGCACCACGACGGCACCGCGTCCTGCTCGGCGGCCGGCGCGCACGGCGGTGGCGAAGTCACTGCTCCGCCTCAACCGGTGCGCCGCTGGCAGCATCGCGTCAGGCCCGGAGGGCTCTAGACCGCCAGCTGGGCGCGGCCCTTGGCACGGCGCGAGGACAGCACCGCGCGACCGGCACGGGTCCGCATACGCAGCCGGAAGCCGTGGGTCTTCGCGCGCCGACGGTTGTTCGGCTGGTACGTGCGCTTGCTCACGTCAGGTCTCCTGGGGATCGCCCCGCACGTTTCGATGCGGGGAAGTACTAGCTATTCGCGGGTGGGCACCCGGCCGCTGACGCACCGAGAAGGAACTCGACACCGTTCTGACCGGGGGCATAGGCCGCAACCGACACCCTAGCAGAGGGTGATGGAGCAACCGCCCCAGGGTACACGTGCCGTCGATGCCCGCCAAGAAATCTGCGCAGCTCACTCGTCGTGTCAACAGCGTCCGCTCGACGGCCACCGAGGGTGTTGTCATCAACACTCACCGAGAGTGAAGCTGTGGACAACGAGTGGACGCCTGTGGATAACCCTGTTAGCGTGCCGTGGTGCCTGGCCGGGAGGACTGACCGCTAATTGTGGCGGTTTTCGCAAAACCGGGCAATACGGTGGCTCGTTCGGCACGGTGGGCCGTCTGCCATGCGCCGTCTCGGTGCGCGCGGACGACTGATGTAGCCGGACCCCGGATACCGATCGACACACAGCCTGTGGATAACTTGTGGAGAACCCCGCGCTTTCGGGGGATAACCCGGGGGAAAACCACGGTCTGTGACCAACCCGTCATTGATCGCAGCGGTATGGCGGTGCTGACCGCACCGGTGCCCCGGACTGGACCAGACGCACACGGCAACCGAAGGGTCAGCGCATGAACGAGGCGAACCGGTGAGCGACCTCAACGCCGTCTGGCTGGCGGCCACCGAGGAGCTCGCCGACGAGATCGTCTCGGCGCAGCACCGGGCGTACCTGCGGCTGACCCAGGCGCTGGCCGTGGTGGACGACCTGGTCCTGCTCAGCGTCCCGGACGCGTTCATCCGCGAGGTCATCGAGATCAAGCTGCGGACCGCGATCACCGACACGCTGTCGCGCATCATGGGCCGCCCCGTCCAGGTCGCCGTGAAGATCCGGCCGCCCGACGAGTCCGGCGCCCGCCCGGCCGCCCCGCCCACGACGGCGGCGCCGGAGTACTCGGCCGCCCCACCTGTCTCCTCTTTCTCTACACCCACTCCGTTCCCTGCCGCGCCCGTCGAGCACCCCGCGGTCGCGCCGCCCGCGGACGGCGAGGACGCGCTGTTCGGAGTACCCGCGCCGCGCCATCCCGAGCCGCCGGTGCCCGCCCGCACCGCGCCGATGCGCGCAGCCGACCGCGACGGCCCGCCTGATTCGGGCCCCGGCCGGGGCACCGGCCCGGTCGACCCGCGGGCCGGGCTCGGTGCCATGCGCGACGAGCGGCGCCCCGGCGCCACCCCCGGCTCGCAGTGGGAGTCGGGCGGCAACAAGCTCAACCCGAAGTACCGGTTCGAGACCTTCGTCATCGGCGCGTCCAACCGGTTCGCCCACGCCGCCTCGGTAGCCGTGGCCGAATCGCCGGCCAAGGCCTACAACCCGCTGTTCATCTACGGCGGCTCCGGCCTCGGCAAGACCCACCTGCTGCACGCCATCGGCCACTACGCGCAGGAGCTCGGCCACGCCCGCAGCGTCCGGTACGTGTCGACCGAGGAGTTCACCAACGACTTCATCAACTCGATCCGCGACGACAAGGCCAGTGCCTTCCAGCGCCGCTACCGGGATGTGGACATCCTCCTGATCGACGACATCCAGTTCCTGGAGAAGCGGGACCGGACGCAGGAGGAGTTCTTCCACACCTTCAACACCCTGCACAACGCCAACAAGCAGATCGTCATCACCTCCGACCGCTCGCCCAAGGCGCTGTCGACGCTGGAGGACCGGCTGCGGACCCGCTTCGAGTGGGGCCTGCTCGCCGACATCCAGCCGCCGGACCTGGAGACGCGCATCGCGATCCTGCAGAAGAAGGCGGCGCAGGAGCGGCTGCTGGCGCCGCCGGACGTGCTGGAGTTCATCGCCTCCCGGGTGTCGAACTCGATCCGCGAACTCGAGGGCGCGCTGATCCGGGTCACCGCGTACGCCAACCTCAGCCGGGAGCAGGTGAAGCTGTCCATCGCCGAGGAGGTGCTGCGCGACTTCATCCCCGACGACGCGGCCCCGGAGATCACCGCCGACCAGATCATGATGTCGACCTCGGAGTACTTCGGGGTGAGCCTGGAGGACCTGCGCGGGCACTCGCGCTCGCGGGTGCTGGTCAACGCCCGCCAGGTGGCCATGTACCTGTGCCGCGAGCTGACCGACCTGTCGCTGCCCCGGATCGGGCAGGCCTTCGGCGGCCGCGACCACACCACGGTCATGCACGCCGACCGGAAGATCCGGCAGCAGATGGCCGAGCGCCGCTCGCTCTACAACCAGATCGCCGAGCTGACCAACCGCATCAAGCAGATCTGACCTCTTTCTCCACAGCTCTCCGCAGCCAGCTCGAACGCCCCGCCCGGCACACCGCCGCGCGGGGCGTTCGCATCGGTGGACCAGGGCTGTCGTACCCCCGGGTAAGGATGTTTCCCCACCCGTTGTGCACAGGCTGGGGATGATCGCGGGGCCATCGAGACCTGTCGAACCACTGCCTCGTTGTCCACAGCGACGGTGGAAAACCCCGTGGATAACCCGGTGGATTTCTTGTGGACGGGCTGTGGACGCATGTGGACGAAGAACGGCCAAAAAATCTTGCTGTGGAAAGGGTGTGGACGGGCTGTGGACGCAGGGCCATGATCCGTGGACAGCGGCGCAAGATCGGTGGATATCGCTGTGGAGGACGTACGGCCCCGGTGTCCACAGATTGGGGAGAAACCCTGGGGATTGACGGTGGATAACCTGTGGACGCCGGTGGACAACCGGTGGACGAAGCCGGGCCTGTGGAGAAACCGGCCGGTTATCCACGCGCTGTCCACCGCCCCTCCACAGGCCCACAAGTGCCCTGAGCTGCGAAGACAGGCGTAATCCACAGTTTCCACAGCACCGATGATGAAGACGTCAGTTATCTCTAAGAGAGAAAACAAACAATCACCGGGGAGCGGGCAGGTGTGGATGCCGTACGGCCTCACTGTGCACAGGGGTCCCCGAGAAGAGATCGCCCGCAGGGTCCTAAGGTTTTACCGGTCAGCAAGGCAGCATCAACGTGACCATGGAGGCTGAAGATGAAGTTCCGAGTGGAGCGTGATGCGCTCGCCGACGCCGTGGCCTGGACGGCCAAGAGCCTGCCCAGCCGCCCGTCGGTGCCGGTGCTCGCCGGAGTGATGCTGCGCGTGGCCGACGGCCGCCTGCACGTCTCGGGCTTCGACTACGAGGTCTCCAACCAGGTGGACGTCGAGGTCCAGGCCGACGCGGACGGGGCCACGCTGGTCTCCGGCCGCCTGCTCGCCGAGATCACCAAGGCGCTGCCGGCCAAGCCGGTCGAGATCGCCGCCGTCGGCGCGCACCTGGAGCTGGTCTGCGGCAGCGCCCGGTTCACCCTGCCGACGATGCCGGTCGAGGACTACCCGACCCTGCCGGAGCTGCCCGCCAGCGCCGGTCGCGTGGACGCGGCCGTGTTCGCCTCGGCGGTGGCGCAGGTCGCCATCGCGGCCGGGCGCGACGAGACGCTGCCGATGATGACCGGCGTGCGGCTGGAGCTGACCGGGGACTCCCTGGCCCTGCTCGCCACCGACCGGTACCGGCTGGCCATCCGGGAGATCACCTGGACCCCGGACGACGACTCCATCAGCGTCAACGCCCTGGTGCCCGCGCGCACCCTGGCCGACACGGCCAAGACCCTCGGCCCGACCGGCGGCGACGTGACCATCGCCCTCGCCGGCGGCGGCGCCGGTGAGGGCATGATCGGTTTCGTGGGCGGCGCCAAGGTCGGCGGCACCCGGCGCACCACCAGCCGCCTGCTCGACGGGCAGTCGTACCCGCCGGTGCGGTCGCTGTTCGCGCCCAGCTACGCCTCCGAGGCCCGGGTGGCCGTCTCGTCGCTGGTCGAGGTCGTCAAGCGCGTCTCGCTCGTCGCCGAGAAAGCGACTCCGGTGCGGCTGAGCTTCAGTGAGGATGGTCTCGTGGTCGAGGCCGGCGGCACCGAGGAGGCCCGGGCGAGCGAGGCGATGGACGCCACGTTCACCGGCGAGGCGATGACGATCGCGTTCAACCCGCAGTACCTCATCGAGGGGCTGGCGGCGCTGGGCGCGCCGACCGCCGTGTTCTCGTTCAACGACCCCTTCAAGCCGGCCGTGATCACCCCCGCCGACGCCGAGGGCGCGGCCATCCCGGGCTTCCGCTACCTGATCATGCCGATCCGGGTCGGCCGCTGACCCAGACGGGTAGCACCAGGGCACCAACACAGCACAACCGCACCAAGGGGGAAGACATGCAGCTCGGACTGGTCGGACTGGGTCGGATGGGCGGCAACATGCGGGACCGCCTCACCGAGGCCGGTCACGACGTCGTCGGGTACGACCACAACCCGCAGATCTCGGACGCCGAAAGCCTGGCCGACCTCGTCGCCAAGCTCGACGCCCCGCGCGCGGTGTGGGTGATGGTGCCCGTCGCGGTCACCGAGCCGGTGATCGACGAGCTGGCGGGGCTGCTCAGCCCCGGCGACGTCATCATCGACGGCGGCAACTCGCGGTTCAGCTCTGACGGCCCCCGCGCCGAGCGGCTGTCGCCCAAGGGCATCGGCTACGTCGACGTCGGCGTCTCCGGCGGCGTCTGGGGCAAGGAGTACGGCTACGGTCTGATGGCCGGCGGCTCCGACGAGCACATCGCCCGGCTGATGCCGGTC
Source organism: Catellatospora sp. KI3 (assembly GCF_029948125.1). Classification (GTDB taxonomy): domain Bacteria; phylum Actinomycetota; class Actinomycetes; order Mycobacteriales; family Micromonosporaceae; genus Catellatospora. The sequence continues at coordinate 12,189 of NZ_JASAMB010000017.1, forward strand.
TTCGAGGCGCTCAAGCCCGCGGGCGAGTTCGGCTTCGTGCACGCGGGCCCGGTCGGCGCCGGCCACTACGCCAAGATGGTCCACAACGGCATCGAGTACGGCCTGATGCACGCCTACGCCGAGGGCTACGAGCTGCTGGAGGCGTCCGAGCTCGTCACCAACGTGCCCGGCGTCTTCAAGTCGTGGCGCGAGGGCACCGTGGTCAAGTCGTGGCTGCTCGACCTCATGGACGCCGCGCTGGAGGCCGACCCGCACCTGGACAAGATCAAGGGCTGGGCCGACGACACCGGCGAGGGCCGCTGGACCGTCGAGGAGGCGATCCGCCTCGCCGTGCCGCTGCACGTGATCTCGGCGGCGCTGTTCACCCGGTTCGAGTCCCGCCAGGACGACTCGCCCGCGATGAAGGCGATCGCCGCGCTGCGCAACCAGTTCGGCGGGCACGCTGTGCGCGCCGTCGACACCAAGCCCGCCGGCTGAGTCTGGCGTGTACGTCCGCAGGCTCGAACTCGTCGACGTCCGCTCGTACGCGCGGGTGGGCGTCGACCTCGAGCCCGGACCGAACGTGCTGATCGGCCCGAACGGGGTCGGCAAGACCAACCTCGTCGAGGCGATGGGCTACGTCGCCACCCTGGCCAGCCACCGCGTCTCCACCGACGCGCCGCTGGTCCGGGTCGGCGCGAGCACCGGCGTGATCCGGTGCGCGATCGTGCACGAGCAGCGCGAGCTGCTGGTGGAGCTGGAGATCGTCCCCGGCCGGGCCAACCGTGCCCGGCTGGGCCGCTCCCCGGCGCGCCGCCCCCGCGACATCCTCGGCGCGCTGCGGCTGGTGCTGTTCGCCCCCGAGGACCTGTCCCTGGTGCGCGGCGACCCGGACCAGCGCCGCCGCTACCTCGACGACCTGCTGACGGCCCGGCAGCCCCGGTTCGCCGCGGTGCGGGCCGACTACGAGCGGGTGCTCAAGCAGCGCAACGCCCTGCTGCGCACCGCGTACCTGACGCGCAAGGTGACCCGGCAGGGCGGCGACCTGAGCACCCTGGAGGTGTGGGACACCCACCTCGCCGAGCACGGGGCGCAGCTGCTGCGGGCCCGGCTTGCCCTGGTCGAGCAGCTCTCGCCGTACCTGGAGGACGCCTACCAGCAGGTGAGCGCCGGGACGGGCAAGGCGGTGGCCGAGTACCGCGGGTCGGTGGCCGAGCCGACTGCGGAGGCGATCCTGGCGGCGCTGGCCGAGGTGCGCGCCGACGAGGTGGCCCGGGGCACGACACTGGCCGGGCCGCACCGCGACGACCTGGTGCTGCGCCTGGGCGACCTGCCGGTGAAGGGCTACGCCAGCCACGGCGAGTCCTGGTCGTACGCGCTGGCGCTGCGGCTGGCCGGGTACAGCCTGCTGCGGGCGGACGGGATCGAGCCGGTGCTGGTGCTCGACGACGTCTTCGCGGAGCTGGACACGGGGCGCCGGGAGCGGCTGGCCGGGCTGATCGCCGACGCGGCCCAGGTGATCGTGACCTGTGCCGTGGAGGCTGATGTGCCCGCGTCGCTGCGCGGGGCAAGATTCCGGGTGGAGCCGGGGGAGGTGGCGCGTGTCTGAGTCCGTACCGACGCCGAAGCCGGAGTCGAACGGCCCGCAGCTGGCCCGGGCCGCGCTCGACGCGGCGCTCAAGAAGCGCGCCGCCCGCATCGAGGCGGCGGCCGCGCAGACCGACACCAACCGGCGCTACCGTCCGCGCGGCTACTCCGGCCCTGGGCCGGACCCGCGCGACCCGGCCAAGCTCGGCGACGTGCTGGCCAAGCTGATGAAGCAGCGGGGCTGGCAGCGGCCCACCGCCGAGGCGACCGTCTTCGGGGAGTGGGAGAAGGTCGTCGGCCCGGACATCGCCGCGCACAGCCGCCCGGTGAAGCTGGAGAACGGCGAGCTGACCGTCGAGGCCGAGTCGACCGCCTGGGCCACCCAGCTGCGGCTGCTGGCGCGCACCATCCTGGGCCGGATCGCCGGGGTGGTCGGCCACAACGTCGTCACCAAGCTGCACATCCACGGCCCGGCCGCGCCCTCGTGGTCGCACGGCCGCAAGCGGGTGCGCGGCTCCGGCCCCGGCGACACCTACGGCTGAGCGGGAACCCGGCGGCCGACCCGGCTGTCTGAGTGCCATGCGGAAACTGTGGGCGACTCTGGCCGTCGTGCTGTCGACGGCATCTCTACTGGTGCTCGGCCCGACCACGACGGCGTGTGCGTGCAGCTGCGCCGAGTCGAAACCGGCCGAGTCCCTGGAATGGGCGGATCTGGCCTTCACCGGGGTGGTGGTGGACACCGACCGTCCGCTCCTGAACGGCGGCTCCGGCGACCTCACCGCCACCCTCAAGGTCGAGTCGGTGGTCAAGGGCCAGGCCGTGGGCGAGGTGGAGATCAAGACTGCGGTGGAGGGGCCGAGCTGCGGCTTCGACTTCGTCGAGGGCAACCGCTACTTCGTCTACAGCCGCGAGGGCCGGACGGACCTGTGCATCGGCAACAAGTCGCTCGGCGCGGCACCTGAGGTGCCGGTCAACGGCGACCTGTCGTACGGCGTACTGGTCGCCACCGGCGCCGCCGTCGTCATCGTGGCCCTGGGCGGCTGGCTCCTGCTGCGCCGCCGCCGCCCGGGCGCGCAGGCCGGGCCCGGCGACGAGCAGTCCTGATACTCCGGATCTGATCCCGTGCCCCGTCGACGCGGGGCACGGGTGGATCAACTTTCGGCGTAGACCGCGAAGCCGCGGTCGGCGCAGCGGCGGTAGAAGTGGGCGAGCACGCCGAACTCCGAGAGCGGGAAGCTCCACTGCGGGTCGCCGTCGGTCTCCTCGCGCAGCGCGTCCAGGCGCTGCTCGAGCCAGCGCAGCTGCTGCTCGGGCAGGCGCGAGTCGGACAGGGCGGCCCGCAGCACGGCGGCGACGCTGTCGAAGGTGACGGTCTCGCCGTGGGGCCGGTGGCCAGCCACGAACTTCTCCAGCCCGCCGGCGATCCAGGCGCACCCGTCCGGGTCGATGACCGGGTCCTCGTCCTCCTCGGCGGCCTCGGTGGCGTAGAGCACACCCTTGAGGCCGAGCAGCAGGTCGATCACCTCGGTGTAGGCCGTCGCCCGCACCGTGCCGGTGCGGGCGATGTGCCCGGCCAGCGCCGCCGTCGGCGCCGCCGTGGACGGCTGCTCGGCCAGCTCGGCGAAGTCGACGAATTCCGCGGGTGCGACCGGGTCGTAGAAGCGCCCGGTGCGTGGCCACTGCACGGCGACGTTGTCCAGCCCCATCTCAGCCTCTCGCGTAGGGGTTTGCGTCCCGGCTCTGCCGGTCATGGCGAGCACAGGGGGCGAGCGCAACTTACGGCATATTGGTGCCCCGGCGCGACCCTCTGAACCGGTGCTTCTCGCCCGAACGGCGCTCAGGTCGCGCGGATCGGCGCTCCGGCCGTCGAGGCGGGGAGCATGCCCACTCAGCCGTGGGGGGAGTTGCGACCGGAGCCGTTCGGGCGGCTACGTGGCCCTGAGGGGTGCGAAACGGCGTACTGGGGGTGCTCCCGTGCGGCGATTGTCGGCTCGACCAAGTAGGATCGCTGCCAGAGTAGGAACACTGGGTGGACCGTCGTGCGCGACACCGGGTGGGTCGTCGCGTCCGCCGCTGGCCGGCAGGTGTGCGACGCACGCCCCGTGACGCTCATGACCAGGTCTGACGGACCCCGGCCCCGCCGAAGCGGGGCGTGCAGGCCGGAACGTTTGTCCCCGCCGCCTGTGGCGGCGGAGGAGGGATTGAGAGTGGCAGCGCAGAAGGACTACAACGCATCGTCGATCACCGTTCTGGAGGGCCTGGAGGCGGTTCGCAAGCGCCCGGGCATGTACATCGGCTCGACCGGTGAGCGCGGTCTGCACCACCTGATCTGGGAGGTGGTCGACAACGCCGTCGACGAGGCGCTCGCGGGAGCCTGCGACACGATCCTGATCACGCTGACGGCCGACGGCGGCGTGCGCGTGGTGGACAACGGCCGTGGCATCCCGGTCGACATGCACCCGAAGGAGAAGCGGCCGACCGTCGAGGTCGTGCTGACCGTGCTGCACGCCGGCGGCAAGTTCGACGGCGAGGCGTACGCGGTCTCCGGTGGTCTGCACGGTGTCGGCATCTCGGTGGTGAACGCGCTGTCCACCCGGATCGACCTGGAGATCAAGAAGGACGGGTTCGTCTGGACCCAGCGCTACAACAACACCAAGCCCGAGCCGCTGGTGAAGGGTGAACCCACCACCAAGACCGGCACGAGCGTGACGTTCTACCCGGACCCGACGATCTTCGAGACGGTCGAGTTCAACTTCGAGACCATCTACCGCCGGGTGCAGGAGATGGCGTTCCTCAACCGGGGCCTGACCATCGCGCTGCGCGACGAGCGCCCGCTGGCCGGCGCTGGTGACGAGGAGGTCGAGATCCGCGAGGTGACCTTCTGCTACAAGGGCGGCATCTCCGACTTCGTGCGTCACCTCAACAACACCAAGAGCCCCATCCACAAGTCGGTCGTCGAGTTCGACGCCGAGGCCGACGGCATGGCGCTCGAGATCGCGATGCAGTGGAACGAGTCGTACGGTGAGAGCGTCTACACGTTCGCGAACACCATCAACACGCACGAGGGCGGCACGCACGAAGAGGGTTTCCGTGCGGCGCTGACGACCATCGTCAACAAGTACGGCGCGGACAAGAAGATCCTCAAGAGCGACGAGAAGCTCTCGGGCGAGGACATCCGCGAGGGTCTGGCCGCCATCATCTCGGTGAAGCTGCGCAACCCCCAGTTCGAGGGCCAGACGAAGACCAAGCTCGGCAACACCGAGGTCAAGAGCTTCGTGCAGAAGGTCTGCAACGAGTGGCTGGCGGACTGGCTGGAGCGCAACCCGGCCGAGGCCAAGATGATCATCGGTAAGGCCTCCCAGGCGGCCCGTGCCCGCATCGCCGCCGCCCAGGCGCGCAAGCTGGCCCGGCGCAAGTCGCTGCTGGAGTCGGGCTCGATGCCGGGCAAGCTGGCCGACTGCCAGTCGACCGACCCGAAGATGTGCGAGCTGTTCATCGTCGAGGGCGACTCGGCCGGCGGCTCGGCCAAGCAGGGCCGCGACCCGCGGGTACAGGCGATCCTGCCGATCCGCGGCAAGATCCTGAACGTCGAGAAGGCCCGCATCGACAAGGTGCTCAAGAACAACGAGGTCCAGGCGCTGATCACGGCGCTGGGCACGGGCATCCACGACGAGTTCGACATCGAGAAGCTGCGGTACCACAAGATCGTGCTGATGGCCGACGCGGACGTCGACGGCCAGCACATCCAGACGCTGCTGCTCACGCTGCTGTTCCGGTTCATGCGGCCGCTGGTGGAACTCGGCCACGTGTACCTCGCCTCGCCGCCGCTGTTCAAGATCAAGTGGAACAAGAAGGGCGACGACGCGCAGTACGCGTACTCCGACCGCGAGCGCGACGGCCTGATCCGCCTGCGCCAGGAGACCAAGCCCAACGCCAAGCCGGACGACATCCAGCGGTTCAAGGGTCTGGGCGAGATGAACTACCCGGAGCTGTGGGAGACCACGATGAACCCGGGTACCCGCACCCTGCGCCAGGTGACCTTGGACGACGCGGCAACCGCCGACGAGCTCTTCAGCGTGCTGATGGGTGAGGACGTGGAGGCGCGCCGTTCGTTCATCCAGCGCAACGCGAAAGATGTCCGGTTCTTGGACATCTGATACGCCGTATGCCGTCCTGTGGGTAAACAGCACGTTTATCCACAGGACGGCCCCTGATCCACAGCGTTATCCACAGCTTCTCAGCTATAGACGTGGGAAAGAGTTTTAAACAGTGAGCGAGACTCCCGACCCAAGGCCGGAAGAGGACTTCGGCGTCCACGGGCGCATCGAGCCCGTCGGGCTCGAGGTGGAGATGCAGCGGTCGTACCTCGACTACGCGATGAGCGTCATCGTCGGCCGCGCCCTGCCGGACGTGCGCGACGGCCTCAAGCCCGTGCACCGCAAGATCCTCTACGCGATGTACGACGGCGGCTTCCGCCCCGACCGCGGCTACTTCAAGTGCGCCCGCGTCGTCGGCGAGGTGATGGGCAACTACCACCCGCACGGCGACACCGCGATCTACGACTCGCTGGTCCGCATGGCCCAGCCCTGGTCGCTGCGCTACCCGCTGATCGACGGCAACGGCAACTTCGGCTCGCCGGGCAACGACCCCGCCGCGGCCATGCGGTACACCGAGTGCCGCCTGTTCCCGCTCGCGATGGAGCTGCTGCGCGACATCGACGAGGACACGGTCGAGTTCGTCCCGAACTACGACGGCCGCAACCAGGAGCCGACGATCCTGCCGTCGCGCTTCCCGAACCTACTGGTCAACGGCTCCGAGGGCATCGCCGTCGGGATGGCCACGAAGATCCCGCCGCACAACCTGCGCGAGATCGCCAAGGCCGTGCAGTGGTGCCTGGAGAACCCGGAGGCCGACGAGGCGACCGTCCTGGACGAGGCCATCCGCATCGTCAAGGGCCCGGACTTCCCGACCCGCGGCCTGATCGTGGGCACCTCCGCGATCGAGGAGGCCTACCGCACCGGCCGCGGCTCCATCCGCATGCGCGCCGTGGTGGAGGTCGAGGAGGACAAGAAGGGCCGTGCCTGCCTGGTCGTCACCGAGCTGCCCTACCAGGTCAACCCGGACAACCTCGCCGAGCGCGTCGCCGACCTGGTCAAGGAGGGCAAGCTCGGCGGCATCGCCGACATCCGCGACGAGTCCTCGGGCCGTACGGGCATGCGGCTGGTGCTCGTGCTCAAGCGCGACGCCGTCGCCAAGGTGGTGCTGAACAACCTCTACAAGCACACCCAGCTGCAGGAGACCTTCGGCGCCAACATGCTGGCCCTGGTCGACGGCGTGCCGCGCACGCTGAACCTGGCCCAGTTCCTGCTGCACTACGTCACGCACCAGATCGAGGTCATCCAGCGCCGGACCGCGTACCGCCTGCGCAAGGCCGAGGAGCGGGCCCACATCCTGCGCGGTCTGGTCAAGGCGCTGGACATGCTGGACGAGGTCATCGCCCTCATCCGCCGCGCGCCGAGCGCGGAGGAGTCCAAGACCGGCCTCATGCAGCTGCTCGACGTCGACGAGATCCAGGCGACCGCGATCCTCGACATGCAGCTGCGCCGCCTGGCCGCGCTGGAGCGTCAGAAGATCATCGACGAGCTCGCCAAGATCGAGCTCGAGATCGCCGACCTCAAGGACATCCTGGCCAAGCCGGAGCGCCAGCGCCGCATCATCTCCGAGGAGCTCGGCGACGTCGTGGCCAAGTGGGGCGACGAGCGCCGGACGAAGATCATCCCGTTCGACGGCGAGGTCTCCATGGAGGACCTCATCGCCCGCGAGGACGTCGTCGTCACCATCACCCGAACCGGGTACGCCAAACGGACAAAGGTTGACCTCTACCGTTCGCAGAAGCGCGGCGGCAAGGGCGTCTCCGGGGCGACGCTGCGGCAGGACGACATCGTCAGCCACTTCTTCGTCTGCTCCACGCACGACTGGATCCTGTTCTTCACGAACAAGGGCCGGGTCTACCGCGCCAAGGCGTACGAGTTCCCGGAGGCCTCGCGCGTGGCCAAGGGCCAGCACGTGGCCAACCTGCTCGCCTTCCAGCCGGACGAGTCGATCGCCCAGGTGATCGAGATCGCCGACTACGAGGTCGCGCCGTACCTGGTGCTCGCCACCAAGAACGGCCTGGTCAAGAAGACCGCGCTGGCGGAGTTCGACTCCAACCGCAGCGGGGGCATCATCGCGATCAACCTGCGTGACGACGACGAGCTCGTCGGCGCGGCCCTGATCGCGGCCGAGGACGACCTGCTCCTGGTGAGCAAGCAGGCGCAGGCGATCCGGTTCAACGCGACCGACGAGGCGCTGCGGCCGATGGGCCGGGCCACCTCGGGTGTCATCGGCATGCGCTTCGGCGACGGCGACGAGCTGCTGGCGATGGAGGTGGTCCGCGACGGCATGGACGTGCTGGACGTACTCGTGGCCACCAACGGCGGCTACGCCAAGCGCACCCCGATCGACGAGTACCCGGTCCAGGGCCGGGGCGGTAAGGGCGTACTGACCGCAAAGATCACCGAACGCCGTGGCGGACTGGTGGGTGCGGTCGTTATCAGCCCGGAAGACGAGCTCTTCGCTATCACGAGCAACGGCGGAGTTATCCGAACTCCGGTGAAGCCCGTGCGGCGGACGCGCGATCGGAACACAATGGGTGTCAAGCTGATGGACCTCCCAGAAGGCGTAACCCTCGTCGCCATTGCCCGCAATGCCGATGAGCCGGACGAACAGGACTAGTGCATGACGGAGACACAGGCGATGTCGGGTGCCGCGGGGGCACCGGCTAACCCGGTCGAGAAGGACGGCGGCGAGGCCGGCGCGGCGACCGGCCGGGCGGCCGTGGGCCGCGCGACAGTCCCCGCAGATCAGTCCGAGCCGACCCCGGCCCAGGACCAGGCTGGTAGCAGCGGTGCTGCCACGTACACGCGACCGGCGGGCATGCCGGTGCCGGAGGGCGAGACCGCCACCAGCGCCGAGAGACCCGCCGCCGCGACCGGTCGGGCGGCAGCCGGCTCATCGGCGCTGCGCTCGGTGGTCAGCAGCGCCAGCGCGGGCGCCGTACGCGTCACCGAAGCGGTCCGGGCCGCGCGCTCCAGCGCCGGCACGTCCGCCTCGCGCGGACCGCGCCGGGCCCGGCTGAGCATCAAGCGCATCGACCCGTGGTCGGTGATGAAGTTCTCCTTCGCGGTGTCGTTCGTGCTGCTCGTCGTCATCGTGGTGGCGACGTCGGTGCTTTACCTCGCGCTGGACGCGATGGGTGTGTTCAACTCGCTGAACGGCACCCTGGCCGACCTGTTCACGTCCAACGGCGGCGGCGGCGCGTTCCGCATCAGCGCCGGCGGCGTGATCGGCACCTCGGCCATTCTGGGCGCGATCAACGTGGTGCTGTTCACCGCGCTGGCCACCCTGTCCGCCTTCATCTACAACGTCTGCGCCGACCTGGTCGGCGGCATCGAGATCACGCTGGCCGAGCGGGACTGACGGTCACCGGGCCGCGGTCGTGCCGCGGCCCGGACGTCGGTACCTGGCCTGGGTGGGTCGAGCTCTGAGATCGCGGGTCGCGGTCGTTCCACACGGACTTCGCCGTGGGTACGACCGCAGCCCGCGATCTTTGCTGTCCCAGCCCACTGCGGCCCGTGCCCGCTCCGGTCGTGCGCTGGGCGAGCCGCGTTCCGCCCCGTCCTCGATCCCGTCGCGCGGTTCGGTCCCGCTTGGGTCGCGCGCTTCGGTCGCTCGCTGGGCGGGCCGCGCGTGCCCTTCTATATACGTTGGCCTATCCAGTCGAAGATGACCTTGGCGGTTTCCCCGTCATGGGCCAGCGTTTATGGAGTAGGGCCGGTGATCGGTGTCTGCGGTCATGTTCGTGGCTGGCTGTGTGCTGGACGGCTGGATATCGCCCGGAAACGGCGATCTTCTGGCGCCAGACCCCGCTTGATCGTTGGTTTGTGTCGCCTGAGGCAGTTGAACGGCACATCGCGACCCGAAAAGCCGATCATCGAGGCGACCGCGGGCTCGGCGCGGTCCAGTGGCGCCCAGGTCTGCCTCCTCGACGTCACCTCGGCCCAGCGGCAGGATGCTGCGGCGGGCCAGGTCTCTGCGGCGGGCCGGGTCCTGCGGCGGGTCAAGGTCCTGCAGCAGGTCAAGGTCCTGCAGCAGGTCAAGGTCCTGCAGCGGGTCAGGGTCCGTAGCGGGCCAGGTTCCAGTTGGGGTCGATGGCAGCCGGGTCGGGCGGGTGACCTCGTGTCGCCGAGGTCGCCACTCGGTGGCATGGCCGCCGCGAGGGTGGCAGTGGCTCAGGCGCGCGGGCGGCGTCCTCGGGACTCGTTTGGTGATCTTGGCAGGTGGTGTGGCCTGCTGGGTGGCTGTGGGATGGGCTTGGCGGGCGGCGCGACGCGCGGAGGGGGATACCGGTTTGGAAGAGGCCGGATCAGTGCGGTAAGGTTCGTTGTCGCGCACGGGGCTATAGCTCAGTCGGTTAGAGCGCAGAGCTGATAACTCTGAGGTCGCTGGTTCGATTCCAGCTAGCCCCACTCCCGAGCGTAAGGTGCTCATCATGTGGAAGAAGTTGCTGATCGTCGCCGGTGTCGGCGTGGCGATCGCACTGGTCGCCAAGAAGCTTAAGGCGGCCAGCGACGAGCGGGAACTGTGGCACGAGGCCACGACCGCCCCCGATCTCCGCTAATCTGACGGGCCTGCTGACCCGTCCCCCGGGGCCTTAGCTCAATTGGCAGAGCACCGCCTTTGCAAGGCGGGGGTTAGGAGTTCGATTCTCCTAGGCTCCACCAGGTAAAACGTTCATGAAACTAGGCTTTACCGATGGCCAGATGAAGCCACCGGTAAAGCCTAGAGATTTTTGATCTAGCTACCTGGCCGAGTTTTCAGCGTCAGGATCGTTCATGATCCGGTCGATGCCGTCGGCCGCGTCGCGAGAGGTCATGCATCCGAAGCCCCTCCAGGCCAGCAGCCTTTCCTACGATCTCGAATCTTCGGTTGACGTTACGCGGCTCGGAGCGCCTACGCGCCTGACCTGGATCACTTGCTGACGTCGGCAACGACGGTGACGTTGTACTTCGGGGAGAACGTGACCCGAGCGGGTTTGAACTTGCCTTCGGCGGTTATCGCGCCCGTTACGTGCTCTCCGGCAGCCAAGGTGAGCGTGTCGATCTGGTTCGCGTCCTCACCGAGTTCGGTGCTGTGCTTGGCGCCATCGGAAGCGGTGATCGTAAAGGACAAAGGGTTGACGCTAACGTTATCCGGACCATTGTTCTTAACCGTCACTTCTACGGACGTGAAGTCTCCACCGTTGTACAGCACACTGGGCTCGAAATCAGTCGTCTGCGCTGTAAGCACGACCGAAGTCGCCACCGCTGAAGTAGCTGTAGACGTTTCGGCCTGCGCCGAGAATGCGGCGGGCGGGTCGACGGAGCCCCAGGCGAGCAGGGCCATACAGGCAAGAGCAATCGTCAGCGTGCGCGCCCGATCTCGAACGCTCATGACGCACCCCCAGGTCGTCTGCTTGGGCATTCATCTCCAGTAGAGCAAACGCCGGGACAACACGCAGTCGAACTAGGACCTCCGCGAGTGCCCGGGAGACCGAACCCATCGCACCGACCGATCCGACCTTTCGGTGCGGAGCTAGGAGCCTCGCGCCGGCCCCCGGTGACCAGGGCGGCGGCGATACCGGACCCCATCTGATCCCCTCGGGTCGGCCCGCCGGTGAGCAGACCCAGGTAGCGGGAGGCCCGGGGCCGAACAGGTACCCGACGATGCCGCCGGCGAACCCGAGCTACACCTGCGCGAACCGCGATCGAGCTCCGGCGGGCGCCTGCTCAGAGTCGCCGTCCGCCTCCTCGGTCCACCCCGATCTACCACCGCGGCTTGCCGCATGGGGCAGTAGCCGTCTCCAGTGTCGAGGGGCCCCGGCAGCTGGAGCTGGGAAACGTGACGGGGCAGCGGGGGATGCACGCGATCGCTAGCGTGTCGAGCGTCCCGCCGCAGCGGGGCACTCATCACGGGAGGATCTGTTGACACCCCTGCGAAAGCGCATCCTGAGCACGGCTGCGATCGCATCTCTGGCCGTGTTCGCGGCCGCCGGACCGGCTTCGGCCGCCGCCGTCACGGCTGAGCGGGCCAAGTTGGGCCTGACCGCGCTCGCGTTCTCGGCGGACTCCGTCGACGCGACCGCCGAGTCACCGTCCGGTCGTACCGTCGACCTGACGTGGACCGTGTCCGACCCGGACGCGGCCGCGACCGACGTGCACGGCACGGTTGAGCTGAGGCTGTTCAACGGCGATGTCGCCGTGGGCCCGGCGCGGAGCTACAACTGGCGGTCGCAGCCCGGCGGCACGGCGGACGTGGTCGCCGACAGCCCGGCGACCGCGCAGCTGTCGTCGTACACCCTGCACTTCGTGGTGCCGCAGTACGGGCCGGCGGCGCAGGTGACCTGGCGGGTCGTCAAGGTGACGGCGGCTGACGACCTCGGCAACACCCGCTCCTACGGCACGGACAAGCTCGCGGCTTTCGACAGCACGGTGGCCGTGACTGAGCTCGTGGACACCGAGGCGCCGGTGCTGCAGCTGTTCGGCCGCAGCTGGGAGCAGCGGCCCGAGCTCTACACCGATGGCCGTCAGCTGACCTTCAAGTACACCGCGTACTTCCTGGACCAGCAGTCCGGTTTCTGGAAGGGCAAGGTGAAGCTGCGCGGTCCCGGGGACACCCGGGTCGTGTGGCCGATCCAGCTGGTGAAGGTCGACTCGTCCACGTCGTTGTGCGGAGACTTCCCGAATTCGGACGACAGCATGGTGTGGTGCGAGCTGTCGTTCACGCTGCCGCAGGGGTCGCCTGCCGGGGTGTGGCACGTGACGGGCGTGGAGTTGACCGACCTTGCGGGCAACAGCGCGACTCGTGAGGTCGATGCCGAGACCAGCGATGTGCACACCACCAGCAACTCGCCGCTGAGCGCGAGCGGCTTCGCGCTCAGCGCCACCGAGGTCGACAACTGGCGCGAGGACAAGCCGGTGCGGCTCAGCCTGCTGCCCGCTGGTGCGCAGGGTGCCGTCACCTCGGTGCGGGTGCACTCAGAGTGCTGGCAGTTGGACACCACCCCGATGGTGGCGGCCGACGGGATCGTCTCGGTGGAGCTGACCGTGCCCGCCTCGTACTCGGGCTGCAATGTCAGCGGAATCGAGGTGCAGGACGCGGCGGGCAACCTTGCGCTGTACGGCACTGAGTTCGGCAACTCCGACCTGGGTCTGCGGGTGAGCCAGGTGGCGGACACCACCGCTCCGGTGGTGGTCAGCGTGGTGTTGAGTCGTACTTCGGGTACGCCGAACGAGATGACCAACATCCGCGCAACGGTGACCCTGGCGCCCTCCGAGCAGTCCCGCATCGGGCTGTACAACTTCCAGTTCTTCAACGCTCAGGGCGTGGGTGTCGGCGGCAACTCGAGCTGGGCGCAGCAGAACGACGATGGCACCATCACCGTCGAGACGTGGCTGGGCACTCAGAGCCCGGGTGTGTACACGGGCGGCTTCGAGCTCAACGACGAGGCGGGCAACCGGGCCGCGTACGGCTACGGGTTCGCCGGTGCCCTGCCGATGCCCGGTGGGCCGCTGGTCGTGACGGTGACCGAAGGCTGATCGCAGTACCGGACGAGCCCGTGGCCCCGTGCCGCGGGCTCGTCCCGTTTCCGAGCCTCCAGCAGCGCGAACGATGCTCGCGTAAATAGGGTTGCCGGGTCCGAGGCGATCGCAATACGGTATGCCCACCAAGAACGACACCATCCGAAACAGACCGGAGTAAAGCTCATGTGCCGCCGACAGAACAACGCGCCGCTGTGGCTGACGCCCTGCGGTGACGCGGTCCTGCCCGGCGCCGTGCGATACGCCGGTCGACCCGGTTGTGAAAGCTTCCGGGAACAGGGTGCACGACGCTGTTGAAGCGTCGCAGAAGCGGCTTCAGCCGCCCGCACCCGAACCTCGGGAGCGGGCGGCTTTTCCGTTCCCGAACGCGCACGACCAGCACAGACTGCTCCGGTCCACCGGTGGCGCGGGCGTTTGAAAACTCTACAGCGGATGGCAATGAGTGATGCGTCGCAAGAGGCGGCGCCAAGGCCGATTCGGCTATGGGTAGGCCCCCGGGTTCTCAGCCCGGAAAAGCGGGTTCGAGCCCCGCATCGGCTACGCGATACAGCAATTTCAGGGAAGACAGGCGGTCGTCGCACAACGGCAGTGCACTGCCTCGCCATGGCAGGGATCCGGGTTCGACTCCCGGCTACCGCTCCATTCGACATCACGACTCGATTCAGGAGGTGACCCGATGAACGGGGTACTGGTACTCAACGCCGACCTCGGCCCGCTGCACCGGGTCAGCCTGCGCCACGCACTGCGGATGCTGTGGCGGCAGGTGGCCGTGGTGCACGAGGCCGAGCCGGACCAGGCGGTCGGGGTGTACCCGATGCCGCGGGTGGTCCGGCTGGTCAGCTACGTGGTTACCCGCTGGCGGTTCAGCGGCGGCCCGACCTGGTCGCGGCGCGGCGTGCTGGTGCGGGACGGGCACCGGTGCGCGTACTGCGGCGGGTCGGCGAGCACCGTCGACCACGTGCTGCCGAGCTCGCGCGGCGGCCGCAACACCTGGCTCAACACGGTGGCCGCCTGTGGCGGCTGCAACCAGCGCAAGGGGGACCGGACGCCGGTCGAGGCACGGATGCCGCTGCGGGTCACCCCGACGGCTCCGTCCTGGGCGGCGCTGGCCCGGCGCTGAGATCGGCCGCGGGGTCCACGGGGACCCGCGGTCGATCCGATCGCGGGTCGTCCAACGGTAGGACACCTGATTCTGGATCAGGGAATCGAGGTTCGAATCCTTGCCCGCGAGCGGTACCACCAGGGCCTGTAGCTCATCAGGAAGAGCGCCGCTCTTGCAAAGCGGAGGTGGCCGGTTCGAGTCCGGTCGGGTCCACGCAAGTCCATGCCCTGATGGCGCAACGGGACAGCGTACCGGTCTACGAAGCCGGGGGTTGCAGGTTCGAATCCTGCTCAGGGCGCCACGGGGGCGGTCGACGGGGGTCGGGCCGCGCCCGGGAACGGGATGTGGCGCAGTTTGGTAGCGCGCTCGTCTGGGGGGCGAGAGGTCGCCGGTTCGAGTCCGGCCATCCCGACGTACGGAGAAGGACACGCGGACGCGCCGACGTCGGAGAGTCGGGCCTGGCTGTAAACCAGGTGCTTGTCTGAGGGGGTTCGAATCCCTCCGTCCGCACGCACGGCCATGTGGCGTTCCGGGTGGGGCGCTCCGTCTGCAAAACGGATGACGTCGGGTTCGACTCCCGGCATGGCCTCCACCGCTCGCCCGCCATCCGCTGTGGAGCAGCACTTTCGGGGAAACTGCTGGAATTCGAGCCTTGATTCCAGCAGTTTCCCCGAAAGTGCGCCTACGGCTAGCGCGTCAGCGCTGGGGGCCGGTGTAGCGGAGGAAGGCGGGGACGGCCAGGGCCATCGCTGCCATCGCGACCATGACGAGCACGCCGCCGCCGGAGACGGCCAGGGTGACGCCGGCGGCCGGGGCGGCCACGCCGTGGATCAGGTCGGCCAGGCGCGGGCCGCCCGCGACCACGACCGTCTGCACGCCCTGCATCCGGCCGCGCATCTCGTCGGTGGCCGCCGCCTGCAGGATCGCGCCCCGGAACACCATCGACATCATGTCGGCGACGCCCGCGAGGCCGAGGAAGAACACGGCCACCCAGATCGAGCGGCTCAGGCCGAAGCCGATGATCGCCGCACCCCAGCCGCAGACCGCGATGGTCACCATCAGCCCGTGCCGGCGCAGGTGCGAGAACGTGCCGGAGAGCAGACCGCCGAGCAGCGCGCCGATCGGCACCGCGGCGTAGAGCAGGCCGAGGGCGAAGTTCTCGTCGACGCCGGGGTAGGCGGTGTGGGCCAGCTCCGGGAACAGCGCGCGCGGCATGCCGAAGACCATCGCGATGACGTCGGCGGCCATGGAGATCAGCAGCAGGCGGTGGGTGGCCAGGTAGCGGAAGCCGTTGATGATGTCGCGCAGCCCGGCCCGCCGGGCCGTGCCGTTCAGCGGGGGTATGGACGGCAGCCGCCACACCGCCCACAGCGCCGCGCACAGCGCCACCGCGTCCAGCAGGTACAGCAGCGGCAGGCCGAGCACCGGGATCAGGGCCGCGGCCAGCATCGGCCCGAAGATCTGGCCGCCCTGCATGACGGTGGAGTTGAGCGCGCCCGCGGCGGGCAGTTCGGCGGCGGGCACCAGCCGGGCCACCGACGCCGTACGCGCGGGCATGTTCATGCCGAACAGCGCCTGCTGCACCGCGACCAGGATCAGCAGCAGCGGGATCGAGCCGAGGTCGAACGCGGACTGCACCCAGAACACCGTGCACAGCAGGGCGATGCCGGAGTTGGTGCAGAGCAGCATCTTGCGCCGGTCGACGGTGTCGGCGATCGCGCCGCCCCACAGCGCGAACACGATCAGCGGGATCAGGCCCGCGGCGCTGGCGACGCCGACCCAGGCCGAGGAGCCGGTCATGTCGTAGATCTGCTTGGGCACGGCGACCGCGGTGAGCTGGCTGCCCACGGCCGTCACGATGGTGCTGCTCCACAGGCGCCGGTACGGCCGGTGCCGCAGCGGTCGGGTGTCCAGGAGGAACCGGCGCCGGGGCGGTGCCTGCGCCGGCTCTTTCTCCGTCGTCACAGCCTCGGTCACGGGCGCACAGTAGCCCAGTCCTTACCGCTTCCACCAGGGACAGTGGCGCATCAGACGCCGGGGACGGCTGAGCCCCCGGCCGGGGTGGCCGGGGGCTCAGGTCGCTACGGGTCAGGCCACGTAGATGTAGTACTCGGTGGGGTCGGAGTAGGTGCCGTCAGCCGACCGGGACACGACGGTGATGGCGTGGAAACCGGACTCGGCCGGGGTCCACGTGATCGTCGCCTTGCCGTCGGCGTCGGCCGCCACGCTGCCCGCCTCCGCCCAGTCGAACGAGTACAGGTACTCCTCGACGTTCGGCAGGCGCGGTTCGAAGGTGAACGTGCCGGTCACTCCGGCACCGCCCAGCGGGTCGCCCTCGGGGTCGTTCGGGTAGACGTCCGAGGTGACCTTCGGGCCGGTGACCAGCACCAGGTAGGCGTTGGTCCGCGGGCTGACCCAGCCGTTGGCGCTGACGGTCCACACATCGAGGTTGGAGCTGCCGGCTTGGGCGGGCAGGGCGACGGTGAAGTCCGCCGAGCCGTCCGCGGCGGCGGTCACGTACTGCGGGTCGCCGCCGTTGAAGCTGTAGCCGTACTCGACCACGCCGGTGAGGCCGGCGTGCGGGGTGGCGTGGACGTGGACGTCCTCGCCGTAGCCGACCTCGTAGTAGCCCCAGCTCGTCGCGCCGTTGACCGACAGCGTCGGCGCGGTGTCGGTGACCCTCACGTCGTACTGGGTGGTCGGCCCGGCGTTGCCGGCCCGGTCGACGGTGCGCACGTACAGCGTGTTGAGCTGGCGCGGCGGGGACAGCGTCACCGTCGCGGTGCCGTCGGCCCCGGCCCGCACCATGCCCGGGCCGTCGAACGGGTCCTTCCAGACCGGCAGGCCGTCCGGGCCGATCGAGTACACCCCGATCACGTTCAGGCCCGAGGACCAGGAGTACTGGTATCCGGCCACGTCGGTGGCGCCGCTCGCGGTGAAGGTGAAGACGCCGGGCGTGCCGCCCGGGGTCCACTCCTGCGGGTTCGGCGGGAACTGCGGCGACGAGACCCCCGGCGCGTTCGCCGGAGCCTGCGCGTCGACGGTGAAGTAGCAGGTCCTGGACCACTCGGAGGTGTCCGTACCGTCGAGTGCCCGCACCTGCCAGGCGTAGTGGCCGCCGTGGGCGGTGAAGCCCTGGGGCGTCATGATGCTGGTGCCGAGCCCGTTGCGGGCGTAGCCGGTCAGCACCGTGCGCTGCTCCGGGTGGTCGACCGGCCACATCGCCCACTCGGCCGACAGGCGCGAGTCGTCGTTGGCGTCGGCGTCGCGCACGAGCGCCCACAGCGGCTTCTGACCCGAGCCGGGCAGCAGCGTCTCCGACCCCTGGTCGGCGCAGGGCAGCGCGCCGCTGAACAGCTTGTTCCCGTCGACCGTGGGCGGCGTGTTCGAGCCGACGGTCAGGCGCATGCCGTACGACCACTTGAGCTTGCGGCCGTAGGTGACGTCGCCCTCGTACGCCTCCGGGACCCGGAGTTCGATCGAGAGCTGGGTGCTGCCCTGGGCGAGGGCGTCCCGGACCGCGGTGGTCAGGTCCTCGTCGAGCAGGCCCGGGCAGAACCGGGTGTCGGTCTCCTCGGCGATCCGGGACACCTCCGACCGGGGGCTGCGCCAGGTCGGTTCGGCCGGCGAGCCGGACGTCGTCCAGATCTCGATGGCCCGCTTGCCGCACTCGTTCACCGACTTCTCGGAGATGAACAGGTGCGCCGAGTAGAGCTTGCGGTGCTCACCCGCGAACGGGGTCAGGTCGAACGTGACGTACGACCGGGACATGTGGTGCTTGCCGTTCTCGTCCCGCCAGGCGCCCAGCGGGACGTCCGAGGTGGCGTCGAAGCTGGTCGCGCCGTCCCGGGAGTCGGTGTAGCGCCAGGACAGCGTCGGGGCGCTCTCGTAGTAGGTGCTCGCCTGCGCGGGCGCCGCCGCGGCGAGGGTGAGACCGGCGGTGGCCGCGGCTGCCGCGACCAGTCCGGCCAGTACGCGCCGGTGTGCGGACGTGATGGTCACGTCGTTGGATCCTCCCCGTGCTGCCCGCAGACGATCTACGGGCAGCCGGAATCGTAGGACCGCCGATCAGCTTGGCGCCATGGTCTTTCGGGATCCTTCACAACAGACACACGTCTGCCGGCAGCCGCGGCGGCGCCTTCACCGGGCGGCACCGGACGGGATCGGCGTACGACGATCTTGTTTCACGTGAAACAAGACTCGGGCGACCTAAACGGTCATACCGCGCAGGAGTCGTCGTCGCAGGCTTCGCCGCGCGGAGCGAGGTCGGTGAGCAGCGGGGCGGCCCCCTCGCGGCGGCGCACCTCGTCGAGGACCTCGCGCAGGGTGGACGGGTCCTGGGCGCCGCTGATGGCGTACTTGCCGGCGAAGACGAACATCGGCACGCCGGTCACGCCGAGTTCGCGGCCCATGGCCAGCTCGTCGAGGACCTCGTCGGCGCCCTCGGTCGAGTCGAGGAACTCGCGTACTGCCCGCTCGTCGTGCTTCAGGCTGACCGCGGTGCGTACCAGGTCGTCGCGGTCGCCCAGGTCGAGGCCGTCGGTGAAGTGGGCGCGGTGCAGCGCCTCCACCATCGGCCGCTGGTCGCGGCCCTGCTCGCCGGCCCACCAGATGAGCCGGTGCGCGTCGAAGGTGTTCGCGCCGATCGCCCGGTCGAAGTCCATCGCCAGGCCCTCCTCGGCGGCCACCGAGCTGACCTGGGCGAACATTCGGCGGGCGTTGGCCTCGCCGCCGTAGCGGCGGCCGAGCCACTCCACCAGCGGGGTGCCGGTCGACTGGGCGGACGGGTCGAGCTGGAACGCGCGCCAGCGCACGGAGACGTCCGGACTGTCCGCGAGCGCGCGGTAGAGCCGCTGCTCGCCGATCCAGCACCAGGGGCACACCACGTCGGAGTAGATCTCGATCTGCACGCGGTCTGCAACAACGCCCCGGCGCGGGCGATTCCCGCTGTTAGGAAGAGCACTACCCGGGGGTACGGGCCGCGGTGGCAAGATGGCGCGGTGAGTTGGAGCAGGTATGTGGCGCTGGGGGACAGCTTCACCGAAGGCATGGACGACCCGTACGCCGACGGTGTCTTCCGCGGCTGGGCCGACCTGGTCGCGGGCCGGCTGAACGAGCTGTCCGGCGGTGACTTCGGCTACGCCAACCTCGCCATCCGCGGCCGCCTCTACGACGCCATCGTCGGCGAGCAGCTGGAGCCCGCCCTGGCGATGAAGCCGGACCTGGTCAGTTTCGCGGCGGGCGCCAACGATGTGCTGCGCCGCCGCTGCGACCCGCCCGCGCTGATGGCCCGGTTCGACGCGACCGTGGCCCGGCTGCGTGCCACCGGCGCGGACGTGCTGCTGTTCCGGTTCGCCGACGTGATGTCGCGGCTGCCGGGCAACAACCTGGTCGCCCCGCGCATCCGCTACCTCAACCAGGCGGTCGGCGACGTCGCCGACCGCAACGGCGCCCGCCTGGTCGACCTGTGGAACGACCACGAGTACGCCAATCCCGCGCTGTGGAGCATCGACCGCCTGCACCTGTCCCCGGCCGGTCACCGCCGTACGGCCGCGCACGTGCTCGCCGCGCTCGACGTCCCCGCCGACCCGACCTGGTGGGACCTGCCCTCGTGGCCCGAGCGCAGGTCGTGGCTGGTCACCAAGGGCGAGGACCTGGCCTGGGCGGGCCGCTACCTCGCACCGTGGATCAAGCGGCGGCTGACGGGCCGCTCCTCCGGCGACCTGATCACCGCGAAGCGGCCGACCCTCGGCCCGCTCTGAGGTGTGCGGCGGCCTGTGCAGACGTTGTGAAGCAACGGAAAACGGGTCTGCGCCAGTGGCGGCACGCCGATAGGCTCCCGGCTGCCGGCGGCGACAACCGCCGTCGCAACGGGGAGGAGTTACTCGGCATGCGCGCACGCAAGTTGCTTGCCGCGTCAATCGGGACTCTGCTGGCGGCAGGGTTCGTCACGGTCATCGCACCACCCGCCCAGGCCTTCTGGCTCGACAACGTCGGTGCCAACGGGCGCGCCTACACCGACTCGAAGCTGCCGACGCAGTCGTTCGTGAACGTCGCGGGCGACGTCCCGCTCGGCGCCTGGTCCGACGGCGCCGGGGTGAAGCACCGGTCGCGGGCTTACTACACGTTCGACGTCACCCGCTACGCGGGCAAGGTCATCAGCAAGACGGACGTTTACGTCCAGGAGGTCTCGGCAGCCGACTGCGGCACCGCGCAGCCGGTCGAGATCTGGCGCACCGACGCCATCACCAGCACCACGAGCTGGGACGACGCGCCGCGTCAACGTGAGCTGCTCGGCACCGCCAACGCGGGCGGCCCGGACGCGACCTGCCCCGGCTACCTGGTCTGGGACGCGACGGCGGCGATGCAGCGCGCGGCCAAGCGGGGCGACACCACGCTCACGGTCGAGATCAGGGTGCCGCGCGAGTTCGAGGGCGACCTCGGCCACGGCCGCAAGCTGAAGCGGTACGCGGGACTCAACGTCGAGTGGAACACGGCGCCGACCAACGGCAGCCTCGCGGTCGAGTACCCCGTCGGGGGCTGCACCACGCGGCAGGACCCGCTCGTGGTGCCCGGGCGCCAGGTCACGCTGACGCAGCGGCTCACCGACCCGGACCCGAACGACTATCCGCGCGGCGAGTTCGCGGCGTGGCCGGTCGGACACGAGGACCAGCGGATCGAGGCGGCGGGTACCGGCTACGCGCGCGACCTCAGCAAGGTCTCCTGGGACATGTCCCGCTACCCGCACGGCACCGTGGTGGCCTGGACGGCGCGGGCCTGGGACGGGCACGACTACTCGGCCTGGGCCAAGCCGTGCTTCGTCAAGATCGACTCCAAGGCGCCCCCGGCGCCGAAGGTGACCTCGGCGCAGTACCCGGCCGACGGGCAGCCGCACACCGGTGAGGGCCTGCCCGGCACGTTCACCTTCTCGTCCCGCACCACCAAGGACGTGGTGGGGTACTACTGGGGCCGGTTCGGCAGCGCCTACAACTACGTCGCGGCACCCACCCCGGGGGCCGACGCCACGATGCAGTTCACGCCGACGTCGTTCATGGAGCGGCTGACGGTCCAGTCGGTCGACAAGGCCGGCAACCGGTCGCCCGCGACCGAGTACGAGTTCTACGTACGTTCCAGCGCCCCCTACGTGCAGGTGAACGCCGTCGGCGTCAACGTGCCCGGCAGCACGCTGGACATCTACCACAGCGACCCGGAGACCACGGAGTTCGGCTACAGCATCGGCGGCGGCGCGGAGACCCGCGTGCCGGTGACCGCGGAGGGCCCGACGCACGTCGACGTGGTCTTCCCGGTGCTCGGCTACGTGAACGTCACCGTCAAGGCGTACGCCGGGACGGAGCTGATCGGCGCGCACAGCGAGGACGTCATGGTGCGCGACCTGCCGCGCATCGAGTCGGCCGACTTCAACTGGCCCGACGTCGAGGGCCAGGTCGACCGGCCGGGCACGTTCACGTTCCGTCCGGCCCGGCCGGACGTGGTGGCGTACGAGTGGGCGTTCCTCTACGACGACATGCAGCGCATCGACGCCGCGCCCGACGGCACCGCCACCCTGACCTGGACCCCCACCGAGCCGAACTGGTACGTGCTCAACGTCCGCAGCATCAGCGCGGACGGGACGGTCTCCGAGGTCAACCAGTTCCAGTTCAGCGTCATCGACACCAAGCCGGCCGTGCGGTCCGACACCTACCCGGACTACTGGGCCGGCGGCGGCGTGGGCGTGCCCGGTGAGTTCGAGTTCGACACCGCGATGCCGAACGCGTCCGCCTACGTGTACCGCTTCAACGGCGGGCCGGAGCAGGTCGTCGAGATCGAGTGGCCGTACACCTCGGCCCGGGTCACCCTCACTCCGGACCACTCCGGCGCGAACACCCTGTCGGTGAAGACCCGCTTCGCCGACGGCACGTTCTCGCCGGTGCGGGACCACGTGTTCCAGGTCAGCGACGCGCCGGTGGTGACGTCGAGCGACTACCCGGAGCACAACCCGGCGGGCCGGCCCGGCCAGGAGGGTGAGTTCACCTTCCACCCCGGGCGCACCGACACCGTGGCCTACCGGTACTCGCTGGGCTACGGCGACGAGACCCAGACGGTCGCCGCCGGGGCGGACGGGCTGGCGACGGTGCGGATCGCCCCGCAGTACTCCGGCTACGAGACGCTCATCGTGGTCGGCGTGGCCGCGGACGGCACCCTCACCGCCGAGCGGCGGTACCAGGTGGTGGTGCGCAACCCGTACCCCAGCGTGAGCAGCTACTACAACTCGTACAGCCCACGCGGCGGCCTGGGTGTCAAGGGCTGGTTCGACCTCTACTCCGAGCTGAGCGAGGTCACCGCCTACGAGTACCAGGTCAACGGCGGTGCGTGGCAGACCGTCGCCCGCGACGGCTACGCCACGCGCATCGAACTGACCATGGACCGCAACGGGGAGAACGTGCTGTCGGTGCGCGGCCGCGACGCCGGCGGCGTCATCACGCCGCAGACCGACTACCCGTTCCTGGTCGGCGTCCAGCCCCGCCTCAGCTCGACCGAGTACCCCATCGGGGAGTACCGCGGCGGTCCCGGTGTCGCCGGGCAGTTCCACTTCCTGCCCGGCAGCCCGGACGTGGTCGAGTACGAGTACCAGGCCGGCTACGCCGACCCGGTGCTCGTGCCCGCCGCCGCCGACGGCACCGCCACGGTCACCTGGGCACCCCCCTCGGGCGGCTACTACACCTGGTACCTGCGGGCCCACCTGACCGACGGCACCTGGTCGGAGTACGCGTACTACAGCTTCGGCGTGAACAGCTGAGCTCCGACAGACGGCGGCCCGCTTCGGACGAACTCCGGGGCGGGCCGCCCTCTGCTGTCAGGGCGCGACGTTGAGGTGGGCGAGCACCCGCTCACCCAGCTCGGCGTCGCCGCCCAGCCACACCTGCTCCCGGGTCCGGTCGGCCCGCCCGGTGCAGAGCAGCATGAACGCGTGCCAGGTCAGCGTGGCGTGCACCGTACTGCGGTGTGCGTCCGGCGCGGCGAGCGCGGCCCGGCCGCCGTCGTCGACGTGGATCGCGAAGTCGCCGGGCACCTCGCCCAGCACGGTGAAGCGGACCGTCGCGCCCGGCGGCACCCCGGCGCCCTTGGCCACCGCCTTCGGCAGCGCCCCCAGGATCAGCTCGCGCGCGACGTGCGCGCCCGCCGAACCCAGCCCGCCCGGCCGCCGGAGCGCCCGGCGCACGTCCTGCTCGTGCACCCACAGGTCGAAGGCGCGGGCGGTGAGCTGCACCGCGAACGGCACCGGCGACTGCGACCAGATCCACCAGCCGATCGCGTCGGCGGGCGGCAGGCCCGAGGTGAGCTGGAGTTCGCGCTGGGCGCGTACCTCGGCCAGCTCGGCCAGGACCGCCTCCCGCCCGGCGCCGCGCCGCTGGAGCACGCCCTGGTCGATCCAGGCCTGCGGCGGGCCGGGCGGCAGGGGCAGGCCGCCCTCGGCCATCCACTTCTCACCGGCGACGACGTGGGCGTACACGTCACCGACCGTCCACAGCGGCAGGTCCGTGGCCGCGCCCCACTGCGCGTCGGTGAGTTCGGCGCCCAACGCGACCAGCGCGTCGAGGGTGTGGCGGCAGGCGTTCGCCGCGCGTTCCAACGATGACATTCCGGCAGCCTCTCCGAAGCCCTGTGACATTTCAAGCGACGAATACCCGACCCGGCCGGTGCCGCATGCGATGTCAGGACCGCGGGCTCGGCACCCGTCGCCGCCGCCGGGTACGGTGTCCCGCGTGAACCTCTCATGTCAGGTCGATCCGGGCGGTAGTCCCGGCCTCGACCGGACCGGGCCGTGCCGCACCGCCGACGCGCAGAGCCGCGCGTCATGACCGGGCCTGAGCATGTGCGGGAACTGATCGACCAGTGCTGGCAGGCGCCGCGCGGCTCCGGCCAGGTGGCGCTGGCCGAGGAGGCGATCGCCCAGGCCGACGCGGTCGGCGACGACGAGCTCCGGTTCCAGGCGCGGATGGCGGCGACCGAGGCGTACTACCGGGCCGGGTCGCCGGACCGGTGCTTCGCCGCCTTCTCGTGGTGCCTGGCCCGCTACGACGAGCGGCCCGACCGGTACGCCGACAGCGCGAGCCTGCTGCTGTGGCACTTCAAGTACCAGGTCCACGCGCTGCCCCGGTTCCCTGAGGTCCCGCTGGAGCGCGCCTACACGGTGCTGGCGGACATGCAGCGGCGCTACCAGTCGGGCGGGCACAGCCTGCAGGCTGTCCACAAGCTCCGCTGGCTGGTCGCGGCCCACCTGGGCGACCTGGACACGGCCGGATACCACTACGAGCGGTGGCAGGCGGCGGCCCGGGACGAGAACTCCGACTGCGACGGCTGCGACCCGACCGCGATGGCGCAGCACCTGGGCCGCCTGGGTCGGGACGAGGACGCGATCGCGCTGACCGACCCGGTGCTGGGGGAGCGGCTGTCCTGTGCCGAGCAGCCGCAGGAGATCCTGACCGCGCTGCTGCTGCCGTACCTGCGGACCGGGCGGGAGGAGGAGGCGCGGCGAGCGCACCAGCGGGCGTACCGGATGCTGCGTACCCAGCCCGCCAAGCTCGCGAGCATCGCCGAGCACGTCCGCTTCCTGGCCCTGGGCGGTGACGTCACCCGGGGACTGCAGGTGGTGGAGCGGCATCTGCCGTGGCTGGAGGACGCGCCGTCGCCCGCGGCGGAGATGGAGTTCGCCGCCGCGTCCGCCCTGCTGCTGCGGCTGCTGGCCGCGCTGGGCCACGGCGAGCTGGCGGTACGCGGTGCCCGCCGCACCGTCGCCGTGCTCGCCGACGAGCTGGCCGCGCGGGCGACGGGTTTGGCGGCCCGGTTCGACGCGCGCAACGGCACCGGCGCGCA
This sequence comes from Catellatospora sp. KI3, assembly GCF_029948125.1. Lineage (GTDB taxonomy): Bacteria > Actinomycetota > Actinomycetes > Mycobacteriales > Micromonosporaceae > Catellatospora. Next base: position 37,410 of record NZ_JASAMB010000017.1, read on the forward strand.
GAGCGCCCGGATCGCGGCGCTGCTGCAGGCCGAGCCGGTCGTCGCGGCGGCGCCGCCGCCCGCGGGGTGGCGGGTGCCGCCGCAGCGCGCCGCGGCGGAGGCCGCCCCCGACCCGCTGCCGGACGTGCCCGCCGACGCGGACCTCGACGCGCTGCTGGATCTGGTCGAGGAGTCGCTGCGGCGCGACCTCGAGCCCCGGGTGGAGGCGCTGTGGCTGCGCATCCGGCCGCTGAGCGAGCGCGACCCGCTGACCGCGCTGCAGCACGGCCGCCTGGCCGACCTGGCCGGGATGCGCCTGCACAGCGAGGCCGCCGAGGAGACCGAGCGCGCCTGGGCCGAGGCACTGGAGTGGTACGTCCAGGCCGGTGACCTGGTGCGCCAGCACCGCATCCGGGGCCGGCTGGGGCTGCACCGCTGCCGCCAGGGCCAGGTCGAGGAGGGGCTGGCCGAGGTCCGCGCCACCACCGACTACCTGCTCGCGCACGCCGACGACCGCGACCGCGCGGGCGCGCTGCGGCGGCTGGCCGTGGCGCTGCTGCACGCGCAGGAGCCCGCCGAGGCGCTGACCGTGCTGGACCGGGCGGCCGGCATCGCCGAGCCCGATCCGGGCGCCCGCGTCCGGCTGCAGGTGATGCTGCTGCGGGCGCAGGCGCTGGGCGCCGACGGCCGGGTGCGCGATGCCGCCGACGCGGCGCAGGAGCTGGTCGACCAGGCGACCGCCGACGGCGAGCGCGAGCTGATCGGCCTGGGCGAGTTCTTCCTGGGCCAGGGCCTGACCATGCTGGAGGACTCGGCCGGGGCGGTCCGCGCCTACGACCGGGCCCTGACGCACACGCTGCCCGAACCGCTGGAGCGGGAGGTGCGGGAGCGGCGGGCGGTGCTGCTGGCCGGGACGCCGCGCGCGGCCGAGGTGGTCGACGACCTGTTCGCGATGGTCGAGCGGCTGGCCGAGGAGGCGGAGGAGGACGACGACACCGACCACATCCGGTTCCATCTCGCGGTGGCGCTGTTCAACGCGGGGCGGACGGAGGAGGCGGCCGAGGAGGCCGAGGAGGCGGTGGCCGACGCCGACGAGGTCGGCAACCAGAACCTGGCCGACCAGGGGCGGCACCTGCTCGCCGCGGTGTACCAGCGGCTGGGCGACCCGGACCGGGCCGTCTCCTACCTCGACCAGCTGGCCGGCAACCTGGACGGCTTCGACAACGCCGCGGCGCGGGCCAGGGTGCTGGAGCAGGCCGGTGAGCTGCTGTTCGACCTCGACCGCGACGATCTGGCGGCGGTGCGGCTGGCCGCGGCCGCGGCGGCGTACGCGGTGGCGCGGCTGCCGCTGGACGAGATCCGGGCGCTGCGGCGGCAGACGGTCGCGGCGATGTTCGCCGATGACACCGAGCAGACCCGGATCGCGCTGGCCACGGTGGATGCCGCCGCGCGGGCGGTGCCGCCGGGCCTGGCCGCCGAGCCCGAGGCCGGGTACGAGCTGGCCTGGGTCGCCCTGGACGGGGCCCGGGCGCTGGCCGGGATCGGCGAGCCCGAGGCGGCGCTGTCCCGGCTGGCCGGGGTGGCGCAGCGGTTCGAGGAGCTGGAGTCGTTCGGGGAGGCGCTGCTGGCCGAGCTGACCCAGGGCGAGGTGCTGCTGGCGGTGGGCCGGGCCGAGGCGGCCGAGCCGGTGCTCCGCGCGGTGGTGAACCACCTGCCCCGCGATTCGGCGACCCTGCCCCGCGCCGCGTACGTGCTCGCGCACGCGCTCCTGCTCACCGGCCAGGGCGACGAGGCCCGCCGGTTGGCAGGGGAATATGGGTTCGAACTGGACTAAACGGACGTTAAGTCGGCACTTGACCGGCGGGTAGCATGTCTCGGGTGACGGCAGTTGAGCAAGACGTAGCAGCACCCCCAGCAGCGGCGACCCCCACCAAGGCGCCCCGCCGGTCACGTCGCGAGGAGATCCTCGAGATCGCGGTCGGCCTGTTCGCGGCTCGCGGCTACCACGGTGTTTCCATGGACGACATCGGCACCGCCGCCGGCGTCACCGGACCAGCGCTCTACCACCACTTCGCCGGCAAGGAGGCGATGCTGGTCGCCGCGCTGATGCCGGTCAGCGAGGGCCTGCTCGCGGGCGGCCGGGGCCGCGTCGCCGACCACGGCGCCGACCCGAGGGCCGCGCTGGAGGCGCTGGTCGACTTCCACGTCGACTTCGCCCTGGCCCACCCGGCCGTCATCGCCCTGCACCTGCACGAGCTGGACCGCCTGCCCGAGGAGCCGCGCCGGGAGATCCGCCGCCTGCAGCGCCAGTACGTCGAGGAGTGGGTGCAGGTGCTCACCGCCCTGCGCGCCGCGCTCAACCCGGGCGAGGCACGGGTGCTCGCGCACGCCGCGTTCGGTCTGATGAACTCCACCCCGTTCCTCGGCGGAGAGGTCGACCGGCACCGCCGGGCGACGCTGCTGCGCGCTGCCGCCCTGGCGGCACTGCTCGGCTGAACCATCGTTAAGGCCCGCCTCCTTCCGTGTTCGGCCGACCGTCTAGCCTCAGCGATGGTTGTCTGAGCATCGGGAGGGGACCTAAATGATCGAGTCGCTGCTCGTCGCGAACCGCGGAGAGATCGCTCGGCGGATCATCCGCACCGCCAACAGCCTCGGTGTCCGCACCGTCGCGGTGTACTCCGAGGCCGACGCGGAGCTGCCGTTCGTGCGCGAGGCCACCGAGGCCGTGTGCGTCGGGCCCGCCAATCCGGCCCAGTCCTACCGCAACGCCGAGGCGATCCTGGCGGCCGCCAAGCAGACCGGGGCCCAGGCGGTCCACCCCGGCTACGGCTTCCTGTCGGAGAACGCGGACTTCGCCCGTACCGTCGAGGCCAACGGCCTGATCTGGGTCGGGCCCGGCGCCGACGCGATCACCGCGATGGGCGACAAGATCAATGCCCGCAACCTGATGGCCGCCGCAGGCGTGCCCGTCGCGCCCGGCACTGCCGACCCGGCCGAGTCGGCCGAGGCCGCGCTCGCCGCCGCGGTGGAGATCGGCTACCCGGTCATGGTCAAGGCCGCCGCGGGCGGCGGCGGCATGGGCATGGCCGTCGCGAACGACGAGGCCGAGCTCACCGAGCAGTACGGCAAGGTGCGGGCCTTCGCCGAGCGCATGTTCGGCGACGGCTCGGTGCTGCTCGAGCGCTACTTCCCCCGGGTACGCCACATCGAGGTGCAGATCCTCGGCCTGGCCGACGGCCGGGTCGTCGCCCTCGGCGAGCGCGAGTGCTCGGTGCAGCGGCGCAACCAGAAGCTCGTCGAGGAGTCGCCGTCCCCGGCCCTGTCCCGGGAGCAGCGCGCCCAGCTGCTGGCGGCGGCCGTACGCGCCGGTGAGGCCGTCGGCTACCGCAACGCCGGCACGGTCGAGTGCCTGTTCGACCCGACCACCGGTGACTTCTTCTTCCTGGAGATGAACACCCGGCTGCAGGTCGAGCACCCGGTCACCGAGGCGGTGTTCGGCGTCGACCTGGTCGAGGCGCAGCTGCGCGTCGCGGCCGGGCTGCCGGTGCAGTTCGACCCGGACGCGCTGGTGTCGCGGGGGCACGCGATCGAGCTGCGGGTCAACGCGGAGGACCCGAAGCGGTTCCTGCCCGGGCCCGGCGCGATCGCCACATGGGTGGAGCCGACGGGGGAGGGCGTGCGGGTCGACGCCGGGTACGTGCAGGGCAACACCGTCACGCCGCACTACGACTCGCTGATGGCCAAGGTCATCGTGTACGGGGTGGACCGGGACGAGGCGATCGCGCGGGCCAGGGCGGCGGTCGGCGGGTTCGAGCTGGCCGGGCCGAAGAACAACCTGCCGTTTTTCGCGGAGCTCCTGGACAACGCGGAGTTCGTGTCCGGGGACTACGACACGGGAATCGTCTCCCGCATGCGCTGAACTCGGCATTCGCACCCGCCGCCCCGCCTTGCGATCGACGCTGGCCTATCTAGAGCAGGATCATGGAGAATCTGTGCTCTAGATAGGCCAGCGTCAATGCTAAGGCGGGTGTGGGTGGGGGCGTGGGCGGATTGCCTTAACGAGCGCTAAGGTGGCGGCATGGGTGGTGTGCTGCCGAGCAGGGTGTCGATTCGTGAGGTCGGGCCGCGGGACGGGCTGCAGAACGAGAGCCCGGTGCCGACCGCGGACAAGATTCGGCTGGTCGAGGCGCTGGGGAGCACCGGCGTACAGCGGATCGAAGCGGTGTCGTACGTCCACCCGAAGGCGATCCCGCAGATGGCCGACGCCGACGACGTGTGGGCGGGCATCGCCCGCGAGCCGGGGCTGCGCTACAGCGCCCTCGTGCCCAACCTGCGCGGGGCCGAGCGGGCGCTCGCGGGCGGGTTCACCGAGGTCGAGGTGGTGGTGTCGGCCAGTGACACGCACAACCGCCGCAACATCAACCGGTCCACCGCCGAGTCGCTGGACGAGATCGCGCCGCTGATCGAGCGGCTGCACGCGGGCGGGGCGACCGCCGAAGTGATCATCGCGACGAGCTTCGGCTGCCCGTACGAGGGGGACGTGGACCCGGCGCGGGTGGCCGCGATCGTCGACCGGGTGGTCGCCGACGGGGCGGACCGGGTCGCGTTCGGCGACACGACGGGCATGGGCACGCCCCGGAGGGTGCGCGAGCTGCTCACCGCCGTCCGCGAGCGACAGCCGGACATCCCGGTGCTGCTGCACTTCCACAACACCCGGGGCACCGGCCTGGCCAACATCCTGACCGCACTGGAGCTGGGCATCACCGAGTTCGACGCCAGCGTCGGCGGGCTGGGCGGCTGCCCGTACGCGCCGGGTGCGTCCGGCAACGTGGCGACCGAGGAGGTCGTGCACATGCTGCACGACATGGGCGTGGACACCGGCATCGACCTGGACGCGATGATCGAGGCGGCCCGGCTGGCGGAGAAGATCGTGGGCCGGGAGCTGCCCTCGGGCGTGCTCCGCGCCGGCCCGCGCCACCGCACCATCGCCTAGTCGCCGAGCGCGCCAGTCTCCTGGCGACGGCGGCAGTCGTTCTATTGCGTGATCGCTATCGACGGTCTCAATACAGGCTTTAGCAGCGCATTCCGACCGCCAATTCCGATCATGAGCACTGCGCGGCGCACCGGGATGTCGTAAATCGGACAGAGTGGAACGGAATAGGCTGTAAATCGTGCTTGGCCAGCGCGGAGTGAGCGCTGGGCGGGGCGATCGGCGCGTGTCCGGGGATGGGTCGGTTCGTTGACCGATGCGATGCCACAAATGCCCTATTTGTGCATGGCCGAAAGGCCGAGGCGAGCGCACGTCGACAGCCGGGGGTCCCATGCCTTCGGCGCGCTTTCCGCACCTGGGTCGCTACCGAAGTAGCAGTGGCGTCACGTGGAACTCCCCGTGGCAAAACAGACCGAAAGGCACTGCGACTCTCATGACTGGAAACTCGCTGGGCTCGCTGACCCGTAACTCGGTCAAGGTCGGCGTGCTCTCCGCCGGGATCCTGCTGATGGGCACCTCGGCCGCGCACGCGGCCGACAACTGGAACACCTCGTTCAACAGCGGCATCGGCTCCGGCAACCAGCTGAAGCTGCCCGTTCAGGCCCCGATCAACATCTGCGGCATCGCCATCGGCATCCTGGGCGACGCGACCGCCGGCTGCACCGGCGGTGCGCAGGCGCAGTACGCGGCCGACGCGCTGCCCACCAACTGGAACAGCCAGGGCAACTCCGGCGTCCTGAGCGGCAACCAGGTCTTCGCCCCCGTCCAGGCCCCGATCAACGCCTGCGGCGTCGGTGTCGGCGTGCTCGGTGACGCGTCGGCGTCCTGCCAGGGCGGCTCGTCGGCCGTGTTCGGCGATGGCGCGCAGGCCGAGGGCCCGCAGGCCGAGGGCCCGCAGCGGCACGACCCGTACCGCGCCCACAAGAACAAGCACCGGTGGAGCGCCCAGACGGAGAGCTCGCCGCTGGACAAGGTCACCGACCTGCTGTCGCTGGGCGCGCTGTTCGGTGGCGGCGCGCAGGCGATGCCGGTGGGCACCGACGCCGGGCTCGCCCTGGACGCCGAGCCGGCGGCGATGCGCAAGCGGTACCAGCACCAGCAGCAGGGCAGCTGCGAGCTGAACTGGAACACCTCGTTCAACAGCGGCATCGGCTCCGGCAACCAGGTGTACGCCCCGGTTCAGCTGCCGATCGACATCTCCGGCGTCGCGGTGGGCGCCGGTGGCGACGCGTCGGCGAGCAGCGTCGGCGGCGTGAGCGCCGCCTACTGCTGAATCACCGCGCACTGATGGGGGCTGGCGCCGCGCGCCAGCCCCCATCGCGTTGCGGGCGCCATGTGTGAGCGTGCGGTTTCGGGGAAAGTGTCGGAATCTTGGCAGCCTTTCCTGCACTTTCCCCGAAACTGCACGATCCACGGCGCGGGAGCGGGTGCTTGCGGAACTGCGCGATCCGTGGACGGCGTGGGCGGGTGGGTGGTTTCCGTCCCATGGAGTGGTAGCCTAACGATCGTTTAGGTGCACGATCGTTCAGGTGTGGTCGGCCGGGGAGGGAAGCGCGATGAAAGAGGAGCTGGACGGGCTGCGGGCCAGGGCGGCAGCCGGTGGTGCGGAGAAGTACCACCAGGCCAACGCGGTCAAGGGCAAGCTCTTCGCGCGTGAGCGCATCGCCCGGCTGGTCGACAAGGGCTCGTTCGTCGAGGACGGGATGTTCGCCAACGCGCTCGCGGGCGACCTGCCCGCCGACGGCGTCGTCACCGGCAACGCCACCATCGACGGGCGGCCGGTCTGCCTGATGGCCAACGACTCGACGGTGAAGGCGGGCAGCTGGGGCGCCCGTACCGTGGAGAAGATCATCAGGATCATCGAGCGGGCGTACGCGCAGGGCGTGCCGATGGTCTACCTCGTGGACTCGGCGGGCGCCCGGATCACCGACCAGGTCGACCTGTTCCCGGGGCGGCGCGGGGCCGGGCACATCTTCTACCAGCAGGTGAAGTCGTCGGGCAGCATTCCGCAGGTGTGCGCGCTGTTCGGGCCGAGCGCGGCCGGCGGCGCGTACATCCCGGCGTTCTGCGACGTGGTGGCCATGGTGGACGGCAACGCCTCGATGTACCTGGGGTCGGACCGCATGGTCGAGATGGTCACCGGCGAGAAGACCACGCTGGAGGCGATGGGCGGCGCCAAGGTGCACACCGAGCAGTCCGGCGTCGGCCACTTCCTGTGCAAGGACGAGGACGAGGCGCTGGGCGTGGTGCGGCGCTACCTGTCGTACCTCCCGTCGAACTGGACCCAGCAGCCGCCGGCGGCGGAGTCCGCGCCCGCGCCCACGACGGAGCTGGCCGAGATCATCCCGGACAGCGAGCGGCGCGCGTTCGACATGCGCAAGCTGGTCAAGGGCCTGCTCGACGGCGGGGAGTACTTCGAGATCCAGGCGCGCTGGGCCAAGGAGCTGACGGTCGGCTTCGGCCGCCTCGACGGCCAGGTCGTCGGCGTGGTCGCCAACAACTCGCTGCACAAGGGCGGGGTGCTGTTCGTCGACTCGGCCGACAAGGCGAGCCGGTTCGTGCAGCTGTGCGACGCGTTCAACGTGCCGCTGCTGTTCCTCACCGACGTGCCGGGCTTCATGGTCGGCAGCGCGGTGGAGCGGCAGGGCATCATCCGGCACGGCGCCAAGATGGTCTCCGCCATCAGCGAGGCGACCGTGCCCAAGATCTGTGTGGTGGTGCGCAAGGCTTACGGCGCCGGCCTGTACGCCATGGCCGGGCCCGGCTTCATGCCCGAGGCGACCATCGCGCTGCCCACCGCGAAGATCGCGGTGATGGGGGCGGAGGCGGCCGTCAACGCCGTCTACGCCAACAAGATCGCGGCCATCGCGGACGAGGCCGAGCGCGAAGCGTTCGTCGCCGCCAAGCGGGCCGAGTACGAGACCGACATCGATCTGGTCCGGCTCGCCAGCGAGCTGGTCATCGACTCGATCGTGGAGCCCGACCGGCTGCGCGACGAACTCATCCAGCGGTACCGCGCCGCACAGGGCAAGGACCGTCACTTCTCGCGCCGCCGACACGGCGTGACCCCGGTTTAAGAGAGGGCGAGATGACCGACTTCGGGCTGTCCGAGGAGCACCGGGAGCTGCGCGACACCGTGCGCCGCTTCGCGCAGGACAAGGTCGCGCCGGTGATCGGCGAGCTGTACGAGAAGCACGAGTTCCCGTACGACCTGGTCCGGCAGATGGGCGCGATGGGCCTGTTCGGCCTGCCGTTCCCGGCCACCGTCCCGGGCGCCGACGGCGACCTCGAGATCGGCGGCATGGACGGCGACTACCTGGCCCTGTGCCTGGTGCTGGAGGAGCTGGCCCGGGTCGACTCGTCCCTGTCCATCACGCTGGAGGCGGCGATCTCGCTCGGCGCCATGCCCATCTACAAGTACGGCACCGACGAGCAGAAGCGCCGCTGGCTGCCGCGGCTGCTGCGGGGCGAGGCGCTGGCCGGATTCGGGCTGACCGAGCCGGGCGCGGGGTCGGACGCGGGCGGCACCCGTACCACGGCGCGGCTGTCCGAGGACGGCACCGAGTGGATCATCAACGGGACGAAGTCCTTCATCACCAACTCGGGCACGACCATGACGTGCCTGGTCACCGTCACCGCGCTGACCGGGCCGGACGAGATCTCCTCGATCATCGTCCCGTCGGGTACGCCGGGCTTCACGGTGGCGCCGGGCTACTCCAAGGTCGGCTGGTGCGCCTCGGACACCCACGAGCTGACCTTCGTCGACTGCCGGGTGCCGGTGGACAACCTGCTCGGCAAGCGCGGGCGCGGCTTCGCGCAGTTCCTGCACATCCTGGACGAGGGCCGGATCGCGATCGCCGCGCTGGCCACCGGCCTGGCGCAGGGGTGCGTGGACGAGTCGCTGAAGTACGCGACGCAGCGTGAGGCGTTCGGGCACACGATCGGGTCGTACCAGGCGATCCAGTTCATGATCGCGGACATGGAGACGCGCGCCCACACCGCGCGGCTGGCCTGGCGCGACGCCGCGCAGCGGCTGGTCGCGGGCGAGCCGTTCAAGCGGCAGGCCGCCATCGCCAAGCTGCACGCCAGCACGGTCGCGGTCGACAACGCCCGCGCGGGCACCCAGATCCACGGCGGCTACGGCTTCATGAACGAGTTCCCGGTGTCGCGCATGTGGCGGGACAGCAAGATCCTGGAGATCGGCGAGGGCACCTCGGAGGTCCAGCGCATGATCATCGCCCGCGACCTCGGCCTCGCCTGACCGAGCAGGTAAGGAAGGGCCCCTTCTTATCGCATTCCGTATAAGAAGGGGCCCTTCCCAACCCTGCTGCGCGGTGGCCGCTCAGCGCAGGTGGGCGGCGTCGGCGAAGAAGCCCTCGATGTGCTTGGTCCGGGTGGGGTAGCCCTCCCAGCCGAGGTCGAAGACGACCGAGACCAGGTCGCCCTTGCGCACCACGGAGACGGGGAAGGTGGCCTTGGCCGGCTGGCCGCCCTCCAGAGGGCCGTCGGCGACGGCGGTCACCAGCAGCCGCAGTGACTCGTCCCCGACCTTGGGCGCGTCGGCGAGCCGGTAGTCGTAGGTGAAGTGGTCGCGGTGGTACGGGCCGCAGGCGGCCACCGCGGCCCGGAGCTCCTTCAGGTAGTCGGCCGCGCCGCTGCCGGAGTAGCGGGTGACGGTCTGCGCCGCCGCCGAGGTGTCGGTGGCGTCCGGGGCCGGGTCGGCGTCGAACAGGAAGACGAAGCCCCGCCGGTCGGCGATCAGGTCGTTGCTGGAGTGGGCGGCCTTGAGGCACGGGCTCGGCAGGACGATCGGGTCGCTGGTCGGCTCATCCGGCGTGGGCGGTGGCGGATTGAAGCAGATCGCCTGCTCCGGGTTGGGGGTACGGGCGAACAGCCCGAGGTCGAGCTTGCCCGGGTACCGGTCCCGGCACCCGGTTGCCGGGCTCTCGGCCGGGCTCGCCGACGGTGCGGTGGACGGTGCGGTGGAGGGCGCCGCGGTCGACGGTGCGGCGCTCGGTGTGGGCGTGGCAGGCGTCGGGGAGCACGCGGCCAGGGTGCCCGACGCGATCACCGCCCCCGCGACGGTCAGCAGCACGGCCCGCAGGCGGCTGTCGGATCTGGATGGTGCGGTCATGGCGACTCCTGTCCCGGCCCACGCGCGGTGGGCCTCCCCGTAGCCGGACGATGACCGGGTGCAGCCCGGCATCGCATGGACGACGGCTGAGGCGGGCGATCGGTTGCAGGTTCGCGAAGGCGGCTTCCGTACAGTCAGGACAGTGGTGAGCAGCAGCACAGGTGGTGCGGAAACCAGACGTGGGACTCCCACGTTCGGCTTCCAGTGCGTAGTCTTTGCGGCCATGACCCCAGGTCACCCGGGCCCAGCCGAGTCGGTCGGCGCCGAGCCCGACGCCGCCGACGCCGCAGCCACGTTCGGCGTGCTGCTGCGCGCGCACCGGCACGCGGCCCGGCTGACCCAGTCGGAGCTGGCCGCGCGGTCGGGGCTGGGCGTGCGTACGGTGCGGGACCTGGAGCACGGCCGGGCCGCACGCCCCCAGCGGACCACGATCGAGCTGCTCGCCACCGCGCTCGGCCTGACCGGCCGGGCCGTCACCGACTTCTACGCCGCCGCCCGCGGGCACCTGCCGCAGCCGCCCGCCCCGGGCCGCCCCGACGGGTACGCGCTGCCCACACCGCCCGAGCTGTTCGGCCGGGAGGAGGAGGTGGCCGCGCTGCTGACGCACCTGGGCACGCAGCCGGGGCTGACCACGCTGGTGGGCCTGGCCGGGGTCGGCAAGAGCGCGCTGGCGCTGACTGCCGCGCACGCGGCGCGGCCCCGGTTCCCGGGCGGCGCCGTGGCGATAAGCGTCGCCGCCGGGGACGCGGCGGCCGACATCCGCGAGGTGCTGTGCGCGGTGCTGGACGTGGCCCGCCCCGCCGACCTGCCGGTCCGGCTGCGCGAGCCGGTGCTGCTGATGATGGATGCCGCCGACCGCTCGCCGGAGGCGTTCACCGAGGTGCTGGCGGACCTGCTGGCCACGGCGCCGACGCTGCGCGTGCTGGCGTCCGCGCGGGCCCCGCTGGGGCTGCCGGGGGAGCGGGTGTGGCCGGTGGGCCCGCTCGCGCTGCCGCCCGCCGGTATCGCCACTCTCGCCGAGGCGGAGGAGCATCCGGCCAGTGCCCTGTTCCTGGCGCGCTGGCGGCAGGTGCGCCGGCCCTCGGCCGACGTCGAGGTGAGCGCGCTGGTCGCCCTGGTACGCCGACTCGGCGGGCTGCCGCTGGCGATCGAGCTGGCCGCCGCGCGCGGCCGGGTGCTGGACCCGGCCGAGATGCTGGCCCGCTACGGCCACCGCCTGCTGGAGCTGGGCGGGGCCGACGACCTGGTCACCCTGCGCGACGTGGTCACCGCGAGCTACCGGCTGCTGGAGCCGCGGCAGCGGATGGCGCTGCGCAGCCTGTCCGTCTTCGGCTACCGCTGGTCCATCGAGCTGGCCGAGGAGTTGATCGGGCAGCGCGTCGACGTGGTCCCGGCACTGGAGCGGCTGGTGGACCTGGGCCTGGTGCAGGTGCGCGGCTCGGGCGCGCTGCGGTTCGTGCTGCTCGACGTGGTGCGGGAGTTCGCCGCGGAGCAGGCCGCGGCGGCGGGGGAGACGGAGCAGATCCGCGACCGCCACGCCGAGGTGTTCGCCGACTTCGCCGACCGCAACGCCCCGGCCATGGCGGGGGCGACGCTGGCCGCCGCGGTGGCGCGCTTCGACGACGTCGCCAGCGACCTGTGGAGCGCGCTGTCGTACGCCGCCGAGCACGATCCGGTCACCGCGCTGCGGCTGGCCGCGAAGCTGCCCCGCTGGTGGCGCTTCCGCGGCCGCGATCAGCAGGGGCGGCAGTGGCTGCGGCGGCTGCTGGACGATCCGCGTACCGCCGACGCCGATCCGCAGCTGCGGGCCTGGGCCGATCTGGGCGTCATGCAGCTGGCCGCCGAGCACGGCGCCGGCCAGGCCGAGCTGCCGCGCGGCGAGCAGGCGCTGGCCAGCTTCGTGCTGGTCGGTGACATCGCCGGGGAGCTGGCCGCCCGGGGCGTGCTGCAGGCGGTGCAGCAGGCCGTCGGCGCGTTCGACGAGGCCCGCCGCCACGGCGAGGCGACCCTGGCGCTGGCCACCCGCACCGGCCGGGTCCGGGACATGGCCATCGCCCAGAACAACCTGATCTGGCACGACCTGCGCAACGCCGACCTGGCCGCGGCTCAGCGGCGGCTGGCGGCGGTCGAGCGGCTGGCGGCCCGGTCGGGCGAGCACGAGCTGCGGGCGCTGGCCCGGGCCAACCTGGCCGAGGTGCTGCGCCTGGAGGGCCGGTTCGACGAGTCCGCGCGCGCCGGGCTGCAGGCGGTGGAGATGCTGGCCGAGGCGGGCGATCCGAGCATCCACCGGCGCCGGGTGCTGGGCGTGGTCGGGCTGTCGTACGCGCTGGACAAGCGGCTGCCCGAGGCGGAGAAGCTGCTGGCGGAGATCCGTGCGCAGCTCGGCGGTCCGCCGGTGGCCGAATCGGACAGTGCCGAGCCGGGCGAGGACTGGCACTGCGCGATGATCGAGGCGACCCTGGCCGAGCAGCGGGGCCACCGTACGCTGGCCGCTGCCTGGTATGCCGCGGCCGCGCGCCGCGACGGCGGGCCCGACCTGCGGGACGTGGCGGAGGCACTGGTGGGGCTGGTGCGCACCGGCGCCGACCAGGAGGAGGCGCTGTCGCGGCTGTGGCGGCTGTGCGAGAGTTCGGGCATCGTGCTCACCGAGTGGCAGCGCGCCCAGATCGGCTGACCGGTCACGGGCCCGGCGTCCGCCGTGGCGCTGCGCCCGGCGCGGGCGGCCCCCCGACGGTCGGTGCCTCAGCAACCCGGCGACACCGAAGTGTCGCGCCCCCCGCCGTCTCCGCCCGCGCCGAATCAGCCCCCGTGCTCAGAGTCGGCTGAGCCGCTCCTCCCACAGGGCCATGACGCTAGCAACAGGCACCAACCGTTATGCCCGTTTCGGTCTTCTTCACGTGCTGCCCCTGCCATTTCTGCCGCCGCTTCTGCCGCAGTGCGGCAGTCCTGCGGCAGATCGCCTGGCGGGACGCCTTGCCCGGATCGTTCAGTGCCGCACCGGAGCCGCCGAAGGGCGCCGGGGCGCCCGCACTTCGATGGCCGGTGCTTCGTCGGGCCGGACCGCGTCGCGTACCACACGCAGGCCGGCGACCAGGCCCTGCAGCTGGCGCTGCGTCAGCGGGCCGATGAGCCATTCGTCGAGGATCTCCAGGTGGCCGGGGACGGTGTCGGCCAGGCGGCCCAGCCCTCGCGCCGTGAGCACGGCGAAGGAACTGCGGCGATCGGTGTCGCAGGGCACGCGGGCCACCAGGCCCTCGCGCTCCAGCCGGTCGACCATGCGGGTCACCCCGCTGGTGCTCATTGCCGTGTGTCGGGACAGGTCGGTCATGCGCAACTGCCGGCCCGGCGCGCGTGCGAGTCGGAGCAGCACCTCGAACTCGATCGCCGCCAGGCCGTGCGCCGCGAAATGCTCGGCGCAGAGGCTGTTGAGGCTGGTGTAGGCCTCCGTGAGGAGGCGCATCGTGGTGAGCCTCGAATCATCGAGGAGTTCCATTTCAGTATCGTATCGGGCGGGATGGCACATATGTTGCCCTTCGTGTCCCAAGGACTGGGATGTTAACGGGTCCGAACGGGACGACCGCCCGATCCTGTTGTCGCCCAACACAAGTACTCTGAGAGTTCGCGTGCTTACCGTGCGTCGGGAGGGCTTGATGGGCCAGGAAGTATCGCAGCAGAGCTTCACCCGGCCGGAGCGGGAACGCTACCGCCAGAAGGTGCGGCGCTGCCTCGACGTGTTCGCCATGATGCTCAACGACTTCACCTTCGACTCCGACTATCCGATGACGGGGCTGGAGATCGAGCTCAACCTGGTCGACCCGGACCATCGGCCGACCATGTGCAACGACGAGGTGCTCGAGGACCTGGGCGATCCGTACTTCCAGCTCGAACTCGGCCGGTTCAACCTCGAACTCAACGTGCCGCCGCGCCTCATCGCCGGCGACGGCCTGGCGCAGTACGAGCAGCAGATCGCCGCCAGCCTGCGCAACGCGGGCACGCACGCCCGCAACCACGACGCCTCGGTGCTGACCATCGGGATCCTGCCGACGCTGACCACCGAGCACACCGTGGCCAACAACCTCTCCACCAGCGGCCGCTACCGGATTCTCAACGAGGAGATCCTGGCCGCGCGCGGGGAGCAGATCGGACTGGACATCCGCGGCGTCGAGCGCCTCAAGGTGCACACCGACTCGATCGCGCCCGAGGCCGCCTGCACCAGCCTGCAATTCCACCTCCAGGTCTCGCCGGCGGACTTCGCGGCGTACTGGAACGCCTCGCAGGTCATCTCCGCGCTGCAGGTCGCGGTCGGCGCCAACTCGCCGTTCCTGTTCGGACACCACCTTTGGGACGAGACCCGGATCGCGCTGTTCGAGCAGGCCACCGACACCCGCCCCGACGAGCTCAAAGCCCAGGGGGTACGCCCGCGGGTCTGGTTCGGCGAACGCTGGGTCACCTCGATCTTCGACCTGTTCGAGGAGAACGTCCGCTACTTCCCCCCGCTGCTGCCGATCATGGACGACGAGGACCCGCTGGCGGTCGTCCGCGACGGCGGGGTGCCCCGACTCGCGGAGCTGCGGCTGCACAACGGCACCATCTACCGCTGGAACCGGCCGGTCTACGACATCATGGCCGGGCGCCCGCACCTGCGGGTCGAGAACCGGGTGCTGCCCGCCGGCCCGACCGTGGTCGACATGCTGGCCAACGGCGCCTTCTACTACGGCCTCGTGCGCTCGTTCGCCGAGGACGACCGTCCGATATGGACGCAGCTGCCGTTCAGCGTCGCGCAGGACAACTTCCACGCCGCCGCCCGCCGGGGCATCGCCGCACCCGCGTGGTGGCCCCGCCGCGGCGAGATCCGGATCACCGACCTGGTGCTGGAGCTGCTGCCCCGCGCGGCCGCGGGGCTCGACCAGTACGGCGTCGACCCGGCCGAGCGCGACCGGCTGCTCGGCATCATCGCGCAGCGCTGCCTGCTCGGCCGCAACGGCGCCACCTGGCAGATCCAGACCGTGCGCGCCCTGGAGCAGCAGGGCCTGAGCCGCCCCGAGGCCCTGCGCCGCATGGTCGGGCGGTACGCGGAGCTCCAGCAGAGCAACGAACCGGTGCACACCTGGCCGGTCTGATGGCTGAACAGCGGATGGCGGGGTGGTCCGGTGTCCTCGAGGGTGATGAATCACCTGGCACGCCTCGGCGCGCCACGACGAGCCATGTTCGGGAGGGATGCGCTCGTGGTCGGGGACGGGATCGGACGGCTGCTGCGGCTACGCGCCTCGCGGGTAGGGGGCGTGCTGGTCGGGGTGCTGGTGCTCGCGCTGAACACCTGCGGCGCCCCCGCCGGCCCGCCCACCCCCGGACCCTCCAGCGCCGCCGCACCCCCGCCGCCGTCCGTACTGCCCAGCCGCAGCGTGCCACTGCCCGAACCGGCCCCGGCGCCCTCGCCCACCCCGGGCTTCGCCCCGCGCGGCTTCACCGTCGTCGGCTCCGGCGACGTGCTGCTGCACAACGGCCTGTGGGCCCAGGCGCAGCGGGACAACGGCGGCAGCGGGTACGACTTCCGGCCGATCCTGGCCGGGGTGCAGCCGGTCGTCTCCGCCGCCGACCTGGCCATCTGCCACCTGGAGACCCCGCTGGGCAGCCCCGGCGGCCCGTTCACCGGCTACCCGGTCTTCAAGGTGCCGCCGCAGATCGTCCCGGCGCTGCGCGACACCGGCTACGACGCCTGCTCCACCGCGTCCAACCACTCGATCGACGGCGGTGAGGCGGGTGTGCGGCGCACCCTCGACGCGCTCGACCGGGCCGGGATCGCGCACGCCGGAATGGCCCGCAGCCGGGCCGAGCAGGACACCCCGACCATCGTGACGGTGCGCGGGGTGCGGGTCGGGCTGCTGTCGTACAGCTTCAGCTTCAATGGACTCCGCCGCCCCAAGGGCAAGGAGTGGCTGGTCAACCTGCTGGAACCGGACCGGGTGCGGGCGGCGGCCAGACGGGCCCGGCAGGCCGGCGCCGAGGTGGTCATCGCCTCCATCCACTGGGGCACCGAGTACGAGCACGACCCGAACAGCCAGCAGCGCGACGTCGCCAAGCGGCTGCTGAGCGACGGGTCGATCGACCTGATCCTGGGCCACCACGCCCACGTGGTGCAGCCGTTCGAGCGGATCGGGGAGCGGTGGGTGGCCTACGGCATGGGCAACCACATCTCGTACCAGGGGTTCTCCGAGGACACCCGGGACGGGGTGCTCAGCCGGTTCACCTTCGCCGAGGTGGGGGCGGGGCGGTTCCGGGTGGTGAAGGCGGAGGCGCTGCCTACGTACATGCGGCTCAACGACGGGGCGGCGCGGCTGCTGCTGGTGTCGGCGTGCCCGGCCCGGTCGGCGCGGGCCTGCCGGGCCAGCGGCGACCGGTCGACGCGGGTGCTCCGCTCCCGCGGTGCCGACCCCGCCCTCCTCACCATCCTCCGCTGACCCCCACCGCCCACCCGGCCGCCCACGTCCGGCCGCGCCCCGGCCCCGGGCCCCGGTTTGGCATAGACGTTGGCCTATCACGTCGACTTTGATCGAGTGTCGGTCGATGTAAAGGCCAGCGTCTACTGAAAACGCGGCGTGATCGGCGTGCCGGGTCGGAGTGCGGGGTTTGGGGGTGGGAGTGGTCCTGGAAGGGCGATCACTGCGGGGGGAGGGGTTACTTCTTGGGCTTGCGGCGGGTGGGGGTCGCCGGGCCGGTGGCGGTGGGGTCGCCGGGCGCCGTCGGGGCCGGGATCGCGGTGGTTTGCTCCGCCGGGTCGGTGCCGACGGCAGCCGCTGCGGTTCCGCTGGTCGCAGAGGTGCTGCCGGTGTCGCTGGTGCTTCCCTTGTCGCTCGCGGTGCTCGCGGTGCTCGCGGGTGCCGGGGCGGCGGCGATGGCGACCGGGGGAGTGGGCGGCGGCGTGGTGGGCGTGCCGGCGGGGCGGGGCTTGGCGCGGCCCTGGGCCGGGACGGCGGGCTTCGGGCGGCGGGGCCAGCCGATGACGATGGCCAGCACCGCCCCGACGAGGCCGGTGACCACGGAGTACGGCGCGATCAGGTGAGCGGAGAGCTGCTCGGGGGCGACGCCGGTGAGGGTCGGCGCGGCGAGCAGGTACGCGGCCGCCACCAGGGCCGGTCCGGCGGCGCCCGACAGCACGATCCCGGCCTGGGCATCGCGGCGGCGGACGGCGGGCCAGGCGGCGAGCAGGCCGATGAGCAGGGTGGACGCGGCGGCGATGGCGGCGCCGGGCAGGTACAGGCTGCGGAACCACGGGCCGTCGGCGGTCACCGGCCATACCCCCAGCTGGGAGACGCCGGGCTCGCGGCCCGCGGCGAGGCCGTCGACGGCGGCGGTGACCGTGAGCAGCCACAGCCAGCCGCCGGTGGCGAACAGGTTCGCGGCGATGGCGCGTGCGGACAGCGCGGCGATGGCGATCAGCAGCCCGAGCAGCACGCCGGCCACCGCGTACCCGCCGACGAGCAGGTGCGGGGCGAACGTGTCGGCCCGGTGGGCGCCGCGCGCCGGGATGGCGGTGAGTGCCACCACGATCAGGCCGCCGAGTGAGGCGGAGATCGCGAGTGCGATTCGCCACAGCACCCGGACGACTGTCGAGCTTTGGACACTCTGGGCGGACAGGCGGTCGGCGACGACGGCGCCGAGGACCACCGAGAAGGCGGAAATCCACACCGTCCAGGCAAGACTGGCGAGCCACGCGGCCTGCCCCGCATCGGGCAACGCGGGCAGCCAGGAGAAGACACCCAGGCCATACCCGATGCCCAGCTGCGCAGCTCCGGCGCTTGCGGAGACGCCCGCGGCGGCGACGAGCGCCCCCCATCCCGATCGCGTGCCCTGGCCGTATAACGACATGATGCCGAGGGTATAGCAACGCGAGGCGGCTTCGTGTGAACGGTTTACTCTCGTTGCGACGTCCGAGGCAGGCGTCGCGACAGAGGAGAGCATGATGACCGATCCGTGGCAGACGGCCGTCGGCGAGCCGCAGCAGCGCCGCCGCGGGTTGAGCCCCGGCGCGATCGCCGCCGTGGCGACCGGCACTGTCGTGATGGCGGTGGCGGGCCTGGCGATCGGCTGGTTCGCCGCGGGTGACGACGGTACGCCGCAGGCCAACGGCAGTCCATCCCCGACCGCCGTGGTCGAGTCCGTCGCGCCGACCGCGTCCCCGTCCGAGCTGCCCTCGCCGTCCGCGGCGGCCAGCCCGTCCTACGGCGGTGCCATGGTTCCGAACGTCGAGGGGATCGAGTTCCGCGAGGCGTACAAGCAGCTGCGGGCCCTCGGGCTCACCGTGAACGTGGCCTTCGACGAGGCTGGTGAGACCACCGACGGCAACGTGGTGCGAACCGATCCCGCGGTCGGGTCGCCGCTCCCCGCCAAGGGCAAGGCGATCAAGCTGTTCGTGGCCGGGCCCGTCTTCAGGTTCCCGATGCCGGACCTCGCCGGCGGCAGCTGCGAGCACGCCAAGAACGTGCTGCTGGAGAACGGTCTGCAGGTCAAGGAGTACATCGGCGGCAAGCAGGACCCGTTCAAGGAGGCGTCGGTGGCCCCGGGCACGGAGGTGTCGTGGGGTGACCGGATCACGCTGACCTGCGAGAAAGTCGTGGTCGAGCCGTCGCCGGACTACTCGCCGGCCCCGGCCGCCTGAGCCCGGCACGCCCGGACGTCCGATAACAGTGATTTATCTGATCGACATGGTAGGACGGCAGCATGTCTGAGGCGCAGCAGCACGACGACGGCGACGAGGCCGAGAAGGGCACTCCGCCGAGCAGGCCGGAGCCGGGCGACGAGGCGACCACGGTGCTGCCCGCCGGGGCGGTGCCGCCGGTCGACGCCGACCGGACCGAGGTGATCGGCGCGTCCGACGTGCCGCCGCTCGACCGCACCTCGGTGCTGCCGCCCGCGCAGGACGTGTGGACCGGCCGGGCGGGCGTACGCGAACCGCAGCCCCTGCAGGAGGACACCCTCCCGCCCGAGTACACCCCCAGCCGGCCCAGTGCGCTCGGTCCGGTGCTGATCGGCGTGGTCGGGGTGCTGCTGCTGGCGGTCATCGGCGTCGCGCTCTGGTTCGCGCTGCGCGACGAGACCCCGGCGCCGCTGCCGAGCCAGTCGCCCACCGCGGCGCCGAGCCCGGCCGCGCCGAGCAGCGCGGCCCCGAGCCCGTCGCCGTCCCCGTCGGCCGCCGCCGCCCCGGTCGCGGTGCCGGAGAACCTGGTCGGCATGACCCAGGAGCAGGCGATCGCCGCCCTGGTGGCGGCCGGGCTCAACCCGGACGTGGACCTGCGCGAGACCGACGAGGCCGCTCCCGGCACGGTCGTGGCGACCGAGCCGGAGCCGGGCTCCCTGCTGGAGCCCGGCGCCACGGTGAAGATCGTCGTGGCGGTGCCGATGCCGAGCCCGTCGCCGGAGCCCAGCCCGTCGCCGTCACCGTCGCCGGAGCCCAGTCCGAACGGCTGACCTCACCACTGCCGTCGGCGGTACGACACGATCGCGATACCGCCGACGGCCAGGCCGATGCCGATCATCCCGGTGGAGATGAGCGACCGCGCCATCAGGTCAGGCGGCAGGGTGTGCGTGGTGTTCATAGCGGCAGGCGCCGGTGCCTGCTCTGGTGCCGACGCCTGCGCGACGTACTGAGCCGCCGGTCGCGCTTGGCCGGATCCGGCTGTGGCCTGGACCGGCGTGAACAGCGCCGCCGCCAGGGCCGCGCCGCACAGGGCGGCCAGCCGGTGTCGATGTGGAACGGTCGCTCTGGCGCTGGGGCCAGGCGCGATCCTTCGGTTGTCCATGGCGCCGTCTCCCGGGTGAGCGGGTGCCGTGCCACGCGAGGGTCGACGATAGTGATTCGTCACGGCCGCCTGCCGCCGGACCGGGCGCGGGAAGCCGGCGACGGGTGAGGCCGCGGCGTCCGTGCCCGAGTCGCAGCGCAGTCGACCAGGCGAGTCGCTACCGTCATTCACTAGGGTTATTCGATCGTAATCCGGTCGGCGGCCGGCGGAGCGCGAATCGTGAGTCCGCCTCGGAATCCACCCGGGAACGCGAACGCGCCCCGGCACCGGTACGACCGGTGGGGGCGCGGAGCGCGAAAGTCAGCGGGCGGCCGCGACGGCCGGGCGGCCGTGCAGGGTGGGCCGCGAGTTGTGCCCGGCCGGCCGCTGGACGGCAGTGGTGTTGCGCGGCCGGGCGGCACCCTGCTCCGGGACGAACCGCAGGCCCGCGCGCTGCACGAAGATGGAGCGGCGCTCGACCGCGTCCCCGGCGGCGTTGAGCTGGTAGCCGTCGAGCCAGACCCAGCCGTCGTACGTCGGCCAGTCGTGTACGCGGATCACCCGGAACATCATCGGGCGCAGAAACTGCACGCTGGCTTCTCGGGTCACCTGGAGGATGTCGCCGGCCTGGGGAGTCACCATGTCTCCTGCTCGTCGTCGGACAGGGCCGTGTACGCAACACGGATTCGGTTGTCGCTCGTTGAACGCTCAGAGAGAGGGCACTGTCGACTCAGCGTGATCACTGAATCGGCAAGATCGGACTTTCCAGTGCCATAACAGACACTGTGCCGGAAGACCTTGCTCAATGCAAGTTGCAAGATGCGTATGCGCACCGGTGTCCTTCGTCTGGTATATGACTAGGTGACGAGAATGCCGTCTCGGCGTGCTGTGTCGCACTGTCTGTGCGTTCGGCTGCTTGAAGATTCGCCGATCGTCGGAGCAAACTCGCAACACGACAGACCATTCGATCTGCCGGCGGGGACGGCTTCGTGTCGGGCCCCCTCGCCGACTACGTCGCGGAGGTGCGCCGTGACAGCCCGACAGAGCCCCACCGTGCGTCGCAAACGGCTAGGTGCCGAGCTGCGTCGACGGCGGGAACAGGCCGGCATCACACTGGAACATGTGGCTGAGAAGCTCGAGTGCTCCCAGTCCAAGGTGTCCCGGATCGAGACCGGGCACAACTCGGTCACGTCCCGGGACGTGCGTGACATGCTCAACATCTACGGCGCGGAGCCGGGTGACGTCGACGAGCTGGTGGAGATCGCCAAGCAGGCCCGGCAGAAGGGCTGGTGGCATCCGTACACCAACGTGCTCGTCGGCGCCTATGTCGGCATGGAGACTGCCGCGAACTCGATCAGCGCCTACGAGCAGCAGGTGGTGCCCGGCCTGCTGCAGTCCGCTGAGTACGCGGAGGCGATGCTGCGGGCGGCCTGTCCGGACTGGTCCGACGAACAGGTGATGCAACGGGTGCGTGTCCGGTTGAAGCGTGGCTCGTTACTCATCCAGGACGATCCGATCAGGTTCTCGGCGGTGCTCGATGAGTCGGTACTAAGCCGTCCGGTGGGCGGCGACACGGTCATGCGGCAGCAGTTGCGACTACTCGCCGAAGCGGCGTCGAAGCCGAACGTGACCTTGCAGGTCCTGCCCTTCGAGCGCGGCGCACATGCCGGCATGGACGGAACTTTTACCATCCTCGAATTCGCCGAACCAGGTGACTCAGCCGTGGTTTACGCGGAGAATGCGACAGGCGGACTCTTCCTGGAGAAGTCCGACGACTTGGAGAAGTACCTCCTGATCTTCAAACACCTCCAAGAAGCAGCCCTGAGCCCTTCGGAGTCCGCCGCGCTGATCGCACAACTGGCGGAGGAGCCACTATGGAAATCGAGACCAAGGGGTTTCGAGTCGATCTGAGCCAAGCACAGTGGTACAAGAGCACGCGAAGCGGGCCGAACTGCGACAACTGCGTGGAAGTCGCGTTCGTCGGTGGCGCCATCGCCCTGCGTGACTCGAAGAACCCGACCGGCCCGGCACTGATCTTCACGCCTGCCGAGTGGGACGCCTTCGTCGAGGGGGCCAAGGACGGCGAGTTCGACCTCTGAGTCGACCGCCCGACCCGTATCTCAGCCGTACCGGTGCCCTTCCGCCTGTCCAGGTGGGAGGGCACCGGTCGCCTCAGAGCGGCACGCGGTCGAGCGCGGCGCGGCGGCGCTCGACCATCGCCCGGCGGGCCGACTGCAGCCACTCGCGGCGGGTGCCGGGCTCCGGCGGGAAGTCCAGGCCGAACTTGAACCAGGCCGGGGGCTGCGGCATCCGGGCGTACGCGTCGATCAGGCCGTCGAGGATGCGGGTCAGCTCCTCGCGCGCGTTGTGCCCGGCCGAGATCGTGTCGTGGTGGACGCGCAGGTAGTCGGCCCGGCGGGTGGCCACCGTACGCTGCCGGTTGCGCATCTCCTCGAACCGGCCCCGCTGGATCGCCGCCAGGACCGCCGCGGCCCGGTCGTCGCGCAGGTGCCGGGCCAGCGCGGCGCGGTGCCCGGGGCGCAGCCAGGAGGACGGGCGCGACAGGGCGGCCACGGTCGCCTGGATCCGGGCGGCGACCCTGTGCTCCGCCTCGTACGCCTCCTGGTACCGCTGCTCGACCAGCGCGACCTGGGCCGGGTCCGGACCCGGCGGGGCCGCGGCGGCGACCCGCTCGGCCTCGTCGACCAGCCGCCACAGCCACCGCTCGTCGTCGTCGACCAGCTCCAGCGGGTCCGCGACGCCGACGTCGTCGAACGGCTCGCGCGCGGCCGGGATCGGCGGCGGGCCGCTCGGGAACCCCGACCGGGCGCCCTGGCCGCAGTGGGCACAGGGCGGTAGCTCGCGGACCAGCCGCGAGATCTCTCCGATGAGCTGTGCCGGCGTCACCTGCGACGGCAGTGGTGTGGACGCAGGATCAGCGGCCATGGTGGTTCCCCCGCACGTTTGGACAACTAGCGGACCCTGCGCATAGTGACGCAAGTGTTACGGCCGGTAACGGTTGCGGGTTGACCGTGGCCTGCCCTCCGCTGCGCTCGTTGTACCAGACAGCACCCCCTGACACCCCGCCAACTCGCCGGAGCGGTAGGAAGATGACGATCCCCGAGCACGTGCCCAGCCACAACGCCATCAACGGCGGTCGCGAGCGGTCGCTGCGCGAACCCGATCGCCCCCAGCTGCCCGGAGACACCATGCTCGAGCCCGCCAACCCGTCCATGCCGTCGCTCAGCCTGGAGGGCTTCGGCGAGCCGTCGTTCACCGCGCCGAACTGGCTCGACATGCCGGCCGAGTCGATGGTGGACCACCCGCTGCTGCGCGGCCTGCTGATGGAGCTGCCGCCGCGGGGCGCCAACCCGTCCCCCGAATGGCTGAGCCGCTGGTTCGACGCCACCCGCGCCGTCCTGGACCTCGTCTACAACCGCCGCTGACCGCCTGCGTGCCTGTGCGTTAAGAAGGGCCCCTGCTACATCGCATTGCGAGCCGAGCTGCTGCTCGTCCCGCTTCGCGTGCCGACGAAGGGGCCCTTCCTTACGTCCGGGTCAGACGGCGAAGGAGTGGGGGGGTTCGGTTGCGGGGGTGGTGGGGGTGGCCCGCCACAGCCGCACCTTCTGCGCCCCCAGCCGCGCCAGATACTTCGGGTTGAGGATCAGATACCGCCGCCAAAGCCGCTTCGGCTCCAGCCCCAGCCGCCACAGCCACTCCAGCGCGTACTTCTGCATCCACGCCGGCGGCTTGCGCAGCCCGCCCGCGTGGTAGTCGAAGGCGGCGCCCACGGCCAGCAGCGGCATGTCCAGGTACGGCCGCATCGCGTAGGTGAACTTCTCCTGCCGCGGGCAGCCCAGCCCTACCAGCACGATCCGCGCCCCGGACGCGGCGATGCGGGCGGCGATCTGCGGCGCCTCGCCCGGCTCCACGCCGCGGAACTTCGACGGCTCGGAGCCCGCGATCCTCAGCGCGGGGTACTTGGCGACCAGGGCCGGGATCAGCCGGTCCAGCACGGGCTGGGTGGAGCCGTAGAGGTACACCGGCAGGCCCTGCTCGGCGGCGCGGGCCAGCACGCGCAGGGTCAGCTCGGGGCCGTACACCCGGTCGCGCAGTCCGGCGCCGTGCAGCACGTTCAGCGCCCAGCGCACCGGCTGGCCGTCCGGGGTGATCAGGTCGAAGCTGTTGAGCTGCGCGCCGAGCGTGCGGTCGGCCACGCCCTCCATCACGCCGTGCACCGCCAGGGCGGTGACCGCGAACGGCCGCCCCTCGGCCGCGGCGCGGACGATCCGCTCGGTGGCGTCGGCGTAGTCGGTGGCGTCGACGAAGACGCCGAGCACGTTGCGCTTGCTGCTGCCGTTCACGGTGGTGGTCATCAGGCCCCTACACCCACTTGTCCGCGTTGGCCTCGTAGATCTCGCGCAGGATCGCGGGCACGTCGTAGGTCATCTGCCAGTCCGGGTAGTGGGCCTGGAACTTGGCCATGTCGCTGACGTACCACTGGTGGTCGCCGATGCGGTTCTGCTCGACGTAGTTCACGCTGGCCTGCTTGCCGGTGATCTGCTCGGCGATCGCGAACGCCTCCAGGTGGGAGGTGTTGGAGAAGCGGCCGCCGCCCAGGTTGTAGACCTCGCCGGCGCGCGGGTTGCGGTAGAACGCCTCGAACGCGGTCAGCACGTCGTGGGAGTGGATGGCGTCGCGCACCATCTTGCCCTTGTAGCCGTACAGGTTGTAGGTGCGGCCCTCCATGACGCATCGCATCAGGTACGCCAGGAAGCCGTGCAGCTCGGCGGCGGAGTGGGCCGGGCCGGTCAGCGTGCCGCCGCGGAAGGAGGCGGTCCGCAGGCCGAAGTAGCGGCCGTACTCCTGCACCGCCACGTCCGCGGCGACCTTGGAGACGCCGAAGATCGAGTGCAGGCTGTTGTCGATCGTCATGTCTTCGGTGATGCCGTTGGCGAACTGGTGCGACGGGTCGATCTCGTACCGCGTCTCCTGCTCGACCAGCGGCAGGCGGTTCGGGGTGTCGCCGTAGACCTTGTTCGTCGAGCAGAAGATGAACGCCGCGTCGGGGGCGAACTGCCGGGTGTACTCCAGCACGTTGAGGGTGCCGCCCGCGTTGACGTCGAAGTCGGTGAACGGCTCCTTGGCGGCCCAGTCGTGGCTGGGCTGCGCGGCCGTGTGGATCACGAGCGAGATGTCCCGGCCGTACCGCTCGAAGATCTTGGAGAGCACGTCGCGGTCGCGGATGTCGACGTCGTAGTGGGTGTACGCCTCGCCCAGCTTGCTGGTGAGGTTCACCAGGCTCCACGCGGTCGAGCCGTCCTCGCCGAAGAAGTACTTGCGCATGTCGTTGTCGATGCCGACCACGTGCATGCCCAGGCCGGCGAAGTGACGGGCCGCCTCGGAACCGATCAGGCCGGCCGAGCCGGTCACCAGCGCAACGCTCACCACATACTCCCTGTCACCATCGACGGACGCGACCAGCCGAGAGCTTACCTGGCCTGCTGGCCGAAACGGGGAGCGCGTGGGGAGAGAACACCCACCCTCACGCAGCGTGATGATCGTGCTGCGTGAGGGTGGGGGCGCGGCGTCAGTACAGCTTGATCCACTCGCGGGCCGGCCCGGCGCCGGGGCTCAGCCACAGCTCGGAGCCGTACGCGAACAGGGTCCCGTCCGGCAGCTGGTCGATGTCGGTGAAGCCTGGCAGGCCGGGCACCTCGGTGAGCACACCGCGCTCGGTCAGGTACCAGGTGCGCCGGGTGTCGCTCAGGACCAGGCCGCCCCGCGCGCCCAGGGAGCGCACCAGGTGCGGGTCCTGCCCGTCAAGGCCGAGGTGGACGCGGCGCCAGTCGCCGTTCTCCAGGTGGAGGACCGCGCCGGGGTCGGCGACCAGCCAGACGTCGCGGCCGTCGGGGGAGAGCACCAGGTCGGGCAGGCTCCCGGCCACCGTGCTGTACACCTCGGGCAGCCACCGCCAGGACCGGGCGCCGTCCTCGCTGACCTGGACTCGGATCCTGCCGCCGGGGGCCGTCTGCGAGACCACCCAGAGCCTGCCGTCGCCGCCCCGGTGCACGATGGGCGCCCCGGTCGTGGGGCCGCGCAGTTCGGGCTGCACCGGGACCGGGCCCGACCCGAGCCGCACCAGCTCCATCGTGGCGCAGTTCAGGCCGTTGGTCTCCTCGTCGAAGCCGGCAGCCCCCGGGCAGCGCACCGCGTAGCCTTCCCGGCCGTCGCGCCGGGACTGCGCCAGCTGCGCCTGCGGCGGCGGCTGGTCCGGCGGGTACGACGCGAAGTGCGCCCCGCCGTCGGTGGTGAGCAGGAAGCCCTCGCCGCTCACCCGCAGGACCATCGTCTGCCCGTCCAGGGGGTACATGCCGATCCCCTTGCCGGCCAGGTCGGGGGTGGCCGCCCGCCGCCAGGTGCGGCCACCGTCGCCGGTGACGGCCAGCGCCACCGGGCAGGGCAGCCGGCCCTCGCAGCGGTCGACCACGGCCCAGCCGTGCTCGGCGTCGGTGAAGACCACCCCGGGCGCGGAGCTGCTCTCGAACCCGGGCACCCGGATCGGCCGGGTCGGGTGGGCCGGTGACGGCGTCACGACGGTGGCCGGGGTCGGGCCGAGCGCCGGTGCCCTACCGCCCCCGCCCGACACCCCCGCCAGCAGGACAGGAGTGGCCACCACCAGCAGGGCGAGCGCCCCGAGGCCGCCGCGGCGGGTGCGGCGTCGGCGGCGTACCGCGTGCTCGACCAGCTCCAGCCCGGCGGGCCGGAAGGTGCCCGCGGCCGCGGTCTCGAACTCGGCGAACGTCTCCTCAACGAGCGGCTCGGACACGGCTGTTCTCCTCTCGGGGGTCGGTGAGCGAGACGGCGAGCGCGGCGCGGCCCCGCGACAGCCAGGACCGCACCGTGCCCTCGGCGACGCCCTCCTGCTCGGCGATCTCGGCGGTGGTCAGGTGGCCGAGGTGGTGCAGCACGACCGCGCGGCGCTGGCGCGCCGGCAGCGCGGCGAGCGCGCGGACCAGGGCGACCCGGTCTGGTCCGGGGCCGGGCGAGTGCTCCTCGCGCTGGCGGGACAGGTGGCGAAGGGCGGTCAGCCGGCGGCGCAGCCGGCTGGTGGCGAGGTTCCAGGCGACCCGGCGCACCCAGGCGGCGGGGTCGTCGTACGCGCTGATCCGCCGCCATCGGTCCAGCGCGCGGCAGAACGCCTCCTGGGTCAGGTCCTGCGCCTCGGCGTGGTCGCCGAGGTACGCGTAGAGCTGTGTCGCGAGGCGCTGGAAGTGGCTGCGGTAGAGGTCCGCGAACGCCGGGTCGCCGCGTGGGGCGGCGGGTGGCGCGGGTGGTGGCATGCTCTGCTCCCCCGAAGGTCGGCCGCCGGGGTGGCGGCTCCCCACTGACACGCCCTGCCGTCGGGGGATGTTGCAGCCGTTTTCGGTCAGCCCCGGGGGAGGGCTACGGTCACGGTGAGGCCGCCGCCTTCGCGCGGCACGGCCACCACCTCGCCGCCGTGCGCCCTGGTAATCGCGGCGACGATGGACAGGCCCAGCCCCGCGCCCTGGCCGGTGACCCGGTCGCGGCCGAGCCGCCGGAACGGCTCGAAGATCACCGGGATCTCGTACCGGGGCACCACCGGCCCGGTGTTGGCCACGGTCAGCTCGCGGCGGCCGTCGGGCAGCGTCCGGCTGGACACCCGCACCCAGCCCCCGGCCGCGTTGTGCCGGATGCCGTTGTCGACCAGGTTCTGCACCAGCCGCTCCAGCAGCACCGGGTCCCCGTCGAGCTCGGCCTCGGCGGCCTCGGCGCGCACCTGGACCTCGGCGGCGGCCGCCTCGCCCGCGGACTGGGCCACCACGTGCTCCACCACGTCGGCGAGGTCCACCGGCGACCGGTCGGCCAGCTCGTTCTCGGAGCGGGCGAGCAGCAGCAGCCCGTTGATGAGCCGCTCGTGCCGGGTGTTGATCTCCAGCAGCGTCTCGCCCAGCCGCTTCACGTCGTCGCCGGCGGTACGCCGGTGCATGGCCAGCTCGACCAGTGACCGGTTCAGCGTCAGCGGCGTACGCAGCTCGTGCGAGGCGTTGGCGACGAACCTCCGCTGCCCGTCGAAGGCCTGGTCGAGCCGGGCCAGCATGGCGTCGAAGGTGTCGGCCAGCTCGCGGAGCTCGTCGCGCGGTCCGGTCAGCGCGATGCGCTCGTGCAGCCCGCGGTCGGCGGCCGGGGCGGTGCCGATGCGGCGGGCCGTCTCGGTGATGCGGTGCAGCGGCGACAGCAGCCGCCCGGCGATCACCCAGCCCATGGCGATCGAGAACGCGCCGACCACCGCCAGCGCCACCGCGCCCTGGGTCAGCAGCGACGCCCGGGTGGCCTTGCGCAGGTCGTCGGCCTGCGTGCTGAGGTACAGCATGGTGTCGGGGCTGCCCTGGATCAGCAGCCGCTGCTCGCGGCGCCCGGCGACGCCCGCGATCTTGGCCGGGTCGGGCAGCTCGAACGAGAACGGCTGCAGCAGCCTCTGGTCCAGCAGGAAGTAGGTCACCGCCAGCAGGGCCAGGCCGGCGACCAGGAACAGCGCGCCGTAGACGAGGGTGAGCCGGGCCCGGATGGTCAGCCGCCCCGGCGCGAACATCTTGATCATGGAATCTGGTACCCCACTCCGGCCACGGTGTGCACGACGGCAGGCTCGCCCAGCTTGCGGCGCAGCTTGAGGACGGTCAGCCGCACCGCCGAGGTGAACGGGTCGGCGTGCTCGTCCCACACCTTCTCCAGCAGCACCTCCGCCGGGACCACCGCCCCGTCGGCCCGCAGCAGCTCGGCGAGCAGGCCGAACTCCTTGCGCGACAGCGGCACGTACCGGCCGTCGCGGAACACCTCGCGGCGGGCCGGGTCGAGCCGGATGCCCGCCCGCTGCAGCGTCGGCGCGGCGGCGGCCCGGCTGCGGCGCCCCAGCGCGTGCACCCGCGCGGCCAGCTCGGGGAAGGCGAACGGCTTGGACAGGTAGTCGTCGGCGCCCAGCGACAGCCCGGCCACCCGGTCGCCGATCTCGGCGGCGGCCGTCAGCATCAGCACCCGCGCGATCGACTCCGACCCGACCAGCGCCCGGCACACGTCGTCGCCGTGCACCCGGGGCAGGTCCCGGTCCAGCAGCACCACGTCGTAGTCGTTGACCGCGATCCGCTGCAGCGCCGCGTCGCCGTCGTAGGCCACGTCGACGGCGTGCGCGTCGTCGCGCAGCCACTCGGCGATGGCGTCGGCGAGCAGCGCCTCGTCCTCGACCACGAGCACCCGCATCTCCGGTTCCCCTCCCGCATCGCCGTCTTCCGCCCGCCAATAGTCGCCCGACGTGCTGTTTCCTCGCTGTTAGCCCTGGTGGAAACGGTCGCGAAACCGAACCGGGCGAAGAGTGCGGAGCGGGCCGCGGCGCTGTGCCGACGGCCGGTCCGCACGAGGGAGACACCTGATGACCACGAAACGGCGGTGGGGCGCGCTGCTCGCGCTGCCCCTGGCGGGCACGCTGGCTTTGGCCGGGTGCGCGCAGACGCCCGAGGAGGACGGCATCGCCTCGGTCGGCGGCGGCACGGCCACCGCCACGCCGAGCACCGCGCCGAGCCTGAGCCGCCAGGAGAAGGGGCTCAAGTTCGCCCAGTGCATGCGCGAGCACGGCATCGACATGCCCGACCCGGACCCCGACGGCCGGATCACCGTCAAGGGCGGTCCGGGCGACCGGGACAGGATGGAGGCCGCGAACAAGGCGTGCGAGCAGTACGCCCCGTTCGGCGACCGCGGCGGCCCCGGGCCGGACCCGCAGCTGGCCGAGAACATGCGCAAGTTCGCCCAGTGCATGCGCGACAACGGGGTGCCGGACTTCCCGGACCCCGACGGCGGCCGCATGATGATCGACCAGTCCGTGGGCAGCGACCCCGACTTCCCCGCCGCGCAGAAGAAGTGCGAGGCCGAGTTCCTGCCCGGCATCGTCAAGGGCGGCCCGGGGAGCGGATCGTGACCGACCCGCAGATCCCGCCCGGTCGCCGGCGGCGCCGCCGCTCCGGCCGCACGGTCGCGCTGGCAGCGGGCGCGGTGGTCGCGCTCGGCGCCGCGGTCGCGGCCGCCACCGGATTCGGGGGTACGCCGCAGCGCCCGGCCGCCACCGGGGCGCTGCCCCCGGCCACCGCCCCGGTCACCCGCCAGACGCTGCTGGACACGCAGACCGCCGACGGCGAACTCGGCTACGGCACCACCAGCACGCTGGTCGGCCGCCTGCGGGGCACGGTGACCCGGCTGCCCGAGGCGGGCGCGGTGCTGCGCCGCGGCCAGGCCGTCTACCGCCTCGACGACACGCCGGTGGTGCTGCTGTACGGCACCGTCCCGGCGTACCGGCCGCTGCGGCCGGGGACCGAGGGCGCCGACGTGCGCCAGCTGGAGCAGAACCTGCGGGCGCTCGGGTACACCGGGTTCACGGTCGACGACACCTACAACGCGGCGACCGCCTCGGCCGTACGCAGGTGGCAGGAGAAGCTCGGGCTGCCCGAGACGGGCGTGGTCGAGCTGGGCCGGGTGGTGTTCGCGCCGGGCGAGATCCGGGTGGACAGCCTCAGCGCCGAGGTCGGCGAGCCCGCCGGGCAGGCGGTGCTGGCGTACACGGGCACCACCAGGGTGGTCGTCGTGCAGCTCGACGTGGCCGACGAGCGGCTGGCCCGCAAGGGCGCGGCGGTGACGGTGGAGCTGCCGGGCGGGGCGACGGTCGCCGGGAAGATCAGCAGGTCGTACACCGTGATCGAGGCGGGTGACGGCACGCCGGGCTCCTCGGCCGAGACGAGGATCGAGATGGTGGTGGCACCGACCGACCAGAAGGCGCTGGGCACCCTGACCCAGGCCGCGGTCGACGTGGTCTTCACCGCCTCGCAGCGCGAGAACGTGCTCACCGTGCCGGTCGCGGCGCTGGTGGCACTGCGCGAGGGCGGCTACGGCGTCGAGGTCGTCGAGGGCTCGGCCAGCCGGTACGTCGCCGTCGAGGCGGGGCTGTTCTCCGACGGCCGGGTCGAGGTCAGCGGCGACGGGCTGCGCGAGGGCATGAGCGTGGGGATCCCCCGATGATCGTGCTGGAGGACGTGCGCAAGACGTACCCGGGCGGGGTCACCGCGCTGGACGGGGTGTGCCTGACCGTCGCGCCCGGGGAGCTGGCCGCGATCGTGGGCCCGTCCGGCTCCGGCAAGTCGACCATGCTGCACGTGGTCGGCACCCTGGACCGGCCCAGCGCGGGCCGGGTCGCCGTCGACGGGTACGACGTGGCCGGCCTGTCCGACCGGGGACTGTCCGCCCTGCGGGCCGCCCGCATCGGCTTCGTGTTCCAGCAGTTCCACCTGGCCGCGGGCGTACCGGCGCTGGACAACGTCGCCGACGGGCTGCTGTACCGCGGCGTCGCCCGGACCGAGCGCCGCCGCCGGGCCGCGGCGGCCCTGGCCCGCGTCGGCCTGTCCCACCGGCTCGACCACGAACCGCACGAGCTGTCCGGCGGCGAGCGCCAGCGCGTCGCCATCGCCCGCGCGGTCGTCGGCGACCCGCCGCTGCTGCTGGCCGACGAGCCCACCGGCAACCTGGACTCCGCCTCCGGCGCCGGGGTGATGGAGCTGCTGCACGACCTGCACCGCGGCGGTACCACCGTGGTGATCATCACGCACGACCGCGAGATCGCCGCCGGGCTGCCCCGGCAGGTGCACATGCGCGACGGTCGGATAGTGGCCGACGAGGTGACGCCATGACGACCTGGACCAGCCTCGACCCGGGCATCCGCCCCCGACTCGCGCCGGCCCGGCTCGGGCCCGGCGACGTGCTGCGGGTCGGCGGCGTCGGGCTGCGCACCCGGCCGGTACGGGCGTTCCTGTCCGCGCTCGGCATCGCCATCGGCATCGCCGCGATGACCGCCGTGGTGGGCATCTCCTCCTCGTCCCGGGCCGAACTCGACCGCACCCTGGCCGCGCTCGGCACCAACCTGCTCACCGTCGCCCCCGGACGCACCATGTTCGGCGAGGACGCGCACCTGCCCGAGGAGTCGGTGCCGATGATCGGCCGGATCGGCCCGGTCGAGCGGGTGTCGGCGGTCGGCAAGGTCTCCGACGTGAAGCTCTACCGGTCCGACCTGATCCCGAAGGTGCAGACCAACGGCCTGTCCGTGTACGCCGCCCGCACCGACCTGCCCGCCGTGGTCGGCGCCGACCTGCGCAGCGGCACCTGGCTCAACGAGGCCACCGCGGGCTACCCGGCCACGGTCCTCGGGGCCACCGCCGCGCAGCGGCTCGGCATCGGCCACGCCTCGCCCGACACGCGCGTGTTCCTCGGCGGAGAGTGGTTCACCGTGGTCGGCATCCTCGACCCGGTCGCGCTCGCGCCCGAACTCGACGCGGCGGCGCTGGTCGGCTGGGCCGCGGCCGAGCAGCGGCTCGGCTTCGACCGGTACCCGACCGTCGTCTACACCCGGGTCCGGGAGAGCGCCGTCGAGGCGGTACGCGGCGTGCTCGCCGCCACCGCCAACCCGCAGGCCCCGAACGAGGTGGACGTGTCCCGCCCGTCCGACGCGCTGGCGGCCCGGCAGGCCGCCGACCAGGCCTTCACCGGCCTGCTGCTGGGGCTGGGGGCGGTCGCGCTGCTGGTCGGCGGGGTCGGTGTGGCCAACACCATGGTCATCTCGGTGCTGGAGCGCCGGGCCGAGATCGGGCTGCGGCGCTCGCTGGGGGCGACACGCGGACACGTCCGGGTGCAGTTCCTGTCCGAGTCGCTGCTGCTGTCGGCGCTCGGCGGCGGGGGCGGGGTGCTGCTGGGCATCGCGGTGACCGGCGGGTACGCGGCGTACCAGCGGTGGCCGACGGTGGTGCCGGCCTGGGCGATGCTCGGCGGGGTGGGGGCGACGCTGGTGATCGGGGCGCTGGCCGGCCTGTACCCGGCCGTCCGCGCCGCCCGCCTGTCCCCCACAGAGGCTCTCGCCACCCCCTGACCTGCCCAAACAATCTCACCCCGCCCCGCCCCGCCCCGCCCCCGCCCTTCCATAAACACTGGCCTATCCAGTGCACTTCTATAAACGCTGGCCTATCTAGAGGACGAATCGCGGAAATCTGTCCTCTAGATAGGCCAGCGTCGACGTCAAGCGGGGCGGGGCGGCGTTGCTTGATCACGAGTTGGTGTCGAAACGGCGGGTTTCTGGGGAGGGTTTGGACCCGAAACGCTGATCATGACGGCGGTCACTCGGCGCGGGGTGCGCGGCGCCGAGCCGACAATCGGGTGACCGACAAAAAGTGAGGGGCTCCTGTCGGAGCCCCTCACTTGCTGGTGGGGAAGGGGGGAGTTGAACCCCCACGCCCTTTCGGGCACACGGACCTGAACCGTGCGCGTCTGCCATTCCGCCACTTCCCCGGCAGACTTACTGGTAAAGCTGGTCTTACTCTTGCGGCCGGACCATTATGGCATGTCCCGGACACTCACCCGGAGTGACCTCCCGAAGCGTGCTGGCACAGCTTACGCTATGCCTGCTCCGCTTCGCCAACCGGTTACCCGGCGGGCGGTGCGGTCAGAACAGTAACACGACCACCTGGCCAAGTGTGAAATCGGAAGCGAGGATGGGTGGTCGGGCGGGCGTGGCGTCGGCAACGGCGAACGTATTGGGCGAAGACGCGGGAGTGGAGGGCAGATAACATCATGTCCTCGGAACCCGAGGAGGACCGGTGAGCGTGTTGCAACGCTTCGAGAAACGGCTGGAAGGCCTGGTAGAGGGCGCCTTTGCGAAGGTGTTCAAGGGGGTCGTCCACCCTGTGGAGATCCTGAACGCCATGCAGCGGGAGGCAGAGGCCCACAAGGCGATCCTGGTCGGTGGGCGCACGCTCGTGCCGAACCGCTATGTGATCGACCTCTCGCCTTACGACCACAGCCGGCTGGCGCCGTACGCGGCGGCGCTGGCGCAGGAGCTGGCGCAGTCGCAGGCCGAGTTCATCGGCGAGCAGGCCTGGACGGTGTACGGCGACGTCATCGTCGAGATCGAGCGCGGCGACGGCCTGGACACGGGCATGTTCCGGGTCTCGGCCGAGGTCTACACGGCCGACCAGGCCCCGCAGGCTACGTACGAGGCGCCCCCGGCGTACCCGTCGTACCAGCAGCAGGGTGGTGGCGCACCGCACGGCGGCGGCGCTCCCGGCACGCGCAACGTGCGGCTGGTGTCGGGTGACGGGCGGACGTTCCCGCTGGCGATCGGTTCGACCACGATCGGCCGCGGCGACCAGGCCAACCTGCGCCTGCCGGACGTCGGCATCTCGCGCCGGCACGCCCGCCTGGACTTCGACGGCGCCCAGGTGGTGCTGACGGACCTCGGCTCGACGAACGGCACGATGGTCAACGGCCAGCGGGTCTCGGCGGTCGCCCTCAATCCGGGCGACATGATCCAGATCGGCACCACGACCCTGACGTTCCGCGTGGACGGCTGATCGGCTTGCCCGAGATCGTTCTCACTGCCGCCAGGTTCGGATTCCTCGTCCTCCTGTGGATCTTCGTGTTCACGGTGGTCGGGGTGATCCGCCGCGACCTGTTCGCCGGCTCCCGTACGGGCCGGCTGGTGGCCGCTCCACGCGGGATCACCGGCACGGCGGCGGCGGGAGGTGCGCGCCCGGCCAAGGTCAAGAAGGGCCGGGCCGCGCACACGCTCGTGGTCACCGCCGGCTCGCTGGCCGGCACCAAGATCACGCTGGGCGAGGCTCCCATCACGATCGGCCGCGCCGAGGACTCCACGCTGGTCATCACCGACGACTACGCATCGGCGCGGCATGCCCGCCTGGTGCCGCGCGACGGCCAGTGGATGGTGGAGGACCTCGGCTCGACCAATGGCACCTACCTGGACCGCACCAAGGTGAGCGGACCTACTCCCGTACCCCTCGGCGTGCCGATTCGCATCGGCCGCACTTCCCTCGAATTACGGCCATGACAATCATCCTGCGTTACGCGGCTCGCAGCGACCGCGGTCTCATCCGGGACGGAAACCAAGACTCCGTCTACGCCGGACCGCGGCTGCTTGCCGTCGCGGACGGCATGGGTGGCATGGCCGCCGGCGACGTCGCCAGCAACATCGTCATCGGGGCCATGGCCCCGCTCGACGAGGACGTCCCCGGCGACGCGATCGTCGACTCGCTGCGGTCGGCGGTCAACCTGGCCAACCAGCAGCTGCGCGACACCGTGGAGGCCAACCCCCATCTGGAGGGTATGGGCACCACGCTGACCGCGATGCTGTTCACCGGCTCGAAGCTGGGGATGGCCCACATCGGCGACTCGCGGGCGTACATGCTCCGCGACGGCGAGTTCACCCAGATCACCAAGGACGACACGTACGTCCAGATGCTGGTGGACGAGGGCCGGATCAGCGCCGAGGAGGCGAGCAGCCACCCGCAGCGGTCGCTGCTCACCCGGGCCATGGACGGCCGCGACATCGAGCCGGAGTACTCGGTGCGCCCCGTGCTCAACGGGGACCGCTACCTGATCTGCTCCGACGGCCTGTCCGGCGTGGTGAGCGCGGAGACGATCGCCCAGTCCATGCGGGAGTACGTCGACCCGCAGGCCTGCGTCGAGCGCCTGATCGCCCTCGCCCTGCGCGGCGGCGGCCCGGACAACATCACCGTGATCATCGCTGACGCCACCGACGAGGACATCGTCGAGCAGGCGCCGGTGGTGGGCGGTGCGGCGGCCCGCGACCGCGGCAACAGCTCCGAGGGCCAGGTCGAGTCGACTCCGGCCGCGCGGGCCTCCGCCCTGACCGCCTCGCCGCGCCCGTCGGTGCCCGAGCCGCCGGCCTCGGCGGCCGAGCCGAGCCCGCGCGCCGCCCGGCACCCGGTCCGGACCACCCTGCTGGTCGTGGTGCTGCTGGGGCTGCTCGGCGGCGGACTGTGGATGGCTTGGCAGTACACCCAGACGCGCTTCTACATCGGCGCGACCTCGGACGGCCAGATCGCGATCTTCCGCGGCGTCCCGGGCCAGATCGCCGGGTTCGACCTGTCCGAGGTGCGCGAGGTCAGCCAGACCAGCCTCGACGATCTCACCGCGGTGGCCCAGGAGCAGGTGCGCAAGGGCATCCAGGCCGACGATGAGGCCGACGCCCGGGCCCGCCTGGACGACCTGATCCGCGACGACCCGTCGAACATGAACATCCTGCCC
Organism: Catellatospora sp. KI3; assembly: GCF_029948125.1. Taxonomy (GTDB): domain Bacteria; phylum Actinomycetota; class Actinomycetes; order Mycobacteriales; family Micromonosporaceae; genus Catellatospora. Next base: position 73,453 of record NZ_JASAMB010000017.1, read on the forward strand.
ACCTGCCCACCGTCGGCGAGCCCGTCGCCGTCGCCCTCCGTCTCGGCGTCGGTGACCCCCGCGCCGACGGCCAGTGCCGCCACGCCCAACGAACCCGTGGTGCCCAGCCCGGTCCCGTGCCGGTCGAATTGAGCCTGAGGACACAGTGACCACCCCTCACACCGCTCCTCCCACGACCGCGCCCGAGTCCCCGGTCGAGACCGCGCCGCGCTTCCCGCGCCTGGACGCGGCGGCCGCCCGTGCCCGCCGCACCGAGCTGTGGCTGCTGCTGCTGGGCATGGCGCTGGTCGCCGCGTACCTGGCGATGGTCGAGGCGAACATGCTCGACCGGGTCACCATGGACTTCTGGTTCCCGGCCGGAGTGCTGACGGCGGTCTTCCTGGCCCTGCACGTGGTCATCCGCCTGCGCGCGCCGTACGCCGATCCGGTGCTGGTCCCGGCCGTGGCCCTGCTCAACGGCCTCGGCGTGGGCTTCCTGCGCCGGCTGGACCTGGGCCGGGCGAAGGCCTCGGCCCGCGCCGACCTGGCGGTCTTCGCCGGTGACGGCGGCAAGCAGCTGCTCTGGACGCTGATCGCGGTGACCGGGGCGGCCGTGCTGCTGTGGTTCGTCCGCGACCACCGCTCGATCTCGAAGTACGCGTTCACGCTGGGCCTGGGCGGCATCGTCCTGGTCATGCTGCCCGCGGTGCTGCCCGCCAGCATCTCCGAGGTCAACAACGCCAAGCTGTGGATCCGGTTCGGCGGCTTCTTCGCGATCCAGCCGGGTGAGTTCGCCAAGCTGGCCCTGCTGTCCTTCTTCGCGTACTACCTGGTGCGCAAGCGGGAGGTGCTGGCGCTGGCCAGCCGCCGCATCCTGGGCATCGACTTCCCGCGCGGGCGCGACCTGGGCCCGGTCATCGTGGTGTGGGCGATGAGTCTGCTCGTTCTCGTCTTCGAGAAGGACCTGGGCACCTCGCTGCTGTACTTCGGCATGTTCGTGGTGACGCTCTACGTCGCCACCGAGCGGGTCAGCTGGCTGATCATCGGTCTGCTGCTCTTCTTCGGCGGCGCCGTGCTGGCGTACGTGCTGGCCGGGATCGTGGGCGGCCCGTTCACCAACTTCGGGCAGCGCGTCGACATCTGGCTGGACCCCTTCGCCGACCCGTACGAGCGCGGCTACCAGCTGGTGCAGTCGCTGCTCGGCCTGGGCACCGGCGGCCTGTTCGGCACCGGCCCCGGCGCGGGCAACCCGCTGCAGGTGCCCGAGGTGCGCAACGACTTCATCTTCGCGGGCATGGGTGAGGAGATCGGCCTGTTCGGCCTCACCGCCCTGCTGGTCATGTACCTGCTCGTGGTCGAGCGCGGCATCCGCGCGGGCCTGGCGGTGCGCGACTCCTTCGGCAAGCTGCTCGCCGGCGGCCTGGCGTTCACGCTCGGCCTGCAGGTCTTCGTGATCATCGGAGGTATCAGCAAGCTGATCCCGCTGACGGGTCAGACCACGCCGTTCCTGTCCGCGGGCGGCTCGTCACTGATGGCCAACTGGTTGCTGGTGGCGCTCATCCTGCGCATCTCTGATGCGGCCCGTACCCCCGCCGTGACTGGAGGTGCCCGCCGGTGAACGCCCCTCTGCGTCGTGTCGGTGTCGTCGTGATGGTGCTGTTCGGCCTGCTCTTCGCCAACCTGAACTGGGTCCAGGCGTACAAGGGCAACGACTACCGGACCAGCCAGTACAACGGCCGCGTGCAGATCGACGAGTACGACCGCCAGCGCGGCTTCATCATGGCCGGCGCCAAGGAGGTCGCGCTCAGCAAGGAGACCGAGGACAACCTCAAGTACCTGCGCACCTACCCCAACGGGGCGGCGTACGCGCACGTGCTGGGGTTCAAGCCGGTCAACGGCCTGGCCACCGGGGTCGAGCAGATGGAGAACGACTTCCTCGCCGGCACCTCGGACAAGCTGTTCGCCGACCGGGTGCGGGACATGATCACCGGTGAGCACACCGCGGGCGGCAACGTGGTGCTGACGCTGTCGCGCACGGCGCAGGAGACGGCGTACAAGGAGCTGGTCAACAACCGCAACGGCGCGAAGGTGGGTGCGGTCGTCGCGCTCGACCCGACCAGCGGCGCGGTGCTGGCGATGGTCTCCATGCCGAGCTTCGACCCGAACCCGCTGGTGCAGCACAACACCGGCAAGGCCGCGACGGCGTACGACGCGCTCAACAGCCGGGCCGACAAGCCGCTGCTGAACCGGGCCACCCAGGAGCGCTGGCCCCCGGCCTCGACGTTCAAGGTGCTGGTCTCCGCGGCGGCGCTGGGCAACGGCGCGAACCCGGAGACGGTGGTGGACGCGGGCCCGACGTACCAGGCCCCCGGCACCTCGCACATCATCAAGAACTCGCACGCCGACGTGTGCCCCGATGACAAGATCACGCTGAAGCAGGCGCTGACCGTCTCGTGCAACACCGCGTTCGCGCGGCTGGGCGTCGAGCTGGGCGCGCAGCAGCTCACCGACACGGTGAAGGCGTTCGGCTTCTACGACGACGAGCTGCGGGTGGGCAACCTGTCGACGCTGGACAAGGCGCCGCGGGTGGCCGAGAGCGTGACCGGCCCGCTGACCACCTCGTCGGGCGGGGACGACAAGCCGACCATCGCCATCTCGTCCATCGGCCAGGCCGAGGTCAAGATGACGCCGATGCAGGGGGCGCTGATCGCCTCGTCGATCGCGAACGACTGCTCGCAGATGCGGCCGTACCTGGTCGACCAGCTGGTCGGGCCGGACCTGACCTCGAAGCTCTACGTGGCCTCGCCCAAGGAGCTCCGGCGGACCTGCAGCCCGACCGTCGCCGGTCAGCTGCGGGAGATGATGACCAGTGTCGTGGAGAACGGCACCGGCCGGAAGGCGCAGATCGACGACTACGTCGTCGGCGGCAAGACCGGTACGGCGGAGAACGACGAGGATGCGAAGTCGCACGGCTGGTTCATCGGATTCGCGATGAAGGACGGTCGGCCGGTCGCGGCGGTGGCGGTGTTCCTGGAGAATGCCGGCAAGGGTGGCAGCGGCGAGGCCGCTCGTATTGCGGGACAGGTCATGCGTGGTGTGATCGCGGACAAGGGTGGCAAGTGATGGTCTCCCCGGGCACGCTCCTTAGCGGCCGTTACCGCATCGACGAGCGGATCGCGTCGGGCGGCATGGGCGATGTGTGGCGCGGCACCGACACGGTGCTCGACCGCGAGGTCGCCATCAAGGTGATGCTGACGGCTCTGCTGGAGGAGCCGAACTTCGTCGAGCGCTTCAAGGCTGAGGCGCGCACGATGGCCACGGTCAACCACCCCGGCGTGGTCCGGGTGTACGACTTCGGCATGGACCAGGTCGCGTACCTGATCATGGAGTACATCGAGGGCGACCCGCTGGGCCGTACCCTCAACAAGTTCGGCCGGCTCACCGCGGCCCGCACGATGCTGCTGGTGGCGCAGGCCGCCGACGCGCTGCAGGCCGCGCACGAGAAGGGCATCGTGCACCGCGACGTCAAGCCGGGCAACCTGCTGGTACGCCCGAACGGCACGCTGGTGCTCACCGACTTCGGCATCGCCCGCTCGGCCGCGGCCGGGCAGCTCACCGCCACCGGCGCGGTGATGGGCACCGCCTCCTACCTGGCACCCGAGCAGGCCTCGGGGGTGGGCGCCTCGGCCTCCTCCGACATCTACTCCCTCGGCGTCGTGGCGTACCAGTGCCTCACCGGCAACCGCCCGTACGACGGCGACACCCCCATCGAGATCGCGATGAAGCACGTCAACGGCACCCCGCCGCCGCTGCCGAACGAGATCCCGCCGGTGGTGCGCCAGATCGTGCAGCGGGCGATGGCCAAGGAGCCGGCCAAGCGCTGGCCGTCCGCGGCCTCCTTCGCCGAGGCGGCCCGGCAGGCGGGCAACGCGCTCAACCAGAGCGGCCCCACGCTGCCGATGCAGCCCGTGGCGGCGACTCCGGTCGGGGCGCGCCCGGTCAGCCCCGGCGGCCGCCCGGTCAGCCCGGCCCAGCCCGCCGCCCCCGGCGGGTACCGGCCGGGGTCCGCGCAGGTCCCGCCGTCGGCCACGCCGAAATCACCCGCGCAGCGGCCGATCTCGTCGCCCCCTCCCGTCGTTGAGCGCAGTGGCGGGAAGACCGCTCTGATCGTCATCCTCGTGGTGCTGGGCATGCTGGGTGTGCTGGCCTGCGCCGGCTACCTCGGCTACAAGGCGAGGAAGGCGCAGAACCAGGGCAGCGGGTCGCGGGCTGGCTCCGCGTACTCGGAGCAGGTCACACTTTCAGCTGCGGGTTGGCTGAACCGAGCCGACCAGGTGAGCATGGACCAGATGATCGAAGGACGACGTACGCGATGAACGCGCAGGCGCGCCTGCTTGGCGGCAGGTACCAGGTCGGCGAGCTGCTCGGCTACGGCGGCATGGCGGAGGTGCACCGGGGCCGCGACCTGCGGCTCGGGCGCGACGTGGCGATCAAGATGCTGCGTACCGACCTGGCCCGGGACGCGACGTTCCAGATGCGCTTCCGGCGCGAGGCGCAGAACGCCGCCGCGCTGAACCACCCGGCCATCGTGGCCGTGTACGACACCGGCGAGGAGCGCGCGCCCACGGGCGAGGTGCTGCCCTACATCGTCATGGAGTTCGTGGCCGGGCACACCCTCAAGGAGGTGCTGGCCGCCGAGGGCCGGATGGTGCCGCGCCGCGCCCTGGAGATCACCGCGGACATCTGCGCGGCGCTGGACTTCAGCCACCGCCACGGCATCATCCACCGCGACATCAAGCCCGGCAACGTCATGTTCACACCGAACGCCCAGGTCAAGGTCATGGACTTCGGCATCGCGCGGGCGCTGGCCTCCGGCGCGACGACCATGACGCAGACCTCGGCCGTGATCGGCACCGCGCAGTACCTCTCCCCGGAGCAGGCGCGCGGCGAGCAGGTCGACGCCCGCTCGGACGTGTACGCGGCCGGCTGCGTGCTGTTCGAGCTGCTCTGCGGCCACCCGCCGTTCGTGGGCGACTCGCCGGTGGCGGTCGCCTACCAGCACGTACGGGAGGAGCCGCCCGCGCCGAGCCAGAGCAACCGCGACGTCACCCCGGACGTCGACGCGGTCGTGCTCAAGGCGCTGTCGAAGAACCCGGCCAACCGCTACCAGTCGGCCGGCGAGATGCGCGCCGACCTGCTGCGCGCCGCCGCGGGCCGCCCGGTGCTGGCGACCCCGGTGCTGCGCGAGGACCAGACGGTGCCGATGACGGCACCCGCGCGCACCGGCAACCGCAGCACGCCCCCGGCCCGGGTCGGCGACGCCCGCCGCCGCCGCGCCTCCGGCTGGGTCATCGCGACGCTGACCGCGCTGGGTGTGCTGGCCGTGGTGGCGCTGACCGCGGGGCTGATCCTGGCCAACCGGCCCAAGGAGGTGAACGTGCCCAACGTGGTCGGCAAGACCGAGGCGGAGGCGAAGGCACTGATCACCGGCCAGGGTCTGCGGTGGAACCTGAGCAACCCGGTCTCCAACTCGACCTGTGCCAAGGGCACCGTGGCGCAGCAGAGCCCGGAGCAGGGCCAGACGGTCCAGCAGAACGCCGAGGTCACGTTCAGCATCTGCGGCGGCAAGCCGACCACCACGGTGCCGGCCCTGGTGGGCCTCACCAAGGAGGACGCGATGCGGCAGCTGCAGAGCGCGAACCTGGTGGCGAACTTCCAGGAGGAGGCGAGCAGCCTGCCCGCCAACACCGTGACCAGGTCGGATCCGGCCACCGGGACGTCGCTGGAGGTCGACTCGACGGTCACCGTATACATCTCCAAGGGCGACCTGGTCCAGATCCCCAACGTGCTGGAGAAGCCGGTCGACCAGGCGGTCGCGGCCCTGGAGCTGGCCGGCTTCAAGCCGAGGACCGTCTACGCCACCACCACGGACGCCGGGCACGCGGGCACGGTGAAGAACCAGGACCCGGGCCCGGGCATCCTGAAGCCGAAGAACTCGACCGTCACGATCGTGGTGTGGAAGCTCGAGGAGGCGCCGCCGCCGAGCCCGTCGGCCTCCGCCTCGCCGCCCGCCTGACGGTCGTTCGACGCATGACGGCGCCCTTCCGCTCGGGAGGGCGCCGTTTCACATGACGGCTCAGTCCGCGAACGCGGCCAGCCGCCGCTGCTCCACCTCGTCGGCCAGCGCCGGGGCGAGGTCCAGGGCCCCGGGCAGGCCGCACGCGGCCAGCCAGTTCGCCAGCAGCAGGTGCCCGCCCTGGGTCAGCACCGCCTCCGGATGGAACTGCACCCCCTCGACGGCCAGCTCCCGGTGCCGCACCGCCATCACCACGCCGGATTCCGTCCGTGCGGTCACCTCGAGCTCCGGGGGCAGCGTCTGCTCGGCGACGGCCAGCGAGTGGTACCGGGTGGCGGTGAACGGGTCGGGCAGCCCCGCCAGCACCCCCGCGCCGCCGTGGCGCACCAGGGACGTCTTGCCGTGCAGGAGCTCGGGGGCGCGGACCACGGCACCGCCGAACGCCTGCCCGATGGCCTGGTGGCCCAGGCAGACGCCGAGGATCGGCAGCGTGCCGCCGTACGCCCGGATCAGGTCCAGGCAGATCCCGGCGTTGTCCGGGGTGCCCGGCCCAGGCGACAGCAGCACCGGGGCGTCCAGCTTGCCTACCTCGTCGAGGCTGATGCCGTCGTTGCGGCGGACCTCGCAGTCGGCCCCGAGCTGATCCAGGTACTGCACCAGGTTGTAGACGAACGAGTCGTAGTTGTCGATCACGAGCACGCGCATGGCGATCACCCGGCGGGCAGTACCGCGGTCGCCGACAGGTCCGGTGTCACGGTCGGCGTGCCGGACGGCGGGACGGCCGTGGGGCCCGGAGTCGGGTCCTCCACCTGCGAATATCCGCTGTCCGGGTCGCCGACCTGCACGTCGTCGAAGGGCAGCAGCGGCTCGGCCCAGGGAAAGACCACGTACCAGAGCAGGGCGCCGACGAGGCCGAGCAGCACCACCGTGCCGCCGAGCTTGCCGGGCAGGCCGAACGGGAGCCGGCGCCAGATCCACGCGTACATCAGGCGCCGCCTCCGAGCTCGGCGGGCTGGCCGTCGGCACGGGACTGCTCGGAGACGAGCGTGCCGTGGATGATCAGCCGCTGGTAGTTGTCGAACTTCGGGTTGCAGGTGGTGAGCGTGATCAGCTTGCCGGAGGTGAGGCCGGGCGGCGTCGGGCGCACCACCTCGACGGCGGTGGGCAGCACGATCCGCTGCTTGACGACCTCGTAGACGTACCACATGTCGGCGGTCTCCACGACGATGCGGTCGCCGGTCTGGATCTTGTCGAGGTCCCAGAACGTGGCCCGGTTGCGGTGGCCCGCCACCGAGAAGTTGCCCGGCTGGCCGGGCATGGCGCTGTTCGGGTAGTGGCCGGGGGCGTAGCGGATGTCCTTCTGGGTCACGCCCTGCACCACCACCCAGTGCTTCTTCAGCTTGGGCAGGTAGAGCCGCGCCACGGCCTTGCCCGCCGCGGGCGGGGCCAGCGGCTTCGGGCTCGGCGCGGCCGACGGGGCCACGGTGGGGTTGTCCCAGGCCAGGCCCTGCTCCAGCTCGCTCTGGTGGGCGTCGACGATGGCCGTCTTGCCCCACACCTCGTACGCCGCGAACAGCAGGATGACCAGGCCGAACGTGATCATCAGCTCGCCGGTGCCGCGCAGCGTCGACCGGATCACCGAGCCGACCGTGGTCCGGGTGTACTCCGAGTGGGCGCTGCGGTAGTTCTTCTCCCCGGCGCGGACCGCCTTGACCGGCACCTGCGGCTCGGCGCCCCAGCGCGGCCGCGGCGACGGCTTCGCGGGCGCCTCGTCCGGCGGGGGAGCGGGCGGCACCGCGCCCAGCAGGCCGGTCTCGTCGGTGGCCACGGCCCGGCCGGTGGCCGAGACCGGGGCGGGCCGGGCGATGCCCGAGCCGCCGATCCGGGGCAGCTGCGTGGTGGCGTCGGCGTCGACCGGCCGGGGCGGCGCCTGCTCCGTCGCCGAGGACCAGGACAGCGGCGTCTGCGGGCGTACGACCGGAAGCGCCGTCGTCGCGTCCGCCGGCACCACCGGCAGCACCGTCGTGGCGTCGCTGGGCACGATCGGCAGCACGCTGGTGATGCTCGCGTCGGCGGGCAGGGCGTCGGCCACCACGCGGGGGAACGTGGTGGTCTCGTCGTCCTGGGGGTCCGGGGCGCGGTGCCTGCTCATGTCTGTCTGCCTCAGCGCTGGTGCGGGACGGAGGCGTGCCGCAGCTCAACCGACCCCTGATATGGGGGCGCGACGATGTTCGTGTCGGTGCTGACGCTATAACCCAGACCGTAGTCCCGTACAGCGGCGCGGAACGCCTGCACGCCGGGGGCGGCGTCGAGCGCCGCGCGCAGCCGGGCCGGGTCGCCGATCGCGGAGATGACGAACTCGGGGGAGTAGCGGCGGCCGTCGAGCAGCAGCGTGTTGCCGACGCACTGGACGGCGGTGGTGGTGATGACCCGCTGTCCCATGATGGTCATGGCCTCGGCGCCGCCCGCCCAGAGGGCGTTGACGACGGCCTGCACGTCCTGCTGGTGCACCACGAGGTCGTCCTGGCTGGCCGCGTCCGGCGTCTGCGCGCTCTTGGGCGCGTCGTTGAGCCGCACCGTCAGCCCCGGCCCGTGCACCCCGGAGAGCCCGGCGGCGGGCAGGTACCCGGCGCCGCGGGCCTGCTGGTCGGTGATCGCCCCGTCGCCGCCCGCCTGCGTACGCGTGATCGCGTCGATCTCGTTGCGCAGCTCCTCGGCCCGGGTCTTGGCCCGGTCGGCCTCGGCCTGCCTCTTGTCGATCAGCTCGGAGAGCTCCACCCGCCGGTCCTCGCGCAGCACGAAGCCGTTGGAGGTGGTGGCGCTCAGCGTGAACAGCAGGCCGGCCAGCATCGCGATCAGCGGCACGCCGAGGGTCCAGCCGGTGCGCGCGTGCCCGGGGCGGCGGCCGGGCCGGAACGCGCGCAGGGCCCTGAACACGGCTTTTCGCCACGACGAGGTGCCAGATGTGTATTCCAACACTCCCCCTTCGTGCCAAACTGCGATGACCTGACTACGCTATCTGTCGAACATTATTCAGGCCCATGCCCAAGGTCACCCAGACCGGTGTGGGCAGGGCCCCTCCAGGAGACCAACGTGCCGAAGTCGCAGGTCCGCAAGAAGAAGATCTACACGCCGCCTACTGACGTGATGCCGACCGCGACTGCCGCGGAGAAGCGCCCGAGCCCGATCTGGCTGCCGATCACAGCGGTCTCACTGATCGTCTTCGGCATCGCGTGGCTGGTCATTTACTACCTGTCCAGCACCGAGTACCCGGTTCAGGGCTGGGGCTACTGGAACCTGGCCGTCGGCTTCGGCGCCATGGTGACCGCCCTCGGCCTGCTGTCCAAGTGGCGCTGACGCACCGACGGACGTCCATCCGCTGAACCCCGCCCCGCTCGCCCGCAACAGGCGAGCGGGGCGCGGCTGGTTGTGCCCACCCTCACATTACTGAACGGTAACTAGGGCGTAGGCTCTGCTTGGTCGGACAGTGTCGGATAGACGTTTGGTTGAACAGGGCTGATACCGGGGCGCAGGGAGGCGTGGGTATGGGCGTGGTGCAGATCGTCAGCACGGTCTTGGCGGTCGCGGTGACCGCGCTCGCCGTCGTGCTGGTCGTGCGTGCGGTCAAGCAGATACTGGCCGTGATCAGGCTGGGTCAGCCCGACCCGACGCGCTCGAACGACCGGGGCACGCGCACGGTGACGATGCTGCGCGAGACCTTCGGCCACACGAAGATGCTGACGTGGACCTGGGTGGGCGCCGCCCACTGGTTCGTGATGATCGGCTTCATCGTGCTGTCGCTGCTGGTCGCGGGCGCCTACGTCGAGGTCGTCAACCCGGAGTGGGAGCTGCCGCTGATCGGCGGCTGGGCGCCGTTCCTGTTCGTGACCGAGTGGCTGGGCATCCTCGGCATCGCCTCGATCCTTACCCTGATCGGCATCCGCCTGGCGAACCTGCCCTCGCGCAAGTCCCGGTCGCGGTTCGCGGGCTCCACCATGTGGCAGGCCTACTTCGTCGAGTACGTGATCCTCGCGGTGCTGGTCCTGGGCTTCCTGATCCGGGGCTTCAAGGACGCCAACGGCTGGTTCCACGCCCCCGCCTGGGCCACCCCGCTCACCCACGCCCTCGGCGCGGTGCTGCCCGCGTGGCCGAACGCGATCACGATCACCGCGCTGGTGAAGATCGGCGTGTCGATGGCCTGGGCCATCACCATCGGCCTGAACGTGACCATGGGTGTGGCCTGGCACCGGTTCCTGGCCTTCTTCAACATCTACTTCAAGCGCAACGCCGACGGCGCCCCCGCGCTGGGCGCGCTCAAGCCGATGACCTCCAACGGCGCCCCCATCGACCTGGAGGAGGCCGACCCGGAGAAGGACACCTTCGGCGTGTCCCAGGTCGAGCACTTCGGGTGGAAGGGCCTGCTGGACTTCTCGACCTGCACCGAGTGCGGCCGCTGCCAGTCGCAGTGCCCGGCCTGGAACACCGGCAAGCCGCTGTCGCCGAAGCTGGTCGTGCTGTCGCTGCGCGACCACGCCTACGCCAAGGCCCCGTACCTGCTCGCCGGTGGCGGCAAGGACCTGTCGGGCGAGGAGAAAGGCACCGCGGAGCAGCTCGCGGGCGTCAACGTCCTGGCCCTGGCCGAGGCCGAGCGGCCGCTGATCGGCGGCGCCGCCGAGCTCGGCGTCATCGACCCCGACGCGCTCTGGGCGTGCACCACCTGCGGGGCATGCGTGGAGCAGTGCCCGGTCGACATCGAGCACGTCGACCACATCGTCGACATGCGCCGGTACCAGGTCATGATCGAGTCGAGCTTCCCGGCCGAGGCCGGGGCGATGCTGCGCAACCTGGAGAACAAGGGCAACCCGTGGGGCGCCCCGCCCAACACCCGCGAGGACTGGACCAAGGGCCTGGACTTCGCCGTCCCGCGCGTCGGCGAGGCCGAGTCGTTCGAGTACCTGTTCTGGGTCGGCTGCGCCGGGGCGTTCGAGGACAAGGCCAAGAAGACCACCCGCGCGGTCGCGACGCTGCTCAACGAGGCCGGGGTGTCGTTCGCGATCCTCGGCAACAACGAGACCTGCACCGGCGACCCCGCCCGCCGCATCGGCAACGAGTTCGTCTACCAGATGCTCGCCCAGCAGAACGTCGAGACGATCAAAGAATCCGGCGCACTGAAGATCGTGGCGACCTGCCCGCACTGCTTCAACACCATCGGCAACGAGTACAAGGAGCTCGGGCTGGAGGTCGAGGTCGTGCACCATACCGAGCTGCTCGCGCACCTGGTCAAGACCGGCAAGCTCACCCCGGTGACGCCGGTCGAGGGCGGGCTGACCTACCACGACCCGTGCTACCTGGGCCGCCACAACCGGGTGTTCACCCCGCCGCGCGAGGTCCTCGGCGCCGCCCTGGGCGGCTCGTCGGCCCCCGCGATCCTGGAGATGGGCCGCCGCGAGGAGCGCTCCTTCTGCTGCGGCGCCGGCGGCGCCCGGATGTGGATGGAGGAGCGGATCGGCAAGCGCATCAACGTCGAGCGCACCGAGGAGGCCCTGGCCACCGGCGCCAAGACCATCGCGGTGGGCTGCCCGTTCTGCTCGACGATGATCACCGACGGCGTCCGGTCCAAGGGCCAGGAAGAAGTCGAGGTCATCGACGTCGCCACGGTCCTGCTCAAGTCCGTCAAGGGCTGACCCGACCGACCTCCCGACCGAGCCCACGAACCCGACAGGACCCACGGACCACTCGACACGGCCCACGGACCAGCCGGTAGAGCTCACCGATCAGCCGGGCCGGGCGCGGACACCATCCGCGCCCGGCCCGCCCTGTCACCGTCCCGCCCGGCCCGCCTTGTCACCCGGCCCGGCCCGCCGTGTCACCCGGCCCGGCCCGCCTTGTTACCCGGCCCGCCCGTCCGGCCCGGCGTCCGACCAGCTCGCCCGACCCGGTCACGCACCCGATCCGCGCCGACCTGCGCACGTCCCGATCCGCGCTGATCTGCGCACGTCCCGATCCGCGCTGATCTGCGCACGTCCCGATCCGCGCTGATCTGCGCACGTCCCGATCCGCGCTGATCTGCGCACGTCCCGATCTGCGCTGATCTGCGCACGTCCCGATCTGCGCTGATCTGCGCACGTCCCGACCCGCGCCGATCTGCGCACGCCCCGACCCGCGTCGCGTAGACGGACCCGAGATGGCGATCATGCCGCGCATACCCCTGGTGATCAGCTTCTACGGTCAGGAGGGGCGGTCTTGGGCCTGGTAAAGACCACAACACGCGATCATCGGTGGCTGATCCGCCATGATCTGCGCCAGCGGGCCGTTTCCGCGAGCACGCGCTCGCCACACGCCCGGTGCGACCGACCGAATGCGGCACCAAGCCGGGAATCGGACCGCAAGTGGCGATCACGCCGGGGTCCCGACGCCATGATCCGAAATCGTGGACGCTGGATGCTGCTATAGCGACATCCAGCGTCCACGATTCTGGATCACCCGGCCTGACGCCGACGGACCTGCGGTCGGATCTGGACCGGACGTGGCAGCCCGTAAGACGTGGCAGCCCGGTGGGTGGCGCGAGCAGTGTTTCCGATGATGTGTGTCGATCTGGCAGAATCGGGCGCGAGGTGATCTCGCCATCGACACGCTGTTGACGATCCTGCCCCTACTTCTGTTCGTGCTGCTGACCGCCGGCAACGCGTTTTTCGTGGCGGCCGAGTTCGCCCTCGTCACCGTCGACCGCGCCGACATCGACATCCGCGCCGACCGCGGCGACCGGGCCGCGCGCACCGTCCGCCGGGCGCTGCGCGAGCTGTCGTTCCAGCTGTCCGGCGCCCAGCTCGGCATCACGCTCACCGCGCTGCTCACCGGCTACCTGGCCGAGGACGCGCTGGCGAAGCTGCTGGCGCCGCTGAGCCTGTCGCCGGGCTGGAACCACGCCCTCGCGCTGGGCATCGCCACCCTGTTCTCGATGCTGTTCGGCGAGCTGGTGCCCAAGAACGCGGCGCTGTCGCGGCCGATGCCGCTGGCGCTGCGTACGGCGGGGCCGATGCGGGTGTTCTCGCGGACGCTCAAGCCGCTGATCCAGGCGCTCAACGGCTCGGCGAACTGGCTGGTCCGCCGGATGGGCATCGAGCCGCAGGAGGAGCTGGCCAGCGCCCGCTCGCCCGAGGAGCTGGGGCTGCTCGCGGCGATCTCCGCGCAGGCGGGCGCGCTGCCGGGGGACACCGCGCTGCTGCTGCAGCGTACGGTCAGGTTCGGCGACAAGCACGCGGCCGAGGCGATGACGCCGCGCATCGACGTGGTCGGCCTGTCGGCGGCGGCCACCGTCGCCGAGCTCTTCGAGGTGGTACGCGAGACCGGCCACAGCCGCTTCCCCGTCTACGAGCAGACCCTCGACACCGTCACCGGGGTCGTCTCGGTCAACGACGCGCTGGCCGTGCCGCTGCACCGCCGCGAGGCCACCTCGGTGGCCTCGGTGTCCCGGGAGCCCGTCCTGGTGCCCGGCTCGCTTGACCTGGACAAGGTGCTCGCCGCCCTGCGCGTGGGCCGGGCCGACCTCGCCATCGTGGTCGACGAGTACGGCGGCACCGACGGCGTGGTCACCATCGAGGACCTGGTCGAGGAGCTGGTCGGCGAGATCGCCGACGAGCACGACACCGCCGAGGAGGAGGAGTCGGGCTCGGTGGAGGTGACCGTCCCCGGCGGCGTCCGGACCTGGCTGGTCGACGGCATGCTGCGCGAGGACGAACTGGACGAGCAGACGGGCTTCCGCCTGCCCGAGGGCCCGTACGAGACGCTGGGCGGCTTCCTGATGGCCGAACTCGGCCGCATCCCGGCGATCGGCGACGCGGTCGAGGTGCACGGCTGGGAGTTCACCGTGGTGGAGATGGACCGGCACCGGGTGGAGCTGGTCCGGCTGGCCCAGCTGGCGGGGGACGACGAATGACCAACATCCTGATCACCATCGGCCTGCTGCTGGGCAACGCCTTCTTCGTCGGCGCGGAGTTCGCGCTGATCGCCTCCCGCCGTACCGTCATCGAGCCGAAGGCGCAGACCTCGCGCCCGGCGGCCTGGGCGCTGTCGGCGATGAACCAGATCCCGTTGATGATCGCGGGCGCCCAGCTCGGCATCACCATCTGCTCGCTGGCGCTGGGCGCGATCGCCGAGCCGGCCCTGGCGCACGTGATCCAGGCGCCGCTGCACGCGCTCGGTGTGCCCGCGGACCTGCTGCACCCGATCGCGTTCCTGCTCGGCCTGCTCATCGTGGTCTTCCTGCACACGGTGATCGGCGAGATGGTGCCGAAGAACATCACGCTGGCCGGGCCGGAGGCGAGCGTGCTCTGGCTGGGCCCGCCGATGCTGGCGTTCTGCCTGGCGACCAAGCCGCTGCTGCTGGCGATGAAGTGGGCGTCGCGGCAGGTGCTGCGGTTGTGGCGGATCCCGGCGGCCGACGCGGTGAAGACCGTGTTCACGGCCGAGGAGCTGGCGGGGCTGGTGGCGCAGGCGCGGACCGAGGGGCTGCTCGACCCGGAGCAGCACGCCCGGATCGCGGGGGCGCTGGCGCTGCACCAGCGTACCGCCGCCGACGCGCTGCGCCCGTGGTCGTCGGTGACCATCGTCACCGACGACACGTCTCCGGCGACGCTGGAGGTGCTGGCGACCCGCACCGGGCGGTCCCGGTTCCCGGTGGTGGCCCGCGGCACCCGGCGGGTGCTCGGGTTCGTGCACGTCAAGGACATCATCGGACTCGACGGGGCGGCCCGGCGCGAGCCGATCCCGCAGCGGCTGGTGCGCACCCTGGCGGTGGTGCCGCCGGAGCGCTCGCTGGCCGAGCTGCTGCTGGCGATGCGCCGGGAGCGGCGGCACATCGTGCTGGTCAGCGATGGTCCGGTGCCGGTCGGTGTGGTGACGCTCGACGACGTGCTGACCGCGATCATGGCGCCGGCGGTGGTCTGATCTGGTCTGACGCTGCGTGACATCGGCGCAGCTCAGCGAAGTTGTCCCATCGGCGGCTTGAAACCGGCTCACCTTGTTTCCTAGGGTTGGTGACCGACTGCCGCGTACGCCTGGTTGTTACCCCCTGCAACCCCGTGGCGGTCACCGCGGCCGGGTCTCCTCAACCCACCGGCTGCGGTCGGCGGCAAAGGAGATCCGGTGTCCCCCCTCCGTACCGCGCGCAGACGTCCGCGGCTGCTCCATATCGCGGCGGCGATGGTCGTGAGCCTGCTCGCCGGCCTGCTCCCGGCGGTGCCCGCGCACGCCGAGCCGACGCTGGCCGAGATCGAGGCGGAGATCGCCGCGAAGTGGAACCAGCTCGAGCCGATCATCGAGAGCTACAACAAGGCGCACGGCGAGCTGCTCAAGACGAAGAAGAAGGCCGCCGCGATCGACGCCAAGCTGCAGCCGCTGCGGCTCACCGTCGAGGTGACCAAGACCCGGGTCGGCGCCATCGCCGCCGAGTACTACATGGGCGGGCGCAACCAGGAGATCAACGCGCTGCTGTCCACCGGCTCGCCGAAGCAGTTCGCCGAGCAGCTGTCGATCCTGGAGTACCTGGCGCACTCGAAGCAGGAGCAGATCGCCTCGACCATCGAGGCGAAGGCCGAGTACGACAAGCAGAAGACGCAGCTCGACGCGCTCATCGCGGAGCAGGTCAAGAAGGACGCCGAGGTCGGGGCGCGCAAGAAGATCATCGAAGCCGAGGTGGCCCGGCTGCAGGCGCTGCGCCTCAAGGCGTACGGCAGCGGCGCGCCCGGCGGCAGCTACAAGATCGGCTCGCTCTGCCCGGCCACCGCGATCGGCGGCAACGGCCAGAAGGTCGCCGTCGCCGCGTGCAAGCAGATCGGCAAGAGCTACGTCTACGGCTCGCCCGAGGAGCTGTCCAAGGCCCCGCAGCCGCACTACGACTGCTCCGGCCTGACCCAGTGGGCCTGGTACCAGGTCGGGGTCAGACTCAGCCACTTCACCGGCGACCAGCGGCACGAAGGCAAGCAGGTCAGCACCCCGCAGACCGGCGACCTGGTCTTCTTCTTCCCGAACGACGGCTGGCACCACGTCGGCATCTACGTCGGCAAGGTGAACGGGCGCGGCGTCATGGTGCACGCGCCGCACACCGGCGACGTGGTGCGCATGGCGTACATCGACACGATGCCGATCGCGGGCTTCTTCCGGCCGAGCTGACGCCTATCCGACGATTCACACCGACCGCCGGGCCACTGTGGCCCGGCGGTCGTCGTCTGCGCCCGTGCGGGCAGGTGCACGCCCCGCTCGGCCGGTGTCTGGGCGTCGCGGCCCTGTGGTAGACCTGTCCGGGTGCGGCAGATCAAGTGGTGGCAGGTCGTCCTCGTGCTCGTGCTGGTCGGGGCCGGGGGTGCGCTCGCGTTCGTGCTGATCCGGTTCGGCGACGAGCCGCAGGCCACCCCGGTGCCGACCGGCGCGCCGAGCCGCTCGACCGGACCGGTCGCCTCGCCGCAGCCGAGCACCGGCACCGGCACGGGCCTGCGGCTCGACTTCGACGGCGGCCTGGACCGCAGCGGCGCGGGCCTCACCCTGACGAAGAAGGCGCAGCAGGGCGGTGAGCTGACGTTCGTCGCCCATGACGCGGGCCTGGCGGTGCGCTTCCCGGAGAGCTGCCACGAGGCGGCCGAGGACAGCTGCCCGCGGGCGATCCTGGAGGTGGCCGACAGCACCGGGTTCAACCCGGGGTTGCGGCCGCTGCACTGGGGCGCGGCGCTGCTGATGGCGCCCGGCGAGACCAGCAAGGGCGCCAACGTGGTCCAGAAGGGCTACTCGATGCAGGGCACCCAGTTCAAGCTCCAGGTCGACGGGTACGAGGGCAAGCCCAGCTGCGTCATCTCCGGCCCGGTCGAGGGCCAGAACCGCATCTTCGTGGCCGTGGCCGCCAAGGGTGTCGCCGACGGCGGCTGGCACCGGGTCGAGTGCGCCCGCGCCGGCGCCAAGCTGACCGTCCTCGTCGACGGCGTCGCGTCGGGCGAGGCCGAGCTGCCCGCGGACCTGGCCATCGACAACGAGGCGCCGGTGCGGATCGGCGGCAAGGGCGCGGCGACCAACAACGACCAATTCCACGGCATGATCGACGACGTTTTCATCGACATCCGGTAGGCCCCCGCACACGAAGAGCCATCGAACGCGGCCGAAGTTGCGAAACGGTAACGGCCATGCCTAACGTGGATCCTCGTGTGTAGCCATAACAGGCCCCAGCCGGGGCTCACCAGTGGACCACGGACCCCCCGCCTCCTCGCGGCGCTGGCGGTAGCCACCGCGGCGCTGCTGCTCACCCCCGCCATGGCGCACGCCGCGCCGTCCCCGGCGGAGGTCGAGAAGCAGATCGACGAGCAGTGGAACAAGCTCGAGCCGATCGTCGAGGAGCACAACGCCACGAAGGCCAAGCTCGCCAAGCAGCGGGACAAGGCCCGGGCGCTGGACGCGCAGCTCGCTCCGCTGAAGCTGCAGGCGGAAGTGACCCGGGCCCGGATCGGCACCTTCGCCGACCATCTCTACCGCGGCGGCCAGCTGGCACAGTTCAGCCTGTTCCTGTCCCGCGGCGACGGTCGCGAGACGGCCCGGCGGCTGAACATGGTCGGCCAGATGGCGCGGGAGAAGCAGGCCCGCATCGCCGACGTGCTCGTCGCCAAAGCGGAGCTGGACAAGGTCAAGGAGCCGCTGGACGCGCTGGTCGCGCAGCTCAGCAAGGAAGAGGCCGAGCAGGCGGGCCGGGCGAGGAAGATCGAGTCCGAGATCGCCAAGCTGAACAGGCTGCGGATGCAGGCGTACGCCAGCGGCAGCGGGCTGGGTGATCTGCGGCCCGCGGCGTGCCCGGCGTCGTACCCGGGCGGAGCCGCGGCGAAGGCCGCGCAGTTCGCCTGCCGCCAGATCGGCAAGGACTACGTCTGGGGTTCGGCCGGCCCGAACACCTTCGACTGCTCCGGCCTGGTGATGGCGGCCTGGAACAGCGTCGGCGTGGGCCTGCCGCACAACGCGAAGGCGCAGCGCTCGAAGGTCGCCTCGGTCAGCAGGGCGAACCTGCGCCCCGGTGACCTGGTCTTCTACTACAGCGACCTGCACCACGTCGGCATGTACGTCGGCGGCGGCTGGATCGTCCACGCCTCCCGCCCCGGCAAACCCATCGCCATGCGCAAAATGGACGACGGCAACATCCACAGCTTCGGCCGCCCGGCCTAGGCACCCCCGGTGCGGTTTCGGGGAAAGTGCACGAATCTTGGGTTCGTATGCAGCACTTTCCCCGAAACCGCACCCGCCCGCTCAGGGGGCCGGACGCAGCATCGGCGGGTGGAGGAGCTGGGCGGCGCCGCGGCGGAAGAGCTGGGCGGGGCGGCCGCGTTCGGCGGCGACTGAGCGCCCCACGGGCTCCACGAAGCCGGGCGTGCCGGTCACCTTGCGGTGGAAGTTGCGCGGGTCCAGCCGGGCGCCCCAGACGGCCTCGTACACCTCGCGCAGTTCGGTGATGGTGAACTCGGGCGGGCAGAACGCCGTCGCCAGCGCGGTGTACTCCAGTTTCGCCCGCGCCCGTTCGACCCCGTCGGCCAGGATGCGGGCGTGGTCGAAGGCGAGCTCGCCGACGGCGGGCAGGGCGACCCAGTCGGCGCCCGCGGCGTCGCCGCCCGCGACCGGGGCGGGCAGGTCCGGCACCAGCGCCAGGTACGCCACCGTCACGACCCGCCCGCGCGGGTCCCGGCCGGGCGCGCCGTAGCTCGCCAGCTGCTCCAGGTGGCCCAGCGGCGCGGTGAGCCCGGTCTCCTCGACCAGTTCGCGCCGCGCCGCGGCGTCCAGGTCCTCGGCGCCCCGCACGAAGCCGCCCGGCAGCGCCCACGCCCCGAGGTACGGCTCCAGCCCGCGCCGGATCAGCAGCACCTGCAGCGCGCCCTCGCGCACGGTCAGCACGACCAGGTCCGCCGTCACGGCGAACACGGGGTAGCCGGTCGCCGGACCGGCCTCGGGGACCACCGCCATGAATTATCACCACCTTGACGAGAATGTAGCACGAGTCTTATCGTCATCATGACGAAAAAGGGACCTGGGTTCATTCCGAAGGAGACTCACCATGGCCGACGTGTCGAGACGGTTCTTCCTGCGGCACCTGCGCAGCACTCCCACCAGCTGGGTACGCCACAGCGTGCGCGGCCGCGCCAAGCGCGAGGGCGTGGGGCTGGCGTTCTGGTACCGGCCGCTGACCGCGGTCCTCAGCGAGGTGCCGATCGACGACCGCGAGCTGCCGCTGCTGTTCCACGCGCGCACCAGCGACTTCACCGACGTCACCGTGCAGGCCACGGTGACCTACCGGGTGGCGGAGCCGGCGGTCGCCGTCACCCGGCTGGACTTCTCGATCGACCCCAACCAGGGCAAGAGCGTGGGCCGGCCGCTGGAGCAGATCGCGACGCTGCTGGCCGAGCTGGCCCAGCAGCCCGCCCTGGACCTGCTCACCCGCCTGCCGCTGGCCGAGGCGCTGACCGAGGTGGCCTCGGTCCGCGAGGCGGTGTCGGTCGCGCTGGGCAGCGAGCCGCGCCTGGCCGACCTCGGCGTGCAGGTGGTCAGCGCCCGCGTGGTCGCCATCCGGCCGGAGCCGGAGCTGGAGCGGGCGCTGCAGACGCCGACCCGCGAAGCGGTGCAGGTCGAGGCGGACCGGGCCACCTTCGCCCGCCGGGCGCAGGCGGTCGAGCAGGAGCGCGGCATCGCGGAGAACGAGCTGAAGAACAAGATCGAGCTGGCGCGCCGGGAGCAGCAGCTGGTGGAGCAGCACGGTGCCAACGCGCGCCGCAAGGCCGAACTGGACGCCGCGGCGCAGCTCGCCGACGCGCAGGGCCGGGCCGAGCGCGACCGGCTGCTCAGCGCGGCCGAGGCGGAGAAGGAGCGCACGCTGGCCGAGGCCAGGGCGGCGGGCGTACGGGCGCTCGGCGTCGCCCAGGGCGAGGCGGAGGCGGCGAAGCTGGCCGCGTACCGGGACCTGCCCGCCGAGGTGCTGCAGAGCCTGGCGCTGCGCGAGTTCGCCGGGCAGCTGCCGGAGATCGGGCAGCTCACCGTCACCCCGGATGTCATCACCGGCCTGCTGGCCCGTTTCGGCGCGGGCGGCGGCGACCGATGAGCGCGACGCTGGCTCCCCGGGCGGTCGTGGTGTCCCGCCGCAGCGAGCTCGACGAGCTGCTGGGACGCCACGGCACCCGGGCCGCCGCGGAGTACTTCCTCAAGCAGCGCGGCAGGCTGATCGCCGAGGTGGAGGAGCGGCACGCGGCGCAGCAGGCGGCGCTGGCCGCGGTCAGCGCCGGCCTGCCCCCCGACTGGCGCCGCGGCCAGGTCGACCGCGACGACCTGGCCCGGTTCCTGTTCGGCCCCGAGGACGTCGTGATCACGGTGGGCCAGGACGGCCTGGTCGCGAACGTGGCCAAGTACCTCGACGGGCAGCCGGTGGTCGGGGTCAACCCGGAGCCCGCGCGGTTCCCCGGGGTGCTGGCCCGCTTCTCCGCCGAGCAGGCCGCCGTCCTGCTGCGCGACGTCCCGGACGGCCGGGTTGAGGTGCGGCGGCGGGCCATGGTGGTGGCGACCCTCGACGACGGGCAGCAGCTCGCCGGGTTGAACGAGGTCTACGTCGGGCACCAGTCGCACCAGTCGTCGCGGTACCTGGTGACCACGCCGGAGGGCGGGCGCGAGCGGCACTCGTCCTCCGGGGTGCTGGTCGGCACCGGCACCGGGGCCACCGGCTGGTGCGCCTCGGTCGCGCTGGAGCGCGGCATGAACGAGACCCTGCCCGGCCCGGAGGCCGGCGAGCTCTGCTGGTTCGTCCGGGAGGCCTGGCCGTCCCAGGCCACGGGGGTACGGTTCACGGCCGGCCGGATCGCCCCCGGGCAGCACCTGTCGCTGACCAGCGAGAGCGAGCGCCTGGTGGTCTTCGCCGACGGCGTCGAGTCCGACCACCTGGTGCTCACCTGGGGGCAGCGCGTCGACATCGGCCCCTCCCCGCGCCACCTCCACCTGGTGACCGGGCACCCCTCGATTTCCCGGAAACCGTCGCGTTCCGGCCGCCGGGGCGGGTGAGTTCGCTCACCGGTAAGCGAACGACCGTTCGGTCGTTTTGTATGGTGGCCAGGTGACCGAGGTAGACGGACGCCTGGCCCGCGGTGAGCGCACCCGCACCGCGGTGCTGGACACCGCCGTGGCGCTGGCCAGCGAGGCGGGCCTGGACGGGCTCTCGCTCGGCCAGCTCGCCGAACGGCTGCACGTCAGCAAGTCCGGCCTGTTCGCGCACTGGGCCTCCAAGGAGGAGCTGCAGCTCGCTGCGATCGAGCACGCCCGCGAGCAGTGGCGCCGCCTGATCGTGCTGCCCGCGCTGGAGCAGCCCCGCGGCGTACGCCGCCTGTTCGCCCTGCACGAGGCCCGGCTCGCCTTCTACACCGCGCGTACCCTGCCCGGAGGCTGCTTCTTCGCCAACGCCGAGTTCGAGTTCACCGGCCGCGCGGGTGCCATACCCGACCGGCTCGTCGTGATCCTGGGCGAGTGGATCGAGCTGCTGGAGCGGCTCGTCGCCGAAGCCGTCGAACTGGGTGAGCTGCCACCCGCCACGGACGTCCGCCGCCTCGCCTTCGAGGTCGACGCGGCCGGCGTCGCCGCCCTGCTGCACTCCCGGCTGCTCACCCGCAGCTGCGACGACGCGCGGATGGCCGTGCTCGGCCGGCTGCGCGAACTGACCCCCGACCCCGACCTGCTACCCGCAAGCTGAGAGGCCCTGGATATGACCACCGCACTGCTCGACACGTCCACGGGCACCATCCGCACCGCGATGATCCACATCGACGACCTGGACATCGTCGGCATCATGCACAACGCCCGGTACGCGCTGGTGCTGGAGCGCGCGATGTCGGAGTTCTGGGGCGAGCACGGCTACGGCTTCCGTGACGGCAGGCCGAGCAGCCCCGACCTGATCGCGGCCGTACGCGAGTTCACCATCACCTACCACGCGCCGATCCGCGGCACCGGCCCCGTCAGCGTGCAGTTCTGGCTGGACAGCATGGGGGAGACCAGCGCCGTCTACGGCTTCCGCTTCCTGTCCGAGGACGGCGCCACCGTGTACGCCGACGGCCGCCGCGTCATGGTCAAGATGGACGCCAAGGGCCGCCCCGCCCCCTGGTCCCCCGAGGCCCGCACCATCGCCGCCGCCCTTCTCCGCTGACGGCGGTGCCGCCGCGCCGCGCACTCCGCCCGCTCGGTGGCTGCAGTTTCAGGGAAACTGTCCCTTCACGACGCCGGATTGCCGCACTTTCCCTGAAACTGCAGCCTCGTCCGAAGCGTCCGCGCGGCGGGCACCCCGGCTGAGCTGCTGGTTCGCTGAGGTTGCCGTCGATCGCTAGGGTGGGCGCCACGACCAGGCAGCCCAGTGGGGACGGGGAGGTTCGCGTGGCCGATTCGGCGTCGTACGGCATGGGGTGGAGCCGCCGGGCGACCGGCCTGGGGCTGGCGCTGGCGCTGCTGTTCGGGCTGGCCGCGCTGGTGTCCTACCTGACCGGCCGGGCCGAGGTCGAACACCTGGTCGACGAGGGCGTGCCGGCGCGCGCCACCGTGTTCTCGGTACGCGACGGCAAGATCGACACCTTTGTCGTCCAGTACGACTACCAGGGCCGCACCTACACCGCCGAGCTCACCGGCCCCATCGGCACGACCCTGTCGGTCGGCGAGCACCCGACGGTCTACCTGGATCCCGCCGATCCGGACCTGGTGGTCACCGCCGACGGGCTCGCCAGCCGCCCCGGGCACTGGCTGCCGCCGGTGCTGGCACTGGTCGCCGCGGTCACCGCGTTCGTCGCGATCAGCGGGCGCGTCAGCACCCTGCGCCGCCGCCGCTGGACCGAGGCGCGCCTGGACGACCTGCCGTCGACCCCCCTCAAGGGCCGCCGCCGACGCGGCGTCGTCCGCCGCCAGGACACCATCGCCTGGATCATGATCGGTATCGTCACGGCAGCGCTGCCGTTTGCGATCCTCACCAACCCGCCCGGAACCGCACTGATCATCGTCGGCGTGCATGTCCCGGTCGCCGTCGCGTTCTACCTGCTCGGACCGGCTGGCAAGATCGTCATCACGCCCCGGCGGCTCAGCCTGCACACCGCCTTCACCGTCCGCCACGTGCCCCGGCACCTGGTCGGCGGCGTCGACCTGGCCGACGACGACCACATCCGGGTCGCCGTCGCCGGACAGCGCCACCTGACCATGCCGATGGGCGCCGGGGCCGTGTGGCGCCACGCGCTCAACCGGCGGCCGGCCCAGCTGCGCGCGGCGGCACACGTACGGGCGCTGCTGGACGTCGTCCGCGCCGAGCGAACCGTCGGCGAGGTACGCACGCTGCCCCGGGTCTGCACGATCGCGCTCGGGCTCGTCTCCGGCGCCGGGTTCGCGGCCGTGGCCGCCACCGTGCTGAGCAGCTGAGGCTCAGCGGCTCAGGAACCGCGTCAACGCGTCACGCCACTGCTGCGGGCTGTCCAGGTGCACGTCGTGGCCCGCACCCTCGACCTCGACCGCGGTGAGCCTCGGATGCTCGGCCATCCGGGCGAACTCGTCGGCGGCCATGAAACCGGCCGTGCCGCGTACCAGCAGAATGTCTCTGTCGATCCGGGTGAACTCGGCCCACCGCGGCGCGTGCACACCCGCGACCGTGGCGACCATGACGTCGTGCTCGAACACCGGGCGCCAGCCGTCCGGGTGCTCCCGCAGGCCGCCCGCCCAGGCTGGGCCGACCAGCCCGCCGCCGAGGAACTCGGCCGCCGCCGCCAGGTCCGGGAACGGGACCGGCCAGGAGGCCAACCACCGGTCGATCGAGTCGGCCGTGCCGTCGCCGCCCTGCGGGCCAGCCTCCACCAGCACCAGCCTGGTCACCAGGTCGGGTCGGGCCGCCGCCGTCAGCATCGCGGTATGGCAGCCCAACGACTGCCCGACCACGACCGCCGGGCCGATCCCGGTCAGCGCCGCCACGGTGTCAGCCGCCCTGCCCGCCCCGCCCC
This sequence comes from Catellatospora sp. KI3, assembly GCF_029948125.1. Taxonomy (GTDB): domain Bacteria; phylum Actinomycetota; class Actinomycetes; order Mycobacteriales; family Micromonosporaceae; genus Catellatospora. Next base: position 97,516 of record NZ_JASAMB010000017.1, read on the forward strand.
CGCCGCCCGCCGAGCGGGCCTGACGCACAGTTTCGGGGAAACTGCGCGAATCTTGGCCCCGATTCCAGCACTTTCCCCGAAACTGCCGGGCGACGACGGGCACGCGACGGGCACGACGGCCGGAGGGATCGCGGGAAAAGAGAAGCCTGGTCAGGACTCACGTCCTACCAGGCTTTTCGTTGTGGAGCGGGTGAAGGGAATCGAACCCTCACTGTCAGCTTGGGAAGCTGATGTTCTGCCATTGAACTACACCCGCGAGCGGTCCCACTGTACCTGACGCCACAGCCGCAACGCACGCAGGTAACTGCCGCAAGTCGGTGCCCGCCGGTCAGGCCGCGAGTAACTGCAGGTAGGGCCGCAGTGCGCGGCGTTCCACGGCCGGTGCGGGTTCGGGGCGCACCGCGCGCCGGTCCCGCCACAGCACCGGCAGCGTGTCCGGCTCGTGCCGGTGCAGCAGCGCGGTCTCGATGGCGAACTCGTACAGCCGCCAGTCGGCGAGCGGGGCGGCCCGGTGCGTGCGGGCGAGGTGGTCCACGGTGACGGGGCTGGTCACGGGGTGGGCGCGCCCGGTGAGGCAGGCTTCGACGTCGCTGTCCTCGGCAGGGTAGGCGTGCAGCGCGTAGCGGCCGTCGCGATCGAGGTCGCGACGCTTGGGGGTGTCGAGGATGAAGCAGTAGAGCCCCTCGTCGGTGACGATCGGGGACACCGGGTGCAGGCGCGGACTGCCGTCCGCGCGGACGGTCGCCAGGTAGCCCGCGCCGGGCCCGTACTGGTGCAGCAGGGCGCGGATCGACGAGGCCAGCCACGGTGTGGCGGCGGCGAACTCGGACCAGGTAGCCATGCCCGGGACTTTATCGAACAAATGTTCGACTGCGCCATCGAGACACGCCTGCCGTCCCCCATCGGGTGATTTGTGGGGATAGTCGGATGCGGAGATCGCGACTTCGTGGCGCAACGTCAACTCCAACATGGGGGTACGACCACAAGCGGTGATCTTGGCACCCGGGCCGACGCACATCTTGGCCCCGGACCCCGTGTTCGGGGTCCGGGGCCGTGCCCGGGGGTCGGACAGTGATCGGATACCCCGCCCCACACGGGCCTAAACCACCCGGCTGACCTGCTGAATGGCGGCGATAAGGGCAGCTGGCACTAGGCTGGCGGTCGTGCTGCTTTCGGACCGCGATCTGGTTGCGGAGATCAAGTCGGGCCAACTCCAGCTCGATCCGTTCGAGCCGAGCCTGATCCAGCCGTCGAGCATCGACGTGCGGCTGGACGGCCTGTTCCGGGTCTTCAACAACCACCTGTACACGCACATCGACCCGGCCGAGCGCCAGGACGACCTGACCACGCTGGTCGAGGTGCGCGACGGGGAGCCGTTCGTGCTGCACCCGGGCGAGTTCGTGCTCGCCTCGACGCTGGAGGTCGTGACCCTGGGCAACCAGCTCGCGGCGCGCCTGGAGGGCAAGTCCAGCCTGGGCCGCCTCGGCCTGCTGACCCACTCGACCGCGGGCTTCATCGACCCGGGCTTCTCCGGGCACGTGACGCTGGAGCTGTCGAACGTGGCCACCCTCCCGATCCGGCTCTGGCCGGGCATGAAGATCGGGCAGCTGTGCGTGCTGCGCCTGTCCTCGGAGGCGGAGCACCCGTACGGGTCGAGCGTGAACGGTTCGCGCTACCAGGGGCAGCGCGGCCCGACCGCGTCCCGCTCCTGGCTCAACTGGCGCACCTGGCCGACCGACTCCGGCGCGGCGGAGTAACTCCTTCCGACATTTCGCCACCAATAAGGCTCAATCCACCCGTCATCCCGGCCGCAGTGCTGGTGATGACGGTTTGCCTTACTCGACTATGTCCCTTGGAAAACCTGTCCGACCGGACAGAATGTGATCCACCGAGGGGACAATCTGAGCGTTGGCGCGGAGTTGATCAGGCATGCTGGTTGCCGTACGCATACCAGTTGCCCTGTCGGGCGGACGCCCGTTCAGTCCCGGTTTCCGCGCCGGTCTCGGCGCGGCCTTCGTGCTGCTCATATTGATCTGCGCGGTGGAGCTCGCCGACGGCAGCGCCGCGCGGTACGTGGGCCTGATGGCGACCGTCCCCTTCCTGGCGGCGGTGTTCGCGCCCTGGCAGGCGGTGCTGTTCGCGGGTGGCGTGGCCACCGCGGTGGGCATGGTGTTCGCGTTCTTCAGCGATGTGGACGACGTCCCGTCGTTCATCAACGTCATCGGGGTCGGCCTGGCCACCGGGATCGCCGCCGTGGTGGCGGTGGTGCGGCAGCGGCAGGCCGAGCGCATCGCCGAGCTGGCCAAGCTCGCGACCATCGCGCAGCAGGCGGTGCTGCGTACGCTCGGCCCGAAGGTCGGCACGCTGGCCGTGGCCGGCCGCTACATCTCCGCCACCGCGGCCGCCGACATCGGCGGCGACCTCTACGAAGCCCTGGACACGCCGTACGGCGTCCGCATGATCATCGGAGATGTGCGCGGGAAGGGCCTGGACGCGGTGCGCACGGCGAGCATCGTGCTCGGCTCGTACCGCCATGTTGCCTTTGAGCGGGCCGACCTGCGCGCGATCGTCGCGGACCTGGACCGGGCCGTGGCCCGCAGCGTCGGCGACGAGGACTTCGTGACCGCGTGCCTGGTCGAGGAGCGCGGTGGCACGCTGACGATCGTCAACTGCGGCCACCCGGCGCCGATCCTGATCCGGCGCGGCGAGGTCATCACCCTGGATCCGCCCGCACCCGCGCCGCCGCTGGGGTTCATGCCGGTGGTGCGCAGCCGGGTGGAGCGGCTGGAGCCGGGGGACCGGCTGCTGATGCTCACCGACGGGCTGGCCGAGGCCCGGCGCGACGGCGAGTTCTTCCCGATCACCGACCGCGCCTGGAAGCTGCTCGGCCACGGCACCGTCGCCGACGGGCTGGCCTCGGTGGAGTCCGCGCTGATGGAGTGGGTGCAGGACCGCCTCGACGACGACATCGCGCTGATCCTGATGGAGTACAGCGGACCGATGCAGGCGCCGGCACCGGTGCCCAGCTGGGAGCTGGGCGCGGCGAACTGAGCGTCAGGCCGCGGTCGAGCGCGAGCGGCGCAGCGAGATCGAGAGCTGGGGCAGCGAGAACGGCTGCGCGGCCATGCGGTGGCGGCCGACGTAGCGCACCGGGTAGCGCGGCTCGAACAGCATCTTCTGCAGCGTCTCGATCATGGTTGACTCCCCTGGTCCGGCGGGCGGGGGCGCCCGCGTCACCCGGATGAACGACCCCGCTCGGTTCCGGTGACGCGGCCCGGCGTGGCGCCTTGCATTTGTCCGTTTTGACACTCTATGTACATCGCCCGCCTGGTCTACCCCGCCGAAGTTCACGCAGATGTGACGTGACAGGCGCACGATTCGGGTTGCCGGTTGTTACCCGCGAGTAATAGAGTCGTCCTTACTGGTCGGTAACGAATGCGCTGAGGGCGGTAAGAATGAGCCACTACCAGAGCAACCTGCGGGATCTTGAGTTCAACCTGTTCGAGGTGTTCAAGACGCCGTTCGGCGAAGGGCCGTTCGCGGAGGTCGACAGCGACACCGCGCGCAGCGTGCTGAGCGAGATCGACCGCATGGCGCGCGTCGACCTGGCCGCCAGCTACGCCGACGCCGACCGTAACCCGCCGGTGTACGACCCGGCCACGTTCACCGTGCAGATGCCGGAGAGCTTCAAGCGCTCGTTCAAGACCTGGATGGACGCGGAGTTCTGGCGCCTGGACATGCCCGGCGACCTCGGCGGCAGCAACGCCCCCCGCACCCTGACCTGGGCCTTCGCCGAGCTGGTGCTCGGTTCGAACGCGCCCGTCTGGATGTTCGGCTCCGGCCCGTCCTTCGCTCACGTGCTGTTCGTCGAGGGCACCGAGGAGCAGAAGGAGTGGGCCAAGCTCTTCGTCGAGAAGAAGTGGGGCTCCACCATGGTGCTGACCGAGCCCGACGCGGGCTCCGACGTCGGCGCCGGCCGGACCAAGGCGGTCAAGCAGGAGGACGGCTCCTGGCACATCGAGGGCGTGAAGCGCTTCATCACCTCGGGTGAGCACGACATGTCCGACAACATCATCCACTACGTGCTGGCGCGGCCGGAGGGCCACGCGGTCGGCACCAAGGGCCTGTCGCTGTTCGTCGTGCCGAAGTTCCACTTCGACGCGCAGACCGGTGAGCTGGGCGAGCGCAACGGCGTCTTCGTCACCAACGTCGAGCACAAGATGGGCATCAAGGTCTCCACCACCTGCGAGACCACCTTCGGCGGGCACGGCGTACCGGCCAAGGGCTGGCTCGTCGGCGAGGTGCACGAGGGCATCCGGCAGATGTTCCTCATCATCGAGAACGCCCGCATGATGGTCGGCACCAAGGCCATCGCCACCCTGTCGACCGGCTACCTGAACGCGCTGTCGTACGCCAAGGAGCGGGTGCAGGGCGCCGACCTGCTGCAGATGGCCGACAAGTCCGCCCCGCGCGTCACCATCACGCACCACCCGGACGTGCGCCGCTCGCTGCTGCTGCAGAAGGCGTACGCCGAGGGCCTGCGCGCGCTGGTCGCCTACACCGCGTACTGGCAGGACCGGGTGAAGCTGGCCGAGTTCGCCGGGGACGAGAAGGCCGCCGGCCGCGCCGCGAAGATCAACGACCTGCTGCTGCCGCTGGTCAAGGGCTGCGGCTCCGAGCGGGCGTTCGAGATCCTGGGCAGCGAGTCGCTGCAGACCTACGGCGGCTCCGGCTTCCTCCAGGACTACCCGCTGGAGCAGTACGTCCGCGACGCGAAGATCGACTCGCTGTACGAGGGCACCACCGCGATCCAGAGCCTCGACCTGGTCTTCCGCAAGATCGTGCGGGACAACGGCCGCTCGCTGATGGCCGTCGCCGGCGAGATCCAGGAGTTCCTGAGCAACGAGACCGGCAACGGCCAGCTCAAGGAGGAGCGCGCCAGCCTGGCCGCCGCGCTCGGCGACGTACAGGCGATGCTCGGCACGTTCACCGGCTGGCTCGCCGAGTCGCAGAGCGACGACCCGCGCTCGCTGTACAAGGTCGGCCTGCACTCCCGCCGCCTGCTGCTCGCCCTCGGCGACCTGGTCGTCGGCTGGCTGCTGCTGCGCCGCGCCGACGTGGCGCTGGCGGCCCTGTCCGCCGAGCCGAACACGGCCGACACCGCGTTCTACAGCGGCGTGGTGGCCACCGCGCGGTTCTTCTCCCGCGAGGTGCTGCCGCGCCTGGGCTCCGACCGCCGCATCGTCGAACTGGCCACGCTCGACCCGATGGACCTGGACGAAGCCGCCTTCTGACCCGCTTCACCCATCCCGCAGAGCGCGGGCGGCGTCCTCCGACGCCGCCCGCGCTTCCCCCGTTCAGGGGCCTGCCGCGCTCGGGTTCGCAGTGGTTGGGATGCGCGCGGCGGCCCGGTGCGGCAAGCTGAGCACATGGCTCCGCTGTCCGGCGCCGCCGAGCGCCCGCGCACCCTGGTGCTTCTGCGCCATGCCAAAGCCGACCGGCCCGTCGGGATCCCCGACACCGACCGGCCGCTGACCGACCGGGGGCACGCCGACGCGGCGGCCGCCGGCGCCTGGCTGGTGAGCCAGGAGTACGTGCCCGACCTGGTCCTCTGCTCCCCGTCCCGGCGCACCCGCCAGACCTGGCACTCCGTCGCCGTGGCGCTGTCCGGGGCGGGCTCGCCCACGGTCCGCTACGAGCGGCCGCTCTACGAAGGGTCGCCCGAGGAGCTGCTCGACGTCGTCCGCGCCACCGGCCCCGAGTGCCGGACCGTCCTGCTGATCGGCCACAACCCGTCGATCTCCCAACTGTCCGCCCAGCTCGACGCGGGCGGGGGCGAGGACTCCGACGGGCTGCGCACCTGCGGGGTGGCCGTACACGTGGTCGACTCCGACTGGGCCGCGTTGACCACCGCGAAACTGGCCGTCGCCCACACCCCTCGCGCCTGACCCGCGCCGCGGTTGGTGCAGTTTCGGGGAAACTGCAGGAAAGGACACCAAGATTCGCGCAGTTTCCCCGAAACTGCTGCGATCTTGGAGCGTGCGCGGGGGGCGCGGGGCGCCCGGAAGGGTGCGGGGTCAGGCGAAGAGGGCGAAGTAGATGGCGATGTGGTGGCAGATCGCCGCGACCAGGGTGCAGGCGTGGAAGAACTCGTGGTGGCCGAAGACCTCCGGCCACGGGTTGGGTCGCCGCAGCGCGTAGAAGACCGCGCCGACGCTGTACGCGGCGCCGCCGACCAGCAGCAGGACCAGGGCGGTGACGCCGCCACGGTGCAGGATGTCGGGCAGCACGGCGACCGCGACCCAGCCCAGCGCCAGGTAGAGCGGGGCGGAGACCCAGCGAGGCGCGTGCGGCCAGATCAGCGACACCGCCGCGCCGCCGACCGCGCCGCCCCAGACCAGGGCCAGCAGCAGCACCGCCTTGTCGTGGTCGAGCAGGAGCACGCAGAACGGGGTGTACGTGCCGGCGATGAAGATGAAGATCATCGCGTGGTCGAGCCGCCGCATCGTCTGGTAGCCGCGCTCGCTCCACACCCGGCGGTGGTAGAGCCCGCTGATGCCGAACAGCCCGCACACGGTCAGGCTGTAGATCGCGACGCTGGTCACCGGCCCGGCGCCGGGCCGGAACGCGGCGATGGCCACCAGGACGACGCCGCAGACCAGGGCGACGAAGAAGGCGTACGCGTGGAGCCAGCCGCGCATGCGGGGCTTGCCGATGTCGACGGGGCGCAGACGGGGGGCGCGTTCGGCGGTGCCGTTCATGGTCTCAGGTTACGACACCGTAGGTTACTAATCAGTAAGTAAGGGCGTGAACTCCATGACACCTAGACTTGACGCGCTGCCGGACCGGACGAAGGGACCCAGGATGGAGCGGGCGGACCTGCGCGCCGACTGCGCGAACTGCTTCGGCCTGTGCTGCGTCGCGCTGCCGTTCGCCGCCTCGTCCGACTTCGCACTGACCAAGGACGCCGGCCAGCCCTGCCCCAACCTGAGCCAGGACTTCCGCTGCGGCATCCACTCGCGGCTGCGCGAGCGCGGCTTCACCGGCTGCACCGTGTACGACTGCTTCGGCGCCGGGCAGAAGACCTCCCAGGTCACCTTCGGCGGGCGGGACTGGCGCGCCGATCCGGCCACCGCCAGCGCCATGTTCGCCGCCTTCCCCGTCCAGCGCCAGCTGCACGAGCTGCTGTGGTACCTCGCCGACGCGCAGACGCCGGCCGTCGGCGAGCCGCTGCGTACCGAACTCGCCCAGGCCTACGCCGAGACCGAGGCGCTGACCGGGCTGGACGCCCCGGCGCTGCGGGCGCTGGACGTCGCAGCCCACCGGGCGAAGGTCAACGTGCTGCTGACCCGGGCCGGGGAACTCGCCCGTGCGGCCGTACGCCCGAAGCCTAAGGACCGCCGCGGCGCGGATCTGATCGGCGCCCGCCTGCGCGACGCGGACCTGCGCGGGGTGAACCTGCGCGGCGCCTACCTCATCGGCGCCGACCTGCGCGGCGCCGACCTGCGCCGGGCCGAGCTGATCGGGGCGGACCTGCGCGGCGCCGACCTGCGCGGCGCCGACCTCAGCGAGGCCGTCTACCTCACCCAGTTCCAGGTCAACGCGGCGCGCGGCGACCGGGCCACCCGGCTCCCCGCCACGCTCGACCGCCCGGCGCACTGGACCGACTGAAACCGCCGCCCCGCCCGGCTAAGCACTATCGTGACCTTCCATGGATCTCAACGCTGATCTCGGGGAAGGCTTCGGCCGCTGGCAGCTCGGCGACGACGAGGCCCTCCTCGACGTCGTGACCAGTGCCAACGTCGCATGCGGCTTCCACGCCGGGGACGCCGAGACGATGCGGCGCAGCTGCGCGCTCGCCGCCCGGCGGGACGTCGCCGTCGGTGCCCAGGTCGGCTACCGCGACCTGGCCGGATTCGGGCGCCGCTTCATCGAGTACGACCTGAACCAGCTGCGGGACGAGCTCATCTACCAGGTCGGCGCGCTGCGGGCGCTGGCCGACGCCGAAGGCGCCCGCGTCCGCTACCTCAAGCCGCACGGCGCGCTGTACCACGCTGTCGCGCACGTCGACGCGATCGTCGAGGCCGCCCAGGCCACCGGCCTGCCGGTGCTGTGCGCCCCGGGCTCGCCGCTGGCCACCGCCGCCGGCGACGCCCTCGTGCCGACATACGCCGAGGGGTTCGCGGATCGGGCATACCGGGCCGACGGGACGCTGCTGCCGCGGGACAAGGCGGGGGCGGTGATCGTGGACCAGGAGGAGGTGGTGGCCCGAGCGCTGCTGATGGTGGTCGACCAGCGGGTGATCGCGCTGGACGGTACCGTGCTGCCGCACGCGGTCGACTCGATCTGCCTGCACGGGGACACGCCGGGGGCGGTGGTGCTGGCCCGCGCCGTCCGCGCGGCGCTGGAGGAGGCGGACGTCCCGCTGACCCCGTTCATCCGCTGACCCGACTCCGGAGCGGTGGCCCCCGCCTCGCCTTGAATCGACGCTGGCCTATCCAGAGGACGCTTTCGGGGAAACCGTGCTCTAGATAGGCCAGCGTCAATGCTAAGCGGGGCGCGAACAGGTGCTAAGCGGGGCGCGAACAGCGCAGAGGTGCGGTCAGTCGGTGTCGAGGCCGCGGAGGATCAGGGGGAGGCGGGTGGTGCCCTCAGCGTCGATCACGATCGGGACGCCCCAGTCCTGCCGGGTGAGGTGGCACGCCGCGTGCTCGGCGTCGGCGTCGCACGTCGCCGCCTGAGCCACGACCTGCAGCACCCCGCGCGACACCGCCGGGTTCAGCACCAGCCGCCGGCTCAGGCCGGTCGTGACGCCGCCGCCGTCGAGCAGCAGCTCGGCCGGGGACGCGGACACCTCCAGCCGGGTCGGGTCACCGAAGCTGTTGTCGAGCTTCTGGCCCGGCGCGGGCGTGAAGATGACGTCCAGGGTCACCTCGCCGGGGGCCAGCAGCGCCGGCGGGCGCTCGACCTTGTGCCGGACGCCGTCGACGTACGCGGTGAGGGTCTGGGCCAGCGCGACCAGCCGGTGCGCGGCCGACTCGACCACGAGCACGTTCCCGTCGGCGGTCGCCACGATGTCGCTCGGTTCGGCCAGGTTCCGCTCGACCGTGGAGACCACGCCGTCGGCATACCGCCGGACCGCCCCGTTGTACGTGTCGGCGATCAGCACGGAGCCGTCCGCCAGCGCGCACACGCCGAGCGGGTGCTGCAGCAGCGCCTCGTCGGCCGAGCCGTCGACGTGGCCGAAGTCGAACAGCCCCTGGCCGACGGCGGTGTGCAGCACGCCGTCCTCGATCCAGCGCAGCGCGCTGGTCTCCGAGTCGGCCAGCCACAGTCTGCGGCCGTCGGGCGAGACGGACAGCCCGGAGGGCTGGGCCAGCCACACGTCGGGCAGCGGGCCGTCGCGCAGGGCCTCGACCGTGGTGCCCGCGTACACCCCGATGGTCCGCTTGACCGGGTCGAACCACCACAGGGTATGGGTGCCCGCCATCGCGACGATGACCTTGCCGTCGTAGTACGCGACGTCCCAGGGTGAGGAGAGGTCCGTGGCGCGGGCGTCGTGGGCGTGGTCGTCCACGCTGGACCGCCGCTGCCGCCCGGTGCCCGCGACCGTGGTCACGCTCCAGTCGGCGAGCTTCACCCCGCGCAGCAGGTGGTTGACCGTGTCGGCGACGACGATGTCGTACCCGACGAGTTCGGCGACGGACTGCGGCAGCGCGCACATGCCCTGCGGCTCGGAGAACGAGGCCCGGTCGGCGGTGCCGTCGGCGCGGCCCCGGCTGCCGGTGCCGATCCGCTGGGTGACCTGCGCCAGGGTCGGGTCGAGCAGGGCCAGGCTGTGCCGGGCGGAGTCGGACACCAGCACCCGGCCGTCGGGCAGCGGCAGCGCCTTGCCCGGGAAGCGGAGCAGGGTGTCGGACGGCGGCGGCGGGACGAACGGGCCGTCGCCCCGGTGCAGCGTGCCCTTGGCCTCGTGCTCGGCGATGAGCTGGTCGAGCAGCCGCACCAGGCCCTCGGCGTGGCCCTCGCCGGCCATCGAGGCGACCACGTAACCCTCGGGGTCGACCACGGCCAGGGTCGGCCAGGCCTTGGCGGCGTAGTGCTGCCAGGTGATCAGCTCGGGGTCGTCGAGGACCGGGTGGTCCACGCCGTAGCGCTCGACGGCGGCGGCGAGGGCCTGCGGGTCGCGCTCGTGCTCGAACTTGGGCGAGTGCACCCCGATGACGACGAGCACGTCAGCGTACTTCTGCTCCAGCGGACGCAGCTCGTCCAGGACGTGCAGGCAATTGATACAGCAAAATGTCCAGAAATCCATCAAGACGATCTTGCCGCGTAGGTCCTTGAGGGTGAGTTCCCGGCCGCCGGTGTTCAGCCAGCCCCGTCCACGCAGTTCAGGTGCGCGTACCCGCGAGATCGTCGCCATGACCGCAAGCCTAGCCAGCCCCCCGCCCGTCCTCTCCCCGCGGGGACCTGGCTGCAGTTTCGGGGAAAGTGCTGGAATGCGCGACCCGATTAGAGCACTTTCCCCGAAACTGCAGTCTCGTCAGGCGGGGGAGAGGACGGGGACGGGGGTGGGGGTGGGGAGGCCGTCCTGGGCGGGGGTGATGAGGGTGCGGAGGGAGTAGGCGACGGCGGAGGCGGCCAGGCAGCCGGTCGCGACCAGAATGATCCACAGCCCGCCCAGCCCAGCCGCCAGCAGCGGTCCGGCGCTGACCGGGGCGATGACGGCCGAGACACCCCACACCATCGACGACAGCGCGTTGTAGCGCCCGCGCAGTTCGTCGCTGGCCAGCTCGTTGACCAGGGCCGGGTTGATCGGTGACAGGAGCGTCTCGCCGAGGGCGAAGATGCCGCCGAACGCGATCACACCGACGGCGCTGACGACGGTGCTGCGGCCGTCGACGTACCCGGCGATGCCGAGGACCAGCCAGGCGGTGGCGAACAGGGCGCCGACGGTCATCAGCGCCCGGGTCCGGCTGCGGCCCTGCAGCAGCCGGATGACCAGCAGCTGGGCCACCACGATCACGATGGTGTTGGCGGTGAACGAGTAGCCGACGATCTGCGTACTGGCCCCGGCGACCTTGGTCGCGAAGCCGGTGAAGCCCACCTCCAGCTGCGCGTATCCGGAGACCGTCAGCAGCACGCTGAACAGCATCAGGCGGCGGAACGGGCGGTGCCGCAGCACTTCGGCGTACCCCCGGCGCTCCTTGGGCCCCGTGGCCGCGCGTTCGGTCGCGACCAGGCGCCGCCCGACCTTGGGCATGGTCAGCAGGATCAGGAACGGGCCCGCGTAGCAGAGCATGTCGGCGACGTAGATGAACTGGAACGTGCCCGGCCGGGTCACGTCCACGACCGTGCCGGCCACCGCCGAGCCGATGCCGATGCCCAGGTTGAGCAGCGCGAACTGCAGCCCGAAGACCCGCTGGCGCTCCTGGTCGCCGGTCAGCGTGGTCATGATCGTGTTCTGTCCGGCCCAGATGGCGGCGCCGCCGAGGCCGCACACCGTAAGCGAGGCGAATGCCTGCCAGACGGTGCCGACCAGGGCCAGCGAACCGGAGCCGAGGGAGGACAGGGCCAGCGCGGGCAGCACCACGCGGCGGGCGCCGTACCGGTCGATCAGGGTGCCGCCCAGCGGCGCCAGCAGCAGGGTGAGCAGTCCGAACCAGCCGATGGCAAGGCCGGCGGTGGCGCCGGGCAGGTGCCGTACCTCGGTCAGGTAGATGTAGAGGAACGGCAGCGTCAGCCCTCGGCCGAGCGAGGAGAAGAGGGTGCCGACGAGCTGGCGCCGGGCCTCCGGGCGGGCTGGCAGGGCATCGCGCAACATGGGGCCAGTCTGGTCGCCCGGTGTGACGTTGCGCGACCGATAAAAACGGCCCAGTGGTCAGGATCACTGGGCCGTTTCGGTGCTTACGAAGCAGTGCTGTGACTAGGGCGTGGGCTCCGTCGACGGGGCGGCGGAGGGCGCGGTGCCGGTGCCCGCCGTGCCGGGTGCGAGGCAGAGGACCTTGCTACCCACGGTCACGTGCGGCTGCTGCTTGTCGGGGCACTGGTCGACGGCGTCGGTCACCGACACCACCGAGAACGCGCCCTCGTCCCCGCACGCGGCGGCGACCGCGGCGTTGCCGCTCTGCTTGAGGCAGTCGCCGACGCCGAAGGTGTCCGAGCCGTCGTCCGACATCAGCTTCTGTACGCCGATGAGCAGCCCGAACGCGACAGTCAGCAGCAGTACGCAGCCGATGACGACACCGATGATCAGTCGGCCGCTGCGCACCGGCTTCGGCTCGATCGCCCCGGTCTCGTCCGGCTTGAACTTGTCGAACTTGGCCTGGTCGCCACCGGGCGGCGGCGGCGAGTCCACCGGCGGGCGCTGCCCGGGCACCAGGCCGACCGGGCCCTGGTTGCTGGGCTGCGGCCACTGCTGCTGCGGCTTGGCCTGGGCGACCGGCGCGGACGTCTGGGCGGGGGCCGGACCACCGGGGTAGTACTGCGGACCCGGCGGCGGCGCGGGCGGCGCGGCCACCGGCGGCTGCAGCAGGTCGCCGTAGGCGGGCTGACGTCCGCCGCGGGCCGGTGCGACCGGCGCGGCCTCAGCGGCCTGCGGCGGCACCGGGGCGGGCGGCGGCGGCGACTGCGGCGCGGTCTGCACGGGCGGCGCCTGCTCGGCGGGCTGCGCCGGACGGGCGCCGTAGACGGTGGAGGAGCGCGCGATCGGCGGTGCCGCGTGCGGCTCGGCCGGGGCGACCTGGGGGGCGGAGACCGACGCGCGGGCGGTGGCCCGGGCGGCGCCCTGCGCGGGCACGGCGGCGGCACCGCTCGCGGCCTGTGGCGGCACCGGGGCGGCCGCGGTCGGGGGTGCTGCGGCCGGAGCCGGAGCCGGTTCGGCCTCGACGGGCGGCGTCACCGAAGCCGAGCCGTACACGCGCGGCGGCGGCTTGGGCAGCGACACGTTCTCCTCGGGCGCGATGCGGCTGCTCACGGGCACCGCGGCGCTCGCGGTCCCCACGCTGGCCGAACCGACGCCGGCCGAACCGACACTCGCGGAGCCGACACTCGCGGAGCCGACACTCGCGGAGCCGACGCTGGCCGTGCCGACGCTGGCCCGGGCCACCGACGGGGGCGGCGTGACCGGGATGGCGGCCGCCGGCGGCGTGCTGACCGGAGTGGACGCGGCGGGCGGGGTGCTCACCGGCGTCGAGTACGCGGGCGGGGTGCTCGCCGGACGGGCCTCGTACGACGGCGGAGCACTGGCTGGCCGCGACTCGTAGGCGGGCGGGGTGCTGGCGGGGCGGGCCTCGTACGCGGGCGGGGTGCTCGCCGGGCGGGCCTCGTACGCGGGCTCGGGGTCCATCAGCGCGGCGACCGCGGGCGGCGGGGTCCACGGGCCGCTCGGCGCGGCGGGCTTCGGGCTGTCCCCGGCCGCGAACGCGGCCCACGAGGCCGAGCCCGTCGGCTCCGGTGCCGCCGGCTCGGGCTGCGCGACGGCGCTCGGCTCGGGCTGCGAGAAGTCGGAGTAGTCGGGCCACTGCTGCTCGGCGCGGGCGGGCTCGGCCGGCGGCGCGCTCCACGGCCGCTCGGCGGGCGCGGCGTTCCACGCGGGTTCGGCGGGTGCGGCGGCGGCCTGCCACTGGTCGGCCGACGGCGTCTGCCACGACGGCTCGGCCGGGGCCTGCCAGGCGGGCTCGGCGGCGGGCGCGGCCGGGGCGGCGTTCCAGGCCGGTTCCGCGGGGGCGGCGTTCCAGGCGGGCTCGGCCGGAGCGGGCGTCCACTGCGGCTCGGCCGGGGCGGGGGCCCACTGCGGCTCGGCGGGGGCGGCGTTCCACGCGGGCTCGGCCGGGGTCTGCCAGGACGGGGTCTCGGCGGGCGTCTGCCACGACTGCTCGGCTGCCGGGGTCTGCCAGGACGGCTGCTCGGCCTGCGGGGTCTGCCACGCGGGCTCGGCCGGGGCCGGGGTCCACTGCGGCTCGGCGGGCGCGGACTGCCAGGACGGCTCCGCGGGTTCGGCCGGGGGCGCCACGAACGGCTCGTGTGCGGCGAACGCCGAGGACATCTCGTGGCGTACGCCGGGGATCGGGACCACGGCCGGGGCGGGCACGTACGGCTGGGGCTCCTCGGCGGCGGGCGCGGAGGCGGCCGGGTCGGCCGGGAATCCGGCGAACGAGGACGGGGCGGCCGAGTCCGGCGGGAAGTCCGACTGGGCCTGGCTGCCGTACGGGGTGAAGACCGGGAACTCCTCGGGTGCCGGCGGCGCCTCGAACAGCCCGTATCCACCCTGCCGTTCGTTCGCGTCAGCCGGCGGCCAGCCGGACTGCTGCGATCCCTCGGACGTCATATGCGCACGCCTCCCTCTCCGATGCCACCCCTCCAGGCGACAGCGCGGGAGTTGCGCAGCGTCACGCGGCCGAGGGGTGGCGGCCGTGCCCACCGTACCGGTCCCGCCGCCCGACCGGAATACGGGTGGCCCCGCCGCCGATGTGACCGGTCCCTATGGCCGATCGCCCGCTACCGGTATGGACGGGCCCCGAACGCGCTGCAGCCCCGCGCGGCTCGGGGCCGGCGGGGCTGCAACGGTTTTGGAGGAGGAGAAAGTCGCTCAGCGCATGAAGACGCTGGTGATGGGGTCGCGCATCGCACCGGCGGCGCGGCTGCGCTGCGCACGCTCGCGGTGGGCGCGCTCGAGGTGGATCTGCTCGGCGCTGCGGGTCTTCCGCATCTTGTCCATGATGCTCATGCCGACTATTACATCGCATCGTCCCCATCAGTTCCACCGATTATTCGGTGTGCTCAGACACATTCCGAAGAATCTAAAGTCAACTGCCCGACAGAGCTTCGCTCATCCACCACTTACCGTCAGTCACCGCTGCACGGTCGGTCACCGTTTCGGGGTCACCATGGCGAGCAGCTCCGGCTGCCGCCGGTCCAGGGCGTCACCGGCGGTGAGCGCACCGAGCCAGGCCGCGCCCAGGCCGTACGCCAGCCCGACGGGCAGCGCCAGCGCCGAGCCGACCGGGCCGCCGAACGCCGCCAGCAGGAACACCGGCGCGGCCAGCACCGGACCGGCGATCATCGCGGCCATGGCGAGCAGGCTCTTGGCCACGCCGGTGCCGGTGTTGATGGCGAACGGGTTCTGCGTCTCCGGCAGCGCGTAGGCGCCCCACACCGACAGGTGCAGGCAGCAGGCCAGGCCGGTGCCGTACGCGGCCAGCGGCACCCCGAGCACCGCGGGCAGCTCGGCCGGGTGCCCGCGCAGCACCACCGTCAGCGCGACGACGCTGAGCAGCACCGGCAGCACCAGCCACGAATACGCCATGGCCCGCGCGCGCAGCTCCAGCCGCCCCGGGATGCCGGCGACCACCTGCGCCGCGTACGCGCTGCCGTCGTACCCGAACTGGTTGGCGATGCCGACGGAGGCGAGCGTGCCGACGCCGACCATGGTCAGCAGCTGCACGGCCATCGGCAGCTGCTTGTCTCCGGCGGCGGGGCCGACGTTGAGCATCACCGGCAGGAAGATGCCGACCACCGCGAAGGTGATCAGGCTGGCCCGGCGGCGCGCGTCGCGCAGCCAGTACCGCAGTTCCCGCACCAGCATCGCGCCGTACGCGGTGCGCGGTGCGCGGCTGCGCCGGAAGAACCTGGCCGTCGGGCTGCCCGCGCGTGCCGGACCGGTGCCGCTGCCGCCGCCGTCGCCGGCCGAACCGACCATGGCCGACTCCAGCGACGTGCTCCACCACCACGCCAGCAGCACGATCACGGCGGCCGTCAGCGCCAGCCGCCCCGCGACCGCGGCCCAGTCGCCCGCCACCGCGTCCTGGCCGACCACGTACGGCGCGCCGAAGGGCGTCCAGCCGAGCACCCGCGCGATCGACTCCAGGCGGTCCATGCCGACGGACTGGGCCCCGGAGTTGATCGCGTACTGGATCGGGCCGAGCGAGGCGGCCAGCACGGCCAGCACCACCGCAGCCAGGTCACGGGTGCGCCGGGCACGCAGGGCCCGGGCGAAGCCGCTGGTCACCGCGCGGCTCATCAGCACGCACAGCACCAGCCCGAGCAGCACGCCGACGGCACCGACCGCACCGGCCGCCGGGCCGCCCTCGATCGCCGCGCCGACCGCCAGGCCGGAGGTGGCCAGCAGCGTCGCGGCGGCGGGCACGCCGATGAGCGCGCCGACCAGCAGCCCGCGCAGCAGCACCAGCTTCGGGATCGGCAGCAGCGCGAACCGGGCCGGGTCCAGGGTCTCGTCGACGCCGAACCACACCAGCGGCATGAGCAGCCAGGCCAGCGCCAGCAGCGTCCCGCCGTACGCGGGCGCCAGCGCCAGGCCGTCGTGCCCGGCCGTCATCGCGGCCAGGAACAGCAGGAACGCCAGCGCGCCGTAGAACAGGGCACCGAGCAGGCCGAGCACGAACATGAGGATCTTCGCGGGTCGGCCGCGGAAGCCGTTGCGCAGCGTACGCAGCTTGAGCTTGGCGAAGGTCAGAGCCATGACAGCTCCGAGCCGGTCGCCGTACGCCCGCCGACGATCTCGACGAAGGCCTCCTCGAGCGTGCGCTCGCCGCGCACCTCGTCGAGCGTGCCCACGGTGCGGATGCGGCCCGCGGCCATCACCGCCACGTGGCTGCACAGCCGCTCCACCACCTCCAGCACGTGACTGGAGAAGATCACCGTGCCGCCGCCAGCGACGTAGCGGGTCAGGATGTCGCGGATGGTCGCGCCGCTGACCGGGTCGACCGCCTCGAACGGTTCGTCCAGCACCAGCAGCCGGGGCGCGTGCAGCAGGGCGCAGGCCAGCGCGATCTTCTTCTTCATACCGGCCGAGTAGTCGATGACCAGGGTGCGGCCCGCGTCGGCCAGGGCGAGCACGTCCAGCAGCTCGGTGACGCGCTGGTCGATCACGTCGGGCGCCAGCCCGCGCAGCAGGCCGTGGTAGGTCAGCAGCTCGGTGCCGTCGAGCCGGTCGAACAGCCGTACGCCGTCGGGCATCACGCCGACCAGCGCCTTGGCCCGCACCGGGTCGGCCCACACGTCATGGCCGAGCACCAGCGCCCGGCCCGCGTCGGGCCGCAGCAGGCCGACCGCCATCGACAGGGTGGTGGTCTTGCCCGCGCCGTTCGGCCCGAGCAGGCCGAAGAAAGAGCCCGCCGGGACGGCCAGGTCCACGCCGTCCACAGCGAGCTTGGTGTCGAACTTCTTCACGAGCCCCTGAAGGGCGAAGGCGGCATCGGCTGTCACCCGACCGACTGTAGACGCCCGTCCACAGGGGCAGAGTTCTGCGCCGATGCCGCCTTACGCAGTGACCGGTCAGTCCCGCGCGGACTCGTTCTGCCGGTCCGCGACCGCGCACGTCTTGACGGTCGGCCGCGGCTGGACACCGGCCAGCAGGTCCCGCGCCTGGGCCCGGCTGAGGTTCCAGGAGTACCAGGTCTCCGGGTTGTCCCGCAGCTCCCGGTCCATCCAGCTCAGGGCGCAGCTGCGGTACGGCTCCTCCAGCTTCTCCAGGGCCGGGGCCGCGTCCGGGCCGAGCGCCCGCAGGTACCAGAAGTCGATCTTCTGGACCCGCTCGACGTTCTGCTCGGCGATGAAGTGCTCCGGGTTGGCCACGGCCAGGCCCAGCAGCAGCGCCGCGAACCCGGCCACGGCCGCGCGGGGGAACCAGGTCGCCCGCAGCTTCCAGCCGGCCAGCGCCACCAGCACGAACACCCCGCCGAGGTACAGCTCGACCGAGCCGAAGAACAGCCGCTCGCGGGTCCAGCCGTAGGTGTTCTGGTACAGC
The DNA here is from genome assembly GCF_029948125.1 of Catellatospora sp. KI3. GTDB lineage: Bacteria > Actinomycetota > Actinomycetes > Mycobacteriales > Micromonosporaceae > Catellatospora. The sequence goes on from NZ_JASAMB010000017.1 coordinate 115,283, forward strand.
CACATGCGCCACACCGCCGAGCCGACGATCACCATGCTCAGCACGACCAGCAGGCCGAGCAGCGAGCGCAGCAGCGTCCGGTCGGAGCTGGTCTCCTTCGGCGCCCACCGCGACACCAGCCCGATGACAACCAGCGTCAGCAGCGTCACCACCAGCAGCTGGCCGAAGCCGCGCACCGCGTACTGCGAGTAGGTCAGGCCGGTGGTCTGCTTGATGTACTCGGCGTCGCCGAAGAAGTTGCGCACCTGCAGCGCCACGAACGCGGTGAACAGCAGCACCAGGCCGCCCAGTGGCAGCGCGAGCTCGATCCGCCCGATCCGGCGGGTCGACTGCCGCTCCATGCCGGACAGGTCCGGCGGCGCCAGCACGGTGAAGATCGCACCGGCCGTGACCAGGCCGCCGATCGTGGTGTAGATCAGCCCGCGGGCGATGGTACGGCCGTTGAGCTCCGGCAGCAGGTCGCCGAGCAGCTTCGCGAACGAGGCGTCCGCCGAGGCGAACAGCGCGCCGAAGACCACCAGCAGCACCACGGTGACCAGCAGCGACAGCGCGATCCGGCCGAACGTGCCGCCCCTCTCCCGCGCCCGGTGCCAGTTGGCCAGGCCGCGGCCGAGCCACGGGATCGCCCGCAGCGCCGCGATCGGGACCGCGATCCCACCGAACAGCACCGCGCGCACCGACCGGCCGCCCGCCACCGCGAGCGAGCCGCAGGCCACCGCGCCCAGCGCGCAGAACACGAACAGCCACTCCGCGGCGCGGAACGTGCCCACCGCCAGCAGCGCGATCGCGACGACGCCCCAGCCGATCCGGGCGAGGCGCTCCAGCCTGCTGTCCGGCTTCACACCGAAGCGGGCCGCGTGCACGACCGCGCCGGCTATCACCAGGCCGACGAGCAGCCAGCCCAGACCCGGCCGGCTCAGCGGCAGCATGATCGCCGTGGCCAGGCCGCCGATCAGGGCGGCGATCCAGGCCGCCGGGCCGCCCGCGTAGTCGGGCCCCTTCCAGCGGGACTCGATGAACCCCGGCGGCGGCGGGGGCAGCGGGCTGAACCGCGTCATGTCCGCCGGATACTGCTGCTGCGGCACCGTCGCGGCGGGCGCGGCCGGCACCGTGGCCGGGGTCGTCGCCGCGGCGGCAGTGTCGCCGGCGGCCGGGGGCGTCGCCGCCGAGGAGTCGGCGGCCGCCGGGCCGTCCGGGGCGGTCCAGGCGCTCGCCTCAGCCGCCGGGTTCTCCGCCGCGGGGCTCGTCGTCGGCGAGGTCTCCGCAGCCGGGGTCGCCGCCGCGGCAGGCTCCGCCGACGCGGACGGCGGTGGGGAGCTGTCTTCGTTGGGGGTGGACATCATGGCCTCCAGGCTCGGCTGGCTTGCGCTGCGGAACGACGGACGGACCGGGGATCGACGCGGTGGGCGGCCGGGGGGCCGCTCACCGGCGGCTCACCGCTGACCGTGGGGAAGGGTGATGCGTACGCGGCAGCCGACGCCCGCCGGGGGGTCGACGATCGCGATGGTGCCGTGGTGCAGCTCGACCGCCCAGCGGGCGATGGCCAGGCCGAGGCCGGTGCCACCGTCGCTGCGGGCGGTCTGGGCGGGCCGGGACCCGCGCCGGTCGGTGTCGGCGGCCGGGGACATCGCCCCGGGCCGGGACACCTTGGTGGTGAAACGCTCGAAGACCCGCTCCCGGTGGGCCGGTGCGATACCGATCCCCTGGTCGAGCACTTCGAAGACGGTGGTCGCGCCCTCGGGCCGGGCGCTGACGGTGACCAGGCCCCACGGAGGGCTGTGCCGGGCGGCGTTCTCCAGCAGGTTCGCGAACACCTGGTGCAGCCGGGCCGGGTCGGCGCTGATCGTGTGCGCCACCACGCCGTCCAGCCGGAACCGGGTCTTCGGCGAGTTCAGCCCCGCCTCCTCCACCACCGTGGCCAGGAACTCGGCGACCGGCACCGGCACCCGCTGCAGCGCCGCCGCGCCCGCGTCGACCTTCGACAGGTCGAGCAGCTCGGTGACCAGGCGGCTGAGCCGCTGCGTCTGCGCCAGCGCGGTACGCAGCGTGGCCGGGTCGGCGGTGCTCACCCCGTCGACCATGTTCTCCAGCACGCCCTGCAGGGCGGTGATCGGCGTACGCAGCTCATGCGACACGTTCGCGATCAGCTCGCGCCGCTGCTGGTCGTTGGCGGCCAGGTCGGCGGCCATCAGGTTGAACGCACGGGCCAGCGTGCCGACCTCGTCGCGGCTGGTGGCGCGCACCCGGCGGCTGTAGTCGCCGCGCGCCATCGACCTGGCCGCGGCCGTCATCTCGCGCAGCGGCTTGGTCATCCCGTGCGCGAGCACCTGCAGCGTGATCACCCCGACCATCGCCGCCGAGATCGCGGTGCGCCACGGGATGCCGCCCAGCGAGAAGTAGAAGACGCTCAGGCCGGTCGCGCCGGAGATGCCCAGCAGGATGCCGAGCTTCAGCTTGATCGAGCGGAACGGGTCCAGCGGCCGGGGCAGCCGGTCCAGCGCCCGGTTGGAGAACACGATCAGCGGGCCGAGCAGCCAGTACATCGGCTTGGTCAGCCAGTCGAGGATCCGCTCGATCATCCGTGCTCGGCTTCCAGCGCGTACCCGACGCCGTGCACGGTCCGGATCAGGTCCGCACCGATCTTGCGCCGCAGGGCCTTGATGTGTGAATCGACGGTACGGGTCCCGAAGCCCTCGGCCCAGCCCCAGATCTCGGCCAGCAGCCGCTCGCGGGGCAGCACCGCCCGGTGCCGCTCGGCCAGGTACACCAGCAGGTCGTACTCGGTCGGGGTGAGGTGGGCCTCGACGCCGTCGCGGCGGACCCGGCGCTCGGTGCGGTTGATCTCCAGCGGGCCGAGCCTGATCGGCGCCTCGGGGGCGGTGGTGCGCTCGCTGCGGCGCAGCAGCGCGTGCACCCGCGCCGCCAGCACCCGCAGCGAGAACGGCTTGGTCAGGTAGTCGTCGGCGCCCACCGCCAGCCCGACCAGCAGGTCGTTCTCGTCGTCGCGGGCGGTCAGCATCAGCACCGGCACCGGGCGCTGGGCGTGGATGCGCCGGCACACCTCCAGCCCGTCGAAGCCGGGCAGCATCAGATCGAGCACCACCAGGTCGGGCCGCAGCCGCGCCGCCGCCTCGACCGCGGCCGGGCCGGTGCCCGCGTGGTCGACGGCGAACCCTTCGGCCCGCAGCCGGGCGATCACCGACCCGGCGATGGTGGGGTCGTCCTCGACTACCAGGACGCGACGCTCGTTCATGTCACGGGACTGTAGCCGTCACCTGTGCAGACCCTCAGCCCCCGATGTGAAGAACTTGTGCGCGAGGCAAGGAAGGGCCCCTTCTTATCGCTTTCCGTAGGGGAAGGGCACCTTCTTAACGGCCTGTGGATGAGGCACCCTGGAGATGTCAGACGGCTTCGATAGGTATCCGGGGTGACAACGATGACCCATCCACTGCTCCGGCCCCAGCCGCTGCGCGCCTGGCAGTTCGAGGACCTCCTCGACACTCCCGACGACGGCTACCGGTACGAGATCTTCGACGGGAGCCTGATCGTGACCCCACCACCCCCGATGCCGCACGCCAACGTCGTGTACCGGCTGCGCCGGCAGCTTGAACGTCAGGCGACGGATGAGCTGGTGATATGCGAGAACGTAGGCGTGCTGCGTCGAGACGGTACGTCGTACTTCATTCCTGATCTGTCCGTGTTCTCAGGCGGGCTGTTGGAGAGCTCGCTGCCCGCGCTGCCGCCGACTGAGGCGAAGCTCGTCATCGAGGTGGTGTCCCCCAGTAACCCCGGCAACGACCTCGTCCTCAAGCGCTACGGCTACGCCGTGGCCGGTGTCCCGCAGTACTGGATCGTCGACGTTCGCACCCAGGAGGTACTGGTGCTGACGCAGCCGGGGCCGATGGGCTACCTGACCGAGCAGAAGCACTCGGGCGTCCTGCGCGGGAGCGACCCGTTCCCGTTCGAGCTGAACCTGGCCGAGGTCTTCGGCTGAGAGCCGGGCAGAAGTCGAACAGCCGAACACCCCTCGGAGTGTCCGGCTGTTCGACTTCTCAAAGGATCAGTAAGCGCCCTTGCGCTTGAGGACGACGCCGACCGTGCGCCACAGGATGGACAGGTCGTAGGCCAGGGACCAGTTGTCGACGTAGTAGAGGTCGAGGCGGACCGCCTCGTCCCAGCTGAGGTCGGAGCGGCCGGAGACCTGCCACAGGCCGGTCATGCCCGGGCGCACCAGCAGCCGCCGCCGCACGTCGCCGAGGTAGTCGCCGTCGTCGGCGGGCAGCGGACGCGGCCCGACCAGCGACATCTCGCCCTTCAGCACGTTGATCAGCTGAGGCAGTTCGTCCAGGGAGCTGGCCCGCAGGAACCGGCCGACCGGCGTCACCCGGGGGTCGTCGCGGATCTTGAACAGCATGCCGTCGCCCTCGTTCTGGGCCTCCAGCTTGCTCTTGCGCTCCTCCGCGTCGGTGTACATGGTCCGGAACTTCCAGACCTTGAACACCCGCCCCTCGTGCCCCACCCGCAGCTGGCGGAAGAACGCCGGGCCGCGGTCGGTGAGCGAGATGGCCAGCGAGATCACTACCAGGATCGGCGTGAGCAGCAGCAGGCCGAGCGCGGCCGCGACGCGGTCCAGCAGGTTCTTGGCCAGCCAGGCGACGCCGGAGAGCTTCGGCTCCTCCACGTGCAGCAGCGGCAGGCCCTCGATCGGCCGGATGTGCACGCGCGGGCCGGCGATGTCGGTGAGCTGCGGCGCGACCACCAGGTCGATGCCGGTGCCCTCCAGCTGCCAGGCCAGGCGGCGCAGCTCGTCTGGCTCGGCCCCGGCCGAACCGCACACCGCGATGGTGTCGGCGCGCAGCTCGTGCACGAGGTCGACCAGGTCGCGGCCGTAGTGCACCGGCACCGGAGCCTGCGCCCGCCGGGAGGCGGGCAGGTGCTCGGACAGGTGGATCGCGACCGGCACCAGCCCGGCCTTCGGGCTGCGCGAGACGACCTTGTATACGAACAGGGTCTCCGGCAGCGAGCCCACCAGCAGCATCCGGTACGTGGCCAGGCGGCCGCGGCGGCGGATCATGTACAGCGCGCGCCGGGCCATCAGCCGCAGCACGAAGACGTACGCCATCGCGCCGAGCACGACGACGCCGACGGTGCCGCGGGACAGGTCCTTCTGGAACGCGAACGCCAGGAACGACACGGTCGCGCCCACCGCGATGGTGGTCCGGAACACCCGCTTGAACTCGTCGGTGCCCAGGCCGATGACGCGTCTGTCGTAGGCCCCGTTGGCCCACAGCAGCAGCAGCCACATGACCGGCAGCGCGAGGTAGGCGACCGCCTGGAAGAAGTTGGTGCGCCCGTCGAAGCCGGAGGTGACGCGCTGGGCCTCGAACCAGGAGATGGCCGTGTAGCTGGCCAGGACGGCGCACAGGAAGTCGCCGAAGACCAGGCACATGATGTATGGCCGGTGCCATCTGGCGCGCCGGGCCGTGGGCCGGGCGAAGGCGGTGCGGGCCACACCGTTGGTCTTGGGGGTCGGGGGGAGTTCGTAGCGGTCGGCCACGTAGTCCGGGACGTTCGACCTAGTGGACGCCCTGCTCGGGTGCTTCAGGCTCGTCGTCACCTCACCTGGGTCCTCCCGTGCGTCACGTTCCTGCCCGGCGGAACCGGCCAGTGCTGCAGCCTGCGGCGTTGAACGTGCGGCAGGACGGGGTTCGCCCACAACGTTCAGTCTCGCATGGTTTGTCCGGGGGGCACGGTGACACCGTGTGCAGATGCATCCGAACACCCCAGGACCGGGACACTATACGAAGTCGGCTCTCGGTGACACTAGCGCAAGAGCTTGGAAAGTCTCCGGTCCGCGAGCGGCTTTCCGCCGGTCTGGCACGTCGGGCAGTACTGCAGACTCGAGTCCGCGAACGAGACTTCCCTGATCAGGTCGCCGCAGACCGGGCATTTCTGCCCCGCCCGCCCGTGCACCCGCAGCCCTGCCCGCTTCTCCGCCTTCAGGGTCGCCGCCCGCTGGCCGACCGACTTGGTGACCGCCTCGGTCAGCACCTGCTGCATCGCCGCGTGCAGCGCTTCCAGCTGCGCCGGGGTCAGCTTGTCGGCCCGCGCGAACGGCGACAGCTTCGCGGTGTGCAGGATCTCGTCGGAGTACGCGTTGCCGACGCCCGCCAGGACCTGCTGGTCGCGCAGCACGCCCTTGATCTGCGAGTTGCGGCCCTTGAGCACGTCGGCGAGCCCGGCCAGGTCCAGGCTGAGCGCGTCCGGGCCCAGCCGCGCCACGCCGGGCACCTGCGCCACGTCGGTCACCAGGTACGCGGCGAGCTTCTTCTGCGTACCGGCCTCGGTCAGGTCGAAGCCCGACCCGTCGCCCAGCCGCACCCGCAGCGCGATCGGGCCCTTGCCCGGCTTCAGCAGCGTGTCGGGCAGCTCGTCGCGGTAGTGCAGCCAGCCCGCGCGGGCCAGGTGCACCACCAGGTGCAGCTCGCCGGCCTGGAGGTCCAGGAACTTGCCGTGCCGGGCCGCGCCGGTGAGGGTGCGCCCGTGCAGGGCCGACAGGGGCGGGTCGAACGTCTTCAGGGCGCTGATCGCCGACACGTCGACCCGCTCGACGCGCTGACCCACGGCCCGCTCGCGCAGATACGCGGCGAGGGCCTCCACCTCAGGCAACTCCGGCACGACCGTAACGCTACCGTTCACCCATGGCGTTGAAAGTCGTCGTCGCGCACAACCGGTACCGCTCCGAGCTGCCCTCGGGTGAGAACGTCATCGTCGATCAGGAGATGGCGCAGCTCACCGCGGCCGGGGTGACCGTGCTGCCGTTCCTGCGCAGCTCCGACGACATCCCGTCGCTGCCCGCCGCGAGCAAGGCGCTGCTGCCGCTGTCGCCGATCTGGGCGCCGGGCGCCCAGCGAGACCTCGCCCGGCTGCTGCAGGCCGAGCGGCCCGACGTGCTGCACCTGCACAACCCGTACCCGCTGCTGTCGCCCTGGGTGGTGCGCACCGCGCACGCGCACGGCGTCCCCGTGGTGCAGACCGTGCACAACTTCCGCCAGGTGTGCGCGCCCGGCCTGTACTTCCGCGACGGCAAGGCCTGCTACGAGTGCCGGGGCAAGGCGTTCGCGCTGCCCGCGATCAAGCACCGCTGCTACCGCGACTCCGCCGCGCAGAGCGTGATCATGGCGACGGCGCTGGCGGTGCACCGCCCGACCTGGCGTTCGGTCGACCGGTACATCGCGCTCACCGACAACATCGCCGACCACCTGCGCGACTACGGCATCCCGGACGAGCACATCGTGGTCAAGCCGAACGGCGTCGACGACCCGGGCCGCCCGACGCCGCCGGGGGAGGGCGTGCTGTTCGTCGGCCGGCTCACCCCGGAGAAGGGCCTCGGCCTGCTGCTGGACGCCTGGCGGCGGCACCCGGACGGCTCGCTGGGCACGCTGCGCATCGTCGGCGACGGCGAGCTGCGCACCCTGGCCGAGCAGGCCGCGGCCGAGCGCGGCGACGTCGTGTTCCTCGGACCCCAGGACCGCGAGGGGGTACGCGCCGCGTTCCGCGCCTCGGCCCTGTTCGCCGCCCCCTCGACCTGGCACGACGTCCTTCCGACGGTCATCATCGAGGCGCTGGCCAGCGGGCGGGCCGTGATCGGCAGCGCGCTCGGCGGCATCCCGTACCTGATCGGCGACGCCGGGGTCGCGGTGGCGCCCACGGTCGACGACTGGGCCGCCGCCCTGCCCGACGCGGTCAAGCTCGCCCCGTCCCTGACCGAGGCGGCCCGCCGCCGCTACGAGCAGACCTTCCACCCGTCCGTGGTGATGGACCGCCTCCTCGCCGTCTACGAGGACCTCCGCCGCCCCTGACCCCCGCGCGGGCCGTCCGCGCAGTTTCGGGGAAACTGCGCGAATCATGGCGTGCTTTCGTGCAGTAGCGACTCCAGTTCGGTGTCCTCGCCGGCCGCGAAGTAGAAGCCGCCGGTGGCGCGGGTCAGGGCGTCGAGCAGGAAGGTCTTGCCCTGGCGCCGACGGCCGCTGACCACGCCGAACCGGACGCTGGACGCGGTGGACGCCGCGAAGCCCACTCGGGCCGGAGGGTTAAGAAGGGGCCCTTCTCCTACGGAAAGCGATAAGAAGGGGCCCTTCCTTACCCGCGGTACGCGGAGCGGGCGGTGAAGGCGATGCTGGCGAGCAGGAAGCCGAAGTTGACGACGGTGAACGCGGCCACGAACCAGATGGTCAGCGCGGGCGCGAACGCCAGCACCAGCCCCGCCACGAAGATCACCGCGCCGTAGTCGCGGACCAGCTTCACCAGCCGCACCGGCAGCGACGTCGAGGTGACCATGGACTGGGCCTTGTCGCCGGTGGCCAGGACGCTGGTCACCAGGTTGACCATCCAGGAGCCCGCGAACAGCGCGGCCAGCCACACCGGGGGCCTGGCGACCGCGACCAGTGCGGTGACCAGGCCGATCTGCGCCGCCACGTCGCACAGGATGTCGATGCGCGCCCCGGCCAGGCTGCCCTGCTTCGTCACCCGGGCCAGCTGCCCGTCGGCGCAGTCCAGCGAGTACGCCACCTGCCAGCCGACCAGCGCCAGCAGGCCCAGCACCAGCCCGCCCTGCCCGCGTACCACCAGCAGGGTCGACACGGTCAGCCCGAGCACCAGGTTGGCCAGGGTCAGCGTGGTCGGCTTGAGCCCGGTGCGCTCGGCGACCAGCGCGAACACCGCGCCGAGCCGCTGGCTGAGCGCCTCGGAGAACAGGCCGCCGCCCCGGTTCACGGCGTAGAAGTCGGCGGCGGAGGGGCGCCGCACCGGCGCCGCGTGCAGCTCAGTCGATGACATCGGCGTAGTCTCCCACCCGCGCGCGGATCTGGTCGTAGTCCAGGTTCAGGTGCTCCAGGATGGTGTACCGGTCGGGCCGGGTGCGCGGGGCGTACGCCACCGCGCGGGCGAAGTCGTCGTCGCTCAGGCCCAGGTCGGCGGGGCGGCGGGGCAGGTTGTGCCGTTTCAGGCACGCGTTGACCTCGTCGAACCGGGCCTGCTGCGCCGGGTCGGCCGCCGCCCGCAGGAACGTGCAGAACAGGGCGCCGAGGCCACACTGCTCGCCGTGCCCGCCGGTGCCGGGGTACAGGATGTCCAGCGCGTGCGAGATCTCGTGGCAGCCGCCGCTGGCGGGGCGGGACGTGCCGGCTATCGCCATGGCCAGGCCGCTGGTGATCAGGGACTCGGCCAGCACGGTCACGAAGCCGTCGTCGGTGACGTCGCCGGGGTGGCGCAGCACCGCCTCAGCGCCGGCCCGGGCCATCGCCACGGCCAGCCCGTCCACCGGCTCGCCGGTCACCTCGTGCGAGAGCTGCCAGTCGGCGATGGCGTTGATGGTGCTCAGGGTCTCGCCGACGCCCGCGCGGGTCTGCCGGTCCGGCCCCTGCTCGACGAAGTCGAGGTCGACCACGACCGCCAGCGGGATGTGCACGCCGTAGGAGCCCCGGCCGCCGTCGTGGTCGAGGGTGGCGATGGGGGAGGCGATGCCGTCGTTGGCCAGGCTGGTCGCCACGGTCACCATCGGGATGCCGTACCGGGAGGCGGCGTACTTCGTCGTGTCGATGGTCTTGCCGCCGCCGATGCCGACGACGGCGTCCAGATTGCGTCCGCGCAGCTTCTCGCCGAGCGCCAGCGCCGACTCGACCGTCCCGCCCTCGACGTGCAGCACCAGCGCACGGCCGAGGGTGGGGGCGATCAGTTCGGCGATGCGCTCGCCCTGACCCGGGCCGACCACCACCGCGACGTCGCCACCGGCCGAGATGCGCCGGTCGACCAGCAGCGGTCCCAGCGCGGCGACAGCCCCGCGGCGTACGTCGATGCTCAGCGGGGTCTGCACCGATCGGGTCAGTAGCGGCATGCGATCTCCCGGGCGCGGGCCAGGTCGTCGTGGTTGTCGACCTCGACCCACTCCACCTTGCCGATCGAGGCGCCCCGCACGGTGCCGCCACGCTCGGCCAGCTCCTGGTAGCCGTCCTCGTAGTAGAGGTTGGGGTCGCGCTCCCAGGTGGCGCGCAGCGCGTCGGCCAGCGCGTCGGCGGCCTCGGGCCGGATCAGGGTGGCCCCGATGTACTCCCCGTGCGCGGTGGCCGGGTCCATCAGCTTGGTGATCCGGGCGAGGCGGCCGTCCGTACCGAAGATGACCTTCATCTCCTCGTCGGCCAGCTTCTTCACGTCGTCGATCGCCAGCACGATGCCCGCGTCGGCGTAGGCGGCGTCGGCCGCCGCGGCCTGCAGGGTGCGCTCGATCGACACCGGGTGCACGGTGTCGCCGTTGACCAGCAGCACGCCCCGGGCGAAGTGCTCGCGCGCCAGCCACAGCGAGTACGCGTTGTTCCACTCCTCGGCCTTGTCGTTGTGCACGAGGGTGATGGTGACGCCGTACTTCTCCTGCAGGGCGGCCTGGCGGACCTCGACGGCCTCGGCCCGGTAGCCGACCACGATCACTACCTCGGTGAACCCGGCCTCCGCCAGGTTGGCCAGGGCGATGTCGAGGATCGTGATGTCCCCGTCCACCGGCACCAGGGCCTTGGGCAGCGTGTCGGTGTACGGCCGCAGTCGCCGTCCAGCGCCGGCGGCCAGCACCATGCCGATCATGGTCACTCCTTCGCAAGGGGTTAAGTCGCTGGTGAAGGCTACTGCACCGGTCGACTGGGCGATGGTGCGGACGTGGCCGGATGCACACGCCCGAAGCCATGACAAGTCTTGCGAACTGCCCGAACCAGCCCCAAGATGTCCGTACGGTGCGTTTCAATGAGGTTGCGTTCCGAAGGGGTGGTTGCAGATGACCCATGCCATGCAGGTGCGAGAGGCGATGAGCAAGCCGGTGCTGCTGGTCGGACCGCAGCACACGCTGCGGCAGGCGGCCCAGCTCATGTCGATGCGCCGCGTCGGCTCGGCGATCGTGATAGACCCCGATGGCGAGGGGCTCGGGATAATGACCGAGCGGGACATCCTCAACGCCATCGGCTCCGGGCTCGACCCGGACGTGGAGCAGTGCGCGGGCCACATCACCTGGGACGTGGTGTACGCGTCCCCCGACTGGAGCCTCGAAGAGGCCGCCATGGCGATGACCCGGGGCGGGTTCCGCCACCTGGCCGTCCTGGAGGGCGACGAGATCCTCGGCATCATCTCCGTACGGGACCTGATGCGCGTCTGGGCGCTCCGCCGCGCGGAGGCCACCGCCAACGTCTGAGCAGCGAGTTCCCCCGCCCACACGCCCACCGGCAGGTGGGTGGGGGTGTCTCGCATTTCGGGCCGATTACGCTTGGTGGCCATGACCGCCGAGCAGCTCATCTCGTTCGCCCGGGGCGCCCCGAGCCTGGACATCGTGGATGTCGAGGGCCTCAGCGCCGCCGCTGTCCGCGCCTTCGCCGCCGACCCGGCCGGCCTCACCGCGTACGGCAACTCCTACGGTTACGCACCGCTGCGTAAGTGGGTCGCCGACAAGCACGGTGTCGCCGTCGACCAGGTCCTCATCACCAACGGCTCGCTGCAGGCCGACGCCTTCCTGTTCAACCAGCTGGTCAAGCCGGGCGATCACGTGGTGGTCGAGAAGCCGACCTACGACCGGACGCTGCTCAACCTGCGCTCGCTGGGCGCCCACGTGCACCAGGTGACGGTGCGCCCCGACGGCATCGACACGGCCGAGCTGCGCGCGCTGCTGGAGTCCGGGGTGCGCCCGACGCTGGCGCACATCATCCCGAACTACCAGAACCCGGCGGGCGTGACCCTGTCGGTGGAGAAGCGCCGGGAGCTGCTCGAACTGGCCACCGAGTACGGCTTCACGATCTTCGAGGACGACCCGTACGTCGACATCCGCTTCCGCGGCGAGGCGCTGCCCTCGATGCTGTCGGAGACGAAGCTCGCCGGTGGCGGGGCCGCTGACGTGGTCGTGCACGCGAGCTCGTTCACCAAGACGGTCTGCCCCGGCGTGCGGGTGGGCTACCTGATCGGCTCGAAGCAGATCATCGACGACATCGCCCGCAACGCCACCAACCTCTACATCTCGGCGGGCCAGGTCGCGCAGGGCATCGTGTACGAGTTCTGCCGCTCGGGCGACATCGACCGCTCGGTGGCCACGGTCAGCGCGGCGCTGGCCGAGCGGGCCTCGGTGCTGGCCGAGTCGCTGCGCAAGCACATCCCGGGCGTGGAGTTCACCGAGCCCGACGGCGGCTACTTCCTCTGGATCGAGCTGCCCTCGGACGTGCACGTGGACAGGCTGCTGCCCGCGGCGGCCGAGCGCGGCGTCGCGGTGGTGAAGGGCTCCGACTTCCTCCTGGAGGGCGGCACCAGCGCTCTGCGGCTGGCGTTCAGCGCGGTCACGGTCGACCAGATCGACGAGGGCGTGCGGCGGCTGGCCGACGCCGTCGAGGCCGTACGCGGCTGACGAGTTCAAACAGCCCGGCACCCGGTCGTACCCGGGGCCGGGCTGTTTTCGTACCCATAGGTCGGTTCGCATATCCGACTGGAGTTCTGTCGTATTTCTGACATTGGCTGAGCCGTCGCGCAGGGTTCCCTCGCGCGCGTTCCGTGGCTCAGAATTCGACCGGCGCGTCGACTGCGTGCCGACAGCTTTGCCCCGCCCCCGATGAAAGAGGAACGGACACCCACCCCCCACCCCGGGTGCCGTTCCGGCGCCGGGTGGACCCGCCGCACATTCCCCCCGAACGCGGCGACACGTCCACCCGGCGCCATCGTCGTCTCCGGACCTCCGCGAGGACGCGACGCGTACCCGCACGGGCGTGTCGGCGGCCCGATGCCCCTGGCGCGTAGCCTGTCGTCGGAGTCGCCGCCGCAGCGGCGGCCGTGCGAAGGGGGCGAGCTGTGGTCGACGACATCCGGGACGAACCTGGCCGGCGAGCCTCCAACGGCGACCGGCTGACCCGCGCGTTCAGCGCCCCGGCCCGCGCCGTGAGCAGGCTGGTCTCCGGCATCGGCCTCGGCGCCGACGAGGCGTCGGCGATCCCGGCGCAGGCCGGTGCGCGCCGGGACGCCATCGTCGACTGCGCCATCTACGACAACCAGGGGCGGCGGCTGCCGTCCGGCGGGGACTACCGCGAGGCGCTGACGCAGGCCAAGCGCACGCCGGGGGCGTTCGTGTGGCTGGGGCTGCACGCACCCGACGCGGACCAGATGGCGGGCATCGCCGAGGCGTACGACCTGCACGAGCTCGCGGTCGAGGACGTGGTCAGCGCCGGGCAGCGGCCCAAGCTGGAGCAGTTCGGCGACGTGCACTTCCTCGTGCTGCGCACCGCCCGCTACGTGGAGCACCAGGAGCTGACCGAGAACTCCGAGGTCGTCGAGACCGGTCAGATCATGCTGTTCATCGGGCCGGACTTCGTCATCTCGGTGCGCCACGGCAACGCCTGCCGGCTCAAGCCCGTGCGCGAGCACCTGGAGAGCCGCCCGGAGCTGCTGCGCCAGGGCCCGTGGGCAGTGGCGTACGGCGTGCTCGACCACGTCGTCGACCTGTACGTGCTGGCCGCCGACGGCATCGGCAACGACGTGGACGTGCTCGAGGAGGCCGTGTTCTCGCGCGACTCCAGCGGCCGGATGCAGCGCATCTACCAGCTCAAGCGGGAGCTGGTGGAGTTCAAGCGCGCCGCGCTGCCGCTGCAGCGCCCGCTGCAGGCGATGCTGTCGGACACCCCGGAGATCACCAAGGAGCTGCGCAAGTACTTCCGGGACGTGCAGGACCACCTGGCCCGCGTGGTCGAGCAGGTGGGCTCGTACGACGACCTGCTGATCTCGATCATGCAGGCGCGGCTGGCCCAGGTGTCCGTCGACCAGAACAACGACATGCGCAAGATCGCCGCGTACGCCGGTATGGCCGCCGCGTGGACCGCCATCACCGGCGTCTACGGCATGAACTTCGAGTTCATGCCAGAGCTGCACATGCGCTACGGCTACCCGATCACCATGGCGTTCGCCCTGGCCGTCTCGTACGGCATCTACCGCTCGTTCCGGCGCTCCGGCTGGCTGTGACCGGGTGAGGGGGCGCGGCCCGCGCACCCCTCACCGCGCGAGCCCTACATCCGGCTGTTCTTCGAGCCCGACGAGGAGTACTTCGCGACGAAGCTGTCGGTCGCGTCGCTGGCCGACTCGGCCATGTCGTCGACCTTCGACTTCATGCCGCTGCGGCTGTCCTTGAGCGACGACGACGCCGAGTGCAGCTTGTCGGCGGTCTTGTCCATCGCCTTGCTGGCGTGGTGGGTCGCCTTGTCGATGGCCGAGTCGGCCTTGCCGGAGATCTTGTCCACCGCCGAGCGGCCCTCGCCCCGCACCGACTCCAGCGCCTGGCTCGGGTCGTACTCCGACCACTGCTGCTGCTTGCGCCGCTTCACGACCAGCGCGCCCACCGCACCCGCGGCGATGCCCGCCGCGAGCAGGCCGACGAGCATCTTGGTGTTCCTGTGCGACACCTGCGCCTCCTTCTTCCGCGCCTTGGCCTTCACCTTCTTCGCGGTGGCGGTGGCGTTCGCCGCGCCCTCCCGGTACGCCGCGATCAGCGGCGCCAGGGTGGACATCGTCGAGTCGATCCCGCCGGAAGTGGCGCGGCGCATCATTCCGGTGGTCGGGCCCATCTTGGTGCCGACACCGCCGGCGGCGTGCGTCGCCGCCTGCAGGAAATGGTCCCAGCTCTGGCCCATTTCTTCCCGCATGAGCTGCCCGCGCGTCTTGTGCGCTTTGAAACCGAGCATGATCCCCCGCCTTCCTGCCGCCCGCCCCCGCGCGCGGCAGACATTGGCCGACGGGCGCCCCCGCGCCCGCGCCGTGGTGCACAAGGCGCGCGATCGCAGTTGCGAAGGCGCGCCCCGCTCATGTCCCCGAGTGCCATCCTGCCTCGCCGGACGCCTCCGCACCACCGGAACGGGCACATGGGAGAATCTGTCGGTAACTGACCGCCGATATTTCGGGAGATGAGACGTGGCTTTCGCCGTCCTGCACACCAGCGCCGGCCCGATCCGTCTTGAGCTGTTCGAGAACCACGCGCCCAAGACCGTCCGCAACTTCGTGGAGCTCGCCGAGGGCACCCGCGAGGGCGCGAAGGACCCGCGCACCGGCGCGCCGATCAAGGGGCCGTACTACGACGGCACCCCGTTCCACCGGGTGATCGACGGCTTCATGATCCAGACTGGGGACCCGACCGGCACCGGCCGCGGCGGCCCCGGCTACACGTTCGCCGACGAGTTCCACCCGGAGCTCAGCTTCGACAAGCCGTACCTGCTGGCGATGGCGAACGCCGGACCGGGCACCAACGGGTCCCAGTTCTTCATCACCACCGGCGCCACCACCTGGCTGAACCGCAAGCACACCATCTTCGGCGTGGTGGCCGACGCCGACTCGCAGAAGACCGTCGACGCGATCTCCAGCACCGCGACCGACCCGTCGGACCGCCCGCTGGAGCCGATCATCATCGAACGAATCGAGATTGAGCGCTAGTCTCGTCCGCATGACGTCTCCCGCACCCCAGAGCGGTCAAGCCGCCGTACCAGTCTGCTACCGCCACCGGGGGCGGGAGACGCATCTCAGCTGCACCCGCTGCGGCCGCCCGATCTGCCCCGACTGCATGATCCCGGCCTCGGTCGGGCACCAGTGCCCCGACTGCGTCGCCGAGGGGCGGCGCACCCAGCGCCCGGCCCTGACCCACTTCGGCGGGTCGCAGATCGGCATGCACGGGTACGTAACCAAGGCGCTGATCGGCCTCAACGTCGGCGTGTTCGTGATCCTCGCCGCCCTCTACGGGATGGGCACGCTGACCCGCGGCTCGACCCCCGTGCACGAGTGGGGGGCGGCGCTCGGGCTCACCGTCACCAAAGCCCAGGGCGGCTACTACGAGGGCGCGCTGCCGCAGTTCGGCGAGGTGCTGACCGGCATCCACGACGGCGGCTACTACCGCCTGCTGACGGCGATGTTCCTGCACTACGGCGTGATCCACCTGGCGCTGAACATGTGGGCGCTGTGGGTGCTCGGCCGCTCGCTGGAGGCGGCCCTGGGCCCGGTCCGCTTCGGCGCGCTGTACCTGATCTGCGGCTTCGGTGGCAACGTGGCCTGCGCCCTGCTGAGCCCGTACGCGTTCTCCGCCGGTGCCTCCACCGCCATCTACGGCCTGTTCGCGGCGTACTTCTTCGTGCTGCGGCGACTGGGCCGCGACGCGATGTCGGTGCTGCCCATCATCGCGATCAACGTGGTGCTGTCGTTCTCGATCCCCGGCATCTCCTGGCAGGGCCACCTCGGCGGCCTGGTCACCGGCGCCGTCTGCGGGCTGGGCCTGGCCTACGCACCGCGCGAGAACCGCAACTTCGTCCAGGCGGTGGTGCTCGCCGGGGTGTTCGCGGTGCTGGTGGCGCTGGCGGTGTTCGTACCACCGATCGCGCAGTAATGCCGCACAACGTGTGCGATCGGTGTCAATAGGGCCTCCCATGAGTGACTCGCGTGACGCTTGTCACGCGGCATCGTTGGTCCTTACATGGACGTCTTCTCGCGTACGTTCCTCCCCGCCACCGGCGAGGCCGGCATCCCCATGGCCACGGTCAGCCGGCACATGCCGATCTTCCGCCGCTGCATCGAGGCGGGCGACGCCACCGTGCTCGTCGCCCGCGCGCTGCGCCCCGAGCGGCCGCTGGGCCGCGAATACCTGCTGCTGCTGACGTACCGCCGCCTGGTCATCACCCAGGAGAGCCGCATCCTGCGGCGCCTCCGGCTGCACCTCAACACCGACCTGCGGCACCTGGCGAACGTCACCTGGCACCCGGACCCGCGCCTGTCGGCCATCGAGTTCGCGGCCACGGCCGTCGACGGCATCCGCGAGCGGTTCTGGATCCACGCGGGCCACCCCAAGCAGGTATGGCACCTCGACGCCCTGTTCAGCCACGTCTTCAAGCCGAAGCTGATCGCCCAGCGCGCCGCCTCCCCGGACGCCACCCCCTACCGCTCCTTCGCCGACCACCTCGTCGGCGCCTGACGGACCGGCGACGCCTCAGCGCGCGGCAGGTCCGCCGTCCGGGGCGCTCGCGGCCGGCAGGTCCGCCGTTCACCGCGTTCGCGGTCGGCAAGATCGGCGTCCGAGGTCGGAGGGTGCGGTCCTCGGCCGCTTTTCGACCGCGCGCTGCGATCAACCGGGGTGGCCCCCGGCCGTGGCCGGAGCGGGCGCCAGGCCATTTCGAACGGTGATCGTGGGTTGCGGTCGAGACGCGGGTTCGACGTAGGTGTTCTGACCGCAGACGGTGATCACCCGCCCCGCGCCTTCGCTGCGCTCCGTGCCCCGCGCTCCGTGCTCCGTGCTCCGCGCAGCGCAGAGCCGGACCGGGGGTGGCCGGAACGGGCGCGTAGCTTGACCGAGGCCTTACCTGGTTCGTACACGGGTCGGACATGATGGCGGCGTGACTGAGAAAGGTCTGGTCCTCGTCGTCGAGGACGAGCGGCCGATCGCCGACCTGATCCGGCTCTACCTGCAGCGCGACGGCTACGGCGTGCAGGTGGAGGAGGACGGCGCGGCGGGGCTGGCGGCGGCGCGTCGGCTGCGGCCGGTCGCGTGCGTGCTCGACATCGCGCTGCCCGGTCTGGACGGCACCGAGATCTGCCGCAGGCTGCGGGCCGAGGACAGCTGGGTCCCGATCATCTTCCTCACCGCCCGCGACGACGAGGTCGACCGCATCGTCGGCCTGGAGTTGGGCGCCGACGACTACCTGACCAAGCCGTTCAGCCCGCGCGAGCTGGTGGCCCGGCTCAAGGCGGTGCTGCGCCGCTCCGGCGGCGGGCCCGAGCCCGACCGCAGCCGTACCGTCGGGGCGGTGCGGCTCGACCCGGCCCGGCGCGAGGTGACCGTCGACGGCCGGTCGGTCCACCTGACCAGCACCGAGTTCGACCTGCTGGCCCATCTGATGAGCCGGCCGGGGCGGGTCTACACCCGCGACGAGCTGCTCAGCACCGTGTGGGGGTACGCCGCGCACGGCGGCACCCGCACCGTCGACGTGCACGTCGCGCAGGTCCGCGCCAAGCTGGGCGAGTCCGCGGGCATCCTGCGTACGGTCCGGGGCGTGGGGTACACCGCCGATGCCTGACCGCCGCGCCGACCTGACCGTGCCGATCCGGGTGCTGGCCGCCCCGCCGAAGCCGGTCCAGAGCACCACCACGCTGACCACCCGCGCGGTCGCCGCCGGGCTGCTCGTCGCCCTGATCTCCGTCCTGGTCACGGCCCTGGTGGCCGTGCCGCTGGCCGCCAAGGCCGCCGAGCGGGCCGCGCGGGAGGGCCTGGCGGCCCAGACCGACGTGGTGGCGCTGATCCTGAAGAACCGCCGTACCGCCGCGTCCGACGAGAAGCTGATGCAGCAGCTGCGCAAGCTCGACGGCGACACGACCGGCTTCCTGATCACCGGCGGGCGACCCGATCGCGACGGCCTGCCCGACCGGGTGGTGCGGCAGATCGCCGCGGGGCAGCCGGTGAGCGAGCGGCTGGCGCTGGTCGACGGCGGCCTGGCGGTGATCGAGGGCCGGCCGCTGGGCGGCGGGGACGGCGTCGTGCTGGCCCGCCCGGCCGGGACTGGCCTGGCCCGGCAGGTGCTGCGCAACCTGTGGCTGCCGCTGCTGGCGGGCCTCGGGGCGGGCGTGCTCGCGGGCGTACTGCTGGGGCGGCGGCTGGCCCGCCCGATCCGCAACGCGGCCACCGCCGCGGCCCGGCTCAGCGCCGGCGACCGCGCCGTCCGGCTCCAGACCGAACCGCCGCTGGAGGTGGAGCACCTCGCGCAGTCGATCAACGAGCTGGCCGAGGCGCTGGCCACCAGCGAGGGCCGCCAGCGCGAGTTCCTGCTCTCCATCTCGCACGAACTGCGCACCCCGCTGACCACCATCCGCGGGTACGCCGAGGCGCTGGCCGACGGTGTCGTCGACGCCACGGCCGCGCCGGGCATCGGGCAGACCATGCTCGCCGAGGCCGAACGGCTGGACCGGCTCGTCGCCGACCTGCTGTCGCTGGCCCGCCTCGACGCCGCCGACTTCCCCATCGAGCCGACCGACGTGGAGCTGGGGTCGCTGGTCCGCTCGGCCGAGCGCGCGTTCGCCCCCCGGGTGGCCGCCGCGGGCGTGCTGCTGGACGCCGATGTGCCGCCGCACGAGGTGTGGACGCGCACCGATCCGGTCCGGCTGCGCCAGATCATCGACGGCCTGGTCGAGAACGCGCTGCGGGTGGTACCCCAGGATCGCCCGATCGTGCTCGCGGTGCGCGAGGAGGCCGGGCACGCGGCGGTCGAGGTCCGCGACGGGGGTCCAGGGCTCAGCGACGACGACCTGGCGGTGGCGTTCCAGCGCGGTGCGCTCTTCCAGCGCTACCAGGGGGTACGGCAGACCGGCACCGGCCTGGGCCTGGCGCTGGTGGCCGGGCTCGCCCGGCGGCTGGGCGGCACGGTCGAGGCGGGGCACGCCGCCGAGGGCGGGGCCAGGTTCACGGTCCGACTTCCCCGCAGCGTGGTTCGGTAGGCGTATCGAACCACGCTGACCTCGCCCGATGTGCGTCGCCGCAGCCGAAAGGCTAGACTCGGCGCGTTCCAGCCACAGTACGCAGCGGAGAGCCCTCGTGAAGCTATCCATCCTCATGCCGGTCTACAACGAAGAGGCCCGGCTTGGTGAGGCGCTCAAGCAGGCGCTGGCGGTCGACTACCCGTGCGAGACGGAGCTGGTCGTCGTCAACGACGGCAGCAAGGACGCCACCGCCGAGATCCTCGACGGCTGGGACGACTCGCGGCTGCGTGCGATCCACCACGCGAAGAACGCGGGCAAGGGCGCCGCGATCCGCACCGCGGTCGAGTCGGCGACGGGTGACTACATGGTCATCCTCGACGCCGACCTGGAGTACGACCCCAAGGACATCCCGAAGCTGCTCGGCCCGGTCCTCGACGGCCGCGCCAAGGTGGTCTACGGCAACCGCACCTTCGGCGGCCACGCCGCGTTCTCGTTCTGGTACGTGATGGGCAACAAGGGTGTGACCCTGTTCGCCAACGTGCTGTTCAACTCGTACATCGGCGACCTGGAGACCTGCTTCAAGCTCATGCCGCTGGAGCTGTACCGGTCGCTGAACATCAAGTCCAAGGGCTTCGGCATGGAGGCCGAGGCCACGGGCAAGCTGCTCCGCCGCAAGATCCGGCCGTACGAGGTGCCGATCAGCTACAACGCGCGGACCCGCGAAGAGGGCAAGAAGATCACCGCGATGGACGGCGTCGAGGCGCTGCTCATCCTCATGCGTGAGCGCATCCGCCCCATCCCGAAGCAGCGCTGACCTCAACCGACCTTCAGCAGCACCTTTCCGACGTGCTCGCTGGCCGCCACGAGCCGGTGTGCCGTGGCGGCCTCGGCCAGCGGCAGCACCCGGTCGACCACCGGCCGGATCGCACCCGACTCGAGCAGCGGCCACACGTCCCGGCGTACGCCCGCGACGATCTCGGCCTTCTCCGCCGCCGGACGTGACCGCAGCGCCGTCGCGGCCACCGTGGCCCGCTTGGCCAGCAGCGCACCCAGGTCCAGCTCCGCGCGGGTGCCGCCCTGCAGTCCGATCACGACCAGCCGACCGCCCCGGGCCAGCGCCTGCACGTTGCGGCCCAGGTACGACGCGCCCATGATGTCCAGCACCACGTCGGCGTCCACCCCGGTGAAGTCGTCCGTCGTGTAGTCGAGGCACTCGTCGGCGCCCAGCTCCCGCAGCCGGTCGTGCTTCGCCGCGCGGGCCGTGGCCACCACCCTGGCCCCCAGCGCCTTGGCGTACTGCACCGCGAACGTGCCCACCCCGCTGCCGCCGCCGTGGATCAGCACCGTCTCGCCGGAGCGCAGGCCCGCGACCTGGGTCAGGTTCGACCAGACCGTGCACGCCACCTCCGGCAGCCCCGCCGCCGTCACCACGTCGACCCCGGCCGGGACCGGCAGCACCTGCGCCTCGGGGACGGCCACGAGCTCGGCGTACCCGCCGCCGCTGAGCAGGGCGCACACCTCCGCGTCCGGCTGCCACGATCCGGCGCCGCGCAGCACCGTGCCCGAGCACTCCAGGCCCGGCCAGGCGGGCGCGTCCTTGGGCGGCGGGTAGTAGCCTCCGACCTGCAGCAGGTCGGCCCGGTTGACGGCGGTGGCGGCCACCCGCACCAGCACCTCGTCCTCGCCCGGAGCCGGGTCCGGCACCTCGGCGGGGACCAGCTCGCCCTTGGCCGGATTCGTCATCGCACGCACCCGATCATCTTCCGCCCTCACCCGCCCACCGCGCCGCCGCGTGGGACACGCGCCGCGGGTTGCCAGCAGTTTCGGGGAAAGTGCTGGAATCTTGGCCACGATTCGCGCAGTTTCCCCGAAACTGTCGGCCGCCACACCTGGCGGGGTATCTGCGTGTACGTCAGGGTGCGGCTCTGGCACACTGGTCGCTGGCAATCTGCCAGGAGGGTTCGCCTAGTGGCCGATGGCGGCGGTCTTGAAAACCGCTAAGGCAGCGATGTCTTCGTGGGTTCGAATCCCACACCCTCCGCCGACAGGCAGTGACGATGCGGCAGGGCCTGCCCGAGCGGATCTCGGGCAGGCCCTGCCTCGTCCAACGGCGAGACTCGCGTCGGGGGCGGGTGCGAGCATCGCCGGCTGCTTCTTCCAGCCGGTCCTGCTCGCCGGTCCCGGCTACGGCGACACGCCCGCCCAGGCGGTAGCACGCCTGGCAGCCGGAGGACTACCAGGCTACTGAGCGGTCCATCAAGTAGTGCGGCGCCGCCGCAGCACCAGTACCGTGCCGACCGCCGCCGCCGCGAGCCCGGCGGCCGCCCAGACCGGCACCGGCACCCCGGCCGGGTCCTCCGGTTCGCTGAACGCGACGTCCGACGGGCTGGTGGCCGGAGTCCGCGCCTCGGACGGCGTCGACGCGTCGGCCGAGGCCGCGGGGTCCGACGGCTGCGCCGTGCCGACGGGCGCCGCGGGCGATGCTCCGCCGGTCGGGCTGGTGCTGCCGGTGGTGCCCGTGCCGGTGCCGCCGGTGGACCCGGTGCCGCCGGTCGAGGCGACGGGCAGCTTCAGGCTGCGGGAGTTGTTGCTCGGGTCGGGGTCGGTGCTGGTGCCGCTGATGCTCAGGCCGAGGTTGAGGCGGAGCTCGGTGGCCGCGCCGTGCAGGTTCAGGATCCAGGTCTTGAAGTCTCCGGCCGCCAGGGTGCGCTTGCAGGTCAGCGTCCCGCCGCTGCGGTCGCAGGCCCACTCGGTCGCGAGCACCTTGGTCGAGCCGAGACCGGTGAACGTGACGGTCGCGTTGGTGGCCTCCGGTCCGGCGTTGACGAAGCTGACCCGGTAGTACGACCGGATGCCGCCGTCGTACTGCACGGACGGGTTCTCCACCCGGAACGCGGTCACCTGGAGATCGGCGACCAGCGGGTTGCCGCCGGGAGACACCCAGATGACCGCATTGGAGCGCCGCTCGACGCCGTCGATGGTCTGGTAGAGGTACAGCGAATGGACCTCTTCCTGGTTGCCGGTGAGGGAGGGGTAGCGGTAGTGCACCACCACCGCGGTATCCGCCTGGGTCGCGTCACCGCAGGTCCAGGTGTGGTCGGTCTCCGTCTCGGCGCAGTTGCGGGTGCCGCCGCCGGGCAGGTCCAGGTGGATGGAGCCGATCAGCCTGCCGAGCGTGTCCGGCACCACGATCGAGACGTCGGTGCCCGGCTGGCTCATGGGCAGCCGCTGGGTGGTGTCGATAGCGGGCGCCGGGTTGATCCGGAAGTCGGGGTACCTGTCGGCGGCCTGCGCGGGGGTCGTGGCGAGCGCGGTGGTGAGCAGCGCGACCGCGAACAGGGCGGCGCTGGGTCTGCGTGGCATGGAGGTCCTCGGCGGCAGTTGGATCTTCAGCGATCCAGGCTCGCACGGTGGTGATGCTGTGCGTATCGGCCGATCCGCTCGCGCTCGGTCAGCGCAGGCAGCAGCCGCCGCAGACCTTGGGCTGCGGCAGGGTGAACGCGAGGCAGCAGGTGCGCCGCTGCACGGCGGGCTCGCCGGTGGGGCTGGGGACGAGGTCGACCAGGTCGTCGAGGCCGAGCGCGCTGAGGACCGTACCGGCTGCTTCGGTGGTGGAGCCGGGCACGTCCGGTCCGCCGCGGACCAGCGCGTACGCGATGCCGGAGGCGACCGAGCCGAGCAGGGTGCGCCGCCCGACCTTCACGTGTTCGCGGATGCGCTCGGACACCGGGTCGAGGTGGTGGTCGAGCAGGCTGGTGCGCAGCGTCTTGAGCAGCAGCGACTCGTCACCGACGACGGTCACGCCCGGGTGCGGCGCGTGTGCCAGCGGGTCGTCGGGCAGCACGGCCAGCTGCACGCCGCGCAGGCCGACCTGCACCAGGGCCTCGCCTGGCTCGCCGCTGAAGCGCACCAGCACGTTGTCGGCGGAGACCAGCGGCACGCGCCGGGCCACGGCCCAGCTGAGCACGGCGGGCATGGCGACCCAGTAGCTGTAGGACTTCCACGAAAGAGTGGCAGCGGCGTGCGGTGCGGCGCCCCAGCGGCGGTGCGCGGTGGCGAACAGCGCGGGCAGGCCGGCTCCGCCGGTGAGCGCGCTGGCAGGCGTCCAACCAGGCATGCCGCCGACGGTGAGCGGATCGGGCAGTCCGTGGACCGCTTCGTCACCGAGACGGTTGCGGATGGCGCGGAGCGTGACGGTCAGTGGCCGTAGGGCGTCGGTAAGGTCATACGGCGTGAGCGTGCGCACCCGTTCCTCACCGGCCCCTTCCTGCACTTAGTCACGGTCACTGATAACCCGGCAACTGTACCCTGCTAAGGCTAGGCTAACCAGACCCATGCCAGTTTACGTCATTTCATTTACGGTGTGTGACGTCTGGCATAGTTCGGTCGGCTGACAGGCCGACTGGCCGCTTGGCGAGCTGTCAAGGCTTTTGTCGCGTAATCAGCACTTCTCGTTAGTTGATCCTCAGGCCGCGAAGAATGAGGATTCACGACGGACCGAGGAGGGGGCGAGGTGTGGCATGACCGAGCGCACCGTGGTCGGGTCATGAGCGTTTCGCCGGTGGAGCGTGCCGTGGAGGCCTTCGCGACCGAGCTGAGCCGGTGGCGCATCGACCGGGGCATGACCAAGAAGCAGCTCGCCAGCCGAATGGGCTTCGATCCCTCGTACATCAGCCACATCGAGGGCCGAAGACACAGGCCCACCGAGGACTTCGCGCGCCGGGCCGAGGCGGTGCTCAACGCCGGCGGCGCGATCTGGCGCCGCTTCCAGGAGTACGAGGAGGCCCGGCAGGCCCGCGGCCCGTCCACGCTGCTCACCCGGGAGCCGACCGTCCCCACCCAGTGGCTGCCCCCGGGCACCGGCCTGGTGGTGGAGCTGGAGGAGGCGCAGCTCACCTACGACGAGGGCGCGTACCAGGTCGTCGTTCGCCGGGCCCTCTACAACGCGGGCAACGAGCCGGTCACCCGCTACCTGATCCGGGTGGCCGTCGACCGGTACCCGGGCCAGCCGCAGCGCTCCAACGCCCACCACCGCACCCACCCGCTCTCCCTCGACGAGCTGGGCCTGGTCGCCTTCTGCGGCGACCCGGGCGTGGCCGAGCCGATGGTGTGGCGGGCCAAGCAGGACCGGGACGCGTTCAAGGAGATCTGGCTGCTGTTCGAGAACGCCGACGGCCGCTTCCCGCTCTACCCGGGCGAGCGGACCACGGTGGAGTACCGCTACCGCGTGGACGAGCTCAAGTGGGGCAGCTGGTTCGAGCGGGCGGTCCGGCTGCCCACCCGGCGGCTGGTGGTGCAGATGCGCTTCCCGACCGGGCTCGACCCGCAGGTGTGGGGGGTGGAGACGTCGATGGCCGCCGAGGAGGCGCCGTTGCGCACCCCGATCGTGCGGGAGCAGGAGGGGGACCGGGCGGTGTTCACCTGGCGCACCGAGGACCCGTCCCTGAACGCGCGTTTCCAGTTGCAGTGGCGCTTCCGGGCGGTCGCCTCGGCGCCACCGGCCCTGGTGCCCTGAGCCGGCACGGCGCCGCGGCCGCAGCGGCCGCGGCGCTCAGACGTCGCTGAACGCGTCGTACCGTACCCGGGTCTGCGGCACCTGCAGCTGCGTCAGCGTCCGCAGCGTGCCGCGGACCATGTTCGGCGAGCCGCAGACGAAGAAGTCGTGCTCCAGCCACGGCCCGAACCGCGACAGCGCGTCGGAGACGCTGCCCTCCTCGCCGCCCCAGCCGGGATCGTCGCTGCACACCGGCACCAGCGACAGCCACGGGTACGCCGCCGCGAGCTGCCGCAGCGACTCCAGGTCGTACAGGTCGTCGCGGTCGCGGGCGCCGAAGAAGACGTGCACCCAGCGGGTGCGGTTGAACGTGGTCAGCTCCTCCAGCAGCGCCTTGATCGGCGACAGGCCGGTGCCGCCCGCGACGAAGACGATGTCGCGGGTGGACCGGCGGTCCAGCACCATCGTGCCCATCGGCGAGGCCAGCCGAAGGATGTCGCCGACCCTGGTACGGCGCACCAGCGCCCCCGACACCCAGCCCGCGCCCAGCGCCCGCACGTGGAAGTCCATCGTCCCGTCGGTGCGCGGCGCGTTGGCCACCGAGTACGTCCGCCACACCCGGGGGTGGTGCTGCGGGCACTCCACCGACAGGTACTGCCCGGCGCGGTACTCCAGCTGCTGCAGCGGCCGCACCGAGAACACGGCGATGTCGCGGCTGCGCCGCTCGTGCGCCACCACCTCGGCGTGCCACCAGGCCGGGTTGCTGTCGGCGGCGGCCCCGGCCAGCATCTTGCGGGCGATCACGTCGTACGCGTCGCGCCAGGCCTGCTCGTACTCGTAGGTCCACCCGTCGCGGGCGAAGGTGCGCAGCGACTCCAGCAGGGCGGCGCCGATCACCTCGTACTGCTCCGCCTGCACCTGGAACTTGCGGTGGTCGCGGCCCAGCGAGCGCAGGTACTCGTCGAAGCGGTCCGGGTCGTCGACGGTCTGCACCGCGCTCACGATGGCGCCGAGCAGCCGCGCCCGCTGCACGTCCATCGTCACCGGGAACATCTCCCGGATGTTCGGGTGATTGAGGAAGATCCGAGCGTAGAAGTAGCCGGCCAGTTTGTCCTGCTGCTCCTCGACGAGAGTCCAGCTCTCTTTCAACAGCCGCTGAAGGTCGCTCACGTTCGAACGATGTCAACTCGGCGCGTTCGGCCATCGCACAGACTGTGCGACCCTGTTGTGTCATGGCTGCTGAAGAGCTCGACTGGACAAGCCCCCGTCCCACCCGCACCATGCTGGGCCACGAGGTGCTGCTGCTGCTCGGCGTCTCGCTCGGCTACTCCGCCATACGATCCGTGCTCTCGCTCATCGACAAACTTACCGTCAACGTTCCGCTGAACCAGCAGGCGGCCGAGCTGAACACGGCCGTGACGCCGGACCGGCCCTGGCTGGATCTGACCATCCAGCTGACCCGGATAGCGTTCGGCGTGGTGCCCGCCCTGTTCGCGATCCACCTGCTCAACCGGGGGCCCGGCCTGGGCGGCAGGCTCGGCGCGCCGGAGATCCTCGGGTACGCCCGCCGCCGGCCCGGTTTCGACCTGGGCGGCGGTGCCCTGCTCGCCGCGGCGATCGGCATCCCGGGACTCGGGCTCTACCTGGCGGCCAAGGCGCTCGGGTTCAACGCCACCGTGGTCGCGTCCGGGCTCGGCGAGGTGTGGTGGGCCGTGCCGGTGCTGGTCCTGGCCGCGGTGCAGAACGCCGTGCTGGAGGAGGTGGTCGTGGTCGGCTACCTGCTGACCCGCCTGCGCCAGCTCGGCTGGAGCACCTGGACGGCGATCGCCACCAGCGCGGTGCTGCGCGGGTCGTACCACCTCTACCAGGGGTTCGGGGCGTTCGTCGGGAACGCGATCATGGGCGTGGTGTTCGCGCTGGTGTATCTGCGGTGGCGCCGGATCGGCCCGCTGATCGTCGCGCACACGCTGCTCGACATCGTGTCCTTCGTCGGGTACGCCCTGCTGGCCGACCATTTGAAGTGGCTGTAGCCCGGATACGCGGAACGGGGCGGTGCCTGTCGCACCGCCCCGCTCCACTGTCAGCCCGTCAGCTGTACGGGTAGACGATGACCTTCTCGCCGGTGGTCGGGATGGACACCGACTTGGCGGTGCTGAAACTCGTCCCGCCGTACCAGCCCTGGCTGGGTTCGCCGCCCTCCAGGTGCAGCCGGACCGTACCGCCGCCCATGACGCGGTACACGGCCTGGCCGCCCGCCTGCGGCACCCAGACCCGCCCGACCAGGTCGCCGTTGCTGGTGTAGGCCGCGGCGAAGAGGCCGGCGGGCGATCCGGTGGCGGTCACCTTCAGCACCGTGCCGAGCTGCAGCTGCTGGTCGAAGGCGGTGGTCTGCCCGGCCGTCACCGGCACCAGCGTGGCGCTCTGCCGCTTGTACGCCGCCCCGCTCCACTGCCAGGCGTGCGTGCTGGTGACGAAGTCCAGCGGCCACGAGTACGGCCCCAGGAAGTCGATCGTGTACCGGCCCTGGGCGTCGATGTCCACGCTGCCCCGGCTGACGTCGCCGACGATGGGCGCGGAGACCGCGACGTGCCCGCTGGTCACCGGATTGCCGTCGGCGCCGGTGACGGTACCGGTGACGGTGCCCTTGCGGTCCAGGTAGATCTTGTGGATGTACTTCGCCTGGCCCGCAGTCACGGTCACGTCCCGGGCCTGGGCCTGGTCACCGGTTCCGCCGGTCAGGCCGACCCACTGCGCGCCGTAGGGCGAGCCCTCGCCGGGCAGCACGAAGATCTGGTACGTGCCGGCCGTGACGGTGTTCAGCGTGACCAGCCCGTCCGGGCCGCTCTCGGCCCCGCAGCCCTCGGACAGGTGGAACTTGACCCGGGTCTGGGTGGACATGCACACGCCCGCCACCGGCGCCCCGGTCGCCGCGTCGACGACCTTCGCCTGGATCGAGGCGTACGGCACCAGGCTGACCTCGAAATCGGTCTGTCCGGGCAGCACGTTCACCGGTCCGGCGTTCTCCTGCGTCAGGTAGCCCTCGGCGTAGAGGTTCAGCCGCCAGTAGCCGACCGGCAGGTCGGACAGCACGGCGGCGCCGTTCTGCTCGTCGGCTGAGAAAGCACCGGCCTGGACCGAGAAGCCCGGGACCGGCGCGCCGGTGACCGAGTCCTTCGCGGTCACCCGGATGCTGCCGGTGGCCAGCTTGGTGTCGTTCACGACCAGGTTCTGGCCCGCCACGACCGTGACCGGGTCCGCGTCGGCGGCCGCGGTCCTGCCGTACGCGTACTGGCTGACCGTGTGTGCCCAGTCGTAGAAGTACACCGTGTACTCGCCGGCCAGCATGGGGTTGGTCTCCCAGTAGCCGTCGGTGTCGGAGTCGGCCTCGTACTGGCCGCCGTAGGCGTCGGTGAACT
The DNA here is from genome assembly GCF_029948125.1 of Catellatospora sp. KI3. Taxonomy (GTDB): domain Bacteria; phylum Actinomycetota; class Actinomycetes; order Mycobacteriales; family Micromonosporaceae; genus Catellatospora. The sequence goes on from NZ_JASAMB010000017.1 coordinate 143,687, forward strand.
GCGCGTAGACGTTCGCGATGCCGTTGCCGGCCGAGTCGGTGAACCGGCCGCTCGCCGTGCCCGTGGGCAGCAGCGTCTCGTTAACGGTGATCACATCGGTGCCGGTGATGGTGAAGACCTGGCCCTGCGACTCCACCCGCTTGCCGGGCACGAACTGGTTGATCTCGTTGCCCTCCGCGCCGAACGGGATGACCACCCGGTAGGCGCCCGGGAACGAGTCGATCCGGTAGCGGCCGTCCTCGTCGGTGTAGGCGAACCCGCGGTTCCAGCTGCCGTCCGCCGGGCTGAGCTGCACCACCTGGTTCGCCGCGGGAGTGCCGTCGGCGCGCACGAGGCGGCCCGCGATCGCGCCCTGGCCCAGCCGCGTCTCGTTCACGGTGGTGGTCTGGCCCGCCGTCACCTGGTATCGCTGCGCCAGGGCGGGATCGACCTGGCCCGGGGCGTACTGCTGCTGTTCGCGGGTCCAGAAGGAGACCCGGTACTCGCCCGCGAAGGCTTCCAGGCTGAACTCGCCGTCGGCGTCGGTGGTGAGGCTGTAGACGTAGTGGTTATAGGTCAGCGGCTCCACCGAGACCTGCTGATTCGGCAGAGGGTCGCCGGCCGCGTCGGTGAACCGCCCGGCCAGGGTGCCCGCCGGCAGCAGTGCCTCGTCCACGGTGACGGTGCCGCCCGCGGTCACCGTGTACGTGGTCGCGCTGTCGTAGTCGGCGGTCTGGTGGGCGTACTGCTCGGGGTGGCCCGCTCCGCTGAAGCTCACCCGGTAGTCCATGCCCGCGGGCAGGTCGGTGATCGTGTAGCGGCCGTCCGGGCCGGTCAGGGCCGAGCCCCAGCCCCAGCCCTGGGCGTTGACCAGGATGCCGGATACAGGCTGGCCGTCCGCGGTGACCTGGCCCTTGATCGTGCCGGTGTCGTCGGCGTGTGCCGGAGTCGTCGCGCCGACGGCGGCGACGGTGACGGCGAGCAGCGTCGTGGCGACCCGGCGCAGAGTGTGGCTGCGCATGCGTCCTTCGGTTGTGAGAGGTGGACAAGCACGCACAGAGGTCTGATGTTCAGTTCGAGAAGACCCCCGTGGTCGCGGACACCATAGCGGTCCGGGGCGACCCGGCGCGGCCCCGTTTCGGCCCCCTGGCACGGAAACGGGGGCGGTGCGTGGCGCACCGCCCCCGAATCACCCGGTCAGCTGGATCAGCCGGATCAGCTGTACGGGTAGACCACGACCTTCTCACCCGTGGTCGGGATCGACACCGGCTTGGCGGTGGTGAAGTCCGTGCCGCCGTACCAGCCCTGGTCGGACCAGCCGTTCTCGTAGTGCAGCCGGACCTGGCCGCCGCCCAGCACCCGGAACGACACCTGGGCACCGGACTGCGGCTCTGCCGTGAACCCGACCAGGTCGCCGTTGCTGCTGGTGTAGGCCGCGACGACGCCGCCGCCCGGAGATCCGGTGACGGTCACCTTCAGCAGGGTGCCCAGCTGCAGCTGCTGGTCGAACGTGGCGCTCTGCCCGGCCGTGACCGGGATCAGCGTCGCGCTCTGCCGCCGGTACGCCGCGCCGCTCCACTGCCAGGCGTGCGTGGTGGTCCGGAAGAACAGCGGCCACGAGTACGGACCCAGGAAGTCCAGCGTGTACCGCCCCTGGGCGTCGATGTTGGCGCCGCCCTGGCTGCTCTCCCACGTGACCGGGGCGACCACGGAGACCTTTCCACTGGTCACCGGGTTGCCGTCGGCGCCGGTGACGGTGCCGGTGACGGTGCCCTTGGGATCCATGTAGATCTTGTGGATGTCCTTGGCCTGGCCGGGGGTGACGGTGACGTCCCGGGCCTGGGCCTGGTCACCGGTGCCGCCGCTGAGACCGACCCACTGCGCACCGTAGGCCGAGCCGGACTCGGGCAGCGCGAAGATCTGGTAGGTGCCGGCCGAGACGTAGTCCAGCACGACCTCGCCGTCGGCGCCGCTCTGGGCCGGGCAGCCGAGCAGCCGGAACTGGGTGCGCGTCTGCGTGAACAGGCAGACGCCCGCCACCGGCGCGCCCGTCGCGGCATCCACCACCTTCGCCCGGATCGACGCGAACGGCACCAGCGTTACCTCGAGCGTCGCCTGCTGCCCGGCGGTGATCGTCACCGGACCGGCCTTGAGCACCTCATACCCGTCGGCGTGGACGCTCGGATACCAGGTGCCGACGGGCAGGTCGGGCAGCACGGCGGCGCCGTTCTCCGCGTCGGCGGAGGCGCTGCCGGCCCACACCGCGAAATCGGTGACGGGTGCGCCGGTGACCGAGTCGCGGGCGGTGACCCGCAGGCCGGAGGTCGACAGTCGGGTGTCGTCGACGACGAGGTTCTGCCCGGCCACCACGGTGAAGCGGGTTGCGTCCGCAAAGTCGACCTTGCCGTACGCGTACTGGTCGACGGACTCCCGGTCCCAGAAGCGGACGACGAACTGGCCCGGCAGCACTGTGCCGATCTGCCAGGTGCCGTCGGCGCGCGTGCGGGTCGAGTAGTAGCTGCCGTTGACGTCGTCGAGCGTCACGCCGATGCCGGCCAGGCCGTTGCCTGCGGCGTCGGTGAACCGCCCGCTGGCCGAACCCGTGGCCAGCATCGTCGCGTTCACCGTGGTCGTGCTGCCCGCGGCCACCGCGAACACCTGCGCCTCGGATTCCAGCATCGTGCCAGGCACGTACTGGTTGAGCTCGAACGCGCTGGTGATCTCAATGGCGATCTTGTAGCTGCCGGGCAGGGCGTCGATCCGGTACTGCCCGTCGGCGTCGGTGTAACCGAAGGCGCCCGGCCCCCCGCTCGTGGAGAGCAGGTTCACGGCGGCATCCGGGTACGGCGTGCCGTCCGCCTGGACGACGCGGCCCGCGACCGCGCTCTGCAGCATCGCGGTGGCGTTGACGGTGACCGTCTGATCGATTCCCACCGGGTAGACCTGCGCCTGCGACCAGCTGGTCGTCGCGGGGGCCCACTGCCGCTGGGTGCCGAGCTGGAAAGCGACCTTGAAGTTGCCGGTCGGAACGGCGATGGAGTAGTAGCCGTCGGCGTCCGTGGTGCCGCTGTACGCCCAGGCTTCAGGATCCGACCAGGCGGAGACGCTGATGCCGGCCAGACCGCTGCCCGCCGCGTCGGTGAACCGCCCCGCGACGGTGCCCGTGTCGATGAGGGTGTCGTTCACCGTGGTGGTGCTGCCCGCGGTCACGCTGAACGAGGTCTCGTTCTCGGGGATGGCGCTGTGGTACGCGTACTGGACCGGCCCTCCCTGCGGGGTGAAGGAGACCGAGTAGCCGTCGCCCGCGGGCAGGCCGCTGATCTCGTAGCGACCGTCCGAGCCGGTCTGGGCCGAACCGAAGCCCGGGCCGACGATGTGCACGTTGGCGTTGGCGACGGGTTGGCCGTCATCGGTGAGCTGTCCGGAGATCGTGCCGGTGCCGGGATCGGCGTGCGCCGGCGTGACCAGTCCCATGGCGGCGACGGTCACGGCGAGCAGCGTCATCCCGGCGCGGCGCAGGTAGTTTGCGCGCATGCGTCCTTCTGGGGTGAGAGGGGATGCGGAGCACACACGGGAGTTCGACCCCCGTGATCGCAGACACCGTAACGGCGCGGTACGACCTCGCGCTGACCCGTTTCCCCGCGACCCGGATCCGTACCAGGGGGAAAGATCGCAGTGGGCATGATCACATCAAGCGGTGCGGGGTCGTGTCGGCACCGGGCGGATCTGGGCGTACACGCCCCGCCGCGGAAGCGGCACGGAGGGTCGGGTACGCACCGGCGGACATCCACCGGCGCGCGACACGATTAGTCGCTTTGCTCAACCCGGTGGGCGCACGGTATCCTCGTGCGTCGGTGGTCGAACAGGGAGACCTGTGAGTCCACCACTGGAGGCTTCGCCTAGTTCGGTCTATGGCGCCGCACTGCTAATGCGGTTGGGGTCTTAAAGCCCCTCCCGGGTTCGAATCCCGGAGCCTCCGCGCGGGACCACGTTCGCGGTCGGAAATCCGGCCGTGTATGCTGATCCAGCAAGCAAGCGCCCGTAGCTCAACGGATAGAGCATCTGACTACGGATCAGAAGGTTAGGGGTTCGAGTCCCTTCGGGCGCACCAGCAGGCCAAGGGCCGGTTTCCACTCAGTGGAGACCGGCCCTTGATCGTTGGCACCCGGTCGACCCGTCTCGCCCCGTTCCGCCAGGCCAGGCCACCACGTCTCGTTCCCGCGCCGGTCGCGCCATGGTCGCGCCGCGCCGCCCCCTTTCATAAACGCTGGCCTATCCAGTCGAAGATGATCTTCGCGAATTCCATGTCATAGGCCAGCGTTTATGGAAGGCGGCGGGTGGTCGGCGTCTCTGGTCACTTTCGTGGCTGGTGGCGTGCCGGGAAGCGCGGATGCCGACCGGAAACGACGTTCTTCCGGTGCTAGGCCTCGCTTGATCGCTGGTTTGGGTCGTTTCAAGCCGCTGAACTGCATCTCGCGACCTCAAGCGGCGATCACGGAGGCTCTGACCTAGCCGTTCGCCGCCGTCCAGTGGGTCAGGTGCCGCACGGGGCGAAAAGCGGGCGGGCACGTAGGCCGGTCGTCTGCGAGAAGGCCCAGCTTGTGGCCGTCGTAGCGCTGCACCTGCCGCAGGGAGGACCAGGTGGTCGAGCTCGGGTGGCCGACTCTTCGCCCCTTGCCCGACCGCTCCGGTGGTTCGCGGTGCGGTGCGCTGCGGAGGTGGTGCGAACTGGACCGGTTGCGGCCGCCGCCCGCCTGTTCGGCCGATTTCTGGCCGGTCGAGGGTTTGGAATGCTTCGAACGCCAACTTTCTCGATCATGGGGGTTCCGTGCTGCTCCGCCGACCGGCGGTCGCGGCGTGCGCGTTGGCTGTCCTGAGTTCGCTGACCATTCCGGTTTCAGCCTCAGCCGCGCCATCCGACGACCACATCAAGACCAGCGTCAAAATGAACCGTCCCGAGCGCTCCCACAATGCCAAGGGGCGCGACTACAACCCGGACACCCTGCTGGTGCGGTTCAAGCCCGATGCCGCGGCCGCCGCCAAGGACAAGGCGTTGTCCGCGCGCGGTATGCGCTCCGCGGGCGCCGTGGCCGGGACCGGCTACGTCCGGGTGAGCGCCAAGGGCGCCGCCGCCAAGCTGCTCCGCGAACTGCAGGCCGACCCGGCCGTCGCGAGCGTCTCGCTGGACTACCGCCGCAAGATGGCCGTCGTCCCGAATGATTCCTGGTATGCCACTGACCAGGGCTACCTGAACACGATCCGGCTTCCTCAGGCGTGGGACCGCACCAAGGGTTCCACCAGCCAGGTGATCGCCGTGCTCGACACCGGCGTCAACGGCACGCACCAGGACCTCACCGGTCGGGTGCTGGCCGGCTACGACGCGATCGCGAACACGCCGATCGCCGCCGGCACCAACTCCGACGACAACGGCCACGGCTCCGAGGTCGCCGGTATCGCGGCAGCAAACACCGGCAACGGGATCGGCGTGGCCGGTGCCGCGTGGACCGCCCAGATCCTGCCGGTCAAGGTGCTGGACTCCGAGGGCTACGGCTACGACTCCGACATCGCCGAGGGCGTCATCTGGGCCGCCGACCACGGTGCCAAGGTCATCAACATGTCGCTGGGCGGCGTGGACGACGACCCGGTCCTGCACGACGCCGTCACGTACGCCACCGACAAGGGCGCGGTCGTCGTCGTGGCGGCCGGCAACGACGGGAACTTCACGCCGCAGTACCCGGCGGCCTACCCGGAGGTGCTCGCGGTCGGCGCGACCGACGCCGCCGGCAAGCTGACCGATTTCAGCAGCCTGGGTGACTGGGTGGACGTCGCGGCCCCCGGGTTCGACATGATCTCGACCGGAAACGACGGCAACTACTGGTACGGCATGGCGGGCACGTCGTTCGCGGCGCCGCTCGTCTCGGGCGTGGCGGCGCTGGTCCGGACGGTCAACCCGTCGATGACGCCGGCGCAGGTCATCGCCAAGATCAAGACGACTGCCCGCGACGCCGGTCCGCACGGCCTCGACCCCTACTACGGCAACGGCATCGTGGACGCCTTCTACGCCGTCGGCGGGACCGCGACCACGGACTTCGCGCAGGCCGCCCTGGGCACGAACGAGTCCAACGACGTGCCCGCGCGGGCCACCGCGTTCGCCAGTTCGGTCACCGGCACCATCGCGGTCGAGGGCGACGTCGACTGGTACCGCTGGGAGAACACCGACCGCAAGCCGGTCCAGTTCCGCCTGGCACCGCCCGCCTACAACGGGAGCATCGGGCAGAACATGGACGCGGTGCTGACCGTGTACGACCAGAACCTGCAGCGGATCGGGCAGGCCGACAGCGCCGACGCGACGGCCACGGAGCAGCTGGACATCACGCTCCCGGCCGGGACGTACTACGTGGCCGTGCGCAACTACAACGGTGCTGTGGACAGCCGCCCGTACACCCTCTCGGTGACCCCCGGCCTGCAGGCGATGTTCCAGCCGTACCAGACCATCACCACCGGATCGGTCCCGGAGAACGTCGTCATCGGCGACGTGACAGGTGACGGCCGCAACGACATCGTGCTCGTCATGGGTTACCTGAACGACCCTGCCAACGATTACAAGCTGGTCGTCTACCCCCAGGGGGCCTACGGCCGGCTCATGGCTCCCGTCAAGTACACGACGCAGATCCAGTACAACGACCAGGCCGGAATCGCCCTGCTCGACGCGGACGGCGACACACGACTCGACGTCGCCATCGCCACCTCGCGCGGCGTGCAGATCTTCCGGCAGTCCGCGGCGGGCGCGCTGACCGACGCCGGTCTGATCCCGAACACCCTCGGCGCGCAGTTGATCGCGGCGGCCGACATGGACGCCGACGGCGACACCGATCTGGTGGTCAGCAGCGCCACGGTCACCGCGGTCGGCACCAAGCTGCTGACCCGAGAGGCGAACGGCTCCTTCACGCCCTCGACCGTGTCCGCGGACTTCATCGACGAGGTGGAGCTCGGCGACGTCGACGGCGATGCCCGCCCCGACGTGGTCGGCTTCAACAGCGGCCGGGACGGCTCGGCCTCAGTGGTGCGGGTCTACCACGCCAGCAGCGGCTGGAACCGGACCGAGCACGGCGTCGCGCAGGTCTCCACCAGCGTCAGCGGCATCGAGGTCGCGGACGTGTCCGGTGACGGCCGTGCGGACGTGGTGGCCACCACCGGTGCCGGGCGGCTCGCCGTCTTCCGGCAGAACACCTCGGGCGGCCTCGACGCGCCCGTGTTCTACCTGACTTACAACAGCCCCAAGCCGGTCGAGGCCGGCGACCTGAACGGCGACTCGCGCGCCGACGTCGTCCTCGGGCACGACGGGTGGATGGAAGTGAGCGCGTTCACGCAGGAGGCCAACGGCACGCTCGCCGCGGCGGGCGATTTCAGCCTTCCGTACGCGGCGTACACCGTTCAGGGCGTCGCGGTCGGCGATGTCAACCGCGACGGTGCGCTGGATGTAGCCGTCGCCAACGGCGGGTCGGGCCTCGTGGTGATGCGCGGCGGCAACCCCGCGACGCCGATTCCGGTCGGCGAGCCGGCCTTCGTACGGTCGGTCACGCCGTCGGACTTCGGCACCGGCGTGGGCCGGGCCCTCGCGCCGTCGGTGGTGTTCGCCCGTCCCGTGGACGCGGCCTCGGTGACCGCGTCGACGGTCCGGCTGGTCGACGGCAGGACCGGCGCGAACGTGGCGGGCACGGTGTTCTGGGACGCCGCGACCCGGACCGCGAAGGTGACCCCTGCGGCCGTCCTGTCCGCGACCGCTCCATACCGGATCGTGGTGAACGGGGTACGCGACCAGGACGGGGTCACGCAGACCGAGCAGTTCTCGACCACGTTCCGCACCGGCGAGTCGGAGCTGAGCGGGCTGGCCGACTTCCGGGCGACCGGGGCCTCCGCCACGTCGATCAAGCTGTCCTGGACGCTGCCTGATCTCGCCAACGTGGACCAGGTGGTCGTGCGGATGGCGACGGGCAACACCGCGCCGGCCTCGCCCACCGCGGGCACGTCGGCGTACGCGGGCACCGCTGCCAGTGCCACGGTGACCGTCACCGCAGCCACCACGTACAGCTTCCAGGCGTGGGTGCGGGACCGGTCGGGCAAGTACAGCGCCGGCGTGACCGCCCGGATCGTTCCGACGAAGCTGACGGTGTCGAGCAATTCCACGGCGCTGACCTACGGCGGCACGGTGTCGGTCACCGGGCGGCTGACCCGCGCCGACCTGAACGCGGCGATCGTCAACTCGCCGGTCCAGCTGCTGGGCCGGGCGAAGGGCACGACCGCCTGGGTGGCGCTGGGCACGGTGTACACCAGCACCACCGGCGACCTGGCCTTCAGCCACAAGCCGACCGCCGGCATGGACTACCAGTGGATCTACCGCGATTCGACGGTGTACGGCTACTCGAGCAGCCCGCTGCGCACGGTCACCGTGCGTACGGCGGTGACGGTGAAGCTGTCGAAGACGTCCTTCGCACTGGGCGGCTCGTTCACCGTCACCGGCACCGTCGCGCCGAGCCACTACGGCAAGACGATCTACCTGCAGCAGCTGGTCAGTGGGGTGTGGAAGAACGTGAAGACCACGACGATCTACTCGGCGGGGTACACGTTCACGGTCAAGCCGACGGCGCGGGGCACGTTCAGCTACCGCGTCTACATGCCGGCTGACACCGATCACGCGGCCACCTACACCGGGTCGTACCCGGTGAAGGTGACCTGATTCCAGACGGACAGAGGGCCCCTGCCGTTCGCGGCAGGGGCCCTCTGTCCGTCTGGGGTGCGCATCAGCGGTGACTGCGCCCCGTGTCGTGCCGGCTCGATGGGCACACAAAAGCGCCCGTCCGCGCGAGCGCGGCACGGGTGCTCGGTCACCGCAGGTCAGTCGTCCTTGCGGTTGGGGTCCTTGACGAAGACTCCGTCTCCCTGGCGCCCCTCGATCAGGTTCTCCGCCTTGAGCACCAGCATGGCGCCGCGCACGGAGCCGTAGCTGATCTGGTACTCCTCGCGAAGCTGGCTGATGGACGGCAGCTTGTCTCCGGGCTTCAGCTCTCCCGAGCGAATCCTCTCGCGGATGGCGTTCGCCAGCCGCTCGTACTTGGCGGTCATACGGTCATCTCCCATGGCTCGCCCCAGTAGTAGATCACCGTCACTTGTCCCGAATCAACTTCTTCCTTAGAACGGTCTAGACATAGTCGACTAGGCCGTTTAGGGTGATGATGGTCTCAGGCCCGTGGCTCGCACCCCATGGTCCCTGAGACCGAGGGTGTGCCGACTGCAGCCAGTGAGGCGTAGGCGGTACGCCGGGCGCGGCGGGCGCTCCTGTGTGCCGCCGCTCGCCGCGCCCTCCAGGGGATGGCACCCCTGGCCGTTCAGCTGATCACGGCCCTGTCGTTACCAAACCGTTATCCTGCGGTGAACTTCGACCGTCTGTGATGAGCGTCATCGGCGACTCGGACATCTTCGGGCCAAGGCCTCGAGTGCCGTGACGCAGCGTGAGGATTCTTGATCTCGCATGCCACCACGTGTTACCGGTGGGTAGCTAGCCACTTGTGGTCCGCGTCATAAGCCGGAAACATCTTGCCCACCCCCGGGCGCGGTCCGTTGCGCGCGCCCCGGTGCAGACCCACCCCGCCGGCGAGGCGCCGCGGGGCAAATCCCAACGCGAGGAGGTCCCCGTGAAGGACTCGCAAGGCAATCTGGTACTGGGCCGTACCAAATGGCGGCGTTTCGCCGCTGTCGTGGTGCCGGCCACCATCGCCGTCTCGGGCCTCATGGCCGGTGTGGCGCAGGGCGCGGTTCCGGTCACGTTCCACATCTCCGGCCAGACCGCCAAGATCTCGGCCGACCACCTGAGCGCGGACGGCTTCAGCCAGTACGGCGGCGTGCTGGTGGAGAAGAACGGCACCCCGCACGCGGTCGCCATGTCGGCGATCAAGGACGCGAAGCTGACCAACCTCTGCCAGTCGGTCACCACCCCGCTGCCCTTCGGCACGTTCACGCTGTTCATCCGCGCCGGCCGCTCGGCCGGGGCCCCGGTGACCGCGCACAACCTGCTGATCGGCATGGACAGCCTGGCCGGTGACGCCGAGTTCACGAACATCAACATCGGCGCCGACGCGTCCGAGCTGACCGCGGGCGGCCCGGCCGCCGGCACCGCCGGCATGTTCGGCCAGGAGGCCGACAAGGCGGAGATCGACAACGTCAAGCAGGTCGCCCGCAGCACCCAGGCCGGCACGTTCAACCTGACCGGTCTGTCGCTGACGGTCGAGGCCAACTCGACCGGCTGCTTCCCCGGCTGACCACTGCCGAGCCGTTCTGGCCGGGGGCGTGGCATCATGGCCCACCCCCGGCCATCATCCCTTGGAGGCAACCGTGAACCCGTGGCAAGGGTTTAACGCCTGGCGGCGCAGCCGGCCGTACTGGGGCGGCAAGTTCCTCATCCTGGCCGGCATCGAGATCATCGCCAGCACGAAGATGACCCTGGACGGCGCCACCATCAGTGTCGGAGTCACCGGTCTGCAGGCCCTGCTGATCCCGTTCATCCTCGTGATCGCAGGACTGCTCGCCTGGTTCTCCCCGGCGCAGCGGATGTTCTACGGCCTGATCGGCGTGTTCGTCGCGATCTACTCGCTGATCGCGATCAACCTGGGCGGCTGGTTCGTCGGCACCATCCTCGGCATCGTCGGCGGCGGCCTCGTCTTCGCCTGGAATCCCGCGTCGGACAAGGGCGACCGGGCCGAGCGCGGCGACGAGCCCGACTCCACCGACGGCGGTGACTCCACCGACGTGGACGACCTGCTCGACGGCCCGATGACCGACACCCTGCCGCCGGCGGTCAACCCGCTGCGCGACGGCGTGCCGACCCAGCGGCAGCCGTACGAGCAGGAGGCTCCGGACAGCGAGCGCCGCAGTGGACCGCGCCACGCGGCGATGGGCATCGTCGTGGCGACCCTGGCCGCGTCGATGCTGGCCGTGGTCGCGGCACAGCAGCCGGCCCGCGCCGCCGAGTGCGGCACGGTCGCGGCAGCCGACGGCCCGGTCCGTACCGCGGTGGGCGGCCTGCTCACCACGGTCGGGCAGCTGCTGGGGGCGGCGGCCAGCCCGTCGCCCTCGGCGAGCCCCACCCCCTGCCCGACCGAATCCCCCGAACCGTCGCCGTCGCCCTCGGCCGAGGACCCGAAGCCGTCGGCGTCCGCGTCGCCGAAGCCGTCCGCGTCGCCGGAGCCCACCGCTTCGCCGACGGCCAAGCCGTCTCCGGACGACTCGGAGCCCGCGCCCACCTCGCCGTCGCCCTCGCCGTCCCCGACGGCCAAGCGGCTGCAGGCGGCCAAGGGCCAGCCGCTCGTGGCGGAGCGGGCCTCGCTGCTGACCGGCAGCCGCGTCACCATGTACAACCTGGTGTTCGACGGGATCGTGCAGCTGCCCACCCGGTCGGGCACGGTCGAGGTCCTGCAGTTCTCCATGAGCCAGTCCGACACCGCGGACTTCAAGCTCCACGTGTACGGCAAGAACGGCGCCGACCAGGAGCTGACCACCCCGAAGCTGACGGTGAAGGGCGACACCGTGAAGTTCTACACGAGCAGGTTCCGCGGGAACCTGCTCGGCCTCATCCCGGTCGACTACAGCCCGACGTCGCTGCCGCCGAACATCCCGCTCCCGCTGGTGTTCTTCACCGACCCGGTGATCGACCTGGTCTTCGTCGACTCGCCGGTGCTGACCGCACCCGACCTCAAGGTCACCACGCTGTAGCCGCAGGGCGGGTCCGAGGGCGCTCTCTCCGTACGGAGGGGGCGCCCTCTGCCGTTGCGGCTCAGGCGATGGCGGTGTCCAGGGCGATCTCGACCATCTGGGAGAAGGTCTGCTCCCGCTCCTGGGCGGTCGTGGCCTCGCCCCGCTTGATGTGGTCGCTGACCGTGAGGATGGTCAGCGCGCGGGCGTCGTAGCGGGCCGCGATCGTGTACAGCGCCGCCGACTCCATCTCGACCGCCAGCACGCCGTAGTCGGCCAGCGTGTCGTACAGGTCGGGCCGGTCGGTGTAGAAGGCGTCGGCGGCCAGGATCGGACCGACCCGCATTGTGATGCCGCGCCGCTCGGCCACCTCGACCGCGGTGCGCAGCAGGCCGAAGTCGGCCACCGGGGCGTAGTCGATCAGCCCGTCGAAGCGCATCCGGTTCATGTTCGAGTCGGTGCTGGACCCGATGGCGGCCACCACGTCCCGCAGGTTCAGCGACTCGGCCAGGGCCCCGCACGACCCCACCCGGATCAGCGTCTTCACGCCGTAGTCGTTGATCAGTTCGTGGGCGTAGATGGAGGCCGAGGGCATGCCCATGCCGGAGCCCTGCACCGACACCCGCACCCCCTGGTACGTGCCGGTGAAGCCGAACATGTTGCGCACCGTCGAGTAGCAGTTCGCGTTCTCGAGGTAGTTGTCCGCGATCCATTTGGCCCGCAGCGGGTCGCCGGGCATGAGGACCCGCTCCGCGATCTCACCGGGCTTGGCGCCGATATGCGTACTCATGGGCTGATCTTCCCATGCAGCAGAAAACGCCCGCCGGTTCCTCGGTGGAAACCAACGGGCGTTCTCGTGGCGGTGGCGGCGGGATTTGAACCCGCGGAGGGGTTACCCCCTCACACGCTTTCGAGGCGTGCTCCTTAGGCCACTCGGACACACCACCGCCGCAGACAATACACGATGTCTCAGCAGGCGCCGAAACCGGTGTTGAACAGCTGCCGCAGCGAGTCGCCGTAGCCCGCGATCGCCTTCTGCACCGTGGTGCCGTCGTGCAGGAACAGGTAGCCGCGGTCGCCCTGGACGACCAGCAGGCCGTCGAACTGGTAGCTGCCGGCGGGGGCGGTCAGCCGCTGCGCCTGCGGGTACGCGCCGCGCACCTCGGCGACGGTGCTGCCGGTGTGCACGCCCTCGGGCGTACGCAGCGGGCTGTCGAACCAGACCAGCGCCAGCCGGTCGTCCGGGCCGAACACCAGGCTGCCCTCGGGCATGCCGGTCGCCTGGGAGCTGCAGCCCGCGCGGGACTTGTCCAGCCGCGAGTCCAGGTCGCCGCGGGTGGCGCCGAAGCGCATGCCGCGCACGCCCTGGAGGTCGACGATGTCGGGGCCCTGGGCCACGGAGGCGACGACGCTGCCGCGCTCGGGGGTGGTGTGCGTCGCGTTGGTGGCCTGGGCGGCGCAGGCGGCCCCGCCCAGCATCATGACGGTCGCGAGAGCGAAGGATCCGCGCATGGCTGTCCCCTTACCAGAAACTACGGCCTGTGAGGTGACTCTCACCGGGGGTGAGGTCGTGTCGGCAATCCTACGACTACCTTGCGTGACCGCAACCTCACCGTGAGGTTTTCTCGGAGGTGACTCGCTCATGTTTATCCAGTTTACGGAGGTTTTATGCCGCCGAAACCGCCCGAAACGCCACCATTCAAGGAGGAAAACTCCCCTCGAAAAATCTTGAGAAGAGGTCGGAGGCTGCAGTTTCGCGGAAACTGTGCGAAGGGTGTCCACGATTCGTGCACTTTCCCCGAAACTGCACGCGTCCCCGTGGCCGCGCCGAGGGTGGCGGGGACGCGTCAGGGGCCGGTGGTGACCTGGCCGGGGTCGGGGCGGCAGCCGCAGGTGATCCAGAGGGCGCGGGTGGTGGTGCCGGTGGGGGTGCTGATGAGGCGGTGCTCCACCCGCTTGCCGGCGCCGTAGCAGTCCAGGCAGACGAAGGGCGGCGGCGCCGTGTCGCGCTCCTGCTCGCTCATGCCGCCCACGCTAGGCGCACCCCGCAGACGAGTCGAGCCCCGGTCCGCGGACCGGGGCTCGAGCTGGCGGAGGATACGAGATTCGAACTCGTGAGGGTTTTATCCCAACACGCTTTCCAAGCGTGCGCCCTAGGCCTCTAGGCGAATCCTCCGTGGAAGAGAATACATACCGGGGTCGTGCCACGCACGACCGACCCAGCGGGTAGCATGACAGAGCCCCCGTGCGGCGGCACCCTGTGAACCTCCCCAGGGCCGGAAGGCAGCAAGGATAAGCAGGCAATACCGGGTGCACGGGGGCCCTTTCACGTCCGGGCCCGGTCGTGGCCGGCCTGTCGGCGGTGCGGTCTAGGCTGTCGGAGTCGGCATTGGCGGCGATCCAGAGGAGCACAGCATGCGCCCGGGTGGTGGACGGCAGCAGCCCAACATGAAGCAGCTGATGGGCCTGCAGCGGCAGCTTCAGCAGGCGCAGGCGGCGCTGGCCGAGGCCGAGGTCACCGGCACCGCGGGTGGCGGCCTGGTCACCGTGACGGCCAGCGGCACCGGCGAGTTCCGCCGGGTCTCGATCGACCCGAAGGCCGTCGACCCCGAGGACGTCGAGACTCTCGAGGACCTGGTGCTCGCGGCGATCACGAACGCCGCCGACGAGGTCCGCAAGATCACTGAGCAGAAGATGGGTCCGCTCTCCGCCGGTCTCGGCGGCATGGGCCTCCCCTTCTAGGCCCGGCCCGCCGTGTACGAGGGTGCGATCCAGGATCTGATCGACGAGCTCGGCCGCCTGCCCGGCGTGGGCCCCAAGAGCGCCCAGCGCATCGCCTTCCACGTGCTGGCGGCGGACCAGACCGACATCAAGCGGCTGGCCGCGGCGCTGACCCGGGTCAAGGAGCAGGTGCGCTTCTGCGTGCAGTGCTACAACGTGGCCGAGGAGGACTCGTGCCGCATCTGCCGTGACCCGCGGCGCCGCGAGGACGCGATCTGCGTCGTCGAGGAGCCCAAGGACGTGGTGGCGATCGAGCGGACCAACGAGTTCCGCGGCCGCTACCACGTGCTCGGCGGGGCGATCAATCCGCTGGAGGGCGTCGGCCCCGACAACCTGCGCATCCGCGAGCTGATGGCCCGGCTGAGCAGCGGAAAGGTCACCGAGCTGATCCTGGCCACGGACCCGAACACCGAGGGTGAGGCCACCGCCACCTACCTGGCGCTGATGGTGAAGCCGATGGGCATCACGGTCAGCCGCCTGGCCAGCGGCCTGCCCGTCGGCGGTGACCTGGAGTACGCCGACGAGATCACGCTCGGTCGCGCCTTCGAGGGTCGCCGCACCCTCTGATTCACGTCCTATCACGCCCCGCAGATATTCAAGCAGCACGATGTTCCTATGGCATCCACCTGCTGTTTTCTGCGTCACCGGCGTCCGGTTTTTATAACGCCACCATCACGGTAGAGCCTGAACTTGGTTACAGGCACGGCCCGAGCTTGACGCGGTAACACTCGCGAAGAATGCTCTGATCACGCGGTGGCGTGCACCACACGGCACCGCTGTCGCCTGTCATCCGATCGCCCCCCACGGCGGATGGGGTCGGGCGGCGCGAGTCACGCTAGGTAACAACCGAGCGGATGTCGCGCGGCAGCCGGCCACCCTCCAGGCGCAACCGGTGTGACGTGACCGGCCTCCGCAGGGAGGGGCGCTCCGTCTCATGGCCACGCCAGTCGACACCTCTGTCTCAGAGGTGCGCACCGATGCCGCGCCCGCCAAGGCGATCGAAGGCCGATCACTGGGCCGCATCGCCTGGTCCCGTCTCAAGCGGGACAAGGTCGCCATGACCGGCGGCGTGGTGGTCCTGCTGCTGATCGTGATGGCGATCTTCGCGCCGTTCATCGTCAAGCTGCTGGGGCATCCGCCGAACGAGTTCCACCAGGACACCGCACTGCTCGACCCGTCGCTGGGCAACCTGCCCCGGGGCGACTTCCTGTTCTTCACCAACAGCGGCATCAGCGGGGACTTCCTGTTCGGTCTGGAACCGCTCAACGGCCGCGACCTGTTCAGCCGGGTCGTCTACGGCGCGCAGATCTCGCTGCTGATCGCCTTCCTGGCGACCGTGCTGTCGGTGCTCATCGGGGCGACGCTGGGCGTCATCGCGGGCTTCTTCGGCGGCTGGGTGGACACCCTGATCAGCCGGGCGATGGACCTGTTCCTGGCGTTCCCGCTGCTGGTGTTCGCGATGGCGATCGTCGGCGTGCTGCCCGACACCGCGTTCGGGCTCTCCGGCAACGGCCTGCGCATCGCGATGCTGATCTTCGTGATCGGCTTCTTCAACTGGCCCTACGTCGCGCGCATCGTGCGCGGCCAGGCCCTGTCGCTGCGGGAGCGCGAGTTCATCGACGCCGCGCGCAGCCTGGGCGCCCGCGGGCCGTACATCGTGTTCCGGGAGATGCTGCCGAACCTGATCGCGCCGATCCTGATCTACACGACGTTGACCATCCCCACGAACGTGCTGTTCGAAGCGGGCCTGTCGTTCCTCGGCGTCGGCATCCAGGCGCCGACCGCCAGCTGGGGCGGCATGCTCGGCAAGGCCACCGAGTACTACAACGTGCCGCACTTCATGTTCTTCCCCGGCATGGCGATCTTCGTGACCGTGCTGGCCTTCAACCTCTTCGGCGACGGCCTGCGCGACGCCCTCGATCCCAAGGGCCGGCGCTGAACCCGCCCGGCACGACCCAACGGACCACCACTGCACCGGTTCGAGACGCGAACCGTTCCACCAGGGAGGAATGTAAGTGAAGAAGAAGGGAAGGGTGCTCGCGGCTTCAGTCGCCGCGTTCGCACTCGCGCTGGGGGCGGCAGCCTGCAGCGGCAAGACGGACGAACCCAGCACTCCGGCGGCGAAGGACGCGTACAACGCCGCGCTCACCGCGGTCTTCAACCCGTCCGACAAGAAGGGCGGCACGATCAAGCTCGCCCACTCGTCCGACTGGGACTCGACCGACCCGGGCGACACCTACTACGGCTACTCGTGGAACTTCCTGCGTCTCTACGGCCGTTCGCTGGTCATGTTCAAGCCGGGCCCCGGCTCGGAGAGCAGCCAGCTGGTGCCGGACCTCGCCGAGAAGCTGGGCGAGCCCAGCGACGGTGGCAAGACCTGGACCTACAAGCTGCGCGCCGGCCTGAAGTACGAGGACGGCACCGCGATCACGTCCAAGGACGTGAAGTACGCGGTCCTGCGTTCGCTGGACAAGGACGTCTTCGTCAACGGCCCGACCTACTTCAACGACTTCCTGGCGCTCGAGGACGGGTACAAGGGCCCGTACAAGAGCAAGGGTGTCGACACCAAGGCCATCGAGACCCCCGATGAGCTGACGATCGTCTTCCACCTGAAGACGGCGTTCGGTGGCTTCGACTACTTCGCGATGCTGCCCTCGACCGTTCCGGTCCCCGAGGCCAAGGACGACGGCGCGAAGTACAAGACCCACGTGGTCTCGTCCGGCCCGTACATGTTCGACACGTACGAGGCGGAGAAGAGCTTCTCCCTCAAGCGCAACCCGAACTGGGACGCGGCGACCGACCCGAACCGCAAGGCGCTGCCGGACCGCTACGAGGTCCAGCTGGGCGTCGCGGCGACCGACATCGACAACCAGCTCATCTCCGGTGACCTGCAGATCGACGTCGCCGGCACCGGTGTGCAGTCGGCCACCCTGGGCAAGATCCAGGGCGACCAGGAGCTGAAGGCCCGCGCGGACAACCCCTCGATCGCGCGCCTGTGGTACACCTCGATCAACCCGAAGGTGGCGCCGCTGGACAACATCGAGTGCCGCAAGGCCATCATGTACGCCGCGGACCGCACCGGTTACCAGGCCGCCTACAACGGTGAGGAGGCCGGTGGCGCCATCGCGACCAGCCTCATGCCGCCGCAGGTGCCGGGCGCGATCAAGGACGTCGTGTGGCCGGCGGGTGCCGACAACAAGGGTGACCTGGACAAGGCCAAGGCCGCGCTGACCGCTTGCGGCAAGGCGGACGGCTTCGAGGTCAACATGGCCTACCGCTCGGACCGCCCGAAGGAGCAGGCGACCGCCGAGTCGCTGCAGCAGTCCCTGGGCCGCGTCGGCATCAAGCTGACCCTGAAGGGCTACCCGGCCAGCGACTACTTCGCGCTGTACGCCGGCAAGCCGGGCTTCCGCAACGGTGAGGCCAAGCTGGGCATGGCCACCAACGGCTGGGGTGCGGACTGGAACGACGGCTTCGGCTTCCTGTCGCAGATCGTCGACAGCCGCGTCATCCGTGACTCGGGCGGCTCGTCCAACATCTCGGTCTACATCCCCGAGGTCGACCAGATGATCGACAACGCGCTGCTGGAGACCGACGTCAAGAAGCGCGACGCGCTCTGGGGCCAGGTCGACAAGCGCGTCATGGACGAGGCCGTGATCCTGCCGGGTGTGTGGGCCAAGGCTCTCACCATCCGTGGCAAGGGTCTGACCAACGTCTTCGTCAACGAGGCGTTCGGCATGTACGACTACCTCGCCCTCGGCGCGGCGCAGTAATCGCACCGGGCATCTGGACGGCAACAACCAAAGGTAGGTGAAGGCGTAGGGTGGCCGACCGGGCTCCGGTCCGGTCGGCCACCCGGGCCGACAATCGTGGTCAACTACATCATTCGGCGCCTGTTCGGCGGCGCGATCATGCTCTTCGCGGTCAGCATCGCGACCTTCCTGATCTTCTTCGGGCTGCCCCGGCTGGCCGGCGCCACCCCGGAGAGTTTCGCGGCGCGCTACGTCGGCCCCCGGGCCACCGCCGAGGTGCAGGCGCAGGCGGCGGAGAAGCTCGGCCTCAACGACCCGCTGTACGAGCAGTACGGCCGCTGGGTGAAGGCGATCTTCGTCGGCGCTGACTACGACTACGGCCCGGCTGTCGAGCACTGCCCCGCACCCTGCTTCGGCTACTCCTTCATCACCAAGCGCCCGGTCTTCGACGACCTGCTTGACCGGCTGCCGGTGACGGCGTCACTGGCCCTGGGCGCGGCGGTCATCTGGCTGCTGGCGGGTGTCGCCACCGGCGTCCTGTCGGCGCTGCGACGAGGCAGCCTCTTCGACCGGTTCGCGATGGGTACCGCGCTGGCCGGCGTCTCGCTGCCCATCTTCTTCACCGGCACGCTGGCACTGTCGATCTTCAGCTACGGCAGACCGTTCGACTGGACCGCCCGCGGCAGCAGTTACACCCCGATAACCGAAGACCCGGGCATGTGGGCGTACAACCTGATCCTGCCGTGGATCACGCTGGCGTTCCTCTATGCCGCCGCCTACGCCCGCAACACGCGGGCGGGCATGCTCGAGACGATGGGCGAGGATTACATCCGCACCGCCCGCGCCAAGGGCCTGCGCGAGCGTACGGTCGTGGTCAAGCACGGCCTGCGCGGCGCACTGACCCCCATCATCACCATCTTCGGCCTGGACCTTGGCCTGCTGCTCGGCGGTGCGGTGCTCACCGAGACCACCTTCTCGCTGCAGGGCATCGGCAAGTTCACCATCGAAGCGATCAACAAGGGCGACTTCCCGCGCATCATGGGCGTGACCATGCTCGCCGCCTTCTTCATCGTGATCGCGAACCTGGTCGTCGATCTGCTCTACGCGGTGGTCGACCCGCGGGTGAGGCTGTCATGAACACTGTGATCTCTCCTCGTCCCTCGGCGGAGGCGACGTCCTTCCTGGAACTGCGGGATCTGAAGATTCACTTCCCGACCGACGACGGCGTGGTCAAGTCCGTCGACGGGCTGAGCTTCTCGCTGGAGCGCGGCAAGACGCTGGGCATCGTCGGCGAGTCCGGCTCGGGCAAGTCCGTGTCGAGCCTGGGCATCCTCGGCATCTACCACCAGCAGAACGCGAAGATCTCCGGCGAGATCTGGCTCGACGGCCAGGAGCTGGTCAGTTCGTCGCGCGAGCAGGTGCGCCAGCTGCGCGGCAAGCGGATGGCGATGATCTTCCAGGACCCGCTGTCGGCGATGCACCCGTACTACACCGTGGGCGCCCAGATCGTCGAGGCGTACCGGGTGCACAACAACGTCTCCAAGAAGGTCGCCCGCAAGCACGCGATCGACATGCTCGGCCGGGTCGGCATCCCGCAGCCCGACCGGCGCGTGGACGACCACCCGCACCAGTTCTCCGGCGGCATGCGCCAGCGCGCGATGATCGCCATGGCGCTGTCGTGCGACCCCGAGCTGCTGATCGCCGACGAGCCCACCACGGCGCTCGACGTGACGGTGCAGGCGCAGATCCTGGACCTGATGCGCGACCTGCAGCGGGAGTTCAACTCCGCGCTGATCATCATCACGCACGACCTGGGCGTCACCGCCGAACTGGCCGACGACGTCCTGGTCATGTACGGCGGCAAGTGCATCGAGTACGGCAGTGCCGAGGACATCTTCGAGCGGCCGGAGCACCCGTACACCTGGGGTCTGCTCGGCTCGATGCCGCGGCTGGACCGGCCGGTCACCGACCGGCTGCTGCCTATCAAGGGCACCCCGCCGTCTCTGATCAACGTGCCCTCGGGCTGCGCCTTCCACCCCCGCTGCGCCTTCGCCGACCGCACCGGCGGCGCGAGCCGGCGCGACGTGCCGGAGTTGCTGTCGCTGGACAGCGGCAAGCACCGCGTGCGGTGCCACCTGACCGCGCCCGAGCGCCGTCAGATCTGGCAGAACGAGATCAAGCCGAACCTGGAGGGCGTGGCATGAGCGCGCCGATGCACAACGACGCCCTGCTCTCGGTCAGCGGCCTGCAGAAGCACTTTCCGATCACCAAGGGCCTGCTCAAGCGCAAGGTCGGTGCGGTGCAGGCGGTCGACGGGCTGGACTTCGACGTCAGGCCGGGCGAGACCCTCGGCCTGGTCGGCGAGTCCGGCTGCGGCAAGACGACGACCGGGCGCCTGCTGACCCGGCTCATCGAGCCGACCGGCGGCAGCATCCGGTTCGAGGGCCGCGACATCACGCACCTGTCCCAGGGCAAGCTGCGCCCGCTGCGGCGGGACCTGCAGATGATCTTCCAGGACCCGTACTCGTCGCTCAACCCGCGGCACACGGTCGGTGCCATCGTCGGAGCGCCGTTCTACATCCAGGGCGTGAAGACCCCGCAGGGCACCAAGAAGGCCGTGCAGGAGCTGCTGGAGCTGGTGGGCCTCAGCCCGGAGCACTACAACCGCTACCCGCACGAGTTCTCCGGCGGCCAGCGCCAGCGCATCGGCATCGCCCGTACGCTGGCCCTGAAGCCGAAGATGATCATCGCGGACGAGCCGGTGTCGGCCCTGGACGTGTCCATCCAGGCGCAGGTCGTCAACCTGCTGGAGGACCTGCAGGAGGAGCTCGGCCTGACCTACGTCGTGATCGCGCACGACCTGTCGGTGGTGCGCCACATCTCCGACCGGGTCGCGGTCATGTACCTCGGGAAGATCGTCGAGATCGCCGACCGGGACTCGTTGTACTCGCACCCGCGGCACCCGTACACCGCGGCGCTGCTGTCGGCGGTGCCGGTGCCGGATCCGAAGCGGCGCGCGGGCGACCAGCGGGAGCGCATCCTGCTCACCGGTGACGTGCCCAGCCCGATCAACCCGCCCTCGGGCTGCCGGTTCCGCACCCGCTGCTGGAAGGCCCAGGAGATCTGCGCGACCACGCCGCCGCCGCTGGTGCGGCACGCGGCCACCGACACCGAGGGCCACCTGGCCGCCTGCCACTTCCCGATGGCCGACGGCGAGCAGCGCTGACCCGTACCCCCTGGTGAAGCCCGCACGGAGCCCGGCTCCGTGCGGGCTTTGCACGTGGGGGCGAACTCGCCGCGCCTGCCTCACCCTCGCTCGCGGCTTCATGATCCGTGCAGTTTCGGGGAAAGTGCGCGAATCTTGGACCCGATTCCTGCACTTTCCCCGAAACTGCACGCACGACCCACCCCGCGCGATGCCGCGCGTCAGGTGGGTCGGGGTGTCAGTCGATCTTTTCGAGGTTGAAGCTTCTGCGAAGGGAGTCGACGGCGGCCTGCTCGGTGGTCTGCCGGGCGGTGGCGGGGTCGACGACCTCGTCGGTGGGTTCGTCGCCGGGGTCGAAGCCCTCGTAGGCGCGTACGCCGCCGGGTGGCGGGCCGTCGAACTCGGGGTCGTAGGGCGGCTCGTCCAGGGGCGGTCCGTCGTCGGCGGCCGTCGTCCGTCGGCCGGCCCCGGCTGAGGCCGGTGTCCGGCTCGCGGCGGGCGCTTGAGCGGCCCGGCCGCCGGTGGGGGCGTCGCGGCGGGGTGCGGGGTGCGCGGTGCGGCTCGCGGCCGGTGCGGCGGGTGCGGCCGGGGTGGCGGCGGGCTGGGCGGTGCCGCCGACCGGCGCGGTGGCGGGCCAGTCGTCGCCGGTCGCCGGGGCGGGTGCGGTACGCGGCGGTGCGGTGCGCGTAGGGGCGGCGGCCGCCGGAGCGCCGACGGTGCGGCCGACCGCGGCGCCGCGCGAGTCCCCGCCGACCTCGCAGCGCAGCTGCCACGAGCCGCCGAGGACCTGGTGCACCGCCTCCAGCAGCGGACCGGGGTCGTTCTCCACCCCGCTCGCGTGGATCTTGTGCTTGAACAGCAGCACCAGCGCGTTGCCGTCGATGTCGCGCACCACCGCCTCGCGGGCGAAGGCGGCCGCCTTCTTGCTGCTGCGGCCGACCGTACGCACGATCTCCTCCCAGGAGCGGCGTACGTCGGCCGCGCTGCCCGCGCCACCGGCCGGGGGCTGAGCGGCGGGCGCGGCACTGACCGGGACCGCGCTGACCGGGGCTGGGGCGGCCGGGACCGCGCTCACCGGCGCCGCGACCGGGGCCGCGGCGGCCGGGGCCGCGACGGGTGCGGCGGGCTGGGCCGGCGGGGTGGGCTGGGCGGGTGCGGCCTCGCGGGTCGCCGCCGGGCGCGGCGCGGCCGGGGTG
This sequence comes from Catellatospora sp. KI3, assembly GCF_029948125.1. Classification (GTDB taxonomy): domain Bacteria; phylum Actinomycetota; class Actinomycetes; order Mycobacteriales; family Micromonosporaceae; genus Catellatospora. The sequence continues at coordinate 166,345 of NZ_JASAMB010000017.1, forward strand.
GGCTCCGGACGGGCGTACTCCGCGGCCCGGGGGGCCACGGCGCCGGACTCCAGCCGCTCCAGGCGCTGGAGCAGGGCCGCGGCCGAGTCGTCGACGGCGGGCAGCAGCATCCGCGCGGCGATCAGCTCCAGCAGCAGCCGGGGCGAGGTCGCGCCGCGCATCTCGACCAGCCCGTTCGCCACGATGTCGGCGCAGCGCGACAGCGTCGCGGGGCCGAACTGCTCGGCCTGGGTGCGCATCCGGGTCAGCTGCTCGTCGGGCACGTCCACCAGGCCGCTGGTGCCCGCCTCCGGCACCTGGCGCAGGATGATCAGGTCGCGCAGACGCTCCAGCAGGTCACCGGCGAAGCGGCGCGAGTCGTGCCCGGCCTCGGCGACCCGGTCGATGGTGGCGAACGCGGCGGCGCCGTCCCCGGCCACCACGGCGTCGATCATCTCGTCGATGAGGGTGGCGTCGGTGACGCCCAGCAGGGACACCGCGCGGGCGTACGTCACGCCCTCCGGCCCGGAACCGGCGATGAGCTGGTCGAGCACGGACAGCGTGTCTCGGGCGGAACCGCCGCCCGCCCGCACGACCAGCGGCAGCACCTGCGGCTCGACTGTGACGCCCTCCGACGCGCACAGCTGCTCCAGGTACGGCCGCAGCACGCTCGGCGCCATGAGCCGGAACGGGTAGTGGTGGGTCCGGGACCGGATGGTGCCGAGCACCTTCTCCGGCTCGGTGGTGGCGAAGATGAACTTGACGTAGTCCGGGGGCTCCTCGACGAGCTTGAGCAGCGCGTTGAAGCCGGCCGACGAGACCATGTGCGCCTCGTCGATGATGTAGATCTTGTAGCGGCTCACCGCGGGCGCGAAGAACGCGCGTTCGCGCAGCTCGCGGGCGTCGTCCACGCCGCCGTGGCTGGCCGCGTCGATCTCGATGACGTCGATCGAGCCGGGGCCGTCGGGTGCCAGGGCGCGGCACGAGTCGCACTCGCCGCACGGCTCCGGGGTCGGGCCCTTGGCGCAGTTCAGCGACCGGGCCAGGATGCGCGCGCTGGAGGTCTTGCCGCAGCCGCGCGGCCCGGAGAACAGGTACGCGTGGTTGAGCCGCCCGCTCCTGAGCGCCTGGATCAGCGGCTCGGTGACGTGGTCCTGCCCGATCACCTCGGCGAAGGTGCGGGGGCGGTACTTGCGGTACAGCGCCAGCGCCACGGGTCCTCCATGTCCTCGCCCGCTTCGGGGCCATCCTGGCACGTCAGGTTTCATCCGAACGTCGCACGCCACCGTACCCCGCGGGGCTGACCGTCAGCTCGCGCAGTCACTACGATCCCGCAGGCAACACTCTCGGGGAGGAAGGCACCACCATGCGACTGCGGACGATCGGCGCGCTCCTGGGCGCCCTGCTGCTGGGGGCGCTCGCCCCGGCCGCGGCGAGCGGCGCGGGCGCGCTCACCCTCTCCGCCGTGCGCGGCACGGTGGAGCTCAACGAGTACGAGGTGGCGGTGGTCGGCGTGGCCGCCGACAACCACACCGGCGCCGAGATCAAGGACGCCACCGTGGTGGTGGACGCCTCGCAGGCGGCGTCCAGCGTCATCGTCATGCACATGCTCCAGGACTGCGCCCGGTCCGGGCAGGTGTTCACCTGCCGGACCAGCGTCGCGGCCGGGGACTTCGCCCAGTTCCAGCTCGTGCTGCAGGCGCGGGCCGGCGCGGCCCGGGGGCCCGCGGGTTACGTGACCGTCCGGTCCCAGGGCGCGGCGGCCGTCAAGGTCGACCTCCAGGTGGTACGGCCGCAGCTGGCCGACATCCGGACCACCTCCGACCGGGAGGTGGGCTCGGTCGGTCAGACCGTGCCGGTCACCATCGTCGTGCACAACGCGGGTCCGGACCCGTCCTACCGCCCCACGGTCTTCGTCTACGAGGCCGACGGGCTGGACTTCCGCGGCTTCGCGGCCTGCCCGGGCGAGCTGGCCGAGGGCGGCTGCATGCTGCCCACCCTGGCGGCGGGCCAGTCGCTGGGCGTCGTCGCCAACATCAAGATCACCGCCAAGGACCCGAGCGGCACGTACGGGGTGCGCACCTCGACCGCCGACCCGAACACGGCCAACGCGGGCCTGCTGGACGTCTGCGTGCGCGGCGGATACTGCACCAACGGCCGCCGCTACGGCGTGCAGGCCGCTCCGGGCGCCGGTGCCGCCCCGGCGGCCTCGGAGCACGCCGTGGCCGCGCCGGACCTCGCGCCGGCGGCCGCACGGGGCCTGATCGGGGGCCTGCCCGCGATGCTGGCGTTCGGGCTGGTGCTCGTGGTGGTCGCGGTCGCGTCGGTGCAGCTGGCGCGCAGCTCGCGGCCGGGCCGGGACGGCTGACGGGGCAACGGTTCGGTATCACCTCCGCTACTGGAGGTAGCGAACTCCATCGACGGCCGTTAGGGTCGCGTCATGCGTACGCCCCGGCGCCGGGTCTGGTCGATCTTCCTCGTGCTCGCGACGCTGCTCGCGAGCGCGAGCTGCACCGACGACGACGACAGCAACCCGCTGCCCCCGCCGGGGGTGGCCGGGCTGCCCACCTTCAGCACCAAGGACACGCTGGTGTTCGGGGTGGGGCAGGCGCAGTCGCTCGACCCGGCGCTGGCGCCCGACGCCGAGTCGCTGCGGGTGGCGCGGCAGGTGCTGGAGACGCTGGTGCAGATCCAGCCGGGCACGGCCCGGGTCATGCCCGGTCTGGCCGAGAGCTTCACCGCCGACGTCACCGGCACCGTGTGGACGTTCCAGCTCAAGCGGGGCGTGAAGTTCCACGACGGCACCGACTTCGACGCCGCCGCGGTCTGCGCCAACTTCGACCGGTGGTTCCACTTCACCGGCCTGCTGCAGAACGCCGACGTCTCGGCGTACTGGCAGCTGGTGTTCGGGGGGTTCGCCAAGAACGGGTCGAGCCGCCTGCCCGCGAGCCTGTTCAAGTCGTGCGCGGCGACCGACGCCAGCACGGCGGTGCTGACGTTGACGAAGGCGAGCAGCAGGTTCCCGGCCGCGCTGGCCGTGCCCGCGTTCGCGATCTCCAGCCCCACCGCGCTGGAGAAGTTCCACGCGAACGACCTCAAGGGCCCGACCGGCTTCCCGGAGTACGCCGCGAAGCCGGTCGGCACCGGCCCGTACCGGCTGATCTCGTGGGACAGGAAGGCGCGCCGGATCACGATGGAGGCCTTCGACGGCTACCACGGGACGAAGGCGAAGATCAAGAACCTCGTCTTCCAGGCGATCGAGGCCAACCAGCGCAAGCAGGCGCTGCTCGACGGCAAGGTGCAGGGCTACGACCTGGTCAACCCGGCCGACCTGAAGGAGCTGGGGGAGAAGGGCTACAAGCTGCTGCCCCGGCCGCCGTACAACGTGCTCTACCTCGGCATCAACCAGGCGGGCAACCCGGCGCTGGCCAAGCCGGAGGTGCGCCAGGCGCTCGCGTACGCGGTGAACCGGCAGCGGATCGTGGACGAGGTCTTCCCGCCCGGCGCGAAGGTGGCGCTGAACTTCCAGCCCGACAGCGCCGCCGGGTTCAACCCCGACGTCAACGACTACAAGGTGAACCCGCAGCAGGCGAAGGTGCTGCTGGAGCGGGCGGGCTACCCGAACGGGCTGACCCTGCGGCTGCACTATCCGACCAACATCTACCGCGACTACCTGCCGGACCCGAAGAAGATCGTTGCGATGATCACCGAGGACCTGAAGGCGGTCGGCATCACGGTGCAGCCGGTGGCGCTGCCGTGGAACCCGTCCTACCTCAACGCGGTGACCAAGGGCAGCTCGCACGACCTGCACCTGTTCGGCTGGGAGGGCGACCTCGGCGACGCGTACACGTTCCTGGGGAGCCTGTTCGACAAGCGGTCGGCGGAGTTCGGGTTCACCGACGCGGACCTGTTCGGGGCGCTGAAGGAGGCCGACGGGGCGAGCTGGCTGCGCCGGCCCGACCTGTACCGCGTGCTCAACGCCAGCCTGATGCAGAAGCTGCCCGCGGTGCCGCTGGCACACGGCCCGACCACCATGGTCACCGTGCAGGACCTGGTCGGCATCGTGCCCAGCCCGCTGACCGACGAGCACTACGCGGAGGCGCTGTTCCTGTGAGGCGCCGCCGCCGAGGTGCGCGTTCAGTTTGTTGCGAGGCTGTGCCAGTGCGCCGCGTCCGCGTGTCACGCTAAACGGACTTTTGCGGACATAAGGTAGCCTCCCGACTTGCCACGTTACGTGCTCGTTGGGGGTCCGCGATGCTCCGCGCACTGAGTCCAGTCCTGTTGGGAACCGCGTTCGTGCTGGCCGGTGCCGGTGCGCTGCCGGCGGCGGCAGCAGCGGACAGCAGCCTGGCGGTGACCGTCCCCGACAAGGCCCTGGCCAACGAGATGGGCGGCACCGAGCTGCTGGTGAAGCTCGACAACCGGGGTGAGCAGGACCTGAGCCGGGTCACCCTCAAGGTGCGCCTGGGCGGTGCGCTGTCCGGCCGGGTCGAGCTCGCCGCTGCCGACTGGTGCACCAAGGAGAAGACCTCGGCCACCTGCTCGGTCGACCGGATCACCCCCGGCAGCGGCATCACCGCCCGGATCTCGCTGCGGGCCCGCAAGGACGCCCCGCTCGGGGCGGCGGGCAACGTCACCGTCACCGCGCACGCCGCGACGGGCACCGCGCCCACCGCCACCGTGCCGATCGAGGTCACCTCGCCGCCGTACACGGACATCTCCGCGTCGGCCGCCAGCGCGCCGACCTACCTGCGGGTCGGTGAGACCGGCGCGTTCACGGTCACCTACCGCAACTCCGGCCCCGTGCCCGGCGTGCTGCGCATCGGCAAGCCCGGCGGGACCGGCTTCACCGATCCGGCGTGGACGGACTGCCCGCTGGAGGACGGCGACGGCTGCCTGATCGAGGCGCTGGCGCCCGGGGCCACCCGCAAGGTCACCTTCACCGAGAAGCTGAGCAGCGCGCACCCGGGCGAGCCGCACGTGGCGATGACCGTCGACGGCGCGTACGACCGGCTGGTAACCGACAACTACGCCAGCTTCCCCGTCTGCGTGCACGAGACCGGCGACTGCACCCGGCACGTGCCCGGCCACCACCCGTCCGCGTCCCCGTCGGCCGCGCACCACCCGTCGGCCAAGCCGAGCCCGGTCGACGCGCCCGCCGGCGACACGACCGCGGCGCAGCGCGACCCGCTCCTGCCGGCGGAGCCCGAGCAGGTCGCCGTCGCACCCGCGCACGCGTCGTACGACGAGGCCGAGGAGGTGCTGGGCATCGGGGTGTACGCGGTGATCGGTCTGCTGATCCTGGCCGCCTCCGGCATGCTCGCCTGGCACCACCGGCACCACCGGCGCCGCCGGCACCGCTGATCCGCGACATGGCCAAGGGCCGCCCGGGTGATCCGGGCGGCCCTTGGCCATGCTGTCAGCCTTCGGGGCGGTTCAGGATGCCGACCGCCTGCGCGTGCAGCGCGGCCATCGGATCGGTGACCGGCACGGTCGCCCCGGTCACCGTGTACCACTCGCCCGCGCCCAGGTACTGCACCTTGAGCCGGGCCAGCCCGTCGGCGCCCAGCTCGCTGGCGAGGGTCAGCTCGCCGGTGACCACACCCACCTCATCGGTCATGACTCCGCCAGGACCGGCGACGATGTTCGTGGTCAGGGTGCTCATACGCAAGACTCCAGCATGTCCGTCAGGGCGGCCTTCTCGGCCGAGGTCACGGTGAGCTTCCAGTACGTCTTCACCGTGATCCAATCAACGGCGTAGGTGCACCAGAAGTCGCGCGACGGCGGCTTCCACGTCGACGGGTCCTGGTCGCCCTTGGACCGGTTGCTGCTGGCCGAGACCGCGAACAGCTGCGGCCGGGTCAGGTCGTTGGCGAACTCCGAGCGCTTGTCGTCGGTCCACGAGTCGGCCCCGGACCGCCACGCCGCCGCGAGCGGCACCATGTGGTCGATGTCGACCTTCAGCGGGTCGGTGGTGTCGGCGCCGTCGTAGACGCTGTGCCAGCTGCCGCCGGTGACGTTGCAGCCGTCCAGCTTGATGTTCTTGCCGTCGCGGGCCAGCACGGTGTCGCGGACGTCGCAGTTGCTGCCCGCCTTCTTCCAGTGCGGGAAGCGGTCGCGGCTGTAGCCGGTCATCGGCCGCGCCTCGGCGACCTTGAGGCCCTTCAGCGACGCCGCCGCGGCGGTGCCGTCACCCGCGGCCACGGGCGGCCGCGCGCCGTTGCTGGCCTTGCCACCGGGGGAGCCCGTGCCCGCTTCGGGGTCGCAGGCGCCGGCGAACAGGGTGGCGGTCAAGAGTAGGGAGATACCGGTCCATCTGAGAGGTTTGGGGGAACGCACGTGCTAACCCTACGGGTGTTCCGTGCTGTCGCAACTACTCGGACGACGTCTGCGCAGGTGTCCGGTTTCGGCGTGCGCCCGGCGCGGCGGCGAACGAGAATGGGCCGAGTGGATGCCGGACTGACGCTGCGCAGCCGCGCGGGCAAGGGAACGCTGGCCGCGGCGGTGCTCGCCTCCGGGATGGCGTTCCTCGACTCGACCGTGGTCAACGTGGCTCTGCCATCGCTCGGCCGCGACCTCGGCGCGACACTGGCGCAGCTGCAGTGGGTGGTCAGCGGCTACACGCTGACGCTGGCCGCCTTCGTGCTGCTGGGCGGGGCGCTGGGCGACCACTGGGGGCGCCGCCGGATGTTCGTCGTCGGCGTCGTCTGGTTCACCCTGGCCTCCGTGGCCTGCGGCTTCGCCCCGGACGTCGAGCTGCTGATCGCGGCGCGGATCCTGCAGGGGGTCGGGGCCGCCCTGCTCACCCCGGGCTCGCTGGCGCTGCTGCAGGCGTCGTTCGCCGAGCAGGACCGGGCGCGCGCGATCGGAGCCTGGTCCGGGCTGGCCGGGGTCACCACCGCGCTCGGGCCGTTCGTCGGCGGCGTGCTCATCGACCAGGCGTCCTGGCGCTGGATCTTCCTGATCAACGTGCCGCTCGCGGCGGCGGCGGTGCTGCTCGCACACCGGTATGTGCCGGAGAGCCGGTCGCCCGAGACCGACCACCACTTCGACCTCGCCGGGGGCCTGCTCGGTGCGGTCGCCCTGGCCGGGCTCACCTACGCCCTGATCGCCTGGCCGGAGCAGGGGTTCGCCTCGGCGGCCGTGCTCGGCGGACTGGTCGTCGCGGTGGTCGGCGCGGTGTCGTTCCTGCTGCGCGAGCGGCAGCGCGGACCGCGGGCGATGCTGCCGCTCACGCTGTTCGACTCGCGCGCCTTCTCGGTGCTGAACCTCTACACCCTGCTGGTGTACGGCGCGTTCGGCGGCTTCCTGTTCCTGCTGGTCATCTTCCTGCAGAACGTCGTCGGGTACACGGCGCTGCAGGCCGGCCTGTCCACCCTGCCGATGACGCTGCTCATGTTCGCCCTGTCCGAGCGCTCCGGTGCCCTGGCCACGAAGATCGGGCCGAAACTGCAGCTCACGGCTGGCCCTCTCTGCTGCGCGCTCGGCGTGCTGCTGCTGCGCGGGGTCGGTCCGGGCACCGACTACTGGACCGGGATACTGCCCGGGGTGCTCGCGTTCGGCGCCGGGCTGACCCTGTTCGTGGCCCCGCTGACCGCCGCGGTGCTGGCCGCCGTCGCGGTCCGGCACGCCGGGGTGGCCAGCGGCGTCAACAACGCGGCCGCGCGGGCCGGGTCGCTGCTGGCCGTGGCGGTGCTGCCGCTGCTGGTCGGGCTCACCGGCGACCAGTACGAGCAGGCCGCGCCGCTGACCGCCGGGTACCGGCAGGCGGCGCTGTGGGCGGCCGGGGTGCTGGTCGCCGCGTCGGCGCTGGCGCTGTTCATCTGCCCGCACGTGCCGCTGGACCGCGCGGAGGTGCGCAGACAGAAGGAGGAGCACCTGCCCGAGTACGGCAGGTGCCCCTCCTCGTGATCGTCAGTGCCGGTTGACCGCGCTGGCGACCGCCTTCAGCGAGGCGGTCACGATGTTGGCGTCGATGCCGATGCCCCAGCGGGTCTCGCCGTCCACGTCGCACTCGACGTAGGCGGCCGCCTGGGCGTCACCGCCGCTGGTCAGCGCGTGCTCGGCGTAGTCCAGCACCCGCACGCTCACGTTGTGGTCGGACAGCGCGTGGCTGAACGCGTCGATCGGGCCGTTGCCCACCCCGGTCAGGCGACAGGGCGCGCCGTCCAGGTCGGCCTCGGCGACCAGCTCCACCTTGCCGTCGACGGTCGACACCGAGTACGAGCGCACCGCCAGCCTGCGGTCGGTCAGGTACTCGTCGGCGAAGATCGAGTACATCTCGGCCGGGGTGACCTCGCCACCGGCGTCGTCGGTGCGGCGCTGGACCACGCCCGAGAACTCGATCTGCAGACGGCGCGGCAGGTCCAGCTGATGCTCGGACTTCATGATGTACGCGACGCCGCCCTTGCCCGACTGCGAGTTCACCCGGATGACGGCCTCGTACGAGCGCCCCAGGTCCTTCGGGTCGATCGGCAGGTAGGGCACGCCCCACTCGAAGTCGGCCACCGGCACCCCGGCGTCGGCGGCCTTGCGGGCGTGCGCGTCCAGGCCCTTCTTGATCGCGTCCTGGTGCGAGCCGGAGAACGCCGTGTAGACCAGGTCGCCGGCGTACGGGTGCCGCTCGTGCACCGGCAGCTGGTTGCAGTACTCGACCGCCCGCTTGATCTCGTCGATGCCGGTGAAGTCGATCTTCGGATCGATGCCCTGGCTGAACAGGTTCAGGCCCAGCGTGACCAGGTCGACGTTGCCGGTGCGCTCGCCGTTGCCGAACAGGCAGCCCTCGATCCGGTCGGCGCCGGCCAGCAGGCCCAGCTCGGCGGCGGCCACGCCGGTGCCCCGGTCGTTGTGCGGGTGCAGGCTCAGGATGACCGAGTCGCGGCGCGGCAGGCGGCGGTGCATCCACTCGATCGAGTCGGCGTACACGTTCGGCGTGGCCATCTCGACCGTGGCGGGCAGGTTGATGATCAGCGGGCGCTCGGGCGTCGGGTCGATGACCTCGATCACCGCCGAGCACACCTCGAGCGCGTACTCCAGCTCCGTGCCCGTGTAGGACTCGGGCGAGTACTCGTACCGGATCTCGGTGTCCGGGGTGATCATCTCGGCGTACTTCTGGCACAGCCGGGCCCCGTCGGTGGCGATCGCGGTGATGCCGTCGGTGTCCAGGCCGAACACCACCTCGCGCTGCAGCGTGGAGGTCGAGTTGTAGAAGTGCACGATCGCCCGCTTCGCCCCGCGCAGGCTCTCGAACGTCCGCTCGATCAGGTGCTCGCGGCACTGCACCAGCACCTGGATGGTCACGTCGTCCGGGATCAGCTGCTCCTCGATGAGCTGCCGCACGAACGAGAAGTCGGTCTCGCTGGCCGCCGGGAAACCGACCTCGATCTCCTTGTATCCCATCTTGACCAGCAGCTCGAACATGCGGCGCTTGCGATCGGGGGACATCGGGTCGATCAGGGCCTGGTTGCCGTCGCGCAGGTCCACCGCGCACCACTGCGGGGCGGCCTCGACGCGGCGGGTGGGCCAGGTCCGGTCGGCGACGTCCACGCGGAACTGCTCGTGGTAGCCGCGGTAACGCTGGAAGGGCATCTTGCTGGGGCGCTGAGCTGCAGCAGACATGGGTTCCATGCTCCTTTAAAGTCATGCGGGTCGCGCGATCCGAGGCGGTTGTGTGGGCAAGCACACGGCGGTACGGATCGATTTCGTTGACCTGGCAACAGGATTGCCGGGGCCCGGGAGCTGTACGGGAAACCGGCAAACGGGCACGCGCCGCTACTCCGCGACGAGGTGCCGGTGTGGCTGCGCAGTGGGCAGCGGCTAGGCCTCGTCGCGGCAGCGAAGCAGGAGGCTCACGTACCGCATGACAGTCGTCGACTTTACGCCGCCGTGGCCGTTGCGGGAGCCGTTGCCCGAAGACTGGGACGCGAGCCCGCCGCACGTACCACTACCGGCCCGACGACCAGCCCGCCGACCGCGAACATCGCCGCGATCGCCAGCCAGCCCCAGCCACCGGTGCTCACCGCGAGCGCGATCAGTCCCGCCGGGGCGATCATCGCCTGCGCCGAGGTGCCCATCCGGAACGCCCCGAGGTAGGCCCCCCGCTGGTCCGGCGGCGGCAGCTCGGCCATCACCGTCCACGCCCCCGCCGAGTACAGCAGCTCGGACAGGGTCAGCAGCACCGTTGCCGCCAGCAGCACCGCCATCGTCGGCCATCCGGCCGTGCCGCCCGCGACCAGGTAGATCGGGCAGCCCAGGGCGGCGGTCAGCGCACCCAGGCGCAGCGAGCGGACCGCCCCGGTCAGGGTGTGCGTGCCGCGGGTCAGCGCCACCTGCAGCGTCGTCGCCATCAGCGTGTTGGTGACCGTCAGCACGCCCAGCCACCAGCGCGGCGCGTCGGTCCGGTGCAGCAGCCACAGCGGCGCCACCTCCATCGCGACCGTGATGTAGGAGGCCAGCACCGCGCACACGGCGGTGACGGCCAGGTAGGGCCGGTCGCGGAAGACCTCTCGCGCCCTGGTGCGCGCCGCGTGCTGCTTCTCGTGGCGTACGAGCGCGGGCAGTTTCGCGATGAAGTAGGAGTTGGCCAGCAGCACCACGCCGTTGACCAGCACCATGCCGTAGTAGGCGGGGCGGATGTCCAGCGCCAGCGCCAGCGCCGCCAGCCCGGCCCCGAGCGACCAGCCGACGTTGAGCCAGGAGCGGGAGAACGCCTGGGTGCGCACCCGCTCCTCCGGCGCCAGCGCCTCGATCAGGTACACGCTGCGTCCCGCCTGCGCCACCGTCGCGGCGAGCTCCACCGCCACGATCACCGCGATGAACGCGCCGAAGCCCCGCACCAGCGGCCAGCAGCCGAACAGCAGCGCCTGCACGGCCGTGGCGCGGCTCCACAGCGTCAGCGGACCCATCCGGTCGGCCAGGGCGCTCAGCGGCACGGCGAGCAGCAGTGCGGCCGCCGCCGCGGCGGACAGGCCCAGGCCGATCTCGTGCGGCCGCAGGCCGACGACCCTGGTGAAGAAGACGGCGCTGCCGGTCAGGAACGTGCCGTAGCCGATTCCGGCCAGCAGGTTCTGCGCGGACAGCCGCCGGGCTATCCCGGCAGGCGGGATCAGGTTATCGCGTACCCCCATGCCGGACATCCCACCGGATGAAAGCCGCTCACGCTGCCCCGTGCCCGCTGACCTGTCAGGTCAGGATCTCAACCGAGTTTGGACACCATGCGGTGCCCCGCGACCTCATAAGTGCCGCCGCGCAGGACGTGCATGGTGATCATGCCGTCGACCTGGTCCGCATCGGCGTCGCCGCGCACGATCCAGTAGTGCTCGACGCCGAGCGCCGCATAGACGCCGAACTTGTTCACGGCGTCGTTCTCCTCGCTCCGGTCCGAGACGGCCTCGACGACGACGTGGATGACACCCGCGTCGTGGGTCGTGTCACGAGGGCGGGGCCGATGGCCGGCGACGAAGACGACCCCGTCGGCGACGAAGTTGTTGCGGCCGCTGCCTCCGCGTACGAAGCCGCTGTCCGCGACGTACTGCTCCCCGGCGACCTCGTGCCCGTTGCGGCGCCAGTGCTCCAGGATCATCAGGATGATCTGCCAGTGCCAGATGGTGACCGGCATGTGGACGAGCTCCAGCCTTCCGTCGTGCAGTTCCCACGCCCAGCCCCGATTGGGGGTGGGCAGGTTCTCGAACGTCGCGCGCGTGATCACGCCGTCGCTGGGCAGATCGATAGTCACAGTCACGATCATCACCCTCCCGGTGCGACGCGTACGGGAAAACAGCCTACCGGCGCGAGCGGGGTGATAGATACCGCCGATTCGCGCCAGTGGACATGGCGTCGATGGGTCAGGCCTTCGGGGACGCCTTCGGAGTCGGACTCGGGGTGCCTGATGGCGAGACCGAGGGGCTGGGGGAGGGTGGGGCGTTGATGGGCAGGGGCTGGCCGGGGACGATCGGGCCGGGCATCTGGACGGTCTGCGGCCCCGGCGCGGGCGGGCCGGACAGCATCAGGGTGCCGAAGCCGACCCGGGCGGCGGTCAGCGTGCCGTCGGCCTCGAAGCAGTAGATGCCCGCGTCCATGGGCAGCTTGAGGCTGGCCGCCGAGGACTCCACCGAGTAGCAGCGGCCCGCCGCGCCGGGCAGCGTGTCCACCTCGGCCACGGCCAGCGCCGCGCGGCGGTCGGTCAGCACGCCCAGCCAGTCGGTGACCAGGTGCTCCAGCTTCACGTCGGCCTTGGTCGGCAGCGGGCCGGGCAGCCGTACGCAGCCGGCGAAGGGGTGGTTGCCCGCGGGCAGGGCGCACTGGTGCAGCGCCCCGGCGGTCCACACCAGCGCGATGTCGACCTGGCCGCTGTACGCGCCGCCGGGCAGGTCGATGCGCCAGGTGCGGTCGACGGCCCGGGTGATGGTCACCCGGCGCACCGGCCGCTTCGGCGAGGTGAAGGTGTACGTCGCGACCTGCTTGAGGTCCTTGGCGGCCGCGGCCCGGCCGGCGAGCTGGGCACGGGGCTCGGTCGCCTCCACGGGCCCGGCGACGGTCGTCGCGGTGGCGCTCGGTGTCGCCTGGGGGACGGTGTCTCCGCAGGCCGACAGGGCCATGCTCGCGACGATCAAGGCAAGAGGGGTGAGGGTAGCCCGACGCACGCGCCCATTGTCGTCTGCCGACTCCACTGTGCGGCGGACCGCGGTCGGTGTGGCGGGTGTCACAGGCCAGATTTCTTCCGGTCGCGGCACGGCTGCGGCGGACTTCCGGCGGGCGCGCGAGGCGGTGCGGCAGAGGATCTGGTACGGCACCGGCACCGGCGCCCGACTGCTGGGATCGAGCCGCAGGTGCCCGGTGCGGCCACGGTTAAGCTGAGACGTCCCTAAGCCCTGACGTGGAGAGGAGCCCGGCACCGTGGCCCTCGTGGTGCAGAAGTACGGCGGTTCGTCGGTCGCCAACGCCGAGCGGATCAAGCGCGTCGCCGAGCGCATCGTGGCGACCCGCAAGGCCGGCAACGACGTGTGCGTGGTCGTCTCGGCGATGGGCGACACGACGGACGAGCTGATCGACCTGGCTCACCAGGTCAGCCCGCTGCCGCCCGGTCGCGAGTTCGACATGCTGCTCACCGCGGGTGAGCGCATCTCGATGGCGCTGCTGGCGATGGCGATCCACAACCTGGGCTACGAGGCCCGGTCGTACACGGGGTCGCAGGCGGGCGTGATCACCACGTCGACGCACGGCAAGGCGCGCATCATCGACGTGACCCCGGGCCGCCTGCGCGGCGCGCTCGACGAGGGCGCGATCGTGATCGTGGCGGGCTTCCAGGGCGTGTCCCAGGACACCAAGGACATCACCACGCTCGGCCGGGGCGGCTCGGACACCACCGCGGTGGCGCTGGCGGCCGCGCTCAAGGCCGACGTGTGCGAGATCTACACCGACGTGGACGGCGTCTACAGCGCCGACCCGCGGATCGTGCCCAACGCCCGCAAGGTCGAGCAGATCACGTACGAGGAGATGCTCGAACTCGCGGCCAGCGGTGCCAAGATCCTGCACCTGCGCAGCGTGGAGTACGCGCGCCGGTTCGGCCTGAACATCCACGTCCGTTCTTCGTACTCGACCAAGACCGGAACCCTCGTCACCGGATCAATGGAGGACCTTTCCGTGGAGCAAGCACTCATCACCGGTGTGGCGCACGACCGCAGCGAAGCCAAGATCACGATCGTCTCCGTGCCGGACGAGCCGGGCGAGGCGGCCAACATCTTCCGCGCGCTGGCCGACGCTGAGATCAACATCGACATGATCGTGCAGAACGTCTCCACCGAGGCCTCCGGCCGCACCGACATCTCGTTCACGCTGCCCAAGGTCGACGGCCCCACCGCGATGGCCGCGCTGCAGAAGGTCCAGGAGCGGGTCGGCTTCAAGGGCCTGCTGTACGACGACCACATCGGCAAGATCTCGCTGGTCGGCGCCGGTATGCGCTCCAACCCCGGCGTGACCGCCACCTTCTGCGAGGCGCTGGCCCGCGCCGGCGTGAACATCGAGATCATCTCCACCTCGGAGATCCGCATCTCGGTCGTCTGCCGCGACACCGACCTCGACGAGGCCGTCCGCGCCGTGCACGACGCGTTCGAGCTCGGCGGGTCCGAGGAGGCCGTGGTCTACGCCGGTACCGGCAGGTGACGGCGGTGCCCACCCCCGGCAGGCTGCCCACCCTCGCCGTCGTCGGCGCCACCGGCGCCGTCGGCACGGTGATGCTCGACATCCTCAGCCACCGCCGCAACGTGTGGGGCGAGATCCGCCTCATCGCCTCGGCCCGCTCCGCCGGTCGGCGGCTCATGGTCCGCGGCGAGGAGGTCGAGGTCGTCGCGCTCCGCGAGGAGGCCTTCGACGGCGTCGACGTGGCCATGTTCGACGTGCCCGACGAGGTCTCCGCCATCTGGGCGCCGGTCGCGGTGGCGCGCGGCGCGGTCGCGGTCGACAACTCCGGCGCGTTTCGGATGGACCCGGACGTGCCCCTGGTCGTGCCCGAGATCAACCCGGAGCAGACGCGCAACCGGCCCAAGGGCATCATCGCCAACGCCAACTGCACGACGCTGGCGATGATCGTGGCCATCGCGCCCCTGCACAACGCGTACGGGCTCAAGGAGCTCGTGCTCGCGTCGTACCAGGCGGTCTCCGGCGCCGGCCAGTCCGGCGTCGACGCGCTGCACGACCAGCTCACCAAGGTGGCCGGGGACCGGCTGCTGGGTTCGCGCACCGGCAACGTCCGCCACGCCATCGGCGACGACCTGGGCCCGTTCGCGGCACCGGTCGCGCTCAACGTGGTGCCGTTCGCCGGTTCGCTCAAGGACGGCGGCTGGTCCAGCGAAGAGTTGAAGATGCGCAACGAGTCCCGCAAGATCCTCGGGCTGCCCGGCCTGAAGGTCAGCGCGACCTGCGTACGCGTCCCCGTGGTGACCGGCCACTCGGTCGCCGTGCACGCGGTGTTCGGCTCCGAGGTCGACGCGGCCGACGCGCGCGGGGTGCTGGACAGCGCCCCCGGCGTGATCGTGGTCGACGACCCGGGCGCGGGCGAGTTCCCGATGCCCATCGACGCCGTCGGCACCGACCCGTCCTGGGTCGGCCGCATCCGCCGGGCCGTCGACGACCCGCGCGCGCTGGACTTCTTCGTGACCGGCGACAACCTCCGCAAGGGCGCCGCCCTGAACACCGCCCAGATCGCCGAACTCCTCGCGAGCGAGCTCACCGGGCGCTAGGTGGTTGCGTGCAGTTTCGGGGAAAGTGCTGGAATCTTGACCCGGATTCCTGCAGTTTCCCCGAAACTGCACGCTTTCGACGGCGCGTAAGTCAGTCCGCGAGTTGGGCGCCGTTGCGGCCGGCTCGTTTGACCTTGTAGAGGGCCTGGTCGGCGCGGTACAGCGCCGCCTCAGGGCTCTCCTGCTCGCGCTGCACGGCCACGCCGACGCTGATCGTGCGGCTGGTGGCGCGCGCGGCGGTCAGCAGCCGCTCCGCGATCAGCATCGCCTCGGCCGCGCTCGGCACGTCGATCACGGCCACGAACTCGTCGCCGCCGACCCGGAACAGCTCGTCGCCCAGCCGCAGCGCCTGCTGCAACGCCACGGCCATCTGCACCAGCACCCGGTCCCCGGCGGCGTGGCCGAGCGTGTCGTTGACCGTCTTGAACTCGTCGATGTCGATCGCCAGCAGGGCGGTCTGGCCCGGCGTCGCCGCGGCCAGCCGGGCGCCGAACGGGCCGCCGTGGCGCAGGCCGGTCAGCGGGTCGGAGTTGGCCTGCCGGTGCAGCCGCCGCAGCGTGCTGAGCTTCTCCAGGCAGCTGGTGGCCTGCGCCGCCAGCAGCTCCAGCAGGTTGACCATGGCGCTGTCGGGCACTATCGCCGTCTCGTCCAGCACCACCAGGGCGCCGGTCGACGAGGTGACCGTCGGGGTGCTGGCGCCCAGCGGTACCGCGATCATCGTGCGGACCCCGGCCCCGGTCAGCGCCTCGAACCCGCGCGCGTCCAGCACCGCCGGATCGCCCAGCGTGTACGACGCGCCGTACCGGCACGCCTCGTCGAGCAGGGCGGACAGCCGCTCGGGTTCGATCTGGGCCAGCCGGGCGACCAGCGGCCGGTCCCGCGGCTCGGGTGAGCTGGCCGCGATGACCACGCTCATGGACCGCTCGGCCTCGTCCGGCTCGGCGTCGGCGAGCTCGGGCAGCAGGTCGGGTGCGGGTCGCAGCAGGACGGCGGCGGCCAGCCCGGTCACCTCGCGGGCCGCGCGGCAGGCCCGCAGCAGCACCTCGCCGTCGGTCTCGGCGCTGGTCAGCGCGAGCGAGTGGCGCAGCAGCTGCTCGCTGCGGGTCTCGGGCGGCGGTCCGCCGAGTTCGCTGAGCCGGGCGCCGAGCAGGCGGCCGGACTGGATGATGATCTCTTCCCAGCCGTCCAGCGAGTGCGCCTCGTCCCACTCGGCGTTGAGCACGCCGACCGGGTGGCCGGTGCGGTCGATGATCGGCGCGCAGATCTCCGCGGTGATGGGCGGCCCGAGCCGGATGTAGTCGGGGTCGTTGGCGACGTCCAGGATCGTGACGGCCTTGCCGCTGGCGTACACCCGGCCGACCACGCCCCGGCCCAGCGGGACCGCGGAGAACACCTGCCAGGCGCCGCTGGCCGAGACGCAGCGGAGCTGGTCTTTCACGTGCAGCAGCGCCTCGATGAGTGCCGGGGTGTGCCGGCTGAGCACCGACACGGTGGCACCGCACGCCTCGACCGCACTGCGTGAGGCCCGCAGTGCTGCGGCGACATCATCAATGATGCGATTAAGGGGCACGAGGTGGGGTTCCGCTTGATCCACTATCCGGGGTAAGGGGCTTACGGCCGCCAAGCTTACTCACGGTGCGCGAAAAATCGTCGCTTCTGCGAGTGGGCCACGTGGTACGAGCGGCTGGAAGCTGGGAACCTGTTGGCCACCGACGCGGTACGCGATCAGGCTGGCGAGCGACGGTACGCCGCCGCCCTCCCGGATGCTGGGAAGGTGAGTTTCGGCACGTCGTCCCACGGCGGGCCCGGGGTGGCACGTCAGTCACCGACCGCGGCGGGGGCGCCGTGCTCGGGTCCGAAGTCCCGCACCGCCGACTCCAGGCCGAGGTTCCGGCCGCCCGGCGCGTACGGACCGGCGGCGCTCGCCCAGGCCGCCAGCTCGGTCAGCGACCGCCGGCACGTCCAGGTCCTGCCGTCGGCGATCAGGGCGGTGTTCCACCACACCGCCTGCCGCCCGATCAGCTCCCCGAACAGCGGCACGTCCAGGGCGTGCGTACGCCGGGCCGCCTCGGCGCGTTCGAAGAAGCGCACGAGCAGGTCGGCGTCGATGCGGGGCGACCCGATGCCGTCCGCGTAGACGGAGGCCCGGGGGTCGCTGCGCAGCTGCTCGCGGGTGACCCGGCGGACCCGCTCGGGGTCGCCCTCCTTGCGCTGCTCGGCGTCGAGCCTGGTCAGGTGGGTGACGAGCCGCTGCCGGGCCTGCCAAAGGTCGCCGGTCGACAGCTCCTGGTGCAGCGCGAGCGCGCGGTCGACGCGGCGGTCCCGGTTGTCCCGGAGCAGGGTCGCCGCGGCCAGCCCGAGCGCCGCGACCACGCCGACGGCCTGCACTCCATCGGTCATCGCGCCGTAGGCGTCGCGATCCAGCAGCAGCGCCAGGACGGTCCAGGCGATAACGGCCGCCAGGACGACGGTGAGGGTGACCCATTTGGCGCGGCGAGTGGCGAACATCGCCCCATGATGGCAACCGTCCGCAACTGGCCGATTCCGTCAGGTAACCGACCGTGTCGGAGGGGGTGAAGGGGGGTGGAGTATCGGAATCCGGTCGGGTCCCGAGCACGCCGGGGACGCTCACCCACCCCCCGTAGCCGCGCTTTCCCATCAGGGTCGCTGAGTCCGGCTCACTCGTGGGTGTGAAACTAACCCGCGCCTACGACACTGACCCCGGACGTCGCCGGCGGGACACCGGGCAGGGCCCTTTCCCGCCGAGGCTAACCTCTGGTTGCTTCGACATCGGACTCTCCGGAGGTGCCAGTGGCCGGCTACCGCAGACTCACCTACAGCTGCCTCGCGTTCGCCACCTTCGCAGTCTCGGCGGCTGTCGGCGCGACACCGGCGTCGGCCACCGAACCGTCGCCTTCGCCCTCACCGTCCCCGAGCAGCGTCGCCGTCCCGGCGAGTCCGCCGGCGGCATCACCCACTCCGGCCCGCTGCCCCGGAAAGCTCACCGTGACGGAATCCGCCAGCAGCGCTCCGATCGCCGGGGTCCCGGAGCAGGCGACGATCTCCGGCACAACCCTCACCAACAGTGGAAACGTCGCGCTGACCGACGTCTCGATCGCGTTCCAGCTGATCGTCATTCCGTATGACCGCCTGGCGATGCCCCGCGAGGTCTCGCCGATCACGCCCAGCCTGTCCTGGAGCATCGACGGCGGGGCATGGCACCCGGTGCACCTGCAGTGGCACTGGGAACCGCAGCCCCCACCGTCGCTGTCGTGGTGGCTCACCGATGAAGAGCGGTTGCCGGCGCTGGCTCCGCACACCCGGCACTCTGTCCGCCTGCGGATGTCCTTTCGCCAGGGGACCAGGCCGGGCTGGTACGACGCGGACGTGTACTTCGGCGCCACGTGCACGCCGTCGGTGAGCGACCAGGTGAGCTTCTCCTACGACCCGGCGGTGCGGCAGGACGAACTGCGCCGGTACGCGACGCGTACCCAGGCGCCTGCCTCGCCCCGGGGGTCGCTGCCGCCCTCTCCGCCGCCGTCCGGGTCCCCCGAACCGCCCCTCGGCCTGGACCGGGCGGAGTCCCCGGAGACACGCCTGGCCGCAGCCCCGGCCGAGGACCGGTCGCGCGGTCCGTGGCTCGCCGGGGCGGCCGCGGCGATGATGCTGCTCGCGGGTTTCGTCGCGGCGAAGGCGGTACGCGCCCGGCGGCTGCTGCCATGACCGGTCAGCAGACCGGGTCCGCCCACGACATGTCGAGTACGCGCAGGCCCCGAGACGCCCAGTAGTAGTCGAAGCTGTCCTCGCGGCCGGAGCTCACCAGGTCGGGGATCGGGTTCGGGATGGAGGCCGGCAGGCTCGCAGACCCGGCGAGGGTCACCTGAAGCCGGGCGTAGCACTCGCCCGCGGGTCTGCCAGGGGTGGCCACACGCACCGCCGACTGGGAGGTCAGCGTCCCGGACGTGGTGGCGTGGCGGGTCAGCTTCGCCGCGGTGGCGGTCGCCCCGACGTAGGTGGCTCGGGTGACCCGCATCCGCATCGACGGGCAGGCCGCCTGGAGCTGCGCCGACTTGGCATAGGTGTCCGGCGCCGGGCTCACCAGCAGCATCGTCGCCGCCATGGTGTCGTACGGGCAGGTGGAGGTGCTGCGGGCGGGGTTCGTGGGCGCGGAGGGTGCCTGAGTGCTCGGCTGGGCGCTCGGCGTGGCGGTGGGGGAGGGCGACGGGGAGGCGGGTGAAGGAGAGACCCCGGGCGACGGATTGGTGGGTGCCACCCCGGCGCTGATGGGGACCAGCGCACCTGCGGCGAGCGCCAGGGCGCCCACCAGCAGGGCCGTCGCGCGGGTCGCGTAACGCCGGGTGACGGTGGCGCGCACCGCGGCCACTCCCGGCGGCCGGGTTCGCGCCTGCGCGGCGGACCGCGCCGCCTCCGCGTCGGCACCGAGGCTCGCGGCGAGCGCGCCGCGACCGCGGTGGAGCCACGCCTTGACCGTGCCCTCCGGCGCCTCCATGAAGGCGGCCACGTCGGTGACGGGCATGTCGGCGAGGTAGTGCAGCACGATCGCCTGACGCTGGTCCGGGGGCAGCTCTGCCAGGGCTCGAGCCAGGTCGATATCACCGCCGGTGGGCTCGGGCACGTCCGCCGGCGCCAGGTCGCGCTGCCACAGCCGGACCAGCCGGGTACGCCGCCAGCGGCTGACCGCGAGGTTCCAGGCCACCCGGCGTACCCAGGCTTGCGGATCGTCATAGCGAGAGATCGTCGACCATCTGCCGAAAGCCCGGCAGAACGCCTCCTGTACGAGGTCCTGCGCCTCGGCGTGACTACCGACGAACGCGTGCAATTGGGATGTCAGCGGGCCGAATGCCGCGGAGTAGAACTCCGCGAAATCGAGCTGGCCCTGCACCTGATCTCCCTGGACGAAGGTGGTCGAGTATGGCATTAACAGGCGCGGGGGCTTTCGCCCCCGCGCCCCCCCGTTATGCCAGAGCCTGCGGAGCCGATGCCGTGAGCCGAGCGGCGCCCGTCGCGGACCGCTCGGAGACGACATACGCGGTGACCACCCCAGCGGGCGCCACCGTCCGCAGGTCAGGCACGCCGTCGCCGGTGAAGTCGGTCGCCACCGGCGAGACGTCTGCGTTGATCCGCCGGTCGGGCGAGATCAGGTACTGCGTGTACGACACCGGACGCCAGCCGCAGGGTGGCCAGGCGCCAGACGCTCCAGCCGGTGCTGCCCATCCCGTTCACTGTCATCCCCTTCCGCAGCGGGGGCCGACCGGCTGAGATGAACGGCCTTCGCGCTGCTGTCGGCCTTCACACGCCGACAGCGGGGAAAGGTTGCGAGAAATGGAGTGACTCAGATCACGATGCGGACGGCGATTGCCCCGAAAAGCGTCAAGGGCGGGTCTCCCGTAAGGAAGACCCGCCCTTGAACTGCACTTACTTTGGTCGGGGTAGCCGGATTTGAACCGACGGCCTCTTCGTCCCGAATAACGTCCGAGGCGGCGCAGGTGCTGGTGCTAGTCAGTATCCTGCTGGTCAGGGCGTTGGGTGCTGTTGGCTGACGAGCGTGTAAATCACTGCCAAGAGCAAGATCGTCTCCCGGATCTCTCCCAGCGGACTGCCGCATGGTTTGATCTACATGCGACGCGACGGCGGTTTGACTGTTGGCCAGCGTAGGGTTGGGGCCGAAGATTCAGGCCCTGCTGTTTCGGACACGTCAGACGCGATCCGTGACCTTGCTAAGTCCAAATGATCGCGGACAGCTCGCTGCCACGGGTATTGAACAACTGCAACGAGCGTGAGGCCGGGAATCACGCTTAGTGATAGTCAAATCACTGATGGTTACATGCAATGGCTTGCATTCAAGTTACCCATCTGAGTTTGAGCTAGGTAGCGTTAGCGAACTGGTAGGGTGCTGCCATCGCGACAGAGCGATGTGGAGTATCACGACTTGGCGATACGTTACATCGTGCCCCAGCGATTCTTGATCCATTACATAACCTACTCTCATCACATCCCCCGTAGTTGGCGCTGCGTGGGAGATCGGATGGCAGTAGGGCACGAAGGTCGACGGCTCAAACCCAGCAAAAGGAGTTCAGGTGACGTGCAAGAAGCGGTGCGCTGACAACCACCCTAACCACAGAAGCCACACCTCGGAAGACAAGAAGGCGGCTGGCACCAGCGGACTTCCTCACACCGGGAAGGCGCGGGGGGCGTACCGGCTGGACATCCCCCAGCAGAAACAGGGGCCGCACAACGGCTCTGCCAAGCGGATGATCTCCGGAGGTCCGGCAGCCAAGCGCCGAGCGCAGCCCTGCCGGCGGTGCGGAGCGCGTCGCAAGACGATCATTCCGATCTGGCTGCGTCGGTGGCTGACCAAGCACCAGAAGATGATCAAGCTTGTGACCCCGTTTGTCGTGCTCGTGGGGGCCATCCTGCGGATCATCTTCTACTTTATCTAAATATCGTTATCAAGCAATACACGAAGGGGCGCCCCTGGGGCGCCCCTTCGCGCTTGGTGGGGGCTGGTTGGCGCCAGCTTGCCCACCCACTCCGGCCGACGGCTCAATGTCAGCTCGGGGAGTACGAGCCATGCTACCCGCAAGTTGCGTATCTGGAACGCGAACTCGATCACATGTTTCGGTGGGCTGGGGGCCTTCTTGCAGCCCACCTCCGTCCCGGTGGTTGAAAAAACCCGGCAATCTCGGGAACCGCGGAGCCGTCCAGCGCATCTCATCGACGATGCCACCAATGTAACGACAAGCATCTTAGTCTGCATCGGACGGATAGTGCGACGCACCCCGTGTTCTCCTGTGCTCAACGAGCACCCTCACGTCGTGTAACTAGTGCCAACGGACCGTATGATTGCTGGCGCCGAGCGAAGTGTTAGCTGCTGGTTAGGGCGTACGCCGAGGCTCACGTCGACGAAGCCTCCGTGTTGGTCATCACTGGTAGTTGGGCGATCAGTGACTGAAGTGGCTGTTGGTGCTGTTGGTACCTAGTCAGCTGGACATACGGATCGTGTGCATGCTCCTGCGGTAGGTAACGATCCGATCAATCCGAGGCGGCAGGATAACTTAGCCAACGGCTAAATGTCCACGTTCATCGTCTGGACTCGCGTCCGCTGAACGGTCGAACCGCCAACATTACCCTTCCCTCCTGCGTTCGTTAGTGCGAGTATCTGTCTAAACCGATACGTGGCCGCATGTATGCTCGCGGACGCGTTGATCGTGCGTGCCCAGGGAGACTGCGATGGCTGACATGCCACCTCATGAGGAGGACGAGGCTACAGTCCGCACCCGTTCGGTAACTCACCACGAGCGCAACGGCTATCACTCACTTGGCCGAGCCGGCGACATCATTGCGCTATTGCCGGAGCTTAACGACCCTAACTTCATGTCTGATGCCAACAATCGCCGTCTTCTGGTCCAAGTGCTGGCGCAGATTCGGCGCACTATGAATCTCAATCAGGCAGACCTTGCTAGACGCATGAATACCACGCAGTCTGCAGTGTCCGAGATTGAAAAGGGCGAAAAAGAGCCGCGCTTGTCAACCTTGCAGCGATACGCAAGAGCCTTGGGCCTAGAGCTGCAGTTCCGACTGTCCACCTCGTGGAGCAGCGTTGTTTGTTGGCGAGAGAGAGAAATTCAATACGAGTCATCGGCTGTTCAGCCAGTCTCTGTTGAGGAGGGGTTCGAGGTGTGGCGTGCAATTGAAAAAACCGCTAAGCGCCATGCTGTCGGCAGACCGAGGATTCTACCCGTTACATATGTTGATAAGCGAGACGACCACTTTGTTTCCGATGCAGACATCCTTAGGCTCAGGGCTTCTCACGTGCTTGCGCGGCGACGCACGGATGCGTAATGGCTGAACATCGTGGATACGAAGAACGTCTCCGGTTGGCCCGTTCGGTACGAGTGTCTAGCTCGGTAAAGCTTATTGACCTTCGGCTCCGAAGTATCCGTGCGGACCTATTGCTTCCTAGCGCAGAGCAGCCGCTATCTCTTTCCAAGTATGAAGTTAGTCCCACGTTGGTGCGGCTATCGGACACTACCGTCTTGTATCACGTCACATACCGACTATCGGTGTCGAGTGCCAACGAACGTAGAACTTGCGAGATCGAATTAACTATGTCGGCAATGTTTAGCTTGAATATGGAGAGCGTCTTCACTGATGAGGATCTAAAGTCTTTTGGGTCGTTCGGTGTAGTGGACATACTGCATCCGTACGTCCGTGAAAGCGTGCACACATTGACCGGCCGTATGGGTATTCCGCCGCTAATCCTTGATGTAAAGCCCGGTCTCGACTCGGAACCTGAGGCGTGAAGATCTAGCACCTTCGTGGCCGCAGTCTCCGGCGCTCCTACTACGGACCGCCATCTCGTCTGGCTTAACTCTGAGGGCCGCGGTGGAGGTTGGCGGCGGGTGGTAGGGCTGTCCGGTAGCTCAAGCTGCCAGCCTTGTGATCGTCTACTGATCCGGGGACGGCCCTACACCATCGGTAGCCGACGGCTGTGGGATATCTCGGCAGTATGACATGCTCCTGGCGGGGCTCCAGCATGTCCGGCCTCAGGACCAGGTAGGAGTTTGGTGAGCGCGCTCAGGGTGGGCCGGACCCGGAGTTGAGTGACGGTACCGTCCCCAGCGTTCCATGTCGTAGAGGCTTTCAAGACCGAACATCATCTGCTACAAGCGCATGACTGCTGAAAATAACCACAGAACAACGCCGGAGTGGCCTCCGACGTGGCAGAAACTGCAAACTCTGGCAACGCCAACGTTGAACGCAGGCCAGGGAAGCCAGGAGCCGAAGCCTCTCACGTCCCCGTGCGCACGGTGGTCAACGAATCTGGCCGTCGCATCGGTCACAGGCTGCGGATACATCCGGCGGACACGTGAGCACTTCCGAGTATCGCTAGAGCGTGATTGAGTCTCAGCTGTGTCAACCCCCTGGAACACCCCAGTCGGCTCACTTCTCACCCGTGACGAGCGCATGGCCATGTACGGCGGAGGCCGGTACGGAGGCATGGAACCATCAGCCAAGAGCCCAAACGTCTTCATCTACTCCGACCCGTCCCGCGGTGAGGCGTTCGGATACACCTTTGACGGCTGGGACCCAGACGAAGAGGTCTTCCTCTACACGGGAGAGGGCCACGAAGGTAACCAGAGGATGACTGCCGGCAACCTGGCCCTGCTGGAGCACCGCATGACGCAACGAGCCGTTCGGTTGTTCGTGGCAGACGGTGTCGTGACTGGCACGACCAAGAACCACCGCTATGTAGGTGAGTTTGAGTTGGACCCGGTCACGCCCTACACGAGCGAACGCGCACGCAGCAAGTCTTCACCTGAGCTGCGTGACGTCTTCGTGTTTAGGCTTCTACCTGTAGGTGACTACCTGGACCGCGCTGCCGACCGAAGTAGCACCGTGGACCAACCGGGCGTTGCACGAGTTCGCCAGGTTGGCCTAGAGAACAACCAGGTCACGACGATGCTGATGCCGGCAACCGCACCGACTGTGGCACAGAAACGTGAAGCAGAGTTAGTGGCCCGCTACCTCGCATGGACAGGGATCGGCCACGTCTTCACCCGCGTTGAGATCATCCCCCCAGGACACCTCAAGCCTCTCTACACAGACATCTACGACGCCGCAGCCCATGAGCTGTACGAGGTAAAAGCAACAGCAACTCGTGAAGCCGTCCGGATGGCCGTTGGCCAACTTCTGGACTATCGCCGGCACCTCACGCCGCCTCATGCACGGCTAACGGTCCTGCTCCCTAAACGGCCATCAGCGGATCTTCTTGATCTCATCGGCAGTGTCGGGGCCGCCTGCTGCTACGAAACGCAGGATGGCAGTTTCGCCCGCTGGCCACAGACCTCCTAGAACGGAGGCCTAGCGACCAGGGGAGCATCAACTTTCCTGACGCGGCCACCATGTGGCCAGAGTTGTAGGCGCCTACCCCAACCACAGGTAGGCCACCGCTCCACGAACGACACGCGCCACGCTTGACCGGTGTGTAAATCTGCGTAGTAATATTACGCCCGTGGACACACCATCCGACGCTGAGTTCCTGGCGGACTCGCTCGCCCCCCTCTGTGCGCCGCTCCACCATGCTTTCGAGAAGGCGCACGAAGTTGCCGAGGGGCATTTCATCCAGTACGACATGATTGACCAGTTCCACGCCCGTGAGCTCACTGACCTCACGCGAGCACACGCCAGGCGCGAACTCCGAACTGCCCAAGACGCCGGGACACTTGGCGATTGGCGCCTGTTCACCCTCAAGGGCGGACAGACCGTACTGCGTTGCGGACTGCTCCGCGCGAAGGTGCTGCACGTGGCCCCTGGCAAAACGGTGCCGCACCCGGGTCACAACCGTGCCCGGGTTAGCTACTACCGCAACCCTCCGTCGTCCCTGTTCGGTGTCAAAGACAGCCGGCTGCTGCTGCTGTGGTCGGTCGACAAACAAGAGGGCGAAGTCGAGTTTCGGGTGGTGCGTCCTCTTGGAGCATGGAAGTACGGGGAGGTGCATCTGAGCGACTTTGATCTCATGCTGCCGCGAGAAAGCGCAGACTTGATGACCATGGAGTTCACGCCGGACGATTCTGAGATCCAGTTGTCCTTCGAACTCGGGGATGAGGAGAACTACGATGACTTGGCCGATGGCTGGTGAGCGGATCAAGTCGCTACGCCAACTACTGGGAATCTCGCAGGATGAACTTGCAGATGCAGCGGGGGTCAGCCAGGCGCTGATCTCTCACATTGAACAGGGCGTTCGCGACGCCTCGGAGGACCTGATCGTAGCCGTGGCATCTGCCACGGCTACACCTCGTAAGTTCTTCGAAGTGACACCCGTCGACATCCCCCTGGGCTCTCTGCGATTCCGCAAAAATGCCACAGCGAGCCGTCGTGACACAAAGCGAGTTAAGGCACTGTTCGACGAGGCATTTCGGCTTGTGCAGGATCTAATTGCGCAGACAGGATATCCTGCGCCGAACCTGCCCATTATGACTGGCCACGTATCATCGGACGACATCGAGAACATTGCGGTGCAGACGAGAGAAGCCCTACAGCTTGGCGGCGACGGGCCTATTAGACATCTGACACGAGCATGTGAACGTGCCGGACTGGCAGTTACGCCCTTAGTTCTGCCGGGCGATCATGATGCAGACGATGAGGCCATTGGGCACTTCGGCGTATCACATTGGCCTGGGCCACACGACCCAGGCCTTATTGGGCTGTTCAGCGGTGGTAGTGGTGATCGCCAACGCTTTACGGTTGCACACGAACTTGCCCATCTAGTTTTGCATAATCCGCGCCGACGAGAAATTCAAGACCCCGAGGGCGAGGCTAATCGGCTTGCGGGAGCCATTCTCCTCCCATATGACCGTGCTCACGAAGTCTTGGCCGGCAACGTGACACTTTCCGATCTTGCCGCCGTTAAGGCGAAGTGGGGAATCTCGATGCAGGCACTGATTATGCGCGGAAACCATCTAGGGTTAATCGACGATCAGCGCAAGCTATCGCTTTTCAAACAGCTTTCAGCTCGTGGCTGGCGTAAGAATGAGCCGGTAGTTGTCCACAACGAGGAGCCCAAGCTTGTATGGCGCCTACTGGTTAGCCAATATGGTGACCCGTTGCCGTACAGTCACGTGGCGAACGCAACCGGCTTGAATCCAGTTGTGCTGCGGTCATTGGCACCGCCACCATCGGCTCCGAACCTGCCACCACAGCACCGCAATGGCACGAAAGAGCCTGCTCGACGCGGGGCGACCGTTAGCCGCTTACGCTTGGCCTGAGGTAGTTTGCCTCACTTGACGACATGAGTGCCCTGCCCGATCCAAGGCGGGGCACTCATGTGTTTCGGTTTACTTCATCGATTTGGCAACTCGGCCAGATTAGTCACATTGGGCTGATGGACCAGGGGACGTTGATCCGACCCGTCCGTCCCACGGCAGCTCAGCCCAGAGACGGGCTTTTCGTGGGACGGGTTAACGCGGCCCATCCGGTCCGCTCTGCTATCCAATTCGCTCGCCACGACATGACGCCGATCGGGGACTTTTATGGGGCCTGGGTCGATACGGACGGCTCTCCACTAGAAGCATCCGAGTCAAGCTCGATGTTGGGTCATTGCCTGCACAATCGCCTTCATGCTTGTCACGACGACGTCCGTGCCGGCCGCGGTGAAGGGGGCTACTTTGTGTGGGCGATTGGCGTAGCCGATCACTGGTACGCCAGCTGCACGTGCTCCCTGAATGTCGGTCATCGAGTCGCCGATTAGCACGCAATCTGCTGGCCCCACACCAAATGAGTGAACGGCGCGAAGGATCGGCGCCGGGTTGGGCTTCATTAGGTCAGGTTCCGCGTAGGCGCGGCCGACGATCATGAGAATGTAATCCGCTAGTTGATGCTGCTCAAGGTATGCGTTTATCGCAGCTGCCGAGTTGTTGCTGACGATCGCGACTCTCAGCCCAAGTTCAAACGCGGTGATGATCACCTCGCGGGCGAACGGAGTTGCTTCCGCTGACTCGACTGCCCGCAGCTCGGCAGCGCATAGCGCCTCCTCGACGATGCAGACCGCGGATGGGGAGCCGTTCGTGCCGACCCAGCGCAGGACCTCTAACGGATCGCTTTCCTCTTCCAGCGACTTCGAGACGTTCAGCGGCGTCCGACGGACCAGCTCCACCAGTTCGCTTGCGATTGCGGGCGCTGTATATCCAGCAAAGACGCTGCACACTGGCCCATCAAAGTCCAGCAGTAACCGCCGATTCGGCGCCAGCAGGTCCGCGAGCCCTCCCTGCGTTGTCATGGGGTGTAGCCGTACGCGATGGTGTTCCACACCGAGTCGAACCATGCTTTTGACGACTCAACGAATTGTGTTCCGTGGGAGGCGTCATCGTCGGTGACCGCATAGTGGAACAGGGGGACGTCCTTACCCAGTAGGTCAAAGATGGGAGTAGGTTCGCCCTTGATCGACACCGTACGCTCAGCCACAGGGTAATAGCCGAAGAACACCTCGTCTGAGTTGAGCACGTAGAGCTTGAAGAGCGGCGCGGCCCTGTGCATTCGTACCTCCACCGTCGCCGAGCGGACGAGTCCGAGGTCCCCGAGCTCAGCCACCTGGTCCGCTATGGCGTCCACGGCGCGTCGCGTGATGCGTTCGGCGCGTTCGCGTACTGCTGGATCGTCGGCGTTCGTCTCAGCACGCGCCGGTAGCGCCATCGGCACGCTCATGTCAGAGATCAGTAGCCGAACCGCGATGGTCTCGGGCGTGAGGCTGCCGGTGCGGATCTTTTCTAGCACTTCGGTGATGGCATTTCGCAGGGTTTCGCCAGAGAACCCGGCGAAGTCCACCGTTACGTGCGGACGACCGAAGGCCTGCTCAATATGCGGCCCCAGTTCCCTGGCCTTCTGCGTCTGGGCACGGACGTACGCACCGCTGCCCTGGCGGCTCACGACCAGGCGTTCGCCGCGGAGGATCTCCATAGCCCGCTTCACGGTTTCTCGTGCGACGCCGTAGCGAGCTGACAACTCTGGCTGAGATGGCAACTTGTCGCCGGGCGCGAGCCGACGGGTGAGGATCGCCGCCCGCAGCTTGTTCGCGATCTGCTGGGACGCCTGCGTGGGGTCGTCGAGGTCTAGTTCGCCCAGGAAATCAAGATTCTTCGCCACCAGCAAACCATAGCGCTGACTAGCCAAGTTAGGAAAGTTCGGCTTTGCGGGTTGACTTGGCTAGCCAGGCTGGCTTACGTTCTCTCTTGCCCGACCTGGCTAGCCAAGTTGGTCGCTAGTTCGGCGAGATCTGGACGGCGGGGTGGCTTTGGCTGCGCCGTGCGCGACGAGACGCCGGGCGACTTGTGCCTTGAGAACTTCACAGCGACAGGAAGACAGCGCTGCTGGTCGTTTCGCGGTAGCCCTGCATGAAGCCACCTAGTGGTAGCGCCCGGTCGGTCCCGGGGGCAGCGGGGACGGTCGGGACGGGTTCCGGCGCTGGCAATACCTGCACATCGGCCGCTATCCGGTCTGCCGCCGAGCTGGGACCTGTGCCCAGCTCGTGCGGAGTCCGCCAGAGCGGCGGCAGCAGTCGAAAGGGACTGGCATGCGCTACCGCATCGAGATCCAGACCACCAACCCGGCCCGGGCGACCTCGCTCATTGTCGACAGCCGCGCCAGCGTGGGCCTGATCGTCGACCAGCTGGAGAACCCTGACGGCGTGATCACGATCAACCCTCGCGGCGCGGACTCCGGGCAGATGGAGGGCTACATCCCGGTCCGCTCCGTCACGACCGTCGTGGTCGCCCAGGCCTGAAGGCCGGCACCACATCACCTCACAGCAAGCGGCCCCGCCTGGATGCGACCCGGGCGGGGCCTGATCGCACCAACCCCACCTACCAAGGAGAGAGTTCGATGCCTACCCAGGCTATCGCGGCTGCTGCCGCACCCGACCCGGGCACCGGCCCGCTGAACTGGAAACACCCCCTCGCTGAGCTGGCCGCCCGGCACTGCCAGACCACCCACTTCGTGGTCCTGACCCGCCCGGTGGCGTGTGAGCCCTGCTGGGACGCGGTGCTCCTGGCTGACTGGCTGTTCGCCGCCGAGTTCGACCTCCCGCTCGATGTGGAGATCGACCCGTCGTACGTCGATGACGTGGCGGTCGACCGGGCCGTGAAGGCGGCCCGCGACGCCGACGCCCAGGACGACGACGAAGCCGCCTGGGCGCACCTGGCGCTGACCGACGCGGAGCGCGCCGAGGTCCGCCGCCGTCTGGCCGAGATCCGGACCCGCCGCAACCGCAAGTACCGGTTCGTGTGCTCCCGCGCCGCCGCCGCACGACGGGACACCGACCAATGACCCGCCCCTCGGCCGTGCTCACCCGCCGCCCGGCGCGGACCCTGCCCGCCGCGATCTGCGAGATGGTCCGCCGCTACGGCAGCTCCAAGTACCGCGCTGGCCTGGCGTTCAACAGTGCCACCGGCACGCTGTTCGGCAAGCCGTGGGAGCACTGGGACCGCGCCGGGCGCCGCCAGTACGCGGCGTTGCAGCGCCTCACCCACGCCGTGCACGGCCCGGAGGTCTGGTGATGGCCCCGCAGTCCGGGCCGGTCGCCCTGGTCCTCACCGGCGCCCGCCACGACGTGGCCGCATTCCTGCACCTGCTGGAGCAGGTCACCACCCTCACCGACGTGTCCGACCCGATGCCTTCCGGCGCCTACGACGTCCGCGTGACCGCGACCGTGCGCCGCACCTTCCCCCTCACCGGAGGCCCGAAATGACCGCACCCACCAGCGCCTACCCCGTCGACGTCAACGACCTGGCCGCCGACTTCCAGAAGTGGGCCGACGAGCTGGGCACCGCCCCGTCCCAGCGCGCCACGATGAAGCGCTTCCGCATCGGCACCGACAAGGCCCGCACCCTCCTCGCCACCCTGACCACCACCGACGACGACCAGCCCGACACCACCACCGCCCCGACCACGGGCGCGGTCCCGCATGTGCTGCTGGACACGGCGGCACCGAGCCCGGACCTGGTTCCGCAGGTGCCGACCACGCCGATCATGGTTGAGGCGTCACCGCTGACGGCGGTTGACGTAGAAGCGGACACGAAGATCACGCCGACCGCTTCTGAGCCGAGCACCGACACGCCACCGCTGCGGGCGGTCAGCACCGCTTCGGTGACCGTCGCGGCTCCGGTCGACCCGGAGCCGGTGTTCACCAAACACCCGGTGCCGGACCCGGTGTTCACCCAAGCGCCGATCCCGGTCACCGCACCGCCGCTGCCGCCGGTCGCCGCCCCGACGCCTCAGATCGCTGCGGTGGCCGAGGTGCCCGCCCCGCGCCGCAAGCCCCGGGTCCGTACCTGGCCGGTCCTGCTCGTGGGCATGGCCGCGTTCATCGCCATCTGGGCTGGATGGGTCGAGCTGGGCAAGCTCACCGGCTTCGGCATCGTCCACCCCCTGCCGGGGATCTGGGACGGCTTCAAGCTCAACACCGCGATCACGCTCCCGCTGGGCATGGACGCCTACGCCGCGTTCGCGCTCAAGGTCTGGTTCACCCCCGGCCTGCCGGTCAAGGCCCGCCGGTTCGCCCGCTGGTCTACGGTGGTGTCGCTGCTGGTCGGCATGGCCGGGCAGATCGCCTACCACCTGATGGTCGCCCAGGGAATCATGTCGGCCCCGTGGCAGATCACCACCGCCGTGTCGTGCCTGCCGGTGATCGTGCTGGGCCTGGCGTCGACGCTGGTGCACCTGGTCCGCGTCGATGACGAGGAGGCGTGATGTTCACGCTGACCAACAACGTCGAAGTCGTCACGGACGGGCCGGTCCGCCACGGCAGCGTGGCCCACCTGCGGGCCGGATACCACTGGACGACCAAGCACACCGAGTACGGCCGCGAAGAGGTCAAACAGCACTTCGCGCCGGTCCCGGCCTGCTGCGTGCCGACCGACAACGCCCCGCCGGCCACGGACGGGCGCGGCTACTCCGGTGGCTGGGCACGCCACCGCGGAGCGATCGCCTGCACCGCTGAGCAGTGCTTTCCCGGCGACGCCTGATCTGGCCGCCACCGTGCGGGCCGGGGCTCATCACCCCCGGCCCGTCGCGGTGGCCGCCAAACCCGGCGACCAGGACACCGAGAGGAGTCCGATCCGATGAAGAAGCGCCACCGGCGCCGCCCCGGCCCTGTTCGGGGCTGGTC
The DNA here is from genome assembly GCF_029948125.1 of Catellatospora sp. KI3. Taxonomy (GTDB): domain Bacteria; phylum Actinomycetota; class Actinomycetes; order Mycobacteriales; family Micromonosporaceae; genus Catellatospora. Next base: position 198,241 of record NZ_JASAMB010000017.1, read on the forward strand.
GCAGGTCCTCGATGACGCGACCCGCAAAGCCGCCCGCCGCCGACGCCGCCGCGTCGCGAACTGGCTGGTCGCCCACCCGAAAACCCTGCTCGCGCTCCGGGTCACCCGGGGCGCGTGGCGCCGCCGACACGTCCCGATCCGGGCCGGGCGCGCGGTGCTGGGCGGAGTCAACTGGCTCACCGACCAGGCCATGAGCCGCGCGAGCCGGACCTGGGCGCACCGCAGCGCTCGCGCCCGGCAGTCCACCTACTACGGGTGGGACGGCCTGGTCACCTGCGCGTTGTGCGGGCGCCGTGTGCCTTTGCACCGACAGCAGACCCACGTGCTGTGGCACGAGCAGCAAGGCAGGCACGCCCAGTACACCCCCACCCTGGCCGTTGGCAGTGCCGCCACCGGCCGTCCGACCGGCTCGAAGACCGGGCCGATCCCGAACCCGAACCGTGGAGGTTCCCGCATGGCTACCGCCCTGGCGTCCCTGCTCCTGCGCGCCGCCGCTGGTATCGGCGAACTGCCGCCCGGCGACGCCTGGTTCCTCACCTCCCAGCTCGTCGGCCTGGCCCGGGGATCGGTCGCGGTCGGCGACGCCCTGGGCGACTACGCCGAAACCCTCGACACCGCCCGCCTGGACCCCCGTGTCACCCGGCCGATCCTGGCCGCCATGGAGAACTACGCCCAGGCAGGCGCCGACCTGGCCAAGGCCGCCAAGACGTTCCGGGACCTCTACGAGTCCCAGATGGAGGCCGCCGAGGCGGGCGTCTCGCAGCCCAACGTCGCCGGGTTCTTCGACCCCCGCAACGCCTCTTGACCGACGCCCCTGGTGCGGCCCGCCGACGCGGGCCGCACCCCGATCCACCTGGAGTAACGATGTTCGGCAAGAAAGACAGGCGTGAACTGGCTCTGATCGACGACAGCCGCCGCCGACACCTGGTCACCGACTGGGTGATCCCCACCGTCTGGCGGTTCCGGCGGCAACTGGCGCCGTTCGGAGTCGCCGGGCTGACCCTGGCCGCCGGGGGCGCCGCCCTGGGCGTGCGACTGGCCGCCGATGACGGCTGGCTGTGGGGCTGCTACGGCGTCGGCGGGCTGTGCGCCGCCGCGTGGCTGTCCCGGCTGTCCGGCTACGACCGTGGCCTAGGCGCCGTGGTCACCGGCACCGCCGCCGCGTGGACCCTGGCCGTGGCGTACTGGCCGACCAGCGGCGCCCTGTACGGCCTGTGGGCACTGGGCACGCCGGTGCTGGGCTTGGGCTGGTGGATGTCGGGCACGCTGCGCGCGCAGCTGCGCGCCGACCGCGTCCGCCACCGCTGGGACACCGTCGCCAAACTCGCCGGAGTCGCAGGCGCTCACCTGCTGGGCACCCGCGCCACCCCGGCCGGAGAGGTGCTGCGGGTCAAGCTCACCGCAGGCCAGAACGCCAAGAGCATGCAGCGCGAGGCGATCGAGTCGGCGTACGAGCTGCGGCCCGGCGCGGTCAAGGTCGAGCAGGACGAGGCCAACGCCCGCGTGGTGTTCGTGCACATCACCGAGACCGACCCGTGGACCGCCGACCTCACCCACCCCGCCCTGAAGATCCTGCACACCGACAACTAGCCACCAGGACTGGAGGTCACCATGGCACGCACCGCCACCGCCGAACAGGCCGACCAGGCCGACCAGCAGGAGTGGGCGGGTGGCCAGCGCAGCGCCCGCAACCCGCTACCGGTCGGCATCTACGAAGACGGCACCCCCGCCCACGCCTCACCCTGGACGAAGGTCGGCGGGCGCAACATCTTCGTCTGCGGCGCCATGGGCAGCGGCAAGAGCAACCTGCTCAACGTCCTCCTGGCGGGACTGTTCTCCTGCCACGACACGATCGTGTTCGGCGCCGACGTCGCCAAGAGCGGCAAGAGCCTCGCCCCGTGGATCAGCTGCTTCGACTGGTTCGCCACCACCCCCGAAGACGTCCTGACCATGCTCCGGGCCATGAACCGCATCATCGGCGCCCGCGCCACCGAAGGCGCCCGCTCCGCAGCCCAGGGCAAAGGCGACGCGGTACTGCAACCCTCACCGCGGCTGCCCCTGCTCGTCGGCGTGTTCGACGAGCTGTCGGCCATGCTCGGCCGCAGCACCGACGTAGCCGACGCCTGCACCGAAGAGATGACCCAGATCGCCGAAACCGACCGCGAGGTAGCCGTCGCGCTCATTCTCGCCACACAGAAACCCACACAGGACTCCCTGGGCAACTCCGGCAGGCTCAAATCGCAGCTCAACCCCGTACTGGCCGGGCGCATGAACAGGCTCTCCGACCTGCGTTGGGCGCTACCCAACGCACCCGCCGAAGCCCTCAACCTGGGCGTCTACACCGTCCCCGGGGTATGGCTGTCCCAGGACGGCGCCGACGCCTCACCGCTGCCCATGCGCTCCTACGCCCTGTACGAGCCCGCCGACGTCGCCCGCCTGGCCGCCTACTACGCACCCCACCGGCCACAGCTCGACGCGGTCAGCCGCCTGGCCGCAGGCCCGGACTACGCCAACCGCAACCGCGACCCCTTCAACCTCGACAGCGGCACCCGCGCTGTCACCAGCCCGGCCGCGCCGGTGGCCGCCAAGCCCTCGCCGACCCGGCGCGTCACCAAGGACACCGCCACCGCCGCCAGCGCCCAGGCCAAGGCAGCCATCGACCAGGTAGCCGACCTGCCCGACCTGCCGCCAGTCGACCTGGACAACCTCACCCAGCTCCACCCGCCCGCCCACGAGCCGGTCGACCCCGACGCCATCGCCGCCATCCTGACCGCCCTGCACAACGCCCCGGACGGACTGACCCGTGCCGAGATCCAGACAGCGACCGGCCGCAGCAAGTCATGGACCTGCGAAATCCTCGCCGCGATGACCCGCGACGAGCAGGTTTCCCACACCCGCGACACCGGCAAGGGCGGCCAGCGCCGCTACCGCCTCGCTCACCCGGCGTAACCGTCCGGTCCAACCGTCCAACCGCCCGCCGGACGCGCATCGCGCGCGCGTACGGGCGCTATCTGGCACACCCGTGGATGCCTGGGCGGACGCTTGCACGCCCGCCACGCATACACGCAACGTGACGCACGCGGGCGCTAGCGCCCGCCAACCCGACTGAGGAGCACCCGTGATCGCCCGCCTGTACGAAGCCGTCACCGGCACGCCCTGGACCACCGTCCGCAGCGCTGCGGAGGAGTTCGGGCCGACCATCGCCGCGCGCTACGCCGACGAGCTGGCCGACTTCACCGACTACGAGCTGATGGCCATGACCCCCGCCGAAGCCGTCCGCACCGCCAAGGCCATCCGCGCCTCCGGGCTGTCCGCACCAAGTCGGAACGCCTGACGGCTCTCGCGGTCTTGGACTCCAATCGCATCTAGTACGTGGCAGCAAATTGCAGCACGTTACCCGCAATAAAGGCGATAACTCCGAGGAAAGTCAGTAGAGATACAGCTCTGTCGTCGCCGTCTAACACGCTACTGATTCCTGAGTAGAACTTGAAAGCTATACGAGTCGGCAGCAGCGATAGCCAAATCAGCACCAACGGCCACGCGACGAGCGCGAAAATTCCCAGCAGTACGAGGAAGGGAATTTTTCTGCCGCCAAAGATTTCCTTCCTCTGAAATGACATGGCAGTCCATCTGCGAATTTGCTTGACCGAGTAGTTAATCATCCACAGCGCGCTCGGTATGAAGATTGCCGCATAGGCCAGCGCGCCCAACCACCATGGCACGCCGAACTGCGTGACCAGAAAGATCAGGGCGATGGGTATCGCCATGGAGACGGTTATAAGAATCCAAACTGTCCAGCCGAATATGGATCCATCGAATGTCCCGCGGCGATTAAGGGCGCCTTCAAGTCGGGCCATTGAAATCCGTTCGATTCTCTGCTCTACGCGCCTGATTCGATCAAGTCCAATCAACTGCGGCGCCAACAGAAAACCTGCGACGAAGTTGAGCAGAATGCCAACTCTGTTCAGGACGACCGCCGTCACAAGATCTCCCGCGAATGCGTGTTATTCAGGGAAGCCTATCAATCAACGTCAAGTGCCCAAGTCCGCCGACGGACCGACAGCCCGCGATCAAGGTTGCCTTGCGGCAAAGGTCCGAAAGGTGAGCGTTACTCAAGCCATTAGGAGCAGCATCGATGAACCACTTCATGTCCGCTGCGCTGGCCGCCGCCGCTGCGGGCTGGCACGTGTTCCCCCTGACCGTCGGCACCAAGCTGCCCGCCATAACGAGCTGGGAGCAGCGCGCCACCACCGACCCCGACCGCATCCGGCGCTGCTGGTCGTGCGGCCCG
>NZ_JASAMB010000018.1 GCF_029948125.1 Catellatospora sp. KI3
CCCTCCATTCGTGCAGTTTCCCCGAAACTGCAGCGCCCCCGGGTGGGCCGTGGCGGCAGGGCGGGCGGAGTGTGCCAAGTTCGTGGACATGGTAAGTAAAGTTTCCTAATAATACATGCATGAAGAAGCTTCGATTCGTTGCGCTGTGTCTCGCCCTGGCGGGTGTGCTGCTCGGCGCGCAGCCCGCCTACGCGGCCAACCTGCTGGCCAACCCCGGCTTCGAATCCGGCGCCCTGTCGCCGTGGACCTGCTCCGGCGGGCTGGGCTCGGTCGTGTCGACCCCCGTCCACGGCGGCACCAGGGCGCTGGCCGGGGCGGCGTCCGCGTCGGACCACGCCCAGTGCACCCAGACCGTCACCGTGCAGCCCAACACCGCCTACACCCTGTCGGCGTGGGTCCGCGGCAGCTACGTCTACCTCGGCGTCACCGGCGGCGCGTCCACCTGGACCCCGGGCGCGACGGCGTACACCCAGCTCACCGTCAGCTTCACCACCGGCGCCGGGCAGACCAGCGCGCAGGTTTTCCTGCACGGCTGGTACGGCCAGGGCACCTACTACGCCGACGACGTGTCCCTCGACGGGCCGGGCGGCACCAACCCCGGCGGCCCGGCGACCCCGACCGGCCTCGCCGTCACCGGCACCACCAGCAGCTCGATCTCGCTGAGCTGGAACGCCGTCACCGGCGCCACCGGCTACCGCGTCTACGAGGGCACCACCCTGCGCGCCACCGTGTCCGGCACCAGCACCACCGTCTCCGGGCTGGGCACCTGCACCTCGCACTCGTACAGCGTCGCGGCCTACAACGCCACCGGCGAGTCGGCGGCCAGCGGGGCCGTGTCGGCCTCCACCTCCGGCTGCCCGACCGCGCCCGGCCTGCCCACCGCGCCCTATGTGGACATGGGCGCCTGGCCCACGCCCGCGCTGCCGGACCTGGCCACGGGCGGCAACCTGAAGAGCTTCACCATGGCCTTCATCACCGCCTCGGCCTGCAAGGCGATGTGGTTCAACGCGTACGACCCGCGCCAGGGCTGGGCCCGCGACCAGATCGACGCCATCCGCTCGCGCGGGGGCGACGTGAAGGTCTCCTTCGGCGGCGCCACCGGCATCGAGCTGGCCCAGGCCTGCACCTCGGTGTCGGCGCTGCAGGCCGAGTACCAGGCGGTCGTCACCGCGTACGCGCTGAAGTACATCGACCTGGACATCGAGGGCTCGGCCACGGCCGAACCGGCCTCGGTGGCGCGGCGCTCGCAGGCGCTGGCGGCGTTGCAGGCGGCCAACCCGGGGCTGAAGATCTCGCTGACCCTGCCGGTGTTGCCGGAGGGCCTGACCGCCGACGGCCTGGGCGTCGTCCGGTCGGCGCGCGACGCCGGGGTCAACCTCGACCTGGTCAACGTCATGGCGATGGACTACTACCGCAACGGCGACTACGGCGATCTGGCCGTGCAGGCGGCGAACTCGACGTTCGCGCAGCTGAAGACGCTGTACCCGGCCAAGACCGACGCGCAGGTGTGGAAGATGGTCGGGGTGACCCCGATGCTGGGGCAGAACGACGACGGGCGGGTCTACAACCAGGCCGACGCCCGGCAGCTGGTGACCTTCGCCCAGTCCAAGCACCTGGGCATGCTGGCGTTCTGGGAGACCACGCGCGACCGCAACGCCTGCACCGGCGCCCTCTACATGTGCACCAACATCGCGCAGTCCCCGTACGAGTTCAGCAAGATCTTCGCCGGCTACACCGGCTGACCACGGCGCCGCAGTCCGCGCAGTTGCGGGGAAAGTGCCGGAATCTCGACCCGGATTCGTGCAGTTTCCCGAAACTGCACGAATCCGCACCGGTCACGCCGCGCACGCGGAAGGGGCGGCCCGTACGGGCCGCCCCTTCCGGCGAAGGGTTGTCAGCGGTTGCGGCGGCGCCGGGTCCACTTCTCGCGGTACTCCAGCGGCACGAAGACCAGCGTCGTCACCACGGTGGCCACCACCGCCCAGAGGATCACCTGGCTCGGGCTCAGGTGCGCCACGCCCATGTTGCCGGTCCACACCGGGTTCAGGCCGAGCGGCGGGAAGCCCTCCCAGAACAGGAACCACAGCAGCGGCACCAGGCCGGTGGCGATGCCGTACGCGGTGAAGTGGCCGGCCTGCGAGAACAGGATGCCGAGCAGCACCGCCGCGATCATGTAGATCAGCACCGCGGTCCGCTGGCCGCCCTGCTCCGGGATCCGGTCGATCAGCCAGTTCCACATGGAGACCAGCGCGTCGAGCGCCGGCTCCCAGTACACGGCGAGGAGCACGATCGCGGCGACGATGGCCACCGCGATCCCCAGGCCGCGCAGCACCTTCACGGCGCCGCCCTCACGCTCTGCCACGGTGACTTCCCCTCTCACACGTAACGGGGTACCGATTATCCACATCGGAGCGGAGAGATCGATACGTTGCCGCGTAACGGTTCGGCCGTCGGCCGGAGCGCACGCTGCGGGAGGATCATGCCACCGTGGTGCGACGAGGGCGAGAGCCGGTCGCCTCGTTCCAGGCCACCGGAAGGGTCAGGTTTGCGTCAGAGGCCGTGCTCGTCGAGGAAGCCGTGCACGGCCGCGGCGAACTCCGCTGGTAGCGCGGCGTGCACCCCGTGGTCGGCGTCGAGGGCGAGGTAGCGGCCGCGCGGCATGAGGGCGGCCATCTCCGCCAGCTGGTCCTGCGGCAGGTGGCTGTGCGCGCCGCCGACGACCAGGGCGGGCGCGGTGATGTCGGCCAGTGCGGCCCACCAGCGCGGATCGGGGGCGACGAGCTGCCCGACGATCGCGGGGCGCACGTCCCAGTCGTAGCTGAGCGGAGCGTCCGGGCGCGGCCCGACGGTGCGCTCCAACGGGCGCGGCGGCGGCGGTTCCTCCAGCACGATGCCCGCGACCCGCTCCGGATGCGCCTGCGCGAGCAGGTACGACACCACACCGCCCAGTGAGTGGCCGACCAGCACGACGCGGTCGAGTTCGAGGCGGTCGAGCAGCGCGACCACGTCGTCGCGCATCAGCTCGAACGAGTACTCGCCCGGCCAGGGGCTGGCCCCGTGTCCGCGCAGGTCGACGGTGTGCAGCCAGGCCCGCTCGGCCAGCAGCGGGGCGACCTCCTGCCAGGTGGTCGCGTCACCGGTCAGCCCGTGCAGCAGCAGGACCGGCGTGGCACCGAGGGTGCCCGAGGACTGGTACCACAGCTCGCTGACGCTCACGCCGGGGATTATGCCCGCGCGGGTGCGCCGCCAACCCTGCCCGGAGGACCGGTTCAGGCGTTGCAGAGGCGCTGGTGCGCGTAGGCCGGGGCGTCGGCCGAGCAGCGGTACGGGCTGCCCATGATCTGTCCGCTGTGCTCGGTCATCGGCGAGATCTTCAGCACCCCGGGCTGGTAGACCTCGACCCGGTAGCCGTCGCCGACGCGCGGCAGCCCGTCCAGGCTGTCCGGGACCACCGCCGCACCGTTCTGGTCGCGGTAACTGAACGCGGTGTAGACGTAGCCGGGGCCGCCGTCGGCGACCAGCCGCACGCTGGCCACGGCCACGCAGCGCTTGCCACCGTCGAGCCCCTGGCAGGGGCCGAGCTGGATCAGCTCGGTGCCGGTGCCGTCGGCCTTGATGTCGAGGTCGGCGCCGTGCACGTGCCAGCTCCCGACGAACGGCGCGAGGGCGGCGCCGCTCAGCGGGGACGCGCTCAGCCGCGCCGGAGCGGCGGTCAGCTCGAACGTCGTCGGGGTCAGTGCGGTCGGCGTCAGCGCGAGCGCCTGCGGCGCGCCGGCCAGCAGCGTCGCGCTGGACGCGGCCATCGTCGCGGGAGCGCCCGCGAGCAGGCCCAGTCCCAGTCCCGCCACCGCGCTGGCGGTGCCGACTCCCGCCGCCGCCGCGGCCCAGCCATACCTGAATCCCATCGTGACCACCCCCGTGATTTTCTCGGCTTATCAGGCTGAACCAACGTAATTCATATCTCGCTTGGTGACCACCCGTGGAGACGACAAATACTCTCCGTAAACGAGAAAGATCCACATCCCCAGGACCTGCCGGTAATGCCGGCAGGCGGGATGTGGATCCCAGGCGGTACGGGTCAGCGCACGCCGCGCAGGAAGTTCCAGGCGTCGACGACCCACTCGATCTGGCTCAGATACGAGAAGCCCACGATCACCAGGAACAGGCCCACCGTCGCGTGCGAGGCCCAGGCGCCCCGCCGGGTGCGGCCCATCAGCTTCTCCAGCACCACGCTGCCCACCAGGCGCGACAGGCCGAACAGGCCGATGCCCACCGCGAGCGCCAGCACCAGCGCCAGGGTCGCCGAGGCGTGATCCCCGTCACTGGACGAGGCGCTCCACAGGCCCCAGCAGACGATCAGGAACACGGCGCCGGCCACGCTCCAGCGGCCGCCGACGCGCAGCTGGCGCAGCCGGACGCTCAACGTCACGACCGGGCGCTTGAGCGCCCCGGAGGTGACGATCCGCCCGGGGGGCAGGGTCGGCTCGAAGGAGGCCGTGTGGTCCACCTGCCGCTGGGCGGGGATGGCGGCCACGCCGGGCTTGAACCCGGCCTGCTGCGGCTTCACCACCTCGGTGGGAATCTGTTGCGTAGCGTCCAGACGCAGTTCCCGCGTCGGGTCGTTGCCCTCAGTCACGCCGCACAGCGTAGCCAACCCGCACGACACCGGCGACCGGGTGGAAACCGACCCGGCCCGACCGCACGCAGGAGCAGTAACGTGGCAGGCATGCAGGAGCACGAGCGCCGCCGCCACCGCAGTCGGGATGACGACTCCGACGACCACGACCTCGAGCGCGGCCTGCGCGGGCTGATCGGCCCCGGAGCCTCGCAGATCAGCCTGTCGGCGGCGATGCGGGCCCGGGACGCGGCCCGGCCCACCGCCGAGGACATCGCCAGGGCGGAGGCCGAGCTGGAGATCGTGCGCCGGGGCTGGGTGCCCCGCGATCCGCTGCGCTGAGCCCTCAGGCGGGCAGCGCGGGCAGCTCGCCGGACTTCTCGTACGCGGCGACCTGGTCGATGCGGCGGGAGTGGCGCGGTTCGCCGGAGAAGTCGGTGCTAAGGAACGCCTCGACGATCTCCGTCGCCTCGGCCAGCGAGTGCTGGCGGGCGCCGATGCCGACCACGTTGGCGTCGTTGTGCTGGCGGCACAGCCGGGCGGTGTCCAGGTTCCAGGCCAGCGCGGCGCGCACCCCGGCGACCTTGTTCGCGGCGATCTGCTCGCCGTTGCCGGAGCCGCCGATGACCACGCCCAGGCTGCCCGGGTCGGAGACCACCCGCACGCCCGCGTGCAGGCAGAACGACGGGTAGTCGTCCTCGGCGTCGTAGCTGTGCGCGCCGACGTCGACGACGTCGTACCCCTTCGCCGCAAGCTCGTTGAGCAGGTGGGCCTTGAGCTCGAAGCCGGCGTGGTCGGCGGCCAGATATACGCGCATGAGCAAAGTCTGCCAGCCGTCCGCCGGGCCCCGCAGGGGACCCGGCGGACGGCGCACGGCTCAGGCGACCTGGGCCACGACCAGGCCGCCGCGGGCCTTCGGGGTGAACCAGGTGCTCTTGCGGGGCATCTTCTGCCGGGCCAGGTTGACCTCGACGAAGTCGTCGACGGTGACCGGTGCGATCAGCACGGCCAGCGCCGAGCGGCCCGCGTCGACCTCCTCGGTCAGCCAGGACGCCGGGTAGTCGCCGCCCACGTAGGTGATCCGCTTGTCGCCCGGCTCCAGGCCCAGCACCTCGCCGAAGAGCACCCGCTCCACCAGCGCGTGGTCGATGTTGTCGATCACGCTGCCGGCCGGGTCGCGGGGCAGGGTGACCGCGAAGGCGCGGCCGTCGGCGTACAGGTGCACGGTGCCGCCCTGGGCCGGCACGGTCGGGGTGCCCGGCGCGACCTGCGCGCCCGCCTTCTCCAGCCGCTCCAGCAGCTCCTCGATCGGGGCGTCGAGCTGGTGCACCAGCCGGTTGTAGGGCTGGATCGCCACCGAGGCGGGCGTGGTCACCACGGCCAGGAACCGGTCCAGGCCGCCGCTCTGCGCGGCCAGGCTGCGGTGGTTGCCGTCGGCGACCACCAGCTCACCGCCGCCGGCCAGCTCGCGCAGGCTGTCGGCGACCGGCCCGGCCGCCAGCGGCCAGATCGCGTGGGTACGCCCGGCGGGGTCCACATCGGTCGCGGCCGGAGCCCCCGCCTGGGCCGTCGCGGCGGCCAGCGCCGCGTGCAGCTCGTCGCCGCGGCCGGTCTGCAGCAGCAGCACCGGCGACAGCAGGTGGCCCAGCGCCTGGAACAGCGCGACGCGCTCCCGGACCTTCTCCAGGAAGACGTCCTCGTTGCGGATGACCAGGCCGGGCTCGTCAGCGCTGGTGGAGATCTGGTCGGTGTCGACCATGCACCACAGGCCGTACGCGGTGGCGCCGTCGGGATCGGAGATCCGGTACAGGACGACGACGTCGTCGCTGCGGCGGTAGTTGCCCGCGTCCTTGGCCTGAGTCAGGCGGACCACGGCGTCCGGCAGCGACTCGGCGAAGCTGCGGCCCAGGCTGCCCGGAGCCCGGTGCGGCATCTCGATGGCCAGTGCGCTGCTCGGATTGGCGGCGATGATCTCGGTGATCTCGGCGTCGTCGGCGAACTCGTCGTAGTTCTGCGCGCCGGTGGCCCCGGCCGTCAGCCAGGCGGTGGGGATCGGGTGTGCGACTGTCACGCCTGCTCACGCTACCGTCGTCCACCCGCTGGGACGGGCGGGCCCCGCCGGGGACGGCGGGGCGGACCCGTCAGCCCCGCTGCGTGGGAAAGGCCCCGACCAGCACCGGCGGGGCCAGGAACGCGGCGATCTCGGCGGGCAGCGACGGCTGCCAGGTGGCCCAGCGGCTCTCCTCGACCAGCACGTACGAGGTGCCCAGGCTCTCGGCGACCGCCTCGGCGGGTGCCTCCATACGCCACGGATCTGCGACGACGTCCGCCACGGTGCTCTCCTACCCGGCCTGGCGACCAGGCCTGGCTCGTTGGTGTGGTCTCCCTCACCCCAACGAGCCAGGAGCCCTCAGGAGGCGTACGCGCCGCGCCCGGTCACTCGAAGATGGGGCCGAGGTCCCGGGTGCGCTTGAGCTCGTAGAACCCGGGCGTGCCCGCGACCAGCAGGACGCCGTCGTAGAGGCGGCCGGCGGCCTCGCCCTTGGGCGCCGGGGTGACCACCGGGCCGAAGAAGGCGATGGTGGAGCCGTCGGGGCCCGGCGCGTGGATGACCGGGGTGCCGACGTCGGTGCCGACCGGCTTCATGCCCCGGTTGTGGCTCTCCACCAGCAGCTCGTCGTGGGTGGTCTCCTCGGCGGCGGCGGCCAGCGCCGGGTCCAGGCCCGCGTCGGTGAGGGCGGCCTCGTACAGCTCCCGGCCCAGCGGCTCCTTGCCGAGGTGGATGCGCGTGCCCAGGGCGGTGTAGAGGTCGCGCAGCACCGGCTCGCCGTACTTGCGGGCGGCGGCGATGCACACCCGCACCGGGCCCCAGCCCTGCGCCAGCAGCTCCCGGTACTTCTCCGGCAGGTCGTCGCGGCCGTCGTTGAGGACGGACAGGCTCATCACGTGGAAGTCCACGCGCACGTCGCGTACCTGCTCGACCTCGAGCAGCCAGCGGGAGGTCATCCAGGCCCACGGGCAGATCGGGTCGAACCACATGTCGATCGAAGGGGTGCTCATAGTTGAATAGTCACCCTTCGGGCGGCGCGCTGCCGCACATCCGACGCGTGACCTAGGGCACGTGGCCGGGCCATAATGTGAAAGAGTTGCTTCGGGCCGTCCGTGGCGCGGGGCGACGAGGTGCTGCCGCAACCGATACGCAAGCGTGGGTGGTCGCAGCGCGCCGCCGCGATGACAGACTGCACTGGGCAGCCACATACAGGGCTGCCTCCCATGCTGCTCACCACCGCAGCCGACAGGAAGTGACGCCGTGACCGGTACGCGCAATCTCACCCAGGTCGAGGCCGCCGCGCGGGCCCGCCTGCTGGACATCCACTCGTACGACATCGCGCTGGACCTGACCGACGGGGCCGGCAATCCCGGTGACGGCACCTTCCGCAGCGTGACCACGATCGAGTTCTCCGCCACCGAGCCGGGCGCCCAGACGTTCATCGAGGTCGCGGCCACGAAGATCCTGCGCGCCACCCTGAACGGCACCGAGGTCGACACCAGCGCCTGGACCGCCGACACCGGCCTGGTCCTGCCCGGCCTCGCCGCGAGCAACACCCTCGTCGTCGAGGCCGACTTCCCGTACTCGCAGTCCGGCCAGGGCATGCACCGCGCGGTCGACCCGGCCGACAAGGAGGTCTACCTCTACAGCCAGTTCGAGACGGCCGACGCCCAGAAGGTGTTCGCCTGCTTCGACCAGCCCGACCTCAAGTCGGTCTACACCTGGCACGCGACCGTCCCCAAGCACTGGAAGGTCGTCTCCAACGCGCCGATCGCCTCCACCGAGGCGGGCACCGTGGGCAAGACCGTCCGCTTCGAGCAGTCGGCGAAGATGTCGACCTACGTCACCGCGCTGTGCGCCGGCCCGTACCACGAGGTCCGGACCACGCACGACGGCATCGACCTGGGCCTGTTCTGCCGCGCGTCCAACGCCGCCTACCTGGAGGCCGACGAGCTGTTCGAGGTCACCAAGCACGGCTTCGACTTCTTCCAGGCCCAGTTCGGCGTGCGCTACCCGCTGCCGAAGTACGACCAGCTGTGGGTGCCGGAGTTCAACGCCGGCGCGATGGAGAACTTCGGCTGCGTCACCCACGCCGACGCGGCGTACATCTTCCGCTCCGAGGTGACCGACTTCGAGCGCGAGCAGCGGGCCAACACGATCCTGCACGAGCTGGCCCACATGTGGTTCGGCGACCTGGTCACCATGCGCTGGTGGGACGACCTGTGGCTGAACGAGTCGTTCGCCGAGTGGGCCTCGCACTGGTGCAACGCCAACGCGACCCGCTTCAGCGACGCCTGGACCACCTTCCTGTCGCTGCGCAAGAACTGGGGCTACGGGCAGGACCAGCTGTCCAGCACGCACCCGGTCTACTGCGAGATGACCGACGTCGAGGCGGTCGAGGTCAACTTCGACGGCATCACGTACGCCAAGGGCGCCAGCGTCATCAAGCAGCTCGTCGCGTACGTCGGCATCGACGCGTTCGTGACCGGGCTGCGGTCGTACTTCCAGGCCAACGCCTGGGGCAACGCCACCTTCGGCGACCTGCTCGGCGCCCTGGAGCAGGCCTCCGGCCGGCAGCTGCGCGACTTCGCCGCCGCCTGGCTGGAGACCGCGCAGGTCAACACGCTGCGCCCGGCCGTGGAGATCGCCGCCGACGGCACCTACGCCTCCGTCGCCGTCGAGCAGGAGGCCCCGGCCAGCCACCCGACGCTGCGCCCGCACCACCTCGGCATCGGCCTCTACGACCTGGTCGACGGCTCGCTGGTGCGCCGCGAGCTGCTCGAGGTGGACGTGGCCGGCGCGCGCACCGCCATCGACGCGCTGACCGGCGTACGCGCCGCCGACGTGCTGCTGCTCAACGACGAGGACCTCAGCTACGCCAAGCTCCGGCTCGACGAGCGCTCGCTGGCCGTGGTCGTCGAGAACCTCAGCGGCTTCGACTCCTCGCTGGCCCGCGCGCTGGTCTGGGCCGCCGCGTGGGACATGGTCCGCGACGCCGAGATGCCGGCCCGCGACTACGTCGCGCTGGTCACCAACTCGCTGCCGCACGAGCGCGACATCAACCTGGTCATGTCGACGCTGCGCCAGGTGCAGACCGTGCTCATCCAGTACGTCGCGGCCGACTGGGCGCCCACCGGCTGGGGCAAGCTCGCCGACGCGGCCCGCGCCGCGATGGAGACCGCCGAGCCCGGCAGCGGGTTCCAGCTCGGCTGGGCGCGGGCGTTCATCACCGCCTCGCGCAGCCGGGCCGACCTGGACGTGCTGCGCGGCTGGCTGGCCGGGGACGGGGTGCCCGAGGGCATCAGCATCGTCGGCGAGCTGCGCTGGCAGCTGGTGCAGGCACTGGTCGCCAACGGGGCGGTCACGCCGGACGTGATCCAGGCCGAGCACGACGCGGACCGGACCGCGGCCGGGGACATCGGGGCTGCGCTGGCGTACGCGCTGATCCCGAGCGCGGAGAACAAGGCTGAGGTGTGGGCGGAGCTGACCGCCGCGCAGAACCCGGCCAACTGGCGCGGGCGGGCCCTGGTCATGGGCTTCCAGCACCCGGTGCAGGTGGAGCTGACCAGGCCGTACACGGCGCGGTTCTTCGCCGACGCGGACGCGGTGTGGGCGGCCCGGGACAGCGAGCCCGCGCAGGAGTTCATGGTGCTGGGCTACCCGGTGATGGACGTGTCGCCGGAGTGCGTGGCCGCGTACGAGGCGTGGGCGGCCGAGGAGGGGCATGCGACGCCGCTGCGGCGGCTGGTGGCCGAGGGCAACGACCGGGTGCTGCGGGCGCTGAAGGCACGCGCCAGGGACGCGTCGAACGCCTGAGGTGACAGCCACGAGGCAGGGGCCGGGGGTTCGGTGACCCCGGCCCCTGCCTCGTTCGCGAGCAGCCGCGCCGACCGAGGCGTCAGGGGGCCGACGTCACGGGGTGGGGCAGGTCGGCCACGACCCGGTCGAGTTCGACGCCGAGCAGCGGAACGAGCGTGCTGGCGTAGGTGGCGGTCAGGTGGTGGGTGTCCCGGTAGACCAGCACGTCGCCGATGATCGGCGCACACGGGTCACTGGGGCAGATCGCCTGGTTGACGTCGATCAGGTGCACCCCAGGTGCGCCCTGAGCGGCCCGTACCTGCGGCTCGGACGTCTCCGCGGCCCTCGACTGCGAGAACCCGCACCTGGTGAGTTCGGTCCAGTGCCGCGCCACGCACTCCGGAATGTCGATGAGCGGGCGGGGGGTGTCCCGGATCAGCACCACCGGCACCCCGCCACCGGTGACCGCCGTCAACGTGGACCGCATCGCCTGCTCGATCGCCTGCTTGTTCTCGGCGGCGCCGAGCATGGCGCCGTCACGGAAGATGATGTGCCCGGTACTGGCCGACACCACCGCCAGATCCGGCTTGTCCGGCCCGGCCAGCACCTCCCGCACCGCGGTGTTCCACTTGGCGCAGGCGTCGAACGCCCGGCCCGACAGCGTGACCGTCTCGTTGAGCAGCGGGCAGGACGCCTTGAGGTAGGTGACCAGCCGCCACTGCCGCTGCTCGGCGATCGTCTTCAGGGCCGGGAACCACTGTGCCGCGTGCGAGTCGCCGACCAGCGCGACGGTGAACGTCGCCGTCTGCGAGCCGTACACGCAGGCCTTGGGTTTGCTGTCGGTGCTGAGCGAGACGCAGTTCTGGCCGTAGACCAGTGGCAGGTCGTCGCGGGCGGTGACGGGGTCCGGCGTGACCGCGTCCACCCGGTCCACGGCCATGCCGCTGGTGACGGACGCCACCAGCGCCTGGGCACCGGCCGCGTTGGGCACGGGCCGGAAGGTGGGCAGCACCGCCGCCTGGAAGCCGAACGCGCCGGCCACCGGCAGCAGGGTGCAGGCCAACCCGAGGGCGAGGGCGCGGCCGGGCCGGGCGGCCAGACGCGGGCTGAGCCGGACCGGGTTCTCCACCAGCCGGTACGTCAGCACCGCGGGCACCACCGAGGCGAGCACCACGGCCAGTCCGGCCCCGGTGCTCAGCTTGCCGTAGTAGCTCTCGGCCGCCATCAGCAGCGGCCAGTGCCACAGGTAGAGGGAGTAGGAGATCGCGCCGATCGCGCGTACCGGGCGCAGCCCGAGCACCCGCACCGGACCCGACCTGCCGGCGGCGAGCCCGCCCGCGAGCACCGCGCCGGTGCCGATCGTGGGCAGCAGTGCCGCGTAGCCCGGGAACGTGGTCGCCGGGGTGATCATGACAGCGGAGACGAGCACCAGGGCCAGACCGCACCAGGCCATCGCGGCGGCGACCCGGGCGGGCAGCTTGGCCGACGAACGAGCTGTGATCGCGAGTGCCGCGCCCAGCGCCAGTTCCCACAGCCGGGTCGGCGTGACGAAGTAGGCGCGGGCCGGGTCGGCGGCGGTCAGGTAGATCGAGTAGGCCAGCGACGGGACACCGATGAGGGACAGGCCGGTCAGGTAGTAGCGTCGCAGCGGGCTGCGGCGGTGGATGCCCGCCCGCCGGGCCAGGACGGCCGCGGCGATCAGCAGCAGCGGCCATACCAGGTAGAACTGCTCCTCGACGGCCAGCGACCAGAAGTGCTGCAGCATGCTCGGGGCGTCGTCGGCGGCCAGGTAGTCCACCGCCTGTGCCGCCAGCCGCCAGTTCATCGCGTAGCAGGCGCTGGCGACCACGTCGAACACCGTGCCACGCCAGCGGGTCGCGGGCAGGAACGCGTATGCCAGCACGAGGGTCGACACCAGCACGACCGCCGCGGCCGGCAGCAGCCGCTTGGCCCGACGGGCATAGAACGCCGTCAGCGAGATGCGGCCGTTGCGATCCTGCTCCGCCACGAGCAGACCCGTGATGAGGAAGCCTGAGATCACGAAGAAGACGTCGACCCCGACGAAACCCCCGGCCACCCAGGGGACCCCGGCGTGCGCCAGCAGCACCAGCCCGACCGCCACGGCCCGCATGCCCTCGATGTCGCCGCGATACCCGTGCCCGGCGCGCGGCGCACTGCCCTTGTCAAGCTCAGTCATGACCGTCTTCCTCGTGCCGGCCGTCGGCGGCACGGAGGGGTGACGCGACGAAGATCGCCGTAAACCCCGGACACGTTAGCAGGTGGCGGGGTCGTCGGGCGCCCCTGCGAGCCCGAGACGACAGCGGCCCACCCGGGAACGGCTCGCGGGCCGCTCTCCGGGTGGGCCGACCTCGATCAGCTGGATCGGGTGCCGCACGCCGCGGTGGGTCAGCTCTTTCCGGCCAGCCCGGTGAGCTGGGCGAGGCCGCTGACGAGGCCCCCGGCCAGGTCGCCGCCGCCGAAGGAGGCCGCCATGGACAGCGCGGCCAGCTTGCAGTCGCGGTCCGACAGCCGCTTGCGCGCCTGCGAGCCGGTCACGATCTCCAGCTGGCGGGAGTCCGGCGACACCGCGATCAGCACCGAGTCGGCGGGCTTGGCCAGCCGGGCGTGCAGCTGCTCGGCGCTCTGGCGCACCGGCTCGGCGATGTCGCCGACGTACACGCTGAAGGTGAAGCCCGTGGCGTGGTCGGCGCGGGTCAGCGCGTCGTCCAGGCGCAGCAGCTGACGGGTGGTGAACGGGCCGTTGATCACCGCGTCGACGCCGCCGTCGTGGTGCGGTGCTTCCTGGATGTTACCAGCGGTCACTTGCGCCTCCTGTCACGTCGACCACGGGCGTGACGTCACCCGCGGCGATGAGTTCCGCGCGGGCGGCGGCGGTCAGCGCAGCGTGGCGCGCCTGCGGCCCGTCGGCGTCGGGGCGGGCCAGGAACCACACCGGCGCGTACGTGTACGGGCGGCCCGGCCGGTAGCGCTTGGCACTCCGACGGCCACCGACTACATAGACCAGAGCAAATATCGTGGCGATCACCGCGAGCGGGATACCCACGTAGATCAGCAGGTCTCCGATATCTGGCGTGGACAAGTACAGCCCCCCGGCTCGAGTCCGATCCGAACGCTTCAACGCTAGCGGAACGAAGGTGCCCCCGTGCTCAGGGGGTGAAACCCGTCGTGTCAGTCACCCAGCCGCGCCAGCTCCGCCAGCACCGCCGGCCACGCCGCCGACAGGGGGTCGATGACGGCGAAATGCCCGGTATCCGGTACCGCGACCAACCGGCTGCCCGGGTGCGCCACCGCGTACGAGCGCGCCAGCGCGATCGGAACCACCTCGTCGAGCACCCCGTGGACCAGCACCACCTCCGCCGAAGGGGTGGCGAGCCTGGCCGGATCGAGGTCAGCGCGCTCAGCCGCCGGGACACCGAGGAAATCACCGGCCGCGCCGTCGTCGAGCCGCAGCCGCTCGGCCAGCACGAGGTCGGCGACCGGGGCGAGCGCGATCGTTCCGGCGAGCCCGGCGGCGGGCGCGGCGGTGGCCGCCCACAGGGCCAGGTGACCCCCGGCGGAGTGCCCGACGACGATGACGCGGCCATCGTGCCTGGTCAGCTCGCTGGGCAGCACGGCGATGGCGTCGGCCACGTCACGTGTGGTGACGTCCGGCACACCCGGCTCGCGCCGGTACTCGATGGAGCACACGGTCCAGCCCGCGTCGCGGATCGCGGCGGCCATCGGGTGGGTGTGCGCGCGGTCGTACTCGGGGCGCCAGAATCCACCGTGCACGATCAGCACGAGCGGCCTGGCCAGGGCCCGGGTGTCGCCGTACCAGACGTCGGCGACGTGCTCGGGCAGCCCGCCGTGGCGCGGCGTCGCGTCGGGCGCGGGTGCGGTGCGGCTGAGCACCGAGCGGTCCTCGGTCACCGGTCCCGCCCGAGGAAGGCCAGCGCGTTGCCGCCGAGCAGCTTGGCGCGCTGCGGGCCGGTCAGGAAGTCGGCCTTGGCCACCACCTGGCCCACCGGCCGCTCGCCCAGCGGGTACGGGTAGTCGCTGCCGAGCACCACTCGGTCCTCCCCCATCGTGTCCACGAGCAGCCGCAGCGCGGCTGGTTCGAACACCACGGTATCGACGAGGAACCGGTTCACGTAAGCGCTGGGCGGCAGTTGCGAGGCACCCCGCACCACGTCGCCGCGCCGGTGCCAGGCGTTGTCGGCCCGGCCCAGCCAGAACGGGAAGCTGCCGCCGCCGTGCGCGAAGCACAGCCGCAGCGTCTCCGGCACCCGGTCGAACACCCCGCCCAGGATCAGGGCCAGCACCGACAGGTGGGTCTCGGCGGGCATGCCGGTCAGCCAGCGGGCCATCCACCGGTCCAGCCGGGGCCCGGCGGGCATGTCCCACGGGTGCACGAACACCGGCGCCCCGACCTGCGCGCAGTGCTGCAGGAACATGACGATGCCGGGGTCGTCGAGGTCGCGGTCGCCGACGTGGTTGCCGATCTCGACCCCGGCGTGGCCGGCGGCCATGCACCGGTCGAGTTCGGCGCAGGCCAGCTCCGGGTCCTGCAGCGGCACCTGGCAGAACGGCACCAGCCGGTCGGGCTGCTCGGCGCACAGCGCCAGGGTCAGGTCATTGAATATCTTCGCGACCTTGACCGCCTGCGCGGCGGGCCGGTCGTAGCTGAAGAAGACCGGGGTCGGCGAGACGACCTGCACGTCCACGCCGTCGGAGGCCATGTCGGCCAGGCGGGTCCCGGCATCCCAGCACTGGGCGCCGATCGGCCGGAACTCGGTCTCGCCCACCATGATCATGGCGGCGCGCTCGGAGTCGACCCGCAGCCACGGCCAGCCCGTCCCGCCGCACTCGGCGGACAGGTCGGGCCAGCCCTTCGGCACGACGTGGGTGTGCACGTCGACGACGGGTGCCATCAGCCCTTGCCCGGGTGCAGGTGGCCGCACTTGCCGCAGGTGCGGGCGGACTCGCTGTCGTAGAACGCCTGGAACACCGGGGGCAGGTCGGCGACGATGTCGCGGACCTGCAACTCCACCTCGTGCACTGTCTCCGCGCACTCGGGGCAGTACCAGCGGAACTTCTCCAGCGTGCCCTCCTCGCGGACCCGCTCCACCACGATGCCCAGCGATCCGGCCTCGCGCTGCGGCGAGTGCGGCAGCAGCCGGGGCAGCATCCACATGTGCCCGGCGGGCACGACCACGGTCTCGGGGCCGTCCGGGGTCATCACGTTGATCCGCAGCGTGCCCTGGAGCTGGTAGAAGTACTCCTCGTACGGGTCCACGTGGAAGTCGGTGCGCTGGTTGGGGCCGCCGACCACCTGCACGATGAAGTCGTCCCCGCTGGGCAGCACCTGCTTGTTGCCGACCGGCGGCTTGAGCAGGTGCTGGTTCTCCTCGACCCAGGCCGGGAAGTCGACCGGCTCGTCGATGTGCGTCATCGCTGCTCCTTCGAAGGGATGAGTGCCACTGCCTGGATCTCGATCAGCAGGTGGGGGTGCGGCAGCTGGTGCACGGCGACCGTGGTCCGGGTGGGGCCGGTCGCGTCGAAGTACTGCCCGTAGACCTCGTTGTAGCCGCCGAAGTCGTTCATGTTGACCAGGTACGTCGTGACCTGCACCAGGTCGGACAGGTCGGCGCCGACCGAGCGCAGGATGTCGCCGATGTTCTCGATCACGGCGCGGGTCTGCTCGCGGATGTCGAGGTTCGTGGTGCCCAACTCGTCGACCTGCGCACCGGCGATGCTGTTGTCGGGCCGGCGGCTGCTCGTACCGGAGACGAAGGCGAAGCCACCGGCGACCTTGACGTGCGGGAACTTCCCGCGCGGCACCGCCTTGCCCTCGACCACCCTGCCGCTCATGCCAGCGCCGCCTTGATCGAGGCGGAGCCGAGGCCCTGCACGACGGCGCGCACGTGCGCGCCGGGGCGCAGCGGGACGGCCTCGGTCGCGGCACCGGCCAGGAAGACCCAGTCGTCCGCCAGCTTGACGCCGTGGCGGGCGGTCAGGCGGCGGCCCTCGGCCAGGGCACGGCGCGGGTCGCCGAGGATCGCGGCGGTCGAGCCGGTCTGCACCACCCGCCCGTCGACCTCCAGCAGCACGCCGAGGTTGGCCAGGTCCGCGGGGGCCGCCTGCCAGGGCCCGATCGTGTACGCCGCGGCCGAGGTGTTGTCGGCGACCACGTCCGGCTGGGTGAACTCGAAGTTCGCGTACCGCGAATCGATGATCTCCAGAGCCGGGGCGACCGCGGCGATCTCGCCGCCACGCAGCAGGAACGCCACCTCGGGCTCGATCCGCGGGTGGATGAACCCGGCCGTGCGCACCGTGCCCCCGTCGGGGATCGCGGTGGCGTCGGTGAGCCGCCCCCAGATCACCTCGTGCACGCCCACCTGCGCCATCTTGGCCCGGCTGGTCAGGCCCATCTTGATGCCGACCAGCTTCTCGCCGCGCGCCAGGCGGCGGCCGACCAGGGCCTCCTGCACCGCGTACGCGGTGTCGACGCCGAGGGAGAAGACCTTGGTCAGCTGCGGGATCGCGGTGGCGGTGACGGCCGCGTCGTCCAGCAGCTCCGCCATCTTCGCGATCTTCTCAGCCCGCTCCTCGCTCATGCCTGCTCCTTGCCCGCGACCAGGTCCAGGGCCACGTCCACGATCATGTCCTCCTGGCCGCCGACCATGCGGCGGCGGCCCAGCTCCACCAGGATCGAGCGCACGTCCACGCCGTACTTCTCCGACGCGCGCTCGGCATGCCGCAGGAAGCTGGAGTAGACGCCCGCGTACCCCAGCGACAGGGTCTCGCGGTCGACCTGGACCGGGCGGTCCTGCAGCGGCCGCACGACGTCGTCGGCGGCGTCCATCAGGGCGTACACGTCGCAGCCGTGCTTCCAGCCCATCAGCTCGGCCGTCGCCACGAACACCTCCAGCGGCGCGTTGCCCGCCCCGGCACCCATGCCCGCCAGCGAAGCGTCGACGCGGTACGTACCGTGCTCGACCGCCACGACGCTGTTGGCCACGCCCAGGGACAGGTTGTGGTGGGCGTGGATGCCGATCTGGGTCGACTCGTCGAGCACCTGCCGGTACGCGTCGACCCGCTCCGCGACGTCGTTCATCAGCAGCCGGCCGCCGGAGTCGGTGACGTAGACGCAGTGCGCGCCGTACGACTCCATCAGCTTGGCCTGCTTCGCCAGGTTCGCCGGGTCGTTCATGTGCGACATCATCAGGAAGCCGGAGACGTCCATGCCGTTCTCGCGCGCCCAGCCGATGTGCTGGGCCGAGATGTCGGCCTCGGTGCAGTGCGTGGCCACCCGGACGCTGGTCACGCCCAGCTCGCGGGCCTCGCGCAGGTCGGCGATGGTGCCGATGCCGGGCAGCAGCAGCGTGGTCAGCTTCGCGTTCGTCATGACCTCGGCGGCCGCCGCGATCCAGTCGCGGTCGGTGGCGGCGCCGTGGCCGTAGTTCACGCTCGAACCGGCCAGGCCGTCGCCGTGCGCGACCTCGATCGCGGCCACCCCGGCCGCGTCCAGCGCGGCGGCGATGGTGCGCACCTGGTCGACGGTGTAGCGGTGCCGGATGGCGTGCATCCCGTCCCGCAGCGTCACGTCCTGTACGTAGACCTCGGTCATCGCTTCATCTCCACGAGCCGCTCGGCGGTGCGCAGCGCGGCCGAGGTCATGATGTCGAGGTTTCCGGCGTACGCGGGCAGGTAGTGGCCCGCGCCGGAGACCTCCAGGAACACCGACACCTGCAGCGCGGGCGCGGGCAGCATCGGCACCTCGACCACGTCGAACTGCACCTGCTGCTTGAGCCGGTAGCCGGGGACGTAGCCCTGCACCCGCTCGACCATCGCCTCGACCGAGGCCGCGACGGCGGCCCGGTCGGCGGTCGCGTCGGCGCACAGGCAGTAGACGGTGTCGCGCATGAGCAGGGGCGGCTCGGCCGGGTTCAGCACGATGATCGCCTTGCCGCGCGCCGCGCCGCCGACCACCTCGATGGCGCGGGCCGTGGTCTCGGTGAACTCGTCGATGTTGGCCCGGGTGCCGGGGCCCGCCGAGCGGGACGAGATCGAGGCGACGATCTCGCCGTACGCCACCGGGGTGACCGCGCTGACGGCGGCGACGATCGGCACGGTGGCCTGCCCGCCGCAGGTGACCATGTTGACGTTGGGCTGGTGCAGGTGCTGCTCCAGGTTCACCGGCGGGATGACGTACGGGCCGAGCGCGGCCGGGGTCAGATCCACCACGGTCTTGCCGTGCGCGCGCAGCACCTCGTCGTGGTACCGGTGCGCCTTGGCCGAGGTCGCGTCGAACACGATCTCCACCTCGTCGAACTCCGGCATCTTGACCAGCCCGTCCACGCCCTCGGCCGTGGTCGCCACCCCCAGCCGCGCGGCCCTGGCGAGCCCGTCCGACTCGGGGTCGATCCCCACCATCGCCACCATCCGCAGCGATTCGCTCAGCCGCAGCACCTTGATCATCAGATCGGTTCCGATGTTCCCCGACCCGATGACCGCCACTCCCGCCTTCACCGCGCCACCTCCTCGTCGATCACGGTGCCAGGGTGGTGACACGCCGACGAACACGTCCAAAGATTCATGATCAACGCTTCGTTCCGGGGGTGAAGGCGGTGCGGACGGTGCCGAGGCCGGTGATGCGGGCCTCGTAGGAGGCGCCGGGGGTGACCGGGACCATGGGGCCCAGGGCGCCGGACAGGATGACGTCGCCCGCGTGCAGCGGGGTGCCGGCCTGGGCCATCGTGGCGGCGAGCCAGGCGACGGCGTGGACCGGGTTGCCGAGGCAGGCGGCGCCGGAGCCGACCGAGACCGGCTCGCCCTGGTGCTCCAGCACCGCGCCGCACAGGCGCAGATCCACCGACGACAGGGCCACCGGCTGGTTGCCGAGCACGAACATGGCGCTGGAGGCGTTGTCGGCGACCGTGTCCACGATCGAGATGTCCCAGCCGGCGATCCGCGAGTCGACGATCTCGATCGCGGGCAGCAGGTAGTCCGTCGCGCGGATCACGTCGGCCACGGTGACCTGCTCGTACGGCAGGTCGCGGCCGAGCACGAAGGCGACCTCCGCCTCGACCTTGGGCTGGAGCAGCCGGGTCACGTCGACCTCGGCGCCGTCCCAGGCGGCCATGTCGGCGAAGAGGACGCCGAAGTCGGGCTGACCCACCCCGAGCTGCTTCTGCACCACCGGGTTGGTCAGGCCGATCTTGGCGCCGACGACGCGGCGGCCGTGCGCGACGGCGTCCTGGGTCATCGCCCGCTGCACCGCGTACGCCGAGGCCACGTCGCCGACCGGCAGCAGCCGCTCGCGCAGGGGCGGGCACGGGGTGCGTGTCTCCTGGGCCCGGTGCAGGATCCGCACCGCCTCGTCGAGGGTGTCCTTCGAGATGGCCAGCGTCATGACAGCTCCACGCACACGTTGGTCAGTTCCGAGTAGAAGGCCAGCGAGTGCACGCCGCCCTCGCGACCCACCCCAGAGGCTTTCACACCGCCGAACGGCGTACGCAGATCGCGCAGGAACCAGGTGTTGATCCACACCAGCCCGGCGTCGATGCGCGCCCCGGCCCGGTGCGCCCGGCCCACGTCCCGGGTCCAGACGGTCGCCGCCAGGCCGTAGTCGGAGTCGTTGGCCAGCGCGAACGCCTCGTCCTCGTCGTCGAACGGCAGCAGGCTGACGATCGGCCCGAAGACCTCCTCGCGGTTGGTCCGCGCCTGCTGGCTGAGCCCGGTCAGGACCGTCGGCTGCACGTACGCGCCGCCGTCGCGGGCGTCGCCGAAGACCGGCACCCCACCCCCGGCCAGCACGGTCGCGCCCTCGGCGCGGGCCAGGTCGTAGTAGCCCAGCACCTTGTCGCGGTGGTTGCGCGAGATCAGCGGCATGTTGACCGTGGCCTCGTCGGCGGGCCAGCCGAAGGCCAGCTCGTTCGCCCGGCGGGCCAGCTTCTCGGCGAACTCGTCGAAGACCGAGCGCTGCACGTACAGCCGCTCGGTGCACAGGCACACCTGGCCGCCGTTGGTGAAACTCGACCGCACCGAGCCCGCGAGCGCCGCCTCCAGGTCGGCGTCGGCGAAGACCAGGCCGGCGTTCTTGCCGCCCAGCTCGAACGAGACCGCCTTCACGCCGTCGGACGCGGCGCGCATGATCGCGCCGCCGGTGGCCGACTCCCCCGTGAACGTGATCGCGTCCACGCCCGGGTGCCTCGTCAGGAACTCACCCGCCGAGTCCGGGCCGAAGCCGTGGACCAGGTTGAACACGCCCTCGGGCACGCCCGCGGCCGCGAACACCTCCGCCAGCAGCGTCGCCGAGCTGGGCGTCTCCTCCGACGGCTTCACGATCACGGCGTTGCCGCAGGCCAGGGCCGGGGCGAGCTTCCAGGTGAGCAGCAGCAGCGGCAGGTTCCAGGGCACGATGATCGCGACCACGCCGACCGGCTTGCGCACCGCGTAGTTCAGCGCCTTCACCCCGGCCGCCGTGGTCGTGGTGAACGACTCGGTCGGGGCGCTGGCCACGATGTCGGCGAAGGCCCGGAAGTTGGCCGCGCCGCGCGGGATGTCCAGCGTACGGGCCTGCGAGATGCTCTTGCCCGTGTCGGCCACCTCAGCCGTCACCAGGTCGTCGAAGCGCCGCTCCAGCTCGTCGGCGACCCGGCGCAGCACCGCCGCGCGCTCGCCCTCGCTCATCCGGCCCCACGGCCCGCGCAGCGCCGCGCGGGCGGCGGAGACCGCCGCGTCCACGGTCGCCGCGTCGGCCTCGGACACCTCGAACACCTTCTCGCCCGTGACCGGGCTCAGCTTGGCGAACGTACGCCCCGTGTCGACGAACTCGCCGCCGACGTAGTTGCGCAGCAGCCCCGGCTCTCCGGCCGGGACGCCGGTCATCAGGCTGCGATGCCAGCTGACGCTCTGATCCCAGTTCACGCCCCACTACCCTTCCGCCACGCCAGCCCGGCGCCGATCGCGCCCAGCGCCACCACCGCCACGCCCGCCGCCGCGCCGAGCAGCCGCTGCTGGCGCCGCACCCGCCGCTGCACCTGCGCGTACGGCGTGGTCGAGAACGACACCAGCTCGTACCGCGACACGTACCTTCCGGGCAGCACCCGCTCCAGCGCGTGCTCGACCTTCTTCTGCAGCGCGAACACCGGCGAGGCGACCTTGTCGCGCATCTCCACGAAGTTGGCCAGCGCCATCTGCGCGATCGCCTCGGTGTTCGCCCGGCGCCGCACCTCGAACTCCGGCAGCGCCCGGTCCCAGTCGTCGCCGACCTCGTCGAGCACCCGGTCCAGCTCCACCACGTCCTCGAACGCGCAGTTCGCGCCCTGGCCGTAGAACGGCACGATCGCGTGCGCGGCGTCGCCGAGCAGGCCGACGCGGCCATACGCCTGCCACGGCTCGCAGCGCACGGTGCCCAGCACGCCGACCGGGTTGAGCAGGTAGTCCTCGACCAGGTTCGGCGCCAGCTCCGCCACGTCGGGGTAGTGCTCGGCGAAGTGCCGCTCGATCGCGGACGGGCTGGTCAGCGACGCGAACGCGCTGGTCCCGCCGGTGGGCCAGAACAGCGTGCAGGTGAACGAGCGGTCCGGGTTCGGCAGCGCGATCATCATCGAGGAGCCGCGCGGCCAGATGTGCAGCGCGCCCGGGTCGAGGGCGAACTCGCCGTCGCGGGCCGGGATGGTCAGCTCCTTGTACCCGTAGTCCAGGAAGTCGATGCTCTCGGTCAGCCCGGTGTGGGCCAGCAGCTGGCCGCGTACCGCCGAGCTGAAGCCGTCGGTGCCGAGGACCACGTCGGCCTGGGCGCCGACGCGCCCGGCCGGGGTGTCGAACTGCATCTCGCCGGTCTTCGGGTCCAGCCCGACCAGGCGGTGGTCGAAGCTCGCCGACACGTTCGGCAGCGCGGTGGCCGCCGCGAGCAGCGCGTTGTTCAGGTTGCCGCGGCTGATCGAGTTGATGGCCCGCTCGCCGTCGCTGCTGTACGCCTGGAACGCCTGCTCACCGGCCACCCCCGGCGCCGTCACCGGGTGGATCATCCGGCCGCGCATCGGCAGCGCGTCGGCCATCACGCTCCGGTCGAGGCCGACCCGGCGCAGCGCGTCCAGGCCCCGCTCGGACAGGGCGAGGTTGATGGAGCGGCCCCGCTCGACCTTGCCGGTGCGCGGGTCGGGGCGGCGCTCGTACAGGTGCACGGTGTAGCCGCGCCGGGCCAGGAAGCAGGCGAGCAGGCAGCCCGCGAGCCCCGCGCCGACGACGGCGATCTGCTTGTCCTTCACGCTTCCTCCTCCGGGAAGATCTCGGCGAGCGCTCGGGCGACCCGCCAGCAGTCGTGGAATGTCGAGTACAGCGGCACCGGCGCGAAGCGCACGATGTCGGGCTGCCGCGCGTCGGCGATCACGCCGTGCTCGTACCGCAGCCGCCGGGCCAGCTCGTTGGCCGACATGCCGGTGACCCGCACCGACAGCTGGCAGCCGCGCCGCTGCGGGTCGCGCGGGGTCACCAGCGCCAGCGGCCGCCCCGGCAGCACCCCGTCCAGCAGGCTCTCCAGGTATCCGGTGAGCCGCAGGCTGCGCTCGCGCAGCACCTCCATGCCGACCTTGTCGAACAGCTCCAGCGAGGTGCGCACCGGGCCCATCGCGAAGATCGGCGGGTTGGACACCTGCCACGCCTCGACCGTGGCCGGGGGCCGCGAGGTCGGCGTCATCTCGAACCGGGTCGCCTGCGCGGTGCTCCACCAGCCCTCGAAGCGCGGGATGCGCGGGTCGCCGAGGTGCCGCTCGTGCACGAACACGCCCGCCAGGGCGCCCGGCCCGGAGTTGAGGTACTTGTACGAGCACCAGGCGGCGAAGTCGACGCCCCACTCGTGCAGCTTGAGCGGCACGTTGCCCGCGGCGTGCGCCAGGTCCCAGCCCGCGACCGCCCCGGCGGCCCGCGCAGCGGCGGTGATCGCCGGGATGTCCATCAGCTCGCCGGTGAGGTAGTTGACCCCGCCGAGCAGCACCAGGGCGACCGTGTCGCCCTCGACCCGCAGGAACTCCAGCACGTCCTCGGTGCGCAGGCAGTCCTCGCCGTCGCGCGGCCGCAGCCGCACCACGGCCAGGTCCGGGTCGAGCCCGTGGAAGGCGGCCTGGCTGCGTACGGCGTAGCTGTCCGACGGGAACGCCGAGTCCTCGATGACGATCCGGTTCCGCGCGCCTTCGGGCCGGTAGAACGACACCATCAGCAGGTGCAGGTTGACCGTGAGCGAGTTCATCACCACGGTCTCCGCGGGCAGCGCCCCGACCAGCCGCGCCGCGGGCCCGGTCAGCAGCTCGTGGTACGGCAGCCACGGCCGCGCCGCGTCCAGGTGCCCCTCCACCCCCAGCCGCGCCCACTCGTCGAGATCGGCCAGCAGCTCCTCCCGCGTGGCCTTCGGCGGCAACCCCAACGAGTTCCCCGCCATGTACGCCACCTCGGCGTACACCCCGCCCTCGGCCTGCGGCACCCGGAACAGCTCCCGCTGCCCCGCCTCCGCCGCATCCCGCTCCCGCGCGTCTTCCTCGCTGAACCTCATGCCACTCTTCATTCTGCGTTGATCATGAACTTAAGGACGTGTTCGACGGTGTGTCTCCACCCTGCCACCGTGATCACCGGCGCGGGCCCGCGCTGGTGCGGGCGGACCCGCTACATGAGGGTGCGGGCGGACCAGAGTTCGGGGAAGACGGTGCGGGACATGCTGCGCTGGAGCCAGGCGTACCCGTTCGAGCCGCCGCTGCCGACCTTGGCGCCCATGGTGCGGGCGACGGCGCGCAGGTGCCGGTGGCGCCACTCGTCGAAGCGCTCCGACACCTCGGTCAGCGCCTCGCCGAGCTGGCGCAGGTGGTTGTCGGGGCTGTCGTCGCGGTAGACCTCCACCCAGGCCGCCTCGACCGCCGGGTGCGGCTGGTGCTCCTCGGCCAGGTCGCGGGCGAGCAGGTCGGCCGGGATTCCGAAGCCCTGCCGGGCCAGCAGCGCGATCACGTCGTCCCACACGCTCGCGCCGTTCAGGCTGGCCAGCAGGTCGTGGTAGACGTCGTCCTGGCGCCGATGCGGGCGTACCAGGGAAGCGGTCTTCAGGCCGAGCAGGAACTCCAGGTGGCGGTACATCGCCGACTGGAAGCCCGAGCCCTCGCCGAGCAGGTTGCGGAAGCGGTTGAAGTCGGCCGGGGTCATCCAGTGCAGCGCCTGCCAGGCCGCGATCAGGCCGTCCAGGTGCAGCACGGTACGGCGCAGCGGCGCCAGCGCGCCCCACACGTCGTCCTCGCCGAGCAGCCGCTGCGCCTCGCGCAGCTCGAAGCGCACCAGCCCGAAGTACAGCTCCATCACCTGGCTGATCATGAGGAAGGACATCTCGCCGGGGTCCTTGCTCAGGGTCTGCTGCAGGCTGTGCAGGGTGGAGGCGTGCACATACGCGTCGTACGGCGTCTGGTCGGCGAACTCCAGGGTGGGTTCGCCGCCGTTGACCGCCGCGCGTTCGTCGCGCTCCAGGGCGGTGGCCGGGCGTACGACGGTCGTCGAAGTCTTGGCGTCCACGTGGCTCCTCCGTTCACTGATGCGGACATCCTGTCTCCGGACACCCCGCCCGCGGAATGCCGTTTCAACGGCGCCGGAGGCGCCCGGCTTTCGGTTCATAATCAAGTTCGAGAACCCGGTTTACGAAGGAAAGGTGCCGCGTGGACGACATGGACTGGGCGCTGCTACGCGAGCTGCAGGACGACGCGCGGCTGTCCTTCAGCGAGCTGTCCCGGCGGGTCCACCTGTCCCCGCCCGCGGTCGCCGAACGGGTCCGGCGCCTGGAGGAGTCGGGCGTGATCACCGGGTACCACGCGCAGATCGACCTGAGCGCGGTCGGGCGGCCGGTGGTCGCCCTGATCCAGATGTCCTGCTACGGGCCCGGCTGCATCCTGCGCGACCCGACCGTGTCGCAGTGGCCGGAGATCCTGGAGATCCACCGCATCACCGGCGACGCGTGCAGCATCCTCAAGGTCGCCGCGCCCTCGATGGAGGCGTTCGAGGCGGTGATCGACCGCCTGGCCCGGCACGGCCGCCCCTCCAGCACCATGGTCCTGTCCACTCCGCTGTCCCGCCGCCCGATCACCCCCATGCCCCCGCAGGAACCCTGACCCCAATCTGGCGCAGCCGCGGGCGCGGTGGACGAGTTTTCATGTTTCGGTGGGGGGTCGCGTCGGTGATGAGAGGATTCCTCCTAGCCCGGTGGGTTTCGCCGGGATCGCCGATGATGGGGGAAACATGCGGTCTGCCATCCGGGTCGCGGCCGGTGCTGCGGCGCTGGCGCTCGCGGGGCTGAGCGCGCCCGCGCCGGCGTACGCCGAGGGCGTCTTCGTGGAGGTCAACCCGAGCACGATCCAGGCGGGGTTCCAGGTCGCCATCAGGGCCAGCTGCGGCGACGCGCTGAACAACGCCAAGGTGCACTCGGAGGCGTTCGGCGAGGTCACCGTCGAGCCGGTCAACGCGTACCTGATCGCCGCCGCGACCGTGCCCGAGCACAAGACGCCGCGCGGGTACACGGTGAAGCTGACCTGCCCCAGCCGGCAGACCGCCACCACCACGCTCTGGGTGGTCGGCGAGCACACCTCGCACCACGGCCCCGACACCGGCGGCGGGTTCCTGGCCGGTGACGACGGCAGCGCGCTGATCGGCGCGGGCGCGGCCGCGGTGGGCCTGGGCGCCGGGGTGGCGCTGCTGGCCCGGCGGCGCCGGACGATTCCGCAGGGCTGACCGGTGCGCGGCCGGTGGAGCCGCCCGCTGGCGCTGCTGCTGGTGCTGGCGGGGCTGTTCAGTGTCGGGATCGGACTGGGCCGGGCGCACGGCCTCTCGCTGGCCGAGCTGTTCCGCGGGCCGGGCAAGCCGCCGCCGGGCGAGTTCCCGGTGCTGGCGCCGAGCCGCCCGCTGCGCATCGAGATCCCGTCGATCAAGGTGAAGGCGTACGTGCACGGCGTCGGCGTGGCCGCCGACGGCGCGGTCGCCACCCCCTCGCTGCTGCTGCGCAACGAGGCGGGCTGGTTCCAGCAGGGCCCGACGCCCGGCCAGTACGGGCCCGCGATCATCGTCGGGCACGTGGACACCAAGGACCGCCCCGGCGTCTTCCACCGGCTCAACGAGATGAAGCCGGGCCAGCGGATCGAGATCACCCGGCGCGACGGCAAGGTGGCGGTGTTCGAGGTCAACACGGTCGAGCGCTTCGCCAAGGACGCGCTGCCGGTCAAACGCGTCTACCAGGACTTCAGCCGCCCCGGACTACGGGTGATCACGTGCGGGGGCCGGTGGGTCGGCGGGAAGCTCGGCTACGCCGACAACATCGTGGTGTTCGCGAGCCTGGTCAGCACGCGCAAGGGGTGACGGTCAGACCGGTTCGAGCCACTGCGCCCAGCGCGGGTCGGGGGCCCGGTGGCCGAGCACCCGCCAGATGATGCCGTGCGGCACCGCCGGCTTGACCGGCAGCCGCCAGCCGAGGTCGGCCAGGGTCTTGTCGCCCTTGTGGTGGTTGCACCGGGCGCACGCGGCGACCACGTTCTCCCAGGCGTGCGGGCCGCCCTTGGAGCGCGGGTGCACGTGGTCGATGGTCTCGGCCGGACCCTGGCAGTAGACGCAGCGCCCGCCGTCGCGGGCGAAGATGGCCCGCCGGGACAGGCCCACCGAGGTCCGGTACGGCACCCGGACGAAGCGGGTCAGCCGGGCGACCAGCGGCACCGGCACGTCGTGGCGGGAGCTGTGCAGCACCCCGTCGCCGTCGGCGACGCAGACGGCCTTGCCGGAGAGGATGAGGATGGCGGCCCGACGCACGGACACGACACACAGCGGCTCATAGGTCGCGTTGAGGAGCAACGCGGCGGAAGAGGCTGTGGGTCGTATGTCAGGCATCGGTATCACCCTCTATCACCAAGGGCCTGACGCCGGGGCCTCAGATCCCACCTGTCACTGTGACCATCGTCCCCGATAGATCGGGTGATCGCACCTACAATTTGCGGCCCTACTGTGAATTCTCGGCGGCAATCAGCCCAGCTCATGGGCATTTGCGAGATTAATCCCCGAAGATCGCGCCGCGAGAACACCGGCGCGGTGGGCCACTGGAGGCCGCACGCGCGTCGGGCGCCGCATCCGCCGTCCCAAAACCGGCCCACGCGCCCCGCGACCAATGCGGACGGTCGCTAATCTAGTGCCGCCCGCGGAAGCCGCCGACGGGGGGTGGCCGGCCGGCACGATACCCTGGGCTCTCGCCACCGACCGACGAGGTAGTACGCCGATATGCTGCTCAGTAAGCTCGCCCTGCTGGTGCTGGACCCGACGAGCGCCCCCACGCCGTCGGCCACGGGCTCGCCGACGCCGTCCGCCCAGTGCATGGGCGACGACCTCTGCAAGAGCCTCTACAACCTCACCGACTCGATCTGGCTGGCCGACGGCGGCTTCTACCTGCTGATCAAGCCGCTGCGCATCCTCGCGATCATCCTGGGCGCCATGATCGCCCGCGCGGTGATCAGCCACTTCATCATGAACGTGGTCAAGCGGGCCTCGGCGGGCAAGGCGCCGACGATGCTGCGGCCGCTGCGGGAGAAGATCCCCACCTCGGTCGTCAACGCCACCACGGTCTTCCCCGAGCGCCGCCGCCAGCGGGCCGAGGCGATCGGCTCGGTGCTCAAGAGCATGGTGACGGTCGGCGTCTTCTCCATCGCCTTCCTGATCGTGCTGAGCGAGTTCGGCATCGACCTGGCCCCGCTCATCGCCAGCCTCGGCATCGCCGGCGTGGCGCTCGGCTTCGGCGCGCAGACGCTGGTCAAGGACCTGATCGCGGGCCTGTTCATGCTGCTGGAGGACCAGTACGGCGTGGGCGACGTGGTCGACACGGGCGAGGCGGTCGGCGTGGTCGAGTCGGTCGGCCTGCGCACCATCACCGTGCGCGACGCGCGCGGCGTGCTCTGGTACGTGCGCAACGGCGAGATCATCCGGATCGGCAACAAGAGCCAGGGCTGGGCCCAGGTGATGGTCGACGTCCCGATCGGCTTCGTCGGCGTCGAGGAGGCCACCGGCGTGCTGCGGCAGGCCGTGGCGACGTTCGCGGCCGACCCGGAGTTCGCCGGGGACTTCATCGACCCGCCGCAGGTGCTGGGCGTGGAGAGCATCAGCGTCGACGGCGCGGTGCTGCGCACCATCTGCAAGACCTCGGCCGACAAGCAGTGGATCGTGCAGCGGGAGCTGCGGCGGCGGCTCACCGAGGCGCTCGAGGCGTCGGGCATCGCGGCGCAGATGCAGGCCGCCCGGACGCTGCGTGCGGCGGTGCCCCCGGAGGAGGGAACGGTCGTCGCAGCCGAGTCGGCTAGCTGACCGACCACCAGGGCATCAACCGTAGAGGCTAGCGCTTTATCCACCGATCGGGCAGAATCTACCGTCGAGATCCCTACCGGGACGGCCATTCGACGTGAACGTACGACAGGATGACGTTCCTCGACACCCACGTCGTGATCGATGGAGGTCCATCCGGTGGTGCACCCCTCCGCCCCCACCAACGCATCACCGCCGAACGACCCACCGGCGCAGGTCACCACGGCCGCCTCGCAACCCGAGCGGCGGGCAACCTTCAGCGACGTGCTCGCCGACCGCGAGTACCGGGGGATCCTCTGCGCGGGGGCGCTGTCCTGGCTGGGCGACTACCTGGCCAAGGCCGCCGTCACCGCGCTGGTCTTCGACCAGACCCGCTCGGCGGGCGCGGCGGCGGCCACCTTCGCCATCAGCTTCGCACCGTGGCTGCTGCTCGGGCCGCTGCTGAGCGCGGTCGCCGACCGGTACCCGTACCGCAATGTCATGATCGTCAGCGACGTGGCCCGGATGGTCCTGATCGCGCTGGTCGCCGTGCCCGGCCTGCCCCTGCCCGTGCTGATCGGCCTGCTGTTCCTGACCGCCCTGGGCAACCCGCCGTACGACTCGGCCCGCTCCGCGCTGCTGTCGCAGGTCTTCTCCGGCGACCGCCTGGTGCTGGGCATCTCCCTCAACCTCAGCCTCAACCAGACCGCGCAGATCGTCGGCTACCTGGCCGGCGGCGTGCTCGCGGCGCTCAGCCCGCGCCTGGCGCTGGGACTGGACGCCGCCACCTTCGCGGTCTCGGCCCTGGTGCTGTGGACCATGGTCGCCCACCGCCCGGCCGTCAACGCCCGGTCCACCCGCCGCAACCTGGTCCGCGAGACCGGCGACGGCTTCGCGATCGTGTTCGGCACGGCCGCGCTGCGCGGCATCGCGGTGCTCGTCTTCACCTCGATGCTGTTCGCGATCGTGCCCGAGGGCCTGGCCGTCGTCTGGGCCCACCACCTCGAACCGAACGGCGATCCGGCCGAGGTCGGCTTCAACCAGGGTCTGATCATGCTGGCCAGCCCGGTCGGCTACGTGCTGGGCGGCCTGCTGGTCGGCCGCCTGATCGCACCGGAGACCAGGCGCCGCCTGATCCGCCCGCTGGCCCTGGTCGCCGCGCTGTCGCTGGTGCCGGCGCTGGCCGATCCGCCCCTGTTCACCGTGTGCGTCATGGCCGCCGTCTGCGGCTTCTGCATCGCCGGCATGATGCCCGCCGCCAACGGCCTGTTCGTGCAGGCGCTGCCCAATCAGTACCGGGCGCGGGCCTTCGGGGTGATGCAGACCGGGGTGCAGCTGCTGCAGGGCGCCTCGGTCCTGGTCACCGGCATGCTCGCCAACCACTGGCCGCTGCACCAGGTCATCGGCCTGTGGAGTGTGGCCGGGGTGGTGCTGATCCTGGTGGCGCTCAGCGCCTGGCCCGCCGCGGACCTCTTCACCGCCGCCATCGAGCGGGCTCGCCGCCTGAACGAGGCTCCGGTCGCCGGGTAACCTGGGCCGGGTGAGCGAACAGACCGCCCCCGCGACGCAGACGCCGCCGAACTACTTCGAACTGCTCGGCGGAGAGGACACCTTCCGGCTGCTCGTGGACGAGTTCTACGCCGGGGTGGCCGCCGACCCGGTGCTGCGGCCGATGTACCCGGAGGAGGACCTCGGCCCCGCCAACGACCGGCTGCGCAAGTTCCTCGTCCAGTACTGGGGTGGCCCGACCACGTACCAGCAGGAGCGCGGCCACCCGCGCCTGCGCATGCGCCACGCCCCGTTCGTCATCGGCAGCACCGAACGCGACGCCTGGCTGCGCCACATGCGCCACGCCGTCGACGTCCTGGACCTCTCCCCCGAGCTGGACCAGCTCCTCTGGGACTACCTCGAGCGCGCCGCCTTCTTCATGGTCAACGCCGAGCACTGAGCGCGTCCGGCCGTAAGGAAGGGACCCTTCTTATCGGTATGTGACGTATAAGGGCCCCTTCTTAACACCGCCGGGCCGCTCACAGCGGCCTGGAGCCTCGTTAGACCGGGTGGAGACCCCGGACAACGAGGAGACATCCTGATGCGCCGTCGCGTCATATCGCTGGCCGCCCTGGCCGTGCTGGCCGCCGTGGGGGCGGCCGCCGCACCGGAGGCCCTCGCCAGGCCGCGCGCGGCAGACACCGTCGGCGAGGACCCCGTCGACTGGACGCCGCACGTCCTCGACGGCGAGGTCGAGGCGATCACGGTGGTCGGCGACACCGTCGTGGTGGGCGGCGAGTTCAGCACCGTCGTGGACAGCGAGGTCGAGTATCAGTACGAGCGCCGCAACATCTTCGCCTTCGACCTGCGTACCGGCGCGGTGCTCGACTTCGCCCCCGACGTCGACGGCGAGGTGATGTCGCTGGCCCCGGGCCCGGACGGCTCCGTGTTCGTGGGCGGGGCGTTCCAGGGGATCGACGGCCGGTACGGGCGCGGTCTGGCCCGGCTGGACCTGGCCACCGGCGAACCGGTCGAGGGCTTCGACGCGATGATCAACTGGGGTGACGTACGCGCCCTGGTGCCCAGCGGCGGCTGGCTCTACCTGGCGGGCTCGTTCAGCGCCGTCGACGACGTGGCGCGGCTGGGGCTGGCCCGGATCGACCCCGACACCGGCGCGGTCGACCCCCGCTTCGACGCCCGGCTGTCCGCGCCGGAGATCGGCCGAGTGAAGGTCGAGGACATCGCGATCACGCCGTCAGGCGACCGGCTGCTGGCCGTCGGCGCGTTCACCCGGGTCGGGTCCACGCGGCGGGTACAGGCGGCGATGTTCGACCTGACCAGGCCGAAGGCGACGCTGGCGCCCTGGTCGACCGACGCGTACACGCCGCTGTGCCGGGACGGGTTCGACACGTACATGCGCGGGGCGGACTTCTCGCCGGACGGCGGGTACCTGGTCATCGTGACCACGGGACGGCTCAGCGGGCGGCGGCTGACCTGCGACACCGCGGCGCGGTTCGAGACGTACGCGCCGGGGCGGACCGATCCGACCTGGGTCAACCACACCGGCGGCGACTCGCTGTACGCCGTGGAGATCATCGGCGGCGCGGTGTACGTCGGCGGGCACCAGCGCTGGCTGGACAACCCGTACGGCCACGAGTCGGAGGGGCCGGGTGCGGTGTCGCGGCCCGGTGTCGGCGCGATCCACCCGGAGACGGGCATGGCGCTGCCGTGGAACCCGACGCGCACCCGCGGCGTGGGCGTGAAGGCGTTCGCGGCGACCCCGCTGGGCCTGCTGGTGGGCTCGGACACCGACGAACTCGGCCGGGAGTTCCACGGCCGCGTGGGGCTGTTCCCCCGCCCCGAGTGACCCGCCCCGGGCGGCGCCCCGCTAAATACAGACGTTGGCCTATCTCATCGAGTGTGCGAGGATCGGACTCGTTGAGATAGGCCAACGTCTATGACAAAACGGGCGTGGGGCGCTGCGGGCGGAGTGCGGAGGGGCGTCCGGGCGCTGACCGGTATACCGCCACGGTGCGAGGGTGGCGGGGCCGGGGGTCAGAGCAGCAGGCCGCCGTCGGAGTGCATCCAGTCGACGAAGGTCGTCGACACCGAGGCCGCGCAGTCCAGGATCTCCATCAGCAGCGCGTCGTGCGCCCCGGAGCGCAGCGGCACCTGCCACTCGGC
This sequence comes from Catellatospora sp. KI3, assembly GCF_029948125.1. Lineage (GTDB taxonomy): Bacteria > Actinomycetota > Actinomycetes > Mycobacteriales > Micromonosporaceae > Catellatospora. The sequence goes on from NZ_JASAMB010000018.1 coordinate 32,472, forward strand.
GTAGATCGGCAGCTGGCCGCGCTCGGTCGGGTCGCCCACGTACGCCTTGGCGAAGCGGCGGGTGTGGTTCCACTCGTTGACGGCGCGGTAGGCCAGGTCGGCCAGCTCCGGCGGGACGGTGGCGTGCGGCCGGGCGCGGATCACCAGGATCTCGTCGTCGGGCCCCTCGACCGCGAACAGCAGCGCGTGCCGCTCCCACAGCGCGAGCAGGCTCTCCTCGCCGTCGGACAGGTACCGGATGTCGAGCAGGTCGAGCGTGGCCGCGATGCGGCGCAGGTTGACCGGTGGGGTCTCACTGACCGCCAGCTTGGTAGGGGCCGGTGGCAGACTGTCCATCATGGACAGATCGTCCGGCACTTCGAAGAGCCCACGCTGCTGCGGGACGACCCGTTGCCGAGCCGTGCTCGCCGCCGCGGACTGCCCCCGCCATCCGCGTTGCCATGAGAACCAAGCCATCGCTCATGCTCCTGTCCGACGTAGCTTGATGCCGACCAGATAAGTGCTGAGGGAGAGCAAATGCCTACCCTCAGTTCATCCCCCGGCGAGAGGCTACCCGGACAGCCGCCTTCCGTCATCCCCTTACCGGCCGTCCCAGGCTAAATGAACTAGCCGTGATCAACCAATAGGACGAGAGGCGATCGGTCGTACAGTCAATGCCGAGGTGGCCCGGATCCAAGCCGTACCAAAGGAAGCGGCCAAACCGGTCCAGGGTCCGGCGGTGACTACGCTCACCTGGCCTGATGTGCCGAGGAAGCCCATCCGCACCACAGCCTGGACCAGCCGCTGCGGTACAGAAAAGGGTACATCGTCTATATCGGACTTTCCGGTGATGACAACGTGGTCAAGGAGTGCGTCGCGCAACATCCGCTGCCCGACGGCCCGACCGCGCAGCCCGTCGGACTCGACCTCGCGCAGCGTCGCCGCGGCCGCCGCGGCCGCCTGGCGCACCACCTCGACCGGCAGCGACTCCAGCACCCGGCCCGCCGCCGGGGGCAGCGGCTGCCGCCAGTCGCCGTCGCGGCGCGGCGGCTCGGCGGCGCCGGACAGCAGCGCCGCGGCCGTGGTGACCCGGTCGTCGGGGACCGGGCCGTCGACGGTACGGGTCACCAGCACGCCCCACGGCAGCGCCGCCCACAGCGCGGTGCGCCCGGCCCCCGCCGGGCGCAGCCGCACCAGAGCCGCCGGGTCCAGCCGGACCAGGCGGCTCAGGAACGCGCCCGCGTCGGCGGCCGGTGCGGTGCCCGAGGGGGCGGACACGGTGCTCAACTGACCAGCCACGGCTTGAGGAAGGCCTGCTCGCCCTCGGTGAGCCGGCGCGGGCGGCGGCGTTCGAGGTCGTACGGGACCAGCACGGTCTTGGCCCGGCTGGCCAGCAGGTCCCCGTCGAACAGCTCGTAGCAGATGGTGAACCGCGACGCCTTGAGGTCGTCGACCCACAGCTCGATGCGCACCGGGTCGCCGTAGTCGACCGGGCGCAGGTAATCCACCTCGTGCCGGGAGACCACGATCCCGTCCTCGAACGAGGTGACCCCCGCCTCGCGGGCGCCGACGAACATCATCGCGACACGCGCCTCCTCGTACAGGGTGAGGAAGCGGGCGTTGTTGACGTGCCCGTACGCGTCAAGATCGGACCAGCGCAGCGCGCAGTGGTAGGTGAACCTCATCGATGCCGCCTCAGTCATGGGTGTCGCCCGGCGGTCGTGACCGCCGGGCGACCTGGTGGATCTTCGTCAGTCCCGGGTCAGCCTGCGGTGGGTGACCCGGTGCGGACGGGCGGCCTCGATGCCGAGGCGGTCGATCTTGTTCTTCTCGTACGCCTCGAAGTTGCCCTCGAACCAGAACCACTTCGACTCGTCCTCGTCGGTGCCCTCCCACGCGAGGATGTGGGTGGCGACGCGGTCGAGGAACATGCGGTCGTGGGAGATGACCACGGCGCAGCCGGGGAACTCCAGCAGCGCGTTCTCCAGGCTCGACAGGGTCTCCACGTCGAGGTCGTTGGTGGGCTCGTCGAGCAGCAGCACGTTGCCGCCGATCTTGAGGGTGAGCGCCAGGTTGAGGCGGTTACGCTCGCCACCGGACAGCACGTTGACCGGCTTCTGCTGGTCCGGCCCCTTGAAGCCGAACGCGGCGACGTACGCCCGCGACGGCATCTCGACCTTGCCGACCATCAGGTAGTCCAGGCCGTCGGAGACGACCTCCCAGACCGACTTGCCGCTGTCGAGACCGGCCCGGTTCTGGTCCACATAGGACAGGTTGACGGTCTCCCCGACCTTGACAGAGCCGTCGTCCGGCTTCTCCAGCCCCACGATGGTCTTGAACAAAGTCGTCTTTCCGACACCGTTCGGACCGATGATCCCCACGATGCCGTTGCGCGGCAGCGAGAAGGAAAGGTCGTCGATGAGCACGCGCTCGTCGAAGCCCTTCTTCAGGCCCTTGACCTCGATGACCGTGTTGCCCAGTCGCCCGCCCGGCGGGATCTGGATCTCCTCGAAGTCGAGCTTGCGGGTCTTCTCCGCCTCGGCGGCCATCTCCTCGTAGCGGTCCAGTCGCGCCCGGGACTTGGTCTGGCGGGCCTTGGCGTTGGAGCGGACCCACTCCAGCTCCTCGGACAGCCGCTTCTTCATCTTGGCGTCCTTGCGGCCCTCGACCCCCAGACGCTGCGCCTTCTTCTCCAGGTAGGTGGAGTAGTTGCCCTCGTACGGGTACGCCCGGCCGCGGTCGAGCTCCAGGATCCACTGCGCCACGTTGTCGAGGAAGTAGCGGTCGTGGGTGATGGCGATGACGGTGCCCGGGTACTTGGCCAGGTGCTGCTCCAGCCACAGCACGCTCTCCGCGTCCAGGTGGTTGGTGGGCTCGTCCAGCAGCAGCAGGTCGGGCTGCTCCAGCAGCACCTTGCACAGCGCCACGCGGCGCTTCTCGCCACCCGAGAGCGGGCCGACCGGCAGGTCGGGCTCCGGGCAGCGCAGCGCGTCCATGGCCTGCTCGAGCTTGGAGTCGAGGTCCCAGGCGTCCGAGTGGTCCAGCTCCTCCTGGAGCCTGCCCATCTCGTCCATGAGCGCGTCGGAGTAGTCGGTCGCCATCAGCTCGGCGATCTCGTTGAACCGGGCGAGCTTGGCCTTGGTCGCGGCGACGGCCAGCTCGATGTTCTCCAGCACGGTGAGTGACTCGTCGAGCCGGGGCTCCTGGGCCACCATGCCGACGGTGTACCCCGGCATGAGCCGGGCCTCGCCGTTGCTGGGAATGTCCTGACCAGCCATGATGCGCAGAAGGCTGGACTTACCCGCGCCGTTCGGGCCGACCACGCCGATCTTGGCACCGGGCAGGAAGTTGAGCGTGACGTTGTCCAGCACAACCTTGTCGCCGTGTGCCTTGCGCGCCTTTTCGAGCGTGTATATGAACTGGGCCACGGGTGGGCCAACCCCCTTCAGACAGACTTCCGCTCCATCATCCCAGGCCACCGGGGCGACCTCCGCATCGGGTGGGTTGTGATCAATGTCCCCCGCTGGGATTATCGCGACGTATTGCGGTCATCACCGTGCCGATGATCCATCTTCCGGATTGCGCCAGTAGTCTCAAAGGATGGCCAACGGTCAACCGATCGGAGGAGAGGCCGCGATGGTCGATCGCAGCCCGTTTGTCGTGGTTGCCAACCGGCTCCCTGTGGACGAAGTCCCCAACGACACCCCCGGGGGCCGGGTAACCGGCACCGGGGATCAGCAGCGCCGGTGGCGACGCAGCCCCGGCGGACTCGTGACCGCCCTGCACCCCGTCCTCGTCGAGCACCACGGCACCTGGATCGGCTGGGCGGGCACGCCCGGCGAGGTCGCTCCGGAGCCGTTCGAGCTGGACGGGATCAACATCCACCCCGTCCCGCTGTCAGAGGACGACCTCGAGCGGTACTACGAGGGGCAGTCCAACGCGACCATCTGGCCGCTGTACCACGACAACGTCGAGCCGCCGGCGTTCCGGCGGCGCTGGCGGGAGGCGTACCGCGTGGTCAACCGGCGCTACGCCGAGGCCGCCGCGGCCGTGGCCGCCCCCGGTGCCACCGTCTGGGTGCAGGACTACCAGCTCCAGCTGGTCCCCGCGATGCTGCGGGAGCTGCGCCCCGACCTCAAGATCGGGTTCTTCCTGCACATCCCGTTCCCGCCGATCGAGCTGTTCATGCAGCTGCCGCAGCGGGCCGAGGTGCTGCGGGGGCTGCTCGGCGCCGACCTGGTCGGGTTCCAGCAGCGGCTGGCGGCGCAGAACTTCCTCCGGCTGGCCAAGCACCTGCTCGGCACGCCGTACCACGGCAACGTGATCGAGTACGAGGGCCGCCAGGTCAAGGCGGACGCGTTCCCGATCAGCATCGACGTCGGCGAGATGGAACGGCTCGCCGACAACCCGCTCGTGCGCGAGCGGGCCAGGCAGATCCGCGCCGAACTGGGCGACCCGAAGACGGTCATCCTCGGCGTGGACCGGCTCGACTACACCAAGGGCATCGAGCACCGGCTCAAGGCGTACCGGGAGCTGCTGGCCGCGGGGAAGCTGACCGTGCCGGAATCGGTCATGGTCCAGGTCGCCACGCCCAGCCGCGAACGGGTCGAGCACTACCAGGCACTGCGGATCAAGGTGGAGCGGGAGGTGGGCCGGATCAACGGTGATTTCGGCCGTGTCGGCGTGCCTGCCGTCCATTACCTGCACCAGTCGTACAGTCGCAGTGAGCTGGCCGCACTCTACTGCGCGGCCGACGTGATGATGGTGACTCCGCTGCGGGACGGCATGAACCTGGTGGCCAAGGAGTATGTCGCAGCCCGCCTCGACCACGGTGGGGCGCTCGTGCTGAGCGAGTTCGCCGGCGCGGCGGGCGAGATGCGGCAGGCGTTCCTGTGCAACCCGCACGACTTGGACGCGGTCAAGGATGCCCTGATGCGGGCGGTCACCGTCGACCAGCACGAGGCCCGGCGCCGGATCGGCGTCATGCAGCGGCATCTGCGGCGGCATGACGTGGCGCGCTGGGCGTCCGACTTCCTGACCGAACTGGGAGCCACAACATGACCCTGGGCACCACCGTCGATCTAGACCGCGACGGTTTCGACCCCGCCCTCCGCTCCGCCCTCAGCAAGCTGGCCCGGGTGCCGCAACTGCTGGTGGCGTGCGACTACGACGGCACACTGGCGCCGATCGTGGAGGACCCGGCCGCGGCCGCGCCGCTGCCCGAGGCGGTCGCCGCGCTGCGATCGCTGGCCACGCTGCCGCAGACCACCGTCGCGGTGGTCTCCGGCCGGGCGTTGCGGGATCTGGCCGCGCTGTCGCGGCTGCCCAGCGAGGTCCATCTGGTCGGCAGCCACGGCTCCGAGTTCGACGTCGGCTTCGTGCAGCGCCTGGCCCCTGACCAGGTCGAGCTGCGCACCCGCCTGCAGCACGAGCTGGAGCGCATCGCCGCCGCCCACCCGGGCGTACGGCTGGAGAACAAGCCCGCCAGCATCGCGGTGCACCTGCGTACCGCCTCCCGCCCGGTCGCCTCGGCGATCACCGACGCGGTGCGCTGCGGCCCGGCCGCCTGGCCCGGCGTGCACACCACCGAGGGCAAGGAGGTCCTCGAACTGTCGGTGCTCGCCTCGCACAAGGGCACCGCCATCGACGAGCTGCGCCGCCAGGTCTCGGCCGGCGCGGTGCTGTTCATGGGCGACGACGTCACCGACGAGAACGCGTTCCGCAGCCTGTCCGGCAAGGACATCGGCGTGAAGGTGGGCTCGGGCGAGACGGCCGCCGGGCACCGGGTGCAGGACCCGCTGCAGGCGGTGCGCATCCTGGGGCTGCTGCTGGACACCCGGCGCAACTGGCTGTTCGGCGAGCGGGCGGTGCCGATCGAGCGCCACTCGATGCTGGCCGACGGCCGTACCGTCGCGCTGATCAGCCCGGACGCCCGGATGAGCTGGCTGTGCCACCCGCGCCCGGACTCGGCGGCGATCTTCGCCGACCTGCTCGGCGGCGCCCCGGCCGGCCACTTCAGCGTGGGCCCGCAGCGCGGCGGCCACCCGCTGGGCCAGCGCTACCGCAACGGCACGATGACCATCGAGACCCGCTGGTCCGGCCTGACCGTGACCGACTGGCTCGAGGGCGACAGCCTGATGCGGCGGCTGTCCGGCAACACCGTGGTGCGGGTCGAGTTCGCGCCCCGGCCGGAGTTCGGGCAGGTGCCGGTGCAGCTGCAGGCGCTCAGCGACGGCCTGCTGGTGCTCGGCACCAGCGAGCACCTGAGCCTGTACTCCCCCGGCGTGGAGTGGGACGTGGTCGACGACGGCGGGCACGACACCGCCCGCGCGGTGATCGACCTGGCCAAGCTCGGCGGTGAGGCGCTGCTGGAGATGCGCATGCGCAGCCACGACCTCACCCCGCACCCGCGCAGCACCACCGACCGCCTGGAGGCGGTCGAGCAGCCGTGGCGCGAGTGGGCCAACTCGCTGGAGCTGCCCACCGGCAGCGAGCGGGACGTGGTGCTGCGCAGCGCGCTGACGCTGCGCGGCCTGTGCCACTTCGAGGGCGGCGGCGTCATCGCGGCGGCCACCACCTCGCTGCCGGAGACGCTGGGCGGCATCCGCAACTGGGACTACCGCTTCTGCTGGCTGCGCGACGGCGCGATGACGGTCAAGGCGCTGGTCGAGCTGGGCTCGCTGACCGAGGCCGAGTCGTTCCTGCGCTGGGTCGACGGCGTCGTCGAGCGCACCGGCGGGCACCCGGAGCGGCTGCACCCGCTCTACACCGTCGACGGGTACGAGCTCGGCCCCGAGGCCGTGATCGAGAGCCTGCCCGGGTACGCGGGCTCGCGCCCGGTCCGGGTCGGCAACGCCGCCAACAAGCAGCTCCAGCTCGACGTGTTCGGGCCGGTCGCCGACGTGCTGATGGCGGTCGCCGACCGCCGGGGCAAGATCCGCCACGAGGAGTGGCGGGTCATGGAGGCGATGGTGCAGGCGGTCAGCCAGCGCTGGCACGAGCCTGATCACGGCATCTGGGAGGCGCGCCTGCCACCGCGGCACCACGTGTACTCCAAGGTCATGTCCTGGATGACGGTGGACCGGGGCCTGAAGGTGCTGGAGCGGCACACCAACGAGGAGCGGCCCGAGTGGGTCGAGCTGCGCGACCGGATCGCCGAGAACGTGCTGCACCAGGGCTGGCACGAGGGCACCAAGGCGTACACGGTGGCGTACGGGTTCCCGGAGATGGACGCGTCCAGCCTGTGGATCGGCCTGTCCGGCCTGCTCGCCGACGACGACCCGCGCTTCCTGGACACGGTGCTCGCGGTCGAGGCCGAGCTGCGCTCGGGACCGGTGGTGTACCGGTACAAGTGGGATGACGGCATGCCCGGCAAGGAGGGCGGCTTCCACATCTGCACGGCGTGGCTGATCGAGGCGTACCTGCGCACCGGCCGCCGCGCCGACGCCGAGGAGCTGTACGACCAGATGCTGGCCACGGCCGGCCCGACCGGCCTGCTGCCCGAGCAGTACGACCCGGACCTGGAGCGCGGGCTGGGCAACCACCCGCAGGCCTACAGCCACCTGGGCCTGATCCGCTGCGCCCAGCTCCTCTCGAAGTAGCCCTGAGGTAAGGAAGGGCCCCTTCTTATCGCTTTGCGAGGTAGAAGGGGCCCTTCTTAACGCACCTGCGTTGTCCGAAGTTATAGCTGTGCCTATTATAGGTGCAGCTATAACTGTGGGAGACGCCATGGAGATCGATAAGCCGCAGCAGCTGCACGGCCGGGTCACCGAGTGGGACGAGCTGGCCGACTTCGTCTCGGCGCAGGTCACCGGCGCCACGCTCGGGCTGGTCTACGGCCGCCGCCGCCAGGGCAAGACCCTGATGCTGGAGCTGCTGGCCCGGCAGACCGGCGGCTTCTTCTTCGGCGCCACCCAGCAGAGCGAGCACCAGAACCTGGCCGACCTCGGCCGCGCCATCGCCGACCATCGCGGCCTGGGCGCCCCGCTGGCGCTGGGGAGCTGGCCCGAAGCGCTCGACGAGCTGGTGCGACTCGGCGCGGACAGCCCGTGCCCCGTCATCCTCGACGAGTTCCCCTACCTGGTGGCGTCCTCGCCCGGCCTGCCGTCCTACCTGCAGCAGACCCTCAGCCCGCTGGGCCGCGCCAAGCAGTACACCCAGGCGCGGCTGATCCTCTGCGGCAGCGCGCTGACCACGATGGCGACCCTGCTCAGCGCCAGCGCCCCGCTGCGCGGCCGGGCGGTGCTGGAGCTGGTGGTGCGGCCGTTCGGCTACCGGGAGGCGGCCGCGTTCTGGCGCCTGGACGATCCGGAGCTGGCGTTCAAGGTGCACGCGCTGGTCGGCGGGACCCCGGCGTACCTGGAGATGAGCGGCGGGGCCGGGCCGCGCGACCGGGCCGACTTCGACCGGTGGGTGCAGCGGCGGATCATCAACCCCGCCTCGGCCATGTTCCGCGAGGGCAGCCTGCTGCTGCGCGAGGACCCGTCCATCGCCGACCCGACGTCGTACGCGGCGATCCTGACCGCGCTGAGCGCGGGCCACGTGCGGCGCAGCGAGATCGCCGCCGACCTCGGCCGGCCCGCCACCTCGCTGGCGCACCTGCTCGACGGGCTGCAGGACATCGGACTGGTCGAGGCGGTGGACGACGCGCTGCGCCACCGGCGCACCGTCTACCGCATCACCGAACCCGTGGTCCGGCTGTACCAGCTGATCAGCGCGCGGCACGAGGCCGAACTCGTAGGCGGCCGCGCCGCCGACGTGTGGGCCCGCAACGCGGGCACCGTCCAGTCGAAGATCTTCGGGCCGCACTTCGAGGACCTGGCCCGGCAGTGGTGCCTGTGGCACGCCTCGCCCGAGACGCTGGGCGGGGTGGCCAGCCGGGTGCTGCCCAGCCAGCTCGCCTGCCGCAGCCACCAGACCGGCCACGAGCTGGACGCGGTGGTCTGGGAGGCGCGCCCCAACCAGGCCGACCGCATCGTGGCCGTCGGCGAGGCGAAGGCCACGACGGGCCCGGTCGGCGTCGCGGAGCTGGAGCGGCTGGAGCACCTGCGCACCATGCTGCCCGCCGAGGCCACGCCGGAACCCGTCCGGCTGATGCTGTTCAGCCGGGCCGGGTTCACGGCCGCCCTCACCGCCGCCGCCGGGCCCCGCGAGGACGTGGTCCTGGTCGACCTGGTCCGGCTCTACCAGGGCGAGTGATCAGGCGGGCAGCACGCCGACGACATCGCCGATGACGACGATCGCGGGCGGGCGGAAGCCCTCGGCCAGGCTCGGCAGCTCGGCCAGGGTGCCGCGGACGGCCTGCTGGTGGGCGGTGGTGCCCTCCTGCACGAGCGCGGCCGGGGTGTCGGCGGGCCGCCCGTGCGCCAGCAGCGTCGCGGTGATCGCGGGCAGGTTCTTCAGGCCCATCAGCAGCACCAGCGTGCCGCGCATGCGGGCCAGCGCGGGCCAGTCGACCAGCGAGTCCGGGTGGTCCGGCGGGATGTGCCCGCTGATCACGGTGAACTCGTGCGCCACCCGGCGGTGGGTGACCGGCACCCCGGCGGCGGCCGGGACGGAGATCGCGCTGGTCACACCGGGCACGACGGTCACCGGGACGCCCGCCTCGGCGCAGGCCAGCACCTCCTCGCCGCCTCGGCCGAAGACGTACGGGTCGCCGCCCTTGAGCCGGACCACGAACTTCCCGCCCTTGGCGCCCTCGACCAGGATGCGGTTGATCTCCTCCTGCTGCGCGGCCGGGCCGTAGGGCAGCTTCGCCACGTCGACCAGCTCGACCTCGGGCCGCAGCTCGTCCAGCAGCAGGCCGGGCGCGAGCCGGTCGGCCACCACCACGTCGGCGGCGGCCAGCAGGCGGCGGCCCTTGACCGTGATCAGCTCCGGGTCGCCGGGACCGCCGCCGACCAGGGCGACCGTGCCCCGGTACGACTCCGACACGGTCTCGGTGTCGGTGGCCAGCAGCCCGGCCACCCGGTCGCGCACCGACATCGCCTTCTTCGGCTCGCCCCCGGCGAGCACCGCCACGGTGACGGTGCCGTGCCTGGCCACGGCGGGGGTCCACGCGGTGGCGGCGTGCCGGTCGTCGGCCCGTACGCAGAAGACGCGCCGCGCCGCCGCGGCGGCCGAGACCCGCTGGGCCGCCTCCGGATCGTCGACGGCGACCTGGACCAGCCACGCGCCCTCGACGTCGTCCTCGGTGAAGGCGCGCCGCGCCCACTCCAGGCGCCCGGCGTCGGCCAGCCCGTGCAGCGCCGGGGTCAGCTCCGGCGCGACCAGCCGCACGCGGGCCCCGGCCGCCAGCAGCGCGGGCACGCGCCGCGTGGCGACGGCGCCGCCGCCGACCACCAGCACCGGCAGCCCGTCCAACCGCAACCCCAGTGGGTACAACTCAGACACGTCCACCCCTTGCCTCGCCCGGCCGCGCCCGCCCGCCACTCAAGCGTCCCGCCGACGCCGCCGACCCGTGTTCACCTTCGTTTACGAGTTGCGAACGAAGCGGGTCGGCTCGGTGCCGGCGGATGGTGAGAGGTCAGGCCGCGGGGGCGATGTCGATGCTGTCGAAGGTGGCCATCTCGTGCAGTACGCGTACCGCAGCGGCCACCACCGGATAGGCGAGCACGGCGCCGGTGCCCTCGCCCAGTCGCAGGCCCAGGTCGAGCAGGGGTGCCAACTCCAGCCGCGTCAGCGCGACGTCGGCGCCCGGCTCGACCGAGCGGTGCCCCGCGATCATCGCATCCCGGCTGCCGGGGGCGAGCGCCGCGGCGGCCAGCGCGGCGGCGGCCGCGATCACCCCGTCGAGGATCACCGGCACCCGCCGCGACGCCGCGCCCAGGATGTACCCGGCCAGCGCCGCGTGCTCCAGCCCGCCGACCGCGCCGAGCACCGCGATCGGGTCCCGGGCCGGTTCGCCCTGCCAGAGGTGGGCGTGCAGGCTGAGCGCCTTGCCGATGACCTCGACCTTGCGCAGGTGGGTCGGCGCGTCGATGCCGGTGCCGTACCCGGTGACCAGGCCCGGCTCGCGGCCGGTGAACGCGGCGATGAGCGCGGCCGAGGCGGTGGTGTTGGCGATGCCCATGTCGCCGGTGAGCAGGATGCGGGCGCCGCCGTCGATGAGCCGGTGCGCGATCTGGATGCCCACCTCCAACGCGGCGGTGGTCTCGGCGCGGGTGAGCGCGGGCTCGACGGTCATGTCCCGGGTGCCCGCGCGGACCTTGGCCGGGATGAGCCCGCCGGCGGGCGGCACGTCGGCGGCGACGCCGACGTCGACCACGGTGACCTGGACCCCGGCCTGGCGGGCCAGCGCGTTGACGGCGGCGCCGCCGGCCAGGAAGTTGCCGACCATCTGCGCGGTCACCACCTGCGGCCAGGGCGTGACCCCCTGCGCGTGTACGCCGTGGTCGCCCGCGAAGATCGCCAGCTGGGCGGGTTCGAGCAGCGGCGGCGGGCAGACCCCGGCGAGCCCGGCGAGGCGCTCGGACAGCTCCTCCAGCGCGCCCAGGCTGCCCGCGGGCTTGGTCAGCCGGGCCTGCAGCGCGCGGGCCTGCTCGATCGCGGCGGCGTCGAGCGGACGCACCGACTCGATCGTTAGCCCCAGTAGCTCACTCGTCACTCCGTCAGCTCATCACGTCCCGTGTCGCCTTGCCGACTCGGGGGCAGAAAACGCCGCGTCTTTTACCGCTTTGAATCCGGATAAAGGGGACGCTGTTCTACTTTTATGGGGTGAAGCCGCTCAGCCGCCTCAAAGAGGCCCTTTCCGCCACGGGACGATTCGGGCCGATCATGCGATCCGGGCTGATCGCGGGCGTCGTCGTCGCCGCGGTCACCTACCCACTGGCCGCGGTGGGCGGCCTCGGCGTCAAGGCCGGCGCCGATTTCTACGACTCACTGCCGTCGCAGCTCAAGACCGTGCCGCCGGCGCAGACGAGCTACGTGTACGCCGCCGACGGCAAGACCCTGATCACGCTCTTCTACGAGGAGCACCGCAAGTACGCCCCCATCGCCGACATCTCGGAGAACATCCAGAAGGCGATCGTGGCCAGTGAGGACGGGCGGTTCTACCAGCACAACGGCGTCGACGCGAAGGGCATCGCGCGTGCGTTCGTGGCCAACCACACCGCGGGCGAGGTGTCGCAGGGCGCCTCGACCCTGACGATGCAGTACGTCCGGATGGCGCTGCGCGACGGCGCGCAGACCCCCAGCGAGGTCATGGCGGCGACCGAGCAGACCAGCCTCCGCAAGATCCGCGAGGCCCGCCTCGCGATCAAGCTGGAGCAGCAGATGTCGAAGATCGACATCCTGGAGCGGTACCTCAACGTGGCGTACTTCGGCCACCGCGCGTACGGCATCTTCGCCGCGTCGCAGATCTTCTTCTCCAAGCTGCCCGCAGACCTCACCCTGGCCGAGGCGGCGACCCTGGCGGGCCTGGTCAAGGCGCCCTCGGCGTACGACCCGGCGGGCACCGACCGCAGCGCGGCGACCCAGCGGCGCAACTACGTGATCGACCGGATGCGCGAGCTGAACTACATCACCCCCGACGTGGCGGAGAAGACGAAGAAGGAGCCGATCAGCCTCAAGATCACTGATCCGCCGAACGACTGCACCTCGGTGTCGGCGGCCCACAACAGCTGGGGCTTCTTCTGCGACATGTTCAAGAACTGGTGGATCTCGCAGCCCGCCTTCGGGGCCAACCCAGGTGAGCGCGAGGACAACCTGCGCCGCGGCGGCTACAAGATCGTCACCTCGCTGGACCCGAAGGTCCAGGACATCGCGATGGACCACGTCACCAAGCGCCAGCCCATCGGCAGCTCGTACGCCCTCGGCGAGGTCGTGGTGCAGCCCGGCACCGGGCTGGTCAAGGCGATGGCGGTCAACCGCAACTACTCGCTGGACCAGGCCAACAACGGCACGCACACCGACCCGCTGCGCGCCGGCAAGATCAAGGGCAACTACCCGAACACGGTGAACCCGCTGCTGGGCGGCGGCAACCTGCCCGGCTACCAGGCCGGCTCCACGTTCAAGATCTTCACGATGGTGGCGGCGCTCGACGCGGGCCTGAAGATGAACACCTGGTTCTACGCCCCGCACCGCTACCGCTCCATCTACTTCGCGGGCTGGGGCGAGCGCGGCTCCTGCGGCGGCGGCCACTGGTGCCCGGTCAACGCCAGCGGCGCGATGACCGGCAAGCACGCGATGTGGTCGGGCTTCGGCAAGTCGGTCAACACCTACTTCGTACAGCTGGAGCAGAAGGTCGGCGCGGACAAGGCGGTCCGCATGGCCGAGCGGCTGGGCCTGCACTGGCGTACCGACATCGACAAGCTGCAGGCGTCCCCGGCCAAGGCCAAGAGCTGGGGCTCGTTCACCCTGGGCGTCGCCGACACCACCCCGCTGGAGATGGCCAACGCGTACGCGACCATGGCGGCCGAGGGCAAGTACTGCGAGGCGCTGCCGGTCATCGGGATCACCAACCCCGACGGCAGCCCGGCCATGATGGACGTCAAGGGCAAGCAGGTCCCCGTGGCCACGCCCCGCTGCCGCCAGGAGGTCACCAAGGCGGTGGCCCGCGCCGCCACCGACGCCATGCGCTGCGTCACCGGGTACGGCGCCGCCAAGGGCTCCTGCGGCAACTGGTCCACCGCCCCCGGCGTGTACGGCATGGTCAAGCGGCCGGTGGCGGGCAAGACCGGCACCACCGACGACACCCGCGCGGCCTGGTTCGTCGGCTTCACCAAGGAGCTGGCCGCGGCGAGCTTCATGGCCGACCCGGACAACCCGTTCCACGTGACCGGTGACTGGAACTCCTGGAAGCCGATCGAGACCGTCTCGTACACCCTGCGCGACGCGCTGGAGGGCAAGCCGGTCAAGCAGTTCACCCCGCCGCCGGACTCGATCCTCGGCTCCAAGTAGCAGCGACGCCGAAGGGGCGCCCCGGGTCATCGGGGCGCCCCTTCGGCGTATGTCAGCGCAGGTCGGCGGCGACTATGGACCACACTTCCAGGTCGACCCGGCCGCTGTGCACGTAGCCCGCGTTGCGCAGCAGGCCCTCGTAGGTGAAGCCCGCCTTCTCCGCCACCCGCCGCGAGGCGGTGTTGCCCGGCGCGACCCGCAGCTCGATGCGCTGGAAGCCGTGCTCCAGCACCAGCGCCAGGGCCAGCACGTCCACCGCCTCCGGCGCGATGCCCAGGCCGCGCGCGTCCGGCGACACCGCGTACGAGATCTCGGTGACCCGCCCCACCCAGTCGGTGCGCTTGGTCCACAGGCACCCGACCAGCTGCTGGTCCTCGCGCCGTACGACGCCGTAGTGGTCGCCCATGCCGCTGTCGCGCCGCTCCGCGGCCATCTCGGTGCACCAGGACCGGCCCTCGATCTCGCCGAACTCCTGCGGGAACGGCAGCCAGCGCTGCGTCTGCTTGTCAGCGAAGATGTCGGTCACCGGATCGGCGTCGGCGGCGGTCAGCGGCCGCACGTCCAGCCGCGGCGTCTGCACCGTGAGCGTCGGGAAACGGCGGATGGCGAGATTGCCTCGCCCGGCCACACCTGCGGTCAATAGGCTCGACATGCATGACTCCATCGTCGGGGGTGGCGCGCCTGCCCTTGGCGTACCTGCATCAGGTAGAGCGCCCGGGGCGACTCGAAGTTGCACCATACCTGGTGCACCATACGGTCGCCTGAGTGTCGGGTCAGCCGTTTGGGCGTGATAGAACTCACAACTCGGGCATACCCGTAGACTGCCCGGGTGCGCTCCCTCCTGACCCCCCGCTGGCTGGGAATCCTCCTCGCCGCCCTGCTCGCATCCTTCGTGATGGTGCTGCTCGGCCGCTGGCAGTGGAGCCGGTACGAGCTGCGCTCGGCCGTCAACGACCGCATCGACGCCAGCACCGTGGTCGCCCCCGCGCCGGTGCGCGACATACTCGGCCCGCCCGGCACCGCCCCCGGCGACGACCACGCCTGGACCCGGGTCACCGCCACCGGGCAGTACGACCCCGCCCAGGAGATCCTGCTGCGCAACCGCACCGTCGAGGGCGAGGTCGGCTACGAGGTGCTGACGCCGCTGCGCCTGGCCGACGGTACGGCGCTGCTGGTCAACCGCGGCTGGGTCAAGCCCAACCCGCAGGGCATCACCGCCGCCCCCGACGTGCCCGCCGCCCCGTCCGGCACGGTCACCGTCGTCGGCCGCGTCCACCTGAGCGAGTCCTCCCCCGGCGCCATCGAGCAGCGCTTCGGCCGCTGGGAGACCCGCCGCGCGGCAGTCGGCCCCATCTCGGCGAAGCTGCCGTACCCGGTGCTCGGGGCGTACATCCTCGCCGACGGCGACACCCCCGGGGCCCAGGGCCTCGTGCCGATCCCCGTCAGCCACGAGAACGCCTGGCTCAACCTCGGGTACGCCGTCCAGTGGTGGATCTTCTCCGTCGGCGCCCTGGTCGGCGTGGCCCTCCTCATCCGCAAAGACCGCCGCGAAACCACCCCCACCACCCCCTCCCTGACGTAAGGAAGGGACCCTTCCAATCGCTTTCCGTAGTAGAAGGGCCCCTTCTTAACCACGGTCCTCGACCAGCGGGCGGGGGCGCCGGCGGATGCGACGGCTGTGGGGCGGGCGCGTGAACGCTATGGTGCGGTGGTGACCGACGAGCAGCCCGATCAGCCCGAAGCGGACCGGCCGAACCCGTTCATGCCGCCGACGCTGCCGCTGCCGACCGAGCCGCTGGCCGGCTTCGGCGTACGGGCCACCGCCGAGGTGCCCGAACCGGCCGTGCCGCCCGTCCCGTCGGGCCGGGCCGCCGTGCCGGAGCCCCCGCCCGCCCAGCCGACGGTGCGGATGCGGCCGCCGGACCCGACGGGCATCGCGCCCACGCGCCTGCAGCCTGTCGAGGGAGCCGCCGCCGGCACCCCGCCGATGCCGTCGGTCGGGAGAGCCGCCGCGACTGCGCCCACGCCGCCCATGCCCCCGGTGACGCCGCCCGCCCCGCCCCGGCTGCGGCTGCCGTCCGCGGCGCCCGCGCCGGTGCGGATCGGGGCGGGCGGGCCCGTGCTGGTGCAGCTCGGGGAGGTCGCGGTCACCGCGACGACGATCATCACGCCGGCCGGGGAGATCCCGCTGCGCGGGTCGCAGTGGACGGTCAACGACCAGTTCCACAGCCGGCAGCGCATCCCGGCGTGGGCGGTGGTCTGCGCCATCCTGCTGTTCTTCCTGCTGTGCTTCCTCAGCCTGCTGTTCCTGCTCGTGAAGGAGACCACGTACGAGGGGTCGGTGCAGATCTCGATCGCCAACGCGGGACAGCACTACGTGGTACGCATCCCGGTGGGCGACCAGCGGGTGATCGCACACCTGCACGCCCAGGTCAACTACGTCCGCTCCTTGGCCGCCCTCTGACGTTCCACCTCGCCGGTCACCGGTTCACCCGGGCCCACCGCCCCGCTTTAACATTTACGCTGGCCTATCTAGAAGACGGATCTTGGAAAATCGTCCACTAGATAGGCCAGCGTAAATTTAAAGCGGGGCCTGAACGGGGTGGGTCAGGACTTGGCGGCCTCGGCGACGTTGTGCAGGAGCAGGGCCTCGGCCAGGCAGACCCGCGCGAACTCGCCCAGGTGCAGGCTCTCGTTCGGCCCGTGCGCCTTGGCGTTCGGGTCCTCGACCCCGGTGACCAGGATCGACGCCTCCGGGTACACCTCCTGGAAGGTCGCGATGAACGGAATCGACCCGCCCACCCCGATCTCCACCGGCTCGGTGCCGTCCCACGCCGTGGTGAACGCGGCACGGGCGGCGTCGAAGTACTTCCCGGTCGCGTCGATCACGCACGGGTTGCCGTCGTGCTCCAACTCGAAGGTGACCTTCGCGCCCCACGGGATGTGCTTCTCCAGGTGCGCCTGCAGCGCCTGGAACGCCGACTTCGGGTCGTCCCCGGGCGCCAGCCGCATGCTCAGCTTCGCCCGCGCCGACGGCACCAGCGCGTTGGGCGCCTCGGCGGTACGCGGCGCGTCGATGCCCAGCACCGACAGCGACGGCTTGGTCCACATCCGGTCGACGATGCGGCCGGTGCCGATCAGCTCGACGCCGTCGAGGATCCCGGCCTCGGCCCGGTACCGGTCCTCCGGGTAGTCCAGCGGCGAGGCCGGCTTGCTGACCAGGCCGGGCACCGCCACGTCGCCGTTGTCGTCGTGCAGGGTGGCCAGCAGGCGGCACAGCACGGTCAGCGCGTCGGGCACGGGGCCGCCGTACATGCCGCTGTGCACGGCCGAGTGCAGCACCTGCACGTCCACGAACGAGTTGACGATGCCGCGCAGCGAGGTGGTGAGCGCGGGCACGCCGATGTCCCAGTTGCCGGAGTCGGCGATGACGATGACGTCGGCGGCCAGTTCCTGCCGGTGCTTGGCCAGCAGTTCGGGCAGCGAGTCCGAGCCGAACTCCTCCTCGCCCTCGATGAACACGACCACGCCGAGCGGCAGCCGGTCGTCGGAGGTGCCGCAGCCGAAGGCGCGCAGCGCGGCGACGTGGGCCATCACACCGGCCTTGTCGTCGGCGGCGCCCCGGCCGTATAGGCGGCCGTCGCGCTCGGTCGGCTCGAACGGGTCCGACTCCCATTTGCTGAGGTCACCGACGGGCTGTACGTCGTGGTGGGCGTAGAGCAGCACGGTGGGCGCGCCGGGCGGGGCCGGGCGGCGGCCGATGACGGCCGGGTGGCCGTCCCCGATGCGGCTGACCTCGACCTCGAGGCCGACACCGCGCAGCAGGTCGGCCACGGCCTGGGCCGAGCGCTCCAGCGGGGCGAAGTCGAAGCCGTCGAAGGCGATACCGGGAATGCGGACCAGGGCCTCCAGGTCGGCGCGTACGCCCGGCAACTCGCGCTCGATCGCAGCGCGAAGCTGGTCAACAGTGAGGGTCGTCATGAGGATGATCCTTACACGCCGCTCCACCGCCCCGCACCGCGATCCACCGCCCCGCACCTCCACCCAATGGGCTCGCACAGCGCCACCCAGCCCACGCGCGTCCCACCCGACCCGCGCCACATGCCGCCGGGTCCACATGCCGCCGGGTCCGCGGGTCGGCAGGTGGCAGGTGGCAGGTCGGCAGGTGGCAGGTCGGCAGGTGGCGGGTCGGCGGGTCGGCGGGTCGGCGGGTCGGCGGGTCGGCGGGTCGGCAGGTCGCCGTCCGCTCGCGACCACAAGTCGCGATCTTGCCGCCTCCCGCCCGCGATGATCGCTATCCCGGGTCAGAACACCGGGTTATCGCTGGCCTTCTGACCGCAGATGCCGATCAAGGGCCGCCGCCACAGACTCGGTGACCGCAAACGCCGATCATGACGCGCCGCCTCCTGTTCGAGGGACCGCAGTCGCCGATCACCACGCACCGCCTCCTGCTCGAGGGGCCGCCGACGCCGATCACCACGCGCCGCTCCCAGTCTGGTGACCGCAGATCGCGATCATCCGGCGGACCGACCTCTAGCCTGAGCCGTCGATGCGGACGTCGACCTGGTCGGCGGTGCCGTCGGCGGCGAAGTGGATCACCTCGCGGTGCCGCCATACCCGCAGCACGCCCTGCATGGCCGGGCCGTCGCGCAGGATGCTGCGGGCGCGGCGCAGCGCGGCTGGCGCGTGCACGTACACCGATAGCGACGCCCACGGCCGCGCCTCGGCCCGCGCCGCCCCCACCCCCTCGACGATCACCACGTCGGCGGGCCACACCGTCGTCCACTCGATGCCGAACCGGCCGAGCTGCCAGTCGAACGGGTGGTACCCGCCCGGCGCCCCGTGGCGCAGCGGCATGAGGATCTGCCGCTCCAGCCGGGGCCAGTAGGTGAACTGGTCGTGCCACCCGTCGAGCAGGTCGTCGGTGTGCACCATGTCGACCGCCCCGGCATCCGCGGCGCCCTGGTCGGGCCCGCCCAGCTCCTGCGCGAGCCGGGCCGCGAACATCGTCTTGCCCGAGGCGCTCGGCCCATCCACCAGCACCAGCCGGGTGCGGCCCAGCTTCGGCGGCGCGGCCCGTACCAGTGCGGCGACGTCCTGCGGGGTCATGCGGGCGCGCCCGGCGGCAGGAACGGCAGCCCCACCGGTGGCCCCTGCTCGATCAGTCGCCACAGCGCCCCGGTGTCCAGGTGCTCCTCGACCAGGTCGCCGAGCCGGTCCACGGTCGCCTCGCGCAGCGCGGCGAAGCCGGTGTCGGGGGCCGCGGCGAAGCCGCGCCGTCCGGCGATCCCGGCCACGTGGGTGAGGAACCGGCGCCGGAACTCGTCGGACTCGAACGCGCCGTGCCAGTGGGTGCCGAAGACGTGACCGGCGGCGGCGCCCTCGGGTTCGCCGTGGTCGTACGTGATGAGCGGGGCGAGGCCCGGGTCGCGGTGGGCCACCCGCCCGTGGTGGATCTCGTACCCGCGTACCGGTGCGCCCAGCGCCGACCCGACCGGTCGGGACAGGACCTTGTCCGGCGCGAACGCGATCCGCACCGGCAGCAGCCCCAGCCCGTCGACGGTGCCGCGCCGGCTCTCGACCTCGTCGGTGATCTGCTCGGACAGCATCTGGAACCCGCCGCAGATGCCGAGCAGCGGCTTGCCGCGCGCGGCTTGCTCGGCGACCGCGTCGGCCAGCCCGGTGTCGCGCAGCCAGCGCAGGTCGGCGACGGTCGCCTTGGTGCCCGGCAGCACGACCAGGTCCGCCTCGGCGAGCTCGGCCGGTTCCACGGTGAGCCGGACGCTGACGCCCGGTTCGCAGGCCAGCGCCTCGGCGTCGGTGGCGTTGGAGATGTGCGGCAGCCGGATCACGGCCACCCGCAGCCATTCGCTGCCCCGGGCGGGGCCGGGCCGCCCGAGCACCTTGCCGTACGCGAGGGCGTCCTCGGCGTCGAGCCACAGGTCCACGTCGAAGGGCAGTACGCCGTAGACGGTGCGGCCGGTGGCTTTCTCGATCATGTCGAGGCCGGGTTGCAGCAGCTCGCGCGAGCCGCGGAACTTGTTGACCACGAATCCGGCCAGCAGCGCCTGGTCGGCGGGGTCCAGCAGCGCCACGGTGCCGAACATGGCCGCGAACACGCCGCCCCGGTCGATGTCGCCGACCACGATCGTGGGCAGGTTGCCGTGCCGGGCCAGGCCCATGTTCACGTAGTCGTGCTCGCGCAGGTTGATCTCGGTGGGGCTGCCCGCGCCCTCGCAGACGACCACGTCGTACTCCCGGGACAGCTCGTCGAAGGCGGTGTAGGCCGCGCCCGACATCGCGGTCTTGAGGCGCCGGAAGTCGACCGCGTCGATGGTGTCGACGGCCTGGCCGAGCAGCACCACCTGGCTGCTGTGGTCGCTGCCGGGCTTGAGCAGCACCGGGTTGAACCGCACCTGCGGTGCCAGCCCGGCGGCGACGGCCTGCAGCGCCTGGGCCCGGCCGATCTCGCCGCCGCGCCCGTTCTCGTCGACGACCACGGCCGAGTTGTTGGACATGTTCTGCGCCTTGAACGGGGCCACACGCACGCCGCGCCGGTGCAGCCAGCGGCACACTCCGGCGGTGAGCACGCTCTTGCCGGCGTCGGAGGTGGTGCCGGCGATCAAGATCCCGCTCATGTCGTCAGCGTATGCGCGGGGGCGGCCGGCCCCTCAGCGAACCCCTCCGGCCACCCCCTGTTCACCCCGGCTACACCCCCACCGGCACACGCTCACGCGCGGCGACCTGCTCGTCGTCGGCGTCGTCGAGGTCGTCGTCCTCGTCCTCCTCGCCGACCGGGCGCCCGCCGACCAGCTCGGCGCTCAGACCGCCGCCGCGCAGCGCCGCGACCGGATCCAGCCCGAACGCGTCACCGAAGTCGTCGGCGAA
Organism: Catellatospora sp. KI3; assembly: GCF_029948125.1. GTDB lineage: Bacteria > Actinomycetota > Actinomycetes > Mycobacteriales > Micromonosporaceae > Catellatospora. The sequence goes on from NZ_JASAMB010000018.1 coordinate 53,238, forward strand.
CAGCGGATCGTCCGGGTCCGGCCCGACCCGCAGGTCCGGCGCGGCCACCGTCTCCTCGTTGCCCACCCGCGACTCCGCCGAGCCGTCCTCGACCGAGCTGGTGCCGGTGCCCGGCTTGGTACGGGCGAACCGCCCCCGCCCCCGGGACAGGTCGTGGCCGACCGCGACCGCCTCCAGCTCGTACATGACCCGGTGCTGGCCCTCCTCGTCGAGCCAGTCCCGCGTGTACAGCCGTCCGGTGACCACCACCGGGTCGCCGACCATCACCGAGCTGGCCACCCCCTCGGCCAGCCGCCGCCAGCAGTTCACCCGGACCCGCAGGCTGTTGCTGTCGACCCAGCGACCGGTCGTCCGGTCCAGCCGCCGCGCGGTGGAGGCGACCTTGAAGTTGGCCACGAGCTGCCCGGACTGCTGCGTACGCCGCCATTCCGGCGCAGTCAACGCGTTCCCGACGATCGTTACATACGTATCGAACACTGCCATCTCCTCTCGATGTCCGACACCGATGAGAATCCCGGCGGGCGCGCTCGCGAGCCACCGCGCGGACCCCCGGCCTGTGGACGACGACCCGATTGGGGATGACGGCCCGAGCAGCCAGATGATCTGTTATGCCGAGGACTACTTCGCGGTAACATTCCAGCGTGCAGACCGACATCGCGGGCGAGATCGACATCCTGGGCGAGCCGTACCGGCAGCGGACCATCGCGCTGCCCGACGACGACCAGGGCCCGGTGGTGGCCACGCTGGTGAGCCGCCGCGCCGCCCAGCCCACCACCCGCGCGGTGCTCTACGTGCACGGCTTCAACGACTACTTCTTCCAGACCCACCTGGCCGACTTCTTCGTCGAGCGCGGCTACGACTTCTACGCCATCGACCTGCGCAAGTACGGCCGCAGCCTGCTCGAGCACCAGACGCCGAACTTCACCCGCAGCATGGACGAGTACTTCCCCGAGCTAGACGCCGCCGCCCGGATCATCCGGGAGCAGGACGGCCACGACAAGCTCGTGGTGGCGGCGCACTCGACCGGCGGGCTGATCACGGCGCTGTGGGCGCAGGCGCGCGGCGACGACGGCACCGTCGACGGGCTGCTGTTCAACAGCCCGTTCTTCGACTTCAACGCGCCCTGGTTCATGCGGCGGCCGGCCGTCAGCGCGGTGGGCTCGCTGGCCCGGCGGGCGCCGTACCGCGTCGTGCCGTTGAAGGTGCCGCGGCTGTACGGCCGCAGCATCCACCGCGACCACGACGGCGAGTGGGACTTCCGGGTGGACTGGAAGCCGGTGGCCGGGTTCCCGGTGCGGGTGGCCTGGATCAAGGCGATCCGGGCCGGGCAGCAGCGCCTGCACGCGGGCCTGGACCTGCGTATGCCGATCTTCGTGGCCTGCGCGACCCGGACCTACCGGCAGCGGGGCTGGACCGACGAGGCGCACGAGACCGACGCGGTGCTGAACGTGGAGCACATCGTGCGCTGGGCGCCCGCGCTGGGCCGCCACCTGACCCTGGTCCGCATCGACGGCGGCAAGCACGATCTGACCCTGTCGCGGCGCCCGGCCAGGGACGCGTTCTTCGCCGAGTCCGACCGCTGGCTGTCGACCTACGTCCACGGCTGATCATGGCGATAAATACCTGCTCGGCGGCGTGTCTCTGACCTAGGATCGGGGTCGGATCAGACCGGGTAGCCGATCACCGCGGCGCCCGGTCACGGTAGCCTTCAGTACGCGCGCTCGTAGCTCAGCCGGATAGAGCAGGGGCCTTCTAATCCTCAGGTCGCAGGTTCGAGTCCTGCCGGGCGCACTTACCTCTCTACCGCTGCGTGTGCACCCTTCGGGCAAGGGTGCACGACGGGCAGCTACGACGTCGCACCAGCGACGAAGACGCCCTTGCCCGGATGACCGATCACCAGATCACGGTCATGCAGGAGCGACACCGCACGGTAGACGGTTGCGGGGCTCACGTCGTACTCGTCAGCGAGCTTCGCGGTGCTGGGCAGCTTCGTACCCGGCGCCAGCTCGCCGTTCTTGATCTTCCCGGTGATCGCATCCGCGATCCGGCGGTAATCCGCTTTTGCTACAGGCATGTGAGGTTCCTCGGTTCGGCTCCTCGATCAGACCATGTGCCAACCACCGTCAGCAAGTGCAGATAGTGATGCATTCTCCAAACAGGACTAGACCTACAGCAGTATCTGACGTAGGTTGGGGTCTCGAAACGGTCCTCGGTTCGGCAAATCAGGGCCCGTTGACGTCGGGGTAGTCCCCATGGCTCGCAACCCGCGCTACCCCGGCCCACAAACCGCCGAGGCAGCTCAACCGACATCGCCCAGCTGCCTCGGCTTCTCCTACCCGGCAGTGCGAGCTCGCCTCGGGCTCGACGCGGGCAGCAGACCACACCGCCCTTCGCCGCAGGTGTGCGCCGTGCCGTATGTCGACATCGGACGGATGTTATCAGGAAGAGATCGATACATGTATTGACCATGATTTGTGTGGTTGCCATCATCACTCCGGCGGCGCGCCGCCCGCAGCCGTAACCACAGATGGAGATCCCATGCTCGGCACCCGCATACGCACCAGCCTCGGAGCAGTCGCCCTGCTCCTCGTCGCCGCCACCGCCGCCTGCGGCACGACCGCGCCGGTCACCAGCATCGGCCAGGACCCGCCCGCGCTGAAGGTCGGCGCGGACATCCCCTACGTGCCCTTCGCCTTCGGTGACGGGCCGGACTACAAGGGCATGGACATGGACCTGGTACGCGAGATCGGCAGGCGCCTCGGCCGCCGCGTGGAGATCCAGAAGACCCCGTTCGACACGATCGTCCGCGACGTCGCCCAGGGCCGGTTCGACATGATCGCCGCGTCCATGGTCATCACCGAGGAGCGGAAGAAGGTGGTCGACTTCTCGCTGCCCTACTTCAACTCCGACCAGTCGATCATGGTCAAGAAGGGCTCGCTGATCACCGACGCGGCCGGCCTGACCGACAAGCGCATCGGCGTGGTCCTCGGCGGCACCGGCGAGAAGTGGGCCAAGGCCAACGTCGCCTCGGTCGACCTGCGCACGTACGACCTGGTGGACGACGCCTTCAAAGGGCTGGCCGCGGGCCAGCTCGACGCGGTGATCAACGACTTCCCGTCCTCGAAGTTCGCCGAGCGCAGCTACCCCACCCTGGAGGTCGCCGCGACCATCCAGACCGGCGAGTACTACGGCCTGGCCTTCAAGCAGGGCTCGCCGCTGCGCAAGGAGGTCGACCAGGCGCTGCGGGAGATGAAGGCCGACGGCACCTTCGAGCGCATCTACCGCGAGTGGTTCCAGACCGCCCCGCCGGCGAACCTGCTCAGCTGACGATGGACGTCTTCTTCCGGCAGTACTTCGACCTCGGGGTCATGTGGACCCACTTCCCCAAGGTCCTGGCCGGGTTCTGGATCACCGTGGAGCTGTCGCTGATCGCGGGCGCGCTGTCGATGGTCTGGGGGCTCGCACTGGCCCTGGTCCGCGGCAGCCGCGCCCGCGCGCTGGCGCCCGCGCGGGTGCTCACCGTCGCGTACATCGACGTGTTCCGGGGCATCCCGCTGCTGCTGGTGGTCCTGGTGATCTCGGGCAGCCTGCCGTTCATCGAATTCCTACCCCGGTGGGTGCGGGCACCCGAGCTGTTCGGCCAGCCGGACGTCTTCTGGTTCGGGGCGGCGGCGCTGACCGTCACCTACGGCGCGTACCTGGCCGAGGTCTTCCGGGCGGGGTTGGAGGCCGTGCCGCGCGGTCAGCTGGAGGCGTCGCGGTCGCTGGGCATGAGCCACAGCGAGGCGATGCGGCACGTGGTGCTGCCGCAGGCGGTCCGCAGTGTGGTCCCGCCGCTGCTCAACGACTTCATCGCGCTGATGAAGGACACCTCGCTGGTGCAGGTGATCGGCATCGTCGAGGTGGTCCGGGCGGGGCGCGAGGTGCAGGGCGAGACGTTCAACAGCAGCGCGCTGACCCTGGGCGCGCTGCTGTTCCTGGTGGTCACGCTGCCGCTGGCCCGGTTCGTGGACCGGAGCATGGCCCGCAACCGCCCGGCCGGCGCGTCCACCGGGGGGCCGGCATGAGCCCCAAGCTGCGCATCGAAGGCCTGCAGAAGCGGTACGGCCGGCTGCACGTGCTCCGCGGCGTGGACCTGACCGTCCCCGCCGGGGCGGTGATCTCCGTGATCGGTCCGAGCGGCTCGGGCAAGAGCACCCTGCTGCGCTGCGTCAACCGGCTGGAGGAGGCCGACGGCGGCGACATCCTGCTCGACGGCCAGTCGATCCGCGAGCTGCGCGGACCGGCCCTGGACCTGGTACGCCGCCGCATCGGCATGGTGTTCCAGCAGTTCAACCTCTTCCCGCACCGGACCGTGCTGGACAACGTGGTGCTGGCCCAGCAGGTCGTCAACCGGACCGGCCGCGACGAGGCGGTCGCGGCCGCCACCGACCTGCTGCGCCAGGTCGGCCTGACCGAGAAGCTGGACGAGTACCCGGGCCGGCTCTCCGGCGGGCAGCAGCAGCGCGTCGCGATCGCCCGCGCGCTGGCCATGCGCCCCGAGGTGATGCTCTTCGACGAGGTCACCAGCGCGCTGGACCCGGAGCTGGTCACCGACGTGCTCGACGTGATGCGGGAACTCGCCCGGCAGGGCATGACCATGCTCGTGGTCACGCACGAGATGTCGTTCGCCCGCGACGTCTCCGACGAAGTGCTGTTCATGGACGGCGGGGTGGTGGTCGAGCGGGGCGACCCGGCGACCGTCTTCACCGCCCCCGCGCAGGAGCGCACCGCCCGCTTCCTCGACCGCATCCTCAACCCATGACGGACCTGCTGGTCATCGGCGGTGGCGTGACGGGGGCCGCGACCGCGCTGGCCGCGGCCGCCCGCGGGCTGCGTACCGTGCTGGTCGAGCGGTTCCCGCCCGGCCACCGGTACGGCAGCTCCGCCGGGCCGTCCCGGATCATCCGGCTGGCCTACGACGACCCCGGCTACATCACGCTGGTCCGCGACGCCGACCGCCGGTGGCGCGACCTGCAGCAGAGCACGGGGGTACGGCTGGTCACCCGCACCGGCGGGCTGGACTTCGGCCCCGCCGGGCTGCCGTCCCTGCGCGCCACGGCGGCGGCGATGGCGTCGGCGGGCGTCCCGTTCACCACCCTCACCGGCGCCGAGCTGGCGGAGCGCTTCCCGCAGCTGCGCCCCGACCCGGGCATGGAGGGTCTCTACCAGCCCGACGCCGGTGTGCTGCACGCCGACGACTGCGTGGCGACCCTGCTCGCCGAGGCCGCCCGGCACGGCGCGGTGATCCGGCACGGCGCCCGCGCCCGCGACCTGCGGCCCGACGGCGACGGCGTGTCGGCGACCGTCGACGGGCAGCGGCTGCGCGCCGCCGCGGCCGTGGTCGCGGCCGGTTCCTGGGTGAACGACGTGCTCGGCGGCACGGGTGTCGCGCTGCCGGTGACGGTGACCCGCGAGCAGGTCGGCTACTACGAGGTGACCGGGGTGGACTACACCCCGGCCCGCTTCCCGGTGACGATCGAGCACCAGGCGGCGCGGCCGTACATGATCTCGATGTTCCCGGAGCTCGTGCCCGGCGGCGGAATCAAGCTGATGCGGGACAAGACCGGACCGGAGATCACCCCCGAGGACCTGTCCGGCGAGCCGGACCAGGCAGGGCTGGACCTGCTCACCGCGCACGCCCGGCGGCGGCTGCACGGCCTCGGCCCGCTGCTGCACGCCGAGACCTGCCGGTACACCATGACCCCCGACGCCGACTTCATCCTGGACCTGCTGCCCGGCCGGCCCCGGATCGCCGTCGCGTCGGCCTGCTCGGGCCACGGCTTCAAGTTCGCCCCGACCCTCGGCGAGATCATGGTCGACCTGGCGACCACCGCAACGACCCCCCACAACCTCCACCCCTTCCGCCTGGACCGCCTGGACCGGTGACGGCTGCGGTTTCGGGGAAAGTGCACGAATCCGGGCCAAGATTCCAGCACTCTCCCCGAAACTGCAGCCAAGCCCGCGACCCGCGGCCCGCAGGCCCGCGGCTCAGTCGCGGCGGAGGAGGCGGGTCGCGGCGGCGGCCACGGTGGTGGCGAGGATCCAGCCGCTGAGGATGAGGGCGTACGCGAGCCACGTCAGCGGGGGCCGGGGGTGGAACGCCTGCTCCTGACCGAAGTCGATCAGGGGCATGAGCAGGTCGGTCGTGTACACGAACGGGTTGAACCCCGGCGCCTCGGCGGGCACCTTCGCCACCGGCGGGTGCAGCGCGAACGCGACCGTGCCGACCGTGGCCAGCAGGGCCAGGGCCACGACCGCGCGGCGCGGCCGGTAGCCGTACCCGATGAGCAGGTCCTGGGCGTGTCCCCACAGCCGTCCCAGCACGCCCAGCGTGCCCCGGCGGTGGCGCTGGTTGGCCAGGGCGACGGCGCGGGCGTCCGGCTCGTGCCCGGCCCGCCGGTATACCGCCGCCAGCTGCTCGTACGGCTGTGGCTGGTACCCGTCGGGGTCGCGGCGCAGCCACGGCAGCCGCCCGACGCCCAGGTGCCGCCCGGACAGGATCTCGTAGCTCGCCCCGGTCAGGCGCAGCCGCCGGGGCCAGGTGGCCGGGTCGTCGCGCAGCACCCCGAGGCGCGCGTTGCGCAGGTCCACGTCGCCGTCGACCGGACCGGTGGTCAGCATGGTCAGCTCGCGGGTCTCCAGGTGGCGCAGGTCGATCAGCGGCTGCGCGTCGCCGGCCAGGGACGCGCCGTCGAAGCACAGCCGACTGCGGATCTGGGCGTACGACATCCGCACCGCCCCCTGGACCGTGAACCCGTCGCACAGGTTCGCCACCGCGCCGACCTTCAGATCCGGGGCGAACAGCGCCTTGCCGCCCGGGTTGAGCAGTGTGGCGCCCTCCCAGCGCAGCGCCCCGCCGATCTCGGCGTCGTTGAGCCGCAGCTCGCCGTGGCAGACGAATCCGCCCTGGGCCAGGATGTCCACGCCGACGTGCAGCCGGGTGCCGGACAGCGCCAGCTCGCGGTCGGACAGCTGGGCGCGGTTGAGGATCAGCGAGCCGTCGATCCGCGCCCCGATCAGGTGGACCGTCGCGCTGCTGTGGCTGTCGCGCAGGTTGAGCGTGCCCGCGAACACGGCGTACGACGCGACGATGCCGGGGAAGCGGCAGCCCTGCAGGTCGAGGTGGCGCAGGCTGGCCCCGTAGCAGCGGATCCGGTCGGTGAAGACGCAGTTCTGCAGGGTGACCGAGGTGTCGACCTGGCTGTGGTCGAGGTCGAGCGGGCCGTTGATCCGGGCGCCGGTCAGCCGCAGCCGGGCCAGCCGCGACGGCTCGCCCGCGAGCCCGCCCAGCAGCAGCCCCCGCAGCACCTCGGCGCGTACGTCCCGGTCCTCGGCTCCGCTCAGGTCCACCACCGCCCCGGCGCGGAACCCCTCGACGACACCCTGCTCGACGGCGCTCAACGGTTCAGGCAACACACCACCCATTGTGGACACTCCCGTCCACCCCGCCGCACTCCGCCCCGCAGCTCAGCCCCCGCCCCGCTCCGCAGGTTAGGAAGGGGCCCTTCTACATCGGATTGCGATAAGAAGGGTCCCTTCCTTTCGCCGTCAGCGGCGGCGGGCGCGACGCGTGCGCAGGAGCAGGTAGAGCGGGACGGCGAAGACGGCCGCGCCGACGCCGCTGCACGTGAGGATCGTCCAGTCCGCCGACTCCAGCGTGTCGGCGGTCAGCATGTACCCCGCGAAGAGCAGCACGATCAGCGCGAAGAAGCCCGACAGCAGCCCGAGCAGCACCATGCCGACGATCTCCAGCCCGTTGCGGCCGCTGCCGACCGGGGCCGCGGCCGCCTGGCCGCGCGACTTCTGCCGGGTGTCCGGCTGCGGGATCGACTCCGGGTCGCGCGCGGGCATCGCGATGTGCAGCGAGGGGTGCACCGCCTGGTCGAGCACGCTCAGGCCCGGCCCGGACAGATGCCACAGGGTCGGCTCCAGGTGTACGACGATGCCGTCGTGCCCGACCAGCCGCCGCGCCCCGTCCGGCCAGGTCAGCATCGCGGCGCACGCGGCGTACCGGACCGTCTGGAAGCTCTCCGGCTGGACCACGCTGACCGCGTCCGCGCCGACCATGAGCGCGTACTGCGGGTCCTCGCGGTAGAGGTAGCGGGTGCCGGCGGCGACCGTGGCCGAGGTGGTCGGGGCCTCGGTGAACCCGGCCCAGTCGGCCTGCCCCCGCGCCGGGGTCTGCAGCAGCGCCGTGGCGGCCGCCTCGACCGCGACCGCGCGCACGTCGTCCAGCGTCGTCGCGGTGATCTCGGCGCGCAGCTGCTCGATGCCGCTCAGCGGCTGCCCGGTGAGCAGGTTCAGCGCGTGTCCGGGCAGCCGGGCCGCCTCGACCTCCGGGTGGGTCAGGCTCTCCAGCGTCTTGGTACGCACCGACGCCAGGTCGTGCTCCTCGATCCGGCCCAGGCGCATCCGTGCCAGCACGTCGATGAACCCGCCGAGCACCGCCCCCTGCTTCTCCGGCAGCGCGTCGGCGTACGCCGAGACGGTGGCGTAGCCGTCGCCGCGCGGGTCGTACGAGGTGGAGGCGGTGTAGGAGAAGCCGCCCTCCTGCCGCAGCTCGCGGTAGAGCGCGCGCTCCAGCACGTCGGCGTACATCCGGGCGGGCGTGCTGCGGCGGACCACCGCGGTGTGCAGCACGCTGGCGTCGTCGCCGCAGAAGTAGGCGGGCGTGGCCGGCAGCGCCGAGGTCGCGGCGGGCAGCGGGCGGCGTACCCCGCCGGGCAGGTCCAGCCGCAGCCCGGCCGGCACTCCGTTGCCCGCGATCCACAGCACGGCGTTGTCGCGGGTGAAGTAGGTGTCGACCCAGGACCGCAGGTCCTCCGGGCGCAGCCGGAACAGGCCCCACTCGGGGTAGCCGGGCAGGCCGTAGCCCTGCGCGCCGTAGCGCCACAGCGGCATCGACGGGTAGCCGCCCCGGCTGCGGGCCTCGGTCCGCAGGATCTCCTTCTCGGTGTCCAGCCGGTGCATCGGCAGGTTGCGCAGCCCGGCGCAGACCTTGCCGAGGTACGTGACCACGTCGGCCTCGCTGCCCTGCATGTGGAAGTGGGTGTAGACCGACGCGGTCGCCCCGTTGTAGTGGTAGTCGGACAGGCCGCTGTCGTGCAGCGCCAGGTGCTCGACCAGGTGCGTGATGCCGTGCGTGGGCAGCGTCTCGTCGGCCTGGCCGACCCGGAAGACCAGCCCGACGTTCATCGGGCCGGCCGTCGGCGCGACCAGCGTGGGGACCCCGTCGACCTCGGTGGTGTACAGCACGGGTCAGCCCTTCCTCAGCGCGATCGCGCGGTGCTTGGTGAACGACTCGGTCGCCGTGGCGCCGAAGTGGGACCAGGGGAAGTCACTGGCCAGTCCACCCAGCGCCCGGAAGTGCGGCGCGGCGAGGTCGTGCCGCTCGCCCAGGCAGAACAGCGCGGCGAACAGGCTGTGCGCGGTGACCCAGCCGTAGACGTTGCGGAACGACGGGTGCAGCACGGAGCGCTGCGCGGCCGCGTACAGCTCGTTGACGACCTCGGGCCGCTGCCAGAAGCGGCGCCGCTCGTCCCCCTCGGTCCACACGAACTGCTCGTAGTGCGCCTCGGCGATCAGCGTCGCGTTGATCGCGCCCTCCGGCGCGGCGGCGGCCCGTTCGCGCACGAACGTCCAGACCGTCTCCCAGCTGCCGCCCCACTTGGGGTAGATCTGGTTGAGGTACGCGACCTGCGCCCGGTACGAGTGCGGGTCGTGCTTGGCCACCTGGTCGTAGCGGCGGCGCGCCTCGGCCAGGCCGGTGCTCAGCCCCATCCCGTTCTTGATCCGGAAGATCCACGCGGCGGTGTGCTGCGGCTCCAGCGCGGTCACGTCGATGAGCAGCTGCTCGCCGTTGCACAGGTGCTCGCGCATGCGCGCGAACTGCTCCCGGCTGACGTGCTTGGCGAGCTTGCTGCTGCGCGCGTCCCAGGCCAGCTCCAGGCAGCGGGCGCCAAGCAGGAACTCCGGCAGGGTCGACGCCTCCTCCTCGGCGGCGGCCCTGGCCAGCATCACCTCGGCGCCGGGCACCTCTCCGACGCCCACCGCGAGCATGACCATGTCGTCGGTGCCGGGGCGGCTGTCGAAGTGCCGGGCGACGGCCGGCCAGTCGCCGGCGCGCGCGGCCGCCTTGATCGAGGCGAGCTGGGGGTACGCCGACTCGGGCCGGAAGTCGGGCGGGCTGTGCAGGGGGGTGGTCACCCGGCGCATCCTAGGTCAGTGTCGACCTTGGCGCAGCCCCGTATGCGCTGCTCATCGGCCATCCGGCCGCCGAAGCGGGCCGGACGGCCGAGCGCTCGGGCTCAGTCCGACAGGACGAACTGACCGTTCTCGACGGTCACCTTCTTGGCCGCCAGCGGGAGGGTGGCGGGCCCGTTGAGCACGCTGCCGTCCTCGGCGGAGAACTTGCTGCCGTGGCAGGGGCAGGCGATCTGGTTGCCCGCCACCGAGCCGACCTGGCACTGGCGGTGCGTGCAGACCGAGGTGAACGCCTTGTAGACGCCCTGCTGGGGCTGCACCACGACGACCTGCGCGGTCTCGTACACCTTGCCGCCGTCCACCGGCACGTCCGTCACCGGACCGAGCAACACCGGGCTGGCGGCCGCCGACTGGCCCGCCTCGGGCGGCCCGGCCGCGCCGCCGCACGCGGCGCTCACCGCGCCCAGCCCGGCTCCGCACACCCCGGCCAGCAGCACCCGCCGCGTCGCGTGGTCGACCATCCCGCACCCCCGTTTCGAGATCACCTCCTGGCGACACTAGCGGGGGTACGGGTGGCTTTGGAGCCGTTTGCGCAGGTCAGATGGTTACCAGCATCTTGCCGGTGTTCTCGCCGCGCATCATGCCCAGGAACGCGGCCGGGGCGTTGTCCAGCCCGGCGACGACGGTCTCCTCGGCCTTGATCCTGCCCTCGGCGTACCACGTGCCGACCTCGCGCAGGAAGTCCGGCATCCGGTCGTCGTGGTCGCTGACGATGAAGCCGCGCATGGTGATCCGCTTGCCGATCAGCGCCATCATGTTGTCCGGCCCCGGCACGGGCTCGTTGTAACCGGCGATCCCGCCGCACAGCGCGAAGCGCGCGAACGGCTTCGCGCGGGCGATCGCGGCGGTCAGGTGGTCGCCGCCCACGTTGTCGAAGTAGACGTCGACCCCGTCCGGCGCGGCCTGCTTGAGCTGCCCGGCCACGTCGCCGTCGCGGTAGTTGAACGCGGCGTCGAAGCCCAGCTCGTCCACCAGGTGCTTCACCTTGGCCGGGCTGCCCGCGCTGCCCACCACCCGGGCCGCGCCCTTCAGCTTCGCCAGCTGCCCGGCCAGGCTGCCCACGGCACCGGCGGCGCCGGAGACGAAGACGGTGTCACCGGGCTTCATCGCGGCGATGTCGAGCAGCCCGACGTACGCGGTGAGGCCGGGCATGCCCAGCACGCCCAGGAACGCGCTCGGCGGCGCGACCGGGTCGAGCCGGCGGAACCGCTTCGCGTCGGCGGTGACCAGGTCGCGCCAGCCGTACCCGTGCAGCACTAGGTCGCCCACGGCCAGGTCCGGCGAGTTCGACGCGACCACCTCGCCGACGGCCCCGCCGTCCAGCGCCCGCCCCACCTGGAACGGCGGCACGTACGACTTCGCGTCGTTCATCCGCCCCCGCATGTACGGGTCGACGGACATGACGGTGTTGCGTACCGTCACCTGCCCCTCGCCGGGCTCGGCCACCTCGACCTCGACCAGCCGGAAGTTGTCCGCGGTGGGCACCCCGTCCGGCCGCGAGGCCAGCTGGATCTCACGTCCTACCGTCACGATCTCTCCTTTTCGCCCACGGCCTCGTGGGCCGCGTCGGTGATGGCGCGCAGCGTGTCCCGCAGCGCCGCCAGCTGTGGTGCGGGCACGCCGGTCGCCTCGGCGATGGCCCGCGGGATGCCGGCCGCCCGCTCCCGCAGGGCGTCACCGGCCGGGGTGAGGCCGACCAGGACCGAGCGCTCGTCGCGCGCACTGCGCGCGCGCACCACCAGCCCGGCCGCCTCCAGCCGCTTCAGCAGCGGCGACAGTGTCCCCGAGTCGAGCTGCAACGCCACGCCCAGCGCCTTCACGCTCACCTCGCCCCGCTCCCACAGCACCAGCATCACCAGGTACTGCGGGTAGGTCAGGCCGAGGCGGTCCAGCACCGGGCGGTAGAGCGCGGTGAGCGCCCGGCTGGCCGAATACAGCGCGAAGCACACCTGCTTGCGCAGGTCCAGGTCGTCGAAGGGCTCGGCGGGCGTCATGGCATCAGACAAGCACGAGTTCGACCTCGATGTTGCCGCGGGTCGCATTCGAGTACGGGCAGACCTGGTGCGCGGCCTCGACCAGCGCCCGCGCCGCCTCCGGCGCCACCCCCGGCAGGCTGATCTCCAGCCGCGCGCCCAGCCCGAACCCGGCCCCGACCCGGTTGAGGTCCACCTTCGCGGTCACCTCCGAACCCTCCACGTCGGCCTTGGCCTGCCGGGCCACCAGGCGCAGCGCGGAGTGGAAGCAGGCCGCGTAACCGGCGGCGAACAGCTGCTCGGGGTTGGTGCCCGCCCCGGTCCCGCCGAGCGCCGGCGGCATGGCGAGGTCGGCCGAGAGCAGGCCGTCCGCACTGAGGATCTTGCCGTTGCGCCCGTCACCGGACGAGGTCACCACTGCCGTGTACAGAGAAGTCATGCCTCCACCGTAGCCCCCAATTCAATTGCCCACAACCAAACGTGACCCGCCCGACCCGCCCTGCCCCGCCCCGCCCTTATATTGACACTGGCCTATCTACAACACGAATTCTCCGAAACCATCTTCTAGATAGGCCAGCGTCAATGAGAATCGGAGGCGTGCGGCGGCGGCGCGGGCGGGGGCGGGAGCTGGTGGCAACCGGGTTCTGGGTGGTGGTGCTGGTGCTGGGCGGGCTCGGCTGGTGGTGGTACCAGCACACCCGTCCCGCGCCCACCGCCGCCCCGGCCCCGGGCGCTCCCCCGCCCGGCGCGCAGCAGGTCCGCGTCCAGTACCCGCTGGACGGCGACTCGATCGCGGTCACGGCCACCCCCGGCCCGGTGGTCGACACAGCAGGGGAGGTCCAGCTGCGGCTGCTCGGCATCGACGCCCCCGAGCGGCACGGCACCGACGGCACCGCGCAGTGCTGGGCCGACCGCGCGTACGCCCGCCTGCGGCAGCTCGCCCCGCCCGGCGGCAGCCTGTGGATCCTGCCCGACACGCAGCGCCGCGACCCGTACGACCGCTACCTGGTCTATGCCTGGACCGCCGACGGCACCTTCGTCAACGCCGACCTAGCACGCCGCGGTGACGTGCGCGAACTGGCGATCCCGCCGAACCTGGCGCACCAGCGCGAACTGCACGCCGCGGTGGAGCGGGCGCGGGCGGACCGGCACGGACTGTGGAGTACCTGCACCGGAAAGTGAGCGAATTATTGAAGATTTCAAGCTCCCGCGATGGCTTTGTGCCCTTCAGTACGGAAGAATCGGCGCCCGTGGAGCTCCCTATCGGCACGGCGATCGCGGGGAGATATGTGCTGACCAGGCCTCTGGCGCGCGGTGGAGTGTCCACGGTCTATCAGGCCGTCGACGCTGCCGCGGGCCGCAGGCTCGCGGTCAAAGTGGTGGGTCCGCGCTACTCGCGGCTGATCCGCCACGAGGCGGAGATGACCCAGATGCTGCGCCACCCCCACGTCCCGAAGATCTTCGACGTGGACGTGGTGCCGGGGCCGGACGGCCGCGACATCGGCTACCTGGCCCTGGAGCTGCTGCAGGGGCAGAGCCTGAACAGCGTGCTGGACAGCGGCCCGCTGTCGGTGCCGGACGCCCTGCGTGTGGCCGGGACCGCCGCCGACGTGCTGGCGGTGGCGCACCGGCGCGGGGTGGTGCACCGGGACCTGACGCCGGGCAACGTCATGCTGACCACGACCGGGCCGAAGGTGGTCGACTTCGGACTGGCCGAGCTGATCCACCCCGGCCCGGCCCACTTCGCCAAGCCCGCCGACGACGTGTACGCGCTGGGCGCGCTGATGTACCAGATCATCACCGGCCTGTCGCCGTACCCGCACCGGGGCAGCCCGCGCGACGCGACCGCGGTGCGCAGCCTGGCGCCGACGCCGGTGCTGGCGGTGCCGGGGCTCCCGCACGCACTGGCCGAGCTGTGCCGCGCCTGCATGGACAAGAACGCCCTGGGCCGTCCCAGCGCCCGCGAGGCCTCGTTCGCCCTCTGGACCCTCGCCGCCCTCCGCTGACGCCCGGCCGGTGCCTATGCTCAGGACTCATGAGCTTCCCGCCGTCCGCCCCGCCCCTGCCCGACGTCTCCCGGGTCCTGTGCGTGTTCGCCCACCCCGACGACGTGGACTTCGGTTCGGCCGGCACCGTGGCCGCCTGGGTCGACGCGGGCATCGAGGTGTCGTACCTGCTGGTGACCCGCGGTGACGCGGGCGGCTTCGACGACACGCCGCGCCACGAGATGCCGCTGCTGCGCGAGGCCGAGCAGCGGGCCGCCGCGGCCGCCGTCGGGGTCGAGACCGTCGAGTTCCTGGAGGGGTACCGCGACGGCTCGGTCACCGCGTCGCTGGAGCTGCGCCGGGACCTGGTCGCCGCGATCCGCCGGCACCGGCCCGACCGCATCCTGACCAGCTCGCCGCTGCGCCGCTGGGACCGCATCGCGGGGCCGAGCCACCCCGACCACCTGGCCACGGGCGAGGCGGTGACCTGCGCGGTCTACCCCGACGCCCGCAACCCGTTCGCGCACCCGGAGCTGGCTGCCGCCGGCCTGGCGGCCTGGACCGTCCGCGAGATCTGGTACTCCGGCGGCCCGGATCCCGACCACGCCGTCGACGTGACCGGCGTCTTCGACCGCAAACTGGCGGCGCTGCGCGCGCACGCCTCGCAGACGTCGCACCTGCCCGATCTGGAGGGCATGCTGCGCGAGCGCCTCGGCGCCCTCGCCACCGCCCACGGCCTGCCCGGCCGCGTCTGCGAAGCCTTCACCGTCATCCGCACCGAGTAACCACCCCACCACCCCCCGTCCCGAAGTAAGGAAGGGACCCTTCTTATCGCTATCCGTAGTGGAAGGGGCCCTTCTTAACGCGATCGCGGGAGGCTGTCGGCGGGCGGGGCCGAGGTACGTCACTCAAGGTGATGTAACTTTCTCCGCATAACGTGTCCAGATCGGGCACTTCGGTCAATGCGCCCTTGGGCCGGGCCGGATCCCGGGCTACCGTTGCCGACACTGGGCCGGTTCCCAGCCGCTCACCCCCGGGCGGCACCGGACCAGCGCCGCCGAGTCGCACCGCGCCCCGGGACCTCTCCCGAGCGGGCGCCGCGAGCCGGGGACCCAGGTTTGCATCGGGGTGAATCGGCAGTCACTCGAAGTGACTGCGGTAGGGC
Source organism: Catellatospora sp. KI3 (assembly GCF_029948125.1). Classification (GTDB taxonomy): domain Bacteria; phylum Actinomycetota; class Actinomycetes; order Mycobacteriales; family Micromonosporaceae; genus Catellatospora. Next base: position 68,666 of record NZ_JASAMB010000018.1, read on the forward strand.
GCCCTTCGCCCGAACCCGTCAGCTAACCCGGTAGGCGGCTGCGGAGAAGGGCCGACAGCACTTGCCATCGCATCACGGCAGGGGGTGGCGCATCGCCGTCCGCCTCCTGGCCCCCGCCGCCGCCCTGATCGGGCTGGCCGCGACGGGCACCCCCGCCCACGCCCAACCCAGCGCCACCGACCTGCGCAAGCAGATCTCGGCCAAGTCGACGCAGCTGGAACGCGTCGTGGAGTCGTACAACAAACTCGACAGCCAGCTCAAGACGGCCCGCAGCCGGGTCGCCGAGCTCGAACGCGACCTCGGCCCGCTGCAGCAGCGCGCCGACGCCGCCCACCGCAACGTCGCCGCGATCGCGGTCACCGCGTACCAGACCGGCCGCCTGGACAGCTGGAACGCGCTGCTCGCCGGCGGCGGCCGGGACGCCACCCTGGCCCGGCTGAAGACCCTCGACCAGCTCGCCACCGACCAGCAGGAGCAGGTCACCGCGGCCCACGACGCCGCCGCCGACCAGTTCCGCACCAAGGGCGAGCTGGACCAGCAGATCAAGGACCTGACTTCGCGGGCCGCCGCGATCGCCACCCAGCGCAAGGGGATCGAGGCCGAGCTCAGGAAGCTCCAGCAGCTGCGCCGCCAGGCGGGGCTGTCCGACGAGCGCGGCTCGAGCTACACCGGGTCGGTGCCCAAGGTCTCCGGCAAGGCCGGGGTGGCCGTGGCGTTCGCGTACCGGGCGCTGGGCAAGCCGTACGTCTGGGCCGCCGACGGGCCCAACGGCTACGACTGCTCCGGGCTGACCCTGGCCGCCTGGCGGGCCGCCGGAGTGAGCCTCTACCACCAGGCTGCGACCCAGTGGCGCGAGGTCACCCACATCAAGCGGTCCCAGCTGGCCCCCGGCGACCTCGTCTTCTACTCCGGGCTGGGCCACGTGGCGATCTTCGTCGGCAACGGCAAGGTGATCCACGCCCCGACGTTCGGCGAGGTCGTGAAGATCGCCAGCGTCGACATGATGACCCCCTACGGCTACGGCCGCGTGCGCACCTGAGCAGGGTTAAGAAGGGGCCCTTCCGCTACGGATAGCGATAAGAAGGGTCCCTTCCTTACCGCACAGAAAAGCCCCGCCCGAATGGGCGGGGCTTTTCAAGCGCTCAGACGGCCTGGAGGCCCTCGGCGCGGGCGAGTTCCCGCAGGCGCCCCAGCGCCTGGATCTCCAGCTGGCGGATGCGCTCGCGCGAGAGCGAGAAGCGCGAGGCCACCTCGGTCAGCGAGTGCTCCCGCCCGTCCTCGAGGCCGTAGCGGGCCCGCATGATGCCGGCCGAGCGGTCGTCGAGGTGGTTGAGCAGGCCCTCGATGCGCTGGCGCTCCAGCGCCGACAGCACGATCTCCTCGGGGCTGGGCGAGTCGCGGTCGGCGACGAGGTCGCCGAGGTTGGTGTCGCCGTCGTCGCCCACCGGCGTGTCCAGCGAGACGGTGTCCTGCGACCAGCGGATCAGCTCGGTCACCCGCTCGACGGTCACGCCCAGGGCCTCGGCGATCTGCTGCGGCTCGGGCTCGCTGCCCAGCTCACGGGTGAGCTGGCGGGCGACGTTGCGCATCCGGTTGACGTCCTCGACCAGGTGGACGGGCAGCCGCACGGTCCGCTCCTGCTGGGCGATGGCACGGCTGATCGCCTGCCGGATCCACCAGGTCGCGTACGTGGAGAACTTGTAGCCCTTCACGTAGTCGAACTTCTCGACCGCGCGCACCAGGCCGGTGTTGCCCTCCTGGATCAGGTCGAGCATCGGCATGCCGGACCGGACGTAGCGGCGGGCGATCGACACCACCAGGCGCAGGTTCGCGCGGATGAACAGGTCCTTGGCCCGCTCGCCCTCGGCGACCAGCTTCTCCAGCTCCTCGCGCTTGAGGCCGCGCTTGAGCTTCTCGCCCTCGAGGAGGTGTTCGGCGTACAGGCCGGCCTCGATCGCCTTCGAGAGGTCGACCTCGGCCGCCGCGTCCAGCAGGGGCGTCCGCGAGATCTCGTGCAGGTACACACCGACGAGGTCGCGCTCCTCAGCCACCTGGTCGGTGCGCAGCATGGTCATGTTCTCCACGTCTCGGGTCCTCCCCCGTAATCGCCGCAGGGCCTAGCGGTGCTGACACCTTCACAACAGATGACGCCCGGAGATGATTCCGCGTTGCCCATCGAAAGTGTCACGAAAAGCTGTGAACTCCCTGATACAGGCATGTCGACCTGCTGTGTCCCGGTCGGGATAGGTCCGCAATGCCCTATTTATGGGACCACGGCGCCCGCTCCGGCACAGCGACCTGTGTCACTAGAACGCTGTGACGTGCCTCGCCATTTCTTGTCGAGCTCTGAATACCCGCGCTATGACGCTTTATCCCCCGTCCGGGATCCCTTCAGCGGGCGGTGTTCAGCGCGGGCCAGGCGGCGGACCAGATCGCGGCCGCGACGTCGTCGGGGTCACCGGCGCCGGAGACGGGCACCGCACTCGACGCTATGTCCTTGTAGGCGCTGTATGTCGCGTCCAGGTATGACATGTCCTCGTGGTCGCTGGCCCGCTCCTCGATCCGGTCGTACGCCTGCGCGGGGCCGACGTCGAGGAAGATCAGGCGGTCCGGGGCGGGGAAGACGGAGTACAGGGCGCGCACGGCGCGCTCCAGGCGGGCGCCGCCGCCGTGCACCCGCAGGCTCACCAGCTGACACGGGGTGTAGCGGTCCATCACCGCCACCCGGCCGGTGATCCGGGCCGCCAGCAGCGAGCGCGCGATGGCCAGCCAGCGCAGCAGCGACTCGACGAACAGCAGGCCGGGGCGGCCCAGCATGGTCGCCGCGTCGCGGCCGCCGAAGCGCTGCGCCACCCGGCCGAGGAAGCGGCGGCCGCCGGCGTTGCGGCCGTACCGCGCGGGCAGCCCGGCCGCGCACAGCGCCGCCGCCAGCCGTACCGCCTGGGTCGTCTTGCCCGACCCGTCGATTCCGACCAGCGCGACCACCCACGCATGCCCTGCCACGCCCCGACGCTACCGACTGCCCGCCACCCGTCCCCGGCCGCGCCCGCGACATGGGATGCGGCGCACTTTCGGGGAGGGCGCGTGAATTCACGCCACGATTCGTACAGATTCCCCGAAAGTGCAAGAACGCGCCTGCAATTGCGCACACGCTGTGCGACCGGTACGGACTGAGGCGTGTGGCAATGGTGCGACCCCATTTATCGGAGGCGCCGCCATGAGTGAAGTGCACCATTTCGCGTACGGCTATTTCAATCCGATCGCCGCGTTCGTGCTCGCGTTCCTCGGCTCCCTGCTGGGCCTGGTCTGCACCGCGCGCGCCCGGCACGCGCGCTCGGCCGGGCGGCGGGCCCGCTGGCTGCTGCTGGCCTCGCTCGCCATCGGCGGCACCGGCATCTGGCTCATGCACTTCATGGCCATGATCGGCTTCGACGTGCCGCACAGCCCGGTGCGCTACGACCCGGTGGTCACCTTCATCAGCCTGGTGCTCGCGGTGCTCACGGTCGGGGTGGGCCTGTTCATCGCGGCGCAGGGCGGCGACGTCTCCCCGGTGCGGATCGTCACCGGCGGCGGCTTCACCGGCCTGGGCGTGGTCGCGATGCACTACACCGGCATGGCCGCCATGCGCGTGGCCGGGCACATCGGGTACGACCCGGGCCTGGTCGGCGCGTCCGTCGCGATCGCGGTGGTCGCCGCCACGGTGGCGCTGTGGTTCGCGGTCTCGGTGCGCAGGCTGTCGTCGATCGCGGGCGCCGCGGTGGTCATGGCCGTGGCGGCGTGCGGCATGCACTACACCGCGATGGCGGCGGTACGGGTGCAGCTGGGCGGCGACGGCCGGGTGGCCGGGATCAGCCCGTTCGTGCTCATCGTGCCGATCGTCCTGCTGGCCGCGCTGGGGCTGATCACCACGCTGTTCAGCGCGCTGCAGGCGATGACCCAGGAGGAGTTCGAGGGCGAGCCCGGCCGCCCCCGCCACCGCATGTCCCTGTCGACCGTCGTACCGGCCCAGCGGGCCACCGGCCACGCCCCGGTCCGCGCCCACGCCCACCGCGCCGCCGGGGTCGGCCGCTGACGGTCGTCCACAGTCCACAAAAGAGGCACAGCGCATCTCGCGTTGATCGGATATAAACACCGGCATGGAGGCCACCACACCCGCGTACCTGTTGACCATGCCGCTGCACGCGATCACCGAGGTGCTCGGCGAGCAGGGGCTGCGGGACCGGTTCGCCCTGGAGATACACCGGCTGCCCGAGGAGGACCAGGCGGTGCTGACCGACGCGATGGAGCTGACGTCGCGGCTGCACGAGGGGCAGCGCCGGGTGCGCGAGCCGTACCTGAACCACGTGCTGCGGGTGGCCATCCGGATCATGTGCTACTACCACGTGACCGACCGGGACGTGCTGATCGCGGCGCTGCTGCACGACGCGGTCGAGGACCAGCCGTGGCGGCTGGCGGGCGTGCCGGACAAGCAGGGCCCGGCGCCGCACGACGCCGCCCTGGCCGAGGTCGAGCGGCGCTACGGCGCCCGGGTGGCCCGGCTGGTCGACGCGGTCACCAACCCGGTCTACACGCCCGACCGCGACCACGACGAGCAGTACCGCGAGCACGTGGTCGAGTCGCTGGACGCCGAGCCGTGGGCCCGGATCATCAAGGTCTCCGACTTCACCGACAACGGGGTCGGCATCGTGCACACCACCGGGCCGAAGGTGATGCGGGCGGCGGTCAAGTACTCGCCGCTGGTGCCGCTGCTGCGCGAGCTGGTGTCCCGGGCCGACACGCCGCTGCCCGGCGAGGTCAAGACGCACATCTTCCGTCAGTTCGACCTCGCCGAGCAGCGCTTCAGAGCCATTCTCGGGGAGTGAGGGTCAGAAGTCCTCGTCCAGGCTCACGGTGCCGCCGACGGCGACCTGGTAGGCGGTCACCCGGCGTTCGAAGAAGTTGGCCAGCTCCTGCACGTCCTGCAGGGCCATGAACGGGAACGGGTTGCCCGAGCCGAACCGGGCGGGCAGCCCCAGCCGGGCCAGCCGCTGGTCGGCGACGTACTGCAGGTACTCCCGCATGTCGGCCTGGGTCATGCCGGGCAGCCCCGCCCCGCACAGATCCTCGGCGAACGCCAGCTCCGCCTCGACCGCCTCCTCCATCATCCGGGTGACCGCCTTGCCCAGCTGCTCGTCGAACAGCTCCGGCTCCTCGGCCCGGACCGTGTCGACGACGGCGAAGGCGAAGTCCATGTGCATGGACTCGTCGCGGAACACCCAGTTGGTGCCCGCCGCGAGGCCGTCGAGCAGGCCGCGCGAGCGCAGCCAGTAGACGTACGCGAAGGCGCCGTAGAAGAACAGGCCCTCGATGCAGGCGGCGAAGCAGATCAGGTTGAGCAGGAACCGGCGCCGCTCGTCGACGGTGGTCAGCGCCGGCAGGTCGAACACCGAGTCGATCCACTCGAAGCAGAACCGCGCCTTGCGGGCGATCGACGGGATGTTCTCCACCGCGTCGAACGCCTCGGCCCGCGCCGCGTCGTCGGGCAGGTACGTGTCCAGCAGGGTCAGGTAGAACTGGACGTGCACCGCCTCCTCGAACAGCTGGCGGCTCAGGTAGAGCCGGGCCTCCGGGGCGTTGATGTGGCGGTACAGGTTCAGCACCAGGTTGTTGGCCACGATGGTGTCGCCGGTGGCGAAGAACGCGACCAGGCGGTTGACCAGGTGCCGCTCGCCCTCCGACAGCCCGGCCAGGTCGGGCAGGTCGGCCGACAGGTCGACCTCCTCGACGGTCCAGGTGTTGCGGATGGCGGCGCGGTAGCGCTCGTAGAAGTCCGGGTAGCGCATCGGCCGCAGGGTCAGGTCCAGGCCCGGGTCCAGCAGCATCTTCTTCTCGGTCACTGGCATGCCTCGCAGATCTCCGGGTTCTCCAGGTTGAACTCGATCAGCCCCTTGGCCGCCAGCAGCGGCTGCGCCGACGCGACCGGCGCACCGCCGCTCGTCGCCGCGCCGCCTGCGGCGGCGTTAGGAAGGGACCCTTCTACTACGGATTCCGATAAGAAGGGTCCCTTCCTTACGCCGGTGGTGGTTTTGGCGATGGAGGTGGCGGGGCGGGAGCGCAGGTAGTAGGTGGTCTTCAGGCCGCGCCGCCAGGCGTAGGCGTACATCGAGGAGAGCTTGCCGATCTCCGGGGCGGCCATGAACAGGTTCAGCGACTGCGACTGGTCGATGTAGGGCGCCCGCGCGGCGGCCAGGTCGATCAGGGCGCGCTGCGGCAGCTCCCACGCGGTGCGGAAGCGGGTGCGCAGCTCGGCCGGGATCTCCTCGATCCCGGCGATCGAGCCCTCGGCGGCCAGGATGCGCTCGCGCAGCGGCCCGGTCCACAGGCCCCGCGCCTTCAGCTCCTCCACCAGGTACCGGTTGACCTGGAGGAACTCGCCCGACAGGGTCTCGCGCTTGAACACGTTGGCCACCGGCGGCTCGATGCACTCGGCGCAGCCGGCGATCGAGGCGATGGTGGCGGTCGGCGCGATCGCGATGAGCAGCGAGTTGCGCAGCCCGGTGCGGGCGACCTTCTCCCGCAGCGCCGCCCAGGCCCGCGGGTCGGTGTGCGCCGCGTCGGCCCAGTGGTCGGGGTGCAGCACCCCGCGCGCGGCCCTGGTGTCGGCGTAGGTCGGGTGCGCACCGAGCCGCACGGCCAGGTCGGCGCTGGTGTCGTACGCCGCGAGCGCGATCTGTTCGGCGATGCGGGTGGACAGGGCCAGCGCCTGCGGCGAGTCGAAGTCCAGGCCGAGGGTGAAGAACACGTCGGCCAGGCCCATCACGCCCAGGCCGATCGGCCGCCAGCGGCTGTTGGCCCCGGCCGCCTCGCCCGTCGGGTAGTAGGACAGGTCGATGGTGCGGTCCAGGACGCGGACCGCGACGGTGACGGTGTCGCGCAGGGCGGCCCAGTCGACGCCGTCCGGGCCGCAGTGGGCGGCCAGGTTGATCGAGCCGAGGTTGCACACCGCGGTCTCGTCGTCGCTGGTCACCTCCAGGATCTCGGTGCACAGGTTGGACAGGTGCACCGTGTTGCCGGGCACGGCGGTCTGGTTGCAGGTGCGGTTGGCGGCGTCCTTGAACGTCATCCAGCCGTTGCCGGTCTGGGCCAGGGTGCGCATCATGCGGCCGTACAGCTCGCGGGCGGGCAGCGTACGCACGGCCAGGCCGGCCGCCTCGGCGGCGCGGTACGCCGCGTCGAACCCGTCGCCCCACAGGTCGACCAGCTGCGGCACGTCCTTCGGGTCGAACAGCGACCAGCTCGCGTCGGCCTCGACCCGGCGCATGAACTCGTCCGGCACCCAGTTGGCCAGGTGCAGGTTGTGGGTGCGGCGGCTCTCGTCGCCGGTGGAGTCGCGCAGCTGCAGGAAGTCGTCCAGGTCGGCGTGCCAGGTCTCCAGGTAGACGCAGGCCGCGCCCTTGCGGCGGCCGCCCTGGTTGACCGCGGCGACGCTGGCGTCCAGCGTGCGCAGCCACGGCACGATGCCGTTGGACAGGCCGTTGGTGCCCCGGATGAGCGAGCCGCGGGAGCGGATGCGCGACCACGCCACCCCGATGCCCCCGGCGTACTTCGACAGCCGGGCGATCTGGCCGTAGCGCTCGTAGATCGACTCCAGCTCGTCGCGGGGCGAGTCGAGCAGGAAGCAGCTGCTCAGCTGCGGGCGCCGGGCCCCGGCGTTGAACAGGGTCGGCGAGCTGGGCAGGTAGGCCAGGCGGCTGAGGATGGCGTACAGCCGGGCGACCTCGGCGACGCTGCCGGGCAGGCGCAGCCCGGCGGTGCTGGCGGAGCCGACCTCGCCCATCAGGCCGCAGGCCACGCGCAGCAGGAAGTGCTGCGGGGTCTCCAGCACCCGCCGGGTCACCGGGTGGCGCAGCAGGTATCGGTCGTAGACGGTGCGCAGGCCGAAGTACTCGAAGCGGTCGTCGGCGGCCGGGTCGACCAGCTCGGCCAGCTCGGCGGAGTTGACCGCGACGAACGCGGCCAGGTCGTCGGCGAGCAGGCCCGCCTCGTGCCCGGCCCGGACCGAGTCGGCGAAGTCGCGTACGCCCTGGGTCGCGGCCTCGTCGGCGATGTGCGCCGCGAGCAGGCGCGCGGCCAGTCTGCTGTACGACGGCTCCCGCACCACCAGCGCCGCGGCGGTCTCGATGGCGCGCAGCCGCAGGTCGGCCTCGGTGGCACCGGGCCACACCCCGGCGAGCACGGGCGCCAGCACCGTGTCGGGGTCCAGGTCGGGCAGGCCCTGCGCCGCCGCCCCGAGCTGCTGTGCGAGTCTGTCCGCCGGTGCGGCGTCCCAGGTCGTCGTGCCGGTCGGCGTACCGGCCATAATGGTGCTGGTCAACGTGCGCTGCCCCTCGTCTCAAGCGGGGAACGGCACGCCGGAGCGCGGCGATGCCCGGCCAGGGGCACGCGCGATCCACCGTGGACCGTCCCGCGCGGCCCGGTGTGTACGGCGCGCACGGGTCAGGTCCGTGCGCGCACGCTGGCAGGTCTTCGGACTCGTGGGCACGGTCGGTCGACCCGGCTTCGCGTGCCGGGTCTGGTCGACCCCCTAACCCGCCGCTTCCCGGGCCGGCCGGCCCAGTGCTGCTCCGCGAGGTCGCGTCCTCGCGGGGCGGGTTCGTTCCCACTCACCGCTGCGGGGCAGTCCCGGAGTCGCACCGGGTTCCCTGTTGTCGCGGCAGCCTCGCGGAGGCCCGGCACAGGCCGGACCGTCGCGATGGCGGCTGCCGCACGGCCCCACCCGACCCGGCCTGCGGCGATCGCGGTGAGCGATCGTCACGTTGCCGGAGGGGTGGACCAGCGATGTCCTCACACTACATGTAGTGGGTGGGCCGTGAAAGCGACCCCACATAGAGCACGGCGTGTCGTCAATGGAGCATAAACGGTGGCGTCGATACATGAACGCGGCGGGCACGCTCAGGTGGTCTGAGCGGTCGGTCAGCAGGCGCAGGAGGCGCCGCTGGCCGGGGCGGTCAGCGGGTCGACGGAGTTGTGCCGGAGGCCGAGCGGGGTCCGGGTGGGGAAGCCTTCGCGGACCCAGTACTCATAGCCGCCGATCATCTCCTTGACCGGGTGGCCGAGGCGGGCGAACGCCAGCGCGGCCCGGGTCGAGCCGTTGCAGCCCGGACCCCAGCAGTAGGTGACGACGACCTGGTCAGGGCCGATCAGCTCGGCGGCACGGGCCGGAATCTCGGCGGTCGGCAGGTGCACCGCGCCGGGGATGTGACCCTGCTCCCACGCCTCCAGCGAGCGGGTGTCGACCACGACCACGCCCGGCGTGCCGGCCTCGAGGTCGGCGTGCACGTCGGAGACGTCGGTCTCGTAGGACAGCTTGGCGGCGAAGTGGGCGATCGCCAGGTCGCGGGCGGCGGGCGCGGTGGACAGCACGGCGGACATGTCGTTTCTCCAGGTGGTCGGTGGTGCGGCGGGCAAGGACCATCCTGCGGGCGTACGCGATCACGCAGAAGTGGCGGTAACGCCGCTGTCCGCTAACATCTCGCCATGCCGTCGCCCGTCCGCCTGGAGACCCGCCCCCGCCACCGCGTCGCCGTGCTGGCCTTCGCCGGCATGGCCCCGTTCGAGCTCGGCTGCGTGGTCGAGGTGTTCGGCCTGGACCGGCCCGAACTCGGCGTCCCCTGGTACGACCTGGCCGTCTGCGCGCAGACGCCCGAGCCGCTGCCCGCCGTCGGCGGGTTCAGCATCACCGCCGCCCACGGGCTGGACGTGCTCGCCGCCGCCGACACCGTGATCGTGCCGGGCGTGGCCGACGTCCGGTCGGCCGTCCCGGCCGAGCTGATCGCGGCGCTGGGTACGGCCGCGATCCGGGGCGCCCGCATCGTGTCGATCTGCTCGGGCGCGTTCGCGCTGGCCGCCGCGGGCCTGCTGGACGGGCTGGCCGCCACCACGCACTGGCGCTACGCGGCCCTGCTGCGCGAGCGGTACCCCCTGGTCGAGGTCACCCCCGACGTGCTCTACGTCGACAACGGGCAGGTCGTCACCAGCGCGGGCAGCGCCGCCGGGCTGGACGTCTGCCTGCACCTGGTGCGCCGCGACCACGGGGCGCAGGTCGCCAACAGCGTGGCCCGGCGGCTGGTGCTGCCGCCGCACCGCGACGGCGGGCAGGCGCAGTTCATCGAGTCGCCGGTGCGCGAGCTGCCCGGCGACGACGGCGTGGCCCGCGCGATGGCCTGGGCCCTGGCCCACCTGGATCAGCCGCTGACGGTGGACGCGCTCGCCGCGCGGGCGCACCTGTCGCCCCGGACGTTCCTGCGCCACTTCGCCCGGCACACCGGCACCAGCCCGATCCGCTGGCTGATCGAGCAGCGGATCGCGGCGAGCCTGCCGCTGCTGGAGGCGGCGGACGCGCCGGTGGAGGCGGTCGCCACGGCGGTGGGCTTCGACAGCCCCGTCACCTTCCGGCACCACTTCGGACGGTGCATGCGCACCTCGCCCTCGGCCTACCGGCGCACGTTCCGCGGCCGGTGAGCCCGGCGGATCCGGTGCCGCCCCCGTAAAACGGCACCGGATCCACCGGGCTCAGCGCGCGCCCCTCCCGGGTCCCCCTACGTACAGGACACGCGCTGAGACCCTTCGATGGTTGCCATCTTGCGCGAACTTCGGTCCGTTGGTAGAAAAGTTTCGCTGCGCGGGTTCCATCCACCTTCCCACTGTGGAGCGAACCCCATGTCCCCACTGTCCCGACGCAACGTCTTCCGGGGTGCCGTCATGCTCGGCACCGGCGCCGCTCTGGGCGGACTCGAACTCGGCATCGCCGGTCCGGCCGCCGCCGCGATCGCCGCGCCGACCATCGCCAGCTGCGCCACCTGGGGCGCCCGCAACCCGTCCTCGACGCTGTCGCAGATCGCCACCGACGCCAACAAGATCGTCATCCACCACACGGCGACGGCGAACTCGACCGACTACTCGCAGGCGCACGCGTACGCGCTGGCCAGGTCCATTCAGAACTACCACATGGACAGCAACGGCTGGTCCGACACCGGCCAGCACTTCACGGTCAGCCGCGGCGGCTACATCACGGAGGGCCGCCACTACAGCCTGTCCCACCTGACCAGCGGCAACGGCATGGTCGTCGGCGCGCACTGCCCCGGCCAGAACGACCAGGGCATCGGCATCGAGAACGAGGGCACGTACACCTCGGCCACCCCGCCCGCCACGCAGTTCAACAAGCTCGTCGACCTGTGCGCCTACATCTGCGACCGGTACGGCATCGCCGCCACGAAGATCTACGGGCACCGCGACTTCATCTCCACCGCCTGCCCCGGCGACGCCTTCTACGCCCAGCTGCCCGCGCTGCGCTCGGCCGTGGCGGCCAAGCTGTCCGGCGGCACCGCCTGGTCGACCATCGTGGACAACAGCTCGGCGGGGTTCAGCGCCTCGGCGAACTGGGCCACCTCCACCTACTCCAGCCAGCGCTACGGCGCCGACTACCGGTACGCCACCCCGGTCGCCGCCAGCGACCCGGCGTACTACTCGGCGACCCTGCCCAGCGCCGGCAACTACAAGGTGGAGACCTGGTATCCGGCCGACGCCGGGTACAACGCGGCCACGCCGTTCATCGTGTACAGCTCGGCGGGCAGCCAGACCGTCACGGTGAACCAGACGACCGGCGGCGGCGCGTGGCGCAGCCTCGGCACGTTCGCGTTCTCGGCCGGGGCGCAGCAGCTCGTCGCGGTGAGCCGCTGGACCTCCGGCACCCAGTACGTCATCGCCGACGCCCTCCGCATCACCCGCGCCTGACCGGCGCGCCGATGCAGGGTGCAGTTTCGGGGAAAGTGCACGAATCTTGCGCGCCTTTCGCGCACTTTCCCCGAAACTGCCGCTACCCCACCGGGTCAGGACAGGTCGACGGTGGCGCGGAGGCGGCGGGCCTCGGCGAGGTACGCGTCGGACAGGCCGTGGCGGCCGTCGCCGCGGTGCAGCTCGCCGAGGCGGTGCGCGGTCTGGGCCTGGGCGCGCCGGTCCCCGATCCGCTCGAAGATCTCCAGGGCCGTGGTGAGCCGGTCCACGGCCGACTCCGGCGCCTCCAGCCCGGCCAGGTCGGTCAGGCAGTACGCGGCGCAGTGGCTGTCCCCCAGCCCCGCGAACCGGTCCAGGGCCGAGGTCAGCGACGCCCGCGCGTCGCTCAGCTCGCCGCGGCGCAGCCGGGTCAGGCCCAGCTGCCGGGTCAGCAGCGCGGTGCGGTGCTCGTCGCCGATCTCCTCGGCGATCGTCAGGCCCGCCGTGAAGTGGTGCTGCGCCATCGCCAGCTCGCCCCGGGCCAGGCACACCATGCCCAGCGCGCCCTGGGCGTACGCCTCGCCATGGCGGTGCGCCAGCTCGGTGTAGGCCGCCAGGGCCTGCTCGTAGCAGTCGTACGCCTCGTCGAACTCGTCCCGGACGCGGTGCACGGTGCCCAGCCCGGCCAGCGCCGCGGCCAGCCCGTGCAGGTTGCCCAGGCGCGCGAACAGCAGGCGGGACCGGCTGAACGCCTCGCCCGCGTGGGCGTAGTCGTCGCGGTACAGGTGCAGCTGCCCGAGCCCGCGCAGGGTGACCGCCTCGCCCAGCGGATTGCCCGCGGCCCGGCAGGCCGCCAGCGCCGCCCGGTGCGTCTGCTCCCACTCGGCCGTGTGCCCGCCCAGGTCGAACCAGGCCACCATGGCGTGCGCCAGCTCCCAGGCCAGGTCGTCCAGGCCGGTCGCGGCGGCCGCGGCGACCGCGCCCAGCAGGCCGTCCCGCTCGGCGGCGAACCAGGCGATGGGGTCGCGGGTCAGCTCGTCGGCGTCGGGCACCGGCCACCGCGCGGCCACGGTCAGGCCGGGGCCGAAGACCTGCGGCGGCAGCCCCGCACCGGCCCGCTCGGCCAGCATCAGGTATCCGCCCAGCACGCGGCTCAGCGCGGCCTCGATGCCGTCGCCGGGCAGGTCCGGCGCCAGCAGGCCGACCAGCACCGGCATGCCGTAGCGGGGACGGCCCAGACGGTCCGGCCCGGCCGGGCGCAGCAGCCGGCCCCGGTCGAGCGCCTCGATCACCTCGGTCGCGTCGCGCCGGTCCAGCAGCGCGGCGGGCACCCAGGCCGGGACCGCCGTCGCGCCCAACCGGGCCAGGCCGCGCAGCACCACGGCGGCCGCCCCGTCGAGCCGCTGCGTGTCGGCGCTGGTGCCGTGCTCGACCAGCAGCGTGCGGTGCACGCGGCGCAGCGGCTCGCCCGGCTCCACGCCCAGCTCGGCGGTGAGGGTGCGCCGCGCCACCGCGTACGCCGACAGCGCCTCGGCCCGCTGCCCCGCGTCGCGCAGCGCCGTCACCAGCAGCAGCCAGGCCTGCTCGCCGAGCGGGTCCTCGGCGACCAGCTGCCGCAGCTCCTCCAGCGCCTCGTCGGGGCGCCCCGCCTCGATGCACAGCCGGGCCCGCTGCTGGCGGGCGGCCCGCCGCAGCTCGACCAGGCGGCTCACCTCGCCGCTCCACAGGGGCGAGGAGGGCAGGTTCTCCACCGGCTCGCCCCGCCACAGCCGCAGCGCCTGCTCGATCGCCGGGCGGTCGGTGCCGCGCGCGTGCCGCTCGAAGCTCAGCGCGTCCAGCTCCGCCTCGGCCAGCTCCAGCCGGTAGCCGGGCGGCAGCCGACGCAGCCGGTGCTCGCCCAGCAGCGCCCGCAGCGAGCTGACGTACGTCTGGACGTTGGCCAGGGCCGAGCGCGGCGCCTCCTGCGGCCACAGCACCTCGACCAGGTGGTCGACGGAGACGGTGCGGCCGTGGTGCAACGCCAGCGTGGCCAGCAGCTGCCGGGGCTTCACGCCGTCCACAGGCACCGTCGCACCGCCCAGCCGCAGCTCCAGCGGTCCAAGGATGCCCAGTTCCAGCCGATCCATCGCCAACCCACCCAGGAACACATGACCGAAGCGTCGATGATCGCCGCTAGTGAGCCTACGCGTGGTCGCCTGATCGGGCCAGAGCGCCGAGCTGAACGGCTGTAGTCGTTCTGGAGTCGGTCTGGAGCGCGGGAGGTGAGGCTGTGCCCACCCCGCGCAGCACGCGATCCGGTATCCACCCACGACCGTGAGGAGCATCCCCCCGTGCACCGTCACCACATCCGGCTGGCCGTAGTCCTGCTGGCCGCCGCCGCGGCACTGGCCGTACCGGCCGCGCCGGCGATGGCCGCGCCGACGTTCAAGGTTCCGTTCCCCTGCAACCAGTCGTGGTCCGGGCAGACCCGCTCCGACCACAGCCCGGCCTACGCGGTCGACTTCAACCGCACCGACGACCTGGGCGACCCCGTCGTGGCCAGCGCGCCCGGCACCGTGGACGTGGTGACCAACCTCGGCAGCACCAGCTACGGCAAGTACGTCCGGATCAACCACGGCAGCGGCTACACCACGTACTACGCGCACCTGAACAGCTTCAACGTGTCCGTGGGCCAGACCGTCAAGTACGGCACCGTCATCGGCTACGTCGGCTCGACCGGCGGCTCGACCGGCCCGCACCTGCACTACGAGCAGCGGCTCAACGGCAACGACATCCAGGTGAAGTTCAACGGCGTGACCGCGCTGTACTGGGGCACCAAGACGTACAAGAGCGACAACGGCTGCTCCGGCGGCGCCGCCGACGGCACCGTCAACACGGCGGGCTCGCCGCTGACGGTCCGCTCCGGCCCGGGCACCGGCTACAGCTCGGTCGGCACCGTCGCCGACGGCGCCTCGATCGACATCTTCTGCCAGACCACCGGCACCACGGTCACCGGCACGTACGGCACCAGCAACATCTGGGACCGGATCGGCAGCGGCCGCTTCGTCTCCGACGCCTACGTGTACACCGGCTACGACGGCTTCATCCCCGGCGTCCCGCGCTGCTGACCGGCTCCTTTCGTGCAGTTTCGGGGAAACTGCGCGAATAGCGGGCTTCAGACCAGCACTTTCCCCGAAACTGCAGCCGTCTCGTCCCAGGGGGTGTCCCGGGGCGAGACGGCTGTCACGTCTGCGCCGGTCAGCGGGGCGCCGGTCGGTAGGATGCGCCGGGGTCGGGCGGGGAGGTGCACGGATGGCGGCGGTGACGGTCGCCGCCGTGCCCGAGGCGCTGACCGACGCGTACGCCCGCTGCCGTGACCTGCACCGCCGCCACGGCCGCAGCTACTACCTCGCCACCCGCCTGCTGCCCGCGTGGAAACGGCCGCACGTGCACGCGCTCTACGGGTTCGCCCGCCACGCCGACGAGATCGTCGACAGCACCGACCCGGTCCCGGTCGCCGAACGCGCCCGCCGCCTGCGCGACTTCGCCGACCGGTGCACCGCCGGGCTGCGCGGCGCCCCGGTCGACGATCCGATCCTGCCCGCCGTGCTGCACACGGCGGCCGTGTTCGCCCTGGACCCGGCCGACTTCACGGCGTTCTTCGACAGCATGGCGATGGACCTGACCGTCAGCCGGTACGCCGACTACCCGGCGCTGCTGTCGTACATGGAGGGCTCGGCGGCGGTGATCGGCACGCTGATGCTGCCGCTGCTCGAGCCCGCCGACCCGGCCTCGGCCCGGGAACCGGCACGGCAGCTCGGACTGGCGTTCCAGCTCACCAACTTCCTGCGCGACGTCGCCGAGGACCTGGCCCGCGACCGCGTGTACCTGCCGCAGCAGGACCTGGCCCGGTTCGGCGTGACACCGGCCGACCTCTACGACGCCGCCGCCCGCCGCCGGGCCACCGCGCCGATCAAGGCCCTGATCGGGTACGAGGTCGAGCGGGCCCGCGCGCACTACGCCGCCGCCGTCCCCGGCCTGTCGCTGCTCCCCGGCGCGTCCGGCACCTGCGTTCGCGCCGCGTACGCGCTCTACGCCGCGATCCTGGACGAGATCGGGCGCGCCGACCACGACGTGTTCGCCCGCCGCGCGGTCGTCCCGGCGTACCGCCGCGCCACCCTCCTCACCCGCACCCTCCTCACCTGACCCTCCCCGTCCGACCGTCGCAGCCGCCCATCCCGTCCGCCCCGCCCCGGCCCCCGCCTTTACATAAACGCTGGCCTATCCAGAGGAGTGATTTGCCCGAACCCGTCCTCTAGATAGGCCAGCGTTTATGTGAGGGCGGGGTCAGGAGGGTGTCGGGTGGCTGTTGGGGGGTGCTGGGGGGTGTGGGAGGGGTGCTTCGCGCCCGCGAACGGCGATCTTCGCCGAAGATCGGCTCCTGCGGTCGGAGCACCGCGATTGGCCACTGCCTTCGTCCGCAGACGGCGATCATCCAATGGAGATCGCCGTCTGCGGACGGAAGGCCCGCGCCAGCTGGATCACCGGCGCGTTTCGCATTCTCCGACGCCCTGGAGCAGGACGTTGGGAAGGGCCCCTTCCTGTACGCAGAGCGGCGAGAAGGGGCCCTTCCTTGCTCACGGCTACGGGGAGTAGACCTCGAACTCGAAGAGGCTGTAGCCCCAGGCGGTGGCGCGGGTGGTGCCGTTGACGCGGACGTAGCGGCCCGAGCCGGTCAGGCCGGTCAGGTCGTCGGTGCCGCCGTCACCGCCGGTGACGGAGCGGATCGTGGTCCAGGTGGTGCCGTCGGTGGACGTCTGCACCTGGTACGCCGACCCGTACGCCGCCTCCCAGAACAGCCGCACCCGGCTGATCGGCATGACGGAACCGAGGTCGACCCGGATCCACTGGGGGTCGCTGAACGCGCTCGACCAGCGGGCGCCGGTGGTGGCCCCGTCGACCACCGCGCTCGCGGGCGTGCCCGCGTTCTCGGTGGTGGAGGCGGTGACCGGCTTGTTCAGCGCCACGTTGGTCGAGGTCGGCGGGGTGGTGCCGCCGCCGTAGACCTCGAACGACCACAGTGAGTAGCCGTAGGCCGTGGCCCGGGTGGTGCCGTAGACGCGGACGTAGCGGCCCGAGCCGGTCAGGCCGGTCAGGTCGTCCGTGCCGCCGTCGCCGCCGGTCACCGAACGGATGGTGGTCCAGGTGGTGGCGTCGTTGGACGTCTGCACCTGGTACGCCGACCCGTACGCCGCCTCCCAGGTGAGCTTCACCTGGTTGATGGTCTTGGTCGAGCCCAGGTCCACATAGATCCACTGCGGGTCGCCGAACGCGCTGGCCCAGCGGGTCGTACCCGATCCGTCGACCGCCGCCGAGGCGGGCGTGCCCGCGTTCTCGGTGCTGGAGGCGAAGGCGGGCCGGTTGCGGGCGAGGTCGCCGCCCGGGTCCGGCGGCTGGGTGCCGCCCGGCCCGAAGGTGAACTCGTCGATGTCGAAGAGTGAGCCGGCCGCGCCCTTGAACACGAGGTACAGCGGGCCGGAGGTGGTGGACGGGGTGATGGTGCCGGTGGCGGTGACCCAGTTGGCCCAGCCGCCGGTCGGTGCGACCGCGATCGTGCCCGCCAGCGGGCCGGTGGCCGAGCCGGTGCGGAACTCGATCGTGCCGCCGACTCCGGCCGAGGCGACCCGGGCGGAGACCGTGGTGACCCCGGTCAGGTTGTACGGCGTGAACGAGATCCAGTCCCCGTTCTCGATGTACCCGACCGCCGCCCCGCCGTTGGCCCCGGCGCCCGCGCTGGGCTGCACGCCCTGGCTGGCGCCGAAGTGCTCGGCCTGCCGCGTACGCGGCTGGGTGACGCTGGTGGCGTGCGTGGTCAGCGCGGGCTGGCCGTTGGCGCCGTTGTCGGTGTACTCCGCGTCGAACACCCCGAAGATGTTGGCCGCGGTGTCGTGCTCACCGTCCTTGGTCGTCTGGATCGAGCCCGTACACCCGTTCTTGCTGGTGATCGGGTGGCCGTGGGTGTCGTGGCCGAGCACGTAGCTGACCTTGACCCGGGCGCAGTCGATCGTCCCGTCCTCCGGGTCGACGACCGTGACCTGGTAGTTCACCGTGTCGCCGAAGCTGAACACCTGGCCGTTGGCGGGCAGGGTCAGCGTGACGGTCGGCGCGTTGTTGCCGACCGTGATGATCACGCTGGCGTTGCCGGTCTTGCCCGTGCTGTCCTTCACGGTCAGCGTCGCGGTGCGCTGGCCG
Organism: Catellatospora sp. KI3; assembly: GCF_029948125.1. Lineage (GTDB taxonomy): Bacteria > Actinomycetota > Actinomycetes > Mycobacteriales > Micromonosporaceae > Catellatospora. The sequence continues at coordinate 86,648 of NZ_JASAMB010000018.1, forward strand.
ACCGTGCTGTAGGTGAAGCTCGGGTTGGCCGCGGTCGAGTCCACCGTGCCGTTGGTGTCGAAGTCCCAGGCGTAGGTGAACGGGTTGCCGTCGGGGTCGTAGGTGCCCGCCGAGGAGAAGGCGACCGTCAGCGGCGCGCCGCCCGAGGTCCGGCTCGGGGTCACCACGGCCACCGGCGGGCGGCCCTGGCGCGCGTACTCGATGCGGTAGACCGCCGAGTTGGCGTCGCCGCCGAACCAGCCGGTGCCGTAGTCCAGGACGTAGAGCGCGCCGTCGGGGCCGAACTCCATGTCCATGATCTGCGTGCCGGTCCACGGGAACGGGTTGATCTTCAGGTACTTGCCGTCGGCGCCGACCACGAAGTTCTTGATCCAGCGACCGCCGAACTCACCGTGGAAGTAGGTGCCGTTGTAGTACGCCGGGAACGCCACCGGGGAGGTGTTGTTCGGGTCGTACCGGTAGACCGGCCCGCCCATCGGGGCCATGCCGCCGCCGCCCATGTCGGCCGGGCTGCCGCCGTTGTACGGCACCCAGGCCGGGGTCAGCGCGGGCAGCGTGGTGATGCCGGTGTTGTTGGGCGAGTTGTTGGTCGGCCCGCCCGCGCAGTTGTACTTGCCCAGCGACGGCCCGTTCGGGAACACCCACTCGCCGTACGCGTCGCCGAAGCTGGAGCAGTAGGGCCAGCCGTAGAAGCCCGGCGCGGTGATGCGGCTGATCTCGACCTGGGCCGCGGGGCCCCGGTTCGGGTCGGCCGTGCCCGCGTCCGGCCCGTAGTCGCCGAGGTACACCACGCCGGTGCCCTTGTCGACGCTCATCCGGAACGGGTTGCGGAAGCCCATCGCGTAGATCTCGGGCCGGGTCTTCGCGGTGCCCGGCGCGAACATGTTGCCGGAGGGGATGGTGTAGCCGCCGGCGGCGCTGGGCTTGATGCGCAGCACCTTGCCCCGCAGGTCGTTGCTGTTGGCCGCGGTGCGCTGCGCGTCGTAGGCCGGGTTGCGGTCGGGCCGCTCGTCCAGCGGCGAGAAGCCCGCCGAGTCGAACGGGTTCGAGTCGTCGCCGGTGGACAGGTACAGGTTGCCCGCGGCGTCGAAGTCGATGTCGCCGCCGACGTGGCAGCACATGCCCCGGCTGGTCGGCACGTCCAGCACGGTCACCTGCGAGGCCGGGTCGATGGTGTTGTCGGCCCGGACCGTGAACCGGGCCAGCCGGTTCACCCCGTTCCACGGCGCGAAGTCGGCCGCGGTACCGGTCGACGGCGCGTCGCCGGCGGGTGTGGACAGCGGCGGCGCGTAGTAGATGTACACCCAGCGGTTGGCGGCGAAGCCGGGGTCTGCCTTGATGCTCTGCATCCCCTCCTCGTCGTGGCTGTACACCGGCAGCGTCAGCGCCACCTTGGTGTTGCCGTCGACGTCGGTGTAGCGGACCACGCCCTCGCGCGAGGTGTGCAGCACACCCCGGTTCGGCAGCACGGTCAGGCCCATCGGCTCGCCCGTCTCGGCCGCACCCTTGGCCAGGGTGACCTGCGAGAAGTTGCTGCTGACGGTGGCGCCGCAGTCGGCGGCCACCGTCCCGGCCGCGGTCCGGATGCCGCCGAGCAGGTGGGTCCGGAAGTTGGCCTCGCTGTAGCTCTCGATGGTGTGGCCGCCGCCGGTGTACCAGGCACGGCCGCCGTCGTAGTTCTGGCACCACGCGATCGGGTGGTCGACGCCCATCGAGCCGCCCGGGTAGCTGGTCTCGTCGAGGGTCGCCAGCACGTGCGCCTTGCCCCGCACGTTCGTCTGGTACGAGTACCACTCGTCGAACCGGTTCCACTTCTCCGGCAGGGAAGCCGTCGACGGGTGGACGTGGTCGGCCACCTTCACGGTGGCGTTGGCCGGGGCGGGGTGGTTGCTGAAGTACGCGCCGACCAGGTTGCCGTACCAGGCCCAGGTGTACTCGGTGTCGGAAGCGGCGTGCACGCCGACGTAGCCGCCACCGGCGCGGATGTAGCGCTCGAACGCCGCCTGCTGCGTGGCGTCGAGCACGTCACCGGTGGTGGACAGCCAGATCACGGCCTTGAAGCGGGCCAGGTTCGCGTCGTTGAACTGGGCCGCGTCCTCGGTCGCCTCGACCGCGAAGTTGTTGGCGGTGCCGAGCTGCTGGATCGCCGTGATGCCGGCGGGGATGGAGTCGTGCCGGAAACCGGCGGTCTTGGAGAAGATCAGGACGGTGAAGTCGGGTGCCGCGCTGGCCGGAGTGGCCGAGTACGCGGATCCCGCCACCACCAGCGCCGCGGTCGCGAGGACGCTCAGGAGTCGGCGCCATCCCGGGGGACGGTTGGTGCGCATGGACAGAAGTCCTTCCGGTGAGGGGCAGGGGCGTGCGCCAGTGCACGTCCCATGTCACAGCCCCCGCCGCGGGTGCGGCGGGGGTGTTGCCCACGCGCTCACCGGCGCGCGTGAGTGTCGGTGGTGCCCGCCGCGTCTCAGTCGGAGCTGAAAGCCGCGTCGAAGGAGGCGGTGGGCGGATCGAAGAGCAGGTTGCGTACGAAGCCGAGCGCCTGCGGCGCCCCGACGAGCCGGTCCATGCCGGCGTCCTCCCATTCGATCGAGATGGGGCCGTCGTAGCCGATGGCGTTCAGCGCGCGGAAGCAGTCCTCCCACGGCACGTCGCCGTGGCCGGTGGAGACGAAGTCCCAGCCCCGGCGCAGGTCGGCCCAGGGCAGGTGCGAGGACAGGATGCCGCGGCGGCCGTCGCCCATGCGCACCTTGGTGTCCTTGCAGTCCACGTGGTAGATCCGGTCCGCGAAGTCGAGGATGAACCCGACCGGGTCGCAGCCCTGCCACACCATGTGCGAGGGGTCCCAGTTCAGCCCGAACGCGGGACGGTGGCCGATGGCCTCCAGGGTGCGCCTGGTGGTGTGGTAGTCGTACGCGATCTCGCTGGGGTGCACCTCGTGCGCGAAGCGCACGCCGACGGAGTCGTACACGTCGAGGATGGGGTTCCAGCGGTCGGCGAACTCCGCGTAGCCCGCGTCCACCATGGACGCCGGGACCGGCGGGAACATCGCCACGTAGTGCCAGATCGGGGAACCGGTGAAGCCCACCACCGTGTTCACGCCGAGCTTGGCCGCGGCCCGGGCCGTGTCGGCCATCTCCTGGGCGGCGCGCTGCCGGACGCCCTCCGGCGAGCCGTCGCCCCAGATCCGAGCGGGCAGGATGCCCTTGTGCCGCTCGTCGATCGGGTTGTCGCAGACCGCCTGGCCCGCGAGGTGGTTGGAGATCGCGTAGACGCTCAGGCCGTACTTGTCGAGCTGGTCGCGCTTGCGCTGGACGTAGGTCTCGTCGGACAGCGCCTTGTCGACCTCGAAGTGGTCGCCCCAGCAGGCGATCTCCAGCCCGTCGTAGCCCCACTCCGACGCCAGCCGGCACACCTCCTCGAACGGCAGATCGGCCCACTGGCCGGTGAACAGGGTGATGGGTCGTGGCATCGGTCGTGCTCCGTTTCCCGGGACGAAGGGTGGTGCGATGACGTGCTACGTAGTGGGTGACGGGACCCGGCCGGTCGGCGTCCGGCCGGGCCCCGCCACGTCTATCCGGTGACGTGCTCCACCGGGGTCCAGGAGGAGCCCGTGTCGGCGGAGCGCTGCACCGCGTCGAGGACCAGCTGCACGCCCAGCGCGTCGGTGAACGACGGGGCCGGGTCGGTGCCGTCGGCGATCGCCTGGACGAAGTCGCGCATCTGGTGGGTGAAGGAGTGCTCGTACCCGATGATGTGGCCGGGCGGCCACCAGGCCGCCAGGTACGGGTGCTCCGGCTCGGTGACCAGGATCTTCGTGAAGCCCTGCTCGGCCGAGGGCCGGTCGTTGTCGTAGAACTCCAGCTCGTTGAGGCGCTCGAGGTCGAACACCAGCGACCCCCGCGAGCCGTTGATCTCGACCCGCAGCGCGTTCTTGCGCCCCGTCGCGAACCGGCTCGCCTCGTACGTCGCGATGGCCCCGCCGGACAGCCGCGCGGTGAAGACCGCGGCGTCGTCGACGGTGACCTTCCCGAGCGCACCGCCGCCGGTGGAGGCAGCCAGCCCGCTGGCCTCCCCCGGCAGCGGCCGCTCGGTGATGAAGGTCTCGGTCACCGCGCTGACGCCGGCGATCAACTGACCCGTGACGTACTGGGTGAGGTCGATGATGTGCGCGCCGATGTCACCCAGCGCACCCGACCCGGCCCGCTCCCGCTGCAACCGCCAGACCAGCGGGAACTCCGGATCGATGATCCAGTCCTGCAGGTAGGCGGCGCGGACGTGGCGGATGGTGCCGAGCCGTCCCGCCTCGATCATCTGCCGCATCAACGTGACCGCCGGAACCCGGCGGTAGTTGAACCCGCAGATGGTGCGTACGCCCAGCGCCCGCGCCGCGTCCGCGGCCGCGACCATCGCCTTCGCCTCGGCCACCGTGTTGGCGAGGGGTTTCTCGCACAGCACGTGCTTGCCGGCGGCGAGGGCGGCGATCGCGATCTCGGCATGGCTGTCGCCCGGGGTGCAGACGTCGATCACGTCGATGTCGTCCCGCGCGATCAGCTCGCGCCAGTCCGTGACGTGGTCGTCCCAGCCCAGGCGGGCGGCGGCTGCAGCGACCTTCTCCTGGTCGCGGCCGGCCACCGCCGCCATCCGGACCCGCAGCGGCAGGTCGAAGACGCGATTCACGGTACGCCACGCCTGGGAGTGCGCGGCGCCCATGAAGGCGTAGCCGACCATGCCGATCCGCAGTTCTCTGTCTGAAGTGGACACGGGGTGGGGCTCCTTCTTGGATCAGTGACCAGGCTGCGATCAGAAGCCGAGCTTGAGGTACGAGCTCGCGTTCTCCTTGGTGATCGTCTCCGAGGCGAGGATGATCTCCTTCGGCACCGCGAGCTCGACCAGGTCGGCCATGCCGCGGCCCTGGCCCAGCAGGCGGGCCAGCGAGATCGCCGACGACGCCATGGACGGGCTGTAGGTGACCGTCGCCTTCAGCACGGTCTTGTCGGCGGCGATGTCCTCGATCGCCTTCTTGGAGCCGGCGCCGCCGACCATGAAGAATTCGCTGCGGCTGGCCGCGGTGATCGCGGCGAGCACGCCGATGCCCTGGTCGTCGTCGTGGTTCCAGATCGCGTCGATCTTCGGCAGCGCCTGGAGCATGTTCGCCGCCTCCTTCTGACCGGAGTCGGCGGTGAACCGGGCCGCGCGCCGGTTCGCGACGGTGAAGCCGTACGTCTTCAGCGCCGCCGCGAAGCCCTGGCTGCGCTCCTGGGTCAGCTCCAGCTCGTCCATGCCGGCGATCTCGCCGATGACCGGGCTGGCCACGCCCTTGGCCTTGAGCGTCTTGCCGATGTAGTGGCCGGCGGCCACGCCCATGCCGTAGTTGTCGCCCTTGATCTGCAGGCGGTAGGCCAGCGCGTCCGGGAAGGCGCGGTCCAGGTTGACGACCGGGATGCCCGCCTCCATGGCCTTGAGGCCGAAGGCGTTGAGCTCCTTGCCGTCGTGCGGCAGCAGCACGATCACGTCGGGCTTCTCGGCGATCAGGGTGTCGAGCGCGGCACGCTGGGCGGCCGCGTCCTTGCCTGCCTCGACCTGCTTGAACGTCACGTCCGAGTACGCCGCGGCCTGCGCCTTGGCGTTGTTGGTGATCGCGGCGATCCAGCCGTGGTCGGCGGCCGGGGCGGAGAAGCCGATGGTCACGGCCTTGCCCGCGGCGGCGTTGGGGTTGGTGTTGTCGGCGCCCTTGGTCTGCGCCACGGCGGGCGGCGCCTCGTTGCTGGTGCAGGCGGCGAGGAGGGCACCGGCGCCGACCGCGCCCGCGCCGAGGAACAGGCGACGGCGGGACACGTCGGGGTTCTGCTTGGTCATTTACGACCTCCTGGTCGTCACGAGGGTGTGTTCGGTCAAGCGGCTGTCGCACGCGACAGTCGCCCCAGGTGGAGCAGGGTGAGCGGGTTTCGGTCCTATGGAGCGGGTGTTGCCGCGGCCGCCTCGGGCGGTGCGCCCGCACGGGTCAATCCGTGCCTGCGGGCGAACTTGGTGACGGAGTCGAACCGCAACTGCTGGACCAGGACGGCGGTCACGATGATCGCGCCCTTGACCATGTTCTGGACCTCGGTGGGCAGGTTCGCGATGGCGAACAGGTTGGTGATCGTGGAGAACACGATCACGCCGAGCAGCGAGCCGACGATCGTGCCGCGCCCGCCGGAGAGCAGGGTGCCGCCGATGATCGCCGCGGCGATCGCGTCGAGTTCGTACAGGTCGGCCGCTGCGGCCTGGGCCGAGGTGGCGAGGGAGGTGAGCATGATGGCGGCGATGCCGGCGCACAGGCCCGACAGCGCGTACAGGGCCAGGGTGTGTCCGCGGACGTTGATGCCCGCCAGGCGGGCCGCCTCCGGGTTGCCGCCGACGGCGATGGTGCGCCGCCCGAAGGTGGTGCGGTTGAGCAGCACCCAGCCCAGGGCCGCCACCACCAGCAGCATGATGACCAGCATCGGGATGCCGAGGATGCGCGTGGTGGCGATGCTGTTGATGAACGCGTCGTTGGAGATCTGCGTCTGCTTGCCGGAGATCTGGGCGGCCAGACCGCGGGCGGCGACCAGCATGGCCAGGGTGGCGATGAAGGGCACCAGCTTGCCGTACGCCACGAGCAGGCCGTTGACCGCGCCCGCGCCGATCCCGACGGCCAGCGCCGTGAAGATCATGCCGACGGTGCCGTAGCTCTGCGTGGCGTAGGTGGTGGCCCACACGCCGCACAGCGCGATCAGCGCGCCGACGGACAGGTCGATGCCGCCCCCGATGATCACGAACGTCATGCCGATGGCCACCACGCCGACGGCTGCGGCCTGCGTCATGATCACAAGTACGTTGTTGGTGACCCACTTGGGGTCGCCGTACAGCTCGGGCCGGATGAACGCGCCGATGGCGAACAGCGCCAGCAGCACCCCGACCAGCCCGAGGTTGCGCCGCAGCGGCTCCCGGGCCTCATCTCTCCACCAGCTCACGCCTGCTCCTCAGTACGTTCGTCAGTGGCGGTGAGCGAGCCCGCCATCACGAGATCGAGAACGTCCTCCTCGGCCAGGCCCTCGGCGGGGGCCGTGTGCACTACCCGGCCCTCCCGCATCACGAGCACCCGGTCCGACAACCCGAGCACCTCGGGCACCTCACTGGAGACCAGCAGCACGCCGACGCCCTGGTCGGCCAGGCCGCGGATCACCTGGTACAGCTCCGCCCGGGCGCCCACGTCGACGCCCCGGGTCGGCTCGTCCAGCAGCAGCAGCCGGGTGCCGCCGAGCAGCCAGCGCCCGACCACCACCTTCTGCTGGTTGCCGCCGGACAGGGTGCGCACGGCCCGCCGCACGTCGCGCGGGCGCAGCTCCAGCAGGTCGGCGATCTTCATCGCCTCGGCCTGCTCGCGCCCGGCGTCGGTGAACCCGGCCGTGGCGAACCCGCTGAACGTGGTCAGCGTCATGTTGCGGTAGATCGGCTCGCCCAGCAGCAGCGCCTGGCTCTTGCGCTCCTCGGGCGCCATGCCGAGCCCGGCCCGCACCGCCGCGGCGACATTGCCCGGCGGCAGCGGGCGGCCGCCCACGGCCACCGTCCCGGCATCGGGCGTACGCGCCCCGAACACCGTCTCCAGCAGCTCCGACCGGCCCGAGCCGACCAGCCCGGCGATGCCCACGATCTCCCCGGCGCGCACGTCCAGGTCGACGTCGGCGAACTCGCCGGTGCGCCCCAGCCCGCGCACCGTAAGCAGAGGAACGTGGGGAGTCCCTTGGCCCGCCGCTTGAGCGGCGGCGGGCCGGGACGAGCCATGTTCCTTCTCGCCCGGCTCCTGCTGGGCCCGGGGCGGGAAGACGTACTCGATGGAGCGGCCGGTCATCCGGCTGACCAGGTCACGGGTCGGGGTGGTCCGCGCGGGCAGGTTCACCGCGGAGGTGCGCCCGTCCTTGAGCACGGTGACCCGGTCGCCGATCTCGCGGATCTCCTCCAGCCGGTGCGAGATGTAGACCACCGCGATGCCCTGCGCGGTCAGCTCCCGGATGATCCGGAACAGGTTGCCGACCTCGTCATGGGCCAGCACCGCGCTGGGCTCGTCCATGATGATCAGCTTGGCCTCGTGCGACAGCGCGCGGGCCATGCTGACGATCTGCTTGCCCGCCGCGGGCAGCGAGCGGACCAGCCGCCGCGCCGGGATCTCGCCGTGCCCGAGCCGCCCCAGCAGCTCGCGGGTCTGCCGCGCGGCCGTCCCCTTCTGCACGAACCCGAGACTGCGCGGCTCGTGTCCGAGGTAGACGTTCTCGGCGACGCTCAGGTAGTCGACGAGGTCGAGCTCCTGGTAGATGGTGGCGATCCCGGCCTTCATCGCGGCCTGCGGCGAACCGAACGACACCTGCTCGCCCAGCCACTCGACCCGGCCCTCGTCGGGGCGGTGCACCCCGGCCAGCACCTTGATCAGCGTGGACTTGCCCGCGCCGTTCTGACCCAGCAGGCAGTGCACCTCACCGGCGCGCACCTCCAGCTCGACGCCGTCGAGCGCGCGTACGCCAGGGAAGGTCTTGACCACTCCCGACAACCGCAGCACGACCTCACCGGCCTCCTGCGCACCCGACGCCGGGGCGTCCATCAGCAACTCGCTCATGCCCGCTCCTCGCTTCGCCGCCACGCGGCCACGCTCCGGATGTTCATGACGCCTGCTCGAAGGCGATCTCGCTGGCCAGCACCGCCGCACCGGCGACACCGGCGCGCGGGCCCAGCTCCGACAGCACCAGCGGCAGGTTCCCGGTGGCCAGCGGCAGCGAGCGCCGGTACACCACGCTGCGGATCTCCGCGAGCATGATGTGCCCGAGCTGCGCCAGGCCGCCACCGATGACGATCATCGACGGGTTGACGAAGCTGACCAGCCCGGCCAGCACCGTGCCGACCCGGCGCCCGCCGTCGCGGATCAGCTGCACGCAGGTGACGTCGCCCTCGATCGCACCCACCGCGACGTCCGTCGCGGTGACCACACCGTGCTGGGCCAGCCGCTCGGCCAGTGCCGGCGAGGCGCCCGAGCGGGCCGCCGCAGTGGCCTCGCGGGCCAGCGCGGCACCGCTGAACACGGCCTCCAGGCAACCGATGTTGCCGCAGGTGCAGACCGGGCCGTTCGCGTCCACCTGGATGTGGCCGATGTCGCCCGCGCACCCGTCGGTGCCCCGGTAGACCTCACCGGACAGGAAGATGCCGCAGCCGATGCCGGTGCCGATCTTCAGGAACAGGTAGTTGTCGACGGAGTGGGCCACGCCGCCGTGCCGCTCCCCCACCGCCATGATGTTCACGTCGTTGTCGACCACCGCCGGGCACCCGTGCTCCCGCGTCAGCAGCTCGCGCACGGGATACCGGTCCCAGCCGGGCATTATCGGCGGTGATACGGGCACCCCGTCCCGGAAGCTCACCGGACCGGGCACCCCGATGCCGATGCCGTCCAGGTGCGTGAACGCACCCTCCACCTTGGCCTTGGCCAGCAGCTCGTTGACCCGCTGCAGGATCACCTTCGGACCGCTGCGGATGTCGGCGACCTCGCTGTAGTGCGCCACCGGCTCCAGCCGCCCGTTGGTCACCTCGACGTCGATCGAGGTGGCGCCCAGGTCGACCCCGGCGAAGCGCATGCCCGGGTTCAGCTCGACCAGGGTCGAGCGGCGCCCGCCGCGCGACTCGGCCGGACCGGCCTCGGCGACCTGGCCGCCGGTGACGAGCCGGTCCAGTTCGGCCAGCAGGCGCGGCCGCGGGATGTCGAGCCGGTCGGCCAGCTCCGCGCGCGAGAGCGCGCCCTCGTCGCGCAGCAGCCGCAGCACGCGCACGTGCAGCGGATCCCAGAGCGCTCGGGCGAGGCTCATCCGGCCACCTTTCACCTGTTCGGACGACAGCGAATGTGTTGTGTCGCACAGGTTACGAGCTTTCGCCGATCCCGTCCATAGCTTCTAGCGGATTCTTCGTAACTTTTGTTTGATCATTCAGAAGTTCGAGAGAAGCCGCCAGAACGTTGATCTTCAATGGTGAGGTCGGTCGTTGTGGTTCTTGGCTCCGAGCTGCGCTGATGCGCCGGGACGGCGCCGGGGCGGGCGACGGCCGAGAAAGTCCGCGCCGCGAACTCGCGCCCGGCGCCCGCTCCGACCGCGCCCCAGCGGAAGATCAGCGTGCGCGGTCACACCCTCCACAGGGACCCGAGTTTCCGACCGCCGACGCCGATCAAGGCGCCCAGATTGCCCCTGCGCTCCGAAAGTCCCGGCCCGACCCTCGCCCGAAGATCAGCCGCTGCGGTCGGAAGGCGGGTTTCAACCCGTCGTTTCGACCGCAGGGAGCGATCTCGGGACGGAGATCGCCCCCTGCGGTCGAAACAAGCCGAGGGTGGGCCGGGCTCAGCGCTGCCGCATGCGCTGCTCCTGCCAGCGCTGCAGAGCGGTGCCCAGCTCGTCCTCGACGAAGCGGAAGAAGTCGCGCATGTCGGCCACCCGCTCCCCCGCCGCGGTGCCCTCACCGCCCGCCGCCGCGATGACCTTGTCGGCCTCGTCGGAGAACTGCCCGTAGAAGCTGCGCTTGGCGATGGTCACGCCGTACCAGGGCTCGGCGGGCAGGCGGTAGAAGTCGCGCCGGGAGCCGGGCACGGGGTCGCGCACGACGAAGCCCAGGTGCATCAGGTACTTGACGGCGCCCGAGATCGCGGCCGCACTCACCCCGAGCCGCTCGGCGAGGTCCCCCGCGCTCAGCGAGGACTCCTCGGCGCCCATCATCGTCAGCAGCACCCGCGAGGCCATCCGGGGGAAGCCCATGTCCGCGAGCATCATCGCCATGTGCTCCACCGAGCGGCGCACACCGTCCTCGTCACGCGTCACGTCATCGCTCATCGTGAGTGATCATAACAAGGTTTCGTGTGTTCACGACTTTGTGAAGATCCAGGGACGGCCGCGGCGGGCAGGGCGACCTGCGGCCGGACGCGGCGAAGGCCCGGTCCGAGCGGATACCGGGCCCTCGGGAAGGTGGCGCGCCTACGCTGCTTTGGCCGTGGCCGTGACGGCGCCGACGATCCACCCGGCGAACAGGCCGTACGCAGAGCCGCCGGCCGCGGTCTGGAACGCCCCCACCAGGGTCGGGTTGGCGATGATGAAGGAGGTGAGGAAGGCCGCCAGCGCCGATGCGAAGATCAGCGCGGACCAGCCCAGGAAGAATCCGGCGGTGCCCCCGCTGACGGCCTTCGCGACCACCCCGAGGATCAACGCCACGAACAGGATCAGCAGCAGTGCCCGGAGGTCGTTGGCCAGCAGCTGGCGCATGGCCCTGCTGGAGCCGTCGACCGGACCGAACGCCCACTGCGGCCAGGTCAGCACCCGCAGGAACCAGCCCCACGCGCTGTCCGGGTTGGTGTGGTTGTGTACCCACTCCACGAAAGGCTGGTTGCCGAATACGAGGACCAGCGCCGCAGTGGCGATGATCCCGAGCCCAGTCACCGTACGTGCTTTCGCCATGGTGAGAACGATAGGCTGCGCAACTCGCATATGTCGATGCAGCCATATCATGTCGTTTCCGCCGCAACCATCAACAACCGGGATACGGGTCACCGCAACCGGTGACCCGGTCCTCAGGCTTGCAGCGGCGCGGCGGCGAGGGAGAAGGCTGAGCCCTGGCTCCAGATGGCCACGCTGCGGAAGGTCTTCGGATCGACGCCGCTGGGCACCTCATAGACCTGCGTGCCACTCGTGCCCTTGAGCTTGCCCAGCTCCACGTGCTTGCCGTCGGCGAACACGCGCGCACCGTCCTTGCCCGGCCGCACCGCCTGGTCGGACAGCCACACGCGCAGGTCCGAGCCGCCGGAGGTGACCAGGTCGCGCAGGATGACCTGGTAACGGCCGTCGGGCAGCCACACCACCTCGACGACGCCCTTGCCGGCCTGCTCCTGCGACACCAGTTCGCCCTGCGCGACGACCACGGCGACGGTCTTGTGCGGATCCTGGGCCGGCACCTGCCCCGGCGCCGGGGAGGCCGCCGCGCCGCCGGGCCCGCCGTCGGCGGCCGCCTCGGTGGCGCCGTCGTTCCAGGTGCCCGGGTCGAACAGCTTCGAGGGGCCGACGAAGTACAGGCCCAGCGCCAGGGCCAGCACCACCACCCCGGCCCCCACCTGGTACAGCGGATTGCGCAGCAGCTGCTTCAAACGTCCCACTCTGTTCTCCCACCCTTCGCGCAAACGCTAACCCGAGCTCCGGGTGCGGCGGATCCCCGCGTTCGCGGATCGTAAGGGTACGGTCGGCGGCGAGGGCGGGCCACCCGGCCGATCACGCCGTACGCTCGCGCTATGGCCACCCGTGTGCTCGTCGTGGACGACGATCCGACCGTCAGCGACGTGGTGCGCCGCTACCTGGAGCACGCCGAGTTCGAGGTGGAGCTGGCGGCCGACGGGCCGGGTGCGCTGGAGGCGTACCGGCGGCACCGGCCCGACCTGGTGATCCTCGACCTGATGCTGCCCGGCGTGGACGGGCTGGAGGTGTGCCGCCGGATGCGCGCCGACGGCGCCGCGCCCGTGCCGATCATCATGCTGACCGCGCTCGGCGAGGAGACCGACCGCGTCTTCGGCCTGGAGCTCGGCGCCGACGACTACGTGACCAAGCCGTTCTCGCCGCGCGAGCTGGTGCTGCGGGCCCGGTCGGTGCTGCGCCGGACCTCCCCGGCCCCGGCCGCGGCGCCCCTGCTGGTCGACGGCGACCTGCGGGTCGACCCGGTCGCGCGGATCGCGAAGCTGGCCGGGGCGGAGCTGGCGCTGACCGTACGCGAGTTCGACCTGCTCGTCTTCCTGATGTCGCACCCCGGCGTCGCGCTGCGCCGCGACCGGCTGCTGGAGTCGGTCTGGGGCTGGACCTTCGGCGACCAGTCGACCGTGACCGTGCACGTACGGCGGCTGCGCGAGAAGATCGAGGCCGACCCGGCCGCGCCCCGCCGCATCCAGACGGTGTGGGGCGTGGGCTACCGCTACGAACCGGCCGGCGGCGGCGGTGCGTGACGTACTGCTGCTCCTGGTGGCCGCCCTGGGCGGCGCGGCGGTGGTGTGGCTGCCCGGCGCGCTGCTGCTGCGGCTGCTGCACCGGCGCTCGATCACGCTGAACATCTGCGTGCTGCTCGCGGTGACCGTGCTGGCGACGCTCGCCGGGGTGTTCGCGGCGGCCGGGGGCATGTTCATCTCGCCGCACGACCTGACCGTGCTGCTCATCGTGGTGCCGCTGGCAGGGCTGGTCAGCCTGGCCATCGGCTGGTGGCTGGGGCGGCGGCTGGCCCGCTCGGCGATGTGGGCCGAGGACGCCCGCGCGCACGAGCGCCAGGTCGAGGCGGGCCGCCGCGACCTGGTCGCCTGGGTGTCGCACGACCTGCGTACGCCGCTGGCGGGCATGCGGGCGATGGCCGAGGCGCTGGAGGACGGCGTGGTCAGCGACCCGGCCACCGTCGCCGAGTACCACCGGCGCATCCGTACCGGCACCGACCGGATGGCGGCGCTCGTCGACGACCTGTTCGAGCTGTCCCGGATCAACTCCGGGGCGCTGCGGCTGTCGCCGGTGGACGTGCCGCTGGGCGAGGTGGTCTCCGACGCCGTCGCCGCGGCCGCGCCGCTGGCCGCGGCCCGGCACGTGCGCCTGGTGACCGAGCCCGGCAGCTGGCCGCTGGTGCGCGCCAGCGAGCCGGAGCTGTCCCGGATCGTGGCGAATCTGCTGCTCAACGCCATCCGCTACACGCCGTCGGAGGGCACCGTGACCGTCACCGGCGGCCGGGACGCCGAGGGCGGCTGGCTCGCGGTCGCCGACACCTGCGGCGGCATCACCGACACCGACCTGCCCCGGGTGTTCGACGTGGCGTTCCGGGGCGCGAAAGCGCGGACCCCCGCCGGCGACACTGCCGGCGGGGGTCTGGGCCTGGCCATCGTGCGTGGTCTGGTGGAGGCGCACGGGGGCCGCGTCGAGGTGCACAACGTAGGCGAGGGCTGCCGGTTCGAAGTCAGGCTGCCCTAGCCGGGCGGGGTTCGGGACAACCGCGCCGGGCTCACACCACGCCTTTGCCGTACCCCACCTCGACGATGCGGCGGGCGGTCGCGTCGTACTGCGACAGGTCGGTCGGGGCGTAGGTGCCCAGACCGTCGACGTACCGGTTGAACATGCAGAACGCGGCGGCGATGAGGACCGTGTCGTGCAACTCCAGGTCGGTGGCGCCCTCGGCCTTGGCGGCGTCGATCAGCTCGGTGGTGACCTTGCGGCCGCTCACCTGCACCGCGGCGGCCACGTGCAGCAGCGCGCGCAGCTTGTCGCTGATCGGGGCGGTGGCCAGGTCGGTGCGGACCTGGCGGACCAGCTCCATCCCCTCCGGCAGCCACGCGGCCGCGAACGCCGAGTGCGAGTTGCAGCAGAAGTCGCAGTCGTTGAGGCCGGAGACGTACGCCGCGATCAGCTCGCGCTCGCCCTGGGTCAGGGTCGGGTGCGGCGCCCGCAGCAGCGCCTCGGCCAGTGCGTTGAGCGGTGCCGCCGTCTCGGGGCGGTAGCGCATCGGCCCGCTGATGCCAGGCACCTGGGTCTCGTCCACGCCAAGGTCGATGTGTGCGATGACGTCACTCTCCTAATCCGCCCGCGATCGATTCACTCGCGACAATCCTAACGCGACAGTCGGCCTCGGTATCCTGCCTGATCGGAGGGGGCCGCGTCCACTCCGATCGTGCGGCGGCCCGGCCGGGCCGCACTACCAGCGGCTCTGCCGACGCGCACGGTTGCGTATGGCTGGCCCGGATCGTCCGGTGCGACGCTTTTCCGGTGACCGATGCCGATGCGATACGCCATGGGGCACTGGCCCGGACCGAGGTGCTGCATGACCGGCTGCGCGAGCTGGTGTCCCTGGAGTCCCCACCCGGTGACACCGCGCGGCTGTCCCGCTGCGCGGACCTGCTGGAGGAGTGGGGCACCGCGATCCTGGGCCGCCCGGCCCGGCGGATCAGCGTGGACGGCCTGCCGCACCTGCTGTGGCCCGCGACCGACCAGCGGGTACTGCTGCTCGGCCACTACGACACGGTGTGGCCGGCCGGGACGGTCGAGGAGTGGCCGTACGCGGTGACCGGCGGCATCGCCAGCGGGCCGGGCGTGTGCGACATGAAGTCCGGCATCGTGCAGCAGCTCACCGCGCTGGAGCTGCTCGGCGACACCTCCTCGGTCGGCCTGCTGCTCACCTGCGACGAGGAGACCGGGTCGCCGACGTCCCGGCCGCTGATCGAGGAGCAGGCCGCCCGCTCGCGCGCGGTGCTGGTCGGCGAGCCGAGCACCGAGTCCGGCGCCCTGAAGATCGCCCGCAAGGGCGGTTCGGTGTACCGGATCTCGGTCAAGGGCCGGGCCGCGCACGCCGGGGTGGAGCCGCACCGGGGCGTCAACGCCGCCGTCGAGCTGGCCCACCAGGTGCTGGCGGTGCAGGCGCTGGCCGCGGGCGGCACCAGCGTGACCCCGACCGTGCTCAGCGCGGGCACCATGACCAACGTGGTGCCCGAGAGCGCGGCCCTGGCCGTGGACGTGCGCGCCTGGACCGCCGCCGAACTGGACCGGGTCGACCGGATGATCCACGCGATCACGCCCCGGCTCGCCGACGCGGTGCTCACCGTCGGCGGCGGCGTCAACCGGTACCCGCTGCAGCCCGAGGTGACCAAGACGCTGTTCCAGCTGGCGCAGGAGGCGGCGCGGGCGCTCGGCCAGCCCGAGCCGGAGGGCGCCTGGGCGCCGGGCGCCTCGGACGCCAACTTCACCGGCTCGGTGGGCGTGGCCACCCTGGACGGGCTGGGCGGGGTGGGCGGCGGCTCGCACAGCCGGACCGAGTGGGTGGACGTGAGCCAGCTGGCACCCCGCACCGCCCTCCTGGCCGCCCTCATCGACCGCATCCTCACCACCCCCGCCCGCCACCCCCGCCCCTGAGGTAAGGAAGGGACCCTTCTTATCGCATTCCGTAGCGGAAGGGCCCCTTCCCAACTCCCCTCCACCACCTGGCGGCGCGCCATCCGTCCAATTTGGCAACGGTCGGCGCGTTGTGGCGGGTCGCGGGGGTGACCGCGGTTACGCTCGCGCCGGTCGCGGCATGCGCGGCCGGGTCGCGAGCGAGAGGGCATGGCCGCATGGGCACAGGCAGCGCACCGCGGTTCGGGGTCGAGGAGGAGTTCCTCGTCGTCGATCCGCTGACCCGGGGGCCGGTGCCCCGGGCGCAGGAGGTCGTGGACGCGGCCAGGCCGCAACTGGGCGGCTGCGTCTCCGGCGAGATCACCACCTGGCAGCTGGAGACCCGGACCGAGCCGTGCGCCAGCGCGGCCGAGGTGCTGGACCAGCTGCGCCAGGCGCGCACGGAGGTCTGCAAGCAGGCCCGCGACCTGGGGGTACGGGTGATCGCCTCCGGCACGCCCGTGCTCGGCGCCACGCTGCCGCCCCCGATGACGCAGGGTCCCCGGCAGACGCGCGGGCAGGAGTCGTTCCGGGGGCTGCACGACGAGCTGGCCATCTGCGCCCTGCACGTGCACGTCGAGCTGCCCGACCGCGACCACGCGGTGCGGGTGAGCAACCAGCTGCGACCGTACCTGCCGGTGCTGCTGACCCTGACGGCGAACTCGCCGTACTGGGACGGGCGGGACTCGGGGTATGCCAGCTGGCGCACCATGACCTGGCCGCGCTGGCCGGTGGCGGGCCCGCCGCCGGAGTTCGCCTCGGCCGCGCACTACGACGAGGTGGTGGAGACGCTGCTGGCGGCCGGGGCGCTGGTGGACCGGGGCACCGTCTTCTGGGACGTGCGCCCGTCGGCCAGCCACCCGACGCTGGAGGTCCGCGTCGCCGACGTGCCGATCACCGCCGAGGAGTCGGCGCTGTACGCCGCGCTGGTGCGGGCGCTGGTGGCGCACCTGTCGGCCCGGGTCGAGGAGGGCGCGGCCAGCCCGCAGATCCCCGGCGAGCTGATGCGGACGGCGTACTGGCGGGCGGCCCGGGACGGGCTGTGCGGGGACGGGCTCGATCTGCGCACCGGGCGGCTGACGCCCGCGTTCGAGCTGGTCGACCGGATGCTGGCCGAGGTCGGTCCGGTGCTGGCGGCCAACGGCGACGCCGAGTCGGTCACCGGGTGGCTGGCGTCGCTGCGGCACGGCGGCATCGGCGCCCAGCGGCAGCGGGCCGCGCAGCGGCGGCAGGGCAAGCTGACCGACGTCGTCGACTACCTCGCCGAGCACACCGCCGGCTGACGTAAAGAGCTTTTTGGCAATACTCGGCTCGTATGCGCGTACGCGATGCTGGTTCGCAGCCCACTCCCCTCGGGAGGTATGCCATGACCAGCATCGCGACCGTGCCGTTGCCGGTACGCCGCAAGTCCGACGCCGCGATGGCCCGCACCGCGCGGGGCTTCGCCGACCGGATGGTGAGCCGGCGCTCCATTCGCGACTTCTCCGCCGAACCGATCCCCGCCGGCGTGGTCGAGGAGGCGATCCGGGCCGCGGCCAGCGCCCCCAGCGGCGCGAACCTGCAGCCCTGGCGCTTCGTCGTGCTCACCGACCCGGTGCGCAAGCGGATGCTGCGCGAGGCGGCCGAGGCGGAGGAGCGCGCGTTCTACTCCCGGCGCGCCTCGACGGAGTGGCTGGAGGCCGTCGCGCCGATGGGCACCGACTGGCGCAAGCCGTTCCTGGAGACGGCCCCGGCCGTGATCGTGGTGTTCGAGGTGCACAAGGGCCCGAACTCGCCGAAGCCGTACTACGTCAAGGAGTCGGTGGGCATCGCGGTCGGCATGATGATCACGTCGCTGCACCTGTCCGGGCTGGCCACGTTGACGCATACGCCGAGCCCGATGGGGTTCCTCAACGAGGTGTGCCAGCGTCCGGCGGAGGAGCGCGCCTGCGTGGTGATCCCGGTGGGCTTCCCCGCCGACGAGGTCCGCGTGCCGGACCTGTCCCGCAAGCCGCTGTCCGAGGTGATGGTGCGCCTGTGAGTCCGCCCCGGCCCGCCGCCTTCGGGCCGCCGGGTGAAGAAGGGCCCCTTCTACGTCGCAGAGCGATGAGAAGGGGCCCTTCCTTCTGTTTCAAGCGCGCGGGAGCTGGGTGGTGAAGAACTCGCGGAGCGGGTCGACGTGCCGCTCCGGCCGCCGCCACTCGGCGAGCAGATCCTCCAGCAGGTGCAGCTCCTCGACGCGGGTCGTCCCCCGGTAGCGCCGGACCACCGGGTGGATGAAGGCGCTCTCACTGGCCCGGTCCGGCTGGGGGTGGCGCTCGATGGCGAAGACGTCGCCGTACTCGTCGCGGCCCCAGCGCAGGCCGAACGTGTAGAAGTGCGGCTCGTCGGCGAAGCGGCTGACCGCGTAGTCCTCGGGCAGGTCGACGTAGTGGCGCACCTGGCCCGTCTCCTGGTCCACCACGAGCGCGTCGACCAGGAACTCGAACTGGGTCCACAGCGCCGAGCTCCAGTTGATCCGGTCCAGCACCAGATCGGTGAGGACGGTCGGGTCGGCGGCGACGGCGTCGTGCGGCAGCGGGGTCTGCTCGTACCGCTCGACCAGCAGCGCGGTCAGGGTGCGCAGGTTGTACCGGAAGCCGTCGATGAAGGCGGAGGACGCCTTCTTGAAGTCGCGGTCCTGGGCCAGCGTGCCCGCGAAGTAGAGCCCGTCCACGTTGGTGGACTGCCAGTCGGGGCGGGTGGTCGGCATGCGGCCGCTGGCCACCAGGTCGGGCCGGCAGTCCGCGCCGAAGACCGAGGTGTCCATGGCGAAGCCGGTGCAGCGCAGCACCGACTCGTACTCCATCACGGCGGTCTCGCCGTCGGCGTGGGTGTAGGTCAGGTGCACCTCGAGGTTGCCGTTGTCCAGCGGCCTGATCTCGTCGATGGTGCAGTCGAGCACCGAGTGCAGCGTCTTGAACTGGTAGCTGTCCAGGACCGCGCCGTGGTGGCCGCGTACGTCGCCGGGGTGCTTGGTGTTCCAGGACAGGCGCAGCGGGCGCGGGCTGGCCAGGTGGATCATCGCGGCATGGCCGAGCATCGACGAGGCGGTCTCGAACGCCGAGTTGCCCTTGCCGAGGATGAGCACCCGCTGGTTGGCGTAGTGGGCCGGGTCGGTCTCCATCGACTCGTACCCGGTGACGTGCTCGATGCCCTTGATCTGCGGCACGTTCGGCCGCTGCCAGCCCGACGCCATGATGACGCACTCGGCCGCGTACGTGCCCTGGCCGGTGTGGACCAGGAAGCCGTCGCCGTCGCGGTCCACGCGGGTCACGTCGGTGCCGTAGCGGACCCGCAGGTCGTGGTGGACGGCGAAGTCCTCCAGGTAGCGCACGATGTCGTCGGCGTGCGGGAAGTACTCGCCGCTGTACTTCGGGAACGGCAGGTCGGCCGGTTCGTGCAGCAGCGAGTTCCAGTCCCAGCGCAGCCGGATCTCCGGATCGGTGCTGGTGGTGTGCACCTTGTTGATGGAGATCAGGCGCCGGTGCCTCGGGAACTGCCGGAAGAAGGCCGCCGGGGCCGCCTCACGCTCCAGGGTCAGGTAGTCGCAGCCGCGCTGCTGCAGGTAGTAGCTCAACTGCAGGCCCGCCGGGCCTGCCCCGACGATGAGGTACCGGTGTCGCCCCTGCACCGGGTGGATATCGGTCATCACGTCTCCCCATACGTTTCCATGTCCGGAGGAAACCTTTCGCAGTCATGTCGATGTGTCAATGCGACACACGAGAAAAGCTCAGCTCCGACCGGGTGGATCTCGACTCCGGACGGCGTAATAGACTGCCCGGCATGGCGATGACCGGGCACGAACTCGTCTACATCGGCGCGTACACCGAGGAGGGGGTGCCCGGGATCACCGGCTGGCACCGCGACCCGGACACCGGGGCCCTCACCCGGGCGCCCCACGGCGACGCCCCCGCCACCGACACCTCGTTCCTGGCCTGGCACCCCACCGGCCCCTGGCTGTACGCGGCCAGCGAGTTCGCCGGCGAGGTCCTGACCTACGCCGTGGGCCCCGACGGCGCGCTGACCCACCTGGCCACCCGACCGACCGGCGGTGAGCCGTGCCACCTGAGCGTGGACGCCACCGGCCGCTGGCTGGCGGTGGCCAACTACGGCGGCGGCTCGGTGGCGCTGTTCGAGCTCGCCGCCGACGGCACACCGGAGCCGCGGGACCTGGTCCGGCACAGCGGTAGCGGCCCCGACCCCGAGCGCCAGGAGGCCGCGCACGCGCACCTGGCGCAGTGGCTGGGCGACGTGCTGTGGGTGACCGACCTCGGCACCGACCAGGTCGTCCGGTACACGGTGGCGCAGGGGCGGCTGCACCACGCCGACGCCGTGGCGTTCCCGGCCGGGATGGGCCCGCGCTGGCTGACCGCGCACCCCGACGGGGGCGTGTTCGTCGCGGGCGAACTGGACGCGACCGTGGTGGGCTGCACCATCGCGGACGGCGTGCTGCGCCCCGAGCACGTCTATGCTGCGGCGCTGACCCTGCCCGAGCAGGAGCGGACCTACCCCAGCCACATCGAGTGCTCGGCCGACGGCCGGTTCGTCTACCTGGCCAACCGCGGACCCGACTGCCTGACCGTGTTCGCCGTCGACGGCGCGAAGCTGGTGCCGGTGGCCGACGCGCCCGCGGGCGGGCGGTGGCCGCGCCACTTCGCCCAGGTCGATGACCTCATCTATGTGGCGAACCAGAAGGGCGACTCGGTGACCGTGCTGCGGGTCGATCCGCGCACGGGCGTTCCGGCGCCCACCGGGGCCGAGGTCGGTGTGGCCGCGCCCGCCTGCGTGCTGCTGCCGAGGCGCTGACGCCGGGCCGGGCGATTATCGGCGAACCTCCCCGGACGCCGCCGAACCAGGTCGATACTGGCCAGGAGCAGGCATGATCACGGGAGGCGTACATGATCGGCTCGATCATCTGGGGCATCATCGGCGGCGCCATCGTCGGCTACCTGGGTCGGCTGCTGCTGCCCGGTCGCCAGAACATCTCGGCGCTGACCACGGTGCTGGTGGGCATCCTGGCCGCCACCCTGGGCGGCATCATCGCCACCTGGCTCGGCGTGGGCGAGACCAAGGGCATCGACTGGATCCGCCACATCATCCAGCTGATCCTGGCCATGATCTTCGTGTACCTGGCCGCCAAGATGAGCGCCGGCCGCCATCAGAGCCAGCCGCCGGTACAGCGACGCACCCCCTGACCCCCGCCGTCTCGGGCGCACGTCCGCTGTGCGCCCGGGCAAGAAGCATCTTTAGGACACATTGGGCAGGCGAGTTTACCGATCGCCGGGTACGGCTATCGGGGCGGCATGGTACTCACTGCTTCGCGATACCGCACCGCGACCGGTGCGGGCGTCATCGCCGCGCTGATCCTGGTGCTGGTCTTCGGCAGCCCCGTCTACCGGGACTGGGCGCACGACAACGCCGACCCCAACACCGCGGGCGGCTGGTTCCTCAACCTGCTCGCGTGGCCGGCGTGGAGCTTCGACGCCGACTCGTCCGTGCAGGACGTGCTCGCCGCGGACCTCAAGGCGATCCTGGTGGTGGTCTTCACCGCGCTCTTCCTCGCCCTGACCACCGGTGCGCAGCTGGGTGCCGCTCGCGGCACGTTCAGCCAGCTGATCGCGGGCTGGTCCGGCTACATCTTCGCGGGCGCGCTGGCCGGTCTGCTGACCGCGTTCATCCGCTCGGACGCGTCCCTGCTCGGCGGCTTCCAGGCCGCGGGCACCGGCGCGATCTACGGCCTGTTCGTGGGCTGGATCGTCGGCGTGGCCACCCTGGGCCACCGCCGCGGCTCGGCTCCGTGACGGCTGGCACCACCCCCGTACTCCCCTCCCGCACCCGTAGCACCGTTTCGGGGAAACCGCCGCCTCCGCTCCCCCGGAGGCGGCGGTTTCCCCGAAACGGTGTCCAGGGCCGTTGCTCCGTCCGGCGTGTAGCGTGCGGCGGATGGAGATGGAGTTCGACCCCGCCGGCGGCATGAACGGCGCACTGGCGGACCGGATGGGCATGAAACTGCTGGAGGCGACGCCGGAGCGGCTGGTCGCCACGATGCCGGTAGAGGGCAACACGCAGCCGTTCGGGCTGCTGCACGGCGGCGCCTCGTGCGTGCTGGCCGAGACGCTGGGCTCGATCGGGGCGAGCCTGCACGGCGCCACCATCGGGCGGCCGTTCGCGGTCGGCGTGGAGATCAGCGCCACCCACCACCGGGCCGCGCGCGAGGGCCTGGTCACCGGGGTCGCGACCCCGCTGCACCGGGGCGGCAGCGTGGTGACGTACGAGATCGTCATCACCGACGAGGAAGAGCAGCGCATCTGCACCGCCCGCCTGACCTGCCTGCTGCTGAACCAGCGCAGGTAGCCCGGCGCGGCCGGCAGACCGACGACCTCGCGCGCTCACACCTCATCTGGTGTAGCCACACCCCAGCAGGTGTGAGCGCGCCCGTTCAGGTCAGACCAGCGCATCCGCTCGCGGCAGGAACGACGCGCCGAGCTCCCGCGCCTGCGCCAGCGCCGCGGTCAGCGCCGCCTCGCGCAGGTCGGGCGTGATGTCCATCGGCTGGGCGTTGACGAACGCCACGTCGGTGATGCCGACGAAGCCGAAGACCGTGCGCAGGTAAGGCTCCTGGAAGTCGAGGGCGTGCAGGTAACCGCCGGGCGAGTAGTCGCCGCCCCGCGAGGTCACGCAGACCATCTTCTTGCCGGTCACCATCGGCACCGGGGTGCCGGTCTCGTCGTACCGGAACAGGTAGCCGGGCTGCACCACGCAGTCGATGTAGTACTTCAGCGCGTACGGGATGCCGAAGTTCCACATCGGCGCCGTGATGACGTACGCGTCGGCGGAGGTGAAGTGCTCGATCAGCGACTCGATCTCGCGCCACGACTCGGCGTGGTTGCGGTCGATCGGACGGCCGACCATGAGGGTGTACTTGGCCTCGATGTTGTCGCCCGCCATCGCGGGCAGGTCGTGGCGGTACAGGTCGATCACGTCGACCTCGACGCCGCTGTCGCCCTCGACCACGGCGTCGATGAACTCCTGCGCGATCCGCAGCGTGTGGGACTGCTCGCCGCGAGGGGTCGCCACGATATGAAGAATTCGCACTTACCGGCTCCCTGAATGGGGTGGCGAAAAGGCCAATGTAGAGCCGTCGTCGCTGCTCGGGAGCCGAGTGTCAGGTTATGGCAGGCGTATTGGTGAATAGTTGGGCGCGGCTCCGCGATCCGGGTGATGGCGGAGTCGCGCCCACGTCGCGTATAAGCGTCGGACGGCTACCAGGACGGACGCTGCAGCAGGCTGACGAACTCGACCAGCAGCCGCTCCCGCAGCCGCGGCGGGGCGGCGGACAGCACCGTGTTCACCACCGCCAGGCGCGGTGCCGCACCCGGCTCCCCGCCCAGCCCGAGGCTCTCCGCCAGGCCGCCGACCAGCTCCGGGGTGAGCTGGTCGGGCTGCAGGTGCGCCGCCATCGCCAGCAGCTCCTCGGGCAGCCGGACCGGGCCCTGCGCCCGCGCCGCCGCGGCCGCCTCGGCCAGCGCCGGACCGAACTGCGCCACCTGCGGCGCGACCGACGCGGTCACGGTCAGGTGGATGCTGGCCGGGATGCCCTCGAACGGCAGCTGCGGCTGGGTGTGCCAGCCGCGCGCGGCCAGCTCGTCGGCCAGCACGAACAGGTCCAGCTCGGGATCGTCGGAGGTCAGGCAGACCACGGTGTAGTCGGCCGGGGTCAGCAGCCGCAGCCCGTCGGTCGCGGCCACCGCCGCGGCCAGGCCGGTCACCGCGTCGCGGGTCTGCCGGGCCAGCTCCAGGTAGCCCTCGTCGCCCAGGTGCCGCAGCGTCGCGAACGCCGCCGCGATCGGCCCGCCGGAGCGGGTCGACGAGATCACCGGGTTGATCATCGTGTACCCGGGCCAGTCGGCGAAG
This sequence comes from Catellatospora sp. KI3, assembly GCF_029948125.1. GTDB lineage: Bacteria > Actinomycetota > Actinomycetes > Mycobacteriales > Micromonosporaceae > Catellatospora. The sequence goes on from NZ_JASAMB010000018.1 coordinate 110,542, forward strand.
GCGAAGTACTGCGGGCGGCGCAGGCTCGCGTCGCGGTGCAGCAGCACCGACACGCCCTTGGGGGTGTACGCGTACTTGTGCAGGTCGACCGACATGCTGGTCACGCCCGGCACCGCGAAGTCGAACGCGGGCATGTCCAGCCCGATCCGGCGCAGGAACGGCAGCGCCCAGCCGCCGAAGCAGGCGTCCACGTGGCAGCGCACGCCCCGCTGCGCCGCGATCGCCGCGATCTGCCCGACCGGATCGACCACCCCGTGCGCGTACGACGGCGCCGAGCACGCCACCAGCACCGTCTCCGCCGTGATCGCGGCGGCGACCGCGGCCGGGTCCGGCACGCAGGTCACCGGGTCCACCGGCACCAGGTCCAGCTCGACGCCCAGGTAGTGCGCCGCCTTCGCGAACGCCGCGTGCGCGGTCGACGGGATGACCAGGCGCGGGTGCGCGATCTCGGGGTGCGCGTCGCGGGCGGTCTTCACCGCCAGGATCAGCGACTCGGTGCCGCCGCTGGTCACCGAGCCGACCACGTCCGGCGCGGCCGTGCCCGGACCGGCGCCGAGCACCCTCGCCGCCGCCGCGACCAGCGCGTTCTCGGTGGCCAGCAGCGACGGGAAGGCGGTCGGGTCCAGGCCGTTGACGTGCGCCGACAGGGCGTACGCCGACATCGCCAGCTGGTCCAGCCCGGCCCGGGCCGGGTCGTACACGTAGGCGAACAGGCGGCCGCCGTGCGTGGGCAGGTCGGCCGAGCGCAGTCCGCGCAGCTCGGCGAGCACCTGCTCGGCGGGGATTCCCTGGGGCGGCAATGCGTCGATCATGCGGGCACCCTATCTGCTGCGGTGGTATCCGCCGCGACCTGCACCGATGCGAGTCGCTCCGGGGTCAGGTCGTACCGGCGCAGCAGCAGCACCACCGGTCCCACCAGCAGCGCCGGCACCACGGTGAAGCCGAGCAGCACGCCCAGCCGGGCGGTGTCCGACTGCGCCACTGCGGTGCCGCTGTCGGAGGACACGTACCCGGTGAGCTGCAGGACCAGGGCGTACAGGCCGGGGCCCAGAGCCAGGCCCAGGGTCTCCCCCGCCGTCCACAGGCCGGTGAACACGCCCGCCTGGCGGCGGCCGGTGCGGGCCGCGTCGTAGGCGACGCAGTCGGGCAGCATCGCCATCGCGAACACCTGCTGGCCGGCGTACCCGACGCCGATCAGGCCGGTCACCACGTACGCGACGACCGGCGGCACCGAACCGGCGAGCACCAGCGCCAGCGCCCCGCCCGCGAACAGCACCGAGGCCAGCACCAGCGACCGGCTCTTGCCCAGCCGCGCGCCGACCCGGCTCCACAGCGGCATGACCAGCAGCGCCGGACCCACGAAGCAGGCGAACAGCAGCGTCGGCCCGTCCTCCGGGCGGTGCAGCACGTGGTCGGCCAGGTACTTGACCCCGGCCAGCATCGTGGCCACCCCCACCGACTGCACCACGAACACGGTCAGCAGCACGGTGAACGGGCGGTTGGCCCGTACCACGGCCAGCTGCGCCCGCAGCGACGGCTCGCTCTCCGTCACCCGCCCGGTCGGCGCCTTCGCCGTACCGAAGAACGCGCCCAGGGACCCGGCCACGATCAGCGCCGCCACGAACAGCCCCATCCACCGGTGCCCGGCGACACCCCCGCCGGTGCTGTTCACCACCATCGGCGCCACCGCACCCGACACCAGGATCGCGATCGCCAGCACCGCGACCCGCCAGGTCATCAGGCGGGTCCGCTCGCTGTAGTCCTCGGTCATCTCAGCGGGCATGGCGACATACGGCACCTGGAAGAACGCGTACGCCGTCGCCGTCGCCAGGAACGCGACCGCGACATACACCGGCGCCGCCGCCCCCGTCCCGAACGGACCGGCGAACATCAGCGCGAACAGCACAGCCACGCCCAGCCCGGCGAACAGCAGGTACGGCCGCCGGGCACCCCAGCGCGACACGGTCCGGTCGGAGACCCGCCCGGCCACCGGGTTGATCAGCACATCCCAGGCCTTGGGCAGCAGCACCAGCAGCCCGGCGAAGCCCGCCGCGACGCCGAGATTGTCGGTCAGGTACGGCAGCAGCAGCAGGCCCGGCACGGTGCCGAACGCACCGGTGGCCAGCGAGCCCAGCGCATAGCCGGCGCGCACGCCCCCGGGCAGCGGCCGCTCGGCGGCGCTGACCTGGGACGGAGAGGGGGACACGGTCATGGTCGCGGATGGTACGCGGCGCAGGTCACACCCAGAAGAGCCACCACGAGACTTCTTCGCCTTTTCACGAAGCCCGGCGCCGGGACCGCCCCCGCGCGGCGCACATCACAACGGCACATCACCGGATGCGGGAATGCGGTCGACCCCTTGATCCTTCATGAATCATGTACCGGACCGCCGCTTCCGCGGCCCGGCCCGACAGCACTGGAGCTGGTGACCATGACCGAACAGCTGGGCATCCGTACGCAGGTGACCGTGCCGCTGCGCTTCCCCGACGGATTCACCGTCGACGCCCGGGTCTTCACCTTCACCGGCCTGGCCGACGGCAAGGAGCACATCGCGCTCGGCCTCGGCGACCACCGGGGCGCGCCGACGCCACTCGTCCGCGCCCACTCCGAGTGCATGACCGGGGACGTCTTCGGCTCCGCCCGGTGCGACTGCGGGCCCCAGCTGCGCGAAGCCGTCCAGCGCATCGCCGAGCGCGGCGGCTACCTGCTCTACCTGCGCCAGGAGGGCCGCGGCATCGGCCTGTACGCCAAGCTCGACGCGTACGCGCTGCAGGACACCGGCCTGGACACGTACGCCGCGAACCGGGCCCTGGGCTTCGGCGACGACGAGCGCGACTACACCGCGGCCGCGCAGATGCTGCGCGCCCTGGGCGTGCCACGCGTCGACCTGCTCACCAACAACCCGGACAAGCCCAGCCAGCTGCGCGACCACGGCATCGAGGTCGCCGACGTGGTCCCCACCGGCGTCCACGCCGCCCCCGACAACCTCAACTACCTCCTCGCCAAGGTCACCCACACCAACCACACGATCGCACTCCCCGTCCCCGCCTGACACCACACCACCGCCCGCACTTAGCGCGGAACCCGTGGCGCGGAACCCGTGGCGCGGGACCCGCGGCACCTGGCGCGTGGCGCCGCCAAGATCGCTACCTGTGGTCATTTCCCGCACTTCACAGCCAGGAAATGACCGCTGGTAGCGATCTTGGCGGCGCCGCCCGGTGGTGATCAGCGCCTGCGGTCAGAAACCGGGTTTCGGCGCCAAAGCCGTGCAGGAAAGTGACCGGAGATCGCGATCTTAGGGTCCTCTCCCGGTGATGATCGCCGCCAGTGGACAAATCAGGGGCTTATAGCCGAGCAACTGACCGCAGACTGCGATCATCGCGCACGAAGATCCACCCGATGCCCCGGCCACCAGGCGAAAATACCCGATGCCGGAACAAGCGTGGCGAATACGGGCCGGGAGTGCAGACTCCCGGCCCGTATCCGCTGATGCCGCCGCGGTCGGCTACCGCCGTAGCCGGCTTTCGCTGTGGCGGCCACCGCCGCGGTCGGCTGGTGTCGTAGCCGGCTACCACTGTGGGCGGCTGGTGTCACCGGGTGGTGTTATTCGGCGCGGACGTGGTCCAGGTCGAAGGAGCCGGGGCTGATCCAGAGGTAGATGGCGTGTACCTCGTTGAGCAGGCTCGGGTCGCAGGACAGGCCGCTGTGCAGGTCGACCTCGACGATGGACCGGGCGGTGTCCTGGTTGACCCAGTTGAACGGGCCCTGGCACCAGGTCCAGGACGGCCCGGCCTGGAGCACGATGCTGGTGGACGTGCCGGCGGCGTACGTCCGCAGGTCGTACTTGACGTACGACTTGCCGGACAGGTCCACCGCCGCCGGGAACGACACCCCGAACCACCCGCCGTCGGCGCCGTCGGCGTGCAGCCCCGCCGCGCCGTCGGTGACGAAGGCGGTCTGCGGGCTGAGGGTGCCCGCGTTGGCCTGCCAGCTGCCCGCCGCCCACCCGTCGACCCCGGTCTCGAACGAGGCCAGCGGGATCGCGGCGGTCGGGTCGGGCAGCACGGTCACCGTGATGTCGGCGGGGTTGGACAGCCGGGCGGCGGTGTCGCGGATGGTGTACGAGACGGTCGCCTTCCCGCTCCACCCCTGCTCCGGCGTGAAGGTGACCACCCCGGCCGCGTCCAGGGCGAACGTGCCGCCGGTGACGGTGCGGCCGGTCTGGCGGCCGTCGACGGCCGGGTCGAGGTCGATCCGGTCGGCGCGCACGTGCGTCTGGTACGCGATGTCGTTGGCCGCCGGGCTCAGCGTCGCCGCCTCGCCGTACGGCACCACGGCGGTGTCGTGGTCGGCGACCGGCGGGAACGTGCGCACGCCCGAGCTGATGATCTTCCCGGCGTTGGTGATGGTCTGGCACACCGGGCTCGGGCAGGCGACGGTGAAACCGTCGTAGTCCGGGTACATCGTCCCGTCGTCCTGGACGCCGTTGAGCATCCAGTAAAGGAACCCGTCGCCGCCGTCGCGCGAGGCGGCGCCGGTCCAGGCCTGGTAGGTCGGGTTGCGGCTGGCCTTTTCGCGCCAGCCGAACTCGCCCGCCATGACCGGCTTGCCCGCCAGCTTGGCGTCGCGGGTGTGCCGGGCGATCCAGTCGGTGCCCCACTGCGCGGTGCGGTTGCCCCAGCCGTCCGGGTACAGGTGGTACGAGACCACGTCGACTGCCGCGAGCCGGGCCAGCGCGTTGGAGTCGACGCCCTCGCCGCAGTTCACGGTCCAGTCCGCGGAGGTCGCGTCGTCGCAGTAGAAGCCCTCGTCGCCGACGCCGGCCAGGTGCCTGCGGTCGACGCTCTTGACGTGCCGGGTCATCTCGTCGGCCCAGGTGGTGAGGGTGGCCGGGGTGCACTGCGCCGACGGCGGGTACAGGCCGGAGCCTTTGCAGCGCGGCTCGTTGCCCAGCTCCCACATCATGATCGTGGGGTCGTCGCGGTAGGCCAGCCCGGTCAGCGGGTTCACCCTGGTCAGCAGGTGGGTGATCCAGTCGCGGTACCAGCCGCGGATGACCGGGTCGGTGTAGAAGTCGTCGTGGTTGTCGGCGCCCGCCCAGCGGACGTACTGGTCGATGCCGCCGAAGTCGGACCAGTTGTTGGTGAACGGGATGATCAGCTTGACGCCGCTGCGACCCGCCTTCCAGATCACGTAGTCCAGCCGCTGCAGCCCGTCCGGCCCGTCGTTGTACGCGGGCTTCGCGCCGTCCCAGTACTGGAAGTAGACGCCGTTCTTCTTACCCGAGACCGAGCCGGTGTCGTCGGCGTTGCCGATGTCGAGCCAGCCCCAGGTGCGCAGCACCGTCTGGCCGGACACCTGCGCGCGGGCGAAGACGTCGTCGACCATCGCCTGCGACGAGTACATCAGGTAGTAGTTGTTGCTGCCCGCGAAGCGGAACGGCTTGCCGTCCAGCTTCAGGTCGCTGCCGCTGCGGGTGACGAAACCGTCGTGGCGGCCCCCGGCTTGAGCGGGGGTGCCGGCGGTGCCGAGCAGCAGAACGAGCGCCCCGGCGGCGGCCGCCAGGATCCTTCGGTTCATGTGCGTGCTCCTTGGGAGGGGTGGGGTGGGGTCAGGTGCGCGCGATGTCGTTGACGCAGCGCAGCACCGGCCGGGCGGCCAGGGCTGCCGGGTCGCCGAGCGCGGCGCCGGTCACCGTGAAGGTCGCCGACTCCCCCGGCAGCAGGGTGACCAGGGCCTGGTCCACCTGGGCCGCCGGGTCGAGCCGGTCGGGGCTGAGCACGAGGTCGCGCAGGATCGTCCCGGCCGTGACGGTCACCTCGTACGCGGTGCCGCCGCGCACGACCTTCGCCTCGTACCGGGCCGGCGGGTAGTCGATCTCGTGGTCCTCGGCGAAGAACCACAGCGCGGTCTCCTCGCCGGCGGTCGCGCGCAGCAGCTCCCCGGTCCGGTCGCCGCAGGCGGCGACGTCGGCGGGCAGCGGCACGGTGACCGCCGAGCGGGGCGCGACGGCCAGCGCGACCTCGGTCCGGGCCAGGGCGTCGCCGCCCAGGCCGTGCCGGGTCACCACGGCCTGGGCGGTCCAGACCTGGTCGGTGTCGTTGACCGCGACCAGGGCCGGGCCGTCCGGCCGGGGCTGAATGGTGAGCAGGTGCGGGGCGAACGACCGGCGCAGCGCGTGCCAGAGCGGCTTGCGCCGCCCGTCGCCGTCGACGGCCGCCCAGGACGTGACCGGCCAGCAGTCGTTGAGCTGCCAGACGATCGCGCCCATGTTGTGCGGGGTGTGCGAGCGGAAGTGCTCCAGCGCCAGGCTGATCGCGCGGGCCTGGTTGAGCTGGGTGAGGTAGTGCCAGTCGTCGAAGTCGGCGGGCAGGGGCAGGTGCGCGTCGAGCCCGCGCCGCAGCTTCAGGTCGCCGTCGATCGCCTTCTGGTGGTGCCGCATGCCGGGTGAGTCGCTGGCCAGCGGCTCGTCGCGCAGGGCGCGGCGCAGCGTGGCGTACGCGGGGGGCGCCTGGAAGCCGAACTCGGCCACGAACCGCGGCACGCTGTCGCGGTAGTGCGTGTAGTCGATCCGGTTCCACACCTCCCACAGGTGGGTGGTGCCGTGGTCGGGGTCGTTGGGGTGCAGGTCGTCGCGGCCAGACCAGGGGCTGCCCGGCCAGTACGGCCGGGTCGGGTCCAGTTCGGCCACGATGGACGGCAGCAGTCCGTGGTAGAAGCCCGCACCCCAGCTGCGCCCCTGCAGCCGCTCCGGCCAGCCCCAGTCGGCGAAGCCCCAGATGTTCTCGTTGTTGCCGGTCCAGGTCACCAGGCTCGGGTGCGACGCCAGGCGCACCACCTGCTCGCGCGCCTCGGCCGCCACCTCGGCCGCGAACGGCTCCTCCTCCGGGTACGCCGCGCACGCGAACAGGAAGTCCTGCCCGACCATGAGCCCCAGCTCGTCGGCGAGCTCGTAGAAGTCCTCGGACTCGTAGCGGCCGCCGCCCCATACCCGCAGGTAGTTGATGTTGGCGGCGCACGCCTGCTGGAAGCGCTCGGCCAGGCGCTCGCGGGTGATCCGGGTGACGAAGGTGTCGTCGGGGATCCAGTTGACGCCCTTGACGTAGACGGGCCGGTCGTTGACGACCACGGTGTACGGCGTGCCGTGCGCGTCGGGCGCCGTGTCCAGCCGTACCGTGCGGAAGCCGACCCGGCGCTCCCACCGGCCCAGCTCGCGCCCGCCCCCGGTGGCCAGCACCACCCGCAGCGGGTACAGCGGCTGCTCGCCGTAGCCGCGCGGCCACCACCGCCGCACGTCCGGCACCTCCACGTGCAGCACCGTGGTGATCTGCCCGGCGGGCACCGCGCCGATCACGGTGATCCCGTCGATCTCGGCGGTGACGGTCAGCGCCTCGGCGGAGGCGCGCTCCACCTCGACGTGCAGCTCGATCCGGCCGGTGGCGCCGTCGACGGTGACCAGCGGGCGGACCTGCGCCAGCCGCGCCGTGGACCAGCTGTGCAGCCCGATCGGCTGCCAGATCCCGGCGGTGACCAGCGTCGGGCCCCAGTCCCAGCCGAAGTTGCAGGCCATCTTGCGGATCAGGTTGTACGGCTCGTCGTACGCCCCCGGCCGGGCGCCCACCTGCCGCGCCATCGCGGCCGTGTAGTCGTACGCGGAATCGAATGTGATCTTGAGGTCGTTGTGCCCGTGGTTGAGCGCCGAGCGCAGGTCGAAGCGGTAGCCGCGGTGCATGTTCGCGGTCCGGCCGATCTCGACTCCGTTGAGCTCCAGCACGGCCACCGTGTCGAGTCCGGCGCAGACCAGGTCGATCCGGTCGTCGCCGGGGCCGGCCCACTCGAACCCGGTCCGGTACTCCCACCGGGTGCGGCCGATCCAGGCGAGCCGGTCCTCGTTGTCGTCGAGGTACGGGTCCTCGATCAGCCCGGCCGCGAGCAGGTCGGTGTGCACGCACCCCGGCACGCTCGCGGGCACCCCGGTGACCTCGACCGGGGTGTCCCGGGCGGACACGGTCCAGCCCCGGTGGAGCCGGACCATGCTGCTTGCTGTCGCCATCACGATTTGACCGCACCCTCCATGATGCCGCGGACGATCTGCCTGCCCCCGACTACCAACATCAGAATCAACGGCAGGGTGGCGACGAGCGCTCCTGCCAGCACCCGGCGGTAGAGCACGTAGTTGCCGCTGGCCAGGTCGAACAGGGCCACCATCGAGGTGGGGTAGTCGGAGCCGCCGAGGGTGATCAGCGGCCACTGGAAGTCGTTCCAGGTGCCGACGAAGGTGAGCAGGCCCAGCACCGCCAGCGCGGGCCGGATCGCGGGCAGCACCAGGCTCCAGTAGATGCGCATGGTGGTGGCGCCGTCGACGCGGCCGGACTCGATCAGCTCGTCGGGCACCGCGCCGATGATGAACTGCCGCATGTAGAACACGCCGAACGCGCTGACCAGGCCGGGCACGATGACCGCGAGCAGGCTGCCGTTCCAGCCGCCCTCGCCCTGGCCGGGCAGCTTGCCCATCAGGATGTACAGCGCGACCACGCCGAGCTGGTTGGGCACGGTCAGGGTCAGGATGACGATGAGCATCAGCACCCTGCTGCCCTTGAACCGCAGCTTGGCGAAGGCGAACCCGGCCACCGAGCAGAAGAACAGGATCGACACCGTCACCAGGGTCGACACGATCACGCTGTTGAGCAGCGACTCGGCGAAGTAGACGTCCTCGAGGGTGAACACCTCGGTCAGGTTGGTGCCGAGGTTGTCACCGGGCAGGAAGCGCGGCGGGATGTCGGCCAGCGCGGCGTCGGTGCTGGTCGCGATGACGAACATCCAGTAGATCGGGTACGCCGAGATGAGGAAGAACGCGGTGAGCAGGACGTACGTCCAGGCGCCCGCCGGGGTGTCCTGCGGGGCGCGGCCCAGTTGGGAGGGCCTGATTCTGCGTACCCGCGCGGGCGGGGTGGCGGGCGGCGCGGTGCGCTCCCGGTCGACGGTCGTGGTCACCGACGTCCTCCTCCGAGCCGGTTCGCCACCAGCGCGTTGAGCCCGGCGACGAGGACGATGATCAGGAACAGGGCCCAGGACATCGCCGCGGCGTAGCCCAGGTTGAGGTTCTTCCAGCCGACCTTGTAGATGAGCTGGGCGATGGTCTGCCACTCGCCGTTGGAGCCGCCGGTGGCCGCCGCCGGGTTGGCCTCAAACAGCATCGGCTCGGTGAACAGCTGCAGCCCGCCGATGGTGGACAGCACCACCGTGAAGATCACGACCGGCAGGATCATGGGTACGGTCACCCGCCACAGCTGCTTCCACGCGCCCGCGCCGTCCAGGGCCGAGGCCTCGTAGATGTCGCGCGGGATGGTCTGCATCGCCGACAGGTAGAGCAGCGCGTTGTAGCCGATCCACTTCCAGTTGACCATGGTGGCGATGGCGATCCAGGACTGCGCCTTCCCGGCCCGCCAGTCCAGCGGGTCACTCGGGTCGTTCAGCCCGATCAGCGACAGCACCCAGTTGGCCACACCGCTGTTCTTCGAGAAGATCACCAGGAAGACCAGCGTGGACGCGGTCAGCGGCGTGATGTACGGCAGCAGCATGCTCACCCGGAACCAGATCTTGCCCTTGAGCTTTCGGTTCAGCAGGTGCGCGATGCACACCGCGGCGAACAGCTGCGGCACCGTGGACAGCACGAAGATGCCGAACGTGTTGAACAGCGCGTTCCAGAAGTCCTCGTCGCCGGTCAGGCGCTCGAAGTTGGCCAGCCCGGCCCAGCCGTCCTGGGCGGGGTCGTCCAGCCGCCAGGTGCGCAGGGCCACGATCCCGTTGAAGACCAGCGGGAACAGGCCGAACACGGCGAAGAGGATGAAGAACGGAGCGACGAGGACGTACGGCATCTGCCGCACGTCGAAGCGGTGCAGCCGGTGTGACAACCCGCGCACGATTACCTCCAGTTAACCGAGATCGGTCGATATGATGCGGCGCGGGCGAAGAGGTGGACGCCGTAGGGAGACGCCCACCTCTTCAGATCCCCACTGCAACGCGGCGGGTCAGGCCTTGGCCGCCTTGTCCGCCTCCTTGAGCGCCTGGGCCCAGGCGTCAGCGGACTTGGTCGTGCCGGCCTGCACGGAGTTGATGACGTTCTCGACCGCGACGCGGGTCGGGCCGTTCTTCTTGCCCAGGTACTGCGGGGTCAGGCCCTCCGCGGTCTTGCTGAAGATCTGGCCAACCGGGGCGTTGCTGAAGAACGGGTTCTTGAAGTCGGCGATGGCCGGGTCCTTGTACAGGGCCGGCTGGGAGGGCAGGTTGCCGACCTTCTTGAAGATCTCGATCTGCTGCTCGGGCTGGATCAGCCACTCCAGCAGCTCATACGCCTCGGCGGTGTGCTTGCCGGACTTCGGGATGGTCAGGAAAGAGCCGCCCCAGTTGCCGCCGCCGCCCGGGATCGCGGCCACGTCCCACTTGCCGGAGGTGTCCGGCGCGGTGTTCTTGATGTGCCCCTGCATCCAGGCCGGGCAGGCCAGCACCGCGAAGTCGCCCTTGACGAAGCCCGCGTTCCACTCCGGCGACCAGGCCGCCAGGTTCGCCGACAGGCCCGCGTCGATGGCCTTCATGGTGGTGTCGAAGGCGATCTTCGGACCGCCCTCCATCTTCAGCGCCTCGGACTCGTCGTAGAAGCCCACCGGCTGCTGGCCCAGGATCGGGTTGAACATGTTGGTGGCGTTGTCGAGGAACTTCTTCTTCGACTTGGCGGTGTAGTCCTGGCCGACCTTGATGAACTCGTCCCAGGTGGGCCACAGCGCCGAGACCGCGTCGCGCTCGACGGGCAGGCCCGCGGCCTTGAACAGGTCGGTGCGGTAGCACATGGCCAGGCCGCCGACGTCGGTGCCGAGGCCGATCTGGGTCTTGCCGTCGGCCGACAGCGACTGCTTCCACTTCCAGGGCAGGTACTTGTCCTGGTACTTGCCCGCGCCCTTGTCCAGCAGGTTGACGAACTTGTCGGCCTGGCTGCGGAAGCTGACGACGAAGCCCTCGTCGATGGCGGCGATGTCGGCCGCGCCGGAGCCGGCGATCAGCTTCTTCTGCAGGTCTTCGTGCTGCGCGTTGTATTCGCCCGAGTTGAGGACGATCTTCACGTTCGGGTGTGCGGCTTCGTACTTGGCCTTGAGCTCGTCGAGGCCGAAGTCGCCCCAGAAGGCGATCTTCAGCTCGACCGGGCCGCCGGGCTTGGCGGGCTCGTCCCCGCCCTTGCAACCGGCGAGGACCACGGCGCCGACGGCAAGGACTGCGGTGACTACGGCCCAACGGGACCTGGTCAGTCGCATGGCATCCTCCGTACCATTTGGAGCGCTCCCATATATAGCGAAGCGTCTACTGAACCGGATAAGTGGCCTTACGCTACGAGGGCGGTGTCGATGTGTCAACCGGGGGTCTTTTCCGTGACGGTGTTGTGACGTGGGCCATCAAAACCGATTAATATATATTGGGTTGTGTCGATATTAGTTCGCTAAAACGGGGTGTGCACACGCTCTCCGTGGGGCATGATCGTCGCGTGGCGTACGGCGACCGGGAGGGGTGAGGCGAGCCGTGGCACAGGATCTGATGATCAGCGAGCATGTCGTCATACCCGGTAGCGAGCTGCGGGAACGGTTCTCGCGTAGCTCCGGGCCGGGCGGGCAGGGGGTCAACACGGCCGACAGCCGGGTGGAGCTCTCCTATGATGTGGAGCGCTCCCACGCGCTGTCGGAGCCGCAGCGCCTGCGCGCGCTGGCGCAGCTGGCCAACCGGCTCGTCGACGGCGTGATCACCATCGCCGCCAGCGAGCACCGGGCCCAGCTCGCCAACCGCGAAGCCGCCCGCGAGCGGCTGGCCGCCCTGCTGCGCGCCGCCATCGCCCCGCCCCCGGCCCCGCGCCGCCCGACCAAGATGAGCAAGGGCGCGCACGCACGCCGCCTGCAATCCAAGCGCCACCGCTCCCTGACCAAGCAATCCCGCCGCACCCCACCCGGCGACTGACCCGGGACGCCGGGGGCGCCGGGGGCGCCGGGGGCGCCGGGGGCGCCGGGGGCGCCGGGGGCGCCGGGGGCGCCGGGGGCGCCGGGGGCGCCGGGGGATGATCGCTGATCGGGGTCGGAATGTGTGCTTGAGGCGCGGGTTTTGACCGGGGACGCCGATCACCGTTGGGAGATCGGCCGGTGCGGTCAGAATGCGGGGAAACGGCCGGAGGCGATGCAGATGAGTGACCGCAGACAGTGATCTTCGAGGCCGTTGTCCCGGGATGCGGGACAGCCGACCGGCATCGATAGTTGTGACTGCACCTGGACTGTCCAAAGACGGCGATCTTGATGGTCGGCGCGGAAGGGCGGGGACGGGGGCGGCGCGCGCCCGGGGGTGGTCAGGTGCGGGACTGGCGGACGGCGGGGGTGACGTCGGCGAGGGCCGCGAGCTTGAGGAACAGGCCGCAGGCGGTCTGGGCCTGGACGCGGCGCTGGTAGGCGCGGCTGGCCACGGCCGTCGCGTCGGCGGCCACGTCGAGCCGCCAGGCCCAGGCCAGCCGGTTCACCCGGTACACCTCGGGCTCGGTGTCGGTCAGGGCCGCGCGCAGCACCTCCACCGCGGTGATGCACTCGCCGACGTCGGCGTACCCGGACGCGGAGCGGCCGAGATCGCGGTTGTTGCTGGACAGCAGGCGCCAGGTGACGCCCATCGGCGCCCGCTCGTAGAACTCGAACCGAGCGGTCACCGACGATCCCCGTTCTGCCAGACGGTCCGGGGCAATGGCCGCACACCGGATCAGATCACCGTCACCCGGCAACGTGGACGGAATCTGGCCATACGGTGAACAGGACGTCATCCAACAGGCGAAGAGCCGATCACAGCACCGCCCCGCCCAGTTCGGGGAAGACCTTGCCCACCTTGCCCAGCAGGTACTCGCCGTAGGTTCCGGTGAAGGCGCGCAGGTCCTGGCCGTCCCAGCGGTCCCGGCCGTCGTCGCCGGTGCGGGCCCGGCCGGGCAGCGGCGGCACCGCGGCGGTGAACGCGGGATCGAAGAAGAACGGGAAGGACAGGCGGTCGCGACCGCTGGTGTTGCGTACCCGGTGCGGTGTCGACCGGTACCACCCGCCGGTGAGCCGGTCGAGCATGTCGCCGATGTTGCACACGAACGTGCCCGGCACCGGCGGCGCCTCGATCCAGCCGCGCGGGGTCTTGACCTGCAGCCCGCCGTTGTCGTCCTGGGCGAGCAGCGTGAGCAGGCCGTAGTCGGTGTGCTCGCCCACGCCCCAGCCGTCGTCGCCGTCGGGCGCCGGCGGGTAGTGGAAGATCCGGAACAGCACGGTCGGGTCGGCGGTGTATCCGGCGGCGAAGTACTCCTCGTCCAGGTCCAGGCTGACCGCCACCCCGCGCATGACCTCCTGTGCCACGGCGGTGAGGGTGTCGAGACAGGTCAGCACGAGCGGGCCCAGCTCGGGCACCCCGGCCGGGAAGAGGTTGCGGCCGTGCAGCGGGAGGCCGGCCCGTACCCGGGGGTCGTCGTCGGGCAGTTCGGTGCCGAAGTAGAGGCCCTCCTTGAGGTCGGGGCGGCCGGAGGTCAGCTCGCCGCCGACCGGGAAGAAGCCGCGCCAGGCCCGGCCGCCGCGCGCCATCGCCAGCTCCAGCTTGTCGGCCTCGGGCAGCGCGAAGAACTCACGCGCGGCCGCGTCGAGCTGTTTCAGCAGCTCATCCGGCACTCCGTGCCCGGTCAGGTAGAAGAAGCCGCTGTCGCGGCAGGCCGCGCGGATGCCGTGCGCCACGGTGGTACGCGGCTGGGCCAGGTCGATGATCGGCAGGCTGCTCACGACCCCATCCTCGCGCACCCGGCGGTGCCGCGCGACGGTCTCGGCATACCCCGAATAGGGCCGCCCGGCTGTATGCACCGTGCGGCGGTCAACCGTCCGATCGTCGGTCAACCAGTCCCTCCACCTGCGACGGAAATGCGTCAGGTGGTCAACCCAAAGGGCCATTCAACGGTCTGTTCACACATGGAAGGGTGAGGCCGAAGCAACGACTAGGAGGAACGCATGCGTACAAGCATCAAGCCACGGGGGCTGCGCTCCGCCGGAAGGTTGAGCGTGGTCGCCGCCATGGCGGTCGGCGGGGTCCTCGTAGGAGCGGCCCCGGCGCACGCGACGGCCACCAAGACCGTTGCGTTCTACAGCATGGACGAGTCCTCGGGCGCGACCGTGCTGGTGGACAGCAGCGGCAACGGGAAGAACGGCACCATCGGCGACGAGGTGGCCACCGGCACGCTGTACGCCGGAGCCACGGGTCACCGGTTCGCCGTGCACCTGCCGGAGGACAAGGAGTACGTGCCGGGGCACGTCAACACCGTCCCGCACACGAACGACTTCAACCCCGACGCGGGCGACTTCTCGTTCACCATCCGCTACCGGACCACCTACTCCTTCGGCAACATCATGCAGAAGGGGCAGGGCAGCCAGGTCGGCGGCTACTGGAAGTTCGAGGCGCCGGGCGGCAGCCCGAAGTGCCTGTTCCGGGGCGCCGACGGTGCCTCGCGCACCGGCTACATGGACGGCACGATCAATGACGGCCAGTGGCACACCGTCACGTGCAACCGCACCTCGGCGTACGTCGAGATGTTCGTCGACGGGGTGCGCACCAGCCGCCTCAACGGTCCGACCGGCACCATCAACAACCCTCGGCCGCTGTCCATCGGCGGCAAGAGCGCGTGCGACGGTGCCACTGTCACCTGCGACTACTTCGTCGGTGACATCGACTACATCAAGATCCTGAAGGGGGCGGGCGGGGCGGCCAACGCCAACCCGGTCGCGAACCTCGCGCCGAGCTGCACCGGTCTGATCTGCTCGCTGTCGGGCTCGGGCTCCACCGACTCCGACGGCGCGGTCCAGAACTACGCCTGGAACTTCGGCGACGGCACCAGCGCCGACACCGACAGCGTCCCGGCCACGTCGCACACCTTCGCGGCGGCCGGCACGTACAGCGTCACGCTGACCGTCACCGACGACCGGGGCGCCACCGACACCGACACCCAGCAGGTCACCGTCGCGCCGATCCCGGAGAAGATCTCCTTCGTCGGGCAGGCCACCGCGAACGCCAACGCCACCCAGCACGCGGTGACGGTGCCGTCCTCGGTGCAGGCGGGCGACCGGCTGCTGCTGGTCCTCAGCCAGAACACGCACGCCACCGCCGGTGCGCCGGCCGGAGTGACCGGCTGGACCCAGCTGGACCGCCTCGACGGCGGCTACGCCACCACGACCGTGTGGACCAAGGTCGCGGCGGCCGGGGACGCGGGCACCCAGGTGCGGGTGACGCTGTCGGCGCAGTCGAAGGGCAACTTCGTCGTCGCGGCGTACCGCGGCGTCGGCGGGGTGACCTTCGCCAGTGCCACGGACATCGCCAGCAGCGCGGGCCGGATCACGCCGACCACGGCGGTGACCGGGAGCCAGAGCTGGGGCGTGTCGTACTGGATGCACGGCGACGCCGCCTCCACGGCGCTGACCGCGCCGGCCGGGGTCGAGGTGCGCAGCAACAGCTCGCAGACGGGCGGCGGCCGGGTCACCGGCCTGCTGGCCGACTCGGGCAGCTCGCTGCCGACCGGCAGCTACGGCGGCCTCACCGCCACCGCCGCTGCCGCCAGCACCACCACGACCACCTGGACCTTCATCCTCCAGGCGGCGTGACCGCTCGACCGGCCAGGTGGTGGCGCCGCGTCACCGTGCCACCACCTGGCGCCACCACCTAGCATCGACGCTGGCCTATCCAGAGGACGCGGAACACCGCACCAGTCCTCCAGATAGGCCAGCGTCGTTTTTCAACGCGCGACGGCGCAGGCGGGACGCCACCGCCGCGGGCGCCCCCGGAAGCGGGCACCGCCGGAACCCGACGTGGTACCCCGGAAGCGAATGGGTTTCGCGTTCGCTAAGCTCGCGGCACAGTGCCGCGCATCACAGCCGCGGCGGGGCAGAGGAGAGTGGCGCCCGTGGACGCCGACGTCATCGTCGTAGGGGCCGGCCTGGCCGGACTAGTGGCCACCGCGGAGCTGGCCGACGCGGGCAACCGGGTGATCCTGCTGGACCAGGAGCCCGAGGCCGCGCTGGGCGGGCAGGCGTTCTGGTCGTTCGGCGGCCTGTTCCTGGTCGACAGCCCCGAGCAGCGCCGCATGGGCATCCGCGACACCCGCGAGCTGGCCCTGCAGGACTGGCTGGGCAGCGCCGGGTTCGACCGCGAGTGCGACGCGTGGCCGCGCCGCTGGGCCGAGGCGTATGTCGACTTCGCCGCCGGTGAGAAGCGGCCCTGGCTGCACAAGCAGGGCGTACGGTTCTTCCCCGTGGTCGGCTGGGCTGAGCGCGGCGGGTACCTGGCCGACGGGCACGGCAACTCGGTGCCGCGCTTCCACATCACCTGGGGCACCGGGCCGGGGCTGCTCGCGCCGTTCATCGCGCGGGTGCGGGCGGCGGCGGAGAAGGGCCTGGTGAAGCTGGCGTTCCGGCACCAGGTGGACGAGCTGACCGTGACCGGGGGCGTGGTCGACGGCGTACGCGGCACCGTGCTCGAACCGAGCTCCGCGCAGCGGGGCGAGGCGTCCAGCCGTACCCCCGCGGGTGAATTCGCGCTTCGCGCCCAGGCCGTGATCGTGACCTCGGGCGGTATCGGCGGCAACCACGACCTGGTCCGGCGCAACTGGCCGCAGCGGCTGGGCACCCCGCCCAGGAAGCTGCTGTCGGGCGTGCCGGCGCACGTCGACGGGCGGATGCTGGCCATCAGCGAGGCCGCCGGGGCGAACATCATCAACCCGGACCGGATGTGGCACTACACCGAGGGCATCGAGAACTGGGCGCCGATCTGGGAGAAGCACGGCATCCGGATCCTGCCCGGCCCGTCGTCGCTGTGGCTGGACGCCACCGGGCGCCGCCTGCCGGTGCCGCTGTTCCCCGGCTTCGACACCCTGGGCACGCTCGAGCACATCATGACGACCGGCCACGACCACACCTGGTTCGTGCTCACCCAGAAGATCATCGAGAAGGAGTTCGCGCTCTCGGGATCGGAGCAGAACCCGGACCTGACCGGCAAGAGCGTGCGCCAGCTGCTCAAGCGGGTGCTGCCCGGCGCGCCCGGCCCGGTCGAGGCGTTCAAGCGCAACGGCGCCGACTTCGTCGTCGCGAACACCCTGGACGAGCTGGTCGCGGGTATGAACAAGCTGACCGAGACGCCGCTGCTGGACGTCGCGGAGGTACGGCGCCAGGTCGAGGCGCGCGACCGGGAGATGGACCACGCGTTCACCAAGGATCTGCAGGTCACCGCGATCCGGGGCGCCCGCAACTACCGCGGCGACAAGCTGATCCGGGTGGCCACGCCGCACAAGCTGCTCGACCCGAAGGCCGGGCCGCTGATCGCGGTGCGGCTGAACATCCTCACCCGCAAGACGCTGGGCGGGCTGGAGACCGACCTGTCCGGCCGGGTGCTGCGCGCCGACGGTACGCCGCTGCCCGGCGTGTACGCGGCGGGCGAGGTGTCCGGCTTCGGCGGCGGCGGGGTGCACGGGTACCGGTCGTTGGAGGGCACCTTCCTGGGCGGCTGCCTCTTCTCCGGCCGCCAGGCCGGCCGCGCCGCCGCCGCGGCGGTCTGACCACGCCACCTCCCCCCGCCCTCACCGCTCCGCGCCGAGGACGGCGCGTTAAGAAGGGCCCCTTCTACTACACATTCCGGTAAGAAGGGGCCCTTCCTTACCCCCGGGCGGCGGACAATACGGCCATGACGGAGATTGCGACGGAGGCGATCGTCGCGACCCGGTCCGGCCGGGTACGCGGCCGGATCAGCGACGGCATCGCCGTGTTCCTCGGCATCCCCTACGCGGCCGCGCCGTTCGGCCCGCACCGCTTCCGGCGCCCCGCCCGGGTCCAGCCCTGGGACGGCGTACGCGACGCGCTGGCCTACGGCCCGACCGCCCCGAAGGCCCCGTTCCCGCCGCCGATGGACCGGCTGCTGCCCGACCCGGACGTCCCCGGCACCGAGTGCCTCAACCTGAACGTCTGGGCGCCCGCCGACGGTGCGGTCTGCCCGGTCATGGTGTGGATCCACGGCGGCTCGCTGCGCAACGGGTCCTCCTGCCCGCCCGCGTACGACGGCAGCGCCTTCGCCCGCGACGGCGTCGTGCTCGTCTCGCTCAACTACCGGCTGGGCGTCGAGGGCTTCGGCGTCTTCCCCGACGCGCCGACGAACCTGGGGCTGCGCGACCAGATCGCCGCCCTGGAGTGGGTACGCGACAACATCGCGGCCTTCGGCGGCGACCCCGGCAACGTCACCGTCTTCGGCGAATCCGCCGGGTCAATCTCCATCGGCGCCCTGCTGACCAGCCCGTACGCCGAGGGGCTGTTCCGGCGGGCGGTGCTGCAGAGCGGCGCCCCGACCGCGCAGCCGCGCGACGCGGCCGCCCGGCCCACCCGCGCCGTCGCCAAGCGGCTGCGCATCCCGGCCACGGCCGAGGCGTTCGCCGCCGCCGACCCGAAGCGGCTGCTCGACGCGCAGGTGGCGGTCAGCCGCAGCGGCGCGCCGATCGGCAACGGCATCGGGTTCACCATCGCCGTCGACGGCGACACCGTGCCGCGCGACCCGCTGAGCGCGCTGCACGCGGGCGCGGCCGCCGGGATCGACGTGATGCTCGGGTACAACGCCGAGGAGTACCGGCTGTGGTTCGTGCCGACGGGGATGCTGGAGAAGATCAACGGGCTGACGCTGCGGCTGGCGCTGGCGAAGTTCCGGGTACCGGGCCGCACCGTCCAGGCGTACCGGGCGGCGTGGCCGCAGGCGGTCCCCGGGGAGCTGCTGGGCATCATCGCCACCGACCGGCTGCTGCGCCTGCCGCTCAACCGGCTGGCCGACGCCCGCCTGCCCGCCCGCACCTGGCTGTACGAGTTCGCCTGGCGGTCACCCGTCGACCGGCTCGGCGCCTGCCACGCGCTGGAGATCGGGTTCGTCTTCGACACCCTGGCCAGCCCCGACGGCCGCGCCCTGGCCGGGGACGCCCCGCCGCAGCCGCTGGCCGACATGATGCACCGCGCCTGGGTCGCCTTCGCCGCCACCGGCGACCCCGGCTGGCCCGCCTGGGACCCGACCCGCCCGGTCATGCGCTTCGACGCGCCCGCCTCCGAGCTGGTCCACGCCCCGCGCGCGGCCGAACTCGCCGCCTGGCCGTGACCGCCGCCGCACCCCGCCCCGCAGGGGCACGGGCCGCGCCACGCCGCCCGCGCCACGCCGCGCGGGGCGGGGCCGCGCGGGGCGGGGCCGCGCGGGGCGGGGCCGCGCGGGGCGGGGCCGCGCGGGGCGGGGCCGCGCGGGGCGGGGCCGCGCGGGGCGGGGCGGGTGCAGTTTCGGGGAAAGTGCTGGAATCTTGGGGCGGATTCGCGCAGTTTCCCCGAAACTGCATGATCCTCCGCGTCGAGCGGGCGGCGAGCGGCGGGCGGCGGGCGGCGGCGGGTCAGGGTGCGGGGCGGGCGTGGGCGGCCGCGAGTCGGGCGGCGAGGAGGCCTGGGGCCTCGGCCAGCGAGGGGCCGTACCAGGTGAGGTGGCGGCCGCTGACCAGGGCGTAGGGCAGGCCGGGGAACGACTCGGGGCCGTCGTCGTCGGTGAACAGGTAGGGCTCGTCGGGGAGCACCACCAGGTCGGCGCCCTGTTCGCGGAGTTCGGCGAGGGTGGGGCGGGGGTAGCGGTCGGGGTCGGCGGCGTAGGCGTTGGTGACGCCGAGGCGGCGCAGGACGTCGCCGGCGAAGGTGCCGCCGCCGAGCACGATCCAGGGGCGGCGCCATACCGGGATGATCGCCCGGCGGGCGGGTGGGGGCGTGACGGCGGCCCAGGCGGCGCGGGCGTCGGCCAGCCAGCCGGGTTCGGCGGGCGCGCCGAGGGCGGTGAGCATGGCGCCCAGGTCGGTGAGGGCCTCGTCGACGGTACGCGGGAAGGTCACGAACAGCTCGACCCCCGCGGCCCGAAGCGCGTCGGCGTCCTCGACCCGGTTCTCCTCCATGTTGACCAGCACCACGTCGGGGCGCAGCGCCAGCACCCGGTCGAGGTCGGGGTACTTGGTGCCGCCGACGCGGGTGACGGCCAGGTCGGCCGGGTGGGTGCACCAGTCGGTGGCCCCGACCAGGCCGTCGGGCAGGGTGGCGGCCACGGCCTCGGTCAGCGACGGCACCAGCGACACGATCCGCACCCCGCCACGCTACGCGCCCCCGCCTCGCGCCGCCTGCGGCAGGCGGCGTTAGGAAGGGGCCCTTCACCTACGGAAAGCGATAAGAAGGGGCCCTTCCTTACTACTTCAGTTCGGTGAGGAGCCAGGCGGTGGTCTCGGGGGCGGGCAGGGGTTTGCTGAACAGGTAGCCCTGGCCGAAGCCGCAGCCGATGTCGCGCAGGATCTCGCGCTGCTGCTCGGTCTCGATGCCTTCGGCGATGACCTCCAGCCCGAGCGTCCCGGCGAGCCGGACGATGCCCTCGACCAGGGCGCGCTGCTGCGGTGACGTCTCGATGGCACCGACGAACGACTTGTCCAGTTTGACCACGTCGAGGGATACCTGGCGCAGGTAGCTGAGCGAGGAGTAGCCGGTGCCGAAGTCGTCGATGGCCACCCGTACGCCCGCTTCGCGCAGTTCGGCCAGGTCGGCCCAGACTTCCTCGTCGTCGTGCAGCAGCAGCGTCTCGACGATCTCCAGCATCAGCCGGTGCGGCGGCAGGCCCGCGTCGTCGAGCTGGCGCAGCAGGTCGGCGACGACGCCGGGGGTGCGGAACTGGCGGGCGGAGACGTTGATGCTGACGTACGGCCCGACCCCGACCCGGGTCGGCCACAGCGCCGCGGCGGTCAGCGCCTGGCGGACCACCTGAGCACCGATCGGCACGATCAGGCCGGACTCCTCGGCCACTCCGATGAACTCGTCCGGGGCGAGGGTGCCCCGGGCCGGGTGCTCCCAGCGCACCAGCGCCTCCAGGCCGACGGTCTGCCCGCCGTCGAGCCCGACCACCGGCTGGTAGCGCAGGCTGAACTCCTGCTCGGCCACGGCCCGGTCCAGGTCGGCGCGCAGTTGCAGGCGCTCGATCAGTGCCTCGTGCAGCGCGGGCTGGTAGCGGCGCCACTGGCCCTTGCCCGCGCCCTTGGCGGCGTAGAGCGCCAGGTCGGCGTGGCGCAGCAGCTCGTCGCCGTCGTCGGCGTGCCGGGTGGTGGCGACGCCGACGCTGGCCTCGGCGGGCACCAGGTGGTCGCCGATCGGGACCGGCATCGACAGCGCCCGGACCACCCGCTCGGCGACGCCCTCGATCGCGGCGGTGTCGGCGGCGTCCTCGATCAGTGCCGCGAACTCGTCGCCGCCCAGGCGGGCGGCGGTGTCGTGCGGGCGCAGCACGCCGCGCAGCCGCTCGGCGACCTCCGCGAGCAGCTGGTCGCCGACGGGGTGGCCGAGGGTGTCGTTGACGTCCTTGAAGTCGTCGAGGTCGATGAACAGGACGCCCGCGATGGTGCTGCTGCGCCGGGCCCGGTCGACGGCGAGCGTCACCCGGTCGACGAACAGCGCCCGGTTGGCCAGGCTGGTGAGCGAGTCGTGGAAGGCCCGGTGGGTGAGTTCGCGCTCCAGGCGGCGGCGCTGGGTGACGTCGCGCAGGGTGACCACGAGGCCGCCCACGGTCGGGTCGTCGCGCAGGTCCCGGGTGGAGACCTCGACCTGGATGCGGCGTTCACCGACGCCGCACACGGTCCAGTCGGTGGTCTCGCCGCGCCGTTCGCAGCGGGCCCGCCGCAGGTAGGCCGCGCTGCGCTCGCGCTCCTCGGGCGCGACCAGGTCGAGCAGGTCGGTGCCCTCCAGCTGGTCGCGGCCGAACATGGCCATGGCCGAGGGGCTGCTGTACCGGATCTCGTTGCCCGACTCGACGATCATGATCACGTCGGCCGTGTTGTGCACCAGTGCCCGGAAGTACGCCTCGCTGTCGCGCCGGTTGATCTCGTCGTTGGCGGTGATCCGGGCCAGGGCCAGCGCGGCCTGCAGCGCCAGCACCTCGATCGAGCCCTGCAGCGTACGCAGCGTGCTCTCTTCGGCGGCGACCAGCAGCGTGCCGATGCGGCGCCCGCCCGCGGCGCCGTCGGCCGGGGCCAGCGGGCAGCTGAGCGCCACGTCGAATCCGGCCAGCTCGCGCGCGTCCGGCTCGGGCAGGTCGCCGATGTGGCAGAGCCGGGTCGTACTCGGGAGCCCGGCGTCGGCCGAACCGACCGGGACGGGCTGGTCCGCCTGGTTCAGGGAGAGGACCACCCGGTGGTCGGCGTCCCGCGGCATCAGCCCGGTCGCGGCCCGCCGCACGGCGTCGGACACCTGGGCGGTATCGGTCGAGCCGACCAGCTCCACCCCGGCCTCGCGCAGCATCCGCTCCCGGGTCAGCGACTGCGTGTGGCTGCGCATCGCGTCGATCAGCCGCACCAGGACCAGCACGAACATGGCCACGGTCAGGATCGCGATGATCTCGCCGTTGTCGACGGGACCGCGCAGCCCCTCGACCAGCAGCAGCGCGGGCGGCGCGAGCGAGGAGAGGGCGAGGATGACCACCCGCCGCCCGCTCAGCTCGTTGGACTGCAGCGAGCGGGGCTCGGTCAGCCACACCATCTGCGGCTGGAGCGCGGCCAGGCCCCAGCCCCAGTAGAGCAGCATCCACCCCACGTCGAGCTGGCCGCCGATGTGCCAGAAGCCGTCCAGGCGGGCGAACAGGTGCAGCATGTCGCTGACGAACATGCCCGCACCGCCGATCGCGAGCAGGACCACCGGCGCGCTCCACCGCGACACCACCACGATGCGCAGCACCATGCTGAGCAGCACCAGATCGGCCAGGGGATACGCGATGGTGGTGATCTGGTCCAGCGGGCTGAGACCGGGGGTGTCGAAGCGGGGCTCGATGACGATCACCCAGGCCAGCAGTCCGACGCCGAGCAGGAGGGTGAGCGCGTCCAGCACCCCGGCCCGGTCCCTGATCGCCGAGCCGGAGCTGGCCAGGCCCATCAGACCCATGCTCATCACGATGAACATGACCAGGTAGCACAGGTCGACGAGGAAGGGCACGTGGTACGGGGTGGCCGCGTTGCGGTTTATCAGCGCCGAGGCGGCGTCGCCGACCACGAAGAGGAGCAGCGCGAGGGCGAGCAGGTGCCATGGGCGCGCGCGTCTGGGGCGGTTGCGGCGGATGCCCAGCTCGATCGCCAGGACGCCGCTGATCCCCAGTACGGCCCACAGCCACACCTGGACCGGTGCGATGGCGTAGTAGAGCACGCCAACCAGCACCATCCAGGCCGTGAATAGCGCCGAAACGGTGCGAGACGACACAATCCCCTCCGGATAACACTATTACCTGCCCGGCCGGGCGTCGCTCGAATGCGCTTTTGAGCGGCCCCGCCGCGACGCGGTAGTCTGACCGCCTGTCCTGGCACCGAGCCCCGTTCACGTACCGCCTGCCAACCGTCGCGCACCCCGACTCCGCCAGTGGCCCCACCACCTGGCCCGCTCCCCCGGCCGCCGCCCCCGGCGGCCCGGACGGCACCGGCGGAGTCCGCGCGGCACCGACGGAAGGAACCCCCGTGACCCCCATCGCGCCCCGGCGGCCGAGACGGCGTGGCACTACGGCCGCGCTGCTGCTGGCCGTCGTGACCCTGCTGCTGACCGGGCTGGCCCCGGCCGCGCCCGCGCTGGCCGAGCCGCCGAACGAGGGCAGCAACGCCAAGCTGGCCAAGCTGCGCGCGAACCTCGACAGCCTGGCCAAGGGCTACCTGGAGGCGCAGGCGACGCTGGAGGCCTCGCAGGCCCGGCAGAAGGCGCTCAACGCCGAACTGGCCGCCGCCGAGGCCGACCTGGTCGGGCTCAAGAAGCTCGTCGGGGCGTACGCGGCGGAGGCGTACAAGACCAGCCGGCTCGGCGTCATCAGCCTCATGATCAGCGGCGGCGAGCCCGGTTCGCTGCTCCAGCGGGCCAGCGCGATGGACCGGCTCACCGAGCGCGACCAGAGCCGCCTGGCCACGCTGACCCAGCGCCAGCGCGAGATCAACGACGCCAGGGCCACGCTCGCAGCCGAGATCAAGACCGAGCAGGCCGCGCTCGCCGACATGGACAAGCGCAAGAAGGCGGTGGAGAAGGAGCTGCGGGCGGCCGTGGGCGGCGGCGGCACCACCGGGTACATCAACCCGAACTCGCCGCTGGCCAAGCCCGCCCCGCGCAACTCCGACGGGTCGTGGCCCAAGGAGACGTGCAGCATCAACGACCCGACCACGAGCGGCTGCATCACCCCGCGCACGCTGTGGGCGATGAACCAGGCCAAGGCCGCCGGGTTCAACCACTACGTCTCCTGCCACCGCAGCGGCGGCGACGGCGAGCACCCGAAGGGGCGCGCCTGCGACTTCGCCGCCGGGGTCAGCGGGTTCGAGAACCGGTCCGCCAGCGGCGCCAACCGCACCTACGGCAACGAGCTGGCCTCGTTCTACATCAAGAACGCCGGCCGCCTCGGCATCATGTACGTGATCTGGTACTGCAAGATCTGGGTCAACGGCGCCTGGAAGTCGTACAGCTCCGCGGGCTCCAACTGCGGCGACTCCCCCGCGGGCGACCACACCAACCACGTACACGTCTCGGTGTTGTAGGAGTGCGCGGCGGGGCATAGTGACTCTATGACCGATGTCGGGAACCCGCCGCAGTACTTCTGGTGCGTAGCGCACCACCGCGTCGAGACGGGCAAGGACCGCTGCCCCGCCAAGAACCTGCTCGGCCCGTACGGTACGGCCGCCGAGGCCGAGCAGGCGCTCCAGCGCGTGCAGGAGCGCAACGAGCAGTGGGATGAGGACGACGCCCGCTGGAGCGGGCAGCAGCCCTGAGCTAGGCCGCCGGCTGGGGCACCGGATCCGCGGCGGTCTGGCGCAGCAGGATGGTCAGGTCGGCGGTGGCCGCCTTCTTCTGCCGGCCCGCGTGCTCCAGCTCCCACACCAGCTTCACCACGACCTCGTGGTAGCCCCGCGGGCGGGTGCGGGCCGACAGCAGGTCGGCCCCCATCCGCACCTTCGCGCCGACCGGGACCGGCGCGCGCAGGCGCAGGTTGTCCATGCCCTGGTTGACGGTCATGTCGACGCCGTCCACGCGCCAGATCTCGGCGAGCAGGGTCGGCGTCAGCGACATGGTGAGGAAGCCGTGCGCGATGGTCTGCCCGTACGGCCCGGCGGCGGCGCGCTCCGGGTCGGTGTGGATCCACTGGTGGTCCCAGGTGGCCTCGGCGAACAGGTCCACCTGCCGCTGCGTGATCTCGTGCCACTCGCTGTGGCCCAGGAACCGCCCCACGACCGAGTCCAGGTCGCGCACATGCGTGATCGTCATCGACACACGCGCATCCTAGACCGGTGCGGTTCCGGGGAAAGTGCTGGAATCTTGGCCTCGATTCGCGCACTTTCCCCGGAACCGCACGAACACGCTACGGGGAGGTGCAGGTGAGGGGGACGGTGAAGGGGGTGCCGCTCGCCGTGAAGCCGAACGTGGTGGAGCCGCGCGCGTTCAGGCTGCCGTTGTAGGTCGCGTTCTTGACGGTCGCGGTCGAGCCGCTGACCGTCAGCACGCCGTTCCACAGCTGCGTGATCGACGCCCCGGCCGGGAGCGTGAACCTGACCGTCCAGGCGCTGATCGGCGCCGCCCCGGCGGTGACGGTGATCTGGCCCTGCCAGCCGCCCTGCCACTGGCTGGACACCGACCCGGTCGCGGTGCATGCGCCGGCCTGGCCCGACGGGCTGGGCGACGGGCTCGGCGACGCGCTGGGCGACGCGCTCGGGCTCGGGCTCGGCGAAGCACTGGCGCTGGCAGTGGCCGACGGGCTGCCGGAGGGGCCGCCGCTGGTGGTGTAGGCGACCTCGGTGTACGCCCCCGGGCAGGAGGAACCGCAGGAGGCGGGCAGCGAGAACGTGTACACCCGGCCGTTGTTGATCAGGACGTCGTTGGCGTCGCGGACCCGGATCTGGAACTGGGTGCCGCCCGAGGTGACCGGCGCGGTGATGTAGCTCTGGCCCATGTCGCTGTTCATGCTCGCGGCCTGCCAGGCCCCGTTGGCGAAGTACTCCACCCCGTGGATGCCGTTGGCCAGGTGGTTGACCGCGATCGCGCCCCACCACGACTGGGCGCCGCGCATGAACCCGATCTCGATGTCCCCGCTGTAGTTCGGCGCGGGGATGAACTGCCAGGTCATGTGGCGGTTGTTGAAGTGGTTCGGGTACAGGTCGGCCAGCGGGGCGCCGTTCTTGACGAACCGGTTGAGCGACGCCTTGGCCAGGTCGATGTGGTACGGATCGTCCCGGCACCACGCGTTGGCGTCGCCGCAGCTGTCGGCGACCAGCATGTTCAGCACGCCGCCGTTGTAGCCGTCGGCGACGTACGACCCGTTGCGGCAGAACGCCTGGCCGGGCGCCCCGTCGTTGATACCGGTGCAGTAGTCGCCGACGGTGACCTGCACCCAGCGGCCGCAGTTGCGCCCGTTGTCCCAGGCCCCGACCTTCGTCCCGGCCGGCACGGGCCGCGTCGAGTAGGCGTAGTCGCCGGGGGTGTTGAACACGTTGAGCGCGATGAAGTCCTGGCTGTCGAGGTCGGCCTGCGGCAACCCGCAGCCGCCGTAGGGTGCGCCGAGCGCGTCGAACCAGGTGGTGTTGCCGGTGACCGGCGTGGTCACGGTGAGGGCAGCCGCGGGCAGGCGCGGCAGCATCAGCACGGCCAGGGCCAGCGCCGACAGCGCGGCCAGCACCGCCGCGCGCAGGCGCAGCGCACGGGCGCGGCGGGTCGGGGACAGGGGTCCGGTAGTCATGAGCGGGAGTCCTTTCGCACGCCACCGGCGTACGGCGCGGTGACGCGGGTCGAAGCTTGGCTGACATGACGTCGTGGTCCGGCCGGGCCTGCCCCACCCTGGCGGCCGTTTCGACGTCGGCTCCCGTCGATATGGTCGCACACCGCGCCGGGCGGTCAAGGGCCTGTGTCCGAGCGGTGGAGTGTCAAGCAGCCGAACCGCTTCCACCCCTGCCGACGACGCCACAACCGGCCGGTGCGCTCTGTCGCAACCGTCGGGCGTATGCGAAGCTGCCCCGAGTTTCCCGCAGCGCTTCACCCCGAAAAGCGCGTTCACTTTGGAGGTCTTCGTGGCCTGGTTCATCGGCCAGTCGCTCCTCATAATCATCGCGGCCTTCATCCTGGGCCTGCTCGTCGGCTATCTGCTCTGGGCGCGGCGCAAGCCGGAGTCCATTGAGGAGGTCGTCGACGAGGAGATGGTCGACACGATCACCCTGTCCCGCATCCGCGAGGACGTGGTGGCGATGGAGTCGGCCAAGGCCGACGCCGCGCAGGCCGCCGCCGAGCAGCCGGTCGTCGCCGCCGCCGAGCCCGCCGCCGAGCCGGACGAGATCGAGGTGCAGCAGCGCCCGGTCACCAAGGTCGCCCCGATCGTGAAGGCCGCCGTGCCCAAGCAGGTCGAACCGGATGACGCCGCCGACGCCGACATCCCCGTGGCCGCGGCCGTCGCCGTCGCGGTCGACGACACCCCCGCCGACGACATCGAGCGCATCGAGGGCATCGGCCCGAAGATGAAGGCCGCCCTGAACACCGCCGGCATCCGCACTTACGCCCAGCTCGCCGCCGCCGACGAGACCACCCTGCGCACGGCGATCGAGAACGCGGGCATGAAGTTCGCGCCCAGCATCGTGACCTGGGCCGCGCAGGCCCAGCTGCTCGCCGACGGCGACGAGGCCGGGTTCGAGGACCTGGCCCGCCGCCTGGTCGCCGGGCGCGACACGGGACGGGCCTGATGACCAACCGCGACAACCGCAGGTTCAGCCGCCTGGTGGGGCTGACCGTCGCCGTGGTCGGGCTGACCGGCATCGTGGTGGCGCAGCACATCCCCAACCGGCACCAGATCGAGGACAACCTCACCGGCCGGTCCGAGCAGGCACTGGCCGCGGCCGGGCTGACCGGCATCCGGGTCAGCTTCATCGGCCGCGACGGCACGCTGCGCGTCGCCTCGGCCGCCGAGGCGGACCGGGCGCTGGCCATCGTCCGCGCGTTGGAGGGCGTCCGGGTCGCCGAGGCTGAGTTCCCCGAGACCCCGGCGGTCGAGCCGTCGCCGACGCCCGCGCCCGGCCTGCCGTCGGTGCTGGTCAAGGTGGTCGGCGGCAAGGTCACGCTGAGCGGCCGGGTGCCCGACGAGGCCACCCGCACCGCGCTGGCGCAGGCCGCGACCGCGATCTCGGCCGAGGTCGACAACCAGGTCACCGTCGACGCCACGGTCGGCGGCACCGGGCTCACCGGCCTGCCGCCGGTGCTGCAGGCCCTGGGCAAGAACGCCACCGACGCCTCGGTGGAGCTGCGCGAGGGCGCCCTGACGCTGACCGGCACCATCGAGACCCAGGCGGCCAAGGACGCGATCGCGACCGCGGCGGTGGCCTCGGGCGCCAGCGTGATCGACCAGCTCAAGGTCGAGGTGCAGCAGGCGCTGGTCAGCCTGCCGCCGGTGACCTTCCTGGACAACCGCGTCGTGCTCACCACGGCCGGGCAGGCGACGCTGGCCCGGGCCGCGCAGATCCTGAACGAGAACCCGACGGTCAAGGTGCGCATCGAGGGCCACACCGACACCATCGGCTCGGCCGAGACCAACCTGGCGCTGAGCCGGGCGCGAGCCAAGACGGTGGTCGACTTCCTGGTCGCGCACGGGGTCGCCGCCGGACGGCTGACCTCGGTCGGCTACGGCGAGACGCGGCTGAAGGTCCCGGACACCACCGAGGCCAACCGCTCGATCAACCGCCGGGTGGAGTTCATCGTCCTGCCATGACCCGCAGACGCAGAGCGCCCCGCGACACTCGTCGCGGGGCGCTCTGCGTCACCGGTCAGCCCGTGTAGCGGACCCGGTAGACCTTGGCGTTGGCGGAGGTCGGGTCGTCGTCCTCGGCGTCGGGCCACAGGGCGGTGAAGTAGAGGCCGTCCGGGCCCGCGGCCAGGCCGACCACGGTCGAGCGGCCCTTGCCGTTGTACTCGATCAGCGGCTTCGGGTCCGACACCGAGCCGTCCGGGGCGAACGTGAACTCCACGATCCGCTTGCCCAGCTCCTGCGGCCCGAGCGCGTAGGTGGGCCCGCTCTCGGCGACGAACATGTGGCCGTACTTGTCCTGCGGGAAGCCCGCGCCGTGGTTGACCTGCGGGTCGATGAAGGCGATGGCGGTCGGGGCGGTCGAGCGCTCCCAGACGTACAGGGCGGGCTCGCGCATGCTCTCGCGCTCGCCGTTCCACCGGTAGTCCGCACCCCGGTCCACCTTGGCGAGGCGGTCGATGGAGGTGCCGTTCTCGACCTCGTAGTAGCCGCCGCCGGGGCGCCAGGCGCCGCCGAACGGGTTGCGGAAGCCCAGGGCGTACACGTAGTCGCGGGCGGTGACGCCGTCCTTGGCGTCGTAGTACGGGTTGTCCTCGGGGGCGCTGCCGTCCAGGTTCAGCCGCAGGATCTTGCCCCGGAAGGAGGACAGGTCACGGGCGGTCTCCGGGGTCATGCCGTCGCCCATGTGGACGTAGAGCTTCCCGTCCGGCCCGATGGTCAGCTGCGAGATCTGGTGCGCGGCCTCCTGCGACTCCCCCGGCATGTCCAGCACCGTGGTCTGCTTCGCCGCGCGCAGGCCGCCGTCGGTGCTGTGCAGCCGGATCACGCGCGGGTAGTGCCTGCCGCCGGACTCGTGCAGGACCGCCGCGAACACGTCGCCGGTCCTCGGCTCGACCACCACGCCGGTCACGCCGGTCTCGCCCTTGCCGGGGAACTTGCCGCTGGGGTCGAAGTTCAGCAGGTCCTCGGCGTAGGTGCGGGTCTTGAAGTCGCCGGTGACGACCTTGATGGAGCCGTACAGCTCCGTCACGTACGCCAGCGGCGCGGCGCGGTCGTCGGAGTGCTCGGGCACCATCGCGATGTGCACCGGCAGCTCGAACCCGTCAGCCACCTCCTCGACCCGGTAGCCGGGCTGGCGCACCACCCAGCGGTCGCCGTTGGGCAGCGGCTTGCGCTGGGCGTCGGTGCGGAAGGCGCGCCGCGCGTACGGCCCCCACGTGGTCTGCCCGCCCGCCGCGTCGAACCGGTACCGCACCCGCAGCTCGTAGTCGCGGTCGGCGGCGAGGTCCGCGCGCCCGGCGAACTCGTTCTCGAACACGCCGTCGGCCAGGTGCGCGTGCACCGTCTGCGAGCCGCTCACGCATCCGCCGAACCAGACCCGGGTAGCGGGCCGCGCGGTCCAGATCTCCCAGTCGGTGCAGCCCAGCGTCGCCCCGTGGCTGTGCGCGGCGGCCTCGGCGGCCCCGGGCGCGGTCTCCATGTGCACGTCGGCGCCGCTGACCAGTTTGCCCTCGACGGCGGGCTCGGTGACGACGGGCGCGTCGGCCGCGCCGCCCGGGTCCGATGCCGACGCCGCCGGTCGCAGCACCGCCCAGGCGGCGCCGCCCAATGCGACGGCCAGCACCGCCGTCAGGACGAGGTTGGTGCGGGTCTTCATCTATCCCCCAAATCACCGATTATTAGGTAATCCGGGTCAGGCTACCCACAGCCGTCGGTTCCGGACGCCGCCACACGCCCGGTGACGACAGGAAGCCGTTAACGTGAGAGCGCTTCAGCGCAACACCGTTGAAACATCTACCATCGCCTCAGATCCGCCCACCGGTACCGACGAACGTGTCGTCCTAGATGACCACGAAGTAGCCGTCCGGTGGACGGTTCGGGGGTTGTGGCGCACGTTTGCGCACGCAACGCTCAACAAGGCGCGACACACCGTCCGGAGGTGCATGGGATGACAGGCACGAGCGGCTCCACGCCGCCGTGGGCACCTCATTACGCACGGGACACCGAACCGGCCCTGCCGGCGCGCCGCCGGGTCAAGCCGCTGCGCTCGATCCGGTACCGGCTGCTCCTGCCGATCGCCGTGGCCACGGCGGCGCTCGCGGTGCTCGGCGGCGTCCAGACCCGGGCGGCGATGCGCAGCATCGACGACGCCCGGCAGTCGGTGGTGCTGACCGACGCGCTCACCGCCACCGTCCGGCTCAACCACCAGCTCGAACTTGAGATCGCCGAGACCGAGGCGCTGCTGCAGCGCGGCGGCAAGGCGGGTGCGCAGCTGCTCGCGACCCAGCGCAAGCGCACCGACGAGGCCGTGGTGCGCTACACCCAGACCACGGCCAAGGTCATGCAGACCACGCCCGCCCTGCGCGAGCTGCTGGCCGAGGCCGGTGCCGACCTGTCCGCCCTGCCCCAGCTGCGCGACCGCGCCCAGCAGCCCCAGGCGCTGAACGCGGAGGGCGGCGAGGGCGAGGGCTCCCCCGAGGAGATCTACGACGACCTCACCCACGCGATGGTCGCCGTCGGCGAGGCGCTGGCCGCCGAGCCCAAGGACCCGGACCTGAACGCGCTGGCCCGCACCATCTCGGTGCTCAACGCGATCGAGCACCACCGGTCGGAGGCGCGCGGCCTGCTGCGCGAGGCGTTCGGCCGCAACCGGTTCGAGCCCGGCCAGCTGGCCGAGCTCGCCGAGCTGCACGGCGCCCAGATCGAACGCGAGGCCCAGCTCGAGCCGATCGCCGGGGCGAGCCTGCACGCCCGGTACCTCCGGGTGGTCAGCGGCGAGGACGTGACCAAGGCCGAGCAGCTGCTGGCGGCGGCGCTGCGCGGCGACACCGACCCGGCGGCGCTGCGCATCGACCCCGACGCCTGGCACATCGCCCAGACCAACGCGCTGCGGCGGCTGTACCTGTTCGAGCTGGAGGTCGTCACCAGCCTCGACGACCGGGCCGCCATGCTGCAGGCCAACGCGGTGCGCAAGGCCTGGCTGGCCGGCAGCGGCACGGTCGCCGCGATCCTGGTGTCGCTGGCGTTCGCGGTGTTCCTGGCCGTACGCACCAGCCGCGGCCTGCGCAAGCTGAGCCGGGCCGCGCTCACCGTCGCCACCGACGAGCTGCCCACCGCCATCGCCGAGGTCTCCGCCGCGCCGAGCGCCGAGACGGTCCGCCGCCTCACCAAGGCCGCGACGACCAGGGTCGACGCCCAGCTGTCCGGGCCCGCCGACGAGATCGGCGAGGTCGGCGCGGCGCTGGGCGCGCTGCACCAGCAGGCGCTGCGCCTGGCCGCCGACCAGGCGATGCTGCGCAACGACGTGTCGGCGATGTTCGTCAACCTGTCCCGGCGCGGGCAGACGCTGGTGCAGCGGCAGCTGCACCTGATCGACGAGTTCGAACGCGACGAGACCGACCCGCAGTCGCTGGCCCGGCTGTTCGCGCTGGACCACCTCGCCGCGCGCATGCGCCGCAACGAGGAGAACCTGCTGGTGCTGGCGGGCGGCGAGCCCAGCCGCCGGTTCGTACGCAGCGAGCTGCTCATCGACGTGGTGCACGCGGCGGCCGCCGAGATCGACCAGTACACCCGCATCGAGACCCAGGCCATCGCCGACCTGTCCGTGGTCGCCCACGCGGTCGGCGACGTGGTGCACCTGCTGGCCGAGGTGCTGGAGAACGCCACCGACTTCTCCCCGCCCAACAGCCGGGTGCTGGTCTCCAGCCGCCGCGGCGTGGACGGCCTGACCCTCAGCGTGTTCGACTCCGGCATCGGCATGCCGCCGCAGCAGCTCGACGAGATCAACGAGCGGCTGACCCGTCCGTCCACCCTGACCAGTGACCTGACCCGCACCATGGGTCTGCTGGTGGTGGCCCGGATCGCGGCCCGGCGCGGCATCACGGTGCAGCTGCGCAGCAGCCCCGGCGGCGGCACCGTGGCCCTGGTGCTGCTGCCCACCACCCTGCTGGCTCCGCCGCCGGTCGCGGCCGAGCGGCTGACCGTGGCCGCGCCCGGCCCGGCGCTGCCCGACGGCGAGACGCTGCGGACCAGGCGCGCGGGCACGGAACCGGCACGGGATCCCTCGCCGACCGTGCCATCGCCTACGCTCGACTCACCGACCGTCCCGTCCCCGATCATCACCGTCACGGCAGTCCCCCCGACTCCGTCCGTCCCCTCATCCGCCCTCCCCCCGTCCGCCGCCCACTTCCCGGCCCGTCCGGCCGGCGGCACCGACGCGGCGACCCAGGTGATCCCTGCGGTCGTCGCCGCTCCCCCCGCTCATCACGAACGCGAGCTCTTGCCGTCGGGGCTGCCGCGTCGCCGACCCGGCGACGTGCTGGCACCGGACGGCGGCACGGCAAGACGACCACGTGTCGACGCCCTGGACCCGGAAGTGGTCCGCACCCGGCTGTCGGGATTGGCCACCGGTATCGCGGCCGCTCACCGCGAGCTGGCCCTCGAGCAGCAGGCAAGCTCGCCGGCTAAGAAGGAAAGCACCCCATGACTCAGAACTCCGCCCAGCTCGCCGGTGCCGAAGAGGTCCACAGCCTGGACTGGCTGCTGACCTCGTTCGCCAAACGGATCGCCGACGTCACCTACGCCCTCGCCGTGTCCGTGGACGGCATGACCATCGCGTCGTCCGAGGGACTGCGCCAGGACCTGTCCGACAAGCTCTCCGCCATCACCAGCGGCCTGGCCAGCCTCACCGTCGGCGCCGCGACCTGCCTCAACACCGGGCAGGTGCGCCAGACGGTGGTGGACATGGACGAGGGCGTGCTGCTCATCATGGCCGTACGCGACCGGGCCTTCCTGGCCGTGGTGACCGCGCCGGGCTGCGACCTGGGCCAGATCGGGTACGAGACGGCCCTGCTCGCCCACCGCGTGGCGTACGCGCTGGAGCCCGGTGCCCGGGCAGACGCCTGACATGACGAGGATCCGGCGCCGACTGGCTGTGCTGGTGTCGGCCGTGCTGCTGGCCGCCGTCACGACGGCGTGCTCGTCCGAGACGGACGGCGGCCTGCCGCCCTGGCACAACGGCATCCTCACCATCGGCACCGGCCCCACCAACGGCGTGTTCAACCAGATCGGCGGGGGCTACGCCGACGTCGTCAACCGGCACCTGCCCGGGTACGAGGCGCTGGCCCCGCCGACCAACGGCGCGGGCGAGAACCTGCAGCGCCTCGCCCGCGGCGACGTGGACGTCGCGTTCACCTTCGCCGACGTGGCCGCCGACGCGGCCGCGGGCAAGGGCGCCTTCACGGGCAAGCCGGTCCGGCTGCGCGCCCTGGCCCGGGTGTGGAACAGCTACACCCACCTGGTGGTGCGCGCCGACGCCCACATCTCGTCGGTGAAGGGCCTGCGCGACCTGCGGGTGGCGACCGGCCCGAAAGGCTCCGGCACCGAGCTGGTGGCGCTGCGGGTGCTCACCGCGGCCGGCCTCAACCCGGACCGGGACCTGGACCGCACCTCGGCGTCGCTGTCGCAGATGACGACGATGATGGGCCAGGGCAGGCTGGACGCGATGTTCTACACCGCGGGCCTGCCCACGGTCGGCCTCACCGCGCTGTTCGACCAGTCGCCGGGCAGGTTCACGCTGGTGCCGCTGGCCGAGGTGCTGCCCGCGCTGTACAAGGCGCACCCGGACGTCTACGCGGCGGGCATGATCCCGAAGACGGCGTACGGGCTGGACCGCAGCGTGGAGACGGTGGCCGTGCCGAACCTGATCGTGGTGGGCGAGGACATGCCGATCGAGCTGGCGAACAAGCTCACCGAGCTGCTGTTCACCTACCGGCCGGAGCTCGCCGCGGTGCACCCCGAGGGCGGCAACATCGACAAGACGATCGCCCCGCAGACCGACCCCGTGCCGCTGCACACCGGCGCGCAGCTGTTCTACGCCGCAGGCTGACCAAGGATTTTACTAACTTCAATATTGCCATGTATCACTGGAATCGTTACCTTCCAGGGGAACTCACCGCTGCCCGGGGCCAGAAGCCGCCGGGCGGCCGGTCGGACCTTGGGAGGATCCGTGCGGCAATCACTACGAACGGCCCTGCGGGGCGGCGCGATCGCGCTGACCGCGGCCGTCATCGGCGGCCTGGCCGCGGCGGCGCCCGCGCAGGCGGTGCCCGTCGGCCCGGGGGGCCCGCAGCCGATCGTCGGCGGCGTGCTCGCCACGCAGGGCGAGTTCCCGTGGATGGTGCGCCTGTCCATGGGCTGCGGCGGTGCCATGTACACCCAGAGCCTGGTGCTCACCGCGGCCCACTGCGTCGGGGCCACCGGTAACAACAGCTCGATCACCGCCACCTGGGGCGTGGTCGACCTGCAGAGCACCAGCCGGGTCACCCGGACGTCGAACTACGTCTACCGCGCGCCCGGCTACAACGGCACCGGCAAGGACTGGGCGCTGATCCGCCTGTCCAGCCCGATCACGCAGGCCCCGCTGCTGAAGATCGCCACCGACACCTCCCTGCACAGCGGCACGTTCACCGTGGCCGGCTGGGGCGCGGCCAGCGAGGGCGGCGCGCAGCAGCGCTACCTGCGCAAGGCCGACGTCTCCTTCATCACCGACACCCAGTGCCAGAGCGCGGGCGGCGACTACTCGGGGCTGATCGCCAACGAGGAGATCTGCGCCGGCAACTGGAGCTCCGGCGGCGTCGACACCTGCCAGGGCGACTCCGGCGGCCCGATGTTCAAGCGCAACGCCGCCAACGAGTGGGTCCAGGTCGGCATCACGAGCTGGGGCACCGGCTGCGCCCGCGCCCAGAACCCGGGCGTGTACACCGAGGTCCGCTACTTCGCCAACGACATCTACAACGCGGCCGTGTCCTTGGGCGGGGCGCCCGGCGGCGTCGCGGTGGCCAACCCGGGCAACCAGACCACCACCGTGGGCACTGCGGTCACGCTGAACAACACCGCCTCCGGGGGCACCGCGCCGTACAGCTGGTCGGCGACCGGGCTGCCGGCGGGCCTGTCGATCAGCGCGAGCACCGGCCAGATCACCGGCACGCCGACCACCCCGGGCACCTCCACCGTGGTGGTGACCGCCACGGACAGCGCGAGCAAGAGCGGCACCGCCTCGTTCGGCTGGACCGTGAACGCGGTCGGCACCTGCGGCGCCGCCACCAACGGCACCGACGTGGCCATCCCGGACCTGAGCACGGTCTACAGCGACATCACCCTGTCCGGCTGCACCGGCAACGCGTCGGCGACCTCGACGGTCGAGGTGCACATCGTGCACCCGTACAAGGGTGACCTGGTGGTGGCGCTGGTGGCGCCGGACGGCAGCGCGTACACGCTGGCCAACCGCGTCGGCGGCAGCGCCGACAACATCGACCAGACCTTCACCGTGAACCTGTCCAGCGAGGTTCGCAACGGCACCTGGCGCCTGCGTGTCCAGGACGCCGCGTCGGCCGACACCGGCTATATCAACAGCTGGACGCTCACCCTCTGACCTCACTCCTGGCAGGCCCGGTCGCTCCCCCGTCGGCCGGGCCTGCCCCATACCCCCGGAAAGGACTGGTTCCCCATGCGACGCAGACTCCTGCTGACCGCGCTGACCCTCGGCGCGGCCCTGGCCGTCACCGCACCGGCCGCCGCCGCGCCGGTCGGCCCCAGCAGCGCCCCGGACAGCTCCGCGCAGTACCTCGTCGTCGGCCCCCGGACGGTGGCCGACCGCAACGCCGTGGCCCGCACCGGGGCCGCGATCGACCTGGTCGAGCACGGCCGGGTCTACATCACCGCCACCGGCGCCGAGGTGGCCCGCATCCGGGCGCTCGGCTTCACCCTCGAACAGCAGCCCGGCCCGGCCCAGGCGGCCAGCCCCGGCGCGATCGCC
This sequence comes from Catellatospora sp. KI3, assembly GCF_029948125.1. Classification (GTDB taxonomy): domain Bacteria; phylum Actinomycetota; class Actinomycetes; order Mycobacteriales; family Micromonosporaceae; genus Catellatospora. The sequence continues at coordinate 147,236 of NZ_JASAMB010000018.1, forward strand.
TACGGCTTCCCGTCGGCGGACTCGGGCTACCACGACTTCGCCGAGACGACCGCCGAGCTGAACAAGATCGTGGCCGACCACCCGACGCTGGCGACGAAGACCCAGATCGGCACCTCGTACGAGGGCAGGGCCATCACCGCCCTGAAGATCTCCGACAACGTCGGCACCGACGAGAACGAGCCCGAGGTCCTGATCAACGCACACCTGCACGCGCGCGAGCACCTGACCGTAGAGATGGCGCTCTACCTGGCCAACCTGCTCACCGACCAGTACGCCACGGACAGCCGGGTCCGCGCCGCGGTCGACTCCCGCGAGATCTGGATCATCCCGGACCTCAACCCGGACGGCGGCGAGTACGACATCGCCACCGGCTCCTACCGCTCCTGGCGCAAGAACCGGCAGCCCAACAGCGGTTCGAGCAGCGTGGGCACGGACATCAACCGCAACTTCGGCTACAAGTGGGGCTGCTGCGGCGGCTCCAGCGGCAGCACCTCCAGCGAGACCTACCGGGGTCCGTCGGCGTTCTCCACCCCGGAGGCGCAGGTGCTGCGCGACTTCGTGCTGTCGCGCCGGATCGGCGGGGTGCAGCAGGTCAAGGCCAACATCGACTTCCACACGTACGGCGAGCTGATCCTGTGGCCGTTCGGGTACACCACCGCCGACACGGTCAACCCGGGCATGACCCTGGACGAGCGCAACACGTTCGCCACCATCGGCCAGCAGATGGCGGCCACCAACGGCTACACCCCGGAGCAGGGCAGCGACCTGTACGTCACCGACGGCGACATCACCGACTGGCTCTGGGGCGACCAGCGGGTGTGGACGTACACGTTCGAGATGTACCCGGTCTCGTCCAGCCCCGGCTTCTACCCGGCCGACGAGGTGATCGCGGCGCAGACCTCGCGCAACCGCGACGCGGTGCTGCTGCTGTCGGAGTACGCCGACTGCCCGTACCGGGCCATCAACAAGCAGGCGCAGTACTGCACGGCCGCCAACGACTTCTCGGTGAGCCTCAGCCCGGCCTCGGGCGCGGTCAACCCGGGCAGCGCGGTGACCGCCACGGTCGCCACGGCGGTCACCAACGGTGCGGCGCAGACCGTCAACCTCACCGCGAGCGGCCTGCCCAGCGGCGCGACCGCGTCGTTCAGCCCGGCCTCGGTCACCTCCGGGCAGTCGGCGACGCTGACCGTCAGCACCTCGGCGTCGACCCCGGCGGGGACGTACCCGGTCACCGTGACCGGGACCGGCACCGGGGCGACCCGGACCGCGACCTACACGCTGACCGTCAACGGGGCGCCCGGCTGCACCGGCACCAACCCGACCGACGTCGCCATCCCGGACCTGAGCACGGTCTACAGCGACATCACCATCACCGGCTGCGCGCGCAACGCCTCGGCGACGGCCACCGCCGAGGTGCACATCGTGCACCCGTACAAGGGTGACCTGGTGGTGGCGCTGGTGGCGCCGGACGGCAGCGTCTACACGCTGGCCAACCGGGCCGGCGGCAGCGCCGACAACATCGACCAGACCTTCACCGTGAACCTGTCGAGCGAGGCCGCCAACGGCATGTGGCGGCTGCGGGTGCAGGACGCGGCGTCGAGCGACACCGGCTACGTCAACAGCTGGACGCTGACGCTCTGAGGACACGGGTACGGCACCCGCCCGGCTGCCCAGCGGGCGGGTGCCGTACCCGGCTCCGTTACGCGTGACACCGGCATGCCGCAACCTTCAGCCCCCACTCCTTCATGTCGTCAACCGGTCACGCTACGTTTAGGTAGGTCATAGTCATTGATCTAAATATGTCCTTATGGTGGTGTGTCGAGCCGATCGGGCCCGACACTTCCACCGGAAGGAGCCGACGTGAGCCGACGTCGCATCCCCGCACCATCCACCTCCCCGACCCCGCTCTGGGGGCGCGGCCTGCTGGTCGCCGCCCTCCTGGCGGCCACCGCGCTCAGCGCCGCCGCCTCCCCCGCCGCCGCGGCGCCTGAGGCCGCCGCCCCGACCGGCGGCGTGACCATGGTCAACGGCGCCGGCAAGACCATCACCATCCCGTCCTCGGCGTTCGCCTCGGTGACCCGCGCCGGAGCCAGCGGCAACACCCAGGGCAAGGGGGTGACCGCCGGCAAGAGCCCGCTCTCCGGGTCGGCCATCGGCACCGGCGGCACCGTCAACCCCGACAGCGTCATCGGCACCGACGAGCGGATCGCCGAGGGCGCGCCGACCACCTACCCCTGGAACGCGATCGTCCACCTGTCGACGAACCAGGGCGGCTGCACCGGCTTCATGCTCAGCCGGGACGTCGTGGTCACCGCCGGGCACTGCGTCTACTACGGCGGCTGGGTGACCTCCTACCGGGCGACCCCCGGCAAGAACGGCGCGAGCGAGCCCTACGGCTCGTGCAGCGGCGGCATCAACGACGTCTGGACGACGTCCGACTGGATCAGCACCGGCTCGCCCGACCACGACTACGGCCTGATCAAGCTCACCTGCGACATCGGCAACACGGTGGGCTGGTTCGGCTGGTGGTACAACACCGGCGAGACGCTGACCGGGCAGTACTTCTACGTCGAAGGCTACCCGGGCGACAAGCCCTACGCGACGATGTGGTGGGACAGCGACCCGATCAGCAGCCAGTCGGCCACCCGGGTCTGGTACCAGATCGACACCTTCAACGGCCAGAGCGGCGCCCCGCTCTACCACTACAACTCCGTGACGCCCGGCCTGTGCAGCGGGTGGTGCATCGGCGGCATCCACACCAACGGGGCCGTCAACAACCAGAACAGCGGCACCCGGTTCAACCCGACCGTGATGTCGTTCATCAACTACTGGATCAACCAGCCGTGACGGAAGGGAGGGCGGAGACCGACGACACCGGCCTCCGCCCTCCCGATGAGCGTACGGAACCCGACCCCGCCTTGGGCAGTCTCATCACACAGGCAAAGGAGGAACTGTGAGACACGTTCGCCTGCTGGTCGCGCTGGCCGTCATCACCGCCGCGCTCACCGCCTGCGGCAGCTCCGGCTCGCCCGCGACGCCGGACAGGTCCGCCGGACCCGCCGTGTGGGGCACCGTCACGGGCATCGTCCAGGACGCGGCCGGCCGGCCCGTGCCGAGCGCGCTGGTCGTCCCCACGGGCGCCGACAGCTCCGCCCCCGCCGTCCCGGACAAGGCCGTCACCACCGGCCAGGACGGCCGGTACGAGTGGCAGCTGCTGCCCGGCACCTACGACCTGCTCGCCCGGGACGGCGCCCGCGCCTCCGCCCCCGTACGCGTGACGGTCGCGGCCGGGCAGCGCACGACCGCGGACCTCGCCCTGCGCGACTGAGGTAAATGGGTTGCGGCCGCTGCTAGACAGGGGGCGTGACCGAACAACTGCTGATCCGCAACACGACCCTGGCGGACGTACCCGAGCTGGCCCGCCTCCGGACCGCCAGCTATGCCTGGTTCACGGCCAGCGTGGCGGCGCAGGAGAACTGGTTCCGCACCGTGCCCGAGGCCAGCCGGGCGCTGCGGCTGCTGGCCGAGCACGGCGGCCGCGTCGTCGGCTTCGGCACGGCGAACCTGAACCTGCAGACCTCGGTGCCGAACACCGGCGCGCTGACGCTGGTGGTGGATCCGGACTTCCGGGGCCGGGGCACCGGTTCGGCACTGCACAGCCGCCTGGAGGCGCACCTGCGCGACATCGGCGCCACCCGGGTGCACGCGTGGGCCAACGACGACGAGGCGACGCTGGCCTTCGCCCGCAGCCGCGGCTTCAGCCTCGGGGCCAAGGACCGCTTCTCGCAGCTGGACACACGCACCCTGCCACCGCAGCCCGAGCTGCCGCCGGGCGTCACCCTGCTGAGCCTCGCCGAGGCCGGTCCGCGCGCGGTCTACGACCTGGACCAGGCCGCCTCGATCGACGAACCGGGCGACGTGTCGTACGACGGCACGCCCTACGACCTGTGGCTCCAGCGCTACTGGGAGAGCCCCGACCAGCAGCACCACGTCGGCACCGTGGCGGTCGTCGACGGGGTGCCCGCGTGCGCGACGTTCATGGAGGCCGACCAGGCCACCGGCCGGGGCACCTCGACCGGCACCTGCACGCTGCGCGAGTACCGCGGCCGGGGCCTGGCCAAGCTGGTCAAGTCGGCCGCGCTGCGCAAGGCCGCCGAGGTCGGCATCCACACCGCGATCACCTGCAACGACTACGAGAACAAGCCGATGCTCGCGGTCAACGACTGGCTCGGCTACCAGGTCTGCGCGGCCGAGTGGTCCGTGCTGAAGGAGCTGTGATGGGCGAGCCGATCATCCGCGAGGCGACCGAGGCGGACGTGCCGCAGCTGTCCCGGATCCGCTACGCCGCCCTGCCCTGGTATGTCGTCAGCCTGGCCAACCAGGTCAACCGGTGGCGCACGGCGACCCCGGCCTCGCGCATGCTGCGGCTGCTGACCGAGGTCGACGGCGTGCCCGTGGCACTGGGCGCGGCCTCGTTCAACGACTACACCACGCAGCCCGGCGCTGCCATGATCCATATCGTCGTGGACCCCGCTCACCGCGGGCGCGGCATCGGCTCGGCGCTGCACGACCGGCTGGAGGCGCACCTACGCGACATCGGCGCGCGGCAGGTGCGCGGCATCGCCGAGCAGGACCCGGCCGACCACGCCTTCGCGCTGGCGCGCGGCTACCGGCCCGGCGAGCGCAACCGCTTCTCCCGCGTCGACACCGGCTCGCTGCCGCCGCGGCCGCCGGTTCCGGCCGGGGTCGAGCTGCGCTCGGCCGCCGAGGTGGGGCCCGAGGCGGTGTTCGCGGTCGAGCACGCGGCCATGCTGGACCTGCCCGGCGACGTACCCTTCGACGGCCTGCGCTACGACGACTGGCTCGACCGGACCTGGCGCAGCCCCGACCAGCTGCCCGACGTCGGGGTGGTGGCCCTGGTCGACGGGGTGCCCGCCGCGCTGACGCTGGTCGAGGGCAACCGGGACCTGGGCCGGGCGATGACCCAGACCACGTCGACGCTGCGGGCGTACCGGGGGCGCGGGCTGGCCCGGCTGGTCAAGTGGGAGTCGCTGCGCCTGGCCGCGCAGGCAGGCATCCACACCGCCTTCACCTGCAACAACTACGAGAACGCGCCGATACTCGCGGTCAACGACTGGTTCGGCTACGAGATATTCGCGAGCCAGCAGTCGTACCTGAAGGAGCTGTGACCGGCGCGGGGGCGGCCCAGGCGCCGGTGTCCTGCTTGCGGCCCTGGCGCCAGGCGCCTACCGCGCCCCACCCCACGAGCAGCAGACCGCTGCCCATGATGACCAGGGTCTGCCGCTCGTGCTTGGCGGAGAACTCGTCGAAGGTGTAGGCGGTGCGGCTGGTGTCGGAGTACTCGACGCACGGTTCACCGGGCCTCAACTCCTCGCCGGCGCAGGTGACCTTGGTGTCGCGCAGCAGGAAGCCGCCGACAGCCAGCAGCAGCCCGATGAGCAGGAGGAGGTACGGCGCGGCTCTCTTCGACATGGGTACGCGATCCCCTGTGAATGTGCTGTCAAGATTGCGACACCCTACGACCGCGGGGATCCGCGCCGGATCGTCCGATCGGCCCTGCGACGGGGGAAGTTCGCGGGACACGAGGGTGATAAGTCCGTAATGTGACACGATGCGGCCTAGGCTGGCGCGGGTGACCCGTGCCTCCACCGCCCGCCGCGCCGTACTGGGACTGACGGCCGCCACGCTGCCCTTCACCATGGCCGCGGCGGCGGTCGAGGAGCCGGACCCGGCCATCGTGCTGGACGAGGTGCGCCGCGCGAGCGTCTCGGAGTTCATCGACGTCCCGGCGCAGGTGGCCGCGCGCAACTCGGCCACGCTGCGCGCCCCCGCCCGCGGGGTGCTGGTGGAGCTGACCGTGCAGCCGGGGCAGTTCGTGCACCGGGGCGAGGTGCTGGGCCGCATCGAATCCCCGCTGGCCATGCAGCGGCTGGCCCTCGCCCGGCAGGCCGCCAGCCGGGTCAAGGACATCAAGAAGATCACCCCGGCCGATCTTCACGACCTGATCGAGGACCGCAAGGACAACGACCAGAACACGATCGACTTCTACCGCGACCTCGCCGAGCTCCTCATCCCCCCGGGCGAGCTGCGCGACACCCTGCTCGAAGAGCTGGACGAGCAGGAGGACCTGCTCGACGACACCATCGACGACCTCGACGAGTTCGCCGACGACGTACGTGACAACCTGAAGAAGCTGGACGAGATCCTGGTGGGGCTCAACGCGGTGACCCGGCTGCTGACCCAGTCGGCCGCCGAAGCCGCGCAGAACACCGTGGACGCGCTCACCCTGGTCGCCCCGATCGACGGCACGGTGCAGCCCGGGGGGCCGGAGAGCAACTCGGTCATCGCCGGACTGCTGGCCGACCGCCTGCCGCAGGGGCCGCTGGCGTCCCTGCTGCCCAGCATCACCGGCATCGACGTCGGCGTCGGCGGCACCGGGGAGGTCGGCGTCAACGACACCCCGGAGGTCGGCGACCCGGTGACCGCGGGCCGGGCCATCGTCACCGTCGTCGACACCACCGAACTGTCGCTGGTCGGCGAGATCGACGAGACCGACGTGCTGAACGTCAAGAACGGCGACGAGGCCACCGTCAGCATCGAGGCGGCGCCGGGCGCGCGGTTCAACGCGTCCATCACCTCGATCGACGTGCTGCCGACCCGGGCCGCGCGGGGCGGGGTGTCGTACCGGACGAAGTTCGCCTTCAACGGCGAGCTGGACCCGGTGCCGCTGCCCGGCATGTCCGCGGTGGCGCACCTGCCGGTGGGCGACACGAACGCCAAGCTGTCGGTCCCCACCGACGCGCTGTTCACCAAGCTCGGGCAGAGCTTCGTCTGGTTGGTCCGGGCCGGCAAGGCGGTGGCCCAGGCCGTCAAGATCGGAGCGGCGGGCGACGGGCGGACCGAGATCCTCGAAGGGCTGGCCGAGGGCGACCAGGTCGTGGCCGCGGGGCTGGAGCACGTACGCGAGGGGATGACCGTCGAGTGACGGCCGCCGGTGGCGCGGCGGTGCTGGAGGCGCGGCAGGTGTCGCGGGAGTACCGGGTCGGCCCGAGCGCCGTGGCCGCCCTGCGCGAGGTGGACCTGCGCATCGGCCGCGGCGAGCACGTGGCCCTGACCGGACCCTCCGGCTCCGGCAAGTCGACGCTGATGCACCTGCTCGGGGGCCTGGAGCGGCCCACGGCCGGGCGGATCCTCATCGACGGCCAGGACGCGGGCACGCTGCCGGCGGGCCGGCTGGCCCGGCTGCGCAGCAGCGTGATCGGCTTCGTGTTCCAGAGCTTCCACCTGCAACCGCAGGCCAGCGCGGTCGACAACGTCGCCCTGCCGCTGGTGTACCGGGGCGTGCCCGGCCCGCAGCGGCGCCGCCGCGCCCTGGACCTGCTCGACCGGGTCGGCCTGGCGCACCGGGCGCAGCACCGGCCCGGCCAGCTGTCCGGCGGCGAGCAGCAGCGGGTCGCGGTGGCACGGGCGCTGGTCACCGAGCCGGCGGTGCTGCTGGCCGACGAACCCACCGGCAACCTGGACTCGGCCTCGGGCGAGCAGGTGCTGCGGCTGCTGGAGGAGCTGAACGCCGAGCGCGGGGTGGCCCTGGCGATCGTCACGCACGAGCGCCGCATCGCCGACCGCGCCCGGCGGCGGATCGTGCTGCACGACGGGCGGATCACCGCCGACACCGGAACGGAGTGGTGATGAGGTTCGCCGAGGCGTGCCGGGTGGCCGCCGCGTCGCTGCGCGCCGCCCCGCTGCGCAGCGCGCTGACCATGCTCGGGGTCGCCGTCGGGGTCGCCTCGGTGACGGCGCTGGTCGCGGTCGGCAGCGGCGCCCGCCAGGAGGTGGCCGGGACCGTGTCCAGCCTGGGCTCGAACCTGCTGCTGGTGGTGCCCGGCAAGCTGGAGGTGGGCATGCCCGCGACGTCCCGGATGCAGCTGGCCGACGTCGACGCGGTGGCGCGGGTGGTCGGCGACCCGGACCGGGTGTCCGCCTCGGTCGCCTCCGGCGAGACGGTACGGGCCGGTGACGCCAGGATGTTCACCAGCGTCGTCGGCGCGCTGGACAACTCGCCCCGGGTGCTGACCCGGCAGCTGACGGCCGGCACCTACCTGTCGCCCACCGATGTGGACCTGTCGCGGCGGGTCGCGGTGCTGGGCGCCACCGTCGCGCGCACGCTGTTCGGCGCCGCGAACCCGGTCGGGGCGCAGGTCGGCGTCGCCGGGGTGCGCTTCCGGGTGATCGGGGTGTTCGCCCCGCTCGGGCAGAGCCTGGGCGTGGACCGCGACGACGAGCTGCACATCCCGCTCACGACGGCGCAGCGGCTGCTGGGCACCGGCCGGGTGGATCTGATGGCGGTACGCGCCGACGCGCCCGCGCAGCTGGCCGACCTGACCCGGCGCATCTCGGCCGAGCTGGCCGCCCGCCATCCGGAGACCGAGTTCAGCGTCGTCACCCAGGACCAGATCGTGGGGGTGCTGGACCGGGTGCTGGCCCTGCTCGGCGCGGTGCTGGCCGCCACCGCCGGGATCTCGCTGCTGGTCAGCGGCGTGAGCGTCTCCAACATCATGCTGGTGTCGGTGCGGGAGCGGGTCCGCGAGATCGGGCTGCGCCGGGCGCTGGGCGCCGGGCCGGCCGACATCGCCGCCCAGTTCCTGGCCGAGGCGGTCCTGCTGACCAGCGCCGGCGGCGTGGCCGGCGTCGGCGCCGGCGCGCTGGGGTCGGTGCTGATCGACCGGCTGACCCCCGTGCCCGCCGCGCTCACCTGGTGGTCGGTGCTGCTCAGCGTCGCGGTCGCGGCGACGGTCGGGGTCGTGTTCGGGGTGGTGCCCGCGCTGCGCGCCGCCCGCCTCGACCCCGTACCGGCGCTGCGCACCGAGTGAGGGTCAGCCCTGGCCGAGCTTGGCGGTCGGCGTGATCCTCACGATGACGCGCTCCTCGCCCGGCTTGGCGAACGGGTAGTCCTTGCCCAGGTACTTGTTGGACAGCTTGTCGATGTGGGCGCGGGCGCCCTCCTCGACCAGCTCGGCGGTGCCCTGCACCCACAGGGCGCGGTAGTCGTCGGCGCGGTCGACCACCGAGATGCCCACGCGCGGGTCGCGGACCAGGGCGTCGTACTTCACCCGGCCCTTGGCGGTGTTGAAGATGATGTGCTCGCCGTCGGTGTCGATCCACACGGCGGTGACGTGCGGCGAGCCGTCGAAGGCGGTCACGGCGACGTGCGCGAGCTGGGCTTCGTTGAGCAGGGCGACGTCTGCTTCGGTCAGAATCGGCATAAGATCGAATCTACCGGGATTAAATCGCACAGAAGGCTCATTCAACGCCGAGCGGAATGCGGATGCTGGTCGCGCCGCGCAGGTCCAGCCAGGCGCTGTTCGGGCCCCGGACCAGCCGCATGACCACCTCCGTGCAGGAGGGGCAGCGCGCGACCAGGCCGGGCGCGTGCGCGTACACCCGCAGCAGCGCCACCGGCCCCTCGGCGCCGCAGTGGGCGCACCTGCCGCTGGCCGCCGTCAGGTCCACCGCGAAGATCTCCCGCAGCGGCCCGGCCAGCGCGTTGCCGTCGGCGTAGTCGCCGTCGTCATACGGGCCGTGGAACGGAGTCATGATCGCCCTCTCGGTCAGGGGCCACTCGGGCCGAAGCGTTCCGTGCGCACCCGGCGCGGCTCGTGGCCGAGCGCGATGAGGATGTCGGCGACCGTCTCCACGAAGCCGGTCGGCCCGCACACGAAGCAGGCGGGCTGGAAGTCGGCCGGCCAGCCGTGCGTGTTCACGTCGGCCACCCCGAGCCGCCGCGGCTCGCCGGGCCAGCCCTGCGGCGCCTGCCGGCTGTAGACGTACGCGACGTCCAGGCCGAAGTCGTCGCGCGCACGGCTGCGCAGCTCGTCGGCGTAGATGCAGTCCTGCGGCGTACGCACCGAGTAGAGCAGCCGGAACAGGGCCTTGCTGCCCGCCGCGCGCCGGGTGCGCACCATCGCCATCAGCGGCACGATCCCGGAGCCGCCCGCGACCAGCGTCACCGGCGCGGTGTCGGTGTGCCGCCACACGAACCAGCCGCCCACCGGCCCGCGCAGCTCCACCGGATCCCCCACCGCCAGCACGTCGGCCAGGTACGGCGAGACCTCCCCGTCGTCGACCCGCTGCACGGTCAGCTCCAGGCGCGAGCCGTCGGACGCCGAGGCGATGGAGTAGCTGCGCTGCGTGCTGTATCCGTCCTCGGCGGTCAGCCGCACGTCCACGTGCTGGCCGGGCAGGTGCCCCGGCCAGTCCGGCACGTCCAGGACCAGCGTCTGCGCGCTGGGCGTCTCGGCGCGGCGCTCGACCAGCCGCGCCACGCGCCACTCCAGCCGCCGGCTCAGTCCCCCTGATACCGCTGCTCGCGCCATGGGTCACCGTAGTCGTGGTAGCCGGCGCTCTCCCAGAACCCCGGTTCGTCCTCGTTGAGCAGCTGGATGCCGCGCACCCACTTGGCCGACTTCCACAGGTAGAGGTGCGGCACCAGCAGCCGGGCCGGGCCGCCGTGCGCGGGCGCGAGGTCCTCGCCCTCGTACTTGAACGCGATCCACGCCTGCCCGTCGAGCAGGTCCTCCACCGGCAGGTTCGTGGTGTACCCGCCGTAGGAGTGCACCAGCGCGTAGTCGGCCGCGGTCTCGACGTTCTCCAGCAGCGTGTCCAGGCTGACCCCGGTCCAGGTGGTGCCCAGCTTCGACCACTTCGTCACGCAGTGCAGGTCGACGGTGACGGTCTGGCCGGGCAGCGCCATGAGGTCAGCCCAGCTCCACGCGTACCGCTGCCCCGCCTCCGTGACGACCGTGAACTCCCAGGCGTCGGTCGGCACCCGGGGCGTCGGCCCGGCGGTCAGCACGGGGAAGTCCTCGGTCAGGTACTGCCCCGGCGGCAGCTCCGGCGCCGCCGCCGAGCGCCGCCCGTGGAACCCCGGCGAGACGATGCCCATCCACTACAGCTACCACACCTGAGCAGCGAAAAACCGCCCTTCGCCAGCCGGGAGCGGGGCGAAGGGCGGTCTGGGAGCAGTCGTCAGCGCTGGTCGAGCGGCACGAAGTTCCGCTCCGGCGAGCCGATGTACACCTGGCGCGGGCGGCCGATCTTGGTGGCCGGGTCGCTGATCATCTCGCGCCACTGCGCGATCCAGCCGGGCAGGCGGCCCAGCGCGAACAGCACCGTGAACATCTTCGTGGGGAAGCCCATGGCCTTGTAGATCAGGCCGGTGTAGAAGTCCACGTTCGGGTAGAGCTTGCGCGAGACGAAGAACTCGTCGGCCAGCGCGATCTCCTCCAGCTGCATGGCCAGGTCCAGCAGCGGGTCCGGCTTGGCCATCCGGCCGAGCACGTCCTGCGCCACCTTCTTGACGATCGCGGCGCGCGGGTCGTAGTTCTTGTACACCCGGTGGCCGAAGCCCATCAGGCGTACGCCGTCCTCGCGGTCCTTGACCTTCCGCACGAACGACTGCACGTCGCCGCCCTCGGCGCGGATCCGCTCCAGCATCGACAGCACGGCCTCGTTGGCACCGCCGTGCAGCGGCCCGGACAGCGCGTTCACGCCCGACGAAACCGAGGCGAACAGGCTGGCCTGCGCCGAGCCGACCAGGCGCACGGTCGACGTCGAGCAGTTCTGCTCGTGGTCGGCGTGCAGGATGAGCAGCAGGTCCAGCGCCTTGGCGAAGACCGGGTCGATCTCGTACGACGTGGCCGGCACGCCGAAGGTCATGCGCAGGAAGTTGTCGACGTACCCGAGGGAGTTGTCCGGGTAGAGCATCGGCTGGCCGATGGACTTCTTGTAGGCGTACGACGCGATGGTGGGCGCCTTGGCCAGCATGCGCACGGTCGAGATCTCGACCTGGTCGTTGTCGAACGGGTCCAGGCTGTCCTGGTAGAACGTGCCCAGCGCGCTGACGGCGGCCGACAGCACGGCCATCGGGTGCGCGTCCTTCGGGAAGCCCTCGAAGAAGCGCTTCATGTCCTCGTGCAGCAGCGTGTGCATGCGGACGCGGTCGGAGAACTCGCTCAGCTGCGCGGCGGTGGGCAGCTCGCCGTACATCAGCAGGTAGGAGACCTCGAGGAAGGTCGACTTCTCCGCCAGCTGCTCGATGGGGTAACCGCGGTAACGAAGGATGCCCTCGTCACCGTCGATGTACGTGATCGCGGAGGTACAGGCGGCGGTGTTGACGAAGCCCGGGTCGTACGTGACGAACCCCGTCTCCTTCAACACCTTGCCGATGTCGAGGCCAGAGGCGCCCTCGACGGCGGGCTGTACATCCAGGGAGAGGTGTCCGCCCGGGGTTTCCAGGTTCACATCCGCCACGACTTTCCCTCGCTTTATCGGGAGATCCTTTATCAGTAGTTAAGTTTCACCGTAAGCCCTGCGGTTCGGCACCTGCCGTAGCCCTCGCTGAGGGGAGAATCACGCCGAACCGCCCGTGCTTTAACGGCACTTACCCGATTTTGGGCCGATTTATGAGACCTTGTGCCCCCGGATCAGGCAGCGGGGCCGGGGTCTGGGCATACCCTGAGTAGGTGGCGACGCTGCCCCACTCGACGATCATGACCGAGGAGGCCGACCGGGCCTTCCTGGCCATCGCGGTGCAGTCCGCGGTGACCAACGTCGAACTCGGCGGCGGGCCGTTCGCCAGCCTGATCGTCAAGGGCGACCAGATCATCGGCAAGGGCGTGAACCGGGTCGTCAAGGACCTGGACCCCACCGCCCACTCCGAGATCACCGCCATCCGGGCCGCCTGCCGCCAGCTGATGGCGTTCCAGATCCCCGGGACGGTGCTCTTCTCCTCATGCGAGCCCTGCCCGATGTGCCTGGCCGCGGCCCTGTGGGCGCACGTAGACCGCGTCGTCTACGGCGCCACCCGCGTCGACGCCGCCCGCAACGGCTTCGACGACCTTCGATTCTACAACCTGTTCGAGATGCCCCGGCAGCTGTGGTCCACCCCCGTCGTTCAGGTCGTAACCCCGAACCTGATGGACCCCTTCCGCGCCTGGCAGGACAAGATCGACAAAATCCCCTTCTGACGCCCGGCGCCCGGCGCCGGCGCGCGCCACGACGGCGGCGTTCGTGCAGTTTCGGGGAAGGTGCTCGAATCGGGCCCAAGATTCCGGCACTTTCCCCAAAACTGCACCCGACCTCGGGCGCGCGCGGCGCTCAGCGGGACGCGTGGAAGGCGGCCAGGAGGGCAGCCTCGTCGGCGGGGGTGATGCCGCTGGCGGGGACGGCCCGGTCGGTCGCGGCGGGCAGCCAGGCGTACGTGTCGCGCACGGTGTCGGCCAGCGGCCGGGTGACCAGCCCGGCGGCCAGCGAGCCGCTGACGTCCCGGCACATGAACCCGTCGTACTCCGGCAGCGCCACCCACATCGGCAGCGACCGCTCGCCCATCCACTCGTTCACGCCGTGGTCGAGCAGGAAGTCCTGGTCGACCCAGGTCAGCTCCGGGTTCGTGCCCAGCGCCGCCGCGACGCCGGCGAAGAACTCGCCTCGGGGCAGCGGCGCGCCGATCCCGTCGTAGGCGCCCGCGAGCCGGTGCCGCGCCGCGTGCAGCAGCCAGGCGGCCAGGTCGCGCACGTCCACCCACTGCGCCCACTCGTCGGGCGCCCCCGGCGCGAGCACCTCGCCGCCCCGGGCCAGCCGCGACACCCAGTAGTCGAACCGGTTGTACCGGTCCCCCGGGCCCACGATCAGACCGGCCCGGCACAGGAACACGCGGTCCGGCCCGAGCGCTTCGAGCAGCACCCGCTCGCAGCCGACCTTGGCCGGGCCGTAGTTCGCGCCGACCGCGTCGTCCTGCTCGGGCGTGGCCGCGGGCAGCAGCGGCGTGTCGGCCGGGGTGCGGCCGGGCACGCTGTGGTCGGCGTACACGGAGCAGCTGGAGACGTGCACCCAGTGCCCGATCCGGTCGCCGAGCTGGTCCAGCACGCTGCGGACGTGGCTCGGGCGGCGCGCCACGTCGATCACCGCGTCGAAGGACTCGCCCGAGAGGGCCGACAGACCGTCGGGGGTATCGCGATCGGCGGCGACCAGGCGCACCCCGTCCGGCACCCTGCCCGACACGCCCCGTGCCACGCACGTGACCTCGTGTCCGGCCGCGACGGCCTGCGCCGCCACCTCATGTCCGAGAAAGACAGTCCCACCAAGCACCAGCAGTCGCATGCGACCCAGCATCACCGCCGCCCGCGCCGGCCTGCCACCCCGTTCGCACTCGGCGTAGCCCGCTCCCGGGCTCCGGCCGACACCGTCAAGAAGGGGCCCTTCTACTACGGAAAGCGATAAGAAGGGGCCCTTCCTTACCCTCAGGCGAGGGGGAGGAGGCGGTGGTCGAGGGCGGTGTGGCGGCGGCCCGCGCCGAGGGTGCGCACGGCGACGGCCAGCGCGCGGGTGGAGCCGGCGAGCACCACCAGCTTCTTGGCCCGGGTGACGGCGGTGTAGAGCAGGTTGCGCTGGAGCATCATCCAGGCGGCGGTGGTGAGCGGGACGACGACGGCCGGATACTCCGAGCCCTGCGAGCGGTGGATGCTGATCGCGTACGCGTGGACCAGCTCGTCCAGCTCGTCGAACGCGTAGGGCACGTCCTCGTCCTCGTCGGTGCGCACGGTCAGCGACTGGTCCTCCGGGGACAGGCCGGTGACCACGCCGACGGTGCCGTTGAAGACCCCGGCGGTGCCCTTGTCGTAGTTGTTGCGGATCTGGGTGACCTTGTCGCCGATCCGGAACACCCGGCCGCCGAAGCGGCGCTCCGGCCTGCCCTCGACCGAGGGCGTGAGCGCCTCCTGGAGCAGCAGGTTCAGGTTGCCCGCGCCGGCCGGGCCGCGGTGCATCGGGGTGAGCACCTGGATGTCGCGGCGGGCGTCGAACCCGAACCGCTTCGGGATGCGCTTGGAGACGAGGTCGACGACCAGCGGCGCGGTCGCCTCGGTGTCGTCGCACTCGAAGAAGAAGAAGTCCGGGAAGCCTTTGAGCTGCGGAAACTCGCCCCGGTTGATGCGGTGGGCGTTGACGACGACGCCGGACTCCTGCGCCTGCCGGAAGATCTGGGTGAGCCGCACGCGCGGGATGACGTCGGCGTTGAGCAGGTCGCGCAGCACCTCGCCCGCGCCGACCGAGGGCAGCTGGTCCACGTCGCCGACCAGCAGCAGGTGCGCGCCGGGCGCGACGGCCTTGACCAGCTTGTTGGCCAGGATCAGGTCCAGCATGGACGCCTCGTCGACGACGACCAGGTCGGCGTCGAGCGGGTTGTCGCGGTCGTAGGACGGGTCGCCGCCGGGCTGGAGTTTGAGCAGCCGGTGCACCGTGGTCGCCTCGTGGCCGGTCAGCTCGGCCAGGCGCTTGGCGGCCCGGCCGGTGGGCGCGGCCAGCACGATCTTGGCGCGCTTGGCCCGCGCCAGCTCCACCACCGACCGTACGGTGAAGCTCTTGCCGCAGCCCGGACCGCCGGTCAGCACCGCCACCTTCTCGGTCAGCGCCAGCCGCACCGCCTGCTCCTGCTCGGGGGCCAGGTCGTGGCCGGTGCGCGCCTTGAGCCAGGCCTGCGCCTTGGCCCAGTCCACGCCGGCGAAGGCCGACAGCCGGTCGCGGCCGGTGTTCAGCAGCCCGAGCAGGCTCTGGGCGAGTCCGCGCTCGGCCCGGTGGAAGGGCACCAGGTAGACGGCGGGCACCGTGCCGTCCTCGACGCCGGGGACCTGCTCGCGCACCACGCCCTCGTCGTCGACCAGCTCGGCCAGGCAGCGGGTGACCAGCTCGGCGGGCACGCCCAGGTCGCGGCCCTCCTTGTCGGCGACGGCGAGGATCTTCACCGCGTCGGCGACCAGGTTCGGGGCGGGCAGGTAGCAGTGCCCGGCGTCGGCGGCCTCGCTCAGCGTGTACTGCAATCCGGCCTTGACGCGCTGCGGGCTGTCGTGGGCGATGCCCACCGCCCGCGCGATGGTGTCGGCGGTGCGGAACCCGATCCCCCACACGTCGGCGGCCAGCCGGTACGGCTCCTCGCGCACCACGGTGATCGAGCCGTCGCCGTACTGCTTGTAGATGCGCACGGCCAGGGACGTGGAGACGCCGACACCCTGCAGGAAGATCATGACTTCCTTGATGGCCTGCTGCTCGATCCACGCCGCGGCGATGAGTTTCGTGCGCTTGGGGCCCAGCTTCGGCACCTCGATCAGGCGCTGCGGCGTCTGCTCGATCACGCGCAGGGTGTCCACGCCGAAGTGGGCCACGATCCGCTCGGCCAGCTTCGGCCCGATGCCCTTGACCAGGCCGGAGCCGAGGTATCGCTCGATGCCGACGATGGTGGCGGGCAGCACCGTGGTGTAGTTCCACACCTCGAACTGGCGGCCGTAGCGCGGATGGGAGGTCCAGCGGCCGGTCATCCGCAGGCTCTCGCCCGGCTGGGCGCCCAGCAGCGCGCCGACCACGGTGAGCAGGTCGTCGCCCCGCTTCTCGGTGGCGACCCGGGCGATGGTGTAGCCGGTCTCCTCGTTGGCGTACGTGATCCGCTCCAGCACCGCCGACAGCACCACACCGGGCGGCCGGGCGGGGGCGTCCCCGGGGGCGGATGTCTGCGCGGTCACCCCGACATCGTGCCGCATCCGTGCGACGAACCGGGAGACGCGCAGCCCCGGCGGACCCGGGCTCAGCCCGGTTTGATGTTCGGGTTGAGGTGGAAGACGTTGTCGGGGTCGTAGCGGGACTTGACGACGGCCAGGCGGCGGTAGTTCTCCAGGCCGTACCCGGCCACGACCCGCTCGGCGCCCTCGGCGCCGATGAAGTTGGAGTAGACCGCGCCGGTGGACCAGGGCTTCATGTCGGCCCGGGTGTCGCGGGCCCAGCAGATGGCGCGCCGGTCGTCCTCCGGGTCGGTCCACAGGCCCAGCGGGTGCACCACCCAGGGGGCGCGGCGCCACGGCACCGGGTAGCCGGCGGTCGAGCGGGCCACGGCGCCGCCGTACGGGAACAGCACGTGCTGCGACGGGGACGGCACCACCATGTCGCGGGCCCGCTCGCAGTAGCGCTGCACCGCCGCGTCGGGCAGCGACTCCAGGTGCTCGGCCGACCAGTAGTTGCGGTAGCCGGGCGGGTCGTCGAACATGCCCTGCAGCTCCGCGTACGGCACCTCGACCAGCAGCTCGCCCTCGTGCCCCAGCCCCAGCAGCGGCTTGCAGACCTGCCGCGCCTCCTCCAGCGTCCCGGCGTAGACCACCAGCATCGCGCAGGCCAGCTGCCCGACCAGGTGCTCGGGTGTGAACTCCTCGGGCGGGCCGGTCAGGTAGATGACGCCGCCGCCGACCTCGTCCGGCGCCGACTCCATGAACTCGCGGTACGCCGACACGACCTCCGGTCCGGCCTCCGGCCGCCACAGCAGCAGGGCCACCGCGACCTGCGGCAGCTCGTACAGCCGGAAGGTGAACGAGGTGGCCGCGCCGAAGTTGCCGCCGCCGCCGTGCAGCGCCCAGAACAGGTCCGGGTGGCTGCTCTCGCTCGCGGTCACGGTCTGGCCGTCGGCGGTGACCAGCTCCACGGCGAGCAGGTTGTCGCAGGCCAGGCCGTACTTGCGTTCGAGCCAGCCGGAGCCGCCGCCGAGGGTGAACCCGCCGACGCCGGTGGTGGACACCCGGCCGCCGGTGGTGACCAGGTCGAACGGCTGCCCGGCCCGGTCCAGGTCGCGCATGGTCGCGCCGCCGCCGACGACCGCGGTGCGGGCGACCGGGTCGACCGTGACCCGGTTCAGCCGGCGCAGGTCCAGCACGATGCCGCCGTCGGACAGGGCGGTCCCGGCGACGCCGTGGCCGCCGCCGCGTACCGCGATCTCAAGCCCTTCCGCGCGGCCGAAGGCGATGGCGCGGGCGACGTCGGCGGTGTTGGCGCACTGCGCGATCACGGCCGGACACTTGGTGATCATCGAGTTGAACAGGGTGCGCGCGTTCTCGTACGCGGCGTCGTCACGGGTGAGCACGGTGCCGGCGAATCCGGCCCGCAGTCCGCCCAGCGCCCTGGTTCCCAGCACGGTCATGACCAACCCCCCGTTGGCACAGCTCCCCACCAGGATAAATGCCGGGGTTCAGGGGGTCAGTCGGCTGCGCGGATCGGGTGCGGGTCGGTGGTGGGCGGGGCGCCGATCGGCACCGTGCCGTCGCCGTACACGGACTCGGGGTGGGTGGTGACGTACGCGTCGAGGGTGTCGGCCTTCGCGGCGGCGAACATCTCCAGCGTGCCGTAGCTGATCGCCTGGGTGCCCTTGACCTTGCCGCGCAGGTACGTCCCGTTGTTGGTCTTGAGCAGCACCAGGTCGCTGCTGCGCAGCCCGCGCAGCGTCCACAGGAAGTCGAACAGGTCGGCGTGCCCGGTGTCCATCCGCAGCGCGCTGCCGGCCGACTTGATCAGCGAGGTCACCTTGAGCGGGTTGGTGACGACCCCGACCGTGGCCGCCTTCTCCCCCATCGCCTTGAGCAGCTGCTGCTGGTGGCGCTGGCGGTCGTAGTCGCCGTTGGGGCCGCTCTTGCGCTGGCGGGCGAAGTCCAGCGCCTCCCAGCCCGCCATGTCGCGGCAGCCGACCGGGTGCACGTAGCTGTTGGGCAGGAAGACGCCGCTGCGCTTGCCGTACGCCTTCTCAGGCTTGCCGTCGACCACGATGTAGTGGTCGGACTTGGTCTCGCGATCGACGCACATGTGCACGCCGCCCAGCTCCTCGATCACGTCCTTGAAGCCGTCGAAGTCGATCACGGCGACGCCGTCGAACTGCAGCCCGGTGAGCTGGTGGATGGTGTTGGCGGTGAGCGCGGCACCGCCCTGCCAGTCGAGGCCGTTGCGCGAGCCGTAGGTGTAGGCGGCGTTGATGCGGTTCCGCTTGCCGTAGAACCCGGCCTGCGGATACGCCGGGATGTCGACGAGCGCGTCGCGCGGGATCGACATCAGGTACGCCTTGTCGTGCTCGCGCGGGATGTGCAGCACGATGATCGTGTCGGCGCGTCCGCTGCCGTCGGCCCAGCCGTGCCGGGTGTCCAGGCCGAGCAGCAGGATGTCCAGCGGGCCGGTGAGCGTGCGCCCGGAGATGGTGGGCGCGGGCTTGAGCGCGTCCCCCTCCAGCACCGAGCCGGTCTCCACGGAGCTGGTGAGGCTCTGCAGGTACGACTTGGTGAGCAGCGCGCCGCCGAAGCCGAGCGACAGGACGAGCAGGCCGACCCCGGCCAGGACGAACCCCCAGAACGGCAGGCGGCGGCGGGGGCGCTTGGGCAGGGTCATCGCGGGTCTCTCCATCCGGGGGCTCACCTGGCGACAGACCATACCAGCCGATTATTACCGTTTATGGGTTTTTGTCCGTTGAATTGGTTTGGGGAGGTTTCGAGGCGTCCCGACGGGGTATGTGCGGGGGGAACCCGACCGCCGCAACCGCACCGAGGGAGTTGGTCATGGGTATCAAGGACAAGATCAGCAACGAGGCCGAAGACCTCAAGGGCAAGACCAAAGAGGCGACCGGCAAGATGACCGACAACGAGCGCCTGGAGGCCGAGGGCAACATGGACCAGGCGTCGGCGAAGATGAAGAAGGCCGGCGAGAAGGCCAAGGACACCTTCAACGACACCAAGGACGCCGCGGCCGACGCGATGCGCGGCAGGTCCTGATCCTGAGCATTCATCTCTGCCATAGGGCGGGGGCCGGTGGCACCAGCCACCGGCCCCCGCCCGTATCTTTAGCTCAGTGCTCGGAGCCGGAGAAGGGTTCGGTGGGGTTGCGGGGGTCGCGCGGGTCGTCGTCGGTCAGCCGCTCGGTGTCCTCGCGGTGCCGCTCGTGCTCACGCTCGGTGTCCTCCTGCGCCCGCTCCAGGTCGGACTCGGGCACCGGCGAGATGAAGTCGCGCTCTGGGCTGTGGCCTGCCATGACCGTCCTCCTCAGGTCGGGAACACCGTTCACGTACCCGCGTGGCGTTTTCAGCAAACCAGGACAAGACGGACGCCAGGTGTATGGTGATCATGTCGGTCCGGCACCGCTTTTTCTTGTGCCGTGTTGTGGACACCTGCGGTCGCCGCAAACCGTAGAGTGTGTAGCCATGACCACCAGTGAACAGCTCAGCACTCTGAGTGATGCTGCCCAACGGGCGGAAGAGCTGCGCGCCGAGCTGATCACGCTGCTGGACAAGTGGCAGGCGTGGCGCTCGGACCCGGCGTACCCGGGCACCGGCCGGATCGGACCCGGCTGGCAGGCCGGGTTGGACCACGCCATCGCCACCACCAGCCAGGCCGTCGCGGCCCTGCCGCCGGGCACCGACCCGGCTGTACTCGCCGACCTGACCCAGCCGCTGCTCACCACGTTCTGGGCGCACCGGCCCGGTCCGATGGCCGACGTGGCGACCAAGGTCGCGATGGTGCGGCTGCGCGCCCTGGCCCTGCACGGCAGCGCGGGCTTCGGGCTGGTGGACACGGCCGCCGCCGAGCGCCGCGAGCCGGTCCTCGCCCCGGTCTGATCCTGCCCGCATACCGGCGATCTTCGCTCGTTTACCGGCCGATGCGGCCGGGTACCTCCGCGATGTAGGCAAAGGTTGCCTGCGAGGGAGGCCTCAAGTGATCATCCTCGGCTTGATTCTGCTGCTCCTCGGCTACTTCCTGCACATCTCGCTGCTGTGGACGATCGGCATCATCCTGCTGATCATCGGCGCGGTGCTGTGGATCGCCGGTTCGGTCGGCCGCCCCGTGGGCGGCAGACGACACTACTGGTAGGAGTGCCCTACCGGTAGGAGCATGACGTGCGGCGGGCCCGATCGGGCCCGCCGCGTCACGTCTCGGCGCTGGAACCTTCACCGCAGGCGTGAAGATCGTCGTTTGCGGTCAGGAGAGCGGCTACGGGCCGGGGTTTCGACCGCTGGCCGCGATCATCGGCTGGGCTGGCCTCCAAGGTCACGATCTCCGGTCATGATCTCCGGTCACGGCCTCTGGTCGGGGGGTGCGCGTCAGTGCTCCAGCAGCTTGCCGCCGGTCAGGTGCCAGTGGCGGGTGTGGCCCACCGCGGCCGCGAAGTACGCGTCGTGGGTGACCGTGATCAGGGTGCCCCGGAACTCGCGGAGTGCCACCTCGATCACGTCGAGGGAGTCGAAGTCCAGGTAGTTGGTCGGCTCGTCGAGGAGCAGCACTCGGGCCCGGCTGTTGACCATCACGGCCAGCAGCAGCCGCCGCAGCTCCCCCGCCGACAGCGTACGCAGCGGGGCGTCCCACTGGTCGGAGTCGAACAGGTAGGCGTCGAGCAGGCGCTCGGCGTCGTCGGCGTAGACGGGGACGTGGCCGCGGAAGAAGTCGCGGACGGAGGTCGGGCGGCGCAGGTCGTCGTGGGTCTGCGGAAGCAGGGACACCCCGGCCGGAGCCTCGACGGTGCCGCCGGTCGGGACATCGCCGGCCAGGGCGCGCAGGAGGGTGGTCTTGCCCGCGCCGTTCACGCCGGTCAGCAGGATGCGGTCCCCGCCGTACACGGTGAGGTCGACAGGGTCGAGCAGGGTGCGGCCGGAGCGGGACAGGGCCAGCTCGCGGGTGCGGACGACCACTTCGTCCGGGGTCGCCTCCTGGGGGAAGGCCAGGGCCAGGACCGGGCGGGTCTCGGGCCGGTCGATCCAGCGCAGGGAGTCCATCTGCCGGCGCAGGCGGCGCTCGCGGGCCTTGGCCTTCTTGGCGACCTTCTTCGCGTACCGGCGGATCTTGTCGGAGCCCAGGCCGCTGCGGACGGACTGCTCCACCCCGGCGGCCTGCTCGCGGGTACGCGCGATGTCGGCCTCCCAGCGGGTGCGGTCCTTCTCCTGCGCCTCGTAGTCGAGCAGCAGCCGCTGCCAGCGCCTCGCCTTCTCCTCCCGGTATGCCGTGTAGCCGCCCTCGTAGGTCTGGAGCTCGTCGTGGATGCCGTCGAGTTCGAGCATCCGGGTGACGGTGCGGTCCAGGAAGGCGCGGTCGTGGCTGACCACGAGGAGCCCGCCGGAGAAGGCGGCCAGCCAGTCGCCGAGCCAGGTGATGCCCTCGGCGTCGAGGTGGTTGGTGGGCTCGTCGAGGATCAGCAGGTCGGGGGTGTCGAGGAGCACCCGGGCCAGGGTGAGGCGGGCCTGCTCGCCGCCGCTGACGTGGCGCAGCGGGGTGTCGTCGGGGAGATGGGACAGGTCCAGGCGGTCGCGTACCTCGGCGAGGCGGGTCTCGGCGGTCCAGCCCTGGAGGGCGGTCCAGCGGTCCTGGATGTGGCCGTACTCGGCGAGGACGTCTTCGCCTCGGGCGAGGGCCTGCTCCAGATCGGCCAGGCGGGTGCGGACGGTGTCGAGTTCACCGAGGCCGGAGGCCAGGAAGCGGCCGACGGTGTCGTCGGGGTCGGGGACCTGCTGGGCGAACCAGCCCAGGCGGGTGCCGGGCGCTCGGCGTACGTGGCCGGTGGCGGGTTTGAGCCCGCCGGTCAGGATGCGCAGGAGGGTGGACTTGCCGGCGCCGTTCGGGCCGACGAGGCCGACCCGGTCACCGGCGCCGAGCACCAGGTCGACTCCGGCGAACAGGGTGTCGCCGGAGTAGTGATGGGAAAGAGAGACGGCTTTTAGCAAGGTGATCCCCACGGCGGATGAGTGCGAGCACAGGGTGATGCGCCGGAAAACAGGCGCACGGGAGCCGACGGCCGTAGGGCCGGTCAGGCAGGGCGAGCGGAAGGCTCAGCGCGTCCCGTGAATCACATGTGCAAAGGCTCCCGGTGGAGGCAACGTGGGCGTTCTCGATAGTGCCGCGTTTCAGTCCGCAGGTGCAACCCGTTTCCTCAGCAGGCTGCATGCATTCAGCCCAGGGAGCATGGCCCTGCCATGCTCCCTGGGCATCTCGATCTACTCGGTTGGCCCAGTCACGCACCGCTCGGCGTTCTCGTCGCGACGTGGGGATCCGCGAGTCAGTCCAGCATGGAGGAAGACGACGCCGAGGATTACGAACTCCGCAGCGAAGCTGATCGCCAGTATCTGGCGATTGTCAATGAGTGGCGCGGTGAGCAAAAGAATGATCATGGAGACGCCGAACATCCCGAGACCCACGCGCGCCGTGCCATTCATCTGACGAATCCTCCTTCTGGCGCGTCGTCGACCCCGATCTGCGGCCGAGACTGCGTGCTCGGCCTAGGTGAGCAGTGGGTGCGGTCGACGGCAAGGCAGAGGCGAAAATTCTTCTGTCCCCGGTGCAACCTCCCGCCCGGTCGCGAGGTGATATCGCGACGAGTCGGGAGTCGACTCACGGGGATGGACGGAAATGGCAGATGACGGCGTTGTCGATCAGACAGGCTGAATCACCGCCCGGACGAGCAGGCACGGCACGCGACGGCGCCGTGCTCGCGGACTTCGAGGAGTGCTACGCGGCACACTTCCAGGGCATCGCGCTGCAGATCGCGGCGTACATCGGCAACGCGGCCGACGCCCAGGACATCGTTCAGGAGGCGTTCGCGCGGGCGCTGCCCCGCTGGGCCAAGCTCGCCGGCTACGCCGACCCGGGCGCCTGGGTCCGGCACGTCGCCTGGAACCTCGCCAAGACCCGCTGGCGCCGCCAGCAGCGGCTGAACCTGTTCCTGCGCCGCCACCGCGAGGAGCACCTCGCCGGACCCGGACCGGACCGGGTCGCGCTGACCAGCGCACTGGCGAAACTGCCCGAGATGCAGCGGCGCGCGTTCGTCCTGCACTACATCGGCGAGCTGACCATCGCCGAGATCGCCGAGCAGGAGCGCACTCCCGAGGGCACGGTCAAGTCCTGGCTGCACCGCGCTCGGGCCGCGATGGCCGCGCAGCTCGGCACAGGAGCGGAGGAGCGGGATGTCTGAGCGTACGCACGACGAGCTGTTCGCCGCGGCGATCGGGGACTTCCGCGCGGCCACCCTCCCGTCCATCCGGCCACAGGGCACGGCCGCCGCGCAGCGGCGCGCAGGCGAGCGCCGCCGCAACCAGGCGCTGGTGCTGTGCGCGGCGCTCCTGCTGTTGCTCGCGCTGCCTGTGGCCGCACTGGCGCAGTACCGCCCGGACCGGGGACCCGCCCCGGTGACCGCCAGCCCTTCGCCCTTGCCCAGCGGATCGGTCTCCCCCTCCGCCTCGGCGACCGCCGAGCCCTCGCCGACGACCACTCCCGTGGGCACCTCGCCGACGACAAGCCCACGTTCCACCGGCGCGACCGGCACGGGCTCCGGTGTGCCGAGGTGCCTGCCGGGCGGCCACATCTCGGTCGCCGGGTACGACGGCCCCGGCATGGGTGCCGAGGTGGACGCGCTGAAGTTCCTATGTCCGGGCGAGAAGATCTACTTCTTCTGGGCCACCTACACCGTGCAAGACGCCGACACCCTCGTGCTGGCGGCCTCCGGCCGCAGCTACGTCGACCACACGCACGTCAGCCGGTCGATCCCGGCCCCCGGCTACCGGCCCAACGACACGGAGAGCTGCACGGCGCTGGTCATCGTGCAGGGCCGCGGCTCGATCCGCAGCACCCTCGCCTGGAACGCCGAGGGCGAGAGCGACAAGAGCGTGTACGGGTCGCTCACCCGGATGCGCTACTTCCCGTACCACTTCGCCTGCGATCCCCGGCCCGCCGCCTAGCGCGGGCCGCCGACGGCCCGGCCGCCGCGGAGACGTCGCATCCACGGGGGATGCGAAGCTCCGGCAGCGGCCGGGCCGCGTCACGGGCTGTCCCGGCAGATCATTCCCGTGGATCAGTCAGGAACCGGGATCGCGTACGTGAGTTCGTAGCGGTCGCCCGGGAACACGATGTCGCATGCCTCGACAGTCAGGTCGCCCGCATAGTGTCTGCGCTCGATGACCAGGACATACGCTCCGCGCTGCGGTAGTTCGAGGCGTTCGGCCTCAGAGGTCGTCGCCGCTCTGGCGGTCACCTTCTCCACCACGCGGTCCACCCGCCGCCCGATCGCGTCCATCCTGGCGATGACGCCGGTGACAGCACCCTCTTCAGGGTGTTCGACGGGTGTTCCGCCGGTGAGCGACAGCGGCTCCCAGGACCAGGACAGCTGAACCGGGCTGCCGTCGGCGAAGAACCGGTACGCGGTCTCCATCACGGGCTCCCCCACGGCGATGCCCAGCAGCTCCGCCACTCGTGTCGTCGCGGACCTCCGCTCACTGACGTGCTCCCAACCAGCCTCACGGTTGGAGTTCGCCACATCCGTCATGAACGGCGGCGGGCTTGCCGCCGACGCGAATACCGGGCGGTGCTGTCGCGGACCAGCCGCTTGCGCGACGTCACGTACACGCCCGCACCGGGTCGAGCGACCGCCAGCCCTTCGTGCCGCAGCACCGCCAATGCGTCCCGCGCCGTCGCCCGAGCAACGCCGTAGCGCTGCATGAGCACGTTCTCACCGGGCAGGCGATCGCCCACCTGGTATTCGCCCCGCGTGATCGCCTCCCGAAGCTCATTGGCCATCTCCACATACCGGTGCGGTGCCCGGTCTGGTGTGTCACTCATTTCAGGTCCTCGCCCAACCTCTCTAGAGCACAGGCTACGTGCCATGTCGGCCCCGCGAAACCATCGATAGACAAAACTCAAGCCACGAAGGCTTGCACTTCTCTAGAGAGGTGGAGTCGGGCCTGGTGGTTCGGCATCCAGGACTTGTCGGGCCGGGCTCGCACCCTCGGCCCGGCGAGTTCCGGGAAGGGCGCCGACACATCTCCCAACCTCGCCAGGCGCCCTTCCCACCCACTCACCCTGGCTCCGCAAGGAGGTTCGATGTCTCTGCACACACCGATCCGCCCGCACTGGAAATGCGCGATCTGCTCGGACGAGTGGCCCTGCCACACCCGCAGGCGGCAGCTGCTCGCGCAGTTCTACGGCGCGCCCGCTTCCCTCGCACTCGTACTTGCGCGCCACCTCGTCCAGGCCTGCGAAGACCTCCCGACCACCGCGTCGGGCCTGCTGCACCGCCGCTTCCTCGGCTGGCTGAACCCGCCGACGGCACCCCCGCGCACTCCCTCGCCGCCGGTGCGGCTGTTCTCGGACACCCACATGCCCCCCGCCGCAGTCACCGGCGACAGCCCGCGCCCGCCACTACGAGCACCGAAACACGCAGCACATCGCCTGCTCGCAGGCGTCGGGTAAGACACCAACACGCGCGGGTACGGCGGCTGCCGCCGTACCCGCGTCGCAACGCCCCGCTAAGCCCGCTCGGCCCGCACCGGCTGGGTCGGCACGACCAGGACCGCCAGCAGCAGGCCGACCAGCGCCGCCACCACCGGAATGCCCGTCAGCAGCTCCGGCGTCGGCGTGATCGGACCCCGTTCGAAGTGCACGGCCTCCCCGGCCACGTACGCCGTGGCGAAGAACGCCGTCCACGTCCACAGCGCCGCCAGCGCCGCGAACGCCCGCAGCCGCCGCGGGGCGTCCGCGCTGGGCCGCAGCCGCCAGGCCAGCAGGTCGACGCCGATGCCGCCGACCACCACCCCCGCCGCCATCGTCACGTTCTCGAAGCCGCTGACCGCCGTCGACAGCCCCGCCAGGAACGCGTACACGATGGTCGCGCTGCCCACCGGCACCACCCACCGCCGCGCCAGCAGCAGCAGCGGCGCGAGCAGCACCACGTTCGTCAGCACCAGCGCCGACACGAACCGGCCGGTGAAGCCCTCGTCAGGGTTGGACAGTGCGACCTGCACCGATGCGGCGTTGAACGTGAGCGCGTTGCCGTACTGCAGGAAGAGCAGGACCAGCGTCGAGCCGAGCGCCAGGGCGAGCACCGCGGGCAGCAGCGGGCGCAGCCCCGACACCGCCGGGCGGTCCTGCAGCCACGCCGCGCGCAGCGGCGTGGTCACGATGACGAACATGGACACGACCAGGCCCAGGTGGGTGGGGCTGAACAGGATGTCGATGTTCTGCTCGATGCCGAACACCTCGTGCCAGGTGAAGTCGCCGAACCCGAACAGCGCGAACGCGAGCACCGCCACCGACGCCGAGGCGTATCCGACGGGCATGGCGCGCAGGTCGGGGCGGCCGCCGCCGCGCAGGGCCGGGCGCACGGTCCAGGCGATCCAGCCGCCGGTGACCAGGAAGCCCCAGTAGAAGACGGCGTGCCAGGGGGTGAAGAAGGTCTCCAGGCCGGGCACGTTGTTGTGCGCCCAGGCGTCCAGCATCAGCCCGACGGTGAACCAGGCGCCGAGCAGCACCATCACCAGGTCGGTGCGGTAGCTCGTGATCGGGCGGACCGGTTCCGGTCCGGACGGTGCGGCCTCGGTGCCGGATAGGACTTCGATGTTGACCATGGTGACTCCCCCAGGTCGATTGCGGACGCGCCGTTGCGCGAGCCAGGATACCGCCGCTGCTCCGAACGGTCCGGTGCCGTGGTACACAGGGCCGGTGGACGATCTCGTGCTGGACGCCGTACGCGACTGCGTGCTGGCGTATGGGGTGCGCCGTACCACGGTGACGGAGGTGGCGCGGCGGGCCGGGGTGTCCCGGATGTCGGTGTACCGGCGCTGGCCAGACGTGCAGAGCCTGGTCGGGGACCTGATGAGCCGCGAGTGGCACCGCGTGATCGTGGCCGCCCGCGACGGCGGCGACGCGGGTGCGCCGGTGCGCGAGCGGCTGGTGGCGCAGTCGGTGGCGGCGGCCGCGGCGCTGCGCGTACACCCGCTGCTCCGGAAGATCATCGACGTGGATCCGGAGATCCTGCTGCCGTACCTGCTGCACCGGCGCGGCGCCGGGCAGGACGAGATGCTGGCGTTCCTCGTCGAGGCGATCGCCGCGGGGCAGGCCGACGGGTCGATCCGCGCTGGCGAACCGGCCCGGCTGGCCCGCGCGGTCCTGCTCACCGCGCAGTCGTTCGTCCTGTCGATGCCGACGGTCGCCGACGCCTACGACCCCGCCGACCTCGACACCGAACTGTCCACCCTGCTCGACGTGTACCTCCGCCCCGGCCAGGAGTGAAGAAGGGGCCCTTCTACCTCGCAAAGCGATAAGAAGGGTCCCTTCCTTACGGGTGTCAGCGCGGGAGGAGGACGCCGGGGTTGACGACCCCGAAGGGGTCCAGCTGGCGCTTGACCGCCTGCAGGGCGGCGGCGCCCAGGGGGCCGATCTCGCGGAGGTACCAGTCGCGGTGCTCGGTGCCGACGCCGTGGTGGTGGCTGATGGTGCCGCCCGCGGCGATGATCGCCTCGTTGGCGGCCGCCTTGGCCCGCTGCCAGCCGGTCAGCGCATCTTCCTGGTACGACGTGACGACGGTGAAGTAGAGCGAGGCGCCGGTCTCGTATACGTGCGAGATGTGGCACAGGACCAGGGACGGGGTCGGGAGCGCGGTGAACAGGGCCTCGCGCACCGCCGCGTACAGGCCCGGCAGTGCCGACCAGAACGCCGCCGTCTCCAGCGTCTCGGCGAACGCGCCCGCGTCCAGCAGCCCGTCGCGCAGGTACGGCGCGTCGAAGCGGTGTGCGGCCCAGTGCTCGCCCGGCCCGGTGCCCAGCGGCGTACCGCCGAGAGCCGCCAGGACCTGCCCGGTGCGCTCGACCACGGCGGCCACGTCGGCGCCCTCGTGTCCGACGATGAGCAGGCAGCCGCCGTCGCCGCGTCCCGCGCCGGTCGCGCCGATCATGGTCTCGAACTCGTCGGACAGGCGCAGCACGGTCGGCTTCGGCCCGTCCTGGGCGAGGGTGCGGGCGGCGGTCGCGCCCTGCTCGAAGGATTCGAAGCGCCAGCCCTCGTAGTGGCGCTGGGCCGGGATCGGGCGGACGCGGACCGTGACCTCGGTGATGACACCGAAGGCGCCCTCGGAGCCGAGGAACAGTTCGCGCAGGTCGGGTCCGGCGGCTGAGGCGGGGGCGCGGCCGGTGTGCAGGGCGCCCTGCGGGGTGGCCACGGTCAGCGCCACCACCATGTCGTCGAAGCGGCCGTAGCCGGCCGACAGCTGGCCGGAGGAGCGGGTGGCGGCGAAGCCGCCGATGGTGGCGTACTCGTAGGACTGCGGGACGTGGCCGAGGGTCAGCCCGTGTGCGGCCAGCAGCTCCTCGGCGCGCGGGGCGGGCAGTCCGGCCTGCAGCACCGCCGTGCGCGACACCGGGTCGACGGCGCCGAGGCGGTCCAGGCGCCGCAGGTCGAGCGCGAGGTACGGGGTGGGCGTGGTCAGGCCGCCGACGACGGACGTACCCCCGCCGAAGGGCACCGCGGCCAGGCCGTGCTCGCCGCACGTGCGCAGCACCGCGACCACCTGGTCGGTGTCGGCCGGGCACAGCACCGCCTGCGGGGCGTGCGGCACCTCGCCCGCGCGCTGGCGCAGCAGGTCGGGGGTGGACTTGCCGGCGGCGTGGGCGGCCCGGCTGGCGCTGTCGAGGTGCAGGTGCTCGGCGCCGACGATCGCGGCCAGCGCCGCGAGCGCCGCCTGGCCGAGGGCGGACGGGGGCAGTTCGACCTGCTCCAGCTCGCGCGGCGCCGGGGCGGGCCGGACGTCGAAGACCTGCCCGAGCAGCTTGGCCACCCCCTCGGGCAGCGGCCTGGCCTTGGCCCGGTCTCCCCAGCGGCCCCAACCGGCCTGGTGCACTTCCGCGCTCGCATCCATGTGTGACAGAGTGACATCAACTGTCACTTAGGCGCAAGCGACGCCGGTACCACCTCAGCCGAGAGCCTAGGAGCGTCCCGTGTCAGCCTCCCTCACCGCTGCCCGCCGCACCCGCGAAATCGCCGCCCTCGCCGACGGCGAGACCGTGGACCTGCTCGTCGTAGGGCTGGGCGTCACCGGCGCCGGGGTCGCCCTGGACGCCGCGTCGCGCGGGCTGTCCGTGGCCGCGATCGACGCGCACGACCTGGCCTTCGGCACCTCGCGGTGGAGCTCGAAACTGGTCCACGGCGGCCTGCGCTACCTGGCCCGGGGGCAGTTCGGGGTGGCGTACGAGAGCGCGGTGGAGCGCGGCATCCTGATGACCCGCACCGCCCCGCACCTGACCCGCCCGCTGGGCATGCTGCTGCCCGCCACCGCCGGCACCACCCCGGGCGGCGTACGCCTGGCCGGAGCCGGACTGCGCGCCGGTGACCTGCTGCGCGCCGTGGCCGGCACCCCGCGCGCGGTGCTGCCGCCCGCCCGGACCCTGTCGGCGGCGCAGGTGCGCGCGATGGTGCCCGCGCTGCGCGCCGACGGGCTGCGCGGCGGCCGCCTGGGCTGGGACGGCCAGCTCAGTGACGACGTACGGCTGGTCGTCGGCCTGGCCCGCGCCGCGGCCGCGCACGGCGCCCGGATCCTCACCCGCTGCCGCGCGCAGGCGCTGACCGGCGACGGCGCCACCGCCCGCGACACCGTCACCGGCCAGGAGCTGCGCATCCGCGCCCGCGCCGTGGTCAACGCGACGGGAGTGTGGGCGGGCACCCTGGCCCCGGACATCACGCTGCGCCCGTCGCGCGGCACCCACCTGGTGCTGCCGGGCGAGCTGCTGCGCCACCCGTGGACCGGGCTGACCATCCCGGTGCCGGGCGAGTTCTCGCGCTTCGTCATCGTGCTGCCCCAGCCCGACGGCCTGGTCTACGTCGGGCTCACCGACGAGCCGGTGCACGGGCCGGTGCCCGACGTGCCCGAGGTGCCGGAGTCGGAGGTGGAGTTCCTGCTGGGCGTGCTGAATCCGGTGCTGGCCCGGCCGGTCCGGCGCGAGGAGGTGCTCGGCGCGTACGCGGGGCTGCGGCCGCTGATGGGCGGCGACGGGCGTACCGCCGACATCTCCCGGCGGCACGCCGTCGTCGAGGGGCCGGACGGGGTGGTGACCGTGGTCGGCGGCAAGCTCACCACGTACCGGCGGATGGCGCAGGACGCCGTCGACCTCGCGGTGCGGCGGCGCGGGCTGCGCGCGGGCCGGTGCCGCACCCGCGACCTGCCCCTGCCCGGCGCGGCCGACCGGGCCGAGCTGGCCCGGGTCGACGCCCCCGACCGGCTCGTCTTCCGGTACGGCACCGAGGCGCCCGCCGTGCTCGCGCAGGCACCGCCGCCGTGGCGCGGCCCCCTGATCGAGCAGAGCCCGGTCACCGGCGCGGAGCTGCTGTGGGCGGTGCGGCACGAGGGCGCGCTCACCGTCGACGACCTGCTGGACCGGCGCACCCGGCTCGGACTGGTCCCGGCGCACCGGGCCGCGGCGCTGGCCGCCGCCGAGCAGATCCTCGCGGACGGGCTGGAAGCGCCTTAGCGACTGTTCAGTCACGACGGAACAGTTCACGCATGAAAGAAGCTCGTTCCGGCGATCACGGGGGAAACCGTCGGAACGAGCTTGCGATGAACGTACCGCCTTTTCGCGCACACCGCCATCCCCGATCTCCTGGGAAGGCTGAACGCGCGGGCTTTCCGACCGATCGTCCCGGCCGCCGACGCCCATCCGACCTGCGCCGCTCTCCGATCGGTGTCCGGGTCATCCGATGAAAAACAATCTTACGGACAGCTACGCCCGCGCCGACGTGGTGATCCTCGGCGCCCCGTTCGACGGCGGCAGGTCGCACCGGCCCGGCACCCGCTTCGGCCCGTCCGCGGCAGCGGCTACGCGGCCTGGAGGCGCTGTCCGGCCTGGCCCGCGCCCGCCGCGGCACCCGCGACGGCACCGCCTGGAACCCCGCCACCCCGCTGCTGCGCGACCGGCCCGACCGGACGCGGTGACCCCGTCTTCACGTTCCCCGCGCTTTTCCGTTTCCCTGCTCTGGCGCGTATCGCATACGCTGCGCGCGGCCCGCGGTCCGGCGGGCCCGCACGGAGCGGACCGCAGCATGCGGTCGGCTCGCAGTCAACGGGGAGGACATCAATGGCTGCTGCGCGCGTACGCGCAGTCTCACGCATCCTGGCCACCGCCACGGCGGCCACGGCACTGCTCGCCGCGACGGCCGCACCAGGCGCCGCGGCCGCGAATCCGAAGATCGCCTTCTCGGGCATCTCGTTCGCCACCGACCAGGTCGACACCACCACCGGCGGCACGACCGTCACGCTGAACTGGACGGTCACCGACACCTCGACCACCGCCCGCGACCTCAGCGGCAGCGTCTACGTGCAGCGCTACAGCGGCACCACCGCGCTCGGGCCAGTCGAGCAGATCCGGTTCAGCCTCGACGGCGGCTGGCCCGTCGTCGGGCCGTCCGCGGGCGACCTCGCCAGCTCGTCCTACGCGTACGACCTCCTGGTGACCGAGTACGGCCCGGCCGCGCCGGTGACCTACCGCGTCACGAAGATCACCGCGACCGACGACCAGGGCACCACCAGGACCCTGTCCGGCGACAGGATCAGCCCGGCGGCCGTGCTGGCCGCCACCCAGTCCCCCGACACCGCGCCGCCGACGGTCGAACGGGTCTGGCTCGCCGCGCCGACCAGGACCGAGATGTACGACGCGGGCTCCGGCGTGACCCTGCGCTACGGCTTTCAGGTCTTCGACGAGCCCGGCGCGGGCTTCTGGAAGGGCCGGCTGGTCCTGGACGGTCCCGGCACCACCGAGATCGTCACCCCCTTCACGCTGGTGGACAGCGGTGACGGCTACCAGCTCTGCGGCAGCGGCCAGGTCTGGGGCGACATCTGGTACGTGGGTTGCGACCTGCCGGTGGCCCTGCCCGCGGGCAGCCCGACCGGCGAGTGGAAGGTCAAGGCGCTGAGCCTGACCGACCGGGCCGGCAACACCAAGCGCTACACCGGCCCCCTCGACGCGCCGACGGTGCGGGTCACCCGCGACGAGGCGATCGTCGCGAGCGGGTTCGCGCTGAACCCGACCGAGGTCAACAACTGGCGCGAGTCGGTCCCGACCCAGCTGACGTTCACCGCGAGCGGGGTGCAGGGCCAGCTGACGGCGACCGTCGTGGCCGACGGTTCCTGCTCGGCCTGGAACCAGGTGCTGACCGAGGGGCCCGCCGGCTCGTACACGCTGCCGTTGATCGTCGGCCGGCTCAACACCAGCTGCACCGTCGAGGGAATCCTGCTCACCGACGCGGCCGGGTCCGTGTCGGTGTACGGCGCCCACTACGGCGGCCCGGCGCTCGACCTGCGGGTCACCCGGGTGCCCGACACCGCCAAGCCGGTGGCGGTCTCGGCGGCGCTGAGCCGCACCGAGGCCGCGCCGGGTGACCTGTTCAACGGCATCAGCGTCGACGTGGTCATCGACGACGTGACGCTGGCCGAGGTCAACGGGTTCTCGACCACGATCTACAACTCGGCCGGCTACCCGGTCGGCGGCGCCAACGGCGGTGTCCACGTCGAGGCCGACGGGCACGTGTCGCTGCCGGTGTACTTCCAGAGCCTGCCCGCGGGGACGTACACGGTCGGCTTCCGGCTGAGCACCGCGGCGGACAACAGCTCGTACTGGGGCTACCCGAACGGCAGCACCCCGGCTCCGTCCGGGCCGCTGGTCTTCACCAGCCTGCCCGCGGCCTGACCGCTGCCACCTGCGACGAAGGCGCGGCCCTCCGGTCTCCCGGAGGGCCGCGCCTTCGTCTTCAGTACGTCAGGCGCCCAGCATCCGGCGGCGGCGCATCGAGATCAGCAGGGCCACGCCCACGCCGATCAGGGCCAGGCCGGCCACCACGATCGAGGTGACCGCGGTGCCGGTGGTCGGCAGCGAGTCGCCCGACGGGGACGGGGACGGCACCGGAGTGGTCGGGTCGGCCGACCCGGACGGGCTCGTCTCAGGCGAAGGGCTGCTCTCCGGCGACGGCGACGTCTCCGGGGACGGGCTGCTCTCCGGTGACGGGGTCGCCTCCGGGGACGGCGTCGCCTCGGGCGACGGGCTGCTCTCCGGCGACGGCGACGTCTCCGGCGACGGCGACGTCTCCGGCGACGGCGACGTCTCGGGCGAGGGCGACGTCTCGGGCGAGGGCGAGGTCTCCGGCGACGGCGACGTCTCGGGGGACGGCGTGGCCACCGGGGACGGGCTCGGCGAGACCGACGGGCTGGCCACCGGCGACGGGGTCGGCGAGGTGGGGGTCTCGCCGCCGGGCGAGCGCGACGGCTCCGGGGTCGGCGCGGTCCAGCAGGTGTGGGTCACCAGCAGCTTGAACTCGTCGGCCTTCTTGCCCTTGCCACCGCCGGTGCCGTCCGAGACGACCTTGGCCTGCGCGGTCTCCAGCTTCCAGCCCGCAGGCACGACGACCCAGGCCAGGTGCTTGTTGGTCTCGTTGGCGAAGCCGTTGGGGTAGCTGTCGGCGTCGTTGTCCTTGAGGTACGTGGTGGTCTCGACGCCGCCGTGGGAGAACGTCGCCCACATGCCGACCGTGGTGTCGAAGATGTCGGGGGCCACGTTGAAGACCCAGCCGTCGAACCCGGCACCCAGGGCGCCGGTCTCGGTGCAGTCCTTGGCGAAGTCCGAGTCGTTGGCGTAGGTGCCCTGGTGAGCGGACTTGAGCACCGCGTTGTACGGGGCCGTGGGCGAGTCCGCGATGGCGGGGATCGCGACCAGGGCGACGCCTCCGGCAGCGGCCACAGCGCCCGCGATGACCGCGGCGCGCCAGCGCTTGTTCATGTGATGACTCCGAGGGGGTAGTTCAGCAGGCCAACCTCGTCATCCTTCCGAAAGCCGTCACCGACCGTGATCGCGTCGACGGTCCGGATCAGTGACCCGTACCGGCCACCTGACCTGGGCCTTTCGGTCAGGCCTGTGTCACGGGCGACGTCGTCCGGACGAGCGGAGTCCGCCGTACCGCGCGCGCGTATGATCGTTCGCGCCGGGCCCGGCCGGTCCGGCACTCCGTACGCACCTCCGCTCGGTGCCATACGTCATAGCGAAGGACGGTCCTCCATGCGGGAGACCCAAGCGCCGTGGCCGGCCCGTGACGGTCTGCGCGTCACGTCGGTGCGGGCCATCGTCACCGCCCCCGAAGGGCTGCCCCTGGTCGTGGTGCGCGTCGACACCAACGACCCCGGCCTGTACGGCCTGGGCTGCGCCACGTTCACCCAGCGCTTCCACGCGGTGGTGGCCGCCGTCGACCAGCACGTCGCGCCGATGCTCATCGGACGGCACCCGGCCGACATCGAGGACATCACCCGGATGGTGCACCTGTCGTCGTACTGGCGGGGCGGGCCGGTGCTCAACAGCGCGCTGTCCGGGGTCGACCAGGCGCTGTGGGACATCGCGGGCAAGCGCGCCGGCATGCCGGTGTACGAGCTGCTCGGCGGCCGGGTGCGCGCCGCCGCCGACACGTACCTGCACGCCGCCGGGCCGACCGTCGAGGCGACCCTGGAGCACGCGCGGCAGATCCTCGCCGACGGCTACCGGCACGTGCGGCTGCAGGTCGGCGGCCCCGGCCTGGGCACCTACGGCGCGGCGGGCACCCCGAACGCCTACCCGGACTCGCCGTACCCGGACGGCTGGGACGTGCAGCAGTACCTGCGGGACACGCCGAAGCTGTTCGCGGCCGCCCGCGAGGCGCTCGGCGACGAGCCGAACCTGTGCCACGACGTGCACCACCGGCTCACCGTGAAGCAGGCGATCGGGCTGGCCCGCGCGCTGGAGCCGTACCGGCTGTTCTTCCTGGAGGACCCGATCCCGCTGGAGCTCTACGACCGGCTGCCCGAGGTACGCGCGGCCGCGCCCATGCCGCTGGCCGTCGGCGAGCAGGTCGCCTCGGTCGCCGACGCGGCCCGGCTGGTGCACGGCGGCGGCGTGGACATCATCCGGCTGCACGTGTCGGCGATCGGCGGCCTCACCCCGGCCCGCAAGATCGTGGCGATGTGCGAGCTGATGGGCGTCGGCACGGCCTGGCACGCCCCCGCCGACGTGTCCCCGGTCGGCGCCGCCGCCAACGTCGCGCTCGACGTGACCAGCCCGGCGTTCACCATCCAGGAGGGCCACCTGTGGCCCGACCCGGTGCGCGAGGTGTTCCCCGGCACGCTCGACCCGCGCAACGGATACCTGTACCCCAACGACGCCCCCGGCTGGGGCATCGACCTCGACGAGACCGCCGCGGCGAAGTATCCGCCGGTCACCCACCTGCACGAGCGCTGGGCGGCCAAGGTGCGCCGCCCGGACGGCGGGATCGAGGCGCCGTGACCGGGCACCAGCCCCGCCGCGTCCTGGTCACCGGGGCGGCGGGGCGGCTCGGCCGCGCCACCCTGGACCAGCTGCACACCCGCGGCGTGGCCGCGACCGCGCTCGACCTGACCGACCCGGGCGACCTCAAGGCCGACCGGGTGCTGGTCGGTGACACCTCCGACGTGGACACGGTCCGTGCCGCGCTGTCCGACGTGGACGCGGTCGTGCACTGCGCCGCGATTCCGGCCCCGATGCTGGACACCCCGGAGAACGTGTTCGGCGGCAACACGCGCGGCACGTTCACGGTGCTGGAGCAGGCCGGGCAGGCGGGCGTACGGCGGGCGGTGCTCGCGGGCAGCCAGTCCGCGCTGGGGCTGGCGTTCGCCCCGGTGCCGCTGGCCTTCCACTACCTGCCCGTGGACGAGGCGCACCCGCTGCAGCCCGCCGACCCGTACGCGCTGAGCAAGCAGGTGGACGAGGCGACCGGGGCGATGATCGCCCGCCGCTACGGCATGACCGTGGTGTCGCTGCGGTTCCCACTGCTCGGCGGCCTCGACGAGCGGCTGCCGGTCTACGCCGCGCGCTTCGCCGAACGGCCGGAGTGGGGTGCGGCCTCGCTGTGGGCGTACCTGGAGGACCGCGACGCGGCCGCCGCCAACTGGCTGGCACTGACCCGGCCGCTGACCGGCTTCGAGGCGATCCAGGTCGCGGCACCGGACACCCTAGCCCCGCAGCCCACCGAGGAGCTGCTCGACCGCTTCCACCCGCTGGTCCCGCGCAGGGCCGCCTTCCCCGGCCGCACCGTCCCGCTGGACCTCCGCCGAGCCACCACCCTCCTCGCCTTCACCCCCCACCACCCCTGACGGGGGCACGCGCCGCGAGTGCGGCTGCAGTTTCGGGGAAACTGCAGGAATCTGGACCCGATTCGTGCACTTTCCCCGAAACTGCACCCACTCGCGGCGCCGCGGAGTCCGCGCGGGCGGCGGGTCAGGCGCGCGGTGGGGCGGCGCTGTCGCGGATCACGAGTTCCGTGGCGAGTTCGACGCGCGGGCTCTCGATCTTCTCCCGCTGGGCCAGGCGCAGCAGCGTACGCGCCGCGAGCAGTCCCATCTCGGCCAGCGGTTGGCGGACCGTGGTCAGCGGCGGCGACGACCAGCGGACCTCGGGCAGGTCGTCGAAGCCGACGACGCTGATGTCGTCGCCGACGCGCAGTCCCTTGCGGCGGATCGCCTCGTATACGCCCAGGGCCATCTGGTCGCTGGAGGCG
Source organism: Catellatospora sp. KI3 (assembly GCF_029948125.1). GTDB lineage: Bacteria > Actinomycetota > Actinomycetes > Mycobacteriales > Micromonosporaceae > Catellatospora. The sequence goes on from NZ_JASAMB010000018.1 coordinate 184,435, forward strand.
AAGATGGCCGTCGGCGGCTTGGCCAGGTTCAGCAGCTGGGTGCCGCCCGCGAAGCCCGACTCGTGGTAGAAGTCGCCGGGGTAGATCAGCTTGTCGTCGGCGGGCAGCCCGGCGGCGTCGAGCGCGGTCCGGTAGCCGTCGAGGCGGGCGCGGCTGCACAGCAGCTGCGGCGGCCCGGCGATGAACCCGATCCGGCGGTGCCCCAGACCCAGCAGGTACTCCGTGGCGCGCAGGGCGCCGTTCCAGTTGGTGGCGCCGATAGTCGGCGCCTCCTGCGGCGGGACCCCGGCGGGGTCGACGATGACCACCGGGATGTTGAGGCGGCGCAGCTCGGCCTGCAGCGGCGGCTCCAGGGTCGAGGTCACGAAGATGACGCCCTCGGACGCGCGGGTGCGCAGGTTCTCCAGCCACTGCTTGGCCGAGGACGATTTCCGGTGGATCGCCGACACCACGGTGCCGACTCCGGCCGCGTGGGCCACGTCCTCGACGCCACGGATGATCTCGACGGCCCAGGGGCTGTCCAGGTCGGGGAAGACCAGATCGATCAGGCCCGAGTTGGTACGCATCGCGGGCGCCCGCCGCCGGTAGCCGTGCCGGGTCAGCAGCTCCTCGACCCGCTCGCGGGTCTGCGGCGAGACGTCGGAGCGTCCGTTGATGACCCGCGACACGGTGGGCACGGAGACGCCTGCCTCGCGGGCGATCGCCGCGATGGTGACCTTGCGGTTGTCGTCGACGCCCACGGTCGTCTCCTTCGTCATCACGCCAGCCTACGCACGGAGGGTTTCCGGGCGTCGAGCTCCGGTGCCGCTGCCTCGGACCGGAGGAGATCACGGAAACCTATCGCAAACACGCGCCGTACACCTCAGCCCTTC
>NZ_JASAMB010000019.1 GCF_029948125.1 Catellatospora sp. KI3
CTTCTAATTTTCTTCGTAATAGGCCAATGTCTATGAAAAGCGCAACAGTGCGACGTGGAACGCGGGTGTTGGCGGGGCAGGGTGCGGCGTGGTGGGCTAGCGTCTGGGGCATGCCTATTCGCACCGCATCAGCTCGCTGGCAGGGCAACCTCACCGAAGGGTCCGGCTCCATCGCGACCGGCAAGGGTGGCCTGCAGGCCAACTACTCGTTCAAGTCGCGTTTCGAGGAGGGCGAGGGGACCAACCCCGAGGAGCTCATCGCGGCGGCCCACGCGGGCTGCTTCTCGATGGCCTTCTCCAAGCAGCTCTCCGACGCCGGCCACGTGCCGACGGCCGTGGTCACCAACGCCAACGTCCACCTGGACAAGACCGACGCGGGCATGACCGTCACCCGCATCGACCTGGAGACGACCGGCAACGTGCCCGGCATCGACGAGGCGGAGTTCCTGAAGCTGGCCGAGGCCGCGAAGGCGGGCTGCCCGATCTCCCGGCTGCTGTCGCCGGGCGCCGAGATCACGCTCAAGGCGACGCTGGCCGCCTGATCCACCGATCGGCCCGGTCCGGGCTCCGCGGGAGCCGGCGGACCGGGCCGTTCCGCGTCCCAGGCTCCGCAGATCGGGACGGTTCCCGTCCTACGCGGGACGGCGGGCCACGGTGAGCAGGTGCGAGCTGGCGCCCCACAGGTGCGGCTCGCCCTCGACCTGCCGCATGAGCGCGAGCGCCTGCTCGGTACGGCCCGGCTCGGCGAGCACCTCGTCGAGCGCGGGCAGCATCCACAGCGGACCTTCGACGGCCGCCGACCGTACGAAGTCGAGCCCCGCCTCGGCCGCCTCGGCGGCGGGCTCGTCGGGGCGGTGGAAGTACGCGGTGGTGAACCAGTGCCGGTCGGTGCCCAGGTTGCGGTGCTCGCCGGTGGCCAGGGTGCGCTCCAGCATCCGGGCGAACACCTCGTCGGCCAGGTACCCGCGCGCGTAGCCGTCGAGCAGCGAGGCGAAGCGGCTGATGGTGGCCGCGGCGACCACACCGCCGGGGCGTACCGCGCGGGCGGCCCCGCGCCAGGCGGCGATCCGGTCGGCGCGCGCCACCAGGTGGTAGAGCGGCCCGAGCAGCAGCACCGCGTCGTAGGCCGCGTCCGGTTCGGTCAGGGCGCGGGCGTCGCCGACGGCGGCGGTCACCCCGGGCAGCGCGGCGGCCGCGGCGACGTGCTCCGGCATGGGGTCGACGACGTGTACGCGGTGGCCCTGGCTGGCCAGCGGTCCGGCGTAGACGCCGGTGGCCCCGCCTACGTCCAGGACGGCGAGCGGCCCGGCGGGCAGGGTGCGCTGGAGCAGGTCCCAGGTGCGCAGGAACTCCCAGCGCCCGGCGCCGTCGGACAGGCGGCCGCTTTCGCCGCCCTGCCGGTAGTAGTCCTCGATCTCGTACTGCATCCATCCGATGCTCGGCGCGGCCGGGCGGCCCGGCAACCGGTTTCAGGCGAGGCGGGCCCGGAGCAGCTCGATGTCGGCGAGGTCCTTGTCCCGGCGGGCGAGCGCCGGGTTCCACTCCGGGTAGCGCAGCTTGAGCTCGATCTGCGCCTGCGGGCTGATCACGGGGCAGGCCAGGTCGCCGATGCGGCCGGGTGGCCAGTCGAGCATCCCGTCGGGCCAGCGCGCCCCCGCGTAGGGCCCGGACGGCACCACGGGTCGGCCGTCGGCGTCCCGTCCGAGCAGCGCGAACCCGAGATCGAGCGGGCCGCGTACGAAGTCCCGCTGCGCGGGGCTGTCGCCGTACCCGGCGAAGCCCAGACCCGTGACGAACGCGCTCACCGAGTCGGCGTCGCCCTCCCAGCAGAACCAGTCGACATCCAGGTGCGGCCGGGTGACCTCCCCCAGGAAGAAGTCCGTCGCCCAGCCGCCGCGCAGCCACACGGGCACCCCGGCCCGGCCCGCCGTTCCGGCGATCTCAGCGATGACCGCGAGCTGAAGTGTCGTTCGCATCGCCGGGTCGAGGTCGCCGGCGGTGGCATCAGGCACTGATGCGCTCCTGACGCAGCTGAGGCAGGTACCGGGCAGCGGTCTCGAAGTCCGCGTCCTCGTGCAGCACGGTCAGCTTGAGCCGGATCGCCGTGGCGACGATGAGGTAGTCGGCGACCGACAGACCTTGATGGGCGCTGTGGGTCGCCAGTTCCCGCCGTACGACTGCGATCAGCGCCCAGGCGTCATCCGGCACGGGAACCCACGGATGGGCAGCCAGCAGGTTGTCCTCGATCCGCTGGTATGCCTTCGCGTCAGCGATGGTGAGCGTTTCCGCCAGGACCGGGTCGCAGACTGCCACCAGCCCCCGGTTGATCGACCCGTGCCACTTCTCGTCGACCTGGCGCCGGAGCACCCGCACCAGCGCACTGGTGTCGATGAGGTACTTCACCTGTCGAGGTCCGCGAGCCGGTCGAAGTCGAAACCGCCTTCGTCGGCGATCGCCTGCAGTTCCGCGAGCGCCTGTTCACGCCGTTCCCGGCTGGCTTCCACCGCGAGCCGCAGCGCGCTGTTCACCGTGTCCTTCTTGGTGTTCGTGCCCAGCGCGGCAGTCGCTTCCGCCAGCAGGTCCTCGTCGACGTCCACAAGTGTCTTCGCCATCGTCACCCCATCAAAGGCTTGGATATCCAATGTTATTGCGGATATCAAAGCCGGGGCAAGCTAGGCCGGGTCGAGGTAGGCGGCGGCGGCGCGGGCGGCGCGGGAGGGGTCGCCCGCGCGGATCGCCTCGACCAGGTCGCCGTGGTCGGTGTACCGGTCGTCGGTGAGGTGCTCGCCGAAGTACTGGCTGAGGCTGGCGCGCATGGCGGTGCCGAACGAGGCGTAGAGCTCGGCGAGCATCGCGTTGTGCGCGGCGGCCACGATCGCCATGTGCAGGTCGGCGTCGGCGGCGACGAAGGCGGCCGCGTCGCGGCCCGCCCAGCAGCGCTCGCGCTCGGCCAGCAGCTCGTCGAGCAGCTCCAGGTCGGCGGGGGTACGCCGCTGCGCCGCGAGCCGCGCCGCCTCGACCTCGAACGCCCGCCGGACCTCGACCGCCTCGGCCATCTCGGCGTCGGCCAGGCGCCGCGCCACCACCCCGGTGAGCTCGTGGGTGGCGGTGACGTACGTGCCGGAGCCCTGGCGGCACTCGAGCACTCCGGCGTGCACCAGGGCCCGGACCGCCTCGCGGACGGTGTTGCGGCCGACGCCCAGCGCGGCGGCCAGATCGGGCTCGGTGGGGATGCGGCTGCCCACCGGCCACTCACCCGAGCTGATCTGTGTACGCAGCTGCTCGATCACCTGTGGCACCAGCGTCTGGCGCGTCGGGGAGCGCAGTGTCATTGCTTACATCTCCAGCTCGAAATTCATCCCATGATTCTACGATCGGAAGTATGCCGCCGACCGCCGTCGAGGCCACACCTCGTTCCGTGCCGCAGATGATCGCACCTCGCGCCGCCCGGGTCACCATCGTGCCCTCGCGCGGCCGCACCGCCCTGGTCGCGGGCGCGGGCATCCTGCTGGTCGCGCTGAACCTGCGCGCCGCCATCACCAGCCTCGGCGCGCTGCTCGAAGAGGTCAGCGCCGGGCTCCACCTGTCGGCCACCGCCGCGGGCGCCGTCACCACGCTGCCCGCGCTGGTCTTCGCCGCGTTCGGGGCGCTCACCCCGCGCCTGGCCCGCCGCCTCTCGGCCGCGCAGCTGCTGGTCGGCTCGATGCTGCTGCTCGCCGCCGGGCAGCTGATCCGGGTGGTCACCGACTCGGCCACCGTCTTCCTGCTCAGCAGCGCGCTGGCGCTGGCGGGCATCGCGGTGGCCAACATCCTGCTCCCGGCCCTGGTCAAAGAGCACTTCCCGGACCGGGCGGGGCTGGTCACCGGCGTCTACACGATGACCCTGATCCTGGGCAGCACCCTGGCCGCCGCGGTGTCGGTGCCGATCGCGCACGCGCTGGGCGGCTGGCGCGCCGGCATGGGCGTCTGGGGCCTGCTCGCCCTGGCCGCCGCGCTGCCCTGGCTGGCCACCCGCCGCGGGGCGGCCGCCCGGGCGGCGGGCGCCGAGGACGGCGAGCCGCTGCGTCCCGGACGCACCCGGCTGGGCTGGGCGATGGCGGTCTACTTCGGCGCGCAGTCGCTCAGCGGGTACGCCACCATGGGCTGGCTGGCGCAGATGTTCCGCGACGCCGGGTTCAGCCCGGCCACGGCGGGGCTGCTGCTGGCGGCGGTGCCCGCCTTCGGGGTGCCGGTCGCGCTGCTGATGCCCGCCATCGCGGGCCGCCTGACCAACCTGCGCGGCCTGGTGCTGCTGATGTCCACCGCGATGATCGCCTCGTACGTCGGCCTGGCCCTGGCCCCGCACTCCGGCGCCCTGGCCTGGGTGGTCCTGCTCGCGTTCGGGCAGAGCGCGTTCCCGCTGGCGCTGGCGATGATCGGGATGCGGGCGCGCACGCAGCGGGGCGTGGTGGCCCTGTCGGCGTTCGCGCAGAGCACCGGCTACCTGATCGCCGCGCTGGGACCGCTGGTCGTCGGCGTGCTGTACGAGCTGACCGGCGGCTGGACCCTCCCGCTGGGCTTCCTGCTCGCCGCCGCCGTGGTGCAGGCCGTCGCCGGGATCGCCGCCGCCCGGCCGCGCCACCTGGAGGACGAGGCCTGTAACCGCGCTCACATCTGGCACGAACTCGCCCCTCGGCGTGGTTCGGTCCATCCGTGACCGCCGCGCAACCCGCTCCAGCACCGAACCGCATCACCCTGATCTTCGTCCTGGGCAGCATGTCCGCCTTCGGCGCGCTGTCGTTCGACATGTACCTGCCCGCGTTCCCCCGCATCGCCGCCGACCTGCGCGTCTCGGATGCCGCGGTGCAGACGACGCTCACCGTGGCGCTGATCGGCCTGGCACTGGGCCAGCTGGTCAGCGGGCCGCTGGCCGACCGCTGGGGCCGCCGCCGCCCCGCGCTGATCGGGGCGGCCGTGTTCACCGCGGCCAGCGCCCTGATCGCGCTCGCCCCGCAGATCGGACTGCTCACCGGCCTGCGCCTGGTCCAGGGCGTCGCCGGCGGCATGGGCATCACCGTCGCCCGCGCCGTGGTACGCGACCTGTTCCGCGGCGCCGAGGCGTCGCGCTTCTTCTCCCGGCTCACGCTGGTCTTCGGGGTAGCGCCGGTGGTCGCGCCCACCATCGGCGCGGCGGTGCTGCGGTTCACCAGCTGGCGCGGCGTGTTCTGGCTGCTCGCCGCGTACGGGCTGGTCATGGTCGGGGTGGTGGTCCGCTGGCTGCCCGAGACGTTGCCGGTGCAGCGGCGCCGCACCGGCGGGCTGGCCGAGATCGGCCGGGCCGTGCGGGTGCTGACCGGCGACCGGCGCTTCCTCGGCTACGTCCTCGGCCAGGGGCTGGCCTTCGCGGGGCTGTTCGCGTACCTGACCAGCGGCTCGTTCGTGCTGCAGGAGGGGTTCGGCATCTCCGCGGCGGGCTACGGGCTGATCTTCGGCATGAACTCGCTCGGGTTGGTGCTGGTGGGGCAGCTCAACGCCCGGCTGGTCGGCCGGCACGCCCCGCGTACGCTGCTGTTCGCCGCGCTGAGCGTGGTCGTGGTCGCCGCCGCCGTGATGCTGGGCGCCGCGGAGCTGGGCAGCGCGGCCGGGGTCGTGGCCTGCCTGTTCGCCTACATCGCGAGCCTGGGCATGCTCACCCCGAACGCGATCACGCTGGCCCTGGAGGACCACCCGCAGATGGCGGGCACCGCCTCGGCGGTGATGGGCGCGATGCAGTCGGGCACCGGGGCCCTGGCCGGGCCGATCATGGCGGTGTTGGGCGCGGCGGGCGGAGTGCCGATGGCGGTGACCATGCTGGGCTTCGCCTGTCTGTCGGCGGCGGCGCTGACCGTGCTCACCCGCCCCGGCCTGGCCGAGCCGGCCTGATCAAAGACGGAAAACGCTTGATCACCGGGTACCGACCAGGCAGCATGCAGCCGTGAGCACCATGGCGACCCTGCTGCGCGACCGCCGCTACCTGGCGTTCTGGGCCGGGCAGGTGACCAGTGTCGTCGGCAACTCGATCGGGCTCGTGGCCCTGCCCGCGCTGATCCTCCCCGCCCGGGGCCCGCAGGCGTTCGGGGTGATCCTGGCCGCCGAGGCGGCCGCCAGCGTGCTGCTGCTGCTCGCCGGGGGCGTCATCGCCGACCGGTACTCCCGCAGCCTGGTCATGGCCGTGTCGGACGTGGTCCGGGTGGTGGGCGTGCTCGGACTGATCGCGTTCGGCGCGCGCGGGCCGCTGTGGCTGCCGGTCGCGGCCGCCTGCCTGCTGGGCATCGGCGGCGCCCTGTACGAGCCCGCGCACCGCGCCGCGCTGCCCCAGCTGGTCGGCCCGGAGCTGCGCCAGCAGGCCAACGCGCTGGACTCCTCGACCAAGCGGGTCGGCGCGGCGATCGGCGCCCTGATCGGCGCGGGCCTGGTCACCCTGCTGAGCGCGCGCGGCGCGCTGGTGGTCGACGTGGCGACCTTCGCCGTCAGCCTGGCCACGCTGCTGTGGCTCAAGCTGCCGCGGGTGGCCGAGACGACGGCGGGCAGGGGCATGGGCGCGATGCTGGGCGAGGCGCGCGACGGCGTCCGCGAGGTACGCCGCCGCCCCTGGGCTCTGGTGGTCATGCTGCAGGGCACGGTCCAGGTGTTCTTCCTGTTCGCGCCCAACTACACCCTGGTGCCGATCGTCAGCCAGGAGCGCTTCGGCCCGGCCGCCTACGGCTGGCTGTCGGCCAGCGCCTCGGTGGGCATGGTGCTGGGCTCGGCGCTGGCCGGGCGCATCCGCACCCGCCGGGCGGGCGTATGGGCGATGAACGCCCTGCTGCCCTGCGCGCTGCTGCCCGTCTGCCTGGCGGTGCCGGTGCCGCTGTGGGCGTGGGCGGTGGCCGAGGTGCTGGCCTGGGCCGGCATCGGCGTGTTCGTGGTGCTGTGGTTCACCGCGCTGCAGACCGAGTTCCCGGCCGAGGTGCAGGGGCGGGTGTTCGCGCTGGAGTCGATCGGCAACTTCGCGCTGCAGCCGATCGCGATCGCGGTCGCGCCGCTGCTGGCGCTGACCATCGGGCTGCCCGTCTTCGCGCTGGTGGCGGTGGTGGTCCTGCTGGCCACCACGTACGGCGTGTTCGCGGTGCGCGGGGTGGCAGCCCTGCGCTCGCCCGGGGCGGACAAGTCCGAACTGGCCGCCGTGCGCTGAGCGGATGTTGCCGCGACTTGACATTTTCGTGACATCCGCGAGAATGGGAGCGCTTCCATAATAGGTCGTCGATAGATGCACCCGTATAGGCATACCCCCGGTGTGGGCCGGGGTTCCGGCGCGGCACGCACGCCGGAACCCCGCGTGGCAGGCCGGTGCGCGCCGTTCCCGCGACAGGTACGGGCGCGCGCCGGCCTGCCGGGTACCGGCCCGTCCGCTGCCGTAGCCTGCGATGGTGCCCAGCCCGACCAGCCGCCTGTACCGGCCGATGACCTCGCGCCAGCCGCACGAGCCGCACCGCGCGTCGACTCCGCTGGAACTCTTCTTCGACCTGTGCTTCGTGGTCGCGGTCGCCCAGGCGGCGGCACACCTGCACCACGACGTCACCGAGGGGCACATCGGGCACGGGGTGCTGGGCTACCTGACGGTCTTCTTCGCCGTCTGGTGGGCGTGGATGAACTTCACCTGGTTCGCCTCGGCCTACGACACCGACGACGTGCCGTACCGGCTGACCACGCTGGTCCAGATCGCGGGCGCGCTGACCCTGGCCGCGGGCGTGCCCAGCGCCTTCGACGACGGCAACTTCACGGTCATCACCGTCGGCTACGTGATCATGCGGATGGCCATGGTCGCCCAGTGGCTGCGCGTGTCCCGGCAGGACCCGCCGCGCCGGATGACCGCGCTGCGCTTCGCCGCGGGCATCACCGGAGTGCAGCTCGGCTGGGTCGCCCGGCTGGCGCTCCCCGACGACCTGCTGCTGCCCGCGTTCTTCGTACTGGTCCTGTGCGAACTGGCGGTGCCGCTGTGGGCCGAGCGCGCCGCGCCGACCCGGTGGCACCCGCACCACATCGCCGAACGGTACGGCCTGTTCACGCTGATCGTGCTGGGCGAGTCGGTGCTGGCCGCGACGCTGGCCATCGAGTCCGGGCTCGGCAGCGGGCACGACCCGCGCCTGGTCGGGCTGGCGCTGGCCGGGCTGGTGACCGTGTTCGCGATGTGGTGGCTCTACTTCGACCGGCCCGCCCATGACCTGATCACCTCCACCCGCGCGGGCTTCCGCTGGGGGTACGGCCACTACGCGATCCTGGCCTCGGCCGCCGCGGTCGGCGCCGGGCTGGCCGTGTCGGTCGACTACGACACCCACGCCAGCCACCTGTCCGGCCCGGTGGCCGGCTACGCCACCGCGGTCCCGGTCGCCGTGTACCTGCTCAGCGTCTGGCTGCTGCAGGTGCTCCCGCGCCGGGAGCGCCTGGTGGTCGCGGCGTACCCGGTGGCTGTCGCGCTGGTGCTGCTCGCGCCGCTGACGGGTGCGCCGGTGCACGTCATCGCGGCCGTACTGGCACTGCTGGTCGCCCTCGTCGTGGCCACCGGCCCCCGCACCCGGTAACCGCCCGCACCCGCACCCCGCACCGCGCACCCGCACCGCGTCGCGCCGCGTCGCGCCGCGTCGCGCAGTTTCGGGGAAACTGCGGGAATCTTGGCCGCCTTTCGAGCAGTTTCCCCGAAACTGCAGCCACGTCGCCGACGCTACGCGGCGGGGCGGGGCGGGTGCGGCGCGCGGGTGCGGGGTGGAGGGGGTGGGTGGAGGGGGTGGGTGGAGGGGGTTGGGTGGGGTCAGTGCGGGGACCAGGGGAAGGCGGGGGTGCGGCGTTCGTTGAAGGCGGCGATGCCCTCGGCGGCCTCGCCGCTGGTGCGCATCAGGTCGTGCCAGTCGGCCACCCAGCCGGGCTCGACGGTGCCGTGCACGCTCGCCTCGACGAACTCCTTCGCGGCGACCTGGGTCAGCAGTGAGCGCTCGGCCAGGCGCCCGGCGAACGCCGCCACCCGGGCGGCCAGGTCGGCGGCCGGGTGCAACTCGTCGATGAGGCCGATGCGCAGCGCCCGGTCGGCGCCGATCAGGTCGGCGGAGTAGAGCAGGTGCTTGGTGGCGGACGGGCCGATCAGGGCGACCAGCCGCGCCGTCGTCGAGGCGGGGTAGACGATGCCCAGCCGGGCCGGGGTCACCCCGAAGCGGGCGCCCTCGGCGGCGAAGCGCAGGTCGCAGGCGGCGGCGAGCTGGCAGCCACCGCCGACGCAGTCGCCCTCGATCGCGGCGAGCGTCGGTTTCGGGAACGCGGCGACGGCCTGCTCGGCGCGTACCGCCAGACTCTGCTCGCCCTCGGCGACCAGGCGGTCGACCTCGGTGATGTCGGCCCCGGCGCAGAAGGTGCCCCCGGCGCGGGTGAGCACCAGCACCCGTACCCCCGCGTCGGCGCGCAGCTCGTCGAGCAGCCGCGGCAGCGCGGCCCACATGTCGTTGGTCATGGCGTTGCGCCGGGCCGGGTTGACGATGGTCACCGTGGCCACCTGGCCGGTCAGGTCGAGGTCGAGCCGGGGCGTGTCGATGGCGGCCTCCTGGAAACGCACGGACTCGCGTCCACCGGCGGCGGGCCGGTGGACGCGAGTCTCTCAGAGCCGAACTGTCGTTCGGGAGGTGATCAGGAAGGAACCACCCCCCACGACAGCGTGCCGCCGACGTACGCGGTGACCTTGGTGGCGTCCGTGAACGCGGTGCCGGTGCCGTAGCTGTAGTCGTTGTTCTCGTTGAACGAGGACCAGTCGGCCTTGTTCAGCCGCAGCTGCATCTCACCCGTGTTGGCCCCGGCGGCGAGGCTGCCACCGGTGAAGCCGATCTCCAGGTACGCGTCCGCGCCGTTGACGGCGGTGGGCAGCGCGACCACGGCGGTGGTCAGGTTGCCGCAGCCGAGCTGGGCGTAGTCGCAGAACACGTTGATCGAGGTCGAGCCGTCGCGGGTGAAGTAGTAGCGCACCTTCACCGTGCTCAGGCTCAGCGCGCCACTGCCGGTGTTGACCACCTGCAGGCCGGGCCGGATCTCGCCGTCGGTGGCCGAGCCGCCGTTGTTCTTGTACTGCACCTTCAGGCTGCCCGGCGGGGTGGTGGACTGCGTCGTGGCGGTCACGGACGCCGAGGCGGCCGAGACGTTGCCAGCGGCGTCGCGTGCCCGCACCGAGTACGAGTACGTCGTCGCGGCACTCAGCCCCGAGTCGGTGTACGTCGTGCCGGTGACCGGGTTGGCGTTGACCTTCGTGGCGCCCCGGTAGACGTCGTAGCCGGTCACGGCCGTGTTGTCGGTGGAGGCGGTCCACGACAGCGACACGCTGGTCTGCGTGGTGCCGGTGACGGTCAGCCCGGTCGGCACGCTCGGTGCCTGGGTGTCGCCGCCGCCTGCGGTCGTGGTGCCGGTGACCGCGGCCGAGGCCGCCGACACGTTCCCGGCCGCGTCCAGCGCCTTGACCGTGTAGCCGTACGCGGTCGAGGCTGCGAGCCCCGAGTCGGTGTACGTGGTGCCCAGCACCGGGTTGGCGTTGACGCGCACCCCGGCCCGGTAGACGTCGTAGCCGGTGACGGCCACGTTGTCGGTGGAGGCGGTCCAGGACAGCGAGACGGTGCTGCTGGTGGTGCCGGTGACGGTCAGGCCGCCGGGGGTCGACGGGGCCTGGGTGTCGCTGGTGCCGCCGTACAGATCGGTCAGGTTGATACCGGTGGTGCTGCCCGCCCCGCCCAGCTTCACCTGGTGGTCGAGGCTCACGAACTTGCCGCCCGAGGCCCACAGCGAGGGCTTCAGCATGGTGTACTTCGCCTCGTCCCAGGTGGCCCAGTCGTCGAGCAGCAGGCCGCCGGTGTCACCGGAGTTGGGGTTGAGGCACCAGAAGGTGTGGTGCAGCCTGTTCTCGATGATCAGGTCGCGCAGCGCGTACATCCACTTGTCCTGGCCGGCGTCCATGCCCAGCCGGCCGCCCCACTCGCCGACCAGCAGCGGAGCCTTGTTCTGCTTGTGGATGTAGAGCCAGTTCGGGTCCCACACGTCGGCGGTCAGCGAGGCCTTGTCGAACGGCTTCTGGAACCACGGCTGGTTGAACACCAGCGGGCCGTAGTCGTGCGGCGAGTACACCAGCTGGTCCTGGTTGGCGCCCAGGTTGACCGGGTAGTTCGCGACGCCGCGCAGGTTGCCGCCCCACCAGTTGAAGTGGTAGTCGCCCTCGACGGTGGAGGACCAGTTGGTGCCGTTCTTCGGGAAGATCTCGATGCCCTCGCAGAGGATGAGGACGTTCGGGTTCTTCGCCAGGATCCGGTTGCCGGCCGTCTGGCAGGTGTTCTTGAAGTTGTCCTGGTCGGTCGAGTTGTCCCACTTGGCGCGGGGGCTCTCGTTGTGCTTGCCGTGCGGCTCGTTCTTGACGTCCATCGCCACGACGGTGTCGTTGTTCCTGTACCGTTCGGCGACCCACTCCCAGGCCTGGTAGAACAGCTCGGACGTGATCGCGCCCTTCCACCACACCGGGTAGATGTGGCCGGAGTTGTCCGCCTCGGCGCTGTGCACGTCGATCATGACCTTGATGCCGTACTGCTCGCACAGGCCCAGCCAGTAGTCCCACACCTGCAGCGTGGTCTTGCCGACCAGCTCCGGGTTGGCGAACGTGTTGACGCCGCTGGGCACCGCCGCCTGCCCGTTCTTCCACTCCAGCAGCAGCTGGGTGGAGATCGGCACGCGCACGATGTTGATGCCGCGCTGCGCCATCGACCTCGTGATCTGGGTGATGTTGCCCGACCACAGGCCGTGGAACACCTTCTCCGTGGCGTTGAAGCCGAACCAGTTGGTGCCGGTCAGCCAGACCTGGTTGCCGTTCTCGTCGACGATCTTGTTGCCGACGGTGTGCAGCCAGTCCTTGCCCGTGCCGGTGGTCGTGCCGGTCGTGGTCACGCTCAGCGCCGCCGAGGCCGCCGAGGTGTTCCCGGCCGCGTCGCGGGCCTTCACCGTGTACGAGTACGCCGTCGACGCCGTCAGCCCCGAGTCGGTGTACGTCGTCCCGGCGACCGGACTCGCGTTGACCCTGGCGCTGCCCCGGTAGACGTCGTAGCCGGTGACGGCGACGTTGTCGGTCGAGGCGTCCCAGGCCAGCGACACGCTCGTCGCCGAGACGGAGCCGGTGCGCAGGTTGGCCGGGGCGCTGGGCGCGGTGGTGTCGCCGCCACCGGCCGTGGTCGTGCCGGTGACGCTGCTCGAAGCCGCCGAGGTGTTGCCGGCCGCGTCGACCGCCCGCACGGTGTAGGTGTACGCCGTCGAGGCGGTGAGGCCCGAGTCGGTGTAGGTCGTGCCGGTCACCGGCGAGCCGTTGACCTTGGTCGTGCCCCGGAACACGTTGTAGCCGGCCACGCCCACGTTGTCGGTGGAGGCGGTCCACGACAGCGAGACGCTGCTCGCGTTCGTGCCGGTGACGGTCAGGCCGGTCGGGGTCGACGGAGCCTGGGTGTCGTCGACCGGGGCGGTCGGCACCGGCGGGTTGGCGTTGGCGACCAGCATCGCGAACTGGTCGTGGAACCAGTGCCCGGCCAGCGGGGCGTTGGGCAGCGCGTTGGTCTTGTTGCCGCCCGCGTTGGGCGCGGTGTAGTCCGGGTTGCACATCGGGTCGGCGAGCTTGCCCTCGTCGTTCGGGATGGTGGAGCTCGACCCGTCCGACTCGCCCGGCGGCTTGATCCAGACGTAGGCGTCCAGGTGCGAGGCGGTGTACCCGCTCGGCGAGGCCTGCGGCGGCGCGCCCAGACCGGCCCCGGCGGTGTTGCACCACAGGCCGCGGTGCGTGCGCCGGTCCACCTTCGACTCGGTGACGTACGTGTTCAGCGAGGTGCTGGTGCTGGCCGCGGTCGGCCGACCGGCGCCGCCCCAGCCGTTGCGGGAGGTGTCGACCAGCATGCCGATGCCCGTCGGCCAGCCCGCGGCCGTGAACGCCGTGTACAGCGCCGCGGTGAAGTCGGACTCGTCGAACTGCGGGTTCCACTCGTAGTAGGTGCCGCTCTTGATCGGCTGGCCGCCGACGCTGAGCGCCGGGTCGGGCAGGAACGGCTCGGCCGTCGGCGTGTAGTTCGACACGTTGGTGACGAAGCCGTCGACGCTGGCCAGACCGGCCGTGGTGCCCTGGGCCACCTGCGTGAACAGCTGCACCGTGCCGGACAGGTTGTTGTCCCAGCCCAGCCAGCCCGAGTGGGCGATGTCCATGTACGTGTACACGTTGGTGATCGCGTGCAGCTTGTTCAGCGCGTACTGCGCCGCCTGCACCTGGATGCCGCTGCTCTTGGCCTGCTGGCACTCCGGGTCGCTGGCCACGTTGGTGACCAGGTTGGGCAGCCCGTCCGGCTCGATGATCGCGATGATCCGCACGTTGGAGTACGCCGGCTTGGCGAACTCGGCTGCGATCGCGTCGATGTACTCGGTCTTGTACCGGGCCAGTCCCGCCGCCGTGAGCGGCAGCTCGCCGTTGGAGGCCAGCGCGGCGCAGTCGCGGCCGGGCAGGTCGTAGATGACGAACGTGGCCGTGATCGGCCCGCTGCCCTTCTGCGCCACCGCGAGGTTCAGGTGGTCGGCCAGGCTCTTGCGCCCGGCGTTGGCGGTGCCGCCGTGGATGGCGGCGATCCGGTCGAGCCACACCGCGGTGGGGTACGACTTCACCGTCTGCATCTTCGCCTTGAGCGTGGCGTCGGCGGTCTGCGCGATGGAGCCGTCGACCAGCGTGGCGTAGTCGGGGTTGACGTAGGTGGTGGCCCCGGCGAAGGGGTTGTCCAGGTGCGCCTCGGCCGCGCTGGCGGAGGTGGCCACCGAGAGCGCCACCGCCGCCGCGGTCGTCAGCGCGAGCGCGGCGGCGCCCAGGCGCCACCCGGCCCGTCTTGTCCTGCGTTGCATCGTCGACCTTCCGGAAGGAGCGGGAATTGATGTTGGGAGCGCTCCCAATCTGCCCACGAGTCTGCCCTCCTCGTTCACCGCGTCAGGTGCGGGCGACACTGCGGCAACGGTCCGCATCGGGCGATGCGAACCGACCCGAGTGGACGGCCGGCAGGCCGTTCACCTCGGGAGCGCTCCCGTGGCGGTGAGCCTAGGATCCGATTTCGACGGTTGGCAATGAACCCGCAATCGTTGGCATGAATGTCCCCGGACAGGCGGGACAACCGCATTCGGATGTCCCGCGAGACCGGGATTCGAGTCCCCCGCGTGACGCCGTGGTGCCCGTCCCGTCACGCAACTGCTGGCCGGTGCGGCTTCGCCGCCGCTACCGTGGGCGCATGGACGAGGGCATCACCGTGCTGGTCGCCGACGACAACAGCGTCGTACGGGCGGTGCTGCGGGAGATGCTGCACGAGCAGGGGCCGCTCAGCGTGGTCGGCGAGGCCGGCGACGGGCTCCGCGCGCTGGAGCTGGCCGCCACCCTGCGCCCCACGGTCACCCTGCTCGACCACCGGATGCCGCAGCGCGACGGGCTCTCCGTGGTCGCCTCGATCAGCGCGCACAGCCGGGTGCTGATGCTGACCCGCACCGTCGAGGAGGAGGTCGTGCTGGCCGCGGTGCGGTTCGGGGCGGCGGGCTACCTGGTGCACGGCCAGTTCGGCCCGGCCGAGCTGCGCCAGGCCATCCACGCGGTCGCCGGCGGCGAGTCGCACCTGTCCCCCACCGCCGCCTCCGTGCTGGTCAGCAGCGTACGCCGGGCCGCCCGCGAGCAGCCCCGCCCCGACCGGCACGGCCTGTCCCGCCGCGAACGCGAGGTGATGGACCTGATCGCCGGCGGCCTGTCCAACGCCGCCATCGCCACCCGCCTGGTCCTAGCCACCAAGACGGTCGAGAACCACGTCAACCGCATCTTCGCCAAGCTCGGCGCCCACACCCGCGCCCAGGCCGTCACCACCTGGCGCAACCCCCGCCGCCACCCCCGCTGACCCCGTCCCGCCCTGTCCCGCTCCGCTCCGACCCGGGCCGGGCCGACGTCAAGGTCATCCGAGCTGCCGGGCAGGTGGGCGTATCTTGGGACGGCAATCGCCCGATCGCCCGGCAACTTGAGCGATCTTGATCCGCCCCGACCGCCCGCGCCGGACTGACTGGCCGGAACGCGGGTGGGCGGGCGGCACCCTAGTTTCGGCCGGGCGCACCCAAGGGGTGTTGGGTGCGCGCAACGGCGCCCGACTGCCCGGCGACGGGGACGGAGTTCCCGTCGGGCACCCTGCCGCCGCACCCGGCACCGTAGCCGGGGCATTACCCGCGTGATGTGCTCGCGCCATCGAGCACGGCGGGCCGGGGCTCCCTCAAGATCCGGAATCGTGGACGCTGGATGCTGTCCTGGCGACGTCCAGCGTCCACGATTCCGGATCAAGGCGGGGCCGCGGCTCGCCGGTCCGCCAGCGCGCCGCACCCGGTCCCGCTGTCGTGGGTGACCGCGACCGTCCGGGCAGGCGCGGCCGTACCGACACGACGAGGTGACAGGTGTCCGGGTGGGAGGGGCGCGCGCCGCGCCCGGCTGTCCTCGCGCAGCCGGGCGCACCCACCGCGCCGCGCATGCTGGTGATCAGCGCCAGGCCGCAGGAGTTCGCCGCGGTCGTCGGCTCGGCCGCGACCGTGGTCGCCCTGCCCGAGCAGTCAGAACGCGTCGGGGCCGGGTACCCCGCGGCCGACCTGGTGCTGCTGCACAGCGCCGAGCCGCTGTGGGAGCTGGCCGCGCTCTCGCCGCTGGTGTCCCGGGTGCCGTGCCTGCTCATCGCGAGCACGTCCCACGTCGACGCGGTCGCCTGGCTGCGGGCGGGCGCGTGCAGCGTGCTCGTCGAGGGCCAGTTCACCCGCTGGGAGCTGCTCGACGCCGTCCACGCTACCGCGCACGGCCAGAGCCGCCTGTCGCCGGGCGCCGTGGCCGCGGTCGTCGGCCACCTGCGCCGCCCCGGGCCGGACCCCGTCCCGGATCGGCCGGAGCTGACCCGGCGGGAGCGTGAGGTCATCCGGCTGCTGGTCGGCGGCGACTCCAACACCCAGATCGCGGCCGCGCTGGGGCTGGCCGAGAAGACGGTCCGCAACCAGGTCAGCCGGGTCTACCGCAAGCTGGGCGTACGCAACCGGGCCCAGGCCACCGGAGTCTGGCTGGCGGGTCGGCCGGTCAGGCCGCGCACCGCACCCCGTTGAGGGTGAACGCGGGCGGCGCCGGATTGGCGCCCGACCAGGTGCCCTGCACGCCGAACGTGACCGTCTCGCCCGGGGCCAGCACCGGATGGTTGCCGCCGTCGTTGGCGGTGATCCGCTCGCCGCTCTGACTCACCGTCGCCGACCAGCCGCTGGTCAGCCGCTGCCCGGCGGTGAACGAGAACAGCACGGTCCAGCCGTCGAAAGTGGTGGCGCCGGTGTTGGTGACGGTGACGTCGGCGATGAACCCCGGATTCCACTCGTTGCGCTTGCTGTAGCGGACGCGGCAGGCGCCCGCCGTCGGCGGTTCGGCCGCCGCGGACGGGCCGCGCCCCGCCGACGCGCTCGGCCGCGGCACAGCACCGGTCGTGGGGCGCGCGGAGGCCCCGACCGCCGGGGTACGGGTGCCCGTCGCGGACGGCGGCGGCTCCGGAGCCGCCGCCCCGGTCGGGGTCGGGGTGGGGGTCGGCGCAGCGACCGCCGGCAGGGGCGCCTCCCGCTCGGCCAGCGCGACCGTCGACGCGGCCGCCAGCAGCGCGACCGCCGCCAGCGCGGCCACGCGTACCGGGCGGGACATGCCCGCCACCAGGGGCGGCAGTCGCGGCGGCTGGGCCGGCATCCGGGCGCTGACCAGGGTGCCGCCCCCGGTTGCCGCGGTCACCTCGAGACGTCCGCCGCCGCCCGCGGCCCGCTCGGCCATGCCGACCAGGCCGTAGCGTCCCGCCGACGGGTCGGTGATCCCGGTGCCGTCGTCGGCCACCGCCAGCAGCACGTCGGAGCCGTCGCGGCCGAGCCGGACCACCACCCGGCCGGCCCCGGCGTGCCGGGCGGTGTTGCGCAGCGCCTCACGCAGGATCCAGCACAGGTCGACGGCCGTCTGCGGATCGGCGTCGACCGGCGCCAGGTCCAGTTCCAGCGCGATGCCGGTCTCGGCGGACCACTGGCCCGCGATCGCCCGGACCACCTCGGGCAGGGGCGCGTCGGCGGGGTGCGCGCGCAGGCCGTCGATGATGGCGCGGGCATCGCGGGCCGCGTTCAGCGTGCCGTCGCGCAGCACCTCGGCCAGCCGGGTGGCCCGGTCGGGTTCGGCCAGCGTCTGCGGCAGCGCCGCCGCCCCGAGCGCGATCGCGTCCAGCGTCTTGCTGAGCGAGTCGTGCATCTCTCGGGCGACCCGGGCCCGCTCCGCCGCCACCGCCTCGGCGCGCGCGTCGAGCCGGTCGCGGGCTACCCGGGCCCGCGCGCCGCGCCACAGCAGCGCCGCCGCGGCGGTCGCCGCCGCCGCGACCGGCATGCCGACCAGCACGACCGGGTCGGGCGCCGTCGCGGCGACCACGGCTGTGCCGAGCAGCGCCAGGACGACGCCCCGCAGCGGGTACGCGGCACCGCCGAGCGCCGCCGCGCCGACCGCCACCGCTGCCGCCGCCGTGCCGCCGACCACCCCGACCGCCGTCACCGCGAGGGCCGTATCGGCGACGACCAGCACCGCCGGCAGCATCCCGGCGCGGGGCAGCCGCAGGCAGAGGGCGGCGAGCAGGCCGGTGAGGGTGCCGGGGATGAGCCAGGCGAGGCCGTCGGGTGGCCATACCAGGAGAAGACCGGTGGTCAGCGCGGCCGCGCGCGCCGCGGCGAGCGTGACGGCCAGCCAGGACGCGGGCTCACCGCGACCGACCCAGCGGCGTGCCATGAACCCTCCCCAGCCGTCCCGTCGGCTCGTGGAGTTTAGACGGACGTGGCGCGCGGCGGCTGCGCCCGCATGCCAGAATGCGCGCCATGACAACGGAGTCACCGAAGGTCGTCTCGATCGCCTGGGGCATCGTGGAGGTCGCGGGCGTGGGCCGCTTCCGCGACGTGATGCTGTACCCGGGCGGAGCGCGCGAGTGGGACTGGGGCGCCACCGGCACCCACCACTTCCCCGGCGTGCAGCCCGCCGACGTGGCGGACCTGGTCAGCGCCGGAGCCACCGTGATCGTGCTGTCCCGGGGCATGGACCTGCGCCTGCATGTGATGCCCGAGACGGAGCGGGCGCTGCTGGACCAGGGCGTCGAGGTCCACATCGTGCAGACCGAGGAGGCGGTGCGCCGCTACAACGACCTGGCCGCCGCGGGCACCCCGGTCGGCGCCCTCATCCACTCCACCTGCTGACGGATGAAGAGGAGCCGGGTGGGCGCGGGGAACGCGCCCACCCGGCTCTCGCGGGGGTCAGAGCGGGCGGATGTTGGCCGCCTGCGGGCCCTTCTGCCCCTGGGTGATCTCGAACTCGACCCGCTGGTTCTCATCCAGGCTGCGGTAGCCGCTGGACTGGATGGCGGAGAAGTGGGCGAACACGTCCGCGCCCCCGCCGTCAGGGGTGATGAAGCCGAAGCCCTTTTCCGCGTTGAACCATTTCACGGTGCCGACAGCCATGTCTGATACTCCTTGTTGAGGCTGCTTGTTTCGCCTTCGCCTGCCCGCAGCGCAGACGGCGCCCGGGTCGGTTTCCCCGCGGGCGCTCGGTCGGGTATACGGGAGGTGATGGCTATAACGGGGCGAATGTAACACGAATCCGCAACCCTGTGGGGAAAGCGTGCCACGTGTCGAAAATCGCGGCCCCACCGGGTGACAGTACCCGGCCGGACCCGGCGCCCGCACCAGCGGCCTGAACTGGCCGATCGCGCGGGCGCGGCGGGCGGGGTCCCGCCGCGCCGCGCCCGGGCGCGAAAATCGGGATCAGGGCGCGTCGGCGAGCGTCGGCTCGGCGGGGACGTCGACGGTACGGCGGGGGCCGGTGAACCACTTTCGGGCCGACAGCACCCACCACAGCCCGATCAGCGCCATCACGCTGCCGACCGCGATCGGCGCGTAGTTGACCGCGGCCCAGTCGAAGCCGTCGCTGAACGGCACGCCCGCCGGCACCGTCGGCAGGATGAAGTAGACCGAGATCACAATGATCTCGACGGCGGCGATCCAGCCGAGCACCTTGTAGCGCCGCCCGAGGGTCCACGGGCCGGGGACGAAGCGGTCGCCGGCCCGCAGGCGCAGCACGATCGGGATGAGGAAGGCCAGGTAGAGGCCGATCACGGCGACGGAGACGACGGCGTAGAAGGCGATCGGGACGCCGTCCTTCTGGTACAGCGCGGGCAGGGTCAGCAGCATGCCCGCCACGCACCCGGCCACGACCGCCCAGACGGGGGTGCCGTTGCGGTCCAGCCGGGTCCACAGCCGCCACCCGGGCACCGCCCCGTCGCGACTGAACGCGTACGTCATCCGGCTCATCGACGTGACGCAGCTCATGCCGCAGAAGAACTGGCCGACCGTCGAGATGATGATGACGGCCTTGAAGTACCCGGCCGACAGCGCCCCCTGCAGCAGCGACCCGACGAACCCGTAGTCCTCGGTCAGCTCGGCCGGGTTCTGCACCGCGAACAGGAAAGCCAGCAGCAGGATCCAGCCGCCGACGGCCGAGTAGAAGATGGAGCGCCACAGCGCCTTGGCCGCGTTCAGGGCGGCGCCCTTGGTCTCCTCGGCCACGTGCGCGCAGGCGTCGAACCCGGTGATGGTGTACTGCGTGAGCAGGCCGCCCAGGGGCAGCACGTACAGCCAGAAGCCCAGGCCGGAGGAGTTGTCGGCGAACAGCCCGTTGGCGTTGACCGTGTCGGTGAAGACGAACGAGGCGCTCTGGTGCCTGCTCGGCACCGCGATCAGGATGGCGACGACCGCCACCACGCCGACGACGTGCCACCACACCGAGACGTTCTGGAGCAGGTCGATGATCCGCGCGCCGAAGATGTTGATCAGGGCGTGCAGCACCAGGATCACCACGAACAGCCCGAAGGCCTGGTGGAAGGTGCCCGCCCAGCCGTCGACCGTGTTGGCCAGCACCAGGTTCAGGAACGTCGCGCAGCCGTAGTCGACCGACGCTGTCACCGCGACCAGGCCGATCAGGTTGAACCAGCCGGTGAACCAGCCGTGCACCGGCCTGCCCAGGGTGGCGGCCCACCAGTAGATGCCGCCGGCGGTCGGGTACGCCGAGACCAGCTCGGCCAGGCACAGCCCGATGACCAGGATGAACGCCGAGATGATGGGCCAGCCCCAGGAGATGGCGATGGGGCCGCCGTTCATCCAGGCCTGGCCGAAGGTGGTGAAGCACCCGGCCAGGATCGAGATGATCGAGAACGAGATGGCGAAGTTGGAGAACCCGCTCCAACCCCGGTGCAGCTCCTGCTTGTAGCCGAGCTCCGCCAACCGGGCGGAATCGGCGTCGACGGTGGACGGCGCGGGCTCGGTCATGGCGGCTCCCTGGCTGGTCAGCGCGGCTGAGCGTTGCGCAGAGTCTTCGCCTGCCAGTGATACATGGCAATACCCCGTTGAGACGCTTCCGCCTTCGCGCGCCGGGTGCTAGGCCCGGCCGCCTCAGCCGCCGGTCGACGGGCTGGGCGCGGGCAGGCCCGGGATGCCCTGTTCGGGCAGGCCGTAGCCGGCGTACAGGCGGTAGACGACGGCCACCAGGACCATGGTGATCGCGAAGGTCAGGAACCAGCCGAGCGCCGCGGCGGTCTTCGGGTAGCGCTGGCCCAGCCGGGTGCGGTCGGCCCAGCGCCAGTACACCCCGGCCACCGCGCGCCACCAGCGCAGACCGCGGAACCAGCGCGAGACGCGCCAGCGCAGGGTGGTGCGGGTCGGCGCGCCGGGGTTGCGCATCCACTCGGGGAGTTCGCTCTGCGGGGCTGTCATACCGCGCATTGTGCGATACGGGCACCGGTTCACGCTGCCCTGTTTCCGGCGGGCCGGCGCCCGGCCGCAGAGCAGATTGTGGGTACATATCCGGCCTGTCATCACATACCGGGCGCCCGGTTCTGCTTACCTGGATTACCGGCTCATCCCGAGCCGCCGAGCAGGAGGGCGCCCATGCCGCTGATCCGCGCCGCGCTGGTCCAGACCGGCTGGACCGGCGACAAGGAATCCATGATCCAGGCGCACGAGGAGTACGCGCGCCAGGCCGCCGCCCAGGGCGCCCAGGTCATCTGCTTCCAGGAGCTGTTCTACGGCCCCTACTTCTGCCAGGTGCAGGACCCGCAGTTCTACGCCTACGCCGAGGCGGTCCCCGGCCCGACGGTCGAGCGGTTCCAGGAGCTGGCCCGGCAGCTGCGGCTGGTCGTCATCCTGCCGGTGTACGAGCAGGAGCAGCCCGGCGTCCTCTACAACACCGCCGCCGTCATCGACGCCGACGGCCGCTACCTCGGCAAGTACCGCAAGACGCACATCCCGCAGCTCAAGGGCTTCTGGGAGAAGTTCTACTTCCGCCCCGGCAACCTCGGCTACCCGGTGTTCGACACCGCCGTCGGCCGGGTCGGCGTCTACATCTGCTACGACCGGCACTTCCCGGAGGGCTGGCGGGCGCTCGGGCTGGCCGGGGCGCAGCTGGTGTTCAACCCGTCGGCGACCAGCCGGGGGCTCTCGTCGTACCTGTGGCAGCTGGAGCAGCCCGCCGCGGCGGTGGCCAACGAGTACTTCATCGGCGCGATCAACCGGGTCGGCGTCGAGGAGTACGGCGACAACGACTTCTACGGCACCTCGTACTTCGTCGACCCGCAGGGGCAGCTGGTCGGCGCGGCCGCCGACGGGCACGCGCCCGAGCTGGTGGTGCGCGACCTGGACCTGGACCTGCTCGCCGAGGTGCGCGACCGGTGGCAGTTCTACCGCGACCGGCGCCCCGACGCCTACGACCCGCTCACCCAGGCGTAGGGGGCCGGTCATGTCCCTGCTGGTCAAGGGCGGCACGGTGGTGACGGCCACCGGCGTGTACCCGGCGGACGTGCTGGTGGAGGGCGAGCGGATCGCCGCCCTGTTCGAGCCCGACCACACCCCGGCCCTGCCCGACGCCCGGATCGTCGACGCGACCGACCGGTACGTCATCCCGGGCGGCGTCGACGTGCACACGCACATGGAGCTGCCGTTCGGCGGCACGGCGGCCTCGGACACCTTCGAGACCGGCACCCGGGCCGCCGCGTACGGCGGCACCACCACGATCATCGACTTCGCGGTGCAGCGCACCGGTGAGGACGTGCGCGACGGGCTGGCCGCCTGGCACGCCAAGGCCGACGGCAACTGCCACATCGACTACGGCTTCCACATGATCGTCGGCGGGGTGGACGACGAGGCGCTGCGGGCGATGGCCCATCTGGCCGCCCGCGAGGGCGTGACCAGCTTCAAGCTGTTCATGGCGTACCCGGGCGTGTTCTTCAGCGACGACGGCCAGATCCTGCGCGCCATGCAGCAGGCCCGCCGCGACGGCACCATGATCATGATGCACGCCGAGAACGGCCTGGCCATCGACGTGCTGGTGCGCCAGGCCCTGGACCGCGGCGAGACCGAGCCGATCCACCACGGCCTCACCCGGCCCGCCGAGCTGGAGGCCGAGGCGACCCGGCGGGCGATCTCGCTGGCCGACGTCGCGGGCGACACCCCGCTCTACATCGTGCACCTGTCCGCCTCGCCCGCCCTGGCGGCCGTGTCGCACGCGCGCGAGCAGGGGCGCAACGTCTTCGCCGAGACCTGCCCGCAGTACCTCTACCTCACCCTGGAGGACCAGCTCGGCGCCCCCGGCTTCGAGGGCGCCAAGTGGGTCTGCTCCACGCCGCTGCGTACCCGCACCGAGCCGCACCACCGCGACCTGTGGCGCGGCCTGCGCACCAACGACCTGGCCGTGGTCTCCACCGACCACTGCCCGTTCTGCTTCAAGGAGCAGAAGGAGCTGGGCCTGGGCGACTTCTCGAAGATCCCCAACGGCATCGGCGGCGTCGAGCACCGCGTCGACCTGCTCTACCAGGGCGTCGTCGACGGCAAGCTGTCGCTGGCCCGCTGGGTCGAGACGCTGGCCACCACGCCCGCGCGCATGTTCGGCCTCTACCCGCGCAAGGGCGTGCTGGCGCCGGGCTCCGACGCCGACATCGTCGTGTACGACCCGCACGGCCGCACCCGCATCAGCACCCAGACCCACCACATGAACATGGACCACTCCGCGTACGAGGGGTTCGAGGTCGCCGGCCGGGTCGCGGCGGTGCTCTCGCGCGGCCGGGTGCTGCTGGAGCACGGGCAGTACCACGGGCGCGCCGGGCACGGCCGCTACCAGCCGCGCGGGCTGTCGACCTACCTGCGCTGAAGAGATCGGGGGACACGGTGGACGTCGGAGTGGTGTTCCAGCTGGACCCGCCCGCGCGGCGGATCGTGGAGCTGGCGCGGCGGGCGGAGGCGGGCGGGTTCAGCCACGTGTGGTCGTTCGACTCGCACGTGCTGTGGCAGGAGCCGTACGTGGTGTACAGCGCGATCCTGGCCGCCACCGAGCGGGTCGTGGTCGGGCCGATGGTGACCAACCCGGGCACCCGCGACGCCACCGTCACCGCCAGCACCTTCGCCACCCTCAACGAGCTGTACGGCAACCGCACCGTCTGCGGCATCGGCCGCGGCGACTCGGCGGTGCGCACCCTGGGCCTGCCCCCGATCGACCTGTCGCACCTGCGCGAGTCGGTCCAGGTGATCCGCGAGCTGGCCAACGGGCGCTCCGTCCGCTTCCGCGGCACGGATCTGCAGCTGCCGTGGGTGAAGGACTCCGCGCTGGAGGTCTGGGTCGCCGCGTACGGCCCGAAGGCGCTCGCGCTGACCGGCGAGGTCGCCGACGGGTACATCCTGCAGCTGGCCGACCTGGACATCACCGCCTGGATGATCGCCGCCGTCCGCCGGGCCGCCGAGCGGGCCGGGCGCGACCCGCTCTCGATCAAGATCTGCGTGGCCGCCCCCGCGTACGTCGGCGACGACCTGGCCCACCAGCGCGAGCAGACCCGCTGGTTCGGCGGCATGGTCGGCAACCACATCGCCGACATCGTGCGCCGCTACGGCGACACCGGCGCGGTGCCGCACGACCTGGTCGAGTACATCGCCGGGCGCAAGGGCTACGACTACGCCGAGCACGGCCGGGCCGGGCACCTCGGCGTCGACTACGTCTCCGACGCCATCGTGGACCGCTTCTGCGTACTCGGCCCCGCCGACGCGCACATCGCCAAACTGACCGCGCTGCGGGAACTCGGCGTCGACCAGTTCGCCGTCTACCTCCAGCACGACGACATGGACCACACCCTCGACGCCTACGCGTCCACTGTCATCCCCGCCCTCCGCTAAAACCCGCCTGCGGTAAGGAAGGGCCCCTTCTTATCGCTTTCCGTAGCAGAAGGGCCCCTTCTTTACCCCGCCTGCACAGGGCGTGGCCCGGCGCGGGCGCACGGGTCAGGCCGGGGACGGGTGGCGGGCGCGCAGGCGCGCCAGGGCGGGCGGGTGGACGTTGGCGAGGGTGAGGTCGCCGTCGTAGTGGGCCAGCACCCGCCGGTCCATGATGCGCCGCCACAGCGGGGGGACCACCGCGGCCAGGATCATCGTGGCGTAGCCGGCGGGCAGCTGCGGCGAGCTGTCGAAGCTGCGCAGCACCTGGTACCGCCGCAGCGGGTTGGCGTGGTGGTCGCTGTGCCGCTGCAGCTGGAACAGGAAGACGTTGGTGACGATCCGGTCGCTGTTCCAGCTGTGCCTCGGGTCGACTTTGTCGTAGCGCCCGGTGGCGTTGCGCGGCCGGGCCAGCCCGTAGTGCTCCAGGTAGTTGACGACCTCCAGCAGCGCGAACCCGACCACCGCCTGCGCGACCAGCAGCACCAGCACGTACGGCCCGAACACCGCGACCAGTGCGGCGTACAGCGCGGCGGTCATCGCCCAGGCGTTGAGCACGTCGTTGCGGACCGTCCACGGGGAGCGCCCGCGCAGCCGGTGCCGCTCGGCCTCCAGGTGCCAGGCCGAGCGCAGGCTGCCCAGCACGGTACGCGGCAGGAACGCCCAGAAGCTCTCCCCCAGCCGGGCGCTGGCCGGGTCCTGCGGCGTGGCGACCCGGACGTGGTGGCCCCGGTTGTGCTCGACGTAGAAGTGCCCGTACGCGCTGGACGCCAGGGCGATCTTGGACAGCCACCGCTCCAGCCGCTCGCGCTTGTGGCCCAGCTCGTGCGCGGTGTTGATGGCGATGCCGGAGACGATGCCGATGCTGGCCACCAGGCCGAGCGAGGTGACCGGGCCCAGGTCGGCACGGGTCCACACGTGGCAGCAGACGACCAGCGAGACGTACTGCAGGGGCAGGTAGAGGTAGGTGAGGCCGCGGTAGTAGCGCAGCCGCTGCAGCCGGGGCACGTCCTGCTCGGGCGGGTTGTCCCGGGTGTCGCCGAAGAGCAGGTCCACGGTCGGGATGAAGACGAAGACGGCGAACGGGGCCAGCCACCAGCCCCAGTCGTGGCCGGCGCGCCACAGCAGCCAGCCGTGCAGCGGGAGCGTGGGCACGACCAGTGCCAGGGGCCAGAGGTACTTGCGGGGGTCGCGCCACGCGGCAGCGTCGCTCATGTCCGCCTCCGAGGGGGTGTCGTGCCCTCGACTGTCACATGATCATCGAGACTTGACAATCACGAGTTTTCTGTAAACTCATCGGATGATTCAGGGCCTATCCCGGCTGCGACCGGCCGAACGCGACACCACCCGCGCCGCGATCGTCGGCGCCGCGAGGGAGCTGGCCGTCGCCCAGGGCTGGGCCACGGTGCGGATGGCGCAGGTCGCGGCGCTGGCCGGGGTGAGCCGGCAGACCGTCTACAACGAGTTCGGCGGCCGGGCGGGGCTGGCCGACGCGCTGGCCCAGGCAGAGGTGGACGCGTTCACCTCGGGGCTGCGCGAGGTCCTGTTCGGCCACGGCGGGCAGACCCGCGCGGCGATCGCCGCCACGGTCCGGTTCGCGCTCACCGAGGCGCGGCGCAACACCCTGGTCGCCGCGATCCGGTCGCACGGCGGGGCGGACCCGCTGCTGGCGTACCTGACCACGCGGGCCGAGGTGGTGCTGGCCACCGCGGCGGTGCCGCTGCTGGAGTGGGTGTCGGCGTACGACGGCCGCCTGACCCCCGAGCGCGTCGCCTTCGCCGTGGACACCGTCATCCGGCTCGTGGTCAGCCACGTGGTGCTCCCGCTGTCGCCGGCCGAGCAGACCGCCGAGGGCATCGCCGACCTGGTCATGCTCCTGCTGCACGCCTGAGCCGCCCGCAGCGGTGCGCAAATCGGACCGCGCGCCGCGCTCGCGTTTTGTCCGCGTTCGCCGGGCTCCGCCGGTAAACTGACGGCGACAGCACCGGCCGTCCGCCGGAACGCACCCGGTGGCGGCCTGACAGGACGGGACCGGGTGGTGAAGACCTGGCACATCGTGGCCTCGCTCGTGGCGGCAGCGGTGCTCACCCTGACCGTGGGCCTGTCCCCGTCGCGCGGCGCACCAGCCGCCGACCAGTGTCCGCAACTGGCCCTCGGCTTCACCGAGCGGCAGCGGGCCGACCTGGCGCAGGCCGCCACCTACACCCGCGACCAGGCGGGGCTGCCCGGTCTGATCGCGGCGGTGTTCGTACCGGATCGCGGCGCCTGGGTGTGCGTGCTCGGCGTGTCCGATCTGGAGACCGGTCACCCGCTGAACGCCGCCGACCGGTTCCGCATCGCCAGCATCACCAAGACCTTCACGGCCACGGCGGTGCTGCAGCTGGTCGACCGGGGCAAGCTGACCCTGGCCGACCCGCTCAGCCGCTGGGTGGACTGGCCCGACGGCAACGCGATCACGATCCGGCAGCTGCTGAACATGACCTCCGGAGTGTTCAGCTACACCGAGGACCCGGAGTTCGTCCGGCGCTACACCGAGGACCCGGAGGGGGCGTTCACCGCTCGCGACGCGCTGGACATCGCCCGGGCGCACGAGCCGTACTTCGCCCCCGGGGCGGGGTTCCACTACTCCGACACCAACTACATCCTGCTGGAGCAGGTGGTCGAGAAGATCACCGGCCGCCCGGTCGCGGACTGGATCGACGACCACATCATCGCGCCGCTGCACCTGGCCCACACCTCGTACCCGGCCACCTCGACGCTGCCCGCACCGTTCTCCCGGGGGTACGACGCGCTGCCGCCCCCGCAGCAGCCGGTCCCGGCCGAACCCGAGCCGAGCCGCCCCGGCACCCCGGCCCCGCAGCCCGCGCCCAGCCCGCAGCCGGGCGCCGCCCCGGCCCGCAACGCGAGCCCCAGCCCCAGTCCCGCCGGACCGAGCCTGGCCGACCTGCGCGACGTCACCTACAGCAACCCGAACTACGCCGGGGCCGCCGGGGCGATGGTGTCCAACCTCGCCGACCTGCGGGTATGGGCCAAGGCGCTGGCCGAGGGCAGCCTGCTGTCGCCGGCCATGCGGCGCGAGCTGCTGCGCACCACCCCCATCGCCCCGAACGCGGGCGTCTCCTACGGCCTCGGCATCGCCGACTGGGGTGGCTGGCTCGGCCACAACGGCACCATCCTGGGCTACAACGCGGCCATGTTCTACGAGCCGAAGACCGGCTCGGTCATCGTGGTGGAGACCAACCGCTCCTCGCTGACCTCCGACACGGCGACCCCGCTCTTCACCGAGCTGGCGAAGTCGGTCCGCTCGTGAACGGCCGCCGTCGGGCCATGCAGCTCATGGGACAGATGTCGCGCAAGGGGTGACCACGACCGGATCGCCCGGTACCGTGTGCACAGCCGTGCGGTCCGGCGCGGTTTCCATGTCGTCCGGGAGATGTCAGCACGATGAGCGAGCAGGTCCAGGAGAAGCACGTCGGCCCGTCCGCCGCGCGGCGCGCCACCAAGGCGCAGCGCCGTGAGGAGCGGATGGTCCAGGCCAAGGCCGCGGCCCGACGCAAGCGGATCCTCTCCGTCGTCGGCCTGTTCGTCGCCGTGCTGGCGCTGATCGGCTTCGCGTACCTGGTCTTCCCGACCAGGGGCACCGACGACGGCAGCCTCACCTCGACAGCCGACGGCACCACCCAGAGCACCGGCGCCCAGCCCGACCCCGCCCAGCAGCCGGCCGGGGAGTTCCCGCCGGTCCCCGCGGGCGCCGACCCGGCGCTGAAGACCAAGCCCGCGATCACCAAGGGCGACCAGGCCGCGCTGACCAAGCTCGGCGTGACGATGCTGGTCGAGGGCAAGGGCGCGGTCGTCAAGGCGGGCGACTCGATCACGGTCAACTACGTCGGGGCCACGTACAAGGACGGCAAGGAGTTCCAGGCGACCTGGGACATGAAGCAGGCGTTCACCACCGTCATCGGCAACGGCCAGGTCATCCCGGGCTGGGACCAGGGCCTGGTCGGGGTCAAGGTCGGCAGCCGGGTGCAGCTCGACATCCCGTCGGAGATGGCGTACGGCGACAACGGCCAGATCCCCGGCCCGCTGCGCTTCATCGTCGACGTCCTCAAGATCGGCTGACCCGGAAGATCGTCATCTGCGGTCGTGACCCCGGCTGGAAGCCCGGGTCACGACCGCAGACCGCGTTCAGGGGCCGAAACCAGCGGGGGCAGTTCGGTACGCGATACCGGCAATCTTCCTCATTTGCGGGCGAGTCGGACTAGCGTCTAGCGCAAGCGGGTGGCCGCCCGTGCCGGCCGCTGGAGGAGTGTTCGCGATGCCCCGCAAATCGACGTGGGTCGCCGGTGCGCTGCTGTCCGCCGCGGCCGCCGGAGCAGGCCTGCTGGTCCACCGAAAGCGCCGGGCCACCGGGTACGAGCAGCACCTGGAGCAGCTCGCCGCGATCGACGACGGCCGCCACGACACGCCCAGGCACAAGAAGGAGCGCACGCCGCGCAAGCTCAAGAAGGCGCGCAGCCACGCCATGTCGGCCGACAGCCACGCGGGCACGCACTGGTGAGCACCGTCGGCGGTGCGCCGCCCACCCGGGCGGCGCACCGGCCGCGTCTCAGCGCACCCGCCGCTCGCCCGCCTCGACCGCCAGCGGCAGCACGTTCTCCGGCGGCGGCAGCGGGCACGTGCCGTACTCGGTGAACGCGCACGGCAGGTTGACCGCCCGGTTGAAGTCCAGCACCACCGTGCCCTCGTCGTCGGGGCCGCCGACGGTCAGCGAGCGCGCCCCGGCGTGCGTGGTGATCCCGCTGGTGGCGTCCTTGAACAGCACCGACAGCTCGCCCTCGCCGCCGTCGAACGCGGTCAGCGTGTAGCCGACGCCGTCGACGTCGAAGCTGAGCACCCCGGTGGCGGTCTGCTCGTGCACCAGGCCCGGCACGACCGCGTCCACGGCCACCGTCTGCGGCTGCTCGTACGGCCGGAAACTGGCCGGGATCACCCACTGCGGGCTCGGCGCGTACGCCGGCACCCCGGTGAAGTCGAGCCGGGTGGCGGCCTGCGGGTCGCGCACGCGCAGCGCGTACGAGCCGCCGCGCTGGATCACCTCGAGCTGCCGGTCGCCGACCAGCAGGGTGAGGCCGGCGGCGCCCTCCTGCGGGGTCATCACGACCTCGCCGTCGATGGGCTCCCCGCCGTGCGTGAGGCCGTCGGCGGGGGTGGCGTGCAGGTGCACGCCGTCGGCGTCGGCGCTCCAGCGGCCGGGCACCTGCGGGTACGTCTGCGACTGCGCGTCCAGCCAGTGCAGGGCGGTGAGGCTGAGCCAGCCGTACGGGCGGCGCAGGGCGTCCTCGCGCCGGGTGTGCCAGTCGGTCCAGTCCTGGATCAACTGCTCCTGATCGACGACCATGGCGATACTGCTCCTCAGGGGGTAAGGAGTGGAGTCTTTGCGTCCGTCAGCCGGGCAGGCTGACCGGCAGTCCCGCAGCTTGCCACGCGGCGAAGCCCCCGGCAAGATCCGTGGCCCGGTACAGGCCCAGCTCCCGCAGCGCCGCGGCCGCCAGCGAGGAGGTGTAGCCCTCCTGGCAGAAGACCACGACGGGCAGGTCGTAGCGGTCGGCCACGCCCAGCCGGGCGTCGCTGCGCGGGTCGAACCGCCACTCGAGCACGTTGCGCTCGACGATGAGCGCCCCGGGGATCTCCCCGTGCGCCGCCCGCTGCGCCGCGGGCCTGATGTCGACCAGGACGGCGCCGCCGTCCCGGGCCGCGGCCGCCTGCGGCGGGTCGAGGCGCTCCAGCCCGGCGCGCGCGGCGGCGAGGATCTCGTCGATGCCGCGCGATCCGGGCGGCGCCTGGGTCACCGCTTCGTCCACGCTCACCACTGTGCACCCGCCCGGTCCACCGCCGCCACCCGCAACCGTCCATCCTGGATGCGGTAGCGCGTCATCGTCTGCAGGGCCGGTCCGTAGACGTGCAGACTCACCGCGGGCGCCGTCCCGGCGTTACCGATCTGATGCAGGTGGTGCGCCCCGAACCGCCGCCCCGCGCCGGTGGGCAGGGCCGTGCCGCGCAGCCGGGCGGCCCCGTCCGCGCCGGTCACCGTGTACTCGGTCAGCTCGCCGGCGACCACCGCGAACGCCCCGGCGCTGCCGCCGTGGTCGTGCAGGTCGGTCTCCTGGCCGGGCAGCCAGGACAGCAGCCAGGCCTCGTAGTCGTCGTGCAGCGCGATGCGGTGGTACCAGCGCTGGGCCGGATCGAAGCGGACGGTCACCGGCCACTGCCACGGCTGGGCCGCGAGGCGGCGCGCGATCTCCAGAAAGTCGCTCATGCGCAATCTCTTCATTTCCTAGCGGTCTTATAGGAATTGAAGTCACCCTAGCACGATCACCCGGCGCGCGGACCGGTGGTGACCGGCGTTTCAGAAAGCCGATCACCACCGCGGCGGGTCCGTCAGAGGGAGCGGGCGATCACCATGCGCTGGATCTGGTTGGTGCCCTCGACGATCTGGAGCACCTTGGCCTCGCGGAAGTACCGCTCGACCGGGTGGTCGGCGACATAGCCGGCGCCGCCGAGCACCTGCACCATGTCGGTGCACACCTTCATCGCCATGTCGGTGGCGAACAGCTTCGCCTTGGCCGCCTCCGTCGAGTACGCCAGGCCCGCGTCGCGCAGCCGGGCCGCGTGCAGCATCAGCGCCCGCGCCGCGGCGATCTCGGTGGCGGCGTCGGCGAGCATGAAGCCCAGCCCCTGCATCTCGATGATCGGCCGCCCGAACTGCACCCGCTCCTTGGCGTACCCGGTGGCGTAGTCGAGCGCCCCCTGGGCCAGGCCCACCGCGCACGCGGCAATGCCCAGGCGGCCCGAGTCCAGCGCGCCCATGGCGATCCGGAAGCCCTCGCCCTCGGCGCCGATCAGCCGCCCGGCCGGCACCACCGCGCCGTCCAGCGCGACCTGCGCCACCGGCGAGGCGCGCAGGCCCATGGTCTTCTCCCGGGCCTGCGGGTTCAGGCCGGGCGTGTCCGCCGGGGCGAGCAGGCAGGAGATGCCCTTCGGGCCGGGCCCGCCGGTACGGCAGAAGACGTTGTAGAAGTCGGCGACGCCCGCGTGCGTGATCCACGCCTTGGTGCCGGTCACCACGTAGTCGTCGCCCTCCCGGACGGCCCTGGTGGTGAGGTTGGCCGCGTCGGAGCCGCCCGCGGGCTCGGACAGGCAGTAGGCGCCGAGCAGCTCGCCGCCGATCAGGTCGGGCAGCCACCGCTCCCGCTGCTCGGTCGAGCCGTGGTGCGCCAGCGGGTAGCAGGCCAGGGTGTGCACGCTGACGGCCTCGGCGATGCCGACCCAGCGGCCGGCCAGGATCTCCAGCACCTGCAGGTAGACCTCGTACGGCTGCTCCGCGCCGCCGTACTCGGCGGAGTAGGGCAGGCCGAGCAGGCCGGAGCGGCCGAGGGTGCGGATCAGTTCGCGGGGGAACTCGCCGCGCGCCTCGTAGTCGTCGGCGTTCGGGGCGAGCTCCTTGTCGGCGAGTTCGCTGGTGAGTTCGAGCAGGTCATGTGCTTCGGGGGTGGGAAGCAGCCGGGCAACGCTGGACATGCCGCAAGCTTAACGGTCGTTAGGCAGCGGCGCCGCACCGTCCTGTCGGGCGCCGACCGGGCCAGCGCGCGGGTGCTCGCGGTTTCGGTGCTGAGGGGGTGGGGCACGGGACATAGTGGAAGCAAGCGGTCAGGCGGAGGAGGCTGGGATGGGTGTCGAACTGGCCGGACCGATCGTGGTCGGCGTGGACGGCTCGCCCGCCTCAGTCGAGGCCCTGGACTGGGCGGCCGCCGAGGCGCAGCTGCGCAGCCTGCCGCTGCGCCTGGTGTACGCCGGTGACGACCACGGCCCCCGGCTCGGCGACGACGTCGACCGGACCGACGTGCCCGACGGTGCCCGGCAGCTGGTCAAGCACGCCGCCGACCGGATCCGGCTGGCCTACCCGGACCTCGCCGTCGAGACGGCCGTGGTCCGCGACGATCCGGCCCACGCGCTGATCCGCGAGTCGGACACGGCCGGCATGGTGGTGGTCGGCAGCCGCGGCCACGGCGGCTTCCACGACCTGATGCTCGGCTCGACCAGCCTGCAGACCGCCATGCACGCCAACTCGTGCGTGACCGTGGTGCGGTCGTCGGCCCGGGCCGGCCGGTCGCCGGTGGGCGAGGCGCCCGGCCGGATCGTGGTCGGCGTCGACGGCTCGGCGGAGTCGGACGTCGCGCTGCGGTTCGCCTTCGACGAGGCCGAGCGGCGCGGCAGCGGGGTGACCGCGGTGCACGCCTGGCTCGGCCCGATCACCACCGGGGCGGCGGGCATGCCGTTCGTCTACGACATGGACACGCTGCGCGCCCAGGAGGAGAGCGTGGTGGAGACGGCGCTGGCGCCGTACCGGCAGCGGTATCCGCACGTGGAGACGCACCGGATGACGGTGGAGTCGTCGGCGGCGGCCGCGCTGACCGAGCACTCGATGGGGGCCGCGCTGGTGGTGGTCGGCTGCCGGGGGCTGGGCGGGTTCAGCGGGCTGCTGCTGGGCTCGGTCAGCCAGGCGCTGATCCACCACGCCGGGTGCCCGGTGGTCGTCGCGCACGAGGGGGCCAAGCACGGAAAAACAGCTCCGCCGACCGCTTGACGTCCGGATATGCCGGACTTACTCTAATAAGTGAAGCCCGACAAATCTCATCGAGATAAGCCGGGCTTCCCGCATGTCCCGGACCTTCCCGCCCACCCGCCGCGCCGCCCACCCGCCGCGCCGCCCACCCGCCGCGCCGCCCACCCGCCGCGCCGCCCACCCGCCGCGCCGCCCACCCGCCGCGCCGCCGGTCGGCGGCTGCAGTTTCGGGGAAACTGCACGAAAGAGGGCCAGGATTCGCGCACTTTCCCTGAAACTGCACGCACCGACGAGGCGCGGTCGGGGTCAGTCCTCCTTGGGTTTGTAGATCATGGGGAGGATGTACCAGAGGAAGATGTAGACCAGGGCGATGAGCGAGCCGCCGATCGCGGCCCAGCGGGAGCCGGTCACCACGTCGAGCACCAGGTAGACCGACCCGACGATGGACAGCAGCTCGAACACCAGGCCCGCCAGGGCCAGCAGGTGCGTCACGCGCACGATCTCCGGCTTCTCCCCCTGCCGGAAGTGCAGCCGGTGGTAGCTGACCGGGGCGATCAGCAGCGCGGCGGCCAGGGCGGCGGTGACGAAGCTGAACACGTACAGATGCCGCTCGGCGCCTGTGATCTTGCCGAACCCGGCCTGGAACGGCAGGGTCAGCAGGAACGCGAACAGGATCTGCACACCCGTCTGGGTGACCTTGAGCTCCTGCAGCTGCTCGGCGTAGCGCCGGTGCCAGGGCCCGGTCGGGTCGTGCGGCTCGTCCCGCTTGTCGTCGTCGGCCATACCCCCACATGTAACCGGGCGGCGGCCCGGTTAACCGTCAGTTCGCCGCAGCGGCCAGCGCGTCGACCAGGCGGCGGCACGGCCCGGCCAGGTTCCAGCGCTCGGCCAGCTCGAGCATCCGGTCGGCGTCGCGGGGGACGGCGGGCAGGGTCGGGTCGACGTCCGGCAGCGCCAGGTCGGTGGCGACCCGGACCACCTTCGGCGCCACGGCCAGGTAGTCCGTGGCGGCCAGCAGCTTGGTGCGCACCCCCGGGGCGAAGTCGCTGCCCGGGTCGGCTGCGGCGGCCATGATCGCGTCAATGGAGCCGTACCGCTCGATCAGGCGCGCGGCGGTCTTCTCCCCCACGCCCGCGACCCCGGGCAGCCCGTCGCTCGGGTCGCCGCGCAGGGCCGCGAAGTCGGCGTAGCCGGCGGCGGGCACGGCGTACTTGGCAAGCACCGCCGCCTCGTCGCAGTCCTCCAGCTTGGCCACGCCCCGGCCGACGTAGAGCAGCCGCACCCCGCGCGCGTCGTCGACCAGCTGGAACAGGTCGCGGTCGCCGCTGACCACCTCGACCGGGCCGGGCATGGTCGCGGCCAGCGTGCCGAGCACGTCGTCGGCCTCGTTGCCGTCCACGCCGTAGGTCGCGATGCCGACCGCGGCCAGCACCTCCAGCAGCAGCTCGACCTGCGGCACCAGCGCGTCGGGGACCTCCTCGCCCCCGGCCGGGGCCAGCCGGTGCGTCTTGTACGTCCCGATCAGCGCCACCCGCCACTGCGGCCGCCAGTCGTTGTCCAGCGCGCAGACCAGGCGGCCCGGCTTCCTCGTCTTCACCAGCGTGCTGATCATGTCGAGGAAGCCGCGCACGGCGTTGACCGGGCTGCCGTCGGGTGCCAGCGCCGAGGCGGCGGGCACGCCGTGGAAGGCGCGGAAGTAGAGGCTTGGCGCGTCGACAGCGAGCAGCGGCGTCATACGGCACAGCCTGCCACAGCGGTATGTCAGCTCTTGCGCGGCGGCACCGCGGTCGGGCGGCGCAGGGTGCCCTTCTTCGCGGCGGCGGCCTCGGCCGCGGCGGTGGCGGCGGTGGCCTCCTCGCGCGCCGCCTGGATCTTGTCCAAGTACGCGCGGGCGGCCAGGTCCTCCTCCGACGGGGCGGCGCCGATGGCGTAGATCAGGCCGCCGATGACCAGCAGCACCAGCATGCCGATCGGCACCAGCAGGGTGCTGGCGGTGGCGCCGGGCACGGTCAGCGTGGGGTGGGTCAGCTCGACCGACATCGCGGCCATGCCGGTGTAGTGCATGCCGCAGACGGCCACGCCCATCAGCACCGCCGCGCCCGCGATGGCCAGCGGCCGGGACAGCTTCACGGTGAAGTAGAGCGCCACCGTGGCGGCGACCACGGCGATGACCAGCGACGCGACGACCAGGCTCTGGTCGTAGTGGACGATGCCGTCCATGTTCATCGCGAACATGCCGGTGTAGTGCATGCCCGCGACGCCGACCCCGGTCAGCAGGCCGCCGGTCACGATGCGCGGTCCGCTGGTGCGGCCGAACCCGGCGATGTAGATGCCCAGGCCGACGACCACGACGGCGGTGACCGCGCTGATCAGGGTGCGCATCATGTCGTACCGGATCAGGGTGCCGCTGACGGTGAAGCCGAGCATGGCCATGAAGTGCATGGCCCAGATGCCGGTGCCGCCCAGCGCGAACGCCGCCAGCGACAGCCACCACCAACGCTGACCGTTGGTGGCGGCGGTACGCAGGCGGGCCGTGCAGATCAGGCCGAGTACCGAGCCCAACACGGAGAGTGCATATGCCACACCGGGTGTGACCAGGCCGTAGGTGAAATGGTGTACGTCGCCCATGGGTCTGGTCCCTCCGGAAGGTAACGCAGCGTACCGATCATCAAGATGATGAACGTTCACGTTCTCCGTGGCAACTCGGTCAGACGACCGCGTTATAGGCAAGTACCCCTCTATTGACCGCGTCCATCGCGGTGCGCGCCGTCTCACGCAGGGACGATGACGCCCCCCGGGCGTCGGCAATCTGACCGAGAAGATCGATGACCTGTCTCGCCCATCGGACGAAGTCGCCCGCGGGCATGTCCCCGTCGAGGCTGTGCCCGCTCGCGAGCACCTTCGCCAGCGGCTCGCCCTTGGCCCAGCGGTACATGGGCCAGACGAAGCCCAGATCCGGCTCCCGGGTCTGGGCCAGCCCCAGCCGCCGCTCGTCGGCGGCGAGCTGGAAGAAGGTCCGCAGGCTGGCGTCCACCGCCTCGGCGACCACCCCGCGCGGCACCGAGGCCTGCTCGTCGGAGTCGCGGCGGGCCTCGTACAGCATCACCGAGACGGCCGCGGCCAGCTCGTGCGGCTGCAGCCCCTCCCACACGCCGGTGCGCAGGCACTCGGCCACCAGCAGGTCGGCCTCGGTCCAGATCCGCGCCAGCATCCGGCCCGGCTCGGTCACCTCGCCGTCGGCGCCGAGGTAGCCGCGCTCGGTCAGCAGCTCGCAGATGCGGTCGAAGGTGCGCGCCAGCGAGCCGGTGCGGTTGGCCACCTTGTCGCGCAGGCTCTCGGTGTCCTTGAACAGGCGCTGGCGCCGCTCGGCCCAGCGGGCGTGGTCCTCGCGCTCCGGGCAGGCGTGGCACGGGTGCGCCCGCATCGCCTTGCGCAGCGCGAGCAGCTCGCGGTCCTCGTTGGCGCCGCTGCCGCTGCCCCGGCGGCGCACCGCGACGCCCCGGGTCAGCTCCAGGTTGCGCAGCGTCGCGGCCAGGTCGCGGCGCTCGGCCGGGGCCCGGTGGTTGAAGTGGCGCGGCACCCGGACCTTGCCCAGCACCTCCACCTGGCCGGAGAACTCGCCCGCCGAGATGCGCCCGGCCCAGCGGTCCTCGGTCAGCACGACCGGGCGCGGCTCGCCGAAGCCGCCCATGCCCGGGTCCAGCACGATGGCCAGGCCCGCCCGGCGGCCGCTCGGGATGCGGATCACGTCACCGATCTTGAGCTGCTCCAGCGATTCGACGGCGGCGGCGCGGCGCTCCTGCTGGCTGTTGCGGGTCAGCTGCTTCTCCCGCTCGCCGATCTTCACGCGCAGCGCGAAGTACTCGGTGAAGTCGCCGTGCTCGCAGGCCAGCTCGGTGTCGTACACCGACAGCACCTCGGCGTTGCGCTGCACCTGGCGGGCCAGGCCCACCACCGAGCGGTCGGCCTGGAACTGGGCGAACGACGACTCCAGCAGGTCGCGCGAGCGCGCGGCGCCGACCGACCCGACCAGGTTCACGGCCATGTTGTACGACGGCCGGAAGCTCGACCGCAGCGGGTACGTCCGCGTGCTGGCCAGGCCCGCCACGTGCCGCGGGTCGACCTCGGGCGACCACACCACCACGGCGTGGCCCTCCACGTCGATGCCGCGCCGCCCGGCCCGGCCGGTGAGCTGCGTGTACTCCCCCGGCGTCAGGTCCACGTGGGCCTCGCCGTTGTACTTGACCAGCCGCTCCAGCACCACGCAGCGGGCCGGCATGTTGATGCCCAGCGCCAGCGTCTCGGTCGCGAAGACCGCCTTGACCAGGCCCCGGACGAACAGCTCCTCGACGATCTCCTTGAACACCGGCAGCATGCCCGCGTGGTGGGCGGCCAGGCCGCGCTCCAGCCCGTCCAGCCAGTCGAAGTAGCCCAGCGCGGACAGGTCCTCGGTCGGGATGTTGTGGATGCGCCGCTCCACCAGGTCGTGGATCTCGGCGCGCTCCTCCGGCGAGGTCAGCCGCAGCCCGGCCTGCAGGCACTGCTGCACGGCCGCGTCGCAGCCCGCCCGGCTGAACACGAACATGATCGCGGGCAGCAGCCCCTCCCGGTCCAGCCGGTCCACGATCTCGGGGCGCGGCGGGCCGGGCGTGCGGCCCCGGCGCTGGCCCCGGCCGCGCCGCACGTCGCTCATCTCCAGCCGCCGCAGCTGCTCGCGGGTGTGCCGCAGCAGCTCCGGGTGCACCTCGTGCGCCTTGGCCGCGTCGGCGTCGTGGAACAGGTCGAACATGCGCTTGCCGACCAGCATGTGCTGCCACAGCGGCACCGGCCGGTGCTCACTCACCACGACCTCGGTCCGCCCGCGTACGGTCACCAGCCAGTCGGCGAACTCCTCCGCGTTGGACACGGTCGCCGACAGCGACACCAGCGTCACCGAGGCGGGCAGGTGGATGATGACCTCCTCCCACACCGCGCCCCGGAACCGGTCGGCGAGGTAGTGCACCTCGTCCATGACCACGTACGACAGCCCGGCCAGCGCGGCCGAGCCGACGTAGAGCATGTTGCGCAGCACCTCGGTGGTCATCACGACCACCGGCGCGTCGCCGTTGATGGAGTTGTCGCCGGTCAGCAGGCCGACCTTGTCCGCGCCGTAGCGCTGCACCAGATCGTGGTACTTCTGGTTCGACAGCGCCTTGATCGGCGTCGTGTAGAAGCACTTGCGCCCCTGCTGCAGGGCCAGGTGCACCGCGAA
Source organism: Catellatospora sp. KI3 (assembly GCF_029948125.1). GTDB lineage: Bacteria > Actinomycetota > Actinomycetes > Mycobacteriales > Micromonosporaceae > Catellatospora. The sequence goes on from NZ_JASAMB010000019.1 coordinate 38,238, forward strand.
CTCGCCGACCACGGTCTTGCCCGCGCCGGTGGGGGCGCAGACGAGCACGCCGCTGCCCCGCTCCAGCGCCCCGCAGGCGGTGATCTGGAACGGGTCGAGGGAGAAGCTCAGCCCCGCGGCGAACTCGGCGACCAGCGGCGTCAGTTCGGGAACCGGCGTATGGGCGGGGGGCGGGCTCGCGGGTCGGGCAGGTCGGGCGGTGGACCCTGAGCCAGGTCGCCGCTCGGCGCGGTGCGTCATACCGCAAAGGCTACCGACTCGTTCAAGGGACTTCTCCCCTCGACTTCGCCCGGCGAGCCCTCCGGCGGCCAGGACACGCCCCCGGCGAGGCGGCAAGGTCGCCCCAGGTCGGTATCCTGCGGGGGTGTCCGACACCGCACCGACGCCCGCCGCCCGCGAGGACCGGATCGACGGCCAGCGTCGACTCGACGCGGTGCTGTTCGACTTCCACGGCACTCTCGCGATGACCGTCGATCCCGTGGCCTGGGTGACCGCCGCGGCGGCCGCCTGCGGCACCGACCTGGACCGGGGCCGGGCCACCGTGCTCGCCGACCGGATCGCCACCGCGGGCGGCCTGCCCGGCGTGGCCAAGCCCGTGCGGGTGCCGCCGCAGCTCGCCGAGGCGTGGGCCGACCGGGACCTGTACGAGCACGCCCACCGCCAGGCGTACCTCGGCCTGGCCGCCACCGTCGCCACCGACATCCCCGGGCTGGCCGAGGCGGTCTACGAGCGGATCCTGGTGGCGGAGGGCTGGCAGCCCTACCCCGACGCCCGGCCCACCATGGCGGCGCTGCGCGCGGCCGGGGTGAAGGTGGCCGTGGTGAGCAACATCGGCTTCGACATCCGGCCGCTGCTGGACGCGTGGGGGCTGACGGAGCTGTGCGACGCGGTCGTGCTGTCGTACGAGGTGGGGTGTATCAAGCCCGATCAGAAGATCTTCCTGCGGGCGTGCGGGATGCTGGCGGTCGACCCCGAGCGCACCCTCATGGTCGGCGACACTCCGGCCGACGCGGGCGCGGTCTCGATCGGCTGCTCGGCGCTGATCGTCCCGGCCGCCTCGGCCGGCCGCCCCAACGGCCTGCACCGAGCCCTCTCGCTGGCCGTCTCCCCCCTCCCGACCTGACAACCACCACGCTCCCCCACCCCGGCCCCACGGCCGCCCCGACGGCACCGACCACACCCGCCTTGCATAAACGCTGGCCTATCCAAGTGACTCGCATCGACAGTGGCCTATCCAGAGGAGATTTCATAGATCATCTTCCTCTGCATAGGCCACCGTTTATGCAAGGGCGGGGCGGGCGGGCGGCCGCCGAAACCGGGGCGAGTCGGGACATTCCACGGCGGCTCGCCGACCGTCGCGGCTACGCTCGGGACCAGACAAGGTCGACCACCCGCACGGGTCAGGAGCACCCGATGACCGAGCCGAGCATCTACGCCGACATCCTCGACTTCGCCAACCGCGCCGACCCGTACCCGCTCTACCGGCGGCTGCGCGAGCAGCCGGTGCGCCGGGAGGCCGACGGACGGTTCGTGGTCAGCACCTACCGCGAGATCGAGGCGCTGCTGCACGACCCGCGGATCAGCTCCGACCCCACGAAACTGCTGCCCGAGTACGCCGACCAGGCCCCGCCGACCGACACCGCCGGCAGCATCGGCGCCAGCTTCATCCGGATGGACCCGCCCGACCACGACCGGATCCGGCGCATCGTCAACCGCCAGTTCGGCCCGCCGCACCGCCCGACGCGCGTCGCCGACATGCAGCCGCACCTGGAAGCGGTCGTCACCCGCCTGGTCGACGGCTTCGCCGGGCGGCACCAGGCCGACATCGTCGACGATCTGGCGTACCCGTTCCCGGTGGCGGTCATCTGCGGCCTGCTCGGCGTGCCCGCCGAGGACGAGCCGCGCTTCAGCGCCTGGGTCGGGCCGATCGTCGACTCGATCGCCCAGCTCACCCCGGAACGGATCGCCAAGCGCAATGACGCCATGCGCGAGCTCGGCATGTACCTGTTCGGCCTGGCCCAGCAGCGGCGGCAGGACCCCGGCCCCGACATGCTGTCCGGCTTCGTCACCGACGACGGCCCGGACGGCCGCCTGGAGGTCCCGGAGCTGATGGCGTCGCTGGTGCTGCTGCTCATCGCCGGGCACGAGACCACCGTCAACCTGATCGCGAACGGCACGCTGACGCTGCTGCGGCATCCGCGGTGGCTGGAGCGGCTGCGCCACGAACCCGAGCTGAGCATCCGCCTGGTGGAGGAGGTGCTGCGCTACGAGCCGTCGGTGCACTTCGTGCCCAGCCGCACCAGCGTGGCCGACATCGAGCTGGCGGGCACCACCGTCACCAGGGGCGCACCGATCACGCTGGTGCTGGCCGCGGGCAACCGCGACCCCGGCTACGTCCGCGACCCCGACGTCTTCGACCCCGACCGGCCGAACAACCGGCACCTGGCGTTCGGCAGCGGCGTGCACTACTGCTTCGGCGCCCCGCTGGCGCGGCTGGAGGCTCAGCTCGCGCTGGTCCAGATCGCCCAGCGGCTGGCCAACCTGCGGCTGGTCGAGGACCCGCCGCCGTACCGGCCGAGTCCGGTCCTGCGCGGGCCGATCCACCTGCCGGTGACCTACGACGGGGTCAAGCCAGCAGGCTGACCGCCCCGGGCACCGCCTCGACCGTGATCGGCAGCGGGCAGATGCGCTCGCCGTCGGCGTAGCAGACGATGTCGTCGGTGGCCAGGGTGATGCTCCGGGCCCGCAGCGAGCGCACCTTCGGGTGGGTGACGTGCGTGCCCGAGTACACCCGGGGCTTGATCCGGATCAGCGTGGTGCGCGGCACCGGCTCGGCCCAGACCATGTCCAGCAGCCCGTCGGTGGGGTCGGCGTCGGGGCAGATGCGCATCCCGCCGCCGTAGCGGGGGGTGTTGCCGACCGCGAGCAGGATCGCGTCGAGTTCGCGCTCCTGCCCGTCGACGGTGACCTGGTAGCGGCGGGCGCGCAGCCGGGCCAGCTCCAGCAGCACCGCGATGTCGTACCGGATCGGCCCGCGCGGCCAGCGCATCCGGTTGCCGCGCTCGTTGACGATCGCGTCGAACCCGGCCGCGAGCACCGCGCCGAACCAGCGGATCTGCCCGTCGGGGGTGGTGAGCCGGGCCAGGTCCAGGGCTCTGGTACGCGACTCGCGCAGCGCCGCGGCGACCGCGTCGGCGGCGGCGAACAGGTCGACGGGCAGGCCCGCGCTGTTGGCGAAGTCGTTGCCGGTGCCGGCGGGGATCACGCCCAGCGGCACGCCGGTGCCGGCGACCGCCTGCTGGGCCAGGTGCACGGTGCCGTCGCCGCCGATCGCGACCAGCGCACCGGCCCCCTCGGCCACCGCGCGGCGGCACGCCGCCTCGGCCTGCTCCGCGCTGCCCGCCTCCAGCACCCGCACCGGGCGCCCGGCCGCGGCGAGCCGCTCCAGCACCGAAGGCAGCGAACCCCGGTGCCGGCCTTTGCCGGCACCGGGGTTGCGCAGTACCACTACCTCTTCGCTCATCCCCGGCACGCTCCTCACGGTCGCGGCGGGGGGATGACCGGTCAGGTCATGTCGTCGTAGCGGCGCTCCAGCGACTCCGCGGACGTCACCGGCGCGACGGCCTCGACCCGCTCGCCGGGGGTGATGCTATCGGTGTCGTAGTCGTCGAGTGAAGACGTCTCGTCGTCGGCGGTGTCGAGATACTTCGCCCGACCGCGGTTGCGCCGCTTGTCGTTGAGGATCGAGATGCCCACGACGATGAAGTACAGGATCGCCATGGCCCCGGCCAGCGCCGTCATGCCGAACGGGTCCGGCGTCGGGGTGACGATGGCGGCGAACAGGAACATCAGGAAGATCGCCACGCGCCACCAGCCGAGCATCCGCTTGCCGGTGAGCACCCCCGCCACGTTGAGCATGAGCAGCACGAGCGGGAACTCGAACCCGAACCCGAACAGCATCATCACGCCGGTGACGAAGTCGAAGTAGCCCGTCAGATCGACGTTGACGTCGTAGTTCGGCGACATCTTGAGGAAGAACTCAAGCGTCTTGCTCACCACGAAGAACGCCAGGAAGGCGCCCGCGGAGAACAGCGGCACGGCGATCGCCGTGAACATGTACGTGTACTTGCGCTCGTGCTTGTGCAGACCCGGGGCCACGAAGGCCCACAGCTGGTACAGCCAGATCGGCGCCGCGATGATCAGGCCCGCGTACAGCCCGATCTTCAGGTTGAGCAGGAACGGGTCGACCGGCGAGACCGAGTTGAACTGGCACAGCGTCCCCGCAGCCGCGTGCTCCAACTTGAAGTCGCAGTAGGGGGCGTTGATGAAGTTCTGGATCTCGTCGGCGAAGTAGATGCCGACCACGAGACCGGCGATGATGCCCAGACAGGCCTTGAACAGCCGGTTGCGCAGCTCACGCACGTGCTCGATGAGAGTCATCGAGCCGTCCGCAGCGCGCTCGCGCTGGGACGGCCCGCGACGTGCCAGGGGGTTCTTCACGTCTTCCGCCCGGGGGTGGGTGTCAGTTCTGGCGCTGGACCGGGTCCACGATCGGGGCCGCGGAAGGCTTGGTGTCGGCCAGCGGCTGCTGGGTGGTGACCTGCGCGTCGGCCTTCTCGGCCGTCGCGTCCTTGCCGTCCTTGCCCTCTTCGCTCAGCGCCTTGGTCTCGGCCTTGAGGATCCGCATCGAGCGGCCGAGCGAACGAGCCGCGTCGGGCAGCTTCTTCGAGCCGAACAGAAGGACCAGAACTGCCACCACGAGGAGGATGTGCCAGCCCTTGAGCGCGCCGCTGAACATGGGTACTCCAAAAGTAAGTCGGGGTGATCCGGACCAATCGTACTCGGCCCGAAGCGACCTGCCTGCACGTGAAGTGTCGAGCACCACTCTCAGCAGCGTCAACGCGGGACGGCAGGTGCTGCATGTTTCTGCAGTGACCCCTGTGGGCCGGTTCAGCTACCCGGTTTGAGCTTCGTTGTCTTGATCAGCGCGATCCGCTCCTGCGCCAGCTCGGCGCGGATACGCAGCGAATCGGCGTGCGCGGCCAGTCCCTGCGCCACCTCGGCCAACTGCTGGGCCCGCGCGGCCACCGCCTGGAGCTCGGCCTGGGCCTCCTTGAGCCCGGCCAGCCGCCACAGCAGCACGCGCACCACCAGGGCCAGCCCCAGCAGGCTCAGCAGCACCACCGCCACCACGATCCACGCCACCACAGCAGCAGCCTAGCGCCAAACGCCTACGCGTACGCGGCGAGCGCCTGCGCGGCGCTGGCCCGGACCGCGTCGGCCACGCTGCTCGGGGCGACGACCTCGACCTGCGGCCCGAGCCCGAGCACCAGGCGGCGTGCCCAGTCCAGGTCGTTGACCCGCAGCGACACCAGCCACTCCTGCGGCGACACCTCGACCACCGACTCGCACGGGTAGTACTCGGTGATCCACCGCCCGCCCCGGCCGACCCGCAGCGTCACCGTGGGCGCGTCCGGATCCGGCTGGAACACCCCGTCGGCGACGTCGCTGGTCTGGGCCTGCGGCGGCGGCGCGGCCGCCTCGTCGAGCTCGGTGAGCGCGTCGATGCGGTCGGCCCGGAAGAGGCGCACACCCTCGGCCATCCGGCACCACGCCTCCAGGTACGTCCGCCCCGACACCGACAGCAGCCGCATCGGGTCGACCACACGCTCGCTGGACACGTCGCGGGCCGCGGAGTAGTAGCTCAGCCGCAGCGCCCGGCCCCGCTCGACGGCGGCGCGCAGCTCGGCGAGCCGGTCGTCGTTGCCGGGCAGCCGCACCGCGACCGGGGCGTCGTGCTCCCCCGCCGCCTGCTCGATCTTGGCCAGCGCCCGGTTGATCGCGTCACGGTCGGCCACCCCCGGCGTCTCCGCCAGCATCCGCAGCGCCACCACCAGGGCGGTCGCCTCGTCCGGGGTGAGCCGCAGCGGCCGGTCGATGCCCGCGTCGTAGGTGATGGTGACCCGGTCACCGTCGAAGGACATGTCGATCAGGTCGCCGGGGCCGTAGCCCGGCAGCCCGCACACCCACAGCAGCTCCAGGTCCTCGCGCAGCTGCTTCTCCGACACGCCCAGGTCCGCGGCGGCCTCGACCAGCTCGATCCCGGGCCGCGCCAGCAGGTACGGCACCAGGTTCAGCAGCCGCGCCAGCCGGTCGGCGGAAGTCTTGGGACTTGTCATCGAAGGGCCTCCGCCAGCTGGGGCGCGGCCACGCCCGCGATCTCGCGCAGGCGGGCGATGGTCGCCTCGCGCACCTCGGCGGGCTCCAGCACCTTCACGTCCGCGCCGTAGCCGACCAGCCAGGCGGCGAAGCCGTCCGCGTCGGCGTAGCGCAGCTCCAGCACGTCGCCCTCGGGCGTCGGGGTGCAGTTGGCGGCCCAGCGGCGCACCCCGGCAGCCCGACCGGGCGCGACCAGCACCTTGGTGGTGCGGTTGCGCTCCACCGGGCCGGACCAGCGCGCCACGTAGCTGATCAGGTCGAGGTCGGCGGGCGGGGTGAACGCCTGCTCCTCGCCGACCCCGCGCACGGGCCCGACGATCCGCGACAGCCGGAAGCAGCGCGGAGCGTCCCGGTCGGTGTCGTGGCCCACCACGTACCACCGGCCGCGCCAGCACACCACGCCCCAGGGCTGCAGGTGGCGGGTGGTCGGCGCGTCGTCCTCCGGCACCCGGTAGGGGAAGGTGACCTCGCGGCGGGCCCGCGCCGCGGCGGTCAGCGGCTCGAACGCGGCGTCGACCGCCACCACCGGCTCCACGCCCAGCGTCGCGTGCGGGTCGACGTCGACGCCGCCCGCGCGCAGCTTGGCCAGGCCCGAGGTGGCCGCGGCGGCCAGGCCCGCGTGCCGCCACAACCGGGCGGCCACGCCGACGGCGGCGGCCTCGTCCGGGGCGAGCGGGATCGCCGGCAGCGCGTAGTCGCGGTGCGCGATGCGGTAGCCGGGCTCGGTGTCGAAGACGCTGGCGGTGCCGGTCTCCAACGGCACGCCCAGGGCGCGCAGCTCCGCCTTGTCCCGCTCGAACTTGCGCTGGAACGCCTCGTGCTCACGGGCGTCGTCAGCGTTGTGCTCGTAGCCGGGCACGGTCGCGGCGATCTGCGCCGCGGTCAGGAAGCGGCGCGTGGACAGCAGGCAGATCACGAGGTTGACCAGGCGTTCGGTTCGGCTGCGCGACACGCCCGCCACGCTAGCAGCGCCAAGGCTTCCAGCGTTAACCGGCAGCCGTGCCGGATACGCCGCCCGATCGGTCCACGTCACCGCGATACCCCTGGCAGCCCTGCGTTTCCTCCCCACCAACCACCGCACGATCGACAATTCGGACGCCTTTTCCACCCACCCGGGTGACCCACCCCCGCTCACCCCACCCCGCCGCACGCGCCCGCCGCGCTCCAGGGCTGGGGTGCGGTCTCGGGGAAAGTGCTGGAATGCGGGCCACGATTCGTGCAGTTTCCCCGCCACCGCACCCGGAAATCGGCGCGCGGCCCCGGCGAGGCGGGGCGGCGCCCGCCGTCCCGATAGGGTCGGCGTGTGATTCGGTGGCGCAGGGGCACGGTGCAGCAGGTCGTACGCGGCTGGCGGGGGGCGGTGGAGCTCACCGTCGCGGTGGCGGCCCGCGCCGCCGACGATCCGGCCACGGTACGGGCACTGGCCTACCCCGACCTCGTCGGCGTCCCGCAGGTCGGCGACGAGGTGCTGCTCAACACCAACGCGCTCGCCCTGGGCCTGGGCACCGGCGGATACGCGCTGGTCGTGGCCCTGCCCGAGCGCCTGCCCGACGACGCGGCACCCCAGGGGCACATCGTCAAGGCCCGGTACAGCCCGCTGCAGACGATCCGGCTGGCGGCCGACGAGGAGGGCTCCCCGCACCGGGACGCGCTGGCCGCCGCCGACAGCCTCGACGGCATGCCCGTGATCACCGCCGACCTGCACTCGGCCCTGCCCGCGATCCTGGCGGGCATCCGCGCCGACGCCCCGCACGCCCGCGTCGCGTACGTGCTCACCGACGGCGGCGCGCTGGCCGCAGGGTTCTCCCGCACTCTCGACGCGCTGCACGACAGCCTCGCCGGGACCGTCACCACCGGCCAGGCCTGGGGCGGCGACCTGGAGGCCGTCAACATCCACAGCGGACTGCTCGCCGCCCGCCACGCCCTGCGCGCCGACATCGCGATCGTCAGCCAGGGGCCCGGCAACCTCGGCACCGGCACCACCTGGGGGTTCTCCGGCACCGCCGTGGGCGAGGCCGTCAACGCCGCCGCGGTGCTGGGCGGTCGCCCCGTCGGCGCGCTGCGCGTCTCCGACGCCGACGCCCGCGACCGGCACCAGGGGGTCTCCCACCACAGCCTCACCGCGTACGGGCGGGTCGCGCTGGCCGCCGCCGAGCTGGTGCTGCCCGACGGGCTGCCCGCCGGGCTGCGCGAGCAGGTCGACGCCGACCTCGCGCCGCTGACCGGGCGGCACCGCGTCGTCACGGTCGCCTCAGCCGGGCTGGACGAGGCGCTGCGGGCGGTGCCGGTGAAGCTGTCGACCATGGGACGCGGCCTCGACGGCGACTACGCGTACTTCCTCACCTGCGCCGCCGCCGGCCGCCACGCGGCCTCCCTGCTCTGACCGCTCCACGCTCCGCCTCCGCGCTCACGCTCACGCGTCCGCGCCGGTGCGTTCGCACGTCCAGGCGGTGCGTTCGCGCAGTTTCGGGGAAAGTGCAGGAATTCGGCCCGTCTTTCGTGCAGTCTCCCCGAAACTGCACGAACCGGGCCGAGGTGAGCGGGGCGCGACGCGCGCGAGGGCGGGTCAGCCGCAGATGATGATCGCGGCGATGGCCGCGACGGCCAGGCCGAGCAGCACCGCCAGCACCCAGGTGGGCACGGTGTACTCACCGCGCCGGTTGCGCTCGATCTCCGCGTAGATCTTGTTGCGGCGGCGCTCGCCCCAGCTCAGCTTCACGTCTTCCGCGGTGCGCTCGGGCGTGTGCCCGTGCACGTGGTGGTTCTGCTCGCTCATGATGCCCCGAGCGTAGCCCACCCACCCCCGCATCGACCCGCCCCCGCCCTTCCCCAGCGGCGCCCTGCCCCCACCCCTCCCCCATCCACCCCGCCCCGGTCCGCCCTAGCATCGACACTGGCCTATCCAGAAGACGGATCCACGAGATCCGTGCTCTAGATAGGCCAGTGTCAATAAAAGGCGGGGCGGACCGGGCCGGGGCCGCGAGGCCGGACGTTGGGGCCGGGCGCAGGGGCGCCCGGTCACATGCTGGCGATCAGGCGCTCCACCCGCTCGTCATGCGCCCGGAACGGGTCCTTGCACAGGACCGTGCGCTGGGCCTGGTCGTTCAGCTTCAGGTGCACCCAGTCGACGGTGAAGTCGCGCCGCTTCTCCTGGGCGTGCTTGATGAACTCCCCGCGCAGGCGGGCCCGGGTCGTCTGCGGCGGCGTCTCCTTGGCCTCGAACGTCCGCAGGTCGGTCACCACCCGGTCGACCTTGCCACGCTTCTCCAGCAGCGGGTACAGCCCCCGGCCGCGACGCAGGTCGTGGTACGCAAGGTCCATCTGCGCCACCCGCGGGCTCGACAGCGGCAGGTCGTGCTTGCGCTGGTACGCCTCGATCAGCCGCAGCTTGGTCACCCAGTCGATCTCCCGGCCGACCGAGGCCAGGTCACCGGTCTCCACCGCCTGCAGCACGCGCCCCCACAGGTCGACCACGCGCTGCGCGGCCGGGTCGCCCGCCCGGCGGGCCACGAACTCCACCGCCTTCTCGTGGTAGATCCGCTGGATCTCCAGCGCGCTGGCCTCCTTGCCGCTGGCCAGGCGCACCTTGCGGCGGCCGGTGATGTCGTGCGAGACCTCGCGGATGGCCCGGATCGGGTTCTCCAGCGCCAGGTCCGGCATCGCCACCCCGGTCTCGATCATCCGCAGCACCAGGTCGGCGCTGCCCACCTTGAGCAGCGTCGTCACCTCGTTCATGTTGGAGTCGCCGACGATCACGTGCAGGCGCCGGTAGCGCTCGGCGTCGGCGTGCGGCTCGTCGCGGGTGTTGATGATCGGCCGCGAGCGGGTCGTCGCCGAGGAGACGCCCTCCCAGATGTGCTCGGCCCGCTGCGACAGGCAGTAGACCGCGCCGCGCGGGGTCTGCAGCACCTTGCCCGCCCCGCAGATCAGCTGCCGGGTCACCAGGAACGGGATCAGCACGTCGGCCAGGCGGCCGAACTCGCCGTGCCGGGAGACCAGGTAGTTCTCGTGGCAGCCGTACGAGTTGCCGGCCGAGTCGGTGTTGTTCTTGAACAGGTAGATCTCGCCCGCGATGCCCTCGTCGTGCAGCCGCTTCTCGGCGTCGACGAGCAGGCCCTCCAGGATCCGCTCCCCGGCCCGGTCGTGCGCGACCAGATCCACCACCGAGTCGCACTCGGGGGTCGCGTACTCGGGATGGGAACCGACGTCGAGGTAGAGGCGGGCGCCGTTGCGGAGGAAGACGTTGCTCGACCGTCCCCATGAGACGACCCGACGGAACAGGTAGCGCGCCACCTCATCGGGAGACAGCCGCCGCTGGCCCCGATAGGTGCAGGTGACACCGTACTCGGTCTCTAGCCCGAAGATTCGTCGGTCCATACAAAGACACTAGCCGCCCGAACGCCCAAGGTCACTGTTGCGCGCGCCGCGACGTACGGCGTGTAATCCCGACACTACCCGCCCCGGCACTCCGGTAAGGCACCACTCAGTAACCGTGGGTGACAGGTTTCAGGCTACCTGCCAGCGTCGATGTCCGCAGGCGGCACGCCGCAGGCAGCTCGCACCACGGAACGTGACATAAACTTCCGTTGTCATGAAAATTCTGGTCACCGGCGGCGCCGGCTTCATCGGCTCGAACTACGCACGAACGCAGCTGTCCGACGCCCGCGGCGACGCCGTCACCGTGCTGGACAAGCTCACCTACTGCGGCAACCGCGACAACCTCGCCCCGGTCGCCGACAGCCCCCGGCTGACCTTCGTCGAAGGCGACATCTGCGACGCCGACCTGGTCGACGAGCTCATCCCCGGCCACGACGCGATCGTGCACTTCGCCGCCGAGACCCACGTCGACCGCTCCGTACGCACCGCCGCCGGGTTCGTGCGCACCAACGTGCTGGGCACCCAGGTGCTGCTGGACGCCGCGCTGCGCCACGGCGTGGGCCGGTTCGTACACGTCTCCACCGACGAGGTCTACGGCAGCATCGAGCACGGCACCTGGCGCGAGGAGCAGCCGCTGGCCCCGCGCTCGCCGTACTCGGCGGCCAAGGCCGGCAGCGACCTGCTCGCGCTGGCCTACCACGCCACGCACGGGCTGGACGTGGTGGTGACCCGGTGCGCCAACAACTACGGGCCGTACCAGTTCCCGGAGAAGATCATCCCGCTGTTCACCACGAACCTGCTCGACGGCCTGCCCGTGCCGCTGTACGGCGACGGCACCCAGGTGCGCGAATGGCTGCACGTCGACGACCACTGCGCCGCCGTCGACCTGGTGCTGCGCCGCGGCCGGCCCGGCGAGGTCTACCACGTCGGCGGCACCGCCGAGCTCACCAACCGCGAGCTGGCCGGGCGGCTGCTCGCCGCCACCGGGCGCGGCTGGGACCTGGTGCGCACGGTCGCCGACCGCAAGGGCCACGACCGGCGGTACGCGCTGGACGACACCAAGATCCGCGAGCGGCTCGGGTACGCCCCCCGCGTCGACTTCGCCACCGGCCTGGCCGACACCGTCGCCTGGTACCGCGACCACCGCGCCTGGTGGGAGCCGCTCAAGAAGGCGGCGGCGCTGCCGTAGGGCAGCGCCGCCGGAAGAGCATCACCACGGCCTCAGGAGGCCGCTGGAGCCAGCAGCGGGGTGAGCGCCGCCCCGATCAGGCGGCGGAACTTGCGGCCCGGCCGGGTCCGCTCCAGCACCGCCACCTCCAGCTGCTCGGCGGCCAGCTGGCGCGCCGCGCCGCCCTCGCCGCCGACGCTGCCCAGCGCCTTGACCGCCAGCTTCAGCGCCTCACCCAGGGTGTGCGCCTCGCTGTGCTCGGCACGCAGCACGTTGGCGATCGCCTCCGCCTGCCCGCCCATCGCCATGAACCCCGGCTCGTCCTGCACCGAGCCGTCGTAGGTCAGCCGGTACAGCTCGTCGTGCTCCGGGGCCGCGCCGACCTCGGCCACGCAGATCTCCACCTCGTACGGCTTGCCCTGCTCGGAGAAGATCGAACCGAGGGTCTGCGCGTACGCGCTGGCCAGGGCGCGGCCGGTCACGTCGCGGCGGTCGTAGGAGTAGCCGCGCAGGTCGGCCATGCGGACCCCGGCCGACCGCAGGTTCTCGAACTCGTTGTACCGGCCCACGGCCGCGAAGCCGATCCGGTCGTAGATCTCGCTCACCTTGTGCAGCGTGGTGGAGAGGTTCTCCGCCACGAACAGCACGCCACCCGCGTACGTCAGCACCACCACGCTGCGACCGCGCGCGATGCCCTTGCGGGCGTACTCCGAGCGGTCCCGCATGATCTGCTCAGGCGAGGCGTAGAACTGCATGGCCACAGCGGTTGTCTCCTTCTGCGAACGGCCGATGGACTACTCGGGGGACGGTCAGCCGACCGGGTTCTCGGTGCGTGCCGCGATGACGGCCTCGGCCATCGCCGCGGTCTCCTCGTCGGTCAACCGCGCCGTGCCCTCGGCCGTCGCGGTCATCACCACGGGGAAGATCTTGCGCATGACGTCGGGACCGCCGGTCGCGGTGTCGTCGTCGGCGGCGTCGAACAGCGCCTCGACCGCCAGCGGCGCCGCCTGCGCCACGGTCAGGCCCGGCTTGAACCGCTTCTTCAGCGACGACTTCGCGAACAGCGAACCCGAGCCGATCGCGTCGTAGCCGCCGTGCTCCTCGTAGAGGCCGCCCGCGATGTCGAAGCTGAAGATCCGGCCGACCTTGCCCGCCGTCTTCGCGTCCAGGTCGAACCCGGCGAACAGCGGGATCACGGCCAGGCCCTGCATGGCCGCGCCCAGGTTCTGGCGGATCATCGTGGCCAGCCGGTTGGCCTTGCCGTCGAGCGAGAGCATCGCGCCCTCGATCTTCTCGTAGTGCTGCAGCTCCACCTGGAACAGTCGCATCAGCTCGATGCCGACGCCGGCGGTGCCGGCGATGCCGATCAGCGAGTACGGGTCGGCGGGGTGCACCTTCTCGATGTCGCGGCTCGCGATGAGGTTGCCCATGGTCGCGCGGCGGTCGCCGGCCATCACCACACCGTCGGTGCCGGCGATCGCGACGATGGTGGTGGCGTGGGGGGCCACGTCCGCGCTGATCCCGGCGGGGAGGGGGCGGCGGCCGGGCAGCAGCTCCGGCGCCACCTGCGTCAGGAACTCGGTGAAGGACGACGTTCCCGGCGTGGTGAAACTAGCCGGTAGACGCCCGGGTGAACCAATACCCGCTGCCACGAGGTCTCCTCCAGGTAGTCGATCGCCTTGCGAAGGTTTGCCCGGTCGTCCTTGAACTGTCCAAGGCCGCCGTTGCAGTTGAAGCAAAGAATGCCACGTACGTTACCGAACAGATGGTCGTGGTCGACGTGCTCGGGCCCCGGTGCGCCGCAGATCGCACACACCCCACCCTGCGCCGCCAGCATCGCATCGAAGTCGGCCTGATCCATGTTGTACCGGTGCCGCAAATGATATTCGCGCGTGCTGCCGTGGTGCTTGACCTTCGACTCCACCGAGCGGACGTTGTGGCATGGCAAGCAGTAGCTGTGAAGTCCCGTCCGCTTGGTCTTCGATGGGGGGAATTCATTCGCCGGCTTGATCTGCTTGCAATCGGGGCACCATTTCATGCCGTCCGGCACTGGCACATCCGATTTCTTGACAGGTGCTATACCGCGCTTCCTGCGGCTGACCTCCATCCGCGCACGGGCGCACTGCTTGCAGTAGAAGGCCCGCCCGTCTTCGCGGCTTTTGTTGCTGTGGAAGTCCGTAAGCGGCAGTAGGCGATCACAGTCCGAACATGTCTTCCATCCGGAGGGGACGAAATCAGACATATTAGGACTATTCACCCCCTTTTTGCACGTAGCCCCTCACAAATTCTTCGGCGTTCTCCTCGAGAACGGCGTCGATCTCGTCGAGGAGGTCGTCGACGTCCTCGCCGATCTTCTCGACGCGCTCGGCGACCTCGGGGTTCACCTCGGGCGCGACCGACTCGGCCTGCTGCTCGTCGCGCGAGCGACCCGACTGTGACTGTCCACCGTCCTGCGTGGCCATCTTCGCCTCCTGAAGCCTGTCGTGGGCCTTAAACCTAGCGCGGTACACCGACGAAAGCGATCACCCCGCGGTGATCACTTCCAGCAGGTCCTTGGCGCTGGGGCAACGGTCGAACAGCGCGCCGACGTGCTTCTTGGTGCCGCGCTCGGGCTCCATCATCGGCACCCGCACCAGCGCCTCCCGGCCCACGTCGAAGATCACCGAGTCCCAGCTGGCGGCGACCACTTCGGACGCGTACTTGCCCAGGCAGCGGCCGCGGAAGTAGGCGCGGGTGTCCTCCGGCGGCTCGGTCATCGCCGCGCGGGTCACCTCGGGGTCCAGCAGCGTCTTCATCGCGCCGCGCGCGACCAGCCGGTGGTAGAGGCCCTTCTCCGGGCGCACGTCGGAGTACTGCAGATCCACCAGCTGGAGCTTCGAGGAGGCCCAGCCCAGGTTCTCGCGCTCCCGGTAGCCCTCCAGCAGCCGCAGCTTGGCCACCCAGTCCAGCTCGTCGGCGAGCAGCATCGGGTCGCGCTCCAGCCGCTCCAGCACGCCCTCCCAGCGGTCGAGCACGTCGCGGGTCATCGCGTCGGTGTCGGCGCCGGTGCGGGCCTCGGTGTAGGCGCGGGCCCGCTCCAGGAACGCCCACTGCATCTCCAGCGCGGTCAGGCGGCGGCCGTCGCGCAGGCGCATGGTGTGGCGCAGGCTGGGGTCGTGGCTGACCGCGCGCAGCTCGGCGACGGGGTCGGCGATGCCCAGGTCGGTGGTGAGCGCCTTGTCCTCGATCATCGACAGGATCAGCGCGGTGGTGCCGACCTTGAGGTACGTGGAGATCTCGGACAGGTTCGCGTCGCCGATGATCACGTGCAGGCGGCGGTACTTGTCGGCGTCGGCGTGCGGCTCGTCGCGGGTGTTGATGATGGGCCGCTTGAGCGTGGTCTCCAGCCCGACCTCGACCTCGAAGAAGTCGGCGCGCTGGCTGATCTGGAACCCGGCCTGGCTGCCGTCCTGGCCCATGCCGACCCGCCCGGCGCCGCAGAAGATCTGCCGGGTCACGAAGAACGGGGTGAGGTACGTGACGATGTCGGCGAACGCGGTCTGCCGCTTCATCAGGTAGTTCTCGTGCGCGCCGTACGAGGCGCCCTTGTTGTCGGTGTTGTTCTTGTAGAGGTGGATCTGGTGGCTGCCGGGGATGGTCGCGGCGCGCCGGGCGCCCTCGGCCATGACCTGCTCGCCGGCCTTGTCCCAGCGGACGATGTCGAGCGGGTTGGTGACCTCGGGCGTCGAGTACTCCGGGTGGGCGTGGTCGACGTAGAGCCGGGCGCCGTTGGTGAGGATCACGTTGGCCAGGCCCAGGTCCTCGTCGGCGAGCGCCTCCGCCGGGTCGTAGGCGGCGCCGGTGTAGCTGAAGCCGCGGGCGTCGCGCAGCGGCGACTCCTCCTCGTAGTCCCAGCGGGCGCGGCCGCCGCGGGCGAGTTCGGGGCGGGCGCCGTAGGCGTTGACGACCTGCGAGGAGGTGACCATCGGGTTGGCCCCGGGCTGGCCTGGGACGGAGATGCCGTACTCGACCTCAGTACCCATGATCCGGCGAACGCTCATGCAACGAAGCCTCTCACACCCCAGCCGACGAGACGAGGAGAGCGTCATCCTGGCGGCCGGTCAGGTCCGCCGGAACGACCGGTCCCCCGTAGATCATCGCAGCTGGTAGACGGCCCTGCGTCCGCTGGCGTGCGCAGATCCGGCGGTGGCGCGGCGGGCCGGGTAGTATCCGCGCGTCTGCGTCTGTGGAAGGACCTCGCGATGAACCCGCCGCTGCTGTCGGTAGTGATCCCGATGTACAACGAGCAGGAGGTCCTGCCCCTGTTGATCGAGCGGCTGCGGCCGCTGCTGGACGGCGCCGGCGTCGCCTACGAGGTGGTCGCGGTCGATGACGGCAGTGCCGACGCGACCGGCGCGATGCTGATCCAGGCGGCGCGGCAGTGGCCGGGGCTGCGGGTGGTCCGGCTGCGGCGCAACAGCGGGCACCAGGCGGCGCTGACGGCCGGGCTGCACCGCTCGCGCGGGCGGTATGTCGCCAGCATCGACGCCGACCTGCAGGACCCGCCGGAGAAGATCCTGGAGATGCTGGCGCTGGCGCGGGCCAAGGACCTGGACATCGTGTACGGCGTGCGCGACGACCGCTCCACCGACACGTTCTTCAAGCGGCAGACCGCCCAGCTCTACTACCGGGTGATGCGGCGCCTGGTCGGCAAGAAGATCCCGCACAACGCCGGCGACTTCCGGCTGCTGAGCCGGGCGGCGGTGGACGCGCTGAAGGCGATGCCGGAGCACCAGCCGGTGTACCGGCTGCTGGTGCCGTGGCTGGGGTTCCCCAGCGGTGAGGTGGCCTACCGGCGCGACGTGCGGGCGGCGGGCAGCACCAAGTACCCGCTCAGCAAGATGATCAAGCTGGCGATCGACAGCGTCACCAACTTCTCGGCCGCGCCGCTGCGCCTGGCGACCTGGTCGGGTCTGCTGAGCTTCCTGGCCTGCCTCGGGCTGGGCGTCTACAGCATCGTGCAGCACTCGCGGGGCGACACGGTCAGCGGCTGGACGTCGCTGTTCACCGCGGTGCTGTTCATCGGCGCCCTGCAGCTGCTGTGCCTGGGCCTGCTCGGCGAGTACCTGGGACGGCTGTACGCGGAGGTCAAGGGCCGCCCCATGTACATCATCGGCTACGACTCGGCCATGCACGTGCCGGCGCAGGAGCCCGCCGACGAGGCCGACGGCGACCGGCTCACCGAGGCGGCGGCCCGCTGAACCGGCCCTGACGCGACGAGAAGCGGCGGGCGTGCTCTCGGGGAGCACGCCCGCCGCTTCTCGTGCGGCCGTTACAGGTACTGGCCGGTGTTGCTGGCGGTTTCGATCGACCGCCCGGACTCGGTGCCCTTGCCACCGGAGACCAGCGTGCGGATGTACACGATCCGCTCGCCCTTCTTGCCGGAGATCCGGGCCCAGTCGTCCGGGTTGGTGGTGTTCGGGAGGTCCTCGTTCTCGCGGAACTCGTCCAGGCAGGCGTCGAGCAGGTGCTGCAGGCGCAGCCCCTTCTTGCCCGAGGAGAGGAACTCCTTGATCGCCATCTTCTTGCCGCGGTCGACGATGTTCTGGATCATCGCGCCGGAGTTGAAGTCCTTGAAGTACAGGACCTCCTTGTCACCGTTGGCGTAGGTGACCTCCAGGAAGCGGTTCTCCTCGGTCTCGGAGTACATCCGCAGCACCACCGAGTTGATCATCGCGTGCACGCACGCCTCGGCGTTGCCTCCGTGCTCGGCCAGGTCGTCCGGGGACAGCGGCAGGCCGGTCAGGATGTACTTGCTGAAGATGTCCTTGGCCGCCTCGGCGTCGGGTCGCTCGATCTTGATCTTCACGTCGAGCCGGCCCGGGCGCAGGATGGCCGGGTCGATCATGTCCTCGCGGTTGGAGGCGCCGATGATGATGACGTTCTCCAGGCCCTCCACGCCGTCGATCTCGCTCAGCAGCTGCGGGACGATGGTGTTCTCCACGTCCGACGAGACGCCGGAGCCGCGGGTACGGAAGATCGAGTCCATCTCGTCGAAGAACACGATCACCGGCGTACCCTCGGAGGCCTTCTCCCGAGCCCGCTGGAAGATCAACCGGATGTGCCGCTCGGTCTCGCCGACGTACTTGTTGAGCAGCTCCGGGCCCTTGATGTTGAGGAAGTAGCTGGTCTTCTTCTCCTCGCCCCGGCGCTCGGCGATCTTCTTGGCCAGCGAGTTGGCCACCGCCTTGGCGATCAGGGTCTTGCCGCAGCCGGGCGGGCCGTAGAGCAGCACACCCTTCGGGGGGCGCAGGTGGTGCTCGCGGAACAGGTCCGCGTGCAGGAAGGGCAGCTCCACGGCGTCGCGGATCTGCTCGATCTGGTGCACCAGGCCGCCGATGTCGTGGTAGTCGACGTCGGGCACCTCCTCCAGCACGAGGTCCTCGACCTCGCTCTTGGGGATGCGCTCGTACGCGTACGCCGACCGGGGCTCGATCATGAGCGAGTCGCCGGACCGCAGCGTGCTCTCGATCAGCCCCTCGGCCAGGAACACGATCCGCTCCTCGTCGGCGTGCGAGATGACCAGGGCACGGTCACCCCCGTCGAGGATCTCCTTGAGCATGACGACCTCGCCGACCCGCTCGAAGCCGAGCGCGTCGACGATGTTCAGGGCGTCGTTGAGCAGGACTTCCTGCCCGCGCTGCAGGGCGTCGACGTCCAACGACGGCGACACGGCCACACGCAGCTTGCGCCCACCGGTGAAGACGTCCACCGTGCCGTCTTCATGCTTGGACAGGAAGACACCGTAACCGCTCGGCGGCTGCGCCAGGCGGTCGATCTCCTCCTTGAGCGTCACGATCTGGGCGCGCGCTTCCTTGAGCGTGGCCACCAGTCGTTCGTTGTTCTCGGTCAGCCGGGCCAGCTGTGCCTGAGTAGCGGCGAGCCGCTCCTCCAGCTGGCGTACGTGCCGCGGACTCTCGCTCAGCTTCCGCCGCAACAGGGCGAGCTCCTCTTGCAGGAACGCGACCTGAGTGGAGAGATCGTTGGCTTCCTTCTCCCACCGCGCGGCGCGCGCATCCGCGTCGTCGCTCTTTGCCACGTCCCACCTCCCCGGGGGTGTCCTCCTGTCGGTCCCACCTCGATCGGGCCGACATCAAGGGTGCTCCTAACACTAGCGGCTGATCGCCCCAGTTGAACCCTCCCGACACCCGCGTACCCGAAGAAGCTTGATCCGGAATCGCCCGCAGAGCGGCCCTGCCGGGCGGCCGGGCGCGGCGGCGCGCTAGGGTCGGGGACGTGACAGAGCTGCGGGTGCGGGTGGACCAGGATCTGTGCACAGGCGACGGCCTGTGCGTGCAGTACGCGCCCGAGATCTTCGAATTCGACGTCGACGGCCTGGCCTACGTGAAGGGCGAGGACGGTGAGCTGCGGATGTCGCCCGGCGACACGGTGGGCATCCCGGCCCATCTGCGCCTGGAGGTCATCGACGCGGCCAACGAATGCCCTGGTGAGTGCATCCACATCCAGCGCACCGCCGACTCCGAGCCGCTGACCGAGGACGAGCGCAACGCGCTGCGCTGAGCCTGTCGCTGTCCGCTATCAGCTTAATACGGCAAAGGCCCCGACCCGGCAGCAACCGGGCAGCGGGGCCTTTTTCGTACCGGCTCGCGCCGGGGGTCAGAGCATCGGGCGGCCGGCCAGTGAGGCGATCAACTGAGCGAACTCCTCCAGCCGGGTGATCTGGCCGGAGCCGCCGTCCTCCAGCGTCTTGCCGAAGCGCAGCGCGTCCTGGCGCACCACGTGGTGCGGGTCGTCCAGCGGATGCCCGTTGGACGCCTCGTCCAGCGAGCTGAGCAGCAGGTACACGTCGACGCTGTCGACGCGCAGGTGACCGGCCGAGGTCCGGCTGAGCCGGCGCCGGCAGCCCACCTCGGTGATCACCGACAGCGGCACCACGCGCAGCGAGGAGACCATCGAGCCGGGCGGGCCGTCCCCCGGCGCCACGTCCTCGCCGTGCCACAGCAGCAGCCGCGACCCGTCGCAGATCACCACCTCCTGCCACACCCCGTTGTACTCGTTGACGAAGCGCTCCAGGGTGAAGCCGAGCACCTGGGTGCCGCGCAGCACGCCCTCCAGGGCCTCCAGCGCCACCTCGGGGTCGCGCAGGTAGGCGCGCGCCGCCGAGTCCAGGTCGGGGTAGGGCGACCAGTCGGGGAAGACCGACCCGGGCACGATCACTCCTCGTCTTCGCGCACCGGCGTGTCCTCGCCGGTGCTGCTGGCGGCAGCGCCCTGCTTGCGCAGCTCGTAGGCCTCACGGCCCTTGCTGGGCTTGCGGCGGCGCGGCGGGGCGGTCACCCCGGGGGCGAGCTTGCGGGCGCGCACCAGGAACGCGGTGTGCGCGATCATGCGGTGGTCCGGGCGCACGGCCAGGCCGTCGGCGTGCCAGTCGCGCACCAGCGACTCCCAGGCCAGCGGCTCGGTGAAGCCCCGCTCGCGCAGCGCCTCGACCAGCTCCGACAGCTGCGGGGTGGTGGCCACGTACCCGATGAACACCCCGCCGGGCAGCAGGCACCGCTCCACCATGTCCAGGGCCGCCCACGGGGTCAGCATGTCCAGGATGATCCGGTCGAAGCCGGTCTCGGCGTTGTCGGCGACGTCGCCGACGCCCAGGTGCCAGGACGGCATCGACGGGCTGGCGGGCTTGCCGTCGGCCGCCCAGGTGGTGCCGAACCACGACTGCACGTTCTTGCGGGCCACCGCGGCGAAGTCGTCGCGCAGCTCGTACGACCACAGCTCACCCTCGGGCCCGACCGCCCGCAGCAGCGAGCACGACAGCGCCCCCGACCCGACGCCCGCCTCCAGCACCTTCGCGCCGGGGAAGATGTCGCCCATGGCCACGATCTGCGCCGCGTCCTTGGGGTAGATCACCTGGGCGCCGCGCGGCATGGACAGCACGTAGTCGGCCAGCAGCGGCCGCAGCGCCAGGTAGGCGGTGTTGCCGGTGGAGTGCACCACGCTGCCGTCGGGGCGTCCGATCAGGTCGTCGTGGGCGAGGATGCCGCGGTGGGTGTGGAACGCCTTGCCGGGCTCCAGCACGATGGTGTGCATCCGGTTCTTCGGGTCGGTGAGCTGCACGCGGTCGCCCGCGGTGAAGTTGCCGCGCCGTACGGTCGGCATCGGATCGGTCATCGCCTCATATCCCTGTCTGCTTCGCGGGCGCGGCCTTCAGCGTGGCCGGATCGAGCACCTGCACCACGTCCATGGCGGTGAGCACGCCCACCACATCTTCCCCGTCGACCACGAGGTAGGGCGCAGCCGGGTCCCCGCGCAGGAGCTTGATCACGTCGGCGCCCCGGGCCGAGGCCGGGATGCGGGCCACGGCGGCGATGCCGCGGGCGACGGTCTCCACCGTGACCCAGGGGCGGCGGGCGGGCGGCACCGCGGCGGCCGCGTCCGGCACCACCAGCGCGATCAGGCGGCCGTCCGGGTCGGTGACGCCGAGCAGGCAGGCCGCCCGGCCCTCGGCCTCGGCGCGGCGGTCCGCCTCGGCCAGCGAGGTGCCCGCCGGGACCGCGTAGAGCGGCTTGGCCAGGGCCACCGGGTCGACCAGCGGGTAGCGGCGGCGGACCCGGGCGGTGAGCACGGCCCCGGCCGCGCCCTGCCAGATGCTGTACGCCACGAACAGGCCGAACAGCAGGCCCCACCAGGTGTACCAGCCGGTGCCGTAGAGCAGCGCGGCGATGACGGCGGTGGCCACCGCCACCACCCGGCCGGACCAGCCCGCCACCAGCAGCCCGGCGTCGCGGTCGCCGCGCACCGCCCAGACCAGCGCGCGCAGCGCCCGGCCGCCGTCCAGCGGCCAGCCCGGCAGCGCGTTGTACACCGCCACGATCAGGTTGCAGACGGCCAGCTGGAACGCGATCTGGTCGGCCACGGTGCCGTCGGGCAGCAGGACCGCCGCGACCACGGAGCCGACCCCGACCAGCGCCGAGACCACCGGACCGGCGATCGCTGTCGTGAACTCGACGCCGGCGCGCGGGGAGTCGTGCTCGAACTCGGTGTAGCCGCCGAGCAGGTCCAGCGTGATGCCCTTGACCCCGATCCCGTGGCGGCGGGCCGTCACCGCGTGCCCCAGCTCGTGCAGCAGCACCGACAGCAGCAGGCAGGCGACGAAGCCGAGCCCGGCCAGGAACCGGGCGGCCCCGTGCAGGTCGAGGCGCTCGCCGATCACCTCGCCGTACCAGAAGGTGATGACCAGGGCCATGAGCAGCCACGATCCGCTCAGGCGGAGCGGGAACCCGAACACCCGCCCGATCTGGAAACCGGAGCGCCGCTGCTCGGGCGGCCCGGACTGGGGTGTCGGCTCGGTCACGGCGTCGTCTCCATCGTGACCATGCTATGCCGTGCCGTCCGCATCGCGTCGGTTGTGCCGTGCGGGACAGGTCGTACCACTGTCCTAACCTGTGGGCTATGACCGAGCAGCCGGTGTCGGAGACGACCGCGCCCCGCCCCCTTCCGTCGCTGTCCCCCTCCCGAGCCGCCGACTTCAAGACCTGCCCCCTGCTGTACCGGTTCCGCAGCATCGACCGCATCCCCGAGCAGCCCACCGCCGAGCAGGCGCGGGGCACGCTGGTGCACGCGGTGCTGGAGAAGCTGTTCGACGCCCCCGCCGCCGACCGGACCCGGGAGGTCGCCGACGAGCTGGTCACCCCGCAGTGGGACCGGCTGGTCGGCGAGCAGCCGGAGCTGGCCGCGCTGGTCGACGGCACCGAGCGGACCCGCGACGAGTTCCTGTCCTCGGCGCAGGAGCTGCTGGGCGGCTACTTCGCGGTGGAGGACCCGCGGCGGCTGGAGCCCGCCGAGCGGGAGACGCTGATCGAGGCCGTGCTCGGCGCCGAGGGCGAGGAGCAGCTGCTGATCCGCGGCTACATCGACCGGCTGGACGTGGCGCCGGGCGGGCTGCTGCGGGTGGTCGACTACAAGACCGGCGGCTCGCCCCGGGAGGCGTTCGAGTCGCGGGCGCTGTTCCAGCTCAAGTTCTACGCGCTGGTGCTGTGGCGCACGCGCGGGACGGTGCCGCGGGTGCTGCGGCTGATGTACCTCAAGGACGCCGAGATCTGCGACTACACGCCCGACGCCGAGGAGCTGACCCGCTTCGAGCGCACCCTGTTCGCGCTGTACCGGGCGATCGAGGCGGCGACGGTGGCGCAGGACTTCCGGCCCAAGCCGAGCAAGCTGTGCGGCTGGTGCGCGCACCAGTCCCGCTGCCCCGAGTTCGGCGGGACGCTGCCGCCGTTCCCGCAGCAGGTCACCGCCGCCACCATCGACGCGCGCCAGCGCCGGCTTGAGGGCACCAAGTAACCTCGCCGGGTGCTCCTCCCCTCTCACCTGCGCTTCTCCCACTGGCTGCGGCCCGGCTGGTGGACGCCGCTGCGCGTCGACGCGGCCCTGGCGGCCGGGCTGCTCGTCGCGCAGCTGCTGCTGATGCACGCCGAGCCGGCCTGGAGCGGGCACACCGGGGGCTGGCTGGCCCTGTGGACGGCGGTCACGCTGCTGCCCGTGGTGCTCCGGCGCCGCTGGCTGTGGGGCGCGGTCGCGCTCCTGCTGCTGACGCTGCTCGCGGGCTGGGTCGAGCCGATGGTGTGGACCGGGCAGGGCATCACGCTGTGGGTGCTGGCGTACACGCTGGCGGCGTACGAGCGCTGGTGGCGCGCGGTCGCGGGCAGCGTGCTGCTGTGGGCCGTCAACGACCTGGTCTTCGTGTACGCCGTCGGGTCGGGCTACCTGGACGACAAGGCCGGTGGCCAGGTGATCTCGACGTCGGCCGGGCTGATCGTGAACGTGGTCGCGATGGTGATCACGTTTCTGATCGGGCGTACCGTGCGGGCCCGGCGGGAGGCCTCGGCGGCGCTGGCCGAGCGGGCGCTGGCCGCCGAGGCGGGGCGGCAGGCCCACGCCGAGCAGGCCGTGGCCGAGGAGCGCCGCCGCATCGCCCGGGAGCTGCACGACGTGGTGGCCCATCACGTCAGCGTGATCGGGGTGATGTCGACGGCGGCGCGGCGGATGCTGGACCGGGACCCGGCCGCCGCCGACGAGGCGCTGAGCACGATCGAGCAGACCAGCCGGAGCACCCTGCGGGAGCTGCGCCGCCTGCTGTTCGTGCTGCGCGCCGACGGCGCCGCCGAGCCGGAGCCGGGGCTGACCCCGCAGCCGGGGCTGGGCGGCCTGCCGGTCCTGGTCGAGCAGGTGTGCGAGGCGGGGCTGCCGACGGCGCTGCGGTGCGAGGGGCTGCCCGGGGAGCTGGATCCGGGGGTGGGGCTGACGGCGTACCGGATCGTGCAGGAGGCGCTGACCAACGCGCTCAAGCACGCCGGGCCGTGCCGGGCCGAGGTCAGGCTGGCCGGGGACGGCTGCCGCCTCACCATCGAGGTGTTCGACACGGGTCGGGGGCCGCGCACGCGTACCCTCGGCCCAGGGATCGCGGCGCCGGGGCACGGCCTGCTCGGCATGCGCGAGCGGGTCGCCGTGTACGGCGGCAGCCTGCGCACCGGCCCCCGCCCCGGCGGCGGGTTCCGGGTGTACGCGGTGATCCCGCTGGAGCAGACCGGCCCCGCCCTGGCGGCGGCCCTCGACACGGGCGTGGAGGTGCCGCGGTGAAGCCCATCCGGGTGCTGCTCGCCGACGACCAGCCGCTGCTGCGCAGCGGGTTCCGGATGGTGCTGGGCGCCGAGCGCGACCTCGACATCGTCGGCGAGGCCGCCGACGGCGCCGAGGCCGTGGACCTGGCCCGGCGCCTGCTGCCGGACGTGGTGCTGATGGACGTGCGGATGCCCCGCCGCGACGGGGTGGCCGCCACCCGCGACATCGTGGCCGCGAAGCTGCCGGTGCGGGTGCTGATCCTGACCACGTTCGACCTCGACGACTACGTGGTCGGCGCGCTGCGGGCAGGGGCGAGCGGCTTCCTGGCCAAGGACGTGCCCGCCGAGGAGCTGGTCGCGGCGATCCGGACGGTGGCGGCGGGCGAGGCGGTGGTGGCGCCGCGCATCCTGCGGCGGCTGCTGGACCGGTTCGCCGACCTGCTGCCGGACCCGGCGGTGACCGTGCCGGACGCGCTCGGGTCGCTGACCGAGCGGGAGCGCGAGGTGCTGGCGCAGGTGGCCCGGGGGCTGTCCAACGCCGAGATCGCCAAGGTGCTGACGGTCAGCGAGACCACGGTGAAGACCCACGTCGGGCACCTGCTGACCAAGCTGGGGCTGCGCGACCGGGTGCAGGCGGTGGTGCTGGCGTACGAGACGGGCCTGGTGCGCCCCGGCTCGGCCCGGCCGTAGCGGGGAGGAGATCGGCTCGTCCTTCAGGAGGAGCCGGCCCGGGCCAAGACCGTGCTGGAGTCGGAGGGCCGACCGCGGCGGCGCTGACAGCCTGTGGGGCATGACTTCACCCCTGACCGAGCCCCGGGCCGATCGGAACCCCGGGGCCGCTGCCGCCGCGGTCGACCTGTGGAAGGTGTACGGCTCCGGCGAGGCCCAGGTCGTCGCCCTGCGCGGCGTGAACTGCGCGCTGGAGCGCGGCCGGTTCACCGCCATCATGGGCCCGTCCGGCTCCGGCAAGTCCACCCTGATGCACTGCCTGGCCGGGCTGGACAGCGTGACCCGCGGGCAGGTGTCCATCGGCGAGACCGCGGTGACCGGCCTGTCCGACGCCGGGCTGACGAAGCTGCGCCGCGACAAGGTCGGCTTCATCTTCCAGCAGTTCAACCTCCTGCCGACCCTGTCCGCCGAGGAGAACATCCTGCTCCCGCTCGCGATCGCGGGCCGCAGACCGGACCCCGCCTGGTACGCCACCGTCATCGACACCGTCGGCCTGCGCGACCGCCTGCACCACCGCCCCAGCCAGCTCTCCGGCGGCCAGCAGCAACGCGTCGCCTGCGCCAGGGCCCTGGTCGCCCGCCCCGAAGTGATCTTCGCCGACGAACCGACCGGCAACCTCGACAGCCGCTCCGGCGCCGAGGTCCTCGCCTTCCTGCGCCGCAGCGTCACCGAGTACGGCCAGACCATCATCATGGTCACCCACGACGCCAACGCGGCGTCGTACGCCGACCGCGTGATCTTCCTGGCCGACGGGCAGATCGTCGACGAGCTGGCCTCGCCCACCGCCGACGCGGTGCTGGACCGGATCAAGCGGCTGGACACCGCCGCCGTCGCCACCGGAGCCACCGAATGATCAAGGCCAGCCTGCGCGGGCTGCTGCAGCGCAAGCTGCGCCTGTCGCTCGCCGTCTTCGCGATCGTGCTGTCGGTCGGCTTCCTGTCGGCGATCCTGGTCCTGTCCGCCACCCTGAACGCGCAGTTCAGCACCCTTTTCAGCACGATCAACCAGAACGTGGCGGTGCGGGTCGAGGCCGGTGAGCCGGGCCCCAGAGCGCCCCGGCTGACCGCCGCACAGGTGCGCGACCTGGCCGCCACCGACGGGGTCGCCGCGGCGTCACCCGAGGTCAGCGCCGAGGGCGTGGTGCCGTACCGGGCGGGCGACGACACCCCGGTCGGCACGGACCAGGCACTGGGCTTCGGTGTCGACGGCCGGGACGACCCGCTGGGCCTGGTGGCCCTGCGCGAGGGCGCCTGGCCCGCGGCCGCCGACGAGGTCGCGGTCAGCGCGCACACCGCCGAGCAGGCCCGGGTCAAGCGCGGCGACCGGCTGAAGGTCTACCTGCCGGTGCTCAACGAGCCCCGCACCTTCCGCGTGGTCGGCGTCGTCGGCATCGCCGGGGGCCGCGACTCGCTCGCGGGCGAGACGATGGTGCTGTTCCAGGAGGCGTTCGCCCAGCAGACCTTCTACGGGGAGACCGGGGTGTACGCCGGGGTGTCGTTCTCGGCCGCCGACGGGGTGAGCCAGGAGCTGCTGCGCGACCGGATCACGGCGAAGCTGCCGAGCGGGTTCACCGCCCGGACCGCCGCCGAGGTCAACGACGAGCAGGCGGCGGCGGTGAGCACCCAGTTCGACTTCTTCACCTACATCCTGGTCGGGTTCGCGGTGCTCGCGGGCGTGGTCGGCGTCTTCCTGATCTACAACACCTTCAACATCATCGTGGCGCAGCGCACCCGCGAGCTGGCGCTGCTGCGCGCCCTCGGCGCGGGCTGGGGCCAGGTCGCCGGGTCGGTGCTGCTGGAGGCGCTGGTGGTCAGCGCGGTCGGGGCGACCGTGGGCCTGAGCGCGGGCATCGGGCTGGGCTACTGGGGCGAGGCGGCGCTGGCCGAGCAGCTGACGATGGACCCGGTGCCGGTGGTGGTGGCGCCGTCGACGGTGCTGCTGGCGTACGCGCTGGGCATCGTGGCGACGATGGTCGCCGCGTTCATCCCGGCGATCAAGGCGTCGTCGGTGCCGCCGGTGGCGGCCATGCGCGACCTGTCCCGCCCGGACAGGTCGCTGCTGGGGCTGTCGCTCACCGGCGCGGCGTTCGCCCTGCCCGGGGCGGGGCTGGTGCTGCTGGGCGCGCTGGCCGACCTCGGCGGCGCCGGATTCCTGGTACTGCTGGGCGGCGCGGTGCTGCTCCTGCTCGGCTCGCTGCTGCTGGCGCCGCTGCTGGCCCGCCCGGTGATCCGGGCCCTCGGCTTCGTGCTGGGCCGCGGCCAGGCGGGGCGGCTCGGCGTACGCAACGCGCTGCGCAATCCGCGCCGCACCGCCGTCACCGCCGTGGCGCTGACCGTCGGCGTGATGATGGTCGGCACCGCCGCGACCGTGATCGAGTCGTTCAAGAGCAGCCTGACCGAGGCCCTCGGCACGAGCGCCGGGGTCGAGGTGCTGATCCAGGCGCAGCTCAACGCCGCCCCCGACGGCACCCAGGGCTTCGACCCGAAGGCGCTGGAGCGGGTGCGGGCCATCCCGGGCGTCGAGGAGGCCGCCGCGTGGCACTTCGACGCCGCGGACGTCGCCGTGGCCGGGCAGCCGCAGTTCGTCTTCGCCACCGACGTGGCCCAGGCGGCGCGGATGTTCTCCATGAAGACCGTCTCCGGCAGCCTGCGCAGCCTCGGCGCGCGGGAGCTGGTGCTGGACGAGAACACGGCCGAGGCCCTGGGCCTGTCGGCGGGGGAGCAGACGAAGGTGCGGCTCGGCCCGGTCGAGCGGCAGTACACCGTCGTGGCTGTGTACGAGCCGACACCGCTGGTCTCCGGCATCCTGGTCGGCCCGGCCGCGGTGGCCGACTTCAACGGCCCGCTGGCGATGCAGGGCCTGGTCTCGCTGGACGAGGGTGTCGACGCGGCACCGGTCGTGGCCCAGGTCGAGCAGATCATGAAGGACTACCCGGGCGTACGCGTCGGCGACCGGCAGTCGTACGTCGAGCAGTCGTC
This sequence comes from Catellatospora sp. KI3, assembly GCF_029948125.1. GTDB lineage: Bacteria > Actinomycetota > Actinomycetes > Mycobacteriales > Micromonosporaceae > Catellatospora. The sequence continues at coordinate 66,328 of NZ_JASAMB010000019.1, forward strand.
GGCGCAGCTCGACGGGCTGCTGCTCGGCATCCAGCTGCTGCTCGTCGTGTCGCTGGTGATCGCGGCGCTGGGCATCCTCAACACGCTGATGCTCAGCGTCACCGAGCGCACCCGCGAACTCGGCCTGGTCCGCGCGATCGGGCTCAGCCGCGGCGGCGTCGTCGCGATGGTCAACGTGGAGTCGATCCTGACGGCCGTCTTCGGGGTCGCCCTGGGGCTGGCTCTCGGGGTCGGCCTCGGGGCCGCCCTCACCCAGGCCCTGATCCGCCTCAAGTTCGCCACCGCGATCACCGTCCCGTGGACCCAGCTGGCGGCGTACCTGGTGGTGGCGGTGCTCGCGGGCGTGGTCGCCGCGATCCTGCCCGCCCGCCGCGCGGCCCGCCTGAACGTCCTGGACGCCATCGCCTACGAGTAGCACCCGCCCGCCGCCGCGCGCGGCTCCGTTAAGAAGGGCCCCTTTTACCTCGCATTGCGATAACAAGGGGCCCTTCCTTACCTCGCGGGCGGGTGGGCGGGTGGGGGTTGGCCCTGAGGGCGGGGTGGGGGTGCACCCCGGGCGGACGACCCGGGGACGGTCACCCTGCGGGCCGAGGTTCGGGGGCGGCGGCGGGCCGACGATGGGTACACCGGCCGGCCGGGTGCTCCCGCCTTAAGCACCCCGCCGGCCGGTCCAATTCGTCCGGCCGAGGGAATGATCGTTGATGACCACAGCAGCCCCGCCCCAGTCGCGCCAGCGCGCCGAGACCGCCGCCGCCCGCGCGGCCGGAGTCTGGAAGGTGTACGGCTCCGGCGAGGCCCAGGTCGTCGCCCTGCGCGACGTAGACGTCGAGCTCGAGCGCGGCCGGTTCACCGCCATCATGGGCCCGTCCGGCTCCGGCAAGTCCACCCTGATGCACTGCCTGGCCGGGCTGGACAGCGTGACCCGCGGGCAGGTGTCCATCGGCGAGACCGCGGTGACCGGCCTGTCCGACGCCGGGCTGACGAAGCTGCGCCGCGACAAGGTCGGCTTCATCTTCCAGCAGTTCAACCTCCTGCCGACCCTGTCCGCCGAGGAGAACATCCTGCTCCCGCTCGCGATCGCGGGCCGCAGACCGGACCCCGCCTGGTACGCCACCGTCATCGACACCGTCGGCCTGCGCGACCGCCTGCACCACCGCCCCAGCCAGCTCTCCGGCGGCCAGCAGCAACGGGTCGCCTGCGCCAGGGCCCTGGTCGCCCGCCCCGAAGTGATCTTCGCCGACGAACCGACCGGCAACCTCGACAGCCGCTCCGGCGCCGAAGTGCTCGCCTTCCTGCGCCGCAGCGTCACCGAGTACGGCCAGACCATCATCATGGTCACCCACGACGCCAACGCGGCGTCGTACGCCGACCGGGTCGTGTTCCTGGCCGACGGCGCGATCGTGCACGAGCTGACCTCGCCCAGCGCGGACGCCGTGCTCGATACGATGAAGAGCCTCGACCGCCGGGACGGTCGGTAGGCATGCTGCGCGCCTCACTCAAGAGCCTGTTCTCCCGCAAGCTCCGGCTGACGCTGTCGGTGCTGGCGGTGGTCCTGGGCGTGATGTTCGTGTCCGGCTCGTTCGTGCTCACCGACGCGCTGGGCCGCTCCTTCGACAACATGTTCTCCTCGTCGATGACCTCGACCGACGTGCTCGTCACGGCCAAGCCGACGATCGACGTGTCCGAGTTGGAGGGTGAGTCCGTACCGGGGCTGCTGACCGCCGCCGACCGGGACCGGGTCGCCGCCGTGGCGGGCGCGGGCCAGGTCGTCGGCGAGGTCCAGGCCGACGGGGCCCGGGTCGTCGGCGCCGACGGCAAGGTCGTCACCTCGTACGGGCCGCCGCGCTTCGGCGGGAACTGGACCGGCGAGACCGGTGGCCTGCGGCTGCGGGAGGGCAGGGCGCCTGCGGCCGCGGACGAGATCGCGGTCAACGTGCTGCTGGCCGAGCTGGGCAAGCTGAAGGTCGGCGACCGGGTCGGCGTGCTGACGACCCAGCCCAAGCAGGTGTTCACGCTCGTCGGCGTGTTCGGCTACGAGGGCGGGCTGCCCAGCCGGGGGCCGGTGCAGGAGGTGCGGTTCACCGAGCCGGTGGCGCAGCGGTTGATGCTGGGCACGCCGGGGGCGTACACGAGCATCAGCGTGACCGCCGCGGCCGGGACCGACGCCGCGGCCCTGCGCGACGCGATCCGGGCGGCGCTCGGCGACGGGTACACGGTGCAGACCGGGGCCGAGGCCGCCGCCGCGATCGCGGGCGACTTCAAGGAGGCGCTGGCCTTCTTCAACAAGATCCTGCTCGGCTTCGCCGGGGTGGCCCTGTTCGTCGGCAGCTTCCTGATCCTGAACACGTTCTCCATCATCGTGGCGGAGCGGACCAGGGAGCTGGCCCTGCAGCGCGCGCTGGGTGCCAGCCGCCGCCAGGTCATCCGGACGATGCTGGTCGAGTCGCTGGTCATCGGCGGCATCGCCTCGGTGGCCGGCCTCGCGGCGGGCGTGGGCGTCGGCGCGCTGCTGGCGAACCTGGCCGCGGACATGAACAAGCTGGTCCTGGCCGGGATCGGGGTGCCGCCGGCGGCGGTGCTGGGCGCGTTCGGGGTCGGCATGATCGTCACCCTGATCGCCGCCCTGCTGCCCGCCGTACGCGCCTCGCGGGTGCCGCCGATCGCGGCCCTGCAGGAGGTGGCCATCCCGGACCGGCCGCTGACCAGGCTGACCGTCTCCGGTTCGGTCCTGGCCGCGGCCGGCGCGGGCCTGATCACGTGGGCCATGGCCGCCGACGGCGACACCGCGATGTGGCTGCTCCTCGGCGGCGTGCTCGGCGCGTTCGTCGGCGTGGCACTGCTCAGCCCCGCGCTGGCCAGGCCGACCGTGTCCCTGCTGGGGCGGCTGTTCTCGTGGTCGGTGCCGGGCCGGCTCGGGCGGCTGAACTCCGGCCGCAACCCGCGGCGGACCGCGATCACGGCGGCCGCGCTGATGGTCGGCGTCGCCCTGATCACCGGCGTGAACACGATGCTGACCTCGGTGGAGCAGTCCCTGCGCGGCAACGCGGCGGAGAGCTTCCAGGCCGACCTGATCATCTCCGGCCAGGAGAGCCCGGGGGTGCTGCCCACCTTCGACGCCGCCCTGCTGCCGGGCATGCGGCGGCTGCCGGGGGTCGTGTCGGTCGCGGCCGAGTACAACGACCAGGCCGTCATCGACGGCGAACCGGGCTGGGCCAAGGCCGTCACCGACCTGCCCGCGATCGTCCGCGACCTGTCCCTGCCCACCGTCGCCGGGTCACTCGCCCAGCCGGGGCCGCGCGAGGTCGTGCTCGACGACGAGACCGCCCGCGAGTCCGGCCTGTCGGTCGGCGACACCGTGTCGGTACGCCCGACGCGCGGCGAACCCGCCGAGTACCGGATCACCGGCGTCTACCAGCGGGTGGAGTTCTACGGCGGCTACGTGTTCGGCACCGACATCACGGCGCAGATGCGCTCGCAGCAGCCGTCGTTCGCGTACGTCACGCTGGCGTCGGGCGCCGACGAGCGGGCCGTCCGCGACGGCCTGACCGCGCTGCTGGCCGACAGCCCCGAGATGCTGGTCGAGAACCAGACGGAGTACCTGGACCGGCAGCTCGGCGACGTCGCGCAGCTGATGCTGATGATCCAGGTGCTGCTGGGCCTGGCCATCGTCATCGCCATCCTCGGCGTGATCAACACGCTGGCGATGTCGGTGCTGGAGCGCACCCGCGAGATCGGGCTGCTGCGGGCGATCGGCCTGGGCCGGGCCGCGACCATGCGGATGGTCACCGTCGAGGCCGTGGTGATCACCGTGTTCGGCGCGCTGCTGGGGTTGGTCGTCGGCGCCGGGCTGGGGGCGGTGATGGTGCGGGGGCTGGCCGACGACGGTCTGAAGGAGCTGGCCCTGCCGTGGGCCCAGATGGGGACGTACCTGGCGCTGGGCGTGGTCGTCGGCGTGCTGGCCGCAGTCCTGCCCGCGATCAGCGCGGCCCGGGTGAACGTGCTACGCGCCATCGCCCACGACTGACCCCGCTCCGCAGGGAAAAGGAAGGGCCCCTTCTTATCGCAATCCGATGTAGAAGGGGCCCTTCTTCACGCGCCGGAGCGCTTCGGCTTGGCGGCGGGTTCCGTTCGCGGGATTGCCAAGAAGTCTTTGCAAAGATATGTTGGCGGTCGTGTCCAACGACCGCATCCATCTCGACCCGCGCACGCTGCGCGGGCTGGCCCACCCGTTGCGGGTGCGCATTCTGCAGCTGCTGCGCGACCACGGTCCCTCCACCGCCACCCTGCTGGCCCAGCAGCTCGGCCTGTCCAGCGCGGCGACCAGCTACCACCTGCGCCAGCTGTCGCTCTACGGCTTCGTCGCCGACGAGCCCGAGCAGGGCACGGGCCGCGAGCGCTGGTGGCGCGCCGTGCACCGCGGCACCACCGTCGACCGGGTGGACCCCGAGTCCTTCCCCGACTTCGAGATCTACCTGCGCGCCGTCGCCGCCGAGTACGCCGCCCGCATCGACCGCGCCATCAGCGAGATCCCGACCCGGCCCACCGCGTGGGCGAACGTGGGCACCCTGAGCGACTGGACCCGGCAGCTCGATCCGGCCGAGACCGAGGCGATGCTGGCCGAGCTGGTCGAGGTGGTCGACCGGTACCGGCGCGCGGACCCGGACACCCCCGCCCCCGACGGCACCAGGCGGGTGCAGGTGCAGCTGCAGGTGCTGCCGGTCTTCGACGAGGTGCGCGCGTGAAGGGCCTGATCGGACTGTTCACCGCCGGCACGATCTCGCAGATCGGCAGCCGGATGACGTTCCTGGCCATCCCGTGGCTGGTGCTGGTCACCACGGACAGCCCCACCAAGATGGGCCTGGCCGCGGCCGCCGAGTGGCTGCCGTACGTGCTGGCCGCCCCGCTGGGCGCGCCCCTGCTCGACCGGTACGGCGCCCGCCGCATCGCCATCGGCGCCGACCTGGCCAGCGCCCTGGCCACCGCCGCCGTGGCGCTGGGCTACGTCGGCGGCTTCGGAGCGCTGCTGGCACTGCTGGTGTTCGCGGGCGCGCTGCGCGGCATGGGCGACAACGCCAAGCGGATGCTGCTCCCCCGCGTCATCGCCGCGTCCGGAGTGGAGATCACCCGGGCCGCCTCGGTGTACGACGGAGTGAACCGGCTGGCCGGGCTGCTCGGCGCGGGCATCGGCGGCAGCGTCATCGTCTGGCTGGGCGCGCCCGGCGCGGTGCTGTTCGACGGCGCCACGTTCGCGCTGTGCGCGCTGCTGGTGGCCCTGTTCGTGCCCGCCGACGCGAGCGGCGCCCCCGTGCCGACGACGGGGATCGCCGCGGTGCTGGCGGCGCCGCGGGAGCCGTACCTGACCGCGCTGCGGGGCGGGTTCCAGCACCTGCGCGGCGACCGGCTGCTGATCGGCATCCTGGCGCTGCTGTTCGTGACGAACCTGGCCGACCAGGCCAACGCGGTGGTGTTCGTGCCGGTATGGGTCGACGAGGTGCTGCACTCACCGGTCGCGCTCGGCTTCACCGGCGGCGCGTTCGCGCTGGGCGCGGTCCTGGGCAACCTGGTCTTCACCGCCCTGGCCCCGCGCGCGCCCCGGTATGCCGTGTTCACCGCCGGGTTCCTGATCGGCGGGGCGCCCCGCCTGTTCACGCTGGCCCTGTCGGACACGCTCACCCTGGTCCTGGCCGTGTCGCTGGTCAGCGGACTGGCCATGGCGGCGGTCAACCCGATCCTGTCCGCGGTCAGCTTCGAGCGGGTGCCCGAGCACCTGCAGGCCCGGGTGCTGAGCCTGTCCACCGCCATCGCGTACGCGGGCATCCCGCTGGGCGGCCTGCTCGGCGGCTGGGCGGTGCAGGGGGTGGGCCTGACCGGTTCGCTGCTGCTGTTCGGCGCGCTCTACCTGGCCGCCACGCTGCTGCCGGTCCTCGACCGCCGTACCTGGCGCGACATGGACCGGCGCCCCGACACCGCGAAGGTCCCCGCACCGCGCGAGCCGGAGACCGCCGTCGAGGCGGCTGTGGCCTGACACCGCGACGCCGCGCCACCGGCTGGGACGGTGGCGCGGCGTCGCGGGACGGTCCGGTCCGGCTCAGTCCATGTCGACCATGTCGCCGTCGCAGACCTTCCAGCCGTTCTCGTCCACGAGTTCCAGGTCATAGGTGACCTTGGAGGACTTCCCGTCCGGCGAGCTGATCTCCATCTCGACCCGGACGGTCGCGCGGTCCCCCGAGATCGTCTCGTCGATGACGTCCCAGGTGAACCCGTAGCCGTCGGGCAGGTCGTCCATGTCCGTCGAGGACTTCTTCGCGTCCATCTTCGCGCGCTCCTTGGCGCAGACGAGGGACCTCATCGCCTCGGCGTCGCCGTCCGCGCTCGCTTCGTACAGTGAGTCGACGACGTCGCCGGGGCTGTCCGACGCCAGCGAGTAGATGCCGGCTCCGCAGACGGTCGCGCCGCAGAGCGCGAGTGCCGCCAGCAGCACGACGAGGCCGCTCACTCCGGCGACCTTCGTGGTGCGCATGTGCGCGACCAGCGTCCCGGCCTCGGCGAGGATCCCGTTCTTCGCGACCTGACCCGCACCCTCCGCGGTGTCCGCGACGCCGGGTGCGCTCGCACCACCGCCGAAGTCGTTCTGGTGCAGGAGATTCAGCAGGTCGTCGCTGAAGGCGGGGTCTCGGCGCAGCTCGCCGTCCAGCGCCTGCACCGCGGCCGCCCGGCTCGCCTCGTCGGTCGGCGCCTGCTCCAGCTCGCTCAGGACCCGGGCGCCGAGACCCGTGCTGCGCAGTCGCGCGGCGACGAGATCGTAGACCGCTCCGGCGGTGTCGGCGGGCTCCTGCTCGGCCGCGTGGCCGTCGGCTCGCTGGAGCCGCCGCGCGATCAGGTCGACCGCGCTCGCGGCCATGCCTGCGATGTCCATGTGATCTTCCATCCAGGGCGTCGGGAGGTCTCACCATACCGACAAACACGAATCGCGGCGTACCTCGCTCCATCCACTTGAGACGAACGGCCGAAGGCCGTCGGGCGACCGGTATGCGGGCGGCGCCGGTCGGCGGCGTCAACTTAGGTTGACGCCCAGCCCTCTTGTCAACTACGGTTGACAACAGGACGGCAGGCCGCCGGATGATCCGTGATCGTGGACGCCCGGTGCTGCCCGGACGACACCCAGCGATCACGGAGGTGGCCATGACCGCGCAGGTCGAGCGCAGCGACGTCGTGATCGTCGGCGGCGGGCCGACCGGCCTGCTGCTCGCCGCCGAGCTGCGCCGCGGCGGCGTCGGGGCGGTCGTGCTGGAGCGGCGCGCCGCCCCCGACGACCTGCCGCGCGCCAACGGCCTGGTCGGGCAGGTGGTGCGCGTGCTCGACCAGCGCGGCCTGCACGGCGAGCTGGCCCGGCACGACCGCGGACCGCGCGGGCTGCTGCGCCGCTTCGGCACCGGCAACCTGGGCCGCCCCCGCCCCATCCGCGCCTTCGGCTACGCGGGCTTCCGGCTGCCGCTGCACCGGCTGCCCGACAACCCGCTGCACGTGCTGCCCGTACCGCAGCGGCACCTGGAACTGGTGCTCCAGCGCGACGCCCTGCGCCTGGGCGTCGAGCTGCGGCGCGAGCACGAGCTGCTGGCGTTCACCGCCGACACAGACGGCGTCGACCTGGCGGTGCGCGGACCCGACGGGCCGTACCGGCTGCGGGCGGCGTACCTGGTGGGCTGCGACGGGGCGCACAGCGCGGTCCGCAAGGGCGCCGGGATGGAGTTTCCGGGGCTGACCAGCCGCGACACCGTCAGCCGGGACGCGCACGTGGTGCTGTCGGCGGGCGAGCTGACGCGCCGCGGCGCGCTGCGGATGCCCGGCGGGGCGCCGCTGCGGCCGTTCGAGCTGCACCGGCTGCCGGGCGGGGTGTTCACGTTCGCCTCGTTCCGGCCCGGGGTGCACCTGGTCCATGTCAGCGAGTGGGACCAGCCCGAACCCGACGAGAGCGTGCCGATGAGCCTCACCGAGCTGGGTACGGCGGTGCGCCGGGTGCTCGGGCGGGACCTGGCCATGCGGGCACCCGGCGGACCCGGGCCGCACGTGCTGCGGCGGCTGGCCGGACGCAACTCGCGGGTGGCGCTGCCGTACCGGATCGGGCGGGTGCTCGTGGCGGGCGACGCCGCGCACGTGGTGGCCGGGTTCGGTGGCGCGGGACTCAACCTGGCCCTGCAGGACGCGGTCAACCTGGGCTGGAAACTGGCCGCCGCCGTACGCGGTGACGCACCCGAGGGCCTGCTCGACTCCTACGACGCCGAGCGGGCGCCGCAGGCCCGGCGGATGCTGGCGCACGCACGGGACCAGGCGGCGCTCATCGCCCCCGGCGACGCGGTCACCGCCGAGCGGGCGGCGTTCCAGGCGCGGCTGGCCGACCCGGCGGTGCTGGCCGGACTCGCCGCGACCATGGCGGGCAGCGAGGTGGCGTACGAGGCGGACCCGGCGGACCCGCGCGTCGGCCGCCTCGTACCCGACCTGCGGGTGCGCGTCGGCGGACGGCGTACCCGGGTGGCGGAGCTGCTGCGCACGGGGCGGCCGCTGCTGCTGGACGCCACCGGCCGGACCGGACCGGACTCACCCGCCGAGCTGGCCCGGCCCTGGTCGGGGCGCGTCGACGCGGTCACCGCCACCGCCACCGCAGCGGACGCCCTGCTCATCCGCCCCGACGGCTACGTGACCTGGTCGGCCCGGTCCGCGACAGCCCTGCCCGACGCACTCACCCGCTGGTTCGGCCCACCCCCACTCCCACGGCCCCCCTCGCCCCCACGGCCGCCTTCGCCGCAACCGCCCCCATCAGCGCCCGCGCCGCCGTCCCCGCCCCGCTTCACATAAACGCTGGCCTATCTCGAAGAAAAAATGGAGATCATCTTCTACGAGATAGGCCAACGTATATGGAAGACGGGGCGGGGACGGCGCGCGGGCGGCGCGGGCGGGGCAGGGGCGGGGTGAGCTGGGCGAACCGGGTGCGGAGGTGGTGATGCGGGTCAGATCAGGGTGCGGAGGTGGGTGTAGACCGCGTCGGGGGTGAGGATGCCGAGGACGGTGGCGCCGTCGCGGATGGCGACCCAGCCGGTGTCGGACTCCAGGATCGCGGCGAGCGCGTCCCGCAGGTTCGCCGTCGCCGCCACCACTGGCGCGTCCGCGGGGGCGTCGGCGGGCAGCGGCGCCAACCCCTCCCGGGGTACGGGGGCGACCGCGAGCAGCTTGATGCCCCGGTCGGCACCGACGAACTCGGCGACGAAGTCGTTGGCCGGGCGCGACAGCAGCGTCGCCGGGTCGGCGAACTGCTCCAGGCGGCCGCCCTCGGACAGCACCGCGATCCGGTCGCCGAGCCGCACCGCCTCGTCCACGTCGTGGGTCACGAACACGATCGTCTTGCGTACGGCCTGCTGCAGCCGCAGGAACTCGTCCTGCAGCCGCCCCCGCACGATCGGGTCGACCGCCGAGAACGGCTCGTCCATCAGCAGCACCACCGGGTCGGCGGCGAGCGCGCGGGCCACCCCGACGCGCTGGCGCTGGCCGCCGGACAGCTCGTGCGGGTAGCGGGCGGCGTACTGCGGGGCGGGCAGGCCGACCAGTTCCAGCAGCTCGTCGACGCGTTCGGCGACGCGGGCCCGGGGCCAGCCGAGCAGGCGCGGCACGGTGGCCACGTTGTCGCGCACGGTGTGGTGCGGGAACAGGCCGACGTTCTGGATCACGTACCCGATGCGGCGGCGCAGCTCGATCGGGTCGACCGAGGTGATCTCGTCGTCGCCGAGCCACATCCGGCCGCCGGACGGCTCGATCAACCGGTTGATCATGCGGAGCAGGGTGGACTTGCCGCAGCCGGACGGGCCGACCAGCACGCTCAGCCGGCCGGCGGGCAGTTCCAGGCTCAGTTCGCGTACGGCGACCGTGCCGTCGCCGTACTGCTTGCGGACTCCGTCCAGCCGGATCGACACCGCGGCGGTACCGTTCACCCCATGCCCTCCAAGGTCAGCGCCTTCGTGTCCGCCGGGGCCGCCTACGACCCCGGCCCCGGCAACCCCTGGTTCTCGTGGGACTACCTGCGCCAGAACTACGGCACCCTGCTGGCCGCGCTGCGCGAACACCTCCTGCTGACCTTAGTCGCCGTAGCCGTGGCCGCGCTGCTCGCGATCCCGCTGGCGGTGCTGGCGCACCGATTCGGCCGGCTGACCGGCACGATCCTGGGCGTCACCGGGGTGCTGTACACGATCCCGTCACTGGCCCTGTTCGCGTTCCTGGCGCCGTTCACCGGGATCCAGCCGGTCACCGTCCTGATCGGACTGGTGCTGTACGCCCTGATCACCATCATCCGCAACACCCTCACCGGCCTGCGCCAGGTGCCCGCCGAGGTGGTCGAGAGCGCCCGCGGCATGGGGTACGGCCGCGCGGCGCTGCTCTGGCGCATCGAACTGCCGCTGGCGCTGCCCGGCATCATGACCGGGCTGCGCATCGCCACGGTCTCCACCGTGGCGCTGGTCACCGTCGGCGAGCTGGTCGGCTACGGCGGCCTCGGCGACCTCATCATCGGCGGCTTCAACGCCAACTTCTACCGGGCGCAGGTGATGGCGGCGACGCTGGCCTGCGTCGGCCTGGCCCTGGTGCTCGACCTGGCCCTGATCCTGGTCGGCCGGGCCGTCATGCCCTGGACCCGCCGGAGGACCGCATGACCATCATCCACGACGCCATCCTCTGGCTGAACGACCCGCTGAACTGGACGAACCCGAACGGGATCATCGCCCGGACCGAGGAGCACCTGTGGATCTCGGGCGCCGCGGTCGGGCTGGCCTGCGCGGTGTCCTGGCCGGTGGGGGTATGGATGGGGCACGTCGGCCGCGGCGGCCCGGCCGTGGTGGCCATGACCAACCTCAGCCGCGCCGTGCCCACCGTGGCGCTGCTGACCATCCTGCCGCTGACCGTGATCGGCTTCGGGCCGCCCGCGATCATCCTGGCGCTGGCCCTGTTCGCGATTCCGCCGCTGCTGGCCAACGCGTACCTGGGGGTGCGCGAGGTCGATCCGCAGGTGCGCGACGCCGGGCGGGGCATGGGGCTGTCCGGCTGGCAGCTGCTGCGCTCGGTGGAGCTGCCGCTGGCGGTGCCGTACCTGGCCAACGGGCTGCGGATCGCGGCGGTGCAGGTACTGGCGACGGCGACGCTGGCCGCGTACGTCAACGGCGGCGGACTCGGGATGATCATCAGCCGCGGCTTCGGGCTGGGCCTGAACGCGGGCGGCGGCCAGGTGCTCGCCGGGGGCCTGCTGGTGGCGCTGCTGTGCCTGCTGGCGGACGGGCTGCTCGTCCTGGTCGAGCGCGCCGCCCTGCCCAAGGCGCTGCGCCGCACCGACCACCGCCCGCCCCGCTCCGCCGCCGACCCCATCACCCCCACCCCCTGACCCCACCCCGCCCGCCGCCCGTCCCCGGGCCGGCCTAGGTGCAGTTTCAGGGAAAGTGCAGGAATCCTGGCATCGATTTGTGCACTTTCCCCGGAACTGCACGCACCACTTCCGGGTGCGCGTTAGCACGAAGGCAGCGCCTGCGCCAGCGGGAAAGTGCGCAATCGGGCGGTAGGCGCGCGAAGGTGCGGAAAGCATGATGATCGTCACTGGGCGACGGGGAACAATCGCGGACCGCCGCGGCTGCCTGCGCAGACCTCCGGTTTGTGAACGGCTGTTCGCGGGTAGGGGCGCGGGCAGTTCACAAATCTTCGCCACTATGTCCCACGTATCAGCTAGGAAACGTGGTGACGAGGTCATTTCGCGCACGTTCGGCCGGGTTGCCCGGCCGAGAACGGAAGGCTGCACGCATGTATTCGCATACTCGTAGATTGTCCGCTTTAACCCTGGCAGGCCTCGCGGCGGCGGCGTTCACGCTGGCCGCCTGCGGTGAGGCCGGATCGTCGGGTACGGCCGCGCCGCAGAGCGTCTCCGGTGCGGGCTGCGCGCCGGTCGCCGGGACCGCGCTGGTGGTGCTCGAGGACGACAAGCACCTGCAGAACGCGGACAACGTGATCGCCGTCGCCAACGCGAAGGCGGCCAGCCCGGCGCTGTTCGCGGCGGTCGACAAGGTCGGCGCGGCGCTGGACACGCCGAAGCTGGTGGCTCTGAACCGGGCCGTGGACGTGGACCGCAAGACCGCGCAGGTCGCGGCGGCCGACTTCGCGGCTACGGCGGGGCTGGCCAGCGGCCTGTCCGGCGGCAGCGGCAAGGTGGTCGTGGGTGCGGCGAACTTCCCGGAGAGCCAGATCCTGGCCGAGCTCTACAAGATCGCGCTCAACGGCGCGGGCTTCACCGCGACGGTGCAGACCGCGGGCAACCGCGAGCTGTACGAGGCGGCCCTGGAGCGCGGCGAGCTGAGCGTCTTCCCCGAGTACGCCGCGACGCTGACGGAGTTCCTGAACCAGAAGCAGAACGGCAAGGACGCCCAGCCCAAGGCCAGTGGTGACGTGACCGCGACGGTGACCGCGCTGAAGGGCCTGGCCGAGAAGGCGGGCCTGGCCGTCGGCGCCCCGTCGGCGGCGACCGACCAGAACGCGTTCGCGGTGACCAAGGCGTTCGCCGACGCCAACGGCGTGAAGACGCTGTCGGACTTCGCGGCCAAGTGCAGCGGCAAGGCGTCGGTGCTGGCCGGTCCGGCCGAGTGCCCCGAGCGGACGTTCTGCCAGAAGGGCCTGAAGACGGTGTACGGCATCGACTTCGGCTCGTTCGCGCAGGCCGACGCGGGCGGTCCGCAGACCAAGACGGCGCTGACCACCGGCAAGGCGAGCCTGGGCACCGTCTTCTCCTCCGACAGCGCCTTCGCGGCGAGCTGACCTGCCCCACCCGGGCCACAGGTTGGGAAGGGCCCCTTCTACATCGCATTGCGATAAGAAGGGGCCCTTCCTTCGTCTTTCAGCGCGGGGCGGTGAGGGTGGCGAGGTCGGCGAGGGTGACGCCCGCCAGGGTGGGCAGCAGCACCAGCCCCGGCGCCGCGTCGACCGACACCGCGTGCGGCACGGCGATCACCCGGGCGCCGGCGGCCAGGGCGCTGGCGGCGCCGGTGGGCGAGTCCTCGATGGCCAGGCAGTCGGCGGGCTCGACGCCGAGCAGCTTCGCCGCGCGCAGGTACGGGTCGGGGTGCGGCTTGGTGAACGCGACCTCGTCCCCGCAGACCACCGCGTCGAACGTGTCCCGCCCCAGGGTGTCCAGCGCGATCTCGACCACGCGCCGGTTGGTGGAGGTGACCAGGGCCGCGGGGATCCCGGCGGCGCGCACCTCGGCGAGCAGTTCCCGGGCGCCGGGCCGCCACACCAGGTCGCTCGCGAACAGCACCGCGACCCGCTCGTAGATCCAGTCGGAGCTCGTCTTGGCGTCGCGCCACGACTGGCCGATGCCGTCGTGGAACAGGACCATGGATTCGGGTACCGAGCGCCCGACCATGGCCAGCCGCACCTCGGCGGCCAGCACCGCGCCGTACTCGGCGGCCAGCTCGTCGATCGCGATGTCCCACAGCGGCTCGCTGTCGAAGAGGGTTCCGTCCATGTCGAAGAGCACTGCCGCGGGAGTCACCGGCCGATCATCGCGCACCGCGCCCGGCTGCGGCGCCGGAATATCGAACGTAGTGGCCGGAATCACGCTGACCAGCAACGATGACCGAGCTGTGGGACGGCGGGCCGCACTGTCGGTGGCGGTCGCTAACGTACCGCCAGTCCGAGCGCTTCCCCCGCCGCGAAAGGCGAGCCCGCCATGCCCGTTGAGACGACGTACCTCGAACTGTCCGAAGCCGACGGCGGCTCGCACAAGTTCTACGAGGTGATTGTCGACGACACCGAGCTGACCATCCGGTACGGCCGGATCGGCGACCCCGGTGCCACCAGCAAGAGCAGCTTCGCCGACCACGACAAGGCCAAGGCCGCGGCGGCGAAGAAGATCGGCGAGAAGGTGCGCAAGGGCTACGCCCCGGCGGTCCAGGGCCAGCGGCAGAAGCGCTCCGTGTCCCGCCGTGTGATCACCAGCACCCGGTCGACCGCCAAGAGCGCGCCGGTGCTGTGGCGCTACCGCTCGGGCACCTCCGCGTTCGGCATCTTCGTCGACGAGCGGGTGTGCATGGTCGGCAACGAGGCGGGCGTGATCACCACGCTCAACCACGACGCCGAGGTGATCTCGCAGGTCAAGCTGCCCGACGGCGTCAAGTGCATCGTCGCCGACGACGCGTGGCTCTACGCCGGCTGCGACGACGGCAACGTCTACGACCTGTCCGGCAAGATGCCGCGGGTGGCGTACCAGATCGCGCCCGACATCGACATCTACTGGCTCGACATCCACGACGGCGTGCTGGGCGTCTCCGACGCGCGCGGCGGCGTCGCCGCGATCGACCATGAGGACGAGTTCCTGTGGCGCAAGCAGAGCGAGGGCTCGTCGGGCTGGATGGTCCGCTGCGACGCCACCGCCGTGCACCACGGCCACTCCAGCGGCGTGACCAGCTACAACTGGCACACCGGCGACGTGCTGTGGAAGCACAGCAGCAGCGCGGTGCTGTTCGGCTGGCAGGAGGAGCACACGCTGTACGCGGGCACCTCCGACCGCAAGGTGGTCGAGCTGGCCAAGGACGGCGCGCACCGCCGCACCTACTCCTGCGACGCGGCCGTGTTCTCGTGCGCCACCAGCCCCGACGGCAAGTTCATCTTCGCCGGCGACAACAGCTCCTCGGTGTACTGCTTCGACGACGCGGGCAACCGCCTGTGGAAGCTCGGCACCGGCTGCGGCTCGGCCTACTCGATGCAGTACCACGACGAGCGGCTCTACATCGTGACCACGGACGGCTCGCTGGCCTGCATCGACGCCTCCGAGCCGGCGATCCGCGCGGCCGAGCAGGGCACCGTGCCGGAGATCAAGGACATCAAGGCGCCGCAGGCGGCCCCGGCCGTGGCCGCGCCGACCGCGATCGAGACCACCAGCGACAGCAGCGGCGGCGTGGTGCTCGAGTGCGTCGAGGAGGGCGGCCGCCTGCGGGTGCGCGTGGTCTCCTCGGGCTACCAGAGCTCGTGGCAGGTGCAGTTCCCCAAGGGCATCCGCCAGGCCGGTGCGCGATACCTGGTCAGCGAGGTGCGCGAGGCGAGCCGGGGCGGGTTCTACCGCGCCTTTGGCGAGATCCGGAAGTTGGTCTAATTTCGATGGGGGCACCGTCGCAGCCGTCCAGCTCTCGGGTGCGGCGGTGCCCCCTCAGCCGATCGCGTCCGGATCGGACAGCGGCACCAGGCGCGACGCGCCGCCGGTGTCGAAGGCGAGCCGCTCGCGGTATCCGGCGGCGCGGGCGTACCGGATGATCTCGTCGAAGCGGTCGGCTGCCTCGTGCGGCTCGTGCGCGTCGCTGGCCAGGGTGATCGGCACGCCCGCCTCGTGGCACATGCGCAGCAGCGTCGGCGCCGGGTAGGGCTCGGCGATCCGCTTGCGCAGCCCGGCGCTGTTCACCTCGACCGCCACCCCGCCGCGCACCGCCGCCGCGACCAGCCGCTCGTACAGGTCGACCGGCTCCTGCTCGCACCGGTGCCCGAACTTCTTGACCACGTCGGCGTGGCCGAGCACCTGCACGACCCCCGCCTCGGCCAGCTCGGTGACCAGCGCGAAGTAGTCCTCGTACGCGCGGCGCACGCCCCGGCGCTCGTACTCGTACGTGACGGCGGGGTGGTCCAGGGCCCACTCGCCGACCCAGTGCACCGAGCCGATCAGGTAGTCGAACGGGTACTGCGCCAGGATGGCGGCGATGCGGTCGGCGTGCGCGGGGAACCAGTCGACCTCCATGCCCAGGCGCACCGGCAGGCCCCGGTCGCGGGCGCCGGTGACGGCCTCGACGTACCGGTCCAGGTGCAGGTTGAGCTCGTCGTAGTACATCTGCCGGCTCTGCTCGGTCAGGTCCTGGCGCGACCCGCCCGCCCAGAAGCCCTCGATCGCCGGGGCGAACTCGACGAACCGGTACAGGTGCTCGGTGAAGCCGACCTCGGTCGCGCCCCGCGACAGCGCCCGCTCGACGAACGCGTCGACGTGCCCCGGCGGATACTGCCCCGGCGGCGGGCTGGTCTCCGGCCGAGGCTCATGCGGGTGCAGGTGCACGTGGTAGTCGCCCATGACGTCAGCTCTAGCCGATGCCGCGCGGCGGCGTGACGCCGGGGGTCCGCGTCGCCGCAGTCCGGGACCGCCGGCTCACAGCTGCAGCGGTCTCAGCACCGGATGGGCGGTGCCGGGCTGGGCGAACCAGGCCGATTCGCCGTCGAGCGCCTCGTCGATGAGCATGCGCGTCCACTGGTCGATCGGCGGCAGCGCGGCGCGGGGGAACCAGCCGACGGCGAGCGACTCGTCGTCGTTGACCCGGGCCGTGCCGCCGGTCGCGCGGCAGCGGAACCACAGGTTGAGGTACTGGCACTGGTCGCCGTTGGGGTAGACGACCGGGTGCAGTGCCGTGCCGGCGAGCCGCTCGACGGCCACGTGCACGCCGGTCTCCTCGTACACCTCGCGTACGGCGGCGTCGGCGGGCTGCTCGCCCGGGTCGACGGCGCCGGCTATCAGCGCCCAGCGGCCGTTGTCGCTGCGCCGGCCCAGCAGCAGCTCACCCCGCTCGTCCACGACCACGGCGGTGACGCTGGGCAGCATCAGCAGGCCGGTTCCGACATGCCTGCGCAGGTTGGCGACGTACTCCGACATGGGCACCGGGGCAGCATAGCCATGGCGCCGCCGGGTCGCCGCCCGCGGCCGGTGCTCAATGCCCGGTGAGCCCGTCGAGCATGACGCGGATGACCCGGGCGCGGGCGTGCGGATCGGCGGCCAGCGGTTCCACGGCACGGGAGGCACCGATGAGCAGGCTCATCAGGTCGGTGACGGTCAGTTCCGGGCGTACGCCCGCCTGCTGGGCGCGGCGCAGCAGCCCGCCCAACGCCTCGCGCAGCCGCGCGCCGGTCGCCGAGGCGGCGGCACGCGGATCGACCCCGGCGGCGCTGAGCGCTTCGGCCAGGGCG
This sequence comes from Catellatospora sp. KI3, assembly GCF_029948125.1. Classification (GTDB taxonomy): domain Bacteria; phylum Actinomycetota; class Actinomycetes; order Mycobacteriales; family Micromonosporaceae; genus Catellatospora. The sequence continues at coordinate 83,335 of NZ_JASAMB010000019.1, forward strand.
TTCTTGGAGGCGGCCTGCTCGACGGTCTCGGCGAAGAAGGTGCGCAGCGCCGCGACCGGATCGTTCGCCTCGGCCAGCCGCTCGGCCCGGTCGCCGAGGCGTTCCAGCCGGGCCAGGTACACGGCCGACAGCAGGCTCTCCTTGGTCGGGAAGTGCCGGAACGCGGTGCCGACCCCGACTCCGGCGGCGCGGGCGACCTCCTCCACCGGCGTGCCGGTGCCGTGCTCGGCGAACACCTGCTCGGCGGCTTCCAGCAGGCGGGCGCGGTTGCGGGCGGCGTCGGCACGCAGCGGTCTGTCCTGAGCAGGCATGAGCCCTCCCGAGCCGTGGACAAGCGGAGTGATCAGTCCGTATAGTCGGGGCCGCTATCGGAGTGATCACTCCGATTATGCCCCGACCGGGAGAGGACTCCGCCATGACCCCACGCGAACTGTTCGACCAGCGGGTACAGCTCATCCACGAGAACCGGTGGCACGATCTCGCGCAGCAGTACGCCCCCGAGGCCGTCGTGGAGATCCCGTTCGCCCCGCCCCGGCCCATCCGCCTGGTCGGCCGCGACGCCATCGCCGCCCAACTGGCCCGCGCGGGCACGCTGCGGTTGGCGTTCGCGGTGCGCGACGTGGTGGTGCACGAGACCGCCGACCCCGAAGTGATCATCGTCGAGTACGGCTACGACCTCACCGATCCCGACTCCGGCCGGACCGCCGCGGTCGACAACATCCAACTCTTCCGCGTACGCGACGGCCTGATCGTCCACACCCGCGACTTCCATGACCACCGCGCGATAGCCGAGCTGCTCAGCCGGTCATAGCGGGTACGACGGGCGTGACGCGGGTAACATCGCCGTGAACTTCGTCCACGTGCCAAGGAGGTCACGGTGGTGCATGAGGTACGCGGTGTAGTCGCCCGCGCCAAGAACGCGCCGGTCGGCATCGAGACCGTGCTCGTCCCCGACCCGGGGCCCGGTGAGGCGCTCGTGGCGGTGCAGGCATGCGGGGTGTGCCACACCGACCTGCACTACCGGGAAGGCGGCATCAACGACGACTTCCCGTTCCTGCTCGGCCACGAGGCGGCCGGGGTGGTCGAGGCGGTCGGCGAGGGCGTGACCGAGGTCGCCCCGGGCGACTACGTCGTCCTCAACTGGCGCGCCGTCTGCGGCCAGTGCCGGGCCTGCGTACGCGGCCGCCCCTGGTACTGCTTCGCCACCCACAACGCGAAGCAGAAGATGACCCTGGCCGACGGCACACCGCTGGCCCCCGCCCTGGGCATCGGCGCGTTCGCCGACAAGACCCTGGTCGCGGCCGGGCAGTGCACCAAGGTCGACCCGAGCGTGCCGCCGGAGGTCGCCGGGCTGCTCGGCTGCGGCGTCATGGCCGGGCTCGGCGCCGCGCTGAACACCGGCGCGGTCGGCCGCGGCGACAGCGTCGCCGTCATCGGCTGCGGCGGCGTCGGCAACGCCGCGATCGCCGGGGCCCGCCTGGCCGGGGCGGGCACCGTCATCGGCGTGGACCTCGACGACCGGAAGCTGGACTGGGCCCGGCGGCTCGGCGCCACCCACACCGTCAACGGCGGGCAGGCCGACGTGGTCGCCGCGATCCAGGAGCTGACCGGCGGCTTCGGCGCCGACGTCGTGATCGACGCGGTCGGCCGCCCCGAGACGTACCGCCAGGCCTTCTACGCCCGCGACCTCGCCGGCACGGTCGTCCTCGTCGGCGTGCCCACCCCCGACATGAAGCTGGAACTCCCCCTCCTCGACGTGTTCGGCCGCGGCGGCGCCCTCAAGTCCTCCTGGTACGGCGACTGCCTGCCCTCCCGCGACTTCCCGGTGCTGCTGGAGCTCCACCGCCAGGGCCGCCTCGACCTCGGTGCGTTCGTCTCCGAGACGATCGCGCTGGACCAGGTCGAGGAGGCGTTCGCCAAGATGGGCCGCGGCGAGGTGCTGCGCTCGGTGGTGCTGCTGTGACCGCGCGGATCGAACGGGTCGTCACCCACGGCGTGTTCCGCCTCGACGGCGGCGAGTGGGAGGTCGACAACAACGTCTGGCTCATCGGCAACGACTCCGACGTGCTGGTCGTCGACGCCGCACACGACGCGGCGGCGATCGCCGCGGCCGCCGGCGGGCGCCGGGTGGTGGCCATCGTGTGCACGCACGCCCACAACGACCACATCGACGCCGCCCCGGAACTGGCCCGGCTCACCGGCGCACCGGTCATGCTGCACCCCGAGGACCGGATGCTGTGGGACCAGACCCACTCCGGCCGGGCGCCCGACCGCGAGCTGGCCTCCGGCGACTGCCTCACCGTCGCCGGCACCGACCTGTGGGTGCTGCACACCCCCGGCCACTCCCCCGGCGCCATCTGCCTGTACGCGCCCACGCTGAAGGCCCTGTTCTCCGGCGACACCCTGTTCCAGGGCGGACCCGGCGCCACCGGCCGCTCCTACAGCGACTTCCCGACGATCATCGGCTCGATCCGGGACCGCCTGCTCACCCTGCCCGAGGACACCACCGTCTACACCGGCCACGGCGACACCACCACCATCGCCGCCGAGTCCCCCCACCTCGACACCTGGCTCGCCCGCGGCCACTGACGTAAGGAAGGGCCCCTTCTTATCGCTTTCCGTAGCAGAAGGGGCCCCTCTTAACACTCGACGACGCGCCGAACACACACGTGGGCGCGTCGAATCCTGCAGATTCGGGGGAAAGTGCCTGTATTTCGGCCAGGATTCGTGCAGTTTCCCCGAAACTGCACGGACCCACGCCGCCCGGGTAGCCGTCAGGCGAGGTGGTAGACCACCGTGGTCCAGGTGCTGGTCGTGGTGAAGCCCAGGGCGTGGTTGACCGCGAGCATGCCCGTGTTGGTGCCCGCGTTGGACGTCTTGACCACCGCCGCGTCCGGGCGGTCGGCCGCCAGCCGGGCCAGCGACTCCGCCTTGACCCAGGTCGCCAGGCCGCGCCGCCGGTGCCCGGCCGCGACCGCGGTGTCCTCGGTGGACACGATCGCCTCCGGCGGCGGCGCGACGACCAGCTGGGTCAGCGCGACGACCTCACCGGAGTCGGCGACGATCGCGGTGACGCGCAGCTGCTGCCCGCGCTCGGCGACGGCCGCCTCCTCGTCGCGGACGCGTTCGGGCGTCCACGCGTCGTGCAGTCGGCCGCCGGTGTCGGTCGGGGCGTCGTTGATCGCGTTGCGGGCCTCGGCGTAGGCGCCGAGCAGGTCGTCGGGGGTGGCGCCGGTCCAGGAGACGGCGCGGTAGCCGGGGACGGGTGCGGGGGCCAGGCGCGCGGGCAGGTCCAGGCGCAGGGCGATCACGCTGTGGCCGCGCTCGGCACCGGTGGCGGCGGTGAACTCGGCCGCGGCCGGGTCGCCGTACACGCCGGTCAGGTGGGTTCTGCCGAGGGTGCGGGCCCGGTCGAGCGCCGAGGTCAGCAGCGCGGAACCGTGGCCGCGGCGGCGGTGCTCGGGCAGGACGCAGATGCGCAGGAAGCCGGTCGGCACGCCCGGCGGCAGGTACAGCCCGGCGAAGGCGACGACCGGGTCGCCGACCACGCCGTGCCAGCGCTGCTCGCCGGGCGGGGTGACCCGCATCGAGGCGACGCCCCAGGCCTGGTCCGGCGGCTCCTCCTGCGGCGCGACCGCCCGGTGGCACACCCGGCGGATCTCGTACATGTGCCGCAGCAGCGCCTCGTCGGCCCGCTCCGTGTCGACCTCGATCACCATGCCCGGCACCGTACCGGCCCGGCGGCGCTCAGGTCAGCCCACTTCCTCGTGCACGAAGCACCAGCGCCAGTCCTCGCCGGGCTCGAACGACTGGATCACCGGGTGCTCGGTCTCGTGGAAGTGCAGCGTGGCGTGCTTCTGCGGCGAGGAGTCGCAGCAGCCGATGTGCCCGCAGGTCAGGCAGCGGCGCAGGTGCACCCAGCCGGTGCCGTCGCGCAGGCACTCCACGCACCCCTCGGCGGTGGGTGCCGGGTTCTCGGCGTTCTTCAGGTCTTCGCAGCTCATGCCTCTCCCATCCGATGCAGCATCGACTCTTCCAGGTCCATGTCGCGCTGGGCTCGGACCAGGACCTCTTCGGGGATCTTTCCCTCGTCCCGTGCGGTCCGAAACACCGCGCGCTCTGCTTCCAGCATTTCCCGCCGCAGCCGCACGTACGCCGCGGTCGGGGTCTCCCGGTTGCCGCCCAGCCGCTCCCACACCGAGTTGGACCGGCGCTCGGTGAGATCGCGCAGCTTGGCCACCACGTCCGGGGTCGCGCTGCCGCCCAGCTCCTCCAGCCGCTCCAGGGCGGCCTTGCTCGCCCGCTGCTGCACCTGCGCCTCGGCGAGGGTGTCGCGGGTCGGGTCGTCCTTGGGCACCCGCAGCCGCCGGGCCAGCGCGGGCAGGGTCATCCCCTGCAGCACCAGCGTGCCGACGATCACCGCGAACGCCAGCCAGACGAACAGCGCCCGGGGGTACTCCATTCCCCCGGCCAGGGTGGCCGGCAGCGCCAGGGCGGTGGCCAGGGTGACCACGCCGCGCATGCCCGCCCAGGCGAGCACGGTGGGGACGGAGACGTGCGGGGCGGGGTCGCGGCGGCGTACCCGGGGCAGCAGCCGGGTGAGGTAGGTGGCCGGGTACATCCACAGGAAGCGGACGCCGATGACGGTGGCCAGCACCACCAGCGACAGCCACAGCACCTGGTCGGCGGGGGCCTGCAGGTGCGCCAGCACCTCGCGCAGCTGCAGGCCGACCAGCAGGAAGACCAGCCCCTCCACCATGTACGTGACCATCTTCCAGAACGCGCTCATCTGCAGCCGCGACTGCGCCGACATCAGCGTGGGCATCCGGTGGCCGAGGTAGAGCCCGGTGACCACGACGGCGACCACGGCCGAGGCGTGGATCGACTCGGCGACGGCGGTGACCGCGAACGGGGTGATCAGCGAGATCGAGTTGTCCAGCAGCGGGTCGGTGGTCTTGCGGTGCACGTACGCGGCGGCCAGCGCCCCGACCGCGCCCACCAGGATGCCGCCGCCCGCGGCGATGACCACCTGGCCGGCGATCGCCACCGGCCCGACCGCGGTGCCCACGGCTGCGGCGACCGCGACCCGGAACAGCACCAGCGCGGTGGCGTCGTTGAGCAGGCTCTCGCCCTCCAGGATGGTCACCACCCGGCGGGGCAGCCCGATCCGGCGCGCGACGGCGGTGGCGGCGATCGCGTCGGGCGGGGCCACCACGGCGCCCAGCGCCAGGCAGGCCGCGAGCGGCACACCCGGCAGCAGCGCGTGCACGGTCAGCCCGACCGCGGCGGTGGTCACGATGACCAGCCCGACCGCGAGCAGCAGGATCGGCCGAAGGTTGTACCGGAAGGCGGGCACCGAGGTCTCCAGCGCCGCGACGTACAGCAGGGGCGGCAGGATGCCGATCAGCACCAGCTCCGGCTCCAGCCGCAGCGCCGGGAAGCCCGGCACCAGGGCCAGGATCAGGCCGACTATGACCAGGGCGATCGGGTTGAGCAAGCCGTACCTGCGCGACAGCGCGGTCACCGCGACCACCACCGAGGCCAACACCACCGCTACCAGCAGCGCATTCACGGGTTAGAGCCTAGGGGCCGCCGCCCGCGGCCCGAGCGGCAGGCGGGGCGGCCTGCCTGCCGTCCGGTAATCCCGCTGACCGGCCGGTAGGTAAGATTCCACTCCCGCATCGTAGGAACCAGAGCGGCCACCGCTTCTGTTCACCCGAAGTTCAGGCAGGTCACCGGGTACCGCATAGCGGACGCGTGGCGCCGGGTTACCTCCCCGCTTTCCGATCTACCTGCCGGTCGGTAGGGGCCTCCGGTGAACGCGGCATGAACCGCGACGGGCGGCTGCGCCGCCGGCCGCGATCGCGCCTTACACGCCTTTGACCAGGTACGACGGCTGTTTTTCAATGGTGTGATCCACGCAACAGCTTCCAGGGAGGAGGCACCGCGATGCGGGAGGCAGTACAGGTGACGGGTGCCAGGCTGCGGGCGATGGTGACCATGATCGGGGTCGTACTGGTCATGCTCACCGGCGCGGCGGTCGCGGCCAAACCCGCGGCGGCGGCACCGGCGCAGGTGTCCGTCCAGGACGCGACGGCGGTCGCACCCGACACGGGTCGGCGCTGCTACCGGCAGACGTACTGGCACCACCACCACCGGTACACGTACTACAAGTGCCGCTGGTACAACGACCACCACGACAATCACGGGAACAACCACCACAGGAACAACCACTGGAACGACCACCATGGCAACGACAACCACCATGGCGGCAACCGCTGGTGAGCAACGGTCGACCATCCCTCGGGCCGGCGGGCGTACCCCCGCCGGCCCCCTTCTGCGTGGCACGATGTGCCGCATGTCTGAGACGCCACTGCTGCCGGCCACCAGCCGGGCCCTGCTGCACCGCATCGCCACCGCGCAGACCCAGGGCCGCGCGCCCTCGCTGACCGCGGCCGTCGTACGCGACGGCGCCCGGGTGTGGAGCGCGGGCTACGGGCTGGTCGACGGCGCGGTGCCGGACGAGGACACGCAGTACCGGATCGGTTCGCTGACCAAGACCTTCGTCGCCGTGCTGGTCATGCGCCTGCGCGCCGACGGCCTGCTCGACCTCGACGACCGGCTGTCGCAGCACGTGCCTGACGCCCCGGCGGGCTCGGCCACCGTGTTCCAGCTGCTCGCGCACACCAGCGGCATCGCCTCCGAGACGCCGGCGCCCTGGTGGGAGCGGACCCCCGGCGACGTACGCCCGAACCTGGGCGACGTGCTCGCCGACGACCACCGCAAGTTCCCGGCCGGGCACCGGCACCACTACTCCAACCCCGGGTTCGCGCTGCTGGGCGCGCTGGTCGAGCGGCTGCGCGGGCAGTCGCTGGAGCAGGTGCTGCGGCAGGAGATCCTGGCGCCGCTGGGGATGACCCGCACCACGCTGCTGCCGCGCGCCCCGCACGCGCGCGGCTGGGCGGTGCACCCGTGGGCCGACGTGCTGCTGCCCGAGCCGACCGAGGACGCCGGGCTGCTCGCCCCGGCGGGCCAGCTCTGGTCGACCACCGCCGACCTGTGCCGCTTCGCGGCGTTCCTGGCCGAGGGCCACCCGGCCGTGCTGCCCAAGGCCGCGGTCGAACTGATGCGCACCGCCGCCGCCCCGCCCGAAGGCGACAGGTTCGACGACGGGTACGGCCTGGGCGTGCAGCTCAAGCGCGACAGCGGCCGCGTCCTGGCCGGGCACACCGGTTCCATGCCCGGCTTCCTGGCCGTGCTGTGGTTCAGCCCGACCGAGCGGGTCGCCACGGTCGCGATGGCCAACACCACCTCCGGCCTGCCGATCGGCGGCCTGGGCGCCGACCTGGTCCGCATCGTGTGCGAGCACGAACCGCGCATCCCCGACGCGTGGCAGCCGCTGACCGGGTACGACCCGGCCCTGCTCGACCTGACCGGCCCCTGGTACTGGGGACCGGGCGGGGTGGGGCTGAAGCTGTGCGCCGACGGCGACCTCGAACTCGCGCCCCTGGCCGGGGCCGGGCGCGGCGCCCGCCTCAGGGCCCAGCCCGACGGCACCTGGCTCGGCCTGGACGGCTACTACGCCGGGGAGACCCTGCGCGTCGTCCGCCGCCCCGACGGCAGCGTCGACCACCTCGACCTCGGCAGCTTCGTCTTCACCCGCACCCCGTACGACCCGGCGGCCGACGTACCGGGCGGCGTCGACCCGGACGGCTGGCGCGGCCGCTGACCAGCGGTGCGGCCCCGATGGCGGCCACGGTCCGCATCGGGGCCGCGGCAGCGGACGGCTCGACGCCGCGCCCCGTCGCGCGCAACGGCGCAATCAGCGCGAACAGTCCTGCCCGGCCCGCGCGATACCCTCGGGCCATGCAGCGCACGGCACCCCTTCCCCACCCCGAGGCCCCGGCACCCGGCAGCGTGCTGCCCTCGCACTACCACCACTGCTACGGCTGCGGCCCGGACCACTCCACCGGACTGCGCTCACGGGTCGTGGTCGGTGCGGGGGCGTCCGTGCACAGCACCGTCGAACTGACCCGCGACCACCAGGGCGCGCCGGGCCTGGCGCACGGCGGACTACTGTCGACGGCGCTCGACGAGGCGTTCGGCAGCGCGGCTCTGCTGCTGGGCCGTCCCGCCGTCACGGCCAGCCTGTCCGTCGACTACCTGCGGCCGGTGCCGATCGGCACGACACTGCACATCCACGCGTACTGCACCGGCACGGACGGGCGCAAGGTGCACCTGAGCGCCGAAGCGAGGATCGACGACCCGGGCGCCGCGCCGGTGCTGCGGGCCACCGCCGTCTTCGTCGCCGTCGGCTTCGACCACTTCGCCCGCCACCGCACCCCCTGACCGGCCACCGGTCTCGCGGCGCGGGCATCGCGTCCGAGAACCGCGATCTTCGCGATCCTCCTACCGGGTGAACGCCGTTCGGGTCTCTACCAGCGATCGCCGTTCCGGGTCGGGAAGTGCGGTTCGGGTGGACGGCGGCGCAGTGAAGTGGCCGATGGTCGCGATCTTCAGGTCGGTTCGAACCGGTGATCGTCGTGCGCGGTCAAAACGTGGCCCTCCAACCGAGTTTCTGACCGCGCACGACGATCACCATGAGCGCCCAGCCGACACAGCCGAGCAGACACGGTCGATTCGGTCAGTAATGGCCGATATGGCGATTGCGCATCGACTACCGCTCGACGACGAAGACTCCGACACCGGGCAAGCCCTCGACCAGACCGAGAGCCTTCATCCAGTTCATCGCGTTGCGTACGACCGTGATGGACACGCCGTACTGCTGCCGGAGCTCAGCCGTGCTGGGGCCCAAGCAGAACTGGGCACGGAATCCAAACGGGAGACCGTCAAACTCGCGCTTGCCCTCGCGGTCGGCATGGCAGGACGGGACCGGTCGATCACGATGTCCTGGCTCCAGGCGAATGTCCCGATCCACGGCATCGACCTCGCGCTGATCGCCGACGCCACCACTCCCTGGCCCTTCGCCTAAGGCGTGAGTGGCTGCAGTTTCGGGGAAAGTGCGTGAATGTCGGACGCCATTCGTGCACTTTCCCCGAAACTGCAGCCACGCCGTCGACCCCTCGCCCCGTGAGGCGACGAGGCGGGGCGGGGTCAGCCTGTGCGGAGCCAGGCGGCGGTGTCGGCGGGGAGTTGGCCGTCGGTGAGGGGGGCGCTGGAGAGGAGGAGGTCGGTGTGCCAGGGCAGGTCTACCGGGTCCTCGCCGAAGTTGACGACGCAGGTCAGGCCGCCGGGGCGGCTGAACGCCAGCACCTGGTCCTCGCTGTCGAGCCAGGTCATCGGGCCGTCGCCGAGCCCGGCCTCGGCGCCGCGCAGCGCCAGGGCCGCCTGGTACAGCCGCAGCATCGAGTCCGGATCCGCCTGCTGGGCCGCGACCGTCTGCCCGGCCCAGTGCTCCGGCTGCGGCAGCCAGGCCGGCTGCGCCCCGGCCGGGCTGAACCCGAGCGAGGCGCCGTCGTTCGACCAGGGCAGCGGCACCCGGCAGCCGTCGCGGCCGGGGTCGTTGCCGCCGGAGCGGTGGAAGATCGGGTCTTGGCGTACCGCGCCGGGCAGGTCCTCGGCCTCGGTCAGCCCCAGCTCCTCGCCCTGGTACAGGTAGACCGAGCCGGGCAGGGCGAGCGTGAGCAGCGCGGCGGCCCGCGCCCGGCGCAGGCCGAGCGCCGGGTCGGTCGGCAGCCGGTGCCGGGCCTGACGCAGCGCGTGGTCGAAGCGGGTCTCGGCCCGGCCGTAGCGGGTGACGGTACGGGTGACGTCGTGGTTGCACAGCACCCAGGTGCTGGGCGCGCCGACCGGGGCGTGCGAGGCCAGTGTCGCGTCGACGCAGGCGCGCAGTGCCTTGGCCTCCCACGGGGCGCCCAGGAAGTCGAAGTTGAACGCGGCGTGCATCTCGTCGGGCCGCAGGTAGCGGGCGAACCGCTCGGTGTCCGCCAGCCACACCTCGCCGATCAGGGCGCGCGGCACCTCGTACGAGTCGGCGATGGTGCGCCAGCCCCGGTAGATGTCGTGGATCTCGTCGCGGTCGACGAACGGGTGCAGGTCGGGCGGGCTGGTGCGGTCGAAGTCGGCCAGCGCCGGGTCCTTGACGCACATGGCCGCCGAGTCGATCCGGATGCCGTCGACGCCCCGGTCGAACCAGAACCGCAGGATGTCGGCGAACTCGGCCCGTACCAGCGGATTGTCCCAGTTGAGGTCGGGCTGCTCGGAGGCGAACAGGTGCAGGTACCACTGTCCGTCGGCGACGCGGGTCCAGGCGGGCCCCTCGAACACCGACTGCCAGTCGTTGGGCGGCAGCTCGCCCTGCCCGCCCCGGCCCTGCCGGAACCAGAACAGGTCCCGGGCGGGCGAGCCGGGGCCCTCGGCCAGCGCGCGCTGGAACCAGGCGTGGGCGTCGGAGCAGTGGTTGGGCACGATGTCGACGATGATCCGGATGCCGTACGCGTGCGCCTCGGCGATCAGCGCCTCCGCCTCGGCCAGGGTGCCGAAGCTCGGGTCGATGTCGCGGTAGTCGGCCACGTCGTAGCCCGCGTCGGCCATCGGCGACGGGTACCACGGGCTGAACCAGATCGCGTTGACGCCCAGGTCGTGCAGGTACCCGAGCTTCGCGCGGATGCCCGCGAGGTCGCCCGTCCCGTCGCCGTTCGCGTCGGCGAAGGAGCGCGGGTAGACCTGGTAGATGGCCGCGTGGCGCCACCAGTCACGGGAGTCGTCGTGAAACACGGGTACCTGCTCTCTCATGGGTTCTTCGGTCAGAAGCCGCTGTTGCCGGGGCCGCGGTTGAGCGTGTAGCCGGTCCGGTTGACCAGACCGCCGCTCGCGGCACCGCTGACGGTCACGTACGTGACGTACGCGCTGCCCGCGGCGTTGAGCTCGATGCCGTACGTCCCGGCCCCGTTGACGGTGACGTGGTCCAGCGTCAGGTTGGTGATGTTCTTCAGGTAGCTGAGCAGGATGCCCTGGTACTGGCTGTCGATGATGTCGACGTCCTTGACCAGGACCGGCGCGGTGATGTCGGTCGCCTCGGCGTAGATCCACAGGCCGCCGAGCGAGGAGTTCCAGTTGCGCTCGAAGCTGCTGGTACGGGTCAGCGTGTTGCGCTGTACCGAGGTGGTGCCGCTGAACGCCTGCGCCCCGTGCCACGTGCTGATCGCGATGCCGGCACCGGCGTACACGGAGTCGGTGATGAGGTTGTCCTCGATCCGGTTGGCGGTGCCGCCGTAGATCGCCGCGCCGTTGGCCAGCATCGGCAGGCTGACGGTGTTGAAGGTGAACGCGCTGTTGGCGACCGGGGCCGAGTTCGACCACATGGCCAGGGCGTCGTCACCGGTGTTGCGCAGCACGCTCTGGTCGATCCGGACGTTGTTGGCCCCGCCGTTGACGTTGACGCCGTCGGCGAAGGTGTTCCGGATGCGGACACCGACCGCGTACAGGCCGTTGGTGCCGGTGGTGGGCCACATGCCCACCTTGGTGTGCTCGATCCACACGTGGTGGACCAGCGAGCCGGTGCCGAAGTTGCCCTCGATCGCGGTGTCGAACGCGCTGTCGTCGCGGTAGCGCACGTCCCCGGCGAGGGTGAAGTCGGCCAGGCGCACGTTCGAGCCGGTGGCGAAGAAGCCGCCCTTGCCGTTGGTGCCCTTGATGACCGTGTACCACTCGCCCGCGCCGCGCAGGCTGACGTTGGCGATGTTGATCCGCGCGTTGACGACGAACGTGCCCGCGGGCACCCAGACGCCCTTGCCCTGGCTCTGCGCCGCCGAGATCGCGCTGTTGAACGCGTTGGTGTCGTCGCCGGCGTCGTTCGCGACGGCGCCGTAGTCCGTGACCGGCAGGAAGTTGGTCGGCTGGGTGAGCGCGGCCGGGGTGACCTCGCCCTCGACCAGGTCGATCGTGTAGTACGCCGCTGAGGAGGACGCGTCCTTCTGCAGCTTGACCACGGTGCCCGCCGCGTACGTGCCCGGCAGGAGCACCCGCACCTCGTCGAAGAAGCGGTGCGGCTCGCCACCGGCCGGGTTGTTGTTGTACGGGTACGCCCCGTACACCCAGCTGTAGACGGAGCTAAGGGTCACGTCGGCGACCTTGGTCGAGCCGTTGTACAGCGCCAGCGGCGCGGTCTGGCCGGTGCCGCCCGCGTTGTCCGGGATCGAGTAGCGGATGACCAGCGCGTTGGCCGGCTTGGTCAGCGTGACCTGCACGTACTGGCCGGTCGAGGAGAGCTTGACCGCCTTGCGGCCCGACGCCTCCGACGCCTCGGTCAGGTAGGTGCGGTTCGGCCCGACCACCGAGGCGTTGGTGCTGCCGTTCTCGGCCTCGTAGGTGGTGTACGGCACCGTCGCGCCCCGGGCGGCCAGGGCCGCGCCGCCGGTCACGTACAGCGTGTCGAGCTGGACGTTGCCGGAGTCGCCGGAGTCGTACTGGTAGGCGACGATGTTGAGCCCGGCGCGCAGGGTCAGGTTCTGCGCCACGGTGAGCCAGCCCGACCCGGCGGGCAGGGTGAGCTGGCCCGTCTTGAGGTCGTTGACGTACACCGACACGGTGCGGCTCGCGCCGTTGGTGTTGGCGTAGCGCAGCGTGGTCGCGAACGAGCCGGCGGCGGCGGAGTTGACGGTGCGGATCACCCGGGCGCCGACGGCGGTCAGGCCGGTGACGTAGCCGCCGCCGTTGTAGCCCGCGGTGGACGTGGCCGCCGAGGTGCCGCCGGACAGGAAGCCGGTCTCCAGCTCGTACGGCTGGCCGCCGGGCTGCCCGGTCGGGGACGGAGACGGCGACGGCGACGGCGAGGCCGACGGGCTGGCCGCCGCACCGGAGACGGTGATGTTGTCGATGTTGACGTTGCCCGAGTCGGTGGTGTCGAACCGGTACGCCACGGTGTTGCTGCCGTTGGTGAGGTTCACCGACGAGGCGAACGTGCCCCAGGTGTCCCAGTTGGCCGTCGCGGGCAGGCCGACCTGCCCGATCTTGGTGCCGTTGGCGTACAGCGACAGGGTCATCGTCGCGCCGGTGCCGTTGGCGTACCGCAGCGTGACGGTCCGCGACCCGGCTCCGCTCACGTTGACCGTGAACGAGGTGTTCGCGTTGCCCTTGTTGCCGTCGGTGTAGCCGCCGACGAAACCGGAGCCGGTGTAGCCCGGGTGGTCGGTGGCGACGGCCGCGCCGCCGGACAGGGCGGCCGACTCGGCCTCGTACTGCCCCGCCGGCGGGGCCGCGATGTCGGCGACGGTCAGGCTGTCCAGATTGACGTTGCCCGAGTCGGCCGTGTCGAACCGGTACGACACCGTCGCGCTGCCGTTGGGCAGGCTGACGGTCTCGACCTGGGTGCCCCAGCTGTCCCAGTTGGCGGTGGCGTTGAGGCTGATCTGCTTCTGCTTCGCCCCGTTGACGTACAGCGACAGGGTCTTGGTCTGGGTGGTGCCGTTGGCGTAGCGCAGCGTCAGCGTGCGGCTGGCCGCGCCGGAGTTGCCGACCGTGAACGTCGTGTTCGCGTTGCCCTTGTTGCCGTCGGTGTAGCCGCCGACGAAACCGGAGCCGGTGTAGCCGGTGTGGTCCGTGGCGACGGCCGTGCCGCCGGCCAGCGCGGCCGACTCGGCCTGGTACGTGGTGCTGGCGGCCTCGGCGGGCAGCGCGGCGAGCACGCCGGTGACCAGCGCGGTAGCCGCCGCGGCGGCTGTCGCCAGCGCGATGCGCAGTGTGTTGCGTGGTGCGGAGCGGTGCATGGTGCGTTACTCCTTCCCTGCGGTGATGGGGTTCCCCCGTGTCCCGGGCAGCGGCCATCGGCTCACCGGTGCGGTGGGCTGCTGGTCGGTGCCGGTGCCGGTCAAGCACCGCCGGGCGCGGCGCTGGACCGTGTCTGCGGTGCCGTCAGCCCTTGATGGCTCCGGCGGACAGGCCGTTGAGGATCCGGCGCTGGAAGATCATGAAGACGACGATCATCGGGAGGCTGGCCATGGCCAGCGCCGCGTACAGCTCGTTCTGCGGGACCTGGCCGGTGAAGGACAGGCGGCTCAGCGCCACGCTGATGGTCTGCTGCTGCGGGTCCTGGAGCACCAGCAGCGGCCACAGGAAGTCCTTCCACGACCCGATGATCGCGAAGATCGAGATGACCGCGAGTACGGGCAGCGACAGCGGCAGGATCACACTCCACAGCATCCGCAGCCGCCCCGCCCCGTCGATGCTCGCCGCTTCGAGCAGGTCGTCGGGGATCTGGTCGAAGAACCGCTTGAGCACGTAGACGTTGAACGCGTTGGCGGCGCCGGGCAGCCACAGCGCCCACGGGCTGTTCAGCAGGTTGACGCCGACGATCGGCACGTCGACCACGGTCAGGTACGACGGCACCAGCAGCGCGGCGGCGGGCAGCATCAGGCTGGCCAGCATCGCGCCGAGCACCACCTTGCCGAAGACCGGCCGCAGCTTCGACAGCGCGTACGCCGCCGCGACGTCGACCAGCAGCTGGATCAGCCAGCCGAAGAACGCGTAGTAGGCGGTGTTGAGCAGGAAGTGGCCGACCTGCAGCCGCTCCCACGCGTCGGCGAACGTGCTCCAGTGCCACTCGGTCGGCAGCAGCGTCGGCACCGGCTGCACCAGCTCCTGCGGCGACTTCAGCGCGCCGGAGAACATCCAGTACAGCGGGAAGATGAACAGCAGCGTGAAGGCGACGGCCAGCGCGCCCAGCACGACGCGGTACACCAGCCGGTTGCGGCCGCGCCGCAGGTGGGCGTCGGAGATCAGCGATCGGGTCGAGGAGCTCATCAGGGCACCCGCTCTCAGTCGGCCTTGCGGGTCAGCCGCAGGTACACGGCCGAGAACGCGCCGAGCACGATGAACAGCAGCACGCTCATCGCGGCGGCCAGGCCGAAGTCGTTGTTGACGGTGAAGGCGTACCGGTAGATCAGCACCATCACCGTGATGGTGTCCGGGTTCGTGGTGCCGGTCAGCTGGAACGGCTCGATGAACACCTGCATGGTCGCCACGATCTGCAGCAGCAGCAGGACCAGCATGATGAACCGCAGCTGCGGGATGGTCACGTGGCGCACCCGCTGCCACACGCTCGCGCCGTCGAGTTCGGCGGCCTCGTAGAGCTCGCTGGGGATGCCCGCGAGCCCGGCCAGGTACATGATCGTCGCACCGCCCATGTTGGCCCAGGTCGACACCAGTACCAGCGAGACCATCGCCATCTTCGGCGACTGGGTCCACTCCGAGGTGGGCAGGTGCAGCGCGCTCAGCACCGCGTTGAACAGGCCGGAGCCGGGGTCGTAGAAGTACTTCCACAGCAGCACGCTGACGATCGGCGGCAGCATCACCGGCAGGTAGACGGCGACCCGGAAGAAGCCCTTGGCGTGCCGGAACTCGTTGACGACCAGCGCCACCGCGAACGGCACCGCGTATCCGAACAGCAGTGCCAGCGCCGTGAACTCCAGCGTGTTGAGCCAGGCGGTGCCGAACAGCGGGTCGGCGAACAGCGCCCGGTAGTTGTCGAGCCCGACCCAGTAGGGCGGGGTGACGAAGTTGTCCTGCTGGAAGCTGAGGATGATGCCCTTGACCAGCGGATACCAGGAGAACAGGCCGAAGCAGACCAGACCGGCCGCCAGGAACGCGTACGCCTGCAGGTTGTCGCCGATCCGCCGCCGCAGCCGCTCGGATGCTCCGACCGTCATCGTGGCCGCCCTTTCTGCTCGCACCAGGGGTAGGCCCCGGGCTGCCAATCCCCCAGCCCGGGGCCTGTTCGTCACTTGGCTGCGGCCAGGATCGTGTTGACCTGGGCCTCTGCGTCAGCGAGGAGCTTCGCGATGTCGGCGTTGCGGTCGGTCAGGACCTTCTGCATCGCCGTGTCCAGCACCGCGTAGACCTGCTGCGCCAGCGGCGGCTCCAGCTTCAGCGGGATGCTCGCGTTTCCGGCGACGAACGGCGCGAAGTTGTCCGAGGGGACGTTCGCGAACTTCTTGGTGGCCTCCTCGCGCTTGGCGGCCGAGGCACCGGTCCAGATGTTGGGCTGCGGAAGGCCGACGGGCTGGCCCGCCTTGGACGCCTTCTCGTTGTCCGCCATGATCCGGTCCGGGTTGATCGTCTTGAAGGACAGCCAGGTCAGACCGGCCTTGATCTTCTCCGGGCTGAGGCCGGCCTTGAACATGTAGCCGTCGCCGCCGCCCAGGGTGCCCTGGCCGCCCGGCATGACCGACAGGCCGTAGTCCTCGTACTTGCCCTTGTACTGGTTCACGATCACCGGCAGGTTGTCCGACGAGCCGATGTACATGCCGAGCTTGCCCGAGGCGGCCATCTGGATCAGGTCGGCCCACTCCAGCAGCTGGCGGCTGCCCATGGTGTCGTCGGTCCAGCGCATGTCCTTCAGCTGCTGCAGGACCTGCTTGCCCTTGTCGCTGTTGAAGGCGGCCTTCCACTTGTCGCCGTCCTTGACGGCGATGTCGCCGCCGACCGAGTACAGCTCGGCGGTGAAGTGCCAGCCACCGGTGTTGCTCTTGCTGTAGTCGCCGTAGCCGACCACGCCGTCACCGAGCGCCTTCAGCTTCTGCGCGGCGGTGCGGACCTCTTCCCAGGTCTTGGGCGGGTTCGCCGGGTCGAGACCGGCCTTGGTGAACAGGGTGCGGTTGTAGACCAGGCCGAGGGAGTAGTTCGCCGAAGGCAGGCCGTACACCTTGCCGTCCGGGCCGGTGAAGACCTTCATCAGCTGCTCCTGGATGTCCTTCACCTGCGGGACGGTGTCCAGGTAAGCGGAGATGTCGGAGACCTGCTTCTTGGCGATCAGCGCCTGCGGGTCGGTGAAGTAGACGTAGAAGACGTCCTCCAGCTGGCCGCCGGCCAGCTTGGTGGCGAACGTCTGGGGGTCCATGAACCCCTCTTTGGCGTCGATCTTGATGTTCGGGTACTTCGCCTCGAACGCCTTCACGTCGGCCTCGAAGTTGGCCAGGTTGACCGCGTCGGTCGCCGGCGGCTTGCCGTTGACCGTGATCGTCACCGGGCCGGTGGACTCGGCGGGCTTGTCCTCGCCGGAGCACGCGGCGCCGAGCAGCGCCGTGCCGGCGATCAGCGCCACCGCGACGGACTTGCCGAGCATGCGACGGTTCATCGTCAAATATCCCTTCTGGGTATGCACAGGTACCGAGCCGGGGGCAGCCCGGATCGACCGGAGACGCGACACCTCCGGTTGTTGCTTGCGCATTGCCACCGTGTTGCTCTGCGATTTCCGAGCACTTCGGCGTGAGCAGAAGGCTAGACGGTATGAACCCAAGAAGTCCATGGGTTGTTGCAAAAAATTGACCAGAAGATCGTCTTGGAGTTGCACTGCCTCGCAAACGCGATACTTGTCGATGTCTTAAGGCGCTGGACAGGCAATCGTCGAGTTCGGACTGATCACGACTGGCAGGGGCCCGTTGAGCTGCGCACGATCAGCTCCGGGTCGAACAGGATCTCGCCCCGGTCGACCACACCGCCTTCGATCTGCGCCATCAGCGAGGCCACCGCCGCGCTCGCCATCGGCTCGATCGGCTGGCGCACCGTGGTCAGCGGCGGATCCGTCACGCCCATGAAGGTCGAGTCGTCGAACCCGATCACCGACACGTCCTGCGGCACCGAAAGCCCCTGCTTGCGTACGGCGCGGATCGCGCCCAGCGCCAGCGCGTCACTGGCGCAGACCACCCCGGTCACGCCCTCGGCCAGCAGCCGCGTGGCCGCGCCGCGACCGCCCTCGGTCGAGAAGATCGTGTGCTCCACCCAGCGCCGCCACTGCCGCGACTGCCCCCGCCGCTCGAAGAACCGCACGTAGGCGGCGAGTTTGCGGGCCGAGGGGATGTGCCCGGGCGGGCCCAGCACCAGGCCGACGCGCTCGTGGCCCAGGGCGGTCAGGTGCGTCAGCGCCTGCTCCACCGCCAGCTCGTCGTCGACGCACACCCGCGGCACGCCCAGGTTCTCGTCGGCGGCGTTGATCAGCACGATCGGCAGCCGGCGCTCCTCCAGCCTGCGGCACTGCTCCGGGCCCGCGTCGGCGTAGCTGCCGCCCACGAACACGATCCCGCCGACCTGGTGCGACAGCAGCATCTCGATGTAGTGCGACTCCGAGACCCCGTCCGCGGTACGCGTGCACAGCGCGGGCACCAGCCCCCGCTTGATCAGGGCCTGCGCGATCACCTCGGCGAAGGCGGGGAAGATGGGGTTCTGCAGGTCGGGCAGGACCAGGCCGACGAGGCGGCCGCGCTCGGCGCGGATGCGCTCCGGGCGCGGGAAGCCGAACACGTCCAGGGCCGTGAGCACGGCGTCCCTGGTCGCGGGGGCGATGCCGGGCTTGTTGTGCAGGACGCGGCTCACCGTCGCCTCGGACACCCCGGTGAACTTGGCCACCGCCGCCAGTCTGCTCGTCACGACAGCGAGCTTACGATACTCCGTGCAAAAACTCGATACCCCCACGCAACCTCTTGCACCCTCGCCTCGGCCGCGTCCGCCCGGCGCCGTGGTGCAGTTTCGGGGAAACTGCCGGAATCTTGGGCCGGATTCCTGCACTTTCCCCGAAACTGCACCCGATCTTGGCGCGCGCGGCACGGGGGCGCGGGCGTGGTGCGCGGTGCGGGTGGGTGCGGGGCGTGGGTGGTCAGTGGGGGGTGGCGGGGACGGGGGTCGCGGAGTCGCGGGCGGCGCGGCGGCCGGCGTACACGTCGATGAGGGCGACGACCAGGGCCGCCAGCACGAAGGCGATGGTGAGCAGCAGGCCGTGCCGGAACGCGGCCGCGTAGTCGCCCTGCGAGGCAGCGAGCCCGGCGAAGAAGATGGCGCCGATCGCGGCGATGCCGACCGCCGCGCCGATGCGCTGCCCGGTCTGCAGCACGCCGCTGGCGCTGCCCGCCCCGGCCACCGGCACCTCGGCCAGGGTCAGCGTCTGGTTCGGGGCGATCACCAGGCCGCTGCCGATCCCGGCGACGAGCAGCGGCAGGGCGGTCGCCCAGCCGTCGGCGCGGCCCGGTACCAGCTCGACGGCCAGTTCCACCCCGGCCAGCCCGAACGCGACCAGGCCCAGCCCGACCGCGATGAGGGTACGCCCGACGCGCGTCACCACCCGGCCGCCGGCGCCGGCCGACACCGCCGACCCGAGCGCGAACGGCAGCGTGGCGAGGCCCGCCTGCAGCGCCGTGTAGCCGATGCCCTGCTGGAGGTACAGCGTGAAGATGAAGAAGATCGCGGTGAACCCGGCGAAGTAGACCAGGCCGAGCAGCGTGCCCAGGGCGTACGAGCGGCGCCGGAACAGGCTCAGGTCGACCATCGGGGTGCCCGCGGCGGTGCGCGCGTACCGGCGTTCCCACGTGACGAAGCCGGCCAGCACCACCAGCCCGGCCGCGAGCAGGAGCCACTTGCCGCGCCCCGGCCACGACTGCTCCTGGATCAGCGGCAGCAGCACGAGGACCACGCCCACCGCCAGCAGCAGCACCCCGACGGGGTCGAAGCTCTCCCGGCGTCTTCGGCTGTCGCAGAAGCCCGGGATGAACCGGTACGCCATGATGATCGCGAGAATGCCCACCGGGATGTTGACGTAGAACACCCAGCGCCAGCCCTGCTCGACCCCGGCGGCCTGGATGAGCAGGCCGCCCAGCAGCGGGCCGATGGCGGTGGAGATGCCGACGATCGCGCCGAGCATGCCGAAGGCCCGGCCGCGTTCGGCGCCCCGGAACAGCTGCTGGATCAGCCCGCTGATCTGCGGGTTCATGATCCCGCCCGCGGCGCCCTGGACGAGCCGGGCCAGCACCAGCCACAGCGCGGTACGCGCCAGCCCGGCCGCGGCGCTGGACAGGGTGAACAGGGCCACCGCCGCCACGAACGCGTTGCGGCGCCCGTGCATGTCGCCGAAGCGGCCCGCGGGCACCAGCAGGATGCCGAACGCCAGCGCGTACCCGGACAGTATCCACTGCAGGTCGCTGGCGGTGGCGTGCAGTCCGGACCGGATCGAGGGCAGCGCCACGTTGACGATGCTGACGTCGAGCAGGGCCATGAAGCCGCCGATGAGGCAGACGCTCAGCGCCCGCCACCGGCGCGGATCGGGTCGGTAGTCGTCACCCGCGCCGCTGTGCATGATGCCGAGCCTACCGGCGGTTGTCCGTTTCCTGGCTGGTTCGCGGTAATCGTGCCGCCTCGGCCCGGCTCGTCAGCATCTCGCCGATCTCAGCGTGACGCCGGCCTGCCACGTCGGATGGGGCGAGATCGGAGTCGACGAGACAGGCCGACGTTCATGCGCTCGATGCCGCGCTCAGTCGTCGAACTCGAATCCGGTCGCGGCGGCCAGCGCCACCAGCGCCCGCACCCGGTCCGCGCCGGTGGCCGGGCCGCTCATCAGCTCGCCGAGCTCGGCCAGCGCGGCCCGGTCGGTGCCGTAGGCGCAGAACATGCCCGCCTCGGGATCGTAGGCGAAGCGTCCGGCGAGGCCGGGAGCCTCGTGCTCGACGATCAGCCGGGCGACGCCCGCCCAGAAGTAGCCGCTGGGTTCGTGGCCGAGCTCGTAGACCACCTCGTCGACTCCGGTTCCGCCCGCGTTGAGCAGCAGCGAGTACTTACCGGCGTCCGTTTCGATGAGCTTCAGCGGAGTCATGCGCCGTAGCGTCCCACAAGCGGTGGCCGCCGCCGCGCCAGTACCCGCGATCGGCGGCGCGGGACGCGCTTGAGCTGGTAGGCATAGCTGACTGAACCGGCGGGCGGCGAGGGACCGGCCCGGCAGGACCGGACGCGCAGGACCGGACGGGCACGGGGACGGGGCGCATGGGTGACGCGCTGGACGGGCTGACGACGCTGGCCGGGGTGGTCGACCTGCTGGTCAGGCTGGTCGAGTTCGCCGGGGCACTGATCATCTTCGTGGGTGCCGCGGTCGCGTTCGCGCAGTTCGTCAATGCCGCCGTCCGGGTACGGCGTACCGACAGCTTCGTGCCGATCCGGCTGGGCCTGGGCCGCTTCCTGGCGCTCGGGCTGGAGTTCCAGCTGGCCGGGGACATCCTGCGCACCGCCATCGCGCCGACGCTGCGCGAGATCGGGGAACTGGCCGCGATCGCGGCGATCCGGACCGCGCTGAACTTCTTCCTCAACCGCGAGATCAAGGAGGAGCGGGCCGAGATCGCGGCGGATGGCGGTGCCCGGCTGGACCCGGCCGACGACCTGAGCGCGCCCGCCAGCCAGGGTGCACCAGGCAGCCAGGGTGCACCAGGCAGTCGGGGTGCACCAGGCAGTCGGGGTGCGGCGTGACCCCCGCCGCGCTGATCGACCTCGCTTCGCTGGCGTGCGTCGCGGCCGGGCTGCTCGCGGGTGGCCTGGTGCTGGCCACGAGTGGTACGGCCCGGTTGGCGCTGGCCGTGGCCCTGGACTTCTGGCTGGCGGCCGGGCTGCTCCGGCTGTCCCTGCCCGCGTCCTGGCAGGCCGTCGCCGCCGCGGCCGCGATCCTGCTCATCCGCCGCCTACTGGGCGCGGCCCTGCGCCACTCCGCCGCCGCGCCCCCGCCCGCAAGCCGCCGCTGAGCGTTAAGAAGGGGCCCTTCTGCTACGGAAAGCGATAACAAGGGGCCCTTCCTTTCCCCCCGGAGGGGGCGGGGTGGGAACCGGAGCGGCTCTCGCGCGGTCGAAGGCTGCATGCTGAGTGTGCGCACCCCCGCGATCCTGCTCACCGTGCTGCTGGCCGGGGCCTGCGCCCAGCCCGGCGACGTCGGCTCCCCCGGGCCCGGCGCGGGGGCCGCGCTGGCCGACCGCACGTTCCTGTCCACGGCGGTGACGGAGGGCGGCACCGCGCGCCCGCTGGTCGCGGGGACCCGGATCAGGCTGATGGTGCGCCCCGACGGCGGGGTCAGCCTGAACGCGGGCTGCAACCACATCAGCGGCACGGCCCTGTTCGACGGCGGCAGGATGACCGTCGGCGAGCTGGCCACCACCGAGATGGGCTGCGACCAGGCCCGGCACGAGCAGGACGACTGGCTGGCCGCGTTCCTGCGCGCGGGGCCGTCGTGGACCCTGGGCGGCGACGTGCTCAAACTGAGCGACGGCAGGACGGAGCTCACCATGCAGGACCAGGAGTCGGCGACGCCGGACCGGCCGCTGACCGGCACCCGCTGGACCGTGGACACCGTGGTGACCGGCGAGGCGGCGGGCTCGGTGCCCGGCGGCGCCGCGGCGTACCTGGAGTTCGCCGACGGCAAGGTGTCCGGGTCGACGGGCTGCAACCAGCTCGGCGGCACGGCCGAGGTGCGCGGCGACAGGATCGTCTTCTCCGCGCTGCGTACGACGAAGATGGCCTGCGCCGACGAGGTGAACCGGCTGGAGCGGGCGGTGCTGGCCGCGCTGCGGGGCGAGGTCGTCTGGAAGGTCACCGCCGACCGGCTCGACCTGACCGGACCGGACCGCAACGGCCTGTCCCTGCGGGCCGGGTGATCTGCGGACCGGCGACCAGGGGCCCGATAGCGACAAACAGTCTATTCTTGGTGACAGCGACATTTCGTATGCGCGTACCACGGAGAATTGGGTGTTTTGACGGATCCGGCGGTGAACGACGACCAGCGACGTGACAGCCCGCCGCTCGCCGCCGCACGGTTCGAACAGCTGCACCGCACCGACCGCACCCTGGTCACGCGGCGGTTCCTGCCCGGCGGCGGGTCGCTGATCGTCAAGACGGCACTGGGCCCGGACGCGGTCAAGCGGACCGACCACGAGCTGGCGATCCTGCACCGGCTGCGCGGCGTCAGCGGCGTCGCGCAGCTCGCCGCCGAACTCCCCGAGCCGGGCACCCTGGTGCTCACCGACCCCGGCGGCACCACCCTGGCCCAGCGCGCCAAGCCCCTGCCGTGGGCCGAGACCGTCGCCATCAGCCTCGACCTGGCCCACACCCTGGCCGAGATCCACCGGCGCCACGTCGTACACCGCGACGTCTGCCCGTCCAACATCGTGCTGCCGCCCGGCGGCGGGGTGTGCCTGATCGACTTCGAACTGGCCACCGCGTTCGCCGAGATCCGGCCCGAGTTCACCCACCACAACGAGATCGTCGGCACGCTGCCGTACCTGGCCCCGGAGCAGACCGGCCGCACCGGGCGCCCCGTCGACCAGCGGGCCGACCTCTACGCCCTCGGCGCCACCATGTACGAGCTGGCCACCGGCGCCCCGCCGTTCGGCACCGGCGACCCGCTGCGCCTGAGCCACGCCCACCTGGCCCGGCGCCCGGTGCCGCCCGCCGAAGCCGATCCGCGCGTCCCCGCCGAACTGTCGGCGATCATCATGCACCTGCTGGAGAAGGAGCCCGACCACCGGTACCAGACCGCCGAAGGCCTGGCCCACGACCTGGCACTGCTGCGCGACGCGCCCCCCGGCGCCGCGGCCGGGCTGCGCGTCGGCGCCAACGACGTGCCGCTGCGGCTGCTGCCCCAGTCGCGCATCATCGGCCGCGACCCGGAGATCCAGGCGCTGGGCGCGGCGTTCGACGACGCGATGAGCGGGCTGAGCCACGGCCTGCTCGTCACCGGCGCCGCAGGCGTCGGCAAGACCTCCCTCATCGACGAGCTGCGCGCCATCGCCTCGGCCGGCGGCGGCTGGTTCGTGTCCGGCAAGTTCGACCCGCACCGGCACGACCGCGACTACGACGCCGTCCGCCAGGCCCTGCGGGCACTGGGACGACTGCTACTGGCCGAGCCTGAGGAGGAGCTCGCCGAGCTGCGCAAACGGGTGCTGCGCACGGTCGGGCACAACGTCGGGCTGCTCGTCGCGGTGCTGCCCGAGTTCGGGGCGCTGCTGCACCTGGAGGCCGACCCGACCGTCGGCGACATCACCCACGCCCAGGCCCGCACCCAGCGCACCGGCGTGGACGTGCTGATCGCGACCGCGTCGCCGAAGCGCCCGATCGTGCTTTTCATCGACGACCTGCAGTGGGCCGCGCGTACCCCGCTGGGGTTCATCGACATGCTGGTGTCCGAAGGGCCGCCCGACGGGCTGCTGCTGGTCGGGGCGTACCGGGAGGACGAGGTCGACGCCACGCACCCGCTCGCCGCCGTGATCGCCCGGTGGCGGCGCCAGGGCGTCGAGCCGCAGCGGCTGCGGCTGGAGAACCTGACCGCCGACAGCACCACCGAACTCGTCGCCGACCTGCTGCACCTGGACCTGCCCGACGCCGCCGAACTGGCCGGGCCTGTCGCCCAGCGCACCCAGGGCAACCCGTACGACACCGTCGAGCTGATCAACGCGCTGCGCCGCGACGGCGTACTGGAGCCCGGCGAGGACGGCTGGACCTGGGACGCCGCCGCCCTGGCCCGCCACCTGCGCCAGGCCGACGTCGCGGACCTGTGGACCGCCCGGGTGCGCGCCCTGCCCGAACCGACCCGCCGCGCCGTGGAGGTCATGGCCTGCCTGGGCGGCAAGGCCGATCTGAACCTGCTGCAGACCCTGTCCCAGCGCGACGTCCCGGCGATCGAGGAGCTGCTCGTGCCCGCCCTCGACGACGGACTGCTGGTGCTCGAACCCGGCGAACCCGCCGACGTGCTGCGGTTCCGGCACGACCGGGTCCGGCAGGCCATCCTGGACAGCCTGCCCCACCCGAGACTGACCCGGCTGCGCCTGGACCTGGCCCGCCGCCTGTCCGCCCAGCCGAACCTGGCCGACCTCGCCGCGCAGCAGTACCTCGACGTCGCCGACCGGGTCACCGACCCCGACGAGCGCTGCCGCGCCGCCGGGCTGTTCGCCCGCGCCGCCGAGCGCTCGCGGCTGCTCAGCAACCACGCCGCCGCCGAGCGCTTCCTCGCCGCCGCGATCGCCCTGGCCGACCCCGGCGACACCGCCGAACTGCTGCGCCTGCACACCGCCCGCCACGCCGCCCTGTACGGCCTGGGCCGCCTCGACGACGCCGACCGGGTGTACCAGATCATCGAGCGGCTGTGCGCCGACCCGACCGACTGCGCCGACGCCACCATGGTCCGCGTGCTCAGCCTCACCAACCAGGGCCGCGCCGCCGAAGCCGTCGCCCTCGGCCTGCGCATGCTCGGCGAACTCGGCGTCCACCCGCCGCCGCCGGAGCGCGTGGACGCCGAGATCGAAGCCGAACTCGACCGGCTGGCCGACTGGCTGGACGACGGTGACGCCGAGACCGACCTGGCCCGCCCCGAAACCGCCGACCCGCGGCTGCTCGCCGCCACCGCGCTGATCAACAAGATGATGGCGCCGGCGTTCTTCAGCGACCAGGCCACCATGTGCTGGCTGACCCTGCGGGCGCTGCGCTGCTGGGCCGAGCACGGTCCGGTCGCGGCGCTGGTCGGACCCGTCGCGCACATCATGTTCGTCACCGTCGGCCGCCGCGGCGACTACCGCACCGGCCACCGCGCCATGCGGCGCTTCCTCGCCGCCGCCACGGCCCGCGGGTACGAACCCGACACCTCCCAGGCCCGCTTCCTCTACGCGCTGAGCACCGGCCACTGGTACGAGCCCCTCGAGGACACCGTGCGGCAGGCGCAGCTGGCCCGCGAGGGTCTGCTGCACGGCGGCGACCTGCAGAAGGCCTGCCACACCTACTACGTCACCGTCTACGGCCTGCTCGACTACGCCCCCACCCTGGACAGCTACCTCACCGAGGTCGACGCGGGGCTCGCCTTCGCCACCCGCACCGGCAACGACCAGTCCACCGACGTGTACCTGCCCTACCGGCGGCTGGCCGCCGAGCTGCGCGGCGAGCACGTCGACGCGTACCCCGACGAGCAGGCCATGCTCGACGGCCTGGCCGGCAACGTCGTCGCCGCGTCCAACGTGCACCTCACCCGGGCCCTGGCCGCGGCGCTGCTGGACGAACCGGACGCCCTGCACCGCCACGTCACCGCCGCCGCCGCGCTCACCCACACCAACCCGGCGACCTACCCGGTCGCGCTGACCTACCTGCTGCGCGCCCTCGACCTCGCCGCCCGCGCCCGCACCGCCGCACCGGCCGACCGCGACCGGCTGCTGGCCGAACTGGACGAGTGCGCCGGCTGGCTGGCCGACCGGGCCGCCGACGCGCCCGGCAACTTCGCGCACCTGCTGCTGCTGGTACGCGCCGAGCAGGCCGCCGCCCGCGCCGACTTCGAGGCCGCCGCCCGCGCCTTCGACGCCGCCCAGCGCGCGGCCGCCACCCGGCAGCGCCCCTGGCACCGCGCCCTCATCCTCGAACACGCCGCCCGGTTCTACCTCGCCAACGACATGCCCACCGCCGGGCACAACCTGCTCGAACGGGCCCGGCAGGCGTACCTCGCCTGGGGCGCCGCCGCGAAGATCGACCAGCTCGACCGGGCCCACCCGCCGACCGCCGACGGCACCGCCCCCGCCGCGGCGTCCGCCGAACCCACCCGGCCGATCCTCACCAGCACCATCGACCTGCTCGGCATCCTGGCCGCATCGCAGGCGCTCAGCTCGCAGACCACCTTCGACGGCGTACGCGCCCGCGTGGTCGAGGTGCTCAGCGACATGACCGGAGCCACCGCCGTGCACCTGCTGCGCCGCGACGACGACGGCAAGCACTGGGCCCTGCCCCCGCAGGAGCCCGGCGACCGGCCCCCCGCCCCCGCCTCCGTCATCCGGTACGTCGAGCGCACCCGCGAACCGCTGGTCGTCGGCGACGCCGCCCACGACGACCGCTTCGCCCGCGACCCGTACTTCGCCGGCCTGGACACCTGCTCGCTGCTGGCCGTGCCCATCGTCAACCGGGGCAGCTGGCAGGCGCTGCTGCTGCTGGAGAACCACCTCATCCGGGAGGCGTTCTCGGCCGAACGGCTGGACGCGGTCCAGCTCATCGCCGGGCAGCTCGCCGTGTCGCTGGACAACGCCTCGGTGCTGGCCTCGCTGGAGCGCAAGGTGGCCCAGCGCACCGAGGAGCTGACCGCGGCCAACGCCCGGCTGGAGCTGCTGAGCAGCACCGACGCGCTCACCGGGCTGGCCAACCGGCGCCGGTGGGAGCAGCGGCTGGCCGGGGAGTGGGACCGCGCCGCCCGCGCCGGGGCGCCGCTGGCGCTGGCGATGGTCGACATCGACCACTTCAAGCCGTACAACGACCACTACGGGCACCCGGCCGGCGACGACTGCCTGCAGCGGGTCGCCGCCGAGCTGACCCGCAACCTGCGCCAGGTCGACCTGGTCGCCCGCTACGGCGGCGAGGAGTTCGCGGTGCTGATGCCGGGCATCGGCGTCGAGCGGGCCCGGCAGGTCGGCGAGCGGCTGCGCGCCGCGGTCGCCGCGCTGTCCGAGCCGCACGCGGTCACCAGTGACGGAATAGTGACGGTCAGCATCGGGGTGGCGGCGATGACGCCCGGTCCGGCCCGCGACGCCGACGACCTGGTACGGCTGGCCGACGTCGAGCTGTACCGCGCCAAGCGCAGCGGCCGCAACCAGGTCAGCGCCGCCGCCTGACCCTCGGCGCCGGGGCGCCGGGAACCGCCCGGCGCAGCACCGCGGACCTCGGATGAGAGTGGGGACCGCGGGATCAGGCGGGCTCGATGCCGCCGGTGTGACCGGCGCGACGCGCCAGCGGCGGCGACTCGCCTGGACGACGCGGCGCTTCGCCGTAGGCTGGCAGGCGTGACCGAGTTCGACGGCCTTCCTGTCCTGCGCTCCCCCATCGCCATCGCCGCCTTCGAGGGGTGGAACGACGCCGCTGACGCCTCCACGGCCGTGGTGGAACACCTGGAGCAGGTGTGGGACGCCCGCGAGGTGGCGGTGGTCGACCCCGAGGAGTTCTACGACTTCCAGGTCAACCGGCCGCTGATCACGCTGGTCGAGGAGGAGCGGCGGATCGAGTGGCCGAGCACCCGGTTCCTGGTGGCGTCGCCGCCCGGGGCCAAGCACGACGTGGTGCTGATCCGCGGCATCGAGCCCAGCCTGCGCTGGCGCACCTTCTGCGGCGAGGTGCTGGAGATCTGCCACAGCCTGGGCGTGGAGAAGCTGGTGCTGCTGGGGGCGCTGCTGGCCGACGTGCCGTACAGCCGCCCGCTGCCCATCAGCGGCACCGTGACCGGCAGGTCCGCCGCCCAGGAGAAGATCAAACTCACCCCCACCCGGTACGAGGGACCGACCGGCATCGTCGGGGTGCTCCAGGAGAGCGCCCGCCGCGCCGAACTGGACGCGATGTCGTTCTGGGTGCACGTGCCGCACTACGCGAGCAACCCGCCGTGCCCGAAGGCGACGCTGGCACTGCTGCACCGCCTGGAGGAGGTGCTGGACCTGCCGGTGCCCATGGCCGACCTCGCCGAGGAGTCGGCCGAGTGGGAGGACCGGGTCCGCGCCGCCGCCGCCCAGGACGCCGAGCTGGCCGAGTACCTGCGCGACCTGGAGGAGCGGGCCGGCGACGCGATCAAGCCGCTGTCCGGCGACGAGATCGCCGTCGAGTTCGAGAAGTACCTGCGCCGCCGCGGCGGCTCCCACGGCCCCACCCACGGCACCTGGTAGACCCGCACTCCCCCGACGCCCGCCCCGGCCCCCGCCGACGGCGGGCGTCGCCGTCTTCGCACCCGTCCCGCGCACCCGTCCCGCGCGGGCGCCCCAAGATCGGTGCAGTTTCGGGGAAAGTGCAGGATTCGGGGCCAAGATTCGTGCACTTTCCCCGAAACTGCATGATCGATCGTGACGTGTCAGGCGCGACACGTTGACTAGGTCGTCCTAGGACGCTAGGTATTCGGACATTCGTACGGCATGATCCCTATCATGACCGAGACGGGCATCGGCGGGATCAATCCGGGCGCGGCGGAGCATCCGCACCGCCAGATCGCCGCCCAGCTGCGCGCGAAGATCAGAAGGGGCGACTGGGCCGCGGGCGAGCAGCTGCCCTCGATCCCCGCCCTCGCCCAGATGTACGGCGTGGCCAAGCAGACCGTGCAGCGCACCATCGACCAGCTGCGCATCGAGGGCCTGCTGATCACCAAGCCGGGCTCGGGCACGTTCGTGCGCGGCACCCGGCGCCGCCTCAACCGGCTGTCGCGCGGCCGCTACGGCGCCCAGCGCGGTTACCACGCCGACCTGGCCGCCCGGTACCGCCAGCAGCTCACCGAGGTCGCGCGGGCCGCTCCTCCGGCCGAGGTCGCCGACGCGTTCGGCGTCTCCGACAGCACCGAACTGGTGGTGCGGCGCCACATCGTGCGCACCCAGGACGCCACCGTCGAGGTCGGCGCCTCGTGGCTGCGCCCCACCGACACCGCGGGCACGGGCCTGGAACGCTTCGAGTCGTTCGGCCGCCCGCTGTACCAGGAGGTCGAGGAGGTGACCGGCCGCCGCTACGTCACCGCGACCGACACCATCACCGCCCGGCTGCCCACCCGGGAGGAGGCCGAGGTGCTGCAGATCCGGCCCGACACGCCGGTGCTGCACCTGCTGCACGTCGCGTACGACGCCGATCACCGCCCCATCGAGGTGGCCCAGTCCACCTGGCCAGGACCGATGACGACCCTCACGGAGGACTACCGGGTGCCCGCGCCACGCCCGGACGCGGACCTGGATGGAGACCCGGATCCGGGCCTGGTGCTGGGCTGATCCCTTAATGTCGGGTGGCCGACAGTTTTTCTCCTGCGCGCGAGCGCACCGGTCGCAAGGATGGGACGCATGACCCTTCGCCGAGACGTTCCCGCAGGTAAGCGTGGCGCTTCCCGGACGCCGGACACCGGCCGCAAGTCGCCGCAGGCGTTCGTGGCCACCCTCGGCGCCCTGGTCGTGCTCGTGATCGGACTGGCGCTGCTGGCCATCCTGGTCGTCGGCATCGCCGACGGGGTCGCCTCGACCGGGGTGCTGCTGCTGGGCGCCCTCTGCCTCGGCGTGTTCGCCCTGGCGGCCCGCCTCGGCCACGTCGCGCTGACGCTGCGCCGCGAGGCCGCCGCTCCGGTCCGGGCCACCCCGGCCCGGCGGCCCGCAGCCCCGCAGGCGCCGCGCCCGGCCGCGCGGACCCGCCCGCAGCCGCGCCCGCGCGCCTGAGCCGGGAGCACCCCGGGCCCTCGGCATCGCCGCCTGACGCTGGGCGCGGGGCAGCGGCCACAGGGCAGCGGAAGTGGTGCCGGGCGGTCACAATGCCGTCGTGTTCAAGCAACGGGAGAAGGATCGCCAGCGGCTCACGCCGTTCAGTCGCGAGCGGAATCAGTATCTGCTGATCGTGCCGGTGGTGGGGTACCTCATCGCCCGGGGCGAGCCCCTCGGCTTCCTGCTCCTGCTGCTGTTCGCCGGCTCGTTCATCCGCTTCCTGCGGACGGGGATCTTCGCCACCGACTCGACGCTGCGGGTCAGCGGCGGGCCGTACTTCTCCGCGAGGTTCGACGAGGTGGTCGCGTTCACGGTGCGCCGGGACGAGCGCGGGCACCGGGCACTGTGGATCGACCTGGTCGACGGCAGGCGGTACCCGACCCCGGTCGGGCTCGACCCGGGTCAGAACACGATCATGATGAGCCAGTCGCAGCTGGACGCCCTGGTGGCGAACCTGGATTTCCGCCGGTCCGCCGCCACCGGCCGGACCCCGGCCCCGGCGGTCGGCTGACCTCGACCTCGACCTCGACCTCGACCTCGACCTCGACCGCACATGATCGGTGTCTCCGGTCAGGACCCGCCCTTGAGGCGAAGGGGACGACCGCAGGCGGCGATCATCGCGGGTGACCGCGCCACGATCAGGCACAAGATCGGCGTCCCAGGTCGGAACCCTCGATGTGCGCGAAGGTTCCGACCCGAAACACTGATCTTGCGCCGCAGCCGCGCGCCGCGCGGTGACACCGCACCGTGGGCGCCGCGCGGTGACACCGCACCGTGGGCGGCGCGCCGTGGGCGGCGGGTGAGGGGGCGGCCGTGCGGTGGCTAGAGGGCGATGCCGAGGAGGGCGTCGAGGGTTCGGGACATCAGGGCGGGGGCGGCCGGGTCGGTGCCCGCGCCGGCGAGGGTGTCGTCGGCCCAGGCGTCGATGAGGGCCAGCGCACCGGGGGTGTCGAGGTCGTCGGTGAGCTTGCCGCGTACCCCGGCCAGGAACTCGGCACCGGACGGCCCGGCGGCGGCCCGCGCGGCCCGGCGCCAGCGGGCCAGCCGGGCCTCGGCGGTCTTGAACAGCTCGTCGGTCCAGGAGCGGTCGGTCCGGTAGTGGTCGGCGATCAGCGCCAGCCGCACGGCCATCGGGTCGACGTTGTCGGCGCGCAGCCGGGACACGAAGACGAGGTTGCCGCGCGACTTGCTCATCTTCTCGCCGTCCAGGCCGATCATGCCCGCGTGCACGTAGTGCCCGGCGAACGGGGCCTTGCCGGTCAGCACCTCGGCGTGGGCGGCCGAGCACTCGTGGTGCGGGAAGAGCAGGTCGTTGCCGCCGCCCTGCACGTCGATGGTGTCGCCGAGCAGGCCGAGGGCGATGACGGCGCACTCGATGTGCCAGCCGGGGCGCCCGGCGCCGAGCGGGCCGCCGTCCCAGGAGGGCTCGCCGGGGCGGGAGCCGCGCCACAGCAGCGGGTCGAGCGCGTCCTGCTTGCCGGGGCGCTGCGGGTCGCCGCCGCGCTCGGCGGCGAAGACCAGCATCTGCTCGCGGGACAGGTTCGACTCGTACCCGAAGCGAGGCGCGGAGCTGATCGCGAAGTAGACGTCGCCGGTGCCGTCGTCGAGGCGGTACGCGGCACCCGTGTCCAGCAGCCCCACCACCTTGTCGACGATGGCCGGGATCGACTCGACGGCGCCGACGTAGCGGGCCGGCGGGATGATCCGCAGCGCCTCCATGTCCTCGCGGAACAGGGCGGTCTCGCGCATGGCCAGGACCTTCCAGTCCTCGCCGTCGCGGCTGGCCCGCTCCAGCAGCGGGTCGTCGATGTCGGTGACGTTCTGCACATAGGTGACCTCGTGGCCGGCGTCACGCCAGAGCCGGTTCACCAGGTCGAACGTGATCATGGTGGCGGCGTGGCCCAGGTGCGTCGCGTCGTACGGGGTGATGCCGCAGACGTACATGGTCGCGTGCCCGTTGCCGGGGCGGCTGGGGCACACCCCCTGGCGCGCGGAGTCGAAGAGAACGAGGGGTTGACCGGCGCCGGGCAGGCGCGGGACGTCGAGTCCGGACCACGATTCCATGCCCGCCAGCCTAATCGGCATTCTGCCGAGAGCGGATCTAGCCTCGAGGGGTTACCCGGTTGGCCGAACGTGACGCTAGGGTCGAGGCATGACCCATCAGGTGTACGCGTTCGAGCCGCCGGAGCGGTTCGTGGCAGGCACAGTGGGTCCGCCCGGTGAGCGCACGTTCTTCCTGCAGGCGCGCGGCGGAGGCCGCCTGGTCAGCGTCGCGCTGGAGAAGATGCAGGTGGCGCTGCTGGCCGAGAAGCTCGAGGAGCTGCTCACCGAGGCACATCACCGCTTCGGGGCGGACCTGCCCGGCACCGAGCTGCCGACGGACAACGAGCCGCTGGAGGCGCCGGTCGACGAGGAGTTCCGCGTCGGCACGCTGGGGCTGGCCTTCGACGTCGAGTCCAGTACCGTGGTGATCGAGGCGATCGCGGCCGAGGAGGTCGAGTTCGACGCCGAGACCGACACCGGCGACGAAGCCGACGCCGAGGACGCGCCGGAGATCTCCGACGACCTCGACCGGTTGCGGGTGCGGCTGACGCCGCAGGAGGTGCGCAACTTCATCGACCGCGCGAAGCGGGTGGTGGCGGCCGGGCGGCCGCCGTGCCCCCTGTGCGGCCAGCCGCTGGACCCGGCCGGGCACCTGTGCCCGCGCCATAACGGCTACCACCGCAGGTAGAGCCCCGGAACGCAGAAGCCGAGGAGGTCGGGCCATCCCTCCCGTCGACGACAAGACCGAACTCGGGCGTCTGCTGCGCGATGCCGACATGGAGATCGAAGGCAGGCTCGTCGAAGCCTCCAACACCACCCTGCGGGTGATCCTCACCGCCGACGGGCACAGCTTCCGCGCGGTCTACAAGCCGGTGCGCGGCGAGCGGCCGCTGTGGGACTTCCCACACGGCACCCTGGCCGCCCGCGAGGTCGCGGCGTACTCGGTGAGCGACCGGCTGGGCTGGGACATCGTGCCGACCACGGTGATGCGCGACGGGCCGCTCGGTCCCGGCTCATGCCAGCTGTGGCTGGACGAGGTGACCGAGCCGCCGGTGGACTTCGTCCCCGCCGACCGGCTGCCGCAGGGCTGGCTGCCGATCGCGGCGGCCCAGGACGACGAGGGCCGGCCGTACCTGCTGGCGCACGCCGACGATCCGCGACTGGCCCGGATGGCGGTGTTCGACGCGATCGTCAACAACGCCGACCGCAAGGGCGGCCACGTGCTGGCCACCCCGGACCGCAAGCTGTACGGCGTGGACCACGGCATCTGCTTCCACACCGAGGACAAGCTGCGCACGGTGCTGTGGGGCTTCGCGGGCCGGGCCGTCGCGCCCGACATCGCCGAGGCGCTGCGCGGCTTCGACGCGGGCATCCTGGCCGACCTGCTCGCCCCGGCCGAGGTCGAGGCGCTGCAGACCCGGGTGAAGCACCTGGTGGCGGAGGGGACGCTGCCGCAGCCGCCGGAGGACCGCCACGCGATCCCGTGGCCGCCGATCTGAGGTCTACTTCACCCGCCGGTGGTCGGTGACGACCATGTCGGCGTACTCCTGGTGGCGCTCCAGCCAGCCGGCCAGGAACGGGCAGATCGGCACGACGGTGCGGCCCGCCGCGCGGGCGTCGTCCATGACCCGGCGGGCGATGGCCTTGCCGACGCCCTGGCCCTCGAACTCCGGCGACACCTCGGTATGCGTGAACGCGACGATCTTGCCGGTCACCTGGTACGTCATGAACCCGGCCAGCACCTCGCCGGCACGTGCCTCGTATCGCCCCTTGGCCGGCGCGTCCACCACCTCGATCGTCACAGCGCCATCCTAGTCGGCGGCGGTGTCCGCGCCCGCATGGTGGATCGGCCCGTCGACCTCCGACAGGACCGCGCCCGAGCCGCCCCACCGGTTGGCGACGATCTCGGCGGCGATGCTGACCGCGGTCTCCTCCGGCGTACGCGCGCCCAGGTCCAGCCCGATGGGCGAGCGCAGCCGCCCCAGCTGCTCGTCGGTGAGCCCGGCCAGGCGCAGCCGGGCCAGCCGGTCGTCGTGGGTGCGCCGGGAGCCCATCGCCCCGACGTACGCCACCGGCAGCCGCAGCGCCACCTCCAGCAGCGGCACGTCGAACTTCGGGTCGTGGGTGAGCACGCACAGCACGGTCCGCTCGTCGACCAGGGCGTTTTCGGCCTGCTCGGACAGGTACCGGTGCGGCCACTGCACCACCACCTCGTCGGCGGCCGGGAACCGCCGGGCGGTCGCGAACACCGGCCGGGCGTCGCAGACGGTCACCCGGAACCCGAGGAACGACCCGATCCGGGCCACGGCGGCGGCGAAGTCGATCGCCCCGAACACGATCATGCGCGGCGGCGGCGCGTACACCGCTGTGAACAGCGTCAACTCGTCCCCGCGCCGCTGCCCGTCGGCGCCGTAGCGCAGCGTGCCGGTGCGCCCGGCGGCGAGCATGCCCCGGGCGTCGTCGGCCGCGGCCGCGTCCAGCCGCGGCGACCCGAACGAACCGGCGGTCCGGTCGACCCAGACGACCAGGCGCCGCCCGAACCGAGCGTGGTCGGCCGGGTCCACGCAGGTGACCACGGCCACCGGCTCCCCCGCCCGGATCGAGGCGACCACCTCGCCCAGCTCCGGGAAGGTCGTCCGCGACACGCGCTCGACGAACACGTCGATGACGCCGCCGCAGGTCAGACCGACCGCGAACGCGTCGTCGTCGCTGATGCCGTACCGCTGCAGCACGGGCGGCCCGGCGGGGTCCACGGCGAGCTCGTAGACGGCCGCCTCCACGCAGCCGCCGGAGACGCTGCCGGTGACCGCCCCGTCCGGGGCGACCAGCATCGACGCGCCGGGCCGGCGCGGCGCCGACCGCCAGGTACGCACCACCGTGGCCAGCCCGACGGTGTCGCCCTGCGCCCACCACCGGTGCAGCTCGTCGAGCACATCACGCATCGCTGTCCCGAAGATCGGGCGGGGTGTCCAGGTCGGTGCCGATCGCGATGTCGTCGCAGGGCACCTCCTCGACGAGCTGGCTCACCAGGTAGGGCCGCGCGCCGACGTCGCCGACGGCCAGCCGGGACGCCCCGTCCCAGTGGTCGCGCCCGAGCAGCACCGGATGCCCGCCGTCCCCGCTGTACGTGGCCACCCGCAGCGTCGTGGCGCGGGCGTCGGCGGCGATCCGGCGCACCGCCTGCGGGGTGACGCCGGGGGTGTCCACCAGCAGCACCACCACCGCCGTGACCTCCTCGGGCAGCGCGTCCAGCCCGGCCCGCAGCGACGAGCCCATGCCGGTGGGCCAGTCCTCGTTGACCACGACCTGCGCGCCGGGCAGCGGCGGCGCCTGCTCGGCACCGGCGCCGAGCACCACCACGACCGGATCGCAGCCGCCCTCCCGCAGGGTGCGCAGGGCGCGCTGGACCAGCAGCTCCGCACCGCCGGGTGCCTGCGCCAGCGCCTTGGGCATGCCGTAGCGCCGCCCGGCGCCCGCCGCCAGCAGCAGCCCCGCCGTGCTCACCGGTCGTCCCCCTGCCATGCCTTGGCCAGCCGGGCCAGGCCGTCCGGGGTGAGGGCGCCGTAGACGCGCAGCCGGGCCATGCCGCCGTCGGGGTACACGTCGAGCAGCACCTCCTCGACGGCGGCGGCGACGGCGGGGCGGAAGCGGTGCCGGGTGTCGGGCTGCAGCCGGGTACGCGGCAGCAGCTGCTCGCCGTCCGGGCCGGTCAGCGCCGCCCAGCCGGGGGCGTTGCCCTTGAAGTGGGAGGTGTCCAGCTCGATCAGGCTCGGCACGCCGGGGGCGGCCAGCCGGACCCGTACCCAGTCGTTGCCGCCGTCGCGGCGGCGGCGGGTCTCCCAGCCCTCGCCCATGGTGGCGGCCAGGCCCGGCAGCAGCAGGTTGCCGGGCGAGCCGTAGAAGCGGTCGGAGCAGTCGAGCACCCGCCCGCCGTACTCGGCGGCGGCCAGGTCGAACACGTCGGGCAGCAGGTCCGGGTCGGCCACCGGGGCGCCGTAGACGCGCAGCCGGGCCACGCCGCCGTCCGGGAAGATGCGCAGCCGCACGTGCGAGGCGCGGCGCGGCTGCTCCACCGGGAACCGGTTGCGGGTGTCGCCCTGCAGCGGCGAGCGCGCCACCAGCGGGAACCAGTCCGCCGCGGCCAGCTCGTCCGGCGCCGGGTAGCCCGCGAGCAGGCAGCCCTCGACGGCCGCCTCGGGCGGGTAGTTGCCGGTGAAGAAGGCGGTGTCCACCACGACCCCGTGCACGGTGCCGGTCGTGCCCAGCCGCACGACGGCGTGGTCGTGGCCGGGTTCGCGGCGGCGGCGGGTCTCCCAGCCGTCGTAGACCTGGCCCTTGGCACCGAAGGTGCGCGGGGTGAAGCTCGGCGCCCACGGGTTGATCAGGTTGTCGCGCTCGGCGAAGAACTCGTCGTTGGCCGCCACGACGCTGCCGCCGAGCGCCCGCGAGGCCAGGTCCAGCGATTCCTCGAACATCATGGACGCTCCAGCAGTCGGCCGATCGGTTCCGCGCCGGCCAGTCGGCCGCGCAGCCAGGTGTCGCGCACCACCCCGCGCAGCCGCCGCCCCTGGTACGGCGAGACGGGGTGGCGGTGCAGCAGCGCGGCGGCGTCCACGGTGAACTCCGCCTCGGGGTCGAACGCGACCAGGTCCGCGTCGGCGCCGACCGCGATCCGGCCCTTGCCGCCCAGCCCGACCAGGTCGGCGGGGGCCTGCGCCATCCAGCCGACGACCTGCGCCAGCGGCACCCCCCGGGTGACCGCGGCGGTCCACACCACGGGCAGGCTGAGCTGCACCGAGGCGATGCCGCCCCAGGCGGTGGCGAAGTCGCCCGCCTTCAGCTCGGGCGGGCACGGCGAGTGGTCGGACACGACCGCCTCGATGACGCCGTCGCGCAGCCCCTGCCACAGGGCGTCCTGGTGGGCGGCGTCGCGTACGGGCGGGCAGCACTTGAACTCGGTGGCGCCGTCGGGGACCGTCTCCGCCCGCAGGGTGAGGTAGTGCGGGCAGGTCTCGGCGGTGATCCGTACCCCGTCGGCCTTCGCCCGCGCGATCAGGGCGACGGCCTCGGCGGCGGCCAGGTGCAGGATGTGCACCCGGGCGCCGGTGCGCCGGGCCAGGTCGATCGCGGTCGCCACCGCCGACGCCTCGGCCTGCGGCGGGCGGGTGGCGACGAAGTCGGCGAAGTGCGCGGCGTGCGCGGGGGTGTCGACCAGCGCCGGGTCCTCGGCGTGCAGCACGAACAGCGCGTCCACGGCGCGCAGCGCCGACTCCAGCCCGGCCGGGTCCAGCGGCGGGAACTCCGGCACCCCGGAGTCGATCAGGAACGCCTTGAACCCGAACACCCCGTGCTCGTACAGCTTGGGCAGGTGGTCGGCGTTGCCGGGCACCGCGCCGCCCCAGAAGCCGACGTCGACGTAGCACTGCTCGGCCGCTGCGGCCCGCTTGACCGCCAGGGCCGCGATGTCGACGGTCGGCGGAATGCTGTTGAGCGGCATGTCGACGATGGTGGTGACACCCCCGGCCGCCGCGGCGCGGGTCGCGGTGTCGAAGCCCTCCCACTGCGTCCGGCCCGGTTCGTTGACGTGCACGTGCGTGTCGACCAGGCCCGGCAGCAGCGCGCACTCGCCCAGGTCGATGACGTCGTGGCCGCTCAGCGCCCCGTGCCCGGCCACGGCCGCGATCCGCCCGCCGCGCACGGCCACGTCGGCGGGCCGCTCCCCTTCCGGCGTGAACACCCGGTACGACCGGAAGACCAGCTCGCTCATAGTGCGTCCAGACTGGACGGGTCCACGTCGAACTCGCCCGGGTCGAGGGCGCCGCAGTGCAGGCCGCGGCGCAGGAACGCGGCCAGCATGCGGGCCGTGGCGGGCTCGTCGAGGTAGCCGCTGTCGCGGCGGTCCAGGTAGTCGCGCAGGCGCCTGGCCGCGGCCGGAGCGCCGTCGCGGAAGAAGGCGTACGCGGTGCCGAAGCGCGTCGCCAGCTGCGCCGGATGCAGGTCCCATCCCTGGTAGAAGCCGCGTTCCAGGCCCCGGCGCACCAGCTTCGCGTGTACGCCCCAGGCCGCGTGGACGGCGGCGGTGTCCCCGACCGGCAGGATGTTGGTGGAGCCGTCGGACAGCCGTACCCCCGTGCCCGCCGCCGCCACCTGCATCACCGCCTTGGCGTGGTCGGCGGCGGGATGGTCGGCGGCCTGGCGGCCGGGGGCGATGCCGAGCGCGGCGGAGTAGTCGTACGTGCCGTAGTGCAGCCCGGTGCACCGCCCGGCGGCGGCGTGGATCATCCGGGCCAGCGGGACCGTCCCGTCGGCGCCGAGCACCGCCTGCGGCAGCTCGATCTGCAGCTCGAACCGCA
This sequence comes from Catellatospora sp. KI3, assembly GCF_029948125.1. GTDB lineage: Bacteria > Actinomycetota > Actinomycetes > Mycobacteriales > Micromonosporaceae > Catellatospora. The sequence goes on from NZ_JASAMB010000019.1 coordinate 121,700, forward strand.
GCTGCCCGGAGATCGGCTCCAGCCTGCGGCACAGCGACACCATCGCCTCGACCTGCGCCACCGAGCTCACCTTCGGCAGGGTCACCACGAACCCCGGCGGGACGGTGCCCAGCGCGTCCAGGAACCGGTCCAGGGTGCGCAGTGCCCGCGCCCGCGTCGGCGCCTCCAGGCTCTTGATCCGGATGCCGGTGAACGGCGCCGGCCGGGTGGCCAGGTACACCGCCATGGCGCGCGCGTGCGCGTCCTCGGTCTCGTCCTCGCGTACGCCGTAGCCGTCCTCGAAGTCGATCCGCAGGTCCTCGATCGGCTCCGACGCCAGCTTCCGGCCCACCCGACCGTGCAGCTCCTCCGGGTACGGCAGCCCGTGCTCGGCCAGCGCCGCCAGCGCACCGGCGCCCCAGCGCGCCACCAGGTCGGACCGGACCCGGTCGGCGGGCACGTACACGGTGTGCAGCGGCTGGCGGGTCGCGGGCTCACCCGGGTACCGCTGCTGCCACAGCGCGTCGTCGGCGGCCAGCCGCCGGTCGATCTCCGCGTACGCCGCCGGGCTGAGCATCAGTCGATCAGCTCCCCGGCCGGCAGGGTCAGGAACGGGGTGAACTCGTCGCAGAGCGCCACCTGCTCGAACAGGCCGCGCGCGATGGCGTACTCGGGCCCCAGCTCCAGCATCTCGGCCTCGATCAGCTCCTGCAGCAGCGAGCGGGTGACCCGCTCGCCGGAGTCGAGCACCACCTCGTGGCGCAGCCACTGCCACAGCTGCGAGCGGGAGATCTCGGCGGTGGCGGCGTCCTCCATCAGGTTGTTGATCGCGGCCGCGCCGTTGCCGCCCAGCCACGCCTGCAGGTACCGGATGCCGACGTCGATGTTGGCGCGCACCCCGGCCCGGGTGATCCGCCCCGGCACCGTGGACACGTCCAGCAGCTCGTCGGCGGCCACCTCCACGTCGGGCCGCTGGCGGGGCAGCTGGTTCGGGGCGCCGTCCAGCGCCTTCTCGAACACCTCCAGGCACACCGGGACCAGGTCCGGGTGCGCCACCCACGACCCGTCGAACCCGTCGGCGGCCTCCCGCTCCTTGTCCTGGCGCACCTTGGCCAGGGCGTTGGCGGTGACGTTCGGGTCGCGCCGGTTCGGGATGAAGGCGGCCATGCCGCCGATCGCGTACGCCCCGCGCCGGTGGCACACCTTGACCAGCAGCTGCGCGTACGCCCGCAGGAACGGCGCGGCCATGGTGACGCTGCCCCGGTCGGGCAGCACGTACCGCTGGTGCTCGCGGAACTTCTTGATCAGGCTGAACAGGTAGTCCCAGCGTCCCGCGTTGAGCCCGCTGGCGTGGTCGCGCAGCTCGTAGAGGATCTCGTCCATCTCGAACGCGGCCGTGATCGTCTCGATCAGCACGGTCGCCCGGATGCTGCCGTACGGGATCCCCAGCAGCTCCTGCGCGGCGGTGAACACGTCCTGCCACAGCCGCGCCTCCTCGCTGCTCTCCAGCTTCGGCAGGTAGAAGTACGGCCCGCTGCCCCGGGCCAGCAGCTCGGCGGCGTTGTGGAAGAAGTGGAGGCCGAAGTCGACCAGGGCGGCCACGCCGGGGGCGCCGTCCACCGGCAGGTGCCGCTCGTCGAGGTGCCAGCCGCGCGGGCGCACCACGATGGTCGGCAGCGGCCCAGGGTGCAGCGCGTACAGCTTGTCGCCCTGCTGGAGGCTGACGGTGCGGCGCACGGCCTCGTACAGGCTCTGCTGGCCGCCGACGACGTTGGCCCAGTGCGGGGTGTTGGCGTCCTCCAGGTCGGCCAGCCACACCTTCGCGCCCGAGTTGAGCGCGTTGACGGTCATCTTCCGGTCGGTCGGGCCGGTGATCTCCACCCGCCGGTCGACCAGGTCGGCGGGGGCCGGGGCCACCGTCCAGTCCCCCTCCCGGATCCACGCCGTGTCGGCGCGGAAGTCCAGCCGCCCGCTGCGGCTGATCTCCTTCTGCCGGGCCTGGCGCGCGGCCAGCAGCTCGTCGCGCCGGGGGCGGAAGCGCCGCTGCAGCTCGGCGACGAACTCGACCGCCTCGGGGGTCAGGATCTCGGTCAATTCAGGCTCCAACGATGTGCTCGGGGCGCACCGGCACCCGGGTCAGGGCCGCGCCCGTGGCGGCGCGGATCGCGGCCACGACCGCGGGCGTGGACGAGATGGTGGGCGGCTCGCCCACCCCGCGTAGACCGTACGGGCTGTGCGGGTCGGCCAGCTCCAGGACGTCGAGCCGCATCGGAGGCATGTCCATGATCGTAGGGAGCAGATAGTCGGTGAAGGACGGATTGCGTACCATTCCGTCCACGACCTGGATCTCCTCCATCAGGGCCAGGCCTAAGCCCTGCGCCGTGCCGCCCTGGATCTGGCCGGCCACGGCCTGCGGGTTGACCGCTTTGCCGACGTCCTGGGCGGTGGCTATCTCGACGACCTTCACCAGGCCCAGTTCGACGTCTACGTCGACGGTGGCCCGGTGGGCGGCGAAGGCGTACTGGACGTGGGCGTCGCCCTGGCCGGTTTCTGGATCCAGTGCGTGCGTGGGGCGGTGGCGCCACTCCACCGTCTCCTCCAGCGCGCCGGCCTCCAGCGCCCCCACCCACTCCTCAGCCGAAAGGAAGGGACCCTTCTTATCGTTATCTGATGTGGAAGGGGCCCTTCCTAACGCCGTGAGGCGCGCGGCGAGGCGGGCGCGCAGGGCGAGGCAGGCGGCGCGGACGGCGCCGCCGGTCATGTAGGTCTGGCGGGACGCCGAGGAGGAGCCCGCGCTGCCGACACTGGTGTCGGCGGGCGCGATGGTCACCTGCTCCACGCCCAGCTCGGTACGCACGATCTGCGCCTGCACCGTGACCAGCCCCTGCCCCACCTCGGCGGCGGCGGTGTGCACCAGTGCGGCCGGGCGCCCGCCGACCAGCTCCAGCCGCACCCGCGCGGTCGCGAAGTCGTCGAACCCCTCGGAGAAGCACACGTTCTTGATGCCGATGGCGTAGCCGACCCCGCGCACCACCCCCTCGCCCCGCGTCGTGTTGGCGGTGCCGCCGGGCGGGAAGTCGGCCCCGGCCGGGGCCTGCGGCCGCTCCCGCACCAGCCGCAGCAGCTCGGCGACCGGGGCGGGGCCCTCCACGAGCTGCCCGGTCGGCATCCGGTCGCCGGTGGTCAGCGCGTTGCGCAGCCGCACCTCGACCGGGTCCAGGCCGACGGCGGCCGCGAGCCGGTCCATCTGCGACTCGTACGCGAAGCAGGCCTGCACGGCGCCGAAGCCGCGCATCGCCCCGCACGGCGGGTTGTTGGTGTAGAGGCCGTAGGCGTCCATCACCACGTTCGGCACGTCGTAGGGGCCGATGCCGAGGGTGGCGGCGTTGGCGACGACCGCGCCGGTGCTGGAGGCGTACGCGCCCCCGTCCAGCACGATGCTCGCCTTCACGTAGACCAGGCGGCCGTCGCGGTCGGCGCCGTGCTCGTAGCGCAGCCGGGCCGGGTGGCGGTGCACGTGGCCGAAGAACGACTCCTCCCGGCCGTACACCATCTTCACCGGACGGCCGGTGCGCAGCGCGAGCAGGCACGCGTGCACCTGCATGGACAGGTCCTCGCGCGCGCCGAAGGCGCCGCCGACCCCGGCCAGGGTGAGCCGCACCTTCTCCTGCGGCAGGCCCAGGCAGGCCGCGACCTGCTGCTGGTCGACGTGCAGCCACTGGGTCGCGATGTACAGGTCGACGCCGCCGTCCTCGGCGGGCACCGCCAGCCCGGACTCCGGGCCGAGGAACGCCTGGTCCTGCATGCCGACCTGGTACTCGCCGGTGACCACGACCGGGGCGGTCGCGGCCGGGTCGCCCTTGCGGATCGGCACGTGGCGCAGCAGATTGGGCCGGTCGGCATGCACCCGGTCCGAGCCTGGCAGCAGCGCCGCGTCGGGGTCGGTGACCGGGGCGAGCACCTCGTAGTCGGCCTTGATCAGCGAGGCGGCCCGGCGGGCGGTCTCGGGGTGGTCGGCGGCCACGATCGCGATCGGCTCGCCCTGGTAGCGGATCTCCGTGCCCGCCAGGACGGGCTGGTCGGCGTGCTCCAGGCCGTACACCCGGCGTCCCGGCACATCCTGCGCCGTGAGCACCGCGTAGACCCCCGGCAGCGCGACCGCCGCGGTCAGGTCCAGGCCCGTGAGCTTCGCGCGGGGGTACGGGCTGCGCAGCGTCGCCCCCCACAGCATGTCGTCGGCCCACAGATCCGACGAGAACGCGAACTCGCCGCTGACCTTGAGCCGCCCGTCCGGCCGCTGCGGGCTGCTGCCCACCCCGCCCCCGACCCGGACATCCAGCCCGGTCGGCCGCGCCCCCACCCGCACCTGCGCAGTCGGCCTGGTCGCATCAGCCGGCCGGACCTGGGCGACCTGTCCGCTCCGCCGGACCCTGTCCGCGATGCGTGCCGGGCCGGCGGGTGCCGCACCGGCCAGGCTTTCGATATCTTGTGCGTTTTCCGTCGTTCCAGCGACGGAAAACGCACAAGATCCGGCCGTGCCGAGCGGTTCGGTGAACGGGATGGTCGTCATCGGGACACCTCGTTGGTCAGGCGGCGGCTGACGCGGGCGAGGTCCCGCGCAAGCGCGCCCTGGTCGGCGTTGGTGAGCCGCCCGGACCGGACCACGGCCGCGCCGCCGACCAGCAGCGCCTCCAGCGGCGCGGGCGGTCCGAGCACCAGCGCGGCCACCGGGTCGGCGATCCCCGCGTGCCCCAGCCCGTCCAGCCGCCACAGCGCGACGTCGGCCAGCTTGCCCACCTCCAGCGACCCCAGCTCCCGCTCCCGCCCCAGGCACCGCGCCCCGCCGATGGTCCCGAGCGCCAGCGCCTCCCGCGCCGTCAGCGCGGCCGCCGCCACGCCGTCACGCGACCGCGCCGCGCGCTCGCCGACCGCCCCGCGCTCGCCGACCGCCGCGCCGGAAGCGGGCGCCGCGCCGGAAGCGGACCCCGGACCGGCCGCGGAGCCGGTGCGGGCGGCCCGCAGCCGGGCCGACAGCAGCGCCTGGCGCAGTTCCGGGCCGAGCGCGCCCGCCTCCTGGGAGGCGGCGCCGTCGACGCCCAGGCCGACCGGGGCGCCCGCGTCGAGCAGGTCCCGGACCGGTGCGATGCCCGCGCCGAGCCGGGCGTTGGAGCTGGGGCAGTGCGCGATGCCGGTGCCGGTCGCGCCCAGCCGCGCGATCGCGGCCGCGTCCAGGTGCACCCCGTGCGCCAGCCACACGTCCCCGCCGAGCCAGCCCAGCTTCTCCGCGTACTCCACGGGGGTGCAGCCGAAGCGGTCGCGGCAGAACTCCTCCTCGTCGAGCGTCTCCGCAAGATGCGTGTGCAGGCGTACGCCGTGGGCGCGGGCCAGCGCCGCCGCCTCGCGCATCAGCTCCGGGGTGACCGAGAACGGCGAGCACGGCGCGACCGCCACCCGCACCGTCGCCGACGGCGACGGATCGTGGTGGCGCTCGATCGCCTCGGCGGTCGCGGCCAGCGCCGCGTCGGTCGACTCCACCACGTGGTCGGGCGGCAGCCCGCCGTCCTTCTCCCCCAGGTCCATCGACCCCCGGCAGGCGTGCAGCCGTACGCCGATCCCGGCCGCCGCGTGGACCTGCGCCCCGATCAGGTCCCCGGTGCCGCGCGGGAAGACGTAGTGGTGGTCGGCGGCGGTGGTGCAGCCCGACAGGGCGAGCCAGCCCAGCCCGGCCGCGCTGGTGGCGTGCACCAGTTCGTCGTCCAGCCGGGCCCAGGTCGGGTACAGCTCGACCAGCCAGCCGAACAGGTCGCGCTGCTGCGCCAGCCCCCGGGTGGCCCACTGGTACAGATGGTGGTGCGTGTTGACCAGGCCCGGCGTGGCCAGGCAGCCCCGCCCGTCGATGACCCGGTCCACCGGCCCGGCGTACCCGCCCGCCCCGACCGCCGCGATCCGGTCGCCCTCGACCAGCACGTGCCCGCGCTCGTACTCGGTGCCGGCGGCGTCGACCGTCGCGATCGCGCAGTCCGACAGCAGCACCCGCTGCGGCGGGCTCGGCGGCGGCGCCGTCAGCTGCTCGTCCCGCCCGCTCATGCCTGACCACCGGCCGCGAGCCGTACCGCTTCCATGATCTTCTCGTAGCCGGTGCAGCGGCACAGGTTGCCGGCCAGGGCCTCGCGGATCTGCGGATCGGTGGGGTGCGGGTTGCGGCTGAGCAGGTCGTCCACGGCCACGATCAGGCCCGGGGTGCAGAAGCCGCACTGCACCGCGCCCGCCGCCAGGAACGCCCGCTGCACCGGCCCCGGTTCGGCATCCGGGCCGCCGCTCAGCCCCTCGACGGTGACGACCTCCCGGCCGACCGCCTGCCCCGCCGCGACCAGGCACGAGCACACCGCGGTGCCGTCCAGGTACACCGTGCACGAGCCGCATTCGCCCTGTTCGCAGGCGTTCTTGCTGCCGGGCAGGCCGAGCCGCTCGCGCAGCACGTACAGCAGGCTCTCGCCCTCCCAGACGTCGTCGGCGGTGCGGGGCACCCCGTTGACCGTGCACGTCACTCGCACAGTTCCTCCCAGGCCCAGGTCAGCGTGCGCCGGGCCAGCACCGACAGGCTGTGCCTGCGGTAGGCGGCGGTGCCGCGTACGTCGTCGATCGGGGCGGCCGCGGCCGACACCAGCTCGCCGAAGCGGCGGGCCAGGTCCGGGTCGAGCGGCCCGGGGCCGTCCCAGGGCAGGTGCGCGGCGGCGAACTCCTCCGCCTCGGGGGCGCGGCGCGGGGTCGGCGCGGCCGAGCCGATGCCCGTGCCGACCGAGCGCCGCCCCGGGTGCAGGGCCAGCGCGAACGAGCTGACCGCGATCACCATCGCGTTGCGGGTGCCGATCTTGGCGAACTGCTCCGGCCCGTCGGCCGGGGCGACCAGCACCGCCGCGATCAGCTCGTCGGGGGCGAGCACGCTGCGCTTGGGGCCGGTGAAGAAGTCGGCGACGGGGACCTCGCGGGTGCCGCGTACCGAGGCGAGTTCGACCACGGCCCCGGCGGCCAGCAGCGGCGGATGGCCGTCCCCGGCCGGGGAGGCCGAGCCGAGGTTGCCGCCCAGGGTGCCCCGGTTGCGGATCTGCGGCGAGCCCACCGTGCGCGACGCCGCGGCCAGCCCCGGCAGCAGGCCGCCCAGCTCCTCGATGAGCCGGGTGTAGCTGACGCCCGCCCCGACGCGCAGCACGTCGCCGTCGCGCCCCCAGGCCGCCAGCTCCGGCACCCGGGTCAGGTCCAGCAGCGCGGCCGGGCGGCGCCGGTGAAAGTTCAGCTCCACCATCACGTCGGTGCCCCCGGCCACCGGCACCGCCTCGGGCCGGTCGGCCTTGACCGCCAGCGCGTCGGCCCAGGTCACGGGCGTCAGGAAGTCCATCATCGCCCCGCCCACTCCCACGACGGCCCGGCCGGGGCCGCGCCGTCGCGCAGCACCGCCGCCTCGATCAGCCCGTACGGCCGGTCGGCGGCGAGGTACACCTCGCCCGGGTTGTCCAGCCCGAACGGCGCCAGGTCGACCAGGAAGTGGTGCCGGTTCGGCAGCGCCAGCCGCACCTCGGCCACCTGCGGCACCCGGTCGAGCACCCGCTCGCCCATCGCGTACAGCGTCTGCTGCAGCGAGCGGCTGTACGTCTGCACGAAGGCGTCGACGAGGGCGGCGCGTACGTCGTCGTACGCCTCGTCCCAGCCGACGTCGAGCCCGTCGAACCGCCAGCGGGCGTCGACCGCCGTGGCCAGGATCCGGTCGGCCGCCTCCGGCAGGGTCGTGTACCGGTCCCGGGCGAAGCCGCGGAACTCCGAGTCCGTCGTGTTCAGCAGCACCAGCCCGGTCAGCCCGCCGACCACCCACGCGCCCCGCGCGTCGGCGGTGACCACGGCCAGCCGGGTCTCGTCGCCGCGCCGGGCGAACGAGTGGTCGCCGAGCCGCTGCCACGGATGCTGCTCGACGGTCACCCGCGCCTGCTCGACCGGTCCGCTGACGAAGTGCCGGGCCAGGTCCAGCCCGAACGCCTCGATCGCGGTGATGCCGTGGCGGGCCAGGGCGTACACGGTGTTCTTCTGCGTGTCGGTGGGCAGCACGTCGGCGTTGTCGCCGGTCAGGTGGGTCGCCTCCAGGCGGCCCGCGAGCGAGGTGCTGACGGTCAGGTCGGTGAGCCGGTGCCGCGGGCCGTCGCGGTCCACCCGCACCAGCCGGCACTCGGCCTTGCCGTAGCAGTTCGCGCCCAGGTGGATGCTCATCAGGAACCCCGGTAGGTGGTGTAGCCGAACTTGCTGAGTAACAACGGCAGGTGCAGGTGCCGGGTCGCGTCGGCGACGTCGAAGACGATCGTCACCTCGGGGAAGAAGCTGCCCAGCCCCTGGTACGCGGCGACGTCGAAGCGCAGCCCGTAGCGGCCGGGCAGCCACTGCTCGGCGGGCACCCAGTCGCGCAGCCGCCCGTCGGCGTCGGTGGTGCCCGACGCGACCGTGGTCCAGCCGTACTGCCCCAGCCGCTGCAGCGTCACCGGCACGTCGGCCGCGGGCTCACCCCGGCAGGTGTCCAGCACGTGCGTCGACAGGCTCATGAGTGCATCAACTTCCGGAGCCGGTTGACGGTGATCGCGCTGAGCTCACGGCGTACGACCTCGCGCTCCGTGGTCGGGTCGTGCCCGAGCCGGGCCCGTGCCGCCGCGAGCATCTGCTGCGCCGAGCGGCCGCTGGCGAAGATCAGGAAGACGTGGCCGAACCGCTCCTCGTACGCCCGGTTCGCCGCGACCAGCGCCTGGGCCGTGGCCGCGTCGGCCCCGGCCGCGCCCGACTGCTCGCGCCGCGACCAGGCCGCCTCCCGGCTGTCGCCGCCCGCCCGCTCCCCGATCCGCGGATGCGCGGCCAGCGCCCGCTCCAGCTGCGCCCAGTCGAGGCCGTCCAGCGCCACCTCCGCGGCCGCGATCAGCGTGTCCGCGTCCGCGTACGGCCGGCCGGCCGCCACCCGCGCCGCCCACACCGGACTGGCGCAGCAGGCGAGCAGTTCCGCCTCGGCCTGCGGCGTTGGCAGCTCGTTGAAGGCGGCTGTCGACATGCGTTGAGTCAACTGCCCAGCCCCGTACCGATGAAGCGTCAGATGTGCTGAAACCGCAACAATGCCTGGTTACCCTCTTCGGAGGTTACTACGAGGGCAGGTGCCGATGCGGCTTCGTGACGTGCTGGAACAGCCCGGGTCGCGGCTGCCGGTGCTCGTGGGCGCGGGCGAGCTCGACCGGCCGCTGACGCTGGCGTACACCACCGACCTGCTCGACCCGACCCGCTACCTGACCGGCGGCGAGGTGGTGCTCACCGGCATGATGTGGCGCCGCGGGCCGGAGGACTCCGACCTGTTCGTCTCCCACCTGGTCCGCTCGGGCGTGGCCGCCCTCGGCGCCGGTGAGGGCGGGAGCGGGCCTGTCCCCGCCGACCTGGTGCAGGCGTGCGCCCGGCACGGGCTGCCGCTGTTCGCGGTACCGGCCGAGGTGTCGTTCCGGGAGGTCACCGACCGGATCAACGCGGTGCTGTGGGCCGAACGCGAAGCCGGCGACCTGGCCGACCGCAGCCGCCAGCGCGGCCTGGTCGCCAGCCTCGCCGCCGGGGCCGAGCTGGCCGAGGTCTGGCCCGCCACCGGCGCCTGGCTGCTCAGCTGCACCGGCCGCGTGATCGCCGGGCCCCAGCTGGACCTCGGCCCCCGCCTGGCCCGCGAGTTCCTGCGCGCCGCCGCGCTGCCGGTACGCCGCGTGCTGGGCGGTCGTGAGTTCCATTTGGACCAGGTACCGCCGGGCGAGCGGCCGCTCGGCCGGTTCGTCGCCGTCGAGGGCGGCCCCGCGCCCATCGAGAACCTCGTCGCCCTGGCCGTGCTCGACGCCGCCCGGAGCGACCGGGCCCGCCGCCTGGAGCACCGCCTCGCGGGGCAGCTGGTCACGGCGCTGCGCGGCGGCGCCGCCCGAGCCGAGGTCACCGCCGCGCTGCGGGCCTGCGGGCTGCCCGGCGCCGGGCCGCACACCGTGCTCGCCGCGCTGACCACCGGCGCCGACGCGGCCGGGCTCCTGGCCGAGCTGCTGCAACCGGCGCAGGCGGCCGTCTCCGGCGGGGGTACGCGGGCCGTCGCGGTGATCGCCGGGGCCGAACCCGTGCTGCGCGACCGCGCCCGCCACCTGGTCTCGGCGGTACGCGGACTGCGGCTGACCGCCGGGATCAGCGAACCCGCCGCCGATCCGGCCGGGCTGCCCTCGGCCCTGGCCCAGGCCGAGCACGCCCTGGAGTACGCGGCCCAGCGGCCGGGCCGGGTCCGCGTGGTGGGCAGCGCCGAGCTCGCCTCGCACGAACTGCTGCTGGCCAGCGTGCCCCGGCCGGTCCGGGAGGAGTTCGCGCGGCGGCTGCTGTCCCCGCTGCGCGAGTACGACCGCACCCACCGCGCCGACCTGGTGCACACGCTGCGCACCTTCCTCGACTGCGACGGCTCCTGGACCCGGTGCGCGGCCGCGCTGCACCTGCACGTCAACACCCTGCGCTACCGCATCGGCCGCATCGGCGCCCTGACCGGCCGCGACCTCGACCACTTCCCCGACCGGGTGGACCTGTACCTGGCCCTGCGCGCCGCCACCTGACACGCCCGCCGCGCGCTGGCACGGGGACGGGGTGCGTGCAGTTTCAGGGAAACTGCTGGAATCAAGGCGCTGATTCGTGCAGTTTCCCCGAAACTGGACGGCGCTTCTCGGCGACGGCACGGCCCGAGCGGGACGAATGGCACGGCCCGAGCGGGACGGATGGCGCGGGGCCGATCAAGTCGCCGGATTTGGGCTGCGGGCGGGGCTGACCACGGCGAGGATCGGGGCCGTGGAGTGGGACACGCCGAGTGGGACGCCCGCGACGACCAGCGCCGATCCAGCGGCCGCGAGCGGTGTCGGCAGGCCCTGGCCCAGGACGGCCGCCGTGGTGACCGCGCCGATGGGCAGCACTCCGGCGAACAGCCCGGCCCGGTCCGCGCCCAGCCGGGGCAGGGCCGAGTACCAGAGCAGGAACGCGCCGACGCTGACCGCCAGCGACAGGTACCCCAGTCCGATCAGCTCGGTCGCGGTCGGCAGGCGCAGGAAGGCGGGCCCGTCGACGGCCAGCCCGAGGACGGCGAACATGGGCAGCGACACCGCCGCCGCGTACCCGGACAGCCGGATCGCGCCCAGCTTCGGCAGCAGCGGCAGCGCGAACAGCGAGAAGCACACCTCGCAGGCCAGCGCGCCGAGGCTGTACAGCAGCCCGGCCGCGCTGCCCGATCCGCCGCCGGTGGCCAGCGCGGTCCCGGCGACGACCACGGCCGCGCCGAGCAGCACCCGCCCCGACGGCCGCCGCCGCTGGGCCAGCGGCCCGACCACGGCCGGCACCACCGGCACCCCGCCGACCACCTGGCCGCCGACGCGGCGCGCCTGCGCCGCCACTTCGACCTCGGCTCACCGGCGCTGGAGCAGTACGCCCTGGCCGAACTGCTCGCCGACGGCGGCTACGACCGGCACCTGCGCCGGGTCCGGCTGGTCTACCGGCGCCGCCGCGACGCGCTGGCCGCCGCCCTGGCCGAGCACCTGCCGCAGGCGGCGGTCCGGGGCATCAGCGCGGGCCTGCACCTGTACGCGGAGCTGCCCGCCGCCGCTGACGACGTCGCGCTGGCCGCGGCCGCCCTGGCCGAGGGCGTCGAGGCGGTGCCGGTGAGCCCGATGCGCACCCGCCCCGGCCCGCCGGGGCTGGTGCTCGGCTTCGCCACCGAGCCCGAGCACCGCCTCACCGCGGCGGTACAGCTGCTCGCCCTGGTCGCAAGCCCGCCAGGCTAGAGGGCGCAGTTTCGGGGAAACTGCACGTATGCAGGCCGAGATTCCTGCACTTTCCCCGAAGCTGCACCCTCTCGCGGGGCGAGGGACAGGTCAGGCGCCGCCGCCGAGGACGGCGTCGCCCTCGGCGGTCTCCTCGGCCGGGGGGCGGTGCTTGTGCACCAGGGCGTCCAGGGAGCCGCCGGTGTCGTTGACGCGCAGCACGAACGGCCGCTGCGGGGTGTACCGGATCGCGGTGATCGACGACGGCTCGACCTGGATGCGCTGGAACAGGTCCAGGTGCATGCCGAGCGCGTCGGCCACGATCGCCTTGATCACGTCGCCGTGGCTGCACGCCAGCCACACCGCCTCGTGCCCGTGCGACTCGGTGATCCGAGCGTCCCAGGCGCGTACGGCGGTGACGGCGCGGTTGGCCATCGCGGCCATCGCCTCGCCGCCCGGGAACGTCACCGCGGCCGGATGGTGCTGCACGGTGGCCCACAGCGGGTTGTCGGCCAGCTCCTTGAGGGCCCGCCCGGACCACTCGCCGTAGCCGCACTCGCGCAGGCCGTCGTCGGCGGTGACGGGAGTGCCGGGCAGGGCCAGGTCCAGCGTCTGGCGGCAGCGCAGCAGCGGGCTGCTGACCACGACGGCCAGCGGGAGCCCGGTCAGCCGGGCACCGGCCTGGCGGGCCTGCTCGGCGCCGAACTCGTCCAGCTCGACGGGCAGGTCGCCGGCGAGGATGCCGTCTGCGTTGGCGGTGGTGCGACCGTGTCGCAGCAGTAGAAGCGTGGCCACGTCCGCAAGCCTAGGTCGCGCTGATGGTGCTTGTGGCGAGCAGCGCGATGATCGCGCCGCCGAGGATCACCCGGTACCACACGAAGGCCATCAGGGTGTGGTGGGCGACGAACTTGAGCAGCCAGGCGATCGAGGCGTACGCGACGAGGAAGCTGACCAGCGTGCCGACGCCCAGGACCGCGCCGCTGACCGCCTCGCTGCCCAGCGCCTCGGGCAGCTCGTAGACGCCCGCCGCGACCAGGGCGGGCACGCCGAGGAAGAAGGACAGCCGGGTGGCGGTGACCCGGTCGAGGTCGCGCAGCAGACCGGTGGTGATCGTGGCGCCGGAGCGCGACACCCCGGGGATCAGGGCCAGGCACTGGGCGAAGCCGATGATCAGGGTGTCCTTGAGGGTGAGCTGCTTCTCGTCGCGGATCTGGGTGGCGGCGTACTCGGCGAAGGCCATCACGCCCGCCCACACGATCATCGACCCGGCCACGAACCAGAGGCTGCGCAGCGGGCCGGTGATCAGGTCCTTGCCGAGGAAGCCGACGATGCCGATCGGGATGGAGCCGGCGATGACGTACCAGGCCAGGCGGTAGTCGAGGTCCTCGCGGGCCTCCTTGGAGAAGACGCCCTTGAACCAGGCCGAGGCCAGGCGCCCGATGTCCTTGGCGAAGTAGACCAGCACCGCCGCGATCGCCCCGATCTGGATCACGGCGGTGAAGGCGGTGACGGCCGTGTCGTCGATCGGCAGGCCCATCAGCTTCTCGGTGATGGTCAGGTGGCCCGTCGAGGAGATCGGGAGGAACTCGGTGATCCCCTCCACGATGCCCAGGATGATCGCCTGCCAGATCGTGATCTCCACCTAGTCTCCCAGTCCACTCTCCGCGTACGCCTCAGCGACGGTACGCAACGTCTCCCGGCCCGAGTCGGCGTCTGCGACGAACAGCGCCAGCGACAGCGTAGTCACGCCCGCGTCGGCGAAGTCACGCAGTCTCGCCGCGATGCGGTCCTTGGGACCGAGCAGGGACGTCCGGTCGATGAACTCCATCGGCACCGCCTCGGCGGCGTCGCGGTGGCGCCCGGCCAGGAACAGGTCCTGCACCTTCTCGGCCGCCTCGCCGTAGCCCATGCGGGTGGCCAGCTGGTTGTAGAAGTTCTGCTGGCGGCTGCCCATGCCGCCGACGTACAGCGCGGCGTACGACCGGACCAGCTCGGCACACATGCTCACATCGTCGCCCACCACGACCGGGACGGTGGGCACGATGTCGAACCCGGCGATCGTCTTGCCCGCCTTCTGGCGTCCGCGCTCGATCGCGGCCAGCTGCTCGGCGGCGAATTCGGGCGCGAAGAACACGGCCAGCCAGCCGTCGGCGATCTCGCCGGCCAGCTCCAGGTTCTTCGGGCCGACCGCGGCCAGGTAGATCGGGATCTCGGTGCGCAGCGGGTGGAAGTTCAGCCGCAGCGACTTGCCCGGCCCGTCGGGCAGCGGCAGGGTGTGGAACTCGCCGTCGTAGCTGACCTGCTTGCGGCTCAGCGCGAGCTTGACGATGTCGACATATTCGCGGGTACGGGCCAGCGGCTTGCCGAAGCGCACCCCGTGCCAGCCCTCGGAGACCTGCGGCCCCGACACGCCCAGCCCGAGCCGGAACCGGCCGCCGGACAGGGTGTCGATAGTGGCGGCGGTCATCGCGGTCGCGGCCGGGGTGCGGCCCGGGATCTGCATGACGGCGCTGCCGACGTCGATGCGCTCGGTGTGCGCGGCGATCCAGGTCACCAGGCTCGGCGAGTCGGAACCGTACGCCTCGGCGACCCAGGCGCTGGAGAAGCCGAGCCGGTCGGCCTCCTGCGCCAGCTCGACCAGCGTGGCCGGGGTCGACCAGGGCGTGAGGTATCCGATGTTGAGTCCGAGCTTCATGGCGCGCCTCCCAGGTCGGTGCCCGCACCGGAGCGGGACGACGTCAGGTTACCGGCTAGTAGGGATCATGTGAAGCACAGGGCGTGCCCGGTCACCGTACCGTCGCGAGCACGTCGCGGAGCCGTTCGGCGTACGCCCGGGGGTGGGTGGTGTTGCCGTTGTGGCCGCCCGGGAAGTCGACCGCGGCGGTGCCGACCAGCGCGGCCAGCTCCATCGCGCAGCGGTGGTCGAAGACGTGGTGCGGGGTGGTCCGGCCGTACGCGGGGACGATGGGCACGCCGGCGTCGCGCACCGCCGCCGGGTCGAGGGTGTCGCGCACGATCGCGGTGAAGTCGTGCTCGATGAAGACGTCGAAGTTCGCGGTGCGCCGGGCGTCCAGCGGCTGCGGGGTCAGTCCGGGCTCGGCGTCGGGGCTGGCCGGGTCGATGCCCAGCACTCGGGCGATCTGCCCGAACACCGCCCGCAGGCCCTCGGCCCGGTAGAGCCGCTGCAGCTCCCGCAGCTCCTCCTCGTGGCAGGCGCGCTCGGCGGGCGGCAGCAGCCGGGGCGCGACGGGTTCGTGCGCGACCAGCACCGCCAGCTGCTCCGGGTGGCGGACGGCCAGGTGCATGCCGATGACGGCGCCGAGGCTGCAGCCGAGCATCCGGGCGGGCCGGTCGGTCAGCGCCGCGAGCAGCCGGTGCACGTCGTCGGCGTGGTCGGCCATGGTGCCCGGCCGGGCCGGGTCGGCCAGGGTGCTGCGGGACAGGCCGCGCCGGTCGTACGTCACCACTGTGTGGTCGGCGACGAGCCGGTCCACCAGGTCGGTGCTGCGTCCGGCGTCGCCCTCGCCGCTCTGGGAGATGAGCAGCAGCGGGCCGGTGCCGCGCACCTCGTAGTACAGCTCGGCGCCCGGCACGGACAGGGTCGCGGCGCGGGCCGCGCTCGTGATCGTCATGCCGGAACCATAACCCATCATTTCTGATGTATCAAGAATGATGTAAGCTGGCACCATGAACGGAGTCGACCTGTTCCTGCTCGGGCGGACGCTGATGAAGATCGGCCAGGACGCCATCCCCACCCCGGCCGACGGCCCGCGCCAGGGCGCGGAGCGGACCGTCCTGATCGTCGCGGCCGACGTCGCGGCCCACCCGGGCAGCTCGATCAGCGAGATCACCGAACGCACCGGGTTCCCGCAGAGCGCGGTCTCCGGCAGCGTCGCCCGGCTGCGCGAAGCCGGTGCCGTGCGGACCCGCACCGACCCAGGCGACCGGCGCCGCCAGCTCGTGCACCCGGCCGAGCAGGTGTCCGACCGCGTCGCCGAGATCCGCGCGACGGGCGTCGAGGCCGCCCTGGCCGCCGCGCTCGGCCCCGGCGACCCCGGCCGACTGGCGGAGGTGACCGCCGCACTGGACGCCCTCGCGCGCCACCTGGCCCCGGCCGCGCTGACGAAACTGCGCCGCCCTGGCGGCACCGGCTGACCGGACCACGGATCCGCGACCCCGGTCGAAGGCGAATACAGTTCAGGCCATGCAGCAGCGGCCGCTCGGCAACAGCGGGATGATGGTCTCCCGCCTCGCCCTGGGCACCATGACGTGGGGTCTGGACACCGACCCCGACGACGCCGGTGCCCAGCTCAAGGCGTATGTGGACGCCGGCGGCACGCTCCTGGACACCGCCGACGTATACGCCGACGGCGAGGCCGAGGCCGTGCTGGGCACCCTGCTCGACGCCATGGTGTCGCGTGACGACATCCTCATCGTCGCCAAGGCCGGGCTGCGGGCCCGGGCCGGGCGCCGCCACGACGGCTCGCGCGGGCACCTGCTGCGCACCCTGGAC
Organism: Catellatospora sp. KI3; assembly: GCF_029948125.1. Lineage (GTDB taxonomy): Bacteria > Actinomycetota > Actinomycetes > Mycobacteriales > Micromonosporaceae > Catellatospora. The sequence goes on from NZ_JASAMB010000019.1 coordinate 138,014, forward strand.
ACCACCCTGCGCCGCCTCGGCGTGTCGTACGTGGACCTGTGGCAGGTGCACGGCAGCGACCCGGACACGCCCTGGGAGGAGACCCTGGCCGCGGTCGACCACGCCGTCAGCACCGGCCGGGCCCGCTACGCCGGGGTGTCTAACTTCTCCGGCTGGCAGACCGCCCGCGCCGCCACCTGGCAGAAGGCCTGGCCCGGCCGCGCCCCGATCGTCGCCACCCAGATGGAGTACTCGCTGCTCCAGCGCGGTATCGAGCGGGAGGTGCTGCCCGCCTGCGCGGCCCTGGGCATCGGGGTGCTGCCCTGGTCGCCGCTGGGGCGCGGGGTGCTGACCGGCAAGTACCGGCACGGGCGGCCCGCCGACTCGCGCGGGGCGTCGCCGCACTTCGAGCGGTTCGTGCTGCCGTACCTGCAGCCGCGCTGCTCGGCGATCGTCGAGGCGGTGGCCACGGCCGCCGACGGGCTCGGCGTCACCTCCGCCGAGGTGGCCCTGGCCTGGGTGCGGGACCGGCCCGGGGTGACCGCGCCGATCCTGGGCGCCCGCGACGTCGGCCAGCTGGTGGCGGCGATGCAGGTGGAGGACATCGTCCTGCCCCCGGAGATCGCCCGCGCCCTCGACGACGTCTCCGCCATCGCCATCACGTACCCCGAGCTGGAGTCGTGACGCGCCGCGGCCAGGTGCTGTTTCGTGGAGAGTGCACGAATCCCGGCCCCGAATGCCGCACCTTCCCCGAAACTGCAGCACAACACGCTTGCCGCCCCCACGGGTGAAGGTGCACGATCGGGACATGGACTACGAATACGCACCGCTGCGGCTGCCACCAGACATCGATCGGCTGACCGCGGCGGTGCGGCTGGCCATCCAGGCGGAGTACGGCGGCTGGGAACTGGCCCGGATGCGGCTCATGAAGGACGGCACCCGCCAGGTGCTGCTCCGCCGCCCGCTTCGGCTGGCCGTCCTGCCCGGCCCTTCCGCCTGACGCCGGAAACCGACCTACTGGCCTCACCCGCACCCAGCCCCACCCCGTCGCCGACCGCCGCCAAGCCCAGCGCCGCGCCGTCGCCGAGCGCGGGCGCTCCGGCGAAGATCGGCACCCGGGCGCGGTCGAAGGACAGCAGCCTGACCTATGTCGCCCAGGGCCTGGAGAACGTCGCGGCTCCGTCGGCTGCGGCACCGGCGCTTTCGAGCAGGTCACCGGCGTGTACTGCAGGTGGCTGAACGGGCAGTCCTACGGTTTCGTCTTCCGGCAGGGCAAGGCGAGCGCGTCGGCCCTGGAGGACATGCGCAAGGCGCGCGACTCGGTCCTGGGCGGCTGAGCCGGTGGGAACGAGAGCGGCGCGCACCCACCGGGCGCGCGCCGCTCTCGTCGGTGCGGAAGATCAGTCCTGGTCTTCCATGATGTCGCCGTTCAGGTGCTCGTCGAGGCGGGCGACGAGCTTGTCCTGGGCGCCCAGGGTGAACGGGCCGTTGGCGTCGGACTCCTCGAAGTCGTCGGGCTCCAGCGAGCTCTCGACCTCGGCCACGGTGACGATGCCGTCCAGCGGCTCCAGCTCCGGGATGTCCAGCGCCGCCAGCGAGCCGTCGGAGCTCTGCAGCAGCTCCAGCAGCGCGTCGGCCACGGTGGCGACCGGCTCGGAGTCGCCGTCGCTGAGCCCGGCCTCGCGGCGGGCCAGCTCGGCGGCGTTGATCAGCGCGGATACGCTCGGGACCAGGTAGTCGCGGCGCTGGCGGACGGAGATCACACGCGGGTGCGGGTCGGTAGGAGCCTGCTCCGCGGCCACCAGGTCGGCCATGAAGCGGTCGGCCTTCTCCAGGTCGATCGGCTCCACCTCCCAGGGCAGCGGCTCGCCGTACGTCTCCGAGAGGGCGTCGTCGTAGGCGACGGCGGCGTTGTTGAACGCCACATAGGCCCGCCAGACCTCGTCGCTGTCGACCTCACCCTTGGCGTCGCGGACGGCGGCCAGGTGCGCCCGGGCCGTGGTGATCATCTCTTCCAGCGCGGCCTCGACGGCAGCGTGGTTGTCGCTCATTACTCGGTTACTCCTTCATACGACGAGACAGAGTCGTGTGCACCGACGGGCTTTCAACTCTGACGCAGGAACCTGTCGAGAACCCGCACGCCGAACTGTAGTCCCTCCACCGGGACGCGCTCGTCGATGCCATGGAACAACGCGGAGAAGTTCAGCTCTGCGGGAAGCCGCAGCGGGGCGAACCCGAAGCAGCGGATCCCCAGCCTGGCGAACGACTTGGCGTCGGTGCCGCCGGACAGCATGTACGGCACCGCCCGCGCCCCCGGGTCCTCGGCCCGCAGCGCCAGCGCCATGGCGTCCACCAGTGCTCCGTCGAACGTGGTCTCCAGCGCGTTCTGGCGGTGAATCGACTCTATCTCCAGATCCGGGCCGAGCACCTCCACCAGCTGCTCGCGGAACAGGTCGAACTGGCCGGGCAGGGTACGGCAGTCGATGGTCGCGCTCGCCCGGCTCGGGATCACGTTGTCCTTGTACCCGGCGGCCAGCCGGGTCGGGTTGGCCGTGTTCCGGATGGTCGCGCCGATGATGGTGGCGATCGGGCCGAGCTTGGCGATGGCCGCCTCGGGGTCGTCGGGGTCGAGCTCGATCTGCAGCGCGTCGGAGATCTCGGCCAGGAACGCGCGCACGGTCGGGGTGACCACCACCGGGAACCGGTGCCGCCCGACCCGGGCCACCGCCTCGGCCAGCGCGGTCACCGCGTTGTCGTCGTGCACGAACGAGCCGTGGCCGGGGCGGCCGGTGGCGTGCACGCGCAGCCAGTCGATGCCCTTCTCGGCCGTCTGCACCAGGTAGAGCCGCAGGTCGTTGCTCACCGTGTACGAGAAGCCGCCGACCTCGCCGACCGCCTCGGTGCAGCCCTCCAGCAGCTCCGGGTGCTTCTCCACGAGGAAGGTGGCGCCGAACTCGCTGCCGGCCTCCTCGTCGGCGGTGTAGCACAGCACGATGTCGCGGGGCGGCACGTAGCCGGTGCGCTGCCAGTCGCGCACCACGGCCAGCGACATGGCGTCGAAGTCCTTCATGTCGACCGCGCCCCGGCCCCAGATGCAGTCGCCGCTGGTCCCGTCGGGCCTGATCTCGCCGGACAGCGGGTGGACCGACCACTCGGAGGCGTCGAACGGCACGACGTCGAGGTGGCCGTGGACCAGCAGCGCCCCGCGCGAGCTGTCCCGGCCCGGGATCCGGGTGATCACGTTGGCCCGGCCCGGCCTGCTCTCCACCACCTGCGGGTGCAGGCCGACCTCGCTGAGGCTGGTCGCGACGTACTCGGCCGCGGCCCGCTCGCCCGCGCTGGTGGCGTGGTCGCCGGTGTTCGTGGTGTCGATGCGGATGAGGTCGCGGCAGAGGTCGATAACCTCGTCGGTGGCGGCAGTACTCATAAGGATCTTCCTACCAGGTCCGGCTGCCCCGGCCCAGTCGGAGCGGGCCACCGCTACCGGGGCGGGGTCGGAGCGGCTACGCTGAGCCCGCATACCCATAGGCAAGCCTGCCCTAACTTAGCGCGACCACCTGGAGACAGCAGTGACCGGCACGCCGCGAGACCCCGCCGCGGAAAGCCTCGCCGACCTGCTCGGCGGACGCCGGGCGGCCATCGACGCCACCGTCGGACCGCTGGCCTTCGGCATCGGGTACAGCCTCGGCGACGCCCACGCGCTCGAGTGGGGCGTCGGCGCGGCCGCGGTGGTCAGCGTGCTGCTGGCGATCTGGCGGATCAGCGCCGGCGACAAGCCCCGCGCGGTGCTGATCGGGCTGCTCGGCATCGGCTTCGCCGCGCTGATCGCGCTGCGTACCGGGCACGGCGAGGCGTTCTTCCTCATCCGCATCGCCACCAACGCCGCCAGCGCGCTGGCCTGGGCGGTCAGCATCGTGATCCGGTGGCCGCTGCTCGGCGTCGTGGTCGGGCTGATCCTGCTGCAGGGCGGCAGGTGGCGGCACGATCCGGACCTCCTGCGGGCGTACAGCCGGGGCAGCTGGGTCTGGGTCGGGCAGTACCTGCTGCGCCTGGCCGTGTGGCTGCCGCTGGCCTGGGCCGGGATGACCCGCACCCTGGCGTTCGCCACCGCCGCGCTGACCTGGCCCCTGATCGCGGCCTGCCTGGCCGCGAGCTGGTGGGTGATGCGCCGCTCCCTCCCCGCCGGCCACCCCGGCCTGCGCCACCCCGTGCTTCCCGAGCCCGCCCACTCCTGACCCGCGCCCGACCCCGCGCCGCGTCGACTCCGCATCCCCGCTCGCGCCACGGTCGCGGGGCACGGTCGCGCGGCACGCGGCGCTCGCGGGACACACGGCGATCCGCGGCGGCTCGTGCAGTTTCGAGGAAACTGCACGAATCCTGGGCCGGGTTCCGGCACTTTCCCCGAAACTACACGAAGCCCCTCCCGTCGCACGACGCGGGTCTCGGAGAGAGCGCTCTCGCGCGTATCTTGAGCAGCGGCAGGGACCGATCCCGCCCGCGCGCTCACCGAACGGGTGAGCTGGACGCGCGAGCGGGGTCACGGGCGTGATCAGCGGAGGGTGGAGCGGTGCGTAGTCCGACCCAGCGGGAGTTGAGCGGCGACGACGTGGCGGCGTACGCGCGGGTCGCGTTCGGGCAGGGCGCGGCGGTGGTCGACTGCGCCGAGCTGTCCGGCGGCGGGTTCGCGGCGGTGTGGCGGGCCCGGCTCGCCGACGGCCGCGACGTGGTGCTGAAGGTCGGCCCCGCCGCAGCCGTGCCCCTGCTGCGGTACGAGGCAGGCATGATCGAGTCCGAGGCGCGCTACTTCCGGCTGGTCGAGCGGCAGGCGCCGGTGGTGCCGGTGCCGCGCGTGCTGCACCACGGCGACGGCTGGCTGTTCGCCACCCTGCTGCCCGGCACCCCGCTGACCGGCCTCGACGGTCCGCAGGACGGCGTACGCGAGCAGCTCGGCGCGGCGCTGGCGGCGGTGCACGGGGTCACCGGCGACCGGTTCGGCTACCCCGGCCCGCGCCCGCACGGCACCACCTGGAGCGCGGCCTTCGCGGCGATGGTGGACGCGCTGCTGGCCGACGCCGAGGACTGGCAGGTGGCCCTGCCCGTGCCCGCCGGGGCGATCCGGGCGCTGGTGGCGTCCCACGCCGGGGTGCTGGACGAGGTCACCCGGCCCGCGCTGGTCCACTTCGACCTGTGGGACGGCAACGTGCTGGCCGTCGACGGGCGGCTGACCGGCATCGTCGACGGCGAGCGCTACCTGTGCGGCGACCCGCTGGTCGACTTCGTGTCCCCCGCCCTGACGCGCCGCATCGAGGACGAGCCGGACCACCCGTTCGTACGCGGCTACGCGCGTGCCGCCGGGCGGCCGACCGTGTTCACCTCCGCCGAGCGGCGGCGGCTGGCGCTGTACCGGCTGTACCTGTACCTGCTGATGCACGTCGAGGTGCCCAGCCGGGCCATCGACGACCAGGCGCGGATCGACTTCGTCGCGCGGCTGCTCGCCGAGGAGGCCCGGCTGCTGTCGGCCTGACCCGGCCCGGTCCCGCCGCAGGTCCGCCCGGCGGTCCGGCGTCGGCTCGCGCACGGGCGGAGTCAGCCGTCGAGGCGGGACAGGCGCCGGACCACCTCGTCGAGCAGCGCGGGCACGTCGCCGTCGGCGGCGACCGCGACCGGCCCGGCCGGATCGGGCTCGACCGTGGTGGCGCCGCGTCCGGGGCCGGTACCCGGGTCGACCAGCACCCGGGCGGCGCGGGTGCGGACCAGGTCCGGCCGCAGGGCCGCCAGCACCGCGATCGCGTCGTGCACCGGCGTCACGTCGCCGGAGCCCTGCGTGCGGTAGGCGCGCCCGTAGAAGTCCAGCGCGGCGGCGCAGCGCTCGCCCACGGGCCCGCCCGCGCGCAGCCGGGCGACCGCGTCGCCGGGCAGGGTGCAGCGCAGCGTCAGGTCGAGCGTGACCTGCGTCGTGGGCACCGCCACCCCCGGGTCGGTGAGGACCCGGAAGGCCGCCTCCGGGTCCCACCAGATGTTGAACTCGGCCGCCCGGGTGATGTTGCCCGCGCCGACCGACCCGCCCATCACCACCAGCCGGGACAGGCGGGCGGCCGCGTCGGGGAACATCGCGTACAGCAGGGCGACGTTGGTGAGCGGTCCGATCGCGACCAGGGTGACCGGACCGGCCGCGGCCCGGATCGCGTCGGCCAGGAACGCCGCTCCGTGGCGGGGATCGGGTCCGCCCGGCGGGGTGGCCAGGCCGATGCCGCCCAGGCCGTCCTCGCCGTGCACATGCGCGCCGAAGCCGGTCGACGACCGGACCAGCGGGCGGGCCGCCCCGGCCGCGACCGGGATGTCACCGCGCCCGGCCAGGGCCAGGATCGCGCGGGCGTTGGCGGTGGTCCGGGCCAGCCCGGCGTTGCCGCCGACGGTGCTCACGCCGACCAGGTCCAGCTCCGGTCCGGCGCACGCCACCAGCAGCGCGATCATGTCGTCGATGCCGGGGTCGCAGTCGATCAGCAGAGCTTCGGCCATACCCCCATTCTCATCTGCCGATTCGGACGGTTGCCAACCGGCGGGCCCGACCCCAGGGTGTCGCTATGCCTGTGCCGCGTTACGGCTCCTCACTCGTGGGTCGCCCGTCGGGCCTGATCCCACCCCCTGTCGACCTGGGCGGGGTGACCGAGCTGCGCCTGCACGGCGTGGGCGGCACCACCGCCGAGGACCTGCTCGGCGACCTCGCCCCGCAGCAGGTCTCCGGCGACCGCATCGCCGGGTTCTACCGCACCCTCGACCAGCCGGCCCGCCCGGCGACCCCGCCGGACCCGGAGAAGGACCAGCCGAGCCGCCACATCGAGGCGTACTCGTGGGGCGGGCTGACCTCGCGCAGCGGCTCCCGCGTGCTGTGGCTGCTGCTGCTGCCGTTCGCGCTGGCCAATCTGGCCGGTTGGATGTGCTCGCCGCGCACCCACCGCAACGGCTTCCTGTTCCGCCTGCACCGCACGGCGGTGCGCTGGACCGCGCTCGGCATCACCGTCAACGTCGTACTGATCACCGCGCTGGCCTCGATGGAGCTGATCGGCTACCAGTGCGGCGCCCGCGACGGCTGCGCCGGGCAGATCTGGCTGCTCAGCTGGCTGCGCGACCCGGTCCTGGCGGCGCACCCGGCCCAGCGGGTCGCCCTCGGCGCGATCCTGCCGCTGCTGGTCGTGGTCGGACTGGCGATCCTGACCCTGCGCACCATCAACCGGTACGAGGAGATCCAGCCCCCGTTCCTGGCCGGGCAGGAGCCCGCGCGCGAGGCGGCCAGCGCCGCCCAGCCGCGCCGGGGCCTGGCCGACCGCGGGTTCTGGGACGGCCGCCGCAGCGCCTTCGACCAGGGCTGCGCGCACGTCGCCGCGGCCGCGGGCTGGATCGCGCTGGTGCTGGCGCACACCGCGCACACCATCGGCCACGAGGCGGGGCTCGGCTTCGCCCAGGAGCACTGGTGGACGGCGGCGCTGATCCTCGGGGCCGTCGCGGTGGCGGGCGCGCTGCTCGTCACCGCCGTCGACGGCGTACACCGGGTGCTGACCGGCACGCTGCTGGTCGTCGCGGCGGCGGCGCTGGTCGCGGCGGCCGTCTTCGCGGTGCGGCAGCCCGGCGCCGACCTGGCCGTCCAGTGGAGCTACCTGCCCGGCATGCGCAACTCGATCAACGCGGGCTTCATCGGGCTGTTCGGCTCGCTCGGGCTGGTGCTGGTCTCGTCGCTGCTGGGCGGCTGGCGCAAGGGCACGTTCTTCATCTACGGCCCGTTCGTCGTGCTCGCCGTCAGCATCGCGCTGCTCAACGCGGTGCTGCTGGGCGCGATGCTGCGGGTCGTCGACGTGTTCGCCGAGGTGTCGTCGCGGCTGCTGCTGCCGGGTCTGGCGGTGGACCACGACACGCTGTACGTGTACCCCATCGTCGCCACGCTGCACCAGTACCTGACCCTCCCGCCGCTGGCGCTGATCGCCGCCTTCGTGGTGTACGAGCTGTTCTCGTACTGGAAGGCGGGCCTGGACAGCCCCCGGCGCAAGGAGACGCTGGCGTTCTACCTCGACGAGCAGCGCTACCCGAAGCCCGACGCCGAGCAGGGCTGGTACGACAGCGCCGTAGTCGGCGCGGGGGCCACCCGGTGGACCGCCGGGGTGGTGCGCGCCCGCAAGGTCGCGGGCATGGCCCGGCACATCGACCGGCTGCTCACCTCGATGGCGGCCGTCGGCCTGATCCTGCTGGTGGCGATCCAGATCCGCTACTGGTACTTCCACGAGCTGCCCTGGGGCACCCAGTGGACGGTCACCGTCGGCACGTACCTGGCGGCCGCGCTGCCCGTGCTGGTGGTGCTGCTGCTGCGGCGCGGCTGGACCAACCTGGCCAGCCGGCGGCGCATCGGCGTGCTGTGGGACGTCTCCACGTTCTGGCCGCGCGCCTACCACCCGCTCGCCCCGCCGTCGTACGCCGAGCGGGCCGTGCCCGAGCTGCAGCGGCGGCTGTGGCGGCTGCACACCAGCGGCGGCCGGGTCGTCGTCGCCGCGCACAGCCAGGGCACCGTCATCGCGGCGGCAGCCCTGCTCCAGCCGGACAACCTGCCCGCGGGCGGCCTGTTCTCACTGGCCACCTTCGGCTCGCCGCTGCGCACGCTGTACGGCTGGGCGTTCCCCGCCTACTTCGGCGACGGGGTGCTGCGCGGGCTGCAGTCGCGGGTGAAGGTGTGGCGCAACTACGCGTACGAGACGGACTTCATCGGCGGCGTCGCGCTCGACCCGCTGATCCGCGCCGACGTGGACGTGGTGCTGCCCGACCCGGGCACCTGCTGGTACATCTACGGCCAGCCCCGGCCGCTGGCCCGCCGCCACACCGGCTACTGGGACGACCCGGCGATGTGGCACGGCGTGGACGACATGGCCAAGGCGCTGGCCGAGCTGCCCGCGCCCGAGGTGCCGGACGTGCCGGTGCAGGGCGGACCGCCCGACGACGAGACCCAGGTGACGGTCAACGAACTGAAGTCCTGACCGCGCTGAGGTCCTAGCTGCTCACTGCCCCCGCCTGCGGCCGTAGGCGGGGGCGAACAGCACCAGCAGGGCCAGGTCCTCGGTGACGTCGACGAACCGGTGCGGCTCGTGCGCCGGTACGAACACGACCGACCCCGGCCCGATCTCGGCATCGCCCGACGGCGTCGTGATGCGGGCCCGACCGGCCGTCACGACATAGATCTCGTCCTCGGTGTGCGGCGACTGGTCGTCGACCCCGCCGGCCGGAATGCAGTACGTCCCCACCGACAGGTCGTCGTTGGCGAAGTGCTCCGTCCAGTCGTTGGCGGCCCCGGCCACCGGCGCACTCCAACGCCCCGCACCCTCGATCACACGCATGGCGCCACCCTACTGGGCGGCGCCGCGACCGGTCCGGCGTGCTGTCAGGCGACCTTCAGCTGCTCGTCCCCGAAGTCAGCGATCAACTTGAGCGTTCCGCCCAAGGCGGTGATGTACCTGTTGAGCACGTCCTGGGTGGCCACGTCGCCGTTCTCGATCTGCGAAACGCGCGCCACGGAGACGCCCATCCGAGTGGCGACCTGCTCCTGTGTCATGCTCCGGCGCTGGCGCATCTCGGCGAGCCGCCATCCGCGTGCCTGCGCCAGCATCTGACCCATCGCGGCGTCGAACGCCTCCTGTCCGCCTGCCGTCTCCACGGCGCGGTGGAGGTGGTCGGTGTCCCGCCAGCGCTTAGCTTCGGCCATCACGGATCTCCTGTTCACGTTCCTGCAGATACGCAGCGTATAGCTTCTCGGCGGCCGGGATCGCCGTCCGATACCAGGCATTCCAGTGTCCTGCCTTGTCACCCGCGATCAGCAGCACCGCCGATCGCCATGGATCGAAGGCGAACATGATCCGAATCTCGCTGCGGCCCCCGGACGGCGGTCGGAGCTCCTTCATGTTGGCTATCCGCGAGGCGCGAACGGTGTCCACCAGTGGCCGTCCCTCGCTCGGACCGTTCTGCTCCAGCACAAGGATCGCCTGGTTGACCAGCTGATGGCTGGCCCTGTCCTGGGCGTACAGCTCGTCCAAGAACGATTCGACCTGTGCGGTCATCAGGATTTCCCACTGCATCGAGCCGCCTCCCCAGGCGTCATGTTAAGAAAATCCTAAACCATGGGGGCACGCATTCCGGCAATGATCAGCATAAATGGTCAACAAACAGGCCTCGGCCACCCACAGTGACCGCAAACGGCGATCATGGCGGACGGACGAGGCGGGCACCGTCAGGAGAGGCCGCGGTCGATGAGTTCCGTCGGGAGGACGATGGTGCGGGGTTGGGTGCGGTCGCCGTCGATGCGGGCGAAGAGGAGCTGGGTGGCCTGGCGGGCCAGCTCGCGGGTGTCGTAGGAGATCACCGTCAGTGGGCGGGGCATCAGGTGGGAGAGTTCGAAGTCGTCGAAGCCGACCAGCGCGGCCGTGCTCCCCCGCCGCCACAGCTCCTGCACCGCGCCCACGGTGATGCGGTTGTTCAGGGTCAGGAACGCCGTCGGCGGATCGGGGCGCTCCAGCAGCTCGGCGACGGCCGCGGCGGCACCGGCCGGATCGCGTACGCCGTCGCGGACCAGCGCCGGGTCGTCGCGTATCCCCGCCTCGGCCAGGGCCTCGCGCGCGCCCGCCGCCCGCTCGCTCATCGTGTGCACGCCGGTGGAGTCGAGCAGCACGCCGACCCGCTGGTGCCCGGCGGCCAGCAGACGGGCCATGCCCGCGCGGGCGCCGCCCCGGTTGTCCAGCAGCACCGCGTCGGCGGACAGGCCGGTGCCGGGGCGGTCCAGGAAGACCACCGGGATGCCCAGCTCCACCTGGGGGCGCAGGTAGCCGTGGTCGCCGTGGGTCGGCACCACCAGCAGCCCGTCCACGCGGCGCGAGCACAGGTCGCGCAGCAGCTGCTCCTCGCGGGCCGGGTCCTCCTCGGAGCTGGCCGACAGCAGCAGCGTGTCGCGCTCCCGGGCGATCTCGGCGGCGACGTGGGCGATGGTCGAGTAGAACGGGTTGGCCAGCTCCTCGATCAGCAGGCCGATGGTGGCGCTGGCCCGGCCGGCACGCAGCGCGCTGGCCATGTGGTTGCGCTGGAAGCCGAGTTCGGCGGCGACGGCCAGGACCCGGTCGGCCAGGGCCCGCTGCACGTGCGGCTCGCCGTTGATCACGCGGGACACGGTCTTGAGGCTGACGCCCGCCTGTTTCGCGACGTCCACCATGGTCGGGCGCCGTCCGGCCCGCCCCGTTCCGGTTCCGCTGTGAGTGGTCACGGCAGAAAACGGTACTCGCTAGTGAGGTTGTGGGTGTACGCGACCCGGACAACGTTGTCATACTCTGCTGGACAAGATTTCCTTCCAGGAGACTTCATGACTGACACCGCCGTTGACAGCGCCGACGCGTCGTCGCTCGCCCTCGCCGTGGACATCGGCGGAACCAAGCTGGCCGCGGCCCTGATCGGGGCGGACGGGGCGGTGGTGCTGGCCGACCGCGTCGCGACCCCGCGGCCCGCCCCGGGGCCCGGCGCCGCCGAGCAGGTCTGGACCGCCCTGGCCGACCTGGTCAAGCGCATGGTCGACGCGGCCGGCGACCGGCCCATCGTCGGCGTGGGCGCCAGCACCGCGGGCCCGTTCGACCTGGTCGGCGCGACGATCAGCCCCGTCAACATCCACGCCTGGCGCGGCTTCCCGCTGGTGGACCGGCTGCGCGAGGCGGTGCCGGAGGTGCCGGTGCGGCTGGCGGGCGACGGCGCGTGCGCGGCCATCGGCGAGCACTGGCGCGGCGCCGGGCGCGGCCACGACGACCTGCTGGTGCTGGTGGTCTCCACCGGCGTGGGCGGCGGGATGATCCACGGCGGGCGGCCGTTCCTGGGCGGCGGCGGCAACGCCGCGCACGTCGGGCACATGGTGGTCGACCTGGACGGCGAGCCGTGCCCGTGCGGCGGGCAGGGCTGCGTCGAGGCGCTGTCCAGCGGACCGAGCATGGTCCGGTACGCGCTGCGCGAGGGCTGGCACGCCACCGGGGCGGGCACCGCCCGCGACCTGGCCGACGCGGCCCGGGCCGGGGACCCGGTGGCGGTCGCGGCGTACGAGCGGGCGGGGCGGGCGCTGGCGGCCGGGATCGTGTCGGCGGCGGCGATGTGCGAGCTGAGCCAGGTGGTGATCGGCGGCGGCGTGGCCGAGTCGGCCGACCTGCTGTTCCCGTCGCTGCGCGCCGGGCTGGACCACTTCGGCCGGATGGGCTTCCTGCGCGACCTCGGCCTGCGCACCGCCGAACTGGGCGGCACGGCCGGGCTCATCGGCGCCGCCGCGCTGATCCACGAGCCCGGGACGTACTGGTCCTGACGCGAGGCGGGGTCGCCGCGACGGCGGCGACCCCGCGTTCAGCCCGCCGGGGTCAGGAGTAGACCTCGACCTCGTAGATGCGGGCGGCGTTGTCGGTGGTGGACGTCGGCGCCGAGATGTTCAGCCGCACGTAGCGGCCGGTGGCGCTGACCGCGTGCGTGGTGGTGCTCGCCGTGTTCCCGGTGACGGTGGCCACCGTGGTCCAGGTGCTGCCGTTGGCCGACACCTGCAGGGTGAAGTCCCTGGTGTTCCAGGCCGCGTTCTCGCCGCCGGCACCCGCGTGCCGGACCACGATCGAGCTGACCGGGTACGAGGCGCCCAGGTCCACCTGCCAGAACTTGCTCGTGCCCAGTGAGCACCACTTGTCGGTGCTGCCGCCGGTCCAGGTGCCGTTGACGGCCTTGGCGGGGCCCTCGTTGGCGTTGCAGGACGAGTCGGCGGTGGCGGTCTTGTTCAGCGCCACGTTGACCGGGCCGGAGCCTGGGCCGTACGCCTCGAACTCGTAGATCCGCGCCGCGGCGTTGCCGTCGTTGGCCGGGGTGGTGATGTTCAGGCGCAGGTAGCGCGCCCCGACCGTGCCGATCGGGTGGTACGTGCGGCTGGTCCGGTTGCCGGAGACCGTCACCCGCGTGGTCCACGTCGACCCGTCGGTGCTGGTCTGGATGTTGAACGCGCCGGTGTTCCAGCCGCTCTGCTCCCCGCCCAGCGCCGCGTGCTTGACCACGAACGACGACACGTTCTGCGTCGAGCCGAGGTCCACCTGGAGGAACTTGGCGGCCGCGTTGGTGCAGAACTTGCTGTTGTTGGTGAGCGAGCTGTCGACGGCCTTCTCCGGGCCCTCGGCGGCGCCGCAGGCGGTCGAGCCGGTCGTCGCCTTGCCCGCGGCCAGGTTGGTGCCCAGGACCGGGGCGGGCGCCGGGGCGCTCCAGCCGTCGTTGAACGACGGCGGCACGTCGGACGCGCCGGTGCCCCACGAGCTCGCGCTCGAACCCATGGTGAACTGCAGCGTGGCCCCGGCCGCCAGGTCCGGATAGCGCAGGAAGTTCTTGCTGCTGGCGGTGCCGTTGCGGGAGAACGACTGGACGTAGGGGTTGCCGCTGCCCGCGTTGGCGGCGTTGATCTGGATGTTGCCCGCCGCGCGCTGGATGAGGATCGACGGGAACAGCGGGCCGTGCAGGGCGAGCACGTCCGCGCCGGGGGTGGGCGGGTACATGCCCAGGGCGCCCCAGACGTACCAGGCGGAGGTGGCGCCGAGGTCGTCGTTGCCGGGCAGGCCGCCCGCGCCGGTGGTGAACGACTCGCTCATCACCCGGCGTACCGCCGAGGAGGTGCCGGCGGGCTTCTGCGCGTAGTTGTACGCCCACGGCACGCTGTGCTCGGGCTCGTTGCCGATGTAGAAGTAGGGCAGGCTCAGGCCGCCGTTGAGCTGGGTGAAGTGGTGGTCCAGCCGCTGCGCGGCCGTCTGCGGGCCGCCCATCAGGGCGATCAGGCTGCCGTAGTTGTACGTGGTCATCCAGGTGTACTGCGCGGCGTTGCCCTCGGTGTAGCCCGACGGGCTGGCCGGGTCCAGCGGCCAGGTCCAGCTGTTGTCGGCGTTGCGCCGGTGGATGTACTGCGACTCCGGGCTGAACACGTTGGCCCACCACTGGGCCCGCTGCATGTACGTGCTGTACTTCGCCGTGTCCCCCAGCGCCTGGGCGAACTGGGCGACGGCGAAGTCCGACGCCGAGTACTCCAGCGAGTCCGACGGGTCCTCGTCGATGAAGTGCTGGCTGGTGTACTCGCCCTGGCGGCCCCGGATGGCGCTGCCCTGGGCGGTGCCGCCGTTGGAGCTGCTGTGCATCAGGGCCAGCGCGGCGGCGGTGTCGAAGGAGCGGGCGCCGAACGCGTACAGGCTGGCGACCACGATCGGGCCCGGGTCGCCGTTCATGATGAAGTCCTCCTGGTTCTGCTGCGACCACTTGGGCAGCAGGCCGCCCTGCTGGCCGTCGAGCACCATGGACTTGGCGATGTCACTGGCCTCGGCGGGCGCGATCAGCGCCACCAGGGCCGCCCAGGAGCGGTAGATGTCCCAGCCGGAGTAGTTCTGGTACACCGGGTGCGACGCGCTGTGCACCGCGTTGTCGAAGCCGCGGTACTGGCCGTTGGTGTCGCTGGCGATGTTCGGGTTCTGCAGCACGTGGTAGAGCGCGGTGTAGAACTTCTGCAGGTCGGTGGCGCTGCCGCCGGTGGCCTGGATCCGGTTGAGGATGTTGTTCCACGCCGTGTCGGCCGCGGTGCGCACCGCCGCGAAGTCCCAGCCGGCGTTCTCCGCCAGGTTGGCCTGCGCGTTGGCGATGCTCACGAACGAGATCGCGGTCTTGACCTGCACCACCGCGTTGGAGCCGGTGTCGAAGGTCAGGTACCCGCCGGTGTTGGTGCCGCTGGTGGACGTCCCACCGGCCGTGACGGTGCCGCCGTTCCAGGTGCCCACACCGCTGGGGGCCCGGTCGAACGCCATCGCGAAGTAGATCTGGTAGGTCTTCGACGAGCCGCAGAAGCCGCCCGCGGTCACCTGGCCGGTGACGTTCGAACCGCTGATGCTGATCGACCCGCTGCGGTTGCCGGTGGCGCTGCGGCTGGTGTTGATCAGCACGCGCGCGCTGGTGGTGGCCGGGTACGTCACCTTCATCATGGTGGTACGGGTGGTGGCGGTCAGCTCCGCCGCGGTGTTGCCGTACGTCGACAGCACCGCCTTGTAGTACCCCGCCTGCGCGACCTCACTGCCCTTGACCTGTGTGGCCTGGTAGTTGGTCCACGCGGTGCCGGGCGAGGTGCCCAGCGCCCCGGTGATCGGCAGGATGCCGATGTCCTCGTTGTTGGAGCAGCCGGCCCCGTTGAAGTGGGTGAGGCTGAACTCCTGGATCTGGGTGTCGCTGAACCGGTAGCCCGACGGGGAGGCGGTCGGGGTGTCCGGGCTGAACTGCACCATGCCGAACGGCAGGACCGGGCCGGGGACGGTGCTGCCGCCCGCGCCGCCGCCGACGGGGTTGGGCGAGTTGCTGTCGTCGGTGCCGATGAACGGGTTGACGTACTGCGTGAGGTTGAGGTTCGCCGCGTGCGCTGGGGTGGCCACGGCGGTGGCGGCGGCGCTGGCGACGAGGCTCGCGGCGGCGAGCAGCGCCAGGTGCCGCAGGGGGTGCCGGGATCGGGACATGCCTGTTCTCCTCAGGGACGGAGACAACGTTGTCAACGTGCTGGAGACAGACAAGCCTCTTAACTGAAGCATGTCAATACTTGGCGCGAACAATGGCGCGCGGCGCCCTTCTGCCCGCCGCCCCGCTTCACTACGCTGGGGCGATGTCCAGCGAGACGTTGTACACCCGGGTCTTCGGCATCGTGTTCGGCATCCTGCTGCTGGTGGTGGCCATCCGCTGGATGTTCGGCAAGAAGTGAGGCGGGCGGCGGCCCTGGGCGGGGTCGCTCGCAACGCGGTGCGGATCCGGCACTTCGGCTCGCCCGGAGAATGCCCGTTGGCAGCGATCTCGCACGCCGACGCCCCGGCATGATCGCGACTCGCGGCCGAAAGCTCGGATCCGACCTCTACCGGCGTCCACAAACGACCGTAGAACGCGATCTTCGCGTGTCCGCGCCCCCATGATCCCTGTTCCCGGTCAGAACACCGGCTGGATCCTGCCGTTCTGACCGCCGACAGCGATCATGCACCCGAACCGACCCCGAGCCTGAGCCAGCCGAGCCCGAGCCGAGCCAGCCGAACCCGAACCGAGCCAGCCGAGTCGAGGCAGCCGAGTCGAGCCGAGCCAGCCGAGTCGACATAAGGAGGCGACGTAATGCTTGCCTTCCATAAAGTCAGGGACGCTTGACTGTATGTCAGGGACGCTTTACCTTCATGTCATGGCGAAACAGCAGGATCAGGTCACGCGCGCGGCTCGCCGCGCGGTCCTCATCGACGGCCTGCCCGTGGCGGTGCTGGGCCCCGTCGCCCTCGCACTGGGCAGCAGTCCCGACCAGAGTCCCGCCCAGAAGGCCTGGTGGATCGGCGTGACCGCGGTGTTCGCACTCTCCGTGGTCTGGATCCTGGTGCGGGCGTTCCGGCGCGCGGACGAGTACCTGCGCAGGGTCCAGCTCGAAAGCATGGCCGTCGCCTTCGCGGCCGTTCTCGTGGCACTGCAGGTGGCCACCGTGCTCGACGCGGCGGGCATCATCCGGCTCCATCAGCTCACGCAGCTGATCCTGCTCGGCGGAGTGGTGGTCTGGCTGACGATCGCCGACCTGCGCACCCGCCTGCGTCGATGAGGGCGCCGCACCCATGAGGAACCGACTGCGCGAACTGCGGGCGGCGCGCCGCTGGAGCCAGGCCGACCTGGCCGACCGATGCCAGGTCTCCCGCCAGGCCATCAACGCCATCGAGACCGAGCGGTACGACCCCAGCCTCCCCCTGGCGTTCACCATCGCCGACGTCTTCGGCCTCACCATCGAGGAGATCTTCCGGCCCGACCGGGCGGGCCCGGCGCCCGACCCCGCCGCGCCCTGACCGGCCGAGCCCAGCTTCCGCCGGTCGCACTGAACGCCGGTCGGCCCTGAACGCTGGCGGCACTGAACGCCGGTCGGCCCTGAACGCTGGCGGCACTGATCGACGGCCCGGCGCTGAACGCCGGTCGGCCTGAGCGGCCGGTCGGGCAACGCCCGCAGCGTTGCCCGACCGGCCGTTCAGTGCCGGGCCGTCGATCAGCTCGTTCAGTGCTCGCCGTCGACCAGCGCGCGGCCGGTGGCCGACACCGCGACCGTGGGCTCGGGTGACGGCTCGGGCGGGTCGAAGATCGCCAGGCGCTCCTCCATGGCGAAGTTCGTGATCAGCATGCCCAGTGGCGGATTGCGCTGGCTGGATGCCTGCGCCGCGTTGACGTCCGGCGTGTTGGTGATGGTCACCATGATCAGCGTATGGCCGGTGAACAGCAGCACCGTCCACAGTTGCGCGTCGGTGCCCAGGTTGAACCCGGCGCGGCGGTCCGGCGGATCGTCGCGCAGGCCGTACTGCTCGATCAGGCCGTCGCCCTCGGTGGTGCTGCTGAATCCGCACCAGGTCAGCCGCTGGCAGTGGCTCAGCCCCGGCATCATCGTCGTCGGCGCCACCGACACCGTCAGCGTGCCGTAGCCCGACACCCCGACCAGCTGCAGGCTGACCGTCAGCGCGTCCGGAGCCAGCTCCGGATCGGGCAGCGCCGCCAGCGGCCGCTTGTCCCCGCCGTCGGCCAGCCCCAGGTCCAGCCGGCGCAGCCCCATCGGGTTCAGCCTGGTGGTGACCAGATCGGCCATCAGGCAGGCGAACTTCTCCCGCCGGTCCTTGTCCGCGGGCACCGGCTCGTCCTGCGGCAGTGGCAGGTCGCCGACCAGCGTCGCGAGCCGGGACACGCCCCGCTCGCCCGCCTGCGGCGGCTGTGCCGGGGCCTGGCGGGTCAGCGACGGCAGCGGCGTCTCCGGCGGCGCCACATCCATGCAGCCGACCACCTCGGGCAGCGGGCCGCCACCCGGGTCGGGGCGCAGCAGCACGATGCCGTACCCGATACCCGCCGCCACCAGCACCGTGGTGGCCGCGCTGAGCCAGCGCTCGCGGCGGCGCAGCCGTCGTCCGCTGTCCAGCAGCTCGGCCGACGCCAGCCCCGACGGCGGCTCCGGGCCCTCCGGCGGCTCGCCCTCGCCGAACCGGCGCAGCGCGCGCAGCAGCGTACGCTGCGCGAACGCCTCCGGCGGCTCGTAGCCCAGGGACGGCCAGCGCCGGTACAGCCGCAGCAGGGTCCGTCGCACCAGCTGCTCCGCCAGCGCCCAGTCCCGGCACCGGGCGTACGCCTGGCGCCGCAGCACCGGACCCACCGCCACCGCGAACTCGGCGAACTCGCCCTCCCACGCACGCATCCCCATAGTCAACACAATGGATGCCGCGCGCGGCAGACCCGTCCCGCCCCCCTGGACACCGAACCGCGCAAGTGGCGAACGGCGAGCTGCCGGGGCGGCGCGGGCCGCCTCGGGACCCGCCGCGGTCAGCCCCGGTGCAGGCGCAGGTCGGCGCGCGGGGCGGTGGTGGCGACCAGGCGGGCGTTGGCCTCGTCACTGCGCATGACCCAGTCGCGGGCGGCGGCCTCGTCCAGGCCCTTGGCCCGCTGGCGCGACAGCAGGCCGTCGACCCGCTCGGCGTCGTCGGCCGACAGGTACACGGCCACGTCGAGCAGGTCGCGCACCCGGTCCCAGGGCGGGGTGTCGAGCAGCAGGTAGTTGCCCTCGGTGATGACGATCCCGGTCTCCGGCGGCACCGGCACCGACCCGGCGACCGGCTCGTTCAGCACGTGGTCGAAGGTCGGCGCCCACACCGTCTCGCCGGTGCTGTCGCGCAGGCGGCGCAGCAGCGCGGCGTACCCGGCGGCGTCGAAGGTGTCCGGGGCGCCCTTGCGGTCGGCCCGGCCCAGCCGGGCCAGCTCGGCGTTGGCCAGGTGGAAGCCGTCCATCGGCACCACCGCCGCCCGGTCCAGGTGCTGGGCGAGCAGCCGCGCCAGCGTCGACTTGCCCGCGCCGGGCGCGCCGGTGATCCCGACCAGCAGTCGGCCGGGGCGCGCGGCGCGCAGCGCCTGGACTCGTTCCAGCAGCAGGGTGAGCATCGAAGCCAGTCTGTCAGGCCGGTCCGGCCAGCGCGAGCAGGGCGAGCCCCGCCTCGACCACGTCGTCGGCCGACCACTCCAGCGCCGGACCGGCCACGGTGATCTCGGCCATCGCGCGGCCGGGGGCGCGGTCGGTGAAGGCGTTGCACAGCCAGATCCCGCGCTGCTCGGCCAGGGCGATCACGGCCTCGTTGAGGCGCTCGGCCGGGCCGGGCAGCCACAGCTGGAACTGGTGCGTGTGCGGCACGGCCGGGTGCACCAGGGCGCCCGGCAGCTTCGCCAGGGCCTGCGCGACCACCTTGGCGTGGGACACGTACTCCGGCAGCCGGGGCAGCTCGCGGTCCAGTCCGGCCAGGGCGGTCAGCACGGCGGGCCACTGCTGGAACAGGTTGCCGCCGTACCGGTGCCGCCAGGCGCGGGCCTGCGCGACGAAGTCGGCCGGACCGGCGAGCACCGCCCCGGCCAGGCCGCCGAGGGTCTTGTACAGCGACACGTACACGCTGTCGGCCAGCCCGGCGATGGCGGCCAGGTCCTGGCCCAGGTGGACGGTCGACTCCCACAGCCGGGCGCCGTCGAAGTGCACCCGCGCGCCGCGCGAGCGGGCCGCCGCCACCGTCTCGGTGAGCTCGTCCCAGCTCGGCAGCAGGAAACCGGGCTCGCGCAGCGGCAGCTCGACCAGCAGCGTGCCGTACGGCTCGTCGAGGTCGCGCACCTCCGCCGGGGTGGGCTGGCGCGGCTCCCGGGTGGGGAAGACGCCGCGCAGGCGGCTGAGCGACTCGTACGCCCCGCGCTCCATCGCCTCGACGTGGCTGAGCGGGTGCAGCGCCACCACCGGGCTGCCGGTGCGCTCGGCCCAGCAGCGCAGCGCCACCTGCTGTGCCATGGTGCCGGTCGGGAAGAACACCGCGGCCGGCTTGCCGAGCAGCTCGGCCACCCGGCGCTCCAGCTCGGCGACCGGCCCGCCGCCATAGAAGTCGGGGAAGCCGTCCAGGTCGAGGGTGTCGAACAGGGCCAGCTGCTCGCGCATCGTCGGCACCCGGTGGGCGGACAGAATCCGGTCGCAGCCGCGCTGGGCGCGGCGGCGGCGGTCGGCGGGATCCTCGGTCACCGCGCCATGATGCCACGCGGCGCGCCGGGCCTCATTCGGGTTCGGCGCAGGCGGCCAGGGCCGCCACGACCAGCGGATCGCTCTGGTCGTACGCCGCCAGCAACGGCACCAGCGACGGGTCGCCCAGCGCGGCGGCGCTGGAGAACGTGAGCTCGCTGGCGCCGTCGTCGGCGAGCAGCGCCGCCACGAGCGCCACCGCCCCCGGATCCTTGCGCCGGGCCAGCCCGTGCACGCCCTCCTCGAACGCCGGGACGTAGCTGTCGCCGGTGCGCGCCCACAGCGCCGCCCGGATCGCCTCGGTGTCGGCGTCCAGCGCGGTGCCCAGCCCGTAGGTGGCCCAGTCGCGCACGTGCGGTTCGCTGTCGGCGCTGAGCCGGATCAGCACCGCGACGCCGTCGGCCGGCAGACCGGCGCCTGCCAGCACGGCGGGCAGCGCCGCGGCGACCTGGTGCCGCACGTCGCCGTCGGGGTGCCCGGCCAGCCCGACCAGGACCGGCAGCGCGTGCGGACGGCCGCTGCCGCCCAGCGCCTCGATCATGGCGCACAGCACGTCGGGCTCCTTCTCCTCGCCGATCAGGTCGACCAGCAGCGCCGCGACCTCCTCCCGGCCGGTGTCGCCGCCGACCTCGTCGAGCACGCGCAGCAGCCGGGCGGCCCCGGCGCGCACGGCCGTGTCGTCGTCGCGCAGGCGGGTGCGGGCGAGGTCGACGGCGGGGCCCGCACCGCCTCTGGCCAGCCGCAGGAGCGGATCGCGGAAGGCATCGTCGTCGTAGGGCTCCGCGTGGTACGCGTGCACCGCAGCGGAGAACAGCCGGACCGGGTCGTCAGCCAGCTCGCTCACTACTGCATCCTGACAGGACCATCTGTCCTTCGCCCAGCAGCTGACCGGCTGATCGCACCCGCTGTGTGTGCCAATTCGAGTCGATCTCACCCGCCCGGGCCAGCGACGTGATCTCCGCGAAACACGACAGGAACCGACCGATGTCTATCCGACAGAAGCCTTGAGATCAACAATTCTCGATGCTTTGCTGGCGCGCGAATCCGTCCCCCTCCCGGAAAGGTGTCGGACATGCACAGACCGTCCCGTCGGTCGCGCCGCGTCCTGGCTCCGCTGTTCACCCTGCTCGCACTGCTCGCCACCGCCCTTACGGCCGCGTCCCCCGCGCAGGCCGCCGTGCCCAACCGCCTCGGCTTCGTGCTGTGGAACGGCGCGGCCGTCGTGGCCTCGGGCACCACGCCCGCCGCCACCACCGTCGTGCCCATCGGCATCGGCCGCTACCAGGTCAAGTTCCCCGGCCAGGCCGCCGTCGGCGGCGTGACCCACGTGACCGCGATCCACACCGCGCCGCACTCCTGCCAGGTCGAGAACTCCGGACCGTCGGGTGCCGACCAGATCGTCATCATCCGGTGCTTCAAGATCGGTGGCGTACTGGACAACAGCGGGTTCAGCGCGATCTTCTCGCACAGCTCGGGCATCAGCGGCTTCGGCCCGTTCGGCTACGTCGACGCCCTGCCCGGCGGCGGGATCGTGGGCCAGTACAACGCCTCCGGCGCCGCCAACACGGTGACGGCGCTCGCGGTCGGCCAGTGGCTGGTCCGCTTCCCCGGCATCGGCAGCGCCGGGCCGGTCGACGGCAGCGTGCAGGCCACCCCGGTCGGCACCGTCAACGCCCGCTGCAAGGTCGCCAACTGGAACTCCTTCCCCGCCGAGCAGCGGGTGTGGGTGTACTGCTTCACCCCCGCCGGCGCGCCGATCAACACCCGGTTCACGCTGACCTACCAGCAGAAGGTCTCGCTGTACGGCCCGTCGTACCCGCCGAAGTACTTCGGCTACCTGTGGTTCAAGCCGCCGGTAGGCCCGCCGACGACCAACTTCAACTCGGTCGCGGGCCTGGGCGTCAACACCCTCGCCGGAGCGGGCGCGGGCCTGTTCCTGGTGACGTTCCCGAACATCGCGTTCCTGCCCGACACCGTGCAGGTCACCGCGTTCGGCACCACGCCGGACTTCTGCGGCCTGAACACCGCCTGGGCGCACATCGGCACCAGCACCGTCGTCCGCGACGTCAACTGCTTCACCGTCAACGGCGCCCCGGTAACCTCCGGCTTCACGGTAAGCGCCAACTCCCAGTTCTGACCGCGTTCAAGTTGCCGGGCAACCGGGGGTATCGGGGCACAGGATACGCCCGATTGCCCGGCGACTTGCCGTGCTGGTCAGGCTGTGAGGCGGCGCAGGGCGCGGGCGAGGAGGCGGGCGTAGAGGTGTTGGAAGGCGACTACGGCGTATGAGCCGAGGCGGGTGTACCACCGTGCCGGACGGCTGAAGGCGGTCACCGAGAACCAGACGCGGCCGTCGACCAGCTCCAGCAGGAACGACTCCTCGCCGCACTCGGGGTGGCCCGCCAGGGTGCCGTACGCGTACCCGGCGCGCTCGGCGGTGTCCTCGGCCCACACCACCTCGCACGGCGCCTTGATTCGCAGGTTCGCGAAGCCCAGCCCGGACGTCACGCGCAGCCCCGGCACGGCCCGGGGTCCGGCGGCGTCCATCCGCACGCCGATGGCGCGCTGCGCCGCGAAGGTGAGCACGGCCTCGGCCGCCGGGGCCATCGTCTCCGGGCCGCCGAGCTCGGTCCGGTAACGGAGATGGTTGTAGCCGGATGGCAGCACCGCGTCGCGGGTGGCGCCGACCTCGGCATATGTGAACATGAGCGAAGGCTAGCGCAGCCCGGCCGGGCGATGGCGCCGAGCGTTCCGGCGCTGCGTTGCATAGACTCTCGCTCATGGACCTTGGACCTGTAGCAGGGGCCCGCGCGACCCGCGGCACCCGGCGCCCCGTCACCCTGTTCGCCGTCGCGGCCGTGGCCGCGCTGCTCGCCTTCGGCGCGGGCTGCGCCACCGCCGCCGAACCCGGCACCGGCGGCAGCCCTGAGAGCACCACCGAGTCGCCCGACGGCCGCGTCGCGGGCGTCACGGTCACCGTCGAGAAGACCGGCGGCATCGCGGGCGTGAACGAGCGCGTCAGCGTCGAGCGCGACGGCAGCTGGGTGAAGGTGGGTAAGGAGGGCAAGCAGGCCTCCGGCACGCTGACCGCCGACCAGCTCGGCCAGCTGCAGACGCTCACCGCCGACCCGGAGCTGGCCAAGGAGGCCGCGCGCAGTCCGCAGCCGTCGAACTGCCGGGACGCGTTCAACTACAAGGTGACCGTCGACCGGGCCGGGCAGCAGACGGTCTCGGCGTACACCGACTGCCCGAGTGACAAAGATATTCCAGTCGCCACCCAGAAGGTCGCGCTGCTGGTCACGGAGGCTGCCGGTAGCTGATCTTCATCCATACGCGTCACTGTCGGCAGCCGGGATCGGTTTGGCTGTCGGCTCGGGTGGTTACGCTCCCCGCGATGATGATTTTCTTCCGCTCCCTGCGGCTGCGCCGCGCGGCCCGGTCCCACTTCGGTTGGGACCGGCTGCGCCCGGCGCAGCTGGACGCCATGCGCCCGCTGCTGCGCGGCCGTGACGCCGTCGTCGTGCTGCCCACCGGCGGCGGCAAGTCCGCCGTCTACCAGGTCACCGCCACCCTGCTCAAGGGACCGACGGTGGTGATCTCGCCGCTGCTGGCTCTGCAGCACGACCAGATCGGCAACCTCAACGACCGCGGCAACCCGCTGCTGCGGGCGGTGCGGGTCAGCTCGGCCGAGACCCCGGCCAAGCAGGCGGCGGCACTGCAGGAGGTGCGCGAGGGCAGGGCCCGGTTCCTGTTCATCACGCCGGAGCAGCTGAGCTCGCCGGAGCGGCTGGCCGAGGTGCGGGCGCTGAAACCCGCCCTGGTCGCGGTCGACGAGGCGCACTGCATCTCGTCGTGGGGCTACGACTTCCGCCCCGACTACCTGGTGCTGGGCCACATCATCCGCGGGCTGGGCCGCCCGCCCGTGGTGGCGCTGACCGCCACCGCGTCCCCGCCGGTGTGCGAGGACATCATCGGGCGGCTGGGCATGCGCAAGCCGGTCATGGTGCGTACCGGGCTGGACCGGCCGAACCTGTTCCTGGAGGCCACCCACTGCCCCGACGAGGCCTACCGCTGGCGGCGGCTGCTGCAGCTGCTGGAGGCGAGCAAACCGCCGGGCATCGTGTACGTGCCGACCCGCGCCGCCGCCGAGGAGCTGGCCGAGCGGCTGACCGCGGCGGGGCACGAGGCGCAGGCGTACCACGGGGGCATGGCGGCCGGGGTGCGTGCCCGCCGCCACCGCGAGTTCCTCGCCGACGAGATCCCGATCATGGTCGCCACCTCGGCGTTCGGCATGGGCATCGACAAGCCGAACATCCGCTGGGTGGCCCACTTCGCGCTGCCCGACTCCCCCGACAGCTACCTGCAGGAGATCGGCCGGGCCGGGCGCGACGGCGAGCCCGCCCACGCGCTGCTGCTGCACCGCGCCGAGGACGTGGCGCTGCAGCGCTTCTTCGCCGGTGGCGCGCCGGACTTCGCCGAGCTGCGCACCGTCGCCGCGGCGCTGCACAGCGGGCCGGTCAAGAACCGGACCGCGCTGGGCAAGGCGACCGGGATCGGCCCGCGCAAGGTGACCAGCTACCTGACCATGCTGGAGCAGGTCGGGGCGGCCGCGGTCAGCGACAAGGGCGAGATCAGCGTGCCGCGCTTCGCGCCCCTGCCCGACCAGGCCGCCCGGGAGGCGCTGGCCGACTACGAGCGCCACCAGGCCGGGCAGCGGTCCCGGATCGACCTGATGCGGCGCTTCGCCGAGCAGCGCGGCTGCCGGATGCAGGCGCTGCTGGCGTACTTCGGCGAGCAGCTGAACCAGCCGTGCGGGCACTGCGACAGCTGCCACGGCGGCACCTCCGAGGTCATCTCCGACGACGTGCCGTTCCCGCCGCACAGCAAGGTGCGCCACGCCGACTGGGGCGCGGGCACGGTGCTGGGCTACGAGAAGGACCGGATGACGGTGCTGTTCGACGAGGTCGGCTACAAGACCCTGTCGGTGCCGGTGGTGCAGTCGCAGCGGCTGCTGGTGGTGGAGTCGGTCTAGCGTCCGAAACTGACGGTTGCGTCGTTTGTTCTGGCAGGTCGAGATCAATCTCGACTATTCCTACCGGCGTTGTATAGTATTGCCGCGTCGCCGTCCCTGCCAGGAAAGGGCTCCCTCATGAGCGACGCACCCGCACCCTCCACCCCCGACACGCCTCCGCCCGCCGTGGCGCACGTCAGCAAGTGGTCCGTCAACGAGGACTGGGCCGCCACCATCGTCGGGCTCGCCCTCATCGCGCTCGTGCTGACCGGGGTCATCCCCGTCGGGCTGGTGCCGTGATGACCCGGACGGAACCCGTAACCCCGGACGCCGCCACGGCCACCACGGCCGCCGACGAGGCGCCCGAATCCCGCCCCACCCTCCTGTGGACCGTCCTCGGCCTGCTGTTCGTGCTCGTCCTCGGCGCCGGCGCCCGCTGGCTGGAGGACCTGGTCCCGGCCGTGGCCAAGGGCACCAGCCTGGAGAAGTCCTCCCTCGCGATCGAGTACCCGATCTACGCCATCGCACTCGGCCTGGTCGGCAACCTGATCATCACGCTGCTCGGCCTGCGCGACCGCATCGCCGACGCCGTCCGCACCGAGTTCTTCATCAAGACCGGCCTGGTGCTGCTCGGCGCGTCCATCAACCTCTCGCTGATCGTCAAGGCGGCCGGACCGGCCATCGTGCAGGCGCTGCTGCTGATCACCACGGTGTTCCTGTTCACCTGGTACTTCGGCGGCCTGCTCAAGCTGGACGACAAGCTGCGGGCGCTGCTGGCGGCGGCGGTGTCCATCTGCGGCGTCAGCGCGGCGATCGCGGCCGCGGGGGCGGTGCGGGCCCGGCGCGAGCAGCTGGCGTACGCCGCCAGCCTGGTCATCGTCTTCGCCCTGCCGTCCATCTTCATCCTGCCGTGGCTGGCCGACGCGCTCGGGCTGACCCCGGCCGTGGCGGGCGCCTGGATCGGCGGCAACATCGACACGACCGCCGCGGTCACCGCCGCCGGGGCGCTGGCCGGCGAAGAGGCGCTGCAGATCGCCACCATCGTCAAGGCCACCCAGAACGCGCTCATCGGCGTGGTCGCGGTGGCGCTGACGGCGTGGTTCGCGTTCAAGGTGGAGAAGTCGGCCGACGCACGGCGCCCCGGCCTGGGCCAGCTCTGGGAACGGTTCCCGAAGTTCGTGCTCGGCTTCGTCGCCGCCTCGGCGATCGGCACCTGGTACGTGAACAACACCGCCGCCGCCGAGGCCAAGAAGGTCATCGGCGTCGTCAACGACCTGCGGGTGTGGTTCCTGATCCTGGCCTTCGTCAGCATCGGCCTGCAGCTGCGCGTCTCCGCCCTGCGCGAGGCGGGCTGGCGCCCGGTCGCCGTCTTCGGCACGGCGGCGCTGGTGAACCTCGCCGTCGGCCTCGGCCTGGCGGCCCTCCTCTTCCACGACTTCACCAGCTGACCGCAGGAAGGAAGGGTCCCTTCCACTCGTTCTACGTAGCGGAAGGGACCCTTCTCAACGCCTCGGCGGGGGCGCGCTCAGTACGTCCAGAGCACCGCGTGGTACTCGCCGGTGGTGGAGTTCAGGTTGGACTGGCCCACGATCTGGCGCTTGTTGTTGTTGCCCCAGGCCGTCGTCTGACCGCCGCGCAGCCCCGGCAGCAGCTTCGGGGCACCGCCCTTGGGCCACCAGACCGCCCGGGTCTTGTAGCCGTCCGAACGCCAGCCGACCACGTCGGCGCAGTCGTTGAGGTCGGTGCTGCCGGCGAACGCGGTGCCGGCGGGCAGGGCCAGGTCGGTCAGCACCCCGCCCTTGCGCAGGAACACGCCCTGGCCGGCGTCGCCGCTGACGTCGCCGAACCGGTTGACGCCGGTGGCCGTGCCGCCCGAGACGGTCTGGATCACGCCGTTCTTCCAGGTCACGGCCAGGCCCTCGGTCGTACCCGCGATGATGCCGTTGGCCGAGACCGCAGCGGGGATGATCGGCACGCCGGAACCGGTGGTCAGCGCGGTCATCACCCCGTTGTGCCAGCGGAACCCGCCGAGCCCGCCGGCACCGTCGGAGTAGTAGCCGACGACGTCGCCCGCCTCGTCGATCCCGACGGCGACGCTGTCGCCGCCGAGGGTGCCGAGGTCTCGCATGCCGTACCCCGGCTGCCAGAGGAAGGCGTGCACGCTGCCGTCGGGCAGCGAGCTGGCGCCGGCGATCTCGCCCTTGTCGTTGATCGCCGAAGCCCAGGCGCGGGGCCCGCCGAGCGTGCCGAGGTCCTGCATGTGGCCGTGCTGCCAGCGGAACGCCCGCTCCGGCGGGTTCTCCTGCGTGCCGATCTGGCTCTCGCCGACGACCACGCCGTGGTCGTTGATGTCGAAGGCCTGGCTGCAGCAGGTGCCGGTCAGCGTGCCGAGGTCGATCACGCGCAGGCCCGCCGCCGCGGCCGGGGCGCCGGGCAGCAGCGCCGCCAGCAGTCCGACCAGCACCGACGCCGGCAGCAGCCGCTTGATGAGGTTCTTCACGAGCACTCACTTCCTGTAGGGAGAGAGATTTCGCCGCACACGCCCAGGCAGGCGTGAGGTTTCAGTCTGCTCCGAAATGGACTCGCCGCCAGTCGGCTACCCGACCCGGCGCGCGGACCGCGCCGGATCGGGGCAGCTCAGCGGGGCAGCTCAGCGTGGTCGGGTCACCCCAACGGAGCACCGATACGGGCCGGATCCACGATCCTGGGCGGTACGGACGGCTCCGGGTCCACCGAGCGCAGCACCTTGCCCGGGATGCGGGGCGGTGCGGGGTCAGCCGCCTTCCCACCGGGCCCGACCACTTCATACGGCGCGATCTTGCGGACCGAGTCGGGCTCCGTCGCGGGCGCCGCACCGACGCCCCACGGCGGGTCGTCCGGATTCACCGACGGCGACGGCACCGGACTGGCCGACGGCGACGGCGACGGCGACATGCTGGGACTCGGTGACGACGAGGGCAAAGAGGAAGGCGACGGCGAGGGCGGCACGGACGGCGAGACGATCGGCGACGGCGACACCACCGGCGCGACGGACGGACTCGGCGACGGCGACAGACTGGCCGAGGGGCTGGCCGAGGGGCTGGCCGAGGGGCTGGGTGCAGGACTGGGCGAAGGACTGGGTGACGCGCTCGGCGAGGGCGAGGGTGCGACGTCGTCGCCGTCGTCGCAGCCGCCGCAGCTGTAGAAGATGATGTCCCAGTGGTTGCCCTCGTCGGTGTACAGGTTCCCCGACGGCGCCTTGTACTGGTACCCCCAGCCCCTGATCAGCCCCACATACCTGAAGTTCTTCTTGATGTACTTGCCGATGCAGGTGTACTTGCTGATGTCGAGCTTCCACCCGTTCCAGTGGGTGTACGTGCCCGAGCCGTGGCCGGTCTCGGTGCCGCCGGTGAGCATGATCGCGCAGTCGCTCGCCTCACGCAGCGTCAGGATGCCCTCGACGGTGGTGCGCCGTACGTCCTCGAACGACGTGCAGCTGGGCTTGTTGCGATCGGCGCAGTTGCCGCTGGACCACCAGGTGATGCCCGCGTCGCGGAACATGTCGGTGGCCTTGCGGTGGCTGAGTTTCGCCGCGGCGGAGGCTCCCGCGACGGGCAGGCCGAGGTTGACGACGACGATCGCGGTCAGCAGCAGCAGACCACGCCGCAACGCAGGATGCATGGCGACTCTCCACCGTTCGGGGATGTGAAACGGGCTACAAGGAATGTAATCCGCAAGAGTCGCGAAAGGTACATACTTTCGTAATTGGTACAATTCGCGAAGCCGGTTCACATTCGCTCAGCTGATTCCCAGCGTCAGCGGCCCGCCGCGGGCCCGCCCGGCTGCCACAATCGCGGACATGCGACTCGACGACGTATGGCTGCGCTACGACCGCCGCGGGCCGTGGGTGCTGCGCGGGGTCACCGCCGCCGTGCGCCCCGGTGAGATCGTCGTCGTGCTGGGCCGCAACGGCGCCGGCAAGTCCACGCTGCTGCAGTCGGCCGCCGGAGTGCTGCGCCCCGGGCGCGGCCGGATCACCGACCGTCCGGCGGTAGTCGGCTGGGTCCCGGAGCGCTTCCCCGCCGACCAGCCGTTCACGGTCGCGGCCTACCTGGCCGGAGCCGCCGCCGTACGCGGACTGCCGGCGCAGCCGGCGCGCGCGGCCGCCGAGGGCTGGATCGAGCGGCTGGGACTGGCCGCGTTCCGCCAGACGCGGCTGCCCGAACTGTCCAAGGGCACCGCGCAGAAGGTCGGCCTGGCCCAGGCGCTGCTGGTGCCGCCGCGGCTGCTGATCCTCGACGAGCCGTGGGAGGGCCTGGACGCGGCCACCCGCGACCTGGTGCCCGAGATCGTGCTGGAGGTGGCCGCGAGCGGCGGTTCGGTGCTGCTCAGCGACCATCGCGGCGAGACCGTGCGGCTGCCCGGCGCCACCCGCTGGACCATGGCCGACGGCACGGTCGCGGTCGAGTCCGGCGACGCGGCACAGACCTGCGTGGTCGAGGTGGCGGTGTCCGCCGCCGACCTGCCCGAGGCGGTGGCGCGGCTGCGCGCGCAGGGACACCAGGTGCTGCGGGTACGCGAGGAGGTCGGATCATGATCGCGCTGACCAGGCTGCGGCTGCTGGGCTTCGTCCGCACCGGCCGGGCGGTGGCGCCGCTGATCGCCGCCGCGGCCGCGCTGTCCATCCTGTACGGCGGCGGCCAGGCCCGCGCTGACGAGGCGTACGGCGTCTCGGCGCTGGTGCTGTTCCCGCTGCTGGCCTGGCAGACCAAGATCCTGCTCGACGTCGAGCCGGACGTGCAGCGCCGCCTCGCGGTGACCGCTGTCGGCTCGCGGCGCCGGGAACTGGCCGCCGGGCTGCTCGCCGCGGTGGCGGCCGGGCTCGCGACGGTGGCGCTGGCGATGGCGGCGCCCTGGCTCGCCGGGGCGCTCCAGCCCGACGACCGCCCGGCGGGCACCGCGATCGGGCTGGTCGCGCACCTGCTGGCGCTGCCGGGCGCGGTGGCCCTGGGCGCCCTGGCCAGCCGCGCGGTCACGGGCAGCGCGGGCAACGGCGCGGCGGTGCTGGTCACCGGCTCGGTGCTGGCGATCGTGCTGGGGCTCAAGGCGTCGCCGCTGCAGTGGCTGGTCCCGCCGCTGATGGCGGCCACCCGGCTGACCACCTCCGGCCACTACCCCGCCGCCGCGGTGGTCACGGTCGTCGGTCAGGCCGTGCTCTGGTCGGCCGCGGCCTGCTGGGGGTACGCCCGCCTGCGCCGCAACCGGGTCTGAAGCCCGTCCGCGTGCAGCAGCAGCATCAACCCGCCCGCGACCAGGCCCCAGAACGCGGCCCCGATCCCGAGCAGCGTCACGCCCGACGCGGTGACCACGAACGTCACCGCGGCCGCGGCGCGCCCCGGCTCCGGGGTGAACGCCCCGGCCAGCGCCGCGGCCAGCGCGCCCAGCAGCGCCAGCCCGGCCACCGCCTCGATCAGCACCGGCGGTGACAGCAGCACCAGCGCCGTCGCGGCGGTCGCGCACAGGCCCAGGGTGATCATGCCGGCGCCCGCGGTGACCGAGGCGACCCAGCGGCGGCGCGGGTCGGGGTGCGCGTCGGGCCCGGCCGCCAGCGCGGCGGTGATCGCGGCGAGGTTGACCGCGTGCGCCCCGAACGGCGCCGCCACGGCGGTGGCCAGGCCGGTGCCGGTCAGCACCGGGCGCAGCGGCGGGGTGTAGCCGTACCCCTGCAGCACGGCCATGCCGGGCACGTTCTGCGAGGCCATGGTGACCAGAAACAGCGGCAGGGCCAGGCTGACCACCGCCTGGACCGTCAGCGTCGGCACGGTGAAGGCGACCTCGGGGCGTACCGCCAGACCGGCGCCGTCGCCGGAGGTGGTCAGGGCGATCGCCACGGCGGCGGCCGCCAGCGCGCCGGGCACCGCCCAGCGGGCGGCGAACCGGCTGAGCAGCGCCCAGATCACGATCACCGGGACGGCCAGCTTCGGCACCTCGGACAGCGCCCGGACCGGGGCCAGGCACAGGTTGAGCAGCACCCCGGCCAGCATCGCGGCGGCGATCGGGCGCGGGATGGCGGTGATGGCCCGTTCCAGCGGCGAGAACAGCCCCGCCACGATGATCAGCACGCCGGTCAGCAGGAACGCGCCGGTCGCCGCCGCGAACCCGCCCGCGACCGGGCCGGTGGCGGCCAGCAGCGCGGCGCCGGGCGTGGACCAGGCGATGCTGATCGGCAGCCGGTGCCGCAGGCCGAGCACGATCGCGACGACCCCGGCGGCGACGCTGACGGCCAGCAGCCCCGAGGCGGCCTGCCGCTGGTCGGCGCCGACCGCGCGCAGCCCCGCCAGCACCACGGCGAACGTGCTGGCGAAGCCCACCAGCGCCGTCACCAGCCCGGCCAGCACCGGCTGCAGCGTCCGCCCCATGATCTGCCCCCTCAGCCATCGTTCCGTATACGGAACGCCCTGTCATGCGGCACGATAGCCCTGTGACCACACGTTCGGCAACCGGCGGCGACGGCACGCCCGCGCTCGGCGGGGGCGGCGAGCTCGGGCCGAGGCTGCGCCGCCTGCGCGAAGCGGCCGGGGTGTCCCTGTCGGAGCTGGCCCGGCGCGCCGGGATCGGCAAGGCGACGCTGTCCGGGCTCGAACTCGGCACCCGCAACCCGACCCTGGACACGCTGTGGTCGGTGACGGCCGCGCTGGGCGTGCCGATCACCGCGCTGCTGGGCACGGCCGAGACGGCCGTCGTCCGGGGCACCGCGGTCGAGGCGGTGCTGCTCCAGGTCTTCGACGAGCCGACGGCGACCTTCGAGCTGTACCGGATGACCGTCCCGCCCGGCCCCGCGCAGACCTCCCCCGCCCACCACGCCGGGGTCACCGAGCACATCACCGTCTTCAGCGGCGTGCTGCGCGCCGGCCCCGCGCGGGCGCCCCTGCTGGCCGGACCGGGCCAGCACCTGACCTGGCAGGCCGACGTCCCGCACGTCTACGCCGCCGTCGGCGACACCCCCGTCACCGCCAGCCTGCTCATCCGCTACCCCCGCTAGCGGCAGGCTGCGGTTTCGGGGAAAGTGCGCGAATCACAGCCCGCTCCCGCACCTTCCCCGAAACTGCACGAACCGAATGGCCCGGTCACTCCCAGGCGCGGGCGCAGAGCACGAGGCGGTAGCCGTCCGGGTCCGCGACCGTCACGCCGTGCTCGTCCCAGTACGGGTTGTGCGCGCGGACCCGGGTGCCGCCGGCCGCCACGAGCCGGTCGACCAGCTGCGGCTCGACCGGTTCGCCCAGGTAGACCACGAACAGGTCGTCCACCGTCGGAGTCGGTTCCAGCGGATGCTCGGGGTCATGGGTCAGCTCGAGGTGCCAGGCGCCGCCGGGCGGGCCGACCATCAGCAGGTCGTGCTCGCCGGGCACCCGCTCGCTGGTGCGCCACAGGACGGCCAGGCCCGGGCCGTCCACGTAGAACCGCTCGGCGGCGGCGAGGTCGCGCGACGGGCGGGCGATCCGGATGCGGGTGCCGGTGCCGATCACGCGGACTCCGCCAGGGCGGCGCGCCATACCGGGCTGTCGACGTAGTGGTTGTCGTACCGCTGCCCGGACTCGGCGATCTCCTTCGGATCGGCCTCGCCGCGCATCACCCGGCCCAGCAGGCGCAGGTAGTCGAAGCGGCCCATGCCCGGCGTGAACACGAACAGCACGTCGGCCTCGCAGCCCGGCGCCGCCGCGAAGGCGTGCGGGGTGTGCGGCGGCACGGCCAGGAAGTCGCCCGGCGACAGGGTCGTGATCTCCTCGCCGACCAGCACCCGCAGCGAGCCCGACAGCACGAAGAACAGCTCGCTGGCCCTGGTGTGGAAGTGGGCGGGCGCCCCGACCGCGCCCTTGGCGAAGCTGGACCGGTAGCTGGTGAAGCCGTCTGCGGTGGTGTCCGAATCGGCCAGCAGCGTGATCACGCTGCTGGGGTCGGCGCAGGTCTCGGCCTCGGCGTGGCGGGTCAGGACCGGCCGGAACGGCGCTCCGGGGTACGCGTCTTGGATCATGGTCAGACTCTACGATCTTGGATCTCCGCCGCGCGACCCGTCACGGCTTGCGCGCCTCGATCAGGAACCGGGTGCTGTACGCGGTGAACGACCCGTCCCGCCCGATCAGCTCGTGCAGCTCGCGCAGCTTGCCGCGATGGGTCGCCACGTCGAAGCCCGGCACGATCCAGATCACCTCGCGCAGGTAGACCACCACCGCCGCGACGTCGAAGAACTCCGTACGCAGCGAGGCTGACCGCAGGTCCAGCACCTCCAGCCCGGCCTGCCGCGCCCCCGCCGCCGCCACCTCGGGGTCGCGGGCGGTGCCGCCGTCCAGCGGGCCGAGGAAGAACTCGGCCAGCCCGAACATCGAGCGCGGCCCCACCTGCTGCGACAGGTACGTCCCGCCCGGGGTCAGCACCCGCGCCACCTCAGCCCAGTCGGTGACGGTCGGGTGGCGGCTCACCACCAGGTCGAACGAAGCGTCCGGGAACGGCAGCGGGTCGCGGTCGGCGTGCTCGACCACGCGCGCGCCCAGGTGGGCCAGGTGGCGCCGGGCCAGGGCCAGGTTCGGCGGCCAGCCCTCGGTCGCGACCAGCACCGGCGGGGCCTGCCCCAGTTCGCCGGTCACCTCGCCGCCGCCGGTCTGCAGGTCCAGGGCCGCGCGGGCGGTGGCCATCCGCCGCGCGAGCAGCTTCGCGTACCCCCATGCGGGCCGCTGCTCGGTGGCCCGCCCCTCGAACCAGGAGAAGTCCCAGCCGTCCACCGGCACGGCCGCGCCCTCGGCCAGCAGCTCGTCGAATGTCCGATCTTGGCTCACGGGGCCAGTCTCAACTGACTTATCCTGAATGTCGACTGATTTCACGCGAAAACCATCGACCGGGCCGAGTTCGGCCACTACCATCCACGTAGTTAAATCGATTCGTCGCGTGAGGGGAACACCGATGACGCAGACGCCTCAGGTCATGCCCGCCCGGAACTACCCGTTCGGCGAGGCCGACCGGCTCAATCTCGATCCGTTCTACGCCCACCTGCGCGGCGCCGAGCCGCTGACCCGGGTGCGGCTGCCGTACGGCGAGGAGGCCTGGCTGGCCACCCGCTACGACGACGTGCGCCTGGTGCTCGGCGACGCGCGGTTCAGCCGGGCCGCCGGCGTCGGGCGCGACGAGCCGCGCACCCACCCGCGCCAGGGCGACTCCGGCATGCTGTCGATGGACCCGCCCGAGCACACCCGGCTGCGCAAGCTGATCGCCAAGGCGTTCACCGCCCGCCGCGTGGAGACGCTGCGCCCCCGCACCCAGGAGATCGCGACCGGGCTGCTCGACGCGTTCGAGGCCAAGGGCACCCCGGGCGACCTGGTCGAGCACTTCTCCACCCCGCTGCCGGTCGCGGTCATCTGCGAGCTGCTGGGCGTGCCGTTCGAGGA
Organism: Catellatospora sp. KI3; assembly: GCF_029948125.1. Lineage (GTDB taxonomy): Bacteria > Actinomycetota > Actinomycetes > Mycobacteriales > Micromonosporaceae > Catellatospora. Next base: position 172,530 of record NZ_JASAMB010000019.1, read on the forward strand.
CCGCGACAAGTTCCAGGTCTGGTCCGAGGCGATCATCTCCACCACCTCGCTCACCCCGCAGCAGATCCAGGACTACCTCGACAGCCTGTGGGGGTACATCGCGCAGCTCATCGCCCAGCGCCGGGTCGCCGAGACCGACGACCTGCTCGGCGCGCTCGTCCGCACCCGCGACGAGGACAACGACCGGCTGTCCGAGCAGGAGCTGGTGCAGCTGTCGGCGGGCCTGCTCGCCGCCGGGCACGAGACCACGGTCACCCAGATCCCCAACTTCGTGTACGTGCTGCTCACCAACCCCGACCGCTGGCGTGAACTGGTCGCCCACCCCGACCGGGTCCCGGCCGCCGTCGAGGAGCTGATGCGGTACGTGCCACTGGGCACCGCCGCCGCGTTCGCCCGGTACGCCACCGAGGACATCATGCTCGGCGACATCCTCGTCCGCGCCGGTGAGCCGGTGCTCGGCTCGCTCGCCTCCGCCAACCGGGACGAGCGGATCTTCGACCACCCCGACGAGCTGGACTTCGCCCGCGAGGTCAACCCGCACATGGGCTTCGGCCACGGCCCCCACCACTGCGTCGGCGCGCAGCTGGCCAGAATGGAGCTCCAGGTGGCGATCGGCTCGCTGGTCGCCCGTTTCCCGAACCTGGAACTGGCCGTCGCCGAGGAGGAGCTGGAGTGGAAGAAGGGCATGCTGGTCCGGGGTCTGCGAGCGCTGCCGGTGCGCTGGTGAGCGGGCAGTGGCGGGTCCAGGTCGACCGTGACCGGTGCATCGGCTCCGGCCTGTGCGCGGGCACCGCGCCGGACCACTTCGAGCTGGTCGACAAGAAGTCCCGCCCCCTGCGTGACCTGGTCGACCCGAGCGAGGACGTCTCCGACGCGGCCGACTGCTGCCCCGTCGAAGCCATCCTGGTCACCGACGCCACCACCGGCACCACCATCGCCCCCGCCTGACCCTCTCGAACAGGCGCACCCCGCCCCGCCCTACATTGACGATGGCCTATCTAGAAGACGATTTTCCAAGATTCGTCCTCTAGATAGGCCAGCGTCAATCAAAGGCGGGGGCGGGGGCGGGGGCGGCTGGGGGTGACGTCGCTGACAGTGGGGGCGGCGGTGGCGGCGGGATTCGGCGTCGGGCGGTGCGCTTGCGTACAGTTTGCGGGCATGGTGGGCCAGCGCACGGGACGGACAGGGGCATGACGGTCGACGAGTACGGGCAGGGCATCGACCCGGACCGCCTGGAAGCCTGCCTGAACGTCCTCGCCGAGGTGGAGAAGCTGCCCCCGGCGCACCCCGACGCCGTCGCGGTGCGCCGCGCCGTGGGCCACCTGTTCAAGGTCGTCAAGCAGCAGCGGCGCCGGGACCGGCGCGAGGAGATCCTCGCCGCCGACGAGGCGGTCACCGCCGCGACGGCCACCGGGGCACCGGGCCGCATCGACGACGAGACGGCGGGCGTGTTCGGCCTGTCCTCGCCGACCGAGGGCGACATCGCGGGCCACCTGCGCCAGGCGCGGGCCTGCTACATCTGCAAGGACCGCTACACCCAGGTGGACGCGTTCTACCACCAGCTGTGCCCGCCGTGCGCCACGCTGAACCGGGAGCGCCGCGAGGCCCGCGCCGACCTGACCGGGCGCCGCGCGCTGCTGACCGGCGGCCGCGCCAAGATCGGCATGTACATCGCGCTGCGGCTGCTGCGCGACGGCGCGCACACCACGATCACCACCCGGTTCCCCAACGACGCGGTGCGGCGGTTCAAGGCGCAGCCCGACAGCGCGGACTGGCTGCACCGGCTGCGCGTCGTCGGCATCGACCTGCGCGACCCGGCCCAGGTGGTGGCGCTGGCCGACTCGGTCGCGGCGCAGGGCCCGCTGGACATCCTGATCAACAACGCGGCGCAGACGGTGCGCCGGTCGCCGCAGGCGTACGCGCAGCTGCTGGCGGCCGAGGCGGCGCCGCTGCCGGACGGTCCGCTGCCGGAGCTGCTCGCGTTCGGGCACTACCGGGGCGACAGCCCGGCGGCCGCGGCGATCCAGGCGATGCCGCACCAGCAGCTCAGCCCGGAGCTGGTGACCTCGCTGGCGCTGTCCACCGGCGGGGCGTCGCTGGACCGGATCGCCGCCCACACCGCGATCGACGCGGGCGGCCTGGTGCCGGACCTGGACGACAGCAACAGCTGGGTGCAGGTGGTGCAGGAGGTCGACCCGATCGAGCTGCTGGAAGTGCAGCTGTGCAACGTCACCGCCCCGTTCGTGCTGGTCAGCCGCTTGCGGGCGGCGCTGGCGGCCTCGCCCGCGCGGCGCAAGTACGTGGTGAACGTGTCGGCGATGGAGGGGCAGTTCAGCCGGCGGTACAAGGGGCCGGGGCACCCGCACACGAACATGGCGAAGGCGGCGCTGAACATGCTGACCCGCACGAGCGCGGGCGAGATGCTGACCGACGGCATCCTGATGACCGCGGTCGACACGGGCTGGATCACCGACGAGCGCCCGCACCCGACGAAGATCCGGATGGCCGAGGCGGGTTTCCACGCCCCGCTGGACCTGGTCGACGGCGCGGCCCGGGTGTACGACCCGGTCGTGCGCGGCGAGCTCGGCGAGGACCTGTACGGCTGCTTCCTGAAGGACTACAAGCCCTCGCCCTGGTGACCGGCGAGCAGCGCCGACCCGTCCCGTTCGGTGACCCCGGCCGGGGCGGCGGCGTCCAGCACGGTCAGCGCCGCGTGGTAGCCGTCGCCGGGTGACAGCGTGTACATCGCGGACCCGGCGACGATCTCGGGCCGCCCGTCGTAGCGGTGCAGCCGGGGCGGCTCGTGCGGGGCGGAGACCTCGATCTTGGTCATCGCCGTCCGCAGCCCGTCGCCGGTGGCCTTGAGCACCGACTCCTTGCGCGTCCAGTACGTGTAGAACCCGGCCTGGTCGGGGACGCCTCGGGCCAGTTCGGCGGGGCTGAGCGCCAGCCGGGACAGGCCGGCGACGTCGCGGTCGGGCACGGCCTGCTCGACGTCGACGCCCAGCGGGCCGCCCCGGCCCAGGACCACCGCGATCCGGTCGCCGGAGTGGGACACCGACACGTGCAGGCCGGTGCCGGGCAGCACCGGGCGCCCGTGCGGGACCGCGCAGTCGGGGCAGGACCGCTCGACCCGTACCGAATGAGGATCTTGACTTAGCTCCTGTCCGGCGGCCAGGCGCAGCAGCGCGGCGGCCGCGGTCTGCCGGGCCTGGTCCTCGGGCCGGCGCAGCGCGGCCCGGCGCTGCCGCTCGGCGTCGCTGAGCAGGTCCAGGTGCGCGGGCCGGACGTCGGCGGGGCAGGCCCACCAGACCGCGATCACCACCTGGCCTCGAACTTCGACACCCCGGACTTCGTGCCGTCGCCGGACAGCCGGGACCTGGCGGCGGCGTCGCTGTACATGGTCCAGCGCAGGAAGTCGGTCATCGTCTTCATGACCTGGTCGAAGCCCTTGGCGCTGGGGCCGAGGTACTCGCCGTGGCCCTGGCCGAGCAGGGTGAGGAAGCCCTTGGGCCAGCTCGTCCCGGTGTAGGCGTTGCGGCCGGTCTGGTAGGTGACGGTCGGGTCCTTGTCGCCGTGCACGAACAGCACCGGCGTGCGGGCGCCCTTGAACGCGCCCATCGAGCCCCCGGCGATCACGATCGCCGCTCTGACCCGGGTGTCGCGCTTGTTGGCCAGCACCCCGGCGGAGGTGAACCCGCCCGCCGAGTGGCCGCCGACGGCGACGTGCGCCGCGTCGAGGTGGCCGCGCAGCCCGTCGCCCGAGGTCGTGTCCAGCTTCAGCACCCGTGTGATCACCTCGCTGACGTCGGCGGGCTGGTTGCCCATGTCGCCGGCGTTGAACGGGTCGGCGTCGCGGTTGGTCGACGGGAAGGTCGGCGCGGCCACCACGAATCCGGCCGCGGCCAGCCGCCGGGTGATCTGCTCGTAGTACGCGGGCAGCCCGTGCAGGCCGTGGCTGAACACGACCAGCGGGAACCGGCCGGGCGCCACCGGCGCGTTCGCCTTCGGCGAGCCCCCGGCCCTGCCGGTGGCCGGATACCAGACGGTGGTGGGCAGGCTGCGGCCGCCGCGCGAGAACTTCAGCGTGCGTACGCCCACCGCCAGCGCCGCCCTGGGCGCGCCCGCCGGGGCCGGCGGCGAGGCGGAGGCGCTCGCCGAGGGCGACGGTGCCGTCGAGGCGAGCGGCGCGACGGCGGCCGTGCCGCTCGGGGCGGGGGCCGCCACCGGGTCGGGGTGCCACTGCGGATCGGTGGCGGTGCAGCCGCTCAGGGCGGCCAGCGTCAGGCACAGGGCGAGGCGGGTGAGGGGTCGGACCGGCACCCGCCGAGCCTAGCCCCCCACCCGCCTCTTTCCTACCGTCCTATTTGACCTTGAGCTTGATGGGCATGCTGCGGTCGGTGCCGACCCGGCCGTACAGGGTGTACTCCCCCGGCTTGAAGGTCGGACCGGCCGCCACGCGCAGCGCGCCCTTCACGCACGACGAGCTCGACTTGCCGTTCCAGCCGACGGTCACCACCAGCTCCCGGCCGGCCGCCAGGTTCATCACCTGGTGCCCGCGCGGGGCGCCGCAGTCGTCGGAGGACCAGACCTTGTCCGTGCCGTGGGTGATGAACAGCTCCTGCATGTCGGCGCCGACGTCGCGGCTGCACGCGTGCTTCGAGGCGTTCTTGATGACCAGGGTCAGGCTGGTGCCCGCGCCCTTGGCCAGCTCCGTCCTGCCCGCCCGCGCGGTGACCAGCAGCTCGCCGTCGGTGCACTCGGCCTTCGACCCGGCCGGACGGTTGTCCGGCTCGCCGCCGACGTAGCGCACCCGGAAGATCTTGGCCTGCGGCGCGGCCGGGTCGAAGCTGTCCTCGGTGTACAGGCCGGTGAAGTAGAGCGCGTCCGGGCCCGCCGCCAGCCCGGCGACGCTGGTCTTGCCGAAGCCGTTGTACTCGACCAGGGTCTTGGGCGCCCCGACCGTGCCGTTGCCGTTGAAGCTGAACTCGACGATCCGCTTGCCGCGCTCCTGCGGTCCGGCCGCGAAGGTGGGGCCGCTCTCGGAGACGTACGCGCGGCCGAACTTCTCCTTCGGGAAGCCCGCGCTCTGGTAGTTCTCCGCCTGCACGAACGTGATGTTCACCGGCGCGTGCGTGACCGGCCAGTTGTACAGGGCCCGCTTGCGCAGGCTCTCGCCGGTCACGTCCCAGCCGTAGTCGGCGCCCTTGACCACCCGCGCGAACCGGTCGTTGCTCGACGGCCCGTTCTCCACCGAGTAGTGCTGGCCGTCGGCGGCCCGCCACGCCCCGCCGAACGGGTTGCGGAAGCCCGACGCCCACACGTAGTCGCGGGCCTTCTTGCTGTCCGCCGCGTCGTAGAACGGATTGTCCTCCGGCGCCGTGCCGTCCAGGTTCATCCGCAGCACCTTGCCGCGCATCGAGTCCAGCTTGCGCGCGGAGCTGGGCGTGAAGCCGTCGCCCATGTGCACGTACAGCTTGCCGTCCGGCCCGATGGTCAGGTTCGAGATCTGGTGCGAGGCCTCCTGCGACTCGCCCTTCATCTCGATGACCGTCGTCGCGCTCGCCGCCGTGAAGCCGCCGTCGGTGCTGTGGAACCGCACGATCTTCGGGTACGTCTGGTCGCCGCTGCGGAACAGCATGCTGGCGAACACGTCACCGCTCTTCGGCTCCACCACGATGCCGGTCAGCCCGATCTCCCCCGCCCCCGGGAAGTTGCCGCGCGGATCGAAGTTCAGCAGGTCCTTCGCGTACGTGCCGACCTGGAAGTCCCCCCGGACCACCTTGATCGTGCCGTACAGCTCGGTCACGTAGAACATCGGCTTGCCGGGGCTGACGTTGTGCTCGGGCACCATGGCGATGTTCACCGGCAGCGACAGCCCGTCCACGACCTCCTCCACCTTGTACCCCGGCTGCTTGACGACCCACTGCTTCGCCCCCGGCAGCGGCTTGCGCTCCTTGGCGGTGCGGAACGGCCGCGAGGTGTACCCGCTCCACTCCGCGGCCAGGTCGCCGCTGGAGTCCTTGTGCCGTACCCGCAGCTCGTAGTCGCGGTCGGGCAGCAGGTCGTGCCGGTCGACGAAGGCGTTGACGAAGTCGCCGTCGCCCAGGTGCGCGTGGGTCTTCTGCACGCCGCCGATGCAGTCGGCGAACCACACCCGCTCGTGCGGCTGCGCGGTCCAGATCTCCCAGTCGGTGCAGACGTGCTCGCTGCCCGCGTCCGCGTCCTGCATCGGCCGGGTCTCCATGTGCACGTCGGCGGCGCTGACCAGCGCGCCGTCGGCGGCGGGTTCGGTGATCACCGGTTGCAGCGGCGCGACGAAGGCCGGACCGGCCTGCCCGGCCTGGTTCTGGCAGGCGACGAAGACTCCTGCGAACGTCAGCAGGAGCACCGCCAGCACCGATTCGCCCGCGATCGCGATCTTTCGCGCGTCCATGCCGTGCCCCCCGCAGTCGTCCCCCAACTGCGGCGAGGCTACAAAGATCAGCTCCAAATACGGGCATAACACGCTGAAATAGGACGCATTTTCGGGGAAAGTGCACGAATCTTGGCCCGCTTTCCAGCACTTTCCCCGAAACTGCACGTACCCACCGCGTGGACGGCCGGTCACTCCCAGTGGGGGCGGAGGGGGAGGTGGGCGTTGGCGTGGGCGTCGAGGCGGACACCGAGGACCTGGTGCAGCTGGATGGAGTTGCGGTCGAAGCCGAGGCGGCAGCCCGCCAGGTAGAGGCGCCACACCCGGGCCTTGGCCAGGCCGATCTCGCGGACCGCGGCGTCCCAGTGCGCTTCGAGGTTGTCCGACCAGGCCGCCAGCGTCCGCGCGTAGTGCTCGCGGAAGTTCTCCTGGTGGCGCACCTCGAACCCGGTGTCGTGCATGACCGACACCAGGTGGCCCACCGCCTCCAGCTCCCCGTCCGGGAAGATGTACCGGTTGATGAAGCGCCGCTTGCGGCTGGCCGGGTCGTGGTTGTGCGGCCGGGTGATGCAGTGGTTGAGCAGCCGCCCGCCGGGCTCCAGCCGCTCGAGCAGGAACCGGAAGTAGCCGGGCAGCTGCGCGCGGCCGATGTGCTCGGTGAGCCCGATCGAGCTGACCGCGTCGAAGCGCACCGCCGGGACGTCGCGGTAGTCCATGTGCCGCACCTCGGCCAGGTCCGACAGCCCCGCCTCGGCGATCGCCTTGGCGGCCCACTCGGCCTGGCGGCGCGACAGGGTGACGCCGACGGCGCGGACGCCGTACTCGCGGGCGGCGTGCATGACCATGCCGCCCCAGCCGCAGCCGACGTCGAGCAGCCGCATCCCGGGCTCCAGGCCCAGCTTGCGGGCGACCAGGTCGTGCTTGTGCCACTGGGCCTGCTCCAGGCTCGCCCCGGCGTCGGGGTAGATGGCGCAGGTGTAGGCCATGGACGGGCCGAGCAGCCACTCGTAGAAGCGGTTGGAGACGTCGTAGTGGTGCGAGATGGCGGCCTGGTCGCGTTCGCGCGAGTGGCGGCGGCCGCGCAGGCGCACCTCCTGGGCGGGGCGCGGCGGCGGGCGCAGCAGGCGTACGCCGCCGAGGCTGCGCAGGGCGCTGAGCCGCTGGGTCCACGGCACCGCCAGGCCGAGGTCGGTCAGGCCCGCCATGGCCGTGTACAGGTCGCCCTCGACCTCCAGGTCCCCCATGGTGTACGCGCGGGCCAGGCCCATCTCACCACCGCCGGTGGCCAGGTAGGACAGGGCGCGCTCGCTGCGCACGTCGAGCAGCACGGGCGCGTCGGCGGGGCCGGAGCGGCTGCCGTCGTACGCCCGGATCCGGATCGGGGCCGCGTCGCCCAGCAGATGGTTGATCACCGGTGCAATCGCCATGTCAGGTCCTCACGCACTTGTCGTACAGGTCGGGCAGCCGTCCGTCGGGGTCGTAGGCACGCTTGGCGGCGGTGTACGCGGCGCCGTCGTACTGGGCCCAGAACTCCTCGGGCGAGTAGTGGACGGTGGAGTAGAGGGACTTGTGGCCGCCGAGTGCGGCGACCTCGTCCTCGATCAGCCGGTTGTGGTGGCCGGGGCGCTGCCCCGGTCTGAGCGGCACGGACGACCAGAAGCCGACGTTGACGTAGGTCTCGCCGGGCTTGAGCGGGTACAGCGGCCACGGGCTGTCGCTGCGCAGCCGCAGCGGGCACAGCCAGATCGGGCTGATGCCGATCTCGCGGTGGAAGAAGTCCATGAACTCCGGCAGCCGCCCGACCGGGACCTCGATGTCCTGGACCACCGCCTCCTGCGGCGGGCGGCCGCGGCGGCGGTCCAGCCGCTCGGTGAGGCGGTGCCTGCGGTCGAGGGCGACCAGGTGGTGGTACACGTCGGAGCGGCGGTAGCGGCGCGGCCACAGCCGCCGTACCAGCGGGTGCTGGGCGCCGAACGCCCGCGAGCACCAGAACCAGTCGGTGTCCCAGCGCCACAGGTAGTCGTGCACGGTGAGGTGGTCCACGGCCCGCTCGCGCAGCGACCGGTAGTAGATCTTCTGGCCGGTGTAGTCGCTGGTCGACGGGGCGTCGTCGACGAAGCTGGCCAGGGTGAGCACGATGTCGCGGCGGTCGAAGACGACGCCGTCGAGGAAGTCGACCTGGTGGTCGCCGTCGCGGCCGGTGGCGACCAGCTGGTCCAGCGCGGCGGCGGCCGCCGCGAGGTCGTGGAAGCGCCGGTGGCGCAGCCGCACGTACGGCCGGACCGGCTCCAGCTCGATCTCCAGGCGCAGGGCGTAGCCGAGGGTGCCGTACGAGTTCGGGAAGGCGCGCAGCAGCCCGGCGTGCTCGTTGTCGGCCCGCGCCACGACCACCTGCCCGTCGCCGGTGAGCACCTCCAGCTCGCGCACCGACTCGTGCGGCAGCCCGCTGCGGTACGACGTCGACTCGATGCCGAGCCCCGCCACCGCGCCGCCGAGCGTGATCGTCTTGAGCTGCGGCACGACCAGCGGCATCATGCCGTGGCGCAGCGTCGCCTCGACCAGCCGCTCGTACGTGACCATGCCCTGGACCTGGGCGGTGCGCCGCCGCGCGTCGACCTCCAGCACCCGGTCGAAGGCGGACACGTCCAGTCCGGGTCCGGTGGTGCGGTCGCCGAAGCGGAACAGGTTCGACGTTCGTTTGGCCAGTCTGACCGGGCTGCCCGCGGGGAGCGCGTCGTAGCGTGCCCGCAGGGCGGCAACAGCGCGGTCGTGGACGCCGTAGTGCCGGGTCGACCGGCCTGGGTCACCCTCCACGTTGGCAACGTACCACCGCAGACCCTCCGAGAAACCTTCAAATCTGCGCATTCCAGCGGATTGCATCTTGCGTCAACAAGGCCCTTCTGCCATCGAAAGCGATAAGAAGGGGCCCTTCCTTTACAGTGGACGGGTGCGGAAGTACGTGATCATGGGCGTTCAGGGCAGTGGCAAGGGCACCCAGGCGAAGCTGCTGGCCTCCGATCTGGATCTCGTGCACATCAGCGTCGGCGACATCTACCGCTGGCACGTGCAGTACCACACCAAGATCGGCGCGCAGGTGCGCCGGGCCATGACCGCCGGCGAGCTGGTCGACGACGCGCTGACCGAGTCGGTCGTGCACGACCGCCTGGCCCTGCACGACTGGTCGTACGGCTTCGTGCTGGACGGGTTCCCCCGCAACCGACGCCAGGCCGAGTTCTTCATGGAGCGTTACGACGTCGACGCGGTGATCCACCTGGACCTGCCCGACAGCGAGGTGCGGCGGCGGGTGCTGGCCCGGCGGCTGTGCGCGGGCTGCGGCCTGGACTACAACCTGATCGAGCACCGGCCGGCCAAGGAGGGCCGCTGCGACGCGTGCGGCGGCGAACTGGTCAGCCGGGAGGACGACACCGAGGAGGCGCTGGCGGTGCGGCTGGCCGACTACCACCGGCTGACCGACCCGGTCCTCGAACTGTTCCGGGCCAAGGAGCAGGTGGTCACCGTCGACGCCCGGCCCGCCAAGGCCGCCATCCAGCGCACCATCCGCGACCACCTCAACCTCCCCCAGCGCCGCCGCGCGACCTGAGGGCCCGTTTCTGGGTGCAGTTTCGGGGAAAGTGCAGGAATCTTGGGGCGCTTTCGTGCAGTTTCCCCGAAACTGCACGCTGATCTTGGCGCGGCGGGCGCGGCGGGTCACCAGGGGCCGGGGTCGGCGGCTATGGCGCGGGCGCTGGCGCGGGCTCCGGCGCGCGGGCGCTGCCCGGCGGAGGTGCACTCCAGCTCGGTGGCGGCCGCGTCGACCAGGCCCAGGCGGGTCAGCTGCGGGCGCAGGAAGGCGCCGAGCAGCCAGTCGGCGGCCACGCGGACGCGGTTGCCGGGCAGCGCGAGCAGGTGGTAGCCCCGGGTCACCGCCGCGGCGGGCAGCCCCGACAGCGGGATGCCGAGCGGGTCGGCCGCCGCGTCGGTCATCCCGAGGTCGACCAGGAAACCAAGATCCTTGTGCCGGTACGGCTTGAGGCGCCCGCTGCCGTACGAGGCGGCGATGTTGTGCGCGGCGAGCCTGCCCTGCCGTACCGCGTGCTGGGCGGTCATCGGGCACAGCCGCCCCGGCCGGGTGAAGTCGGGCACCCCGGCGGCGTCGCCGCAGGCCAGCACCTCCGGATGGCCGGGCACCCGCAGGTACTCGTCCACCACCAGCCGCCCGTCGACCGCGTCCAGGCCCAGACCTTCGACGAGCGGATCGGGGCGCACGCCGACGCACCAGATCAGCGAGCGGGTGGCCACGAAGGCCCCGTCGGTGAGGTGCACCCCGTCAGCGGTGGCCTCGGCGACCGAGGTGCCGGTGAGCACCTCCACGCCGCGCTGAGCCAGCACCCGGGCGGCGATCCGCGACAGCTTCGGGGCCAGGTCCGGCAGCACCCGCTCGGCGGTGTCGAGCAGCAGCCAGCGGGGCCGTTCGCGCAGCGCGGGCTGGGTGCGGGCGAGCGCGTCGGTGAGCAGCTGCCCGTACGCGGCGGCCTCGGTGCCGGTGTACCCGGCGCCCACCACGACGAAGGTGGCGCGGGCCCGCCGCTCGTGCGCGTCGGCGGTCGCGGCGGCCAGCTCGATCTGCAGGGTAATGTGATCGCGCAGGTAGAGGGCCTCGGCCAGGCCGCGCAGGCCGTGCGCGTGCTGCGCCACGCCGGGGATGGGCAGCAGCCGGTTGACGCTGCCCGGGGTGAGTACCAGCCGGTCGTAGTCGAGGCGGGCCGCCCGGCCGTGCGGCTCGGTGTAGCTGACGGTGCCGCCGCCGAGGTCGACGTCGTCGACGGTGCCGGGCAGCACCCGTACCCCCGGCAGGGTCGCCGCCAGCGACACGGTGATCCGGCGCGGCTCCAGCACCCCGGCCATGACCTGCGGCAGCAGAGGCAGGTAGAGCAGGTAGTCGTCCGGGTTGACCAGGATGATCTCCGCTCGGTCGCGGGCCAGCCGGTGCAACTTGCGTGCGGTGTGGAACCCGGCGAACCCCGCCCCCACGATGACGACGCGCGGCCGGCCCATACCCACCTCCGGATGTCACAGAATCACAACGCTCAGCAACGAGCACACCACGCTTGGTAAGGTCCTGACAGGCATTCACATTGAATCGTCCCGGTCGGAGCGGGGCAGGCAGGGGGGCGCGGCCATGTTGGATGTGCGCAGCGAGCGGCTCGCCCGGCGGTTCCGGCTCTGGGACACCGACGGCAACGGGCATGTCGACCGCTCCGACTTCGAGGCCGAGGGGCGCCGCATCATCGCCGCCTTCGGCGAGGACGAGCGCTCCCCGCGGGGCAGAGCCGTGCTCGACGCGTACCTCACGATGTGGGACTACCTGGCCGCCAAGGCCGGGGTGCCACCGGAGGGGTCGCTCAACGCCAAGCAGTTCGACCGGATCGCCCAGACGGAGATCATCCTGATGGGCAACACCGGCTTCTCCACCGTGCTCCGCCCGACCATCAGCGCCACCCTCGACCTGTGCGACGTGGACGGCGACGGGCAGGTCAACCCGGCCGAATTCAAGTGCTGGGTGGAGGCGATCGGGGTGACCAAGCCGCACGCCGAGGAGGCGTTCGACCAGATCGATGCCGACCACGACGGCCAGCTCAGCATCGACGAACTGGCCCAGGCCGTCCGCGACTACCACGCGGGCCTGCTCGACGTCCCCCTCCTGGGCCGCTGACCGCCCACCCGACCCACCCAGCCCCGGCCACGCCACCCAGCCCTGCCCGCGCCGCGCCGCGCTGGGCCGGCCGGGCGCCATGATCGCCGCAGTTTCTGGGAAACTGCGCGAAAGAGGCC
>NZ_JASAMB010000002.1 GCF_029948125.1 Catellatospora sp. KI3
GTACGAAGCCATGATCGGCACCGTACGCCAGGTCGGCTACAAGTTCGTCGTCCCGTCGTCGCGCCAGTCCCTGGCCGACCGCGAGAACGCCCTCGCCGACCAGCTCCTCGCCGACCTCTACTGAGCTGCTGGCGCCCGGCTCTGCTGCTGGCGCCCGCCTCCGCTGCTGGCGCCCGCCTCCGCGGGCGCGGCGATCGGCCTCTCAGCCGACCGCATCGGCGCGGCGCTGCATCGCCTTCGGCGATGTCACGCGCCTTTACCGATGCGGTCGGCGGCCGATCGCTTGTCGCGGGTCGGTGTCCCAAGGACATGGCGGTGGGCGGCGATCGGTTTAGTGCGGGTCGGTATCCCAAGGACATGGCGGTGGGCGGCGATCGGTTTGGTGCGGGTCGGTGTCGAAGGGCTTTAACAGTGCACGGCTAGGCTTCGGGCATGTCCAGCGAGTCGTGCCAGGTAGAGCGGCGGGTCAGGCTCAGCGCCGACGAGGTGGGGACGGTGCTGGAGCTTGCCAGCGCGGCCGGGGACACCGATGGCGCTTTTCCGTTGTCCGAGCACACTGTGCTGCACCTGCGGCACGGGGGTGACGTTCCTTCGGTGCATCTGATCGCCCGGGAGCGGGGTGGGCGGCTCGCGGGGTATGCCCATGTCGATACCACTGACGTGGTCGACGGGCCGTCTGCGGAGCTGGTGGTGCATCCGATGGGGCGGCGGCACGGGCTGGGGCGTGCGCTGGTGCTGGCGGCGCTCGCGGCCGCCGGCGAAGCGGATCCGGCGGGGCGGCTGCGGCTGTGGGCGCACGGCGACCATCCGTCGGCCAGCGCGCTGGCGCTGTCGCTGAACTTCCGGCGGGCCCGGGTGCTGTGGCAGCTGCGCCGCTCGCTGTACGCCGAGATGCCGGCGCCGGTGCTGCCCGACGGGGTGGTGCTGCGACCGTTCCGGCCGGGCGCCGACGAGGAGCAGTGGCTCGCGCTGAACGCCCGCGCCTTCGCCGACCATCCCGAGCAGGGGCGGTGGACCCCGGCGGACCTGCGGGTGCGGATGGCCGAGCCGTGGTTCGACCCGGCCGGGTTCCTGCTGGCCGAACGGGAGGGCAGGCTGGTCGGGTTCCACTGGACCAAGGTGCACGGGGAGCTGCGGGGCGAGGGCGGCGAGCACCCGCACCACCACGACCCGATCGGCGAGGTGTACGTGCTGGGCGTGGACCCGGCCGAGCACGGCAGCGGGCTGGGCCGCGCGCTGACCTCCGCCGGGCTGCGGCACCTGCGCTCGCACGGCCTGGACCAGGTCATGCTGTATGTGGACGAGTCCAACCACGCCGCGGTCGCCCTGTACACCCGGCTCGGCTTCGCCCGGTGGTCGACAGACGTTCTGTTCCAACGGATCTGAGGGTTCCGCACCGGGGCGCCACGGTCCACCATCTAGGACGTGGCAGATACCGAACCCCGGGACCCGTGGGCCGTGCCCGCCGACTTCACCGCCTGGGTGGAGCGCCGGTTGCGGCCCCTGGAGCGCGGCGCCCGCCTGCTGGAGGGCGAGGAGCAGGCCGGCCAGAGCATGGCGCGCGAGCTGCTGACCGTGGTCGCCGCGCGGTGGCCGCGGCTGCGCCGGACCGACACCCGCCGGGGCGAGCCCGCCGGCACCGCCGCGGACCGCTACCTGCGGCAGCTGTTCGACCGGGAGGCCGCCGACGCGGGAGTGCGCGACATCCGGCTGGACCTCGACCGGGCGCTGCCGGTGCCGGAGCTGCCGCAGCCGTCGTACGCGAAGACGCTGACCGTGGGCGACGAGGCCGCGCTGCTGTGGGAGCGGGCCAAGTCGACCTCGCGGCGGCGCCTGCTGATCGGCGCCGGGCTGGTCGGATTCGCCCTGGTCGCCGCCCTCTGCCGGATGTTCTACGGCGGTTAGGCGTCACTTGGTGAAAACGGAGGAGAAGAGTTGTGAGTATGTGACGGACAAGTACTGTCTGACCTTTTGATGACGTTGGGAATTTACCAACGGCGGCGCTACCCTGCAGGGTATGGCAGACAGCATCGGGGAGCGAGTTCGAGCGCTGCTACCGACTGACCGGACGCATCGGGAAGTCGCCGCGAGCGTCGAGATGACGCCAGACGCCTTCTCGCGTTCTCTCAGTGGCCAGCGCGGATTTTCTGCGATCGAAGTAGCTCGCATCGCGATATATCTTGGTGTCGACGTCCACTACTTGATCACGGGAGAGGGCGACCCACTGCGCCTGCGCATGGTTGCCCGGCATGACTTCGACCTGGCGACAGGTCGACACCAGGTGAGTGGGGCCAGCGGTGATCAAGACGTTCTCGACGATGTGGCGCTTGCCTATCGCCAGGTTTCGAACGCGGCTCTGTCGTCTTCACGCATCCCCTCAAGAGTCACCGACGTGTCCGATGCCCTCGGCGAGGGGTTCGTCAGGCCGTTCATCAGTCGCTTGGAGGAGAGGCTCGGTGTCGACGTCGTCCGGCTACCCGGATTGTCGACGTCGTACAGTTTCACGCTCTCTGGAAGGGGAGTGATCCTGGTACCCGCAGACGGGAACTGGTTTCGCCAGAACTGGTCCTTGGCTCACGAACTGGGGCACCTGTCGCAGGGGCACACTGACCCGGAGACCTCCGGCAGTGAGCGGGATCGCCATGAAGAAGCCGCGAACGCCTTCGCGGCCGAACTGCTGCTGCCTGAGGCGCAGATGCGGGCGCGGGGTTGGGCCGAGAGCACGGTCGAGGCGCTGGCCGACGCGATCTGGGAGCGGGGCATCTCCACTAGTGCGCTGGCGAACCGGCTGCGAAGCCTGCACATCCCAGTGCCGCGCGTCGTCGAAGAATGGAGGAACCAGCCGACGCAGCGGTTGATCCGGCAGCACTGGGATCATGATCAGTTCAGCGATCCGGTTACAAGGCGGATGGAGGATGCGGCGACGCGGCGGTTTCCGCTGGCGTTGCAGCAGGCCCACGTAACGCTGATCGCCAGGGGCGTGCTGCCGAAGGCGACACTGGCCTGGATGCTCGGGGTACCGGAGAGCACGTTGGAGATCGATGAACCGGCGCCATCGGCACCCATGTCAGCGGATGCGCTCACCAGCGCACTGGGCCTGTAGGAGTCCGGTGTCTTCGCTGCTGGTGCTACCCGACAATACGGTTCTGATCAACTTCGCGCTTCTCAACCGCATGGACCTGCTGGCAAAACTCGTCAAGGACAACGGCGCGTGGTGTGCGACGGTGGCCTCGGAGTGCGATCAGTCGGCGAAAGTTCCTGGCCTGGAGTCGTTGGCGGATGCCCATGGCATTTTCGGTGATCCGCTGAGGCCGCAGAGCCCTACCGAGCACGTCATGACTCGGGCCTTCCGGACCCGGCTGGCCCGACCCGGCGACGGACCGTTCCGCCACCTCGGCGAGTCCGAGACCTTGGCGATCATGGCAAGCCGGTCTTTGCGCGGCATCTTCGTCAGTGATGACAGGGCGGTCTCGGTGATCGCTCGTGAGCAGGGGATCAGGATCGTCACCACCTTCGAACTGCTCCGAGCGGCCTGCCGCTCGGGGATGGTGGATGCGGACACCGCCTGGTCGTATCTGCAGAGACTGCGGCAAGAAGGCCGTGGCTGGCCACCCGGCGTCTATGAGCGGTCATCGTTCGAGAAGTGGCTGGCCGCCTAGAGAGGGCGTTGGGCCGGTACGAAACGGACCCGTTCACTTCCTGGCTACGCCGTGCTGAGTCGCGCGACATCGGCGTTGTTTTGCCTGTTCACCCTATGTTCACCTGGGGCCGACCGCCCGTCCACCTGGGGCGTGCATCGTCGGGGTCGGGCCGGCGACGGCCTGCATCCCGACTAGGAAGGCACCCCTGAAGTGAACCGTATCGTGCTCTCCCGGCGCGTTCTTGCTGGCGTCGCGGTCGCTGCGCTCGCTCTTGCCGGTTGCTCGTCGAAGGACGACCCCGCCACCGATCCGTCCGCAAGCGCCAACGCGGGTGGAGTAGCCGCCCTCACCGGTGAGCTGAAGGGTTCGGGCGCCAGCTTCCCGAACACCTACTACCAGGAAGTCATCACCCAGCTCAAGGACGAGGCCAAGGGCCTCACGGTCACCTATAACTCGATCGGCTCGGGTGCCGGCAAGAAGGAGTTCGGGCAGGGCCTGACCGACTTCGCGGGCACCGACAGCTCGGTCAAGGACACCGACGGCGTGGCCGCCGGCTCGTTCCTGTACGTCCCGACCGTCGCGGCGCCGATCACGGTGTCGTACAACGTCAAGGGCCTCGACAAGCTCCAGCTGTCGGCCGACACCCTGGCCAAGATCTTCCAGCGTGAGATCAAGGTCTGGAACGCGCCGGAGATCGCCACGGACAACCCGGGCGTGACCCTGCCGGCCACCGCGATCACCGTCGCGCACCGCGGCGACGCCTCGGGCACCACCAGCAACTTCACCAAGTACCTGGCCGCCGCGGCGCCCACCACCTGGAAGCTCGGCTCGGGCGACACCGTCGCGTGGGCCGCCGACACCCAGGCCGGGCAGAAGAACACCGGTGTGGCGCAGCTGATCAAGGCCGCCGACGGCGGCATCGGCTACGTCGACCTCGCCGACGCGACCGACTCGGGCCTGAAGTTCGCCTCGATCAAGAACAAGGACGGCCAGTTCGTGGCCCCGACCCTGGAGGGCGCCACCGCCGCGCTCGCCGGTGCCGAGATCAAGGACGACCTGTCGTACAACCCGCTGAACGCCGCCGGTGCCGCCGCGTACCCGATCACGGCGCCGACCTACATCCTGGTCAAGCCGAAGTACGACGACCCGAAGAAGGCCGCGCTGGTCAAGGCGTTCGTGAAGTACGTCCTGACCGACGGCAAGGCCCTGGCCGCCGAGCTGCACTACGCGGTGCTGCCCGCCGAGCTGCAGGCCAAGGCGCTCGCCCAGCTGGACAAGATCAGCTGAAGCTGATCCGAGCTTGACCTGATGGGAGCGGGCTCCACCCGGAGCCCGCTCCCATCGGCCACGGCCACCCCTCGGAGAAGAGATGACTGTCGTAGACAAAACCGCCACCCTGACCCGGAAGGATCCCGGCCGCCACGCCGACCGGCTCTTCTGGGCTTTGTGCGTTTCCGCGGGGCTCGCCGTCCTGGTGATCCTCGGGCTGATCCTGGCGAGCATGCTGCAGCAGGCGCTGCCGGCGCTGACCAAGGAGTTCTTCACCAGCTCGACCTGGGTCCCGAACGACCCGGACGAGGCCGGTCCACTGCACCCCCAGTACGGCTCCCTGACGTTCCTCTACGGCACCGTCATCGTCTCGGTGATCGCGCTCCTGGTGGCCGTGCCGGTGTCGATCGGCATCGCGCTGTTCCTGACCGAGCTGGCCCCGCGCCGGGTCCGCGGCTCCGTCGTCCTGCTGATCGACCTGCTCGCGGCGGTGCCCTCGGTGGTGTTCGGCCTGTGGGGCATCCTCGTCGCCGCGCCCGCGCTGGTCCCGGTGTACGAGTGGCTGCACGACACGCTCGGCGGCATCCCCGTGGTCGGCTCCCTCTTCGGCGAGACGGTCACCAGCGGCCGCAACTTCATGACGGCGGGCCTGATCGTCGCCATCATGATCATTCCGATCATCACCTCGATCAGCCGCGAGGTGTTCGCGACCGTCCCGAACTCGGACAAGCAGGCCGCGTACGCCCTCGGCGCCACCCGCTGGGAGATGATCAAGGGTGCGGTGCTGCCGCACAGCTTCGGCGGTGTCGTCGGCGCGGTGATCCTCGGCCTCGGCCGGGCCATGGGCGAGACCATCGCGGTCGCCCTGGTCATCGGAAGCGCCGTGCAGATCACGCCCAACCTCTTCCAGAGCGGTTACGCGCTGCCGGCCGTGATCGTCAACCTCTTCGGTGAGGCCTCCGGCGACCTGCGCGCGTCACTGATCGGCATGGGCGTGGTCCTGTTCCTCCTCACCGTCGCCGTGAACCTGCTCGCCCGGGTCGTCGTCCGGCGCGCCGAGATCCGGATGAAGGGAGCCGGGGCATGAGCGTCTCCACCGCCAGCCGCCCCACGGCGGCCGCGTCGGCCCCACTCGACCTGCGTCGCTCCTCGCTGCCGCTGCGCCGGCGGCTGGTCGACAACTTCAGCAAGGTCCTGATGATGCTGGCCCTGCTGATCGCGGTCATCCCGCTGGGGCTGGTCGTGTACTACGTCATCCGCAAGGGCGGCGGCGTCCTCGACGGGGACTTCCTGACCTCCGACATCCCGCGCTCGGCGCGGCGCCTGGGCGGCGGCATGGCCCCCGCCATCGTCGGCACCCTGCTGACCACCGGCACCGCGGCGGCGATGGCCATCCCGCTCGGCGTACTCGGTGCGATCTACCTGAACGAGTACGGCAAGCAGCGGCCGCTGGCGCGGCTCGTGCGCACCATGGCCGACGTCATGACCGGTGTGCCCTCGATCGTCATGGGCCTGTTCATCCTGGTGATCTGGGTGCTCAACGTGAAGGAGAAGTCCGCCTTCGCCGGAGCGCTGGCCCTGGCCTGCCTGATGCTCCCCGTGATCATCCGCAGCACCGAGGAGATGCTGCGTCTGGTCCCGGACGAACTGCGCCAGGCCAGCGCCGCGCTGGGGGCCCGGCGCTGGAAGACCACCGTCTCGGTGGTGCTGCCCGCCGCGATCTCGGGCATCGTCAGCGGCGTCATGCTCGCCATCGCTCGCGCGGCCGGTGAGACCGCGCCGCTCATCGTGGTCATGGGCATCACCTTCGAGGTGAACTGGAGCCTCTCCGGCCAGAACACGGCGCTGCCCGCGCAGATCTTCAACAACGCGACCGAGCCCTACCCGGGCGCGGAGCTGCGTGCATGGGGCGCCGCGCTCACGCTGATGGTGATCGTGCTGCTGTTCACGGTCGTCGCCCGCCTGATCTCCAGCCGCTTCGCGATCAAGGAACGTTGAGGTACCCATGATGACCAGCACCGACTTCACCCTGTCGACCCTTCTCCCGGGAGCCGCGCCAGCCATGCCGACCGCGTCCGCCAAGCCGGTGATGCAACTGGAGGACGTCAGCGTCTTCTACGGCAACTACGAAGCCGTACGCAACACGACCATGGCCGTGCGCGAGCACCAGATCACCGCGCTCATCGGCCCCTCCGGCTGCGGCAAGAGCACCGTGCTGCGCTCGCTGAACCGGATGAACGACCTGGTGCCGGGCGCCCGGGTGGCTGGCAAGGTCACCTTCCACGGGCAGGACCTCTACGCCGCCGACGTCGACCCGATCCAGGTGCGCCGCCGGATCGGCATGGTGTTCCAGAAGCCGAACCCGTTCCCGAAGTCGATCTACGACAACGTGGCGTACGGCATGAAGATCAACGGGATCAAGGACAACCTCGACGACCGGGTCGAGCAGGCCTTGCGCGGCGCGGCCCTGTGGGACGAGGTCAAGGACAAGCTGAAGGCGAGCGGCCTGGCCCTGTCCGGCGGTCAGCAGCAGCGGCTCTGCATCGCCCGCGCCATCGCGGTACGACCCGAGGTGATCCTGATGGACGAGCCGTGCTCCGCGCTCGACCCGATCGCCACCGGCAAGATCGAGGACCTGATGCACGACCTCGCCGGGACGTACACCATCGTGATCGTCACCCACAACATGCAGCAGGCCGCCCGCGTCAGCCACCACACCGCGTTCTTCACCGCGGAGCTGGACGAGGCCGGGGTGCGCCACGGCCGCCTGGTCGAGTTCAACGAGACCGGCCGGATCTTCACCAACCCGGGCGACAAGCGCACCGAGGACTACATCACCGGCCGCTTCGGCTGATCCGCGAACCCCCGCTCGAGAAGCCCGCGTCGGCACCCGCCGACGCGGGCTTCTCCGTCCCCGCGATCGTTCAAGTTGCCCGGCAAGCGGGGCAATGACCTCGCAAGATACGCCTGATTGCCCGGCAACTCCAACAGGGTCTCGGTCAGAGGGTGGGCATGTAGGGGGTGGAGACGTCGCGGGGGGTGGCCAGCATGGCGGGCACGTCGGGGTGGGCGGTGAGGCTGCGCAGGGTGACCAGGG
The DNA here is from genome assembly GCF_029948125.1 of Catellatospora sp. KI3. Lineage (GTDB taxonomy): Bacteria > Actinomycetota > Actinomycetes > Mycobacteriales > Micromonosporaceae > Catellatospora. The sequence goes on from NZ_JASAMB010000002.1 coordinate 8,008, forward strand.
TCGGGGGGATCATGGGGAGCTCGCCGGCGGCGAACTCGGCCAGGGCGTCCTCGGGGGTGACCCAGCGGACGCGGTCGGCCTCGAACTCCGGCAGCGCGGCCTCCTGGCCGTCGGGCATCGCGGCGAGGAAGAACCAGGTGTCGTAGCGGCGGGGCTCGAACAGCGGGGTGAGCCAGCGGTCCCAGGCGACCAGGGCGCCGGGCTCCAGCCGTACCCCCGTCTCTTCGAAGATCTCGCGGACCGCCGCCTCGGCGGGGGTCTCGCCCGGCTCCAGCGCACCGCCCGGGAAGGTCCACAGGCCGCCGAAGGCGAGGCTGCGCAGCCGCTGCATCAGGAACACGGTCCGGTCGGGGCGGATCAGCACCACCGTCGCGGCGTCGCGCGGGGCGGCGGGCTCGCGGCCGGAGGCGGCGAACTCCTGCGACAGGGTCACGAAGCGTTCCCGGTGCTCGGGCGGCAGCAGCGAGAACGGGTCCTCGGGCAGGGCCGGGCCGGCCGGCGCGTCACTCGACATGGACCAGCACCGCCTGTCCCTGGCCGACGCCGATGCAGGCCGCCGCGATGCCGTAGCCGCCGCCGCGGCGGCGCAGGCTGTGGCACAGGTCGAACAGCACGCGCGGGGCGGAGGCGCCCAGCGGGTGGCCGTACGCGATGGCGCCGCCGTCCACGTTCACCAGGTCGCGGTCCAGCTCCGGGAGGTCGTGCAGGCAGCTGAGCACCATCGCGGCGAACGCCTCGTTCAGCTCCCACAGCGCGATGTCGCCGACCGACAGGTTCGTCCTGGCCAGCAGCGCGCGGATCGCGGGCACCGGGCCGACGGAGAAGCGCTCGGGCGAGACGCCGACCACGGCGCTGGCCACGATGCGACCGAGCGGCTCGACACCCAGGCGCCGGGCCGCGGCCTCGGAGCCGACTAGGGCGGCGCTCGCGCCGTCGTTGACCGGCGAGGAGTTGCCCGCCGTCACCGCGCCGTCGCGGCTGAACGCGGGCTTGAGCTTGGCCAGCGCCGCCAGCGAGGTGTCCGGGCGGACCGACTCGTCCCGGGTCACCCCGGCGACCTCGACGATCCGGTCGTCGAACCGGCCCGCGTCCCAGGCCGCCGCGGCGCGCTGGTGCGAACGCAGCGCCCAGGCGTCCTGCTCCTCGCGGCCGATGCCCAGGTCCTTGGCGACCTGCTCGGCGGCGACGCCCAGCGGCACGGTCCAGGCGTCGGAGAACTTCGGGTTGACCATGCGCCAGCCGAGCTGCGTGTTCCACAGCTTCGCCTCGGCGGGGAAGGGCACGTCGGGCTTGGGCATGACGAACGGGGCCCGGCTCATGCTCTCCACGCCACCGGCCATGATCAGGTCGGCGTCGCCGGAGCGTACGGCCCGGGACGCCTGCACGATGGCCTCGGCCCCGGCGGCGCACAGGCGGTTGACCGTCGCGCCCGGCACCGTCACCGGCAGGCCGGCCAGCAGCGCCGCCATGCGGGCCACGTTGCGGTTGTCCTCGCCCGCGCCGTTGGCGTCGCCGAGGATCACGTCCTCCACCAGCGCCGGGTCCAGCTCGGGGTGGCGTTTGAGCAGCGCGATCAGGGGCGCGGCGGCCAGGTCGTCGGCGCGTACGCCGGACAGGCCGCCCTTGTGCCGGCCGAACGGGGTCCGGACCGCGTCGAGAAGGTACGCGTGCGAGGTCATGCCCCGAACCCTACGTCACCTGATCGATCGTTCAGTAGCCCGGACCGGCTGGGTGTGGGCGGCCCACTTAGCATCGACGCTGGCCTATCTGGAGGAGCCGATCGCGGAATCCGTCCTCTGGATAGGCCAGCGTCAATGCCAAGTGCGGAGCGAGCAGAGCGGGGCCGGGCCGGGCGGGGCCGGGCCGCTACGCCGAGAAGCCGAGGTGCTCGCGCAGCTTGCCGGTCAGCGCCGACGGCGGCAGCGTGGCGCCGTCGACGGTGCGGATCTCCGCGATGCCGCGCACGCTCGACAGCAGCCAGGCCCCGTCGGTCCCGCGCAGCTCGGCCGGGGTGACCATCCGCTGCCCGGCGGACAGCCCCAGCTGACCCGCGGTAGCCAGCAGGTGCGCGGCGGTGGTCCCGGGCAGGATGCCGGTCTCGGCCACCGGCACCGTGTACAGCGTGTCGCCTTCCAGCCAGACCAGCGTGGACGTCGGCGCCTCCAGCGCGAAGCCGTCCTCCGACACCCACAGCACGTCGTCGACGCCGTGCGCGGCGGCCCAGCGCAGCGAGGCCATGTTCACCGCGTACGACAGCGACTTGACGCCGCCCAGCAGCCACGGCGCCGGCGTGCGCGCCGCGGCGGGGAAGCCCAGGGTCAGGGCCGCGACCGCCACCCCGTCCCGGCGGGCGGCCAGCGACGACGGCCCGACCGGGTTGACCGTGGCGAAGCAGGTCACCGGGCCGCCGGTGGCGGCGGCCGATTCGGCGCCGCGCGTGCACACCAGCCGCACCGCGCCCTCGGTCCCGGCGGGCCACTGCTCGCAGGCCAGCGCGGCCAGCTCGCGCAGCACCCGCGCCTCGGGCAGGGCCAGGTCCATCCGCGCGGCCGAGCGGGCCATCCGGGCCAGGTGCTCGTCGAGCAGCCACGGGTGGGGGAGGCCGTCGGCGCCGTCGCGTACGTGCATCGTCTCGAAGATGCCGTCACCGCGCAGCACCCCGAGATCATCGGCGCGTAGGACGGGGGTGTCGGCCGGCACCACGCCCCGGCCCAGCACTACCAACACAGGCTCTGCCACAGGCCGGAATGCTACGCCCACCCGCGAACTATGATCGGACGATGCCGGATCGTGGCTCCGCCGAACTCGCGAACCTCCTACGCGATCGCGGCCTGCGCCTCACCCCTCAGCGCCAGCTCGTCCTCGACGCGGTGCGCCAGCTCGAACACTCGACGCCCGAGCAGGTGCACGCCGCGGTGAGCCAGGTCAACCCGGGGGTCAACATCACCACCGTGTACCGCACGCTGGAGCTGCTGGAGGAGCTGGGGCTGGTCACCCACGTGCACCTGTCGCACGGCGCCCCGACGTACCACGACGCGGCGGCCAGCAGGCATGTGCACCTGGTGTGCCGCAACTGCGAGACGGTGACCGAGCTGGAGCAGTCGGAGCTGGCCCCGCTGGCCGAGCGGCTGCTGACCGAGCGCGGCTTCCGGATGGACCTGGGACACGTGGCCCTGTTCGGGCTGTGCGGAGGATGTGTGTGATGGGCACCCCGACCACCGTCGGCCAGCTCGACCCGGCCTCGCCGGACGCGCCCGTCGCGGCGCACCTGGGCGACCCGCTGCGCGAGCAGCGCACCCTGCTCACCGGTGCCGCGGTGGTGGACCGCTCGCACCGCGGCGTGCTGGCGCTGACCGGCCCGGAGCGGCTGAGCTTCCTGCACAACCTGACCACGCAGCACCTGACCTCGCTGGCCGACGGGCAGGGCACCCGCACCCTGGTGCTGTCGCCGCACGGGCACATCGAGCACGAGCTGTGGCTGTCCGAACTCGACGGCACGCTCTGGGCCGACGTCGAGCCGGGCACCGCCGACGACCTGGTCGGCTTCCTCACCAGGATGCGCTTCTTCACCCAGGTGGAGATCAAACCCGCCGACCTCGCGCTGTACAGCGTGGTCGGGCCGGGCGCGCTCGCCGCGGTGGTCCGCCTGGGCGTGGCGGTCCCGGCCGAGCCCGACGTGCTCCCGGTGCCCGAGGCCAAGTTCCACACCGGCTCCGTGCCACCCCGCCCCACCAGTGTGTACGGCCTGCGCCCCCTCCCCGGCGGCGGCTTCCTGCGCCGCCGCAGCCTCGGCGACACTCCCGTCGTCGACCTGCTGCTGCCGCGCGCCACCGCCGAGCAGACCCTGGCGGAGCTGGACCTGCCCCGGGCCGGGCTGTGGGCGTACGAGGCGGTGCGGGCAGCCGCGAAGCAGGCCCGGGTCGGCGTCGACACCGACCACCGGACGCTGCCGTCCGAGGTCGACCTGACCGCCGTCGCGGTGCACCTGGAGAAGGGCTGCTACCGGGGCCAGGAGACGGTGGCCAGGGTGCACCACCTGGGGCGGCCGCCCCGCGCGCTGCGGCTGCTGCACCTGGACGGGATCGGCACCGACGAGCTGCCGGCGAAGGGGACCGAGGTGACCGCCGACGGGCGTACCGTCGGATTCGTCGGCACCGCGGCCCGGCACGCCGAACTCGGCCCGATCGCGCTCGCGGTCATGAAGCGCAATATCTCCGGCGAGACCCCCCTGTCCGCCGGAGAATCTACGGCGGCTATTGACCCTGACTGAAGGTCTTGTGGAAAGATGCGCCCATGAGCAACGGCACCCTGATCACCGTCGCGCCCACGGGCGCGGAGTCCGCCAAGGCTGACGTCCCCGCGCTGCCGGTGACCCTGGACGAGCTGGTCGCCACCGCCAAGGAGTGCGAGGCGGTCGGCGCGAGCGTGGTGCACGTGCACATCCGTGACGAGAACGCCCGGCCCAGCCTCGACCCGGGCCGCCTGCGCGACACCGTCGCCGCGATCCGGGCGGGCACCGACCTGATCGTCCAGCTGTCCAGCGGCGGCTCGGTGCACGACCCCGAGTCGGCCCGGCTGGCCGTGCTCGACGCCGCCCCCGACATGGCCAGCTGCACCATGGGCACGGTCAACTTCGGTGAGGACGTCTTCCTCAACCGCTGGGAGTTCATCGTCGACCTGCACACCCGCATGCAGGAACGCGGCATCGTCCCCGAGTACGAGATCTTCGACCTGGGCCACCTGTGGTCGCTGGCCCGCCTGCTCGACAAGTACGGCCTGCCCGCCGGCGGCCACGTGCACGTCGACTTCGTGATGGGCGTCCCCGGCGGGATGCCCGGCACCGCCGCCGCCCTGATCGCCTGCCAGCAGGCCCTGCGCGACCTGCCCGAGGGCACCACGTTCTCGGCCACCGGCATCGGCCGGGCCACGCTGCCGGTGCTTCTCACCTCGCTCGGCGCGGGCGGCCACCTGCGGGTCGGCATGGAGGACACCGTCACGTACGCCAAGGGCCAGCCGGTGGAGTCCAACGCCCAGCTCGTCGCCCGCGCCTCGGCGTTCGCCCGGCTCGCCCAGCGGCCGCCGCTGACCCCGGGTGAGGCACGCAACCTCCTGGGCATCCGCGTGAGCTGAAATGTGAAAGCCCGGTAGCGTTCCTTACATGGGCAAGCTTTATGAGGGCGGCGTGGCCCTCGTCGAGGTCGAACGCAGCGGATTCGTCGAGGGGAGCCACCGCGGCTCCGTGATCGTGCTGGACGCGTCCGGCACACCTGTGGCCACAGCGGGCGACGTGACGGGGCCGGTCTTCGCGCGCTCGTCGAACAAGCCCATGCAGGCCATCGGCATGCTGCGCGCCGGCCTGCGCCTGGCCGACCCGGCCGACCTGGCCCTGGTCTGCTCCAGCCACTACGGCGAGGACTTCCACCTCGCCCGGGTGCGGGCCCTGCTGCGCAGCGGCGGGCTCACCGAGGCGGCCCTGCGCTGCCCGCCCGACCTCCCGCTGGACGACGCCGCCAAGATCGCCGTGGGCGGCGTCCGGCAGCGGATCTTCATGAACTGCTCCGGCAAGCACTCCGGCATGCTGCTCACCTGCGTCGCCGCGGGCTGGAACACCGAGGACTACTTCCAGGCCGACCACCCGCTGCAGCAGCGCCTGTCCGCCACGATCGAGGAGTTCGCGGGCGAGTCCGCCGCCGCGACCGGTGTCGACGGCTGCGGTGCACCCGTGCTCGCCACCTCGCTCACCGGCCTGGCCACCGCGTTCCGGCGCATCGCCGAGGGCGAGCCCGGCTCGCTGGAGCGGACCGTCGCCGACGCCATGCGCGCCTACCCCGAGCTGGTCAGCGGCACCGACCGCGAGGACGCGCAGCTCATGCGCGCCGTACCGGGCCTGGTGTGCAAGGTCGGCGCCGAGGGAGTGTGGGCCGCGGCGATCCCCGGGGTCGGCGCGGTCGCCCTGAAGATCGACGACGGTGCGGCCCGCGCCCGGGGCCCCGTCATGCTCTCGGCCCTGCGCCGCCTCGGCCTCACCCCCGACCTGCCCAACCTCGCCGAGCCCGGCCTCCTCGGCGGCGGCCGCCGCGTGGGCGCCCTCCACGGGCTCTGGTGACCCCTGCCCCACCCGGGCCTCTGAAGACCACGGCATCCGCGCGGCCGCACGAGTGGCGTGCGGCGTGAGCGCGGGCGCCGCCTTTTCCATAGACGCTGGCCTATCACGTGGACTCCGTTCCTACGTGATAGGCCAGCGTCTATAGCGCGTCAGGGCGCGCCTGGAGGGCGGCGTGCAGCTTCAGGGAAGTTGCACGAATGCGCGCCGAGATTCCAGCACTTTCCGTGAAACTGCAGGAACGCGGCACGCCGCAGCGCGGTGTGGTGGAGGTCGCTAGCGAGAGCAAGCATTATGCTTGCAACTGTTAGCACCGCTGGGTAGCTTGGGGTGCGTGCAGAGTCCCGACATCGGCGCCTTCATCAAGGACTTGCGGGAGAACGCCCGCATCTCCCTGCGCCAGCTCGCCGAGCAGGCGAACATCAGCAACCCGTACCTGAGCCAGATCGAACGCGGCCTGCGCAAGCCGTCCGCCGAGGTCCTGGCCCAGCTCGCGGCGGCGCTGCGGGTCTCCACCCCGGTCATGTACCTCAAGGCCGGGCTGCTCGGCTCCGACCACGAAGGCCACAGCGTGCCGACCGCGATCGCGGCCGACCCGCTGCTGACCGTCGCGCAGAAGCAGTCGCTGACGCAGATCTACGAGACGTTCGTACGCGAGAACGCCCGCACCGACGATCCCGCGCCCGACCCCGCGCCACCCGCCGACTCCGCACCGAAGCAGGAGTCGGCCGCACCGGTGGCGAAGAAGGCGGCCGCGAAGAAGTCCGGGCGTAAGAAGGCACAGGAGGAGCAGTGACCATGACCCAGACGACGAGCAAGACCGACGAGCGCACCTACCCGAGCGCGTTCTACGCCGCCGCCGGTGTCGGCGACCTCGCCTACCAGCAGCTGCGCAAGCTGCCGGAGGTGGCCGACCGGCTGCGCGACAAGGCCGCCGAGTTCGCCGACCGTGCCGCCAGCACCTCCGCCCCGCAGTGGAAGGCCAAGGCCAACGAGTACGGCGCGCTGGCCACCAGCAAGGCCGCCGAGCTGACCGGCAAGGTCGACCCGGCGGTGATCCGCGACAGCATCGTCTCGGGCACCCAGCAGGCCGCCGAGAAGGCCACCAAGTTCTACGACACCCTGGTCGCCCGGGGCGAGCAGGCGTTCGCCCAGCAGCCGGCCGCGCCGAAGGCCGAGAGCCGCACGGCCGAGTCGGACGCGGCCGAGACCGGAGCCGAGGACGTACCCCCGGCGGCCAAGCCCGCCGCCAAGCGCACCGCGCCCAAGGCCAAGTGACGCGAGAACATGGCGCCCGCGGACCCGCGGGCGCCATGTCTGCGGTGGGCTGCGCGGCCCGCGCGTTCTAAGCTGTGACCCATGGTCGCTGCCCTGCCCTTCGCCTTCCTGGTGGAATCCGTCATCGACAAGGTGCTCGTCCTCGTGGTCGCCGCCCTGCTGCTCTGGGCGTTCGTCGACTGCGCGATGCGGCGTGCCGACGCGTTCGTCGCCGTGGGCACCCTCCAGAAGACGGTGTGGCTGCTGATCGTCGGCGTAGCCGCCCTGATCATGGTGTTCAAGTTCCTGCGCTCCTGGGACTTCGACTTCCTGGCCTGGCTCAGCAGCTTCGTGGCCGCCTTCTACCTGCTCGAGGTCCGGCGCGGCCTGCGCGAAGCCGCCGACGGACCCTGGTGACGATCAGTGATAAACGACCTGCGCTGGCCGCCTCCGCCGGACGGATTCCCACGCCGTCTGGGCAAGCCGCGCAACTCCGCCCCGAACACCGGGCGTCCGGCCCCGCCCGCGCTGCCGACGGAGATCGTCGACACCCCGCACGGCGTGCAGCTGGAGCGGCTGATCACCGGGGTCGGCGCGCCGGTGACGGTGTTCGCGCACGGCCTGGGCCACGGCATCGCCGAGACCCGTCCGCTGGGCAGCGCCGTCGGCGGCAAGCGGGTCTTCTTCCAGTTCCGGGGCCACGGTGAGTCCAGCTCCCCGCGCGGCGCCTGGGACTACGGCGACCTGGCCCGCGATCTGCGCGCGGTCGCCGACATGACCGGCGCCACCCGGGCGCTGGGGGTCAGCCTCGGCGCGGGCGCGCTGTGCCGCCTGCTGGCCGAGACCCCCGACCGGTTCGAGAAGGTCGTCTTCTTCCTGCCCGCGGTGCTCGACCGCCCCCGGCCCGACGCCGCCCGCAAGCGGCTGGTCAACCTGCTGGAGGCGATCAACAGCGGCGACCTGCCGACAGTCGCCAACGCCGTGGTCGAGGAGATCCCGCCCTCGGCCCGCAACGGCGCCTCCGGCTGGGCATACGTGCGCCAGCGGCTCAGCACCCTGATGAACACCGGGCTGAGCAGCGGCCTGCTCACCCTGCCCGACCAGGTGGCGGTGCCCGACGTCAACCTGCTGCGCGACGTCAGCGCCCAGGCGCTGGTCATCGGCTGCATCGGCGACGACCTGCACCCGTCCTCGATCGCCGAGGAGCTGGCCGCCGTGCTGCCCGACGTGTCGCTGCACATCTACAACCGCCCGGCCGTGCTCTGGCATGAGCGCGCTGACCTGCGCGAACGAATCTCCTCCTTCCTCAACGGTTGACGCTGCCAGTAGGCTCGCCAGGCGTGGCAGGTCAGACCCTCTCGAACTTCTTCACCGGCATCCGCCTCTACGGACGCGGCCTGGCCCGGTACGCCCGCAGCCCCCGGCTGGTCCTGCTCGGACTCATCCCCGCGTTCCTGAGCCTGCTGCTGTTCACCGGTCTGTTCGCGCTGCTGTTCTACTTCATGGGCGACATCACCGACTCCGTCACCTGGTTCGCCCGGGACTGGGCCGAGGGCGCCCGCGACACCGTCCGGCTGTTCGCCGGGGTCGCCGTCGTCGGGGCCTCGGGCCTGCTGGCGGTGCTGTCGTACACCGCGGTGACGCTGCTGATCGGGGACCCGTTCTACGAGAAGATCGCCGAGTCGATCGAGGAGAGCCTCGGCGGCGTGCCCAACGCCGTCGACCTGCCCTGGTACCTGGAGCTGCGGCGCAGCATCTTCGACGCGCTGCGGCTGCTGCTGGTGTCGGTGCTGATCGCGATCCCGCTGTTCGCGGGCGGGTTCATCCCGGTCGTGGGGCAGACCGTGGTGCCGGTGCTCGGGGCGTTCGTCGGCGGCTGGTTCCTGGCGCTGGAGCTGGTCGGGGTGGCGTACAACCGGCGCGGGCTGCGCCTGCCGGACCGGCGCCGCGCGCTGCGCCAGGACCGGGCCGCCGCGCTGGGCTTCGGGGTGGCGGTGTTCTGCACGTTCCTGATCCCGCTCGGGGCGGTGCTGCTGATGCCCGCCGCGGTCGCCGGCGGCACCCTGCTGGCCCGCCGCTCCTTCAACCTCCCCACCCAGTAGCCCGAGCCGAGGAAGGGGCCTCTTCGCCGGTACGCGAAGCGTGACGAGCAGCAGCTCGGCTCGCTCCGAGGTGAAAGGGCCCTTCTTGACGCCGGGACGCCGGGCCGCCGGGCGGCGGGAGGTCGGGCAGGTTCGGCCGGGTGCCCGCTGGTGGGGCGGCGGGCGGAGGCGCTAGCGTCTGCGGCCATGCGCCGTACCACGATCGCTGTCGTCGCGCTGCTGTTCGCCGTGACAGTGCAGCTGCTGCGAGCCAGCGGCCCGCTGCTCGACCAGGTCGCCGGCCCGGTCGGCATCGTGAACGCCGCCCTGATCGCACTGGGCGTCTTCGCCGTACCCGGAATGGTCCTGCACCTGCTCGGCCGCCTGTACCGGCGGGAACCCGCCGCCCCTGCGCTGTTCCGGCGGGCCGGCGCCCGCCTGCGCCGCGGCTCCCGCTCCACCACCGCTGACGGCACGCCGGACGGCGCCCACCCGGACGGCGCCCACCCGGACGGCACCGACCAGGACGGCTCGGGTCCGAACGGCTCAGGTCTGGACGGCACCGGTCCGAACGGCGCCGGTCTGGACGGCGCGCAGTCGGAAGCCGTGCGGTCCGGTTCGGCCGGGAGTGCGGAAGTCGGCAGCTCAGCCGACCTGGACGGGAGGCTCCCGCACCAGCGGCGTGAGCAGGGTCCCGTGATCGAGGCCGCGCAGGCCGAAGACCGGACGGCAGCGCAGCACGACGACATGCCCCCCGAGACTCAGCAGTTCGAGACCCACACAGTCTTCAGCGCGGCCCGGAGCCTCCCGGCGCGCATCGACGCCCGCATCCCCGATGCCGCCCCAGTCCGACCGGCCGAACCCGCCGACTCGGCCGCGCCGACCGAACCCGCCGAGCGCGTCGAGTCGACCGAACCCGCCGAGCCGACTGAAACTGCCGAGCGCGCCGAGCAGGCCGGATCCGCCGAGCGCGCCGGGTCGGCTGGACGCGCCGGGTCGGCTGAGCAGCCTGGTGGAGACGGGGTCGAGCCGACCGCGGCCACCGGTGCGGCGGGGCCCGGCGAGGAAGGGCAGGCGCCGGACGGTGCGGTGGGCGAGCTGGTCGACGACGGCGACGGGCAGCAGACGGGCCAGTTCGCGGGCGGGTACGCGCTGGCCGCGTGTACCTCCCTCTTCACGCTGCTCTGGGCGCTGGCGCTGTGGGCCGACCGGCCCGGCCTGCTGCTCGTCGCGGCCGCCGCCGTGTGCGGCATGACCTCCCTGGGCCTGGCGGCCCGCTGCTTCGGCGACCCGGTGGGCGTCACCATCGGGCTGCTCGCCGGTGGCGGCCTCGACCTGATGGTGCGCTCCGCCACCGTCAGCTGGGACCCGCTCTGGAGCCCCGACGGCGCCGGCTGGCTGCCGATCACCGCGCTGGGCGTGCTGACCGTGGGGCTGGCGGTCGTGGTCGTGCTGTCCTTCGTGGTACGCGACCAGCTCGCGCCCATGGACGGCACCGGCCGCACCTGGGTCCTCGGCGGCTACCTGGCGGTCTGGACCACCACCGTCGGCAACCCGGCGTTCATGGCGTCGCAGTCGGGCGTGGCGCTGCAGCTGTGCCTCGCCATCTCGATGTTCGTCCTGCTCAACGCGGTCGAGCTGGTACGCCGCCTGACTCTCGCGGGGGGCACCGACGCCATCCCCGAACCCGATCACTGGATCGCCGGGTCGGCCGCGCTCGCCGGGCTGGCCGGCGGTCTCGCGCTGGCGTGGTGGACCACCGGATGGCTGTCGCTGGTCGGCGTGGTGCTGGCGCAGCTGTCGGCCACGGTCACCGCCGCGCGCGGGCTGGCATCGCCGTCAACCCGCTTGACCTGGGCGTACGGCCTGATCTGGGTGCTGCCCGTGCTGCTGTTCCAGGTGCACTACGACATGCCGCTGCCGTTCGACAACCGGTGGCTGCTGATCGGGCTGGCCGTGCTGACCGGCCTCGGCGGAATGGGGCGGCGACCGGGCCACCCCGGCGGCCCGTGGCGCTTCGACGTACGCGGCATGGTCGCGCCGCCGTCGCTGATCGGGCTGTCGATGGCGCTGGCGATGGCCGTGCCGGCGCTGATGCACATCACGCAGCCGCCGCCGCCCCAGCAGCCCCGCCCCGCGCTCGGCCTGCGCGTCATGAGCTGGAACATCAAGTACGGCCGTGACGACGCCTCCGGCGCCGCCGACCCCGGGCAGCTCGCCGCCGCGATCCGCGCCTCCTACCCGGACGTGGTGCTGCTGCAGGAGGTGAGCCGGGGCTGGGCCATCGGCGGCGGGGTGGACGTGGCCGAGTACCTGTCGCGCGAGCTCAACATGCGCTATTACTGGTCCCCGGCGGCCGACGGGCAGTTCGGCAACCTGCTGCTGACGCGGCTGCCGGTGCGCGACGTCCGCTACGCCCGCCTGCCGTACGGCCAGGGGCCGATGTGGCGCTCGGTGCTCAAGGCGACGGTGACCCTGGACAGCGGGCTGAGCCTGGACGTGTTCACCGCGCACCTGACGCACCGCAAGCCGAACACGCCGACCCGGCTGGCCCAGATCGACGCGATCCTCCGCCGGGTCGACCCGACCCGGCCCACCGTCGTCGCGGGGGACTTCAACTTCTGGCCGAGCTGGAGCGAGCGGGAGCGGTTCGTCGGGTCGGGGTGGGTGTCGGCGCAGGACGCCACGGGGCACAGCGACGAGTGGACCTCGCCTACGGACGTACCGACTAACCGGGTCGACTGGATGTTCGGCTCACCGCAGGTCGCGTTCCTGGACTTCGCCGTCCTCAACCAGGTGCGCGCCTCCGACCACTTCCCGATCCTGGCTGTCATCCGCCTCCGCTGACCGCCACCCCCGACCCGAGATCGAGGCCGCAGTTTCCCGGAAACTGCGGCCTCGTGGCGTCCGGGTTGGGTGGCTGAGTGATCCGATCCGGGGTGAAGATCGGTATCGGCGGTCACTTTCCGCGCCCGGAGCCCAGATTCCGACCGCAGACTCCGATCACCGGCACCGAAGGCGGCCCGGCGCTGTGCGCGGAGGCGGAGGCGGAGGAGCGGAGGCGGAGGCGCGGAGACAGGGTCAGGCGGTGCCGCGGATGACGAGTTCGGTGGGGAGGATGACGCTGTCGGCGATGGTCTCGCCCGCGGCGAGGCGCAGCAGCTGACGGGCCATCTCCCGGCCCTGGCCGACGATCGGCTGGCGGACCGTGGTCAGCGGCGGCTCGGTGTACCGCGCCAGCGCGATGTCGTCGAACCCGATCACGGCCACGTCGTCGGGCACCCGCCGCCCCGCAGCCTGCAGCGCCTGCAGCGCCCCGTGCGCCATCAGGTCCGAGGCGACGAAGACCGCGTCGAGGTCCGGGTCGTCCTCCAGCAGCTGCCGCATCGCGACCGTGCCCGAGTCGCGGGTGAAGTCGCCGACCGCCACGATCGAGCGCCGGTCCGATCCGCGCAGCTCCTCGCGGTACCCGGTGAGCCGGTCGATGCCGGCGACCATGTCCTGCGGCCCGGCGATGGTGGCGATCCGGTTGCGGCCGGTCTCCAGCAGGTGCCGGACCGCCAGCCGGGCCCCGTTGACGTTGTCGACCTCGACGTACGGCACCCGCACCTGGCTCAGCGGGCGGCCGCCGCACAGCACCGGGATGCCCATCCGGGCCAGCTGGCCCGGCAGCGGGTCGGCGCCGTGCATCGACGCGATGAGCACGCCGTCGATGTGGCGGGCCATGGCGTAGCGCTCGATCCGGTCGTGGCTGGCGGCCGACCCGGCCACCATCAGTACCAGCTGCTTGTCGGCGGCGTCGAGCTCCTGGCTGACGCCGCGGATGATGCCGGGGAAGAACTGGTCGTCGGAGAAGACCCGGGACGGGCTCTCCGGCAGGACCAGCGCGTACGAGTCGGTGCGCTGGGTGACCAGGCTGCGGGCGGCCTGGTTCGGCACGTAGCCGAGTTCGTCGACGGCGCGCTGGACGGCGGCGCGGATCGACTCGGCGACGGTCGGCGAACCGTTCACCACGCGCGACACCGTCGCGCGGGACACCCCGGCCCGCTGGGCCACCTGTTCGAGGGTCGGTCTGGCCATGGCCGCCGCCGCTCAGCCGACTCGGAGCGCGGCCAGCAGCGACTCGTCGCCGCTGACGTCGAGGCTGTCGAAGCCGAGCCGCCCCCACAGCGCCAGCTGCAGGTCGCTGGCCGGGCCCGCGGCGACCACCCGGGTGTCGGGGCCCTCGGCGTCGAGCAGCGTGTCGGTGTCGAGCAGGGCGATGCCCTCGCCGCGCAGCCGGATGAACCACTCCTGGCGGTGCTCGTCGGTGGCGACGAGCTGGACCACGCCGTACCGGTCGGTGGGGCCGGTGCGGCGACCGGCCGGGAGGAGGCTGTCCAGCACCTCGGTGACGCCGTCGGCGGCCAGGCGGTCCTCGATCGGCTCGGCCAGGCCCTGCGCCATCTGGATGTCCCAGCGGTGCACGGCGGTCTCCTGCGCCATCCGGCGGTGCCAGAAGCCCGCGACCTTGGGCTGCGGCGCCCAGTTGTACGCCGGCATCTGCGGGTCGATCGCCTCCAGCAGCTCCAGCAGCGCCTTCAGCTCGTCGTCGAACCACGCCAGGGTGGCGTCGGCGCCCGGGAAGTCGTAGCGGCGCGAGCCCTTGTCGGGGGCGGTGGTGACGCCCCGCCCGGCGAAGCCGCGCACCCAGCGGTAGACGCCGCCCAGGTGGTGCACCAGGTCCAGCACGGTCCAGTCGGGGCAGGTGGGGACGATCGCGGTGAGGTCGGCCTCGGCCGCCACCGTACGGAATGCCGCCGCGTCCGTGCGCAGCGAGTCGAGCCAGAACTCCTTGGTGCCGTGCGCCCTCATGCCGCCGTCCTCATCCTGTCCGCTACCGCCGGGTCGAAGCGCACCGCACCAGGTCGCCGCAGACGTCGTGGGTGACGTTGGGCGCTCCCGCGACCTCGGCGTCCGTGGCCGCACTAGTGTGGTGACGTGTCTGACAATAGTCTCGCCCGCCACGCGCTCGCCGACCTGACCACCCTGGGGCTGGGCGGTCCGGCCGGAAGGCTGGTCACGGCCGGCAGTTCGGACGAGATCGTGGCGGCCGTACGCGAGGCGGGCCGCACCGGTGAGCCGGTGCTGCTGCTGGCCGGGGGCAGCAACGTGGTCGTCGGCGACGCCGGCTTCCCCGGGACGGTGGTGCTGATCCGCTCGTCCGGAGTGACCGTGACCGGCCGCGACGGCGACAACGTGTCGGTACGCATGGCCGCCGGGCACCCGTGGGACGACGCGGTCGCCCAGGCGGTCGCCGCGGGCTGGTCCGGCATCGAGGGGATGTCCGGCGTGCCGGGCGCCGCGGGCTCGACGCCGATCCAGAACGTCGGGGCGTACGGGCAGGATGTGTCGCAGACGATCGAGTCCGTCACCGTGTACGACCGTACTGAGGGCGAGATCCGGCAGTTCACGCCGGAGGAGTGCCGGTTCGAGTTCCGCAACAGCGTGTTCAAGTACACCGACCGCTGGGTGGTGCTGGACGTGGTGTTCCGGCTGCGCCAGGACGGCCTGTCCGGGCCGGTGGCGTACGCGGAGCTGGCCCGGGTGCTCGGGGTGGAGCTGGGCGAGCGGGCGCCGCTGGACAAGGTGCGCGAGGCGGTGCTGCAGCTGCGCCGCAGCAAGGGCATGGTGCTGGACCCGGCCGACCCCGATACGCGCTCGGTGGGGTCGTTCTTCGTCAACCCGATCCTGAGCGCGCACGCGTACGCCGCGCTGCGCGAACGCGCCGGTGACCTGGAGCCGCCGAACTGGCCCGGGGCCGACGGGGTGGTGAAGTTGAGCGCCGCGTGGCTGATCGAGCAGGCCGGGTTCGGCAAGGGGTACCGGCGCGGGCCGGTGGCGATCTCGTCGAAGCACGCGCTGGCGCTGACCCACCCGGGCGGTGGCCTGACCTCGGATCTGCTCGCGCTGGCGGCGGAGATCCGGGACGGGGTGCACGAGCGGTTCGGCGTGACGCTGCGGCCGGAGCCGGTGCTGGTGGGCTGCGAGTTCTGATGATCCCTATCGGGCGTGATGATCGTTACGTCCGATATGAGCCACATTGCGGAGCTCCCCGGGCTGGTGGACTACTACCAGCAGCTTGACGTCCCCATGAGTACGTCCATGTTCCTCGGCGCGGGCCTGATCCTGCTCGGGCTGGCCCTGCTCGTCGCCGCGATCGTGATGGGCTGGGGCGAACGCCGCCGCGAACCGTCCAATGACTGACCCGCTGGCGGTCGCGGTCGCGCCCGGCACGGACCTGGTGCCGCCCGCGAAGGCGCTCCTGCTGTTCGTGGTCTGCGCCGCCCTCGGCTGGTACCTCGCCGGCCGCCACCATTCCGACTGACCCGCGCCCCGGTCGTGAGCGGGAGGGCGCAGTTTCGGGGAAACTGCGCGAATCTTGGTCCGCTTTCGTGCAGTTTCCCCGAAACTGCGCTTCGCCCGCTCACTCCGCGCGGCCGGGCCAGGGGACGGTGAGTTCGCCGAGGCGCCAGCGGTGGTGGGTGTCGAGGATCGGCCAGCCGGTGTCGCGGAGTCGGGAGACCGTGTCGAGCCAGCGTTGGCGGGGGCCGAAGACGGCCAGTGGGGCGGCGTGGCGCCAGGCGTCGTCCAGGGCTCGGAGCAGGTCGTACACGGGTTCGCCGGGGACGTTGCGGTGGATCAGCGCCTTGGGCAGGCGCTCGGCGAACGTGGCCGGCGACTCCAGCGTGGACAGCTTGGCGGCGAGCGTGAGGGTGGTCGGGGTGGCCGAGCCGGCGGGCAGGGCGACCCAGGCGCCGAGGCGGCCGAGTTCGTCGCAGGTGCCCTCGATGAGCCAGCCGCCGGGGGCGAGGGCGGCGGTGACGGTGGTCCAGGCCGCGGGGACGGCGCTCTCGTCGTACTGGCGCAGGACGTTGAAGGCCCGGACCACGACGGGCCGCAGGCCGGCCAGCTCGAAGCCGCCCCGGGCGAAGGTCAGGCCCGGCGGGTCGGCCGCGGGCTGCGCCGCGGCGACCCGGGCGGGGTCGATCTCCAAGCCGACGATCCGGACATCCGGGCGTACGCGCGAGAGCCGCGCCCGCAGCTCCACCGCCGTGATCGGCGTCGCCCCGTAGCCCAGGTCCACCACCAGCGGCTCCGCCGCGTCGGCCAGCGCCCGCCCGCACCACCACGCGATCCACCGGTCAACCCGCCGCAACCGGTTCGGATTGGTCGTGCCCCGCGTGATCTCCCCTTGCGCCTTCACCGGCCCCGCCCCGCCTCGGTGATCACGGTGCCGGGGTGGGGACACACCGTCGAACACGTCCTTAAGTTCATGATCAACGCGAAAAAGGCGGGTCAGACCCGGTGGACCTTGTGTTGGGCGGCTTGGGCGAGGGGGCGGACGACCATGCGGTCGATGTTGATGTGGTGGGGGAGGGTGGCGGTCCAGGTGATGCAGGTGGCGATGTCGTCGGCGGTGAGGGGGTGTTCGACGCCCTGGTAGACGGCGGCGGCGCGGGTGGTGTCGCCGGAGAAGCGGTTGAGGGCGAACTCGTCGGTCTTGACCATGCCGGGGTCGATCTCGACGACGCGGACCGGCTCGCCGCACAGCTCCAGGCGGAGGGTCTCGACCAGGGCGGTCTGGGCGTGCTTGGCGGCCGCGTAGCCGCCGCCGCCCTCGTACACGATGAGGCCCGCGGTGGAGCTGACGGTGACGATGGTGCCCGCGCCGGAGGCGACCAGGGCGGGCAGCAGGGCCTTGGTGAGGCGCAGGGTGCCGAGCACGTTCACGTCGTACATCGCCTGCCAGTCGGCGACCTCGGCGGTCGCGACCGGGTCGGCGCCGATCGCCCCGCCCGCGTTGTTGACCAGCAGGTCCACCCGGTCGAGCGTCGCCGCGAACGCCGCCACCGCGGCGTCGTCGGTGACGTCGCAGGTCACCGGCGTACCGTTGATCTCCTTGGCCAGCGCCTCGACCCGCTCGGTGCGCCGGGCCAGCGCGTACACGTGGTGGCCGGCCTGGGCCAGGCTGCGGGCGGTGGCCGCCCCGATGCCGCTGGAGGCGCCGGACACGACCGCGATCTTCTGGTACGACATGAGCAGATCCTAAGCCGCGGCCGAACCGCCGCGACCGGCTGCGATCCACGTCACGCCGCGAACGGGAAGAGTCGGGCGCTCCCAGCTGTTGATCGCCTCGTGAGCTCTCGATCCCTCCCTCGGCGTATGGCGATGCTCTCGGTCCACACCTCGCCCCTGCACCAACCGGGCACCGGTGACGCGGGCGGCATGAACGTGTACATCGTCGAGGTGTCCAAACGCCTGGCCAGGCTCGGCGTCGAGATCGAGGTCTTCACCCGGACCACCGGGCGGGACCTGCCGCCGTGCGCCGAGCTGGCCCCCGGGGTGACCGTGCGCCATCTCAGCGCCGGCCCGTTCGAGGGCCTGGCCAAGGAGGACCTGCCCGCCCAGCTGTGCGCGTTCACGCACGGGGTGCTGGGCGTCGAGGCGGCCCGCCCGCCGGGCTGGTACGACCTGATCGCCTCGCACTACTGGCTGTCGGGCCAGGTCGGCTGGCTGGCCCGGGACCGCTGGGGCGTGCCGCTGGTGCACACCGCGCACACCCTCGCCAAGGTCAAGAACCTGCAGCTGGCGGCCGGGGACCGGGCCGAGCCGATGGGCCGGGTCGTCGGGGAGGAGCAGGTCGTCGAGCAGGCCGACCGGCTGATCGCCAACACTCCGACCGAGGCCCGCGAACTCATCGACCTGTACGGCGCCCCGCTGGAGCGCGTCGCCATCGTCGCCCCCGGCGTCGACCTGCAGCGCTTCCGCCCCGGCGCCCGCGCCGCCGCCCGCGCCCGCCTCGGCCTGCCCGAGCGCGGCCGGATCGTGGCCTTCGTCGGCCGCATCCAGCCGCTCAAGGCCCCCGACGTGCTGATCCGCGCGCTGGCCGAGGCCGACGCCACCGACGTGACCGCGCTGATCGTCGGCGGGCCCAGCGGCTCCGGCCTCGACCGGCCGACGGCGCTGATCGAACTCGCCGACACCCTCGGCGTACGCGATCGGGTCCGCTTCCTGCCGCCGCAGGCCGGGGACCGCCTCGCCGACGTGTACCGGGCCGCCGACGTGGTCGCCGTGCCCTCGCACAACGAGTCGTTCGGCCTCGTCGCCCTCGAAGCGCAGGCCTGCGGCACGCCCGTGGTCGCCGCCGCGGTCGGCGGCCTGGTCACCGCGGTCCGCGACGGCATCAGCGGCGTGCTCGTCGACGGCCACGACCCCGCCCGGTGGGGCCGGGTGCTGGACAAGCTGCTCGCCGAGCCCAAGCGGCTGGCCGAGCTGTCGGCCGGGGCGCTGCGGCACGCGCACGACTTCTCCTGGGACCGCACGGCCGAGCGGCTGCTCGGCGTCTATGGTGAGGCGATGATGGAGCACCGGGCCCGCCGCGAGCTGGAGCTCGCCGGCTGCGCGCGCTGGTAGTCGCGTGCCGACCGTCGCCGAGGCGCGCGCGCTGATCGAGCGGGCCTGCGCCGAACTGCCGCTGGACCACACCGGGCCCACGTCGTACGTGGTGACCCTGCCGGGCACGCACAAGCTGAAGACCAACGTGAACCTGATCGTCGGCGAGCAGGCGCTGCGGATCGAGGCGTTCGTGGTGCGCCAGCCGGACGAGAACCGCGAGGCGGTCTGGGCCTGGCTGCTGCGCCGCAACGCCAAGCTCTACGGGGTCGCGTTCACCATCGACGCGGTCGGCGACGTGTACCTGACCGGGCGCCTGCCCCTGGCCGCGCTGACCGAGGAAGAGCTCGACCGGCTGCTCGGCGCGGTGCTGTCCGCCGCCGACGACTCCTTCGACACCCTGCTGGAGCTGGGCTTCTCCACCGCCATCAAGCGCGAGTGGCAGTGGCGCGTCAGCCGCGGCGAGCCCACCGACAACCTCCGCGCCTTCCAGCACCTGTTCACCAGCGGCGAGACGACCCCGCCCGAGCCCGCCGCGAGTTGACTCCGCCGGAACGCGCCAGGCCGCCCGACACGGGATCGGGCTGCGTTCGCCCGGCGAGTGACCATAAGTAGCGATCTTGCGCGGGTTCCTCGCTGCATGATCACCGCCGGTGGTCGAAAACTCGGTTTCGGCCTTCCCTGTCGCCCGGAAACTGACCGCAGGACGCGATCTTGGAGGGCTCACCCGGCGATGATCGCTACCAGTGGTCAAAACAGCCGCGTTTAGTGGGCGTTCTGACCACTGACGCCGATCACGCAGCGGCCGCGAGCTGCGCCGACCATGCGGCGGTCGCGACTGGCCGCGATCACGCGGCGGCCGCGACCTGCTCGGCGAGGTGGTACGTCGCGGCGTCGTACAGCACCAGGTATGCCTGCTCGACGCCCGTCGACGCGGTGCGCAGCACCGACAGCGCCTGCCGGACCGCGTCGTCGACCGGCCAGCGGTAGATGCCCGATGAGATCAGCGGGAACGCGACCGTGCGCGCGCCCAGTTCACCGGCGATTCGCAGGGAGTTGCGGTAGCAGTCGCGCAGCAGCTCAGCGCGGTTCTCGGTGGGGCTGTAGACCGGCCCGACCGTGTGCACCACCCAGCGCGCGGGCAGCCGTCCGGCGGTGGTGGCGACGGCCTGACCGGTGCCCAGCCCGCGGCCGTACTTCGCGGCGCGCAGGGCGCGGCACTCGGCCAGGATCTCGGGACCGCCCTTGCGGTGGATGGCGCCGTCTACCCCGCCGCCGCCAAGCAGCGACGAGTTGGCGGCGTTGACGATGGCGTCCACCTGCTGGGCGGTGATGTCGCCCTGGACGAGAGTGATGATCATGATCGGCTTTCCGGATCAGGAAGTGCGGCTACACCGCACATCGTGACCCGGACAACCGACCAGGCGCAGCCGCTTAACGCTTGCAGCTGTAGGTGAACTCGGTCGCGCCCTCGACCACCTGCGCGCCGAGCACCCGCAGCGTGGCGCTGGCCTTCTTGGTCCCGACACCCTTGAATTCCCAGTACAGGTGGACGTCGATCTTGTTCTGACCGGAGCGGAACGTCTGCTCCAGCACGCCCGAGCTCTGCCCGTCCATCCGCACCCACTCGTACGTGACCTTGCCCGCGCTGCCGTCGGTGTGGATGGTGCCGACCAGGTCCACCTTCACGTCGCACTTGTCGTCGATCGGCTGCGCCAGCTTCACCGTGACGCTGGAGACCGCCAGCGGTTCGGCATGCTGCGACTGCCACCACTGCCAGCCGATGACCCCGAACGCCACCAGCAGCGCGACCAGGGCCAGCGCGCTCAGGAACGCGACGATCCGGTTCATCACCGACCGCCTGCGCCGGGGCGGGATGTTGGCGGCCGCGAGCTGCCAGGCCGGTGGCGCGGGCGGCACGCCCTGCCCGAAGCGCAGGTTGACGTCCGGCTGCGCCGACGCCGCCGGGCCGCCCGGCTCCTGGCTGGCAACGCGGCGCTGCTCCTCGGCGGCGCGATTGCCCAGGCGGGTCGCCCCGTCTGGCGGCACCGGCGCGGCTGCGGGCGGCGCGGACTGCTGCGGGGGTACGACCGCAGCCTGCGGCGGCACCCCGGCGGGCGCCTGCCGGGGCGGTACCGGAGCCGAGTGCGAACCGCCGATGAGCTGCACCGTCGCCTCGCTGCCGGGCGCCACCGGCGGCAGCGCCACCGGCGGGGCCTTCGTCACCACCGCGCCGGCCGCCGCGGCGGTCGCGTTCGCGGCCAGCGCCTTGATCGGCTCGCGGTCGCCGAACCCGGCCACCTTCGCCCCGCCCGTGGTCAGCACGGCCAGCCCGGCGGTAAGCCCGGCGCTGCCGCCGGTCGCCTCGGCCCGCTGCGCCGCCTGGCGCAGCAGCTGCGCCACGGCCGGGTCGGCGTTGCGCCCGGCCAGGTCGTTGAGCAGGCGGGCCCAGGCGGTCGCGTCGTGGCCCGGACCGGGGGTGTCCCCGGCGAGCGCGGGCGCGTAGCCGACCTCGGCGAGCAGGGCCGCCCCGGCGCCGCTGAGCACGATCGTGTTCGGCTGCAGGTCGCCGTGGGCGAGCTCGGCCTGGTGCAGTTTCAGCAGCGTCTGCGCGGTGTCCGTGGCGATGAGCAGCGCGGTGGCGGGCGGCATCGCGACGTTCGCGCCGAACACCTGCGCCAGCGTCGGCGTCGGCGACGCCGACGTGACCAGCCAGGTGTACCGGCCGTCGACGACCTGCTCGATCACGTTGAGCAGGCCGGGCAGGCGCAGCGCCGCCACCGCCTGCACCACCTGGCCCACCCGCTGGGCGGTCGCCTGATCGGCCAGGGCGCGCTCCTCTAGCCGCACCCCGCCGCGCACCTTGCCGTCCGCAGTGGACAGCAGGTGCCAGGTGCCGAGCCGTCCGGCCCGCCCCTGCCCCCGCACGGTGTACTTACCGCCGATCATGTCCGCCACCGCGGAGCCGCCTTTCAGCCGATGATGCAGCCCTGATTCGGGATGATGGGAGCAGGGTAAAGCTTGGTGGGAATTACCGGTCCGCCGTACTGGCTGCGGATGGACATCTCCAGGTATGTGTTGCACGGCAGGGTCATGCCGGACAGGTTCACGACGTGGTTGAAGGTCGTGCTCGTCTCCTCGGATACCACCGGCACGATGACCAGCTTCGGCGTGTACTGGGTCAGCTCCGTGCCGTCGGAGTTGGTCACGGCGAAGCGGAGCGTCAGCGTGTACTTACCGGGGTTCGCCAGTTTCACCAGGACGGCGGCGCGGACCTCCGTGCCGATCGCATCCTGGAAACACTGCTCCTTGTACCACCAGCACAGGCTGGGCCGGGCCAGGCTGTCCACTGGCGCGATCGGGATGGTCGGCGACGGCGAGGGGGACGGCTTGGGGCTGGGCTTCTTGCTCGGGCTCGGCGACGGCTCCGGCGACTCCGACGGGGAGGGCGACGGCTCCGCCGAGGGTGACGGGGACGGAGACGGCTCGCTCGACGGAGTCGGGGACGGCAGCGGCGAAGGGCTGGGCGAGGAGACCGCCGGGGCGGGCGGCTTCGGGTCGCCCATGAGCGCGACGCCGGCCGCGCCGCCCGCGCCGAGCACCAGCACGGTCACGCACGCGGTGAGCACCCAGAAGGCGCGTTTGGACATACCGAGGATGGTGGTGGCGACGGCGCTGGCGTCGGCCTGCATGCCCGCGAGGGGGAACAGCAGCGCCAGCAGCAGCGCGCGCCGGGCCAGCTTGCCGCGGCCGTCCTCCTCCCAGTCCGGGCCGTACCCGGCACCGGCCACCGCCTCCAGCTCGTGCAGGAACGTGTCCGCGTCGCGGGGGCGCTGGCGGGGATCCTTGGCCAGGCCCCGGCGCACCAGCCCGCGTACCGCCTCGGGGACGTCGTCGGTGGGCACCGGCGCCTGCTCGTGCTGGCGGCGCAGTCCGGCCAGGTCACCGGGTGCCCGAAACGGCGGCCGGCCGACCAGGCACTCGAAGAACGTGGCGGTGGCGGCGTAGATGTCGGTGGAGGGGCTCGCGGCGGCACCGGCCCACTGCTCCGGCGCCATGTACGACGGCGTGCCCGCCAGCGGCCCCTGCCGCCCGCTGCGCGCCGCGATGCCGAAGTCGGCCAGCTTGCTCTGGCCGTTGCCGTCGACCAGCACGTTCTCGGGCTTGTAGTCGCGGTGCACCACGCCGCGGGCGTGCGCGGCGGCCAGGCCCAGCAGCGAGCCCTTGAGCACCACCAGCGCGGCCTGCGGCTCGGTCGGCCCCTGCTCGCGCAGGATGGCGCGCAGCGCCACCCCTTCGACCAGCTCCATCACGATCGCGGCGCCGCCGGGCGACTCGACGTACTCGTACAGCCGGGCGACCTCCGGGGAGTCCACCTCGGACATGATCCGGGCCTCGGCCCGGAACGCGCGGATGAACTCCTCGTCGCCGCGCAGGTGCTCGGCCAGGTACTTGATGGCGACCTTCACCCCGGTCGCGTCGTGCTGCGCGAGCACGACCAGTCCCGAGGCCCCCCGGCCCAGCTCGCGCACCTCGGTGTACCCGGGCACGGTCCACATCGGCATGTTCATGCCGTCCCCCTCATACCTTCCGGAAAGCCTTGCCCGCTCATGCCGACGCCTCCGCTGGCGTCGCGCCGCGGCGGGACTTGATGAAGCCGACCAGCTTGCGCAGCAGCCGGTACCAGACCGGGAACATGATCAGGCCGATGAGCAGCACGATGACCACGACGTCGATGCCGGGCGGCAGGTACTCCTCGACCAGGCCGCCGAGGCGGTCTCGCCAGGCCAGGAAGCCCAGCAGCACGAACAGGCCGGTCCCGGCGACGGCGGCGAAGCCGTACGCGGCCATGCCGACCTGGCGCAGACCCGGCCTGCGCCCGGCCTTCAGGTCGGCCCAGATGCCCCTGGTGAAGTAGGCCGCCGCCTCCTCGCGCAGCCGCGGCAGGCGCAGCCCGTCCGCGAGCGCCTGGTACCCGTCCAGCGGCATCAGCGGATTGAGGTTGTACAGCGTGTTCAGGTAGAGGCCGAAGGCCAGCTGGTAGGCGACCCCGGCCACGTGCGGCTCGGGCAGCCAGGCGGCGGTCATCGCGCACATGCCGGCGATCGCCGCGGTCGACAGCGGCCCGGACAGGGTCACCACGATGCGCGACCAGCGGCTGCCGAACCACATGTCCGAGGTGTCCACGAACGCGAACGGCATGCCCATCATCAGCATGAACCCGCCCCGGGTCACGGTGCGGCCGTACGACTTCACCGCCAGCGCGTGCGCGGACTCGTGCACCACCAGCGCCAGCAGGTAGCCCAGGCCGACCGCGATCGCGCCGCCGACACCGGCACCCTGGAGGTCGAACAGGTTCTGGTCGGCGCTCGCCACCACGGTGGCGTACAGCCCGACCGCGATCACCGCCCAGAGCAGGGCCACGCCGGTACGGGTGAAGAAGCGCCAGCCGAAGGCCCGGTACAGCCGCCCGAAGAAGCCGTCCAGCCCCCTGATGGAGACCTCCATCCGCAGCAGCGCGTTCAGCACCGCGCGCCCGATCCGCTTCAGCAGCCGGGGCTTCTCGGGTTCCTGCTGCCCGTGCACCCCGCGCACCAGCTCCAGCGCGGCGAACGTGCGCAGGGTCCGCTCGATGCGGGGCAGGGCCAGCTCACCGAACTCCTGCGCGTACGCGAACAGCAGGTCGCGCACGGTGTTCTCGCCGTCGAGCTGGTGCCACAGGAACACGTCGCGCTCGTCGAGCTGCAGGTACTGCCCGGTGCGGGTGTTGCGCAGCACCCACTGCTGGTCCCCGCGCACGTCCGGCACCTGCTTGAGGGCCCAGCCGCTGCGCCGCTTCGGCCGCGCCGACAGCGGCCCGCCCGCGGTGGGTGCGAGCTCGGGCAGCATCGGCTGGCCGGACTGCGGCGGGAGCAGCATGCTGTGCTCGACCCCGGCCACCATGGTCTTGGAGCCGATCGCGGCGCTGCGCGGCTGGGCGAAGCGCACCGGCACGTCGCCGACGTACAGCTCGATCTCGTCGGTGAGCAGCATCGCGTTGCCGTGCATGGTGTGCCCGGCGACGGTGGTGCCGTTGAAGGAGTTCAGGTCCTCGATCTCGAAGCCGTGCGGGGTGCGGGTGACGCGGGCGTGCGCGCGCGAGACGCTGCCGTCGTCGAGCACCACGTCGTTGTCGGCGCCGCGGCCGATCGTGGTCACCGGCTTGACCAGCTCCACCGTGCGGGTCTGCCCGTCCGGGGTGCGCCAGCGCAGCTCAGGCGCGGCGAAAGCCTCCACTTTGGCGCCCTTGCGCAGCGTGCCGCAGTGCAGGCAGTAGGGGTAGTCCCGGCGCAGGTGCACGTGGCAGGCGTGGCACAACATCTTTCGGCCTCTCGGGGGCGACGAAGGTCGGCCCGCGCCCGGCAGTTCCGTGGAGGGGTGCTGCGCCGGACGGGCCACCCTCGTGGGGGCGTGCCAGATCATAAGCGGCCGAACGGGTGTACGGGGTCGGCTGACTGCTTTACGACCCTTCACCGATCAGCTGGTCCGGGCTGCTGAACTGCTGCCGGGCGACGGGGAGGCGACGGGGGACACACTCCCCGCCGCCCGGCAGGGTCTTCGGGTCAGGCCGCGGCCGTACCCTCGTCATCGGACTTCTTGCCGGCCCGGCCCGCGACCGCACCGGCGATGCCGCCGGCGACCACGCCCGCGGCCAGCCCGGCGCCGCCGATCAGCAGGCCGGTGGTGCCGATGCCGCCGTCGGCCTGCTCGGCCGCGACCGGCTGCACCGCGGCCGGGTCCGCGCCGGTCGCCTCGCCGGTCTGCAGCGGACCGACCTCGACGGCCGACTCCGGCTCCGGGTCGGGCAGCGGCGGCGGCGGGGGCGCGTCGGTGCTGTGCGAGGAGCCGTGCGAACCGTGGTCCGACCCGTGGTCGGAGCCGTGGCTCGACCCGTGGTCGCCGGAGTCGCCGTCGTCGTGCGTCAGCGGCGGTGGCAGCGGCTCGGGGTCGCCGCCGTCGGTCGGCGGGTCGAGCGGGTGGATGTCGATCGGGTGCAGGTCGATCGGGCCGATCGGGAACAGCGGGTGGATCGGCGGGTCCGGGTGTACCGGGTCGACGATGACGCCCGGGGGCAGGTGGATCACGTCGAGCCCCGGGTCCGGCGGTTCGAAGTGCGGGGTCTCCAGCAGGCCGGCCAGGCCGCCGGTGCCGATGCCCGACTTGGACAGGCGGGCGCCGAGCGCGGTGGGCCCGGCCCCGGCGGACGCGTCGGCCAGGCCGCGCAGCTGCTCGGTCTCGTCGGGCGTGAGGCCGTACTGTGCGGCGACGGCCTCCGGGTTGGCGCGGGCGTGCCGAGCGAACTCGGGGTCCACCGCCATCCGTGCGATCAGATCGCGGAACTGGGACATTGCTGACTCCTCGGCGGGTTCCGGACCCGGCGCACCGCGTGGGCGGCGGTCGTGTCCCGGGCGGGGGGTGGTGCGCTCAACGCTAGGTCCGGTAGGGGACTGCGCACATCGCGGCGAGTACGTAACTTTGCCGGGAGGGGCGCTGCGTACCGACCCGGAGAGGGGAGACGGCCGTGGACCACGAGCAGGCCGCGCGGCTGCTGGCCGAGCGCGTCGGGCGGCCCGTGCCGCCGCGCCTGGTCGAGCAGCTGCTGCGGCGTACCGACGCCGACCCGGCGCTGCTGTCGGCCGTGGCCGACCAGGTCGACCCGGACGGCGACGTGCTGCACCGCATCCCGCTGCGCTGGCCGCCCGAGCAGGTCGCGGCGGTACGGGCGGCGCTGGCGGCGCTCGGCCCGCACGGCCGCGCCGTGGCGGGCGCGGGCGCGGTCATCGGGCGCGAGTTCGACCTGGCCATCCTGGAGGGCGCCTGCCCCGACACCGACGTGCCGACCGGGCTGGAGGAGGCCGAGGAGGCCGGGCTGGTGCGGCCGCTGGCCGGGCAGGTCTTCGGCTTCGTCCGGGCCCTGGACCGCGAGGTCTGCTACGAGGCGCTGGGCACCCGGCAGCGGGCCGCGCTGCACGAGCGGGTCGCCGCGGCGCTGGTCCGGCTGGGGGCGCTGGGCGGCACGCGCGCGGCGACCGTACCGGAGCTGGCCCTGCACACCGCCGAGGCCGCCGCCCTGGGCGGCCCCGAGCGACTCGACGCCGCGGTGGCCGCCTCGGCCGCCGCCGGTGCGGCCGCCGCCGACGAGGGCGCGCACGACCTGGCCGCCGGCTACCTGGCCCAGGCCGCCCTGTTCGCCGGGCGGGCCGGCTGGGCGCCGGGGCAGTCCGGGCGGCTGCTGGCCGCCGGGGGCACGGCCCGGCTGCGCGCGGCGACCACGGCGGGCGCCCGCGAGGCGGGCCGCGCCTCGCTGCTCGGCGCGCTCCGCCTCGGCCTGCGCGCCGGTGACCCCGGCCTGGTCGGCGCGGCCGCCCTCGGCCTCGGCCCCCGCCCCAGCCTGGGTGCGCTGGCGGGCGACCGCGCCGCCCCCGCCGACCCGGCCCGCCTGGACGCCCTGCGCCAGGCCGCGAGCCTGCTCCCGCTCGCGGGCGCCCTTGCGCCCGAACTGCGCTCGACCGCCGCCCGCGTCGCCGCCCGCCTCGCCCTCGAGGAAAGGAAGGGACCCCTCTTATCGCTTTCCGAGGTGGAAGGGTCCCTTCCCAACGCGGGTGCGGTCGCGCTGGAGGTGGCGCGGGCGAGCGGGGACCCGCGCGCGGTGGCCGAGGCGCTGCTCGCCGCCGATCAAGACCTCGACCAGGTGGTACGGGAGGCGGCCGCGCTGCACGACCCCGAGCTGCTGTCCCGAGCGTACGACCGCGCCGCCGCGGCCGCCGTCGCCGCCGGGGAGCGCACCCGCGCCGCGCAGCTGCTCACCGAACTCGCCGCCCTGGGCCGGACGATCTCGCGTGACGTCCGCCCGCCCGCCTTCGTCCGCTGGTACGCCCTGCGCGCCACGGCCGAGCTGGCGGTGCTGCGCGGCACCCTCGACCAGGCGGCAGCCGCGGCCGCGCTGAGCGCCGGCGTGGCGGTCGACCCTGGCGCGGCCGAGGCCGCCGACGCGGCACTGCGCGAGTACGGCGGGCGCCGGGGCGGGCCGGACGGGCTGACCGCGCGGGAGCGGGAGGTGCTGGCCTGGGCACTGCGCGGGACGCCCGCCCGGGAGATCGCCGAGGCGCTGTACCTGGGCGAGCGGACGGTCGAGACGCACCTGGCGAGCATCTACCGCAAGCTCGGCGTACGGACCCGGATCGAGTTGATCAAGAAGTTGGGTGACGGTAGCTAAGCGTAGAGAACGCAGTTACAAAATGTTACGAATGAGATTCGCAAATGGGTGGACGCTGCTCTGAACAGGCGCGTAGCGTCTTGGACAAGCGCAACGCTCGATGAAACACCCGGGGGATGGCCCAGCTGATCGATTTTCGGCTGTGGCGCCGAGCGAAGCGCCGGGGGATGGGTGGCACCACGCCGTTGGGGGACGGCCGCCACCTGAGACCGGTCGGCCGGCCGGCGACGCTAACGGGGGTGAGCGTCGCATGGGCCGGCCGCCGGCATGTCCGGGATCGGGCGGTCGGGTGCGTGCAGTTTCCGGGAAACTGCACGAGAGCGGCCCAAGATTCCTGCCCTTTCCCCGAACCTGCATGATCACCGGTGGCGTCGGCGACGTTTACATAAACGCTGGCCTATCTCGTCGAATCCGCGTAGATCGAACTCGACTGGATGGGCCAGCGTTTATGTAAGGCGGGAGCCGCGCCGCGCGTCGGGCGAGCTGCCCGCGGCACGGGCTCCGGGCGGGAAGCCGGGTCAGCGGCCCTGGTTGGCGACCGCGGCGGCGGCCTCGGCGGCGGCCGCCGGGTCGAGGTAGGTGCCGCCGGGGGTGCTCGGGCGCAGGTTCTCGTCCAGGTCGTAGCGCAGCGGGATGCCGGTCGGGATGTTGAGCGCGGCGATCGCCTCGTCGGAGATCCCGTCCAGGTGCTTGACCAGCGCGCGCAGCGAGTTGCCGTGCGCGGTGACCAGGACGGTCTTGCCGTCGCGCAGGTCGGGGATGATCGCGTCGTACCAGTACGGCAGCATCCGCGCGACCACGTCCTTGAGGCACTCGGTGCGCGGCTTCAGCTCGTCCGGCAGGCCCGCGTAGCGCGCGTCGGCGAACTGCGAGAACTCGTCGTCGTCGGCGATCGGCGGCGGCGGGGTGTCGTACGACCGGCGCCAGAGCATGAACTGCTCCTCGCCGTACGCCTCGAGGGTCTGCTTCTTGTCCTTGCCCTGCAGCGCGCCGTAGTGGCGCTCGTTGAGCCGCCAGCTGCGCGACACGGGGATCCAGTGCCGGTCCGCCGTGTGCAGGGCGATCTCGGCGGTGCGGATCGCGCGGCGCAGCACGCTGGTGTGCACCACGTCGGGCAGCAGGCCGTGCTCCTTGAGCAGTTCGCCGCCGCGGCGCGCCTCCGCCTCACCCTGGGCGTTGAGGTCGACGTCGACCCAACCGGTGAAGAGGTTCTTGGCGTTCCATTCGCTGTAGCCATGCCGCAGCAGCACCAGTGTTCCAACCATGCCTGCCATCCTCCCCGATCCGGGTCGAGCGCGTGTGAGCAGGCCCCACCAGGCGCAGTGGCGACCGTCACGCGAAAAGGCGAGTGACTCGGGTCGGTGACCGCCTTTAGGTTGTAAGGCGCTGAGGGCCATTTCGAGCATTACAGGGGAGCGGCGGACGTGCGGGGCTGGCTGCAACAGACGGCGGGCGGACTACCCAAGACTTTCTGGTACCTGTGGAGCGGCACCCTGATCAACCGGACGGGTGCCTTCGTCATGCTCTACCTAGAGATCCACATGGTGTACGACTACGGCTTCACCGCCTCCTTCGCCGGCCTGGTGCTCGGCCTGTTCGGCGGCGGCATGGCGCTCGGCTCGCTGGCCGGGGGCGTGCTCGCCGACCGCTGGGGCCGCCGCTCGACGCTGCTGCTGTCCAACATCGCCCTGGCCGTCACCGCGATCGGCCTGGGCCTGTCCTTCCAGCCCGTGGTCGTGGCCGCCCTGGCCACCGTGTACGGCTTCTGGAACGGGCTGGGCCGGCCCGCCTTCTCCGCGACGATGGTCGACGTGCTGGGCCCGAGCCTGCGCATGCGCGGCATGAACCTGAACTACTGGGCCATCAACCTGGGCTTCTCCGCCGCCGCGATGCTCGCCGGGGTGCTCGCGCACGCCCCGCACCTGACCGTCTTCGTGCTCAACGCCGCCAGCCAGCTGGTGATGGCCGCCATCGTCTTCCTCCGCGTACCGGAGACCACGCCGGTCACCGCCGTCACGGGGCGGCCCAGGGCGGAGGGCAGCATCGGGCTGGTGCTGCGCGACCGGGTGTTCATGACGTTCGTGCTGCTCAACCTCGGTCTGTGGATCATCATCGAGGCCTGCAAGCTGATCCCGATCGCGATGCACCAGCGCGGGATGGACGCCACCGACTACGGCACCGTCATCGCCGTCAACGGCATCATGATCGTGGTGGGGCAGCTGTTCGTGCCGCGCCTGCTGGCCGGGCGCAGCCGCAGCCGGGTGCTCAGCGCCGCCGCGCTGCTGGTCGGCCTGGGCATGGGCGCGGTGGCGGTCGCCGGTACGGTGCCGCTGCTGATGCTGACCGTGGTCGTGTGGACCGCGGGCGAGATGATCAACGCGCCGGTGAACGGGACGTACATCGCGGACCTGTCCCGGCCGACGATGCGCGGGCGGTACCAGGGCGTGGCCTCGATGGGCTTCACCGCCGCCAACTTCGTGGCGCCGATCATCGGCGGCGCGCTGCTCGACCATGCCCCGCCCGCGACGCTCTGGCTGGTGCTGGCGGCGCTCGGCGTGGTGGTCGCGATCGGCCAGGCGGTGAGCGGTCCGGCGCGCGAGCGCCGGGTGCAGGCACTGCAGGCCGCGCAGATCCGACCGGCTGAGGGGGTGCGTGCGGATGCGGCCCTGGCTGCGTGAGCGAGCGGGGATCCGCGGTTGGCTCAGTGAGACCGCGGGTGGACTGCCTGCGACCTACTGGTACCTGTGGACCGGGACGCTGATCAACCGGGCGGGCGGGTTCGTGGTGGTCTACCTGACCATCTACCTGACCACGGTGCAGCACTTCAGCTCGACCGAGGCGGGCCTGGTGCTCGGGCTGTGGGCGGCGGGAGGCGCGGTCGGCACGATGATCGGCGGTATCGCGGCGGACCGGATCGGGCGGCGCCCGAGCCTGCTCGCGGCGCACCTGGGTGCGTGCGGGCTGCTGGTGTCGCTGGCGTTCGCCCAGGGGCTGGCGGCCATCGCCGTCCTGACCTTCCTGTTCGGGCTGGTCGCCGAGTCGGCGCGGCCCGCGTTCCAGGCGATGATGATCGACGTGGTGCCCGAGCGGGACCGGCTGCGGGCGTTCACGCTGACGTACTGGGCGGTCAACGTCGGGTTCGCGGTCGCGGCCACCGTGGCCGGGTTGGTCGCCAAGGCCGACCCCAAGCTGATCTTCATGGTGGACGCGGCGACCACACTCGTGCCGTTCCTGCTGATCCTGTTCAAGATCCGCGAGCCGCGACGGATCCGTCCGGCCGCGGTCGCCGACGTGCCGGTCGGGCCCGAGCCCGGCCTGAGCGCGGTCCTGCGCGACCGGGTCTTCATCGGGTTCGTGCTGCTCAACGTGCTGGTCGCGTTCGTGTTCATGCAGCACCTGTCCACGCTGCCGATCGCGATGACCCGCGACGGCATCCCGCCGCAGCAGTACGGCCTGGTCATCGCCCTCAACGGCGTCCTGATCGTGGCCGGGCAGCTGTTCATCCCCAGGCTGATCAAGGAGTACGACCGCTCGAAGGTGCTCGCCGTCGCCTCCCTCATCATCGGCCTCGGCTTCGGCCTGACCGCGTTCGCGGACTCGGCCGGGTTCTACGCCGTGACCGTGCTCATCTGGACCGTCGGCGAGATGCTGAACTCCCCGTCCAACTCGACCCTGATCGCGGCCCTGTCCCCGGCGGCGATGCGCGGGCGGTACCAGGGCATGATGTCGCTGTCCTGGTCGGTGGCGGGTTTCGCCGCCCCGGTGCTCGGCGGCTGGGTGCAGCAGCACCTCGGCGACGAGGTGCTGTGGCTGGGCTGCGCGCTGGTCGCCGCGGTCGCCGCCGGGGCGCAGCTGTGGGCCGGGCCGGCCCGGGAACGGCGGGCCGCCGCGCTGCGGGCGATGTGAGCCTCTGATCTTGTGAGGGCCTGATGACTTTCCTGCGCCAGACCGTGGGCGGGCTGCCGCGCATCTTCTGGATGCTGTTCACGGTGATGCTGGTCAACCGGCTCGGCGCGTTCGGCCTGCTGCTGCTGCCGACCTACCTGACCAGCGCCCGGGGCACCACCCTGGCCGTCGCGGGCCTGGTCACCGGCGTCTACGGCGCCGGCGGCGCGATCGGCACCCTGCTCGGCGGGGTGCTGGCCGACCGCTGGGGCCGCAAACCGACGTACCTGGCCGGGCTCAGCACCGCCTCGGTGCTGATGCTGGCGATGGGCCTGGCCCGCCCGGTATGGCTGATCGCGGTGCTCGCGGGCGGCATCGGCCTGGCCCACTCGCTACCGGGCCCGGCCACCGTCGCCGCGATCGTGGACGTGCTGCCCGAGGCGGACCGCTCCCGCGCGTTCAACCTGCAGTTCTGGGCGTTCAACATGGGCGGCGCGGTCGCGGCGTCGCTGGCCGGGCTGATCGCCGAGGCCAGCTTCCT
This sequence comes from Catellatospora sp. KI3, assembly GCF_029948125.1. Classification (GTDB taxonomy): domain Bacteria; phylum Actinomycetota; class Actinomycetes; order Mycobacteriales; family Micromonosporaceae; genus Catellatospora. Next base: position 40,566 of record NZ_JASAMB010000002.1, read on the forward strand.
CGCCCTGTTCTTCATCGACGGCGCCATGACCGCCGCCACCGCCCTCGCCGTCTGGCGCCTGATCCCGGAGACCCTGCGCCGCCCCGCCACCGCGCCGACCTCGGCCGCTGCCGCGCCGGGCGCCGATGATCGCGGTTTCGTGCCCTCCGACGCGGTGGCGACCGAGCTCCTGACCGCAGACGGCGATCTTCGGGGTGAGGGGGAGCGGGCGGCCGCGCAGGCGGCGACCGTCGTCGAGCCGGGCCGGCGGGCGGGGCTCGGGACCGTGCTGCGGGACCGGGTGTTCCTGACCTTCGTGGGGCTGACGTTCGTGCTGGCGCTGCTGACGGTGCAGGGGCAGTCGATCCTGCAGCTGGCGATGGAGGGCGACGGGCTGCGGCCGACGGCGTACGGGGCGGTGGTGTCGCTGGGCGGGGCCATGATCGTGGTCGGGCAGCTGTTCGTGCCCCGGCTGATCCGGGGCGCCCGGCACGCGACCGTGCTGGCGGGGGCGTTCGCGCTGCTGGCGCTCGGCTACTCGGCGGTGGCGCTGGCCGGGCCGCTGTGGACGTACCTGGCGGCGGCGTCGGTGTGGACGGTCGGGCAGATGCTGGCCGCCCCGCCCAACGCCTCGATCATCGCCGAGCTGGCCCCGGCGGGGCTGCGCGGCCGGTACCAGGGCGTGTTCTTCCTGGTCTTCCCGGCGGCGGGTTTCGTCGCGCCGACCGTGGGCGGCTGGAGCCTGCAGCAGCTCGGCGCGTGGCACTGGGTCGGGTGCGGACTGCTGGGAATGCTTGCGGCGGGCGGACATCTGGTCGCGGCGCGGGCGCGCGAACGGCGTACCGACCAGATCAGAGTGATCGAATCGGCCGCGACTTCGGCCGTTCCGGAGCCCGCCGCAGCCTGACCGTGATCCGGCGCTAATAACACCGCAACATGCCCTCCACCGAACGGTGGAGGGCATGTTCGTCTATTCGGATGAGCTCGCAAAGTAACGGTTTGAAAACCCCCCACGTGACTGTTGACACAGCGGCAAATTAAGTAAGAATTCTTTCCACATACAGTTAACACTCCTTCCTAAAAGAGGTTGACGATCGTGGAACGAGGCGGGCACTCGGCGGCAGGCACCGACAGCGTGCTCGCCCGGCTGCGCGCCAAGCTTCCCGAGTTCAGCGGGGCCCTGCGCCGCGTGGCCGAACAGGTGCTCACCGATCCGGCCGGCGCGTCCCGCGCGACCATCGTCGAGCTGGCGGAGCGTTCGCATACATCGCCGGCGACGATTACCCGGTTCTGCCGGGCCGTCGGCTTCGAGGGGTACGCCGATCTGCGGCTGGCCATCGCGGGCGAGACCGGCCGCGCCGCCCGCTCCGCCGGGTGGGCCGTGGACATCGGCCGGGCCATCCAGCCGGGCGACCCGCTGGAGCGGGTGCTCGGCCAGATCATGGCCGCCGACACCCAGGCCATGCAGGACACCGCCGCCATGACCGACCTGGCCGAGGTCGAGCGGGCCGCCGACGCGATCGCCGCCGCCGAGCGGGTCGACATCTACGGCGCCTCCGGCTCGGCCCTGGTCGGTGCCGAGATGCAGTTCTCGCTGCACCGCATCGGGATCGCCGCCTGGTCCTGGCCGGACGTGCACAACGGTCTGGCCAGCGCCGCCCTGCTGCGCAACGGCGACGTGGCGCTGGGCATCTCGCACTCGGGCCAGACCCGCGAGACGATCGAGATGATCGCCGAGGCGGGCAGCCGGGGGGCGACCACCGTCGCGCTGACCAGCTTCCCCCGCTCGCCGCTGGCCGACGTCGCCGACATCGTGCTGACCACGGCCACCCAGGCCACCACGTTCCGGCCCGACTCGCTGTCGGCCCGCCACCCCCAGCTGGTGGTGCTGGACCTGCTGTACATCGCGGTCGCGCAGCGTACGCACGAGCGCGCGCACGCGGCCTTCCAGCGCACCGCCCAGGCCGTCGCCGGCCACCGCCTGCGGGAGGTGGTGTGACGTGCTGACCGCACTCGCACCGCGCGCCGCGCGTCCGGCCCCGGCCTTTACAGACTCCGGCGCGGCAGCGCCGGTAGAGGCGGCGACGTCCTGCTCGGACGTGCCGCTGCGGCACCTGGTCACGCCACGCGGCGTGACGTTTCCCGGCGCCCCCGGGGAAGCGCAACACCAGAGCGAAGTGCAGCGACGCGCCGGCTGGACCCGACGCGCCGCCATATCTCGTACGAGGAGATTGTCATGACCGTAACCCCCGACAGCCCGTCGGAGCTGAACCGCCGCACCGTGCTGCGCCGGGCTGCCGCCGCTGGTCTGCTCGCCGCCCCCGCCGCCGGCATCCTGGCCGCCTGCGCCAGCACCGACACCACCGGTGACACCGGTGACAAGGGCGCCACCAGCGAGTCCAACCCGTTCGGCGTCGACCCGGCCAAGCCCGTCGAGGCGGTCGTCTTCGACGGCGGCTTCGGCCAGGAGTACGCCAAGTACTACGCGGCGTCCTACGAGAAGAAGTACTCCGGCTCGAAGGTCGGCATCGTGTGGTCGAAGGAGGTCCAGACGGACCTTCAGCCGCGCTTCGCCGGCAACAACCCGCCGGACGTCATCAACAACTCGTCGCCGAAGACCCTCGGCATCGACGTGCTGGTCGCCAACAGCCAGGTCGAGGACCTGACCCAGCTGTTCGAGGCCGGCAGCGTCGACGACGCGAAGGTCAAGGTCAAGGACACCCTGCTCGCGGGCGTCATCGACGAGGGCCTGTACAACGACAAGCCCTACACCCTGAACGCCGCGTTCACCGTGTACGGCTTCTTCCACGACGCGACCCTGTTCGCGGCCAAGGGCTGGACCGTCCCGAAGACGTGGGAGGAGTTCCTCACCCTGGCCGAGGCCGCCAAGAAGGAGGGCATCGCCGCGTTCACGCACCAGGGCAAGTACCCCTGGTACATGAACAACGTGATCATCGACTGGGTGTGGAAGGTGGGCGGCAAGTCGGCCGTCGTCGCCATCGACAACCTCGAGGCCAACGCGTGGAAGGCCCCCGCCGTCGTCACCGTGATCGACAAGATCAAGGAGATGCTGGACAAGGGCTACGTGCAGCCGGGTGCGGCCCAGCTGGACCACACCACCACCCAGCAGGCCGTCATCGACGGCAAGGCGCTGTTCATCCCGTGCGGCACCTGGCTCGAGGGTGAGATGGCCAAGACCCTCAAGCCGGACACCAAGCTCGAGGTGTCCGCGCAGTGGAGCCTGACCGCGTCCGACGCGAGCCCGTACGGCACCGTGCGTGCCGCCGCGGGTGAGGGCTGGATCGTGCCGTCCGGCGGCAAGAACAAGGCCGGTGGCCTGGAGTTCCTGCGCGTGATGCTGTCGAAGGACAACGCGCGCAAGTTCGCCGAGCTGACCAAGTCGCTGCCGGTCGTCAAGGGCGCCGCGGACGGCCTCACCGGCTCGTCGCAGTTCACCTCGGCGAACAAGGTGCTGGCCGAGGCCGGCGCGAACATCGTCAGCACGAAGTTCGGCGGCTGGTACCCCGACCTGTACAAGGCCTTCGAGGGCGCGATCAGCAACCTCATGTCGGGCAAGGGCGGCTCCGCCGAGTTCACCGACGCGATGCAGAAGGCGGCCGACAAGATCGCGGCCGACCCGAACGTCAAGAAGCAGAAGCGCACCGCCTGATGTTTTGCGGGGCGGAGCCGGTCACCGGCTCCGCCCTACTTCTCCGCTATCGCTCGACCGAAGGACTGCGATCATGAGGCACCGCAGGCTCCCGTTCATCGCGGGCTTCCTAGTTGCCCCGGTAGTGCTCTACCTGGTCTATGTGATCTGGCCGTACCTCCAGACGTTCGGCTACTCGTTCACCGACTGGAACGGCTTCTCGCCGGACATCCCGTACGCGGGGTTCGGCAACTACACGGACCTGTTCAAGGACGAGGTCTTCCTGCGGGCACTGTTCCACAACGTCGTGATCCTGACGGTGTACCCGATCATCACGATCGGCATCGCGCTGTTCTTCGCCTTCATGCTGAACGTCGGCGGCAGCGGCAAGACGGCGGGCGTCACGGGTGTCCGGGGCTCGGCCTTCTACAAGATCGTGTTCTTCTTCCCGCAGGTCCTCTCGATCGCCATCGTCGCGATCATCTGGAGCCGCGTCTTCGAGAGCAGCGCCGACACCGGTCTGCTCAACTCGCTGCTGCTCAAGCTCGGCCTGATCGACCACGACCACCCGAAGCTGTTCCTGGGCGAGACCGACTCGTGGCCCTTCAAGGGCCTCTCCATCGGCGACGACATCACCCTCGACTCGCCGGTCGTGCTCTGGTGCCTCATCGCGGTCGCGGTGTGGGGCGGCGTCGGCTTCTACCTGGTGCTCTTCTCCGCCGGTATGCAGTCGATCCCGCGCGACATCTACGAGGCCGCGCTGCTGGACGGCTCCAGCCGGGTGCAGTCGTTCTTCCAGGTCACGCTGCCGCTGCTGCGCGAGCAGATCTCCGTCGCCTGGGTCTACCTCGGCATCGCCGCGCTCGACTTCTTCCTCCTGGCGTTCGCCCTGCCCAGTGTGGGCGTGCAGGCGAACCACGCCAGCGAGGTCATGAGCACCTGGATGTACTACACGGCGTTCAGCGCCGGCCGGATGGACAAGTTCGGCTACGCCTGCGCCATGGGTATCGCGCTCGCCCTGTTCACGCTGCTGTTCACCATGATCCAGCTGCGGGTCACCCGCAGCCGCGACAAGATCGAGTTCTGAGGGGGCTGTGATGACGACCACGACTACCACCCGGCACACCGCACCCGCGCCGACACCGGCGGCCGCCGCCCCCAAGCAGGCCGACACCGGCGGCAAGGTCCTCGGCGTCTTCTCGCACGGATTCATGATCGTGTGGGCGCTCATGGTGACGGTCCCGCTCGGCTGGGCGGTCATCCAGTCGTTCAAGAGCGACCGGGAGATCCTCACCAAGCCGCTGTCGCTGCCCGCCGACTGGAGCATCGACGCCTTCGGCCGCGCCTGGACCAAGGGCCACATCGGCGAGTACTTCCTCAACACGATCATCGTGATGACGTTCAGCCTCACGCTGACCATGCTGCTCGGCTCGATGGTCGCGTACGTGCTGGCCCGGTACTCCTTCTGGGGCAACCGGATCATCTACTACCTGTTCGTCGTCGGCCTCACCATGCCGATCTTCCTCGGCCTGGTGCCGCTGTACCGCACCGTGCAGAACGTCGCCGCGATCCTGCAGAACGTCACCGGACTGGCGTTCGTCGACTGGATCGGGCTGAACACCTTCGGCGGCCTGGTGCTGGTGTACGTCGCCTACTCGCTGCCGTTCACGGTGTTCTTCATGCACGCGTTCTTCCGTACGCTGCCGACGGCGATCGCCGAGGCGGGCATGGTGGACGGGGCCAGCCACACCAAGCTGTTCTTCAGGATCATGCTGCCGATGGCGAAGCCGGGTCTGATCAGCGTGGGCCTGTTCAACGTCATCGGGCAGTGGAACCAGTTCCTGCTGCCGAAGCTGCTGATGTTCCCGCAGAGCGGGTTCGACAAGGAGCGCTTCGTCATCACGCAGGGGCTGCTGAACCTGGCCAACAACTCGAAGTACGAGACCGACTGGGCACGGCTGTTCGCGGGCATGACGCTGGCGATGCTGCCGATCCTGATCGTGTACCTCGCCTTCAACCGCCAGATCCAAGCGGGCCTGACCAGCGCCACCATCAAGTAACCCCGGCCCTGGCCGGTGACCCGGCAGCCCCGCGTGCCGCGTCCCACACCCCGCCTTATATTGACGCTGGCCTATCTAGAGGACGATTCTTCGAAATCCGTCCACTGGATAGGCCAGCGTCAATGCTAGGTGGATGCCCCGCCTGTGGATGACTCCGCGTGTCGTCCACAGGCGGGGCGTCGTCGTTGGTGCCGGCCGGGGCCCCGGCTCCACGCTCCGCGGGTGAATCCACGACTGCGGAAGCTGATGGAGTATGGCGAAGGCGTCTGCCACCGGCTCGACGCCACGCAGGAAGTGCCGCCCCACGTGGTCGAGTACGCCGTGGCGGCCGGGCAGCTGGCGCGCCCTCTGCCGCGTACGCTGATCGATCCTGGTCTGCTCGGCGAGCACGAAGCGCTCGTGCGGGCGGCGCTCGCGTACTCCCGCGGCCCCGTCGCCGCCAGTCACCTGTCAGCGCTGCGGATCTGGGGACTGCCCGTCCCGCCCTCTCTGACGTGGGTGCACCTCATGACTGACGACCGGCGCCATCTGCGCGGCGTACCCGGTGTCCGGGTGCACCGGCGCGAGGATTTCGCCATCGAGCCGCCGGAGGTGCTGATGCGGCGGCACATCCCGGTGACGAGGGTGGAGTCGGCGATCATCGACAGCTGGCCGCTGCTCGACGGGGACGCCAAGCGCGCACCTGCGATCGTGGCCGTGGCGACACGGCTGACGACGGTCGGTCGGATTCGCGAGGTGTTCGACCGCTTCCCGAGGATCGCGGGGCGGCGCCACCTGGCACGGCTGATCGCCCTGCTGGACGCGGGATGCCGCAGCATGCTCGAGCTGTGGGGGCATGATCATGTGTTCTCAGGTCCGGAGTTCGCCGGACTGCGGTGGCAGGTGCCGGTCCGGATCGGCAAGCGCTGGGTGTACCTGGACGCGCTGGACGAGTCGTCCGGCGTGAACATCGAGCTGGACGGGGCCGCGACGCACGCGAGTGCGCCGGATCGGGAACGGGATCTGCGGCGGGATGCCGCGCTGACGGCTCTCGGGTTCACGGTGGTGCGTTTCACGTCGGCTCGTCTGCGGCGGGAGCCCGCCAGGGTGCGCGCGGAGGTCCGGTCGATCATGGAGGCGCATCGGCGCAGACGGTGACGTGCTGCCGGAGGACGCCAGTGCGTCGGCCTGGGCGATGAACGTGTCCGCGCGGGGGTGCTCGCTTCTGAGCTGCGGCTGGGCCGGTACTTAGCATTGACACTGGCCTATCTGGAAGACGGATTTCGTCGAATCGTGTTCCAGATAGGCCAGTGTCAATAGAAGGCGGGGTGGGGCGGGTGTGCGGGCGGGCGGATGGGTGAAAGTGGGCGGTCGGTCAGGATTCGCCGGTTACGAGGTAGATGACGTGGCGGCCGGCGTTGACGGCGTGGTCGGCGTACCGCTCGTAGAAGCGGGCCAGCAGGGCCGCGTCGACCGCGGCTTCGACGCCGTGCGACCAGTCCGAGCCGAGGAGGGTGGCGAACAGCGCCTTCTCCAGCTCGTCCATGGCGTCGTCGTCGCGCTCCAGCTCGGCGGCGCGCTCGATGTCGCGTGAGGCGAGCACCAGTGTGATCTTGCCCGCAATGCGGTCGGCGATGTTGGCCATCTGGCCGAAGGTGGGGGCCAGCTCGGCCGGTACGCAGACCGCCGGGTAGCGCCGCAGGGCCGCCTTGGCGACGTGCTCGGCGAGGTCGCCCATGCGCTCGAGGTCGGTGCCGATGTGCAGGGAGGTGATGACCATGCGCAGGTCGGAGGCGACCGGGGCCTGCTGCGCGAGCAGGCGCAGCACCTTCTCCTCGACCTGCTTGAACAGGGCGTTGATCTCCTCGTCGCGGCGGACGACCCGCTCCGCACCTTCCTTGTCGGCGCTGAGCAGGGCGGTGGTGGCGGCGCTCATGGCGGTGCGGACCGCTTCGGCCATCGACACCAGCAGGCGGCCGACCTCGAGCAGGTCTGCCCGGAACTCCTCGCGCATGCGTCACTTCCTGAGGTGGGGGCGGGACGGCTGTCCCGGTGTGGTGCGCCCAAGGTAGGTCGCCTACGCGTCCTGAAGGTGAACAATGGTGAACGAGGACGGGCGCACTGGTGAACACTGTGCAACCAATGCCGGTTAAGAACCGTTTAGCCCATCTTTGTACCAGAACGTGAGTCGGAAGTTCTGACCTACGATCGGCATCGTGAAGGCACTGGCTGCGGCTTCGAGCGACGGTTCGATCGGTATCGCGATCGCCGTCGGCGTCGTGCTGGGCCTGCTGGCCGGACTGGCCTGGGCGCAGTACCGCGCGAACAGGCGCCGGGCTTCGGCGGTCAACACGCTCGGCCCGAGCGGCCTGGGCGCGCCGCGGCCGAACGACCCGCTGGCCGGGCTGGGCCGCAAGAGCCTGGACTCGCTGCGGGTCGGGGTGGTGCTGCTTGACGCCGGGGACCAGGTCGTGCTGGCCAACCGTGGTGCCCGCGCCATGGGGCTGCTGCGCGCCAGCGCCATCCCGGGGGCCATCACCGCCCACCCGATCCTGCGTACGCTCGCCGCGCAGGTGCGCCACACCGGCGTGCCGCGGGAGGTCGAGCTGGACCTGCCGCGCGGCCGCGAGCTGGCCGAGTCGCAGTCGCTGGGCGTGCACCTGCGCGCCGTGGCGGTGGGCGGCGGGCTGGTCTGCGTCGAGGCGGCCGACGTCACCGACGCGCACCGGGTCGAGCGGGTGCGCCGCGACTTCGTCGCCAACGTCAGCCACGAGCTGAAGACCCCGATCGGGGCGCTGCAGCTGCTGGCCGAGGCGCTGCTGGACGCGACCGAGCCGCGTACCGAGGATGAGGGCGACGATCCGGTGGCCGCCGCCGCGCAGGCCGCCGAGGACGTTGCGGCCAGCCGCCGGTTCGCCGAGCGGATCCAGCGGGAGAGCACCCGGCTGGGCCGCCTGGTCTCGGAGCTGCTGGAACTGTCGCGCCTGCAGGGTGCCGAGCGGCTGCCCGACCCGGAGCCGGTCGCCGTCGACGCGGTGATCGCCGAGGCGCTGGACCGGGCCCGTACCACCGCGCTGTCGAAGAAGATCGAGCTGGTCGTGGTGGGTACGCGCGGGCTGACCATCTTCGGCAGCGACTCGCAGTTCGCCACCGCGCTGGGCAACCTGGTCGAGAACGCCGTGGCCTACTCCCACGAGGGCGCGGCGGTGATCGTCAGCGCCCTGGCCGAGGGCGACCGGGTCGACATCAGCGTCTCCGACCAGGGCATCGGCATCGGGCCGGAGGACCTGGACCGGGTCTTCGAGCGCTTCTACCGGGCCGACCAGGCCCGCTCGCGCGCCACCGGCGGCACCGGCCTGGGCCTGGCCATCGTCAAGCACATCGCGACCAACCACGGCGGGCGCGTCGACGTGCGCAGCCGCCTGGGCGGCGGCTCCACGTTCACGCTGCGCCTGCCTGCCCGCCCGCCGGAGGCGGTGCTCCCGCAGCCCGCCGACGCCGACCTGACTGCCGCCGTACCCCCTGCAAACCCTGTGCATCCGGCCCCGGCCGGCTGACCAACCTTCGGAAAGGTGGGCCAGATGTCCCGCGTACTGGTCGTGGAGGACGAGGAGTCGTTCTCCGACGCGCTGTCGTACATGCTGCGCAAGGAGGGATTCGAGGTCTCCGTCGCCGCCACCGGCACCGCCGCGCTCACCGAGTTCGACCGGACCGGCGCCGACATCGTGCTGCTGGACCTGATGCTGCCGGAGATGTCGGGCACCGAGGTGTGCCGCCAGCTGCGGCAGCGCTCGCACGTGCCGATCATCATGGTCACCGCGCGCGACAGCGAGATCGACAAGGTGGTCGGTCTGGAGATCGGGGCCGACGACTACGTGACCAAGCCGTACTCGCCGCGCGAGCTCGTCGCCCGCATCCGGGCCGTGCTGCGCCGCCAGGCCGGGGACGTGGTCGAGGTGGCCGGGGGCACGCTGGCGGCCGGACCGGTGCGGATGGACGTCGAGCGGCACGTGGTGACCGTCGAGGGTACGCCGGTGCAGCTGCCGCTCAAGGAGTTCGAGCTGCTGGAGCTGCTGCTGCGCAACGCGGGGCGGGTGCTGACCCGCGGGCAGCTCATCGACCGGGTGTGGGGCGCCGACTACGTCGGCGACACGAAGACGCTGGACGTGCACGTCAAGCGGCTGCGCTCGAAGATCGAGCCGGAGCCGTCGACCCCGCGCTACCTGGTCACCGTCCGGGGCCTGGGCTACAAGTTCGAGCCGTGAGCTGGTGAGGGCGGTGCTGTGCCGCCGCACCTGGCATCGACGCTGGCCTATCTAGAAGACGGATCTCGTGAAATCGTCTTCTAGATAGGCCAGCGTCAATAGAAGGCGGGGCGCCGAAGGCGCAGGGGTGGGTCAGTAGAGGTCGCGGAGGGCGTCGGCGATCTGGTCGATTTCGCGTAGCTCGCCGGTGGAGACCGCGATGACCAGGTCGTACGCCGTGTTCTGGTCCAGTGCGGCTAGACGGCGGCGGGTCACCGCGCCGTTGACGGTCAGGAACGCCGTCGCCGCGATCCAGCCGATGCGCTTGTTGCCGTCCACGAACGGGTGGTTGCGCACCAGCGACTGCAGCAGCGCCGCCGCCTTGGTCCACAGGTCCGGGTACGCGTCGGCGCCGAACACCGTGCTGCGGGGCCGGGCCACCGCCGACTCGACCAGGCCGGGGTCGCGCACGGCGACGCCGAGCCGGGCCGCGATCGCCATGACGTCGGCGTACGACGGGACGTACACCTCGCTCACTGGGCGAGCCGCGCGAGCAGGTCCCCGTGCAGCGCGACGATGTCGTCGACCGCCGCCGCGAACGCCTCGGGCGAGGCGTCCAGGGACGTCTCGGTGACGTCGTCGAGCGCCGCGAGGCGCTCCTCGTCGAGGGGGGCGGGGCGGTGGCGGGTCTCGTCGTTCATGCTTCGAGGCTAGCGCCGGGGGCAACCCCATTGCCCCGCGCGCGGGCGGCGACGGTGGCCGGGTGCTCGGCGACCAGGCCGTGCTTCTCGCGCTGAGCGCACAGCTCGGCGAGGCGGGCGTACGCCTGCTCGCCGATGAGCTCGGTCAGCTCGGGGGCGTAGCTGAGGTACATCGCCTCGGTGCCGGTGTGCGCGTCCGGGGAGGAGGTGCACCACCAGTGCAGTTCGTGGCCGCCCGCGCCCCAGCCGCGCCGGTCGAACTCGCCGACCGAGGAGACCAGGATCTTGGTGTCGTCGGGGCGCTTGGTCCACTGCTGGTCGCGCCGGATGGGCAGCTGCCAGCACACGTCGGGCTTGTAGCGCAGCGGGTGCACCCCGTCGCGCAGTGCCTGGGCGTGCAGCGCGCAGCCGCCGCCGCCCGGGAAGTCGTCGTCGTTGAGGAAGACGCACGGGCCGTGCTCGCCCTGGGTGGCGGTACGCCGGGCGGGCTTCTCGTCGTGCAGTTCGTCGAGCTCGGTCCACTTCTCGAACCCGCGTACGTGGTGCTGCCAGGTGCTGCGGTCCAGCCGCTTCACCGCCGCCTTGACCCGCTTGACGTCGTCGTTGTCGGTGAAGAAGGCGCCGTGCGAGCAGCAGCCCTCCCGCTCGCGGCCGACGATGATGCCCCGGCACGCGCTGCCGAACACGCAGGTCCAGCGGGACAGCAGCCAGGTCAGGTCGGCCCGGATCACGTGCTTGGGGTCGGCCGGATCGGCGAACTCGAGCCATTCGCGCGGGAAGTCCAGCGGGGTCTCGCCCTCGTGCTCCATCCGTCCAGGGTACGGCGGCGCTCGCGGGCGCTGTCCCCGCCGCGCCCGCTTCCGTCCGCCGGTGGTTGCCGTAAAGGAGCGGGACATCGCGCAGCGATGCAGCGACGCGCTGCTGCCGTCGGCTTTCGGGACGGAAGCCCGCGCCCGCGAAGGCGGGCGCCATGACACAGTGGGCGCATGCGGCTCGGGGTGTTGGATGTCGGGAGTAACACGGTCCATCTGCTGGTGGTCGACGCGCACCGGGGGGCGCATCCGTGGCCCGCGCACTCGCAGAAGGAGCGGCTGCGGCTGGCCGAGCAGCTGGGCGAGGCCGGGGAGCTGACCCGGGGCGGGGCGGACGCCCTGGTGAAGGCGTGCGCGGAGGCGAGTCGGGCGGCGAAGGAGCTGGAGGTCGACGAGCTGATGGCGTTCGCGACCTCGGCGGTGCGCGACGCGACGAACTCGGCCGAGGTGCTGCGCCGGGTGCGCGAGGAGACCGGCGTCGAGCTGCGGGTCCTCTCCGGCGAGGACGAGGCCCGGATGACCTTCTTCGCGGTACGACGCTGGTTCGACTGGTCGGCCGGGCGGCTGCTGGTGCTCGACATCGGCGGCGGCTCCCTGGAGATCGCGGCCGGGCTCGACGAGGAGCCCGCCCTGGCCGTGTCGCTGCCACTGGGCGCGGGTCGCCTGACCAGGCGGTTCTTCCGCAACGACCCGCCGACGCCGGCGGAGCTGGCGCAGCTGGAGTCGTACGTGGACGAGCAGTTGCAGCACCGGGAGCTGGCCGCGCTGCGCGGCTGGGGGATGGCCGCGGCGACCTCGAAGACGTTCCGCTCGCTGGCCCGGCTGGCCGGGGCGGCGCCCAGCGGCGACGGCCTGTGGTCGCCGCGCGCGATGACGCGCCAGGGCCTGCACCAGGTGCGGGGCTTCATCCAGCGGATGGCGTCGGGGGCGCTGGCCGAACTGGACGGGGTGAGCGCGAGCCGGGCGCATCAGCTGCTCGCCGGTGCCGTGGTGGCGGAGGCCACCATGCGCCGTCTGGGCATCGACGAGCTGCGGATCTGCCCCTGGGCGCTACGCGAGGGGGTCATCCTCGACCGCTTGGATCAGCTCACCGGCAGGTGATCGGGGCTACCCTGGACAGCGTGTCCATTCCCGTACTGCTGTCCAGTTCGTCCGTTTTTCCCGAGCCGACCGCGGCCGCCTTCGAGCTGGCCGCGTCTTTGGGGTACGACGGCGTCGAGGTGATGGTGTGGACCGACGCGGTCAGCCAGGACGCGGGGGCGCTGCGCGGTCTGTCCCGCCACTACGGCGTGCCCGTGCTCTCGGTGCACGCGCCGTGCCTGCTGGTCACCCAGCGGGTGTGGAGCTCGGACCCGAAGGAGCGGCTGCGGCGCGCGGTGGTGCTCGCCGACACGCTGAGCGCCCCGACGGTGGTGGTGCACCCGCCGTTCACCTGGCAGCGCGACTACGCCCGGCAGTTCGCCGACACCGTGGGCGACCTGGCGCACCGGCACACCGGCATCCGGGTCGCGGTGGAGAACATGTACCCGGTGCGCATGGGCCGCCGCCAGTTCGTGCCGTACGCCCCGGGCTGGGACCCGACCGAGACCGGCTACGACTCGTACACGCTGGATCTGTCGCACTGCGCGGCCTCGCGCTCCAACGCCATGATCATGGCCGACGAGATGGGGGCCGGGCTGGCCCACGTCCACCTCGGCGACGGCACCGGTGAGGGCCGCGACGAGCACCTGGTGCCCGGCCGGGGCGGGCAGCCGTGCGGGGCGCTGCTGCGCTCGCTGGCCGGACGCGGCTTCACCGGTTCGGTGGCGCTGGAGGTGGCGACCCGCAAGGCCGGCAGCCGCGCCGAGCGCGAAGCCGACCTGGCGGAGTCACTGGAGTTCGCCCGCAAGCACCTCAGCCCGGCCGTCACCACCCCCGCGTGACCACCCAGGCGGTGACCGCCGACAGGCTTCAGGGACGGGAGCCCGCGCCCGCGAAGGCGGGCGCCGGAGACTCAGCCCGCTCGGCGGGCTGGGGGAGGCGGGCGACGGGGGCCGCCGGGGCGGCGGCGCTGGCGGCCTTCTTGCGGGCGCGGTGCGCCGCCACATGCGAGCGGGTGGCGCAGCGCTCGGAGCAGAAGCGGCGGCAGTTGTTGGACGAGGTGTCCAGGTAGACGTTGCCGCAGCGGTCGTCGGCGCAGACGCCGAAGCGGGCGCTGCCGTACTCGCACAGCCACACCGACAGGCCCCAGACGGCGCCGGCCAGGTATTCGGCGCTGACCGCCGAGCCGCGGCTGGTCACGTGGATGTGCCAGTTGCCGGACTCGTGGCCGGAGATGCGCGGGTGCACCGGGTGCGCCTCGAGCATCGAGTTCAGCTCGTTGACGGCCTCGCGCTCGCGGCCCGCGGCGCCGTGCTCGAACACCTCGCGCAGCCGCCGCTGCGCCTTGCGGAAGACCTGCAGGTCACGGTCGGTGGCGTCTTCGCACATCCAGTCCGGGCCGGGCAGCATGGCGCGGAGCTGGATGAGGTCGTCCAGCGGCGCGTTGATGAGATCAACAGCCGTTCGGGCGTACGCATCGAAGTTCACCCGACAAAGGTAGAGCACCCGCGCCGATTGTGCAGTGTCAACATAAGCCGGGGTCCGACGGGGGTGACGGAGCGTGATCATGCTGGTGCGCTCGGGCGATGGCGGCGCCACGGACGGTGGTCGGACCGGCCGTCGGCGGGCCGTCGCGGAACGGCGGCGAGGCATGCGCTCCGAGTCGGGCACAGTCCTTTCGCAACGGCCACGGTCCGTGACGCGCGGGCGCGGGGCAGTGACGATCGGCACAGCCACCGCGCCGAACCGCAAGACATAGAAGGGTGTTCTTGTATACAGAGTCAGGTGGTCGGCGCGGAGCGGTGGCCGCAGGGGAGTTACGCTGCCCTCATGCTTCGCTCCGTGATCCTTGCCGCCGCTCGCTCCCACAAGGTGGAGCGGCTCGTGGAGACCGCTCCGGTCAGCCGTGATGTGGTCAAGCGCTTCGTCGCCGGCACCGGCACCCCAGAGGCCCTCGACACCACGGCGGAACTCGCCGACCAGGGGCTGTGCGTCACGCTCGACAACCTCGGCGAGGACACGCTGACCCCGGAGCAGGCCGAGGCCACCAAGCAGGCGTACCTGGAGCTGCTGAAGGCGCTGGGCGGGGCGGGCCTGACCACCGACCGGGCGCCGACCGGGGCGCAGACGATCGCCACGGCCGAGGTGAGCCTGAAGCTGTCCGCGCTGGGGCAGGCCTTCGACGAGCAGCTGGCCGAGCGCAACGCGCGCGAGATCTGCGAGGCCGCGGCGGCGGTGGGTACGACGGTCACCCTCGACATGGAGGACCACACCACCACCGACTCGACTTTGGACATCCTGTCCCGGCTGCGCCGCGACTACCCGGCCACCGGGGCGGTGCTGCAGGCGTACCTGCGGCGCACCGAGGGCGACTGCCGGGAGCTGGCCACCGCCGGGTCGCGGGTGCGCCTGTGCAAGGGGGCGTACAAGGAGCCCGAGCACGTGGCGTACCAGGCGACGCTGGAGGTCGACAAGTCGTACGTGCGGTGCATGAACATCCTGATGGCGGGCGAGGGCTACCCGATGCTGGCCACGCACGACCCGCGGCTGATCGCGATCGGGCAGGACCGGGCGCGCTGGTTCGACCGCGCCCCGAGCCAGTTCGAGTTCCAGATGCTGTACGGCATCCGCCCCGACGAGCAGCAGCGCCTGGCCCGCCTCGGGCACACCGTCCGCGTCTACGTTCCCTACGGCACGCAGTGGTACGGCTACCTCATGCGACGGCTCGCCGAGCGCCCCGCCAACCTGGGCTTCTTCGCCCGCGCCCTGGTGTCGAAGAAGTAACTGATCGGCTGATCATCGCTGCTTGACCGCGCACGGTAGCGTCCACGGGCGTGCAGCCCGAGGACGCGACTTCTTCGTATCAACCGCCCGTCCCCGACGAATCGGAAACGCGGCACCTGCCCCTGGACGGGGAGGAGCCCACTCCCAACGCCGTGATCGCCGCCGCCCAGGCGCCGGTCGTGCCCGTCCAGTACGTCCCGCAGGACCCGGCCGTGCCGCCGGCGCCGCAGCAGGCCGAACCGGCGGCGCCCGCGTACGGCCAGCCGGTGTACCCGCAGCAGCCCTACGGGCAGCCGACGTACCCGCAGCCGGGCTACGGGCAGCCGGTGTATCCGCAGCAGCCGTACGGGCAGCCCGGTTACGGCCAGCCGGCCGCGCCGGAGTATCCGACCCAGCAGATCCCGACCCAGCAGGTTCCGGGCCAGCAGCTTCCGAGCCAGCCGCTGTCGGGACCGGGCGCCGCGGGGGCGCCCGGTCAGCCGGTGACGCAGCCCTGGCCGTACCCCCAGCAGGCGCCGCAGCCGATCGCGTGGCCGCCGCAGTCCTTCCCGGGCGCGGCCCCCGGCCAGTGGCACGCGCCGGTGCCGCCGCCGCGCAAGAAGCGCGGCAAGCTGATCGCGATCGTCGCGGTGGTGCTGGCGCTGGTCTGCCTCGGCGCGGGCACGCTGGTCGTCATCGGCGTGCCGTGGCTGGTCAAGCAGGCCGGGGGCGAGCCGAGCGCGAGTCCGAGCGGGGTGCGCAGCCCGAAGCCGGGCGATCCGTCGAGCGTGGCCCGGGCCTGGGCGACCGACAAGATCCGCAAGGCGCTGGGCAAGCAGGACGCCGCCCTGCTCAAGGGCGACGAGGCGGGCTACCTGAGCGTCATCGACCCGGCCGCGACCGACGCCTACGAGAACCTGCGGCGGCAGTACCGCTCGCTGCAGGCGATGCAGGTCTCCGGCATGATCGACGAAGCGGGCACGGTGTACCCGGCGGGGTCGACCGACGGCGAGTGGCGGGCCGAGGTCACCACCCAGACCTGCTTCGGGACCGGGCACTGCGCGGAGGCCAAGGCAAAGTCGGAGACCCGCTGGCGGATCGAGAACGACCAGGCCGTGATCGTGGGCTGGGAGCCGCGCGCCAGCAACCCCTCGCCGTTCCCGTGGCAGGTCAGCGAGCTGGTGTCCCGCTCCGGTGAGCGCACCGTGGTGGCGACCACCAAGGCGTACGCGTCGAAGCTGCCGGTGCTGCTGCGCGAGGCGGAGAAGGCGGCGCTGGTCGCCGACCGGTTCACCCAGCCCGACATCAAGCCGGGCCGCTACATCGTCTACTACGCGGGCAAGCGCGAGTGGAAGAGCTGGTTCGACTGGAACCCGCCGGACTGGGCCGGCGGCGTGGCGATCGACGTGAGCCCGGTCCGCTATGAGCTGGTGCTCAACGCGGACACCCTGCAGCCGAGCTACCTGGACAACATCCTGCGCCACGAGCTGACCCACGCCTCGACCCTGCCGGGCGAGTACAGCGACCGCGACGACCTGTGGTGGATGATCGAGGGCATCGCCGAGGTGGCCGAGATGTCCGGGCTGCCGATCAAGCAGTACGGCGGCCTGTCCGAGGTCAAGCGGTACATCAAGACCTGGGACGGCAACGTCGAGGTGGACCCGCCGGGCGACAGCACCGCCGAGTGGATCGTCGGCGCCCGCTACGGCATCGGCTTCCTGGCCCTGCGCCACGTCAGCGAGAAGTACGGCGAGAAGAAGCTGGTCGAGTTCTTCCACACCGTCGTGCACGACGGGGAGTCGTTCGACGCGGCCGCGAAGAGCGTGCTGGGCACGTCCTGGTCGGTGCTGGAGAAGGAGTGCACGGCGTACATCAAGCGCAATGCACGCTGATCTTGACGAAAGCCTCGCATCGGTAACAACCGTCCCGGTACCGTACTCAATACACAGGAAGCCACGGCCGCGACACATCCAGCAGCGGCCGCCCTGTGCCAGAGGAGGTGGGGCTGGTCATGATCGGATCAGCGCGACAGGACGCTCGGCTGGCGGAAGTCAGGTTCCTCACCGTCGCCGAGGTGGCCACGCTCATGCGGGTGTCGAAGATGACCGTCTACCGGCTGGTGCACTCCGGCGAGCTGTCGGCGGTCCGCGTGGGCAGGTCGTTCCGGGTGCCGGAGCAGGCGGTTCAGGAGTATCTGCGCGCGGCGCTGTGATCGTCCGCGCTCAGGCACAACCCCCTGGACGTGCAACTGCGGCTGCTCGGCTACCCTGAACGGGTTCCACCACCGTCAACGTCGAGAGGGATGCCGTATGGGCTCCGTGGTCAAGAAGCGCCGCAAGCGCATGGCGAAGAAGAAGCACCGCAAGCTGCTGCGCAAGACCCGCGTTCAGCGTCGTCGTCTCGGCAAGTAGTGCGTCTGCCCGGGCTGTGACCGATCCGGCTGGGCATCGAACTTCGCCGTCCCGGGGAGGCGCGTCATGACCGCGGTAGACACCGGCACCGCCGGAGACCGTGTGCGCGCACCCCGGGTCGTCATCGTCACCGGCATCAGCCGGTTCCTCGGGGCGACCATCGCCGCGCGGCTGGCCGCCACCCCCGGGGTGGTCCGCGTCATCGGCGTGGACCGCGCCGACCCGCCCGGCGAGCTGCGACCGCTGCTGCGCGGGGTCCGGGTGCACCGCATCGACCTGGCCGAGGGCGCGGACGAGCTGGTCGAGCTGGGCGCCGAGGCGCTGGTGCACCTGGCCGTGGTCTCCTCGCCCGACGGCAGGGGCGGCCGGGCGGCCATGAAGGACCAGAACGTCATCGGCACCATGCAGCTGCTAGCCGCGTGCCAGCAGATGCCGTCGCTGCGGCGGCTGGTGCTGCGCTCCTCGACCGCCGCGTACGGCGCCTCGTTCCGCGATCCGGCGGTGTTCACCGAGGAGACCGAGCCCAGGGCCACCCCGCGCGGCGGCTACGCCCGCGACATCCTCGACATCGAGGGCTACGTGCGGGGCTTCCGCCGCCGCAACCCCCGGGTGACCACCACCGTCCTGCGCTTCACCCCGTTCGTCGGGCCGCAGCCGGACACCGGCCTGCTCCAGCTGCTCGCGCAGCCGGTGGTGCCGACCGTGCTCGGCCGTGATCCGAGGCTGCAGTTCATCCACGTCGACGACGCGCTGGAGCTGCTCTACCGCTCGGTGGTCGAGGACCACCAGGGCGTGTTCAACGTCGCCGGGCCGGGCACCATCACCCTGTCCCAGGCCATCCGCCGGCTCGGCCGGATCGCGCTGCCGGTGCCCGAGGGCATCCTGCAGGCCGCCGCCGTCTACGGCCGGGGCGTCAACGGGCTGCGCAGCCTCGACCAGGTCGACCTGTTCGTGCACGGCCGGGTGGTCGACACCGCCCGCCTGACCGAGCGGTACGGCTTCACGCCCCGCGCCACCGCCGAGGCCTTCGACGACTTCGTCCGCGCCCAGCGCGGCGACGCCGTGCTCACCCCGGGCCGGCTCGCCGAGACGGAGCGGCGGATGCTGGAGATGATCCGCACCGTGCGCGCCGGGAGGGTGTCGTGACCGTGCCTGAGCTCGCCGACGAGTTCGACAACAAGGTCGCCTCCGGCCTGGCCTTCCTGCGCCGCCGCCTGTCCGGGCAGTACCGGGTGGACGAGTTCGGGTTCGACCCGGAGCTGACCGAGCAGGTGTTCCAGCCTGTGCTGCGGCTGCTCTACCGCGACTGGTTCCGCACCGAGGTGCTCGACGTCAAGAACCTGCCCGCGCAGGGCGGCGCGCTCGTCGTCGGCAACCACTCCGGCACCATCGCGCTGGACGCGCTGATGCTGACCATGGCCTGCCACGACGAGCACCCGGCCCGCCGCCACCTGCGGCTGCTCGGCGCCGACTTCGTGTTCAAGCTGCCGTTCGTGTCGGAGCTGGCCCGCAAGTCCGGCGCCACGCTGGCCTGCAACCCCGACGTGGAGCGGTTGCTGGAGGCCGACGAGCTGGTCGGCGTCTTCCCGGAGGGGTTCAAGGGCGTCGGCAAGAAGTTCACCGACCGGTACAAGCTGCAGCGCTTCGGCCGGGGCGGGTTCGTGTCGGCGGCGCTGCGCACCCGCCGGCCGATCGTGCCGGTCGCGATCGTCGGCGCCGAGGAGATCTACCCGCTGCTCGGCGACGTCAAGCCGCTGGCCCGGCTGATCGGCGCGCCCTACTTCCCGATCACGCCGACGTTCCCGTGGCTGGGGCCGCTGGGGCTGGTGCCGCTGCCGAGCAAGTGGCTGATCCGGTTCGGCGAGCCGATCGACACCGAGCCGTACGCCGACCGCGCCGACGACCCCGCCGCCGTGTTCAACCTCGCCGACCACGTGCGCGAGACGATCCAGGGCATGCTGCACGAGCTGCTGGAGCTGCGGCCCGACGCGTTCGGGCCGTAGCCGCTACAGCGCCAGCGCGCGCAGGTCCAGCACGTGCCAGGCGAGGGTCTCGTTGTCGCCGGTGGACCACCACAGGATGCCGTCGCGCGCCACCACCTGGTTGGCGACCGGGGCGACCCGGGACAGCTTGGCCGTCTTCAGGTCGTACAGCAGCAGCTCGGTGGCGGAGTAGTCGCTGGCGGCGCGGGAGTAGACCTCGTACCGGTCCAGCATGGCGATGTCGGTGACCGCGGCGGCGACGCTGCCCGCGGCGGTGCGCACCGCGCCGGTGCCGTCCGGCCGCCGCAGCTCGATCGTGGTGGTCGCGTCGTCGCTGCCGATGGTGCTCGAGCGGCACCAGGCGGGCGAGCAGGACAGCATCTCGCCGCTGCGCGCGGCCACCGTGGTCTCGGCCCCGCCGACCAGGTCGCGCAGCCGCACGGGGGTGCCGTCGGCGGTGTCCTCGCTGACCAGCCAGGGCCAGGCGCTGATCGACCAGGCGCCGGGCACCTCGCGGTGCTGCGGCTTGCCGCCCGCCAGCGGCATGGTGAACACCGCGGACACGTCGGGCTTGCCGATGTCGGAGATCCAGCTCAGCTGCCCGTCGTGCAGGCTCAGGTCGCCCTGCTTGTCGAACAGGACCACGTTGCCGGTGTCGGCGGTCAGCTCGCGGGCCGCCCCGGCGGCCACCGCCGCCGCCATCACCCGGGTGTGCGCGGCGCCGTCGGAGTCGGAGGTCAGCTCCAGCCAGGCCAGGGTGGTGCCGTCGGTGGTGAACCCGGCGAACTCGGGGGCCCGCTCGCGCGGGACCGTCGCCAGCACCCGCTGCTGACCGGCGTTGAGCAGCAGCAACCGGACGGCGGCCTCGTCGGGCGTGGGCGCGGTGCCCACCGACCGCTGCGCGTCCAGGAAGTACACCGGCGTGTACGGCGCACCGTCGGGCAGCGTGCCCGGCAGCCCCGTCAGCGCCCCGCCCGCCACCAGCTCGGCGGCGCCGTCCCTGGCCCGGTCCGGATCACCGGAGCCCGGGTCGAGCAGCAGCAGCGCCCCGGCGGCGCCCAGCGCCGCCACCAGCGCGACGGCCCCGAGGACCGCCCGCCTGGACGGCCCGGACCGGCCCTTCGTCGACTCCCCGTCGGCGGCGCCCGTGCCCGCCTGCCGCAGCCCCCCGCTGTCGCCGGTCACAGTGCCTTCTTCCTCCGCCTGCTCAGAGCCATGCCGCCGACCACGGCGCCGGCCACCATGCCCGCGCCCAGCACCACCGGCACGGCCACCTTGGCGGCGTTGCGGCCGCTGCGGAAGTCGCGCACCTCCCAGCCCTGGCTGCGGGCCATCCGGCGCAGCGCGCTGTCCGGGTTCACGGCCACCGCCCGGCCGACCGTGGTCAGCATCGGCACGTCGTTGATCGAGTCGCTGTACGCCGTACAGCGGGAAAGGTCCAGTCCTTCGGCCGCGGCCAGCGCCTCGACCGCGTTGGCCTTGTTCGGCCCGTGCATCATCTCGCCCACCAGCCGCCCGGTGTAGGCGCCGTCGCGGATCTCGGCGACCGTGCCCAGCGCGCCGGTCAGCCCCAGCCGGGTCGCGATGACCCGCCCCAGCTCGACCGGGGCGGCGGTGACCAGCCATACCCGCTGACCCGCGGCCAGGTGCGCGTCGGCCAGCGCCCGGGTGCCCGACCAGATCCGGTCGGCCATCAGCTCGTCGAAGATCTCCTCGCTGAGCCGCTGCATCTCCTCGACCTGCCAGCCCTTGACGAACGACAGCGCCGCCTCGCGGGCCCGGTCCATGTCCCCGGCGTGCTCGGCGGCCAGCAGCCGGAAGCGGGCCTGGCTGATGGCGAACCGGGCCAGGTCGATGGTGGTGAAGTAGCGCCGGGCGGCCAGGCCGCGGGCGAAGTAGTACAGCGAGGCGCCCTGCATCATCGTGTTGTCGACGTCGAAGAACGCGGCGCCGGTGCGGTCGGCGGCGGGCTGCGCGGTCGGCGCCAGCTCGGCGGCGGCCAGCGGCGGCTGGGCCACCATCACCGCCTCATCGAGCGGGGCTGACCTCTGCCTGCGCGCCATCGGATCTCCTCTGCCGTTGCCCGCAACTTCCTGCGAGCCTTCTCACAGCCTAGGGGCGCGATGCCCGTTCGGCATCGCGCCCCAGTTCCGTGCGGTGACGCCCGATCAGCCGAGCAGGCCCCCGAGGATGCGGCCCAGCTCGTCGAGCAGGCCCTCCTCCTGCGGTGCCGGCGTCTGCTCCCCGGTCGGGGCCGGGGACGCGCTCGCCGACGGGGCCGGGGAGGTCGACGGGTTCGGCCCGTTGCCGGCGGGCTTGCCCTTGTTCTCCTCGACCGGCTGCTGCGGCTGCTCCTGCCGGCTCGGCTGCTGCGGCTGCGTGCTGACGTTGGCGCAGGTGCCGGGCACCGCCCCCAGCTTGTCGCTGCCGACCGAGGCCGCGCCGCAGGCCATCGCCGTACGGGCGTCGGCCGAGCGCTGCTCGATCTGGTCGAGCAGGCGCAGCGAGTCGGTGACCTTGTCGCGGCCGGCGCCGGTGGCGTCGTCGAGCAGCTGCGCCACGAGCATCCGCTGGTCGGTGACGAACCGGTCCACCGCGTCCAGCGAGCCGGTGTCCCGGCGCTCGATCGCGGAGGTGAGCAGCATCTTGATGCCCTGCCGGGTGTCGCCGTCCATGTCCCGCAGCGCGTCGACGAAGCCGGTGGCCCGGCGTACGGCGTGCGCCTCCTGCAGACGGGTGCGGGCGAACTCGAGGTAGAGGCGGCCGCGGCTGAGGTCGGAGCCGGCCAGGGCCAGCTGTGCCTTCTCCGTCGAGCGCTTCACCCCGTACAGCGTGTCGCCGGGCATCGCGTCACCGCTCGCCACCGACACGCCGGACAGGGCCAGCGTGCCGGCGGCGATACCGACCACGATCGCGCCCCGGGCGCGGGCCCGCCCAGTGGTGCGCGCCGGCCAACCGGCCGTGGAGCGCCGGTCCTCCGTCTCGGGTCGGGCGGTGACGCCGATGCCCTCCCGCTGCGCGGTGGCGATCAGCTGAGCGCGGAGATCGCGCTTGAACGAGGCGTCGGGCGTGCCGGGCAGCGTGACTGTCTGCAGCTGCTGACCGACCGCCACCAGCTCGGTGAGCTGGTCGTCGACGCGGGAACGAGTGTGGTGACGGCGACCGCCGTTGGCCTCGTCGAGTAGCTGGGCGAAGCGCTCGGCGCGCCGGCGATCGAACAGGGAGGTGTTCACCGCGGGCACCCCCCTTCGCTGGTCGCGGTGACTGAAACGGCGAGGGCGGTGGAGAATGCCGCTCGCACCCGGTCAAACGCGATCAGGGCACGATCAGTTACGCCCACCGCGGCCGAGCCACCGCAGAGAGTGATGTGAATCACGTTCACGGCTGGAAACCCTCCGGGAGCAGTCGGGCCAGGGCGCGCACCGCGCGGTACTGCAGCGCCTTGATCGCGCCCTCGTTCTTGCCCATCGCCTGCGCGGTCTCGGCGACCGAGAAGCCCTGCAGGAACCGCAGCACGATGCACTCCTGCTGCTCGGGGTTGAGCTGCTTGACCGCCGTCAGCAGCGCCACGTTGGTGATGTGGTCCACCACCGCCGTCTCGGGGCTGCCCTCCGGGCCGCGGTCCTCGCGGTCGGCGTCGAGCACGTCGCCGGTGGTGACCTCCAGCCGGTACCGGCCGGACTTGAAGTGGTCGGCGACCAGGTTGCGCGCGATGGTCACCAGCCACGCGCCCAGGTCGCGGCCCTGCCAGGTGAAGCTGCTGATGCGCTTGAGCGCGCGCAGGAACGTGTCGGAGGTCAGGTCCTCGGCCAGCGGCCGGTTGCCGACACGGAAGTAGATGAACCGGAAGACGGTGTCGACGTACCGGTCGTAGATGAGGCCGAAGGCCTCCGCGTCGCCCTGCTGGGCCCGCTCGACCAGCGTCCACACCTCGTGCGCGGCGTCGCTGGGGTCGGGCCGGTCCGGGTAGACCGGGCCGCCGCCACCGGTGCCCTGCTCCTCGACCGAGGGCAGCAGCGCGGTGTCGCCGTCGGACGCGCCGGCCCCGTGCGGGCCGCTCTGCGTGGGCATGCCGGCCCGGCCGCCGACGCGGCCGCCGACCGGCTTGGTGCCCGGCGGCTGGTGCCGGGTCGCGGCGTCGTTGGTCTGCCGGGTACGGATGCGCTGGGTCCCGCCGTCGCCACGTACCGCGGTGGCGAGCATCTCGTTGAGCGAGGTACGGAGCGCCGACAGGCCATCGGTCAGGGCTCGGCGGGCCGCCGCCACCTCGCTGGTGATCAGCTCGTCGCCGTAGAACAGAGAACTCATCCCGCCACCTCCGCGTGCCCCCAGTCCGATACGCCCCGGGCTGCGGGCGGCCGCGAGCGGCTACCGGCATACCGGGCAATCTCCACCATAAGCCGCTGAACACTCCCAGGGCACGTGTTCAGTGCGATAACCGGCACAAAGGCCTCCTCTGGCTGAGGGGTGTCGACTCATGGCAAAACGGGCGAGTCGACCCTGGTGATGATAAGGGCCGACGCCATGCAGCGGTGTGGAGCCAACGCTGGACCGAAATGTTGCCGCCTACCGAGGGACCTCGTCGCACACCGTGTGCGGCTTGGCGCACTGGGTGTGCCAATGTGCGGGCACCTCACCCGCCCGAGTGAAGATCACCCCCTGTGTCCTGGTTCGCCGGCGTCGGTAGGGGGTGGGCGGAGGACCCTCCGCTGTGGAAAACTCAGCCACCGTGAACCTCGCCACACTGCTGCGCAACCAGGCCGCCGCCCAGCCGGACCGCATCGCGCTGCGGGCGGGCGGCGAGGCGCTCACCTGGGCCGAGTGGGACGCGCGCACCGACGCGGCGGCGTACGGGCTGCGCGGCCTGAACCTGCCCGAGTCCGACGGCCGGCCGGCGCGGGTCGCCATCGCGCTGCCGAACACGTTCGAGTTCGCGGTGGCGTTGACCGCGGTGCTGCGTGCCGGACTGGTCGCGGTGCCGTGCAACCCGGGGTTCACCCCGCGCGAGCTGGGCCATGTGCTGTCGGACAGCAGCGCGCAGGTGCTGCTGGCGCGGTCAGAGCTGCTGGCGGGGGTCGCCGGGGCGGTGCCGCACGCGCTGACCGAGCTGCCGGCGGCGGCCGCCGGTGAGCTGCCGGAGCCCGCCGACGACGAGATCGCGCTGCTGCTCTACACCTCCGGCACCGAGGGCGCCCCGAAGGGCGCGATGCTGCCGCACCGGGCGCTGCTGGCCAACCACCGGCAGCTCGCCGCGGTGGAGCCGCCGGTGCTCGGCGCCGACGACACGGTGCTGCTGGCGCTGCCGCTGTTCCACGCGTACGGGCTCAACACCGGCCTGGGCTCGGTGCTCTGGCACGGGGCGACGGGCGTGCTGGTGCCCGACTTCGACGCGGCCGGCACCGCCGCGGCCATCCAGGCGCACCGGGTGACCGTGGTCGTCGGCGTCCCGCAGATGTTCCTGGCCTGGAGCGCCCTGCCGGACCTGCGCGAGCGGCTGGCGACGGTGCGGCTGGCGGTGTGCGGCGCGGCCGCCCTGGAGCCCGCCCACGCGGCCCGCTTCACCCAGCTCACGGGGGTCACCGTGCAGGTCGGCTACGGCCTGACCGAGACCGCGCCGGTGCTCGCCGCGACGGTGGCGGCGCCCGCGGCCAAGCCCGGTTCGATCGGCCGCCCGCTGCCCGGCGTGGAGCTGCGGCTGGTCAACGGGGCGGGCGAGGACGTGTGGCGGGGCGGCTCGGCGCTGCTGGACGACGACGATGACGACGACCCGGACCTGGCCGTGCCGGACTCGCCGGGCACCGACCCGGGCGAGGTGGTGGTCCGCGGCGACAACCTGTTCCTGGGCTACTGGCCCGACGGGCGGGGCGGCCCGGACGCCGACGGCTGGTGGCCCACCCGCGACGTGGCGTACGCCGACGGCGACGGCGACCTGTTCCTGGTCGACCGGCTCGGCGAGCTGATCCTGGTCAGCGGCTTCAACGTGTACCCGGCCGAGGTCGAGCAGGTGCTGCTGGCACACCCGGGCGTGGCGCAGGCGGCGGTGCTGGCCGCCCCGCACCCGCTCACCGGCCAGCAGGTGCGCGCGATCGTGGTGCCCCGGCAGCGCGCCGGCGAGGCGGAGCTGACCGAGGCGGAGCTGGCGGCGCACTGCGCGCGCAACCTGGCCCGGTTCAAGTGCCCGGCGCGGATCGAGTTCGCCGGGCAGCTGCCGCTGTCGGTCATCGGCAAGGTGCGCAAGTCGCTGCTGCGAGAATGACCCGGTGACCCGACTGACGCTGTACACCCGGTCCGGCTGCCACCTGTGCGAGGTGGCCGCCGAGGTGCTCGACCGCATCGGCGAGCCGTACGAGGAGATAGACATCTCGGGCGACCGCGAGCTGGAGGCCGATTACGGCGACCGCATCCCGGTGCTGATGCTGGACGGCCGGGAGCACGGGTACTGGCGGGTGGAGGAGGAGCGGCTGCGCCGCGACCTGGCCAAGCAGTGATCACCCGGTACTCTGGCCCGATGGGTAGGCATCTCGTCTGGGACTGGAACGGCACACTGCTCGACGACCTCCAGCTGGTCGTCGCCTCGACCAACGCGGCGTTCGCGACGGTCCCGGGTCCCGCGGGCGCGGTCTCGGTGACGGTGCACGAGCACCGCCGCGACTTCCGGCGCCCCATCCACGAGTACTACGGGCAGGTGCTGGGCCGGGAGGTCGGGCTGGCCGAGTTCGCCGTGCTCGACCGGGTGTTCCACGACAGCTACCGCACCCGGCTGACCACGGTCGAGCTGGCCGCCGACGCGCTGGCGGCGCTCGCGGCCTGGCAGGGCACCCAGTCGCTGCTGTCCATGTGGTTCCACCGGGAGCTGGTCCCGCTGGTCGAGCGGTACGAGCTGACCCCGCACTTCCTGCGGGTGGACGGCCTGCGCGACGACACCGACGGCGGCTTCAAGGCGATCCACCTCAAGCGGCACCTGGCCGAGCTGCGCATCGACGGGGCGAACACGGTCATGATCGGCGACTCGATCGACGACGCGGACGCGGCGGCCTCGGTCGGCGCGCGCTGCGTCCTGTACGCGGGCGGCCTCACCGACCCGGACCGGCTGCGCGCCTACGGCGTGCCGGTCGCCGACAGCCTCGTGGACGCCGTCGCCATCGCCACGACGCTGTCCTGAGCATCGGTGACCTTCGTCGCATCCCCGTGCCGCGTCGCCATCCCGGGCAGTGAGATCGATCACTGCCCGGTTTCGTTTTCCGTGCGCGATTCGGGGCTGTAGTCGATCAGTGTGGCTGCTGGGAACGGGCGTGTTTTGCTGCCCTTTGTCATAGATGCGACATAATCGCGGAGCAGCGCCCATCCGGACAGCCGCGACGAGCCGCGCGAGAGCGCGTCCGCCGAGCCCGGTGGCGTGTGACGAGCCAGAGTGGGGGCACTGTGCCGCGGGGGCATTCTGGCTGTTGCGCGAGGACCGGATGGGCGCGCTCTTCAAGATCGCGATTTGTGCACCCGTTCACAAGCGCCTACTCTGTTACCTCGACGTTCCCCGCTAGCACAGAGCCAATCGGCCATGTGATCGGGGGTCTAAGCCTCATTCGGCACGGAGTCTCATGAGTCAGCAGCGCACCGGTCACGAAGCCGGGATAACCGGCCGTGTCGGCGCGGTCGCCGGAGGGTCAGGCCCGGATTTTCCGGATCTGCCCGAAGCGACGGTGGCCCGGCTGCCCGAGTACCTGCGCGCCCTGCACCACCTCGCCGAGACCGGGCACGACACCGTCTCCAGTGAGGGTCTGGCCAGCGCCGCCGGGGTCAACTCGGCCAAGCTCCGCAAGGACCTGTCGCACCTCGGCTCGTACGGCACCCGCGGCGTCGGCTACGACATCGAGCCGCTGGTCACCCAGATCGAGTACATCCTCGGCCTGAACAAGCGGCGCGCCGTCGCCCTGGTCGGCGTCGGCAACCTCGGCCACGCGCTGGCCGGCTACGCCGGGTTCGCCAGCCGCGGCTTCCGCATCGCGGCCCTGTTCGACGCCGACACCACCCGCGTCGGCGAGCTGATCAACGGCATCGCGGTCCGGCACATCGACGACATCCCCGAGGTCGTCGCCGTCGAGGGCATCTCCATCGCCGTGCTCGCCACGCCCGCCGGCGCCGCGCAGACGGTCGCCGACCAGCTGGTGGCCGCCGGCGTCACCAGCATCCTGAACTTCGCCCCGGTCGTGCTGAACCTGCCCGACCAGGTGGACGTGCGCAAGGTCGACCTCGCGGTCGAGCTGCAGATCCTGTCGTTCCACGAGCACCGCAAGTCCGCGCGCAGCGGCGTGGCCGACAGCCGCGAGGGCGCCGCCCGCGACGGCGGCGGCGAGCCCGGCGGACCGCGGCTGCGCCCCGGCGCCGCCCGCCGCGCCCCTGCGGTGGCGCGCTTCCTGGCCGCCGAGACCGGCACCGGCACCGGCCGGACCGCGCGCGGGGAGGTCGCCGCATGAACCTCATCGTGGTCGGTGCGTCGTACCGCACCGCGCCGGTCGAGCTGCTGGAGCGGCTGTCGCTGGTCGACGGCGCCACCGCGCTGCCCCGGCTGCTGGCCGACGGCCGCGTCGGCGAGGCCGTGGTCGTGTCCACCTGCAACCGGGTCGAGGTCTACGCGGCCGCGCCCGCGTTCCACGCCGGCCTGAGCCACCTCGGCGACGTGCTCGGCGAGCTCACCGGCCTGCCCGCCGACCGGCTCGCCTCCTCGCTCTACGTGCACCACGGGCAGGACGCGGTCCGGCACGTGTTCCGGGTCGCGGCCGGGCTGGACTCGATGGTGGCCGGCGAGGCGCAGATCCTCGGCCAGCTGCGCGAGGCGTACCAGGCGGCGACCGACGCCGACGCCACCGGCCGGATGCTGCACGAGCTGCTCCAGCAGGCGCTGCGGGTGGGCAAGCGCGCGCACGCCGAGACCGGCATCGACCACGCGCCGCGCAGCATGGTCAGCGCCGCCCTGGACCACGCGGTGGCCGAGTCTGCGCAGCCGCGCAACTGGCTGGTCGTGGGCGCGGGCGCGATGGGCGCGCTGTCGGTGGCGGAGCTGTCGCGCCGGGCAGCGGGCACCGTCACCGTCGTCAACCGGGGCGCCGACCGGGCGCTGCGGCTGGCCCAGGCGTACGGCGCGCACGCCGCCCCGATCGAGCGGCTGCCCGAGCTGCTGGCCGCCGCCGACGTCGTCATCACGGCCACCGCCTCGGTGGAGCACGTGCTCACGGTCGAGAACGTGCGCGCGGCGCGCACCGGCGCCACCAAGATCCTCACTATCATCGATCTGGCGCTGCCGCGCGACGTCGAGCCGGAGGTGGGCGGACTCGACGGCGTACGGCTGGTCGACGTCGCCCGGCTGGGTGCCGTCGTCGCGCAGCCCGCCGACCTCGAGGTCATGGCGGTCGAGCAGATCGTCGACGCCGAGGTCGAGGCGTACGCCGGGTGGCTCCGCGGGGCCGAGGTGGCGCCGACCGTGGCCGCGCTGCGCGCCCGCGCCGACGACGTGGTCACCGCCGAGCTGCGGCGGCTGACCCAGCGCCGCGCGGACCTGACCGACGAGCAGCGCGCCGAGGTCGCTCACACGGTGCACCGCATCGTGCAGCGGCTGCTGCACCAGCCGACGGTGCGGGTGCGCCAGCTCGCCGCCGAACCCGGCGGTGAGGCGTACGCGCAGCTGCTGCGCGACCTGTTCGACCTGTCGGTGATCCCCGGATCGCCGGACCAGAAGACCACAGTGGCCGACGTGCCGGACGTTTCCGGGCGGCCGGTGACGGAAGAGGGTGCCCGATGAGTTCTCCCGCTGGTGTGCTGCGCCTGGGCACCCGGGGCAGTGCCCTCGCCCTCGCGCAGTCGCAGATGGTCGCCGACGCGCTCACCAAGACGGGCATGGCCGTCGAACTGGTCGAGATCGTGACCCCCGGTGACCGCTCCTCCGCGCCGGTGCAGCAGCTCGGCGTGGGCGTGTTCGTCTCCGCGCTGCGCGACGCGCTCGGCGCCAAGGAGATCGACTTCGCTGTGCACTCGTACAAGGACCTGCCCACCGCGCCCGCCGACGGGCTGGCCATCGCGGCCGTGCCCGAGCGGGCCGACCCCCGCGACGCGCTGATCGCCCGCGACGGGCTCACCCTGGCCGAGCTGCCCACCGGGGCGGTCATCGGCACGGGCGCGCTGCGCCGCATCGCGCAGATCGCCGCGCTGGGGCTGCCCGTCACGACCGTGCCGATCCGCGGCAACGTCGACACCCGCCTGCGCAAGGTCGCCGACGGCGAGCTCGACGCGGTGGTGCTGGCCCGCGCCGGGCTGGCCCGGCTGGGCCGCGCCGGTGAGGTCACCGAGATTCTGGACCCGATGCTCATGCTGCCCGCGCCCGCCCAGGGCGCGCTGGCGGTGGAGTGCCGGTCCGCCGATACCGCTCTGGTCGAGGCGCTGTCCGCGCTCGACCACCGGGCCACCCGCGCGGCGGTCATCGCCGAGCGGGCCCTGCTGGCCACGCTCGAGGCCGGGTGCAGCGCGCCCGTCGCGGCGCTGGCCGAAGTCACCGAAGACGACGAGATCTACCTGCGCGGTGCCGTGATCAGTCCGGATGGGCGGTTCGCCCTGCGGCTGTCACGCACCGGAACGCTCGCCGACGCTGAGCAGGTCGGCCGGCTGCTCGCCGCTGACCTGCTCGAAGACGGTGCCGAGAATGTACTTGGGAGTGCTGAATGACCCGCACCCGTAAGCCCGCCGGGCACGTCGCGTTCGTCGGGGCTGGACCCGGCGACCCTGGCCTGCTCACCCGCCGCGCCTACGAGACGCTGCGCGAAGCCGACCACATCGTGTACGACCGCAGCGTCCCCGACGCGATGCTGGAGTCGCTACGCGCCGAGTTCGGCGAGCAGACCGAATACAGCCCCGCCGAGGGCGTCCCCGGCGACGTGGCCAAGGTGCTGCTGTCGGAGGCCCGCTCGGGCCGCAACGCGGTGCACCTGGTCGCCGGTGACCCGTTCGGCCACGACGCCGTGGTCAAGGAGGTCCAGGCGGTCGCGCGCACCAACGTGCGGTTCGCCGTGGTGCCCGGCATCGGGCAGGCCGCGGGCGTCGCGACGTACGCGGGGGTGCCGCTGACCGGCGTGCGCACCGCGACCGACGTCGACGACATCAGCGCGGTCGACTTCGACGGGCTCGCCGCGGCGCTCAAGCACGGCTCGGTCGCGCTCGCCGTCGACGCGGGCGACCTGGCCTCGGTACGCGACGGACTGCTCGCGGCCGGCGTCGAGGGCACCGCCCAGGTGGCGATCACCGGCGACGGCACCGGCGAGACGCAGTACACGACGATCTCCACGGTCGACAGCTTCGTCGCCGCCGCGCTGGGCTTCTCCGGCCGCGTCGTGGTGACCGTCGGCTCCGGCGTGGCGAACCTGGACCGGCTCGGCTGGTGGGAGGCGCGCCCGCTGTACGGCTGGCGGGTGCTGGTGCCGCGCACCAAGGAGCAGGCGGGCGTGATGAGCGCGCGGCTGCGGGCGTACGGGGCGATCCCGTGCGAGGTGCCGACCATCGCGGTCGAGCCGCCCCGGACCCCGGCCCAGATGGAGCGGGCGATCAAGGGCCTGGTCGACGGCCGGTACGCGTGGGTCATCTTCACCAGCGCCAACGCCGTGCGCGCGGTGTGGGAGAAGTTCGGCGAGCACGGGCTCGACGCCCGCCACTTCGGCGGCGTCAAGATCGCGTGCATCGGCGAGGCGACCGCGGAGGCGGTCCGCTCGTTCGGCATCCAGCCCGAGCTGGTGCCCGGCGGCGACCAGTCCAGCGAGGGCCTGCTCGCGGAGTTCGCGCCGTACGACGAGATCTTCGACCCGGTGGGCCGGGTGCTGCTGCCCCGCGCCGACATCGCGACCGAGACGCTGGCCGCGGGCCTGACCGAGCGCGGCTGGGAGGTCGACGACGTGACGGCGTACCGGACCGTCCGCGCGGCACCGCCGCCGGAGGAGATCCGCAACGCCATCAAGTCGGGCGGGTTCGACGCGGTGCTGTTCACGTCGTCCTCGACCGTACGCAACCTGGTCGGCATCGCCGGCAAGCCGCACACCCGCACCGTCGTGTCGGTGATCGGCCCGAAGACGGCCGAGACCGCGGTCGAGTTCGGCCTGCGCGTCGACGTCCAGCCCGAGCACGCCTCCGTGCCCGACCTGGTCGAGGCGCTGGCGATGTACGCCGTCGAGCTGCGCGAGCGCCTGGCGGCGATGCCCGCCAAGCAGCGTCGCGGCTCGAAGGTGCAGGGCCCGACCGCACTGAGGTTCCGCTGACCGTCTGACCTGCCGGTACCGGCTTGGGGGTAGTCATGTCCTTCCCGAACATCCGCCCGCGGCGGCTGCGCACCAGCGCGGCCATGCGGCGCATGGTCAGCGAGACCCGGCTGCACCCGGCCGAACTGGTGCTGCCCCTGTTCGTCAAGGAAGGGCTGGCCGAACCCCGGCCGGTCAGCTCCCTTCCGGGCGTGGTGCAGCACTCCCGCGAGTCGCTGCGCAAGGCGGTCGCCGAGGCGGCCCAGGCCGGGGTCGGCGGCGTCATGCTGTTCGGCATCCCCGAGCGCAAGGACGCGACCGGCTCCGGCGGCACCGACCCGGCCGGCATCCTCAACGTCGCGATCCGCGACGTGGTCGGCGAGGTCGGCGATTCGCTCGTGGTGATGAGCGACCTGTGCCTGGACGAGTTCACCTCGCACGGGCACTGCGGGCTGCTGCGCGAGGACGGGGTGGTCGACAACGACGCCACGCTGGCCGCGTACGCCCGCATGGCGGTGGCCCAGGCCGCGGCCGGAGTGCACGTGGTCGGCCCGTCCGGGATGATGGACGGCCAGGTCGGCGTGGTGCGCCAGGCGCTGGACGAGGCGGGCTACACCGACGTCACCATCCTCGCGTACGCCGCGAAGTACGCCTCCGCCTTCTACGGCCCGTTCCGCGAGGCGGTCGAGTCGTCGCTGGACGGCGACCGGCGCAGCTACCAGCAGGACCCGGCCAACGTGCGCGAGTCGCTGCGCGAGGTGGCGCTGGACGTGGCCGAGGGCGCTGACATGGTCATGGTCAAGCCCGCCCTGGCCTACCTCGACGTGATCAGCGCGGTGCGCGCCTCGTTCGACGTGCCGGTCGCGGCCTACCAGGTCAGCGGCGAGTACGCCATGGTCGAGGCGGCCGCCGCCAACGGCTGGATCGACCGCGAACGGATCATGATGGAGACGCTGCACTCCATCCGCCGCGCCGGGGCGCAGGTCATCCTGACCTACTGGGCCGCCGAGGCCGCCCGCCGCCTGCGCGCGGAGTACTGACCGCGGCTCCCAGGCCCGGCTCTAGGATCTGCTCATGATCGCTGAGCTGCAGTGCATCGTGCTCGACTGCCCGGAGCCGGCCCGGCTCGCGGCCTTCTACCAGGCCGTACTCGGCGGCGAGGTCGACCGGCCGGACCGGCGCTGGTCGCGCGATGCGGACTGGTCGACGCTGCACCTGCCGTCCGGGCTGGTCCTGTGCTTCCAGCGGGTCGTGGCGTACCAGCCGCCGCAGTGGCCCGACCCGACCCGCCCGCAGCAGTTCCACCTGGACTTCGGCGTCCCCGACCTGGACCGCGCCGAGGCCGAGGTGCTCACCCAGGGGGCCCGCCTCCTCGACGGCGCACCCGGCCGCAGCTGGCGCATCTACGCCGACCCCGCCGGCCACCCGTTCTGCCTGGTGCGCCACTAGGGGTGCAGTTTCCGGGAAACTGCACGATTCGGGGCCAAGATTCCAGCACTTTCCCCGAAACTGCAGCGTGCACCCCCGAGGGTGGGGCGGGTCAGGCGCAGCAGCCACCGCCGCAGCAGCCACCGCCACCGCCGCCCGAGGGGGCGGGGGCGGCGCCGCGGGCGGCCAGGCCGACGGTGGTGAGGAGTTTGACCGTGTCCTCGTGCCCGGCGGGGCAGGCGGCGGGGTCGCTCGCGGCGGCCATCGGGCGGTCGATCTCGAACGTGTCGCCGCAGGCGCGGCAGCGGAAGTCGTAGCGGGGCATGGGCTGAATTCTAGGCCGGGGAGCCGACGATGCCGAGCCGCTGGGCCAGTGCCGCGACGTCGCCCTCGTACTCCAGCCAGGCGCGGTCGGCGATGAAGCCCAGCTCCTGGTTCACCTTGATGAGGGGCTCGTTGACGGCGGCGTTCCAGGTCTGCACCTCGGTCAGCTTCGGCTCGGCCGAGCGCAGCTCGAACAGCATCCGGGCCTTGATCGCCCGGCCCACGCCGTAGCCGCGGTGCCGGGGGACGACGACCGTGTCGTACTGGTCGGCGCGGCCGGGGCGCTGGGCGGGCACCACGACCTCGGTGAGCCCGGCGATCTCGCCGGTCTTCTCCACCACGGCGACCACGACGTAGAGCTTCAGCCCGCGGGCGTCGAGCGTGTTCAGGCTGGCCTGCAGCCGCTGCGGCTCGTACGAGCTGGGCCGCAGCTCCAGGTCGCCGAGCTCGTAGTCGTCGCGCACCTCCGCCTTGGCGGCCGCGTACGCCGCGATCAGGTGGTCCGGCGGCCCGCCCGGGTAGAACTCGATCTGGTAGCCCGCGCCCACCCCGGCGGCGAGGTCGCCGAGGGTGAACCAGTCGACCGTGTTCAGGCTGAGCAGGCTGCGGATCTCGGTGAACGCCAGCGTGAAGCCGTACGCCTGGTAGAAGTCGACGGCGCAGGTGCCGCCGGCGACCTCGACGCCGAGCAGGTCGAAGCCCTCGGAGTGGGCCAGCCTGACCTGCTCGGTGAGCAGCGCCCGGCCGATCTGCTGGCGCCGGGCCTTGGGGTGGACCAGGATCTCGACCACGCCGATGTCACCCAGTAGGAGGATGCTGCCCGCGCCGAGCGGGGCCACGCCGCGGGCGGCGTCGCCGGCCGTCTCCTCGACGAGCCACATGGTCTTTCGTTCGCCGGGCATGGTGACCGACAGGTAGTCGCGCATCCGACCGTCGTGCCACAGCGGATCATCCGGCAGGTCGACCGCGCTGACCTCGTTGAGGAGGGCGACCAGAGAGGTGATCTCAGTGGCGGACGCGGTACGGGGATCCCATTCGCGCACCTTCACCCGTCCAGCTTGCACACTGCGGCCGGTAAAAGGAAGGGTCCTACCTGTCATCGTATGCAAACCATTACTCTGAGTGTTGACTGTCGTGCGGCCGGGTCGCTGTCGGTAGCCTGGCGCGTCACCTGCCCATTGTCCCGCCCGCGGGGCGGCGGTCACGCCCGGCTCTTCGCTCCGTACGCCTGGGCGGTGTCGTAGACCTTCTGCAGGTAGACACCGATGTTGTTGTACGACAGCACGACGGCCTTCCAGTTCGCCACCACCCGCAGGTCCTTGCCGGGCGCGCACAGGTAGTACGCGGCGGCCAGCGCGGCGTCGTCGAGGTCGTGCGGGTCGGCGAGCTGGTCGGAGTCGGCGTCCACCGCGTACGACCGCCAGGTCGCCGGGATGAACTGCATCGGCCCCACCGCGTGGTCCCAGGTCTTGTCGTTGTCGAGCGCCCCGGCGTCGGTGTCCTTGACCCGCCCGAGGTTGCCGGAGCCGTTCAGCGCCGGGCCGATGATCGGCGGCAGCGCCCGGCCCTGCTCGTCGAGCCGGGCACCCTTGGTGCGGCCGTGGTCGGATTCGATCTGCCCGATCGCGGCCAGCGTGGTCCAGTTGAGGTGGCAGGCGGGCCGGGTGGTCCCCAGCACGTACTCGGCGTACGCGTACGCCTCCAGGGCGGGCACCGGCACCTGCACCTTGACCGACTGCTGTTCGGCCCAGCGGTGGAACGCCGCGGCCGGGCGCGGCACGCCGGTCGGCGGCGGCGACAGCGTCGGCAGCGGCAGCTCGCTCGCGGTCGGCGCCGCGGTCGGCGCGGTCTCCGCCGACGGGGTCGGCGCGGGCGCGGCCTTCGCCGAGACCAGCGCCGGGATCAGCAGCGCGCCCGCGGTGGCGGTGGCCGCGACGAGGGCGATGATGGTCAGCCCGGCGGTGGTCAGCCGCCCGTACGGCTTGCGGGCGCCGCGCCGCACGCCGTCCCAGGCGACGCGGCTGCCGTGCATGGCACCGTCCCGCAGCCTGGGCAGCCCGGTCCGCACCGCCGACACGACCCGGCTCGCACGCACTGCCTGCGCGGCGGCGCGGTGGGCGCCGACGTGCTCGCCCGCGTCGGGCGCGCCGACCGGCTCGGCCGTCGCGTCCGCCGCCGCCGCGGCAGTGGCATCACTGTCGGGGGTCGACCGAGCGCCGGACGTCGCCGCCGGCTCCGCGTCCACCGACGCCTGCTTGGCTTCCTCCCCGTCGCGCACGCCGTCGAGTATGTCTCACATCGCGGCGCCCTGTCGCACCGCGCAGGTCACGCCGCCGGTTCGGACTGGTTTCGCCGCAACCGGGCGCACCGGATGATCCAGCTGTGCCCTGACGGCCCACATCCGCCCAGCGGTGTCGTCGTTACGACGGTTGGCAGCGCTGATCTCCGGGGACCGTATCGGCCCGGAGCGATGCCGCGGGACCGGCCCGCAGTTCGGGCGGCTCGATCAACCCGTTCTCACGATGTCAAGTGCAGGTGGGGGTACGGCAGCATGAACCGCGACTTCCAGGGGGGCGGAGGTTCTCCACGCGTGCCGCAGCGTTCAGACCTGCCGCGTGGGCAGGTGACGTTTCTGTTCACCGACATCGAGGGCTCGACACGACTGGCCCAGATGCTCGGCGAGGGCTACCGGCCGGTGCTGCACGAGCACCGGCGGGTGCTGCGTGCTGCGCTCGCCACGGCGGGCGGGGTGGAGCTGTTCACCGAGGGTGACTCGTACTTCTTCGTCTTCGCCGAGGCGGCGCACGCGCTGCAGGCCTGCGCGCAGGCCCAGCGCGCCCTGGCGCAGCACCCCTGGGACGACCCGAAAGCACAGCCCCGGGTACGGATGGGCCTGCACACCGGCATCGCCCACCCGCACGGCGGCGAGTACGCCAGCCCCGAGGTGCACCGCGCCGCGCGGGTCGCCGCGGCGGCCCACGGCGGGCAGATCCTGCTCTCCGCCTCGACCGCCGAGGCTGCCTGCGCCCTGCCCGACCAGGCCTGGCTGCTGGACCTGGGGCTGCACCGGCTGCGCGGCTTCGACGGCCGCGAGCGGCTGCACCAGCTGGTCGCGCCGGGCCTGGAGCAGCACTTCCCGCGACCGCGCACCGAGCAGGCCGCCCCGCACAATCTGCCCAATCACCTGACCTCGTTCGTGGGACGCCGCGAGGAGCGAGCCGAACTCGGCTCGCTGCTGGCCGCGCACCGCCTGGTCACGGTGGTCGGCGCGGGCGGGGCGGGCAAGACCCGGCTCGCCGTCGCGGTCGCCGGCGATCTCGTCGAGTCCTATCCGGACGGCGTGTGGTCGCTCGATCTGGCCACCGTCACCGATCCGGGGCTGGTCGCGTTCACCGTCGCCACCGTGCTGGGCCTGCGCCCCGAGCCGGGGCGGCCGGTCACCGAGACGCTGGCCGACTTCCTGAGCACCCGCCGGCTGCTGCTGCTGCTCGACACGTGCGAGACGCACCTGTCGGCGGTGGTGCCGCTGCTGGCCCGGCTGCTGGCCGGAGCCGCCGAGGTCACCGTGCTGGCCACCAGCCGCGAGCCGCTGGGCCTGCCCGGCGAGCTGGTGTGGCGCATCCCGCCGCTGTCGCTGACCGCCGGTGGCGAGGACGGCACCAGCGACGCGGTCGCCCTGCTCGCGCAGCGTACGGTCGCCGCGCGCGGCGGACGGCCGATCGAACCGGCCGAGCTGGCCGGGCTGGCCCGGGTCGCCGCCCGGCTGGACGGGCTGCCGCTGGCGATCGAGCTGGCCGCGGCGCGGCTGCGGGTGCTGTCCGCGGGGGAGCTGGCCGGGCGCCTGCACGCCGAGCTGACCGCCGACGAGGCCGACCCGCTGCTGGCCCTGGACGCCGGGGGCGGCACGGCCGCCGCGCACCCCCGGCACGCCACCATGCAGGCGACGGTGACCTGGTCGTACCGGACGCTGCCGGAGGACGCGGCGCGGCTGCTGCGCTGGCTGTCGGTGTTCGCCGGGCCGGTGCGGCTGTCCGGGGTGGAGGCGCTGCTGGACGCCGACCCGCTGGGGCCCCTGACGGTGCTGGTGGACAAGTCGCTGGTGCAGGCCGAGCCGGGGCCGCACGGCACGACGTACCGGATGCTCGACCCCATTCGCTCGTACGCGATCCGGCGGCTGAGCGAGCACGGTGAGGAGGCGGCCGCCCGGAACAGGCACGTGGCGTGGGCGCTGACCGAGCTGCGCGAGGTGCACCACGGCCCGGACGGGCAGCCGGTGACGCTGTCGCTGTACTCGATCGACCCGCTCGCCGCCGAGGTGCGCGCCGCGCTGCGCTGGTGCGGCACCGGCGGCAGCGCCCGCGACGGCCTGCGCCTGTCCTGCGGGCTGGACCAGTGGTGGCGCGAGCGCGGCCTGGCCCGCGAGGGCCGGCTGTGGCTGTTCCGGCTGTACGCCCGGCTGTCCGAGACCGGCGAGCCGGTGCCCGACGCGGAGCTGGCCCGGGTCTACCACGCCCACTCCGGCCACGCCGCGGTCGACGGGGAGTTCGCCGAGGAGCTTCGGTTCAGCCACCGCGCCGAGGCCTCGGCCCGGCGCGCGGGCGACCCGCGCCTGCTGGCCCGGGTGCTGGCCGGGCGGTCGGGGGCGCTGCGCGACGCGGGCCAGCCGGCCGACGCCGAGAAGGCCTGCCGCGAGGTGATGGAGTGGGCCGAGCGGCACGACGTCGCCGCCGACGCGCTGTTCTCCGTGTGCAACCTGGCCGAGCTGCTGTGGCTGCGCGGCGCGCTGGACGAGGCGGCCGACCTGCTCGCCGCGTCGCGGCAGCTGGAGCAGCTGCGCCCGGCCGAGCGCGGCCGCCGCACGCTGGACCTGCTGCTGGGCATGGTGGCGCTGCGCCGCGGTGACCTGGTGGCCGCGCACGAGCACCTGACGGTGGCGCTGCGCTCGCGGATGGCGTACGGCTTCCACGGGCGGGCCTGCGTGGCGGTCAAGGCGATGGCGGCCCGGTGCGTGCAGGGCGGCGACCCGCGTACCGCGGCGGTGCTGTTCGGGGCGGCCGAGTCCACCACGGTGAAGCTGCACTGCGGTCCGGGCATCTTCGCGGCGTACTGGACGGCGCAGCAGGAGGCGGCGCGGGCCGCCCTGGGCGACGCCGCCTTCGACGAGGCGTACGCCGAGGGGGCCGGGCTGTCGCTCGGCGAGTCGGCGTCGCTGGCGCTGGCCGTGGAGCACCCGGACCTGTCCGTCGACTCCGGCCGCTTCGCCGAGCTGCCCGCCTCCTGAAACGGACCATCCCGGCGTAGCGGCGCCGGGCGGCCGTTCCTGCGCGGGCTTCCCGGAGACGGATCGGGAAGCACGCGCAGGCTGTCAGGGGTGCGGTCGGGTCAGTCCAGACCGCCGTTGGCCCGGATCGCGTCGCGCTTCATCCGCTGCGCGCGGGCCAGCTCGGCGTCGCTGACGACGACACCGCCGAACGCCTTCACCGCCTGGTAGTAGGTCCAGGCCAGGCTGGTGCAGGCCGGGCGCACGACCACGTTGTAGGTCGCGCACTTGCGCTTGAGGTCCTCGTAGAAGGCGCTGTCCAGGCGGGACTTGTTCGCCGGGAACTGCCCCATCTCCTTGTAGTTGCGGTAGCCGAAGTCGTGGCGGTAGCAGGAGAGCTTGAAGTCGAACCCGATCGGGTTGTCCGGGCTGGACGAGCAGTAGTCCGTGCCCCAGCTGAACGCGTACGCCGACCACGAGCCCTGGTTCTGCCGGGCCGAGTTCCAGGCGTTGTAGCTGGCGGAGCTGGTCTGCGTCCAGCCGGAGAGCACGGACAGCTTCTCCTCGGCGGTGACCGCGGCGGCAGGGGTGGCCAGCGCCAGTACGGCCGTGAGGGTGGTGAGCGGGACGAGCAGGAGGCGCTTCACGGGGGGTCACCTCGGGTTTTCGAGTCGGCACGGGGATGACGAGCAACTCGGGGCCGATGCGGGGGCGTGCATCGGTTGGGGTGAATCTAGCTGTTGCGCCGATGTTTCGGAAGTGTTGACTTGTCGGTACTGGACGGCTGCCCCTTCGGACCCGTCCGGCCGCCGCGCCCCCCGTTGTTCGCGCGGTGCCGTTAGGATCCCCTCGCCGGTGCGAACCCGTGCCGCACTCACGTTGCCGGGAGCCGAGCCGATGTCCCACTCCGACCGTGACTTCGACCCCTGGGGCGACCGGCGTGACCGGCGCGATCAGGACCCCTCCCGCCAGGAGCGGCAGCCGTCCGACCCGCCGCCGAACGGCTATCCACAGCCCGGGGGTTATCCACAGCAGGGCGGCCATCCGCAGGCGGGTTATCCACAGCAATCAGGCGATTACCCACAGCAACGCGGTGGATATCCCCAGGGCGGCCCCGCGCAGGGCTACGGCCAGCAGCCGCAGTACGGCCAGCAGCCCGGCTACGGCCAGCCCGGTTATCCACAGCCTGGCCAGGCCCAGCCCGGCTACGGCCAGCAGCAGCCCGGCTACGGCGGCCAGCAGGCCTATGGCCAGCAGCAACAAGCCTATGGCCAGCAGGAGCCCGGCTACGGCCAGCAGCAGCCCGGCTACGGCCAGCCGGGTCACCCGCAGCAGGGTTACCAGCAGCAGGGCTACGGCCAGCAGGACGGCTACGGCCAGCAGGGCGGTTATCCACAGCAGGGTTACCAGCAGCAGGGCTACGGCCAGCAGGCGCACCCGCAGCCGGCCTACGCTCCCGCCCCGCGGCAGGAGGACGACTACCCCGGCTGGGGCGACGTCGCGCCGCAGCCCGAACGCGGCCGCCGCCATCCGATCATCGAGAAGCGCCGGAAGAAGTCCCGCAAGGGCCTGTGGATAACCATGGTGGTCTTCCTGGTGCTGTGCGGCGGCGGCGCGGCCGGCGGATACTGGATCTTCAACAAGGCCAAGGACACGGTCGAGGACGTCGCCGACAAGGTCAACGACGCCGACCGGATCTCGGTGGTCGAGCCGAAGACGCTGGGCGGGCGGGCCAGGAGCACCGACCCGGGGCTGGCCAAGACGGTCAACGAGCTGAAGTCCGGCATGGCCGCCGACCTGCCCGGCGCGACCTCGTCGGTGGCGGCGTACTACGGCTCGGCGGAGAAGAAGAACCTGACCATGGCGTTCGCGGTGTCGGTGCTGAACCCCGCGCCGCAGGCCGCGCTGGACGCGTTCACCTCGGCGGCGACCTCCCAGCTCGGCAAGGTCACGTTCGAGAAGGTGGAGCCGGGCCCGCTGGGCGGGCTGGCCCAGTGCGGCCAGGGCGCGGTCAGCGGGGTGCCGGTCGCGATCTGCGTGTGGGCGGACAACGGCAGCGTGGGCATGATCATGTACTTCGCGCAGAACTTCGCCTCGATCAAGACCAAGTTC
Source organism: Catellatospora sp. KI3 (assembly GCF_029948125.1). Taxonomy (GTDB): domain Bacteria; phylum Actinomycetota; class Actinomycetes; order Mycobacteriales; family Micromonosporaceae; genus Catellatospora. The sequence goes on from NZ_JASAMB010000002.1 coordinate 81,616, forward strand.
GCCGCCGAGCGCGGCGAGGTCGAGAAGAAGGCCACCGCCTGATCCAGGCGCGGCGTCTCGGCTGGGCGGCCGGGTCCCGCGCCCGCCGCCCGGCCATGATCGCCTTCTCCGGTCGAAAAGCGCGCCCCTCGCGCACTTTTCGACCGGCGAGAGTGATCAAGGCTGCCGCTGCGCAACAAGGTCGACGTCTGTGGTCAGTCGGCGGCGCGGGAGTCGGCGCCGGCGCCGGTCCGCGCGCTGAGGCGACCGCACACCGCGATCTTCACGCGCTGATCCATCGAAGATCGCTGTCGCCGGTCGAGATGTCGCGTGAGAGCGCGGCTTGTGACCTCAAGCGCCGATCATCGCGCGGCGCTGGCGCGGGAGGCGGCTGAAACGCGGCTGCCCCGACCGGGGATCCGATCGGGGCAGCCGCGAGGCGCGGAACTACAGGATGGTCCAGGTGTCGCCGGAGTTGAGCAGGGCGGCCAGGTCCTGCTCGGGCTCGCCCGCCTTGGCCTTCGCCGCGTCGAGCTGGTTGCGCACCAGCTCGTCGTAGGACGGGCGGCGCACCGAGCGGAACACGCCCACCGGGGTGTGCCGCAGGTCCGGCCCGGCCAGCCGGGACAGCGCGAACGCGTACGCCGGGTCCTCGGCGTGGGCGTCGTGCACCAGCACGTCGGCCGGGTCGGTGGCGGCGGCCTCGCCGACGGCCAGCCCGAAGCTGCCCGCCGGGTGGGTGACCACGTGCGACCCGTCGGCCCCGAACGTGAGCGGCTGCCCGTGCTCCAGCCGGATCAGGTAGTCGTCGCGGGTCTCCGGCTCCTTGAGCACGTCGAAGGCGCCGTCGTTGAAGATGTTGCAGTTCTGGTAGATCTCGACGAACGCCGAGCCCTGGTGGTCGGCGGCCTGCCGCAGCACCGACTGCAGGTGCTTGCGGTCGGAGTCGATGGTCCGGGCCACGAACGAGGCCTCGGCGCCCAGCGCCAGCGAGATCGGGTTGAACGGCGCGTCCGAGGAGCCGGACGGCGTCGACTTGGTGATCTTGCCAAGCTCGCTGGTCGGCGAGTACTGCCCCTTGGTCAGGCCGTAGATCTTGTTGTTGAACAGCAGGATCTTCAGGTTGACGTTGCGGCGCAGCGCGTGGATCAGGTGGTTGCCGCCGATGGACAGCGCGTCGCCGTCACCGGTCACCACCCACACCGTCAGGTCCGGCCGCGACACCGACAGGCCGGTCGCGATCGCCGGGGCGCGCCCGTGGATCGAGTGCATGCCGTAGGTGTTCAGGTAGTACGGGAAGCGCGAGGAGCAGCCGATGCCCGAGACGAACACGGTCCGCTCGCGCGGGATGCCCAGCTCCGGCAGGAAGCTCTGCATCGCGGCCAGGATCGCGTAGTCACCGCAGCCCGGGCACCAGCGCACCTCCTGGTCGGACTTGAAGTCCTTCATGGTCAGCTGGACCGGCACCGCGTTAGACATTCTTGATCACTTCCTCGAGCATGGTCTCCAGCTGGGTGGAGGTGAAGGGAAGCCCGCGGACCTGGTTGTAGCCGACCACGTCGATCAGGAAGCGCGCCCGGATCACCTGCGCCAGCTGGCCCAGGTTCATCTCCGGGATGACCACCTTGTCGTACGCGGCGAGCACCTCGCCCAGGTTCTTCGGCAGCGGATTGAGGTGCCGCAGGTGCGCCTGCGCGACGTTGATCCCGCGCTGGCGCAGGGCCCGCGCCGCCGCGCCGATCGGCCCGTACGTCGAGCCCCAGCCCAGGACCAGCACCTTCGCCTCGCCGGAGGGGTCCTCGACGGCCACGTCCGGCACGTCGATCGCCTCGATGCGGGCGGCCCGGGTGCGCACCATGAAGTCGTGGTTGGCCGGGTCGTACGAGATGTCGCCGGTCTTGTCGGCCTTTTCCAGACCGCCGATCCGGTGCTCCAGCCCCGGCGTGCCCGGCACCGCCCACGGCCGCGCCATGGTCTGCGGGTCGCGCAGGTACGGGTAGAACTTGCCGTCCTCGCCGTTGGGCCCGGTGGCGAACTCCACCCGCAGGTCGGGCAGGTCGCTGATCTCCGGCAGCAGCCACGGCTCGGAGCCGTTGGCCACGTAGCCGTCCGACAGCAGGATGACCGGGGTGCGGTAGGTCAGCGCGATCCGGCACGCCTCGATCGCGGCGTGGAAGCAGTCGGTCGGCGACTGCGCGGCGACCACGGCCACCGGCGCCTCGCCGTGCCGGCCGAACAGGGCCATGCTCAGGTCGGCCTGCTCGGTCTTGGTCGGCAGGCCCGTCGACGGGCCGGCCCGCTGCACATCCACGACGACCAGCGGCAGCTCCAGCGCCACGGCCAGCGAGATGGTCTCGCTCTTGAGCGCCACGCCCGGACCGCTGGTCGAGGTGATGCCCAGCGAGCCGCCGTACGAGGCGCCCAGCGCCACGCCGACCGCCGCGATCTCGTCCTCGGCCTGGACCGTGGTCACGCCGAACTTCTTGTGCTTGCTCAGCTCATGCAGGATGTCGCTGGCCGGGGTGATCGGGTACGCGCCCAGCACGATCGGCAGCTGCGCCCGCACGCCCGCGGCCACCAGGCCCAGCGCCAGCGCGGTGTTGCCGGTGATGTTGCGGTAGTTGCCGGGGGCCATCTGCGCGGGCGGCACCTCGTACCGCACCGCGAAGCCCTCGGTGGTCTCGCCGAAGTTCCAGCCGGCGGCGAACGCGGCCTTGTTCGCGGCGACCAGCTCGGGCCGGGCGGCGAACTTCTTCTCCAGGAACGCCATCGTCGACTCGTGCGGGCGCGAGTACAGCCAGCTCAGCAGGCCGAGGGCGAACATGTTCTTGGCGCGCTCGGCGTCCTTCTTGCTCACCGGGTGCTCGGCCAGCGCCCCGACGGTCATGCTGGTCAGACCCACCTTGTGCACCTGCCAGCCGGCCAGCGAGTCGTCCTCCAGCGGGTTGCTGTCGTAGCCGACCTTCTGCAGGTTGCGCTTGGTGAACTCGTCGGTGTTGGCGATGATCGTGCCGCCCTTGGGCAGGTCGGCGATGTTCGCCTTCAGCGCCGCCGGGTTCATCGCGACCAGTACGTTCGGCGCGTCACCCGGGGTCAGGATGTCGTAATCGGCGAACGCGACCTGGAAGCTGGACACGCCCGGCAGGGTGCCGGCAGGTGCCCGGATCTCGGCCGGGAAGTTCGGCAGCGTCGAGATGTCGTTGCCGAGCTGTGCCGTCTCCGAGGTGAACCTGTCACCGGTGAGCTGCATGCCGTCGCCGGAGTCACCCGCGAACCGGATCACCACCCGGTCGAGCTGGTGAACCTCCTTGGCGGGGTGCCCGTGCTCGTTGGGGTCCGGGTGCTCGCTGAGCTGCCCGGCGCCCTCACGTTGTTCGGCCACTGGACGCGACCTCCTGCTGGGGTGGTGTGCTGTTACGTCTCGATTAAGGTCAGCCTACGTCGGCGGTAGGGAATCGCGGTGACAAGGGTGCCCAGCCCAAACTGGCGATGAACGTGATAAAGGCGACACGGCACCGGGTGCCGAGTCGCCCAGATCACTCGCTCGTCCCAAAAGCTGACACAAACGAAGAACGTCGGGGACGGGTACGGGCTCAGTCCGAGCGCGCGAACGCCAGTCCGGTCCACGTATACGTCACCGGATCGATCTCGGCCCCCAGCGGCGCGGCCGCCACGGTGAGCCGCCCGTCCGGCGCCACCGACCAGCCCCCGACCGCGTCCTGCGGCCCGAGCGGCACGGTGGCCAGCGCCCGCCAGCCGTCCGGGGCCAGGTCGAACACCACGAGGTTGGCCGAGGGCTGCACGTCGAAGGTGGCCGACGGGGTGTCGTCGATCGCGCATTCGACCAGCAGCAGCAGGTACGGGTGCCCGGCCGGATCGAGCCAGGCGATCATCGGTCCGTTCGACGGGGCGCCGGTCCGCACCAGCCATTCGCGGTCGCCCTCGTCGGCGATGCCCTCGGCGTTGAACCGAGGCCGCAGCGTCCCCGTCTTCGGGGGCAGGCTGTTGCAGCGCAGCCGGTCGGCGACCGGGGTCAGGTCCAGCCAGCGCCCCGGGCCGCTCGGCAGCACCGGCGGGTACGCCGCGGACACGTCCACCGGGGCGAACGCGGTGCCGGTCCAGCGGAACCCGTACGCCATGCCGGGCCGGTAGTCCCGCGGCCCGGTCTGCCACGGGTGCATCTCGGCGTAGAGCACGCCGTCGGCGACCCAGAAACCGGGGTAGACGGCGCCGCGCTCGCCGGTCCAGCCCAGGGCGCGCAGCCCGCCGCCCGGGGTGCGGGTCACCACCAGCAGTTGGCCCTGCGCGTCCCCGCTGTCCTCGGCGGTGCGCAGGCAGGTGGCGTGGAGCACCGCCTCCGCCTGACCGTCGCCGGTCAGATCCCCGTACGCCTCCCGCGTGGCGTCGAGCGTGACCTTCGGGTAGCCGCCGCCGCCGACCGCCGTGCCGCTGTCGGAGCGGCGGAACGTCACCGTGCCCGACGGGCAGCCCGGCCAGGCGGGCAGCGCGACGGTCGCCGTCGCGAAGTCGACCTTGGTGATCGGGTCGTCGGCGGCAGGGCTCGGCACCGGGGCCGGGCTGGGGCCGGGCACCACCGGCCCGCTCGCGACGGGGCCCGGGGTGGCGACGGTCGGGCTCGGGCTCTCGGCCGGGGGGACCGGGGCGCCGTCGAACGGCCGTACCCACTGGAAACCGACCAGGACCAGCACGGCCAGCACCGCCGCCGCGGCCCCGGCCAGCGCGGTCCGGCGCGCCCGGCGGCGGGTGTCGCCGCGCCGGCGCACCGCCTCGGGCGCGACCGCGGCCGCGCGCGAGGGGTCGGCCAGCTGCACGGCCAGCTCCGCGCGGCCCCGCGACAGCCAGGACTTGACCGTGCCGACCGGCACGCCCATCTCCCGGGCCACGTCGCTCACCGGCAGGTCGACCAGGTGGTGCAGCACGATCGCCTGCCGCTGGTCGGCGGGCAGCCCGCGCAGCGCGGCCACCAGCGCGACGTGCTCGGGGTCGGGCGGGGCGGCCGTGTCGGGGCGCTGGCGCACCAGGTGCGCCGCGGCCACCTTCAGGTGCCGCCAGCGGGAGTGGGCCAGGTTCGCCGTCACCCGGTAGACCCAGGCGGCCGGGTTGTCGTAGCGCGCCAGCTCGGCCCAGCGCTGCCAGGCCCGGCAGTACGCCTCCTGGGCCAGGTCGTGCGCCTCGGCGCGGTCGGCGGTCAGCGCGTACGCCGCGGCCACCGTCCCGGCGTAGTGCGCCTGGTAGAACGCGTCGAAGTCGGCGGCGGACGCCTCGGCCCGACGCGTCGGCGCCGACGCGAGGTCAGCGGCGGGGACGCCGCCCGGCGGGGTGACGGACATGGTCATGCAGGGTCACACACCTTGCCCCCGCGTCCGGTTGCACGAGTCCCAACTGTTACCCGCGATCGGCTGCGGGGCCGGTCGCCGCGCCCGCGGAGGCGGGCGCCGTGAGCGCCGGGGCGCTAGGCTGCGTGCGTGGACGGTTACCTCGGCCCGTACGCCACGGTGGGGCTGCTGCTGCTGGTCGGCGTGCTCATCATCGGCGGGGCGTTCACCGCCAACCGGCTGCTGCGCCCGTCGCGGCCCAACGCCGCCGACGGCAAGTTCGACACGTACGAGTGCGGCCTGGACCCCGTCGAGGGCGGCTGGGCGCAGGTGCACATCCGCTACTACATCTACGCGTACCTGTACGTCCTGTTCGCGGTCGAGGCGGTGTTCCTGTTCCCGTGGGCGGTGGTCTACCTGGCGGGCGGCGCCAAGGTGATCGCCGAGATGGCAGTCTTCGTCGCGGTGCTCGCGCTCGGGCTGCTCTACGCCTGGCGCAAGCAGGCTCTGCGCTGGCTCTGAGCCGTCACCGTGGGACAGCCGCCCGGGGTCGTCCCACAGGGTGGGCGGATCGGCCCGGACAGGTCGCATGGCAGGGTCGCGCTGAAGCGCCACACGTGCCACGATCGTGGGCATGGGCAACCTGCTGCTTCTGATCGTCGTCGCGCTCACCGTGGGCGCCGTGGTGTTCGGGGTGATGACGCTGGTCACCGGGGGTGACCCGGGACTGACGCCGGCCGAACCCGACGAGCGCGCCACGCCGTTGCCCGCCGACCGTCCGCTCGTCGAGGGCGATGTCTCCTCGGCGACCTTCGACGTCGGCTGGCGTGGATACCGGATGGCCCAGGTCGACCAGACCCTGCGTCGCCTGGCCTACGACATCGGCTACAAGAGCGAGCTGATCCAGGTGCTCGAGGCCGAGGTCACCGCGCTGCGCGAGGGCCGCGTCGAGGACGCCGACACGCTCGCCCGGGCCCGCGCCAGCGCGCTGGGCCAGGCCACGCCGCCGTCCGACACCGCGCTGCCCGCCGCCGAGGCGGAGACCGAGCCCGAGACCGACGAGGCGGACACCGCCCAGCCGGTCGAGGCCGAGCACGACACCGACACCGACGGCGATGCGGCCGCCGAGACCGCCACCGAGGCGGCCACCGGCGAGCCGGTCCGGCGGTGACGGGGGCCGACCCGGCCGCACCCGGCTCCGGCGAGGTGACGGCGACCATCATCGTCGCCGCCCCGGCCGAGCGGGTGTATGCCGCGTTCACGGCCTGGGAGCGGCAGGGCGACTGGATCCCGCTGACCAAGGTCCGGGTGATCGAGGGCGACGGCGGCGAGGGCAGCCTGATCGAGGCGGTGACCGCCGCCGGTCCGGCGACCCTGCGCGACGAGATGCGCGTGGTGAAGCTCGACCCGCCGTACGAGGTGCGCGTCGTCCACTGCGGCAAGGTGCTGCGCGGGCCCGGCGTCATGCGCTGCACCCCGATGGCCGGGGACCGGACGCAGGTCGTCTGGCACGAGTGGTTCCACCTGCCCGGCGGGGTCGCCGGCCGGGTGGCGTGGCCGCTGCTGTGGCCCGGCTCCAAGGTCAGCCTCAAGCACTCCCTGAAGCGCTTCGCCCGCCTGGTCGAGACCGGCCGCCTCCCCTGATCAGGCCTCCGGCGACCAGCCGGGGCCGCGCAGGAGGGTGGCGGGCCAGTGGCGCAGGGGGCGGGTGCGCAGGTCGCGGAGGATCGCGGCGTACTCGTGGTAGGCCACGCGGAGCGGGTTGTGGGTCTGGATGTTCGTGGTCAGGCCGTAGATCGGGCGCTCGGTCTCGGGGGCGAAGCTGCCGAACATCCGGTCCCAGATGATCAGCATGCCCGCGAAGTTGCGGTCCAGGTAGCCGCCCTGCGAGGCGTGGTGCACCCGGTGGTGCGACGGCGTGTTGAAGAGGAACTCGTACGGCCGCCACATCTTGTCGATGCGCTCGGTGTGGATCCAGAACTGGTACACCAGGTTGATGCCGCCGCAGAATGCGGTGATCTTGGGGTCGACGCCCGCGGCCGCCAGCGGCAGGTAGAACAGGAAGCCGGTGAAGCCGGTCCAGCTCTGCCGCAGCGCGGTGGACAGGTTGAACGTCTGCGACGAGTGGTGCACCACGTGCGAGGCCCACAGCACGCGGATCATGTGGTGCCCGCGGTGCGACCAGTAGTAGCAGAAGTCCTGCGCGATCAGGAACAGCGGCAGCGCCCACCAGTGGAACTCGATGCGCAGCGGGGTCAGCAGGAAGACCGCGCTGGTCGCCAGGCCGGTGCCCAGGCCCCACAGCACGTCCCAGCCCAGACTCCCCAGGCCCATGCTCAGGCTGGTCGCGGTGTCCTTCCCGCCGTAACCGACCTCGTCCTCATCGGGATGGAACCAGTAGGACACCCGTTCGAGGACCATGAGCAGAATGAACATCGGGACCGAGTAGAGCACCACGGACGGGAAGTGCGGCAGTTCCATGGGTTCCGAAGAGTATTCGCGTACGGCTGAGGGGGCAATAGGGTGAGCGTGGTTGTCGGTGCGGACGGGCTGGCGCGATGTGCCTGGTCGGGCAGCGCCCCGGAGTACAACGCGTACCACGACGACGAGTGGGGGCGGCCGCTGCGCGGCGACGACGCCATGTTCGAGCGGCTGAGCCTGGAGGCGTTCCAGTCCGGGCTGAGCTGGATCACCATCCTGCGCAAGCGCCCGGCGTTCCGGGCGGCGTTCGCCGGGTTCCACATCGCGTCGGTGGCCGCGTTCGGGCCCGCCGACGAGCAACGGCTGCTGGCCGACCCGGGGATCGTGCGCAACCGGCTGAAGATCGAGGCGACGCTGCACAACGCGCGGGTGGCGCTGGAGCTGGAGGGCGGGCTGAGCGCGCTGCTGTGGTCGTACGCCCCGGATCCGGCCGCCCGGCCGCGCCCGACCGGCCTGGGCGACGTGCCCGCGACCTCGCCGGAGTCGGTGGCGCTGGCCAAGGGGCTGAAGAAGCGGGGGCTGCGCTTCGTCGGCCCGACCACCGCGTACGCGCTGATGCAGGCCACCGGCATGGTCGACGACCACGTCGCGGGCTGCCACCGGGCCGCCCTGTGATGGGATGAGCCGGTGGAGAAAGAGTGGCTGGTGAGCGTGTCCCTGCCGATCGAGGCGGCCACACCCGCCGAGGCGGTGGCCCAGTTCTGGCGGTACGTGGTGGAGCTCGGCCCCGCCGAACTGCCCGCCTTCGTGTCCCCGTCCGGCGACGAACTCGCCATGACCGCCTACGTCGCCGACGGCCCCGCCCCCCTGGACCCCGAAGACGACTAAGCCAAGCCTCCGGCGGTTGGGAAGGGTCCCTTCTTCTACGTAAAGCGATAAGAAGGGACCCTTCCTTACCTCAGTTGCCCGCGAAGAGCGGGGGGCGCTTCGCGACGAAGGCGTTGGTGGCCTCGCGGTGGTCGGCGGTGCCGCCCGCGGCGGTCTGGGCGGCCAACTCGACCGCCAGGGCCTCGGCCAGGGTGCCGGTGGCGCCCTCGAACAGCTCGCGCTTGATCTGGGCGTACGCCACGGTCGGGCCTGCGGCCAGGCGGGCGGCGAGCTCCTGGGCGGCGGGCAGCACCTCGTCGTCGGAGTCGAGCAGGCGGGTCAGCAGGCCGAGGCGGTGCGCCTCGTCGCTCCTGACCGGCTCGGCCAGCAGCAGCAGCTCGGTGGCCTTGGCGTGGCCGATCAGGCGCGGCAGCGTCCACGACACCGCCGTGTCCGCGGCCAGCCCCACCCGCGCGAACGCCATCAGGTACGAGGTCGACGGCCCGCCGATGCGGAAGTCGGCCAGGAAGGCCAGGCCCGCGCCCGCGCCCGCGGCGGCGCCGCGTACCGCCGCCACCACCGGCACCGGCAGCGCGGCCAGCGCGGCGACCATCGGGTTGTAGTGCTCGGAGACGGTGTCCAGCGGCGCCTTGGTCTCCAGGGCCGCCAGGTGCTCGCGCAGGTCCTGGCCGACGCAGAAGGCCCGCCCCGCACCGGCCAGCACCACGGCGCGGCAGGCGCGGTCGGCGGCGAGTTCCAGGAAGGTGTCGCGCAGGGCCACCTTCAGCGCCACGTCCAGCGAGTTCAGCGAGTCGGGGCGGTTCATCGTCACCGTGGCGACCCCGTCGGTGCGGTCTACCAGCAGCGGTGCGGACATCAGTTCTCCCTCAGGCAGTGGTCTACGAAACGGTCGGCGGCGGGCCGCAGGCGGGCTGCGTGCCGGTCGAAGAAGGCGGCCGCCGCGGTGCCGGGCCAGTCCGGCGGGAGCACGGAGGCGGGCAGCTGGGGGTCGCGGAACAGGAACGCGCGCCAGGCGTGGACCAGGGCGCAGCGGGCGGCGTACGCGGTGCGGTCGTCGGTGAGCCTGGTCACGGACCCGACGATAGGGGCCAACTGGGCGACGAACCCGGCGTACGCGGCGCCGACGGCGGAGATGTTCCAGGCGCGGGCGATCATCGCGGCGGCGTCGCCACCGGTGTACGCGGCGGAGAACCGGTCGAACCGTACGCCCGCGTCGAGCAGCAGCTGGTCCGCCTCGCCCGCGGGCCGGGCGGCGATCCACACCGCGGCATCGAGGCGGCCGTACCCGAGGAAGGCGAGGTCGGCGGCGAGGCGGTCGCGTTCGGCGCGCCCCAGCGCGGCCGGATCGGGTGGCGCGACGACGATCAGGTCGAAGCGGCCGTCCCAGCCGCCGCGACCGGTGCGGTAGATCCGGGTGGCGGCCTCGTCGAGGCGGCGCATGGCGCGGGGGGTGAGTTGGTACCCGGCGCCCGAGGGCAGGCGCACGGGCGCGAGCCAGCCCTGTCGCACCATCCGGGACACGGCGGTACGGACGGCGGGCGCGGCTATGCCGAGCGGCCCGAGCAGCCGGATCAGGGCCGCGATCGGCGCCCGGCCGCCGCGTTGTCGCAGGTGATCACCGTAGAGGTCGAAGAGTGCCGAACGGGCCTGCATGAGGGGTGATTGTGACAGATGTGAAGTGTGGTGGCGAGATGATGTCACAACGTGACCGGCCCGGTTTGGGCTTCGCGTGGTCCATCAGGGAAAATCATTGGTCGGCACCCACGCACGGCTCACCCAACCGTGTCGGGTGCCGGACAGCGTACGACGGCGCGGAGCCGCGGCGGGCAGCCTTCGGGCAGGTCCGTCGGGCGAAACCGCCGACGTGGCAAGGCGGGGAGGCCCGCCGAAGTCTTGCATTCCAACCCGGGTGCAGGTCTGGCAAGTCTGAGGGGAGACACACATGGCGGCGATGAAGCCGCGGACGGGCGACGGTCCGCTGGAGGTCACCAAAGAGGGCCGGGGAATCGTCATGCGCGTGCCGCTGGAGGGCGGCGGGCGGCTTGTGGTGGAGATGACACCAGACGAGGCCACTGCCCTGGGCGAGGCGCTCAAGCTCGCCGTCGGCTGACGAGTCCGACACAAGCAAGGCACACCCCCGCCCGGGTTCGCCGCCATGCGGACGGCGCCCTCGGTCGGCCCATCCCTCCATGGACTGTGCTTCGGGTGCCGCGCGCGAGCGCGGCACCTCGCGCTTTCCGGGCCGGCGGCCCGGAGGACGTACGAGCGGCCCGCGCGACCCGGGCTGCGGTGCAGGCGGCGCCGCAGCTCAGGACGCAGCGGTCGCGTTCCACCTCGGCCGCGGCCGGTGGCCGGGTGGAACGCGGTAGGGTCAGGCGGGCTGGTACCTGGTGGCGGAGGGGCAGAGCATGATCACGATTCGACTCGGTGGCACTCGTCCGGAATCGGCCCAGGGCTGTGTGGCGGTCCCGGTGCCGGCGGCGCAGGGCGACGCACCGGTCGCGATCGACTCCGGTCTGCTCCCCGACGACATCGCCGCCGAGGCGGCGGCGTACCTGGCCGAGACCGAGCACAAGGGCTCGGCCGGCTCGGTGCAGTCGCTGCCCAGGCCGCTGCGGCAGCCCGCGAGGCTGCTGCTGGTCGGGGTCGGCGCGGGTGACGAGGCCGGTTGGCGGACCGCCGGTGCGGCACTGGCCCGGGCCGCCGCCCGCGAGGCGCGGCTCACCGTCCTCGCCCCGGCGGACCTCGACGCGGCCGCCCTGCGCGGGCTGGCCGAAGGGCTGTGGCTGGCGTCGTACCGGTTCTCGATGACCGAGCCGAAGGCCGACGCCGTGCCGAAGCTGGCCGAGGTCGTCGTGGCGGTCGAGGACTCGCAGGAGCGGGAGACGGCGCTGGCCGCCGCCCGCACCGTGGCTGACCTGACCCGGTTCGCCCGCGACCTCACCAACACCCCGTCCCAGCTGAAGACCCCCGCCTGGTTCGTCGAGCAGGTGCTCGCCCGCACCGGCGACGACGTCACCGCCCGGGTGCGCGAGCAGGACCAGCTCGCCGCCGAGGGCTTCGGCGGCATCCTCGCCGTCGGCGGCGGCTCCGCCCAGCCCCCGCGCCTGCTCGAGCTGAGCTGGGCGCCCGAGGGCGCCACCCGGCACGTGGTGCTGGTCGGCAAGGGCATCACCTTCGACACCGGCGGCATCGACATCAAGCCGACCGAGGCCATGCAGCTGATGCGCAAGGACATGGGCGCCGCGGCGACCGTCTGCGCCACCGTGCTGGCCGCCGCCGAACTCGACCTGCCGGTGCGGATCACCGCCCTGGCCCCGCTCGCCGAGAACATGGTCTCCGGCAGCTCGTGGCGCTCCGGCGACGTGGTCACCCACTACGGCGGCCTCACCTCCGAGGTGCACAGCACCGACGCCGAGGGGCGGGTCGTGCTCGCCGACGCGATGGCGTACGCGGTCGCGCACCTGCAGCCCGACCTGCTGCTCGACCTGGCCACCCTGACCGGCGCCTCCCGGGTCGCCCTGGGCAAGAAGACCGCCGCGGTGTTCAGCGACAACGAGGAGCTGCTCGCCGGGGTCGGCGCCGCCGCCGCGCAGGCGGGCGAGCTGGTATGGCGGATGCCGCTGGCCGACGAGTACGTCAAGGACGTCGCCGCCGAGATCGCCGACCTCAACAACGCGGCCGGCAACCCCGGCGCCATCACCGCCGCCCTCTACCTGCGCGAGTTCGCCGGGCCGCTGCGCGACCGCTGGCTGCACGTGGACATGTCCGCCCCGGCCTGGAGCGGCGGCAACGACGCCGAGCTGGTCAAGGGCGCCACCGGCTGGGGCGTGCGTACCCTGGTGCGCTGGCTGTCCGCGCTGAACTGAAGCGCGGGACAGCCTAGACCCGCACCGCCGCGAGCAGGCCCTCGCCGACCGGCAGGACGGCGGGCTGCCAGCGCTCGTCGTCGCGGATCGCCAGGGCCACCTCCCGCACGGTGAAGACGTCGCGGCCGGTGGTCAGCACGCCGTGCAGCACCACCAGGCCGCCGGGCCGCAGCAGCCGCAGCGCCTCGTGCACGCAGGAGGCGTACTCGGTCGGCTCGGCGTCGACGAATACGAGGTCGTACGCGCCGTCGGCGAGCCGTGGCAGCACCTCCAGCGCCCGCCCGGTGATCACCCGGGTCCGCGACGCGGGGAAGCCCGCCTCGACGAACAGCCGCCGGGCCATGCGCTGGTGGTCGGGCTCCGACTCGATCGTGGTGAGCACGCCGTCGGGGCGCATGCCGCGCAGCAGCCACAGCCCGCTGACCCCGGTCCCGGTGCCGATCTCCACCACGGCCCGCGCCCCGCTCGCCCCGGCCAGCATCCGCAGCGCCGCCCCCACCGCGGGCGAGACCGGCTGCAGCCCCACCTCGACCGCCAGGCCGCGGGCCGTCTGCGTGATCAGGTCTTCGGGGACGAACGAGCCCGGAAAGTCCGCAGCCGGTCCAGGTTGACGCAGTGACGTCGTCATGTACGCACCTTCCGCGAACAGTGATTTTTCACGTTGGAACCGTGCCATTCTGGAGCCGGGAACGGGACGGGGGGTCTGCCAGTGACCGAGGGCTGGGTATATCGCCGACCGGACGACGAGGAGCGGGCGGCGGCGCACAGCACGCCGCCGGCGGCCGCACCGGCGTCGCATTGGTGGTCCGACGCGCTCAACGACCCGTGGCGTGATCCGCACTCTCCGGCGACGGTGTCACCGGCCGCGCAGCGGCCGCACCAGCCCTCGCCCGAGCCGCTGGCCGAGCCCGACCATACCCGACGTCGTACGTTGTGGACAGTCGCCGGAGCGGCGGTCCTCGCGGGGGTGCTCGCCGGGGTGCTGGGCGGTGCGCTGGGCGTACGGTTCAGCGACGACCCGGTCACCGTACGCTCCGTGCTGGGCGCCCCCAGCACCTCCGCCGTGCAGCGCGCCCCCGACTCGCTGGCCGCCGTCGCCCGGATGGTGCTGCCCAGCGTGGTCACGGTCCGGGTGCCCGTCGACGGCAGCGTCTCCCTCGGCTCCGGCTTCGTCGTCAGCTCCACCGGGTACGTCGTCACGAACGACCACGTCGTCTCCGGCGGCTCCGGCGTCGCCACCGTGGTCTTCGACGACGGCAGCACGTCGCCCGCCAAGCTCGTCGGCGCCGACCCCGAGTCCGACGTCGCGGTGCTGCAGATCCAGGGCAAGCACGAGGTGACCCCGGCCGCGCTGGGCGACTCCGACTCGGTCGCGGTCGGCGACGCGGTGGTCGCGGTCGGCTCTCCGCTGGCCTTGCGCGGCACCGTCACCGCCGGCATCGTCAGCGCGCTCGACCGGCCCATCGCCACGGCCGCCGAGGACGGCACCACCCGCTACTACGCGGCCATCCAGACCGACGCCGCGGTCAACCACGGCAACTCGGGCGGCCCGCTCGTCGACGCCGCCGGGCAGGTGGTCGGGATCAACGCCGTGATCAAGTCGATGGCGGGCAGCGAGGAGTCGGCGGGCAACATCGGCCTGGCCTTCGCCATCCCGATCAACCACGCCCGGCGGGTCGCCGACGAGATCATCGCCGAAGGCCGGGCGCACCGCACCGTGATCGGCGCAGAGATCGGCGACGCGTCCCGCGGTCCGGGCGGCGGGGTGAAGCTGGGGCAGGTGGTGGCGCTGGGACCGGCGGCCGAGGCGGGGATGCGCAGCGGCGACGTCGTGGTCGCCTACGGCGGCCACCTGATCGGCGAACCGACGGACCTGGTCGCACTTGTGCGGAAAACTGCACCGGGTGACGTGGTCAAAGTGACGTACAAACGGGGGTCTACCAGGCACGATACGTCGGTGACCCTCGTCGCTGACGCCGACTGAGGGGTGGCCTGGTCGGCCGGGACGCACGTACCCTTGCCGATGCGGACACAGTCGGGAGGCAGCGGTGCTAGAGAACCTGAACAGCTGGGAGTTCATCGGGCTGCTCCTGCTCGCCCTGCTGATCTTCGGCGAGAAGCTGCCCAAGGTGATCCAGGACGGCCTGCGCATGCTGCGCAACCTGCGCTCCATGGCCACCAACGCCACCGGCGACCTCAGCCGTGAACTGGGCACCGACATCCGCATCGAGGACCTGAACCCCAAGGCGTTCGTGCGCAAGCACCTGCTCAGCGAGGAGGACGAGGCCGCCCTGCGCAACCCGCTCACCGGCCTCTACAGCGACCTGCGCAAGGAGGTCGACGGCGTCGCCAAGTCCGCGCAGGAGACCCGCAGCTCCCTCACCGCGATGACCACGGCCACCCCGTCGGCCCCGGTAGCCACTACCGCCGCCGCCACTCCCGCTCCCCGCACCCACAACTTCGACGACGCCACGTAGACGGCGCCCGCCTCCGCGGGTAAGGCCGCGGCCTGAGGTCACTTCCCTGGCGTCACTTACGGGCCGGGGAGAGGCCGAGGGACTTGCCCAGGAGGGAGTCGCGGCGGACGGCGAGGCGGTCGGCGACCGCGTTCAGGGCCTTGCCCGCGGGCGAGTCGGGGCGGCTGAGCACCACGGGCGTGCCGTCGTCGCCGGCCTCGCGTACGCCGGTGTCCAGCGGGATCTGGCCCAGCAGCGGCACCTGCGCGCCGGTGAGGCGGGTCAGCGAGTCGGCGACGGTCTGCCCGCCGCCGGAGCCGAACACGTCCAGCACGGTGCCGTCGGGCAGGGTCAGCCCGGACATGTTCTCGATGACGCCGACGAGGCGCTGGTGCGTCTGCAGCGAGATGGCGCCCGCGCGCTCGGCGACCTCGGCCGCGGCGGCCTGCGGGGTGGTGACGACGAGGATCTCGGCGGTGGGCAGCAGCTGGGCCAGCGAGATGGCGATGTCGCCGGTGCCGGGCGGCAGGTCGAGCAGCAGGACGTCGAGGTCGCCCCAGTACACGTCGGCGAGGAACTGCTGCAGGGCGCGGTGCAGCATCGGCCCGCGCCAGACGACGGCGGCGTTGCCGCTGGTGAACATACCGATGGAGATGACCTTCACGCCGTGGGACTGCGGCGGCATGATCATGTCTTCGACCTGGGTGGGGCGGCCCTCGACGCCGAGCATGCGCGGGACGGAGTGGCCGTAGATGTCGGCGTCGACGACGCCGACGGAGAGGCCGCGCGCGGCCAGCGCGGCGGCCAGGTTGACGGTGACGCTGGACTTGCCGACGCCGCCCTTGCCGGAGGCGACCGCGTACACACGGGTGCGGCTGCCGGGCTGCGCGAACGGGATCACCGGCTCGGCGGCCGCGCCGCCCCGCAGGCGCTTCTGCAGGTCCTGGCGCTGGTCGGAGCTCATCACGCCGAAGTCGATCTCGACGGCGGTGATGCCGGGGACCGTGGTGGCGGCGGCGGTGATGTCGGTGCGCAGGGTGTCCTTGAGCGGGCAGCCCGCGACGGTGAGCAGGATGCGGACGTGCGCCGTGCCGGAGTCGACCTTGACCGACTCCACCATCCCGAGCTCGGTGATGGGACGGCGGATCTCCGGGTCGTTCACGGAGGCGAGGGCCGTGAGGACGGCCTGCTCGTCGGTGTTCACAGCTGCGGCGGACATGGGCCCATGCTACCCGCGGGATTGATCATCACCGGCTCTCCGGTGGGCGCGGTGGCATGCGCAACATTCCGGGGTACGGGATGAGCTTCAGCGTGAGCGATTCTCGGCTACGGGTCGAGCGGAGGCGCCTGCCGTGGCAGGATCGGTGGAGTCGGCCGCGCGCCATGCCCCTTGCGGCGTGCGGCCTTTCCCGTGTCCGCCTCAGGCCTGCCGGTTGCCGCGCTGTTCGAGCTGGTAGCGGCGTTGCGCGGCATCGTCGAGCTCCTCGGCGAGCTTGCTCAGCTCGGAGCGGATGTAGTCGCGGGTCGCGACCTCGTTGAGGGCCATCCGCAGCGAGGCGATCTCCCGGGCGAGGAACTCGGTGTCGGCTTTCTGCGCGGTGGCGCGGCGGCGGTCCTCGTCCAGGGTCAACCGGTCCCGGTCGGCCTGCCGGTTCTGCGCGAGCAGGATCAGCGGCGCCGCGTACGACGCCTGCGTGCTGAAGAACAGGTTGAGCAGGATGAACGGGTACGGGTCCCACCGCATCCCGAACACGCCGATCAGGTTCAGCAGGATCCACACGATCACGAAGATCGTCATGTAGACGATGAACTTGGCCGTACCCATGAAGCGGGCGAACTTCTCGGCGAAGTCGCCGAACGCCTCCGGATCGAGCTTCGGCAGCCGTACCCCGCTGGCGTCGCGCGGCTGGTCCAGCCGCCCCCGGTCGCTCACCGCGGGCCGCTCATGACGCGGTCCGCCTGGTCTCGTGCCGCTCCCGCCAGTCGCGCGGCAGCAGGTGGTCCAGCACGTCGTCCACGGTCACCGCGCCGACCAGCCGGTCGGCCGCGTCCACCACCGCGATCGCCACCAGGTTGTACGTCGCCATCCGCCGGGTGATCTCGGCCAGCGGCAGGTCGGGCGGCAGCGGCGTGATGTCGCGCTCCAGCACCCCGCCGAGCAGGTCGCCGGGCGGCTCGCGCAGCAGCCGCTGGAAGTGCACCGTGCCCAGGTAGCGGCCGGTGGGCGTGTCGATCGGCGCCCGGCATACGAACACCTGCGAGGCCAGCGCCGGGGACAGGTGCTTCTCGCGGATGCGGGCCAGCCCGTCGGCGACGGTGGCGTCCGGGGTGAGGATCACCGGTTCGCTGGTCATCAGCGCGCCGGCGGTGTTCGGCCGGTAGTGCATCAGGGCCCGGACCGGGGCGGACTCCTCCGGCTCCATCAGGTCCAGCAGGAGCTGCCGCTCGACCGGCGGGAGTTCGGCGAGCAGGTCGGCGGCGTCGTCGGCGTCCATCTCCTCGAGCACGTCGGCGGCGCGCTCGCGGTCCAGCCGGGCCAGGATGTCGACCTGGTCGTGCTCGGGCAGCTCCTCCAGCACGTCGGCGAGGCGCTCGTCGTCCAGGGCGGCGGCGACGGCGTGGCGGCGCTGGTCCGGCAGGTCCTGCAGGGCGCTGGCCAGGTCGGCCGGGCGCAGCTTCTCCAGCACCGTGAGCAGTGAGGCGGTGCCCTGGATCGCCGACGGCTCGATCAGGCCGGCCAGCTCCTCCCACTCGAACTGGTGCAGCTGCCCGCGCCGCCCGAGGCGGCTGCTGACGTCGCGTACCGCGACCCGGCCGAGCTGCCACTGCCCGGCCCGGTCGGACTCCATCGCCACGTCGACCACCATGGCCGTGGTGCCGCCGGGGGTGGTCACCCGCCGGTCCAGCAGGTCGGCCAGGACCAGCAGCTCGGTGGTGCCCTTGGCGAACCGGCGCAGGTTGATCTGGCCCGAGCTGAGCACGACGCTGTCGGTGTCGATGCTGGTCACCCGGCCGATGGGCAGGAAGATCTGGCGCCGCATCGGCATCTCGGCGACGATCCCGACCACCTGCGGCGGGTTGGTGCTGCGCACCCGCACGACCACGTCGCGGACCCGGCCCACCTGGTCGCCGTTCGGGTCGAAGACGGCGAGGCCGGCGAGCCGGGCGACGAAGACCCTGGTCACCGTGGCCATATTGGCATGTTATGCGTATTTCTCACATGGTTTACGGCGTTTCGGGCAGCCGCGCGGGCGGGCAGCCGGGCGGCTGCCCGGTGGGCTCAGCGGCGCCTAACCCGGTGCAGCCGGAACGGCTTGCGGGTCGCGTTGGCGGCCGGGGTGGGCCGCGGCTCCGCCCGCTCCGAGCCGTCACCGCGCGCGGCGGGTTCGCCCGCCGGAGCCAGGCTGAGCAGCACGCACTCCTGCGCCCACCGGGCCGCCAGGGCCTCGGCTGTGCCGGGGGCGTTGAGCCGCTTGCCCGCCAGCGTGACGGCGATCGACGCCCAGCGCTCGTCCTCGGGCGTGATCCGCTCGACCGCCGCCGGGTAGGCGACCACCGCGCCGCCGTGGTCACCGCGCAGCGTCACGGTGGCCGCCGCCGCCTCGGCCAGGCCGGGCGCGGACTGCTCACCGGGGCCGAGGACCACGTGCAGGCGGCCGTCCTGGGGCAGGCACCACAGGGCGTACGCGGGACCGTCGCCCACCGCCACCCACGCGATGGCCGCCTTCTTCCCCGCCTCTTCCACCAACGGATGGCTCATCCGCCCATTCTCACCCACCAACCCCGCCCCGGCTTGCGCGAGTTGCCGGGCGATCGAGCGTATCTTGAGCCCGTGCACGCCCGATTGCCCGGCAACTTGAGTGATCTTGTTCAGGGGGCGGGGGACAGGGCCGACAGGGCGAGGGCGGTGGCCTCGGGCAGGGTGGGCGCCGACGGGCCGGTGAAGGCGTCGTCGGTGACGAAGACCAGGTGGTCGAACAGGTCGGGGGCGGACAGCTTCACCGCCGGGATGCCCAGCGCCTGCGCGCCGGTGAGCTCCCGGGAACCGCCGTCGCCGACGAAGGCGCAGTCCCGCGGTTCGACGCCGAGCCGCGCGCACGCGGCCAGGTACATCTCCGGCCGCGGTTTGCAGTGTCCGACGTGCACCGAGTAGACCTTCGCGTCGATCAGGTGGGTGATCGGCAGGCCGCGCATGATCTCGGGCAGCTCCCAGGCGCAGTCGCTCACCACCGCGAGCCGGATGCCCTGCCGCCGCAGCCGCCACAGCGTGGCGAACGCCTCCGGCCGCAGCCGGGTGTCGGCCCGTACCGCCATCAGGCGGGCGGCCTGCGCGGCCCGCAGCCGGGAGGCGCTGGGCGCGACGCCGAGCTCGCCCGCGATCCAGCGCAGGGTCTCCAGCGCGTCGCCGTAGGCACCGCGGCAGCGGGCGTAGAACGAGCTGTCGAGCACCGCCCGGTACTCCTCCGGTTGGACGCCCAGCAGGCGGGGCGCCAGGTCGTGTGCCGGGCCGCGGGTGCAGGCGGTGGTCAGCGTGCCGTAGAAGTCGAGCAGCAGCGCGCGGGGGGAAACAGGATAAACCGATTGGTATGGATCCATTCGGTTGAGAGTAATCATACGGTCACGTGAATGACATAGGATGATCGCCCACAGTGCTCACAAGATCGCACAGAGTGGTATGGAAAGATCGGGCGACGTGCGCCCCAGGCTCGACCCACTCACCATCGCCGCCGTCACGGTCGCGATCATCGCCGTCTCCTCCTCCGGCGCGCTCATCGCGTACGCCGCCGCGCCCGCCCTGGCCATCGCCTTCTGGCGCAACGCCCTGGCCGTCGGCGTGCTCGCCCCGGTGGCGGTGGCGCGCCGCCGCGACGAACTGCGCGGTCTGCGGGCCAAGGGCGCGCTGCGCTGGTGCCTGCTGGCCGGGGTCGCGCTCGCGGTCCACTTCGCCACCTGGGTGCCCGCCCCGAAGCTGACCACCGTCGCCACGGCGACCGCGCTGGTCGCGACCCAGCCCGTCTGGGCCGGGCTGATCGCGGTCGGGCAGGGCCGCCGCCTCGGCCGGCTCACCTGGCTGGGCATCGCGACCGCGGTCGTCGGCGCGGCGGTCACCGCGGGCGTCGACTTCACCAGCGGCGGGCACACCGCACTGCTCGGCGACGTGCTCGCGGTGGCGGGCGGCCTGATGGCCGCCGTCTACACGTCACTGGGCGAGAAGGCCCGGTCGCAGACCAGCACGACGACGTACACCACCGTCTGCTACTCCGTCTGCGCGGCGCTGCTGCTCGCGGTGTGCCTGATCTTCGGGGTGCAGCTCTCGGGGTACACCGGCTCGACCTGGCTGGCGCTGCTGGCGCTCACCGCCGGGGCGCAGCTGCTGGGGCACTCGCTGCTCAACTACGCACTGCACAAGATCTCGGCGACGACGATCAGCGTGCTGGTGCTGCTCGAGGTTCCCGGCGCGGCGCTGCTGGGCTGGGCCTGGCTGGGGCAGACCCCCCGCCCGGCGGCCTGGCCCGGCATCCTGCTGCTGGTCTCGGGGGTGGCCGTGGTGGTGCTGGGCGCCCGCCGCGCCCCGGTCCCGCCCACCCCGGACCCCCTCGACCTCGACCTCGACACGGAGCCGGTCACCCCTGCCGGACGCTCTGACCGCCGTCCACCACGAGCATCTGACCGGTGATGTAGCCCGCCGCGGGCGAGCACAGGAACGCGATCGTCGCGGCCACCTCGTCGGGGGTGCCGGGGCGGCCCATCGGCGTCTCGTACCCCTGCTTGAGCTCCACCAGGGTCGACGCCGAGGTGTGGATGGTGCCGGGGGCGACCGCGTTGACGGTGATGCCGTCGGCGACCAGCTCCATCGCCAGCGCCCGGGTCAGCCCCAGCACGCCCGCCTTGGCCGCCGCGTACCCCGCCTCGGCGGGCAGGGCGTTGACCGGCCCCGCGGTCGCGGACAGGTTCACGATGCGGCCCCAGCCGCGCTCTGACATGCCGCCCAGGAAGGCCCGGCTGGACAGGAACGCGGTGGTGAGGTTGCGGTCGATCTCGGCCCGCCACTCCTCGAAGGTCAGCTGCGCCACCGGCCGGATCACCTCGGGCATGGCCCGGCTGGTCAGACCGGCGTTGTTGACCAGGATGTCGACGTCGCCGAGCTGCTCGGTGACGGCGTCGGCCAGCGCGCCCACCTCCTCCTCCAGGGTGAGGTCGGCGACGAAGCCCAGCACGCCCAGCTCGCCCGCGCGCTCGTGGATGCGCCGGGTGGTGGAGACCACCGCGACCTTCGCACCGAGCGCGGCGAGCTGGCGAGCGGTGGCGAAGCCGATGCCGTGCGGGCTGCCCGCGCCGGTTACCAGGGCGATCCGGCCGTCCAGCCGGAAGGGATCCATCCGCTCGTTCATGGTTCGATCCTGCCGGTTTGTCCGGGCTGACGCTAGTAGGCAAGACCGCTTACTCTGACGGGACCCTTCTCGACCTGGAGTTCCGCGATGAGCGACCCGACCGCGCCCCCGCCGCCCCATCATGAGCCCGGCGCCGCGCCGGTGTTCCCCGAGCCCGCGCCGCTCACCTTCGGCGACCCGGCCGGTTCGTTCGGCACCCCCGCGGCCGAGCCGCCCGCCGCCCCGGCCGCGGCCGACGGTGCGGCCCAGGTCGCGCCCGCCAACCCGTACGGCGCGTGGGCCGGCGCCGAGCCGAGCACCGCGCAGCAGGGTCCCGCGACCGTGATCGGCCAGGTCCAGCCCGGCCAGTACCCGCAGGGCTACGCCCACCCCGGCTACCCGGGCTACCCGGCCGCCTACCCCTACGGCTACGCGTACGTGCCGTCGCGCGGCACCAACGGCATGGCCGTCGGCGCCATGGTGACCGCGATCGTGGGCGCGGTCACCTTCTGCTGGCTCTACGGCATCCCCGGACTGATCCTCGGGCCGATCGGCGCGATCCTGGGCCACGTCGCCCGCAGGCGCATCCGCACCACCGGCGAGGAGGGGGACGGCATGGCGCTGGCGGGCGTCATCATCGGCTGGATCGTCACCGGCCTCTCGCTGCTGCTGCTCATCGTCATCGCGGTCTTCTTCTTCTGGCTCTCGCAGCAGTCGTCGACCTACGACTCGGAGAACGGGACGTTCACGATGTTCTGACCGGCGTCGGCGGGGCGGGCGACGTGGCCGACGCCACGCCCGCCCGCACCCCCGCCCGCCCATCAGCCATGCTTGACGGTATGGCGACTCCACCGTCCGACACCCTCGCGCAGGGCCTGGCCGAAGTACGCGCGCTGCTGCTCGGACCGGACCTGGTCCGGGCCACGGCCAGCGGCGCCCGCAAGGGGCAGACTCCGGCGGTGCTGCGGGCCACGCTGCGCCCGGTGACGCTGAAGGCGGGGGACCGGCTGCAGCTGGTCACCGAGGACGGCCAGCGGCCCACCACGGTGAACCTGGCGCCCGGCGCCGAGGCGGCCGCGCGCGTCGACGAGCTGCTGGCCGAGCCGTTCGGCGGCTGGGTGGTGGAGACGGCGCACGGCTCGCTGCGTCTGCAGGCCACCAGGAAGGGTGCGGTGCTGCACCGGGGCGCCGCCGTCGCGGCACCGGCCGACACCGGGCACGACCGGGCCAAGGAGCACCTGCTCGACCCCGGCGACCCGCTGTACGACGTGATCGGCGGCGACGCCGCCAAGCGCCGCCAGGTCGACGCGTTCCTGCGCGCGCTCGCCGCCACCCTGCCCGACCCGGCGCAGCTGCCCCGCCCGCTGCGCGTGGTCGACCTCGGCTGCGGCAACGCGTACCTGACCTTCGCGGCGTACCGCTACCTGTCCGGCCAGGGCGTCGACGTCCGGCTCACCGGCGTGGACATCCGGCCCGACCAGCGCGAGCGCAATACGGCGCTGGCGCGGCGGCTCGGCTGGGACGACCACGTCACGTTCGTGGCGGGCAGCATCGCCGACGCGCCGGTCGAGTCGGCCGACGTGGTGCTGGCGCTGCACGCCTGCGACACCGCCACCGACGACGCGCTGGCGCGGGCGATCAGCTGGGACGCCCGGTGGATCCTGGCCGCGCCGTGCTGCCACAAGGACATCTCCCGGCAGCTGCGCAGGCGGCCGCCGGAGGGGGCGTACGCGATGCTGACCGAGCACGGGATCCTGCGGGAGCGCTTCGCCGACGTGCTGACCGACACGGTGCGGGCGGCGCTGCTGCGCCGGCACGGGTACGCGGTGGAGGTGGTGGAGTTCATCGACTCGGCGCACACCCCGCGCAACGCGATGATCCGCGCCCGCCGCACCGGTGCCGCCACGCCCGCCGACCCGGAACTGGACACCCTCCTCGCCCAGTGGCACATCCACCCCCACCTGGCCGAACTGCTCACCGACCCGGCGGCCCCGCAGCCCGCGCCTTAGCATCGACGCTGGCCTATCCAGAGGACGGATTTCCGAGATTCGTCCTCTGGATAGGCCAGCGTCAATAGAAGGCGGGTGGTGGTCGGGGCCGGTCCCCGTCAGGAAAGGCTTGAGGTGTCCGCGGCCGCGACCGGTGGCCCGGTGACCGATCCGCCGCGCGGTGACAGGGCCGAGGCGAGTGCGATCGCGGTATCGGCCAGCAGCGTGTCGGGCCGCATCGGCTCCCCGGCCAGCTCCGACACCAGTGCCGCGAAGCCGGGCAGCGCGAACCCGTCCTCCTCGCCGATCGCGGGCGCGATCTTCGCCAGCGACGCCCGGGTACGCCCCCACGCCTCCAGCAGCTCCCGCCGCGACGGCACCCCGAACCCGTGCCCGACCGGCGCGCTGTGCCGCAGTTTCACCACCGCCGACCCGTTCAGCGCCTCCGCCAGCCGGCAGCCGTACGTGACCACCTCGGCCTGGTGCGCGCTGAGGCGGCTGTACACGGCGCAGCGGCGGTGGCAGCCGACGGCGCAGACCGACAGCGCGTGCGCGGTGTTCGAGTGCTGGCGGTCCAGGTAGGCCCGCCAGCCGGCCGCGTTCTCGTGCGCCACCAGCAGCGACCGGCGCGCGGCGGACTTCTCCGGCTTGGTGTGCGGGCACTCGCGGTCGTCGAAGTCGCCCCAGGCGCTGCCGTCGCTGCCGACGGAGGCGGGCATGCGCGCCGGATCTGCCGCGTGCCCGAGCACCCGCTCCCAGGCCAGCAGCGCCGCGTACTCGCTGGCGATGTGGACCCCGGCGACCACGGCGTTGGTCTCGCCGCGGTGGAAGCGGGCCGCGATGACCTCCAGCAGCAGCCGGTACGCCGGGCGCATGCTGCCCAGGGCGCCCCGGTGCGGCTCGCGGGGCGCCTGCGGCATCCGGCAGGCCAGGGCGCGCTCGCGCAGCGGCTCCGGCACGGAGTCGCCGTCGACGCTGTCCGCGACGGCGTGCTCGGTGTTGGCGTCGGCGGCCGGGTTGCTCTCGCCGAAGTCCTCGGCGTCGAGGTCGAGCAGCCGCTGGCCGAAGGCGCAGAGCTGCTGCACCCGGGCTACATCGAGGGTGGTCAGCGCGCCGCCGGTCGAGGCCAGCGCGGCGACCTCGGCGAAGGCGTACCGCCCGGCCAGCGCGACGAGTACCTCGTGAGCCGTCTCCACCTGCCCAGTCTTCCACGGACAGGCACGCCGGGCGGGTCAGCGACCACCGCCGGTCAGCGCGCGGGCACGCCCAGGATCTGGCACGCCTCGCGGTAGAGCCGCGTGACCTCGACACGTACCTGCGCGCGCTCGGTGAGCCGCGCGGCGAACGGGACGCGTACCGGCGTGTCGACCCCGTCGACGACGGCGCGGAACTCGATGCCGGCGGCGTCCATACCGGACATGGCGGCCGACGAGGTCCGCGGCCGGGTCGGCTCGGGCAGGGCGGCGCGGCAGATGAGCAGCGAGTCGTCGGCGTGGTCGTCGTTCATGTGCCGCATGATCTGGGCGATGACCTCGGGCGGGAACGGGTTGGGGTGGGCCCGGCCCAGGTCGGCGAGGACGTCGGTGTTGAGCTGGTAGGCCAGCTTCACCTCCGCGACGACCGACTCCTGTGCCGCCTCGTCCCAGGGGGCGGCGTCCAGGGCGGCGCGGTAGCCGTTCTTGAACGCGTCGAGGTCGCCGAGGTCGAAGGCGTAGAAGCGCAGGCCGTCGCCGCCGAGGGTGAGGTCGTACGCGCGGGCCAGGGCGCGGGCGAGGTACTGCCCGCCGGACAGGTCGCCCAGGTAGCGGTTGTAGTGGTGGGCGACGTACGCGCCGGGGTCGGTGAAAGCGGCCTCGCGCAGGCGGGCGACGTACGCGGCGGCGGCGGGCACGGGGCTGAGCGCGTCGCGCCAGTCGGCGCCGAGCAGGAACTCCAGGTCGGCGGCGAGCGCGGGCAGGCGGGTGAGCCCTTCGTGGTGGAACACCCCGGCGATCGGGTCGCCCTGCCAGGAGCGGGCGGCCTCCTCCAGCACCTCGTAGATCAGGTGGTACTGCGCGGTGAGGGCCGCGTGGGCGGCCACCGTGAGGCGGCCCCGGGTGAGGTCGTCGAGGAAGGTCGTCTGCTCGGCCGCCTTGTGGTCGGTCCAGGTGGCGGCGCGCAGCCGGGCGGAGAAGGGCTCACTCATGCCGAGCACCGTACGGGAATTAGGTAACCCTAACCTCAAACTTTAGTTTGACCTTCGGGCTGCCGTCACCGCCTCGCAGAGGAACGGAGAACGCCTCCCCACCGGTCGTCCCGGTGGAGAGGCGTCAGTCGTGCGGGGCGGATCAGGCCTCGGCGGCCGGAGTCGCCGGGCGGCGCCGGCGGCGTGTCCGCGCGGGCGCGGCCGGGGTCGAGGTGTCCGGCCCGAAGGGGTCGGACGGGTCGGAGAACGAGATCACCAGCGACGCCTCGCGCGGCTTCACGGGCTCGCGGGCGGCCTCCACCAGCGGGGTCTCCTGCGCCGTCGCGGGCTCGTTCGCGGCCTCGTGCGTCACCGAACCGGCCGCGGCCGTGCCGCTGCCGCGACGGCGGCGCCGCCGTCGGCTGCGACCGGCGCCCTCACCGGCCTCGGTCTCGGCCGGGCCGTCGCCCGCCTCGGCCACCGGAGCGACCACGGCGGCGGGGGCCTCGTCGCCTTCGAGGCGGCGGCGGCGCCGCGGGGCGCGCTCGCGCGGCGGCGCCTGCTCGACCGGGCCGCGCTTGCCGCGCGCACCCCGTCGGCTGCCGCCGCCCAGGTCCTCCTCGACCTCGGCGGACAGCCCGGCCCGGGAGCGCTGCGCGCTGGGCAGGGTGCCGCTGACGTCGGTGGGGATGTCCAGGTCGGTGTAGACCCAGGGCGAGGTGTGGTACGTCTCGATCGGGCCGTCCGGGCCGGTCAGCTCCAGGCTGAGCGTCTTCTCGACGATCCGCCAGCGGGGCATGTCCTCCCAGTCGACGAAGGTCACCGCGACGCCGGAGGCCCCGGCGCGGCCGGTGCGGCCGATGCGGTGCACGTACGTCTCCGGGTCGTCCGGGCAGTCGTAGTTGATGACGTGGGTGACGCCGGAGACGTCCAGGCCGCGCGCGGCGACGTCGGTGGCGACCAGTACGTCGATCTTGCCGGCCCGGAACGCCCGCAGCGCCCGCTCGCGCGCGCCCTGGCCGAGGTCGCCGTGCACGGCCGCGGCCGCGAAGCCGCGGAAGTCCAGATCCTCGCTGACGCGGTCGGCGTTGCGCTTGGTCCGGGTGAAGATCATGGTGAGGCCGCGGCCCTGGGCCTGCAGCACGCGGGCCAGCAGCTCCAGCCGGTTGAGCTGGTGGGTGCGGTAGACGACCTGCTTGGTCTGCGGGCTCACGCCCGGCTCGGCGGTGTGCCCGGCGTGCACCGTCACCGGCGTACGCAGGAAGCGGCGCGACAGCGCCACGATCGGGTCGGGCATGGTCGCCGAGAACAGCATCGTCTGCCGCTCGACCGGCAGCATGGACAGGATCTTCTCGACGTCGTCGAGGAAGCCCAGGTCGAGCATGCGGTCGGCCTCGTCGAGCACCAGCGCCCGGACCTTGTCGAGCTTCAGGTGCTTCTGCTTGCACAGGTCGAGCAGGCGGCCGGGGGTGCTGACCAGGATCTCGACGCCGGACTTGAGCGACTCGACCTGCGGCTCGTACGCGACGCCGCCGTAGAGGGCGAGCACGCGGACGCCGCGGGACCTGCCCGCTCCGGCGAGATCTTTGGCGACCTGGAGGCCCAGCTCGCGGGTGGGTACGACGACCAGCGCCTGCGGCATGCCGTCGTTGCCGCCCTCGCCGCGGGCGGTCACGCGGTCGATCAGCGGGATGCCGAAGCCGAAGGTCTTGCCGGTGCCGGTGGGCGCCTGGCCGATCATGTCGCCGCCGCGCAGCGCGATCGGCAGCGCGTACTCCTGGATGGCGAAGGCGCGCTCGATGCCCATCGCGGCCAGGCTCGCCACGGTCTCCGGGCGGACGCCGAGCTCGGCGAAGGTGGGCGCGAGGGTCGGTGTTGCGTTGTTCGTGATGTCGGTCATCAGGTGCTGGGGTGCCCTCTCAGTGATCCGCGGCCGGTGACCGGTTGACCGGTCGGCCTGCGGATGTCGGTACGCCCAGTTGTCATCGAAGGGCGCATATTCAGTCTCGAAACGCGGGGCGCTGGCGGAGACGGAGATGAATCCGGTCCACGGGGCACGATCGGGTCGATCGCGGCGCCGCACACGCGATGACATGGGCACCTGCCCATGTCAGCTCACCTATCGTACGACCACGTTCGCGTCTGGTCACCTGGTGCGGGCCGATTGACCGCAGATTAGTGGGATATCACACGCAAATCGGTCAATTGTTGAGGCCGACCGCGGTCATCCGGGCCGTGTGGGCGCTCGTCAACCGCCGGAACAAGCCGTCGGCGCCCTCGCCGGCGCCTCCGTCGAGCAGCAGCGCGGTCAGCGTGGCGCGCTCCTGCGCCACCTGCTGGGCCTGCGACAGCGCCTCGCCGACCAGCCGCCGCGCCCACATGGACAGCCGGTCGGCCAGGCCGGGCTCGGCGGCGACGCACGCCCGGATCTCGCGCGCGGCGAAGACGGCGTAGTCGTCGTGGTGCAGCACGTCCAGCACCAGGGCGCGGTCGGCGTCGCCGAGCGAGACGGCCGGCACCAGCCGGGCCACCTCGCGGAAGAAGTCGTCGCTGATCCCCTCGCCGACGTAGGCCTTGGTCAGCGCCTCGGGCCAGTCGGCCGGTTCGGTGTTGTCGTGGTACGTCCGCAGCGCCGCCGTGAACGGGGCCATCGCGTCCTGCGGGTCGACCCCCAGCGCGCTCAGCCGGTCGGCCAGCCGCCGGTAGTTGCCGATCTCGGCGGCCGCCATCTGCGCGAGCAGCGCCTGGCGGCGCAGGTCGGGGGCGAGCCGCGCGTCGGCGGCCATCCGGTCGAAGGCCAGCAGCTCGCCGTACGCGAGCATGCCCAGCAGATCGATCACACCAGCATCAGGGGCCACAGCGGCAGTATATGGCGCGCGTCACACCTCGGCCCGAGGCGGAAAACGATCGCCGCGCCCCGCGGGAGGCGGGGCGCGGCGCGGTGCCAGCAGGTCAGCGGGTGAAGCCGACGCTGCGGGTTGACGACTCGGCGATCTCCACGTATGCCAGCTTGTCCGTCGGCACGATGATCCGACGGCCCTTCTCGTCCACCAGGGTCAGCACCTTGCTGTCCGACGCCAGCGCGTCGGCGATCAGCTTCTCGACCTCAGCGGGCGTCTGCGCGCTGTCCACCACCAGCTCCCGCGGGGCGAACTGCACACCTACCTTGACCTCCACACAACCTCCTCGGCTCGTCAGCGAGACTACCGCGCTGTCGCGGCTGGACGGTTCGATGTCGGGGTGGCGGGGCGCGCCGCGCCGGTGCCGCATCCCGGTCAGTGGTCGGTGAGCGGGAAACTGCTGATGCCGCGCCAGGACAGCGCGGCGACGAGCGCCTCGGCCTCGTCCTGGTCGATGACCCGGCCCGCCGCCAGCCACCACCGGGCCGCGACCTGGGCCGCACCGCTCAGGCCGGCCGCGAGCACCTCCGCGCGGGCCCGGCTGACACCGGTGTCGGACATGATCGTCGCGGTCATCACCTCGACGCTGACCCGCTCCATCCGGTCCACCCGCTCGGCCACCGCCGGGTCGTTGCGCAGGTCCGACTCGAACACCAGCCGGTACGCCTCACTCTCGTGCGAGACGAAGTCGAAGTAGGCCCGCATCGCGCCCCGGACCCGCTCCTTGTTGTCCGTGGTCGCCGCCATCGCCGACCGGATCCGCTCGGCGAACGCGTCGCAGTGCGTGTCGAGCAGGGCCAGGTACAGCTCGAGCTTGCCCGGGAAGTGCTGGTAGAGGACAGGCTTCGACACGCCCGCGCGCTCGGCGATGTCGTCCATCGCCGCCGAGTGGTAGCCCTGGGCGACGAACACGTCCTGAGCTGCGGCGAGGAGCTGCTTGCGGCGCGCCGACCGAGGCAGCCGGGTCGGCCTGCCCGTGGCTGTCGAGCCGTTGGGGTTGCCCCCACTGGTGGCCGCGGTCATGGCGTCTCCTCACCCTGCGGACGGGACTTTGACGGATCTTGCAAACTGGCCCGTCGTTGCAACTTATCGTCATTCGCCGTTCACGGTAGCCTCAGCGTGGGCGACGGAGGAGCGCACGGTGGATGTAACTGGGCAGACCGAGAACGCGGGGCGAGCAAGTCTGCCCCCCGACGGCGGAGCAGACGAGTCCGCGACGGACGGTGTCGCGCCAGCCTGGCCCGCCGGGCAGGGGCAGCCTACCCGGGCCGACTCGGCCGAGGCGTGGTCGAGTGCGGGTGCGGCGCTGGAGCCCGGCTTCGAGCCGCTGACGCCGTGGCACACGGCCGTGGCCGACCGGCGCGGCATCGACGCGCTGACCGGAGCCGACCCCTTCGCCGCGACGATCACCCGCCCGGTGCCGCCGATCCCCGCCGCCCCGAACGGGCACCACCGGCCCCCGGCGCACAGCCACCACGCCTTCGACGACAGCCCGCTCAGCGAGGACCCGTACGCCGACGAGATGGCCCAGGCCTCGGCGGAGTTCGCCCGGTTCGCCGCGTTCGACGAGCCCACTCCGGCGCACGGGCTGCCCCACCTGAGCGCCCCGCCGGTCTTCACGCCGTACCAGCCCGCCCCCGTCAGCCCCGCGGCCGAGGTCACGCCGATCCCGGTGGTGCCGCCGCTGGCCGCTGCCACCCAGTCGGCGCTGACCATGCCCACCGGCGCCTACCCGGCCCCGCCGCCCGGCCTGCGCCCGTCGCTGCCCGCCGAGCTGTCCGGGCCGGTGCCCAGCGCCCCGCCCGCGGCCCACGCGGCGGAGCCGCCGCTGGCGGCCATGGCCGAGGCCGCCACCCGCGCCGTTCCCACGGCAGAGCCGCCGCAGCCGGAGCCGTCGATGATGCAGCCCGATCCGCAGCAGACCTCGCAGCACACGCCCCCGGCCGAGGCGCCGGGGCGGCCGGTGGAGCAGCCGCGCGCCGCCGAGTTCCGGGGACCGGATCCGCGCGGACCGGAGCCACGCGGGCTTGAGACACGCGGGCTTGAGCCGCGCGGGGGCGCCCCGCGCGGGGGCGAGCACGAGGACGGGTTGTCGCTCGGAGCCCGGTTCGGCCGGGCGTTCGCGGACGCGCCGCTGCCCACCCGGCCGCCGCTCGTGCCCGAGCCGGCCGCGCCCGCGCCGCCGCTGCCCGCCGCCGCCCAGCAGCCGCCCGCCGAGCCGCTCCGGCCGGCACCGCCCCGGGCCGAGGCCCGGCCGGGGTTCGCCATCCCGGCGCAGGACCCGTTCGGCCGCACCGCCAACGGCCACGGCGCGCCCGCCACCGCCCCGGACGCCGTCGCCGACGACGAGGACGACGAGCACCTGCCGCAGCGCGTGCCCGGGGTGCCCGACGTGCCGCCGACCACGCACCCGCTGCCCGAGGGCGACCCGGCCGCGGCCACGCCGCAGCTGGACCGGATCGCCTCCCACCTGCGCCGCGACGACCTGCCGACCGAGCAGCGCCCGGACGGCTTCGATGTGGACGCGGTGCTGAAGGCGGTGCGCGGCGTCGCGGGCGTACGCGACGCGGCCCTGCGCACCACCGCCACCGGCGCCCACCACCTGCGGCTGGACCTGGCCGAAGGGGCCGATCCGGCCGCGATCAGCCGGATGGTCGCCCGGATGCTGCAGGAGCAGATGGGCATCGACGCCGCCCCGGCGGGCGGGCTGCTGCCCCGCCCCGCCGCGCAGGCCGCCGAGCCGGCCGCGCAGACGGCCACCCTGCCCGCGCCGCGCTCCGGCGCCGGCGCCGCGCCGCCGCCCGGCCTGACCGGCACGCACGACCCGCTGGCCGACCCGCCGGCCCGCGAGCCGCGCCGCCGCCATCCGGTGAGCGTGCCCCGCCGCGCCCCCGGCGAGCTGCGCAGCAGTGAACGCGCGCCCGCCCTGCGGGCGGTGAACAGCGAACCCGAGCTGCCCCAGACCGCGTCCCCGCCGCCGCTGCACACCGAGCGCGACCAGGGTCCGCGCGCCATCATCGAGCACGTCCAGACCAGCACCTTCGGCCTGGACGCCACGGTCGAGGTGCGGCTGAACACCGGCGCCCGCCAGGCGACCGGCGTGGCCAGCGGCCCCGCCGTCGACGCGTACGTGCTGCGCCTGTGCGCCGCCGCGACCGCCGTCGCCATCGACGACCTGCTGCGGGAGGGCACCACGACCGGCGAGTCCGGACGGTGCTTCGTCGAGCAGGCGACGATCGTGCCGATGGGCAGCTGCGAGGTGGCGGTCGTGGTGGTGCTGCTGGTCTGCGGCGGCTGGGTGGAGCAGCTGGCCGGGTCGGCACTGGTGTCGGGAGATCCCCGGCGCGCGGTCGTCCGGGCCACCCTCAGCGCGGTCAACCGAAGGCTCGCGGCACTACTGCCGTAGCGGATATGGCAGGCTGTCACGATGCGCACCGCCCCCTCGCCCCGTGCCGCCCGCAACTGGGACACCGACACGACGGCCGTACGGGCGTCACGGGCCGAGGCAGGACGGCTCGCCCGGGCCCGGATGCGGCAGCGCCGCCGCCGTACCGCCGTGCTGTGCCTGCTGCTCGGGGCGGCCGTGCTGGTCGGCATCGACCTGCTGCGCGGTGCCCCGGAGCCGCCGCCCACCCGGCCGGTCGCGGCCACCCCGGCGTCGCCGAGCGCGGCTGCCTCGCCGTCGCCCTCGCCCAGTCCGTCGCCCTCGCCCGAGCCGGTGTACCAGATGGACGGTCCGACGCCCGCCTCCGGGCCGGGGACCTGGACCTACGCGAGCAGCACCGGGAAGGTGATGGGGACCGCGGGCAACATCAAGCGGTTCCGGGTGGCGGCCGAGTCCAACGTGGCCAAGGACGAGCTGCCCGAGTTCACCCGCATGATCGACGAGACGCTGGGCGACCCGCGAAGCTGGATCGCCGGTAAGCAGTTCCGGCTGCAGCGGGTCGCGGCGGGGTCGTCGTACCAGTTCACGGTCTATCTCGCGACCGGTGAGACGACGCGCAAGCTGTGCGCCCAGGGCGGCATGGACACCCGCATGAACGGCGTCTCCTACACCTCGTGCCGCCTGCCGGGGCGGGTGGTGATCAACCTGAACCGCTGGCGCGGCTCGGTGCCCGACTACCTCAGCAAGCACATCGAGCTGCACCTCTACCGCAACTACGTGATCAACCACGAGGTCGGCCACGAGCTGGGCCACTACCACGAGGGCTGCCCGGGTGCGGGCAAGCTCGCCCCGACGATGCAGCAGCAGACGCTGGGGCTCAAGGGGTGCATCGCCAACCCCTGGCCGTACGTCGACGGCAAGCGCTACGCCGGACCGTCGGTGGCCTGATGTATCCCGACCTGGAGACGTACCCGGCCCGGCGGCAGGACCCCGACGACGGCGCTGGCTTCCGCGCCCGGCGCCGGGCGCAGATCCGGGCGCGCCGCCGCCGGAACCTGATCATCGTGTTGTCGCTGCTCGGCGTGGTGGTCGGCCTGGTCGGCATCGACCTCGCCCGCGGCTCGGACGGGCTGCTGCTCGACGGCCCGGCCGCGCCCAGCGCCGCCGCCGCCACCGGCACGCCGGCTCCGTCCGCCGCGCCGGGGCCCACCGGACGCGAGGAGGGCACCCCCGCCGATCCGGCCGGGGTCCCCGCCAGCGGCACCGGCAAGTTCGCGTACGTGGGCGGCACCGGCAAGGTGCTCGGCGCCAAGGGCACCGTGCGCAAGTTCCGGGTCGCCGTCGAGCAGGGGACCGAGCAGCAGGCGGCACCGTTCGGCGGCGAGGTCGAGGCGATCCTGGGCGACGCGCGCGGCTGGACCAGCGGCGGGGTGTACCGGTTCCAGCGGGTCGCCGAGAAGGCCACCGCCGAGTTCACGGTGTACCTGGCCAGCGCGCAGACGTCGAAGAAGATGTGCGCGGCCGGCGGGCTGTACACCGACGGGTTCGTCTCCTGCCGCCTGCCCGGTCAGGTGATCATCAACCTGAGCCGCTGGCTGACCGCTGTGCCCGGCTACGGCGCCCCGCTGGGCGACTACCGGGCGTTCGCGCTCAACCACGAGGTGGGCCACCAGCTCGGGTTCGGCCACGAGGACTGCCCGGGGGCCGGCCTGGACGCGCCGGTGATGATGCAGCAGTCGACCGGCCTGCGGGGCTGCCTGCCGTACGCGTGGCCGTACCGTACCGGCCAGCTCTATCGAGGTCCCGCTATTCCCTGACGCGCCAGGCCAGCGGCGTGACACACCTCGCAGTCCGGGAGATGGTCGATCATGGCGGTCGGCGGGTAGGGCGAGCGAGAATGTGGTCATGTCATTGCCGCCGCTGGTGGAACCCGCCGAGTCGCTCTCGGTGGACGAGATCCGCCGCTACAGCCGTCACCTGATCATCCCGGACGTCGGGGTTGCCGGGCAGAAGCGGCTCAAGAACGCCAAGGTGCTGTGCGTGGGTGCCGGTGGTCTCGGCTCGCCCGCGCTGATGTACCTGGCCGCCGCGGGTGTGGGGACGCTGGGCATCGTCGAGTTCGACACCGTCGACGAGTCCAACCTGCAGCGCCAGATCATCCACGGCCAGTCGGACATCGGCCGCCCGAAGGCCGAGTCGGCCGCGGCCAGCGTCCGCGAGATCAACCCGTACGTGAACGTGGTGATCCACAACACCGCGATCGACCGGGACAACGTCTTCGACATCTTCGGGCAGTACGACCTGATCGTCGACGGCACGGACAACTTCGCCACGCGCTACCTGGTCAACGACGCCGCGGTGCTGCTGGGCAAGCCGTACGTGTGGGGCTCGATCTACCGGTTCGACGGGCAGGCCAGCGTGTTCTGGGCCGAGCACGGCCCCTGCTACCGCTGCCTCTACCCGGAGCCGCCGCCGCCCGGCATGGTCCCGTCGTGCGCCGAGGGCGGCGTGCTGGGCGTGCTGTGCGCGAGCATCGGCGCGATCCAGGTCACCGAGGCGATCAAGCTGCTCGCCGGCGTCGGCGAGCCGCTGGTGGGCTCGCTGATGGTGTACGACGCCCTGGAGATGACGTACCGCAAGATCAAGGTCCGCAAGGACCCGGCCTGCGCGCTCTGCGGCGAGAACCCGACCGTCACCCAGCTGCTGGAGGACTACGAGGACTTCTGCGGCGCGGTCTCCGTCGAGGCGCAGGAGGCGGTGGTCGACGCGACCATCACCGCCCGCGAGCTCAAGGAGTGGCAGGACGCCGAGAAGGACTTCCTGCTGGTCGACGTCCGCGAGCCGGCTGAGTACGAGATCGTGCGCATCCCGGGCAGCGTGCTCATCCCCAAGGGCGAGATCCTGTCCGGCGAGGCCCTGGCCACGCTGCCGCAGGACAAGCAGATCGTGCTGCACTGCAAGTCGGGCGTGCGGTCGGCCGAGGCGCTCGCGGCGCTGAAGGCGGCCGGGTTCAAGGACGCCGTGCACGTCCAGGGCGGCGTGCTGGCCTGGGTCAAGACCATCGACCCGAGCCTGCCCAGCTACTGAGCCGACGACTGCGGGAGGCGGGCCTTCTGTCTGCCTCCCGCAGTCGCGGTCACTGGCTGCAGTCGACCGTTCGAGGCGCGCAAATCCGCAGTCCGTCGGGCGCCGTGGCGACGAACTTCTCGCCATTCGCCTCGTAACTGATCTCGACGTCCGAGAACGTCCAGATGCCGGGTTTTTCGACGTGGATGACGAACAGGATCTGGTACCAGGTGTTGGGGCTGAGGACTGCCCCTTCGGCCGGTACGAACGGATCGGTCGCCTGGCTCGGCGGCGGGAAGCCGTTGGCCAACCCGGCGGTGTCGGTGATGCCGGTCAAATCCAGGACGTAGACGTCGGTGACGGTGACTCCGTCCTGGGTGTTCGACCCACGGAGCGATATCCCG
Organism: Catellatospora sp. KI3; assembly: GCF_029948125.1. Lineage (GTDB taxonomy): Bacteria > Actinomycetota > Actinomycetes > Mycobacteriales > Micromonosporaceae > Catellatospora. Next base: position 116,843 of record NZ_JASAMB010000002.1, read on the forward strand.
GTCACGGTCAGCGGTTCGTCGGTCGGGTTTCGGACCTTGGACGCTCCGAACGAGATCACTGTGCCGGGGTCCCGCGAGCCGCCGGACAGGCCGCGACCATCGCCCACGTAAAGCGGCCCGGATCGACCGGGTGGGGAGCAGCCTGCAATCAGGCAGATGAGGTGGAGCGTGGCGGCTAGGGCCGCCACGCTCCATCGAACTCGATTAGAAGGTATAGACAATTTTTGCGTACCTCGGGAACGCGTTGCTGCCGCAGATGTAGATCCAGTTCCGCGCGGCCTTCCAGCTCATGTCGACCTTGCTGGAGTAACCGCTCGTCGCGCCGAGGCTGACGCCCGGGAAGGACGCGGCGGTAGACGTGGACGGCAGGGCGGTCGCGCCGAGCGCGGCTGCGGCGACGATCGCGATGCTTCGTGCGATCCGGCTGGGTCGATGGCGTAGCTTGGGGTCGGTTCTCACTTGCCCTCCTGAGATGGATGCCGAGTGGGATCTCAGGCGGCCTGCGGGGACCATCCGCTGGCCGCCACCCATTTGGGCCGACTCTAGTGGTCCACAGTGGACTCAAGCGGGGCTGTGGATAACTTTCCTCAGATGTCTGCGGCTCGGCGTCGGCAATGGCGGTGACGGCATCCGGGTGGTTCGAAGAGCGGACGACTAGGGCATGCCTCCAGGTTTGATCCTGAATGCGAAAGTTGCGGTTCGGCGACAGATGTCTGATCTATCTGTCCTGCTTTTGTGGCACTGAACGCGGCCTATTCCGACCGCGAGTTCTGTTGACCTTGACCGACCTGCTGAGGTCGTGATCCAGGTCGCCACGTACCCTTGATGATCGTGGTTGATCTCGACGCGGCAATCGGTTTCGTGGTGAAGAAAGGCGACCCGGTGGACCGGGCACGCCTGTCGTACCTGCGTACCGGCGTGATGCCGAGCGAGGACGTCATCTCGGCCATGGAAGCCGGTCAACTTCCCGGCGGCGGCTGGCCGACCTCGGCCCGGGGCAAGATCCCGTCGATCGACGTCACCTGCTTCCGCATCGACCAGCTCGACGACCTCGGCGCGCTCGGCCGCCCGGCGGCTCAGCAGGCGCTGGCGTGGCTGGGCCGGCGTCAGGCGGCCGACGGCAGCTGGCAGGAGGTCAAGGAGCTCGCCCCCGAGGCGCCCGAGTGGGCGCAGCCCGGCGACCCCGAGGCCACCCTCTACCTGACCGCGAACGCCACCTTCTGGCTGACCGTGTCCGGGCTCGACTTCCGGGCCACGCTGCCCTACGGCGACGACACGCCCATCCCGTACGCCGAGTGCACCGCGCGGGGCGCCGAGTTCATCAAGAACAGCCTGAACAGCGACGGCACCTGGCCGTCGTACCTGATGACCGGCTGGCTGGGCGCCGCGGTGATGTACCGGCAGGACATGTTCTACGAGGCAGCCAGGATGCAGTCGGTGCTCGGCGAGCGGCTGCCCCGGATGGCGCCGGTCGACGCGGCCGCGATGGCCGCCTCGCTGCGCCGGGTCGGCGTCTCGGCCGACGACTGGACCATGATCGCGGCCAAGAAGCGGCTGGCCGAGACGCAGCGCACCGACGGCGGCTGGGACTCCGAACAGGGTGACGCGTTCGACGTGCACCTCACCCTGAACGTCATCCGCGCGATCCGCTAGCCGCGCACCTGCCCCTCGCCGGTGATCACGAACTTGGTGCTGGTGAGCTCCGGCAGGCCCATCGGGCCGCGCGCGTGCAGCTTCTGGGTGGAGATGCCGATCTCGGCGCCGAAGCCCAGCTCGCCGCCGTCGACGAACCGGGTCGACGCGTTGACCAGCACCGCCGCCGCGTCCACGTGCGCGGTGAACCGGCTCGCGGCGGGCAGCGAGGTCGTGATGATCGCCTCGGAGTGGCCCGAGCCGTAGCGGCGGATGTGCGCCACCGCCTCGTCCAGCGACGCCACCACCCGCGCCGACAGCTCCAGCGCCAGGTACTCGGTGCCCCAGTCGTCCTCGGTCGCGGGGACGACGGTGTCGTCGTACGCGACGATCTCGGGGGAACCGTGCACCGTCACGCCCTGCTCGCGCAGCGCCGCCAGGGCCCGGGGCAGGAACGTGTCGGCCACCGCCGCGTGCACCAGCAGCGACTCGGCCGCGTTGCACACCGACGGCCGCTGCACCTTCGCGTTGAGCAGGATCTTCAGCGCCATGTCCAGGTCGGCGGTCTCGTCGACGTAGATGTGGCAGTTGCCCACCCCGGTCTCGATCACCGGCACCGACGACTCCTCGACCACGGTGCGGATCAGCGACGCCCCGCCGCGCGGGATCAGCACGTCGACCAGGCCGCGGGCGCGCATCAGCTCCTTGACCGTCTCGCGGGTGGCCGAGTCGACCAGCTGCACCGCGTCGGCAGGCAACCCGGCCGCGGCCAGCGCGTCGCGCAGCACCACCACGATCGCCGCGTTGGAGCGCGCCGCCGAGCCCGAGCCGCGCAGCAGCACCGCGTTGCCCGACTTGAGGGTCAGGCCCGCCGCGTCGGCGGTCACGTTCGGCCGCGCCTCGTAGATGATGCCGACCACGCCGAACGGCACCCGCAGCTGCCGCACCTGCAGCCCGTTGGCCAGCGTGCCGCCCCGGACCACCTCACCGACCGGGTCCGGCAGCCCTGCGATCTGGCGCAGCCCGTCGGCCATCCCGGCCAGGCGCGCCTCGTTCAGCGCCAGCCGGTCCACGGTCGACTCCGGCGTGCCCTGCTCGCGCGCCGCCGCCACGTCCAGCTTGTTGGCCGCGAGGATCTCGGGGGTACGCGACGACAGCGCGTCGGCCATCGCCAGCAGCGCCGCGTCCTTCACCGCCCGCGACACCGTCGCCAGCACCGTGGCCGCCTCCCGGGCCCGCCCCGCCTGCTCGATCACGCTCATGCGTCCAGCCTCTCCGTAACTCGCCCAGCCCAGCCGCCCGCCCTGCGCCCCAGCGCGCCGGGCCGGCAAGAAGGGGCCCTCCTACTACGTAATGCGAACCGTGTTGCTGCTCGGCTCGCCGGCCGAGCCGACGAAGGCGCCCTTCCTCATCCCGCCGGGAGGAGGACGAGGTCGTCGCGGTGGATCACCTCGCGCTCGTAGGCGGGGCCCAGCGTGGCGGCCAGCTCACCCGTCGAGCGGCCGAGCAGGCCGGGCAGCTCCAGGGCGTCGTAGTTGACCAGCCCGCGGGCGACCGCGCGGCCGCCGGTGTCCACCAGGTCGACCGGATCACCGGCGGTGAAGGCGCCGTCCACGGCGGTGATGCCGGCCGGTAGGAGGGAGGCGCGACGCTCGACCACCGCCGAGACCGCGCCCGGGTCCAGGTGCAGGCGGCCGCGGGCGGTGGTGGCGTGGGCGAGCCAGTGCAGGCGGGCGGTGGCCCGTACCCCCGCGGCGTGGAAGAGCGTGCCCACCGACTCGCCGCGCAGGGCCGCGGCGGCCATGGGCGCAGCCGTGAGCACCACCGGGATACCCGCGTCGCTGGCGATCCGGGCGGCCTCGACCTTGGTCACCATGCCGCCGGTGCCGACCCCGGCACTGCCCGCCTGGCTCACGTCGAACGTACGCAGCCGCGCGAAGTCGGCGACCTCGTCGACGCGCCGCGAATCCGGGTGCGACGGGTGGCCGGTGTACAGCGCGTCCACGTCCGAGAGCAGCACCAGCAGGTCCGCCTGGACCAGCGCGGCCACCAGCGCGGCCAGCCGGTCGTTGTCGCCGAACCGGATCTCCTCGGTGGCGACGGTGTCGTTCTCGTTGATGATCGGCACGGCGTTCATGTCGAGCAGTTTGCGCAGCGTGCGGTACGCGTTGCGGTAGTGCGCCCGCCGGGTCACGTCGTCCACGGTCAGCAGCACCTGGCCCACGGTCCGCCCGTGCCGCCCGAACTCCTCCGTGTACGCGTGCATCAGCCGCCCCTGCCCCACACTGGCGGCAGCCTGCTGCGTGGCCAGATCCCGCGGTCGTCGGCTCAACCCCAGCGGCGCCAGCCCGGCCGCGATCGCCCCGGACGACACCAGCACGACCTCCCGCCGCGCCCCGCCCTCCGGCCGCTCCGCCGCGGCGACCGCCGCCACCAGCGCGCCCAACCGCCCCGGATCCAACCCCCCGGCAGCCGTCGTCAACGACGACGACCCCACCTTCACCACCACGCGCTTAGCCCGCGTGACCACGTCCCGCATCCCCCCATTCTGCCCACCGACCCGCACCCACCCCCCTCCCCATCCCACCCACTGGCGCCCCCCGCCCCACCGCCCCCCACCACCACCCCCCGCCGCGTTGATCATGAACTTGTGGCACGGTTCGACGGTGTGTCGCGTGCACAGCTTCCTGATCGACTCGGGACGGCGCGGGACTGGAAGCGGTCGGCGAACTAGCCTGAGCGCCATGACGCCCGAGGAGTACACCGAAGCGGTGCTGCGGTTCGTTGAGCAGATTCCACTCGGGCGGGTGATGACCTACGGCGCGGTCGCGGACGCTCTGGCGGACGAGTCGGGTCGCAACTCGGCCCGGCGGGTCGGCACGATCATGGCGCGCCACGGCGGTGGAGTGCCCTGGCACCGGGTGGTGGGCGCGGGCGGCCGACTGCCCCCCGGCCACGAGAACGAGGCCCGTCGCCGCCTTCAGGAAGAAGGCGTGACCTTCCGGGGCGATCACGTCGCTCAGGGACACATCAACTGACGCGCCGCAATTCGACGCGACGCCTCCGGGCAAGGCATGTCGATCAGGAAGCTGTGCCCAGGACACGCCGTCGAGCCGTGCCATAAGTTCATGATCAACCAGGCGGGGGGTTAGAGGGGGAGGGCGGAGCCGCCTCGGCGGGGGTCGGCGGCGGGGCCGGTGGGGCCGATGGCGGAGACGCCGCCGAAGTAGTGGTTCAGGGCGGGCCAGCGGTTGACGGTGTAGCCGGCGGCGGTGAGGGCGGCGGCCTGGTCGGCCGGGTACGACGGTTCCACGTGGACGATGTCGTCGAGCGGGTGCAGCCGGGCGGCGTCGACGGCCGCCGCCGTGTCCAGGTCCTCGATCAGTACGCCGACCAGCGTGTTCAGCAGCGCCGAGCGGATCCGGGAGCCGCCCGCGGAGCCGACCGCCAGCCGCAGGTTGCCGTGGTCGAGCACGACCAGCGGGCACATCATCGAGCCCATCCGCTCGCCGGGCGCCAGCTCGCCGCTGATCAGCTCGCCCTCGCCGAGCATCGAGTTGAGGTGGACGCCGAGGCCGGGCAGCCAGATGCCGGAGCCGAGGCCGAGGGTGGTGGTGACCACGCAGGCGTTGCCGGCCTCGTCGACGGCGGTGACGTTGGTGGTGTCGCCGAGCTTGTCCAGGCGGCGGGGCAGGTCGAGCGCGTTGGCCAGGGTGACGGCGCGGGCGCCGCGGTCGAGGCCGGCCAGGTCGGCGGGCAGCGACCGGATGGTGTCGATGACGCGGTTGAGGTCGGCGCGGCCGAGCACGGTGCAGCCGCCGAGCTGCGCGGCGTTAACCTCGCGGTCGATCACCCGGTACGACGCCAGGTCCAGCGGCCCGAGCGACCCGCCGTCGGCGCGTACCGCCTCGACCATGCTCTGGCCGATCTCGCCGGTGTAGCAGACCGACGGGCCCTGCTCGGCGATGAGGCTCAGCGCGTCGGCGAGCCCGGCGTGGAACAGCAGCTCACCGCCGCGCAGCAGCCGCCCGCCGGGGGCGTACGCGGTGGTGCCCTGGTCGATCAGCATCGCCTGCACCAGCGAGGGCAGGGTGACCGCGTGCGCCTCGGGGATGGGCACTCCGGTGCGGGCCAGTCCCACCGCCGGCGCGACGACGTCGGACCAGGACAGCGCGCCCCAGCGGGCGTGAATCTCGCCACACCCGGCGGGCACTCCGGGCACGGCCACGGAGGCTCCGCCGATCTCGTACGGCAGCGGCACCTCGCCGAAGGTGACCGCGATCGGCCGCATCGACCCCGCTTTACGATCACCGTCCAGACCCGGCATGGAGACGAAGAAATCAAGGCAGGAGACGCGCCCTGTCGAAGATTCGTAGTAAGTGGCGAATCCGCCACCGCTCAGGCCGGTGAACACGGTCTCGCCGACGCACGCCGCGAGCACCGCCGCGACCGCCGCGTCGGCAGCCGAACCGCCCATTCGGAGTATCCGAAGGCCTACTTCAGCGGTGGCCGGATGGCCCGCCGCCACACCGGCAGGTACCCGCATTCAACTGCCTCCCGTACCATCCGCCCTCATGACATCCAGTGTGGAGGTGATGGAGGCTCCGGGCGAAGCGCTTCCCACGCATGTTCGGGTCGGATATTCCCTCGGGTCGCTGACCACGGGGGCGTTCGGCACGGTGCCCGGCCTGCTGCTGCTGCCGTACCTGACCGACACCCTGGGGGTGGCCGCGGGCCTGGCGGGGCTGCTGGTGCTGCTGCCCAAGGCCTGGGACGTGGTGCTCAACCCGCTGGTGGGCCGGATCTCCGACCGCACCCAGACCCGCTGGGGCGCGCGCCGGCCGTACCTGCTGTTCGCCGGACTCGGCATGGCCGCGCTGTTCGCGGGGATCTTCGCCGCCCCGCTCGGGATCTCCGCCTACTCGGGGCTCTACGTGGTGGTGATGTTCCTGCTCACCGCGACCGCGTTCGGCTTCTTCCAGGTGCCGTACGTGGCGATGCCCGCCGAGATGACCTCCTCGCCCGACGAGCGCACCCGGCTGATGACCTGGCGCGTCGCGCTGCTGGCCACCTCGATCCTGGTCTCCGGCGCGCTGGCGCCGATCATCCGCGACTCCACCGGCGGCGGCGTCCCCGGATACCGCTGGATGGGCCTGTTCGTCGCCGCGATCATGGTCGCCGGCACCTGCTTCGCGTTCTTCAGCACCGCCAAGGCGCCCACCGGCGTCATCACCGCCAGCGAGCCGTCGCTGCGGGTGCAGCTCAAGGTGGTCGCCGCGAACCGGCCGTTCCGGGTGCTGGTCGCCTGCTTCGTGGTCCAGGCCACCGGCGTGGCCTGCATGCTCGGCGGCGTCGAGTACTTCGCCCGGCACGTGCTCGGCGACCCCGGCACGACGACCACCCTGTTCGTCGTGGTGGTCAGCCCCGCGCTGGTGGTCATGCCGTTCTGGCGCCGGGTCGGCGAGCGGCTGGGCAAGCTCAAGGGGTACGTGGTCGCCTCGATCACGCTGACCGTGGCGACGCTGGTGCTGGTCGCGGCGCCGGTGCTGCCGAACTGGGCGGTCTACGCCATCATCGCCGTGATCGGCTTCGGCTACGCCGGCCAGCAGCTGTTCGGCCTGGCCATGCTGCCCGACTGCATCGCGTACGACACCGCCCGCACCGGCAAGCGGCAGGCGGGCGTGTTCACCGGCGTGTGGACCGCGGGGGAGACCCTGGGCCTGGCGCTCGGCCCGTTCATCTTCGGCATCGTGCTGCAGGCCTTCGGCTACATCTCCACCACCGCGGGCATGACGGTGACGCAGACCGACTCCGCGCGTACCGGAGTCCTGCTCGGGTTCACTGTTGTGCCGGGTCTTATCGTGGGCATCGCACTGGTGCTGCTGCGCGGCTACGACCTGGGCGACATGCCCGCCGCCACGCAGTCCGCACCAGCAAAAACCAAGGTGCGGACGGTTGCCGGCCGTTCGACGTCACCCGGCACGACCACGCCGTACGACGCCGATTGAGGCCACACCGCCCGCACCACCACAAAACCAGGTGCGGGCGGTTGCGGGCCGCTCGACGTCATCCGGAGCGAAGGCGGAGGATGACGTCGATCAAGGCCGCAGAGCCCGCACCGCAGGAGGGCAGGTCGGGTGTTCGCGCAGCAGGTGCAGGGGTTTCACCGGCTTGTCATGGGGCAGGACCCGATGGCGGCGCTGTCGGCCGTCGCGCCGCTGGTGCGCGCCGCGCAGCAGGTGCCGCCCGCGGAGCTGACCCCGGCGGTGGCGTACCTGGCCCCGGCGATCGGGGCGGCGCCGCTGCCGTTCGTCGCCGCCAACGCCGCCACCGCCGCCGGGGCGATGGTGGAGCTGGGCGCCGACCCGGGCCCGCTGACCCGGATCGTGCTGGAGCGGCTGAACGGCGCGCTGACCGGTACCCACGCCTTCCTCGACACCTGGCTGGCCCGCTTCGCCGGGCGCCCGCTGCCCGAGCGCGACCAGGCCGGGATGACGGTGGCGACCGGGATGCTCGGCGCGGCCATCGGCCCGGTGCCCGCGATGCCGCTGCTGGCGGCCTGGCGGGACGGCCCGCACTGGGCGCTGGCCGCGGTGGCCTGCCTGCAGCACGAGTCGGCGCGCGCCCAGCTGGGTGACCGGGCCGCGTGGATGGCGCAGGTCGACCCGCTGCACTCGGCGGCGCCCGCGTTCATGCGGCTCATCCTGGCGCTGCGGATCATCGACGAGCACGTCCTGGTCGTGCACCGGCCCAGCCGCCACGGGGCGATGGTGTGGGTGGGCGGCGTGGCCGACAACTTCCAGCTCCAGGTGCTGCTGGCCGACGCCATGATCGGCGCGGGCCTGGTCGAGGGGCGGCGGCCGGACCAGCGCTGGGTCAACGCGATGCGCTTCGGCCCGGACAGCTCCGAGCTGGAGCACGTGGACGACTTCTTCCAGCTCGCCGACGCCACGGGTGCGGTGCTGCGCAACGAGACCGGCCCGGCCGACATCCCGGCGATCAGCGGCACCCGGATCGTGGTGCTGGACGCGCCGCGCTACAGCCGCCACTGGCGGCCGGGGCGCCGCTTCCCGATCACGGCGCAGGCGCGGGTAGATCGCATCCTGACCCAGCAGGAGGTGGACGCCTGGCTGGGTTACGTGGCGCCGGCCCACTGACCCTCCAGGGGTAAGGAAGGGCCCCTTCTTATCGCTTCACGTAGCAGAAGGGCCCCTTCTTAACTCCGCCGCCAGGTCTGTGGCCCAGGCCCCGCAGAGGTCTAGGCTGAGCGCATGGCCCTGCCCTCGGTGCTCGGAGACCCGATCAAGTTCGTGCTGAACTGGGGTCGGCGCTACTCGCTGTGGGTGTTCAACTTCGGCCTGGCCTGCTGCGCCATCGAGTTCATCGCCAGCAGCATGAGCCGCCACGACTTCATGCGCCTGGGCGTGATCCCGTTCGCGCACGGGCCGCGCCAGGCCGACCTGATGGTGGTGTCGGGCACGGTCACCGACAAGATGGCCCCGGCCATCAAGCGGCTGTACGACCAGATGCCCGAGCCGAAGTACGTCATCTCGTTCGGGGCGTGCAGCAACTGCGGCGGGCCGTACTGGGACTCGTACTCGGTGACCAAGGGCGTCGACCAGATCATCCCGGTGGACGTGTACGTCCCCGGCTGCCCGCCCCGCCCCGAGGCGCTGCTGCACGGCATCCTGCGCCTGCAGGAGAAGATCGCGGCCGAGCAGTCGGGGTTCGGCGGTGTGCACCGGCCCGACGTGGCGGCACTGACCGCCCCGCCGGTCAACCCCGGCCGCTGAGCGGGCCTAGCCGCACGGGTTGTCGAAGAGCGTGGTGTAGACCGCGTCGCCGCCGTAGGCCTTCCGATCGCCGGCGGGGATGGTCTGGCGGACCGCCCGGCCGCCCTTGACCACGTAGAAGTCGCCGCGGCAGCCCTCGACCGCCACGCCGGTGTCGACGCTGGGCTTCGCGTACGTGAGCTGGAAGACCTGCGAGTCGTAGAGCTTCTGCGACCCGTCGGGCTCGTAGACGTACCAGACCCAGAAGACCCGGATCGTCTCGCCGGGGCAGATGTGGTGGAACGGCTCCCATTCCTGCCTCGCGCTGATCACGATGTCGTACGAGCTGACCCAGTCGACCCAGACCTCGCCCCGTTTGACGCAGCGCGGGGAGCCCTTGGGCTGCGGCGAGCCGGGCACCTGCGCGCCGCCGTTCACGGCGCTCGCCGTGACCGATGGGCTGGGCGTCCCGGACGGCGCGGCCGACGCTGAAGGGCTGGCCGGGGGGCTCGTCGTGGGGTTCGGCGGGGCGGTCGGGTCCACCGCGGGCGGGCCGCCGCGGCCGGGCACGAACGTGCTCAGCCCCAGTGCGGCGAGCAGGCTGACCACGGCCGCGAGGACCGGCCGGACCTGGCGGCGGCGCCGCAGCGTACGGCGGGCCGCCTCGACGCCCGGCGGGTTCAGGTACGGCCGCACCGCGTCGGCGGTCCCGGCCAGCGCGTCGCGCAGCGGGTCGCGATCAGACACGGTCCGCCTCCTCCGCGCGGTAGCCGGACAGCTGCTCGGCCAGGGTGGTCCGGGCCCGGTGCAGCCAGGACTTGACCGTCCCCTCGGCCACCCCGATGATCTCGGCGACCTGCGACACCGGCAGGTCCTCCAGGTAGTGCAGGATCACCGCCTGCCGCTGCCGCTCGGGCAGCAGCGCCAGCGCGGCGACGATGGCGACGCGGTCGGGCTCGGGCCCGGCCGTGGTCTCCTCGATCCGGCCGCGGGTGACCAGTTCGAAGCCGCGCCGCAGCCGGCGCCAGCGGCTGGTCGCGAGGTTCCACGCGGTGCGCCGCACCCACGCCTCGGGCTGATCGTCCCGGATGCGCGGCCAGTGCGCCAGCGCCCGGACCATCGCCTCCTGCACCACGTCCTGCGCCTCGGCCAGGTCGCGGGTGTGCACGTAGAGCGAGGTCGCGAGCCGGTGGAACACCGCGCCGTAGAACTCCGCGAAGTCGCGGTGTCCGGTCACGAGGCGGCTCCTGAGGCGGGTTCTGCGGGCGGGCGCGTGCAGCGTAGCGGGGGCGGACAACCGCGGTCGTGCGCGAGTGGTCGAGCGGTCGGCCCTCGCGGGCATAGGATGCCGGGCATGACGCCGGAGGAGATCGGGGCCCACCTGACGCGCCTGGTCGAGGGGGCGCAGGCGGGCGTGTCCGGCGGCGGGCCGTACGCGCGGGCCGTCGTCGACGTGCCGCCGCAGGCGTGGCCGGTCGCCCTGGCGGCCGCCCGCGACGGGCTGGGCTGCGACTTCTTCGACTGGCTGTCCGCCGTGGACGAACTCGACGCCGGGTACGACGTGGTGGCGCACCTGTGGTCGACCGCCGGGCGGCACGGGGTGCTGCTGCGCACCCGGGTGCCCGCCGACGCGCCGAGCCTGGCCTCGGCCGTGCCGGTGTACCCCGGCGCGGCCTGGCACGAGCGCGAGACGTTCGAGATGTTCGGCATCGGCTTCCCCGGCGAGCTGGCGCCGCTGCTGCTGCCGCCGGAGTTCGAGGGCCATCCGCTGCGCAAGAGCTTCGTGCTGGCCAGCCGGGTCGCCAAGCCGTGGCCCGGGGCCAAGGAACCCGGCGAATCCGAGACCGGCACCAAGCGCCAGGCGGTCCGCCCGCCCGGCGTGCCCGCGCCGGGGGAGTGGGGACCGGCCTCATGACGTGGGAGATCGTGCTGCGCGTGGCGCTGGTGGCGGTGGCGTTCCTGACGCTGCCGCTGCTGGTGGGCCAGACCGAGCACAAGGTGATGGCGCACATGCAGGCCCGGCTCGGGCCGATGTACGCGGGTGCGTTCCACGGCTGGGCGCAGCTGATCGCCGACGGGGTCAAGTTCGCGCAGAAGGAGGACCTGACCCCCCGCGAGGCAGACGGGCCGGTGTTCCGGCTGGCCCCGGCGGTGGCGCTGCTGCCGTACCTGCTGGTGCTGCTGGTGATCCCGCTCGGCCCCGGCGACCTGGTCGGCCAGCCCCTCGACGTCGGCCTGTTCTTCGTGCTCGCGATCGTCGGCGTCGGCGTGGTCGCGGTGCTGATGGCCGCCTGGGCCTCGGCGAACAAGTACGCGCTGATCGGCGGCCTGCGGGCGGCGGCCCAGCTGCTCGGGTACGAGCTGCCGTTCGTGCTCGCCGCCGCCAGCGTGGCGATGGCGGCCGGATCGCTGAGCCTGCCGCAGATCGTCGCGTCGTGGCGGCCCTGGTGGCTGCTGTGGCAGCTGCCGGCGATGCTGGTCTTCTTCGTGGCGGGCCTGGCCGAGATCCGCCGCCCCCCGTTCGACATGCCGATCGCCGACTCCGAACTGGTCTTCGGCTACCTCACCGAGTACACCGGCCTGCGCTTCGCCTTCTTCCTGCTCGCCGAGTACGTCGGCATCGTCGTCATCTCGGCGCTGACCGCCGCCCTGTTCCTCGGCGGGTGGCACGGCCCGTGGGCGGACTCGGTGGGCTGGCTCTGGATGCTGCTGAAGACGGCCCTGGTCGCCTTCGTCGTCATCTGGCTGCGGGTGGCCTGGCCGCGCCTGCGCGAGGACCAGCTGCAGCGGCTGTGCTGGCTGATCCTGGTCCCGGTGGCGCTGGCGCAGCTGATCCTCACCGCCGCCGTCCGCGTCGCCCTCCAGTGAGAGGTAAGGAAGGGACCCTTCTTATCGGAATCCGTAGTAGAAGGGTCCCTTCCTAACGCCGCCTGCGAGGGCAGTGGGGGCTCCTACTCGCGCGGGGGGCGGGGACACGGCAGGATGGTGCGTATGAGCATTCCTGGCGCGGGATTGGGCAAGGGCCTGGCCGTCACGCTCAAGACGCTCGTCTCGCCGAGCATCACGCAGCAGTATCCGGATGTGGCTCCCGAACTGCCGCCGCGCTCGCGCGGCGTGATCGCGCTGCGGGAGGAGAACTGCACGGTCTGCATGCTCTGCTCGCGCGAGTGCCCCGACTGGTGCATCTACATCGACTCGCACAAGGAAGAGGTCGTGGTGCCGGGCGCGGCCCGCCCGCGCCAGCGCAACGTCCTCGACCGCTTCGACATCGACTTCTCGCTGTGCATGTACTGCGGGATCTGCATCGAGGTGTGCCCGTTCGACGCCCTCTACTGGTCGCCGGAGTTCGAGTACGCCGAGTACGACATCCGCGACCTGCTGCACGACAAGGACCGCCTCGGCGAGTGGATGGCCACCGTGCCGCCTCCGCCGCCGCACGACCCCAACGGTGAGCCGTCGAAGGAGGAGACCGCCGTGGCCAAGCGGGCAGGCACCGCGTGACGCTGCTGGACGTCGCGCTCGCCGTGGCGGGGCTGCTGGCGGTGGCGGGCGGGGTCGCCGTGGTGAGCACGAAGCAGCTGGTCCGGGCCGGGCTGTGGCTGGTCGTCGCGCTCGGCGCGGTCGCGGTCGAGTTCCTGCTCCTGGGCGCCGAGTTCGCGGCCTGGGTGCAGGTGCTCATCTACGTCGGCGCCGTGGTGGTGCTGCTGCTGTTCGCGGTGATGCTGACCCGCGCCCCGATCGGGCCCAGCCCCGACCTGGACCGCCCGCTGCTGCCCGCGCTGCTGGTCGGCGCCGCCGCCGGGCTGGGCCTGGCCGGGCTGTTCGCCGCCGCGTTCGGGAGGCTGACCGTGCCGGCGCCGGGCGCGGGCACCGCGCAGAAGCTGGGCACCGCGATCTTCGACGACTGGGTGCTGCCGTTCGAGGTGCTGTCGGTGCTGCTGCTGGCGGCGCTGGTGGGCGCGATCGTGCTGTCGCGGCGGGAGAGCACCCGATGATCCGCCCGGTGATCCCGCTGCTGACCGCCGCCCTGCTGTTCGGCCTCGGCACGTACGGCGTGCTGCGGCGGCGCAACGCGGTGCTGGTGCTGATGTCGGTCGAGCTGATGCTCAACGCGGTCAACCTGGTCCTGGTGACCGGCGACGTGCTGCGCCCGAAGGTGACCGGCCAGGTGTTCACCCTGTTCGTGATCGTGCTGGCGGCCGCCGAGGTCGGCGTCGGCCTGGCGCTGGTGCTGCGGCTGTTCCGGCTGCGCCGCGACATCAACCTGGACCAGGTGCCGCTGGACGAGGAGCCCGAGCCCGACCCGGCGCCCGCGCCCGTGCTCGACGAGGAGCCGACGCGATGACCGAGCTGCTGGTGCTGGCCCCGCTGCTGTGCGGCCTGGTCGGGCTGCTGGTGCCGATGCGCAACCGGCCCGTGGCGGCGGCGCTGGGCATCGCGGGCGCGGCCGCGAGCCTGATCGCGGTGGTGGCGCTGCTGGCGCGCGGGACGACCGGCGAGCAGGCCCGCACCTGGGTCGGCTTCGGCGACCTGTCGGTCACGCTGACGTCGCTGCTGGACACGCGGGCGCTGCTGGTGGCGCTGGCGGTGGCCGTGGTGGCGCTGTGCGTGCAGGTGTACTCCAACGGCTACCTGCACGGGGATGAGCGCTACGGGCCGTACGCGGCCCAGATCTCGATCTTCACGGCGGCGATGCTGACCGTGGTCTGCTCCGGGGACCTGATCCTGCTGCTGGTCGGCTGGGAGGTCATGGGCGCCTGCTCGTACCTGCTGATCGCGCACGACCGCACCCTGCCCGAGGCACCGCGCGCCGCCGTCAAAGCCTTCCTGGTGACCCGGGTCGGCGACGTGGGCTTCCTGCTCGGCATCGCCCTGCTCGGGGTGCACGCCGGCAGCTTCCAGCTCACCAAGGTGCTGGCGGCGGTCCCGACGATGGGCACCGGCACGGTCACCGCGGCGGCGCTGCTGCTGCTGGCGGGCGTGTTCGGCAAGAGCGCCCAGTTCCCGCTGCACACCTGGCTGCCCGACGCGATGGCCGGCCCGACCCCGATCTCGGCCCTGATCCACGCCGCGACCATGGTCGCCGCCGGGGTGTACGTCGTCGCCCGTCTGTACCCGGTGTTCGAGGCCGCGCCCACCGCGCGGATCGTGCTCGGCGCCAGCGCCGCGATCACGCTGCTGCTCGGGGCGCTGGCCGCCACCGCCGCCGACGACCTCAAGCGGGTGCTGGCCTGGTCGACGGTGTCGCAGCTGGGCTACATGATGGCGGCGCTGTCGGTCGGCGCGATCGACGCGGCCCTGTTCCACCTGCTCGCGCACGCCGCGTTCAAGGCGCTGCTGTTCCTGGGCGCCGGGTCGGTGATCCACGCGGTCGGCAGCAACCTGATGTCGCGGATGGGCGCGCTGCGCAGGCCGATGCCGTGGACGTTCTGGACCATGACGATCGGCCTCGGCTCGCTGGCGGGGCTGCCGCCGCTGGTCGGCTTCTTCAGCAAGGAGGCCGTCGTCGGTTCGCTGCACGAGCAGCCGGCGCTGTGGACGGTCGCGCTGGTCGGCGTCGCGCTGACCGCCTGGTACGCCACCCGCGCCTGGCTGCGTGTCTTCTTCGGCCGGGGCAGCGAGCACACCGCGCACGCGCACGAGTCGAGCTGGTGGCTGCGCGGCCCGCTGGTGCTGCTGGCGATCCCGTCGGCCGGGCTCGGCGTCGGCGTGCTGCTGACCACCTCCGGCCTGATCCACCTCGACGTCGCGGTGCTGCTGCCGCTGGTCCTGGCCGTGCTCGGCGTCCTCGCCGCCTGGTGGGGCTGGCGCCGCGCCGACCAGGGCGACCCAGCCCGGGTGCTGGGCGGTGTCGGACCGTTCCTGGCGAGCGGCCTGGGCCTCGACGCGGTGCAGGACGCGCTGGTGGTGCGGCCGGTGCGGGCGCTGGCGCGCGCGGTCACCGCGATCGACACCGCCGGGGTCGACGGCGCGGTGAACGGCCTGGGCCGGGCCACGGTCTCGGCCGGCGGCGAGGTCGTCGCCTGGCATCGCGCGCCGCTGCCGCGCGCGCTGGCGGCGGTCCTGCTCGGCGCGGTGGTCGTGACGGTGACGGCGGTGATGTTCGGATGAGCGATCCTCTTCTGTTGATCGGATTGTTGGCGGTTCCCCTGGCCGGGGCGGTGCTGGCTGCCGCGCTGCGCGGCCGGGCCGGGCTGGTCGCGGCCACCGCCGTGTCCGCGCTGACGCTGCTGCTGGCCGTGCCGCTGGGCTTCGACCGGGCACCCGCCGCGGCCGGGCGCGGGGTGCATCCGTGGCACCAGGCGGACCTGCCCTGGGTGCCCGCGCTGCACCTGCGGCTGCAGCTGGGCGTGGACGGGATCTCGTACCCCCTGGTGGTGCTCACCGCCCTGCTGACCCTGCTGTGCTGCGGCTTCCTGCTGTGGCAGCGCCCGGAGCGGGCGCACCTGCTGGCGGCGCTGCTGCTGGTGATCGAGGTCGGCATCCTCGGCACGTTCCTGGCCCTGAACCTGGTGCTGTTCTTCCTCGCCTTCGAGGTGGTGCTGCTGCCGATGGCGGCGGTCATCGCGGGCTGGGGCGGCCCGGCCCGGCGCGCGGCCGCGCTGAAGTTCGCGCTCTACACCCTGGCCGGTTCGGTGCTGCTGCTGGTCGGCGTGGTCGCGGTGGTCGTCCAGACCAACACCGCCGACCTGGTATCGCTGACCGCCCAGCCCACCCTCGGCCGCACCGCCCAGCTGTGGATCTTCGGCCTGTTCGCGCTCGCCTTCGCGGTCAAGAGCCCGCTCTGGCCGCTGCACACCTGGCTGCCCGACGCGCACACCGAGGCGCCGACCGTCGGCAGCGTGATCCTGGCCGGGGTGCTGCTGAAGATGGGCACGTACGGGCTGATCCGGGTCGGCCTCGGCGTCACCCCGCAGGGCGCCGCGCACTTCGCGCTGGTACTCGGCGCGCTGGCCGTCACCGCCATCCTGGTCGGGTCGCTGGTGTGCCTGCGGCAGACGGAGCTGAAGCGGCTCATCGCGTACTCGTCGGTCGGGCACATGGGCTTCGTGCTGCTCGGCATCGCCGCCGGGGCCGCGGGCAGCGCCATCGGCGTGCAGGCCGCCCTGATCGGCAACATCGCGCACGGCGTGCTGACCGGCCTGCTGTTCTTCCTCGCCGGGGCGATCAAGGACCGGACGCACACCGGACTGCTCGGCGACCTCGGCGGGCTGCGCGAGCGCCAGCCGTGGCTCGCGGGCATCCTCGGCCTGGCCGCCCTGGGCAGCCTCGGCCTGCCGGGTCTGGCCGGGTTCTGGGGCGAGGCGTTCGCCGTGGTCGCCGCCGTGCGGCTGGGCGGCACCGGCTGGCTGGTGCTGGCGGTGCTGGCCGCGATCGGCGGCGCGCTGACCGCGGCGTACCTGCTGCGGCTGCTGCGCCGGGTCAGCCACGGCCCGGCCGCCCCGGCGCTGGCCGGTGCCGCCGAGGCGCGCGTGCCCGAGCTGGTCGCCTGGGCGCCGCTGGTGCTGCTGGCGCTGCTGATCGGCGTACTGCCGGGGCTGGTGCTGACCGCGTCGGCCGGTGCGGTCGACGCCCTTACCGCAGGAGTGGCGCCGTGACGTGGACCCCGCTGACGCCCCTGCTGGCCGCCGCGGCCACCGCGCTGCTGGCGCTGGTCTCGGACCTGCTCGCACCGGGGCGCTGGCGCGTGCCGTACGCGGTGGCGCTGCTCGGCACGCTGGTGACGCTCGCGGCGGCGGTGGCCACCCCGGTCAGCCGCGCGGGCAGCGTGTTCTGCGCTGGCACGTCCACCGGCGGCGACGCGATCTTCCCCGTCGACTGCGCGTACGTCTACGACGGCCGGGCCAGACTCGTCGCCGTGGTGGTGGTCGCCCTGACCGCCGCCGCGCTGCTGCTGTGGGCCCCGGCGCTGCGCGACGGGGAGGCACCGGTCGGTGAGGCCGTCTTCCTGCTGGCCGCCGCCATGACCGGCGGCGTCGCCCTGGCCGGCGCCGGTGACCTGGTCACCCTGATCGTGGCCCTGGAGACCCTGACCGTCCCGCTGTACGTCCTGGTCGCGCTGCACCGGCGGCGCCAGTCCGACGCCTCGGCCGCCTCGGTCACCTTCTTCGCCAACAGCGTCGTGGCCACCGCGGTGAGTCTGCTGGGCGCGGCCCTGCTGTACCTGGCCACCGGCACGGTGCAGCTGCGCGGCCTGACCTCGGTGCCCGAGCCGGTCCCCGGCGAGTGGCATCCGGTGGCGCTGACGGGGCTGGTGCTGGTGCTGGTCGGCCTCGGCTTCAAGGTCGCCGCCGCCCCGCTGCACGCCTGGGCGCCCACCACCTACGACGGCGCCCCGGTGCCGGTCGCGGCGTTCCTGTCCACCGCCTCCAAGCTCGGCGGCGTGGCCGCGATCCTGATCGTGGTGCAGGGCGTGCTGCAGAACGGGCCGTCCGGGCCGGACCGCGGCATGTTCATCGCCGCCGGGGTGGCGCTGGCGATGCTCGCGGCCCTGTCGATGGTGCTCGGCACGCTCGGCGCGCTGCGCCAGCGGCGTACCGTCCGCCTGCTGGCCTGGTCGTCGGTGGCGCAGGCCGGGTTCGTGCTGGCCCCGCTGGGCGGGCTGTCCGGCCTGGCGGTCCTGGGGCCGGCGGTCGGCCTGCTGGACGCCGCCCTGGCGTACGCGGTGTTCTTCGTGGTCCTGGAGGTCGCCGCGTTCGCCGCCGTGGTGGCGCTGCGGCCCGGCGAGGCCGACGGCGGCAGCCTCGACGACCTGCGCGGGCTGGGCCGCCGGGCGCCGTGGCGCGCGGCCGGGTTCGCGTTCGCGCTGATCGGGCTGGCCGGACTGCCGCCGGTGCTGGCCGGGCTGTTCGCGAAGATCACCGTGCTGCAGGCGCTGGTCGGGGTCGACTCGTACCGCCTGGCGATGCTGGTAGCCCTGGTCTCCGTCGCGGGCCTGGCCGTCTACTGGCGCCCGGTGGCCGCCCTGTACCGGGGCGGTGACGGCGCGGCGGTGACCCGGCCCAGCTGGGCGCCGACCGCGGCGCTGACCCTGGCTGTGGCGGTCGGCGTGGTGCTCACAGTGGCGCCGCAGCTGCTGTACACGGCGGTCAGCGCCTGGCGGTGATGGAACTCCGCGCAGCGAGCCGGACATACGCTCTGTAACGGGGGCAATTGGTCCTACCTTGGAGTCGGCTGGAATTTCTTTCAGTCGACTCACAGCGCGTAACGGGAAGGCCACCGGGTAACCACCGGTTGGACCAGTTGCGCGGTCACCCACCGCGCCAGACGTGGAGGGAATGGATGCACAGCCACAACGGCCTCAAGACGGCGGCGCTGCTCGGCCTGCTGACGGCGATGATCCTCGCGGTCGGCTACTGGCTCGGCGGCAGCGGCGGCCTGGTCATCGCGGTGCTCATCTCGCTGGTCATGAACGGTGTCAGCTACTTCTTCTCCGACAAGCTGGCGCTGCGCTCGATGCACGCGCAACCGGTCAGCGAGGCGGAGTTCCCGCAGCTCTACCAGATGGTGCGGGAGCTGTCCCAGCAGGCCGGCCAGCCCATGCCCCGCCTGTACGTCAGCCCCACCATGCAGCCCAACGCCTTCGCCACCGGCCGTAACCCGCAGCACGCCGCGGTCGCCGTGACCGAGGGCATCACCCGCATCCTCGACTACCGCGAGCTGCGGGCCGTCATCGGTCACGAGTTGTCGCACGTCTACAACCGCGACATCCTCATCTCCAGCGTGGCGGGCGCCCTGGCGGGCATCATCACCATGCTGGCCAACCTGGCCTGGTTCCTGCCCATCGGCGGAGGCGACGACGAGGACGGCGTGAACCCGCTGGCCATGCTCATGATGCTGATCCTGGGCCCGCTGGCGGCCTCGATCATCCAGATGGCGATCAGCCGCAGCCGCGAGTTCCAGGCCGACGCCTCCGGCGCGCAGCTGACCAACGACCCGCTGGCGCTCGCCAGCGCCCTCAAGAAGATCCACCTGGGGGTGCAGCAGCTGCCGCTGCCCGCCGAGGGCCAGCTCGCCAGCTCCGCCCACCTGATGATCGACAACCCGCTGCGGGGCGGCGGCATCGCCTCCCTGTTCTCCACCCACCCGCCGATGGAGGAGCGCGTCCGCCGCCTGGAGGCCATGGCCGCCAACTCCGGCCCGATCCAGTACATGCGCTGACGCACCCGCCCACCCGCCCGACTGGCCAGGTGGGCGGCGCCGCCGCCTTCCGGGGCCAAGATCGCCGTTTCCGGTCGAGACGTGGAGCCAGGCTCCGCGAAAAGACCGGGGGCGGCGATCTTCACAGCTGCCCGGGCCAGCGCGTATGGTGCGGCGACCGTATCCTCTGGCCCGTGCTCGAGAACCTCAACAGCTACGAGTTCGTGGCGTGCCTGCTCATCCCCGTCGCCGGCGTCCTGTTTCTCGTCCGGCGCCGCTCGTGAGGCGACGACGCGACAGGGGGCACCGGCGAGCGGGATGCCGCCGGAGCCCCCTGAGTGTCGGAACGGGCGCTACCGGTAGTTCGTGAACTGCAGGGCGACCCCGAAGTCGCCACCCTTGAGCAGGGTGATGACCTCCTGGAGGTCGTCCTTCTTCTTGCCGGTGACGCGAAGCTGGTCGCCCTGGATCTGCGCCTGCACGCCCTTGGGCCCCTCATCGCGGATCTTCTTGGAGATCGCCTTGGCCTTCTCCGAGTCGATACCCTGCACGATCTTGCAGTCGATCTTGTACGTCTTCCCAGAGGCCTTCGGGTCGCCCGCGTCCAGCGACTTCAGGGAGATGTTCCGCTTGATCAGCTTCTCCTTGAAGACGTCCAGCGCGGCCTTCACCCGCTCCTCGGAGTTGGCCTCCAGGGCGACGTTCTCGCCGGACCAGGCGATGGAGGCTCCCGTGTCGCGGAAGTCGAACCGCTGCGCCAGCTCCTTCTCGGTCTGGTTCAGCGCGTTGTCCACCTCCTGCCGATCTACCTTGCTGACGATGTCGAAGGACGGGTTAGCTGCCATGCGTTCCGTTTTAGCAGATCCGGCGGCGCGCTGTGCTCATGGTCCGACCCGGTTGCACATCCGGGGCTCCGTACCGCTATCCTTATCGAGCCACGCTGCCCCAGGGCGGCGCTGGCAACGCTGTACCAGGCGGGTTGCCCGAGCGGCCAATGGGAGCGGACTGTAAATCCGTCGCGAAAGCTACAGAGGTTCGAATCCTCTACCCGCCACCAACAGCAAGAACACGGCTCTGACCAGCAACAACGGTCAGGGCCGTGTTCTGTCTTCGTTCCCAGTGGGTCCGGCTGGGTCCAGCGGTCTGCGGCAGTCCACGGGAACATGACGGGAACGCATCGCTCCAAGATCATCGCGAACGTGGGGAACCCGACTTGCGGCTACATCGCGCCATAAGCTCACCGTGATCGCTAAACTGTCTAGCGACTAGACAGTTGAAGTGTCTAGTCGCTAGACTTACGCTTCATGGGTAGAACCATGACGGCGCGCGCGGTGGTCCAGCGCATCAAGGAACTCGGTGGATACCACGTGCGCACCAAGGGCTCCCATGCGACGTACGAGGCGACGAAGGTGGACAGCCAGGGACGGGTCGTGGCAACGGCCAAGACGGTGGTTGCCATGCATAGCCGAGACGTACCGATTGGAACGCTCAGTGCTATCGAGCGGCAACTGGCGCCAGTGTTTGGTGAAGGGTGGCTGATCTGATGGCGAATACAAGCGAGGCACGTGTCTACCGGGTCGTAGTCCGCCGGGATCCAGGCGACCCTCGGTACTGGCTGGCAGAGGTCGAAGGGCTGCAAGGAGCCCACACTTTTGCACGTAGCCTTCATGCCCTCGAACGGTATATCCGGGAAGTCATCGTGCTTGCCGCTGACCTGCCAGATGAAGCCGAAGATGAACTGCAACTGGATTGGGACATTCATACCGGCGACGATTCTCTTGACGAAGAAGCAGCCGATTTGCGCCGTCAGCGTCAACTCATTGAGTCAATGTTGAGTCATGTGCTCAAAGCGTCACAGGCCATGGCGGCGAAACTCGTTGTCGACCATCATTACTCGATCCGTGACACTGCCGTCTTGGTGGCCATGTCACCGGCGCGGGTTGGTCAGCTGGTTCCCCAGGACGCTCAGAGTCGTGAGATTCGACCAAAGGCTGAGCGAAGCACTCAGAGTCGTGAGATCGCGCCGAAGGCTGAGCGAAGCTCTGGTCCCGTCGAGTACGTTCCCCGTGCACGCAAGTTGTCGCCGAGAAGTTGGTCACCAACAAGGGGATCTGCTGACGCAGCTTGACTTGCGGATGCCCTGCTCAGTTGCGAGCTGAGCCGTGATCCCCTCGGACTGGCGGGCTCTGCCTAAGCGCAGGACGGGGTCCGTAGTGCCGACGAGGCTTCAAGATTTTTCTGCGAAGCGTTTAGAAAAATCTTGGAGTGTCGGCACGGAGTGGCCCCGGCCTGCGCTTACCTGTGGCGACTGGCCGAGGGGATCTTGCCGATCCCTGAGGTCGGTCGGGGTTTGGGGTGGAACCCCAAGGTCTTAGGAAGCCCTGGTGTTCGGGTGTGGCGGCGTCGCGGGAGGCGCGGCCTGGTCTGCGACGGGCATCCGAAAAAATCTTATTCTCTTCCTCTGCCAACATCATCTTTCGCGTTAAACGGACCTTTGTTCGGCTGTCGCCGTGGCCACCATCGCGGTCGACCAGCGGCGCCAGGGGTCGGCTGGTCGATCATCAGCCGCGTTGATCGGGCGCTCACCTGCTGAAATGTTCGCCGTGGCGCGGTCGATCTTCTGACGTGGTCAGGCGTCCCGTGTCGGCCTGCCGGGCGGGCGCGGGCCGCGCGCGGGCCGGAGGCAGAGCGCGGCGGCCCTGGCGCCCTGGCCCGGCGCGGCCGCTTGCGGCCGCCTTGACCTCGTAAGGAAAGTTTCGACAGATGCCGATGGCAGCAGTGAGCTGCGTGGTGGCTCGGTTGATCGAAGCAGCGGGTTAGAGGCTGGCGCTGCCGGATGGTGCAGATGTCTCCGGCCTAGGCCGTATCCCAAGCACATGCTGGCTCGTAAGTACTACGTGTGTTGTGCATGAGGCGGGCCTCGCTCGTCGTTATGCCGATCCACGCTTTTTCGATCAGGCCGTAACTCATGGGCGGGCTTGCTCGTCAGTACTCCGAGTCACTGCTTCTTCGACCGTTACCGAAGGGGGAGTTCGCTCGTTGCTACGCAAGGAACGGAAAGCTGGGCACCGCGCTTAGCTCCGTCAGTGAGAGAAAGGGAGTCTGCTGGAAAACTGGAAGCTGGTGCTAATCACCGGCATGTTGCGGATGGTCCGGTTTGCTTTGGCGAGCTGGGGCCGGACCATCCGCCTCTGCGTGATGACCATAGTCATTGGCTGGGTCATCTGGGTTGTGCTTGGATAGCACACCCCCTAGGTGCTCTGCACAACGAGCGAGTGGTTGGCCGGTGACGGCTCGAGATCGCTTCGTTGCTTATGAGCATCCATCACACGCGTGAAGCCCGCTACGGGTTGAGTGCGTCAAGAGCGGGTGCCTCCGGCAAGCGGAGCCACCCGCTCTTGTTGTCTGAGGTTCGAATCCTCTACCCGCCACCAACAGCAGAACGAGCCCCTGACCGGGCGAAATCCGGTCAGGGGCTCGTTCGTGTCGGTCCAGCCGTGACAGCTGTATCCCGCTGTCTGCGGCAAATATGCGGCAAAGTTCTCCGCCAAGATCAGGGAACGTCGTCGGTGCCCTTGAGCGCCGCCCGGATGCGGCGCAGCGCCAACTCCTCCTGCCCGTCGATGCACTTGGCGTAGACCTTGAGCAGCACCCGCACCGAGTCGCCCGCCCACTCGGCGACCTGGGTCGGCGTGACCCCGGCGTCAGCCCCAAACTCAGGCAGGGCGGGTCGGTCCTATGCTGGAGGGCGTCACGCGATTGGTTGAGCGGTATGGCTGCACCTGGGCAGGAGTCTTCGCCCACGTTGACCGGCACGGGCCGCGATCGCTCGTCGAGACCGCACGCACGGCTGAGACCGACGATCCGGACCCGAGTCGCTGGCGCGGCAAGCCGCATGACGAGTGCACCGGCCGTCATCGCACGCTTAGCAACGTAGGGCCTTGATCCAGCGTCTTATAATCCCCACACGCGGAGATCGACACAGCTTCAAAGCCACCCGGGTCACCTGCACCAGCGCAAGCAGGGAGCAAAGGAGAAGACAGGTGAACGAATCATTGAGGACTCGATTCCGTGGTACGTCGCTACTTCCTGCCGATGCGCTGGGCGCCGTTGCCGGGCTGGCCCTCGTCGGATCCACGTTCCTGACGACTTACGTGGTCGATCTCCGAGAGGGCCGGTTCGTTGTCCCGCCCGGGTTGTCGGACAGCTGTACTGCGTGGACCAGGTGCCCGGGTAATGAATTCACCTTGGACTACAGCGGCCTGCTCGGCTGGGTCGTGCTTCTGGCCGCTCTATTGGCGGTCGGGCTGCCAGTCATTCGTGCTCTGACCGGCTGGATGAGGTCTCGGGCGGCCGCGAGCTGGCAGCTCTTCATCCTCAGCGCGCTCGCAGTGGCCTCGGCAATTGTCGTTGGTCTGACTGTCCTCAATGCCCGCGTGGCGGGCTATCAGGAAACGAATTACCAGTTCTACCTCAAAACAGGGTGGGGCACTCTGGTGATGCTCCTTGCGATGATCGCGGCGCTTTTTGCGGCACTACTGGTCAAGGTTCGTGTCAGGAGCGTCGACTAGGTCGTATGGGCTGGTCAGGATACCTACACGAGCTGCCTGTGAATCCGTCGCGAAAGCTACAGGGATTCGAATCGTCTATCCGCCACACGCAGCAGCAGAGCCCCTGACCACTGGTCAGGGGCTCTTTCGTGTCGGCCCGGCGGGGCTCCGCCGAGTGCCGCCGCGGCAGTCCGCCGGCCCGCGTCGAAGTCGCGCCGGTGTGGCAGCATCCGGGCCGTGCCCGTCTACGAACCGATCATGGACACCGGCCGGCCGTGGTCCTCGGCCCGCGTGGCCAGGGTGCTCATCACCGGGTTCCTGCTGCTGTGCCCGGGTTTCGCCCTGTACACCCTGGCCGAAGGGTTCTGGCTCAACGCGAACGCCGTCCCAGTCCGGGCCGTCGTCGTCGACGTCGCCACCGGCAAGGGGGGACCGTTCATCACGGTGGAACTGCCGGGCCCGGAGCACCACCGCACCAGGTTGTGGACCAGCCGCAGCGAGGCCCGCGACGTCGGTCCGACGATGCTCGTGGAGTACGTGCCGAGCCGTCCGGACCTGGTGCGTGAAGCGGGCACCTTCGCGCCGATGGACATCGTCTACCTCGCGGCGTGCAGCCTGCCGGTCTGCCTGGTCGCGCTGCTGCTGATCCGGAGGCATCTGCGCCTGTACGAGTAGCCGCCTCCGCTCTCCGGGGCGTACCCGCGGCTTGACCTGCTCTCTCGCGACCGCCTCCGGCGGGCGTTCCGGTTGCGGGAGCCGCCTACCGTGCCCCGCATGAGCCTGTTCAGCCGCCCGCCGTACGTCGCGACGATCAATGGCGACGTGTTCCGCTGCGTCGTCTGCCAGGGCGGACTGTTCACCAGCCGCTCCATCAAGCTGAACACCGGTGCGCTGGAGTTCCTGGACATGGCCTGGGCCAACAAGTCGTCGCTCGGCTTGATCTGCACGCACTGCGGATACGTGCACGAGTTCCTCGGCGACGCCGTGCAGCTGTGGGACTCGGAGTCCGGCGAGCGCGCCTGACCGCCGCCGGCAGCGGGGTCGGCATCGGCGCATTCGAGTGGCATGCGGGTCGGTGCGCGCGGCAGCTACCGTTCGAACATGACCGCGTACGACGATGACCGCGTATCTCATGAGCGGGCGCCCACGGAGAAGTGGCGCGCTCTGCCCGACCGCGTCCACCCGTCGCAACTGGTGGAGACCATCGATCCGGACCCGCGGGTCGCGGAGATCCGGTCAGTCAACTACGGCGCGGAGTTCATCCGCATCGACCACGGCTGACCCGGCTGCAGTTTCGGGGAAACTGCGCGAATCACCGCCAAGATTCCAGCACTTTCCCCGAAACTGCCGTGATCTTGACGCGTGACGCGTGGCGCGTGTCGGCGCGGCGGGGCGGTCACTCGGGGTCGGCGGTGTACGGGACCAGGGCGGTGATCTCCGCGCCGCCCTCGGGGCTGTCGCGTACGTCGACCTCGACGCTGTCGGAGAAGGTGCGCACCAGCCACAGCCCCCGCCCGCCGGTCGCCCCCGGCCCCGGCCGCTGCGCCCGCAGCGCCTCCAGCGACGGTCCGCTGCCGGTGTCGATGACCTGGCAGGCGATGGCCTGGCCGTCGTCCCACAGCCGCAGCCGCCCGTGCCCGCCGCCGTGCCGGACCGCGTTGGTGGCCAGCTCGTACGCGATGAAGACGAGGACGTCGACGCGCGCGTCGGGCATACCCGCCTCGCTGGCGTGGGCGGCGACGGCGGCTCGCAGCCCCACCAGCTCCGATTCGGCGAACGGCAGATCCAGCAGGAGCCGTCGCTGCGCGGGCCGTGGCGTGCTGCCCGGCCGGTCGCGCGCGGGTTGGTCAGTCACCATGCGCTACGGCCATCAGGGTGACGCCGGCGATGTCCCGCAGGCCCAGCGCGGACAGGATCTTGTATGGCATGCCCGCGCAGCGCACCGTCATCCGCTGTGCGCTGGTGAGCCCGACCGCCGACTGCACGATCACACCGGCGGCGACGGTGTCGAGGAAGACGAGCCGGGTCAGGTTGACGTCGATGTGGTCGTCGAGGGCGAGTGCCTCGGTCATCGCCCGGGTGAGCGGCTCGGCCGCCCGGTAGTCGATCTCGCCGGCGACCCGCACGCCCGTCGGCACGTGCTGGCGGCAGATCCGCAGCATGGGGTCGTCGTGGTACGTGATCGCGGCGACCGTGGCGCCGTGCGCCTCGGCCGCGGTGGCCAGCGTGACGGTGTCGAAGCACTGCCGGTCGTACTGGCAGACCGCGGTCGCGTTCTCCTGGGCCAGGATCCGGGTCAGCTGCGACTCGTACTCCATGAGCCGGGCGGCCCCGTTGAAGGGGCGCAGCGCCCAGCACATGTCGCTGGTGACCCGCAGCCCGTGGTAGCCGGTGCGGTCGGCCAGCTCGATCTGCGCCCGCAGCGCGCCGATCGCGCGGCCCGAGTCGAACTCGCCCTCGGGGACGAAGAACTCGCCGGCGCCCAGGATGTGCAGCGGCCCGGTGCCGTCGGCCTGCGGCGCGAAGCCGCGGCTGGTGAGCTCCTCGGCCAGCGCGGACGGGCTCAGCGACTCGGTGAGGCAGACGACCTTCTCCCCGGCGCGCAGCCCGTCGCGCACGAAGGCGGCGACGATGTCCAGCCGCTCGTCGCTGTCGGAGAACGTCAGGCAGGCATGGTCGCCTGGCCGAAGGTCCTCCACGGACGTTCCGCTCACCGGCCCTCCTCTACCCACTTTGTGGGCAACACGGTAACCCGGTATCAAGGGTGCCACCGAGCTACCCAGGGTGGAGGCCGGTCAAACTCCGCGAGCCGGATCGCGTGCCCGAAGGCGCGGGTCAGCGGTGCAGGTGCTCCAGGTTGCGCCACTGGCCGAGCGCGCACAGGCCGTCGGCGACCCGGCGGGCCTCGGTCTCGGTGGCGTACTCCCGCATCACCGACCGGCCGTGGCGGCGGTGCTCCACCTCCCAGGGCCCGGCGGGGTTGACCCGCAGAAACACGTCCTGACGTGCGTAACTCGTGGTGGTGCCGTTCCAGCGGTGCTCGACCAGACGCATCATGGGCGTATCGTACACACGTTCGAATGGGTGGTGAAGCTTTCCGGGGCGGCGCCGACGACGTAAAGTGTGGGAGCCATGCTCCCTCGGTGGGTGTTTATCGGATCGGTTGGGTTCCGAATCCCCTCCAAACGGCTATAGTTCCGCGTGTTACGCGGCGTGGCACGCCGTGCAGGCTTTCGCCGTGCTGGGCGCATGTGGCACGATCCTGTTGAGTTATTCGGACCTCGCCAGCAGGAGTCAGAGATGAGAGCTAAGAACGTTGGGCGCTGGGTGCTCAGCGGCGCTCTCGCGCTCGTCGCGCTGTCCGCCACCGCGGACGTGGAGACCGGAGATGACTACCAGTGGGGCGCCGACTACCAATGGGGTTTTGTCATCGCGGACGAGGCGGCCGACGCGGCGGAGCCTGCGGCATCCATCGTGGATCCGGCCGACACCACGATGCTGCGGCTGGAGCGGGACTACAGCTGGGGCTGACCGTAGGTCGGCGTTTCGGGTGAGGGCGAGGCTGCAGTGACGAGGACGGCACGGGTCGCCCGACGGTCGCCGGAATTGGCCTGGCTGATCACCGGCCCGATGTGCTTGATCACTCTCGGGCTGACCGCGCTGCTGCAGATCAAGACCGGTGACCTGGAGCCGAGGGTCCACGGGATCTGGCAGTGGGTGCTGGCGCTCGCCTTCCTGGCGATCTTCGTCATCGCCGACATGTCGCCGCTCTCGTTCGAGGTGCGGCGACACGCCTTCCTCGTCACACCCATCGAGATCCCCTTCCTGCTCTCGCTGTACTACCTGCCGCCGGTGATCGTCGTCGCCACGCGGCTGCTGGCCGCGCTGATCATCCAGCTGCGCCGCCGGGTCGCCTTCGTCAAGGCGGCGTTCAACATCGCCCTGGTGGGCGTGTCCAGCGCGATGGCCGGCGTGATGCTGGTGGCCCTGGGCCCGCTGGACGCCAAGTCCGGCAACACCTGGCTGGCGCTGGCCGCCGCCGTGATGACCGCGCTGTTCGTCTCGCTCGTCGGCGTCCTCGGCGTGATCACCCTGGTCCAGGGACGGATCCCCGGCAAGGACATGAGCACGCCGCTGTCCGGCATCGTCGTCGCGCTGGTCAACACCATGATCGGCCTCGTGGTGCTGCTCGTGCTGCAGCAGACCCTGTGGGCGATGCTGCTGCTGTTCGCGCTGCTCAGCTGCTTCGTCGTGGCGTACCGGTCGTATGCGCGCTCGCTGCGCCAGCACCAGACGCTGACCGAGATCTACGACCTGACCCGCGCCATGTCCGACACCCCGCACGACGGCACGCTGCCGGACGCGCTGCTGGGCCGGGTGCAGCGGCTGCTGCAGGCCGAGTACGCGACGCTGTGGCTGCCGGCCCAGGGCCGGCACCCGGAGGTCCTGCTCAGCGCCCGGGCCGACGACAACGGCCTGCTCGACATCGCCAGCGTGCCGGCCGCGATGCGCAAGCGGGCGGTGGAGACCGGGGCCACGGTCGCCGCGGGCGCCCGGCTCGGCGACGACCAGCTGCGGACCGAGCTGCGCGAGACGGGCGTCAAGGACGCCATCGTGGTGCCGCTGCGCGCCGGGTCGGCCATCATCGGCACGCTCGAGGCGGCCGGCCGGCTCGGGGAGATCGCCCAGTTCAACGAGGCCGACGTCCGGCTGCTGGAGACCATCGCCGCGCACGCCGCGGTCGCGGTGGAGAACAACCGGCTGGTCGACCGCCTGCGCTTCGACGCGTACCACGACGCGCTGACCGCGCTGCCCAACCGGCGCCGGGTGAGCCAGGCGCTGGAGGAGGCGGTCCGGGTGCGCGCCCCGGGCGAGGTCGTGGCCCTGCTGATGTTCGACGTCGACGGCCTGCGCGACGTCAACGACTCGCTCGGGCACGCCGCGGGCGACCAGCTGCTGGCCGAGGTGGCCACCCGGATCCGCTCGCTGGCGCCGCCCGCGGCACTGGTGGGCCGGACCGGCGGCGACGAGTTCGTGGTGACGCTGCGCCTGCCCAACGCCGACGCCGCGGTGGATCTGGCGACCGAGCTGCGCGCCCAGCTGCAGGACCCGATGACTTTCGGCTCGCTGACCCTGGACGTCGACACGGCGGTGGGCATCGCCCTGCACCCCGAGCACGGCTCGGACCCCGCCGCCCTGCTGCAGCGGGCCGATGTGGCGACCCACGCGGCCAAAGGGCTGGCCAGCGGGGTCCAGCTGTTCGACCTGGCGCTGGAGTCGCGCTCGGTGCGGCGGCTCGGGCTGGCCGGCGACCTGCGCCGGGCCCTGGACAACGACGAGCTCGAGGTGTTCTTCCAGCCGAAGGTGTCGCTGCGCGACCGCCGCCTGGTCGGCGTCGAGTGCCTGGCCCGCTGGGAGCACCCGACCCACGGCGCGGTGGCGCCGGAGGACTTCGTGGCGGTGGCCGAGCACACCGGCCAGCTGAGCCGCCTGACCGACGTGGTGCTGCGGGAGGGCCTGCGCCGGGCGCGCCAGTGGGTCGACGCCGGGCGGCCGCTGTCGGTGGCGGTGAACCTGTCGCCGCGCACGCTGGTCGACCCGTCGTTCCCGCAGCGCGTCGACGACCTGCTGCAGGAGTTCGGGGTGTCACCCGACCGGCTGACCCTGGAGATCACCGAGGACGGGGTGGTGGACGGCGTCGACCGCCTGCTGCCCACCCTGCGCCGGCTGTACGACCTGGGCGTGCACCTGTCCGTCGACGACTTCGGCACCGGCTACTCGTCGCTGTCGTACCTGCGGCGGCTGCCGGTGCACGAGGTGAAGGTGGACCGCTCGTTCGTACAGGGGATGGCGACCGACCCGGGTGACCTGGCGATCGTGCGGGCCGTGGTGGACATCTCCCGGCACTTCGGGCTGGCCGTGGTCGCCGAGGGCGTGGAGAGCGAGCTGACGCTGGAGCTGCTGGAGGAGATCGGCTGCGACATCGGCCAGGGCTTCCTGTTCAGCCGTCCGCTGCCGTACGAGCGGCTGGAGGCGTGGCTGGGCGCGCAGACCGACGCCGAGCCGACCCCGCTGGGCGAGGTCCGCCGCCTGCGCGCGGTCGGCTGACCACGGCCGACGAGGTTGTCGCGCGCCACACCGAACCCGATTTCCGCCACGGCCCGATGTTGTGTACTCTTACCAAGGCGCGCGGCGAGGTGGGAAACCACCAGGCAGTGAGCACGCCCCCTTAGCTCAGTCGGCAGAGCGTCTCCATGGTAAGGAGAAGGTCTACGGTTCGATTCCGTAAGGGGGCTCGACCGGCCTGTCGGATCATCTTCCGACAGGGCTCGCCTCAGCGGTGTAGCTCAGTTGGCAGAGCAAGCGACTCATAATCGCTGTGTCGCCGGTTCAAGTCCGGCCATCGCTACGCATAGACACCCAGGCGCCAGTCGCCGGCGGGGTGCGCGACCAGGCCAGGCACAAGCCACGCTGGTCGAGCGGTGTAAGGATCGCCACTGGTGGCCCTTTTGCAGATCAGGACGGGCGCCGTCTATCCTGATATGCCGGTAATCAAAGCAGCTGTTTCAGAAAGGCACTCCCGTGGCCAAGGCGACTGACGTACGTCCAAAGATCACCATGGCGTGCGTGGACTGCAAGGAGCGGAACTACATCACCAAGAAGAACCGGCGTAACGACCCGGATCGGATTGAGCTGAAGAAGTTCTGCCCGCGCTGCGGCAAGCACACCGCGCACCGCGAGACCCGATAACGCGAACCGGTCTCAACAGATCTTCGAGCAGGGGGTGGCCCGTCAGGGCCGCCCCCTGCTGGCATAGGTTCACCGGTATGCCGATGGATCAGTCGTTCATCGGTCGGACCTACCCGCCGACCGAGCCCTACCAGGTGGGGCGCGAGAAGATCCGGGAGTTCGCCGACGCGATCGGCGCCCCGGACGACCTCTACCACGACGTGGCGGCCGCGCACGCGGCCGGCTACCGCGACGTGGTCGCGCCGCCCACCTTCCCGATCATCCTGAGCTTCGCCGCGATGGAGCAGATCGTCACCGACCCCGAGCTGGGGATGGACTACAGCCGCGTGGTCCACGGCGACCAGCGCTTCAGCTACCGCCGCCCGATCGTGGCCGGCGACGAGCTGGTGGTGGTGAGCAGCATCGACGACATCACGCACCGCGGCGGGCACGACTTCCTCACCACCCGGGCGGAGCTGTCCACGCCGGCGGGCGAGCCGGTGGTCACGGTCGTGTGCAAGCTGGTCGTCCGAGGGCACGGTGAGTGAGATGGCGTACGAGACAGGGCAGCAGCTGCCCCAGCAGACCTTCCGGGTCACCCGGGCGGACCTGGTCCGCTACGCCGGGGCGTCGGGGGACTTCAACCCGATCCACTGGAGCCAGCGCACCGCCGAAGGGGTGGGCCTGCCGGGCGTGATCGCGCACGGCATGTACACGATGGCGCTGGCGGGCCGCGCGGTCACCAACTGGGTGGGCCGGGCCGACGCGGTGCTCGACATCGGTGTCCGCTTCACCCGTCCGGTGCCGGTGCCCGACACGGACGGGGGAACCTCGGTCGACTTCACCGCGGTGATCAAGTCGGTCAGCGAGGACGGTCTGGTCACCTTCGACCTGACCGCCACGTGCGGCGGCGAGAAGGTGTTGGCGCAGGCCAGGGTAGTGATCCGGCAGGTCTGACCGGCCGTTCGACGGGTGGCGGACCAGGCCGGACAAAAAAGGGTGGAGCCCAGTTGGCTCACTCGCCCGGATACCCGTACACTGGTCCGCCGTGGGGTTAGTGACCTCTGACGGTGAGCTACAAGCGCCGTTCAGATGACTTTCCCGCACAGGGGTGTGGCGCAATTGGCAGCGCAGCGGTCTCCAAAACCGCAGGTTGCAGGTTCGAGTCCTGTCGCCCCTGCGGCTTCGGCCTACCGGCCTCGGTGGGCGATCCGTGGGTTACTGGCCGCCGGTACGTCCGGCGGTGCACCATGGGTCGTATGGCCCTCTCGGCCCCACTGGGGCAGGGGCCAGCGTGACAGGTGCCTCTCGACAGCGAGGGCACACGGGCCCGTGTCCCTGCACGGATCCGACACCACCCCGCGAGATGGAAGTAGGGCGCAGTGGCCGAGAGCAACCGACGTGGCGAGGACGCCGCGGCCGAGCACGTTGACGACGTGTTCGACGACGCTGTCGACGATGACGCTCTGACCGACGAGGACGCTGCCGTCGGCGGCGGACGCGGCACGGCCACCAAGGCCCGCCCGGTCACGGACGGCAAGGGCGCTCGCGCGGCGAAGAAGGCGGATGCGACCGAGAAGGTCGGTTTCTTCGGTCGAATCGGACGTTTTGTCCGTGAGGTCGTGGCCGAGCTGCGTAAGGTCATCTGGCCGACCCGCAACGAGCTGCTCACCTACACGGCCGTCGTGCTCCTGTTCGTGACCGCCATCATGGCGATCGTGACCGGCCTCGACTACCTGTACGCCAAGGGTGTCCTGTTCGTGTTCGGCGATCACAACGCCAAGTAACAAATACGGAAGTGAGCGAGCTACGTGCCTGAGTACGACGAGACGGCCCAGTCCGACGACACCGAGCTGACCTCCGCGGTCGCGGTGTCCGACGAGCCGGTGCCGAGCGGGGCGGCGGAGCACGCTGAGGACGAGTTCGACCCGGCCGCGGAGCTGCGCCAGAAGCTCCGGTTCGCTCCGGGCGACTGGTATGTCGTGCACTCGTACGCCGGTTACGAGAACAAGGTCAAGACCAACCTCGAGACCCGGATCACGAGCCTCGACATGGAGGAGTTCATCTTCCAGGTCGAGGTGCCGACCCGCGAAGAGGTCGAGGTCAAGAACGGCAAGCGCACCCAGGTGCAGAGCAAGGTCTTCCCCGGCTACCTGCTGGTCCGGATGGACCTCACGCCCGAGTCGTACTCGTGCGTGCGCAACACGCCCGGGGTGACCGGCTTCGTGGGTGCCACCGACCGCGCCGACCGGCCCGCGCCGCTCAGCCTCGACGAGGTGTTGAAGTGGCTGCTGCCGTCGGTGGAGCAGCCGGGCGCGCAGAAGAAGGTCAAGGCCGAGATCAGGGTGCTCGACTTCGAGGTCGGCGACTCGGTCACGGTGACCGACGGCGCGTTCGCCTCGCTGCCGGCGACGATCAGCGAGATCAACGCCGACCAGCAGAAGCTCAAGGTGCTGGTCTCGATCTTCGGCCGGGAGACCCCGGTCGAGCTGAACTTCAACCAGGTCGCCAAGATCTGACGAAGTGCTGCGGACGCGGCGGGTGGCCCTCGGCCCCCGCCGCGTTCTGCGTCCGCGGTACGGCGTGCGCGGTCACACCCACCTCGGTGGATAGGCGCGTACCAGTATGCGGTAGCCTTGAACGTCCGGCCTGTGCCGCGCGCTGACCGTGCGCGCTCTCGCACCGGCCGGTCCGGTGTAAACCACCCTGATCCGGCGTTCGATGCCGGGTCGACAAGTCCCAGGAAGTAGACATGCCTCCGAAGAAGAAACTCGTCAAGACGTTCACGCTGCAGCTGAAGGCCGGCCAGGCCACCCCGGCTCCGCCGGTGGGTCCGGCGCTGGGTCAGCACGGCGTGAACATCATGGAGTTCTGCAAGGCGTACAACGCCCAGACCGAGTCGCAGCGCGGTGACATCGTCCCGGCGCAGATCAGCGTGTACGAGGACCGTTCGTTCACGTTCATCCTGAAGACGCCGCCCGCCGCCCGTCTCCTGATCAAGGCCGCCGGCGTGCCCAAGGGCTCCGGCGTCCCGCACACCACCAAGGTCGGTTCGGTCACCCGCGCCCAGCTGCGCGAGATCGCCGAGAAGAAGATGTCCGACCTGAACGCCAACGACATCGAGATGGCCGAGCGGATCATCGCCGGCACCGCTCGGTCGATGGGCATCACCGTCAAGGACTGACGCCGTCGTACGGCGTACGCGCCGACGGTGACCCCATTTCGTGGGAGGGCCCGGCACGGGCTCGACACAACCACAGGAGATCTGAGAAATGAAGCACGGCAAGACCTACAACAAGTCCTTCGAGCAGGTGGACCGCAGCAAGCTGTACGGCCCGCTCGAGGCGATCAAGCTCGCCAAGGACACCACCAAGGTGAAGTTCGACGCCACGGTCGAGGTCGCGATGCGCCTCGGCGTCGACCCCCGCAAGGCGGACCAGATGGTCCGCGGCGTGGTCAACCTGCCGCACGGCACCGGTAAGACCGCCCGCGTCATCGTCTTCGCCTCCGGCGAGAAGGCCGCCGAGGCGACCGCCGCCGGTGCCGACGCCGTGGGCACCGACGAGCTGGTGGCCCGGATTCAGGAAGGCTGGCTGGACTTCGACGCCGCGATCGCGACGCCGGACCAGATGGCCAAGATCGGCCGTATCGCGCGGATCCTGGGCCCGCGCGGTCTCATGCCGAACCCGAAGACCGGCACGGTGACGATGGACGTCGCGAAGGCGGTCGGCGACATCAAGGGTGGAAAGATCACCTTCCGGGTGGACAAGCACTCGAACCTGCACCTGATCATCGGCAAGGCCTCGTTCTCGGAGGAGCAGCTGGTCGAGAACTACGCCGCCGTCCTGGACGAGGTGCTGCGGTCCAAGCCGTCCGCGGCCAAGGGCAAGTACCTCAAGAAGGTGTTCGTCACCACCACGATGGGCCCGGGCATCCCGGTCGACCCGAACGTGACGCGCAACTTCCTGGAGACCGAGGCCTGATCCGCCTCGCTCCGCTCCGGCGCCGCCCGCACCACGCGGGCGGCGCCGGAGCCTTTCCGGGGTACGTCACACCGACCCGATTTGGTGGGCCGATACCCGGTCACGTACAGTCGTCGTAACAGTTCCACCCAAAGACCGCTGGTCATCGTCCGGGAGATCCGGGCGATCGAAGGTCCCGCCGCTCGGCAACGAGCGGGTGAACGGGCGGCCCGCGCAGGGAAGAACGGTGAGTCTTTGAACGGCCCCGAGCCGTGTGAAGCCCCGTGCGCCCTGCGCCGGGGCGTTTTCGTTTTCCCATTCGCTGCCGCGCCCAGGGTCCCCGACAGGCCAGCCTGGAGTACGAGAGAGGAGGGGACATGGCGGACAAGATCCGTGCCGACAAGGCCGGCAGCGTCGCGGAGCTCACCAAGCGCTTCCAGGAGTCTGGCGCCACGGTGCTCACCGAGTACCGCGGCCTGACCGTGAAGCAGCTGACCGAGCTGCGTCGTTCGATGGGCGGTGCCGAGTACACCGTCGCCAAGAACACGCTCGCGAAGATCGCCGCGACCAACGCCGGTCTGACCGGTCTCGACGCTCTGTTCACCGGTCCTACCGCGCTCGCCTTCGTCTCCGGCGATGTCGTCGAGGCGGCCAAGGGCCTGCGCGACTTCGCCAAGGCCAACCCGCTGCTCGTCATCAAGGGCGGCGTCTTCGAGGGCAAGGCCATCTCGGCCGCCGAGGTCGGCAAGCTCGCCGACCTGGAGTCCCGCGAGGTGCTGCTGTCCAAGCTGGCCGGCGCGATGAAGGCAACCATGGGCAACGCCGCGGCCCTGTTCCAGGCGCCGCTGGTGAAGGTCGTTCGCACGGCCGCCGCTCTGCAGGACAAGCGCGAGAAGGAGGGCGCCGACGCGTGAGCGTCGTCGCCTTCTGTCCCAATTTCTGCTCGCGGCGTCCTGCCGCAGCCGATGAACCCAGTACGAAAGGACGCCTGACATGGCGAAGCTGAGCACCGACGACCTCCTTGCCGCGTTCAAGGAGATGACCCTGATCGAGCTGTCCGAGTTCGTGAAGCAGTTCGAGGACACCTTCGACGTCAAGGCTGCCGCCCCGGTCATGGCCGGCCCGGTCGGCCCGGCCGTCGTCGCCGAGGCGCCGGAGGAGAAGGACGAGTTCGACGTCGTCCTCGACAGCGACGGTGGCAAGAAGATCCAGGTCATCAAGGTCGTGCGCGAGCTGACCGGCCTGGGCCTGAAGGAGGCCAAGGACGTCGTCGAGGCCGCCCCCAAGGCGATCCTCGAGAAGGTCAACAAGGAGACCGCCGAGAAGGCCAAGGCGAAGCTCGAGGCCGAGGGCGCCAAGATCACCCTCAAGTGATCCGGCGCCGCGTCCCGCCTGGCGGAACGCGGTCTACCGCGCAGATGCGCTCGTCGAGAGGCGGGCACCCGACAGGGTGCCCGCCTCTTGCGCTTCTGGCTGCGCGGATAGGCGTTCCGTTGCATAGTTGACGCCGTACGTGACACTGGAACCAGCCGTCGGGTCTTGACTGTGACCGCGACGCCAGGCAGTCTTTCTTCAGTACGACCTTCCGAGTTAGTAGCGGCAGGAGTGCGGAGCGTGGCGACACCGATCTGAAGGTGCTCTGGACCACGTTCTGCGGAAGCCTGCCTTTGAGACTCGACAGCGGTCTGTGCTTCGGCTACACTGCTAGTTTGCGCTGCCCTTCGACTTTTCCCGTGCCCAGAATGTCCGATGCCGGATGCTGGTCAGGGGTCGTCGGGATGCTCGCGTAACGGCCGTTGCACCACCGGTCCTCGGAAGGACGTATCTTGGCAGCCTCCCGCCCTGCGAAGACCAGTCGATCGTCGAGCGCGTTCGCTCCTCGCCGTATCTCGTTCGGCAGGATCACCGAACACCTCGAAGTACCAAACCTGCTCGCTATTCAAACCGAGTCTTTCGACTGGCTTGTCGGCAATGAGTCCTGGCAGACCCGTTCGGTGGATCTCGCCGACGCCCGCTCGGGCCTCGCGGAGATCCTCGAGGAGATCAGCCCGATCGAGGACTTCTCCGGCACCATGTCGCTCAGCTTCTCCGACCCTCGCTTCGACGAGGTCAAGGCCTCCATCGAGGAGTGCAAGGAGAAGGACCTCACCTACTGCGCGCCGCTGTTCGTCACCGCGGAATTCACCAACAACTCGACTGGCGAGATCAAGAGCCAGACCGTGTTCATGGGTGACTTCCCGATGATGACGCCCAAGGGCACCTTCATCATCAACGGCACCGAGCGCATCGTGGTCAGCCAGCTCGTCCGCTCTCCTGGCGTGTACTTCGCCAAGGAGCCGGACAAGACCTCCGACCGCGACCTCTCCAGCGTCAAGGTCATCCCGAGCCGGGGTGCCTGGCTGGAGTTCGACATCGACAAGCGCGACACCGTCGGTGTCCGCATCGACCGCAAGCGCCGCCAGGCGGTCACCGTCCTGCTCAAGGCCATCGGCTGGACCAACGACCAGATCCGTGAGCGGTTCGGCTGGTCCGAGCTGCTCATGACCACGCTGGAGAAGGACCACATCGCCGGCCAGGACGAGGCGCTGCTCGACATCTACCGCAAGCTGCGCCCTGGGGAGCCGCCGACCCGGGAGAACGCCCAGACCCTGCTCGACAACCTCTTCTTCAACCCGAAGCGGTATGACGTAGCCAAGGTCGGCCGGTACAAGTTCAACAAGAAGCTGGAAGTCAACGTCCCGATCACCACCGGCACGCTGACCGAGGACGACATCGTCGCCACCGTGGAGTACCTGGCCCGCCTGCACGCGGGCGAGGAGGGCTACGAGGCCGACGACATCGACCACTTCGGCAACCGCCGCCTGCGCACCGTCGGCGAGCTGATCCAGAACCAGGTTCGGGTCGGCCTCTCCCGCATGGAGCGCGTGGTGCGCGAGCGCATGACCACGCAGGACGTCGAGGCGATCACGCCGCAGACCCTGATCAACATCCGCCCCGTGGTGGCTGCGATCAAGGAGTTCTTCGGTACGTCGCAGCTGTCGCAGTTCATGGACCAGACCAACCCGCTCGCGGGTCTGACCCACCGTCGCCGCCTGTCGGCGCTCGGCCCGGGTGGTCTGTCGCGTGACCGCGCCGGCTTCGAGGTCCGCGACGTGCACCCGTCGCACTACGGCCGGATGTGCCCGATCGAGACGCCGGAAGGCCCGAACATCGGTCTGATCGGCGCGCTCTCGACGTTCGCGCGGGTCAACCCGTTCGGCTTCGTCGAGACGCCGTACCGCAAGGTCGTCGAGGGCCGGGTCACCGACCAGATCGACTACCTGACCGCGGACGAGGAGGACCGGTTCGTCAAGGCGCAGGCCAACGCCGTGCTGATGGGCGACGGCTCCTTCGCCGAGGACCGCGTCCTGGTCCGCCGGAAGGGCGGTGAGGTCGACTACGTGCCGCCGGCGCAGGTCGACTACATGGACGTGTCGCCGCGGCAGATGGTGTCCGTCGCGACCGCGATGATCCCGTTCCTCGAGCACGACGACGCCAACCGCGCGCTCATGGGCGCGAACATGCAGCGTCAGGCGGTGCCGCTGGTCAAGGCCGAGGCTCCGCTGGTGGGTACGGGTATGGAGTACCGTGCCGCCACCGACGCCGGTGACGTGGTCGTGGCCGAGGTGGGCGGCGTGGTCGAGGACCTGTGCGCCGACTACATCACGGTGCACCAGGACGACGGCTTCCGCCGCACGTACCTGCTGCACAAGTTCCGTCGGTCGAACTCGGGTTCCTGCGTGAACCAGAAGCCGACGGTGCTGGAGGGTGCCCGCGTCGAGGCCGGCCAGGTCATCGCCGACGGTCCCTGCACCGACAACGGTGAGATGGCGCTCGGCCGCAACCTGCTGGTCGCCTTCATGCCGTGGGAGGGCCACAACTACGAGGACGCGATCATCCTGTCCCAGCGCCTGGTGCAGGAGGACGTGCTCACCTCGATCCACATCGAGGAGCACGAGGTCGACGCCCGCGACACCAAGCTGGGCCCCGAGGAGATCACCCGGGACATCCCGAACGTCTCCGAGGAGATGCTGGCCGACCTCGACGAGCGCGGCATCATCCGCATCGGTGCCGAGGTCGTGCCGGGCGACATCCTGGTCGGCAAGGTCACGCCCAAGGGTGAGACCGAGCTGACCCCGGAGGAGCGGCTGCTGCGCGCGATCTTCGGCGAGAAGGCGCGCGAGGTGCGCGACACCTCGCTGAAGGTGCCCCACGGCGAGACCGGCACGGTCATCGGCGTGCGCACGTTCTCGCGCGAGGACGGCGACGAGCTGCCCCCGGGCGTCAACGAGCTGGTCCGGGTGTACGTGGCCCAGAAGCGCAAGATCCAGGATGGTGACAAGCTC
Organism: Catellatospora sp. KI3; assembly: GCF_029948125.1. Classification (GTDB taxonomy): domain Bacteria; phylum Actinomycetota; class Actinomycetes; order Mycobacteriales; family Micromonosporaceae; genus Catellatospora. Next base: position 156,013 of record NZ_JASAMB010000002.1, read on the forward strand.
GCCGGCCGCCACGGCAACAAGGGCGTCATCTCCAAGATCCTGCCGGTCGAGGACATGCCGTTCCTGGAGGACGGCAGCCCGGTCGACATCGTGCTGAACCCGCTGGGCGTGCCGGGCCGTATGAACATCGGCCAGGTGCTGGAGGTCCACCTCGGGTGGGTCGCCAAGACCGGCTGGAAGGTCGAGGGCGACGACGCGGAGTGGAAGAAGGCGCTGCGCTCCATCGGGGCGCACGAGGCCGAGGCCAACACCAACGTGGCGACCCCGGTCTTCGACGGCGCGCACGACGACGAGATCGCCGGCCTGCTCAGCAGCACCCTGCCCAACCGGGACGGGCTGCAGCTGATCGGCGAGTCGGGCAAGGCGAAGCTGTTCGACGGCCGGTCGGGCGAGCCGCTGCCGGACCCGATCTCGGTCGGCTACATGTACATCCTGAAGCTGAACCACCTGGTCGACGACAAGATCCACGCTCGGTCGACCGGCCCGTACTCGATGATCACGCAGCAGCCGCTGGGTGGTAAGGCGCAGTTCGGTGGCCAGCGGTTCGGCGAGATGGAGTGCTGGGCCATGCAGGCCTACGGCGCGGCCTACGCGCTGCAGGAGCTGCTGACCATCAAGTCCGACGACGTCCTGGGCCGCGTCAAGGTCTACGAGGCCATCGTCAAGGGCGAGAACATCCCCGAGCCGGGCATCCCGGAGTCGTTCAAGGTGCTTCTCAAGGAACTGCAGTCGCTGTGCCTGAACGTCGAGGTGCTGAGCAGCGACGGTGTGGCCCTGGAGATGCGCGAGACCGACGACGAGGTGTTCCGGGCCGCGGAGGAGCTCGGCATCGATCTGTCCCGGCGTGAGCCGAGCAGCGTCGAGGAAGTCTGATGAAGGCGATCCCCGGGGCTGGTCAGACCGCCCCGGGGATCACTTTCCCCATCAACTGATCCTGACGAAGACACGAGCAAAGAGGGATTTACAACGTGCTCGACGTTAACTTCTTCGATGAGCTTCGAATCGGCCTGGCGGGCGCTGAGGACATCCGGCGCTGGTCGCACGGCGAGGTGAAGAAGCCCGAGACCATCAACTACCGCACCCTGAAGCCCGAGAAGGACGGACTCTTCTGCGAGAAGATCTTCGGTCCGCAGCGGGACTGGGAGTGCTACTGCGGCAAGTACAAGCGGGTCCGGTTCAAGGGCATCGTCTGTGAGCGCTGCGGCGTCGAGGTGACCCGGTCCAAGGTGCGCCGTGAGCGCATGGGCCACATCGAGCTCGCGGCCGCCGTCACCCACATCTGGTACTTCAAGGGCGTGCCGAGCCGGCTGGGCTACCTGCTGGACCTGGCGCCGAAGGACCTTGAGAAGATCATCTACTTCGCCTCGTACGTGATCACGAGCGTGGACGCCGAGGCGCGCCACCGCGACATGAGCACCGTCGAGAACGAGATCTTCGCCGAGAAGCGCCAGGCCGAGAACGCCCGTGACGCCGAGGTCGAGAAGCGCGCGGTCAAGCTCGAGGCCGACCTGGCCGAGCTGGAGGCCGAGGGCGCCAAGGCCGACGTGCGCCGCAAGGTCAAGGAGGCCGGCGAGCGCGAGATGCGCCAGATCCGCGACAAGGCGCAGCGCGAGATCGACCGCCTGGACGAGGTGCTGGACACGTTCCGCAAGCTCGACTCCAAGCAGCTGGTCACCGACGAGCTGCTCTACCGCGAGCTGCGCGACCGCTTCGGCGAGTACTTCACCGGCGGCATGGGTGCCGAGGCGATCAAGGCCCTGGTCCAGAACATGGACCTGGAGGCCGAGGCCGAGTTCCTGCGCGAGACCATCCGCTCGGGCAAGGGGCAGCGCAAGCTGCGCGCGCTCAAGCGGCTCAAGGTCGTGGCCGCGTTCCTGTCCACCGGCAACTCGCCGCTGGGCATGGTGCTCGACTGCGTGCCGGTCATCCCGCCGGACCTGCGCCCGATGGTGCAGCTGGACGGCGGCCGCTTCGCGACCTCCGACCTGAACGACCTGTACCGCCGCGTCATCAACCGCAACAACCGCCTCAAGCGTCTGATCGACCTCGGCGCGCCCGAGATCATCGTGAACAACGAGAAGCGGATGCTGCAGGAGGCGGTCGACGCGCTGTTCGACAACGGCCGCCGCGGCCGTCCGGTGACCGGTCCGGGCAACCGCCCGCTCAAGTCGCTGTCGGACATGCTCAAGGGCAAGCAGGGCCGGTTCCGCCAGAACCTGCTCGGCAAGCGCGTGGACTACTCGGGCCGTTCCGTCATCGTCGTCGGCCCGCGGCTGAAGCTGCACCAGTGCGGTCTGCCCAAGCAGATGGCGCTGGAGCTGTTCAAGCCGTTCGTGATGAAGCGGCTGGTCGACCTGAACCACGCCCAGAACATCAAGTCGGCCAAGCGCATGGTCGAGCGTCAGCGCCCGGTCGTGTGGGACGTGCTGGAAGAGGTCATCACCGAGCACCCGGTGCTGCTCAACCGCGCGCCCACGCTGCACCGTCTGGGCATCCAGGCGTTCGAGCCGCAGCTGGTCGAGGGCAAGGCCATCCAGATCCACCCGCTCGTCTGCACCGCCTTCAACGCGGACTTCGACGGTGACCAGATGGCCGTGCACGTGCCGCTGTCCGCCGAGGCCCAGGCCGAGGCGCGCATCCTGATGCTGTCGAGCAACAACATCCTCAAGCCGGCCGACGGCAAGCCGGTGACCATGCCCACCCAGGACATGATCATCGGGCTGTACCACCTGACCCACCAGCGCAGCGGCATGCTGGGCGAGGGCCGGGTGTTCAGCTCCGAGGCCGAGGCGATGATGGCGTTCGACAACGGCGAGCTGCACCTGCAGGCGCCGGTGCGGATCCGCCTGCGCGACGTCACGTCGGTCGACAACGGCCCGTCGGCGGAGGCCTGGACCGCGCCGGAGGGCTGGGAGCCGGGCGACACCCTGCTGATGGACACCACTCTGGGCCGGGTCCTGTTCAACGAGACCCTCCCGGTGGGCTACCGCTTCGTCAACCACGAGGTGCGCAAGAGCCAGCTGTCGGGCATCGTCAACGACCTGGCCGAGCGCTACCCGAAGGTGGCTCTCGCCGCGACGCTGGACGCGCTCAAGGAGGCCGGTTTCCACTGGGCCACCTGGTCGGGCGTGACCATCGGCATGGAGGACGTCATCTCGCCGCCGCGCAAGGGCCAGATCCTGGAGCGGTACGAGAAGGACGCCGAGCGGATCGACAAGTCCTACCAGCGCGGTCTCATGACCGCCGAGGAGCGCCGCAGCGAGCTGATCGAGCTGTGGACCAAGGCGACCACCGAGCTGGCCAAGGAGCTGGACACGGCGCTGCCGCAGGAGAACCCGCTGTGGCGCATGATCCACTCCGGCGCGCGAGGCAACATGCTGCAGCTGCGTCAGATCGCGGCGATCCGTGGTCTGGTGGCCAACCCCAAGGGCGAGATCATCCCGCGGCCGATCAAGTCCTCGTACCGCGAGGGCCTGAGCGTGCTGGAGTACTTCATCTCTACGCACGGTGCCCGCAAGGGTCTGGCCGACACCGCGCTGCGTACCGCCGACTCGGGTTACCTGACCCGTCGTCTGGTGGACGTGTCGCAGGACGTGATCATCCGCGAGGACGACTGCGGCACCGACCGCGCCATCCCGATGGTGATCGGCGCCCGGACCCCGGGCGACCCCAACTCGCCGCTGCACGTGCACGAGCACGCCGAGACCGGGGCGCACGCCCGTACGCTGGCCGAGGACATGTCGGACCCGTCCGGCAAGCTCGTCGCGGCGCGGGGCACCGACCTCAACTCGATCGTGGTCGACGCGCTGGTCCGCGCGGGGATCGAGACGGTGCGCGTGCGCAGCGTGCTCACCTGCGAGAGCAAGCTCGGCGTCTGCGCGCTGTGCTACGGCCGGTCGCTGCCCGCGGGCAAGCTGGTCGACGTCGGCGAGGCGGTCGGCATCATCGCGGCCCAGTCCATCGGTGAGCCCGGTACGCAGCTGACGATGCGTACCTTCCACACCGGTGGTGCGGCCTCGGGTGAGGACATCACCCAGGGTCTGCCGCGTGTGCAGGAGATCTTCGAGGCGCGCGTGCCCAAGGGCAAGGCGCCGATCGCGGACACTCCGGGACGCATCCGCATCGAGGCCGGGGACCGGTCGAAGAAGATCATCATCGTGCCGGACGACGGCAGCGACGAGATCGTCCACGACAAGATCTCCAACCGCGTGAAGCTGAAGGTGCACGACGGCTCGCACGTGGAGGTCGGCGAGAAGCTCACCGAGGGCACCATCGACCCGCACGAGCTGCTGCGCATCATGGGCCCGCGCGCGGTCCAGGTCCACCTGACCAACGAGGTCCAGGAGGTCTACCGCTCGCAGGGTGTGATGATCCACGACAAGCACATCGAGATCATCATCCGCCAGATGCTCAAGCGCGTGACGATCATCGACTCGGGCGCCACTGAGTTCCTGCCGGGTGTCCTGGTCGACCGGGCGCAGTTCGAGGGTGAGAACCGCCGCCTGGTGTCCGAGGGCGGCGAGCCCGCCGCCGGCCGCCCGGTGCTGATGGGTATCACCAAGGCGTCGCTGGCCACCGAGTCGTGGCTCTCGGCCGCCTCCTTCCAGGAGACGACCCGGGTGCTCACCGACGCGGCGATCAACGCGCGCAGCGACTCGCTCATCGGCCTCAAGGAGAACGTGATCATCGGAAAGCTCATCCCGGCGGGTACCGGCATCAGCAAGTACCGCAACGTCCGGGTGGAGCCGACCGAGGAGGCCAAGGCGAAGGTCTACTCCATGACCTCGTACGGCGAGACCGACTACGGCTTCGGGCCGGCCAGCGGTGTCGCGGTGCCTCTGGACGACTTCGACTTCGGCTCGTACCGGTAGCGAGGGCGTCGGCCCGGCTCGCCGGGCCCTGAACTGAACAAGCGGTGATCGTGGCGTCACCCGTGTCGTTAGTAACGGCATGGGTGACGCCACGATCCTTTTCACCGGCCGCGACCCGGCCGACCCCGAGCCGGTCGCCGACAGCAAGGCCACCGCGGCGTTCGGCCTCGGCCTGCTGGCCGCCGTGACCGGCCTGGCCCTGGGCGGGCTGGTGCCAGGCACCATCGCGCTGGCGCTGGCCCGCCAGGCACGGGCGGACCTGCGCGCGGGCGAGGGCTGGCGCACCGGCGCGGGCCGGGTCCGCTGGGCCGAGCGGCTGGCCTGGCTCGGCCTCGCGCTGGCCGCGCTCAGCGCGCTGGCGCTGGCGGTGATGCTGGTGCTGCGCGGGGTGCGCTTCGGCCGGCAGGACTTCCCGCCCACGGTCGACTGATCCGGGCCGGGCCATGGCAGGATCGCGGTGTGAGCCAGCAACCGCCCCCGGTCCCGCAGTGGCCCGCACAGCCGCCCGTCCCGCCGCCTGTGCCGCAGCCGCAGTGGACGCCGCCGCCCGTGGCGGGTCCGGTGCCGGTCGCCTACCCCGCGCCGGCGCGCGTCGAGCCGGTCCCCGGCACGCCGTACGCGGTGGCGGTGCTGCCCGCGCCGTCGAGCGTCTCCGGGGTCGCCATCGGCGCCCTGTTGGCCGGCGTCGCCTCGGTACTGGTCTCGTTCGTGGTGTGGTGCCTGGGGCTGATCGGCAGCCAGGGCGGCTGGGGCGCGCTGGTGGCGGGCGCCTTCACCGTCCTGTCGGTGCTGCTCGGCGCGGCCGCGGTGGTGCTGGGCGTGGTGGCCCGGCGGCAGATGCGGGCCGCGGCCGCGACGGGTCGGGCCAGGATCACCGGCGGCGGCATGGCCGTCTCCGGCCTCGTCTGCGGCGCCGCGGGCATCGCCCTGGCGCTGACCGGGGTGCTGGTGGCGACGGTGCTCGTCCTCGGCGGCGACACACCGGCGACCCCGGAACCCGCGCCCACGACCTCGCGACCTGTGCCGAGCGCCTCGCCGACGCGGTGACTCCGCTCACCGGGGGCCGTCTCGTGCGAGGCCCCAGGGGCGAGGAGGTAGACTGTCAACGGAGTTCGTGTCGAAGACGGATCTGGTTTCAGTGGGGGCGCTCTCCCGGCATCGATGATTCAGCGATGAGTTCATCGACGGGCGTGGGCTCACCCCGTTTTGACCAGTCGGCCCTTGGTTCGGTACTCTTTCCCCTCGTGCCCGGGCATGCCCCGGGCCCCTCGTGCGTGCACCGAACGCGGGGAGCGGGACCCTTCGAGGCCTCGCAGACCGCGGCACCACGACAACGACAGACTCCGACAGCTCGAGCAATCGAGCCGCCGGGCCCGTGCGCCGGACGACACGCCCGACCGCGGGGGTCGAGTGGCGTCCCGGATCACACCGTGACAGCACCGATCGCGCAGCAGTTCGGGCCGTGTACGCGGCCTAGGCCACATAAGTTTCCACGGCGAAGGTCGTGGAGAGAACGTAAAGGGAGCGGAGAAGCCCGGTGCCCACCATCCAGCAGCTGGTCCGCAAGGGCCGCCAGGCGAAGACGAGCAAGACCAAGACGCCGGCGCTGAAGGGGAGTCCTCAGCGGCGCGGGGTGTGCACGCGTGTGTACACCACGACCCCCAAGAAGCCGAACTCGGCGCTTCGGAAGGTCGCTCGCGTCAAGCTGAGCAGCCAGATCGAGGTGACCGCGTACATTCCCGGCGTCGGCCACAACCTGCAGGAGCACTCCATCGTGCTCGTCCGCGGCGGCCGTGTTAAGGACCTGCCCGGCGTGCGCTACAAGATCATTCGTGGTTCGCTGGACACCCAGGGCGTCCGCAACCGCAAGCAGGCACGTAGCCGCTACGGTGCGAAGCTTGTCAAGGAAGGGAAGAAGTAATGCCGCGTAAGGGCCCCGCGCCGCGCCGGCCGCTGGCCGCTGACCCGGTGTACAGCTCGCCGCTGGTCACCCAGCTGGTGAACAAGATCCTGCTCAACGGCAAGCGCCAGCTCGCCGAGCGTGTCGTCTACGGCGCCCTGGAGGGCTGCCGCGAGAAGACGGGCACCGACCCGGTCGTCACGCTCAAGCGCGCCATGGACAACGTGAAGCCGACCCTCGAGGTCCGCAGCCGCCGTGTCGGTGGCGCGACCTACCAGGTGCCGGTCGAGGTCCGTCCGGCCCGGGCCACCACGCTGGGTCTGCGCTGGCTGGTCACCTACTCCCGCGCCCGCCGCGAGAAGACGATGGTCGAGCGGCTCATGAACGAGCTGCTGGACGCCAGCAACGGCCTCGGTGCCGCCGTCAAGCGGCGCGAGGACACGCACAAGATGGCCGAGTCGAACAAGGCCTTCGCGCACTACCGCTGGTGATTTGCCGTGGAGCCGGTCCCGGAATCCGGGCCGGCTCCACAACCTTGACTTTCGGGATGACTTTCCCGTTTCTGAAAGGATCGTGAAGTGGCCGCCGCAGACAGCGCCCTCGCCAAGACTCGCAACATCGGCATCATGGCGCACATCGACGCCGGTAAGACCACGACTACCGAGCGGATCCTGTTCTACACCGGTATCACGCACAAGATCGGTGAGGTCCACGAGGGCGCGGCCGTCATGGACTGGATGGAGCAGGAGCAGGAGCGTGGTATCACCATCACCTCCGCTGCTACCAAGTGTGAGTGGAAGGGCCACACGATCCAGATCATCGACACGCCCGGCCACGTCGACTTCACCGTCGAGGTGGAGCGTTCGCTGCGCGTGCTCGACGGCGCCGTCGCCGTGTACGACGGTGTCGCCGGCGTGGAGCCGCAGACCGAGAACGTGTGGCGCCAGGCTGACAAGTACAACGTTCCGCGTATGTGCTTCGTCAACAAGCTGGACCGCACCGGTGCGGACTTCTTCCGCTGCGTCGACATGATGATCACCCGGCTGAACGCCACGCCGCTGGTGCTGCAGATCCCGATCGGTCTCGAGGGCGACCACATCGGCGTCGTCGACCTGCTGGGCATGCGCGCACTGACCTGGCGCGGCGAGACCCAGAAGGGTGAGGACTACGCCGTCGAGGCGATCCCGGCCGACCTGCAGGCGCAGGCCGACGAGTGGCGCGTCAAGCTGCTCGAGACGCTGTCCGAGGCCGACGACGAGATCATGGAGCGCTACCTCGAGGGTGGCGAGTTCACGGTCGAGGAGCTCAAGGCCGCGATCCGTCGCGCCACCATCGCCGACAAGCTGAACCCGGTCGTCTGCGGCTCCGCCTTCAAGAACAAGGGCGTGCAGCCGATGCTGGACGCCGTGGTCGACTTCCTGCCCTCGCCGCTGGACATCCCGGCGATCGACGGCACGATGATGGACGGGGAGACCCCGGCGGTCCGCCACGCGGACCCGAAGGAGCCCTTCTCCGGCCTGGCCTTCAAGATCCAGACCGACAAGCACCTGGGCAAGCTGACCTACGTGCGCGTCTACTCGGGCACGCTCGAGTCGGGCTCGCCGGTGATCAACTCGACCAAGGACCGCAAGGAGCGGGTCGGCAAGATCTACCAGATGCACGCCAACAAGCGCGAAGAGCGCGCGACGGCGAGCGCCGGTGACATCATCGCCGTGCAGGGTCTCAAGCAGACCACCACCGGTGACACGCTGTCGGACCCGGCCAACCCGGTGATCCTGGAGTCGATGACCTTCCCGGACCCGGTCATCTCGGTGGCCATCGAGCCGAAGACGAAGGCCGACCAGGAGAAGCTGGGCACCGCGATCCAGAAGCTCGCCGAGGAGGACCCGACCTTCCGCGTGAAGCTCGACGAGGAGACCGGCCAGACCGTCATCTCCGGCATGGGCGAGCTCCACCTGGAGATCCTGGTCGACCGGATGAAGCGCGAGTTCAGCGTCGAGGCCAACGTCGGCAAGCCGCAGGTGGCGTACCGCGAGACCATCCGCCGCACGGTGGAGAAGCTCGAGTACACCCACAAGAAGCAGACCGGTGGCTCCGGCCAGTACGCGAGCGTCATCATCGGGCTCGCGCCGCTGCCCCTGGACGCGCCGGCGAGCTACGAGTTCGTCAACGCCGTGACCGGTGGCCGCATCCCGAAGGAGTTCATCCCCTCGGTGGACGCCGGCGCGCAGGACGCCATGCAGTACGGCGTGCTCGCGGGCTACCCGCTGGTCGGCGTGAAGATGACGCTGATCGACGGCAAGTACCACGAGGTCGACTCGTCTGAGATGGCGTTCAAGATCGCCGGTTCGATGGCGCTGAAGGAGGCGGCCCGCAAGGCCGACCCCGCCATCCTCGAGCCGATGATGGCAGTCGAGGTCGTCACCCCCGAGGACAACATGGGTGACGTCATCGGCGACCTGAACTCCCGCCGCGGCATCATCCAGGCCATGGAGGAGCGCGGCGGTGCCCGCGTCGTCCGCGCCCTGGTGCCGCTGTCGGAGATGTTCGGCTACGTCGGCGACCTGCGGTCGAAGACCCAGGGCCGGGCGAGCTACAGCATGGTATTCGACTCCTACGCCGAGGTTCCCGCGAACGTCGCGAAGGAGATCATCGCTAAGGCAACGGGCGAGTGATGTGACGATGGCGCCGGCTTCGGCCGGCGCCATCCTCGCTGAGCTCGTACAGCTGCAGCGAACGCAAGAGCGCCGGCGACCCCGGCGGGCAAAGGTCCTAAGCGCCAGTTGGCGCCGTCGGGCGAACGAACCAACAGTCCACAGGAGGACACCAGTGGCGAAGGCGAAGTTCGAGCGGACTAAGCCGCACGTCAACATCGGCACCATTGGTCACATCGACCACGGTAAGACGACGCTGACGGCGGCAATCACTAAGGTCCTGCACGACAAGTTCCCGGCTCTCAACCCGTACACCCCGTTCGACGAGATCGACAAGGCGCCGGAGGAGAAGGCTCGTGGTATCACGATCTCCATCGCGCACGTCGAGTACCAGACGGAGAACCGGCACTACGCGCACGTTGACTGCCCGGGTCACGCTGACTACATCAAGAACATGATCACCGGTGCCGCCCAGATGGACGGCGCGATCCTGGTGGTCGCCGCGACCGACGGCCCGATGCCCCAGACCCGCGAGCACGTGCTGCTGGCGCGTCAGGTCGGCGTTCCCTACATCGTCGTGGCGCTGAACAAGAGCGACATGGTCGACGACGAGGAGCTCCTGGAGCTCGTCGAGCTCGAGATCCGCGAGCTGCTGTCGAACCAGGAGTACCCGGGTGACGACCTGCCGGTCGTCCGGGTCTCCGCGCTCAAGGCCCTCGAGGGCGACGCCAAGTGGTCCGAGGCGCTCATGGGCCTGATGGACGCGGTCGACGCCGCGATCCCGCAGCCCGAGCGTGAGGTCGACAAGCCGTTCCTCATGCCGATCGAGGACGTGTTCACGATCACCGGTCGTGGCACCGTCGTCACCGGTCGTGCCGAGCGTGGCATCCTCAAGCCGAACGAGGAGGTCGAGATCGTCGGCATCCGCGAGAAGTCGATGAAGACCACCTGCACCGGCATCGAGATGTTCCGCAAGCTGCTCGACGAGGCTCGCGCTGGCGAGAACGTCGGTCTGCTGCTGCGCGGCATCAAGCGCGAGGACGTCGAGCGCGGCATGGTCGTGGTCAAGCCCGGCTCGACCACCCCGCACACCGAGTTCGAGGCGTCGGTCTACATCCTCTCCAAGGAGGAGGGCGGCCGCCACACCCCGTTCTTCCAGAACTACCGTCCGCAGTTCTACTTCCGGACCACGGACGTCACCGGCGTCGTCACGCTGCCCGAGGGCACCGAGATGGTCATGCCCGGCGACAACGTCGAGATGAACGTGAAGCTCATCCAGCCGATCGCGATGGAGGAGACCCTCCGCTTCGCGATCCGCGAGGGTGGCCGCACGGTCGGCGCCGGCCGAGTTACCAAGATCCTCAAGTGATCTGAGCGGGCGCCCCGCCTCGGCGGGGCGCCCGCAACCATGAACACGGCCCGCCAGCGCCGCCGAACGGCGCGCCAAGGGACATCCGTGTTCTCTGTACACGCAGGTCGGGCCCGTTTTAGTGAGGCCTGGCACCCTGATTTCACAATGGCGTACCTGGTACGGCATAATGAACAGGTTGCGTTGCGAGCGGTCACCTCGTGTGGGTGCACCGCGTCGCGCGGCGTCAGAGGAACGCAGACATCGATCCGGGATCACGACCTCGGGTCGAGAGCGCGGGACTCTGGCGGGAAGCTCCTGTGATCGGGCGTGATGCCCGTTGAGCCAAGCGAAAAGCCCCCACCAGGGCGAAAGTCTGGGTCAGCGCGCGACACGCCCGACCGCGGGGGTCGGAGAAGGTCGGTGCGTCGGCAGACTGCGCCGGCGGGGATCGCAATCAGAGAAGGAACAGAAGCCACCATGGCGGGACAGAAGATCCGCATCCGGCTCAAGGCCTACGACCACGAGGTCGTCGATTCCTCGGCGCGGAAGATCGTCGAGACGGTGACCCGCACCGGGGCGCAGGTTGCTGGCCCGGTGCCACTGCCCACGGAGATCAACCGTTTCTGCGTGATCCGTTCGCCGCACAAGTACAAGGACTCGCGCGAGCACTTCGAGATGCGCACGCACAAGCGTCTGATCGACATCATCGACCCGACCCCGAAGACGGTCGACTCGCTCATGCGACTCGATCTGCCGGCTGGCGTCGACATCGAGATCAAGCTGTAGGGACCGGTCACTGATGGACAGGCAAGTTAAGGGCATCCTGGGCGCCAAGCTCGGCATGACCCAGGTCTGGGACAACAACAAGGTAGTCCCGGTAACTGTGGTTCAGGCCGGCCCGTGCGTCGTCACGCAGGTCCGCACCGCGGACAAGGACGGCTACTCCGCCGTCCAGCTGGCCTATGGCGCGATCAACCCGCGCAAGGTGAGCCAGCCGAAGGCCGGGCACTTCGCCAAGGCGAACGTCGCGCCGCGCCGCCACATCGTCGAGCTCCGCACCACCGACGCCGGTGAGTACGAGCTCGGTCAGGAAGTCACCGTGGACACGTTCGCGGCCGGTCAGGCCATCGACGTCACGGGCAAGACCAAGGGCAAGGGCTTCGCCGGCGTCATGAAGCGGCACGGCTTCCACGGCCTCAAGGCCAGCCACGGTGTCGAGCGCAAGCACCGCTCGCCCGGCTCGATCGGCGCCTGCGCCACGCCGGGCCGCGTGTTCAAGGGCGTCCGCATGGCGGGTCGCATGGGTGGCGTGCGCTACACGGCGCAGGGCCTCACCGTGCACGCGGTGGACACCGAGAACAACCTGCTGCTCGTGCGGGGCGCCATTCCGGGCCCGAAGGGTGCGCTGATCCTCGTGCGTACCGCCGCGAAGCTGAAGAAGAAGGGTGGTGCCGCGAAGTGAGCACGGTTGACGTGATCAGCGCTGCGGGCGCCAAGAGCGGCTCGGTCGAGCTGCCCGCCGACGTCTTCGACGTGCAGGCGAACATCGCCCTGATGCACCAGGTCGTGGTGGCCCAGCTGGCCGCCGCGCGCCAGGGCACGCACAAGGCGAAGAGCCGCGGCGAGGTCGCCGGTGGCGGCAAGAAGCCGTACAAGCAGAAGGGCACCGGTCGCGCCCGTCAGGGCTCGATCCGCGCGCCTCAGTTCGCCGGTGGTGGCGTCGTGCACGGTCCCGTGCCGCGTGACTACAGCCAGCGGACCCCGAAGAAGATGAAGGCCGCCGCGCTGCGCGGTGCCCTGTCGGACCGGGCCCGCAACGGCCTCGTGTACGTGGTGTCGGCGTTCGTCGACGGCGAGACCCCGTCGACCAAGGCCGCCCTGGCCACGGTCAAGGCGACTGCCGGCGAGGCCCGCAAGGTGCTCGTCGTGCTGGGTGCCGAGGACGAGGTCAACTGGGTGAGCCTGCGCAACCTGCCGCAGGTGCACCTGCTCGAGGCCGGCCAGCTGAACACCTATGACGTCCTCAACAGCGACGCGGTGGTCTTCACCACCGACGCGCTCGAGGAGTTCCTGGGCGTGCCCGCAGAGGAGGGTTCCAAGTGACGACGATTGCCGACCCGCGCGACATCATCGTCGCCCCGGTGGTCTCCGAGAAGAGCTACGGCGAGCTCAACCGCAACTGGTACACCTTCCTGGTGCACCCGGACGCGAACAAGACCGAAATCAAGATCGCTATTCAGCAGATCTTCAACGTTCGGGTGCTGACCGTGAACACGCTCAACCGCGAGGGCAAGCGCAAGCGCACCCGCACCGGCTGGGGTCAGCGCAAGGCTACGAAGCGCGCGATGGTGAAGCTCGCCGACGGCGACCGCATCGAAGCCTTCGGCGGACCGGTGAGCTGAAGGGTTATAGAAGACAATGGGTATCCGTAAGTACAAGCCGACGACGCCCGGTCGCCGTGGCTCCAGCGTCGCCGACTTCACCGAGATCACCCGGTCGACGCCGGAGAAGTCGCTGCTCGTTCCGCTGCCGAAGAAGGGCGGGCGCAACGCGCACGGCCGGATCACCACTCGGCACCAGGGTGGCGGCCACAAGCGTCAGTACCGTCTGATCGACTTCAAGCGGGTGGACAAGGACGGCGTGCCGGCGAAGGTCGCGCACATCGAGTACGACCCCAACCGCACCGCGCGCATCGCGCTGCTGCACTACGTCGACGGCGAGAAGCGCTACATCATCGCGCCGAAGGACATGAAGCAGGGCGACCCGATCGAGTCGGGTCCGGGCGCGGACATCAAGCCGGGCAACAACCTGCCGCTGCGCAACATCCCGGTCGGTACCACCATCCACTGCGTGGAGCTGCGTCCGGGCGGCGGGGCCAAGATGGCCCGCTCGGCCGGTGTCGGCATCCAGCTGCTGGGTCGCGAGGAGGACTACGCCACGCTGCGTATGCCCTCGGGCGAGATCCGCAAGGTGGACGTGCGCTGCCGGGCCACCATCGGCGAGATCGGCAACGCCGAGCAGTCGAACATCAACTGGGGCAAGGCCGGCCGTATGCGGTGGAAGGGCAAGCGCCCGACCGTCCGCGGTGTCGCCATGAACCCGGTCGACCACCCGCACGGTGGTGGTGAGGGCAAGACCTCCGGCGGTCGCCACCCGGTCAACCCGCAGGGTAAGCCCGAGGGCCGTACCCGTAAGAAGGGTCAGGCCAGCGACAAGCTGATCGTCCGCCGCCGCTACGCGAACCGCAAGCGCGGGTAAGGGAGACTGACACATGCCTCGCAGCCTTAAGAAGGGCCCGTTCATCGACGACCACCTGCTCAAGAAGGTGGAAGCGCAGAACGAGAAGGGCACCAAGAACGTCATCAAGACCTGGTCGCGCCGCTCGACCATCGTGCCGGACATGCTGGGTCACACCATCGCCGTGCACGACGGCCGCAAGCACATCCCGGTCTTCGTGTCGGAGGCGATGGTCGGGCACAAGCTCGGCGAGTTCGCGCTGACCCGCACGTTCAAGGGTCACGAGAAGGACGACCGGAAGAGCCGCCGTCGCTGACGGCGGACCGCATAAGGAACAAGGGGAAACACGATGCCAACGAATGACGCGCAGGCCGCGCCGGGCGCCCGTGCGGTCGCCCGCCACGTGCGCCTGTCCGCCACCAAGGCGCGCCGTGTGGTCAACCTCGTTCGCGGTCTGCCCGCGAAGGAGGCACTGACGGTGCTGCAGTTCGCGCCGCAGGCCGCGAGCGAGCCGGTCTACAAGGTGCTGGCGAGCGCCATCGCGAACGCCGAGAACAACGAGCGCCTCGACCCGGACGCGCTGCTGGTCAGCGCGGCGTACGTCGACGAGGGCCCGACGCTGAAGCGGTTCCGGCCGCGGGCGCAGGGCCGGGCGTACCGGATCCGCAAGCGCACGTGCCACATCACCATCGAGGTGGAGGCCGTCGCGCCGAAGACTCCGGCCCGCAAGGCCACCGCCGCCGCGAAGGCGACGCCGGCCAAGGCTGAGGCGGCCGAGGCCGCGCCGGCCAAGGCGACGAAGGCCACCAAGGCCAAGAAGGCCGTCGACGCCCCGGTTGCCGAGCAGGAGGAGACCAACTAATGGGTCAGAAGGTTCACCCGATTGGGTTCCGGCTCGGCATCTCGACCGACTGGAAGTCCCGCTGGTACGCCGACAAGCTCTACAAGGACTACATCGGCGAGGACGTCAAGATCCGTCGCATGATGGCCAAGGGCCTGGAGCGCGCCGGCATCAGCAAGGTCGAGATCGAGCGGACCCGTGACAAGGTGCGCATCGACATCCACACCGCCCGGCCGGGCATCGTCATCGGCCGCAAGGGCGCCGAGGCCGACCGCCTGCGGGGCGAGCTGGAGAAGCTCACCCAGAAGCAGGTCCAGCTGAACATCCTCGAGGTGAAGAACCCCGAGTCGGACGCGCAGCTGGTGTCGCAGGGCATCGCCGAGCAGCTCACGGGCCGCGTGGCGTTCCGCCGGGCGATGCGCAAGGCGATCCAGTCGGCGATGAAGAACCCGATGGTCAAGGGCATCCGCGTGCAGGTCTCCGGCCGTCTCGGCGGCGCGGAGATGAGCCGCACGGAGTTCTACCGCGAGGGTCGGGTGCCGCTGCACACGCTGCGCGCCAACATCGAGTACGGCTTCTTCGAGGCGCGTACCACCTTCGGCCGCATCGGCGTGAAGGTGTGGATCTACAAGGGTGACGCTGTGCCGGGTCGCGAGACCCCGGCGGAGTCCGCGGGTCGCCCGCGTCGCCAGGAGCGGGGCGGGGAGCGGTCCGAGCGTCCGCGCCGCGGCCGTTCGGGTGCGACCGGCACGACTGCCGCGGGTACCGAGGCCGGCCGTGCGGCCGCCGCGGAGCTCACCAAGGACAACGCCGACGCGGCTCCGGCCGTGGCGGTTGAGCAGGAGGGCTGAACCAATGCTGATGCCGCGTAAGCCTCCGAATGGCTTCCGCAAGCCGCATCACCCCGACCGTTCCGGTCGGAGCAAGGGCGGCAACCGGGTGGTGTTCGGCGAGTTCGGCATTCAGGCGCTCGAGCCGGCGTACGTCACCAACCGGCAGATCGAGTCGGCACGTATCGCCATGACCCGCCACATCAAGCGTGGTGGCAAGGTCTGGATCACGGTCTTCCCGGACCAGGCCCTGACCAAGAAGCCCGCTGAGACCCGCATGGGTTCCGGTAAGGGCTCGCCCGAGTGGTGGGTGGCGAACGTCAAGCCGGGGCGCATTCTCTTCGAGATGGCGTTCCCGAACGAGGAGACTGCTCGTGAGGCCATGCGCCGCGCGATCCACAAGCTCCCGATGAAGTGCCGAATCGTGAAGCGCGAAGTGGGTGAGTCCTGATGGCGGGCACCAAGGCTGGTGAGCTGCGAGAGTTCTCCGGCGAGGAGTTGGTCACCAAGCTGCGCGAGGCCAAGGCGGAGCTGTTCAACCTCCGCGTGCAGGGCGCGACCGGCCAGCTCGACAACAACCGTCGGCTGGACGTGGTGCGTCGGGAGATCGCCCGGATCTACACGATCATGCGCGAGCGTGAGCTGGGGCTCTCGGCCGCGCCTACTGAGGTGGCGTAACGAACATGAGCGAGACCAACGAGAGCGCTGTCGAGCGCAACCGGCGTAAGGTTCGTGAGGGCCTGGTCGTCAGCGACAAGATGGACAAGACCGTCGTCGTGGCGGTCGAGGACCGGGTCAAGCACTCGCTGTACGGCAAGGTTCTCCGCCGTACCGCGAAGCTGAAGGCGCACGACGAGCAGAACGCGTGCGGCATCGGCGACCGGGTGCTGCTCATGGAGACCCGCCCGCTGTCCGCCACCAAGCGGTGGCGCGTGGTGGAGATCCTCGAGAAGGCCAAGTGACCCTGCCTCCGGCAGGTTCGCCGGCCGCCTAGCGGCCGAAGATCAGATAGCTGGACGGGGCGTCCCGCGGGGCGCCCCCGAAGGTTCGAGTTCCGCCAGGCTCCGCCCGTTCGACCCCGAACGGGCGGAGAACCGGCAGACATACAGGAGTTGACGTGATCCAGCAGGAGTCGCGACTGCGAGTCGCCGACAACACGGGTGCCCGGGAGATTCTCTGCATCCGCGTTCTCGGTGGTTCGGGTCGGCGCTACGCGAGCATCGGCGACGTCATCGTGGCCACCGTCAAGGACGCCATCCCCGGTGCCGGTGTGAAGAAGGGCGACGTCGTCAAGGCGGTCGTCGTCCGCACCGTCAAGGAGCGGCGTCGTCCGGACGGCTCGTACATCCGGTTCGACGAGAACGCCGCCGTCATCATCAAGGACGGTGGCGACCCGCGCGGAACCCGCATCTTCGGCCCGGTGGGCCGCGAGCTGCGTGACAAGCGCTTCATGAAGATCATCAGCCTTGCCCCGGAGGTGTTGTGACCATGAAGGTCAAGAAGGGCGACAAGGTCAAGGTCATCGCCGGCAAGGACAAGGGCAAGGAGGGTACGGTCCTCGCGGCCTACCCCCGGACCGAGAAGATCCTGGTCGAAGGCGTTAACCGGATCACCAAGCACGAGAAGATCCGCACCACCCAGCGTGGTGCCAAGACCGGCGGCATCGTGACCCAGGAGGCGGCTATCCACGTCTCCAACGTCATGCTGCTCGAGGACGGCAAGCCCGTCCGCGTCGGTTACAAGGTTGACGAGAGCGGCGTGAAGGTCCGGATCTCGCGTCGTACGGGCAAGGAGCTGTGATGTCGACGGCGACCGAGACCAAGAGCATGCCGCGTCTGAAGGAGCGGTACCGCGCCGAGATCGCCGGCCAGCTGCGCGAGCAGTTCGGCTTCGCGAACCCGATGCAGGTGCCGGGCCTCGTGAAGATCGTGGTCAACATGGGCGTCGGCGAGGCGGCCCGTGACTCGAAGAAGATCGACGGTGCCGTCAAGGACATCACCGCGATCACCGGCCAGAAGCCGCAGATCCGCCGGGCGACCAAGTCCATCGCGCAGTTCAAGCTGCGTGAGGGTATGCCGATCGGTGTCAAGGTGACGCTGCGCGGTGACCGGATGTGGGAGTTCCTCGACCGGCTGCTGTCGATCGCGCTGCCCCGTATCCGCGACTTCCGCGGTCTCGACGGGCGCAAGCTCGACGGGCACGGCAACTACACCTTCGGTCTGACCGAGCAGTCGGTTTTCCACGAGATCGACCAGGACCGGATCGACGCGGTCCGCGGCATGGACATCACGCTGGTGACCACTGCCAAGACCGACGATGAGGGCCGGGCGCTGCTCAAGCTCCTGGGCTTCCCGTTCAAGGAGAACTGAGCATGGCCAAGAAGGCGCTGATCATCAAGGCTGCGGCCAAGCCGAAGTTCGCGGTGCGCGCATACACCCGGTGCCAGAAGTGCGGCCGGCCGAAGGCCGTCTACCGCAAGTTCGGGCTCTGCCGTGTCTGTGTTCGGGAGATGGCCCACCGCGGTGAGCTTCCCGGCGTGTCCAAGGCTTCCTGGTAAATCCAAGGCTTCCCCTTCGCCGTAGGCCCGGCACTGACCTGGGAACCGCGGCGAGAAAGGCTGATAAACAATGACGATGACCGACCCGATTGCAGACATGCTCACGCGTCTGCGCAACGCCAACCAGGCGTACCACGACAAGGTGACGATGCCCTACTCGAAGATCAAGGCGAGCATCGCCGAGGTCCTCAAGGCCGAGGGTTACATCGCCAACTGGATCGTGGAGGAGCCCACTGAGGGCGCCGTCGGCAAGAGCCTGACCGTCGACCTGAAGTTCGGCCCGAACCGGGAGCGGAGTCTGGCCGGCATCCGGCGAGTCTCCAAGCCCGGCCTGCGGGTTTACGCCAAGTCTCCGGAGCTGCCCCGAGTGCTGGGTGGCCTGGGTGTGGCGATCATTTCGACGTCTCAGGGGCTGCTCACCGACCGGCAGGCCCGTAAGCGCGGGGTGGGTGGGGAAGTCCTCGCCTACGTCTGGTGAGGAAGGTCTGCAATGTCGCGAATCGGACGTAAGCCGATCCCGGTGCCTTCCGGCGTCGAGATCACCATCACCGGCCAGACCGTCAAGGTCAAGGGCCCTAAGGGCACGCTCGAGCACACGCTGAGCGAGCCGATCGTCGCGGAGCGCGGTGAGAGCGGCGAGCTGCTCGTCACCCGCCCGAACGACGAGCGCCGCGCCAAGGAGCTGCACGGCCTCTCCCGTACCCTCGTCGCCAACATGATCGTCGGCGTCACCGAGGGCTACAAGAAGAGCCTGGAGATCAACGGCACGGGTTACCGCGTCACGGCCAAGGGCGCCGACCTCGAGTTCGCGCTCGGGTTCTCGCACCCCGTGATCGTCAACCCGCCGGAGGGCATCACCTTCGCGGTGGAGCGGCCGACGCTGTTCCACATCTCCGGCATCGACAAGCAGCTTGTCGGTGAGGTCGCGGCCAACATCCGGAAGATCCGTCCGCCGGAGCCGTACAAGGGCAAGGGCGTCAAGTACCAGGGCGAGGTCATCCGTCGTAAGGCCGGTAAGGCTGGAAAGGCAGGTAAGAAGTGAGCGCCACGCTGCTCAAGCGCCGTAACGGTGTCGGTGCCAAGCGCGCCGTCGGAAAGGCGCGTCGCCACTTCCGCATCCGCCGGAACCTCAACGGCACGGCCGAGCGTCCCCGCCTGGTCGTCACCCGTAGCCTGCGCCACATCTGGGTCCAGATCGTGGACGACACCAAGGGTCACACCGTGGCGTCGGCTTCGAGCATGGACGCGTCCATCCGTGGCGGCGAGGGCGACAAGAGCGCCATCGCCGGCAAGGTTGGTGCGCTCATCGCCGACCGGGCCAAGGCCGCCGGCATCACCAAGGTCGTCTTCGACCGCGGTGGCAACCGCTACGGGGGCCGCATCGCGGCTCTGGCGGACGCCGCTCGCGGTGCCGGACTCGAGTTCTAGGAAAGGTGGCTGGGATAATGCCAGGACCACAGCGCCGGGGCACGGGTTCCGGTAACACTGAGGGCGGCGGCGAGGGTCGCGGTCGCGGCGAGCGTCGCGGTCGCGGCGAGGGCCGCGGCAACGCCCCGGTCGAGAAGACCCCGCACCTCGAGCGGGTCGTCACGATCAACCGCGTGGCCAAGGTCGTCAAGGGCGGTCGGCGCTTCAGCTTCACCGCGCTGGTCATCGTCGGTGACGGCGAGGGCAACGTCGGCGTCGGCTACGGCAAGGCCAAGGAGGTGCCCGCGGCTATCGCCAAGGGTGTCGAGGAGGCCAAGAAGCACTTCTTCCGGGTTCCCCGGATCGGCAGCACCATCCCGCACCCGGTGCAGGGTGAGGCGGCTGCCGGTGTGGTGCTGCTGAAGCCGGCCAGCGCCGGTACCGGCGTCATCGCCGGTGGTCCGGTGCGCGCCGTGCTCGAGTGCGTGGGCATCCACGACGTGCTGTCGAAGAGCCTCGGCTCCTCGAACCCGATCAACATCGTGCACGCGACCGTGGCCGCGCTCAAGATGCTGGAGTCCCCGGAGGCCATCGCGGCTCGCCGCGGGCTGCCGGTCGAGGACGTCGCGCCGGCCGCGCTGCTGGCCGCGCGTGCGGGAGCGGGTGCGTAACGATGGCACGTTTGAAGGTCACCCAGCTGCGGTCTGAGATCGGGTGCAAGCGCAACCAGCGCGAGTCGCTGCGTTCGCTCGGGCTCAAGCGGATCAACGACGTGGTGGTGAAAGAGGACCGTCCCGAGATTCGGGGCATGATCTTCGCCGTCAACCACCTCGTGAAGGTCGAGGAGGTCGAGTAATGACGATCAAGATTCACCACCTCCGCCCGGCGCCCGGGTCCAAGACCGCCAAGACCCGCGTGGGTCGCGGTGAGGGCTCCAAGGGCAAGACCGCCGGTCGTGGTACCAAGGGTACGAAGGCCCGCTACCAGGTGAAGCCGTCGTTCGAGGGTGGGCAGATGCCCATTCACATGCGACTGCCGAAGCTGAAGGGCTTCCGCAACAAGTTCAAGGTCGTGTTCCAGGTCGTCAACCTGGACCGGCTCGCCGAGCTGTTCCCCAACGGCGGCCAGGTCGGCCCGCTGGAGATGGCCGAGGCCGGTGCGGTCCGCAAGGGTCAGCCGATCAAGGTCCTGGGCACCGGTGAGCTGGGCGGCGTGAAGCTCGAGGTGAAGGCGCACGCGTTCAGCGCCTCCGCCAAGGAGAAGATCGCTGCCGCCGGCGGCTCCGCGACGGAGCTGTAGGACGACAGGGTTGGACGTGGCGCCCGACTGCTTCGGCGGTCGGGCGCCACGCTCGCCTATGGGCCTCTTCCGGTGGGCATTCCGCCTGCGGGGGCCTACGCTGGCACGGGCAGGTCGTAGCCTGGCACAGATATGTGCGGCGCAGACCTGACCATTGAGGGTTGGGACTGTTAGAGTCCGATCCCAGCTACGCGTAGAATGCGCGTGGCACGGTTGCGGCCGCCCGTAGACGAACGGCCAATACCACAACTTGAAAGACCCGTTCCGCCCCTTAATCAGCCCACCGGCCCCCGGTGCCGCGCGCAGGAGGATGAAGTTGCTCTCCGCTTTCGTCAGTGCGTTCAAGACGCCTGACCTGCGCAAGAAGATCCTATTCACACTCGGGATCATCGCGATCTACCGACTTGGTGCCACGCTGCCCAGCCCCGGTGTCTCCTACGGGAACGTGCAGAAGTGCATCACGGCGATGGAAGCCGGTGCCGACAACGGGGTCTTCACGCTGCTCAACCTCTTCTCCGGCGGCGCACTGCTGTCCCTGTCGGTCTTCGCGCTCGGCATCATGCCGTACATCACCGCGTCGATCATCCTGCAGCTGCTCACCGTGGTCATCCCGCGGCTCGAGGCGCTGCGCAAGGAGGGCCAGTCCGGCCAGGCGAAGATCACGCAGTACACCCGCTACCTGACCCTGGGTCTGGCGGTGCTGCAGTCCTCGGCCTTCGTGGCGCTGGCCAAGTCCGGCCAGCTGTTCCAGGGCGCCTGCGACCAGTGGCCGATCGTGCCGCAGACCTCGCTGCCCGAGTGGGCCACCCTGACGGCTCTGGTGGTCACCATGACCGCCGGCACCGGTGTGGTCATGTGGCTGGGCGAGCTCATCACCGACCGCGGCGTCGGCAACGGCATGTCCGTCCTGATCTTCACCTCGATCGCCGCCCGCCTCCCCAGCGAGGGCTGGACCCTCGTCAAGTCGAAGGGCTGGCCCGCCTTCCTCGGCGTGCTGGGCCTGGTGGTCGTGGTAATCGCGCTCGTGGTGTACATCGAGCAGGCGCAGCGCCGCATCCCGGTGCAGTACGCCAAGCGCATGGTCGGCCGGCGCATGTACGGCGGCACCTCGACGTACATCCCGCTGAAGGTCAACCAGGCGGGTGTCATCCCGGTCATCTTCGCGTCGTCGCTGCTCTACCTGCCGACGCTGGTGCTGCAGTTCATGGACAAGAACAACCCGAGCGCCTTCTACACCTGGGTCGACCGCTACCTGGCGAGCCCGGCGTCGTGGAGCTACATCGCGCTGTACTTCGTCCTGATCATCTTCTTCACCTACTTCTACGTCTCGATCACGTTCAACCCGACCGAGATCGCGGACAACATGAAGAAGTACGGCGGCTTCGTGCCGGGTATCCGCCCGGGCAAGCCCACCGCCGACTACCTCGACTTCATCCTCAGCCGGATCACCCTCCCCGGCGCGCTGTACCTCGGCATCATCGCCGTCCTGCCGAACCTGTTCTTCCGCTGGCTGGACGCGACCAGCTACCAGAACTTCCCCTTCGGCGGCACCGCGGTGCTGATCATGGTCGGTGTGGGTCTGGAGACGGTCAAGCAGATCGAAAGCCAGCTGATGCAGCGAAGCTACGAGGGATTCCTTCGATGATCATCCGGGCGCATCGGGTCGGTGGCGCGTTCGCGCGCCACCGGCTCGCCCTTGTGTGTGAGGTGCGGTAATGAGGCTTGTGCTGGTGGGTCCGCCGGGAGCGGGCAAGGGAACGCAGGCGGAGTTCATCGCCTCGCACCTGTCCGTGCCGAAGATCTCGACGGGCGACATCTTCCGGGCCAACGTCTCGCAGGGCACGCCGCTGGGCCTGGAGGCCAAGCGGTACATGGACGCGGGCGGCCTGGTCCCGGACGAGGTCACCATCAACATGGTGCGCAGTCGGCTGGCCGAGGCGGACGCCGCCGACGGCTTCCTGCTCGACGGCTTCCCCCGCACCGTGCCGCAGGCCGTGGCCCTGGACAAGATCCTCGCTGACACCGGCGCGATGCTCGACCTGGTGCTGGAACTGATCGTCGACAACGACGAGGTGGTCCGGCGCCTGTCCGGCCGGCGCACCTGCCACGGCTGCAAGAAGATCTGGCACGTGGAGTTCGACCCGTCGTCGCACGAGGGCGTCTGCGACCGCTGCGGCGGCGAGCTGTACCAGCGCGACGACGACAAGGCGGAGACCATCGCCGAGCGGCTCAAGGTCTACTCGCGCGACACCGCCCCGCTGGTCGACCACTACGGCGCCCAGAACAAGCTCGTCGGGATCGACGCCACCGGGCCGGTGGAGGACGTCACCGAGCGGGCCATCAACGAGCTGCGCTCATTCAGCGCGTAGCATTGGCGGGGGTGATCCCCGCCGACGGCGGGCTCACCGCCCGCCGGAACACAGCTTGATTCAACGCCCGCGGGCCCGGTGCCCGCGGGCGTTGTCGCGTGCAGGCGGCTCATCCGGCCTCCGGTCGCTCGACCGCCCAGGCGAAACGGGCACGGCAGGGCGACAGGCACGGCAAGGCGTACCAGACGGCGAGGCAGGGTCACCGGCCCGGCGAGCGCACGGCAACCAGGAAGGCGAAGGCCGCAGCACATGGACATCGAGATCAAGACTCCCGAGCAGCTGCGCCTGATGCGAGCCGCCGGGCTCGTGGTGGCGGCGGCGCTGGCGGCGACCCGTGAGGCGGTCAAGCCCGGGATCAGCACAGCCGACCTGGACGCCGTCGCGGAGGAAGTGATCCGGTCGCACGGCGCGGTGCCGTCGTTCAAGGGCTACCACGGCTTCCCGGCCACCATCTGCTCCTCGGTGAACGAGCAGGTCGTGCACACCATCCCGAGTCCGCGGCACGTGCTGGCCGAGGGCGACCTGATCTCGATCGACTGCGGCGCGATCCTGAACGGCTGGCACGGCGACGCCGCCATCACCGTCGGCGTGGGCGAGACCCGGCCCGAGCTGCTGCGGATGGCGGCGGTGGCCGAGGACTCGATGTGGGCGGGCATCGCCGCGGCGGCGCGCGGGGTGCGCGCCGGGACGGGGCGGCTGACCGACGTGTCGTACGCGATCGAGTCGTCGATCCGCAACGGCGGGGGGCCGTACGCGCGCGCCACCGGGACCCACCGCAAGTACGGCATCGTCAAGGGCTACGGCGGGCACGGCATCGGCACCCAGATGCACCAGGAGCCGCACATCCACAACCACGGCCGCCCCGGCCGCGGGCCGAAGCTGATCCCCGGCATGGCGCTGGCCATCGAGCCGATGATCACGATGGGCTCGGCCCGCACCGCTGAGCTGTCGGACGGCTGGACCGTGGTCACCACCGACGGCTCGGCCGCCGCCCACGTCGAGCACTCGATCGGCCTGTTCGAGGACGGCGTGTGGGTGCTGACGGCCGAGGACGGCGGTCGCGACCGCCTGGGCGACCTCCTCACCGCCCACGCCGCCTGAGGCCCCGGCCCCGCCCCGCCCGCCCACCCACGCCCCGCCCCGCGCTCGCCCTCGCCCCGCGCTCACCCCCGCGCGCCAGCCCGGCGCGACGGCGCCGAGCGGTGCAGTTTCGGGGAAAGTGCACGACTGAGTGCCAAGATTCCCGCACTTTCCCCGAAACTGCACCAACCCACGGCCCCGGGGCGCCGCGGGAGGATGAGATCCGACACACCCGACCGCGGGTCGGGACACCGCGGTTTGTTATCGATGCCCACCTGGGCGTAGACTGACCAATCGGCGCACCGCGTCCACTCCTTCGTGCTTCCCGCGCTTCGGGAGCCGTTGGAACCGCGGCTGGCGCGGCCGGGATCCCCGGTCGTGATGGACCAGGTGGGCCGACCCATTCACCCTATGTCAGGTAGCGGAGGACATGCCGAAGAAGGACGGGGCCATCGAGATCGAGGGCCGAGTTATCGAGCCGCTCCCGAACGCAATGTTCCGGGTTGAGCTCGCAAACGGTCACAAGGTCTTGGCCCACATCAGCGGCAAGATGCGTCAGCACTACATTCGCATCCTGCCCGAGGACCGAGTCGTCGTCGAACTCTCGCCGTACGACCTCACCCGCGGGCGGATCGTCTACCGCTACAAGTAACCACTGGCTCACGGGGTGAGTCCGTGTCCGTCTTTCCCTGCCCCGGGACGCCCGGGGTGGGAATAGCAGCAAAGGCGAGCCGTGAAGGTCAAGCCGAGTGTCAAGAAGATCTGCAACAAGTGCCGCGTCATCCGTCGGCACGGCCGGGTCATGATCATTTGTGACGACCCGCGCCACAAGCAGCGCCAGGGCTGATCCCAGTCCCTGCCTGCTGAGGCAGTTGCAGCACCACCAGCAATAGCTCGTTCCAGCCGCGGGAACGCTCCGACTCGTCGGACAGCTGCGCGGAACAACCCCCGGTCGGAGGCCGGGGCCCCTCCTGGGCAGGAGGGGGTTGGATCGGGCGCAGACCTCCGCGATTTACGAGGAGCAGCCCAGAGATGGCACGTCTCGTCGGCGTCGATCTCCCCCGCGAGAAGCGGGTAGAGATCGCGCTCACCTACATTTTCGGCATCGGCCGCACCCGCTCGGTGGAGCTGTGCTCCGCCACGGGCATCGACCCGAACAAGCGGGCGAAGGACCTCACTGACGAAGAGGTCGTCCAGCTTCGTGACTACATCGAAGCGAACTTCAAGGTTGAAGGCGACCTGCGCCGCGAGGTCGCCGCTGACATCCGCCGCAAGGTGGAGATCGGTTGCTACGAGGGCATCCGGCACCGCAAGGGCCTGCCTGTCCGTGGGCAGCGCACCCGCACGAACGCTCGTACCCGCAAGGGCCCGAAGCGCACCGTGGCCGGCAAGAAGAAGCCCGGCAAGAAGTAATCCAGGGCGCCTGTAGCAACCGAATCTAGAAGGAGCGCATAAAGATATGCCACCGAAGGCACGCACCGGGGCTGCTGTAAAGAAGGTCCGGCGCAAGGAACGCAAGAACGTCTCCCACGGGCAGGCGCACATCAAGAGCACGTTCAACAACACCATCGTGTCCATCACGGACCCGACCGGTGCTGTGATCTCGTGGGCCTCCGCCGGCCAGGTCGGCTTCAAGGGCTCGCGCAAGTCGACCCCGTTCGCCGCGCAGCTGGCCGCCGAGGCCGCCGCTCGCCGCGCGATGGAGCACGGCATGCGCAAGGTCGACGTGTTCGTCAAGGGTCCGGGCTCCGGTCGTGAGACCGCCATCCGTTCGCTGACCGCTGCCGGTCTCGAGGTCGGGCAGATCTCCGACGTCACGCCGCAGCCGCACAACGGTTGCCGTCCGCCGAAGCGCCGCCGGGTCTAAGGGAGATATAGAAACATGGCTCGTTACACCGGCGCAGACTGCCGCCGTTGCCGTCGCGAGAAGGTCAAGCTGTTCCTCAAGGGCAGCAAGTGCGATGGGCCGAAGTGCCCGTTCGAGTCGCGCCCCTTCCCGCCCGGCCAGCACGGCCGCGGTCGCACCAAGGAGTCCGAGTACCTGCTGCAGCTTCGTGAGAAGCAGAAGGCCCGCCGCATCTACGGCGTGCTGGAGAAGCAGTTCCGCGGCTACTACGAAGAGGCCAACCGCAAGTCCGGCAAGACCGGTGAGGTTCTGCTCCAGATCCTCGAGTCGCGCCTGGACAACGTCGTCTACCGGGCCGGCCTGGCCAAGTCCCGTGACCACGCCCGTCAGGTCGTGAAGCACGGTCACTTCCTGGTCAACGGCAAGAAGGTCGACATCCCGTCGTACCGGGTGACCGAGCACGACATCGTCGAGGTGCGGGACAAGTCCCGCCAGCTCACCCCGTTCGTCGTGGCGCAGGCTGAGGCCGGCTCGCGCGGCGTGCCGGCGTGGCTGGAGGTCATCCCCAGCCAGTTCAAGGTCCTGGTCCACTCGCTTCCGGCCCGTCAGGTGATCGACACCCAGGTCCAGGAGCAGCTGATCGTCGAGCTCTACTCCAAGTAAGTAGTGCTCATGGCCGGTGCGGCAGCAGCCGCACCGGCCGACCCGTCACGTGTGGCGTCAAATTGCGGGCGCCCAACGTATAGGAGATCACCAGATGCTCATCTCTCAGCGACCGACTCTCACCGAAGAGGCGATCAACGAGACCCGCTCCCGGTTCACCATCGAGCCGCTCGAGCCCGGGTTCGGCTACACCCTCGGCAACTCGCTGCGTCGTACGCTGCTCAGCTCGATCCCGGGCGCGGCAGTGACCAGCATCAAGATCGACGGTGTGCTGCACGAGTTCACCACGATCCCCGGTGTCAAGGAGGACGTGGTCGAGCTGGTCATGAACGTCAAGGACCTGTGCGTCTCGTCGGAGCACGACGAGCCGGTCAGCATGTACCTGCGCAAGCAGGGCCCTGGCGACGTGACCGCCGGTGACATCCAGCCCCCGGCTGGCGTCAGCGTGCACAACCCGGACCTCAAGCTCGCCACCCTGAACGGCAAGGGTCGGCTCGACATGGAGCTGACCGTCGAGCGGGGTCGTGGCTACGTCACGGCGGCGCAGAACAAGAACGCCGGTGCCGAGATCGGCCGGATCCCGGTCGACTCGATCTACTCGCCGGTGCTCAAGGTGACCTACCGGGTCGAGGCGACCCGTGTCGAGCAGCGCACCGACTTCGACCGTCTGATCATCGACGTCGAGTCGAAGGCCTCCATCCCGCCGCGGACCGCGCTGGCTTCGGCCGGCTCGACCCTCGTCGAGCTCTTCGGCCTGTGCCGCGAGCTGGACGAGTCCGCCGAGGGCATCGACATCGGCCCGTCGCCGCAGGACGCGCAGCTCGCTGCCGACCTGGCACTGCCGATCGAGGAGCTGGACCTGACCGTCCGGTCGTACAACTGCCTCAAGCGCGAGGGCATCAACAGCGTTGGTGAGCTCATCGGGCGTACCGAGGCGGACCTGCTCGACATCCGCAACTTCGGGCAGAAGTCGATCGACGAGGTCAAGATGAAGCTGGCCGGGATGGGTCTGGGGCTGAAGGACTCGGCTCCGAACTTCGACCCGGCGCACGTCGTGGACACCTACGGCGAGGCTGACTACGACACTGACGACTACCGCGAGACCGAGCAGCTGTAAGCCTGCCTCGGCAGCTCGGTAAGACATCAAGGAGCACCAATGCCCACGCCCACCAAGGGTCCCCGCCTCGGGGGCAGCCCCGCGCACGAGCAGCTGATCCTGGCCAACCTGGCCACGTCGCTGTTCAAGCACGGGCGCATCACCACCACCGAGACCAAGGCCAAGCGGCTGCGCCCGCTGGCCGAGCGTCTGATCACCAAGGCCAAGCGGGACGACCTCGCGGCCCGGCGTGACGTCCGCAAGACGATCGGCGAGCGGGACACCTTCGTGGCCCTGTTCGAGACGATCGCCCCGCGGTACGCCAACCGCAACGGCGGTTACACCCGGATCGTGAAGACCGGCCCGCGCAAGGGTGACGCCGCTCCGATGGCGATCATCGAGCTGGTCGAGGAGCTTGAGGTGGCGGCGCCCGCCGCGCCGGCCAAGGCCGCCAAGGCCCAGGCCAAGAAGGCTGCTCAGGAGGACAAGGTCGCCGTCCTGTCCGGCGAGGCCGCCGACGAGTCGGCTGCCGACACCGACGCCGACAAGTAAGGCGTACGTCCGATCCGAAGCTCCTCTCCCGCCGCGCCACGCGGCCGGGGGAGGAGCTTCGGTCCGTTTGAGGGAGGGGCAAGGGGCGATGAGAGTACGGCTCGACGTCGCGTACGACGGCACCGACTTCTCCGGCTGGGCCGTCCAGCCGGAACGGCGCACCGTGGCCGGGGTGCTGCTGGCCGAGCTGGAGAAGATCGCCGGGCCCGGCAACCCGACGGGCCTGACCGTCGCCGGGCGTACCGACGCCGGGGTGCACGCCACCGGCCAGGTCTGCCACGTCGACCTGCCCGACGAGCGCTGGGCCGCCCTGGCGCCCACCCTGGTACGCCGCCTGGCCGGGCTGCTGCCCGGCGATGTGCGCGTGCTGCGGGCCGCGGCCGTGCCGCCGGAGTTCGACGCCCGCTTCTCGGCCCTGTGGCGCCGCTACGAGTACCGCGCCAGCGATGCCGAGGCCGGTCCGAGCCCGCTGCGGCGCCTGGACACCCTGTTCTGGCAGCGACGGCTCGACCTGGACCGGCTCAACGCGGCCGCGGCGGGGCTGTGCGGCGAGCACGACTTCGCGGCGTTCTGCAAGCGCAAGGAGCACGCCACCACCATCCGCCAGATCACCGCCATGTCGTGGCGGCGCGACCCGGACGGGGTGCTGGTGGCCACGGTGCAGGCCGACGCCTTCTGCCAGGCGATGGTGCGCAGCCTGGTGGGCGCGATGCTGACCGTCGGGGACGGCCGCCGGGAGCCGGACTGGCCCGCGTCGCTGCTGACCCGTACCGAGCGCTCCAGCGACGTGCTGGTGGCCCCGCCGCACGGGCTGAACCTGGTGGCGGTCGGCTACCCGGATGCGGCCGAGTTCGCCGCCCGCGCCGAGCAGACCCGCGCGCTACGCGGCACCCCGGCGGGCGCCCGCCCCACCGGGCCGGACGCCGAGGACTGACCCGCCCCGCGCGCCCGCCCCGCGCTCGCGAGGTCGCTGCAGTTTCGGGGAAACTGCGGGAATCTTGGCGTCGATTCGTGCACTTTCCCCGAAACTGCAGGAACGTCAGCCTGCGGAGGGGGCGGCGGCCGGGTCGGGGGTGCCGGACGGGGCGATCGGGTCGTAGGCGCGGTCCTCGAGGACCTTGCCTCGCAGGTAGAACTCGATCACGTCGTACAGGATCTGCTTGGCGAACGGGTCGCCGACCGCGATCTCGTCGCCGTCGGAGCGGGCGATCACGCAGTAGACCAGGTAGTGGCCCTTGATGTTCCAGCCGGCGTGGGTGGAGGACAGGGCAAGCGGGCGGGTCTTGCTGTCGGGGGCGTAGCCGAGGAAGCGGCCCTTGCCCGCGTCGACGATCGGCTTGATCGCCTCGTACGCCTGCTCGGCGCTGGCCACGGTGTCCAGGTTCACGATGCCGCCGGTGACCAGGTACTGCCCGTTGGGCGAGCGCAGCGTGCCCCGCACGACCTGGCTGCAGCCCAGCTTGGCGATCAGCTTGGTGATCTCGCCGTTGGTGGCGGCCCGGCAGTCCTTCAGCGGCTGCGCCTTGATCAGCGTGTACGCCTCGGTCGGCTTGTTCACGTCGATGACGATCTTCGCGGCGGGGAACACCTCCTGCGTGCTCAACGGCTGGCCGTCGACCTCGCGGGAGGAGATGTCGACCGGGGTCGCCGTCGGCGGCGGGGAGCTGTTGGCCTGCGCGCCGCTGCTGTTCTTCTCGTCGAGGACCATCAGGAACGAGCCGACCGCGCAGGCGGCCAGCACCGCGACCACGCCGAGCACGCTCAGCGTCTTCTTCCAGCGGCTGGAGACGTTCGGGTTGATCGGCAGGCGCTGGAACCGGCTCGCCGTGTCGGCCGGGCGGATGCCGCCGACGCGCTGCGGCGGGGGCGGCGGCGGGGGCGGCGCGACGGACGGCCGGGTCGGCGGCGGCGTGACCCGCACCCGGTTGGCCGGGTTGGCGGGCGCGGCCGTCCGGCCGCCCGGCACGGCACCGGCGCGCGCGGGCAGACCGGGTGAGACGGGTGCGGGCAGGGTGCCGGGGCGCTGCGCGGGAGGTTCGGCACCGCGCCTCGGCGGCGTCGCGGTGGCGCCGCGTCCGGCCTGCACCGGCGGCGGCGGGTCGCCGACGCCGCGCGGGCGGGTCAGCGCGCCGTTGCGGGCGCCGGGCGGCTCGCCGGGCACCGGCCCGCCGGGGCCGGGTCGACGCCCGGGGCCGGGCGGCGGGGTCTGTCCGAGCCCTGGTTCGGCGCCGCGCCGACCGGGTTCGAAGCCGCCAGGGCCGACGCTCGGGGTGCCCGGGCGCGCCGGAGGCGGGCTCTGGTCGAACGACGCGCCGCGGCCCGACGCACCACGGTCCTGCGCACCACGGTCCTGCGCACCACGGTCTTGCGTGCCACGGTCCTGGCTGCCGCGGCCGAGGGCGCCGGAACGGTCCTGGGTGCCGCGGCCGAGAGTGCCGGAACGGTCCTGCGTGCCGCGGCCGAGAGTGCCGGAACGGTCCTGGGTGCCGCGGCCGGGACCGGCGGAGCGGTCCGGAGTGCCGCTGTCCGACAGGCGCGTGCGGTCCTGGGTGCCGCGCCCCGACGTGCTGGAGCGGTCCTGGCTGCCCGCGTCGCGGCCGAACGTGCGGCTGGTGCGGTCCGGGGTGCCGAAACGGTCCTGGGCGCCACCGGCGGGCGGTGGCGGCTTGCGCTCGACGAAGCCGTTGAAGCGGTCGGGGGCGCCGGCGCCGGAGACGGGCGCCTCGGGCGCGCGGCGGCGGCCTACGCCACGGTCGCGGTCCGGTGACTCTGCGTCATGGGTGCCCCCTCGCTGCATGCCGTTCCGACCCGTCCCGGTATCGCCTGGTGCGCGCGGATCCAGGGGGTCGCGGTCGCGCGGGTCGCGCCGGGAGGACGGTGTCCAATCCCCTGCGCCAGTCCCGTAGCCGTGAGCCATGTCGCACAGCGTAATGGACGACACAGGCGGACTTAACCCTGCGGCGCGGGGGTCCGTCCGTTCGGGGGAGAATGAGCCGGTGGGCGAGCACTATTTCACCGCGGAACCGGGCGCGCCGGTCCGTCCGCGCGAGGTCGGATTCAGCATCGGCGGCGACGAGTACACGCTGACCTCGGCGGGCGGCGTGTTCTCCGCCGACCGGCTGGACATCGGCACGACCGTACTGCTCAAGAAGGGCGACCTGCCGACCGCCGGGACCACCGGTGCCCTGCTCGACCTGGGCTGCGGTTACGGGCCGATCACGATGGTGCTGGCCCGCCGGGCGCCGGCGGCGCAGGTGTGGGCGGTCGACGTCAACGCCCGCGCCCGCGAGTTCACCGAGGCCAACGCGCAGCGGCTCGGCGTGTCGGCGCGGGTGCGGGTGGCCGAGCCGGACGCGGTGCCGGCGGCGGTCGAGTTCGCGCAGATCTGGTCCAACCCGCCGATCCGCATCGGCAAGCCCGAGCTGCACGAGCTGCTGCTGCGCTGGCTGCCCCGGCTCGCCCCCGACGGGGTGGCCTGGCTTGTGGTGGGCAGGCACAAGGGCGCCGACTCGCTGCAGGAGTGGCTCAACGAGCAGGGCTTCCCCACCGAGCGGCACGCCAGCGGGTCCGGTTTCCGGGTGCTGAAAGTGACTCGCCGACAGGCCGCCTGATCAGGCAGGATTCCCGCGTGGGTTATGTGGATGTCTCGGGCGTGTCGTGGACGCTGCCCGACGGTCGGGTGCTGTTCTCCGAGGTCTCGTTCCGGGTCGGGGAGGGCGCCAAGGTCGCGCTGGTCGGCCCGAACGGGGCGGGCAAGACGACGCTGCTGAAGATGGTCGCGGGCGACCTGCCGACGCCGGTCGGCGGCATCGCGCGCGCCGGCGGCCTGGGCGTGATGCGCCAGTTCATCGGCATGTACGGCTCGTCGGCGGCCACCGGCGCGGCGGGCGGCGGCGACGCCACCCTGGCCGAGCTGGCG
Source organism: Catellatospora sp. KI3 (assembly GCF_029948125.1). Taxonomy (GTDB): domain Bacteria; phylum Actinomycetota; class Actinomycetes; order Mycobacteriales; family Micromonosporaceae; genus Catellatospora. Next base: position 188,485 of record NZ_JASAMB010000002.1, read on the forward strand.
TTCTCGCTGGTCGAGCCGCGCCTGCAGGCGGCCGGTGCGAAGCTGGTCCGCACCGAGCAGGCCATGCGCGTGGCCGAGTCGCGCGGGCGGCTCACCAGCTCGGCCCAGCAGGCGCAGCTGCGCTACGCCGAGGCGCTGTCGGCGTTCGGCGAGGCGGGCGGCTACGAGGCCGAGGTGCTGTTCGACACCGTCTCCACGCTCATCCTGGACAAGCCCTGGGACGAGACCCGCGACCGGCCCGTGCGGACGCTGTCGGGCGGCCAGCAGAAGCGCTTCGCGCTGGAGCTGCTGCTGCGCGGCACCGACGAGGTGCTGCTGCTGGACGAGCCGGACAACTTCCTCGACGTGCCCGCCAAGCGCTGGCTGGAGCAGCGGCTGCGCGAGTCGAAGAAGTCGGTGCTCTACGTGTCGCACGACCGGGAGCTGCTCAACCAGACCGCCGACCGGGTCGTCGCGGTCGAGGGCGGCGGCGCCTGGACCCACCCCGGCAACTTCGCCTCGTGGCACGAGGCCCGGGTGGCCCGGCACGACAGCATGGAGGAGCGCCGCCGCCGCTGGGACGAGGAGCACGAGAAGCTGCGCACGCTGATGCTGATGTACAAGCAGAAGGCGGCGTACAACGACGGGCTGGCCTCGCGGTACCAGGCCGCGCAGACGCGGCTGCGCAAGTTCGAGGAGGACGGCCCGCCGCCGCTGCCGCCCAAGGACCAGCAGATCCAGATGCGGCTGCGCGGCGCCCGCACCGGCAAGCGCGCCGTCATGTGCGAGCAGCTCGAACTCGACAACCTCACCTTCCCCTTCGACCTGGAGCTCTGGTACGGCGACCGCCTGGCCGTGCTCGGCGCCAACGGCACCGGCAAGTCGCACTTCCTGCGCCTGCTGGCGCAGAGCGCCGAGGACCCGTCCGGGCGCTCGGCCGACGGCGCCGAGCACGCCAAGGTCGCCCACCAGGGCAGGTGCCGGCTGGGGGCGCGGGTCGTGCCGGGGCACTTCTCGCAGACCCACGACCGGCCCGACCTGGCCGGGCGGGAGCTGATCGACATCCTGTGGCGCGGCGACGCGCACCGGCCGTCGCTGGCCCGCGAGGCCGCCTACAAGGTGCTCGACCGGTACGAACTGGCCACTTCGGGCGAGCAGCGCTTCGGCACCCTCTCCGGCGGGCAGCAGGCGCGATTCCTGGTGCTGCTGCTGGAGCTGTCCGGCGTGACCCTGCTGCTGCTCGACGAGCCCACCGACAACCTCGACCTGGCCAGCGCCGAAGCCCTGGAGCAGGGTTTGAAGGGATTCGAGGGCACGGTCGTCGCGGTCACCCACGACCGCTGGTTCACCCGCTCCTTCGACCGCTTCCTCGTCTTCCAGAACGACGGCGAGGTCGTCGAGACCCCCGAGCCCGTCTGGGACGTCCGCTGACGCGCCCGCCGCGCCGCTGACGTCCGCTGCGGGCGGTGCAGTTTCGGGGAAAGTGCTGGAATCTTGACCAAGATTCGCGCAGTTTCCCGGAAACTGCACCATCCCGAAGCGACCCGCGGGCGCGGTAGCGTGTGCGGCATGGGGTTGGGGCGGCTACATCTGGTGACCGACAGCAGGCCGGGGCGGGACCCGGTCGCGATCGTGCGGGCGGCGCTGAGCGTCGCCACCCCGGACCTCGTGATCCAGTTCCGTCCGGCCGACGACTGGACCGACCGCTACTGCTACGACCTGGCCGGGCAGATCGTCGCCCTGTGCCGCCCGCACGGCGTGCCGGTGCTGGTCAACGACCGGCTGCACGTCGGTGTCGCGGCGGGCGCGGGCGGCGGCCACGTCGGCGCGGACGACCTGCCGGTGGCGGCCGCGCGGCGGCTGCTCGGCCCGGGGGCGATCCTCGGCGCGACCGCCCGGGTGCCCGCGACGGCGCTGCGCGCGGTCGGCGACGGCGCCGACTACCTCGGCGTCGGCCCCTGCTACGCCACGTTCACAAAGGACGACCTGCCGGTGTCGATCGGGCCGGAGGGGCTGCGGGCCGTGGCGCGGCAGTGCGCCGGTACCCCCATCATCGCGATCGGCGGCGTGACCGCCGCCCGCGTGCCGGACCTGCTCGCGGCCGGCGCCCACGGCGTCGCCGTGATCGGCGCGGTCTCCGACGCCCCCGACCCGGCCGCCGCCGTCGCCGCCCTGCTCGCCGCCGTCGCGACCCGGCCGTGAGCGCTTCGGCCGTGAGCGACCCGGTCCGGAGCGAGCTGGGGGAGCGGCCGTGAGCGGCGCGACGCTCCGCGTCCGCTGCCCCGACTGCGGCGGTTCGGCGGCCCGCGAGGTGTCCAGCTACCTGAGCATGTCCGGCGGGCTGCGCTGGTGTGCCGAGACTCACTGCGCCGCCTGCGGCTTCATGCTGCAGGACGTGGACGACGAACTGAGCGAGGCGGAGCGTGCGGCGATCCTCGCCGAGGAGGGCTTGTTCGCCCTGCGGTTCACGCCCGCCGACGGCGCCGACGTGCGGGTGCGCAGCGCGGTGCGTCAGGCGCTCAGCCTGACGTTCGCAGAGGTGACGGCCTTGTTCCGGCAGTGTCCGCAGCAGCCGGTCACCGGGGTGCGGGCCGAACTGGACCTGATCGCGGCCCGGATCCGGCGCGCGGTGCCGGCGGCCGAGCCGGTGGTGATGCCGTTGCCGTGACAACCACATCGGATGATCGGTGAGTCTGGATGCCGTACGAACACGTGGTTGCCACTCGGTGCGGGCGGGGTTACGCTGCGCTCGGCTGGCCTGAAACGCACGGGTAGCTTGACGCAACACACACGCAACACAACGCATGAACGCCCCACGGGAGCCCAGTGAACTGGGCTGAGAGGGGAGCTGACTCGCTCCCGACCGTTGAACCTGATCCGGATAATGCCGGCGCAGGGAGGAGAAGCGGATGACTCCGCGCAGGGTATCCGTCGTCGGCGGCGGCATCATCGGACTCTCCGTCGCCTGGGAGTGCCTCCGTCGCGGCCACGACGTCACCGTCTACGACCCTGATCCCGGCAGCGGTGCGTCCCATGTGGCCGCGGGCATGCTCGCCCCGGTCGGGGAGTCCTACTTCGGCGAGCACGAGCTGACCGAGCTGCTGCTGGAGTCCGCTCGCCGCTGGCCCGCGTACGCGGCGGAGCTGGCGGCGGCGTCGGGGCGGGACCTGGGGCACCGTACCGAGGGGACGCTGCAGGTCGGGCTGACCGCCGACGACCTGGCCGCACTGCGTCGGCTGTGGACCCACCAGCGGGAGCTGGGCGCCCCGGTCGTCTCGCTGGACAGCGAGCAGCTGCGCGAACGGGAGCCGCTGCTGCATCCGCGGGCTCGCGGCGTGCTGGTCGAGTCCGACCACCAGGTCGACCCGCGCCGGGTCGTCGCGGCGCTGCGCGCGCTGGTGCCGGTACGCCCGGTCGCGGTCGCCTCGCTCGCCGGGCTCGACGACGGCGCCGACATCGTGGTGCTGGCCGCGGGCTGCGCCAGCGCCGAGCTGGCCGGGCTGCCGGTCCGGCCGGTGCAGGGCACGATCCTGCATCTGCGCGGCCCGGCGGTGCTGCGCCACGTCATCCGGGGGTACGCCGACGGCCGGGCCGTCTACCTCGTCCCCCGCGCCGACGGCGAGGTGCTGGTCGGGGCGACGGTCGAGGAGCGCGCCGACGGGCACGCCACCGCCGGCGGCGTCCGGGACCTGCTGCGCGCCGCCACCGACCTGGTGCCGGAGCTGGGCGAGCACGCGCTGGTCGAGGTGTCGACGGGCCACCGCCCCGGCACCGCGGACAACGGCCCGATCGTGGGCGAGCTCGACGGGGCGGCCCCGCCCCGGCTGCTCGTCGCGACCGGGCACTACCGCCACGGGGTGCTGGCCGCCCCGTACACCGCGCACGCCGTCGCCGAGCTGGTGGACGGGCGGGCGCTGCCCCTGCTGTGGGCGCCCTTCACGCCGCAACGCCTTTCCGCCGGAGGTGCCAGATGATCACAGTTGTCGTGAACGACGTCCCCCGCCCGACCGACGACACCGAGACCGTCGCCGAGCTGCTGAGCAACCTGCCCGTGCCGCCGCGCGGAGTCGCCGTGGCCGTCAACGGCGAGGTGGTGCGCCGCGCCGACTGGCCGCAGCACCGCCTGGTCGACGGGGACCGGGTCGAGGTGCTCACCGCGGTGCAGGGCGGCTGAGGTGGACGACAGGTTCCTCCTCGGCGGGGTCGAGTTCAGCTCGCGGCTGATCCTGGGCACGGGCGGTGCGTCCAGCCTGCACTCGCTGGAGCAGGCGCTGGTGGCGGGCGGCACCGAGCTGGTCACCGTGGCGCTGCGCCGGATCGACCCGAACACCCCGGCCGGGCTGATGGACGTGCTGGAGCGCTGCGGCGTGCGGGTGCTGCCGAACACGGCGGGCTGCTTCACCGCCGCCGACGCGGTCCGCACCGCGCACCTGGCCCGCGAGGCGTTCGAGACCGACTGGGTCAAGCTCGAGGTGATCGGGGACGACCGGACGCTGCTGCCGGACGCGGTCGAGCTGCTGCGGGCGGCCGAGCGGCTGGTCGGCGACGGGTTCACCGTGCTGCCGTACACCACCGACGATCCGGTGCTGGCCCGGCGCCTGGCCGACCTGGGCTGCGCCGCGGTGATGCCCGCGGGCGCCCCGATCGGGTCCGGGCTGGGCATCAGCAACTCGCACCACATCGAACTGATCCGCGAGGCGGTGAGCTGCCCGGTCATCCTCGACGCCGGGATCGGCACGGCCAGCGACGCCGCCCGCGCGATGGAGCTGGGCTGCGACGCGGTGCTGCTGGCCAGCGCCGTCACCCGGGCGCAGGACCCGGCCGCGATGGCCGCCGCGATGCGTCACGCGGTGCTCGGCGGACGGCTCGCGGCGAAGGCCGGGCGCATCCCGGTACGCCGGTACGCGCTGGCCTCGACCTCGGCCGAGGGCCTGCCGTCATGGTGAGCCCGGTGCGCGGGGTGGTCGTGGTGACCGATCGCGGGCAGGCGGCCCGGCCGCTGGCCGACGTGGTCGCCGCGGCGGTCGCGGGCGGGGCCCGGCAGGTGCTGCTGCGGGAGAAGGACCTGCCCCGGGCGCACCGCCTCGACCTGGCGTACGCGCTGCGGGCGCTGCTGCGCCCGGTCGGCGGCCTGCTCATCGCGGGCGGCCAGGACGTGCTCGAAGGCGAGGCGCTGCACCTGAGCGCCGGTGCGGTCGCGCCGCTGGGCCGACCGCACGTGCTCGGCCGCTCCTGCCACAGCGAGGCCGAACTGGCCCGGCTGGGCGGCGCGGACTACGCCACCGTCTCACCGGTCTGGCCCACCGGCACCAAGCCGGGGTACGGCCCCGCGCTGGGCCTGTCCGAGCTGCGCAGGCTGTGCCGGATCGCGGACCGGCCGGTGCTCGCGCTCGGCGGGGTGACCACTGCGGAGCAGGTCGCGGCGTGCCGGGAGGCGGGCGCGGCGGGGGTGGCGGTGCTGGGCGCGGTCATGCGCGCCGACGATCCCGCCGAGGCGACCGCGAGATTGTGCGCGGCGTGGGACGGGGTGTGCGACGGCTCCGGCCGCCGCGGGGCGACAGTGATCGCATGACCCCTCACCAGAGCCCCCATACCGTGCTGACCATCGCCGGGTCGGACAGCAGCGGCGGCGCGGGCATCCAGGCCGACCTGAAGACGTTCGCGGCGCTCGACTGCTACGGCGCCAGCGTGATCACCGCGGTTACCTCGCAGAACACCAAGACCATCAGCGACGTGCACGCGCTGCCTGCCTCGGTGGTGGCCGCGCAGCTCGCCGCCGTGCTGGAGGACCTGCCCATCTCGGCGGTCAAGATCGGCATGGTGGCCAGCGGCGAGATCGCGGGCAACATCCGCGCCCGCGCCCGCAACGGCGAGCTGCCGCGCATGGTGCTGGATCCGGTGCTCACCGCCTCGACCGGGCGGCGGCTGGGCATCGTCAGCGCGATCGAGCGGCTGCTGCCGTACGCGACGGTGGCCACCCCCAATGTGGACGAGGCGTCGGCGCTGGTCGGCTGGCAGGTGGTCACCCCCGCGGACATGGCCGGCGCGGCCGCGCAGCTGGCCGCCCAAGGGCCGCAGTGCGTCGTGGTGACCGGCGGCGACCTCGGCGGCGCGGAGTCGGTCGACGCGGTGTGGACCGCCAACGGCACGCGCTTCATGCGCGCCCCGCGCATCCCGACCGGCAACACCCACGGCACCGGCTGCACCTTCTCGGCCGCGATCGCCGCGCGCCTGGCGCAGGGCTACCCGGTCGAGGACTCGATCGCATACGCGAACCGGTACGTGCGAGCGGCGCTGCTCGGCGCGCAGGACTGGCGGATCGGCAGCGGGGCGGGCCCGCTGAACCACTTCCCCCGACTCAAGGAGGCAACAACATGAGGCGCAAGGTGTACGTCGAAGGCTCGCGCCCGGACATCCGGGTGCCGTTCGCGGAGGTCGAGCTGACCGACGGCAGCACCCCGGTGCGGCTGTACGACACCTCCGGCCCCGGCGTCTTCGCCGACCTGCCGCGTACGAACTGGGTCGAGGACCGGCGCCTGCACGGCGCGCCCGTCACCCAGCTCGGCTGCGCGCGGGCCGGCATCGTCACCCCCGAGATGGAGTTCGTGGCCGTCCGCGAGGGCGTGACCCCGGAGTTCGTCCGCGACGAGATCGCCGCCGGGCGGGCCGTACTGCCCGCCAACGTCAACCACCCCGAGATCGAACCGATGATCATCGGCAAGGCGTTCCTGGTGAAGGTCAACGCCAACATCGGCACCTCGGCGGTCACCTCCGACGTCGCCGAGGAGGTCGACAAGCTCACCTGGGCCACCAAGTGGGGCGCCGACACGGTGATGGACCTGTCCACCGGCCCGCGCATCCACGAGACCCGCGAGGCGATCGTGCGGAACTCCGCGGTGCCGATCGGGACGGTGCCCATCTACCAGGCGCTGGAGAAGGTCAAGGGCGACCCGCTCAAACTGACCTGGGAGGTCTACCGCGAGACCATCATCGAGCAGGCCGAGCAGGGCGTCGACTACATGACGGTGCACGCGGGCGTGCTGCTGCGCTACGTGCCGCTGGCCGCCGACCGGGTCACCGGCATCGTGTCGCGCGGCGGCTCGATCATGGCCGCGTGGTGCCTGGCCGGGCACCGGGAGAACTTCCTCTACACCCACTTCGAGGAGCTCTGCGAGATCTTCGCGAAGTACGACATCACGTTCTCGCTGGGCGACGGGCTGCGACCGGGGTCGATCGCAGACGCCAACGACGAGGCGCAGCTGGGCGAGCTGCGTACGCTCGGGGAGCTGACCGAGATCGCGTGGCGCTACGACGTGCAGGTCATGGTCGAGGGTCCGGGGCACGTGCCGATGCACAAGATCAAGGAGAACGTGGACCTGCAGCAGGAGTGGTGCCACGAGGCGCCGTTCTACACGCTCGGGCCGCTGACCACCGACATCGCCCCGGCGTACGACCACATCACCAGCGCCATCGGCGCCGCCATGATCGCCATGTGGGGGACGGCGATGCTGTGCTACGTCACGCCGAAGGAGCACCTGGGGCTGCCGGACCGCGACGACGTGAAAGCGGGCGTGATCGCGTACAAGATCGCGGCGCACGCCGCCGACCTGGCCAAGGGGCACCCGGGGGCGCAGGCGTGGGATGACGCCCTGTCGAAGGCGCGGTTCGAGTTCCGCTGGGAGGACCAGTTCAACCTGGCCCTGGACCCGGACACCGCGCGGGCCTACCACGACGAGACGCTGCCCGCGCCCGCCGCGAAGACCGCCCACTTCTGCTCGATGTGCGGCCCGAAGTTCTGCTCCATGCGCATCAGCCACGAGCTGAAGGAGTACGCCGCCAAGGGCATGGCGGACAAGTCCGCCGAGTTCGTCGAGTCCGGCGGCAAGGTCTACCTCCCGCTCGCCTGACCCCCCGTCCTCGCCCCGCCCCGCCCCGCCCGCGCGGGGCGGGCACCGCGAGCGCGGCGGGCGCGGCGTGGGGTGGCACGGCGGGGTGGGTCAGAAGGCGGGGCGGGTGGGGGCACGGCGGGGGGCCAGGGCTATGACGGTCGTGACGAGCAGGCCCACCACCACCGCGATCATCGCGCCGAGGTACGCGTCGGCCTGGTAGCTCAGTGAGCGGGACAGGCCCGGCCCGCCGATCCCGTACGCGATGGCGATGAGCAGCGGCCCGGTCGCGCCGGACAGCGCGATCAGCGTGCGCGACCGCCCGGCCCGCCGGGCCGCCAGCCCGCACACCAGAGCCACCAGCAGGGCCAGCGCCGGGGCGGTGAACGAGGCGCGGGGGATCGGCTGCAGCGAGCTGATGTCGAGCACGCCCAGCCGGATCGGGTCGTAGTAGTCGCCGAGCGAGTCGCGGTTGCGCCCGAACTGGGCCGTGTCCAGGAACGACACCACGGCCAGCACCCACATCCCGGCGGTGAACGCCCACAGGTTGGTGCTGAGCGGGCTGCGCGCCACCACGAACAGCGACAGCAGCAGCCCCGCGATGACCCCCGCGCCGACCGCGAGCGCGGCGGTGAGCTGCGGGTCGAACGAGGCGTGCAGGACGGCGTACCGCGCGGGTTGCAGCGTCAGCGGCAGGGCGACCGTGGCGGCGCCGAGCGCGGCGGTGCACGCCGCGAGCACCCGGACGCCCGCCCCGACGCGGCCGGCCTCCCGCTGTGCCAGCCCGGCGGCGAAGGTCGCCCCGCCGACGGTGGCGCACAGCGCGAACCAGGCCACCCAGCTCAGCTGGAGGTTCCAGTCGTTGTCGGTGCCGGCGAGGAACTCGCGGTCCAGGCGCAGCGCGTTGAGGCCGTACACGACGCCGAACTGTGCCGCCGCGATGAGGGCGGCGAGGCCGAATCCGGCCGCCGACTGCCGTACCCAGAAACGCATCACGCGGGGACCATACGTCGGGTGGGCCGGTCAGTCCACCGGGAGTCGGTAGCCTCTTTTGACCACCGTCTGTACGAACGCGGGGTCCCCCAACCCGGCGCGCAGCCGCGCCACCGCCATCTCGACCGCGTGCTCGTCGGCGCCCCGCGGCAGTGCGGGCAGCAGCGAGGCGCGCGAGCGGACCTTGCCCGGCATCGACGCCAGCGCCCGCAGCACCGCCATCGGTGCGGGGGCCAGCGGCTTCAGCTCGCCGTCGACCATCGCCGCGTGCCCGCGCAGGGTGAGCTCGTGGTCGGCGACCTGGAGGGTGACCGCCCGCCGGGGCAGCTCGTCGGCGATCGCGCGCACCATCGCGCCGAGCCGGGCGCGGGCCGGGGCGATGACCGGGATGTTGTGCCGGATCAGCGGCGCCGCGGTGACCGGGCCGACGCAGGCGGCCACGACGTCGTGGCGCAGCGCGTCGAGCAGGGTGTCGGCACCGCCGCCGGCCGCGGCGATGAGCGCGCCCGCCGCCGGGGCCGAGGTGAAGGTGATGGCGTCCACGAGCCGGTTCGAGACCAGGTCCACCAGGCGGTGCAGCGGCGCGGAGTCCAGCGGCGGCGCCCACCGGTACACGGGCACCTCGATGACCTCGGCCCCGGCGGCGCGCAGCGCGGCGCAGAACTCCGGCTGCTGGTCGCCGTGCAGCTGGACCGCGACGATCTGCCCGGCCACCCCGCGCTTGAGCAGGTGGGCCAGGCACTCGTCGCAGCTCTCGGAGTCCGGCGACCACTGGTCGTGCAGGCCCGCGGCGCGTACGGCGCCACGGGCCTTGGGGCCGCGGGCGACGATGTACGCCCCGGTCAGCACCGTGCGCAGCGGGTCGGCCAGGCCCCAGCCCTCGGCGGCCTCCAGCCAGCCCCGCATGCCGATGCCGGTGTTGGCCACCACCACGTCCGGTGGTGAGTCCAGGCAGCGCCGGGTCGCCTCGCGCAGCTGCGAGTCGTCGTGCAGCGGGACGATCCGCAGCGCCGGGGCGATGACCACCCGGGCGCCGCGGCGTTCCAGCAGCGCGGCCAGCTCGTCCCGGCGCCGGTCGGCGGTGACGCCGACGGTGAACCCGGCCAGCTCGGTCATGACCCGTCCCCGTCCCCCGTGGCGGCGCCGGTATCTGAGGCGCTCACAGCCGATCCACCAGGACCTCGACCAGGCCGCCCTCGCACCGCACCGGGTAGGTCGGCACGAGCACGCCCGGCAGGTCCAGGCACTCGCCGGTACGCAGGTCGTAGACCTGCTTGTGCAGCGGGGAGGCGACCGTCGGCACGCCGCCGCGGTCACCGACGATGCCGCGCGACATCACCTGGGCGCCGCCGATCGGGTCGCGGTTGCCCAGCGCGTACAGGTCGCCGTCGTAGGTTCGGAAGATCGCGACCTGGACGCCGTCGACGAGTGCGGCCACGCCGCGCTCGGGCAGCAGCCGGTCGTATGCGCACACCGTGGTCCAGTACGCGGTCGAGGTCGTGATGGTCACCGGGCACCTCCGATGGTGACGGGCACCGGGCCCTGGCGCGTCGGGACGTTCTGCCCGCGCTCGACCTCGAACTTGATGTCCGGGTCGGGGGTGTCCGGTGCGTTGACGAACGAGACGAAGCGGGCCAGGCGGTCCGGGTCGTCCAGGGTGGCCCGCCACTCGTCGGCGTACGCCGTGACGTGCTGGGCCATCTGCGCGTCCAGTTCGGCGCACAGCCCGAGCGAGTCGTCCACGATGACGTCGCGCAGGTGGTCGAGGCCGCCGTCCATCGCTTCCAGCCACGCTGAGGTGCGCTGGAGGCGGTCGGCGGTGCGGATGTAGTACATGAGGAACCGGTCGATGTAGCGGACCAGGTCCTGCGTCGACAGGTCGGTGAGGAACAGGTCGGCGTGGCGCGGGCGGAAGCCGCCGTTGCCGGCGACGTACAGGTTCCAGCCGTTCTCGGTGGCGATGATGCCGAAGTCCTTGCTGCGGGCCTCGGCGCACTCGCGGGCGCAGCCGCTGACCGCGGACTTGAGCTTGTGCGGGGCGCGCAGGCCCCGGTAGCGCAGCTCCAGGTCGATGGCCAGGCCGACCGAGTCCTGCACGCCGTACCGACACCAGGTCTCGCCGACGCAGCTCTTCACGGTGCGCAGCGCCTTGCCGTACGCGTGGCCGGACTCGAACCCGGCGTCGACCAGCCGCTGCCAGATGACCGGCAGCTGCTCGACGCGGGCGCCGAACAGGTCGATCCGCTGCCCACCGGTGATCTTCGTGTACAGCCCGAAGTCCCGCGCCACCTCGCCGATCACGATCAGCTTCTCCGGCGTGATCTCGCCACCCGGGATGCGCGGCACCACCGAGTACGTCCCGTCCCGCTGGATGTTGGCCAGGAAGTGGTCGTTGGTGTCCTGCAGCGCCGCCTGCTCGCCGTCGAGGATGTAGCCGGGGTTGGTGGTGGCCAGGATCGAGGCGATCGCGGGCTTGCAGATGTCGCAGCCGCGGCCGCTGCCGTACTCGCTCACCAGCTCCGAGAACGAGGTGACCCGGCGCACCCGGATGATGTCGAACAGCTCCTGCCGCGAGTACGTGAAGTGCTCGCACAGTGCCTTGCTCTGCGCCACCCCGCCCGCCGCGAGCAGCTGCTTGAGCAGCGGGATGCAGGAGCCGCAGCCGGTGCCGGCCTTGGTGCACGTCTTCAGCCCGGCCACGTCGGCGCAGCCGCCCGCGATCGCGTCGGTGACGTGGTCCTTGGTGACCGCGTGGCAGGAGCAGACCTGCGCGGTGCCGGGCAGGTCCATCTTGGCGCCGCCCTCACCGGCGGGGGCCAGCATCGCCAGCGGCGCGGCGGGCAGCGGCCCGCCGAGGCTGGCCCGCAGCGTCGGGTACGCGCTGGCGTCGCCGACGAGGATGCCGCCGAGCAGGGTCTTCGCGTCGTCGGTGAGCAGCAGCTTCGCGTAGACGCCGGTGACCTGGTCGGTGACGACCACGTCCAGGCCGGGCGCGAACGGGGCGCCGAAGCTGGCCACGTCGACGCCGAGCAGCTTGAGCTTGGTGGAGGTGTCCGGCAGCGCCATCTTCGACTCGCCGCCGGTGAGCCGGTCGGCGACCACCTCGGCCATCGCGTAGCCGGGCGCGACCAGGCCGTAGCAGACCCCGTCGCCGCCCGCGACGCTCAGCGAGGCGCACTCGCCGATGGCCCAGATCGCCGGGTCGGCGGTCGCGCAGGCGTCGTCGACCAGGAAGCCGCCGCGCGGCCCCTTGGCCAGCCCGGCCGCCTCGGCCAGCTCGTCGCGCGGCCGGATGCCCGCGGCCACCACGACCACGTCCACGGCCAGCTCGCCGCCGTCGTTGAAGCGCATCCTGGTGACGCCGTCCGGGCCGCCCTCCAGGCCCGCGCAGCCGCGCGCGGTGTGCACGGTGACGCCGAGCCCTTCGATGTGGCGCTTCAGCACGGCGCCACCGCCCTCGTCGACCTGCAGCGGCATCAGCCGGGGCGCGAACTCGACCACGTGGGTCTCCAGGCCCAGCAGGCGCAGCGCGTTGGCCGCCTCCAGGCCGAGCAGGCCCCCGCCGAGCACCGCGCCGACGCGGCGGCCGTTCGCGGTGGACCACTCCTTGAGCTGCTCCAGGTCCTCGATCGTGCGGTAGACGAAGACGCCGGGCAGGTCCGACCCGGAGATCGGGGGTACGAAGGCGCGCGAGCCGGTGGCCAGCACCAGCACGTCGTACGGCGTCTCGCCGGCCGGGGTCGACACGACGCGGCGGTCGCGGTCGATCGCGGTCACCGGCTGGCCCAGGCGCAGCTCGACCCCGGCGGGTGCCCCGCCCAGGTCCAGGTCGGCGGCGTCGTACGAATCGAACCAGGCCGACAGGCGCACCCGGTCGTAGGCGGGGCGGTCCTCCTCGGCCAGGACCGTCACGGTCCAGCCGTCGGGGCCGCGATCGGCGAAGGCCTCCAGGAATCGCTGTGCCACCATGCCGTGGCCTGCGACGACAAGATTTCTGCTCATGCGGACACCTCCACGCTCTCTGCGGGGGACAGCCACGTCATCCAGCAGCCGACCGCGTCCTTGCGTCCGGGGCGGCTGGCGGTGGCACGGTTAGCGCCGACGGCGCGGGCCCTGGTTCGGGCCGGGAAGGGGCAGCGCATGGGTCACCGGCTCGATTGCCGGGAGGCGGTGCCGACGGGGGAGGTCCGGTGCTCGACCGCGACGAGGCGGGTGCGACCGGTGGAGGAGGGGACGGATGCGACGAGGAGCCGCGACGCGCCTGCCCGGTCCGCCGGTGGGCAGGACATGGACCCGTCTTTACCGGCGTCCACCCGCTCCCACGTGACGCCGACGAAGTCCGCCGCTCCACCAGCGGTGGCGCGCCGCAGCTCCTCGAAGACGGCGTACGGTGCCGCGGGAGACCCGCGGAACCGTACGCCTCCGATGTCGGCGGTGCCGCCATCGGTGTGGCCGAGCCGGGAGGCCAGCTCGGCCGACACCGCCGGATCCGTCCCTACCCCCGGCGGTGGCTTGCGGGCGGCGCCGCGCTCTCGCGCCGCACCGTCCAATGTGGTCATTGTGCCATCTGCTGCAACCCATTGGGCCACAGGTGGGGCCGTATCTACTATGGCGAGCGTCTCACCCTGTCGGAATCCTGACGCTGGAGCCGCCGCGGGGGCGGCGGTAGCGGTAGGGGTGGGTGCGACCATGTGCGAAATCCTGAGGTCTGGGGGTTTCGCTCCCGGGTCCCGTATGTTTCGAACCTGCTAAGTCCCACGCACGTTGTGTCCGTCCACCCTGTTGGTCGACCATCGATCGATGGACCGGCAGGTCCGGCCAGGTGAGTGGAGTGGCATGGCCGGTCGGTGGATTACCCCACCGAGGTGCTAACGGTTACGATGGCGTCACACTGCGTAAATGTGCTCAGAAGTAGGCATTCTCACTCACCTACGTGGCACGAAGAACAGGATGACTGATGGTCACACCGGGCGTAATCTGATCGGCATGACTGCCAAAGTAACCCTGTCCTTCGCGGACGAGACGATTGAAGAGGCGCGCCGATACGCAGAGCGCGACGGATTGTCACTGTCGGCCTGGATGGATCAGGCCGCCCGGGAGAAAGCACTCCGGGAGCTGTTCACCGCCCACGCGGACGTCGTCCGCCGGGCCGGGATAGACCGCCTGGAGAAGAACGCGCTGGACGACGAGCGCGAAGTGGAGCTGGTACGCCTGGAATTGTCAGGACGGGGGCGGCGTGCTGCGTAGAGGCGAGATCTGGCGCATCGACGGAGCCCGGGAGCGGCTCGGGCTGGTGATCAGCTCGGATGTGTACAACAGCACCGACGTGCCCATCGTGATCGTGGCCGAGGTGGTCGAGGAGGAGGAACTCCGCGACTCCCCGCTGGCCGTACCCATGGGCGAACTGGTCATCATGCCCGACCGGGTTTCGTCACCGATGAAGAAGTGGTTCACGGACATGGTCGATGTCGCCGACACCGACACCATGCGCAGGGTCGGTCGAGCACTGCGCATCATCCAGGACCTCTAGCACTCCTCGGTGTCGCCGCAAGCCTCCGCTTCCTTGGGGCAGGCCTCCCGCATCATCGTGTGCAGCGGCTCGAACAGCTCGGTCAACGTGGCGAGCTGCGCGGGCGTCAGCCGGTCGATGAAGATCGCCCGGACCAGCGCCACATGATGCGGGGCCACCCTCTGGATGGTCTCCCAGCCCTGCTCGGTGAGCACGGCGTACTGGCCGCGCCGGTCGTCGGCGCAGCTCTCCCGGCGGACCAGGCCCGACCGCTCCATCCGGGTGATCTGGTGCGACAGCCGGCTCTTCTCCAGCAGCATCGACTGGGACAGCTCGGACATGCGCATCCGCCGGCCCGGCGCCTCGGACAGGCTCACCAGCACGCCGTAGTCGGTGCCCGAGAGGCCGTGCTGCGCCATTCCGCGCTCCAGCTCCGCGGTCACGAGCTTGGAGGTGTAGATGAAAGCGCGCCAGGCGGCTTGCTCGGGCTCGGTCAGCCAGTTGGCGTTCGTCGTCGGGGTAGCGGTCGTCGCCATGTACTCCACCCTAGAGGGGTGAGGGCCTTACCCTCACCCCTCGTCCGTTCGGATCAGGCCGTCGTTACGACATCGTCGTAGTCCAGCCGCGGGCTGCGGTCGAACCACGCGTTCTCGCCCGGCTTGCCGATGTTGACCACGGCCAGCACCTTGTGCGCGCCGTCGGGGAAGAAGTCCTTGTTGACGCCCTCGGCGTCGTAGCCGGTCATCGGGCCGGCGGCCAGGCCGGCCGCGCGCACGCCCAGGATGAAGTAGCCCACCTGCAGCGCCCCGTTGAACCGGGCGACCTCGGCGCGGGTCGCGTCGTCGCCGGTGAACCAGTCGCGCACGCCCGGCACGTGCGGGAAGGTGCGGTGGAACTCGTCGTGGAAGTCGGTGTCGGCGGCGAGGATCGCGGTCAGCGGGGCCGCGGCGGTCTTGGCCTTGTTGCCGTCGCCCAGCCGCTCGACCAGGCGGGCGCGGGCCTCGGCCGAGCGCACCAGCACGACCCGCAGCGGCTGCATGTTCAGCGAGGTGGGGGCGTACTTGACCAGGTCGTAGATGGCGCGCACCTGCTCGTCGGTCACCGGCTCGTCGGTGAACGTGTTGGCGGTGCGGGCGCTGCGGAACAGCAGATCCTGGGCCTGCTGGTCGAGAACGAGCGACATCTGTCTTTCCTCCGAAGTCAGTCTGCGGCTGTGAGCAGCCACTGGTGCCAACTTTGGTGAAGATTCAACTATTCCGCAAGCCTCGGGGGTGTGTCGGTCGCCACTGTTGGTATACCGCAACGTCACCCCTGGCCCCGAAGCGGACCCCCGTCCTGCCGCCCCGCGTCCGGCTTGGAATCGACGCTGGCCTATCCAGAAGACGAATCTTGGAAATCCGTCTTCTGGATAGGCCAGCGTCAATAGAAAGGCGGGGCGGGGGGCGGGGCGGGGGGCGGGGCGGGGCTGGTGGAGGGGTCAGATGCCGGCGTGGGCCAGGCTGGGGGCCTGGGTGGCCAGGACGCGCTTGCGCAGGTAGCACCACCAGGTGACGGCCAGGCAGACGCCGTACAGCACGGCGAACCAGGTGAAGGCGGTGCTGATGCCGCCGGTCGCCTTGATCGAGTCGCTGATCGCCCGGGGCAGGTAGAAGCCGCCCACCGCGCCGATCGCCCCCGCGATACCGAGGGTCGCCGCCGACTCCCGCTTGGCGGTGGCCAGGTCGGGCGAGGTCGCCGCGAAGATCGCCGGGATCATCCGGTACGTCGACCCGTTGCCCGCCCCCGCCGCGGCGAACAGGAACAGGAACGAGGTCAGGAACAGCGCCATGCTGTGTCGCGACACCGACGTGACCACGCCGTACGAGCCGAGCCCCATCAGGATGTAGCAGGTGGCGGTGACCCTCGCCCCGCCCGTCCGGTCGGCCAGCCAGCCGCCCAGCGGCCGGGTGAGCGAGCCGATCAGCGGCCCGGCGAAGGCCAGCGTGACGGTGGCCGCACCGACGTGCGCCACCGGCGCCTCGGGGAACTGCAGCTTGAGCACCAGCGGGAAGGCGGCGGAGTAGCCGAGGAACGAGCCGAAGGTCCCGATGTACAGGAACGACATGATCCAGGTGTGCGCCCGCTTGACCGTGGCGAACTGGGCCTTCAGCGGTGAGCGGGCCACGGCGAGGTTGTTCATGAACAGCCGGGCGCAGACCGCGGCCGCCAGCACCAGCGGCACCCACATCAGCCCGCCGTAGACGAGGCCGGCCGAGAGGACGATCGGCACGATCAGCTGCATGGTGCTGATGCCGATGTTGCCGCCCGCGGCGTTGAGGCCCAGCGCCACGCCCTTCTCCTTCTCCGGGAAGAAGAAGGAGATGTTGGTCATGGAGGAGGCGAAGTTGCCGCCGCCCAGACCGGCGGTCGCGGCCAGGGCCAGGACCACCCAGTACGCGGGCTTCGCGGTCACCGCGAAGATCAGCCCGGCCAGCGGGATCAGCAGCAGCACCGCGCTGATCGAGGTCCAGGTCCGGCCGCCGAACCGGGTGACCGCGAAGGTGTACGGCAGCCGCATCAGCGCGCCGATCAGGTTCGGCAGCGCCACCAGCCAGAACTTCTGGTCCACCGTGTAGGGGAACTGGGCGGCGGGCAGGGCCACCACCACGACGCTCCAGAGCGTCCACACGGAGAAGCCCAGGTGCTCGGCGAAGATCGAGAAGATCAGGTTGCGGCGCGCGACCCTGCGGCCGGTGGACGCCCAAAACTCGGGGTTCTCGGGGTCCCAGTGACTGAGTGCGGCGGCGCGGGCCGGGGCGGGCGCCGGGGCAATGGCGGTCATGGCGATGAAGTTACGGACGTGTGATTGCCGTGTTGTTCCGCCGCGGTAACCGCGGATGTGAACCCCGCCGCACCTTGGCCGGTCGGGTGCTGTGAAGACAGGCCGCTAAAACGGACATCAGGACCGGTAACACAGCAGGGCAGGCCCGTTTTGACCGGCCCCAGGGGCAACGGGTATCGTTAGCGGCTGTTGTGCGAGAGGTGGCGCCGAGCCGGTATCCCTGATGCTCAGGTAGGCTTGTCGTTCGCGCGCCGACCCGTTCGTGGTCGGCCGGAATCGCAGAATCCGTTGGTCGTGGGCAGTTACGCCCGCGGTCACACAGACCTACGACGAGACAAGGTAGACCTGTGCGTACGTACAGCCCGAAGCCGGGTGAGATCGAGCGTCAGTGGCACGTTATCGACGCTTCTGACGTCGTGCTGGGCCGGCTCGCCACCCACACCGCCAACCTCCTGCGCGGTAAGCACAAGCCGACTTTCGCGCCGCACGTCGACACCGGCGACTTTGTGATCATCATCAACGCCGGCAAGGTGGCGCTGACCGGTAACAAGCGCGCGACCAAGATCGCTTACCGGCACTCCGGTTACCCGGGTGGTCTGAAGCAGGTCGGCTACGAGGAGCTGCTGACCAAGCGCCCCGAGAAGGCGATCGAGCTGGCCGTGAAGGGCATGATCCCCCACAACAAGCTGGGCCGTCAGATTCTGTCGAAGCTGAAGGTCTACGCTGGCGCGGAGCACCCGCACGCGGCGCAGCAGCCCGTGCCGTTCGAGATCAAGCAGATCGCGCAGTGAGCGCGGACGAAGGAATCACCATGACCGACACTTCTGTGCCGACCCAGGCCGATGTCGAGGCTGAGGCCTCGGTCGTCGTCGCCGCGAAGGTCCAGGCCACCCCGAAGTTCAAGGGTGACCGGCCGATCCAGACCGTGGGCCGCCGCAAGGAGGCCATCGTCCGGGTGCGTCTGCTCCCCGGCACCGGCAAGATCACGTGCAACGGCCGCGAGCTGGAGAAGTACTTCCCCAGCAAGGTCGCGCAGCAGTCGGTGCGTGAGCCGCTGGTGACCGCCGAGAAGAACGAGACCCTCGACGTGGTCGCCAACCTGCGTGGCGGCGGCATCACCGGTCAGGCCGGCGCGCTGCGCCTGGCCATCGCCCGGGCGCTGTGCGAGCTCGACCTCGACGACCGCCCCGCGCTGAAGAAGGCCGGCTTCCTGACCCGTGACGCTCGGGTCAAGGAGAGCAAGAAGTACGGTCTCAAGAAGGCCCGTAAGGCCCCGCAGTACTCCAAGCGTTGATCTATCTTCGCTGAACGGCCGGGCACGCTGCTGCACGACAGCTGGCGTGTCCGGCCGTTCGCTTTCCCCTGACTCGTCCGGGGCTCTCGGCCATCAGCCGTCTCAGCTAACCTTTCGCCTTTCGCACCCCGTCAGAAAGGGCACCCCGATGGCACGCCTCTTCGGCACCGACGGCGTACGCGGTCTCGCCAACGCTGACCTCAGCCCCGAACTCGCCCTGTCGCTCGCGGTCGCCGCGGCGCACACCCTGGCCGACCTGGCCGACCCGGACCGGACGCAGCCGCCGCTGGTGGTGGTGGGCCGCGACCCGCGGGCCAGTGGCGAGATGCTCGAGGCGGCGGTGGTCGCGGGCCTGGCCAGCGCCGGTGCCAACGTGGTGCGGGTGGGCGTGCTGCCCACGCCCGGGGTGGCCTTCCTCACCGCCGAGGTCCGGGCGGACTTCGGCGTGATGATCTCGGCCAGCCACAACCCGATGCCCGACAACGGCATCAAGTTCTTCGCCGCGGGCGGGCACAAGCTCACCGACGAGCAGGAGGACGCCATCGAGGCGGCGCTCGGCGCGCCGTGGACGCGCCCCACCGGCGCGGCCGTCGGCCGGGTGCACGACCTGCTCGACGGCGCCGACCACTACACCTCGCACCTGGTCGACGCGACCGAGCACTCGCTGTCGGGTCTCAAGGTGGTGGTGGACTGCGCGCAGGGCGCGGCGAGCGACGTCGCGCCGGAGGCGTTCCGGCAGGCCGGTGCCGACGTGGTCGCGATCAACGCGGAGCCGGACGGCCTCAACATCAATGAGGAGTGCGGCGCCACCCACCTCGCCTCACTGCAGGCGGCCGTGGTCGAGCACGGCGCCGACCTCGGCATCGCCGTCGACGGCGACGCCGACCGGTGCCTGGCGGTCGACGCGAACGGGTCCGAGGTCGACGGCGACGAGATCATGGCGATTCTGGCCCTGGCCATGCGCGACGCGGGCACCCTCGTCGACGACACGCTGGTGGCGACGGTCATGAGCAACCTCGGGCTGCGCATCGCGATGCGCGAGGCGGGCATCACCCTGGTCGAGGCCAAGGTCGGCGACCGGTACGTGCTGGAGGAGCTGCGCAGCGGCGGCTTCAACCTCGGCGGCGAGCAGAGCGGCCACGTGGTCTTCACCGACCACGCCACCACCGGCGACGGGGTGCTGACCGGCCTGCGGCTGATGGCGCGGATGGCGCAGAGCGGCACCTCGCTGGCCGGGCTGGCCGCGGTGGTGACCAAGCTGCCGCAGGTGCTGATCAACGTACGGGTGGCGGATAAGGCGGTCGCGAAGGCGCCGGAGATCCTGGCCGCGGTGGCGGCTGCCGAGGCGCAGCTGGCCGGAGCCGGCCGGGTGCTGCTGCGGCCCTCGGGCACCGAGCCGCTGGTCCGGGTCATGGTCGAGGCGGCCACCGAGGAGGCCGCGCAGAAGATCGCCGAGGGTATCGCCGCCGACGTGCGCGCGGCCAGCCCGCTGGCGGGCTGACTCCGACGAGTCGTGAAAGCGGCGTGCCCCGAGGTCGGGGGCACGCCGCTTCGTCGTATGCGCGGTCTCAGCTCATGAAGATCGCGGTGCAGACCACCGTGACGTCGGAGCCGGTGTTCCGCTTCTTCTCGGTGCCGTCGATCGAGATCGTGCAGCTGTCGAGCTTGGCGTCGGTGCCGCGGCGGAACGCCATCACCGATACGGCGAAGGTGTCCTGGTCCAGGGTGAGGGTCTTGGACCAGGGCAGGGTCACCGTCTCGCTCTGCGGGTCGCCGGTGCCGGCGTTCCAGGTGATCAGGGCCTCGCCGCTGCCCTCGACCGTGTAGCGGACCGAGTGCGAGTCGCCCGGCGCGCCGGTCTCCACGCCCATGCTGGGGAGGCTGTCGACGATCTCCTGGGCCTTGTCGCTGGCCTTGTCGTAGATGAACCAGCCGGCGACGCCGCAGGCCGCGCACAGCAGCAGCACGACACCGACGATGATGCCGATGATCATGCCCGCGTTGCTCTTCTTCACCGGCTGCTGGACCGGCGAGACGGGCGCGCCGTACTGCCCGTACTGCGGGGGCTGCGGGGGCTGCGCCTGGTTGGGGTCGTACGGAGGGGGGTAACTCATGGGCGGATGGTAGACCGAGGCCCGCAGGGGCGCAGACCTCGTGCCTACTACCCGTCACACTTCGAGATCGCGGATGCAGGTGACCGAGCCCTTGGCGGACTGCCGGGCCACCTCCTCGCCGTCGATCAGGATCACGCAGGTGAGCTGCTGACCGGTCGCCGTGGCCGTCACCGAGGTTCGCAGGTACAGGCCGTAGCTGGTCCAGCGGTTGGTCCAGGGCATCGCCGCGACGGTGGTGTTGTACCCCGCCACGGTCTGGAAATTGATCTTCGCGGTGCCCTTGCCGTTGACGCGGTACTCCACCACGTGCGCCCGGCTGGAGGAGGGCGACGGTCCGGGCGTGGGCTCCTCCCAGTACTCGTCGTCCCAGTAGGTGTCGTCGTCGTACGTTGCGGAGTTGGCCTGGTTGGCCGCCTCGGCCAGCTTGCTGAACGCGTACACGCCGACGCCGCACAGGCACGCCACGAGCAGCACCACGCCCACGACGATGCCGACGATCAGGCCGGTATTGCGCTTCTTCGGCGCGGACGGGGGTGCGGGTGCGAAGGTCGGAACCGTGGCGTACGGCCCCAGCCCGGGTTGGCCCTGGTACGGCCCCGGCTGGGCCTGGTACGGCCCCGGCTGGCCCGGGTACGGCCCGGGCGCGGCGGCACCGGGCGCCGCCCACGGGCTGGGGGCGGCCGGGGGCTGGCCGCCGGTGGCGGCGGATCCGCCGGGCGGGTTCCAGCCGCCCGCGGCCGGGGTCGGCGGGGGCTGCCACGCGGACGGCGCACCCGGCGGCTGCCAGGGGTTGGCGGGCGGGGTGGCCGGCGGTGGGGAGGTGGGATCGGAAGGCGGGGAGGAGGGGTCGGTCACGCGGAGAGGATACCGGCCTCGACCAGCGGTTGCTGTCCGTGATCAATCATCACGTGTGCGTGAATGACTCGACTTCGAGCATGCAATATGAGCGAAACTCCGCTAGGGTGGCGGTCATGTGCGGGATCGTGGGATACGTAGGAACTCAGTCGGCCCTGGGCGTCGTCGTCGACGGCCTGCGGCGCCTGGAATACCGGGGCTATGACTCGGCCGGCGTGGCCGTGCTCGCCGACGGTCGGCTGCTGCTGGCCAAGAAGGCCGGCAAGCTGTCGAATCTGGAGAAGGCGCTGGCCGAGTCGGCCGAGGCGGAGCTGCGGGCCGGGCTGGCCGGCATCGGGCACACCCGCTGGGCGACCCACGGCGGCCCGACCGACCGCAACGCGCACCCGCACCTGTCGGCCGACGGCCGCATCGCCGTGATCCACAACGGCATCATCGAGAACTTCGCCCGCCTGCGCGCCCAGCTGCAGGCCGACGGCGTGGAGTTCCTGAGCGACACCGACACCGAGTGCGTGTCCCACCTGCTCGCCGCCGAGCTCGCCGGGGTGCCGGGCAGCCCGGCCGCGCTGGCCGAGGCGATGCGCCGGGTCTGCGGCAAGCTGGAGGGCGCGTTCACGCTGCTCGCCGTCGACCAGCAGGCGCCCGGCGCGGTGGTCGGCGCGCGCCGCAACTCCCCGCTCGTGGTCGGCCGCGGCGACGGTGAGAACTTCCTGGCCAGCGACGTCAGCGCGTTCATCGAGCACACCCGCGAGGCGGTCGAGCTGGGCCAGGACCAGGTCGTCCTGATCACCGCCGACGCCATCGAGATCACCGACTTCGACGGGAACCCGGCCCAGGGCCGCGACTACCACGTGGACTGGGACGCGCGGGCGGCGGAGAAGGGCGGCTACGACTGGTTCATGCTCAAGGAGATCGCCGAGCAGCCGCAGGTCGTCGCCGACACGCTGCGCGGGCGCATCGGCGAGACCGGCGAGATCATGCTCGACGAGGTGCGCCTGACCGACCAGGACCTGCGCGACGTTGACAAGATCTTCATCGTCGCCTGCGGCACCGCGTACCACGCGGGCCTGGTCGCGAAGTACGCCATCGAGCACTGGACGCGCATCCCGTGCGAGGTCGAGCTGGCCAGCGAGTTCCGCTACCGCGACCCGGTGCTCGACCGGTCCACCCTGGTCGTGGCGATCTCGCAGTCCGGCGAGACGATGGACACGCTGATGGCACTGCGCCACGCGAAGGAGCAGAAGGCCCGCGTGCTGGCCATCTGCAACACCAACGGCTCGACCATCCCGCGCGAGTCCGACGCGGTGCTCTACACCCACGGCGGCCCCGAGATCGCGGTGGCCTCCACCAAGGCGTTCCTCACCCAGCTCGCCGCCTGCTTCCTGGTCGGCCTGCACCTGGCCCAGGTGCGCGGGGTCAAGTACGCCGACGAGGTCGCCGCGGTGGTGGCGCAGCTGCAGGAGATGCCCGACAAGATCGAGAAGGTGCTCGGCACCATGGACCCCGTCCGCGAGCTGGCCCGCGAGCTGGCCACCGCCACGACGGTGCTGTTCATCGGCCGCCACGTCGGCTACCCGGTGGCGCTGGAGGGCGCGCTCAAGCTCAAGGAGCTGGCCTACATGCACGCCGAGGGCTTCGCCGCGGGCGAGCTCAAGCACGGTCCGATCGCGCTGATCGACCAGGGCACCCCGGTCGTGTGCGTAGTGCCCTCGCCCGCCGGGCGCGGCGTGCTGCACGACAAGGTCGTCAGCAACATCCAGGAGGTGCGCGCCCGCGGCGCCCGCACCATCGTGATCGCCGAGGAGGGCGACGAGGCCGTCGTCCCGTACGCCGATCTGCTGGTGCGGGTGCCGCGCACGCCCACGCTGCTGGCCCCGTTCGTGACCACGGTGCCGCTGCAGGTGCTCGCCGCCGAGATCGCCGCCTCGCGCGGCCACGACGTCGACCAGCCGCGCAACCTGGCCAAGTCCGTCACGGTGGAGTAGTGCCGGTCCCGGTGACGATGTGCGCCATCGTCTCCAGCGCCGGGCTGGCCTTGTCGAAGTAGCCGGAGTGGGCCGCGAGCGGATCGCGGCCCACTCCGGCGTCGAACACCCGGGCGCCGAACTGCGCCGACGACGGGTCCACCCCGTGCCACAGGTCGGCGTTGCCGCGGACCACCGCGTCGGTGACCGCCCCCAGGGCGATCAGGGCCGGTCCGCCGACCGCGTCCAGGGCCACCTCGCCCTTGGAACTCGCCGCCAGGATCACGTCGTTGCGCGCCGTGGCCGCCCACACGTGCGCCGGATCGCGCAGCTCGGCGGCGCTGTCCACGCCCATGCCGGGGCTGCCCAGGGCCACGATCTCGTCGGCGGCCAGGGTGCCGTCGCGGTCGGCCAGGCCCAGGGCCAGCGAGCCGTACGAGTGCCCGATCACCGTCCGGTGCGCCGGCCCGCCCTCGTGCGTGCCGACCAGTCCGTCCTGGAACGTGGCCAGGTCGGGGGCGGCCGTCCGGGCCGACTTCTCCAGCAGCGCGTCCACCCCGTCCGGCGGGTCGTAGCCCAGCCACATGATCGTCGACGTGCTCTGCTCCGGGGCGGTGACCGTGGCCCGCAGCTGCAGCGCCGCGGCCCGGTTCAGCTCGCTCTCGGCCGAGTCGATCGTCGCCCCGCTGCCCGGCACGTACGTCGCCACGTGGTCGGCGACGTCGGGGTCCCCGATGGCCACCACCGCCCGGCCGTCCCCGCGCACGTCCAGGTTGAGCAGGTAGGCGCGGGGATCCTGCCGCTCCAGCCGCGTGGTCAGATCCTCCAGCGTGCGCACCCGGGTGTCGGTCCCCTCGGGCGGATGCGGCGCGGCGAGGACCGCCCGCAGCCGGTCCAGCTCGGCGTCCAGCCGCAGCCGGTTGGCCCGGTCCCGGGCCGCCACGGGCACCCCGTCGAGGCCGCCGACCAGGTCCGGCTGCGTCACCAGCAGCCAGTTACGCTGCGCCGGGGCCAGGCCGGCCCACCACGTCGCCACCGGCAGGATCCCGCTCGGCGGGGGCGGGGCCGGACTGGTCGCCCAGCCGTCGCGGGCGCCGACCGCCAGCGCGATCAGCCGCCGCGCGGTCTCCTCGTCGCTGGCGCGCACCCGGCGCAGGATCTCCGCCAGCTGCGCCGCCACCCACTTCGCGAACGCGACCTCGCCCGGGTCGGGTTTGACTGTCACCACGTCCAGGCTCACCTCGCCCTCGGGAGAGACCCGCACGGGGGTGCCGCGCAGGGAGGCGAGCAGCACCCGTACCCGCTGCTGGAGGGCGCGCACCAGCTCGGCGTGCCGGCACAGCAGCTGGTCCACCTCCAGCAGCACCCCCGGCACCGCCGCCAGGCCGGTGCCGATGGTGCGGCAGGCGGCCTCGGCCGCCGGGGCCGCGATCCCGCCCGTCCACACCTGGCCCAAGCGGGTCACCTGCGCGGACACCTCGTCGGCGTGGTCGTCGATGCGATGGCTCAGCCGCCGCCACGCGGCGGCACCGCGTGTCCACAGGTCCAGGTCGGCCGCCAGCAACTGCGCGTACGTCACGTTCATCGGGCCGCCCCGATCCGCGCCCCGCCCGCCGCCGCGACGTCGCGCGCCGCCCGCTCGTCCTGGCCGGTGTACTCGGCGCTGGCGGTGCGCAGCCGCCGGGCGTAGCCGTCGAGGGCGGTGCTCAGCCCGTTCAGGTGGGTGTTGACCTCGTGCATGAGCCTGACCTGGGCGGATCTGACGGACCAGCCGTCGGGGGAGGCGGTGAGGTCGGCGGTGCGGGCCACGTCGCCGGACATGGCGGCCGCCAGCTCGGCCAGGTGACCGGCGATGCGGACCAACTCGTGGGGGTCGACGCGGACCGGTTGCGGCGCGTACCCGTCATCGAACTCGACATCCATGGCGGCGATGCTGCCGCGCGGCGCTGACCTGCGCACACCCCTGTGGATAACCGACTCCGGGGATACCCACAGACTTGTCCACAACCCTTGCCGCGAGTGGCGGTGCCTGCTAGGGCGTTGTCCCCGGTCCGCTTGGCATTGACGCTGGCCTATCTAGAGGACGGATTTCGGGATTCTGTCTTCTGGATAGGCCAGTGTCAATAAAAGGCGGGTGGCGCCGGGCGGGCGGGGCGGCCGGGGCGGGCGGGGCGGGCGGGCGGGCGAGTGCGGGCCGCAGGTCAGGCGCCGTGGACCGGCCGGCCCTCGACCCAGGTGCGCACTGCCCGGGTCGCGCCGATCTCCGTGACCGGCCCCGCGAACGGGTCCCGGTCCAGCAGCGCCAGGTCCGCCAGCCGCCCCACCGCGATCACCCCCGTCTCGTCCAGGTGGTTCACGTACGCCGACCCCTCCGTGTACGCCCGCACCGCCGTCTCCAGCTCGATCCCCTGCTCGGGCCCCAGCGGCGGCCCGTCGACGCCGTGCGGGACCCGGTTGACCGCCACGTGGATCGCCTTGAACGGATCCGGGTCGGACACCGGCCAGTCACTGCCCGCCGCCAGCCGCCCCCCGCTGCGCCACACGCCGCCGAACGGGTACTGCCAGCTCGCCCGCGGCTGCCCCAGGAACGGGATGGTCAGCTCGTCCATCGCCGGCTCGTGCGTCGCCCACAGCGCCTGCATGGTGACGGTCACCCCCAGCCGCCCGAACCGGGGCACGTCGTCCGGGTGCACCACCTGCACGTGCGCCACGTGGTGCCGCAGCCGCGACCCGGCCACCGGCTCCACCGCGTCCAGGATCTCCCGCGCCGCCCGGTCGCCGATGGCGTGGAAGTGCACCTGGAACCCGTCGCGGTCGAGCCGGCCGACGATCTCGCGCAGGTGCTCCGGCTCGACCCGGGAGATGCCGCGCCGGTCGGTGGCGCAGCCGCAGCCGTCCAGGTACGGGTCGAGCATGGCGGCGGTGAAGTTCTCCGCCACCCCGTCCTGCATGATCTTGACGGTCTCGGTGCGGAACCGCGCCCCGCCGCCGCGCGCCAGCTCGCGGCGTTGCCGCAGGTCGTCGAGCTGCTCCAGGCCGCGCGACGGCTCCCACCACAGCGCGCCGCGCACCCGCGCGGTGAGCAGCCCCTCGCGGTCGGCGGCCAGGTACGCCTCGAAGCAGTCCGGCCAGCCGCCGTAGTCGCCCACGATCGCGTCCTGCCACGCCGTCACGCCCAGCGAGTGCAGCCGCGACTGGGCCAGCAGCAGCGCCCGCCGGATCTCGGCCGCGTCCGGGCGCGGGGCGACCGAGCTGACCAGCTCCATCGCGCTCTCGTGCAGGACGCCGGTGGGCTCGCCGTCGGGGTCGCGCTCGATCCGGCCGCCCTCCGGGTCGGGCGTGTGCCGGTCGATCCCGGCCAGGGCGAGCGCCCGCGAGTTGCACCAGGCGCTGTGCGCGTCGCGTACGGCCAGGTAGACGGGCCGGTCGGCGACGACGCCGTCCAGGTCCTGGCGGCACGGCTGCGCCCCGCCGAACGCGTCGTACGACCAGCCCGCCCCCATGATCCACGTCCCGTCGGTGCGCGCCGCGTACGCCGCGACCGCCGCCAGGTAGCCGGCCCGGTCCTGCAGCTCGGTCAACTCGCAGCGCAGCAGGTTCAGCCCGGCGAACACCGGGTGCGCGTGCGCGTCCTGCAGGCCGGGCAGCAGCAGCCCGCCGCCGAGGTCCACCACCTCGGTGCCGCGCCCGGCCAGCGCCGAGACCTGCTCGTCGGAGCCGATCGCGGCGATCCTGCCGCCCGACACGGCCACCGCCGTCGCCCCGCTGCCGCCGTACACGATGCCGCCACGCAGTACCAGATCCACACCCCAGACCTTAAGGTCAGTTCGTGATTGTCTCGGTGGGCAACGACGTGGTCCTGGTCGAACGCTTCGCGCAGGCGCTGCGGCGCACCCCGATGCTGACGGAGCGGCTGTTCACGGAAGCCGAGCGGACCACGCGCTCGGGCAACCCCCGCTCGCCGGAGTCGCTGGCGGCCCGGTTCGCGGCCAAGGAGGCCGTGGCCAAGGCGCTCGGCGCGCCCGCGGGCATGCAGTGGCACGACTGCGAGGTGGTCGTCGACCCCGACGGGCGGCCCTGGCTGACCGTCACCGGTACCGTCGCCGCCGTCGCCGCCGAGCGCGGCGTCGAGCGCTGGCACCTGTCGCTGTCGCACGACGGCGGCATCGCCTCGGCGTTCGTCATCGCGGAGGCGGGCCGGTGAGGGCGGCGTACCGGGTCGCGCAGGTCAGGGCGGCCGAGCAGGCGCTCATCCCGACGCTGCCGCCGGACACGCTGATGCTGCGGGCGGCCGCCGGGCTCGCGCGCCGCTGCCAGGTCACCCTGCGCGACCAGGGCCGGGTGTACGGCTCCAGCGTGCTGCTCCTGGTCGGCCCCGGCGACAACGGCGGCGACGCCCTGCACGCGGGCGCGATGCTGGCCCGCCTCGGCGTGTCCGTCCGCGCGCTGCTCGCCGACCCGGCCCGCGCCCACGCGGGCGGGCTGGCCGCGCTGCGCGCCGCGGGCGGGCGCACCGTCACCGACTGGCCCGGCCGGACCGACCTGATCGTGGACGGGCTCGTCGGCATCGGCGCCACCGGCGCCCTGCGCGGCAGCGCCCTGACGCTGGTCGAGCGCCTGGCCCTGCTCGACCCCCGGCCGCCGGTCATCGCCGTCGACGTCCCGTCCGGGGTCGACGTGGACACCGGCGACGTGCCCGGCAACGCCGTACGCGCCGACGTCACCGTCACGTTCGGCTGCCTCAAGCCCGCCCACGTCGTCGGCCCCGCCGCCGGGTACGCCGGCCAGGTCGAGGTGGTCGACATCGGGCTGCGGCCGTGGCTGCACGGCGACCCGGCGCTGCGGGTGGCCGAAGCCGCCGACATCGCCGCCTGGTGGCCGCGGGCCGACGCCGGGTCCGACAAGTACACCCGGGGCGTGGTCGGCCTCGCGACCGGCTCGCCCGGGTACCCCGGCGCCGCGCTGCTGTCGGTCTCGGGGGCGCTCGCCGGACCCACCGGGCTGGTCCGCTACGCCGGAGCCGCGCACCAGATCGTCGTACCCGCGCATCCGAGCGTGATCGGCTCGGCCCGGGTCGCCGACGCGGGCCGGGTCCAGGCCTGGGCCTGCGGCAGCGGCCTCGGCACCGACGAGCGCGCACAGGGTGAGCTGCGGTCGGTGCTGGCCGCGCCCGTGCCCGCGGTGCTCGACGCCGACGCGATCACCATGCTGGTCGACGGGACCATGTCCGGCGAGCTGCGGCGGCGCGACGCCCCCACGGTGCTAACCCCGCACGACCGGGAGTACGCGCGGCTGGCCGGGGAGGACCCCGGGCCGGACCGCGTCGCGGCGGCGCAGAAGCTGGCCGCGTGGACCCGCTCGGTGGTGCTGCTGAAGGGCGACCGGACCGTGGTCGCCGGGCCGGCGGGGGAGGCGTGGGTCAACCCGACCGGCAGCCCCGCGCTGGCCACCGGCGGCACCGGGGACGTGCTGGCCGGGCTGCTCGGCTCGCTGCTGGCCGCCGGGCTGCCCGCGGTACGGGCGGCGGTCGCGGCCGCGTACGTGCACGGCCTGGCCGGTCGCGAAGCGGCCCGCTCCGGCCCCGTCACCTCGCCCGACGTCGCCGCCGCCCTCCGCCCCACCCTCGCCGCCCTCCTCGGGTAGTCCCGCGCGGGCGCGCGGGGCGGGCGGCCAAGATCCGTGCAGTTTCGGGGAAAGTGCTCGAATGCAGGCCAAGATTCCTGCACTTTCCCCGAAACTGCAGCGGGGTTATCCACAGGGGTGGATGGGGGGACGGCGGGCGGGGGAGGGTACGGGGTGTGTCGCGTACTCCGAGGCGCCCGCAGCAACTGGTCGGGCACATCTTCTCCGCCGCCGAGGTCATCTCGTCCGGCATCCTCACCAGGGGCGAGCTGCGCAGCAAGGCGTGGCGGCCGCTGTTCCGCGGCGTCTACGCCGACGCCCGCACCACCTTCTCGCACGAGGCCCGGTGCCGGGCCGCGGTCCGCTGGCTGCTCCCGCCCCGGGCGGTGATCGCCGGCCGCTCCGCCGCCGCGGTCCACGGCGGACCGGAGCCCGCCGACGGAGATCCGGTCGACGTGCTCATCCCGCCCGGCCACCGCTTCGGGCCGGTGCACGGCATCCGCGTGCACACCGCGGACATGGCCGACGACGAGGTGGTCGGGTTCCCGCGGCTCACCGTCACCTCGCCCCTGCGCACCTGCTGGGACCTAACCCAGTGGTACGACCTCGTCGAGGCCGTGGTCCAGGTCGACGCCCTGCTCGGACTCGGCGCGGTCAAGCCCGCCGAACTGGCCGAGGAGTCAGCGCGCCGGCTCGAACGCCGGGGCGGGCGCCGCTTCGCGGCGGTGACCGGCCTGGCCGACGGCGGAGCAGCGTCGCCGCCGGAGTCGCGCACCCGCGTCGGCCTGGTGCTCGCGGGCCTACCCCGCCCGGTCACCCAGCACGTCATCGACGCCGCCGGCCGCTTCGTCGCCCGGGTGGATCTGGCCTGGCCGAGGTACCGGGTCGCGGTCGAGTACGACGGCGTCTGGCACGCGCGGACCGACCAGTTCCACCGCGACCGGCGGCGGCTCAACGACCTCGTCGGCCAGGACTGGATCGTCCTGCACCTCACCGCCCACCGCCTGCGCACCGACTTCGCGGGCTTCGTCGCCGAGGTCGCCCACGCCCTCACCGTCCGCGGCTGGCACCGATGACCGCGGCCGACGCGCGGTGGGTGGGTCCGGGCCGTGGGCGTGTGCAGTTTCGGGGAAAGTGCAGGAATCTTGGCCCGCATTCGTGCACTTTCCCCGAAACTGCACCGATCTTGGCGCGGCACCGCGCGTGGCGTGGCGCGTGATCGTGGCGTGGCGCGCCCGCACTGCCCGGGTGCGGTCAGGCGGGGGTGAGGGTGGAGAGGCGGGTGGGCCAGGTGCCGCCGTGGGGGATGAGGGCCACCTCGCGGGTGTCGTCGGGGTGGCGGGTGATGCGTACCTCGAGGTGGGAGTCGGCGAGCTGCTCGACCATCCCCTCCCCCCACTCCACCAGCGTGACCGAGTCGTCGACCGACGCGTCGAGGTCGAGGTCGTCGACCTGGGCGCGCGGGTCGGTCATGGCGCCCAGCCGGTACGCGTCGACGTGCACCATCGGCAGGCTGCCCCCGGCGGCCCGGTCCGGCCGGTGCACGCGGGCGATGACGAAGGTCGGCGAGGTGACCGCGCCCTGTACGCGCAGGCCCTGGCCGACGCCCTGGGCGAGCGCCGTCTTGCCCGCGCCGAGCGGTCCGCTGAGCACCACCAGGTCGCCGGCCTGCAGCACCTCGGCCAGGCGGACGCCGAAGGCGCGGGTGTCGTCGGCGGTGGGAAGGATCATTTCTGCTCCAGCTCGTCCAGGAAGTCGATGAGCGCGGCGTTGACCTCGGGCGCGTGCTCCAGCATGGTCACGTGGCCGCTGTCGGGGATGATCACGAGCTTGGCGTGCGGCAGCAGGCGGCAGATCTCCTCGGAGTGCGCCTGCGGGGTGATCATGTCGCAGTCGCCGCAGATGACCAGCACGGGCACCCGGTTGAGGGCGCGCAGCGCGGGGTAGCGGGCGTGGCTGTTGATGGTGCGCAGGTAGCGGGCGACGGTCTCGGTGGTGGTGCGCGAGTTCATCTGCTCCACGTACGACACCAGGGCCGGGCTGGGCTTGTCGCCGCCGAAGCCGTACCGGCGGGTGAGCAGCCAGGCGAGGTCGGTGCTGGCCTGCCGGGCCTTGTCTATCATCGGGCCGGTGATCCGGGCCGCCCCGGTGAGCAGCCCGAGCAGCGGCCCGCTGGTGCGGTTGATGATGGCGGGCAGGCCGTAGAAGCCGCCCTGGCCGTCGATCTGGCCGCCGGAGGTGGCGATGAGCACCGTGCCGACGACGCGGTCGACGAACATCTCGGGGTGCTGCTCGGCGAAGGCCATGATGGCCATGCCGCCCATGGAGTGGCCGACGAGGACGATCGGGCCGGTGGGGACGGTCGACTTGATCACGTCGTACAGCGCCTCGCCGAGGGCGGGCAGCTCGTACTCGCCGTCGGGCATGGTGCCGGAGAGGCCGTGGCCGGGCTGGTCGTAGAAGACCATCCGGTGCTCGCCGAGCCGGTCCAGGGCCTGCCGCTGGAAGTGGAAGGTGCCCTGGTCCAGGCAGAAGCCGTGGACGAAGACGAGGGTCGGGGCGGTCGGGTCGGTCGGGTGGAGCTCGACGGCGACGCCGTCGACCGGTTCGACGATCTCGACGTGCAGTTCGGTGCCGTCGGCCGTGGTGACGGTGGTGAACTCGTCGTACGGCAGCCGCCCGAAGGGCTCGTTGGCGTACGGGTCGGTCTCGGTCTTCTGGGTCCGCCGCACCACCAGGCGCTCGACGGCGATGCCCGCGGCGACTCCGGCGGCGGCGACGCCGACGACCGCGCCGATCACCCCGGCGCGGCGGCGCCCGGTGGAGGGTGCCTTGTCGGCCTTGCCGGCGGTCTTGACGTCCGAAGGGGAAGACGTGCTGCTCATGACGAGGAACCACCTCGGTAGACCCGGGGGACCCGGACGCTGCCGAACCGGGTGACGATCTCGTAGTTGATGGTGCCCACGGCGTCGGCCCAGTCGTCGGCGGTCGGCTCGCCGCGGTCACCGGGCCCGAACAGCACGACCTCGTCGCCGATGGCCACCTCGGTGTCGCCGACGTCGACCACGAACTGGTCCATGCAGACCCGGCCGGAGATGGTGAACCGGGCGCCGTTGAGCTGCACCGGCCCGCTGTTGGAGGCGTGCCGGGGCACGCCGTCGGCGTAGCCGAGCGGCACCAGCGCCACGGTGGTGTCGCGGCTGGTGGTGTACGTGTGGCCGTACGAGATGCCCTGCCCGGCGGCCAGCCGCTTGGCCAGCAGCACCCGGGCGTGCGCGGTCATCGCCGGGCGCAGCGCGGCCCGGATGGCGGGGTCGTCGACGGGGGACAGGCCGTACACGGCGATGCCGGGGCGGACCAGGTCGAAGTGGGTGTCGGGGCGGGTCAGCACCGCGGCGGAGTTGGCGATGTGGCGCAGCTGCGGCGTGACGCCGAGCCGCTGGGCCGTGTCGAGCGCCTCGGTGAACGCGGCCAGCTGCAGGTCGGTGGTTTCGTGGCCGGGCGCGTCGGCGTAGACGAAGTGGCTCCAGATGCCGACGATCTCTACCAGGCCGTCGGCCTGCGCCTTGGCGGCGGCCTCGACCAGCTGCGGCCACTCCAGCGAGGTGGCGCCGCCCCGGGACAGGCCAGTGTCGATCTTGAGGTGGACGCGGGCGGTGCGGCCGGACTCGCGCGCGCCCCCGAGCACCGCGGCCAGGTGCGTCCGCCCGGCGACGCTGAGGTCGACGTCGCGCTCGATGGCGCGGGCCAGCGGCTGGCCGGGCAGCCACAGCCAGGACAGGACCGGTGCCGTGATCATCGCGTCGCGCAGGGCGAAGGCCTCTTCGAGGGTGCACACGCCGAGCCACTCGGCGCCCCCGGCCAGGGCCGCGCGGGCGGAGGCGACCATGCCGTGGCCGTATCCGTCGCCCTTGACCACCGCCATGACCCGGGCCGTCGTACGCGACCGCAGCGTGCGCACGTTCGCGCTGATCGCGTCGAGGTCCACCAGGACCTGGGACTGTGCGTCGGCCTGCCACATGCGTACCAGCCTACCCAGCAGTACCCCGCCCGCCCCGGCGGCACAGCGACCCCCGCGCTCAATGGGACACGAAGGCGGAGACAGTAGGGTGGAGGGGTGTTGGTGCTGGTGGTGGATACGGCTACGCCTGCGGTGACGGCGGCGCTGGTGGAGGTCGGTTCGGACGCGGTCCGGCTGGTGGGTGCGCGGGCGGCGGTGGACGGGCGGGCGCACGGCGAGCTGCTCGCGCCGCAGGTCGACGCGGTGCTCGCCGAGGCCGGGGTCAAGCCCCGCGACCTGGGTGCGGTGGTGGCCGGGGTCGGCCCCGGGCCGTTCACCGGGCTGCGGGTGGGGCTGATGACGGCCGCGGTGTTCCAGGCCGGGCTCGGCATTCCGGCGTACGGCGTGTGCACGCTCGACGCGCTCGGCGCCCGTACCGGCGGAAAAGCACTGGTCGCGACCGACGCCCGGCGCCGTGAGGTCTACTGGGCCGTCTACGCCGACGGCAGCCCGCTGACCGGCCCGGCCGTCGACAAGCCCGCCGACATCGCCGACCGGCTGACCACGTACGGCGTGACCACCGCCGTCGGCGAGGGCGCGCAGCGCTACGCCGACGTGCTCGGGATCACACCCGGCGCCGCCCTCTACCCGGATCCGCTGGCCCTGGCCGAGCTGGCCGCCGAGCGCATCCGCGCCAAGGCGCCGACCGAGCCGCTGACGCCGCTGTATCTGCGGCGGCCGGACGCGGTCGAACCGGCGGCCCGCAAGGCCGCGCTGTCGCCCGCCGAGCAGTCGGAGGCCGGTGCCAAGCTCCCCGCGGGCCGCCGATGAAGATCGACCGGCTCCGGTGGTGGCAGATCCAGGAGCTGCTGCCGATCGAGAGCGACCTGTTCGGCGCCGAGCAGTGGTCCGCGCCGATGTTCTGGAACGAGCTGGCCAACGGCCACCACTACCTGATCGCCGTCGACGACGACGGCAGCGTGCTCGGCTACGGCGGCCTCGCGGTCGGGCAGGATGAGGGCTGGGTCAACAACATCGCGGTACGCCGCGACGCGCAGCGGCGCGGCATCGGCCGGGCCCTGCTGGAGGCGCTGCTGGCCGAGGGCCGCCGCCACCACGTCAAGCAGGTGCTGCTGGAGGTCGCCGCCGACAACGCGGCGGCGCAGCGGCTCTACGCCGGGCACGGCTTCGAGGTGATCGGGGTGCGCCGCGGCTACTACCAGCCCAGCAACACCGACGCCCTGGTGATGAGACGGGACGAAGACTGAGCATGACGATTACTGAACCGCTGGTGCTCGGCATCGAGAGCAGCTGCGACGAGACCGGCGTCGGCATCGTGCGCGGGCACACGCTGCTCGCCGACGCGCTCGCCTCCAGCGTGGACGAGCACGCCCGCTTCGGCGGCGTGGTGCCCGAGGTGGCCAGCCGGGCGCACCTGGAGGCGCTGGTGCCGACGCTGCACCGGGCCCTGGACGAGGCCGGGGTGACCCTGGCCGACATCGACGCCATCGCGGTGACCGCCGGGCCGGGCCTGGCCGGGGCGCTGCTGGTCGGCGTGGCCGGGGCCAAGGGCCTCGCGCTGGCCGCCGAGAAGCCGATCTACGGGGTGAACCACCTGGCCGCGCACGTCGCCGTGGACACCCTGGAGCACGGGCCGCTGCCCGAGCCCGCGATCGCGCTGCTGGTCTCCGGCGGGCACTCCTCACTGCTGCGGGTGGACAACCTGGCCAAGGGCGTGACACCGCTGGGCGCGACCATCGACGACGCGGCCGGGGAGGCGTTCGACAAGGTGGCCCGGCTGCTGGGCATGCCCTTCCCCGGCGGCCCGCCGATCGACCGCGCCGCCCGCGACGGCGACCCGCTGTCGATCAGCTTCCCGCGCGGCCTGACCGGCCCGCGCGACCTGGTCGAGCACCGGTTCGACTTCTCCTTCTCGGGGTTGAAGACCGCGGTCGCGCGCTGGGTCGAGGCGCGGGAGCGCTCGGGCGAGCCGGTGCCGGTCAACGACGTGGCCGCCGCCTTCCAGGACGCGGTCTGCGACGTGCTCACCATGAAGGCGATCGACGCCTGCCGGGCCGAGGGCATCGAGACCCTGGTGCTGGGCGGCGGCGTGGCGGCGAACTCGCGGCTGAAGGTGATGGCGGCCGAGCGCGCCGCCAAGTACGGCATCACCGTGCGCGTACCGCGGCCGAAGCTGTGCACCGACAACGGGGCCATGGTGGCCGCCCTCGGCTCGCATCTGGTGGCCGCCGGAGCCCGTCCGTCCAAGCTGGACTTCCCGGCCGACTCCGCCATGCCGCTGACGGTCGTGGGAGTGTAGCTTTGCCCGATGCCGGGGACGACGAAGTGATCGTGCGGATGTGGGAGGTGCGCGCCTACCCGCGCACCTTCACCGACCTGCTGAACTGGGTGTGCGACGTGGCGGTGCCGCGGTTGGAGGTCGAGCCCCGGCATGTCGCCAGCGAGGTCTTCTCCTCCACCGATCTGCGCGTGGTGGTGATCTCCCGCTGGCGCGGCGAGCCGATGGACCTGGCCGCCCCGCCGGACGGGCTGGCCGCGCGCTCGCCGCACGTCTGGGACTTCAGCCCGGTCGACCGGTAACCGCAGCTCACGGCGTGTTGTTTGGCAAGGGGCCGTGATCCGGCCATCCTGTGCACGTGTCAACCTCGGGCCGGGCCTCGCGCCGCACCATCCTGCTGCTGGGTTCTGCCGCCGCCGTAGGAGGGCTGCTCGGCGTGCCCGCGAAGGCGCACGCCATCCGCCGCAGCACGCTGGCGCCGCGCACCGACCCGTTCACCCTCGGCGTGGCCTCGGGTGATCCGGCGCCGGACGGGTTCGTCATCTGGACCCGGCTGGCCTGCTCGCCGCTGGACGAGGACGGCCGCGGCGGCATGGCCGACCAGACGTACGAGGTGCGGTGGCAGGTCTCCGCCGACGACCGCTTCAGCCGCGTCGTCGCCACCGGCACCGCCTGGGCCGATCCGTCCTGGGCGCACAGCGTGCACGTGGAGCTGGCGGGCCTGGAGCCGGGCCGGGAGTACTTCTACCGGTTCCGGATCGGCGGCTGGTACTCACCGATGGGGCGCACCCGCACCGCCCCGCGCCCCACCGAGCTGCCCGGGACGCTCGGCTTCGCCTTCATGTCCTGCGCCGAGTACGAGCACGGCTGGTTCACCGGCTACCGCCGCGTCGCCGAGTCCGAACCCGAGCTGGTGCTGCACCTGGGCGACTACATCTACGAGTACGCCCCGCACTACTTCAACGCGGCCAGCGGCAACGTGCGCGACCACACCTCGCCCGAGACCCGGACGCTGGGCGACTACCGGCGCCGCTACGCGCAGTACAAGCTCGATCCGGACCTGCAGGGGGCGCACGCGGTGGCGCCGTGGCTGGCGGTGCCCGACGACCACGAGGTGGCGAACAACTGGGCCGGGCTGGTGCCGATGAAGCCCGACCTGGCGTTCCCGAGCCGGCGGGACGCGGCGCTGCGGGCGTACTGGGAGAACATGCCGCTGCGGGCGGCGGCCGCGCCCAGGTCCGGGTTCGGCGTGAGCACGCTGCGGCTGTACCGCCGGATCGGCTGGGGCCGCCTGGCCACGTTCCACCTGCTCGACACCCGGCAGTTCCGCGACGACCAGGCCTGCGGCGGCGGCTACCGGATCTGTCCGCAGGCGCTGGACCCGGCCCGGACGCTGCTCGGCTTCGAGCAGGAGCGCTGGCTGCTCGACGGCCTGGCGGGCAGCACCGCCCGCTGGGACGTACTGGGCCAGCAGGTGTTCTTCTCGCAGCGGGACAAGAACCCGGACGCGAGCAAGAGCACCAGCATGGACGCCTGGGACGGGTACGCCGCCTGCCGCGGCCGGGTCGTCGACGGCTGGGCCCGGGTGCGCAACCCTGTCGTGCTCACCGGTGACGTGCACTCGCACTGGGCCGCCGACATCAAGCGCGACTTCGACGACCCGCACGCCGCGGCCGTCGGCTCGGAGCTGGTCACCACCTCGCTGACGACCGGCGGGGACGGGGCCGACTCCGGACCCGACGCGCACCCGTTCTTCGCGAACAATCCGCACCTGCGGTTCCACAACAACCAGCGCGGCTTCGTCCGGGCCACGCTCACCGCCGCCGAGCTGACCGCCGACTTCCTCACCCTGCACCGGGTCTCCCAGCCTGATGCCGAAGCCCTGCTCAAGGCCAGGTTCATCATCGCCGACCGGGTGCCGGGCCCGCGGCTGTCCTACCTGCGGCCGATGCCTGAGGAGCCGGTGTCGCCGCTGGTCTGAGGCCCGGTGAGTTCGGATTCTGCCGATGCGGGGGAGTCCCGGGACGGCACCTGCTCCGGTACCCTCGCGCCGTGCTCGACTTCCGGAACGCGCGGCGCGGCGCGGTGCTGTTCGACCTCTTCCAGACGCTGATCCCCGACCGGGGGCAGGACGCGCGCGACGAGGTGAGCCGCCAGATGGGC
Source organism: Catellatospora sp. KI3 (assembly GCF_029948125.1). Lineage (GTDB taxonomy): Bacteria > Actinomycetota > Actinomycetes > Mycobacteriales > Micromonosporaceae > Catellatospora. The sequence goes on from NZ_JASAMB010000002.1 coordinate 225,984, forward strand.
CGGGCACTGGGCGTGGACGCGGAGGCGTTCGCGGTGCTGTTCCGCGGCACCACCCGCGAGCGCATGCGCGGCGACCTGGGCGATCTCGGCGAGACCCTGCGTACGCTGGCGCACCGGCTGGGCGGCGCGCCGACCGCCGCGCAGGTGCGGTTCGCGGAGGTGACCCGGATGCGCTTCCAGCGCGAGCTGCTGTGGCCGTCGGCCGCGACCCTGGCGGTGCTGGACGGGCTGCGCGAGCGCGGGCACCGGCTGGGCCTGGTCAGCAACTGCTCGGCGGAGACGGTGACGCTGTGGCCGACCCAGCCGCTGGCGCCGCGCTTCACGGTGACCGGGTTCTCGTGCGAGTTGGGCGTGGTGAAGCCCGATCCGACCATCTTCCTCAAGGTCTGCGGTGACCTGGGCGTCGCGCCCCAGGACTGCCTGTACGTCGGCGACGGCGACAGCGGCGAGCTGCCCGCGGCGGCGGCGCTGGGCATGCGCGTCGTGCGCACCACCAGGTTCGCCGACACCGATCCGACCTGGACCGGGCCGACCGTCGGCGACCTCGCGGAGCTGCTCGGCTGGCGCTTCGAATGACACGTCACCCGATGGTGAAAACGCCTGGATGGTCCACAAAAGGCGGTAAATAATCGGTGGCGCGGACGGAGCCGGTCGAGTAAGTTCATCGCCGCTATGCGTTCCTTACCAGTCGGCGATCCCGGCACCCCCGACAGCAGGTCAGCCGCCCGATACCTGTGGTGGCTGGCCAAGCAGCAATGGCGCACCGTCGTCTTCGGCATGATGTTCGGCATCGCCTGGATGGTCACCGGGGCGCTGATCCCGATGGTCATCGGCAGAGCCATCGACGCCGGCATCACCAGCCGCGACACCGCCGCCCTGGCCCGCTGGGCCGGGGCTTTCGTGCTGCTGGGGCTGGTGCAGGCGGCGGCGGGCATCATGCGCCACCGAAACGCCGTGTTCAACTGGATGGCGTCGAGCTTCCGCACCGTCCAGCTCACCGTCGCGCACGCCGGCAAGCTGGGCGCCACGCTGCCCAAGCGGCTGGCCACCGGCGAGGTCGTCGCCATCGGCGCCGCCGACACCAGCCACATCGGCCACGCGCTGGACATCACCGCGCGCGGGTCGGCGGCGGTGGTGAGCCTGGTCGTCGTGACCGTCATCCTGCTGACCTCCTCGGTCAAGCTGGGCCTGGTGGTGCTGATCGGCGTGCCGGTGCAGATGGCCGTGGTCAGCCTGCTCATCAAGCCGATCCACCGGCGCCAGCAGGCGTACCGGGACCAGCAGGGTGCGCTGACCGGGCGGGCCACCGACATCGTGGCCGGGCTGCGGGTGCTGCGCGGCATCGGCGGTGAGCAGGTCTTCTCGGCCCGCTACCGGGAGCAGTCGCAGCAGCTGCGGGCCGCGGGGGTACGCGCCGGGAAGGTCGACTCGCTGCTGGAGGCGGTCCAGGTGCTGATGCCGGGACTGTTCCTGGCCCTGGTCACCTGGCTCGGCGCCCGCTACGCCGCCACCGGCGAGATCACCCCCGGTGAGCTGGTCGGCTTCTACGGGTACGCCGCGTTCCTGGTCGTGCCGATGCGCACCCTGGCCGAGGTGCTGGACAAGATGACCCGCGGCCACGTCTCGGCCGGTCGCGTGCTCAAGGTGCTGCAGCTGGCACCGGAGATCGCCGACCCGGCCCAGCCGGTGGTGCTGCCCGAGGCGGGCGTGCTGACCGACGTCCGGTCCGGGCTCTCGCTGCGTCCCGGCGCGCTGACGGTGCTGGCCGCCGACCGCCCCGAGGACGCCATCGAGATCGCCGACCGCCTCGGCCGGTACACCGAGGGCGAGGTGACGCTGGTCGGCGTGCCGCTGGCCGCGGCCACCCGCGCCGACGTGCGCGCCCGCATCATGGTCGCCGACAACAACGCGCGCCTGTTCAGCGGCGTGCTGCGCGACGAGCTCGACCACCGCGCCGAGCCCGGGGCCGCCGACGACGCCCGGGTCGCCGCCGCGCTGCACACGGCCAGCGCCGAGGACATCCTCGAGGCGCTGCCCGAGGGGCTGGACTCGGTCGTGGCCGAGCGCGGCCGCGAGTTCTCCGGCGGCCAGCAGCAGCGGCTGCGGCTGGCCCGCGCGCTGCTGTCCGACCCGCCGATCCTGATCCTGGTGGAGCCGACCAGCGCCGTCGACGCGCACACCGAGGCCCGCATCGCCCAGCGGCTGGGCGCCCACCGCGCCGGGCGCACCACCCTGCTGGCCAGCACCAGCCCGCTGCTGCTGGACCGGGCCGACCACGTCGTCTTCGTCGAGGACGGCAAGGTCACCGCCGAGGGCGCCCACCGCGAACTGCTGGCGAACGAGCCCCGCTACCGGGCCGTCGTGACGAGGAGTGTGGACTGATGGCCCGCGTCATCCTGCCCGTGGCGGACACCGCCTCCGTCCGCCGGTACGCCCGCAGGCTGATGTCGCGCCACCCCGGGCAGCTGTCCCTGGTCATCGGCCTGCACGGCCTGGCCGCCCTGGCCGGCCTGGTCACGCCGTACCTGCTGGGGCGGCTGGTGGACGGGATCCAGCGGGGCACCGGCGTCGGTGCCATCGACCGCATCGCGCTCGGCCTGGTCACCTTCGTGATCGTGCAGGCGGTGCTGGTGCGCTTCGCCGCGTTCTCGTCGGCCAACCTCGGCGAGCGGGTGCTGGCCGAGCTGCGCGAGGAGTTCGTCGACCGGGTGCTGGCCATCCCGCTGTCCACCGTCGAGCGCGCGGGCACCGGCGACCTGGTGACCCGGACCAGCCGCGACGTCGCCCAGCTGTCGCACAGCGTGCGCCGGGGCGTGCCGGAGACCCTGATCGCGCTGGTCACCCTGGTGCTCACCGCCGGCGCGCTGATCTGGCTGTCACCGGTGCTGGCCCTGCCGTGCCTGGTCGGCGTCCCCTTCATCGTGGCCGCCTCCCGCTGGTACTTCCGCCGCGCCACCAAGGCCTACCTGCGCGAGAACGCCGCCTCCGCCGAGGTGATCGACGGGCTGACCGAGACGTTCGACGGGGCCCGCACCACCGAGGCCCTGGGCACGGTCGCGCGGCGCCGCCGCCGCACCGACCGCGACCTGCACGAGCAGTACAAGGCCGAGACCGCCACCCTCAACCTGCGCACCGTGTTCTGGCCCATCGTCGACCTGGGCTTCAGCCTGCCCGTGGTGTCCACGCTGTTCTTCGGCGGCTGGGCGTACGCGCGGGGCTGGGTCGAGCTGGGCCAGGTCGTCACCGCCGTGTTCCTGGTGCAGCAGCTCATCGAGCCGATCGACCGGCTGCTCGGCTGGGCCGACGAACTCCAGGTCGGCGCCGCCTCGCTGGCCCGGCTGCTGGGCGTGGCCGAGATCGGCGACGACCGCGTCGTCACCGGCGCGCGCCCCGACTCCGAGCGGCTCACCGCCGTCGACGTGCGGTACGCCTACACCGAGGGCCGCGACGTGCTGCACGGGGTCGAGCTGACCCTCGCCCCGGGGGAGCGGCTGGCCGTGGTGGGGCCGTCCGGGGCGGGCAAGTCGACGCTGGGGCGCCTGCTCGCCGGCATCGACGCGCCGCGCACCGGCACCGTCGCGGTCGGCGGGGCGCCCCTGGTCGAACTGCCGCTGGAGCAGCTGCGCGGGCACGTCGCCCTGGTCACCCAGGAGCACCACGTGTTCACCGGTACGCTGCGCGACAACCTCGCCCTGGCCCGGCCGGAGGCGTCCGACGACGACATCCGCGCCGCGCTGGCCGCCGTCGACGCGCAGAGCTGGGTGGACGAGCTGCCACGCGGCCTGGACACCGAGGTCGGCAGCGGCCGGCACGAGGTGTCCCCGGCGCAGGCGCAGCAGCTGGCGCTGGCCCGGCTGGTGCTGGCCGACCCGCACACGCTGGTGCTGGACGAGGCGACGTCGCTGATCGACCCGCGCGCGGCCCGGCACCTGGAGCGTTCCCTGGCGGCGGTGCTGGACGGGCGGACGGTGGTGGCGATCGCGCACCGGCTGTTCTCGGCGCACGACGCCGACCGGGTCGCGGTGGTGGAGGACGGGCGGATCGCGGAGCTGGGCTCGCACGACGAGCTGGTCGCGGCAGGCGGCTCGTACGCCGCCCTCTGGCGCTCCTGGCAGTCGTAACCCCCGCCCCGCCCCGCCCCGCCCCGCCCCGGCCCGCCCGCCCGCCCCGGCCCGCCCGCCCCGGCCCCGCCCCGCTTAGCATTGACGCTGGCCTATCTAGAGGACGACTCGCGCGGAGTTGTGTTCTAGATAGGCCAGCGTCGATTTAAAGCGGGGCGGGGCCGGGGCGGGCGGGCCGGGGCGGGGCGGTTCAGCCCAGGGGGTCGGCCAGGAGGTTCTCGAACGCGAGTTCCGCCGCGCCGATCAGGGCCGCGTCGCGGCCCAGCTTCGGGGTGCGCAGCCGTACGTGCTCGCGGGTGGCGGGCAGGCTGATGCTGTTCAGGCGGCTGCGGACCTGCGCCGCGGCGGCCAGGTACACGTCCCGCAGCGTGCCGCCGAAGATCACCAGCTCCGGGTTGAAGATGTTGACGAGGTTGGCCACGCCGAAGCCCAGCCAGTCGCCGACCTGCCGCACCGCCGCCTGCGCGGTCGCGTCGCCCCGGGCCGCCGCGTCGACCACGGCCAGGATCGCCTCGGCGCCCTGGATGCGGCCCTCCCCGTCCCGCCCGGCGGCACGCAGCAGGGCGTACTCGCCGATCTCGGTCTCCCAGCAGCCGCGCGAACCGCAGCCGCAGGAGCGGCCGTGCGGGTTGACGACCATGTGGCCGACCTCGCCGCCGTAGCCGCCGTGGCCGGTGACGCGGCGGCCGCCGGCGATGATGCCCGCGCCCACACCGACGTCGCCGTACACATAGATGATGTTGTCGCAGCCCACGGCGACGCCGCGGGTGTGCTCGGCCAGTGCGCACAGGTCCGCCACGTTGCCGACGGTGACCTGCGGCAGCAGCTCGGGCACCCGGTCCTGCAGGGCGTGCCCGAGCGGTTCGTCCAGCCAGCCCAGGTGCGGGCCGAGCCGGACCAGGCCGTCGTCGCGGCGGACCAGGCCGCACACGGCGATGCCGGCGCCGATGCACCGGGCCTCGGCGTCGACCGTGCCGGCCATCTCGGCGATGAAGTCCGCGATCGGGCGTACCGCCTCGATCGCCTCGCCGCGTGGGCGCGCCGCCTCCCGCTGGTCGAGGACGACACCGCCCAGGCCGACCCGGGCGACCCGGATCCGGTCCACCTCCACGCTCGCGGCGTAGACGTAGACCAGCTCCGAGGAGGGGCGCACCACCAGCGAGGGCCGGCCGGCGCGCCCCGTCTCCCGCGGCGCCTCCTCGCTGACCAGGCCGACGCCGGCCAGGTCAGCGGTGAGGGCGCCGATGGTGGAGCGGTTGAGACCGAGTTCGGAGGTGAGCTCGGCTCGGGAGATCTGCCCACGTACGTGCACGAAACGGAGCAACGCGCCCAGGTTCTGCCGCCGGATCTCCTCCTGGCTAGGTCCCGCTCGCATGTTTCTCCCGTTGGCCATGCAGTTCAGGTCAGCGGCTGGCCGCCGCGCGGCGGCGGGTGAGCGCGTCCACGCCCGCAGCGAGCAGTAGCACCCCGCCGGTGATTATGAACTTCACACCGGCCTTCCAGTCGACCAGACCCATGCCATTGATGATCACCGCGATCACGAGGGCGCCGAGCACGGCGTCGATGACGCGGCCCTTGCCGCCGAAGAGGCTGGTGCCGCCGATGACCGCCGCGCCGACCGCGTACAGCAGCACGGTCGAGCCGCCGGTGTTCGGGTCGACCGAGGCCGCCTCGCTGGCCGCGACGATACCGCCGACGGCGGCCATGGCCGAGCAGATGACGAACGCGGAGATGCGGATCAGGTCCACGTTGATACCGGCGCGACGGGCCGCCTCGCGGTTGCCGCCGACGGCGTAGATGTGCCGGCCGAACTTGGTACGGCGCAGCACGAAGGTCCAGATCACCAGGATGGAGGCGATCACCGGCACCACGTTGGGCACGCCGCGCAGGTCACCGAGGGCCACCGCACGGTTCACGTTCAGCGTGTCGACCGCGTAGATCGTCAGGGCGGCCAGACCGCCGACGCGCAGCGCCACGATCTGCCACGGCACCGTGACCAGCCCTCGCTTACGGCGGTTGACCAGCGAGTACAGCTGCACAGCCGCGTATCCGAGGATGACGATGGCGGCGAAGGCCCAGCCCATCGCCTCGCTCATGGTCGACTTCTGGATGCCCAGGATCACCGTGTCCCGGATCGAGATGTTGGTGCCCTCCTTGAGCAGGGTCAGCACCACGCCCTGGAACACCAGGAAGCCGGCCAGCGTCACCACGAACGACGGAATGCCGATCTTGGCGACCAGGAAGCCGATGATCGCCCCGATCACGATGCCGGTGGCGATCGCCATCAGGATCGCGACGTACCAGGGCATGCCCCACTCGGCCAGCGCCTTGGCCAGCACCGCGGCGCAGACGCCGGAGGCGAAGCCGGCGCTCAGGTCGATCTCGCCCAGCAGCAGCACGAAGACCAGGCCCATCGCGATCATCATGAGCGGCGCGGCCTGGGTCAGCAGGTTGGCGAAGTTGATCGGGGTGAAGAAGCGCGGCCGGGCGATCGCGAAGACCAGGCACAGCACCACCAGACCGCCGACGGCGGGCAGGGAGCCCAGCTCACCGCCGCGCAGGCGGCGGCCGTAGTCCTTGGCGTACGACCACACGCCCGCCTTCTCCTCGGCGACCGGCGCCTGCTCGGCCGGGGCGTTGCTGGTGGCAGTTACGGCGCTCATGCCACCGCTCCTTCCTCGACGAGGCCGAGCGAGCCGCTGCGGCCGGAGGTGATCAGCTCGACCACCTGCGCGTGGGTCACGTCCGTCGTCTTGACCTGCGCCGCCATCTGCCCCAGGTAGAGCGCGGCGATGCGGTCGGAGACGGCGAAGACGTCGTTCATGTTGTGCGAGATCAGGACGACGGCCAGGCCGTTGTCGGCCAGGCGGCGGACCAGCTCCAGCACCTGGGCGGTCTGGGCGACGCCGAGCGCGGCGGTGGGCTCGTCGAGGATCACCAGCTTGCTGTTCCAGAGCACGGCCTTGGCGATGGCCACGGTCTGCCGCTGGCCGCCGGACAGGCTCGACACCAGCTGCCGCACCGACTTGACGGTACGCACCGACAGGCCGGCCAGCGTCTTCGCGGCCAGCTCCTCCATGCTCGGCTCGTCCAGGATGATGCCGCTGCGGCGCTCGCGCCCCAGGAACATGTTCTGCACGATGTCGAGGTTGTCGCAGAGCGCCAGGTCCTGATAGACGATCTCGACGCCCAGGTGGGCGGCGTCGCGGGGGCTGTGCACATGGACCGGCTTGCCGTCCATCAGGTACTCGCCCGAGTCGGTCGAGTAGATGCCGCCGATGCACTTCACCAGCGTCGACTTGCCGGCGCCGTTGTCGCCGACGAGTGCGGTTACCTCGCCTGGGTGGACCGAGAAGTCGACGTTCCGGAGCACCTGCACCGGGCCGAAGCTCTTGTTGATTCCACGCAGTTCGAGTAGAGGGGTTCCCATGCGGGCGCTCCGTTCGAGGGGGTCACTGCGGTTCGCTTGCGGGCTGCCTCACCACAGGGACGTGGTCCCCGGACACCGTGGAGGTGGCGTCCGGGGACCACGTCGGCAGCCGGGAGGTCAGCTGATGCCGGCCTCGGTGCACTTGGCCGCGAAGTCGGCGGTGCACAGCTCGTCCTTGGTCACGTAGCCGTCGGTGACGACGTCCTTGACGTTGTTGAAGAAGATCGCCTGGGGCACCAGCAGCACCGACGGGACGTCACGGCCGGACTCGGAGTCCTTGGTGGTCTGGTCGGTGGTCTTGGTCTCGCCCTTGGCCAGCGAGATCGCCAGCGCGGCGGCCGCGTCGGCCTCCTGCTTGACGGCCTTGTAGACGGTCATGCACTGGTCGCCCGCGAGGATGTTCTGCAGACCCTGCACGGTGGCGTCCTGGCCGGTGACCGGGACCTTGCCGTTGACCTTGTTCTTCTTCAGCACGGTGATGGCCGCGTTGCCGAGGCCGTCGTTGGCGGCGAGCACGCCGTTGATCTTGCCGTTCGCCTGCGTGAACTGCTGCTCGAAGATCACGCCAGCCTGCGCGTTGTCCCAGTCCGGCACGGCCTGGTCCGCGGCGAGGGTGTACTCCTTGGCGTCATACTTCGCCTGCAGCACCTCAACGGCGCCGGCCTTGAACAGGGTGGCGTTGTTGTCGGTCGGCGAGCCGTTCAGCTGCGCGATCGCCGGGTTCTTGACGCCCTGCTCGGTCAGGCACTTGACCAGGCCCTCGCCCTGCAGCTTGCCGACGGCCTTGTTGTCGAAGCTGACGTAGTACGACGCGGAGCCGCCCAGGGTCAGGCGGTCGTAGTCGATGGTCGGGATGTTCTGCGCCTTGGCCTTGTCCAGCACGGCCTTGCCGGTGCCCGAGTCCAGGTTGACGATCATCAGCACGGTCGCGCCGTTGGTGATCATCTGGTCGGCGATGGTCTGGAAGTTGGTCTTGTCACCCTGCGCGTTCTGGATGTCGGCCTGAACGCCGGCAGCCTTGAAGGCCGCCTCGAGGTACTTGCGGTCCGCGGTCTCCCAGCGGGCCGAGGACTTGCTGTCGGGCAGGATGACGCCGATCTTCGGCGTCTTGGGGGCGCCGGTGTCGGCGCCCTTGTCCTCGGCACAGGCGGCGAGGCCGGTCACAGCCAGCAGGCCGGACGTGGCCAGAGCCAGGATCCCTTTGCGCATCGTTGCTCAAATCCTCTCGGATTCAGGGGTTGTTACTCGGGGTGTAGGTGGAGCGAGCGACTCTCCGGATCCGGGGTCCGGGGGAGGGTCGCGGCGGCGAATCCAGGGTTCGGTTCGCCCGTATAGGCAGTGCGTGAGGCCGGTCACACGGTTTTTGTTGTGTGCGACAACGTATGGCGAACAAATGCGTTCGCGCAAGCCTCGGGTTTGTTGTTGGCAATAACAATTCAGCAACGTGCCCGTAACCACGGCATCGTCGGGGCTCGTGAAAGCGTCCGGGCAGGACGAATCACCCAGCGTCAGGACAAGTGCGTCCAGATGCCGGGACGGCGGTGGAACGGGTGCGGATCGGGTCAGGAACGGGCGATGGGGGCGAGGACTGCGGCGGTGAGCCGGATCAGGTCGGCGGGGGCCAGCCGGAGCTGAAGACCCCTCTTACCTGCGGAAACATACATCGTGTCGCTGTCCGTCGCCGACTCGTCGATCACCGTCGGCAGGCGCTTGCGCTGCCCGAGCGGGCTGATGCCGCCGCGCACGTACCCGGTGGTCTTCTCGGCCAGATCGCGGTCGGCCATCGCGGCCCGCTTGCCGCCCGCGGCCGCCGCGAGCGCCTTGAGGTCGATCTCGCCGGTGACCGGCACCACGGCCACGGTCAGCACGCCGTCGACCTCGGTCACCAGCGTCTTGAACACCCGCGCCGGATCGGCGCCGAGCGCCTCGGCGACCAGCGCGCCGTAGTTGGGGGAGTCGGCCGACACGTCGTACGTGTGCAGCGTGTGCGCCACCTTCTGCTTGGCGAGCAGCGCCGTCGCCGGAGTCCCCTGACCACCCACGCCCGCCGATGCTACGCCGCGTCCGGCCCGCCTCCACCACCGCGCCCGCGCTCGCCCGCCGCGCCCGCGCCCGCGCTCGCCCGCCGCGCCCGCGCCCGCGCTCGCCCGCCGCGCCGAGCCGAGCCGCTGCTGCAGTTTCGGGGAAAGTGCAGCAATCGACCTCAAGATTCCCGCACCTTCCCCGAAACTGCACCACCGCCCACGTCCGGCGCCCACCGCCCACGTCCGGCGCCGCGGGTAATCGAGCGGCCCGGCGGGTGATCACGCGGCCCGGCGGTTGATCGCGGTGCCGGGGTGGGGATACGCCGTCGATCACGTCCATAAGTTCATGATCAACGTTTCAGGGGGCGTGGGGTGGGGGGTCAGGGGGTGGCCGGGTGGGTTAGGAGGGCGAGGGGGCCGGCGGGGGTGCGGGTGAGGAGGAGGGAGGCGGGGTTGGGGCCGGAGAGGCGCAGGTCGCGGCGGAGTTGCTCGACGTCGAGGGCGGAGCCGCGTTTGAGGATCTCCAGGCGGCCCACCTGGCGGTCGCGCAGGGCGGCGCGCAGGCGCTTCAGGGAGAACGGGATGGCCTCGTCGATCGCGAAGCAGCGGCCGAAGGGGGAGGTCACGGGGCGGTCGGTGTAGACGTAGGCGATGGAGGGGTCGGCTAGGCGGCCGTCGTGGGCGGCGGCGAACTCGGCGACCAGGTGGGCGCGGACTACGGCGCCGTCGGGGTCGGTGACGTACGCGCCGACGCCGCCGACCGGGGCCGTCTCGGTGCCGCTGCCGGTGAGTTCGTGGGCGGTGCCGGCGCGCAGGACGGTGGCGCGGCGCGGCACCCAGGCCAGCGGGCCGCACCAGGCGGCCGCCTCGACCACGTCGCCGTCGACGGAGACCAGCTCCAGCTCGGCGCCGGGCGGCAGCAGCTCCTGGTCGATGCCGGGGGCGAGCTTGAGCACCGTGTGCGGCACCCGCTGCGGCAGCGCCGCCACCCAGTCCCACGGCGGCGAGTAGTCCTCGGGCCGGAACACGCGCCGCCCGCCGCTGCGCCGGGCCGGGTCGCAGAACGCGGCGTCCACCGTGCTCAGGTCGAAGTCGCGGGCGTCGCCGCAGGTCACGTGGGCGTCGGGGGCGTTGAGGGCGGCACAGGCGGCGGTCACCGGGTCGGCGTCGACGCCGTACCCCCGGATGCCCGCGGCCGTCACCGCGCGCAGGTCGGCGCCGAGCCCGCAGCCCAGGTCGGCCAGGGCCCGCACGCCGGCGTCGGCCAGCCGCGCGGCCCGGCGCACCGCGACGACCGCACGGGTGGCCTGCTCCAGCCCGGCCCGGGTGAGGAAGGCGCGGTCGGCGTGGGCGCCGAACTTGAGCGCCGCCTTGCGCCGCAGCGCGACCTGGGTCAGCGCCGCGTTGGCCAGTTCGGCGGGGAAGCCGTGCGCGCGCAGGGCGGTGGCGGCGGCCAGCGAGTCGGTGTCGGCCAGCGCCGCGGCGGCGGCCAGGGCCGCTTCACCCTCGGGGGTACGCAGCGACGCCAGCTGGTCGAGATCCACGCCTCATTCTGGCAGCGGCACCGAGACCACCTGGAACGGTGCCCCGGCGTCGGCGCGGTTGAGTTGCGAGTTCACCAGCAGCAGCCGGTCGCGCGCGTACGCCAGTGTGGTCGGCACGGCGAACACGTCCTCGCGCCAGCGCCGCACCTCCGTCCCCGACCGCCCGTCGGCGGCGATGCACACCTCGGACAGGTAGAACACCACGTCGGCGTGGCTGGTGCCCTCGTTGACCAGGCCGTACAGGGCGTCGCCGAGCAGCAGCATCCCGTCGGGCCCGAACGGCGCGCCGACCTCGATCCGGGTCGCCTCGGCGGTGGTGAGGTCCACGCGCCACAGGCTGTCGTCGCCCTGCGCCCCGACCAGCAGCGCGCTGCCGTCGGGCGTGGCGGTGATCCCGTTGAGGTACGGCAGCTCGCCCGCGCCCTCGACCCGGGCGAACACCTCGAACTCGCCGGTCGCCGCGTCGCTGTCGCCCAGCGTGAGCCGCCACACCACCGGTGTGTGCGAGTCGGTGGCGTACGCGGTGTCGCCGATCACCCATACGTCGTTGAGCAGCGGATTCTCCGACGGCACCGCGCGCTGGGCGACCAGGGCGGCGGTCTGCAGGTCGTAGACGTACAGGCGGCCGGTGGCGCCGCCGCAGACCACCAGGCGCGCCCCGGCGTGCACGGTCAGCCCGAGCACGCGGGTGCGCCCGTCGGTGCCGGCCGGCAGCCATACCTCGGTGTCAGGGCGGTCCAGGCTGCCCCGGTAGATCGTGCCGTCGCGGCTGCTGCCGACGTAGAAGGCGCCGCCGGGGGCGGTGGTGATGCCCTCGGGGAAGACGGCGTCGCCGGGAAGGGTGTATGCGGCGTGCATGTGCCGCACCCTACGTGATCCCGGCGAGCCGCCGCGGCCCCTCGGACGTGCCGCGATGTGGCCGGAATCCCCGCGTTAACGCGCTCGACGGAGTAAGTTGGCCGACGTGGCGACTAGCACTCTCCTTGACTGAGTGCTAGCGGCGACATAATGTTCGAGTTAGCACCCTGGCTGCCAGAGTGCTAACGCACTACCGCCCTGCCGGTGGCGACACCCGCGACGACGCCACCCGTGGGGCGGTGACAACCCAGCAGACAAATACCTGGGTCTCGTGGTGCGAGACCCGGGCTATACCCCAGGAGGGTATGCTCGTGACTACCGCGACGAAGGTTGCGATCAAGCCGCTCGAGGACCGGATCCTGGTCCAGGCGAACGAGGCTGAGACCACCACCGCGTCGGGCCTCGTGATCCCCGACACGGCCAAGGAGAAGCCGCAGGAGGGCACCGTCCTCGCTGTCGGCCCCGGCCGCGTCGACGACAAGGGCAACCGCATCCCGGTCGACGTCAAGGTGGGTGACAAGGTCATCTACTCGAAGTACGGCGGCACCGAGGTCAAGTACGCCGGCGAGGAGTACCTGCTGCTCTCCGCCCGCGACGTCCTCGCGGTCGTCGAGAAGTGATCTCAGCGATGCCCCGGCTCGCCCGCGAGGGTGGCCGGGGCATCGTCACGTTAAGGAGACGATGAATGCCTAAGATCCTCAGCTTCTCTGACGACGCCCGCCACCTGCTGGAGCACGGGGTCAACACGCTCGCCGACGCGGTCAAGGTCACGCTGGGCCCGAAGGGCCGCAACGTGGTGCTGGACAAGAAGTTCGGCGCGCCCACGATCACCAACGACGGTGTCACCATCGCCAAGGAGATCGAGCTCACCAACCCATACGAGAACCTCGGTGCGCAGCTGGTCAAGGAGGTGGCGACCAAGACCAACGACGTCGCCGGCGACGGGACCACCACCGCCACCGTGCTCGCCCAGGCGATGGTGCGCGAGGGCCTGCGCAACGTGACCGCCGGTGCCAACCCGGCCGGGCTCAAGCGCGGCATCGACCAGGCTGTCACCAAGGTCAGTGACGCCCTGCTCGGCAAGGCCGTGGCGATCGCGGACAAGTCCGACATCGCGCACGTCGCCACCATCTCCGCCCAGGACCGCACCATCGGTGAGCTCATCGCCGAGGCGATGGACAAGGTCGGCCGCGACGGTGTCATCACCGTCGAAGAGGGCTCGACCATGACCACCGAGCTCGACGTCACCGAGGGCATGCAGTTCGACAAGGGCTTCATCTCGCCCCACTTCGTCACCGACGCCGAGTCGGGCGAGGCGGTGCTGGACGACCCGTACATCCTGATCACCACCAGCAAGATCTCCTCGATCGAGGAGCTGCTGCCGCTGCTGGAGAAGGTCCTGCAGACCGGCAAGCCGCTGCTGCTGGTGGCCGAGGACGTCGACGGCCAGGCGCTGAGCACCCTGGTGGTCAACTCGATCCGCAAGACCATCAAGGTCGCCGCGGTCAAGGCGCCCGGGTTCGGCGACCGCCGCAAGGCGATGCTGCAGGACCTCGCGGTGCTGACCGGTGGCGAGCTGGTCGCGCCGGAGCTCGGCTACAAGCTCGACGCCGTCGGCATCGAGGTGCTGGGCCAGGCCCGCCGCGTGGTGATCACCAAGGACACCACCACCGTCATCGACGGTGTGGGCAAGCAGAGCGAGGTCGACGCCCGCGTCGGGCAGATCCGCAAGGAGATCGAGGCCTCGGACTCCGACTGGGACAAGGAGAAGCTGGGCGAGCGCCTGGCCAAGCTCTCCGGCGGCATCGCCGTCGTCAAGGTCGGCGCCGCGACCGAGGTCGAGATGAAGGAGCGCAAGCACCGCATCGAGGACGCGATCGCCGCGACCCGCGCCGCCGTCGAGGAGGGCATCGTCCCCGGTGGCGGTGCCGCGCTGGCCCAGATCACCGCGGTGCTCGACGGCGACCTCGGCCTGACCGGCGACGAGAAGACCGGTGTGTCGATCGTGCGCAAGGCGCTGGTCGAGCCGCTGCGCTGGATCGCCCAGAACGCCGGCCACGACGGCTACGTCGTGGTGCAGAAGGTCCAGGGCAGCGACTGGGGCCACGGCCTCGACGCGGCCAAGGGCGAGTACGTCGACCTGGCCAAGTCCGGCATCGTGGACCCGGTCAAGGTCACCCGCAACGCCGCGATCAACGCCGCGTCCATCGCGGGCCTGCTGCTGACCACCGAGTCGCTGGTGGTCGAGAAGCCGGCGAAGGCCGAGCCGGCCGGCAACGGCGGGCACGGGCACTCGCACGGCCCGGGTGGGCACTCGCACTGAGCACGCCCCCTCCGGGGGTAAGGAAGGGCCCCTTCTTATCGCAATGCGATGTAGAAGGGGCCCTTCTTCACGCCCGACGTTCGGCTTGCGGGGCGAGCCGACCGGGGTGCGGCGGCGGGCCGGCGGTAAGTGATCGGTAATGCCTGCGGTCATGGTGAGTCGGCGCGGTGGCGCGCAGACTGGGGGCGTGATTACTCGGGTGCGGGCGATGGCCGCGGGCGTGGTCTCGGCGGCGGTGGCGCTGGGCGTGGCGGAGCTGGTCGCGGTGTTCACCGGGCCGCGGACCTCGCCGCTGATCGCGGTGGGCGGGGCGGTCATCGACGCCACGCCGGAGGCCGTCAAGCACGTCGCGATCCAGCTCTTCGGCGTGTACGACAAGATCGCCCTGCTCACGGGCACCGTGCTCCTGCTGATCGCCTTCGCGGCCGTGGTGGGCCTGCTCGCGCGGCGCGACTTCCGCTGGGGCGTCGCGGGCATCGGCCTGTTCGCCCTCGTCGGTGTGGCCGCCGCGGTGACCCGCCCGAACGCGGGCCCGCTGGCCCTGCTGCCCACAGTGGTCGGGTCCGCCGCCGCGATCGCGGTGCTGCACTGGCTGCTGCGCGCGGCCGAACCGGTCGGCGCGGACGGCTCCGACGCCGACGCCCGCCGGCGCTTCCTGCGGTTCGCGCTGCTCGGCGCGGGTGGCGCGGCGGTCGCCGGCTTCCTTGGCCGGTCGCTGTCGTCGCGCCGCGACGTGCAGGCGGCACGGGAGCAGCTCGCCCTGCCGACACCGGGCAGCCCGGCCCCGGCCCTGCCCGCGACGGTCGATCCGCCCGTGTCCGGGCTGTCGACCTACGTCACCGCCGATGACTCCTTCTACCGGATCGACACCGCGCTGGTCGTGCCGCAGGTGGACCCGGAGTCGTGGCGGCTGCGGATCCACGGGCGGGTGGCCCGGCCGATGGAGCTGACGCTGCGCGAGCTGATGGCCCGCCCGACCGTCGAGCGGTACGTCACGCTGGCCTGCGTCTCCAACGAGGTCGGCGGCGACCTGATCGGCAACGCCCGCTGGCTCGGCGTGCCGGTCAAGGACCTGCTGGAGGAGGCCGGCCCGCTCGACGGCGCGGACCAGGTGGTCAGCCGCTCGGTCGACGGCTGGACCTGCGGCACCCCCACCTCGGTGCTGCGCGACGGCCGCGACGCGATCCTGGCGTTCGCCATGAACGGCGAGCCGCTGCCGGTCGACCACGGCTTCCCGGTCCGCATGGTGGTGCCGGGCCTCTACGGCTACGTCAGCGCCTGCAAGTGGATCACCGAGATGGAGCTCAGCTCGTTCGCCGACTTCGACGCGTACTGGGTGCGCAAGGGCTGGGCGGCGCAGGGGCCGATCAAGACCGAGTCGCGGATCGACGCGCCCAAGGCGTTCGGCACAGTCTCACCCGGCGACACGGTGATCGCCGGGGTGGCCTGGGCGCAGCACCGGGGCGTGTCCGTGGTCGAGGTGCGCGTGGACGAGGGTCCCTGGCAGCCCGCGACGCTGGCCGGAACGGTCGGTCCCGACACCTGGCGGCAGTGGACGATCCCGTGGCAGGCGACGCCCGGCAGTCACACCATCTCGGTGCGGGCAGCCGACGCGACCGGGGCGCTGCAGCCCGAGCAGGGGGCCGATCCGTTCCCCGACGGCGCGCAGGGCTGGCACACGATCAGCGTGCAGGTGCGCTGAGCTCGGGCTCGCGGTCGAGGCGAGCCTCCAGCCGCTTGACGTCGACGCGGGCACCGCAGCGGTCGACGGAGTCACGCCAGCCGATCTGCAGCAGGCGGTGCCGCTCGTGCTCGGTGAAACCGCCCCACACGCCGTACGGCTCGCGGGTGGTGAGGGCGTGCGCGGCGCACTCGGCGCGCACGGGGCAGGAGCCGCAGACCTTCTTCGCGGCGGTCTCGCGGCGCCCTCTAGATGAGCCCCGCTCACCATCAGGGTGGAAGAACTGCAAGCTGTCACGGCCTCTGCACGCTCCGTGGTGCTGCCAATCCCAAACGTCGGCTATCGGACCGGGGAGTCTGTGGAAGTGGGCCATCTGACCTCCTAGGGGATGGGAGGCTTGAGGTCAAGCGAAGAGATTTGGGACAACGTCAGCACGTTACTCCGCGTACGTCCACTTGTCGCCATCGAGTGGATGATCAGGTAGTGCTGGACAGAGTTTTCGACGGAATCCCCGGAAAGTGCGTAATGATCTGGGTGTCTCGTGGTCTTCTTCGCAGGAGAGAGGGGGATCACCGTGCAGACCGTCCTCGTTTGCGTCCGCACCACCACGGCCGCGGCCACGATCGCGACCTGCGCCGAGAGGCTCGGGATAGCCGCGGGGGTGCGTACCGCGACCAGCGCCGTCGAGGCGATAGCGCAGTTGGCCACGTTCCCGGCCGGGATCGTGCTGGCCGACACCGCGCTCACCCGCCCCGACACCGTCGGCTTCACCCGCAAGGTGCTCGCCGCGGTGCCGCACGCGCAGCTGGTGCTGTTCGGTCCGGAGGAACCGGCCGCCGCGCAGGCAGCCATCCGGGCCGGGGCCCGAGGGCTGATCGGCGGCACCGATCCGGACCCGGTCAGCACCGCCGCCAAGGCGCTGCTGCTGGTCAGCAGACCGGCGGCGCGTACCGAAGCGGTGCGGCCCGCCGTCGCCGGAGTGATGGCGGGCGCCGCCAGGCCCGCGGCCCGACCGCTCGCGGCCGGTCCGGGGGTGGCGACCCTCGGACGGCAGGGCGGCACCCCGGCCGCCGCGGTCGTGCCCGCCCAGCGTGGCGACCTGCCCGCCGAGCCGGTGGGCCAGCCGCTGCGCCCCGCCCGCTCGGTCACCCTGACCGAGCGCGAACTGCAGGTCCTGCGGGGTATGGCCGACGGCCAGAGCAACGCCGAGATCGGCCGCGACCTGTTCGTCTCCGAGGACACCGTGAAGACCCACGCCCGCCGGCTGTTCCGCAAGCTGGGCGCGCGCGACCGCGCTCACGCGGTGGCGGCGGGCTTCCGGGCCGGACTGGTGTTCTAGGGACTCCACCCCGCTGCGCTACCCGCCGCCGCCCCGCCTAAACCGGCCGGCGGGTGGATTCCCAGCAGGTGGTCTCTCAGTCCTCGACCATGTCGTCGACCGCGTCGGCGTAGCCGCGCGCGTACTCCCAGGTCACGTAGTGGTCCGGGTCCGGATCGTAGGCGGGCTCGTGCACCCGCGGCCGGCCCGAGTCGAGCAGGTGCCGCAGGTTGCCCCGCAGCAGGTCCCAGTCGAAGTAGTGCGGTTCGCGGCAGTCCTCGCAGTCGACGACGAGCCCCCGGATACCCTTCGGGGACAGCAGCACCTGGTAGACCTCCAGCTCGGCCAGGTCGGCCAGGAGGTCGGCGCGTTCCTGCGTCGAGAGTTCGCCGTACGCGTCACCCTCGGGGTCGTCCAGACCCGCGGTGGGGTCGGCCGGGTCGCCGTGGAACGGATCAATGGGCTCGTCGTGCACCCCTTCACGTTAGTCTCCCGTACGCGGGAGTGGGGGCGCAGACACAGGCCCGCTTCCCGACAGCCCGCACCGGCTGTCCCGGCGCAGGTCAGTGCGGCGGTAGCATGCAGGTCGTCACGTTGCCCCGCGATCGCCCGTTTTCCGGGCGGCGCGCCGGGGAACAGGACGTGCCCGCGAGACTCCAAGGCCGCACCGGTGACGACCGTCCTGCTCGTGCCCGGCGTACCGGCCTCGCGGTAGCGTTTGGTCAACTGGAACCGCGGAGGAGATACCCGTGCGAGACATCGTCGAGATCGGCCTGGGCAAGACCGCGCAGCGCGGCTACCACCTCGATGACATCGCCATCGTGCCCACACGCCGCACCCGGGACGTGGACGACGTGTCCACGAACTGGCAGCTCGACGCGTACCGCTTCGGCATCCCGTGCGTGGCCCACCCGTCCGACGCCACCATGAGCCCCGCCAACGCGGTCGCGCTCGGGCGGCTCGGCGGTCTGGGCATCCTCAACGTCGAGGGCCTGTGGACCCGGTACGAGGACCCGAGCAAGCTGCTGGCCGAGCTCGCGCACGCCGCGCGCGAGGGCGACGACGACAACATGACCGGGCGGCTCCAGGCGCTCTACGCCGCCGAGCCGATCAAGCCGGAGCTGATCGCCGAGCGGGTCCGCGAGATGCGCGACCTGGCCGCGAAGGCCGGCGGCGGCGTCACCGTCGCGGTGCGCGTGTCGCCGCAGCACACCCTCGCGCTGGCCCCGGTCATCCTCGACTCCGGCGTGGACCTGCTGGTCATCCAGGGCACCATCGTCTCGGCCGAGCACGTGTCGACCGTCGACGAGCCGCTGAACCTCAAGGAGTTCATCGCCGACCTGGACCTGCCGGTCATCGTCGGCGGCTGCACCAACTACCAGACCGCGCTGCACCTGATGCGCACCGGCGCGGCCGGGGTCATCGTCGGCATCGGCGCCGACCACCTGTCCACCACGGACACCGTGCTGGGCATCCGGGTGCCGATGGCGACCGCGATCGCCGACGCCGCCGCGGCCCGCCGCGACTACCTCGACGAGACCGGCGGCCGGTACGTGCACCTCATCGCCGACGGCGACCTGCACACCTCCGGCGACGTCGCCAAGGCCCTGGGCTGCGGCGCCGACGCGGTCATGCTCGGCGCGCCGCTGTCGCTGGCCGAGGGGGCGCCCGGCGGCG
Organism: Catellatospora sp. KI3; assembly: GCF_029948125.1. Lineage (GTDB taxonomy): Bacteria > Actinomycetota > Actinomycetes > Mycobacteriales > Micromonosporaceae > Catellatospora. Next base: position 244,960 of record NZ_JASAMB010000002.1, read on the forward strand.
GCCTGTGGTGGCACCCGTCGGCCAGCCACCCGAAGCTGCCGCGCGGCTCGATCGGCTTCACCGCCGAGCCGATGGGCACGCTGGAGGAGGTGCTGTTCGGGCCCGCCGCCGACCCCGACGGCCTGCTCAACCTGTTCGGCGGCCTCAAGCGCGCGATGGCCAAGTGCGGCTACCGCGACCTGAAGGAGTTCCAGAAGGTCGGCCTGATGCTGGACCGCCCCTGACTGTCACGGGGCTAGCTTCGAGATCGCCGTCGGCGGTCGGAAACCGCGGATCAAGCGCAGTTTCCGACCGCAGGCGGCGATCTTCGCTTCGGCCTCGGCGGCTGGGCGGCGGCCGAGGGCTGGGGCGGTGCCGAGTCGTGACCTTTACGGTGGCAACGCAGGTCGGGGCCAGGAGGTCATAGAGTCTGGGTAAGTCGTGACACTGGGAGGGCCCATGACCAAGCGCGCCGGGATCGCCGCTGCCGCAGGGGCGGCCGTACTGCTCGCCGCGGGCTGCACGGCGACCAAGGAGCCGCTGTTCACGGGCCCGGACGGCGGCTTCCCCGAACCGTCGGCGGCACCGGCGGCGGTGGCCGACCTGGGCAGCGCCGGCGACCCCTACTACCCGGGCTACGGCAACAGCGGCTACGACGTCTCGTCATACGACCTCAAGGTCAAGTACGACCCCGCCACCGACCGCCTCACCGGCGTGGCCACCGTGACCGCCACCGCCACCGAGGCGCTCACCCGCTACCATCTCGACCTGCACGGGCTCACCGTCGACGAGGTCACGGTCGACGGCAAGGCGGCCACCACCGCCCGCAAGCAGGACGAGCTGATCATCTCCGTGCCCGCCGCCATCCCGGCCGGGCAGAAGTTCGTCACCGTGGTCGCCTACGGCGGCGTCCCGACCCCGATCACCGGCCCCGAACTGGGCGCCACCGGGGTCCTGTCCACCAGTGACGGCGCCTTCGTCATCGGCGAGCCCGAGTCGGCCACCACCTGGTATCCGGTCAACGACCACCCGCGCGACAAGGCCACATACACGATCGCGCTGACGGTGCCGAAGGGGCTGTCGGCGCTGAGCAACGGCATCCTGCGCGGCAAGAAGGACGACGCGGGCTGGACGACCTGGAACTGGCAGGTCAACTCGCCGATGGCGTCGTACCTGTCGATGTTCGTGATCGGCAGGTACCGGGTGGTGCAGGGCGAGCACAAGGGCAAGCCGGTGCTGACGGCGGTCTCCAGCAGCATCCCGCGCGGAGACGTCGACACGGCGGTGGCGCAGACCCCGGAGATCATCGACTTCCTGGAGCAGAGTTTCGGGCCGTACCCGTTCGACGCGTACGGCGGCATCGTCATCCACGACGACCGGGTCGGCTACGCCCTGGAGACGCAGACCCGGCCGGTGTACTCGGACGCGTTCTGGAGCCGGGGGCAGAACACCGTCGTGGTCGCGCACGAGCTGGCGCACCAGTGGTTCGGCGACAGCGTCTCGGTCGACACCTGGCGCAACATCTGGCTCAACGAGGGCTTCGCGACGTACGCCCAGTGGATGTGGGGCGAGCACATCGGCCAGACCACGATCCAGGACGAGTTCGACCGGCGGTACGAGGACGAGGGCAACCAGATCTGGCGCGTCGCGCCCGGCGAGCCCGGCAAGGACAACCTGTTCTCCGGCAGCGTCTACCAGCGTGGCGGGATGACCCTGCACGCGCTGCGCGAGCAGGTCGGCGACGAGAAGTTCTTCACCATCCTGAAGACGTGGACCGCGGAGAAGAAGGACGGCAACGTCACCACCGAGCAGTTCATCGCCCTGGCCGAGCGCGTCAGCGGCCAGGACCTCCACGCCCTCTTCGACGCCTGGCTCTTCCAGACCGAGCGCCCGGAGAAGTGACCGCGCCGGGCTGACGGCAGTTTCAGGGAAAGTGCACGAATGCGGGCCATGATTCCTGCACTTTCCCCGAAACTGCACGGAAAGCCACCCCCTGGCGCAAGGCTTACTCGCGGGTAATAATGCGCGCATGGCGCGCTACGACGTGGTGGTGATCGGGTCGGGTTTCGGCGGGAGTGTGGCCGCGCTCCGGCTGGCCGAGAAGGGGTACTCGGTCGCGGTGCTGGAGGCGGGCCGCCGCTTCGCCGACCGGGACTTCCCGAAGACGAGCTGGCGGGTGCGCAGGTTCCTGTGGGCGCCCGCGCTGGGCTGCTACGGCATCCAGCGGATCACGCTGCTGCGGCCGGACAAGGGTGAGCGCGGCGCGGGCGTGCTGGTGCTGTCCGGCGCCGGGGTCGGCGGCGGATCGCTGGTGTACGCCAACACGCTCTACCGCCCGCTGCCGGACTTCTACCGCGATCCGCAGTGGCGCGACATCACCGACTGGCAGGCCGAGCTGGCCCCGCACTACGAGACGGCCGAGCGGATGCTCGGGGTGACCACGTACGACCGCACCACCCCGGCCGACGAGGCGTTCCGCCGGGTGGCCGAGCGGATGGGCGTCGGCGACACCTTCCACGCCACCCCGGTCGGCGTGTTCCTGGGCATGCCGGGCACCACCGTGCCGGACCCGTACTTCGGCGGGCAGGGGCCCGCGCGGGCGGGCTGCCTGCACTGCGGCGAGTGCATGACCGGCTGCCGCCACAACGCTAAGAACACGCTGGTCAAGAACTACCTGTGGCTGGCCGAGAAGGCGGGGGCGCAGGTCTTCCCGCTGACCACCGTCACCGCCGTACGCCCGCGCGAGGGCGGCGGCTACACGGTCGAGACCGCGCGGACCGGCGCACTGCTGGCCAGGCGCCGGCGCTCGCCCGCGGGGGCGGTGATCGAGGCCGACCAGGTGGTGTTCGCGGCGGGTGCGCTCGGCACGCAGCGGCTGCTGCACGCGATGAAGGAGCAGGGGGTCCTGCCCCGGCTGTCGGCCCGGCTGGGCGCGCTGACCCGGACCAACTCGGAGTCGCTGGTAGGCGCGACGATGCTGCCCGGCCAGGCCCGCAAGCGGAAGCCGCGCTTCACCGAGGGCGTGGCGATCACCAGTTCGTTCCATCCGGACGGGCGGACCCACATCGAGCCGGTGCGCTACGGCCGGGGCTCCAACGCGATGGGGCTGCTGCAGTCGGCGCTGACCGACGGCGGGCCGGGTCGAGGGCGGCGCTGGCTGCGGGAGATGCTCCGCTGGCCGCTGCCGTACCTGCGGGCGGTGTCGGTGCGGGGCTGGTCGGACCGGACCATCATCGCGCTGGTGATGCAGTCGCTGGACAACTCGCTGACGGTGCGCTGGCGCCGGGGCGGGCTGCGCTCGACGCTGGGGCACGGCGCCCCGAACCCGACCTGGATCCCGGCGGGCAACGAGGCGGTACGGCTGCTGGCCGAGGAGATCGGCGGGCTGCCGGGCGGGGCGCTGCCGGAGGTGCTGGACATCCCGCTGACCGCGCACATCCTGGGTGGGGCGGTGATCGGGGCGGACGCGGACAGTGGTGTCGTGGACCCGTACCACCGCGTCTTCGGACACCCGGGCCTGCACGTCGTCGACGGCGCCGCGGTCTGCGCGAACCTCGGGGTGAACCCGTCGCTGACGATCACCGCGCAGGCGGAGCGGGCGATGGCGGCGTGGCCGGTGAAGGGCGGGGCCGACCGGCGGCCCGCGCCGGGGGAGCCGTACCGGACGGTCGCCGGATGACCGGCGGGCAGGTGAGACCGGCTCGCGACTACCACCGTACGGGCGAACTGCCGACCGCTTAAGGTGTTCGGCATGGGGAGGACGTTCTCGCGGGCTCGTGTCGCGACGGTCGCGCTGGTGTTGTCACTGCTGGCGGCCGGGTGCGGCGAGCAGCCGCACCCGAGGTTCGAGGCGGCGCCGTCCCCGTCGGCGGTGCTGGAGTCGGCGGCCGCGTCGCCGTCGGCGGTGCCGTCGCCCGCGCCCAAGCCGTCGCCGTCGGTGAAGCCGTCGGCCTCGCCGAAGCCGGTCCGCAACGGCAACGTGCTCAAGCACGGCGCGGGCACGTTCCGGACCGCCGCGGGCGGCACCGGCGTGGTCGGCACCGCGGGCACGCTGCGGACGTACCACGTGCAGGTGGAGAACGGGATCACCGCGTTCGACCCGGACTCCTTCGCCGCGGCGGTGGACCTGATCCTGGCCGATCCGCACAGCTGGATCGCGTCGAAGAAGTGGCGGTTCAAGCGGGTCACCACGGGGACGAGCCCGAACTTCTACATCCGGCTGGCCACGCCGGACACCATGGACCGGATGTGCGGCACCGCCGGGCTGGACACCGCGGGCATCTTCTCCTGCCAGTACGGCAACAACGTCATGATCAACCTGTACCGCTGGACCAACGGCGCGACCGGGTTCACCGACCTCGACGTGTACCGCAACATGGTGGTCAACCATGAGACTGGTCACTATCTCGGCCACGGCCATGTCTTCTGCCCCGGCGCCGGCAGGACCGCGCCCGTGATGCAGCAGCAGACCAAGTCGCTGCAGGGCTGCAAGGCCAATCCGTACCCGTACCCCGACGGGGTCCACTACGTGGGTTGACCTGGGCGCCACGTTAAGGTTGAGGTCATGACTACGCCGCGCCCCGTCCTGGTGGTTGACTTCGGAGCCCAGTACGCCCAGCTGATAGCCCGGCGGGTGCGCGAGGCGCACGTCTACTCGGAGATCGTGCCGCATTCGATGCCGGTCGAGGAGATGATGCGCCGGAATCCGGCCGCGATCATCCTGTCCGGCGGCCCGTCGAGCGTGTACGAGCCCGGCGCCCCGCAGGTCGACGCGGCCCTGTTCGAGGCGGGCGTGCCGGTCTTCGGCATCTGCTACGGCTTCCAGGCCATGGCCGCGGCGCTGGGCGGCACGGTCAGCCACACCGGCCTGCGCGAGTTCGGCGGCACCTCGGTCGAGGCGCAGCCCGACGCGGGCGTGCTGTTCGCGGGCCTGCCCGCCCGGCAGGACGTGTGGATGAGCCACGGCGACTGCGTCAGCGTCGCCCCGGCCGGGTTCACCGTCACCGCCGCCTCGGCGGGCGCGCCGGTCGCCGCGTTCGAGGACACCTCGCGCGGCTTCGCCGGGGTGCAGTTCCACCCCGAGGTCGCGCACACGCCGTACGGGCAGCGGCTGCTGGAGCGGTTCCTGCACGAGGTGGCCGGGATCGCGCCGACCTGGACCATGAGCAACGTGATCGACGACCAGGTGGCCGCGATCCGCGCCCAGGTCGGCGACGCCGAGGTGATCTGCGGCCTGTCCGGCGGCGTCGACTCGGCGGTGGCCGCGGCACTGGTGCACAAGGCCGTCGGCGACCAGCTGACCTGCGTCTTCGTCGACCACGGCCTGCTGCGCGCGGGCGAGGCCGAGCAGGTGGAGCGGGACTACGTCGCCGCCACCGGCATCAAGCTGAAGGTCGTGGACGCGGCCGACCGGTTCCTCGGCGCGCTGGCCGGGGTGACCGACCCGGAGACCAAGCGCAAGATCATCGGCCGTGAGTTCATCCGCGTGTTCGAGGCGGCCGCGCGCGAGGTGGCGGCCGGCGGCGACGTCCGCTTCCTGGTCCAGGGCACGCTCTACCCGGATGTGGTCGAGTCGGGCGGCGGCACCGGCACCGCCAACATCAAGAGCCACCACAACGTCGGCGGCCTGCCCGACGACCTCAAGTTCGACCTGGTCGAGCCCCTGCGCACGCTGTTCAAGGACGAGGTCCGGGCGCTGGGCGCCAGCCTCGGCCTGCCCGAGGAGATGGTCTGGCGGCACCCGTTCCCGGGTCCGGGCCTGGCCATCCGCATCATCGGCGAGGTCAACGAGCACAACCTCGGCATCCTGCGCGCCGCCGACCTGGTCGCCCGCCAGGAGCTCACCGCCTCCGGGCTGGACCGCGACGTGTGGCAGTTCCCGGTGGTGCTGCTGGCCGACGTGCGCTCGGTGGGTGTGCAGGGCGACGGCCGCACGTACGGCCACCCGGTGGTGCTGCGCCCGGTCTCCTCCGAGGACGCCATGACGGCCGACTGGTCCCGCCTGCCGTACGACCTGCTGGCCCGGATCTCGACCCGCATCACCAACGAGGTTCCCGAGGTCAACCGGGTCGTGCTCGACGTGACGAGCAAGCCCCCGGGCACCATCGAGTGGGAGTGAGTGAACGTCGAGCCCCGGCCTTCCGCCGGGGCTCAACTCTTTGCGTGCGGTCTCTCAAGATCCGTTTCAGCGCCGATTTGCGGGGCCTGAGCTGGGACGCCGAACCACAAAGGTGATCAATGGCATCAATGGAACGTGAAGGTACTTATAATTCGGACATCTTGTCGTGATCTTCGCGGCAGGGGAGAATGACTTCTCGTGACCACCGCGCTCGAGGCACTGCGGCGGATCGCCGCTTATGCCGTCATCACCAATGAGTCCGGCCAGGTGCTTCTGGTCCGGGCATCCGAGCAGTCCGGCACCCCGGGCATCTGGTCCCTCCCCGGAGGGGCGGTGGACCACGGCGAGCACCCCAACGACACCGTTGTCAGGGAGACAGCCGCCGAGACCGGTCTGAGCGTCGCCGTCACCGGGCTGCGCGACGTGCTCGCCGACATGCGGGCACTGCCGCACCGCGGCGTGACCATCCACACCGACCGCGTCATCTACGCCGCGCGGGTGCGCGGCGGAGCGCTGCGCGAGCGGATCGACCAGCCCACCGACCTGGTGGCCTGGCTGGATCCGGACGACTGCGCGAAACTGCCGCTGCGGCCGTTCACGGCGGCCGCGCTGGGGCTGTCCGCGCTGGCCGCCGACGAGGTGCCCGACGAGGTGCCCGACTTCCCGTCGTTCCACGCCGTGCCCGGCGCCGACGGGCTGCACCGCGCGCAGCGCTTCGCGGCGTACGCGGTGGTCACCGACCGGCAGCAGCGCGTGCTGCTGACCCGCATCGCGCCCAACTACCCCGGCGCGGGCCTGTGGCACCTGCCCGGCGGCGGCACCGACTTCGGCGAGCAGCCCGGCACGGCGCTCATCCGCGAACTTGTCGAGGAGACCGGCCAGCGCGGGCGGCTGGGCGAGTTGCTGGGCGTGGCCAGCCACCGCGACGCGGCGTCGCTGGGCCCCGAGGGCTACCCGATCGACTGGCACGGCGTGCGCGCCTTCTACCGGGTGCGCGTCGACCGGGCCACCCGGCCGAAGGTGTACGACCAGGGCGGCTCCACCGCCGAGGCCCGCTGGGTCACCCCCGGCGAGCTCGGTGAGCTGGGCCCCGACGACGTCACCGAGGTCACCGCGGAGGCACTGCGGGCCGCCGCGCTGCCCCGCATGCCCCGGCAGGTGTGAGCCGTCGCCTAGCCTGACGGCCATGGAGAGAAGGCGCAGGATCGGGGCGTACGGCATCGCCCGCGACGAGCAGGGCCGGCTGCTGCTGGTCCGCTCGTCGGCCAGGTCGAACCACCCCGGGCGGTGGTTCCTGCCCGGGGGCGGCCTGAACCACGGCGAGGACCCGGCCGCCGGGCTGGCGCGCGAGTTCCTGGAGGAGACCGGCCTCACCGTGCGGATCACCGGTCTGCACGGCGTCTCGTCCGACCTGGTCGACATGCCGTGGCGGGGGGTGCTGCTGCACCACGACCGGGTCGTCTACGACGTCGAGGTGGTCGGCGGCGAGCTGACCGTGGAGACCGCCGGCACCAGCGACCTGCCCGCCTGGGTCGAGCCGGCGCGCCTGGCGGAGCTGCCGGTGATCCCGTTCGTGGCCCGGACCCTGGGCCTGCCCGAGCCGGTGGGCGACGGCCCGGCGCCCCCGGCCGCCGACGAGTCCGGCGAGCTTTCCGCCGACGGGCGGCTGGTGCGGCAGTCGAACCGGGTGATGCGCTTCGGGGCGTACGGCATCGTCACGGACCCGGCCGGCCGGGTGCTGCTGTCGCTGACCTCGCCCGGCTACCCCGGCGCGGGCCACTGGCACCTGCCCGGCGGCGGCACCGACTTCGGCGAGCAGCCGCACGTCGGCCTGCTGCGCGAGATCTACGAGGAGACGGGCCAGGTCGGCGAGGTGACCGAGCTGGTCGAGGTGGGCTCGAGCCACAACCCGGCCGCGGTCGGCCCCGAGGGCGTGCCGCTGGACTGGTACGTGGTCCGCGCCGTCTTCCGGGTCACCGTCGCGGACCCGACTGTGCCGGTGGTCACCGAGGTGAGCGGCTCGACCTGTGACGCGGCCTGGTTCCACCCCGCCGAGCTGGGCGGTGTCCGGCTCACGGACATGGCAAACCGAGAATTGCGTCATATCAGGTGAATTCGACGGTCGGGTAGACTGGCCGACGGACCGAGACAGACAGCCCCCGGGATGCTTCGTGGCCTAGGGGCCGATTTGCCCCTTCAGTGACCCAATGGGTGGAGATTTCGACCCGGCGGGTATCGCCAAGGCACACACGGGTGTGCGATGGTGTAGGCCGCAAAAGCCGGACGGTCCGCTGAGGCGGCGGAAAGGAACCGTACCGGCCATGGAGGGACGACACGTGCCGAGAGCCTTATGGCGTCGGCGTCGCTTGACGGACAGTCCGCGTCCAGCGGGCCGGCAGTGGACCGGTCGGCTGCGCGCAGGCAGCTCCTTCGCCCGGCAGATGCTGCTGGTGCCGGTGGGACGACTGCGCAGGACTGAACACTCCGCTGCGACGAGCCCCAACCTGCCCGGCCTGGACCCGGTCGAGCTGCGCGCCATCGAGGCCGCAGCCGTCACCGAGACCGCCGAGCCGCCGACCCCGACGACGATCCCGCTGCTGCCCGGCGAGCGCACGCTCGACCGGCGCATAAAGTTCGCCCTGGTGCAGGCCTGCACGCTGAGCAGCCTGATGCTCGGCATGACCGCGATCTTCCTCGCGATCATGGGAGCCAAGCCGATGTACGGCGCGCTCTGCCTGCTCGCCTGCATCACCTTCGACGGCCTCGACGGGGCCCTGGCCCGCAAGTTCGGCGTGGCCAGCCCGTTCGGCGTCCAGATGGACTCCCTGGGTGACATGACCTCGTTCGGCATCGCCGCGCCGGTGGTCATCTACTCCGCGCTGAAGGGCGCGGTGCCCACGCCGGTGCTCATCGCCGGCTGCGCGCTCGTCGCCTGCTGCGCGGCGATCCGCCTGGCCAGGTTCAACGTCTCGCCGAAGGACGGCCGGTTCTTCTGCGGCGTGCCGACCACCATGGCCGCGACCGTGCTCGCGGTGACGGTGCTGCTGAAGTCCACCAGCCTGGGCAGCTCGCTGCCCGCCGCGGCGCTGCTCTCCGGGGTGGTGCTGCTGGCCCTGGCGATGGTCTCCAGCTTCCCGTACGCCAAGCTGGCGAAGGTGGTCAAGCTGCCGCCGACGCTGTTCATCCTGCCGCTGGTCGGCCTGGTGTGGAACCCGCTGGTCACCTTCGGCCTGCTGGTCCTGGTGTACCTCGCCAGCGGCCCGCTGCTGTGGGCCCGCCAGCGCCACACCGCTCGCGTGGCCTGATCAGCCGATACGAAAGCGCCGCCCCGGTCCACTGGACCGGGGCGGCGCTGTTTCGTCGACGTCCGCAGTTGCTTCGCTACCACCCGGCCTAGCATTGACGCTGGCCTATCTAGAAGACGGATTTCGGAAAGTCGTCCTCTGGATAGGCCAGCGTCAATTTAAGGCGGAGTGTCGCCCAGTTCAGCGCAGGCGCGCGATCACCGTCGAGGCGCCGGTCACCCGGTCACCGGGGGCGACCAGGGCCTCGGCGCGGTCGGCGGGCAGGTACACGTCGGTGCGCGACCCGAACCGGATCAGGCCGAACCGCTCGCCCTTGGCCAGCAGCGCGCCGATCGGCGCCCGCTGCACGATCCGGCGCGCGATCAGGCCGGTGCGCTGGGCCACCACGACCCGGCTGCGGTCGGGCGTCTCCAGCACCGTGTACGCCGCCACGTTGTGCTCCGCCTCCGGCTTCATCGCCGCCGCGTAGCCGCCGTCCTCGACGAAGTAGTCGACGACCTTGCCCGCGACCGGCGCCCGGTTGACGTGCACGTCGAACACGGACAGGAACACCGCGATGCGCAGGAACTCCTCGTCGGCGAAGCGCTCGTCGTAGATGTGCTCCACGCTGAGGACCTTGCCGTCGCTGGCGGCCACGACCGCGGTCGGGTCGGCCGGGACGTCGCGCTCCGGGTCGCGGAAGAACGCGGCCACCGGGGCGGCCAGCAGGGCCGGCGCCAGCCACGCCTTCGACTTCGGGCGGACGGCCTTGAGCACGGCGGCGGCACCCAGCGCGATACCGGCCGCGGCGACGCCGTTGGAGTCGATGTTCATGCCGCCGTACAGCGGGACGCTGGAGGGGCGGAAGGCCGGGCTGAGCTTGGCCGCGACGCTCGCGTCGACGTCGGTGAAGCGCAGTCGGTGCACCCGCACCGGCGGGGTGTTGCGCAGCACCAGGTCGGAGCCGACGCCCTGGCGGGCGGCGATGCGGTCCAGCTCGTCGTTGGCCCCGCCGGACAGGCCGGGCAGCGCCACCGCGGCGATGATCAGCAGGCCGCCCTCGCCCACGAACTTGCTCAGGCGCTCGACGGTGGTGCGGGCCTCCTCGCCGGAGCCGACCACCGGCTCGGCCACGATGACCAGGTCGGCGGGCTCGGCGGCGCTGAGGTCCGACACGACCTGCACCCGCTCGGCCAGGAAGCTGCCCAGGGTGGACAGGTGCCCGGCCACGGAGTCGTCGGCGGCGACCACGGTCAGCCGGTCGCCGGGCAGCAGCGCGTCCAGCGCCTCGGCCAGCACCAGCGAGTCGGCGCTCGCGCCCACCAGCAGCGCGGTCTTGGGGCCGCCGTGGCGCGCCAGCTCGGCGGTGAGGGTGCGCGCGGCGCGGTCACCGATGCGGATCTGGCCGAGCGGTCCGAGGGCGGGTCGGTCAGGCTGGTACTGGCTCATGGATCGGCTCCTCGTCTTCGACCGGGTGTTTCACCGGTCAGCATAGACAAGCTCCCCTCACCGGCACGTTTCGACCGGTGAGGGGAGAGGATCGGTTCGGCTCAGATGTCGCCGTCGACAGCCTTGTCAGCTGCGGGAACCTCGGCCCGCTTGCGCGGGGTCAGCGCCCCGAGCACGCCCATCACGCCGAAGATGATCAGGCCGGCCGCCACGAACCAGCCCAGCGGGGGCAGGTCCACGTGGATCAGGCGGCGGGCCAGGAAGGCTCCCGCGACGAACAGGAACAGCAGGCCGAAGAAGAGCGAGACCGTGTCGGTACGGTGCGACTTCATCGGGTCACCTCCGCGTTGCCGGCGTTGACGTCGAGGTCGATGCGCAGGGTGCCGCCGCCGGGGCCGTCGGCCCCGAAGTCGGACTGGGTGTCCGTGACGCCCGCCCCGTTGAGCTCCCGGCCGAAGACGTTGGCGTTGCCCAGGTTGACGTCGCTGTTGACGGTGACGTCGATCCCGTCCGGGACGATGATGCGCAGGTCGCCGGCGGTGATCTGGGCCCGGACGCGGGTGTCGCGCCCGGCCAGCGGCAGCTGGGTCAGGTCGAGCGTGGCCTGGCCGAAGCGGTGCTCGTACCGGTCGGCCAGGTCGTCCATGGTGGTCGGCGCCCAGGTGACGTTGCCGGCCTGGCTGCGGACCCGGTCCCAGTCGTCGCCCGCGTTGGCCATCGGCAGGGCCAGGCCCAGCAGGATGCCCAGCAGGATCCAGCCGCGGGCGCGGCCGAACCACGCCCCGATGACCAGGCCCACGCCCACCACGGCCAGCGCGGTGGCCACGTACACGGTGCCCGGGATCGAGATCCCGGTCATGTCGACCATGGCCAGCAGGCCGAGGGCGATCAGCACCACCCCGAAGATCAGCCGACCCAGCCGGGAGGGCTCCGGCCGCGGCTTGACCGGTGCCGCTGGCGGCGGGGGCGGCGGCGGTGCCGGGGCGTACGGCCCGTGCGGGGCGAACGGCGGGCGGTAACCCGTCGGCTCGCCCGGCAGCACCGCCGTGACCGGCGCCGGGCCGGGCACGGTCGCCGCCGCGGCGTACTCCGGCGCGGGCTGCGGCCCGGCGGCGTACTGCGGGGGCAGGTAGGTGACGCCCGGCTGCGGGCGCGGCGCGCGGCCGCCGTTGCTCCGGCTGACCACCAGCGCGGCCACCACCAGCCCGATCGCCGCGATGACGGCCATCTCGAAGCTGTTGGTCACCCCGCCGAGCACGAACACCGCCACCACCCCGAGCACCAGGGTCAGCGTGGAGGAGGTGGTCGAGTAGCCCCGGCCGAACAGCGCCTCCAGCGGGGAGGCGGTGTCGCCCTCGGCCGGGGTGAGCAGCCACACCGCGAGGTACACGATGATGCCGATGCCGAAGATCGACAGCACGCCGATCAGCACCCGCCACAGCAGCGGGTCGGTCTTGGTGGCCCGGCCCAGCGCCCCGCACACGCCCGCCAGGTAGCGGCCGTGCCGGGGCCGGATCAGGTCGTATCCGGCCGCCCAGGAGACGTACGGTGCCGCGCCCGGGCCGGGCGGGGCCTGGCCGGTCGGCGGGGCGGTGGCGGCCGGGGGCGGCTGCGTCGCGCCGTCGTCGCCGGAGCCGTCACCACGAGGGGGAGTCGCGGTCTCATCGTTCATACGTCGATAGTGAGGCTGAGCAGGCCCGACCCGCCTCCGGACCGGACCCTGAGCCCACCCTGAGAAAGGACGTCACAGTATCTGGGGGTCTCACCCGTGGGCGCCCGCGCGCCCGCCGTGACACGATCGATCACGTGTCGACCTCCGTGCCCGAGACCCCCCGGCTGACCCGCTCCCGCTCCGACCGGCTGGTCGCGGGGGTCGCCGGGGGCATCGCCGCGCACGTGCGCCTGTCGCCGACCCTGGTCCGGATCATCTTCCTGCTCATGCTGCCCGTCAACGGCCTGGGCGCGCTGCTGTACGCGGTGTTCTGGGCGGTGCTGCCCGCGGGCGCGGACGCCGGCCCCCGCCGTCCGCTGATCCGCCTGGTGCCGTTCGTGCTGGCCGGGTTCGCGCTGATGACGATCAGCCTGCTGATCAACCGCGACGGCGGCATCGGCATGTCCGTCGGCTGGCTGGTGGCGCTGGTCGCGGTCGGCGCGGGCATCATCTGGCACCAGGCCGACCCGGACCGGCGGCAGCGCTGGAGCGACGCCTCGCCGAACGCGCCCTGGCTGGCGGCGGTCACTGACGGTGACCGCCGGATGTACCTGCTGCGCTTCCTCGGCGGCGGCGTGCTGGTCGCGGTCGGCATGATCGGCATCATCGTCATCTACTCCCCGCAGACCCTGGGCGCGATCAGCTGGGGCGACCTGTGGATCGCGGTGGCGTTCGCGCTGGTGGCGCTGGCGGGTGTGGGCCTGGTGGCCGCGCCGCTGCTGTGGCGGATGCTGGCCGCGCTGCGCTCGGAGCGCGAGGGCCGCATCCGCGAGCAGGAGCGCGCCGAGCTGGCCGCCATGGTCCACGACCAGGTGCTGCACACCCTGGCGCTGATCCAGCGCAACGCCGCCGACCAGGCGGCCGTGGTCCGGCTGGCCCGCGGCCAGGAGCGCAGCCTGCGCAACTGGCTCTACCAGCCCACCGGCTCGCCGACCGAGCACTTCGCGGCGGCGCTGCAGCAGGCGGCGGCGGAGGTCGAGGACACCTACGGGATCGCCGTGGAGGCGGTCGTGGTGGGCGACCGCAAGGTCGACGAGCGGGTCGCGGCGCTGGTCGCGGCGGCGCGCGAGGCGCTGGTCAACGCGGCGCGCCATGCCCAGGTCAAGACCGTCTCGCTGTACGCCGAGGCGGAGCCCACGATGCTGAGCGTGTTCGTGCGCGACCGGGGCACGGGCTTCGACCCCACCGCGGTGGAGGAGCGGCGCCACGGTGTACGAGGATCGATCATCGGACGGATGGCCCGCCACGGCGGCCAGGCCGAGATCCGCAGCACGGTCGGCGAGGGCACCGAGGTCCGGTTGAGCCTGGCCGTCACGTCCTTGAAAGAGGAGTAGGGATATATATGAGCGAGCAGCGGCTGCGGGTCTTCCTGGTCGACGACCACGGCATGTTCCGGGCGGGGGTGCGGGCCGAGCTGGGCGCCCACGTCGACGTGGTGGGTGAGGCGGCGACCGTGGCCCAGGCGGTCTCGATGATCGGGTCGACGGTGCCCGACGTCGTGCTGCTGGACGTGCACATGCCCGACGGCGGTGGTCGCGCGGTGCTGGAGGCGGTGCGCAAGACGCAGCCGCAGGTCCGCTTCCTGGCCCTGTCGGTCTCGGACGCGGCCGAGGACGTGATCGGCCTGATCCGGGCCGGGGCCAGGGGTTACGTCACCAAGACGATCTCACCGGACGACCTGGTCGACGCGATCCGGCGGGTGGCCGACGGCGACGCGGTCTTCTCGCCGCGGCTGGCCGGGTTCGTGCTCGACGCCTTCGCGGCGCGCCCCGACGCGCCGGTGGCCGACCCGGAGCTGGACCAGCTGACCAACCGCGAGCGCGAGGTGCTGCGGCTGCTGGCGCGGGGGTACGCGTACAAGGAGATCGCCAAGGAGCTGTTCATCTCGATCAAGACCGTGGAGACCCACGTCTCCAACGTGCTGCGCAAGCTGCAGATGTCCAACCGGTACGAATTGTCGCGTTGGGCGGCGGATCGACGTCTTGTGTGACGCTCTGTATCGCCCAATCTGTGAGATGCCAGTTACCTCCATGTTTCGATTCACGATCAACACCCACGCCGACCTGCTGAATCGCCGCTGTTCAGAGCGTTTTACTTCGATCAAGAAAGTTGCTTGACGCGGTATCGGCGTCGTCCCGTCTCGGTAACGGGTTGGTATCAGGGCCTTCCCGGCGTGTGTCGAGGGGTGCGAAAGTGTGGCCACCTCACACCCCCTCGTGAGCGCCTGAGGAGGCACACGAATGCGCGGGAAATCCCTTAAGGCAGCGGTGGCTACCGCCGCTGTCGCGCTGATTGCCGCTGGTTGCACCAGCACCCCCGATGCCGAGACGCCGACCGATGTCGGTGGCGAGCTCCGGATCTACGCGTCCGAGCCGGCGAGCCTGTTCCCGCCGATGGCCGACGACAACCCGTCGATCGTCATCATCCGCCAGCTGTACAAGGGCCTGGTGGAGTACGACGCCAAGGGTGCGCCGGTCAACGTGATCGCGGACTCGATCACCTCGACGGACAACAAGGTCTGGACGATCAAGCTCAAGTCCGGCTTCAAGTTCACCAACGACGAGGCGGTGACCGCGGACAGCTTCATCGACGCGTGGAACTTCACCGCGTACGGCCCGAACGCCGCGACCAACTCGTACTTCCTGTCGAGCATCGCCGGCTACGACGAGCTGCAGGCGACCGACCCGGACGGTGACGGCCCGAAGACGGCGCCGGAGCCGGCCGCGAAGACCCTGTCGGGTCTGAAGAAGCTCGACGACACGAGCTTCGAGGTCACCCTGAAGAAGCCCTTCTCGGGCTTCCCGGCGCAGGTCGGCTACTCCGGCTTCTTCCCGGTCGCCAAGGCGTGCCTCGCGGACGTCAAGGGCTGCACCGAGAAGCCGATCGGCAACGGCCCCTACAAGATCGAGGGCTCCTGGGAGCACAACGTCCAGGTGAAGCTGTCGCGCAACGACGCTTACACCGCCTCGAAGGGCAAGGCCGACACCCTGACCTTCAAGATCTACGACAAGCAGGAGACGGGCTACGCCGACTTCAAGGCCGGCGAGCTGGACATCTTCGAGTCCGTCCCGTCCGCTGAGGTCAAGGCCGCCAAGCAGCAGTACGGCGAGCGCTTCTTCCAGAAGCCGAGCAACACCTTCACCTACGTCGGCATGCCGCTGAACGACGCGCGTTTCCAGAACAAGCAGATCCGTCAGGCTCTGTCGCTGGCGATCGACCGTCAGGCGATCATCGACGCGGTGTTCGACGGCCGCTTCTCGGCCGCGCAGGGTGTTGTGAGCCCGAACTTCCTCGGCTACCGTGACGGCGCCTGCCCGAACTGCAAGTACGACCCGGCCAAGGCCAAGCAGGTCCTGGAGGCGGCTGGCGGCTGGAAGGGTGGCAAGATCACCCTGTGGGCGAACGCCGGTGCGGGCCACGAGAAGTGGATGCAGGCGGTCGGCGACGGCTGGAAGAAGGACCTGGGCATCGACTACGAGCTCAACACCACCCTCCAGTTCCCGGAGTACCTGGCCAAGGGCGACGCCCACCAGTTCACCGGCCCGTTCCGTCTCGGCTGGGGCCCGGACTACCCGTGGTTCGAGACCTACCTCGCGCCGCTGTACTACACCAAGGGTTCCTCGAACGCCAGCGGTTACACCAACCCGGCCTTCGACGCGGCTGTCGACGAGGGTAACGCTGCCAAGACGCAGGAAGAGGGCGTGAAGGCGTACCAGAAGGCCGAGGACATCATCGTCGACGACCTGCCGGTCATCCCGATGTGGTTCGGCATGGTCTCCGACGTGTACAGCGAGAACGTCAAGACCTTCGTCTTCAACCCCATCTCCGGTGTCGAGTACGACAAGATCGTCCTCAACCCCGCCAAGTGATCTCCTGATCGCTTGATCTGATCCACACTCACGCGGGGCGGTGGGGAACCGGACCGGTTCCCCACCGCCCCGATGGCTCCGAGAGGAGGACCAGAGGTGGGACGCTACGTCATTCGACGCTTGCTGCAGTTCATTCCCACGGTCCTAGGAACGTTGTTCCTCCTTCACTACCTGACCTCGGTGGGCATGCAGCTCACCGGTAACCCGGTTCGCGCGCTCTTCGGCGATCGCACCCCATCGCCCGCGACTGTCGAGGCCATCACCCGCAAGCTCGGGCTGGACGATCCCTGCCTGAAGTCGCCCGGGAACCCCTGTCTCGAGCTCTTCTGGCAGCGCCTCGGCCTGGCGCCGAGGAACGGGACCTTCAGCGGCTACCTGCAGGGGGACTTCGGTACCAACCTGCGGTTCCGCGAGGTGACCGACATCGTCTCGACGGCTCTCCCGTACACCCTCAAGATCACCCTGATCGCCTTCCTGGTCGAGGCCATCATCGGCATCATCGCCGGTGTGCTGGCCGGCAAGCGCAGCGGCGGCTTCATGGACTACGTCGTGAAGATCGGCACCGTGCTGGTGATCTCGGTCCCCGTCTTCGTGCTCGGCCTCCTGGTCCAGCTGTTCGTCAGCGTCAAGTTCGGCAACTGGCTGCGAACGCAGGAGTGGGTCCCCGAAGTCATCTCGCGGGGTCTGTTCGGTGCGGCGTACAAAATCGACTATCCGTTCGCCAGCCTGGTGATTCCCGGTGTGGTGCTCGGTCTGCTGGGCCTGGCCGCCACCGCGCGCCTGACCCGCACGAGCGTCCAGGAGAACCTGCGGGCCGACTTCGTGCGCACCGCGCGGGCCAAGGGCCTGACGGGCAAGCGGGTCATCGGCGTGCACACGCTGCGCAACTCGCTGATCCCGGTCGTCACGAACCTGGGTCTGTCGGTCGCGGTCTACCTGACCGGCGCGATCATCACCGAGGGCATCTTCAACGTGCCCGGCGTCGGCAACCAGATCGGCAAGGCAATCTTCCAGGGCGAATCGATGGTGCTGATCGGCATCACGACCATGCTGGTGCTGGCGTACCTCACCATCACCCTGCTGGTGGACCTGCTCTACGCCGTGCTCGACCCGAGGATCCGCTATGAGTGACATCAACGCCGCGACCGAGACCGTCGCCGGAGCGCCGACCACGTCGACCGCCCCGGCGCCCGCCAAGGACTCGAACACCGCCCCCGCCAAGGAGCGCAACGCCAGCCTGTGGTCGGACGCCGGGCGCGAACTCGTCCGCAATCCGGCGTTCATGATCTCCCTCGGGTACATCCTGCTGATGGTCTCGATGGCGATCGTGCCCTGGTTGTGGACCAGCCGGGACCCTGCGATCTGCGACATCAAGCAGTCCAAGCTCCCGCCGTTCACCGGCGACCACCTGCTCGGCACCAGCGTGAACGGCTGCGACTACTGGTCGCACATCGTGTACGGCGTGCGGCCCTCGCTGCTCATCGCACTGCTGGCGACCATCGGCATCACCTTCCTGGGCGTGACCCTGGGCGTGCTGTCGGGCTTCTTCGGCGGCTGGGTCGACGCGATCGTCTCCCGTATCGCGGACATGATCTACTCGCTGCCGTACCTGCTGGGTGCGCTGGTGTTCCTCACCGTGATGCGCAAGAGCGAGCTGATGACCCGTAGCCAGAACAGCCAGGTGGTCGTCATCGCGATCGTGCTGGTGATCCTCGGCTGGGTCGGCGTCACCCGGATCATGCGCGGCAGCGTGCTGGCCGCCAAGAACCTCGACTTCGTCCACGCGGCGAAGGCGCTGGGTGCGACCAATTCGCGGATCATGTTCCGGCACATCCTGCCGAACGCGATCGCTCCGGTGATCGTGGTGGCCACCATCGCGCTGGGCTCGTTCATCGCGGCAGAGGCGACGCTGACCTTCCTCGGCGCCGGCCTGCAGGCGCCGGCCGTCTCCTGGGGCGTCATGATCGCGGGGCACATCCAGTACTTCTTCGAGTACCCGTACCTCGTGCTCGTCCCGTGCGGGTTCCTGGTGGGCACGGTGCTCTCGTTCATCCTGATGGGCGACGCGCTCCGCGACGCTCTCGACCCGAAGCTGAGGTGAGAACATGACTGAGGTTTCGGTCGACTTCAGCCCCGCCCTGCGCGGGACCGAGCAGAGCGCGCCGCTGCTGCAGGTGGAGGACCTCCGGGTGGAGTTCCGCACCCGGGTCGGCGTCGCCAAGGCGATCAACGGAGTGTCGTTCGAGGTCAACTCGGGCGAGACGCTGGCGATCCTGGGCGAGTCCGGCTGCGGCAAGTCAGTGACCGCGCAGGCGATCATGGGCATCCTGGACAGCCCGCCCGGTTTCATCACCGGCGGCGAGATCCGGTACCGCGGCGTGGACCTGCTCAAGCGCACCGACGAGGAGCGCCGACTGGTCCGGGCCAACAAGATCGCGATGATCTTCCAGGACGCGCTGTCGGCGCTGAACCCGGTCTTCACGGTCGGGTTCCAGCTGGCGGAGCTGTTCCGCAAGCACCGCGGCATGTCCCGGGCGGACGCCAAGAAGCGCTCCATCGAGCTGCTGGATCTGGTCAAGATCCCGGCGGCGAGGCAGCGGGTGAACGACTTCCCGCACCAGTTCTCGGGCGGTATGCGCCAGCGCGTGATGATCGCGATGGCGCTGGCGCTCGACCCGGAGCTGCTCATCGCCGACGAGCCCACGACCGCACTGGACGTCACCGTCCAGGCGCAGATCATGGGCCTGCTGGGCGAGCTGCAGCGGGAGCGCAACATGGGCCTGATCCTGATCACCCACGACATGGGTGTGGTCGCCGACGTGGCGGACCGCATCAACGTCATGTACGCGGGCCGGATCGTGGAGAAGGCGCCGGTGTACGACATCTACGCCAAGCCGTCCCACCCGTACACCAAGGCGCTGCTCGAGTCGATCCCCCGGGTCGACCTCAAGGGGCAGCAGCTGAACGTGATCAAGGGCCTGCCGCCGAACCTGACCCGGATCCCGGCCGGTTGCGCGTTCAACCCCCGGTGCCGGTACACGCAGGACGTCTGCAAGGCCGACCCGGTGCCGCCGCTGCACCAGATCCAGCCCGGCATCGCCAGTGCCTGCCACTTCTGGAAGGAGGTCCGCGGTGAGTGACGTCGTGCTCGAAACCCGCGACCTGGTCAAGCACTTCCCGTTGACCAGGGGCATCCTCTTCAAGACCAAGATCGGCGCGGTACGGGCGGTCGACGGGATCAACCTGCAGCTGCACCGGGGCGAGACCCTCGGCGTGGTGGGCGAGTCGGGCTGCGGCAAGTCCACCCTGGCCAAGCTGCTGGTCGGCCTGGAGAAGCCCACCAGCGGATCCATCGTCGTCCGCGGCCAGGACACCTCGAAGCTCAGCGGCGAGGCGATACGGCGGGCTCGGCGCAACATCCAGCTCGTGATGCAGGACCCGTACACGTCGCTGAACCCGCGCATGACGGTCGGCGACATCATCGGTGAGCCGTACGAGATCCACACCGACGTCGCGCCCAAGGGCGACCGTCGGCGCCGGGTCCAGGAACTGCTCGAACTGGTGGGTCTGAACCCCGAGCACATCAACCGCTACCCGCACCAGTTCTCCGGCGGCCAGCGCCAGCGCATCGGCATCGCCCGCGCGCTCGCGCTCAAGCCGGAGATCATCCTCTGCGACGAGCCGGTCTCCGCGCTCGACATCTCGATCCAGGCCCAGGTCATGAACCTGCTGGACGAGCTGCAGAAGGAGATGGGGCTGTCGTACATCTTCATCGCCCATGACCTGTCAGTGGTGCGCCACATCGCCGACCGCGTGGCCGTGATGTACCTCGGCAAGGTGGTCGAGTCCGGCACGGACGTGCAGATCTACGACCAGCCGACCCACCCGTACACGCAGGCGCTGCTGTCGGCGGTGCCGGTGCCGGACCCGACACTGCGCGGGCACCGGGACCAGATCGTGCTGGAGGGCGACGTGCCGTCACCGGCCAACCCGCCCTCGGGCTGCCGCTTCCGCACCCGGTGCTGGAAGGTGCAGGACATCTGCGCCACCCAGGAGCCGCTGCTGCAGATCTCGGCGAAGTCGGCGCACCCGAGCGCCTGCCACTTCGCGGAGGTGCGGGACGTGGTCCACGCCACCCAGTGATCCGGGTGGAGTGACTCCCGGTGGCGAACGGTCGGGTTGGTTGAGCCTCCGGCCAGACCGTCCGCCACCGGGTCAACATAGAGCAGGGCACCGCACGCGACGCGAGCGGTGCCCTGTGCTTACTTCCCACCCCACCACCTACCCCACCCCGCCACCGCCCCGCGCCTTCAGCGCTTTCCGTGCCCGCCCCTCCGGGCCTTCCTCGTCCGCCGGATTCGCCGGATTCGCCGGGTCCGCCGCGTCCGCCGCGTCCGCCGCGTCCGCCGCGTCCGCCGCGTCCGCCGCGTCCGCCGGGTCCGCCGCGTCCGGCCTGCGCCCGCCGCGTCCGAGCGGGCGGTTTGCGCCTCGCGGGCCCGTGTGGGCATGGGGCGGCGGCGAAAGATTGCGGTCAGCGGTCAGAAGGTCGCGCTTGGCCGGAGCTTCTGACCGCAAGTGATGATCTTCAGCGGGGCTGGCGGGCCTGCGGGGCCTGGGGGGCATGGGGTGGCGGAAGATCGCGGTTTGCGGTCAGAAGGTGGCCCTGGGGCGGAGCCTCTGACCGTAAGAGCTGATCTTCGGCTGGAGATCAGCTCTTACGGTCACAACCTGGCGTTTTCCGCGAGGGGCGGGCAGGGGACTGACCTGAAGCGGTGATCTTCGAGGCGGGCTGTCCCGCGATGCGGGAGTAAGCCAGGCATCCCCATGGGTCGATGCACCGAGAGTGACCGCAATCGGCGATCTAGGGCGATCGCGGGTCCGAAATCCGGGAGCGGAGAGCGATTTGGCCCGGATCCAGCCCGGCCGACACCAGCCTACCTGGAGGGCGGATCATCTATGCCCGTCCTCTAGGTAGGCCAGTGTCGATGCGTCGCGGAAGGCGCGACCGTGCGGAGTGCGGTAGCCGGCGACGGACGGAGTAGGAGTGCCCCGGCCGGCGACGGACGGAGCGGTGTCGATGGCGGTGGGGTGGGCGGCGGTGGGGTGGGCCGGGGTGGGGCTGCGGGTCAGAGTGGGCCGCGGCCGGCGCGGAGGAGGAGCAGGGCGAGCTGGGCGCCGTCCGTACCGAGCTCGGCGCGGAAACGGTCCATGATCTCGCGTTCGCGGCTGAGGACCAGCCGCGTGCCGCCCGAGGCGACCCGGACCCGGCCGACCTGCTGCGAGATCGCGGCGCGCTCCTGCCACAGTGCGATGAGCGCGGCGTCGATGGCGTCGATGCGCTCCCGCATCGACGTGATCTCGGCGGCGGCCTCCGGCGCTGCGGTGCCGGTCTGCTGGGCGATGGCACTCATGAGTTACTCCTCGGTGGGATCGTCGCTCGTCGGGTGCCCCGGGCAGAAGAAAAGCCCCGGGCTCGTCGAGCCCGGGGCTTTTCGTCAGGTCTGCTGCTCAGTCAGGCGCGACCTACGGCTGCCGGGGCTCCGGAGCCATAGGTAAAGTAGAACGCCTGCTTGATCACGTCGCCAAGTATGCCACGGATGCCCGCCGACGCAATCGAGCCGACCATCATGTGAGAGCCGTCCTGCTCAGCCGAGCTTGGTGATGCGGTCGGCGGTACCCGGTGCGATCGGGCCGGTCGCCAGGTGCGCGACCAGCGCGTCGACGTCGAAGCCGGGCGCGGTGACCCGACCCGTGCCGCCGGTCAGCGCGGTGAAGCCGTCGCCGCCGTTGGCCAGGAAGTCGTTGGTCGTCACCAGGTATGTCGCGGCCGGGTCGATCGGGGTGCCGTTGAGCGCCAGGTTCGACACCCGCGAGCCGAGCGGCAGCGTGGTGTTGTACGAGTAGGTGAAGCCCGCCGACACCTGCAGGAACTTGGTCGTCGTCTGCCCGAGGTAGCCGGTGAACTGCTGCTCCAGCACCTCTTTGAGCTGCGCTCCGGTCAGCGACTGGGTCACCACGAGGTTGTTGAACGGCTGCACCGTGAACGCCTCGCCGTAGGTGACCTGGCCGGGTGCCTCGCCACCGGGGGAGTTGGTGTAGCTCAGCGCGGCCCGGATGCCGCCGGGGTTCATCAGCGCCAGCTGCGCACCGGCCGAGGAGGTCCAGGCGAGCTGGGCGTCGGCGATGACGTCGCCCAGGGGGCTCTCGCCACTGGGCTTGGCGTCGCGGGGGATATCGGCGGTGATGCTGCCGACGACCCGGTTGGCCAGCGGCGCGACCGCGGTGCGGTACTTGTCCGCGATCACCTTGGCGGCCGGGTCGATCAGGGCGGGGTTGCGCACGTACACGCCCGGGGCGCTGGTCTGCCAGGTGCCGTCGGCGTTGCGTACGCCGTTCTCGACGATCACGTTGCGCGCCGCGATGGAGCTGAACGTGCGGGTGTGGCGGTCCATCGTCATGGTGATGTCGGTGACCAGGGTGCCGTTGGTGCCCGCGCTGGTGACCACGACCGGCTTGCCGGTCGCGTTCGGCAGCGAGCAGGAGTAGAACCGGTGCGTGTGGCCGGAGACCACGACGCCGAACTCGTCGCGCAGCCCGGCCACGATCGGGGTGATCGCGCCCGCGAACGCCGCGCAGGTGGAGATGTCGCCGGTCGGGCCCTGCAGGCCGCCCTCGTGGATCAGCAGCACCTGGGCCTTGACGCCGAGCAGGCGCAGGATGCCGCCCCACAGGTTGGCGGTCTGGATCTCGTCCTTGAACTCGACCGAGGTGATGCCTGCCGGGTTGACGATGGTCGGCGTGGCCTCCAGGGTCATGCCGACGAAGCCGACCGGCACCCCGTCGATGATCTTCACGCTGACCGGGGGCAGCACCGGCAGGTGCGTGCGCTTGTCCACCACGTTGGCGGCCAGGTACGTGAACTCGGCTCCGTCGAAGCCGTCGCCGTCCACGCAGCCGTCGACGGGGTGGCAGCCGCCGTTCTGCAGCCGCTTGAGCTCGATCACGCCCTCGTCGAACTCGTGGTTGCCGACCGAGGTGATCTCCAGACCGAGCTCGCTGAGCAGCTCGATCGTGGGCTCGTCGTGGAACGCGGCGCTGACCAGCGGGCTGGCGCCCACCATGTCGCCCGCGCCGACGGTGACCACGTCGCGTCCGGCGGCGACGTTCTCGGCCCGCAGCTTCTTGACCCAGGTGGCGAGGTACTCGACCCCGCCGGCCGGGTTGCCGACGACCAGGCCGCCGCTGCCGGTGGGCGGGTCGATGGCGCCGTGGAAGTCGTTGAAGGCCAGCAGTGCGCCGTTGGCGGTACGGGTGGCCGCCTGCGGCTCGGTCAGCGTGAGCGAGACCGGGGTGAGGGGGGTCCACGCGGCGGGCGTGGTGTCAGCGCTGGATCCGCCGGTCGGCGAGATCGCCGCGACGACGGCCACCGCGAGCGCCGGGGCGGCCAGCACCCGCAGCGCGCTCGTCCAGCCCCGATGGCGGGGGTGACTCATAAAGAGGCCTCCATTGTCTGCGTCGCGCTCCTATGCGCGACTGGCTATGCACATCCTGGGGTAGTCCGCGCGCTCGCGCCACCAGTGCCCGGTGATGTTTGGGTGACCGGGCGGTCAGCGCGAGGTGCTGTCAGCCGGGACGCATAGACTCACGAGACGATGCATGCTCTCTTCGACCTCCCCGATGCCACACCGTCCGCACCCGGGCCGCGTGGCGGCCTGCCCGCGTCCGAGCAGGGGGCCCGCGGCGGCGACCACGCCCGGGTCGCGAAGCTGCTGGACGGACTCAACGAACCCCAGCGCGCCGCGGTGGTGCACGCGGGCGGCCCGCTGCTGATCGTCGCCGGTGCGGGCTCGGGCAAGACCCGGGTGCTGACCCAGCGCATCGCGTACCTGCTGGCCGCCCGGGACGTGCACCCGGGCGAGATCCTCGCGATCACGTTCACCAACAAGGCGGCCGGCGAGCTGCGCGAGCGCGTCGCGCACCAGGTCGGCAACCGGGCCCGGATGATGTGGGTCTCCACCTTCCACTCGGCCTGCCTGCGCATCCTGCGCACCGAGCACGAGCACGCCGGGCTGAAGTCGTCCTTCTCGATCTACGACGCGGACGACTCGCGGCGGTTGATGCAGCTGGTCTCGCGCGAGCTCGACCTGGATCCGAAGCGCTACCCGCCGCGGAGCCTGGCCGCGCAGGTGTCGAACCTGAAGAACGAGCTGATCGACCCGGAGGCGTTCGTGGCGAGCGGTCCGGCCCAGCGGGTGCTGGCCGAGGCCTACACGCTCTACCAGCAGCGGCTCCAGCAGGCGCACGCGCTCGACTTCGACGACATCATCATGCGTACGGTGCACCTGCTCCAGGCCAAGCCGGAGGTCGCCGAGAAGTACCGGCGCCGGTTCAAGCACGTGCTGGTCGACGAGTACCAGGACACCAACCACGCGCAGTACATGCTGGTCAAGGAGCTGGTGGGGGACACCGGCGAGCTGTGCGTGGTCGGTGACGCGGACCAGTCGATCTACGCCTTCCGGGGTGCGACCATCCGCAACATCCTGGAGTTCGAGCGTGACTACCCGCAGGCCACCACGATCCTGCTGGAGCAGAACTACCGCTCCACCCAGACCATCCTGAGCGCGGCCAACGCGGTGATCGACCGCAACGCCGACCGCAAGCCCAAGCGGCTCTGGAGCGACCAGGGCGCCGGCGAGCGGATCACCGGTTACGTGGCCGACAACGAGCACGCCGAGGCCGACTGGGTGGCCCGCGAGATCGACCGGCTGTGCGACGCGAACGCGGCCCGGCCGGGCGACGTGGCGGTCTTCTACCGTACGAACGCGCAGTCCCGGGTGTTCGAGGACATCTTCATCCGGCTCGGGCTGCCGTACAAGGTCGTCGGCGGGGTGCGCTTCTACGAGCGCAAGGAGGTCCGCGACGCGCTGGCCTACCTGCGCGCGATCGCCAACGAGGACGACACCGTCAGCATGCGGCGCGTCCTCAACACCCCCAAGCGCGGCCTGGGCGACCGGGCCGAGGCGGTGGTGGAGGCGCTGGCGGCGCGCGAGCGCGTCTCGTTCGGGGCGGCGCTGCGCCGGGCCGCGGAGGCCCCCGGCATCGCCACCCGCGCGGTCAACTCGATCAACGACTTCCTGGCGATGCTGGACGAGGCGCGCGAGCTGTCCCGCGAGGCGCCGCCGGAAGCCGTGCTGGAGCTGATCCTGTCCCGGTCGGGCCTGCTGGCCGAGCTGGAGGCGAGCCTGGACCCGCAGGACGAGGGCCGGGTGGAGAACCTGCAGGAGCTCGTCAGCGTCGCCCGGGAGTACGCCGAGCGCACCGCCGCCGCCGACGAGACCCCGACCCTGGCCGGGTTCCTGGAGCAGGTGGCGCTGGTCGCCGACGCCGACCAGGTTCCGTCCGACGATCCGGACCACCAGGGCGTGGTCACGATGATGACGCTGCACACCGCCAAGGGGCTGGAGTTCCCGGTGGTGTTCCTGACCGGCCTGGAGGACGGCGTCTTCCCGCACCTGCGCTCGCTTGGCGAGGTCAAGGAGCTGGAGGAGGAGCGGCGGTTGGCCTATGTCGGCATCACCCGCGCCCGGCACCGGCTCTACCTGTCCCGCGCGGTGACCCGTTCGGCCTGGGGCCAGCCGCAGTACAACCCGGCGTCGCGGTTCCTGGAGGAGCTGCCGCCGGAGCTGCTCGACTGGAAGCGCACCGCGGACTCGGTCAGCTCGTGGGGCGGCGACCGGGGCGGCATCGGCGGCCGCGAGCGCAGCCAGGAGCGGTCTTCGGGCAGCTTCGTCGGCGGCACCAGCCGCGCGGCGGCGCTGGCCAGCCGGATCGGCGTGGACCCGAGCAAGCTCGCCACCGCCAGCGACCTGGCGTCGGCTCCGGCGCTGTCGGCGGGCGACCGCGTCAACCACCAGCGGTACGGCCTGGGCCGGGTGCTCGCGGTGCAGGGGGTCGGCGCGCGGGCGCAGGCGCAGGTCGACTTCGGCGACCAGGTGCTGTGGCTGGTGGTCCGGCACGCGCCGATCGAGAAGATCTGACCGCGGCTCTCCACCGCGACGCGAAAGACATGCGGAAAGACGTGTGGCCCGGATCGGGGGATCCGGGCCACACGTTCTTGGGGGGATGGGGTGGTGCTGGGGATGGGCGGGTCGGTGGGCTGTCAGCAGCCGGTGTCGATACCGCGGGCCTTCAGCCACGGGGCGGGGTCGACCTGGTTCCACATGCTGCCCTGGTGCACCTCGAAGTGCAGGTGGGGGCCGGTGGAGTCACCGGTGGAGCCCTCGTACCCGAGGATGTCGCCGGCCTTGACCGTGTCGCCGACCTGCACCGCCTCGCGGTTCATGTGGGCGTAGTGGGTGTAGTAGCCGTTGCCGTGGTCGACCACGACCGAGATGCCGTACCCGGTGTAGACCCAGCCCGCCGCGAAGACGGTGCCGGGGCCGACGGCGCGGATGGCGGTGTTCTCCGGCATGGCGAAGTCGACGCCCTTGTGCATCGTGCCCCAGCGGGGGCCGAAGCAGGAGCTGACCGGGGAGCCCTGCATGGGGCTGCTCCACATGGCCTTGGCCTTGGGCGCGGCGGCTTTGGCCTTCGCCGGGGCAGCCTGCTTGGCCTTGGCCGGGGCGGCCTGCTTCGCCTTGCTCTTGGCGGGGGTGCTGCTCTTGGTGCTCTTGGTGCTGCGGGTGGAGCGGTCAGCCCGCTCGGCGACAGCCTCCCGCTTGGCGGTGGCCTCAGCCGCGACGGTGGTCAGCGACTTGCTGGGGGCGTTGTCGATGTTGGCGGCGACGAAGCCGACCGACGCCACACCTGCCAGAACCGCGATGGCGGTGACCTCACGGGTGCGGCCCTTCAGCCCGGCCCGGACCCGGTCGCGTACGGCGACCAGCTTCTCGCGGCCGGTCTTGAAGATCTCGGTGCTGCTCTGCACGAGGGGAACCTCCGTTGGTGTCTCCGTTGACGGGAGCCATGTTGCCTGGTCAGAACGGGGGTCACCAAGCGGGCCATGAGCCCGATTCGGATACGCGGGCGGTTTTCGGGCGAGTGTTCTGTCCGGTTGTGCGGCCTAGGCGCACGTGGAGTCCCATTTCGACGAAGTGACCTCGGTCACCCAGAAGGCCCGATTTCGTGACGCGGGGCGGGGGCGTCGTAGCGGTGCGTAATGGCGAATCAGACAAAACCGCCCGCATCAGAATGATGCGGGCGGTTCGGAAGAATGGAATCAGCCGACGGAGCCGTCGAAGGCCTGCTCAATTTCGAGTTCGAGATCGACACCGTGCTGTTTGAACCACGGAATCGGGTTCTGGGCCACGTCGTTCACGTGGATCTCCAGGTGCAGGTGCGAGCCGAAGGAGTGGCCGGTGTTGCCGCCGAGGGCGATGATCTGGCCCGCCTTGACCTTCTGGCCGACCTTGACCAGCAGCTTGCTGGAGTGGCCGTACACCGTCTTGAGGCCGTTGCCGTGGTCGATGATCACGCAGTAGCCGTAGCCGCCGTTCCAGCCGGCGAGGATGACGGTCCCGTCGTGCACCGCCCCGAACGGCGTGCCCTCGCTGAGTGCCAGGTCGACACCCTTGTGCATCTTCCCCCAGCGCATCGCGAACCCGGAGGTGATGCGGAAGTTGTGGAAGGGGAGCAGCCAGGCGTTCGGCGCTGCGGTGATCGAGGTGCTGAGCGTGCGGTCGTCGCCGCGGCTGGCCCGGTCGGCGGCCTCCGCGCGGGCGCTGCTCGACTCGGTGATGGCGGTGGTGTCACCGCTGAGGGCGTCGGTCTTGGCGTCCGAGATGCCGGCTCCGGCACCGAAGGCCACGATTCCCGCGCCGACGAACGCGGTGGTGATGACGGCCGCGTACCTGCTGCGGGGCGGCGTGGCCACCCTGCGGCGGCCGCGGTAGCGGTCGCTCTCAGTCGACACCTCTGGCCGGTACTGCACCTGTAACGCCTCCGTCATCGGTGGCGCCGCCGGATCGCGACGCTCTGTCACCCTCTTTTGGATGGCACTGCGGGACAACTTAACGAACCCGTAGGGGTGGGCACAAGCTCCTGTCCGTCATCCCTTAGCTATCAGTGCGACTGTCCGGCCCGAATATCCCGTTTATGTCCCTATTCATCCAGATTTCCAGTGATCACTCTCAGTGATCACTGGTTGGGCAGCGGGTATATACAGGTGTCGCAGTGCGATGTGAGGCGACCGCTGGTGGTGACCGTCGGCGGGTGGGTTACCGTTCGTTAAGGTCAGTACGGCGAGAGGTGAGCACTGATGGGCACTCGTATTCGCGTGGTCGTGGCCAAGCCCGGCCTCGACGGGCACGACCGCGGCGCGAAAGTGGTGGCCAGGGCCCTGCGCGACGCGGGTATGGAGGTCATCTACACCGGCCTGCACCAGACGGCCGAGCAGATCGTGGAGACCGCGATCCAGGAGGACGCGGACGCGGTCGGCCTGTCCGTGCTGTCCGGCGCGCACATGACGCTGTTCCCCCGGGTGGTCGAGCTGCTGCGCGAGCGCGGCGCCGACGACATGGTGGTGTTCGGCGGCGGCATCATCCCCGAGGCGGACATCCCCGAGCTGGAGCGGCTGGGCGTGGCCAAGGTGTTCACCCCCGGCGCGACGACGCACTCGATCGTCGACTGGGTGCGCGCGAACGTGGCGACGTCGCAGCCCGCCTGACCGGCGTACACGTATATAGAGGCGCCCGCCGGAGCGGGCGCCTCTATATACGGTCAAACGAATAGGGGAGGAGCCGGACGCACCCCTCACACGCCCGGCTCCTCTATGCACGACGCCCCGCCGCCACCCCTCGACCGACAGGGCATCGGCCGTTTGTGTCTTCCCGCCTGGCCTTTCGGTTCAGCGCTCCGACATCAGACTCAACGAGGGTTTCCGCGGGGGGTTACGGGCATCCGGCGGGTCACCGAAACGGGTGACGGGCTGCTACGTTCCCCCCTCATGACCTCCCCTGACACGGCGGCCGGCCAGCCAGGCACCGCCGACTTCCCCACCCTGCACAAGGCGATCCCCGCCGGGCTTCCGTTCGAGGTCCGGCTGACCTCGGGCTGGGGCCACGCGTTGCGTCACCGCCGCGCCGAAATCATCATGTTGTACGTCTTCGGCCTGCTCTTCCTGGTCGGCGCCCTCTACTTCATCACCGGCCCCGATGAGATCGTGCACAGCAACCGAGGCGACTGGGACTCGCACGTGCTCGGCTGGGTGACCCTCGCGATGGCACTGTTCTTCCTGCTCTCGACGCCGGTCACCACCTGGTGGCTGATGCGCAGGCCGGTCCTGCTGGCCGCTGACGCCCATGGCGTGTTCGTCCGCCCGAACGGCGACAAGGACCGGGCGTTGCACCTGCCCTGGGCCACGATCGAGACCGTGGCCGTGCGGCGGTGGCGTGGGCCGCAGTTGATCGTCAAGCCGCGAGACGCGCGCATCGAGGACCAGTT
Organism: Catellatospora sp. KI3; assembly: GCF_029948125.1. Lineage (GTDB taxonomy): Bacteria > Actinomycetota > Actinomycetes > Mycobacteriales > Micromonosporaceae > Catellatospora. The sequence goes on from NZ_JASAMB010000002.1 coordinate 274,810, forward strand.
CAAGCTCAAGCAGCAGGCACGCGGTGTGGATCAGCGGGCCGGGGTGGCGATCGCGCAGAAGCTGCGCATGCGCAAGCTCGGCACCAACGTCCACGTGCCGGTGGGCGGGGTGGCGCAGAGCCCGCAGGAGCTGCTGCTCGGGCTGCAGTACCAGGCGGCGGGCCGCTGCCCGATCGAGCTGGCATAGCCGGTGGTCGTCGCCCGGTGTGCAGTTGGGCACACCGGGCGGTCGTGCCGATACCCTGCGCTGAGGGACCGTTAGGCTGCGCGGAAGGCCCATCCAGCGGAGGATGGGCAATGGTCCCTACGCGTCGTGCCGGGTGTCCCGCCGCCGACGCGGTGGGCTGGACAGCGAAGAGGTATCGGTGGACCTGTACGAGTACCAGGGGCGCGATGTCTTCGAGAAGCACGGCCTGCCCGTGCTCGCCGGTGGCGTCGCCGAGACCCCTGAGGAGGCCCGCGCCATCGCCGAGCGGCTCGGCGGCCGTGTGGTGGTCAAGGCGCAGGTGAAGGTCGGCGGCCGCGGCAAGGCCGGCGGCGTGAAGCTGGCCGACGGCGCCGACGAGGCCTACGCGCGCGCGAACGACATCCTCGGCATGGACATCAAGGGCCACACGGTCCACAAGGTGATGCTGGCCGAGACCGCCGACATCGTCGAGGAGTACTACTTCTCCTACCTGCTGGACCGGGCGAACCGCACCTTCCTGTGCATCGCCAGCGTGGCCGGCGGCATGGAGATCGAGACCGTCGCCGAGGAGCAGCCGGAGAAGGTCGCGAAGGTGGCCATCGACGCCAACCGCGGCGTCGACGAGGCCCTGGCCCGCGAGATCGTCACGGCCGGCCACTTCCCGGCCGAGGTCGCCGACCAGGTCGTCGACATCGCGGTGAAGCTGTGGCAGACGTTCGTCGCCGAGGACGCGACGCTGGTCGAGGTCAACCCGCTGGCGAAGGTGGGCGACGGCCGGGTGCTGTGCCTGGACGCCAAGGTGACCCTGGACGAGAACGCCGGGTTCCGCCACGCCGACCACGAGGCGCTGGAGGACAAGGCCGCGGTCGACCCGCTGGAGCAGGCCGCCAAGGCCAAGGACCTCAACTACGTCAAGCTCGACGGCGAGGTCGGCATCATCGGCAACGGCGCGGGCCTGGTCATGTCGACCCTGGACGTGGTCGCCTACGCCGGTGAGGAGTTCGGCGGGGTCAAGCCCGCGAACTTCCTCGACATCGGCGGCGGCGCGTCGGCCGAGGTGATGGCGAACGGTCTGGAGATCGTGCTGTCCGACCCGGCCGTGAAGAGCGTCTTCGTCAACGTCTTCGGCGGCATCACCGCCTGCGACGCGGTCGCCAACGGCATCATCCAGGCGCTGGCCATGCTGGAGGGCCGGGGCGAGCAGGTCACCAAGCCGCTGGTCGTGCGGCTGGACGGCAACAACGCCGAGGCCGGTCGGGCCATCCTCGACGGCGCCGGCAACCCGCTCGTGGAGCGGGTCGACACCATGGACGGCGCCGCCAAGCGCGCCGCCGAGCTCGCTGCGGCTGGGAAGTGACTGAGACATGGCTATCTGGCTCACCAAGGACTCGAAGGTCATCGTCCAGGGCGTGACCGGCTCTGAGGGCTCCAAGCACACCCGCCGCATGCTGGCGGCCGGCACGAACATCGTCGGCGGCGTGAACCCGCGCAAGGCGGGCACCACCGTCGAGTTCGACGGCCACGAGGTGCCGGTGTTCGGCACGGTCGCCGAGGCGATGGACGCCACCGGTGCCGACGTCACCGTCATCTTCGTACCCCCGGCCTTCACCAAGCAGGCGGTCGTCGAGGCGATCGACGCGGGTATCGGCCTGGCCGTCGTGATCACCGAGGGCGTGCCGGTGCACGACACCGCCGCGTTCTGGGCGCACGCCGTGGCGACCGGCAACAAGACCCGGATCATCGGGCCGAACTGCCCCGGCATCGCCTCGCCGGGTGCCAGCAACGCCGGCATCATCCCAGCCGACATCAGCGGCTCGGGCCGCATCGGCCTGGTCTCGAAGTCGGGCACGCTGACCTACCAGCTCATGTACGAGCTGCGCGACATCGGCTTCTCCACCGCCGTGGGCATCGGCGGCGACCCGATCATCGGCACCACCCACATCGACGCGCTCGCGGCCTTCCAGGACGACCCGGAGACCGAGGCCATCGTCATGATCGGTGAGATCGGCGGCGACGCCGAGGAGCGCGCGGCCGAGTTCATCAAGGCCAACGTGACCAAGCCGGTGGTCGGCTACATCGCGGGCTTCACCGCCCCGCCCGGCAAGACCATGGGCCACGCCGGCGCGATCATCTCCGGCTCGTCCGGCACCGCCGACGCGAAGAAGACGGCGCTGGAGGCGGCCGGGGTCAAGGTCGGCAAGACGCCGTCGGAGACCGCGCGCCTGATGCGCGAGGTCATGCAGGGCCGCTGAGCCCGGCAGACGAGAAAGGGGCGCCACCCGTGCGGGTGGCGCCCCTTTCGTGCGTACGCCGTCAGTAGTCGTAGCGGTGGCCGCCCATCATTCCGCCGAGTCCGCCGAGCGCGCAGGCCAGGATCCAGCCGAGCAGCCACAGCACGGTGAAGGCGATGCCCAGCCAGAAGCCGACCTTGCCGAGGGTCTCCTCCTGGCCGTGCTTGCGGGCCTCCTTCATGGACAGCCAGCCGAACAGGATGCCCAGCGGCGGGCAGCAGGCGACGGCGGCCACGATGCCGATGATGCCGAACAGCACCGTGTTGTCCTTGCCCGCCGGCGGCGGTCCCACCCCGTACGGTGACGGGCCCGGATGCACCGGAGGCGGTGGTGGCGGCGGTGGGGGCACCGGCGGCACCGGCTCGTGCGGCGGCACGGGTTCGTTCGTCATCGCTTCCCCCGATCGGGACTACATCTTCTGGTTGCTGAACGGGCCGTAGCGGATCACCCAGACGTCCTTGCAGAGGCCGAGCACGCCGAGCACGATGGCGATCCAGCCGAGTACGGCCGAGGTGCCGGTCCGCTTGGCCTCGCGCACCGACAGCGCGCCGAAGATGATGCCGAGCACGCCGGTGCAGCAGATGGCCGTGACGATGCCGATGATGCCGAAGATCCTGGCCTTGTCCTGGCCGCCCGGGGCCACCGGATTGGGCGGCAGGTTGGGTGGCGGCGGTGGCGGCACGGGCGGTGGTGGAGGTGGCGGCGGCACGCTCGGCGGCGGCGGTGTGTAGGTCACGGTGCCTCCCTCGGTAGGGACCTGATCGCAGCGTAACCCTCCTAACTCGCATATCGGGTCGAAATGGCCACGGGGTAGGGATCGTGGTCATCACGCCTCGTTTGTGGTTAGGTATCGCCTGATGGCGGAACATGATGGGCCCCTCGACGAGTCGCCGGTCCGGCGGCCGGACGAGGCTGGGCGCGTGCCGACCCGACTGCGTCCCGCGGTGCCCGGCGGGCGCGCTCCGGACGCCGACGGCGCATCCGATGCCGACGCGGCTGCTGACGGCGTGACGGCTGAGGTGGTGACTGCCGGCAGCCCGATGGCAGACGGCACGCCCGTCGGAGCCGACGTGCCGCGGTCCGACCCGTCCGAACCCGAGAGCGGCCAGGACGAGCCACCGGCCGGTGCCGCGCCGCGAGCAGGCGCGCCCGAAGCCGCGGCCGAGCCGGCCGCGCAGGAGACCGTGCTGCTGGAACTGGCCCGCCCCGAGGACGCGCGGCCCGACTCGGACTCCGGGCACGACGTCGCCACGCACGACACCGTGCTGCTGACCCCGGGGCATCTGGCCACTCGCGAGACGGTGCTGCTGCCCCCGCGCGACGACCTGGCCCACCGGGAGACCGTGCTGCTCTCGCGCGGGCGGCCGACGGGCGTGCTGCGCCCGAAAGGCGCTCCGCTGCCGGTCGCCGCACTGGTCAACACCGTCTGGGCCGCGCTGCAGACCGTCCTGCCGCTGCTGCTGCTGACCGTCGGCGCCCGCGCCATGGAGGGGCCGGTCGCGCTCGGCCTGTCCGCGCGGGTGGCGCTGGCCGGCTGGCTGCTGGGGCACGGCGTGCCGCTGACCGGCCCGCTCAACGAGCACCTGGCCACCCTCGACCTGCCGCCGCTGCTGCTCACCGCGGTGGCGCTGTGGCGGCTCAGCCGCGCCGCGGTGCACACCGTACGCGCGCTGGGCGCGCAGGGCAGCGGGTCGATCCGGCACGCCGCCCTGGCCGCCGGGGCCGTCACCGCCGTGTACTGCGGGCTCGGCGTCGGTGCGGCGGCGCTGGTGGACGGTCCGGGCATCCTGGTGACGCCCTGGCGGGCGGCGCTGAACTTCGCCGTGCTGGGCCTGGCCGCGGCCGGTCTGGGCGCGGCCCGCAGCGGCGGGGTGGTGCGGCGGCTGGCCCGGCAGACGCCGCTGCTGCTGCGCGACGGGATCCGGGTCGGCTTGGTCGCGACGCTGCTCGTCATGGGGGTCGGCGCCGGGGCGGTCGGCCTGGCCGTGGCGGTGAACGGGGCCGAGGCTTCGCACCGGCTCGCGGAGTTCCCGGGCGGCGTGCTCGGGCAGATCGGCGCGGTCCTGCTCTGCCTGGCGTACGGGCCGAACCTGTCCGCCTGGGCGGCGTCATACCTGCTGGGGCCGGGCTTCGAGGCGGGCACGCTGCCCCGGACCGGGCTGCCGGTGTTCGCCGGGGTGCCGCAGGCACCGCTGCGTGGGGTCGGCTGGCTGCTGACGGTCCTGCCGCTGCTCGGCGGGGCGCTGGCGATGGTGCTGCTGGCGCACCGGCGGCTGCGTCCCCGGCGTACCCGCCAGGGCGACGTGGTGCTGCCGCAGCCGAACTGGCTGCGCCTGGCCGGGTCGGCGGCGGTCGGCGGGGTGGTGGCCGGGCTGCTGTGCGCGGCGGTCGGCTACGCCTCCGGCGGGGTGCTGCGCACCACCAGCGGCGCGCTGCGCTTCGGCCCCGCGATCTGGCCCATGGCCGGCATGGGTGCGCTGGTGGTGACCCTCGGCAGCCTGCTCGCGGTGGCGGGCGTCTGGGCGTTCACGGCCCGGCCGGGTGCGAAGCGGACCGCTTCCGTCCAGGACTGACGGTCCGAGAGTCGTTTCCAGACCGCGTCTCGAAGACACGGCTGCCGAGCGACACCGGTCGCGTCCCGGCCGTCACTCGAAGACGCGGATGCCCAGCTTCACCGCGAGCACGGTGCAGCACGCGCAGCCGATCGTCCACACCGCCAGGCCGACGAGCACCGCGAGCCGGGACCACGTGCGGGACGTGGCGACCGCGGCCTGCGCCTGTGCGAACTCGCCCTGCCGCAGCAGCGGATTGACCCGGTTGGCGCTGACCAGTGCCAGCAGCCCCAGCGGGGGGAACAGCAGGATGCCGACGACCGACATCGTCCTGTTGTTGTCGACCAGCGGTTGCTGCCAGTCGTGGCCCAAAGCAGACTCCGAGGGGTCGTCGCGGCGGCCCGTGCCGCCGGGCCGTGTTCGGACCAGCGGAGTCTATGGGGCCGCTGAACGGGCCGTGCCCGGTGGGACGGCCCTGTCCGGGCCGGCCCACCGGGCACGCGTCGCGGCGGCTCAGCGGTACTGGTCGTAGATCCGGTCGGTCCAGTGGGTGGTGAGTCCGCAGATGGCGCCGATGATGGCGAGCACGCCCAGCGCGATCGCGACCCAGCCCAGCCAGCTCATCGAGGCCTGGCCCTTCTTCACCCGGGACAGGTGCAGGTAGCCCAGGATGATGGCCGGGATGCCGCCGATCAGCGGCAGCCCGCTGATCCAGGGGCAGCAGCAGCAACCGCCGCTCAGCACGCCGCAGACCAGGCCGATCCAGCCGAGCAGGTTGTTCTGGGCCCCGCCCGCGCGCTGGTAGACGGTGCCCTGGCCGGGCCCGAGCGGCGGTGGCGGCGCCCCGTGGCCGAGCGGCGGCGGTGGCGGCGGCGCCGGGAGGGGCTCGCCGTAGGTGGTGCCGGGGCTGCGGTACGGCTCGGTGACCGGTGGCGGCGGTGGCGGCACGGCGGGCGGGCCGGGCGGCTCGTACGACGGCGGCCCGCTCGCGTACGGGTTGTCGCCGCTCGGCGCCGACCAGTCCGAGCCGGTCGACGGCGGCTCGGCCGCGACCGGGCTCGGCGGCGGCTCGGGCACCGACGGCACGGGCGGCGGCGGGGCGGGCGGCTCGGGCGGCGGCGGGGCCGTGGGGTCGCTCAGCACCGGCGGCGGGTGGTACGGCTCGGCCGCGGGCGGCTCGAACGAGCTCTCCGTCGCGTCATGCAGCGGCGGCCACGGCGGCGGCTCCGGCGTGCCCCCGGGCGTCTCGGGCGCCTCCGGCACGTCGGGCGTCTGGGGCGGCGGCGGCACGTCGGGCGTCTGGGGCGGCGGCGGCACGTCGGGCGCCTGGGGCGGCGGCGGCACCGGCTCGCCGGGTGGGGGCGGCACGTCCGGGGAGCCGGGTTGGTCATGCCGCACCGGCGGCTCGTACGGGTGGTGCGGCTCCTCCGGCGTGTCCGGGGGCGGCGGCGGTTGCGTCAAGGTCGGCTCCTCGCGTTCGGCAGCACGCGCCGGTCCGGCACCGCGGTGGTGTCGCAGTGGCTCGGCGCCGGGTTCGACGCGCCCTGGAATGCAGTTCTGTCCTCAATATCCGCTTTATCAGTCAGTTAGTCGGGCAAAACGCCGTAAATCAGTGCCATACCCGCCGCGAAGGCGGCTCCGCCAGCCCGATAGGGTGCTGCTGTGACCGCTCGCCTCGTCGTCCTGGTCTCCGGCTCCGGTACGAATCTGCAAGCCCTGCTCGACGCCTGCACCGACCCCGCGTACGGTGCGACCGTCGTGGCCGTCGGCGCCGACCGGCACGGCATCGCCGGCCTCACCCGCGCCCAGGCCGCCGGAGTCCCCTCATACGTCGCCCGCGTCCCCGACTTCGCTTCCCGCGACGAGTGGGACGAAACCTTCACCGCGCTCACCGCCGAGCACCGGCCCGACCTCGTGATCGGGGCGGGGTTCCTCAAACTGGTCGGCAAGACGTTCCTGGACCGGTTCGAGGGGCGCTACATCAACACCCACAACGCGCTGCTCCCGTCGTTCCCAGGCATCCACGGCCCCCGCGACGCCCTCGCCTACGGCGTGAAGGTCGCCGGGGCGACCCTCCACTTCGTGGACGGCGGAATGGACACCGGGGCGATCATCGCCCAGGTGGCGGTGCCGGTGCTCGACGACGACACCGAGGACACCCTCTCCGAGCGCATCAAAGACGCCGAGCGCGCGCAGCTGGTCGACTACGTCGGCCGGATGGCCCGTGCCGGTTGGACCATCAACGGCAGAAAGGTGATAGTCGGATGAGCGAGCAGGCCGCCGGTGGCGAGCGCAAGCCGATCCGCAGGGCGCTGGTCAGCGTGTACGACAAGACGGGCCTCGAGTCGCTGGCAGCGGTGCTGCGCCGGCACGGCGTCGAGATCGTGTCGACCGGCTCGACCGCGCAGCGCATCGAGACCATGGGCGCGCCGGTGACCCGGGTCGAGGAGCTGACCGGCTTCCCGGAGTGCCTGGACGGGCGGGTCAAGACGCTGCACCCGAAGGTGCACGCCGGGCTGCTCGCCGACCTGCGCCTGGACAGCCACCGCGACCAGCTCGCCGAGCTCGGCGTCGAGCCCTTCGACCTGCTCATCTCCAACCTGTACCCGTTCTCGCAGACCGTCTCCTCGGGCGCCTCGCTGGAGGAGTGCGTGGAGCAGATCGACATCGGCGGCCCGGCCATGGTCCGCGCGGCGGCCAAGAACCACGCCAACGTCGCGGTGGTCACCTCCCCGAACGAGTACGCCCTGATCGCGGCCGCGCTGGAGAAGGGCGGCTTCACCCTCGGCGAGCGCCGGGCGCTGGCCGCGCGGGCCTTCGCCGACATCGCCGACTACGACGTGGCCGTGGCCAACTGGTGCGCCCAGGAGCTGGTGGAGCTGGAGTCGCTGGCCCCCGGCGCGCAGTGCTGGCCGGAGTACGCGGGCCTGGGCGTGTGGCGCAAGGACGTGCTGCGCTACGGCGAGAACCCGCACCAGGCGGCGGCGCTCTACATCGACCCGGCCTCGGCGGCGGGTCTGGCGCGCGCGGAGCAGCTCAACGGCAAGGAGATGTCGTACAACAACTACGTCGACACCGACGCCGCCTGGCGCGCGGTGCACGACTTCGACGGCGTGCACGCGGTCGCGGTGATCAAGCACGCCAACCCGTGCGGCATCGCGGTCAGCACCGTCTCGGCCGCCGACGCGCACGCCAAGGCGCACGCCTGCGACCCGGTCTCGGCCTTCGGCGGCGTCATCGCCGTCAACAGCGAGGTCACCGTCGAGCTGGCCCGCCAGATCGCGGAGATCTTCACCGAGGTCGTGGTCGCCCCCGCGTACGCCGAGGGCGCGGTGGAGATCCTGGCCGGGCGCAAGAACCTGCGCGTCCTGGTCGCCCCGGCGCACCGGCCGGGCCCGACCGAGATGCGGCAGATCTCGGGCGGCATCCTGGTGCAGACCCGGGACAGCTTCAACTCCGAGGGCGACAGCGTCGAGAACTGGACCCTGGTCGCGGGCGAGCCCGCCGCTGCTGACGTGCTCGACGACCTCGAGTTCGCGTGGGGCGCGGTGCGCGCGGTCAAGTCCAACGCGATCCTGCTGGCCAAGGACGGTGCCAGCGTGGGCGTGGGCATGGGCCAGGTGAACCGGGTCGACTCGTGCAAGCTGGCGGTCACCCGCGCCGGGGACCGGGCCAAGGGCTCGGTGGCCGCGTCGGACGCGTTCTTCCCGTTCGCCGACGGCCTGCAGGTGCTGCTCGACGCGGGCGTCACCGCCGTGGTCGAGCCGGGCGGCTCGGTCCGCGACCAGGAGGTCATCGACGCCGCCAAGGCGGCCGGCATCTCCCTCTACTTCACCGGCTCCCGCCACTTCGCCCACTGACAGTTCCGACAGTTTCGGGGAGAGTGCTGGAATCCAGGTCGTGATTCCAGCACTCTCCCCGAAAGTGCACGAACAAAGATCGGCGCCCCCGCTCAGGACCCCACCTCACAGGGGTTCCGGGCGGGGGCGCCGATCGCTTTCGGCGGCCGTCAGGCGACCGGGTTGCGCAGCTCCGCGAAGTGGCAGGCACTCGGGTGCGGGTCGACCGCGCGGCGGATGAGCAGCGGCTCCTCCACCGAGCAGCGCTCCTGCGCCTTCCAGCAGCGGGTGCGGAAGCGGCAGCCCGACGGCGGGTTGGCCGGCGACGGTACGTCGCCGGTGAGCCGGATGACGTCGCGGTGGGCGCGGGCGTCCGGGTCCGGCACCGGCACCGCCGACAGCAGCGCCTGGGTGTACGGGTGCGTCGGCCGCTCGTAGATCTCCGCGTCCGAGCCGATCTCCACCATCTTGCCCAGGTACATCACGCCGACCCGGTCGGAGATGTGCCGCACCACGGACAGGTCGTGCGCGATGAAGATGTAGGACAGGTTCAGCTCCCGCTGCAGGCCCTCCAGCAGGTTGATGACCTGCGCCTGGATCGACACGTCCAGCGCCGACACCGGCTCGTCGCAGACGATGACCTCGGGCTTGAGCGCGAGCGCGCGGGCGATGCCGATGCGCTGGCGCTGGCCGCCGGAGAACTGGTGCGGGTAGCGGTTGACGTGCTCGGGGTTGAGGCCCACGAGCTCCAGCAGCTCCTGTACGCGGCGCTGCCGGTCGCCCTTGGGGGCCACGTCGCTGTGGATCTCGTACGGCTCGCCGATGATGTCGCCGACGGTCATCCGCGGGTTCAGCGAGGTGTACGGGTCCTGCATCACCATCTGCACGTTGCGGCGCAGGCGGCGCAGCTCGCCGCCGCCCATCTTGAAGATGTCCTTGCCGTTGAGCAGGGCCCGGCCGCCGGTCGGCGTCTCAAGCCGCATCAGCAGCTTGGCCAGCGTCGACTTGCCGCAGCCGGACTCGCCGACGATGCCCAGCGTCTCGCCGCGGTGCAGCTCGAAGCTGACCCCGTCGACCGCCTTGACGGCGCCGATCTTCTTCTTGAAGAGGATGCCCTGGGTGATCGGGAAGTGCTTGACCAGGTTCTCGACCCGCAGGATCGGCTCACCGGCCGGGCGCGCCGCCGGGGTGATGTTCTCAACGGAGTGTGCCATCGAGCATCTCCTTAGCGAAGTGGCAGGCGCTGGTACGGCCGTTGCCGAGGTTCAGCGAGGCGGGCACGTCGGTGCGGCACACGTCCTTGGCGTACCGGCACCGGGGGTGGAACGCGCAGCCGGTCGGCGGACGCAGCAGGTTCGGCGGCAGGCCCTTGATCGTGGCGAGCTCGGTGCCCTTGGAGTCCAGCCGCGGGATCGAGTCGAGCAGGCCCTCGGTGTACGGGTGCGCCGGGTGCTTGTAGAGCTCGTGCACGTTGGCGTGCTCGACGATCCGGCCGGCGTACATGACCGCGATCCGGTCCGCGACGTCGGCGACCACGCCCAGGTCGTGCGTGATCAGGATCATGCCCATGTTGAGGTCGCGGCGCAGGTCGCCGAGCAGGTCCATGATCTGGGCCTGCACGGTGACGTCCAGCGCGGTGGTGGGCTCGTCGGCGATGAGCACCTTCGGGTCCATCGCCAGCGCCATCGCGATCATGACGCGCTGGCGCATGCCGCCGGAGAACTGGTGCGGGTAGTCCTTGATCCGGGCCTTGGCGGCCGGGATCTTGACCAGGTCCATCAGCTCGACCGCGCGGGCCAGGGCGTCCTTCTTCGACATGCCCGCGCGGGTGCGCAGGGTCTCCGAGATCTGCCAGCCGACCGGGAACACCGGGTTCAGGGCCGAGAGCGCGTCCTGGAAGATCATCGAGATCTCCTTGCCGCGCACCTGGCGACGCTTCTCCTCCGACATGGTGAGCAGGTTCTCGCCCTTGTAGAGGATCTCGCCGCCGGGGATCTTCGCGGGTGGCATGTCGAGGATGCCCATGATCGCCTGCGCGGTCACCGACTTGCCCGAGCCCGACTCGCCCAGCACCGCCAGCGTCTCACCGGGGTTCAGGTGGTACGACACCCCGTTGATGACCCGGGCGACGCCGTCGCGGGTGTGGAACTCGACGAAGAGGTTCTTGACCTCGAGCAGAGCGTGCCCGGTGGGCACGTGGCCCGGCTGTACCTGGATGTCAGTCATGTGGATCACCGCAGCTTCGGGTCGAACGCTTCGCGGATCTTGTCGCCGAGGATGATGAAGGCGAGCACCGTGAGCGCGAGGAAGGTGGACGGGACGATCAGCGGGATCGGGTTCGTGCGGACCCGGCCGATCGCTGACGCCTGCGAGATCTGCTGGCCCCAGGACTGCGCCGGGGGCTTGAGCCCGACGCCGAGGAAGGACAGCGATGCCTCGGCCGCGATGAACGAGCCCAGCGCGATCGTGATGACCACGAGGAACGGCGCCAGCGCGTTGGGCAGGATGTGCCGCCACATGATGCGGCTGTTGCCCGCGCCCAGCATCCGGGCCGCCTGGACGTAGTCCTGCTGCTTGGCCGAGATGACCGAGGAGCGCACCACGCGGGCGGCGGTGGTCCAGCCCAGGCCGCCCAGGATGAGCACGAACGCGATGATGCGGGCGGTGTTGTCGCCGCCGGCGTTGTCGACCCGCTTCATGATCACGAGGCCGGCCAGGATCAGCGGCAGGCCCAGCACGATGTCGGTGACGCGGGAGACGACCGCGTCGATCCAGCCGCCGAAGAAGCCGGAGGTCAGACCGGCGATGACGGCCAGCACCCCGGCGAACAGGGCGGCGAAGAAGCCGATCACCAGCGAGTTGCGGGCGCCGTACACGGCCTGGGTGTAGACGTCGCAGCCCTGGAAGTCGTACCCGAAGATGGCCTGGCCGCTGGCGCCGGCGTTCTGGCGCGACAGCGCGCAGAAGTCCCGCGCGGTGGGGTCGCTGCTGGTGAACAGCGACGGGAAGCACGCCATCACCAGGGCCACCAGGCCGATCAGCACGGCGATCCAGAACAGCGGGCGGCGGCTCAGGTCGTGCCACGCGTCGGCGGTGGCGCTGCGCGCCTTGCTGGTCTCGAGGGTCTTCGGCTGGCCGGGGGCGCCGGGCTCACCGGCCGGGCCGGGGGTGGCGGTGTGCAGCTCGGTGGCTGCCACGTTCTCGAACTCACTCATTGTCTTCCGCCTACTCGTACCGGATCCGCGGATCGAGCACCGCGTACAGCAGGTCCACGATCAGGTTGGCGATGAGGAACACCACGACCAGCACGCTCACGGTGCCCACGACGACCGGGGCGTCGCCCAGGCTGAGGCTCTTGTAGAGCAGGTTGCCGATGCCGGTGATGTTGAAGATGCGCTCGGTGATGATCGCGCCGCCCATCAGCGAGCCGAGCTCGACACCGATGAAGGTGACGATCGGGATGAGCGAGTTGCGCAGCACGTGCACGCCGATCACGCGGCGGCGCGGGATGCCCTTGGACCGCGCGGTCCGGACGAAGTCGGCGCGCAGGTTCTCGCTGACCGAGGCACGGGTGAGCCGCATCGCCGTGGCGACGGACAGCATGCCCAGGATGATGCCGGGCAGCAGCAGCTCGTACCACGTGGCGGGGTTGTTGGCGGTGGCCGGGAAGATCGGCCACTTGATGCCGAACAGCAGCTGGCCGATGGGGGCGAGCACCACGGTGGGGATACCGATGATGATCAGGGTGACCACCAGCGTGATGTTGTCGAAGATGCCGCCGCGGCGGATGCCCGCGATCACGCCGGCGGTGATGCCGAACACGATGGTCACCAGGATCGCGATGCTGGCCAGCATGAGCGTGGTCGGGAACCGCTCCGTGATCAGGTCCCACACCGGGCGGCCGGTCAGCGAGGTGCCCAGGTCCAGGTTGAGCAGATCGGTCAGGTAGTGCCAGTAGCGCGTGAGGAACGGATCGTTGAAGTGGAACTGCTGTTCGAGCTGGGCGCGCTGGATCGCGCTGACGGGGCGCTCGCCGGCCAGGTTCTGGATCGGGTCGCCTTCACCGCCCGCGAACATCAGGGTGAAGACGATGAAGGTGGTCCCGATGAAGACCAGGATCATCTGTAGCAGGCGCCGCACTATGTAGCGGAACATCGTCGTTCTTCTCTCACCGGGCAGCACAATTCGGTACGAATAGTCGCATTGTTCGTACCACGGGGCTGCGATCGACGTGGGGGTTTCAGCGTTGGGGGTGGTGCCGATCCCTCCGGATCGGCACCACCCCCAAGGTCAATCGCTGACGTCAGCCGACGTACTGGATCTTGTTCAGGTCGACCCGGTTGAACAGGTCGATCGAAACGTCCTTGACCTTGGTCGAGTGACCGAAGCTGTTCTGGCCGAAGCGCAGCGGCAGCACCGGCAGGTCCTGCGCGAGCAGGTCCTCGGCGGCCTGGTACTTCTTGATCGCCTCGTCCTGGGTCGCCGCGGCCGAGCCCTCCTTCAGCAGGTTGTCGAAGGTGGGGTTGCTGTAGCCGTAGTAGTTCGACGAGCCGTTGGTCGAGTACAGCGGGCCGAGGTAGTTCTCCATGGACGGGTAGTCCATGACCCAGCCCATGCGGAACATGCCGACGTCCTTCTTCGCCTTGGCCTTGGTGAGCAGGTCGGCGAACTTCGGCTCCGGGGTGCCGACGCAGTCGACGCCCAGGTTGGTCTTCAGCTGGTTGCAGGTCGCGTCGACCCACGCCTGGTGACCGCCGTCAGCGTTGTACGTGATGTTCAGCGACTTGGGGCCGCCGGCAGCCTCGTACTGCTTCTTGGCCTCGGTCGGGTTGAACTCGCAGGCCGCACCGCAGGTCTTGTCGCGGTAGCCCGCGACGACCGGCGACACGAACGAGTACGCGGCCCGCTGCGAGCCCTGGAACACCTTGTTGACGATCTCCTCGCGGTCGATCGCCATCGAGATGGCCTTGCGGACCTCGGCCTTGCTGAAGCGCGGGTCGAAGGTCGGGAACGCCAGCACCTGCAGGGTCGAGGCCGGGCTGGTCTGGTAGCGGTCGCCCAGGTCGCCCTGGACGGTCGGCAGGCTGTCGGTCGGGATCTGCTTGATCACGTCCAGGTTGTTGGCCTGCAGGTCCGCGTACTCGGCGGCGTCGTTCTGGTAGATCTTGAAGTTCGCGCCGCCGATGCTCGGCTTGGTGCCGGCGAAGGCGTCGTACTTCTCGACCTCGATGCCCGAGTCGTGGTTCCAGGCACCCTTGATCTTGAAGGGGCCGTTGCCGACGGGGGCCTGCTCGAAGTCCTTGTTGAGGACCAGCGGGCTGGCGGCGACGTCGGTGAACGCGGCCTTCGGCAGGGGGTAGAACGCGGTGTAGCCCAGCAGCGACTTGAACTCGCTGAACGGCGCGTTCAGGGTCACCGTGAACGTCTTGTCGTCGACCTTCTTGAGGCCGGACAGGGTCGACGCGGCGGGGGTGGTCGTCGCGTCCGCCGGGTTCAGCGCCGCGTAGCCCTCGATCTTGTCGAAGAAGTAGTTGTTGTCCTGGGCGTTCGGGGCGTAGGCGCCGTAGTTCCAGGCGTTGATGTAGTTGTCGGCGGTGACCGGCTCGCCGTTGTGGAACGTCCAGCCGTCCTTCAGCTTGATCGTCCAGGTCTTGTTGTCAGTCGTGCTGATCTCCTGCGCGGCGACCTCGTACGGCTTGTTGGCCTCGTCGAAGTCCACCAGGGGAGCGAACAGCGCCGCCAGCACCTGGGAGCCACTCGTCTCCGCGGTGTTGGTGGGGATCAGGTGCTTCGGTTCGGCGATTCCGACCGACACGACACCGTTGGGGTTGGTGCTACCCGTGTCGCTGCCACCGCTCTTGCCACAGGCCGTCAGGCCCAGAGTGACAGCGAGCGGGAGAGCGGCCCAGGCCGCGAGCCTACGGACCTGCATTGAGCCTCCTCATCTCCTACGTCCCACATGCATCGACGGCAGGCTGACCTGCCGTTGTCACGCAGTGCAACGTCCGGCAAAGGTAGGACGAAGCTCGGCCCGGCACCAAACCCGCGGGTTGCAGATTCGCAACAGTCTACGAGTGGACCACTTGCGGATCTGCCTGCTGATTTGGTATTAGGAGACGGCCTGCCAAATGTAGTGTTATCGGGGATTATGCCCGATCTGGGACGTGACCGGGGCGACAGACTGCGGTCACATGGTGGACACGATCACTGCCCGGTTTGCCCTCGAAAGTCGTCCCAGATGATGGAAGATCCTGCCACCAAGGCCACAGGGTGATCTATCACACTGTTACCCACGGTTATATGACCAGGTCAACTGGCATTTCATAGATCAACTTCAGCGCCGGTTTTCGCCGTACCGCTGCCCGCTTCTCGCCTTTGCCCACCTTGCCGGGGTCGTCACGCCCTGCCTGCCTTCGACGGTGGCCTATCTAGAGCACGAGAATCCGGAAACGGTCCTCTGGATAGGCCAGCGTCAATTCGAGGGCGGGCGGCGGGCGAGGGAGCGTGAGTGGGCATGTCCCGGTTCGGGGGGATCGGGGAGGTGGGAGGATCGGCGGTATGACGGCGACGATCCTCAACGGCACCGAGACCGCGGCGGCGATCAAGGCCGACCTGAAAGAACGGGTCGCGAAGCTGGCGGCGCGGGGCGTCGTCCCCGGCCTGGGCACCGTGCTGGTCGGCGACGATCCGGGCTCGCACTGGTACGTCAACGGCAAGCACCGCGACTGCGCCGAGGTGGGCATCGCCTCGCTGCGCCGCGACCTGCCCGCCGACGCGACCCAGTCCGATGTCGAGCGCGCCGTCGCCGAGCTCAACGCCGACCCGGCCTGCACCGGCTACATCGTCCAGTTGCCCCTGCCCAGGGGCCTGGACGAGCAGCGGGTGCTGGAGCTGATCGACCCGGACAAGGACGCCGACGGCCTGCACCCGGTCAACCTGGGCCGCCTGGTGCTGGGCGTGCCGGCGCCGCTGCCGTGCACGCCGCGCGGCATCATCGAGCTGCTGCGCCGCTACCACGTGCCGATCGCCGGGGCCGAGGTCGTCGTGATCGGTCGCGGCGTCACCGTGGGCCGCCCGATGGGCCTGCTGCTGACCCGGCGCACCGAGAACGCCACCGCGACGCTGTGCCACACCGGCACCAAGGACCTGGCCGGGCACGTACGCCGGGCCGACATCGTCATCGCGGCGGCCGGGGTGCCCGGCATCGTCACCGCCGACATGGTCAAGCCGGGCGCGGCCGTGCTCGACGTGGGCGTGTCGCGGGTCGAGGGCGCCGACGGGAAGAAGCACATCGTGGGTGACGTACACCCGGACGTGGCCGGGGTGGCCGGGTTCGTGTCGCCCAACCCCGGCGGCGTCGGGCCCATGACCAGGGCGATGCTGCTGACCAACGTGGTCGAGCGGGCCGAGGCGGCGCGCTAGGCCACACCCGCCGCACCCAGCAGGCTTCGCATAGACGCCTCGGGCTATGGTGCGGAATCGTTACACCTTCGTCACAGGACCGCGCTGGTCACCACCAGACGTCCACCAGCAGGGAGTATGTGCCAATGGGCAAGAAGGTCACCGTCGTCGGCGCCGGTTTCTACGGCTCGACCACCGCGCAGCGGCTCGCCGAGTACGACGTCTTCGAGACCGTCGTGCTGACCGACATCATCGAGGGCAAGCCGGAGGGCCTGGCCCTGGACCTCAACCAGTCGCGGTCCATCGAGGGCTTCGAGACCAAGGTGATCGGTGCCACCACCGGCGTCGACGGCTCGGGCTACGAGGCGATCGCGGGCTCTGACATCGTCGTGATCACCGCTGGCCTGCCGCGCAAGCCGGGCATGAGCCGCATGGACCTGCTCGAGGTCAACGCCAAGATCGTGCGCGGGGTGGCCGAGCAGGTCGCCAAGCACGCGCCGAACGCCATCGTCATCGTGGTGTCCAACCCGCTGGACGAGATGACCGCGCTGGCCCAGCTGGCCACCCAGTTCCCGAAGAACCGGGTCATCGGCCAGGCCGGCATGCTCGACACCGCGCGCTTCACCCACTTCGTGGCCGAGGAGCTGAAGGTTCCGGTCGGCTCGGTAAAGACGCTGACCCTGGGCTCGCACGGCGACACCATGGTGCCGGTCCCGTCGCGCTGCACCGTCGACGGCAAGCCGCTGTCCGACCTGCTGCCCGCCGAGAAGATCGAGGAGCTGGTCACCCGTACCCGCAACGGTGGTGCCGAGGTCGTGGCGCTGCTCAAGACGGGTTCGGCGTACTACGCGCCGTCGGCGGCCGCCGCCCGCATGGCCAAGGCCGTGGCGGAGGACTCCGGCGAGGTCATGCCGGTCTGCGCCTGGGTCGACGGCGAGTACGGCATCTCCGGCGTCTACCTGGGTGTCGAGGCCGCGATCGGCGCCACCGGCGCCAAGAACATCGTGCTGACCGACCTCAGCGAGTCGGAGCTGGCCGGTCTGAAGGAGGCCGCCGAGGCCGTCCGCGCCAAGCAGGCCGACGTAGCCGGGCTCTGACCCGCACCGAAAGGTCCCGCCCGCTCGGGCGGGACCTTTCGCGTCTCAGGCGCGATCGGAGGCGGGCCATATGTAGGGCAGGTCGTCCGGCTGGTCGCCGAAGAGCGGGCGGTAGAACTCCGGGTCCTTGCGCAGCAGCGCGGCGCGGTGACTCGCGTGGAAGGCCGGATCGCCCAGCCAGGGCGGCAGTTCACCCGCGGCGGCGAGCGTGTCCTGGTCGCGTACCGCGCGGATGCCGCGGGCGGCGGCCAGGTCGGTGCCCAGGGTCGCGGCGCAGGTGTCGGCGCGGTCGGTGGCGCGCCAACTGCCGCAGATCTCCAGTCCGTACCGGACCAGCGCCTCCTCGTACCCGGTCCACATCTTCACGGCCGGGTGGTGGCGCCAGCCGTAGCCGGGCACGACCAGGCCGCGCAGCACCTGGATCGTCTCGACCCGCTGCTTGCCCAGCCGCCTGGGGTCCAGCGCCGCCGCACTGGCCGCGAAGTCCGGGTACGGCAGGAACGTCTGCACGCCGTGCGATACCCGGTACGGCGGGCGGGCAAACGCCCGCAGGGGCTGCGGTGGACGTGTCACACCAGGGCACTAGGGTGACCGGCATGGCATTGGACCTGCTCGAACTGTTGCCCGCCGAGTGGCGCGACGTGATGAAGCCGCATCTGGACCTCGACGCCACCGCGAAGCTCTCCGCCTTCGTCGAGGCCGAGTACGCCGCCGGCCCGGTCTTCCCGCCCGTCGAGGACCTGTTCACCGCGTTCCGGCTGACCTCCCCGGCGCACACCCGGGTGCTGATCCTGGGGCAGGACCCCTACTTCAAGCCCGGCCAGGCGCACGGGCTGAGCTTCAGCGTCCGCCCCGGCGTGCCGGTGCCGCCGAGCCTGCGCAACGTCTACAAGGAGCTCAAGGACGACCTGGGCGTGAACCCGCCGTCCAACGGCGACCTGACCGGCTGGGCGGCGCAGGGCGTGCTCCTGCTCAACGCGGTCATGACCGTCCGCTCAGGCACCCCTGCCACCCACGCCAACCAGGGCTGGGAGCAGTTCACCGACGCCGCGATCAAGGCCGTCAACGACTCGCCGTACCGGGTGGTGTTCGTGCTCTGGGGGTCGTACGCGCGTAAGAAGGCGGCGCTGGTGCGCAACCCGCAGCACACGGTGCTGGAGGCCGGTCACCCGAGCCCGATGAACCAGAAGGGGTTCCTGGGCAGCAAGCCGTTCTCGCAGATCAAGACCGCCCTGGCCGAGGCCGGGCGGGGCGAGATCAACTGGGGCTGACGATGGCGGGGGCGGCCCAGCGGACCGCCCCCGCCTCGGTTCACTCCGGCTCGGTCCGCTGGAGCGGGATCCTGCCGTCGTGCAGGGCCCGCATCAGCGTGGCGGCCAGGCCGTCGAGGCTGGAGCCGCCGGTGACCAGTACCTCCGGCATGATGTTGATCTTTCCTTCGGCGATGGCGTTGGCCAGCGCGACCAGCGCGGTCGGCAGCTCGCCGATGGCGTCGCGCTGCGCCTGGAAACCGGCCGCGCGGGCCAGCCCCAGCGCCTCGGTCGCCTTCGCCTCGGCCAGGCCGACCGCCTGGGCCCGGTCGGCCTCGGCCTGGCCGGTGAGCCGCACGTACGCGGCCTGACCGCCCGCCTCCGCCTCTCGGGCCTTCGCCTTGTTGCCGCTGATCTCCACCGAGACCGCCGCCGAGGCGAGCTCGGCCTGCATGTCGGCGGTGCCCCGGGCCTTCTCCATCTGCACGCGCACCGTCTCGGCCCGCTGCTGCTCCTCGTAGGTGGCCCGCTGCTGGTTGGCGATCTCGCGGTGCGTCAGCACCTCGACCAGCTCCGGCGGGAACACCACGTCCTGGATGTAGACGCCCCGGGTCTCCACGTCGTACCCGGCCAGGTACTGCGTGATCGCCGCGTACGCGGCCTGCTGCACCTCGTGCCGGGTCTCGATGAACTTGATCGCCTCCAGGGCCTGCAGCGTGTTGCGGAAGTGGTTGCCCACCGCCGACTGCAGCACCTCGTTCACCAGGTTCAGCATCGTGCCGACCATGGAGATGACCCGCGGCGCGCGGCCGTCGGAGACATGGATCTGCACCTGCAGGTCGATCCGGAACACGAACCCCTCGCGGCTCTTGCCGATGATCGGCTCCAGCCGCGCGTCGAGGTCGTGCGCGGTCGACATGTGGTGCGCCCAGTTCAGCGTCAGGATGAAGGTCGGCACCAGCTCGGCGGCGTAGATGCGCGGGTTGATCGCGTACTTGCCGGTGCGCAGCGGCTCCTGCCAGATGCCCCGGTGGCCCGGCCGCACGATGCTGCCGAACTTGAAGTCGGTGCCGGAGGTGTCCAGCGTGGGCAGGCCCACGAACCCCTTGACCACGGCCACCTGGCCCTGGTTGACCACCAGCATCGGCACCATCTCGACCAGCACCAGGAACGGGTTGAGCAGGTACGCGCCGTACAGCAGCGGATCGTGCTGCAGGCCGATCCGGCCGCCCGCGTCCAGGAACGCCTGGAAGTCCTGGTAGTTGTTGTGCACCTCGTTCTTCGAGCCCAGCAGCACGTCCATGATCTCGGCGTCGCTGGTCTCCGGGTGCTCCTCCATGGCGGCGATGTCATGGAACCCGCCCAGGCGGCTGGCCAGGTCACCGGAGGGCAGCGGCTCGCCCTCCAGCACCGTGACCAGGCCGATCATGTCCTTGTCGCCGTGCGGCGAGATCACCACCACCTTCAACCGCTCGGCCGTAAGCCCGAACGCGGCGGGGGTCAGCTTCTTGCTCGCGGCCAGGGCCTGCAACTCCGGCGCCACCGGTACGCCGAACACCGAGCGGGCCGTGATGACCAGGAAGGCGACCGGGTGGATCGGGACCAGGGTGCCGGGCGGCAGCACCGGCCGCTGCACACCCTTCTCGCCGCCGGCGGTGACGAACCCGCGCAGGCCGGAGAAGTTGCCGAACTCGGGACGGTAGCGGGCGCTCTTAGCGCCGATCGGCAGCGCCGCGCCGACCTGGGCGATCACCACGCCGATCTCCCCGGCGGGCACCTGCACCCAGGGGAACTTGGTGACCGAGTAGACCGGCCACAGCTTGAAGCGCTGGCCGGGCATGAGCAGGTCGGCCTGGTAGCCGGCCTCCCCGGCGAACGCGACCGGGTTGTCGTCGGCGAGCTTGCGGCCGACCCGCTTGGTGACCAGGCCGACCTCGGTGGGCCCGATCCTGTGGGTGGACTTGAGCATGACGATGAGCAGCAGTACGCCGACGATCACCAGGGTGGTGAGCGCCGGCAGGAATGGCAGCGGGTCGCTGTCCATGTCCTCATCTCCTCGGATGAGTCGGGCTCGGGTCGGCCGGAGCGTAGACCCCGGCGGCAAGGCGCCGAACCGGACATCGGTGAGGCGTGGGCCACCCCGGGGTTGCGGCAGGTCGGTACGGCAGTACGCTCGTACTGCTAAGTCGTGCGACCGCCGCCCGGCGCCCTGCCGCCGGACGCCCGAAGGTAAGAGGAGCGCCTGCGAGATGGCGAAGATCAAGGTAAACAACCCCGTCGTCGAGCTCGACGGCGACGAGATGACCCGGATCATCTGGAAGCAGATCCGCGAGCAGCTGATCCTGCCCTACCTCGACGTGGAGCTGGAGTACTACGACCTCGGCATGGAGCACCGCGACGCCACCGACGACCAGGTGACGATCGACGCGGCGAACGCGATCAAGCGGCACGGCGTGGGCGTCAAGTGCGCCACCATCACCCCGGACGAGGCCCGGGTCGCCGAGTTCGGCCTGAAGAAGATGTGGAAGTCGCCCAACGGCACCATCCGCAACATCCTCGGCGGCGTCATCTTCCGCGAGCCGATCATCATGAGCAACGTGCCGCGGCTCGTGCCGGGCTGGACCAAGCCGATCGTCGTCGGCCGCCACGCCCACGGTGACCAGTACAAGGCCACCGACTTCGTGGTGCCCGGCCCCGGCAAGGTGACCGTCACCTACACCCCGGCCGACGGCAGCGAGCCGATGGAGTTCAACATCGCCGACTTCCCCGGCGGTGGCGTGGCCATGGGCATGTACAACTACGACGACTCGATCCGCGACTTCGCGCGGGCGTCGTTCAGCTACGGCCTGCTGCGCGAGTACCCGGTCTACCTGTCGACCAAGAACACGATCCTCAAGGCGTACGACGGCCGGTTCAAGGACATCTTCGCCGAGATCTTCGAGTCCGAGTTCAAGGCGGAGTTCGAGGCCAAGGGCCTGACCTACGAGCACCGGCTGATCGACGACATGGTCGCCGCCGCGCTCAAGTGGGAGGGCGGGTACGTCTGGGCCTGCAAGAACTACGACGGTGACGTGCAGTCCGACATCGTGGCGCAGGGCTTCGGCTCGCTGGGCCTGATGACCTCCGTGCTGATGACGCCCGACGGCCGTACCGTCGAGGCCGAGGCCGCGCACGGCACGGTCACCCGGCACTATCGCCAGTGGCAGAAGGGCGAGAAGACGTCGACCAACCCGATCGCGTCGATCTTCGCCTGGACCCGGGGCCTGGCCCACCGCGGCAAGCTGGACGGCACCCCGGCGGTGACCGACTTCGCGAACACGCTGGAGCAGGTCATCATCGAGACCGTCGAGGGCGGCGCGATGACCAAGGACCTCTCGCTGCTGATCTCGCGCGACGCGCCGTGGCAGACCACCGAGGAGTTCATGAACACCCTGGACACGGCGCTGGCCCGCAAGCTCGCGGCCTGATCAGGCGTTTCCTGCCCTGTCTGGCGTCGTTGGACAGGGCATAAAACGGAATAATCCCGCCTGAAAGTCCCTTCCCAAAGACCAGACCCGCGCCCGTGCGGGTCTGGTCTTTTTCATACGGGCGCCCATCTGCCGCGCGCGCCCCGCCACGACCATGCAGTTTCGGGGAAAGTGCACGAATCTTGGCCCCGTTTCGTGCACTTTCCCCGAAACTGCACCAACGCGCGCCGCCCCCGCCCCCGCGGCGCGGCGGCGCGGCGCGGCGCGGCGCGCGGGGCGGGTCAGGAGGGTGGGAGCCAGACGGGGCCGTCGGGGGTGTCGCGGACCTCGATGCGGGCGGCGGCGAGGGCGTCGCGGACCTGGTCGGCGGCGGGCCAGTCGCGGCGTTCGCGGGCGGATCGGCGTACCGCGAGCAGGGCGTCGACCAGCGGGGTGAGCAGCGAAGTCGGGTCGGCGCTGCCCGCCAGCTGGCCCAGCCGCACCACCATGCCGCGCAGCAGGCCGCGCGCGTGGTCGCCGTCGGCGGAGACGTTGGTGTCAGCCGTCCAGTCGGTGATCACCTGCTCCAGTTCGAGGGCCGCCGCGACGCAGCCGTCCACGTCCCGGGCGGCCAGCGCCGCCCCGAACCGCACGTCCACCTCGTCGGCCGCCTCCCGCAGGCTCGTCGGCGTGTGCCGCGCACCGCGTTGACCGCCCCCGTCACCACCCGCCGACCCGCCGACCTCCCCCGCCTGCCCCACTTCCCCCGCCTGCCCCGCCTGCCCCGCCGCTCCAGCGGATTCGGCGTTAAGAAGGGTCCCTTCTGCTACGGGAAGCGATAAGAAGGGGCCCTTCCTTTCTTCGGGGAAGGGGAGGGGGAGGGTGGTGCCGGAGGGGTAGGTGGTGCTTTCGCCGCGGCGGCGCAGGGTCAGCCGGCCGTTGCCGGTGACGGTGGCGGTGCGCTGGTCGAGGTCGCAGATCAGGGCGGTGTGCTCGTCGACCCCGACGATCACGTGGTCGTCGGGCAGTTCGCGTTCGAGCAGGCGCAGGCGGGGCTCGCCGAGGTAGCAGTAGCGGGTGTCGTGGTGGCCGCCCTCGGCGTTGTCGTAGTGCGGGATGACGACCGCTGGCACGCCGGTGAGCTGCTGGAACAGGTTCAGGCCGGGGAGCCAGTGGGGTTCGGCGCCGGCTTTGTAGATCTCGTACACGGGGATGGTGTGCGAGCCGAGGGTGAGCGCGGCGGCGCTGGCGAAGACGAGCACGTCGGCTCGGGGCAGCACCGCGGGCAGGTCGGTGTCGCGCCACTGGCGCAGGGCGTACGAGGGCGAGCCCGGCCCGGCGAAGATCCAGCTCGCGCCGCGCAGGTCGGTGAGGGCGCGTTCCCGGTCGAGTCCGGGCTCGGGGGTGCGGCGCCAGGTGACGACCTCGACGGTCTGCCCGACGCTCTGCGCGAAGTAGCCGACCGCGCGGGCGCTGATCTCGTCGGCGTTGAGCTGGAACCCGTACGGCGTGTCGAGCAGGACGGCCCGGCCGTCCGGCGGCAGTGCGGCGAACAGGGCGCGGTGCGGTTTGATCATCGTGGGGGTGGTCTCGCCGGAGCCCATGACCACCAGCAGCCGGGTCATGCCGCCGCCTCCGCGCCGGGGACCAGGGTGAGCAGGTCGGCGGCGACCCGGGCCGGGTGCTGGGCGTGCAGGTCGTGGTCGGAGTCGGGGTACCAGCTGATGCGGGCGTGGGGCAGGGCGGCGGCGGCCGAGCGGATCTGGTCGGCGCGCTCGTCGTCGGGGCCGCGCGCGGGCAGCAGCAGCGCGGGGACGGTGACCAGGGGCAGGTCGGCGCCGGCGGGCTCGTCCCACATCGAGCGCAGGATGCGCAGGTGGTGCGGGATGGTCAGGCGCCGCCACATGGTGCCGTCGGCCTCGACGCGCAGGTTGGCCAGGGTGGCCGCCTTCGCGGTGGCCGACCAGTCCGGGTGGCTCGACTCCAGCCAGCCGCGCAGGTCGGCGGCGGGGCGGCCGTCGATGTCGCCGGGGCGCAGGGCCGCCTCGCAGGCCGCCCAGTCGGGGAACATCGCGGGCAGGTCGATCCAGCCGCCGTCGACCAGGCCGAGCGAGCCCGGCAGGTGCGGGTGCTTGGCGGCCAGGCGCACCACCACGTTGCCGCCCCAGGACTGTCCGACGACGACGGGCCGGGCCAGCCCGAGCGCCGCGATGATCGCGGCGAGGTCGTCGGCGGCGGTGCCGGTGTCGTATCCGTGCTCGGGCGCGTCGGACTCGCCGTGCCCGCGCAGATCCACCGACCAGCTCGGATGCCCGGCCGCGGCGAGGTGGCCGGCCACCTCGTCCCACAGCCGGGCGTTGGAGGACAGCCCGTGTACCAGTAGAAACGGCTCACCGGAGCCGTCTCGGTGGCGCAGCCGCAGCACTACGCCGGGTTCGACCTCGACCTCGATGTCGTTCACATGTACGAATCTAGAGGTTCACAGCCCGTAGCGCAGCAGCCGCCTGCTCCGGCGCGATGTCGTTCACCCACGCGCCCATCGAGGACTCGGACCCGGCCAGGTATTTCAGCTTGCCGGGGGCGCGGCGGCTGCTGAAGATGCGCAGGTGCAGGTAGCCCAGCTCGCGGTCGGTCCGCACGGGCGCCTGGTGCCAGCCCGCGACGTACGGCATGGGCAGGTCGAACAGGCCGTCCAGGCGGCGGGCCACCTCGGACCACAGGGGCGCGCCCGCGTCGAGTTCGGTCTCGGTGAGCGCGGCGAGGTCGGGCACCTGGCGGTTCGGCGCGATGTGGATCTCGTACGGCCAGCGGGCGGCGTACGGGACGAAGGCGGTCCAGAACTCGTTGGCCGCCACCACCCGCTCGCCGGAGGAGCGTTCGGCGGCCAGGAGGTCGGCGTAGAGGTTGGTGCCGGTGCCCAGGTCCCGGTGGCGGCGGGCGGCGTCGAGGTACCGTCTGGTCACCGGGGTGACGTACGGGTAGCCGTAGATCTGGCCGTGCGGGTGGTGCAGCGTCACGCCGATCTCGACGCCCCGGTTCTCGAAGCAGAACACCTGCTCGACCCCGCCCAGGGCGGACAGCTCGGCGGTGCGGTCGGCCAGCACGCTGAGCAGGGTGCGTACGCGGGAGACGGGCAGTTCGCGGAAGGACGCGTCGTGGTCGGGGGAGAAGCAGACGACCTCGCAGCGGCCGGACTCGCCGGAGAAGGAGGGGAACCGGTTCTCGAACACCACCACGTCGTAGTCGTCGGCGGGCACCTCGGTCTGGAACTGCTCGGTCGACGGGCACAGCGGGCACTCGGCGGTCGAGGGCAGCAGCGGCCGCCCCTGCCGGTGCGCGGCGACGGCGACCCACTCGTCGGTCAGCGCGTCGAAGCGCAGCTGGGCCGGGGGTGGCGGCGGGGGCAGTTCGCGCTGGTCGACGGTGGCGCGGACCGCGTCGTCGCGCTCGTCGAAGTAGATGAGTTCACGGCCGTCGGCCATGGTGACGGAGGTTCGCTTCACGGCTCTCTCACTACTGGTCGGTCAGTTCGACGGCGCACAGCTCCCGTACCCCCTCGGGGGGTTCGGCGTCGGTGATGAGCAGGTGCGCCGCGGGCAGTGACGCGATCGAGGCGATGCCGAGGGTGTCCCACTTGGTGTGGTCGGCCACCACGATCAGGCGGCGGGTGGCGCGGATCAGCGCCCGGTCGGTCTCTGCTTCGAGCAGGTTCGGGGTGGTCAGCCCGGCCTCGACGCTCATTCCGTGCACCCCGAGGAACAGCTGGTCGACGTGCAGGTCGTGCAGCGCGGCGATGGCGATCGGGCCGACCAGGGCATCGGAGGGGGTACGGGTGCCGCCGGTGAGCACCACCGTCTGGTCTGGACGGCCGGAGCGGTAGAACACGTCGGCGACCGGGATCGAGTTGGTGACCACGGTCAGCCCCGGCACGTCGACCAGGCGCTGGGCGATGCGCACCGTGGTGGTGCCCGCCGACAGCGCGACGGCGCTGCCGGGCTGCACGTGCGCGGCGGCGGCCTCGGCCAGGGCGGCCTTCTCCGCGCGCTGGCGCTCGGCCTTGGCGGCGAAGCCGGGCTCGTCGGCGACGCCGGACGGGGGCGCGGTCGCCCCGCCGTGCACCTTGAGCACCAGGCCGCGCTCGGCCAGGACCTCCAGGTCGCGGCGGATGGTCATGTCGGAGACGCCGAGCTCGGCGACGAGGTCGGCCACGCGTACGCCGCCGGCCCGGCGGACCTGCGCGAGGATCGCCTGCTGGCGCTGCGGCGCGAGCACTCTGCCTCCCGAATTCACCAACTTCCAACAAGGTTCAACACCGTATCGTACGTCAGTGCGCACGGGCAATGGTGAGCGGTGCTCAGATGCCGTGCCCCCGGCGGTGCAGCGCGGTCAGCACCGTCTCCACCTTCACCGCACCCGCGATGGCGGCCAGCGCGATCGCGGCGCGCGGCTCGCGCCAGTTGTTGCGCACCGTCTCGCGGGTCCAGCGCCAGGCCTGCTTGCGGTCGCCCGCCGCCGCCGACCAGCACGCCAGCTGCCCGTAGACCCGGGCGGCCCCCGGCCGGCAGCCGGAGATCTCCGGGTGGCGCGCCATCATCCAGCGCAGCGAGGAGATCTTCGTCGTGTACTCGTACGCGTAGAAGCTGCTGCGTCCCCACAGCACCCGCACCAGCGGCTCGTCCACGTGCACGATCGGGTGCCGCCGGGCGGCCCGCAGCAGCAGGTCCCAGTCCTCGTTCTGGCTGCCCGGGGCGTCCTCGGCGACCTGGCCGATCACCCCGTCCTCCAGCAGCGCCTCGCGCAGCGCCAGGAAGCCCGACGAGTGCAGCATCGACATGCGCGAGCGGGACAGCTGCTCGACGGTGACCGAGTCGGTCCCGGCCAGGCGGGGGTGCACCTGCTGCTCGAACTCGACCTCCACGGCGCACGTCGCGAACTCCGCCCCGGGCGTACGCACCAGCGCGTCGACCTGCCGCCGCAGCTTCGACGGGTGCCACACGTCGTCGTCGTCGCAGAACGCGACCAGCTCGGTGTCCAGCGCCATGATGCCGGTGTTGCGCGCCCCGGCCAGGCCGGGCTGGCGCCAGTTGGCCAGCACCATCACCGGGTGGTCGGCGTCGTCGGCCAGCCGCCAGTCGGGCTCGGCCTGGTCGAACACCACGATGACGCGCAGCCGGCCCGGGTAGTCCTGCGCGCGTACCGCGGCCAGGGTGCGGCGCAGCAGCTCGGGGCGGTCGCGGGTCGGGATGACCACGCCGACCGTGGGCCAGTCGCGCGGGATCGGGGTCTGCTGCGGCACCGGCGCCCAGCCCGGTGCGGCGCCCGGGGCGGCCGGCCTGGTGTCGCGGAACCGTCCGGCGTTGGCCTTCGTCTTCATCGTCGCGCTCCTGTGCTGGTGTATTCGGAGTTGCCACGGCGCGCGCCCGGCAGCGGCGCGCTGCCCAGGGGGTAGCCGTACGCCTTGAGCAGCGGGGCGCAGACCGCGCCGACCAGGGCCCGCTGCCGGGGCAGCAGGCTGTCGCGCCAGGCGTCGTCGCGCCGCAGCAGCACCCGGCCGGTGGTGAACCGCATCGGGTTGCCCGCCGCGCTGTGCGCGCTGGTCAGCTCTACCGATTCGTGGTCCAGGAAGCTCAGGTCCATCACCGACGGATCGAGCCCGGCGAACGCGGCCACCCGGCGCACGCTGCCGACGGGGTCGGCCAGGAAGTCCTCGTACCGCAGCCGCCGCACCGCGACCCCGCGCCGCCGCAGCAGCCCGAACGCGGCGTTGTGCGCGTTCCACAGCAGGGCGCTGCGCGCCGGGGCGTAGCGGGTCATGTCGTCGGTGCCGTCGGCCTCCGGCCGCGCCACCTTCTTGGTCCACGAGTACGCCACCCCGCGCGCGTCCCGCACCACGTGCAGCACCCGCAGGTCCACCTCGTCGCAGTGGCGCAGGCAGTGCGCCAGCGCGCTGTGCTTGGACGAGTCGATCACGATGTTGGCGCCGGAGACCCGGGCCGCGGCGGCGTAGATCTTCGCGTAGTAGCCCGCGTACTCGGCGACCAGCGTGGTGAACTCCCCGGCGAACCGGCTCGACCCGGCCAGCCGCGGGATGTGCCGGGTCCGCTCGACCAGGTCGCGCAGCGCGAGGATGCGGTGCACGTCGACGCGGTGCCAGCCGCCGAAGGCGGAGATGCCCACGCGCTGCCAGAAGTCGCAGCCGGAGAAGCGCTGCCCGCAGCCGCAGCGCTCGTCGTCGCGCAGGTCGCGCTGCCACAGGTGGACGATCTCGCCCAGCGCGCAGACCCCGGGCAGTTCACCGAGCACCCGCTCGATCAGCGTCGTACCGCTGCGGCCGAGTCCGCCTAGGAAGAGCACCCTGGTCGTCGTCATCCGTCCCCCACTGGCCGCGTCGCCGGGTCGCGACGCGCTCACGGGGCATAACGAGGCAACTACGGTGTAGGTCTGTATTGTCCATTTCGTGGCTTTTACGGGGACTGTCTATGGCCGCCGCGTGCACCTCGCCGGGACCTGGTTCGACGCCGTGACCGAGGAGGCCGTCGCCGACCGCGTACTGGCAGCACTCGAACGCGGCGAAGGCGGCCGCATCATCACGCCGAACGTCGACATCATGCGCCTGGCCACCGGCCGCGGCCTGCGCGCCGCCGAGGTGCGGGGCTTCCTCGACGACGCCAGCATCATCGTCGCCGACGGCATGCCCCTGGTCTGGGCCAGCAGGATCGGCCGCAGCCCGCTACCCGAACGGGTGACCGGCTCCGGCCTCATCTGGAGCCTGTCGGCGGCCCTCGGCCGCGCCGGACGCTCCGTGTACGTGCTCGGCGGCTCCCCGCCCCGCTCCGACGGCGGCATGGACGGCGCGGTGAAGGCCGCCTCGGTGCTCGCTTCCGCCTGCCCCGGGCTTCGGATCGCGGGGCACGTCGCGCCGCCGTTCGGATTCGACCTGGACCCGGACGGCTGCGCGCGGGTGTACACCGACGTCATCGAGGCCAAGCCGGACCTGGTGTTCGTGGGGCTCGGGTTCCCGAAGCAGGAGCGGGTGATCGCGGATCTGCGGGCGGAGCTGCCCTTCACCTGGTTCCTCGGGTGCGGGGCGGCGGTCGGGTTCGTGGCGGGGGAGCTGCACCGGGCGCCGGGGTGGATGCAGCGCAGCGGCCTGGAGTGGGCCCACCGGCTCGCCCAGGAGCCGGGCCGGCTGGCCGGCCGCTACCTGGTCCGCGACATGCCCTACGCCGTACGCCTCCTCGCCGGCGCCGCCCTGCGCCGCCGGTAACCGATCCGCCCGCCGCGCCGCAGGCGGGCCCCTCGGGGCGCGCTTCCAGTCCAAGATCGCTATTCGCGGCCGCTTCCAGCGGAAGATCACTGTCTGGTGTCACTGTGCGCGCTTCAAGCCGACGTTATGACCCGAAGCGCTGATCTCCTGCGGAAGATCGGTGGTTCCGGTCGCGGTTGGGGCCCTCGCTCGGCCGCCGCGCCGCGCCGCACGCCACCGAGCAGCTCCCTGCCCGCCCGTCAGCCCGCCCGCCCGCCCGCCCGCGGGGCGGTGGCGTGGCGGCAGTTTCGGGGAAAGTGCACGAAATACGGCCAAGATTCCCGCAGTTTCCCCGAAACTGCACGGTGCACGACGGGGATGTGTCGATCGGAGATCCTTGTCGCGTGCCCCGAACGGGGGAATCGCCAGCGGTCAGGTGCCTTCGTCCTTGGCGCGTCTTATCCTGCGGTGGTGAGCAACGTCGATGCCAGCTGGGCCGATGGCGGCCGCAGCGATGCAGGTGGCGGGCAGTGTGTGGAGGTCCTGTTCGGGGCTGACACGGTTGCCGTGCGCGATTCCGGCAACCCCGACGGCCCGATGCTGGCCTTCTCCCGCGACTCCTGGCAGTCCTTCCTCGACGCCGTGAAATCGGGCGACCTCGACCTGATCGCACAACGCGGCGACCGCGTCTCCGCCGACGCCTGACGCCACCCGTCAACCGCAAAGGCCCCGCCGTACCCCCGGCGATCATTCACGCTGCCCATGCGCCCACACCGCCGCCGTCGAGCCGCGCCGCCCGCCGCGCCGCCACTGCCACTGCCACTGCCGCCCGCTAGGTGATCACGGTGCCAGGGTGGGGACACGCCGTCGGGCACGTCCATAGGTTCATGATCAACGGGACATGGACTGGCGGAGGGCGGTGAGGGGGAGGGGGTCGTGGCGGAGGGAGAACTGGCCGGTGGGTTGGCGGTCGTCGGGGTCGGACTCGAAGTACAGGGTGGCGCGGATCTGGGGGTTGGCGGTGAAGACTGCCGCTGCCTCGGTGAGCCAGGTGGCGCGTTGGGTGGGGGACCAGGCGCGGGCTACGCCGTACTCGCCGATCATGATGGGTCTCGGGTGGGCGGCGGCCCAGCGGAGGAAGGGTTCGAGGAGGTCGGCCATGGGGGTCAGGGCGGTGCCGGCGTAGGCGTCGACGCAGGTCCAGTCGACCTGGTCGTCGCCGGGGTAGTAGGCGGGGGCGCGGCCGGAGGCGAAGCCCTCGACGGTCGGGCACCAGACCCAGGCGGCGTTGGTGACGCCCTCGGCGGCGAACAGCTCCCGGGTGCGGCGCCAGGCGGCGACGAACTCGTGCGGCGAGCCGACCTCGACGACCAGGTTGGGGCGGTCCATCTCCCAGCGCAGCCGCAGCAGCACCGGGGCGTCGAGGTCGCGGACCTGGCGGGCCCGCTCGCGGATCGCCGCGTCGTGCTGCCCGGTCAGCACCTCGGCGCTGTCGGCGCCGGTCCAGCTCAGCATCAGGGTGGCCCCGGCGTCGCGGAACCGCCGGTCCGAGACGGTCCCGATCTCCTCGTGCATGCGCCGGTACGTGTTGACGATGTCCAGCCGTCGGCCGAGCTGCTGCTCGAAGTCCTGCACGGCCGCGAAGCGGCCCGCCTGGGTGAGGCTGTCGGGGCGTACCCAGGCGCCCACCAGCGCGCCGCCGCGCGGGACCGGCACGGGGCCGGTGGCGAGGCCGGTGTCCGTCGCGATGCGCGGCGGGACCGGGGTGGTCGTGCCGCAGGTGGCGAGGGTCAGCGCGGCCGCGATCGCGGCGGCGGCGCGCAGCAGGCGGAGCATCAGTCGTGCGCCCGGGTGCGACGGGCGACGTACAGCACGTTCACCGCCCAGCGGCCGCCCCAGCCGGTGCGGGCGCACACGTCGTCGAGGACGCGGGCCAGGCCGCGCAGCCACGGGCGGCCGTACCAGCCCTGGGTGAACAGGGCGAAGCCGCGCCGCTCGACGACGGTGAAGCCGTGCCGGTCCAGCAGTTCGGCGACCTCGGTGTGGTCGAGTTCGGCGAACCAGGGCGAGCCGGCGTGGCGGTGGTGGCGCAGGTGCCGCAGCGAGTGCCGGTTGCCGTGGTTCTCCACCACGAGCAGGCCCGCGTCGTAGTTGGGCAGCACCTTGGCCGAGAACGCGATGGCCCGCTCGCGCACCTCGGGCTCGACGTTGAGCAGCAGCCGGAAGATGGTGACCAGCGCGGGGGCCTCGGTGGGCTGCGGGTCGGGCACCTCGCCGGCGGACTCGACCAGGTGCAGCTCCGCGTACGAGCCGACCTCCTCGGCCTTGGCCAGCATCGCCGCCGAGGTGTCGTACCCGTGGGCGCCGCGGACCAGGCCGTGCAGGATGCGGATGGCGCGGCCGGTGCCGCAGGCGAAGTCGTGCTGCACCGGGCGCCGGTAGGGGAACGCGCGTTTGGCGAGTCTGCGCAGGTAGGCGCGTTGGCGTCGATTGATCGCCGAGGCGTAGCTGTCCGGGGCGTATACGACGTGCTCGTACTTCTCGACCGTCGCCTCGTCCTGGAAGATCTCGGTGTAGTCGGCGCGCATGCGGTGCGGGTCCTATCTTCTAGCGGGTTGGCTGGCCCCGGCGCTTGCCGGGGGTGGTCGTGGGCCGGGCGGCCTTGAGCAGGGCGGCGAGCCCCAGCCGGTCCCGGAAGGTGCGCAGGCCGCCGACGTACACACCGGTGGCCAGGGCCAGCGTCGCGCCGGTGCCCAGCGCGGTGGCGGGCAGCGCCAGCCGGGCCAGCCAGGGCAGCAGGCCGAAGCTGGCCAGGGCCAGCCCCATCGCGGTGCGGGTGGCGCCACCGAACGGGTGCAGGCCCAGGGCGCCCGCGAGCTGCGCCAGCGGCACCAGGTTGTTGACCGCCACCGCGGCGGCCAGGCCGTAGGCGGCGCCGAGCACGCCGAGCCGGGGGATGGTGTACAGGTCGATGGCGACCATGACGGCCAGCGCCAGCAGTACGTTGGCGAGGTTCCAGGTGGTCCGCCCGGCCATCGACAGCACCATGTCGACCATGCCGCAGCCGGTGCCGATCAGCATCGCCACCGCGAGCACCCGCACCGCCGGAGCGGCCGAGACGTACGAGCCGCCGAAGACGCTCAGGTAGACGTCGGCGTAGTCCCACACCAGCAGGTGCAGCGGCCAGCAGATGAGCACCAGCCACGCCGTCGCGGTCTGGTAGAGCCGCTTGGCCCCGGCCCGGTCGCCGACGGACAGGGTCTCGGCCAGCCTCGGCTGCACCGCCTGCGCGATCGAGCCGTTGGCCAGCTGCCCGAGCACGATGAACCGCCCGGCCACCGCGTACGCCGCGGCGGGTGCCAGCCCGGCCAGCCCGGCGACCATCAGCACGTCCACCCGCTGCAGCGCGGTCTGCGCCGAGTTGGCCAGCGCGCGGGGCGCCGTGTAGCGCCAGAACGCCGAGGTTACGCTGCGCCCCTCGATCCGGGCGGCCAGCCGCTCGCGCCGGTCCAGCAGCGGTTCGCGCTGCCAGCGCCGCCACACCAGGTACGCCGCGAGCAGCACCACCGGCGCGTACGGCAGCACCCAGGCCAGCGCCCAGGTGGAGGTGGACAGCACCGCCCCGCCGGACACCGCGAGCACGGCCAGCGCGCCGACGCCGCACAGCTGCATCGCCGGGCGCAGGATCTTGTCGAGCAGCACCGTCGGCCGCATCTCGCGGTAGCCGCGGGTGGCCGCCAGCAGCGCGTCGGTCAGCGCCGCCAGCGGCATGAACACGGCCAGCGCCGAGAGCGGGGCGGCGTACTCGGGGACGAAGTGCGCGGCGGTCAGCCATACCCCCGCCGCCAGGATCGTGCCCAGCACGGCGACCGGCACCAGCCCGGCGCGCAGGCACGCGCCGATCAGCTCGGGCCGCCCCTGGGCCCGCAGCCGGGCCGGCCAGTAGACCAGCGCGGTCGAGGTGCCGAGCCGGGCCACCCCGCCGACCAGCACGAACGCCGACGTGGCGGCGAAGAACGAGCCGGCCGAGTCGGGGCCGAGGCCCCGCGCGACCAGCCAGGTCACGCCGACCCCGGCGACCCCGGCCAGCGCCGCCCCGGCCAGGTTGGCCAGGCCGCCCCGGGCGACGCCGGAGACCCCGGCGGGCTCCGGCGCCGTGGTGGGCGCGGGAGCCAGCAGCTGGCCGGTCACTCGCGCCAGCTCGGGGTGTGGCCCAGCCACTGCGCCAGCTCGGCGTCGTGCGGGGCGTAGTGGGCGCGCAGTTCGGTACGCAGCCGGGCGGGCATCGGCGCCGTGCGCGGCCGGGCGTTGTGCTGCCCGAAGTCGGGGTAGCCCAGCAGCGGCAGCCCGAGGAAGTCGAGCACCTGGTCGTACGCGGCGGCCGGGTCGGTGAAGAACCGCTCGCTCTCCAGCACCAGGATCCGCTCGCGCGGCACCTCCCGCACGAGCCGCCGCAGGTAGACGGCGTACTCGCCGCGGGCGCGGTAGCCGTGGTGCTGGTGCGAGAACGAGTACGCGTGCTGGTCGGCGAGCATCCGCTCGCGCTGCCCGCGCAGCCGCGCGGGCTCCAGGTCCAGCGCGGCGGCGAAGTCGGCCGTGGTCTCGAAGCCGCGGGCCAGCTCGTGCGCGTGCTGGGAGTAGGCGCGCTCGACCGGGTCGCGGACCAGCACGATCAGCTTCACACCGGGCAGGTCGCGGGCGATGCGCCCGGCCGCGTGCGGGTGGTACAGGTAGTACGGGCTGGACTCGAAGGTCTGCACCGGCACGCCCAGCTCGCGCTCCACCCGGGTGGCGGTGCGCCGCAGCGGGAAGTGCCCCTGGTACCAGGCCAGCCCCCGGTGGTAGCTGGTGTCGAAGTAGTGCACGCCCTTGTGCAGCACCGCCTTGAGCACGGCCGGGTGGGCGGCCATGGCGCGGTACAGCGAGGTGGTGCCGCAGCGCTGGCCGCCGCAGATCAGGAACGAGGGCAGCATCCGCGCGCCCGAGGTCAGCCACCCGACCGACCGGGAGCCGAGGTGGACGACCTTCTTCACCGACTCCGGCACGTGCGTCGACTTCACTGCTGCCTCCTCGGGCGGTCCAGGCGACGGGTCACAGGTGGGCGACCTTGCGGATGAGTACGGGCAGCAGCCACGTCCCCAGCACCCCCAGCCGGGCGCCCGCCTCGGCCTGCCGGTCGCTGAGGTACCGGGTGGCCAGGTCGGCCAGGTACAGCAGGGCCACCACCTCGGCGCTGCCGGGCACCACCTCGAACGGCTCCAGCAGGGCGGGCGCGCGGCGTACCGTGCCCTCGACCGCGGTCTGCGGGTCGGTCCCGTCCTGGAGCTGCCGCTGCAGGTCGTAGTGGACGGCGTCGAAGCCCAGCGGCACCCCGGGGGTGAACCGCTCCCAGTCCCAGACCAGCAGCGAGTCGTTGAGGTTGGCCATGTTCCACGGCGCCCAGTCGCCGTGCCAGGCGCCGTAGCGCAGGCTCAGCTCGGAGCAGCGCTCGACCAGGAAGCGGGCCGCCTGCGACAGCTGGGCCACCTCCGGGGCGGCCCGGTCGGCGGCGGCGGTGTCGGCCTCCAGCTGGCACAGCCGGTTGCGCAGGTCCGCCCAGTACGGGCTGGTGGCCAGCCAGCCCTGGGTCAACCCGCACGCGGCGGCGACCTCGGCCATCGCCCGCTGCAGCCGGGCCGGGGTGAGCACGGCGCGCGGCTGCCACACCGGCAGCGCCGACTGCACCAGCACCTGGGTGCCGCGCCACTGCCCGGCGTGCAGGATGCTCGGCACGGTCACCTCGGACAGCTGCACGTGCGACAGCGCGGACAGCGCGGCGGTCTCGGCGCGCACCAGCCGCCGGGTGAGCGGGCCGACGCCGAGCTTGGCGAAGCCGATAGTCTGCCCGTCCGGGCTGATCAGCTGCAGCACCGGCTTGCGGTTGGCCCGCGCGGGTCCGATGTGGATGCTGACGCGTACGTCGGTGCCCAGCGCCTGGCGCAGGAACGCGTCGATGGTGTCGCCGCCCCCGGCCGGGCTGGTCAGCCGGACCCGGTCGCGCAGCACCGCGGGCCAGGCACCGGACTGCAGCGCCATGGCGACGGCGTCGCGCTTGAACTTGGCCAGGCGGCTCTGCGGCTCGGCGAAGCGGCGCACCGCGGCGGCCGCGACGCGGCGCGAGCCCAGCGGCACCAGCAGCTTGGGCCGGCGCGCGTCGGGGATCACGACGTACTCCGCGACGCGGGTGCCGGGGGCGCCGGTGCTGGAGCACTGCGGGTAGAGCAGCTGCAGCACCTCGCGCAGGAACTGCCCGCGCAGCTGCGCGTCGGACCGGGTGAGCTGGGCCGGGGCGGTGCTGATCGGGCTCATGCGGCCGACCTCAGGTTCTGCTCGCCCACGCCGAATCCTCCCGATTTTGTCCGTTATGTCCTCCGGGCTCAACGGAGGAGCCCGGGGATCGGTGCGGGGAATCGGGGCGCGAAAAGGACGGCCGGGTCAGGCGGCCGAGCGGGTCTGCTCGTTGCGCCACAGCAGCACGTACCCGAGGAAGGTGAACGCCAGCGGCGTGACCAGGGAGTTGTACCAGAGCGCGGCCACGAACGAGCCGGTGATCGCGGCCGTGGCCGCCAACCCGATCGGGGACCGGTCGCGCCGGAACCGCCACAGCGCGAACCCGAAGAACCCGAAGTAGGTGACCGTGCCCGCCAGCCCGTGCGCGAACAGCAGCTGCCACAGCTGGCCGTTGCCGCCCACGGTGAAGTTGCCGCAGCGCTCGCACGCCGCTGACTCGCCGACGGTGATCGAGTTGCGGCCGCCCACGGTGTTGCGGGTCGAGCCGAAGCCGAGCACCGGCGACTCGGCGAACCCGGCCAGCGCCCGCTCGGTGAGGAACATGCGGACGCCGTTGGACTTGCCGTTGTCCATCCGCCGCTCGACCACGCCGCCCAGCGGGGTGGCGGCCAGCGCCACCACCAGCCCGGCGCCGACTACGCCCAGCGCCACGAGCGCGCGGACGCGTCCGGCCAGCGCCTGGCGGACCGCGACGAACACCGCCGCGACGC
Organism: Catellatospora sp. KI3; assembly: GCF_029948125.1. GTDB lineage: Bacteria > Actinomycetota > Actinomycetes > Mycobacteriales > Micromonosporaceae > Catellatospora. The sequence continues at coordinate 311,159 of NZ_JASAMB010000002.1, forward strand.
CCAGACCGATCCACAGGCCGCGGTTGAGCGAGTGGACCACCGGGATGACCGACAGCACCAGCGTGGCCACCGCCAGCACCCGGGTGCGCACCGAGGTCCGGTACGCGAACACGGCCACCACGAACCACACCACCAGCAGGCAGAAGTTGTTGCCCCAGGTGTTGGTGTAGCCCCACGGCGCGGCCGGGCGGGGCAGCGGGTCGCCGACCAGGTCCATGATCTGCGCCGCGTACGGGTGGACCAGCGACTTCACGAAGCTCTTGCCGCGTACGCCGTCGGGCAGCAGCAGCTCGAACGGCGAGGTGAACTCGAACGACCCCGCGAACGTGCCCAGCAGCCCGCCCGCGACGGTCACCGCGAACAGCCAGCCCAGCAGGTTCACCAGCCGCCGCTGGGTCAGCACGGCGGTGGACAGGTTCCCGGCGTAGACCAGCAGGACGGTCAGGGCGGCGTACTGGATCAGGCGGAACGCCACCGCGGTGATCCGGTCGCCGAACCCGGCGACGACGGTCCCCTCCGGATCGACGTCCAGCACCGCCAGCCCGGCCACGACCGTCGCGCAGAACGACAGCCACAGCCAGAAGCCGGGCGGCAGCCGCACCGGTCGGCCCGAGGTGTGGCGGCGCCACAGCTGCACCGCCATCGGTACGGCGGCCATCGGGAAGATCAGCACGCCCAGGCCCAGCGCCCACCACAGCGGATACAGCGCCAGCAGCAGCGTGAGCGGCCAGCCGGGCCCCAGCAGCGACCGGAACCCGGTGCGCGCGGGCGGGGGACCGGCGGGCAGTGCGGTGACCGGGGCCAGGGCGGTCACCGGGGGTGCGCCTCGTCCAGCTCGGCCAGCTCGGAGGCGTCGACCGGGGCGAGCATGATGGTCTGGTCCTCGCCGCGCGGCTTGTGGCCGTTGGTGTGCGGGTCCGGCTCGGGCGCGGCGGTCTCGACCAGCGCGGGCTCGGGCGTGGCGGCGGGCTTGCGGCGGGCGCGGTGCGCCAGCTTCGGCATGACCACGCCGCCCAGCAGCACCGTGCCGACCCGGCGCAGCTGCTCGGCCGCGTCGGACAGCTGCGGGCGGCGGGTGCGCCGCAGCTCGACCGCGACGATCGCCGCGTCGGCGAGGCTGGCCAGGCTCTGCGCGTCGGCGCTGGCCGCGGTCGACGGGGCCTCGATGACCAGGTAGTCGGCGTGGGCCCGCAGCGTCGCCACGATGTCGCGCAGGGCGTGCGACTGCAGCATGCCCGCGGCGGTGGCGGTGCCGCCGGTGGTGATGACGTGCAGCGAGGGGGTACGCGCCGCGCGCTGCGTCGCCTCGGCCAGGTTGACCCGGCCCGCGAGCAGGTCGGACAGGCCCGGCGTCGGGGCGACCCCGAGCAGCTGCGCCAGCGGCGCGCTCTCGGCCAGCGTGTCGGGCACCTGCGCTCCGATCAGTACCACCTCGGCCCCCGTCCGCGACAGCGCCGCGGCCAGGTTCGCCGCCACCAGCGTCGCGGCCGGGCCGCGGCTGGCCCCGGTCACCACCACGACCTGCTCGCCCGGCTTGAGCGCGGCGACCACCTCGTTGCGCAGCCGGTTGAAGGCCCGCCCGCCGGGGCTGAACGGGGTGAACACCTCGGTGCAGCTCTTGCCCTTGCCCGACACCGTGCCCAGCACGTCGATCCCGGCCCGGACCAGGTCGCGGCCGCCGTGCACGCGCCGGTCCAGCCGCTGGCGCAGCGCGGCCAGGCCCAGCCCGGCGAGCAGCCCCAGCAGGGCGCCCGCGGCGTAGTTGACGGCCGGGTTCGGCTTGACCGGGCGGCTGGGCACCCGCGCCTCCTGGATGATCACGCCCGCGTTGACCGTCTCGGTGGCCAGCGCGTTGACCCTGTTGTTGAGCTGGTTGATCTGGTTCACCGTGGTGTCGCGCTGGCTGTCCAGCGAGGCGTACGCGCTGCTGTTGGAGTGCAGCCCGCTCAGCTTGCCGTTGATGTCGGTGAGGTCGTCGCTCAGCTCCTTGAGCTTGGCCCGCAGCGCGTCGGCCTGCCGGGTCAGCTCGGCCTTGGCGTTGCCCTCCCGGTTGGCCAGGTAGGACTGCGCGAACGCGTGGGCACCCGCCTGCGCCTCCAGCGGGTCGCCCGCGGTGTACTCGACCTGCAGCACCGACGTGTTCGGCGGCACCTCGACCGAGACCGACGCGCCGAGCACGTCGACGTCCTGGCGGTTCAGCAGCTTGGCTGCCCCGGCCACGACCGGCGTCGAGCGCAGCAGCTGCGCCTCGGTGTCCAGGTTGATCTCGTCGCGGGTACGGCCGCCGGAGACGTTGGCGTCCAGCCCGGCGGGCCGGACCAGCACCGAGGCGGCCGACACGTACTCGCGCGGCAGCGACTGGTTGTAGGCGGCGCCCGCGGCCACCCCCAGCGCGGTGAGCACCACCGCGATCCACCAGTGGCGGCGCAGCAGGCCGAGGTAGTCGCTCATGTCGTACGACGAGGGGGGTGACCCGGCGTAAGTCGCTTCCACGGCGTGGGCCCTTCTGGCGGCGGTATGACGTCCGGTGGGGTCAACGGTCCGGGTGCAGCGACGTAACTGCGCACAAGGTCCGATAAACTGACAAACATGCGTTATCGCAGCTAGAACGCTATATAGGGATGAAATATCTCAGCGCTGCTTTGACGCCAAAAAGCTCCCAAACCTTCCTAAACGGATATGATGCCCTCGAGGATACGCACAACTGGACATAAATCCAGCTCGCGTACCGGGGGCTTCGGGGGAAGGGGCGAGCGATGAGCAAGACCCGCGTCGGCATCGCGATCACCGTCAGCATGTCGGTTCTGGCTTCGGCGGTCCTGCTCGGACTGCTGGGCGGGGCGCTGACCCCGCCGCCTGCCCGCGTCTCGGTCACCGAGGACGCGTACACCCTGAGCACCGCGCCCACCGCCGGTGCCGGCCGCCAGGTCTACCTCACCGCGGGCGGCTACAAGGGCGGAGCGGCGGTCAGCTACCTGAAGTTCCACGTGCAGCTGCCCGAGGGGCGGCGCCCCGACCGGATCTGGCTGTGGCTCGGCCGCCACAGCGGCACGCTGCCGCGCGTGGTCGAGCTGACCCAGGTGCCCGACACCCGGTGGCGCCAGAGCACGCTCACCGCCGCCACCGCGCCGCGCCTGGGCAACGTCGTCTCCTCGGTCACGCCCGGCCGCTACGACCGCGCCGTCGCCTTCGACATCACCCGGGTCGTCAACGGCTCCGGCTGGTACGCCTTCGCGGTGACCGCGCCGACCGGCAACCAGCTGGCCTACTTCGTCGCGGCGGAGGCAGGTGCCACCAGCACCGGCCCGCCCACGATCACCTTCGAGTGGAACGCCCTGCCCAGCACGGGCAGCACGCTGCCCGGGGTACCGTCGCCCACGGCGACCGCTTCCGCCACGGCCGCCGCGAGCGCGCAGCCCGGCGGCACCGCCACGACGACACCGGCCGCCGATCCGATCGGGACGCCCACCCTGACGCCGGACCCGGCCGACCCGTCGCCGGCCGACCCGTCGCCGAGCGACGATCAGACCAGCAGCAGCGAACCGGTCCCGGGCAGCCCGGAGCCGAGCGAGTCGCCCGAGGGGCCCGCGCAGGAGCCGGAGCCCAGCCCGGCCGTCTCGACCGAGCCGAGCGCCGGCACCTGGCCCGCGCCGTCCGATTCGGCCGAGCCCAGCCCGGAGCCGAGCCCCCTTCCCGACCCGTCCACCTCGGTCGGCCCGGTCGACCTGCCCGAGCCGTCGACCGCGCCCAGCGTCACCCCGTGGCCGGACTCGTCCTACTCGCCCAGCGAGCAGCCCTGGCCGTCCGCCTCGCCCAGCGCCGACCCGTGGCCGTCCGCCTCGCCCAGCGTGGACCCGTGGCCGTCCGCGTCGCCGGTGGTCGACCCGTGGCCGACGGACGAGCCGACGACCGGCGAGGAGCCCTCCTCGGGCCCCAGCCCGACCGACCTGCCCTCGCCGGCCGACCCCGGCACGGACCCGTCCGCCGAGCCCCTGCCCAGCGTCGACCCCGTGCCGAGTGTCGACCCCGTGCCGAGCATCGAACCTCAGCCCAGCACCGAGCCCGCGCCGAGCACCGAGCCTGAGCCGAGCATCGAACCTGAGCCGAGCATCGAGCCTGCGCCTAGCGTCGAACCTCAGCCGAGCGTCGAACCTCAGCCGAGCGCCGAGCCCAGTCCGGATCCCACCCTCGACCCGCAGCCCAGCGCCGAGCCGAGCACCGACCCCGGCACTGAGCCGGGTCCCGAGCCCAGCGTCGAGCCCGAGCCGAGCACCGCGCCCGAGCCCAGCGCGGAACCGAGCGCCGAGCCGCAGCCGAGTGCTGAGCCGAGCGCCGGACCCAGCACCGGGCCGAGCACCGGGCCCAGCCCGTCGACCGGGCCGGAACTGCCGGCGGACTGCGTGATCGGGGCGAACCTGGTGCCCACCTGCGGCGCGCTGTGGGGGGTCGCCGCCGGCGCCCACACCCGGCAGAACCGCATCGAGGCCCTGTACGAGTTCGAGCGCCGCACCGACCGCCGCCAGGTCATCTACCACGCGTACCACCGGGGCACCGAGCTGTTCCCGACCGCGGAGGAGCTGTCCATCACCAAGGACCCGCAGCAGCGGCGGATCCTGTTCCTCAACTGGAAGCCGCAGCAGGCGAACTGGGCCCAGATCGCCGCGGGCGACCGGGGCACCGAGGCCTACCTCGACCGGCTTGCCGCCCACATCAAGAGCTCGCTGACCGAGCCGTTCTTCTTCACGATGAACCACGAGCCCGAGAACGACGTGGTCAACCGGCCCGGGTCGGGCATGACCGCCCTGGACTACGCCGCCGCGTTCCGGCAGGTGGTGACCGGTCTGCGCCAGCGCGGCGTGTCCAACCTGGTCTCGGTGATGTGCTACATGGCCTTCGTGCCGTGGAACGTGAAGGGCTGGTTCGAGCAGCTGTACCCCGGCGACGACGTGGTCGACTGGGTGGCCTGGGACACCTACGCCTACAGCGAGCCCGGCTACGGCTACGGCGACTTCGCCGAGATGATGAACCGGGTCTCCGGCAGCCGCAAGGACTGGCCCGGCTTCTACAACTGGGCCGCGACGTCCTTCCCGGACAAGCCGCTGATGCTGGGCGAGTGGGGGGTGTGGCACTCCGCCCGCAACCCGCTGCACCAGTCGGAGTTCTTCGACTCGGCCCGGCTGCAGCTGGAGTCGTTCCCGCGGCTGAAGGCGCTGGTCTACTTCGAGTCGCCCAGCGCCGAGGGGCGCAGCTCGATGATCGACGACACCCCGGCCGGGCTGGCCTCGTTCCAGCGGTTCAGCCAGCACCCGGCCTTCGACATCGACACCCTCCCGCTGGGCCGCCGGCGCTAGCGGGGATTGATCCAGCCTTCGTCGGCGAGGTACGCGAGTACCTCGCCGACGGCGTCTTCGATGGTGCCGGCCGAGGTGTCGAGGACCAGTTCGGCGTCGGTCGGCACCTCGTACGGGTCGTCGATGCCGGTCATGCCGGTGAGCTGCCCGGCGCGGGCGCGGGCGTAGAGGCCCTTGCGGTCGCGCTGCTCGCACACCTCCAGCGGGGTGGCGACGTAGACCAGCACGAAGTCGGCCCCGGCGGCCACCGCCATCCTCCGCACCGTGGCGCGGGCGCTGGCGTACGGCGCGATCGGGCAGGCCACGGCCAGGCCGCCGTGCCGGGCCACCTCGGCGGCGACCCAGCCGATGCGGCGGATGTTCAGGTCGCGGTCGGCCTTGCTGAATCCCAGCCCGGCCGACAGTTCGCGGCGCACCACGTCGCCGTCGAGCACGGTGAGGCTGCGCTCGCCCGTCTCCAGCAGCGCGTCGGCGACCCCGCGCGCCACCGTGGACTTGCCGGAGCCGCTGAAGCCGGTGAAGAACAGGACCAGGCCCCGCTGGCGGCGCGGCGGCCGGGAGCGGGTCAGCTCGCGGGCGACCGCGGGCGGGGTGTGCCACTCCGGCAGCGGCAGGCCGTCGTCGAGCAGGCCGGCGATCTCCTCGTCGGTGAGCGCGATCCGCTCGAACCGCTCGGGCACCTCGTCGCGGTCGCGCCACTGGCCGTCGCGGCTGTCGTACACCAGCTCGCGCGGGATGAGCACGCGCGGGCCGGCGCCGGTCATCGCACCGGGCGTGCCGAGCAGGTGGGTCACCCCGTACGCCGCGGCGACCTTGGCGCGGACCAGGGCGTCGGTGATCTCGTTGCCCCGGTCGACCAGGGGCACGGCCACGATGATCGGGTCGTGCATCCGGTCCCGGGCGGCCAGCACGCAGCGCACCAGCGCCTCGGCGGTCAGCCCGTCCGGGCCGGGCGCGCCGACCGGGACCAGCACCAGCAGCTGCGCGTTGAGCTGCCGGGCGGCGTGGTTGAGCTGGGCCAGCTGCGGGCGGTGCAGCGGGCGGTCGGCGAAGAAGCCGAGCACGCGCGGGGCGGTGATCAGCCCGTGCACCCGCTCGGTGGGCACGCGCAGGCGCGCGAACGGGGCACGGCCGCCGTCACCGGTGCGGGTGACCGGCCCGGCCACCCCGACCCAGCCCTCGCGGGCGGGCCACACCTCCGTCACGTCCAGGCGCGCCACCGGGGCGCCCTCGGGGTCGGTCAGCAGCAGCGGGGGCCGGTCGGCGACGTCGATGCCGTCGAGCATGCCCGCGGGCACCTCCAGCTTGACCGGCAGCGGCCAGGGCCGCCCGTCGCCCAGGCGCGCCGTAGCCGCCACCGAACGCAGGTCGTCGCGGCCGAGGAACCCGCCCAGCGGCGCGTACGCCCCGCTGAGCAGCAGCTCCAGATCGGACAGCTCCGTCGGGTTCGGGGTCCACGACGGTGCGCCCCGCAACGCCTCGTCGCTCACCACTCGCTCGCTCCGCTCGCTCACGATCGCTCCTGCCTCCCCGACTTCCGGCCGGTCCACTCCTTCGCGCCACTCGCGTCGTCGCGAGACTAGCGCCCCTCCGTGACCGACAGGTGACAAGTGTGGCAGCAGGACGCACCCCGGTCGAGTGCACCCGCTGGGAGAACCGTGTGAGTCGCCTGAGCGGACTCAAAACGCAGGTCAGCCGGTGTTGCGCATGCCGGCGGCGATGCCGTTGACGGTCGTCAGCAGCGCCCGCTCCAGGGTCGGGTCGGTGGTGGGGGCCCGGCGGCTGCCCGGGGCGGTCGCGATCGCCCGCCCGGCCATCCCGGCGTCGCGGTACTGGCGCAGCATCGCCACCTGGAGGTGGTGCAGCGGCTCCAGGTAGGTGTCGCGCACGGCCAGGGTGCGCCGGAGCACCGGCTGGGCGTCGAGCAGGGCGGGTTCGCCGGTGATGGCGAGCACCTCGGCGACGCTGCGCTCGTACTCCTCCTCGATCGTGCCGAAGATGTGCCGCAGCGGCTCGGGGACCAGCGTCTGCACGTAGCCCCGGGCGATGGTGAGGTCGGTCTTGGCCAGCATCATCTCGACGTTGGACAGGAACGTGCGGAAGAAGTGCCAGCGCTCGTGCATCTCGCGCAGCCGGTCCGACAGCCCCGCCTCGCGCGCGGCGGCCAGGCCGGTGCCGACGCCGAACCACCCGGGCACGATCTGCCGGGTCTGGGTCCAGCCGAACACCCACGGGATGGCCCGCAGGCCGCCCAGGCCCGCGCCGGAGTCCGGCCGCTTGGCCGGGCGGGAGCCGATGTTGAGGGCGCCGAGCAGCTCCGTCGGCGTCGCCGCCCAGAAGTACTCCGGCAGCTGCTCGTTCTCGACCAGCTCGCGGTACTTGCCGAAGGCGGCGTCGGAGACGGTGCTCATCGCCGCGTCCCACTCGGCCAGCGCCTCCTCGGGCTGGCGGGGCGCGGTGTGCAGCAGCGTCGCCTGGAGCACCGCCGCCACGGTCAGCTCCAGGTTCTCCCGGGCCAGCGCGGGCAGCGTGTACTTGTCGGAGATGACCTCGCCCTGCTCGGTGACCTTGATGGCACCGTCGAGCGTGCCGTACGGCTGGGCCAGGATCGCCTCGTGGGTGGGGCCGCCGCCCCGGCCGACGGTGCCGCCCCGGCCGTGGAACAGCCGCAGCCGCACGCCGTGCTTGGCGGCGATGTCGCGCAGCGAGCGCTGCGCCTTGTGGATGGCCCACTGGCTGGTGGTGATGCCGGCCTCCTTGTTGGAGTCGGAGTAGCCCAGCATCACCTCCTGCACGTCCCCGCGCGCCCGCACGATCGCCCGGTACGGCGCGAGGCTGAGCAGCTCGTCCAGGATCTGGCCACCGGCCTGCAGCTCGGCGACGGTCTCCAGCAGCGGCACGAACCCGATGGAGGCGCGCGGCGCGTTCGGGTCGACCAGACCCGCCTCGCGCCCCAGCACCGCCGCCGCCAGCACGTCGTCGACGCCCCGCGTCATCGAGATGATGTACGACTCCACGACGTCCTCGCCGAACAGCTCCTGCGCCGAGCGGATCGTGCCGAACACGTCGAACGTCTTGCGGGCCGCGTCGGTCAGCGGGCTGTCCGCGCTGGACAGCGGCCGCCGCCCGGTCAGCTCCTTGGCCAGCAGCGCGATGCGCTCCTGCCGCCCCAGCATGGCGTAGTTGCTGACCTCGCCGACCTGCGCGTAGAGCTGCGCCAGCACCGCGTGGTGCGCGTCGGCGTGCTCGCGCACGTCCATCACGGCCAGGTGCAGCCCGAACGCGCTCACGGTCCGGATCGCCGAGGCCAGGCGGCCCACCGCGGTCAGCTGCCCGGCGTTGCGGGCCAGCGACGCGCGCATCAGCTCCAGATCGGCGATCAGCTCGCGGGTGCCCCGGTAGTCGCGGCCGGACACGTGCGCGGTGCCGGCCGCCAGCCGGGCCCGGGTGTTGGCCAGCTTGGCGCGGATGCAGCGCGCCTTCAGCCGGTACGGCTCCTCGGCGTTGACGCGGCGGAACCGGTCGGTCACCTCCGGCAGCGCGTCCAGGTCCTTGGCCAGGCTCGCGGACAGGTCCAGCGACACCCCGCGCATGCGGCGCGACACCGACACCTCGTTGATCAGGTCCTCCAGCGCCGCCTCGACCGCGCGGATGCCGTGCTCGTGCTGGAGCAGGAGCACGTCGCGGGTGACCGTCGGCGTTACGTACGGGTTGCCGTCGCGGTCGCCGCCGATCCAGGTGCCGAACGTGAGCGGGCGCGAGGTCGGCGCGGTCTCGACACCGAGCCGCTTCAGCGTCTCGGCCAGGTCGTCCAGCACCCGGGGGGCGGCGTCGTCGTACAGGTCGCGCAGGTAGTAGACGGCGTTGCGGGCCTCGTCGGTCGGGTCGGGCCGGTCCAGCCGCAGCTCGTCGGTCTGCCACAGCAGGTCCAGCACCTCGGCCAGCCGGTTGTCGCGCAGCGACGACTCGCCGTAGAGGGCGTTGGCCGCGTACTCGGCGTCGAGCTCGTCGGCGATGGCGCGCAGCTTGGTCAGGATGGACCGGCGCGCGGCCTCGGTGGGGTGCGCGGTGAACACCGGCCGGATCGCCAGGCGGCGCGCGGCGGCGGCGATCTCGCTGGCCGGCACGTTGCGCTCGGCGATCAGCTTCGCCGCCCCGTCGAGCCAGCCGCCGTGCACGGCGCGGCGGCGGCGCAGTTCGCGGGCCCGGTGCACCTGCTCGGTGATGTTGGCCAGGTGGAAGTAGGTGGAGAAGGCGCGGGCCAGCAGGGTGGCGGTGGAGACGTCGAGCGCGCCGAGCTTGATCGCGGCGGATTCGGCGTCGCTGCGCACCAGCGCGCGCACCTCTTCGACCAGGTCGAGCAGGCCGCGGCCCTCCTGACGGGCCAGCGTCTGGCCCAGCAGGGTGCCCAGGCGGCGGATGTCGGCGCGGAGCGCGGCGTCGGCGACGTCGGCGGCCTCACCGGCGGCGTCGAGTTCCGGATCGTAGGTCAGCTCAGTCACCGCTGGTCCTTCCGCGTCATGTCCCTCTTCGTGCAGTGAAGGACGACGCTGTCCGACCTGAACTCTAGCCCGCAGCGGCCCTGATCGGCGCTGTGACGCGGACCATCCCACATTCCGCGATCACGCCTCGTGAGGCCACGCGCTTCGTGCAGTTTCCGGGAAAGTGCACGAATACCGGCCTCGATACCTGCAGTTTCTCCGAAACCGCACCAAAGCTGCGGGTGGCGCGCGGGTAGGAAAGGGAAGGAGGGGGACGAGGGGGCGGAGTAGGGTGGGCGCAGGACCCCGCACCTTTCTGGCTGCGGGGCGATTCGGCGTGGCCGAACGTGGAAGGCGTACCCGTGAACCTCACCGGACTGCTCGAAGCCGCTCTCACCGACCCGGCGCTGGCCCGTACCGCACAACTGGCCCGGACCGAACCGGAGCTGGACCTGACCGCGCCCGCCTCGGCCCGGCCGTTCCTGGTCGCCGCGGCCGCGGCCGCGCGCCCGCTGCTGGTGGTCACCGCGACCAGCCGCGAGGCCGAGGACCTGGCCGACGCGCTCGGCGCGTTCGTCGACCGGGACACCGTCGCGGTCTACCCGGCCTGGGAGACGCTGCCGCACGAGCGCCTGTCGCCGCGCTCGGACACCGTCGGCCGCCGCCTGGCCGTGCTGCGCCGCCTGGCCCACCCCGCGGACGCCGGACCGCTGCGCATCGTCGTCGCGCCGGTCCGCAGCGCACTTCAGCCGCAGCTCAAGGGCCTGGGCGACCTGAACCCGATCGACCTGCGCCCCGGCGACTCGGCGCCGCTGGACGAGCTGACCCACACCCTGCACGACCTCGCGTACGCCCGCGTCGACCTGGTGACCAAGCGCGGCGAGTTCGCGGTGCGCGGCGGCATCCTCGACGTCTTCCCGCCCACCGACGAGCACCCGTCCCGGGTCGAGTTCTGGGGCGACGAGGTGGAGGAGATCCGCACCTTCGCGGTGGCCGACCAGCGGACCATCGACAAGGTCGACCGGCTGTGGGCGCCGCCGTGCCGCGAGCTGCTGCTCACCCCGGACGTGCGGGCCCGCGCGGCGCGGCTGGCCGCCGACCACCCGGCGCTGGAGGAGATGCTGACCAAGCTCGCCGAGGGCATCCCGGTCGAGGGCATGGAGTCGCTGTCCCCGGCGCTGCACGCGGGCGGCGACAGCATGCAGCTGCTGCTGGACTGCGTACCGGCGGAGACGCTGGTGCTGCTGGCGGATCCGGAGCGGATCCGCACCCGCGCCCACGACCTGGTCCGGACCTCGGCGGAGTTCCTGGAGGCGAGCTGGGCCGCGGCCGCCGTCGGCGGCAAGGCCCCGATCGACCTCGGCGCCGCCGCCTTCAAGACCCTCGCCGAGGTACGGCAGCACGCCGCCGACCTGGGCCTGCCCTGGTGGACGGTGTCCCCGTTCGGCCTGGTGGAGACCGAGCGCCCGGCCGGGGCGGCCGACGAGCCGTGGCTGGACGCGCCCGAGGTGCACGTCGCCCCGGACACCGCCACCGTGCTGACCTGGGCCGCCACCCAGCCGCAGCTGTACCACGGCGACACCGCGAAGGTGCTCGCCGACCTGCGCGGCTGGCTGGCCGAGGGGTGGCGGGTGGCGCTGGTCTTCGAGGGCCACGGCCCGGCCAACCGCTCCGTCGAGGTGCTGCGCGACGCGGGCCTGGGCGCGGTGCTGGTCGACGAGATCGCCGACGTCCCGCCGCCGAACCAGGTGCTCGTCTCCTGCGGCCCGCTGCGGCAGGGCCTGGTCGCACCGGGTGCGAAGCTGGCCGTGGTCACCGGGTCGGAGATCTCCGGCGGGCGCGGCAGCGCCACCCGCGAGCTGGGCCGGATGCCCTCGCGCCGGCGCAACACCATCGACCCGCTGGAGCTGCGCGCGGGCGACTTCGTGGTGCACGAGCAGCACGGCATCGGCAAGTACGTCGAGCTGGTGCAGCGCAAGGTCAACGGCGCCGACCGGGAGTACCTGGTCATCGAGTACGCCTCCAGCAAGCGCGGCCAGCCCGGCGACCGCCTGTTCGTGCCCACCGACGCCCTGGACCAGCTGTCGCGCTACGTCGGCGGCGAGCAGCCGACCCTGCACAAGATGGGCGGCGCGGACTGGCAGAAGGCCAAGGCGCGCGCCCGCAAGGCGGTCAAGGAGATCGCCGCGCAGCTGATCCAGCTGTACGCCGCGCGCCAGGCCGCGCCCGGCCACGCGTTCGGCCCCGACACGCCCTGGCAGCGCGAGCTGGAGGACGCGTTCCCGTACCAGGAGACGCCGGACCAGCTGTCGGCGATCGAAGAGGTCAAGGCCGACATGGAGAAGACGGCCCCGATGGACCGGCTGATCTGCGGCGACGTCGGCTACGGCAAGACCGAGATCGCGGTACGGGCGGCGTTCAAGGCGGTGCAGGACGGCAAGCAGGTCGCCGTGCTCGTCCCGACGACGCTGCTGGCCCAGCAGCACTACAACACGTTCTCCGACCGGATGGCGCAGTTCCCGGTGGTGCTGCGGCAGCTGTCGCGCTTCGCCACCCCGAAGGAGGCCGAGGAGACGCTGGCGATGACGGCCGACGGCCGCGCCGACATCGTCATCGGCACCCACCGGCTGATCCAGAAGAGCACCCGGTTCAGCAAGCTCGGGCTGGTCATCGTCGACGAGGAGCAGCGGTTCGGCGTCGAGCACAAGGAGCGCCTGAAGGAGATGCGCACCAACGTCGACATGCTGAGCATGTCGGCGACGCCGATCCCGCGCACCCTGGAGATGTCGATCACCGGCATCCGCGAGATGTCCCAGATCACGACGCCGCCGGAGGAGCGCCACCCGGTGCTCACCTACGTCGGGGCGTACGACGACAAGCAGGTCGCCGCCGCGATCCACCGCGAGCTGCTGCGCGACGGCCAGGTCTTCTACCTGCACAACCGGGTCGAGACGATCGACAAGGCGGTGCGGCGCCTGCGCGAGCTGGTGCCCGAGGCGCGCGTGGTCGCCGCGCACGGCCAGATGGGCGAGGACGCGCTGGAGAAGGTGATGGTCGGCTTCTGGGAGAAGGAGTACGACGTCCTGGTCGCCACCACCATCATCGAGTCCGGCATCGACATCCCGAACGCCAACACCCTGATCCTGGAGCGGGCCGACCTGCTCGGCCTGGCCCAGCTGCACCAGATCCGGGGCCGGGTCGGCCGGGGCCGCGAGCGCGCCTACGCCTACTTCCTCTACCCGCCGGAGAAGCCGCTCACCGAGCAGGCGCACGAGCGCCTGGCCACCATCGCCCAGCACACCGAGCTCGGCGCGGGCATGTACGTGGCGATGAAGGACCTGGAGATCCGGGGCGCGGGCAACCTGCTCGGCGGCGAGCAGTCCGGCCACATCGAGGGCGTCGGCTTCGACCTGTACGTGCGCATGGTCGGCGAGGCGGTGCAGCAGTTCAAGGGCGGCGGCAAGGGCGAGGAGGAGGCGGCCGAAGTCAAGATCGACCTGCCGGTCGACGCGCACCTGCCGCACGACTACATCGACTCCGAGCGGCTGCGCCTGGAGATCTACCGCAAGCTGGCCTCGGCCCGCGACGAGGTGGCGCTGCAGGAGGTGGTGGCCGAGCTGACCGACCGCTACGGCGAGCCGCCCGCCCCGGTGGCGAACCTGGTCGCGGTCGCCAAGCTGCGCCTGGCCGTGCGGCAGTACGGCCTGACCGAGATCTCGATGCAGGGCCGGCACATCCGGTTCAGCCCGCTCGAACTGCCCGACTCCCGCCAGCTGCGGCTCAAGCGGTACCACCCCGACGCCGTGTACAAGCAGGTCGCGGGGCAGGTCAGCGTGCCCGTGCCGACCAACCGCCGGGTCGGCGGCGAGCCGCTGCGCGACCAGCAGCTGCTCGACTGGTGCGTGCAGCTGCTCAAGGACGTGCTCGGCTCATGACCGTGCGCTGGACCGTGGTGGACACGCCGATCGGCCCGCTGAGCTGCGCGGTCGACGACCTCGGGCTGTGCGCGCTGCAGTTCGGCAAGCTGGACGTGGTCGTGGACGCCGACCGGCGGCTGGACGCGGTCGCCGGGCAGCTGCACGCGTACTTCGCCGGGGAGCTGGTCGAGTTCACGCTGCCGGTGTCGGTCCGGCGCGGCAGCGACTTCGAACGGGCGGTGTGGGCGCAGCTGTCGCGCATCCCGTACGGCGAGACGCTGACGTACGGGGAGGTGGCCCGCGCGATCGGGGAGCCGGACGCGGCGCGGGCGGTCGGCGTGGCCTGCAACCGCAACCCGGTCGCGGTGGTGGTGCCGTGCCACCGGGTGGTCGGCGCGGGCGGCAAGCTGGTCGGCTTCGGCGGGGGCCTGCCCCGCAAGCGCCAGCTCCTGGAACTCGAAGCCCGCGTCCGCATGGAGCACGACTGGCTCGCCTGACCCCCGTTCTTGAATTGACGCTGGCCTATCCAGAGGACGAAATCGCGAGAATCGTGCTCTAGATAGGCCACCGTCAATGCTAAGTCGGCGCCGTCGAGGGCCTGGGGGCGCCTCGGGGGACTCGGGCGCGGTGGGTGAGGTCGGGGCGCTGTCGGTGGAGACGGCGATGGCCGCCGTCCCGGGCGGGGCGGCGGCCATCGCGGCGTGGCGAAGCGGTCAGGCGGTGTGGCGGGGGCGGGTGGCCAGGGCGAGGACGGCCCACCCGGCGGCCAGGACGAGGCCGCCCCAGACGAAGGCCGGGTAGTCGATCGGCGGGGCGCCGATGAAGAAGTCCTGCAGCCAGGCCGCGCCCGCCAGCGACGCGGTGGCCAGCGCCGCGCCGAACACGGCGACCAGCAGCGCGCGGCCGGTGCCCGGGGCGGTGGCCGGGCGGGCGGTCACCACGCCGTCCAGTGGGGTGACGACCGGGGCGGCGGTGGTGGGCAGGGCCAGGAACACCACGTCGATGGCGATCGCGCCCGCGAGCAGCAGCAGCGGCGGGATCGACTTCGGGAAGCCGGTGCCGGCCAGCAGCATCCAGGCGAACAGGCGGTAGCCGAGGTAGCCTGCGGCGATGGCGGTCGCGGTCCAGCGGGCGCCGACGAACAGCCGGGCCGCGACCAGGGTCAGCAGCGCCGCCCCGGCCAGCCAGGACGGGTACACCCAGGAGTCGACCGGCAGCGCGAAGCCCTGCACGGCGATGTGGTCGACGGCGCGCCCGATCTGGCCCGCCGCGAACTCGAGCAGGCTCGGCTCGGCGGTCGGCGTGCCCGCTTCCCAGGACTGCAGCGACAGCACGCCGTACTCCTGGTGCTGGTTCGGGAACAGGACGTTCTCCAGGAAGAAGCCCCAGAGCACGGCGCTGACGACGATGCGCGCGCGGCTGGGAGGGGTGGAGATCCAGTAGCCGCGGGCGGCGCCGAGCAGCATGAACGCCGTGCCGATGTACAGCAGCGCGTGGCTGGCGCTCCAGGCGGTGATGTCCAGGCCGTTGATGCGGTGGTTGAGGATGTCGATGGGGATGGCCACCAGGAAGGTGGCCGTGCCGCCGATCATGAGGCGCTTGGCCGGGGCGTCCACCCCGACGCTGTGGTACGCCTGGAACAGCACCAGCGCCACCACCAGCACCGTGCCGGCGGTGTTGAGCAGGTGCGGCGGGGCGAAGTCGTCGCGCAGCCACTTGAAGTGCCAGGACATGTCCCAGGTCGAGCCCAGCATCTTCAGCGTGAATGCGAGCAGCCACAGCCGGTAGACGGCGGTGACCACGGCCGGGGCCTGATCCGGGGCGGGTCCGGAGCGTACGATCCCCACCCAGGCCTCGGGGGATCGAGGAAGCGTCTGCGTCGTCACGGCCGGAATTCTGCCGTGTCAGGACTACTTTCGGACCCCCCGAACACCTGAATCCACCCTGAGATCTCCCGGATCCCGCACCCGTGAGAGAGTTGGGACCGTACGCCCGTCACAGGAGGACCTCGTGCGCCGTCTGACCGCCGCCGCCGGAATCGCGACCGCTCTGCTGGCCCTGGCCGCCTGCCGTTCGAACCCGGACGTCGCCGCGTACGTCGGTGACCGGCAGTTCACCGAGGCTCAGGTGACGCAGCTGCTCGACGATCTGAAGAAGCAGCAGGGCGCGGGTGCGGACCCGTCCAGCCTGCCCAACCGCACCCAGGTGGTGCAGCTGCTCGTGCTCGACCAGCTCTGCCAGCGGGTCAACAAGGCCGCGGCGCCCGCCCCGGCCGGCCCGGAGGACCTGGGGACGATCAGCCAGCGGGTGCAGACCTGCAACGAGTCGCTGCAGGCCGCGCCGGTCCAGCCCACCGAGGCCGACCTGCGCGAGGTGTACGACAACGGCGTGGCCGTCGGTGCGATCGTGCCCGCCGACCCGGAGCAGTCGTTCGAGAAGCTCAAGGACCGGCTCGGCGCGGGCGGCGAGGTCGCCACGGCGCTGGGCAAGCGCAAGGTGCTGACCGACGCGGCCAAGGCCGCCGACGTGTCGGTCAACCCCCGCTACCGCTCGCTGCAGTTCCCGCTGCTGTCGTTCCAGCAGGGCCCGGCGATCAGCGCGATCCTCGGTCAGCCCGCCTCCGAAGCGGTGGTGGACCGGATCGCCGAGCCGAGCCCGGAGGCGCTGCCGCAGTGACGGCGGCCGCACCCGTACGCCGGATCGTCCTGCTCGTCACCTCTCCGCGCATCCCGGCGGGCCTGCTCACCGCGCCCGCCTGGGATCTCGTCCGCGCGCACCCGGTGCTCGCGCCCGCCGACGGCGAGGCGGTGGCCGCGCTGCGCGCCAACGGCGCGGACGTGCGCGTGCTCGACCGGCCCGTGGCCCAGGACCTGCTGGACGCCGCGCTGGCCGCCCCCGACGGCACCGTGGTGTGGCTGTCCGGCCCCGCCGGCGACGAGCACCTGGCCCGCGAGCTGGGGCTGCGCCTGGCTCGCGAACCGGGCCTGGCCGAGCTGGAGCTGATGTACGGCTCCTGGGACCCGCGCGGTGCCCGCCTGCTCGACGCGGTCGCCGTCACCGACCGGCTCCAGGCGCAGGACCCGTGGCGCCGCGAGCAGACCCACCGCACCCTGGCCAAGTACCTCCTGGAAGAGGCGTACGAGGCGTACGACGCGATCGTCGCGGGCGACCACGCCGCCCTGCGCGACGAGATGGGCGACGTGCTGCTGCAGGTGCTCTTCCACGCCCAGCTGGCCCAGGAGCTGCCCGAGGACGAGCGCTGGGACGTCGACGACGTCGCGGGCGACTACGTGGCGAAGATGATCCGCCGCAACCCGCACGTGTTCGCCGACACGCCGGTCGCCGACATCGACGAGATCATCGCCAACTGGGAGCTGGTCAAGAGCCAGGAGCGGGTCCGGCGGTCGCCGATCGAGGGCGTGAGCTGGTCGCTGCCGGCGTTGGCGCTCGCGGCGAAGCTGCTGGTCAAGGCGCGCCGCCATGGCCTGCCCGAGCCGCGGCCCTCGGACACGCTGGGCGGGCGGCTGCTGGCGCTGGTCGCCGGGGCCGGGCCGGACCCCGACCCGGAAGCGGCCCTACGCGCGGAACTGCACCGCTACGCCGAGTCCCTCGATCCGTCTGCCTGACCCGGTCGACCGGCGACGCGCACCTCGGTGCTCCGTTCGTCCATGGACGTTGGCCTATTACGTAGAAGATGATCTACGTTTTTTCTTCGTCATAGGCCAACGTCTATAAAAAGGTGGGGGCCGCGATGCGGTGGACAGGGCGGGTGGCAGGGTAACGTCTGGGCGCATGACGCTGGAGTTCGCGCCGCTGGCTGAGCACATCGCCGATGCGCTGCTGGAATCGTCCCCGGAACTGGCCGCCGACGCGGGGGACCACCGGTTCGACGACCGGCTGCCGGACCTGTCGCCCGACGGCGTCACCGCCGACGTGAACATGCTGCGCGACGCGGCCGGAGCCCTGTCCCAGGTGGACGCCGACGACCTCGACGAGGCCGAGCGGGTCGACCACGCCATCCTCAGCGCCCTGGTCGACCGGCAGCTGTTCGAGCTGACCGAGCTGAAGACGCACCAGTGGAGCCCGCTGCGGTACAACCCGGGCGCGCTGCTGCACGCCCTGCTGGCCCGGCCGTTCGCCCCCGCCGAGCAGCGGCTGCACGCGCTGGCCGGACGGCTGGCGCAGGTGCCGGACATGCTGGCGACCGCGCGCGGCGTGCTGCGCGACTGCCCGCGGATCCACCTGGAGACCGCGGCCGGCCAGTTCGCGGGCACGGCCGCGCTGGTCCGCGCCGAGCTGCCGCGGCTGCTGGCCGAGGAGCCGGGGCTGGCCGACCAGGTGCAGCCGCTGGCGGCGACCGCGGTGCTGGCGCTGGACGACTTCTCGGCCTGGTGCGCGCGGCAGGCCGAGCAGGGTGAGGGCCGCAGCCCCCGACTGGGGCGCCGCCTGTGGGAGGCCAAGCTCTGGTACGCCCTGGACACCGAGCTGAGCGCGGCCGAGGTGCTCAAGCGGGCGCAGGAGAACCTGCGCCGGGTCACCGAGGAGCTGCGCGAGGTGGCGGTGGCGCTGGAGGGCGGCGCGGCCGACGACGCCACGGTGCGCCGGGCGCTGGACCGGCTGGCCGACAGCCACCCCGACGACACGACGGTGCTGGCCGCGGCGCGGGCGGCGGTCACCGAGACGACCGCGTTCGTACGCGAGCACGACCTGGTCACTCTCATCGACGATCCGCTGGTGATCGAGGAGATGCCGGAGTTCGCCCGCGGCGTGGCGGTGGCGTACTGCGACCCGCCGGGCAAGCTGGAGACCGCCGAGCTGCCGACGTTCTACTGCATCTCGCCGACCCCGGCGGGCTGGTCGCCGGAGCGGGTGCGCTCGTTCTACCGCGAGTACAACCACCACTCGATCAAGAACTTGACCGTGCACGAGGCGATGCCGGGGCACTTCCTCCAGCTCGCGCACGCCCGCCGGTACCGGGGCAGCACCCGGGTCCGGGCCCTGGGCCACTCGGGCACGTTCACCGAGGGCTGGGCGGTGTACGCCGAGGAGCTGATGGTGGCCAACGGCTACGGCGGCCTGGCGGTGCGCGCCCAGCAGCTCAAGATGCAGCTGCGGATGAGCATCAACGCGATCCTGGACCAGCTCGTGCACTGCGAGGACCTGTCCGAGGCCGACGGCATGGCGCTGATGCTGGAGCAGGGCTTCCAGGAGGACGGCGAGGCGGCGGGCAAGTGGCGCCGGTCACTGCTCAGCTCGGCGCAGCTGTCGACGTACTTCGTGGGCTGGGCGGAGGTGTCGGAGATCGGACGGGCGCGCCCGGCCGGTGTCGGCGTACGCGACTGGCACGACCGGATGCTGTCGTTCGGCTGCCCGCCGCCGCGCCACCTGCGCACCCTGCTCGGCCTGTAGGGGTTTGCGCGAGGTCGGGCCGATGGGGGAGGCTGTCCGGCATGCGTGCCGCCCTCGCCTCCCTCATGTGCGCGTCAGTGCTGCTCACGACGGGTTGCCAGGTGATCCCCGATGGCGGCGCGCCGATGGATCGCGGCCGCCTGGTGAGCGACATGATCGCCCAGGTGCACCGCGCGGGCGAGCGGACCTACCACGCGGAGTACCTGCTCGACGAGGGGGTGCGGGGCGAGATCTCGCAGCATGCCCGGCCCAGCCAGGCGGCGTACGGCTACCCGGGCGGCCGGCTGGTGGCCGCCGCCGACGGGCTGACCTCGTGCGTGACCGCGGTGCGCCCGGCCCGCTGCCAGATCCGGCCGGTGCCCAAGCCGGGCCCGCTGGGGCTGGCGCCGTACACCGAACTGGTCAAGCACGGGCTGGTCACCGCCCCGGTGCTGGACGAGCTGCTGGGCGTGGTCGAGGTGCAGACCCAGGCGACCGTCGAGGCGCACGACACGACCGTGGCCGGGCGGCAGGCGACCTGCCTGGAGGTGTCGGGGCTGATCGAGACCGCCGCGGCCGGGTTCACCGTCTGCGTCACGTCCGACGGGGTGCTGGCCAGCTTCACCGGGGTGCTCGACGGGGTGGAGATCGATCAGGCGCTGCTGCGCCTGTCGGCGGCCCCGCCCGCCGACGCGTTCGCGGTGCCGAGCGGCGCGCGCGTGGTGGATCGCAGGCCGAACGCCACGCCGAAGCCGTGACCTGCCCTTAGCGAGCGTTCAACCCGGCGGGGACGTGGCGCGGCGGGTCCGGGCACTCGTTAGGCTGCCCACGTAGAGCCGGACGCGTCCGGCGGAGGTGCCAGCGAGGGCACGTTCGGCCCCGGCGCGCACACGAATGAGGGAGCACACGTGGCCACCATTGAAGGCTTCGTCGCCCGGGAGATCCTCGACTCCCGCGGCAATCCGACCGTCGAGGTGGAGGTGGGTCTCGACGACGGCACCATCGCCCGCGCCGCGGTGCCCTCCGGCGCCTCGACCGGCGCCTACGAGGCGTTGGAGCTGCGGGACGGCGACAAGCAGCGCTACCTCGGCAAGGGCGTCGAGAAGGCGGTCGCCAACATCGAGGACCAGATCGTCGACCAGCTGATCGGGTACGAGGCCAGCGAGCAGCGCCTCATCGACCAGAAGATGCTGGAGCTGGACGGCACCCCGGACAAGTCCGTGCTCGGCGCCAACGCCATCCTGGGCGTGTCGCTGGCCGTGGCGAAGGCCGCCGCCAAGAGCGCGGAGCTGAGCCTGTTCCGCTACGTCGGCGGACCGAACGCCCACCTGCTGCCGGTGCCGATGATGAACATCCTCAACGGTGGCGCGCACGCCGACTCCAACGTCGACGTGCAGGAGTTCATGATCGCCCCGATCGGCGCGCCGAGCTTCCGCGAGGCGCTGCGCTCCGGCGCCGAGGTGTACCACGCGCTCAAGAGCGTGCTGAAGAAGAAGGGCCTGTCCACCGGCCTGGGCGACGAGGGCGGCTTCGCCCCGAACCTGCCCACCAACGCGGCGGCGCTCGACCTGATCGCCGAGGCGGTGCAGGCGGCGGGCTACACCCTGGGCACCGACATCGTGCTGGCGATGGACGTGGCGGCGACCGAGTTCTACGACGAGGTGTCGGGGTCGTACACCTTCGAGGGCACGCCGAAGTCGCGCGACGAGATGATCGCGTACTACGCGAAGCTGGCGGAGTCGTACCCGATCGTGTCGATCGAGGACCCGCTGGCCGAGGACGACTGGGCCGGCTGGACCGCGCTGACCGCGCAGCTCGGCAACAAGATCCAGATCGTCGGCGACGACCTGTTCGTCACCAACCCGACCCGCATCGCCCGCGGCATCGCCGAGGGCGCCGCCAACGCGGTGCTGGTCAAGGTGAACCAGATCGGTTCGCTGACCGAGACCACCGACGCGGTCGAGCTGGCCCACCGGGCGGGCTTCCGCACCATGATGAGCCACCGCTCGGGCGAGACCGAGGACACCACCATCGCCGACCTCGCGGTGGCGATGGGCTGCGGCCAGATCAAGACCGGTGCCCCGGCGCGGTCGGACCGGGTCGCGAAGTACAACCAGCTGCTGCGCATCGAGGAGGAGCTGGCCGACGCGGCCCGCTACGCCGGTGCGGGCGCCTTCCCGCGGTACAGCGCCGGGAAGTAAGGATCGTTCCGGCGGGCCGTTGAAAAGGACTCATCTGCGGTTTGACGTCGGAATATGACGCGAAGGCGCGGTAGCGCCTAGCATGTGGTCGAAGCTCCTTTCAGCCGTGGCAACGGTTTGGAGGGGGCTTCGACCATCGCGGGAGGGTCATCCGCGGGACGGGAGGGGTGGTGCAGCGGCGACAGCCTGGCGGGCAGGGACCGGTGCGGCGGCCCCGGGACGGTGCCCGCGGCGCCCGCGGCAGCGCGGGTGCGCGCGCGGTCCGCGAAGGCGACCGCTCCCTGAGCCGCCCCGCGGCCGCCCGGCGGGCCGCCGCGGCGGGTGCCGCGAAGCGGACCACCGCCCCGAACCCGAACGGGCTGACCGGCCGGGCCACCGTGCTGCTGATCGTGCTGGCCGTGCTCGCCCTGGGCTACGCCTACCCGGTGCGGGTCTACCTGACCCAGCTCGCCGAGATCGACGCGCTGCAGCAGTCGCAGCTGGAGCAGGCCGACCGGATCACGGGGCTGGAGCGCCAGGCCGAGAAGTGGAAAGACGACGAGTACATCAAGGCGCAGGTGCGGCGCCGGTTCTTCTGGGTCCACCCCGGGCAGACGCCGCTCGTGCCGGTCTGGGACGAGCACGCCGCCGACCATGACGCCGGGCGGCAGCCCGCGCCGCCGCCGCAGCCGACCACCTGGTACGGCAGCGTCTGGTCCCGCCTGGACCCGGCCGCCCCGTAGCACTCCACCGTGCGCTCTCCTCGTCAGCTGATGGAGTGAGTCCGCGCGCCGTGCCCGCAGCCGCCTGAACCATCGATACGTCCACCGAGCCACAGGAGGCTGACATGGAACGCGAGCTGGTGCCGCCACCGGTGCGGGAACCGGCCGAGCAGGCCGACCTCGACGCCGTACGCGCGCAGCTGGGCCGCCCGACGCGCGGCACCGCGATGGTGGCGCACCGGTGCCCGTGCGGCAAGCCCGACGTGGTGGAGACGGTGCCCCGACTGCCCGACGGCACCCCCTTCCCGACGCTGTTCTACCTGACCTGCCCCCGGGCGACCGCGGAGTGCAGCAGGCTGGAGTCGTCGGGGCTGATGCGCGAGATGAACGACCAGCTGCGCAACGACCCGCAGCTGCGCGCCGACTACCTGCGCGCGCACGAGGAGTACCTGGCCCGCCGGGAGGCGGTCGGCCACGTGGCCGAGATCGAGGGCGTGTCGGCCGGGGGCATGCCCGACCGGGTCAAGTGCCTGCATGTGCACCTGGGGCACGCGCTGGCGGTCGGCCCGGGGGTGAACCCGTTCGGCGACGAGGTGATCGCGCTGGTCGAGCCGTGGTGGACGGCCGGTCCTTGCGTCGAGACCGAGTGAGGGGGCAGGCGGCGTTGGGTGAGATCGAGGTTCGTAAGGCGCGTACCGCCGACGTGCGCGGCATCCGGCGGCTGATCGACACGTACAGCGGGGAGCGGCGGCTGCTGAGCAAGGCCACCGTCGCGATCTACGAGGACGTGCAGGAGTTCCGGGTCGCGGTGCGCGAGGACGGCACCGTGGTCGGCTGCGGCGCGCTGCACGTGCTCTGGGAGGACCTGGCCGAGATCCGCACGGTCGCCGTGGACTCCACCTGCCGGGGGCAGCGCATCGGCCACCGCATCGTGGCGTCGCTCCTGGACGACGCCCGCGAGCTGGGCGTGCGGCGCATCTTCGTGCTCACCTTCGAGACCGCGTTCTTCGGCTCGTTCGGCTTCGCCGAGATCGACGGCGCCCCGGTCCCGCCCCCGGTGTACGAGCAGCTGCTGCGCTCGTACGACGAGGGTGTGGCGGAGTTCCTGGGCTTGGAGCGGGTCAAGCCGAACACCCTCGGCAACACCCGCATGCTCGTGCACCTCTGAGCCGGCCCCGCGTTAAGAAGGGGCCCTTCTGCTACGGAAAGCGATAACAAGGGGCCCTTCCTTGCGGGCGTAGGGTGAGCGGCGTGGGGAACCCTGTCGCCGCCATCGACTGCGGCACCAACTCGATCCGCCTGCTGATCACCGACGACGGCCGCGACCTCGAACGCGAGATGCACATCGTGCGGCTGGGCGCCGGGGTGGACCGCACCGGCCGCCTCGACCCCGCCGCGATCGAGCGCACCCGGGTCGCGCTGGCCGAGTACGTCGAGCTGATCAAGCGCCATGACGTGGACCGCGTACGCATGGTCGCCACCAGCGCCACGCGCGACTCGGCCAACGCCGCCGACTTCCACGAGATGGTGCGCGCCACGCTGGGCCGCCCCGCCGAGGTGATCAGCGGGGACGAGGAGGCGGCGCTGTCGTTCCGGGGTGCGGTCGACGGGCTGCCTGACGGCGGCGAGCGCCTGGTCATCGACATCGGCGGCGGTTCGACCGAGTTCGTCCGGGGCACCCGCGAGGTGCTGGCCGCCATCAGCATGGACATCGGTTCGGTCCGGATGACCGAGCGTCACCTGCGCACGGATCCGCCGACCGCCGATGAGCTGGCCGCGGCGACGGCCGACATCGACGCGGCGGTGCGGCACGCGCTGGGGGTCGTCGGGACCGGGCCGGTCACGCTGGTCGGCGTCGCGGGCACGGTGACCACGGTGGCGGGCATCGCGCTGGGGCTGGAGTCGTACCGGCCGGAGCTCACCCACCACGCGGTGGTGCCGCTGGCCGCCGTCGAGGAGATCGCGCAGCGGCTGACCTCGCTGGACCACGCCGGGCGCGCCGCGATCAAGGCGATCCACCCGGGCCGGGTCGACGTGATCGGAGCCGGGGTGCTGATCCTGCGGCAGATCATGCGGCATACCGGCAGCGCGGAGCTGGTGGTGTCGGAGCACGACATCCTCGACGGCATCGCCACCTCGCTGGCCGACCCGGCGTAACCGCAGGTCCACGCGGTGCCGAGGGCGCCCGGGCGGCACCTCGTTGCACTACTGCGCATAAGACAGTACTGTTCAGTGCGTGGATACCACGCAGCTCCTGAAGGGCGTGCTCGACCTCGCCGTGCTCGCGGTGCTGCGCGAGGACGACGCCTACGGGTACGACATCCTGCGCCGCCTGCGCACCGCCGGGCTCTCCGAGATCGGCGACGCGTCGGTCTACGGCACCCTGCGCCGCCTGTTCGCCGCGGGCTACCTCAACACCTACGTGGTGCCGTCCGAAGAGGGACCGCACCGCAAGTACTACGCGCTCAACCCGGCCGGCCGGTCCCAGCTCAAGCAGGGCGGCGAGGTCTGGCGCGAGTTCGCGTCCACCATGGAGTCGCTGCTACGGGAGCCGGCATGACCATCGAACAGGCTGACCTCGACAGATACGTCGCCGCGGTAGGCGCGGCCCTGGCCGACCTGCCCGAGCAGGCGCGCGCGGAACTGCTGGAGGACCTGCCCGCGCACCTGGCCGAGGTGGCCGCCGAGATCGAGGCGGAGGGCGGCGGCGCAGACCTCGCGGACCGCCTGGGCGCCCCGACGGCGTACGCGGCGGAGCTGCGCGCCTCACTGGGACACACGGGGGGTCCCAGTGGCGCCGCGCTGCGCGCGTCCCGCCTGGTGGCGGGGGCGCGCCGGCGGCTGCGCGGACTCGACGGCAGGCTCGGGCCGGTGCTCGGCTACGAGCGGCTGGCCGAGTTCCTGCGGCTGCTGCGCCCGGCCTGGTGGGTGCTGCGCGGCTGGCTGGCGGCCGTCTTCCTGGCCCAGCTCGGCACCGGGTCCCGGTTCGGCCTGGTGCCGCGCGTGGGCGGCGAGGTGGTCATCGGACTGCTCCTGCTGGCCGGCTGCGTGATCGCCTCGGTCCGGCTGGGCCGCGGCGGCCGGGTGCGGCGGCGTCCGGCGCGGCTGGCGCTGCTGGCCGTGTCGCTGTTCCTGGCCGGGTTCGGGTTCGTGTACTACGGCATCGCCGACGGCGAGCTCAGCGGCCGCGACTACCAGCCGATGGCCGACTACAGCAACCCGTACGCCCACATCCGCGACGTCTGGGCGGTCGGCCCGGACGGGCAGGTCATCCCGGGAGTGCGCCTGATCGACCAGAACGGCGACCCGGTGCTGCTCGGCGACTGCGCCCAGCTGCGGGCCAACCCCAATGCGGCCTTGTACCAGATGGGGCTCGGCGGCGACCAGCGCACCGTCGTGACCTGGCACCCCGAGGACTACTACGACGTCGGCGACTACAGCCGGCTCGCCTGGCGGGTCGACTACCCGTCCTGCGAGGACGGCTCCGTGCCGCCGGTCGGCTGGCTGCCGGGGCAGCCCCAGCCGCTGCCGTGGGCGAAGCCGACGGCGACGCCCGCAGCGACGGCGACCGCCGCGCCGACGGCGACTGCCGGGGCCGCCGGCACGCCGACGCCCCGGCCCTCCTCGACACGCTGAGCGATCGGACGCGAGCGGGGCGTATCAATATAAGTCCTGCTCGCGTCCCAGTTGCTGGACCTTCGGATGATCGGCAAATCCGGTTTTCCCAACGCGTACAGCAAACGCTAAGGTGTGCCGGTCTCCGCGCCAGCGTGAGAACTCTTCGCCTGCGGGGGCCGATGTGCGCCAGCGGGCGCACCCCTGGAGGAAGAAGCACATGAGCGAGCAGGACAACCCCAACCAGCAGCCCTCGGCCTCGGAGCCCCCGGCCTACCAGGCGCCGGCTGCCGGCGAGGGTGTCGCGCCGGTCCCGGCCGTTCCGCCGGTCGCCGAGGAGCCCAAGAAGGGCGGCAAGATCGCCGGCATCCTCGGTGTGATCCTGGTCGGCGCGATCATCCTTCTCTGCAAGTTCGGGGCCGGCTGGGGCCTGGGCAGCATCTGGGACAACCTCACCGGCGCCGTGCAGACCGCCGAGGTCGGCGACTGCCTCAACAGCTACAAGAACGTCGATGACGCCAAGGTCGTGGACTGCGCCGACCCGGACGCGGCCAACAAGGTCGTCGGCATCGTGGAGGACAAGTACACGAGCGCCTCGTTCGAGTCGACCGAGAACCCCTGCACCGAGTTCACCGACGCCCAGAGCGCGATCTGGGTGGGCGACACCGGCACCGGCGACGTGTGGTGCCTGAAGCCCACCAAGTGACGCTGCTCACCTGAGGGTTCGTTACGCGGCGGTGTGGCGAGTTACGGCGATAAGTCGTAACTTTCGCCACGCCGCCGTTGTCTTCCCCGGTACCGTCCGGTGTGGTTGGCTACCCCGAACGCCACGACTGTGCGACCAGCCAATGACGACTGACCGACAGGAGGACGACCGATGGGTGAAATGGTTAGCTTCCCCAGCAACGGGGGTACGAGCGAGGGGTACCTCGCATTGCCCAAGGAAGGCAGCGGGCCTGCGGTCATCGTGATCCAGGAGTGGTGGGGCCTGGTCCCGCACATCGTCACGCTGGCCGACCGCTTCGCCGACGCCGGGTTCGTCGCGCTCGCGCCCGACCTCTACCACGGCGTGCAGACCACCGAGCCCGACGAGGCGCAGCGCCTGATGATGGGCCTGGCCATGGAGCAGGCAGCCCGGGACATCGCGGGCGCGGCCGACTACCTGTCGCAGCGCCCGGAGACGGCCGGCGGCATCGGCGTCGTCGGCTTCTGCATGGGCGGCAGCCTGGCCCTGTGGTCCGCCATGGTCAGCGACAAGATCTCCACCGCGGTCGGCTTCTACCCGGCCCTGCCGTGGGAGCGGATGGCGCCGCAGTGGGGCAGCTACGCGGGCAAGACCGCGATGATCCACTGCAGCGAGGAGGACGGCACCTCCGCGGCGCCGGGCATCCGCACCGCCCAGTCGGCGATCGAGGCCGCGGGCGGCACCTGCGTGGTGTACGACTACCCCGGCACCAAGCACGCCTTCGTCAACGACGACCGGCCCGAGGTGTTCAACGCCCACGCCACGTCCAGCGCCTGGGCCCGCACCGTCGAACTGCTGCGCCGCCCCCGGTGACCGCGGCCGAGCTGGCCGCGCTCGACGCAGAGATCTCCGCCTGCCGGGCCTGCCCCCGGCTCGTGGCCTGGCGGGAGGAGGTCGCCGCGGTCAAACGGGCGGCCTTCCGCGACCAGGACTACTGGGGCCGCCCCGTGCCCGGGTTCGGTGCCGCCGACGCGCGCATCCTGGTGCTCGGGCTGGCCCCGGCCGCGCACGGCGGCAACCGCACCGGGCGCATCTTCACCGGCGACCGCAGCGGCGACGTGCTGTTCGCCGCGATGCACCGCACCGGCCTGGCCAACCAGCCCACCAGCGTGTCCCGCGACGACGGTCTGGCCCTGCGGCACGTGCGCATCGCCGCCGCGGTCCGCTGCGCCCCGCCGGACAACAAGCCCACCCCGGTCGAGCGGGACACCTGCGCGCCCTGGCTGCATCGCGAGGTCACGCTGCTGAAGCCGACACTGCGGGTGGTGATCGCGCTCGGCGCGTTCGCGTGGAGCGCGTGGTGGCCTACGCTGTCCACGGTGTACGGCGTCCGCCCCCCGGTGCCGCGCCCGGCCTTCGGGCACGGCGCGCTGTTCCGGATGGGCGAGACCGGCGGCGGAGCAGTTCCGGCGCTGCTCGGGTCGTACCACGTCAGCCAGCAGAACACCTTTACCGGGCGGCTCACACCGGCCATGCTGGACGACGTGTTGCGCCACGCCCGGGAGCTGGCCGGGCTCGACTGACCGGGCACCGGCCGATACGCAAGACGTTCGCACGAGCGGGGAACCATGGAAGCACTGCGTCGCTGGTGGCCACTGTTGGCCGTGGCCGTGCTGCTCACGGTGGCGGCGGCGGCCGCCTCCGTCTCCGTGCTGCCGATCGGCCCCGCGGTCGACGGGCCGCAGGCGCAGCCGGTGGCCTCGGCCAGCGCCTCACCCACCCCGAGCCCGTCCGCGCCGTCACCGTCCGCCTCCACCCAGGCCGTGGCCGAGAGCGGCTCCGGCTGGCTGGGCCTGGCCGCGGTCGGGGTGCTGCTGGCGATCGGCGTCGTGGTGCTGGTCGTGCTGCTCGGTGCGGCCGCCCGGTCGACCACCCGGTTCCGCCGCCGCGCCATCCGCGAGCGGCCCGCCGTCAAACTGCCGCAGGCCGCCGCCGAGGCCGAGGTGATGGCCGCGCTCGACGCCGGCCTGCTCGACCTCGACGACGACGCCGCCGATCCGCGTACCGCCGTGATCGCCTGCTGGGTGCGGCTGGAGCAGGCGGCCGCGGCCGCCGGCGTGGCCCGGCTGCCCGGCGACACCGCCACCGACCTGGTCGTGCGGATGCTGGCCGGCCGCCGCCTCAGCTCCGACGTGCTCAACGGCTTCGCCGACGTGTACCGCCGGGCCCGCTTCGCGACCCACCGCGTCGACGCGGGCATGCGCGAGCAGGCCCGCTCCGCCCTGCGCCGCCTGCGCGCCGAACTCGCCGAATCCGGGCAGGTGGTGGCATGACCGACGAGGGATCCATCGAGGACCTGCTCGGGCTCGGGCGCGAGCCCGCCCCGGAGCGGTCCGAGCGGCCCGCCCGGCCCCGGTCCGTACGCTGGCTCACCCTGATCGCGTTCGCGCTGGTCTGGACGGGAGCGGGCTGGGCGGCGCTGCAGGTGTTCAACCTGGCCATGCCGCTGCCGCTGCTGTTCGCCGTCGCGGTGACCATCGTGGCGGTGTGGCGGATGGTCCGCACCCTCAAGGCGCCGCTGCCGCCGCGCCAGGCCGGCCGCCGTACCCATGACGAGGACGCCTCCGCCGTCGACGACGGCATCCGGCTCGCGGTGATGCGGTGGGCCACCATCCTCGAATGGGGCCACGCCGACGGGGCCCGCTACCAGCGGCGCGTCCACGCCCGGCTGGCCGAGCTGGTGGACGAGCGGCTGCGCCAGCGGCACGGCGTCAGCCGCACCACCGAACCGGACCGCGCGCGTAGGCTGCTCGGCGACCAGCTCTGGACGTTCCTCACGGTGCCGTCCAAGCGGCTGCCCAGCCCTCGCGAACTCGATGTGATCGTCACTGCGTTGGAGAGACTGTGAGCATGCAACCGATTCCCGCCGGCGAGGTGGGCCGCCTCGCCCAGCAGGTGCTCGACCGCGTCGGCACCGTGATGGTGGGCAAGCGCGACTCGCTGGAGCTGGTGCTGGCCGGCATCCTGGCCGGCGGCCACGTGCTGCTGGAGGACCTGCCCGGCCTGGGCAAGACGCTGACCGCGCGCACCTTCGCCCAGGCCCTCGGGCTGGACTTCCGCCGCCTGCAGTTCACCCCCGACCTGCTGCCCGCCGACGTCACCGGCTCGTTCCTGTACGACCAGCGCAGCCACGACTTCACCTTCCGGGCCGGGCCGGTCTTCACCAACCTGCTGCTCGCCGACGAGATCAACCGCACGCCGCCCAAGACGCAGGCGGCGCTGCTGGAGGCGATGCAGGAGAAGCAGGTCTCGGTCGAGGGCGTCACCTACCGGCTGGAGGCGCCGTTCCACGTGCTCGCCACCGCCAACCCGATCGAGTACGAGGGCACCTACCCGCTGCCCGAGGCCCAGCTCGACCGCTTCATGCTGCGCGTCTCCTTCGGCTACCCGGAGGCCGACGAGGAGCTCAACGTGCTGCGCCGCCGCATGTCGCGCCGCCGCGAGGAGGCCGTGGTCGAGCCGGTCGTCGACGCCAAGACGCTGCTGCGGATGCAGGCCGGGGTCGAGGAGATCGAGGTCGAGGACTCGATCTGCCGGTACCTCATCGCGCTGACCGCCGCGACCCGCGAGCACCCGGCGGTGCTGGTCGGCTCGTCGCCGCGCGGCTCGCTGGCGCTGCTGCTCCTGTCGCGGGCCAAGGCGGCCCTGGCCGGGCGCGACTACGTGATCCCCGAGGACGTCAAGGCGGTGGCGCTGCCCGCGCTCGCGCACCGGATCACGCTGCGGCCGGAGATGTGGCTCAAGCGCATCGACCCGGTCGCGGTGGTGGCCGAGGTGCTGTCGGCGACGCCCGCGCCGGTCAGCGGCGCGCTGCCCAGCCACGCCGGGAACCTGGGCCAGCAGCAGCGGCCCGCCCCCGCCCGCGCCAGCCGCCTGCTGAGCAGCCTCGACGACGACGACCTGGAACCGTTCCGGCCGACCGGGCAGCGGGGCTGACATGCGGCCGGGAGCCCCCGAAACCGGCGACCCGGGTGACAGCGCGCCGCGCCACGACGACTGGGTGCCCACCCGGGCGCTCGGCCGCGCCGTGCTGGTCACCGGCGCGCTGCTGGTCGCGGCGGTGCTGCTGGGGCGGACCGACCTGATCGTGCTCGCCCTGCCGCTGGCGCTCAGCGTGGCGTTCGCGCTGGCCAAGCGCCCGCGCGACCTGCCCGGCCTGCGGCTGTCCACGGTGGAGTCGTTCCCCGTCGAGGGCGGCGAGCTGGGCGCCACCGCCGAGGTGGAGAACCGCGACGTCACCGGCTACGACCTGACCGTGGTACGGGTGCAGCACTCGCCCTGGCTGCGCCTGGACGACACCGGCGCGCAGGGGCGCCACGTCGGCGGCAGCCGCCCCTACGTGACGCTGGTGCCGCGCGGGGTGGCCGCCGCGATCGAGCTGGCCGGTCCCGCCGTCCGCTGGGGGCGGCACTCGCTCGGCCCCGCCTCGGCGTACGCCGTGGCCGCCGACGGGCTGCTGGTCAGCCGGGCCGTGGTGACCGGGGCACTGGGCGTCAAGGTGTACCCGCTGACCGACCCGTTCAAAGCCGACGAGGCCATGCCGCGCGCGGCCGGGCTGGTCGGCCAGCACCGCTCGCGGCGGCCCGGCGAGGGCGGCGAGCTGGCCGGCGTACGCCAGTTCGGCCCCGGCGACCGGCTGCGCCGCATCGACTGGCGGGTGTCGCTGCGTACCGAGCGGCTGCACGTGGCCGCGACGCTGTCCGACCGCGACGCCGAGGTCGTGGTGCTGCTCGACCTGCTCGCCGACGCGGGCCGCTCCGGCGGCATCGACGGCACCGCCTCGGTGCTGGACCGCACCGTCCGCGCCGCCGCCGCCATCGCCGAGCACTACCTGCACCGCGGCGACCGCGTCTCCGTCCTGGAGTACGGCGCCGCCGCGCGGCGCCTGCGCCCGGCCAGCGGCCGCCGGCAGTACCTGACCGTGCTGGAGTGGCTGCTCGACGCCCACCCCAGCCCCACCGCGCAGGAGCGCGGCGGCGCCCAGCTCGCCGCGGGCATCTCCGCGGCCGCGCTGGTCGTGGTGCTGACGCCGCTGCTGGACGCGCGCTCGGCGGCGATGCTGGCCGGGCTGGCCCGCTCCGGCCGCTTCGTCGTGGCCGTGGACACCCTGCCCGAGGACCTGGCCGTGCCCGCCACCAACAACTGGGGCGAGGTGGCGTACCGGCTGTGGCGGGCCGAGCGCGAGAACACCATCGGGCAGCTGCGCGAGCACGGCGTGCCCGTGGTCGCCTGGGCCGGCGCGGGCACCCTCGACGCGGTGCTGCGCGACGTGTCCCGGCTGGCTTCGGCCCCGAAGGCCACCCTGCGATGACGAGGTACGTGAGGACACGGCGATGAGGCAGCTCACGGAGCGGGTGCGGGCGGTCGGGCGGATCACCGGCGGGCCGCTGCTGGTGCGTACGGCGGTGTTCGTCGCGGCGTTCGTCGGGCTGGTCGTGGCCGCCCCGTCGGGCACGCTGCAGTCCCGGCTGCTCGTCGGGCTGCTGCTGGCGGCGGCGCTGCCCGCGCTGGCCCCCCGCTCGATCGCGGTCGTCGGGGTGATGCTGGCGATGATCGGGCTGTGGCTGGTGGACACCATGGCGTTCGGGGCACCGGTGACGCTCACCCGGCTGCTCGCGCTGGCAGTGGCGCTGTACCTGACGCACACCGCGGCGGCGCTGGCAGCGGTGCTGCCGTACGACGCGATCGTGGACAGCCAGGTGATCATCCGCTGGGCGGCGCGGGCCGTGCTGCTCGTCACGGTCTCCGGTGGGCTCACCATCGCCCTGGCCGAGTTCCTGCCCGGCCGCCACATCGCCGCCCCGAACGTGGCCCTGGTCCTGGGCCTGGCCGCCACCGCCCTCACCATCGGCCTCCTCACCCAGCTCGGCCGCCGCCCCTGACCCGCCGCACCGTTCCCCGCGGCACCCGCGCCCACCGCCATCCGGCGCGGCCCAGCGCTCCGCGCCCGTCCCGCGCCCGGACGCGCCCCGGACGCGCCTCGCCTTGAATCGACGCTGGCCTATCTAGAAGACGATTCTCCGAAATCCGTCTTCTAGATAGGCCGGCGTCAATGGAAAGGAGGAGGTGGCCAGGGGTGATCGAGCCGGTGAGCTGGACGTGATGGGCGTCGCTGTCCGGGATCACAGGTTTCTCAGCTGATTGTCAGCCGCGGGCGGCGGTAGCGTGAAATACGTGAAGCCACTGCGGATTCTGGTGGTGGGCGCGGGCCACGTAGGCCTATACGCCGCCCTCCGCCTGTCCAGGAAACTGCGCGCGACCGAGGCTGAGGTGGTCGTCGTCGACCCGCAGCCGCACATGACCTACCAGCCGTTCCTGCCCGAGGCGGCGGCCGGCAACATCTCCCCGCGGCACACGGTGGTGCCGCTGCGCCGGGAGCTGCGCCGCTGCACGGTGGTCCAGGGGGCGGTGACGAAGGTCGAGCACTCCCGGAAGGTCGCGACGGTGCAGCCGGTGGTGGGGCCGTCCCGCGAGATCCCGTACGACCACATCCTGGTCGCGCCCGGCAGCGTCTCGCGGACCCTGCCCATCCCGGGTCTGCGTGAGCACGCGGTCGGCTTCAAGACCATCGGTGAGGCGATCTGGCTGCGCAACCACGTGCTGGAGTGCCTGGACATCGCGGCGGCCACGACCGACGAGCAGACCCGCAGGCGGGCGCTGACGTTCGTGGTGATCGGCGCGGGCTTCGCCGGCGTCGAGGCGCTGGGCGAGATGGAGGACATGGCCCGCGACGCGCTGCGCTACTACCCGGAGCTGAAGGCCGACGACATGCACTGGGTGCTGGTCGAGGCGACGCAGCGGGTGCTGCCCGAGGTCGGGCCGCAGATGGGGGCGTACACGGTCGAGGCGCTGCTCAAGCGCAACATGGACCTGCGCCTGGGCACCCGGCTGGAGTCCTGCGTCGACGGCGTGGTGAAGCTGTCCGACGGCGGCGAGTTCGGGGCGGACACCATCGTGTGGACCGCGGGCGTGAAGGCGCACCCGATGGTGGCCGCGACGGACTTCCCGCTCAACCCGCAGGGGAAGATCACCTGTGACGCGACGCTGCGGGTGGTCCGCGACGGGCAGGTCGTCGAGGGCGCCTGGAGCGCGGGCGACTGCGCGGCGGTGCCGGACCTGACCGCGGCGGCGGGGGAGCTGTGCTCGCCGAGCGCCCAGCACGCGGTGCGCCAGGCGACCCGGCTGGCCGACAACCTGGTCGCGGAGCTGCGCGGCAGGCCGGTCAAGGAGTACCGGCACAAGCACGTCGGCTCGGTGGCCAGCCTCGGCCTGCACAAGGGCGTGGCGCACGTGTACGGCGTGAAGGCCAAGGGCCTGCCGGCCTGGTTCATGCACCGGACCTACCACATGAGCCGGATCCCGTCGTTCAACCGCAAGGTACGCGTGGTGGTGGACTGGACCCTGGCGCTGTTCCTCAAGCGCGAGGTGGTCTCGCTGGGCGCCCTGCACCAGCCCATGGACCCCTTCGCGCAGGTCACCGCCCCCACCAAGCAGGACTGACCACCCCGCTCGCGGCGGCGCCGTCCGCCTCCGGCGGTTTGGAAGGGACCCTTCTTCTACGGAAACCGATAAGAAGGGTCCCTTCCTTACATCACCAGTTGCGGGGCCAGATGAGGACGTCGGCGACGGGGGTGCCGGGGCCGAGGAGCTGCTCCAGGGTGAGTTTCAGTTCGGCGTGGCGCGGGTGCGGGGTGAGCACCACGCAGGCGGCGTCCCAGCGGGTCAGGTCCTTGCGGGCGTCGAGCCGGTGGTCGTCGTTGATCTTCGGGACGACACCGGTGCGGATGACCTCCGACAGCACCCACGAGGTGGGCAGCTTGCCGATGCCCATGGTGGCGTGCCCGTTCTTGCCGTGCGGCCCGATGAAGAAGCCTTCCGGCAGCGCGAACGCGGTCTGCGCGGCGGTGGCGTTGCGCATCGGCTCGGGCTGCTCCGGGGTGGGTAGCGGCACGGTCACGATGGTCTGCCCCTCGGCTGCGCACTGGCGCCACAGGCCCTGCGTGAAGAACGGCGACACCGGCGCGCGGTCGGCGGTCGGCAGCGGGGTCGGCACCAGCGGCAGCAGCGCCGCGCCCACCAGCACCGGCACCGCGATCCGCACCGGCTGCCGGGTCGACACCCGCGCCCGCTCCAGCGCCCGCACCAGCAGGATCGCCACCAGCGGGATGGCGGCCAGCGCGAACCGCATCGGCAGCGCGCCGTCGACCACCGGGACCTTCAGCAGCAGCCAGAACGGGCCGGGCACGCCGGTGCGGTGACCGGCCACGACCAGCTCGGGGCCGAGCGACAGCAGGCTCATCACCAGCGCGGCGACACCGCAGGCCAGCGCGATCGCGTCGCGGCGCAGCCACCACACCAGCGCCACCGCCAGCGCCAGCAGCGGCCAGCCGAGGAAGGTGTTGTACTCGGCCGGGCCGGTGGTCAGCGCCGCCGCCGACTCGTCGCCGGCCAGCGACAGCGGCGAGAACGCCGCGAACCCGGCCAGGTCGGCGGAGAAGTAGTGCGGGCTGAAGACGCCGTCCGAGACCGACTGCGGGCCCTTGAACTGCATCCAGAGGGGGTACGCCAGCAGCACCACCGCCGTGCCCACGGCCACCGCCAGCCCCGCCGCGAAGCGGCCCAGCTCGGGCAGGGGCGGGCGGGTGCGGATCGCGTACACCCCGGTGAAGACGGCCAGGGTGAGCGCGGTGAGGAACAGGGTCTCCTCGCCGATGAACAGCTGCAGGCTCACCAGCGCGCCGAACAGCGCGCCGAAGCCGGCCATGCGCCGCCAGGACGGCACCGGCTGCCGGGCGCAGCGGGCCAGCTCGACCACGCACCACAGCATCAGCGGGATGAGGAACTGCGCCGTCATGTGCAGGTGGCTGTTGGACTGCGACACCATGCCGGGCGCGAATCCGCAGAAGGCGGCGCCGACCCCGGCGGCCAGCGGCCGGGCGCGCAGGCTACGGCGCAGCAGCACGTACCAGGAGATGGCGGTCAGGGCCAGGTTGAACGCGATCAGCAGCGAGAACGTGGTGGCGGCGCCGTAGTGGGCGGTGATCGGGGCGAACAGCCCGCCCAGCGCGATCACGGTGGTGTTGGCCAGCAGATTCACCCCGTAGGGTGCGTTGAGGCGGTCGCTGACCAGGGAGAAGTCGCCGCTCCACAGGGTGGTGTCGTGGGCCAGGAACCACTCGTAGAGGATCTGGTCCGGCGGGTTGAGCGCCAGCGTGCGGGTGTCCGGGTCGGGCCACAGGCCGAGGGTGAGCCAGGCCGCCAGCGCGACGTACGACACACCGATGGCGACGTCCAGCAGCACGCGCCGCCGACCGGATCCGGGGGCGGCCGAGGGCGCCTCGGCGCTCCGCTGTTCGGGCGGGGCGGAGCTCTCTGTCGATCCCAGGGCGGGCGCGGTGCTCGTCACGCGCTTGACCCTAGCGCTTCACCCGCCCGAACACCTCCGCTGATCGAGCGGGGCACGGGGTGATGTGCCGCATTGCCGGATCGCAGGTGCCCCGCGGCGGGTCGAACCGCTAACGTGACAGGGCACAGCGCGAGCGGTGCCAGCCCGGGTGGTGGAACGGCAGACACGGTTGCCTTAAAAGCGACTGCCGAAAGGCGTGCGGGTTCGAGTCCCGCCCCGGGCACCACAGGTTCCATGAGGTCGAACCGGCGCGGCCCGGAGCCGGTCGACTCGCGACCGGCTCCGCACCCGACTATATGATCTTGGCGAAGGGGTCGGGGCGGCTGCCTGGCCCTAGGGCTCCTCCGGCGCCGGCGGTGGACGCCGCCGTGGGTCGGACTAAGGGCCGGACTGTGCGGGGGCGCAGTCCGCGGACTCTCGGAAGGCGGAGACGTCTTCCTGGGTCACGAGGCCGACGTCGATCGCATGGCGGACGAGCAGCTGCTTGCGCCAGGGGCCGCGGCGCCTGACGTCGGTACGGGTGTGCAACGCCAGCCTTTTGATCAAGTAGTTGATGTGTGCGTCCACGGCACTCTTGCCGATGGGATGCCCGAGTCTCGTCATGGTCTCGGCGATCGACGAGGAGGTGGGCGGAACGGCGAGGAGCGTGTTGAGCTGCGGCGCGCAAAGCAGGACGAGGACCTGGTAGTACAGCGCGGCCTTGTCGATGCAGGAGGCCGGGTCCTCGGCCGGCGCGAGGCTGCAGCCCGGAGCGATCTGGCTTTCCAGGGGCTCAGGACCGAACACGTTGAGGCCCGCGGTGTCTTCGCCGAGCGCGCCGATCGACGCCAGGTCGAACGGGATGGGGACGCTGACGCGGCCCCCTGCGACGGTGATGGCCTCAGCGCGCTCGAGATGCCGTACGCGGATGATTGAACTGCCCAGATTGTCCAGCCGCCAGTGATCGGCGAAGGCGGTGATACGCCCGCGGATAGGGGCGCCTTCCGATCTCGGGATATGCAGGTCATGGCCGCATGTTTCGCAACTGCAGGTGCCGAAGGTGGCGCTTGCTCCGCTGGCCAGGTGCACCGCCCGCGAAGAGTATTCCTCGCGGGAAAGGATGTGGGCGCTGAGGACGACTTCCACTAGAAGCTCCTGAACGTATACGCGGGATCCCCCGTGAATCCGCGCACCAGCACGTTACGTATCCCACCGGCCGACGTCAATGCCTTGATCGGACGGCCCGCCAGCAGCGGTTCTATATCCATGCAGATTGCGGGCACTGCGATCTGCTGCCAGTCTCCGTGCAGCATCGATCGATTGATGGAGGTGTAAGTTGAACACTCGGTCTCGTATGCTGAGCATCGGGGTTGCCACGGCGACGGCGATCCTGGGATTCGGCGCCTCGGCGCTGGCGTCCCACGGCACCAGCCCGGCGCCCCTCAACCTCAAGACGAGCAGCGCCAACGAGGGGTCCACCAGCGGCACCTGGAAGTTCAACGCGGTAGGCGTCGGCCACGGTGGATTCCAGGTCGCAGTCAGTGTCTGCGACAACGTGAACGACGGCAACGGCGTCTACGGTCAGGGGCGCGTCGAGGGGTACGGCTGGTCGTCGAGCATCGGTGACGGCAACGGCTCTGCCGCCGGCTGCGGCTGGGACGGTCGAGAGATCTACGACCCCCAGGCGACGTGGGTGAACCGCGGCCAGTACCAGGTGTGCGTAGACGATTTCGGCGCCGACACCTGCGGTGTTTCGCAGTGGTTCTACCGGCACTAAGGTAGAAGTGTGCTGATCGCTGAGAAGTTGAGTCTGACCTTCGGCGACACGGTGGCGCTCGCGGAAGCGAGCGCCACTGTTGGTGCTGGCGAAGTCGTCGCATTGGTGGGAGCCAGCGGATCCGGAAAGTCGACCATGCTGCATTGCATGGCGGGTCTGCTGCGGCCCGCGTCAGGTCGCGTCCTTTTCGACGGGCACGAGATCACAAATCTCGATGACGACTCGCGATCGGACGTCAGACGCAGCAGGTTCGGATTCGTGTTCCAATTCGCGGAACTGGTTCCGGAATTGACATTGCGGGAGAACATCGCGCTGCCTCTGGAGCTCATCGGCGTCAAGCGCAAGGACCGCGATGCCCGGGTCGAAGAACTCGTCGAGGCGCTCGGGCTCAGGGAGCACGCTGATCGGCGCGCCGCTCAGGTCTCCGGGGGCCAGGCGCAGCGTGCGGCGATCGCCCGGGGGATCGCCCACAAACCGAAGGTCGTCTTCGCTGACGAGCCGACCGGCGCTCTCGACTCAGACAACGGCAAGTTGGTGCTCGACGCCTTCTTGGCGCTTGCCCGTCACAACGGGACCGCCATTCTTCTGGTCACGCACGACCACACGGTCGCTGAATGGGCTGACCGTGTGCTGACGATGCGCGACGGACGAACCGTGGAGTCGTCATGATGCTCAGACTCGCCCTGCGGTTGATGCGGGGCGGCGGCAGGTCCGGCATGGTGCGGCTGGCCCTCATGATCGTGGGGATCGCGGTCGGTGTCATCGCGGCCGCGCTGGTCGCCGCGATGCCAGGCGTGCTGGCCGACCGGGAGCAGGTGCTGGCGGCCCGGGCGCCGCTGCTGGTGGAGAACCCGGACGCGGTCCGCTTCCTCTTCGCGCAGTACGACGATGTCTGGCGCGGCGAGCGGCTGGGCCGCATCTTCCTTGCCCAGGTGGCCGGCGACGCTCCCGCGCCACCCGGGCTCAAGGCGCTTCCGCAGCCCGGTGAGATCATGGTGTCGCCCGCTCTGGCACGCCTGCTGACCACCGACCGCGACCTCGCGGAGCTCGTGCCGGGTCGCGTGGTGGCCACGATCGAGGCGCCCGGCCTGCTCGGGCCGGATGAGCTGTACGCCTATGTGGGTACGACCAAGGATGCGATCGGCGACCCGCACCAGGGCCTGGCCTTCGGCAGCCGGGACGGGTTCGCGCTGGAGAAGCAGCACGCCGGCCTTCCCCAGGGCCTCGCCCTGCTCGTCCTGCCGCCCGTCGCCCTGTACCTGGTCGTCTGCGGCCGCCTGGCGGCCACGACGCGTGCCCGCCGGTACGCGGCCCTGCGGCTGTTGGGGCTGCGGCGCGACCGGACACTGGCACTGGCGGCCACCGAAGCAGCGATCGCCGGCGGCATCGGGGCGGTGCTCGGGCTCGCCGGATTCGCCGTGGCGCAGCCTGTGCTCGCAGGGTCGGGTGTGCTCGGCTTCACCTGGTACCCCGAACGCGCGGCGATGGGGCCGGTCGTCAGCATTCTCGTGTTCATCGTCGTCGCGGCCGCTGCGGCGGCGCTGGGCGCGATGGGTCTGCGGGAGAGCCTGCGCCGCCCGCTGAGCGGGCGGCGGGGACTGGTCGAACCGCGTGCCAGATGGTGGTTGGTACTGCCGCTGATACTCGGTCTGGGCATGCTCGCACAGCCGATGATGATGCGACCGGACCGCATCGGCGAGGCTACCCGGCTGCCGATGCCGGATGCGTCCGCGTGGCTGGCGATGGCGGGTATCGCACTGGCGATCGGCGGCGCCCTGCTGGCGATCCGGCCCCTGCTGGCGGCCACCTCCCGAGTGCTGTCCCATGCCCGGCTGCCGTACCCGCTGCGCCTGGCCGGTCGCCAGCTCGCCGTCGAGCCCGGATCCACGATCCGCCTGGTCGCCGGACTGTCCCTCATCGTCCTCGTGGCGGGTGTCGGGTCAGGCCTGCTGGAGGACCTGGGGCGGCGAGCCGCTCCCACGCTCACCAGCTATGAGGCGTCCGTCATCGGTGCGCAGATCGCCGATCCCGGCAGTAGGGAGAAAATCGGCGACCTTCCTGCGGAGTACCGCTGGACGATGCAGCGGAGCCAGGTCGTGGACAACGTCTCCGTCGTCACCGAACCGACCGTGTCGCAGAGCATCGACATGATCGGTGTGGAACTGGTCGTCGTCGAGTGCGCGCACCTGCGGGCGATCACGCAGCAGCCGCTGTCGAACTGCCGGGACGGGAGCCTCTACCGTCTGCTGCCCCAACATCTCGTCGGCACACCGTACGAGATTCCGGCCGGCAAGACGATCTCGTTCGGCACTGAGTCGGCCGGCCCCTTCAATCTCCAGACGCCACAGGATGCCCTGGTGATTCCCCAGGACAATCCGTTCGCTGTCGACACCTTCGGCGGCCTGGTGCTGACGGGCTCGCAGTCGCCCACCGGCTGGAACCACGATGTGCGCATGCACTTCCTCATCTCCGGCAGTCCGGGCAAGGTCGAGGAGTTCAAGGCCGCGGCCGCCGCGATCGCGCCGTCCGCGCCGGTCAAGATCTACGCCGAGAACCTGCAGATGCTGGAGGCGGCTCGCAATCAGCGCGGGGTGCTCGACTTCGGCGTCATGGTCGGGTTCGTGCTCGCCGCGCTCGCTTTCGCGATCGCCGCCGTCGACCGCGGCATGGAGCGGCGCCGCAGCGTCACCTCGCTGGTCGTGCTGGGTATGCGGATACAGGCGATCCGGGTGACCCAGGTCGTTCAGGTGTGCGTTCCCGTCGTGGTGACCCTGACTCTCGTCATGCTGATCGGGCATCTCGGCGGGAATGTCGCCCTGCGCCTCAACGACATGCAGCGGGAATGGTATTCCGGCACGATCGGGGCGATGGCGCCGCTGCTCCTGGTCGCATTCGTCACGGCCCTCGTCGCCGCGGCGATGGTGGTGGGCCGCCGACTCAGACCGGAAGATCTACGCCAGGAATGACGGGCGGCCAAAACCTGGACAAGCCAAGGAGAACTTCAACATGAACGACAATGTGTCAACCCCCGCCCGCAGTCGCCGGTTCGGTCCGCTGGCCGTTGTGGCGGCGGTGGGGCTGGTGCTGTTCGCGGTCGGCGCCGTTCTTCTCGCTACCGGGTACAGCTGGCAGCCGGTCCGGACGTCTGTCATGTCCCCACAGGTCACGCGTGACGAAACCGTGCTGGTCGAGTCGGCCGAGGCCGCCGGGATCCGACGCGGAGACGTGATCGCCATGTCCAGTGGAGCCTGGGCGGGCGAGCCGAGTGGTGCGACCTACATTCTGCGCGTCGTGGGGATGCCGGGCGAGACCGTCGAGTGCTGCGATCCGCAGGGTCGGATTCTCGTCGACGGGGCTCCGCTGACCGAAGCGTACGCCGGTCCGGGCAATGACGCTTTCGGGAAGTTCTCGGTGCCTGTGGCGGCTGGCCATTTCTTCGTGCTTGGGGACCGGCGTGACGCCGCCCGCGACTCGAGGGCCCACCTCGACGCCGGCGGCGGAGCCATCGCCGCGGCAGCCGTCGAGGGCCGCGTGGTGGCTGTGGCGCTCCCGCTGTCCGCGGTTCGTACCGTGCGGACCGATACCGGACCTGGCCTGGTCATCGCGGCGGCCGTGACCGGCATCGGTGCCGTCCTGCTGATCGGCGCAGGCGTGTTCGGGGCAGGGCGGCTGATTCGGGTGCTGCGTCGGCGGAAGCCCCAGACGGCCGACACCTGGTAGCGGATGTCGTCGGCGCACCCCGAAAAGTCGGAGGGGGCGGCAGCGCCTGGCCGGGCCGGACACGTCACAGGGCCCGGCCAGGTGATGCCACGCTGGCGGCTTGGCATCAGGTCAGGTGGCAGTGCCGCAGATCACCACTGAACCGCTGGGCTGGCTTTTGCCTGATGTGGCGCTGGAGTGCCGAAGCTGATCTTCGGTCTGAAAGTCGGACTT
Source organism: Catellatospora sp. KI3 (assembly GCF_029948125.1). GTDB lineage: Bacteria > Actinomycetota > Actinomycetes > Mycobacteriales > Micromonosporaceae > Catellatospora. The sequence goes on from NZ_JASAMB010000002.1 coordinate 352,653, forward strand.
TCCAGCATGCGTTGATCCGCTACGCTGACGCCACCATCCATGGAGGAGGCGAGGAAGCGCAGTGAAGAGTTCCAATCCGGTCCTCAGCCGGATCGGCGCGGCGGCGCAGCAGCCCCGGTACACCGTGCCGGGCCAGGACGTGCCGACCAGCTACACCCCGGGCGGCTACCCGGAGGTCGTGCAGACCGGCCACCGCGACGTGATGACCCTCGACGACGTGGTGGTCAAGACCATCACGCTCCTCGGCCTGACCGCGGTGTCGGCTGCGGCGACCTGGGCGGTCCTGCCGTACGAGATGCTGCGGCCGGTCTGGATCGGGGCGGCGCTCGTCGGCCTGGTCGTCGGCATGATCATCTCGTTCGCGCAGGTGACCAACGCACTCGTCGTGTGCGGCTACGCCCTCATCGAGGGCGTGTTCCTCGGCGCGGTGAGCAAGTTCTACAACTACTTCTTCGACGGCATCGTGGTCAACGCCGTCATCGCCACGCTGGGCGTCTTCGTCACCATGGCGCTGCTCTACAAGACCAAGGTGATCCGGGCCACGCCCACGTTCATGCGCGTGGTCATGGGCGCCGCCGTCGGTCTCGGCGTGATCATGCTGATCAACCTCGGGATCTGGCTGATCACCGGGGAGGCGAGCCCGCTGCGCAGCGGCGGCCCGCTGGCCATCGGCTTCAGCCTGGTCTGCATCGTGGTGGCCGCGCTGATGTTCGTGGTCAACTTCAAGCAGATCGAGGACGGCATCGCCGCCGGGCTGCCCCGCAAGTACGGCTGGATCGGCGCGTTCGGCCTGCTGGTCGAGCTGGTCTGGATGTACCTGGAGTTCCTGCGCCTGCTGTCGTACCTGCAGGAAGACTAGTCCGGCCGCCGGTCGCCGGATCGACACGCCGCCGCGGGCACCAGCCCGCGGCGGCGTCGCGCATTCCGGGGCGGCACAATCCACTGCGTGAGCACCGAGCAGCTGAGGCGAGCGGCCGATCTCCTCGCCAACCAGGTCGGCCACTGGACGCCCGCCCGCTGGGCGGGCCGCGGCGAGTCGATGCACCTGCTGGTGCAGCGGGTGGCCGACCAGGCCGCCGACGCGGGCGGCACACCCCGCCGGACGGTGCCGCGCCTGCCCGACCCGGCCCTGGCCGACCAGCTGCGGGTCGTCGTGAGCGAGCTGATCTCGCTGGCCCCCGCAGCCGAGCTCCTGGCCCAGACCACCGCCGAGATCGCCGCCCTCCGCCGCGACCTCGACGCCTGACTGCGGGCCCGTCGACGATCGCGCAAGTTGCCCGGCAATCGGGGGTATGTGGACCCCACTTTCGCCCCATTGCCGGGCAACTTGCGCGATCTTGGCCCGGCCCGCGGGCCGGGCCCCGGCCCGGGAGGGCCGGGCGGGGAGGGCTGGGCAGGTCAGCTGAGGCGTTCGATGACCATGGCCATGCCCTGGCCGCCGCCGACGCACATGGTCTCCAGGCCGATGGTCTTGTCGTGCCACTGCAGCGCGTTGATCAGGGTGCCGGTGATGCGGGCGCCGGTCATGCCGAACGGGTGGCCGACCGCGATCGCGCCGCCCATCGTGTTCAGCTTCTCCAGCGGCAGCCCCAGCTGCTGGTATGACGGGATGACCTGCGCCGCGAACGCCTCGTTGATCTCGCACAGGTCCACGTCGTCGATGGTCAGGCCGGCCCGGCGCAGCGCCTGGCGGCTGGCCTCGACCGGGCCGATGCCCATGATCTCGGGGCTCATCGCGGTGACGCCGGTGGACAGGATCCGGGCCAGCGGGGTCAGCCCCAGCTCCCGCGCCCTGCGGTCACTCATGATCACCACAGCGGCGGCGCCGTCGTTGAGCGGGCAGCAGTTGCCCGCGGTGATCCGGCCGTCGGGGCGGAACACCGGCTTGAGCGAGGCGGTGCCCTCCAGCGTGATGCCGGGGCGCGGGCCGTCGTCGGTGCTGACCACGGTGCCGTCCGGAGTGGTCACCGGGGTGATCTCGCGGGCCCAGAAGCCGTCCTTGATCGCCTGCTCGGCCAGGTTCTGCGACCGTACGCCGAACGCGTCCATCTCCTCGCGGGTGACCCCGTGCAGCTGGGCCAGGTTCTCCGCGGTCTGCCCCATGGTGAGGTAGATGTCGGGCAGCTCGCCGTCGGCGCGCGGGTCGTGCCAGACCGGGGCGCCCGCTTCGGCGCGGCGGGCCGAGCGGGCCTGGGCCGCCGCGAAGCGGGGGTTGTTCCAGGCGCCGCCGACGGCGGCCGCGGCGTCCGGGGGCAGCCAGTCGGAGTTGCCCCGGGCGTACCGGGACACCATCTCGACGCCGGCCGAGATGAACACGTCGCCCTCGCCCGCCTTGATCGCGTGGAAAGCCATCCGGCTGGTCTGCAGCGACGACGCGCAGTAGCGGGTGACCGTGGCGGCGGGCAGCGAGTCCAGCCCGAGCAGGGTGGCGACCACCTTGCCCATGTTGAAGCCCTGCTCGCCACCGGGCAGGCCGCAGCCCAGGTAGAGGTCGTCGATCCCGGCCGGGTCGAGCCCGGGGACTTTGTCGAGGGCGGCCTGGATGATGGTGGCGGCGAGGTCGTCGGCGCGCAGGTCGCGCAGCGAACCCTTGCCGGCCCGGCCGATCGGAGACCGGGCGGTGGCGACGATGACAGCATCTGACATGAACGTACGTTAACTCGCGGGTAACTTAGCCCGCCAGGGCGGAGTGACCAGATCGTCAGGGCAGTCTCGGGGTCACTCCGGCGGCGTGCGCGACGGCGGGCAGCAGCGCGTACGCCCAGACCCGGTACCCGTCCGCGGACGGGTGGTAGCGGTCGGCCGACAGCGTGTTCGGGTCGGCCCGGAACACCGGCCCGGTCTCCAGTGCCAGGTCGACCACGGCGCCCCCGGCCGCGTGCACCGCGCGCACCTGCGCCCGCGACACCCGGCGGCCCAGCCAGCCCACCACCTGCCGCAGCGGCGGGGCGATCGCCCGCGCCGCGCCCAGGTCGGGGCAGGTGCCCACGACGACCTCGACGCCCGACTCGCGCAGCCGCCGCACCGCCGCCCCCAGGTACGCCGCCGCGTCCGACGGCCGCCGCAGCGTGATCGCGTCGTTGCCGCCGACCAGGATCACCGCCACGTCCGGCCGGTCGCCGAGCAGGCACCGGGCCACCTGGGTGGCCAGGTCCGAGGAGCGGGAACCGGCCACGCCGACGCTGGACAGGGCCACCTGCCGGGCCGAGCCGCGCCGGGGCCCCTGCCCCGGCTCGCCGCTCTCGCCCGCCGCCAGCAGCGTCGCGAGCTGCCCGCCGACGGTGTCGACCACCCGGTCGACACCGACGCCGAGGGCGGCGGAGTCGCCCAGCAGCACCAGCCGCAGCGGCGGCAGGGTCTCGCCGCCCACGGTCGTGCGCAGCGCCAGGCCGAGCTCGGGCTTGGCGTAGCGGCGGGTGCGGGCGATGACCGCCTCGGCGGCCAGCAGCGCCGCCCCACCGACAGTCCCCGCGACCAGGGTGATCACGGCGGCCTTGCCGAGCTTGCGCGCCATCGAACTCATGCCCGAACCTCGCTCATGCCTGTGCCTCGCTTATGTCCGCAGTCCGCTCAGTGCCCGCGGTCCAGGGCGCCTCAGCGGGGCGGACCACTTCCCACACCCGGCGGCGCAGCTGCGCCCACCGGCCGGCCGGGCCCCGGTCGCGACCCTCCACGCGTACGCCGCTCACTTCGGTGCCGGCGTGGCGTGCCGCCTCGACCGCGGCCTGTGGCAGCGACCGTACCCCGTCCGCGGCGGTCTTCGCGCCCTCTTGCGGGGCCTGTGGACCCGACGGGGCGCGCAGCGCCGCCACCACCGTCGGCAGCAGCACCGACGCGGCCAGTGCATACCCCTCGGCGGACGGATGGAACCGGTCGCGGGCGAACATCCGGTGCGGCTGCGCCGAGAACGTCGGCCCGAGCAGGTCGCCCAGCGAGACGGTGCGCCCGCCCGCCTCGACCACGGCCACGGTCTGCGCGGCCGCGAGCTGGCGGCTCCACGAGCGGGCCACCCAGCGCAGCGGCGCCCGGATCGGCTGCACCGCGCCCAGGTCGGGGCAGGTGCCCACGACCACCTCGGCGCCGGTCTCGCGCAGCCGCCGCACGGAGTCGGCCAGGTGCCTGACGGCCAGCGCGGTGCCCGCCCGGTGGGTGATGTCGTTGGCGCCGATCAGGATCACGGCCAGCTCGGGGTGCAGCTCCAGCGCCTCCTCCACCTGCGGCAGCATGCTGAGCGAGGTCGAGCCGACCACGGCCAGGCTGTGCAGCAGCACCGGCCGCCCCAGGCGGCGGGACAGCCCGGTGGCGATCAGCGCCGCCGGGGTCTGCCGGGCCCGCAGGGCGCCCAGTCCGGCCGCCGACGAGTCGCCGAGCATCACCATCCGCAGCGGTACGCCGCCCTGGCGGCCGCCGTACAGGCCGTCCGAGCGCGGTGGCGGCGCGATGGCCAGCGGGATCGTGCGCCGGGCCGCCTCGGCCTGCCCGAGCATCACGCCGACCGTGGCCAGCCCCAGCGCGGCCGCCGCCCCGCCGCCCCAGATCGCGATCCGGGCCGCGCGCCGCCGCCGCTCCATCGGTGCCTCTCGACGGCGTCGACGTGCCGAGACAGGCACCGGCGCAGTAATCTCGCTCATGTGGGAACCCCGCTTCGCGCGGTTCCCACATGAGGCACTTTCGCACTGTGCCCCATGATTCGCTCACTACGCTCGTTCATGGCCATACCGTTCCGCGCGGTGCCGCCGAAGCCATCGGCGCCTGGCGGTGCCGCATCGGGCGGCCGGCTCGCTCGCAACGCTTCATAGGCAAGAAAATAGCGCTCTTCGCGAGCGCGCGGATGGAGGCGAGATGGGACGCACATTGCGTCGTACCGCGGCGTTCACGGCGCTGTGGAAAGCGGTGGTCACCGGGTCGGGCAGCAACGCGAGCCTGGGGCGGCGGCTGGGCGCCATGCCCCGGATGCTGGCGGCCACGCTGCGCGGCCGGTACGACGGCTTCGGCCGGCTGGCCCTGATCTCGGCCGCCACGCTGTACGTGGTTTCGCCCGTGGACGTCGTGCCCGAGGCGTTCCTGCTGGTTTTCGGCCTGGTGGACGACATGATCGTGGTCGGCTGGATCGCCGGTGCGCTGCTGAGCGAGACCGACCGCTTCCTGGCCTGGGAGGGTTCGCTCCCGCCGAACGCCGGTGCGGGGTACACCCGGCCGTCGCACGCGCCCGGCTCGGTCATCGAGGGGGAGGTCGGCTGAGCGCCATGGCCTGAGCCCGGCGGGGGGCTGCCGGCTTTAGAGTTGACCAATGCGTTACTACGAGAACGTGGTCGACCTGATCGGCAACACCCCCCTGGTCAGGCTGAGGAACGTCACCGACGGAGCCAGCCCGACCGTGCTGGCCAAGGTCGAATATCTGAACCCGGGCGGCTCGGTCAAGGATCGCATCGCCGTACGGATGGTCGAGGCGGCCGAGCAGGAGGGCCTGCTCCGGCCGGGCGGCACCATCGTCGAGCCGACCAGCGGCAACACCGGCGTCGGCCTCGCCCTGGTGGCCCAGCTCAAGGGCTACCGGTGCGTCTTCGTCTGCCCGGACAAGGTCAGCGAGGACAAGCAGAACGTCATGCGGGCGTACGGCGCGGAGGTCGTGGTCTGCCCGACCGCGGTGGCGCCGGAGGACCCGCGCTCCTACTACAACGTCTCCGACCGGCTCGCCCGCGAGATCCCGGGCGCCTGGAAGCCGGACCAGTACAGCAACCCGAACAACCCGCGCTCGCACTACGAGGACACCGGGCCGGAGCTGTGGGAGCAGACCGAGGGCCGGATCACGCACTTCGTGGCCGGGGTCGGCACCGGCGGCACGGTCAGCGGCATCGGCCGCTACCTCAAGGAGGTCTCCCAGGGCCGTGTGAAGATCATCGGGGCGGACCCGGAGGGCTCGGTCTACTCCGGCGGCACCGGCCGGCCGTACCTGGTCGAGGGCGTCGGTGAGGACTTCTGGCCGCAGACCTACGACCGGGGCGTCTGCGACGAGATCATCGAGGTGACCGACAAGGAGTCGTTCGCGATGACCCGGCGGCTGGCCCGCGAGGAGGGCCTGCTGGTCGGCGGCTCGTGCGGGATGGCGGCGGTGGCGGCGATGAAGGTCGCCGCGTCGGCCGGTCCCGACGACGTCGTGGTGGTGCTGCTGCCCGACGGCGGCCGCGGCTACCTTTCGAAGATATTCAACGACGGCTGGATGGCCCGCTACGGCTTCCTGCGCACCGACGAGTCCGGGGTCACCGTCGGCGACGTGCTGGCGGCCAAGATGTCGGCCAAGGCCGGGATGCCCGAGCTGATCCACGTGCACCCGACCGAGACGGTCCGCGACGCCATCGACATCATGCGGGAGTACGGCGTGTCGCAGCTGCCCGTGCTCAAGGCCGAACCGCCGGTGGTCACCGGCGAGGTGGCCGGCTCGATCGCGGAGAAGGACCTGATGGACGCCCTGTTCACCGGGGCGGCGGCGCTGCACGACCCGCTCGACCGGCACGTCGGCCCGGCCCTGCCCATGATCGGCGGCGGCCAGCCGGTGGCCGAGATCGTGGCGATGCTGGAGAAGTCCGACGCCGCGATGGTGCTGGTCGACGGCAAGCCGCGCGGCGTGCTCACCCGCCAGGACCTGCTCACGCAGCTCGGCTGACGCGTGCATCGGTTCGGTCTCGCCGGGTGTGGCGGGACCGAACCGGTGGCGCGCAAGGGTTACTGTGCTCAGGTGCGTGCCGCCGTCGCAGCGGTTCTGAGCGTGGTGATCGGACTGGCGCCCTCCCCGAGGCCGTCCGGCGGGGACTTCGCGCACTCCGCCACGCTGACCGCCTGCGTGGCGACCGTGCAGCCGACCGGGCCCGCCGGCGAGCCGCTGGCCTCGCCGTACGCGCCGGGCACCCGGGCGGTGGTGCGGCTGGTGGGCGGCCAGACCAACGTGCTGTGGCTGACCGCCGCCGACCTGAACCAGATCGAGGAGCTGACCTTCGAGCCGAACCCCTCGTTCGGGGCGCCGGTGCTGGTCAACGTGGACACCCGCGGCGTGGGCTACGACTTCGCCTGGACCGTGCCCCGGCTGCCGTCGCTGCCTGGGCCCAACCGCGACCTGCTGTGGCACTTCCCGGACGCGATCCGGATCACGCTCAGCGCCCCGGTGCCCAGCGGGCTGGTCTTCGCGCCCCGCGCCGAGGTGATCGACACCTCCGCCGTCCCGTCGCCCGAGCCGCCACCGGCCGCGCAGGTGGTGCCCGCGCCCCCGGACAGCCGACCCGACGCCCAGGTCGTGCCGAGCCCGAACGCGGAGCGCACGGCCCGCAACGCCCGGGTCGTCGCCAGCCCGACCCCCAGCCCGTCGGCCAGCACGTCGCCCAGCCCGAGCCCCAGCCCGTCGGCCAGCCCGAGTCCGAGCGCGTCGCCCAGTCCGAGCCCGTCGCCGAGCGCGGTCCCGGCGACCCGGCGGTACCCGTACCCCCTGGATCTGATCTGCGACGGCAGCCCGCGGCCGGTGGCGACGCCGTCGGGCGCCGGTGGCACGCCCGATCCCGGCGCGGGCGCCGCCGCGACCGTGTCGCCCGCCTCGGACGCGGGGCGGATGCTGGCGCTGGCGTCACAGCCAGTGACCTGGTTCGGGGTGGCGCTGCTGCTGGTCGGGCTGGCCCTGCTGGTCGGTGTCATGGCTGCTAGAGCGGCACGTCGCTGATTCGGATGACCGTGTCGGCCGGCAATCGCACAGTCTGTGCGACGCGTCTGCTTGCCCCGCAGTTCTACTAAGCGTACGGAAGCGGCACCGCTACCGAAGGAAGTGGGAACGTGGTCACCGTCGACCATGCACTGTCCGCCGACACCGAACCGACCGAGATAGCCGACCGGCTGCTGTGGCGCGACGCGCAGCAGATCCTGGACCGGCACGACCGACCTGAAGACGATCACTGCAACTGGTGCGGTCAGCAGTGGCCGTGCCCGCCGCGGCGGTTGGCAGAGCGCGCGCAAGCCGCGGCCAGCCGGCACTGGCGGGAGGCCTGGACCGCACGGCACGACCTGAACGGGCTGCGCTCGCTGCCCGGCTGGCGTGCCGACCTGGGCGAACGAGGTGGCTCGCACCAGCGCGACGCCGCCACCGGCACCGGTGGCACGCGCGGCAGCAGCTTCGAGAACCGAGGGTACTTCGACTAGCCGGATCGTCCCGGCTAGCCGACCTGAGGGTGCTCCGCCCGGCCGGCCGTCCCCCGGCGCGGGCCGGGCGGGGCATCCGACCCCGCGGCGCCGCCACCGCGCTCCGCCAGCGCCGGCGTGCCGCGTCGCACCTGTACAGCCGACAGCGGGTCGACAAGCCTCCGTCGACCCGGCGCCTCCGGCCAGGCGTCCGTCGGGCCGTACCGGTGTCGAGTGGGCGAGGGTACGTGACAGTCCGGTCCCCGCAGTCCGGTCACGTACCCTCGCCCTTTAGCGTCGGCGGGCCGGGACTACGGCGAGTACTTCCAGATGAGCAGCAGGTAGACGCCGCAGTAGGTCGACACGGCCGCCAGCGTCGCCACGACGACCGCCATCCGGGCCGGCCTGGTCCGCGCCAGCGCGGTGGCGACCGGCAGCAGCAGCGCGAACGCGGGCAGCAGGAACCGGGCCTTGGCGTTGAAGTAGCCCGCGCCGGTCAGCGTGATCAGCAGGATCAACCCGCTGAACAGCAGCAGCTGCCACGGCTGCCGGTCCAGGATCGTGAGCGCGAACAGTGCCACGGCCACCACCAGCACCAGCGACACCAGGTACGTGTTCAGTGAGCTGTTCTCGGTGAGCAGCTTCGCCATGGTCGTGGCGGTGTACCGGCCGCCGTCGAAGCGCGAGCCCCAGCCGGCGTCCTGCAGGTGGAAGTAGCCGTCGAGGCGCCCGGTGCGCTGCGCCACCCACAGCACGTACCCCAGCCAGCCCAGCGGGGCCAGCACCAGGGCGGCCCAGGGCCGCCACGCCCGGCCCCGGCCGCGCACCACCGCGAGCAGCGCGGCCAGGCCCACCACCGGGATGAGCGCCAGCGCGGTGGGCCGGGTGAGCCCGGCCAGCAGCGTCAGCACGCCCGCGGCGACCCAGCGCTCGCGCAGCAGCGCGTACAGCGCCCAGGCGACGAACGCGGTGAAGATCGCCTCGGTGTAGGCCATCGACTCGACGATCGCGTGCGGCAGCAGCCCCCACAGCAGCGCCAGCAGCACCCCGGTGCGGCGGTCGTGCAGGTGCGCCCCGATCGCGAACACGCCCCAGGCCGCCGCCAGCGCGGCCAGCCAGCTCACCAGCACGGCGACCGTGTCGACCGGCAGCGGCACGACCGCGTGCGCGCCCCGCACCAGCATCGGGAACAGCGGGAAGAAGGCCATGTCGTTCTTGTCCAGCGGCTCCGCGCCGGCGTAGCCCTCGACCGCGATCCGCAGGTAGAACCCCGCGTCGGTGCGGTGGCCGAGGATCTGCCACCCGTCGCGCCCCGCCATCCGGGCCACGGCCAGGAAGGCGCCGACGCCGACGGCGCGGGCCGCCACGTACGCCGCCAGCGCGGGCCACGCCGCCAGGAACGACTGTTTCAACCGCGACCGCGGCGCGCCGCTCGCGGCGGGTGCGGTGCCCGGCTGGCTCAGGGAAGACACAGGTCGGCTCCGATCGGCGGTGCGGCTGGCCGGTGCGAATACTAGGCCGATTCCTCAGCGGCGCGTCGGCAGGGGGATTCGGTCCAGCTCCCGCGCCACCACGATGTCCCCGTCGAAGTGCTCCGCCGCCTCGTGCCCGAACACGTCGGCGTCCGGGTGCCGCTGCGAGAAGTGCGTCAGCACCAGCGTCCGTACGCCCGCCTCGGCCGCGATCCGGGCCGCCTGGGCGGCGGTCAGGTGACCGGCCACGGCGGCCAGCTCCGCCTCCGACTCCAGGAACGTCGACTCGATCACCAGCAGGTCCGCCCCGGCGGCCAGGTCCAGCGCCGCCTGGCACTGCCCGGTGTCCATCACGAACGCGAACACCTGCCCCGGCTTCGGCTCGCTCGCCTGGTCCAGGGTCACCCGGCGGCCGTCGACCTCGACCGAGCCGTCGCGCAGCAGGGTGCCCACGCCGGGTCCGCGTACGCCCAGGGCGGCCAGGCGCTCCGGCAGCATCCGGCGGCCGTCCGGCTCGACCAGGCGGTAGCCGTACGACTCGACGGAGTGGTTCAGGCGCCGCGCCGACAGGGTGCCGAAGCGGCCCGTGGCGATGACCCCGCCCTCGCCGATGACCGGCTGCTCGACCGTCCGCGCCCGGTTGTCGAACCAGCTCGCGTTGCGCAGCCGCCGCCAGAACAGCGTGCCCGAGGCGGGGAAGTGCACCGGCACCTCGTGCGGCACCCGGTCCAGCGACAGCCGCTGCACGATGCCGGGCAGGCCCAGGCAGTGGTCGCCGTGGAAGTGGGTGACGCAGATGCGGTTGATGTCGCTCGCGGCCGCCCCGGCCAGCAGCAGCTGGCGCTGCGCGCCCTCGCCCGGGTCGAACAGGATGCCCTCGTCGTCCCAGCGCAGCAGGTAGCCGTTGTGCGCGCGGTGGCGGGTGGGCACCTGGCTGGAGGTGCCGAGCACGATCAACTCTCGGGTCACCGGCGTAGCGTACGGCCGCCGTACCGGATGGCTCCCAGGGTTTTCTGAGGGCCCGCGCAGGGTCCGTGCAGCTGTGCCGACCTGGGGTGCCTAGCGCCGGGTGCATCGACGAAGGGATGGAGACCGCGATGCACCACGACCTTGAGGGCCAGCGGATCAGCCGCCGCGCGATCTTCGCGGGGATCAGCTCGCTCGGGCTGGGCAGCCTGCTGGCCGCGTGCGGCCCCGGCGGCACGCCCCCGGGCGGCGCACCCGGCGGCACCCCGCCCAGCGGCGCGCCGCAGCCCGGGGCCGGCCAGCCCGGCGGCCAGCCCGGCGGCCAGAACGGGGGCCAGAACGGGGGCGAGGGCGACATGGCCGACCTCCAGCCGCAGGACGACAAGCGCTACCTGCGCGGCGCCCGCGCCGGCGGAAATGATCATGCAGTTTCGGGGAGAGTGCGCGAATCCGGGTCGAGATTCCTGCACTCTCCCCGAAACTGCGGGCTGCGACGACGACGGCGGAGGCGGGCCGGGTGCGGGCCGGTAGGGAGAGCGCGGTCCGCACCCGGTGCGACGATCAGGCCAGCTGGTCCTGGAACTGCCCGCGGACCTCGTCGCCGCCGCCCTGGCGCCATTCCTTGACGGCGTCGTCCCAGGCCGACAGCGGCTTGCGTCCGGACAGGATGTCAGTCTGGTACGTGTTGAGGATGGTGTCGAGGGCCGCGCGCTTGCGCGACCAGGCGTCGGAGAAGTAGCCGACGGTGGGGTCCTTGACCGAGGTCGGGATGATCGACTTCTGGTACTCGTAGGACTTCCGGGTGGCCGCGGCGTTGCCCGGGATGAAGATGGCGTCGGGCGCGTCCACGATGTAGCGGATGCCGAGCGCGGTCTCGGTGATCCCGGCCTGCGTCTGGGCCGGCCCGCCGTTGCTCATGGTGTAGTGGACGCCCTCGACGCCGAAGCGGCGGAACAGCCACTCCTGCGTGCCGAACGGCGCGGCGAGCCAGTTCGCGATCGCGAGCAGGTCCTTGATCTTCCCGGCGTCGGCCTTCTTCAGCGCCGTGAAGTTGTTGGTCGGCTCGGACTGCCAGGTCCCGGCGAAGCCGCCGCCGTCGTACCGCGGCGGGCGCATGCCGCCGATGTCGAACCCCGGCCCGGCCACGTTCTCGGCGTAGTACTGCGGCCAGGCGGTGTAGCGGTCGGGGTTGAGCACGGTGTTGCCCGCGTTGAACCACTTCTTGACCGGCGCGTTGGCGATGTTGCTGTCGGGGTGGGCGTACCCGTCCTTGACCAGCTGCAGGACGTCGGCCAGCGCCTTGCGGAACTGCTCGGTCTCGGCGGCGTGGGTGAGCTTGCCGCCGTCCAGCCGCCAGCGGTTGGGCACGCCGACCATGTGCTGCACGAAGTACATGAGCGCGCCGGTGGTGGCGGCCCAGCGGCTCGCCCTCGGGTCGGTCACCGCCTTGCACACGTCGCGGAACTCGGCGTACGAGGCGGGGTCCGGGTTGGCCTTGAGCTGTGCGAACAGGTCGTCGCGGCGGAACATCAGGGTCCCGCCGACCCCGCGCGGCACGGGCAGGCCGTAGATCCCGCCGTTGTAGACGCACTGCTTCCAGGCGGCGCTCGGGATGTTGGCCAGGAACGGGTACTCCTTGACCGCGTCCCCGGACAGGTACGGGCTGAGGTCCTGGCACTTGGCCGACAGCCACGCGGGCAGGTTCGCGATGCCCGCGCCCAGGCCGGACGGGGTGAACAGGGCCGGGACGATGAAGTCGGGCAGGTCGTCGCCCGCGACCAGGGCCGCGAACTTGACCGGCATGTCCCCGCCGGGGGTGATGGTGAGCTTCAGGTCGACGTTGAGCCGCTTGTTCAGCTCCTGCCAGAACGGGTTCTGGTCGACCGAGGGCGGCACCGGCGCGCCGGTGAGCACGAACGCCGACACCTGGCCGCCCTTGCCGGGCGGGGCGGGGAACGCCTGCGGCGCCGGGTTCGGGTAGCCGCTGAACGCGTCGAGCAGCCCCTCGGCGTTGCCGGGGAAGTCCGGCTTCGCCCCGGCGTACGGCGTGTACGTCGGCAGTTTCACGTCGGCGTTGTTCACCGCGGTGTTCGGGGTGCCGCCGCTGTCGGTGCACCCGGCCAGTAGGGACGGCCCGGTGGCGGCGAGCGCGGCGGTGGACAGCGCGCCGGACAGCAGTGTCCGGCGCGGGACGGGGTGTTGTTCGAGCATGGTGACTCCTCCGGGTCGCGCGGTCAGCCTTTGACCGCGCCGATGAGCACGCCCTTGCTGAAGTGCCGCTGGACGAACGGGTAGACCAGCAGGACCGGCACGATGGAGAGGACGAGGATCGCCATCTGCACCGCCTCCTGCGGGGGCAGCCCGGCGCCGCCGCCGAGCTGGTCGACGCCGAGCTGCGTCTGGTTGACCACGTACGTGCGCAGCACCAGCTGCAGCGGCCACATGCCGGAGTCGTTGAGGTACAGCAGCGCGGAGAAGAAGGCGTTCCAGTAGCCGACGGCGTAGAACAGCCCGATCACCGCCAGCGCGGCCTTGCTCAGCGGCAGCACGATCCGGGTCAGCACGGCCAGGTCGCCGGCGCCGTCGATGCGCGCGCTCTCGATGACCTCCGGCGGCAGCTCCAGGAAGAACGACCGCATGATGATCACGTTGAACGCGTTGATCATCGGGGGCAGCAGCAGCGCCCAGTACGTGTCGAGCAGGCCCAGGCTCTTGACCACGAGGTAGCTGGGGATGAGCCCGGGGCCGAACAGCACCGCGAACAGCACCGTCATCAGCAGCGGGCGGTGCGCGAACGAGCCGGGCCGGCTCAGCCCGTACGCCAGCAGCGTGGTCGCGACCAGGCTCAGCAGCGTCCCGGCGGCGGTCACGAACAGGCTGACGAGCGTGGCCCGGGTGACCACGCCCCCGCTCAGGATCGCCTCGTACGCCGCGAAGCTGATCTGCTTCGGGACCAGCACGAACCCGCCCGCCCGGGTGACCTCCGCCCGCGGCGACAGGCTGGTCGCGACGATGCCGACGAACGGCACCACCACCGCGGCGCAGCACAGCGTCAGCACCAGCCCCTTGAGCGCCCGCGCGCCCGCCGACGGCGGCCCGAGCGCGGTGATCGAACGTCGGCTCATCGCTGGTAGATCCCCCGCTCCCCGAAGCGGTGGGCCAGCTTGTTGGCGCCCAGCACCAGCAGCACCCCCAGCACGCCCTTGACCAGCCCGACGGCGGCGCCCTGGCCCCAGTCGGCGGCCAGCACCGCATGGTTGAAGACGTACGTGTCCAGCACCTCGCTGGCCTGTCTGCCCACGGCGGGCTCCTGCAGGATGATCTGCTCGAAGCCGACGCTGAGGGTGTCGCCCAGGCGCAGGATCAGCAGCAGCACGATCAGGCCGCGCAGGCCGGGCAGGGTGACGTGCCACAGCTGGCGCCAGCGCCCGGCCCCGTCGACGGCGGCGGCCTCGTACAGCTCCAGGTCGATGCGGGCCAGCGCGGCCAGGAACAGGATCGTGGCCCAGCCCGCGTCCTTCCACAGCACCTGGCTGGTGACCAGCAGCTTGAACAGCTCCGGGTTGCTGATGACGTCGATCGTGGCCAGCCCCTGCGCGCGCAGCGCGCTGTTGAGCAGGCCGGCGTTGCCGAACATCTGCTGGAAGATCGCCACGACGATGACCCAGGACAGGAAGTGCGGCAGGTACAGGATGCTCTGCGCGAGCCGCTTCAGCCGCTCGGAGATCAGGCTGTCCAGCAGCAGCGCCAGCGCGATCGGCGCCGGGAACACGATCAGCACCTGGAGCGCGGTGATGAGCAGCGTGTTGGCCAGCGCGTTCAGGAACTGCGGGTCGCCGTCGACGATGACCGCGAAGTTGGCCAGGCCGACCCACGGACTGTCCAGGATGCCGAGGTACGGCTGGTAGTCCTTGAACGCGATGACGTTGCCCAGCCAGGGCAGGTAGTGGAACAGCAGCAGCGCCGCCACGCCCGGCAGCGCGGCCAGCACCAGCACCCGGTCGGCGGCCAGCCGCCGCCACCAGGGCGGGCGGCGGCTGGCCGCCGGTGGGGGAGCGGGTGACCCGTGGGGCGGCGGGCTGGTCCGCCCCACGGGAGTCTGCGTCGGCACGGTCATCGCCTCGCGGTCCTCTCGATGGGCAAAGCCGTACAGTCGAAAGAATTCCGGAACAGTTCCGTAACTGACCCGGAACGGTAGGGACGACCGAACGGGATAGTCAACCCCCTATGGCCGAATTGGGGCCATTGAAAACTTTCGGTCACGCAGTGGAGCGACGTCGATGCCCGCTGGGCCGCGACAAGCTCTCGGCTCTCTGATCCGACCCGCCAACCCGGCCACGCAACGTGATGTACCCCGTGCTCCGGCGTCTGGGCGCGGCTGTCCACTGTGCGGCTCCCGACGCGGCCGACGGGCGCCAGCAGCCAGTTCCCTTGTTTTCGGAACTTTCGGTGCTCATTGATCGGCGCTTTTGGACGCGGGTACGGCGAAAGTCTGTGCAAGACCTATGGACAGCGGCGAGCGCGGTGCTAGGGTGCGGAGGCCACTGCCCTCGGGCGAAATCTCCATACCGGAACTTTCCCGGAAAGCTGTCGTCTTCGTGCCTCGGAGGACCCGCCGGATGTCCAGCCAGCCCACCCAGCTCGAACCGTGGCGCGACGTCGCGCTGCCCGCCGCCGAGCGAGTCGCCGACCTCATCCGCCGGATGACCCTGGCCGAGAAGCTCGGCCAGCTCTACTCGGTGTGGCCCGCGGGCGGCGCGACCGGCCAGGACGTGGCCCCGTTCCAGTCGGACATGGCCGACCCGGACTTCGACTGGCGCCGGCTGATCAAGGACGGCCTCGGCCAGCTCACCCGGCCGTACGGCACCGCGCCCGTCTCCGGCGCCGAGGGCGCCCGCCAGCTCGCCGAGCTGCAGCAGGCCGTCGTCGCCGCGGGCCGGTTCGGCATCCCGGCCCTGGTGCACGAGGAGTGCCTCACCGGCTTCACCGCGTACGGCGCGACCATCTACCCGACCCCGCTGGCCTGGGGCGCGAGCTTCGACGCCGCGCTGGTCGAGCAGGTCGGCGCCGCGATCGGGGCGAGCATGCGCGCGCTCGGCGTGCACCAGGGGCTGGCCCCGGTGCTCGACGTGGCCCGCGACGCCCGCTGGGGGCGCACCGAGGAGACCATCGGCGAGGACCCGTACCTGGTGGCCACGGTCGGCACCGGCTACGTGCGGGGGCTCCAGTCGGCCGGGATCGTGGCCACGCTCAAGCACTTCGCGGGCTACTCGGCGTCCAAGGCGGGGCGCAACTTCGGACCCGTCGGGCTCGGTCCGCGCGAGCTGGCCGACGTGCTGCTGCCGCCGTTCGAGCTGGCCGTGCGCGACGGCCGCGCCGGCTCGGTGATGCACTCGTACGCCGAGATCGACGGCGTGCCCGCCGCGTCCGATCCGTGGCTGCTGACCACGCTGCTGCGCGACGCCTGGGGCTTCACCGGCACCGTCGTGGCCGACTACTTCGGCGTCACGTTCCTGCAGACGCTGCACCACGTCGCCGCCGACCACGGCGCCGCCGCCGGGCTGGCGCTGGCCGCCGGGGTCGACGTCGAGCTGCCCATGGTCCGCTGCTACGGCCGCCCGCTGCTGGAGGCGGTCGAGTCCGGCCAGGTCGCGCCGGAGCTGGTCGACCGCGCGCTGCGCCGGGTGCTGCTGCAGAAGTGCGAACTCGGCCTGCTCGACCCCGACTGGACCCCGACCGTCCCCGAGACCGTCGACCTCGACCCGGCGCCCGCCCGCGAGCTGGCCCGGCGGCTGGCCGAGGAGTCGGTGGTGCTGCTGGCCAACGACGGCACCCTGCCGCTGCGCGCCCCCAGCACGCTGGCCGTGGCCGGGCCGCTGGCCGACCACGCCGACGGCATGCTCGGCTGCTACACGTTCCCGCGCCACGTCGGCCTGCACCACCCCGGCCTGCCGCTCGGCGTCGAGGTGCCGACCCTGCTCGCCAGCCTGCGCGCCGAACTGCCCGGCACCGCCATCGCGTACGCCCCCGGCTGCGACGTGCGCGGCGACGACACCGCCGGGATCGGCGCGGCCGCGCAGGCCGCCGCCAGGGCCGAGGCGTGCGTGCTGGTCCTCGGCGACCAGGCCGGGCTGTTCGGCAACGGCACCTCCGGCGAGGGCTGCGACGTCACCGAGCTGCGCCTGCCCGGCGTGCAGGAGCGGCTGCTGGAGGCCGTGCTGGACACCGGCGTGCCGGTGGTGCTGGTGCTGCTGTCGGGCCGCCCCTACGCCCTCGGCGCGTACGCCGACCGCCTGGCCGCCGTCGTGCAGGCGTTCTTCCCCGGCGAGGAGGGCGGGCCGGCCGTCGCGGGCGTGCTCACCGGCCGGGTCGAGCCGTCGGGCCGGCTGCCCGTCAGCGTCCCGCGCCACCCCGGCGGGCAGCCCGCCACGTACCTCGCCCCGAAGCTGGCGCACCGCAGCGACGTGAGCACGGTCGACCCGACCCCGCTGTACCCGTTCGGGCACGGGGTGGGGTACACCTGCTTCGCCTGGGAGCCCGATACCGAGGGCCCGCTGAGCTGCGGCACCGACGGCGCGGTCGAGGTCGCGATCCGGATCCGCAACACCGGCGACCGGGCGGGCACCGAGATCGTCCAGCTCTACCTGCACGACCCGGTCGCCCAGGTGACCCGCCCCGTGATCCGCCTCATCGGGTACGCCCGCGTGCCGCTGGCGCCCGGCCAGGCGTGCCGGGTCGTGTTCACCGTGCACGCCGACCTCACCTCGTTCACCGGCCGGTCCGGGCAGCGCGTCGTCGAACCGGGGGACGCCGAGTTGCGGTTCGGGGCGTCCAGTGCAGACTTCCGCCATACCGTGGCAGCCCGCTTCCACGGTCCGCAGCGGACCGTGGGCCACGGCCGAGTCATGACCTCGGAGGTTGTGCTTGAAGACCTATGACCTCGCCGTGGTGGGCACCGGCGGCATCGCCGCCGTGCACGCCCGCGGCATCGCCGACTCCGGCGGCCGGGCCCGCATCGGCGCCGTCGTCGACGTCGACCCGCAGCGGCTGCGCGACTTCACCACCCACCTGGCCGACCTCGGCCAGCCCGAACCGCGCGGCTACACCAGCCTGGAGGAGCTGCTCACCGCCGAGCGCCCCGACCTGGTCGACCTGTGCACCCCGCCCGGCCTGCACACCCCGCAGGCGGTCATGTGCCTGAGCCGGGGCCTGACCGTGCTGTGCGAGAAGCCGCCCGCCCTCAGCCTCGCCGAGTTCGACCGGATCACCGCCGCCGCGCGCGACGGCGGCGGCCACTTCGCCACCGTGTTCCAGCACCGCTTCGGCAGCGGCGCCCGCACGCTGCGGGAACTCGCCGCCGACGGGCGCCTCGGCGCGCCCATGACCGCCGTCTGCCACACCCTGTGGCACCGGCCCGACGCGTACTTCGACGTGCCCTGGCGCGGCCGCTGGGACGTCGAGGGCGGCGGCCCGACCATGGGCCACGGCATCCACCAGATGGACCTGCTGCTGTCGGTGCTCGGCCCGTGGCGCGAGGTGGTCGCCGTGGCCGCCCGCCGGGCCCGGCCCACCGACACCGAGGACCTGTCCTGCGCCATCGTGACATTCGAGTCCGGTGCCGTGGCCAGCGTCGTCAACAGCCTGCTGTCCCCGCGCGAGACCAGCCACCTGCGCTTCGACTTCGCCCACGCCACCGTCGAACTGACCCACCTGTACGGCTACGGCGACGCCGACTGGACCGTCACCGCCACCCCCGAGCACGCCGACACAATCGACGCGGCCTGGGCGGCCGGACCCAAGGGCCGCGACAGTGGCCACGGCGCCCAGCTCCTCGCCGTGCTCGACGCGCTCGACGCGGGCCAGGCGCCCCCGGTCGGCCCCGCCGACGCCCGCGCCACCATGGAACTGGTCGCCGCCGTGTACCAGTCCGCCTTCACCGGCCGACCCGTCGCCCGGGGCGAGATCGGACCCGGCTCGCCGTTCTACGGCCGGATGCAGGGCACCGGCGCCCCGTGGCCGACCGTACGCGCCGTCCCCACCGGAGGTGCCCGATGACCGCCCTGCGCCTCACCCAGCCCACCGGCGCCCTGGCCGTCGAGTACGGCGACCAGCTGCTGCTCCGCTACGTCTACCAGCCCGACGACGCCCAGCTGGAGTCGCCGCGGCCGTACTTCCACCCGCTGCACACCCTCGGCGGCGACCTGGTCAGCCTGTTCCGGCCGCACGACCACGTGTGGCACCGGGGCATCGCGCTGTCGCTGCCCAACGTCGGCACCGAGAACTTCTGGGGCGGGGTCACCTACACCCGCGGCCACGGCTACCGCCAGCTGCCCAACAACGGCAGCATGCGGCACCTCGAGTTCGACCGGCTCGACGCCGGGCCCGACGCCGTGCGCGTCGCCCACCGCCTGGACTGGATCACCGAGGGCGGCGAGACCTGGCTGCGCGAGCAGCGCGGCTTCACCGTCACCGTCGCCCCCGACGCCGGTGCCTGGGTGCTCACCTTCAGCACCGAGCTCACCAACGTCAGCGGGCGCGACATCGTCATCGGCAGCCCCACCACCGAGGGGCGCGACAACGCGGGCTACGGCGGCCTGTTCTGGCGCGGACCGCGTTCGTTCACGGGCGGCACCGTGTACACCGAGGGCAAGGTGGGCGGCGACGAGCTGATGGGGGTGCGGGCGCCGTGGCTCGGCTTCACCGGCCGGCACGACGGGAGCGGGCGCTCCTCGACCCTCGTCTTCGTCGACGCCCCGGGCAACGGTGACCAGCACGTCCAGTGGTTCGTCCGGGCCGAGCCGTTCGCGTGCGTGTGTCCTGCGCCGTTCTTCTCCACTGAGGTGACGGTGGCGCCCGAGAGCAGCCTGCTGCTCCGATACGCCATCGCCATCGCCGACGGCGATTCGGGCTCGGACGGCACCGCCGCCCTCGCCGCTCTCGCCCTCGCCGCCCTCGCCTAAGGCGAAAGGAAGGGCCCCTTCTTATCGGAATCCGATGTAGAAGGGGCCCTTCTTAACATCGAGAGCCTCCTAACGCCTTCTCGGGTGTGGAGAAGGTGTGAAGGCGTGGTGAGGGCGGGCGTTATCCGGGGGGCGCGGCGGCAGAATCAGGGGCGTGCGACGGATGCTCGCGCTGGTGGCGGTACTGGTCATCGGGGGCGGGTGCGTGTTGGGGGAGCTCTTCGTTGACTACGGGGAGCCCGCCGACCCGCGCCCGACCGACCTGTTCGGCACCTGGAGCAACGCGGACGGAGGGTCGCTGGTCTTCACGGCGGACGGGAGGTTCACCGCCACGAAGCTGCCGTACTGGGAGTTCCACGACTTCCTGCCCGACGGGTGCACCGGGCAGGTCGACGGCGGCGGGGTGTGGGAGCTGCGCCCGGCGCGCAGCGGTGGGCCCGACAGCGTGGTCGGGTTGGACTTCGGGCCGCTGGCGGGGCAGGCCGACGCGCGGCTGGGCGAGAGTCTGGATGCGGTGGTGCAGGACGGGAAGACGTACCTGGTGTTCTTCATGGGGGCGGGCGGGAACAGCTGGCACGCGTACGAGAAGACTCCCGCGCCGCTGGGGGGCGGCGGGGGCGACTGAGCGCGGGTTCACTCACTGGGCGCTTGGTCTGGGTGCGGTCCGGGTCGCGTACGGCGACCCGGACCGCCCTCGTGTCCACCCCGGCCCGCGCCTCTGCGCGCTGCCGCGGTGATGATCGCGATTTGGTGCCACGAAACGGGGCTTCAGTCGTGTTTCGGGCGCCCGCGTGCCGGATGTGGCTGGTGGGCTCGGTGGCGGTCGGGGCCTCGGACTTCGTGATCGCCGTCAGCGGTCAGAACAGCGCGTTTGGGGCGGCCTTCTGACCGCGGGCGCCGATCATGGCTGCGTAGGGCACCGAAGATCGCGGTCTGTGGTCAGTTTCCGGGCGTCGCGAGTGGCCGAATCCGAGCTTTCGTCCGCCATCCGCGATCAAGCGCAGGTCCGAGCCACCAAGATCGCCGTCTGCGGTCGTTCTCCGGGCGACCGGGGCGCCGCAGCCGATCGGACGCTGGTTGCCCGGGATCGGTACGCTGCGCGGGCCCTCGATCCTGGAGAAGATCATGCGCTGCCCCCACTGCTCAGCGGAGAACCCCGTCAACAGCAGCCGCTGCCGCACCTGCGGGCTGGACCGTACGTCCCCGCTGATCTGGCCGCACCTGCCCGCGTACGCGGTGCGGAAGCTGGGTGTCGTGGCGGCCGCGGCGGTGGCCGTCTGCTCGCTGCTGGCCGTCGTGGCCGGCGCGCTGTCGTTCGAGAGCCTCTGGCTGGCGCGGCTGGGCGCGGCTCAGCGCGATCCGGGCCTGGTCGAGCGGGCGCACCGGCTGGAGGAGGGGCTGCTGCGGGCCGAGGGCGTCGCCATGCTCGTGGCCGGCGTGCTCGTGATCGCCTGGTTCAGCCGGGCGCGCCGGAACCTCGACGCGTTCCCCGAGGCGCGGCCGAGCATCTCGGCGGGCTGGGCGATCGGCGGCTGGCTGGTGCCGTTCGCGCACTTCGTGCTGCCGTACCGGATCATGAAGCAGATCGCCGCCGCCAGCCTGCGCGGCCGCGCCACGGGGCGGCTCGTCGGCTGGTGGTGGGGCGCGTACCTGGTCGGGATGCTCACCACGCGGCTGATGAGGCGACTGCGGCCCGACGGCGGGTTCCCCGCGCACGTGGAGTACTTCGTGCGGATGCGCGAGGTGCAGCTCGTGGCGGCGGTCGCCATGGTGGCGGCGGGCGTGCTGCTGGTGCGGCTGATCGTGCTGATCAGCGGGGCGCAGACCGACCGGATCGCCCGCGCCAGAGCGGCGCGGTCGTTGAGCGGAGCCCGTCTCGGCGGGTGATCACCGCCTGCGGTCGGAACCCGGGCCTCTAGCCGAGGTTCCGACCGCAGGCCGTGATCAACGCGCTGGGCGTGACCAGGCCGGCCGCGCCGGTCAGGCGTCGGTCTTCGCGACGCCGATCGGGCAGCTCATGCCGTTGGGGCCGATGCCGCAGTACCCGTTGGGGTTCTTGGCCAGGTACTGCTGGTGGTAGTCCTCGGCGTAGTAGAAGTGGGTCAGCGGCGCGATCTCCGTCGTGATCTCGCCGTACCCCGACGCGTTCACCACCGGCTGGAACGCCTCCCGCGACGCCTGCGCCCCCGCGGCCTGCTCCGGGCTGGTCGTGTAGATCGCCGACCGGTACTGCGTGCCGATGTCGTTGCCCTGCCGCATCCCCTGGGTCGGGTCGTGGTTCTCCCAGAAAATCTTGAGGATCTCCTCGTACGAGACGACCGCCGGGTCGAACACGACCAGCACCGCCTCGGTGTGCCCGGTCATCCCCGAGCACGTCTCCTCATACGTCGGATTGGGGGTGGTCCCACCCGCGTACCCGACCGCCGTCGAGTACACCCCGTCGGTCTTCCAGTACAGCCGCTCGGCTCCCCAGAAGCAGCCCATGCCGACCACTGCCGTCTGCAGCCCCTCCGGCCAGGGGCCGGTGAGCGGGGTGCCGAGCACGAAGTGGCGGGCGGGCACGTGCATGGAAGCGTCCCGTCCGGGCAGGGCCTCGGCGGGGGTGGGCAGGTCGAGCTTCTTGTGGCGAAGGAACATGTGTCAAGTGTGCTCGCCTAGGCTGTCCTTATGTCTTACGGGTTTGAAACGCTCGCCATCCACGCGGGTCAGGAACCGGACGAACGTACCGGTGCGGTGATCCCGCCGATATTCCAGACATCAACCTTCAAGCAGGACGCGGTCGGCGCGCCGCGGCTGGGCTACGAGTACGCGCGCTCGGGCAACCCCACCCGCGACTCGCTCCAGGAGTGCCTGGCGGCGCTGGAGGGCGGCGCCCGCGGGCTGACCTTCGCCAGCGGCCTGGCCGCCGAGGACACCCTGATCCGTACGGTCTGCGCGCCGGGCGACCACGTGATCATCCCCGACGACGCGTACGGCGGCACGTTCCGCCTGTTCGCCCGGGTCGCCGAGCGCTGGGGCCTGACCTGGTCGTCGGCCCGGATCTCCGACGTCGACGACGTGCGCGCCAAGCTGACCCCGAACACGAAGATGATCTGGGTCGAGACGCCGACGAATCCGCTGCTCAACATCGCCGACATCGCGGGCCTGGCGGCGCTGTCGCGCGACGCGCACGCGCTGCTGGTCGTCGACAACACGTTCGCCAGCCCGTACCTGCAGCAGCCGCTGGCGCTGGGCGCCGACGTGGTGGTCCACTCGACCACCAAGTACGTCGGCGGCCACTCCGACGTGGTGGGCGGCGCGCTGATCCTGAACGACCTGGAGCTGGCGGACTCGCTGAAGTACCACCAGAACGCGATGGGCGCGGTCAACGGCCCGTTCGACGCGTGGCTGACCCTGCGCGGGGTGAAGACGCTGGCCGTACGCATGGAGCGGCACTGCGACAACGCGGAGAAGGTGGCCGAGTTCCTCGCCGGGCACCCGAAGGTGACCCAGCTCTACTACCCGGGCCTGCCCGAGCACCCGGGCCACGAGCTGGCGGCCAAGCAGATGCGCCGCTTCGGCGGCATGATCAGCTTCCGTACCGGCGACCCGGCCGCGGCCGAGCGGGTCTGCAACAGCACGAAGGTGTTCACGCTGGCGGAGTCGCTGGGCGGCATCGAGTCGCTGATCGAGCACCCGGGCAGGATGACCCACGCCAGCGTCGCGGGCTCGGCCCTGGAGGTCCCGGCCGACCTGGTCCGCCTGTCGGTCGGCATCGAGACGATCGACGACCTGCTCGCCGACCTGTCCGCCGCGCTCTCCTGAGCCGTCGGCAGTGAAGAAGGGCCCCTTCTACATCGCATTGCGATAAGAAGGGGCCCTTCCTTTCCTCAGGGGGCTAGACGCCTTGGCCGGGTGGGCGGACGCGTTTGGCTTCCATGGCGTAGTTCTCGCCGAACAGGCGCAGGTCGTCGCCCTTGCAGCTGTAGCTGTCGGGGTCGACCGACATGGTCAGCTTGCGGGAGTTGTTGGTGCTGCCGTTGATCTTCAGTGTCGTCGTCCCGGTCGTCTTCGGGCTGCTGTAGTTGATGGTCTTCTCGTCGGCCACGTAGTTCATGGTGACGTTGCCCTTGTGGATGACCTGGTACTTGTCGCCGTCGAGGGACCCGGTGCGGGTCGTGTTGTAGACCATCCGCAGCACGCCGTCGGCGCCGTAGCTGAACCGGGTGCCCTTGCCGGTCAGCTGCACGGTCCCGGTGGAGAACTCGGTGTTCGACGTGTACGACGTCTCCAGCCAGTCGCCGATGAGGCAGTCCTGCGGCGCCTTGGTCGGCGCGGGCGCCGGGGCCGAGGGCTGCGGGCTGGCGGCCGCCGCCAGCGGCGACGGGGTGGGCGACGGGTCCGAGCCGTCGCGGTACAGGAAGTAGTAGCCGGCCGCCCCGCCGGCCAGGCACAGCACCAGCACGCACACCAGCGCTATCACGCCGACGACGACAGGCACGGTCCAATCACGACGAGACTGGTTCGGTTGCATCGGACCAGCATTGCCAACGAACCCCCGCCCCGGCAAGACTCCACTGTCGAGGTGTCGGCGATCACCTCCATACTGGAACCCCGGTTGCCTGGTCGGCGACAGCCAAGTTGCGGAGGAACTGATGGCGGACACCTGGGTCGGGTCCACCGCGAAGCAGATCGCGCGCGCGGTGCGCCGCGGCGACACCTCGGCCACCGCCGTGATCGCCGACCACCTCGAGTACGTGAGCCGGACCGATCCGATCGTGGCCGCCTTCCGGGTGATCCGCGACGCCGAGGCCGCCGCCGAGGCGGAGAAGGTCGACGAGCAGGGCGAGCTCGGCAACCTGCCGCTGGCCGGGGTGCCCATCGCGGTCAAGGAGAACACCCCCGTCGCGGGGCTGCCGACCTGGCACGGCTCGGCCGGTGCCCGCTCGGCCGTGGCCGAGGAGGACCACGAGCTGGTCCGGCGCCTGCGCGGCGCGGGCGCCGTGGTGCTCGGCACCACCCGCATGCCCGAGCTGGGCCTGTGGGGGACCACCGACGACGACACCGCCGTCACCCGCAACCCGTGGTCGCTGGACCGTACCCCCGGCGGCTCCTCGGGCGGGTCGGCGGCCGCCGTCGCCGCCGGGCTGGTGCCGATGGCCCACGCCAACGACGGGCTCGGCTCGATCCGCATCCCGGCGGCCTGCTGCGGCCTGATCGGGCTCAAGCCCGGCCGGGGCGTGCTGCCGGTGAACCTGGGCGCCGAGGACTGGTTCGGCCTGGTCGAGCACGGGATGCTCGCCACCACCGTGGCCGACGCGGCGCTCGGCTTCGCCGTCCTCGCGGGGCGTACGCCGCAGCCGCTGAACCAGCCGGGGCGGCTGCGCATCGCGGTGTCGCTGCGCTCGCCGGTCGCCGGGGCGGGCGCCGACGCGGGCAACCGGGCGGCGGTCAGCGCCGCCGAGAAGCTGCTGGTGGAGTGCGGTCACGACCTCATCACCGCCGACCCGGCGTACGACACGAAGCTCGGCCTGCGCGGCATGGCGACCTGGTTCGCGGCGGCCTACCGCGACGCCGAGGCGGCCGGGCTGGAGCGCTGGCGGCTGCAGCCGCGCAGCCGCCGCCACATCGCCATGGGCGCCTGGGCCTGGAAGCGCGGCTACGTCCGCGAGGCCGACCGTACGCGGATGCGCGAGCAGTCGCTGGAGTTCTTCGCCGGGCACGGCGTCGACCTGCTGCTCACCCCGGTGCTGGCCGGGCCGCCGTTGAAGGCCGCCGACTGGCACCGGCGCGGGTGGCTGAGCAACCTCGTCGCCAACACCCGCTACGCCCCGTACGCGGCGCCGTGGAACATCGCCGGGTTCCCCGCGATGACCCTGCCCCTGGGCGTACGCCCCGACGGCCTGCCCGCGGCGGTGCAGCTCGTCGGCCCGCCCGGCACCGAGCTGCTGCTGCTGGCCGTCGCCGGGCAGATCGAGCTGGCCTCGCCCTGGCGCCGCCACGCCCCGGGCTACCCGCGCCCGTAGCCGGAGACGGGGCAACGCCCGAGGACGTACGGCGTGCGCGGTCTCGGCGTCGCGACGGCGATCGCCGTCGTCGCGGCGGCCGCGGCGCAGCTGGCGGCGGCGGTGATGACGCCGCTGATCGGCCGGGCCCTGGTGGAGCAGGCGGCGGCCGACGGCGGCGAGGGCGTCGCCGCGGCGTTCCTCGTCCAGGCGGTGGGCATCTTCGCCGCGCTGGCGGTGCTGCTGGTCGCCGGTGTCCTCGTCATCGTATGGCTGTGGCGGGCGCGCAAGAACCTCGACGCCTTCCCCGGCGCCTCCGCCGACCTGGGCGCGGGCTGGGCCATCGGCGGCTGGTTCACCCCGATCGCGAACTTCGTCATCCCCTGCCGGCTGATGCTGCAGGTCGCCCGGGAGAGCGTGCACCGCCGCTGGGTCGGCCCCGTGGTGGCCGTGTGGTGGGCGGCGTTCCTGGTGTACCAGTGCCTCGGGCGGTTACTGGAGGGGGACGTGCCGGTGGACGGGACCCGCGACTACGGCGCGCTGTCCGCCTACTTCGACCAGGAGCTGCTCAGCGGGGCGGTGTCGGCGCTGGTGTTCGGCGTGGCGGGCGGCTGCCTCGCCTGGCTCGTGTACGGGGTGAGCCGGGCCCAGACCGACCGCATCGCCCGCGGCGACGTGCTGCACGCGTACGCGGCGTACGCGCAGGCGGCGTACCTCCAGACGGCGTTCCCGGCGGCCGACCCGTCCGTGACCGGGATCCCCGCCGACGTCCCCGCAGGCGGGCAGCCCGCCGCAGGTGGCACGATCCAGGTGTGACACCTGAGCTGGTCAGCCTCGCCGACATCGAACAGGCCCGGGAGCGGCTGCGCTCCGTCGTGCGCACCACCCCGATCGAGCCGAGCCGGCCCCTGTCGGCCAAGCTCGGCGGGGCGGCCTGGCTCAAGTGCGAGAACCTGCAGCGGGCCGGGTCGTACAAGGTGCGCGGGGCGTACATGCGGATCTCGGGCCTGAGCGAGCAGGAGCGCGAGCGCGGGGTCGTCGCCGCGAGCGCGGGCAACCACGCCCAGGGCGTGGCCCTGGCGGCGGGCCTGTGCCGCACCCGGGCCACCGTGTTCATGCCGGTGGGCGCGCCGCTGCCGAAGGTCGCGGCCACCCGGGGGTACGGCGCGAGCGTGCAGCTGGCCGGGGCGACCGTGGACGAGGCGCTGGTCGCCGCGCAGGAGTTCGCCGACCGTACCGGCGCGGTCTTCATCCACCCCTTCGACCACCCCGCCGTGATCGCCGGGCAGGGCACGGTGGCGCTGGAGATCCTGGAGCAGGTCCCCGAGGTGCAGACCATCATCACGGGGATCGGCGGCGGCGGGCTCATCTCCGGGATGGCGGTGGCGGCCAAGGCGCTGCGGCCCGACATTCAGATCATCGGCGTACAGGCGGCGGGCGCGGCGGCGGTGCCCCCGGCGCTGCGAGCGGGGCGCCCGGTGCGGCTGCCCAGCATCGCCACCATCGCGGACGGCATCGCGGTCGGCCGCTGCGGCGACCTGACCTTCGCCCACATCAGCAAGCTCGTCGACGAGGTCGTGACCGTCACCGACGAGGAGATCTCCCGGGCGCTGCTGATGCTGCTGGAGCGCGGCAAGCTGGTCGCCGAGCCGGCCGGGGCGGTGGGGGTGGCGGCGCTGCTGGCGGGCAAGGTCGAGGTGCGGACGCCGGTCGTGTCGGTGGTGTCCGGCGGCAACATCGACCCGCTGCTGATGGTGCGGCTGATCGAGCACGGGTTGAGCGCGGCCGGGCGTTACCTGCACCTCGGCGTACGCTGCGCCGACCGGCCGGGGCAGCTGGCGGCGCTGCTGTCGCTGATCGCCGAGCAGCGCGCGAACGTGCTGGACGTGGCGCACCAGCGGCACGACCCGGGGCTGCACCTGGGCGAGGTGGAGGTCGACCTGTCGGTGGAGACCCGCGGCGCCGAGCACTCCGACCGCCTGGTCAACGCCCTCACGGCCGCCGGCTACCAGGTAGAGGTCAACAACTGACCCGGGGCGGGCCCACGACCCGCTCTTTAATTGACAGTGGCCTATCTGGAAGACGACTCGCGAATAGTCGTCCTCTGGATAGGCCACTGTCGATGCCAAGTGCTGCCGCGCGGGCGCGGCAACGGGCGCGGCACGGGCGCGGCACGGCGCGACGCGGGAGCGGTGCGGGAGCGGTGCTGGCCCGGTCAGGGGCGGGTCAGCCGGCGAAGGGCTCGAAGGAGACGATGGTGACCTTGATGTCGGCGCCGCTGGGGGCCGTGTAGGTGACCGTCTGGCCCTTGCGGGAGCCGAGGATGGCCCGGCCGAGGGCGGACTCGGGGGAGTACACCGTCAGGTCCGTGGTGGTGGCGATCTCGCGGGAGCCCAGCAGGAACGTCTCGGTGTCGTCGCTGTCGTCGTCGAAGTAGATCGTCACGACGGTGCCGACGGTGATGTTGTCGGTGGTCTTCGCCTCGCCGACCTTGGCCACCCGCAGCAGCTCCTGGAGCTGGCGGATGCGGGCCTCGGCCTTGCCCTGCTCCTCGCGGGCGGCGTGGTAGCCGCCGTTCTCCTTCAGGTCGCCCTCTTCGCGGCGGGCGTTGATCTCCGCGGCCATGGCGGGGCGGGCGGCGATCAGCTCGGCGAGTTCAGCCTGGAGCTTGTCGTACGCGTCCTGGGACAGCCAGGTGGCGTCAGTCGTGGACACGGGCGTTCTCCTCAGGGTCTTACGGTCGGATTCTTGTGCGATCGTCCACGAGCGCGTCAAGGGCTCGTCAAGTGGTAACGGCCTCGTTGAGCGCGTTGGGCGAAGTTACAAACTTACCAGCGCTTCAGGCCGGACGGCATCCCTTAACCTCGCCGGTGACCGGCCGCCCGCTGGTGACCAGGCGATGTGTCACCTGGGTACGGGCCGGGTCGGGTCCCGGGCTGACCGTGACGTCCTCGATGCCGACCTGGACGCCCGCGGCGTTCCGAGCCCGCAGCGTGCACGTGGCGGTGCCGTCGGCGGGCATCCGCACCAGGATCGTGATCACGACCTGGTCGTCGGCCATGTCGGTGAAGCGGGTCACCGAGGCGCTGTAGTCGCCGTCGCCGTACGCCCGGAAGAGCTGCCAGCCGACCGCCGACATGGCCACCGCGGTCACCGCCGCGAGCGCGACCACCGCCGTGCGCGGCATGCTGCGGCGCTCCCGGCGCCGGCCGTACCGCCCCGCGGGCCACGGCGCACGCTCACCGGTGGTGCCGGTGGGCGTGTTCGTCGAGGTCTCGGTCACCGTGGGGGGTCCTTCGCTAGCCGTGTCACAGTCGTGAGGAACACTGGTGGGGTTGATTCTCGCACGTGGGGAGTACACGGTGACGCAGCGGCTGCGCCTGATGGCGGTGCACGCCCATCCTGACGACGAATCGTCCAAGGGTGCGGCGACGATGGCTAAGTATGTCCGCGAGGGCGCGGAGGTGCTGGTCGCCACCTGCACCGGCGGCGAGCGCGGGGACGTGCTCAACCCTAAGCTGGACCGGCCGGAGGTCTGGGAGAACATCGCCGAGATCCGCAAGGCGGAGATGGCGGCCGCCCGGGACATCCTCGGCGTCGACCAGGCCTGGCTGGGCTTCGTCGACTCGGGCTGGATCGAGGGCTTCGACCCGGCCGACCCGTCGGGGCTGCCCGAGGGCTGCTTCGCCCGGGTGCCGGCGGCGGAGGCGGCCGAGCCGCTGGTCAAGCTGATCCGCGAGTTCCGGCCGCAGGTGCTGCTCACGTACGACGAGGAGGGCGGCTACCCGCACCCCGACCACATCCAGACCCACGTGATCAGCATGGCCGCGCTCGACCTCGCCGCCGACCCGGCGTTCCGGCCCGAGCTGGGCGAGGCGTGGACCGTGCAGAAGGTCTACTACCACATCAGCTTCACCAAGCTGAAGTTCACGGCGCTGCACGAGGCGATGCTCGCCGCGGGCATGGAGTCGCCGTACGGTGAGCGCCTCAACGACGACTGGATCGGCGACAAGTCCCCGCGCATCACCACCCGCGTCCCCTGCGGCGAGTTCTTCGAGCTGCGGGACGACGCGCTGCGCGCCCACGCCACCCAGATCGACCCCGACGGCCCGTGGTTCCGCGCCCCGCTGACGGTGCAGCGCGCCGCCTGGCCGACCGAGGACTACCAGCTGGTCCGCTCCGTCGTGCAGACCGCCATCCCCGAGGACGACCTCTTCGCCGGCCTGCGCGAGCCGGCCGTGACCGACAGGTGAGGACCATGCTGCAACTGCTGGCCGACAACAACTTCGGCGACACCCGCTCCGGCGACGGCCTCGCCGGTCCGATGGCCCTCCTGCTGATCCTTTTGCTGGCTGTGGCCACGGTTTTCCTGATTCGCAACATGAACAAGCGAATCAAGCGGTTGCCCGAGACGTTCGATTCCGCCAGCATGGTTGGCGGTGTGCGGCCTGACACGCCCACCTCGCCGGACGCCCGATAGGCGGATCGGGACTACCACCGGCGGGCGCTGTCACGTCAGGCGGAGGACGCGTCGCCGCACGTCGGCGGCAGCCTCCGCCACGCGTGCGCTCGGACAGGGGGCTGCGATGAGCGATTCGCTCTCGCGTACGTGGGACCGGTGGCGGCGCTGGTCCGGGGTGGCTACGGCGGCACGCCCGGTGCGGCTGGTGACCGCCGCCCTCGCCGTGTCCGCCGCGGCCGCCTCGGTCTGCGGGCTGCTGCTGGACAGCGGCGGCCGCCTGGCCGACTTCGGGCTGGTCGCCGGGCTCATCGTGCTGGCGCACCTGTTCGGCATGCGGATGCGGGTCGGCTCGACCTACATCGACGTCGACTGGGGCGAGGCGGCGCTGATCGTCGGCTTCACGCTGGTGCCCTCGGGCTGGCTGCTCGCCGCGACGGCCGTGGCGGTGCTGGTCGCCAAGCCGGTGCTGGCCCTGTTCACCGGCAACCGGACCACGGCGTTCGAGGTGGTGCGCGCCTCGGCGTCGCTGACCCTGTCGGCCGGACTCGCGGTGCTGGTCGTGTCGGCCAGCGGGGTGCAGACCCGCCCGCTGACGCCGTCCTCGGCCGCGGTGGTGGTGCTGGCCGCGGTCCTGTACCTGCTCTGCAGCGCCCTGCTGCTCGCACTGCACCTGGGCGTACGCGACGGCCAGTCGATGTTCGGCGTGGTGTGGCAGGCCCTGCGCGGCACCCCCGTCATGATCGTCGGCAACGTGGCGCTGGGCCTGCTCGCGGTCGGGCTGTGGCGCAGCAGCTGGCTGTGGGTGCTGCCGCCGCTGCTGTGGCTGGTGCACCAGCTCTACGTGCACCGGCTGCGCGAGGACGAGGAGCGGCGGACCTGGGGCGCGTTCGCGGCGGCCAGCCGCTCGCTGCACAAACTGGACGAGGTCGCGGTCGCGCAGGAGGGGCTGCGGGCGGCGCAGTCGCTGTTCCCGGTACGCGCCGTCGAGCTGACCGTGCTCGCCTCGCACACCCGCTACCACGGTGCGACCAGGGGCGGGGTGTTCGAACTGGCCGCCGCCGAGCCCGCCGACGTCCAGCCGACCGAGCACGACCGGGTGCCGGTGGTGACCCGGCTGCTGGAGGTGGCCGGCGGCCCGGTCGGGCTGCTGACGCTGCGCCTGTCCCGGCAGAGCGCGTGGGGCCTGAACGACCAGCACCGCCTGGCCGCGTTCGGCGACGCGCTCGCGGCCGCCCTGCACGACGCCGCCACCCACAGCGCCCTGCGCGAGCTGCGCGAACGCAACACCTACGACTCGCACCACGACCCGCTGACCCGGCTGCTCAACCGCGACGCGCTGCTGGAGCGGGGCGACGCGGTGCTGCGCGGGCTGGACGCGCGCTCGCCGGTGGCGCTGCTGCTGCTGGACATGGACCACTTCAAAGAGGTCAACGACACCCTCGGGCACCTGGCCGGGGACGAGCTGCTGCAGACCGCCGCGACCCGCCTGGTCGCCGACGCGGGCGAGTCCGAACTGGTCGCCCGCCTGGGCGGGGACGAGTTCGCGCTGCTCATCACCGAGCTGCCGGCGATGTCCTGGGACCGCGACGCGCCGGAGCCGGACCTGCTGGGCGCGGCGCGGACGGTCGCCGAACGGCGGGCGCGGGCACTGGCCGCGGCGCTGGCCAGCCCGACCGAGGTGGCCGGGGTGACGCTGTCGTCGGAGGTGTCGGTCGGGGTGGTCGTGGCGGCCGCGGGCGAGTTCGACCCGACGGAACTGCTGCGCCGCGCCGACATCGCGCTGTACCAGGCGAAGGAGTCGGGGGCGCGGGTCACCTCGTACGACCCGGCCCGGGACCGGACCAGCACCGACCGGTTGGCGCTGGTGGCCGAGCTGCGTACCGCGCTGGCCGCCGACGACCAGCTGCACCTGGTGCTGCAGCCCGCGGTGGACCTGGCCACCGGTGCGCCGACCGGGGTGGAGGCGCTGATCCGCTGGCACCACCCCCGGCGCGGCCTGCTCACCCCGGTGCACTTCGTCCGCGCGGTCGAGGCCAGCGACCTGCTCGGCCAGTTCACCCGGCACGTGCTCGACCAGGCCCTCGGCTTCGCCGCGCAGTGGGGCGCGCTCGGGATGGAGCTGCCGGTCGCGGTCAACCTGTCCCCGCGCAGCCTGCTCGACCCGCGCCTGCCCGCCGACGTCGCGGAGCTGCTGAAGAAGCACCGGCTGCCCGCGTCCCGGCTGGTCCTGGAGATCACCGAGACGGTGGTCCTCAGCCCGCTGCCCGTCACCGACCACGTGCTGCAGGACCTGCGCAAGCTCGGCGTCGGCTTCGCCGTCGACGACTTCGGCACCGGCTTCTCGTCGCTGACCTTCCTCACCCGCATCGCGGTGGACGAACTCAAGATCGACCGTACCTTCGTGGCGCGGATGGCGGAGTCCAAGCAGGCTGCCGCGATCGTGCGGGCTGTGGTCGACCTGGGCCGCCAGCTCGGCATCCGGGTGGTCGCCGAGGGCGTGGAGACCGGCGACCAGCGGGCCGTGCTGAGCCGGCTCGGCTGCGACGCCGGGCAGGGCTTCCACTTCTCCCGGCCGCTGCCCGGCGACCAGATCATCGAGGCGCTGCGCACCCTCGCCTCGGCAGCGCGGCCGGCGCGCAAACTGCGGGCCGAGCCGGGTGGTCTGGCCTCCGGATAGGCCGATGATTCGACCGTTCGCCCTGCTCAACCGCGTTATGGTGAGCAGGTGCCGGTGGACAGCGGTGGAGCCGATCTCTACTCGGTGCTCTGCTGCCTGCTGACGTTCTTCGTGGCCCTGGCGATCGTCCTGTTCGTCCTGCGCCGCAGGCGCCCACCCGGCCCCGGCGGCCCCGGCGGCGGTGGCGGCGGCCCGGCAGGACCGTCCGGCCCGCCCGACCCGTACGCGGGAATGTCCACCGACGACCTGTCCACCCGCGCGAACGGGCAGCTCGTGGCGGTCGACAACGCGGTGCGCACCAGCGAGCAGGAACTCGGCTTCGCCACCGCCCAGTACGGCACCGCGACCGTCGCGCCGTACGCGCAGGCGGTCGCGGCGGCCAAGGACGAGGTGGCCGCCGCGTTCCGGCTGCGCCAGCAGCTCGACGACGAGATCGAAGAGGACGAGCCCACCCGGCGGGCGCTGCTCGCCGACATCCTGCGCCGCTGCGCCGCCGTCGACCAGCGGCTGGACGCCCAGGCCGACGCGTTCGAGCGGCTACGGGACATGCAGGCCAACGCCGAGCAGCTCAGCGCCGACCTGACCGCCCGCGCGAGCGCGCTGCGCGCCGGGCTGCCCGCCGGCGCGGCCACGCTGACCGGGCTCGGCACCCGCTACACCGACGGTGCGCTGGCCGCCGTATCCGGCAACGCCACCGAGGCCGCCGCCCGCCTCGACTTCGCCGACGAGCAGCTGCGGCGCGCCGCGACCAGCCTCGCCGCCGCCGACCGGGGACAGGCCGCCGTCGCGCTGCGCGGCGCGCAGCAGGCCCTCGACCAGGCCGGGCAGCTGCTCGATGCGGTTGGCAGGGCCGCCACCGACCTCGACGCGGCCGCCCAGGCCGCCACCCGGCTGACCGACGAGCTGCACGCCGAGGTCGCGGCGGGTAGGGCGGCGCTGCAGGCGGGCGGCGGCACCGGCTCGGCCGACCAGGTGAACCTGGCCGCGGCGGTCGCCCGAGCCGAGCAGGTCGCCGCGGACGTACGCGGGCAGCTGGCCGCACCCCGCACCGACCCGCTCGGGCTGATGCGCCGCCTGGAGGGCGCCGGCGCCTCGCTCGGTCAGGCGCTGGGTGCGGTACGCGACGCCGCCGAGCGGGCCGGCCAGGCCCGCGCCCAGCTGGAGCAGGCGCTGTTCGCGGCCCGGTCGGCGGTCGACGCGGCGACCGGGTTCATCGGCACCCGGCGCGGCGCGGTCGGCTCGACCGCGCGGTCCCGGCTGGCCGAGGCCCAGCAGCAGCTCGCCACCGCGTCGGGAGGTGGCGACCCGGTGCTCGCGCTGACCGCCGCGCAGCGCGCGCACGACCTGGCCGCCCAGGCCATGGACGCCGCCCGCGACGACGTCGAGCGCTGGTCGTTCCCGTCGGGCTACGGCCGGCCGGGCGGGCAGGTGATCATCGGTGGCGGTGGCATGGGCGGGTTTGGCATGGGCGGCCTGGGCGGTGCGGTGCTCGGCGGCATCCTGCTGGAGAACGTGCTGTCCGGCGCCGGTGGCGGCGGCATCCGGCTCGGGCTGGTGCCCGGCGGGGACGACCCGGCGGCCCCCGCGCCGGTGCAGGCGAGATTCGGCGGTCCCAGCACCTGGGCCCGGCAAGGCTGAACGGGGAGAGGGGAAGTCCGATGGCGGCACAGTCGATCCTGGGACGGATCACCGCGATGGCCCGCGCCAACATCCACGCGATGCTGGACCAGGTCGAGGATCCGCAGCAGCTGCTCGACCAGATGGTGCGCGACTACACCGCGAACATCGGCGAGGCCGAGAACGCGGTGGCCACGACGATCGGCAACCTGCGCCTGATGGAGGCCGATGCGCGGGAGGCGACGAAGACCGCCGCCGACTGGCAGGTCAAGGCCCAGGCCGCCAGCGCCAAGGCCGACCAGATGCGGTCGGCGGGCAGCCAGGCCGAGGCCGACAAGTTCGACGATCTCGCGCGTATCGCCATCGGCAAGCAGATCGCCTACGAGACCGAGGCGAGCAACTACCAGCCGCTCATCGCCGAGCAGACGCAGGTCACCGAGCAGCTCAAGCAGGGCGTGGCGCAGCTGCGCACCAAGCTGGAGGAGCTGCGGCGCAAGCGGGACGAGCTGGTCAGCCGGGCGAAGGTGTCCGAGGCGCGGGGCAGGGTGCAGGAGGCCACGGGCAACATCGACATGCTCGACCCGACCAGCGAGATCAGCCGGTTCGAGGAGATGGTGCGGCGCGAGGAGGCCCGGCTCAAGGGGCACGAGGAGCTGGCCGCCTCCAGCATCGACAAGCAGTTCGAGCAGCTGGCGGCCGGCGCCCGCGACAGCGAGATCGAGCAGCGCCTGGCCGCGATGAAGTCGGGGCCGTCCGGGCGCTGAGCGTCGTTAGGGTGAGCCCCGTGACCGACCCGAGTTCGCACGCCCGCTCCTTCGGCAGCGCGGCGGAGCGCTATGACCGCTACCGCCCGTCCTATGCCCCGGAGGCGGTGGTCTGGGCGGTGGGGGAGCGGCCGGTGCGGGTGGTGGACCTGGGCGCCGGCACGGGCATCCTCAGCCGCCTGCTGCACCGGCTCGGGCACGAGGTGGTCGCGGTCGAGCCCGACGACCTGATGCGCGAGCACCTGCTCCAGGCCAGCCCGGGGGTGATGGCGTACGCGGGGTCGGCGGAGCGGATCCCGCTGCCGGACGGGTCGGTCGACGCGGTGGTGGCCGGGCAGGCGTACCACTGGTTCGATCCGGCGCGGGCGCATCCGGAGATCGCCCGGGTGCTGCGGCCGGGCGGGGTGCTCGCCGCGCTCTGGAACGACGCGGACCTGGGCACCCCGTGGACGGTCCGGTTCGTCGAGATCATCGACGGGGGCGGGGAGGCGGCGGGGGACCGGCCGCGGTCGGACTTCGGGCCGCTGTTCGGGCCGGTCGAGGCGGCCGGGTTCCCGCACGACCTGTGGCTGACGCCCGACGACCTGGTGGCGCTGGCGACGACGCGCTCGCCGTACCTGGTGGGCACGGAGCACCAGCGCGCGGAGTTGATCGGCGCGGTCCGCGAGCTGCTGACCAGCCCCGAGCTGGCCGGCCGCACCCGCTTCCCGATGCCGCACCTCACCCGGGTGCACCGCGCGGCCCGGCTCGCGTGACCGCTGCGCGGGCAGCCGCGCCGGGCGAGTAGGTCCGGTACGCGGCCACACCTCGTGCGATGTGGCCACACCCTATGCGGTGTGGCGCGTTGCGACGAAACCTCAGCCGGCCGGGCGGTGGCGCTGGCGCCGGTGAGGAAGGCAACCCGACCGGGCCTGGCGAGATCGTCGGTGTGAGAGAGTGGTCGGGTGAATCGGCTCGCCAGCGCGACCTCGCCGTACCTGCTCCAGCACGCCGACAACCCGGTGCACTGGTGGCCGTGGAGTGACGAGGCGTTCGAGGAGGCCAGGCGCCGCGACGTGCCGGTGCTGATCTCGGTCGGCTACGCCGCGTGCCATTGGTGCCACGTGATGGCGCACGAGTCGTTCGAGGACCAGGCGATCGGTGACCTGGTCAACGCGAACTTCGTCGCGATCAAGGTGGACCGCGAGGAGCGCCCCGACGTCGACGCGGTGTACATGGCGGCGACGCAGGCGATGACGCGGCAGGGCGGCTGGCCGATGACGGTCTTCGCGACGCCGGACGGCAAGCCGTTCGTGTGCGGCACCTACTACCCGAAGGCGCAGTTCGGGCTGCTGCTGACCCGGGTGGCCGAGGCGTGGCGGGATCAGCGCGAGGCCGTGGTCGAGCAGAGCGACCTGGTGGTGGAGGCGATCGGCCAGCGGCCCGGCACGGGCAGCGGCGAGATCACCGACGAGCTGCTGGCGCACGCGGTGGAGCGGCTGCGCGCCGACTACGACATCGCGCACGGCGGGTTCGGCGGGGCGCCGAAGTTCCCGCCGCACATGATCATGCTGTTTCTGCTGCGGCACTACCGGCGCACCGGCGACGAGGAGTCGCTGGAGCTGGCCCGGCACACCGGCGAGGCGATGGCGCGCGGCGGCATCCACGACCAGCTCGGCGGCGGGTTCCACCGGTACGCGGTGGACGCGACGTGGACCGTGCCGCACTTCGAGAAGATGCTGTACGACAACGCGCTGCTGCTGCGGGCGTACACGGAGATCTGGCGGCTGACCGGCGACGAGATGGCGCGCCGGGTGGCCCTGGACACCGCCGCGTTCATGCTCGACGAGCTGCAGACGCCGCAGGGCGCGTTCGCCTCGGCGCTGGACGCCGACACCGAGGGCGTCGAGGGCACCACCTACTCGTGGACGCCCGCGCAGCTGGAGGCGGTGCTGGGCGCCGACGACGCGGCGTTCGCGGCCGACCTGTTCGGGGTGACCGAGGCGGGCACGTTCGAGCACGGCAGCTCGGTGCTGGAGCTCAAGCGCGACATCGACGACACCGCCCCGGAGATCCGCGCGCGCTGGGAGCGGGTGCGGGACCTGCTGATGGCCGCCCGCCGGACCCGGCCGCAGCCCTCCCGCGACGACAAGGTGGTCGCGGCCTGGAACGGGCTGGCCATCACCGCGCTGTGCGAGCTTTGGCGCCGCTGCGTGGACACCGGCGACGACGCCGAGCGGGTGGAGACGGACTTCCGCCTGGCCGCGATCGAGGCGGGCGAGTTGCTGGCCCGGACCCACCTGGTCGACGGCAGGCTGCGGCGGGTGTCGCGGGACGGGGTCGTCGGCGAGCCGGCGGGCGTGCTGGAGGACTACGGCTGCGTGGCCGAGGCGTTCTGCGCGCTGCACCAGGTGACCGGCGACGGGCGCTGGCTGGAGCTGGCGGGCGGGCTGCTGGACTCGGCGGCGCAGCGGTTCCGCGACGGCGAGGGCGGGTTCCACGACACCGCCGACGACGCGGAGAAGCTCGTGGTCCGCCCGGCCGACCCGACCGACAACGCCACCCCGTCGGGGCTGTCGTCACTGGTGGCGGCGCTGCTGGCGTACACGGGGCTGAGCGGGGAGCCGCGCTGGCGGGAGATGGCCGAGCGGGCGCTGGGCACGGTGGTGCCGGTGCTGGCGCAGCATCCGCGCTTCGCCGGGTACGCGGCCGCCGGGGCGGAGGTGCTGCTGTCGGGGCCGTACGAGATCGCGATCGTGACCGCCGACTTCGACACCGACCCGCTGCTGCTCACGGCGCTGGAGCAGGCGCCGCCCGGCGCGGTCGTCGTGTCCGGTGCGCCGAACGCGCCCGGGGTGCCGCTGCTGGCGGGCCGCACGATGATCGACGGCAGGTCCACCGCGTACGTGTGCCGGGGGTTCGTCTGCGACCGTCCGGTGACGACGACTGTCGAACTGACGACAATTCTCACCCAATAGCACTAATTAGGCCGTCAAACGGACAATCCTGGCTAGGCTGAGGCTCCCCCCAAAGCCCCCCGCTGAGGAGATGACCGCATGGCCGGCCTCGCCGCCCTGCTGAGCTTCGGCTCCGATCGCAACTCCACCGAAACGCTCACCGCGCTGTCGCGCGCGCTGGCCCCGCGCGGCTCCGAGGAGGCGCGCGGCGCGGCCGGCCCGGCCCGGCTGCTGGTCCGGGCCGCACTGCCGATCGTGCACCGCCTCGACGGCGGCGCCGTGCTGGTCCTCGACGGCATCGCCGAGCTGAGCACCCTCAACGCCCGGTACGCCGAGCGGGGGCCGGTCGGGCTGATCACCGGCGGGCAGCCGTACACCTTGGTCCTGGCCGACCCGGACGGCCTGGTGCTGGCCCGCAGCGGCGACGGCCCGCCGCTCTACTACGCCCGCACCCGCAGCGCGGTGCTCGTGGCCAGCGAGCCGACGGCGCTGCTGGCCGCCGGGGTGCCCGCCGAGCCCGACCCGGAGACCGTGCAGCGGTTCCTGGCCGTGGGCTCGTGCGACGAGGGCGCGGCGACCTTCTTCGACGGCGTCCGGCGGGTGCTGCCCGGCCAGGTGGTCGAGATCGGGCGCGGGCAGGCCGACAACTGGTCGGTGCGGGCCCATCCGCCGGTACGCGGCCGCGGCCCCGCCCCGTCCGGCCGGCTCGCCCTGCTGGAGGCCCTCGGCCAGGACCGGGTCGGGGTGCTGCTCGGCCCAGGCCTGCCCGGCGCCGCCGTGCTCGGCACCGCGCTGTCCGAGCGCGTCGACGCCCGGGGCCTGCCCGTCTACTCGGTCACCTTCCCCGGCCTGCCCAGCGACTCCTCCGCGTACGCCGCGGCGCTGCTCGGGCCGCTGGCCGACAGCACCGTGCGGCACCGGTCGCTGCCGTTCTTCACCGACGACATCGACGTCGACGCCTTCCTCGCCGACGTCGGCGAACCCGTGCCCGACCTGGCCGGCTACCTGTGCTGGGCGGTCGCGCGGGCCAGCGGCGGCGAGGTCGACGCGCTGCTGTGCAGCACCGGCTGGAGCGGGCCCGCCAACCACCTGCCCCGCCTGTCCGACCGGGTCGCCGCCCGCTACGGCGTGACCCTGCGCTTCCCGTACCGCGAGCTGGAGACCACCGACGAGGCGCTGCGCGCCGAACTGCGCTCGCTGGCCGAGCGCACCCTGCCGCCGACCTCGGCGCGCACGGCGCTCGCCGCCGGGAACGGCCCGCTGGAGCCGCCGCTGGCCGAGGTGCTGCTGCGGCTGCGGGCCGAGGTGATCGGCGCCCTGCTCTACCCGCGCCACGGGCCCACCGACCACGCGGGACTGGCCGCGATGCAGGAGCTGACCGGCGCGCTCGCGGCCGAGACCGACCGGCTGTGGCGGCGGTACGTGCTGGAGCGCTGGCTGCACACCGTCGTCGGGCCGTACCGGCGCCCGGTCGCGGCCGTGCCCGCCGCCCGCCCCGCGCCGAACCGCGCGCCCGCCGCCCCGACCGCCACCGCCGACGGGCAGGACTGGCTGCTGCACGCGCTCACCACCGAGCCGGTCGTCGCGGGCGACCGCATCGCGGAGAAGATCGCCTGGTACGTCGCCGAGTTCGCCCTCGGCGCCGACAAGCCGACCCGGCAGGCCCTGCGCCAGCCCTGGCACCTGCTCGTGGCGGCCAAGCCCGTCGCCGTCGCGCAAGGACTGGCCCGGCCGGTCTGGGACATCCGCCCCGGCCCGGTCGCCCAGGGCCTGGCCCGGCTGGCCGGGTCCGGCGCCGGGCGCGTCGACCCGTGGACCGTGCAGGTGGCCCTTGAGCACGGCGGTGCCGCCCGGCTCGGCGCGGCCGCGCTCTGCGTCCGGCTGGGCCACCGCGCCTGGGCCGACCAGCTCGCCGGGCCGCTGGTCCGCTCGGTCTGCCCGCCCCGCGAGCACGCCTGCGCCCCCGCGCACCTGGCCGTGGTGCCGCCGCCGCGCCAGCCGCAGCGGGTCGCCGAGGAGATCGCCGCCGCCCTGCGCAAGGGCCTGCCCGCCGACGTGTACGCCGCGCTGTCCGGCTGCGCCGTCGTCGGGGTCGGCACGGGCGGCATGCGGCTGCTCGGCTGGTCGCGGCCCGGCGAGCCGCCCGCCGCGCTGCTGGGCGCGCTGTGCGCCGACAACCCGTTCGGGCAGGACGACCGGCGTACCCCGCTGGTGCTGGCGCTGGCCAAGCCCCGGCAGGTGGCCCAGTCCACTGGCCGCAAGGGCGGTCGGCCTGCGGCGAAGCGGCGCTGACTAGACTTCGCGGCGATGGACACGCGCACCGGACTCCCTGTCGTCGGCATGATCGGCGGCGGCCAGCTCGCCCGTATGACCCACCAGGCGGCGATCGCCCTCGGTCAATCACTGCGGGTGCTCGCCACCGACCCGGACGAATCCGCCGCCCTCGTCGCGGCCGACGTGCAGCTCGGGCGGCATACCGACCTGGCCGCGCTGCGCGACTTCGCCAAGTCGTGCGACGTGGTCACGTTCGACCACGAGCACGTGCCCGGCGAGCACATCCGGGCCCTGGCCGCCGAGGGCCACAAGGTCTTCCCCGGCGCCGACGCGCTGCACTACGCCCAGGACAAGCACGCGATGCGGCGCAGGCTCAGCGAACTCG
This sequence comes from Catellatospora sp. KI3, assembly GCF_029948125.1. GTDB lineage: Bacteria > Actinomycetota > Actinomycetes > Mycobacteriales > Micromonosporaceae > Catellatospora. Next base: position 393,307 of record NZ_JASAMB010000002.1, read on the forward strand.
GCGCGCCCGTGCCGCGCTGGGCGCCGCTGCGCACCGCCGCCGAGCTGGTCGAGTTCGGGCTGCCCGCGGTCGTGAAGACGGCCCGCGGCGGCTACGACGGCCGCGGCGTCTTCGTCGTGTCGGACCCCGCCGAGATCACCGACCTGCTGGCCAGCGGCGCCGAGCTGATCGTCGAGGAGAAGGCGGCGCTGCGCCGCGAACTCGCGGTCCAGGTGGCCCGCTCGCCGTACGGCCAGGTCGCCGTGTACCCGGTGGTGGAGACCGTGCAGCGCGACGGCATCTGCGTCGAGGTGCTGGCCCCGGCGCCCGACCTGGCCGAGGACACGGCGCTGGAGGCGCAGCAGCTGGCCATCCGGATCGCCAACGAGCTGGGCGTCGTCGGTCTGCTCGCGGTCGAGCTGTTCGAGACGCCGGACGGGCTGGTGATCAACGAGCTGGCGATGCGGCCGCACAACTCCGGGCACTGGACCATCGAGGGGGCCCGCACCTCGCAGTTCGAGCAGCACCTGCGGGCCGTGCTCGACTACCCGATGGGCGACACCTCGCTGGCCGCCCCGGCCGTGGTCATGGTCAACGTGCTCGGCGGGCCCGAGGGCGGCATCGGCATCGACGAGCGGGTGCACCATCTGATGGCCGCCGAGCCGGGGGTCAAGCTGCACCTGTACGGCAAGCAGACCCGGCCCGGCCGCAAGATCGGCCATGTCACGGCGCTGGGCGCCGACCTCGACGACTGCCGGGCCCGCGCGGCCCGGGCGGCGCACTGGCTCACCTACGGAAAGGCGATGTCATGACCGAGGCGACGCCGCAGGTAGCGGTGATCATGGGTTCGGACTCGGACTGGCCGGTGATGCGCGGGGCCGCCGAGGCGCTGACCGAGTTCGGCGTGGAGTTCGAGGTGCGGGTCGTGTCGGCGCACCGTACGCCCCACTTCATGCTGGAGTACGCCGGTGCCGCCGTCGACCGCGGCCTCAAGGTGATCATCGCGGGGGCGGGTGGGGCCGCCCACCTGCCGGGCATGGTCGCCTCGGCCACGCCGCTGCCGGTGATCGGGGTGCCGGTGCCGCTGAAGTACCTCGACGGGATGGACTCGCTGATGTCCATCGTGCAGATGCCCGCCGGGATCCCGGTCGCGACGGTGTCGATCGCCGGGGCGCGCAACGCCGGGCTGCTCGCGGTGCGGATGCTCGGCATGCACGACGCCACGCTGCAGGCCAAGCTGACCGACTACGCCCACGCGCTGACGGAACTGGTCGCCGAGAAGGACAAGGCGCTCCGCGCCACCCTCTGACCCGACCCGGCCGGTGACCTCGGCCGGGCTGCCTGCCCACCCGTCTTAGCATTGACGCTGGCCTATCTAGAGGACGGATTTCCGAAAATCGTCTTCTAGATAGGCCAGCGTCGACAAAAAGGCGGGACGGGGCGGGGCGGGGCGGGGCTGGGGGTCAGCGCATCTGGTTGTAGCGGTCGGTGGCTTGGCGGCGGCGTTCGTTGTTGGCGCCGAGGATGATCAGCACGATGCCGCCGATGAGGACGCCGAGCCACGTGTAGCCCACCAGCGTCAGCGCGTGCAGCGCGGTGATCACCGTGACCGCCGCGCCGATCGCCACCGGCGCCTGCTGCCGCCGCTGCGAGCCCAGGATCAGCGTCAGGATGCCCGCGACCAGCAGCCCGACCTCCCGGATCGGGTTCGTGTCGGTCACCAGCACCACGATCACCGTCGGCCCGAACGCCGCGACCAGCGCCGGGCCGTACGCCGCCCAGCTGCCCAACTGCGGCCGCTGCCGCAGCTCCAGCAGCCCCACGCCGAGCGCGAGCAGCGCGAACGGCAGCGTGTACGCCTCCGGCAGCGCCACCGATGCGGTTCGCATGATCAGCCACCAGGCGGCGATCTCGCTGGCCGCCGCGGCCCAGAACAGGATGCGCCGCTCCAGTTGCGGCCGCTGCGCCCGGGTGGCCGCGATGCCGAGCACCGCACCCCAGCCGACCAGCAGCGCCGCGGCGTGCGTGGTCGACCGGGAGGCCAGCGCCAGGCCGATCGCGCCGGCGGCGTACCCGGCCCACTCGACGGCACTCGCCTCGCGCAGCGCCTCGGTCCGCTGGAAGCGCGGGTGCAGCGCGGTGCCCACGATCAGCACGGCGCCGACCGCCAGCACCCCGAACGCCGACCACTCCGGCCGCGCCCCGATCTCCAGGCTCACCGTCAGCACGAAGAGCTCGGCGGCCAGCGCGCCGCCCAGCCAGCCGAGGATGCGGGCGGGCTGCGACTGGCCGCCGAGCGCGGCGGCCGCGCCGACCGCGATCGCGCCGCCGAAGGTGAAGATGGTCAGCGCCGGGGTGGCCAGGGCGCCCGCGAGTCCGGCCCCGCCCGCGACGAGGCCGATGACCAGCACCGCGACCCGTGCGGCGCGGACCGCCCGGTCGCTGTCGTCGCTGGACGGCGGATCGGTCAGGGCGACGCTGAGCATGCACACCGTGAACACGGCCAGGGCCGCGAGCACCCCGGCGGGCCAGGCCAGGTCCAGGCTGACCGGGGTGATCAGCAGGGTGATCGCGGCGCCGGGCACGACCACGGAGACGGCGCGGGTCGGTCCGCCGCCGAACCCGATCGCGGCGATCGCGGCGGCGATGGTGAGCAGCAGCGCGGTGAGGGCGGCGGCGACGTCGACGGTGCTGGGGGCGGGCGGCGGCGGGCCCTGCCAGATCGCGCCGAGGCTCTGGTACGGCCGGATGAGCGCCGCCTGCAGCGCCGGGGCCAGCGACACCAGCGCGATCGCGGCGGGCGCGACCGACGCGGCCAGGGCCATGGCCCCGGGGTACGACGGCCAGTTGCGGGTCCGCTCGAGCAGCTGTGCGCCGCCCTCGAAGTTGATCTTCCAGCGCTGCGGCCCGGTGGCCTCGCCGCGCCGACGCCACTGGCGCGGTGCCGCGGGCGCCAGGCCGAGCTGGGCGCGGGTGGTGGTGCGCAGCAGTTCGGCGAGCACGACGAGCAGCACCGCCGCGGCCGCGTACAGCCCGGCGGGGTGGCCGGTCGGCAGCGCGAACAGCGCCACCACCGTGCTCGACACCGCCACGCCCACGGTGCACCACCCGAGGTACGCCGCGACGTGCCGGCGGGCCGCCGCGAACGCCGCCAGCGCGATGCTGACCCCGCCCAGCGCGGCGGTCAGGATGATCTCGGAGCCGTTGCCCGCGGTCGCCGCGAGCGCGGCCAGGGCCGCCGGGGCGGCCAGCAGCACCCCGGCCGTACCGGTGCCGCCCATCACCTCGACGTGGCCGGGCGGCTGCGTCCCGTCCGCGGCTGCCCGCCGGGTGACCAGCACCGACATCAGCACCAGTGCCGCCGAGACCAGCGCCACCATGGCCAGCGCAGCCGTGGTGGTCCACGGCCGGACCAGGCTCGCCCCGAGCGCGTGCAGGGACACGGCCACGGCCACCGCGAGCCGGGTGTAGCCGGCCCGGGCGTCCTCGGCGATCACCGCCGCGATGGCGTACCCGGTGGCGATGGCCAGGCCGAGCACGATCGGTGCCCACCAGGGCCAGCCCAGCGCGGCCGGGGTGCCGACGGTCGCCAGCACCACCGCGACCGCGGCGACGTGGTAGTTGCGGGGCGCGGGCAGCACGACCGCCGCCGCAGCGGCGAGCACAAGCAGCGCCACCGGCCCCTGCCAGCCGAAACCGACGGCGGCATCGGCCTGGGCGAGCTCGGCCGACCACAGCTCGCCCGGCCTGGCCAGCGCCCGGACGCCCCCGGCCAGCGCCGGGTAGCCGGCCACGACGATGAGCACCGCCCCGGCGACCCCGGTGCCCGCGGCCGGGCCCCGGCGCAGCTCCTCCGGCAGCGACCGTACGGCCATCGCCACCACCAGCACGATCGCCGCCGCGACCACCAGCCACGCCAACGGCACCACCTGGTACGCGATGCGCCCCAGCGCGGCGATCAGCGCCACGGTGACCGCGCCCGAGGCGATGTCGGCCCCGTCGAGCAGCCGGTCGGCCCGGCGGCCCGAGTCGATCGACGGCGCCAGCGCGAGCAGGATCGCGGCGAACAGCAGCAGCGCCCCGACGGCGGCGTCGAGTGTGGTCGCCTCGGCGGCGACGAACCCGGCGCCCGCGACGAGCAGCGTGCCGGACACGGCCCCGATCGCCAGCGGCGGCCCGATCCGGCGCTGCGCGACCAGCCGCGCCGCGACCAGGCCGAGGGTGGCGGCGCAGGCGAGCTGGGCGCAGGCCAGCGCGGCGGCCTGACCGGCGAGCGGGAACAGGGTGAGCACGCCGATGCCGATCGCGCCGGGGGCGCTGAACGCGGCGATACCGGCGGCGGTGTCACCGAGCACGGCCGCCTCCGGCGGCGCGACCACCACGCGCGGACCCATCGCCAGCAGCACACCCGCCACCGTGAGCACGGCCAGCACCGCCGCGGTCGCCCCCTGGTCGGCCAGGGCCACGCAGAGCGCGGCCGCGGCCAGGGTCACCGCCGCGACCAGGTAGGCCCGCGCCGAGCGCTGCGTGCTCGCGCCCCACGGCTCGGCGTCCGGGGTGTTCGGGCCGGTCGTGGTGCGGATCAGCACCACGGCCCCGGCGCCGATGCCGACCGCGAGGACCGCGACGGCCGCGGCCGTCAGCAGCCACTGGCTGGCCGCCCAGCCCAACCCGAACGAGGCGGGCGCCGACAGTGCCGCCAGCGCCGCCGCGGCCACGGCCGCCTCCCGCCGGTACGCCGGGGGCAGGGCGAGTGCGGCGGCGATCGCCAGCAGGGCCGCCGTGGCCGCCAGTGACCAGCCCGGGGACCCGGCCCGCCGGACCACCTCGGCGGTGAACGCGGCGGTGTCGGCGTGCCACACCGGGCGGGCCGCGACGGGCAGGGCCAGCGCGGCGCGCAGCGCGGCACCCACGGTGAACAGCGCGAGCACGCCGAGCGCGACGGTGGCGGCCAGCTGCGGCCCGCGCCGGATCGAGGCGGGCACCGCGCGTACGGCCAGGCCGGTCAGCGCGACCACGGCCGCGATCACCACCAGCGCCCGGCCGGGCAGGGTCACCACGGCCACCCGGGCCGCCGAGCCGATCACGGCCAGCACCATCGCGGCGGCGGCGACCTCGCTCAGCGGCTGCCGCCGCAGCATCAGCGCCCCGGTCAGCCCCACCGCCGCGGCAGCCAGCAGGGCCAGTCCGGCCAGCAGCACCGACGGCACGGTGTCGGCGGTGAGCAGTGCGGCGACGCCGTAGACGAGCGCCCCGCCGACGGCCAGCCCGTGCAGCACCCAGGTCAGCTCGCGCAGCCAGTACGCCGACCAGCCGATCGGGTTGCGCTCGGGCACCTTGGACAGCTCGACCGCGCGGGCCATCACCGCGTTCTGCGCGGCGACGCCGGTGAGCACCACGGCCCACCCCGCCGGACCCTTGACCATGCCGTACGCCAGCAGCGGCAGCACCGGCTGCGCCGCCAGCACCACCACGTACCGGGGCGTGGTGAGCCGGGTCAGGCGGTGGTAGCCGAGGGCGACCGCGGCGGTCACCGCGAAGACGAGTCCCGCGACCAGCGGCCCGGCCTCACCCCGGTTGACGACCTGCACCAGCAGGTACCCGTCGATCGGCAGCAGGGCCAGGCCCACCGCGGCCAGCGACTCGGCGGTGGAGGTCAGCCGCGCTCGCACCAGCTGCGGCGCGGTGCCCAGCAGCGCCAGCGTGGCCAGCGCGAGCACGCCCAGGCGCAGCTGCGGGGCCACGTTGCTCAGCGCCACCACCGCGAACACCACGGCCGCGATGCCCAGCAGCAGCGAGCCGAGCACCAGCATCACGTTCTGGACCTCGCGCGGCGACGCCTCCGGCGGCGGCCCCGACGGCCCTGGCGGCTGGCTCAACGGCGCCACCCGGGGCCGGGTCGGCCCTCCGGGCGGCCCGCCCGATCCCCGCCCGGCCGCGCCCACCGGCTGCTGCGGCACCGTCGGCGGAGCACCGGCCTGCGCGGCCTGCCCCGCCCCGGACGGCACGGTCGCCGGTTCGGCCCGCCCCGGCTCGGTCGCGGCGGTCGGCGCCTTCACTCCGGGCGGGCGCGGAATCCAGCGGCGCTGCTTGGGCGCGGCCCTCTTCTGCCGCTCCGCCTCCTCGTGCATGAGGATGTCGCGCTGGTAGATGGCCGCCTGGAGCTTGCCGGACAGCTTCTTGCGCTCGCTCGACAGGCGCACGTCCTCGGCGTTCATGTCGGCGATGGCCTTGCTCAGCCGTGCCACCTCGTCGCCGAGCACCTCAGGGGTGTTGCCGCAGTGCGGGCACCGCTGCGCGGGATCGCGCAGGCGGCCGCACATCGAGCATTCGCTGTCCGCTGCCATGGCAACCTCCGACTAGCCCCCCGTCACCATCCGGCGACGACGAGTATGGATCGCTACCCCCGCAGCATGCCGAATCCCCCCACCCCTTGAAAACCCCCATTCCCCCCACCGCCCCCCACCCACCCCACCAAGCCCCTTTCCGGGTTGATCATGAACTTATGGCAAGGTTCGACGGCGTGTCCCGGCCACAACTTCATGATCAACGTGGCTCTTCGGGTAGGCGGGTGCGGACGGGGTGGCGAGAGTGGGCGGGAACGCGGCGAGGCCCGCCCCGCGTGGTGCGGGACGGGCCTCGGGTGATGCTCTGCGGGCGGGTCAGACCGTGGGGCGGCCCAGGGCGCGGACGGTCCAGCCGGCCGACTTCCAGGCGGTGGCGTCGAGGCAGTTGCGGCCGTCGATGACGAGCTTGTTCGCGGCCACCTCGCCCAGCGCGACCGGGTCGGCGTTGCGGAACTCGGCCCACTCGGTCAGCACGCAGACCAGGTCCGCCTCGGTGACGGCCTCGACCAGCGACTTCTCGTACGCCACGTCGGGCAGGGCGCGCTTGGCGTTCTCCATACCCTGCGGGTCGTAGACGCGGACGTCGGCGCCCGCGCGGGCCAGCATGCCGGCGACGGCGAGCGCGGGCGCGTCCCGTACGTCATCGGAGTTGGGCTTGAAGGTCGCGCCCAGCACGGCGATGCGGGCGCCGGACAGGTCCGGGCCGGCCGGGCCGAAGCGGCGGTTGAGCAGGCCCGCGGCCAGGTTCAGCACGCGCTGGCGGCGGCGCAGGTTGATCAGGTCGACCTCGTGCAGGAAGCGCAGCGCCTCCCCGGCGCCCAGCTCCTGCGCGCGGGCCTGGAACGCGCGGATGTCCTTGGGCAGGCAGCCGCCGCCGAAGCCGACGCCCGACTGCAGGAAGCGGTTGCCGATACGCGGGTCGTAGCCCAGCGCGCGGGCCAGCTGCGTGATGTCGCCGCCCGCGACCTCGCACACCTCGGCCATGGCGTTGATGAAGGAGATCTTGGTGGCCAGGAACGAGTTCGCGGCGACCTTGACCAGCTCGGCGGTGGCGAAGTCGGTCGCGACGACCGGCACCTCGCGGTCCTCGACCGAGGCCAGGTCGAAGACGCCCTTGTGCGCGGCGTGCAGCAGCGAGTTGGCCCAGTCGGTCTTGGTGGCCACCACGATGCGGTTCGGGCGCATGACGTCGTCGACGGCGAAGCCCTCCTGCAGGAACTCGGGGCTCCACGCGACCTCGACGCCCAGCTCCGGGCGGGCGTGCTTGGCGACCAGGGTCTCCACCCACTCGGCGGTGCCGACCGGCACGGTCGACTTGCCCACGATCAGGGCCTTGCGGGTGAGGTGCTGGGCGAGGTTGCTCACCGACGCCTCTACGTACTGCAGGTCGGCGCCCAGGCCGTTGGCGCGCTGCGGGGTGCCCACGCAGATGAAGTGGACGTCGCCGAAGTCGGCGGTCTCCTGGTACGACGTGGAGAAGCGCAGCCGGCCGGCGGCCAGGTTGCGGCGCAGCATCTCGTCGAGTCCGGGCTCGTGGAACGGCACCTCGCCGCGGCTCAGCTTCTCGATCTTGTCAACGTCCACGTCGAAGCCGATGACCTCGTAACCGAGCTCCGCGTAGCAGATGGCGTAGGTGGCGCCCAGGTAGCCGGTGCCGAGGAACGTCAGGCGGGGGCGGGCCGCGCCGGACGGCGGGGTGACGGGGGCCGGGCTCGCGTACGGGAGAGTCACGCGTTTTCTCCTAGATTCTGCAGTGGCGCGCGCATTCAGCTGAGGAGCGCCGTAAGGGGCCGGTGGTTGAGCAGGTGCAGAGCCTACGCCCTGTACTGACGCCGAGGAAAGTTTACCGGAGCCGCTGGACAGCACATTCTTATCGAGCGTTAAGCTACCCGCCGGTACGCCTGTTTATGCGTGGGAGGAAGCGGAGATGTTCGACCTCTACCAGCTCTCGGAAGAGCACGTCGCGATCCGCGAGGCGGTCCGCGAGGTGTGCGACGCCAAGGTCGCCCCCAACGCCGCCGAGGCGGACGAGAGCAGCGAGTTCCCGCAGGCCAGCTTCGACGCGCTGCGCGCTTCCGACTTCCACGCTCCGCACATCCCCGAGGAGTACGGCGGCGCCGGTGCCGACGCGCTCGCGACGGCGATCGTGATCGAGGAGGTCGCCCGCGCCTGCGCCTCCAGCTCGCTCATCCCGGCCGTCAACAAGCTCGGCACCATGCCCCTGCTGCTGGCGGGCTCGGCCGACCTCAAGCAGCGCTACCTGCCCCGGGTGGCCTCCGGCGAGGGCATGTTCTCGTACTGCCTGAGCGAGCCCGAAGCGGGCAGCGACGCCGCCGCCATGACCACTCGGGCGATCTATGACAATGGTCACTATGTGCTCAACGGCGTCAAGAGGTGGATCACCAACGCCGGGGTGAGCGACTTCTACACCGTCTTCGCCGTCACCGAGCCCGGCATCGGCGCCAAAGGCATCTCCGCGTTCGTCGTCGAGAAGAGCGACCCCGGCGTCAGCTTCGGCGCGCCCGAGAAGAAGCTCGGCATCAAGGGCTCGCCGACCCGCGAGGTCTACCTCGACCAGGTACGCATCCCCGCCGACCGCATGATCGGCGAGCCCGGCACCGGCTTCGCCTCCGCGATGCGCACCCTGGACCACACCCGTGTCACCATCGCCGCCCAGGCCGTCGGCATCGCCCAGGGGGCCCTGGACGCGGCGCTGGCGTACGTCAAGGAGCGCAAGCAGTTCGGCAAGCCGATCGCCGACTTCCAGGGCGTGCAGTTCATGCTCGCCGACATGGGCATGCGGCTGACCGCCGCCCGGGAGCTGACCTACGCGGCGGCGGCCCGGTCCGAGCGCGGCGACGCCGACCTGACCTACTTCGGCGCGGCGGCCAAGTGCTTCGCCTCCGACGTCGCCATGGCGATCACCACGGACGCGGTGCAGCTGCTCGGCGGGTACGGGTACACGAAGGACTTCCCGCTGGAGCGCATGATGCGCGACGCCAAGATCACCCAGATCTACGAGGGCACCAACCAGGTCCAGCGCATCGTCATGGCCCGCCAGCTCCTCAAGGGCGTCATCTGACGGGTACGTGGCGCGCACGCTCGCGTCGCTAGCTGCAATTTCGGGGAAAGTGCTGGATTCGGAGTCAGGATTCCGGCACTTTCCCCGAAACTGCAGCCTTGCCAGACTGATGTCCGTGGATAAGCCGCAGACGATCGACGAGTACATACGAGGGTTCGCGGGGCAGGGGCGCGAGCTGCTCCGGCAGTTGCACGCGCTGGCCCGGGAGACGGTGCCCGGCGCGAGCGAGGCCATCAAGTGGGGTTACCCCACCTGGGTGCACCCGTCGGGCACGATCCTGTTCGCGGTCCGGGGCCACACCAGGCACGCGAACTTCGCGTTCACGCCCAGCACCCGGGACGCCTTCGAGACCGAACTCGTCGGTATGGAGACCGGCCGCCACACGGTCCGGATCCCCTACGACCGCCCCGCGCCGACCGACCTCCTGCGCCGCATGATCACCTATCGCGTCCGGGAGCACGAGGAGCGCGGCGTCCTGTGGATGTGACGAGAAGGGGCCCGGCGGATCACCGCCGGGCCCCTTCCGCTGTGCTCGGGTCAGCTGACGGTGACGACCGTCTGGCCGACCACGGCGGTGCCGTCGCCGTACGTCACGACGCCGAGGTAGCGGGTGCCCGCGACCAGGCCGCTCCACGACAGGGTCACGGTGGCCGTGCCGTTGACGGTGATCGCCTGGCTGGCCGGGGTGGCGGTGAAGTTGCCCGCCGCGGTCGCCGGGACCGCCCACGAGTGGCCCTTGACCGTGGTCACGGCCGCCGCGTCGAACAGGGTGTAGTAGACGTCGTAGGTACCCGGACCCAGATCGATGACCTCGGCCGCGGTGCCGCCGGCGCTCTCGCCCACCTCGTTCGCGGTGCCCGCCACGTACGCGAAGACGTCGATGTCGGTGCCCATCGCGTAGTCGGCGTCGAAGGTCTGGACCCGGCCGAAGCCGCCGTCCGGCACGGTGAACGTGATCTTCGCGGTACGGGTCGACGCGGCCGGGAGGCCGGAGTTGAACTCAGGGCCGTCCGGGTCGAGGGCGTCACCGGTGACGCCGGCCGGGACCAGGCCGGACACGGTGCTGGTCAGGGTGCCGGTGTAGCCGCCCTTGACCTTGACCGTGGTGCCCGAGCCGGTGGCGCTCAGGTTCGGCGGGACCGCGACCGGCACCGGCCGGACCGCGATCGGGCTGCGGACGCTGTGCAGCGTCTTGCCCTTCGAGCTGTGCGTCCAGGTCAGCGAACCGAAGGCCCAGACGTTCTGCGCCGCGGTGGTACGCGTGATCTTGACGGTGAAGCTCTTGGACTGCAGCGGCCCGAGGGTGAGGCTGCTCGGGCTGACGGTCGCCGTGAACCCGGCCGGAGCCGTGACGGTCGCCTTGTACGTCGCGCTGGACAGGGCCGTGTTGGTGACCGTGCGCTTGATGACCTGCTCACCGGTGATGTCGCCGACGGCGATCGACGGGTAGTTCAGGTCGCTCGGGTCGATCTTGGCGACCTTCGCGCAGCCCTTCTCCGGGGTCTGCCCGATCGAGCACGCGTACGCGTCCCAGTCGCGCGGCTTCGACCCGTACACCAGGCCGGGCTCGAACATCCTGGCCGGGTCGACGTGGCCCGCGCCGTAGTTCAGCGGGGTCGCGTCGCCGTCCACGGTCTGGATCGGGCCACCCGTGTTGTCGGTCTGGTACGCGGTCGTCATGATCGCCGACTTGACCCACATCGGCGGCCACAGCGGGTGCTTGGCCAGGATCAGGGCGGCCAGGCCGGAGATGTGCGGAGCCGACATCGAGGTGCCCGACAGCGCGTTGAAGTCGTTGCCGTCGGTCACCGGCGAGGTCGCCGCGATGATGTCCACGCCCGGCGCGGTGATGTCGGGCTTGAGCAGGTCGCCGCCACCGGCCAGGGCCGGACCGTACGAGGAGAAGCCGGCCATGACCGGCGCCTGGACGGGGGTCGGGTCGGTCTCGGTCAGGCTCGCGGTCGCACCGGCGCCCGCGCCCGCGACGTACGCCTTGATCGCCACGCCGTCGGCGAAGCTGACGTGCACGGTCGGCACGGCGTGGAAGTCGCCGACACCGGTCTGCGCCGCCGACGAGTTCGCCAGCACCACGCCCACCGCACCGGCGGCCGCGGCGACCGCGCTCTTCTCGACGCGGGCGTTGATGCCCCGGGTGCAGATCACGATCTTCCCGGCGGCCAGCGCCGGGTCGAGGGTGCCCGGCATGCAGAGCTCGGCCATGGCCGGGTCCTGTCCGGCGAGCGCGATGTCCTTGGCGTTCACCAGGCCGGTCGAGGCCACCGCGGCCGGCACGACGCCGACGCCGGTGTAGCTCGCGCCGTTGCCCAGCACGACGCTCTTCTGGTTGCCCCGGTCGTGGGTGCTCGCCGCGACGGTGATCGTCCACGGCGAGTTGTGCGCCACCGTCGACGGGCCCGAGTCGCCGCTGTTGCCGGCCGAGGTGGAGATGAACACGCCCGCCGCGGCGGCGTTGCGGAACGCCACCTCGTCGGGGCCCACCACGGAGTCGGTCGAGCCGGAGATCGAGTAGTTGATGATGTCCACGCCGTCGGCGACCGCGTCGTTGATGGCCTGGACCAGGCCGGCGGTGGTGCCGCTGGCGCCGGAGCCGTCGGCCTTCTCCCACAGCGCCTTGTACACGGCGATGCGGGCGGCCGGGGCCATGCCGCTGATCGAGCCGACCGAGCCGCCGTTGATCGTCGCCGGCACGTTGTAGTTGCCCGCCGCGGTCGACGCGGTGTGCGTGCCGTGGCTGCTCAGGTCACGCGGGCTGAGGAACTCGTCCTCGGTCACCGTGTTGCCGAAGCCGGCGTAGTAGCGCGCGCCGATGAGCTTGTTGTTGCAGGCGATCGGCTCCTCGGTGCCCGCGTCGCAGACGCCGCGCCACTTGTGGTTGATGATCCACTGGTCCGGGCGCGGGGTCGGCAGGGCGGCGAACGCCGGGTTCTCCGGCCAGATGCCGGAGTCGATGTCGCCGATGATGATGCCCTGGCCGGCCTTCTCGGCGCCGCCGAACCGCTGCTGCCACACGCCGGTGTCGCCGGACATCCCCAGGAACTTCGGGGTGGTCGTCGTGTCGACGGTGTAGACCTTGTTCTCCCAGACCCGCACCACACCGGCGGTCTTGGACAGCTGCGCGGCCTGCGACTCGGTCAGCTCGGCGATGAAGCCGTCGAACACGGTGGACAGGTCCGAGTGCTTCTTGCCGGCAGCGCCCACCTTGCGCAGCACGTTGTCGTGGCGCGAGGTGAGCAGCTTGGTGTACGCCTTCGCGGCGGCGGTCGAGGAGTCGAAGCGCTCGCCCTCGGCGGGCCTGGTCGCCTGGTAGCCGGCGATGTCGCCCTCGTACACGCCGGCGGGGGCGCTGTCGGTCTGGACGATGTAGAGCTTCGTCTGGCCGCCGCTGGACGGCGCGGCCTGGGCGCCCTGGACACCGGCACCGGCCACGAAGGCTACGGTCACGGTGGCGAGCGCGAGCGTGACCGCGCGGTTGCGGGTCAGTCGCTGGATTCTCACGAGGGGTAACCTCCTGCTCCGGCGGGCACGTCCGCGTGCCCGCGCGGGTTGAAGGTATGTCGCTCGATCGGTCGAGTCGTATCAGCCCTATGGCTCGAATTTGGTCCAGCAGCCCTGCCTGAGCTGCTGTTGGTTCCACAAAGGACTGACGCTGAGTGATCTGCGCCGGTCAGCCGTTCGTGCGGTCGATGACGAAGTCCGGGTACGGGTGCCGCCCGCGCCGGTCGCCGACTTCCGCCACCGCCCGCTGCAGCTGCCGCAGCTGCTCGACCGTCAGCTCCAGCGGCGGCTCGTCCGGCTGGTAGCTCCAGCCCACCGGGTAGTCCTGCCCCGGCGTGGTGCTCATCTCGATGTGGCAGCCCAGCACGTGCGTGACCGGCCGCCGTCCGGCGAACTCCACCAGCCGGTCGATGCTGCGCCCGAAGGCGGCCCAGTCGTTCACGTACAGCCGTCCGGGGTAGACGGTGTCGCCGGTGAGCAGGAAGCCGGTGTGCGGGTCGTAGAAGCTGACCGAGGCGTCGTGGTGGCCGGGGATGGCCAGGCACTCCAGCACCCGGCCGCCGAGGTCGACCAGGGCGGTGCGGTCGGGGTCGGCGTCGAAGCCGAAGAAGGCGTACGCCGGTTCGCGCTTCGCGCCGATCAGCTCGGTGTCGGGCCGGTCGGCGAACTGGCCGTCCCCGGCGGTGTGGTCGCCGTGGGAGTGGGTGTGCAGGACCAGCAGCCGGTAGCCGGGGCGCGGGTGCCGGGCCAGCCAGTCGGCGATCAGCCCGTCGACGACGGTGCGCAGCGGCATGTGCGCCGGGTCCGCGGTGGCGCCGGTGTCGATCAGCACCGCCCGGTCGGCGCCGAACAGCAGGAACAGGAACGGCGCCTCGTAGTGCACCGCCTTGTTCTGGCGCAGCAGGTAGGTGTGCTCGTCGTGCGCGTACACCTGGAGGTCGGGGTCGGTGTTGTACTTGGCCGCCGGCGAGCCGTGGATCCAAGCCACGTCCAGCGGCCGGGCGGCGGGCGGACGCGTGGCGAACGCGATGGGCTCGACCTGCTCGGACATGCGCGACGCTCCTCGTGACCCCGGCCGTGGATGATCATTCACCACTCTACCGGCTGACGTCGATCGAAATCGCTCGTTGCGCGGCGGTCCCGCGCGAAAGACTGATACCTCACCGACCAGGGAGGACACCACGTGACCGCGACCGCCACCGGCGCCACCACCTCGACCGAGGACCCCGACTCAGCCCCGCCCGCGTACGAGCCCGCGCTGCCCGAACTGCGGGCCATGTGGTGGGAGACCGGCATGCGCGCCCGCGCCGACGCGGGCCTGTTCGCCGTCTTCACCGAACTGCCCCGGCTGGTCTCCACCGCCGTGGGCATCAGCTGGAACGCCGACCGGACCCGCACCGTCGTCGTCGGCGCGGCCACCGTCGCCGCGGGTGCGATGGCCACGTTCGGGCTGCTGGCGACGCAGCGGGTCCTGGTCGGACTGTTCTCGGCCGGGCCGACGCCCGACCGGGTCAGCGCCGCGCTGCCCGCGCTGATCGCGCTGGCGCTGGCGACCGCGGCCCGCGCCGGGCTCGGCATCGCCAGCGGGTACGCCCAGAACGGGCTCACGCCCCGGGTGGACCGGGTGGTGGAGCGCAAGCTCTTCGAGACCACCACCGCGGTCCGCCTGGACGCGTTCGACCAGGACGCCTTCGCCGACGACGTCGAGCGCGCCAGCCGGGGCACCGACGCCGCGATGGGCCTGGTGCAGGGCACCATGAACCTGCTCGCGGGCGTGGTGTCGCTGCTTGCCGTCACGGTCGCCGTGATCCTGATCCACCCGCTGCTGCTGCTCGCGCTGCTGGTGGCCACGGTGCCCAACGCGTGGGCCGCGCTCAAGGCCGGCCACCAGCGCTACCAGACGTACGTGGCGGGCTCGGTGCGCCGCCGGCGGCTGTGGATCCTGCACCGGCTGATGGCGGACCGGCAGACCGCCGCCGAGCTGCGCAGCTACGACCTGCGCCAGTTCCTGCTCGGCCAGTACGACCAGGTGATGGAGGTGGAGACCCGGATCCAGCTCGACCTGGCCCGCAAGGTCACCACCACCACGACCGTCGGCTCGCTGATCGGCGGCGTCGCCAGCGGCGCCGTGTACGCGCTGCTCGGCTGGCTGCTGCTGAACGGCTCGATCCCGCTGGCGGCCGCGGCGACCTGCGTGGTGGCGCTCCAGGCGGCGTCCCGGGCGCTGTCGACGGTCACCATCCACGTGGACCGGCTCTACACCGACGGGCGGCACTTCGGCGACTACACCGCGCTGCTGCGCCGCGCCGCCGACCACCTGCCCGACACCTCCGGCACGGTCGCGCCGCCGCCGCTGCGGGAGCTGCGCGCCGAGGCGGTCAGCCTGGTCTACCCCGACCGCGAGACCCGCGCCGTGGACGCGGTCTCGCTGGAGATCAAGGCAGGTCAGACGGTGGCGTTCGTGGGGGAGAACGGATCGGGCAAGTCCACCCTCGCCGCCATGATCGCCGGACTCCGCGTCCCGAGCGGCGGCGTGCTCACCTGGAACGGGGTCCCGCTCGGCGAGCTGGATGCGGCCGCGCTGCGCGGCCGGATCGCCGTCGTCACCCAGGACTACCACAAGTGGCCGTTCACGGCGGCCACCAACATCGCCCTCGGCGACATCGCCGGGCTGCCGAAGCGGGCCCGCATCGAGTCGGCGGCCGCGCGCGCCGCGGCCCACGAGATGATCGTGGCGCTGCCGAACGGGTACGAGACGCTGCTGGACCGCACCTTCGCCCAGGGCCAGGACCTGTCCGGCGGCCAGTGGCAGCGGATCACCGCCGCCCGCGGCTTCCTCCGCGACGCCGAACTGCTGATCATGGACGAGCCGTCCTCCGCGCTGGACCCCCGGGCCGAGGACGCCCTGTTCCAGGCCCTGCGCGACCGCCAGGGCCGGCGCACCACCATCCTGATCACGCACCGCCTGGCCAACGTCCGCCACGCCGACCGCATCTTCGTCATGCACGAGGGCGTCCTGATCGAGTCCGGCACCCACGCCGAACTCATGGCCGCCCCCGCCCGCTACGCCGACCTCTTCACCCTCCAGGCCGCCGGTTACCAGGCCTGACCCCCTCGGCGAGCCGACGGTTCCGGGGAGAGCGCGCGAATTTCGAGTTCGATTCCCGCACTCTCCCCGGAACTGCACGACTGGGCACGGCGCGCGTCAGGCCTCCGTGAGCGGGGTGTCGACGAGGTGCTCGGCCAGGAACCAGGCCTGCATCTCGCCGGTGCGGATGACGTCGGAGACCAGCAGGTCGTTGGTGCCGTCGTCGCCCATCTCGGCGGCGCGCGAGGCGGCGTCGTGCGCGGCGATCAGGATCGACTCGTGCGCCTCCAGCAGCCGGGAGATCATCGCCGGGACCTCCTCGACCCCGTCCGGCGGCCGCTTGATCACGGTGATCTCCGCGATGTGGCGCGGGTCGCCGATGGCGACGCCGCCGAGGCTCTGGATGCGCTCGGCGATGGTGTCGATCAGCTCCAGCTGCTCGCCCGCGTGCTTGTCCAGCAGCAGGTGGAGCTGGTAGAAGGTCGGGCCGCGCATGAGCCAGTGGTGCTTCTTGTAGAGGCTGTAGAGGATCTGGCTGTCGGCCAGCGTCTGGTTGAGCCGCTCGCAGGAGTACATCCGGGCGTCGTGGGACAGCCCGACCGGAAGCTGGCGCACGGTCCCGAACTCCTGGATCTGCACCCCCTTCTGGTGCAGGTTCGGCTGGCTGCCGCCCCGGGCGGAGCTCTTGGCCGGAGTCTTCGAAACCATCGAACGTCTCCTTCACCTCGTCGGACGGCAGCGGCGTGCCGTGTCCGAGTCAACCAGAGTCAGCCCTGGTTGAGCTGCCAGATGCTGAAGTTGAGGGCCGTCGCGAAGCTCACCCACAGCCAGTACGGCACCAGCAGCCAGGTGGCCGGGGCGGAGACCTTCCGGAAGGCCAGCACGGTCGCGCCGATGGCCAGCCACAGCGCCACGATGTCGACCAGCGCGGCACCGCGCTGCCCCGCGCCGAAGAACAGCGGGGTCCAGACCGCGTTGAGCACCAGCTGCACCGCGTACGGCACCAGCTGCGGTCCCCAGCCCACCGCCCGCCAGACCAGCCAGCCGGACAGCGCGATCATCGCGTAGAGCACCGTCCAGACGGGGCCGAACAGCCACGACGGCGGCGCCCAGCCGGGCCGGGCCAGGGCCGCGTAGTCGTCGGCGGGCTGGGCCACGGCCAGTCCGCCGACCACCGCGACCACGGTCACCGCGGCGGCGAACCCCGCCAGGACCCACCACTGCCGCGCCGGCGGCTGCCGTACCAGGTTCTCTGTCATACCTGTGGCATATCCGAGATCCGCGTTAGGGAAACGCGGTTTCCACAAATGCGTCGATTCGCCCCGCCGATTTTCGCCGATGGCGGGGCACCCGCTCGGCCCTCGGGCGACGATGGCCGCATGAGGTACGCACAGGGCACGCCCAACTGGGTCGATCTGGGCAGCACCGACGTCGACGGCTCGGCCGCCTTCTACGGCCGCCTGTTCGGCTGGACCGCCGACGAGCTGGGCCCGCAGGCGGGCGGTTACCGGATCTTCCGCAAGGACGGCAGGCAGGTCGCCGGGCTCGGCCCGGCCACCGACCCCGAGCGGGGCTCGTCCTGGTCGACGTACTTCGCCACCGGCGACCTCGACGACGTCGCCCGCAAGGTGGAGGAGCACGGCGGCCGGGTGGTGGCCCCGGCGATGGACGTGATGGACCAGGGTCGGATGGCGGTCTTCCTGGACCCGACCGGCGCCTTCTTCAGCGGCTGGCAGCCGGCCCGGCACGAGGGGTTCGAGCTGGCCAACGAGCCCGGCAGCGTCGCCTGGAGCGAGCTGATGACCTCCGACCTCGACGCGAGCAAGGTGTTCTACCAGGAGGTGTTCGGCCTCGACGAGCGCGACGTGTCGATGGCCGAGGGGATGACGTACACGCTGCTGGAGGTGGGCGGACGCGCCGTGGCCGGGGCGATGCCGATCGATCCGGCGTGGCGGCCGATGTCCTCGCACTGGTCGGTCTACTTCGAGGTGGACGACTGCGACTCGTCGTTCGCGCAGGCGCTGGAGCTGGGCGCGAACAAGGTCATGCCGCCGGAGAACTCGCCCGCCGGCCGGTTCGCGATCCTGAGCGACCCGCAGGGGGCCGGGTTCTCGATCATCCGCAGCAACCCGGACTTCAGCATCTGAGCCGCGCTCGGTACGTTGATCCCGGTCGGGCAGGCCCGGCCGTCGGGTCGAACGAGGGTGCGGGCGCGATGACGCTGGTGGCGGTGACCGGGGGCAGCGGCAAGCTGGGCCGGGCGGTGGTGCGCGAGTTGCTGGCGCACGGGTACGACGTGGTGAACCTGGACCTGGCCGCCCCGCGGGAGCAGCTCTGCCCGTACACCCGGATCGACTTCACCGACTACGGGCAGGCGGTCGAGGCGTTCACCGCGATCGACAGCCGCTACCGCCGGGTCGACGCGGTGGTGCACCTGGCCGCGATCCCCGGGCCGGGCGTCACCGGCAACGCGGCGACCTTCGCCAACAACGTGACGGTCAGCTACAACGTGTTCGCCGCAGCGCGTGCCGCGGGCATCCGCAACGTCGTCTGGGCGTCCAGCGAGACGCTGCTCGGGCTGCCGTTCGACACCCCGCCGCCGTACCTGCCCGTGGACGAGGAGTACGAGACCCGCCCGGAGACGGCGTACGCGCTGGCCAAGCGGCTCGACGAGGAGATGGCGGCCCAGTTCTGCCGCTGGGAGCCCGAGCTGAAGATGATCGGGCTGCGCTTCTCCAACGTGATGGAGCCCGGCGACTACGCCGCCTTCCCGTCCTACCAGGACGATCCGAAGCTGCGCAGCTGGAACCTGTGGTCCTACATCGACTGCCGCGACGGGGCGCGGGCGGCCCGGCTGGCGCTGGAGTACCAGGTGCCGGGGCTGGAGGTGTTCATCATCGCCAACGCGGACTCGGTGATGCACCGGCCGTCGGCGGAGCTGGCGGGGGAGCTGTTCCCGCAGGTGCCGTGGAAGCGGCCGGTCGCGGGGAACGAGACGCTGCTCTCCATCGACAAGGCGCGCCGCCTGCTGGGCTACGAACCCCGCTACGGCTGGCGTTGACCCGATCCGTCGTGATGCGACACATTCGCCCAGCTCGCACGCATGCCGATGCCCGAATCTGGAAGGAAGACTAACTGTAAGGACTCTTGACTGATCGTTGCCGCCGGGAGAAGGTCACCGGGAGGCAACGATGGGAGTTCATATGTTCCGTACTCTGCACCGTCCGGGGCTCGTCGGGGCGCTCGCCCTCACCCTGGGGGCTGGCCTGATGGCGGCCGTGCCCGCGCAGGCGGCCGGCACCACCGCGGCCGACAAGGCGCCGAAGAAGGTCATCTCGGCGTACTTCGCCGACTGGGACGTCTACGGCCGGGGCTACTTCGTCAAGGACATCCCCGCCGACAAGCTCAACGTCATCCAGTACGCGTTCGGCGTGCCGACGTTCGACCAGGCCACCGGCGCGGTCGGCTGCGGCGTGCTCGACCCGTGGGCCGACTTCCAGCAGGTCTACTGGGGCCCGGAGAACACCGTGGACGGGGTCGCCGACAGCTACCCCGACCAGCGGCTCTACGGCAACTTCAACCAGCTGCGCAAGCTTAAGGCGGCCAACCCGCACCTGAAGATCGAGATCTCGCTGGGCGGCTGGACCAAGTCCACGTGGTTCTCCTCGGTCGCGGCCACCGCCGAGCGCCGCCAGGCGTTCGTCGCGGCGTGCATCGACACCTTCATCAAGGGCAACCTGCCCACCGGCGGCTGGCCGGAGAACGCGGGCGGCATCGGCGCGGCCGCGGGCATCTTCGACGGCATCGACCTGGACTGGGAGTACCCGACCCAGAAGGCCGACAGCAACGTCGACTACGGCCCGGCCGACCGCCGCAACGCGACGCTGCTGGCGCAGGAGTTCCGCCGCCAGCTCGACGCGCAGGGCGCCGCCGACGGCAAGCACTACCTGCTCACGGCCGCCCTCCCGGCGGCCAAGAGCTCCACGAAGTACTACGAGCTGCGTGAGTTCGCCAAGTCCATGGACTGGGTGAACATCATGACGTACGACTTCAACGTGCCCGGCGGGTCCGTGGCCGGTCCGAGCACCCTGTTCGGCCGGGACCCGCGCGACCCGAACGCGGACGACCTGACCTGGAACACCACCGGCACGGTCGCGTGGTACCTGCTCAACGGCGTGCCCGCCAACAAGATCGTGGTCGGCGTGCCCTTCTACGGCGTGCAGTACGTCCGCAACCCCGGCGGCCTGTACGGCCCGTTCGACAACGCCGGGCTGGACCCGGAGGCGGCGAACTGGGACGCCAAGCCGCAGCCGTCCTACCACGACCTGGTCGACGTGGCGGGGGTCCTCACCGCCGACGGCGTCGGGCAGGGCGGGTACACCCGCAAGTGGAACGTGTTCGCGGGTGAGCCGTACCTGGTGAACCCGGCCGCGGTGCACACGCTGGCCGGTCAGTCCGTCACCGCGCCCACCACGATCGTCTACTCGGACCCGAAGTCGATCGGCGAGCGCACCGCACTGATCAAGCTGCTGGGCCTGCGCGGCGCCATGGCGTGGGAGCTCAGCCAGGACTCGAACGACCACGCGCTGATCAGCGCGCTGGGCCCGGTCCTGAACTGATCCACTCGGTCCCGGTCGGCGCGCGTGCCACACGCCCGCCGACCGGGATCACTCGTCCTCGGGCAGCAGCGCCCCGTCCCTCGGGGCGATCGGGGTGGCGATGCGCCACAGCTCCCGGAACCGCGCGATGTTGCGCCGCACCTTCGCCTGGTTGGTGACCAGCTGGGTGCTGGCGATGTTGGTGCGGTTGACGTCGTTGACCGGGGCGGACGGCGACGACTGGTAGCTGATGACGTCGTCGAAGACGATGAAGTCGAAGATCGGCGGGATGAACCCGTTGGCCGAGCGGGTCGGATCCAGCGCCCGGACCTCGATGCTGAGGTCGGTGTGCATCGCCAGCACCTGGTGGAACTTCTCGTCGTGCCACAGGCCCGGCCGGTCGAGCACGAACAGCCGGCGCACCCGTACGTTGCGCGCGATCGCCTCCCGCTGCGCCTCCAGGTAGCGCTGGCCCAGGTCGCTCTGCCACAGGCTGCCGTCGAAGTAGTCCTGACCGCCGACGTCGAGCGTGGTGCTGATCGCGTCGAGGCTCTTGCCCGCGTGCTTGGTCAGGCCGAGCAGCCAGTCCCGGTCCTCGCCGTCGTAGGTGAGGTCGCTGGAGTCGGCCAGCGTCTGCAGCATCTCCGAGAGGCGCTCGATCTCGGCCCGCGCTAGGTCGAAGATCAGCGGGGGCTGGGACTTGATCCGGCGGGCGTGCTTGACCAGCGTGGTGATCGCGTCGGTGTTCAGCGCCGCGGCGTCGACGGCGCCGTAGAGGCGGGTGGCCTCGCTGATCCGCTCGAAGCTGCGGCGCAGGCGCAGCTCGCTGTCGGCCGCGTGCTGGTCGAGGTCGGCCGCCATCCGGGTCAGCCTGCGGTCCACCTCGCTGGCCACCTTGGCGAGATCCTCCTCCACCTCGTCCTCGACCCGGCCGAGGCGCTTCTCCACGTCGTAGAGGAACTGGACGACGAAGGCCAGCCCGGCGACGAACAGGGACACGCCGAAGCTGAGCAGCAGCGGCTCGTTCGCCTGCAGCTTCTCGAACGCCAGGCTGGCCAGGAACGTGGTCGAGAACAGCGCGAGGCTGATGAGGATCTTGATCGGCATGCGTACGACGGTCTCGCGCGGATGCGCCATGCTTCTCCCTGCCACTGGCGTGTCCGGCCCGGTCGACGCTGCACGCGGGCTCAAGTCAATCGATTGATTGCACTCCATCGTGTCGGTCGCTGGCAAGGTTTCCGGACCTGAAACCAACCGAACGTTCACGTGAGGACACTCAACGTAGCCAGGTGGCCGACGGGAGGCGGAAAACCGCTGGTCGGTCTGCCCGGGTGACGGCATATCCTTGCGGGCGTCATGACACCTCAGTCCCGCCCTCCCCAGCCCGCCAGCCCGCTCGTCGAGCTGCGGCGACGCGTCGACCAGCTGATGCCGGCCGACCGGCGCCGGCTCGCCCGGCGCCTCGACGGCGTACGCAAGGTCCGTCCCGGCGAGGCGCTGGACGCCGCCGTGACGCAGATCACCGAGGCGGTGGCGCAGGCGGAGCAGAAGCTCGCGGCGCGGGCCGCGGCGGTGCCGCCGATCACGTACCCGGACGAGCTGCCGGTCAGCCAGAAGCGCGCGGACATCGCCGCCGCGATCCGCGACCACCAGGTCGTGATCGTCGCCGGTGAGACCGGCTCCGGCAAGACCACGCAGCTGCCGAAGATCTGCCTCGAACTGGGCCGGGGCGTGCGCGGCCTGATCGGGCACACCCAGCCCCGGCGGCTGGCCGCCCGCACGGTCGCCGAGCGCATCGCCGAGGAGGTCGGCGTGCCGCTGGGCGGCACGGTCGGCTGGAAGGTGCGCTTCACCGACCAGGTCGGCGACCAGACCATGGTCAAGCTGATGACCGACGGCATCCTGCTCGCCGAGATCCAGCACGACCGCACCCTGTCGCAGTACGACACGCTGATCATCGACGAGGCGCACGAGCGCAGCCTCAACATCGACTTCATCCTCGGGTACCTCAAGCAGCTGCTGCCCAAGCGGCCGGACCTCAAGGTGGTCATCACCTCGGCGACGATCGACCCGGAGCGCTTCGCCGCCCACTTCGCCGGGCCGGACGGTCCCGCGCCGATCATCGAGGTCTCCGGCCGGACGTACCCGGTCGAGGTCCGCTACCGGCCGCTGGTGGTCGAGGGCGATGAGGAGGACGGCGACTCCGAGCGCGACCAGATCCAGGCGATCTCCGACGCCGTCGACGAGTTGGCCACGGAGAAGGCCGGTGACGTGCTGGTGTTCCTCAGCGGCGAGCGGGAGATCCGCGACACCGCCGAGGCGCTGCGCAAACGCAACCTGCGCCACACCGAGATCCTGCCGCTGTACGCCCGGCTGTCCACCGCCGAGCAGCACCGCGTCTTCCAGCCGCACACCGGGCGGCGCATCGTGCTCGCCACCAACGTCGCCGAGACCTCGCTGACCGTCCCGGGCATCAAGTACGTCGTCGACCCGGGCACGGCCCGCATCTCCCGGTACAGCAACCGGCTGAAGGTGCAGCGGCTGCCGATCGAGGCGGTGTCGCAGGCCTCGGCCAACCAGCGCAAGGGCCGCTGCGGCCGCACCTCGGACGGCATCTGCATCCGGCTCTACGACGAGCTGGACTTCGTCAACCGGCCCGAGTTCACCGAGCCGGAGATCCTGCGTACCAACCTCGCCTCGGTCATCCTGCAGATGATCTCGCTGGGCCTGGGCGACATCGCCGCGTTCCCGTTCATCGACCCGCCGGACCGGCGCCACATCGCCGACGGCATGGACCTGCTGCACGAGCTGGGCGCCCTGGAGGCGCCGATGCGCGGCGAGCCGGGCCGGCTCACGCCGCTCGGCCGCCGCCTGGCGCAGCTGCCGGTCGACCCGCGCCTGGGCCGGATGGTGCTGGAGGCCGAGAAGAACGGCTGCCTGAAGGAAGTTCTGATCATCACGGCCGCGCTGTCCATCCAGGACCCGCGCGAGCGCCCCGCCGACCGCCAGCAGGCCGCCGCCGAGAAGCACGCCCGGTTCGCCGACGAGGGCTCCTCGGACTTCATGGCCTTCCTCAACCTCTGGAACTACGTACGGGAGCAGCAGCGGGAGCTGTCGTCCAACCAGTTCCGCCGCCTGTGCAAGACCGAGTTCCTGCACTACCTGCGCATCCGCGAGTGGCAGGACCTGGAGTCGCAGCTGCGCCAGGTGGCCAAGCAGCTCGGCGCGGTGCTCAACACCGTCCCGGCCGCGCCCGCCGCCGTACACCAGGCGCTGCTGTCCGGCCTGCTGTCGCACCTCGGCTTCTACGACGCGGAGAAGCGGGACTTCCTCGGCGCCCGAGGAGCCCGCTTCTCGCTGTTCCCGGGCTCGGCGCTGTTCAAGAAGTCGCCGCGCTGGGTGATGGCGGCCGAGCTGGTTGAGACGTCCCGGCTGTGGGGCCGGGTCGCCGCGAAGATCGAACCCGAGTGGGCCGAGACGCTGGCGCCGCACCTGGTCAAGCGGCAGTACAGCGAACCGCACTGGGAGAAGAAGCAGGCTGCCGTCGTCGCGTACGAGAAGGTCCTGCTCTACGGCCTGCCCATCGTCGCCAAGCGCAAGGTGAACTTCGGCCGCATCGACCCGGTGCTGTCCCGGGAGCTGTTCATCCGGCACGCGCTGGTCGAGGGCGACTGGGAGACCCACCACGACTTCTTCCACGCCAACCGCGACCTGCTGGCCGAGGTCGAGGAGCTGGAGCACCGGGTCCGCCGCCGCGACATCCTGGTCGACGACGAGACCCTGTTCTCCTTCTACGACAACCGGCTGCCCGCCGACGTCGTCTCCGGCCAGCACTTCGACACCTGGTGGAAGGCGGCCCGGCGCAAGACCCCCGACCTGCTCAGCTTCGAGAAGTCGATGCTGGTCAACGCCGCCGCGGGCGGGGTCGAGGAGGAGGACTACCCGGACACGTGGCAGCAGGGGCGGTTCGAGTTGCCGCTGACCTA
This sequence comes from Catellatospora sp. KI3, assembly GCF_029948125.1. Lineage (GTDB taxonomy): Bacteria > Actinomycetota > Actinomycetes > Mycobacteriales > Micromonosporaceae > Catellatospora. The sequence continues at coordinate 417,903 of NZ_JASAMB010000002.1, forward strand.
CCAGTTCGAGCCGGGGGCGGACGCCGACGGCGTGACCGTGCACATTCCGCTGCCGCTGCTCAACCAGATCAGCTCGGCCGGGTTCGACTGGCAGATCCCCGGCCTGCGCGAGGAGCTGGCGATCGCGCTGGTGCGCTCGCTGCCCAAGGCCGACCGCCGCAACTTCGTGCCGGTGCCCGACTACGTCCGCGAGGCGCTGGCCGGGGTCAAGCAGAGCGAGGAGCCGCTGCTGGCGGTGCTGGAGCGGCAGCTGCGCGCGATGACCGGCGTGGTCATCTCCCGCGACAGCTGGGAGCCGGACAAGGTGCCCGACCACCTGCGGATGACGTACCGCGTCGAGGACGAGCAGGGCAAGACCCTCGCCGAGGGCAAGGACCTGCCCGACCTGAAACGGCGCCTGCGCGACAAGGCGCAGCAGGCCGTCGCCGCGGCCGCCGACGACCTGGAGATGCACGGCCTGACGAGCTGGACCATCGGCCCGCTGGCCCGCACCGTCGAGCGCAAGCGCGGCGGGTACGACGTCAAGGGCTACCCGGCGCTGGTCGACGAGGGTGCGACGGTCGGCGTCAAGGTCTTCGACTCGACCGGCGAGCAGTGGAACGCGATGTGGCGCGGCACCCGGCGGCTGGTGCTGCTCGCGGCCCCGCCGCCGCTGAAGTCGATCCAGGGCCGACTGTCCAACCAGGCCAAGCTGGCGCTGTCCCGCAATCCGCACGGCGGGGTCGCGCCGCTGCTGGAGGACGTGGTCACCGCCGCGGTCGACAAGGTCATCATCGAGGCGGGCGGCCCGGCCTGGGACGCCGACGCGTTCGCGAAGCTGGCCGCCAAGGCCCGCGCCGAGCTGCCGCCGGCCGTCCTGGAGATCCTGCAGCAGCTGGAACCGATCCTGGCCAGCTGGTACGAGATCGACCGCAAGCTCAAGTCGATCACCAACGTGCTGCTGGTGCGCTCGGTCTCCGACATCCGGGCGCAGCTGACCGGGCTGGTCTTCCCCGGCTTCGTGGCCGGGACCGGGCTGCGCCGCCTGCCGGACCTGACCCGCTACCTGCGCGCGATCGAGCAGCGCCTGGCCAAACTGGCCGAGCAGCCGCAGCGCGACCGCGAGAAGCTGCTGCTGCTCGAGGACGTCCTGCACGAGTACGACGCGGCGAAGGCGTCCACGCGGCCGGGCGCCCCGGGCTGGGACACGGTCGTCGAGGTGCGCTGGATGATCGAGGAGCTGCGGGTCAGCTACTTCGCGCAGACCCTCGGCACGCCATACCCGGTCTCCGACAAGCGGATCTACCGGGCGCTGGCCACCGTACCGGCGAGCTGACCGGGCGCGGGCGCCGTCGAGGCGCCCGCGTCCGCGGGTCAGCGCAGCTCGGCCAGCAGCTTCTCGACCTCGGCGAACTGGGCCTCGGGCAGCGGGCCCAGGGCCAGGGTGGCGAAGTTCTCCTCCGCCTGGGCGACCGTGCGCACGCCCGGGATCGGCAGCGTCCACGGGCTGCGGGCCAGCAGCCAGCCCAGGGCGCCCTGGGTCAGCGTCCGACCGTCGGCGGTCAGCGCCTGCCGCACCCGGTCCACCAGGTCGGCCCACTGCGGGGTCGGCACGCCGTCGGTGAAGTACTGCAGCCACTCCGGCGACTTGCCGCGGATGTCGTCGCCGCCGATCGTGCCCGCGGCGCCGTGGTACTTGCCGGTCAGCAGGCCCATCGCCAGCGGTCCCCGGTTGATCCCGGCCAGCTCGTGGCGGGCCAGCACGTCGACCATGGCCGCGTTGTCGTGCAGCACCGAGTGGTCGTACTGGACCGCCGCGCAGTTCGGTCCCGCCTCGGCGAAGGCGGCGGCGCTCTGCGGATCGTCGGTGCTCCAGCCGTACGCCCGGATGCGTCCCTGGGAGACCAGCTTCTCCAGCGGGTCCACCAGGTCCAGCGCCTGCTCCGGCGGCAGGAAGCCCAGGTGGAGCTGGTAGAGGTCCAGGTAGTCGGTGCCGAGGCGGTCGAGGATGCCGTCCAGGCAGCTCACCAGGTACTCCGGGGTGCTGTCCACGCCGATGGCCAGGCGCTTGGACTCGTCGAAGGTGAACCCGAACTTGCTGGCGACGACCACACTGTCGCGCCGGCCGCCCAGGGCACGGCCGAGCACCCGCTCGCTGTGCCCGGCCCCGTAGTTGCTGGCGGTGTCGAAGAAGGTGACTCCGAGGTCCAGAGCCCGGTGCACGGCGCGGACCGACTCGTCGTCGTCGACCTCGCCCCAGCCCCACGGCTGTCCGTCCGCGTCCCACAGCGGGCCGCCGATGGCCCAGCAGCCCAGGCCAAGTGCGCTGACCTCGATGCCGCTGCGGCCCAGTTTCCGTGTCGTCATGGCAATCAGCCTGACACCTGGAGTGCGCTCCAGGTCAACTACGATATTGCGGTGATTCGCTACACCCCCGCCGAAACGGTGCAGCGCAGCGGCTTCAGCCTCGACACGCTGCGGTACTACGAGCGCATCGGCCTGCTTGAGCACGTCGACCGGACAACCGGCGGCCGGCGGGTCTTCTCCGATGACGACCTGGGCTGGCTCGGCCTGCTGCGCTGCCTGCGCGACACCGGCATGCCCATCAACGTGATGTGCCGGTTCGCCGAGCTGACCAGGCAGGGCGACGAGACCGTCGCCGACCGGGTGGAGCTGCTCGAGCAGCACAGCGTGGCGGTCGAGGCCCAGCTGGAACTCCTGCTGCGCCAGCACGGCCACCTCCGCGAGAAGATCGCCCACTACCGCGCGATCCTCGCCCCCGACGTCTGCTGACGGGGGCGATGGTGCAGTTTCGGGGAAACTGCGCGAATCTTGAACGCTATTCGTGCAGTTTCCCCGAAACTGTCGTCAGTCCCGCTTGACGGTCTGCTGGTCGGCGGGGCGGGCGAGCATGACGGTCGACTCGTCGGGCAGCGGCGGCGGCGCGGCCGGGCTCGCGGCAGGCGGCGCGGCCGGGGGGACCGGGACGGTTACGCCCGCGTCCGGTCCGGCTGCGGGTGCCGTCGGCGCGGTGGGCGACGGCGCGGTGGGCGACGGCGCGGACGCGGCGGGCGGCGCTGTCGGCACCGCCGGGGACACCGGCTGAGTGATACCGGCGACCGGCACGGTCACGCCCGCGACGGGCACGGTCACGCCCGGGACCGGCACGGTCACGCCTGCCTCCGGTGCTGCGGCAGCGGGCGCCGACGGGGCGGGGGACACGGGCGCCGACGGCGCGGGGGCCGAGGGTGCCGAGGGCGTCATCGCGGCCGGGGGCGGGTTCGGGTTGCGGCGGGGCAGCGGCGGCGCGTCCGGAAGCGGGGTGAGCGGCGCGGACGGCTGCCGGGGCGGCACCGGCGCGGACTGCGGCGGCACGGGCACCGTCGGTCCCGCGGGCACCGGCATCGTGGGCCCGGGGGGCACCGGCATCGTCGGCCCGGCCGGGGCGGCGACCGGGGTCGGGCGCGGGTAGTGCAGCGACGGGGCCGGGATGTCGGGCAGCGCGTACGGGTCGGCGGGCATCGAGGTCAGCTGACGGGTGGGGTCCGGGGCGGCCCCGGGCTGCCGGTACTGCTGCGGCGGGTACTGCTGGAAGGCCTGGACCGGGTCGGCGACGCGGCGCCACCGGCGCGGGCTGGTGATGGTGGCCAGCAGCGGCACGCCCAGCAGCACGCCCAGGCCGGTCTGCCCGACGGCACCGGCCAGGTGGATGTCGATCAGCGCGAACGTGTCCTGGTAGGACCTGCCGTCCGCGAGCGCCCACGCGCTGGTGCCCAGGAACGCCAGTCCGCCCAGCGACGGGCCGACCGGCGACAGCCGCACCAGCAGCAGCACGGCGTAGAGGATGCCCGCGAGCAGCAGCGCGCCCAGCGCCGCGGCCGCGTCGAGGAACGCGTCGGCGGCACCGCCCGCGGCCATCGTGGTGTTGAACGCGCTGAGACCGGTACCGGTCAGCAGGAAGATCGCGGGAGCGAAGATCAGCGTGAGCAGCAACGATCCTAGGTGGCGCACCATGCCTCCGGGTTCTACAGGTTGGCCTGCGGCGCGCTCCAGGATGGCGCATCAGCGCCAGGCCTGTGCGCGGGGGTCACCGGAAGCTCCAATGTGGCTGTCGGCTCCAGCTGCTGCGGTGCCGGGTGCTGCGGTGCGGAGTGCTGCGGTGCCACCGGCTGCGGCCAGCCGGGCTCGATGGTGTGGACCGGCTTCGGCCAGGCCCGCCAGCGGCCGGGGCTGAACACCGCGACCAGCAGCAGGGCGCCGACGGCGGCCAGCAGGCCGGTCTGCAGCGGCAGGGTCAGGTCGGCGCGGTAGCCGCCGATCTTCCAGCCCCAGTCGAGCGCCTGCAGCGTCGCCACCGGCTGCGCCAGGAACCAGGCGGTGAAGCCGAGGTACACCAGGGCGGTGAACAGGGGGCCGACCGGCGACTGGCGCAGCGCGCCGATGAGGCCGAGCACCAGGCCCGCCCCGGCGAGGACGGCGAGGCCGACCCACATGCCGGTGGGCACGTCGGGCGACACGCTGACCGCCAGCATGGCCTGGCCCTGTGCGGCGGCGGCCCAGGCGAGCGGTGTGATCACGATTGCGGCGAGGAGGCTCCATACGTGACGCATGTGCGGCACCTTACTGTTTTCCGGTTGCGCTGGCATCACGGCCGGAGGCAGGCCGTACGGTGAGGGCGTGATCTCTCCGGAGCAGGGCCGCCCGACCGCGTTCTCGCGGGTCACGCTGAGCCGCATCATGACCAACCACGACGTCAACCTGTACGGCACCGTGCACGGCGGCGTGATCATGAAGTTCGTCGACGACGCGGCCGGGGCCGCCGCCGCCCGCCACTGCGGCTTCAACTCCGTCACCGTCTCCATCGACGAGATCGCGCTGATGGTGCCCGTACGCGTCGGTGACCTGGTACACGCCAAGGCGCAGGTCAACTGGACCGGCCGCACCTCGCTGGAGCTGGGCGTCTCGGTGTGGGCCGAGCGCTGGAACGAGGCCGGGCGCGCGCCGGTCAACGTCGCCACGGCGTACCTCGTCTTCGTGGGCGTCGGCCCGGACGGCGAGCCGCGCGAGGTGCCGCCGGTGCTGCCGGAGACCGAGGAGGACGAGCGGCGCTTCCGCGAGGCCGAGATCCGCCGCGAGCACCGGCTGGCCCGCCGCCGCGCCATCGAGAGCCACCGCGCCGACCTGCGCTGACTGTCGGCGGCCGACATGCGCGTCCGGTGACCGGTGTGCGCCGGGTACACCGTCCCCGGGCCGCCCGGCCCGGAGAATGATCGGGCGGGCCATGCGGCAGGATGCGAGTGCGGTGTACGACGGCGTACGCGGGAGGAGATCACGATGACCAGGGTGCTGTGGACCCCACCAGCGGATGTCAGGCAGAACTCCCGCATCGGCGACTATCTCGGCTGGCTGGACAAGCAGCGCGGGCTGACCTTCGCCGACTACGCCGAGCTGTGGCGCTGGAGCACCGAGGACCTGGCCGGCTTCTGGTCGTCGATCTGGGAGTACTTCGACGTCGTCGCGCATGAGCCCGCGACGGCTGTGCTGCCCGACGCCACCATGCCGGGCGCGAAGTGGTTCCCCGGCACCACCCTGAACTACGCCGAGAACGTGCTGCGCATGCCGGGCGTCGGCGACGACGAGCCCGTGGTGCTCGGCTACTCGCAGACCCGCGAGCCGCTGATCCTCACCGCCGCGCAGCTGCGCGAGCAGGTCCGCCGGGCGCGCGCCGGGCTGCGGCGGCTCGGCGTCGGCGAGGGCGACCGGGTCGCGGCGTACCTGCCTAACATCCCGGAGACCGTGGTGCTGATGCTGGCCACGGCCAGCCTGGGCGCGATCTTCTCGTCCTGCGCGCCGGAGTTCGGCACCCGCAGCGTCACCGACCGCTGGCAGCAGATCTCGCCGAAGGTCCTCGTCGCCGTCGACGGCTACCGGTACGGCGGCAAGCTGATCGACCGGACCGGGGAGGTCGCGGCGATCCGGGCGGCGCTGCCGTCGCTGGAGCACGCCGTCGTGCTGTCGTACACCCAGGGGGCAGCGGGCCTGGGCGAGCTGGCCGCGGACACCGACGAACCGCTGGTCTTCACCCCGGTCCCGTTCGCCCACCCGCTGTACGTGCTCTACTCCTCCGGCACCACCGGCCTGCCCAAGCCGATCGTGCACGGCCACGGCGGCATCCTGCTCGAGCACCTGAAGATGCTCGCCCTGCACCACGACCTCGGCCCCGGCGACCGCTACTTCTGGTTCTCCACCACCGGCTGGATGATGTGGAACTACCTGGTCTCGGGCCCGGCCGTGGGCGCGGCGGTCGTGCTGTTCGACGGCAACCCCGGCGCGCCCGACCTGGGCATGCTGTGGCGCCTGGCCGAAGAGGCGGGCATGACCTACTTCGGCACGTCCGCGCCGTACCTGCTGGCCTGCCGCAAGGAGGGGCTGGTGCCGCGCGAGGTCGCCGACCTGTCGAAGCTGCGCGGGCTCGGGTCCACCGGGGCGCCGCTGCCCGCCGAGGGCTTCGAGTGGGTGTACGACTCCGTCAACCCCGACCTGATGCTGCTGTCCCTGTCCGGCGGCACCGACGTGTGCACCGGCTTCGTCGGCGGCACCCCGCTCAACCCGGTCTACGCGGGCGAGATCGCGGCCCGCTGCCTCGGCGCGAAGGTCGAGGCGTTCGACGGGGCCGGGCATCCGGTCCACGGCGCCCTCGGTGAGCTGGTCATCAGCGCGCCGATGCCCAGCATGCCGGTCGCCTTCTGGGGCGACACCACCGGCGAGAAGTACCGCGAGGCGTACTTCGACGTGTTCCCTGGCGTATGGCGCCACGGCGACTGGATCACCATCACCGACCGGGGCACCTGCGTGATCACCGGCCGCTCCGACGCGACCCTGAACCGGGGCGGGGTGCGGCTGGGCACGGCCGAGTTCTACTCGGTGGTCGAGGGGATGGACGAGGTCGCCGACTCGGTCGTGGTGCACCTGGAGGACGACGAGGGCGGCGCGGGTGAGCTGCTGCTGTTCGTGGTGCTGACCCCGGGGCTGGAGCTGGACGACGCGCTGCGCGCGAAGATCGCGCGGGAGCTGCGTACGGCGCTGTCGCCGAGGCACATCCCCGATGTGATCTACCAGGTGGCGGCGGTGCCGCGCACGCTGTCGGGCAAGAAACTGGAGGTGCCGGTCAAGCGCATCCTGACCGGCACCCCGGTGGAGTCCGCCGCGGCCAAGGGGGCGCTGGCGAACCCGGAGTCCCTCAACGCGTTCGAGGATCTCGCCCGCACTCGCGCGGCCTGAGTCCGCGCGGGGTTCGGTGCAGTTTCGGGGAAACTGCACGAACGCGGTGCTGCATTCGCCCAGTTTCCCCGAAACTGCATGCTGGCCGCACGGGCTTGACTTCGACGCTGGCCTATCTAGAGGACGGATCGGCGAAAATTGTCCACTAGATAGGCCAGTGTCTATGTAAAGCAGGCGGCGCCCGGGTCAGGGGATGATCTTGGCGCGTTCCGTGGTGGCGCGGCTGTCCAGGATGCCGGGGGCGGTGCGGTGGGAGAGGACGAGGGTGGCGCCCGCGGCCAGGGGGGCGGTCAGCCAGTCCAGGGGGCGCGGGTGGGCGCCCAGGTCGATCAGCACCCGCTCGCCGCGCTGGATGTCCAGCTCCTTGGCCCGCGCGACGGACCGCTCGGCCAGCTCGGCGTGGGTGATCGAGCCGCCGCCCCCGGGCAGCCCGACCAGGGCCGCCGCGCCGGGGTCGGCGGGCGGGCCGCCGTAGAAGTCGCCGTGGGCGCGGGCCGAGCTGACCCAGTCCGACACCCCGGCGGGCAGCCCGCGCAGCGGCAGCGCGAACGGGTGCAGGCCGACGGCGTACGTGTCGGGGGCGGTCGGGGCGGTGGCGTCGCCGCCGGTGAAGGCGACGTCGGCGGGCAGCTCGGCGGAGTGGGATACGGCCAGGCCGGCGGTCCACGAGGCGAGCATGATCGCGGCGGTCTGCCAGTGCGGCGGCAGCGAGATCGAGGCCACGCTGCCGGGGCCCAGCCCGAGGCCGTCCACCAGCAGGTTCGCCGTTTTGGACACCCAGTTGGCCAGGGTCGCGCCGGACAGTTCGGTACGTTCGCCGGTCGCGTCGTCGTACCAGGTGAGGAGGGGGCGGGCCGGATCGGCCGACACCGTGGCGGCGAAGAGCTGACTGATAGTCGACACGAGGTCAGGCTACCGACAACGCCGCGTCGTGGACCTTGCCATGGGGTATGTCGGGCGTAGTCTGAGACGTGACTGCTGTGAAACAGCGCACAGTCTCACAACCGCAGAGCGGCGGTCGACTGGGCTGCGCTGCACACCCCCACAAGGAGTGTTCACCGTGACGATCGCTCGCTCTCCCCGGGTGCTGGTCGATGCCACCAGCGTCCCCGCCGACCGCGGCGGGGTGGGCCGCTACCTGGACGGCCTGCTGGGCGCCCTGGCCGACCGCTCCGACGTCGACCTGGTCGTGGTCTGCCAGCGCACCGACCAGGAGCGCTACGCCCGTACGCTGCCGCACGCGCAGGTCGTGGCCGCTCCGGCCGCCGTGGCGCACCGCCCGGCCCGGCTGGCCTGGGAGCAGACCGGCCTGCCGCTGCTCGCGCAGCAGGTCGGCGCGCAGGTGCTGCACTCGCCGTTCTACACCTGCCCGCTGCGGTCGGGCTGCCCGGTGACGGTGACCGTGCACGACGCGACGTTCTTCACCGAGCCCGAGCACTACGACAAGTCGCGCGGCACCTTCTTCCGCTCGGCGATCAAGACGTCGATGCGCCGCGCCGAGCGGGTGATCGTGCCCAGCAAGGCGACCCGCGACGAGCTGATCCGGCTGCTCGACGCCGACCCGACCCGCATCGACGTGGCGTACCACGGGGTGGACCACACCGCGTTCCACGTGCCGGGCGAGGACGAGAAGGCGCGGGTGCGGGCGCGGCTGGGCCTGGGCGAGGCGTCGTACGTCGCGTTCCTGGGCGCCAAGGAGCCGCGCAAGAACGTGCCGAACCTGGTGCGGGGCTGGATCGAGGCGGTGCGCGACCGGGTCGACCCGCCTGCGCTGGTGCTGGCCGGTGGCCAGGGTCACGACGACGAGATCGACCGGGTGGCCGCCGAGGTGCCCGCGCACCTGCGCCTGCTGCGGCCGGGCTACCTGCGCTACGCGGACCTGCCGGGGTTCCTGGGCGGGGCGGTGCTGTGCGCGTACCCGAGCCATGGTGAGGGTTTCGGCCTGCCGATCCTGGAGGCGATGGCCTGCGGGGCGCCGGTGCTGACCACGCCCCGGCTGTCGCTGCCCGAGGTGGGCGGGGACGCGGTCGCCTACACCGGTGCCGATGCCGAGGCGATCGCCCGCGACCTGTCGGCCCTGCTCGACGACGACGCGCGCCGCTCGGCGCTGGCCGCCGCCGGGCTGGCGCGGGCGAAGGAGTTCAGCTGGAACTCCAGCGCCGACGCCCACATCAGCGCCTGGCAGCGCTCCCTCCGGCAGTACGCCTGACGGGGGGAGTCCCTGCTCCCGGGCGAGGCGAGTTGCCCGCTCCGCCCGGTCAGGCAGAATGGTCGGATGCTGCACGCCGTAATCCCCGCTGGTGGGAGTGGGACGCGCCTCTGGCCGCTGTCGCGCGCCACGCACCCGAAGTTCCTGCACCCGCTGACCGGTACCCCCGACACGCTCATCCAGGCCACCGTCGCCCGCCTGGCGCCGGTCGCCGCCATCGGGGACACGTACGTCGTGACCGGCACCGCCCACGCGGCGGCGATCGCGCGGCAGCTGCCCGACCTGCCCGAGTCGAACATCCTGATCGAGCCGAGCCCGCGCGACTCCTGCGCCGCGATCGGCCTGGCCGCCGCCGTGATCGCCCGGCGCGACCCGGAGGCCGTCATGGGCTCGTTCGCCGCCGACCACCTGGTGCGCGACACGGCCCGCTTCGCCGAGGTGCTGCGCGACGCCGAGGCCGGCGCCCAGCGGGGCCTGCTGATGACCATCGGCATCACCCCGACCCACCCGGAGACCGGCTACGGCTACCTGCAGTGCGGCGCCGTGGTCGACGGGCCGGTCCGGGTCGTCGACGAGTTCAAGGAGAAGCCGTCGCGCGAGGTCGCGGCCCAGTACCTGGCCTCGGGCCGGTACCTGTGGAACGCGGGCATGTTCGTGTGGCGGGTCGACGTGTTCCTGCGCGAGCTGGCCCGCCAGCAGCCCGGCCTGCACGACGGCCTGGTCCGCATCGCCGCCGCCTGGGACACCGACGACCGCGACCGCGTACTGGGTGAGATCTGGCCCACCCTGACCAAGATCTCCGTCGACTACGCCGTGATGGAGGGGGCCGCCGCCGCGGGCCTGGTCGCGACGGTGCCCGGCGACTTCGGCTGGAACGACATCGGCGACTTCCACACCCTGGGCGAGGTGCTGCCCGCCGACGAGAACGGCAACGTGGTGGTCGGCGACGACGCGACGCTCGACGGCGGCAAGCCGGAGGTGCTGCTGCACGACTCCCGCAACGTGGTCGTGGTGCCGCAGTCGGGCCGCCTGGTGGCGGCGCTGGGGCTGGAGAACATGATCGTGGTCGACACCCCGGACGCGGTGCTGGTCTGCGACCGCGCCCGCGCCCAGGACGTGAAGAAGCTGGTCGACGACCTGAAGGAGCGGTCCGACCCCCGCATCTGAGTGCGGTCGCCCGCTCGCGCCTGCGGCAGGCCCGTGGCGGCGGGTGCCTAGGGTGGGGATCATGGAACTGGTCGAGTTGGCGGCGGCGGGTAACGAGGCGAGTGACCTGCTGCGGGTGGTCGACGCGGGGCTGCTGCGGGAACTGGGGGCGCGGCGGGCGTACTGGACGGTGCTGGACGAGGGGCCGGTAGAGCGGTGCCTCGCCCTGATCGTCGAGCGGTCGGACGGGTCGTGGCACGCCCAGCACGTCGAGGCCGAGGCGGGCGCGCACGCGGGGCGGACCGAGGACGCCGAGGCGCTGGCCCGCCACGACGGCTGGGTGTACGTGCTCGGCTCCCACTTCGGCTCCAAGGCCGGTCCGCTGCGGCCCAAGCGCGCGTTCGTGGCCCGGTTCCGCGAGTCGGCCCGGCCGGAGCTGGAGATCGTGCGGCACCGGTTCGCGCTGCACCGGGCCATCAACGACGCGCTGGCCGAGCTGGTGGCCACCGGGCATCCGGTGGCGCCGGGGGCGGTCGATCCGGCCGTACACGACGGTTTCATCGAGCAGACGCTGCGCCGCGGCACCGCCCGGGGCAAGGCCTGGGTCGCGCAGCTCGCGGCGGGCGACCACCCGGTGAACATCGAGGGCGCCGCCTTCACCGGGCGCGGCACGCTGCTGGTCGGGCTGCGCTGGCCGGTCACGGCCGCGGGTGAGCCCGTGCTGGTCGAGCTGGCCGGCGTGCCCGGGCTGTTCGACGGCGGCGCGGTACGGGTCGCCGGCGTGTACGCGCTGACCGGCACCGGCGCCGGCCCGCTGGGCGTACGCGCGCTGGCCGCCCGCCCCGACGGCGCCTACGACGCGGTCGTCGGCTCGATCGACGCGCTGGACAAGGGCTCGGTGCTGCTCGAACGGCATCCGCACGCCCGGCACGCCACCTGCCGCCACGTCCGCTTCGAGCTGCCCGGGCAGCCCGGCCCGGCGCTGCTGCGGGCCGAACCGGTGGCGGACCTGGCGCCGCTGCACCACGTGGAGGGCGTGTCCGAACGGGACGGCAGACCGATCTACGTCACCGACGAGGACCACCGCATCGGGCTGTGGCTCTGACGGGAGATTCGCGGCCGGGCGGGCTGATGTGACGGAGCGGCCGACCGGTCTGCCCCCCGGCACCCGGCCGGCCGCTACCGTGCCCCGTACGCCCCCGTACGGTCGGCGGCGCTGTGCGCCGCTCGGCTCCCCAGGCCGGACAACAGGATCGCGCACCGCGCCCCGTCGGGTCCACGACTTTCAGTCATGACTTAAAGACCGAGGTCGGTTCCGTCGGTATCCTCGTCAAGGTCACCCCCACCCCGGAGTCCACATGCTGCGGATCCACTTCACCGGCACCGATCTGGTCCGCACCCGCGTGGCCCTGCGGCCCGATCCGATGTGGGAGCTCGCGCTCAGCATCCACCTGCTGCGCATGCGCCGTACCGATCCGCTGCTGACGACGTGGAAGAGCGAGACGGTGGCCCGGCTGCGCCCGGCCGGCCCGCTGCGCGCCGAGGTGGCCATGCTGCTGGCGCTCAACCCGCCGGTGGGCTACTTCCCCGACTTCCTCACCCCGCCCGAGGCGGCCGCGGGCATCGACGCCGGGCTGGACGCGGTGCTGTCCACACCCCAGCCCCGGCTGCGCCGCGAGCTCGACGTCCTGGGCGGCACGCGCGGATCACTGCCCCCGGCCGTGGACGACCTGCGCCGGGGGAGCCGGTCGGCCGTCGCCGAACTCGGCACGGCGATCAGCCGGTACCACCGGGCCGCGATCGAGCCGATGTGGCCCCGGCTGCGGGCCAGCGTCGAGGCCGACCGGGGCATGCGCGCCCGCACCATGCTCGACCAGGGGGTGGAGGGGCTGCTCAACGACCTGCACCCGTCGCTGCGGTTCGACGGCGGGACGCTGTCGGTGGCCGGTTACCCGTCGCACCGCGACGTGCACCTGGACGGGCGGGGGCTGCTGCTGGTGCCGTCGTACTTCAAGACGAACACGAAGCCGGTGACGCTGGTCGACCCGGAGCTGCCGCCGGTACTGGTGTACTCGGTGCACCCGGCGGCGCGGCTGGCGGTCGCGGCGCCGGGGGAGGCGCTGACTGGGCTGCTGGGGCGTACCCGGGCGGCGGTGCTGGAGCTGGCGGCGGCCGGCAGCACCACGACGGAGCTGTCCCGGCGGCTCGGGGTGTCACCGGCGGCGGTGAGCCAGCACGTGACGGTGATGCGCGACGCGGGTCTGATGCTGAGCACCCGCACCCGCAACACCGTCCAGCACACCCTGTCCCCGCTGGGCCAGGCCCTCCTCGCCGGCGGCTGACCGGCGCAAGGAAGGGCCCCTTCTTATCGGTTTCCGTAGTAGAAGGGTCCCCTCTTAACCCTCACTGCGCCTGTTCGCGGCCCAGGGCGATGGCTTCGGCGGTGCCCATGGAGAACAGGTCGTGGGCGGCGTCGCGGACCAGGGTCTCGACCGCGCCGGGGCCGTCGGTCGTGGCCGTGATCAGGCCCCGGACCACCGCCACCGGTACGCCGTCGACCTTCCCCTTGACCAGCTCCGCCGCGGCGGCCAGCTCGTCCACGACCGCCATCTGCGTGATGTGCAGCTCGTTGCCGTACGGGTCGGTCTCGCCCCGGTGGTCGCGCAGCGGTCCGATGCCCGCGCAGCCCAGGGCCACGTCGGTGAGCCCGTTGCGCCAGGGCCGCCCCATCGTGTCGCTGATGATCACCGCGACGTCCAGCCCGTACCGCTCGCGCATGACGGTGCGCAGGTCGCGGGCCGACCGGTCCGGGTCGACCGGGAGCAGCACCAGCTGGGACCGGTCGACGTTGGAGGCGTCGATCCCGGCCGAGGCGAGCACGAACCCGTGGTGGGTCTGCACGATGCGGGTGTGGCCGCGGGTGGCCACCGGCCGGGCGGTCTGCTCGCGCAGCACCCGCTCGCGCGCCGCCTCCCGCTCCGGCCCGGCCTGGGGCACGTCGACCAGGTTGCCCTCGGCCTTGGACACGATCTTGCTGGTGACCACGAGGATGTCCCCGTCGGCCAGCCAGGGCGCCGCCTCGGTGATGAGCTTGGCGAGGTCGTCGCCGGGGCGTACGTCGCCGATGCCGCGCACCGGGTGCACGCTGTAGCCGCCGATCACGACAGTCCTCCCAGTTCCAGCGCCGCGCGGACCATCGCCGCGGTCGCGTCCTCGTCGGTCATCCACAGCGGCGCCGCGCCCACGCGTACGCCCGGGACGTCGGTCGCCGCGTCGGTGGAGTCGACCAGCCACGCGTCGAGCACCCCACCGGCGGTACGGGCCCCGAGCAGCCGTCCCACGCCCTCGGCGGTACACGGCACGTCCAGCGCGGCCAGGCACCTGTCCGCCATGCCGCGCACCGGGCTGCCGCCGATGACCGGCGACACGCCGACGACCGGCGCCCGGCCCGCGACCAGCGCGTCGCGCAGCGGGGCGACGGCCAGCACCGGCGCGACCGAGACGACCGGGTTGCTCGGCGCGACCAGCACCACGTCGGCCGAGTGCAGCGCGTCGAGCACGCCCGCGGCGGGCTTGGCCGCGTCGGCGCCGACGAAGACGAACCGCTTCGCGGGCACCTGGGCGCGGTGGCGCACCCACCACTCCTGGAAGTGGATCGCCTGCTCCGCGCCGTCGAGCTCGGTGACCACGTGGGTCTCCAGCCGGTCGTCGGTGGCGGGCAGCAGCGTCAGGCCCGGCTGCCAGCGGTCGCACAGCGCGGCGACCACGGCCGACAGCGGGTAGCCCGCGTTCAGCATCCGGGTGCGGACCAGGTGGGTGGCGATGTCGCGGTCGCCGAGGCCGAACCAGGTGGGCTCGGCACCGTACTTCGCGAGCTCCTCCTTGACGGTCCAGGTCTCGCCCGCGCGGCCCCAGCCGCGCTCGGGGTCGATCCCGCCGCCCAGGGTGTACATCACCGAGTCCAGGTCGGGGGTGATGCGCAGCCCGTGCATCCACACGTCGTCACCCACGTTGACGACCGCGGTCACCTCGGCGCCGCGCGTACGGGCGTACGCCCTTACCCCCGCGAGGAACCGCGCGCCGCCGATGCCGCCTGCCAGCACCACGATCCGCATGCTCACATCCTCCCGCACCGCGGCGGTCAGCCCGGGGCAGGGTCGTACCCTGGCCTGCGGGCGTTGCTACTTACTAAGGGGTAGCGTGCGGAGGGGAGTCAGCATGGCCGGCGAAGCGGTTGCGCAGCACCAGGTCACGGCTGCGGAGGTGACGCGGGCCCTGAAACGGGCGAGCACCGGCAGGGCGCTCGACGCCGCCGAGGCGACGGCCCTGCTCTGCGCCGAGGGCGATGCCTTCGACGAGCTGCTCGCCCTGGCCGGCGCGGTACGCGACGCGGGCCTGCGCGACGCCGGGCGCCCGGGGGTCATCACCTTCTCCAAGAAGGTCTTCATCCCGCTGAGCCGCCTGTGCCGGGACCGCTGCCACTACTGCACCTTCGCCACGGTGCCGCACCGGCTGCCCGCCGCGTTCCTGGACCGCGACGAGGTGCTGGCCATCGCCCGGCAGGGCGCCGCGCTCGGCTGCAAAGAGGCATTGTTCACACTCGGCGACCGGCCCGAGGACCGGTGGCCGGCCGCGCAGCAGTGGCTGGACGAGCGCGGGTACGCCTCCACCCTGGACTACCTGCGCTCGGTGGCGATCGCCGTACTGGAGGAGACCGGCCTGCTGCCGCACCTGAACCCGGGCGTGCTGGGCTGGGCCGAGCTGCAGCGGCTGCGCCCGGTGGCGCCGAGCATGGGCATGATGCTGGAGACGACCGCGACCCGGCTGTGGTCGGAGCCGGGCGGCCCGCACTACGGCTCGCCGGACAAGGAGCCGGCGGTGCGGCTGCGGGTGCTGGCCGACGCGGGCCGGGTCGGGGTGCCGTTCACCACCGGAATCCTCATCGGCATCGGCGAGACGCACGCCGAGCGGGCCGACGCGCTGTTCGAGATCCGCCGCAGCGCCCGGGAGTACGGCCACCTCCAGGAGGTGATCGTGCAGAACTTCCGCGCCAAGCCCGACACCGCGATGCGCTCCGTGCCGGACGCCTCGGTGCGCGACCTGGCCGCCACGGTCGCCGTCGCGCGGCTGCTGCTCGGGCCGGGGATGCGGATCCAGGCGCCGCCGAACCTGATCGACGCCTCGTTTGAGCTGCTGGTCAGGGCCGGGATCGACGACTGGGGCGGGGTGTCGCCGCTGACCCCGGACCACGTCAACCCGGAGCGCCCCTGGCCGCACCTGGACGAACTCGCCGCGCTGACCGCCGCGACCGGCTTCGAGCTGCGCGAACGGCTCACGATCTACCCCGGGTACGTCCGGGGCGCCGAGCGCTGGCTCGACCCGCGCCTGCACCCGCACGTCGCCGCCCTCGCCGACGCCGACGGGATGGCCGTGGCCGACGCGCCGGTGACCGGCCGCCCGTGGCAGGAGCCCGAGGTCGAGGGCGGCATGGGCCGCACCGACCTGCACGCCACCATCGACACGTCCGGCCGCACCGGCGACCGCCGCGCCGACTTCGACACCGTGTACGGCGACTGGTCGGCCGTCTCGGAGGCGGCCGGGCGCGGCGCGGCTCCCGCCGTACACCTGGGGGCACTGGCCGAAGGCCTGCGGACGGCCCGGGACAACCCGGCGGACCTGCTTGAGCCCCGGCACGAGGACGCGGCGCTGGCGCTGCTGCACGCCGACGGCCCGGCCCTGGACGAGCTGTGCCGCATCGCCGACGACGTGCGCGCCGCCACCGTCGGCGACGACGTGACGTACGTGGTCAACCGCAACATCAACTTCTCGAACGTCTGCTACGTGGGCTGCCGGTTCTGCGCGTTCGCCCAGCGCGAGCGCGACGCCGACGCCTACCGGCTGAGCGTGGCGCAGGTCGCCGACCGGGCCGAGGAGGCGTGGCGCGACGGCGCCACCGAGATCTGCGTGCAGGGCGGCATCGACCCGCAGCTGCCCGTCTCGGTCTACCCGGACCTGGTCCGCGCGGTGAAGGAGCGCGTACCGGGCATGCACGTGCACGCCTTCAGCCCGATGGAGATCGTCACGGCCGCCGCCAAGGCCGGGGTGTCCGTGCACGACTGGCTGTCCCGGCTGCGCGAGGCGGGCCTGGACACCATCCCGGGCACGGCCGCCGAGATCCTCGACGACGAGGTGCGCTGGGTCCTCACCAAGGGCAAACTGCCCACCTCGGCCTGGGTGGAGACGGTCGAGACGGCGCACCGGCTGGGCATCCGGTCCAGCTCCACGATGATGTACGGCCACGTCGACCACCCCCGGCACTGGCTGGGCCACTTCCGGGTGCTCGCCGGCATCCAGGACCGCACCGGCGGCTTCACCGAGTTCGTGGCGCTGCCGTTCGTGCACACCAACGCCCCGATCTACCTCGCCGGGGTGTCCCGCGCCGGAGCGACCTGGCGCGAGAACCGGGCCGTGCACGCGATGGCCAGGTTGCTGCTGCATGGCCGGATCGACAACATTCAGTGCTCCTGGGTGAAGCTCGGGGACGAGGGCACCGTGGCGATGCTGAACGGCGGCTGCAACGACCTGGGCGGCACGCTGATGGAGGAGACGATCTCCCGGATGGCGGGCTCGGCGCACGGCTCGGCCCGTACCGTCGCGCAGCTGGAGGCGGTCGCCGCCGCCGCGGGCCGCCCCGCCCGGCAGCGCACCACCGCCTACGCCGTCACGCCCCGGCACGCCTCCCCCCGCCTTTGAATTGACGCTGGCCTATCTAGAGGACTACCTCGCGAAACTTGTCCTCTAGATAGGCCAATGTCGATGCCAAGTCGGCGTGGTGGCGTCACCGTGACGGCCGTCGCGTCGTTGTGCCCAGGGTGACGGACATCATCGGCCATCTGTCGGATCGCCGTCAGCCGGATGCCGTCAAGCTCGACACGCCAGCAGAATTTCGCCACGACACGCCCGGGATGCCGTTACCGCCCTCGGGTCTGGATCGATAGGGCAGTGGCGGGACAATGCCGCCGCACCGAACGGCCCCTGCGGGCGTGTACCAGAGTCAGCTTGACGGTGCACGTACGACACGCGTGTAATTCCGGTGGGGCCTGGAGGAAGCGGCAGCCACGAAACCGCCTATGTGGACAGATGCCCTCTCCAGGGTGGGGGGTTGCGCCGGTTGACCCCGGCGCGCATAAAGGAGGCAGCGGAGATGGACGGTCGCCCCGTCGTGGCGGATCTGCTGGGCAACGCGCCCGAGTGGCAGGAGCACGCGCTGTGCTCGCAGACCGACCCTGAGGCGTTCTTCCCTGAGAAGGGCGGATCGACCCGCGAAGCCAAGCGCATCTGCTCGCGCTGCGAGGTCAAGTCGGAGTGCCTGGAGTACGCGCTCTCGCACGACGAGCGGTTCGGCATCTGGGGCGGACTGTCCGAGCGCGAGCGCCGCAAGCTCAAGCGCCGGGCGGTCTGACGCCTGTCTCCTGCCCGGGTCGGGGGGCCCGGGCAGGAGGAAGTCTCAGCTGAGGTCCTCGGGGCTCAGCCCGAGCAGGTTCGCGACCTGCTCGACGATCACGTCCCGCACCAGCTCGCCCAGGTCGTCGCGGTCCGAGGCGCGGAACTCCAGCGGGCGCCGGTAGACCACGATCCGCGGCGGCACCCCGTGCCGCCCCGGACGTCCCGGCAGCAGCCGCGCCAGTGGCACCCGGCCGTCCTCCAGCACGTCGGAGTCGTACACGTTCAGGTCCGGCGGGACGTCCTCGACGGCGAACTCGACCCCGGCCAGCTCGGTGGCGAACTTCGCCTCCAGCGACTCGACCGTGTCCAGCACCAGCTCGTCGAAGACCTCCGCCTTGGTCCTGGCCAGCGGCACGCTCGCGGGCACCAGTCGGCCGCGCATGCCCCGCCCGTGGCGGTCGCGGCGTCGGCGTACGGCGGTGGGGCGGCGGCGGGCGGGACTGGTCACTTCGCCAATGTATCCCCGCCGGTCAGTTTCCCGTCGGGCCACGCCTGAGTGATCCTTCCCTCGGCGTGTCGCGGCCCATCCGCGGTTCCCTCGCCCGGCGGGGCGCTAACGTCACACGCCGTGAGGTCTCCACGGCGTTGCTCGCGTAACGGCTGCCCCCGGCAGGCGGTCGCAACGCTGACCTATGTCTACGCCGAGTCGACCGCGGTGGTCGGACCGCTCGCCGCGCACCAGGAGCCGCACACGTACGACCTGTGCGAGCCGCACGCGCTGAACCTGACCGCCCCCCGGGGCTGGGAGCTGGTCCGCTACGACGGCGAGTTCGAGCCGCCGCCGCCGACCACCGACGACCTGGTCGCCCTGGCCGAGGCGGTGCGCGAGGCGGCCCGTCCGCACCCGCGCGCGCCGGAGCCGCCGGAGCCGGCTCCGACCACCCACACTCCCGGCCGCCGCGGCCACCTCAGGGTCATCCCGCCCGCCTGAGGGCGGGCCTCCGGCGGTAAGGAAGGGCCCCTTCTTATCGCTTTACGACGAAGAAGGGCCCCTTCCAAACCTCGCGGAGCGGCGGCGCGGCTCGCGGCAGGCGAGCGGCGCGGGAGGTCGGCGGCGCGGGAGGCCGGCGGCGCGGGAGGTCAGCGGCGTAGGCGGGCGACGGCGTCGAGGGCGACGACCGCGCGCAGGCCCGCGTTGATGCCGAGCCAGCGCAGCGGCTCCGGTTCCCAGGCCGGGGAGCGGTGGTTGACCCAGGGCAGCGCGGTGCGTTCCGTCTCATGGCCGGTTACCAGGTCGGCCAGGGTCCGCCCGGCCAGGTTGGCGGCGGCCACGCCGTCGCCCACGTAGCCCCCGGCCCAGGCCAGGCCCGTGGCGCGGTCCAGGCCCACGGACGGATGCCAGTCCCGGGCGATGCCGAGCGGCCCGCCCCAAGCGTGGGTGAACTCGGTGCCGTCCAGGGCCGGGAACAGCTCGCGCAGCGTACGCCGCAGCGCCTGGTGCACCCGGGGTTCGAGGTCGTACGACGGCCGCACCGCCGAGCCGAAGTGGTACGGCGCCCCGCGCCCGCCGAACGCCAGCCGCCCGTCGGCGGTCCGCTGCCCGTAGACGACCAGCCTGCGCAGGTCGGTGAAGGTGGCCCGGTCGGCCAGCCCCGCCCCGTCCCAGAACGAGTCGGGCAGCGGCGCGGTGGCCACCATCAGCGAGTAGATCGGCACCACCGCGCGCCGGGCACCGGGCAGCCCCGGCGTGTACCCCTCGGTCGCCCGGACCACGACCGGTGCCCGGACGGTGCCGTACGCGGTGCGCACCGCACCCGGCGCCAGTTCCAGCGCCGGCGTCCGCTCGTAGATCGACACGCCCTGCCGCTCGACCGTGCGGGCCAGCCCGCGCGCCAGCTTCAGCGGGTGCAGCGCCGCGCAGTGCGGGTTCCACGTCGCGCCGTGCACGTCGGTGGCGCCGCAGCGGGCCCGTGCCTCGGCCGGTCCGAGCAGCTCCAGCCCGAACCCGTACGCGGCCGCCTCCGCCGCCTCGGCGCGCGCCTGCTGCCACTGCCGGGCGGAGCGGGCCAGCCCCAGCGCGCCGCCCTTGGCGAAGTCGCAGGCGACGCCCTCGGCGGCGGCGACTCGGCCGACCTCGTCGACGGCGGCGTTCATGGCGGCCTGGAACGCGACCGCCGCGCCCCGGCCGTGCCGCTGCTCCAGCTTGGGCAGCGAGACGGGCAGCAGGCCGGAGCACCAGCCGCCGTTGCGCCCGGAGGCGCCGAACCCGGCCTGCTCGGCCTCGACGATCGCCACGCGCAGGGACGGATCGGCCCGGCGCAGGTAGTACGCCGTCCACAGACCGGTGTAGCCCGCGCCGACGATCGCCACGTCGGCGTCGAGGTCGCCGGGCAGCCGCGGGCGGGGCGCGGCGGCGCCGCCCGCGGTGTCCCGCCACAGTGAGGTCACGGCCGGACCGTCACAGCAGGTTCGAGGCCCGGGTCAGTACGTCGCGCAGGATCTGCTCCATCTCGTCGAACTCGGTCTGGGTGCAGATCAGCGCGGGCGACAGCTGGATCACCGGGTCGCCCCGGTCGTCGGCGCGGCAGTACAGCCCGGCGTCGAACAGGGCGGTGGACAGGAAGCCGCGGATCAGCTTCTCCGACTCCTCGGCGTTGAACGTCTCCCGGGTCGCCTTGTCCTTGACCAGCTCGATGCCGTAGAAGTAGCCCTCGCCGCGCACGTCGCCGACGATCGGCAGGTCGTACAGCTTCTCCAGGGTGGCCCGGAAGGCGGGCGCGTTGGCGCGCACGTGGCCGACCAGGTCCTCGCGGGCGAAGATGTCGAGGTTGGCGATGGCGACCGCGCAGCCGACCGGGTGGCCGCCGAAGGTGATGCCGTGGGTGAACATCTGCCCGTCGGCCAGGAACGGCTCCATCAGCCGGTCACTGGCGATCATCGCGCCGAGCGGGGAGTATCCCGAGGTCAGCGCCTTGGCGGTAGTGATGATGTCGGGCTGGTAGCCGTAGTACTGCGCGCCGAAGTACTCGCCGAGCCGGCCCCAGGAGCAGATGACCTCGTCGGAGACCAGCAGTACGCCGTACCGGTCGCAGATCTCGCGGACCCGCTGGAAGTAGCCGGGCGGGGCGGGGAAGCAGCCGCCCGCGTTCTGCACCGGCTCCAGGAACACCGCGGCGACGGTCTCCGGCCCCTCCCGCTCGATGGCGCGGGCGATCTCGTCGGCGGCCCATACGCCGAAGGCCTCGTAGTCGTCGCCGTGCTCGGGCGCCCGGTAGAAGTTCGTATTCGGCACCTTGACGCCGCCGGGCACCAGCGGCTCGAACTCGGCCCGGAAGGCGGGCACGCCGGTGATGGACAGGGCGCCCAGCGAGGTGCCGTGGTAGGCCAGGTAGCGGCTGACCACCTTGTGCCGCAGCGGCTGGCCGACCTTCTTGAAGTAGGAGCGGGCGAGCTTCCACGCGCTCTCCACCGCCTCGGAGCCGCCCGTGGTGAAGAAGACCCGGTTGAGATCGCCGGGGGTCAGTGCGGCGATCCGCTCGGCCAGCTCGATGGCCTTCGGATGGGCGTACGACCAGAGCGGGAAGAACGCCAGCTCATGGGCCTGCTTGGCGGCCGCGTCGGCGAGCTCCGCCCGGCCGTGCCCCGCGTTGACGGTGAACAGCCCGGCGAGGCCGTCGAGGTACCGCTTGCCGTTGCTGTCCCAGACGTAGGCGCCCTCGCCCCGCACGATCGTCGGCACGTTGCCGTCGCGGTAGGCACCCATCCGGGTGAAGTGCATCCAGAGATGGTCGGTTTCCTTGCCCATGGTGAGGCTCCACTCAGAGGTACGTAGCCGTGTTGCCTACGGTTATCGCACACATATTTGCGGGAAGACAACCCTTCCAGTGCCATTATCGCTCGAACGCCACGGATTTCGTAGCGGCTAACCGGGGCCGGAACGTCCGGCCGTACCGTTGCGTCTAACAAGGGCGATTTGTGAGCTCTGGCACGCGGCCCCGCGTGGCTGGGCTCGTTTTGGGCAGAATTGTCGGCTGCCCGTTGTTCGATCAGGGGACTGTCGTTCCCGCAGCTGCAGAGGACCTCGATTGCGCGCTCCCGGCACCCTCTCCTCGCCCGCCCGTGCCCTGCTCCAGGCCGTCGGCCGGCCGATCACCCGCCGCCGGGTGCTCGGCGCGGCACTCGCGGGCGGTGCCGTCGCGGCCGGGGCCGCCACGCTGGGCGGATGCGGGCTGGAGGGCACCGGGGTCGCGACGGCGAGCTGCGCCGCCGCCGACCGCTCCGCCGCCGAGCGGCGCGTGGACTTCTCCAACTGGGTGCAGTACGTGGACGTCGATGAGCAGGATCCCGACCGGCGCCCGACGCTCGCCGCGTTCACCGCCCGGACCGGGATCAAGGTCGACTACACCGAGGACATCAACGACAACAACGAGTTCTTCGGCAAGATCCGGCCGCAGCTCGCCGGCTGCCAGGACATCGAGCGGGACCTCGTGGTCTTCACCGACTGGATGGCGGCGAAGTTCATCCGGCAGGGCCTGGCCCAGCCCGTCGACCCCGCCCGGATCCCCGCCGTGCACCGCAACGTGCTGCCGTCGCTGAAGCTGCGCTCGTACGACCGCGAGCTCGCGTACTCGATCCCGTGGCAGTCCGGGCTGACCGGGTTCGCCGTCAACACCCGGGTCGCGTCCGAGGTGCACACCGTCGACGAGCTGCTCACCCGGCCCGACCTCAAGGGCCGGGTGACCGTGCCGATGGAGATGTCCGACACGATGGCGCTGCTCATCGCCTCGCTGTGCAAGGACCCGGCGGACTTCACGCCCGAGGACTTCGACGCCGCGCTGGACAAGCTTGCCCGCGCGGTGCAGACCGGCCACATCCGCCGCTTCAGCGGCAACGAGTACGTCCAGGACCTGGCCAAGGGCGATGTCGCCGCCGCGATCGCCTGGTCGGGGGACGCGCTGCAGCTCAACGCGGCCGACGAGAAGGTCAAGTTCATCGCGCCGGACGAGGGCCTGCTGATCTGGTCCGACTGCGCGCTGATCCCGTCGACCGCCCGGCACGGCGCCAACGCCGCCAAGCTGCTGGACCACTACTACGACCCGGGTGTGGCCGCGGAGCTGGCGGCATGGGTCAACTACGTGTGCCCGGTGGTCGGGGCGCAGGAGGAGATGCTCAAGATCGACCCGGAGCTGGCCGAGAACGAGCTGATCTTCCCGAGCGCGTCGATGCTGGGCCGGGTGCGCGCGTTCAAGTCGCTGAGCGCCGCCGAGGAACGCGCCTACCAGGCGAAGTTCTCCGCCGTCATGGGCACCTGACGCCCGCCACCCCGCCCGCCACCCGCCACCCGCTTGGCATTGACGCTGGCCTATCTAGAGGACGGATTCACGAAAATCGTCCTCTAGATAGGCCAGCGTCAATTTGAAGGCGGGGCGGGGCGGGGCGGGGCGGGGCGGTGGTGGGCTGCCGGTCAGGCGGTGCCCCAGGAGTACGTCTGTTTGCGGAGCTTCAGGTACACGAACACCTCGGCGCCGACCACCCCGTCCACCGCCCGCACCTCGTGCAGGATCTCCAGCAGGTGGTCGTCGTTGCGGCAGACCGCCTCCAGCAGCAGGTCGTACGACCCGGCCGTGATCACCACGTAGTCGACCTCCTCGATCGACGCGATCCGGTCGGAGATCCCGTCGAGGTCGCCGGTCGTCTTGACCCCGATCATGGCCTGCCGGCCGAGGCCCAGCTGCAGCGGATCGGTGACGGCGACGATCTGCATGACGCCCGCGTCGATGAGCCGCTGCACCCGCTGTCTGACCGCCGCCTCGCTCAGGCCGACCGCTCGGCCGATGGTCGCGTACGGACGTCGGCCGTCCTCCTGGAGCTGCTCGATGATCTGTTTCGCGGTCTCGTCGAGCAGTGCGTGGTTGGCGTGGTTGAGCTGCGGGTGGCGGCGGACGGATCCGCGGGGCACCGTTGAGTCAGCGGGCGTCGGCAATGCCGGCCTCCTGAGGGACGTGAGCGATGAGGGTCGCCGGGTGGGGACCGGAGCCGGGCTCCGGTGGTCGAATCGTAACGCCGTTCGCGCCACGATTCCGGCACTGCTTGCCAGCGCTTGTAACGAAAACGTCACCTGTTGGCGACTTTCGGCCCCGGAATCCGTGGAGTCAGCTCAAGAACGCCACGGAATCCCTTGTCATGTGGTCCACGTCATGTAACTATCGTCGCGCCACAGCTTGTTAACCATCTGACAGCGGGGGGCCGGGATGACCGAGTTTTCGCCCAATCTGATCGGCGGTGCGAGCGCCGACGGTACCTCGGGTGAGCGGTTCCGCGTGACCAACCCCGCGGACGGCGGCACGGTGGCCGAGTTCGAGCTGGCGGGCGCCGCCGACGTCGAGGCGGCGGTGGCCGCCGCGCGGTCGGCGTTTCCCGGCTGGTCGGGGGCGACGCCCGGGGAGCGCTCCGGTGCGCTGACCCGGCTCGCGGGCGTCCTGGCCGAGCGGGCCGAGGACTTCGTGGCCGCCGAGGTGGCGCAGACCGGCAAGCCGGTGCGCCTGGCGATCGAGTTCGACGTGCCCGGCACGATCGACAACACCGCCTTCTTCGCCGGGGCGGCGCGCAACCTGGAGGGCAAGGCGGCGGGGGAGTACTCCGGGGACCACACCAGCATGGTGCGCCGGGAGGCGATCGGCGTGGTCGGCTCGATCTCGCCGTGGAACTACCCGCTGCAGATGGCGGCCTGGAAGATCCTGCCCGCGATCGCGGCGGGCAACACCGTCGTGCTCAAGCCCGCCGAGCTGACCCCGCTGACCAGTGTCATGTTCGCCCAGGCGTGCCTGGACGCGGGCATCCCGGCGGGCGTGGTCAACGTGGTGACGGGCCGGGGCGTGGCAGCCGGGGCGGCTCTGGTCGCTCATCCCGACGTGGACATGGTCAGCTTCACCGGGTCGACCGGGGTCGGGCGCCAGGTCGGCGCGGTCGCCGCGGGCGCGGTGAAGCGGGTGCACCTGGAGCTGGGCGGCAAGGCGCCGTTCCTGGTCTTCGACGACGCCGACGTGGAGGCCGCCGCCCAGGGCGCGGTGGCCGGTTCGCTGATCAACAGCGGCCAGGACTGCACCGCCGCGACCCGCGCGTACGTGCAGCGCCCGCTCTACGACCGTTTCGTGGCCCGGGTGGCGGAGCTGTTCGAGGGGGTACGGGCCGGCGACCCGCTCGACCCCGCGACCGACATCGGCCCGCTGATCTCCACCGCGCAGCGCGACCGGGTGGCGGGGTTCGTGGACCGGGCCCGCGCGGCGGGTGCCAAGATCGTCGTCGGCGGCCGGACCCCGGCCGACCTGGCCCACGGCGCCTACTACGCCCCGACCCTGGTGGTCGACGCGGCGCAGGACAGCGAGATCGTCCAGCAGGAGGTGTTCGGCCCGGTGCTGGTGGTGCTGCCTTTCGACGCCGATGATGAGGGTATGGCGCTGGCCAACGACACTCCGTACGGCCTGGCCGCGAGCGTGTGGACCCGGGACGTGTACCGCTCCCTGCGTGGCACCCGCGAGCTGCGGGCCGGCTGCGTGTGGGTCAACGACCACATCCCGATCATCAGCGAGATGCCGCACGGCGGCTACCGCCGGTCGGGATTCGGAAAAGACATGTCTACCTACTCGTTCGACGAGTACACACAGATCAAACACGTCATGTACGACCGCACCGCGGTGGCCGCCAAGCCGTGGCACCGCACCGTCTTCAAGTAGTTGATAACAGCAGCGTTCGGTAGTCCCCTCTTCTGTTAAGGAACGTTCGATGCCTCGTCGTATTCCTCTTTCTCCGCAGGCCCAGGCGGTTCTGGCGGCCATGCCGACGCGGCGCGGCGTGCTCCGGGGCGCGCTGGCCGGCGGCGCGCTCGCGGTGACCGGCGGTGCGCTGGCCGCCTGCGGCACCACCGGCACCGGGAGCAGCGGCCCGACGGCCAAGCCGTCCTGCTCCGTGCCGGACGTCTCGGCCACCGAGCGCACCGTGCTCTTCTCCAACTGGCCCGCCTACATCGACGAGGACGAGAAGAACGCCGACGTCCACCCGACGCTCGTGGCGTTCAAGGCCAAGACGGGCATCGATGTCAAGTACACCGCTGACATCAACGACAACAACGACTTCTACGGCAAGATCCGTACGCAGCTCACGAACTGCCAGACGATCGAGCGCGACATCGTGGTCTTCACCGACTGGATGGCGGCAAAGTTCATCCGCAACGGCTTCGCCCAGAAGTTCAGCCCGGACAAGGTGGCCACGTTCCTCAAGAACCTGTCGCCGTCGCTGAAGGGCCGCCAGTTCGACCCGAACATGGAGTACGCCGCCCCGTGGCAGACCGGTCTCACCGGCATCGCGGTCAACACCGGCGTGGCCAAGGAGGTGCACACCGTCGACGAGCTGCTGACCCGCGCCGACCTCAAGGGCAAGGTGACCGCGCTGACCGAGATGCGCGACACGATGGGCTTCATGCTGCTGTCGATGGGCAAGGACCCGGCCAACTTCACCACCGCCGACTACGACGCGGCGCTGGACAAGCTGAAGGCCGCGGTGGCCTCGGGCCAGATCCGCAAGTTCACCGGCAACGACTACGTGCAGGACCTGGCCAAGGGCGACATCGCCGCCTGCATCGCCTGGTCGGGCGACGTGATCCAGCTGGGCTTCGACAACGCGAAGATCAAGCTCATCACGCCGGACGAGGGCATGATGATCTGGTCGGACAACATGCTCATCCCGACCACGGCCGCGCACGCCTCCAACGCCCAGGCGCTGATCGACTACTACTACGACCCGAAGGTCGCCGCCGAGGTCTCCGCGTACGTCAACTACGTGTGCCCGGTGGCCGGAGCGCAGGAGGAGATGCAGAAGATCGACCCGGACCTGGCCGCCAACCAGCTCATCTTCCCCAGCGCCGAGACACAGTCCAAGCTCCACCTCTTCATGCCGCTCACCGAAGCGCAGGAGAAGGAGTACGAGGGCAAGTTCCAGTCTGCGATCGGGGCGTAGTCGGTGACCGACCAGGACCTGTGCATCGAGGGCGTCACCAAGACCTTCGGCAGCTTCACGGCGGTCGACGACCTCACCCTGACCATCCCCGACGGCTCGTTCTTCGCGCTGCTGGGCGCCTCGGGCTGCGGCAAGACCACCACGCTGCGGATGGTGGCCGGGCTGGAGGAGCCGACCGCCGGGCGGATCACGCTCGGCGGCCTCGACATCACCCGGATGCGGCCGTACAAGCGGCCGGTGAACACCGTGTTCCAGAGCTATGCGCTGTTCCCGCACCTGAGCGTGGCCGACAACGTGGCGTTCGGGCTGCGGCGCAAGGGCGTGAGCAAGGCCGACGCCCGGGGCCGGGTGGCCGAGATGCTCGACCTGGTCCAGCTCGGCCAGTACGGGTCGCGCCGCCCGGCGCAGCTGTCCGGCGGGCAGCAGCAGCGGGTGGCGCTGGCCCGCGCCCTGGTCAACAACCCGGAGGTGCTGCTGCTGGACGAGCCGCTGGGCGCGCTCGACCTCAAGCTGCGCCGCCAGATGCAGATCGAGCTCAAGCGCATCCAGACCGAGGTCGGCATCACCTTCGTGCACGTCACGCACGACCAGGAGGAGGCCATGACGATGGCCGACACGGTCGCGGTGATGAACGAGGGCCGCGTCGAGCAGCTCGGCGCCCCGGCGGAGATGTACGAGTTCCCCGCCTCGGCGTTCGTGGCCAACTTCCTGGGCCAGTCCAACCTGATCCAGGCGCAGGTCACCGGCCAGGCCGACGGGCACGTCACGGTCGACGCGCACGGCAACCGGCTGGCGGTGCCCGCGGGCCGGTGCCGGGTCACCTCCGGCAGCGCCCTGCTGGGCGTACGCCCGGAGAAGCTGCACCTGGCCGCGGACCCGGCCGCCGTCCCGCAGGGGCACGCCGCCGTCGGCGGCGTCGTCACCGACGCCTCCTTCACCGGCGTCTCCACGCAGTACCTGGTGCGTGCCCCCTGGGGCAGCGAGCTGACCGTGTTCGTGCCCAACTCGGGTGTGACCGCGCCGCAACTGCCCGGCGCCGAGGTGCACGTGCACTGGGCCCCGGCGCACTCGTTCCTCGTGGGGAGCTGACCGTGGCGGCTCTGCTCCCCACCGCCGGAGGCACGGGCGCGCCGGTCGACGCCCCGCCCGCGTCGCCTCCGGCGGGCATGCGCGCCCGCCGCTGGGTCCCGTACGCGCTGCTCGCCCCCGGTCTGCTCTGGCTGATCGCCTTCTTCATCGTGCCGGTGTGGCAGCTGTTCGCGGCGAGCCTGTGGGACCCGAACGGCTCGGTCGAGACCGGCTACGCCATGACCTGGTCGTGGAGCAACTACGCCACCGCCTGGGACATGTTCCACGTCCAGTTCCTGCGCTCGCTCTGGTACGCCCTGATCACCACCGTGGTCTGCGTGCTGCTGGCCTACCCGCTGGCGTACGCGATCGCGGTCAAGGGCGGGCGCTGGAAGAACCTGATGCTGGTCGGCGTGATCGCGCCGTTCTTCACCAGCTACCTGGTGCGCACCTACTCGTGGAAGGCGATCCTGGCCGACACCGGTCCGGTGGTGGAGTTCCTGAAGTGGATCCACGTGCTGGGCCCGGACGGCCGCCTGCTGGCGACCGAGTTCGCCGTGATCGCGGGGCTGGTCTACAACTTCCTGCCGTTCATGGTGCTGCCGCTGTACGCCAGCCTGGAGAAGCTGGACGTGCGGCTGCTGGAGGCCGCCCGGGACCTGTACCACGGGCCGGTGCGCAGCTTCCTGCGCGTCACGCTGCCGCTGTCCATGCCCGGCGTGGTGGCGGGCACCCTGCTCTGCTTCATCCCGGCCACCGGCGACTACGTCAACGCGCAGCTGCTGGGCGGGCCGAACACCCAGATGATCGGCAGCGTGATCCAGTCGCGGTTCCTGGTGGTCAACGACTACCCGATCGCGTCGGCGCTGTCGGTGATGCTCATGGCCACGATTCTGGTGCTGGTCACGATCTACGTCAGCACCGCGGGCACGGAGGAGGTCGTCTGATGCGCTCCCTCTGGCGCTGGTTCGCGGAGAAGTGGGTGTTCCTGCTGGGGCTGATGCTGCTCGGGTACCTGTTCGTCCCGATCGCGGTGGTGCTGCTGCTGTCGTTCAACCAGCCGGGCAGCCGCAACACCACGTACGTGCTGGACTTCAACGACCTGCACTTCACGATGGACAACTGGACGAACATGTGCGGCGCGGCGGGCCTGTGCGACTCGCTGCAGCGCAGCATCATCATCGGGTTCTGCGCGACGGTGCTTTCGACGATCCTGGGCACTCTGATCTCGTTCGCCCTGGTCCGCTACCGGTTCATCGGGCGGGGTGCCACCAACACCCTGATCTTCCTGCCGATGGCCACGCCGGAAATCGTCATGGGTACTTCGTTGTTGACACTGTTCATCGGGGCGAAGTTGCCGCTGGGCTTCTTGACGATCCTGATCGCGCATGTCATGTTCTGCATATCGTTCGTGGTGGTCACCGTGAAGGCACGGCTGGCCGGACTTGATCCGAGGCTGCAGGAGGCGGCGATGGACCTCTACGCGACGCCGTGGCAGGCGTTCCGTCTGGTCATCCTGCCCCTGGTCATGCCCGGGATCATGGCGGCGGCGCTGCTGGCGTTCTCGCTCAGCTTCGACGACTTCATCATCACGAACTTCGTGACCGGCACCAGCGGCTACGACACGTTCCCCATGTTCATCTGGGGCTCGAACCTGCGCGGCATCCCGCCGCAGGTCAACGCCGTGGCCAGTGCCATGTTCCTGATCTCGTTCGCGTTCGTCATCGCGGGCCAGCTGCGCACCCGTCGCCGCTCCGCCCGTCGCGCCGCGACCAGCTGATCGTCTGAACGGCCGCCGACCCGGCACGCGTCAAGCGTGTACCGGCTCGGCGGCCGTTTGGTATTCCCGGACAAAACGTTTATCCGGGGAAAACTCAGGATAAGAGGGCACAAAAACCCTCGGGATTGGTAGAAGGAGGAGATCGGCTCATGCGGGCCAAAGGATCAAAACTGTGGGCGTCGGCGCTAGCAGATGCGTCGCCGACGCCGTACTGGACGGACCGGCCGGAGCGGCCGGCACCCGTACCCCCACTGACCAGCGCGACCACCGCGCAGCTGGCCGTGATCGGGGGCGGCTACAGCGGCCTGTGGACGGCGCTGGCGGCCAAGGAGCGCGACCCGTCGACCGACGTGGTGCTCCTGGAATCGGGGGTGTGCGGCCACGCCGCCTCCGGACGAAACGGTGGCTTCTGCTCCGCGAGCCTGACCCACGGGCTGGCCAACGGGGTGGACCGATTCCCGGGCGAGATAACCGAGCTGGAACGGCTCGGCCGGGAGAACCTCGACCAGATCGAGGACACGCTGGTGCGGTACGGCATCGACTGCGACTTCGAGCGCACCGGTGAGCTGGAGGTGGCCACCTCGGCGTACCAGCTGGACTGGCTGCACGAGTCGGCGGAGCTGACCCGGTCCATGGGCTACCACGCCGAGGTGTTCGACGCCGACCAGGTGCGGGCGCAGGTCGACTCGCCCACCTACCTGGGCGGGTGGTGGGACCGCGACCGGGTCGCCATGCTCGACCCGGCCAAGCTGGCCTGGGGCCTGCGGCAGGCGTGCCTGTCGCTGGGGGTGCGCATCTACGAGGGCACACCCGTGCTCGGCGTGGCCACCCAGCGCGACGGCCTCGTCCTGCGCACGCCGCACGGCGAGGTGCGGGCGAGCCGGGTGGCGCTGGCGACCAACGCCTTCGGGCCGCTGGTGCGCAAGCTCAAGCGCTACCTGATCCCGGTGTACGACTACGCCCTGATGACCGAGCCGCTGAGCGACGCCCAGCTGGCCGCGGTGGGCTGGCGCAACCGGCAGGGCCTGGGCGACTCGGCCAACCAGTTCCACTACTACCGGCTCACCGCCGACAACCGGATCCTGTTCGGCGGGTACGACGCGATCTACCACTTCGGCAACCGGATCGCGCCGACGCTGGAGCAGCGGGAGGCCACCTTCGAGCGGCTGGCAGAGCACTTCTTCACCACGTTCCCGCAGTTGGAGGGGCTTCGCTTCTCCCACAGCTGGGGCGGGGTGATCGACACCTGCACCCGGTTCTGCGCGTTCTTCGGCACCGCCTTCGGCGGGAGGCTGGCGTACGCGGCCGGGTACACCGGACTCGGCGTGGGCGCGACCCGCTTCGGGGCCCAGGTGATGCTCGACCAGCTGCACGGACTCGACACCGAACGCACGAGGCTCGACTTCGTCCGCAGCAGGCCCTGGCCGCTGCCGCCGGAGCCGCTGCGCTCGCTCGGCATCCAGCTCACCCGCTGGTCGCTGGCGCGCGCCGACGAGCACCAGGGCAGGCGCAACCTGTGGCTGCGCACCCTGGACCACGCCGGCCTCGGTTTCGACTCCTGACCCGGTAACCCCACCGGCACCCCCAGCCCCTTGCGTGACGCGCCGGCGGGCTGGGACGGCACACCTTTGAATAGCCACCCGCACGCGGTTCGAAAGCCGCGTCGTTGAAGGGACTGTTATGCGTATCCTGCTGGTCGGCGCTGGCGGCGTCGGCAGTGCAGCAGCCTCCATCGCCGCACGCCGTGATTTCTTCCAGCTCATGGTCGTGGCGGACTACTCCCTGGAGCGGGCCCAGCGTGCCGTCTCCGGGTTGGATGCCCGTTTCGTGGCGGCCCGGCTCGACGCCACCAACGTCGACGACGTCGCCGCGCTGTGCCGCGAGCACGGCATCACCCACGTGCTGAACGCGGTCGACCCCCGCTTCGTCATGCCGATCTTCGACGGGGCGTACGCCGCGGGCGCCGACTACCTCGACATGGCCATGTCGCTGTCGCGCCCGCACCCGACCGACCCGTACACCCGGACCGGCGTCATGCTCGGCGAGGAGCAGTTCGCCAAGGCCGTCGACTGGGCCGCCAAGGAGCGGCTGGCCCTGGTCGGCATCGGCGTCGAGCCCGGCCTGTCCGACATCTTCGCCCGGTACGCCGCCGACCACCTGTTCGCCGAGATCGACGAGATCGGGGTGCGGGACGGGTCCAACATCACCGTGGACGGGTTCGACTTCGCCCCGTCGTTCTCCATCTGGACCACCATCGAGGAGTGCCTCAACCCGCCGATCGTCTGGGAGCGCGAGCGCGGCTGGTTCACCACCGCCCCGTTCAGCGAGCCCGAGGTGTTCGACTTCCCCGAGGGCATCGGGCCGGTCGAGTGCGTCAACGTGGAGCACGAGGAGGTCCTGCTCATCCCGCGCTGGGTCGACGCCCGGCGGGTCACCTTCAAGTACGGCCTGGGCAGCGAGTTCATCGAGATCCTGAAGACGGTGCACAAGCTCGGCCTGGACTCCACCCGCCCCATCGCGATCGGCGGCGGCAAGTCCCCGGTCATGGTGTCGCCGCGCGACGTGCTCGCCGCGCAGCTGCCCGACCCGGCCACGCTGGGCTCGCGCATGCGCGGCAAGACCTGCGCCGGCACCTGGGTGCGCGGGCGCGGGCTGGACGGCAAGGCCAGGGAGGTCTACCTGTACCACGTGGTCGACAACGAGTGGTCCATGCGCGAGTACGGCCACCAGGCCGTGGTGTGGCAGACGGCCGTCAACCCGGTCGTCGCGCTGGAGCTGCTCAGCGAGCGGATCTGGCAGGGCACCGGGGTGCTCGGCCCGGAGGCGCTGGACCCGGTGCCGTTCCTGACCAAGCTCACCGAGTACGGCTCCCCCTGGGGCATGCGCGAGCAGCAGCCCTTCCGCCCCACCGGCAACCAGCTCCGCCAGCAGGTGGCCGCCTGACCCGCTGCGCTCGCGGCCCCGGGTTGCTGCGGTTTCCCCGAAACTGCAGCAACCCGGGGCCTTTTTCGGGCACTTTCCCCGAAACTGCAGCCTGGGTCAGGCGGTGGTGGTGAAGGCTTCCTCCAGGATGGAGAGGCCGCGGTCGAGGTCGGCGTCGGAGATCACCAGCGGCGGCAGGAACCGGAACACGTTCCCCCAGGTACCGCAGGTGAGGGTCAGCAGGCCGGCCGCGTGGCAGGCCTTGTTGACCGCGCCGGTCAGGACCGGGTCCGGGTCCAGGGTGCCGGGCTTGACCAGTTCGATGGCGACCATGGCGCCCCGGCCGCGTACCTCGGCGATCCGGGGGTGGGCGGCGGCCAGCTTCGTCAGCCGGTCGGTGAGCACCCCGCCGATGCGCCGGGCGGCGGCGTTGAGGTCCAGCTCGCGCATGGTCTGGATCGACGCCAGGGCGGCGGCGCAGGCGATCGGGTTGCCGCCGTACGTCCCGCCGAGCCCGCCCACGTGCACCGCGTCCATCAGCTCGGCCCGGCCGGTGACCCCGGCCAGCGGCAGCCCGCCCGCGATGCCCTTGGCGACCGTGACCAGGTCGGGCACCACGCCTTCGTGCTCGCTGGCGAACCAGTCGCCGGTACGGCAGAACCCGGTCTGGATCTCGTCGGCGACGAACAGCGCCCCGTTGGCCCTGGCCCAGCTCGCGAGTGCGGGCAGGAACCCCGGCGCGGGCACGACGAACCCGCCCTCGCCCTGCACCGGCTCGATCACGATCGCGGCCACGTTCGCCGCGCCCACCTGCGTGGTGATCTCGTCGATGGCACGGGCGGCGGCCTGCTCGCCGGTCAGGCCGTCGCGCAGCGGGTACGACATCGGCGCCCGGTAGACCTCCGGGGCGAACGGCCCGAACCCGTGCTTGTACGGCATGCTCTTCGCCGTCAGTGCCATGGTCAGGTTGGTGCGCCCGTGGTAGCCGTGGTCGAACACCACGACCGCCTGCCGCCCGGTGGCGTACCGGGCGATCTTGACGGCGTTCTCGACCGCCTCGGCACCGGAGTTGAACAGCGCCGACCGCTTCTCGTGCGTACCCGGGGTCAGCCCGTTCAGCTGCTCGCACACCGATACGTACGACTCGTACGGCGCCACCATGAAGCAGGTGTGGGTGAACAGCTCGACCTGCCGTTTGACCGCCTCGACCACCGCCGGGGCGCTGTTGCCCACGCTGGTGACCGCGATCCCGGCCGCGAAGTCGATCCACTCCCGCCCGTCGACGTCGCGCAGCGTGCCACCGGAGGCGCGCTCGACGTAGGAGGTGATGGTCGAGCCGACGCCCCTGGCGACGGCGGCGGTGCGGCGGGCGTGGATGTCCGAAGAGGCGCTCAAGGTCATTCTCCGATGTTGTGCATGACGTGCTTGACCCGCGTGTAGTCCTCCAGGCCGTACGCGGACAGGTCCTTGCCGTATCCGGACTGCTTGAAGCCGCCGTGCGGCATCTCCGCGACCAGCGGGATGTGGGTGTTGACCCAGACGCAGCCGAAGTCCAGCCGCTTGCTGATCCGCATAGCCCGCCCGTGGTCCGAGGTCCACACGCTGGAGGCCAGCCCGTACCGGCAGTCGTTGGCGTACTTCAGCGCCTGCGCCTCGTCGGCGACCTTCTGCACCGTGATGACCGGCCCGAACACCTCGTCGGTGACGATCTCGTCGCCCTGGACCAGGTCGGCCACGACGGTCGGCTCGAAGAAGTAGCCGCGGTCGCCGACGCGGTTGCCGCCCGCGGTGACGCGCGCGTGCGCCGGGAGCCGCTCGATGAAGCCGGTGACGCGGGCCAGCTGGTTGGCGTTGTTGAGCGGGCCGAACAGCACGTCGGAGTCGTCGGGCGCGCCGGTCCTGAGGTTGCGGGCCTGCTCGGTCAGCGCGTCGACGAACGCGTCGTACGCCCCCTCGGTGACCAGCACGCGGGTGGCGGCGGTGCAGTCCTGGCCGGCGTTGAAGAACCCGGCGATGGCGATGCCCTCGGCGGCGGCGGCGATGTCGGCGTCGTCGAAGACCATGACCGGCGCCTTGCCGCCCAGCTCCAGGTGGGTGCGCTTGATCGCGGGCGCGGCCGCGGCGGCCACCTCGGACCCGGCCCGGGTGGAGCCGGTGATCGAGACCATCGCCGGGGTCGGGTGCGAGACCAGGGCGCGGCCGGTGTCGCGGTCGCCGCAGACCACGTTGAACACCCCCGGCGGCAGGAACTCCGCAGCGATCTCGGCCAGCAGCAGCGTCGACATCGGCGTGGTGTCCGACGGCTTGAGCACGACCGTGTTGCCCGCCGCGATCGCCGGGGCGAACTTCCAGACGGCCATCAGCAGCGGGTAGTTCCAGGGCGTGACCTGCGCGCAGACGCCGATCGGCTCGCGGCGCACGTAGCTGGTCATGTTCGCCATGTACTCCCCGGCCGAGCGGCCCTCCAGCAGGCGGGCGGCGCCGGCGAAGAAGCGGATCTGGTCGATCGCGGGCGGCAGCTCCTCGCTGGCGGTCAGCGCCAGCGGCTTGCCGGTGTTGCGGCTCTCCAGGGCGACCAGTTCGTCGGCGCGCGCCTCCACCGCGTCGGCGATCCGCAGCAGCGCCTTCTGCCGCTCGCTGGGCGTGGTGTCGCGCCAGGCCTCGAACGCGGCAGCCGCCGCGGCCATGGCGTTCTCGATGTCCTGCTTGCCCGAGACCGGGGCGCTGGCGAGAACCTCGCCGGTGCAGGGGTCGATCAGGTCCGCGTAGCCGCCGTCGACCGGCGCCACGTACTTACCGTTGATGAAATTGGCGAGCTGTTCTGTCCTCGGTGGCATAGGGCAATCTTCGCTACGAAATCCGCAACGAGCAAGGGTCTTGAGCAACTGTTTCCGTGCAGTAGGGTGGCCTTATGGCCGATCAGACCCCGTTCTGGATCGCGGGCGCGCCCGAGTCCAGTGATGATCTTGTAGTTGTGCGCAACCCCTACGACGGGCGAGTGGTCGGGCAGACCTCCAACGCCACCGAAGCACAGGTGGAGGCTGCTGTCGCGGCCGCCGCGCGGGTGGCACCCGTGGCGGCCCGGCTCCCGGCCGCCGCCCGCGCCGCCGCCCTCGACCACGTCAGCCGCCGCCTGGCCGAGCGGGGCGACGAGGTCGCCGCGCTGATCAGCGGCGAGAACGGCAAGCCGCTGATGTGGGCGAAGGCCGAGCTGAACCGCGCCGTGTCGACGTTCCGGTGGGCGGCCGAGGAGGCGCGGCGGTTCGCGGGCGAGCTGATGCGGCTGGACACCGACCCGGCCGCGGCCGGGCGGATGGCCGTGGTCCGCCGCTTCCCCAAGGGGCCGGTGCTGGGCATCAGCCCGTTCAACTTCCCGCTGAACCTGGTCGCGCACAAGGTCGCCCCGGCGATCGCGGTGGGCGCGCCGATCGTGGTCAAGCCCGCCCCGGCCACCCCGCTGTCGGCGCTGCTGCTGGGCGAGCTGCTGGCCGAGACGGAGCTGCCTGCGGGCATCTTCTCGGTCGTACCGGTGCCGAACGACCGCGCCGCCGCGCTGGTCGCC
The DNA here is from genome assembly GCF_029948125.1 of Catellatospora sp. KI3. Classification (GTDB taxonomy): domain Bacteria; phylum Actinomycetota; class Actinomycetes; order Mycobacteriales; family Micromonosporaceae; genus Catellatospora. The sequence goes on from NZ_JASAMB010000002.1 coordinate 454,308, forward strand.
GACCCGCGCCTGCCGGTGGTGTCGTTCACCGGCTCGGGGCCGGTCGGCGCGAGCATCCAGCAGGCCGTGCCGCACAAGCACGTCACGCTGGAGCTGGGCGGCAACGCCGCCGCGGTGGTCTGCGGCGACTACGCCGACCTGGACTGGGCGGCGCAGCGCATCGCCCTGTTCAGCAACTACCAGGCGGGGCAGAGCTGCATCGCGGTGCAGCGGGTGATCGTGCACCGGGACCGGCTGGAGGCGTTCGTGCCCAAGCTGGTCGCGGCGGTCCAGGCGCTCAAGGTCGGTGACCCGGCGGCGGCCGATACGCAGGTGGGGCCGCTGATCACCGAGGCGGCGGCGGAGCGGGTCGAGGCCTGGGTGGCCGAGGCGGTCGCCGCCGGCGCCCGCGTCCTGACCGGGGGCGTACGCGACGGCGCGAACTACGCGCCCACCGTGCTGGTCGACGTCCCGGCCGGGGCGAAGGTGGCCTGCGACGAGGTGTTCGGACCGGTGCTGGTGGTGTCGGCGGCCGACTCCGACGACGACGCGTTCGCGGCGGTCAACGACTCGGCCTTCGGGCTCCAGGCGGGCGTGTTCACCCGAGACCTGCAGACGGCGTTCACCGCGCACACGGTGCTGCAGGTCGGGGGCGTGATCGTCGGCGACGTGCCGTCGTTCCGCGCCGACCAGATGCCGTACGGCGGCGTCAAGGGCTCCGGCGTCGGCCGCGAGGGCCTGCGCAGCGCCATGGACGACTACACCGACCCGCGCGTCCTCGTGCTCACGGGCCTGGCGCTGTAGCCCGCGATCCGCCCGGGAGCGCGGGCTCCCGGGCGGACCGCCGGACGTCAGACGGCCGCGGGCTGGTCCAGGAACAGGTGGCGGACCACCCGCTCGGCGGCCCGGCCGTCGTCGAGGTGGCAGAAGCGGCGCCGGAACTTGGCCCGCGCCAGCTCCATCTCAGGGCTGCGTACCTGGTCGTGCTCGAACAGCCAGACCAGGTCGTCCTGGGTGCGGCAGAACGGCCCCGGACCCTCGGTGGCCAGGTCGAAGTAGGTGCCCCGGGTGGCCCGGTAGACGTCCCAGTCGGGCGCGTAGATCACGATGGGCCGGTTGAGCACGCCGAAGTCGAACATGACCGACGAGTAGTCGGTGATGAGGACGTCGGTGGCCAGGTACAGGTCCTCGATGCTGGGGTGGTCGGACACGTCGCGGACCTGCGGGTGGGCGGCCACCCCAGAGGTGTCGCGGTCGTAGAAGTAGTGCGCGCGCGTCAGCACCACGCCGTCGGGCCCCAGTGCCTTGGCCAGCGCCACCGGGTCCAACTGGAGGTCGAACCCCGTGGCGTAGTCGCGGTGCGTCGGCGCGTAGAGGACGACCTTCTGGTCGGGCCGGATGCCCAGCTCCGCGCGCACCTTGGCCGCGTCCTCGGCGGTGGCCGTGGACAGGACGTCGTTGCGCGGGTAGCCGTACTCCAGGGACTGGTAGTTGCTCGGGTAGACCCGGCCCCAGACCTCGGTGGAGTAGGTGTTGGCGGCGAGGCTGTAGTCCCAGCGGTCCACGCGCTTGAGCAGCTTGCCGAAGTTCATCTTGCGCGCCGTCAGGGCGTAGCGCATCTCGTCGATGCCCATCGACTTCAGCGCGGTGCCGTGGTGGGTCTGCAGGTGCACGCTGCCCTTGCGCTTGACCACGAAGTCCGGGAAGTTCACGTTGTTGATGAACCAGCGGCCCCGGGCCAGCACCTTGAAGTAGCGCCACGAGTTCTCGACGACGTAGTCCACGCCCGCCGGCACGTCGCCGACCCGGTCGGCCTTGACGATCCACACACCGCGCACGTCCGGGGTGAGCTCCCGGGCCCGCTGGTAGATCGCGCCCGGGTTGCAGCGGACCCCGCGCCCCCAGTATGCCGAGTACACGGCGAGCTTCTGGTCGATCGGGCGGCGGCGCTGCACGCTGTAGTACGCGTACTGCAGCTTGCGCCGGGTGCCGGAGAGGCGTTTGCGCAGCTTGCGCTTGGCCCCGCGCAGCTTGCGGCGGACCTGGTCGAGGCGGCCGTGCGCGTAGCGCAGCGAGCGGTACCCGAGCCAGCTGCCGAGCGCGAGGATGCGGTGGCGGGCCGGGCTGGCGTCGGCCGGTAGGACGAACCCGTCCGCGGTCAGGTGGCGCTTGCGCAGGGCCACCGACTCCCGGAAGAACCGGCTGCGCGAGCCGGGGTTCAGACGGCGGTCGTTGCCGAGCACGACCAGGCAGTGGTTCAGGGCGTGGCCGAGCACCCACGGCCGGATCCGGGCGCCGTCGGCGGCTCGGGCGAGCCGGGCGAAGACCAGGTCGTACTGGGCGAAGACCTCGAAGTGGCGGTCGCTGGTCGTGCCCAGGATCGAACCGGAGCGGCGCTGGCGGTAGAGCACGCAGATCCGGGGCAGCACGCTGATCCGCTCCGCGTGGGCCAGCAGCGGGTACGTGAACGGCAGGTCTTCGTACCAGCCGGTGGGGAAGGGCAGGTCGGCGGCGAGGAGGAACTCGCGCCGGACGACCTTGTTCCAGGCGCAGGGGAACAGGCGCAGCAGCTCCGGCCGCTCGGCGATCCGGAAGACGTCCGGCTGCGCGGGGTCGCTGAGCAGCCCGTGCAGCATGTTGCGCTTCTGCGCGCCCCACCAGTACGTCCGGGCGTAGTCGACGATCAGCACGTCGGGGGTGGTGGCCGCCAGCCGCTCGGCGACCGCGGCCAGGCTGCCGTCGGTCAGCGAGTCGTCGCTGTCGACGAACCAGACGTACTCGCCCGTGGCGACGGCGAGACCGGCGTTGCGCGCCCCGCCCAGGCCGACGTTCTCCGGCAGGTGCAGCGGCCGCACGCGGAAGTCGCGCGCGGCATACTCGTCGATGATCGCGCCGCATCCGTCGGGGGAGCGGTCGTTCACCGCGATGACCTCGATATCGCGGAATGTCTGATTCAAGATTGAATCCAGACATTCGCGCAGATACGGCTGCACATTGTAGATGGGCACCACAATGCTGATTTTCGCCATGTTCAATTCCCCGTTGAGCCGCTGATCGGACGCCACCCCCTGGCACGCGGAGGGTCGGAACCGACATGACTCAGCGGGAAGTGCCTGAAGGCGAAGACGGCCTCGAAAGTAACAGCGTCTGAACAGTCGGTTAATTGGCTGTGAAGCTAATCACTCACAGAATGGCGGGTCTTTCGTGATGGGTGCCGAATAAGGGTCTCGAAGGCCGAATGCGGCATCGCCTGATTGGACAGCACCTTCTGGATGATCTTCCTATCGCGGTGACGCGCGCCCGTCGTTCGCGGCCGCGCCGACGCCGCGCCCGCATGTTGTCGCGATGGGGAAACCTGCGATGGCTAGGCTGTTCCGGTCCCAGCTGCGAGGAGTGAGCGAAATGATTGACTTGTCCACCATCGTGAAGGCTTACGACGTTCGCGGCACCGTGCCCGACCAGCTGAACGAGCAGGTCGCCGGGGCCCTGGGCCGGGCGTTCGCACAGACGCTGCGCGAACGCGGCGAGGACCGGGGCACCATCGTGGTCGCCCACGACATGCGCGAATCCGGCCCGGCCCTGGTCGCGGCCTTCACCGACGGCGTACGCGCCGAGGGCGTCAACGTGGTCAACGCCGGTCTCGGCTCCACCGACCTGCTCTACTACGCCTCCGGCGTGCTCGACGTGCCCGGGGCGATGTTCACCGCGAGCCACAACCCGGCGCAGTACAACGGCATCAAGCTCTGCTACTCGGGCGCCAAGCCGGTCGGCCAGGCCACCGGCCTGTCCACCATCCGGGAGACCGCCCAGGCGCTGCTGGACGCGGGCACGCCCGTCCCCGCGCCGAGCGGCACCATCGAGCAGCGCGAGCTGCTGGCTGACTACGCGGCGCACCTGCGCACGCTGGTGGACCTCAGCGGCGTACGCCCGCTGAAGGTCGTGGTCGACGCGGGCAACGGCATGGGCGGCTACACCGTGCCCGCCGTGCTCGGTGACGCGGTGCTGCCGGCCCTGCCGCTGGACATCGTCCCGCTCTACTTCGAGCTCGACGGCTCGTTCCCCAACCACGAGGCCAACCCGCTGGAGCCGGCGAACCTGGTCGACCTGCAGCAGGCCGTGGTCAAGGAGGGCGCCGACCTCGGCCTGGCCTTCGACGGCGACGCCGACCGCTGCTTCGTGGTCGACGCCGACGGCAACCCGGTCTCGCCGTCGGCGGTGACCGCGCTGGTGGCCACCCGGGAGCTGGCCAAGCACCCCGGCTCGACGATCATCCACAACCTGATCACGTCGGCGGCGGTGCCGGAGATCGTGCGCGAGCACGGCGGCACGCCGGTGCGCACCCGGGTCGGGCACTCGTTCATCAAGGCGGAGATGGCCGCGACCGGCGCGGTCTTCGGCGGCGAGCACTCGGCGCACTACTACTTCCGCGACTTCTGGGGCGCCGACACCGGCATGCTGGCCGCGATGCACGTGCTGGCCGCGCTGGGCGAGCAGCCGGGGCCGCTGTCGGAGCTGGGCCGCCGGTTCGAGCGGTACGCCGCCTCCGGCGAGATCAACTCCGTGGTCTCCGACCAGCCCGCGAGCCTGGCCAAGGTGCGCGCGCACTTCGCCGGGCAGCCGCAGGACGAGCTGGACGGACTCACCGTCAGCTTCGACGACGGGGCGTGGATCAACCTGCGCGCCTCGAACACCGAGCCGCTCCTGCGCCTCAACGTCGAGGCCCCGGGCGTGGAGCGGATGTCGCAGCTGCGCGACGAGGTGCTCAAGCTCGTCCGTGGGTAGGCTGCACTTCAGCTCAGCCTCGCTGTAGCCCAGCCTGCGATGTGAAGGAGCCGACGTGTCGCTCGACCCGCAACTGCTCGAGATTCTCGCCTGCCCGGCGGAGGATCACGCCCCGCTGCGCCACGACCCCGAGGCGCAGACGCTGACCTGCACCTCGTGCGGCCGGGTGTACCCGGTGCGCGACGGGCTGCCGGTGCTGCTGCTCGACGAGGTGCTGACCGGCAAGGCGGGTGCCTGATGGCCATCCCGCCGCTGGACGGCGCCGCGGGCGTACGCGGCAACCGGTGGTTCGACGAGGCGCTGCTCGACGACGCCCCGGGCCTGGCCGCCCGGGATCCGGGCGGGATGCTGCGCGCCATCGCCTCGGCGGGCGCGCAGGTGCGCGAGGCGACGTCGCTGACGGCCGAGGTGGACCTGAGCCACCTGGCCGACGAGGGCCGCCCCCGGGCGGTCGTGGTGGTCGGCGCCGGTACGGCGGCCCGTACCGGCGACATCCTCACCACCATCGCCGGGCCCCGCTGCCTGGTCCCGGTGCTGACCCACCGCAGCCTGGAGGTGCCCGCCTGGATCGGCGCCGCCGACGTGGTGATCGCGGTGTCGGCGTCGGGCCGCTCGCCGGAGGCGCTGGCGGTCGCGGAGGCGGCCGGACGGCGCGGGGCGCGCCTGGTGGCGATCGGTGCGCCGGGCTCGCCGCTGCAGTCGGTGGCCGAGCGCAACCGGGCACCGTTCATCCCGGTGCCCCGGCGCGGCGCGGCGCGGGCGAACCTGTGGGGCCTGACCGTGCCGGTGCTGCTCACCGCGCGGGCGCTCGGCCTGGTCAAGGTCAACGAGGCCGACCTGGCCGAGACCGCCACCCGGCTGGACCTGGAGGCCGACCGCTGCCGCCCGACCGCCGAGACGTTCGTCAACCGGGCCAAGACCATCGCCCTGAACCTGGCCGGGTCGGTGCCGATCATCTGGGGTGACTCGCCGCTGGCGGCGGTCGCGGCGGTCCGCTACGGCGACATGCTGTCGGCCAACGCCCGCTACCCGGTCGTCACCGACGCGCTCGGCGAGGCCGGACGCGGCCGGGTGGGCCTGCTCGACGGCGTCTTCGGCGCGCTGGCCGCGTTGGAGAAGGACATCTTCGCTGATCCTGAGTTCGATACGCCTTCGGCCGACCCTCCGCGTCTGAAGGTGGTGCTGCTGTGCGACGGTGGTCTCGCCGACGAGAACAGTGCGGCGCAGACGACGGACCGGCGGGCCGAGGTCGTGCAGGACATCGCCGCGAGGCGGGGCATCGAGGTTGACGTGCTCACCGCCGAGGGTGGCTCGGCGCTGGAGCGCTTCGCCTCACTCGTGGCGGCGACCGACTTCGCTTCGGTGTACCTCGGGCTCGGGCATGGCCTGGACCCGATGGCGGTGCCGGCCGTCACGGAGCTGAAGGAGCAGTTGCGCAAGTGAAGTATGGGTTCTGCGAGATGACGACGGTCGGGGTAGCGGCATGAGTGCCGAGGGCGGCACCAAGGCGATCGTGGCGGCGCTGGCCGCCAACCTCGGCATCGCGGTGACGAAGTTCGTGGCCTGGGGGCTGACGGGATCGTCGTCGATGCTGGCCGAGGGGATCCACTCGGTGGCGGACTCGGGTAACCAGCTGCTGCTGCTGCTCGGTGGACGGCGGTCCAAGCGCGAGGCGACCCCGCTGCACCCCTTCGGGTACGGCCGGGAGCGCTACATCTACGCGTTCATCGTGTCGATCGTGCTGTTCAGCGTGGGTGGCCTGTTCGCGCTGTACGAGGCGTACCACAAGTGGCACGACCCGCACGGGATCACCGAGTGGCAGTGGGTGCCGGTGACGGTGCTGGTGGTCGCGATCATCCTGGAGTCGCTGTCGTTCCGGACCGCGATCCAGGAGTCGAACCGGATCCGCAACGGTGTCTCGTGGAAGAACTTCATCCGGCGGGCCAAGGCGCCGGAGCTTCCGGTGATCCTGCTGGAGGACTTCGGTGCGCTGGTGGGCCTGGTCTTCGCCCTGTTCGGCGTCGGTATGACGCTGATCACGGGCGATGGCCGGTGGGACGCGGCCGGCACCGCGATGATCGGTCTGCTGCTGGTGGCCATCGCCGTGGTGCTGGCGATCGAGACGAAGAGCCTGCTGCTGGGCGAGTCGGCCACGGAGGAGCACGTCCTGGCCATCGCGGCCGCCATCACCGACGGTCCCGAGGTGGAGCGTGTGATCCACATGCGCACCATGCACCTGGGCCCGGAGGAGCTGCTCGTCGCCGCCAAGATCGCGGTACGCAACGACGAGAAGGCGGACGAGATCGCGCGCGGCATCGACGCCGCCGAGGCGCGCATCCGTGCCGCAGTGCCGATTGCCCGGGTAATCTACCTCGAACCGGACATCGACTACGCGAAGGGCTGACCCCCGTGCGCCGACTGCAGAACCCGATCAGGCCGTACGCCTGGGGCTCGCGCGACATCATCGCGCAGGTCCAGGGGCGGCCCGTGCCCAGCGACGGGCCAGAGGCGGAACTGTGGATCGGCGCGCACCCCGACAGCCCCTCCACGATCGACGGCCGGTCACTGGCCGAGGCCATCGCGTCGGCGCCGGGTGAACTGCTCGGCGCCGACGCGCACGCCGCGTACGGCGCGCGCCTGCCGTACCTGATGAAACTGCTGGCGGCGGAGCGCTCGCTGTCGCTGCAGGCACACCCCGACGCGCGGCAGGCCGCCGACGGCTTCGCCGCCGAGGAGCGAGCGGGCGTGCCGCGCACCGCCGCCCACCGCAGCTACGTCGACGGCAACCACAAGCCCGAGCTGCTCGTGGCGTACACGCCGTTCGAGGCGCTGTGCGGCTTCCGCGACCCGGCCGCCTCCGCCGAACTCGTCGACGCGCTCGCGCTGCCCGCGCTCAAGCGCGTGGTCGGCGCACTCGCCGTCGGCGACCTGCGCGAGGCGGTGCACGCGCTGCTCAGCTGGCCCGCCGCGGAGCGGCCCGAGCTGCTGGAGCAGATCGCCGCCAACGCCGACAAGCTACCCGCCGGGGCCGTCGGCGGCGGACCGCGCGGCCTGGTCCGGCGGCTGTCGGCGGAGTACCCGGGCGACGTCGGCGTGGCGGTGGCGCTGCTGCTCAACCACCTGATGCTGGAGCCTGGGCAGGGCATCTGGATGCCCGCCGGGAACCTGCACGGATACCTGCGCGGCGCCGGGATCGAGATCATGGCGGCCAGCGACAACGTGCTGCGCGGCGGCCTGACCCCCAAGCACGTCAACGTGCCCGAACTGCTGCGCGTGCTGCGCTTCGAGCCGCTGCACGAGCCGGTGCGCGACCCCGAGCCGGTCGCGCCCGGCGTGGTCACCTGGAGTGTGCCGGTGCGCGACTTCCGGCTGCACCGGGTGCGGCTGGACGGGGAGGTCGGCGAGGCCCGGCTGGCCCTGGACGGGCCGCGGACGGTGTTCTGCGTGGCCGGGAGCCTGACCGTGGGCGACGAGAGCGGCGGGTCGGTGGTGCTGCGCAGCGGCGAAGCCGCGTACGGCCTGCCCGCGGGCGGCCCCCTGACGTTCAGCGGCGGCACGGGCGAGGCGTACACCGGCTCCCTCTGACCCCGCCTCGGGGCAGAGCTGGATCCACGATCCCGATCATGATCGCGATCCACGGGCCTCCGGCCCGACTTAGCATCGACAGTGGCCTATCTAGAGCACGAATTCTCGTGATTCGTCTTCTGGATAGGCCACTGTCGATTCAAGGCGGGGTGGAGAGGCGGCGCGGAGCGGCAGTACGGTGTCGTGATTACGGTGTGGTGATATGACGGACACGGCGCGTGGCGAAAGTTGGCCTGAACTGCTTGACACTGACTCGACGGAGTGTGACTCTTTAACCACGCAGCGTTATCGGGATCTCAACTCCGAGCCACGCGCGGGGGAACCAAACCGGGGGGAGTGTGGCCCGGTTCCTGGTGCGGAGGGTCCGCCCAGGGACCGGGCCACACGTATGTCCGGCCCGGTCGACCGAACAGGAGCACTCCGATGACCGGCACGCTCGCCTCCGGCGACTTCAAGGTCGCCGACCTCTCGCAAGCCGCGTTCGGGCGCAAGGAGATCCAGCTCGCCGAGCACGAGATGCCGGGTCTGATGGCGGTACGCGCCGAGTACGCCGACGCGCAGCCGCTGGCCGGGGCCCGCATCGCCGGCTCGCTGCACATGACCGTGCAGACGGCGGTGCTGATCGAGACCCTGACGGCGCTGGGCGCCAAGGTGCGCTGGGCCAGCTGCAACATCTTCTCCACCCAGGACCACGCCGCGGCGGCGATCGCGGTCGGTCCGGGTGGTACGCCGGACGCCCCGGACGGGGTCCCGGTGTTCGCCTGGAAGGGCGAGACGCTGCCGGAGTACTGGTGGTGCACGGAGCAGATCCTGCGCTGGCCGGACGGCGGCGGTCCGAACATGATCCTCGACGACGGCGGCGACGCCACCCTGCTGGTGCACAAGGGCGCCGAGTTCGAGCAGGCCGGGGCCGTCCCGTCCGCGAGCGGCGAGGACTCCGAGGAGTACGGGGTCATCCTCGCCCTGCTGCGGAAGTCGCTGACCGAGGATCCCCGGCGCTGGGGCGCGATCGCGGCGGGGGTGCGGGGGGTGACCGAGGAGACGACGACGGGCGTGCACCGGCTGTACGAGATGATGGCGGCGGGTCGGCTGCTCTTCCCGGCGATCAACGTCAACGACGCGGTGACCAAGAGCAAGTTCGACAACCGGTACGGCTGCCGCCACTCGCTGGTCGACGGCATCAACCGGGCCACCGACGTGCTGATCGGCGGCAAGGTGTGCGTGGTGGCCGGCTACGGCGACGTGGGCAAGGGCTGCGCCGACTCGCTGCGCGGGCAGGGCGCCCGGGTGGTGGTCGCCGAGGTGGACCCGATCTGCGCGCTGCAGGCGGCGATGGACGGCTACCAGGTCGCGACGGTGGACGAGCTGGCCCCGGCCGGCGACCTCTTCGTCACCGCGACCGGATGCAAGGACGTGATCACCGCCGAGCACATGGCGCGGATGAAGCACCAGGCGATCGTGGGCAATATCGGGCATTTCGACAACGAGATCGATATGGCGGGGCTCACGCGTACGCCGGGTGTGACGCGAATCAACATCAAGCCGCAGGTGGACGAGTGGCGCTTCGCCGACGGCCACTCGATCATCGTGTTGTCCGAGGGCCGCCTGCTCAACCTGGGCAACGCCACCGGCCACCCTTCGTTCGTGATGAGCAACAGCTTCACCAACCAGGTGCTGGCGCAGGTCGAACTGTTCACCGGGCGCGACGAGTACCCGGTGGGCGTGTACACGCTGGCCAAGAAGCTGGACGAGAAGGTGGCCCGGCTCCACCTGGACGCGCTGGGGGTACGGCTGACCGAGCTGACCAAGGCGCAGGCCGACTACCTGGGGGTACCGGTGGAGGGACCGTACAAGCCGGACCACTACCGGTACTGATCCGCCGCCGCAGGTCACCGCTTTCTGGAGCCGTTCCAGTGAAGTGACCCCCGTCGACTTCTGGCGGGTATGGGCCCTACGCTAAGGTGTGCCTCGCCTTATTAAGGCAAGGCTCACCAAGCAACAAGCTCTTACCCTCGGGAGCGCACGTGAACGGCAACGTCTTTCTCGCCACGTACCTGATCGGTCTGCGCGAGGGACTCGAAGCGACCCTGGTGGTGACCATCCTCGTCGCCTTCCTGGTCAAATCGGATCTCCGCGGCCGCCTGCCCTATGTCTGGTCGGGCGTGGGCGTCGCCGCCGCGCTCTCGGTCGGCTTCGCCGCGCTGCTGCAGTTCACCAGCGCCAACCTGGAGTTCAAGCGCCAGGAGCTGTTCGAGGCGGTCACCTCGATCGTCGCCGTCGTCTTCGTCACCTGGATGATCTTCTGGATGCGCCGCGCCGCGCGTTCGATCGCGGGCGACCTGCGGACCAAGCTCAACGCCGCGATCCAGCTCGGCCCGCTGGCCGTCGTGCTGACGGCGTTCCTGGCCGTGGCGCGCGAGGGCCTGGAGACCGCGCTGATCTTCTTCGCGACGGTCCAGGGCGCCGCCTCCACCTGGTCGGTCGTCGCCATCGTGAGCGGCATCGCCACCTCGGTGCTGCTGGGCTTCCTGATGTACCGCAGCGCCCTGAAGATCAACCTGACCAGGTTCTTCACCTGGACCGGGGTGCTGCTGGTGCTGGTCGCCGCGGGCATCCTCAAGTACGGCGTGCACGACCTGCTCGAGGCCGGGGTCCTGCCGGGCCTGAACGACCACGCGTTCGACATCAGCGGCACGCTCGACCCCACCACCTGGTACGCCGAGCTGCTGCGGGGCATGTTCAACATCACCCCGGTCCCCACCAAGCTGGAGACGGTCGCCTGGGTCGGGTACGCGGTGCCGGTGCTCGTGCTGTTCCTGCTCCGGCGGCCGTCGACGCCCGCCGCCAGGCCTACCCCGGCCGTGCCGCCGACCCCCGCCCCCGACTCGTCGCACCAGCCCGCCTGAGCTGTGACGGCGTGGACGCCTGGACGCGGTCCGCCCCGATCCTCGGAACCATCTGAACCCCACCTCGGAAACACAGGAGCCCGACCGATGCGCAAGCTTCCCGCCCTGACCGCCGTGGCCGTGCTCGGCCTGGGCCTGGCCGCGTGCACCACCGACCCGGAGCCGGCGAAGCCCGGTGACACCACCGGCCCGATCGCGGTCAAGGCGACCGACACCGCCTGCGAGGTCGCCCGGGGCGAGAACGCCGCCGGCACGGTGACCTTCAGCATCACCAACTCGGGCGCCAAGGTCACCGAGTTCTACGTGTACGCCGCGGGCGACCGGGTCATGGGCGAGGTGGAGAACATCGCCCCGGGCCTGACCCGGGAGCTGCGGGTGGAGCTGCCCGCCGGGACGTACGAGACCGCCTGCAAGCCGGGCATGATCGGCAAGGGCATCCGGGGCGCGTTCAAGGCGACCGGTTCGGCCACGCCGCTGACCGCCGACGCGAAGCTGGCCGAGGCGAGCGCCAACTACCAGCGCTACATCCAGAGCCAGACCGCGGCGCTGCTGCCCAAGACCGAGGAGTTCGTGGCCGCGGTCAAGGCCGGGGACGCCGAGAAGGCCAAGGCGCTGTTCCCGATCGCGCGCACCTACTGGGAGCGCATCGAGCCGGTGGCCGAGATCTTCGGCGACCTGGACCCGAAGATCGACGGCCGGGCCGAGGTGATCGAGGAGGGCATGGCCTTCACCGGCTTCCACCGCCTCGAGCAGGACCTGTGGGAGAAGAAGGACATCTCCAAGTCCGGCCCGATCGCCGACCAGCTGCTGGTCGACGTGAAGGAGATCGTGGCCAAGGCCAACGCCGAGAAGCTGTCGCCGCTGCAGCTGGCCAACGGGGCCAAGGAGCTGCTGGACGAGGTCGCCTCCGGCAAGATCACCGGCGAGGAGGACCGCTACTCGCACACCGACCTGTGGGACTTCGCCGCCAACGTCGAGGGCTCCAAGGCCGCCGTGCAGGCGCTGCGCCCGACCCTGGAGGAGCGCGCCCCCGAGCTGGTGGCCAGCCTCGACGCCGCGTTCAAGACGGTCGACGACACCCTGGGCAAGCACCGCGAGGGCGACGGCTGGAAGCTGCACACCGCGCTGACCCAGGCCGACCTCAAGGAGCTCACCGACGTGATCAACGCGTTGGCCGAGCCGATCAGCAAGATCGCCGCCGTCATCTCCAAGTGACGCCCGAGCCCCGTGGTGCCGACCGGCGCCACGGGACTCTCCCACCCCGAAGGGACGTGACCCCGTGGTATCGCGACGAACCGCCCTGACCGCCGCCGGCGTCGGCATCGCCGGTGCGGCCGGTGCCGTGGCCGTGGGCTCGGCGATGATGAACGACAACCCGGACCCGGCCGCCGCCTCGCCGGGCGCCCCGGTGCCCTTCTACGGGCCGCACCAGGCCGGGATCGTCACCCCGGCGCAGGACCGGCTGCACTTCGTCGCCTTCGACGTGATCACCAAGGACCGCGCCCGGCTGGTCGAGATGCTGCGCGAGTGGACCGCCGCGGGGGCGCGGATGACCGCGGGCCGCGACGCGGGGCTGCTCGGCGCCGTCGGCGGCCAGCCCGAGGCGCCGCCGGACGACACCGGCGAGGCGCTGGGCCTGCCCGCCTCCGGCCTCACCCTGACCGTCGGCTTCGGCCCCACGCTGTTCCGCGACGCGGACGGCGTCGACCGGTTCGGCATCGCCGACAAGCGGCCCGCCGCGCTGGAGGACCTGCCGCACTTCCCGGGCGACGCGCTCAAGCCGGAGATCAGCGGCGGCGACATCTGCGTCCAGGCCTGCGCCAACGACCCGCAGGTGGCCGTGCACGCGGTGCGCAACCTGGCCCGCATCGGCTTCGGCGTGGTCAGCGTGCGCTACTCGCAGCTGGGCTTCGGCCGCACCTCCAGCACCTCGCGGGCGCAGGCCACCCCGCGCAACCTGATGGGCTTCAAGGACGGCACCCGCAACCTCAAGCTCGAGGACGGCAAGCTGCTCGACGAGCAGCTCTGGGCGCACGCCGACGACGGCGCCGCCTGGATGGCCGGGGGCAGCTACCTGGTCACCCGCCGCATCCGGATGCTGATCGAGACGTGGGACCGGACCTCGCTGACCGAGCAGGAGCAGATCTTCGGCCGGGACAAGGGCGAGGGCGCGCCGCTGGGCGGCAAGCAGGAGTTCGACGAGCCCGACTTCGCGGCCAAGGACGGCACCGGCAACCCGGTGATCGGCATGGACGCCCACGTACGGCTGGCGCACCCGGCCCAGAACGGCGACGCCCACCTGCTGCGGCGCGGCTACAACTTCGTGGACGGCTCCGACGGGCTGGGACGGCTGGACGCCGGGCTGTTCTTCATCGCGTACCAGCGGGACCCGCGCAAGCAGTTCGTGCCGGTGCAGCGCAACCTGGCCCGCCACGACGTGCTCAACGAGTACATCCGGCACACCTCCAGCGCCCTGTGGGCCTGCCCGCCCGGGGTCGCCGGGGAGGGCGACTTCTGGGGGAGCAGCCTCTTCAGCTGAGCGGTCGACCCGCTCGGGCAGCGCCGCCTCGGACCCGACCCGCCCCGGTCGGGACCGAGGCGGCGTTCGTACGCCGGGGGTCAGGCGGTCGGCGCGGCGGTGCGCAGCGCCTCGGCGGCCGCGGCGGCCGGGACCGGCTGCGCGGGGGCGTACTGGACCGGCGCCGGCTGGCTCGGCAGCGCCGGGAACAGCTGCGGCCACAGCGCGGCGTGGCTGGCGCGGTTGCGGGCCAGCCGCAGCGCCGAGCGGCGGTGCCGCTCGCCGACGATCGCGGCCAGGTAGACCCAGCCCGGGGTGTTCGGGGGCGGCGGCGGGGTGGTGACGGCCAGGATCTCGGTGGCCAGGGCCTGGCCCAGCCGGGTGCGGTACGGCTCGCGCAGGCCGCGGCTGCGGGCCAGGAAGTGCCGCGCCGCCAGTGCCAGCTCGTCGTCGAGGTCGGTCAGGTCCAGGGTCGCCGCCCACTCCTGCAGGAACTGCGGGGTGCTGGGCACCCAGCCCCAGCTCTGCGGGGTGCGGTCGTGGATGACGATGGTGCCCGCGGCCAGGTCCGCCAGGCGCTTGGCCCGGCCGGAGCCGATCAGCACGCCGAGGCTCGCCGCCCAGCTCACCGGCAGCAGCACGCCGGGCCACTCCAGCACCGTGCCGACCAGGGCGCGGGTGAAGGCGTGGCGCAGGGTGACCGGGCCGCCGTCGTCGCGCACCACCCGCAGGCCCATGGCCAGCTTGCCCACCGACCGCCCGCGCGTGAGCACCATCAGCACCGCCGGGTAGGCCACCAGCACCAGCGCCGAGGTGAGCACGTAGGCGATCGCGGGCGCCGCGTCGCTGAAGCCGAGCAGCACCAGGGCGAGGGTCAGCAGCGACGCCAGCACGATCAGCAGGAAGACCTGCACGAACGCGTCGAGCATCAGGGCGAGCACGCGGGAGCCGGCCCGCGCCAGGCGCACCTCCAGGTGCACTGCCTCGCCGCTGACCAGACCCGCCGCTGTGGTGTCGCCCTGTCGCACCGGCACAGTGAATCACAGGCACACCCGAGTGGGCTGTCCCCGCTAAGCTGCCGGTCGGCGCGGACCCCTCCCGCGCCAGGGGAGGACGAGCAGTGGATCTGGACGCGTACGTCGCCGAGCACCGGGGCGAGTGGCGCCGGCTGGACACGCTGAGCCGCCGACGGCGCCGCCTGAGCGCGGCGGAGGCCGACGAACTGGTGCTGCTGTACCAGCGGGTGGCCACGCACCTCTCCGTGGTCCGCAGCCGCACGCCGGACCCGGCGCTGGTGGCGGAGCTGTCGCGGCTGGTGCTGGCGGCGCGCGGGGCGATCACCGGGCCGACCGCGTTCGACTGGCGGGCCATCCCGCGCTTCTTCACGCACAGCCTGCCGCTGAGCCTGTACGTCGCCCGCCGCTGGTGGATCGCGTCGGCCCTGGCCTTCCTCGCGGTCTCGGCCGTGCTGGCGGTCTGGGTCGTCGAGGACGCGAGCGTGGCCGGGCAGTTCGGGCTGAGCCCGGGAGACATCCGGCAGCTGGTCGAGCACGACTTCGCCGACTACTACAGCGAGTACGACCACCACGTCTTCGGCACCCTGGTGTGGACCAACAACGCCTGGATCGCGCTGCAGTGCCTGGCCTCGGGCGTGGCCATCCTGCCGGTGTTCTGGCTGCTGTGGCAGAACGCGCTCAACCTGGGCATCGTCGGCGGCGTCATGATCGGCCACGGCGAGGCGGGGCAGTTCTTCGGGCTCATCGCCCCGCACGGGCTGCTGGAGCTGACCGGCATCTTCGTCTCGGCCGGGGTCGGGCTGCGCCTGGGCTGGTCCTGGATCGTGCCGGCGCCGGGCCTGGGCCGGGGGCAGTCGCTGGCCGCCACGGCCCGGCAGAGCATGGTCGCCGCGCGCGGGCTGGTGCTGGTCTTCGCCATCGCCGGGTTCCTGGAGGGCTTCGTGACCCCGTCGCCGCTGCCGCTGCTGGTCCGCGACGCGATCGGCCTGCTGGTCTGGCTGGCGTTCCTGGCGTACGTCTTCGTGCTCGGCGCTCGGGCGCAGCGGCAGCAGGCCGCCGCGCCCGAGCCGTCAGAGCTTGCCTGAGGCCTTCAGGTCCAGGTAGGCGTCGGTGACCCGGCTGGCGAACACGTCGGCCGGAAAGTCGAGCACGGTCACCCCGTTGCGGCTGAGCGCGCCCGCGATGCGCTCGCGGTCGGCCAGTGCCCGCGTCCCGGCCGCCGCCGCGTAGACGTCGCCCGGGTGGTCCAGCGGGGTGGCCGCCAGGTCGGTCAGCGCGTGGTCGTGCACGGCCGCGATCAGCACCCGGTGCCGCGCGGCCAGTTTCGGCAGCACCGGCAGCAGGCCCTCGCCCAGCGCCCCCGGCTCCAGGGCCGTGAACACCACCACCAGGCAGCGCTTGCGCTCGCGGCGCAGCACCTCGCTGGTGATCAGCTCGAAGTCCGTCTCGACCATCGCGGGCTGCAGCGGGGCGACCGCGTCGACCAGGCGCGGCAGCAGCGACCGGCCCTGCACCGCGGTGACCACGGCGCGGACCCGGTGGTCGGCGGCGATCAGATCGACCTGGTCACCGGCCTCGCGGGCGACCGCGGCCAGCAGCAGCGCCGCCTCCATCGCCGCGTCCAGGCGCGGCTCGTCGCCGACCCGGACCGCGCTGGTACGGCCGGTGTCGAGCACGCAGACGACCCGCCGCGACCGCTCCGGCCGCCAGGTGCGCAGCATGACGTCACCGCGCCGGGCGGTGGCCCGCCAGTCGATGGAGCGCACGTCGTCGCCGGGCACGTACTCGCGCAGCACGTCGAACTCGCTGCCCTGGCCGCGGCCCCGGATCGCGGTGGCGCCCTCGACGGTGCGCAGCCGCGACAGCTTCTCCGGCAGGTGCCTGCGGGAGGCGAAGCGCGGCAGCACCCGCAGCGTCCACGGCACCTCGTGGTCGGCCTGCCGGACGGCCAGGCCCAGCGGCCCCCGGCTGCGCACGGTCACCCGCGCGGCCGGGCGGTCGCCGCGCCGGGTCGGGGTGAGCGCGGTCGGCAGCTGCACCGTCGCCCCCGCGGGCAGCCGCAGCTGGTACGGCTCGTCCGACGCGCCCGCCGACGGCACCCAGGCGTCGCGGACCAGCAGCTCGCCCGCGGTCCGGGTCGGGTTGCGCACCGTCAGGACGACCTGGGTGCTCTCGCCGAGCCGGACCGTGGTGGCGCCGGAGCGGGACAGGGCGAACCGCCGCGGGTCGGCCGCCCGCGCCCGGTCCACCAGCACCAGCAGCGCGAGCAGGACCAGCAGCACGGCGAAGACGGCCGACGGGTAGAAGCCGAGGATCGACCCGCCGATCACCCCGACGGTGCCGGCGGCCGCCAGCGCGGCGGTGCGTGCGGTGGGCATCAGCGGGGCGTCGGGACGGTGGCCAGCACGGAGTCGAGCACCGCGTCCGCGGTGACGCCCTCCAGCTCCGCCTCCGGGGTCAGCCGCAGCCGGTGCCGCAGCGTCGGCCGGGCCATCACCTTCACGTCGTCGGGCGTGACGTGGTCGCGCCCGGCCAGCCAGGCCCACGCCTTCGACGTGGCCAGCAGCGAGGTGGCGCCGCGGGGCGAGGCGCCCAGCTCCACCGAGGGCATGGCCCGGGTCGCCCGGCAGACGTCCACGATGTACGCCATCACCACGTCGGCGACGGTGACCTTGCCGACCGCCTCGCGCGCGGCCGCCAGGTCGGCGGCTCCGGCGACGCGCTGGATGCCCACCGCGCGCAGGTCGCGCGGGTCGAACCCGGCGTGGTGGGCGCGCAGCACGCCCAGCTCCTCGTCCCGGGTGGGCAGCGGCACGGTCAGCTTGAGCAGGAACCGGTCGACCTGGGCCTCGGGCAGCGGGTAGGTGCCCTCGTGCTCGATCGGGTTCTGGGTCGCGGCGACCAGGAACGGGTCGGGCAGCGGGCGGCTCACCCCGTCGGCGGAGACCTGCCGCTCCTCCATGACCTCCAGCAGCGACGACTGGGTCTTGGGCGGGGTCCGGTTGATCTCGTCGGCCAGCAGCAGGTTCGTGAAGACCGGCCCGGGGCGGAACTGGAACTCGGTGGTGCGCGGGTCGTAGATGACCGAGCCGGTCACGTCGCCGGGCATCAGGTCGGGGGTGAACTGCACCCGCTTCATGTCCAGCTCCAGCGCGGCCGAGAGGCTGCGTACGAGCAGGGTCTTGGCCACTCCGGGCGGCCCCTCCAGCAGCACGTGCCCCCGGCACAGCAGGGCGATGACCAGCCCGGCGACCACGCCGTCCTGCCCCACCACGGCCTTGGCGACCTCGGTACGCAGCCGGCCGAGCGCCTCGCGGGCCGGGTCGGCGGGTTCGAACGTCAGCGGCTCGGTCACCGGTGTACTCCTTCGTTGATGCGGGCGCCGGTCACGGTCTCGACCAGCGTCTTCAGTTCGGTGGCGCGAGCGTGCAGCTCGCCTTCGGAGCTGGGCTCGGGGCCGTACAGCAGGTCGTCGAGTTCGGCGCGGCGGCCGGGCAGGCGCGCCTCCAGGGCGGCGCCCAGCTGCTGGCGGTCGGCGGCGGCGGGCAGCCCCAGCGCGCCGGCCAGGCGGGTACGGGCGTTGGCCCGCAGCACCTCCAGCGCCGGACCGCGGGCGCGGGCGCGCAGGTAGAGGCGGGCGCGGCCGAGCGCGGTCTCCGCGCCGCGCACCTCGACCGGCAGCGGCTCGACGACCGGGGCGCCGAGGCGGCGCCCCCGCGCCAGGGCCAGCAGCACGCCCGCGACCAGCAGCAGCACCACGGTCCAGAACAGCCAGTCCGGGAACGGGCTGGGCGGGGTGAAGCGGTCGGACGACTGCGGCGGGCTGTCGTCGCTGTCGTCGTCGGACCCGGCGCCCGGTTCGGTGTTGGGCCGCTCGTAGACGCCGCCGGGCCGCGGGGACGCGCCGGGCGACGGCGGAGGCAGGGCCACGCTCGGGCCGGGCGGCGGCGGGTTCTCCAGCGCGTGCAGGTCCAGCCAGATCAGCGTCCGGTGCCGGCTCAGCAGGTCGGCGGCGAACCGGCTGTTGTCGTGCTCGGCGAGCCGGTCGGCCCGGAACGGGTCGTCGCTGCCGACCGCGATGAACTCGACGCCGTTGTACTCCAGCCGGGCCAGGCCCTGCTCGTAGCAGAACACCGGCTCGTTCAGGCTGTCCTTGAGCTTCAGGTACCGGGTGCGCGCCACGGCGGCCGGCGTGGCGGAGGTGAGCGGGCAGCCGGGTCCGGGCCCGGTCACCGCGGTCGCCCAGCGGCGGTCGGCCACGCCCAGCGGCGGCACGAAGTCGCGCAGCTCCGAGCCGGGCTCCACCAGCACCACGGTCGCGCCCTTGGGCGCCAGGTCCACGACCTCGCGGTAATCGGGGTGCACGAAGCGCGGTGCGGGCACGAACAGGGTGACGTCGCTGCCCAGCCGGTCCATGCGCGCGAGCGCGTCGCCGGTCCGGGTGTCGGTGAGGATGGTGACGCCCCGGCCGCGCAGCAGCTCGGCCAGGTCGCGGCCGCCCTGGGCGGCGGGCGAGGTCGGGGCGAGGTAGCCGGCCTCGGCCGGGTCAGTCTGCTCGAACGCGTGCGCGGTCAGCGCGACCGCGACGACCGCCACCACGGGCACGAACGGCAGGACCAGCCGCAGGCGGCGGCGCTTCTTCGCAGGCGTCATGCCCGGCCTCGCAGCTGCTCGTGCACGCGGTCGAGGCAGTCCTTGACCGCGGCGTCGTGGTCGGCGGTGGCGGGGCGCCTGCCGTACCAGATGGTGGAGAAGGTCTCGGTCGCGGTGGTCACCGCGGGGGCGAGCTCGGGCCGGGCGGCGCCGGCGGCGCGGGCCAGCTCGGCCACCGTCAGGCCCGGCTGGTTGCCGACCACGTTCCGGTCGACCAGCTCGCGGACCATGGCGCGCAGCCGCTCGCGGACGGCCTCGGCGTAGCGCCCCTGGGCGGCGAGCCGGTCGGCCAGGGTCGCGAACACCACCGGGGCCACCTCCGGCAGCTCCTCCACGGCCGCCTCGACCGCGTCGAGCTGCTCCTCGGTCACCACCACGGGCTGCTCCGCGCGCTTGGCGGCCTTGTCTGCGCGGCGCCAGCCCGCGCGCAGGTTCCACCGGTTCGGCAGCCAGGCGGGGTAGGTGTACCAGAGCAGCCCGCACAGCCCGGCGAGCACGAGCAGGCACAGCAGGGTCAGGCCCAGCGACATGCGGTCGCTCCAGGCGGCGACCGCCTCGTTCCACCACCTCATCGCGTGGCCGCCAGCAGGTCGGCCGAGAGCGGGCGGCGCAGCGCGGCGCGGTTGAGCCAGATGTCCAGGCCCTCGACCCGGGTGCGCGACTCGATCAGCAGCGCGGCGTCCAGGCCCGCCAGGCAGGCGTACGCGACGGTGTTGGCCAGCACGAAGGACGGGATCAGCACCCAGCCGTAGTCGGCGTCGCCCAGCGACAGGAAGTCCTGCCCGGCCAGCACGCCGAGGTAGAAGCCGAAGCGCAGCAGCGCCCAGGCCAGGTAGCCCAGCACCCGTACGCCCAGCACGCGCATGCCTCCCCGGAAGGCGACCGCGCTCGCCCGGCCCAGGCTCCGGAGCAGGCCCTGGCGCTCGACGTACAGCACGACCGCGGCGAGGCCGAACAGCGGGTATCCCGCCAGCCACACCGGCCCCAGGAACGCCCCGAGCAGGGCGGGCAGGCCCGCGACGAGCGCGAGCAGCACCGTCTTGGCGACCGTGCCCGGCCGGAACCCGCCGAGTGCCCGCGCGGGCACGCCGGCGACGTCGGCCA
The DNA here is from genome assembly GCF_029948125.1 of Catellatospora sp. KI3. Lineage (GTDB taxonomy): Bacteria > Actinomycetota > Actinomycetes > Mycobacteriales > Micromonosporaceae > Catellatospora. Next base: position 474,851 of record NZ_JASAMB010000002.1, read on the forward strand.
CCACGGCCCGCCCGGTCACCAGGCCCAGGCCGGTGATGATCATCGCTTCCAGGCCCATGCCGAGGGCGAAGACCGGCCAGTACCCGGAGAACAGGCCGGGCAGGCCCGAGGCCGGCTGGTAGTCCGCGGCGAGCCGGATCGGGTACAGCGCCAGCTGCTCGAGTGCGGCCAGCACGGCGGCGACCGTGAGCAGGGTCCGCCCGTTGCGGTGCACCAGCTGCATCGCCGCGTCCAGCAGCTCCCCGAGGGTGAGCGGGCGAAGCGGCACGGCTCGCTCGTACGGCGGCTGGGGCGCGGCCGGCGCGGCGCGGTCCAAGGAGTGCTCCGAGGGGTGTCGGGGTGGGGGGTGGGGCAGCGCCCGCCATCCTGGCACGGCGGGGCCAGTCGCGTGGTCCCGCCCTCGCGGGGCGTGGCCGGTCGCGGGTCCCCACCCTGGCCGATCGGACGAGATCCGCGAAGGCGGTTCGTGTCTTGCGGGATGGGATGGAATATTGGACGGCATGAACGAGCCGATGCTGCCTGGAGCAAATGGATGAGGGCCCGAGTCCTGGTTGTGGACGACGATCCCGCCCTGGCGGAGATGCTCGGCATCGTGCTGCGCAGCGAGGGGTTCGTCCCGGCGTTCGTCGCCGACGGCGAGCGAGCGCTGGCGGCGTTCCGCGAGGCGCGCCCCGACGTGGTGCTGCTGGACCTGATGCTGCCGGGGATGAGCGGCCTGGACGTGTGCCGCGCGATCCGCGCCGAGTCCGGGGTGCCGATCGTCATGCTGACCGCCAAGAGCGACACCGTCGACGTGGTGCTCGGGCTGGAGTCCGGCGCCGACGACTACGTGGTCAAGCCGTTCAAGCCCAAGGAGCTGGTCGCCCGGGTGCGGGCGCGGCTGCGCCGGGGTGAGGACGTCACCCCCGAGCTGCTGACCATCGGGCCGCCGAACAACCAGATCGTGATCGACGTGCCCGCGCACACGGTGACCCGCAACGGCGACGAGGTGAAGCTGACCCCGCTGGAGTTCGACCTGCTGGTGGCGCTGGCCCGCAAGCCGCGCCAGGTGTTCACCCGCGAGGTGCTGCTGGAGCAGGTGTGGGGGTACCGGCACTCGGCCGACACCCGGCTGGTGAACGTGCACGTGCAGCGGCTGCGCGCCAAGATCGAGCCGGACCCGGAGCGCCCGGAGATCATCCTGACCGTGCGCGGGGTGGGTTACAAGGCCGGGACCAGCTAATCTTGTCCGCGCTGTGACCACCCCCGACCCCCGCCCCGACCTGCTGTCCAGCGCCGCCGAGGGCGGCGGGGACGGCCGGTCCGCCATGCCGGGCACCCGTGCCGCGCGGCTGGCGGCCTCGCTCAAGCGGCTGGCCCGCCAGGCCGCCCGGGTGCCCGCGCTGCGGCCGACGGCGCGCAGGCTCGCGCCCGTGCTGCGGCAGGGGCGCCGCACCTGGCGGCGCTCGCTGCAGCTGCGGATGGTGACCATCACCCTGCTGTCGTCCAGCGTCCTGGTCGGCGGCTTCGGCTACCTGGTCGCCGAGCGCAGCACCAACGCGCTGCTGGCCGGTGCCGAGCACGAGGCCGAGCAGCGCTTCGACAACGGCGTGATCGACGCGACCGATCAGCTGAACCTCATGCTCAACCCTGAGGATCCCAAGATCAATCAGGATCTCACCACCCTGCTCAGCAGCCTGGCCGGGCAGCGCTCGGAGTCCACCGGCCTGGTGGTGGCCATGCGGTTCAAGAAGGAGACGGCGCGGACCCTGCCCACCGAGGGGCTGGCCTGGCCGCAGAACCGCGACGCGGGGCAGGCCATCACCAGCAGGCTGGAGGCCGATGTGCTGGGCGGCTGGAGCAGCCACCAGTACGTCACCGCCGACCTCGGCGACGAGGGCCGCCAGAGCACCTACCTCGTCTACGGCTCGCCCGTGCCGACCAGGTGGGGCCAGGGCTCCGTCGAGCTGTACTACATCTTCCCGGTCGACAGCCAGGTCGGCATCGCCGAGGACATCCGGTCGACGATCAACTACGTCGGCGCGGCGCTGGTGCTGCTGCTGGGTGTGGTGACCGCGCTGGTCACCCGGGCCACGGTGAGCCCGGTCCGGGTCGCCGCGCGCACCGCGCAGCGCCTGTCGGCGGGCCTGCTCGACCAGCGGATGGCGGTCAAGGGCGAGGACGAGCTGGCCCTGCTCGCCGACGCGTTCAACCAGATGGCGGCCAACCTGCAGCGGCAGATCGTCCGGCTGGAGGAGATGTCGCGGCTGCAGCGCCGGTTCACCTCCGACGTCTCGCACGAACTGCGTACGCCGCTGACCACGGTGCGCATGGCCGCCGAGCTGATCCACTCCGAGCGCGACGGGTTCGACCCGGCCGTGGCCCGCAGCGCCGAGCTGATGCTGGGCGAGCTGGACCGGTTCGAGGAGCTGCTCACCGACCTGCTGGAGATCAGCCGCTTCGACGCGGGCTTCGCCATGCTCGACGCCGAGCCGACCGACCTGGTCACGGTGGTGCGCCGGGTGACCGAGCGGCTGGACCCGGTCGCCGAGCGGCTCAACGTGTCGCTGGAGCTGGTGGCGCCGGACCCGCCGGTCATCGCCGAGATCGATCCGCGCCGGGTCGAGCGCATCCTGCGCAACCTGGTCGGCAACGCGGTCGACCATGCCGAGGGCAGGCCGGTCGTGGTCACGCTGGGCATGGACAACCGGGCGATCGCGATCACGGTGCGCGACCACGGCGTCGGGCTGAAGCCGGGGGAGGAGAAGCTCGTGTTCAACCGGTTCTGGCGGGCCGACCCGTCCCGGGCCAGGCAGACCGGCGGCACCGGCCTCGGCCTGTCCATCAGCCTCGAGGACGCGCGCCTGCACGGCGGCTGGCTGGAGGCCTGGGGCGCGCCCGGCCGCGGCGCCCAGTTCCGCCTGACCCTGCCGGTCCGCGCCGGCGGCCGCCTCGTCGGCTCGCCGCTGCCGCTGGTCCCGGCCGAGCCGCCGGCCCCGCGGACGAGCGCGGACGGACACCTGGAGACGCCGCGGGGGGCGACGGTATGACCACGTTGAACCGACGTCGCCTGCTGGGCATGCTCACCGGGGCGGGCGCCGCGCTGACGCTGGGCGCCTGCGGCATCGGCGCCCGCGACCAGGTCGTCCGCGACGGGCCGGGGCCCTCGGCGGGTCCGGGCGGGGCGCCGTACGCGCGGGCCACGCCGCCCGTGCGCGGCATCATCAACGATCCGAAGAAGCTGGTGGAGGACTTCCTCGAGGCGGCCGCCGGGGACCACGGCACGCAGGCGTCGCACACGAACGTGCTCGAGGTGCTGAAGAGCTATCTCAGCCCGAAGGCGATCGAGGAGTGGAACCCGGGCACCGAGGTGAACCTGGTCCGGCTGACCCGCTCGGTGACCCGCAACGGCTCCACCGGCGGCGTGGACGTGCCGGTGCAGCATCTGGGCATCCTCACGCCCGACGGGCGGATCGAGCCGCCGCGGCTGGGCCACAAGACGTACACGTTCACCGTGGGCCCGGCGCCCAACGGCCAGGGCCTGGTCATCACCGACCCGCCGGACGACCTGCTGCTGGTCGACACCGCCGTGCTCACCTACTACGACGTGAGGCCCATCTACTTCCTCAACGCCGACAAGTCGTCGCTGGTGCCGGATCTGCGCTACCTTCCGCGCGCCGTCCCGCCGGAGCAGCAGGGCAACCGCCTGCTGGAGTGGCTGGTCGGGGGGCCGTCGCAGTGGCTGGACCGCGCCGTGGAGCTGCTGCCCGAGGGCGCCTCGCGGCGCGGCAGCATCACGCTGAGCCCGGACCGGCTGACGGTGAACCTGACCGCCGCCGTCTCCGACGCCAGTGCGCTGGACAACCTCGCCGCCCAGCTGTGGTGGACGCTGCGGCCCGACCGCGCCGACCGCAGCCTGCAGCTGCTCACCGACGGCGTGCCGGTCACCACCAGCACCACCTACCTGGCCAAGAACTCGGCGGTCGGCACCCAGTCCTACGAGCCGCGCCGCTACGCGGTGGTCGACGGCAGGCTGCGCCAGCTGCGCACCGGCCAGGCGTCGGCCTCGCTCGCGCTGGGCAACGTCAACCAGGACATCGCCGCCGCCGCGGTCTCCCGCCGCCAGCAGTCGGTGGCCCTGGTCCGCAAGCGCTACGGCAGGCAGCAGCTCTGGATCGGCGAGACCGACAAGATCAGATACAGCGGGCTGGAAGGGGACGTCCTGTCCGCGCCCACCTGGCTGGACCGCTCCAACCAGGTGCTGCTGGTGCTCAAGGACGGTGAGATCTACGCGGTCAGCAACGGCGGGGCGCACGCGCAGGTGCACACCGACCGGCTGCCCGGCAAGGTGACCGCGATGTCGGTGGCGCCCGACGGCCGCCGGATCGCGCTGGTGGTGAAGGGCAGCCTGTACACGGCGGCGCTGGTCCGCAAGGGCAACCAGGTCACGTCGTTCTCGGTCGGCCAGCCGAGGTCGGTGCCGACCAGCCTCACGGATCTGCGCGGGGTCGCCTTCACCAAGGAGGACCATCTCGTCATCGCGGGGCTGAACGCCGCGCAGGAGGCGCTGCTCTACGAGATCACCACCGACGGGGTGCTCCAGTCGAAGTCGCTGGCGCCGTCGCGGGTGCAGACCGAGATCACCAACCTGGTGGCGTACGTCGACAACCCCATCACCGGCAGCGGGCTGAACATCCTGCTGGACATGAACGGCACCGCCTACCAGGCGTTCGGTCAGCACGACCCGGAGCCGCTGAGCCAGTTCCTGCCGCCGGAGCCGCTGCCCTCGGCGACGCCGTCGGCGGATCCGTCGGCCTCGCCGAGCACCCCGGCCACCCCGGCGGTCTCCGCCGCCTTCTTCGAGGGCTGAGCCGTGCCGCCGGGGGTCCGCCGCGCTCGGGCGGGCGCCGCCGCCACCGCCCTCTGGGGCGCCCTGAGCGACCTGGTGCTGCCCGCCGCCTGCGCGGGGTGCGGCACGCAGGGTCAGTCGCTGCGGTTCGAGGTGTGCGAGGGCTGCGCCCGCGAGCTGGAGACCCTGCGGGCCCGGCCCACCCGGCCGCAGCCCGCGCCGGACGGGCTGCCCCCGTGCGTCACCCTCGGCGACTACGACGGGCGGCTGCGGGAGCTGCTGCTGGCGTACAAGGAGCGGGGTCGGCACCGGCTCGCGCGGCCGCTGGGCGCGCTGCTGGCCGAGGCGGTCGCGGCCGTGGTGCCCGGCTCCCCGGTGCTGCTGCTGCACGTGCCGGACACGGCCGCGGCGGCGCGGGCCCGCCACGGCGACCACATGCTGCTGCTGTCGCGCGGGACGGCCGCCCGGCTGCGGGAGGCGGGCCGCCGGGTCGAGCTGGCGCAGCCGCTGCGCGCCCTGCCCAAGGCGGACTCGGCCCACCTGACCTCGGCACAGCGGGCGCTGGCCGCGCTGGGCGGGTTCACCACGGCGCCGGGCCGGCTGGCGCAGGCGCGGCGGGCCGCCGCCGGGTCCGTGGTGGTGCTGCTCGACGACATCATCACGACGGGTGCGACTCTTTCGGCCGCGGCGGCATGTTTGACCCGAGCGGGGGTACGGGTTGATGCATGCGTCACTCTCGCCGCGACACGCCGGACCCGTGCCTGACCGAGAAATATGCCGGAAACTTCCGCATAATTACCTGATCGGCAGCCGGTGACGGCACGGTGACGCGTGGTACCGAAAGGGCGAATCTCGTCAAAACAGTCTTGGTACAAGGGATGACGAGAGGCTGTCCAGCGGCTAGCGTCAGAAGCCAACCACCTGATGGAGGCCACTGTGAAAAGTGGCACGAGCGTCGGAAGGGGCTTACGTAAGTGCGCCCCGGAGCGAATCGCTGGGGTGTCCAGTTTTTCGGACAGACCGTGGGAGGTCAGGCGTGGACATCGAGGTCAAGGGTCGCAACGTCGAAGTGCCCGAGCACTACAAGGTGCACGTGGCCGACAAGCTGCAGAAGATCGAGCGTTACGACCAGAAGATCATTGAAATCGACGTCGAACTAATCCACGAGCGCAACCCGCGCCAAGCTGATTCCTGCCAGCACGTTGAGATCACCTGTGTCACCCGCGGACCCGTGATCCGCGCCGTCGGCGCCGCCGGTGACTTCTACAGCGCACTGGACATGGCCATCGAGCGCCTCGACCGCCAGATGCGCAAGGCGGCCGACCGCCGCCGGGTGCACCGCGGCCGCCGCGCCCCGGTCTCCGTCGCCGCCGCGACGGCGGGACTGCCTCTCTTCGAACCCCCCGGTGACCTCACCAGCACCTCGCTGTCGCGCGGCTCCGTCGCGACGATGGACGACGAGGAGCAGCCCTGGCACATCGTGCGTGAGAAGGAGTTCTCCGGCGAGCCGATGACGATCGACGACGCGCTCTACCAGATGGAGCTCGTCGGGCACGACTTCTACCTGTTCCATGACAAGGACAGCGGCCGGCCCTGCGTGGTCTACCGTCGTCGGGCCTACGACTACGGCCTGCTCACCCTCGCCTGGTGACGTTGCTCGTGGTCACCCTCCTCTGGGAACGGTGACCTGGCCTCCGGTCGGCTCGTACCACCGGAGGCCGGGTCACCGTCCTTTCTGTTCAGCGGCGCTGCCGCTCAGCGGTACTGCTCGGCGATCCGGACGAACTGGATGTCGTCGATCCGCCCGCCGTCGCGGCCCGGCAGCTTCGCCTTCAGGTAGGCCTCCTGCTCGAACCCGGCCCGCCGCAGCACGTTGCGCGACGCCTCGTTGTACGGGAACGTCCCCGCGCACACCCGGATGATCCCGGCGTGCTCCATGGCCCAGTCGCTGATCAGGCGCGCCGCGCTGGTGGCCATGCCCCGGCCCCGGAACTCCGGCCGCAGGCCGTAGCCGATCAGCGCCTGCCGGGTGAACGGCTCCTGGTAGAACAGGCCGATGTCACCGGCGAACGCGCCGGTCGCCGCGTCGAGGATGACGCAGTCGGCACGCGCGCCCGCCAGCCACTCCGACTCGGCCCGCTCGCACCGGAAGCGCATGAACTCGGGCGTGATCGGGCCGCCCAGGTTGGTCTTGGCGACCTCGGGCAGGCTCTGCAGGGCGAAGATGTCGTCGGCGTCGGCCGGGGTCACCCGCCGCAGCACCACGTGGCCGTCGGTCAGCTGCCCGCCGGGCAGGTCCGGCAGGCCGGGCGCGACCCGGTCACCCGAGTCGGTGGCGAGCCGGACGTACGCGGTCAGGTCGGTCAGCGCGCCCGACCGGTCGGTCAGCGCGCCGCGGCGTACCCCCTCGCGGGTGAAGCCCGCCGCCAGCGCCACCCGCTGGCTGGCCGCGTTCGTCGGCGCGGTGAGCAGCTCCAGCCGATCGAAGCCGCGCTCGCGCAGCGCCCATTCCGACACCGTGCGGGCGGCCGCGGTGGCCACGCCCCGGCGGCGGGCCCACGGCGCGACCCAGTAGCCGACCGCCGCGTGGTTGCGCGAGACGCCGACCGGCAGCATGCTGGCCGCGCCGAGCAGCCGGTCGGTGGCCGGATCCACCACCGCCCAGGCCGCCCCGCCCGCCTGCCAGGCCGCGGGGGCGCCCTCGGCGATCCACCGGCGGGCGTCGTCGGCCGTGTGCGGCGACGGCAGCTCCGGCAGGTACCGCGCGATGTCCGGATCTTCGCAGGCCCGCACCCGGTCCGCCAGGTCGGCCTCGGCCCACGGGCGCAGCCGCACCGCCCCGCCGTCGAGCACCTGCTCACTCATGCCAGATCCTCTCTCACCAGCGCCGCGATCCACGCGTCGCGCCGCTCGCCCCGGTGCGCGCACCCGCCGCGCTGCACCCCTTCGAGGCGGAAGCCCGCCTTCTCGGCCACCCGCCGTGAGCCGTCGTTGCCGACGTGCGCCTTCCACTCGACCCGGGCCAGGCCCAGTTCCCGCAGACCGTACTCGGCGGCGGCGCGTAGCGCGGCGGACATGTAGCCGCGGCCGCGAGCGTACGGTGCCGTGACGAATCCCACATCGGCCACCTCGGGATCCTTGCCGATCCGCAGATCCAACTGCCCGACGTAGGACCCGTCGGCGCCGGCGACGACCCAGCAGGCGCCTTCGCGCCGCTGCCACCAGCCCGGCGCGTAGTCGGTGGTGAATCCTTCGGCCATCGCCCGGTCGTAGCCGAGCGGGATGGTGGTCCAGCGCAAAGACTCCGGGTCGGTGCAGGTGAGCAGGACGCTGTCGGCGTCCCTGAGCTCGGCGGGGCGGAGTGTGATCTTCTCGCCCGCCTCGGTCTCCGCGCGCAGCACGGGCTGGGGCGCGTCGTAAGGGGAAGACATGCCGGCAACCCTGACATACCGGGGGCGGCGGGCGCACGCTGGTTATACAGCGGTTTGTACGGCGGTGACCTGCGGGAACTTTGGGACTTCTTGTCCGATCTCGGTTGCTCCTTCCCCCAGGGGTGACGATTCCGTGTCCGATGCGCCTACGATGGGTCGGCAGACTGTCTAGGGAGCGTTGAACACCCGTGTCGATTTTCGAGAAGATCCTGCGTGCCGGCGAAGGGCGCATGCTTCGTCGGTTGAAGGCCATCGCTGTGGCGGTCAACTCCATCGAGGAGAACTACACCGACCTCACCGACGCCGAACTGCGGGCGCTGACCGACCAGTACCGTGAGCGTCTGGCCGACGGGGAGACCCTGGACGACCTGCTCCCGGAGGCTTTCGCCACGGTGCGAGAGGCGGCCAAGCGGGTGCTGCACAAGCGGCACTACGACGTCCAGATCATGGGCGGCGCCGCGCTGCACTTCGGCAACATCGCCGAGATGAAGACCGGTGAGGGCAAGACCCTGGTGTCGACCCTTCCGGCGTACCTCAACGCGCTGTCGGGCAACGGCGTCCACGTCATCACCGTGAACGACTACCTGGCCCAGCGCGACGCCGAGTGGATGGGCCGGGTGCACCGGTTCCTCGGCCTGACCGTCGGCGTGGTGCTGCCCAACCGCCCCGCCGCCGAGCACCGCGCGGCGTACGAGTGCGACATCACCTACGGCACGAACAACGAGTTCGGCTTCGACTACCTGCGCGACAACATGGCGTGGTCCGGCGCGGACATGGTCCAGCGCGGCCACAACTTCGCCATCGTCGACGAGGTGGACTCGATCCTCATCGACGAGGCGCGCACGCCGCTGATCATCTCCGGCCCGGCCGAGCAGTCGCAGCGGTGGTACGGCGAGTTCGCGCAGGTCGTCGCCCGGCTGGAGCGCGGCAAGGACGGCTCCGGCGACTACGAGGTCGACGAGTCCAAGCGCACCATCGCCGTCACCGAGCGCGGCGTCTCCCGCGTCGAGGACCGCCTGGGCATCGACAACCTGTACGAGTCGGTCAACACCCCGCTCGTCGGTTACCTGAACAACGCCATCAAGGCCAAGGAGCTCTACAAGCGCGACAAGGACTACATCGTCGCCGAGGGCGAGGTCCTGATCGTCGACGAGTTCACCGGTCGCATCCTGCACGGCCGCCGCTACAACGAGGGCATGCACCAGGCGATCGAGGCCAAGGAAGGCGTCGAGATCAAGCAGGAGAACCAGACCCTGGCGACGGTCACCCTGCAGAACTACTTCCGCATGTACGAGAAGCTCTCGGGCATGACCGGTACCGCGCAGACCGAGGCGGGCGAGTTCAACAAGGTCTACAACGTCGGCGTGGTGACCATGCCGACGCACCGCGCGATGGTCCGCCAGGACAAGTCGGACGTCATCTACAAGACCGAGAAGGCCAAGTTCCAGGCCGTGGTCGAGGACATCGCCGAGCGCCACGCCACCGGCCAGCCGGTGCTGGTCGGCACGGTGTCGGTGGAGAACTCCGAGATCCTGTCGCAGCTGCTGCGCCGCAAGGGCATCCCGCACTCGGTCCTCAACGCCAAGTACCACGCCCGCGAGGCGGAGATCGTCGCGCAGGCCGGCCGCAAGGGCGGCGTCACGGTCGCCACGAACATGGCCGGCCGCGGTACCGACATCCTGCTCGGCGGTAACCCGGAGTTCCTGGCCGCGGCGGAGCTGCGCCAGCGCGGGCTCACCGAGGAGGAGCACGGCGACGACTACCACAAGGCGTACGAGGAGATCCTTCCGCGCTGGGAGGAGGCCTGCAAGGAAGAGGCCGTCGAGGTCCAGGCCGCGGGCGGCCTGTACGTGCTCGGCACCGAGCGCCACGAGTCCCGCCGGATCGACAACCAGCTGCGCGGCCGCTCCGGCCGCCAGGGCGACCCGGGCGAGTCGCGGTTCTACCTGTCGCTGCAGGACGACCTGATGCGGCGCTTCCGCTCCGGCGCGGTGGAGGCGGTCATGGACCGCTTCAACATCCCGGAGGACGTGCCGATCGAGTCCAAGATGGTGACCCGGCAGATCCGCAGCGCGCAGACGCAGATCGAGGCGCAGAACGCCGAGATCCGCAAGAACGTGCTCAAGTACGACGAGGTCATGAACAAGCAGCGCCAGGTGATCTACGCCGAGCGCAAGCGCGTGCTCGACGGCGAGGACCTGAACGACCAGGTCCAGAGCATGATCGACGACGTGGTCGGGGCGTACGTGGACGGCGGCACCGTCGGCACCGGCAAGGAGTACGCCGACGACTGGGACCTCGACCAGCTGTGGACCAACCTCAGGCAGCTCTACCCGGTCGGCATCACGATCGACGAGCTCGAGGAGGAGGCCGGCGGCACGCGCAACACCTTCGACGCCGACTTCCTGCGCGAGCGGCTCAAGCAGGACGCGCACGAGGCGTACGAGCGCCGCGAGCAGCAGCTCGGCCCGGAGGCGACGCGCGAGCTGGAGCGCCAGGTGCTGCTGGCGGTCATCGACCGCAAGTGGCGTGAGCACCTGTACGAGATGGACTACCTCCAGGAGGGTGTCGGCCTGCGCGCGTACGCCCAGCGCGACCCGCTGGTGGAGTACCAGCGCGAGGGCTTCGACATGTTCGCCCAGATGATGGAGGGCATCAAGGAGGAGGCGGTCGGCTTCCTGTTCAACCTGGAGGTCCAGGTCGAGCACGAGCACGCCCCGGCCCAGCAGGAGGGCGTGCCGCTGCCCGACTCCGACTCCCACGTCGAGATCAAGGCCCGTGGTCTGCAGCGCCAGCAGCAGAGCCGCGGCCTGCAGTACACCTCGCCGACGATCGACGGTGCCGCGGGCGCCGGCGCGCCGCAGGTGCAGCAGGCTCCCGCCCTGGGCATCGGCAACAACAACAACGGCGACCGCCGCCCGTCCCCGCGCGGCGGCCGCGGCGCGGTGGCCGCCCCGGCGTCCCGCAACTCGCCCTGCCCCTGCGGCTCGGGCAAGAAGTACAAGCGCTGCCACGGCTCTGCCGAGTAAGCACCGCACGAAGAACGGGAGGACCGCCTGGGTGGCGGTCCTCCCGTCTTTCTGTGCGGCGCCCGGCTACCCCTGCCGTGCGCGCCGCACTCTCCCCTCCAGTGGTGGTGCGACCCGGAACGGCCGCCGCCTGGTGCCGTGCGGGCAGGCGTCCGCCCCGGGAGCCGGGTCGGGGCAGTGTGCCGGAGGGCGGCGGGTCAGAGCAGGACGGTGAGGGCGGTGCAGCGCCAGGTGGTGCCGTCGCGCTCCAGCCGGTACGCGATGGACCAGGTGCTGTGGCCGTCGCTGAGCACGGCGGCGACCTCGGCGACGCCGGGCCGGGGCTCGCAGGTGCGCAGCTGACGACGGCGCACGGGGGTGCGCGCGGTGGCGTTGCGCCGGGCCAGCCGCATCTTGGTCAGGCGGCGCAGCGCCCGGGTCAGCTCGTCGAGCACCTCGTTGGCCTCGGTGACGCGCAGCAGCGGGCGCAGCTGGCTGGGGGAGCGGAACCCGTTGAACAGCTCCAGGCACAGGTTGAGGAAGCGCAGCGCGGTGGTGTGGCACTCGGGCGAGGCCCCGGCGATCGCCTCGGGCGGGATCACCTCGCGCGGTTCGGACCGGACCGGCCGGTAGGTGGTGGGGCGCAGTTCGTCGTCGAACGGCGGGTCGAGCAGCGGCGCGCGGTGGATGCGGACCGCGCCCGGCGCAACGGCGGGCGGCGACGCTAGCACCGTCATGGGTTCACCACCTGAATCTTGAGTTTGCTTGAGTTTGCCTCCGTTTGAAATTCTCTGGCTACGAATGGGGCGCGGTCAATGCCTGTGGATAACTCTCAGTCCTCGCCGCCGGACAGGGGGTTGTCCTTGACGTACTGCTGCGCCTCGTCGTAGAGCTTGCCGATGAACTCCTCCAGCCGGGCGCGCTCCACCCGCCACTGACCACGGCCGCCGAGCCTGATCGCGGGCAGTTCGCCGCGGCGCACGAGCGCGTAGATCTGCGCCGCCGACGTGCTCAGCTCCTCGGCGACCTGCTCCAGGGTGAGGAAGCGCGGCTGCGGCTGGTTCATGGCGGAGTTCTCCCGAGGGTCTGCGTCAGGGGTCTGATGCTTCAGCTTGCTTCAGTTTGCCATCGGATGGCGGCTGACGGTGTGCCCGGTGCCGGACATGCGAGACTGTCCCCGACAGGTCGGACGAGCCGGAGGTGACCGCCGTGGCGGCAGAACTCGTACGGGTCTATCTGCCCGCGACCGTGCCGCTGGTGGCGGCCCTGGCGGAGTCGGGGGAGTTCGGCCGCCCGCCCGTCGCCGCCCACGCGGTGACCCCCGCCCTGCGCGAGTGGTACGCCGAGGGCGACGAGGAGGAGCTGGAGTACGTGGCCTTCCTGCGCGCCGCCCAGGACGCCCTGCGTCTGCTGCGCGACGATCCGGGCGCCCCGCGACGCCGGGTGGTGGTCTCCGTCGACGTGCCCGCCGACCAGGTGAGCGCCGACAGCCGCGAACTCGGCACCAGCGCGGTGCGGCTGCGCGACGCGGTCCGCCGGTCGGCGATCGCCGCGTTCCACGTGGACGAGCGGGAGGCGGAGCCGGTCGTGGCGGCGGCCGCGGAGGTGGTCGAGCGGGCCGCGGGCGGCGACCCCGACGCCCAGTTCACCGTCGACTCCGCCGAGGACCTGGACCTCCTCTGGTACGCCCCCGAGGAACTCACCGACCTCCTCGCCTCCTGACCACACCGCCCGGACCCGCGTCACCTGCCCCCGCCCGCCCCGCCCTTAAATTGACGCTGGCCTATCTAGTGGACCATTTTCCATGATCCGTGCTCTAGATAGGCCAGCGTCAATGCCAAGTCGGGGCGGTCGGGGCGGTCGGGGCGGTCGGGGCTCGGGCCGCCGCTGGGGCGCGCCGGGTGGGCGGGTCAGGCGTCGGGGGTGACCTTCGGGAGGGTGCGGCCGTACGCGACCATCGCCGTGATGGCGCCCACGAAGAACACCACCAGGCAGGTGTTCAGCCGCGAATCCGCCGCCATGTGCTCGAACAGCTGGTCCCCGGTCATGTCTGTACTCGCCATGCTGAGCAGCCACGGCGCGCCGAGGCGGGTGAACAGCTCGGCGACGGCCAGCATGAGCCCGGCCGCGCCGCCCGCGAGCAGGTAGACCGGCCAGCGGGGCGCTTGTCCGGCCTGGCGCGACAGCGCCCGCAGGCGCCAGAAGGCGAGCAGCCCGGCGGTGATGCCGGAGACCAGGGACAGGGTGAACGCGACCCAGCCGTTGGCGGCGTACCGCCCGGCGGGGGTGCCGTCGTCGCCGAAGAAGCGCAGCAGCGGGTCGGCGAAGCGGTGCGCGACGAACGCCAGGACCATGACGGACAGGGCGGCGATGACCCCGGCGCGCAGCAGCGGGCGGCTGCTCCAGGCGCCGAGCGCGCCGCCGAGGGCGCCCGCGAGGCCGACGGTGAGCGCCAGCACCCCGCCCGCTCCGGCGGGGACGCCGAAGACCAGCAGCGCGGCGGAGGTGGCCACGGCGCCGGCGAACAGGCCCGCGCCGATGCCGGCGGCGAACCGTACGCCGGTGGACGGGGCCTTGCCGTGGGCGTCCAGCCAGCCGGTGGTGAACAGGGAGACGGCCACGCCGGCGACCAGGCTGGCCTGGACCAGGCCGGGCAGCGCGACGGCGGCCAGCGCGAGGTTGAAGTCCATGCTGCCGGGCGTGAACGCGGTCCGGTTGACCAGCAGCGAGAGCAGCAGCCAGGCCAGCGCGGAGAAGGCGAGCCAGGTCGGCGCGGGCGCCACCGGGGCGGCCGGGGCGGGCGCGGCCGGAGTGCCCCGCCGCTGGGCCGGGGCGGGGGTGTCGACGGGGTCTGACGTGGCGATCGCTGGCTCGGTCATCGTGGTCTCCTGACGGGCGGCGGAGGGCCGGTCGCGGCCGTGGTGCACGCCGCCGCGGCGGGTCCTGGTCGCGAGGGCCTGGGACGGCAGGCGAGGGGGGTCGGGGTGCTCTGGCGACCTAGCCTAGCCATGCCGGAAGGGTGGGTATCGTGGACCGGGAGGGCTGGCCCGGCCACGTGGAACGGATCACATGGCAACGCTCGCCCGATGTCACGGACATGCTTTGCATGCGAGTATGCAAACGTTGCTGACATACCTTCCGATCGAAGGAGCCATCGATGGACGCCGTATCCCTGGTGCCCGACCCGCACAACGAGCCGGTGAAGACGTACGCCCCCGGCTCCAAGGAGCGGGCCAGCCTGACCAAGCGGCTGAAGGAGCTGGCCGCCGACCGGGTCGACCTGACGATGACCATCGACGGGCAGCAGCGTATGGGTGGCGGCCAGGCGATCGACGTCGTCCAGCCGCACAAGCACTCGCATGTGCTGGGAGTCACCCACAATGCCACCAACGCCGATGCGGTGGCGGCGGTGACGGCCGCCAAGAAAGCCGCCCCTCTTTGGCGTGATATGTCGTTCGACGACCGCGCGGCGGTCTTCCTCAAGGCCGCCGATCTGCTCGCCGGGCCGTGGCGCGACACCCTCAACGGCGCCACCATGCTGGGCCAGTCCAAGACCGTCCAGCAGGCCGAGATCGACTCGGCCTGCGAGCTGATCGACTTCCTGCGCTTCAACGTGCTGTTCGGGCGCAAGCTGCTGGCCGAGCAGCCGGTCTCCTCGCCCGGGGTGTGGAACCGGTTCGACCACCGCCCGCTGGAGGGCTTCGTCTACGCGATCACCCCGTTCAACTTCACCGCGATCGCGGGCAACCTGCCGGCGACCCCGGCGCTGATGGGCAACACCGTCGTGTGGAAGCCTGCGCACACCCAGCAGTTCGCGGCGCACTACGTGATGCGGCTGTTCGAGGAGGCGGGCCTGCCCCCGGGCGTGATCAACATGGTCACCGGCGACGGTCTGGCCGTCTCCGACGTCGCCCTGGCCGACCCGGACCTGGCCGGCATCCACTTCACCGGCTCGACCAAGGTGTTCCAGCACCTGTGGAAGCAGGTCGGCGACAACATCGCCGGGTACCGGTCGTACCCGCGCATCGTCGGCGAGACCGGCGGCAAGGACTTCGTGGTCGCGCACATGTCGGCCGACCCGGACGCGCTGGTGACCGCGCTGGTGCGGGGCGCGTTCGAGTACCAGGGGCAGAAGTGCTCGGCCGCCTCGCGGGCGTACGTGCCGCGCTCGCTGTGGGAGGCGGGCGTGCGCGACCAGCTCGTGGCCGACACGCGGTCGCTGACCTACGGCGACGTCAACGACTTCGGCAACTTCGGCGGGGCCGTGATCGACGGGCGGGCGTTCGCGCGGCACGCGGCGGCGATCGAGAAGGCCAGGGCGTCGGAGTCCTGCGAGATCATCGCGGGCGGCACCGTGGACGACAGCGAGGGCTTCTTCGTCTCGCCGACGGTCATCGTCTGCGACGACCCGACCAACGAGATCTTCACCACCGAGTACTTCGGGCCGATCCTGGCCGTGCACGTCTTCGACGACGCCGACTTCGAGGCCGTGGTCCGCCAGGCCGAGAGCGTCGCGCCGTACGCGCTGACGGGTGCGGTCTTCGCCCAGGACCGCCGGGCGCTGGAGTGGATGGCCAAGGAGCTGCGCTTCGCGGCGGGCAACTTCTACCTCAACGACAAGCCGACCGGTGCCGTGGTGGGCCAGCAGCCCTTCGGCGGCGGCCGCGCCTCGGGCACCAACGACAAGGCGGGCTCCTGGCACAACCTGGTCCGCTGGATGTCGCCGCGGACCATCAAGGAGACCTTCGTGCCGCCGAAGGACCACCGGTACCCGCACATGGACACCGACAACCCGCGCGCCTGACCGGCGCCGACGCGCCGCACCCGCCCGCTGGGCGGGTGCGGCGTGGTGTTGGCCGGACAAATCGGATGAAGGCTACCGTTGGCGGGTGACCGGGGAGGCGCGCAGCTTCGGCGAGCAGGGCGGGCGGCTCACCTACGGGCGGTACCTGCGCATCGCGGAGCTGCTCGACCAGCAGCGGCCCGAATCGGACCCGCCGGCCCACGACGAGCTGCTCTTCATAACCATCCACCAGGTGTACGAGCTGTGGTTCCAGCTGCTGCTGCACGAGCTGGCCGACGCGCGCGACCACCTGCTGGCCGGGGAGGCCTACCTGCCCCGGGTGCGGCTGGAGCGCTGCCAGGTGATCGAGCGGCTGCTGATGCAGCAGGTCGACGTGATCGACACGATGACTCCGCAGGACTTCCTGGCATTCCGGACAAACCTCGCATCCGCCTCAGGCTTCCAATCGGTCCAGTTCCGGGAGATCGAGTTCCTCTCCGGGCTCAAGCACCCCGGTTTCGTGCGTCGGCTGCGCAACCTGGAGCCCGCCGAGGAGCGGCGGCTGCGGGCCCGGCTGGCCGAGCCGAGCCTGTGGGACGGCTTCCTCGCCCTGCTGACCGCGCACGGCTTCGCGGTGGACACACCGGACGAGCGGCTCGCCTCGCTGTCGGCCGTCGCGCACGACCGGGAGCGCTACGGGGCGCTGTGGGACGTGGCCGAGGCGCTGCTCGCGCACGATCAGGCGTGGGCGCTGTGGCGCGCACGGCACGTGTTGATGGCAGAACGGCAGATAGGCACTAAACCGGGCACGGGCGGCTCGGCGGGGGCGCCGTACCTCAGGTCACGAATTGATTTCAGGTTCTATCCGGACCTGTGGGCGCTGCGCGCCACCCTCTGACGGGGCGGGCCACCCTGCGAAGTGACCCCGATACGCTACGTGCGAGAATATGTCCGATTAGTCGGATCTCGCGGCGCGAAATCAGGGAAGATCACGCACAAGGCGTCGGCAGTCCGACAAGATCGACACGCCGAAGAAATATGCGGCTTTTGCGCGATCCCGCCAGGCAGGCAGTCTGAGGCAGGAAACGGACATATTACTGTCTGATCAGACAGTCGAAGCTGGACTGTCCGGCGGGAACAGTCCACTGTGTATGAGCGATATCCTGGACAGAAGGCCGCTGAAGTGGCAGCGTTGAGACATGGCAGAGGTAGGAATCAACGCTACTGCGGCGGCCGTGCTCGGTCTGCTGCACGATGGCCCGATGACCGGTGGCCAACTCATGGCCGCGGCCGAGCGCAGACTCAGCCCGTACTGGTCCATGACCCGGTCCCAGGTCTACCGCGAGCTGCCGGTCCTCGCCGAGCTCGGCTACGTCAAGCTCGGCAAGCCCGGCCCGCGGGCCAGCCAGCCCTACGCGATCACCGCGTCGGGCAAGCGGGCCTTCGCCCGCTGGCTGAACGAGGAGCCCGGCCGCGAGCTGGTGCGCAACCCGTACGCGCTGCGTGTCGCGTTCGGATCCACGCACGCGACCAACCAGTTCGACTCGCTGCTCAACAGCGCCAACACCCACCACACCGAGGCCCTGGCGGAAGCCCGCGAGCAGGCCAAGGAGGCGAAGAAGGAAGGCGACGAGTTCACCGCGGCCGGGCTGGAGTTCGCCGTCGCCTACCACAAGGCGGCACTGAACTGGCTGAAGAGCGCGATCGCTAAGTGAGCTGAGGTCGCGCCGTCGCCAGCGCCGCGCGCAGCCCGGCCGCGGCAGCAGACGTCGCACCCAGCGCATCCAGGGCGAAGAGGCCCGCTCCCACCACCGGCGGCGCAGCCACCACGGCGAGCCGAACAGCCGACGAGTGGGCCTTCACCCCTTCGTAGACCGCGTCGTTGAGCAGCGCGTGACCGGCCCGCAGCACCCCGCCGCCGAGGACCACCTCATACGGCAGGTCGCGCAGGCCGAGCCGGTCCGCGGCCACGGTCACCATGGCCGTGATCTCCGACGCCTGCCGGGCCACCACCCGCCGGGCCACCCCGTCACCGGCGGCCGCCACCGCGAACAGCACCTCGCTCAGGCTGTCCAGCCGCGCCGAGGGCAGCTCGCCCAGGTGCACCCCGGCGATCACCTCCAGCACGGTGCCCCGCCCGAAGTGCGCGGCCACCGCCCCGGCCAGCGCCGTCGCCGGGCCCCGTCCGTCCTCGCCCCGCGCGGCGTGCCACATCGCCAGCGACGCCAGGTGCTGGCCGCCGCCCCAGTCCCCGGCGATCATGCCGAGCGCGGGGAAGCGCGCGGTACGCCCGTCGGCGGCCCGGCCCACGCAGTTGATGCCCGCGCCGCACACCACCGCCACCGCGTCGGGGCTGTCGGTGCCCGCGCGCATCAGCGCGAACGTGTCGTTGTCCACCCGGTACGACTCGGCCCAGCCGGTCGCCGCGATCGCCGCCGCCGCCACGTCGACCTCGATCGGCAGGTCGACCCCGGACAGGTACACCTCGGCGCGGGCGACCGGCACCGTCGGCGGCATCTCGGCCGCCCGCAGCGCCGCCGACACCAGCCCGTCGACGAGCTTCACCGCCGCGTCGACGCCGAGGGTCTGCGGGGACGAGCCGGGGCCGCGCACGAAGCCGTGCACGCGGCCGTCGGTGTCGGCCAGCACCACGTCGGTCTTGGAGTTGCCGCCGTCGACGGCCAGGAACAGCTCGGTGGAGTTCATCGGGCCCACGCCAGGTGCGCGGAGTTGGCGGCCAGCAGCTTGTCGGTCAGCGCCTCGGCCTGCTCGTACTGCCCGACCAGCGGGTGGGCCAGCAGCGCGTCGTAGACCCGGTCCCGGCCGCCGTGCACGGCCGCCCGGACGGCCAGCTCCTCGTACGCCGCTACGCCGGAGATCAGCCCCGAGATCAGCGGGGACACCGGGGGCGCCGCCAGCGGCACCGCGCCGTCGCGGTCCACCCGGGCGCTCACCTCGATCACCGCCTCGTCGGGCAGGAACGGCAGGTTGCCGTTGTTGCGCAGGTCCACCGCGTGGGTCGCGCCGTCGCCGGTGACCAGCGAGGTGATCAGGCCGACCGCGGCTTCGGAGTAGAACGCGCCGCCGCGCTGCGACAGCAGCTCGGGCTTGGTGGAAAGGGCCGGGTCGGCGTACATGGTGAGCAGCTGGGACTCCATGGCGGCCACCTTCTCGCCCCGGGTCGGCGCGCCGCGCTCCTCGCGTACGACCAGGTCGTGGGCGTAGAAGTAGCGCAGGTAGTACGACGGGACGCTGCCCAGGCGGGCGAGCAGGTCGGCGGGCAGCTGCACCTGGTCGGCCAGCGCGGGCAGGTGGTCGCGCAGCAGCTCGGGCAGCCGGTCGACGCCGTCGACGAACGCGGCGCGCTCCCAGGTCAGGTGGTTCAGACCGACGTGGTCCAGGGTGACCTGCGCCGGGTCCACGCCCAGCAGCGCGGCGAAGCGCCGCTGGAAGCCGATCGCCACGTTGCACAGGCCGACCGCCCTGTGGCCGGCGTCCAGCAGCGCCCGGGTGACGATGCCGACCGGGTTGGTGAAGTCGACGATCCAGGCGCCCGGGTTGGCCAGCCGGGCGGCGCGCTCGGCGATGTCGAGCACGACCGGCACCGTACGCAGCGCCTTGGCCAGGCCGCCCGCGCCGGTGGTCTCCTGCCCGACGCACCCGCAGTCCAGCGGGAACGTCTCGTCGCTGATCCGGGCGGCCTGCCCGCCGACGCGCAGCTGGAGCACCACCACGTCGGCGCCGCTCAGCCCCGCGTCCAGGTCGGCGGTCCAGGTCAGCTTGCCCGGGTGGCCGTGGTGGGCCATCAGCCGCCGCGCGTACGGCCCGATCACGTCGAGCCGGTCGGCGGCCGGGTCGACCAGCGCCAGCTCGGTGACGTCGAGGCTGCCGGCGAGGCGGGCGAACCCGTCGACCAGCTCGGGGGTGTAGGTGGAGCCTCCACCCACGACTGCGATCTTCATGTGGTTCTCCGTGGGGTGTGGTGCGGGTCAGGCCGGGGTCAGCGCGTAGCGCAGCGAGTCGATGAGGGCTTCGCGCACCGCGCGCAGCCCGGCGTCCGCGGCGCCCAGCAGCACCGCGTCGTCGGCCAGCGCGGTCACCGCCACCGGAGTGCGCAGCGGGGTGTCCCGGTGGAACGCCTCGACGACCAGGTCGCGCAGCGTGTCCCCGCCGGCCTGGGCCACCTCCCCGGCGAGCACCACCAGCGGCGGGTCCAGCAGCGCGGCCACCGCCGCCAGCGCCACCGCGATCCGGTCCGCCAGCGCCCGCAGGAAGCCCGCCGCGTCGGCACCGGGGTCGGCCACGGCGGCGGCGACCGCGTCCTCGGCCGTCGGCCCCGTGATGCCGTACGTCGCCGCGAGCGCGAGCACGGCCGGGCCGCCGACCAGCTCCTGCATGTCGCGGGGCTGGCCGCCGAGGCCGACCGGGACGTACCCGATCTCGCCGGCGCCGCCGGTCGCGCCGCGCAGCAGCGATGGGCCGAGGTCGATGGCGCAGCCCAGGCCCGCGCCGAACCACAGCAGCACGAAGCTGTCGGTGCCCTTGCCCGCGCCGCGGTGGCGCTCGGCGATGGCGGCCAGGTTGACGTCGTTCTCGGCGGTCACGGTCAGATCGAGCCGGGTGGCGAGGTCGCCGACCAGGCCCGGCCGCTGCCAGCCGGTGAGGTCGATGTGCCGGATCGTGTCGGTGCCCGGGTGGTACGACCCCGGCACGCCCAGCTGCAGGTGGGTGAGCCGGTCCAGGGTGAGTCCGGCGGTGGCGCACAGGTCGGCCAGGATCAGCCGCACCGTGTCGACCGGGTCGTCGGCGGCCGGGGCGAGCTGCTCCTGGGTGAACTCGGCCTGGGCCAGCACCGCTCCGGTGAGGTCGCACAGCGCCGCGTCGTAGGGCGCGTGCGCGGTCTCGGTGGTGTCGCGCACCGAGATGGCCGCGACCACGGCGGCGCTCGGGTTGACCGCGTACACCTCGGCGTTGGGGCCGGGCCCGCCGCTGGTGTGCCCGACGACCACGGCCAGCCCCGCCTCGGTGAGCGTGCGCAGCACGTCCGAGGTGGTGGGCTTGGACAGGCCGGTCAGTTCCCGCAGTTCGCCGCGGGTGAGGGTGCCCCGATCGAGCAGCAGTGCCAGCGTGGCACTCTCGTTCATGGCGCGTAGCAGTTTCGACGATCCAGCCAGCCGTGACACGACCCGCCCCCTGGGTTCACTGATCGGTGAAACAACGTTCATAATTGGCAACCAACTTTACTATCTTGGTTGCCTGGCCCGTTGTCAAGCGCGGTCCCGAGCGGCGGGCCTCGGGCGGTTATCGGTGGCGGTCCCTACTAGTCTTGTCGTGTGACTGCCGACTACGCCGATCAGCTCAAGTCCCTCGACGCGACCATGCGCAACATCGAGTCCGTGCTCGACATCAACCGGCTGCGCCGGGACAAGGAGCAGCTCGAGCAGGAGGCTTCGGCGCCCGACCTGTGGGACGACCAGGCCAAGGCGCAGGACGTCACGTCGCGGCTGTCCTACGTCAACGGCGAGATCGGGCGGCTGGAGCGGCTGCGCGGCCGGATCGACGACGCCGAGGTGCTGCTGGAGCTGGCGCAGGCCGAGGGCGACGCGGGCTCGCTGGCCGAGGTCGGCACCGAGCTGGTCGCACTCGCGAAGGCGGTCGAGGAGCTGGAGGTGCGCACCCTGCTCTCCGGCGAGTACGACTCCCGCGAGGCGCTGGTCGCCATCCGGGCCGGCGCCGGCGGCGTGGACGCGGCCGACTTCGCCGAGATGCTGCTGCGCATGTACCTGCGCTGGGCCGAGCGGCACGGCTACCCGACCGAGGTCTACGACACCTCGTACGCGGAGGAGGCGGGCCTGAAGTCGGCGACCTTCGCCGTCAAGGTGCCCTACGCGTACGGCACGCTCAGCGTGGAGTCGGGCACGCACCGGCTGGTCCGCATCAGCCCGTTCGACAACCAGGGGCGGCGCCAGACCAGCTTCGCCGGGGTCGAGGTGCTGCCGGTGGTGGAGCAGACCGACCACATCGACATCCCCGAGAACGAGATGCGGGTGGACGTCTTCCGCTCCAGCGGTCCGGGCGGGCAGAGCGTCAACACGACCGACTCGGCGGTGCGGATCACGCACATCCCGACCGGGATCGTGGTGTCCTGCCAGAACGAGAAGTCCCAGCTGCAGAACAAGGCCTCCGCGATGCGGGTGCTCCAGGCGCGGCTGCTCGAGCGCAAGCGCTCGGAGGAGAAGGCGAAGATGGACGGGCTGAAGACCGACGCGGCGGGGTCGTGGGGCGACCAGATGCGGTCGTACGTGCTGCACCCGTACCAGATGGTCAAGGACCTGCGGACCGAGTTCGAGACGGGGAACCCGACGGCGGTGTTCGACGGGGAGATCGACAGCTTCGTGGAGGCGGGCATCCGCTGGCGCAAGCAGCGCCAGCTCGAGGCGGCCTGACCGCCCCCGCACCACCGGCTTTAAATCGACGCTGGCCTATCAAGAAGACGGATTTCGGAATCCCGTCCTCTGGATAGGCCAGCGTCGATGCCAGGTGCGGACCGGCGCGTCCGGGGGACCACCCCGCACGAGTGCGCACCATCGTCCAGACGGGTCAATCGACTACTCACCGTAAGCGTTGATCACGAGCCGATCACGGAATTTTCCAGGAACATTCACGGCAATACCGTCAAGCGAGCCACGCCGGACTTGGCGAAGCCGCAACACCGCGTAGACTCTCGCCCGTGATTCGACTTGAGCACGTGACCAAGACCTACCCGAAGGCGTCCCGGCCCTCACTGGACGACGTGTCGGTCTCGATCGAGAAGGGCGACTTCGTCTTCTTCATCGGTCCGTCCGGCTCCGGCAAATCAAGCATCGTGAAGCTGATGCTGCACGAGATCAAGCCCAACAAGGGCAAGGTCTTCGTGAACGGCAAAGAGATCAGCTCGATGCGCTCCTGGAAGATCCCCAGCTTCCGTCGCTCCATCGGCTGCGTGTTCCAGGACTTCCGCCTCCTGCCGAACAAGACGGCGTACGAGAACGTGGCGTTCGCCCTCGAGGTCATCGGCAAGTCCAAGGCGGTCGCGCGCCGGGTCGTGCCCGAGGTGCTGGAGCTGGTCGGCCTGGGCGGCAAGGAGCACCGCTACCCGCACGAGCTCTCCGGTGGCGAGCAGCAGCGTGTCGCGGTCGCGCGGGCGTTCGTGAACCGTCCGCTGATCCTGCTCGCGGACGAGCCCACCGGTAACCTCGACCCGGACACCTCCATCGAGATCATGCGGTTGCTCGACCGGATCAACCGGACCGGCACCACCGTCGTCATGGTCACCCATGACTCCAACATCGTGAACCAGATGCGCCGCCGCGTCATCGAGATCGAGGGCGGCCGGATCGTTCGTGACCAGGCCCGAGGCGTCTACGGCTGATCGGCCGCGGGCCGTCCCCCGGCCCGCCCGCTGCCTGTCCTGACGATCTGACCGTATTTACCGGAGGAATCCCCCCGATGCGTGCGAAGTATGTGCTGGCCGAGGTGCTGGTCGGGCTGTGGCGCAACGTCACGATGACGGTCGCCATGATCATCACCATGATCGTGTCGCTGACCATGCTCGGCGCCAGCCTGCTGATGTACCTGCAGGTCGACGAGATGAAGGCGCACTACTACGAGCAGGTCGAGGTCTCCATCTACCTCGACAAGGACATCACCGAGGACAAGATCGCGGCGATCAAGGCCCAGCTCGACAGTGACCCGCTGGTCAAGCGCGACGGCGTCATCTACGAGGACCAGGCGAAGGCGTACGAGAACTTCAAGGAGCAGTTCCGCGACACCCCCGACCTGGTCGCCGCGATCGGCCCGACCGAGCTGCCCGCCTCGTTCCGGGTCAGCCTGAACGACCCGCAGCAGTTCGAGCAGATCAACACGAAGTACGCCGGCCTCGACGGTGTCGACAACGTGGTGGACCAGCAGAAGCTGCTGCAGAAGATCTTCGACATCCTGGGCTCGATCCAGACCATGTCGCTGGTCGTCGCGGGTGCCATGGGCATCGCCGCGCTGCTGCTCGTCGCCAACACCATCCAGGTCGCCGCGTACAGCAAGCGCCGCGAGGTCGCCGTGATGAAGCTGGTCGGCGCGTCGAACTGGTTCATCCAGGCGCCGTTCGTGCTGGAGGCGGTCTTCGCCGCCGTGCTCGGCTCGATCCTGGCCTACGGCATGCTGGTGATCGGCAAGATCGTGCTGATCGACAACAAGCTGGCCGCCCTGACCGACCTGCTGCTCCCGGTGAGCTGGGGCAACGTCAACCTGATGCTGCCGATCCTGGCCGGCATCGGCTCGATCGTCAGCGCCGTCACCGCCTGGGTCACCCTGCGCTTCTACATCCGCGTCTAGTCGCGGACCGCGCCGAGAACCGGCCCGCCACGGGAGTCAGCTCCCGGGCGGGCCGGTTTTTTATCACTCCGCGTACTAATCATGCGTTTTTATGGCTATACGCCCTTTACCTGCGCAGTAGGGTGTTTTTCAGTCGAGACGCAGGGGGTGCCGTGGGTTGGCGTCGACTCGTACCGGTGCTGCTGTGCGCCGTGGCACTGGTGCTGACCGGGCTGCCCGCCTTCGCCGCGCCCGAGGATCCCAGCGACGACATGAAGCGCGTCGACAAGGAGCTGGCCAGGACCGGCGCGCTGCTGGAGTCGGTGTCCGAGCAGGCACGCACCGCGGCCCGGCAGCTCGCCGAGACCAACGCGGCGCTGCCCGCCGCCCAGGAGCGCATCGCCAAGGCGAGGACGGCGGTGGTCGTCGCCGAGACGAAGGCCGCCACCGCCCAGCGCCGGGCCGACGCGGCCACCGCCGCCTGGCAGCTCACCGACCAGCGGTACCAGGAGTCCGTGCGGCAGGTGCGCGACGGTCGTGACCGGATGGCGCGGTTCGCCGTCGCCACCATGCACGGCGCCAACCTGGCCGAGTTCAACCTGCTGCTGGCCGCCACCCGGCCGCAGGAGTTCCTGATCCGGGGCGGCCTGATCCGCCAGCTCGGCGAGATGCGCAAGGACGCGATCGACGGCTACATGCTGGCCCGCCGCGACGCCAAGCAGGTCACCAACGAGGCGGAGCTGCGGCGCCGTACCGCCGAGGAGGCCAACCGGGTCGCGCAGGCGACGCTGCAGGAGGCGCAGGACGCCCGCGCCGAGGCCGAGCGGGCCGAGCGCGACCTGCGCGACCTGTCCGGGCGCCGGGAGAAGGCGCTCGCGGCGGCCGAGGCGGAGAAGGCGGACGTGCAGCGCCGGTACGAGGAGGTCAAGCAGCAGAGCGAGGAGATCGCCGCGCAGCTGCGGGCCTGGCAGGAGCAGTACGGCCAGTTCGTGCCGGTGCTGCGGGCCGGCGCCAGGCTGCTCATGCCCACCCGGGGCTGGAAGTCCAGCGACTACGGCATGCGCTTCGACCCGTACTACCACACCTGGCAGCTGCACGCCGGGGTCGACATCGCCGCCGACGGCGGCCAGGCGATCTACGCGGCGGCGGGCGGCACGGTGGCGGCGGCGGGCTGGAACGGCGGCTACGGCAACTACACCTGCATCACCCACGGCCGCAGGGACGGGCAGGTGATCTCCACCTGCTACGGGCACCAGTCCAAGATCCTGGTCTCGGTGGGGCAGAAGGTGCGCGGCGGCCAGCTCATCGGCCGCGTCGGCACCACCGGCGCCTCCACCGGCAACCACCTGCACTTCGAGGTACGCCGCGACGGCGAGCCGATCCAACCCTTGAACTGGCTCCCAGGCTGCCTGTGCTGAGCTGTCGGCGCCCGCCTCCGCGGGCGCGGGCTTCCGTCCCGAAAGCCGGTGGCAGCCGCGCGTCGCTACATCGCCGCGCGATGTCACGCTCCTTCACGGCAACCGTCGGCGGACGGAAGCCGGTATCTCGATCGCTGTCCGCGAGGGCGCTCGGTATCCTTGTCGGGCCACTGGTGATCGAGGAGAGGGGTCGTCATGCCGCGGGAGCAGGGACGCAAGGTCATCGCGTCCAACCGCAAGGCGTACCACGACTACACCATCCTCGAGACCGTCGAGGCCGGCCTCCAGCTGATGGGCACCGAGGTGAAGTCGCTGCGGCTGGGCCGCGCCTCGCTGGTCGACGCGTTCGGCCAGGAGCGCGACGGCGAGCTTTACCTGCACCAGCTGCACATCCCCGAGTACGTGATGGGCACCTGGACCAACCACGCCCCCCGGCGCACCCGCAAGCTCCTGCTCAACCACAAGGAGATCGTGCGTCTGATCACCAAGACGCGCGTGGGCGGCCTGACCCTGGTGCCCCTGTCCATGTACTTCAAGGACGGCTGGGCCAAGGTCGAGCTGGGCCTGGCCAAGGGCAAGAAGGAGTACGACAAGCGCCAGGACATCGCCAAGCGCGATGCCAACCGCGAGATCAGCCGGGAACTCGGCCGCCGGATCAAGGGCCGCGCCTGACTGTCGCCCGGTCACCGGCCGGTGGCGTGGTGACCGATCGGATTGGGTCGGATAGCTGATCGTGGCACTGGCGGTGGGGCGGTAGCGTCGCCGGACGTGAGCAAGCATCGGCTTCGCGAGGACGACGACACCACGCTGCTGCCGCCGACCGTCGAGGAGTCGGGCCGCGGCCAGCGGCGCGGCGCCCGCCCCCGGTCCGGCCGCCAACCGGTCATCATCGGCCTGGCAACCGCGGCGCTGCTGGTCTCCGGCGCGGCCGCCTGGGCGCTGGTCCGGCCGTCCGGCGACCCCGTGGCGGAGTTCCCGATGACCGGTCCGTCCGCCTCGGGCGGCGCCGGCTTCGTCGACGGGTTCGGGGTGGTCACACCCAGCCCGCTGCCCACACTCCGGACCCAGGCGCCGGGTGCGCCGTCCGCTTCACCGTCGAGCGGGGCCGGTCCGTCGGTCGGCGCCAGCGCCTCGGCGGCGCCGGTGGTCAGCGTGTCGCCGTCCGGTGCGGCGCCGGTGGAGGCCCCGGGCGCGGGCAGTCCCGGCGGGCCCGGCCAGACCGCGGCCCTGGCGGTGACGTACCGGCTGGACCCGTGGTGGAAGGGGTTCAAGCTCGAGGTGACGGTCCGGAACAACGGCAGCGCGCCGGTCGACTGGCGGGTCCGGGTGCAGTTCCCGGCCGGCACCGACAACCAGAACTGGGCGGTGTGGTCGACGGCGGCGAGCACGGCGCCGGAGAACGTATGGGTCTTCGCGCCGCTGGCGTCGTACGGCAAGCTCGCCCCCGGCGGGTACACCACGTTCGGCATGACCGGGCTGCGCAGCGGCACCGGCGACGACTTCGCGCTGGTCTCGTGCGCGGTCGAGGGCGGCACCTGCGTGAGCGCGCCCTGACGAGAGCTGACGAGGGCTGTCTCGGCCGCCCCGATTCCCGCAGCGTGCGGGGGTGCCGTGCGGATGGCCTACAGGTGTCCGAGGGCCGCCGATCGGGGGCTGTGGCGACCATCGTGACGACCCTATAGTCGGAGCGTGACTGAGCTGAGCATCGATGTGGACCTGGCCCACCCGCGGTCTCGGGTGTGGCGGGCGCTCACCGACGCGCGCCTGCTCAGCGAGTGGTTCATGCCCACCGACCTGGCCGCCGTGCCGGGCCACACCTACCGCGCGTTCCCGCCGCCGGGGCTGCTCGGGCTGGCGTCGGCCTTCGACGCCGACGTGGAGGCGGCGGTGGAGGCCGAACGGCTGGCGATGCACTGGCGCGACGACCACACCCATACCGAGATGATCTGGACGCTGGCCGACACCGACGGCGGCTGCCGGCTGACCGTGGTGCAGACCGGCTTCTTCGGGGTCGACGGGACGCGGCGCCGCCGCGAGCTGCGCCGGACATACCAGCTGCTGTTCGGCGAGCGGCTGCCCGCCGCGCTGGACCGGCTGGCCTCCGGCGAGGTCGACCTCGGCGGCGTCGTAGCCGATCTGCACACCGCCATCCCGCGCCGCCGCGACCCGGTCGCCCCGGCGCGCCCGCCGGTCAGCCCGGCGGGCCTGCCGGTCGAGCCGCCCGCGTCCAACCGGCGCCTGCGCCTGCTCTCGCTGGTCGGCGCCGCGGTCCTGGTGGTGCTGGCCAGCACGGCGGTGGCCGTGCTGATCGGCAACAGCGGCGGTGGCGGCGAGCCGGTCGCGGTCGGCGACGAGCGGTACGGCCTGGGCGTCGGCGTCCAGCCGGGCTCGACCCCCGCGGCCACCGCCGGCCCCACCGCCGCCCCGGCCCCGGGCAGCCCCGCGGCCGGCGCCTCCGCCTCACCGTCCGCGCTCCCGGCCAGCGGCACCCCCGTGCCCGAGGCGACCGTCACCGCCGGTCCGAACGCGCAGGTGACGGCCGCGTACAAGACGGTCGCGCTGCTCGGGCTGGGCGGCTTCGACACCGAGGTGACCGTGCACAACCCCGGCACGCTGGCGGCGGACGGGTGGACCGTGGTGCTCACCATGCCCGCCGACCGCGCGGTCGAGAACCGCAGCACGGGAAAGGTGCAGTCGACGCAGTCGGGCACGCAGGTGACGATCGTGCCGGTGGCCGCCGTGCGCAGCCTCGCCCCCGGGGCCGACCTCACCTTCTCGATCCGGTTCCCGGCGCTGCTGGCGGTCGGTCAGGCGGCGAAGGGCTGCACGATCAACGGATTCGCGTGCACCAGGTACTGACACGGGGATACCGGAATGACAGGGCCTGCGGTGCGCGTTAGGCTTGGGGCACGCGGCGGACGTCGCCGTGCGCACCACCACGCGGGGGTGACAGGTTTCGACATCGTACGTTGAGGCAGGAGAAGCGAGCCGAGGAAGCCGACGTCGTCTCGAAAATCGTCGTCGGAAACGTATAAGCGCCAACGCTAAGCGCGCTGACTACGCACTTGTCGCCTGAGATAAGTAGCTAGTCTGTCGGTCCAGGAGTGCCCATGGCCTGGTCACCGGCATCAGCTAATGGGCTGGCCGAGATGGCCCCGTCGCGGGGCTGCCAAGGCGAGATCAATCGCGACTGGGCCCGTCACACCGTCTTGCTCATGTGATCGGTGGGGCCGAGTAGAGACATAGTGAGCTGCGCTCGGAGAAGCCCTGGCAATGCGGCGATGGACCCGGGTTCGATTCCCGGCACCTCCACCGAAGAGGCCGGTGCCACCGCAAGGTGGCACCGGCCTCTGCCGTTGCCCGTCCGCCGCGTCACTGCGGCCGGGCGTCGTCGAGGTAGGCCAGGACCGCCAGGACACGGCGGTTGTCGTCGTCGGACTGGGCCAGGTCGAGCTTGGTGAAGATGCTCGCGATGTGCTTGCCGACCGCCCCCTCGGAGACGAACAGGGCCCGGGCGATGGCGGTGTTGGAGCGGCCCTCGGCCATCAGCCCGAGCACCTCGCGCTCGCGGGCGGTCAGCGCCGCCACCGGCGCCTTCGCGCGGCCGCCCGACATCAGCCGCGCGATCACGTCCGGGTCCATCGCGGTGCCGCCGGCGGCGACCCGGCGTACCGCGTCCAGGAACTGCTCGGCGTTGAGCACCCGGTCCTTGAGCAGGTACCCGATGCCGCCGGAGCCGTCGGCCAGCAGCTCCCGCGCGTACAGCTGCTCGACGTGCTGCGACAGCACCAGCACCGGCAGCCCGGGGATCTCGCGGCGGGCCGCCAGCGCGGCGCGCAGCCCCTCGTCGGTGTGCGTGGGCGGCAGCCGGACGTCGACCACGGCCACGTCAGGCCGGTGCGTGGTCAGCGCGGCCAGCAGCTCGGGGCCGGTCTCGACGGCGGCGACCACGGTCGCCCCGTGCGCCTGCAGCAGCTGGATCAGACCCTCTCGGAGGAGGTAGAGGTCCTCGGCGAGGACGACGCGCATGGGATCTCCATGGTGAGCCGGGTGGGGCCGCCGGGCGGGCTGTCGACGGTGAGGACGCCGTCGAACATACCGAGGCGGCGTTCGATGCCGCGCAGCCCGCTGCCGAGGCCGGGCTCGGCACCGCCCGCGCCGTCGTCGGCGACCGTGATCCGCAGCACGGTGCCGGCGGCCAGGTCGACGGCGACCGTGCTCGCCCCGGCGTGGCGGACCGCGTTGGTCAGCGCCTCGGCGACGGCGAAGTACGCGGCGGACTCCAGCGGTGCGCTGAGCCGCCCCGGCAGGTCGGCGGTGACGGTCACCGGCAGCGGGGTGTCTAGCGCCAGCGCGCGTACCGCGTCGGCCAGGCCGCGCTCGGCGAGCACCGGCGGGTAGATGCCGCGGACGAGTTCGCGCAGCTCGCGCAGGGCCGTCTGGGCCGACTCGCGGCCCCGGGCGAGCAGCGCCTTGGCGGCGGCCGGATCGGTGTCGACGAGCTGCTCGACCGCGCCGAGCGTCATGCCCAGGGCGACCAGGCGGGCCTGGGCCCCGTCGTGCAGGTCGCGCTCGATCCGGCGCAGCTCGGCCGCCTGCGCGTCGACCGCGTCGGCGCGGCTCTCGGTGAGCCGGGCCACCCGCTGGGCCAGTACGGCGCCCCTGGTCGGGGCGAGCAGCAGCGCGGTCCAGCGGCCGTGCAGGCGCAGCACCAGCGGGGACAGCCGCCCGCCGAGCCACGCCAGCAGCAGGCCCACCGGGATCGCCGCGGCGGCTGAGCCGCCGAGGCTGCCGTACCAGGCGTTCCCGTACTCGGGGATGGGCAGCAGTGTCATCCACAGGCGCGGCATGGCCAGGCCCCAGATGCCGTACACCACCATCAGCGTCGGCGGGACGAGCAGCAGCAGCGCGACGAGCGGGTCGGTCTGCAGCCAGAGGATGTCACGCCAGGTGGCGCGGTCGTGGGTGAGCCACAGCAGCCGCTGGTGGAACCAGGCCACCTGCTCGGTCCGGTACAGGTGCTTGCCGACCTGGTACATGCCGTCGGCCTGCCGTGCCAGCTGCGGGCGGGGCAGGTAGGGCACCGGGACGGGCACGTCCGACCAGGCCCCGGCCAGGTGCCGCCGCCAGTTCGCCAGCCAGCGCATGCAACTCAGCGCGGGGGAGATCAAGAAGATCAGGCCCAGCCCGTAGCCGAGCAGCAGGCCGAGCGCGGTCAGCGCCAGCATCGGCAGCCCGAGCAGGCTCAACCCGAGTAGCGCCAGCACCCGCGTCCCGGACAGCCCCTGCCGCTGGAACCAGCCCTTGGCCCGATCGCCCAGCAGCTGCCGCACCCGCCCGCCCCGGGTGAGCAGCGCACGGCTGACGTACCCGGAGGCGCGCACCGCGGTCGGGGCGAGCACCGGGCCGAGGAGCAGCGCCAGGCAGCCGAGCATGCCCGCGGCGACGCCGCGCTCCACGCCCGGCACCGCGGCCCAGCTGGGCAGCCCGCGCCACAGCAGCACCGGGCCCGCCGCGACCAGCCCCGCCGGCAGCAGCGCGAGCAGCCCGCCGGTGACCGGGTTCAGCAGCTGCCAGCGCAGGTCGCGGAAGGTGGCCATGTCGCCCAGGACCCACTCCAGCCGCCCCAGGAACCGGGGCAGTCGCGGCCCCCGGAAGAGCTGCCGGTCGTGCCGGTAGTAGCCGTCGGGCTGCCGCTGCGGGGGCGGCGGCTCGGGTACGTAGTCGGCGGGGGCGGCCACGCCGGTCCAGCGGTCCAGGCGGGTGCGGGCGTACCCGGTGAAGCGGCGTGCCAGCAGGATCGGGCCGGGCAGCAGGAAGATCATGCCCAGTCCGAACCCGGGCACGAACGCGGCCAGCTGTCCGATCAGCACGACCAGCCCGGCCGCGGCCAGGCCCGCCAGCTGCAGGCCGCGCAGCACCGCCATCCCGTGTACGGCCGCACGCTGTCTCATCACCCGGCCAGTCTGGCCGCCGCCGCGCCCCGCGCACAGTGCCCGTGCGACCCGTCTCAGGGGTGGTGCTGGCCCCACCCCCATCGTGGTGCCGGACGCATTACCGGCGCTTGCGCGCGGACCTACCGTCGTCGCCATGACCGTCATCGAAGTAACCGACCTGACCAAGCGGTACGGCGACCGTACCGTCGTGGACGGGGTGAGCTTCACCGTCGCCGAGGGCGAGATCTTCGGCATCCTCGGCCGCAACGGCGCCGGCAAGACCACCACCGTGGAGTGCGTCAGCGGCCTGCGCCGCCCCGACGGCGGCACGGTGCGCGTGCTCGGCCTCGACCCGCACCGCGACGCCGACCGCGACGGCCTGCGCCGGGTGCTCGGTGTGCAGCTACAGGAGGCGGCGCTGCCCGAGCGGCTGCGCGTCGCCGAGGCGCTGGACCTGTTCGCCTCGTTCTACCCGAACCCGGCCGACCCCCGGGCACTGCTGGCCGACCTCGGCCTGGCGGAGGTGCGCGACACCGCGTACGGCAAGCTGTCCGGCGGCCAGAAGCAGCGGCTGTCGATCGCGCTGGCCCTGGTCGGCTCGCCCCGCATCGCGATCCTGGACGAGCTCACCACCGGCCTGGACCCGCAGGCCCGGCGCGACACCTGGGCGCTGATCGAGCAGGTACGCGCCCGGGGCGTGACCATCGTGCTGGTCACCCACTTCATGGACGAGGCCCGGCGGCTGTGCGACCGCATCGCCGTCATCCACGACGGCCGGGTGGCCGCCGTGGACACCCCCGACGGCCTGGTCGCGCGGGTCGCGGCCGGCCAGCGGGTCTACTTCCGCACCCCGGCGGCCGTGGACGAGGCGGCGCTGGCCGCCCTGCCCGGGGTCGACGCGGTCGCCCACGAGGGCGGCGAGCTGGCCGTCGCCGGGCGCGACGTGCTGCTGGCCGTCGTGACCGAACTGGCCCGCCAGGGCATCACCCCCACCGAGCTGCGGGTCGAGCAGGCCGGGCTGGAAGACGCGTTCATCGCACTGACGGGAGCGACGGCATGAACAAGCTGGTACGGATGGAGGCGCGCCTGTTCCTGCGCGACCCCGCCGCGGTGATCTTCGGCATCCTGCTGACCCCGCTGATCCTGGTCATCCTGGGCAGCATCCCCGGCTTCCGGCAGGCCGACCCGGCCCTGGGCGGCAACCGCGTCATCGACCTGTACGTGCCGATCCTCATCGCCATGGCGCTGGGCATGATCGCCCTGAACATGCTGCCCGCGCAGCTGGTCACCTACCGCGAGCGCGGGGTCCTGCGGCGGCTGTCGGTCACCCCGGCCCGACCGCGCGACCTGCTCGCCGCCCAGCTGCTGGTGCACCTGGTGCTGATGGCGCTGGGCACGGTCGTGCTGCTGGCGCTCGGGCGCCTGGCGTTCGGGGTGGCGCTGCCGGCCGACCTGGTCGCGTTCACGGTGGCGCTGGTGCTGTCGGCCGCCGCGCTGTTCGGCATCGGGCTGCTGGTCGCCGCCGCCGTACCGGGCGTGAAGACGGCCCAGGGGATCGGGTCGGTGCTGTTCTTCCCGATCCTGTTCTTCGGCGGCCTGTGGGTGCCGCGCGAGGTGATGCCGTCCGGCCTGCGCCACGTCAGCGACGCGACCCCGCTGGGCGCCGGGGTGCAGGCGATGTCCGACGCCGCCGCCGGCCACTGGCCGCAGCCACTGCACCTGGCCGTGCTCGCCGCGTACGTGCTGCTCACCTGGGTGCTGGCGGTCCGCCTCTTCCGCTGGTAGCCCCGTCGCGGGCCGGGGGTTGGTGCTGTTTCGGGGAAAGTGCACGAATCTTGGCGCCTTTTCGTGCAGTTTCCCCGAAACTACACGAAACCCAAGACGGGGAAAGGGTGGACAGGGGCGCTGAGCGGCGTGACCATCGAACGTAAGGACGTTTCGCGCCTCGGCGGGGGTGAGCCATGGCCACCGATCCACTGGACGAGATGAGAGCCGCTGTGCTGGGGCCGGCACAGGGCCTCGGCGAGGTCGTCAAGGACGCCCCGCGCCTGGTCCACCGGGTGCGGGCGCTGGAGGACGACCGGCGCGACCTGCTCGACGCGGTGTCCGCCCGTCCGCTGGACCACCGCAGCGAGGAGCAGCTCGCCCAGCGGCTCACCGCGTACCGGCAGCACAGCGCCGACGTGCTGTACCAGGCCTACGGGATAGATCTGGGCGGGGAGACCTAGCGGGCCTGGGCGGTGCCGTGCTGGGCCAGCCAGGCGCCCAGGGCCTTGGAGCACTCGGACACGGCCGAGGTCCAGCTCAGCTCGGCCTGGCCGTCGGCGTCGTCGCTGACGTGCTTGACGATGCGGACCGGCACCCCGAACGCGGCCGCGGCCGACACCACCGCGTAGCCCTCCATGTCCACCAGCGCTGCGGTGCGGGACAGCTGCGCGCGCAGGCCCGGGTCGGCCACGAACACGTCGCCGGTGGCCAGCACGGGGCCCTGGTCGGACAGGTCGATGGGGGCGCCGAAGGTCTGGCCGGTCAGCGCCGCGATGGTGGCGGAGTCGAAGTCGTGCTGCACGACTCGGCTGATCAGGTGGATGCCGGAGAGCCCGGGGAGCAGGGCTCCGGCCGTACCCAGATTGATGATCTCTCGGGGCAGCGGGCCCGCCGCCAGCGCGCGCGTCACCGCGGCGCTCGCGCACACCTTGCCCACGCCCGTCAGCAGCACCGGGAACGGCGAGCCGAGGTGCTCGGCCTCCTCCGGCAGGGCGACGGCGAGCAGGGGCTGATCAGGGCGGACGGTGCCGGTGAGGAGCATCCGCAAAGTGTAGAGGCGCGGCGGTTCCGCCGCGGTGCGGCCGGGTCAGACTGTGTCCAATCGCCGACAGTGGCGATATCCGGCGCAGAAGCCGTGCCGAGACCCTAACCATGTCGGGTCCGGGCGGATATCGTGCCAGTCATGGCGTCGGGAGAGCCACACACCACGTGGCATGACAAGGCGGGGAAGGGTTCGGGGCGATACGGGGTGGAGTCACTGACCGGGCACCTGCTCGTTGCCCTGCCCACACTGAACGACCCGAACTTCGAGCGTACGGTCGTCTTCGTGCTGGCCCACGAGGCCGACGGAGCGCTGGGGGTGGTGCTGAACCGCCCCACCGAGGCGCCGGTGGGCGACGTCCTGCCGGGCTGGGAACCGCTGCTGCGCGAGCCGGGCGTGCTCTTCGAGGGCGGCCCGGTCGGCACCGACTCGGCGATCTGCGTGGCCCGCGCCCGGGCCGGGGTGGCCGGCTTCCTCGGCTTCAGCCGGGTGATGGGCCAGATCGGCACGGTGGACCTGAGCCGCGACCCGGCCCGGGTCGGCCAGCGGCTGGAGTGCGTCCGCGTCTACCACGGGTACGCGGGCTGGTCCGCCGGCCAGCTGGAGCAGGAGATCGCCGAGGGCTCCTGGTTCGTGTTCGAGGCCCTGCCCAGCGACCCCTTCCGCACCCAGCCCGAGGACCTCTGGCCCCTGGTCCTCCGCCGCCAGGGCGGCCTCACCTCGGCCCTGGCCAACTACCCCCCCAACCCCACCCTCAACTAACCCCTGGCCCACCCACCCCACCCCACCCCACCCCGCCCCCGACCTGCCTCGTTGATCATGAACTTATGGTCGGGTTCGGCGGTGTGTCGTGCCCCTGGTGCCGTGATCAACACGCGAGGGGATACCCGTTTTTGCAGGGGGGCCTGGGCCGTGTAATATTTCGCAGGTGCCCGGGCGACGGAAACGGCAAACGGGGACTTACCAGTAACAAGGGGCCGTGGCGCAGCTGGTAGCGCACCACACTGGCAGTGTGGGGGTCAGGGGTTCGAGTCCCCTCGGCTCCACCTTGGAAACGCCCAGGTCATGAGACCTGGGCGTTTCGCTTTCCCGGCGCCCAGGGGCGACGTGGGGGCGGCTCAGCCTGCCGGGGTGCCGCTGCCCGGCTCCTCGGGTTTGGGCGGCGCCTGCTCAGCGGAGCTGTCGCTGCCGAAGCGGCCCCGGATGTCGTGGCCCGCCTTGTTGAGGGTGTTGGAGACCGCGTCGGCGAGCAGGTGCCCGACGTCGCGGACATCGGACCGTACGGCCTCGTCGGTCACCGCGTTGCCCGCCGTCTTGAACAGGTCCTCCACCGCCGTGCCGAGCTTGTTCAGCGCGTCGGGCCACGCGTCCGGGCCGGACTGCTCGAAGTGCAGCTTGAGCTTCAGGCCCAGGCCCTGGAGGCGGTCACCGATCTCGTTCCACTCGTTCGCCATGGTTCCAGCATGCCCCGCCGGGGCCACTGCCAACCGCTCGCGCGGGGCAGGTGGGAGGGGCGGATGCGCCGTACAGTCGGGCGGTGTGAGCAGACATGTCCCGTTCCAGCGGGTGCACAACTTCCGTGACCTGGGCGGCTACCGTACCGCCGACGGCCGGACCGTGGCCTGGGGCCGGCTGTACCGGTCGGACTCCCTGAGCAAGCTCGACGATGCCGACTGGGCCGCCTTCCTGGCCCTCGGCATCCGTACCGTGATCGACCTGCGCTACCCGTGGGAGATCGAACGCAACGGCCGGGTACGCGGGCACGAGAGCTTCACCTGGCACAACCTCAGCATCGAGCACCGGCCGTACCGGCAGGCGGAGCTGGGCCCGGAGGTCGACCCGGTGCCGTTCCTGGCCGCGAAGTACGCGGAGGTGGCCGAGGACGGGGTGGCCGAGATGCGGGCCGCGCTGGAGCTGATCGCGGCGGGCGACGGGTCGCCCGTGGTGTTCCACTGCGCCTCCGGCAAGGACCGGACCGGGATCATCGCCGCGCTGGTGCTGGCGCTGCTCGACGTGCCGGAGGAGGTGATCGTGGCGGACTTCGCGCTGACGGAACTGGCCACCGAGCACCTGGTGGCCGACATCACGGCCCGGATGGGGCGGCCGCCGGTCTGGCCGGGGTACGGCCGGGCGCCGGAGGGGGTCATGCGGCTGTTCCTGGCCGAGCTGACCAGGGAGTACGGGTCGGTGCGCGGGTACGCGGAGCAGCGGCTGGGCGTGGACGAGGCGACGGTGCGCTCCCTGCGCGACCACCTGCTCGAACCCTGACCGGCTGCGATGAACCCGCCGGCCGGTGTGCGGAGCGGGAGTCGGGCGCCTGGCGCGCCCCCTAGTATTGACGCTGGCCTATCCAGAAGACGGATTTCCGAGAATCGTCCTCTGGATAGGCCAGCGTCAATATCAAGCGAGGCGGGGGGCGCCGTCAACGGCTGCGCCGGGTCACACCGTCAGCAGGTCGCGGACGCGGTCCGGGCCCACCGCCAGCAGCAGCGTGGGCAGGCGCGGGCCGGTGTCGCGGCCCACCAGCAGGTGGTAAAGCAGGGCGAAGAACTCCCGCTGCGCCACCTTCAGCTCCGGCGTCGGCTTGACGTCCGGCGCCAGCCCCAGCTGCACCTTCGGCACGCCGTACACCAGGGTGGTCAGCCCCTCCAGCGACCAGTGCTCGTCCAGCCCGGCCAGCAGCAGCCGCAGCGACTCCCGCTCGGTCTCGCCGAGCGCGGCCAGGCGCTCCCGGTCCGGCCCGGACAGCACCCGGGTGCGCTGGTCGGCGGGCACGTGCGTGGTGATCCAGCGCTGCGCCTTGTCCAGGCGCGGCCGGGTCTCCGCGAGGGAGGCGACCGGGTCGGCCGGGTCGAGGTCGCGCAGGATGCGCAGGGTCTGCGCCTCGTCGCCGGTGGTGACGTCGACGATCGAGGCCAGGGTGCGGTAGGGCAGCGGGTGCGGCGTGACCGGCAGCAGGCCGGCGGCGGTGCCGACGGCACGGGTGTACGCGGCGGCGTCGGCCGGGGTGGCGGTGTCGTCGCCGACCTTGCGGCCGAGGGTGTCCCACTCGTCGTACAGGCGCTGGATCTCCTGGTCGAAGGCGATCTTGAACGACTGGTTGGGGCGGCGGCGCGCGTACAGCCAGCGCAGCAGCGGCGGCTCCATGATGTCCAGCGCGTCGGCCGGGGTCGGCACGCCGCCCCGCGAGCTGCTCATCTTGGCCATGCCGGAGATGCCGACGAAGGCGTACATCGGGCCGATCGGCTGCTCGCCGCCGAAGACCTCGCCCACGAGCTGCCCGCCGACCTGGAACGACGAGCCGGGGGAGGAGTGGTCCACGCCCGAGGGCTCGAAGACCACGCCCTCGTACGCCCAGCGCATCGGCCAGTCGACCTTCCACACCAGCTTGCCCCGGTTGTGCGTGGACAGCCGGATCTGCTCGGTGTGCCCGCACACGCAGGTGTAGTCGAGCTCGGTGGTCTCGTCGTCGTAGGCGACCACCGTGGTCAGGTCGCGGTCGCACACCGAGCAGTACGGCTTGTACGGGAAGTACCCCGCCGCCGTGTTGCCGTCGTCCTCACCGGCGGCGCCCGAACCCTCGGCGGCCTCCGCGGCGGCGGCCGCCTCCTCCTCGTCGAGCCTGCCCTGCTGGGCGCCCCCGGCGCGGTTCTTGGTGCGGTAGCGGTCCAGCACCGCGTCGATCCGGGCACGCTCGCGCATGGCCAGCAAGATCTGCTCGCGGTACTTGCCGGAGGTGTACTGCTCCGTCTGGCTGATCGGGCGGTACTCCACGCCCAGCTGCGCCAGCGACTCGATCATCGGCGCCTTGAAGTGCTCGGCCCAGTTCGCGTACGTGCTGCCGGCCGGGGCGGGCACCGAGGTCAGCGGCTTGCCGATGTGCTCGGCCCAGGACTCGTCGACGCCGGGGACGCTGAGCGGCACCTTGCGGAACCGGTCGTAGTCGTCCCAGGAGAGCACGTGCTCGCACTCGTACCCGCGGCGGCGGATCTCGTCGGCGACCAGGTGCGGGGTCATCACCTCGCGCAGGTTGCCCAGGTGGATCGGGCCCGACGGACTCAGGCCGGACGCGCAGACGATCGGTTTGCCCGGCGCGCGACGCTCCGCCTCGGCGATCACTTCATCCGCGAAGCGGGAGACCCAGTCGGCCTCGGGGCTTACAGCCACGACCAGCACGTCCTTTCCGGGAAAGAGGTGTTTCCGCCATTCTCCCGGATGCCGTGAACGGGTTTTACGCCCGCCCCGGTCTCAGCCCACCAGGGCGTGTGCCGGCAGCACCACCGAGGCGGCGATGCCGCGCTCGCCGGCCGGCTCCAGCTCGACCCGGATGTCGTGCCGCTGCGCCAGCCGCCCCACCACGCCGATGCCCATCTGCCGGACGGTGACCGCGCCGACCTGGGCCGACGGCTGGGCCAGCCGCTGGTTCAGCTCGCGCAGCCGCGCCGGGGGGATGCCGATGCCGCGATCCTCGATCAGGATCACCGCCCGGTCGGTCACCCGCCGCACCTCAACCAGCACCTTCGTGTCCGGGGCGGAGAACGCGGCCGCGTTGTCGTACAGCTCCGCCAGCAGGTGCACCAGGTCGTTGACGACCGGGGCGGCCACCACCAGGCCTGGCTCGACCACGCCGAACTCGATCCGGCGGAAGTCCTCGACCTCCGAGCAGGCGCCCTGCAGCACGTCCTCCAGCGACACCGGCTCGCGCCGGATGCGCGCCGACTCGCCCCCGGCCAGCACCAGCAGGCTCTCGTCGTTGCGGCGCATGCGCAGGGCGAGGAAGTCCAGCTCGAAGAAGTTCTTCAGGCGCTCCGGATCCTGCTCCTGCTGGCCCATCCGGTCCAGGCAGCCGATGAGCCGGTCGACCATGGCCTGCGAGCGCCGCGACAGGTGCAGCAGCATGTCGACCGTCTCGAGATGCGCTTCCTCGTTCGTGGGGTCGGTCGCGGCGGTCATGGTGATCACTCCAGTGACGGTGACGGTTACCGGGGCGCTATCTGTACTGGCGCAGACTCAACCATGTCGAGGGCGGGTCGACAAGCCGCTCGGGGACCGGTCAGGCTGTATGCCATGGTGGTGGTACCGGATCGGGATCGGGTCAGCGCGCTCCTGCTCGACGGAGCGGAGCTGATCCTGATCCGCCGCACCCGTCCGGGCCTGGACCAGCCGTACTGGGTGACGCCCGGCGGGGGCCGCGACAGGCACGACGCCTCGCTGCTGGCGGCCCTGCTGCGCGAGCTGGACGAGGAGCTGTGCGCGGTGGTGGCGCCGCCGGTGCCGCTGACGATCCGGGACAGCCGCAGCCTGGACGGCCGCCTGATCCGGCACCACCTCTACGCCTGCCGGCTGGTCTCGATGGACCCCGCCAACCGGTACGGCCCCGAGTTCGCCGACCCGGCCAAGGGCACGTACGACGTGGTGCGGGTGCCGTTCACGCTGCCCGCGCTGGCGGCGCTGAACCTGCAGCCCGAGTCGCTGCGCATCTACCTGTCCGGAGCGGCGGACCGGGTGCGGCGGGCGGCGCGCGACGGGCAGATGTCGTACGAGGTGTCGTTCGCCGCCGACGCCGCACCGCACCGCCTGGTCGCGGCCCTCGCCGAGGAGTACGGCGTGACGGATGTGTCGGTCGGCGACGCGGCCGCGCAACCGCAGGCCACGGTGCGGCTCACCCCTGGCGGGGGCGTAGGCGGCCAGGGCGCCGGGTGCGTGCTGACGGCCGGGCCCGCGCTGGCCGCGCTGACCGGCGCGAGCGAACTGGAACTGGCCACCCGCCTGTGCCGCCGCGCGGCCACGTCCGCCCTGGTCACCGAGGCCCCCGACCACCACTGGTCGGTCGCCCCCGACGGCTCCTACGCCCCCGCCTGACTCCGCGCGCCGAGCGCGCTGCCCCGCGCGCCCCGCGCGGCCCGAGCGCGCAGCCCCCGCGGCCCGCGTGGGCGGGGCGCGGCGGCGCGTCAGGGCGTGATGCGGTCGGGGCGGGTGTACACGTTCATGGTCTGGCCGCGCAGGAAGCCGACCAGCGTCATCCCGGCCTCCTCGGCCAGGTCGACGGCGAGTGTGCTCGGCGCCGACACCGCCGCCAGCACCGGTATCCCGGCCAGCCACGCCTTCTGGGTCAGCTCGAAGCTGGCCCGACCGGAGACCAGCAGCACGTGCCCGGCCAGCGGCAGCCGCCCGGCCTGCAACGCGGCGCCGATCACCTTGTCCACGGCGTTGTGCCGCCCGACGTCCTCGCGCACGCTGACCAGCTCGCCGGCGGCCGTGAACAGCCCGGCCGCGTGCAGCCCGCCGGTGCGCTCGAACGTCCGCTGCGCCCTGCGCAGCCGGTCGGGCAGCTCGCCGAGCAGCGTCGCCGCGACGCGCAGCGGATCGGCGGCCACGTCGTGCCGCGAGCGGACCCGGATCGCGTCGATGCTGGCCTTCCCGCACACCCCGCACGAGCTGGTGGTGTAGAAGTTCCGCTCCACCCCCGCGTCCGGCGCCGCCACCTGATCGCCCAGCACCACGTCCACCACGTTGTACCCGCCGCCCGCCTCCTCCTCCGCCAACTCCTCCGTGGCGTTAAGAAGGGGCCCTTCACCTACGGAAAGCGATAAGAAGGGTCCCTTCCTTACCTCGGGGCCGGCGCAGAGTTGGGCGGTGAGCACGTCGCTGGGCGACGTGATGACGCCTTCGGTGAACAGGAAGCCCAGGGCCAGGTCGAGTTCGTCGCCGGGGGTGCGCATGGTGACGGCGAGCGGGCGGCGGGGGCGGCCGCGGTGGCCGACCCGGATCTCCAGCGGCTCCTCGGCGGCCAGGGCGTCCTGGCGGCGTACGGAGGTGCCGGAGAGGTCGATCCGGGTGACGGTGCGGCGGTCGCTGGCCCGGCCCATCAGCGCGGCCGCAGCCGTACGACGACCTGCTTGGAGGTGGGCGTGTTCGACTCGGCGGCGGTGGAGTCCAGCGGGACGAGCACGTTCGCCTCGGGGAAGTAGGTCGCGGCGCAGCCCCGGGCGGTCGGGTAGGCGATCACGCGGAACGACTCGGCGACGCGCTCGCCGTCGGCCCACTCGGAGATGAGGTCCACCATGGTGCCGTCGGCGAGGCCGAGTTCGCTCAGGTCGTCGGGGTTGACGAAGACGACGCGGCGGCCCGCCCTGACGCCGCGGTAGCGGTCGTCCAGGCCGTAGATGGTGGTGTTGTACTGGTCGTGGCTGCGCAGGGTCTGCAGCAGCAGGCGGCCGGGCGGGATCGTCAGCACCGCGAGGGTGTTGGCGGTGAACCGGGCCCTGCCGTCGGGGGTGGGGAAGCGGCGGCTGTCGCGGGGCGGGTGCGGCAGGGTGAATCCGCCGGGCTCGCGGACCTTGGCCTCGAAGTCGTCGAAGCCGGGGATCGTGTCGGCGATCAGGGCGCGTACGGAGCGGTAGTCCTGGGCGTACGTCTCCCACGGGATGGTGGAGTCGGGCAGCAGGTGCCGGGCCAGGCCGGACACGATCGCGACCTCGGAGCGCAGCGACGGCGCGGCGGGGTCGAGGCGGCCGCGGGAGGCGTGCACGCTCGACATCGAGTCCTCGACGGTGACGAACTGGTCGCCCGCGAGCTGGGTGTCGCGTTCGGTGCGGCCCAGGCAGGGCAGGATCAGCACGGTCTGCGGGTCGGCGGTGACCACGTGTGAGCGGTTGAGCTTGGTGGACACGTGCACGGTGAGCGCGCAGGAGCGCAGCGCGGCCTCGGTGACCTCGGTGTCGGGCGAGGCGGCGGCGAAGTTGCCGCCCAGGGCCATGAACACGGTGGCTTCGCCGTCGCGCATGGCGCGGATCGCCTCGACGGTGTCGTACCCCCGCCGGGACGGCATGGCCAGGGAGAGCGAGTCGCCCAGTCGGGCCAGCCACGACGGCGGCTCGTGCCAGATGCCCATGGTGCGGTCGCCCTGGACGTTGGAGTGGCCGCGCACCGGGCACAGGCCCGCGCCGGGCAGGCCGATCATGCCGCGCAGCAGCTGCACGTTGACGACCTCGCGAATGGTCGCGACCGAGTCGCGGCCCTGGGTGAGGCCCATCGCCCAGCAGACGATGGTGGCGGGCGAGCCGGCGAACAGCCGGGCCGCGGCCTCGATCTGGTCGCGGGTCAGGCCGGTCGCGGTCGCGACCAGGTCCCAGTCCAGCTCGCGCACGGACTCGGCATAGGCCTCGAAATCCACCGTGTACGAGGAGACGAAGCTCTCGTCGACCCTGCCCCACGACAGCAGCAGCGAACCGATCGCCT
Organism: Catellatospora sp. KI3; assembly: GCF_029948125.1. Taxonomy (GTDB): domain Bacteria; phylum Actinomycetota; class Actinomycetes; order Mycobacteriales; family Micromonosporaceae; genus Catellatospora. The sequence goes on from NZ_JASAMB010000002.1 coordinate 517,654, forward strand.
GGAACAGGGCGAGGTCGCCGCCGACCCGGATGGGCAGGTGCAGGTCGGACAGCGAGGTGCCGCCGCCGACCAGGCCGCCGACCTGCTGCGGGTTCTTGAAGCGCATCAGCCCGGCCTCGGGCAGCGGGTTCACCGAGATGATCTTCGCGCCGTTGCGCTTGGCGGTCTCCAGCGCGCTGAGCATGCGGGGGTGGTTGGTGCCCGGGTTCTGGCCCACCACCGCGATCAGCTTGGCCCGGTGGATGTCCTCCAGCGTCACCGAGCCCTTGCCCATGCCGATGGTGCTGTTCAGCGCCACCCCGGACGACTCGTGGCACATGTTGGAGCAGTCCGGCAGGTTGTTGGTGCCGTACGCCCGCGCCAGCAGCTGGTACAGGAAGGCGGCCTCGTTCGAGGTGCGGCCGGAGGTGTAGAACAGGGCCCGGTCCGGCTCGATCGCGCGCAGGTGCCCTGCGGCCAGCGCGAACGCCTCGTCCCAGCCGATCGGTGTGAAATGCGTCGCGCCCGGCTGCTTCACCATCGGCTCGGTGATCCGCCCCTGCTGGCCCAGCCAGTAGTCGCTGCGCGCGGCCAGGTCGGCCACGGCGTGCTCGGCGAAGAAGGCCGGGGTCACCCGGCGCAGCGTGGCCTCCTCGGCCACCGCCTTGGCGCCGTTCTCGCAGAACTCGAAGTGGGTCCGGTGCGCGGGCAGCGGCTCGGGCCAGGCGCAGCCGGGGCAGTCGAAGCCGTCGGCCTGGTTCATCTTGAGCAGGGTGAGCGCGGAGCGGCGTACGCCCATCTGCGCCCCGGCGGCCCGCAGGCCGTGCATCACCCCGGGCAGACCGGCCGCGCTGTCCTTGGGCGCGCGCACGGTCAGGTCCTGGTCACCGACATCGTCGCGGGGAGGCTTCTTCGCCATACCTACGACCATCTCACGTTTCCCGTGGTGCGTAGCCGCCGGTCGGCGCTTAGCCTGTGGCGGTCACACCGGCACCCCGGCCGGTGCGATTCCATCCTCTGGGGAGGACTCTCGATGAAAGACTGGATCGCCGGTCTGCTGGCCGTGCTCGGGACGCTGCTGATCCTGGGCGGTGCGACGGTCACCGTCGTGAAGACGCTCACCCCCGACCCGGGCACGGCCGCGGTCACCACCGACCCGCTGGGCGGCACCGCCGTGGCCGCGGGCAGCCGGTTCACCCGCTGGCTGCACCGGGTCAGCGCGGCCGACCGGCTCATCGCGTGGGGTGTGGTGCTGCTCGTGCTGGCCGCGGTGGCGGCGGGTGCCATCTCGCTCAATCTGAGCGCCGCCGCGGGAACCCGCTGACCAGCGCCGCACCGAATGTGAACGGCGGCCCGGCCCGCGTGACCGGGCCGCCAAACTACACCGTTCGGCGCGGCTTGGTACACCCCGCGCTCCCTGGCCACCTGCGAAGGATTATTCTGCCTCCGAGGTACGCCTCAACTGATCAATCCGGGCGGCGGCGCGCAGGCGTCGTGGCGGCCGGGCCAGCCACAGGAGGCCACACGTGACCACCGTCGCACCGCAGCCGATCGCGACGCGGCCCTACCCCGTGCGAAAGCAGATCAAGGGTTCGGCGATCGCGCGACTGCTGCGCACCACGGACGCGAAGCAGATCGGGATCATGTACATGGTCACCGCCTTCGTGTTCTTCCTGATCGGCGGGTTGCTGGCGCTGCTGATGCGCGCCGAGCTGGCGCAGCCGGGGATGCAGTTCCTGAGCCCGGAGCAGTACAACCAGCTGTTCACCATGCACGGCACGATCATGCTGCTGTTCTTCGCCACCCCGATCGTGTTCGCCTTCGCGAACTACGTGGTGCCGATCCAGATCGGCGCGCCGGACGTGTCCTTCCCGCGCCTGAACTCCTTCGCGTACTGGCTCTACCTGTTCGGCGCGAGCCTGGCCACCGCCGGGTTCATCACGCCGGGCGGTGCCGCGGACTTCGGCTGGTTCGCGTACGCGCCGCTCAACGACGCGATCAACTCGCCCGGCATCGGCGCGGACATGTGGATCGCGGGCCTGGTGCTGTCGGGTCTGGGCACCATCCTCGGCGCGGTCAACATGATCACCACGATCCTGACCCTGCGCGCGCCCGGCATGACCATGTTCCGTATGTCGATCATGACGTGGAACATCCTCGTCACCAGCCTCCTGGTGATCATGGTCTTCCCGCTGCTGGCCGCCGCGCTGCTGGCCCTGCTGGCCGACCGCCGCCTCGGCGCCCACGTCTTCGACCCCGCCACCGGCGGCCCGATGCTGTGGCAGCACCTCTTCTGGTTCTTCGGCCACCCTGAGGTGTACATCGTCGCGCTGCCGTTCTTCGGCATCATCTCCGAGGTCATCCCGGTCTTCAGCCGCAAGCCGATCTTCGGCTACACCGGTCTGGTCGCCGCGACCCTCGGCATCGCCGCCCTGTCGATGAGCGTGTGGGCGCACCACATGTTCGCCACCGGCCAGGTGCTGCTGCCGTTCTTCTCGTTCCTGAGCTTCCTCATCGCAGTGCCCACCGGTATGAAGTTCTTCAACTGGATCGGCACCATGTGGCGCGGCCAGATCACCTTCGAGACGCCGATGCTGTTCGCCATCGGCTTCCTGATCACCTTCCTCTTCGGCGGCCTGTCGGGCGTGCTGCTGGCCAGCCCGCCGATCGACTTCCAGGTGTCGGACTCGTACTTCGTCGTGGCGCACTTCCACTACGTGCTCTTCGGCACCATCGTGTTCGCCGTGTACTCGGGCATCTACTTCTGGTTCCCGAAGATGTTCGGCCGCATGATGGACGAGAAGCTGGGCAAGGTCCACTTCTGGCTGACCTTCATCGGCTTCAACGCCACCTTCCTGGTGCAGCACTGGCTCGGCGCCGAGGGCATGCCCCGCCGGTACGCCGACTACCTGCCCTCGGACGACTTCACCACGCTGAACATGATCTCGACCGTCGGCGCGTTCATCCTGGGCGCCTCCACGCTGCCGTTCATCTACAACGTGTGGAAGTCCTACCGGACCGGCCCGATCGTGACCGTGGACGACCCGTGGGGCCACGGCAACTCGCTCGAGTGGGCCACCAGCTGCCCGCCGCCGCTGCGCAACTTCGACAGCATGCCGCGCATCCGCTCCGAGCGGCCCGCGTTCGACGCGAAGTTCCCGCACCTGGCGGTCAGCACCGGCACCAAGGCCCCGGTCATCGAGGCGCCGAGCTACTCGCACGGCCGCCACGGCGGCGACCACGAGGTCTGACCCACCACCGCTTCACCCGAGGCCCCGGCCCGCCGCAACCCGGCGGGCCGGGGCCTCGGCCGTCCCGGCGTCCCGGCGTCCCGGCATCCCGGCGTCCCGGCATCCCGGCGTCCCGGCCGCTCGGCCGAGCCGCCGCTCGGCCGCCAAGATCGGCGTTTGCGGTCGGACCCTGTGTTCTGAGGCGACTTCGTGACCGCAGACCGCGATCAAGGTGACGGGAATTACTCCGGGCCAGTCGGTAAAGACCTTGCTGGATAGTCGGGGGTGTCGGGCACCATGGTCGGCTGGAGGTAACAACCGCAATGACCATCGAGCCTTACCGCAAGATTCTCGGCCTGCCCGGCGTACGCGCGTTGCTGCTGGTCGGGCTGGTAGCTCGGATCCCGGTCATCGCCACCGGCATCGTGCTTACGCTGCACGTCGTCAACACCCTCGGCCTCGGGTTCGCCCAGGCTGGCCTGGTCGGCACGGCCTCCACCCTCGGCTCCGCGATCGGCTCCCCGATCACCGGCCGCATGATCGACCGGTACGGCCTGCGCCCCGTCCTGATCACCACCACCGCCGCCCAGGCTGTGTTCTGGCTCGCCGCCCCGAAGCTCGGCTACGGCTTCCTGCTCGGTGCCGCGGCGGTCGCGGGCGTGCTCGGCCTGCCGGTGTTCACCATCGTGCGGCAGAGCCTGGCCGCGATGGTCCCCGCCGAACAGCGCCGCCCCGGGTTCGCGCTGGACTCGATGGCGGTTGAGCTGTCGTACATGGTCGCCCCGGCGGCGGCCGTGGCCGCGGTCAGCCAGTTCGGCAGCCGCCCGGTCATGATCGCGGTCGGGCTCGGCGTGGTGCTGGCCGGGCTCGCGCTCATCGTGCTCAACGCGCCGACCCAGGCCCCGGCCGAGGACGGCGAGCCCGAGGCCGCGGTGCCGCGCCGCCAGTGGCTGCGGCCGCGCGTGATCGCGCTCTTCGCGCTGACGGCGTCGCTGACCTTCGTGCTCACCGCCTCCGACCTGTCGCTGATCGCCGTGCTGAAGGAGTCCGGCCAGCCGAACTGGGCCGGCGTCGTGATCGCGATCTGGTGCCTCTACTCGCTGATCGGCGGCTTCGTGTACGGCGCGCTGCACCGCAACGTGTCCCCGGCTCTGCTCGCGGGCGGCCTGGCCGCGCTCACCGTGCCGGTCGGGCTGGCGGCCGGGGCGCCGTGGTGGGGGCTCTGCCTGATCCTGATCCCGTCGGGCGTACTGGTCGCGCCGGCGCTGTCGGCCACGATCGACACGCTCAGCTCCTGGGTTCCCGCCGGGTCGCGGGGTGAGGCGATGGGGCTGCACGGCACCGCGCTGACCATCGGCGTCGCCGCGGGCGCACCGTTCGCCGGGACCATCATCGACTCGGCCGGTCCGGGCTGGGCCTTCGCCGCGGCCGGAGTGGTCGCGCTGCTACTGCTGGCCGGAGCGCTGCCCTTCTGGCGCTCGGCCACCGAGGCCGCCCCGGCCGCGGCTCCCGCCGGACCGCTGACGCCCGACACCCCGGCCGAGCCCGCACCGAGCCTCGCCGGGTAGTCCGCGCCGCCTCCGCCGCGACCGCGCCGCGCCGCGGAGGCGGGGCGCGGCTGCAGTTTCGGGGAAACTGTCGGAATCTGCCCCAAGATTCGTGCACTTTCCCCGAAACTGCACCACCAACCCCGGCGCGCGGGTTGAGGGGGTGAGGGCTGTGCGTTAAGAGGGGGCCCTTCTACCTCGGAAAGCGATAAGAAGGGGCCCTTCCTTAGCTCGGGGCGGGGGCGGGGGTGGGGGCGGGCTGGCAGTGGGGGCACCAGTAGGTGATGCGGTCGCCTTCGGTGTCCTTGCTGATGGGGGCGGCGCAGTTGCGGCAGGGGTGGGCGCGGCGGCCGTACACGTAGCTGGTCTCGCCGCGGCGCAGGGAGCCGGTGGTGGTCTGGGTCCAGCGGCCGACGTTGTGGGCGAGCAGGCGCTGGGCGAGGCCGACCAGGCCGGGCAGGTCGGGTACGTCGCCGACCGGAGTCCACGGCCACACGCCGCGCAGGAACAGCACCTCGCACTTGTAGAGGTTGCCGATGCCGGCGAGGTTGCGCTGGTCCAGCAGGGCCGCGGCGACGGGTACGGCCGGGTCGCGGGTCAGGCGGCGTACCGCCTCGGCGGGGTCCCAGTCGGGGCCGAGCAGGTCGGGGCCGAGGTGGCCGACCAGGCGGTCCTCCTGGGCGGTGGGCACCAGGGCGAGATCGTGCAGGTGGAAGCCGACGGCGGTGCGGTCGGCGGTGCGCAGCACCACCCGGATGGTGTGCCCGGGGCGGGCGTTCCAGCGCTGGCCGGGAGAGTACACCCGCCAGGCGCCCTCCATCCGCAGGTGCGAGTGCAGGCTGAGGTCGCGGCCGCCCGCGGTGCGCAGGCGCAGCAGCAGGTGCTTGCCGCGGCTGACGGACTCGGCGACCTCGGCGCCGGTCAGGTCGACGGTGGCCAGCTGGGGCACCCGGAACTGGGAGCCGGTCAGGGTGCGCCCGACCAGCCCTTCGCGCAGCACCTGCGCGGTGTTGTAGACGGTGTCGCCCTCGGGCATGACCCCATACTGCCGTAAAGGGGCGGGGCCCCGGTCCGGACGTCGCGGTCCGGGCCGGGGCCCCGCTCAGGTGGCCCTGCTGGATCAGGCAAGGCCGTTCTTGATGGCAGTGATCAGCTCGCCGTTGCTGGTGTCGCCGAACAGCTCCCAGAAGAACGCGCCGCCCAGGCTCTGGTTCTTGGCCCAGGTCATCTTGCCCGCGATCGTGCTGGGGGTGTCGTAGCTCCACCACTTGCCGCCGCTGAAGCAGTACGCGGTGCCGCCGACGGTGCCGTTGGCCGGGCAGGTGTTCTTCAGGGTGTGGTAGTCGTCGATGCCGGGCTCGAAGGTGCCGGGGGCGGCGCCGGTGGCCGTGCCGCCGGGGGCGGCCTGGGTGACGCCGGTCCAGCCGCGGCCGTAGAAGCCGATGCCGATGAGCAGCTTGCCGGCCGGGATGCCCTTGCCCTTGAGCTTGGCGATCGCGGCCTCGGTGCAGAAGCCCGCCTGCGGGATGCCGGCGTAGCAGTTGAGCGGGGAGTGCGGGGCGGTCGGGCCCTGCGCGTTGAAGGCGCCGAAGAAGTCGTACGACATCGGCATGTACCAGTCGACGTACTGCGCCGCACCGGCGTAGTCGGCGGCGTCGATCTTGCCGCCGTTGCTGCCGTCGGCGGTGATGGCGGCGGTGATCAGGTAGTTCGCGCCGAAGCGGGTGCGCAGCGCGGACATCAGGTTCTTGAACGAGGCGAAGCCGCTGGTGTCGCAGGTCTCGCCGCAGGCGTTCGGGTACTCCCAGTCGATGTCGATGCCGTCGAAGACGTCAGCCCAGCGCGGGTCCTCGATCATGTTGTAGCAGGAGTTGGCGAACGCGGTCGGGTTGGCCGCGGCGGCCGGGAAGTTCTTCGAGTAGGTCCAGCCGCCGATCGAGAAGATGACCTTGATGTTCGGGTACAGCTTCTTGAGCTTGCGCAGCTGGCCGAAGTTGCCGCGCAGGGCGCCCGCGTCCCAGGTGTCGGCGACACCGTCGACACTGCCGGCGGCGTCGTAGGCGCGGTCGTAGTCGTTGTAGGTGTCGCTGAGCACGCACTGGCCGCCGGAGATGTTGCCGAAGGCGTACAGGATGTGGGTCAGCTTGGCGGCCGAGCCGCTGGTCACGATGTTCTTCACGTGGTAGTTGCGCGCGTACTGCGCCCAGTTCGTGAAGTAGCCGACGACCTTCTTGCCCGGGTTCGGGTTGGTCGGGCTGGTCGACGGGCTCGGCGAGGCCGACGGCGAGGTGCTCGGCGACTTGCTCGGCGAGGGCGACACCGACGGCGAGGCCGAGGGCGAGGTCGGGGTGCTCGGCGAGGCCGACGGCTGGCTGCCGGTGGTGCAGTTCGCGCCGTTGATGGTGCAGGCGGTCGGCGTGCCGGAGCCGGCGGTGTTGAAGCCGAAGGAGGCGGTGCCGCCGGGGGCGATGGTGGCGTTCCAGGTGCCCGTCGCGGTCCGCGTCTGGCCGGTGCCGGTCAGGCTGGCGTCCCAGGAGGAGCTGACCGTGGTGCCCGCCGGGAGCGTGAACGTCAGCGTCCACGTGGTCGAGCTGCTCGTGCCGTTGGTGATGACGTACTTGCCCTCGGCTCCGCTGCCCCAGTTGCTGGTCTGGGTGTACGCGGCGGTGACCGTGCCGGCCGCGTTGGCCATGGTGACGACACCGACTGTGGCGGTGGCGACCATGACTACCGCGCCGGCCAACAGCCGGGCCCGTAGCTTGAACATGGCTCTCCTCATTGATTGACGCCGGTCCCCCCGATGGCGCCAAACAATAAGTTAAGTTTCCTTAAAATGGAATAGTGCTTACCTGAAACCGGACCTAAATGGTCTCCACCAGGTGCACACCCGCAGCTCGCAGCTCTGCGACCGCCCGCTCCGTCGTCTCCGGAGCGACCCCGGCGGTGAACCCGAGCACCACGGTGGTGTCGAAGCCCTCCCGGACGGCGTCCAGCGCGGTGGCCCGTACACAGTGGTCGGTCGCGATGCCCACGATGTCCACTTCGGTCACCTCGCGGTCCCGCAGCCAGGCCGCCAGCCCGACCCCGGCGGTGTGCCCCTCGAACCCGGAGTAGGCCGCGGCGTACTCGCCCTTGCGGAACACCGCCTCCACCCGCCCCGTGTCGAGGTCGGGGTGGAACTGCGCCCCGAAGGTGTCGGCGACGCAGTGCACCGGCCAGCTCGACGAGTAGTCCGGCGGGTCGCCGAAGTGGCCGCCCGGGTCGGTGTGGTGGTCCTGCGTGGCCACCACGTGCTGCCAGCGGTGCCCGCCCGCGGCGTCGGCCGACAGCTTCGCGGACAGGTTCGCGGCCACGGCCGCACCGCCCGCCACCGCCAGCGATCCGCCCTCGCAGAAGTCGTTCTGCACGTCGACGATGATCAGTGCCCGGGTCATGGCTCGCCCGCCTCCCGTTGACGTCCTCGGTCAGCACCCATGCTGCGCCACCGCCGCAAGCGGTGCAAGATCTCCCCGTCACGCCGTAGGCGTGCCCGCTGGGATCTCCGTCACGCGGTCGGGGCGACCGTCACCGGGATGGCCGGGTCGCCGGCCGAGAGCTTCAGCCCCTCCCACGGGATCGTGATCAGACAGTCGCGCAGGTGGGCGCGGCTCTCCTCCAGCGTGGGCAGGTCGGCCACCAGCTCGCCGCCGCGCACCAGCGGGCGCTGCAGCAGCCGGTCGCCCGGCTGCGGGTCGGGCTCGCCCTGCGACAGCACGATCTCCTCGATCGCGGTGCCGGTGGGCTTGTGCCGCCGGTACGCCGTCTTGCGGCCGCCGACCGTCGCCTTGTTCTCCGAGCGCTTGACCACCGGGCGGCCCTCGACCTCGACCAGCTTGTAGACCAGGCCCGCGGTCGGGGCGCCGGAGCCGGTAACCACGGCGGTGCCCGCGCCGTACACGTCGACCGGCTCGGCGGCCAGGGCGGCGATGGCGTACTCGTCCAGGTCGCCGCTGACCACGATCTTCGTGTCGGGCGCGCCCAGCTCGTCCAGCAGCGCGCGCGAGTGGGCGGCCAGCACCGACAGGTCGCCGGAGTCGATGCGCACCGCGTTCAGCCCGGGGCCGGCCACCGCGATGGCGTTGCGGATGCCCTGGCTGATGTCGTACGTGTCGACCAGCAGGGTGGTGCCCTCGCCCAGCGCCGCGACCTGCGAGGCGAACGCCGCCTTCTCGTCGTCGTGCAGCAGCGTGAACGCGTGCGCGGCGGTGCCGCGGGTGGGGATGCCGTAGCGCAGCCCGGCGGCCAGGTTCGAGGTGGAGCTGAAGCCCGCCAGGTACGCCGCGCGCGCCGAGGCGACGGCGGCCTCCTCGTGCGCCCGGCGCCCGCCCATCTCGATCAGCGGGCGGCCCCGGGCCGCGGTGACCATGCGGGCCGCGGCGGCGGCCACCGCGCAGTCATGGTTGAACACCGACAGGATCAGCGTCTCCAGCACCACGCACTCGGCGAAGGTGCCGGTCACGGTCAGGATCGGCGAGTTGGGGAAGAACAGCTCGCCCTCGGCGTACCCGTCGAGGTCGCCGGAGAAGCGGTAGTCGGCCAGCCAGGCCGCGGTCTGCTCGTCGACCACGCCGGTACGGCGCAGGAAGTCGACCTCCGCAGGGTGGAAGCGGAACGCCGCGAGCTGCTCCAGCAGCCGTCCCGTCCCGGCCACCACGCCGTAGCGGCGGCCCAGCGGCAGCCGGCGCGCGAACACCTCGAACACGCTGCGCCGGTGCGCGGTGCCGTCGCGCAGCGCCGCGCTGATCATGGTCAGCTCGTAGTGGTCGGTCAGCAGGGCGGGCGCACCCGCACCGGCGAAATCACCCATGGCGCCACCCTAAGGCCGCCGCGCCCCCGGCGCCGTGGGGACCGGACGCGACGCGGGACACACCGAGATCATCGGAGCTCGGCGCGTCTGCCGAGGTCATACCGGATAAGTCAGTATCTGGTAGGAGGCGGCCTCATCCCCGCGGTGCGCGAGCCTGTGTGTTGCCGGAATCAACTCGTAGGATGGGGAACGTGACCGCCGCCCCGCAGACCACTCCGGTAGATCAACCGGACGTAGACGAAGCATCGGAGTTCGCCCGTCCCTGGGTGACGATCGTGCACAACGACCCGGTGAACCTGATGAGCTACGTGACCTGGGTGTTCCAGCAGCTCTTCGGTTACAGCCGGGACAAGGCCGAGCTGCTGATGCTGGACGTGCACCAGAAGGGCAAGGCGATCGTCTCGCACGGCGCCCGCGAGCGCATGGAGCACGACGCCACCCGCCTGCACTCGTACGGCCTGTGGGCCACCGTCGACAAGCAGTAGGCCCGGATGACGATGTTCCGCCGCGTCGGCGGTGAGTGCGTGGCGGATTTCCGCGAGGACGAGGTCAGGGTCCTGCGCAAGGTCGCCGAGGAGGTCGTCGGACTGCTCACCGAGGGGTTCGAGCGCGACGACCCGGTGGTCGAGCGGCTCTTCCCGGACGTGTACCCGGACCAGCCCCGCGACTCGGCCGAGTTCCGCCGGTTCACCGAGGGCGACCTCAAGACCGCCAAGATCGACCAGGCCGCCGCGGTGCTCGCGGCGCTGCCCGAGGACGGCCGCGGCGAGGTCCGGCTGGACCCCGAGGCGGCCGAGTGCTGGCTGCGGGCCATCAACGACGCGCGGCTGGCGCTGGGCATCCGGCTAGAGCTCACCGACGACACCATCGTCGAGTACGAGCTGGAGGAGGCGCTCGCCGTGGACGCGTCGTCGGCGCGGGTGTTCCAGCTCAGCGTCTACTCGTACCTCGGCTACCTGCAGGAGAGCCTGCTCGACGCCATCATCGGCTGATTGTTCCCGCTGCGGCACGGATCACTCGACCTGTCGCGCCGCCGAGCCGGTCGGTAGGCTTGTCGGCGTGCTGACCATCCAACGGGAGATCATCGAGGCGATCGTCGCCCATGCCCGCCGGGACCACCCGGACGAGGCGTGCGGGGTGGTCGCCGGACCCATCGGGTCGGACACCGCGGTGCGGCACATCCCCATGGAGAACGCCGAGCGCTCGACCACGTTCTACCGCTTCGACGCCGGCGAGCAGCTGCGCGTCTGGCGGGAGATGGACGACCGCGACGAGGAGCCGGTGGTCATCTACCACTCGCACACGGCCACCGAGCCGTTCCCGTCGCGCACCGACGTGTCATACGCGGGGGAGCCCGACGCGCACTACCTGCTGGTGTCGACGCGCGACCCGCAGACTGCGGAGATCCGCTCGTTCCGCATCGTGGACGGGCAGGTGACCGAAGAACCGGTCCGGCTCGTTGATGAGAGCATGCAGTCCATGCGGTCCACGGAGAAGAGCGGCGACCCGCACGCCGTGCAGTCGTACATGTTCGGGCAGAGCCCGACGGCGGTCGAGTACGAGTGTCAGCCCCAGAACTGACCCGACCCTGACCGTTCCCCGTCCGACCCGTTTTCTTCTTCAGGAGTGACCCATCATGGCGATCGACGTCCGTATCCCGACCATCCTGCGCTCGTACACCGGTGGCGCCAAGGCCGTCTCCGGTGCCGGCGAGACCCTCGCGGCCCTGCTCAGCGACCTCGACGGCAGCTACCCGGGCCTGCGCGGCCGGCTGATCACGCCCGAGGGCGGGCTGCACCGCTTCGTCAACATCTACGTCAACGACGAGGACGTCCGCTTCCTCGGCTCGCTCGACGCCAAGGTCAGTGACGGCGACACCGTCACGATCCTGCCCGCCGTCGCCGGCGGCGCCTTCGGCCTGGCCGCCGCGGCCGCCGTCCTGGGCCGCTGAGCCCGCCCGACCCACTGCGCGCCAACGGCGGTCAGGCACCTTCCGGGGTGCCCGGCCGCCGTTCGCGCCTGTGCGGCCGATCTTCGTGATAGGGAGCTGACATGGCACGTTTCGACTCGCTGCTCGACGTCTGCGGCGATACCCCCTTGATCGGTCTGCCCCGGCTCAGCCCGGTCGTGCCCGACGGCGCGCCGCCGGTGCGGCTGTGGGCCAAGCTGGAGGACCGCAACCCGACCGGCAGCGTCAAGGACCGCGCGGCGATGTACATGGTGCGCGCCGCCGAGGCGGCCGGGCGGCTGCGGCCCGGTGACACGATCCTGGAGCCGACCAGCGGCAACACCGGCATCTCGCTGGCGATGGTGGCCAAGCTGCGCGGCTACCGGCTGGTGTGCGTGATGCCGGAGAACGTCTCCACCGAGCGGGTGCAGCTGCTGCGCATGTACGGCGCGGAGATCATCTTCTCCCCTGCGGCGGGCGGCTCGAACCAGGCCGTCGCCACGGCCAAGCAGATCGCGGCCGAGCACCCCGACTGGATCATGCTGTTCCAGTACGGCAACGAGGCCAACGCCCGCGCCCACTACGAGACGACCGGCCCCGAGCTGCTGCGCGACCTGCCCACGATCACACACTTCGTGGCCGGGCTGGGCACCACCGGCACCCTCATGGGCACCGGCCGCTACCTGCGCGAGAAGCTGCCCGACATCTCGATCATCGCCGCCGAGCCCCGCTACGGCGAGCTGGTCTACGGCCTGCGCAACATCGACGAGGGCTACGTCCCGGAGCTGTACGACGCCTCGGTGCTGACCCGCCGCTTCTCCGTCGGCACCCGCGACGCGGTCCTGCGCACCCGGCAGCTGGTCGAGGTCGAGGGCCTGTTCGTCGGCTTCTCCACCGGCGCGGTCGCCCACGCCGCCCTCGCCGTCGCCCACGAGGCCGCCAAGGCCGGCCGCGCCGCCGACGTGGCCTTCCTGGTCGCCGACGCCGGCTGGAAGTACCTCTCCACCGGCGCCTACACCGGCACCCTCACCGACGCCGAGACCGCCCTCGAGGGCCAGCTCTGGGCCTGACCCGGCACCGCCGAAAGCCCCCCGACCGGCCGGTCGGGGGGCTTTCGGCGTGGTGCGCGCCTACAGGGCGGAGTAGGCGAGGGTGATGTTGGCCAGGAGCAGGACCGTGGCGGCGGTGAAGAGGTAGGTCGGGAGGCGGTCGCGGTGGATGGCGGCGAAGCCGCCCACCATCGCGAGGATGCCGAGCACGCCCAGCGCCAGCGTCACGGGGGCGTACCAGCCGGGGGCGGGCATGCCCAGGGCCAGGGTGACGCCGAGGCGGCCGCCGGGGATCAGGCCCAGGAAGGCCAGGACCGCCGCCCACAGGGACAGGCCGACCAGGCGCTTGGCGCGCGGGGCGGGGTCGTCCTCGGCGGGCAGCCGGAACCGGGCGGACACGGCCGAGCGCAGACGCCCCGGCGTACGCGCGGCCTCGTCGGGCGCGGTCCGGGCCGCGGGCATGGCGCTGTGATCGTTACCGGCCGTGGTCGCCGCGTCGCTCGACGCGTCAGCGGGGTCGACGGTGGTGAGAGTGCCCTCGCCGTCGCGCTCGGAGTCTGACTCAGTACGCACTGTGCTCGCTATTCTCTGCCTGACCTGCCCGTCCACCGGGCCCTGCACTGAGTGCAACGGTTTCCGACGACCGTCCGTAACGGCACGCTCGCAACGGTGTCACGTTGGCGACATCTAGGAAGGGACTGTTCCCCTGAGGGGGGTTTGGCCAAGTAGGCTGCGCAGCGTGACGGACGCGCCGATCGGCATCTTCGACTCGGGGGTCGGCGGGCTGACGGTTGCCCGCGCCATCCTCGACCAGCTGCCACATGAGCGCGTGGTCTACCTGGCCGACACCGCGCACATGCCCTACGGGCCCAAGCCGATCGCCGACGTGCGGTCGTACGCGCTGGCCTGCCTCGACCAGCTGGTCGAGCGGGGGGCGAAGATGCTGGTCATCGCCTGCAACACCGCCTCGGCCGCCTGCCTGCACGACGCGCGCGAGCGCTACTCGGTGCCGGTGGTCGAGGTGATCCGACCCGCGGTCCGGCGCGCCGTGGCGGCGACGCGCAACGGGCGGGTCGGTGTGATCGGTACGGCCACTACCATCAACTCAGGGGCCTACCAGGACTCGTTCGCGGCGGCACCGCACCTTGAGGTGACCGCGACGGCGTGCCCGCAGTTCGTCCCGCTGATCGAGCGGGGCGTCACCTCGGGCCGGGCGCTGCTCGGCCTGGCCAGTGCCTACCTGGAGCCGCTACAGCAGGCCCAGGTCGACACGCTCGTGCTCGGCTGCACGCACTATCCGCTGCTGACCGGCGTGATCAGTCTCGTGATGGGGGATCAGGTGACTCTGGTGTCGAGCGCGGACGAGACGGCGCGGGACGTCTACCGCGTGCTCGTCGAGGGCGACATGGTGCGGCCGGACGACGCGCCGCCACCCGCCCACGAGCTGCTGACAACGGGCGATCAGGAGATCTTCGACCGGCTCGCGCGCCGCTTCCTCGGCTCCGCGCTCGAGCAGGCGGGAGCACACGCATGAGACTGACGGTGCTGGGCTGCGCGGGCAGCTTCCCCGGGCCGGAGGCGGCCTGCTCGGCGTACCTGGTGGAGGCGGACGGGTTCCGGCTGCTGATGGACTTCGGCACCGGCTCGCTGTCGGCGCTGCAGCGCTACGCCGGGATCAAGTCGGTGGACGCGATCCTGCTCAGCCATCTGCACTGCGACCACATGCTCGACGCCTGCTCGTACGTGGTGGTCCGCCGCTACGCCCCCGACGGGCCGTACCCGCCGATCCCGGTCTACGCCCCGGCCGGGGCGCCCGAGCGCATCGCCACGGCGTACAGCCTCGACGAGGGGCCGCTCGACGACGTGTACACGTTCTACGCGCTGCAGCCGGGCAGCTTCCCCATCGGCCCGTTCCAGGTCAGCGTCGACCGGGTGAACCACCCGGTGGAGACGTACGGCGTGCGCCTGGAGCACGAGGGCAGGTCGCTGGCGTACTCCGGCGACACCGCGCCCTGCGACGCGCTGCTGCGGCTGGCCGGCGGGGCGGACCTGTTCCTGTGCGAGGCCAGCTACCTCGACGGCGTGGACAACCCGCCGGACCTGCACCTGACCGGGGCCGAGGCGGGCGAGATCGCCACCAAGGCCGGGGCGCGGCGGCTGCTGCTGACCCACCTGGTCACGGCCTGGGGTTCGGAGGCCGAGACGCTGAACAACGCCATGGCCACCTTCGCCGGTCCGGTGGAGATCGTCCGACCTGGGGCCCGCTACGACGTTTGACCCGCTCGCGGGCGAAAAGAGACGGCGCCATAGGGTGGGCGCATGACCCGACCTGACGGCCGCGCCGCCGACCATCTCCGACCGGTCAAGCTGACCCGCGGCTGGAGCATGCATCCCGAAGGCTCTGTGCTGGTGGAGTTCGGCAACACCAGGGTGCTGTGCACCGCGAGCGTGACCGAGGGCGTGCCGCGCTGGCGCAAGGGCACCGGCCAGGGCTGGGTCACCGCCGAGTACTCGATGCTCCCGCGCGCCACCACCACCCGGTCCGACCGGGAGAGTGTGAAAGGCAAGATCGGCGGCCGTACCCACGAGATCTCCCGCCTGATCGGACGCGCCCTGCGCGCCTGCATCAACCTCAAGGCGCTGGGCGAGAACTCCATCGTCATCGACTGCGACGTGCTGCAGGCCGACGGCGGCACCCGCACCGCCGCCATCACCGGGTCGTACGTGGCCCTGCACGACGCGGTGAGCTGGCTGGCCGCCAAGAACATGCTGACCCGCAAGCAGACCGTCGAGACCACGCTGCACCGGTCGGTCGCCGCGGTGAGCGTCGGCATCGTCGCGGGCGAGCCGCGGCTGGATCTGTGCTACGAAGAGGACGTGTCAGCGGAGGTGGACATGAACGTGGTGTGCACCGGCACCGGTGACTTCGTCGAGGTGCAGGGCACCGGCGAGGACGGGGTGTTCGACCGTGCGCAGCTGAACGCGCTGCTCGACCTCGGCGTCAAGGGCTGCGAGGAGCTGACCACGATGCAGCGCCAGGTGCTGGGACTGCCCACCCTGGACGCGGCCGGGCTGCTGGAGGTGTTCCGCAAGTGAAGGTCCTGCTCGCCACGCGCAACGTCAAGAAGCTCGACGAGCTGCGCCGCATCCTGGCGTCCTCGCCCGAACTGCTCAAGGTGGAGCTGGTCGGCCTCGACGACGTCCCCGAGTACGCCGAGGTTCCCGAGACCGGGCTGACCTTCGCGGAGAACGCGCTGCTCAAGGCGCGCGAGGGGGCCAAGCACACCGGGCTGCCGACCGTCGCCGACGACTCGGGCCTGGCCGTGGACGCGCTCAACGGCATGCCGGGCGTCTTCAGCGCCCGCTGGTCCGGCCGGCACGGCGACGATCGGGCCAACCTGGAGCTGGTCCTGGCGCAGATCGGCGACGTGCCGGACGAGCACCGCGGCGCGGCCTTCGTCTGCGCGGCGGCCCTGGTGCTGCCCGGCGGCGCCGGCCCGGCCAACGGGCGAGAGCACCTGGTCAGCGGCAAGATGGGCGGGCGCGTGCTGCGCGCGGCGCGCGGCGAGGGCGGGTTCGGGTACGACCCGATCTTCGTGGCCGAGGGGCAGACGCGTACCAACGCGGAGCTGTCGGCGGCCGAGAAGGACGCGATCAGCCACCGGGGCAAGGCGTTCCGCGCCCTGGCCGCGGTGATCGCCAAGACGCTCTGACCCGGCTCTGACCTCCAGCCCGCCCTGTCAGTGCGACGGGGCGGGCCGGAACGCACCCGCGCGGGCGGCGGTCGCCACGGCGGTCGCGGTGCGGGCCGCCAGCGCCGCGTCCAGGGGCTCGCCGGTGAGCAGCAGGCGCAGGTAGTACGGCCCGACCAGCGCTTCGATGGCGTGGATCGGGTCGGTGTCGGCGGGGATGTCGCCGCGTGCCGCCGCGCGGGTGAAGACCACCGAACCGGCGCCGGCGCGGCCGAGGATGAACCCGCGCAGGGTCGCGGCCGCCTCGGGGCTGCGGGTGGCGGCGGCGACCAGGCCGGTGACCAGGGCGGCTATCGAGGGGTCGGTGAGCACGCCGCCGATCAGGCCTGCCAGGCGGTGCAGGTCGAGGTCGAGGTCGCCGGTGTCGGGGATGGGCACCGCGCGCGCGGCCAGGTCGGCCAGCAGCTCGGTGAGCAGGCCGTCGAGGTCGGTCCAGCGGCGGTAGATGGTGGTCTTGTTGACGCCGGCCAGGTCGGCGATGCGGTCGACGGTGAGGCCGCCGTAGCCGTCCTCGGCCAGGGCGCGCAGGGTGGCGGCCATGACCTCGGCGCGTACGCGGGCGCTGCGGCCTCCGGGGCGCGTGACGGCCATCACCTGCCTCCTTATCGCATCTTCAGTTGCTTTTGTGGATGTGCCGGTTCAGACTCAGCTTAAAGCAACTACAGTTGTGATAGGGAGTGAGGGTCTGATGGACACCCAGGTCTGCGTCGTCGGCGGGGGCCCCGCCGGGCTCATGCTGTCGCTGCTGCTCGCCCGGCAGGGCGTCGGCGTCGTACTGCTGGAGAAGCACGCCGACTTCCTGCGCGACTTCCGCGGCGACACCATCCACCCGTCCACCCTCGACCTGCTCGCCCAGCTCGGCCTGGAGGAGCGCATCCAGGCGCTGCCCGGACGCCACGAGCGCACCCTGACCGCCACCTTCGACGACGGCACCTTCCCGATGGCCGACTTCACCCGGCTGCCCGAGCCGCACAACTACCTCATGTTCCTGCCGCAGTGGGACTTCCTCGACCTGCTCGCCGCCGAGGCGGCCACCCTGCCGGGCTTCACCCTGCTGCGCTCGACCGAGGCCGTCGACGTGCTGCGCGACGCGGCCGGGACCGTCGTCGGCGTCGCCGCGTCCGGTCCGGACGGGCCGGTCGAGATCCGGGCCGGGCTGACCGTCGCCTGCGACGGGCGGTTCTCGGTGGTCCGCGACCGGCTCGGGCTGGTGCCGCGCGAGTTCGGCGCGCCGATGGACGTGCTGTGGTTCCGGCTGCCGCGCACCGAGGCCGACCACACCGGGCTCGACCTCCGGGTCGGCGCGGGGTCGCTGCTGCTCACCATCGACCGGCACGACTACTTCCAGTGCGCGTGCGTCATCCCCAAGGGCGGCTACGACCAGGTGCGCGCCGAGGGGCTGGACCGGCTGCGGGCACGGGTCACGACGCTGGTGCCGCAGTTCGCCGACCGGGTCGCCGAACTGGCCGACTGGGACCGGGTGAAGCTGCTGACGGTACGGGTCAACCGCCTCGACCGCTGGCACGCGCCCGGCGTCCTGTGCATCGGCGACGCCGCCCACGCCATGAGCCCCGTCGGCGGGGTCGGCGTCAACCTGGCGGTGCAGGACGCCGTGGCCACCGCCCGCCTGCTCGGCCCGAAGCTGAGGGCGGGCACCCTCACCACCGCCGACCTCGACCTGGTACGCCGCCGTCGCCGCTTCCCGACGGTCGTCACCCAGCGGATCCAGCGCGTCGCCCAGTCCCGGGTCATCGGCACCGCCCTGCGCGCCAGCGGCCCGGTCAACGCCCCCGCCCCCGTCCGCCTCCTCCAGCGCCTCCCGTTCCTCCAGGCCCTCACCGCCCGCCTGGTCGGCATAGGCGCCCGCCCCGAATCCCTCTGACCCCCGAGGGTCAGGCGAGGGGGCCGAGGTCCGCCTCGATGGCCGCGCGGAGGGTGCGGTCGGCGATGACCGCGCGGACCTGCTCCAGGACGGGGGCCAGGAAGATGTCGGGGCCGGGGGTGCCGGCGGCCGGGGTGAGGGCGGCGATCGCGAGGCGGCCGGCCGGGGACGGGGCCAGCGGGGCGCGGAGCTGGAGGCCGCGTACGGCGGCGAGCAGCTCCACGGCCAGCAGGCTGGTCAGGTTGTCCAGGACCGTGCGCAGCTTCTTGGCGGCGGCCCAGCCCATCGAGACGTGGTCCTCCTGCATGCCGCTGGTCGGGATGGTGTCCACGCTGGCGGGCGAGGCCAGCCGCCGGTTCTCGGCGACGATGCCGGCGGCGGTGTACTGGGCGATCATCAGCCCCGAGTTCACCCCGGCGTCGGGGCTCAGGAACGGCGGGAGCTGGCGGGAGCGGGTCACGTCGAGCAGCCGGTCGACCCGGCGCTCGCTGATGGAGCCGATCTCGGCGGCGGCGATGGCCAGGAAGTCGGCGGCGAAGCCGAGCGGGGCGCCGTGGAAGTTGCCGGTCGACTCGACCCGCCCGTCGGGCAGCACGACCGGGTTGTCGGCCAGGCTGACCAGCTCGCGGGCGGCGATCGTACGGGCGAACTCCAGGGTGTCGCGGGCCGCTCCGGCGACCTGCGGAGCGCAGCGCATCGAGTACGCGTCCTGCACCGCGTGCTCGAGGTCGTCGCGGTGGCTGTCCATGATGGCCGAACCCTGCAGCAGCTTGTAGATGTTGGCGGCGCTGACGCTCTGGCCGGGGTGCGGCCGGATGTCGTGGATCGAGTGGTGGAACGGCTTGTCGGTGCCGAGCATCGCCTCGATCGACAGCGCGGCGGTGACGTCGGCCATGGTGCACAGGTGCGCGAAGTCGTCGCAGGCCAGCTGGAGCATGCCGAGCATGCCGTCGGTGCCGTTGATCAGCGCCAGGCCCTCCTTGGAGCTGAGTGTGATCGGGGTCAGCCCGGCCGCGTGCAGCGCGTCGGCGCCGTCGAGGCGGGCGCCGTCCTTGCCCAGCACCCAGCCCTCGCCCATCAGCACCAGGGCGCAGTGGGCCAGCGGCGCCAGGTCGCCGGAGGCGCCGAGCGAGCCGTGCTCGGGCACCCACGGGGTGATGTCATGGTTGAGCAGGTCGACCAGGGCCTGGGCGACGAGCGGGCGTACGCCGGAGTGGCCCAGCGCCAGCGACCGCACCCGCAGCAGCATCATCGCCCGGACCACCTCGCGCGGCATCGGAGCGCCGACGCCCGAGGCGTGCGAGCGGATCAGGGCGTGCTGCAGCTCGGCGCGGCGGGCCGGGGCGATGAACGTGTTGGCCAGGGCGCCGAAGCCGGTGGAGACGCCGTACACGGGGCGGCCGTCGCGTTCGATGTCGTCGACGATGGCACGGCTGACCTGCATCGCCTCGACGGCGGCTGGGCTCAGTTCCACGCGCGCGTCCTGGCGGGCGACGGCGGCGATGTCGGCGGGCGCGATCCCGTTCGGCTCGACGATGACGGTCATGACAGCACTCCCTTGTGCGGCTGTTCCAGGTGCGATGAGACGGTGGGCGAGGACCGGTGGGTGCCCCAGGGCCAGTGGAAGGCGCCCCGGCGTACCACCAGGCGGGTGAGGGGGACGGCGGGTCGGTAGGCGAGGTGCAGGTGCGAGGGGGCGTCCAGGAGCTGGAGGTCGGCGGCGGCGCCGACCGACAGCCGGCCCAGGTCCGGGCGGCGCAGGGCGCGGGCGCCGCCGGCGGTGGCGGCCCAGACGGCTTCGCCGGGGGACATGCCCATCTCGCGTACGGCCACCGCGACGCAGAACGGCATCGAGGAGGTGTACGACGAGCCCGGGTTGCAGTCGGTGGCCAGCGCGACGGTCGCCCCGGCGTCGAGCAGGCGGCGGGCGTCCGGATACGGCGCGCGGGTGGAGAACTCGGCCCCGGGCAGCAGCGTCGCCACCGTGTCGGAGTTCGCCAGCGCGTCCACGTCCGCGTCGGACAGGTGGGTGCAGTGGTCGGCCGAGGCGCAGTCCAGCTCGACCGCGAGCCGCACGCCGCCGCCCATGGTGAGCTGGTTGGCGTGGATGCGCGGGCGCAGCCCGGCGGCGATGCCCGCCTTCAGCACCGAGCGCGACTCCTCGACGTCGAAGGCGCCCCGCTCGCAGAACACGTCCACCCACCGCGCGTACGGCGCGCAGGCGGTCAGCATCTCGCCGTTGACCAGGGACACGTAGTCCTCGGGGCCGTCGGCGGGCTTCACGTGCGCCCCGAGGTAGGTGACCTCGTCGCTGAACTCGGCGGCGATGCGCAGGCTGCGGGCCTCGTCGGCGGTGCTCAGGCCGTACCCACTCTTGATCTCGATGGTGGTGGTGCCCTGCCGCAGCCCCTCGCCGACCAGGCGGGCGACGTTGGCGCGCAGCTGGTCGTCGGTGGCGGCCCGGGTGGCGGCCACGGTCGTGCGGATACCCCCGCCGGTGTACGGCTCACCGCTCATCCGCGCCGCGAACTCCGCCGCCCGGTCCCCGGCGAACACCAGGTGGCTGTGGCTGTCCACGAACCCAGGCAGCGCTGCCGCGCCAGCGGCATCGAGCCGCTCGTCGGCGGCGGGTGCCGACTTCGCCGGGCCGACCCACTCGACCCGGTCGCCGACCACGATCGCCGCGTCGCGCACGATGCCCAGCGGGCCCTCGCCCAGCGCCGGATCGTTGGTGACCAGCTCGCCGATGTTGGTGATCAGGACGCTCACGGGTTCGCCTCCCAGAGATGGCCCGCGCTGCCCGGAACAGGGCTGCTCAGAACAGGCACGTGATCGCCTCCCGCAGTTCGCGCGGCACGTCGATCTCGCGGTGCCGCCCGTCGCGGACGATCTCGCGGCCACCCGCGACCACGTGGGTGACGTCGGCGGCGCCCGCCGCGAACAGCACGCCCTCGGGCTCGATCCCGGCGGTGCGCACGCTGTCCAACGAGACGG
This sequence comes from Catellatospora sp. KI3, assembly GCF_029948125.1. Classification (GTDB taxonomy): domain Bacteria; phylum Actinomycetota; class Actinomycetes; order Mycobacteriales; family Micromonosporaceae; genus Catellatospora. Next base: position 538,881 of record NZ_JASAMB010000002.1, read on the forward strand.
TGACCAGGTCGGCGCGCATGCCGACCGCGATCGAGCCCGCGTCGGGCCAGCCCAGACTGGTGTGGCCGGTGGCCGCCGCGCGCAGTTCGGCCGGGGTGAAGTGCCCGCGCCGCCGCGTGGCCAGGCGTTCGTTCAGCTCCAGCGCCCGCGCTTCCTCGAAGAAGTCTATGACCGCGTGGCTGTCGCTGCCCAAGGTCAGCCGGGCGCCCGCGTCGGCCAGGGTCCGGGCCGGGCCGATGCCGTCGCCCAGGTCGCGCTCGGTGGTCGGGCAGAAGCAGGCGTACGACCCCGACAGCAGCGCGATGTCGGCGTGCGTGAGGTGCGTGGCGTGCACCGCTGAGAACGTCTCGTGCACCGCCCCGAAGTCGGCCAGCACCTGCGTCGGCGTACGGCCGTGCTCGGCCAGGCAGGCCTCGTTCTCGGCGACCTGCTCCGACACGTGCGCGTGTAGCGGGCGGCCGCCCGCCCATGCGGCGATCGTCGGCAGCTGCGCGGTCGGCACGGCGCGCACGGAGTGGATCGCGGCGCCGACGAGCAGGTGCGGCTGGTCGCCGATCGCGTCCACGCGTTCGGCCCAGCGCAGGGCGTCGCCGTCGCCGAAGCGCAGCTGCGGGCCTTCGAGGGGTTTTCCGTCGACCGAGGCGGTGAGATAGAGGGTGTCCAGGAGGGTGATGCGCAGGCCCGCGTCCTGGGCGGCGGCGATGAGGGCGTGGCCCATCGCGTTCGGGTCGGCGTACGGGGTGCCGCCGGTGCCGTGGTGGAGGTAGTGGAACTCGCCGACGGTGGTGATGCCGGAAAGGGCCATCTCGCCGTATACGGCTCTGGCCAGGCGGTAGTAGGAGTCGGGGTCGAGGGCGCGGGCGACGGTGTACATCTGGGTGCGCCAGGTCCAGAAGTCGCCGCGGTCGGCGTGGGTGCGGCCGCGCAGCGCGCGGTGGAACGCGTGCGAGTGCGCGTCGGCGAAGCCGGGGATGGTGATGCCCGGGCGCCACTCGGCGGCCTCGCCGCCCCGCTCTTCAATTGACGCTGGCCTATCCAGAGGACCGTTTTCGTCCAGCCGTCCTCTGGATAGGCCAGCGTCGATGCTAGGCGGGACGGCGGAACCGCCGCCGGGGGCCACGCGGGCGAAGCGGCCGTCGCGGATGTCGAGCAGGACGTCGGCGGCCACCCCGTCGGGCAGCCAGGCGTACTCGCAGCGGATCAGCACGCCAGCTCCTGCAGCACGTCGGCCAGCGCCCGAACGCCGGACTCGCAGTCGGCGTCGACGGCGTGCTCGGCGGGGGAGTGCGACACCCCGGTCGGGTTGCGCACGAACAGCATCGCCGTCGGCAGCACCGTGCTCAGCACCCCCGCGTCGTGCCCGGCGCCGGTCGGCAGCACCGGCGCGTCGTCGAGCACCTTCGCCAGCCGGTCGCGCAGCCCCACGTGGAACTCCGTCTCCGGTGACACCGACTCGGCGGTCAGCTCCACCTTCGTACCGTCCTCACGGGCCCGCGCGCGTGCCGCGTCGTACACGGCCGCGACCACCGCCTCCATCGTGTCCGGGGCGTCCGCGCGGGCGTCCAGCCACGCGCTGACCAGCGACGGGATCGCGTTGGTGGCGTTGGGGGCGACCTGCACCCGGCCGATGGTCGCGTGCGCGCCCAGCCGCCGCGCCTCGGCGTTGGCGGCCAGCACCGTCGCGGCGAAGGTCAGCATCGGGTCGCGCCGGTCGGCCATCAGCGTGGTGCCGGCGTGGTTGGCCTGGCCGTGGAAGTCCAGCCGCCACCGGCCGTGCGGCCAGATCGCGCTGGCCACGCCCACGGCCCGGTCCAGGTCGACCAGGGCCCGGCCCTGCTCGACGTGCAGCTCGACATAGCAGCCCAGGCGCGCGACGAGGTCCGGCCGGGCGCCGGTCGGGACGGCGCCCATGGCCTGGGCCAGGGTGACGCCGTCGCGGTCGGTCAGCGCGGCGGCCGCGGCCGGGGCGATCGCGCCGGTGAGCAGCCGCGAGCCGAGGCAGGCCAGCCCGAACCGGGAGCCCTCCTCCTCGGCGAAGACGGCGACGCCGATCGGGCGGGCCGGGGTGACGCCGCGTACGCGCAGCTCGTCGACGGCCAGCAGGGCGCTGACCACGCCCAGCGGGCCGTCGTACGCGCCGCCGTGCGGCACCGAGTCCAGGTGCGAGCCGGTCAGTACGGCGTCACCGGCGGCCGGGTCGCCCCACCAGGCGAACAGGTTGCCGTTGCCGTCCTCCTCGACCGCCAGGTCGCGGGCGGCGGCCTGGTCCAGGAACCAGGCCCGCAGCCGCGCCTCGGCCGGCGTGTACGCGTACCGCAGGTAGCCGCCGGTGCCGGGGTCGCGCCCCACCGGCGCCAGCTGCGCCCACAGCTGCGCGAACGTGCTCATGACTCACGCATCGGCACGCGTACCCCGCGCTCGGCGGCGACGTCGACGGCCTGGTCGTAGCCCGCGTCGACGTGGCGGATGACGCCCATGCCCGGGTCGTTGGTGAGCACCCGCTCGATCTTCTGCCCGGCCAGCGCCGTGCCGTCGGCGACGGTGACCTGGCCGGCGTGGATGGAGCGGCCGATGCCGACGCCGCCGCCGTGGTGGATCGACACCCACGAGGCGCCGGAGGCGGTGTTGACCATCGCGTTGAGCAGCGGCCAGTCGGCGATGGCGTCGGAGCCGTCGAGCATCGACTCGGTCTCCCGGTACGGCGAGGCGACGCTGCCGCAGTCGAGGTGGTCGCGGCCGATGACGATCGGGGCCTTCAGCGTGCCGTCGGCGACCATCTCGTTGAACCGGACACCCGCCTTGTCCCGCTCGCCGTAGCCGAGCCAGCAGATCCGGGCGGGCAGGCCCTGGAACGCGACCCGCTCCCCGGCCATCTTGATCCACCGGGCCAGCGACTCGTTCTCCGGGAACAGGTCGAGCACGGCCTTGTCGGTGGCCGCGATGTCGGCCGGGTCGCCGGAGAGCGCCGCCCAGCGGAAGGGCCCCTTGCCCTCGCAGAACAGCGGCCGGATGTACGCGGGCACGAACCCCGGGAAGGCGAACGCCCGCTCGTACCCGCCGAGCATGGCCTCGCCGCGGATCGAGTTGCCGTAGTCGAACACCTCGGCACCGGCGTCCATGAACCCGACCATGGCCTCGACGTGCTTGGCCATGCTGGCGCGGGCCCGCGCGGTGAACTCCTCCGGCTTGTCGTCGGCGAAGCTCTGCCACTGCTCGACCTCGACGCCCTCCGGCAGGTACGACAGCGGGTCGTGCGCGCTGGTCTGGTCGGTGACGATGTCGATGGCGACGCCGCGCAGCAGCAACTCCGGGAAGATCGTCGCCGCGTTGCCGACCACGCCCACCGACAGCGGGCGGCGCTGCGCCTTGGCGGCCAGGGCCAGTTCGATGCCGTGGTCGAGCGAGTCGGCCACCACGTCGAGGTAGCGCTGCTGCACCCGGCGGTCCAGGCGGGTCTTGTCGACGTCGACGATCAGGCAGACGCCGTCGTTCATGGTGACGGCCAGGGGCTGGGCTCCGCCCATACCCCCGCAGCCGCCGGTCAGCGTGAGCGTCCCCGTCAGCGTGCCGCCGAACTTCTTCTCGGCCACGGCCGCGAACGTCTCGTAGGTGCCCTGCAGGATGCCCTGGGTGCCGATGTAGATCCACGAGCCGGCGGTCATCTGGCCGTACATGGTCAGGCCGAGGGCCTCCAGGCGGCGGAACTCCGGCCAGGTGGCCCAGTCGCCGACCAGGTTGGAGTTGGCCAGCAGCACCCGGGGCGCCCACTCGTGGGTGCGGAACACGCCGACCGGGCGGCCCGACTGGACCAGCATGGTCTCGTCGTCCTTCAGCGTGGTCAGGGTGCGGATCAGCGCGTGGAAGCTGGGCCAGTCGCGGGCGGCCTTGCCGGTGCCGCCGTACACCACCAGGTCCTGGGGGCGCTCGGCCACCTCCGGGTCGAGGTTGTTGCTCAGCATCCGGATGGCGGCTTCCTGCTGCCAGCCCCGGGCGGACAGGGTGGTGCCGCGGGCGGCGCGAATGATCTGGTCCATCTGCCTACTCCATGAAGACGGCACGGCGGGTGGCCGAGCTCTCGAAGTGTTCGAGCCGGCGCTGGGTGGCGGCCGGATCGATGTCGCTCATCGCCTGCAGCAGCACCATGGTCAGCACCATCGGTGCGGTGTGCAGGTCGAACACGAGTTGCGAGCCGACCGCGGCGGTGAGCGCGACGTCGGCGAAGTCGGCGGCCGGGCTGACCGGCGAGTCGGTCACCACGACCAGCGCGAGGCCCAGGGACCGGGCCTCGGCGAGCGCGTCGCGCAGCTCGCGGGGGTAGCGCGGCAGCGCGTACGCCAGGACGGCGCGCGCGCCGGAGTCGGCGGCCTGCTCCAGCCGCTCGATGAGCAGGCTGCCGCCGCTGTCGAAGACCCGCACCTCGGGGTGGATCTTGGCGGCGAAGTAGCCGAAGTAGCCCGCCAGCGGCGCGGCGGCGCGCAGGCCGAGCACCGGCAGCGGGCGGCTGGCCGCCAGCAGTCCCGCCGCGGCGTGCACGGCGGCCGGGTCGGCCAGGGTGTCGGCCAGGCGGGTCAAGTTCGAGATCTCATCGCGTACGGCCCGCTGCAGGTCGTTGGCCTCGTCCTCGACCACCGGGGCGCCCGCGCTCAGCTCGCGCAGCCGCCGCCGCAGCGCGGGATAGCCGTCGAACCCGAGCGCCATCGCGAACCGGGTCACCGACGGCTGGCTGACCTGCGCCATCTCGGCCACCTCGGCCGCTGACAGGTACGCGGCCGTGTCCGCGTGGTGCACCAGCTCGCGGGCGATGCGCCGCTGGGTCGGGGTCAGCCGCGCCCCCTGCACGAGCTCCCGCACCCCGGCCGCCGCCCCGGAAGTAACCCCAACATTCACTCAGCCACTGTATGCAAGTTTTCATTCAGAAGCTACCCCGCACCGGTCGACCGGGTCCGCCCGGACATCTGGTAAGGGGCGCGCCGAGGTGGTAGAAAGCGGCAGAGGATTCATGTTCGTGGAAGGTGCGCCATGCCCGACCGCAAGACGAGAATCAGGCGCGCCGTGTCGCGCACCCCGCTCGCACCGCTGGCCGCGCTGCCCAAACGGCTCGCCCGGGTCGCCAAGCACGACGCCGGGGTCCTCCGCGAGTCCGCCCGCTGGCTGGTGAAGTCCCGCGAACACCACAACTACACCTACGACCTGACCGCGCTCAACCGCGAACACCTGGCCTGGTTCGTCAGCGTCGTCGGCGACGCGCCCGTCGGGCAGGTGCGCGCGTGGATGGCCGAGATCGAGGCCGACACGGACCTGCGCACCCACATCGAGACCACCACCGCGAACGCCGCCCGCCGCGGCCTGGCCGACAAGAAGGTCCGCTACGCCCGGCGCCTGGGCTGGTACGCCCTGATCCGGGCGGTCCGGCCCGCGCACGTGGTCGAGACCGGGGTCGACAAGGGCCTGGGCACCTGCGTGATCGCCTCGGCGCTGCTGCGCAACGCCGCCGAGGGGCACCCCGGGCGGGTCACCTCGCTGGACATCAACCCCGAGGCCGGCTACCTGGCCCGGGCGCAGCCGTGGGCGTCGGTGGTCGACCTGGTCATCGGCGACTCGATCGCCTCGATCAACGCGCTGGACCGGCCGGTGGACCTGTTCCTGCACGACAGCGACCACAGCGCCGCGCACGAGCTGCGCGAGTTCACCGCGGTCGAGTCGAAGCTGTCCGAGCGAGCCCTGCTGCTCACCGACAACGTGACCGTGACGCGGGTGCTGTCCCAGGTCGCCGAGAAGACCGGCCGCCGCTTCCTCGCCTTCCGCGAGCAGCCCTCCCACCACTGGTACCCGGGCGACGGCATCGGCGCCGCCTGGCGCTGACCGGCGCGGCCCGGCTGGCCACTGCCGCCGGTTCGTGATCGCCGTCAGGTGATCAGCGGCTGCGGTCGAAAACTGCGTTTACAGCCGAGCTTTTGACCGCGGACAGCGATCACCACGGGCGAGGGGCCCCGCCGGAACCGGCGGAGCCCCTCGTTCGGTGCGGTGCGGTCAGTGGCCCAGGAGGTGGCGGAGGGAGCGTTTGACCAGGTCGTTGCGGTCGGTGGGGGACAGGCCCTCGATGCCGAAGCCGGTGAGGACCGTGTCGCGGGTCGTCACGATGCTGCCCTCCTCGAAGGCCAGCTGGCTGCGGGTGAAGTCGCCGCTGTTGCCGGGCGACCCCGCGGGCGGGCCCGCGATCGCCCAGCCGCCCAGGTCGCTCTCGAACGAGGTGTCGGCGACGGCCGCGCCGTCGGCCTTGACCGTCACGTCGTCGAGGAAGACGCCCAGCCCCTGGGTGCCCCAGTCGGAGGCGTACGAGATGGACAGCTCGACCTGCTTGCCCGCGTACGGGGTGAGGTCGAACGCCAGTTCCGTCCAGCCGCCGGAGGCGCCGGTCAGCGCGTTCCAGGAGCCGGTGGTGCCCGTCGCCGAGCAGTCCCAGCCCTGGTAGTGGGCCAGGAACGGGTGCACGCCGTCGACCCAGCCCGCGGCGCAGCTCTCGCCGGTGCCCTGGGTGCTGTGCCCGGTGGTGTCGGGCAGCGTGGTCCAGCTGTCCGTGCCGACCTCGTGCGCCTCGACGAACAGGTAGTCCCACTCCGGCTCGGTGTCGAACGAGGACCAGAACCGCAGCTCACCGCTGGTCTTGCCGGTGAGGTCGACGGTACGGGTCAGCCGCTTGTAGCTGGAGTCGGCCCGGCCGCTGTAGAGGTACCAGCCGCCGGTGTGCGGGTCGTACGGGGCGGCGCCGGGGCGCAGCCAGTCGGCCGGGGCGGAGCTGCGGAACTGCGGGAACGAGGCCGGGGGCAGGAAGCTGGACGTGCTCAGGAACGAGGCGGTGTGCGCCTGGTTGCCGGCCGATCCGGCCCCGTTGAGGGTGCCGGTGAAGCCGCTGAACGCGCCCGTGCTGCCGCCCAGCGGGTACGGGTTGTCGTCGGGTGCGGTGCCGCCGCCGTCGATGTAGCTGTACGCGCCGAGCCAGTACTGCAGGAAGTCGTTGAGGACCGGCAGGCACGGGTACTCGCGGACGGTGCACTCGGGCTCGGTGGGCACGTTCGGGTTGTAGAAGTAGGAGCCGTCGGCGGACTGGGCGTACTCGGCGTACTGGCCGGAGAGCAGCAGCTTGCCGCCCTCGTTGAGGTAGTCGCGCACGGCCAGCTCGATGTCGAGCGAGGCCTTGGCGGTGGTGCCGCCGGGCTGGCCGAGCTGGCGCAGGATGATGTCGTCGCCGGTCTCCCAGACGATCGCGTCGTAGTGCGACAGCACGCCCAGCGGGTGCGGCGCCTGCCGGCCCATGGCGTCGAAGTCGTACACGTCGCTGGTGTAGCCCGCGGCGGTCAGCGCCTCGGCGTAGGAGCCGGCGTACTTGGCGGCGGTGCCGGTCTGGGCCGGGCTGGCGCCGGTGACGTCCTCGGCGGCCAGGATGAGCACCTTGCCGCCGATGTCGTCGTGCACCTTGTAGGTGAAGTGCTCGCTGGCGGTCGGCCCGCTCTTGCCGCGGCCGGTGAACCACACCTCGACCTGGTCGCCCGCCCTGGTGCCGGTGACCTTGCCGCGGAATTCGCCGTAGTAGTCGTCGTTGGTGTCGCCGTAGCGCTCGCCGCCCTGCCACTCCTTGACCCCGGCGGTCTTCGTGTAGCCGCCGTTGACGCGCCAGTGCAGCTTGACGTCCTTGAGGGTGCGCCGGACGGTCGCGGCCACCGGCTGGGTGCGGCCGTACGACACGTCGAAGGCGTCGACGACGAAGTCGGGGGTGGTGCGCCCGACGGCGGAGACCGGGTTGGCCGGGTCGGCGGCCGACGTGGCCAGTGACAGCGCGAACGGGATGTTCTTCAGGAACTCGTCCTGGACCAGCTTCTCGTCGTCCGGGAAGTTGAAGACGCTGGCGCAGTCCTCGGCGTGCCACGGGTCGTCCGGGTCGAGGTTGGACGCCGTCTCGCAGGTGCTCATCTCGGGCGTGAAGCCGAGCGTGCCGTACTCGACCGCCATGTGCATGTCGGTGTCGCCGTTGGTGGTGTACAGCTCGGCGGAGATGTCCGGGTCGTAGCCGGGGATGGCCGAGTGCGCGTCGTCGCCGGCCAGCGCCTCGTAGATGACGTCGTCGGGCGTGGGCGTGCTGACCTGCCAGCCGGCGCCGTACAGCAGCAGCTCGGCGGCGGAGTGGTAGTTGACGAAGAAGTCGAACTTCACCCGCTTGAACAGCGCGTTCAGCGCCTTGGACTCCGGCTCGGAGTTGGGTCCGGCGCCGCGGAAGGTCTCGCTGGCCGGGTCGTCGGAGGAGCCCTCGTTGTCGTAGCCCCACTTGGTGCCGTAGTTGCGGTTCGGGTCGACGCCGTCACCGGCGCCGATCACGCCGTCGCCGTTGTTGTCGCGCAGGTTCTTGCGCCACAGCCGGTTGCCGTCGGTGAAGGTGAAGTCGTAGCCGTCCGGGTTGGCCACCGGGATGAACCACAGCTCGCGGGTGTTGACCAGGCTGGTCAGCTCGGGGTCGGTGCCGTACCCGTCGAGGAAGTGGTGCAGCAGGCGGCGCGTCATCTCGGGGGTGATCCACTCGCGGGCGTGCTGCCCGCCCATGTAGACCACCGACGGGCGGCTGCCGTCGCGGACCGAGCGGGCGTGGCGGGTCACCTTGACGGCGGTGATCGGCTTGCCCTGCACGGTGTAGCCGATCGTCTCCAGCTTGGCCAGGTCCGGGTGGGCGGCGGCGGTCTGCACCAGCTCCTCGCGCAGTCCCCCCGGGCCGCTGTAGGGCCGGAACACGGCCGGGCCGGCCAGGCGGCGCAGCGACTGCGAGGCGGGCCTGCCGTCGATCGTCTTGACCGCCAGCTTCACGCCCTGGCTCGCGAGCCGGGCCGCGTCGCGCCGGGTGAGCACGACCTCGACGGCGATCCTGTCGCCGGACGCTGGCTTGACCGCCACGTCCTCGCGGTCCAGGCCCAGCGCGCTGAAGCGGCCGATCTGGTTGGCCGCTATCTCGCCGACGTAGACCTCGAGCGGGTTGGCCTGGTCGGCGGCCTTGGCGGTGGTCGGCGGTGCCGCCGAGCCGACCGCCTGCGCGCTGCCCGGCAGGATCAGCGCGATCGCGCCGACCACGCCGAGGCCAGCGGCCACGATCCGTGATCTTGTCATCTGTGCTCCCCCTGGGTGTCGAAGGACTTCGAAAGAAAGCCTTCGGGTCACCGTCACATATGTCAATACTTGAGGCCACGATCGAGTGGGCGGAGGGGGCGCCGTTCACGTGTCCGCAACAGGCTAAAGCGCGCAGGTCGCGCGGTGGCTCAGCGCGCGCGCGTGGCGTCGGTGGCGACCAGCCGGTAACCGACGCCGCGCACGGTCTCCAGGGCCAGCTCGCCGTCGGCCACGGCCAGCTTGACGCGCAGCCGCTTCACGGCTGAGTGCAGGATCGACGTGTCGCCCAGGTAGGCGCCGCCCCACACCGCCTGGAACAGCCGCTGGTACGTCCACACCGTCGGCGGCGGCCCGGCCAGGCAGCCCAGCAGGCGCCGCTCCAGCCTGGTCAGCGACAGCGGCGCGCCGTGCCAGCTCACCCGGTGCCCGCCCGCCTCGATGACCAGGCCGCCCAGCTGCACCCGCTCGGCGTGCACGGCGGTGACCGCCGCCACCGGCGACGCCTGCTCGGCGGCGGCCGGTTCGGGGAACAGGATGCCGCGCAGCTCGTCCAGGTCGGCGCAGATGAGCACGGCACCGCACGAGTCCAGGCGGCGCACCAGGCGTTCGCGTACCGCCAGATCGGACGATACGCAGACAACCAGCGGCACATCGGCAGCGATCACCGCAACCTCCCCAGTGGTTGCTCAAACGCATAGGTTGCTCAAACGCCTACAGACAACCCGCTTACATAGATCAAGTCAACTATTTGTCGGTCAGATTCGTGACGCCGACGGCATTCTGCCCGAATCGACGGAGTACTGACAGGGACTTGCCCGCCCATGGCCATTGATCGCCGCCATTGGCTGACCGAAGCATGGCATGCAATGGCCTGCGCGGGACATCCCCGTCGCGGGCCGCTCATCCAGGGGAGGACGAGAGATGTCACAAGCCAGCCGGCGTAACAGCCGGTCGCGGTGGCCGCAACGCCTGGCCGCCGTTTCGGTACTGCTGCTGGCCGCGGCCGGCACGCCCGCGGTGTCGGCGCAGGCCGCGCCCGCGAGCAGGGCAGAGGTCAGCGCGGCGGTGCGCGCCGCGGTGGCCGGCGGAGGGACCACCGGATTCCTGGTGTACCTGCGCGAGAAGGCCGACCTGAGCCCGGCGGCGACCGCGGCGAGCTCGACCGAGCGCGCCACCCGCGTCTACAGCGCGCTGACCGCGACGGCGGCCAGCAGCCAGCGCGATGTGCGGACGCTGCTGGACGACCGCAAGGTGAGCTACAAGTCGTTCTGGATCGCCAACGCGCTGCTGGTGCAGGGCGACCAGTCGGTCCTCGACGCGCTGGCGGCCGAGCCGACCGTGGCCAGCATCGCCCCGTCCAAGACGTACCCGCTGGTCCAGCCGATCCACGGCACCGACCAGGCGACCGTCAACGCGGTCGAGTGGGGCCTGGACAACATCAAGGCGCCGCAGGTGTGGTCGGAGTACGGCGTACGCGGTGAGGGCGTCGTCGTGGCCAACATCGACAGCGGCGTGCAGTACGACCACCCGGCGCTGGTCGGCAAGTACCGCGGCAACACCGGCGGCACGTTCGCCCACGACTACAACTGGTTCGACCCGACCGGGCTGTGCACCGGAGGGACGCCCTGCGACAACAACGACCACGGCACCCACACCATGGGCACCATGGTCGGCGACGACGGCGCCGGCAACGTGATCGGCGTGGCGCCCGGGGCGAAGTGGATCGCGGCCAAGGGCTGCGAGGTCGTCAACTGCTCCGACGCGTCGCTGCTGGCCGCCGCGCAGTGGGTGCTCGCCCCGACCGACCGGGCCGGCAACAACCCGCGCCCGGACCTGCACCCGGACATCGTCAACAACTCGTGGGGCGGTGGCGGCGGCGACCTGTGGTACGAGGACTCCGTCGACGCCTGGATCGCCGCGGGCATCTTCCCGATGTTCTCCAACGGCAACGAGGGCCCGAACTGCGGCACGGCGGGCTCGCCCGGCGACTACCCGCAGTCGTACTCGGCCGGTGCCTACAACAGCAGCAACGTCATCGCGGGCTTCAGCAGCCGCGGCGCCTCGGCGGTGGATGCCGGCATCAAGCCGAACATCGCCGCCCCGGGCGTGAACGTGCGCTCCAGCGTCCCCGGCGGCGGGTACGACTCCTTCAGCGGCACCTCGATGGCCTCGCCGCACGTGGCGGGCACCGTCGCGCTGCTGTGGTCGGCGGCCCCGGCGCTCAAGGGCGACATCGACGCCACGAAGGCGCTGCTCGACGACACGGCCGTCGACGTCGACTCGCTCGGCTGCGGTGGCACCGTCGACGACAACAACAACTTCGGCGAGGGCCGGCTCGACGCGTACGCGGCGGTCACGGCCGCACCGCGCGGCCCGCACGGCACCGTCACCGGCACCGTGACCGACGCCGCGACCGGCACCGCGCTGGCCGGCGCCACCGTCTCGGTGACCGGCCGCACCGTCACCACCGCCGCGAACGGCTCCTTCGAGCTGTCCGTCCCGGCGGGGGCGAACGAGGTGACCGCGAGCAAGTACGGCTACCACGCCGTCACGCAGACCGTCACCGTCGCCGAGGACGCCACCGTCACGCAGAACTTCGCGCTGACCCCGGCGCCGATGGTGACCGTCAGCGGCAAGGTGACCGACGGCTCCGGCCACGGCTACCCGCTGTACGCCCGCATCGACGTCGCGGGCGCGCCCGGCGCGGTCTTCACCGACCCGTTCACCGGCCGCTACAGCGTCGACCTGCCCGGCAACGCCACCTACCAGTTCAGCACCGCCCCGCTGTACCCCGGCTACCGCACCGCGACCACCTCGGTGGTCCTGGCCGCGGCCGCCAAGACCGTGAACGTGGCGGTCACCGTCGACCCCGGCTGCACCGTGGCGGGCTACGCCTCGGCGTTCAGCACCCCGCTGCTGTCGGAGGACTTCGGCACCGGCAGCCTGCCGGCCGGCTGGACCACCGCCACCCGCACCACGGGCGGCGACTGGGCGTTCACCGACCTCGGTGCGCGCGGCAACCTGACCGGCGGCACCGGCGGCTTCGCCATCCTGGACAGCGACAAGCTCGGTACGGGCAAGACGCAGGACGCCGACCTGATCACGCCGGTGCTCGACCTGTCCGGCTCGGCCGCGCCGTACCTGCGGTTCAACAGCGACTACCGCGCGTTCTCCAACAGCATCGCCGACGTGGACGTCAGCACCGACGGCACCACGTGGACGAACGTCTGGCACCAGACCACCGCCAACCTGCGCGGCCCCCGGGTCGAGCAGATCGCGCTGACCTCGCTCGCGGGCTCGGCCACCGCCCAGATCCGGTTCCACTACAAGGGCACCTGGGCCTGGTGGTGGCAGGTCGACAACGTCGAGGTCGTCAACCGGACCTGCTCGCCGGTCCCCGGCGGCCTGGTCGCCGGGATCACCACCGACGCCAACACCGGCGCCGGGCTCAACGGCGTGACCGTGACCAGCACCGACGTCCCCGGTGACAAGGCCGTCTCGGCGGCCACGCCGGACGACCCGGCGCTGGGCGACGGCTTCTACTGGCTGTTCTCGACGGTGACCGGGGCGCACCCGTTCGCCGCGGCGAAGGCGCCGTACGCCACGCTCAGCAAGAGCGTGACCGTGGTCGCCGACGGGGTCAAGCGGACCGACTTCGCGCTGAAGTCCGGCCGGTTGACGATCTCCCCGACCGACGTGCAGTCGTTCCAGCCGTACGGCAGCACCCGCAAGACCACGCTGACCGTCACCAACACCGGCTCCGCCACCGCGACGGTGGACGTGCTGGAGCGCGGCGGCGACTTCGAGATCCTCGGCCGGGCCGGTGCCCCGCTGGTGGAGTCGAAGCTGCCCGGCGGCAAGGCACCGCGCGGGATGACCGGCGTGGCCGGCACCCGACCGGCGGACACGGCCCCGGCGGCGGCCGGAGCCTGGGCTCCGATCGCCGACTACCCGGTGGACGTCTTCGACAACGCGGCGGCCTCGCTGGAGGGCAAGGTCTACTCGGTCGGCGGCGGTAGCGGCACCGGCAACGAGAACAAGGCCTTCCGGTACGACCCGGTGACCGGTGCCTGGTCGGCTCTGCCGAACCTGCCCACCGGCCGGGCCAAGCCGCAGGTCGCGGCCGTCGCCGGCAAGCTCTACGTGCTGGGCGGCTGGAACGGCAGCGGTACGCCGATCTCCAGTGTCGACGTGTTCGACCCGATCGCCGGCACCTGGAGCACCCTGTCCGGCGTGATCAACCCGAAGCCGCGCTCGGCGGCGGGCATCGCGGTCGCCAACGGAAAGATCATCACGGTGGGCGGCTGCACCGACAGCAGCTGCACCGAGTCCACCGACACGGTGATCTTCGACCCGTCGACCAACGTGTTCACCCTCGGTGCGCCCTACCCGCAGGGTGTCGCCTGGATGTCCTGCGGCGGCGTCTCCGGCAAGGTCTACTGCGCCGGCGGTAGCGGCGCGGCCGACTTCGACAACGGCTTCGCCTACGACGGCAGCAGCTGGTCGCCGATCGCCGACATGCCGTTCGACCTGTGGGGCTCGGCCGGCACCGCCGGCGGGGGCCTGCTGGTGCTGGCCGGTGGCGTCACCGACGGCTCCACCACGGTGACGAACAAGACCATCGCCTACGACCCGGCCGCCAACGCCTGGCTCACCCTGCCCAACGCCGCCAACGCGGTGTACCGGGCCGGGGCCGCCTGCGGCGCGTACAAGATCGGCGGTTCGCCGACCTCGTTCGTCGGGTCGAAGAAGTCGGAGTTCCTCGGCGACCTAGGGCAGTGCGACGAGGCCACCGAGATCAGCTGGCTGACCGAGACCCCGGCGTCGTTCACCCTGGCCGCGGGCAAGTCGCGCACCATCACGGTCACCCTGACCGCGACGGCCGCGGCGGGCGTGCAGCAGCCCGGCACCTACACCGCGCAGCTGGCGCTGCGCTCGGACACGCCGTACCCGGTGTCCGGGGTGGACGTCGAGATGAACGTCTCGCCGCCGCCGAGCTGGGGCAAGATCCAGGGCACCGTGCTCGGCCAGCCCTGCTCGGGCGGCCCGGTGGGCGTGCCCGCGATCGTCCGGGTGAACCTGCTCGACCTCCCGGACACCGGCTGGACCCTGCGCGCCGGGGCCGACGGCTCCTTCGCGTACTGGGTGCCGAAGGGCAACTACGAGGTCATCGTCGCCAAGGACGGCTGGATTCCGGAGGCCTTCAGGTTGAAGATCGAGGCGGGCATCGTCCGCACCGTGAACTTCACCCTCGACCCCGTGAACCCGTGCTGACCAGCACTCCCACTCCTCGCGTGTGAGGTGAGGTAAGGAAGGGCCCCTTCTTATCGCAATGCGATGTAGAAGGGGCCCTTCTTCACGCCGATCGCGTGAGGGTGTCGGAGGGCGGGGCTAGCGTTCGGGGCATGGTGACGCTGGAGGACGTACGGGAGATCACGCGGACGCTGCCGCGCACCGAGGAGGCGCTGGTCCGCGACTACGTGAAGTTCCGCGTCCGGGGCATCGTCTACGCCTCGGTCTCGCCCGACGAGACGATCATGGGGTTCGGCTTCCCGAAGGAGGAGCGGGCCGACCTGGTCGCCGCCGAGCCGGCGAAGTTCCTGCTGCCCCGCGAGTCGGACCTGCGGTTCCACTGGGTGCAGGCGCGGCTGGCCGCCCTCGACGAGCAGGAGCTCTACGAGCTGGTCACCGAGGCGTGGCGGATGACGGTCCCGAAGAAGGTCGCCGCCGCCCGGCTGGGCGAGCGGCGCTGAGGCGGGCGCGGCCGGCGCCGCTCAGTGGACGTAGCCCTTCTCCTTGCGTACGTCGAGCACGGCGGCGGGTGCCTGGTGGCCGAAGTCGAACACCTTGGCCCAGGTCGGCGTGATGGAGATCCGGACCAGCTGGTCCCATAGACTCGTGACGTGCGCCTCCCAGTTGGCGTACTGCACGCTGTCGCGCAGCAGCCGGCGCCCGGTGTCGAGGTAGTCGTCCGGGATGCCGTCGACCAGGGTCAGCGTGGCGGTGCCGCGCACCATCAGCAGCCGGGGCGGCTGGCTCTCGGTGTCGACGGTGAGCGCCACCTTCGGGTTGGCCCGCAGCGCCGCGACCTTGGGTGAGGCGGGCAGGGTGAAGATCTCGAACGTGTCGCCGTTGAAGATGAAGCTGATGGGGATGACGCGAGGGTCGCCGTCGGGGCCGATGTAGGCCATCCGTACCGGGATCGCGGCGTTGAGCAGGTCTTTCGCGATCGGATCATTATTAAGTAGATAGTGTGCCTTATCGCTTCCCATCGGGCGACTGTAAGCGACTAGGGCCCCACTCAGCGTACGCAAAGATGCCGTGTCGCAGCACGGGAAGTACTTTCCATTGAAGGTCTTCGATGGTAGGGCCGGCGGGACTCGAACCCGCACTGGCGCGGACCTAAACCGCGTGCCTCTGCCAATTGGGCTACGGCCCCAGTGCGAACATTGTCGCCCATCGCCGGACCCGGCGCTGACCCAGGTCCGGCGCGTCGGCCGCGACACGCGGCGATCAGCTCAGCTTGAGGTCCCGGCGCAGCTTGGCGACGTGCCCGGTGGCCTTCACGTTGTAGAAGGCGTGCTCGATCTGCCCCTGCTCGTCGATCACGAAGGTGGAGCGGATCACGCCCTGCACGGTCTTGCCGTAGTTCTTCTTCTCGCCGTACGCGCCATACGCCTTGAGCACGGCCTTGTCCTCGTCGCCGACCAGCGGGAACGTCAGCGCGTCGCGCTCGGTGAACTTGGCGAGCTTGGCGGGGGCGTCGGGGGAGATGCCGACGACCGCGTAGCCCTGCGCGGTCAGCGAGGCGACCGAGTCGCGGAAGTCGCAGGCCTGGGTGGTGCAGCCGGGGGTCATCGCCGCGGGGTACGCGTACAGGATGACCTTCTTGCCGCGCAGGCTGGACAGGGCGAGCGTGCCGCCGTCGGCGGTGGGCAGGGTGAAGTCGGGGGCGGTGTCCCCGGGCGCGAGCCGAGCGTTCTCCGTCACCTCGCCACCCTAGCCCGCTGCCGAGTTCCGCCCGGCCGTTGACCCATCCATCGCGGCTCGTGTTCCGAAGCACCTTCGGTAGTGCCATTCTTATTGCAACTAGTTTGCAACAAGGCATAGGCTGGCCCGGTGAATCACGCCATGCACATCAGCAACGGCATCATCGACGGCCCTGTGTCCCTGGCGTACGGCGTGGTGGCCGTCGCACTTCTCGCGTTCTGCCTGGGCAAGGCGCGCCACGACCTCAGCGACCGCCTCGCCCCGATGGCGGGGCTGGTCGCGGCGTTCATCTTCGCGGTGCAGATGCTGAACTTCCCGGTGCTGCCCGGCGTCAGCGGCCACCTGCTCGGCGGCGCCCTGGCCGCGGCACTGGTCGGCCCGTGGGTCGGCGCCCTGTGCGTGTCCGTGGTGCTCATCGTGCAGGCGCTGGTCTTCGCCGACGGCGGCATCAGCGCCCTGGGCCTCAACATCGCCAACATGGCGCTGCTGGGCACCGCCGTCGGCTTCGGCGTGCTGATCGCCCTGATGAAGCTGCTGCCGCGTACCGCCGCGGGGCTTGGCCTGGCCGTGTTCCTCGCCTCGATCCTCAGCGTCACGCTGGCCTCGCAGGGCTTCGTGCTGCAGTACCTCCTCGGCGGCGACGTGCCGCTGACCATCGGCTACGGCCAGATCTCGCTCACCATGGCCGGGGTGCACGTGCTCATCGGCATCGGCGAGGGCCTGATCGCGGCGGTCACCGTCACCACCGTCGCCAAGGTCCGACCCGACCTGGTGTACGCCCTGCGCGGCCGGCGCCTCGACCCGGCCGTGGGCGGCGGCTCGACCCGCAAGTTCGTGCTCGCGGGCCTCGGCGTGGCCGCGGTCCTGGCCGGCGGCGTCAGCTACCTGGCTTCCGGCTCGCCGGACGGCCTCGACGCGACCACCCGCGAAGGCTGCACCGTCGACGCGGCCGGGGAGATCACCGGTGGCAGCTGCATCGCGCAGCGGGCCGCCGACCACGAGCTCGGCGGCTCCGTCCTGGCCGACTACGGCGTCAAGGGACTCGACGGCTCCACCGGCCTGGCGGGCCTGATCGGCGTGGTGCTCACGTTCGCCATCGGACTGGGCGTGTTCTGGCTGGTCCGGCGCCGTCGGGCGGCGGCCGGGGCGCAGGCGCCGGCCGAGCGGGTCGGCGCGGGGAACTGAGCCGATGGGCGCCGGACACACCCACCCGATGTACGTGCACAGCCACTCGGCCGTGCACCACCTCGCCCCCGAGGTGAAGATCGCCGCGGCGGTGCTGTTCACCGTCGTGGTCGTCGCGACGCCCCGCGAGCTGCTGGGCGCGTTCGCGGCGTACGCGGTGCTGATCCTGGCCCTCGCCGTGCTGGCCCGGATCCCGGCCGGCTGGCTGACCAAGCGCAGCCTCATCGAGCTGCCGTTCGTGGCCACCGCGCTGCTGCTGCCGTTCTTCGCCTCCGGCCCGCGCACCGACGTGCTCGGGCTGAGCGTGGCCGTCGAAGGACTGTGGGGCGGCTGGAACATCCTGGTCAAAGGCACGCTCGGCGTGCTCATCGCGCTGCTGCTGGCGGGCACCACGCCCGCCCGCGACATCCTGATCGGGCTCGACCGGCTGCGCACGCCCCAGGCGATCACGCAGATCGCGCTGTTCATGCTGCGCTACCTCGACGTGCTCGCCGACGAGGCGCGGCGGATGCGGCTGGCCCGCATCTCGCGCCTGGACGACCCCCGCTTCCTGTGGCAGCTGCGCGGCTTCGCCTCCGGCCTCGGCACGCTGTTCCTGCGCGCGTTCGAGCGCGGCGAGCGGGTCTACCTGGCCATGCGCTCGCGCGGCTACACCGGGCGGCTGCCCGCCGCCCTGCACGAGGGCAGCGCCGCCACCGCGGGCCAGTGGGTGGCCGGCGCGATCGTGCCCGCGGCGGCCGCCGCGGTGCTCCTGCTCGGAAGGTTCGGGGTATGACCACCGCCGCACTGCACCTCGACGGCGTCCAGTACGCCTACCCCGACGGCCACCAGGCCCTGCACGGCGTCGACCTGCGCGTCGAACCCGGCGAGCGGGTCGCCCTGCTCGGCCCGAACGGCGCCGGCAAGACCACCCTGGTCCTGCACCTCAACGGCATCCTGCCCGGCACGGGCGCGATCGGGGCGCAGGGCGCGGTGCGGGTCGGGGACCGTACCGTCGACCCGCGCGACCGGGCCGGGCTCGCCGAGATCCGGCGCCGGGTCGGCATCGTCTTCCAGGACCCCGACGACCAGCTGTTCCTGCCCACGGTCGGCGAGGACGTGGCGTTCGGCCCGGCCAACCTCGGCCTGCGCGGGGCCGAGCTGGCCGCACGGGTGGACGAGGCCCTGGCCGCCGTGGGCATGGCCGACATGAAGTCGCGCGCCCCGCACCACCTGTCGCTGGGGCAGCGCCGCCGCGTCGCCGTCGCCACGGTGCTGGCGATGCGCCCCGACCTGCTGGTGCTCGACGAACCGTCGTCGAACCTCGATCCGCAGGCGCGCCGGGAACTGGCCGAGATCATCCTCGGGCTGGACGTGACGGTGCTGATGGTCACCCACGACCTGCCGTACGCGCTCCAGCTGTGCGAACGGTCGGTGATCCTCGACAGCGGCCGCATCGTCGCCGACGCCCCCACCCGCGACCTGCTCGCCGACGACGCCCTGCTCACCAAGCACCGCCTCGAACTCCCCTACGGCTTCGCCATCCCGACGGCCCCCTGACCCCTCCACCCAGCCCGGTCCCTGCGGATGTCCGCTCAGTCAGGGTTCGGGGCTGGCGGCTGCGGCCCGTGTTCGGACCGCGGGTCGCGATCTTCAGGGCTAGATCGCTGGCTGCGGTCGAACTGTGGGGCTGAGGGGCCGGTTGTGACCGCAGGCAGTGATCTTCGCGAGGAGATCACTGCCTGCGGACGAAAGGCGCGGCGTGCTGCGGCCCTGCCCGGCGCCCGGCTGGCGGCGGGGTGCGGCGCCCGGCTGGCGGCGGGGCGTGGCGCCCGGCTGGCGGCGGGGCGTGGCGCCCGGCTTTTCATAGACGTTGGCCTATTACGTGCAAGACGATCAATCGTCAGTCGACGTAATAGGCCAGTGTCTATTTAAGGGGGTCGGTGGTGGCGGGAGTGGGTGCTCGTTCGGCAGTGGTGGGGGCGGGTGTCGGGGTGGGCGGGGTGGGGGTGAGGCCGCGGAGGCGGAGCATGCCGGCGGCGGCGACCCCGACGCCCAGTGAGATGACGACCGTGATGGCGATGCGGGCCAGGTCGTCGGAGGGCTTGCCGGACAGGGGCGGCTGCGGGGCGACGGAGCGGTGGAAGACCGCGGCGTTGACCATACCGGCGAACAGGCCCGTTGCCGCACCGCCCAGGGCCAGCGCGAAGTCGCCCGCGGCCTTGCGGGTCAGCGAGTAGACCCCGGCGGCGATCGCGGCGATCGCGCTGACGGCGGGCCACAGCTGCACCGTGAACAGCTCGCCGAGGATGGACAGCACGGTGGTGTTCCCGGCGTCGATCTCGCGGCCGACCGCGTACGCCAGGGCGAGGGCGCCCGCGGTGATCGCGGCCAGCGCCAGCGTGACGGTGACCCAGCGCGGGCGGCGCGGGATGAAGCCGAGCAGCGCCACGAGCGCGGCCCCGGCGGCGGCCACGATCCACCAGGTCACCGGCGCGGGCGGCGGTACGTAGTCGAGGGTGCCGGACAGCCTCAGCGGGGTGACCTCGGTGCGCATCGGCACCGTCCACTCCTTGATCCGGCGCGGCTGGCCGGGCGCGGCCAGCACCTCGGGCGGGTCGACCGGCTCGGTCCAGATGACGCGCTGGTCGTGCCAGCGGTACACCGGATCGTCGCTGACCTTGCGCCACTCCGGCGGCAGCGTCGGGTCGGCGGTCGCGGGCGGGTCCACGTGCGCGATGGTGATGTTGAGGTACGTGGCGGGGGAGTGGATGTTCTCGTACACCCCGTCGGGGCGTACCTCCAGGTAGGGCTCGTTCTGGTAGCCCAGCACCTCGACCGGCTCGCCGCTGTGGTTGGTCAGCTGCAGCCGCGCCCCCGCCTCGATGCTGATCACCTCGAGGCCCGGCAGGTCCGGGCTGACCGTGATGGTGGTGCGGAAGTTGGTGGCGTCGGGCGCGTCGGCGCCGTGCGCGAAGGCGGGGGTGGCGGTGGCCAGGAGCGCGGCGAGCGCGGTCCCGAGGACCGCGCCCGCGCGTCGTACCAGGAGGGGTGTCATCTGACCTGCTCTAACTTGCGGTGGGGGTGGGTCCCGTCCCGGACGCCGCGGCGACTGCCGCCGCGATGGCCGGGCCGGTGGCCTGGACCGGTTTGCCGTTCACCAGCACGGTAGGCGTACCGCTGACGCCGGCTTTGCCTGCCTCGGTGGTGACGTGGTCGGTCCAGTTCACGAACTTCTTGTCCTTGACGCACTGGGCGAACGGGTCGCCGAGTCCGACGGTCTTGCCGAGCGCGATCAGGTCGTCGTCGCTGGGTCCGGCGGTGCCCTCGGCGGGCTGCGCGGCGAACAGCGCGTCGGCGTACTCGGTGAACCTGCCCTCGTCGGCGGCGCAGCCGGCGGCGGCCGACGAGCGGGTGGAGTACTGGTTGGTGGAGGCGCCGTCGAGGTACGCCACCGGGTGGGTGACCAGGGTGATCTTGCCGGTGTCGGCGAGCTGCTTGATCTGGGCCGCGTAGTCGTCGTGGAAGGCCTTGCAGTGCGGGCACAGGAAGTCGACGTACTCGTCGACGGTGACCGGGCCGGAGCCGGTGACCACGCCGCTGCCCGCGCTGTTGGTGTTGCGCGGGGCGGTGAACTCGCCGCTCTTGCTGGACGCGTAGACGCCCCAGCCGATCAGACCGGCGATGACCAGCGCCGATACGGCGGCGATGGAGATGTACAGGGTGCGCTTGCGGCGCTTCTCGGCCGCGATCTGCTCGCGTACCAGCCGCGCCGCCGCGTTCTGGTCCTTCCGGCTGCTCATGCCGTCACCGCCGGGACGTCACGGCCGCCTCTGGCGTGCCGCGGGAGCGGCAGGCTCGTCTTCCCCGTTGTCATCGTCATACTCCTCAAACGCTTCGTCCGTGGTGGACAGTTGATCCAGCCGTGCGTCGAGGGAGAAACGGCTGAGCGGGTAGATGATCAAAAAGACGGCCATCGCCAGGAAGGCCGCATCCCGGAGCAGCTCCGGAACGTAGTTGGGGGTGACTCCGGGCGGCAGCACGCCGCCCTTGCTGAAGCAGCCGCAGTCGATGTTGAGACCGCGGGCCCAGGCCGAGGAGATGCCCGCGATGAACGCGACCATCATCACGGCGCTGATCCAGCCGGCCAGGCGGGTGGCCAGGCCGACGAGCAGGAGCAGGCCGAGGGCGATCTCCACGAACGGCTGCGCCGCCCCGAAGATCATCGCAGCGTCGTACGGCAGGATCTGGTACGCGTTGACCGCACGCCCCGACGCCGCCAGGTCCCCGACCTTGAGCAGCCCGGCGGTGAGGAAGACGCCCGCGAGGGCGAGCCGTACCACCAGGCTCACCCAGGGCTGCGCCCGGTGCCAACTGCTCATGTCTCCTCCTCGCGCCATTAGGCGGCTAGTGCGGTAACGACGTCGGCCACCAAGTCGGCGCGGGCGCGCGCGACCCGGGACCGGATCGTGCCGACCGGCACCTCCAGCACCGCCGCCGCCTGCTCGTACGGCAGCCCCAGCAGCTGGGTCAGCACGAACGCCTCCCGGCGCTCCGGTGACAGCCGCTCCAGCAGCTGCGCCGCGCTGATCTGGCCGGCCGGGTCGGGGTGCGGCCCGCCCGTCGCCGCCTCGCCCGCCAGACGGGTGTCCAGCCGGCGCTGCCTTACCACCGTACGCACATGGTCGGCGCAGGCGCGGCGGGCGATTCCCAGCAGCCACGTGCGCACCGTGGACCTGCCCTCGAAGCCGGGCAGCGCCCGGAACGCCCGCAGGTAGGTCTCCTGGGTCAGATCGTCCGCGCTGCCCGGATCGACCAGGGCCGCCACGAACCGCCACACCTCGGCCTGGGTGGCCCGCACCAGCGCGGCCTGCGCCAGCGGGTCCCCGCCGCGCGCCGCGAGCGCCCACGCGGTGGCCGGATCGGCGACCGGGGCGGCGGCATCGGATGGCTGGGGGGACACGGGGAGCAAGCCTAACGGCCGATCCGGCTGTCACGGAACGGTCACGCAGTGCGTGTCCCACGCCACGCTGATTCCTTCACGCCGCCGGGAACCGGACGGCCCCGAGCGGCGACTACCCGCCCATGAACATCTGCGACGAGGTACGCGAAGGGCTCTCGGCCCGGCTGGACGGTGAGGAAGAAGGCTGGGCGGCGACGTCGGCGGCGTCCCTGGACGGGCACCTGGCCGGCTGCGCCGGCTGCCGCACCTGGCTGCGCGCCGCGGAGCAGCTGACCCGCACGGTACGGCTGCAGGCCGTCGACGTGCCCGACCTCACCGCCCCGATCCTGGCCGCGGTCGCCGCCGAGCAGCACGCCGCGCAGCGGACCCGCCGCGAGCAGGCGCACGGCCGCCGCCAGATCCTGCGCGTCGCGCTGGCCGCCACCGCCGGGGTGCAGCTGCTGCTGGCGCTGCCCGCGCTGCTGGCCGGGGTGGGCGAGCTGCACACCGGCCGGGAGGCGGCCTCGTTCGACATCGCGCTGGCGGTCGGGTTCGCGCTGGCCGCCTGGCGCCCCGAGCGGGCGCGGGCGTTCCTGCCGGTCGCCTTCGTGCTGGCGGTCTGCCTGATCCTGACCAGCGCCTTCGACGTGGCCGACGGCATGACCGCGATCGCGCACGAGATCGGCCACCTGGCGGCGCTGGCGCAGGCGGGGCTGCTGTGGGCACTGAGCCGTACGCCCGACATCTCCCGTTCGGGGCACCGCCCGGCTACGGTCGCCGGGTGACCGATGTGACGTCCCCTCGATTTCTCGCGCGCCCCGTGCGCGCGCTGCTGGCGCTGGCGGCGTTCGCGCTGCTGCTGGTGCTGCCCGCCAGCCCGGCGTACGCCCACGCCGCACTGCTGCGCACCAACCCCCCGGCCGGTTCGGTCGTGCCGCAGGGACCGGCGGAGGTGCAGCTCACCTTCAGCGAGCCGATCACCCCGGTCACCGACAAGATCCGCATCATCGGCCCGGACGGCAAGCGGGCCGACCAGGGCACCCCCACCGTCAACGGCAACGTGCTGCGCATCGGCATGCGCGACAAGGCCCTGCCCGGGACGTACCTGGTCAGCTACCGGGTGATCTCGGCCGACAGCCACCCGGTGCCCGGCGGCTTCACGTTCTCCGTCGGCGCCCCCTCGGCCACCCCGACCGCCGAGGTGGCCGACGAGGTCGACCAGACCATCCAGACGCTGATCGCCGTCGCCAAGGTCGTCGGGTACGTCGGCCTGATCCTGATCGTCGGCCCGGCACTGGTGCTGGCGCTGCTGTGGCCCGGCCGCCTGGACCGGCGCGGCCCGCGCAAGCTGGTCTGGGCCGGGTTCGGCCTGGTCGCCCTGTCCACCCTGGCCGGGCTCTACCTGCAGGCGCCCTACACCACCGGAGCCTCCCTGTTCGGGGCCACCGCGAGCGACCTCGGCGACGTGCTCGGCAGCCAGTACGGCATCGCGCTGCTGGTCCGGCTGGCGTGCCTGGCGGTCGCCGCGATCCTGGTGCGCCCGCTGCTGGCCGGGCGCGACGGCCCGGTCGACCGGGTGCTGCTGCTGATCGTCGCCGGGATCGGCGCGCTGACCTGGCCGCTGGCCGGGCACCCGGCCGCCTCGCCGGTGCCGCCGGTCTCGGTCGCCGTCGACGCGCTGCACCTGGCCGGGGCCGCGGTCTGGTTCGGCGGCCTGCTCATGCTCGTGGCGTACCTGCTGCGCCAGGCCGACGCCCGCGAGCTCGGCGCGATCCTGCCGATCTGGTCCCGGTGGGCGGCGCTGGCCATGTCCACGGTGCTGCTGGCGGGCGTCGTGTCCGGGCTGATCCAGGTCGGCACACCGGCGGCGCTGGTGCAGACCACGTACGGCCGGGTGCTGCTGGTCAAGGTCGGCCTGGTCGCGCTCGCCCTGGCCGCCGCCTGGCTGGCCCGCCGCCACGTGCTCAACGGCGCCGCCGACAACCCGAAGCCGCTGCGCAAGGTGGTCGCGGTGGAGCTGTCGATCGCGGCGGTGGTCCTGGCGCTGACCGGGGCGCTGACCCAGACCACCCCGGCCCGCACCGCCGCCGAGACCACCCAGGGCGTCGCCCAGCAGCAGCTCTACTCGACCACCCTCACCACCTCGCTGTACCGGCTCCAGGTCGAGATCGACCCGGGCAAGCTCGGCGACAACCTGGTCCACCTGTACGCCTACACCCCGGCGGGCGACCCGCTGCCGGTCGTCGAGTGGAAGGCGTCGGCGGCGCTGCCCGCGGCGGGCATCGAGCCGATCTCGTTCACCCTGCTGAAGCTGACCGACAACCACGCCAGCGGGCAGGTGTCCCTGCCGACCAAGGGCGACTGGCAGCTGAAGTTCACGCTCCGTACCTCCGAAATCGATCAAGCCTCGGTCACCGCCACGGTGCCGATCTCGTAGCGCTCGCGCCGCGAGCCGTAGGAAAGGTCCAGACATGAAGACGATGCGTCGCCTCGGCGTGGTGGCCGCGGCCGTGCTCGGCCTGGTGGCCGTCGCGGTGCCCGCCTCGGCCCACGTGACGGTCAACCCGGGCACGGCGGTGCAGGGCGGCTACGCCCGGCTGGCGTTCCGGGTGCCGACCGAGTCGGACACCGACAGCACCACCAAGCTGGAGGTGCACCTGCCCGACGACGCCCCGGTCGCCTCGGTGATGACCTCACCGGTGCCCGGCTGGACCGCCACCGTGACCAAGCGCAAGCTGGACCAGCCCATCGAGGTGCACGGCAGCCCCGTCAGCGAGGTCGTCTCCGTGGTGACCTGGACCGCCTCGGCCGGCGCCGGGATCAAGCCGGGCCAGTTCCAGGAGTTCCCGATCTCGCTGGGCCCGCTGCCGAAGGTCGACCAGATGGTCTTCAAGACGCTGCAGACGTACTCCGACGGCACCGTGGTGCGGTGGATCGACGAGCCGGCCAACGACGGCACCGAGGCGGAGAGCCCGGCCCCGGTGCTGAAGCTGACTGCCGCGGCCCCGGGCGAGGCCGCGCCGACCACGGCGGCCACCGTCCCGCTGGCCCAGGAGGACAAGGCCGACGGCGGCAGCGGCTGGACCGGCGTCGCCGGGCTGGTCGCGGGCGTGCTCGCGCTCATCGTGGCCGGTCTGGCGCTGGCCCGTACCCGCAAGCCCGCCGGCACGGCATGACCGGTAGCGGACCCACACCGCAGGTGGTGTGACCACACCACCTGCGGTGTGACCTTCTGAGTGACCAGGGCCGGGCCCCGCATCTGCGGGTGCCCGGCCCGCGTTGTCCCCGGTGGAACGGCGCCGCCCCCGCCTACCCGCGGGAGGTCCGTCGGCGGCCGCCCGGTCGGGAGGGACACGCGGATGCGCTCGCTGCGGTGGATGGTCGGCCTGCTCGCCCTGCTGGTGGCGATCCCGGCCGCGGCCGCCGGGGTGGCCGCCTGGTGGGTGATGCGCCACCCGAGCCCGGACGGGGCCTTCCACGCCGACCTCGCGCCGATCGAGCGCGCCGACCGGGTGCTGGTCGTGCCGGACCTGGACGCGCTGCTGCGCCGCGACGCGCCGTACGTCCGGGTGGGGCAGACCACGCTGCGGCTGAGCGCCAGCTCCGGCGGTACCCCCGCGTTCCTGGGCGTGGCCGAGCCGGGCCAGGTCGCGGCCTACCTCGCCGGGGTGCGCTACACCGAGCTCGCGCAGGTGCAGCTGGGCCGGGGCGTGCTGCCGGTGCGCACCGCCCGGGTGGACGCCCAGGGCGGCGAGCCGGGGGACCCGCAGGCGCAGGGCATCTGGCAGCGGCAGGGGCTGGGCTCGCTGTCGTGGCGGCCGAGCGAGGACCGCAGCCGCCGGGTCGCGCTGGTCATCGTCCTGCGCGACGGTACGGCCACCGCCGGCCCCCACACCGCCCGGCTGGAGGCCGCCCTGCACGCCGACTGGCTGGGGACCGCCTCGTGGGGGCTGCTGATCTTCGCCATCGCCGTCCTCACCCTCGGCTTCGTCCTCCTCGCCTGGCCCGGCTCCGAAAGGAAGGGCCCCTTCCCATCGCATTCCGACGAACAAGGGCCCCTTCTTAACGGGGCGCTGCCCGCCAGCCGGGTGTCGACGGTGGAGTTCGTGCGGGTCGGGAGCGGGGGCGCGAGCGGGGGTGGTGGCGGCGGACCGGCCGACAGGCGGTCGGCGCCGATCGTGCCGGGGCTGGCCCGGGACCGTGCCGCCGAGGTGACGGCGGCCATGCCCGGCCCCGGCGCCGTCGAGCCGCGGGCGGCCGGGCAGGCGTGGCCCGGGTCGGCGGGGCGGACCGCGCGGCTGCCGCTGCAGCCGGTGGCGCCGGACGAGCTGCCCTGGGCGGGCCTGCCGCACCGGGGCGCGCCGCCGGTCGCCGGGGTCGTGTTCCGGGCGGGGGCGCACGGCGGCCCCGCACCGGTGGCCGCGCCGTCGGACCTGGTCTGGCCGCCGCGCCGCCCCGCCGAGCCGCCCGCCACCGCGCCGGTCCGCGAGGTGGTGACCGAGCAGCTGCCGCCGGTGCCGTACCTGCCGCGCCCCGCCTGCACGCTGCGGCTGGACCGGGACCGCCTGGCCGCCCGCTGAGACCGGACCCAGCCGCCCGCTGAGACCGGACCGGGCCGGTCGCCGGGGCCCACCGGGTACGTGATCACGGGGCGGCCGGGGCGGCGTGATCTCTGGCATACTCGCGCCGTGCTCGAACGGCGGCGTTCATCGGACAACCTGTCAGCCCTGATCCGGCGGCCCGCCTGGATCGCGACGGCGCTCGCCGTCCTGCTCCTGGCGGCGGTGCAGCTGCGGGTCTGGCTGCACGGCCGGGCGCTGTGGAACGACGAGCTGGCCATCGCGATCAACCTCAAGGAGCGCGGGCCGGTCGACCTGGGCCGCGGGCTCAAGTACTCGCAGGTCGCGCCGATCGGCTGGCTGCAGGTGGAGAACTTCCTGCAGTCGCTGAGCGACAGCGAACTGGTGCTGCGCCTGCCCGCGCTGATCGCGGGCATCGCCCTGCTGGTCGGCACCGCCGCGGTGGCGCGCCGCGCGATCGGGGACTGGGCCGCGGCCGCGGCGGTGCTGCTGGTCGGCTCGTCGCCGATGGTCGTCTACTTCTCCAGCGAGCTGAAGCAGTACGCCGTCGAGTCGGCCGTCGCGCTGGGCCTGCTGCTGCTGGGCGCCGACTACCTGCACCGCCGCGAGCAGCGCGAACCGCTGACGTGGCGAGGGCGCGCGGTCTACGCCGTGGTGCTGGTCGCGGCGCTGTCGCTCAGCTACACGGCGCTGCTGGTGCTGGTCGGGGTGCTCGCGGTGGTGGCGCTGCGGTGCTGGTGGAAGCTGGTCTGGCGGGACGCGGTCGGGCTGTGGCTGGCGGCCGTCCCGGCCCTGGTGATGGCGGCCGGCCTGGTGGTGCTGCGCAAGATGCAGCACATGATCTCCGGCCAGGAGACGTTCTTCACCGGCGGCATGCCGCTGGAGGGCAGCGGGCTGCCCGGGATCTGGAAGTGGCTGCCGCAGATGTGGGCGGCGTTCGCGGCCAAGCCGATCGGGGCGGCCAACGCGTGGGTGCTGCTGGCGCTCGTGGTCGGCGGCGTGGTGGCCCTGGTGCTGCGCGGGCGGGTGCTGTGGGCGCTGCTGCTGGCCAGTCCGCTGGTGATGGCGCTGGCCGGGGCTGCGGTGCGGGGCATGCCGATGGTGGACCGGGTCGCGCTGTACCTCACCGCCCCCGCGCTGCTGCTGGTCGTGGCGGCGCTGGACGGGCTGGTGCGGCTGGTGCTCGCCGCCGCCCGGGGGCTGCGGCCGGGTGCGGTCCGGGCGGCTGTCGCGACGGTGGTCGCGCTGGCCGTCGGCGCGGGCGGCGGCTGGGCCGTCGGCCTGCTGCCCAGCCGGGAGGCGGCGTACGAGGCGGTGCGCAGCCCGATCGAGCGTACCCAGGTCAGGGCCCTGATCTCCGACGTAGCGACCCGGGTGCGCCCGGGTGACGTGGTGCTGGCCTACTACTGGCTGGAGATGCCGGTCGACTGGTACGGCCCCCGCTACGGCGTGAGCGTCGACTCCTATCTCAAGCTGGGCCCGAGCGGCGACCCGCAGCGCTGCCGCCCGGTGACGGTCGACGCGGTGCTGGCCGGTGGCGGCCGGGTCTGGTACCTGCACGGCAACCAGCTCACCTCCGACGTCGGCGACTACCGGGCCCGGGTGGTGCGCGAGCTGGCCGAGCACGGCTCGATCACCGCGAGCGACCCGCTGGGCTGGACCCTGTTCGACATGAGTGCCCCGCCGCAGGCCGCGAGCCTGCCCGAGCCGCCCGCGAGTCCGCGCTGGGACTGCCTGTCGGCGACGCCGCGCCCCGCGCCGTCGGCCCGCTGACGACGAGCGGCCCGGACGCTGCGCGTCCGGGCCGCTCTCACCGGGGGAACGGTGTCACCACTGGGGACCGTCCCGGGGGAGACGGATCCCGATGCGTTCCACGGTACGCCAAAACCGTCAGAACGGACAAGTATGTCTAATCGGCCCTTGACCTGAGATAATCCGATGATCTGTCCCGGATCGGCAGGAACGCCACCAGCACCAGGCCGGCCAGCACGTAGGCGTTGCGGGCCAGGAACAGGCCGGGAGTGTCCGTCGGCACCGCCGCCACCCCCCAGTCGACCAGCGACACCACCCCGAGCAGCGGCACCGCGTACGCGGCGGCGGCGAACGCCAGCCAGCCCCAGCGGCGCGCCCCGGCGGCGTCCAGCCCGGCGGCGACCAGGGCCACCACCGCGGGCACGAACCAGTACAGGTGGTGCGGCCAGGTGATCGGGCTGATCAGGGCGGACAGCAGGCCGGTCAGGGCCAGCGCGGCCACCACGTCCCCGGCGCGCCCGGCCTTGGCGGCGCGCCACAGCCCGAACGCGAGCACGGCGAGCGCGAGCAGCAGCCATACCCACTTGGCCGGCTCGTGCGGCGCGACCAGCCGGGCCAGCAGGCCCTGCAGCGACTGATTGCCGGTGTAGTCCAGCCGCCCGACCCGCGCGGTGTCCCACAGCGCCGAGGTCCAGAACTGCCACGACGCGCGCGGCGCGACCGCCGCGGCCAGCAGCGTCGCCCCGGCGGCCGTGACCGCCGCCGTCACCGCGGCCCGCCACTGCCGGGTGACCAGCAGGTACACGATGAACAGGCCCGGGATCAGCTTGATCGCGGTGGCCAGGCCGATGCCGACGCCAGTCCAGCGCGACCCGCGCGGACCCAGCACCAGCAGGTCCAGCATGATCAGGACGATCAGCAGCATGTTGATCTGGCCGAAGGTCAGCGTCTCGCGCAGCGGCTCGATCAGCAGCACCAGCGGCGCGGCGATCCCGACCGCGAACCAGGCCGGCTGCCGCCACCGCCGCGCCAGCGGCGCCACCAGCCAGTACGTGGTGACCAGCACCGCCGCGACCGTGCCCGCGGTGAACAGCGCCGCCACCACGCCCGTCGGCAGCAGCCCGAACGGGAACAGCAGCGCCGCCGCGAACGGCGGATAGGTGAAGTACAGCGCGCCCTGCACCCGGTCGGGCTGGGCGTAGTCGTAGAGCTCGTTGCCGTCGCCCCACCAGCGCACCGCCGACAGGTAGATCTTCAGATCGAAGAAGTCGTGGGTGACCCGCAGCCGCTGGAACGCGAACGCGGCGACCGCGGCCACGACGACCACGATCGCGACCCGGATCCCGGTGGCCGCGCCGGCCCGGTTCGCGGCGGTCTGCGCCGGTGAGGTGGACATGGCCGCAACCCTAGTCGGCCTGCCGACAGCGTTTCAGACAGGAGCGGCGACAGCCTCCGGTCCGTGGGGGATTCGGGCGTACGCTGTGCCCGTGGGAGATCTTCGTAGTGCCGACCATCTCGTGTGGATCGACTGTGAGATGACCGGCCTCAATCTGGGTGGCGACGCGCTCGTCGAGATCGCGGCACTGGTCACCGACGCCGAGCTGAACGTGCTCGGCGAGGGCGTCGACGTGGTGATCCACGCCGAGGACGCCCAGCTCGACGCCATGGTCGACGTGGTGAGGCAGATGCACGAGCGCTCGGGTCTGACCGAAGCGGTGCGCGCCTCCACCGTCACCGTCGCCCAGGCGGAGGACATGGTGCTGGAGTACATCTCCAAGTACGTCACCGAGCCGCGTACGGCGCCGCTGTGCGGCAACTCGATCGCCACCGACCGCGGCTTCATCGTGCGCGACATGCCCCGCCTCGACGCGCACCTGCACTACCGCATGATCGACGTGTCGTCGGTGAAGGAGCTGTGCCGCCGCTGGTACCCCCGGGTGTACTTCGGGCAGCCGGAGAAGGGTCTGGCGCACCGGGCCCTGGCCGACATCCGCGAGAGCATCCGTGAGCTGCGGTACTACCGCGAGGCGATCTTCGTGCCGCAGCCCGGTCCGGACGTCGACGAGGCCAAGCGGATCGCCGCCACGATGGTCCTGCCGTAACACTCCCCATACCCACTCGACGGGAGGCCGGGGGGACCGGCTATCATTAGCCGTCGCCGCGATCGCGAGGTCAGCGGTGGACATGGTGGTCGTAGCTCAGCTGGTAGAGCACCGGGTTGTGGTCCCGGGGGTCGCGGGTTCGAGTCCCGTCGATCACCCCACGAAGAAGCCCCGGCGGGTTGTCCCGCCGGGGCTTTCTGCTGCTCCGATCAGGCGCTCGGCGCCACGGACGGCTCCGCCGACGGCGACGCCGAGGGGTCCGGTGTGGCCGACGGGTCCGGGGTCGGGGCGGCGGGGGCCACGTACGGGATCGCGCTGCCCTTCACGTACTCCTCCCACGGCTTGTCCCAGTCGGTCCAGCCGTTGCCGTACTCCAGCTTGCGCGGGGTGCCGGTGGTGGTCACCGGGGTGCCGACCAGGGTGTTCTCGAACAGCCACTTGGCGTTGGCCATCGACACGTTGACGCAGCCGTGCGACACGTTGCGCTTGCCCTGGTGCTGCACCGACCACGGTGCGGCGTGGATGAACTCGCCGCCCCAGGTCATCCGCTGCGCGAAGTCGATCTCGGTGCGGTAGCGGTTGGCCGGATCCGGATTGTCCATGGTGTCGAAGACGGTGTGCGACTTCTTCTCGATGATGATCATCGTGCCGCTGGACGACGGCATGGTCGGACGGCCCAGGCTGACCGGGATCGTCTTGACCGACTTGCCGTCCTTGACCACGGTCATCATGTGGGTCTTGTCGTTGACCTTCAGCACCAGGTCCGGGCCGACCTTGCAGACCAGCGTCGAGTCGCGCTTGCCGAAGTAGCCGTCGCCCAGCGGCAGGCCGCCGGCGCGCACCTTGACGAGGATCTCGGTGCCGGACTGCCAGAACTCGCGCGGCCGCCAGTGCAGCTCGGTCGCGTTGTACCAGGTCCAGATGCCTTCCTGCAGCGGCTGGGTCTCCACCAGCAGCCGCCGCTGGAACGCCGCGCGCTGCGCCTTCGGGACGGCCCGGCTGGTCCGGAAGATCAGCGGCATGCCGACGCCGATGACGGCGTCGTCGGCCAGGAAGCTGCTGACGCCGACCACCTTGCCGGGCTTGGCCATGGTGGTGAAGGTGGTGGTGGCCGAGACGGCCTTGCCGTCGTCGCCGGTCGCGGTCACCGTCGCCGTGTAGGTCGCGCCGTAGGCCAGTGCCTTGTCCGGCAGCCAGCCCGCGCCGTCCGGGTGCATCGCGCCCGGGACCTCGGTGCCGGCCTTGTCGGCCAGCACGACCTTGGTCTCCACCGCGTCGGTGGCGGTGAACACGATCTCCGCCGAGGCGGGCACGTTCTTGGTGTCGGCGGCCGGGCCGGTGATGGCGACGGTCGCCTTCGGGGGCGTCTCCTGCGGCTTGCCGTCGCCGGAGCCGTTCCAGACGGGGTCGTCGTCACCGGTGCAGGCGGCGAGGCTGGCCACACCGGCCGCACCCGCACCGGCCAGGCCGAGTGCGGTCAGCGCGCGCCGGCGGCTCAACTGCAGCCGGGTCAGGCGGTCGGGGGTGGGCATTGCACTCCTCACCAGGGTCGAGGGGGATCACGGACAAGCGACCCATCCATCCTGCCCCAATGACGCGCGGGACGGGTGGATGAGTTGCCTGTCGTGAGGCTTCCCACCGTACCTCGGCGGGGAAGTCCGCCCTACTGCCCAGGTTCGTCAGCCGGAGCGTCCTCCTGCGCCGTTGCGTCCTCATCGGCCGGGTCGGCCTCGCCGGAGTCGGTCGGCTGCGGACCGGCCGCGGCCGGTGAGGCCTGCGGGGTGGCGGCCGGGCTCGCGCTCGGAGTGACCGCCGCCACGGCCGAGGGCTGCAGGGCGGCCGGGACCGGCAGGGCGCTGCCCTTGATGAAGTCCTTCCAGCTCAGATCCCAGGCGGTGAAGCCGTTGCCGGGTTCGAGCGAGTGGCCGGTGCCCTTGACCGTGACCGGGTCGCCGACGTGCGTGTTCTCGAACAGCCAGACCGCGTTGCCGGGCGAGACGTTCAGGCAGCCGTGCGAGACGTTGCGCTGGCCCTGGTCGCCCACCGACCACGGGGCCGAGTGGATGAACTCGCCGCCCCAGGTCAGCCGCTGGGCGTACTGGATGGTGACCCGGTAGTGGTCCACGCCCGGCTCGCGGGTGGTGTCGAAGATCGTGGACTCCTGCTTGTCCATGATCACCATGGTGCCGCTGGATGAGGGCGTGCTCGACTTGCCCAGGCTGACCGGCATCTCCTTGACCAGCTTGTCGTTGCGGTACACCTGGATGTGCTTGGTCGAGTTCTTGACCTTGAGTTCGACCTTGTCCTTGGTGATCTTCGCGGTCGCGCGTCGGTCGTCGTCGCCGAAGCGGCCCTCGCCCATCGGGGCGCCCTTCAGCGCCGCCCGCACGGTCAGCACCGTGCCCGGCTGCCAGTACTTCGGCGCCCGGTAGGTCACCTGCCGCGAGCTCATCCAGTGCCACACCCCCGGCTGCGCGGGCTGGGTCGTCACGAACAGCCGCGACTCCACCGCCGCCCGCGCGCTGTCCGGGATCGCCTCGGAGAACTCGACCACCACCGGCATGGCCACGCCGTAGGTCAGCCCGTCGAACAGGTACAGCCCCGTGCCGACCTGCCGCGGCGGCTCGGCCATGGTGCGGAAGTCGGTCGACTGCGTCACCGCGCGCCGCCCGTCGGTCGCGACCACCGTCGCCGAGTAGCGGCTGGCGTAGGCCAGCGGCCGGTCCGGCACCCAGGCGGTGCCGTCCTCGCGCATCCGCCCCGGCACGATCCTGCCGTCGGGCCCGGTCAGCACGACTGAGCGGACCGAGGCGTTGCCCACGGCCACCCCGATCTCGGTGCTGGCCGGCAGGTCCTGGGCCTGCGCGGCCGGCGTGACCACCAGGGTCAGCGGGGGCGGCGCCGGCGCCGCGACCGGCGCCGCGGCCTGCTTGCGCTCACCGTCCGAACAACCGCTCAGCAGCACCGGTACGGCCAGAGCCAGTGCCGCCGCCGCGGTGCCCACCCCCCGCAGTGCACCCATGTTCAACCCACCCCGCCGGAATAGCTGCGATATGTCCGCTTCACATCCTGCCGTAGCCGAACGTCCCCGGGGCGCTATACGGGAAGTTTCGCCGGTAAACGAGCGAAGCCGGGAACCGCGACGCGGCTCCCGGCTCCGATCTGCCTGGCTCAGTAGCGGTAGTGCTCGGACTTGTACGGCCCGTCCACGTCCACGCCGAGGTACTCGGCCTGCTTCTTGGTCAGCGTGGTCAGCTGCACGCCCAGCGCCACCAGGTGCAGGCGCGCGACCTTCTCGTCCAGCAGCTTCGGCAGGACGTAGACCTTCTTCTCGTACTCGCCCGGCTTGGTCCACAGCTCGACCTGCGCGATCACCTGGTTGGTGAACGACGCCGACATCACGAAGCTCGGGTGGCCGGTCGCGTTGCCCAGGTTCAGCAGGCGGCCCTCGGACAGCACGATGACCGAGTGCCCGTCCGGGAAGCGCCACTCGTGCACCTGCGGCTTGATCTCGACCTTCTCGACGCCCGGCCACTTGGCCAGACCCGCCATGTCCACCTCGGTGTCGAAGTGGCCCACGTTGCCGACGATCGCGTTGTGCTTCATCTTCGACATGTGCTCGGCGGTGATGATGTCCTCGCCGCCGGTCGTGGTGATGAACAGGTCCGCCTGGCCGACCACGTCGTCCAGCCGGACCACCTGCAGGCCCTCCATCGCGGCCTGCAGCGCGCAGATCGGGTCGATCTCGGTGACCAGCACCCGGGCACCCTGACCGCGCAGCGACTCCACCGCGCCCTTGCCGACGTCGCCGAAGCCGCAGACCACGGCCACCTTGCCGCCCAGCATCACGTCGGTGCCCCGGTTGATGCCGTCGACCAGCGAGTGGCGGATGCCGTACTTGTTGTCGAACTTCGACTTCGTCACCGAGTCGTTGACGTTGATCGCCGGGAACAGCAGGCGACCCTCGTTGGCCATCCGGTACAGCCGCTCGACGCCGGTCGTGGTCTCCTCGGACACACCGCGCACGTCCGCCGCGATCCGGGTGAACCGCTTCGCGTCGGCCTCCAGGCTGCCCCGCAGCGTCTGCAGGATGACCTGGTACTCGTGGTGGTCGTTCTCGCTCGGGGCCGGGACGGCGCCCGCCGCCTCGAACTCGACGCCCTTGTGCAGCAGCAGGGTCACGTCGCCGCCGTCGTCGACGATCATGTTCGGGCCGCGGCCGTCACCGAAGTCGAACAGCTGCATGGTGCACCACCAGTACTCCTCCAGCGTCTCGCCCTTCCAGGCGAAAACCGGAGTGCCCGACGGCGCCTCCACCGTGCCCTTGCCCACGACCACGGCCGCCGCCGCCTCGTCCTGCGTCGAGAAGATGTTGCAGGACACCCAGCGGACCTCGGCACCCAGCGACACCAGCGTCTCGATCAGCACCGCGGTCTGCACCGTCATGTGCAGCGAGCCCGCCACCCGGGCCCCGCGCAGCGGCTGCGCCTGCGCGTACTCCTTGCGGAGCGCCATCAGGCCGGGCATCTCGTGCTCGGCCAGGCGGATCTGGTGCCGGCCGGCCTCGGCCAGCGACAGGTCCGCCACGGCGAAGTCGACACCGTTGACGTGCTGCAGTTTCGCGCTCATGAATCCTCTCCCATGAAACGTGAACGGGTTGTCGGACCCGAGCGGGAGGCGAGCCGGTCACCGGCACGGCACAGCGTGATGGCAAACAAAAAAGGCACCTCCTCGATCGGAGGCGCCCTTGATAGTGAAGGCCGGGTCGAGCGTGGCGGGTGATCACCCGTCGCAGCGCCTCTCGACCTCGACCGCGCATAACGCGTTCACGAAGACTATCACGATTTCGCCGTACGACGACCCTCGCGCACCGGTGCCGACTCGGCCGCCAGCATGCTGACCAGGACCGGGACGTGACTGTGCGCGACGTCCTTGGCCGAGGTGAGCAAGGTGACAGGCCCCGCGCGCAGTCGCCCGCGCAGGGTGCCGAGCGCGGCCTGCTGCGCCGGGCCGTCGAGTTCGCGCCGGTAGCGGTCGGCGAACTCGGCCCGGCGGGCCTCCGGGTCCGCGTGGTACCACTGGCGCAGCTCGGTGGAGGGGGTCACGTCCTTGAGCCACTCGTCCACGTGGGCGGCCTCCTTGGCCAGGCCGCGGGGCCAGAGGCGGTCGACCAGGACGCGAAGCCCGTCGTCGGCGGCGGGTGGGTCGTACACCCTCTTCGTGCGCAGCACGGGTCCACTCAACCACGGCGGCCGCCGCGATGCGGACCGTTCGACCGATGCGCTCTGTACTGTCAGCGCTTCATAGCGTTGCATCGACTTGTCAGAATGTGCAGGCTGCCGTGCCGCGTCGGAGGGTAGGAAACCCGTTGATGAACACGCACAGGTCCCGCAAGCTCGACGACTACACCAAACTGCTGATCGCCCTGTTCGTCACCCCGGCCCCGTTCGAGATCGCGATCGGTGTCGTCAAGCGCGAGCAGTACGACTTCCGCCGCCTGGCGATCATCCTCGGCACCCTGATCGTCCTGGCGGGCGTGCTGGGCGTCCTGCGCCGCCGCACCTGGTGGTATCCGCAGATCATCGTCGGCTACTACGTACTGCTGGTGGGCGTGGTCCTGTCCGCCCTCGGCGTGACCGCCGTGATCTGGGACGACGAGATCCGCGCGATGACCGGCTGGTCGGGCACCGTGGAGATCATCGTGACCGCGCTGTCGCCGTCGCTGGGCGTCCTGTTGGTCGCCTCCGGGGTGTACCTGGTGCGCGAGCGCCGCCGCCGCGCCGTGGCCGAACTGGACAACCCGCTGCCCGACCGCACCAGCAAGACCAGGATCGTGGCGGTCAACAAGCGCACCTCGGCGGTCTGGACCACCGACGACACCACGCACCAGCGCGGCCGCAACACCCTCGTCACGATCAGCCAGGGCTTCCTCAGCGTCGACGACCTGCACTACATCGCCTGGTACACCCCGCAGGCCGACTGCGAGTTCTACGTCGACCTGTTCGACGACGACGCGCTGGAGCTGCTGGCGACCGGGGACTCCGCCGAGCGGCGGACCAACTACATGCGCCACGGGCGGCACATCCGCCATCTGATCACCAAGCTCAGCGACCGCCTGGACGACCTGGAGACCGGCCTGCTGGTGCGGGTCGTGCTCGACGTCGAGAAGGGCGCGATCTACCACTACAACCTGCCCGGCCTCGGCTTCCTCATCGGGGTGACGCTCGACCAGCGCAAGGTGGATCCGACCGACTGGAAGCTGTCCGACCTGGCCAACGCGATCCTGCGGGCCCACGGCAAGAACGAGGACGACGACTTCTACCGCCTGTGCCCGCACTGCGGCCGAACCAACCGGGGGCACCCGGTCGGGCCGACCGGCCCGGTCGACACCCTCAACGTGGTGCCTATGCCACGCCGCGACGTCGGCTGACGTCACCCGTTCGCGGCGGTCGGCATTGCGGCGCGCGTCAGTACCCTGATGCTGCTGTCACCTGGTGAGACGAGTCGCCGTTCGGCGGCGGGAAGGTGAACCCATGCGGCGCCTCGCGTTGCTCACGGCCTTCGTCCTGGCGGGACTGGGCGCGGCCGCGGTGCTCGACGTCGACGCCGCGGCCCTGCCGCGCTCCGACGTCTACCACTGGGCCGCCTACCTGCTGCTAGCCATCGGCCTGTACGGCGCCACCTACGGCATCGACCTGGCCCAGGCCCGCGCCGACAGGAGGATCATCCTGTCGGCGGTGACCGTCGGGGTCGTCGCCAAAGCACTGATCATCGGCGGGGCGCTGGCGCTGGCCTGGCGCGATCCGCTGTTCCTGCTGCTGGGCGTGGCGGTGGCGCAGATCGATCCGCTGTCGGTCGCCGCGCTGATGGGCGACGCGCGGATGAGCACCCGCGCGCGTACCGTGCTCGCCGCCTGGTCCTCGTTCGACGACCCGGTCACCGTCATCCTGACGGTGTACGCCGCCGCCGTCGCGGCGGCGTTCGGCCTCGGCACCGCGGCGGCCACCGGCGGTCGATGGCCGCTGCACTACCTGCTGGACCTCGGCGGCAACCTCGGGCTGGCGGTCGCGGTCTGGCTGCTGTGGCGCCGCCTCGGCAGCCGCCCCTGGCTGCAGTACGCGCTGCTGGCCGCGTGCGCGGCGGCGGCCATGTTCACCGGGTGGATGCTGGCCATGGCGCTGATCGGGCTGTTCGCCCGCCCGGCCGCCCTGGAGCGGTGGATGCCCCGCATCACCGAGTCCGCCATGTACGCCGCCGCCGTGGCCCTGGGGGTCCTGCTCGTCGGCGGCATCGACCTGGCGGCCGGTGCCGCGCTGGGTGCCGTCGCGTTCGTCGCGCAGGCCCTGGTCGCCTGGCCGCTGACCCGCGGCATGCCCCGCGCCGACCGGTGGCACCTGGCCGCCGCGCAGCAGCACGGCATCACCGCCATCATCCTGGCGCTGACACTGGAGATCCAGTTCACCGGAGTCGTGGCCGTGATCGCCCCGACGATCCTGACCGCCAACCTGCTCCACATGGTCGTGAACCACCTCGTCGACCGGCGCCTGGCCGGTACGCGGGCAGCCGACGCGGTCGCGACGGACCCTCCGGTCGCGGCGCAGGCCCCGGCCATACCCGCCCAGCCGGAGTCACCGGCCGGTCAGCAGGTCACGGATCCGCAGTAGCACACCTGGCACCGGTGCCGGTGTTCATGCCGACTGGCGGTACCAGCGCCCGAACTCGGCATAGACGTCGAGGCCGAAGCCGGAGTCCTCGACGATCAGCGGCCGGCCTGCGGCGGCGATCTCGGCCTTGGCCGCGCTGCTGGTGGCGAGCGCGATCGAGGTTCGGCTGGACGGGCGCATGCGGTAATCATCCCGGTCGGCAGGCCGGTAGGCGACCGGGATGCCACCCGACCGGATGACCGAACCCCGCCCCGGTCTACACCGACAGTTCGATCCGGTCGATCCGTCCATGCCGACAACCATCTATGGGTTTCACAAGACGAACATCATGCGGTACGCCGTGTCCGGCGCTACCGCCGAAGTTGCAGGCAGAAGATCAATCTTCGGTTGAACTCCCATTCGGATCGATCACCGTAGCGTCTCCTGGCACGGGCAGCCAGGTGAGACACCGGCATCCAGCCGGATTCACACCGTCATGGTGCGACCTCGCAGTCGATGGTCCCGTACGCGTTCGGCTGGTCGCCGATCGCGATCGCCACCCCGATCCAACGAAGGGATCCACCCCCATGCGTCTGATCACCCGACGGGTACTGGGCGCGGCCGGCGCTGTCGCCGTCGCCCTGCTCGCCTCGGCCGCGGTGTCCGGGACGGCACAGGCCCAGGAGCCGCCGACCGACCCGTACCAGATCTGCAACGACTACACCCACGCCGGCAACAGCCCGGGTGTCGGCTTCCCCAACGGCGGCGACATGGACCTCGACGTCAAGACGTGCATCACGTCGATGGGCAACGGCACCTTCAAGTCGCAGATCTGGGTCGACTGGCAGGACGGCGACCTCGACAAGCCGACCCATCCGTTCGACGGCTTCAAGATCGTGGTCCGGCTGGAGAACCACGACGACCCGCTGACTACCAAGACCTGCGACGTGACCGCGGCGATCAACGCCGGCACCGGCAAGAGCGGGTACGTGTTCTGCGACATCGGCGCCTACGACGCTCCGGACTGGAGCTACTACCTGAGCGTCGACGGCTACATCCAGTGGGACATCGACAACGACGGCCTCGGCTACAAGGCGGCGAACCAGCTGACCGGCAGCCCGGTGTTCAACGACGATCACGGCCAGCGGCGGCACGACATCGCCGCGAAGGCGAAGTCGCAGCAGAACGTCGCCGAGACCGGTGACAACTGCAACCCGTACAGCGAGGCGCTCGGCTACAGCCGCTGCGGCCGCCCGTGGTGCGCGGACTTCGCCAACTGGGTCTACAAGCAGGTCGGCGGCGTGGACCGCGGCGGCATCAACGGCCTGGCCGACTCGTTCCGCACGTACGGCGGCCCGTGGCACCCGAAGGGCGACGGGTTCGCCCCGCTGCCGGGCGACGCGATCCTCTACGACTGGGACCACAACGGCGAAGCCGACCACATCGGCATCGTGTACTCGAACATCAACGGGCAGATCGTCACCTACGAGGGCAACTCCGGGGACAAGGTCAGCCAGCACACCTACAGCAGCGTGGGTGCGATCGGCGACCTGATGGGCTTCACCGGCGTCGACTGGTCGTAGCCCGCGCCATCGTCCGGCCCGCGGGGCCCTCCAGCCTTCGGAGGGACCCCGCGGGCCGGATCAGTGGCCGTGTCCGATACCCCCGGCGGTGCTCTCCGCCCTGGCCGGCAGCAGCAGCGCCGTGATGATGACCGCGACGGACAGCGCCGCCCCGATGACGAAGGCGAGCCGCATGCCGTCGAGGGTGGCGGCCGCGGCGGCGACGCCCTCCTCCTTCAGCGAGTCGGCTCGCGCGCTCATCACCGTGACCACCAGCGCGGTGCCGAAGGCCGCCGCCACCTGCTGCAGGGTGCCCAGGATCGAGCTGCCGTGGGAGTAGAGCGGCGGCGGGACCGCGCCGAGCCCCAGCGTGAAGACCGGCGTGAAGGTCGCGGCCAGACCCACCATCAGCAGGGCGTGCATGCCGAGGATCAGCCAGAACGGGGTGGTCATCGAGACCTGGGTGAGACCGGCCAGCGCGAGGGTGATCGCGATCGAGCCCGGAATCACCAGCACCCGGCCGCCGAACCGGTCGAACAGGCGGCCCACGCTCGGTCCGAGCAGACCCATGGCCAGGCTGCCCGGCATCACCAGCAGCCCCGCCTCCAGTGCGCTGAGGCCGCGGATGTTCTGCAGGTACAGCGGCAGCAGGATCATCGAGCCGAGCATCGCCATGAAGGCGACCGACATCAGGATCAGCGCGACCGTGTACGTGCGGTGCTGGAGTGTCCGCAGATCCATCAGCGGCGATCCGGCCTTCTGCAGCGACAGCTGGCGGAAGACGAACGCGGTGATGGCGAGGAGGCCGACCGCGACGATCCCGGCGGCCAGGCCGGCGTCGGGGCCCTGGAACCGGCTGAGCCCGTAGACCAGGCCGCCGAAGCCGAGGGTGGCCAGGACCACGCTGAGCCAGTCGATGGTGCCGGCCTCGGGCTCGCCGACGTTCTTGAGCTGCTTGAGGCCGCCCCAGGTGATCAGCGCGGCGATGGGGAGCACGACGGCGAACAGCAGGCGCCACGACCCGAAGTTGAGGATGACGCCGGAGAGCGCGGGGCCCATCGCCGGGGCGACCGAGATGGCCAGGGTGACGTTGCCCATCACCTTGCCCCGGTCGTGCTCGGGCACCACGTGCATCAGCGTGGTCATCAGCAGCGGCATCATCACCGCCGTGCCGGAGGCCTGGATGATGCGGGCGCCCAGCAGCATCTCGAAGCTCGGCGCGACGATGGCCGAGGCGGTGCCGAGCAGGAACAGGCCCATCGCCGTGGCGTAGGCGCCGCGGGTGGACACCCGCTGCAGGAACCATCCGGTGATCGGGATGACCGCCGCCATGGTGAGCATGAAGGCGGTCGAGAGCCACTGGGCGGTCTGCTCGGTGATCCGCAACGCGTCCATCAGGTTCGGGATCGCGTTGATCATGATCGTCTCATTGAGGATCACGATGAACGTGGCCAGCACGAGCAGCCGGATCACGGGCGGCGTGCGACCTGAGGTCCTGGTCGCGGACTCGGCGGGTGAGTTGAGCACTTGGCTGGACACGGTACCTCGATCGGTCGTGAAGGATCAGGCGGTCATGTTCGATGGTCCTGGCTGTGAATCGCGGTCCTGCCAAGCCTGCCGGAAGCCTCCGACAAAACGCATCGCAGTGACCCACACTGCGACAAGTTCTGCCAGACGTCACCCGATTTTCACCGAGTCGCGGACCGGCTCCGGCGATCGCCCGCCGCCGTACCGGTGTCCTCGCGGCCATCACTGAAAGTAACTGAGTTCAGGTTCGCCGACTGCCTGCTTCCTGCTCCTCACTCAGGGCCACATCGGCAGCCGAAGCCGTCAGCCAGGTACGAAAGGAAATGCCAAAACTCCGGGAACGCTCCCAGAATCGAGGCCGACCTATTGACCGGTCTGAGCGCATGCCCTACCGTACGGCTTGGTAAGCGCTTACCCGGTTACACACCGTCCCGAACGCTCCCTCATCCTCGCCGCCAAGCCGACTCCTTGGCGGACCCTACGGGAGGAACCCATGCAACCGTCCCCATCCGTCCGGACGCGGCGGCCCCGCCTGCGCCTGGCCCTGGCGATCACCACGGTCGCGACCGTCGTCGGCGGCGTCGCCCTCGCCTCGACGATGCCCGCGTCGGCGGCCACCATCGACCTCAGCGCCTACTACCAGCTGGTCAACGTGTTCAGCGGCAAGGCGATCGAAGGCAGCAACGGCGCGGTCGTCCAGCGCACGCCGGACAGCTCCGCGTCCAACCAGCAGTTCCAGTTCCTCGACATGGGCGGCGGCTACTACCGCCTCAAGTCGAAGGCCAGCGGCAAGGTCGTCGAGATCGCCGGTGGCAGCACCGACGACGGCGCCACCGTCCAGATGAACGCCGGCGCCGGCAGCACCGCCTACTACCAGCAGTTCTCGCTGCTGGACAACGGCAGCAACGTGGTCCGGTTCAAGAACCGCAACAGCGCCAAGACCCTCGACGTGTGGGAGTGGTCGTCGGCCGACGGCGCCCGCATCTCGCAGTTCCAGGACCTCAACGGCACCAACCAGCAGTTCCGCCTCGTCAAGGCGGGCAGCGGCGGCAACCCGACGCCCACCCCGACCGGCGGCACCGGCGGCCCCAGCGCCACCTGGCCGACGTCGGCCGGCTCGGTCAGCATCTCCAGCACGATCAGCGTCTCCGGCACCTTCGACGGCGGCATGAAGACCTACTGCTGCATGGGCGACGGCGGCCAGGGTGAGAGCCAGGACCCCATGTTCAAGCTGGCCAACGGCGCCACGCTGCAGAACGTCATCCTCGGCTCGCCCGCCGGCGACGGCGTGCACTGCGAGGGCACCTGCACGCTCAAGAACGTGTGGTGGAACGACATCGGCGAGGACGCCGCCACGTTCAAGGGCACCGGCGGCGGCACGTCGTACGTCATCGGCGGCGGCGCCCGGTCCGGCAGCGACAAGGTGTTCCAGCACAACGGCAACGGCACCGTGAGCATCAGCGGCTTCTACCTGAAGGGCGCCGGAAAGCTCTACCGCGCCTGCGGCAACTGCTCCAGCTCGTACCAGCGCAATGTCAAGATCGATAACGTTCTGCTGGACGACATCGACATGGTCGCCGGGATCAACGTCAACTGGGGCGACATCGCGACCATCACCCGCGTCCGGCTGCTCAACAGCTCCAGCGCCACCGTGTGCGGCAGGTACAACGGCGTGCCGAAGGGCAGCGAGCCGACGTACCTCGGCGCGGGCTGGAACGACAGCAACTGCAAGGTCAAGCAGAGCGACATCACGTACGGGTAGGGCACACCCTGCCTGACCGAGTACGCGCCAGGGGTGCCCGCCGGCCGGTGGGCACCCCTCTGAGCTCTGGGCTCTCGGGCTAGGGTGACAAACCGTGGAGCGAATCGTCGTCATCGGCAACGGCGGCAGCGGCAAGTCGACACTCGCGCGGCAGCTCGCCGCGATTCTCGACCTGCCGCTCACCCACCTCGACGCCGTCTACTACGACGAGGACTGGCGGCCGCTGCCCCACGAGGACTTCGTAGCCGAGCAGCAGCGGCTCACCGCCCAGGGCCGGTGGATCATCGAAGGCAACTACGCCTCGACGCTGCCGGTCCGGCTCGCCGCCGCCGACACCGCCATCCTCCTCGACCTGCCCGCCATCACCTGCCTGTGGGGCATCGTCCAGCGCCGTATGCGCTACCGAGGCGGCCAGCACCCGCGCGACGGCGTCTACGACCGCATCACCTGGGGCTTCATACGCTATGTCGCCGGTTACCGCCGCAGCATGCGGCCGAGGGTCCGGGCTGCGGTCGCGGAGCACGGGTCGCACGCTCGTGCGATCACGCTCGCCAGCCGCCGCGAGGCCGACGACTTCCTGAACCGCGTATCGAGCGACCGCCGAGGTGCGCGGAACGCGTGATCTCTCCCGCCGGCTCTCGTCGGTGCTCGATGCCCCGTGCCGGTCCTCTTGCCGAGGTGCTGACCTCGAACGGCGACCACCTGGCTTGTGCGTCCACGTGGCGACACCCGGGTATGCGCAAGCCCCGCTTGACCTGATCAAGCGGGGCTCGCGCCATGCACCGTCAAGCACGCTCGCGGCCTGTCAACCGACCGCGCCTGCACGGGTGCCGGTCAACCTACGAGGGCCGGCGTGTTCGCCTTGATCGCCGCGGTGATCCCGTCCCACAGGCGCACCCGCGCGTTGAGCGTGGAAGTGACCGCGGTGGCGCACTCCTGCCACTTCTGCTGGTCGTCGCCGCACAGGTCGGCCAGCATCTGCATCGCCATCGGGGTGTGCTCCTCGTCGTCGACCTGGATGTGACGGCGCAGGTAGTCGACGAAGTGGCCAAGGTTGCCGACGCCCTCGTCGACGTCGACGACCTGCTGGAACATCTCGGGGATGAAGTCCTCGCGGCCGAACGCGAACGCGGCGGCCTGGCAGTGCAGCGGCAGGGTCTGGATGAAGGCGAACGTGCTGTCGACGAACTCGGCCGACGGGGCCGGCACCGCGACCGCCTGCAGGGCCTCGGACACCGGTGTACCGGACCGGATCAGGTCGATGAACGACTCGATGACCGAGGTGTCGGCACCGGCCTGCGCCATGCCCTGGAGGTACAGCTCGAAGTGGCTGATGAACCCCCGCCACCGCTTCGTAAGGACGCGCGCCGGAACCGGACGGCTTTGCTTTCCACGGCCAAGGCCGCATTCGCGGCGGAAGGCCTCAACGCCACCCTGAAAGGCATCGCCCGCCGCGCCGAGGTGTCGATCGGCACGCTCTACCGTCACTGCCCGACCCGGATGGATCTGGTGGCCACGGTCATCGCCGACAAGAAGC
The DNA here is from genome assembly GCF_029948125.1 of Catellatospora sp. KI3. Classification (GTDB taxonomy): domain Bacteria; phylum Actinomycetota; class Actinomycetes; order Mycobacteriales; family Micromonosporaceae; genus Catellatospora. The sequence goes on from NZ_JASAMB010000002.1 coordinate 583,589, forward strand.
GGGCCTGGATCAAAGCCGCCGAAACGGCCGTGGCGATGGAATCAGCCTGGGACGGGCTCGTCTTCTTCCTGGAGCGCACCTGCGAGCTGCAGGCCGGGGACCTCGCCTTCAACGACATCGCCTCGATGCGCTTCCCGCACGCGCACGGCATCGAAGCCGCTGGCAAACGCGCCTTCGACCTCGGCGGCCGCATCGTCGAACGCGCCCAGGCGGAGGGAACCCTGCGGCCCGACCTCGCCGCGGAGGATTTCGCCTTCATCGTCTGGGCCCAGGCCCGCATCAGCGAGGCCACCCACGCCATCGACCCGAACGCATGGCGCGCCGCTACCTCGCCATAACCCTCGACGGCCTGACGGCGAGCGCGGCCCACCCGCTCGCCGTGGCGCCGCTGCGCTCCCGCCAGGTCATGCGCGCCCAACTGGAACTGGGCCGTCGCCGGCTCCGCTGAGCTGGACATCGGCCTGAACCGAGCCACCCTGGCGACGGAGGTCAGGGCAGACACAACCAGGGGCGAGCGGTGTTGCGACCGGAGGCCGTGATCTTCAGGGCTGATCCGGTGGTGACCGCCGTTCGGCGGGCTGGAACCCCGTAACGGCCGTGTGCTCGCTGGTGCGGCAGGGCTGCGGTCACAGCCCGTCAAGCTTGTCCAGCGTGGCCGGGTCGAGGTCGGCCTCCGGCTCGGCCGCCAGGTAACGGGACACGTCCCAACGGGGGACGAGGGCCAATCCGACGTCTACGTGGCCGGTGATGAGAGTGAAATCGCCACCACGTTCGAAGAACGCGAGCAGTGGCTCGTAGGGGTCGGGGAGGTCGGGAAGAACGACTTCAGGAAGGGCACGCAGCGTGTACCAGCGGAGCGCGTAGAGACATACATACTCGGCTACGGAGCCCCCGATTAGTTCTTCGACCTCGCTGACCAGCGCCGGATCCGCTTGGATGGTCGGGTCGACCGCTGCGGCCAGGTCAGGGAAAGGCCAGGCGTCGGTCTGCAGCAGGTCGGCCCACTGGGCGGATCGCCGCAGGTGTTCCTGCATGAGCACCTGCCGCGATCGCCTGCGTGCGTACATGGTCTCATCCGACCAGTTGACAGCTCGGAGCCGAGTGACGTAGGCCTCCGGCGTTGTCGGAACCGTCACGGCATCTCCCTCAGCACGATCTGCAGGATCTCCTCGATGTTGGACAGGTCATCGGCCATGGCTATGTCAGGCACCTGTTTGCCGAGCGTAGCCCAGTGCCCGAACATGGACATGAGCGCGCTCTCCCGCGGGGCGAGGTGGTGGGCGCCGAAGAGCACCGGATCCAGGCTGTCTGTCGCGGCCCTCACATCGAGGCTGACATAAGGCATACCGGCTGCCATGAGGTGGCTCTCCACGTACTCGTGGACGAGCAACCGTTTGAGGAACACTTCCTTCGAGAACGGCAGCTTGTCCGCGGCTGCCTTATCCCACCAATCGGCGATGTGCGCCATCGGGGCGAAGCGGCCGTGGACGACCTGCCCGTCAACGGGAACGTCGTGAGTCTCAACGAAGACGTGGTTTTTGACCCGCTCGACGATGTACCTGGGAATGCCTAGTAGGTCGGCGATGCTGTCGACGTCGTCGGTGCGAGCACGAATCTTCTCGTACAGTTCGCCGGCGCGCGCGGTCTGCGGTGTATCGGCGTAGCCCGCCCCGCCCCAGCGGATCTCCGGTGCCGGGGAGCCCGAGTGTGGGAGACCACCACCGCGACGGACGAGGACAGCCGTGATCGCTCCGATGGCCTCGTCGAGGCCGTGTAACGCGGGCATGAGGTTGCGCAGGCTGGCGGTCAGTGCTCGTAGCAGGCGGGTGATGCGGGCGCCCCACTTGGCGACCAGCGCCGTCACCTGCGCGACGACGTACGGCGCCGCGATCCCGAGCGTTCCGACCGTCTCGGCGGTCCACAGCGGAAGCCGTGCGAGCAGAATCGACACCAGTTCGCCGATCAGGTCCCGCACGAGCGTACGCACCAGCGCCACCACAGAGCCGCTCATGGCGACGATCGCCTTCATGCCCTCCGCAGCCCGGGTCAGCCCCACCAGCAGGTTTAGGGTCTCGTTTGCCTGGTGCCGGTAGGCGGTCGCGGCGGGCCCGTCCCAGTCCTGGATCTGGTGTGCGACGGCACGGTTGTACAGGTCGGCGATGCCGGCGTGCTCAACAGCGACGTTGTGCCAGGTCTGGGCATTGGCGGCGACCTGGTCCGGGTCGCCGGCGAGCCAGTCCAGCGCCTGCGACAGCGGCTCGATGTGCTCGACACACCACCCGAAGCCTGCGGTCACCAGCGCGCCCACCGGGTCGAGCACCCACACTGCGGATTCGGCGACGGTGCCGACCCCACCGAGCACGCCGTCGACCCAGGAGCCGTCCTCGACCCCAGTGACGATCATGTCGACGGATTCGGCGATCCCGATCCCAGAGAACCAGGTCGTGGAGTCGACACGCTCGGCGACCAGTGAATTGCCGCCGTCGCTCACTCTGGACGCCCGTCAGCAACCGTTGCAGTCCGTGTGGATACGGCGAGATCGGTACCTTCGTAGGTAAGGGCTGCCGCTTGCAACGCTTCGCTGCGACCACGCAAGTCCGCGGCTGCCGCACGCATCGTCGCCGCGATCCGTGACTGCAGCGGCATGAGTCTGAGTGGGAGAATTGCGCAGATCACGCCATACGCCTCAGCGTCGATCGTGACGTGGCGCGCCGCGCTGCACGCACGCTCGGCTCGGTCGGCCAGGCCGGCGACGGCCGCTGCGTGATCCAGGATCTGCGCTAACTGGGCGACCGTGGCCGGTGCCGCAAGGCGGTCACTGCTCATCGCCGAACCCCGCCTCGACCGAGAGTTGCCGTACATGCTCGCCGAGCGCGTTGCGCGCTGCCCTGGTCGCCTCGATCACCGCCGACGCGATGCGGTCCGCTGGAAGCTCACGCACCCGCTCGTGCAGCTTCAGCGCGACGAGCTGGCCGTTCTGGTCGACGGTGGCGGTGACCAGGCCACGCAGCACGGACGCCTCCACCGCCAGGTCCTGCGTCTGAGCGGCGAGATCGGCGGCACGGCGGGCACGCTCCTCCAGCATCGACTGCCAGTCGCCCACTCGCTGATCGACGGAGTCGAGATCCGGCCCGAACACGTCCATTCCCCGTCCTCCCCGACGGCTGAACTCCGTCCGACAGCCTAGAAGTGACGGTCATCGGTGACAAGGTGCTCACTTCCGGTGACGAGTTGCCGTCCCGGTCCGGCTGTCGTGCGTCCACCCAGGTCAGTAGCGGAGACCGGCGTCGGCGACGGGTGGCGTGCCCGTCGGCGGAGGGCGCATCGAAGTGGATGGGAGGTCGGACATACCTGGCAGCCTGTGTGCGTCGATGCCAGGTCCGTGCGCGACATCCGGCCTGGCCACCCAGGCGACGGAACTCAGGTAGGTACAGCCGTGGGTGCCTGGTGTTGCGACTGAAGGCCGTGATCTTCGCAGCCGGTCCGACGAGTTAGGGTCCTTCGGACATGAGATAGCCCCGCTTGACTAGGTCAAGCGGGGCTATCGCCGTGCGCCGCCAGGGACTCGAACCCCGAACCCGCGGATTAAGAGTCCGCTGCTCTGCCAGTTGAGCTAGCGGCGCTCGTTGGCAACGGGAGAACATTAGCATGGCCCTCCCGCGGATCTCCAATCGGTTAGGCCCTCCCGTGACCCGATGTGACCGGCGTCTACAAAAATTCGCACAAACGTCCTCAAAACCGCCCCACCGCACCCCCTCACATCACTCATAGTCGATAAATCGAGCGCCCAGATCGCCCCCACCCGCAGAGCTCATCCCCAGCTACCGCTGTGTTCACCCCGATGTGTCCCGCCCGCCCCGCCGCGTCCCTAGATTGCCCTGTCGGCTGTTCAACCAAGCAGCCATCACCCCCCCAGAAAGGGACCACGTGATGGGCACCCGACACCTCCGCGCGGCCGCGACCGCCGGTACGGCGCTCACGCTGATCGTCGCCGCGGTCACGATCGTGCTGACCGCCTCCGCCAACACGGCGGCAGCGGCGGTCACGACGTTCACCCCGGTCGCCGACACCTACGTGCAGAGCGACACCGCCACCACCAACTACGGCACCGCCACCGAGCTCGACGTCGACAGCTCGCCGACCCGCCGGCTGTTCCTGCGCTTCACCGTCTCGGGGGTATCGGGCACGGTGACCACCGCGAAGCTGCGCCTGCGGCACAGCTCGAGCAACAGCGGCAGCGACAACGGCGGCACCTTCAAGGCCATGTCGAACACCACTTGGTCGGAGACCGGCACGACCTGGAACAACCAGCCCGCGCTCGACGGCGCCACCCTGGGCACCCTCGGCTCGGTGTCAGCCAACAGCTGGTACGAGGTGGACGTGACCGCGCTGGTGACCGGCAACGGCACGTTCAGCATCGGGGCGAGCTCGACCAGCTCCGACGGGGCGTACTGGGATTCGCGCGAGAGCGGCGCGGACTCGCCGCAGCTCGTGGTCACCACCGGCACCACCCCGTCGCCGACCCCGTCCGCCAGCGCCCCGGCCGCGGCCGACCCGGTCCTGGTCGGCGTGGGTGACATCGCCACCACGGGTTCGGGGGACACGGCCACGGCCGCGCTGCTCGACGGGATCTCCGGCACCGTCTTCACCACCGGCGACAACGTGTACGACAGCGGCACCGCCGCCGAGTTCAGCTCGCTGTACGACCCGACCTGGGGCCGCCACAAGGCGCGCACCCGCCCGGCGCCCGGCAACCACGACTACAACACCTCCGGCGCGACCGGCTACTACAACTACTTCGGCTCGGTGGCCGGCCCGTCGGGTCGCGGATACTACTCGTACGACCTGGGCAACTGGCACATCGTGTCGCTGAACTCGAACATCAGCATGTCGGCGGGCTCGGCGCAGGAGACCTGGCTGCGCGGCGACCTGGCCGCCAGCACCAAGGCGTGCACGCTGGCCTACTGGCACCACCCGCTGTTCACCTCGGGCGCCAACCACGCCCCGTCCACCTCGACCCGCCCGCTCTACCAGGCGCTGTACGACTACAACGCCGAGGTGGTCGTGTTCGGCCACAACCACCAGTACGAGCGGTTCGCGCCGATGAACCCGTCGGGCACCCTCGACAACGCCCGTGGCCTGCGCCCCTTCGTCGCCGGCATGGGCGGTGCGAGCCTGTACAGCTTCGGCACGATCCAGCCGAACAGCGTGGCCCGCAACAACAACACGTTCGGCGTGCTGAAGTTCACGCTGCACGCCAGCAGCTACGACTGGCAGTTCGTGCCGCAGTCGGGCAAGACGTACAACGACAGCGGCACCGGCAGCTGCCACTGACGCCGGCGCGGGCCCGCTACGCGCGGGCCCGCATCCAAAGCGGTTGACGCGGGCCCCACCTGCGACTACTAATGGATGGACCGGCCTTCCGTTGGCCGGATCGAGTGATCGGAACAGCGCAGATGATGTCGGGACGGCGAGCTAGCCGCGCCGAGCAGGAGTCCGGGGACCGCGTCCTCGCCTGACCCCTCGGCCCCGCTCGGCGTGTCCGCCTGCCATCTCCCATCGCGCTCCCAGACGTCTCAGCGGCGAGGGCCGGGCTGTGCCCGGTTCTGCGAGCGCGGCACCGGACCTTTCCGACTGCGAGGCCGATCATGCGTTCCGACGACATCCGCCGTACCTTCCTCGACTTCTTCCAGCGGCTCGGCCACCACCGGGTGCCGTCGGCGTCGCTGGTGCCCGACGATCCGTCGCTGCTGCTCACCGGCGCGGGCATGGTCCCGTTCAAGCCGTACTTCCTCGGCGACCGGGTGCCGGAGCATCCGCGCCTGATGTCGCGGCAGCGCTGCGTACGCACCGTGGACATCGACAACGTCGGGCACACCACCCGGCACGCGACCTCGTTCGAGATGCTGGGCAGCTTCGCGTTCGGCGACTACGGCCGGTCGGAGGCGATCGCGTGGGCGTGGCAGCTGCTCACCGACGGCTTCGGGCTGGATCCGGACCGGCTGTGGATCACCGTGTACCGCGACGACGACGAGTCACCGCGCCTGTGGCGCGGCGTGGGCGTGCCCGACGAGCGCATCCAGCGCCTGGGCATGGCGGACAACTACTGGTCCATGAGCGGGCCGGGCCCGTGCGGGCCCAACACCGAGATCTTCTACGACCGCGGGGAGGGCTTCGGGCCCGGCGGCGGCCCGGCGGTGAACACCGAGCGGTTCCTGGAGCTGTGGAACCTCGTCTTCATGGAGTACGAGCGAGGCGAAGGCGACGGCAAGGAGGACTTCCCGATCCTCGGCCCGCTGCCCGGCCGCCACGTCGACACCGGCATGGGGCTGGACCGGATGGCGCTGGTGCTCCAGGACGTGCGCCACCTGTGCGAGACCGACCTGCTCGCGCCGACCCTGACCAGGCTGCAGCAGCTCAGCGGCGGCGACTACGCGTCGCTGGGGGAGCGGACGCAGGTGTCGTACCGGGTGGTGGTCGACCATGTCCGCGCGGCGGCGTTCCTCATCGCGGACGGGGTGCTGCCGTCGACCGACGGCCGCGGGTACGTGCTGCGGCGGCTGCTGCGCCGGGCGATGCGGCACGCGCGCCAGCTCGGCGTCGACGGCCCGGTGCTGGGCGAGCTGGCGGGCACCGTGGTCGACACGTCCGGCCCGGCGTGGCCGCGGCTGGAGGCGGCGCGGGAGCTGATCGGGCAGGTGGTGACGCGGGAGGAGCAGTCCTTCGGGCGTACGCTGCGCCGCGGCATGCACCTGCTCTACCGGGCGTTGGACGGGGCGACGGGGCAGCTGCCCGGGGCGGTCGCGTTCGAGCTGCACGACAGCCACGGGTTCCCGGTCGACCTGACCGCGGAGATCGCGGCGGAGGCGGGCCTGCTGCTGGACCGGACCGAGTTCGACCGCCTCATGGACGAGCAGCGCCGCCGCTCCCAACTCGCGCGCCACTGACGCGCACGTCTTCCCTTCGACGGTGGGCTACCGGCAATTTTCCGGAAAGTATCGGTGGAAGGTGCGCGGATTCTCGCGGTAGGTATCCGTAGCTGTCGACATGCGACAGCCCTTGACCTACTGCGGCGCATGGCCGTAACGTGCGCGCCACAATCGAGAATACCGGCCTGTGGCAGAAACTTTCGGGGCCGGTTCCGGCACCTGCCCGAACCGGTTTCCGGCCTCCGAGAACCTGACTCGCACCTCGAAGGGACGGCTATGACCGCGCACCTCTCCCGCAGATCGCTGCTGGGTATCGCCGGTGCCAGCGCCGGCGCGCTCCTGCTCGCAGCCTGCGGCGGCGATGAGCCGGACGGCA
>NZ_JASAMB010000020.1 GCF_029948125.1 Catellatospora sp. KI3
ATCCACTGCGCAGTCCCGAGACTGAGTCCCGCTTTCGGTCCGCACGTGGCGATCACCACAGGGGGCAGGCGCCGAAGATCACGATCTCCGGTCACGACACTGCGCGCCCGCACGCTCGGCCATCGACGCCACCGCGGTCGGTCCAGGATTTTCGCTTCGTCAGTGGGTCCGGCGCAGCGTGCCGGCCTGGACCGCGGCGACCACGGCGGCGGCGACGCGGTCGGGCAGGTCGTCGGTGATCGGCTCGCCGCTGATGTACATGCGGTAGTAGAACGGCGCGGCCAGCATGCGGATGACTTCGTCGCCGTCGGTGTCGGCGGGTATCTCGCCGCGCTGGGCGGCGCGCGCCACGATCGGGGCGGTGCCGTCGATGCGCCGCCGGATGGTGCGGGTCAGCACCTGCCGCGCGGCCGGATCGTGGACCGCCGCGGTGACGACCGCGTCCATCCAGGGCCGGTGCACCGGATGCCGGTTGAGCAGCAGGATCACGCGGGCGATCTGGGCGAGGTCGGCGGCGAGCGGCCCGGCGTCGGTCAGCTGGACGTCGAGGGTGATCTCGTCGACGAGGTCCTGCAGCAGGCCGGTCAGGCCGCCCCAGCGGCGGTACACGGTGGAGGTGGCGACGCCCGCGCGGGCCGCGATCTTCTCCATGCCGGTTCCGGCGAAACCCTTCTCGGCCAGCTCGGCCATGGCAGCGTCGAAGACGGCGGCCCGGGTGCGGGAGGTGCGCCCGCCGGGACGCACCGAGCCCGCTAAACGGGAACCGTCTTGCATTAAGGACTCGGGCTCTGTCACGATGCCCATGCTAACGCAAACCGCTTCTCGTTAAGAGGTGCTCATCGTGTCTGAGGTCCCGCGCGTGTACCACCGGTTCGCCCAGGTGGGCGACGCCCGCGTCTTCTACCGGGAGACCGGGCCGCCGGACGCACCCGTGCTCCTGCTCCTGCACGGCTTCCCCTCCGCCTCGCACCAGTTCCGCCGTCTTCTCGACGCGCTCGGCGCGCACCACCGGCTGATCGCCCCCGACTACCCCGGCTTCGGGCACACCGAGGTGCCGACCGGCTTCGGCTACAGCTTCGAGAGCCTGACCGACGTGGTCGAGGGCTTCCTGGACGCGGTCGGCGTCGACCGCTTCGTCCTGTACGCCTTCGACTTCGGCGGCCCGGTCGGCCTGCGCCTGGCCGGGCGCCGCCCCGACGCGATCGCGGGCCTCATCGTGCAGAACGCCAACGCGTACGAGGAGGGCCTGTCCGACCTGGCTCGCGGCATGATCGCGAACCAGCCCGGCGTCGCGGGCGCCGAGGACCGGGTGCGGGAGATCCTCGTCCTGCCGGTCACCCGCGGCCAGTACGAGGGCGGCACCGCCGACCCCTCCCTCGTCGCGCCCGACGGCTGGACCCTCGACCAGCACCTTCTCGACCAGCCCGGCCGCAAGGAGGCGCAGGTCGCACTGGCGCTGGACTACCACCGCAACGTCGCGCTCTACCCGGCCTGGCAGCGGTGGCTGGCCGAGCACCAGCCGCCGACGCTGATCCTGTGGGGCCGCAACGACGCGTTCTTCCCCGAGCCCGGGGCGCACGCGTACCTGCGGGACCTGCCCGACGCCGAGATCCACGTCTTCGACACCGGGCACTTCGCGCTGGAGGAGTGCCTGCCCGAGATCGCACCCCTGATCGCCGACTTCGTCGGCCGTACCTGGAAGGAAGCAGCATGAGGATCGCCGTCGTCGGCGCCGCGGGCAACCTGGGCAGCGCCGTGGCCGGGGAGGCCGCCGCGCGGGGGCACGAGGTGACCGCGCTGGGCCGCGCCGAGGTCGAGGCCACCGACGCCGCGTCGCTCAAGGAGGCGCTTACCGGGCACGACGCCGTCGTCGTCGCGGTCAAGGGGCCGGAGCGGACGGTGCCGCGTACCGCGGCGGCGCTGCTGGAGGCGCTGCCGGCGGCCGGGGTGGCCCGGCTGGTGTTCCTCGGCGGCGGCGGCAGCCTGCTCGCGCCGTCGGGGCAGCGGTTCGTGGACTCGCCCGCGTTCCCGCCCCAGTACCTGGAGACGGCGCTCGACCAGGCGGCCGCGCTGGAGATCCTGCGCGCCGCGCGCACCGACCTGCACTGGTCGTACGTCAGTCCGCCGCCGGTGCACCTGGTGCCGGGTGGGAAGACGGGCACCTACCGGGCTCAGGCGCGGGACACGCCGCTGACCGACGCGGCGGGGGAGTCCCGCGTCTCGACGGGCGACTACGCCGCGGCGGTGCTCGACGCGATCGAGCAGGGCTCGTTCCGGCAGCAGCGCTTCACCGTCGCGTACTGAGGCGACCCTCGCGGGTCGGGGCCGCCCGCGAGGGGTGTAGACCGCGCGGGGTAGGGGCGGAGCGGCCTACCGCCGTCGGGGGACCGGTCAAGAAGCAGGGGAGTGACTGTCCGAATCAGAATTCAAGCATTTGAATACTGCGAGCGATGGAAGACCTGGCGGATGTTCCGCAATACCTTCAACTCGGCAGATAGCCGACTTGAAGGGAGAACCTCACAATGCTCCACAAAGGTAGTCTCATCCGGCGGGCGCTGCTCGGACTGACCGCCGCCGCGGCGGCGACCGTACTGGTGGCCAGCCCGGCCGCGGCGGCGATCGACGACAGCTTCTCGGCCGGCACCTCCGACGGCTGTGCCGTCATCAACTTCGTGGACTCCGGCTACTACCCGCCGACGGGGTCGAACAACGACGACTTCTTCGTCATCCACGACTACTGCAGCGACGGCAAGGGCGTGACCGGGTTCGCCGCGCTCAACAACGGCACCCCGCGCAGCACGCACAACGGCAACGGACTGAACGGCGCGCCGGTCTACTGGGACCCGTTCGGCAACATCGTCGGCGGCGACCTGATCGCGATCTACGCCTGCGCCACCCGGAACAAGGTCTGCGTCGACCTCAGCGAACTGGCCCAGCGCTACAGCCGGGACGGCTGACCGGCCCCGGGGCCGGGGGCGCCCCGCCGCGACACGACCGCGGCGGGGCGCCTTACCGGCCGTACCGGCGCACTTCACCACTTAACGTGCCGGTATGCGACGGATTCCCGCACTGGTCCTGCTGGCGGCCCTGCTCCTGGCGGGCTGCGGCGACTCCCACGGCGAGCTCGCGGTCACCCCGTCGGCCGCCGCGCCGACCCCGCCCGCGAACCCGGCGGGTTCACCGGTCGCGCGCCGATGGCCGACCGCGCCGGACTGCGTCGCCTACGACCCCGCCCGGCTCCGGCTGCGCTACGAGGACGGCGCGTTCCTGGTGGCGGACGGGTCGACGCAGGTGCTGCGGCTGCACGGCGGTCCCGGCGAGCCGACCGGGCGCCAAGGGCTCGCGCTGGCCCAGCGGTACCGCGAGCGCTGCTACGTCGGCCGGGGCAACGCCCGCGAGGACCGGGACACGTTCGTGTTCGACTACTGGCGTGAACCGTCCGGTCAGTCCCCGGACATCGCGGGCGAGCAGGACAACTGCTCGGAGTACGAGCCGGGCCACCTGGTCGCCGAGGACATGGGCCACGGGGACGGCTGGCGGGTCAAGGACCATGACCACATCCTGCAGGTCTTCGACACCGAGGCCGACGCCCGGGCGGGCAGCCTGGTGCTGGCGAACTTCCGCCGGATCTGCGTCCTGGGCGGCTACGACGGCCAGGCCCAGGAGGTCATCACCTACTTTCCGTGATCTAACAATTACAACGTGTTGCAACAGCGCCGGTGTGGCTGAGCGCCCGCGGCGCCGCCGTACGCGATCATTCAGGCATGGATGCCGAGGTGCGGCTGCGTACGCGCGGGTCGGTCGGGTATGAAGCAGACCCCGCCCCCGACTGCGAGCTCGACTACTACCTGGTCTACGCCGAACCTGACGACGTGTGGCGCGGGGTGGCGCCGTGCGGGGTCGCGGTCGAGGAGTTCGTCCTGCACGAGGACTTCGCCGCCGCCGGGGTCGACAGCGCGGTGTGGTCGGCGGGGGAGGGCTGGTGGAGCTCGGCGGGCTTCAGCCGCTCGCTGCGCGCCGACGCCCGGGTGCGCTCGGTGGTGCGCCCGGCGTCGCGGAGCGCCGCCGCGGAGGCGTACCGGCGGCTGACCGACACCGACCTGCCGCTCGCGCCGCAGCTGCGCGAGCTGTTCGCGGACCGCGACCTGCGGCCCGGCTCGGCCCCGCTGCGGCTGGGCCCGGCGCAGGTGCCGACCGGCTTCTTCGACCGCCGCGTCTACCGGATCCTGTTCGCGGGCGACCTCGGCGAGCACGGCATGGCCGACCTGTGGTGCCGGGAGTGGCTGCAGCCGGTCGACGACCCGGCCGAGCCGCGGGTGCTGGGGCGCGGCAGCCTGGCGGTGCAGACGCACGAGTTCAGCTGGGAGCTGCGCCGGATCGGATTCGGTATGGCCTGGAGCATCGACCTGACCGCGCTGCTCGGCTCGGACTCGGAGTCCGAACCGGCTGCGCTGGGCACGCTGCTGCACCGCCTGCGGCGGCTGCTGCGCGACCAGGGCCTGATCCCGGTCACCGTGGAGCGCTTCTCCTGACCGGTGACCCGGCATGATCCGAGATCGCGGACGCTGGATGCCGCCATGGCGCCACCTGGCGTCCCCGATCCCGGATCATGCCCGCGACCGGGGTCTAACCGCCCAGCTCGTGCTTGCGCCGCAGCAGCTCGGACCGCACCGCGCGGGCACGCACCAGGTTGACCGCCGCCAGCAGGAGCAGCGCCAGTGCCACCGCCGGCAGGGCCCAGCCGCGCTGCCGCGCGACGGCGACCGCCGCCGTGAACACGGCCAGCAGCGTGGTCGCGCCCACGGCGAGCCAGCCCGCGACGACGCGGTCACGGGCGAACAGGGGAGTACGGCGGGTCAGCGCCCAGATCCCGTACCCTGCCCAGGCCAGCCCGATCGCCACCAGCCCGGCGAACGCCACCTGGGTACGGGCGGGCAGCTGCGGCTCGGTGATCCAGAGCACCCCGATCGCGGCCGCGCCCGTGCCGCCCCCGATCGCGGCGACCGCCGCGGCCACACGCCGCCACGGCGACAGGGGACGCGACAGGCGCGCCAGCATCTCGTCGGCGTTCATCGACCTTCTCCTTCCGCTTCGATCGCCGCGCGGACCATCCGCCGGGCCCGAGACAGGCGTGACTTCACCGTGCCCACCGGTACGCCGCAGATCTCGGCGCACGCCTCCAGGGGCAGGTCCTCCAGGTGGAACAGGATCAGCACCTCGCGCTCGCGCGCGGGCAGCCCCCCGAGCCGGCGCGCCACCTCGTCCCGGTCGGCGACCAGGTCGCCGTGGTCGGGCACAGCCCGCTCGGCCGCCTCGCCGGGGACCTCCGGCCGGGCGTACTCCTCCCGCAGCCGGTTCACGACCACCCGGCGGGCGATCGTGTACAGCCACGGCGTGAACCGCTCCGGCTGGCGCAGCCTCGGCAGCCCGCGCAGCACGGCCAGCCACACCTCCTGGGCCACGTCCTCGGCGTGCGCCGGGCCGAGCATCCGGCGTACGTAGACCAGCACGGGTTCGTGCCACTGGCGCACCAGCCGGGCCAGCGCGTCACGTTCCCCGAGCCGGCAGCGGATCACCAGCAGTTCGTCTGTCATCGCCACCTCCTCGGCAGATTCAGTCGCGTCGGTCACAGCAAAGGTTCACGGACCGGTTTGTCGAGGTTCTCTTGAGGGAAGTCGGGTCTGGTTGAAGGCACGCCGCCCGTGACTGACCGGAGTTGCACTCGCCTCATGTCGATCATCGAACGTACGGCACCGGCCGCCGCCCAGGCCCCGGTGGCGACGCCCCGTGCCCGCAGCCCGTACGTGGACACCCTGCGCGCCGCCGCGATCGTCCGGGTCTTCCTCAACCACGCCATCCCGATCGGGGCGCTGACCGCGCTGTTCCCGTCGATGTGGCTCATGTTCGGCCTGGCCGGCTTCCTCACCGCGGCCTCGCTGGCGCGCGGCGGCGGCAGCCGCACGGTCCGCTCGCGGCTGCGCCGACTGCTGCCGCCCCTGTGGGCGCTGGGCGCGGTGGCCCTGCCGCTGATGCTGCTGCACGGCTGGTCACATGATCCGCAGTACCCGCTGCGCTGGTTCGATCCGCTGCTGTGGGTGCTGCCGCTGGCCAACCCGCCCGCCTCGACCTGGGGTGGGATCTTCGTCGTCACGCTGTGGTACCTGCGTGCCTACCTGTGGTTCGTGCTGATGTCGCCCGTGCTGTGGTGGCTGATGCGCCGCTGGCCGGTGCCGACGCTGCTCGCCCCGCTGGTGCTGGCGGTGGTCTGCTCGACCGTGGTCACCGTGCCGTCCGATCCGGTCGGCGACGTGATCTGGACCACCGCCTCGTACGGCACCGCCTGGCTGCTCGGGTACGCCCGCCACCTGCGCCTGCTCGACCGGCTGCCCCTGGTGGCGGTGTTCGCGGTCGGGGCCGCGCTGGGCGTGCTGGCGCTGCGCTCCAACGGCTCGCCGCTGTCGCAGGTGCTGTGGGGCACGGCGGTGGTCCTGGTGGCGCTGCGCGTGCGCCCGTCCATGACCTGGTACGAGCGCCTGCCGGAGCTGCCGCGCCGGGCTGTCGCGATGCTCAACGCCCGTGCGGTCACCCTGTACGTCTGGCAGCTTCCGATGATCTTCGTGGGCCACTGGCTGGTCAACCGGACCGGGATCGCGGCACTCGCCGACTCGGCCTGGGTCACGCTGCTGGTGACGGTACCGCTGACGGCGCTGGCCGTGCTCTGCTTCGGGTGGGTCGAGGACGTCGCCGCCAAGCGCTCGCCCCGCCTGCTCCCGGAGATCACGCTCACCCGTGCCCGGCCGCAACCCGCCGCCTAGCGCCGCTCCGGCTCCCCGCACCCGAACTCGCTCGCCGATCCGATCTCAGCATCTGGGTCGAACCGCCGGCCGGTCGGGCGGCCCTGCCTTCCAATGACACTGGCCTATCTCGTGGAATTCATCGAGATCATCTTCCCCGTGATGGGCCAGTGTCTATGTCGGATCGTGGGCGGGGTGCCTGTGGGTGTCGCCGGTGGCGCCCCTGCGATGTTGCGCCCGGAACTTGTGATCGTGGGCGCAGCTTCCGTGCGTGATCACCATCCGTGGTCAGAACCCGGCCTCTGAGGCAAGGTTGCGACCACGAATTGGCGATCACTGGGCTGGAGTGCCGAGGTTGTGACCGCGGGTGGCGATCACCGGGCTGGTGGGTCGAGGTTGTGACCGCGGGTGGTGATCGCGGGGTGGTGGCCGTTGTTGTGACCGTGAGCGGCGATAGCTGGGCCCGATGGGCCGGGTCACGACCGCCAGTGGCGATCACGCCAGTGAGCCCGGCTTCGGTGCCTCCCCTGGCCGGCCGGGCGTCAGGCGCCGGATCCCCGCAAGTGATCACGGTGGTGGGGTGGTGACACACCGTCGAACACGTCCATAAGTTCATGATCGACCGGCTGGGTTGGGGGCAGTGGGGGGGTGGGGTTAGATGGCGCGGGTGGTGGCGTTGGCTAGGGCGGCGAGGGCGCTGGCGGCGAGGCAGGAGAGGACGAGGCGGCGGAAGGCGGCCGGGTTCAGGCGGTGGAAGAGGATGTTGCCCAGCCACGCGCCGAGCGCCGTCGCGGGCAGGCCGGCCGTCGCGAGCAGGACCGCATGCCAGGTCAGGGTGCCGGCGATGCCGAAGCCGACCACCGCGACCGGCCCGACCACCCCGAAGATCAGCGCGACCGTGGCCCGGAACACGCGCGGTTCGAGCTTCATCGCGCGCAGGGTGGCCACCAGCGGCGGTCCGTTGGTGCCGGTCGTGGTGGTGAGCACCCCGGCCAGGATCCCGGCCGCGGCGGCGGTCCCGGCCCCGGGCGAGAGCTGCCAGCCGCGCCACACCACGACCGTGCTGGCCAGGTTGACCACCGCGATCAGGGCCAGCAGCGCCAGGTCGGGCAGCGAGATGAGCAGCAGCAGACCCAGCGGCATGCCGACCGCGACCGCGAGCAGCAGCCGGCGCGCGACCGGCCGCTCCGCGTGGGCGCGCTCACGCCAGGCGGTGACAGCGTTCAGCAGCAGGCTGATGATCGTCGCCGACACCACGGCGGGCTGCGGCTGGTCGGCCATGGCCAGCAGCGGCACCGACACGAGCGAGAAGCCGAAGCCGGTCACCGCCTGCGCGAACGCGGCCACCCCGAAGACGGCGGCGGCGATCAGGTACAGGGTCACGGCGCCATACCGTACCCGTTGACCTGGGGCGGCGCCTACCTGTGGTCAGTGGGCGGGCTGCGCCTCGGTGAGCAGCTTGGTCAGCCGGGTGAGGCCTTCGACCAGGTCGGTGTCGCCGAGGGCGTACGACAGCCGGAAGTAGCCCGGCGTCCCGAACGCCTCCCCGGGCACCAGCGCCACCTCGGCCTCCTCCAGCACCAGCGCGGCCAGCTCGGCGGAGGTCTCGGGACGGCGTCCGCGCAGCTCCCGGCCGAGCAGGCCTTTCACCGACGGGTACGCGTAGAAGGCGCCGAGCGGCTCCGGGCAGACCACCCCGGGGATGTCGTTGAGCATGGTGACCATGGTCCGGCGGCGCCGGTCGAACGCCTGGCGCATCCCGTCGACGGCGGACAGGTCGCCGCTGACGGCGGCCAGCGCGGCGGCCTGGGCCACGTTGCAGACGTTGGAGGTGAGGTGCGACTGCAGGTTGGTCGCGGCGGCCACCACGTCCGGGGCGCCGATCAGCCAGCCCACCCGCCAGCCGGTCATGGCGTACGTCTTGGCGACGCCGTTGAGGATCACGACCCGGTCGCCCAGTTCCGGCACCGCGCTGGCGATGCTGGTGAACTTCGCGTTGCCGTACGTGAGGTGCTCGTAGATCTCGTCGGTGATCACCCACAGCCCGTGCTCGTCGGCCCAGCGGCCGATCGCCACCACCTGCTCCGGCGGGTACACCGCGCCGGTGGGGTTGGCGGGGGAGGCGAACAGCAGCGCCTTGGTGCGCGGCGTACGCGCCGCCTCCAGCTGCTCGACGGTGGCCAGGTAGCCGGAGTGCTCGTCGGTGACCACGTCGACCTGCACCGCCCCGGCCAGCTTGATCGCCTCCGGGTACGTGGTCCAGTACGGCGCGACGACCAGGATCTCGTCGCCGGGGTCGAGCAGCGTGGCGAAGGCGGTGTAGACGGCCTGCTTGCCGCCGTTGGTGACCAGCACCTGGCCGGGCGGCACCTGGTAGCCGGAGTCGCGCGCGGTCTTGGCCGCGATCGCCTCGCGCAGTTCGGGCAGCCCCGGGGTCGGCGAGTACTTGTGCATGCGGGGCTGGGCGGCGGCGGCCTGGGCGGCTTCGACGATGTAGTCCGGGGTGGGGAAGTCGGGCTCTCCGGCGCCGAACCCGATCACGGGTCGGCCCGCTGACTTCAGTGCCTTGGCCTTGGCGTCCACGGCGAGGGTGGCTGATTCGGCGATGGCCGCGATGCGGCGGGAGATCCGCTCCATGCGCCCACTCTTGCACATTCCGGACGTCGGCGCGGGACGAGGCGGCTGTGTCCGGCCCGTGGGCGACCTGCCGGCTCGCCCTCGCCGATGAGGGCGAGCCGGCAGGAGATCAGCAGCCCTGGTGCAGCTTCGCCTGGACGGTCTCGGGCACCTTGACCGCGCCGTCGCAGACGCCGTCGGAGCCGACCGCGACCGGCGTCCACTTGCCGGTGGCGGGGTCGTACCGGAAGAGGACGACCAGGGGGTCGGCGTTCTTCACCACGGTCATCGCGGTGGACCAGCCCTCGGCGCACCTGGGCTCGCCGATGCCGGTGACGCTCTTGTCGATCTCGTCGAAGACGGCGGGGGTGGCCTTGAGCGCCTCGTACATGAGGTTGACGTCCGGCGGGCAGCCTGTGTCGGTCGACGGCGACGCCGCCGGGGAGGCCGGGGCTGCCGCGCTCGGAGTGGCTCCGGCGGCCGTGCCGGCGCCCTCCGAGCAGGCGGTGGTGACGGCTATGAGCGCCGTGGCGGCGAAGAGGAGTCCGAGCATTCTGCTGTGCTTCGTGAGAGTCACGGGGAAGTAATACACCGGGTCCGGCCGTCCGACCTAATTGGACCGTTGATCTGTGGGTGACCTGGGCGGGCGGTCGCGCTAGAGTGCCGGAATGGGCCGCCTCATCAGTGAGAGCCGGGTCGTCAGCGCGGCGCCGGAGGAGATCTTCGAGCTGCTGGCGGATCCGGCCCAGCATCCGCTCATCGACGGGTCGGGATCGGTGCTGGCGGCCCGGGGTGCCCCGCGCCGGCTCGCGCTCGGGATGAAGTTCGGCATGGACATGCACATGGGCGCCGACTACCGCGTGCTGAACACGGTGGTGGAGTTCGAGGAGGGCCGCCTGATCGCGTGGCGGCACTTCAACGGGCACCGCTGGCGCTGGCGGCTGGATCCGGCCGAGGACGGGCGGACCGTGGTCACCGAGCAGTTCGACTGGTCGACCGCGCGCATCCCGCTGCTGATCAGCGTCAGCTGGTTCCCGCGCCGCAACCGCCGGGCGATCAGCCGTACCCTCGATCGCCTGGAGGCGCGCTTCGCCGCCTGACGGACCCGGCGGTTTCGGGGAAAGTGCAGGAATCGAAGCCCGAATTCCTGCACTTTCCCCGAAACTGCACGAAACGGCCGCGTAGGGGAGCGGGCGGGTCAGCGGAGGGTGCGGTCCAGGGTGTAGCGGCGCTGGAGGAGCATCGCGACGAGCATCAGGACCGCGGGGACCAGGCCGAAGCCTAGGCGGATCATCGTGTGGGCGAGGCCCGGCTGGGTGACGTGCTCGCCCGCGCCGGAGGCGACGAACCCGCCGACGGCCAGGCAGGCGGAGTAGACGTACGGGCCGAGCGCGCCGCCGGTAGCCTCGGCCGCCGTCCATACGCCGGTGTAGGTCCCGGCCCGCTCGGCGCCTCCGGCGGCGCGGATCGCGTCGGGCATCATCGAGAACGGCAGCAGCTGCATCGCGGCGAACGCGATGCCGAGCACCGCGACCGCGCCGATCAGCACCGGGAGCCCGGCGGCGGAGCCGAGCGCGAGCACCAGCGACCCGGCGACGAACGCGCCCTGGGCGATGAGCAGGCCGGGCTGCTTGCCGATGCGGCGGGCGACCGCGACCCAGACCGGCGTGGCGATCAGGGCCGGGGCCACGAAGGCGGCGACGAGCACGGTGGTCAGGCCGGGGCGGCCCAGTTCGTACTCGGCGAAGAAGGGGACGGCGGCCAGCACCAGGTGGGTGGTGGTGGACATGGCCAGGTAGGCGCCGACCAGCCAGCGGAACTGCGGGTCGCGCAGGGCGCCGAGCAGGGCCTTGAACCCGGCGGCGGAGTGCGCCGCCCCGGCGGCCTCGCCGGGGGCGGCCAGAGCCAGGCGCCGTACGCCGCCGATGCCGACCAGCATGGTCGCCAGCATCGTCGCGCCGAGCACCGCGCCCATCAGCGCGTACCCGCCCCGGGTGGGGTCCTGCTTGCCCGCGAGCATGGGGGCGAGCACGCCGGACAGCAGGATGCCGATGGTGAGCACCACCATCCGGAAGCCCATCAGGCGGGTGCGCTCGTGGTAGCCGATGCCCAGGTCGGCGGGGGTGGACAGGTACGGCACCTGGTACGCGGCGAACAGCAGGTTGCCCGCGACGAAGCCGACCGCGACCCAGGCGGCGGCGGGGGCGCCGGACAGCCCGCCGGGCACCGCGAACAGGGCCGCGAAGGCGAGCGGCAGGCCGCAGCCCAGGGCCATCAGCGTGCGGCGGTGGCCGCGGCGGCGCAGGTCGCGGTCGGACAGGTGGCCGACCCACGGGTGCAGCACCACGTCGGCGATCTTCGGCACCAGCAGCACGACGCCGGCCAGCAGCGGCGTCACGGCGAGCACGTCGGTGAGGAAGTACAGCAGCAGCAGGCCGGGTACGGTCACCCAGGTCCCCATGCCGAGCGAGCCGGTCGCGAACGCGGCCATGCCGCCGCGCGGCAGGCGGGCCGAGCGCGTCGCGGCGGCTTCGGCCGCGGTCTCGCCGGAGCTGTAATCCAACATTCGCTGGATAGTAGGGCACGATGGGAGCCATGACCACACCCCGCCGCGGACCCGGCCGTCCCCGCAGCGCCGACCGGGTCGCCACCCCCGAGGCGATCGTCGTCGCCGCCACCGGGCTGTTCGCCCGGCGCGGCTTCGACGCCGTGGGCATGCGCGAGGTCGCGGCCGCGGCCGGGGTCGACGTCGCCACCGTGCACCACCACGTGGGTACGAAGGCAGCCCTCTACGACGCCTGCTTCGCCCGCATCCACGAGGCCGAGAGCACGGTCCTCACCCAGGCCACCGGCGCGGCCCGCGCCGCGGTCGGGTCCGGCCCGGTCACCGCGATGGCCGCCCTGCACGAGCTGCTGGACAGCTTCGTCGACTTCCTCGAGGACCGTCCCGAGACCACCGGTCTTTGGCTGCGCCGCTGGCTGGAGCCCGACCGGCACGCCGAGCTGGACGAGCGCTACTCGAATCCGCTCTACCGGGCCGTGGAGCAGGTGCTCGCCGAGGCGCACGCGGCCGGGGTGCTCGACGAGCCCGACCCGCACCTGGCCGTACGCAGCCTCGTCTGGGCGGTGCACGCGCACGTGGTGGGCCTGCTGTCGGGGGCGGCCGGGGCGCGGCAGCGCCGCGAGTTCCGGGCCTACGCGCACCGCTGGCTGGACCGGATGTACGCCCCCCGCCCTTGACGCCGTCGGCGCCCTCCGGCAATATCCAGCAGGCGTTGGATTAATTGGGGAGGGTGCGATGAGCCCACGTGTCGCCGTCATCGGCGCCGGGCCGGCCGGACTGGCCGTGCTCAAGGCGCTGGCCGACCGGGGCGTGCCCGCGGTCTGCTTCGACGCCGGGGCGCAGGTCGGCGGCTTGTGGGTGTACGGCGCGCCGCACTCCTCGGCGTACCGCACGCTGCACCTCAACACCAGCCGGACCCGCACCGAGTTCGCCGACGCGCCCATGCCCGCCGACTGGCCCGACTACCCCGACCACGGCCGCATCGCCGCCTACCTGCACGACTACGCGGTCCGCTTCGACCTGCTCCGGAGCGTGTGCCTGCACCACACCGTGACCGAGGTGGTCCGCGAGGGCGACAGCTGGCGGGTCACCGCGCTCAACCCCGACGGCGCGGTGACCGTACGCGTCGAGGCGGTCGTGGTCGCCAACGGCCACAACAGCCGCCCCCGCCTGCCCGAACCCGCCTACCCGGGCACGGTCACCGCCGAGCAGCTGCACAGCCACGACTACCGGGGCCCGGAGCAGCTCGCCGGGCGGCGCGTGCTCGTGGTCGGCGGCGGCAACTCGGCCATGGACATCGCCGTCGACGCGTCGTACGTCGCCCCGCGCACGCTGCTGTCGGTGCGCCGGGGCGTGTGGGTGGTGCCCAAGCACCTGTTCGGCAAGCCGTCGGACACGCTCAACGGCGCGCTGGCCAAGCGGCTGCCGTGGCGGCTGCGCCAGCGCATCAGCCAGACCATGCTGCGCGCCGCCGTCGGGCCGCCGTCGCGCTACGGCCTGCCCGACCCGGAGCACGGCTTCCTGCAGGACCACCCGACCCTGTCCGACGCGCTGCTGTCGCGGATCAGCCACGGCGAGATCGGCGTACGCGGCGGGATCAGCCGGATCGACGGGCAGACCGTCGCCTTCGCCGACGGGCGCACCGACGAGGTCGACCTGGTCGTGTGGTGCACCGGCTACGCCATCGACCTGCCGTTCCTGGAGCAGGGGCTGCTCGCGCCGTCGGCCGAGCGGATGCCGCTGTTCCGGCACGTGTTCCACCAGGGCGAACCCGGGCTGATGTTCGTCGGGCTGATGCAGTCCACCGGGTCGGCGCTGCCGGTGGTCGAGGCGCAGGCCCGGCTGGCCGCGGCGTACGTCGCCGGACGGTACGCGCTGCCCGACCCGGCCGCCCAGCGCGCCGACATCGCCCGCGAGCACGCCGCGGCGCGCGACCGCTGGGGCGAGCGCCGACCCGCGATGCGCATCGACTTCGACGCCTACCTGGAGCTGGCCGCCCGCGAACTCACGCAGGGCACCGCCCGTGCGCTGCGCGGCCAGGGCATGAGCTGGAAGGGGAACATCCGATGAGGACACTGCGCGGACAGCGGGCCGTGGTCACGGGGGCCAACGGCACGTTCGGACGGCTGCTCTGCGAACGCCTCGCGGCCGCCGGAGCTCACGTGGTGGGCCTGGACCTGACCGGCGGCCGGATCGGCGACAGCCCGGTCGTCGCGTGCGACCTGACCGACGGCGGCCAGGCGCGCCAGGGCGTCGCGCAGGCGGTCGAGCTGCTGGGCGGGCTGGACCTGCTGGTCAACAACGCCGGGGTCGGCGGACCGGCCCCGGCCGAGCTGCCGCCCGGCGACCAGGCCCGCCGCCAGCTGGAGGTGAACCTGGTCGCGGCGTGGCACACCACCGCCGCCGCGATCGAGCCGCTGGAGCGCAGCCGGGGCCGGATCGTGTTCGTGTCCAGCCGGATGGCGCTGCTGCCGCTGCCGCTGGCCGCCGCGTACGGCGTGAGCAAGCGGGCCCTGGTCGCCTACGCCGACGCGCTGCGCCTGGAGGTCGGCTCGCACATCGGCGTCAGCGTCGTCTACCCGAGCATGGTCGCCTCGCCCATCCACGACGCCTCCGCGCAGGCCGGCCTGTCCCTGCAGGGCGTGTCCCGGTACGAGCCGGTCGAGGGCGTGGTCGCCGCGATCCTCGGCGCGGCCACCGCCCGCCGCCCGCGCCGCGACATCGCCACCACCGGGCGGGGCCGGGTGGAGCTGTTCGTGGCCAGGCACTTCCCGTCCCTGGCCGCCCGCATGGTGCGGCGCACCATCACCGCGCGCATCGCCGCGGGCGACCTCGACGCCGCCCCGCTGGCCGCGGGCATGCTGCGCCGGGCGGGGCGGAAACCGCTGGAGGCGCCGGCAGGCTGAAGCCGTACCCTCATCCGATGACCGTAGGCTCGGCTCTGCTCTCGTTCACGCTCGTCGCCGCGGTGGTGACGATCATCCCCGGGGCCGACACGGCGCTGGTGCTGCGGACCTCGGTGGCCCAGGGGCGTCGGCACGCGTACGCCACCGCGCTGGGCATCTGCACCGGCGCCCTGATCTGGGGCACCGCGGCCGCCGCGGGCATCTCGGTGCTGGTCACCGCGTCGCAGACGGCGTTCACGGTGATCCGGGTGGCGGGTGCGGCCTACCTGGTGTATCTGGGCGCGGTCATGCTGCGCGACGCCTGGCGGCGGCGCGGGTCCGATCCGGACGGTGTGGCGGCGCGGCTGCCGGACTCCGCGCGCCGGGCGTTCCTGCGCGGCCTGGTCACGAACCTGCTCAACCCGAAGGTCGGCGTCTTCTACGCCGCGATGCTGCCGCAGTTCCTGCCCGCCGACGTCCCGTCGCTGCCGATGGGTGTGCTGATGGCGCTCATCCACGACGCCGAGGCGATGCTGTGGTTCACCCTGATCATCGTGGGGGTGGACCTGGCCCGCCGGTGGCTGGTCGGCGGCGCGCCCGCGGCGGTGCGGGTCCGCCGCGGCATCGACGCGGTCGCCGGAACGGTCCTGATCGGACTCGGTGTGAAGCTCGCCACTTCGCCCTGACCGAGATCCCCACTGGACGTTCACGCTTGGTCGCGATGGAATACCGGTGAGCAACGTGCGAAAGGGGTTCGCTGGGGTGGTGCCGGAACTCGTGCTGGTGGGACGCGGACGCAGCGCCGACGTGTACGCCGTCGACGACGGGCGGGTCCTGCGACGTTACCGTGACGGCACCGACGCCACGGCGGAGGCCGCCGTCATGGCGTACGCGGCCGCCCACGGCCTGCCCGTGCCGCACGTCTACCAGGTCCAGGGCCCGGACCTGCTGATGGACCGGCTGGACGGGCCGACCCTGCTGGAGGCGATGCTCGACGGCAGCATCGACGTCGAGGCGGGCGCGCAGATCCTGGCGGCGCTCCACGCGCGGCTGCACGCGGTGCCGGCCCGCCCGGGCGCGGCGCCCGGGTCGCGGCTGCTGCACCTGGACCTGCACCCGGACAACGTGATCCTGACCGACGAGTGCCCGATGCTGATCGACTGGCGCAACGCCGCCGACGGCCCGCCCGACCTGGACGTGGCGATGTCGGCACTGATCGTGGCCCAGGTGGCGGTGGGCGACGACCCGGCCCTGGCCCACGCCGGGCGCCGGTTCGTGGCGGAGTTCCTGCTGCACGCCGACGGTGATCCGCTGTCGCAGCTGCCCCGGGCGCTGGCCGTGCGGGAGCTGGATCCGAACCTGACCGGCACCGAACTCGCCCGGCTGGGCGCGGCCGGGGAGCTGGTCCGGGCCTCGCGCCAGGGCTGAGCCCGGCCGCCGTCTACGCCCGCGACCACGGGCTGACGTCCTGACGCGGACTCAGCCGTCCAGGTGCTCCTTGAGCGCGCCGAGCCGCCCGTCCCAGTCGGTGGCCAGGGCGGCCAGGAACTGCTGCGCCACCTGCATCGGCGCCGAGCGCAGCCGGTAGCGGACCCGGCGCCGCTCGCCGGGTTCGGCGGTGACCAGGCCCGCCTCGGTCAGCAGGGCCAGGTGCTTGGCGATCGCCTGCCGGGTGATCGGCAGGCGATCGGCCAGGTCCGTGGCCGTGGCCGGGCCGCCCGAGGCCAGCGCGGCGAGGATGCCGCGCCGGCTCGGGTCGGCCAGGGCCGTGAAGACCTGCTCGGCGATCGCCTCGATGTCAGGCTGCATTGAGGTATTCGACCAGCTCGCCGAGCTCGTGCGTCCACCCCCCGGTGTTGGCGTCGTAGGCCTTGCGGTACTCGTCGCCGGGCAGCTGCGCGAAGCCTGACTCGACCATGGTCAGCCGGGTTCCCGCGCCGGCGGGTTCGAGCGTGAACTCGACATAGGTGCGGCGCGGGTCGTGCTCGGGCAGGCCGTAGATGTGCCAGGTGAAGCCGAAGACGCTCGGCTCCTCGACTCGCTCGATGGTCAGCTCGGCCTGGTCGCCGCTGTCCCAGTTGACCCGGGCGGTGCCGCCCGGCCGCAGGTCGACGACGGCCTTGTGGCCGAACCAGGTGCCCAGGCCCTCGGCTGTGGTGAGCGCCGCCCAGACGGCGGCCGGGGGCCGGGTGAGTTCGATTGTCCGCTCAATGCGATCAGGGAAGCCCATCGCACTCCTCCGTGAGTAGCAACCAACTGGTTGCTACTCACGCTATTGCAACCTTTGGGTTGCGTCAAGTCCTGGGGTAGGGTGCGTACCAGCGTCGCGGTGTACCCGGCACGAAGGCCGCCGAGGGCATGGAGGCGCGAGACCGCGAGGAACGGGCATGCCCACCACCTCCGAGCCGCACGACCGGATCTCCGCGTACGGCCTCGAACTGATCGACATCCACGACCGCCTGCGCGAGCAGCTGACCCGGCTGCGCGCCGACATCGAAGCGCACCTGGACGGCGCCGGACCGCCGCCGCGCGAACTGCCCGCCCACTGCCTGGCGTTCTGCGCCGCCCTGCAGCGCCACCACACCGCCGAGGACGACCACGCCTTCACCGCGCTGGCCCGGCGGCACCCCGACCTCGAACCGGTGCTCGACGTGCTGCGCAGGGACCACGGGCTGGTCGCCGACATGCTGCGGCGGCTGCCCCGCCTGGTGGCCGAACTACCGGCGGCCGTCGGCGTTCCGGCTCGAGCCGACCGGCTGCTGTCGGAGGTCGACGGCCTGTTCGCGCTGCTGGAGTCGCACTTCACCTACGAGGAGCGCAAGCTCGTCGACGCGCTGAACCGCCTCGACGCCGCCGGCGCCACCCCGGCTGACCTGCTCGGCGCCGACCCGGAGGACTGAGCGGGCTCAGGCGCGGGCCAGGGGCAGCACCACGTGCTGGGGGTCGTCGGCCTCGATGCCGTCGTAGCGCTGCCACACCCGCAGCAGGCGGTACGCGATCGGGGCGCCGACGGCCAGCGGCAGCAGGAACACCGCCCCGGCCATGGTCGCCACCCACACCGCCAGGCCGACCGAGACCAGCACGGTCGCGCCGAACCCGGCCGCGCGCAGCGACTTGCCCCGGCGCGCCTCGGTCACGCTCGCCGCCCACACCGCCACCGAGCGGCCGCAGCCGGGCGCCGCGCAGCGGAAGTGCTGGCCCGCGCCGTCGTCGTGCGGCCGCTTCACCTCGATCATCGCGTGCTCGGGATGGAACCGCGCACCCTCGTACGACGCGGAGCTGTCCCGCATGTGCATCAGCCGTCTGCGGCTGAGCTCTTCCACCTTCAGGAACACGGTCGACCTCGGCAACGGATGAACGGAAGACGTCCTGGCGCCTGTCAATATGGCAAAGTCCGGCGCGATGCGACAGCCGTCGCGACTGTCCGATCAGGTCGATCGCGGCACCGTCCGGATGAGGGACGCCGTGGCCGCGCCCGTCGTGGCAGACTGCGAACCATGTCGATGGGGGTGTGGCGAAACGTCCTGCTCGTGACTGCCGCAGCGATCAGTCTGCTCATGGTGGGGGTGGCCCTGCTCAGCCACGGGCTGGACGGCTACTACACGGTGTTCGCCCTGGTGCTGGCGCTCGGCGGGGTCCTGCTGCTGTGGCTCGGCGCGACCGGCCGCCCGCTCGGCTGGGCGTGGGCGGCCGTCGGGGTGCTGACCCTGGTCGGACTCGGCGTCAGCCTGGTCGAGGAGCGGACCGGCATCTGCTGCATGTTCGGATACCACCGGGGCCTGGGCTACCCGTGGCCCTGGCTCACCAGCCACGCCGAGGCCGACACGCTCGCCGCCATCGAGGCGGTCGCCGCCTCACCGCAGGACCTGTCCAAGCACGTGCAGCTGCGCTACCTGCTGGTCGACGCGGCCTTCTGGGCCGAGGCCGCGCTGCTGCTGGTGACCCCGGTCGCCCTGCTGCTGCGCAGGCCGACCAGGGCGAAGCCGGACACGGTGGCGGTCTGACGCCGCGCCGGGGGTGTCATTCCCGTGCTTCCAGCAGCCGGCAGACCTGGTCGTACCGGGTGACCACGCGCAGGAAGTCGTCGCTGCCGGCGGTGCCGAGGTTCGTCAGGTGCTGGTAGGTGTCGACCGCCTCGGTGGCGAGTCGGCGCGCCTCGGCCGCCGCATCCGGTCCGCCCCACTTGGCCAGCATGAACGCCAGGCGGCTCTTGGCGTCGGCGGTGAACGCCGCCGCAGTGGCCAGGTCGGGCACGGCGCTGCCCGCGTTGATCGGGACGCGCCGGGGGATGATCCGGTCGAGGGTCGCCACCTGCGGGTTGATCTCGCCGCCGCTCAGCTCCAAATAGGCCTCGTAGGCGTGGCGGGCGACGGCGACAGCCTCGGGGCCGTGTTCGGCGTGGTCGAGGATCGCGGAGTGGTTGTAGAGCTTGCTGGCCAGTTGGGCCAGGTGTGCCTGGTTGCCCGGCTCCAGCCGCCGCAGCCGCAGGATGGTCTCGATCGCCTGCCGGCTGGGCTGGACGGCCTCCTCCGCGTGCCCCGCCCGCAGCAGGGTCATCGCCCTGGCGCCGTAGTCGTCGGCCCGGTCCTGCAGCCGTTGCAGCTTGCGCTCATGTCGTGCCGCGGAGTCGAAGAATCTCACGGGCCCTCCCCAGGTCCTCCCGATCAAGTCGGAATGATCCTATATGGACCCTGGGCCTACCAGCCGCGATCGACACCCGGCCGGGCGCCCTGTCTTTGGGGCATGCCGAGCCGGCCGCATCGTGCGGCCTGTCCGCTACCTGGAACGGGTTGGGGGGAGTGCCGCGACCTGATCGTCATCGCTCGACCGCACCGGCACTGCTCGCAGGTGGTGGATGTCGGCGAATGCGTCGTCGGCGTCGGTGCTGTCGGCGTCCCGCGAGGGGTCTCGTCCCGACTGATCTGCGACCGCGGTCCGCATACGGTGCCCTGGACCTGCCCTGCGGAACCAGGTCCAGGGCCGGACCGGGGTCAGAAAGTCTTGTATTGGCTACACGAATCGCCGCCGGTCATGGAACCTTCGGCGCCCCAGTCGTCCTCGCAGACGCGAAACGAACCTGTGTACCCAGCGAAGATCGCCGGCAGGTAACCGTTGGCGCAGCCCGCTTGCGAACCGTTGGTGTCCCAGACGGTGAAGGTGGTGACGTTCGGAATCCAGAAGCTGCCGTAGACGCCGTTGCCGTCCTCTTCCCGATCGCAGACCTCGTACCAGAGGTTGTCGGCGCGGTTGACGCTGGCCCGGTCATCGCCCTGGGTCACCGTCACGTTCGCGGCTGCCGCCGGAGCCGACGCGACCAGGATGGTGACCAGCGCGGTCACCGCCACCAGCCACGTTCTAGTCATAGATCGCATGTTGTCTGATCCTCCCGTTAGGACGCGACGCGTCTTGGCGGGAGATGCTAGCAGCGCCGTGCGCCGCAGGCTGCCCCGTCGATTCCTCCGCCAGGAGCACCTGCCCGCAGACGACTTCGACGCACGCGCTAGTGGCGGGGGGCCGGGTCGCCGTTCGCGGGCGGGGGCGCGACCAGTGGGCCGAGCACCCGGGCGGTGTCGATCAGCGGGACGTGGCTGAACGCCTGCGGGAAGTTGCCGACCTGGCGGCGTGCGACCTGGTCGTACTCCTCGGCGAGCAGGCCGACGTCGTTGCGCAGGCTGAGCAGGTGCTCGAACAGTTCGCAGGCCTGGTCGCGCCGGCCCATCAGGGCGTAGTTCTGCGCCAGCCAGAAGGTGCAGGCCAGGAACGCGCCCTCGCCCGGGGGCAGGCCGTCGACCTCGGCGCCGGGCACCTGGGTGTAGCGCTGGACCAGGCCGTCGGACATCAGCTCGCGCTCGATCGCGGCGACCGTGCCGCGCATCCGCGGGTCGTTCGCGGGCAGGAAGCCCACCAGCGGCATCATCAGCAGTGACGCGTCGAGTTCGCGCGAGCCGTAGAACTGGGTGAAGGTGCCGCGGCTCTCGTCGTACCCTCTGGTCAGGATGTCGGCGGCGATGTCGTCGCGCAGCGCGCGCCAGCGGCCGGCCGGGCCGGTGGAGCCGAACTGCTCGACTGTCTTGACCGCCCGGTCCGCCGCGACCCAGGCCATGAGCTTGGAGTGGGTGAAGTGCTGGGACCCGCCGCGCACCTCCCAGATGCCGTCGTCGGGCCGCTGCCAGTTGTGCGAGACGAACTCCATCAGCGCGTTCTGCAGCGCCCAGGCCGGCTCGTCGGCCTCCAGCCCGGCCTTGCGCGCCTGGTGCAGCGCGTCCATGACCTCGCCGTAGACGTCGAGCTGGAACTGCTCGGCGGCGGCGTTGCCCAGGCGCACCGGCCCGCCGGTGTAGCCGGGCAGCCAGGTGGCGATGCGCTCGGGCAGGTAGCGCTCGCCCGCGACGCCGTACATGATCTGCAGCTGGGAGGGGTCGCCGGCGATCGCGCGCAGCAGCCACGACCGCCAGGCGCGGGCCTCCTCGACGTAGCCGGAGTAGAGCAGCGACTGCAGGGTGATGGTGGCGTCGCGCAGCCAGCAGTACCGGTAGTCCCAGTTGCGTACGCCGCCGAGCTGCTCGGGCAGCGACGTGGTGACCGCCGCGACGATGCCGCCGGTGGGGCCGTAGGTCAGCGTCTTCAGGGTCAGCAGCGAGCGGGTGACCGCGTCGCGCCAAGGGCCGTCGTAGCGGCAGCCGCCGATCCACTCCCGCCAGTACGACTCCGTCTCGGTCAGCGCCGTCTCGGGTTCGACCGGCTGCGGCACCGGCAGGTGCGACTCCTGCCAGGTGAGCACGAAGGGGACCCGCTCGCCCGCGGCGACGGTGAAGTCGGCGACGGTGGCCAGGTTCTCGCCGTGCGTGTCCACCGGCGTACGCAGGTAGACCGCGTCGGGTCCGGCCACGCCGACGGTGTCCGGGCCGACCCGGCGCACCCAGGGCACCACGTGGCCGTAGTCGAAGCGCAGCCGCAGGTCCATCCGCATCGGCACCCGGCCGCGTACGCCCTCGACGATGCGGACTATGTCGGCGGCCTCGCCGCGCGGGGGCATGAAGTCGATGAGGCGCACGGTGCCGGTGTCGGTGTCGAACTCGGTGTGCAGCACCATCGTGTCGCCGCGGTAGGCGCGCCGTACCGCGCGCACCCCGTGGGCGGGGGCGAGCTGCCAGCGGCCGTGTTCGGGGGTGCCCAGCAGCGCCGCGAAGATCGCGCCGGAGTCGAAGCGGGGCAGGCAGAGCCAGTCGACGGATCCGTCCCGGCCGACCAGCGCGGCGGTCTGGGTGTCGCCGATGACCGCGTAGTCCTCGATGCGCAGCGGCATGTGCACCTCCCGCGACGACGCTACCCCCGTCGCGCGGCGGCAAACGGATTCCGCGGCGTGGCGAGCGGACATCCGCATGCTGGGAGCGTTCCCAGATCCGGGGGTGAAGCGGCATAATGTGTTGCCCCGCACCGCATCCCGCTCCATCCCTCACGTATCTGGAGAAGCCGTGAAGAAGGCTGCACGCCGCTGGTTGCTGCTGGCTCTGGCCCTGGCACTGCTCGCGGCGGGCCTCACCGGATACGTGCTGTCGACCGGCGGCGACGACGGGCGCAAGCCCTATCAGGACGCCGCCCGCCCGGTCGCCGAGCGGGTGGCCGACCTGCTGGGCCGGATGGCCCTGGCGGACAAGATCGGGCAGATGACCCAGGCGGAGCGCGGGTTCGCCTCGGCGTCGGACGTCACGTCGTACCGGCTGGGGTCCATCCTGTCCGGCGGCGGCTCGACGCCGACGCCGAACACGGCGCAGGCCTGGGCCGACATGAACGACGAGCTGCAGCGCGGCGCCCTGGCCACCCCGCTGGGCATCCCGATCCTGTACGGCTCCGACGCCGTCCACGGCCACAACAACGTCGTCGGCGCGACGATCTTCCCGCACAACATCGGCCTCGGCGCGACCCGCGACCCGAAGCTGGTGGAGCAGGTCGGCCGGGTCGTCGCCGAGGAGGTCACCGGAACCGGCGTGGACTGGACCTTCGCCCCGTGCCTGTGCGTGGCCCGCGACGACCGCTGGGGCCGGACCTACGAGTCGTTCGGCGAGACCCCCGACCTCCCGGCCTCGATGACCTCGATCATCACCGGCTTCCAGGGTGAGAAGCTCGGCGGCGGCCCCACCTCGATCCTGGCCACCGCCAAGCACTACGTCGGCGACGGCGGCACCACCGGCGGCGACGACCAGGGGAACACCGAACTGACCGAGGCGCAGCTGCGCGAGATCCACCTGCCGCCGTTCCGGGCCGCGGTCGAGCGCGGCGTCGGTTCGGTGATGGTGTCGTTCAGCAGCTGGAACGGCGAGAAGCTGCACGGCCAGCGGCACCTGGTCACCGACGTGCTCAAGGGCGAGCTGGGCTTCACCGGCTTCGTGGTGTCGGACTGGAACGCCGTCGACCAGCTCGACGGGCAGGAGGGCTTCACCGCCGAGGAGGTCGCCGCCGCGATCAACGCGGGCATCGACATGGTGATGGTGCCCGAGCACTGGCAGGACTTCCTCACCACACTGAAGGGCGAGGTCGACAACGGGCACGTGCCCGCCGCCCGGATCGACGACGCGGTCAAGCGCATCCTGACCAAGAAGTTCGAGCTGGGCCTGTTCGAGCACCCGATGACCGACCGGACGTACACGGGCACCGTGGGCAGCGCGGAGCACCGGGCGCTGGCCCGGCAGGCGGTGCGCGCCTCGCAGGTGCTGCTCAAGAACGACAAGGGCGTGCTGCCGCTGGCCAAGGGCGGCAGGATCTTCGTGGCCGGCAGGAACGCCGACGACCTGGGCAACCAGTCCGGCGGCTGGACCATCACCTGGCAGGGCGGCTCCGGCCCGATCACCAAGGGCACCACCATCCTGGAGGGCATCCGGGAGGTGGCCGGTCCGGACACGACGGTCACCTACGCGCGCGACGGCAAGGGCGTCGACCGCAGCTACCGGGCCGCGATCGCGGTCGTCGGCGAGAAGCCCTACGCCGAGTACGAGGGGGACCGGCCCGAGGGGCTGCGGCTGGACGACGAGGACCGGC
The DNA here is from genome assembly GCF_029948125.1 of Catellatospora sp. KI3. Classification (GTDB taxonomy): domain Bacteria; phylum Actinomycetota; class Actinomycetes; order Mycobacteriales; family Micromonosporaceae; genus Catellatospora. The sequence goes on from NZ_JASAMB010000020.1 coordinate 23,895, forward strand.
AGACGATCGCGAACCTGCGCAAGGCGGGCATCCCGGTGATCGTGGTGCTGGTCTCGGGCCGCCCGATGGAGATCGCCTCGGACGTGTCCGGCTGGAGTGCGCTGCTGGCAGCGTGGCTGCCCGGCACCGAGGGCGCCGGGGTCGCCGACATCCTGTTCGGCGTCGGCGCGCCGACCGGCAAGACCCCGATGACCTGGCCCGGGGCCAAGGCGCACGAGCCGATCAACGCCGGCGACGGCCAGCCCGCCCTGTTCGCGCAGGGCTTCGGGCTGGGGTACGGCGCCTAAGGTTTGCCTGCCGTTCGCCTTCCGGTCGAGTGGATCCAGCGGGCTGTTCCCGTGCGAGGAATTGCATGGCGGCGTCCCTGGTGAAACTCCCCGGAAGGCCTTTTCACGTGAGCACCCCCCTCTCCCGCCGCAACCTGCTGCGCGCTTCGACCCTGGGCGGTCTGGGCATCGCGTTCGCCGGCAGCGCCGCTGCCATCGCCGGTCCCGCCTACGCCCACCCGAAGGTGGCGGGCTACGGCCCGCTGGTCACCGACCCGGCGGGCGTCCTGTCGCTGCCCGAGGGCTTCTCGTACCGCGTCGTCGCCGAGGCGGGTGTGAGCGTGCTGGAGTCCGGCGAGTTCACCCCGAGCGACGCCGACGGCACCGCGGTCTTCCGCACGCCGGGCGGGTACACCCTGGTCAACAACCACGAGATCGGCGGCGGCGAGCCGTACGGCGTGCCCGCCCTGCCGGGCCTGACCTTCGACCCGGGCGCGCACGGCGGCACCACCAACATCGACGTGGACCACCACGGCAACCGCGTGCGCGAGTACGTCAGCCTCGCCGGCACCCACAACAACTGCGCGGGCGGCATCACCCCGTGGGGCACGTGGCTGACCTGCGAGGAGACCGAGCAGCGGGCCAACGCGGTGTTCCAGTTCGACCACGGCTGGGTGTTCGAGGTCGACCCGCATGACCGCTCGGCCAACCTCGACCCGGTGCCGCTGAAGTTCCTCGGCCGCTACGCCCACGAGGCCGTGGCCGTGGACCCGAAGACCAACGAGATCTACCTGACCGAGGACGCCAGCGGCCCGAACGGGCTCTACTTCCGCTGGGTGCCGCCGAAGCACTTCAAGGGCCGCAAGGGCGAGCTGCGCAAGCTGGCCCTCAGCGAGGGCGGCGACACCGCCGGCACGCTGCAGGCGCTGAGCGCGTCGCTGGACGGCGTGCACATCACCGACCTGTCCCAGGCCCTGACGCCGGGCACGAAGTACGACGTTACCTGGGTGGACGTGCCGGACCGGCTCGCGGTCACCACCTCGGTGCGCAAGCAGTTCACCAACGACCAGGTCACCCGGGCCCGCAAGCTCGAGGGCCAGTGGTACGGCGACAAGGGCGTCTACTTCGTCTCCAGCTACGCCCGCCACAGCGACGGCAGCCTCAACGAGCACGACGGCCAGGTGTGGTTCTACGACCCGAAGCGCGAGACCATCGAGCTGGTCACCATCTTCGGCGTGAACCCGGACCCGTCGGTCGAGGGAGCCTACGACGGCCCCGACAACATCACCGTCTCGCCGTACGGCGGACTGATCCTGGCCGAGGACGGCGAGGGCCTGTCGCACCTGGTCGGCGTCAACGACCGGGGCGAGACCTACCCGCTGGGCCGCAACGAGGCCAGCGAGAGCGAGTTCACCGGCCCGACGTTCACCGAGGACGGCCGGATCCTGTTCGCCAACATCCAGTCGCCGGGCCTGGTCTTCGCGATCACCGGCCCGTGGGGGCGCAAGCAGCACTGACCCGTTCCGCGGGTACGTCCGCGCCCGCTCCGGCCGCCTCCGGAGCGGGCGCGGTTCTGTTCGCCCTGGACACGTACCCTAAAAAACAAGCGTGCTTGACTTTTTCTTACCTCGCGGCGACCCTGGTCCCGGGGGAGGGAGAGCCGATGGCCGAACTGGCAGCGCTGCTGGACGACCTGGCCGCCGAGGGTCAGGTGGTCGACCGCCTCCTCGACGGGCTGCCGCACGCCGGCTGGGCCGCGCCGACCCCGGCCGCCGGCTGGACCGTCGCGCACCAGATCGCGCACCTCGCCTGGACCGACCACCAGGCGCTGCTCGCCGTCACCGACCCGCCGTTCTTCGCCGCGCAGATGGCCGAGCTGCTCGCCGCCGACCCGCTCGGCTTCGTCGACACCGGCGCCCGCGCCTGGGTCCGCACCGAACCCGCGCCGCTGCGGACCCGCTGGCGGCAGGGCCGCGCCGACCTGGCCGCCGCGCTCGGCGCCCTGCCGCCGGGGGCCCGCATCGGCTGGTACGGCCCGCCGATGAGCGCCGCCTCCATGGCCACCGCCCGGATCATGGAGACCTGGGCGCACGGCTACGACCTCGCCGACACCCTCGGCGTCGTCCCCGAGCCCACCGACCGCCTGCGCCACGTCGCCCATCTGGGCGTACGAACCCGCGACTTCGCGTTCCAGGTGCACGGGCTCGACGCGCCGACCGAGGAGTTCGCGGTCGAGCTGACGGGCCCCGACGGGCAGCCGTGGCGCTGGGGACCTGAGGGCGCCGCCCAGCGCGTGACCGGGCCCGCGCTGGACTTCTGCCTGCTGGTGACCCAGCGCCGCCACCGCGCCGACCTTGCCGTCACCGCCGCCGGGCATGACGCCGACCGGTGGCTCGACGTCGCGCAGGCGTTCGCCGGGCCGCCCGGGGGCGGCCGGGCACCGGGGCGGGAAACCGGAGGGCCGCGGTGAACGCGCCGCTGCGGATCGCCAACGCGTCCGGGTTCTACGGCGACCGCTTCTCGGCCGTACGCGAGATGCTGACCGGCGGCCCGATCGACGTGCTCACCGGCGACTACCTGGCCGAGCTGACCATGCTCATCCTCGGCCGCGACCGGCTGAAAGACCCCGCCGCCGGGTATGCCAAGACGTTCCCGCGCCAGCTGGAGGAGTGCCTCGGGCTGGTGCTGGAGCGCGGCGTGAAGGTGGTGACCAACGCGGGCGGCCTCAACCCGGCCGGGCTCGCCGAGCAGCTGCGCGCCCTGGGCGGCAGGCTAGGGCTGGCGCCGCGCATCGCGTACGTGACCGGCGACGACCTGACCGCGCGCGCCGCCGACCTGGGCGCGGGCACGCCGCTGACCGCCAACGCCTACCTCGGCGCCTTCGGCATCGCGGCGGCGCTGCGGGCCGGGGCGGACATCGTGGTCACCGGCCGGGTCACCGACGCCTCGCTGGTGGTCGGCCCGGCCGCGGCCCACTTCGGCTGGATGCCCGACGACCTCGACCCGCTGGCCGGCGCCGTGCTGGCCGGGCACGTCATCGAGTGCGGCACGCAGGCCACCGGCGGCAACTACGCCTTCTTCACCGAACTCGACGCGACCCGGCCGGGCTTCCCGATCGCCGAGGTCTTCGCCGACGGGTCCAGCGTGATCACCAAGCATCCGGGCACCGGCGGCGCGGTGACCGTCGGCACGGTCACGGCGCAGCTGCTGTACGAGATCGACTCCCCGCGCTACCTCGGCCCCGACGTCACCGCCCGCCTCGACACGGTCGTGCTCGCCGACGACGGCCCGGACCGGGTGCGCCTGAGCGGCGTACGCGGCGAGCCCGCCCCGGCGACGCTCAAGGTCGGCCTGAACACCCTCGGCGGGTTCCGCAACGACGTCACGTTCGTCCTGACCGGACTCGACATCGAGGCCAAGGCGGCCCTGGTCCGGGCGCAGCTGGAAGCGACCCTGCCCCGCCAGCCCCGGGAACTGTCCTGGCGGCTGGCCCGCACCGACCACCCCGACGCCCCCGCGCAGGAGGAGGCGGCAGCGCTGCTGCACGCCACGGTCAAGGACCCCGACCCGAAGCTGGCCGGGCGGGCGTTCTCGGGCGCGGCGGTGGAACTGGCGCTGGCCAGCTACCCGGGCTTCACGCTCACGGCCCCGCCCGCCGAGGCCACCCCGTACGGCGTCTTCACCGCGGTGTCCGTCCCCGCCGCCGAGGTCCCGCACGTGGCCGTGCTGCCCGACGGCACGATCGTCCCCATCCCACCCGCCCCCACCACCCCCACCACCACGCCTCCGGCGTTGGGAAGGGGCCCTTCTACATCGGATAGCGATAAGAAGGGGCCCTTCCTTTCCGCGGGGATGAGGCGGGGGGCGTTGGGGCTGGTGGCGGGGGCGCGCAGCGGGGACAAGGGCGGCAGCGCCAACCTCGGCGTGTGGGTGCGCGGCGACGCCGCCTACGGGTGGCTGTTGGACGTGCTCACCGTCGGCGAGCTGCGGCGGCTGCTGCCGGAGGTCGGGGACCTGCCGGTGGTGCGCTATGAGCTGCCGAATCTGCGGGCGGTGAACTTCGTCGTCGACGGGCTGCTCGGGCAGGGCGTGTCGGCGGGGACGCGGTTCGATCCGCAGGGCAAGGGCCTGGGGGAGTGGCTGCGCTCCCGGTACGTCGACATCCCGGAGGAGCTGCTGTGACAGTTCTGCTTACGGCCCTGGACACCGGGTCGGCCGAGTACGCCGCGAACCGGGCCGCGATGCTGGACCGGCTCGCCGAGGTCGACGCCGAGCACGCCAAGGCGCTGGCCGGGGGCGGCCCTAAGTACACCGAGCGGCACCGGGCGCGGGGCAGGCTGCTGCCCCGCGAGCGGATCGAGCTGCTGGTCGACCGGGACTCGCCGCTGCTGGAGCTGTCCACGCTGGCCGCGTACGGCACCGAGCACCCGGTCGGGGGCAGCGTCGTCACCGCCGTCGGGGTGGTCGAGGGCACCGAGTGCGTCATCGTCGCCAACGACCCGACCGTACGCGGCGGCGCCTCCAACCCGTCGTCGCTGCGCAAGACGCTGCGCGCGCTGGAGATCGCCCGGACCAACCGGCTGCCGGTGGTCAACCTGGTCGAGTCCGGCGGCGCCGACCTGCAGAACCAGAAGGACATCTTCATCCCGGGCGGGCAGGTGTTCCGGGACCTGACCCGGCTGTCGGCCGCCGGGATCCCGACCGTGACCGTGGTCTTCGGCAACTCGACCGCGGGCGGGGCGTACGTGCCCGGCATGAGCGACCACGTCGTCATGATCCGCGAGCGGTCGAAGGTGTTCCTGGCCGGGCCGCCGCTGGTCAAGATGGCCACCGGCGAGGACGCCGACGACGAGTCGCTGGGCGGCGCCCAGATGCACGCGCGCGTCTCCGGGCTGGCCGACTACCTGGCCGGCGACGAGGTCGAGGCGATCGGCATCGGGCGGCGCATCGTGGCCGACCTGCGCTGGCGCAAGCCGGGCGGACCGCCGACGCTGCCACCCGACGAACCTCGGCACGACCCCGAAGAACTGCTCGGCATCGTGCCGCCGGACCTGCGCCGCCCGTTCGACCCGCGCGAGGTGATCGCCCGCTTCGCCGACGGCTCCCGGTTCGGCGAGTTCAAACCGGACTACGGCCCGAGCCTGGTCACCGGCTGGGCCAGCGTGCACGGGCATCCGGTCGGCGTGCTGGCCAACGCGCGCGGGGTGCTGTTCAGCCAGGAGTCGCAGAAGGCGGCCCAGTTCATCCAGCTCGCCAACGTGAGCCGCGTGCCGCTGCTGTTCCTGCACAACACGACCGGCTACATGGTCGGCACCGACTACGAGCAGGGCGGCATCATCAAGCACGGCGCCATGATGATCAACGCGGTGTCCAACAGCACCGTCCCGCACCTTTCACTGCTGATCGGGGCGTCGTACGGGGCCGGGCACTACGGCATGTGCGGGCGGGCGTACGACCCGAGGTTCCTGTTCGCGTGGCCCTCGGCGAAGTCGGCCGTGATGGGTGCGGCGCAGCTCGCAGGCACCATGTCGATCGTCGCCCGGCAGGCGGCCGCCGCCGCGGGGCGGCCCTACGACGAGGACGCGGACCTGGTGGTACGGACCATGGTGGAGAACCAGATCGAGGCGGAGTCGCTGCCGATGGTGCTGTCTGGCCTGCTCTACGACGACGGGGTCATCGACCCGCGTGACACCCGCACCGTGCTGGGGCTGTGCCTGTCGGCGGTGCGCAACGCGCCCGACCCCGGTCCCGGTCCCTACGGCGTCTTCCGGGCGTGACCTGATGATCACTCGACTGCTGGTGGCCAACCGGGGCGAGATCGCCCGCCGGATCATGCGCACCTGCCGCGACCGGGGCATCGCCACCGTCGCCGTCTACGCCGACCCCGACGCGAACGCACTGCACGCCCGCGAGGCCGACCTGGCCGTACGGCTGCCCGGCGCCGCACCGGCCGACACGTACCTGCGCGGCGACCTGATCGTCGCGGCCGCCCTGGCGGCCGGCGCCGACGCGGTGCACCCCGGCTACGGGTTCCTGTCCGAGCAGGCCGGGTTCGCGCAGGCTGTCCTCGACGCGGGGCTGACCTGGGTCGGGCCGTCCCCGGCCGCGATCGAGGCGATGGGGTCGAAGGTCGCCGCGAAGAAGCTGATGGGCGCGGCCGGGGTGCCGGTGCTGCCCGAACTCGACCCCGCCGCGATCGGGGCAGCCGACCTGCCGGTGCTGGTCAAGGCCTCGGCAGGCGGTGGTGGGCGAGGCATGCGCGTGGTCCGCACCCTGGCCGAGCTGCCCGCCCAGGTGGCGGCGGCCCGCGCCGAGGCGGCCGCCGCGTTCGGGGACCCGACCGTGTTCTGCGAGCCGTACCTGGCCACCGGGCGGCACATCGAGGTGCAGGTGCTCGCCGACGCGCACGGCACCGTATGGACGCTGGGGGAGCGGGACTGCTCCATCCAGCGCAGGCATCAGAAGATCGTCGAGGAGGCGCCCGCGCCGGGCCTGGCCGACGCCGTCCGGGAACGGCTGGCCGAGGCGGCGGCCGCAGCCGCCCGCGCGATCGGGTACACCGGCGCGGGCACGGTCGAGTTCCTGGCCGGGGCGGACGGCTTCCACTTCCTGGAGATGAACACCCGGCTGCAGGTGGAGCACCCGGTCACCGAGGCCGTCACCGGCGTGGACCTGGTCGACCTGCAGCTGTCGGTGGCCGAGGGCGCCGCGCTGGACCCGGCGCCGCCGCCGGTGCTCGGCCACGCCATCGAGGTCCGGCTGTACGCGGAGGACCCCGCGCACGACTGGCGGCCGCGGACCGGGCGGCTGCGCGAGTTCACCGTGCCGGGCGCGGCCGCCGAGTTCACGCCGGTACGGGGGCTGCGGCTGGACAGCGGCGTGACCGCCGGGGACGTCGTCGGGGTGCACTACGACCCGATGCTGGCCAAGGTGATCGCCTGGGGGCCGACGCGCGCGGCTGCCGCCCGTACCCTCGGCTCGGCTGTCGCGGCCGCGCGCATCCACGGCCTGGACACCAACCGCGACCTGCTGGTCCGCCTGCTGCGCCACCCGGCGTTCCTGGCCGGCGACGTCGACACCTCGTTCCTGTCCGCGCACGACCTGGCCGAACTTGCCCGGCCGCTGGCCGACGAGCGGGCCGTGCGGCTGTCGGCGATCGCCGCCGCGCTGGCCGCCGCGCAGGCGCAGCGAGCACAGGCGCGGGTGCTGGCGACCCTGCCCGGCGGCTGGCGCAACATTCCCGCCGCGCCGCAGCTGCGCGCCTACGACGGCCCGTACGGCCGGGTCGAGGTCGCCTACCGCCCCGGCCGCACCGGCACCCCCACCCTGGACGAGCCCGGCCTGACCGTCGGGCAGGCCACCGCGGACCGGGTGGAGCTGCTGGTCGGGACGGTGCGGCACACCTTCGCCGTCACCGCGTACGACGACCTCGTCTGCGTCGAGTCACCGCTCGGCCCGGTCGCCCTCACCCCCGTGGACCGCTTCCCGAAGCCCGTGCCGACCACCGCACCCGGCTCCCTGCTCGCCCCGCTGCCCGGCTCGGTCATCCGGATCGCCGCCGCCGAGGGCGACCCCGTCACCGCCGGTCAGCCGCTGCTGTGGCTGGAGGCGATGAAGATGCAGCACGAGCTCACCGCCCCGGCCGACGGCGTGCTCACCAGCCTGCGCGTCGCGGTCGGCCACCAGGTCGACGTCGGCGCGGTGCTCGCCGTCGTCACCCCCGCCCCGGAGGACCAGCCATGACCCTGCCCGAAACGGACGAACGCCGCGCGCTGCGCGAGGCCGTCAGCGCGCTGGGCGCCGAGTACGGCCACGACTACTACGTCCGCAGCGCCCGCGAGGGCGGCAGGTCCACCGAGCTGTGGCGCGCAGCCGGACGCCTGGGCTACCTCGGCGTCCACGTGCCCGTCGAGTACGGCGGCGGCGGGGGCGGCATCGGCGACCTGGCCGCGGTCTGCGAGGAGCTGGGCGCGGCGGGCTGCCCGCTGCTGCTCATGGTCGTGTCCCCGGCCATCTGCGCCACCGTGCTCACCCGGTTCGGCACCGACGAGCAGAAGCGGCGCTGGCTGCCGGGGCTGGCCGACGGCTCGCGGGTGTTCGCGTTCGCGATCACCGAACCCGACGCGGGCTCCAACTCCCACCAGCTGACCACCACCGCGACCCGGGACGGGGACGGGTGGCGGCTGAGCGGGCGCAAGACGTACATCTCCGGGGTGGACGAGGCCGAGGCGGTGCTGGTGGTGGCCCGTACCGCCGACGAGCGGACCGGGCGGCTCAAGCCGGTGCTGTTCGTCGTGCCCACCGACGCGCCCGGCTTCGGCACCAGCCCCATCCCGACCGAGCTGGTGGCGCCGGAGCGGCAGTTCGACCTGTTCCTCGACGACATCGCCCTGCCCGGCGACGCCCTGGTCGGCAGCCCCGACGCCGGACTGATGCAGCTGTTCGCCGGGCTGAACCCCGAGCGCATCCTGGCCTCGGCGTTCGCGCTCGGCATGGCCCGCTACGCCCTGGCCAAGGCGGTCGACTACGCCCGCACCCGGTCCGTGTGGGGCACCCCGATCGGCGCCCACCAGGCGATCAGCCACCCGCTGGCCGCCTGCCACATCGAGGTGGAGCTGGCCCGCCTGATGACCCACCACGCCGCTGCCCTGTACGACGCCGGCGACGACCAGGCCGCCGGCGAGGCCGCCAACATGGCCAAGTACGCCGCGGGCGAGGCCGTCGTCAAGACGGTCGACCAGGCGGTGCAGACCCACGGCGGCAACGGCCTGTCCACCGAGTACGGCCTGGCGACCCTGCTGGTCGCGTCCCGCCTCGGGCGCATCGCCCCGGTCAGCCGGGAGATGATCCTGAACTTCGTGGCGCAGCACAGCCTCGGCCTGCCGCGCTCCTACTGACAGGCTGGATGGGAGAACCGCCCGTGTTCTGGGTACCGTGACCGCCGTGCCGATGATCTCCCGCGAACCCCGCCAGGACCGCAGCCGCGCCACCAGGCAGCGGCTGCTGTCGGCGGCCGTGCAGTGCATGGCCGAACTCGGCTGGTCGGGGGCGACCGTCGCGGTCGTCGCCGAGCGGGCCGGGGTGTCGCGCGGAGCCGCCCAGCACCACTTCCCGACCCGCGAAGACCTGGTCGCCGGGCTGATCGGGCACATGAGCGAGGTGCGGGCCGCCGAGATCGGCGACCTGGCCGACGACCTGCGCACCGGCCCGCGCCGCACTGAGAAGGTGCTGTCGGCGCTGGTCGAGCTGTACCGGGGGCCGGTGTTCCGGGCGGCGCTGCACCTGTGGGTGGCCGCCGCCGCCGACGAGGGGCTGCGCGAGCGGATGCGGCCGCTGGAGGCCGAGCTGGGGCGGGTCGCGCACCGGATGGCGGTGGAGCTGCTGCGCGTCGACGAGAAGCAGCCCGGCACCCGCGAGACGGTGCAGGCCACCCTCGACCTGGCGCGCGGGCTCGGCCTGGCCGAGCTGCTGCACGACGACACCGGCCGCCGCCATCGCGTCCTGCGCCAGTGGGCCCGCACCCTCGACCTGGTCCTGCCCGCCAAGTGATGATCCGGAATCGTGGACGATGAGTGCTGCGATAGCGACACCAGGCGTCCACGATTCCGGATCATCGGAGGCTGAGGTCGTGCAGCGGGTCCCAGTGCGCGACGTACCGCAGCAGTGAACCGGCCAGGTCAGCGTGGGAGGCCGCCCACACGTCGTCGAAGAGGAACCACTGCTGGTGCCCGAACGCCTCGCTGACGTGCATGGACAGCTGGGCCAGGTGCGGGTCGACGCCCAGCAGGGACAGATCCGCCCGTCGCCCGCCCGTCGGCGGCCCAGCGTGCGCGGCGAGGTCGAGCGCCATGGCGTGGGCCACCCGGTGGTCGTCGGGCAGGCGCGGCCACGGGCGCCGGTTGAGGTCGAAGCCGGGCCACTCGTCGCAGCGTCGCAGCGCGGGCTCCAACCCGTCCTCGCCCGGGGCGGACAGGGCGCGCAGCACCAGCAGTTCCGGCGGCCAGCCGGTCAGCGGCGGGGTCAGCTCGCGCAGGTGCGCGGCGAAACCGGGCAGGCGTACGCCGGGGAAGGCCAGCGGTGGATGGCAGTCGAACGAGTCGCCGTCCCGGAAGGTCAGGAACACCGCGTACACGGTGCCGGGTCCTTCGCCCGCCTCGGCGGCGGTCTGTACCGGGATCCCGGCGGGGTCGAAACCGCCCGAGCCCGTCGTGTCGGCCGGCAGCGGCCACCGGTCGTGCAGCGCGAACGCGAACCGGCCGAGCGCGGCCGCCTCGTCGTCGAGGAGGAAGTAGGCGAGGTCGACCTCGTCGTCGTCGGTCTTCACCCGCAGCGCGTGCCCGTCGAACTGCAGGCTCTGCGGCATGTCGCCCTCGATGTAGAGGTACTTGTCCAGCAGTTGGAACAGCTCCGGCCAGGTCCGCGGGGCGGGCAGGGCGTGGGCGCGGGCGGCCTCGAAGATGGAGGCCAGGCCGTACACCGGGCCGCCGAGTTCGCGCTCGACCATCTCGGCGGGGGTGCCGGTGTCCCAGCACCGGCGGAACCAGTCGAGCACGCTCGCGTCGGGCAGGCGGCGCACCCGGCGGCTGAGCGGTCCCTCATAGTGCGACCGGTACACGAAGTACATGGTTCGCATGGTAATGGGCGGGTCTGTCAGCCATCGTCGACGACCGATGGTACGTACGGCCGCGATGCCCTAGCTTCATGGGCATGTTTCGTAAGATCGCCGTCGTGGCACTGGCCACGGCGCTGGCTGTCGCGCTGCCGTCTCCCGCCCGCGCGCACGGCCAGCTCGCCTTCTCCGACCCGGCCGACCAGACCACGGTCACCGACGCCCGTGACCGGGTCACCCTCTACTTCACCGAGCGGGCGTCCTCCGTCGCCTTCTTCTCGGTGACCGCACCCGACGGCACCCGCGTCGACCACGGCTGGTCCGGTGGCGAGCCGAAGCCGCTGGAGAAGCCGGTCACGGAGCTGACCCTGCGCGACGGCAAGTGGGAGCCGCAGGAGTACCGCATCGGCTTCCCGACCGTGGTGGCCGTGTCGCACTGGCCCCAGCGGGGCGTGTACACGATCAGGTACCTCAGCCTCGCCTCCGACAGCGACAAGGTCTCCGGTGAGATCCGCTTCGACTACCAGGGGCCGGTGTCGGCTGCCCCGGCCGACTGGCAGGCGCCGACCAGCCAGCCGGACCCGGCCCTGCTGGGCCAGTCCGCCCCGAGCGCGGCGGCCGCACCGACGGGGGCACCCGCTCCGGCGCCCGCCGACGGCGGGACCTCGTGGCCGTACTGGCTGATCGGGGGCCTGATCGTGGTCGCCGGCGCCGGTTATCTCGTGCTGCGCCCCCGGCCCCGCCCCGGCGGCCGCCCCCGCACCCGCCGCTGACACCCGACCGCCGGACAGATCACTACTCCCCGGGGTAGCTGCCCGGCGGTCGATGTGGTCGACTGTGCGGTATGGCTGCTGGATCCCGCCCCCGTGCGTCGCACACCGTCACGCCGCTGGAGGGCGGCGTCCGCGTCTCGATCTCCGGGGAGGTCGACCTCGCCAGCGCGGACCTGGTCCAGCAGTGGCTCACCAGCGCCGTGGACGACTGCACCGCCGACGGCGCGGTCGAGGTGGACCTGAGCGGCCTGGACTTCATCGACTCGACCGGCATCCGCGCCCTGGTCATGGCCCGCCGCCACGCCATGTCGGCCGGGGTCGGGCTCTACCTCGAGGGCGCGCGGGGGATGGTCGAGCGGATCCTGCGCGTCGCGGGCGTGCTGGACGTGTTCGCCCGCCCCTGACACAGGCGGGCGGTCGCGGCCGCCGACCGGTAGGGTCGCCGGGTGCGCACCGCTCACCTCTCGTGGCGCCGCTTCGGCGCCCAGCCGGACACCGTGGCCCCCGGCATCGTGCTGCTGCACGGCTTCACCGACTCCGCCGAGTGCTGGGAGCCGGTCGCGGCCGGGCTGACCGCGCGGACCCCGGCGCTGGCGCTGGACGCGCGCGGCCACGGTGACTCGGGCCTGCCCGACGAGCCGATCGGCCCGCACCGGCAGGCCGCCGACGTCGCGCTGGTGCTCGACGCGCTCGGGCTGTCGGGTCTCACCGTGATCGGGCACTCGATGGGCGCGGTCACCGCCGCCGCGCTGGCCGCCGACCGACCTGACCTGGTGCGCAGAATGGTCCTGGAGGACCCGCCGCCGATCTGGGAGCCGACGGTGATCTCCGAGCCGCCGCCGTGGATCGTCGAGCTGAAGGCGCTGGACGACGCCGGGCGGCTGGCGCGCGGGCGCGCGGAGAACCCCGGCTGGCCCGAGACCGAGTTCGGCCCGTGGTCGCGCAGCAAGGCCGAGTTCGACCTGCGCTTCTGCGCCCTGCCGTACGAGCCGGCCGTTCCGCTGCCGCAGCTGCTGTCCCGGACCGGCTGCCCGGCCCTGCTGCTGCACGGCGACCCGGGCCGGGGCGGCCTGCTGACCGGCGACGACGTCGCGGCCTGCGCCGCGGTCACGGGCGGCCGGGTCACCGCGCGCCACCTGGATGCCGGGCACTGCCTGCGCCGCGACGATGCGGCGGCCTTCCTGGCGGCGGTCGGGGAGTTCCTGGGCTGACACCGGGTCACCCCGGGGGCACCCCGAGTTGCCCCACCGGGCCGGCTGGTGCTAAATCTGCATTGGCACTCCGACAGGGTGAGTGCTAACGCAGAAGGGGGATGTGCCGGTGGGCCAGGTCGAAACGTTCGAGTTCCAGGCGGAGGCGCAGCAGCTGCTCCAGCTGATGATCCACTCCATCTACTCGAACAAGGACGTCTTCCTGCGGGAACTCGTCTCCAACGCGTCCGACGCCCTCGACAAGCTGCGGCTGGAGTCGCTGGTCGACAAGGAGCTCGACGCCGACACCGGCGACCTGCACATCGAGCTGTCGGCCGACCCGGAGCAGCGCACCCTGACCATCCGCGACAACGGCATCGGCATGACCCGCGACCAGGTCGTCGAGCTGATCGGCACGATCGCCCGGTCCGGCACGGCCGAGTTCGTCAGCCGCTGGCAGCAGGCCAAGCAGGACGGCACCGCCGAGCTCATCGGCAAGTTCGGCGTCGGGTTCTACTCCAGCTTCATGGTGGCCGACCGGGTCGTCCTGGTGACCCGCCGGGCGGGCCAGGCCGAGGGCACCCGCTGGGAGTCGGCCGGCGCGGACACGTACGAGGTGTCCGAGGTCGCCGACGCGCCGGTCGGCACCTCTGTCACGCTGCACCTCAAGCCGGCCGACGAGGACAACCACCTGTTCGACTACAGCGACGCGGCCGTGCTGCGGCGCATCGTCAAGCGCTACTCCGACTTCATCTCCTGGCCGATCCGGATGACGGCGCCGGACGCCGAGGAGCCCGAGACCCTCAACTCGATGAAGGCGCTGTGGTCCCGGCCCGCCGCCGAGATCAAGCCCGAGGAGTACACCGAGTTCTACCGGCACGTCAGTCACGACTGGACCGATCCGCTGGAGACCGTCCACCTGCGGGCCGAGGGCACGCTCACCTTCGACGCGCTGCTGTTCCTGCCCGCCCGCGCGCCGCACGACCTGTTCAGCCGGGGCACCCGGCGCGGCGTCCAGCTCTACATCCGGCGCGTGTTCATCATGGACGACTGCGAGGCGCTGCTGCCGGAGTACCTGCGCTTCGTCAAGGGCGTCGTCGACGCCGCCGACCTGTCGCTCAACGTCTCCCGCGAGATCCTGCAGCAGGACCGGCAGATCCAGACCATCCGGCGCCGCCTGGTCCGCAAGGTCCTCGGCACGCTCAAGGACATGCTGGCCAAGGACCCGGAGAAGTACGCCGGGTTCTGGCGCGAGTTCGGCCAGGCGGTCAAGGAGGGCCTGGTCAACGATCCGGACAACAAGGCGGCGATCCTCGACGTCGTCCAGCTGGCGTCCACCCACGACCCCGCGCGGCCGACCACGCTGCGCGAGTACGTCGAGCGCATGAAGGCCGACCAGACCGAGATCTTCTACCTGGTCGGCGAGCAGCGGTCCACCCTGGAGAACTCGCCGCACCTGGAGGCGTTCGCCGCCAACGGCATCGAGGTGCTGCTGCTGCACGACCCGGTCGACGCGATGTGGGTCGACATGGTCGGCGAATTCGACGGCAAGCCGTTCACCTCCGCCAGCCGGGGCGAGGTCGACCTCAAGTCCGAGCGCGACGAGGAGCCCGCCACCGAGACGTTCTCCGAGCTGCTGGCCTGGATGGGCACCCGGCTGACCGAGAAGGTCAAGGAGGTGCGGTTGAGCTCGCGCCTGACCACCTCGGCGGCGTGCCTGGTGTCCGACGCCTTCGACGCCCCGCCCGCGCTGGAGCGGCTCTACCGGGCGATGGGCCAGGACGTGCCGAAGACCAAGCGCATCCTGGAGCTGAACCCGCAGCACCAGCTGGTGGAGAAGCTGCGCGCCGCGCACGCCGAACGCGGCGACGACGACGCCCTCGCCGAGAACGCCGAGTTCCTGTACGCGATGGCCCTGCTGGCCGAGGGCGGCGAACTCGACGACCCGGCCGGCTTCACCCGCCGCCTGGCCGACCGCCTCTCCCGCTCCCTGTAACCACCCACGCGGCACCTCCCTCCCGCCGCCCCGCCCCGCCCAGCTCCGTTTCGAATAGACGTTGGCCCTATCACATCGACTGGAACAAGATCGAAGTCGACGTGATAGGCCAGCGTCTATGGCAAACCGCAGGGCGGGGGCGAGCGGGCGTCGGTTACGGGCGCCCGGACCGCAGTCGGGCCGCCTCGGGCGGGTTGACCTGGTCGAGGATCCGCAACGCCTGGGCCAGGTGGTCGTCGGCCGCGCCCGGGTCGGTGCCGCGCAGCAGCCGGGCCAGGCCCGCGTGCGCGGTCGCCTCGAAGTGCCGGGTGCCGATCTCGCGGGCCAGCGCCACACTGCGCCGGTACTCGGCCACCGCCTGGTCGGCGGCGCCGGCCTGCGCGTACGACAGGGCCAGGTCGTTGCGGACCTCGACCTCCTCGCCCCGCGACCCGGAGAAGCTGATCTCCGCGAGCGCCTGCTCGATCAGGTCGACGGCCTCCTGCGGGCGGCCCGTGTCGCGCATGACGTTGCCCAGGATCCACGAGGCCGCCATCACCTGGTGCCGGTCGCCGGTCCGCTCGGCGATCTCGCGGGCCTCGGTCAGCAGCGGCATCGCCAGCTCCGGTTCGCCCGCCCGGCAGTGGCCCTCGGCCAGGTTGTGCAGCGCCCGGGCGACGTCGAGGTCGCTGCCGTCGGCCCGGATCTCGGGCAGGTGCGTGCGCAGGATCTCCCGCGCCTGCTCGATCTGGCCGTTGTGCAGGTACAGCGTGGGCAGGCTGCCGCTGAGCATGGCGGCCGTGAACGCCCGGTCCCCGGCCCGGCGGGCCGCGTCCAGGCCGTGGCGCACCTGCGCCAGCGCGTCGTCGTAGCGTCCCTGGTGCTCATAGGACAGGGCCAGGTTGGCGTACGACCGGGCCACGCCCGCGTGGTCGCCCAGCGCCGTGCGCACGCCGACGCAGCGCTCGTGGATCGTGATCGCCTCGCCGTACCGCCCCGCCTTGATGTAGGCGCCGCCCAGCGCGTTGAGCACCGACGCCTGCAGCGCCTCGTCGATGCCGTCGCTGGCCGCCACGGCCCGCTCGAACATCGCGACCCAGTCGGTGGTGTGCCCGGCGAAGTGCAGGAACCGCCACAGCGGCACCGCCAGCCGCGCGGCGGCCTCGCCCCAGCCCAGCTCGGCCGCGCGGGCCACGCACTCGACCAGGTTGCGCCGCTCCCGCTCCAGCCAGGCCCGCGCCCGCGCGGCGGTCTCCTCGTGCGCGGACAGCAGTTCACCGTTGGCGGCCTCGGCCCGGCCGGTGTAGTCGGCCAGCAGCCGCCGCAGCGGCGCGCCGACGTCCTCGGCGCGCTCCTCCAGCACGGTCCGGGTGTAGTCGCCGATGAGGTCGTGCCAGGTGAACCGGCCGGGGGCGTGCTCGTCGAGCAGGTGCCCGGCGGCCAGCCGCTCCAGCAGCCGCGCCGCCGCCTCCGGGTCGGTCCCGGCCAGTGCCGCGACGCTGTCGGCGGTGACGTCCACGCCGGGGAACGCCCCGAGCATCCGGAATCCCGCCTGGTCGGCGGGGGACAGGGCGTGGCAGGACTGGTCGAGCACCGACCGCACGGCCAGGTCCTCGTCGTCGTCCAGGGCGAGCGCGGCGACCCGGCTGCGGGCGCGCAGCGCGGCGACGTACGAGGCGGTGTCGAGGTCGGGCTGGTCGGCCAGCTGGGCGGCGGCGATGCGCAGCGCCAGCGGCAGGTGCGCGCACAGGTCGGCCAGCTCGCGCATGTGCGCCAGGTCGGCGTCGACGCGCTCCTTGCCCAGCACCCGGCGCAGCAGCTCGACCGACTCGGCGGGCGGCAGCAGCCCCAGCGTCAGCCGCTGCGCGCCGTCGTGGGCGACCAGTCCGGACAGCCGGTCGCGGCTGGTCACCACGACCAGGCAGCCGGGCTCGCCCGGCAGCAGCGGGCGCACCTGCTTGGCGGTGCTGGCGTTGTCGAGCACGATCAGCATCCGCTTGCCCGCGACCGTGTCGCGGAAGCGCGCCACCGCGTCGTCGAACGCGACCGGGATCGCGTCGGCGGGCACGTCCAGGCACAGCAGCAGGTGGGTCACCGCGTCGATGGGCCGCAACGGGTGGTCGCGGTCGTAGCCGCGCAGGTTCAGGTACAGCTGCCCGTCCGGGAACCGGGCCGCCGCACCGTGCGCCCAGTGGACGGCCAGCGCCGTCTTGCCCACCCCGGCGGTGCCCGCGATCGCGGTGATCACGGCGGTGTTGCCCGGCTGCTGGGCGACCTCGTCGAGCCACCGCAGGTCGCCGTCGCGGCCGGTGAAGTCGGGGATGTTGCGGGGCAGGAACCGGAACCGGGGCGCGGCCGCGGTGGCGGGCGCGTCCAGCGCCGGGTCGGCGTGCAGGATCTGCTGCTGGAGCTGCTGCAGCGGGGGCAGCGGCTCCAGGCCCAGGTCCTCGGTGAAGCGCTCGTGGGCGTCG
The DNA here is from genome assembly GCF_029948125.1 of Catellatospora sp. KI3. Lineage (GTDB taxonomy): Bacteria > Actinomycetota > Actinomycetes > Mycobacteriales > Micromonosporaceae > Catellatospora. The sequence goes on from NZ_JASAMB010000020.1 coordinate 41,179, forward strand.
CGGTAGACCGCCAGCGCCTCGGCCTGCCGGCCGCTGCGGTACAGCGCGAGCATCAGCTGCCCGCGCGGCCGCTCCCGGTACGGGTGGGCCGCGATCGTCGCCGCAAGCTCGGTGATGACGCCGGTGTGCCGCCCGGCGCCCAGCTCGGCGTCGATCAGGTCCTCGAACGCGGTGAGGCGCAGCTCCTCGAGCCGGTCGTGCTCGGCGCGGGCGTCGGGGGCGTCGAAGTAGGCGTCGCCGCGCCACAGCTCCAGCGCCTGCCGCAGCAGCGTGGTGGCCCGGTGCGCGTCCCCGGCGGTGCGGGCCGCCCCGGCGTCGGCCAGCAGCTGCTCGAACACCTGGGCGTCGAGCTCGCCGGGCAGCAGGGCGATCGTGTATCCGGCCGGTCCGAACTCGATGCGGTCGGTCTTGCCGAGCTGGGTGCGCAGGCGGGAGACGTACACCATCAGCGACTTGCGTGCGGTCTTGGGCGGGTGGGCACCCCACAGGCAGTGCGCGAGCACGTCGGCGGCGACGGGGCGGCCCGCCGAGGCGAGCAGCATCACCAGCAGCTGGCGCAGTTTCGGGGTCGCCAGGGTCACGGGCCGGCCATCGAGCTTGATGGTCAACGGTCCGAGCACGGCGAACTCGATCACTGCTACCCCCGGTAGGGCCGGTGAGCGATCACTGTAGTCGCCTCGTACGACCGGGTGGAAATTGCTTCTCGCGTTTGCGACCTCGGCCGCAGTCGTTTCCCGAGGGGTGGCCGCAGCCGGGCGCCGCGCCCGGTGCCCCACTAGGGTGACGGCTCGTGGAGCAGACCCCGCCACCCCGCCCCGGTCGCCACGCCCGCCGCAGCCCGCTGCGCCGCTGGTGGCCCGCCCTGCTGCCGTTGCTGCTGGTGGTGCTCGTCGCCGCGGTGTGGACGCTCACCCGCCCGGGCCCGTCCCCGGACCGGCTCGCCGACGCCGCGGGGCCGCCGGCGCAGTCCACCGGCGCCGCCGCCACCAGGTCGCCGTCGCCGCTGCCGTCGCCGCCGGTCGCGGCGTCGCCGTCGCGCTCGCCCCGGCCGAGTCCGTCGGGTTCGGCGGCCGGTGGCGGTGCGGGCCGCCGGTCGGCGAAGAAGGGCGTCAGCGTATGGGAGTTCGCCGGGCTCGGCGCGGCGCTGAAGGACGTGGGCGCGTCCTGGTACTACAACTGGGCGTCCGGCCCGACCGGGGGCGCGGGCGGCTCGGCGGCGTTCGTGCCGATGATCTGGGGCGCGAACTCGGTCAACGACGGTGAGCTGGCCCGGGCCAAGGCCAACGGCCGGGAGCTGCTGGGCTTCAACGAGCCGGACTTCGCCAGCCAGTCGAACATGACGGTGGAGCGGGCGCTGGAGCTGTGGCCCCGGCTGCAGGCGACCGGGCTGCGACTGGGCAGCCCCGCGGTGGCCGTGGGCGCGGACCGGCCGGGCGGCTGGCTGGACCGGTTCCTCAGCGGTGCGCGCGACCGCGGCTACCGGGTCGACTTCATCGCCCTGCACTGGTACGGCTCGGACTTCTCGCCCGCCGCCGTCGACCACCTGCGCGACTACGTGCAGGCCGTGTGGAACCGCTATCACAAGCCCATCTGGCTGACCGAGTACGCCCTGATCAAGTGGGGCCCCGGCGGGGCGGTGTTCCCGACCGACGCGCAGCAGGCCTCGTTCGCGACCCGCTCGACCGCGATGCTGCAGAGCCTGTCCTCGGTGGAGCGCTACGCCTGGTTCGCGCTGCCCACGCCGAAGGAGGGCAACCAGGGGACGGGGCTGTACCGGCCGGGCGCCCTGGCCACGGCCGCCGGCCGGGCCTATCGCGCCGCGGGCTGACCTCGGCCGGGTGGCCGCCGCCGTCGACGGCGGCCACCCGTGCGGTGCTCAGGCGAGAGTGTCCACCGACACCTGCCACAGCCGCTGCGCGGCCTCCGGGTCGAGCGCGTACGCCGCGACCCCGGTGCGGGTGCCCGGCTGGTTCGGCCCGGCCTCGTTGCAGTCCTCGAAGTAGCGCCCGCCGACGCCGCTCAGGTACGGCGCGGTCGCCAGCAGCACCGAGGTGGCCGCGCCCTGCTCCGGCGTCTTCCACTGGAAGTCCCCGCTGCCGGTCGCGCTGCGCAGCCGGGCCAGGTCCTCGTCGGTGATGTGGCGCTGGAGGTTGGTCCGGATCCCGCCCGGCATCAGCGCGTTCACGGTGATGCCGTCGGCCGCCCAGCGCCGCTGCGCCTCGACGGCGAACAGCACGTTGGCCGTCTTGGACTGCCCGTACGCCGCCCACGGCTCGTACTCGCGCTCGCGGAAGTGGATGTCCTCGAAGACCACGGGCGAGCGCAGGTGCGCGGTGGAGCTGACCGACACCACCCGGGCGTCGTCGGCGGCGGCCAGGGCCGGGTGCAGGCCGGTGGCCAGCGCGAAGTGGCCCAGGTGGTTGGTGGCGAACTGCAGCTCCCAGCCGCGCGAGGTGCGGGTCTCCGGAGTGGCCATCACGCCCGCGTTGTTGATCAGCAGGTGCAGCGGGCCGTCCCAGCCGTCGACGAACGCGGCCACCGACGCCAGGTCCGTCAGGTCCAGCGCGGTGACGTGGATGTCCTTGTTGCCGGTGGTCGCGGTGATGTCCTCGGCGGTGCGGGCACCGGCGGCGGTGTCGCGTACGGCGAGGGTGACCTGCGCACCGGCTCCGGCCAGCGCCCGCGCGGTCTCGATGCCGATGCCCGAGGCGCCGCCGGTGACCACGGCCCGGCGGCCGGTGAGGTCGATGCCCGCGGCGACCTCGGCCGCGGTCGAGGTCGCCGAGAACGGCGTGGTGATTCGCTCAGTCATGATCTTCCGTCCTGACTCGTCCGTGCCCCTCCACCAGTTACGATGCTATAAGCGGAGGCAGCTCCGATACGACCGACAGTAATCGGAGGTTGCTCCGTTTTGCAACCGGGCCCGCCGCTTCGACAATGAACGCTCCGGCGCCGCGCCGGAGCAGCACCCCGAGGAGGGCAAGTGTCGGCCAGCACCCGCCCGCTGCGCGCCGACGCGCAGCGCAACCGCCAGCGCCTGCTTGACGCCGCGGCCCGGGCCTTCGCGCAGGAGGGGCCGGACACCACCCTCGACGCCATCGCCAAGGAGGCCGGGGTCGGCATCGGCACCCTCTACCGCCACTTCCCGACCCGCGAGGCGCTGGTCGAGGCCGCCTACCGCAGCGAACTCAACCGGCTCTGCGACGGCGTGACCGACCTGCTCCAGAGTTTGCCGCCGGACCGGGCGCTGCGGGTGTGGATGGACCGGTTCGTGGAGTACATGACCACCAAGCGGGGCATGGCCGACGTGCTCAAGGCCGTCATCGCCTCGGGCGGCAACCCGTTCGCGCACAGCCGCGACCGCCTCGTCGGCGCGGTCGACACCCTGGTCGCGGCGGGCGCCGCCGCAGGACTGCTGCGCGCCGACGTCGCCGCCGAGGACGTGCTCACCGGCCTGAGCGGGATCTCGCTGGCCACCGGCGACCCGGGCCGCCGCGAGCAGGCCGGGCGCCTGCTCGACCTGCTCATGGACGGCCTACGGCACCGCCCGGCCTAGCCCGCGGTGCGGGCCAGCACCGCCTCGGCGACCGCATCGGGCGCCTGGTCCGGGATCCAGTGGCTGACCCCGGCGACCTCGACGAACCGGTAGTCGCCGGTCACGTGCTCGACGCAGCCCTCCGCCGCGGCCCGGCCCACGGCCAGGTCGCCGTCGCTCCACACGAACGTCGTCGGCACGCTCACCGGGCCCAGCCGCCCCATGCCGTGGAAGTCGCCCGCCCGGTACCAGTTCAGCGCCGCCGTCAGCGCGCCCGGCTCCCGCATCGGCGCCACGTACGACTCGACGGACTCGGGCGGGCAGCCGGTGAACACCGCCCGCAGCCGCTCCGCGTCCTCGCTGAGCAGCAGGTCCTCGGCCACCCCCGGCTGCCGGAACAGCTGGATGTACGCCGAGCGCCCCTGCTGGTCGGCGTCACCGGTCAGCGCCGCGAGGTAGGCCGCCGGATGCGGCACCGACACCGCCGTCAGCGTGCGCACCCGCCCCGGATGACCGGCCGCCAGGTACCAGGCGATCACCGCGCCCCAGTCGTGGCCGACCACGTCAGCCCAGGGCACGCCCAGCTCGTCCAGCACCGCCAGCGCGTCGGCGACCAGCTCGTCCACCCGGTACGACTCGACCTCGCCGGGCCGGGCACCGGGGCTGTAGCCGCGCTGGTCCAGGGCGTACGTGCGCATCCCGGCGGCGTTCAGCCGCGCCACCACCGCGTCCCACTCGCCGGAGTGCTGCGGAAAGCCGTGCAGCAGCAGCACCGGCCGCCCGTCCTCGGGACCGGACACCGACACGTCGAACTCCAGACCCCGCGCGTGTACCAGCATGTGATGACCCTATCGGCGCGGCTGTCCCCAGTGGAGTCCCATCGCTCATCGCGCGGGCAGCAGCCGGTCCTTGGTCACCGACAGCCGGACCGTGTCGCCGTCGACCCCCGCGACGTCACCGGCGGGGGCGTACCAGGTGTGGCGGCGCAGGCCGCCGTGGTGGATCTTCAGGTAGCCCTCGCGGAGCAGCCCCTGGGCCAGCTCGCCGGGCACGTGCGGCTCGTTCGCCTCGGGGTCGAGCACCACCCCGAGCAGGCCGTGCGGCTCGCCGCTGACCTGGCCCTCCTCGGTCACCGCCAGCGGGTCGCCCAGCTTCACGTCGACGACCTCGCCGAGGTCGGCACCGGCGCTGTCGTACACCCGCATGCCTTCCTGGACCTGCGCGATCGGACCCTGGCCCGGACCGTCCTCGATCGTCACCCCGGCCACCCCCTTCCACCTGCGAGTCTGCGCGCCCTCGCGGCCCCGGTGGCCGCGATCGGCGCAAACCGGCGGCCCTGCGCGTGCCGCCGGGCGGCGCGGGCCTACCGTGATCAGGTCGGCGCCGCGGTGGCGCCGGGTGACCGGGAGGTGCGGCGGTGCTGCTCAAGGGCAAGAACGCGATCGTGTACGGCGCGGGCGGCGCCATCGGCGGCGCGGTGTCGCGCGCGTTCGCCGCCCAGGGCGCGACCGTGCATCTCGCGGGCCGCACCCGGGCCGGCCTCGACCGTGTGGCCGAGAAGATCCGGGGCGAGGGCGGGGCCGCCGAGCCCGCCGTCGTGGACGCCCTCGACGAGGCCGCGGTCACCGAGCACGTCGACGCGGTGGCCGAGCGCTTCGGCAGCGTCGACGTGACCATCAACCTGATCTCCCACGGCGCGGTGCACGGCAGGCCGCTCACGGAGATCAGCCTGGCCGAGTTCGAGGCGCCGGTCCGCACCGCGATCCGCAGCAACTTCCTCACCGCCCGCGCCGCCGCCCGGCACATGGCCGCCCGGGGCTCCGGCGCCATCCTGCTGTTCGGCGGCTACGGCGACCCGCTGCCCAACCTCGGCGGCATGCAGGTGGCCTTCGGCGGCCTGGAGTCGCTGCGCCGGGCGCTGGCCTGCGAGCTGGGCCCGCGCGGCGTACGGGTGATCACGCTGCAGACCGCGGGGGTGCCCGAGTCCATCGCGGCGGGCACGCCCGGCCGCGCCGACGTCACCGCCGCGATCGAGGCCCGGACCATGCTCGGCCGGGCCGCGAGCCTGGCCGACGTCGGCAACGTGGCCGTCTTCGCCGCCTCGGACGCCGCCCGCAGCATCACCGCCACGTCGCTGAACATCACCTGCGGGGCCGTGCCCGCCTGAGCGTGCTCACGAGCGGCGGTAGGTGCCCACCCAGAACAGCGAGAAGATCGCGATCACGGCCAGCGCGGTGCCGAGGACGACCAGCCCGTGGAAGTGCAGCAGGAACTCCACCCCCAGCAGCGCCGCCGCGGGCAGCACGCCGAGCCCGACCATGACGGCGAGCTGGGCGGCGCGGGCGACCCCGTGCTGCCACAGCTGCTGCCCCAGCGAGCCGGTGCCCTCGGCGCGCCAGACCGGGGCGCCTGCGGTGGTGTCGTCGGTGAACGGGTCGCCGGATCCGTTGGACTGGGCCCAGCCGACGCCGGTGCCCAGGCGACGGCCCAGGGCGGCGCGCATCCGCGCGTCCCAGCTGCGCTGGTAGCGCACCGACAGCACCAGGTAAAGGCCCAGCCAGACGATCGCGACGGCGATCTGCACGGCTACCGACAGCGTCATGGCGCGACAGCTTACGTTCTCCCGCCTGGCCTGTCGACGGGCTCAGTCCAGCCGTCGTCGGCCATCCTGGTGGTGTGTCGCGGCTCCGGCGGTCCGGAATTGTCCGGGCGGCCTCGTACCCTGTGCGGATGCGATCACTTCGGTACTCCATCAATATCACCTTGGACGGATGCTGCGACCATCGCGCCGGTATCGCCGACGAGGAGCTGCACCGCCACCACGCCGCGAACCTCAGCCGGGCCGACGCGCTCCTGCTCGGCCGGGTGACCTACGAGATGATGGAGGCCGCGTGGCGGCCGCGGGCGGCCGAGCCCGACCAGGCGGACCCGTTTGCGCGGACGATCGACGCGGCGAAGAAGTACGTCGTGTCGAGCACCCTGCAGCAGGTCGACTGGAACGCCGAACTCCTGCGCGGGGACCTGGGCGAGGCCGTTTCCCGGCTCAAGCAGGAGCCGGGCGGGGAAGTGCTGGTGGGCGGCGTGCGGCTGCCGTTGGCGCTGGCGGAGCTGGGCCTGATCGACGAGTATGAGTTCGTGGTGATACCCCGGATCGCCGGACACGGGCCGACGCTGTTCGCGGGGCTGTCGAAGTACGTCGACCTGAAGCTCGTGGGCCGGCAGGAGTTGGACTCGGGGGCCGTGGTGCTGCGGTACGAACCCAAGAGGTAGCCATCGGGACGCCGCCGGAGGCGAGCGGACACTGGCGGCGAAACTGCGGGAAACCTTCAGCCGGCGTTCAGCATCCGTGAGGCATGCTTGGCCGTAGGCCACTGCACGCGAGGAGCGCGATGTCCGCCACCGAAACCGTCACCGTACGCCCGGCGCGCCGCGTCGGCCGTCCGCTGGTCTTCTTCTCCGTCCTGGTCGTGGTGCTGGGCCTGCTGTTCGGCGTGCCCTGGTGGACGCTGCTGCACTCGGCCGCGCACTGGCCGGCCCTGGTCGGGGCGGCCGGGTCGGTGCTGTTCGGCGCCGCGCTGCTGTCGTTCCCCGCGCTGATGTTCTACGGCCACGGCCGCCGCGTCGACTGGGCCGCCCGCATCGCCGACACCATGCTCGGCGTCGTCTGGGTGCTGTTCGTGTGGTCGGTCTTCGGCAACGTGCTGCGGCTCGGCCTGACCGCGGCAGGCGTCGCCGACCCGGTCCGCTCCCGCCTCGTCGCCGCGTTCACGCTGCTGGTCAGCGCCGTCCTGATCGCCTGGGGGTATGTCGAGGCGATGCGGGTGCCGAGGGTCCGCCGCGTCGAGGTGGTGCTGCCGCGCCTGGGCCGCGAACTGGACGGGCTGAAGGTCGCGCTGCTGACCGACACCCACTACGGGCCGATCGACCGGGAGCGCTGGTCCAAGGGCGTCACCGAGGTCGTCAACAGCCTGGACGCCGACATCGTCTGCCACACCGGCGACATCGCCGACGGCTCGGTCGACCAGCGCCGGGCCCAGGCCGCGCCGCTGGGCGACATCCGCGCCCGCGACGCCCGGGTGTACGTCACCGGCAACCACGAGTACATGGGCGACGCGCAGAACTGGCTGGACCACATGACGGAGCTGGGCTGGGAGTCGCTGCACAACCGGCACGTGCTGGTGCGCCGGGGTGGGGACACGCTGGTGGTGGCGGGCGTCGACGACCGTACCGCCAAGTCCTCGGGCCGACCCGGGCACCAGGCCGACCTGGCCGCGGCGCTGGCGGGCACCGACGGCGACCTGCCGGTGCTGCTGCTGGCCCACCAGCCGCAGCAGATCGGGGCGGCGGTGGCCGCGGGGGTGGACCTGCAGATCTCCGGGCACACCCACGGCGGCCAGATCTGGCCGTTCCACTACCTGGTACGCGTCGACCAGCCCGCGGTGCAGGGCCTGACCCGGCACAGCGCGCAGACCCAGCTCTACACCAGCCGCGGCACCGGTTTCTGGGGTCCGCCGCTGCGCGTGTTCGCCCCCAGCGAGATCACTCTGCTCACACTGCGCGCGGCTTAGGTCTGGCCGTGACGAGCGTCGCGTTGCGACGATGGGTACATGAGTCAATGGACCCTGGCGGGGGTGGCGACGGCGGTCGCGGCGGCCGTGTTCGTGGTGCTCGGCTTCCTGTGGTGGCTGCGTGACCGGGTGGACCGCAGGGCCGGTGCGGCCGTCGACGTGGCCGCGATCGATCCGTACTACGCCGTCGTCCGGGGGAACGCCTGGTACCGCGCCGACGGCGACGTGAACGAGGCGGTGGCCGCCGCCCTGCTGGGGGCGGGGCTGATCGAGATCAGTCCGGAGGGCCTGGTCACGGCGACGGCGGCGCGGGACGTTCCGGCGCACCCGGTCGAGGCGGCGGCGCTGGAGTTCCTGCGCGGCCACGACGGCCCGGCGGGGTTGAAGGAGCTCACCTGGGACGCCGACCAGCGTCGCCGGCGCGAGGAGTTCCGGCGTGAGCAGGACGCCCGGTACCCCGGGCTGGCCCGCGACGAGAACGACGTGCTGCAGCTCGCCGCCTACGGGACCGCGGTGCTGCTGGCCGCCTTCTTCGCCGTCCAGGTGACCTTCCTGCGCGACGGCGGCCCCACCGGCCTGGGCGACCTCGTCGGCCGGTCACTGGTGCTGCTGCTGCTCGGCCTGGTCTTCACCCTGCTGCTGGTGCTGTTCACCGGGATCTCGTGGCCGGTGCGGCGCGATCCGCTGCACGACCTGTGCGCGGGCCTGCTGCCGCATCCGGCGGTACGGGCGCTCGATCCGCGACAGCGCGAGCTCCTGCGCGCCGGTACGGCGTACCGGTTCCCGTTCGAGATCGAGCACGAGGAGCGGGAGCGCAACCGGTACACCAGCGACACCGACGGGGCTTTCTAGTCCCAGCAGAGGCAGAACGGCTTGCCCGCCGGATCGGTGTAGACGCGCCAGTTCTCTCCGGCGATGAACAGGGAGGTCGCGCCGAGCTCCAGCACCGCGGCCTCGGCCGCGTCGACGTCGTCGACCGTGACGTCGAGGTGGAACTGCTGCGGGTGCGCGGGGTCGGGCCAGCGGGGCGCCTGGTAGTCGGCGACCTGCTGGAACATCAGCGGCTGGGCGCCGTCCTCGCCGATCATCGCCATGCCGTCGCCCTCGTAGGTGACGGGCTTGCCGAGCAGTTCGGCGTAGAAGGCGCTCAGCTGCTTGGCGTCGGGGCAGTCGAGCATCACGCCCGCGAGCGCGGGCTGCGGCTGCTCGGCGGACAGGCACAGGTCGAACGGGTGCCCGGCGGGGTCGGCCAGGGTGTACCAGGTCTCGTTGCGGCGCAGCAGCCGCGCGCCCAGCTCGACTGCCCGCGCTGAGGCGGCGTCGAGGTCGGGCACGCGCAGGTCGAGGTGCGCCTGCTGCGGATGTGCGGGGTCAGGCCACTGCGGCGGCACGTGGTCGGGGCTGAGCTGGAAGCCGAGGCGCCAGCCGTCGCCGGTCCCCACGACGACCCAGTCGTCGTCGGCGTACCGCTGGGTCCAGCCGCACAGCTCGGTGTAGAACGCGGCGAGCCGCTTGATGTCGGGTGCGTCGAGCACCACTCCGCGCAACGTGCCGATCATCGGCATCTCCCTTCGCCACCGCCCATCATGCCCGCCGGGCGGTGGCGGTGGTGCCGCGCCGCCCTGATCGGCGCGGCACCACCATTCCGTCGATCATGAAGTTATGGCGGCGACACGCCGTCGAGCCGTGCCATAGGTTCATGATCGACGGGGTTCAGGGGTCCCGGTCAGGGGAGGATCCATTTCTGGTTGGCCTGGGTGTTGCAGGACCAGATCTGGAGGCGGGTGCCGTCTGCCGAGGACTGGCCGGTGGCGTCGAGGCACTTGCCGGACTTGGGGTTGGTGAGGCGCTGGGTGGAGGAGTTGTAGGTCCACTGCTGGTTGGCGTTGCTCGCCGTGCAGTCCCAGATCTGGATCTTCGTGCCGTCGGCGGTGGCGCCGCCGGTGACGTCCAGGCACTTGCCCAGGGCGCGGATGGTGCCGTCGGTGCCGACGGTCCAGGTCTGCGCGGTGGTGCCGTTGCAGGTGTACAGCTGCACGGCGGTGCCGTTGGCCGAGCTGGCCGCGGCCACGTCGACGCACTTGCCGCCGATGCCGGTGATCCGGCCGGTGCGGCCGCCGCCGGGCGGCGGGCTCGACGGCGGCTGGCTGCCGCCCATGACCGTGTCGTAGATCGCGCTGACCAGCGAGGTCGAGCCGGTGGTGTCCTGCGACAGCTCCCAGTTCATGATGCCGCCCGCGTTGGCCATGGCCCACTGGGTCTTGGCCTTGATCGTCGGGATGCCGTTGTAGCACTCCTGCGACCCGTTGACCGTGACGCAGTCGCGGTTGGCGTTGGCCGGGTCCATGGCCACCAGCTGCGAGTACGTGTAGTAGGTCGGGCGGCTGTAGAACGGCACGCCCAGCACCGCCTTGCTCGCGGGCAGGCCGCGGCCCTTCCAGAAGTTGACCGCGTTGATGGACCAGTTGTAGTTGGCGTGCGGGCTGCCGCCGTCGTAGGCCATGATGTTCAGCCAGTCGACGTAGCCGAAGACCGAGGTGGGCACGCCGTTGGCGGTGTTGCCCTCGGAGACGACGGCCGCGGTCAGCAGCTTGCCGTTGTTGTGCAGGGTGGTCGACAGCTGCTGCATCAGCAGGGCGTAGTTGCTGCCGGAGGTGCCCGGGTCCGGGTACTCCCAGTCGATGTCGACGCCGTCGAGGCCGTACTGGTTGACCAGGCCCATCACGCTGTTGACGAACGTGGTGCGCCCGCCGCTGCTGGCGGCCAGGCTCTCGAACCCGGAGTCGTTGCCGTCGTTCCAGCCGCCGACGGCGATGGAGACCTTGACGCCGTTGGCGTGGGCCGAGGACACCAGCGACGACAGCTTCGACGGGTTGTCGAGCGCCTGCAGGGTGCCGTTGCTGTTGGGCAGGGCGAACGCGTAGTTGATGTGGGTGAGCTTGCTGAACTGGATGCTGCCCACACTGCCCGCCCAGGAGGGCATGTAGCCGACGCTCTTGAAGTTGTTCGGGAGCACGACGGCGTTGGCGCTGGTGGCCGGGAGCAGTGCGGCGGTGGCGCCGGCGGCGGCGGTCACCAGGGCGACAGCGGCGGCGGCCCAGCGGCCGCGACGTACCCGCTGTTGGGACGATTCGGACATGTCTGTCCCCTTCGGAGATCCGGTCGGGAAAGGTTGTCCGGGATGAGGAAGCGGCTCGTCCCGAGCTTCGCAGCAGTTTAGTAAACTTAACTATCTAATGCAACCGAAGTGTTATCCGATGTGGATCGAGCTGTTTCGAGAGTCGTGCCCCCGGCCGGTGCCCGAGCCATAGGCTTGGGCTCTGCCCAGGGAGGGAAAGAACAATGGCGTTCGGTCCGTCACTCACCGAGCTGTACCTGCACCGCATCCGCGCGGGCGGCTTCACCGCCGCCGAGCTGCTGCCGCCGACGCGGGTGCCGCCCGTGATCGAGTCGTTCTACCGGCACCGGTGCCTGGCCCGGCCGCTCTTCTTCGACCACGACGAGCACACCCGCCTCGTAGGCGACCTGGCCGCCGTGCACGAGGCGCTGGTCCGGCTGCCGGACCTGCTGTTCGGCGGGGACCTCGCCGCGTTCGCGCGGGCCGTGGGCCTGTCGCCGGATGAGACCGAGCTGGTGGTACGGACCCAGGCCGGCCACCCCGTCACCCGCTACGGCCGCGCCGACGTCTACGCCGACGACACCGGCCCGAAGCTGCTGGAGTACAACGTCGGCTCCACCGTCGGGCTGGTCGAGGCCGGGCTGCTCAACGAGGCGCTGCTCGCGCATCCGGTGCTCGCCTCGTTCGCCGCCGAGCACGGCCTGGGCTACCCCGACATGGTGGGGGAGTGCCTGGCCAGCATGCGCCTGGAGGTCGGCCTGCCGCCCGACAGCACCCCGACCGTGGCCATGGTGTTCCTGCCCGCGGACCTGCCCGACAACGAGGAGCCGCTGCGCCGCTGCGCCGACCTGCACCGCCGCCACTACGGCGTGGACAGCGTCCCCGTGCACGTCGGGCAGCTGGACTACCGCGACGGGCGGGTGTGGGCGCAGGGCCGCCCGGTGGACGTGGTCTACCGGTGCTTCCTGCTCCAGCAGGCGGCCACCCGGGCCGGGCGGGAGCTGGTGGAGCCTTTGCTGGCCGCGGTCGAACGCGGTGAGGTGCTCATGTTCACCCCGCCGGGCTGCCAGGTGTTCAGCTCCAAGGCCGCGCTCGCGCTGCTGTCCCAGCACGCCGGGCTGTTCGAACCCGGGCTGCGCGAACGGCTGCGCCGCTTCGTGCCGTGGACCCGGATCTGCCGCCCCGGCGACGTCGAGCTCGACACCGGCATGCTGGCCGACCTGCGCGAACACGCGATCGAGCAGCGCGCGGAGCTGACCCTCAAACCGGCCTTCCGGCACGGCGGCAGCGGCGTGCTGCCAGGCTGGCAGACACTGCCGCCGCAGTGGGCGGCCCAGCTCGACGAGGCGCTGGCGCAGGGCGGCTGGGTGCTGCAGCGCCGCGTCCACCCGCAGCCCCAGCTGGTGCCCGCGCCCGACGGGACGCTCACGCCGTACACGATGAATCTCGGAGTGTTCTCGATGCCCGCCGCCCCGGCCGGCTACGGCGGCACCGCGCTGCGGGCCGCGCCGGTCGCCCGCGACGTGGCCGTGCTCGGCATCTACACCGACCCGTCGGTGCTGCTCGGCTGCGCCATGCACCAGCTCGCGCCGGCCCAGTGACCTGCGCCGCCGCCCCGCGTTGACCATGACGGCGACCGGGGCGGCCCGGTGCGGGCGAGAGGCGGAGCATGACCACCATCGGGTTCATCGGCAGCGGCAACATCGGCGGCACCGTGGCCAGGCTCGCCGTGGCGGCCGGCTACGACGTGGTGCTCAGCAACTCGCGCGGCCCGCAGACGCTGGCCGACCTCGCCGCCGAGCTGGGGCCGCGGGCGCGGGCGGGCACCGTCGAGGAGGCGGCCCGCGCGGGCGACCTGGTGCTGGTCAGCGTGCCGCTGCACGCGTACGACAGCATCCCGGCCGCGCCGCTGGCGGGCAAGGTCGTGATGGACACCAACAACTACTACCCCGAGCGCGACGGGCAGATCGCGGTGCTCGACGACGGCAGCACCACCAGCAGCGAGCTGCTGCAGCGGCACCTGGCCGCCTCCCGGGTGGTGAAGGTGTTCAACAACATCTACTACAAGCACCTGGGCTCGCTGGCGCGGCCGGTCGACGCGATCGACCGCAGCGCGCTGGTGGTGTCCGGTGACGATGCGGAGGCCAAGCTGGCGGTGATCGCCTTCCTGGAGGCGATCGGCTACGACGGCGTGGACAGCGGCCCGCTGGCCGAGGGCGGGCGCCGGCACCAGCCGGGCACACCCGCCTACGGCACGCCGTACGGGCCGTTCGAGGACGAGAAGGGGCGCCCGGCGACCAAGGCCGAGCTGCGCCAGGCGCTCGAAGCCGCCTGAGCGGCGGGTGCGGGCACTCGACCGGCAGCGGCGCGCCACGATCGGCTGATGGCTTAACGCGCGTTCCAGCGTGCCCCGCGGCGCCTGCCGGGTTACGGTCGCAGGCATGAGTGACGTGACCCGCGACGTTTTCGACGACAAGGTGACCGCCTGGCGCCAGTGGCAGGACGCGCCCTGGGGCCGCCTGCGCTACACGCTGGCCGAGCACAACATCGCCCGCCACCTGGACGGCCGCAGGCTGCGCATCCTCGACGTGGCCGGCGGCAACGGGGTCGAGGCGGTTCGCTACGCCGCAGCCGGGCACCAGGTCACCCTGGTGGACTACGCGCCGCAGATGCTCGCCTCGGCCCGGTCGCTGGCCGAGTCCACCGGCGTCGGCAACCGGGTCACCGTCATCGAATCCGATGTGGCCAAGCTCGTCGACGTCGTCGAGGCCGGCTCGTACGACCTCGTGCTGTGCCACAACCTGCTGCCGTACGTGGCCGACGTGGAGTCCACCCTGGCCAGCGTGCTCGCCCCGCTGCGCCCCGGCGGCCTGGCCAGCATCATCGCCGCCAACGCCCACTCCGAGCCGCTGCGCATCGCCATCCGCGACATGGACCTCACCGCGGCGTACGAGTCACTCGACGCCACCGAGCGCTACACCCAGACCTTCAGCACCCCCGTCTACCCGCGCACCGCCGACGACGTGTCGGCCGCGCTGCGGCGGCTGGGCTCGGGCGTGCTCGGCCACTACGGCATCCGCTCGGTCTGCGACTTCATCCCCGACGACGAGCGCAAGTACGACGCCTCGTTCTTCGCCGAACTGGAGCGGCTGGAGCTGGCGCTGACCGACCGGATGCCGTTCCTGCTCACCGCGCGCCTGTTCCACCTGATCGCCAGCGCCCCGGTCGAGTGACCGTCACAGCTGGGTCAGCACGTTGAACTCCAGCCGGTCGGCTTCGGCGAGGTAGATGCGCTGGCAGGCGTGGCGCCGGTGCATCGTGATCTCGCCGCGCGGGCCGTCGTAGCGGACCGTGTCGGCGCCCGCGCCGATCGCCCGCACGTCCAGCGTCCGCGCCTGGTTGATCAGCGCGGCGAGCAGCAGCACGCCCTCGTAGCAGGACTCGCCGAGGCTGCCCAGCTGCGGTGCCTCGATGCCGAAGCGCCGCGCGTACTGCCCGTGGAAGTCGAGGTTCTCCGGGGTGACCAGGCCGGAGAAGAAGCCGGCCGCGCTGAACAGGCCGCGGGTGGCGCCCGCGCCGCTGGCCATCAGCATGTTCTCGTCCATCAGTGTGCTCAGTCGCAGGCAGTGCTGGTCGAGCCCGGCCGCGGCGAACGCCCGGTTGAACCGGACCGCGTCGTTGCCGACCAGCAGCATCAGCACCGCGTCGGCGCCGCTGTGCTCGACGCGGCGCAGCACCGGCCCGAAGTCGTGCACGCCCAGCGGCAGGAACGCCTGACCGACGAGCGACGTCGCGGTCTGCGCGGCGTAGCGGTGCGCGGCCGCGGCGGTGCGCCTGGGCCACACGTAGTCGTTGCCGACGACGAACCAGCGGCGCACCCGCTTCTCGCGGGCCAGCAGCCGCATCGCCGGAAGCAGCTGCTCGGCGGGGGTCTCGCTGGTCAGGAAGACGCCTTCGGCGCGCTCGCCGCCCTCGTACAGCGCCGTGTACACGTACGGGACGCGGTGGGCGATGCGCGGGGTGAGGGCCTGGCGGACCGAGGAGATGTGCCAGCCGGTCACGCCGTGCACCGCGCCCAGCGACACCAGCGACTCGACCTCCCGGGCGACCTGCTCCGGCGGGGCGCCGCCGTCGACGGGCACCAGCGACAGCTCGCGGCCGAGCACGCCGCCGCCCCGGTTGACCTCCTCCACCGCCAGCTGGGCGCAGAACTCGCAGGTCGGACCGAAGATGCCGGCCGGTCCGCGCATCGGGAAGACCAGCGCGACGTGGACCGTGTCGCCGAGGGTCGCCGCACCGCGACCGGGTCGTCCGGGGACGATCAGGCCGGGCGGCTGCGGGGGCGGCTCGGGCATAGGGCCATGATTCCGTGGCCGGTGCGTGAACTCCAGCGGTACGGCCAAGCTGCGGCCATACCTTGATTCGAGCGGACACGGGTATCCGATTGGACGTTGTCGACCTCGATGACGTAGTCTTACGGAGCCGACGCGGGGTGGAGCAGCTCGGTAGCTCGCTGGGCTCATAACCCAGAGGTCGCAGGTTCAAATCCTGTCCCCGCTACGAGAAGTCGAGGGCGCTCACCGTTCATCCGGGTGAGCGCCCTCGCCTGTTGTGGGCGGTCGTCGGCGTCCGCAGGCCGTCGCGGGACCGCGCGAAGCGGCAGCAGGATGCCCTAACATCGATGTGCATGGACACCCCGAATGTGGCCAGGATGTACGACTACTACCTCGGCGGCACCGAGGCGACCCCCGTCGACCAGGCGGCAGCCGAGCAGGTGCTCGCAGCCGTGCCCCAGGTGCGGATCGCCGTCCAGGAGAACCGCGGGTTCCTGGAGCGGGTCGTCACCCGGCTCGCGGCGGCGGGCATCCGCCAGTTCCTCGACATCGGCAGCGGCCTTCCGACACAGCGCAACGTGCACGAGATCGCGCCACCCGGTGCCCGAGTGGTCTACGTCGACTACGACCCGTACGTGGTCGACCGCAGCCAGGCGCTGCTGGCCGACGTCGACGGGGCGACATGCCTGCTCGGTGACGTGCGGGAGATGGCCGACATCCTCGATCGGTGCGGGCTCGACTTCTCCCGGCCCGTCGCGGTGCTGATGCTGGCCGTGCTGAACTTCGTCGGTGACGAGGACCACCCCGCGGGTCTGCTCACCCTGCTGCGCAAACGGCTCGCCGAGGGCAGTCACCTGGCCGTGTCGCACGGCGCCAGAGAGGACGCCAACCCCGTCGAGGAGATCGAGACGGGTTACCGGCGGACCAGCGGCCAGGCGGTGCTGCGTACCCGGGAAGAGGTCCTTGATCTGCTGGCGGGCTGGCAGGTGCAGGAGCCCGGGGTGGTCTACGGCGCCCAGTGGCCGCACGCGGACGCCGAGCCGGGCACCCGGCTCACCTTCGCGGTGCTGTGCAGAGTCTGACGGCCGCCCGGCGACCGCGGGTTCGGATCCTGTCCCCGCCAGGAGAGAACCGGCGGCTGGCGGCCCGTTTTCCGGCAGATCGGGAAACGGGCCGCCGACGGTCGTGCCGCGTTCGCCGCGTTCGCCGAACGCCACTGCCGCATCGGAGATCGTCGCAGCTCAACTGGCATCCTCTGGAGCTGCTGTTCGCTCTTCGCGCAGATCTCCTCGCCCGGACCACAGCCTGGACACAACCCAGGCAAGGCGGTCCTGGAACCGCGGCTCGCCCTTCGGGCCGCGAAGAGGGGAGAACCCATGAGAGTCCTAGCACCACCCCGCCGAGTACGCCCTACCGCGATCAGCGTGGTCGCCGTCCTCACGGCCCTCGCCGTCGCGGGCGCGCCCGCTGCCGTCCCGCAGTCGACGCCCGACCTGCGGCCGGTCGCCGCGACCACCACCAGCGTCTACCGGATGAACGCGGGTGGCCCCGCCGTCACCGACTCCATCGGCCGGCTCTGGCGCGCCGACGAGTACGCCGTCGGCGGCGCGTCCCACACTGTCACCAACACCATCGCCGGAACCGCCGACCAGGCCCTCTTCCAGTCCGAACGCTGGGGTATGACCGGCTACGACATCCCCGCCGCCAACGGCACCTACACCCTGCAGCTGCTGCTGGCGGAGTTGAACCCGGCATCGGGTACGCGGATCTTCAGCGTCACCGCCAACGGCAGCCCCGTGCTCACGAACTACAACATCGCCGCCAACGTCGGCAACTACCGCGCCGTCGTGAAAGCCGCCACGGTCACCGTCACCAGCGGTGTCCTGTCGCTGCGATTCACCGCCAGCGCCAACTCCGCCAGTGTCACGGGAATCGAGCTGCTGTCGGACACCACGCCGTCGGCGGAGGCGATGCCCGTCGGCGACCTGGCCGGCTGGCGCCAGATCTTCGCGGACAACTTCGCCACCCCCGCCGCAGTGGGCAGCTTCCCCGGCACCGCCTACAACGGCACCTGGCGTGTCTACCCCGACGGCTGGTCGGACACCTCCCACCACGGCACGTACTACCCGTCGAAGGTACTCAGCGTGGCCGACGGCGTCCTCAAGATGCACCTGCACACCGAGAACGGGGTGCACATGGTGGCCAACCCCATTCCGAAGCTGCCCGGACTGAGCAACGGCCAGACCTACGGCCGCTACTCCGTACGGTTTAAGGCCGACTCCATCGCTGGATACAAGACCGCGTGGCTGCTGTGGCCCGACAGCGAGGTGTGGCCCGGCGACGGAGAGATCGACTTCCCTGAGGGCAACCTCAACGGCACCATCAGCGCCTTCATGCACTTCGCCGATCCCGCCGGCGGGCAGAACGGCTACTCCACCAGCGCCACCTACACCAGCTGGCACACCGCGACCACCGAATGGTCACCCGGCAAGGTCACCTTCCTGCTCGACGACGTGGTCGTGGGTACGTCCACCACCAAGGTCCCCAGCAAGCCGATGCACTACATGCTCCAGACCGAGACCTGCCTCGGCTCCTGCACCACCCCGGACAGCTCCACCGGCGACGTCCTCGTCGACTGGGTCGTGGTCTACGCCAAGGCCTGAGCACGACCGGGGCGCCCCGACCGGGCGCCCCGGCTCCTCCGCGCATCCGATCGACGGGTGCCGCCTCGCGTCCTGCCCTCACCTCACCGGGAGAACCCGTGCACATCAAACGGTCCACAGCCAGATGGCTGGCCATCGTTCTCGCCGCAGCCGGACTGGCTGCCGTCCCCGCGACTGCCGCTCACGCCGGATCATGCGGCACCAACCGCGTCATGAACATCGTCGCCCACGAGGACGACGACATCATCTTCATGAACCCCGACCTGCTCGCTGACACCGACGGCAGCGCCTGCGTCCGTACGGTCTTCCTGACCGCGGGCGACGCGGGCGGCGGCAGTGACTACTGGCTGCGCCGGGAGGCGGGCGCCAAAGCCGCCTATGCCACCATGCGGCAGGTCGCCGACGCCTGGACCAACACCGACATGACCGTCGCCGGCAAGCGGGTACGCCTGTCCACGCTCGTCGCGGACACCGCCGTCAGTCTCGTCTTCGTCCGCCTGCCCGACGGCATCGACGGCTCGGGCACGAGCACCTACCAGCACCAGAGTCTGCAGAAGCTCTGGGAGCAGAGCATCGGGTCGGCCACCGCCGTCGACAACGGCGCGACCTTCACGAGAACCGAACTGCTCAACGTCCTGCGCACCATGCTGGACGACTTCGGCGCTCGCCGGGTCCGCCTGCAGGACTATCTCGGAGCCGTCGGCCCGGTCGGGCAGGACGGCGCCGACGACCATCACGACCACCGGGCCGGAGCGCGTTTCGGGTACGAGGCCCAGCGGCTGATGACCACGCCGCACACCACCACCGGTTACCGGGGCTATCCCGTCAGCGCCGACCCGGCCAACGTCACCGGAGCCGCGCTGGCCACGAAGAAGGCCGTCTTCTACGCGTACGCCGCGCACGACGAGAACACCTGCGCCGACGACGCCGACTGCGTCGGGAAGGGGTACGACGAGTGGCTGCTGCGCCAGTACCGCCTGCCACCGCCGTACTCCTGGACCGTGGGCGCCCCGGCGTACACCGACCCGGCCGGCAACCCGGTCGACCTGGCCAACCTGCGCCCCGGTCAGACCGCCACCGTGTCCCTGCGTGCCACCAACACCGGCACCGAGACCTGGAGCAGCACCGGCACGCATCCGATCCGACTGGGCACCAGCAGCCCGAACGACCGCACCAGTCCCCTCGCCACCAGCGGTTGGCAGAGTTCGACCAGGCCTGTCACCGTCCCGGGCACCGTCGCGCCCGGCCAGTCGGTGACTCTTTCCTTTCCGATCGCCGCCCCCGACGCCGACACTTCCGGCACCGAGCGGTTCAACCTCATCGCGGAGGGCGTCACCTGGTTCACCGGCGCCGAATTCTCCTTCACGTACCGGGTGAAGCCGTTCGTCGGCATCGCCGCGGCACCGACCGGCGGCTACTGGCTGACCGCCACGGACGGCGGCGTCTTCGCCGCGGGCGGGGCCCAGTTCTACGGTTCGAAGGCCGGGCAGCCGCTCAGCGCACCCGTGTCCGGCATCGCGGCCAGCCCCACCGGCCGCGGTTACTGGCTCGCCGCCCGTGACGGCGGTGTCTTCGCCTACGGCGACGCGCAGTTCTACGGCTCGAAGGCCGGGCAGCCGCTCAACGCGCCGGTGGTCGGCATCGCCGCGACCGGGTCCGGGCACGGCTACTGGCTTGTCGCGGCAGACGGCGGCGTCTTCGCCTACGGCGATGCGCCGTTCGTCGGCTCGATGGGCGGGCAGCCGCTCAACGCCCCGGTCGTCGGCATCACCGGCACGCCCAGCGGCCGTGGCTACTGGCTCGCCGGCGCCGACGGTGGCGTATTCGCCTATGGTGACGCCCAGTTCCACGGCTCGATGGGCGGTCGACCGCTCAACGCGCCCGTCACCGGGATCCTCGCCCGCTCGGACGGTCACGGGTACTGGCTCGTCGGCGCGGACGGCGGCGTGTTCGCGTACAACGCCCCTTACCTCGGTCGGGTCACCGCAGGCGGTCGTGTCATAGCCATCACCCGCGACGAGGCCGAGGGGTACCGCCTCGCGTCCTCCGCCGGGACGGTCACCCCGATCCGCGCGGTCCAGCAGGTCGTCGGCACCGCCGGTACACCGCTCGGCACCTGGGCGGCCACCGCCGACGGGAAGGTCATCGTGGTCGACGGTGAGGTCGCCCTCTACGGCTCCATGGCCGGTCAGCCGCTCAACCGGCCGATCGCCGGTATCGCCGCCACCCCGTCCGGTCGCGGGTATTGGCTCGTCGGTGCCGACGGTGGTGTCTTCTCCTATGGCGATGCCCAGTTCTACGGCTCGAAGGCCGGGCAGCCGCTCAACGCACCGGTCGTGGGGATCTCGGCGACCCGTACCGGCCGGGGGTACTGGCTCGTCGGTGCCGACGGCGGTGTGTTCGCCTACGGCGACGCCGGGTTCGCCGGCTCGATGGGCGGCCGTCCTCTCAACGCCCCGGTGGTGGGCATCGCCGCCACCCCCTCTGGCAA
The DNA here is from genome assembly GCF_029948125.1 of Catellatospora sp. KI3. Taxonomy (GTDB): domain Bacteria; phylum Actinomycetota; class Actinomycetes; order Mycobacteriales; family Micromonosporaceae; genus Catellatospora. The sequence goes on from NZ_JASAMB010000020.1 coordinate 61,888, forward strand.
CGGCTACTGGCTGGTCGGCGCCGACGGCGGCATCTTCGCCTTCGGCAACGCCGGGTTCCACGGTTCCATGGGCGGCCGACCGCTCAACGCCCCGATCACCGGAATCCTGGCCCGCCCGAACGGGCAGGGGTACTGGCTGGTGGGCGGTGACGGCGGAGTGTTCGCCTTCGACGCGCCGTTCTACGGCAGCCTCGGCGCCACCGGCTCCTCCGGGCGGGTCGTGGGCATCAGCGGCCGTTCCGACGGCGGTTACGCGGTAGTGACCGAGTTCGGCCGGGCCACCTCGTTCGCCGCGCCCCAGCGGATCGGGGTCCTCGTCGGCGACCACTACTACGTCAAGGAGGGCTCGCTCGGTGCCGGCTGGGTCGACGAGTTCGCGCCGGCGATCGCGGGCGCGATCGCCGGTGACCGGATCGTCGTCATCGACGCCAACCGGGACCTGTGGGCCAAGGACGGTGCCCTCAACGCGGGCTGGGTCAAGATCGGTTACAACGTGGTGTCGGTGAGCGCGTCCGGCAACCGGATCGGCGTACTGTCCGGCAACGGCCACTACTACGTCGAAGCCGGTCCGCTGGACTACGGCGGCTGGACCGACGTCGGCTACGGCGTCACCGCGGGCTCCGTCGCGGGCAACCGGATCGGCGTGCTGTCGGGCAACGGCCACTACTACGTCCGCGAGGGAGCCATCGACGCGCCCCTGGTCGACTACACCGGCACCTTCGTCGCCGGGACGATCACCCCCAACCGCGTGATCATCGTCGACAACCAGGGCCGTGCCTTCGCCAACGAAGGGGCCACCAGCGCGCCCTTCACCGCTGTCGGCACCGGCGTCCGGTCCGTCGCCGCCGCCGGACAGCGCCTCGCCCTGGTCACCACCGGACGTACCGCGACTCTGCGCGAAGGCGGTCTGACCGCGTCGGAGACCGTCATCCATACCGCCGCCGACGCTGTGGTGCTGTCCCCCTACCGCGTCGGAGTGCTCACCGCGGGCACGTTCCTCGTCCAGGAGGGCCGGCCCACCAATGCGTGGACCGTCCAGTGGGCACCAAACACCCCCGGTAATCCGGCGCCTGTCTCGGCGGGCGGTCTGACCGGGTAGGGATCACCGCGCCGGTGGGGACGGGCCAGCCGCTCCCACCGGCACGTCCGCGGCGGGATCCGCCCCGGTCACAACCCGGCCAACCGGTCCCGTACCCGATCACCGTGCGGATGCTGCAGCTCGTCGAAGATGGTCAGCGCCCGCCGCCACGCCATGCCGGCGGCCTCGGTGCGGCCCGCCGCCAGGTGGGCGTCGCCGATGTGCATCAGCGTGTCCGCCTCGTAGTACGGATGGCCGTGCTCCCGCCAGATCCGCATCGCGTGCTGGAAGCACTCGATCGCCCGGTCGGCGTCGCCCAGATGCAGGTGCGCGAACCCGATGCTGTCCCACGCGTCACCCTCGCCCAACGGCACCCGCATCGCCTGCTGGAGGACCAGGGCCGCACGGCAGTACGTCAGACCGTCCGTGTAACGACCCAGCTGCGAGCTGTGCCAACCGACTGCGTTCAGCGCATCCGCTTCGCCGCCCTTGTTCCCGGCGGCCTGGTACACCGTCAGTGCCTCATGGGCGTGCCTGAGCGCGTCCTCGCTGCGGTCGGCGTGGGCTTTGGCCCGTGCCAGTCCCATCAGGCTGCGACCTTCGCCGAGCTGGTCGCCCGCGTCGCGGTAGAGCCGGACGGCCTCCTGCAGATGCGCGTACGCCTGGTCATATTGGGTGAGCTGGATCCGGGCCCGCGCCGCGCCGCCGTGCACCCGGGCCACGGTCCGAGCGTTCCCGGTCCGCTGGGCGGCGGCCAGGGCGACCTCGTGCAACGCGACGTTCTCCCGCCAAAGCCCCCGCTTGTCGAGGTGCAGCGCGATGACATAGGTCAGTTCCGGGGCATAGGCGTCGAAGCCGCTGGTCGCCGCTGCCCGGATCAGCCGGGCGAGCACGGGCAGTTCGGCGTCGACCCATCGGTTGGCGTCGGTGACGGTGGGCATCTCCTGCGGGCGCACTCCGCTCACGCTGTTCTTGCGCTCGACCCGCATGGTCGGGTTGATCTTCAGGGCGGCGGCGATGGCGGTCGTCAGGTAGTGCTCGAACATGCGGATCCGGGCGTCATGGGACCGAGGTGGGTCGGCGGCGGCCAGTTCCTCGGCGTAGAGCCGGATGAGGTCGTGCAGCGCGTACCGGTCGCCCCAGCGGTGCAGGAGGAGATTCGCCTGAGCCAGGCGGTGCAGTGCTGCCGCGGCCTCTTCGGGTGAGGTGTCGGCGAGGTCTGCGGTCGCGGGGACGGTGATCTCCGGCCCGGGATGGGCGCCGAGGAGCCGGAACAGGATTCGGTCCGAGTCGCTGAGCGCCTCGTACGACAGGGTGAACACGGAGCGGGGATCGAACTGGTCGTCGTGGGGGCCGAACATGTCGAGCCGGCGCCGTCGGAGCTGGTCGCGTTGGGAGGTCAGGGTGGCAGCGGGGTCGTGGGCGGCTCGGGCGGCGACGACGGACAGGGCGAGGGGGAGTCCTCCGCAGAGGTCGACGAGGTCGAGGGCGGCGGAGGGGTCCGCCTGGACGGCGCCGGTGCCCAGCCGTGCGGTCAGTAGCGAGAGCCCGTCTTCGGTTGTCAAAGGGGACAGGTTCAGGCGCAGTGCCTGGATCGTGGTGTGCAGGCCGGTGAGCTGATTGCGGCTGGTGACCACGACGAAGCAGGCGGACGTGCCGGGAATCAGGGGGCGGACCTGCTGGGCCGTGCGCGCGTTGTCGAGCAGGATGATCATTCTGCGCTGGGCCAGCAGCGTTCTGAGCAGGCCGAGGCGTGCCGGGGTGGTCTTCGGCAGTGCCCCCGCCATGACGTTGAGTCCTTCGAGCAGCGCGGTGGCGGCCTCGTCGGTGTCCATCGGCCCTTCGGTGCGGTCATAGCCATGGAGGTCCAGGAAGAGCTGGCCGTCCGGGAACTGCTCGACCAGCCGGTGGCCGAGCAGCGTCGCCAATGTGGTCTTCCCGACCCCGGGCATGCCCTCCATGACCACGACCGGGGTCGCCCCCACCGCCCGGGGCTGCTCCGTGTACGCGGCCAGCAGCGCCAACTGCTCGCCGCGTCCGGTGAACCCGTCCGGAACCGGGGGCAGCTGGCGAGGTATGTGGCCCGCCGGCGTGGACGGCGCCTCCGGCCTCGGCTGCTGTCCGCTGTGGCGGGACCGGGCTGCGGCCCGGTCCGTCGCCGCCTCCTCGGCGTAACGCCGGGCCCTCGTCTGATCGTCGCGCGTTCCACCGCAGGCGCGGACCAGCGCGGCTGCCATGTCACCGCTGGGTACGCGACTGCCTTTGTACACCTCGCTGATATAGCCCGCGGAGGTCTTTCGCCCCCCGGCTGACGGAATCCGCGCGGCCATCGCGCGAAACGTCGGTGAACCGGCGCGTAATCGTAGTTCGGCCAACAACTCCAGCAGCGACCGTCCGTACCCCGTGGGCCTATCCCCATCCGCGCGGCGTGCGACCACGGGTCCACCATACCCAGCCGGGACAATGAATGTCATCGCTGACGATGTCGCGGCGCTGGATCGGAAATACGTCACTGGCACCGGACGCGCATTGAATAGCCATACGCGGACCCCGCTGAATGGATGTTTCACCTCTTGTCGTCGCAGGTGGTGGCCGTGCCTCGTTTCGGGGAAAGTGCAAGGATCCGGGTCTGGATTCGAGCACTCCCCCCGAGAACGCGGCAGCGGTCACACGGTCAGCGGGAGTAGCGGTAGACGGCGATGCCCTCCGCTGTGGGACAGGTCAGCATCGTGCTGCTCCAGGAGCAGAATCGAGCGGGAGAGGAGAGTTCCGCCAGCTTGAGCGACTCTCGCGTGGCCAGGTGAAAGCCGGACACGTTCCGCTGGTCGAAGACGAGGAGATCGCCCGACTCCATCCACATGGCGCTGCCCTCGATCTCGGACAGCGTGCTCCCGTCCATACCGAGCACCGTCGTATTCTGCCCACTGACCAGCAGCCCGTGGGCTGATGGGATCACGTCGTCTGCCTGGGTGGGAACCTCGACCCGCCACACCGTCTGCCCGGCGACGGCGTCCACCATGGTCACGACGGCACTCTCGGTGCCCTGGCTCACCGCGTTGCAGAACCGCCCGGCCACCGCGCACGGGTGCAGCTGCGAAGCACCGGCGGCTAGGGTGCCGCCGACCGGCGCGGCCGATCCGTCCAGCGGCATCCGGTTGAACGTTCCCGCGACGAACTGGTACAGCCAGCCGTCGACCGCGAACTCCTGACGGCGCAGGTCGCTCGGCAGCACCGGCATCGTCAGCTCCTTGGCGACGGTGCCGGTGGCGGCGTCGCGCACCTGCACCCTCCCGTCGGTGAGGTGCAGCACGACCTTGCCGCCGGCGGTAGGTCCGTCAGACCAGCCATGGACCGGGTAGTACTCCGCCAGCTTCCGGACCGGGTTGATGCCGCCCTGCACGGCTCCGACCTCGCTGGTCCAGCGGGCTTTGCCGGTACGCAGATCGAGGGCCTGCACGGTGTGCTTCTCCTGGCAGCCGAGGACGATCACGTCGTCGAACAGCGCCCACTCGCAGTCGTTGAAGTTGTACGGCAGCGTCCAGGCGATCTTCCCGGTGTCCGGGTCGACCGCGACGACGGTGTCGCTGCCGTCCTTGACCAGCGGATTGCCGAAGCCCTGCTCGGTGAGCAGCAGGATGGCCCCGGCCGACACCTGCATGCCGTTGGTGTCGCCGAACTTGCCCAGCGACAGCGGCGGCCACAGCGCCCGGCCGGTCGTCAGATCGACCCCGCCGACCCACTCGGTGGCGTCCTCGGCCATCCACATCGCGAAGGAGCGGTCGCCGACGGTCGCGCTGAGCGCGAACCGGGTGGGGGAGTCGTACCGCAGCACCGGCGGGGCGGCACCGTCGAACGGGATGAAGGGGGAGTCGGCCGGGGGCACCGGTCGCAGCGGCTCGACCTGCGCGGACGGGGCCAGCAGCAGGCGCATGCCCAGGGCCGTGCCCAGGACGGCGAGGCAGGCGGCGACCAGCGTGAGCGCGTTGCCGCGGCGGCGCTGCCGGGCCCGGTGGCGGATGCCGTCGAGGGTGGGGGGCTGCAGCGTGTCGGCCCGGTCGGCCAGCTTGGCGTAGAGCCGGTCCAGATCAATTGACATGGCTGCGATCTCCCAGAGCTGCGGCCAGGCTGGCTCGACCGCGGGCGAGCCAGGACTTCACCGTGTTGACCGATACGGACATCTCGGCGGCGATGTCGGCCACCGACTGGTCCAGCAGGTAGTGCAGCGCCAGTGCCCTGCGCTGGTCGACGGGCAGCGTACGCAGCGCCGCGACGAGGCTCATCAGCTCCTCGTCCGGTGGTGGCACCACGTCGGGTTCGGGCGGCTGCGCCGCCCTGCGTACGCGCAGCCGCCGCCACCAGTCCGTGGCCAGCCGGGTCACCACCAGCCGCAGCCACGCCTCGGGGTTGTCGTAGCGCTGCAGGGTGGGCCAGCGCTGCCACGCGCGGGCGTACGCCTCCTGGGTGAAGTCCTGCGCTTCGGCGAGACCACCGGTGAGGCCGTAGGCCAAGCGCATCAGCCTGGGGGCGGTGCCCCGGTAGAACGCCTCGAAGTCTGACACTGTCACCTACAGGACACGGGGCGCCGCCGCGCCAGGTTGCACCCATTCCACCAGGCACGATCCGCGCGGCGGAGGCCGGGTTCCCCGAGACGGCCGGACGGCGGGCGCCGCCGGGCTCAGGGTGCGCTACGGGTCCAGGCTCCGGGCAGATCCCGAGGCGGGCCGCGGTCCGTGGCTGCCAATGTGGTGGGTCATGAGAGCGGTCGTGTTCACCAGGTTCGGTCCGCCGGAGGTGCTGGGCCTGCGCGAGGTGCCCAGACCGTCGCCGTCGGACGGTGAGGTCCTGATCCGGATCCGTGCCACGACGGTGACGTCGGCCGAGACCGGGATGCGGCAGGGCAGGCCCATGTGGGGGCGGGTGATCCTCGGCTTCACCGGCCCTCGCCGCGCGATGCGGACCCTCGGGCTTGAGTTCGCCGGTGAGATCGAGGCCGTGGGTGCAGGTGTCACCCGGTTCGTGCCGGGCGACCGGGTCTTCGGGTTCACCGGGTTCAAGCTGGGGGCGAACGCGGAGTACCGGTGCCTGCCGCAGGCCGCGTCGCTGGGCGCGATGCCCGCCGGGTTGAGCTTCGAGGAGGCTGCGGCGGTGGTGGACGGGGCGTCGACGGCGCTGTACTTCCTGCGCGACCGGGCCGGGGTGCGCTCCGGGCAGCGGGTGCTCGTCGTGGGGGCCTCGGGCAGCATCGGGATGTACGCGGTGCAGCTGGCCAAGCATTTCGGCGCCCACGTGACCGGCGTGTGCAGCGGAGCGAACGCCGACTTGGTCCGGTCGCTGGGCGCGGACGACGTGGTCGACTACACCCGTGAGGAGGTGACCGGTCGGGGCGGACGCTATGACGTCGTGTTCGACACGGTCGGCAAGCTCGGCTATCCGGCGGCACGCCGGGTGCTGCACCGGTCGGGTTGCTACCTGCCTACCACCGGGCTGGTCAATTACTGGTACGCGGTGATGGCGGCGGTGACCGGCGCGCCGAGGGTCAGGTGCGGGATGTCGGCGGACAAGACCCGGGCGCTGCCGTTCCTGCGGGACCTGATCGAGGCGGGCGGGCTGCGGATCGTCATCGACCGCACGTACCGCCTGGATGAGATCGTCGAGGCCCACCGGTACGTCGACACCGGCCGCAAGCGGGGCAACGTGGTGGTGACGGTCTAGGACGAGTGGCCCGCGCTGGAGGCGACGGCTCCGGCACGGCCCACTCGGGGCTGTTCGGTGGGACCTCAGGGGCGCCAGTTCTCGCCGGGCGTGAACTCGTATGCGTCCGGGCCGTCTCGGTCGTTGCGCACGCGGAACAGGTGCGATCGGATGGAGAGGGCCACGAACTCGACTGACGAGATCGAGTCGTTCTCCTGGAAGCCTGTCGTGCCGGGCACCTTGCTCCAATTCTTCATCGACGGGTATCGCCAGTTCGTCAGCGGGAACTCGGTACCGTCGTAGTAGGAGGCGCTCCACAGGGCGATTCCGGTGTCCTGGCCGACCCGTACGGCGACCGAGGAGATGACGTCGTTGAAGTCGTACTTGGCGAGGCTGGGGATCGACTCGTCGGTCAGCAGGATCCGCCCGCCTCCCTGCGGCTGGTTCTCGGGTGTCGCGGAGCCCGGCTCCGGGTCGGCTAGCCTGGCCGACCATGAGCGCCGACGACTGGCTGACCGACACTCGGACCTCGTACGACACCGTCGCGCAGAGCTACGCCGACTTCGTCCACACCGCGCTGGCGGCGGCGCCCTACCTGAGGTCGGCGCTGGCGCTGTTCGCCGAACTCGTGCGCGACGCCGGTGGCGGAATCGTGGCCGACGTGGGCTGCGGGCCGGGGAACGTGACCGCCCACCTGTACGACCTCGGCCTCGACATGATCGGCATCGACCTGTCCCCGGCGATGATCGAGATCGCCCGCCGCGACAATCCGGGACCCCGCTTCGAGGTCGGTTCGATGACCGATCTCGACCTGCCGGACGAGTCAGTCGCCGGCCTGCTCGCGTCCTGGTCGCTGATCCATGTGCCCGACGATGTGGTGCCCGGGGTGTTCGCGCAGTTCCGGCGGGTGCTTCGCCCGGGTGGTCCACTGCTGCTCGGCTTCCACGTGGGGGACACGTCCCGGCTGAAGACCGAGGGCTACGGCGGCCACCCGATGAAGGTGTACGTCCACCGCCGCCGGCCCGATCGGGTCGCGACCTGGCTGCGCGAGGCGGGCTTCACCGTGGAGGCCCAGTTACTGCTCGACGTGGACAGCGGCGCCCAGAGCGCGATCGTCATCGCCCGCCGCCAGCACGCCTGATCCGGTGCCCAAGGCCGGCCGACCGGCGAGTCGCATCGGCGGAAGTGTCGGTGCCAGGGGCGAGGATCGGCGGTATGGGCGAGTTTGAACCGCAGACCGCGAACGGCAAGGTGCTATGGCACTTCACGATGTCCCTGGACGGCTTCGTCGCGGGGCCGGACCACGCGATGGACTGGATGGCGGCCGCCACCATGCAGCCGGGCCTGATCGAGCAGTACGCGCGGACGACCGGTGCCGTGCTCGGCGGCCGTGACGGCTGGGACGCCTACCCGGACCCGCGCGGCATCTACGGCGGGGCCTGGTCCGGCCCGCTGTTCGTGCTCACGCACCGCCCTGAGGACGCGACACCCACCGAGGGAGTGACGTTCCTCGACTGCGGGCCGGTCGAGGCGGTACGCATCGGCCTGGCCGCCGCGGGCGGGAAGAACCTGGAGGTGTTCTCCCCGTCGATCGGCCGCCAGCTGCTGGAACTCGGACTGGTCGACGAGATCGACCTGCACGTCGCCCCGGTCCTGCTCGGCGCGGGCGTCCGGCTGTACGACAACCCAGCCGGGGCGCCGATCCGGCTCCACCGGGTGGGCGCGGAGGATCCGACCGCCGTGGTGAACGTCCGCTACCGCCCGCTGCGGTAATCGATTCGCTCCGCCGGAGCCGATGGCGTAGGCTTACGGAGCCGACGCGGGGTGGAGCAGCTCGGTAGCTCGCTGGGCTCATAACCCAGAGGTCGCAGGTTCAAATCCTGTCCCCGCTACTGAAAGAGAAGCCTGGTTCCGCACGCGGAGCCGGGCTTCTGACTATTGGGGAGCATCATCGTCGCGGGAAGCATCGTCAGCCATCGGTCTGACGGCCTGGCTTCAAACGGCTGCCTTGCCAGAACGTACGTTCTGATGCTTGCGCATGGCCTCAAAGAACAGTCGACCGTTGACGTGCAAGTTGATCTGCTCTTGGCTCGGCAGCGACGATCGGTTCAAGGCTCGTTCCAGTCCGCGCGTGCTCATCTGGATGATCGCGTCCATAGAGCGGACCCCGTGTTCGAAGCGGGCCACCGTCAAGAAGGCTGCGAGTACTCCGTCGTCGACGTCGAAACTGTCTTTCGTCTTGGCGACATGGTATTTCTCGAAGAGAGCATGGAGGGTCAGCGCCCGTCGCAGCTTGATCGCGGGCTCCAATGAACCGTCGGCGGAGTCGACGCTAGCGATGTCGATGTACCCTCGGATGCGGCTGATGAAGTCGACCGCCTTGTATTCGGGGGCGGCTTTGTGTGCCTTCTTCTTGAAATCGGCGAAGGTCTTGGACGTCCCGCCGATGAAGACGAACACCGCTGGGCCCAGGCGATGCACTGTTTCTCCCTGATTGAAGTTTCCGTCCTGTATGGGCGCGAGGAAGTAGCGGAGCCAGCCGAGGCGCTTGGTCCCCATCGGAGAGTCGAACTCATCCCACAGCGCCACGGGAACAACTCCGGATAGTGCTATATCGCGGATCTGATGGAGAGCTCCGATGAGATCGTCGGGTGATGACATCTGTGACAGATTGAACGTGTGCGATGCGATTCGCTTTTCTTCGCTCCATCTCCTGAAGAGTTCCTCCACTGCGAAGCCCTTCCCGGAGCCAGGGCATCCGAACACGGCGATGGCCAGGGGTTTGGCTCCGTGATGGAGATCGTTGTCAAGGTGGTTCTGGACGAGGTTGTCGATCGCGTGCAGACCTTCGATCTCCTCGCGATCCACCGTGATGAGCTTGCCGAACTTGGCCAGCGGGACATCGGGCAGCCGAGCGCTGACGGCCCTCTTGCCGCTGCGGGCGATCTGCATGAGGACAGAGTCATCGATGGCTGACATCTCGTATAGCGGCGGGCACTTCACGCGATTGTGGTCGGGGGTTGGGCGACTGGGATCAGGGATTTTGATGTCATCAAAGAGATTGTGGCTCCCATGTCTAAAGATGCTCGGGAAGAAGTTGAACGTTTTCTCGCCCTCGTTGACGTCGAACCCGGTGTCATACAACCTCTGCATGGCTACGAGACCGCTTTTGACGGCGTCGGCGAAACGAGGGGCGTCGAAATTGCGGGACAATTCTCGGACAAGGCAGGCGCAGAGGGCTCCTCCGTACCCGAACATCATCCCCTTGTCGTGCTGAGTGCGCCATTCGCCTTCCATGAGGCTCGACCTGTGGATCAATTGCCACTGTGTGAGTCTGTCCTGGAGCAGGAGCGCGCCGGAAGGTCCGAAGGAAACGACCAGTTTGGGGCACAGGGTCAGATCCTTGAGTTCATGACGAAGTTCGACTTCTGTGATCGTGTCGTACGCTGAACGTTCCCAGGAGAGGTTCCTGCTGATTTCAGCCTTCGCGTCCCTGAGCTTGGCAGCGCTGGTCAGGATGATGAGGCGCTCTTTGAGCCAGGCGTGCTCGCTCTTGCCGTTGCTCGCCAGTATCGTTTTGATCTCTTCCCAAAGTCCACCTTCGACTATGTTGAAACTCATCTTTAGAAGAACCCACGGCGGGTCGTCGGCATACTCGCTGAGAAGCAGTACATCTCTCCAATTCGCCGGATTTCTTCTGAAGCCGAGGTCGGCGTCGTCGATCACGATGATTCTTGGCGGTTGGGTCGGTCGGTTGGTGGGCGTGGCGTCTTTGCGAACCGAGGCGGGGTCGTCGACCGCGCGGCGAAAGCCGACATGTCCAGCTAGCCGGAAGACTGTTTTCTTATCGGATGAATAAGATCTCATTGTTGAGATCGAGTGGTTGAAGCCGCTGCCGTATGCGGTCAAGTCGGTGGCCAGTTCCGGTTCTTGCGCGCAATGCACCTGGTCTCGACCTGCCTTACCGCCGTTGATGGCAGCGTTGATCATCGATTTAAGCTGAAAGATTCCACCCTTGTGCCAATAGAGGTCGACGTTGGTGTGGGGGCGGTCGTCGGTGTTCTGTAGATTGCAATCGTTCTTCGGGACGATTGCCCAATCGATGGTTTGATCGCCAGTGACCAGCACTGGGTGCGTCGAAACAGATAGAGCGCTCATGGGATGCCTCTTGGTTGCTCAATTCGCTGTTGCTGCGGCCAAGCCCATGTGTGATAGACGGTGCTCACGGCTTACGTCGTACGCTCGATGCGACCACGTCGAGGAGTGACGCCTCTGTTCCATTGGACACCCTGGTCCGAGGTTTGAAAAGGGATCACGGCGTGATCTGTTCCGTGGGTTGATGCGGGTCGCTGGGTCCTGCAGCGACTCGACCCCCGCGGGTCGATGCCACTGCCGGGAGCCGACCCGGGTCGGCTCCCGGTCTCAGGTCAGCTCCAGGAGATGGCGAAGCTGTTGTCGGTGAAGGCGGCCGAGCCGTTCGTGCCGCTGATCTCGAAGCCGAACTGGGCCTCGCCGACGGTCACGTCACCCCACCAGTTCTGGGTGCGCAGCCAGTTCAGGATGGCGCGGATGTCGACCGTGCCCGAGTTCGTGTTGCTGGTGCGCAGGAACGAGAACACCGCGTTGGCCCCGTTGTTGCCCCGGTAGACGTTCCAGGTGTGCCCGCCGAGGCTGAGGTTGCGGAACGCCGGCACGGCACCGTTCGAGTCGTACTGGTCGGCGATCGGGCCGACGGCGCCGTTGTAGTTCATCCACAGCATGATCTCGTAGGCCCAGTTGTTGGCCCAGATGTCGTACGTGGTGGCGTAGTTGCCGCTGCCGGGCACGCTGACGTTGAACGAGCTGGTCATGCTGCCCAGCGAGCTGACGGTCCGGTTGACCGTGCCCTTGACCGTGTGCGGGTACGACTTGACGCCCGACGTCGTCGGGTGGTTGGCGATGACGCCCCAGTTCGTGGGCGTGCGCGCCCAGATGGTCTGGCTGCCCGCGCCGGAGCCCCAGATGTTGTTGTAGACGGTGTACCCGCTGTTGACCCAGTTGTCCCACTGCCCGGAGGCCACCCAGACGGCGTCGGACGGTACGCCGGGGGTGCCGCTGCTGCGCGATGGGCTGGGCGAGATCGAGCGCGACGGCGACGGTCCGGCGGTGCGGGTAGGGCTGGGCGAGCCGCTCACGCCGCCGGTGCAGGTGACGCCGTTGAGGCGGAAGCTCGTGGGGGCCGGGTTGCTGCTGGTGAACGACCCGTTGAAGCCGAAGTTGACGGTGCCGTTGGTCGCCACCGAGCCGTTGTAGCCGACGTTGACGGCGGTGACCTGCGTCCCGCTCTGGGTGATGGTGGCGTTCCAGTGCTGGCCGACGGTCTGGCCGCCGGAGTAGGACCAGACCAGGTTCCAGCCGCTGAGGGGGTCGCCGAGGTTCTTGACGGTGACGTCGGCGCCGAAGCCGCCGGGCCACTGGTTGGTGACGTTGTAGGTGACGGTGCAGCCGGCCGCCGCGTACGAGGGCAGTCCGGTGACGACCGCGGTCCCCAGGGCGGCCATCGTCGCCGCCGCTACGGCTGCGATGGCTGAGGTCCGTTTCCGCATGACTCCTCCAGTCGGTCGCCAGGGGGGCGGTCGCGGCCGTGGAGGGGCTGCTGGGCGTCCGGTGGCGACGGATTTAAGTTTATCGTATTTACAAACTTAAGAGCGGCTGTCGCGCGGGTCAACGCCGTGCGGACGATCGGCACGACCGGGTCGCCCGGACCGGGCTGTCGAATCAGGATGCCGACCGGTACGCTCCCGCCCATCCGTGCGCACAGATGACTCCGACGCGCCTCCAGTGCGCTGGATCGCGCACAGCGCCTGCGCGCAGTGAGCGAAAGGGAAGATCCACGATGACGCAGCTCGACTCCGACCTGGCCCTGCTGGCCGACACCGTGCTGCAGCCCGGCTTCGTCGGCACCTCGGCGCCGGACTGGGTGCGCCGCAGACTCGGCCGGGGCCTGGGCGGGGTCGCGCTGTACTCGCGCAATGTCGCCGACCGCGAGCAGACCGCCGAGCTGACCGCGCAGCTGCGTGCCGAGAACCCGGACGTGGTGATCGCGATCGACGAGGAGGCCGGTGACGTCACCCGGCTGGACGCCCGCACCGGCAGCGACCGACCCGGGAACCTGGCGCTGGGCGCCGTGGACGATCCGGACCTCACCGAGGCCGTGGCCCGCGACATCGGCGCCGACCTGGCCGCCGTGGGCATCACCCTGAACTACGCGCCCACCGTCGACGTCAACTCCCGGCCCGAGAACGTCGTCATCGGGGTGCGGTCCTTCGGCGCCGATCCGGCGCTGGTCGCCCGGCACAGCGCGGCCTGGGTGCGCGGGCTGCAGGCGGCCGGGGTGGCCGCGTGCGCCAAGCACTTCCCGGGGCACGGCGACACCGTGGAGGACTCGCACTTCGACGCGGCCCGGGTGCACGCCTCGCGCGAGGAGCTGGCCGCCACCGCGCTGCCGCCGTTCACCGCCGCGATCGCCGCCGGGGTGCGCGCGATCATGACCGGACACCTGCTGGTCACCGCGTACGACGAGGAGCTGCCGGCCACGTTGAGTCCGGTGCTGCTGACGGGGCTGCTGCGCGAGCGGCTGGGCTTCCAGGGGCTGATCGTGACCGACGGCATCGAGATGGCGGCCGTGGCCCGGCAGTGGGGCGTCGGCGGGGCCGCGGTGCGGGCGCTGGCGGCCGGTGCCGACGCGATCTGCGTGGGCGGCGAGTACAAGAACGAGGGCATCGTCGGGCTGCTGCGCAACTCGATCGTCACCGCGGTGCGCGAGGGTGCGCTGGCGCAGGAGCGGCTGGCCGACGCGGCGGCGCGGGTGCGCGCACTGGCCCGGTGGGGGCGCGAGGCCGCGGCGGATCTCGGGCGTACGCCGGAGGTCGGGCTCGCCGCGGCCCGGCGGGCGGTGCGGGTGACCGGTTCGGGGCTGCCGCTGGCGGGTCCGGCGCACGTGGTCGAGCTGGACACCCCGACCGGGATCGCCGTCGACCAGAGCATGCCCTGGGGCGTGGCCGGGCCGCTGGCCGCGCTGCTGGCCGGTACCACCACCGGACGGGTCGGCCCCGAGCCCGAGCCGGACTGGCTGGACGCGGCGCTCGCGGCGGCGGACGGCCGGGCCCTGGTCGTCGTGGGGCGCGACGCCGCCCGGCACCCCTGGGCGCGGCAGGCGCGGGCGCGGCTGCTCGCGGCCCGGCCGGACGCGGTCGTGGTCGAGCTCGGCATGCCGGAGCCCGAGCCGGTGGGGTCGGTCTATGTGGTCACCCACGGCGGAACCCGTGCCTGCGGACGGGCCGCCGCCGAGGTCCTGACCGGACGGCACTGATCGGAAAATCTTCTGAATCGGATGCGGCGCGACCGGAGCGGTCACTTGGCTGGCCGCGCCGGTCAAAACGTCGAGACATGTCTATTCACGTGCGGAAACGGTCTATGTCTTTCAGTTAAGAGTCTTGCCAGTTTAAGAAATCCACCTTACGTTTGCCCCCGACTGACTCGCATTCTCCAGTCGCGGGGGGACACTCATGGCCGAGTCCGAAGCAGGCATTCTCACGGCGGCGCAGCAGCGGCTGTGGTTCCTGGACCGGTTGGACCCAGGCGATGCGGCGTACCACATCTCGACCACCAGCCGCCTGCGCGGGCAGCTGGACTACGAGCTGCTGACGCGCGCCTACGACGACGCCACCCGGCGGCACGAGAGCCTGCGCACCCGCTTCGGCGACCACGACGGCGTGCCGTACCAGCAGGTCCAGGACCCGCGCCCGACCCCGGTCGAGTACGCCGACCTGTCGGCCGCCCCGGACCCGCAGGCGGCCGCCCGCGCCCGGGTCGAGGAGCTGATCGGCCGCCCCTTCGACCTCGCCCAGGGGCACCTGATCCGGGTCGGACTGCTGCGGCTGTCCGCGGACGAGCACGTCCTGTGCACCGTCGTGCACCACATCGTCGGCGACGGCTGGTCGATGAACCTGCTCTACCGGCAGATCACCGAGTCCTACCGGGGCCTCGAACCGGCCGCCCCGGCCGTGCGCTACCTCGACCACGCCGCCGCCCGCGCCGGTGCCGCCGGCACCGGCCTGGACTTCTGGGCCGGCGTCCTGGCCGACCCGCCGACGCTGGACCTGCCGCTGGACCGGCCCCGCCCGCCCGTGCGCACGTCGGCGGGCGGCGTGGTGTTGCGCGAGTTCCCCGGCGACACCCTGCGCGCCGTGCAGGCCGCCACCCGGCAGCTGCGGTGCACGCCGTACATGCTGCTGGTGACGCTGTACGAGCTGGCCCTGGCGCAGCTGTCCGGCCAGGACGACCTGACCGTCGGCACCCCGGTCGCCGGGCGCGACGACACCGCGCTGGAGGCGGTGTTCGGCTACTTCAGCGGGATGCTGGTGCTGCGCGCCGACCTCTCCGGCGACGTCACCTTCCGCGACCTCGTGCTGCGGACCCGCAAGTCGTTCATGGAGGCGTTCGCGCACCAGGACATCCCGTTCGAGGACCTGACCGCGCGGCTGGACCTGCCCCGCGACCTGAGCCGCAACGCACTGTTCCAGGCCACGTTCACGCTGCACACCACCATGAACGTCTCCGCCACCGCGACCGACGGGTTCGGCGGGCTGGCCGCCGAGGCGTTCGACTCCGGCACCCCGCACGTCAAGACCGACGTGGCGATGGACGTGCAGCTCGGCGCCGACGCGATGGACGTGGCGCTGACCTACAACCGCGACCTGTTCGACCCGGCCACCGCGCACGCGCTGGCCGACCGGTTCACCGCGCTGCTGCACACGGTGCTGGCCGACCCGGACGCCCGCGTCCGCGAGCTGCCGCTGGTCGACGACGACACCCGCGCCGAACTGCTGCGCCTGGGCACCGGACCCGACCTGGCACCCGACGTGCCCCTGCTGGACCGGATCGAGTCGACCGTCGCGGCCACCCCGGACGCGATCGCGCTGCGCAGCGGGGACGAGCAGGTCAGCTACGCGCGGCTGTGGACCGGCGCGGGCGAGCTGGCCGAGTCGCTGCGCGCGGCCGGGGTCGCCCCGGGCGCGCTCGTCGGCGTGAGCGTGCCGCGCGGCGCCGACCTGATCGTGTCGCTGCTGGCGGTATGGCGGGTCGGCTGCGGCTACGTGCCCCTCGATCCGCAGCTGCCCGCCGCCCGCCGCGACGCGATGACCGCCCAGGCCGCGGTGGCCGCGGTGCTGACCGCCGACGGCGTCCTGCCCGGCGCGGCCGAGCCGACGACCGCACCCGACGCCGCCTATGTGCTGTTCACCTCGGGTTCGACCGGGACGCCGAAGGCCGTTCTGGTCGGCCGGCGAGCCCTCGACGACCGTACGACGTGGATGGCCGCCGAGTACGCGCTGACCGCCGCCGACCGGGTGGTCCAGTTCGCGGGCGTCGGGTTCGACACCCACGCCGAGGAGATCTGGCCGACCCTGGCCACCGGCGGCACGCTCGTGCTGCTGCCCGACGGCCCGCAGTCGCTGCCCGAACTGCTCGCCGCCGACCCGGCGGTCACGGTCCTGGACCTGCCCACGGCGTACTGGCAGGCGCTGCTGGACGTGGTGCCCGCGTGGCCCGCCGCGCTGCGGCTGGTCATCCTCGGCGGAGAACAGGTCGACGCCGCCGCGATCGCGACGTGGCGGGACCGGCACGCCGACCGGATCCGCCTGGTCAACACCTACGGCCCGACCGAGGCCACGATCATCGCCACCGCGACCGACCTGGGCGGGGCCGACACGCGCCGCCGCCCGCCGATCGGCCGCCCGCTGGCCGGTGTCCGGGCCTACGTGCTGGACCGGTTCGGGCGCCTGGTGCCGCCCGGCGCGGCCGGGGAGCTGTGCCTGGCCGGAGCGGGGCTGGCCGAGGGCTACCTGGGCCAGGGGGAGCTGACCGCCGAGCGGTTCGCGCCCGACCCGTACGGGCCGGGGCTGATGTACCGCACCGGGGACCGGGTCCGCTGGCGCCGGGACGAACCCGTGCTGGAGTTCCTGGGCCGGGTGGACCGGCAGCTGAAGGTGCGCGGGGTGCGGATCGAGCCCGGCGAGGTCGAGGCGGTCCTCACCGGGCATCCGGGTGTCGGCCAGGCGGCCGTGGTGGCGGTCGGGGACACCCTGGTCGGGTACGTCACCGGCCCGGTCGGCGCCGACGAGGTGCGCGCGTCCGCCGCGCGGCGGCTGCCCGCGCTGCTGGTGCCGAGCGTGGTCGTGGTGCTGGCCGAGCTGCCGCTGACGCGCAACGGCAAGGTGGACCTGCGCGCCCTGCCGCCGGTGACCGTCGGGCAGGAGCTGCGCGCCGACTACCTCGCACCGCGTACCGACGCCGAGGTGCTGGTCGCGGGGATCTTCACCGAGCTGCTGCCGATCGAGCGGGCCGGGGCGCACGACGACTTCTTCGCCCTGGGCGGGCACTCGCTGCTGGCCACCCGGGTCATCGCCCGGCTGCGTGCCACCGTCGAGCTGGACCTGCCCATCCGGGCGCTGTTCGACCGGCCCACCGTGGCCGGGTTCGCCGACGCCGTCGAGCAGGCGCTGGTCGCCGAGATCGACCGGCTCACCGAGGAAGAGGCCGCGGCGCAACTGCTCGCGGCGGGACAGGGAGCACCGTGACCGACGTCGCCGAGACCCCGCAGGCCGCCACGCTGTCGGCGACGAAGCGCTCGCTGCTGGCCGCGCGGCTGCGCCAGAGCACCGCCGCCCCGGCCGCGACGATCACGCCGCGGCCGGCGGGTACGCCGGTGCCGCTGTCGCACGCGCAGGAGCGGCTGTGGTTCATGGAGCAGTTCGCGCCCGGCACCGCGGCGTACACGATCCAGGTGGTGCTGCGGGTGCGGGGCGGCCTGGACCCGGCGGTGCTGGCGGCGGCGCTGAACGCGGTCGCGGCCCGGCACGAGAGCCTGCGGATGCGGTTCGGGGCCACCGCCGACGGCGAGCCGGTGCTGCACCTCGACGACACCGTCCACCTCGACCTCGCGGTGCTCGACGCGCAGGGCGCCGACCCGGCCGCGCGCGAGGAGCACGTCCACGAGGCGGTACGGGCGCGGCTGGCCGAGCCGTTCGACCTGGCCGCCGGCCCGCTGGTCCGCGCCGCGCTGTACCGGCTCGACGAGGGCGAGCACGTGCTGATGCTGGCCGTGCACCACATCGTCTGCGATGGCTGGTCGGTCGACGTCCTCGTCGGCGAGCTGGTCGCCTACTACGACGCTTTGGCCGCGGGCGCCCCCGACCCGCTGCCTCCGCTCACCGCGCAGTACGGCGACTTCGCCTGCTGGCAGCGGTCCCGGGTGGCCGACGGCGGGCAGGCCCGCGACGTGGCGTTCTGGCGCGAGCGGCTGACCGGCGTGCCGCCGCTGGACCTGCCCACCGACTTCCCGCGCCCGGTCGAGCAGACGTTCGCCGGTGCCGCGCACGGCATCACCCTGGACGGTGCGCTGGTCGGGGCGCTGCAGCGGCTGGCCCGCGAGCACGGGGCGACGCTGTACATGACGCTGCTGGCCGCGTACGCCGCCGTGCTGGCCCGGCACGCCCGGCAGGACGACTTCGCGATCGGGTCGCCGCAGGCCGGGCGGACCCACCCCGAGCTGGAACCGCTGATCGGCATGTTCGTCAACATGCTGGCCACCCGGATCGACGCCGCGGGCGACCCGACGTTCGCGCAGCTGCTGGCCCGGGTCCGGGAAGCGACCCTGGACGGGTACGCCCACCAGGACCTGTCCTTCGAGCAGGTCATCACCGAGCTGAACGTGGTCCGCGACGTGGGCCGCTCGGCGGTGTTCCAGGTCGTGTTCGCGCTGCAGAACTACACCGCGCCGGGCCGGGCCTCGGCCAGCGGGCTGAGCGTGTCGCCGTTCGGCTCCCGCGCGGTAGCGACCCGGTTCGACCTGGAGCTGTCGCTGCTGGAGGGTGCCGACGGGCTGTGGGGGTCGTTCACGTACAACACCGACCTGTTCACCGCCGACACCGTCGCCCGGATCGCCGACGGGTTCGCGCAGCTGCTGGCGGCTGTGGTCGCCGATCCGCACCGGCCGCTGAGCCGCCTGTCGGCGGTCGCGGGCGCGGCCCGGGAGCAGGTGCTGACCGGCTGGAACGACACCGACGCGCCGTTCCCGGACACCGAGACCCTGCACGGGCTGATCCAGCGGCAGGCCGCCGCGACGCCCGGCGCGCCCGCGCTGACCTTCGAGGGCGCCACGATCACCTACGCCGAGCTGCTGGTCCGGGCGCACCGGATCGCGCACCGGCTGCGGGGCCTCGGCGCCGGGCCGGGACGGCTGGTCGCGGTGTGCGCCGAGCGAAGCCACGACCTCGTCGCCGCGCTGCTCGGCACGATGATCTCCGGGGCGGCGTACCTGCCGCTGGACCCGGAGTACCCGGCCGACCGGCTCGCGTTCATGCTCGACGACGCCGACGTGGCCGCCGTGCTGACCGCCGGTCCGGCCCGCGACGTCCTGCCGCCGACCGGGCGGCCGGTGCTGGCGCTGGACGACCCGGCGGCCTGGGCCGGACTGCCCGACACCGCGCCGGAGCCGCTGGCCGGGCCGGACGACGTCGCCTATGCGATCTACACCTCCGGCTCGACCGGCCGCCCGAAGGGCGTGCTCAACGGGCACCGGGGCATCGTCAACCGGCTGCACTGGATGCAGCGCCGCTACGGGCTGACCGGCGCGGACACGGTGCTGCAGAAGACACCGGCCGGGTTCGACGTGTCGGTGTGGGAGTTCTTCTGGCCGCTGCTGACCGGGGCGCGGCTGGTGCTTGCCCGGCCCGGCGGCCACAAGGACGCGGCGTACCTGCGGGACCTGGTCGTGGCCGAGGAGGTCACGACGCTGCACTTCGTGCCGTCGATGCTGGGCATGTTCCTGGCCGAGTCGGGCATCGCGGCGTGCGCGTCGCTGCGGACGATCGTGTGCAGCGGCGAGGAGCTGCCCGTCGACCTGGCGCTGCGGACCCTGGCCGCGCTGCCGGGCGCGCAGCTGCACAACCTGTACGGCCCCACCGAGGCCGCGATCGACGTCACCGCCTACCACTGCACGGAGGGCGGGCTGGCGGGGCAGGCGCGGGTGCCGATCGGCGGCCCGATCGACAACATCCGGGTGTACGTCCTGGACCAGCACGGCGAGCCGCTGCCCGTCGGCGTGCCCGGTGAGCTGCACCTGGCCGGGGTCGGCCTGGCTCACGGCTACCTGAACCGGCCGGAGCTGACCGCGGAGAAGTTCGTCACCGGCCTGGACGGGCGGCGCCTCTACCGCACCGGCGACCTGGCCCGCTGGCGCCCCGACGGCACGATCGACTTCCTCGGCCGCATCGACGGGCAGGTGAAGCTGCGCGGCCTGCGCATCGAACTGGGGGAGATCGAGGCGGCGCTGCGCGACCAGCCGGGCGTACGCGAAGCCGCCGTCATCGTGCGCGAGGACTCCCCGGGCGACAAGCGCCTGGCGGCGTACCTGGTCACCGACGCCGAACCGGACACGGCCGAGCTGCGGGCGGCCCTCAAGCGGCGCCTGCCCGACTACATGGTGCCCACCGCGTACGTGCCGCTGGAGCGGCTGCCGCTCACGCCCAGCGGCAAGCTCGACCGGCGCTCGCTGCCCGCACCGCAGCGCGGCCGCGACGCCAACGCCGTGTTCGAGGCCCCGGCCACCCCGACCGAGGTCGCCGTCGCCGCGATCTGGGCCGAGGTGCTGGAGCTGGAGCAGATCGGCCGCGACGACGACTTCTTCGACCTCGGCGGGCACTCGCTGCTGGCCACGCAGGTGATCGCGAAGCTGCGCCGGGCCGCCGGGGCGGGCGTGTCGGTGATGGACCTGTTCAAGAACCGGACCGTGCGCGAACTGGCCGCCCTGGTGGACGTGCCCGCCAACCAGCGCGGACCCCGTGCCCTGGTGCACGAGCTGACCCGGCCCGTGCCGGCCGCCCGGCTGGTGCGCAGCCTCGTCTGCGTCCCGTACGGCGGCGGCAGCGCCGTGGTCTACCAGCCGCTGGCCGACGCGCTGCCCGCCGGGCACCGGCTGTTCTCCGTCGCGATCCCCGGCCACGACATCGGCCTGGACGAGGACGCGCTGCCCTTCGACGAGCTCGCCGAACGGTGCACCGCCGAGATCCTGGAGAAGGTCACCGGCCCGATCGCCCTGTACGGCCACTGCGGCGTGGGCTCCGCGCTGACCGTCGAGATCGCCCGCCGGCTGGAGCAGCGCGGCCGCGACCTCGACGCCGTCTACATCGGCGCGATCTTCCCGTTCGCGCGGCCGCAGAGCAAGGTGTGGATGGCGCTGTCGCGGATCACCCGGATGGAGTCGCTGCGCTCGGACAAGGCGTACGCCAACTGGCTGACCTCGATGGGCGTCGACATGAGCGACATCGAGCCCGGCCAGGCCCGCCAGATCATCCGCAACATGCGCCGCGACTCCGACAGCGCCGAGGCGTACTTCACCGAGCTGATGCACAGCGGCACCGACCGGCTGCGCGCCCCGATCATCAGCGTCGCGGGCGAGCGCGACCCGGCGACCGAGTTCTACCCGGAGCGCTTCACCGAGTGGCACTTCCTCACCGACGACGCGGCGGTGGTGGTGCTGGACGAGGCCGGGCACTTCTTCCTCAAGTGGCGGGCCGACGAGCTGGCCGAGATCGTGACCACGGTCGACCCGGCGGTGAAGGCGGAACAGTCCGCGCCGCTGACCCGCCAGAGCCGGGGCGAGCGGGCCAGCTGGTGGCTGCACGGCACCTCGACGGCGACCGGCCGGGTCGTCACGACCGGGCCGCAGCCGAGCATGGGCCGGTTCCTGATGGTCGCGTTCGCGCAGCTCATCTCGATCCTCGGGTCGACGCTGACGGACGTGGCGCTGCCGCTGTGGGTGCTGCACGAGACCGGGTCGCTGCTGGACTTCTCGCTGCTGGCCGTCGCCGGGCTGATCCCGGGGCTGGTGGTGCTGCCGCTGGCGGGGGCGGTGGTCGACCGGTACAGCAGGCGCCTGGTGATGCTGTGCGGCGACGTCGGCGCGGGCGGCACCCAGCTGGTGCTCGGCGTGCTGCTGTGGACCGGGTCGCTGCAGGTGTGGCACATCTACCCGCTGATCGCGCTGCTGTCGGTGTCGCTGACCTTCCAGCGCCTGGCGTACGGGTCGGCGATCCCGCAGCTGGTGCCCAAGCAGTACCTCGGCCACGCCAACGGCGTCGTGCAGATGATCGGCGGCGTCGCCACGATCATGATGCCGATGCTGTCGGTGGCGCTGCTGGCCGTGATCGACCTCGGCGGCATCCTGGTCATCGACGTGCTCAGCTACGCCGCCGCGATCGCGATCGTGCTGCTGGTCCGGTTCCCGCGCACGCTGGCCTGGAAGCGGCGGGAGAGCCTGTCGGCCGAGATCAGGGAGGGGTTCCGGTTCTCCTGGGGCAACCACGGGTTCCGGTCCATGCTGGCGTTCTTCATGGCGCTCAACATCTTCCTGTCGCCGCTGTTCATGATGATGACACCGCTGGTGCTCGCGTTCGGGGGCATGGACCAGGTCGCGCAGATCTCCGTCGCGGGCGGGGTCGGGGCGTTCCTGGGCGGGCTGACGATGAGCTTCTGGGGCGGACCGCGGCACCGGCGGCTGTTCACCGTACTGTGCTGCACCCTGGTGCTGGCGGTGTTCTGCCTGATCATCGGGTTGCGGCCGACGCTGTGGGTGATCGCGGTCGGATCGTTCGGCATCTCGATGTGGCTGGTGCTGCTCAACGGCGTCTACACCACGATCGTGCAGGTCAAGGTGCCGCAGCGGTTCCACGGCCGGGTGTTCGCGATCAACACGGTGATCGCCTGGTCGACGCTGCCGCTGGGCTGGACGCTGGTCGGGCCGGTCGGGTCGAGCCTGCTGGAGCCGCTGATGGCCGCCGACGGGCCGCTGGCGGGGACGCTCGGGCGGATCATCGGCACCGGCGAGGGGCGCGGCATCGGGCTGCTGTACCTGATCCTCGCGCTCTGCATCGCGGCCGTGGTGCTGGTGGCGATGCGGTTGCCCGCGATCAAGCGGTTCGACGACGACGTGCCCGACGCCCGGCCCGACGACCAGTTCGGGCTGGAGGAGATCCGCCGCCGCGCGGCCGCCGACTCCGCTTCGGACTCGGCCTCGGCCGCCTCCGGCCAGGTCGAGCGGGTCGACGCGTGAACGCGCGCTACCGCGTCACGGGCCGGGCGGTGACCGCGTGAGCGCCGTCGCCGCCGCCAGGGCCGCCGCGCGTGCGGCCGGACGCGCCCCGCTGACCGTGCCGCAGCTGCTGGCGGCGCGGGCCCGGACCCAGCCGGACCATGTCGCGATCACGCAGGGTTCGACCACGCTCGACCTGGCGACCTGGCAGCGGCGCACCCAGGCGATCGCGGCCGGGCTGCGGGAGGGCGGCGTGCGGCCGGGGGACCGGGTCGGGCTGCTGTACGGCGCCCGCGACTGGATCGCCTACGCCACCGCGTACACCGGCGTCCTGGCCGCCGGTGCCGTCGCGGTGCCGCTGTCGACCCGCAGCGCCGCCGCCGAGCTCGACTACATGCTGCGCCACAGCGGCGCGGTCGCGCTGCTGCACGGCCCCGACGCGGTCCGGCCCGAGACACCGATCCAGCTGGTATGGGATCCCGCCGCCGTAACCGCCCTGCCCGACGCCGGACCGCTGCCCGGCCCCGACCCGGCCGCGCCCGCCCAGATCCTCTACACCTCCGGCACCACCGGTCGGCCCAAGGGCGTCACCGCCGTACACGCCAACCTCACCCACGGCTGCCGCATCGACCCGCCGCTGCGCCGCCTGGCCCACTCCCGGCAGTTCCTGCACGCGTTCCCGATCGGCACCAACGCCGGGCAGACCATGCTGCTCAACGCCCTGGACGCGCACGCCGGGATGCTGGCCACCGCCCGGTTCGCCGCCGCGCACTTCGCCCGGCTCATCGCCGAGCGCCGCGTCGGCAGCGTGTTCGTGGTGCCCGCGATGGCGATCGAGCTGCTGCACTCCGGTGCGCTGGCCGAGCACGACCTGTCCAGCGTGGTGCTGCTCGGCTCCACCGCCGCCGCGCTGCCGCCGTCGATCGCGGCGGGCCTGGCCGCGCAGCTGCCCAAGGCGACGATCGTCAACTACTACACCTCCACCGAGGCCGCGCCGACGCAGACCAGCATGGTGTTCCACCCCGACCGGCCCGCCGCGCTCGGCAAGGCCACCGGCGGCGGTGAGCTGCGCATCCTGACCGCCGACGGCACCCCGTGCCCGCCCGGCACCGTCGGCGAGGTGTGGCTGCGCGCTGCCGGGACGGCCCGGTCCTACCACGACGACCCGGACGCGACCCGGCACGTGTTCCGCGACGGCTGGACCCGGATGGGCGACGTCGGCCACCTCGACGAAGACGGCTACCTGTACCTGGCCGACCGCGAGAGCGACGTCATCAAGAGCGGCGCCGACAAGGTCTCCACCGTCGCCGTGGAAGCGGCCCTGCACGAGCACCCGGAGATCACCGACGCGGCCGTGCTCGGCCTGCCCGACCCGGTGCTCGGCAAGGTGCCCGCGGCGGTGCTGGTCGCCGCGCGGCCGCTGACCCTGGCCGAGGTACGCGCGTTCCTGGCCACCCGGCTGGCCGCCCACGAGCAGCCCAGCCGCCTCGCCCACGTCACCGAACTGCCCCGCAACGCCGGGGGCAAGGTCATCAAGCACCGGCTCCGGGCCCTGTTCACCGAGCGGCCCGACCAGGAGGGAACCTCATGACCCAGGCACTGGACGGCATCCCCGTCACCCTCGCCCAGCAGGGCGTCTGGTTCACCGAACGGGTCGGCGCCGCCGACACGGCGTACCGGCTGGCCGTCGCGGTCACCCTGCCCGGCCCGGCGGACCCGGACCGGCTCGATCAGGCCTGGGCGCAGGTCGCGGACCGGCACCCGGCCCTGGCGGTCGCGGTGACCGAACACGACGGCGAGCCGCTGCTGCGGGCCGTGCCGGCCGCACCGGTCGCCTACCGCACCGGCGACCTGGACACGGTGGTCGCCGACGAGCTCAAGCGCCCGTTCGACCTGGCCCAGGGCCCGCTGGCCCGGTGCAGCGCGATCCACACCGACCTCGGCACGACCGTGCTGGTCGTCGCGCACCACCTGATCTTCGACGGCGCGTCCAAGGACGTGCTCGTCGCCGACCTGCTCGCCGCGTACGACGGGCGGCCGCTGCCGTCCGGGTCGCCGGCCGAGCTCGGCGCCGCCGCCCGTGCCCAGGCGCAGCGGATCGCCGAGGGCACCGCGGCCGCGCGCGAGTTCTGGGCGACCCGGCCATCGCCGTCCGGCGAGGTGGCCCTGCCCTACGCCGACGGGCCCGTGACCGCCGCCGAACCGCACGCCTCAGTGCGGTTCAGCCTGGGCGCCGACCTCGACGCGGCGCTGACCGCCAACGCGGACACACTCGGGTTGACCCGGTTCGAGCAGCTGCTCGCGGCGGTGCACGCGGTCCTGGCCCGGTACGGCAACACCACCACGTCGGTCGCGGTAGACCTGACCACCCGCACCCCGGACCTGTCCGGCGAGATCGGCATGTGGGTCAACGAACTGCCCGTCACCGTCGCCCCCGACCTCGACCAGCCGTGGGCCGCGTTCGCGCACACGGTCCGGGCCGAGGCCCGCGCGGTCTACCGCCACCGCGAGGTGCCGCTCGGCCGGGCGGTGCCCGGCCTGACGCCCCGGCTCGCGCTCGCGCCGGTGTCGGTCAGCTACCGGCGCCGCGGCGACCTCGACGCCGACGTGCACTGGGAGCTCGTTCCGCCGGTGGTGCGCACCGCGCTGCACCTGCAGCTCGTGGACAGCGCCGCGGGGCTGGCCGGGTCGGTGTACGTGCCCGCCCGGCACGCGCCCGCCGCCGAGCGGTTCTTCCTGCACCTGACCCGGTTGCTGGAGTCGGCCGTGGCGGATCCGCAGCGCCCCGTCCGGGAGCTGGACCTGCTCACCGCCGACGAGCAGGCGCTGCTCGCGGCGGGCAACGCCACCGACCGGCCGCGCCGGGCCGCCACCGTGCTGGACCTGGTCCGCGAGCAGGCCGACCGCAGCCCCGACGCGACCGCCGTGTCCGGCACCGACGGTGAGCTGACCTACCGGCAGCTGGTCCAGGCCGCGCACCGGGTCGGCAACGGCCTGCGCGCCCGGGGCGTCGCCGACGGCGACCTGGTCGGCCTGTGCGCCAGGCGGAGCACCGAGCTGGTCGCCGGGGTGCTGGGCATCCTGGCGGCCGGGGCCGCGTACCTGCCGCTGGATCCGTCGTACCCGCAGGCAAGGCTGGAGTTCATCGCCGCCGACGCGGGCGCGAAGGTGATCCTCGGCCACACCGGCGGGCCCCTGGACGTGCTGGCGCTGGACGGGCTGGCCGTGTTCGCGGCCGAGCCCGACACCGCCCCGCAGACCGGCGGCGACCCGGACGCGCTCGCGTACGCCATCTACACCTCGGGCTCGACCGGCCGCCCGAAGGGCGTCGAGATCGGACACGCGGCGCTGGCGAACCTGATCGCGGCCATGGCGGAGCTGCTGGGCACCGACCCGGCGCACCGCTGGCTCAACCTGACCTCGCTGTCGTTCGACATCAGCGGCCTGGAGCTGTTCCTCCCGCTGACCACCGGCGCGCGGGTGATCGTCGCGCCGGACGCGGCCACCCGCGAGGGCGCCGCGCTGGACCGGCTCATCCGCGACAGCGGCGCCACCCACGTACAGGCCACCCCGTCGACCTGGCGGATGCTGCTGGACGCCGACTTCGCCGGGGCGCCGATCACGGCTCTGTGCGGCGGCGAGCCGCTGCCGCCGCCGCTGGCCAGGCGCCTGCGCGAGCGCACCGCCCGGCTGCTCAACGTGTACGGCCCCACCGAGACCACCATCTGGTCCACCGCCGCCGAGATCCCCGCCGACCCGCAGCGGATCACCATCGGCGGCCCGTTGGCCAACACCACCCTGCACGTGCTGGACGAGTCGCTGCGCCCGCTGCCGCCGGGCGTGCCCGGTGAGCTGTGCATCGGCGGCGCCGGCCTGGCCCGGGGCTACCGGGGCCGCCCGGAGCTGACCGGGCAGAAGTTCGTGACCGTGGCCGGGCAGCGCCTCTACCGCACCGGTGACCTGGTGCGGCTGGGCGCCGACGGGCAGGTCGAGTTCCTGGGCCGGGTCGACGACCAGATCAAGCTGCGCGGCCACCGCATCGAACTCGGCGAGATCGAGCAGACGCTGCTCGGCGCCGCGGGCGTGGGCCACGCCGCCGTCGCGGTACGCGGCTGCACCCTCGTGGCGTACCTGGTCGGCGCCGGCGACCTGCCGGAGATCCGGCGGCACCTGTCGGGCACCCTGCCCCGCTACATGATGCCCGGCCAGTACGTGTGGCTGGACCGCCTGCCGCTCACCCCGAACGGCAAGCTCGACCGCAGGGCGCTGCCCGAACCGCCCGCGCTGGCCGGCAGCCCGGCCGAGGACCCGGCCGACGAGCTCGACGGCGCCTGCGCGGCCGCGCCCGAGACCGCGGCCGTGCCCGGCGGGGACCTGCTCGCCCAGGTCACCGCGATCTGGTGCGAGGTGCTGCGCATCGACGACATCGCCCCGGACGACACCCTGTTCGACCTCGGCGGGCACTCGCTGACCATCACCCAGATCACCGCCCGGGTCCGCGACGCGTACGGCGTCGAGGTGCCCTTCGACGTCTTCTTCGACACCCCGACCGTCGAAGGCGTCGTCGCCTCGATCGAAGAGCTGCTGGGGGAGCAGGCGTGACCGCCACGACCCTGGAGACCGACCTCGCCGGACTGGTGGCCCAGGCCAGCGAGGGCGCGGTGACCCCGGCGCAGGCGCTGGCCGAGCCGCACTCGCTGGGCCTGCTGGGCCTGACCTCGCTGGGGTTCCTGCGGCTCATCCACGCCGTCGAGCGCCGCTACGGCGTCGCGCTCGACCTGGACGACGATGTGTCGTACCTGGACACGATCGGCAGCCTGGCCGCGCACCTGCGCGAACGGGGCGTCTGATGCCGACGGTGGCGGTGCGCGGGGCACCGGGCGCGGCCGCGCCGCTCACCTGGGGCCAGTACGCCATCTGGGCCGCGATCGGGCGTACCGCCCCCAACGACCACTACTTCAACCTCACCCGCGTGCTGACCCCACCGGACAGGTGCCGCCCGCTCGATCCCGATACGGCACTCGACCGGATCGGCACGGCGCTGAGCAGGCATCCGGCCCTGCGCACCCGGATCGTGCCCGCCGGCACCGCCCCGGGCCGGGCACCAGCCGGCACCGACCGGTCGGCGGTGCCGCCGGGGTCGGCGGTCCAGCAGGAGATCGTGGCGGAGGCCGACGTCGCCGTGCGCACCGTCGCGGCCGCCGACGAGGCCACGGCCGGATCCGCCGCGACCGACCTGGTCGAGGAGCTGGCCGCGACCGCGTTCGACTACGGCACCGAGGCGCCGGTCCGGGTCGGGCTCGTCCTCGTCGACGGTGCCGTCGCCCGGGTGGTGCTGGCACTGTGCCACCTGGCCACCGACGGCCACGGCGCCGACATCCTGCTCCGCGACCTGCGCCTGGCGCTGCTCGGCCGCACCGGGCCGCCGCCGGGCGACCCGGGCACGGTCGTGGCCGAGGAGACCTCGGCGGCGGGGCGGGACCGCAGCGACGGCGTAGTGGACACCTGGCGCGACGCCTACCGGGCCCTGCCGCCGAGCATGTTCCCCACGCCGCGCGCCGAACCGCAGCCGGTGCGCTGGTGGGTCGGGCGGCTGACCTCGCCCGCCCTGGGGCTGGCCGCCGCCGCGCTCGCCGCGCGGCACCGCACCAGCGTGTCGTCGGTGCTGTTGGCGGCCACCGCCGCGATGGTCAGCGCCGACGGCGCGGGCGACCGGGCGGCCGTGCTGACCATCGTCGGCAACCGGTTCGACCCGTCCCGGCGCGACCTGGTCGCCACCCTGTCCCAGGAGGGCCTGTTCACCCTGGACACCTCCGCCGCCGACTTCGCCGACCTGCTGCGGCCCGCCTGGCGGGAGAGCCTGCGCGCCTACCGGTCCGGCTACTACGACCAGCTCGCCCTGGACGCCGCGCTGGCGCAGGTCAGCGCCGAGCGCGGCGAGCAGGTCCATCCGATGTGCTGCTTCAACGACATGCGCCTGGTCGACCTGCCGCCCGGCCCCGCGCCCACCGCCGAGCAGGTCCGCGCGGCCCGCGCCGCGACCGTGTTCACCTGGGCGGCGCCGCAGCCGCTGGTCGGCTGCCGGTTCTGCGCGCACGTGACCGCCGCCGGTCCGGCGCTGACCTACCAGGTCACCGGCGACACCCGGTACCTGCCGCCGCAGCGGCTGCGGGCGTTCGCGCTGGGGCTGGAGGAGCTGGTGGTGGCGGCCGTGGCCGGCCCGGCGCCGCTTGCGGCGCTGCCGGCGCGGCTGGGCGGGGCGGCCGCATGAGGCTCACCGCTTACGCCCGCGCCTGCGCCGTCGACCCCGGCAAGAGCCTCGACTTCGTGGTCGCCTGCGTCGAGCCTGGTCATCCGCTCGGACACGTCACCGTCGTGGACGTGCCGACCGGGCAGGTCATGCTCGTCGACACCGTGGACGGGCCGCACTGGTCGCTGGACGTGCCCGGGAACTGGCCCAGTTCGCTGTACCGGGCCGCGTTCCGCGGCGACGGCCGCGCCGCCTCGACGGTCGCCGACAGCCCCGAGGCGGACGTCCACTTCGTCGTACGCGGCACCGGCGACGCCGAGGTGCTGGTGTCGGTGCCGTTCCTGACCTGGCAGGCGTACAACCGGGCGGGTGAGCCGGGGCAGGGCCTGTACTACGCGGAGGAGCCGACCCGGGCCGCGAAGGTCGGCTTCGACCGCCCCGGCGGCGGGCCGCCGCCGCAGGAATGGGAGCACGGGCTGATCCGGTGGCTGCCCGGCAGCGGGCTGCGGGTGGCGTACTGCGCCAACCTGGACCTGCACGACCAGCCCGAACTGCTGGCCCGGCACCGGGTGCTGGTCGTCAACGGCCACGACGAGTACTGGACCTGGGAGATGCGCGACCACGTCGAGGCGTACGTGCGCGGCGGCGGCAACCTGGCCGTGTTCGGCGCCAACACCTGCTGGTGGCAGATACGGCTTGAGGACGGCGGCCGGAGCATGGTGTGCCATCGCGACGCCGTCGCCGACCCGGTGGCCCGTACCGATCCGTCGCGCACCACCGTCGAGTGGTCCAGTGCGCCGGTCGACCGGCCTGAGAACGCGCTGACCGGGGTCAGCTACCGGCGCGGGGCCGGGACGTGGGGCGAGCACATGGTGAAGATGCGCGAGGAGTCGTACCGGGTCCGGTTCGCCGAACACTGGGTGTTCGCGGGCACCGGGCTGCGCGACGGCGAACCCTTCGCCCAGGGCGCCCTCGGGTACGAGACCGACGCCGCCGACTTCACCGAGGTCGACGGCGTACCCCGGGTGACGGGCCGGGACGGCACCCCGCCCGGGTTCGTCATCCTCGCCACCGCCGACCTGCGGCACTGGCGCCACTACGGGCAGGGCGGCCACGCCACCATGGGCGTGCACCGGCTGGGGCAGGGCGAGGTGTTCACCGCCGCGACCGTCAACTGGGGCGCCGCACTGGCCGACCCGGTCGTGGACCGGATCACCCGCAACGTGCTGGCGCGCTTCACCCGGGCGGCCGAGCCGGGCTTCGAGCCGATCGGCCCGGCGGTGCCGGGCGCGGTGCTGGCCGCGTGCGAGGGGCGCCTGTTCGCGGCCGCGGACGGCGTGCTGCGGGTACGGGAGCTGTGCGGGCAGAACCTGTCGTGGCGCACCGTGGACACCGCGCCGGAGCTGGTGGCGCTGGGCTCACCACGGGAGGCGTACCGGGGCATGCCGTTGGGTCTGCTGGGCGTGACCACCGACGGGCGCATCGTCTACCGCGATCCGGTGCCCGAACCGGCCCCGTGGCGCGACCTCGGCGGCGCCGCCGCCGGGACGACGGCGCTGGCCTGCGTGAACGCCACCTACTTCGCGGTCGCCGACGGCGGGCTGTGGTCCCGGACAGCGGCGTCGCTGGCCGACGGCACGGGAGCCTGGCAGCGGATCGACGACGCGACCGGCGTGGTCGCGCTGGCCGGGCTGAGCGGCCTGCTGTTCGCCGCGACCGGCGCCCGGCTGCGCTGCCGGCCGCCGGTGGACGGCCCGGCGCCGTGGACCGACCTCGGCCCGGCCGCCGGGGTGACCGCGCTGGCGGGCGCGGCCGGCATGCTCGTGGCCGGGGGCGCGGACCTGCGCTGGCGGCAGGCCGCGGCCGCGCGTGATTCCCGGCCGCCGGCGCCGTAGCGGCGAGTCGTCAGTGCTCAGGGAGCCACCGGACGGCCCAGCGCCGCCGCGACGATGCGGATCGCCTCGTCGCGGTCGATGCCGAGGCCGGCGATGACCGCCGCGTAGTCGCGGGCGGCCCGATGGGCCTGCTCAAGGGCCTGCTCACCGGCGGCCGAGACGAACGAGCCGGCCCGTCCCCGGGTCTCGATCAGCCGGGCCTCCTCCAGCTCCCGGTACGCCCGACCGACGGTGTTCACGGCGAGGCCCAGGTCGGCCGCGAGCCGCCGGATCGTCGGCAGTCTCGTGCCGACCGCCAGCGTGCGATCCTGGATCTGGCGCGCCAGCTGCACCCGGAGCTGCTCGTACGGCGGCGTCGGCGAGTTCTGGTCGATGACGATCATCGGGTGGCCATGGCCTGCCGCGCCGCCGACGCCGGACGTGGCGCTCGGAACTGGATCAAGGCGAACGCTGCGACGCCCGCCACCACCAGCGCCACGGCCGCCGCGTTCCACCAGCCCAGCGACTCCCCGTACAGGAAGATGGGCGGCAGCGACCACACCAGGCTGGGGGTGACCAGCGCGCGGGCATCCTCGACACGCATGATGACGTCGGCGGTGAGCGACGCCTCGTCCTGCGCCACGGCCGGGCTGGCCAGCACCTGGCGGAGCTGCAGGAGCAGACCGGCGCAGGCACCGGCGAGGCCGATCAGGACGACCGCCGCCCCGCGCCGCAGGCCGGGGTCGGCGACCGGCAGCACGCTCAGCGCGAGCAGCCCGGCACTGGCGTACGCGGCGACGGTGAAGACCGCGAACGGCCTGCCCAGCACCGCCGGCCAGCCCAGCTCGACCGGGTGGGCCACCCGCTGGGGCAGCCCCGCGCCGGCCCGCTGGTCGGCGCGGCGCACCCACCGGCCGACCAGCCACTGCCCCGCCAGCAACGCGGCCACCAGCGCCACCAGCACCAGCAGCGGCCACCGGGCGGACGTGACGTCGCCCGGCAGTGCGAGCGCGTGGGTGAGTGCCGCGCCCATCAGGAACACGGCCAGCAGGAGGCTGTCCATGAACTTGGCCCGTCCGCGCACCGCCAGCCGGGCCGCCAGCAGGGGGGTCGGCTCGGCGTCGGCCATACCGTGCCGGGCCAGCCACTGGCTGACCTCCGCATGCTCCGCCGGGCTCATCGCGCCACCTCCGTATGTCGCAAGTAATGTATCATCAAGATGAGCCATACCTTGCGACAAAGTCAACCCCTCCGTCAAGGCAGCCGGACCGACTGGGCGTGGCGGAAGGTGTCGGTCGGGTCCCAGCGGGCCTTCACCCGCTGCAGCCGTTCGTAGTTGCCCCCGAAGTAGAGCGCGGACCAGGGGGTGTCCGAGGTGTTCCAGGCGGGGTCGGACAGGTCGACGTCGGGGTAGTTGACGTAGCAGCCGTCGAGCTGGTCGTCGGGGACCGGCACGCCGCCCCGGTCGGCGAACACCGACCGGTAGGCGCGCCGGATCCAGTCCAGGTGCCGGTCGTCGTCGGCGGCATCGGCCCAGTACGCCTGCCACTGCGCCTTCAGCACGCTGTCGCGGTGCGGGTATGCCGTCGCGTCGGCGGCCACCGCGTTGACGGCCCCGCCGAACGAGTCGAGCTGCAGCTGGGCGTCCGGGTGGCCGTACGCCAGCGACGCCCAGATCGCCTCCCGCTGGGCCGCGGTGAACCCGCGCCGCAGGAACGCCGACTTGTACTTGGCCCGCAGCCTCAGGTCGGTGCCTGCGGCGAGCTGGTTGGCCCAGGCCCACTTGAGCCTGCGCGGCGCGGCCGCCTCGGGCAGCGCCGCCACCTTGCCCGCCTGCTCGGTCATCGGCGCCGCCGGGCCCACCTCGGCGCCGACCTCGGCGACGAACGCCCGCAGCAGTGGCTCCGCGTCCGGGCTGGTCGCGTCCATGGTGGAGCGCAGGCTGATCCCGGCGGCTGCCCGGGTCGGCACCAGCAGCGCCGACGCCAGCCCGGCGTACGGGTCGGCCACGTCGGCGTGCCGCTCGTGCCAGGCGCCGAAGTTGGCCAGCAGCCGGTCGAACCCGTCGCGGTCCAGCGACTCCCACGGCCAGGTGGCGGCGTGCAGCCACACCTCGGCCGGCGGAGCCGGCAGGGCGCGCGAGGGTTCGGCACCGGCCTGGGGCGAGCGCAGCCAGAAGCGGGTGACCACGCCGAACGTGCCGCCGCCACCGCCGGTGTGGGCCCACCACAGGTCGTGGTGCGGGTCGTGCGGGTCCCGGGAGGCCAGCACCGCGCGTACGGCGCCGTCGGCGTCGACCACCACCACCTCGACCGCTTCCAGGTGGTCGATGGTGAGCCCGTGCCGCCGCGACAGCACGCCGTAGCCGCCGCCGGTGAAGTGGCCGCCGACCCCGACACTGTGGCAGGACCCGCCGGGGATGGTGACGCCCCAGCCCTTGAGCAGCTTCTTGTACACCGCGCCGAGGGTCGCCCCCGCGCCGACGGCGAACGCGCCGCGCTCGGCGTCCCAGTCGACGGTGTCCAGTCCGGACGCGTCGATGAGCAGCGCGACGTCCGGGTGGGCGACGAAGTCCTCGTAGCAGTGGCCGCCGCCGCGCACCGCGATCCTGCGTCCGGTGTGCACCGCGCGGGTCACCGCGGCCACCACGTCGGCGGTGTCGCGTACGCGGTGGATCTCGTCCGGGCTGCCGGCGAAGCGGCGGTTGAGCGCGCGCGCGAGTTCCCCGTGCGCGGCATCGCCAGGCCTGACTATCTGCGCGTCCACCATGCGCGCCACCCTACTAGAAACAAACCTAAAAGAACCGGGGCGCCGCCCGCCCGCCCGTGCGGGCGCCCCGGTGCAGCTTCGGGGAAAGTGCTGGAATCTTGGCAGGAATCACTGCACTTTCCCCGAACACGTCGAGTGCTTCAGCGGCGGCCGTCACATCGATGCAGGTCAGGCAGCCACGCCGTCCATGAAGGCGCCGGCCCGGTCGAGGATCCGGTCCGGGCAGCTCATCGGCAGGTCGTGGCCCGCGCCCGGCACGACCTCGACCTCGGCGCCGGTCAGGGTCCGGATCCGGCGCGCCACCTCGGCGGCGTCGTAGAGCTGGCCGCGCTCGCCGAGCAGGACCAGCATCGGTACCCCGACCTCGCGCAGTTCCTCGTCCGTCAGTGGCGGCGGGACGGGCAGGCGCCGCCGGAAGCCCATCATGGCGGTGGCCAGGCCCATCAGGTCGTCGTCGCGCAGGGTGGCGTTGCGCAGCCGGCCCGCCGCCCGGTGGCGCAGCGGCCGGGGGCCCATCCCGGCGAGGCCGCCGAGCACCACCCAGGCGATGAACCGACCGGTGACCTTCCCGAATCCGGCCGGGTCCAGCAGGGTGAGCGAGGCGACGGCGGCGGGGTCGCGCAGCGCGTACCGCAGCGCGGTCCATCCGCCGTATGAGCAGCCGATCAGGTGCGCGCGTCCGATCCCGAGCGCGGTGAGGACTTCGCCCAGCCACTGCGTCAGGTGCTCGGGGCCGTCGATCGGCCGGTCCTGGGTGGAGCCGCCGGGGTCGCCCACCGGGTCGATCGCGATCACGCGCCGGTGCCTGCCCAGCTCCGCCACGTAGCGGTGCCACATCAGGGCGTTGCCTCCCGCCCCGGGCAGCAGCACGACCGGCGTTGCCCCGGCGGGGCCGCACGTGTGCACGCGAGTGGTGCCGAAGGTGGTCGGCACGTCCGCGGCGGTCCGGTCCGGCCAGCGGCGGTCGAGGGCCTGACCGTACGCGGTGAGGAATCTGGCGCGTGCTTTCTCGCTGGTGAAGCCTCCCACCGTTTTCATGATACGACTGTATCATCAAAAGGTGCCGAAGAGAGTCGACCATGAGGTGCGCCGCCGGGAGATCGGTGCGGCCCTGCTGCGGATCGCCGATACGAAGGGCCTGCAGTCGGCCAGCATGCGGGAGGTCGCGGCCGAGGCCGGGGTGTCGCTGCGGCTGGTGCAGTACTACTTCCAGAGCAAGAACGGCCTGCTGCTCGCGGGCCTGGCCTACCTGGGCGAGCAGCTGTCGGCCCGGGTGGAGCGGCACATCCGTGCCCTGGGCACGCCCCCGACCCCGGCCGGCATGGTCTACGGCACGCTCACCGCGATCCTGCCGACCGACGAGGAGAGCCGCCGGATCACCCGCACCTACGCGGCGTACTACACGCTGGTGCTGGCCGAACCGGACCTGGCCACCGAGCACGGGACGGCCTACCCCGACGCGCTGGAGAGGTTCCTGGCCAGGCAGATCGAGGCGGCGGGCGCGGCCTCGCCGGCGGACTCGGCGACGATCGCCGCGGGGCTGCTCGCCCTGACGAACGGGCTGGGCTCCAGCGTGCTGGGCGGCCAGCGGGACGGCGAGGCGGCACTGGCCGTGCTGCGATACCACCTCGACCGGCTGTTCGGCGCGGTCGCTGGCGGCGGGCAGTAGTGCAGTTTCGGGGAAACTGCAGGAATTGCGCTCAAGATTGGTGCAGTTTCCCCGAAACTGCACGTGAAAAGGCCGGTGGCCCGGCTCCGCGTGTGGAGCCGGGCCACCGGTGTGGCGGAGGGTCAGCGTCCCTGGAGGGACTTGACGTTGTCGCCGAAGGTCCAGCTCTTGCTGCCGTCCCAGTTGATGGACCAGGTCATCAGGCCCTTGAGGCTGCCGCTGAAGCTGTTCCACGACTGCGACACCAGGCTCGGCGCCATGTAGCCGCCACCGGCGCCCGACTGCGCGGGCAGGCCCGGCACCTGCTTGTCGTAGGGGACCCGGATGGTGACCCCGCCGATGGTCAGACCGTTGTTGAGGCAGGTGGTCTGCGCGGTGAAGCCCTGCACGGTGCCCGCGGAGTACGAGTCGCCGGCGCAGCCGTACATGCTGCCGTTGTAGTACTGCATGTTCAGCCACCACAGGCGGCCGTTGTCGGCGTACTTCTTGATGATCGGCAGGTACGAGCCCCAGATCGAGCCGTAGGTGACGCTGCCGCCGGTGACGTACGCGGTCTCCGGCGCCATGGTCAGGCCGAAGTTGGACGGCATCTGCGCCAGCACGCCGTCGATGATGCGGATGAGGTTGGCCTGCGAGGTCGACAGGGTGCTGATGCTGCCGCTGCCGGTCAGGCCGGTCTCGATGTCGATGTCGATGCCGTCGAAGTTGTACGTCTTCAGGATCGGCACGATGGTGGCGATGAACCGGTCGGCGACCACGCTGGAGCTGAGGTCGATGCCGGCCGCGGCGCCGCCGATGGACAGCAGGATGGTCTGCCCGGCGGCCTTGGCCGCGCACATCTCGGCCGGGGTGGCCACCTTGACGCCCGCGTCCATGCCGTTCTCCCACAGCGCGGTGCCGTCGGAGCGGATCACCGGGAACGCGGCGTTGATGACGTTGTAGCCGTGCTGCGCCATGCGCGAGTCGGTGATCGGGATCCAGCCCATGCCCGGGTGCACGCCGTTGGACGCGCCGTCCCAGTTCTCCCAGTAGCCGACCAGCACCTTGCCGGCCGGGCGGGACTTGACGGCGCAGGTGGTGCCGCCGGGGGAGGTGGACGGCGACGGAGAGGGCGAAGCCGACTTCGACGGGGACGGCGAGGGGGAGGCCGAGCGCGACGGCGACGGCGAGGGCGACGCCGAGCGGGAGGGCGAGGCGGACGGCGACGGCGGAGTGGTGCCGTCGCAGGCGCCGAGGTCCTTCCACAGCGACGGGGTGGCGGCGGGGTTCCAGCCGGCGCCGACGTACGCGGTGTGGGTCACCAGGGCCTGGTACAGCCGCCCGTTGTAGGTGACCTGGGTGCCCGCGGTGTAGGTGTTGCCCTCGGCCCAGGCCGGGGCGGTGCAGGCGGCCAGCGCGGTCACGGCGCCGGTGGGCTCGGCGGCCTGTCCGCTGGGCATGGAGACCACGGCGACCGCGAAGGTGACGGCCGTGCTGGCGGCCAGTGCGACCGCCCAGCGCGCCGCGCGACGCGGTGTCCGAAACGAAGTGTTCGACATCCCGCAATTATTAGTAAGGTTTACTTTTAAGTAAATGGGTCCAGGGATGCCAATCTCGTAGATCATCTACTGTGGACGCCCAGGTCCGTAAAGCATGAAGGCCCGGCTCGTACGAGCCGGGCCTCGGTGCCGAACGGGGCTGCCGCATCCCCGCCTGGTGCGGGCAGCCCGTCCGGTGCCTCGGTGGAACTAGTGCAGCACGAACGCCGGCTCGGCCGGCTTGCCCTCGGTGCCCTCGGCCGCGGCCCGGACCACCTTCTTGCGCGGCAGGAACAGCGCCGGGACCACGCACAGCGCGACCAGCACCATCGCCACCAGGTAGGTGCTGCCGAACGCGCCGGCCAGCCCCTCCTTGCCCTGGGTCAGGATTTGCGGGGGCACCTGGTCGGCCGGGAGGACGCCCTGCGCGACGGCGTAGAAGGCGCTGGCCGCCTGGTCGGCGAGCACCTTGTTGGTGAGCACCACGGCCATGACGGCGGTGCCGATCGAACCGGCGGTCTGCTGGACGATGTTCATCATCGTCGAGCCCCGGGCGATCTGGCCGTCGGTGAGGCTGCTCATCGCCGCCGACATGATCGGCATCATGGTCAGGCCCATGCCCATGCCCAGCACGAACAGCGCGCCCAGCAGCACCAGGTACGAGGTGTCGGCGCCGACCTGGGTGTAGACCGCGAGCGCGGCCGTGATCAGGGCGATTCCGGTCAGCACCAGCTTGCCCGGGCCCATCTTGTCGGTGAGCTTGCCGCCGATCGGCATGGTCAGCATCGCGCCGAGGCCGTTGGGGGCCAGCAGCAGGCCGGCGTCGAGGGTGCCCTCGCCGCGCACCTGGATGAAGTAGCTCGGCAGCAGCAGCATCGAGCCCATGAACGCCACCGAGAACAGGGTCATCGTGATGACCGAGATGGTGAGGTTGCGGTCCTTGAACAGGCTGAGGTCGATCAGCGCGTGCTGCTTGCGCAGCGCGTGCAGCACGAACGCGACGACCAGGACCAGGCCGATGATGCCCGGGACCAGGACCTTCGCGGACGCGACCTTGCCCTCGCCGGCGATGGAGGAGACGCCGTACAGGAACAGGGCCAGGCCCGGGGAGAGCAGCAGCATGCCGAAGAAGTCGAAGGACTCCGAGGGCTTCGGCTCGTCCTTGGCCAGCACCCGCCACGCGGCGACCAGCGCGATGAGGCCGATCGGCAGGTTGATCAGGAAGACCCACTGCCATTCGAAGGACTCGATCAGCCAGCCGCCCAGGATCGGGCCGCCGATCGGGCCGAGCAGCATCGGCACGCCGAGCACGGCCATGACGCGGCCGATCCGCTCCGGGCCGGCGGCCCGGGTCATGATCGTCATACCGAGCGGCATGAGCATGCCGCCGCCCAGGCCCTGCAGCGCCCGGAACGCGATCAGCGGGCCGATGTCCCAGGCGAAGCTGCACAGCACCGAACCGGCCACGAACAGCACGATCGAGGTCAGGTAGAGGCGCTTGGTGCCGAACCGGTCGGCCGCCCAGCCGGTGACCGGGATCACCGCGGCCAGCGCCAGGGTGTACGCGGTCATGGTCCACGCGACGGTGGCCGGGGTCGCGTGGAACTCCTGGCCGAAGGTCGGCAGGCCGACGCTCACCACGGTGATGTCGAGGATCGACATGATGGCGCCGAGCACCACCACGCCGGCGACCTTCAGGACGCCGCTGTCCAGCTTCTCGGTCGCGGCTGCTGGGGCCGGGGGGTCAGCCGCGGCTGGCGGGCTGCTGGTGGTGGTCATGCGGGGGCTCCTCATGCTTGTCGACTATTCGGGCGCTGAACCAGCTATCGGTCCTAATCTGACATCGGCGCCTTCCGCCATGGTCGCAGTTGGGTCCCGGGTAGCCGCAGGGTAGTCACCCTTGCGTGGCGCGCGACACGCCCGACCCCGGTATTTCGCCATATGATCAAAGCTTGCGCAGGTAGCAGGGCAAGAATCAGCGACGGAGGTCGATGTGTGCAGATGCTGCGCCGTCGCGCCTGGTGGGAAAACCGCTAGCCTCGCACCGATTTGCGAACCCTCAGGTCAGCCGCCTGGCAACGTTGTCGGTCGGGTCGCCGCCACCGGCCTGAGCGGCAGAGTTATCGAATCGTTACGCCGGGGCCGGGCCCGGCCGGTCAGTCGCGGTCCAGGTCGCGGGCGATGCCTTCCAGGATGCGCGGAGTGTGGGCCGGGGGAGCCGCGTCGACGCACAGCTGCTCCATGACGGTCAGGTACCGCTCCACGTCCTCGCGCTTGTCCAGGTAGAGGGCGCTGGTCAGCTGCTCCATGTACGCGACGTCGGGCAGGTCGTGCTCCGGGAAGCGCAGCAGGGCGAAGGATCCGCTGTAGGCGGCGTGCCCGCCGTGGGCGAACGGGATGACCTGCAGGGTGACGTTCGGCAGCTTGGTGGCTTCGAGCAGCTTGGCGATCTGCGCCCGCATGACCGCCCGGCCGCCCACCGGCCGCCGCAGCGCACCCTCGTCGACCACGGCCCAGAAGTGCGGCGGGGCGGGGCGGCTGCGGGTGAGGATCTGCTGGCGGGTCATCCGCAGCTCCACCCGCCGGTCGACCTCGGCGGTCGGCTTGCCGGCGTGGCCGAGCATGATCACCGAGCGGGCGTAGTCGGCGGTCTGCAGCAGGCCGGGCACGAACTGCACCTCGTACATGCGGATGATCTGGGCGGCCGACTCCAGCCCCAGGTACGACTGGAACCAGGCGGGGTAGACGTCGCCGAACTGCTGCCACCAGCCCGCCTCGTTGGCCTGGCGGGCCAGCGCCATCATCGTCTCGCGCTCGGTGGTGTCCGTGACGCCGTAGAACGTGAGCAGGTCGGCCACGTCGCGTTCCTTGAAGCCGACCCGGCCCAGCTCCATCCGGCTGATCTTGGACTCGGAGGCCCGGATGTGCCAGCCGGCGTCCTCGCGCGTGATCCCCCCGGCCTCGCGCAGGCGGCGCAGCTGGGCGCCGAGCAGCATCCGCAGCACGGTGGGGCCTCCGCTCGCCCCGGCTTCCGGGTCCGCTGCCATCAGTCCACCGTCCTGCCGCTGATCTCGTTGCGCATACTGTCCCAAAGCGAGGGTCGACTGTCGAGAAGCAGCGATCAATCAAGCAACGATCAAGAAAGTAGATCGTCGAAGTCGCCGTCGTAGACGCCCAGCAGGAACGCCGACATCTCGGCGGGAGTGTAGAGCAGGACGGGGCCGCCGGGGTCGCGGGAGTGGCGGATCGCGTAGCCCCCGCCGGGCAACCGGCCGATCTCGACGCAGTTGCCGTCGGCCCCGCTGCGCTCGCTCTTTCGCCAGGTCACCGCGGTCAGCTCCGGTGCTGCGCCGTGGGTGTGCGTCATCCCGTGCTCCTTCTGCCCCCCACGCCAGAGACACGTGCAGTCGGCATTGCATCTGCACGTGCATTTGGCGCTTGCTTTTGCACAGGATACCCGTGCATCATGGTTGCAGCTAAGTCAGATAGTTCGATGGAAGCGCGACCACCGCCACCCCCGGCACCAGTGCGAACGCGACCTGGCAGCTCTGCAGACGGCACGGACCCCCTCCCGGAACCGTCTGGGCACCGCGACACACCGCTGTACCGCGTTACGGGAGGATTCACGATCCATGCCACGACCGAAGGTGCACCCGGACCGGCGCGAGCTGGCCGAAGTCGAGTCCACGGAGTCCTACGCTCCGCGTGACCGGGTCTGGGTATTCCGCGAGGGCGAGTGGGACCCGGCCGTCATCTACGAGGCCTCGGGATTCGCCGCCACGGTCATCTGCCGCGCGGCCTCAGCGCGCGGCAATGAGATCGAGATCAGGACGGCACGCTTCCTGGCCAGGCGAGATTCGATCGTCCCCGCGATCGACACGCTCACGTACGTGTGAGGTACAGGCCAGGCAGGCCGGGTACGGGCAGCGGTGCGAGCCGCCCGTACCCGGCCTGATTCGTCCGCGCTGGCGCCCCATGCGGCGCAGCGCGGACGGTCAGACGCCCAGCTGCGCCGCGGCCAGGGCCGTGCCCTCCAGCCGCGCGCGCACCTTGGCGAAGGCCGTCTCCCGCGAGGTCGACGTGTCGTCGCCGAACGGGGAGAACCCGCAGTCGTCAGTGGTGCCCAGCCGCTCCACGCCCAGGTGCTCGGCGGCCCGCAGCACCCGGTCGCGGACCTGCTCCGGGGTCTCCACCCGCGGGTCGATCGGGTCGGTGACCCCGACGAAGACCTGCTGTCCGTCGCGGACCTGCGCCCCGATGATCCGCAGCACCCGGTCGGGGTCGGCCTCACTCGCCAGCTGGACGAAGAACGCCCCCGCGTTCAGCGCGAACAGCTTCGGCAGCAGCTGCGCGTAGTCGACGTCGGCGCTGTGGGTGGAGTCCTGATCGCCGCCGGGGCAGGTGTGCACGCCGATCCGGCCCCGCTCGGCGTCGCTGAACCGGGCCAGCACCTGGTTGTTCAGGTCGATGAACGAGTCGAGCACGCCGCCGGACGGATCCAGCTTCAGC
Source organism: Catellatospora sp. KI3 (assembly GCF_029948125.1). Classification (GTDB taxonomy): domain Bacteria; phylum Actinomycetota; class Actinomycetes; order Mycobacteriales; family Micromonosporaceae; genus Catellatospora. Next base: position 103,377 of record NZ_JASAMB010000020.1, read on the forward strand.
GCCAGCCGACCCTCGGTGAAGTCGAGCTGCACCCGGTGCGCCCCGGCGTCCAGCGCGCTGCGGATGTCGGCCTCCGCCTCGGCGACCAGGTCGGCGACGAACGCGTCGCGGTCGTAGCCGGCGATGCCGTCCTGCGGGTAGAGCAGGCTCAGCGCCGAGGCGGCGATCACCGCCTGCTTGACCGGCACCGAGGCGTGCCGCTGCGCCGCGGCGAGGTAGCTGCCGGCGCGTACGCCGTAGCGGAACGGGCCTGCGGTCAGCCGGGGCAGCTGCCGGGTGTGCCCGTCGGCGAACGGGATCACCGCGCCGTCGGCGGCCAGCGCCAGCCCGACCAGGGGGTACGTGGCGAAGCTCGGCTTGCTCTGCTCGCCGTCGGTGACGACCGGCGAGCCCAGCTCCTCGAACCGCTTGACGGTGTCGCGGACGGCCGCGTCGTAGTGCTCATCGAGCTCCGTTGACGAGATCTTGCCCGCGGCGTGGTCGGCCACGGCCGCCAGCAGCTCAGGGGAGCGCGGGATGCTGCCGATGGGCTCGGTCGGGATACTCATGCGCGCGAGTCTAATGTAGATGGTCGCGATACGGGCTGATCGGCGGTGGTACGAGATGAATGTTGCGTTACGCGAGAGCGGCACGGGGATCGCCCGTGCGAACCAACGAGCCCGCGCCCGTCCGGTGACGCCCCTACGCACGCGAAAGCGGCGCGGTCGGCAGGGAAGTCCCTGCCGACCGCGCCGCTCGACGGCAGCGTGGGTCAGCGCTTGCGCGCCACGCCCGCCCAGTAGAAGGCGCTGGCCGGATCCTCGACCGGCTCGTCCGGGCGCCAGCCCATCACCGGCACGACGCCGGGCTCGACCAGGTCCCAGCCCTCGAAGAAGCGCTCCACCTCGGCCTTGGTGCGCGGGATGACGGTCATGCCGCCGCGCGCGGCCGACGACCGGATCAGCTCCATCGCCTCCTCGTCGAACTCGCGACCGGGGTGCGTGACGACCAGGTAGCTGCCCGAGGGCAGCGCGTCCATCAGGGCCCGGGTGTGCGCCCACGGGTCCTCTTCGGTCTTGAGCAGCATCAGCACCGCGATCATCATCAGCGCCACGGGCTTGTTCAGGTCCAGGGTGGCCAGCAGCGCCGGGTCGTTGAGGATGCTTTCGTGGTCGCGCAGGTCGGCGTGGATGTACTCGCTGCGGCCCTGCTCGGAGCTGACCATCAGGGCGCGGGCGTGGACCAGCACGATCGGGTCGTTGTCCACGTAGACCACCCGGGTCTCCGGGGCGATCGCCTGGGCGTCCTCGTGCAGGTTCGGCCGGGTCGGGATGCCCGTGCCGATGTCGAGGAACTGGCGGATGCCCGCCTCGGCGACCAGGTGGCGCACGGCCCGGCCGAGGAACTTCCGGTTCTCCTTGGCCATCGTCTTGATGGTGGGGATGGCTTGGATGAAGGCCTCGCCCATCGCCCGGTCGGCGGCGAAGTTGTCCTTGCCGCCCAGCCACCAGTCGTACATGCGCGCCGAGTGCGGCGCGCTGGTGTCCACGCCGGGCGGCGCGACCTCTTCGCGAACCTTGCTGTCCTGCGACACGTGCCGCTCCCATCGACCCTGGTTGGTGATAAGGGAAGCAGCATAGTCCGCCGACCTGATTGGAGCCATACCGACCGCCACGGAAGCGTCACCTAGTGATCATGGGGCCGGACCGCACGCCGGCGTGGGTGCGTGCGGTCCGGCGGTTCCGGATCAGCGGGTCGGGATCACGGCGCCCAGGGCGCCACCACCTTCCAGCTGGTGTCGGCGTCGTAGTTGCTCGGGTTGTCGCTGGCGTTGGGCCCGCCCGCCGAGGCGATCCACACCTCGGCGGAGTAGTGGCGCAGCCGGTAGCCGTTGATGTTGATGGACTCCAGGGTGACGTTGCCGCTGCCGTACCGGCCCGGCTGGGCGCAGAAGGTCGCGTCGTTCTTGAACAGCGTGCTGCCGTCCGAGGCGTCCTTGCGGACGCGGAACGCCGCGTGGCGCAGGTAGTGGCCCGGGAAGTTGCGCGACTCGAACGAGTAGCAGCTCGGGTCGGCCAGGCCGCGGCGGACGTAGAAGGTGGCGTCGGCCTTGAGCGTGGCGGAGCTGCCCGAGTTGACCACCTCGGTGTAGCCGAGCGAGGCGGAGTGGCGCAGGAACCGGTCGGTGAACCCGGGCGTGACCACCTGGAACGACTGGGCGGCGTTCAGGGTGAGGTCGGCGCCGCTGCGCCACCACGGCGGGACGCCCGCCCAGGTCGCGTCGGCGGCGAAGCTGGTCGGGCTGTCCCAGGCGTTGGCGCCGGAGCTGTTCGCGACGTACACCTCGGACGCGATGTGGCGCAGGTACCGGCCGGGGAGGTTGTACGACTCGAGCGAGCTGCCGCCTCCGGCCAGCCCGGCCCGGACGCAGAACGTCGCGTCGGCCTTGAACCCGGTGCTGTTGTCGTTGGCGTCGCGCCGGACCCGGTAGCCGGAGTGGCGCAGGAACTGGCCGGGTGCGCCGCGCGACTCGAACGAGACGCAGCCGGCGTCGGCCAGGCCGGGGCGTACCCAGAAGGTGGAGTCCTTCTTGAGCGCGTCGGTGCTGGCGGCGTTGACGACCGAGGTGACGCCGAGGTTCGCGGCCACGCTCAGCGACCGGTCGGTGCAGCAGGAGGTGGTGACCTTCAGCGACACCGGCTGGTCGACCGGCAGGTAGGTGCCCTGCGCGGCCGCCTTCACCGAGTTGTTGACCGCGGTCACCTGTGCGAAGTTCATCTTCTGGATGGCGCGGTCGTAGGTGTAGAAGCCGTTGACCTCGTTCTCCACGTCGGTCGGCTCGGTGTAGACCGACGCGGACAGGCCGCGGGTGCTGATCAGGTCGCGCAGCTGGCCGGTGATGCCGACGTAGCGCTGGGTCAGCGACGCCGAGTCCGGCAGCATCTCGTAGCCGAAGCCGTTGCCCGGCGACCACTCGTGGCCGGAGACCCGCAGGCCGAGGCCGCCGTACTCGCCGAGGACCGCGATGCGGCTGGCGGTGGGCAGCTGCGGCTGGCCGGGGCCGACGTAGATGTGGTCGTCGATGGTGTCGCCGTTGCCGCCGTCGAAGCCGCAGCAGTTGGAGCCGGAGTTGTTGGTGACCAGGCGGGTCGGGTCCCAGCTCTTGACCAGGTCGGCGATGCGGGCGGGCTCGTACTCGCCCCAGCCCTCGTTGAACGGCACCCACAACACGATCGACGTGATGCCCTTGAGCTGGTCGACGATGCGGTGCAGCTCGGCCTCGAAGGTGGTCTTGTCGGCCGCCGACGGGGTGAAGCCGGTCTTCATGGCGGGCATGTCCTGCCAGACCAGCAGGCCGAGGCGGTCGGCGTGGTAGAACCAGCGGGCCGGTTCGACCTTGATGTGCTTGCGGACCATGTTGAAGCCCAGCGCCTTCTGCTGCTCCAGGTCGAAGCGCAGCGCGGCGTCGGTCGGCGCGGTGTAGATGCCGTCGGGCCAGTAGCCCTGGTCCAGGGTGCCCAGCTGGAAGACGAACTTGCCGTTGAGCACCGGGCGCAGCACGCCGCCGACCACCGCCTTGCCGATGGAGCGCATGCCGAAGTAGCCGCCGACCTGGTCGCCGCCGCCGGTGCCGGTCAGCGTGACGCGCAGGTCGTACAGGAACGGGTCGTCGGGGGTCCACAGGTGCGCGTTGGGGATGGTGACGCGCAGGTGGGCGCCGGGGGCGCCGGTGGCCGTGCCGACCACGGCGCCGCCGCTGAGCACCTCGGCGGTCACGCCCTGGGCCGAGCCGCTGACCTGGGTGACCAGGTCGAGCTGTCCGGCGGCCAGGTCCGGGGTGGTGTCCAGGCGGGTGATTCGCGCGGCGTTGGTCGGCTCGAGCCATACCGTCTGCCAGATGCCGCTGGCGGCGGTGTAGAAGATGCCGCTGGGGCTGAGGCGCTGCTTGCCCAGGGGGATGCCGGCCGCGTCGACGGGGGAGTAGACCCCGACGATGAGCTCGTTGGTGCCGCCGTTGAGCGCGCCGGTGATGTCGAAGGTGAACGCGTCGTAGCCGCCGCTGTGGCCGCCGATCGACACGCCGTTGACCCAGACCGAGGCACGGTAGGTGACGGCACCGAAGTTGAGCTGCACGCGACGGCCCGACCAGGCGGCCGGGACGGTGAAGGTGCGCCGGTACCACATGTTGTTCTCGTGCCGCTTGATCCCGGACAGGGCCGACTCGATCGGGTACGGCACCAGCACCGTCTCGGCCAGGGTCTGGCCGGTCGGCGGGGTGTTGAGGTTGGCCGCCCCGGCGAACTGCCACTGGCCGTTGAGGCTCTGCCAGTCGGGGCGGGTCAGCTGCGGGCGGGGGTACTCGGGCAGCGGGTTGGTGAGCGAGACCTGGCTGGTCCAGGGCGTGGACAGGGGCGGGGTCTTGGGTACGTAGCCGGCCTGCGCGGGTGACGCGGCGGTGACGAGCACCGTCGCGATCAGACTCAGCGCGGCCAGACCTGCTCTGACCTTCATGCGGGACAGCACCTCCGGGCGACGGGGTTGTCACGGGACGGACATCTTGCTGACACGGATACCGGGCTGTATAACGTTATAGAGCCTAGGCCTGGGTCTCTCTAATCTCCACCTTTTAGTGATATGTGTCGAAATATGGCACAAAACTGGTTGACCGTCCATCCAGTACTCAGGAGATCCCTCAAATGAAGATCAGTTCGCGGACTTCGGTCCGTGCCGCAGTCGTCCTGCTGGGCGGCGCGATGATGCTCTCGGCCTGCACCAAGGCCGAGGACAGCGGCACCCCGGGCACCGACGCCAGCGCCGGTGCGCAGGTCGTCGCATCCGCCAGCCCCGGCGGGGCCGGCTGCACGCTGCAGCAGTACGGCAGCGAGAAGCTCGACCTCAAGAACGCCGTCGTCGGCTTCTCGCAGTCGGAGAAGGAGGCCAACCCGTTCCGGATCGCCGAGACTCAGTCGATCAAGGACGAGGCGGCCAAGATCGGCGTCAAGCAGCTGCTGGTCACCAACGCCCAGTCGCAGCTGTCCAAGCAGATCAGCGACATCCAGGACATGCTGAACCAGGGTGCGCAGTTCCTGATCGTGGCGCCGCTCAACTCCGACGGCCTCGAGCCGGCCCTGGCCGCCGCGGCGGCCAAGAAGGTTCCGGTGCTGACCATCGACCGCAAGGTCAACGCCGGCGCCTGCAAGGACTACCTGGCCTTCCTCGGCTCGAACTTCGTCGAGCAGGGCAAGCGCGCCGCCGACGCGATGGTCAAGGCCACCGGCGGCAAGGGCAAGGTGGCGATCCTGCTCGGCTCCTCGGGCAACAACGTCACCACCGACCGCACCAACGGCTTCGTCGACCAGATCAAGGCCACCGCGCCCGGCATCGAGATCGTCGCCCAGCAGACGGGTGAGTTCTCGCGGGAGAAGGGCCAGGCGGTGATGGAGCAGCTGCTGCTGTCCAAGCCGGAGATCACGGCGGTCTACGCCGAGAACGACGAGATGGCCCTGGGCGCGGTCACCGCGATCAAGGGCCGGGGGAAGAAGCCCGGCACCGACATCAAGATCGTTTCGATCGACGGTACGGCCAACGCCGTCAAGGCGATCGTCGACGGCACCATCAACGCCGTCATCGAGTCCAACCCGCGCTTCGGCCCGCTGGCCTTCGCCACCGCGGCCAAGTTCTACAGCGGCGAGGCGATCCCGGCCAACGTGATCATCTCCGACCGCGAGTACGACCCGGCCAACGCGGCCTCCTCCCTGTCCAGCGCTTACTGACCCACCCACGGGCGCCCGGGATCCTATACGATCCCGGGCGCCCGCCCTCGACAGAACCGGAGGCAGATCCGCCGATGCTGGACGTGCGCGGAGTGTCCAAACGCTTTCCCGGCGTGCTCGCCCTGCAGGACGTGTCGCTGACCGTCGCGCCGGGCGAGGTCCACGCCCTCGTCGGCGAGAACGGCGCGGGCAAGTCCACCCTGATCAAAGTGCTCACCGGCGTGTATACCCCGGACGAGGGCCAGGTGCTGCTCGACGGGGCACCGGTGTCGTTCGGCAGCCCGCGCGAGGCGCAGAACGCCGGAATCTCCACCATCTACCAAGAGGTGAACCTGGTCCCGCTGATGAGCGTGGCCCGCAACCTGTTCCTCGGCCGCGAACCGATGCTGCCCGGCGGGCTCATCGACTTCGGCCGCATGCACCGCGAAGCCGCGCAGACCCTGGCCCGCTTCGGCATCACCGTCGACGTCCGCCGCCCGCTGCGCTCGCTCGGGCTGGGCGCGCAGCAGATGGTGGCGCTGGCCCGCGCCGTGGCCGTCGACGCGAAGCTGCTCATCATGGACGAGCCCACCTCGTCGCTGGAGCCGCGCGAGGTGCAGACCCTGGAGGCGGTCGTCCGCGACCTGTCCGCCCAGGGCATCGCCATCATCTACGTCAGCCACCGCCTCGACGAGCTCTACCGGCTGTGCGACCGGGTCACCGTGCTGCGCGACGGCAGGGGAGTGCACAGCGGCAAACTGGCCGACCTCGACCGGCTGCACCTGGTGTCGCACATGCTCGGCCGCGACCCGGCCGCGGTCAGCCGCGAGGGCCTCACCGGCTTCGAGGGCCACCACGACACCGACGCCGAACCGCTGGTCAGCGTACGCGGCCTCACCCGCCGCCACGTGCTGCACGACGTCTCCTTCGACGTACGCCCCGGCGAGGTCACCGGCCTGGGCGGCCTGCTCGGCTCCGGCCGCTCCGAGACCGCCAAGGCCGTGGTCGGCGCCCTGCCGCTCGACAGCGGCACCGTCACCATCGGCGGCAGGCGGCTGCGGCGGCTCAACCCGGCCGCGGCCATCCGCGCCGGCATGGTGCTGCTGCCCGAGGACCGCAAGGCCGAGGGCATCGTGCCCGAGCTGTCGGTACGCGAGAACATCGTGCTCGCCGCGCTGCCGCGCATCTCCCGGTTCGGGCTGGTGTCGCGCAAGCGGCAGGACCGCATCGTGGAGACGTTCATGCAGCGGCTGCGGATCAAGGCGGCCAGCCCTGAGCAGCCCGTCGGCGAGCTGTCCGGCGGCAACCAGCAGAAGGTGCTGCTGGCCCGGTGGCTGTGCCTGCACCCGCGCCTGCTGCTGCTGGACGAACCCACCCGCGGCATCGACGTCGGCGCCAAGGCCGAGGTCCAGGCCCTGGTGGACGAGCTGGCCCGGGACGGGCTGGCGGTCGTGCTCATCTCCTCCGACCTGGAGGAGTTCGTGGAAGGAGCCGACCGGGTGGTCGTGCTGCGCGCCGGTGCGGTCACCGGCGAACTCACCGGCGACGAGGTCACCGAGGCCGGGATCATGGCGGCGCTGGCGGGGGAGCAGGCATGACCGACCTCGCCCTGCCCCGCACCGCCCGGCTGTCGGCCGCCCTGCCCCAGTACGGCGTCTACGCCGCGGTGCTGGTGCTGCTGGCGTTCAACGCCGTGTTCACCGACAACTTCCTCACCGGCGCGAACCTGCGTACCCAGCTGATCCAGGTCGCACCGGTGCTGATCGTGGCACTGGGCATGGCCATGGTCATCGGTACCGAGGGCGTCGACCTGTCCGTCGGCTCCGTGATGGCCCTGTCGGCCGCCGCGCTGCCGCTCTACCTCGGCTACGGCATGTGGCCCGCCATCGCGATGGCGCTGCTCACCGGCGTGGTCGTGGGCGCGGTCAACGGACTGCTGGTCGCCGTGGTCGGGCTGCAGCCGATCGTGGCCACCCTCGCCCTGCTCGTCGGCGGCCGGGGCCTGGCCCTGGTGCTGGCCGAGGGGCGGCTCAAGCAGATCGAGAACGCCGACCTGCTGGCCCTGGGCTCCGACGACCTGCTCGGCATCCCGGTCGTGGTGGTCATCGCGGGGCTGCTGTCGCTGGCGGTGGGCCTGCTGGTGTCGCGCACGACGTACGGCCGCCAGCTGGTGGCCGTCGGCGGCAACCGGGCGGCGGCCACGCTGGCCGGGCTGCCGGTGCGCCGCGTGCTGCTCGGCACGTACGTGCTGTGCGCGGTGCTCGCCGCCCTGGCCGGGGTGCTCGCCACCGCCCGGCTCACCGCCAGCGACCCGTCCGCGATCGGCAACCTGATGGAGCTGTCCGCCATCACCGCCGTCGTCGTGGGCGGCACGCCGCTGAACGGCGGCCGGATCCGGGTCCTCGGCACCGTCGCCGGTGCGCTGCTGATGCAGCTGCTGCGGGCCACCCTGATCAGCCACAACCTGTCCGACTCGACGGCGCAGATGGTCCAGGCGGTCATCATCCTCGGCGCCGTCTACCTGGCCCGGGAGCGACGCCGATGAGCACCACGTCCACCCTCGCCGCCCCCGCGCCGCAGCGGCACGAGGTCCCGGTCGAGCAGTCCACCCGCGGCGAGCGCATCGCCGGGCTGCTGCAGCGCCACGGCGCCCTGGCGGTGCTCGGCATCGTCGTGGTCGTCGCGTCGATCCGGTTCCCGTCGTTCGGCACGGTCGGCAACGCGCAGGGCGTCGCGATCCAGTCGGCGTTCCTGGCGATCGTCGCCCTGGGCATGACCTTCGTGATCATCGGTGGCGGCATCGACCTGTCCGTGGGCTCGGTGTTCGCCCTCGGCGGCGTGCTCGCCGCGTACGGCTCGCGCTGGGGGATGCTCGGCGCGCTGCTGCTGCCGCTGGTCGTGTGCGGGGCGATCGGGCTGGTCAACGGCCTGCTCATCGCGCGGGCGCGGCTGGCGCCGTTCATCGTGACGCTGGCCAGCCTGCTCGGGGCGCGCGGGCTGCTGCTCGCCCTGACCGACGAGGGCGCCCAGACGTACCTGATCGACAAGACGTCGGCGTTCGCGAAGCTGGGGCAGGGCACCCTGCTCGGCCTCGGCTACCCGGTGTGGCTGGCGCTGCTGGCCTTCGCCGTCGGCGGCCTGCTGCTGCAGCGGACCCGGTACGGGCAGGCGGTCTTCGCCGTCGGCGGCAGCGAGCAGGCGGCGGCGATGATGGGCCTGCCCGTGGCCCGGATCAAGATCATCACGTACGCCGCGAGCGGGCTGCTGGCCGGGTTCGCCGGGGCGCTGAACGCGGCCCGGCTGTCCTCCGGGGTGACCATCCTCGGCGTCGGCATGGAGCTCGACGCGATCGCCGCGGTGGTGATCGGCGGCACGCTGCTGGTCGGCGGGGCGGGCAGCGTCAGCGGCACGCTGTGCGGAGTGCTGCTGCTCGGCGTGATCCAGAACGTGATCAACCAGATCGGCACACTCGACTCGTCCTACCAGTCAGTGGTGAGTGGAGCGTTCCTGATCGTGGTGGTGGTCGTGCAGACGTACCTCAGCCGAAGTCAGCGTCTGCGTTGACGCTCGATCACCGGCCATGATGACAATGAGCAATGAGCGGAGGAAGCCCAGCGGTGGGGGTCAGTCTCAAGACGATCGCCGCGCGAGCCGGTGTTTCGTTGGCGACGGTTTCCAACGTGATCAACGGATACCGGCCGGTCGGCGAGGCCACCCGGGAGCGCGTGCAGCAGGCGATCGACGAGTTGGGGTACACCCCCAACCTGTCCGCCCGGCACCTGCGCCGGGGCCGTACCGGCATCATCGCGCTGGCGATCCCGGAGTTGAACAACCCGTACTTCGCCGAGCTGGCCGGGGCGGCGATCCGGGAGGCCGGGCGGCACGGGTACACCCTGCTGCTCGACTACACCGACGGTGACCGGGAGAAGGAACTCCTGGTCAGCGACGGGTTCCGGGAGCAGATCATCGACGGGCTGATCCTCAGCCCGGTGCAGCTGGACCGGGCCGCGGTGCTGGCCCGGACCAGCTCCACCCCGCTGGTGCTGGTCGGCGAGAGCGTGTACGACGTGCCGTACGACCACATCGCCATCGACAACGCGGCGGCCAGCAGCGCGGCCATGCAGCACCTGATCGGCCTCGGCCGGCGGCGCATCGCCTTCGTCGGCGCCCACGCCGACGCCCGCCGCCAACCCGCCCACCTGCGGTTGCGCGGGTACGAGGACGCGCTGGCCGCCGCCGGGCTCCGCTTCGACGCGGGCCTGGTGGCGACCACGCCGACATTCGGGCGCGGCGACGGGGCGGCCGCGGTGCACCGGCTGCTGGACAGCGGCCAGCAGGTGGACGCGGTGTTCGCGTACAACGACCTGGTCGCCATCGGCGCCATGCGCGCGCTGCACGAGCGCGGCCTGCGGGTGCCCGAGGACGTCGCCGTGATCGGGTTCGACGACATCGAGGAGGGGCGGTTCAGCAGCCCTACGCTCACCACGATCTCGCCGGACAAGGAGAGCATCGGGCGGCTCGCGGTGTCGGCGCTGATCGCACGGGTGGAGCAGCGCGGCACCGAGCAGCCGCGCGAACTCCAGCCGTCGTGGGAGCTGGTGCCTCGCGAGAGCACCCTGGGCGCGGCCGCCCATGGCTGACCTGGCAGCGGCGGCCGCCGCCATCGCCGCCCACCACGGCGTGCCGCCCGACCAGGTGCGGCCGGTCCCCGGCGGCATGGACAACCACGCGTTCACCCTCGGCGAGCACCTGTTCCTGCGCATCGCCCAGCCCGGCAGCGAAGACCAGCTGCGCCGCGAAACGCTGGTCATCGGTCCGGCGCGGGCCGCCGGGGTGCGCACGCCCGCGATCATCGCGTACGACGACAGCCTGCGCCTGACCTGCACCCCCTACCTGGTGCAGGAGCGCGTACCCGGCACCGACCTCGCCGCCGCCGAGTCGCCGGCCGCGCCGCACCTGCTGCGCGACCTCGGGCGCGACCTGGCCCGCCTGCACTCGCTGGCCCCCGTGGCCGGGCTGCACGTCGAAGTCGGCGGCGACCCGGTCGACCTCGTCGACGCGATGGCCACCGTCGGCTACCTCGACTCCGACACGGCTCGCTGGCTCACCCGCTGGTTCGCCCACCTCGACGAGCTGCGGCCGCCCGAAGGCGTGGCGGTGCTGCACGGGGATGTGGCACCGCAGAACGTGCTGTCCGGCGCGGACGGCGGGTATGCGGCGCTGGTCGACTGGGGTGACACGCACCTGGGGGATCCGGCGGGCGACTTCGCGAAGCTGCCGCTGTCCGAGGTGGTCGAGGCGCTGGCCGGGTACGCCGAGCTGGCGCCGGAGGCGCCGGTCAGCGCGACGGCGGTTCTGCGGGTGCACCTGCACTGGGCGCTGGCGCGGCTGCGCGATCCGACGCCGCAACCGGGGCGGCGGCACTGGACCGCGCCGCCGGCCAGCCGGGTTCTCGGCCTGCTGCGCTTCCTGTCCGACCCGCCCGCCGCCTGGTCCCACCTGGTCCCCACCCGCCTGCCCCGCCCCTAGCGCGATCCGCACCGCCTCCTTCCTCCCGGCGATCGCCTTTTCCGTTCGGTGATCGCCTCTTCCTTCCGGTGATCGTCTTCCTTCCGGTGATCGCGGAACGCGGTCAAAACCTGCGCCGACGGCCGAGGTTGTGACCGCGTTCGACGATCTCCGAATGGTGATCACCGGCGGGGGTCATTTTCTTGGCGGTCAGCGGTCAGCGGTCAGCGGTCAGCGGTCAGCGGTCAGCGGTCAGCGGTTGGCGGTTGGCGGTTGGCGGTCAGCGGTGCGGTTCGTCGGGCGGTCGCGTGGGTGAGGCGGTGGGGCGTTGTGGCCGGAAGGCGCGATCTTGGGGTGCAGTCTGGGCGGTGATCGTCCTTTGTGGTCGGAATGTGCGCCTGCAATTGAGGTTCTGACCTCGGATGACGATCACCGGGAGTGATCGCTGGTTGGGGGCGGTTCATCCGGCGGTTCGCGGTTTGTCAGGTGTTGCGGGGCGAAGCCGTGCGGTGATGTGACCTGAAGTTGCGATCTTGGAGCCCGGTACCGGCTGTGATCGTTGTTTGTGGTCGGAGCGTGTGTCTGTGAGCGGGGTTTTGACCTCGGGCGACGATCGCCGAGGGATGATCGCGGGGTTGGGCGGACTTCTCGACTGGCTGCGGCCGCCGTGCCGCTTTGGGGCGATCTTTGCCATTGATGCCGCTGCCAATCGCCAGTCGCCCGCCATCCGCCGCCGATCACCGGCGGCCAGTCGCCCGCCATCCGCCGCCGATCACCGGCGGCCAGTCGCCCGCCATCCGCGCCGGTCGCTGGTGGTCGGGCGTGCGCTGGCGGGTGCGGCGTTTGTGGGCGGCGGGGCGGGGTGGGGGTATCGGCGTGGGTGGTAGGAGGTGTTCGGTAGTACAGAACTGTTAATTAAGTTCATAGATTCGCCTGCATGACTGACAGAAAGTGGATCGCGGCGCTGGCCGCCACGGTGGCCGCCTCGGTCGCCCTGGTGGTCACGCCCGCCGCGGTGGCCTCGACCGGCCAACCAGCCGCGACCCCTGTGGCGGCAGACCGGGGCATGGTGTCCGAACTGGCCCGTACTCTGCGGATCAGCCCGGAGCAGGCGCTGGCCCGGCTCGGGCGCGAATCGGCGTTCGCGCGGACCGAGGACGGCCTGCGCCGCGCTCTCGGTACCGGCTTCGGCGGCGCCTATCTGAACGACGACGCCTCGGTGCTCACCGTCGCCGTCACCGGCGAGGCCGCGGCGGCCAGGGTGCGCGCGGCCGGGGCGAAGCCGGTGCTGGTGGCGCGCAGCGAGTCGGGGCTGCGGGAGGCGGCGGCCCGCCTCGACCGCCGGGCCGCGCAGGCGCCCGCGCAGGTTCCGGGCTGGTACCCGGACGTGCGCGGCAACACCGTCGCGGTCCTCTACCGCGCCGGTGCGCTGGAGGCGGCCAGGGCATGGGTCGCCGCCAGCGGCCTGGACGCCGCGACGGTCCGGTTCGAGGCCAGCACCGAGCAGCCCCGGCCGCTGATCGACGTCGTCGGCGGCAACGCTTACTACATCGGCAGCGGCACCCGCTGCTCGGTCGGGTTCGCGGTCACGGGAGGCTTCGTCACCGCCGGGCACTGCGGCACCAGTGGCGCGACCACGACCCAGCCGAGCGGCAGCTTCGCCGGGTCGAGCTTCCCGGGCAACGACTACGCGTGGGTACGGGTCGCCGCCGGCAACACGCCCCGCGCGCAGGTCAACCGCTACCCCGGCACTGTGGCGGTGGCCGGTTCGCAGGCGGTCGGGGTGGGCGCCTCGGTGTGCCGCTCGGGTTCGACCACCGGCTGGCACTGCGGCACCGTCAGCGCCCTCAACAGTTCGGTCACCTATTCGCAGGGCACCGTGACCGGTCTGATCCGTACCGACGTCTGCGCCGAACCCGGTGACTCGGGCGGTTCGCTCATCGCCGGTGACCAGGCGCAGGGCGTCACCTCCGGCGGTTCGGGCAACTGCTCCTCCGGCGGGACGACCTACTTCCAGTCGGTCAACGAGATCCTGCAGACGTACGGGCTGACGCTGACGGTCAGCGGCGGCACCCCGCCGACCTCGCCCGGCCCGAGCACCTCGCCAGGCAACCCCGGCGGCTGCGGCGGCCTGCCGGGCTGGAGCGCCACCACGGCCTACGCGCCCGGCGCGAGCGTCGCCTACCAGAGCCGCCGCTACGAGGCGACCTGGTGGTCGACCGGCGCCGAGCCCAGCGCGCCCGGCTCCTGGGCGGTCTGGGCCGATCGCGGCGCCTGCTAGCACGATTCCCTCCCCTCCGGGTGGCCGGGGCACCTTCCGCTGGACGGCGCCCCGGCCACCCACCAGACCCGACCAACCCCGTAGAAGGAGATACCCCTCGTGAAATCCATCGGCCTCAGGCTCACGTTCGCGGCGACCGCCGCGGCGGTGGGTCTCGCCCTGGTGCTGCCGGGTGTGACCGGCGCGGCGGCCAGCCCCGGCGCCGCACCCGCCCCGGCGCCCGACCCGGCCGCCCGCGCCGCGGCCGCCGCCGACCGGGCCGCCACCGCCGGGGTCGACGCCCTGGCCAAGGGCCCGGACGAGACCTTCGTACGCCGTCACGTCGTCGCCGGGTCCGGCGGCTTCCAGTACGTCGCGTACGAGCGCACCTACCGCGGCCTGCCCGTGCTGGGCGGTGACGCCGTGGTGGTCACCGATCGCGACGGCACCGTACGCGACACCGCCTCGGCCATCGGCCGCGGCGTCAAGCCGGCCACCACCACCCCGAAGGTCACCGCGGCCGAGGCGGCCGCCACCGCGCGCCGCCGGCTCGACCGGGTCGACCGCACCGCCTCGGCCCAGCTCGTCGTGTTCGCGACGTCGGCCGGGGACCGGCTCGCCTACGAGGTCGTGCTGGAGGGCCGCAAGGGCGGCGCGCCCAGCCGCCTGCACGTGGTCGTCGACGCCGCGAACGCGGCCGTGCTCGACGTACGCGACGACGTGCGCCTGGGCAGCGGCAACGGCTACTTCAACGGCCAGGTCGGCATCTCGACCAGCGGCTCGGGCTCCTCGTACTCGATGACCGACGGCACCCGGCCCGGCATCCGCTGCGGCGGGCAGGGCGGCACCGCCTACACCGGCACCGACGACGCGTGGGGCAACGGCTCCGGCACCAACCTGGAGACCGCCTGCGTGGACGCGCTCTACGCGGTGCAGCGCGAGTGGGACATGCTCGGCGCGTGGCTGGGCCGCAGCGGCATCGACGGCAACGGCGGCGGCTTCCCGGCCCGGGTCGGCCTCAACGAGGTCAACGCGTACTGGAACGGCAGCTACACCAACTTCGGCCACAACCAGGCCAACAACCGCCAGGCCACCCCGATCGACGTGGTGGCGCACGAGTACGGCCACGCCATCTTCCAGACCACGCCGGGCGGCGCCGGGTCCGGCAACGAGAACGGCGGCATCAACGAGTCCACCGGCGACATCTTCGGCGCGCTGACCGAGGCGTACGCCAACAACGCCAACGACCCGGCGGACTTCCTCGTCGGCGAGGAGGTCGACCTGGTCGGCGGCGGGCCGATCCGCAACATGTACAACCCGTCGGCGCTGGGCGACCCGAACTGCTACTCCTCGGCGATCCCGAGCACCGAGGTGCACGCGGCGGCGGGCCCGAACAACCACTGGTTCTACCTGACCGCCGTCGGCTCGGCCGGCGGTGGCGGCAACCCGGCCAGCCCGACCTGCAACAGCAGTTCGGTCACCGGCATCGGCCTGCAGAAGGCGGGCCAGATCTACATGGCCGCGCTCAACCTGAAGACCTCGGCCTGGCGCTACGTCAACGTGCGTACGGCGACGCTGCGGGCCGCGGTCAACCTGTTCGGCGCGGCGTCGGCGGAGTGCCGCACGGTCAAGGCGGCCTGGGACGCGGTCAGCGTGCCCGCGCAGTCGGGCGAGGCCCAGTGCACCGCCAACCCGGGCAACGACTTCTCGCTGACGGTCGGCCCCGGCAGCGGCTCGGTGCAGCGGGGCGCGTCGGTGACCACCACGGTCTCGACCGCGACCACCTCGGGCAGCGCGCAGACGGTCAACCTGACCGCGAGCGGCCTGCCGTCCGGGGTGACGGCGAGCTTCAGCCCGTCGTCGGTCACCTCCGGCGGGTCCAGCACCCTGACGCTGACCGCGAGCGCGTCGGCGGCGACCGGGTCGGCCGCGATCACCGTGACCGGTACCGGTTCCGCGGCGACGCACACGGCCACGTACACGGTCACGGTGACGACCGCGCCGGGCGGCAACGACTTCGCGGTGACGCTGTCACCGTCGTCGGCGACCGTGGCCGCGGGCAGCTCCACGACCGCGTCGGTGGGCACCAGCACCACGTCGGGCAGCGCGCAGACGGTGAGCCTGTCGGTGACCGGCGCGCCGACCGGGGTGACCGCCTCGGTCAGCCCGTCGTCGGTGACCTCGGGCGGCTCGGCGACGCTGTCGGTGTCGGTCGGGGCGAGCGCGGCGGCTGGGACGTACACGCTGACCGTGACCGGTGCCGGGACCAGCGCGACCCGCACCGCGACCTTCACCCTGACCGTGACCGGCGGTGGCGGCGGCTGCGGCGGCCTGCCCGCCTGGAATGCCACCACGCCGTACGCGCCTGACGACACGGTCTCCTACAACGGGCGACGCTGGAAGGCGACCTGGTGGTCGACCGGCGCGGAGCCCGGTGCGCCCGGCTCGTGGGCGGTCTGGTCCGACCAGGGCGCCTGCTAGTCCGGGGTGGGGGAGGGACGGCTGCCCGACTTCAGGGGGCAGCCGTCCCGTCCGCCGTCCGGGCGTCAGCGGGCGGGCTCCACTGCCCGTCGTCCAGGACGGAGGACGGATCCGCCAGCGAAGTGACGTGCGCTTCCTGCCCGGCGAAATGGGGGTGCGGCGTGGCCAGCACGCCGGTGTCGATCTTATGGCCGCGGCCGCGTCGGCACCGCCCCGTTCCTCGGCGCGAGTGCGGCGAAGGCCACGGCCGGTGAGGGCAGGCGGTGGCATCGGACCGGCAGGGGCGGCGGCGTCTCGCTGCGGTCACGTCGGACAGCGAACCGCCGCGTCGGCGGACTCGGCCGATACGATGCCGTCCGTGGACCACTCGGCGTCATGGCAGCGGTAGGCCCCGGCCCGGGGCCGACCGTGGACGTGCTCGGCCGCCTGTCCGTGCACCACGCCGGCCGCCGCGCCGAGATCGGCAGCGGCAGGCAGCGGGCGCTGCTGTCCCTGCTGCTCCTGCGGCCGGGCCGGTTCGCGAGCACCGACTGGCTCGCCGACGCCCTGTGGGACGGCGACCCGCCGCCCAGCGCGGACACGACGCTGCGCACCCACGTCGCGGGGCTGCGCCGGATCCTCGAACCGGACCGGACCGCCGGTGCCGGACCGCGCGTGCTGCGCCACCGCGACGGCGGCTACCACCTGGACCTCGCCGCCGACGCGGTCGACCTGGACCGGTTCGAGGCGCTGCTCACCCGCGCGGGCTCGGCGCACGCCGACGGCGCCGCGGCCGCCGCCGAACGCGACTACACCGCGGCGCTGAGCCTGTGGCGTGGTGACCCGCTGCCCGACGTCGCGGACCTCTCCGCCGTCCAGGCCGACCTGGCCCGGCTGCACGGGCTGCGGCTGCAGGCCGCCGAGGGGCGGCTGACGGCCGCCGTCGAGGCGGGCGGCCACCTGCGCGTGCTGCCCGAACTTCAGGCGTTCGTGGCCGCGCACCCGCTGCGCGAGGCCGCGCGGGCGCAGCTGATGCTGGCCCTCTACCGCTGCGGGCGGCAGGCCGAGGCGCTGGCCCTGTTCGCCGAGGCGCACCGGCTGCTGTCCGGCGAGTACGGGCTCGATCCGGGCGAGCGGCTGCGGGCCGTACACCGGGCGATCCTGGCGCAGGACCCGGCGCTGGACCCACCGCGGCGCGGACCGGGCAGCCTGCCCGGAGCCGGTGCCGCCGAGCAGGCGCTGCCCGGCCGGGCGGCCGTGCTGGGGCGGCTCGCCGAGGCCCGCGCGGCGGCCGTCGCCGGGACCGGACGCTTCGCGCTGGTCGTCGGCGAGGCGGGCGTCGGCAAGACCAGCGTCGCCGAGCGGGCCGCGGCCGCCGCCGAACGAGACGGGACGCCGGTGGTGTGGGCCCGCTGCCCGGCCGTGGGCCAGGCACCGCCGTTCTGGGTCTGGGTCCAGCTCGTACGGCGACTCGCCGACGGGCCCAGGGCCGGGCAGGCCGCGACCGGCCAGCTGGCCGCCCTGGGCGCGCACGCCCCGGAAGCGTCCGGCCAGGCCGATCCGGTCGCGCGGTTCCGCCTGTACGAGGCCGTCGCCGAGCTGGTCGCCGCGGCCGCCGCCGAGCGCGGGCTGCTGATGGTGATCGACGACCTGCACGCCGCCGACCCCGACTCGCTGCTGCTGCTCAACTTCCTCGCCGGTGCCCTGGCGTCCACCCGCGCCCTGGTCGTGTTGACGACCCGGCCCTACCAGCACGATGCCGGCCTGGTCGCCGCAGTCGCGGAGCTGGCCCGCGCCCCCGGCACCGTCCGGCTCGACCTGTCCGGGCTCGACGAGGCCGCGCTCGCCGAGCTGATCCGCAGCCAGACCGGCGGCGACCCCGCGCCGGAGGCGGTCGCGGCGCTGCGCCACCGCACCGGCGGCAATCCGTTCTTCGCCGTGGAGCTGCTGCGCCAGGGCGCATCGGCCGAGCTGCCGCCCACCGTCCGCGACGCGCTGTCGCTGCGGCTGGACGCCCTGCCCGCCCCGACGCGTGACTGCCTGGACGTGCTGGCTGTCGGCGGGCAGGAGCTGGACCTGCGGCTGCTGGCTCAGGTGCTGGACACGCCGGTGCCCGCGCTGGCCGAGGCGCTGGTTCCCGCGTTCGCCGCGCGGCTGGTCGTCGAGACCGAACCCGGCCGGGTCGGGTTCGGGCACCCGCTCTACGCCGAGGTCGGCTACGCGCTGCTGGCGCCGCCCCGGCGGGCGTGGCTGCACGCCCGGCTGGCGCTGGCGCAGGAGCGGCTCGGCGGGGCCGCACCTTCCGCGATCGCCTTCCACTACGGCCGGGCGGTCGGCCTGGGCCACGGCGACGACCACCTGCGCTGGCTGCTGCGGGCGGCTGACGACGCGACCCGGCGCCTGGCGTACGAGGACGCGCTGGCGCACCTGGACCTGGCCGCGGCGCAGCTGTCCGAGCGGGACGGTGCGGCCGCGCGGGAGCTGTCGGTGCAGTTGCAGCGGGCCGCGCTGCTGCAGGTCACGGTCGGCATCGGCAGCGACGCGGTGGACCGGGCCTGTGCGCGGGCCCGCGAACTGCTGGCGGCGGTCGGCCCGGGGACTGATCTCGCCTCGGCGCGGTGGGTGCTGGGCGAGCTGGCCGCCAACCGCGCCGAGTACGCGATCTGCGTAGAGCTGGCGGTGCCGCTGGCGGCCGAGGACGACGAGCTGGCTCGGGCGGCCGGGGCGTACCTGCTCGGCGCGGCGTACTACTTCCTGGGGCGGTTGGGTGAGGCGGAGCGGCGGCTGACCGAGTCCGCCCGCCTGCTGTCGGGGATGGACCCGCGGCTGCTGGGGCGGGAGGTGGCGCGGCGGCCGGCGCTGGCGCCGTACAACTTCCGGGCGCTGGTGCGGTCGCTGCGCGGCGACCGGGCCGGTGCGCAGCAGGACCTGACCGCCGCGGCGGTGCTGGCCGACCGGCTCGACGACCCGTACGGGCGGGCCAACGCGGCCCTGTACGCGGCGTGGCTCGGCCTGCAGGAGCTGGACGCCGCCGCGGGCAGCGCCGCGGCGCTGCGGTTCCGGCAGCTCGGGCAGGCGCACGGCATGCCGCACTTCGTCACCACGGCGGAGCTGTTCGCCGCCTGGGCGGCGGTGTCGGGCGGCGACCCGGCGGCCCGCGACCGGCTGCGCGCGGCGTACGAGGGCATCTACCGTCTCGGCCTGCGCGCCACCCGTACCGTGACCCTCGGCGCGATGGCCGCCGCGCACCTGGCGGCGGGCGACCGCACCGGCGCGGCGGAGCTGGCGGCGGAGGGCCTGGCGCTGGCGGCGCAGACCGGCGAGCGGGTGTTCCTGGCCGAGCTGCTGCGCCTGCGGGCGCTGGCCACCGGCGACCGGTCCGGCCTGGACCGGGCTGCCGCGGTCGCGGCCGGGCAGGGCGCCCGCCTGCTGGCCGACCGGATCGCGCGGACGGTCGCCGACCTGCGTTGAGGCGCGCCTGCACGCGGCCTGCACGCCGCCTCCACGGCGCCCTGATGCCCTGGACGGGTATGTGGAACCCGCCCTGAAGGAGCAATCGTGTCCACCCCCGAACGCCCCACCGAGGTCGACGTGCTGGTCGTCGGCTGCGGCCCGGTCGGCGCGCTGACCGCCAACCTGCTCGGGCTGCGCGGCGTCACCACCCTGGTGGTGGAGCGCAGCCGCGAGCCGCACGGCCAGCCCCGCGCCTTCTCCTGCGACGACGAGGCGCTGCGCATCTACCAGGCGGCGGGCCTGCTGGCCGAGGTCACCGACGGGATGCGGCGGGCGCCGCTGGTCGACTACACCGACGGCGCGGGCCGGCCGTTCGCGCACATCGCGCTGTCCGAGGTGGACTTCGGGCTGGGCCATCCGCCGCTGCAGTTCTTCGACCAGCCGCGCCTGGAGCACGCGCTGCGGGCCGGACTGGCCAGGTTCCCGCAGGTGGAGCTGCGGCTGGGGGTGGCGCTGGCGGAGTTGTCGCCCGATGCCGACGGCGTCTCCGCGCGGCTGCGCGACCTGGCCTCCGGTGCCGAGGCGCAGGTACGCGCCCGGTATGTGCTGGGCTGCGACGGTGCCCGCAGCACCACCCGGGTGCTGGCCGGTGTCGAGCTGCGCGGGTCGACGTACGAGGAGCCGTGGCTGGCGGTCTCCGGTGACCTGCCGCCGGAGGCGGTGCGGCTGGACCGGACCAGGTTCGTGTGCGACTGGCGCCGCCCGGCGTTCGTGTCACCGGCCGCCGACGGCGGCTACCGGCTGGAGTTCATGCTGCGGCCGGGGGAGACCGCCGAGCAGGTCGAGCACCCGGCCGCCGTGGCCGACCTGGTCTCGCCGTACGTCGACCCGCAGCGGTTCCAGGTGCGCCGGGCGGCGGTGTACACCTTCAACCACCTGGTCGCCGACCGCTGGCGGGCCGGTCGGGTCTTCCTGCTCGGCGACGCCGCGCACCAGATGCCGCCGTTCATGGGGCAGGGGCTGTGCAGCGGGCTGCGCGACGCGGCGAACCTGGTCTGGAAGCTGCACCTGGTGCTGGCCGGGCGGGCCGGGCAGTCGCTGCTGGACACCTACGAGCAGGAGCGCCGCCCGCACACCGAGGAGATGGCGCGGATCACGGTCGGGGTGGGCCGGGTGTTCCTGGCCCGCAGCCGGGCGGGCGCGAAACTGCGCGACGTGCTGCTGCGCGGGGTGCAGCTGCTGCCCCGGGTCCGGCGGTTCGTGCGGCACTTCGAGTTCAAGCCGCTGCCCCGGCACCGGGCCGGCTGGCACCGGGGCGGCGGCCCCGCCGGGACGATGTTCCCGCAGCCGCTGGTCGCCGTCGCGGGCGCGGCGGCCCCGGTGCCGCTGGACGAGGTGCTGGGCGACGGGTTCGCGGTGCTCGGCCCCGAGGCCGGGCCGCAGGCCGCGGCCGGGTGGCGGGACCTGCCGGTACGGTTTGTGCGGGTCTGCCCGCCCGGGGTCGCACCGGCGGTCACCGACGGGAGCCACCTCGAGGTCGCCGACACCGACGGGCGGCTGACGGAGTGGTTCCGGCGGCACCGGGCCGGGGCGGCGGTGCTGCGCCCGGACCGGTTCGTCTACGCGACGGCGTCGGCGCGGTCGCTGGCCGAGGTGGCGGACTCGCTGGTCGGGGCACTCGGGGCGGACCGCCCGGCGGTGGACTGACGGCGGCGGCGTTCAGGCGCGGCCCGTGGCCAGCCAGTCGCGGACCTGGGCCGTGGAGTCGGCGCCGACGCTGCGGGCCAGGTCCGCGATGGTCACCTGCCGCAGCGACTGCCGCCAGGCGCGGTCGGCGTCGTACATGACCCGGGCGATGCCGCACGGGGCTGTGCACGACTCCGGCGGGGCGGCCAGCGGGCCGCGCTGGCGCACCTCGGTGCAGACGAACGCCCCGGCCGGCCCCTCGATCGCCTCCACGACGTCGAGCACGGTGATCTCCGCGGCCGGGCGGGTGAGCAGGTAGCCGCCCGCCTTGCCCTGCACCGACCGCACGAGTCCGGCCCGGGACAGCTCCTGCAGCTGCTTGGCCAGGTAGCTGGGGGAGACGTCGTGGAGTCGGGCGAGCCGGACGGCGGGCACCGGCTCGGTGGCCGCCGTCAGCGCGAAACAGCAGTGCAGCGCCCACTCCACGCCCCCGGACAGCTTCATGCCGTCCATGGTACGCATCCCGGATGAAAGCTGTCCGAGTACAGCTCAGGGGTGGTTGCCGTAGCGGGCCGCGGGTGCGCCGGTGAGCAGGGCCCAGTAGCGGTCGCCGTACGACCAGTGCCACCACTGGGCCGGGTAGTTGACCAGCCCGGCCTGGCGCATCGCCGAGCCGAGCAGGTCCCGGTTGGCGCGGGCCTGACGGTCGACGTCGGCGTCGCTGGTGCACAGCGCCGAGCCGGTGTCGTGCAGCTCCGTGCCCAGCCACAGCCGCACCCCGTCGACGGTGCACAGTGTCAGGTCGACCGCCCCGCCGGTGAGGTGCGGGGCCAGCGGCGGCGGCGGGCAGTGCCGGGCGGCGGCGCGGCGCAGCGAGTCGTCGCCGTCCGGACGGTCGGCCCGCAGCCGCGCCACCGCCGCCTCGAACAGCCGCTGCTGCTCCTCCGCGCGCCGGTACCCCTCGACGACGAGCAGCCGCAGACCCCGCGGCAGCAGCATCTGCGCCATCACCAGCCGGTCGGCCACCCCCTGCCGCACCTGGGCGTACGAGCCGTCGACGTCGGCCACCAGCTGGTCCATCCGCAGCGCCGCCATCGCCCGGACGTCGACCAGCGGTTCCCCGCAGTCGGCCACGGGTACGGCAGCGACCCGGGGATCGGACAAAGAAATGATCTCGGACATGACGTGCCCTTCCAGTGTGCGGTCGCTAGATCGTGCGACCGCACACTGGAATTCCGCTGTAACGCCCCGATCAGCCGCCGAGCAGCTCGGCGTGCTCCCGGGCGCCGTGGTCGTGGAAGACCCGTAGCGCGTCGGCCCGCAGCAGGGCCGCCTGCTCGTGCTCACCCCGGGCGCTGTGCAGCGCGCTGAGGTCGCGCCGCACCCGGGCCGCCCACAGCGGCGACTCGAACGACTCGAACAGCTCCAGCGAGGCCCGCAGGAAGTTGCCGGCCAGATCGGCCCGGTCCAGCCGCAGATGGGCGTCGCCGAGGGTGCGCAGCGTCACCGCCTGCCCGAACCGGTCGCCGAGGCTGTGGCTGGTCGACAGCGACCACTCCAGCTGCTCCACCACCTGGTCGGTGCGCCCGATCCGCAGGCACGCCTTGGCCAGCGACCGGGTGGCGTACGCCTCCATCAGCTCGTCCCCGACCTTGCGGAAGATCTCCCGGGCCTGCTCGCAGGCCTCGATCGCCGGTTCGTAGTCGCCGCGGGCCCGGTGGTAGAGGCCGAGCGTGCGCAGCGTGTACCCCTCGCCCCGGATGCTGCCCGTCGCCCGGTACGCCGCCAGCGACTCCGCCAGCGAATGCGCCGCCGCCGGATAGTCGCCCAGCTCCAGCTGCACCGATCCGGTCAGCCGCAGGACGTAGCCGAGGCCCGCCGGGTCGCCCAGTTCGCGCAGCAGCGTGTCGGCCTGGCTCAGGAAGTGCAGCGCCTCGACCAGGTGGCCCGGCTCCCGGCAGGCGGTGCCCAGCCCCGCCAGCGCCGCCGCCTGCCCCTGCACGTCCCCGACCTCGCGGAACTTGGTCAGCGCCTCGTTGTAGAAGGTGCGGGCCTCGGCGTACTGGTCCTGGTAGTAGCGCAGCTTGCCCAGCTCGGCGAGCATCACGCCCTCGCGGCGCACGTCCCCGGCCGCACGCACGGCCGCCAGCGCGGCCTGGTTGATCCGGGAGGTGACCTCGAAGCGGTTGGTTCCCGAGGTCACCGCGGCGAAGCGGGCCGAGGCCAGCTCGCAGACCAGCTCGTGCAGTCCGAGCGCGGCGGCCCGCTCGACGCCGGCGGTCAGGGACTGCTGCTCGGCGGCGAACCAGTTGCCCGGATCGGTCGACGTGCGCGCGGCCATCTGCTCCGACGGCCGGTACACGTTGCTGAGCGTGTACCGCCAGTTGACGTCCTCGGGCGGCGACTCGGCACCGAGGTTGTCGATCAGGGTGAGCCAGCCGCCGAGGGTGCGGGCCACCGACGCGACCAGGTCCGCGTGCGGCTCCTCCCGCTGGGCCCGTTCCCGGGCGTAGAGCCGCACCAGGTCGTGCATGCGGTAGCGCAGGCTGCCGAACGCGTCCACGCCGACGTACTCGACCAGCTGGCCGTCGACCAGCGACTCGATGAGAGCGTCGGCGTCGGCCTTGTCCCGGTCGAGCAGCCACCCGGCCACCCAGGCGGAGAAGTCGGGCAGACCGAGGTAGCCCAGCCGCCGCAGCATCATGAGCTCGTGCGGGTCCAGGCCCTGGCAGCTGAGCTCGATGCTGGCCCGGACGCAGAGCTCCTGTGTGGACAGCTCGGACAGGCGCCGGCTCTCGTCGCCGAGGCGGTCGGCCAGCACGCTCAGCGGCCACCGCTGCCGCGACACCAGTTTGGCCCCGGCCAGCCGGATCGCCAGCGGCAGGTTGCCGCAGTGGGCGATGATCCGCCGGGCCGCGGCGGGGTCGCCGTCGACCCGCTCGGCACCGACGACCCGGCGCAGCAGCTCGGCCGCCTCGCCGTCGGGCAGCACCCCGAGCTCGATGCGCTGCGCGCCGTCCAGGCCGGCCAGCCGGTCCCGGGAGGTGATCAGCACCACGCAGTCGGCGGTGCCGGGCAGCAGCGGCCGGACCTGGGCCGCGTTGCGGGCGTCGTCCAGCAGCACCAGCATCCGCCGCCCGACCAGCGTGCTGCGGTAGAGCTGGGTCCGTTCCTCGGCACCGACGGGCAGGTGCTCGTCGGCGACGCCGACGGCGCGCAGGAAGCGGGCCTGGATCTCGGCGGCGGCCGCGGGTGCGTCGCTCATCCCGTGCAGGTCGGCGTGCAGGGTGCCGTCGGGGTAGGCCGGGGCGAGTTCGCGGGCGGCGATGGCCAGCAGCGCGGACTTGCCGCTGCCGCCCTGGCCCGAGATCACGCGGACCGGGTGGGTGCCGCCGGTGAGCGCGGCCGACTCGGCGGCCCGGCCGGTGAAGTCGGCCGGCACCGGCGGCAGCTGGGCCGGCACCCGGACGGTCGCCGAGGCGCTGTCGGCGGTCGTGAGGCTGCCCCGCAGGATCGCCGAGTGCAGCGCGGTCAGCTCGGCGCCCGGCTCCACGCCCAGCTCCTCGATGAGCAGGTCGCGGCATTCGCGAAACGAGGCCAGCGCGTCGGCCTGGCGGCCCATCCGGTACAGCGAGACCATCAGGTGCCCGCGCAGCCGCTCGTTGACCGGATGGCGGCCGACCAGGCCGGTCAGCTCGGACAGGTGGCCGTGCCGACCCAGTGACAGCTCCGCCGCGATCCGCTCCTCGACGGCGGTCAGCCGCAGCTCGTCCAGTCGGACCGCCTCGCCGGACAGCCGGGTGTCCTCCAGGCCGGCCAGCGCCGGGCCGCGCCACAGCGCCTCGGCGCGGCCGAGCAGCTCGACCGCCTCCGCGGGCGGCGCCTGCCGGGCCTGCTCCAGCAGCGTGCTGAAGGCGTGCGCGTCGATGGCCCCGGCCGCGATCCGCAGCGCGTATCCGGGTGCGACGGTGGCGATGACCTCGGGTTCGCCCACGTCGGCGAAGGCCCGGCGGAGGTTCTTGACGTAGGTCTGGATCAGCGCCCGAGCGGTGTCCGGTGGATCCTCGGCCCAGACGAGGTCGATGAGCCGGTTGACCGGGACCACGCGGTCGAGCTCCAGCGCCAGCGCGGCGAGCAGCGCCCGTGGCTTGGCCCCGCCGAGCGGCACTGCCCGGCCGTCGGCCCACGCTTCGACCGGTCCCAATATTCGTATCTGCACTCGTCCCCCATGACAAAGCGATGGGCCACGTTAACGAGAGGTGCCGCGGCGGGGAATCGGCTGTGTGGTTGGAGATCGGGCAGGTCACGTCCGCCGGTCATTCCGCTGTAGACGATGTACCGCGAAGTTCCAGAGGCGTTGCAGCGGCGGTCCGCAAGCTCCTCTCGTCGGCCGGAAAGACCGGTCGGACAAGGCGAAGGAGAGCCCCTCATGCGTACCGACCTGCTGCGCCGCACCGTCAGCCTCACGCTCGGCGTGACCATGGCCGCCGCCCTCGGCGTGGTGGCCGCCACCGCCGCCGCGGTCGTGGACGACGCCAAGCCGGCGTTCGCGATCTCGGGCCTCGACACCTACATCGCCCGCAGCGAGGTGGTGAGCCGCGCGCAGACCTGGATCGACCGGGCGATCTCGCCGTACGTCCAGGCGGAGCGGACCTACGGCCCCGGCGAGGACCGGCTGTACCGCAACGACTGCTCGGGCCTGGTCGACATGGCCTGGCACATCAGCACCGCGGAGAACACCGGAAGCCTGGAGAACATCACCAAGTCGATCGGCGCGGCCGAGCTGCGGCCGGGTGACGCGCTGAACAACAAGGCCGAGGGCCACGTGATCCTGTTCAAACGGTGGATCGACTACAGCTCGGGCAAGTTCGAGTACTTCGCCTTCGGCAGCGCTCCGGCCCACATCTCGGTCGACTGGATCGACGGCGGGTCCGACGGCCTGATCGACAACCACTCGGCGGGCAACTACAAGCCGCGGCGCTACAAGAAGATCGTCGAGGACACGGGCACGATCGCGGTCGGCTACGACTACACCCAGATGATCATCGACACGCAGGGGCGGGCGCTGGCCAAGCAGAGCGTCGGCCTGTACGGCTGGACCGTGGAGAGCGACGCGGCGATCACCCAGGTCGCCAGCAACGGCTTCGTCCAGATGATCCTCGACGACACCGGCACCGTCTGGGCCAAGGAGGACATCGGCCTGTACGGCTGGACCCGCGAGACCGACCCGGGGATGACCGCGATCGCGGTCGGCAACGACGGCACCCAGATGATCCTCGACGCGGCCGGCCGGGTGCACGCCAAGAAGGGCATCGGCCTGTACGGCTGGACCAAGGAGAGCGACGGCGGGGTGCAGGCCATCGCCACCAACGGCGGCGTGCAGATGATCATCGGCGCGGACGGCTACGTCTGGGCGAAGAACACCATCGGCCTGTACGGCTGGACGAAGGAGAGCAGCACGGCGACCGCGATCGCCGTCGGCGACCAGGGCCTGCAGATGATGCTCGACGCCACCGGCCAGGTGTGGGCCAAGTTCGGCATCGGCCTGTACGGCTGGACCCAGGAGAGCGGCCCCGGCCAGGTCGCGATCGCCACCGGCACCAACGGCCTGCAGATGCGGCTCGACGACACCGGCGTGGTCTGGGCGAAGAACACCGAGCTGGGCACCGGCGGCTGGGTCCGTGAGTCGGACTCCGGCGTGAAGGGCATCGCCACCGGCGGCGGCGTACAGATGATCATCGGGGCTGAGGGTTACGTCTGGGCCAAGCAGAGCATCGGCCTGTACGGCTGGACCCGCGAGAGCGACCGGATGGCCTGACCCGCAGGTCGACTCGTCAAGGCAGGTGCGGCGGCCATCGGTCCGCCGCACCTGTCTTTCCCGTGCTCCGCTCCCGCTGCGGACCTCCTCGGCCGGACCCGTCCGGCGGTTGTCCGCGGCCGGGACCGGCCGAGCGCCGGGTCACAGAAGTCGGCGCATGCACACGCGGGGCCAGCGGTCGAGTCCGTGCGCGGCTTCCCGGTCCCGCACGGCCCGCAGTCCGGGGGTGACGTCGCCGTCGTCGAGGACGGCGAAGCCGCACCGGGTGTAGTACGGGCCGTTCCAGGGCACCTCGGCGAACGTGGTGAGGGTGAGCGCCGGTACGCCGGCGGCCCGCGCACGGTCGGCCAGGTGGTCCAGCAGCAGCCGCCCCAGCCCGCGGCGGGCGTGGCCGGGGTGGACCGACACCTGCTCGACGTGGAGGTTGCCGTCGACCACGTCGGCGAGGAGATAGCCGACGGGTGAGTCGGCCGGGTCGGTCACGACCCAGGCGCGGCCCGCGCGCTGGTAGCCGGCGAGCACGTCGAGCGGCAGCGGTTCGTCCCCGGCGATCTCGGGCATGCCGATCTCGCGGAAGCACTCTCCGGCGGCACGCTCGACGTCCTGCAGGGCGGGCAGCTCAGCCGGACGGGCCGGTCGGATACGCATCGCGCCATTGTTCCGGGCGTCGCGGCACAGCACGAGCCGTTTACCAGCGAGAGGCGGCCCGCGTCCGCGCGGGAGGCGCTACCGCGCGGGCGGTGCGGTACTGCTGCGGACGACGAGTTCGGTGGCCAGTTCGATCCGGGGCGCGTCCAGCTTCTCGCCGTTGACCAGGCGCAGCAGGATCCGGGCGGCCGCCGCGCCCATCTCCAGCAGCGGCTGCCGGACGGTGGTCAGCGGCGGCGAGGTCCACTGCGCGTAGACGAGGTCGTCGAACCCGACGACGCTGAGGTCGCGCGGGATCTGCCGCCCGGCCAGCCGCGCGGCCTCGTACACCCCGGTGGCCTGCTGGTCGGAGCCGGCGAAGATCGCGGTCGGCGGATCGGCGAGGTCCAGCAGCTCCCGCGCCCGGGCGAACCCGCCCTCGTGGTGGAAGTCGCCGAACCGGACCAGCTCGCGGTCGGGCTGGACCCCGGCCGCCTCCAGCGCCGCCCGGTACCCGGCCAGCCGGGCCCGGCAGCACAGCAGCTGCTCCGGCCCGCCGATCGCGGCGATCCGCCGGTGGCCCAGCCCGAGCAGGTGCTGCGTGGCGGCGTAACCCCCGGCGAAGTTGGTCGCGCCGACACTGGGCACCTGCGGCGAGGGCTGCTCGATACCGTCGACCAACACGAACGGGACCGCCCGGCGGCGCAGCTCGGCCTGGTGCTCCTCGGCCAGCTGCGACAGGATCAGGATGGCGCCGTTGGAGCCGCGCGCGGTGACCGCGTCCAGCCAGCGGCGGGTCAGGCTCGCCCGGTTGTGCAGGACCGTCACCACGAGCCCGGCCCCGGCGTCCTCGGCGACCTGCTCGACCCCGGTCAGCAGGGACAGGCCCCACGCCGAGTCGAGTTCGTTGATCACGAAGTCGATCAGGTTGCCCCGGTGCTCGCGGCGCCGGGCGGTGCGGGGGCGCTGATAGCCGTACGCGGTGAGCAGCGCCTCGACCCGGCGCCGGGTGTCGCTGGAGACGTCGGTGTGCCCGTTGAGGACCTTCGAGACCGTCGGCACGGTCACGTGCGCCTCGCGGGCGACCACCGCGAGCGTGGGACGGGGCTTGGGCGCGGGCATCCGCACAGTCTGGCAACCAGACCCCACCGGGATCCATCCGCCCCGGGCCCGGGACCTGCTCCGCCTTCGGGTCAGCCGATCGTGGCCGGCAGCCTGGTGTGCCCGCGCGGGGTCGCTGCTCGTCCGCGGTGCCGCTGCCGGCGCGCCGGTCGGCCCTGTCCGCGCAGGTGGCGGCGTGAGCTGCGCGGTTATCCACAGCCGCGTTTTCGGGTTCGTCGGCCCCGCCGCCTAGGATCGACGGGTGCGTGATGCGGCAGAGGTGCTGAGCAGGGTCTTCGGTTATGACAGCTTCCGCGGCGCCCAGGCCGACATCATCGACCATGTCATCGGCGGTGGCGACGCGCTGGTGCTGATGCCGACCGGCGGCGGCAAGTCACTCTGCTACCAGATCCCGGCGCTGGTGCGCCCGGGCGTCGGCGTGGTGATCTCCCCGCTGATCGCGCTGATGCAGGACCAGGTGGACGCGCTGCGGGCGCTGGGCGTGCGGGCGAACTTCCTCAACTCGACCCTCGACCTCGACGAGCGCAAGGTGGTCGAGGCGGAGTTCCTGGCCGGTGAGATCGACCTGCTCTACCTGGCGCCGGAGGGCCTGGCCTCCGGGTCTGCGCTGCGGCTGCTGGAGCGGGGCAGGATCTCGCTGTTCGCCATCGACGAGGCGCACTGCGTGTCGCAGTGGGGCCACGACTTCCGGCCCGACTACCTGGCCCTGTCGGTGCTGCACGAGCGGTTCCCGGACGTGCCGCGCATCGCGCTGACCGCGACCGCGACGACCGCCACCCGCGTCGAGATCGCGACCCGGCTCAACCTGGGCGACGCCAAGCTGTTCATCTCCAGCTTCGACCGGCCCAACATCCAGTACCGGATCGTGCCCAAGAACAACCCGGCCAAGCAGCTGCTGGAGCTGCTGCGCGAGGAGCACTCCGGCGACGCGGGCATCGTCTACTGCCTGTCGCGGGCGTCGGTGGAGAAGACGGCGCAGCTGCTGGTCGACAACGGCATCCCGGCACTGCCGTACCACGCGGGCCTGGACGCGCGCACCCGCGCGACCAACCAGTCGCGGTTCCTGCGCGAGGAGGGCCTGGTCATGGTGGCCACGATCGCGTTCGGAATGGGCATCGACAAGCCGGACGTGCGGTTCGTGGCGCACCTGGACCTGCCCAAGTCGGTCGAGGGCTACTACCAGGAGACCGGCCGGGCCGGGCGCGACGGGCTGCCGTCGACGGCGTGGCTGGCCTACGGCCTGCAGGACGTGGTCCAGCAGCGCAAGATGATCGACAGCTCGGAGGGCGACCTCGCCTACCGGCGGGGCCTGGCCGCGCACCTGGACGCGATGCTGGCCCTGTGCGAGACGGTCACCTGCCGCCGCGTGCAGCTGCTGGCATACTTCGGCGAGCCGGGCGGCGAGGCCTGCGGCAACTGCGACACCTGCCTCAGCCCGCCGCAGACCTGGGACGGGACCGTCCCGGCGCAGAAGCTGCTGTCGACGGTGCTGCGGCTGCAGCGCGAGCGCAACCAGCGCTTCGGCGCGGGGCAGTCGATCGACATCCTGCTCGGCCGGGAGACCGACAAGGTGCGCCAGCACCGCCACCAGGAGCTGTCGGTGTTCGGCATCGGCAGCGACCTGAGCGAGTCGGAGTGGCGCGCGGTGGTGCGCCAGCTGCTGGCGCAGGGGCTGCTGGCGGTCGAGGGGGAGTACAGCACGCTCGCGTTGACCGACGCGTCGGCCGACGTGCTGGGGCGCCGCCGCGACGTGCAGATGCGCCGCGAGCCGGAGCGGGCGGCCCGCTCCGGCGGCGGCTCGTCGTCGGGGCGCAGGTCCGCCGCCGCTGCGGCCGTGGCCGAGCTGCCCGCGCAGGCGACGCAGCTGTTCGAGAAGCTGCGTGCCTGGCGGGCGGCCACGGCCAAGGAGCAGGGCGTGCCGGCGTATGTCGTGTTCCATGACGCGACGCTGCGCCAGATCGCCACCGACGTGCCGACCAGCCTCGCCGAGCTGGGCCGCATCAGCGGCGTCGGCGAGAACAAGCTCGCCAAGTACGGCGAGCAGATCCTGGTCGCGCTTACGGAGTGACGGCGATGTTGGTCAGGCCGTTGACGGCGTCGGTGACGGTGTTGGAGCCGTAGACGACGTTGAGGTTGCCGGCGCACTTCGACGTGGACGTGATCTTGATGGCGTACTGGCCGACGCCGCCGAGGTCGGAGGTGTTGGCCCGCCAGATGTTGCCGCAGCCGTTGAGGAACGCCGGGGTGGTGACCGGGTTGTGCGTCTCGTACCCGTTGACGAAGGTGCCCGGCGCGGCGAACGTGCCGGTGTTGCCCTCGATCAGGTAGCCGATGCCCTTGACGTCGATCCAGGAGTCGGCTGAGTTCTGCCCCGAGATCCCCTGCCCGTTGAACGTGTTGCCCCGGATGACCCCGTCGAAGGTGCCCTCCTTGACGTCGATCAGCTCGGCGGCGACGTTCGGCCCGATCCGGTTGTTCAGCACCTGGACCCGGTCGGAGCGGTCGACGCCGCCGGAGTTGCCGTGGCAGTCCCAGTTCGACCCGGCCGACCCGAGGTAGACGCCCTCGCCGTAGCCGGGCTGGACCAGGCCGGTGTACTCGACGACCGAGTTGCGCAGGATCCCGTCGGCCGAGGAGCGGCGGAAGTGGATGCCCTCGTCCTCGGTGTGGTGCACGTACACCCCGTCGATGACGACGTGGTGGGAGTTGTCGAGCACGATCCCCTTCTTCGACTCCGCGACGGTGAACCCGGTGAGGTTCCAGTACGGCGCGCCGAACAGCCACAGGCCGTAGCCGGAGTCCCAGCCCGCGGTGGGGGCGGGGCAGGACGGGGCGGTGCCGCTGGGCCCGTCGTTGATCAGGACCGCGGTGCGCGGCCCGGTCAGCGTGATCGGCGCGGCCGCGGTTCCGGCCCGCTGGCTCGCGAACGCCCCCCGGTACGTGCCCGGCGCGAGCCGGATCGTCTGCCCCGGGTTCGCCGCCGCCAGCGCGCTGCTCAGCTGCGCCGCCGTGGCGACGTCCACGATCGGCCCGGACGGGCTGGGCGAGACCGACGGGCTGGGCGACGGCCTGGGCGAGGCGGACGGACTCGGCGACGCCGACGGGCTGGGCGGCGCGCTGGGGCTGGGCGAGGCGGTGCCGCCGGAGCAGGGCGCGCCGTTGACCGTGCAGTTCAGCGGGGTGCCCCGGCCGGCGGCGTTAAAGCCGAACGTCTGGGACGCGCCGGGGCTGACGGTTCCGTTCCAGCTCAGGTTCGTGAACCTGTAGTGCTGGCCGGTCTGGGTGCGGGTCGAGCTCCACGATGAGCTGACGGTGGTGCCGGCGGGCAGGTCGAACTCGACGGTCCAGCCGGTCGCGGCCGCGTCGCCGCTGTTGGCGACGGCGACGTCGGCGCCGTAGCCGGCGTCCCACACGCTGACCTGCGTGACCGTCGCGGTGAGCCGGGGGGCCGCGGCGGCGGCCGGGGTGCTCAGCAGCGCCGGGACCGCCGCGGCGAGCAGGGTGGCCACCGCGCCGGCGGCGGCCAGGAGGGGTCTGCGCATCGACTCGCTCCTTTTAGGAAGGGTGGTTAACTGTTACATGGAACATCCTCGGGCCCGGAAAGCCAAGAGTGATCGTCTGGACGCTTCCGCCGCAGGCACCGGGGCGGCACACTTGACCGCGACCGACTACGGTCGGTGTTCCAGCCGAGAAGGAGGGCCATGTCTGTGCTGCCCGCGGGCACCGCTGCCGACCTGCTGCAGCTGCTGACCCAGGCCGAACGGCTGCTGTCCCGGCGTGTGGCGGGCATCCTGCACGAGGAGGGCTGCTCGGCCGAGGCGTGGCGGGTGCTGCACCTGCTCGCCGAGGGCGGCGGGCGGCCCATGACCGAGGTGGCCGACCGCTCCTTCCTGCCCCCGGGCACCCTGACCAAGGTGGTGGACCAGCTCGTCGAGCTGGGCCTGGTCTACCGGCGCATCGACCCCGCCGACCGGCGCCGCATCCGCGCCTTCCTGGCCCCGCGCGGCCGGCAGCTGCAGGAGCGCATCGCCGCCCGGATCGAGGCCAGCGTCACCGAACTGCCCGTGCCCGGCCCCGACCGCGAGCACCTCGCCGCGCTGCTGCACGGCCTGTCCCAGGCGATGACCGCGACGCCGGTGGCCGCGTGAGCACCGAGGCGCGCCCGGTCGCCGAGGAGTTCGACCCGGCGGTCACCGACCTGGTCGCCCGGATGACCCCGGCCGAGAAGGCCGCCCTCTGCGCGGGCAGCGACTTCTGGCACCTGTACGGCGTACCGCGCCTGGACGTCCCGCCGATCATGGTCGCCGACGGGCCGTACGGCCTGCGCAAGGAGCACGACGGCAGCGACGTCGACGGCAAGAGCGAACCGGCCACCTGCTTCCCCACCTCCTCGGCGCTGGCCGCGTCCTGGGACCCGGACCTGGTCGAGGAGGTCGGCCGGGCCCTGGGCGACGAGGCCCGCGCCAACGACGTCAGCGTCCTGCTCGGCCCCGGCGTCAACATCAAGCGCAGCCCGCTGTGCGGCCGCAACTTCGAGTACTTCTCCGAGGACCCGCTGCTGGCGGGCCTGCTCGGCGCGGCCTGGATCCGGGGCGTGCAGAGCCGGGGCGTCGGCGCCTCGCTCAAGCACTTCGCCGCCAACAACCAGGAGCGGCGGCGCTTCAACATCGACGCCGCCGTCGACGAGCGGGCCCTGCACGAGATCTACCTGACCGCGTTCGAGCTCGCCGTCACCCGGGCCCGCCCGTGGACGGTGATGTGCGCGTACAACCGGCTCAACGGGGTGCACTGCAGCCAGCACGAATGGCTGCTGACCACGGTGCTGCGCGAGCGGTGGGGCTTCGACGGGCTGGTCGTGTCCGACTGGGGCGCCGTCGACGAGCGGGTGCCCGGCCTGGCCGCCGGGCTCGACGTCGAGATGCCCGGCTACGGCGGGCACAACGACCGGCTCATCCTCGACGCCCTCGCCGACGGGACCCTGCCCGAGGCGGTGCTGGACCGGGCCGCCGCCCGGGTGCTTACCCTGATCGAGCGGACCGCGCAGGTCCGCGCGGGCGGCCACGGCTACGACCGCGACGCCCACCACGCGCTGGCGCGCCGGGCCGCCACCGAGGGCACGGTGCTCCTCAAGAACGAGGGCGGGCTGCTGCCGCTGGCGCCGCAGGGCAGGATCGCCGTCGTCGGCGCGTTCGCCAGGCAGCCCCGGTTCCAGGGCGCGGGCAGCGCCGGGATCAACCCGCACCGCGTCGACGACGCGTACACCCGGATCTGCGAGCTGGCGGGGGAGCAGGTGGCGTACGCGCCCGGCTACCACCGCGACCGCGGCGAGGTCGACGAGGAGCTGCTGGCGCAGGCCCGCGCGACCGCCCGCGACGCCGACGTGGTCCTGGTCTTCGTCGGCCTGACCGAGGGGTACGAGACCGAAGGCCTGGACCGCACCCACCTGGCCCTGCCCGCCGCCCACGACGCCCTGGTCCACGCGGTCACGGCAGTGCACGACAAGGCCGTGGTGGTGCTCGCCAACGGCGCGCCGGTCGAGATGCCGTGGCTGCGCGGCGTGCCCGCCGTCGTCGAGGGCTACCTCGGCGGGCAGGCCGGTGGCAGCGCGGTCGCCGACGTGCTGTTCGGTGCGGCCGAACCGGGCGGGCGGCTGGCCGAGACGTTCCCGCACCGCTGGGAGGACAACCCCACCCACGCGATCGCCGACGCCCCCGCGGTGACCGAGTACCGCGAGAGCGTCTACGTGGGCTACCGCTACTACGACAGCGCGCACGTGGACGTGATGTTCCCGTTCGGGCACGGGCTGTCGTACACGACGTTCGCCTACTCCGGCCTGGCCCTGGACGCGGCGGTGGCCGAGGCCGGGCAGCCGGTGCAGGTGAGCGTGACGGTCACCAACACCGGCGAGCGCGAGGGCAGCGAGGTCGTGCAGGTGTACGTGCACGACTGCGCCTCCACCGTGTTCCGGCCGCAGCAGGAGCTGGCCGGCTTCGCCAAGGTGCGGCTGCGCCCCGGCCAGTCCCAGCAGGTCGCCGTGGAGCTGGACCGGCGCGCGTTCGCCTACTACGACACCGGCCGGGGCGACTGGTCGGTCGAGGCCGGCCGGTTCGAGATCCGCGTCGGCTCGTCCTCGCGCGACATCCGCGCCGTCGCGGTGCTCGACCTGACCGGCGGCGACCCCGCGCCCGAGCCGTCGGCGTACCCGCTGCCCGCGCCCGGGCAGGAGTTCGACCGCACCGCCTTCGCCGACCTGTACGGCCGCCCGCTGCCCGCCAACACCGCCGACCGGCCCGGCGCGTTCACCCTGAACACGCCGCTGGCCGACATGCGGTCCTCGCTGGTGACCCGCACCCTGCAGTACGTCGCCCGGCGCAAGTCCCGGGAGGTGATCGCCGACCCGACCAGCCCGATGGCGTACCTGGTCGCGGCGATGCTGGACGAGATGCCGCTGCGGATGCTGGCCCTGGGCACCCGGGGCGCGGTCAGCCGGTCGGTGCAGCAGGGCCTGCTCGACCTCATCAACGGCAGGCGGCTGCGCGGCCTGCGCGGACTGCTGAGCTCCCGGGGCCGGTGAGGCGCGGAGAAGCCGCCGGAGAAATCTCCGCGGCCGTTGTCGGATCGGGGCTGCCGCGTTCGTAGCTGTGGTGAGGCGGCCCGAGGGGCGGCCGCCCGACGACAGGAGATGATCCCGATGACGCAGTACCTGATCTCCGTGCTCCACGACTCGAGCGAGCTCGCCACCGACGACGAGATGGCGGCGATCGACGTCTTCAACGAGCAGCTGCAGGCTGACGGCCACTGGGTCTTCGCCAGCGGCCTCGCCTCGCCCGGCTCGGCGACGGTCATCGACGCCCGGGGCGGCGAGGCGGTGTTCACCGACGGCCCGTACCTGGAGTCGAAGGAGCACATCATCGGCTTCTGGATCATCGAGGCGCCGCACCTCGACCTGGCGCTGCGGCTGGCGGCCCAGGGCTCCAAGAGCTGCAACCGCCGCGTCGAGCTGCGGCCCTTCCTGGGCGAATGACCGGCCTCGACGACGTGATCACCCGGGTCCACCGCGCGGAGTGGGCCCGGCTGGTCGCGACCCTGGCCAGGCGCCTGGGCGACCTCGACCTCGCCGAGGAGACCGCCGCCGAGGCGTTCGCGGCCGCGGTCGAGCACTGGCCGGTCGACGGCGTCCCGCCCAACCCCGGCGCGTGGCTGACCACGACCGCATACCGCAAGGCCGTCGACCGGCTGCGACGCGAGGTCCGGCGCGCGGACAAGCACCGGGAGGCGCTGATGCTGTTCGACACCCCCGACCCGCCGGGCGCGATCGAGGACGACCGGCTGCGGCTCGTGTTCACCTGCTGCCACCCGGCGCTGGCCATGGAGGCGCGGATCGCGCTGACCCTGCGGATGGTCGGCGGCCTGACGGTGCCCGAGATCGCCCGCGCGTTCCTGGTCCAGGAGACCGCCATGGGCCAGCGGATCACCCGCGCCAAGGCGAAGATCAAGGCAGCCCGCATCCCGTACGGGGTGCCGCTGCGCGAGGACATCCCGGCCCGGGTCACCGGTGTCCTGGCCGTCCTCTACCTGATCTTCAACGAGGGCTACCTGGCCTCCGGTCCGGAGAAGGAGGCGGTGCGCGCCGACCTGACCGCCGAGGCGATCCGGCTGACCCGCCTGGTCCGCGCCCTGCTGCCGGCCGACGGCGAGACCGCCGGGCTGCTGGCGCTGATGCTGCTGACCGAGGCCCGCCGGGCCGCGCGGGTGGCGGTCAGCGGCGAGCTGGTGAACCTCGCCGACCAGGACCGGGGCGCCTGGGACCGGGCCCTCATCGCCGAGGGCCACGCCCTGGTCCGCGCGCGGCTCGCCTCCGGTCAGGCGCCGGGCCGGTACCAGATCCTCGCCGCGATCAACGCCGTGCACACCGACGCCCGCGACGTCCGCGACACCGACTGGTCCCAGGTCGTCGCGCTCTACGACCAGCTGCTGCGGCTCGACCCCTCCCCGATCGTGCGGCTCAACCGGGCGATCGCCGTCGCCGAACTCGACGGCCCGCAGGTCGCGCTGGCCGAGGTGGACGCGCTGCCGCTGGCGGGCTACCACGCTTACCACGCCACCCGGGCCGAGCTGCTGCGACGGCTGGGCCGCAGCGCGCAGGCGCGGTCGGCGTACGACCAGGCCATCGAACTGACCGGCAACACCGCGGAGAGGGCGTACCTGATCCGGCGGCGCGACCAGCTCGCGGGCCGCTGATCCGTTCTTGCCGGTGGCGTGCCGGTCTAATGCCGACTCCTTTCCTGGTGACCGGCGGCTCCTTATTGGAAATTGGAATGCATAAAGCGATTCCGATTTCGAATGAAGGAGAACACGATGCGCCTCTCGACCGGACGGATCAGCCGGGTCATCGCCATCGCGCTGATCGCCCTGACGGCATCGACGGCAAGCGTGCTCGGCACCGCCGCACCAGCCTCGGCCGCCGCTTCACGCGAGCTGAGTTACGAGTTCCAGTGGCAGCAGAACGGCTACTACTGCGGCCCGGCCGCGACCCGGATCGCGCTGACCGGCCGCGGCTACTACTACACGCAGACCTACATCGCCGGCCAGCTCGGCACGACGACGAACGGCACGAATTCGGCGGCCGACACCACCCGGGTGCTCAATTCGCTCGGCGCCACCGGCTTCTACGAGACCAAGTGGATCCCCGGCAACTCGGCGACGCAGGCCGAGATCAACCGGCTGCAGTGGGACGTCGTCTACGACATCGACCGCAACTACCCGCTGGTGGTCAACGTCGTCGGCTCGGCGATGGACACCGACGGCGACTGGCACAGCTACTCCGGCGGCCACTACCTGGCCGTGACCGGCTACAGCAACGACGGCTGGACCGTGAAGATCGCCGACTCCGCCGACGCCAACGGCTACGGCTGGTACTGGATGTCGACCGACCGCCTCGCGCACTGGATCGCCCTGCGGGGCTACTCCGCCTGACGCACACACCCCGGCGGCCGCGCAGTCACTGCGCGGCCGCCGGGGTGTGTCTCGCGGATTCACTGAACCGGCGCGGCACCTGCTCGACGCGTGACCGCTCTGCATCGACTCCCTGGCGAGGTGTCGGGGCAACGACAGGTCTCAGTGGACTCAACCGGCATGGCGGTGCAACTAAAAGCCACCGCCGAGCGGTCTCTGTGCCGAGCCGAGATGTTGAGGAGCGGGGATGCAGTTCAAGGTGCTCGGCCCGATCGAGGTATGGGCCGCCGGTCGGCGTGCCGTCCTGGGCGGGGCGAAGCCGCAGGCGTTGCTCGCCCTGCTGATGCTCGAACGGGGCAGGGTGGTTCCGGTGTCCCGGATCATCGATGTGATCTGGGGCGAGCATCCGCCCGAGACGGTCCGCTCGATGATCCAGGTCTATGTCGCGACGCTGCGCCGCTCGCTCGCCGAGGTGGGGCTGGCCCAGGTCATCGTGACGCGGGCACCTGGCTACCTGCTGGACATCCCGGCGGAGGCACTCGACCGGGACGTGTTCGCCGACCTGGTCGCCAGGGCCCGGGATTCCGCCGGCGCGGCACGGGTGGAGCTGCTGCGCGATGCGCTTCGGCTGTGGCGGGGACCGGCCCTCGCCGGTCTGGCGCAGTCCGCGCTCGCCGGCGAGGCGATGCGGCTGGAGGAGTCGTGCCTGGCGGCGCTGACTGATCGGCTGGCCGCCGAGCTCGACCTCGGCTGGCACGACGAGATCGTGGCTGAGCTGACGGCTCTGGTCCGCACCCATCCTGCCGACGAGAGGCTGTGCGGCCTGCTGATGACCGCGCTGTATCGGCAGGGCAGGCAGCCGGAGGCACTGGCCTGCTATCGCGACTGCCGGGTTCATCTCAGCGATGAGCTGGGCATCGACCCCGGGCCGGAGCTGACCGCTCTGCACGAGCGGCTGCTGCGTGGCGAGATCGCCACCACCGCCCGGGCCGCGGCCGTACCCAGGCTGCTGCCCCGGCTCGTGGACGACTTCACCGGGCGCCACGACGAGATCCGGCTGCTGACCCAGCCGGGGCAGAGCTCGCTGCGCGTCATCAGCGGGCCGGCCGGGGTCGGCAAGTCGGCCGTCGCCGCGCAGGTGGCCCGGCAGCTGGCCGCGTCGCATCCTGACGGTCAGCTGTATGCCGAGCTGCGGGGCATGACCGATACCCCGGCCCCGCACGGCGAGGTCCTCGTCCGGTTCCTGCGGGCGCTGGGCGTCGAGCCGACCGGCATCCCCGAGTCCACGGCGGATCGCAGCGATCTGTTCCGGAGCCTGGTCGAAGGCAGGCGGCTGCTCGTCGTACTCGACGATGTCCGCGACCTGGCCCAGCTGGGCCCGCTGCTGCCGTCGACGCCCGAGACCACGGTTCTGATCACTTCCCGCGACAGGCTGACCGGGCTGGCGGGCGCCCTGCTGATCGAGCTCGGCGTGCTGCCCTCGCCGCAGGCCATGGAGCTGTTCACCCGGATCGTCGGCGCGCAGCGGGTGGGGTCCGACCCGGAGTCGGCCCGGCGCATCGTCGGCCACTGCGCGGATCTGCCGCTGGCCATCCGCCTGGCGGGCGCCCGGCTGGCGAGCCGCAGCCAGCTGCCCCTGCGCTGGCTGGCCGACCGTCTCGCCGACGAGTCCCGGCGGCTCGACGAGCTGTCCACCGCTGACAGCGGGCTGCGGGCCAGCATCGAGCTGAGCAGCCAGTCGTTGCGCCCGCAGACCCGGCACGCGCTGCGGCTGATCGGCTATTTCGGGGTACCGGAGTTCGCCTGCTGGACCGTGGGCTGGCTCGCCGGCTGCTCGGCCGCGCAAGCCGAGACGATCCTCGACGAGCTGGTCGAGGCCCAGCTGATCGAATGCCCGATGGTCGACCGGCTGGGCAATGTCCGGTACCGCATCCATGATCTTGTCCGGCTGTGGGCGTGCGAGCAGGCGACGGCCGGGACGGGTGCGGACGAGCTGAGCCTGGCGGTGTCGCGGGTGCTGCACGGCTGGCTCGGCCACATCCAGCGGGCCGGCAGCGACACCCCTCCCGACGACATCCGCTGGCGCGCGCACGGGCCTGCCGTCGACTCGGGTCCGGCCCTGCCGCAGCCCAGGGCGTGGTTCGAGGCCGAGCAGACCTCTCTGGTCGCGGGGGTGGAGCGGGCGGCTTCGCTCGGGCTGCACGCGCTGGCCAGCCGATTCGCGCCCGACCAGTACTCGCCCGTGCTCAGCGGCGCCACCCGGTTCGACACCCGTACGCGCATCATCACCGCCATCCTTCAGGCCGCACGCCGCGCCGGCGACCGGCACATCGAAGCGCTCATGATCGCCGACCTCGGCCAGCTGTACTACCTGCAGGACCACTACGACCAGGCGCGCCTGACCTTCCAGCAGGCGCTCGACCTGTTCCGCGAGCAGGCCGACCTGCGCGGCCAGGCCGCCACGCTCGCCGGCCTGGGCGCGGCGTGCCGCGAACCCGGCCGCCTGCGGGAAGCCTTGCACTTCCTCGGCGAGGCGGCGACGATCCTGCGGCGTACCCAGGACGACATCGGCATCGGCTACGCCCTGCGCATGTCCGGGTCCGTCCGGCTGGAGCTCGGCGACTACCCTCAGGCCCTGTCCGACCTGGAGGAGTCCCTCGTCGCCTACCGGCGCGCCGGCAGCCGCCTCGGTGAGGGCCTCACCCTGCGCAGCCTCGGCCTATACCACCGCGCGCTGTCGAAACTGGATGACGCGGTCGAGCTCTGCGAGCAGGCCGCGTCGATCTTCCGCGAGCTCGGCGACGCCTTCCTCGAAGCCTACGCGGTGCGGGCGCTGTGGAAGGCCCGGCTCCGGCAGGGCCTGGCCGACCAGCGGGGACTCGACCAGCTGGACTGGGTACTCGAGGTCAGCCGCCAGCATCACGACCGGTTCGGCGAGGCGGTCACCCTGCGGGTGCTCGGCCAGTGGCACCTCGCCGCCGGCGGCCCCGACCGGGACCTCGCCCTCGGTCTCGCCCGGCGCCATCTGAGCGAGGCGCTCAAGGTCTGGGCCACCATGGAGGCTCCCCTGTGGACCGCCCGCACCCAGCACGATCTCTCGCTGGTCGCCGATCGGCAACGCCGGACAGCGGAGGCGCAAGCGCTGCGGCAGCAGGCCATGAAGGTCTTCCGCGATCACGGCGCTCGCGAGTATCAGGAGCTCACGGCCGCTGAATAACGGGATTTGGCGCGCGTTTGGCGGTTTTTTGGCGGCGCCTCGGAAGCTTCTTCACGTCGGGCAAGCAGCGCGAGATGAAGGAGCTCCGAGATGAGATTCGAGATGAAGAAGAACCTGCTGAGCAGGGTTGCGGGCGCCGGGATGGCGGTGCTCGCGGCGGCGGGCTTCGGCGTGGTGGGCGGGACGACCGTGACCATGGCGTCGGAGCCGCAGGCGGCGCAGGCCTACTTCGGCATGGGGCCGATGGTCTCCCGCGGCGACGTGCTGGCACGTGCGCGGAACTGGCTGGAGCGGGACGTCGAGTACTGCGCGAGCACCACACCGAGCGTCTGCGCCGGCAACGGCGCGCCATACACCAACGGGCTGGGCGGCACGAACCTCTACCGGCCCGACTGCTCCGGATTCGTCGCCATGGCCTGGAAGTTCGCGACGACGAGCGACGGCTGGGCGACCCCGGACACCGACGCCCTCCTCTACAACGGCTTCACCGACGTGATCGCCTCGTCTTCGCTTCTTCCCGGCGACGCGCTGGTCAACCCGAAGGACGACAACCACGACGGCACCGCGTTCGGCGCCGGGGACGACGGCACCGGACACATCGTGCTGTTCACCGGCTGGGCCGACGCCGCCCACACCAGGATCAACTACATCCACGAGTCCAGCGAGGCGAACGACATCTACGCGGTCACCGGCGAGCTGTTGACCACCAAGATCAACAACCACTACAAGCCGGTGCGGTACAAGCGGATCACCACCGGCAAGTACGACGACTTCGACAACGACGGCAAGGTCGACGTCATCGGCAGGGTGGCCGGCGTGAACGATCTCTACCTGTACCGCGGCAACCGAACCGTGCTCTCCGGCCAGTCGACCGCGGGGATCGGCTGGGGCGGCTTCGACATGGTGACCTCCGCCGGGGACTTCGACGGCGACGGCAACGCGGACCTGTTCGCCCGCAACAGCACCACCAAGGACCTCTACCTCTACCCGGGCACCGGCGGCGGCCAATTCGGCGCCGCGCTCTACCTGGGCATCAACCTGGCGTCGTACGAGATGATCGTGGCGCCCGGCGACTTCGACCGGGACGGAAAGGCCGACCTGATCGCCCGGGCCACCAGCACCAAGAACCTGTACCTGTTCAAGGGCAACGGTTCCGGCGGCTTCACGGGCTCGGCCGAGATCGGGGTCAACTGGGGGGCGTTCGACCGGCTCATCGCTCCCGGGGACTTCAACAACGACGGCAACATGGACCTCGTCGCCCGAGACGCGGCGACCACGAACCTGCTGCTGTACAGCGGCAACGGCGCCAACGGGTTCAGCAACGTCACCCAGATCGGCATCGGCTGGGGCGCGTTCGACCTGTTCGTCGGCGCGGGCGACTTCGACGGCGACGGCAACGCCGATCTGATCGCCCGGAACTCGTCCGACATGGAGATGTACCTCTACAAGGGCAACGGCTCCACCGGGTTCACCGGCTCGTCGATCATCGGCTACGACTTCCACGCCTTCGACATGCTCTTCTGACCCGCAGCCCGGTCATCGATCAGGCCACCGGTGCGATCGCCGAGAACGACGGCGACCGCACCGGTGGCAGTTGCCTTCCTCCCCGAACAGGTCCGAGACACATGGTCAACACTGAGCACCAGGGCTGCCCCGAGCAGCTGGTGGATATCCGCGGGTCGATCGCCCTGAGGCTGCACGACAGCCTGCTCTCCGGCGGCGGCCCCGTTCTTCTGCGGGCAGGGCTGGTCGACCGGCTCGTCACGGCGCAGACGCTGCTGCCCGCGAGCCTGCGACTGCTGGTGGTGCTTCCGCTCTGGCAGCCGACTGAGGCGCCGGTCCCGGCCTGGCCGGTCGATCACCGGTCCGGCCACTCGGTAGACATGACGCTGTGCACGGCAGGGGGTCGCGAACTGCTTCCCTCTGCCGGATGCGGCACAGCGGCCTGCCACACCACGCCGGGCGTCGCCGACGCCGCGCCGCCAGGCAGGTCGCCTGGCTGGAAGATGTTCGCGCGGGCGCTGCGCTCGGTGGGGTTGGCCGACGACGCCGAACGCTGGTGGCACTGGTCCTCGGCGCCCGGACCGGCTACCGGCGACGGACTGCCGCCTCGATGGCTGCGGGCCGTCCGTCCCGCCTCCGGGGGCGTGGACTGAGCCGGGACCTCTCTGCCACGGTGGGGGGTCGGACGGGCTGCCGCCGGGCGCATCCGGTCCGCACCACGTACAGG
Organism: Catellatospora sp. KI3; assembly: GCF_029948125.1. Lineage (GTDB taxonomy): Bacteria > Actinomycetota > Actinomycetes > Mycobacteriales > Micromonosporaceae > Catellatospora. Next base: position 146,445 of record NZ_JASAMB010000020.1, read on the forward strand.
ATCGCGTCCACGACGTTGCGGGTGTTCGGCCGCCATCGCCGCGTCCCGGAGGCCGCAGCGGTCACCGATCGGCGCCGCGCGGCCTCCGGAGCGGGCGGGTCAGGCGGGTAGGCGCCGGGCGACCGCCGGGACCACGATCGCGGCCGCGACCAGATGGGTGAGCATCAGCAGCGCTCTGGTGGACACTGCGGCGTCCGCGACCACGTCCGGGACCAGGGACAGCACGGTCAGCACCACCGTGGTCCAGACGAAGACGCGTCGCGGGTGCCGCACCGTGCGGAACAGCACCGCGGCCAGGACCAGCCCGACGGCCGAGAACACCGCCGTCAGCAGTGCGAAGCCCGAGATCGGGATCGGTACGCCGCCCACGTCGAGGCTGATCCCGGCGGCCCGGCCGGCGGCGGCGACAGCGGCCGTGGCGGCGCTGGCGACCGCCGTGGCGAGGGCGCCCACCGCGAGCATCCGGCCCAGGCTCATGGTCGCGGTGGTGTCAGTGGTGGTCATGGTGTCCTCCGGTGAATCAGCGGCCGGAACGTCCGGCCTCCCATCAGAGGACGAACGGCGGCCCCCGGAATCGACACGGCACCCGCAACGATCTCGGCGGAACAGCGCGGAGGGCACCTGCCGACGCCACACGCCGCAGCTCACACCCGGCGGACAGGGGACGGCAGGTCTCCCGGTCCCTCCCGGTGATCATGCACGGCGGCGGGGGCGGGACAGCAGGAGGGGGAGCAGGCCGACGGCGGTGGCGAGGGCGAGGGTCAGGGCCAGCAGGAGCGTCGGGCGCCAGGGCCAGGCGGGACCGTCGAGGGTCAGCTGGTCGGTGGGGTACTCGGTGAAACGGGCCGAGGCCAGCGCGGTGGCGCGGTCGGTGTGCGCGGCGAGGTCGCGCAGCACCGGGTCGAAGCTGAACTCGTCGGGGCGCTGCGCGGCGTGCGGCAACTCGATCCGCAGCTTGCGCGCTTGCGCCCAGCCGGTGAGCGCCGGGTCCACGGCGGCGGGGTCGCGTACCCCGGGGACGAGGAACCGGTCGGCGTCGGCGTCGGCGTCGGACGCCGCGACGACGACCAGGGTCATGCCGTGGGCGGTGGTCACGGTGCGGCCGGTGCCCAGGGCGACCAGGGCGGCGGCGTTGGCGGTGCCGCCGTACAGCTCGAAGAGTGCCGCCGCGTCGAGCTCGCCGACCCCGTCGACCAGTCCCACCGCGAGCGTGGGTCGTCCCAGCGGGAAGGCCGCGTTCAGCGCGTACGGCAGGTCGCCGGGTCGCAGGCTCAGTGCGTCGATGGCGGTGCCGGCAGTCGGCGACCAGCCGGGGAAGTGGAGCCGCCCGCCGATCCGGGCCGCCTCGGCGGGTCCGGCGAGCAGCTGCATGACGTGCAGTGCGCCGACGACTCCGGAGGTCACGCCGGCGGTCGTGGTGAACGGGCCGTCGTCGACGTACCGGCGGCCGGCCTGCCAGCGCACGGCGGGTCGGCTGCCGCGGAGCCGGTCCAGGTTGGACCAGTGCGTGGTGGCCGCACGCCCGTCGAGCAGGCCCGCCGCCGCGACCACCTCGACCCCGGAGCACACGCCGAGGATGCGCGCGCCGCGTGCGGCCTGCCTGGCCAGCCAGTCCCGCAGCGGTGCCGCCGAGGCGGCCGCCGGGTCGACGAACGCGGGCACCACCACGACCTCGGGCGCCAGGTCGGGTCGGCGGTCGAGTTCGGACACGGTGTAGTCGGGCAGCAGGTGCAGGCCGCCGGACAGCGCCACCGGCACCCTGGCCGTGGACACCGTGAAGACGGCGAACTGCTCGGACCGGGCGAAGACCTCGTAGGGGGCGAGCACGTCGCCGACCACCGATCCGTCCGGCCCGGCCAGGACCGCGACCCGGTGCGGTCCTGGCGGCACCGGCCGGGGCGCGGGCCAGCCCGCAGCGGGCGGGTCGGGTGGCAGCGCGGCGAAGCTGGCGGTCATGGCCGCGGTGACGCCGGCGGCGGCGACGGCGGTCAGCGTCGCGGCGGCCAGTATCAGGCCGGTCAGGGCCAGGGCGGTCCGGCGCAGGGCACGGGGCATCGTCTCTCCTTGCTCGGGGTGCGACAGGATCCGGGGGTACGGCAGGAAGGGCGGGACGGTTCAGGCGCGGGCGGCCGACGGGGTGCGGCCGAAGCGGGCGCGGAACAGACGGCGGAAGTGCCGGGGGTCGCGGAACCCGCAGCGGGCCGCGACCGCCTCCACTGTCAGGGTGGTCTGCGCGAGCAGGCTGCCGGCCAGTTCCAGCCGCAGGCCCTGCTGGTATTCCAGCGGCGTCAGCCCGATCGCCGCGGTGAAGGCCCGGGTCAGGCCGCGTTTGGACACGCAGGCCAGGGCGGCCAGCTCGTCGAGGGTGTGCTGGGCGTCCAGGTGCTGCACCAGGTACTCCTGCACCCGGTGCACGGCCGGGTGCAGGTGGTCGCGGTGCGCCAGGAACGGGTTGAGCTGCTGCTGGTCGCCGCCGCGGCGCAGGTAGAGGACCAGTTCCCGGGCCACGGCGGCGGTCAGGGCGGGGCCGTGGTCGCGTTCGACCAGTGACAGGGCCAGGTCGATGCCCGCGCTGATCCCGGCGCTGGTGCTGATCGGGCCGTCGTGGATGTACAGGGCGCCGTCGCGGACCCGGGCGGCCGGGTAGCGCCGTCGCAGGTGCTCGGTCAGGCCCCAGTGGGTGGTGCAGCGGCGCCCGTTCAGCAGCCCCGCCTCGCCGAGCGCGGCGGCGCCGGTGCACACCGCCGCGATCCGCGCCCCGGCGCGGTGGGCCTCGGCCAGCCATGACGTGACGGTCGGCGGCACCAGCGGCGCCCCGTCCGCCCCGGCCGTCGGTGACAGGCGCGGGCCGGGTACCAGGACCAGATCCCCGGGGTACAGCGGCGGCAGGCTGGTCAATCCGGCCAGCAGCAGGCCCTGCGCGGAGCGCTGCCGGGGCCCTTCGGCGGCGTACTCGATGCGGTAGTCGGCGCCGAGGTGCGCCGCCGCGTCGAAGACCTGCACCGGGCCGCTCAGGTCCAGCAGGTTCACCTCGGCCAGCACCAGCACCACGATGCGACCGGTACGCGGTTCATCACTCACCGACTCAGGCTAGCCAGCCGAGGCGGGCGCCTGGAAGGGCGCGGCAGGCCCGCCAACGGACGGATCAGGCACTCATAGCCTTCCCTGATCGTGCGACTGCCGGCGCGAGCGAGCCGGCGGACGTGCGGCAGGTCGTCGGCGAGACGGCTCACCGGTTCACCGCTGGCCAGAGCCGGCTTCAGCCTGCGGCGACACCGAGCAAGTGGCCGATCCCGTAGGTCACCACCATGGCCGCCGCGCCTCCCGTCACCAGCCGCACGATCGCCCGCGTCGCCGGCGATCCGCCGAGACGCGCGCTGATCAGGCCGGTCAGCGCCAGCGCGACGAGGACCACCACGAACGTCACCGGAATCCGGATACCGGCCGGCGGCAGCAGGATCGCCGCCAGCGGCAGCGACGAACCAGCGGTGAACGCGAGCGCTGACGAACCCGCCGCGTGCCACGGATTGGTCAGTTCCTGCGCCGATATCCCCAACTCGACCTCCGCATGAGCGGCGAAGGCATCAGCGGCGGTCAGCTCGACGGCGACCTGCCTGGCCGTCGCCGGTGCCAGGCCCTTCGCCTCGTACAGCGCGGTCAGCTCGTCGAGTTCCTGCTCGGGAAACTCGTCGAGCTCGGCGCGCTCCTTGGCCAGCAGCGCCCGTTCGGTGTCGCGCTGACTGCTGACCGAGACGTACTCGCCCAGCGCCATCGACACCGCCCCGGCGACCAACCCGGCGACGCCGGCGGTCAGGATCGCCCCGGCGGAGGTCGTCGCGCCCGCCACGCCGACCACCAGGCCCGCGGTGGAGACGATTCCGTCGTTGGCGCCGAGCACCCCCGCCCGCAGCCAGTTCAAGCGGGACGCGATCCCGCCCCGGTGCGGTTCGCCGGGATGCGCTGAGACGGCCCTCTCCAGGCGTGCCATGTGAGCCTCCTCGACAGCCTACCCGCCAGATGCGGCCATGGCGCCGGCACAGGACAGCTGCCGGTCCCCAGGTGAGGGACCAAAGACCCGCCCGCGGCCGACCCTGCTCGGCGAGGAGAGGACCGCCGCCTCTACCACGCGGTCCTCGCCCCAGCGCACATTCGTCCTGTAGGCCCCTCGCGCAGTCAGCGGCTGCCGCCGTTCGGGCGGCAGCCGGAACGGGAGCGTCCCATGAGTGCCGTCCGACCGGTCATCGACCCGCAGGACCGACCGTCCAGCACCTCTGCCGCGCCGACGATGGGATTCACCCGCAGATCGGTCCTTGCCGCCGGAGTAGGCGGCGTCGGGGCGGCGACGCTCGCGGCCTGCGTACCCCCATCGGCAGCCACTGTCGCACCCGACAGCCCGCAGGTGCTCGCGGTGGAGGCCGACCGCCACCCCGGCACGGTGCGCGACTTCCACCTCACCGCGACCATGGCCGACGTCGACCTCGGCGGTCGGATCGCCGCGACCTGGTGCTACAACGGCACCGTCCCGGCCCCCCAACTACGGGTGCGGGCAGGCGAGCAGGTCAGGGCGCGCGTCACGAACCTGCTGCCCGTCGATACCAGCGTGCACTGGCACGGCGTCGCCCTTCGCAACGACGCCGACGGCGTCCCGTACGTCACGCAGCCGCCCATCACGCCCGGCAGCGACTTCACCTACCAGTTCACCGCAGCTGAGCCCGGCACCTACTGGCTGCATCCGCACACCGGCGTACAAGCCGATCGCGGCATGTACGCCGTACTGATCGTCGAAGACCCCAGCGAGCCGCTGGCCTACGACGACGAGTGGACGATGGTGCTCGACGACTGGACCGACGGAGTCGCCGCGACACCGGAACAGGTGTTCGACGGGCTGCGCCGCAGCACGATGCACCACCACATGATGGGAGCGGCCGGTCCCACCAGCGCTCTGCTCGGCGGGCCCGGCGGCGACGTCGCCTACCCCTTCTACCTCCTCAACGGCCGAATGCCTACCGACCCGCCCACGTTGCGCGGCAGGCCCGGCGAGCGGATCCGACTTCGCATGGTGAACGCCGCCGCAGATACGGCGTTCCGGGTGGCGCTCGGCGATCACCGGCTGCTGCTGACACACACAGACGGGCACGCTGTCCGCCCGGTCGAGGTCGACGCCGTGCTGCTGGGCATGGGAGAGCGCTACGACGTGCTGGTCACCCTCGGCGACGGGGTCTTCCCGCTGGCCGCGATCGCCGAAGGCAAGCCGGGGGCGGCGATGGCGGTGGTGCGCAGCGGCGGCGGTGCCGCGCCGCCCGCCGCCGCGCACCCCGCCGAACTCGACCGGCGACTGGCCGACCCCCGCGCGCTGCAGGCGACCGAGCGGCAGGTCCTGCACCCCCGCGCCCCCGACCGCGCGCTGCGGTTGGCGCTGACCGGAGGCATGATGTCCTACGACTGGGGGATCGACGGGCGACACGACGAGCACGGTGCGGTGGCGTACCTCGTCGAGGCCGGTGAGCGGGTACGCGTCGACTACACGAACCGAACGATGATGTTTCATCCCATGCATTTCCACGGCCACGCTTTCGCGCTGGGTGCGACCGACGGTCCGCGCAAGGACACCGTGGTGGTCCGGCCGGGCGAAACGGTCACGACGTTGTTCGACGCCGACAACCCCGGTCGGTGGATGATCCACTGCCACAACGCCTACCACGCCGAAGCGGGCATGATGGCACTGCTCGGCTACCGACTGTGACCACAGGCCCGGGGCAGGGCCGCGGTGAACTGAACACTTTGTTGCCGGTTGTACGCCTCAATGACCTCGGCTAGCGTGTGTTCACCTGCGGCCCGAGGCCGCGGGACGCGTACCCCCGGCTTCCCCCGTGGCCGGGGGTACGCTTCATCGACATTGTCTGCGGGTCGCCGGGCGGGAGTCGCCTCGGGTGGCAGCCTTGGATCCTTCTCCGGGCCGCTCTCAGCGGCGCGTTGGGGTCCAGTCGCGGATCTCCGGCAGGTCTTGACCGGTCTCGCGGATGTAGGCGGCGTGCTCGGTACGCCGGTCGACCATCGCCTGGCGCAGGGCCGCGGCTTTGCGGGCCAGGCCCGGCACCCGGTCGATGACATCCATGACCAGGTGGAACCGGTCCATGTCGTTGCGGACCAGCATGTCGAACGGCGTCGTGGTGGTGCCTTCCTCCTTGTAGCCGCGCACGTGGAGGTGGGCGTGCCCGGCCCGTCGGTAGGTGAGGCGGTGGACCAGCCACGGGTAGCCGTGATAGGCGAACACGACGGGCCTGTCCGCGGTGAAGATGGCGTCGTACTCGGCGTCGGGCAGTCCGTGCGGGTGCTCGCCGGACGGCTGCAGCCGCATCAGGTCGACGACGTTGACGACCCGTACCCGCAGCTCGGGTAGGTGCTCGCGGAGCAGGTCGGCGGCGGCCAGCACCTCCACGGTCGGCACATCGCCCGCAGCGGCGAGCACGACGTCGGGGTCGCCGCCGTCGTCGGCGGCCCATGGCCAGATGCCCAGCCCGCGGGAGCAGTGCGCCACCGCCTCGTCCATGTCCAGGAACGTCGGCGCGGGCTGCTTGCCGGCCACGATCACGTTGACGCAGTCACGGCTGCGCAGGCAGTGATCGGCCACGCTCAGCAGAGTGTTCGCGTCCGGGGGCAGGTAGACCCGGATGACGTCGGCCTTCTTGTTGACGACGTGGTCGATGAACCCGGGATCCTGGTGCGAGAAGCCGTTGTGGTCCTGGCGCCACACATGCGAGGTGAGCAGGTAGTTCAGTGACGGGATCGGCCTGCGCCAGTCCAGCTCCCGGGAGACCTTGAGCCATTTGGCGTGCTGGTTGACCATCGAGTCGACGATGTGGACGAACGCCTCGTAGCAGGAGAACAGGCCGTGCCGTCCGGTGAGCAGGTAGCCTTCCAGCCAACCCTGGCAGGTGTGCTCGGACAGGATCTCCATGACCCGGCCGTGCCGGTCCAGGTGCAGATCGGTGTCGGCGGTGCGAGCGTGCCATGCCTTACCCGTGACGTCGAGCACGGCACCCAGGCGGTTGGACTCCGTCTCGTCCGGACCGACGATCCGGAAGTTGCGGAAAGGCGCGTTGGCGGCCATCGTGTCGCGAACCCAGCCGCCGAGCACCCGGGTCGGCTCCGCCGGCAGCCCGGGCTTGACGCCGTACGTCCGGAAGTCGGGCAACTCAAGGTCGCGGACCAGCCGCCCGCCGTTGGTATGCGGGTTGGCGCCCATGCGCAGTTCGCCGGCGGGCAGCCAGTCGACCACCTCCGGGCGCGGCGCGCCGGTGGCGTCGAACAGCTCCTGCGGCCGGTACGAGCGCATCCACTCGGCGAGCATCGCGAGGTGGTCGGTATCGTCACGGGCCGCCGACAACGGCACCTGGTGCGCCCGCCACGTGCCCTCGACCGGCAGCCCGTCGACCTCCTTCGGGCCGGTCCAGCCCTTCGGCGTACGCAGCACGATCATCGGCCAACGCGGCCGGTCGGCCGGCTCGCCGGCGCGGGCGGCGGCCTGGATCGCGGCGATCTCCTCGCAGACGGCATCCAGGGTCGCGGCCAGCAGCTGGTGCACCGCGACCGGATCATCGCCTTCCACCAGATACGGCTTGTGCCCGTAACCGGTCAGCAGCGCCGTCAGCTCGTCGTCCGACAGGCGGGCAAGCACCGTCGGATTGGCGATCTTATAGCCGTTGAGGTGCAGGATCGGCAGCACCGCGCCGTCCCCGACCGGGTCGAGGAACTTGTTGGAGTGCCACGACGCCGCCAGCGGGCCGGTCTCAGCCTCGCCGTCGCCGATGACGCATGCGACCAGCAGCTCCGGGTTGTCCAGCGCCGCACCGTACGCATGGGACAGGCTGTAGCCGAGCTCGCCGCCCTCGTGGATGGAGCCCGGTGTCTCCGGCGCGACGTGGCTGGGCACACCGCCTGGGAACGAGAACTGCTTGAACAGCCGGCCCATGCCCCGCTCGTCGCGGCTCACATGCGGATACACCTCGCTGTAGGTGCCCTCCAACCAGGTGTTGGCCAGCAGGCCCGGCCCGCCGTGACCCGGGCCGGTAATGAAGATCGCCTCCTGGCCACGCGTGCTGATGATCCGGTTGAGGTGGGTGTAGAGCAGGTTGAGGCCCGGCGTGGTGCCCCAGTGGCCCAGCAGGCGCGGCTTGACATGCTCGGGTAGCAGGGGCCCCGCCAGTAGCGGATTGGCCATCAGATAGATCTGCCCCACGGACAGGTAGTTGGCCGCGCGCCAGTGCGCGTCGAGGCGGAAGAGTTCCTGCGCGCCCAGCGGGGCGCCCTGCGCGATATCCATGCGCATCAGCGTGACGAGTGTGCAGGATGTGACGTAGAGTCCGCTTCCCCGTGGATGCCGGGACCTTCGGCCTGTCGACCGCCGCGCCCGCGCCGTGTCGGCTCGGCCGTCTCCCGCCGCTCATGCCGATGAAGGACCAAAGGCCCACCGTAGGGCGCCAGCTGCCGGTCCTTGTCGATCGTGGGGTTGCTGTGTGGCCGCCGCGACTCCTCGACGTCCTCGGCGACAGTCGACGTCGCCAGATGCTTAGGACACGTCGGATCGAGAAGTATGCGTACGTCGACCTGGTAGGCCTGGCCGTCGAGGGCGATCTCGGCATGGTGCAGCGCTGGCCGGGTGCCGCCAGGCAGCCAGCAGCACCAGCAGCGACGCCTGTGCCAGCACGCCGGGAGCCAGCGGCGGGGCCGGTCCCACGACCTTGGCGACCGCGTACCACCAGCGGGTCGACGTGGGCAGGGAGTCCCAGCCCGAGCCGTGGAGCGCGTCCAGCCAACCCGCGTCGAAGTTGGCCTCGACATGCTCCCAGACGCCGATCGCCGCGAGGAACAGCACGATCGCCGCGAGCACCCGACTCGTGCGGACCGAAGCGGGTCGGGGGCGGACGGCCAGAAGCAGCAGCGCGGCGGCCAGCAGCGCCAGCGCCGCCCACGGCAGCAACTGCACCGGGGTGTCCCAGTGCCGCTCGGCGGCCAGCTCCACGGCGGTGCCGCCGGCGGCGACCGCCGCCAGGCACAGCACGCCGATCCGCAACCCGGCGGCGGTGCCGAGGCCGCGCAGCCGCTCCTGTACGGTCACGGCTTCAACGCGCTGAGGATCTTGTTCATTGTGTCGTCGCCGGGCTTGTACTTGGCGAGCTTCTGCCGCAGCCGGTCCAGCTTCACGTCCGCCGCGTCGTACGGCCGGTACTCCACGACCTCCTCGGCCCACCGGCCCGGGTTGGCGACCCCGACGGCCCCCAGCGCGGCGGCGATGTCCTTCTCGGTCGCCGTGTTCGCCGAGATCCGCACCGCGGGCGATGCCGCCGGTGCGGCCGCCGGAGTCGCTGCGGCGGTGGCCGAGCCGCTCACGGCCTGCTTCGACGCACCGGCGACGTCCGTGGTGGCACCGCAGGCGCTCGCCAGCAGGGCGGTCGCTAGCGCGACCAGCATGAGCACTTTCGATGTTGCGCGCATGACGGTTCCTTGCAGATAGACGGGACCTACCTGCACCAACGGTGCTCGCCGCGGTTCAGTGGCGGCCTGGCGGCCGCCCACGCCCCGCATCCGGGTGCGACGGGACTAGGCGCGGTTCAGCGCCGCCTGTCCCACCCCGGTCGCCTTCCTGCCCGAAGCCTCGGTCTTGCCGCCGTTCGCAGCCGTAGGGGACGCGCATGGCGCCGATGGCTGAACCTCGCGGCGCGGCGGCCGACCGCATGCGCGGTGTTTCGCCAGCGCGCGGCAGGGGCGCCGGCAGGTTCGGCGTAGAACAGCCGTTTGCCGCCTTCAACCAGCGCGAGGTATGCCACCACCATCACGCCGACAGCGAGCAGGAACGTGGCGGGCAGCGGTCGGAAACCGAGGACGGCCGCCCAGGGCGAGTACGGGATGAGCACCCCCGCGAGGACCACGGCACCCGCCGCGAACACGAGCAGCGTGCTGGGTCGGCTGCGGAAGAACGGCGTGCGCCGGGTCCGGATGGCGAAGATGACGAGGGTCTGGGTGGCCAGGGACTCGACGAACCAGCCGCTGCGGAACAGCGCCGGCCCGGCGTGCAGGACGCCGATCATGGCGGCGAACGTGAGGAAGTCGAACACGGAGCTGATGGGGCCGAAGAACAGCATGAACCGGCGGATGAGGTGCAGGTCCCAGTGGCTGGGGGAGCGCAGCTGCTCCGGGTCGACCCGGTCGGACGGGATGGCCAGCTGACCGGTGTCGTACAGCAGGTTGTTCAGCAGGATCTGCGACGGCAGCATCGGCAGGAAGGGCAGGAACGCCGACGCGGCGGCGGCGCTGAACATGTTGCCGAAGTTGCTGGAGGTGCCCATCAGCACGTACTTGACGGTGTTGGTGAAGATGCGCCGCCCTTCGACGACACCGTCGGCAAGTACGTGCAGGTCCTTGTCCAGCAGGATCACATCGGCGGCGTCCTTGACGACGTCGGTGGCGGTGTCGACGGAGATGCCGACGTCCGCGGCGTGCAGGCCGAGGGCGTCGTTGACCCCGTCGCCGAGGAACGCGACCGCTCGCCCGTGTTCGCGCAGCGCCCTTACGATCCTTGCCTTGTGCTCAGGGGTCACCCTGGCGAACGCCGTCGCCTGGTCGGCGGCGTCGACGAGCGCGGCGTCGTCGAGCCGGTCGACGTCGGCGCCGGTCAGCACCAGCGGTCCGGTCATGCCGATCTGGGCGCAGACTTGGGCGGTGACCAGCGCGTTGTCGCCCGTGGCGATTTTGACGGCGATGCCGAGATCGGTCAGGCGGGCGACCGCCTCGTTCGCGTCGGGCTTGACGGGGTCGGCGAAGACAAGAAACCCTGCCAGGTGCAACCGGGCTTCGTCGGCAGGCGACACCGCCGTGACGTCGAGGGCGGGGCGGCTGGCCACCGCGATCACGCGGGCACCGGCGGCGAAGCGGTCGCCTAGCACCTGCTCCGCGCGGTCGGGCACGTCTTCGCACCGGGCCAGTACCGATTCGGGTGCGCCCTTGACGACCAGCAGCCGTACGCCGTCCGGGTCGTCGGCCAGGACGCTGGCCATCCGCCGCTCGTGATCGAACGGAACACCCGCCAGCACCTTCCAGCCCACTGGCTCGGGCAGGCCAGCCTGCCACAGCGCGACGTCCAGCGGGTTGCCACCACCCCGCGCAGAAGGATCGGCGCAGACCAGACCCAGCGTCGCGACAGCGGGGCGGGGATCGCCGTACGGGTCCAGCGCCTCGGCGTAGGCGACCGCGGCCCGGGTGAGAGTCCCGGTCTTGTCGGTCACCAGCACGTCGACGTCGCCCAGATCCTCGATGCAGACCAGCCGTTTGACCAGCACCTTGATCCGTGCCAGGCGCCGGGAACCGGACGCCAGACTCGTCGTGACGATCGCCGGCAGCAGCTGCGGCGTGATACCCACGGCGATCGCCAGCGAGAACAGCAGCGCCTGCAGCAACGGCCGGGCCAGCAGCAGGTTGATGACGAAGATCGCGACGGTCAGCACGGCCGCCACGCCCAGCAACAGCTCGGAGAACCTGCGCAGCCCGGCCTGAAAACGTGTCTCCGGGTGGCGGGTGCCCAGCTGCAGCGCCACCAGGCCGAACCGGGTCCGGCCTCCGGTGGCGACGACGACGGCGGTGCCGATACCGGCATGCACCACAGTGCCCATCAGCGCGCAGCAGGACAGCTCCGCCAACGCGGCGCCCGCCTCGACCGGGCCGGTCTGCTTGGGCACGGGCCTGCCCTCACCGGTCAGCACGGACTCGTCACACGTCAGACTTTGGACGGCGAGCAGCCGAACGTCGGCGGGCACGATCTCACCGGCCGACAACCGCACCACATCACCCGGGGTCAGGTCGGTGACGTCGAGGCTCAAGGGCCGATCGCCGCGCAGGCAGACCGCGGTGTGCCGGATCCGCTCGTGCAGCATCGCCGCGGCGCGTTCGGCCCGGAACTCGTTGGCGAAACCAAGGCCGACGCTGCCCAGCAGGATGATGCCGATGATGACGGCGTCAGGATGCCGGCCCACGGCGAACGACACGGCAGCGGCGGCCGCGAGCAGCACCAGCAGGGGACTGCGCAGTTGGCGCAGCAGCACCGCCGACGGCGACACGGCGTGGGTGCGTACCGCGTTCGGCCCGTGTGAGCGCAGACGCCGCGCCGCGCTTTCATCCGACAGTCCCGAGGGCCCGGATCCGAGCGCGGCCAGGACCTCCTCGGCGGGCATCGCCGACGCCTGTCCGACGTCGAGCGTGTCGACGGTCGTCGGACCACGACCGGTCACGGGCGCGATCGATGCCATACCACCATGTCACTCTCAGCACGGCGGCCGCGCACAGGGTCTTCCGGCCCATGCTGTCGTGCCGCAGCGCCTGCCGGCCCGGTCCGCGTCTGCGGCAGGACTTTCGACCCGGGTACGGCGGTCGGCTCGGCCCTGGGCCGTCGGCCCCCCCGCAGCGCACGCTGAACCCATGACCGCGACGACCATCCCGGACCGCGACGTATCGCCGCACGGCCTCAGCACGGACGAAGTCGTCCGCCGGCTCGCCGCCGACGGCCCGAACACGGTCGAGCAGCCCCGACGCAGACACCTCTGGGGCAGGGTCGGCCGGCAACTGGCCGACCCGCTGGTCACACTGCTGCTGGCCGCCGGAGCGGTCACTGCGATCCTCGGCGACTGGCCGGACACCGCGATCATCGCCGTGGTGGTGTTCCTCAACACCGCCATCGGTGTCGTACAGCAGGTGCGCGCCGACCGCGCCATCGCGGCCCTGGACGAACTGGCCGCACCGGCCGCCCGCGTGGTACGCGACGGCACCGACCGGGTCGTGGCCGCGGCCGGGCTGGTGCGCGGGGACCTGGTCCGGATCGAGGCAGGCGATGTCGTGCCGGCGGACCTGCGGTTGTCGGACGCGTTCGGCTGCCAGGTCGACGAGTCCGCGCTCACCGGCGAGTCGGTGCCGGTGACCCGGACGGTGGGAGAGCACCTCAGCGCGGGGACCGTGATGGTCAGCGGCCGTGCGGTCGGGCAGGTCATCCGGACCGGGCCGGACAGCGCCATGGGCCGCATCGCCACGCTGGTCGCCCACACCACCGGCGGACCGACGCCGCTGCAGCGGCGCCTGACCCGGCTCGGCCGGGTCCTCGGGGCCACGATCGTCGTGCTCTGCCTGGTCGTGTTCGCCGCCGGGATCGCCGCCGGACGGCCGCTGCTGCTGATGGCGCTGACGTCGGTCAGCCTCGTGGTGGCGGCCGTGCCCGAGTCCCTGCCCGCGGTAGTGACCCTCGCCCTGGCTCTGGGCGCCCGCCGGATGGCGCGGCACCGGGCCATCCCGCGCAACCTCCACGCCGTGGAGACCCTGGGCTCCGTCACCGTCCTGGCCGCCGACAAGACCGGCACCATGACCGAAGGCCGGATGAGCGCCCGGCGCGCGTACGCCGACGGCACCGACTACACGGTCACCGGCGTCGGGTACGCCCCGGCCGGAACCGTCACGCCGCCGCCCGCCCCGGGACTGCTGGCCCTGGCCCGGGCCGGGGTGCTGTGCTCCGACGCGGCTCTGCTGCCACCCACCGCGGAGGACTCGGGCTGGTCGGCGGTCGGCGATCCCCTCGAAGCCGCCCTCGTGGCGCTCGCCGGGCGGTGCGGCCTGAACCCGGACGCGGTACGGGACTGCGCGCCGCGCCTGGCCGAGCACCCGTTCGACCAGGCCACCCGGCAGATGACCACCGTGCACGCCGAACCCGGCGGCGGTTTCCTCACCATCTGCAAGGGCGCACCGGAGACCGTGCTGTCCTCACCGGTCCTGGCCGAGGACGACCCCGGTGCCCCTGCGGCCCGTGCCGCCGCCGCGGACCTGGCCGCCGCAGGTATGCGGGTGATCGCCGTGGCCGCCGCGACGTCGGCGGCGCCCGGCAGCCCGATCGCACCGCGCGGCCTGCGGGTGGTGGGCGTCGTCGGCATCGAAGACCCCCTGCGCGCCGCGGCGGCGGCCACCGCCGCCGGGTTCGCCGCTGCCGGCATCCGGCTCATCCTGATCACCGGTGACCACCCGGCGACCGCCGCCCACATCAGCGCGCAGCTGGGCATCTGGCACCCCGGCGAACCCGTCGGCACCGGCGGGCAGCCTCAGCAGGCCCACCGGGTGCAGGTGTTCGCCCGCACCCACCCTGAGCAGAAGCTCGACATCATCGCCGAACTCCAGCAGCACGGTGAGGTCGTCGCGATGACCGGTGACGGGGTCAACGACGCCCCCGCGCTGCGCCGCGCCGACATCGGCGTCGCGATGGGCGGCGGCACGGAGGTGGCCCGCCAGGCCGCGGACCTCGTCCTCGTCGACGACAACCTCGCCACCGTCACCCACGCCGTCGGCGAAGGCCGCCGCGTGTACGACAACATCCGCCGCTTCCTTCGCTACGGACTCGCTGGCGGCACCGCCGAACTGGCCGTGATGCTCCTCGGACCGCTACTGGGCCTCGGCGTGCCGCTGCTGCCCGGCCAGATCCTCTGGATCAACCTGCTCACCCACGGCCTGCCCGGCGTGGCACTCGGCGCCGAACCCGCCGAACCCGGCGTCCTGCACCGCCCGCCCCGGCCACCGGGCGAGCAGGTCCTCGGTGACGGCCTGCTCCGGGCGATTCTCGCCCTGGGCGCCGCGCTGACGGCAGTATCCCTGACTGCGGGGGTGTACGGGTCGCGTCAGGGCTGGCCCTGGCAGAGCATGCTGTTCATGACCCTCGGCCTGGCGCAACTCGGCGTGGCCCTGGCGGTCCGGGCCAACCGCACCGCAGCCACCAGATGGGCCAATCCGGGCCTGCTCGGCGCTGTGGCGCTGTCGGCGCTGGCGCAGTTGGCCGCCGTCAGCATCCCTGCCCTGCGGACACTGCTGGACACCGCTGCCCTGACCGGATCACAGCTTGGCTGCTGTGTCCTGCTGGCGGCGTTGCCCGGCCTGCTGCTGTGGTGTGCGCGCCGCGTTCGCCGGCCCGAAAGCTGATCAGAGCCTGCGGTCGGCGGGTCGAGCAGCAGGCGGCAGGGTGCTTACCGTGCGTCAGGCGCCGACTGCAGCGGCTCGGTGCGCAGGATCGTCGACAGCGCCCCGGCATTCATGCCGCCCTGCAGCGGCCCCGCCGTCATGACCATCTGTATGGCGCCCTGGCGGCCCAGCAGCAGCCGTAGGTGTTCGCGTCCGGCAGGCACCTGCGCGATCTGCGGGTGCAGCGTCACGACCACGCCCGCTCGCGCGAAGGCGCGCAGTAGCACCTGCACCACCTCAGCGGCTCTTTCGTGCTCGGGAAGGTGTCGTCGTGGGTACCGATGACCACCGCCAGGTACCGGCCGGCATCATCATGCCCGCCCCAGCGGAAGATGTCGGCCCGGCTGTGCTGCTCGGCACGCCAGAACTCCGGGCGGCGCCTATCGGTCGGCCGGGTGCCCAGCCGTTGCACGGATGGCCGTGTCCGCGACGGCGGCTGATACGGCCGACCCGTGTTCACCGCGTGGCCGACCGCAGCCAGGAGATTGCCGACTGCTTCCATGGACGCCCGGCCCCGAACGGCCTCGGCCCAGACGCCCTCCCGGCACATGCCGTCGAGTACGCGTTGCAGTTCCACGTCTCTACCGTCGCGTACGGCAACCGGTCCTGGTCAGGGTCCTGCCGTCCCGAACACAGGACCTAAGTCACACCGCCTCCTTCGAACTGCCCGTTCCCGGCGCGTTCAGGCAGGCGAACGCGGACTCCCCCGCAGCGACGCGGTACCGCAAGTGTCGACACTGCGCGACCGAGCCTGATGGGTCAGTGAGCGAGCAGGGCTACTAGATCCACGCCGGTGATGATGCCTGTCGCGACACCGTGCCCTTCGACGACCGCGACGGCGTCGACCCCGGTCTTGCCCATGAGCCGTGCCGCGTCCATGACGGTGGCGTCGCTGTCGACGACAGCCGGGTGCGGGTCCAGGATCGTCTCGACGGTGTGACTGCTCAGCGATGTGGGGTTGGCGGCCCATGCGGCGACGATCGCACGATCGGCGATGACACCGACACAGCGGTCATAGTCGTCTATGACGACCAGATGTCGTACCCGGTGGCGGGCCATCCCGGCCAGCGCGTTACCGAGCAGGCTGGAGATGCGGGCACAGTACACCGGCCGACTCATGATCTGCTGCACCGGTGTCCGCGCGAGCTGCGGCCGCGTGTCCGCGGAGGTCTTCATGGTGGTGGTCCTCTCCGCGTGGGCGCCGCCGGTGGACGACTGACCGTGGCACCGGCGGTCGGGGTCTACTTGGCGTTGACCGTGATCTGTCGGGCCGGCGGTTCGGTGGCCTTCAGCGGCACCGTGACCTCAAGCACGCCCTTGTCGTAGTCGGCGCGGATGGCGGACAGGTCAGCGTTGCCGGGCAGCCGTACGCTACGGCTGAGCATGCCGTAGCGGAACTCCGTGCGCGTCTTGCCCTTCTCCTGCTCCCGCCGCTCGGCGTGGATGCTCAGCACGCCGCCGTCGACGCTGACCTGGATGTCCTTCTCCGGGTCTAGGCCCGGCAGCTCAGCCCTGATCTGGTAATGCTCGTCGGTGAGCGAGTCCTCGACCCGGATCACGTGTCCGGCGAACATGGGCCGCTCGGGCTCGAACAGGTCGGACAGGTCCCCGAACAGGCGGGGAATGAGCGTGGTCATGACCTCCTCCTTTCGTGTCCTGCTGCCTCCATTGCATGTCCACCGGACGCCCAGCGGCAGGGCCGGTAGGTGTGCTCAAGGTGGGACTTCGGTCCTGAACTGCGAAAACGGCGGACCAGCGGGCCGCTGGGATGGTTGCTCAGTGTGCCAGGGACGCAGGCGACTTGTCGGTGATAGCTGTGCAGGTCACGGCGATGGTCCCTGCCGTCCGGGTATTTCGGCCCTCACCCGGCCGAGTGGGCCGCCGCAGCCTGGAAGGAGAAGTGACGGAGAGGACCCAACGACAAGGATGTGAGGGACATGGACGGGATGCGGCAGATCGTCGTCGGTGTCGACGGCTCCCAGGGTGGTCGGCGCGCGCTGGACTGGGCCCTGCGGCAGGCTGCGGCCACCGGAGCGGCGGTACAGGTCGTGTTGGCCTGGAGCTGGGACGACCCGGACGGGCCGGTGGCCGGACGAGGCGTCTACCGCGACCTCGCCCAGCAGGCGCTCGACCGCGAACTGGAGACGGCACCGGGCCGGCGCGGTGTCACCGTGGCCGCCGAGGTCGTCGAAGGCCGAGCCGCCGACGTGCTCACCCAGGCCGCTCAGACAGCCGAACTGCTGGTCGTGGGAAGCCACGGTCACAGCCGGGTCCACCACACGGTCATGGGATCGGTCGCCGAGGAGTGCGTGTCGAAGTCGCCGTGCCCGGTGGTGGTCATCCCGGTGCCGACCACGGCGCATCGGGCCGCCGAGCCGGTCCCGGTGGCGGCTGGGCCGGGTGTCGGATGAAGGCGCTCTACTGCGTCCCGGTGACCGGCGACGACCGGCGGTGGTTGCGCCGCTCGGTCACTCAGGTCATGACCCGGCCGGTGGTGTCGGTGGCGGTCGAGACGAGCCTGCGTCAGGCGACCGCCGTGATGCTCGGGGCCGGGATCCGGCACCTGGTGGTCACCGGCGACTCCGGGCGGTGCGAAGGAGTCCTGGCCGCCCGCGCGATCACCGGCGCTTGGGCCACCGAACCGGATCTCGGGCTGGTCGCCGCAGGTGCGGTCGTAGAACGTGCCGCCGTCGTGACCGACGAGGCGACCGTCGGCGATGCCGCCCGCGTGATGCGCGGCCACGGCGGTGACGCCGTGGCGGTCGTCGACGGCTCCGGAGTGGCGGTCGGAATGTTCACCAGCAGCGATCTCATCGCGCTACTAGCCGGCTGACCGCCATCGACAGGCGCTGACGCATACCGATGGAGTGAGACGTCAGCGCCCGCCGTGGCGCTTCATCCCCTGTCGAACGGGCACTGATCTGGAAACGATCAGTGCCCGTTCCCCTCTTACGGCAGGTTTCGCATCGACTGCGCCTGGTGCGTAGTAGAGGACCATCGGCATGCCCAGGCAGGTCCCCGTTCCCTGTCGGCGCCCGCGTCCGGACGCGCACGGTGAAATCATGCAGACCACACAGAACACCGAGGAAAAGGCCCTGCAGCGCGCCGTTCGGGCAGCTCTCGCCGCGCCGTCGATCTTCAATACCCAGCCCTGGCGGTGGCGGATCGACGGCCCACGCGCCCGTCTGTACGCCGACCGCAGCCGGCAACTGCTCGTCGCCGACCCTGACGGCCGTCTGATGACCGTCAGCTGCGGCGCCGCCCTGCACCACGGCCGTGTCGCGCTCGCCGACGCCGGCGAAGCGTGTGACATCGCCCGGATGCCCGATCCGACCGAGCCCGACCTGCTCGCCACCATCCGGGTCACCGGGCCGCACGAGCCGACGCTCGCCGAAATGCAGGCCGCAGCGGCGATCAACCGCCGCCGCACCGACCGGCGTCCGTTCACCGCCCAGCCGGTCGGCGACGCCATCTGCCGCACGCTCATAGTCGCCGCGGAATCAGAACATGCGCACGCGCTCGTCGTCGACGACAGCCACATCGCCGTCCTCGGGCTGATCGCGGTCGAAGCGGGCGCCCTTCAACTGTCCGACGCCTACTATCGTGCCGAACTCGCCGACTGGACCCACCGGCCGCCGTGGAGCGGCGACGGTGTCGACACCGCGGGGGCCGTGCCCGCCGCGCCACGCCGGGTTCCGGTACGCGACTACGCACCATTCGGCGGACCCGTGATGCACCCGGGATGGGAGAACGACCGCGGCGCCCGGTACCTGCTCGTGTACACCGACGGCGACACACCGGTCCACTGGCTGCGGGCCGGGGAGGCACTGTCGGCGCTGCTGCTGACCGCTGTGGCGACCGGGCTGTCCACGGCGCCGATCAGCGACGTCACAGAACTGCCCACCACCCGCGACCAGTTGCGCACCCTGCTGCCGGGCATCGGGCATCCGCAGATCGCCGTTCGGGTCGGCTACGGCCCGCCTGGCGAACCGCCCCCGTCGACGACCCGGCGACTGGCCGAAGAGGTCATCAACCCACGCTGATGCGACGAGGAGGCTGCCATGACGTCGCGCGCACCGGTGACCGTCGGATGAGCGTCCGCGATCTCATGACCCGTGACGCGGCCACCGTCGGCCTGGACACTCCGTACGCCGAGATCGCGGGGCTGCTCGCCCGGCAGCGGGTCAACGCGGTCGCCGTGCACGATGACCTGCGCCGGCTGGCCGGCATCGTCACCGAGGGGGACCTGCTGCGCCGGGTCGAGTTCTCTGACGAGCCGGTCGGAACCCGGCCCCTGCTGGAGAGACCCTCCCGCAGAGCCGCCCGCCACAAGGCTGAGGCGGCCGTGGCGTCGCAGCTCATGACCGCCCCGGCGCTGACGGTGCCCCCTGAGACCAGCGCCGCCGACGCCGCCCGGCTGATGGCCGAGCAGCGCGTGAAGCAGCTTCCCGTCGTCGATCGGCAGGGTCGCATGATCGGCATGCTGACCCGGCGCGACCTGTTGCAGGTCTTCCGCCGGAGAGATTCGGACATCAGAGCTGATATCGCCGAGACCGTGCTGCACGTGCTGCGCCTGGAACCCCACGCCATCGCCGTGGCCGTGGACCACGGAGTCGTCACCCTCACCGGAGCGGTACACCAGGCCAGCAAGAGCCGGATCGCGGCCCGGTTGACCGGGACGGTGCCAGGCGTCACCCAGGTCATCGACCAGCTCACCTTCGACATCGACGACGACCCTGCCGCACCGCAGCCCGCGGCATCGGCGGCGCCCCCGAACCACCCGGGCCCGCAGTTCGTCGTCGGAGTCGACGGGTCCGACGACGCCAGGCAGGCACTGCGGTGGTCGGTGGCCGCTGCCGCGACCCGGGGTGGCAGCGTGCTGGCCATCGCGGTCCGCGATCCGCGTGATGGAAACCCCGACCAGTGCCGCGAGATGGAGACCATGCTGTCCGGCGAGATTCGCGATCTGCCGGATCGGCACCGGGTCGACGTGGTGATCCGAACGGCGGTCCTGCAGGGCAGGCCCGCGCACGTCCTCATGGCTCAAGCCGCCGACGCCACGATGCTCGTCCTGGGCCGCTACGGTGCGGCGGGAGCGCGGCGGCGACTGGGCTCGGTCAGTGCCGAGTGCATCAGGGGCGCGAGCGTGCCGGTACTCGTGGTTCCCCACCGCACGGCTCACTCGCGGTAGCGTCCGCGTCCCCGGCGGAAGGTCGAGCAGTCGCGGAACGCAGGACCGGCCATCCCCGGATCCGTGCCCGTCAGATCCGTTGTTTCGTAGCGGACGCTGTGGTCACGGGAGCATCGTGGACATATGGACCCTGACGTCGAGGGTGGAGTCAGTCGAGATCCTCGCCCCGTCGTCGCGGGGGTGGACGGATCGGCCCACAGCGCACAGGCCGCGCAGTATGCGGCACTGCTCGCCCAGGAGCGCAACACCACACTCGAACTGTGCTGCGGATACCAGAGCCCGCTCTACGGCTTCGGCCCATGGCTCGGCGCCGACCGCCTGGCCGGCGGGCAGGAGGCTTCCCGCTACGGCGCCGAGCAGGCGCTGGCCGCCGTCGCGGCGCAGATCAGTGCCGCTCACCCGGCGCTGGAGATCCAGACCCGCCTGCTGGCAGGGGCGGGTGCGTCCGTGCTGATCGAGCAGTCACGCCGTGCACAGATCGTCGCCGTCGGCAGCCGGGGTGCCGGCGGATTCGAGGGGCTGCTGCTGGGATCGGTCGCCGCCCAGGTGGCCGCGCATGCCCACACGACCGTCATCGTCGTCCGTCTACGCGAACCCGATGGGGGAGCGGGCACGGCATCGCTGCTGCCCGGACCGGTCCTGGTCGGGTACGACGGATCCGCCACCGCGCTGGCAGCCCTTGCATTCGCCGCCCAGGAGGCCGCACTGCGCCGGACCAAGCTGATCATGCTGAACGTCCACTCGCCGGCAACCTGGGGCTACGGTGAAGAGCCGGACATGAATTCGGAAGAGCTGTCGCGGCGGGAGTCCGAGCAGATGCTCGCCAAGGCGGTCACGCCGTGGGCTGACATCCTCGACATCGAACTGCGTGCGGTCTTGAGCCTGAACGCTGAACGGGTGCTGCTCGACGCCTCCGCGGATGTGGCTTTGACGGTCGTCGGCAGCCGCGGCCACGGCGGATTCGCCGGCATGCTACTGGGCTCCGCCAGCCACGCGCTGGTCGTGCATGGCAAAGGCACGGTCGCTGTCGTCCACCAGCGGTGACGGCGTCAGGGAGCTGGCGCCGCGACGTTCGTCGCCCGTCGCGGCGGCGCAGACCGGCGAGCTGTGGAGATCCTCATCGTCGCCGTCATGATCCTCGGACCCGAGTGCGGCGCGATCGCCGGCGTGGCCCTCGGCCTGGACCGGCGGGCCGGACGGCGTATCCGCGAGGGGTTGCTCGCACCGGCGGCAGGCTTCGCGCTGGCCGTGCTCGCCGCGTCAGCCTCGCCGGAGCGGACAGGACTCATACGCGCGGCGGAGACCGCCGCGCCCGCGGTATCCGCTCCTTCCACGGCTGCGCCGTATACGGCGCCCGGCGACCACCGGTCGCGGGCGCCGCGGTCGTGCTCCGGTCTGCTCAACGGCCGACGACCGTCGGGCCCTTGTCCTCGGCGAGCACGGTGTAGCCGGTGCCGCGCGGCTGCGGGGCGGCGTGACCGCCGACCACGGCGGCCGTGAGGACCAGGGCCTGGGCCGCGGCGACGATGCCGGACACCAGGATCAGCTTGCGCTTCATGACGGCTCCCCGCTGGACTGCGTATCGGATGGCCCCACGTTCGCGCCGACCGTTCCCGAACCGGTCCCGTCGCATTCCCGCTGCTGCCGGCATCGCCGGGAACGAGTCGTCCGCGCAGCTCAGAACCGCTGGCAGCCGCCGGTGCGGCGATCAGGCGCCGACGGGGCGGCAGGAGACGATGTGCGGGCGGGCGTCGATCATGGCCACGACCGTCACCGCCGGGCCCGCCTCATGTCCCAGCTGGTCGAGCCGCCCCCGGACCGCCGACCGCAGCACCGCGAGCTCCGCCTCGGTGAGTGCGGCGGGGTGGGCCGCGCCGTCGGGCGTCGCGACCCCGATCGCGACCACCCGGTGCATGCCGTCGGTGGTGGCGGTGTCGACGCGGTAGCTGGTCACGGCCGTTCTCCCTGTTCAGGTGCGAAGCGCGTACGGCGACCGGCGGCACAGGGTCGTCACCTGCCAGCCTGCCCATGGCGGCCGTCACCGGCCAGGCAATCGACCGGCAGGCGACCGGCAATTCAGGCCGCGGCGGGCCGACGGCGGCGGTCGCGCGGGATGTCCAGCGCCTCGAAGACGGCCTCCGCGTCGGCCCCGAAGGCGGCGGCCGCGTCCCGGTCGCCCAGGGCGTGCGCGGCGGCAGCCATCCCCGCTAGCGCGTACGCCTCCTCGACGCGGAACCTGACCGCGACGGCGGTCTCGTACGCGCGGGTGTGCAGGTGCAGCGCCGCCCCGGCGTCGCCGCGCGCGAGCAGCAGCCGCCCGAGCAGGTTCTCCACCTTGGCCCGGCGCAGCGGCGAGGCGGTCCGCTCGGCGGCCTCGGCGGCCTGCCCCGCGTACTCCGCCGCGGCCCCCAGGTCGCCCCGGCGGTGGGCGAGTTCGGCGGACAGCGCAAGCGTCAGCGCCACCTGACCGGCCTCCCGGCTGTCGTCGCAGGACAGCCGCGCCTCGGCCAGGCACTGCTCGGCCCCGTCGACCTCGCCCAGGCCCAGCCGCGCCGCGGCCAGGTCGGTCAACGCGACCAGCGCCGACTCGTGCCTGCTCAGGCCGCGGATCAGCGCCACCGCCTGAGCCGCCGCCTCGACGGCCTCCGGGTAGCGGCCCCACTGCTCGAAGAGCGCACTGAGCACGGTCAGGCTCTCCGCGGCGGCCCTGGGCGTGCGCAACTCGTGCTCAAGCGCGATCGCGGCCCGCAGATGCGCCAGGGCCGCGTCGAACTCGCCCAGCAGCCCCTTGTACAGCCCGAGGGTTCCCTCGCAGTGCGCCTGGGTGCGCTGGTCGCCGGCCCGTACCGCCAGCTCCAGCCCTTCGGCGGCGACGGTGACGCCTTCGTCGAAGCGCCCCAGCTTCCAGCAGGCCACCCCGAGATTCGACAGGCTCATGCCCAGGATCCCGGCGTCGCCCAGCCGCCGGGCGGCGGCGACGCCGATCCGGGCCAGCTCCGCGAACTCGTCCAGGTAACCGCAGGCGTTCAGGTAGAACGCGACGTCGCGGCTGAGGAACACCGCATGCTGGAAGAGCTCCTCCCGCACCGCCAGGTCGACCACCGAGACGAGGGTGATGTGCTCGCGGCCGAACCACGTCTGGGCTCGGTCGGCGTCACCGAACGCGGGCGCGGGTCCGGCGGGCGGCTCGACGCCGGTCGGGCGGTGGTTGCGGCCCGGGAACAGCACCGCGCACGCCGCTCCGCTGGCGCTCAGGTAGTGCGTGACCAGGCGCCGCACCGCGTCGGCGCGGCTGCCGTCGGGCAGCTGCCGCAGGTTGCCCCGGGCGAAGCTGCCGACCAGGTCGTGGTAGGCGTAGCGGGCGAACTCCGGCTGGTGCACCAGGTGCGCGTCGAGCAGCCGCTCCAGCTCGTCCTCGGCGTCGTCGGCGGCCAGGCCCAGCATCGCCGCCGCGGACCCGGCGTCGATGTCGCGGCCCGGATGGATCGACAGCAGCAGGAAAGCGGTACGCCCCGGCTCCGGCAGCGCCTGGTACGACAGCCACAGCGCGCTCGCCACGCCCCGCTCGCCCGAACTCAGCTCCCGCAGCTTGCGGTCCTCGTCGCGCAGCCGCTCCACCAGGTACTGCACCGTCCACAGCCGCCGGTTGCGCAGCCGGGCCGCCGCGATGCGCAGCGCCAGCGGCAGGTGCCCGCACAGCATGGCCAGCTCGGCTGCGGCGACGGGCTCCGCCTCCACCCGCTCGGCGCCCAGCAGCTCGGTGAGCAGCGCCCGGCTCTCCTCCGGCGCCAGCACGTCGATGGAGATGCACTCGGCGCTGTCCAGCTCCGTCAGCCTCGCCCGGCTCGTGACCAGCACCAGGCAGCCCGCCGAGGTCGGCAGCAGCCTGCTCACCACCGCGGTCTCGGCGGCGTTGTCGAGCAGCAGCAGCATCCGCCTGCCCGCCAGCGACGACTGCCAGAGCAGATGCCGGCCGACGACGTCGTCGGGGATCGCCTCCCGGGGCAGGCCCAGTGCCCGCAGCAGCCCCTCCAGCGCGGCGCCGATGTTGACCGGCCGCTCCCCGGGCGTGAACCCGCCCAGGTCGATGTAGAGCTGCCCGTCGGCGTACTCGGCGGCCAGCAGGTACGCGGCCCGTACCGCCAGGGAGGTCTTGCCCGCGCCGGGCATGCCGTCGATCGCGATGACCCGGGTGCGGGACCGGTCGGCGCGGGCACTGCGCAGCAGGTGCGCCAACTCCGCCCGGCGCCCGACGAACTCGGTGACGTCGAACGGCAGCGTCTGCGGCACGGCGGTCGGCTGCCGACCGGCCGGTGCCGGACCGCCGCCCGGCTCGGGGCCGACCTGGCCGAGGTCGGGTGACGGTTCGACCGGGGCCGGTGCCCGCTCGGGCACGGCGACATCCAGGTTCAGCTCCGGGTCTTCGCGCAGGATGCGCTCGTAGAGCTTGACCAGGTGCGGGCCCGGGTCGACGCCCAGCTCCTCGGCCAGCAGCTCGCGCAGCCTGCCGTACTCCTCCAGCGCCTCGGCCCGGTACAGCGCCAGCATAAGCTGGCCGCGCAGCGCCTCCTGCAGCGGATGCCGGGTGATGTGGGCGCGCAGCTCGCCGACGAGGTCGCCCAGTTCACCACCGGCCAGGCGCAGCGCGAAGTACCGCTCGAGCGCGGCCAGGCGGCGCTCCTGCAGCGCCAGGGCCGCGGTCTGCACCAGCAGCCCGCCGACGTCGGACAGCACCGGGCCGCGCCACAGCGCGTCGGCCTCACGGAAGCGGACCAGGGCTTCGCGGACACCGCCCCGCTCGGCGAGCAGCCGAGCCTCGCGGACCAGGGCGTCGAACTCGGTGACGTCCAGCGGGACCGCGGCGGCGACGGTGTACCCGGGACCCTCGGTGGCCAGGACGGTCCGGCCGTCGGGGAGGCGGCCGCGCAGGTCGGCGACGGCCTTGCGGACCTGGTGCGGTGCGGTGGCGGGCGGCTCCTCGTCCCAGGCCGCCTCGACCAGCCGGGACACGGTGAGCAGCTTGCCGGGCTCCAGCAGCAGCGCGGCCAGGACCCGCTTCTGGATCAACCCGCCGAGCTCCAGCCTGGTGCCGTCGGCCCAGGCTTCCAGCGGCCCCAGGATGTTGAACCGCAGACCGGTCATGCCGACTCACCGCCCGCTGCCACCGATCGGCCCGCCCGCCGCGAGCCGACGCCTTGCGCACCGCCTGAAGCCACTGCGCATCATAAGGGTTGATGCCTATGGATGGGGGAACGGTCCGGGTCGGTATTGCGGCGGGAATCGAACGGGAACGGGTCTTCCCACACTCGCCTCCAGCGGCCACCGGGCCGCCGGCCGTCATCGCACATGGGGGTACGAGACCTTGTCCCACAACCTGTTGCTGCGCCTGCGCCTACAGCGCGGAATGACGCAGGAGGAGCTGTCCGAGCAGTCCGGCATCAGCGTACGCACGATCAGGAACTTCGAACGCGGCTCGATCCAGCACCCCCGCCGCAGCTCGGTCGACATGCTGCTGTCCATCCTGGACCCCGACCTGAAGCAGCGGCTGTGGTCGTCGTCGGTGCCCGCGTCCTGCCGCCCGGCCGACATCATGGCCGAACGGCTGCGGCTGGCGGACCCGGCCGCCGGACCGTGGCGCGGCGGCCGGGCGCCGGGCACCTCGCTGATCGGCCGCGAGGACGAGGTCGACCGGCTCGCCGACCTGGTCACCGCCCATCAGGTGCTGGTGCTGACCGGACCGGGCGGGGTGGGCAAGTCCCGGGTCGCCCGCGCCGTCGCCGAGCGGGCGGGCCGGTGGTTCGCGGCCGGGATCGCCGTCGTCGAGCTGGGCCGCATCCCCGCCGACCGGGGCACCGACCCCGACCACGTGTTCGAGGCCGCGCAGGCGGCGGTGACGGCGGTGGCCGGTGACAGCGCCCGGTCGTCCGGCGACCGGCTGCTGCTCATCCTGGACAACGCCGAGCACCTGGTATGGACGTTGTCGCTGCTCGTACCGCAGCTGCTCGGCGAACGCCCCGGCCTGCACGTCGTGATCACCTCGCGCCGCCCGCCCGTGCTGCCCGGCGCCGCGATCTGGGAGCTGGCGCCGCCGGCCGAGCCGGCCGCGGTGGAGCTGCTGCTGGACCGGGCCCGGACCGGCTGCCCGACCCTCGACCTGGCGGCCGAACGCCCCGGCCTGATCGAGCTGGTCCGTCGGCTGGACTGCCTGCCCAGGCTGGTGGAGCTGGCGGCCTACCGGCTGCGGCTGGTGCCGCTGGCGGCGCTGCTGGCCGACAACCGGTGGCTGCACTCGCTGGGCTGGGCCGACGGCACCGCGCTGCCGCATCAGCGCAGCCTTGCCGCGAGTCTGGACTGGAGCCTGGACCTGCTCGACGACCGGCACCGCAGGCTGCTGCTGCGGCTGGCGGACCGGCACCGGCCGGGTGACCCGTTCAGCTCGGGCGACCTCGCGCACGAGGAGGACGAGTTCGGGCAGGCGCCCGAACTGCTGGCCGAACTCGCCGAATCCTCGCTGCTGCTGGTGGACCGGGGCCGCCGCTACGAGTTCCGGCTGCTGCGCCACGTGCAGGCGATGCTGGCCGAGGCGCCGGGCCGGTGGGCCGGCACCAGGCCCCCTGCGGTCAGCGCGGTGTGACGACGTGGCCGGGGTGCTGCGGGTCTCCTCAGCGCCCGTCAGCGCGCCGGCACCGGCGCGAACCGCCGCCAAAACGCCGGTCTGCCGCCTGTCTGCGAATGCCGGCCGGTGTGAGAGTTGTTCCGACGGGCGGCCCGATCCCGGACACCGGCAGATCGCGGTATGACCGGGTCTCTCGGAGAGCCTCGGGCGGAGCCGACCCGGCGACGACACCTGCGGATCATCCAGCGGCAGGTGCGGGAAGTCATACCGGACCGGGCGACCGAGGGTCCTCGACGGGGCGATCGACAGGGCTGGGACTGGTGCCTCGGTCTCACCGACGAGGCGGAGCGGCTGGGAGTTCATCAGCGAGAGGGGGGCATGTGAAGCGCGGAGGTAGGACGTTCATCGCGGCTGTGGCGGCGATGCTGTCGACCGCGGTGGGAATCGTCGCCACACCGGGCGCGGCGCACGCAGAGGCGACCTGCACGTACTATCCGCACAAGTGCGGGAAGGTGATCAACAATTCCGGCTGGATCATCCAGATTCGCTGGTACATCGACAACGTGGGATGGCACCAGGAGTCGCTGAACCCCGGGCATTTCCAGGGCGGATACGACGGCGACCCGAACACCAACGACATCGACGTCGATCAGATACAGGTGCCGCCGGGCTGCGTGGCGAACGTCAGCATCAGCAACAGCAGTCTGCGGGTTCTCCCGATGGGCTGGGACAAGCTGTCAAGCGATCAGGCTGTCACGGTGAACGGGTTCAGCTGTCGTGACGGGCGCGTCTACGCCTGGAACGAGCCCTGGAACGACACCGACGACCCGCCCACCAAGTCGTGCTCATGGGTCAACGACGACCTCGACTGGGGCAACGACTGCAGCGAGTACGGCTTCCGGAACCTGGCCGGATCGGTCCAGAACAACAGTTCGCAGGGCAACAGCATCAACTTCTACTACCACGGCGGACTCACCGGAGCCTGGGGCTGCCTGGGCCCGGACAGCGTGTGGCGCGACCTCAGGGCGAACCGCTTCAACCTCGGTCTCGGCCTCGACGGCTACAACAAGGCCATGTACCACGAGATCGCGTCGTCCAAGTGGGTCCGCGCCTGCGGGTGAGCTGATCGACGGAGCCGGGCGGAAGCCTGGCTCCGTCATGCTCGTCGGCATCTCCGTCGGCGGCGCGGCCCTCCACGGGTCGCTCGTTCACAGTGCCCCGAGCGGTCCACGGCCTGGGCTTGCCGTCGCCCGGTAGGTTTCGTGCCGTGCGTCTCGCTCGCTGGTGTCGACTCCTCGTCCCTGTCCTCCTCGCCGCTCTCGGCTGCTGGCTCCTGCGCCTGCGGCCAGAGCAAGACGACATGCTGGCGGGCGTGGTCCGGGGATCGGTACTGCTCACGGGTGTCGTCCTGGTGATGGTGGCCTCCTGGCGCCCCGGTGGCACCCGACGCGGCTTCGCTGTCGTCGACGGGATGTTCGAGACGCGTGGCCACTCCATCCGGAGGCAGCAGGCCGGGGCGACGCTGGTCGCCTCCTCGCTGGCGTTGGACGTCAGCAGGAACCCCGTCCTCAACGCGATCCAGCTGGTGCTGCTTCTGCTGGCCGCGACCGTCCTCGGTGTCCTGCTGTGGCGCGACTCGGCACTGCGGCTGCGGCCCGAGGGCATCCTGGTGCGTCGCGCGGTCGGACGCCCGGTGCGTATCGCGTGGGCGGAGTTGTCCGCGGGTCATCCGCGGCGGCCGGGCCTGAACGACCTCATGCTGCCGGTCACGCGCCGTGAGTCGCCGACGCTGGGCCAGCCGAGGTACCTCTCCCTGGGCTGGCAGACGCACCCGTGGTTCCTCGCGGACGCGATCCGCTGGTACGCCGACCATCCGGAGGACCGCGCCGGCATCGGCACCCAGGCCGAGCACGACCGCCTCGTCGCCGCCCTGCCTGAGTGCTGACCGCTCCCGCCCGGCCTGAACCAT
>NZ_JASAMB010000021.1 GCF_029948125.1 Catellatospora sp. KI3
AAGACCTCGCTGAAGGGTTGACCCAACCGTTACTTGACCAGCCCTGAGAGGTCACCCGCCCAGGTGGCGGGGCATCAGCCGACCCGTTCGGGCAGCTCGGCCAGCCACACCCGCCCGGCGGCCCCGTCATCGGCCAGCAGCAGCACCCGGCGGCCCGCCGCGGCCACCCCCGCCGCCGCCTCACCCTTGGCCGCCAGCGCCCCCGGCAGGGCCACCGGAACCCAGCGGCCCGGCTCCGGCGACAGCCACAACCGGTACTCCACCGCGTCCGACACCGCCGCCAGCACCCCCGGCCCGGCCGCCGCCAACCCGGCCACCCAGGCCGTCGGACCGTCCGTACGGCCGAAACCGCCCCCGTCCTGCCAGGCCCCGCCGACCAGGCGCCACGCCCCGAACACGTCCCCGCGCAGGCCCACCGCGACCGGCACCCCGCCCGCCACGACCACCCGCCCGAACTCCTCGTACGCGGTCGTCGCCGGAGCAGGCACCCGCCGCCACGACCGGCCGTCGGCCGAGGTCCACGCCATCGGGTCGCGGTCGATCCGCCCCGCCGGGGCCAGCGCCCCGACCTCCAGCCAGCCGTCGGCGGTCGCCGCCACATCGTTGGCGACCGTGCGGCCCCCGTCGTCGGAGGCCAGCCCCGGCACCCCGTCGACCAGGGTGAACTCGGTCGCGTCCGGCGACAGCCAGACCGCCGCCCCGGACTTGCGGTTGCCCGCGATCGCGAACCCCAGCTGCCCGCCCCGCACCCGCGCCACGTTCACCGCGTCGTTGCCGCCGTACACCTCCATGTACGCGGTCACCTCGACCAGCGAGCCGTCCGCGGCGCTGTACCAGCTGCTCACCCGGGGGTTGCCGTGCGCGCCGCCGCTCTTGGCGCCCAGCACCGCCACCCGGTCCCCCGCGCAGCCGACGGAGTAGAGCACGTCCTGCTCGCCGTAGAAGGTCTTCGGACGCAGCGCCAGCGGCTGCCAGGCCAGGCCGTCCGGCGCCGTCCAGGCCGCCGGCCGGGTGCCGCCGTCCGCCTCGGCCACGGCCCCCACCAGCACCCACCGCCCGGCGCAGACCGTCGCGTCGCGCAGCATCAGGCGGCCCGGCTCGCCGGGCGGCACCGGCAGCGACACCGGCTGCCAGGACACACTCAGCGGGGACGGCTGCGGCGACGGCGCGGGATCGGCCGAACCGGCCGTGCACCCCGCCATCGCCGCACCCGCGAGCAGGACCGCGAGCGCGGCCCGGACCGGTCCGCCCCGGCCGGGCAGACCTCCGGGCCCGCTATCGTCGTCGATGGAACCGCGGCCCGTGGAAACGCCGTGACCAGTGCGCATCCGGCGATTCTAGGAGCAGCGGTCCATTGTGGCTACTCCTCGGCCGCCGCCGCGTCGGCCGCCTCGACGATGATGCGCTCGGCGACCTCGCGCATCGTCAGGCGGTGGTCCATCGCGGTGCGCTGGATCCACTTGAACGCCTGCGGCTCGTTCATGCCGTACTGCGTCATCAGCGCGCCCTTGGCCCGCTCGACCGCCTTGCGCGTCTCCAGCCGGTCGTTCAGTCCGGCGACCTCGGCCTCCAGCGCCGACACCTCGGCGAAGCGGGACAGCGCGATCTCGATCGCCGGCACCAGGTCACTCTGCTGGAACGGCTTCACCAGGTATGCCATGGCGCCGGCCGCACGGGCCCGCTCCACCAGGTCGCGCTGGCTGAACGCGGTCAGGATGATCACAGGGGCGATCCGGGCGCCTGCGATCTTCTCCGCGGCGGCCAGCCCGTCCATGATCGGCATCTTGATGTCGAGGATGCACAGGTCGGGCCGCAACTCCTCGGCCAGCTTCACGGCGGTCTCGCCGTCACCCGCCTCGCCGACCACGTCGTAGCCCTCCTCGCCGAGCATTTCGGCAAGGTCGAGCCGGATCAGCGCCTCGTCCTCCGCGATCAGCACCCGCTTGCGCGCGGAACTTGCCTGCACCTCGGTCACCGGAACCCTACCCCCACACCAACGAACTCTATTGCTTAGCCGGAAGCCTAGTCGGGTACAGTGTCCCAAGTTCGCCGGGATGGTGTAATCAGGCAGCCACGATCGTCTCAAAAGCGATTGCCCGAGAGGGCGTGCGGGTTCGAGTCCCGCTCCCGGCACTTTTGTCGTACATCTGTATCAACATCTGTGCGTGCATCCACTCGCCGTAAGGTCGCACGCACGACGTCTTCGGAGCCAGGGCAATTCGGTCCGGGCCATCGCCGCATCACTGAACGTTCCGTACAGCACCGTCGACAAGTGGTGCCACGGAAAGATCGCCTCCGAACACCGGTACACCGAACTCAGATGTCCGCGCTGCAGGCAACCGCAGCGCATGCCGGACGCGGGCGAGCCGTACGCGTACCTCCTCGGCTCCTACCTGGGTGATGGACATCTCGTCCTGAAGGCCAAGGTGCCCGTGCTCCGCGTGTACT
Source organism: Catellatospora sp. KI3 (assembly GCF_029948125.1). Classification (GTDB taxonomy): domain Bacteria; phylum Actinomycetota; class Actinomycetes; order Mycobacteriales; family Micromonosporaceae; genus Catellatospora. Next base: position 2,449 of record NZ_JASAMB010000021.1, read on the forward strand.
GCGCCGACGCGTATCCGGCGATCATGGCGGAGGTGAGTGACGCCATGCTCGCGGTGCTGGCCAACAGCGTCCAGCGGATCTCCGCGAGGAACTGCACCAGGATCCAGAGCTACTCCAAGCACTGGCCGTGCCTGTTTCCGCAGGCGGGGCCGGGGCGCAAGCATGAACGGCCGATCGTGTTGGAGCCGTGGCAGGAGGAGGTCGTCGCGGCCCATCCGGGTCCGTTCGTACGGGGCCTGTTCCACTCCGACGGCTGCCGCACCACCAACCGGATCGTCAAGGCGGGCCGAACCTACGAGTACCCCCGCTACCTGTTCGCCAACGAGTCGGCCGACATCCTCGCCCTCTGCGGCCAGGCCCTGGACCGCCTCGGCATCGCCTGGCGCCTGAACCGCCGCAACAGCCTCTCGGTCGCCCGCCGCGCCGCCGTCGCCCGCCTGGACCACCACGTCGGCCCCAAGTCCTGAGCCGCCTGCCGCCGCCCTGCCGGCCGCCCTGGTGATCAGCGTTCGCGGTCGCCAACGGCCCTCTCAAGCGGCGATGTCACCGCAGACGACGATCATCGCGCCCCGCCACCCCTCAGCCGCCCGCCTCCGGACAGCCCACACCCGCAGGCCGTCCTAGGAACCCAGCTAAGTGGTCCGAAAGCTGGAGTTCTCGCCGATTTAACGCGGATTGAATATCCGGCGGTGCCAGGGGGCAGTGCCGGGCTCGGCTCAGACGACCGCGGGGTTGTACCGGATGACCGCCTCCGGCAGCGGGCCGGACACCACGTGGGCGATGGTGACCTGGGTCAGGATGTGCCGCTCGGACTCCTCCACCGCGGACCAGACCTGGGCCAGTGCGGCGGCCGCGCCGAGTGGGGCGTCGCCGCCCGGCGAGCGGGGCGACCCCAGCGGGCCGTCGATGACCTCGATGACGTCGACGAGGGTGATCTGATCGGCCGTCCTGGCGAGCCAGTAGCCGCCCTCGGGTCCGCGCTGGGCGAAGACGATGCCGCCGCGCCGCAGCTGGAGCAGGATGCTCTCGCAGAACTTGGGCGGGATCTCCTGCGCGCGGGCGATGCGCTCGGCGGTTATCGGCGCGCCGCCACTGGTCGCGAGCTCGATGACGGCGCGCAGCGCGTAGTCGACGCGGGCGGAAAGTCGCATGACGCGATTATCGCTCAAAAAGATCACTTCCCCCACCGCATCATCGCGGTCGATCCCACCAGCTTGTTCGTGATCGCCGTCTCCGGTTAACAACCGCCCGTCGAACGTATCCCCAGACCCGAAGCCGCGATCTTGCCGCCCCGCCGGGCCGCGGCAGCGCCGCCGGGAGCCGGTCAGCCGCCGACGCGGCGCAGCAGGCCCTCCTGGACCGCGGTGGCGATGTGGCGGCCGTCGCGGGTGAACATGCGGCCGGTGGCCAGGCCGCGCGAGCCGGACGCGGACGGGCTGGCGCAGTCGTACAGGAACCACTCGTCGGCGCGGAAGGGCCGGTGGAACCACAGGGCGTGGTCGAGGCTGGCGCCGATGACGCCGCCGGGTCCCCATACCTCGCCGTGCACGGACAGCACCGCGTCGAGCAGGGTCAGGTCGGACATGTAGGTGAGCGCGCAGGCGTGCAGCAGCGGGTCGTCGGGCAGTTTGCCGTCCAGGCGCATCCATACCCGCTGCCTGGGGTCGGCTTCGCGGGTGCCGGGGCGGACCCAGCCGGGTTCGCCGAGGTAGCGCACGTCCATGGGGCGCGGGATGAGCTTCCAGACGCCGAGGCGCTCCGGGTACGGCGCGAGCCGGTCGGTCATGGTGGGCACGTCGTCGGGTCCGGGGACGTCGGCCGGGGCGGGGTCGTGGTGGTCGAGGCCTTCCTCGCGTACCTGGAAGGAGGCCGACATCACGAAGATCTCCTTGCCCCGCTGCTTGGCCACGGAGCGCCGGACGGAGAAGGAGCGCCCGTCGCGGATGCGCTCGACGTGGTAGTCGACGGGTTCGGTCATGTCCCCGGCGCGGACGAAGTATCCGTGCAGCGAGTGCACGGTGCGGGACGGGTCGACGGTGCGCCCGGCCGCGGTGAGCGCCTGTGCGGCGACCTGGCCGCCGTAGATGCGGGGCGGGCCGACGGGCGGGTTCTGGCCCCGGTAGACGAGGTCGTCCACCGGGGCCAGATCCAGCAGCTCGACCAGGCTGTCGACAGCCGCCTGGCCGGTCAAGGGCTCAGTCATGCACTGAGCTTAGGGGTGAGCCTGCTGTGGCTCGCCTCACGCGTTGCGGTTCGGCACGGCCAGGGAGCCGAGCTGGTGCACGCGCAGGGTGTTGGTGGAGCCGGGGGTGCCGGGCGGGCTGCCCGCGACGACCACCACGTAGTCGCCGACGTTGGCCCGGCCGAGGCTGAGCAGCTGCTCGTCGACCTGGCGGAACATGTCGTCGGTGTGGTGCACGAACGGCATCAGGAAGGTCTCCACGCCCCAGGAGAGCGCGAGCTGGTCGCGGGTCTCCCGCTGCGGGGTGAAGGCCAGCAGGGGCAGTTCGCAGTGCAGGCGGGCGAGCCGGTGCACGGTGTCGCCGGAGACGGTGAACGCGACCAGGGCCTTGGCGCCGACGGCGCGGGCGATCTGGGACGCGGCCACGGTGAGCGCGCCGCCGCGGGTGCGGGGGTCGTGCTGCAGGCGCGGGACCGAGATCTGGCCGGCCTCCGTGGTGGCGATGATCTTCGCCATGGTGGAGACGGTCAGCACCGGGTACTTGCCGACGCTGGTCTCGCCGGAGAGCATGACCGCGTCGGCGCCGTCGAGGACGGCGTTGGCGACGTCGGAGGCCTCGGCGCGGGTCGGGCGCGAGTTCTCGATCATGGAGTCGAGCATCTGCGTGGCCACGATGACCGGCTTGGCGTACTCGCGGCCGAGCTGGACGGCGCGCTTCTGCACCAGCGGGACCTGGTCGAGCGGGAGCTCGACGCCGAGGTCGCCGCGGGCGACCATGAGGCCGTCGAAGGCGTCGGTGATGGCCTCGAGGTTGTCGACCGCCTCAGGCTTCTCGATCTTCGCGATGACGGGCCGGACGATGCCGACCTCGTGCATGATCGCGTGGACGAGCTTGATGTCCTCGGGCGAGCGCACGAACGACAGGGCGATGAGGTCGACGCCGAGCGCGAGCGCGAAGCGCAGGTCCTCGGCGTCCTTCTCGGACATCGCGGGCACCGAGACGGCGACGTTCGGCAGCGAGACGCCCTTGTGGTTGGAGACCGGTCCGCCCTCGACCACGAGGCAGCGGATGTCGGGCCCGTCGACGCCGGTCACCTCGACGGCGACCTTGCCGTCGTCGATGAGCAGGCGGTCGCCGACCTTGACCTCGGCCGGGAGCTTGCGGTAGGTACAGGAGACGCGGTCGGCGGTGCCGAGGATGTCGTCGCTGGTGATGACAACACTGTCACCTGTACGCCATTCGACGGCGCCGTCCGCGAACTTGCCAAGTCTGATCTTCGGACCCTGGAGGTCGGCCAGCGTCGCCACAGCCTTGCCGGTCGCCGCCGCCACCTCACGCACGCGCAGGTAGGCCTGCTCGTGGTCGGTGTGGGAACCGTGGCTGAAGTTCATGCGGGCGACGTCCATGCCGGCCTCGACGAGCCCCCGGAGGCGCTCGGAAGACCAGGTGGCCGGACCGAGAGTGCAGACGATCTTTGCGCGGCGTGTCACGACCGGCAAGCCTAGTCCTCCGATGTGACTTACGTTGCAACGGGGCAACACTGTCTCAACAATTTCCGGCTATCGCGCTCACCGCAGCGGGCAGTTCCGCCCAGACGCCCTGTCCGGCATCGAAGCAGGTCCCGGGCACGGGACGGTGCACGACGATCTCGTCGAAGCCCATTTCGGCGTACCGCGCAGCGAAGTCGACGAATGCTTCGACCGACTCCAAAGGTGCTTCCTGAGTGAACCCCGTGAGCAAGATCTTGGACAATTCCGCGCTGTCGCGCCCGATCGCCGCGCATGCCCGATTCAGCGCTGCGAGCTGCCCGGCGAGGATGCCCGGGATCTCGGCCGGATCGGTCTCGTCGCCCTTGCGGGCCGGTCCGGTGGTGATCCAGGCCTGCCCGTGCCCCGCGGCCAGGGCCAGGCCGCGCGGCCCGGTGGCGGCCACGGCCAGCGGCAGCCTCGGCCGCTGCACGCAGCCGGGCACCATCCGGGCCTCGTACGCGCTGTAGTGCTTGCCGTGGTGGGTGGTGACCGGGTCGGTGAGCAGCCGGTCCAGCAGCGGCACGAACTCCTCGAAGCGCTCGGTGCGCTCGGCGGTCGACCAGGGCTCCTGGCCGAGCACGGTGGCGTCGAAGCCGACCCCGCCCGCGCCGATGCCCACGGTGATCCGCCCGTCGGACACGTCGTCGAGCGCGATCAGGTCCTTGGCCAGGGTGACCGGGTGCCGGAAGTTCGGCGAGGTGACCATGGTGCCCAGGCGCAGCCGTCCGGTCGCGGCCGCCGCGGCGGTCAGCGTGGGTACGGCCCCGAACCACGGCCCGAAGCGGAAGTCCCGCCAGGACAGGTGGTCGTAGGTGTACGCGGCGTGGAACCCCAGGTCCTCGGCTTCGCGCCAGATGTGGCGGCCCTCGCGCCAGGGGTAGACGGGCAGGATCAGAGCACTGACTCGCACCGCCCCGACGCTAGCAGCCCGACCGGCCGCGACGACCCGCTTCACCCCCGCGGTCAGCCGGATCACACCCCGCCCTCTTATTGACGCTGGCCTATCCAGAGGACCATTTTCCATGATCCGTGCTCTGGATAGGCCAGCGTCGATGCTAAGTGCAGCGGGTGATCACTCCCAGCCGGCCAGACGGTCAGACGGTGGCCAGGGGGCGGGAGGCGGGGCGGACGGGGGCGGGCAGGCTGCCCGCGCCGCCCAGGTACGAGTGGATCGCCGCGGCCGCCGAGCGCCCCTCCGCGATCGCCCACACGATCAGCGACGCGCCCTTGTGCGCGTCCCCGGCGACGAACACGCCGTCGGCCCCGGTCTGCCAGTCGGCGCCGCAGTCCACCGTGCCGCGGCGGCTGCGGGCCAGCCCGAGCTGCTCCAGCGCGGGCAGCGCGTCCGTGCCCTCGAAGCCGATCGCCAGCAGCACCAGGTCGGCCGGGATCTCCCGCTCGGTGCCGGGCAGCTCGCTGACCACACCCCGCCCGTCGACCCGCTGCACCACCACGTCGACCAGCACGATCGCCTTGACCTGCCCGGACTCGTCGCCGACGAACCGCTGCACGGCGACCGCGAACACCCGCTCGCCGCCCTCCTCGTGCGCGGCGTAGTTGCGCAGGATCCACGGCCAGGTGGGCCACGGGTCGCGCTCGGCGTCGCGGGCCTGCGGCGGCTCCGGGTACCGGTCGAGCTGGGTCACCGAGGCGGCGCCCTGCCGGTGCGCGACACCGAGGCAGTCCGCGCCGGTGTCGCCGCCGCCGATGATGATCACGTGCTTGCCGGCGGCGGTGACCGTGGCGGCCGGGCCGCCCGCCACTTCGACGTTGGCCTGCGCCAGGTGCACCATGGCCTGGTGGATCCCGGCCAGTTCGCGGCCGGGCGTGTCGGTCTCGCGCCCGGCCAGGGCCCCGGTGGCCAGCAGCACCGCGTCGTGCTCGGCGCGCAGCTGCGCGGCGGAGACGTCCACGCCGACGTTCACGCCGGTGCGGAAGCGCACCCCCTCGGCGGTCAGCTGCTCGACGCGGGCGTCGATGTGGTGCTTCTCCAGCTTGAAGTCCGGGATGCCGTAGCGCAGCAGGCCGCCGATGGCGTCGTCGCGCTCGTACACGGTGACCTGGTGGCCGGCGCGGGCCAGCTGCTGGGCGGCGGCCAGTCCGGCGGGGCCGGAGCCGACCACGGCCACCGTCTTGCCCGACGGGGTCGCGGCGGGCTGCGGCTTGACCTTGCCGTTGGCGTACGCCCGGTTGATGATCTCGACCTCGACCTGCTTGATCGTGACCGCGTCGTCGCCGATGGCGAGCACGCACGACGCCTCGCACGGCGCCGGGCACAGCCGCCCGGTGAACTCCGGGAAGTTGTTCGTGCTGTGCAGCGACTGGATCGCCGCGCTCCACGAACCGGTACGCACCAGGTCGTTCCAGTCCGGGATGCGGTTGCCCAGCGGGCAGCCCTCGTGGCAGAACGGGACGCCGCAGTCCATGCAGCGGCCCGCCTGCTCGCGGATCAGCTCGTCGTCGGCGGACGGGTACACCTCGCGCCAGTCCATGATCCGCACCGGGACCGGGCGGCGGGACGGCATCCGCCGGCCGAAGCGCAGGAAACCATTCGGATCAGGCACGTGCCACCTCCATGACCGCGGCGTTGACGTCACGGCCGGCAGCCTCGGCGGCACGCATTGCTTCGATCACGCGCTTGTAGTCGCGCGGGATGACGGCGGTGAAGCGCTCGACGCTGCCCGCCCAGTCGGCCAGCAGCTTCTCGGCCACCGCCGAACCGGTCTCGGCGTAGTGCCGCTCGACCAGCTCGTACAGGACTTCGGCGTCCACGTCGCCGACCGGGCCCAGGTCGACCAGCTCCCGGTTGACCAGCAGCGGGTCCAGGTCCAGCAGGAACGCCGCCCCGCCGGACATGCCCGCGGCGAAGTTGCGGCCGGTCGGGCCGAGCACCACCACGGTGCCGCCGGTCATGTACTCGCAGCCGTGGTCGCCCACGCCCTCGACCACCGCGGTCGCGCCGGAGTTGCGCACCGCGAAGCGCTGGCCGGCGCGGCCGCGCAGGAACGCCTCACCGGAGGTCGCGCCGTACAGCAGCGTGTTGCCCGCGATGATCTGCTCCTCGGCGGTGAACGGGCTGCGCTCGTCGGGGCGGATGACCAGCACCCCGCCGGACAGGCCCTTGCCGACGTAGTCGTTGGCGTCGCCGAACAGCCGCAGCGTGACGCCCGACGGCACGAACGCGCCGAAGGACTGGCCCGCGGTGCCGTGCAGGGTCACGTCGACGGTGCCCGCGGGCAGGCCCGCGCCACCGGCGCGGCGCACGACCTCGCCGCCGAGCATCGCGCCGACGCTGCGGTGCTCGTTGCGCACCGCCGCCTCGATCCGGACGGGCAGGCCGCCGACCAGGGCCGGTTCGGCGTCGCGGATCAGCTGGTTGTCCAGCGACGCCTCGAGCCCGTGGTCCTGCTCGCGCACCTTGCGGGGCGCGTCGCCGTACGGCGAGACCGGCACCGCGAGCACCGGCGACAGGTCCAGCCCGTGCGCCTTCCAGTGGTCGGTGGCCGGGGCCAGGTCGAGCAGGTCGGCGCGGCCGACGGCCTCGTCGATGCTGCGCAGGCCCAGCTGGGCCAGGTACGCCCGGACCTGCTCGGCCAGGAACCAGAAGAAGTTCTCCACGAACTCCGGCTTGCCGTTGAACCGCTCGCGCAGCACCGGGTTCTGGGTGGCGATGCCGACCGGGCAGGTGTCCAGGTGGCAGACGCGCATCATGACGCAGCCCGCGACGATCAGCGGCGCGGTGGCGAAGCCGAACTCCTCGGCGCCGAGCAGCGCGGCCACGACCACGTCGCGGCCCGTCTTGAGCTGGCCGTCGACCTGCACCGTGACCCGGTCGCGCAGCCCGTTGAGCAGCAGCGTCTGCTGCGTCTCGGCCAGGCCGAGCTCCCACGGGGTGCCCGCGTGCTTGAGCGAGTTCAGCGGCGACGCGCCGGTGCCGCCGTCGTGGCCGGAGATCAGGATGACGTCGGCCTTGAGCTTGGCGACGCCCGCCGCGACCGTGCCGACGCCGACCTCGCTGACCAGCTTGACGTGCACCCGGGCGCCCGGGTTGACGCACTTGACGTCGAAGACGAGCTGGGCGAGGTCCTCGATCGAGTAGATGTCGTGGTGCGGCGGCGGCGAGATCAGGCCGACGCCCGGCGTGGCGTGCCGGGTCTTGGCGATCCACGGCCACACCTTGTTGCCGGGCAGCTGGCCGCCCTCGCCGGGCTTCGCGCCCTGCGCCATCTTGATCTGGATGTCGTCGGCGTGCACCAGGTACTCGGTGGTCACGCCGAAGCGGCCCGAGGCGACCTGCTTGACCGCCGAGCGGCGCAGCGGGTCGTACAGGCGCTCGACGTCCTCGCCGCCCTCGCCGGTGTTCGACTTGCCGCCGATCCGGTTCATGGCGATGGCCAGGGTCTCGTGCGCCTCGGCCGAGATCGAGCCGTACGACATGGCGCCGGTCGCGAACCGCTTCACGATCTCCGTGACCGGCTCGACCTCCTCGATCGGGATCGGGGTGGCCTCCTTGAACCGGAACAGCCCGCGCAGCGAGCCCGCCTCGGCCGCCAGGCCGTCGACGGTGTCGGTGTAGCGCTGGAACACCTCGGCCTGGCCGGAGCGGGTCGCGTGCTGGAGCAGGAACACCGTCTCGGGGTTGAACAGGTGCACCTCGCCCTCGCGGCGCCACTGCCACTCGCCGCCGACCTCCAGCCGGCGGTGTGACTGCTCGGCCGGGTTGGTCGGGTACGCGGTCGCGTGGCGCGCCGCCACCTCGGCGTGGATCTCGGCCAGCCCGACGCCCTGGATGCGGCTCGGGGTGCCCGTGAAGTAGCGCTCGATCAGGCCGGACTTGAGGCCCACGGCCTCGAACACCTGCGCCCCGCAGTACGACGAGACGGTGCTGATGCCCATCTTCGACATGATCTTCTGGACGCCCTTGCCGAGCGCCTTGACCACGTTGCGGATCGCCTTCTCCGGCGCGATGCCGGGCAGCATGCCGGTCGCGATCAGGTCCTCGACGCCCTCGAACGCCAGGTACGGGTTGATCGCGGCGGCGCCGTAGCCGATCAGCACCGCGGCGTGGTGCACCTCGCGGCAGTCGCCGGACTCGACGACCAGCGCCACCTGGGTGCGGGTCTGCTCGCGCACCAGGTGCTGGTGCACCGCGGCGGTGAGCAGCAGCGACGGGATCGGGGCCAGGTCGGCGGTGGAGTCGCGGTCCGACAGCACCAGGATGCGCACGCCGTCCTCGATCGCCTCCGACACGTGGCGGCAGATCTCGGTGAGCCGGGCGCGCAGGCCCGCGTGGCCGTCGCGCAGCGGATACAGGCCGGAGACCCGCACCGCCTTGAACTCGGGCAGGTCGCCGTCCTCGTCGATCGACAGGATCTTGGCGAGCTCGTCGTTGTCGATGATCGGGTACGGCAGCACGATCTGGCGGCAGCTGCCCGCGCCCGGGTCCAGCAGGTTGCCCTCCGGCCCGATGGTCAGCGACAGGCTGGTCACCATCTCCTCGCGGATCGCGTCCAGCGGCGGGTTGGTGACCTGCGCGAAGATCTGGTGGAAGTAGTCGTAGAGCAGCCGCGGGCGCTTGGACAGCGGCGAGATCGGCGTGTCGGTGCCCATCGAGCCCAGCGGCTCGGACCCGGCCCGCGCCATCGGCGCGAGCAGGATCTTCAGCTCCTCCTCGGTGTAGCCGAAGGTCTGCTGGCGCCGCTGCACCGAGTCGTGGGTGTAGACGATGTGCTGCCGCTCGGGCAGGCCCTCCAGGTGCATCAGCCCGCCGTGCAGCCACTGCTCGTACGGCGCGGCCGCGGCCAGCTCACCCTTGATCTCGTCGTCGGAGATGACCCGCCCGGCGGCCGTGTCGACCAGGAACATCTTCCCCGGCTCCAGGCGGCCCTTGGCCACGACGGTGGCCGGGTCGAGGTCGAGCATGCCCGCCTCGCTGCCCAGCACGACCAGGCCGTCGGCGGTACGCCACCAGCGCCCCGGGCGCAGGCCGTTGCGGTCCAGCACCGCGCCGACGATGGTGCCGTCGGAGAACGCGACGCTGGCCGGGCCGTCCCACGGCTCCATCAGGCTGGCGTGGAACCGGTAGAACGCCTTCTTCGCCGGATCCATCACGGCGTCGTTCTCCCACGCCTCCGGGATCATCATCAGCACCGCGTGCGGCAGGCTGCGCCCGGCCAGGTGCAGCAGCTCCAGCACCTCGTCGAAGTTGGCCGAGTCGGAGGCGTCGGCGGTGCAGATCGGGAACAGGCGGCGCAGGTTGCCCGGCAGCAGCGGGCTGGCCAGCAGCGCCTCGCGCGCCTGCATCCAGTTGCGGTTGCCCCGGATCGTGTTGATCTCGCCGTTGTGCGCGATGAACCGGTACGGGTGGGCCAGCGGCCAGCTCGGGAAGGTGTTCGTCGAGAACCGCGAGTGCACCAGCGCGATCGCGCTGACCACGCGCTCGTCGGACAGGTCCGGGAAGAACGAGGCGAGCTGGTCGGGCGTGAGCATGCCCTTGTAGACCATGGTCCGGCCGGACAGCGACGGGAAGTACAGCGGCACGCCGCGCTCGCGGGTCTCCCGCTCGGTCTGCTTGCGCACGCAGTACGCCACGCGCTCCAGCTCCAGGCCGGAGAGCGGCTCGCCGTAGCGGTGCGCGGCGATGCTGTGCGCGGCCAGGAACACCTGGCGGATGCGCGGGCGGGCCTGCTCGGCGGTGGCGCCCAGGCCCTCCGCGTCGACCGGCACGTCGCGCCAGCCGAGGATCTGCGCCCCCTCGACCAGGGCGTACTTCTCCAGCACGGTCAGCGCGCGGGCCTCGTCGGCGCCGTTGACCGGCAGGAAGACCAGACCGGTCGCGTACTGCCCGGCGGGCGGCAGCGGGAAGTCGACCACCTCGCGCAGGAACGCGTCCGGCACCTGCAGCAGGATGCCGGCGCCGTCGCCGGTGGTGGTCTCTGCACCCCGGGCGCCGCGGTGGTCGAGCCGGCACAGGGCGCCCAGGCCCTTGGCGACCACGTCGTGGCTGGGGCGGCCGTGCACGTCGGCCACGAACGCGACGCCGCACGAGTCGTGCTCGAACGCGGGGTCGTAGAGGCCGACGGCGGCGGGAGCCGCACTGAGGGGCTGCAGGGGGTGCGGGTACGGCGATGCCACCGGGCCTCCTGTCGTCACGGGGAAAGAACTTCGGTAGCGGAGGCGAGCGATGCCTCTTCCGAGCGGGACGACGTCGGCCCTGTCGCAGAACTGAGGTGCGATTGTTCGCTGCGGTGCGATGTTCGCTTGTTCGGCGGTGCACGGACTCCCTCGTGCCGTGCACGAGTATGGGGACGAGTCTGTGAGTGTTGAGTCTACGTTAACCGGCAGGGGTGTCCACCAGACACAGATTGATCACACGTCCGAATGCTGGGAAGCTACTTCCCAGTCTATGTTCATGCCGACGTACTCGACCAGGCAGCCAGCAGGGTGTTCGTACGCGTTGCGAACGAGTTTCAGACAGGTGACATCGACATCGACCGCGTTAACCAACGGTGCCGTCCTGGGCGGCATCAGTTTCGACATTTCCGCTGATAGCAGCCCCAAACGGTCCTAGTCTGCGGCTGAGGGCCCGTAGCGGGCCACTGCACGCGGGGTCCGACCTCGGCCGTCGACGCCGGCCGACCCCGGCTCCGCTCTGGCGGAAGGTGGGAGCACGTGAATCCGACCCTGCAGAACACGCTGAGTGTGCTGTCGTACATCGCGCTCAAGGCCATCGCCTGCGCCGCGATCCTGATCGTCGGCTGGATCATCTCGAAGATCGTCGGCTCGCTGGTCGACAAGGGGCTGGCCAAGGCGCGCTTCAACCACCTCGCCCAGCGCACCCGGTTCGACCGGTGGACCGGCAAGTACACCGCCAGCGGGCTGGTGGGCAAGCTGGTGTACTACGCCCTGCTGCTGTTCACGTTCCAGCTCGCGTTCAGCGTGTTCGGGCCCAACCCGATCAGCGACCTGATCGACACGGTCATCGCCTGGCTGCCGCGCCTGATCGTGGCCTGCGCGATCGTGGTGGTCGCGGTCGCGATCGCCAACGCGGTCTTCGACGTGATCACCAACGCGCTGTCGCACTTCTCGTACGGCCGCATGCTGGGCCGCATCGCCCAGGTCGCCATCATCGTCTTCGGCGCCATCGCCGCGCTCAACCAGATCGGCGTCGCCACCGTGCTCACCGCGCCGATCCTGTGGGCGATCCTGGGCACCATCTCCGGCATCCTGATCGTCGGCCTCGGCGGCGGCCTGATCCAGCCGATGCGGGCCCGGTGGGAGCGCATGCTCGACAAGGTCGAGGTGGAGGGCGGCCGGGTGACGGCCCACCTGAAGGCGCGCGCCGCCGAGCAGCAGGCGGCGGTGGTCTCCGGCGCCAAGCCGGCCGGAGACGGCGGGATGGTGCAGCCGCCGTACGCGGGCACGGCCCCGACCGACGTCAAGACCCCGTCGGACGCGCGCTCGCTGTCCCAGGAGGCGTCCGAGCGCCTGCGCTCCGAACTCAAACCCGGCCAGGACCGCTGACCAGCGCCGGGGGCGGCCCAGCCCAGCCCCCGCCCCCGGCCCTTCTATTGACGCTGGCCTATCTAGAAGACGATTCCTCGAAATCCGTCTTCTAGATAGGCCAGCGTCGATGCTAAGCCGGCCGGTTCACAGCCCGGCCGGCCGGTTCACAGCCCGGCCGGCCGGTTCACAGCCCGGTTTGCGCCCCGGTCAGCCGGTTTGCGCCCCGGCCGGTTTCGCGGCCCGGTGGGGTGGTCTGGTGCCGGGGAGTGGGCGGTCAGGCGGCCGGGGGCTGCCATTGGGCGGCCACCTCGGCGGCCTTGTCCAGGACGCGGGGGGCCAGCGCGCCGAAGGCGCGGTCGCGGGCCCGGGTGACCAGCGAGCCGCGCGGGGCCAGCACCGCCCCCACCCGCTGCGTCTGCTTGCCCACCTGCGCCGCCCGAGGACGACGCGCCGCCGAGTACGCCGCCAGCGCCGCGTTCAGCCCCGGCCCGGGGATCGCCGGCAGCACCAGGGCCTTGAGCGTGGCCGCGTCCTCCAGGGCCAGGCCCGCGCCCTGGGTCAGGTGGTGCGGCATCGCGTGCGCGGCGTCGCCGAGCAGCACGAACCCGCCCGGCCCGCACGGGAACGCGAGTTCCGAGGGCAGCGGCCGCAGCTGGCGGCCGTCCTGCTGAACCAGGTCGTCGGGCTCAGTGGCGGCGAGCAGGTCGGAGATCGGCGCGTGCCACCCGGCGAACCAGCGCTTGAGCAGGGTGAGCTGAGTGGCCTTCGACTCGGGCCGGGCCGCCCCCGCCACGGTGGCGGTCCAGTAGATACCGCCGCGCGTCGAGGCGCCGGAGCTGCCGCGCTGGCCGAGTGAGGCGGCCAGGAAGCGGTAGCCGCCGCCCAGGGTCTCCCCGGCCAGCACCAGGTCGTCGGGCAGCTTCGGGGCACGGTACCAGGGAATGACCGCGCGCCAGGCGGCGTAGCCGGAGCTGACCGCGATGGACTGGGGCGCCAGTCGCGAGCGCAGCGCGCTGTCGGCGCCGTCGGCGGCGACCACCAGGTCGGCTTCCCAGGTCATCCGGCCGTCGCCGACGGCGGGGCGCTCGCCCGCCCGCGCCTGCACGGTACGGACCGCGACGCCGGTACGGATCTCGATGTGGTCGCCCAGCCCCGCGATGAACGTGTCGTGCAGATCCTCGGCGTGTACGACGACCGGCGCGGCCGCGCCCTGCGGCGCGGGCTGGGCCAGCCACTGGCCGTCGGCGCGGCGCAGGCCGCCCGCGGGCACCGGGGTGGCGATCGCGTCCAGCCCCGCGCCCAGGCCCAGCGACCGCAGCGCGGCCACGGCGTTGGGCCACAGCAGCAGGGCTGCCGGGTCGGCGCGCAACCGGTCCCCGCGCTCCAGCAGCGTCACCCGCCAGCCGGTACGCGCCAGCGCACCGGCGGTGGCCAGCCCACCGACACCCGCTCCGACCACCACCGCGCTGCGCATCAGACCCAGCCCCCTGCCCATCCGCCGTTTCCGGCGCGACCCGCCCCCGCGGGCCGCGCCGCTGCCGTCATTCGCGCGTCGACGTGCTGCTCTTGTGCTCGGCCTCGTCGGTGGCGTGGTCGGACTCGGCCGGCTTGGCCGGGGCCACCACGGTGTCCTCGGGACGGGTGCCGTTGGCCTGGAACGCCTCGTACTGCGCCTGGGTCACCGACTGGTAGCCCTTGGCCGGGTTGCCCTCGGCGTCGATGGCCGGGATCAGGAACTCCTGCGCGCCCTTGACCAGGAAGAAGTACGCCGCCGCCGCCAGGAACACGATGATCGAGGTCCAGACGTTCAGGCGCATACCGCCGATCATGGTGGCCGTGTCGGTGCGCATCGCCTCGATCCAGCCGCGGCCCAGCGTGTAGAGCATGACGTAGAGCGCGAAGGCGCGGCCCTTGCCGAACTTGAACTTGCGGTCCAGGGCGAACACGGCGCCCGCGACGCCCAGGTTCCACAGCAGCTCGTACAGGAACGTCGGGTGGTAGAGGCCCGGCATCAGCACCGGCTCGCCGTCCGGGCCGGTCAGCGCCTGGCCCGGGTTCTCGTCCGACATCACGTGCACCTGCAGGCCCCAGGGCAGGTCGGTCTTGCCGCCGAAGAGCTCGTTGTTGAACCAGTTGCCCAGCCGGCCCACGGCCTGCGCCAGCGGCAGCCCGACCGCGATGCAGTCGGCCACGAAGGTGAAGGTGATGCCGAGCTGGCGGCAGGCCAGCCAGGCACCGACCGCGCCACCGGCGACACCGCCCCAGATGCCCAGGCCGCCCTCCCAGATGTAGAGGGCCTTCACCAGGCTGCCGTCGGCGCCGAAGTAGGCCTCGGGCGAGGTGAGCACGTGGTAGATCCGCGCGCCGACGATGCCGAACGGCACCGCCCACACCGCGACGTCGAGCACGGCCCACGGCGGGGCGCCCCGGCTGCGCATGCGGCGGTCGGTGACATAGCACGCCAGGATGATGCCGGCGATGATGCACAGGGCGTACGCGCGCAGCGGGACCGGTCCGAGGTGCCAGACCGCGGTAGACGGCGACGGGATGGAGGCGAGGTTCACGGGCACGAACGATACCGCCCCGACCCCCCTCCCCCACACCCCCGCCCGCCCCGACATTTATGTCGATCATGAACTTATGGCACGGCTGAACGGCGCGTCACCGCCACAAGTTCATGATCACCTCAGGCGTACCAGTGCGCGGTGTGCCGGTGCCGGTAGGGAACTATGTCGATGTCGGGATCGAACGGGTCGCGGACGGCGGCGCGCAGGGCGCGGCGCAGGCGGGCGCGGGCGCGGCGCTCGTCGATGTAGGCCAGGTGGTGAGCGTCGCCGCTGCCGCCGGGCACGAACCGGGTGAGGGCGTGCACCTGCACGCGGTGGCGCAGGCGCTGCGGCCGGGGGCGGCGGCACGCCCAGGCCGCCCCGTTCAGGCAGGCGTGGCTGTAGCGCAGGTCGGCGAGTTCCGCCGCGCGGATCGCCGAGGTGTCGCGGCGGTGCCGGTGCAGCGGCAGGTGGTGGGTGGTGCGGGACCTGCGCGATCCTCCGATCGCGGCCAGGTCGGTCCTGGCGCGCTAACGGAAGCCGCCCGGCCCACGTTCACGCGTCTGCATGCCGCCAGCAAACCCCATCCACGCAATGTCGATCATGAACCTGTGGCGGCGACACGCCGTCGAGCCGTGCCATAGGTTCATGATCGACGCGGAACAGCAGCCTGAGGTCAGGTGGAGAGGCCGGCGCGGAGGTCGGCGGTGAGGGCGCGCAGGGCGGGCAGGCCGCCGTCCGCGAGGGCCGAGACCAGGGCGCTGCCGACGATGACGCCGTCGGCGAAGGCGCCGACCTCGGCCGCCTGGGCCCCGCTGCGTACGCCGAGGCCGACGCCGACCGGCAGGCTGCCCGACACCCGCTTGATCCGCTCGACCAGGGTCGGGGCGGCGCTGGAGGTGCTGTCGCGGGCACCGGTGACACCCATGACCGCGGTGGCGTACACGAAGCCGCGGCAGTGCGCCACGGTCATCGCGATCCGCTCGTCCGTCGAGGAGGGCGAGACCAGGAAGACCCGGTCCAGCTGGTGCGCCTCGGAGGCGGCCAGCCACTCGTCGGCCTCGTCCGGGATCAGGTCCGGGGTGATCAGACCGGCGCCCCCGGCCGCGGCCAGGTCACGGGCGAACGCGTCGACGCCGTACTTCTCGACGGGGTTCCAGTAGGTCATGACCAGCACCGGCACGCCGTGGCCCGAGGTGGCCTCGACGGTGGCCAGCACGTCGCGGGTGCGTACGCCGTTGGCCAGGGCCGTCTCGGTGGCGCGCTGGATGACCGGGCCGTCCATGACCGGGTCGGAGTACGGCAGGCCGATCTCCACCACGTCGACGCCGGACTCGATCATCGCGTTCACCGCGGCGATGCCCTCGGCCACGGTCGGGAACCCGGCTGGCAGGTACCCGACCAGGGCCGCCCGGCCCTCGGCGCGCGCCTTCTCGTACCCCACACTGACACTCATCGGACCTCGTCTTCCGCGCCGAACAGGCCGAAGTAGTCGCCCGCGGTGTGCATGTCCTTGTCACCGCGGCCGGACAGGTTGACGATCACCGTGGGCTCGCGGCCCAGCTCCTCGCGCAGCGCCGGGATGACCTTGATGGCACCGGCCAGCGCGTGCGCGCTCTCGATCGCCGGAATGATGCCCTCGGTACGGCAGAGCAGCGCGAACGCCTCCATCGCCTCGGCGTCGGTGACCGGGGAGTACCGGGCGCGCCCCTGCTGGTGCAGCCAGGCGTGCTCGGGGCCGACCGCCGGGTAGTCCAGGCCCGCCGAGATCGAGTGCGACTCGATGGTCTGGCCGTCGTCGTCCTGCAGCAGGAAGGTCCGGGCGCCGTGCAGCACGCCATGGCTGCCGCCGGTGATGCTGGCCGCGTGGCGGCCCGTCTCCACGCCGTCGCCGCCCGCTTCGAAGCCGTACAGGCGCACGTCGGCGTCGGGCACGAAGGCGTGGAACACGCCGATGGCGTTGGAGCCGCCGCCGACCGCCGCGGCGACCGCGTCGGGCAGCGCCCCGGTCAGCGCCAGGCACTGCTCGCGCGCCTCGACGCCGATGCCGCGCACGAAGTCGCGCACCATGGCCGGGAACGGGTGCGGCCCGGCCGCGGTGCCCAGCAGGTAGTGGGTGCTGTCGACGTTGGTGACCCAGTCGCGCAGCGCCTCGTTGATCGCGTCCTTGAGCGTGCGCGAGCCGACCGTCACCGGGATGACGGTGGCGCCGAGCATCCTCATCCGGGCCACGTTCAGCGCCTGGCGCTGGGTGTCGACCTCGCCCATGTAGACCACGCACTCGAGGTCCAGGTACGCCGCAGCGGTCGCGCTGGCCACGCCGTGCTGGCCCGCGCCGGTCTCGGCGATCACCCGGGGCTTGCCCATGCGCTTGGTGAGCAGCGCCTGGCCGAGCACGTTGCGCACCTTGTGCGCGCCGGTGTGGTTCAGATCCTCGCGCTTGAGCAGGATGCGGGCGCCGCCGACGCGCTCGGACAGCCGGGTGGCGTCGTACAGCAGCGACGGGGTGCCCGCGTAGTCGCGCAGCATCCGCTCGAATTCACCGGTGAACTCGGGGTCTGCCATCGCCTTGCGGTAGTGCGCGTCCAGCTCGTCCAGCGCCGCGATCAGCGCCTCCGGCACGAAGCGGCCGCCGTACGGGCCGAAGTGGCCCTTCTCGTCGGGCAACATGCGCCCCTCCTCGGGCTGTCCAGCCGTTCCTCGGCGAACGAGGTTCAGCGTGTCGGGCGTGGCGTGGCCGGGTGGTTGCCCGCGTTGACGAGCTCGGCGACGGCGTCGCGCGGGCTCTTCTGGGTCACCAGGCCCTCACCGACCAGCACCGCGTCCGCACCGGCGGAGGCGTACTTGATCAGGTCGAGCGGGCCGCGCACGCCGGACTCGGCGATCTTCACCACGTGGTTGGGCAGGCCGGGCGCGATGCGCTCGAACACCGACCGGTCCACCTCAAGTGTGCGCAGGTTGCGGGCGTTGACGCCGATGACGCGGGCGCCGGCCTCCAGCGCGCGGTCCGCCTCCTCCTCGGTGTGCACCTCGACCAGCGGGGTCATGCCCAGCGACTCGATGCGGTCGAGCAGTCCGGACAGCACCTTCTGCTCCAGCGCGGCCACGATCAGCAGCACCAGGTCGGCGCCGTGGGCACGGGCCTCGTGCACCTGGTACGCCGAGACGATGAAGTCCTTGCGCAGCACCGGGATGCCGATGCGGGCCCGGACGGCGGCCAGATCGTCCAGGGAACCGCCGAACCACCGGCCCTCGGTCAGCACGCTGACCGCGCGGGCGCCGCCCGCCTCGTACTCGGCGGCCAGTTCGGCCGGGTCGGGGATCTCCGCAAGCGGACCCTTCGACGGCGACGAGCGCTTCACCTCGGCGATCACACCGACGCCGGAGCGGCGCAGCGCCGCGTACGCGTCCAGGGGCGGGGGCGCCGCCGCGGCGCGCTGCTTGATCTCGTCCAGGGACACCAGGCGCTGGCGCGCTTCGACGTCCTCACGGACACCCGCGATGATCTCGTCGAGCACGCTTCCGGTGTTGTCGCGCGTCGATGCGGTCGGGCCCGGCTCACCTGGCTCCATGCTGCTCAGCTCCTCGGATGCCATGCGCAGACTGTAGGCATCGCCCAGATGCGCAAGGTTGACGGGGTATGGCGTGCCTCACCTAGTGGGCTAGGGCATAATGCGCCGCTTCGCTGACTCACGTCATTCATTCGTCCCACCTCGGCTGGGCGTTCCGGACGAACTCGGCCAGCTTGGCGCCGTGCTCGACCCGGGCCCGGGTCGGGTCGGCCGCGATGCGGCGGGTCAGCCGCCGCACCCCCGCCGGGTCCTCGCCCGCGACCAGCACCAGGTTGCCGGTGCCCCGGCCGCGCAGCAGCGCCGCGTCGGCCACCACCGCGACCTGGCCGAACGCCGCGCACAGGGTGGCCGCCTGGCGGCGGGCGAACAGCAGCGGCGCGCTGTCCATCACGTTGGCCAGGTACCAGCCGCCCGGCCGCAGCACCCGGCGCGCGGCCCGCGCGAACTCCACCGTCGTTACGTGGGCGGGCACCTTCGACCCGGCGAAGATGTCGGCGACCACGATGTCGGCGCTGGCCGGCTCGGCCTCCTCCAGCGCGGCACGGGCGTCGGCGATGACCAGCTCGGTGAGCTCGTCCGGGATCGGCAGCCGGGTCTGCACCAGCTCGGCCAGCGCCCGGTCGATCTCCACCACCCGCTGGTGGCTGCCCGGCCGCAGCACCGACAGGCAGCGCGGCAGGGTGAGCGCACCGCCGCCCAGGTGCAGCAGGTCCAGCGCGCCCGCCGGGGCGACGGTGTCGATCACGTCGGCCAGGCGCCGGATGTAGTCGAACGCGATCAGCGTCGGATCGTTGAGGTTGACGTGCGACTGCGCGGTGCCGTTGAGGCGCAGCAGCCACGCGTCGGGCAGGTCGGGGTCGGGGATCAGCTCGGCGGTGCCGGTGTCCACCCGTACGACCAGGGCCCGGTCACCGGTGCGCATCATCGGTCAGGTCCTCGCCCCGGTCCAGGGCGTCCCACAGGTCCCGGGTGCCGGGCGCGCCCGGCGTCGCGGCGGCCGCCCGCCTGCCGTAACCGGCCGAGCGGCGCCAGTACCAGACCGCGACCGCGCCCGCGGCCACCGCCAGCAGCACCGGCCGCAGCCACGCCACCGCGGCGCCCGGCGTGAACCACAGCACCGCCAGCGCCGCGAGCAGCGCCAGCAGCAGCCATCGCAGCCGGGTCATCGGGCGGAGCCGGTCGCTGGCACGGCGGCGTCGGCGGTGACGGGCAGTTCGTCGGTGAAGCAGCTGCGGGTACCGGTGTGGCAGGCGGGCCCGACCTGGTCGACCGAGAGCAGCAGCGCGTCGCCGTCGCAGTCCAGCGCCACCGCCTTGACGTGCTGGACGTGGCCGGAGGTGTCGCCCTTGACCCAGTACTCCCCCCGGCTGCGCGACCAGTACGTGGCCCGGCCGGTGGTCAGGGTGCGGTGCAGCGCCTCGTCGTCCATCCAGGCCAGCATGAGCACCTCACCGGTGTCGTACTGCCGCACCACGGCCGCGACCAGCCCGTCGCGGTCGCGTTTGAGCCTGCCTGCGATGTCCTGGTCGAGCTGTTCGATGCCTGCCACACCGCCATCTTCCCTCATACGCGGACCCGTCCCCTACGGCGGTGCGCCGCCACCCGGCGCCCGACCGGGATCGGGTGGGCCACATCACAGTTGTGGCCGCTGGTATGAAGCGCTTTCACAGCCCCTGGCTGTACGTTGACGGGCATCTACGCGCAGCGCCGCGTGCGGCGCACCCCTCACCGCGAGAGCCGAGGAAGCATGACCAATCCCCACTTCGCGCCCATGCCACCACGTATCCCCTCCTACATTCCCCCCGCCCCGCAGGTCCCGCCCGCAGCGGAGTTCGTCGACCAGGAGCAGGACACCGCCGCGGCTACCCACGCGGCCCTGCACGAGCCGACCAGCGAGCTGCCCACCATCGTGACCCAGTCGGCACCGTCCCACCCCGACACCGACAGCGCCGCCGACACGCCGCCGACCGCCGAGGCCGAACCCCACCCGACCGTCGCCGAAGACCTCGCCGACGGTGCGGCGACCGCCGAAGCCGTCACCGAGGAGGCTGCGGCACCGGAGGCCGTTCACGAGGAGACCGCGGCACCGGAGGCCGGGTCCGAGGAGGCTCCCTCGGCAGAGGCGTCCGAGGTGGCCGAAGCCGAGGCGGCTGAGGACGCGGGCGCGGAGGCCGACGAGCCTCAGGTCGAGGGCGACCTGGTCGAAGCTGCGGCAGTTGAGGGCGAGAGCGTCGCCGAGGGTGCTTTCGAGCAGGCCGACGACACCGCGCAGGAAGCCGTGGCGCTGGATGAGGCCGGCGAGGCGGCGCAGGCCGACGAGAGCGTCGAGCAGGACGCCGAGGCGGGCGACGCTGTTGGGGAGTCGGCCGAGGCCGGAATCGAGGCCGAAGCCGAGGCTGAGACGGACGAGCCTGCGGACGCCGAACTTCCCGAGAGCGCCGAGCTTGAGGACGCCGAGCCGGAGACCGCCGCACCGGAGCCTGCCGAGCAGGTGGCCGAGGAGCAGGTGGCCGAGGCGAGCATCGATGAGGGCGGCGACGCGGAGGAGGCGGGCGCGAGCAGCGACGCCACCGCCGACGGCGACGGCGACGGCGACGGCGACGGCGACGGCGACGGCGACGACCAGCCTGAACCTGTCGAGTACGAGGTGGCCGAGGCCGACGATCAGCTTGCGGACGAGGTCGAGGTAGCTGAGACCGGTGAAGAGGTCGCCGCCGAAGCGGTGGCGGACGGCGCAGCCGAGCCCGAGGCTGAAGCCGAGAGCGGGCCCGAGGCTGAGGCCGCCGCGGCGGACATCGACGCGGAGGCCGAAGAAGCGGCGGAGGCGGAGGCCGGGCCGGACGCCGAGGTCGGCGAGCAGGCGGCGGAGGTCGGCGAGCAGGCGGCCGACCACGCCGGGCCAGCCGCCCAGCTGGACGAGCCCGAGGTGGTGGCCTACGGCGAGGAGACCGCGCCGGAGGCTGAGGAGGTCGTGTCGGAGGCTGCCGAGTCCGAGTCCGAGGCCGCGTTCGATGCCGACCAGCCCGAAGCCGCAGCGGACGTCGAGGATGAGCAGTCCGGCAACGACGCCGACGCGGAGCTGGAGCCCGGGTCGGCGACGGCATACGAGCTGGCGGACGAGGCGGCGGAATTCGGTGCGGACGAGACGCCCGAGCCGGTCGCGGCAGCGGTCGCGGCAGCGGACGAGGCGGCGCCGGTCGTGGGGACCGAGACTGAGGACAGTCTCGACGTGGGCTACGTCGTCGTCCCCGTGGCGGCATGGCGGACGCCCGAGACGGCCGAGCCGGGGGCGCAGACGGACGACGAGGTCGTCGACGCGGTGTTCGACGCGGCCGAGGCTACGTCGCCCTACGCGGCCGCGGACGCCGACGCCACCGAGGCGACCGAGGCGACCGAGGCGACCGACGCCGCTGATGCGGCCGAGGCCGAGGCGCCGGTCGAGCAGGTCGCGGCGGCCGAGGAGCCGGTGGCGGTCGAGGAGGCGTACGAGCTGGTGGCGATCTCGGTGGTGGAGACTCCCGCCCAGGACGTCGAGACCACGCTGGTGGTCGTCGGGGCCGATCTGGAGGAGGTGCTGTCGGTGGCGCCGACGGCGACCGCACTGCGCCCCGGTGACCTGGTCGAGACTCCGATCGCGATCTGGGAGGCCGATCAGGCGCAGCGGTTCCGGGACGCGTTCCGCGAGGTGCAGGCGCGCTTCGTGGACGAGCCGGAGGCGGCGCTGAGCGAGGCGCAGGACCTGGTGACGCAGGCGGTGCAGCAGCTGGCGTCGGCGCTACTGGCCGAGCAGAACGGCCTCGACCCGCGCGAGGCGGCCGCGGCGGACACCGAGGCGATGCGCATCGCGATGCGCGGCTACAAGAACTTCCTGGAGCGCGTACTCGCGCTCTGAGTTCGAGCAGTTTCGGGGAAAGTGCACCGATCCACCCCAAGATTCGTGCACTTTCCCCGAAACTGCAGCCCGCCGTTCGGCGGGGCGCCCGCCCCCGGGGCGGCGGGGAGGGGCGGGGTTGCGCGTACCCGCAGAATTCATCTAGCGTTGAGTTCACCAAGTGTTGAATTAGGAGGATGTCGATGACAATCGCGATCGAGGTCGCCGACCTCGTCGTGCATCGGGGTTCCCGACCCGTGCTCCACGGCCTGACCTGCGCCATCGAGGCGGGGAGCATCACCGGGTTGCTGGGGCCGTCGGGCAGCGGGAAGACCACGCTGATGCGGGCCGTCGTGGGCGTGCAGGTGGTGCGGTCGGGCACGGTCACCGTGCTTGGCCACCCCGCGGGCCATACCGCGCTGCGCCGCCAGATCGGCTACCTGACCCAGGCCCCCAGTGTGTACGCGGACCTCACCGTCCGCGAGAACGCCCGCTACTTCGCCTCGCTCTACGGGCTGGGCGCGGCCGATGCCGACGCGGCCGTCCGCGACGTGGGCCTGGCCGGGGCGGCCAGGCAGCTGGTCGGCGACCTGTCCGGCGGCCAGCGCAGCCGCGCCTCGCTGGCCTGCGCGATCGTCAGCAAGCCGAAGGTGCTGATCCTGGACGAGCCCACCGTCGGGCAGGACCCGGTGCTGCGCGACGAGCTGTGGGCGCAGTTCCGCGGCCTGGCCGAGGCCGGGTCGACGGTGCTGGTGTCCAGCCACGTCATGGACGAGGCGAACCGCTGCGACCGGCTGCTGCTCATCCGCGAGGGCCTGCTGATCGCCGACGACACCCCCGCCGCGGTGAAGGCCGCCGCCGGGACCGACGACCTCGATCAGGCCTTCCTCACCCTGATCCGCCGTCGGGAGGCGGTGCCCGCATGATCCTGCTGCACACCACCGGGCGCATCCTGCGCCAACTGCGCCACGACCGCCGTACCGTGGCGATGCTCGTGGCCGTGCCCACCCTGCTGCTGACGCTGCTCTACTACATGTTCGACGGCCAGGGCATGGTCTTCGACCACCTGGCGCTGGTCATGCTCGGCGTCTTCCCCTTCATCATCATGTTCCTGATCACCAGCATCGCGATGCTGCGCGAGCGCACCACCGGCACCCTCGAACGCCTGCTCACCACGCCGCTGCGCAAGACCGACCTCCTCTTCGGGTACGGCCTGGCGTTCGGTCTGGCCGCCGCGCTGCAGGCGGCCGTCGCCAGCGCCCTGGCCTACCTGCTGCTCGGGCTGGACACCCAGGGCAGCCCCGGGCTGGTCATCATGATCGCGGTGGCCAACGCCGTGCTGGGCATGGCGCTGGGCCTGCTGGCCAGCGCGTTCGCCAAGACCGAGTTCCAGGCGGTGCAGTTCATGCCGGTGGTGGCCATCCCGCAGCTGCTGCTGTGCGGGCTGTTCGTGCCGCGTGAGGCGATGGCCGGCTGGCTGGAGGCGGTCAGCAGCGCGCTGCCGCTGACGTACGCGGTGGAGGCGCTGCAGGAGGTCGGCGCGCACACCGACGCCACGGGCACCATGTGGCGCGACTTCGCCGTGGTGGTCGGGGCGGTGCTCGTCGCGCTGCTCGCCGCGGCCGCGACGCTGCGCCGCCGCACCCCGTAGGCCGCGTCGGCGGTCCGGTCCGGAAGAATCGGACCGGACCGGGCCGCCGACGGGGAGGGACCAGATGAAGCGCAGCCGTTCCGGGCGCCGACCGGGCAATCCCGACACCCGCGAGTCGATCCTGGCCGCGGCCCGGAACCTGTTCGCCGAGCGGGGCTTCGACGCGGCGACGATGCGCGCGATCGGGGCCGAGGCCGAGGTCGACCCGGCGCTGGTGCACCACTACTTCGGCACCAAGGAGAAGCTGTTCATCGCGGCCATGCAGTTCCCGGTGGACCCGCAGCAGCTGGTCGCCGAGGTGACCGCGGGCGGCCGGGACGAGGCCGGGGCCCGGCTGGTGCGTACGTTCCTGAGCATCTGGGACTCGCCGGTGGGCGCCATCGGGGCGTCGCTGCTGCGCTCGGCGGTGAGCAACGAGTGGACGCTGAAGCTGCTGCGCGAGTTCCTGACCACGCAGATCCTGCGCCGGGTGCTGGCCGAGCTGCAGCTCGACCCGGCGCAGGCGCAGCTGCGGGCGAGCCTGGTCGTCAGCCAGATCGGCGGGCTCGCGTTCGCGCGGTACATCCTGAAGCTCGAACCCATCGCCTCGCTGCCCTCCGAGCAGCTGGTCGGCATGATCGCCCCGAACGTGCAGCGCTACCTGACCGGGGAGCTGGACACCTCGGGCTCGGCTGCGGCGTAGTCGTCGGCGTCCACGTCGGTCAGGTGCCCGGCCGGGCACTGCAGCCGCACCTCGGCCACGTCCAGCCGGTACAGCCGGAAGCCGCGGCCGACGTCGAGCAGGTCGCTGGCCGGGTTGGCCTCGGCGAACTCCAGCGCGGCGGCGCGGGCGGCCAGGCCCGCCAGCCCCGTCGCCCAGCCGGAGATCCAGACCCGGCTGCGGTCGCCGCCGACGGCGAGCACCATCGCCGTGTCCTCGTCGCCGTCGCGGGGCGTGAGCGCGCGGTCCAGCGCACCGCCGACGCGTACGAGCAGCAGCGGGCGGCCCACCGAGTCGACGGCGTGGCGCACCCGGAACGGGCTGTCGGCCCACGGCACCTGCGCGATGCCGGCGTGGTGTCCGCAAGCGATGGTCCGGGCGGTGGCGGCGGGGTGCGGCACGACGTACCTCCAACGTAGGTTAGGGTGTCCTTTGTTAGGACAGCCTAACCTATATCACCGAACGCGCGTTGGAGGCACCCTCGTGAATCAGTCCCGGCCCAAGGCGAAGCTGTCGCGCGCACTGGGCATCCCGCTGACACCCAAGTGCGTCAAGTACTTCGAGCGGCGGCCGTTCCCGCCGGGCGTGCACGGGCGGGCCCGCAAGAAGCCGTCGGACTACCAGGTCCGGCTGCTGGAGAAGCAGCGGCTGCGCCACCAGTACTTCGTGAGCGAGACGCAGCTGCGCAACCAGTTCGACAAGGCGGCGCGGGGCGCCGGCAAGACCGGCGAGCGGCTGCTCGTCGCGCTGGAGTGCCGCCTGGACGCCCTCGTGCTGCGGGCCGGGTTCGCGCGCACCGTCTACCAGGCGCGCCAGGCGGTGGCGCACGGGCACATCGAGGTCGACGGGCGCAAGGTGGACCGGCCGTCGTACCGGGTGGCGCCGTGGCAGACCATCCGGGTCCGTGAGCGCAGCCGCGTGAAGCCGCCGTTCCAGCTCGCCGCGGCCGGCGCGCACCTCGACGGGCCCACCGCGCCGTACCTGGAGGTGTCGCTGCCGGACCTGCGCGCCACTCTCACCCGCGAACCGCAGCGCAGCGAGATCCCCGTCATCTGCGACGAGCAGCTCGTGGTGGAGTTCTACTCGCGCTGACCCGCCCGCCTCACGCGCGCGACCGGCCGTGCAGTTTCGGGGAAAGTGCTGGAATCTCGGCCGCGATTCCAGCACTTTCCCCGAAACTGCACGAAGGGCGGCGCTCCCCGAGGGGGCGCCGCCCTTCGTGGGGGGTCAGCGGGTTTGTTCGAGCCAGCTGGCGTAGAGCTTGGCGTAGATGGAGTCGGGGTGGGTGACCAGCTCGTCGTGCGGGCCGCGCTGGACGACCACGCCCCGGTCGACGACGATCACCTCGTCGGCGGCCTGGGCCGTGGACAGGCGGTGCGCGATGGCGACCGTGGTCCGGCCCCGGGTCACCGCGTCGAGGGTGCGCTGGAGGCGTACCTCGGTGGCGGGGTCGACGGCGCTGGTGGCCTCGTCGAGGACGAGCAGATCCGGGTCGGCGACGTACGCCCGGACCAGGGCGACCAGCTGCCGCTCGCCCACGCTCAGCGCCTCGCCGCGCTCCCCCACCTGGGTGTCCAGCCCGTTGGTCAGGCCCTGCACCCAGTCGAGCAGGCCCAGCTCCGCGAAGGCGGCGGTGAGCTGCTCGTCGGTCAGGTCAGGGCGGGCGAAGCGCACGTTGTCGGCGATGGAGGCGTCAAACAGGAACCCGTCCTGCGGCACCATCACCACGCGCGAGCGCAGCGAGCCGAAGCGCACCGAGGTCAGCGGCGTGCCGGACAGGTGGACCGCGCCGTCGGTGGGGTCCATCAGGCGGGTCAGCAGCTTGGCGAACGTGGTCTTGCCGCTGCCGGTCTCGCCGACGACGGCCACCCGGGTCTTGGCCGGGATGTCCAGGTGCACCTCGTGCAGTACGCGCGGGCCGGTCTTGCCGGGCTCGCCGGCCGGGTACGCGAAGCTGACCTGGTCGAAGCGCACGTCCAGCGGGCCTTCGGGCAGGTCGACGCCGTTGTGGGCGGGGTCGGCCACGTCGGGCTGGAGCTGGAGGACGTCCAGCACCCGGCTCCAGCCGGCGGTGGCGTTCTGCAGCTCGTTGAGGACCTCGGTGGCGATCTGCACGGGCTGGATGAACAGCGTGACCAGGAACAGGTACGCGGTCAGCTCGCCCAGCGAGATCTGGCCGTCGACGCCGAGCAGGGTGCCGACGACCACCACGGCCGACAGCGCCAGCGCGGCGGCGATCTCGCCGGTGGAGAAGCTGGTGACGCTCAGCCGCATGGCGCGGCGCTGGGCACGCTGGTAGTCGTCGATGGTCTCGGACAGCTTCGCGCCGCTGCGCTCGGAGATGCCGTACGCCCGGATGACGCTCGCGCCGACGACCGACTCGGAGACGGCCCCCAGCATGACGCCGATGCGGCGGCGGCTCTCGGCGTACGCGCCGCCCAGCCGCTTCTGGAAGGCCCGGATGACCACCACCGCGGGCAGGAACGCGGCCAGCACCACCAGCGTGAGCTTCCACGAGTAGACCGACATGACGATCGTGGTGACCACCAGCTGCCCGCCGTTGACCAGCAGGATCACCCCGCCCCACTGCAGGAACTGGGTGATGGTGTCGATGTCGCTGGTGACCCGGGAGACCAGCGTGCCCCGCCGCTCGGACTGCTGGTGCAGCATCGACAGGTCGTGGATGTGCCGGAAGGCCCGGACGCGGAGGTTGGCCAGCGCGGTCTCGCTGACCGTGAACAGCCGCCGCATCATGAAGTAGCCGCAGGTGGTGGTGATCGCCAGGATGCCCACGGTGATGGCGACGATCCGCAGGATGACGGCCATGTCGGGGCCGCCCGCGACACTGAGGCCCTTGTCGATGCCCTGCTGGATGGCGACCGGGACGGCCGCCCGGCCGACCATCGAGACCAGGGCCAGCGCGACGGTCCCCGCGAGGCCCGCCCGCAGCTCGGGCGAGAGCGCCAGCCCGCGCCGCAGCGTGCGGAAGGTGCCGGTCGGCTGCGCTTTCGGTTCTGCCTGCGCGGTCACGCCGCCACCTCTTCCTCGCGTACGGACGCGGCGTCGTCGGAGTCGTAGCCGGTGTCGCGTTCCCGTTCGGCCTCGGCCTTCTCGTACGCGGTGACCAGGTCGGCGTAGCCGGTGACGGTCGACAGCAGCTCGTCGTGGGTGCCGTGGGCGACCACCCGGCCCTGCTCGACGTAGATCACCTCGTCGGCCAGCGCGATGGTGGCCCGGCGGTACGCCACGACCAGGATCGACGCCGCGTGCGACGCCCCCCGCAGCGAGGCCAGGATGCGCGCCTCGACGCGCGGGTCGACGGCGCTGGTCGCGTCGTCGAGGATCAGCAGCCGCGGCTGCCCGGCCAGGGCGCGGGCCAGGGTGACCCGCTGGCGCTGCCCGCCCGACAGGGAGGTGCCGCGCTCGCCGAGCGCCGTGTCCAGCCCCTCGGGCAGGCGGGTGACGAAGGTGTCGGCCTGGGCGGTGGTCAGCGACTGCCATACCCGGTCGTCGTCGGTGCCGGGGCGGTCCAGCGCGACGTTGCCGCGCACCGTGTCGTCGAATACGAAGGCGATCTGCGGGACCAGCGCCACGGTCGAGGCGAGCGCGGCGGCGGACAGCTCGCGCACGTCCACGCCGTCGAGGGCGACGGTGCCGTGCTGCGGGTCGAGCAGGCGGGTGGCCAGGGTGGCGATGGTCGACTTGCCGGAGCCGGTCGGGCCGACCAGGGCGACGGTCCTGCCCGCCGGGATGGTGAAGCTGACGTTGTGCAGCACCGGCTGGCCGGTGTCGTAGCCGAAGTGCACCTGCTGGAAGCTGAGCTGCGCCGGGCCGGTGCCGGTGGCGCCGCCGGTGCCGTACGGCATCTCGCCGGTGGCCTGCAGCACCCGCTCGACCCGGTCCCATCCGGCGACGGCGCGGGGCAGGTCGCCCAGCACCCAGCCGATGGCCCGGACCGGGAACGCCAGCACCGTGAACAGGAACGTCACCTGGATCAGCTGGCCCAGGTCGATCGCCCCGGCCTGCAGCCGCCAGGCGCCGACGACCAGGGCGGCCAGGGTGCCCAGGAACGGCAGCGACTCCATCAGCGGGTCGAACAGGCCGCGCAGGCGCCCGACGCTGACCAGCGCGTCGCGCAGTTCCTGGGCGCGGGCCTCGAAGCGGCGCGTCTCCAGGTCCTCGCGGCCCATCGTCTTCACGACCAGCGCGCCGTCGAAGCTCTCGTGCGCGATCGCGCTGACCTCGGCGCGCAGGTGCTGGGCGCGGGCGGTACGCGGCGCCATCCGGCGGGAGAAGACCACGTTCATCACGAACAGGACCGGGAAGACGACCAGGCCGACCAGGGCCATCGCCCAGTCCACCAGGAACAGCGCGGTCACCGCGACGATCAGCATGAAGACGGTGCCGACGGCGAACGGCAGCGGCGCGACGGGCATCCACGCGGCCTCGACGTCGGAGTTGGCGTTGGACAGCAGCGTGCCGGTGGCGTGGCGCTGGTGCCAGGACAGCGGCAGGCGCAGGTAGCGGCCGGTCACCTCGTGGCGGTAGCGGGCCTGCAGCGCGAACTGCATGAACCCGGCGCCCAGGCGGCGGCCGAAGATGCCGAGCACCCGGCCCAGGCCCATCGCGATCAGCGCGACGGCCGACAGGACCAGCGCCCGCGCGGTGACGCTGCCGCCGGGGGCCAGCGCCGGCTCCACCACGTCCTCGATGATCTCGCCCACCACGAACGCCTGGCCGATGACCAGGCTGCCGAAGAGGCAGCTGCCCACCACCGCGATGGTGAAGCGGCGGGGCTCGTCGCGGATGCCGCGCCACATGACCCTGGCGCCGCGCGCCAGGACGTCGCGCCCAGTGACCTGGGGTTTGGCCGCTTCGGCCGGTTCGTCGGTCGTCACCTGTGCTGCCCCGTCGATCGGTAAGTAATTAGCTTGGCTTCCTATCCTTACCGACGCGCCCCGCCGCAGGCGAGCGGGTTAGTGCTGTGCCGGGCGTCACACCTCGACGCGCCTCCGTAGTATCGCCGACATGACCCGGTACGCCTTCACCGAAAGGCTAGCCCTGGCCGACCTGATGGCGGAGGTCGGACCGGACGCCCCCACCCTCTGCGGCGACTGGACCGTGCGGGACCTGCTGGCCCACCTGCTGCTGCGGGAGCGGCGGCCGGACGCGGCGGGCGGCATCCTGATCAAGAAGCTGGCCGCGCGCACCGAGCGGGTGCAGCGGCGCATCGCCGGGCGCGACTTCGCCGAGCTGCTGCGGGAGCTGCGCGACCCGCCGTGGTGGAGCCCGGTGAGCAACCGGCTCGTGGACGAGGCGGCCAACCTCACCGAGATGTTCATCCACCTGGAGGACGTACGCCGGGCCGAACCGGGCTGGCTGCCGCGCGACCTGCCCTCGGGCCTGTCCGAGGCGCTGTGGCAGGCGGTGGGCCGCCAGGCCCGGCTGACGCTGCGCCGCTACCCGGTGCAGGTGCGGGTGACCGCGCCCGGTCACGGGACGGTCATCGTCGGCCGGCCCGGCACGCACCCGCTCTCGCTGACCGGCACCCCGGGCGAGCTGCTGATGTTCCTGTCGGGGCGGCAGGGGCACGCGCGGGCCAGCGTCGACGGCACGCCCGAGCACGCGGCCCGGCTGCGCACCGCCCGGCTGGGCGTCTGAGGCCGCCGGTGCTGCAGAAAGATCTTCGGGAGGGGTTCCGCACACCCGATCACCGCATTACCCTTCGGTAACACCCAAGTTAAAACGTGTCCCCCGTCACCGTTGCCTACCCCAGAGGCGGCCTTCACCTATGACACTCGACGTGCCGTACCGTTCCATTCCGGACATGTTCCTGCAGCGGGTGGCGGCGTCACCCGACAAACGCGCCTTCGGCGCGCCAGGCGCCGACGGCCAGCCCGTCTGGTTCACCTGGACGCAGATCGCCGACCGGGCCAAGGCCATCGCCGCGGGGCTGACCACGCTGGGCGTCGGGCAGGAGGACCGCGTCGCGATCCTGTCCAGCACCCGGCTCGACTGGATCGTCGCCGACCTGGGCATCATGTGCTCCAGCGCCGCGACCACCACGGTGTACCCGACCACCGAGCCGGAGGACGCCTGCTTCATCGTGGCCGACTCGGGCTCCAAGGTGCTGTTCGCCGAGAACCCGGCCCAGGCCGCCAAGATGAGCCGGGCTGCGGCGCCGACGCTCACCCACATCGTGCTCATCGACGGTGCGGCCGACCCGGACGCCGAGATTCCGCAGCTGACCATGGCCGAGCTGGAGCGCCGCGGCGCCGAGGTGCAAGCGGCCACGCCCGGCCTCGTCGACTCGATCATCGCCGGGATCGCCCCGGAGCACCTGGCCACCCTGATCTACACCTCCGGCACCACCGGCCGGCCCAAGGGCGTCGAGCTGCTGCACCGCGGTTGGTGCTGGGAGGGTGTGGCGCAGGCCGACGTCGGCGTACTGCTCGCTTCCGACGTGCAGTTCCTCTGGCTGCCGATGTCGCACTCGTTCGGCAAGACGCTGATCTGCGGAATCATCCACGTCGGCGTGCCGACCTACGTCGACGGCCGAGTCGACAAGATCATCGACAACCTGAGCCTGATCAAGCCGACGCTGATGTGCGCCGCGCCCCGCATCTTCGAGAAGGTCTACAACCGGGTGGTCACCCAGGCCACCTCGGCAGGCGGGCTCAAGGCGAAGATCTTCGCCTGGGCCGTCGGCGTCGGTCGCCGGAAGGTGGCCCTGGAGCAGGCCGGCAAGCCGGTCCCCAGCAGCCTCAACCGCAAGTACGGCCTCGCGCACAAGCTGGTCTTCAGCAAGCTGCACGCCCGCCTGGGCGGCAACATCCGCTACATGGTCTCCGGGTCGGCCGCCCTGTCGGTGCCGATCGCGGAGTTCTTCGCCGCCGCGGGCCTGCCCATCAGCGAGGGCTACGGCCTCACCGAGAACTGCGCGGGCGCCTTCGTCAACCGGCCCGGCCAGCTGAAGATCGGCACCGTCGGCCAGGCGCTGGGCGACCTTGAGGTCAGGCTCGACACCGACGGCGAGATCCTGATGCGCGGCGCTCCGGTCATGCGCGGCTACCACAACCTGCCCGAGGAGACCGCGTCGGTCTTCACCGAGGACGGGTTCTTCCGCACCGGCGACATCGGCGAGTTGGACGGTTCGGGCTACCTCAAGATCACTGACCGCAAGAAGGACCTGGTCAAGACCTCCGGCGGCAAGTACATCGCCCCCAGCCACATCGAGGGGCTGTTCAAGGCGCTGTGCCCGTACACCTCGCAGGTCCTGGTCATCGGCAACGCGCGCAACTACTGCTCGATGCTGGTGACGCTCGACCCCGAGTCGATCGTCGGCTGGGCGGCGGGCGGACCGCTGGAGGGCAAGAGCTACGCCGAGATCGTCGGCTCCGACGAGGCGAAGGCCATGGTCAGCGGCCACATCGACGAGCTGAACGCCAAGCTGAACCGGTGGGAGACGATCAAGAAGTTCACCATCCTGCCGCGCGATCTCACCATCGAGTCGGGAGAGATCACCCCATCGCTGAAGCTGAAGCGACGCACGGTGGAGACCAATTTCGCCTCAGAAATCGAGAAGATGTACCAGGGATCGCTCGTCGAGATCTGACTCGGCACCCGCGCAAGTGAGGTACGGAGGGGCGGCCACAAGCCGCCCCTCCGTTTTTGTCACATAGTGCCTGCTCAGGCGATCAGCGCGGGCTCGCTCCACTGCGGGCGGCCGGTGCGGTCCAGGTCGTAGCGGGCCGCGGCGATGCGGCGTACGCCGTCGACCAGCTCCGGCACGGGCAGCGTGAACGGCAGCCGGATGAAGCGCTCCAGGGTGCCGTCGACGCCGAAGCGCGGACCCGGTGCCAGGCGCACCCCGAGCGGCTCGACCGCGCGGGCCAGCGCGCTGGAGACCGGGCCGTCCAGCTCCGCCCACAGCGTCACCCCGCCCGAGGGCACGGTGACCCGCCAGGTCGGCAGGTGCTCGCGTACCGCCGCGACCAGGGCGTCGCGCTGGGCGGCCAGCTGCGCCCGGCGGCTCGGGATCACCTCGTCGGCACGGGCCAGCAGCCGCACCGCCACCAGCTGGTCCAGCACCGGCCCGGCGGTGTCCACGCCGACGCGCACCGCCGCCAGGCGCTGCACGATCGGCGCCGAGGCGCGGATCCAGCCGATCCGCAGCCCGCCCCAGAACGGCTTGCTCATGCCGCCGATGGTCAGCACCCGGCCGTGCCGGTCGAAGGAGGCCACCGCGGGCGGCAGCTCCTGGCCGTCCAGCGCCAGGTCGACGAACGACTCGTCGATGACCAGGTCGGTACCGGTGCGCTGGGCCGTGGCCACCAGCTGCTCGCGCAGGTGCTCGCCCATCACGTGGCCGGTCGGGTTGTGGAACTCCGGGATCAGGTACGCCAGCCCCGGCCGGGTCTGCCGCAGCGCACCCAGCAGCAGCTCGGCGTCCCAGCCGCCCTCGTCCAGCCCGTGCGTGCTGATCCGGGCACGCCGCCCGGCCAGCGCCGCCAGCGCGTTCGGGTACGTCGGGGACTCCACCAGCACCTGCGCCCCGACCGGCACCTGCAGCCGCAGGATCAGGTCCAGCGCGTGCAGCACCCCGTTGGTGATCATGATCTGCTCGGGGCTGGTGGGCAGGCCCCGGGCCGCGTACCGCTCGGCGACCGCCTCGCGCAGCTCGATGATGCCGCTCGGGTGGTATCCGGCCCCGCCCAGGTAGTGCGGCAGCTCCTCGACCGCCTCCCGCGAGGCCGCCAGCAGCGAGTCCGGCGCGGCCAGCGCGGCGCAGCTAAGGTCGATCAGGTCGAGGTCGTCGTCGGCCAGCCACAGGCCGCTGCTGGCCACCCGGTGCCCGCTGGGCAGGGTGGTCCAGCTCCCGGCCCCCCGGCGGCTGGTCAGATGGCCGGAGTCGCGCAGCTCGCGGTACGCGGCACTGACCGTCGTCCGCGACACCTCCAGCGCCTCGGCCAGCTCCCGCTCCGCGGGCAGCCGCACCCCCAGCGGCAGTCGGCCGTCGGCGAGCAGGCCGCGCACGGCGGAGGCCAGCGCGGCGTAGTCGGGGCTGCGCCGCCGGGCCGGCAGGGCGTGCCAGCGGCCGAGCAGGCGGGCGAGCTGTCCGCCGCGTACCGAGACGCTCATGTCGCGCTCCCCACTCTCGCGCCGCAGCCGCCCAGGTCAGTGACTTGATCCAAGCCACCTGGCGCGAATTGGCACTTCCTGACTCTTCAATTGGCCTCCAGACTGGCAGACATGACCGGCCCAAGCAAGCCACTGACCATGCCAACCGTGCCACCCCGCGCCGGACACCGCCCCGCGGCCATGCCCCTGCGCGAGCGGCTGCCCCGCCGCCTGTTCCAGCTCGTCGCCGGTCTGGCCGCGTACGGCGTCAGCATCAGCCTCATGCTCCACGCCCACCTGGGCAACCAGCCCTGGGACGTGCTCCACCAGGGCATCGCCGGGCACCTCGGCGTGTCGGTCGGGACGGTGCTGATCGGGATGGGCGCGGTGGTGCTGCTGTGCTGGATCCCGCTGCGGCAGCGGCCCGGCATCGGCACGGTCGCCAACATCGTGGTCATCGGGCTGGTCGTGGACGCGGTGAACCCGCTGCTGCCCGATCTGGACCACCTGGCCGGGAGGTGGGCGTTCATGCTCGGCGGGATCGTGCTGTGCGGATTCGCCAGTGGCCTCTACATCGGAGCCAATCTGGGGCCGGGGCCGCGGGACGGGCTGATGACCGGCCTGGCCGCCCGCCGGTGGTCGCTGCGCGGGTGGCGCACGCTGCTGGAGGTGACCGTGGTCGTGGCCGGGGCACTGCTCGGCGGCACCGTCGGCATCGGCACCATCCTGTACGCCCTCGCCATCGGCCCCCTGGCCCAGTTCTTCCTCCCGATGCTCACCGTCACCCCCCGCCCGACGGCCACCGCAACCGCCTCCCCCACCGCCGAACCCTGCCCCGCCTGACCGCACCCCGCGCGGTCCGCGCGGTCCGCGCGGTCCACGCGGTCCACGCGCGGCGCGCGTGGGTGGTGCAGTTTCGGGGAAAGTGCAGGAATCTTGGCCCGCTTTCGTGCACCTTCCCCGAAACTGCACGACCACCAGGCCGCGCGGCGGATGCGCGAACTGGCGCGAGCGTGGGCGCTCGGGCGCGAACTGCA
The DNA here is from genome assembly GCF_029948125.1 of Catellatospora sp. KI3. Classification (GTDB taxonomy): domain Bacteria; phylum Actinomycetota; class Actinomycetes; order Mycobacteriales; family Micromonosporaceae; genus Catellatospora. Next base: position 37,163 of record NZ_JASAMB010000021.1, read on the forward strand.
GCGGTCCCGGACCGGCGCGGTCGGGCGCGGTGCGGTCAGCGCGACGTGGCCGGGCGCGGTGCGGTCAGCGCGGCGTGGCCGGATGTGGTCAATGCGGCGTGGCCGGGTGTGGTTAGGCGGCGTCGCGTGGTGCGGTCAGGCGTGGCGTGGTCGGGTGCGGGTGGGAAGATCCGGGATCGTGGACGCTGGGTGCTGCTATAGCGACACCTGGCGTCCACGATTTCGGATCATCGTCGGGTCGCGGACTGCGGGCCGTCGGAGTGCGGGCGGTCGGGGTCGGGGCTGTCGGCGCTGGGGCGCCAGACGTAGCGGCGGCTGAGCAGGCAGGCGGCGGCGAGGACCGCGGCGAGCCAGGCGGTGCCGAGGGCGGCGCCGCCGATGACGTCGGTGAGCCAGTGGACGCCGAGGTACACCCGGGAGAAGGCCACCACCAGCACCAGCAGCGCCGCGCCCAGCCACGCCGCGACCCGGGCGGGTCCGCGTACCCGCAGTGAGATGAGCAGGGCGAGCAGACCGTAGGCGGCGGCGGCCTGGGCGGTGTGGCCGGACGGGAACGCGTAGCCGCCCGCGCCGGTCAGGGCCTCGGACACCTCTGGGCGCGCCCGGGCCAGAGCCAGCTTGCCGATACTGACCAGTGCGGCGGCGCCGACGGTCACCACGATCACCAGCAGCGCCGTCCATCGGCGCGAGCGCCACAGCGGGATGGCGGCCGCCGCGCCCAGCAGCACCGGGATGGCGACCCAGCCGCTGCCCAGCCAGGTCAGCACCTGCAGGGACCGGGTGAGCCAGCCGGTACGGTGCGAGACCAGCCAGCCGGTGACCGCCGGATCGGTCGGCCCGGGGTCGTCCTGGGCGACGAGATCGTCGGCGAGCGACCCGAACACCCAGGCGGCGAGCACGACGGCGGCTGCCCCGAAGGCCAGCCAGCGTCGTAGTACACGGTCAGGCAACGCGCGCGCTCCCGTAGCAGCCGGTGAGATACCTGGACAACCACGCCAACGCCCCAGCCGCCCATCTCGCCACTGCGTCACCTACCCCACTTTCCGCCCGGGGATTCCGATCACGTGGCAGGAGATCAGCGAATGCGGTCAGAACGCCCCCTCCGACCCGGCCAGAAGACCGGAATCCGCGATCATGCTCCGCAACAGCCAGGCCACCGGCAACCCTGACCACGCCAGCGGCGGCAGCGGCCAGGCCGACAGCAGCAGCGGCCAGGCCGATGCCGGCGGTGGAGGCCATGGTGCCGGTGGCGGGGGCCGGGCGGCCCGGGGCGCCGGCGGGCAGCGGGCTGTCCGGGGCGGTGGTCGCGGCGGCGCGGCCCGCCTTGCCCTTGCCGAAGCGCAGGTACAGCGCGGGCAGGACGAAGAGGTTGAGCAGCGTCGAGGTGACCAGCCCGCCGAGGATGACCACGGCCATCGGGTGCTCGATCTCGTGCCCGGGAATGTCACCCAGTACGACCAGCGGCACCAGCGCCAGCCCGGTCGCCAGGGTGGTCATCAGGATCGGCGAGAGTCGCTCCTTGGCCCCGCGCAGCACCAGGCTCAGGCCGAAGGGTTCGCCCTCCTCCCGTTCCAGGTGCTGGAAGTGGTTGATCAGCAGGATGCCGTTGCGGGCGGCGATGCCGAGCACGGTGAAGAAGCCGACCAGCGATCCGAGCGTGATGAGTCCGCCGGTGAGGAAGGCCGCGAGCACGCCGCCGACCAGGGCGGAGGGCAGGGTGAGGAAGGACAGCAGGGCCAGCCGCCAGCTGTCGTACGACGCCTGCAGCAGGAAGAAGATCGCCACCACGGCCAGTACCGCGAACAGCAGCAGCCGCTTCTGGGCGGCCTGGCGTTCGGCGTACTCGCCGAGCAGTTCGGCGTGGTAGCCGCGCGGGAAGTCGACCTGCTCGGCCATCTTGGTCTCGAGCTCGTTGACGACCGAGCCGAGGTCGCGGCCGTGCACGTTCGCGCCCACGTCGATCTTCCGGGAGGCGGCGTCGTGCTCGATCTGGTTGGGTGTCGCAGCGACCTTGACCGAGGCCACCTCGCCCAGCGGCACGGTGCCGCCGCCGGGCACGTCGATCGGCAGCTGCTTGATCGCGTCGACGTTCTGCCTGGTCTCGGGCGTGCTCCACACGTTCACGTCGTAGGCCTTGCCGTCGCGGAAGATGTCGCCGACCTCCTCGCCGGCCATCAGCGTGGCGGCGGCGCGGCGTACGTCACCGGGCTTGACGCCCAGCGCCTGCGCCTTGGCCAGGTCCACCTCGACCTGCACCTGCGGCACGTTCGCCTGCAGCGAGATGTGCTCGTCGACGACGCCGTCGATGCCGCCCAGGATGTCGCGCACCTGCTCGGCCTGGGCCTTCATGGTCGTGAGGTCCTCGCCGTAGATGCGCACCACGACCGCGTCGCCCGCGCCGGACAGCACCTCGCGCACCCGCTCCTTGAGGTACGTCTGCACGTCGCGGCGCAGGCCCGGGTAGCTCTGCACCACATCCTCGATCTTCTTCAGGGTGGTGTCGTAGTCGGCCGACGGGTCGACGCTGATCCAGTTCTCGCCGAAGTTCACGCCGACGACCTCGTCGGCGATGAGCGCCTGGCCGATGTGGGCGCCGAAGTTGCGTACCCCCGGAATGGCCATCAGGTCCTTGCTGGCCTGCTGGGTGATGCGCACCTCCTCCGGGTGCGAGGCGCCCGGCTCGGTGACCCAGTGCATCAGGAAGTCGCGCTCCTTGAACGAGGGCAGCAGCGCCTGGCCCAGGCCCGGCAGCACCGCGACACCGGCCAGCACCATGATCGCGACCAGGGCGTACGCGCGGCCGGGGCGCTTGGTGATGCGCGACAGCGCCGCCGTGTAGCCGCGCTGCAGCCAGCGCACCAGCGGCGACTCGCGCCGCTCCAGCGGGGCATTGCGCAGCAGGATCAGCGCCAGCGCCGGGGTGACCGTCAGCGCGACGACCATCGAGGCGAGCACCGCCAGCATGTACGCCAGCGCCAGCGGCCGGAAGAAGGAGCCGGTCAGGCCCTCCAGGAAGAACACCGGCACGGCCGAGGCGATGATGATCAGGGTGGCGTAGACGATCGGGCCCCGGACCTCCAGCGACGCGTCGAGCACGGTCCTGGCGGTGGTGCGCAGCGAGGTGTCGGCGCCGTCGCGCCGGGTCTGGCGCAGGCGTCTGACGATGTTCTCGATGTCGATGATCGCGTCGTCGACGACGACGCCGACGGCGATCACCAACCCCGCGAGGATCATGGTGTTGATGCCGAACCCGAACGCGTTGAGCAGCAGCGTCGCGGCGGTCAGCGACAGCGGGATGGCGATCAGGCTGATCAGCGCCGTACGCCACTCGAACAGGAACAGGGCCAGCACCAGCACGACCAGCAGGCAGCCCAGCGCCAGGGCGCGGCCGAGGTTGCCGATGGCGGTCTCCACGAAGGTCGCCGGCCGGAAGATGGTGGTGTCGACGTCGATGCCGGTCAGGCCGGGGGCGAGCTCCTTCATCGCCTCCTCGACGCCCTGGGTGACCTCCAGCGTGTTGCCCCAGGGCAGCTTCTCGACGATCAGCATCAGGCCGGGTCCGCCGTTGATGACGGCGTCGCCGATGAGCGGCTGGTGGTCCTCGGTGATGGTGGCGACGTCTGACAGCTTGATGGTCTTGCCGTCGCGCTCGGCGACGGGCACCTGCGCCAGGTCGGCGGGCATCACGATGGGCAGCACGTGCTGGATCGGCATGCGCTGGGTGGGCGTCTCCAGGTCGCCGCCGGTGCCGACCACGGCGCCCTCGGAGTAGCGCAGCAGACCGGAGTCGAGCGCGTTGGAGGTCACCTCCATGACCTCGTCGAGGGTGACGTCGTGCTGCTTCATCCGTACCGGGTCGGCCTGGACCTGCATCATCTGGATGCGCTCGCCCCAGATGGCCACGTTGGCCACGCCGGGCACGCGCAGCAGGCGGTTGCGGATGGTCCAGTACGAGATCATGGACAGGTCGATCAGCGACCGGTCCTGGGAGGACAGGCCGATCTTCATGACGCGGCTGGTCGAGGAGAGCGGCTGCAGCATGAACGGCGGGCTGGCCCAGGTCGGCAGCGTCGCGGTCACCTCGTTGAGGCGCTCGGAGACCAGCTGCCGGGCCCGGAGCAGGTCGGTGCCGGGCTTGAAGATCAGCACGATGGACGACAGCTGCGGCACCGACTTGGACCGGATCGCGTCCAGCCCCTCGACGCCGTTGAGCGCCTGCTCCAGCGGCACGGTGACCAGCGACTCGACCTCGGCGGCGGACAGGCCCAGGCTGGGCGTCTGGATCTCCACCCGGGGCGGGGCGAACTCGGGGAAGACGTCGACCGGCATGTCGCGCAGCTGGCCGACGCCGAGGAGCATCAGGCCGCAGGCGATCGCGACCACGAGCGCCCGGAACTTCAGGCTGGAACCGACGATCCATCGCATCATGGCCGCTGCCCCGTCACTTGCCCACGCCGGTTTCCGCGCCGTACAGCTCGGCCACGCCCACCGTCACCACGGGCGTGCCCGCGGCGGGGCCCTGGGCGAGCAGCACCTTGTCGCCCTGGATCGCGGTGACCTGCACCGGGTGGCGCACGAACGCCAGCGGGTGGTCGGTCGGGGTGTACGCCCAGGTGCTGCCGTCAGGCAGGTACATCAGCGCCGAGTACGGGATGGTGGTGATCGCGCGCTTGCCGGCGGTGGCCGCCGCGACCGGCTGCGTCTGCAGGCCAAGCCGCGCCGCGCCCTCCTCGGTCAGCACGATCTTCTTCTCGGTACGCCCCGGCAGCGCCTCGACCTTGGCCGGCTTCGGTGCGGCCGCGGTGCTCGCCGGCTCCTTGAGCACCGCCGCCACCCCCAGCCCGGCGACCAGCAGCAGGCCCACCACCAGGGCGATAACGGTCCAGCGGTCCCACTTGCCGCCCCAACGCTTCACGACGGTCATCTCCTTCGGACTCAGATCGCCTGCGGTTCGGCGGGCAGGGAAAGTTCGTCGCGCAGGCTGTCGCGGCCGAACCGCAGGTACAGCGCGGGGACCACGAACAGGGCCAGCAGCAGCGTCACCACGAGGCCGACCAGCAGCACCCACACGATCGGGCGCAGCACCTCCAGCCCGGCCACCCAGCCCAGCAGCAGCAGCGGCAGCATCGCCGCAGCGGTGGCGACCACGGTGACCAGCAGCGGTCCGGCCTGCTCGGCCGCGGCGCGCGCGACCAGCTCCGGCCCGAACGGCTGGCCCGGCGTGTCGGGGGTGCCGCGCTCGAGCTGCTGCGCGTGCTTGACCTGCTGCAGCACCATGCGCAGGCTGAGCCCGGCGATGGCCGTGAACGCCGCCAGCGAGCTGATCGCCGTCAGCTGCGACCCGATCGCCCCGGCGACCAGCCCGCCCGCGACCGCCACCGGCAGCATCAGGAACAGCATCGTGGACAGCAGCCAGCCGCCGACGGCCGCCTGCAGCAGCAGGAAGATCAGGACCAGTGCGGCGAACGCGCCCAGCAGCAGCCGGTTCTGGTCGTCGATGCGGTGCTCGTACCCGCCGAGCAGCTCGGCGTGGTGCTCCAGCGGGAACGACACGTGCTCCAGCCGGTCCTCGATCTGGCCGACCACGGAGCGGTAGTCGCGGGCGTGGATGCCGGCGCTGACGTCGATGTAGCGCGACACGGAGTCGCGTTCGATCACGTTCGGTCCGGCCACCACGTTCACGTCGGCGACGTCGCCCAGGCGCACCTGCCCGCCGGTCGGCGTGTTGATCATGAGGTCGCGTACCCCGGAGAGGCTGTTGCGCACCTCGGGGCTGCCCCAGACGACCACCTCGAAGACCTTCTGGTCCTCGAACAGGTTGCCGACCTGGATGCCCGACAGCATCGTCGCGGCGGCGCGGCGCACGTCACCAGGCTTGATCCCGGCCTGCTGCGCCTTGGCCAGGTCCACCTTCACCTGCACCGTCGGCTGCTCCACCGGCAGGTCGGCCTGCGGGTTCACCACGCCGTCGATCCCGCCGAGCAGGTCGCGCACCTCGGCGGCCTTGGCCTTGAGCACGTTCAGGTCCTGGCCGTAGACGCGCACCACGACGGCGTCGTCGGCCCCGGACAGCACCTGCGTGATCCGCTGCTCCGGGTAGGTGACCACGTCCGTGTCCAGCCCCGGGTAGCTGGCCACCAGCTCGGCCACCGCCTGCCGGGTCCGGTCGTAGTGGGCGCCGGGCTCCAGGGTCACCCACAGCTCGCCGGAGTCGACGTTGACGACCTGGTCGGCGGCGATGGCCCGGCCCAGGTGCGCGCCGACGTCGCGTACGCCCGGGATGGCGCGCAGCTCCTGGCTGACCCGCTCGGTGAGCCGGGTCATCTCGCGGGCCGAGGTGCCCGGCACCGCGTCCCACTGGACCAGCAGGTTGCGCTCCCGCAGGGCCGGGATGGCCGACTGCGCCAGCGGCTGCAGCAGGGCCACCGCCCCGCCGAGCAGCACCAGCCCGGCCAGGCCGTACACCAGCGCCGGCCCGCGCAGCACCGCGGCGAGCCCCTGCGCGTAGACCCGGTGCCACCAGCTGAGCACCGGCGAGCGGTGCCGCTCCAGCGGGGCCTCGCGCAGCAGCACCGCGGCCATCGCCGGGGTGAACGTCAGCGACACCAGCGACGAGGCGAGCACCACCGCGACGAAGGCCAGCACCAGCGGGCGGAAGAACAACCCGGTCAGCTCCGGGAGCAGCAGCAGCGGCGCGGTCGCGACCAGGATGATCAGCGTCGCGTACGTCATCGGGCCGCGCACCTCCAGCGCGGCGTTCAGGATGGTCCGGCCCGCCGAGATCTCCTGCCCGGTGTCGCGCTGCGCGATCCGGCGCTCGCGCAGGCGCTGGGACAGGTGCATGGTGTCGCCGACCGCGTCGGCGATCGCGAAGACCAGCCCGATCAGCACCCCGGCGATGAGCATGAACGTCAGCCCGTACCCGGCGAGGCTCAGCACCACCCAGGCCAGCGTGACCGACAGGACCACCGCGAGGAACGTGATCAGCGCGGCCCGCCACTCCCACAGCAGCAGGATCAGCACCAGCGCCAGCAGCACCAGCCCGAGCAGCGCGGCCAGGCCGACGTTGCCCAGGGCGTGGTCGATGAAGGTGGCCGGGCGGTACATGTGCGGGTCGACCTGGACGCCGGTCAGGCCGGGCCGCAGCGACTCCAGCGCCGCCTCGACCCCGCGCGAGACCTCGACGGTATCGGCGTTCGGGAACTTCTCCACCACCAGCATCAGCCCGGGTCCGCCGGAGACCAGCGCGTCGCCGATCAGCGGCTGGTGGTCCTCGACCACGGTGGCCACGTCACCCAGGCGCAGCCGCTTGCCCGACTCCTGGTCCTCGATCGTCACCTGGGCCAGGTCCTCCGGCGTACGGATGGGCAGGATGTGCTGGATGCCCAGCCGCTGGTTCGGCGTGTCGATGAAGCCGCCGGTGCCCGGGGTCGACGCCTCCAGGAAGGTCAGCGGCGACACCCACAGCGAGTTGCCCGCCGTGGACACGACCTGGTTCAGCGTCACGCCGTTGGCGCGCAGCTTCTCGGGGTCGACCTGCACCTGCAGCTGGCGCTCGCGGTTGCCCCAGACGGACACGTTGGCCACGCCGGGCACGCCGGTCAGCCGGGGCTTCAGCACCCAGCGGGCCAGCACCGACATCTCGGTGAGCGACAGGTCCTTCGAGGTCAGGCCCACCATCATCACGCGGTTGGTGGAGGACAGCGGCTGCAGCATCACCGGCGGGCTGGACACATTGGGCAGCGCGTGGGCCTGGGTCAGGCGCTCCTGCACCATCTGCCGGGCCCGGAACACGTCGGTGCCCGGCTCGAAGATCATCTCGATGGACGACAGGCCGGGCACCGACTCCGAATTGATGTCGTCGAGCCAGGCCACGCCGTTGAGCAGGTCCGACTCGAGCGGCACGGTGATCAGCTGCTCCACCTCGGTGGCCGACAGCCCCAGCGCCTCGGTCTGCACCTCGACCCGCGGGGCGGTGAACTCCGGCAGCACGTCGCGCGGGGCGCTCTTGAGCCGGACCGCGCCGAGCACGAGCAGCGCCGCCGCAAGTGGAATGATCAACAATCGGAAGCGCAGGCTCGCCCGCACCAGCCACCGCATCATGACCTCACGCTCCCCGCCGCGGCGCCGTCAGGCGCGGTCCGGACGAAGCAGCCCCACGTACCAGGCGCATAATGGGAAACTTACTCACGCAACGGGTTTGCGGTATCAATACGGAAAATTCAGATAAGTTCCAGGAAACATCCGGGAAGCGCACAGGAGGATGACGGCGACATGATGCAGAGCTCCAATCCGGTGCTGACCCGCCCCATCGACCCGCCGGTGCTGGAGCGCCGCGAGGTCGGCCGGGCCACCGTGGACGGTGTCGCCGGACGCACGTTCGTGCTGGTAGCCGTCACCGTCATCGCGGCCGCGCTGTCGTGGAACCTGCTGCGGTCCCCGGCCTGGACCGGCCTGTTCGTACTCGGCTCCACCCTGGCCACCCTGGCGCTGGTCCTGGTGATCACGTTCAAGCAGATCACCAACCCGTTCGTCATCGGCGGGTACGCCGTGCTGCAGGGCGTCTTCCTCGGCGTGGTCAGCCGGGAGCTGGAGGCGCGGTTCCCCGGCATCGTGGTGCAGGCGGTGATCGGCACCTTCGGGGTGTTCCTGGCGATGGCGCTGCTCTACCGGATGCGGATCCTGCGCGCCACGAAGCGGTTCACGCAGATCATCGTGGGTTCGCTGGTGGGGATCCTGCTGCTGTCGCTGGTGGACTTCGCGCTGCGGCTGTTCGGCGGCGGGCTGGGGATCTACAAGCCCGGCACGGCGGGGATCGTGTTCGCGCTGATCTGCATCGTGGTCGGCGCGCTCACGTTCATCGTCGACTTCGACCAGGTGGAGCGGGCGGTGAACGGCGGCCTGCCGGCGCGGTATGGGTGGTACCTGGCGTTCGGGCTGCTGGTGGGGCTGATCTTCCTGTACTGGCAGATCATCCGCCTGCTCAGCTTCATCCGCGGCCGCTAGCCCCGCCCGCCCATCCGCCCCGGACGCAAGGAAGGGCCCCTTCTTATCGCTTTCCGTAGCAGAAGGGCCCCTTCTTAACGCGCCGCGACGCGAGTGCTCGCGGCCGATCGCACGGGGTCAGCCCATGATCCGAATTCGTGGACGCCTGATGCTGCTATGGCGACATCCAGCGTCCACGAATTCGAATCATGCTCCGCCGAACGAGGCACGGCGAGGCACGCGGCGGTCAGCGGACCGCGTGGCCGCCCGCGCGCAGGGCCGTCTTGACCTCGCCGATCGCGACCTCGCCGAAGTGGAACACGCTCGCGGCCAGCACCGCGTCGGCTCCGGCGGCCACCGCGGGCGGGAAGTCCGCCGCCCTGCCCGCACCGCCCGACGCGATCACCGGGATGTCCACCACGTCGCGCACCAGCCGTATCAGCTCCAGGTCGAACCCGTCCTTGGTCCCGTCGGCGTCCATCGAGTTGAGCAGGATCTCCCCCGCCCCCAGCTCCGCGACCCGCCGGGCCCACTCGATCGCGTCGATCCCGGCCGACTGCCGCCCGCCGTGCGTGGTCAGTTCGAACCCGCTCGGCGCGTACGGCGCGTCGGCGACCCGCCGCACGTCCAGCGACAGCACCAGCACCTGGTTGCCGAAGCGCTGGCTGATCTCCGTGATCACCTCGGGGCGCCGGATCGCCGCCGTGTTCACCCCGACCTTGTCCGCCCCGGCGCGCAGCAGCACGTCCACGTCCTCGGGCGAGCGCACCCCGCCCCCGACGGTCAGCGGGATGAACACGGTCTCCGCGGTACGCCGCACCACGTCGAGCATCGTCCCGCGACCCTCCGCCGAGGCCGAGACGTCGAGGAAGGTCAGCTCGTCCGCACCGGCCGCGCCGTAGGCGGCGGCCAGCTCGACCGGGTCGCCCGCGTCGCGCAGGTCGACGAAGTTGACGCCCTTGACCACGCGCCCGGCGTCGACGTCCAGGCAGGGGATGACTCGCACCGCGACGCTCATGGGTTCTCCTCGCTGCGCCGGTCGGCGGGGTCCGGGACCGGTGACCGGTGCCGCCCGCCGAGCTCGATCATGCCGCCGACGCTACCTGGGCCCTCGTCGGCACGGTCAGGGCGCCCGGCTCCGGGACCGGCTGATGGGACCGCCGAGCCGCGTCCGGCTCCCGGACCGGGCGGGGCAGGGCCGCGTCCGGCTCCCGGACCGGGTGGGGCAGGGCCGCGTGCGGGTCCGGGACCGGGCCGGCGGGGCGGCGGGCCGCGCCGAGCAGCACCCCGCCGATCACCAGTACGCCGGCGAGCAGGTCGGTGGCTTGCAGCGGCTCGCCGAGCAGCAGCGCCGCCGAGCTCATCCCGAAGAAGGGCACCAGCATCGAGAACGGGGCCACGGTCGCGGCGCCGTACCGGCGCAGCAGCGCGCCCCAGCCCGCGAACCCGGCCAGGGTGGAGATCCCGGCGATGTAGACCAGCGCGCCCAGCCCGGTCAGGTCCAGTCCGCGCAGTGCCGGGCCGATCTGCTCCGGCCCCTCGACCAGCAGCGACAGCGCCAGCAGCGGCAGCGTGGCGACCGCCGACACCCACACCACGAAGCGCAGCATGTCCGGCGGCGCGGCCCGGCGCATCAGCACGTTCGACAGGCCCCACGCCACGGCGGCGGCCAGGACCAGCAGGAACCCCTCGACCGGGCGGTCGGTGCCGAGCCGCCCGGCGACCAGCGCCACGCCCAGGACGGCGATGCCCAGCCCGGCCCACTGGCGCAGCGCGGGGCGCTCGCGCAGCAGCGCCACGGCGAACACGGTGGTGAAGATCGCCTGGCTCTGCAGCACCAGCGAGGACAGGCCCGCGGGCAGCCCCGCGGCGACCCCCGCGAACAGCAGCGAGAACTTGACCACGCCGAGGACCAGGCCGACCGCGAGGACCCACCGCCAGGCGACCTGCGGCCGCCCCACGAAGAACAGCGCCGGTACGGCGGCCAGCCCGAACCGCAGCGCGCAGAACAGCAGCGGCGGCATCCGGTCCAGCCCGGCCTCGATCGCCACGAAGTTGAAGCCCCACGCGGCGGCCACGGCCACCGCCAGCAGGATGTCTCTGGGTCGCATGCACAGATCGTGGCCCGCGCCATCGTGAAGCACCAGCGAATAGTTCTTCACAGTTCGTTTAGTATGACTGCATGTTCGACCTAGGCCGCCTGCGCGCCCTCGACGCCCTCGCCCGGCACGGCACCGTCCACGCCGCCGCAGCGGCGCTGCACTGCACCCCCTCGGCCGTCTCGCAGCAGCTCGCGAAGCTGGAGCGCGAGGCCGGCACCACGCTGTGCCACAAGGACGGTCGCGGCCTGCGGCTCAGCGGGGCCGGGCGGCTGCTGGCCGAGCACGCCGCGACCGTGCTGACCGCCGTCGACGCCGCCGCGGCGGCCCTGGACGCCTACCGGGGCGAGGTGGCGGGCACGATCGCCGTCGCCAGCTTCGCCACCGCCTGCCGGGGCCTGCTGCCGCCCGCCCTGGCCCTGCTGGCCGCCGAGCACCCCCGACTGCGCCCGCAACTGGTCGAGTGCAACCCGTACGAGGGGTTGCAGGCGCTGGACCAGGGGCGGGTGGATCTCGCCGTGGTCGACGACTGGCGCCAGGTGCGGCTGGTGCTGCCGCCCGGCGTGTCGGCGCGGGCGCTGGGCGAGGACGCCGCCGACCTGGTCGTACCCGCTGGGCACCCGCTGGCCGGGGCCGGGCCGGTGCCGCTGGAGAAGGCGGCCGCCGAGCGCTGGATCGCCTCGCCGGAGGGCACCATCTGCCACGACTGGCTGATCCGCATCCTGCCCGGCCTCAGGCCGGAGTTCCTGGTCGGCGAGTTCGAGAGCCAGTTCTCACTGGTGGCGGCGGGCCTGGGCGTGGCGCTGATCCCCCGCCTGGCCCGCATCACCGCCGTGCCCGGCACCGCCGTGGTCCCGCTGGACCCGGTGCCGACCCGCCGCGTCAGCGTGGCCTGGCGGGGCGCCGCCGATCACCGCCCCGCCGTCGCCGCCGTGATCGACGCCCTCACCCGCGCGTGGCACTCGCGCACCACCGCGGGCATGCCCGCCTAGCCCGCGCGGGCCGCCGCCTCGGCTCGGGCCGCCGCTTCGGCTCAGGCCTGCGCGAGGGCGGCCAGCGCCTCTTCGACGGTGAAGGCACCTGCGTAGATCGCCTTGCCGGTGATGACACCCTCGACGCCGATCGGGGCCAGGGTGGCCAGCGCGCGCAGGTCGTCCAGGGTGGACACGCCGCCCGAGGCGATGACCGGGGCGGGCGTGGCGGCGCAGACGTCGCGCAGCAGGTCCAGGTTCGGTCCCTGCAGCGTGCCGTCCTTGAGGATGTCGGTGACGACGTACCGGGTGCAGCCGGCCTTGTCTAGGCGGGCGAGCACCTCGTACAGGTCGCCGCCGTCGCGGGTCCAGCCGCGCGCCGACAGGGTACGCCCGCGCACGTCCAGCCCGATCGCGACGCGGTCGCCGAACTCGCCGACGACGCGGTCGCACCACTGCGGGTCCTCCAGCGCCGCCGTGCCGATGTTGACCCGCGCGGCACCGGTGCCCAGCGCGGCGGCCAGCGACGCGTCGTCGCGGATGCCGCCGGACAGCTCCACCTTCACGTCCAGGCGGCCCACCACGTCGGCGAGCAGCGCGGCGTTGGCGCCCCGGCCGAAGGCGGCGTCGAGGTCGACCAGGTGGATCCACTGCGCCCCGGCCCGCTGGAAGTCCAGTGCGGCGGTCAGCGGGTCGCCGTACGACGTCTCGCTGCCGGCGGCGCCCTGCACCAGGCGCACCGCCTGGCCTCCGGCGACGTCCACGGCGGGCAGCAGGTCCAGTGCCATCTAGGAACTCCTTCGATCGAATGCGATCAGTACGAACACGGGCAGGGTCAGCAGCAGCACCAGGGTGAGCACCACAGCGAGCTCCACCGACGGCACCAGCTGCCAGATCGCGAACAGCGACACCAGCACGAACACGGCCACGATCGCCCGCTGCGCCCGGGTCTGCCCGACGGACAGCCGCCCGCTGCTGCGACGGCGCAGCTCGTACAGCGAGATCCGGCGCCACACCTCACGGCGGGCCAGCCGCCGCGCCGCGCGCCTGGCCTCGGTCTCCTGCGCCTGGCGCGCGGCCAGCTCCCGCGCCTCCCGGCGCAGCTTGCGTTCCTTGCTCACCGGATCACCCGCGTCATCACGTCGCCCGCCGGGGGGTCAGCGGGATCGCGACCTACGATGACAGACTCTCGATCCAGTTGCGCAGTAGGGCGGCGCCCACGGCGCCGGACTTCTCCGGATGGAACTGGGTGACCGACAGGCTGCCCCGCTCGGCGGCGGCCACGAAGGTGGCCTGCTCGTGGGTCGTGGTGGTGACCAAGGCGACCGCGTCGAGTTCGGCGGTGGGCACGGCCGCGTACGAGTGCACGAAGTAGCAGCGCGCGTCCGCCTCGATGCCCGTGAACAGCCGCGACCCGGCCGGGGCGTCGACCAGGTTCCAGCCCATGTGCGGCACCCGGCGGGCGTCGAGCCGGGTCACCGTGCCGGGCAGCAGGCCCAGGCCCTTGGTGACCACGCCGTGCTCGTCGCCCTCCTCGAACATGATCTGCGCGCCGACGCAGATGCCCAGCACCGGCCGCCCCGCCAGCACCCGCTCGGCGATGACCGGGGCCGCCCGCACCTCGTCCATCCCGGCCATGCACGCCGCGTACGCCCCGACGCCCGGCACGACCAGGCCGGTGGCCCGCTCGGCCAGGCCCAGGTCGGCGGTGACGGTCACGGCGGCACCGGCCGCCTCCAGCGCGCGCTGGGCCGAGCGCAGGTTGCCCGACCCGTAGTCGAGCACGACCACGTCGACGCTCACAGCACGCCCTTCGTGCTGGGCACGGCGCCCCGGCTGCGCGGGTCGATCTCCACGGCGGTGCGCAGGGCGCGGGCCAGGGCCTTGAACTGGCCCTCGACCACGTGGTGCGCGTCGGGCTTGGTGCCCGGACGGGCCGCGCGCAGCACCGAGACGTGCAGTGTGATCTTCGCGGTCTGCCCGAACGACTCCAGGATGTGCCGCGTCATCGAGACCGGGTAGACCGGCCCGATGTACGGGGCCAGGTCCATCGGCTCGTCGTGCACCACGTACGGCCGCCCGGACAGGTCGACGGCGGCCTGGACCAGCACCTCGTCCATCGGCACCACCGCGTCGCCGTACCGGCGGATGCCCGCCTTGTCGCCCAGCGCCTGCGCGAACGCCTCGCCCAGCGCCAGCGCGGTGTCCTCCATGGTGTGGTGCGCGTCGATCTCGAGGTCGCCCTCGGTGCGCACGGTCAGGTCGAAGCCGCCGTGGCGGGCGATCTGGTTGAGCATGTGGTCGAAGAAGCCGATGCCGGTGCTGATCTCGGCCTGGCCCGTGCCGTCGAGGTCGATCTCGACGAGGACCTTGGTCTCCTTGGTGACCCGCTCGACCCGGCCGGTCCTGCTCATGCGCTCAGCCCCTTCATCGCCTCCAAGAAGGCATCAGTCTCCTGCTCGGTCCCTGCGGTGACGCGCAGCCAGCCGTCCAGTCCCACATCACGGACCAGGACGCCCTGGTCCAGCAGTGCGCGCCAGGCCGCCTTCTGGTCGGCGAAGCGTCCGAACAGGACGAAGTTCGAGTCCGAGTCGGCCACCTCCCAGCCGTCGGCGCGCAGCTCGGACACGATCCGGTCGCGCTGCGCCTTGATCGCCTCGACCGTGCCCAGCAGCACGTCGGCGTGGGCCAGGGCGGCGCGGGCGGCGGCCTGGGTCAGCGCCGACAGGTGGTACGGCAGGCGCACCAGCTGCACCGCCTCCACGATCGCCGGGTGCGCGGCCAGGTAGCCGACCCGGGCACCGGCGAACGCGAACGCCTTGCTCATGGTCCGGGTGACCACCAGCCGCTCGTGCTCGTCGAGCAGCTCCAGCGCGCTGGGCGTGCCGGGGCGGCGGAACTCCGCGTACGCCTCGTCCACGACCACCAGGCCGGGCGCCTCGGCGAGGACGGCCTCGACCACCGCGAAGTCCAGCGCGGTGCCGGTCGGGTTGTTCGGCGAGCACAGCAGCACCAGCGCGGGCTGGTGCAGGCGCACCTGCTCGGCGGCGTGCTCGGGCGTCAGCTCGAAGCGCTCGCCGCGCAGCCCGTCGGCCCAGCCGGTGGCGGTGCCCTTGGCCAACAGCGGATGCATCGAGTACGCCGGGCCGAAGCCCAGCGCGATCCGGCCCGGCCCGGCGAACGCCTGGAACAGCTGCTGCTGGATCTCGTTGGAGCCGTTGGCGGCCCACAGCTGCTCGGCGGTCAGCCCGTGCCCGCAGTAGGCGGCCAGGTCGGCGCGCAGCTTCACCGCCTCCCGGTCGGGGTAGCGGTTCAGGTCGGCGATCTCGCCCGCGATCGCCCGCTGCACCGCGCGCACGACCTCGTCGGGCAGCTGGTACGAGTTCTCGTTGGTGTTGAGCCGGACCGGCACGTCCAGCTGCGGCGCACCGTACGCGCTGAGTCCGCGCAGATCCTCGCGCAGAAGCTGCTGCACCCACTCGGTCATGCCCCGACCTCATTCTCGAAGCGCGCGGTCACGGCCTCGCCGTGCGCGGGCAGGTCCTCGGCGTCGGCCAGCGCCACCACGTGGTGGGCGACCTCGCGCAGCGCCGCCTCGTCGTACTCCACGACGTGGATGCCGCGCAGGAACGACTGCACCGACAGGCCCGAGGAGTGCCGGGCGCAGCCCGCGGTCGGCAGCACGTGGTTGGATCCGGCGCAGTAGTCGCCCAGCGACACCGGCGCGTAGGCCCCCACGAAGATCGCGCCGGCGTTGCGCACCCGCATCGCCACCGCGCGCGCGTCCCGGGTCTGGATCTCCAGGTGCTCCGCCGCGTACGCGTCGACGACCTTCAGCCCGGCCTCGACCGAGTCGACCAGCACCACGCCCGACTGCGGCCCGGACAGGGCCGTGGTGACCCGCTCGCTGTGCTTGGTGCGGGCCACCCGCACCGCCAGCTGCGCGTCCACCGCGTCGGCGAGCGCGGGCGAGTCGGTGACCAGCACGCTGGCCGCCATCGGGTCGTGCTCGGCCTGGCTGATCAGGTCGGCGGCGACATGCGCCGGGTCGGCGGTGTCGTCGGCCAGGATCGCGATCTCGGTCGGCCCCGCCTCGGCGTCGATGCCCACCACGCCGCGCACCAGGCGCTTGGCGGCGGTCACCCACACGTTGCCAGGCCCGGTGATCAGGTCGACCGGGGCGCAGTCGTCGTCGGGCGACAGCTCGCGGCCCGGGTCGGCGCTGCCGCGGCTGCCGTAGGCCAGCATCGCCACCGCCTGGGCACCGCCCACCGCGTACACCTCGTCGACGCCGAGCAGCGCGCACGCGGCCAGCACCCGCGCGTCCGGCAGGCCGGTCCCGCGCTGCGGCGGGCTCACGACGACCAGGCTCTCGACACCCGCGGCCTGGGCCGGGACCACGTTCATCACGACGGTCGACGGGTAGACGGCCAGGCCGCCGGGCACGTAGAGCCCGACCCGGGCGACCGGCAGCCAGCGCTCGGTGACGGTGCCGCCCGGCACCACCTGGGTGGTGTGGTCGGTGCGCCGCTGGTCGGCGTGGACCCTGCGGGTACGCGCGATCGCCTCCAGCAGCGCGGCCCGCACCTGGGGCTCCAGCACCTGCTCGGCTTCCTTGATCACCTCGGCGGGCACCCGCAGGGCCGCGGGCCGCACGCCGTCGAAGCGATGTGTCGCCTCGCGGATCGCCTCCACCCCATGGACCCGGATCCCCTCCACCAGCGGGCGGATCTGCTCGACCGCCTGGGAGACGTCGAGCTGGGCACGGGGCAGCAGGGTTCGCGGATCGGCGCCGGCACCGGCGAAATCCCGTCCGCGCAGGTCGATACGGGTCAACACTTCCCAAAGTCTACTGGCGCCCCCACTCGCCGCGTCGAACCGGCCCAGGCACTGGGAAAGTGACCCGCGCCACGGAGGCGGGCGCCCGGTGGCGGGAGCTAGTCTCAGCGCATGACCACCGGCACACTGCCGCTGTTCCCGCTGGGCACGGTGCTCTTTCCGGGCCTGGTGCTGCCGCTGCACATCTTCGAGGAGCGCTGGCGCACGCTGGTGCGCAACCTGATGGACCTGCCCGACGGCACCCCGCGCGAGTTCGGCGTGGTCGCCATCGAGCGCGGGCTGGAGGTCATGCCGCCGCCCAACGACGGCCTGTCCACCTCCGAGGTGGTGGTGCACGACGTCGGCTGCGTGGCGCAGCTGCGGCAGATCACCGAGCATCCCGACGGCAAGTTCGACATCGTGACGGTGGGCCAGCGGCGGTTCCGCATCACCGGGTTCGTGCCGAGCTCGCACCCGTACCCGGTGGTGGGGGTGGAGTGGCTGCCGGAGCCGGAGCCCGACGCGGCCGCCGACGCGCTGGCGCCGCGCGTGCTGGCCTCGTTCCGGGAGTACCTGGGCGTGCTGCGCGGCAACCCCGACGACCAGCTGCCCGACGATCCGGTGGTGCTGTCGCACCTGGTCGCGGCCAGTGCCTCGCTGACCATCGCCGACCGGCAGCAGCTGCTCAGCGCGCTGGACCCGGCGGCACGGCTGCGGCTGGAGCTGAAGATCCTGGCCCGGGAGACGTCGCTGCTGCGCGAGGTCCGGGCGGTGCCGGCCCAGCTGGCGCAGCTGGGACCGGCGCCCTCGTCGAACTGAGCCGGGTCAGGCGTCCTGGCGCGGCGGCTCGACGCCGTAGCCGAGCTGGTCGCCGAACGGCTCGTCGTCCGGCTCCTCGCCGCGGCGCAGCGACGGCCAGCTCGACCAGGCGGCGAGCATCGCGTACATGATGACCGCGCCCAGCGCCGGGACGAGCAGGCTGCCGCCGATCGCGTACGGGAAGAAGTCCAGGTGCTTGACCGCGCGCAGGTCCACCGGCTTCTGGATCAGCGTGTCCACCGGCGCGTGGGCCAGCAGGTCCTGGTAGTGCGCCAGGCCGAGGTTGTGGCCCAGCCACCACGCCGCCCACCCGGCGACCAGGCAGCCGAGCACCACCCCGGCCAGCTGCCACGGACCGCGCCGGTTGGGCAGCAGCACCCAGGCCAGCAGCGCCGCGAGCAGGCCGAAGCCGAACCCGAGCAGCGCGAACCAGCTGTCGGAGGCGGCCAGCTGCTCCGGCTCGGCCGAGGTGTAGACCGCGCCCTCCGCCACGATCTTCAGCGGCAGGGTCGGCGCCAGCGCGTGCCAGGCCCAGCCCAGCACCAGCCCCAGCAGCGCGATCCCGAGCGCCACCGCCGCCGCGGGCCACAGCTCGGCGGCCACCGACGGGCGGGGCCGGGGCTGGAGGTCGAGCGGCGCCTCGTACGAGGACGTGTCGTCGGAAAGCATGCTCATACCGTAAACCTCTCCGCGGCGGTGCCCGTGGACCGATCCGGCGGGATAGGGCGTTCGTGCCCTCCTGCGATAGGTTGTCCGGACCGAGCCATCACGGGAGCCGCAATGATTTCACAGGACCGGCTGCAGGAGATCGTGCGGCACTGGGGGGCGACCGAGACGCTGCGCCGGGGCCACCCCTGCGAGCCCAGGGTGTACGAGTTCGACGGCGGCTGGGTCGTCTGGGCGCCGCCGCCCGCCGACGCGCCCCTGGCGCAGCCGGGCACCGGCGAGACCGTGATCATCGACCGCAACACCGGCGAGCTGTCGGTCGTGCCCGGCCTGCCCCCGCAGGTCGCCATGGACCGGTACACGCCGCGCCCGCCCCTCGGACTGCCCGACCTGCCCCCCGCGCCCCGGTTCGAGGCATCCGCCCCGCCCCCGCCGCCGTCGTTCCCGTTCTCCGCCTTCGGCCCCGCCCCGCTGCCCCTGCCGGTGCTGCGGGAGCGGGCCGCCGCGGCCGCCGCCGAACTGGCCCGGCTAGGCGTCGAGGCCAGGCTGCCGCAGCTCACCGCCGCGCTGACGGTGGACGGCCGGGTGTTCGAGGCCGCCGCCCACACCGACGACGCCGAGTACGACCACCACCCCGCGATCCTGCGCGCCCTGGCCGAGATCCCGCCTCCCGCCCGCAGCCGGGGCGCCACCCGGCACCCTGAGCTGATCGCCGCCTCCCGGGCCCTGTTCTCGCTGGCCGGCGAGGAGGCCGACCCGGCGTGGCTGGCGCACCTGCTCGCCGGGGCGACCCTGGACCTGCGCCGCCTGCGCGAGGCCGCCGACCCGGCGGAGGCCCAGCCCACCCGCTCCTGCCACACCTGCGCGACCGTCCTGACCGACCTCGGGCTGCCGGGTGCGCCGCCGCGCGACGTGGTGACCCCGCAGATGCCCGGGCGGCCGCCGGGCGGCGACGAGTTCATGACCTCGATCCTGGTCGAGGCGCTCGCGGCGACCGCGGCGGTGCCCGGTCTGCGGCACCGGCTGACGGCGCTGCCGTTCCTGGTCGAGGTGCTGCTGCCGTACGCGCCGATGATGCCCGTGCTGCAGAGCTCCCCGGGGGCGCAGCAGCGGGTGGAGTCGTACACGATCAACGCCTGGGTGTCGGAGCACACCGCCGACACCCTCGGCGAACTCGCCGAGCGCATCGGGGCGCGGCTGTTCCCGGTCGGCACCGAGGAGGGCGGCTACTACGGCCTGCTCGCCGTCGACGAGCTGCGCCGGGTGTACGCCGTCGACCACGCCGGAGCCTGGTTCCTCGGCGTAGACCTGCCCGCCGCCCTGCACACGCTGGACACCGGGGCGGCCACGCCGCGGGTGCGCGCCGACGGGAGCTGGTGAGCTACTGCCCCGGCGGGGCCAGGTTGCCGTCGTCGCGTACGCGCGGCATCGGATGGCCCTGCAGCAGCACCGTGAACGCGGTGTCCAGGTCCGGGCCGGCGTACCACTCCCCGGCCTGGTCCAGCACCCACACCCGGCCCAGCGCGTCGATCGCGATGACGCCGTCCCCGTCGTGCTCGGCCCCGATCGGCGCCAGCGGCACCCCGGTCACCTCGGCGAACCGCGCCAGCGTGGCCGTGGTGTCCGACACCAGCTCGGCGCCGAGCTCGAACGGCTGCACCCGGCTGGCCACCCCCGGGCCGCGCCGCACCGAGGCCAGGTAGGGGAACTTCACCACCGCCGCGCGCAGCGACTCCAGCGGCGGATGCCCGTGCGCGGCCAGCGCCCGCACGGACAGGTCGGCCCACTCGGCCGAGGTCAGGTCCCGGCCGCCGACGCGTACCGGCCGGTCCCAGCCGCCCGCCGCGAGCGTGACCGCGATGTCCTCGGGCAGCCCGGCCAGGGCGGCGGGGATGCCGGTGAGCGGGGCGACCGGCTCGCGCACCACCGGGGCGGCCGACTCGGGCGCGAGGCCGACGTGGATCCATACCGCCAGGCAGGTGTCGCACGGGCCCGCCGGCGTGCCGTCCAGCGGGTCGCCCGGGTCGCGCAGCAGCGTGATACGCAGGTCCAGGACCGTCGCGGCCAGCTCGCGCACCCCGGCCAGGTCGACCGGCGCGGCACCGTCGCGAGCGGCGTGCTGGTCCAGTTCGTGCAGCCAGTCCGACAGGACGATCAGCTCGGCGTGCCGGGCGGCGCCGCGGACCAGCGTCCCGGTCGGCTGGTCGGCCAGCCATTGCATGACCAGGCGGTGGTGGCGCAGCAGCTGGTCGCCCTTGGCGCCGGTGGCGCGGCGGGTCCGGCCGTCGGCGGGGGTCAGCTCGGCGGCGATGCCCGGGGCCTCGCCTCGGCCGACGCGGCGCAGCGCCGCCAGCGGGTCGGCGGTTACCGGGGCGGGCGGGTGCTCGGCCAGGCGCTGCCGGTGCAGGCGGCGCACGTGCTCCAACGGAATCGAGGGGTACGTGCTCAGGGCGGCGGTGCCGCGGTCGATGACGATGCGGGCGCCCGCGCCGGGTTCGGGCGGGACGTCGTCGTGCTCGGGCGGCAGCGCCCAGACGATGAAGCACTCGGGGAACTCGGCGACGTGCGGGACCAGGGCGGGGGCGCCGGGGTCGGCCGCGATGCGGGCCAGGTGCTCGGCCAACCGCCGCGCCTCCAACTCAGTGACCACTGCTCACCCTTCTTTCGCAGTCGATCGCTTCCAGACGCGCCCGCAGCTCGGCAGTCACTGATCACCTGTTCTTCGCACGGGCCAGCCGCTCCTCTATCTTCGCCCGCCAAGGCACGTCCATCGCCTCAGTCCCGCAGGTGATCGAGGTCAGGTGCCGTTTTCTTCGCCTGCTCCCGCCGTGCCTGTTCGTCGGCGCGAGCCCGGCTCTTCTCCACCTTGGCGAGCCACGGAACATCCAGTTCGTCCAAGACCACATCGCTGATGTCGAGCGGTGGACAATTCAGGAATCGCTCGAAGGGCCGATGCTGCACGCCGTAGGAATGTCCGATGAGCACGGCTCCGCCTTCCAGCCCGAAAGCACCCCCCCGCTCATAACACCTCAGCATCGGTTCAAACGGATCAGCCAGATCAGGCAGGGCGACCGTCAAAGCCGCGAAACGGAGCATATAGGCCACATACCAGTGATGTGGCCCGATGATCTCGCGGTCTTCGAGCCGCTTCATCAACTGCTCGAGAAACTCCTGATCCACCGCCGAGGCCGGGTCCACGCACTCAGCGATATCGAAGAACGGCCACCGCTCCTCGACGCCGTATTCGTTCGCCCAAAGGGCGGCACGCCGCAGGTATTCCTTCATGAGGCGCTGCCGCGAGGGCACGGTCACGAAGTTCTCGCCCCACACCACGGCCTCCAGGCGGGCGCCAATCCGTCGCACCGGTTCGCTCACGGTCATGACCGCAACCTCACTCTCTCCAACACGGCGTGAACCACCCGCTCAAGATCGGCTAGATCGAGCGGCGCCTCCACATCTGGAACCGCCATACCGAGAAGCTCTCGATACTGCCCAAACGGGTCCGCCATATTCTGCCTCGGCGCCAGATCGTGGACACCGAAGTGGTCCGGCGACGGATCTGCGAGCCACCCGCCCAGCTCGAGGTCCGGCAACCAGTAGTCCGGGTCAGACGGCGCGTACGGAAGGTCCGTCAGCTCGAACAGTCGCGATTCGACGTATTCGTGAGCGAGGAGCATCAGCAGGGTGCGGCGTTCCGTCTCAGACTTGAACACACCGCCATACCCCTGCGTCCACACATCGGCGATCCAGTCATATGCACAGAAGTAGTGACCGCGATATAGGTTCTCTGGCCCTGGGCCGACCGCAACATCGTGCGTCTCGAGGAAGATGTTACGCCGCGCCCGGGCGACGACCTCTTCTGGCGCCCCGGTAATACGAGCGATCCTCTCGACGTCGTCACAGTAGGCGCGAATCCGTGCATATCTCGCGATGGCCTTCGCATCGGAGCCGGGGGCATGACTATGCGTGCCTGCTGGAACAGTTCCTGCCGGATCAGTCGGATCGTCGTCTGCGGCTGAGTTCTCCGGCGTGGGCTCTGACGGCTCGGCGGATTGGCTGTGCGCCGTCTGAGCCTGATTGAGCTGGGCGTTCGCCTGGCGGCCCCAGGAGGTCTGGGCCAGGGCCGGGATCGGCTGGGCCGTGCCCTGGGCGTCGAGGAAGATCGCATTCATCGAGGCCACGTTCGCCGACCTGGCCGGGTCGCCGTCGTGGCGGTACATCGGCACGTTCTCGCTGATCTGTCCGGTCTGCGAGTCCAGGAACAGGATCGTGCCGTTCTGGTTGACCGCCAGCCAGGCGTGGCCGCCGCCGCCCTGCCACCTCGTCGTGATGAACACGGCCGACCCGTGCCCGCCCGCGACCAGCTGGTGGGTGAGGGTGGCGAAGCCCCAGTCCACCCACTGCTTCATCTGGTCGGGCGGGAGCTGCCTGGACATGTCCGGGAACACGGTCTCCCACTGCCGCCCGGCCAGCGCGGCGGCCCGCTGGTCGCCCCACTCCTCGCCCCGGTCGACCTGCCAGGCGTCGGTGCCGCGGTAGCGGTCCCAGGTGCGCGGCGCGGAGACGCGCGGGTTGCCGCGCCAGGTCTGCCACAGCGAGAGCATGCAGTCCAGGCAGTTGATGCCGCGGGACGGGTCGAAGCCGGGGCCGCTGTCGTTGGCCAGCCCGAACCAGCGGCCGACGCGCGGGTCGGGGAACTGCTGGAAGCTGCCGTCGGGGTTGCGCGGCATCGCCGCGACCAGGTCGTCCTGGTGCGCGCGCAGCGGCGGCCGCAGGCCGCCCACCTGCTGGTACGGCCGCCCGTCGACCGGCTGGGGGTCGGCGTACAGCTCGCCGACGTCGCTGTTCAGCTGCGTCCACTGGTCGGTGGTGACGAAGTTGAACTCGTTGCCGGTGAACGTCCCGTTGTACGCCGCCCGCGACCGGTTGCCGAACTCGACCGACCAGGCGCGGTGGTAGTCGGCCCACTGCTCGCACAGCGCACCCTGCGACGAGTACCGGTCCTGGCTGCGGTAGTGCCGCGCCCACGCTTCCAGGCGGCGGCTCTCGTCGAGCTGCTCGGCCGAGCGCCGCGCCAGGGCGTCCGACTCCTGCTGGCGCCGCCGCAGCTCGAACGAGGCGAGCCGGGTCTGCAGCGCCGCCCGGTACGACCACTGCGGGTGCGCCGGGTCCGACGGCTCGGGCCGCGCCGTCCCGGCCGGGTCCGGCGGCACGTCGCCGTCGGCGGGTCCGCGCTGGTGCGGCGGGCGGGCCGGGTCTACTCCGGCAGAGTCCCCTGCTCGCGCCTGCGGTGGGACTCCCGGAAGATCTCGGCGATCTCCGCCTCGCTCGGCAGCGGACCCCGGTTCTCCGAGATCGCCAGGGCGATCAGCTCCGCCTGCGTCCGGTCCACCGCTCGCCGCCGGTCGTCCCAGCGCCAGTCGTTCATGATCCGGCCGACCGCCTCCGGACGGTACCGCCAGCCCTGAGCCCGATGGTCGTACATCATCGACTCGTGCAGACCCGGCCCCCGGACGATCAGCCCCGTCGGCTCCTGGTCCGGATAGCCGTCCAGATCCTTCACGTAGAGCGCGTAGTACTGCAGCATCCTGTTCCCTCAGGTTCGGAGCCACCTTCGGCGAGACCGGGAAGTCCTGCGGCGTGAGGTGATACTCGGCGATCAGATCAGACAGGGTACGGCCTTGCCCCGCCAGCTCGCGGTGCACCGCGTCGACGACGCCGGGCTGCTCGGCCAGGAACTTGGCCAGGCCGTTGTCCTTGGCGGCGTCGCCACCCATGCCGGCCGGGACCGCGTCGGCCATCCGCTCGGCGCGGTTCACCTCGATCATCGTGAGGATGGCCCGGAGCCGGTCCAGCGGCGCAGCGAACTCGTCGCGCAGCACCTCGTACTCGCCGTGCGTGCGGTGCCATACCCGGTGTGACTGCGCGGTGGGGAACTGCACCTCGAACCGGAGGCCGTCGGCGGCCCGGAAGGTGACATTGGTGCCGTAGAAGCGGTTGCCCGGCCGCCAGAAGTCCTTCGGCGGCCCGTCCAGCACGTACCCCCGGGCACCCAGCTGGGCGACCATCGCGTCGAGGGCAGGCCGGTACGCGTCCCCGTCCGGCATGACGACCGAGAAGCGGACCGCGTCATTGATCGCGTCGGCGAAGCGGTCCGGCCCGTGTGCCTGGCCTTCCAGCCGGTACTTGCGCTCCAGCGAGGCCCGCCCCTTGAACCGCGTCTGCTCGGTGTCGTCGGGCAGCCGCAGCTCGCTGCCGACCTCGGCGCTCACGGCACGGATCGCGGCCTGCAGTTCGGCCATGACGTCGGCTGAACGCCGGCGCGCGGTCTCGTAGACCTCGTCCAGCATCGCCGTCTCGACCGCGGTGAGCGCGGCCGGTTCCGGCTCGAACACCGAACCCATC
This sequence comes from Catellatospora sp. KI3, assembly GCF_029948125.1. Lineage (GTDB taxonomy): Bacteria > Actinomycetota > Actinomycetes > Mycobacteriales > Micromonosporaceae > Catellatospora. The sequence goes on from NZ_JASAMB010000021.1 coordinate 61,926, forward strand.
GGGTCCGGTGGGACGTCGTCCGGGGTCAGTCCAGTTCGCCCGCCGCCCTCCTGCGGTGCGACTCCGCGAAGATCGCCGCGATCTCCGCCTCGCTCGGCAGCGGCCGCGTCCCCTGGGTGATCGCCAGGGCGGCCTGCTCCGCCTCGGTCCGCGGGACCGGCCTGCGCCGGGAGTCGTTGCGCCAGTTCCTGAGGTGGTCGCGCACCGTCTCCGGGTCGTAGCGCCACTCCTGGGCCCGGTGATCCCAGATCAGCGACTCCCGGAACCCCTCCCCCTGGACGAACAGGCCCGTCGGCGGCTGGTCCGGGAACTCCTCGACGTCCTTGAGATAGAGCGCCTGGTAGTACAGCATCCGTTCCCTCCAGGGCGGCGGCGACCTTGTCGGTGACCGGGAAGTCGGCCGGCGCGAGGTCGTACTCGGCGATCACGTCGTCCGGCGTACGGCCCTGCGCGGCGAGGCGGCGCACGAACGCGTGCCAGACCTTCGGGTTGTCCGAGATCCACTTGGCCAGGCTCGTGTCCTTGGACTGCTCGCCCATGCCCGGCGGGATCGCGTCGAGCATACCGGTGGCCCGGTTGACCTCGATCATGCGCAGCAGCGCCCGGACCCGCGGCTCAGGGTCGGCGTCGTCGTCGCGCAGCACCTCGTACTCGGCGTGCGTGGCGTGCCAGACCCGGTACGACAGGTCGGTCGGCAACTGCACCTCGAACAGGGTGCCGTCCGGCGCCCGGAACGTCGCGTTGGTGCCGTAGAACCGGTTGCCGGGGCGCCAGAAGTCCTTCGGCGGCCCGTCCACGCCGTATCCCGCCGCGGCCATCCCCTGCATGAAGCGGTCCAGGGCGGGTCTGTAGTCCGCGCCGTCGGGCAGCACCAGGCAGAACCGGACCGAGTCGTCGACCGTCGCCGCGAACGCCGCCGGACCTTCCAACCGGCCCTCGGTGAGGTACTTGCGCTCCAGCGACTCCAGGCTCTTGACCTTGGCAGCGGTGTCGCGCAGCTCCAGGCTGCCCGGGGGCAGGCCGAGGCGGCGCTCCACGTCGCCGGCCACGTCGGTCAGATCGTCGAGGATGACCTCCGAGCTGCGTACCGCGCGCCGGTGGACCTCGTCGAGCAGGCCGCGTTCGGCATCGCTGAGGCCGGTGTCCGGGCGGGGGCCGAAGGCCCGGCCCATCGGGTCCGGCGGCGGCGCGTCGTCGGCGGCTAGTCCTCGTCCTCCAGCTGCGGGGGCGCTCCCTTCCACTGGAAGATCCAGCGGATGGTCTCCTCGTCCGGCAGCGCTTCCCTGCCGTCCGTCAGCCGCAGGGTCAGCTGCTCGGCCTGCTCCCGGCTGATCGGCTCCGAGCGGTCCGCGTACTCCGGGTTGTCCAGCAGCCAGCGGACCCCCGACGGGTCGTAGATCCACGCCTTGCCGCGGTGGCTCCACCGCATCGCGTCCAGGCCCTCCGTCACCAGGATCCCCCTGGGCGGCGGCTCGTTCCTGTCCACCGCGTAGTAGGTCACCATCGATGTTCTCCAGTTTCGCGGCGACGTCGGGACTGACCGGAAGCTGCGTCGGGTCGAGCGCGAACTCGGCGAGCACGTCGGCAAACCCGTCCAGCGACAGGCTCTGGCCATCCAACCACGCCCGCAGCGACTCGAATTCGGTGCGCTGGGCGTCGGTCAGCACCGACGGGTCAGGAAAGCCCAGGTCGGCCAGGGTGGCCGTGCCGACGCCCAGCGCTGCCAGCTCCGCAGTGGTGAGGTCGCGCAGCATGACGTCGGCGGGCGGCGCCGACGTGCCCGCCGGGTCCGGCGGTAGGTCGTCGGTCAGATCGGATACTGGTCCGACCAGTCCGGGCTCTCCGGGATGTCCCCCTTCCACTGGAAGATCCAGAGGATGGTCTCCTCGTCCGGGAACTCGTCGCCCCGATGACTGATCGTCTGGAAGACGGCTTCGGCCTCCTCCCGGGTGATCCGGTCGTACCGATCCATGTTCTCCGCCTTGAAGCGGTACGCCGCGATCGACCTCGGGTCGTACGTCCACGCCTGGTTGTCGAAGTCCCAGAGGATCGCGTCCTGGTCCGTCTCCCCCACTATGAACAGGCCCCGGGGAAGGCCGTCCTTCTTGTCGTGCACGTACGTCTGATAATAGTTGATCATCGATACCCTCCAGCTCCCGCGCGACTTCCGGGTCGAGCACCAGGTCTGACGCCTGCACGCCGAAGTCGTCGAGCACATCACCGAAGCCGGTGAAGGTGGCGTGCTGCTGATCCAACCACGTCCGGTAATCCACCCAGAGTTCGCGCTGGCCGGCGATCCATCTCAGCAGACTCGTGTCCTGCACCAGCTGCGCGTCGGGGAACCGTTCACTGATGAGTTCCTCGATGCCCGGCGGAACCTGATCGTTGAGTCCGAGTTCGCCGTTGACAGCGAACATGCTGAGCATCGCGTGAACCCGACGCGGATCGAGTTCGTCGTCACGGCGCACCACCTCGTACGCGTCATGGGTCAGCTGCCAGGCGCGGTAAGAGTCCGCGGTCGGGAACTGGATCTCCATCAGGCCGCCGTCCGGGGCCCGGAGCGTGGCGTTCAGGCCGTGGTAACGGTTGCCCGGCCGGAAGAAGTTCTTGAGTTTCGTGAGCTCGTAGCCCTGCCCTTCCAACGCCGCGATGACCTGCCGCAGCGCGACGGGGTAGTCGGCGCCGTCGGGAAGCTGGACCGAGAACCGCGCCGCGTCGTTGAGCTGAGACGCGAAGAGCCGCGCACCCATCCGCTGACCCTCGGTCCAGAACTTGCGCTGTATCGATTCCAACGTCTTGACCATGTGGTCAGTGCCCTGCAGTTGCAGCCTCTGTGCCGCCTCGGCGGCCGGGCCACGTTGACCGTTGAGGTCGGCGACGATGCCGGTGAGGTGACCGAGCGCGGCCAGCGCGCGAGCCTGCGCGTCGGTGTGCACGCGGGCCAGAACTCGTGCCTGTTCCTCGTTGAGGCTTACCGCCGGTGTCGTGGGCGCGGGCGGCTTGGTGATGGTCACGTGGACCGCGTCGGCGCCGTACAGGCGGCCGGGCAGCAGGCTGCGCTGCCAGGCGGCGCGGAACAGCGCCGCTTCGCCGTACGTCCTGGGCTCGGTGCCCTTGGCGTAAACGATCTCGCCGCGGTCACCGCCGATGACCAGTGTCCCGTCGTCGAGCCGCCGCAGGTCGACCGCGAGCGTGTCGCCCTTCTCCCCGTTGAGCGGCTCGTTCGGGGTGTGCAGGCACACCGGCACCTGGTCCAGCCCGCCCAGCCGGGCCGCGCGCAGCCGCCGGTTGTCCAGGCTGGACAGCGAGCCGTCGCCCCACACGATCACGTGCGCCGGACCACCGCGCCAGCCCGTGTCGCCCATCTCCCGGGCGAACTCCTCCATCGACTTCGCACCGCTGAACGGACTGACCGAGCGCTGACTGACCCGCACGTCGGCCGTCGGCACCGCCGCCACGCGCGGCAGCAGCGCCTCCAGCTGCGCCCGCTCCGCGTCGGTCAGCACCGACGGATCGGGGAAGCCCAGCTCGGCCAGGGTCGCCCGACCCGCGCCCAGCCGCGCCAGCTCCGCGTCGGTCAGGTCGCGCATCATCACGTCGTGCGGTGGCGGCGGCACCGCCGTGCCCATCGGGTCGGGCGGGGTGTCGTCAGCGGCGGGGTCGTCTAGTCGTCGCTCTGCGGCGGGGCGCCCTTCCACTGGAAGATCCAGAGAATGGTCTCCTCGTCCGGCAGGGGTTCGGTCCCCTTCGTGATCTGCAGGGTCAGCTGCTCGGCCTCCTCCCTGCTGATCACCTCCGACCGGTCGGTGTAGGTCGGGTTGTCCAGCAGCCAGTGCACTCCCGCCGGGTCGTACACCCAGGCCTTCTGGCGATGGCTCCACATCATCGCGTCCTGGCCGTCCGAGATCAGGATCCCGGTCGGTGGCGGTTGGGACTTGTCCACCGCGTAGAACGCGTAGTAGTCCATCATCGAGCTGCTCCAGTCGTGCGGCGGTGGCCGGGTCGACCGGCATGTTGTCAGGGTCGAGGCCGAACTCGGCGAGCACGTCGGCGAAGCCGTCGAACGAGGCGTCCTGGCCATCCAACCACGTGCGGTAGCGGGCCCACAGCCTGCGGTTCTTCGTGATCCACTTGGCGAATCCGGTGTCGACCGCCCCGACCGGCCCTCCATCGGGACCCGCAATGTCCGCGACGCCGGGTGGGACGCCCTGGTCCAGTCCGAGCTGGGCGTTGACCGCGAGCATGGACAGGAAGGCGTGCACCCGGCGCGGCGGCAGTTCACCGAGTTGCGGATCGGTGAGGGCCGAGGCGCGGTCGGGCCCGTCGGGCAGGTCGTCGTTGTCGTCGGGGCTGGCCTGGCGCATGACCTCGTACGCGTGGTGGGTCAGCTCCCAGGCCCGGAACGACTCCGCGGTCGGGAACTGCACCTCGAACATCTGCCCGTCGGGGCTGGTGAACGTGGCGTTGAGCCCGTGGAACCGGTTGCCCGGCCGGAAGAAGTTCTTGAGCGTCGTCAGCTGGTAGCCGTCGGCCTCCAGCCCGGCCCGCAGCTGGTCGAACGCCTGCCGGTAGGCGGCGCCGCCGGGCAGCTGCACGGAGAACCGGACGACGTCGTTGACGCCGTCGGCGAAGGCGTCGATGCCGACCGCGTTGCCCTCGACCAGGAACTTGCGGGTGAGCGAGGCGAGCGACTTCACCCGCTCCCCGGTGCCGCGCAGCTGCACCCGCTGCTCACCGGTCAGGCCGAGCCGGTCGCTGACCGCGTCCGCCAGGCCGGACAGATCACCCATGATCGTGTCGGCCGTCGCTTGCGCATCGGCGTGCAGCGAAGCCAGAACCTGGGCTTCTGCCGAGGTGAGCTCGCCGGCCACGCTCTGGGGACCGGGCGGCCTGCCGATCGTGACGGGGGCGACGTCGGCGCCGAACAGCCGCCCCGGCAGGAGGCTGCGCTGCTCGGCGGCGCGGAACATCGCCGCCTCGCCGAACGTCGTCGGCACCGTGCCCGGCGCGTACGCCACGTCGCCGCGGTCACCGCCGACCACCAGCGTCCCGTCCGGCAGCCGCCGAATCTCCGTGGTCAGCGGCGCGCGGTACCTCCTGCGCTCCGGATCCTCGCCGCCGGGCAGGCTGGTGAGCGGCTCGTCGGGGGTGTGCACGCACACCGGCACCGCGTCCAGGCCGCCCTGTCGCGCGGCCCGCATCCGCCGGTTGTCGAGGCTGGTCAGGCTGCCGTCACCCCAGGCCACGACGTGGGCCGGGCCGCCGCGCCAGCCGGTGTCGCCCATCCGCCGGGCGAACTCCTCCAGCGACATGTCGCCGCTGGTGGGGCTGACCGAGCGCTGGGTGAACCGCACGTCCGCCGTGGGCACCACCGCGACCTGCGGCAGCATCGCCTCCAGCGTGGCCCGCTGCGCGGCGGACAGCACCGACGGGTCCGGGTACCCGAGGTCGGCCAGCGTCGCCGTACCCACCCCGAGTGCGGCCAGTTCGGCGTCGTCGAGGCTGCGCAGCATCACGTCGGCGGGCGGTTCGGCCGGACCCCGCCCGGACCCCGCCGGGTCGGGCACCGGGTCGGCCGCGTCGTCCTGCGGCGCAGGCGTGCTGTCAGCCCGCGGCGCAGACGGGCTGTCGGGCCGCGGCGCGGCGGCCGGGTCGGTCGCGGTGACGTCCGGGTCCGGCGCGGCGGCCGGGTCGGTCGCGGCGGCGGGGTCGACCGCCGGGTCCGCGGTGGTCGAGGTCTGCGGGGCGGCGCCGGGTGCGGTCGTGGTCGCGGCGGCCTCGGGGGTACGGTCCGACGCCGCGTCCCGCCTCGGCCGATCCTGCGACCAGGCGCCCACCGGGGCGTCCGCGATCCGCGACTGGTTCCCGTCCGGGGCCACCACCAGCGCGTCCATCCGGCGGATGCCGTCGGTGAACGGCGGCGTGGTGGTCGGCTCGCCCGGCGGCTGCTGCGGGTCGGCGTACATGACGACACCGCCGTCGTTGAAGACCGGCCAGGTGTGCGAGGTGCCGTCGGCGGCCTGGTGGATGATCACCGCCATCGCGCCCGGACCGGCCGCGAGCAGCTGCTGCTCCAGCCGGGCGTACGCGTCCGTGACGGCGTCGGCGGCCTGGTCGGGGTCCATGCCCCGGGTGTTCGGGCACAGCTGCTGCAGGCGGCCGCCGAAGAAGTCCTCGATCCGGCGCGGTCCCCCGGGCTCGCCGCCCGACGGCACGGGCCGCCCCGCCGAGAACCCGTCGAGCGTACGCGGCGCCGCGCACCGGGGCCGTCCGTGCAGCCAGGTGTCGGCCACCGACAGCACCACGTCGACGCAGTTCACACCGCGGCTCGGGTCGGCCTGCGGACCACCGTCGTTGGCCAGGCCCAGCCAGCCCGACGACAGCGACGGGAACCGCCGCGGCCGCCCGTCCGCCCCGCGCGGCACCGCGTCCTCCAGCTCGCGCTGGTGCCGGGTGAGCACCGGCCGGTAGCCGCCGCGTTGGTGGTAGCGGCGCGAGGCGTCGACCGAGGGCGGGGTGTCACCGCCGGTGAGCGCGGAGACGTCGTCGGTGGTGACGCCGCCGGTGGCGAAGTCCGGGCCGCGGTGCCGGTTGAGCGCGTCCCAGGCCGCCGCCGCGAGCGCACCGGGGGCGCCCATCGAGGCGAGGATGGCACGCCGCTGGGCGCGCAGGCCGCCGTGGTAGGCGTCGCTCCAGCGCCGCGCGTCGGTGTCGGGCACGTCGCCCCGTCCGTCGCCGGGGCGACGTGCCCCGCTGCCGTCGGGACGCGTACCGCCGGGGCCGGTGCCCGCGGTGGTCACCGGCGCGGGCACCGCGGTCGCCGGGTCGGACGTGCCGCCGCCAGCGGTCGAGCCGTCCGGCGCGGCCGGTCGCACCTGCGGCGCGGTGCCGGGGTCTCGCGTCGTCCCGTCAGGGCCGGTGCCCGGACCGGCGCCGGGCGCCGACTGCGCCGGGCTGGGCGCCGGATGGGGCGAGGTGGTGCTCGGACCTGCGCCGGGCGTCGCCGACTGCGCCGCACCGGCCGGATTCGAACTGGTCGCCGGACTGGGCGAGGTGGTGCTCGGGCCTGCGCCCGGCGTCGCCGACTGCGCCGGACCGGCCGGGTTCGAACTGGTGGCCGGGTTGGCCGGGGTCGAGCCGGTCGTGGCCGTGGACGTGGTGGGCGCGGTCTGGCCCGGAGCGGTAGGCCCCGACGGGGTCGGCGCACCGGTGCCAGGGGTCCGGCCGGGCGTCGCCGGGCCGGAGGTCGAGGTGCTCGCGTTGGAGCCGGTCGAGGTGGTGTTGCCGGAGGTGGACGACGCCGGGGTCGAAGTGCCGGCCGCGGTGGTCGACGTGGTAGCGCCGCTCGTCGCGGTCGAGGCGGTCGAGCTGGTGCCCGCGGTCGTGGGGCCGGCGGTCGTGGGGCCGGCGGTCGCGGGGCCGGCGGTCGCGGGGCCGACGGTCGCGGGGCCGGCGGTCGCGGGGCCGGCGGTCGCGGTGCTGGAACCGGTGCCCGCGGTGCTCGGGCCGGAGGTCGCGGTGCCGGTCGAGGTCGACGCGAGTCCGGCCGAGGCGCCCCCGGTGGCGACTCCGGTGCTGGTCGCGGCGCCGGTGCTCAGCGGGCTGCCGCCGGTGGCCGGGGCGGCCACCGCCGGGGCCGCGGCCGGGCCCGCCGCCGGTCCGGTCTGGGCCGGGATGCCGGCGGGCGCCGCCACCACCGGGCCCGTCGCCGGGCCGGACGCTGCGGCGGTGGTCGTCGCGGCGACGGTGGAGCCGGGTGGCGCGAAGCCGGTGTCGGCCGGTGGGGCGACTCCGGCCAGCGAGGCCGAACCGCCGGTGCCGGGCGAGCCGCCGCCGTCCGAGCCGCCCGCGGGCGCGCTCGGCCACTGCGAGCTGCCGTCGTCGGTGGTGTGCACGGGCTGGGTGTTCGGCGGGGCGCCGCCGCCCGTGGTCGCGGCGGCCGCGGTGGTGATGCCACCGGCCGGGTCGCCGTCGAGGCTGATCGCGGCCAGGTTGCCCACGATCGCGTCGGTCATCGCGTCGAACTCTTGCGTGACGTGGTGGGTGGCGCTGCCACGGGCCCCGGAGACCGCCGACATGCCCAGGTTGTCCAGGCCCGGCAGCTGCCCGGTGACGGCCGAGCCGCCGAGCTCGCCGAGCACCTCGCCCCGCGCCCCGTGGGCCATCTTGCTGGTGAACGACCCGTTGTGATTGCCCGCGAGCGTGCTCGCGGCGCCGCCGGCGAACCCGGCACCGGCGGAGACGGCCAGGTCGACCAGGTCGACGCCGTGACGGCGGCCGATGGCGTTCTGGTACGCCTGGATGCCGCCCTGGGTCAGCAGCTCCTCCTTGGCCTCGTCCAGGCCCTCCTTGCCGGCCTTGATCGCCCACTTGCCGAGCTTCTTGCCGAAGTCCTTGCCCAGGTCCTTCAGCTTGTCCTTGACCGCGCGCTTGATGCCCCGCTCGATCAGCGACTTCAGCAGCCGCTTGAGGATCTCCTTGATCGCGAAGCGGGTCGCCATGCACATCGGCCCGGCGGCGGCGGTGGAGGCGCCGAAGGTGAAGAACGCCGCGACCGCCATCGCGATCAGTTCGATGAGCAGCAGGCCGAGCTCGATGTAGTACTCCAGCTTGGCGCCCTGGATGTCGCAGCCCGCGCCCTCCAGCATCTCGCCGAGCGCGTGCGTGACGAAGGCGGCGGCCTGCAGCGCCGACTTGTCCGACCCGCTGCCGATCTGCAGCCAGGCCTCCTTGATCGCGGCGGCGACCTTGCCCTCGGCGCCGCCGAAGGCGATCACCGCGTCGAGCGCGGCGCGTTCGGACTCCAGCAGCGGGTCCTGCAGCTCGGTGGAGGCGGCGTACCAGTTGTCGGCGATGTCCCAGGTGGCCTGCTCGTCACCCTCGGGCCAGTCCATGCCGATGACCCAGTCGAGCAGCTCCTTGCACCAACCAGGAGCGTCGAAGTAGGACAGCGGGTGCGGAATCGGTGACGGCAACCAAGACATCCCGCACCCTCCCCAAGGCAGCCGAGCAACGCCTTGGGTAAGTTACTCGATGTCTCCAAGACCGCGCCAACCCTGGACAGGCCCGTTTCGGCGGGAAACCGCCGCAGCGGATACAGTCGCAGGCAGCGGAGTGCGGGGAAAGGCGGAGTCGTGGCGCAACAGTCCGATCGCGACGCGAACTGGGCGCTCAAGGAGCGCTTCGCGCAGGTGCACGATCAGTACTCGCGGCTGCGTACCGGCATGGGCGAGCTGCAGACCAAGCTGGCGTCGCTGCGCAGCAGCGCCAAGACGACCGACGGGCTGATCAAGGCGACGGTCGACGCGCGGGGCCGCCTGGTGCACCTGGAACTGCACCCCAGCAGCCTGCGGGAGTACGGTGCGGTCAAGCTCGCCGAGGAGATCACCAAGACGGTGTCCCGGGCCGCCGAGGCGGCCGGTGCGGGGGTGACCGCGCTGATGTCGCAGGTGCTGCCCGCCGAGTCGGGGGCGATGGAGTTCCTGCGCACCAACGACGTCAACGCGATGATGCGCCGCCACGACAGCATCATGGGCTACGAGCCCGAGGAGCCCGAGGAGGGTCGGCGGTGAGCGGCGACGAGATCCCGGTGCGGCACCTGTCCTGGCCGCCCGGCGACGGCACCAACCTCGACCTGGACACCGGCCGCGACGCCGGGCGGCGCATGTTCCTGGCCGGGCAGCAGGTCAGCGGCCTGCGCGACGGCATCGGCGCCCGGATCGAGGCCGGGGGCAGCGCCCGCCCGTGGGGCAACGACGACTCGGGCAAGCAGATCCAGGAGAACTACGAGCAGATCGGCCCGGTGATCCTGAGCCTGTGGCGCCAGGTCGGCTCCGCCCTGCAGAGCATGGGCGTCAACATCACCGCCGCCGCCAACGAGACCACCGGCACCGACGTCGCCACCAGCCAGACCGTCGACAAGGCCGGCAACCACCACCCCGAGATCCCCTGACCTCGCGCCCATGATCGGGTGCAGTCTCGGGGAAAGTGCTGGAATCTTGACCTCGATTCGTGCACTTTCCCCGAAACCGCAGGGTGCCGGCCGCGGGCGGGGCGCCGGCCGAGAGCGGGGCGTCAGCCCAGGGCGGTGGGCCCGAGTAGGGCCTTGAGGTCGGCCATCAGGGCCGGGACCGGGGACACGCGCATCGGGCCGAGGCGGTAGGTGCTGGACTTCTGGCCGTTGGTGATGCGGACGTGCACCTCGGCCGGGCCGGGGTGGGTGGACAGCACCTCGCGCAGGCGTTCGGCCAGCGGCGGCGTGCACCGGTTGGCGGGCAGCGCCAGCACCACCGGCTTGGCGTCGTCAGGGGCGGAGATGTCGGGGATGGACAGGTCCATCGCCATCATCCGGGCCTGGTCGTCGCGCCGGTCGACGCGCCCCTTGACCACGACGATGGCGTCCTCGGCGATGTACTGCCCGACCAGGTCGTACGTGTTGGGGAAGAACAGCACCTCGACCGCGCCGTCCAGGTCCTCCAGGGTGGCCGAGGCCCACGCCTTGCCCTGCTTGGTGATGCGCCGCTGCACGCCGGAGAGGATGCCCGCGAGCGTGACGATCTGGCCGTCGGAGACCGAGCCCTCCTCCGACAGCGCGGCGACGGACATGTCGGCGGCCTTGCTGAGCACGTGCTCCAGGCCGAACAGCGGGTGGTCGGAGACGTATAGGCCGAGCATCTCGCGTTCGAAGACGAGCAGGTCGGTCTTGTCCCATTCGCTGGTCGGGATGGTCGGGGTGACGACCATGGCGGGCGCGGCGGCGTCGTCGGCGAAGGCGGCGCCGAACAGGTCGTACTGCCCGATGGCCTCGTTCTTCTTGACGCCCATGAACGAGTCGATGGCGTCGGCGTGCACCGACAGCAGGCCCTTGCGGGCGTGGCCCATCGAGTCGAACGCGCCCGCCTTGATCAGCGATTCGACGGAGCGCTTGTTGCAGGCCACCGCGTCGATCTTGCGCAGGTAGTCGTAGAAGTCGGTGAAGTTGCCGTGCTCCTTGCGCCCCCGCACGATCGCGTCGACCACGTTGGCGCCGACGTTGCGGACCGCGGCCAGGCCGAAGCGGATGTCCTCGCCGACGGCGGTGAACCGGGCGGTGGAGTAGTTGACGTCCGGCGGCAGGACCTTGATGCCCATGCGGCGGCACTCGGCCAGGTAGACGGCCGACTTGTCCTTGTCGTCGCCGACGGAGGTGAGCAGCGCCGCCATGTACTCGGCCGGGTAGTTGGCCTTGAGGTACGCGGTCCAGTAGGAGACCAGCCCGTAGCCGGCGGTGTGGGCCTTGTTGAAGGCGTAGTCGGAGAAGGGGACCAGGATGTCCCACAGCGTCTTGATCGCCTCGTCGGAGTACCCGTTCTCCTTCATGCCGCCGGAGAAGGGCACGTACTCCTTGTCGAGGATCTCCTTCTTCTTCTTGCCCATGGCGCGGCGCAGCAGGTCGGCCTGGCCGAGGGTGTACCCGGCCAGCTTCTGCGCGATGGCCATGACCTGCTCCTGGTACACGATCAGGCCGTAGGTGTCGCCCAGGATCTCCGCGAGGGGTTCGGCCAGCTCCTTGTGGATCGGCACGACCGGCTTGCGGTTGTTCTTGCGGTCGGCGTAGTCGTTGTGCGCGTTGGCGCCCATCGGACCCGGCCGGTACAGCGCGAGCACCGCGGAGATGTCCTCGAAGCCGTCGGGGACCATCGAGCGCAGCAGCGCCCGCATCGGCCCGCCGTCGAGCTGGAACACGCCCAGGGTGTCGCCCCGGGCCAGCAGCTCGTAGGTCGGCGGGTTCTCCAGCGGCAGCTCCTCCAGCACCAGGGTCTCGCCCCGGTTGAGCTGGATGCCCTCCAGGCAGTCGTCCATGACGGTGAGGTTGCGCAGGCCCAGGAAGTCCATCTTGAGCAGGCCGATGGACTCGCAGGCGCCCATGTCCCACTGGGTGATGATGGCGCCGTCCTGCTCGCGCTTCTGGATCGGCAGCACGTCCATCAGCGGCTCGCCGGACAGGATCACGCCGGCCGCGTGCACGCCCCACTGGCGCTTGAGGCCCTCGATGCCCTTGGCCGTGTCGACGACCTTCTTGGCGTCGGGGTCGGACTCGTACAGCGCCCGGAACTCGACCGCCTCGGGGTAGCGCGGGTGGTTGGGGTCGAAGATGCCGGTGAGCGGGATGTCCTTGCCCATGACGGCCGGGGGCATCGCCTTGGTGATCTTGTCGCCGACCGCGAACGGGTAGCCGAGCACCCGCGCCGCGTCCTTGATCGCGGCCTTCGCCTTGATCGTGCCGTACGTGATGATCTGCGCGACCCGCTCCTCGCCCCAGCGCTCGGTCGCGTAACGGATCATGTCACCGCGCCGACGCTCGTCGAAGTCCATGTCGATGTCGGGCATCGAGACGCGGTCGGGGTTCAGGAACCGCTCGAACAGCAGGCCGTGCGCCATCGGGTCGAGTTCGGTGATGCGCAGCGCGTACGCGATCAGCGCGCCGGCCGCCGAGCCACGCCCCGGCCCGACCCGGATCTTCTCCTTGCGCGCGTACTCGCACAGGTCGGCGGTGACCAGGAAGTAGCCCGGGAAGCCCATCTTGCAGATGACGTCGAGCTCGTAGTCGGCCTGGCGCAGCCGGTCCTCGGGCACCCCGTTGGGGAAGCGGTCGCGCAGGCCCCGGTGCACCTCGGCGCGCAGCCACGACTCCTCGGTGTGCCCCTCGGGCACCGGGAACGACGGCATCAGGTCGCGGTGGGCGAACACCGACTTGTAGTCGCCGATCCGGTCGGCGATCTCCAGGGTGTTGTCGCAGGCCCCGGGCATCAGGTCGTCCCACTGGGCGCGCATCTCGGCCGGGGACTTCAGGTAGAAGTCGCGGGCGTCGAACTTGAACCGCTTCGGGTCGGCCATCGTCGAGCCGGACTGCACGCACAGCAGCACCTCGTGCGCGTCGGCGTCGGCCGCGTAGGTGTAGTGCAGGTCGTTGGTGACGATCGGCTTGAGGTTCAGGTGCTTGCGCAGCCGCTCCAGGCCGTCGCGGGCCGCCTTCTCGATGGAGATGCCGTGGTCCATCAGCTCCAGGTAGAAGTTCTCCTTGCCGAAGATGTCCTGGAACTCACCGGCCGAGGCGACGGCCTTGTCGAAGTCGCCGATGCGCAGCCACGTCTGGATCTCGCCGGACGGGCACCCGGTCGTGGCGATGACGCCCTTGCCGTAGCTCTGCAGCAGCTCCCGGTCGGCCCGGGGCTTGTAGAAGAAGCCCTCCAGGCTGGCCCGCGACTGCATCCGGAACAGGTTGCGCAGGCCGTCGGCGTCGGCGGCCAGCATCGTCATGTGGGTGAACGCGCCACCGCCGGAGACGTCGTTCTCGCCGCCGTCGGCCCAGCGCACCCGGGTCCGCTCGGACCGGTGCGTCCTGGGCGTGACGTACGACTCCACGCCGATGATCGGCTTGATGCCGGCGGCGGTCGCCTGCTTGTAGAAGTCGTAGGCGCCGAACATGTTGCCGTGGTCGGTCATGGCCAGGGCGGGCATCCCGAGCCGGGTCGCCTCCTTGAACAGCTCCTTCAGTCTCGCCGCACCGTCGAGCATCGAGTATTCGGTGTGCACGTGCAGGTGAACGAAGGAGTCTGACACGGCCGCCAGCCTACCCCGCCGGGCTGACGGGGACGCGCCCGCCGACCCGGTCGGGTCACCGGACGAACGGCTCCATCATCACCGCGGCGGCGTGCAGCCAGGCGCGCTTGGTCTGCGGCTGCAGCGCCCCGTACTCGATCGAGGAGCCGGTCTCCAGGGCCGGGTCGAAGGGCACCACCACCACCGCGCGGGTACGGGTGGCGAAGTGCTTGCGCAGATCCTCCAGCATCGCCGACGGGCCCGGCGTGGCGCACGACAGCAGCGTCACCGCGTTCTCGGCGAGCTTGCCCAGTCCCACCTCGTGCAGCAGGTCGATCATCCAGTCGGCCGTGAACGCGGCGTCCTCCCGCGGCACGGTGGTGATCACGAGCTGGTCGCAGGCGTTGAGCACGGTCTGCCAGTTGGCGCTCTCCACGTTGTTGCCGGTGTCGACGCAGACCACCTCGTGGGTGCGGCACAGCAGCTCCAGCACCCGGCGCACGGTGTGCGAGTCCAGCCGCTGGGCGAAGCGCGGATTCTCCTCCCCGGCGAGCACGTCGTACGACCCGTCGGAGGCGTGGCGCAGGTAGTCGTCGAGCCGGTCCTTCAACTCGTACGGCGGGGCGTTCTCGATCTCCATCAGGTCGCCGAGCAGGTGCCGGATGGTGCGGGCGTGCCGGGCGCTGCCGGCGCGCAGCCCGAGCGTGCCGCGCAGCTCGTTGTCGTCCCAGGCCAGCACGCCCCGGCCGCGCACGCTGCCGATGGTGGCGGCGGCCAGCACGGTGGCGGTGGTCTTGTGCACGCCGCCCTTGGGGTTGGCGAAGGCCAGCACCTTGGGCCGGTCGAGCTGGCCCCGCAGCAGGTTGACGGCCTGGTCGAGGTCGGAGGGCGCGGCGGCGGGGCGCCACTCGACGCGCCCGCCCAGGCCGCCGCCGCCCGCGGACGGCATCCCGGCGCCGGGGCCGGGCGACGGGCGGGCGTCACCGGGGCGCGGCGGCATCTTGGCCCGGTCGAGCAGCACCCGCCAGCGCGAGGTGTCGGGCGCCGGCAGGTTGCCCGGCTGGCCCCAGGAGGCGGGGTCGTCGGGTCCACGCTGCCCGTTGCGCTCCACGGTGCAACCTCCCGACCTGCCCAGACTGATCAATGCGGCCCAGGCTATCCACCGGGCACCAGCTTGACCACCCTATGTGCTCGGGCCCCCACACCTCCAGCCCTGTTTTGCGCCTACCCGGGTGTAACTAAGGGGCCTGGCTGGGGGATATGGCGCTCGGCGACTCAGCCGGGGCCGCCTCGCCGGCCGGGGCCGGAGCGGCGGACCCGGTGGCCGCCGGTTCGGCCGACGGCGACGGCTCGGGTGACGGCCCGGCCGAGACCACCGGCCCGGCCGAGACCACCGGCCCGGCCGACGCGGCGGCCGACGGCGTGGCGGCGACCGGGGCCTGGCCGACTTGCTCGGGCAGGGGCGGCAGGAACACGGCGCGGTCGAGGCGGCGCACCTCGGGGGCGGGGTCGACGGCGCGCACCTCGGGGCGGGCGGCGATCTGGTCCAGCGCCGCCGGGGTCGCCCGCACCACCGCCGCGTAGACGCAGGCGCAGCCGGCCCGGTACGCCTCGGCCTCGGCTGCCGCCACGGTCGAGTCGTCCAGGTAGCCGCGGCGCAGGGCGACCTCGGTCGCGTCGGTGGTCTGCAGCTTCGCCGCCACGTTGCGCAGGTCGGCGGCGTCACCGGCGCGCCGGCGCGCCACCTGCACCATGCCCTCGACCACGTCGGTCGGGATGGTGAAGGCCGGAATGCGGACCGACTGGGTCGCCGCGTCGCTCAGCGGCACCCGGGCGAAGACCTCCACCACCGAGACGCCGCCGAGCACCGGGGTCAGCCGCTCCGGCGCCAGGTAGGCGCGCAGGCTGACCAGGGCGTACGTCTCTACGGGCGTCACCGTGGGGCGCTCGAGCAGCCCGGCGAGCTCGGAACGGGCCTGGCGCGCGTACAGCGGCACGCTCTGGCCCTGGACCACGCCGACCCGCACCACCTCCGCGGCCGGGCCCTCGGTCGACACCGTGACCGGGCGGCGGGTCGCCCACACCGCGCCGAGCAGCGCGCCGACGACCCCGACGATCGCGATGCCGGTCAGCAGCCGCAGCCGCAGCCCGCCCCCGCCCGCGCGGGCGAAGCCGCGCGCGAGCCGGGGCACGACCACCTGGTCCAGGTGACGCAGCAACCTCTGCACTGAGGTTCCTTCCGTGAAGGTGGGCGCGCGCCCCGCCGCAGGCCGGTGGGGCGCGTCGCCCTATCCGGCGTCGCGCAGCAGCGACAGCGCGTGCGCGAGATCCGACGGGTACTCGCTGACGTAGCGGACCTCTTCCCCGCTGCCCGGGTGGACGAAGCTCAGCTCCCGGGCGTGCAGCCACTGCCGGGACAGGCCCAGCCGGGCGGACAGGGTCGGGTCGGCGCCGTAGGTCAGGTCACCTACACAGGGGTGGCGCAGCGCGGAGAAGTGCACCCGGATCTGGTGGGTGCGGCCGGTCTCCAGCTTGATGTCGACGAGGCTGGCGGCCGGGAAGGCCTCCAGCGTGTCGTAGTGGGTGACGCTGGGCTTGCCGCCCGACATCACCGCGAACTTCCAGTCGTGCGTGGGGTGGCGGTCGATGGGGGCGTCGACCGTGCCGCGCAGCGGATCCAGGTGGCCCTGGACCACGGCGTGGTACCGCTTGTCGACCTCGCGGTGCTTGAACGCCCACTTCAGGGCGGTGTACGCGGACTCGCTCTTGGCCACGACCATCAGCCCGGTCGTGCCGACGTCGAGGCGGTGCACGACGCCCTGCCGCTCGGCCGCCCCGGAGGTCGCCACCCGCTGGCCGAGCCCGGCCAGGCCGCCGAGCACGGTGGGGCCGGTCCAGCCGGGGCTGGGGTGGGCCGCGACGCCCACCGGCTTGTCCACCACCACGATGTCGTCGTCGCTGTGCACGATGCGCAGGCCCTCGACCGTCTCGACCACGACGGTCGGCGCCGACGGCGGCGCGGGCAGCGTCACCTCGAGCCAGCTGCCGCCGGAGACCTTGTCGGACTTGCCGCGCACGGTGCCGTCGACCAGCGCGTCGCCGGCCTCGACCAGGGTCGCGGCGGCGGTGCGGGACAGCCCGAACAGGCGGGAGACAGCCTGGTCCAGCCGCATGCCATCCAGTCCGTCCGGGACCGGCAGGCTGCGGCTCTCGCCCTTCAGGACCATGCCTGCGAGCCACGCTCGGAGGTCACGCCGGCCGACTCGGCCTCGCGCTGGTCGCCCGCGGCGGCCTTCTTCTGCTCTTCCTTGCCGGTCAGGCGCGAGCCGTCGCGCTGGCGGCCGGTCAGCTCCAGCAGGATCGCCAGGCAGACGCCGCCGACCAGGGCCATGTCGGCCACGTTGAAGATCGGCCAGGTCCGCCCGTACGGGTCGAACAGGCTGAGGAAGTCGACCACGTGCCCGTGGAAGGTGCCCGGCGCGCGGAAGATCCGGTCGAGCAGGTTGCCCAGCACGCCGCCCATGATCGAGCCCAGCGCCAGCGCCCACGGCAGCGACCGCAGGCTGCGCGCGGCCCACAGGATCCACGAGATCACGCCGACGGCGATGATCGGGAAGATCCAGGTGTGGTCGCGGAACAGGCTGAACGCCGCCCCGCTGTTGCGGGTCAGCGACAGGTACAGCGCGCCGCCGAGCAGCCGGACCGGCTCGTCCGGGTCGAGCTGCTTGGTCGCGATCTCCTTGGTGACCACGTCCAGCAGGACGGCGAACGACGCCATCCCCGCGAAGATCGCCACGGCCCGGCCGTGCCCGATGGCACGCGGGGAGTGCTCCGGCTCCACCTGTCTGGTCTCTTCCACCGACAACACTCCCCTGCCATGGCGCACCCGCGCCTTCGTCACATCCGGCCGTCCGTAAGTCCGCGCCGAACTGTACCCACTAGCGGTGCCGCGCTCAGCGCCGCTCCTCCAGCGCCTTGCACGTCACGCACAGGGTGGCCGACGGGAACGCGGCCAGCCGCTCCACCGGGATCGGATTGCCGCAGCGCTCGCACCAGCCGTAGCTGCCCTCGTCGAGGCGCTCCAGGGCCCGCTCGACCTGCGTGATCCGCTCCAGGATGTTGTTGGCCAGCGTGATCTCCTGCTCGCGCTCGAACGTCTTGGTACCGGTGTCGGCCTGGTCGTCGCCGGCGGAGTCGGTCAGGCGCTCGCGCTGCAGCTCGGCGAGTTCGACGAGCGTGTGGTCGTACTCCTCCTGTAGCTCGTCGCGGCGGGCTGTCAACGCGACCCGGATCTTCTCCGTCTCCGCTGCGCTGCGGTCGCCCTTCTTCGCCGCTGCCGCCGCCGGCTTGGCGGCGGTGCGGCTGGCGGTCTTGGACTCGGCAGGTTTGACCATGGTCGCTCCCTCGGCCGCGGTCGTGGCGGCGCTCGGCGTTGCCTGGGCGGGGGGATGTTCCTCCGACCCGGCGGCGGGCCGCCGGGTGGTCTGCGCGGTCGAGGCGGCGTCGTGCGCCGCCGTGCCGACCTTCTTCTTCGCGGCCGCCGCCGGGGCGGCCTTGCTCGCGGTGGCCTTCTTGGCGTCGGCGGTCGGCTTGGCCGTCGCGCGCTTCGTCGTGTCCGAGGTCGCCGTCACCGTCTCCCCCTCTGCCGTGGCCGCCCCCGCGGCCACCGTCTTCACGGAGCGCTTCGGCGCCGCGGTGGTCTTCGCCGCGGCCTTGTCCGCCGCCGCGCCTGTCCTGCTCCCGCCTGCCCGCTGTTCGGCCATGCCGTCCCCCAGATGCAAAACGGGCGCGCGGCTCACGCCGCGCACTCCAATAGGCTGGCAAGAATACGGAACGTATGGACGGTCCACAAACATGCCACGCGAACCCGGCCGGATTCGAGAAAACGTGCCAGCTGGCGCCGAGGCGGCCGCAAACGGGCGGCTTGTCCGATCGCACCGCGGGACGACGGCCCCGGGCGCCGCCGGATCGGCGAAAGCTGGCAAAACGGACTTTATCATCTAGTCCCGGCTCTCCCGGCCGTCCTCCCCAAACCAGCTGGCCAGGCGGCCGCGCCTGCTCACGGCGCGCAGCCGCCGCTCCGCCTCGTCCCGAACCGCCTCGGTCGTCACGATGAGCAGGCTGTCACCCGTGCGCAAGCGGGTGTCGCGATCCGGCACGAACCCCACCCCCGCCCGCAGCACCAGCGTCACCGAGGCGCCGACCGGCAGCCGCAGCTCGTCCAGGTGCACCCCGGCCAGCCCGGAGCCTTGCGGCACCTCCAGTTGCAGCAGGTCGGCGTGCATGCGCTCCAGCGGCGCGGTCTCCACCCGCAGCTCGGTCGCCTCCCCCGGCGCGGTCACCCCCAACCGCCGCGCCACCTGCGACAGCGTTCCCGCCTGGACCATCGTGAAAACCACGACCAGCACGAACACGATGTTGAACAGCGCTTCAGCGCCGGGCAGGCCCTGCGCCGCCGGGATGGTCGCCAGCACGATCGGCACCGCCCCGCGCAGCCCGGCCCAGGACAGGAACGCCTGCTCCCGCCAGCCCACCCCGAACGGCGTGGCGCAGACGAACACGGACAGGGGCCGCGCCAGCAGCAGCAACGCGCCGCCGATGAGGACGCCGGGCAGCAGCACCGCCCAGAGTCCGGAAGGCGACACCTGAAGGCCCAACAGGACGAACAGCCCGATCTGGGACAACCAGGCCAGGCCGTCGGCGAAGCCGAGGATCGCCTGCCGGTGCGGCAGTCGCGCGTTGCCCAGCACCACCCCGGCGGCGTACACGGCCAGGAAGCCCGACGCGTGGGCGACGGCGCCGCCCGCGTAGGCGAGCACGGTCAGGCCCACCGCGGCCAGCGGGTAGAGGCCAGCGGCGGGCAGGGCCGCGCGGCGCAGCAGCGCCCGGCCAGCCAGGCCCACCAGCACGCCGATGACGGCACCGGCCGCCAGCTCGTACCCGATGAGCAGCAGCTCGTGCCACCACGGGCCGAGGCTGCCCCGGGTCGACAGCAGCACCACCAGCAGCACCACCGGCGCGTCGTTGATGCCCGACTCCGCCTCCAGCGTCGCGACCAGGCGGGGCCGCAGCCGCAGCCGCCGCAGCGTGGAGAAGACCGCCGCGGCGTCGGTCGAGGCCAGCACCGCGCCGATCAGCGCCGCGGTGCGCCAGTCCCAGCCGAGCATGAAGTGCACCGCGACGGCCACCACCACCACGCTGACCGCCACCCCGACCGTGGCCAGCAGCGACGCGAGCGGCAGCACCGGGCGCAGCATGCTCCAGCGGGCGGTCAGGCCGCCCTCGGCGATGATCAGCACCAGGGCGCAGGTGCCCAGCATCCGGGTCAGCTCCGCGTCGCCGAAGCGCAGCCCGAACGCCGAGCCCAGCAGCACCCCGATGGCCAGGTAGACCAGGAGACTGGGCACGCCCAGCCGGGTCGACCAGCGCACCGCCGCCACCGCCACCAGCAGCACGGCCGCACCGACCAGCAGCGCGAGGTCCAGGAACTCCGTCATCGGGCCGGTCCGGGGCCGGCGCCGCCCGGCGGCGTCACGGGGCGCCGCCGTAGAGGGCGGCGAGGCGGTCGGCCAGGTCGGCCGGTGCGGCGGCGACCGTGAACAGCTTGTCCCGGCTGGTATGGCCGGTGCGCAGCTCGACCGCGGCGGCCGGCACGGCCAGCGCCTCGGCCAGCGCGCGGCGGGCGGCCTCGGTGGCCTTGCCGTCGACCGCGGGCGCCGCGACCGCCACGATCAGCGCCGTCCCGTGCGGACCGGCGTAGCGCCCGCCCACCCGGGTGCGGCCCGCGCCGGGCTTCACCCGCACCGCGACGACGGCGGACTCGGTCGGGGACGGGTCGCGTGCCATAGCCCATTGTGGCGGGGCGCCCCGGCGCCGCCCGCGTCACCCGGGGATCGTGTCGGATCGTGGACAAAGAAAGATCCGGTGTCCCGCCGGACCGCACCCGAGGCGGTCCGGCGGGGTCACCGGATCAAATTCCGACCGGTCAGACCCGGCGCGCGTCCGCGAGCAGCGCGCTGTCCGGCTCGCACAGCCCGCACGGGCTGAACCCGAGGTCGACCGCCTCGGCGACCGGCAGCGGCTCACACGGGCGGCCGAGCAGGTGCACGCACCCGGCCACGTGGTAGCGCGGCCGACCGTCGATGACCAGCACTTCGGTGGACATCCGGGCGACCCGGGCCGCGTCGGCGGCGGACACCCGCTGCGCGACCGGCTCGTCCGGCGGGTCCTCGTCGTCGAAGTCGTCCGCCCGGCCGCCGGCGCCCTGCTGCGGCAGGACTACCTCCGGCTGCTGCGGCGGATAACCCGACATCATCATCGTGTCGGTGTCGGACCGTCCGGCCTGGCGCACCGGCTCGTCGGCCCAGGAGTCGCGCTCCGGGGCGCGCGGCGGCACCGTCGTACGGCCGCCGGCCCTGCGGCCGACCGGTTGTTCATCCTCGTCACCGTCGAACTGCTCGTCCTCGTCGTCGAGGCCCCCCGCCGCGGCACGTGCCGCGGCGGCCTGGCGGGCGCCCACGACTAGTGCGACCGCGGCCAGCAGGCTGGTGCCGATGGAACCGACGAGCAGACCGCTCGACCCGTTCAACAGCCCCAGTACGAGCAGCACGACGGCACCGAGAATGAGCAGCAGACTTGCGACTATCACAGCTCACCCCCGCCGCGTCGGCTAGATCAGGTGTCGCGGGTCCGCCGAGCTGCGATGAGCGTGACCGCACCCGCGGCCCGCCGAACCCGTTCGCTCCGGGCGGGAGGGTCCCGCACCGGCCGACCACGGGCCCCGGCACCGGCCGGGACGGCCGGCCCGGCGGGCGCCGGGTCGTTCTTCTCTCTGCTATCTGCGTGCGACGGCAGCGACGAGGGGTGAGGCTGCCGCGGTGCTTCGACATGCGTGAGGGGCGATGCTGCGGTGCGGTTGGATCAGGTGGTGCCGGGGGACGGGCACACGCGCCGTCCCGTCCCGGCGGCCCGCTGGTTCGCGGGCCGCCCGGGAGGTTCGGAGGACGACCGTCAGCGGCCGTTGAAGGAGCCGGAACCGGCGGCGGCCAGGCCACCGGCGGTGCGGTCCTCGCGGCCGATCTCGGCCTCGAGGCTCTGCCCGCGGCCCTCAAGGTCGCGCAGCTGGCTCTCCAGGTACGCCTTGAGGCGGGTGCGGTACTCGCGCTCGAACTGCTTGAGCGTGTCGATGTGCTGCTGCAGCGCGGTGCGCTTGGCGTCCAGGCCGCTGATGGCCTCCTGGTGGCGCTGGCGGGCGTCGCGCTCGAGCGCGTCGGCCTTGGCCCGCGCGTCCCGGGTGACCTCCTCGGCCTTGGCACGCGCCTCGGACAGCACCTTGTCCGCCTCGCGGCGGGCGTCGGAGACGTGGTCGTCGGCGGTGCGCTGGGCCATCATGAGCACGCGCAGCGCCTGCTGCTCGCCCTCGGGACCCGACATCGCCGCCGCGGCGGCCATGCTGCTCGCGCCGCCGCGCAGCGAGTCCAGCTCGCCCTGCATGGCGCGGGCGGCCTGCTCGGCCGCGGACTTGTCCCGCTGCATGCGGTCGAGCTGGGCCTTCATCTCGTTGAGCTCAGCGGCCAGGCGCGGGTCGGGGCCGCCGGGGCCCGCCGGACGGCCACCGCCGCCCCGCTCGACCTGCATGCGCAGCTCGCTGTTCTCTTCGATCAGACGGGCGAGTTCGCGCTCGACCTCGTCGAGGAAGGCGTCGACCTCCTCCTCGTCGTACCCCCGCTTGCCGATCGGGGGCTTCTTAAAGGCGACGTTGTGCACGTCGGCCGGGGTGAGCGGCATCGAAACTCCTCGGGTCAGTCGCGGCCGCGTTGGAAAGCTGCTCGTCGGGTGGGGGTCACCCTCGGATCAGCTTTCCGACGATATACATCAGAACGGAAAGGATAACCAGCAGAACAAGGGAGCTCAGGTCGATGCTCACGGTACCAATGCGCAACGGTGGGATCACACGCCTCAACGCTTTGAGGGGCGGATCAGTGACGCTCCACACGACTTCCAGCGCGGCGGCGGACCCACGGGCGGGGTGCCAGCGCCGACCGTAGCCGAGCACCGCAC
Source organism: Catellatospora sp. KI3 (assembly GCF_029948125.1). Classification (GTDB taxonomy): domain Bacteria; phylum Actinomycetota; class Actinomycetes; order Mycobacteriales; family Micromonosporaceae; genus Catellatospora. The sequence goes on from NZ_JASAMB010000021.1 coordinate 84,567, forward strand.
CCAGCACGAACCTGGCGATGAGCACCAGGTAGAACAGGTAGATCGCCAGGTAGACGACTTGCAGCACAGGTGAGAACACGTCTTTGGGAGTCCCTCGGTAGGACTAGCTCTGGTTGAGGTACCCGCCCTCGGCGATCTTGGCCTTGTCCTCGGCGGTTACCTGGACGTTGGCCGGTGAGAGCAGGAACACCCGGTTGGTGACGCGCTCGATCGTACCCCGCAACCCGAATGCGAGTCCCGCCGCGAAGTCCACCAGCCGCTTGGCGTCGGCCTCGTCCATCTCCGTCAGGTTCATGATCACAGGCGTACCGTCGCGGAACCGCTCCCCGATCTGCCGCGCCTCGTTGTACGTGGTGGGGTGCAGGGTGGTGATCTGCGGCCGGTTGTCCTCGGCCACCGGGGCCACCCGCTGCTGCGGCTGCGCCACCGGCGCCAGCGCCAGGTTGTCGCGCGTCGCCGGGGCGGTGGACGTGGTCGCCGTCAGCGGCCGCGTGTTCGCCGTGATCGGGCGGACCGTGGCCCGCTCGGCCCGCGCCGCCTCCAGGCGCGCCTCGACGTTCAGCCGGGTCGCCTCGGCACGCGCGGACTCGCGCGCGGCCTCCAGCCGGGCGGAGCCGCTGCGGTCGGCCGCCACCCGGGTACGCGGCACCGCCGGCGCCTCGTCCAGGTCGTCCTCGTCGTCGTCGGGCAGCTCGTCGTACCGGCCCGCGCCACGGCCGTACCGGTCGTCGCCGCGCTCGCCGCGGCGGCCCCCGCGGTCACGGTAATTGGAGGTGTAACCCTTGTCGTAGGCAGGCTCGTCGTACTCGTGCTCGTCATCGTCCTCGACCAGCCCGAGCCAGACCCCCGCCTTCCGCAGTGCGCCCATTGCCGCGCCCCTCCGTCCGCCGTGCGGCACAAACCCCCGTGCCTGTGCCGCTCTCGCGCAGGCACCGGGCTCCGCGAAGACGGGTCCGCCCCGCCGGCGCGTTCGCGCGCGCCGCCGAGCTGATCCCCACCTTCGTCCATCGACGCCGCCGCACGGCGTCCCCGCCTCGAAGCCGGTACCTGCTGCACCTCTTACTTCACTCGCATGGGTTAACCACACTCGTGTAATTCGGTGCCCGCCGCCAGGCTACCGCAGGGGTGGTCGCATTCCGAGCAATGCGCTGCCGATACGCACATGTGTCGCGCCCGCGGCCACCGCCTCGTCCAGATCGTCGCTCATCCCCGCGGACATCACCGTCGCTTCAGGATGCACCGCGCGGACCAGTGTGGCGCACTTGCCCACCTCCGCGAAAGCGAGATCCGGCGCCCACCCCAGCGGCGCCACCGCCATCACCCCGCGCAGCCGCAGCGCCGCACTGCCCGCCACCGCCTCGGCCACCCGCAGCAGCGCCCGGTCGGGGTCGTCACCGGACGCCAGCGCACCGCCCCGGTCCGGGTCACCGTCCACACTGAGCTGCACCAGCACGTCCAGCGGGTGCTCGCGCAGGCGCGCGGCCGCCTCGCCCAGCGCCGTGGCCAGCCGCACCGAGTCGACCGACTGCACCATGCTCGCGTACGCCGCCACCGAGCGGCACTTGTTGCGCTGCAGCTGGCCGATGAAGTGCCAGCGCGGGTGCACCCCGGCCGCAGCCACCTCGGCCGCCTTGGGGGCCGCCTCCTGGTCCCGGTTCTCCCCCACCTCGGTGACGCCCAGCCGCACCAGGTGCAGCACGTCGGAGGCCGGGTAGGTCTTGGTCACCGCGATGAGGGTCACCTCAGCGGGGTCGCGCCCGGCGCGGTGGGCGGCGGCGGCGATGCGCTCGCGCACCGCCGCCAGGTTCTGCGCGATCTGCTCGCGCCGCTGCTGGTCAGTCATGGTCGAGCCGTTCGTGGGTGGGCCGGTTTCGGGGTGTGCGGCTCAGCCTTGACATAAACGGTGGCCTATCTAGAGGACGAAAATCGTGAAACTGTCCACTAGATAGGCCACCGTCGATGCTAAGCCGGGGCTGGGCCGGGGCCGGGGCGGCGGCCGGGGAGGCCGGTGGGGCCCGGTGGGGCCCGGAGGGCGATGGCCGCCGGGGCGTCGGGTTACGAGCCGTTCTTCAGGAAGTCGGGCACGTCGACGTCGTCGAAGAGGACCTTGCGCTGGGACTGCGCCGGGGGCGTGCTGGTGGGCGTCGGGTGGCGCAGGGTCGGCGCCTCCACCGGCGGGGCCACCTTGCGCGGAATCTCCACCGGCTTGTACGACGGCGACCCGCCGTCGAACCCGGCCGCGATCACGGTCACCCGCACCTCGTCGCCGAGCGCGTCGTCGATCACCGCGCCGAAGATGATGTTCGCGTCCGGGTGGGCCGCGTCGGTGACCAGCTGCGCCGCGTCGTTGATCTCGAACAGGCCCAGGTCGGAGCCGCCCGCGATGGACAGCAGCACGCCGCGCGCGCCGTCCATGCTCTGCTCCAGCAGCGGGCTGGAGATGGCGCGCTCGGCCGCCTCGACCGCGCGGTTGTCGCCGCGGGCGCTGCCGATGCCCATAAGCGCGCTGCCCGCGCCGGACATGACGCTCTTGACGTCGGCGAAGTCGAGGTTGATCAGACCGGGCGTCGTGATCAGGTCGGTGATGCCCTGGACACCGGAGAGCAGCACCTGGTCGGCCTGGCGGAACGCGTCCATCATGGTGATGCCGCGGTCGCCCAGGGCCAGCAGCCGGTCGTTCGGAATCACGATGAGCGTGTCGCACTGGTTGCGCAGCTCCTCGATGCCCGACTCGGCCTGCACCTGGCGGCGCTTGCCCTCGAACGAGAACGGCCGGGTGACCACGCCGATGGTGAGCGCGCCCAGCTTGCGGGCGATGTTGGCGACCACGGGGGCGCCGCCGGTGCCGGTGCCGCCGCCCTCGCCGCAGGTGACGAAGACCATGTCGGCGCCCTTGAGCACCTCCTCGATCTCGTCGCGGTGGTCCTCGGCGGCGTTCTTGCCGACGTCGGGGTTGGCGCCGGCGCCGAGGCCCCGGGTCAGTTCGCGGCCGACGTCGAGCTTGACGTCGGCGTCGCTCATCAGCAGCGCCTGCGCGTCGGTGTTGATGGCGATGAACTCCACGCCCTTGAGACCGACCTCGATCATGCGGTTCACCGCGTTCACGCCGCCGCCGCCGATGCCGACGACCTTGATGACCGCGAGGTAATTGTGCGGAGGTGTCATCGGGCCCTTCCTTCGAGGCTCTTGTGCCACAAGGGCGAGAGCAGCGCCCTCACCCGGCCTAGCGTGTCGCGGCGAGGGAGGAGGCCTCCGGTGCCGCGCTCCGGCAGTGGTTCGGGCGGAAAACCCTAAACCTCTACTAGAGCCTTATGGTTATGTCAATCATTGTCTCGTACGAAAACGTAAGCGTCGGCACGCCGTGATCCAAGGACCGCGACGGCGTGTCACGTCTTCCACTGTGGAGCAATCGCGCCACTCACCCCAGCGTGACCACATCCGGCACGCCGCTGACGTCGATCAGCTTGTCCGGTTTGCTCAGCAGGGCCGTGGCCACCTTCGCCTTGCTCACGCTCTCCTCCGCGTCGCCCCAGGTCACGACCCGGTCGCCGCGCAGCTCCAGCCGGATGCGCGCCGGCCCGTCGACGATCAGGGTGTCCAGGTCCCGGCGCAGCTCCTTCGTCAGCGCCCGCAGCACGGTGAGCGCCGCCTGGGTGGAGACGTCCTGCGGACCCGGCGTGGCCAGCCGCACCCGCACGAGGCCGGACGGCAGGCTGGAGACCGTACGGTAGATCACACCATGATCGTCGAAAAGATCATACTTCTTTCCGACCGGGACACCGGCGACCGCCGTGCGCTCCACGACGGTGATGACCAGAGTGGACGGCCAGCTGCGCGACACGTCGACCGTCAGCGCGGGCGGCAGCGCGGCGACTCGGGCGGCCACCGCGTCGGTGTCCACCCGGGCCAGCGGCGTGTCCAGCGGCACCCCGGCCGCCTCGCGCACCTGGTCGGCGTCGAGCACCAGCGCCCCCTCGACGTGGATGTCGCGTACGCCGAGCACCGGGGAGGCCAGGACCAGCCAGCTCAGCGCCCCGGCGACCAGGGCGACGGCGGCCACGGCGGCCAGCCGGGCCAGCAGCAGTCTGCGCCGCCGGGCCGGCCGCAGCCGCCCCCGCTTGCGCAGCAGCAGCTGGCGCCAGGCGGACTGGCGGCGCATGAACTGGCGCAGCGCCGGCGGGATGGCGTCGGTGCCCGCCCGCACCAGCCGCCAGCGGCGCCGTGAGTCCCCCGGCGAGTCCGGCATCAGGCAGGCTCACCCGGCTGGGCGTGGCGGGCGACGTACCCGTTGCCCTGGCCGCTGTGCCCGCTGAGCGCGGCCAGCAGCTCGTCGCCCATCAGCGAGATCGGCGGAGCGCCCATGGTGACCACCACGTCGCCCTCCTTGGCCCGGCGCACCACCTCGCCCGGCACGTCCTCCCACGACGGCACGAACACCTTGTGGTCGGCGGGCAGCGGGATCGCCGCGGTCAGCGCCACGCCGCCCTCGCCCGGCTCCCGGTTCTCGCCGGGGCCGAAGACCTCCATCACCACGGCCTCGTCGGCCAGCGCCAGCGCCGTGGCCATCTCGGTCTGCAGGTCGCGGGTGCGGTACAGCCGGTACGGCTGGAACACCACCAGCAGCCGCCCGTCCCCGGCCACCTCGCGCAGCGTGCTCAGCGCGGCGGTCATCGAGGTCGGGTGGTAGGCGTACTCGTCGTAGACCCGTACCCCCGAGGTGATGCCCTTGAGCTCGAAGCGGCGGCGCACGCCCGGGTGCGCGGCCAGCGCGGCCGCGACCACCTGCGGGTCCAGCCCCAGCCGCAGCGCGGTGAGCACCGCGGCGGCGCTGTTGAGCCCCAGGTGGCGGCCGGGCACCGGCATCGAGAACTCGCCGAGCGACTCGCCGTCCAGGCTGGCCAGGTAGCGCACCCCGGCCGCGGTGGTGGTGATGTCGGTCAGCCGCAGGTCCGCGTCGGGCGACTCGCCGTACGTGTACACGACCCGCCCCTGCTCGCGCAGCCGCTGCGCGACCCGGCGGCTGCCCGCGTCGTCGGCGCAGGTGACCACGAAGCCCTCGGCCTCGACCAGCCCGCCGAACTCGACGAACGCGTCCTCCAGGTTGGCCAGCGTGCCGTACGTGTTGAGGTGGTCCTCCTCCACGTTCGTGATGATCGACACGTGCGGCCGGTACAGCAGGAACGACCGGTCGCTCTCGTCGGCCTCGGCGATGAAGTACTCCCCGGTGCCGTGGTGGGCGTTCGACCCGACCTCGGACAGCTCGCCGCCGATCACGAACGACGGCGCCAGCCCCGCGTGCTGGAAGATCAGCGTCAGCATCGACGTCGTCGTGGTCTTGCCGTGCGTACCCGCGACCGCGATGGTCTTGCGCCCGGTCATCGAGGCGGCCAGCGCCTCCGACCGGTGCAGCACCCGCAGGCCCCGGCGCCGCGCCTCGGCCAGCTCCAGGTGGTCGGCCGGGATCGCGGTCGAGTAGATGACCGTGTCCACCCCGTCGAGGTTGGACAGCTCATGGCTCATGTAGATGGTGCCGCCCAGGGCGCGCAGCCCGGCCAGGGCGGGCCACTCGCGCAGCTCCGAACCCGACACCGGCACCCCGCGGGTCAGCAGCAGCCGGGCCAGGCCGCTCATGCCCACCCCGCCGACGCCGATCATGTGCACCCGACCGAGGTCCTCCGCGGTGAGCACCCCCGCCGGGATCATCTCCGCCGTCTCCACGTGCAGCCTCCTCAGTGCTTGCCCGGGGCCGCCAGGGCGGCCATCAGGAACGAGCGCAGCTGCTCGTCCCCATCACGTCGACCGTACGCGGCCGCGGCGGTGCCCATCGCGTGCAGGCGGCCCGGGTCGGTCACGAGCGGCACCACGTTCTGCTCGATCCAGCCCGGGGTCAGGTCGCCGTCGTCGACGATGAGACCACCACCTGCCTCAACGACCGGGAGCGCGTTGCGCCGCTGCTCGCCGTTGCCGAACGGCAGCGGCACGTAGATCGCGGGCAGCCCGATCGCGGCGGTCTCCGCGCAGGTCATCGCACCGCCCCGGCACAGCGCCAGGTCGGCCGCGGCGTAGCCGAGTTCCATCTCGTTGATGAACTTCACCCGCACGTACGGCGCGGCCAGGTCGGCCGGCACGTCGAAGTCCTCGTTGCGGGCGCCGATGACGTGCAGCACCTGCACCCCGGCGTTGGTGATCGCCTTGGCGGCCCCGGCCACGGCCAGGTTGATCGAGCGCGCGCCCTGCGAGGCGCCGAAGACGAACAGGGTGGGCCGGTGCGGGTCCAGCCCGAAGTGGGCGCGGGCCCGCTCGCGCAGCGCCGCCCGGTCCAGCCCGGCGATGGTGCGCCGCAGCGGCACGCCGACCACGGTGCCCGCGCGCAGCGACTCGTCCTGGGACGGCTGGTGCGGGAAGCCCAGCGCCAGGTTGTCGGTGAAGCGCATGCCCAGCTTGTTGGCCACGCCCGCCGGGACGTTCACCTCGTGGATCACGATCGGGGTGTGCCGGCGCCACGCGGCCAGGTACGCCGGGACGGAGACGTACCCGCCGAAGCCCACCACCGCGTCGGCCTCGACCTCGTCCATGACCGCGCGCGCCGCCTTGCTGGAGCGCCACATGCGGTCCGGGGTGCGCAGCAGGTTCATGTTGAGCGAGCGCGGCAGCTGGAACGCCGGGATGTGCCGCAGGTCGTAGCCCGCGGCCGGGATCAGCTCGGTCTCCAGCCCGCGCGGGGTGCCCAGGCAGGTGATGCGGATGTCGGGGTCGTGCCGCCGCAGGCAGTCCGCGAAGGCCAGCAGGGGGTAGATGTGCCCCCCGGTCCCGCCTCCGGCCAGCACCACCGAACGCAGTCGGCCGCCACCGCTCACCATCACCGTCTCCTCTCCGTCGGTCCACCCCGCCGGGCCGCCGGCTCTTTCGCCTTCGGCTCCGGGCCGCCCTTGGCCGCCGGTTCGGCCGCCGCGGCGTCGGCCGGGCGGGCCGGCGCCGGAAGCGCGGGCAACGGCGCCCACACTAGCTGGACCCACTTCGGCGCCGGACGGGCGTGCAGGGCTCGGGCCGCGTCGGGCTCGGCGCGGGCGAACGAGGCGAGCATGCCGACCGCGGCCAGGGTGACCACCAGCGCGGTGCCGCCGTCGGAGATGAACGGCAGCGGCAGACCGGTGATGGGCAGCAGCTTCACCACCCCGCCGATGTTGATCACAGCCTGGGAGACCAGCCACAGCGTCACCGCGCAGGCCGCCATCCGGCGGAACGGGTCCTGCACCCGCCGCGCGATCCGCAGCCCGGTGTAGGTCAGCACCGCGAACAGCGACAGCACCACCAGGCAGCCGACCACGCCCAGCTCCTCGGCGATGACCGCGAAGATGAAGTCGTTGTGCGCGCTGGGCAGCCAGTTCCACTTCAGGCTGCTCTTGCCCAGGCCCACCCCGAACCAGCCGCCGTCGGCGATCGCCAGCAGGCCCTGCTTGGCCTGGTAGCAGCTCTCGTCGCGGGCGTAGCAGGCGATGATGTCGGCGTCGGACTGGAAGAACGCGCCGAACCGGCCGGACCGGTACCCGCCGCCGACCGGCGCCATGATCAGCAGCGCGATGCCGCCCAGTCCCGCGCCGATCAGCATGCCGAAGAAGCGCATCGGCACGCCCGCGGCCCACAGCAGGCCGATGAACAGGATCAGCAGGCACAGCATGGTGCCCAGGTCGGTGTAGCCGACCAGCACGAACAGCAGCCCCACCACCGGGAACAGCGGCGTCAGCAGCTCGCGCGGGTTCACGATCGACTTGCCCTTGCGGGTGAGCACGTCGGCGCCCCACAGCACCAGCGCGAACTTGGCCAGCTCGGAGGGCTGCAACTGGACCGGGCCCAGGTAGAGCCAGAGCGTCTCGGAGTGGATGAAGCCGATGCGCGGGGCGGGCAGGGCCTTGGCGGCGTACAGCAGGGCGATGCCGTCCATGATGACCAGCAGGACCAGCGACACGGTCAGCGAGATCTTGGCGATGGCCCGGAAGGTGCGCCGGGGCAGCCGCTGGCAGACCCAGAACGCGGCCAGGCCCACCACCGCCGCGCCGATCTGCTGGGCGATCACGGCGTAGGCGTTGCCGCTGGTGTTGTACGCCTTCACGCTGGTCGCCGAGAAGACCATGGCCAGGCCGATCACCAGCAGCAGGCCCGCGCTGGCCAGCAGCAGGTAGTACGACGCGAGCGGGCGGGCCAGCAGGCCGCGCAGCGCGAAGATCCAGGCGAAGGGATCCAACCGGGGGGTACGGGGGTCCGGCGCGCTCGCCGCCGTCTCAGCTGGTGGGGGCGCGGTGGCCGTACGGGCGTCACCGGTCATCGTCGGCTGCTCCGATCTCGGCTGGTGGTCGCGGCGGGCACCCCCGCGCCTTCTATTGACACTGGCCTATCCAGTGGACAGTTTTCGGGAATCCGTCCTCTAGATAGGCCAGCGTCAATTTCAAGCCGGGTGCTCCGCGCGGGGCGGACGGGACGGCGCTGGGCGGGTCAGGTGGTCGGGAGGGTGTGGACGGCGCGGGCGAAGGCGTCGCCGCGGGCGGCGTAGCTGGTGAACATGTCCAGGGAGGCGGCGGCGGGCGCGAGCAGCACCGTGTCGCCGGGCGAGGCGAGGCGGGCGGCGGCGGCCACGACGTCTTCCATCGCCCCATCATCGGTGCGCGCCACGTCCACCACCGGCAGGTGCGGCGCGTGTCGCGCGAGCGCGGCCGCGACCTGGGCCCGGTCGACGCCCAGCAGCACCGCCCCGGCCAGCCGGGGCGCGACCTGCGCCGTCAACTCGTCGATGTCGACGCCCTTGAGCTGCCCCCCGGCCACCCACACGATCCGCTCGTACGACACCAGCGACGCCTGCGCCGCGTGCGGGTTGGTGGCCTTGCTGTCGTCGACCCAGCGCACCCCGCCGACGGTGGCGACGGTGGCGTTGCGGTGCGGCTCGGGCACGTACCCGGCCAGGCCGCGCTGGATCGCCTCGTGCGGGACCCCGGCCGACAGCGCCAGTGCGGCGGCGGCCAGCGCGTTGGCGACGTTGTGCGCGCCGACGGGGCGGATGTCGGCCAGGGTGGCCAGCTCGCGGGCGTCGCCCTCGCCGGTGCGGTCGACGAGGACGTCCTCGACCACGCCGACGCAGCCGCGCGGCGGCACGTCGAGGGTGAACCCGATCAGCGGGCCGGCGGCGCCCGACGCGTGCAGGCCCTCCAGTAGCCGCCGTACGCGCGGATCGTCGAGGTTGCCGACCGCGGTGCCCCCGGCGGCGGCCGAGCGCCACACGGCCGTCTTGGCGCCCGCGTAGTGGTCGAAGTCGCCGTGCCAGTCGAGGTGGTCGTCGGCGAGGTTGAGCAGCGCGCCGCCGTGCGGGGCGAGCGTGGACGACCAGTGCAGCTGGAAGCTGGACAGCTCGACGGCGAGCACATCGTAGCCGCCGGGGCCGCCGTGCTGGCAGTCGACCAGCGGCCTGCCGATGTTGCCGACGGCCGCGGTGCGCAGGCCCGCCGCGGCGAGCATCGACGCGAGCATGGTCACCGTGGTGGTCTTGCCGTTGGTGCCGGTGACGGCGAGCCAGCGGGGCGCGTCGGGGCCGCGCAGGCGCCAGGCCAGCTCGGGTTCGCTGTACACCTCGATGCCCTTGGCCGCCGCGGCCACCGCCAGCGGGTGGTGCGGCGGGAAGCCGGGCGAGACGACCAGGTCGTCGACGCCCGACAGCAGGCCCGCCGGGTCGGGTTCGCCGATCACCACGCCGATGCCGGCGGCCGCGAGCCGCTCGGTGTCGGCCGAGGCCGCCCGGTCGACCACGGTCACCTCGGCACCGAGGCCGGCCAGGGCGGTGGCGCAGGCGGCTCCCGCCATCCGCGCCCCGGCCACCAGGACCGAGCGGCCCTCGTACATCGAAGTCACCCCATCACGCGCAGGAAGTCGCTGTAGAAGATGCCCAGGCCGATCGCCACCCCGATGCCTCCGATGATCCAGAAGCGGACGACGATGTTGACCTCGCTCCAGCCTGCCAACTCGAAGTGGTGCTGCAGCGGCGACATGCGGAAGACGCGTTTGCCGGTGGTCCGGAACGAGATCACCTGGATCACCACCGACATCGTGATGATCACGAACAGGCCGCCGACGATGAGCAGCAGCAGCTCCGTACGCGTGGCCATGGCCAGGCCCGCGATGAGGCCGCCCAGGCCCAGCGCGCCGGTGTCGCCCATGAAGATCCGGGCCGGCGAGGTGTTCCACCACAGGAAGCCCACGCACGCCCCGGCCGCCGCGGCGGCGATCATGGAGATCTCCAGCGGGTCGCGCACCAGGTAGCAGTAGTTGCTGGCGGTGCGCATGTAGCCCTCGTCGGCGCACCAGTGCTGGTACTGCCAGGCCGCGATGAAGCTGTACGCCCCGAGCACCATCACCGACGCGCCGGTGGCCAGGCCGTCCAGGCCGTCGGTGAGGTTCACGCCGTTGGTCGCGCCGAGCACGATGAACACGAAGACGATGATCGCGCCGATCTTGCCCAGATCGATCCAGCTGATGTCGCGGACGAACGAGATGTGGGTGGAGCCGACGCTCTGCCCGTTGGAGCCGGGGTCCGACAGCGCGATGACACCGAAGGCCGCGCCCACGAGCAGCTGGCCGAGCAGCTTGCCGCGCTTGTTCAGGCCGCCGCTGTTGCGCCGGCGCACCTTCAGGAAGTCGTCGATGAAGCCGACCGCGCCGCAGAACACGAACAGGCCGAGCAGCACCAGCGCCGTGGTGGTCGGCTTGACCTGGGCGATCTGCTCCTTCGGCAGGGTGGTCAGGCTCAGGTGGGCCACCACGTACGCGATGACGGTCGCGGCGATGAACACCACGCCGCCCATCGTGGGCGTGCCCTTCTTGCCCAGGTGGGACTGCGGGCCGTCGGAGCGGATCGGCTGACCCGCCTTGAGCCGGCTGAAGGCCCGGATGGCGATGGGGGTGCAGAAGAGGGATATCGCGAACGCCACCAGGATCGCGACGATGATGGATCTCATCGGTGGCCGTCTCCATCGCTCACGCCGACGGCGTGCGTCTCCCGAAGCGCGTCCACCACGTCCCAGGTCCGGTAGCGCGACCCCTTCACCAGCACCACGTCCGCGGCCCGTAGCCGCTCCCGCAGCGCGCCGATCGCCGCCGCCTGATCGCTGACCAGCACCGACTCACCTTCCCAATGCCGCACCGAGGCCGCGCCGTCGAGGATCGGCGCGGCGGACTCGCCCACCACGATGAGCAGACCGACGCCGAGCGTAGCGGCCAGTGCGCCGACCTCCGCATGGCCGTCGCGCTCCGCCTGGCCCAGCTCGGCCATGTACCCGAGCACCGCCACGGTCCGGCGGCCCGCGCCGGTGTCCGCCGCGGCGCCGCCGCCCAGCGCCGACAGGGCGCGCAGCGCCGCGGCGGTGGAGGCGGGGTTCGCGTTGTACGAGTCGTCGATGACCGTGACACCGTCGGCACGGTCGAAAACATCCATCCTTCGGGTCGAGACTGTGCGCAACCGGGCCAGCGCCGCGGCCAGTTCGGCCCACGGCATGCCGCAGTGCAGCGCCACGGCCGCGGCCAGCAGCGTGTTGCCCACCTGGTGCGCGCCGGTCAGCGCCAGCTCCACCGGCGCCGAGTTCCCCTCGTGCACCAGCGTGTACGACGCCCGCCCGCGCTCGTCGAGCACCACGTCCACCGCGCGCAGCCCGGCGCCCTCGGCCTGCCCGGCCAGCACCACCGGCGCGGCGGTGACCGCCGCCATGGCGGCCACGCGCGGGTCGTCGGCGTTGAGCACCGCGAGCCCGTCGGCGGGCAGCGCCTGCGGCAGCTCGGACTTCGCGGCGGCGATGCCGTCGACCGAGCCGAACTCGCCGATGTGCGCGACCCCGACGTTGACCACGACGCCGATGCGCGGCGGCGCGATCTCGCACAGGTGCCGGATGTGCCCGGCCCCCCGCGCGCCCATCTCCAGCACCAGGAACCGCGTCTTCTCGTCCGCCCGCAGCACCGTGTACGGCAGGCCGAGCTCGTTGTTGAAGCTGCCCGGCGGGACCACCGTCGGCCCGATCTCGTTCAGCAGCTGGCCGATCAGGTCCTTGGTGGTGGTCTTGCCCGAGGAGCCGGTGATGCCCACGACGGTCACGTCGAGCCGGTCGAGCACCGCGCGCGCCAGCCGGGTCAGCGCGTCCAGCGGGTCGTCGACCAGGATCATCGGCACGCCCGGCAGCGCCCGGGTGCCCAGCACCGCCGCCGCGCCCGCGGCCACGGCGGTCGGGGCGAAGTCGTGGCCGTCGGCCTGCTCGCCCGCGAACGCGGCGAACAGGCCGCCCTCGGTCACCTTGCGCGAGTCGAACTCCACCGTGCCGAGCACGCGCGCGGCCGGGTCGGCCCCGTGCAGCGTGCCGTCCACGGCGGCGGCCACCTCGGCCAGCGTCATCGGGATCATCGGGCGTCCTCCTCGGCACCGAAGCGGGCGGCCAGCGCCGCGGCCAGCTCCACCTTGTCGTCGAACGGCAGCACCTGCCCGCCGACCTCCTGGCCGGTCTCGTGCCCCTTGCCCAGCAGCGCGATCACGTCGCCGGGCAGCGCGCGGGCGACCGCCTCCGCGATGGCGCGGCGCCGCCCCGGCACCTCGATCACCTCGGCGGCGGGGTCCTCGGCCACGGCTCCGGCGAGCACGTCGCGCCGGATCGACGCCGGGTCCTCGGTACGCGGGTTGTCGTCGGTGACGATGAGCAGGTCGCTGCCGTGCGCGGCGGCCGAGCCCATGTGCGGCCGCTTGCCCGTGTCGCGGTCGCCGCCCGCGCCGAGCACGCAGATCACCCGCCCGCCGCGCGAGTCGGCCAGTGAGCGCAGCGCCCGCAGCGCCGCCACGATGGCGTCGGTCTTGTGCGCGTAGTCGACCACCCCGATGACCGGGCCGGGCGCGTCCACGCGGTCCAGGCGGCCGGGCACGCCCCGGCAGGCGGCGATCCCGGCCGCGGCCACGGTCGGATCGACCCCGGCGGCGGTGAGGCAGCACAGCGCCAGCAGCGCGTTGGCCACGTTGTGCCGGCCGGGCAGCGCCACCGCGGCGGGCAGCCGGCCGGGCGGGCCGACGGCGGTGAACCGCTGGCCGAACGACTCCTCCACCACGTCTTCGGCGTGCCAGGTGGCCGCCGGGTTCCCCTCGGCGGAGAAGGTGACCGTGTGCGGGCGCAGCAGCACCGCCAGGGCCGGGTCGTCGAGGTTGAGCACCTCGTGGTGGCAGCGCCCGTCGAACAGGCGCGCCTTGGCCTGGAAGTAGTCCTCGCTGTCGGTGTGGAAGTCGAGGTGGTCGGAGCCGAAGTTGGTCCAGCCGCCGACGGCGAAGCGCACCCCGCCGACCCGGCCCATGGCCAGCGCGTGGCTGGAAACCTCCATCACCACCGCGGTCACGCCGCGCTCGACCGCCAGCGCGAACAGCGCGTGCAGGTCGGGCGCCTCGGGGGTGGTGCGCTTGCTGGACACCGTCGTCTGGCCCAGCCGGGTCTCCACCGTGCCGATCAGGCCGGTGACGTGCCCGGCGGCGCGCAGCCCCGACTCGACCAGGTACGCCGTGGAGGTCTTGCCCGCGGTGCCGGTCAGCCCGATCACGGCCAGCTTGGTGGTGGGCGAGCCGTAGACCAGGTCGGCGACGGGGCCCAGGCTCTGCCGCGGGTCGGCCACCACCAGCACCGGCACCCCGGCGGCGGCCGCGACGGCGACGCCCTCGTGGGCCGCGCCGGCCTCGTCGGTCAGCACGGCGACCGCGCCGGCGGCCAGCGCGGCGACGACGAACTCGGCGCCGTGGCGCCGGGCGCCGGGCAGGGCCGCGTACAGGTCTCCGGGCAGCACCTGGTCGCTGGCGTGGGTCACGCCGGTGACCACGTTCCCGTCGGCGACGGGCGCCGAACCGGCCAGCGCCGCGACGGCGGACAGGTCCACCGGGACGATGTGGGTGGGGCGCAGCACGGCCGGTAGTGTCCCGCCGGACTGCCCGGCGGTGGTGGAGCTGAGTTTGCCTGGCACGGCGTCAGACCTTACCCGCTGCGCGGTGACGCGCCGTACACCTGTGCCCGCTGTGTCTGACTTCTAGTGACATTGATCAGTAATGCGTCACAAAGTCGGGCGACTTCTGCGTGCTCGGCAGCACCTTGAAGTGACGCAGCGTGAACGCCATGATGTCGCGGAACGCCGGACCCGCCACCTTGCCGCCCGCGCCGAGTCCGGGCGCCTTCACGAACACCGCGATGACGTAGCGCGGCGCCTCGGCCGGGGCCATGCCGATGAACGAGCCGACCTCGCCCTTGACGTACTTGCCGTTGACGACCTGCGAGCCGGTGCCGGTCTTGCCCGCGATCCGGTAGCCGGCCAGCGCGGCCGACCGGCCGGTGGCGCCGTCGACGGTGGTGACCGCCTCCATGATCCGGCGCAGCGAGGCCGCGGTCTCGGGGCTGATGACCCGGTGCGACTTCGGGGCCGGGCCGGGCGTGTGGGCGCCCTTCGGGTCGATCGTCTCCTTGATCAGGTGCGGCTGCATCCAGACGCCGTCGTTGGCGATGGTCGCGTAGACCTCGGCCATCTGCAGCGGCGTCACGGCCACCCCGTGGCCGATCGGGATCGAGCCGTACGACGACCCGCTCCAGTTCTCCGGCGGCTGCACCAGGCCGGAGGACTCGCCGGGCACCCCGATACCGGTCGGCTCGCCGAGCCCGAACCTCCGCTGGTACTCGTACAGCTTCTGCGGGCCCAGCTTGTCGGCGATCTTGATCGTCGCCACGTTCGACGAGAACGCCATCAGCCCCGGCAGCGTGATCTTGGTGCCCTCGGCGAACATGTGCGTGTCCCGGTACGGCGCCCCGCCCTTGTAGATCACCGGGCCGATGGAGACGGTCGAGTCGGGCTTGACCACGCCCTCCTCCAGCGCCGCCGAGAGGGTGACCGCCTTGTGCACCGACCCCGGGTCGACCACGATCGAGGTGGCCGCGTCGACCAGCTCGTTGGGCTTGGCGTCGCTCCAGTCGGCCGCGTTGAACGTCGGGTACGACGCCTGCGCGACCACCTCACCCGTCTTCACGTCGATCACCACCGCGGCGCCCCAGACCGCGTGCTCCTTCTCCATGTTCTGGAACAGCGTGCGCTGCGCCTGGTACTGCACGTCCCAGTCGATGGTGAGCATCAGCGAGCTGCCCGGCTGCGCGGGCGTCTCGTGGCGGTAGCCGCCGGGGATGGGCTTGCGCAGCTCGGCGTTGCCGACCTCGTACACCAGCTCGCCGTTGTGGCCGCGCAGCACGTCGTCGTAGCGGGCCTCCAGCCCGGCCAGGCCGGTCATGTCGGTGCCGGTGAAGCCGATCAGGTTGGCGGCCAGGTCCGCGCCGGGCAGGTCGCGGCGCTCGTCGCGCTCGACCCGGATGCCGTCCAGCTTCATCGCGCGCACCTGCTCGGCGGCCTCCACGCTCAGCCCGCGCACCAGCCAGCGGAACCGCACCGGCCCGCCGATGACCTCCTGGGTGCCCTTGCGCAGCAGCGGCTCCAGCTCCGACGGGGCCTTGCCGAGCAGCGGCGCGAGCTTCTGGGCCGTACCCACCGGGTCGTCGACCAGCTCGGGGTCCACGGCGACGAAGCGCGCCTCGACGCTGCGGGCCAGCACCTTGCCGTTGCGGTCGAAGATCGCGCCGCGCGGTGCGGCCAGGCCGACCTCGTCCAGCCGCTCCTTCAGCCCGGCGGCCGCGAACGCGGGCGCGTCGGCGAGCTGGAACTGCACCAGGCGGATGCCGATGACCACGAACAGCAGCAGCGACAGCACCGTGGCCAGCCGCAGCCGCCGGTTCGGCGAGCCCAGCCGGGGCGGGGTCGGCATGACCGCCGCCGGGCGGTCCGGGCCGCCGCGCCGCTGCGGGCCGCGCCGCTGCCACGGGGGTACGACCGCGGCCCCGCGCCGCGCCGCCTCGCGTGCCCCGACCGGCCCCCGCCGGGGCTCCCGTCCCGCGGGCTCGCCGCGTCCGGCCGTGCGCTTGAGCCCGGCGGCGGCGCGGGTCGGCGGCTCGTCGGCGCGCCCGCCGCGGACCATGCGCAGCGCGGCCCGGCGCCGCTGCAGCTCCCGCTCGGCCAGCGCGTCGAGTTCGTCCTCGTCCTGCTCGGCCTCCGGCTCGCGGGGCGCGCTCGCGCGGGCGCCGCGCGGGCGCTGCGCCTCGGCGCGGGCCCGGCCGACCGGCGGAACATGCTGGACGCGCGGATTGCGGCCCTCGTCCGGATCATCGGTCTCGCCCGCCCGGGGGGCTCCGTCACGGACGGTGCGGCCGCGTGGGGTGAAGGCGCGCGCGTCGGAGATGCCCGACCGGCGTGAGGTGTCGCGCCGGGGTGGTTCCTCGTCTTCGCGCCGCGCCATGGTCTCCCCTTCACCGGACCCCGCCCGGTCCTCGCTCACCCGAGATCGACCAAGATCGACCAAATTGCCGGGCAATCGGGCACTGGACAGGCCCGGATACGCCCGATTGCCTGGCAACCCGGGACCCACGGCGACGCGGCGCGGCCCGGGCGGGGCCGCGCCGCGGCGCGTCACGTACTACTGGCTGGTGATGCTGGGCTTGCCGGTGGCCGGCTGCGGCACACCGATGATCTTGCCATCGGGCAGCCGGATGAACGCGGGCGCGCCCGCGGGCACCAGGCCGAGCCGCTTGGCCGCCGCCTCCAGCCGACCGGGCGACTCCGCCTCCGCGATCTCCTGGCTCACCTGCTGCTCGCGCAGGTCCAGCTGGGCCTGCTTGTGGTTCAGCTCGGTCAGGTGCAGGCCGTTCTCTGCGATCTTGGTGTTGAGCACCAGGATGCCGAGCACCCCGGCCACCACGACCACCACGATGAGCAGCACGAACGGCGTACGCGGGGCCGCCACCGGCACCGGGGGCGCCAGTCGCAGCCGCGGCCGGCGTACCGGCTCCTCGGCCACCGGCTGCGCCGCCAGCGCGGCGTTGCCGCTCATGCGGTACCGCCCGCGCGCAACCTCGTCACGTGCGGGAACAGCTGCCGTCGCATGCGCCGCGCTCCGACCCCCCGGGCGCGGCGCCGCCTGCGGCGGCTCGGTGCTGCGGCGCGATGCCCGCAGCGGTGTCACGTTCATCTTTGCCCCCTTTGCTCGCAGCTGTCGGTTCATGGACTGTGGTCCGTGTCGATCGTCTCCGCCGCGCGCAACCGCACCGATCCGGCTCGCGGGTTGCGCGCCACCTCCTCGTCGCTGGGCAGCTCCGCCCCACCCCGGGTGAGCAGCTTCAGCGTCGGCCCGGTGCCCGGCAGCTCGATCGGCAGGCCGATCGGAGCGGTGCTGCGCGCGCGGGCCACGAAGGCCTGCTTAGTGATCTTGTCTTCGAGCGAGTGGTACGACAGCACGACCACCCGACCGCCCGGCGTCAGCGCGTCGATCGTCCGCGGCAGTGCCCGTTCCCAGGTGGACAGCTCGCCGTTGACCTCGATACGCAGCGCCTGGAACGTCCGCTTCGCCGGATGTCCCCCGGTACGCCGGGCCGGTGCCGGGATCGAGTCCCGCACCAGCTCGGCCAGCAGCGCCGATGACGTGATCGGCGCCTTGGCACGCTCGCGCACGATCGCCGCGGCGATCTTGGACGCGAACTTCTCCTCGCCGTACACCCGCAGCACGCGGGTCAGTTCGCCGTGGGAGTAGGTGTTGACGATCTCCTGGGCGGTCGTGCCGGTGGTCTGATCCATCCGCATGTCCAGCGGCGCGTCCTGGGCGTAGGCGAACCCCCGGTCGGCCTCGTCGAGCTGCAGCGACGACACGCCCAGGTCGAACAGGGCGCTGTCGATCGCGTCGATGCCCAGCTTGACCAGCACGTCGGGCAGCTCGTCGTAGACGGCGTGCACGAGATGGATCCGGTCGGCGAAGGGAGCCAGCCGTCGTTGCGAGTGGGCCAGGGCCTCGGTGTCGCGGTCCAGCCCCACCAGGATCGTGTTCGGATGCGCGGCGAGCACCGCCTCGGCGTGACCGCCGAGACCCAGCGTGCCGTCGACGTGCACGGTGCGTCCGTCGGGGCCGCGACCGGGCCGGTCGAGAGCGGGGGCCAGCAGCTGGAGGCATCGATCGAGCAGAACCGGCACGTGTACGCCACGCGGTTCCACCATGGTCGAGCCCCCCTGTTCGCTGTGCCTGCCGTCGTACCGCCAGATCCCCATCCGCTTCCCCGTCCCGCCTCGCGGCCGAGGTGGGAGCGAATGCGCCTGGCATCGGGGAAGTGATGCCAGGTGCCGGAGCGGGTGGAGATCTCGCGGTACGGCGGCCCGGATCCGGCTTTCGCGCGCCAGACCCGCCCATCCTCATAGACCGCCGGGCAGCACCCCCTCCTCGATGTCGGCGAACTCGTCCTCGTTCGCCGCGAGGTAGGACTCCCACGACGGCTTGTCCCAGATCTCGACGCGGGTGCTCGCTCCGATGACCACCAGGTCACGGTCGAGCGCCGCGTATTCACGCAGGTGGGGCGGGATGGTGACCCGGCCCTGCCGGTCGGGGACCTCGTCGTGGGCGCCCGCGAAGAAGACCCGGCTGTAGGCGCGGGCCGCCTTGTTCGTCATGGGCGCCTCGGCGAGCTGTCCCGCGATGCGCTGGAACTCGGGCACCGTGAAGACGTAGAGGCAGCGCTCCTGCCCTTTGGTGATCACGACACCTCCCGCCAGCTCGTCCCGGAACCGGGCGGGCAGGATCAGCCGGCCCTTGTCGTCCAGCCGCGGAGTATGGGTGCCCAGGAACATCGGCCCCCACCCCCTCGTAGACCGACGCCGCGCTCCGACTCGTTTCGCGGACGAGTTGACGCGCGGTGCCTGCGGGGCCGGCGGACCCACGGCCCGCCATTGCGCCCCACTTTACTCCACTTCCCTCCACCGTCAATGCGAAATCAGCCTTCCGGGTGCCTTAGTGCTCCATATCGCCGCAGCTCATCGACGGTGGAGTGGAGTGGGGCGGCGGCGCGCCGGGTAACCAAGGTCATTCTTTTGACACCCGGATGCGGGTACGCCGAAGGGCACTGCTCGTCACGTGGTGCTCCGCGAGCGTCGCGGAGCGTGGCGGAACAGTGCCCTTCGGCAGCGTCTTCGAAAACTTTTCGGGGTCAGGCCAGTTCGTCGCCGCCGCGCGGGGCGTCGTCGGTGTCCGGCGGCTGCGGGTGCTCGTCGTCGACCGTCGCCTGGGCCGGCGCGGGCGGGCGGGGGGCCGCCGCCGCGGCTGGCGCTCCCAGCAGGCTGACCGCGGCCAGGCCCGCGCCGAGCGAGAGCACCAGGCGGGTGGGGTCGAAACGGGGACGGCGGTCGGAGGGTTCCTGCACGGTGCGGTCCTTCCCGGGTCCAGCGGCGGCCGCACCGGTACGCGCGGCGACTCGCCCCTGCCCGGGATCCATCGTGAG
Organism: Catellatospora sp. KI3; assembly: GCF_029948125.1. GTDB lineage: Bacteria > Actinomycetota > Actinomycetes > Mycobacteriales > Micromonosporaceae > Catellatospora. The sequence continues at coordinate 103,952 of NZ_JASAMB010000021.1, forward strand.
GGGGTGGCGCAAGCGGACCGGGCAGGGCTCGGCTGATCCGCCTGGCGCAGCAGCTCGGAACCTGGCACGCACGTTCCGCCACACGCGGCTGCCCACTCGTTTTATCCCATTGCGGCCGAATAGGCAATACGCAGGGAAAACCCGCGGTCGCCCGGTGTTCTGCGCCACAGGTCCGGCGGGCCCGCCGGGTCAGGTAGCCTCTCCGGCGTGACGGAGAAGAAACTGCCGCTGCGCGCCACCCTTGCGGCGTCGGTGTCGCGTACCGCCGCGGCGCTGTCGCGCGCCACCGGGCGGGGCGACGGATCGGTCATCGGCGGCCGCCTCGGCATGATGATCGACCCCGACCTGCTGGCGCACCTGGCCGCGGGCCGCCGGATAGCCCTGGTCTCCGGCACCAACGGCAAGACCACCACCACGCGCTTCACCGCCGCGGCGGTCGGCGTGCTGGGCGAGGTCGCCACCAACTCGTTCGGCGCCAACATGCCCACCGGGCACACCTCCGCCCTGGCCCGCGCCGGCGCCACGCCGTACGCGGTGCTGGAGGTCGACGAGCACTACCTCGCGCAGGTGCTGCGGGCCACCACGCCGCTGGTCGTGGCGCTGCTGAACCTGTCGCGCGACCAGCTCGACCGGGCCAAGGAAGTCGCGATGATGGCCCAGCTGTGGCGCGACGCGCTGGTCGACCACCCGGACGTGCACGTGGTGGCCAACGCCGACGACCCGATGGTCGTCTACGCCGCCGCCGCGCACGCCGCCTCCGGCACCGGCGGGGTCACCTGGTTCTCGGCCGGCCAGCGCTGGCGCGAGGACGCCCACGTCTGCCCCGCCTGCGGCGCCCACATCGACCGCGACGGCACCGACGACGGCTGGCGCTGCGCCAGCGGCGACCTGGTCCGGCCCACCCCGCAGTGGACCGTCGGCGACAACGCCGTGATCGACCCCGCGGGCATGTCGCACGAGCTCAAGCTGCAGCTGCCCGGCAAGGTCAACGTCGGCAACGCGGCCACCGCGCTGGCCGTGGCGCACCGGTTCGGCGTCGACCCGGCCGCGGCCGCGCCCCGGCTGGCCGAGGTCGCCAGCGTCGCGGGCCGCTACGCCCAGGTCGACCGGGACGGCCGCAACATCCGCCTGCTGCTGGCCAAGAACCCGGCCAGCTGGCTGGAGGCGTTCGACATGGCCGAGCAGCAGCCCACGCTGCTGTCCATCAACGCCCGCGACCCCGACGGCTTCGACACCAGCTGGCTGTTCGACGTCGACTTCGCACCCCTGCGCGGCCGCCAGGTGCTCATCACCGGCGACCGGGCGTACGACCTCGCCGTCCGGCTGGAGGTCAACCAGGTGCCGTTCACGCACGTCAAGACCTTCGCCGAGGCGGTCGCGGCGGTGCCGCCCGGCCGGCTGGAAGTGATCGCGAACTACACCGCGTTCCAGGACATCCGAGCGGAGTTGGATCGAGTTGTCTAGCGCACTGCAGATCGTCTGGGTCTACCCCGACCTGCTCTCCACGTACGGCGACCGGGGCAACATGCTGATCCTGGCGCACCGGGCCAGGGCGCGCGGCATCCCCGTGCAGACCGTCGAGGTCCGCTCCGACCAGAAGCTGCCCACCGGGGACATCTACCTGCTCGGCGGCGGCGAGGACGGCCCGCAGGCCCTGGCCGCGCAGCGCCTCAACGCCGACGGAGGGCTGCACGACGCCGTCGCGCGGCGCGCCGTGGTGTTCGCCGTGTGCGCCGGGTACCAGCTGCTCGGGCGCAGCTTCTACGCCAAGGGCGCCGAGTGCGCCGGGCTGAGCCTGCTCGACCTGTACTCCGACCGCGGCCCGACCCGCGCCGTCGGCGAGCTGGCCGGCGAGGTCGACCCGGTGCTGGGCGTGCCCACGCTGACCGGGTTCGAGAACCACGGCGGCCGCACCCACCTCGGCCGCGGCGTCCGGCCGCTGGTCCGGGTGCAGACCGGCGTCGGCAACGACGGCGTCAGCGAGGGGGCCTGGAACGGCACCGTCCTGGGCACGTACGCCCACGGCCCGGCCCTGTCGCGCAACCCCGGCCTGGCCGACCTGCTGCTGCGCTGGGCCACCGGCGCGGAGACCCTGCCCGCCATGGACGACACCTGGCCCACCCGGCTGCGCGCCGAGCGCCTGTCCGCCACGGGAAACGCGTGACGGGCACGATCCGCGACCCCAGGCCCGCCGCCGCCGCGACGAGCGGCAGGCCGGACCCGGCGGGAGCGCCTTCGGCTGCCGACCCGGCGACCGTCCCCGCCGTCGCACTGCCGGAGCCGCCGCAGGCGGGCCGGCCGCTGGTCACGCACTGGCGACGAGCGGTCGGGCTGGCGCTGCTGGTCGTCGCCGCCGCGGTCGGTGCGTGGCTGCTGCCGCTGGAACGGCTGCCCGCGTGGGTCGACCAGCTCGGTCCGTCCGCACCGGTCGTGGCCGTGCTGGTGTGCGCCGGGCTGCTCAGCGCACTGGTCCCCCGGACCGCGATCTCGCTGGGCTGCGGGGCGCTGTTCGGTGCGGTCATGGGCGCGACCTGGTCGATGGCGGCGGCGCTGATCGCCGCCGCGTTCACCTACGCCGCCGGGCGCTGGGCCGGGCGCGACCTGGTCGCGGCCCGCGCCGGGGACCGGTTGCAGCGGCTGGACCGCTGGCTCACCGCGCACGGGCTGCTGGCGGTGGTCGTGGTGCGGTTGCAGCCGATCGCGCCGTTCGGCCTGGTCGGCTACGCGTACGGCACGTCGACCACGCGGTTCCGGCACTACCTGCTGGGCACGCTCATCGGCGGGGTCCCGTCCTCGTTCAGCTACGCCACCATCGGCGCGGCCGCGGTCGCCCCGCACACGCTGAGCTGGCTGACCTTCGTACCGGCCGCCAGCGGCCTGCTCATCAGCGCCGCCGCCGCCCTCCACTGGCGCCGCCAGTCCCTCCGCAACCGCCCCCTCGCCCCAGCCTGACCCGAGACTGCGAACGCCTCGTTCGCAGTCTCGGAGCTCCAGTCCGGGCATACGCTGATGTCGCTGGCACAGGTCACGACCATGCCTCCCGACGGACCTGTCCGTCACCAAGATCGCCGAAGTGGCCGGCTGTGACATCTCGATCACTTTGTGCCGAGCGTCGGCGACGATGATCTTGCCGATCGCCAGCCTGACCACTTCGGCGTCGTCCGAAGTGCCCAAAATCTCCATGGCCCGAGCCAGATCTTCCGCGTCGACATCCACCAGGATTTGAGTCATCACTACGCTTCCCAGCCCTTGATCCGAAATCGTGGACGCTTGGTGTTGCTATAGCAGCATCCAGCGTCCACGATTTCGGATCATCCCCGCGACCACCCGGCGGCGCGCAACGCAGCACGCAGCGTTTCGAGCACTTCATCCGGCTTGTTCCGGACGGCCCAGGCCGGGAAGCGCAGCACCCGCTCGCCCCGCACCCACAACGCGTTCTGGCGCCGCATGTCCGCCCACCACGCGCGCACGTCCATGTGCTGAGCGCCGTCGACCTCGACCTGGACGCCGTAGCCGTCGAACAGCGCGTCCAGATACCGCTGCCTGCCGCCGCTGTCGCGGCGGCTGACCTGCAGCTTCGGCTCCGGCAGGCCGCCCCGGCGGCACAGCGCGACGAACTCCGCCTCCGGCAGCGAGCCCACGCCGCCGGCACTGTCGTTGACGGCCTGGACGATCACGTCCCGGCGCACGATGTTCGGCATCCGTGCCAGGACGGCGCGGACCTCGGTCGGGTGCGTCAGTCGTTGCTGAATCGCGGCCGCGATCAGGGTCTGTGCCTCGGTGTCGGAGCGGGCCCAGCGGGCGGCGTCGACCAGCGAGCGCGCGGGCATGGTGCACGGCGGGCTGCCCAGTTCGTGCACGTCGGCCGGATCGACACGGCGGGTGCGGTGCACGATCACGTCCATGGGGGCGTCGCGGTCGCGCGCCTCGGCGGGCAGCAGCAGGTGGATGCCGGGGACGTGGAAGCCGCGCAGGCCGTGCTGGGCGAGCGCGGTCCGGCCTGCGGTGATGGTGCCGGGCGGACCGGCCAGGACCGCGATCCAGCGGCGCTGCTCGTCGTCGGCGGGCGTCGGCTGGAGCAGGTAGACGCCGCGCGCCGCGCGGGTCCAGCGGCCGGAGGCGACGCGGTGGCGGACGGCGGCGCTGGTGAAGTGGGCCAGCGCCTGGTCGCGGGTGAGCACGTCCCGCTGGCGAAAGAGCAGGAAGTCGAGGTCGGCGGCGTCGTCGCGCGGTGGCTGTCGCACGACCGATGAGCCTAGGGCCGCTGTGCGACAGCAATCGATGATCGACGGCTGCCATGAGCCGTGGCTCGTGGTCCGGACGGCATGCGCAAGAGGTCGCGCATCCGCGACCGGCGCATGACGCCGCCCTGGGCCTGCGGTCGCGGGCTCTGCTCTGCCGTCGTCGTCCAGGTCGTGGGATGATGGCGGGGGAAGATCCGAGATCGTGGACGCCCGGTGCTGCTATAGCGACACCTGGCGTCCACGATCTCGGATCTAGGCGCGGCCGAAGCCGCGGCGGGTCAGGCGACGATGCTGACCAGGCGGCCGGCTACGACGATGACCTTCTTCGGGTCCTTGCCGCCCAGGGCGTCGCCGACGGCCGACAGGGCCGCCGCGCGCACCTCTTCCTCGCTCGCGTCCGCCGCGACCTCGACCCGCCCGCGCACCTTCCCGTTGACCTGCACCGGGTACGTGACCTGCGCGGCTGCCAGCAGCGCCGGGTCGGCGACCGGGAAGTCGGCGAAGGTCAGCGAGCCGTCGTGGCCCAGCTTGCGCCACAGCTCCTCGGCGATGTGCGGGGCGACCGGCGCCACCATCAGCACCAGCGGCTCGGCGATCTCGCGCGGGGTGGCACCGGCCTTGGTCACCGCGTTGGTCAGCTCGATCAGCTTCGCGATCGCGGTGTTGAAGCGCAGCGCCGCCATGTCCTCGCGGACCCCGGCGATGGTGCGGTGCAGCAGGCGGCGCAGCTCGTCACCGGCCGGGGTGTCGACCACCACGACCGCGCCGGTCTGCTCGTCGACGATGGAGCGCCAGACGCGCTGCAGGAAGCGCTGGGCGCCGACGACCGCGCGGGTGTCCCAGGGGCGGGACACCTCCAGCGGGCCCATCGACATCTCGTAGACGCGGAAGGTGTCTGCGCCGTACCGCTCGCACATCTCGTCGGGCGTGACGACGTTCTTCAGCGACTTGCCCATCTTGCCGTACTCGCGGTTGACCTTCTCGCCGTTCCAGGTCCAGACCGTGGGCTGCTCCTCGGTGACCTCCTCGGCGGGCACGTAGGCGCCGCGGTCGTCGGTGTAGGCGTACGCCTGGATGTAGCCCTGGTTGAACAGGCGGTGGTACGGCTCGAAGCTGCTGACGTGGCCCAGGTCGAACAGCACCTTGTGCCAGAAGCGCGCGTACAGCAGGTGCAGCACGGCGTGCTCGACGCCGCCGACGTACAGGTCGACGCCGCCGGAGTCGCCCGGGTTGCGCGGCCCGACCCAGTAGGCCTCGTTCTGCGGGTCGACGAACGCCTTGTCGTTGGTCGGGTCCAGGTAGCGCAGCTGGTACCAGCACGAGCCGGCCCACTGCGGCATGGTGTTGGTCTCCCGGGTGTACCGCTTCGGCCCGTCGCCCAGGTCCAGCGTGACCTCGACCCAGTCGCCCTTGCGCGACAGCGGCGTCTCCGGCGAGGAGTTCGCGTCGTCGGCCGCGAACGTCTTCGGGGAGAAGTCGTCGACCTCGGGCAGCTCGATGGGCAGCATAGACTCGGGCAGCGCGATCGGCTGGCCGTCCTCGGCGTACACGATCGGGAAGGGCTCGCCCCAGTAGCGCTGGCGGCTGAACAGCCAGTCGCGCAGCCGGTACGTGATGGCGCCCTGGCCGCGGCCCTCGGCCTCCAGCCACTCGATGATCTTCGCCTTGGCCTCGGCGACGCCCAGGCCGTCCAGCATGCCGGAGTTGATCGCCGGGCCGTCGCCGGTGAACGCCTTGCCGTCGAAGCCCTCGGTGGGCTGCACGGTACGGATGATCGGCAGCTCGAAGACCTCGGCGAACTCCCAGTCGCGCTCGTCCTGGCCGGGCACCGCCATGATCGCACCGGTGCCGTAGCCGGCCAGCACGTAGTCGGCGATGAAGACCGGCAGCTTCGAGCCGTTGACCGGGTTGACCGCGAACGCGCCCGTGAACACGCCGGTCTTGGTCTTGGCGTCGGCCTGGCGCTCCACGTCGGTCTTGCTCGCCGCGAACGCCCGGTAGGCGGCCACCGCCTGCGCCGGGGTGTCGTGCCCGCCCGTCCAGACCGCGTGCGTGCCGTCCGGCCACGCCGCCGGGGCGATCGCGTCGACCAGCTCGTGCTCCGGCGCCACGACCATGTAGGTCGCGCCGTAGACGGTGTCGGGGCGGGTGGTGAAGACGCGGACCTGCTCGTCCGAGCCGTCGACCGCGAACGAGATGTGGGCGCCGGTGGAGCGGCCGATCCAGTTGCGCTGCATCGCCTTGATGGCCTCGGGCCAGTCCAGCGTGTCCAGGTCGTCGATCAGGCGGTCGCCGTACGCGGTGATGCGCATCATCCACTGCTTCAGGCTGCGCTTGAAGACCGGGAAGTTGCCGCGCTCGCTGCGGCCGTCGGCGGTGACCTCCTCGTTGGCCAGCACGGTGCCCAGGCCGGGGCACCAGTTGACCGGCGCCTCGCTGACGTACGCCAGGCGGTGGTCGTTGATGATCGCGCGGCGCTCGGCGACGGACTTGGCGGCCCAGGTCGGGTCCTCGGCCGCGAACTTCGCCTCCAGCTCGGCGATCGGGCGGGCGCGGCCGGCCTCCGCGTCGTACCAGGAGTTGAAGACCTGCAGGAAGATCCACTGGGTCCAGCGGTAGAACTCCACGTCGGTGGTGGCGACCGAGCGGCGCGGGTCGTGGCCCAGGCCCAGCATGCGCAGCTGCTCGCGGTAGCGCGCGATGTTGCGGTCGGTGGTGACGCGCGGGTGGGTGCCGGTCTGCACCGCGTACTGCTCGGCGGGCAGGCCGAAGGAGTCGAAGCCCATCGTGTGCAGCACGTTGAAGCCGGCCATGCGCTGGAAGCGGGCGAACACGTCGGTGCCGATGAAGCCCAGCGGGTGGCCGACGTGCAGGCCCGCGCCCGACGGGTACGGGAACATGTCCAGCACGAACTGCTTGGCCGCGCCGAAGCGGGGGTGCGCCGGGTCGGCCAGCGGGCCGGTCGGGTTCGGGGCGTGGAAGGTGCCGTTTTCGTCCCAGTAGTCCTGCCAGTGCCGCTCGATCTCGCCCGCCAGGGCGGCGGTGTAGCGGAACGCGGGGACGTCGGCCGAAGTCTCGGCTTGCTCGCTCATGTCAAATCCTCAACGAATCAGTACGCGTCTCAGGCTCAGGTCTCAGCGGATGAGGCCGCCACCGCGCGGCCACCGGGCGTGCTCCAGGCATAAAAAATCCCCTCGCGCAGGAGGGGTCGCCGTGCTCACGCGCGCTCTGTCGCGTCAGCACGGCCTGCTAAGGAGCACCAGCTTCCGGGCCATGCCCGCATGATACCGCGTACGCGCGCGGCGGGGCATCTCGCATACCGCCCATTGCGCACACACCCCCCAGGCGTAACAGTGGGGTCACGACGGAACGTGCTCGTCCGCTCGCGCGTCGCAGACGCGACGCGGTGAACGGCGGGTGTTCCGCGAGGCAACCAACGCCGCGACCTTGAGCGTCCTGGTCTCGGCTAGGTGATCAGAATGGTGGAGGCCTGGTGACCAGGATCAGCGAGCACCCCGCGCCCCACGGTTGCGAACTTCAGGAGGACATGTGACCACGCAACGAGGTGGGAGCGAACTCACCGACCCCATGACGGTCGAGGAGTTCAAGGCCACGACCAACGCGATCGTGGCCAACATCGAGCAGGTCATCGAGGGCAAGACCGCCACCGTGCGGCTGGCGCTGGCGGTGCTGCTGGCCGAGGGCCACCTGCTCATCGAGGACGTCCCCGGCGTCGGCAAGACGAAGCTGGCCAAGGCCCTGGCCCGCTCCATCGACTGCTCGGTCCGGCGCATCCAGTTCACGCCCGACCTGCTGCCCAGCGACGTGACCGGCGTCAGCGTCTACAACCAGGAGACGCGCGAGTTCGAGTTCAAGCCGGGCGCGGTCTTCGCCAACCTGGTCGTCGGCGACGAGATCAACCGGGCCTCGCCGAAGACCCAGTCGGCGCTGCTCGAGTGCATGGAGGAGCACCAGGTCACGGTCGACGGCGAGACCTACACCATGGACATGCCGTTCATGGTCATCGCGACGCAGAACCCGATCGAGATGGAGGGCACGTACCCGCTGCCCGAGGCGCAGCGGGACCGCTTCACCGCCCGCATCGCGATGGGCTACCCCGACGCCGCCGCAGAGTACGCCATGCTCGACGGCTACCACTCGCACGACCCGCTGGAGGACCTCACCGCGGTCGTGGACGGGGCCACGGTGCGCCGCCTGATCGGCACCGTACGCAGCGTGCACGTCGCCGAGACGGTCAAGCGGTACGCGGTCGAGCTGGTCACCGCCACCCGTGAGGCCCCCGAGCTGCGCCTGGGCGCGTCCCCGCGCTCGACGCTGCAGCTGCTGCGCACCGCCAAGGCGGTCGCGGCGCTGGACGGCCGCGACTACGTCGTCCCCGACGACCTGCAGACGCTGGCCGTGCCGGTGCTGGCGCACCGGGTCATCCCCACCGCCGACGCGCAGCTGGCCCGGCGCACCACCGACGCGATCCTGTCGGAGCTGGTGCACCGCCTGCCCGTGCCGCACGACCGGCGCTCCCCCTACGACACCCGCCCGGCCACCCCGCCGAACTCCTTCTACGACCGGCGGGGCTGACCCATGCGCGAGGCGCTGCGAGGGCTGACCACCCGGGGCCGGTCCTTCCTGGCCGCCGGGGTCGCCGCGCTGCTGTGCGCGGTCGTGCTCGGCGAGAAGGACCTGATGCGGGTGGCGGTGCTGCTGGTGGCACTGCCGCTGCTCGCGGCGCTGCACGTGGGCCGGGCTCGGTACCGGCTCGCGTGCACGCGCAGCCTCGACCCGTACCGCGTGCAGGCGGGCGCCAGCGCCCGCGTGCTGCTGCGGCTGCAGAACGTGTCCCGGCTGCCCACCGGCACCCTGCTACTGGAGGACCGGCTGCCCTACGCCCTGGGCAGCCGTCCCCGGCTGGTGCTGGAGCGGCTGGGCGCGCAGCAGGCCAGCTCGGTGGCGTACACCGTGCGCGCCGAGCTGCGCGGCCGCTACGACGTCGGCCCGCTGACGCTGCGGATGACCGACCCGTTCGGCCTGTGCGAGCTGACCCGCTCGTTCCCGAGCACCGACAAGCTGACCGTGATCCCGCAGGTGTCGCCGCTGCAGCTGGTGCGGCTGGCCGGGGAGTACTCCGGCACCGGCGACAGCCGGGCCCGCTCGGTCGCGGTGCACGGCGAGGACGACGCGGCCACCCGCGAGTACCGGCGCGGCGACGACCTGCGCCGGGTGCACTGGCGCTCGACCGCGCGCGTCGGCGAGCTGATGGTGCGCCGGGAGGAGCAGCCCTGGGAGAGCCGGGCCACGGTCCTGCTGGACACCCGGGGCAGCGCCCACCGGGGCGAAGGCCCCACGGCCAGCTTCGAGTGGGCCGTGTCGGCGTCGGCGAGCATCGCGGTGCACCTGCGCCAGGCCGGGTACCGGCTGCGCATGGTCACCGACAGCGGCGCCGACCTCGACGCCACCGAGGCGACCGGCGACGGCCTGCTGCTGGACCACCTGGCCGAGGTGAAGACCTCCCAGCGCGGCGACGTGTCGAGCCTGGTCGACCAGGTGCGCCGCCGGGCCGACGGCGGCCTGATCATCGCGGTGCTGGGCCTGCTCACCCCGGGCGAGGCCCGGCTGCTGGCCGCGCTGCGCACCAGCGGCACCACCTGCGTGGCGCTGTTCATGGACACCAACACCTGGCTGAACCTGCCCGCGGCCACCCGCGAGGCGGCCGAGCGCGAGCACGCCACGGCGGCGCTGGCGCTGCTGCAGAGCGGCTGGCGGGTGCTGCGGGTCAAGCACGGCGACCAGCTGCCCACGCTGTGGCCGCAGGCCGCCAAGGGCCAGCAGGGCTTCGCGGTGCGGGCCGCGATGGCCGAGACCGTCGGTATGGGAGGCAGCCGATGAACTCGCGACGGCATCTGGGCCTGGTCGCGGCGGGCACGACCCTGCTCGCCTCGGCCCCGATCTCGCTGATCTTCGAGGGGTACACCTGGCTGTTCCACGCGCTGCTGATGGTCGGCCTGGTGGCCGGGGCGGCGCTGGCGACCCGCTCGCTGCGCGGCCGCACCTGGGCCCAGCTGGCGGCCATGCTCGCCGCCCTGCTGCTCGGCCTGACCTGGCTGTTCGGCGACGGCACGGCGGCCCTGGGCCTGATCCCGACCCCCGACACCATTGAGCGCTTCGGCGCGCTGCTGTCGCTGTCCGGCGAGGAGATCCGCAGCAGCTACGTGCCGGTCCCCGACCTGGACGGCCTGCTGTTCATCAGCGCGATGGGCATCGGCGCGGTGGCGGTCCTGGTGGACCTGTGCGCGGTGAGCCTGCGCCGCCCGGCGCTGGCGGGCCTGCCCATGCTGGCGATCTACTCGGTGCCGGTGGCGGTCTACGTCGACTCGGTGTCGCCGCTGCCGTTCATCATCGGCGCGGTCGGCTTCCTGTGGCTGCTGGTCAGCGACAACGTCGACCGGGTACGCCGCTTCGGCCGCCGCTTCACCGGCGAGGGCCGGGGCGTGGACGTGTGGGAGCCCTCTCCCCTGTCGGCGACGGGGCGGCGGCTGGCCACGGTCGGCGTCGTCGCCGCGGTGCTGCTGCCGCTGGCGGTGCCCGCGATGGGCGTCGGCTTCTTCGGCCAGTTCGGCACCGGCGAGGGCCTGGGCCAGAACGGCAAGGGCGGCAAGGGCGCCACCCGGGTGGACCTCTTCGCCGAGCTGAGCGGGCGGCTGCGGTCCTCGCAGGTGCAGGACATGGTCAAGGTCAGCACGACCGATTCGCGGCCGTTCTACCTGCGCTTCGGCGTCGCCGACGAGATCGGCGACAAGGGCTTCTCCAGCCGCCAGCCGGCCGGGCAGCCGGTCAACGACAACATGCCGATGCCGGTCGGCCTGGACACCAGCAACGTGGTGACGCTGCGCAACACGGCCCGGGTGGAGGTCACCCAGCAGTTCGCGATGCCGCTGATCCCGGTGTTCGGCGCCCCGGTGTCGATGCGCAAGCTCGGCTCGGCCTGGTCGTACGACCCGAACATGCAGATCGTGTACTCGCAGCGGGAGAACTCGGCCGGGCGCGCCTACGAGTTCGACTACCTGCGCCCGGACTTCACCCCGGACCAGCTGCGCACGGCCCAGCCGCTGCAGGCCTCCGACCCGGTGCAGCGGCAGTTCAGCCGGGTGCCGCAGGTGCAGCTGGTGCAGGACCTGGTGCAGCGGCTGACCAAGGACAAGGCCACGCCGTACGACAAGGTCCGCGGCCTGTACGACTACTTCTCCTCCAAGAACGAGTTCCGCTACGACCAGCTCGCCCCCAGCGGCACCAGCGGCGACGCGATCGTCGACTTCCTGGAGGGCAAGCAGGGCTTCTGCGAGCAGTACGCGGCGGCGCTGGCCTGGATGGTGCGCACTGCGGGCATGCCCGCGCGGGTGGCGTTCGGGTTCGCGCTGGGCAACCGGTTCCACGAGGGCGTCTACACGCTGACCAACAAGAACCTGCACGCCTGGACCGAGGTGTACTTCGCCGGGTTCGGCTGGGTGCCGTTCGACGCCACCCCGGCCGCGTTCGTCATGGGCTCGGTCAACCCGGCCTGGGCCCCGAACGTGGACGCGCCGGACCTGACCCCGGGCAGCCGACCGTCGATCGCCCCCGGCGGCAGCGGCGGACCGGACCCGAGCGCCGGGCCGACCCGCCGCAACGTGGACGAGGGCGAAGAGCTGGGCAACGGGCCTATCGCCGCGACCGCGATCCCGACCTGGGTGTGGTGGTCGCTCGGCGGCGCGCTGGTGCTGCTGCTGGTGCTCGCCGCACCGGCGCTGCGCCGGAGCATGCTGCGCCGCCGCCGCGGCCTGCGTACGGCGGCCGGGTCGCACCCGCCGCTGCCGGAGGGCGCGACCGACGCCGCGGCCCCGGAGCTGACCGTGACCGGTGACCTGGACGCCGCCCGCCGCCGCGCCCACCTGGCCTGGGACGAGCTCATCGACACGATGATCGACTTCCGGGTCGCGGTGGATCCGGCGGAGACGCCCCGGGCCACGGTCGAGCGGCTGATCCGGACCCGGCTCAGCGGCGCGACCGAGGCGGCCAGGCTGCTCGGCATCGCCGAGGAGCGGGCCCGCTACGCCCCGGCGCCGCTGGCGGCCGACCGCCTCGGCGGCGCGGTGCGCTCGGTGCGGGCGGCCCTGGCCGCCGACGCCGACCGCGGCGTACGGCTGACGGCGCTGCTGATGCCCCCGTCGGTCCTGCTCCGCTGGCGCAACGCCGTCTACTCCGCCACCGCGGCCGCTTCGGCCCGCTCGGCGGCGTTCGGTGAGCGCCTCGTCCGCATCACCCGCCCCCTGCGCATCCGCCGCCCCAAGCTGCTGCGCTGAAGCATCACCCGGTAGGCCGCACGGCCTGCCGGCCCGACGCCACCCGCGTCCACGTCCCACCGGGCCCGCGCCCTGGGACGGGCGCGGGTGGCCGCGTTTCAGGCTCAACCGGCCGGAGATGGCTGCAATTTCGGGGAAGGTGCTGGAATCTTGGGCCGCTTTCCAGCACTTTCCCCGAAACTGCAGCCTGACCCGGGTGCGGGGCAGCCCGGTGAGAGGGCAGTGACGGCGAAGGGCCGCCCCCCTGGTCAGGGGCGGCCCTTCGCCGTCGTCGAGGTAGGCGGGGAGGGTGTCAGCGGTCGAACTCGCGGCGCTCGCGCCAGCGGCTCTCCAGTCGGTCGATGAGGCCCATGCCACGGCGGGTGCGCCGCGTGGCGGTTCCTCCGACCGAGCGCAGTTCGGTGCTCTGGCTGCGACGGTGCGCGACCATCCAGTACGCGGCCGCGCTCAGCATCAGCACGAACCCGACCACGCCCAGCCACAGCTTCGAGCTGTCGGCCACGCCGTAGACCACCAGGCCCAGGCCGGCGAGGATGAGCACGATCGAGACGATGATCCGCCGGCGGGCATGGAACTTAGGATCGCTGTGGCGCACGGCCGAAGCGAACTTAGGGTCTTCGGACAGCGACCGCTCGATCTGCTCGAACAGCCTCTGCTCGTGCTCGGATAGCGGCACGGCACTCCTCCCCGGTCCGCCGGGTCCGGCGGTTCTCTCCTAGGGTGCGTCGAAGCGCCCCATTCCCCAGGTGATGATCGCCAAACCGTGAATACGTGTCGCAGCCGGACGACTGCTACCCGTCAGTCTACGAGGGCGGTGGCGGGTCGGAAAGCGGGACGACCATGCCCGGAGCGGGATTTTGCGACCCCGCCGCGCGGGGCGCCGAATCGCGCCGATTCGGCCCGAGAAGACTGGCCGGACGTACGGCCCCCCGACCGAACCGGGCGATGACCGCGTCGGCGGCCACCTCCGCGTCGCGCCACCCCTGCTCCGGCTCGTCCAGCGCCAGCTGGCGCACCGCCCCGTCGGCCGCCAGCAGCCCCTCCAACCGTACGCCCACGAGCCGGATGCGCTGCTGGGCCCGGACCGGTTCGAACAGCTCCCAGGCGGTCGTGAACACGTCGTGCGCCACGTCGGTCGGCCCGCCCAGGGTCCGCGAGCGCGACACGGTCCGGAAGTCGGCGAAGCGCACCTTGATGGAGACGGTGCGACCGGCCTGGCCGGAGGAGCGGGCCCGGCCCGCCACCTTCTGCGCCAGGGCGAGCAGGGTGCGGCGCAGCGCCTGCGGATCGTCGACGTCGGTGTCGAAGGTCACTTCGGCACCGATCGATTTCTCCTGGTGCTCGGTGCTGACCCGGCGCGAGTCCCGGCCCGCGGCCAGTTCCCGCAGGTGGGCCGACAGGGCGGGGCCCAGCGCCCCGCGCAGCAGCCCGTCCGGCGCCTGGGCCACGTCGCCGACCGTGCGCAGGCCCAGTTTGCGCAGCGTCTCCTCGGTGCGCTCGCCCACGCCCCACAGCACCGACACCGGCAGCGGATGCAGGAAGGCGAGCACCCGGTCGGCGGGGATGACCAGCTGACCGTCCGGTTTGGCCCGGGTGGAGCCCAGCTTGGCCAGGAACTTGTTGGAGGCCACGCCGATGGAGCAGGTCAGGCGCTGCTCCGCGGCGACGCGGCGCCGGATCAGGTCGGCGATCTGCGCCGGCGAGCCGAACAGCCGCCGGGAACCGGCCACGTCGAGGAACGCCTCGTCGACCGAGAGCTGCTCGACCAGGGGCGTGACGTCGCGGAACACGGCCATGACGGCACGGGACGCCTCGGCGTACGCGGCCATGTCGGGTTGGATGAAGATCGCCTGCGGGCAGCGGGCGCGGGCCATCGCGGTCGGCATCGCGCTGCGCACGCCGTAGGCCCGCGCCTCGTAGCTGGCCGAGGAGACAACCCCGCGCCCGCCCGTGCCGCCGACGACCACGGGCAGCCCGCGCAGCTCAGGGCGGCGGCGCACCTCCACCGAGGCGAAGAAGGCGTCCATGTCGATGTGCAGGATCGGGCAGCCCGAATCGTCGCCGGTCGGCCCGAAGCCCGCCACCGGCGCACCGCCGCCCGACGCGCGCCCCACGGATGCACGCTACCGCGCGGGTCGGACAGCCGTTCGAACGCGGCACCGCCGCGATTCGTCGCGCCGCGCCGCCGGGCCGCGCCGCCGGGCCGCGGGCGCGGGCCCGCGGCGGGCGGATCGTGCAGTTTCGGGGAAATTGCACGAATCCTCACCAAGATTCCAGCACTTTCCCCGAAACTGCAGCCCGCTTCGCCCGCGCCCGACGGGGGCGGGCGGGGGCGGGGGCGGGTCAGGCGCGGTAGGTCAGGAGGGGGATCTGCATCTCGACGGGGGTGAGCGAGCCGTGCATCGCGACCATGGTCGCGATCGAGGGCCCGTCGGTACGGGAGGCCAGCAGGGCCCAGTCGTCGCGGCAGACCAGCACCACGTCGCCGATGCGGGCGGCGTGGTCGGCGGCGACGGGCCCGTACCAGCCGGTGGCGATCGCCTCGTCGCGGGTGCCCGCCCAGATGGCGTGGCCGAACCGGGCCCGCCACACCGCCACCAGGTCCTCGGCGGCGCCGGGGGCGGTGTGCAGGTAGCGCACCCGGGGCTCGCCCGCGACGTGCCGTACGCCGTCGCAGAGCTCGCGGTCGCCGTGCAGGTCGATGCGCCGGTGCGGCGGGATGTCGCGCTGGCCGTGGTCGGCGGTGACCAGCAGCGCCGCGTCGTCGGGCAGCCCTTCGACCAGGATCGTCAGCAGCCGGTCCACCTCGGCCGCGGCCCGCTCCCACTGCGGCGAGGTGAGCCCGTGGTTGTGCCCGGCCTTGTCCAGGTCGGGGTGGTAGCCGTAGACCAGGCTCGGCCCGGGGCCGTCCTTGAGCGCGGCGAGCATCCCGGCGGCGACCTCGTCGACCCCGACGGCGGGCAGGTACCGGGCGCCGGTGCTGGTCACGGTGGTCAGGCCGCTGCCCACGTACTCGGGGCGGCTGATCACGGCGGTGTCGATCCCGGCGGCCGCGGCGGCGTAGACCGACGGCACCGGCGACCACCGCGCGGGCTCGGGGTCGTCGCGCCACTGGGTATGGCTGATCACCGTGTTCGTGCCGGGCACCAGGCTGTAGAAGCCGAGCACCCCGTGCGCGCCCGGGACGGCGCCGGTGTTGAGGCTGACCAGGCTGGTGGGGGTGGTCGAGGGGAAGCCGCAGGTGGTGTACCCGGCCGCGCCCAGGCGCCCGGCCAGCGTGTCGGCCACGGTGGGCCCGGACCGCGCCAGCGCGGGCAGCTGGCCCCAGCCCATGCCGTCGACCAGCAGCACCGCCACCCGGCGCACGTCGGGCAGGCGCGCGGTCAGGCCCAGCCGGTCGGTCAGGCCGGGCACCCCGAGCGCGGTCAGCGCCCCGGGCAGGATGTCGGCGATGGTGCCCTCGTCGTACCGCGGCGCCTGGAACATCCGGCCACTCCCCTTCCCGGCTCGCGGCCGGAGCCTCAGCGCGCGGCGCGGCGCCGCGCGAGCAGGTGCACCTGGGTGGCCACGTCGCGGTACGGCGGCAGCGCGGACACGGCCAGCTCGAACGCCGTCAGCGCCTCGGGGTCGGCGTCGGCGACCACGCCGGGCACCGCGTCGGCCACCACGCGCACGCCGTGCACCGACTCCACCGCCAGGGCGGCTCCGGCCAGCAGCGCCTGCGCGTCGGCCAGGTCGAAGCGGCGGCGCAGCATGTCGCGCGCGGCCAGCCGGGCCTCGGGGTCGGCGAGCAGGTCGGCGGCGGCCCGCCACTGCCCGGCCATGGCCCGCGACAGCACGGCCGCGGCCCGGTTGGCCACCAGCACGCTGGCCGCCCCGCCGGGGCGCAGCGCGTCGTGCAGCGCCCGGGCGACCGCGGCGGGGTCGTCGACGACCTCGAGCACGGCGTGGCACAGCACCAGGTCGGCGCCGCCGGGCGGGACGAGGTCGCCGAGGGAGTCGGCGTCGCCCTGCATGGCGTGCACGCGGTCGGCGACGCCGGCGTCGGCGGCCCGGCGCAGCAGCGAGGCCAGCGCGTCGGGGCTGGGGTCGACCACGGTGACGCTGTGCCCGGCCTCGGCCAGCGGCACCGCGAACCCGCCGGTGCCGCCGCCGACGTCGACGACGGCCAGCCGTCGCCCGTCCTGCGCCGCCAGCTCCGCCCGCAGCACCGACCAGATCACCGCGGTCCGGGGACCCGCGATCCGCGGCTGCGCCACACTCGTCCGCTCCACGCTGGCGAGCCTAGCCGACTCCGACCGCCGCTCCGGCGTGCCGCCGCGCTCAGTCGCGCCGTACGTCGCCCCGGCGCACCACCAGCGCACCCCGGTAGCGCGCGGTCAGTTCGGCGATCTCACCGTCGCTGAGCTGCACGGTCATCAGCACCGCGCAGGCGATCGGGTCGATGCCGGTGCTGAAGGCGAGCTTGTCGGCGCCGGGCAGGAAGTCGCGGCGGCCCAGCTCGAGCTGCACCCGGGTCAGCTCGACCCAGCTGCGCTCGCAGGTCTGCACCCGGTACGGCGCCTTCCCGGCGACGGCCTTGAGCCGCTGCAGCGTCTTGGGCAGGTCGGCCGTGGCCGAGACGGCCACCACCCAGGAGCCGTCGCGGTCCTTGGCGATGCCGACGAACGTCTCGCGGTCGGCGTCGACCACCGCGGACAGCTTCGCGGCCGGGGACCCGGCCACCACGATGGTGACCACGGTGCCCGCGGGCACCCGGGTGCCGGGCGGCGGCACCGTGTTCACCACGGTGTTGGCGTCGGCGACCACGCCGGGCTCGTACTTCACGATCGGCACGAGCTCGCCGTCGAGGATCTCCTTCTCCACCACGGACGGGTTGTCGGAGGTCAGGTTGGGCACCATCGACATCCGGGCCGAGGCGGTCGGGGACGGCACGGCGGCGATGTCGGCGACGGGCTGCTGCTGCGCGCAGCCGGCCAGGCCGGCCAGCGCCGTCGCGGCCAGGGCCAGTGTCCACTTGTGCATGTTGACTCCCTCTGCGGTTGCGGGGTCAGACGCGGCCGGCAAGCCCCCGGTTGCCGTCGATCTCAGGAGGTCAGCAGGGTCACACCGAGATGGGCTTCGATGGTCGCGATGCGGTGCGACAGCACCTGGGTGCCGCCGGCGCGCGAGCCGATGTGCACCCCGATCGCGTACGCGTTGGCGGTGCCGGAGCGGAGGTAGACCGGCGCCCCGGAGTCGCCGGCCTGCGACAGCACCTCGTTGTTGCGCCAGCCCGACATGAGCCCGGTGGTGCAGCCGTCGGCGTCGCAGAGCTGGTCCAGCAGGCTCAGCACCTCGATGTTGCAGGTGGCCTTGGTCTTCATGCCGCTCTGGCAGAACAGGTCGCCCACCAGCGGGTTGTACCGGCCGATGATGTTGCGCTTGACCGGGCAGCACGGGTCGGAGTGGATGACGTTGTCGTACGTCTCGGTCGACGACAGGACCGCGATCATGTCGTAGTCCGGGTAGCCGTACTCCCCCGTGCTGGTCCCCCAGTAGTTGGGGCCCGAGTAGACCGACTGGCCGTTGGCGAAGCAGTGGCCCGCGGTGACGCCGCCCTTGCGGCCGTCGCTGTTGCGCTTGACGATGAACCCGGCGGTGCAGGTGTTGGTCGAGGCGGTGCCCACTCCGGCGCGGATCCCGGCGCCGCCGAAGTGCGGCTCGCCGTCGTCGAGGCGCCCGTCGCGGCGTACGTCGCCGGACTCGACCACGACCCGGCCGCCCAGCGCGTCGCGCAGCGCCTGCGCCGCCTGCGGGAAGCGCGGGTCGAAGCTGACGTGGAACCGGGAGTCGCGCGGATCGAGCCCGAAGCTGAAGACGGCCTTTGCCGCGTCGGCGTGCCAGGCCCGCCCGTGCAGCAGCCGCTCGGCCTCGATCAGTTCGGCGGCGCTGCGGCAGCCGACCAGGGTGCGGGTCTTCACGCCCACGACGCGGGCGGCCGCACCGGCCGTGTCCAGCCGTTCGCGCAGCGTGGACGCCTCGCGGTAGTCGGGGGTGACCACGGTGACGACCGTCTGCGTGGCGTGGTCCATCACGGTGCCGATGAGACCGGCCGACAGCTGCTCGGCCAGGGTGCTCGTCGGCGTCAGGCCCATGGCCGCGTCGCGGTCGGCCTGGACCCGGTGGTTGAGCTCGACGGCCTTGGCGTCGGCCAGCCACGCCTCGTACCGGGGCAGATCGGTGGCGACCAGGGAGCCGTCCAGGGTGACCGGCCGGGAGTCGACGGTGCATGCCGGTGCTGCCACCTCGACCGCCTGTGCCGCATCGCCCAGAAGGGTGGCCAGCAGCAGTCCGCAGGTGGATGCGGCAAGCAGCGTTTTCCTCATGCCGGTGTCCGATCGTCTCCGAGGTGTAGGTCGGACAGACGGTATCGGCACGATGCGGTCCACACAAGACTTTCTCACGTCCGACATGGACTAGCTGTAGTCGGTGGACTACCCGAAGTCGCGACGGGCGCGGGCGGCCCCCGATCGGGAGCCGCCCGCGCGCCGTCATCGCCCGATGCCCTAAAGGCTGCGGGCCGTGATGTCGCCGTAGTCGGTGGTCGCGTGGATGCGCAGACCGGCACCGGCGCCCTCGGCGTTGTACAGCGTGTTCTGGATCCGGCCGTAGGTGGTGCCGGCGTCCAGGTTCGCCGAGACGCCGCGAGCGGCGCCGACGGTCACGTCGCCCATCCGGGTACGGAGCACGACCGCACCGGCGAACGCCTCGGCGATGGCGATGCCGCCCTTCTCGACGGTGATCTCCGCGGGCCCGGTGAGGCGGCCGACGGTCACGTCCCCGGCGTGGGCGGCGATCCGTACGCTGGCGGCCTCGTCGATCTTGACCGTGCCGTGCGCGCCCGCACAGGCGACCTCGCCCAGCCGGCCCACGCCCCGGAACTCGGCGGCGGCCGCCTTGGCCTCGACCCGGGAACCCGCGGGCAGCCGCACCGTCACCTCGATGGAGCCGGACGGGCCGAAGAGCTGGTTGGCCACCTCCGGTCCGTCGACCCGCAGCACGCCGTCAGCGAACTCCACCTTGGTCTGCTCGGCCGCCTTCACGTCGCGCCCCTTGGCGGGATCGGCGGGCCAGACCTCCACGGTGGTGTCGGCGCGGTCGGCCGCGATCACCTGGATGCGCCCGGCGGGGATGTTCAGGACGGCGGCGATGGCGGCGGGGGTGTCGAACTTCTGCATGGTGCTCTCCTCAGCACTCGATGTTTCTGATATGCGAAACGCTACGTTGCGTTCAAGAATGACGCAACATACTCGTTGCACAGCGGAGGTGTTTTCACTGCTAGTCGCCGATATTTCGTTGCAACAGATGTACAACTAACGCAATGAGATCGGCTGCGCTTGTTGCACTGAGTGGGAGTGAACGCTACGCTGGCCCGGAGCGGACATACGGAGGGAGACGGCGGTGCCGGGAGGCAGACTCGCCCAGCAGGAACGGCAGCAGATCGCGCTCGGGCTGGCCGACGGCCTGGCCTACGCCGAGATCGCCCGGCGGCTCGACCGCCCCACCTCGACCGTCACCCGCGAGGTGATGCGCAACGGCGGCCCCAACGCGTACCGCGCCGACCTGGCCCACCGCGCCACCGAACGCCGCGCCCACCGGCGCCGGTCCCCGTCCCGGGGGCAGGGTGCCCCGGCGCCGGGCCAGGGGCCCGACGACGAGGCCGTGCGCGACTACGAGGAGACGTTCACCACCCTGATGATGAACCAGGGCCTGCCCAAGATGACGGCCCGCGTGCTGACCTGCCTCTTCACCGCCGACGAGAGCGGCGTCACCGCCGCCGGACTGGTCCAGCGGCTGCAGGTGAGCCCGGCGTCGGTCTCCAAGGCGATCTCCTTCCTGGAGGAGCAGGGCCTGGTGCGCCGCGAGCGCGACGAGCGCCGGCGCGACCGCTACTACGTCGACGACGACGTCTGGTACCAGTCGACGGTCGCCAGCGCCCAGGGCATCGCCCAGGTCGCCGCGACCGCGCGGCAGGGCGTCGGCATCCTGGGGCCCGGCGCGGCCGCCAACCGCCTGGAGAACATCGCCCGCTTCAGCGACTTCATCAGCGAGAGCATCATGCGAGCCGCCGAGCAGGTCCGCGAGGTCCTGCACACGAACCCCGCGCCCACTCGCGAGTAGTAAGAGGAGCAGTGAAGAAGGGCCCCTTCTACTACGTATTGCGATAAGAAGGGCCCCTTCCTTAGCGCCAGTCGCGCGAGGCGGGCGTCGTGGCGATGTGGAGGGGAAGCACCTTGTCGGCCACCAGGTTGATCACTCCGGAGGCGCTCTCCAGCCGTCCGCGCACGATCAGCGCCGAGTTGAGCTGCACGATCCTGCGGCTGCGGGCGAACAGGCCCGGTGAGCACACCACGTTGAGCATGCCGGTCTCGTCCTCCAGGTTGAGGAAGACGACCCCGCCCGCGGTGGCGGGCCGCTGCCGGTGCGTGACCAGGCCGCCGACGCTGATCCGGGCACCGGACTCGACGCCGGACAGCTGCGCCACGGGCAGCACGCCGTCGGCGTTGAGCCGCGGCCGTACCAGCCGGATGGGGTGGTCGTCCGGGGACAGCCCGGTCGCCCAGACGTCGGCGACCAGGCGCTCCACCTCATCCATGCCCGGCAGCATCGGCGCCTGCGTGCCCACCGCGGTGCCCGGCAGCCGGTCGGGGGTGTCGGTGGCGGCGGCCCCGGCGGCCCACAGCGCCGCGCGCCGGTCCAGGCCGAAGCAGGCGAAGGCGTCCGCGGTGGCCAGGGCCTCCAGCTGGGCGGCGGTCAGGCCGGTGCGCCGGGCCAGATCCGTCATGTCCGTGTACGGCCGGTCGCCGCGCGCCGCCACGATCCGCTCGGCCGCCTCCTCCCCCAGCGTGCGCACCGTGTCCAGGCCCAGCCGGACCACCGGGCCGCCCAGCCCCCACTTCGAGGGCGGCTCACCCGGCGCGCTGCCCCACCGCGTACCCGGATCGCCCTCCAGGCCCGCCTTGACCCCGCTGGCGTTGACGTCGGGCCGCAGCACCCGCACCCCGTGCCGGCGCGCGTCGTCGACCAGCGACTGCGGCGAGTAGAAGCCCATCGGCTGCGCCCCGAGCAGCGCCGCGCAGAACGCCGCCGGGTGGTAGCGCTTGAGCCAGGCGCTGGCGTACACCAGGTAGGCGAAGCTCATCGCGTGGCTCTCCGGGAAGCCGTAGTTGGCGAACGCGGCGAGCTTGTTGAAGATGTCGTCGGCCAGCTCGCCGGTGATGCCGTTGCGGGCCATACCGTCATAGAGCCGGTCCTTGAGCCGCTCCATCCGCTCCATCGAGCGCTTGGACCCCATCGCCCGCCGCAGCTGGTCGGCCTCGGTCGGGGTGAAGTCGGCGACGTCGACGGCCAGCTGCATCATCTGCTCCTGGAACAGCGGCACGCCCAGGGTACGGGTCAGCGAGTTGCGCATCAGCGGATGCGGGATGTCGACCTCCTCCAGCCCGTTCTTGCGCCGGATGAACGGGTGCACCGAGCCGCCCTGGATCGGGCCCGGCCGGATCAGCGCCACCTCCACCACCAGGTCGTAGAAGCGCTCCGGGCGCAGCCGGGGCAGCGTCGACATCTGCGCGCGGCTCTCCACCTGGAACACCCCGACGGTGTCGGCGCGGCACAGCATCTCGTACACCTCGGGGTCGTCGGGTTTCAGGTCGCCGAGGTCCAGCTCGTCGCCGAGGAAGTCGTACGCGTAGTGCAGCGCCGACAGCATGCCCAGGCCCAGCAGGTCGAACTTGACCAGGTCGATCGCGGCGCAGTCGTCCTTGTCCCACTGCAGCACGGTGCGGCCGGGCATCCGCGCCCACTCCACCGGGCACACCTCGATCACCGGCCGGTCGCAGATCACCATGCCGCCGGAGTGGATGCCCAGGTGGCGCGGCGCCTGCAGCAGCTGCCCGGCGAAGTCGACCACGTGCTGCGGAATGCCCTCCACGTCGGCGGCGGAGATGCCGTTCCAGCGGTCGATCTGCTTGCTCCAGGCGTCCTGCTGCCCCGGCGAGAACCCGAAGGCGCGGGCCACGTCGCGCACCGCCGACCTCGGCCGGTACGAGATCACGTTGGCCACCTGCGCCGTGTGCTCCCGCCCGTAGCGGCGGTACACGTACTGGATGACCTCCTCGCGCCGGTCGGACTCGATGTCCACGTCGATGTCGGGCGGCCCGTCGCGCTCCGGCGCCAGGAACCGCTCGAACATCAGCCCGCCGTCCGGCCCCAGCGGGTCCACATTGGTGATCCGCAGCGCGTAGCAGACCGCCGAGTTCGCCGCCGACCCCCGCCCCTGGCAGTAGATCTTCTCCCGCCGGCAGAAGTCGACGATGTCCCACACCACCAGGAAGTACCCCGGGAACTCCAGCTGCTCGATCAGCGCCAGCTCGCGATCGATCCGCTCGTACGCCTCCGGATACGCCTGCCGCGGCCCGTACCGGTCCGCCGCCCCCGCGTACGCCCGCTCCCGCAGGAACGCCACCTCGTCCACCCGCTCGCCGGCCCGGTCGGTGAACGGCGGCAGCTTCGGCGCCACCAGCCGCAGGTCGAACGCCAGCTCCTGACCCAGCCGCGCCGCGTACGCCACCGCCCCCGGGTACGCCGCGAACCGCGCCGCCATCTCCGCCCCCGACCGCAGGTGCGCGGTCGCCCCGGCGGGCAGCCACCCGTCCAGCTGGTCCAGGCTGCTGCGGGCCCGCACCGCCGCCGTCACCGTGGCCAGCCGCCGCCGCCCCGGCGCGTGGTAGTGCACGTTGTTCGTGGCCAGCACCGGCAGCCCCGCCCCGGCCGCGAGCTGCGCCAGCGCGTCGTTGCGGTCGCCGTCCAGCGGATCACCGTGATCGGTCAGCTCCACCACCACGTTGTCCTGGCCGAACAGCGTCCTCAGCCGGTCCAGCTCCCTGGCGGCCGCGCTCATGCCGCCGTCGCCCCCGCTGCCCGGCGGCGCCAGCAGCCCCGCCTGCAACGCCCTCGGCACCAGCCCCTTCCGGCACCCGGTCAGCACCACCCCCTGCCCGTCCAGGTGCCCGGCTATCTCGTCGAGGTCATAGCTGGGGCGGCCCTTCTCGCCACCGCGCAGATGCGCCTTCGACAGCGCCCGGGCCAGGTTGGCGTAGCCCTGCGGGCCCCGGGCCAGCACCAGCAGGTGCGCCCCCACCGGATCCGGCACGCCGCCCCGGGGCATCCCGGCCAGGTTCAGCTCCGCGCCGAACACCGTCGGCAGGCCGTGCTCGCGGGCCGCCTCGGCGAAGCGGACCACGCCGTACAGGCCGTCGTGGTCGGTGATGGCCAGGGCGCTCAGCCCCAGCCGCACCGCCTCGGCGACCAGCTCCTCGGGGTGGCTCGCCCCGTCGAGGAAGCTGAAGTTCGTGTGGCAGTGCAGCTCCGCGTACGGCACGCCGGTGCGCGGCCGGACCACCGGCTCCGGGCGGTACGGCTCCCGCTTGCGCGAGAACGCGGGCGCGTCCCCGCCGTCGGCGAGCGGGTCGACGGCCTTACCGCCCCGCATCCGCCGCTCCAGCTCGGCCCACGACAGGTTGTCGTTACTGCTCCATCCCATGATTCGAACAAGTGTACTACCAAGTCGATCATGAATGTACGGGGTCCGAGAACACGACCCCCACCCCGAAAACCCACCCAGCACGACCCACCCACCCCCACCCCCACTCCCGCTCCCGCTCCCACCCCCACTTCCACTCCCGCTCCCACCCCCACTTCCACTCCCGCTCCCACTCCCACCCGCTCCCGCCTGCTCCCGCCCGCCGCCGCGGCCGCCCCGCCCACCGGCCCTTCTTGCATAGACGCTGGCCTATTACATTGATTTCGATCTTGCCCCAGTCCACGTAATAGGCCAGCGTCTATTTCAAACCCAGGCTCGGAGCCCTCCGGAGTGTGGTCGGTGCTGCAGTTTCGGGGAAAGTGCGCGAATCATGGCCCGGATTCGTGCAGTTTCCCCGAAACTGCAGCGCCCGGCGCCCGGCGCGCGGGGCGCGGGGCGCGGGGCGCGGGGCGCGGGGCGCGGGGCGCGGCGCGCGGCGCGCGGCGCGCGGCGCGCGGCGCGAGGCGCGAGGCGCGAGGCGCGAGGCGCGAGGCGCGAGGCGCGAGGCGCGAGGCGCGAGGCGCGAGGCGCGAGGCGCGAGGCGCGAGGCGCGAGGCGCGGGGCGCGGGGCGGTTGGGGTGGGTCAGTCGAAGTGGAGGGTGATGGTCCATTCGGCGGCTGACAGGGTGAGCAGGAGGGCGCGGCCGTCGGCCAGCAGGACCTGGAGGCGTACCGCGCGGACCGCGCGGCGCGAGTCCCACCACTGCTCGTCCACCGGCCACGGCCCGGCCCACCCGACGACCTCGACCGCGCCGCGCTCCAGCACCAGCCGGTCGGGCTCGGCCGTCAGCTCCAACCGCGCGCTGACCCCCACCAGCTGCCCGTACGCGTCCAGCAGCCGGGCCGGCTGCGGCTGGTCCAGCACCACCGCCGGTGACGGCGGCGGCAGCCGCCCCGGCCACGGCCCGGCGGGGCGGGCGGCGATCCGCTCGTCGCCCCATGGCACCAGGGTCGCCTGCTCGCGGGGGTCGCGGCCGCCGCCGAGCACGGCGGTCACCACCGCCTCGGGGCCGAGGATGCCCTGCACCCGGTGCAGGGCGCGGTGGGCCCGGTCGCGTTCGACGCCGGGGTCGCCCCACAGCCCGGCCTGCAGCCCGACCTGCCGGACCAGCCCGTCCGGGATGAGCCGCAGCGCGACGATGCCCTGGTCGGGCCGGTCGTGGGTGGTCGCGTGCCGGGACGGGCCCGGCCCGAGCTGCCGCCGCGTGATCCAGCCTTCGAGCTGCCAGCGGGTACGGTCGGCGATGCCGCCCGCGGTCAGGATGCCGTCGTGGCGCCATACCCGGTGCAGTTCGCGGCCGTCGGCGGTGACCGCGGCGATCGCCAGCCGCGTGCACGCCATGCCGTATCCGGCCAGCCGTTCGTGCAGCCGCTCGGCCAGCGCGCGGGCCGCGAACGCGGCCGTGTCGACCCGGTTCACGGGCTCGTCGAACCGCTCGTCGACCTCCAGGTCCGGCGGCGCCTGCCGGACGGCGAGCGGCCGGTCGTCGCGTCCGGCGGCCAGGTGCTGGGCCAGGGCCGCGTCCAGCCCGAACCGGGCCAGCACGTCGCTGGGCGGCAGGGCCGCGAAGGCGCCGAGGGTGGTGATGCCCAGCCGCCGCAGCAGCCCGGCCAGCTGGGGCCGGTCCAGCGTGCCCACCGGCATCCCGGCCAGGAACTCGGGCGTCCGGCCGGGCGGCACGACGCGGCCCATCCGGGCGGCGAGCAGGGCCGCGAAGGTGCCGTCAGCGACGCCGATCTGGGCCTCGACCCGGCACTCCTGGGCCACCTGCTCGATGATCCGCTCGGCGGCGGCCTCCTCGCCGCCGTGGTAGCGGGCCGGGCCGCGGGCCGCGAACGCGCACACCCCGGCCCGCAGCACCGCCACCGAGGCGGCCACCTCCTCGACCGCGGCCAGCACCGGTTCGAAGGCGCGCACGTCGCGCACCGGGTCGTAGTCGACGGCGATCAGCTGCGGGCAGCGGGCCTGTGCCTCCCGTTTGCGCAGCCCGCGGCGTACGCCCTCGGCGCGGGCGGCGGCGGAGGAGGCCACCACCCGGTTGGCGTGCAGCACCGCGACGGGGCGGTCGGCGGGCACGCCGTCGATGAGGTCCGCGGCGATGACGGGCCAGTCGGGGCACCAGACGAGCATGGTGCGCAGGGTGTCGCGCATCGCGCTCACACCAGGTGCAGTCGGCGGACGGGCGTGTCGGAGTGCCCGGGGACGGCCGGGGGCGGGGACACCTCGGCGCTGACCTTGCCGTACAGGGTGGCGGCCAGGCCCGCGGTGGCGGGCAGCCACACCGTGGCGCGGCGGGGGCGGGCGGCGGCGCCCCGGCCGGACGCGCTGATGCTCAGCTCCCGGCCGAGCAGCCGCCCCCGGCCGGGGCCGAGGCCCTGCCAGGCGCCGTCGACCAGGCTGAGGGTGAGGTCGGCGCCGTCCCAGGTGCGGCCGGGGCCGCAGAACGGGACCAGTACGCTGCCGCGCTGGCGGGCCCTGGCGGCGAGCTGGCCGCGCACGGTGGGGGCGACCGGTCCGGGCGGGGCGACCACGACCACGTCGAACCCGTCGAGCAGCGCCCCGGCCACGGTGGCCCACTGCGGCCCGGGGTGGGGCACCAGGGCGAACCGCTCCAGCACGATGCCCAGTTCGGCGGCGGCGGCCATACCCAGGGTGGGCAGGCCGACCACGGCGCACCAGGAGCCGGCGGCCGACGCGGCGGACAGCAGCGACAGCAGCAGCGAGGTGGTCCCGCCGCAGCCCGGGTCGGGGCTGGGGGCGACCGCGACCGTGCTGCCCCGGCGCAGCCCGCCGGGCATGAGCCGACGCAGTTCCGGCAGCACCGGCAGCGTACGGTCGGTGCTGAGGCCGGCGCCGTCGGCGACGAGGTCGCTGGCCCGCCGCACCGATTCGTGCCGAAACTCCACCGGCCGGGCCAGGCTCAGCCCCGCCATGGCGTCCGCCCCCTGTCGTCGCGATCGGTAGTCGGGTGCCCCGCGGATGCGGGCTTGAATGTGGAAGTCGTGGGCGCCGCAGGGGGCGGCGGCGCGGGTGTCAGGCCGCGAGGTCGAGCATCTGCTCGATCAGCTCGATGAAGCGACCCGCCTGCTGCCGGATGGTGTCGACCTCTTCGGCGGTGACCCGCGCGATGCCCGCCTCGGCCGCGGACCGCTTGGCGGCACCGGCGGAGAAGAACGTCGACCAGGGGGTCAGCTCGGGGGCCACCATGCTCAACAGGATCCAGACGCTGGTGATCTGCTTGCGGCGCGCGGGCGCGGGGGTGGCCCGGGCGGCGATGACCGCGGCGGCGGCACGCAGCGCGGCCAGGTGGGCGGCGGCGTACTGCTGGGCGCGGTCGCTCGGGGCGTGTGCCTCGGCGAGTCCGCGGCGGGCCAGGTTCATCAGCTCGATCGGGGTCCGGTGGGGCAGCGTGTGCGCCGGCACCGTCGTGGTGGCTCTCATCTCGGCGGTTCCCTCCTCGTCGGCCACGAGCGGCCGCGTCTGGCGTATCGCCACCGTGCGGCGTCGCACGGCTACTGACGACATGCCCACGTTCACCAGCTGTCTCACCAGCCACGGAGGAAGAGCGTGGAGTTGCGGTGCCGGTCGGGCGTGGAGCTTCCCCACGCCACGCCCGGACCGGCACGCCGGTCGGGCGCGTCGCGCGCTGCCCGGGGGTCGGTGGGCAGCGTGCGACGTCCCGCCTGCGATCGGCGAAGCCGCGAATCTTCGCCGACCAATGACGGTGTCGCGAACACCGTCCCAGGGTTCGCGTCGCGAACCGCTTCCCCTGGAGAACATCTTCAGTTCAACATCACTGTTCTTCAGTTCAACATCATTGTCTCGAACACCTGTCCGAACAACGAGTAGAACATTAGTTCGATAACCCCCGGTTGTAAACCCTGACCCGCCGCGTAAGGACCAAATTGAGATACGTACGTGACACCAGGTAGCCTCGACCAGTGCCGTTCCGCTCCCGGCCCACCCTGGGCATGCTCATGGTCCTGCTCTCAGGGCTGCTGTTCGCGCTCAACGGCACCGCCTCCAAGCTGATCCTGCGCGGCGGCGTCAGCGCACCCGACCTGACCACGCTGCGCGCCCTGGGCGCCTGCCTCGGCCTGGTCGTGCTGGGCGCCGCGCTGCGGCCGGGGCTGCGCCGGTTCCGGGTCACCGCCCGGCAGCTGCCGCTGCTGATCGCGTACGGCCTGACCGGCTTCTTCGGCGTCCCGCTGCTCTACTTCGTCGCCATCTCCCGCATGCCCGTCGGCATCGCGCTGCTGTTCGAGTACACCGCGCCGCTGCTGGTCGCCCTGTGGGCCCGCTTCGGCCAGCACCAGCCCGTCCGCCCGCGCCTGTGGGCCGGCCTGCTGCTGTGCCTGCTCGGCCTCGCCTGCGTCGCCGAGGTATGGGGCGACCTGCGCCTGGACAGCGTCGGCCTGGCCGCCGGACTCGGCGCGGCCGCCCTGCTCGCCTGCTACTACATCCTCGGCGCCCAGGGCGTGGCCAGCCGCGACACCATCTCGCTCACCGGCTGGGCCTTCGGCGTGTCGGCCCTGGCCGGACTGCTGCTGCGCCTGGCCACCGGCACCGCCCCGGACTGGAGCGCGCTGGCCGGGCACACCGCGGGCGGCACGCCGCTCTGGCTGCTGGCCGCCTACCTGCTCGTGCTCGGCACGATCGTGCCGTACCTGCTGGTCGCCGGGGCCCTGCGGCACCTGCCCGCCACCAGCGTCGGCATCCTCGGCATGGTGGAGCCGGTCTTCGCCACCGCGGCCGCCTGGCTGGTGCTGGGCGAGTGGCTGAACCCGGCCCAGCTGGCGGGCGGCGCGCTGGTGCTGGTCGGGGTGGTGCTCGCCGAGACCGCGCGGGTGCCCGCGGCGCTGCTGGAACCGGTGGCGCTGGGGCAGAATGAGAGCCATGTCGCACCCGAACGTGACCGCAGTCCAGCACGCCCTTGACGCCGCCGACGCGCGCGACTCCTCCGGCGCTGGCTGCCAGGTGATCGAGCTGGACGACGGCGTGCACACCGCCGTCGCGGCCGCGCAGGCGCTCGGGGTCGAGGTCGGCCAGATCGCCAACTCGCTGATCTTCGAGGTGGGCGGCGAGCCGCTGCTGGTGCTCACCTCCGGCCGCCACCGCGTCGACACCGCCCGGGTCGCCGCCGACCTCGGCGTGCCGAAGCTGCACCGGGCCAGCCCGGAGTTCGTCCGCGAGCACACCGGCCAGCCCATCGGCGGCGTCGCCCCGCTCGGCCACCCCAAGCCGGTGCGCACGCTCATCGACACCGCCCTGGCCGAGTACGACCAGATCTGGGCCGCGGGCGGGGTGCCCCGCGCGGTCTTCCCCATCACCTACCCCGAGCTGCTGCGGGTCACCTCGGCCGCCCCGGCTCAGGTGGCGGCCGCATGAGGCTGGTGGCCTGGACGCCGGACGACCTGTCCCGGCGGATGGACGACGTGCTGTTGGTGTTCGGCGAGGCGATGTCGTACCAGGCCGACGCCCTGGCGGTGCGGCGCGGCTACATCACCACCCACCTGCGGCGGCCGCAGTTCCGGGCCGTGGCCGGGCTCAGCCTCCAGGGCCACCTGCTCGGCTTCGCGTACGGCTACCACTCCGCCCCCGGCCAGTGGTGGCACGACGTGGTCAGCACCGTGCTGTCCGACACCCAGCGCGGTCAGTGGATGTCCGACTGCTTCGAGGTCGTGGAGCTGCACGTACGCCCCAGCGCGCAGGGCCACGGCCTGGGCGAGGCGCAGCTGCGGGCGCTGCTGTCGATGACCCGCGCCCGGACCACCCTGCTGTCCACTCCCGAGGCCGACGAGCAGGCCTCCCGCGCCTGGCGCCTCTACCGCCGCACCGGCTTCTCCGACGTCTGCCGCCACCTGATGTTCCCCGGCGACCCCCGCCCCTTCGCCATCCTCGGCAACACCCTCCCGATCCCCGCCGCCCCCTCGCCCCGCCTTGCATGAACGCTGACCGGGAGGAGGGCTGGGCGGGCAGAGTCAGGTGAGGACTTTGCGGACTATGCCCATGAGCTGGCCCAGGCCCAGGACGGCCAGGGTCAGCCACAGCACCATCATCATGGTGACCACGCCGGCGGCCAGGTCCGCGCCGATCTGGGTGGTGGCCACCGCGGCGAGCAGCAGCGAGAGCAGGGTGAGCCAGACGCGGGTGCCGTGGTCGCCGATCGTCGCCGACCCGGCCGCGCGCAGCCCGACCGCCCCGGCCCGCGCGCGGACGTACTCGTGCAGCCACACCAGCGCCACGCACAGCAGCACCGCGGTGGGCTGCGCGCCGAGCGCGGCCAGCGCCGCCAGCCAGCACATCTCGCTCATCCGGTCGAGCATCGCCCGGTAGAAGCCGCCCAACCGGGTCGAGCGGCGCAGCAGCACCGCCAGCGTCTGCCCGACCGTGTCGGCGCCGACGCCGAGCAGCAGCGCCACCGCCGCCAGCGCGGGCCAGGCGCCACCGCGGGCCGCCAGCAGCGGCACCAGCACCGCGCATGCCGCGGCGATCAGCATCGGGTACGACGGCCGCAGCCCGAACCGCGCCAGCACCCCGCCGACCGTGAACGCGATCCGCAGCCACCGGCGCAGCAGCGGCCCGGCGTGGCGCGGATCGAACCCGTCGTGCGTGCTCGACCAGCCCGCGACGTAGGCGTCCCAGCTCATCGGTGCCACCACGGCCTGCGGCGGCGCCGGTGTCGTCGGTGTCGTCATACCCCCCACTTCCGGCCGGTATCGGCCGGCTCGGGCGGGGGCTACACCGTGGCGCCCACCCGAAGCCGCTGCCACACCTCGCGCGTGGCAGTCGACCGGTTCAACGTGATGAAGTGCAGGCCGGGTGCGCCCTCGGCCAGAAGCTTCGCGCTCAGTTCGGTCGCGACCTCGACACCGATCGCCCGCACCGCCTGCGGGTCGTCGGCGACCGCGCGCAGCCGCTGCGCCAGGTCGGCCGGGAACGCCGCCCCGGACAGCTGCGCCATCCGCTCGATCTGGCTGACGTTGGTCACCGGCATCACGCCCGGGATGATCGGCACGTCGCAGCCGGACGCGTGCACGGCGTCGCGCAGCCGTGCCCAGTCCTCCCAGTTGAAGAAGAACTGCGTGATCGCGTAGTCGGCCCCGGCCCGGCACTTGCGCACGAAGTAAGCCACGTCGGAGTCGAAGTCGGGCGAGCGCGGGTGCTTCTCCGGGAACGCGGCCACCCCGACGCAGTAGTCGCCGCTCTCCTTGAGCAGCCGCACCAGGTCGTCGGCGTGGTGCAGCCCCTGCGGGTGGGCCGTCCACTCGGCCTGCGGGTCGCTGCCCGGCGGGTCGCCCCGCAGCGCCAGCACGTTGCGCACGCCCGCGTCGGAGTAGTGCCCGATCACGTGCCGCAGCTCGGCGACCGAGTGGTTGACCGCGGTCAGGTGCCCCAGCGGCAGCAGCGTCGTCTCGGTGGCGATCCGCTCGGTGAGCTGCACGGTCGTGTCGCGCGTGCTGCCGCCCGCGCCGTACGTGATGGAGACGAACGAGGGCTGCAGCGACTCCAGCTCCCGGATCGTCTGCCAGAGCGTCCGCTCGCCGTCGGGCGTCTTCGGCGGGAAGAACTCGAACGAGAACGTGGGCTCCCCCGCCGACAGCAGGTCACGGACCGTCGGGCGAGGCCCGGGCATGGTGGAGGGAGCACGCAGTGTCACCCTGCCGACTCTATCGGCCACGGCGCCCGAGAGGTCGATCCGTCTCAGGGTGTGGCGGCCGTACCCCCTGGTGATCATGCTCACCAGCCGCCGCCCAACCGCTCGTCGCCGTCCGAGAACCAGGGCTCGTCGGCGCCCAGGAACCAGTCGGTGAACGCGGCCGCGCCCCGCCCCGACACCGGGTGGCGGCAGGCGGCGAGCAGGCCGCGCTCGGCGTAGCGCCGGGCGGGGCAGGGCCAGACCAGCTCGCACGTCCGGCACCGGGCCTGCGGCCAGGAGCCGTCGGCGGTCACGTGGTCGTGCAGCAGGCGCGCGGCCAGGCGCCACATCAGCGGCTGGGCGACCTGCCCGGGTGGATCGAGCGGCGGGTTCTCCCAGTCGATCTGGGGCAGCTCCATCGGACCTCCAGGAAGGAAGGACCGGGGCGGCGCGGGCCATGGGAGATGACGCGCCGCCCCGGCGCCCGCGCCAGGCCATGGGAGTGGTCAACCGTCGCGGACGTCTCAGCAAAGCGCATCCGCCGCGCCTTGGGAGGGGCCAGCTGTATGTGGGCCAACGCCCTTTGAGTCCTTACCTTGCCAGCCCGAAAGCAAGAACAAGACTTATGGGTACGTCGCCCAGTCCTCGAACTGAACGATCAGGCGGCCCGCGTGCGTCCGAACCTCGCATGGATGCGGTCTGCCGCAACTGCGACAGCAGCCCGAGCCGTCACGTCGATGCTCCCGTAGCAGACCCCTGGCCCGTGCCGCGTGGGCTGCGGCGTATGCACGGAACTCAAGCTCGCCGACAGGTTCACCCATGCCACCCGACCTCCTTTGTGGACGGTGTGGCATCAGTCAAACACAACTGTTCCGAACAATCAACAACTGTTCGGAACAGTTATGCTGGGAGGGAACGGCCGTTCAAGCGGGGAAGGAATACTCCAGCTCGTAGGCGTCAGCGTCGAGAACCATGCGGGTGATCTCGACACAGCGCTCGCCCGAATGGGCCGCCCGTGTCACCTCCAGCACGCGGGCACCGTCGGCGGCCAGATCGAGCGCGACCACCTCATCTGGTGTCGGACTGCGGCCGATGATCCGCTCGGTGAACCGATCAGGCGCACAACCCTGTTCGGCAAGGCGGCCGTAGACGCCGCCAGGCCCGGTGTCGGTGTGCTCGATCCGCGTGCCGCGAGCCAGCTCAATGGGCAGATAGGACACGGCGAGCTGCACCACCCGCTCTTCGACCGCGAAACGCCGCGATCGCGAGAGGACTGGAGTGCCGGTCTCGACACCGAGCGCGCTCGCAACGTAGTCCGGGGCCGGCACGTCGCCGACGACGACATCGACCGTGCGCGGCCGAGGACCGGTGTCGTGGTCCTGGATCGAGGCGCCCGCGCCCCAATGCGCACGGGCCAACCGGCCCGGTGAGCTGCGCACGATCCGTTCGAATCGGCGCACGAAGGTGCCCGCACCCGGACGGGACATGACCAGGCCGTCGGCGCGCAGGACGTCGAGGGCGCGGGTGGCGATGCCGACGGCGACGTCGTACTGCGCGGCGATGTCGCGCAGAGAGGGCAGCCGGGCGCCTTCAGGCAGCTCGCCGGACAGGATCCGTTGGCGGAGCTGATCGGCCACCCGCCGGTACGCCGCCTGCTCGCCCGCCATCGCGCCGGACCACCCCTCATCCTTCGGAACAGTCGCACTCTACGGCACCACACGGCTCTCGACTCCCGCCAACCACTGCCGGACAAGCTCGAAGATCCGGAATCGTGGACGCCTGATGTCGCTATGGCAGCACCCAGCGTCCACGAGAACGGATCATGGGCGAAGGTCGGCGGCGGGCGGCCGGGAGTTGTCGTAGGTGGACGGTAGGAAGTTGGGCGGCGCACGGGGTCAGCGCCGGGGGTCGGCCTGCAGGAGCACCACGGGGTGGGAGGCCGCCATGTCACCGTCCTCGCTGGGTCGGCTGATCGCGCAGCAACGTCGGCTGCGCGGCTACAGCCAGGCCCGGCTCGCCGAACTGCTGTGCGCCGCCGCGGACAGCCCGACCGTGACCCGGCACGAGGTGAGCCGCTGGGAGCGCGGTGACCGCCTGCCCGGCGCGCAGTGGCTGGGCTGGCTGGCCCACGTGCTCGACCTGTCCCCCGCCCGGTTGGGCCTGGCCGCCGCGCCGGAGCTGCGCCGGATCTCGACCGCCGAGGTCGCCGACCTGTGCCTGCTCGCCGGTCGCTGGCTGCGGCAGGATCCGGTCCGCGGCCCGGGGCCGGCCGCACCCGATCCCGGCATCGGCGAGCTGCGGCGGATGGACGACCTGGTCGGCGGGGCCGACCTGGCGCCGGTCGCGGCCAGGCGGCGGCGGCAGGCGGTGGCGGCGCTGCGTCCGGCGCAGGGGGCCGACCGCGCGCGGCTGCTGCTGCCCGCGGTGGAGCTGTCGCAGCTGGCGGGCTGGACCGCCGCCGACGCGGGGCAGCCGCGCGCGGCGCTCGCGACGTACCGGGAGGGGCTGGTGCTGGCGATGGAGGCCGGGGACCGGCAGCTCGGGGCGCATCTGCTGGGCAGTGCCAGCCATCTGCTGGGCGAGCGGGAGCCGGGGCCAGCCTGGCAGCTGGCCCGCACCGCCGCCGCCGGCGTACGGGTGCACGGCAGTCCCGGCCTGCGGGCGCTGCTGGCGCACCGGGCGGCGTACGCGGCGGCGCGCTGCGGCGACCCGCGGGCCGCGCACGGCTGCCTGCTCGTGGCGCAGCGCCTCGGCGAGCGGCTGGTGCCCGAGCGGGAGCCGCCCTGGCTCTACTGGCTGGACCAGTCGGAACTGGCGGCGATGACCGGCCGCTGCCTGGTCGCGCTGGACCGCCCGCTGCGCGCGCTGGCGCTGCTGGGCCGCCCGGAGCTGCGCGGCGGGCGCCAGCCGCGCTCGCTGGCGGTGTACTCCGGCTGGCTGGCGCGGGCGCTGCTCGGGGTGGGCGAGCTGGAGGAGGCGTGCGCGGTCGGGGCGGACGGCGTCGTCGCCTCGGTCCGCTCGGGCTCGGTCCGCGCCGCCGAGCAGACCCGGGAACTGGCCGCCCGGCTGGCCCCGCGCCAGGACGTGCGGGCGGCACGTGAGCTGAGTGACCTGATCAGGTACGTCACGTCTTACCTCCCGGGCGAGCAGGGCCTGCGACGACTCGTCTAAGTTCATGTTCATGACCATGCACCCGGTGGATCGCGCCGCCCTGCGCCCGCGGGTGGAGAAGGCGCTCGCGGTGTTCCTGGCGGAACGCCGTACGCACATGGCCGCCATCGACGACGGCCTGCTCCCCCTCGCCGACGCCGTCGAGTCGTTCATCCTCGGCGGCGGGAAACGGCTGCGCCCCGCCTTCGCGTACTGGGGTTACCGGGGGGCGGGCGGCGAGGACCGCGACGACGTCGTCACCGCGCTCGCCTCGCTGGAGCTGGTGCAGGCCAGCGCCCTGATGCACGACGACCTGATGGACGCCTCCGACACCCGCCGGGGTGAGCCGTCGGTGCACCGCCGCTTCGAGGCGCTGCACTCCCAGCAGCGCTGGCAGGGCGAGCCGACCGGCTTCGGGGCGGCGGCGGCGCTGCTGCTCGGGGACCTGTGCCTGGTCTGGTCCGACGAGCTGCTGCACGGCAGCGGCCTGGACCCGGTCGTGGTCACCCACGCCCGCCCCGTGTACGACCTCATGCGCACCGAGGTCATGGTCGGCCAGTACCTGGACGTGCTGACCCAGGCCAGCGCCGACACCTCGGTGCGCCGGGCCAGCCAGGTGGCCCGGTTCAAGTCGGCCAAGTACACGGTGGAGCATCCGCTGCTGTTCGGGGCGGCCCTGGCCGGGGCCCCGGCACAGCTGAGCGCGGCGTACTCGGCGTTCGGGCTGCCGCTGGGCGAGGCGTTCCAGCTGCGCGACGACGTGCTGGGCGTGTTCGGCGACCCGGCGGCGACCGGCAAGCCCGCCGGGGACGACCTGCGCGAGGGCAAGCGGACGTACCTGATCGCGATGGCGTTCGAGGGCGCCGGGCCGGACGACCGGGCGGAGCTGGCGGCCGGGCTGGGCCGGCCCGATCTCGACGAGGCGGGCGTGGCCCGGCTGCGGCAGATCATCACCGAGACGGGGGCGCTGGCGCAGACGGAGGCGTACATCGCGCGGCTGTCCAGCGCGGCGCTGGCGGCACTGGACGCGGCCCCGGTCGACCCGGAGGCGGCCGCCGTGCTGCGCGAACTGGCTGCCGCCGCGGTCCACCGCGCCACCTGACCGGGGCACCGTCGCACCGCACTTAGCATTGACACTGGCCTATCCAGAGGACGGTTTTCGCGAATCCGTCTTCCAGATAGGCCAGCGTCGATAAAAGGCGGGGCGGGACGGGCGGGCGGGCCGGGGCGGGCCGGGGCGGGGCGGGGCCGGGTCAGCGGAGGATCTGGCGGAAGCTCTCGTAGTGGTCGGACGTGTAGTACAGGTCGCCGTCGCGCCCGGCGATGACGCGGCGCGCCCCCCGGTCCGGTGACCCCGGTGTCGGCACCGTGAACTCCCGGTAGTACCCGTTCGGCCGCGCGGGCAGCAGCCCCTCCTGGTTGGCGAAGACCGTCCCGTCCTTGCGGTACGGGTACGGCCCGCCCTTGTCGATCAGCGCCACCGTCGCCGCCGCCTCCTTGGGCAGCTCGGCCAGCGGCACCGTGCCCAGCCCCGACACCGGCGTCGCCCCGGCGCCGGCGGGCGCGGCACCAGGGGGCTCCGGAGACAGCGCGGTACGCGCGCAGTAGCCCACCACCGCCATCAGCGCCACCAGCAGCACCGCCGCGACGGCGGCGAGCGTCAGGGTGCGCCGCGATACCTGCCTGTCCACACCAGGCAGTGTGCGGGCTGCACACCTGGCGATCAAGGACCGTGCGATCATCGACCGATGTTCCCCCTCGGCAGGCGGCGTGCCGCACTCCTCCTCGGGTGCGTCTCGGGCGTGCTGCTGGCGGTCTCGGCGTTCCTGTCCGGCGCCCTGCCCGGCGGCGACCCCGGCCCCGGGCTGCGCACGGGCGGCTTCGGCGCGGTCGGCGGCCCGTTCCTGGCCGGGCTGGGCTGCTGGCTGCTCGGCCTGACCGGCTGGACGCTGGCCTGGTGGTGGTCGCGGCCCATGGGCGGGGGCGCCGGTGGCACGACCGCGGGCCGAATGCTGGCGCGGGGCGCGCTGTGGGCGGTGCCGCTGCTGGTGGCGCCGCCGCTGGGCAGCCGCGACGGCTACGCGTACGCCTGCCAGGGCTGGCTGTGGCGCACCGGGCTCGACCCGTACACCCTCGGGGTCGCCGACGGCGGCTGCCCCTGGGCCGACGCGGTCCCGGAGCTCTGGTGGCACACCCCGACGCCGTACGGCCCGCTCGCGGTGGCCCTGTCCGGCGCCGGGACCTGGGCGGACCTGTCCACCGCGGTGGCCTGGCTGCGCCTGCTGGCCCTGGCCGGGCTGGCCCTGGCCGCGGTCTTCGGCCCCCGGCTGGCCCGCGCCTGCGGCGTGGCCCCGGCCGCGGCCTACTGGCTGGGCCTGCTCAGCCCGCTGGTGGCGGTGCACGCCGTCTCCGGCGCCCACAACGACGCCCTGGTCGCGGGCCTGACCATCGCCGCCCTCGCCCTGGCCCTGCCCGCGGCCGCGCCGCCCCCTCCCGCCACCGCGCCCGGCTCCGAACCGGTGATCGCGGCCGCGCGGCCCGCTTCTGGCGTCGCGACCGGCTCCCGACCGGACCCGGCCACGGGCGTCACGCGGCCCGGCGACAGCGGGCGGGCGGCGGGCGGCGGCAGCGGGCCGGGCTGGGCGCTGCTGGCCGGGGTGCTGCTCGCGGGCGCGGTGGCGGTGAAGGTGACCGCGCTGGTGGTGCTGCCGTTCCTGCTGCTGCTCGTCGGGCGCCGCTGGTGGGCGGCCCTGGGCGGGGCGGTGCTGTCGTTCGCGGGGCTCAGTGCCGCGACCGGGCTCGGGCTGGGCTGGGTGGCGGCGCTGCGGGGCACGGGCGAGCTGGCCCAGTGGAGTTCGCCGCCGACCGCGCTCGGCATGGCCGCGGGCTACCTGCTGCGGCTGGCGGGCCGGGTCGAGTGGTTCGACGCGGCGGTGGCGGCCGGGCGGGTGCTCGGGCTGCTGATGCTGGCCGCGGTCGCGCTGGCGGCGCTGCGCGCGGCGTGGCGGGGCCGGGGCGAACCGGCCCGGGTGCTGGCCGCCTGCGGCTGGCTGGTCGCCGCGACGGCGCTGCTCGGCCCGGTCTTCTACCCCTGGTACGCGCTGGTGCCGCTGGCGCTGCTCGCCGCCGTCGAGGCGCACCCGGGGCGGCGGCGCGCGCTGGCCGTCGCCGCGATCGTCTGCGCCTGCCTGACCCTGCCCAACGGGCTGGGCGTGCCGGTGCTGACCAAGACCGTCGGCGCGTTCGCCGTCACCGGCCTGGTGGTCTGGGCCGCCGTGCGGCTCCGGCGCGGGTCCACAGCGACAGCGTGACCAGCACCAGGGCGAAGCCGAACAGCAGATCCTCCACCGGGGCGTACGCGATCCGCAGCCCCGTGATCGCGGCCGGGTCGTAGCGGACCACCCCGCGCCCGGTCAGCACACCGTTGCTGAGCAGCTGGAACAGCAGCACGATCGGGTACGTCGCCCAGAACACCACCCCGAGCAGCAGCCTGGTACGCAGCACGAACAGGTCCAGCACCACCGCGGCCAGCACCCCGAGCACGGCGGCCAGCGTGTAGCTCATCGCCGCCGGGCCAGCACGGTGCGGACCGCCTCGAAGCCGAGGATCGCGCACAGCGGCACGACCAGGAAGAAGAGGACCTCTTCCAGGGGCAGGCCGCCGGGCAGCCATACCCCCAGCAGTTGGGCGGGGTCGAAGCTCCACTGGCCGGCGGCGACCGCGGCGAGGTCCCACAGCAGGAACACCGCGGCCACCGGCAGCACCGTGGCGGCCAGGCGGCGCGGCTGGCGCAGCACGCCCGTCTTCAGCACCGGCTCCAGCCACAGCGCGCAGAGCAGGCAGCCGCCGAGCACCGCCAGATAGGCGTACACGGGGTCAGAAGGCGACGGCCTGGGCCCGGCGCTTGACCTCGCGGGCGCGGTCGCCGCCCAGCGCCTTCGCGGGCGTCCCCGGAAGCGTCGCGTCGGGCGTGTACAGCCACCGCAGCGCCTCTTCGTCGTTGTACCCGGCGTCGCGCAGCAACGTCAGGACACCGGGGAGGTGCTTGAGCACGGTGTCGTTCGCCACCAGCTCGGCGGGCACCTGCCGTACGCCCTCGTGGCGCACGGCCAGCAGCATGCCGTCCTTGATCAGCTGGTGCACCTTGATGATCGGCAGGTCGAGCCGCTCGGCAACGTCAGGAAGCGGCAGCCAGGCCTCCGGCGAGATCGTCTGCCCGGGGTCTGTCGACTGCGAAGTTTCGGCCACCTCCACACCTTGCCACGTCGCTGCCCGGCCCCACCACCGCATCCCCCTCGGACACGACCCGTCGCGCGGCGCACCCGGCGACCGCGCACCCGCGGCCGGACCCGACACCGACCCGCGCGAAAGGAGCCTCCGATGAATCCCTGGCAGCTCATCCGACGCGAGATCGACGGCGCCCGCCGCTCGATGCGCTACGACCTCGACCGCCGTCGCGCGCAGGAGCGGACCGCCGTGATCAGCATGGACGCCGACGGACCCGCCCCGCGCGGGCGGCGGCGCGTGATGCTGGCCACCGGGGCGCTGCTGATGGTCTCCACCGGCGTGGGCGGCTACTACGCGGTCGCGGGCGGCCTGGACGCGCTGCTCGGCTCCGGCGGTCCGCCGACCGGCCTGCCCCGGGTCCCGGCGTCGGTCAGCCCGACGCCGGTCCAGGCGCCGAGCCCGACGCCGTGGAGCCCCGAGCCGAGCCCGTCGGACGAGGCGAGGACCGTGCCCGCGCGCGGCGTACCGGCCACCCGCCGCCCGTCGCCCCGGCCGAGCCCGTCGGCCAGCCTCTCGCCGAGCCCCAGTCCGTCGCCCTCGCCGAGCCCGTCGCCCCTGCCGTCGAAGGACCCGGAGCCCTCGCCCATGCCCAGCGTGACTCCGGACACAACGGAGTCCGCCCCCGCGACACCGCACCTGCCCGAGCCCGGCACGCTGGCCCCCGGCACGGGGTGGGAGTGATGAAACGCCCGGTCGGGGGCGATCGCACCCTCGGGTGTACGCCGTTTGCCCGTCCCTGACTTAGACTGCGCTGCGATGAATACTCAGGTCGCCGATCAGCTGCTCGGCACACTCGTCGACGGGCGCTACCGCATTCGCGGTCGCGTGGCCCGTGGTGGCATGGCGACGGTGTACATGGCCGTGGACGAGCGGCTGGAACGCACCGTCGCCCTGAAGATCATTCACCCGGCCCAGGTCCGCGACGCGGCCGGGCAGTCTTTCAGCCTCGACCGGTTCACCGACGAGGCCAAGACCATCGCGCGGCTCACCCACCCGAACGTGGTCGCCGTCTACGACCAGGGCACCCACAACGGCCTGCCCTACCTGGTGATGGAGTACGTCCGGGGCCGCACCCTGCGCGACATCCTCGCCGAGCGCCGCCGGCTCAGCCCGGTGGAGGCGCTCGCGGTGCTGGAGCAGGTGCTGTCGGCGCTGGGCGCCGCGCACCGCGCGGGCCTGGTGCACCGCGACGTCAAGCCGGAGAACGTGCTCATCGCCGAGGCGCCCAGCGGCGGCACCCACAACCTGATCGACGCGGTCGCGAAGGTGGCCGACTTCGGCCTGGCCCGCGCCGTCGAGGCCAGCGCCGCCGACGACCCCGCCAGCGGCCAGCTCATGGCCACCGTCGCCTACGTGGCGCCGGAGCTGGTCCGCGACGGCTACGCCGACCCGCGCAGCGACGTGTACAGCGCCGGCATCGTGCTGTTCGAGATGCTCACCGGCCGCGTGCCGTACGACGGCGAGCGCCCGGTCGACGTGGCCTGGCAGCACGTCGACCGCGACGTGCCGCCGCCCTCACGCTTCGTGCCCGGCCTGCCGCCGGTGCTGGACGAGCTGGTCGCCTCGGCGACGCGCCGCCAGGCCTCGGCCCGGCCCACCGACGCCGGAGCGCTGCTGAGCTCGGCGCAGGGCGCCCGGGAGGCCGTGGTCTCCGGGGCCGCCACGCAGCGCCTGCGCCCGGTGATGGAGCAGGCCACGGTCGTGGTCAGCCACGTCACCCCCGCCGAGCGCCCGGCCTGGGCGAAACTGCCCTCCCCGCAGCAGCAGGCGCCCCGGACGCGGCGGCGCGCGCAGGCGGAGCCGGAGAGCCCGCTCGACCGGATCAAGAACACGTACCAGCAGCTCATGCGCAACCCGCGCGGCCGCATGGCGCTGATCGCCAGCGGCGTCGCGGTGGCGCTGCTGGTGCTGCTCGGCGGCTGGTGGCTCGGCTTCGGCCGCTACGAGGTGACCCCGCAGCTGGTCAACATGAACCGCACCCAGGCCGAGGCGAAGCTGGCCGAGGCGGGGCTCAAGGTCAAGATCGGCCAGCCGATCTACAGCGAGACCGTCGAGAAGGACGTCGTGCTCGTCCAGGACCCGCCCGCAGGCGACCGGGTGATCCGCGGCGGCACCATCACGCTGCAGCTGTCGGCGGGCCCCGAGCGCTACATGGTCCCGGACGTGTCGGGCAAGACCTTCGACATGGCCTCGGTCGACCTCAAGGCCGACCCGCTGAAGCTGGTGGTCAAGCGCGGTGCGGACAAGTACGACGACCTGATCCCGAAGGGCGTCGTCCTGTACACCGAGCCGAAGGCGGGCGATGAGGTCAAGGCGGGTGCCGAGATCACGGTCGTCGTCAGCAAGGGCCGCGCCCCGCTGACCGTGCCCTACGTCGTCGGGAAGAACCTGTCCGAGGCCAAGGAGATCCTCGAGGGTATGGGCCTGCGCGTCGAGGTGGAGCAGGTCGACTCGGACAAGCCCTACGACGAGGTGCTGGAGCAGAACCCGCCCAACGGGGCCGGGGTCGAGCGCGACACCGTGATCAAGCTAAAGACCAGCAACAACCCGACGGGCACCCCGATGCCGGCGGTGCTGAACATGAGCTGCCGGGACGCCGAGAACCAGCTGCGCGGCATGCAGCTCGACGTCGAGGTGGCCGGCAACGACATGGAGAAGTGGTTCGGCCACGTGGAGCGGCAGAACCCGGAGCCCGGCATCCCGGTGCAGCCGCAGCAGCACGTCCGGATCAGGTGCAAGGTCTGATGACACACGGTATCGGCGGCCACGCCCCCGTCGCCGGCGGGCTGGCCAAGGCGGCGCTGGCGTACGTCGACACGGTGTCGGCCGGGGCGGTCCAGGTCTACGTGGGCAATCCGCGGGGCTGGGCCCGCCCGGCCGGCAACCCGGCCCAGGACGAGGCGTTCACCGCGGGCTGCCACCAGCGGGCGATCCCGGCGTACGTGCACGCCTCGCTGCTGGTCAACATCGGCTCCCCCACCGAGGCCACGGTCGATCAGTCGCGCGAGACGCTGGCCCACGCCCTGGTGCGCGCGGCGGGCATCGGCGCGGCCGGAGTGGTCTTCCACGCCGGTTCGGCCGTGGACGGCGAGCACGCCCCGCAGGCGTTCCGGCAGGTGCGCGAGGTGCTGCTGCCGCTGCTGGACGCGCTGCCCGACGACGGCCCGAAGCTGCTGGTCGAGCCCAGTGCGGGCGGCGGCCGGTCGCTGGCGGCCCGGGTCGAGGACCTGGGGCCCTACTTCGAGGCGGTCGACTTCCACCCCCGGCTGGCGGTCTGCTTCGACACCTGCCACGCCTGGGCGGCCGGACACGACCTGGCCAAGCCGGGCGGCATGACGCAGACGCTGGACGAGCTGGTCGCGGTGTGCGGCGCGGGCCGCCTGGCGCTGGTGCACGCCAACGACTCGCGCGACACCTGCGGCTCGCTGCGCGACCGGCACGAGAGCATCGGCAAGGGCACCATCGGCGCGGCGGCGTTCGGGGAGATGATGCGGCACCCGGCGCTGGCGGGCGTACCGGTGATCGTCGAGACCCCCGGTGAGCTGCACGCCACTGACATTTCCCTGCTCAGGGGCTTGCGCAGCGAATAACCCTTAGGGCACCCTTACTGAGGCAAGGCTTGCTTGAACAGAGCGGCCCACTCCTCGGCCGAAGGGTACGTCCGTGTTCGTGTGCATCTGTGAGCGGGTGCGTGAGTGCGAGATCCGTTCCGTGATCCGCGCCGGCAACCGCTGCGAGGACAGCGTCGGCACCGCCTGCGGCGCGGGCACCGGCTGCGGTACCTGCCTCGACCGCATCTATGACCTGATCGAGGAAGAGGGCGCCGACACGCTCGCGGTCAGCGCGGCATAACAGACTTTCTGGCGTAGATTCCCCCTATACGGAAAATTCGTGGGGGGTTTCTTTTTCATGCAAGGCGACGCCCGGGTCATCGAGTTCCTCAACGAGCAGCTGACCGCTGAGCTCACGGCCATCAACCAGTACTTCCTGCACGCCAAGATGCAGGAGAACTGGGGCTACACGAAGCTGGCGAAGTACACCCGGCACGAGTCGATCGACGAGATGCGCCACGCCGAGGTGCTCACCGACCGCATCCTGTTCCTCGAAGGCCTGCCGAACTACCAGAAGCTCTTCGCGCTGCGCATCGGCGAGACCGTCAAGGAGCAGTTCGAGTGCGACATGAAGGTCGAGGTCGAGGCGGTCGAGCGGCTGCGCGGCGGGATCGACTACATGCGCTCGGTCGGTGACGTGACCTCGGCGAAGATCTTCGAGGAGATCCTGCGGGACGAGGAGTCGCACGTCGACTACCTGGAGACCCAGCTCGGCCTGATCGCCAGCCTCGGCGAAGCCCTCTACCTCCAGAACGTCACCGAACACCCCGAAGCCTGACCCACCCCGGCCCTCCCCCGCCTTAGCATTGACGCTGGCCTATCCAGAGGACGATTCTCCGAAATCCGTCTTCTAGATAGGCCAGCGTCAATTTAAAGACCGGGCGGGCCGGGTCAGGCGGACAGGATGCCCGTGAGCACCTCGGTCGCGTGATCCACGGCCGCGTCGTCGGCGTCCAGGTGCGTGATCAGGCGACCGGTACGCGGCCCCAGCACGCTCATCAGCACCCCGCGCTCCCGGGCCGCAGCCGCCAGCGCGGGCGCGTCCACCGCCGACTTCGCCAGATCGAGCACCACCAG
The DNA here is from genome assembly GCF_029948125.1 of Catellatospora sp. KI3. Lineage (GTDB taxonomy): Bacteria > Actinomycetota > Actinomycetes > Mycobacteriales > Micromonosporaceae > Catellatospora. Next base: position 147,935 of record NZ_JASAMB010000021.1, read on the forward strand.
GTTCGTGTGCACCCGCTCCGGGTCCACCACCCCGTACGGCGCCAGCGCCAGCGCCAGCCGCTGCGCCCGCCGGTGGTCGTCGGCCAGCCGCTCGACGTGGTTGTCCAGCGCGTACAGCCCCGCCGCGGCGAGGATGCCGGCCTGCCGCATACCCCCGCCCATCCGCTTGCGGATCCAGCGCGCCCGCGCGATCTTCTCGGCGCTGCCCACCACCAGCGAGCCGACCGGCGCGCCCAGCCCCTTGGACAGGCACACCGACATCGTGTCGAACAGGGCGCCGTACTCGGCGAACGGGACGCCGGTGGCCACGTGGGCGTGCCAGATGCGGGCGCCGTCGCAGTGCAGCGCGATCCCGGCCGCGTCGGCGGCGGCACGCAGCCCGCGCAGGGTGTCCAGCCCGATGACGAAGCCGCCGCCCAGGTTGTGGGTCTGCTCGACCGCGATGGCCCGGGTCGGCACGGCCCAGTAGCCGTCGGGGCGGATCATGGACGCGACCAGGTCCACGTCGATCTCGCCGCCCGCGAACGGCCAGGTGCGGCTGGAGATGCCGCCGATGGCGGCGGCCGCGGCGAACTCGTACGTCACCACGTGCGCGTTGGCATCGCACAGCAGCTCCTGCGCGGGCGGCACGACCAGCTGCAGCGCGATCTGGTTGGCCATCGACCCGGACGGGGCGAACAGCGCCGCCTCGTGCCCGAACATGGCCGCCACCCGCTGCTCCAGCGCGACGACGGTCGGGTCCTCGCTGTACACGTCGTCGCCGACCTCCGCGCCGGCCATCGCGGCGCGCATGGCGGCGGTGGGCTTGGTCACGGTGTCACTGCGGAGGTCAACCAGCTGCGTCATCCCTCGTTCCTACCGCATCGCCCCGGCCGCCCGGCGCCCCACCCCGACCATCGACCAAGATCCGAAATCGTGGACGCCAGATGTCGCTCTGGCAGCACCGGGCGTCCACGATCTCGGATCACGGGACAGCAGACCCAGCAGCCGACCACTACGCTCCGCGCCATGACCGAGACCGCCGCTTCTGAGACCGCCGCTCCTCTCGCCGCCAGCGCCCGTCCGAGCGGCCGCCGCCGGGCCGTCGCGGTCCTGGCGCTGCTGAGCGCGGTGGTGCTCGCCTCAGCCGGTTGGCAGGTCACCGCCCGGAGCTACGAGCTGGAGCCCGGATACCTGGGCCTCCGCTCGCCCGACGCCGTGGAGCACGTCGCGGGTGACGTGCGCGAGTACCGCTACCCCATGGTCCTCGGCACTTCGCACCGGATCTCGATCTCCATGCGCAACCCCGGTCCGCTCGCGGTGCGGGTGACCGGCTTCGGTGGCGACCCGCAGGAGTGGCCGCAGTCGATGTTCCCCATCACCGCGATCGAGGTGAACCGCGATGTCGACGGCAACCTGGGCGCGGGCGAGCCGTTCGCACCGTTCACGCTCGCCGCGCAGGAGGCGGTGCTCGTCCACCTCACCGTGCGCGTGGACAACGACCCGGGCGACGGCTGCACGCGGACCTGGTGGGGAGCGCTGCCGGTGCGCTACACCGTGCTCGGGGTCGACCGTGAGCAGCAGTTCACGCTCGACCCCGTCGTCGCCTTCGAGGGAGGCGAGAACTGCGCGGACTAGCCGCGCAGCATCTCCGCGACCAGGAAGGCCAGCTCCAGCGACTGCTGGGTGTTCAGGCGCGGGTCGCAGGCGGTCTCGTACCGGCCGGGCAGGTCGGCGTCGACCAGGGCCTGCGCGCCGCCCAGGCACTCGGTGACGTCCTCGCCGGTCAGCTCCACGTGGATGCCGCCCGGGTGGGTGCCGGCCATCTTGTGCACCTCGAAGTAGCCCAGCACCTCGTCCACGATCCGGTCGAAGTGGCGGGTCTTGTACCCGTTGGACGACTCGTGGGTGTTGCCGTGCATCGGGTCGCACTGCCAGACGACCTTGGCGCCGCTGTCGCGCACGCTCTCGACCAGGTTCGGCAGCCGGTCGCGGACCTGGTGGTTGCCCATGCGGCTGATCAGGGTGAGCCGGCCCGGCACGTTGTCGGGGTTGAGCATCTCGCACAGGCGCCGGACGTAGTCGGGCGTGGTCGACGGGCCGAGCTTCACGCCGATCGGGTTGGCGATGCGGGAGATGAAGTCCAGGTGGGCGCCGTCGAGTTCGCGGGTGCGCTCGCCGACCCAGAGGAAGTGGCCGGACAGGCCGTAGGCGCGGCCGTCGGCGATGCGGGTCAGCGCCCGGTCGTACTCCAGCGCCAGCGTCTCGTGCGAGGCGTAGAGGGTGACCGTGCGCAGCGCCTCCTCATCGGTCATGCCGCAGGCGCGGATGAAGGCCAGCGCCCGGTCGATCTCGCGGGCGATCGCCTCGTAGCGCTCGCCGAAGGCGGAGGTGCGCACGAAGTCGCGGTTCCAGTCGTGCACCGCGTGCAGGTCGCCCAGGCCGCCGCCGAGGTACGCCCGGAGCATGTTCATCGCGGCGGCGGCGTTGGCGTACGCCCGGATCATGCGCTGCGGGTCGGCCACGCGCGCCTCGGCGGTCGGCTCCAGCGAGTTGATCATGTCGCCGCGGTACGCGGGCAGCCCGAGCGAGTCCAGCGGCTGCGAGCGCGGCTTGGTGTACTGCCCCGCGACCCGGGCCACCTTCACCACCGGCATGCTCGCGCCGTAGGTCAGCACCACCGCCATCTGCAGCAGCGTGCGCGCGTTGGCCAGCAGGTGGCTCTCGGTGTTGTCGGCGAACGTCTCGGCGCAGTCGCCGCCCTGCAGCAGGAACGCCTTGCCCTCGCACACCAGCGCCAGTCGGCGGCGCAGCTGGTCCACCTCGTACGGCGCGACGACGGAGGGCACCGAGTCCAGCACCCGGCAGACCTTCTCGACCTCGGCGTAGTCCTCCCACGGCGGCATCTGCGCACGCGGCAGCGTCCGCCAGTGGTCGAGGCCGAGGTCCTCGGCGGACTTCTCGGTGGCCGGGCGGGCGATGCTGACACCGGACTCGCCGTACTGGCGGGCCTCGGCCAGTTCCAGGCCGGGGTGCCGGAGGTCATGCCATTCGTGGCGCATGCGCTCCAGACTACGGCCGACCGCCGGGCGCCCGCCGTCGACATGGCCTCATCCCAAAAGGTGGCTGGCCGAGGTGAACCACCAGTCCTGCTACGGGATGCGATTCCCGCTGCCGTCCCGCAACCTGGGATCGTTGATCAGGTATGACCGTACTGCCGCGCCTGGCCGACTTCCGCCCGCACCGCACCGTGCCCGACATCGACCTCGAGGGGCACGTGGTACCCGGGCTGACCGGGGAGTTCTTCCGCCGGCCCGACGGCGACCGGATCGCCACCGTCGGCGTCTACCGCTACCGGGGCGCGGAGCTGTTCATGGCGTGGGGCTTCGTCGGAGAGCAGCACTGCCGCTGGACCGCCTACCGCGACGACGCGGGCTGGACCGCCCCGCACGAGGGCTGCCCCCGCGTACGCCGCGAGGCCGGGGTGCTGGCGGTGGACACCGGCCGCGACCGGATCATCCTGCCCGTGCAGGCCACTGTGGCCGAGCACGCGGACACCCGGCCCGGACCGGCCGGGACGGGTGCCTGCGCGGTGGTGCCGCCGGCCGTCCGCGACGAGTCGCACACGGCCGACAGCGGCTCTCTGTGCGCCACCGGGCCCGGCCGGCAGCGGGGGTGACCGGAGTCAGCCGACCACTTCGGCCGGCACCGCGGCGCGCGCCTCCCGGCGTACGTACACGATGGACGCGGCGGTGATGCCGAGGCTGGCGATCAGAGCCGCCGTGTGCAGCACCGGGTTGGGGATCGGCACGAACGCCAGCACCCCGGCCGGGATCTGCACCAGACCGATCAGCACCAGCAGCATCGGCGTGCGGCGGCCCCGGGACCAGGTGAAGGCCGTCCACACCGGCGCCGTCACGACGGCGAGGGTGAGCACGTCGAGCAGCGCGTGCAGGTAGGGATTGCGCACCCGGTCGTGCGCGTACGCGTACGCCGGGGCCGAGATCATGATCGTGGCGAGGGTGGTCCCGAGGATGGTCAGGGCACGTCGCATGGCCGCCTCCTAGCAGCTCGGCGGAGTGGGGTTGGAAGAATCCCCTGGTCCGAGCCTAAGTCGGGGGTGGACCGAGCCGGAACCCCCGCAGGCGTGAATGAGGTGCGTGACCTGCGGCAGCGCGATGAAACTCGCACACCCGCGGGGGTATGACCACCGTCAGGCGGCCTGGTCGGCGATCTCGCGGGCCCGGTCCCGGGCAGCCTCCAGCGCGGCCAGCAGCGCCGCGCGTACCGCGTGGTTCTCCAGCTCGCGGATGGCCGAGATGGTGGTGCCCGCGGGCGAGGTGACCGCCTCGCGCAGCTTCACCGGGTGCTCGCCGGAGTCGCGCAGCATGATGGCCGAGCCAATCGCCGTCTGCACGATGAGGTCGTGCGCCACCTGGCGCGGCAGGCCGAGCAGGATGCCAGCGTCGGTCATCGCCTCGACGAGGTAGTAGAAGTACGCCGGACCCGAGCCGGACAGCGCGGTGACCGCGTCCTGCTGGCTCTCCGGCACCCGGATGGTCCGGCCCAGCGGCGTGAACAGCTCCTCGACCACGGCCAGGTGCTCGGCGACGGCGTGCGGCCCGGCCGAGATGGCCGTCATCGCCTCGTCCACCAGCGCCGGGGTGTTGGTCATGACCCGCACGATCGGCACCGCGTCGTTGAGCCACTTGGTGAAGAAGGCGGTGGGCAGGCCCGCGCACAGCGACACCACCAGCTTGCCCGCCGGGATCTGCGGTCCGAGCTCGGCCATCAGCACGCCGGCGTCCTGCGGCTTGACCGCGATGGCGACCACGTCGGCGGCCTCGACCGCCGCCGCGTTGTCCAGCACCCGGATCCCGTACCGCGTGCGCAGCTGCTCGGCCCGCTCCGGCCGCCGCGCCGTCGCGATCAGCCGGTCCACCGGCCACCCGGCCTTCACCAGCCCGGAGAGCAGCACCTCGCCGATCTTCCCAGCCCCGACAACCGCAACCGTCCGCACTGCCACGCCTCCCGCGCTCCTGCGCTCTCCCGCGCCCAAAATGTTGATCATGAAGTTATGGGGGTCGACACACCGTCGAACACGTCCATAAGTTCATGATCAACGGGAAGAGCGGGGCCCACGGCCCGCACGCGGTGGTGCGGGCCGTGGGCGGCGGCGGGTCAGCCGAAGAAGGCCTCGGCCTCGCTGTAGCGGTGCAGCGGGACGGTCTTCAGCTCGCGGGTGGCCTCGGCCAGCGGGACGCGGACGATGTCCGTGCTGCGCAGCGCGACCATCTTGCCGAAGTCGCCCTCGTGCACGGCGTCGATCGCGTGCAGCCCGAAGCGGGTGGCCAGCACCCGGTCGAAGGCGGTCGGCGTGCCACCGCGCTGGGTGTGGCCCAGCACGACCGCGCGCGCCTCCTTGCCGGTGCGCTTCTCCAGCTGGTCGGCCAGCCAGTTGCCGATGCCGCCGAGGCGGACGTGGCCGAACGCGTCGAGCTCGCCGTTCAGGGTGATCATGTCACCGTCGGTGGGCATGGCGCCCTCCGAGATCACGATGATCGGCGAGTAGTTGGTCTTGAAGCGGGTCTCGACGTGCTCGACGACCTTCTCCAGGTCGAACTTCTGCTCGGGCAGCAGGATCACGTTCGCGCCGCCGGCCAGGCCCGCGTGCAGCGCGATCCAGCCCGCGTGGCGGCCCATGACCTCGACGACCACGGTGCGGTGGTGCGACTCGGCGGTGGTGTGCAGCCGGTCGATGGCCTCCATCGCGATGTTGACCGCGGTGTCGAAGCCGAAGGTGAAGTCGGTGGCGCCCAGGTCGTTGTCGATCGTCTTCGGCACGCCGACGACGTTCACGCCCAGGTCGGTCAGCTTGGTGGCCACGCCGAGGGTGTCCTCGCCGCCGATGGCGACCAGGGCGTCCACGCCCAGGTTGGCGAGGTTGTCCTTGATCCGCTCGACGCCGCCCTCGATCTTGAACGGGTTGGTCCGGGACGAGCCCAGGATCGTGCCGCCACGGGGCAGGATGCCGCGCACCTCCGGGATGCCCAGCGGGCGGGTGATGCCCTCCAGCGGGCCCTTCCAGCCGTCGCGGAACCCGACGAACTCGTGCCCGTAGGTGCCCACGCCCTTGCGGACCACGGCGCGGATGACCGCGTTGAGACCGGGGCAGTCGCCGCCGCCGGTGAGTACGCCGATACGCATTGTTCTCGTCCTCCCGAATACGGGTAGTCACATTGCCTAGCCCCGGGATGACGAGTGAACACGGCTACGCTGCCGGCCGGGGCGGGCCGCAAATGGGCACTGTACTGCGACCACCCGGATAGGGCCAGCACGCCCCGCCCACGTCCGAATGTCGGTCGGATGTCGGGGCGGCGAATTCCGCACCAGGAGGGCGCAACAGCCTCGCAATGACGAGGTTACTCGCCGTTGACAGGCCATGGCGGCGCGGCTCACCGCGCCCCGGTCACCGCTTGCGGGCCGTCATCGCCTGCCAGCGGGCCAGGTTGTGCCGCGCGTCGACCAGCGCGTCATGGCGCGCCGTGGCCGCCTCGGGCAGACCCGGCCGGCCCGTCTCGTCCCACAGCTGCCGCAGCTCCTTGGTGAAGCGCGGGATCACCCGCGGCAGCGCCACCATCGGGCCCCACAGCTGCGCCAGGCAGACATGGTCGTACGCGCCGTACCAGGCCCACAGCTCCAGGGTCTCGTTCGGGCGGCCCTTGACCGGCTCGCTCAGGAAGTCCAGCAGGTCGGTACGGATGCGCTCGCGCGAGCGCCACGCCTTGTCCGCCGGGGACGGCAGCAGGTTGAGCACGTTGTCGCGCACCCACGGGATCGCCCTGCCGGGGTCGAACTCGGTCGAGACCGCGTAGAACTCCCGGCCGTACTCGTCGACCACGCCGATCGAGACCAGGTCGATCGTGGTCCCGTCCTCGATGAACTCGCAGTCGTAGAAGTAGCGATACGCCATGTGAACCGGTCTTCCTTCCGCCGCGACGCCGCGCCTACCCTGACGCGATGACGTTCTCGATCGTCGCGCGTTCGGCCGACGGCACCGCACACGGGGTGGCCGTGGCGAGCAAGTTCCTCGCCGTCGGCGCGGCCGTACCCGCCGCCGAGGCCGCAGTGGGCGCCCTCGCCACCCAGTCCTATGCCAACCTCGCCTACCGCCCGCAGGGCCTGGCCCTGCTGCGCACGGGCACCGCGGCGGCCGACGTCGTGGCCGGGCTGACCGCCGCCGATCCGGGCCGGGCGCAGCGCCAGCTCGGCGTCGTGGGTACGGCCGGAGACGGCGCCGGCTGGACCGGCCCCGGCTGCCACGACTGGGCCGGCGGCGCCTACGGCGACGGCTTCGCCATCCAGGGCAACATCCTCACCGGCCCCGAGGTCGTCGACGCCATGCGGCAGGCGTGGCTGGACGGCGACCCGGCCGCTCCCCTGGCCCGGCGGCTGCTCGCGGCGCTGCGCGCCGGGGACGCGGCGGGCGGCGACAAGCGCGGGCGGCAGAGCGCGGCGCTCCTGGTCGTCAGCCCCGGCCAGGGGTACGGCGGCACCGGCGACACCGTCGTCGACCTGCGCGTCGACGACCACCCCGACCCGTGCACCGAACTGGCCCGCCTGCTCGACGTCCACAGCCTCCTCTTCGACCGCCCCGACCCGGCCACCCTGCTCGACCTGTCCGGCACCCTCGCCACCGAGGTACGCACCCTCCTGGCGGCCCGCGGCCACACCCACTCCGATCTCGACGCCGCCCTCGCCTCCTGGGCCGGCATCGAGAACCTGGAGGAGCGCCTGGTCCCCGGCCGCATCGACCCCCTCGTCCTCACCCACCTCCGCACCACCTGACCCCAGCCCAACTCCGGCTCCGGCTCCGGCTCCGGCTCCGGCTCCGGCTCCGGCTCCGGCTCCGGCTCCGGCTCCGGCTCCGGCTCCGGCTCCGGCTCCGGCTCCGGCGAAGATCACAGTGGGCGGTCGAAATCTCAAGTGGCAGCGGCGCTTTTGACCGCACGTGGTGATCTTCACAGCGTCACGGTCCAAGATCGCTGCCCGCGGTCAGTACAGGTGCATTGACGACTGCGAATCGTTCGACCGCTCCCGCATCACGGGACATCAGCTCCGAAGATCGCCATCTACGGTCACTTCCCCGCGCGCCCTCAACCCGAAACCCGAGATTCTATCCACCCACGCTGATCTCCAACGCGAAGATCAGCGCCGGCGGTCATTCAACGCGCCCCAGCGCCACGTTACGACCACTGACAGCGATCTGTGAGTGGTGTTTGTCAAGCGGCGTGGGTTTGCATGATGCA
>NZ_JASAMB010000022.1 GCF_029948125.1 Catellatospora sp. KI3
AGCGCCGACAAACGAGGCGACCTTCCCCACCAGCGATCCTCCAACCAGCATCCCGCGCTGGTCAAGCCAGGCTTGACACCCGATCCCCGATAGGGAATCAGAGGTCGAGGATGAGGGTGTTGGGGCCGTTGTTGACGCTTTCGACCAGCATGTGAGTGCGGAAGCGTCCGGTCTCGACGGTGGCGCCGCGGGCGCGTAGCGCTTCGACGAAGGCGGTGAAGACCGGTTCGGCGACTTCTGCGGGGGCCGCCGCCTGCCAGGTGGGGCGGCGGCCTTTGCGGGCGTCGCCGTACAGGGTGAACTGGCTGACCACCAGCAGCGGGGCGCCGACGTCCGAGGCGGATCGCTCGCCCTCGAGGATCCGCAGTTCATGCACCTTGCGGGCCATCGTCTCGACGGTCGCCTGGGTGTCGCCGTGCGTCACACCGAGAAGTACCAGCAGTCCGTCCTTGATCTCGCCCACGGTCTCATCGGCGACGGTCACCTTCGCCCGGCTGACCGTCTGCACCACCGCTCGCATCCCGCTACCCCTTGTCTGTGATGTCGATCAGGAAGCTGTGCCCACGACACGCCGTCGAACCGTGCCACAAGTTCATGATCAACGGCTGTCGGGGGTGGCGGTAGGGAGGAGGATGCCGCGTTCTACCAGGTGGTCTAGGACGGGGAGGAGGGCTTGGGTGAGGTCGGGGAGGGGGGCGTCGTGGGCGGCGGCGAGGACGGCCAGCTGGTCGCGGAGGGGCAGGGTGGCGGTGGAGCCGCTGACCAGGGCGAGGATGAGGGGGTCGATCTCCTCGGTCCAGCGCAGGCCCTCGGGGAGGGTGAGGTACTGGCGGTCTACCGCCCAGCCGTCGTCGGACATGGTGGCCTCCTGGCGTAGTTGCAGGCCGGGGGCGGTGTGGTAGCGGGTGGCGAGGAGTTCTTCGGCGGTACGGGCGTCGAGCCAGTCGCGGCGGGTGAACCACTCGGCGACGCGGTCACCCAGGGGCGGCTGCACCTGCTGGCGCAGGTCCTCGCAGACCACGGTCGGGTCGGCCTTGCCGCCGTGGCGGGCCGTGATCAGGCCGAAGCCGATCGCCTCGACGCCGTGCTCGGCGAACCAGTCCAGCCACTGCGCGGCCCGGTGCGCGTCGTGCCGCTCGCTGGCGTCGGCCAGCCACAGCCGTACGTAGTCCAGCGGGTCGCTGACCTCGCGCTGGATCGCCCACACGTCCATGCCGGTGCCCGCGAACCACCCGGCGACCCGGTCCTCCCAGTCCTCGCCGGCGACGTGCACCCAGTTGGCCAGGAACTGCAGCGTGCCGCCCGGGTTCAGCAGCGTCGGCGCGGCGGCGGCCAGCTCGGCGCAGACGCCGTCCCCGGCGCGGCCGGAGTCGCGGTACACGTGCGTGGCCGTGCCGGGCCCGACCACGAACGGCGGGTTGCTCACCACCAGGTCGAAGCCGCGGTCGGCGACCGGGGCGAGCATGTCGCCCTGCAGCAGCTCCCAGTTGAGGCCGTTGAGCGCGGCGGTGGTGGCGGCGAAGCGCAGCGCGCGCGGGGACAGGTCGGTGGCGGTGACCGAGGCGGCGTGGGTGCTCAGGTGCAGCGCCTGTACGCCGCAGCCGGTGCCGAGGTCCAGGGCGGTGCCGACCTTGGTGCGTACGGTGGCGGCGGCCAGGGTGGTGGAGGCGCCGCCGACGCCCAGCACGTGGTCGGCGGGCAGCTGGCGGCCGGGCTGGGCGGGCAGGTCGGACAGGACCCACCAGTCGCCGTACGGCTCCAGGTCGACGTTCGCGCGCACCCCGCCGTCCTCCAGCGCCACCAGCCCGGCGGTGCGCGCCGCCGACAGCGCCAGCGGTGCCAGCGCCCGGGTGACGGCGGGCTCGGTCTCGGTGACGCCGCAGATGAACAGGCGGATCAGCGTGTCGAGCGCCTCGCCGGAGCCGGTGGCGCGCAGCGCGGCCCGGAAGTCGTGCCGGGCGGCGTCGGCGGTGGCGGCCGGTCCGAGGCGGGCGGCGATGCCGTCGGCGGTGAAGCCCGCGGCGGTCAGCGCCGTACGCAGGCGGTCGAGGTCAGCGGGCTCCAGCAGCGTCTGCACTCTGACATCGTGCACTAATCTCCTGCGCATGATGCAGCAGCTCTGGCAGCGCTGGCACGTCGTCTGGATCACGATGCTGGCGCTGGCCCCGATCGTGCTGCTCGCGATCGCCGCCCTGACCCGGCTGCGGGTGCGGGCCGGGCTCGATCCGGTCACGGCCCGGCGCCGCTCGCTCGCCGAGGTGCTCGCGGTCGCGGGCACCGTTCCGTGGGTATGGATGATCATGACGCCGGTGCGGGTGCCGCCGGACTTCACCCGCGTCTACCTGATCCCGCTCAGCGACCTGCGCGTGCAGATGATCCAGCCGATCGGCTTCATCGTGCCGCAGATCGTCGGCAACCTGCTGGTGCTGTTCGCGCTCGGGGCGGGGGCGCCGGTCCGCTCGGCGGCGTTCGCCGCGCCGTGGCGGCTGTTCGCGCTGGGCGCCGCCTGCTCGGCCGTGCTGGAGGTGGTGCAGCACCTGTTCGTCGACGGCCGCGTGTTCAGCGTCGACGACATCCTGGTCAACGCGCTCGGCTGCCTGCTCGGCGGCCTGGCCACCCGCCGCTGGTGGGCCAAGGCCCCGTCCCGGACCCGTCCCCTGGCGATTGCGCCCCGCTGACCACCGCATCGCCCGGCACCGGCGCCGCCTGCTGGGTCGGGGTGCCCCGGGACCCGCGTCATGGTCGCTGCAGTTTCGGGGAGACTGCATGAATCCGCGCCAAGATTCCGGCACTTTCCCCGAAACTGCACCCGATCTTGGGTGGGGGTGCGGCGGGCGCGCCGGGGGAGCGGGAGTCGGGCTGGTGGGGCGGCGGGGTCTGGCAGGCTGTAGGGCATGACGACGCTGTGGCTCGCCCAGGACGCCGACGCGGACAGGCTGCTCGCCGAGGACCCGTTCGCCCTGATCCTCGGCATGCTGCTGGATCAGCAGCAGCCGCTGGAGAAGGCGTTCAAGGGGCCGTACCTGCTGGCGCAGCGGCTGGAGGTGTCCCGGCTCGACCCCGCCGAGATCGCCGCGTACGACCCCGAGCGCTTCGCCGCCATCTACGCCACCCCGCCCGCCATCCACCGCTTCCCCGGTTCGATGGCCGAGCGCAGCCAGAAGCTGGCCCAGGCGATCGTCGACGACTACGACGGCGACACCGCCGCGCTGTGGACGGGAGCCAAGGACGGCAAGGACCTGCTCAAGCGCCTCGGCGACCTGCCCGGCTTCGGCAAGATGAAGGCGCAGATCTTCACCGCGCTGCTGGGCAAGCAGTTCGACGTGCGGCCGGAGGGCTGGCGGGAGGCGGCGGGCGCATACGGCGAGGAGGGCTCGCTGCGCTCGGTGGCCGACATCGTCGACGCCCCGTCCCTGACCAAGGTGCGCGAGTTCAAGAAGCAGATGAAGGCCGAGGCCAAGGGGGCGAAGGGCTAGTCGCTCCCGGACATGGTTCCAGAAGTGGAACCATCACAGATGAGGCCATCACCGATGAGCGCATCCGCGGGTATCCAGAGCGGTCAGGGTACGTACTCGTCGTCCAGGCTGGTGATCAGGAGGCCGGCGGCGGGGTCGAAGCCGGCGCGGCGGTAGAACGGGACCGACCGCTGGGAGGGGCTGAGCAGCACGCGGACCAGCTTCTCGGCTCGGGCGTGGGCCAGCAGGGCGTTCATCATGGCCGCGCCGACACCGGCGTCGCGGTGGGCGGGCAGCACGAAGGCGTTGCTGAGGTAGCCCCAGCGTCCGGCTGGGAAGCCGGGCTTCGGCATGCGGGTGAAGATGACCAGATTGACCATGCCGACCGCTTCGCCGTCGCACTCGGCCAGCCAGAACACGCGGCGGTCGGCCTCGGCGGCGTACCAGGCGGTGAACTGGGCGTCGAAGTCGGGATCGTCGGTGCCGTGCTGCTCGGCGGTCCAGGCGCGGCGCAGTGCGATCAGCGCGGGCAGGTCGTCGGGCCCGGCCGGGCGCACCGTCACCATCACAGCGCCAGGTGGGTGCGCAGGGCCTCGTCCAGGCGCTCCATCTGCTCGGGCGGGACCGTGCCGACGCGGCGGTGCAGGCGCTGCACCGCCACCGTACGCACCTGCTCGGCCTGGGCCTTGGACTCCTGCCGCAGCCCGCATTCGACGGCCGGGAGCAGCACCTGGAACGGGTAGACCCGGTCGGTGCTGGTGGTCACCGGCACCACGGTGACGACGCCGCGACCGGTGCGCTGGGCGACCCGGTTCGCGGCGTCGTTGCTGACCACGACCGCGGGCCGGACCTTGTCCGCCTCGGCGCCCCGGTGCGGTTCGAGATCGACCAGGTAGACGTCACCGCGCCGCATCGGCGAGCCCGTCGCCGGCGACGACGTCCCAGCCGGGACCGGGGGCGTCGGTGCCTTCCTCCCACTCGTCGAACGCGTCGGCGTACGCGGCCTCGAGGTCGCGCTCGCGCAGCAGGTCTATGGCACGGTGCAGCACCGACGAGCGCGTGGACATGCCGGTGCGCTCGGCGTAGTCGTCGACGAAGTCCACGTCCTCGTCGGGAAGGCTGACGCTGAGCTTCATGACATCGATGCTACCGAGGGTGCCACCTCGGGTGCCACCGGCTCCGTATGCCCACCTGCTGTGTCCGTGCGCACACGCAGCCCGAGCGCGATGACGGCACCCAGCACGCAGATCGCCGCGGTCGCCACGAAGATCTCGCGGTACTCCGCCCGCAGGGCGTCGGTCAGCGCGGTCGTGTACGCGGCCAGCTGCCGCTTGTACTCGTCCTCGGTCAGCCCGAACGGGAACGGCGTGGCCAGGTCCTTGGTGAACTGCTGGAACCGGTAGAGCCCCCAGGCGGTCAGCCCGGCGACCCCGGCCAGCATGCCGGTCATCCGGGCCACCACGACCCCGGCCGAGGCGACGCCGTGCCGGTCGGCGGGGACGATGCGCAGCACGATCGCCGACAGCGGCGCGATGACCAGGCCCAGGCCCAGGCCCGCGAGCACCAGGTCGGTGTCGAGCCGGGGGAGGGTGAACAGGCCCAGGTCGTGCCGGGCCGCGAGCAGGTCGGCGGGCCAGGCCGCGATCAGCGCGTACGCCCCGGCGGCCAGCAGCAGCCCCGCCACCGTCGGCCAGCGCTCGCCCAGCCGCTTGATCAGCAGCCCGCCGAGGACCGCCCCGACCGGCAGCGCCACCAGGAACCGGGTCAGCAGCAGGGTGGCCTCGAACGCGTCGACCCGCAGCAGCGTCTGCGCCACCAGCTCCACGTCGACCAGGGTCACCATCAGCGCGGCCCCGGCGCACACGCTGGCGCCGAGCGCGGCCAGGAACGGCCCCATCCGCACGCCCGCCGGGTCGAGCAGCCGGGTGCGGGCCCGCCGCTCCCACAGCACGAACCCCGCCAGCGCGACCGCGGCGGCGGCCAGCGCGGGCACGCCCCAGGGCGAGAGCATGGTGTGCTGCGGGTCCGGGTTGTACAGGCCGACCACGAGCAGCCCGAGCACCAGCGCCAGCAGCAGTCCGCCGACCACGTCGACCCGGCCGCCGCGCGGGGCGGCCGGGTCGCGCCGGGGCACCAGGAACCACACCGCCACCGCGGCGACGGCCGCCAGCGGCAGGTTGAGCCAGAAGATGCCGCGCCAGCCGATCCACGCCGCCACCCCGGCTCCGAACAGCGGGCCGAGCACGGCGCCGAGCTCCTGGGCGGCGCCGACCCAGCCCAGCGCGGTCGGCCGGGAGGCGGGCGGGAACAGGTCTGCGATCAGGGCCATGGTCACCGGCAGCAGCGCGCCGCCGGCCATGCCGGTGATGGCGCGTCCGGCCGTCAGCGGCACCAGCCCGGTGGCGACGGCGGTCAGCGCGGAGCCCGCGGCGAAGCCGGCCAGGCAGGCGATGATGACCAGGCGGCGGCCGTACCGGTCGGACAGGCTGCCCAGCAGCGGCATCGCCGCCAGGTAGCCGAGCAGGTAGCCGGTGACCAGCGGGGTGGCCCGCTCCAGGTGGTTGATCGGGATGCCGATGTCGGTGATCACCTGGACCAGGACCGAGACCAGCACGTACGTGTCGAGGGCGCCGAGCAGTACGGCGAGCCCGCCGACACCGACGGCCAGGTGGCGTGTCGGTGCGGCGGGCGCGTTGGTGGCGGGGGTGGTCACGAGGATCAGGACGCGGGCGGGGTGACGGTGACCGGGGCGTTGTAGTTCGTGAACGCGACGGTGACCTTGCCGGCCGGGTCGCTGCCGCTGGCGGGCATGTTGAACTCGCCCTTGACCAGCTGCTTGGTGCTCGCGTCCAGCCACAGGTAGCCGGTGACCCCGGCGGGTGCGCCCGGGACCAGCGCGGCCAGCGCGGCCTGGTCCGGCTCGACCTTCACCTTGTACGCCTCGTGGCCGTCGACGGTCTCCTTGGCCTCGGTGGTCGCGCTCTTGACCGTGCTGAGCAGCTTGGCCACGCCGCGGTTGGGGTCCAGGATGGCCGACGGGTCGTAGACGCTGGCCGCGGCGGACAGCGGGAGCTTGGTGAAGCCGCCGGTCGGGCCCTGCAGCCAGAGGTCGCTGCCGACCATGACGAACTTCGCCTCGAACAGCGCGCCGAACTGCTCGATCTTGGCAGAGCCGGTGGCCTCGCCCTTGTTGGTGAGGTCGCCCTCGGCGTGCTTGAGGCTGAGTCCACTGATCTTGCCCTCGACGTCGATGACGAAGTGGGCCGTGGTCACCGCGGCCATCGCCGTGGCGCCCTCACCCAGCAGCTGCTGGGCGCTGGGCAGCGTCTCGGCGGGCTTGTCGTCGTCCTGCTTCGGCGTGCAGCCGGTGAGGGCGAGGGCGGCTATGGCGAGCGCGGTGAACGCGAGCTTGGTCCTGGACATACCGCGCATGCTAACGAAGCCCGCCACTGTGCGCCTTTCGGCGGCGCCGACGGCTGCCCTGAACTGCGGCGATCCGGACCGGCGGCGAACCTCCGGGAAAATCGGACTGTTCGGACAGTCCGTGGGTAGCATCACGAAGGGTGAGCAAACGATTTCAAACAGTAGTCGTTATGGCACGGTGCTCCAGGACCGGGCGCCACCGCCCTGCTCACCGGATCCGGTGACCACCGGGTTCGTGACCCAGAAGGAGAAGCAATGACACTGCTCAGCGGGCCTGAGGCGGCGACCAGACCGTACGTCCAGGGCGACCTGCCCGGACCCCGTTCGGCCGAACTGCTCGCGCGCCAGCAGCGCCGCGAGTCCAACGCCCGGACCTACCCCCGGCACCTGCCCATCGCGCTGGCCGAAGGCAGCGGCAGCTACGTGCGCGACGTCGACGGCAACGTCTTCATCGACTTCCTGACCGGCGCGGGCGTGCTCTCGCTCGGCCACAACCACCCCGAACTGGTACGCGTGGTCGCCCAGCAGGTCGCCACGCTCACCCACGCGCTGGACTTCCCCACCCCCGCCAAGGACGACTTCGTCGACGCCCAGCTGTCCATGCTGGCCCCCGGGCTGCGCGAGCGGATGAAGGTGCACTTCTGCGGCCCGACCGGCGCCAACGCCATCGAGGCCGCGATCAAGCTGTGCAAGACCGCGACCGGCCGGGGCGACATCGTCTCCTTCCAGGGCGGCTACCACGGCGGCAGCCACGCCGCGATGGCGCTGTCCGGCCTGGTGGCGCAGAAGCGGCCGATCGCCAACGGGGTGCCGGGGGTGCACTTCTTCCCGTACTCGTACTGCAACCGGTGCCCGGTGGGGCTGCGGCCCGACAGCTGCCAGACCAACTGCGCCGCGCTGCTGGAGAACGCGCTGCTGGACCCCAACGGCGGCATCCCGCTGCCCGCGGCGGTGCTGCTCGAACTGGTCCAGGGCGAGGGCGGCGTGATCCCGGCCGACCACGACTTCGTCCGCCGGGTGCGGGCGCTGACCCGGGCGCTGGACATCCCGCTGATCGTCGACGAGGTGCAGACCGGCTGCGGCCGTACCGGCACCTGGTTCGCCTTCGAGCAGTACGACATCGAGCCCGACGTGATCGTGGCGGCCAAGGCCCTGTCGGGTATCGGCACCCCCGTCGCGATCATCATGTACGACGAGCGCCTCGACGTCTGGGCCCCCGGCGCCCACACCGGCACCTTCCGGGGCAACCAGCTCGCGTTCGCGGCCGGGGCCGAGGCGGTGCGCATCATCCACCGCGACGGCGTGCTGGCCAACGTGGCCGCGCGGGGCGAGCAGCTCGCCGCCCGGCTGCTCCCGCTGCGCGAGCACCCCGCCGTACGGGAGGTGCGGGGCCGGGGCCTGATGTGGGGCATCGAGCTGGCCGACCCCGGCGACGGGCGGACCGCCGGTGAACTGGCCCGCCAGGTGCAGGCGTACGCGCTGCGGCACGGCCTGATCATCGAGCTCGGCGGCCGCGACGACTGCGTGGTGCGCATCCTGCCGCCGCTCAACGTCGACGCGCCGACCGTCGACACCGCCTGCCAGGTGCTGCTGGAGGCCGTCCGGGCCTGCTGCCCGGTGCCGCCGGCGCAGCGCGAGGCCGAGCAGCTGCCCCGCGGCGCGGACGAGAGCTGAGCCGAGCCGGTCCCGCCCGTCCCGCCGCCGAAGGGAAGGTCCGTTCATGAGCAGTGGCCTTGTCGCCGACGACCTGTCCGGGCTGGACCCCGGCGGCGCGGACGGGCTGGTGGTGCGCGGTTTCGGCGTCAGCCACGAGCCCCGGTGCCGACCGGGGGAGCGGCTGTCGGACCTGTACGAGCGGCAGTGCGACCGGCTGCGGCGCGACGGGCACGGCGACCGGCCGGCGGTCGACGCCGGGGACGTCGCGCTCACGTACGACCAGCTCGACGTGCGGGCGAACCGGCTCGCCCGGTACCTGGCCGCCCGGGGCGTGCGCCCCGGCGACCGGGTCGCGCTGCTGTTCGACCAGGCGGTGCACGCCTACACCGGCATGCTCGCCGTCATGAAGATCAACGCTGCGTACGTGCCGCTGGACGCGGGCTTCCCCGCCGACCGGCTGGCCTACATCACCGCCGACGCCGGGGCGCGGCTGGTGCTGACCCTGTCCCACCTGCGCGACCGGCTCGCTGAGGACGGGGCCGAGCTGCTGTGCGTGGACGAGCAGGCCGACGCGATCGAGGCGCTGGCCGGGTACCGGCTGGCCGACCGCGAGCGGGGCGAGCCGGTCGACGAGCTGGCCTACATCATCTACACCTCCGGCTCGACCGGGCGGCCCAAGGGCGTCGCCGTCGAGCACCGGTCCATCTGCAACTTCGTCCAGGTCGCGGCCGAGTGCTACGGGGTACGCCCCGACGACCGCATGTACCAGGGCATGACCATCGCGTTCGACTTCTCGGTCGAGGAGATCTGGGTGCCGTGGCTGGTCGGCGCCACGCTGGTGCCCAAACCCGGCGGCGCGAGCCTGCTCGGGCAGGACCTGTGGGACTTCCTGGACGCCCGCGACGTCACCGCGGTGTGCTGCGTGCCCACGCTCCTGGCCACCCTGGACGCCGACCTGCCGCGGCTGCGCTTCCTGCTCGTCTCCGGCGAGGCGTGCCCGCAGGACCTGGTCACCCGCTGGCACCGGCCGGACCGCCGGTTCCTCAACGTGTACGGCCCGACCGAGGCCACGGTCACCGCGACGTGGACCGAGGTGCACCCCGACAAGCCGATCACGCTGGGGCTGCCGCTGCCGACGTACACGGCGGTGATCCTGGACCCCGACGCACCGCGCGCCCTGCCCGCCGGTGCGCTGGGCGAGATCGGCATCGCCGGGATCGGCCTGGCCGCCGGGTACGTCAACCGCGACGACCTCACGGAGCGCGCCTTCGTCCCCGACTTCCTGGCCCTGGACCACAACCCGTCCGGCCGCATCTACCGCACCGGCGACCTGGGCCGGGTCAACGCCGACGGCGAGATCGAGTACCACGGGCGGATCGACACCCAGGTGAAGGTGCGCGGCTACCGGATCGAGCTGACCGAGATCGAGTCGGTGCTGCTGCAGGTGCCCGGCATCGCGGCCGCGGTGGTGGCCACCCATGAGCCCGAGCCCGGCGCGGTCGAGCTGGTCGGCTACTACAGCCTGCGCGCCGACACCCCGGAACTAGACCGCAAGCTGGTGTACGCGCGCCTGCGCGACCGCCTGCCCGGCTACATGATCCCGGCGTACCTGGAGCAGCTGGCGGCGATCCCGCTGCTGCCCAGCGACAAGGCCGACCGCAAGAGCCTGCCGCCGCCCAGCGGCGACCGCAGCCTGACCGGGTCGCAGACCACCACCGAGCCGGTCGGGCCGGTGGAGCGCGGCCTGGCCGAACTGCTCGCCGCCACGGTGCGCCTCGACCGCATCGGCGTGGACAGCCACTTCTTCGACGAACTGGGTGCCGACTCGCTGCTGATGGCCAAGTTCTGCGCGAAGGTCCGCGCCCGCGCCGACCTGCCGCCGGTGTCCATGCGCGACGTCTACCTGCACCCGACGATCCGGGCGCTGGCCGCCGCGGCCGGCCCGGCCCCCGCCGACGTGCCGGCGGGCGAGCCCGTGGCGCGGCCGGTGCCCGCCCGGCGGGCCCACCGCGCGGCCACCGTCCGCTACGTGCTGACCGGCGTCGCCCAGGTCGCGCTGATGATCGCGGGGGCCTGCCTCGGCGCGCTGCTGCTGGTGCTCGGGTACCTCTACACCTCGGCCGCGACCGGCTGGGTGGAGCTCTACCTGCGCTGCGCGGCGTTCACGGCGGCGGCCTTCGCCGTCGGCTGCGCGCTGCCCATCGGGCTGAAGTGGCTGGTCATCGGGCGCTGGAAGGCCCGCGAGGTGCCCGTGTGGAGCCTGGGCTACCTGCGCTTCTGGCTCGGGCGCATGGCGGTGCGCGGCAACCCGCTGGCGCTGTTCGCGGGCACCCCGCTCTACAACGTCTACCTGCGGCTGCTCGGCGCGAAGATCGGGCCCGGCGCGGTCGTCCTGTCCGGCACGGTGCCGGTCTGCACCGACCTGCTAACCGTCGGAGCCGGTGCGGTCGTGCGCAAGGACGTCCAGTTCGCCGGCTACCGGGCGTACGCGGGCCTGATCCAGACCGGGCCGGTCGCGATCGGGGCCGGGGCGATCATCGGCGAGATGGCCGTGCTCGACATCGACACGCGGGTCGGCGACGGGGCCCGGCTGGGGCACGCGTCGTCGCTGCACGCCGCGCAGGAGGTCCCGGCGGGGCAGTACTGGCAGGGAAGCCCGGCCCAGCGCGCGGGCGGCGACCTGGCGACGGTGCCGCCGATGCCGATCGGGCCGGTCCGCAAGACGGTCTACTGCGTCCTCAAACTGGCCAACCTGCTGCTGCTCACCGGGCCGCTGGCCTGGGGGTTCCTGGTGGTGCTGCTGACCCGGCTGCCGGTGCTCACGCGGATGCTCGGCGCGGCGGACCTGACGGTGACGCGGGGGTACTTCTTCCGCGACGTCGCGATCATCACGGCGATCCTGTACGTCGGCGGCCTGCTGCTCGGGCTCGGGATGATCATGACGGTCCCCAGGCTGATGAACCTGGCGCTGCGCCCGGGGCGGGTGTACCGGCTCTACGGCATCCACCACTGGCTCCAGGTCGCCATCGGACGGTGGACCAACAACGCCTACCTCATGCAGCTGTTCGGCGACAGCTCCTACGTCGTGCACTACCTGCGCTGGCTCGGCTACGACCTCGGCCGCGTCGTGCAGACCGGCTCCAACTTCGGCAACGAGCTCAAGCACGACACGCCGTTCCTGTGCAGCGTCGGCAGCGGCACGATGGTCTCCGACGGCCTGTCGTTGATCAACAGCGATGTGTCGGCGACCTCGTTCCGGCTGTCCCGGACCTTCGTGCCGCCGCGCAGCTTCCTCGGCAACAACCTCGCCTACCCGCCGCAGGCCACCGTGGGAGACGACTGCCTGTTCGGCACCAAGACGGCGGTGCCGGTGACCGGGCCGGCGGTGACCGGTACGGGGCTGCTGGGGTCGCCGTCGTTCGAGATCCCGCGCGCGGTGGCCCGGGAGGCCGGGGACCGGCCGGCCGGCGACGAACTGCGGCGGCGGCTGCGGGCCAAGAACCGCTACAACCTGGGCACCATCGGCGTCTACCTGCTGGTCGGCTACGGCTACGGCTACGGCGCGTTCGTGCTCACCCTGACCGCGCTGGACCTGCTGTCCGACTGGGGACTGTGGGTGCTGCCCGCCGCGGGCGTCCTCGGGCTGGTCTACCACACGGCGTACACGGTGCTGGTCGAGCGCGCCGTGGGCGGCTTCCGGCCGCTGCGGCCCAGGCGCTGCTCCATCTACGACCCGTACTACTGGTGGCACGAGCGGCTGTGGAAGGTGGAAGCGGGCGTGCTGTTCACCGGTACCCCGTTCCGCGGCCCGATCATGCGGGCCCTGGGCGTGCGCGTCGGGCGGCGGCTGTTCGACGACGGCTGCTACATGCCGGAGAAGACGCTGGTCACCATCGGCGACGACGCCACCCTCAACGCCACCAGCGTGATCCAGTGCCACTCGCAGGAGGACGGGTTCTTCCGCTCCGAGCACACCGAGCTCGGCTCCGGCTGCACCCTCGGCGTGGGCGCGTTCGTGCACTACGGCGTACGGATAGGCGAGGGCGGCGTGCTCGGGCCGCACTCGTTCCTGATGAAGGGCGAGCAGCTGCCCGCCGGGCAGGTCTGGGACGGCAACCCGGCCCGCCAGCTGCGGGTGGAGCTGCCGGAGCCGGTGCTCGAGGGTGAGATCGTGGCCGGGACCGCCGCTGAGGCCGCCACCGAGGCCGTGGTCGAGGGCGAGGTGGTGGACGAGGTCGTACCCGAGCCGGTCGCCGTCGTACCCGAGCCGGCCGGACCGCGCAGCGGCTCCCGGGCCGCCGCGCGGCAGCTGCTGGCCGAGCTGCGGGCCACCCCGGCCCAGCGGCGCGGGCAGTCGACCGGCCTGGCGCTGTCGCTGTTCCGGCTCCAGGAGTGCCACCGCCGCCAGGACGAACTGGCCCAGTTCCTCGGCGCCGACGAGCGCGCCGAGGCGGCCACCCTGCGCTCGGGCGAGCGGCGCAGCGCGTACGTGGTGACCCGGGCGCTGATCCGCATGATCCTGTCGATCGAGTGGCACGGCGAGGTGGCTCCGCGCGACTGGGTGCTGGGGCGCAGCGGCTTCGGCAAACTCGCCGTGTTCGGGCCGGTCGCCGGGATCGACCTGAGCTTCGCCCAGACGCCGACGCTGCTGGCGATCGCGGTGTCGGAGTCGTACGACATCGGGGTGGACCTGGGCACGGCCGAACGCGGCCCGGACGCGCTGCCCTGGCCGCTGCTGTCCGCCGACGAGCAGACCCGGCTCGTGCAGACCGACGCCCGGCAGCGCGGCGAGCACTTCCTGCGCATGTGGACGCTCAAGGCGGCGTACGCCCGCTGCGCCGGGACCGCCGACCTGGAGCGCCTGGACACCCGCCTGGACCCGCTCGACGTGCTGGCACCCGGGGCCGGCGAGGCCAGGTGCTGGTTCCACCAGGAGCAGTGGTGCGCCGACGAGCAGCAGCACTGGCTGACCGTGGCGGTACGGCCCCGGGACCGGCGCGCCGACCGGCGGGCCGCCCGGCCGGCGCGGCCCGCGGTGTCGAAGTCGGTGGGGCGGTCCGGCCGCAGGCCGAAGGCGGCCCGGCCCCGGCCGGAGGGCGAGGAGGTGCTGCTGCACATCCTGGCCGACGGCGCGGTCGAGGCCCGCAGCGTGGAGCCGGTCCGGCGGGACTGAACCGGGGCGGCGCGGAGATAGACTGCGCGGTCATGGGCGTCACACACCACGGGCGCACCGAGCGCCTCGACCTGGCCGATCCCACCCTGCGCGAGTGGACCTGCACCGTCGTGTACAGCGACCCCGAGCAGGGGATCGTGCTCGACCGCTCGGCCTTCTACCCCGGCGGCGGGGGCCAGCCGCCGGACCACGGCGTGCTGCTGTGGCAGGGCGTGCAGACCCGCATCGCGGGCACCCGCAAGGGCGACGACCTGTGGCTCATTCCGGAGGAGGGCGACCCGGTGCCGCCCGCGGGCACCAGCGTCGCCGGCGCGGTCGAGGACACCCGCCGCAGCCTGCTGATGCGCACCCACTCCGGCCTGCACGTGCTGTGCGGGGTGGTGTTCCGTGACTTCGGGGCGCTGGTCACCGGCGGCAACATGGAGCCCGGCGAGGCCCGGATGGACTTCAACCTGCCCGAGGTGCCGACCGACTTCAAGGCCAGGCTGGAGGAGCTGGTCAACGCCGAGGTCGGCGCGGACCGGCAGGTGGTGACCCGGGTGCTGGGCCGCGACGAGGCGCTGGCGCTGCCCGACATCATCCGCACCCAGTCGAACCTGATCCCGGCCGACGAGCAGGAGATCCGCATCGTCGACATCGTGGGGCTGGACGTGCAGGCCGACGGCGGCACGCACGTGGCGTCGACTTCGCAGATCGGCAAGCTCCAGGTCGTGAAGGTGGAGAGCAAGGGCAAGGCCAACCGGCGGGTACGCGTCCGGCTGGGCTGACGCCTAGCGCTTGTCCTCGACGGTGGCGCCGTCCAGCGTCTCGCCCTCGAACGTCGCCCCGGCGGGCTTGCTGGGCAGCGCGTTCGGGGGCAGCGTCTGGCGGCGGTAGCGCTTGAACCGGTGCTCGTCCTTGGGCGCGCGGTCGTTGGCCAGCAGCACGGCCAGCCACGGCAGCAGCACCATGCCGACGCCGCACAGCGGCAGCCACAGCCACAGCCACGGTGCCTTCAGGATCGCCAGCACGCCCGCGAGGATCAGGCAGCCCGCGCGCAGCAGCATCATCAGGATGTAGCGCCGCTCCCGGAACTTCAGCTCCTCGTCCTGGCTGGGCGCCGCATCCGTGATCAGCACCGGCTGGTTGTCCTGCCGCTTCACGCGCGCCTCCCTGCTCCGAGCATCCCTCTCCATCCTGCTCCTGCCCGTCCGCCCGCGCCGCCCGGGGTCGCGCGCCCCGCGTGCGCGCTCCGCGCCGCACCCCGGGCCGGCGTGCGGTTTCGGGGAAAGTGCACGAATGCGGGCCTAGATTCCTGCACTTTCCCCGAAACCGCACGAACCAATCCGGGTGCGGCGCGGCGCGGTGCGGTGCGGGGCGGGGCGGGGTCGCGGGGGTCAGCGGGGGAGGGGCGGGCGGGCGCCGACGTGGCCGACGGCCTGGGCGCCGAGCAGGCACGCTGCCTGGAGGCACTGCATCGGGTCGGCGCCGGACATCCAGGCGTGCAGCAGCCCGGCCGCGAACGCGTCGCCCGCGCCGGTCGCGTCGACCATGGGCGCGGGCTCGGTCGGCAGGTGCGTCACGCCGCCCGGCCCGGCCCACAGCGCGCCGAACGGGCCGAGCTTGACCACCACCTGCCCGCCGATCGCGTACGACAGCGCCATCGCCTGCTCGGCCGGGGTGCCCGGTCCGGCCAGCGCGGTCGCCTCGTCGGTGTTGGCCAGCAGCAGGTCCACCCCGCGTACCCAGTCCAGGAACGGGTGCCCGGTCGGCCCGTCGTCGATCAGCTCCGTGGTGACCGCGTGCAGCGGCGCCGCCGAAGCCGCGTCCACGCTGGTACGCAGCCCCGCCGCCCGCGCCGCGGCCAGCGCCCGCCGGCCCGCCGGCCGCGAGGGCTGGTCCAGCAGCGTGTACCCGGACAGGTGCAGCAGCTGCCCGCCGTGCCCGATCGCCGCGTCGACGTCGGCCGGGGCGAGCAGCAGGTTCGCGCCCCGGTCGGTGATGAAGGTGCGCTCGCCCTCGTGCGTCAGCACCACGATGCTGCCGGTGGCGGCGCCGGGGCGGACGCTGACCTGGGTCCGTACCCCCGCCAGGTGCAGTTCGGCCAGCCGGTCCCGACCGGCCTGGTCGTCCCCGACGGCGCCGACGAAGGTCACCGGAGCGCCGATCGCGGCCAGCCAGGCGGCCGTGTTCGCGGCCTGGCCGCCCCCGGCCACGTGGACTGTGGCCGGGGTGTCCGAGCCGGGCGCCAGCGGTGCCCGCAGCACCGCGAGCACGTCGGTGACCAGGTCGCCGACGGTGAGGATCACTGCTTGGCCGCCGCGACCGCGATCTGGGCGGCCAGGGCCGCGTTGCGCAGGATGATCCGTACGTTGACCGCCAGGCTCTGCCCCTGCGTCGCCGAGTGGAAGTGCGACAGCAGCACCGGCGTCACCTGCTTGCCGGTGACCCGGTCCCGCTCGACGATGGCCAGGCCCTCGGCCAGCACCCGGTCGTGCAGCACCCGGTCCAGCTGCTCATCCTCCGGCAGCGGATTGGCCACGATGATCGCCCCCCGGTGTACGCCCTGGTCGCGCTGGGCCCGCATGGCCGCCGCGACCTGGATCGGGGAGTCCACCCGCCAGTCGACGCCGAAGCCGCTGTCGCGGATGAAGAAGCCCGGGAACCGGTCGGTGCCGTAGCCGACCACGCCCACGCCCAGGGTCTCCAGCCGCTCCAGGGTGGCGCCCACGTCGAGGATCGACTTGACCCCGGCGCAGACCACCACGATCGGCGTGGTCGACAGCGTGGTCAGGTCCGCCGACTCGTCGAACGTCTGCGCCGCCTCCCGGTGCACGCCGCCCAGGCCGCCGGTGGCGAACACGCCGATCCCGGCCGCGGCCGCGACCGCGCTGGTGCTGGCCACGGTCGTCGCGCCGTCGACGCCCAGCGCCGCGGCGACGGCCAGGTCGCGGACCGAGAGCTTCGCCACGTTCTCGCCGACGGCCAGCCGGGTCAGCGCCTCGTCGTCGATGCCGGCGACGAGGCGGCCGCCGACCATGCCGATGGTGGCGGGTACGGCGCCGTGGTCCCGTACCACCTGCTCGATCTCGCGGGCGACGCGCAGATTGTCGGGGCGCGGCAGCCCGTGGGAGACGATCGTGCTCTCCAGCGCGACGACGGGCTGGCCCGTCGCCAGCGCCGCCTTCACCTCCGCGCCGAGATGGATGCTCAGCTCAGTCACGATCATGACGCTACCCGATCGGCCCGCCGCCACCGGCTTCGGCGACCCGGCGGGGATATCAGACTGGGACTCGCGCCGCTCACCTGAGACAATGTTCGAGTGACCACACCTGTGACTACTCCCAGCACCACCCTTGATGAGCGCGTCGCCACCGACTACCGGCTGGACGAGGGCGACCACGAGCGCATGTCCCACTACGCGCCGAAGGACAAACTCCTCGAGGCGATGGTCGAGGGAACCCCGGTCCGGGCCCTGTGCGGCAAGGTCTGGGTGCCCACGCGCGACCCCAACCGCTTCCCCGTCTGCCCCGAGTGTCGAGAGATCTACGAGTCGCTGTCCGCGTGACCCGCAGGTGAGGCCGTGCCGGCGCCCCGCCGGCACGCACGGGGGTCTACCGACCGGGAGCACCGATGCCACCTGAGGCGGCCGTGACCGCGAACGTGGTCGTGGTGGGCAGCGCCAACATGGATCTCGTGGTGAGCGCGGCCACGCTGCCGCGCCCCGGCGAGACGGTGCTCGGCGACGACTTCCTCACCATCCCCGGCGGCAAGGGCGCCAACCAGGCCGTGGCCGCCGCCCGGGCCGGTGCGCGCTGCCACTTCCTCGGCGCCGTCGGCCGCGACGCCTTCGGCGACGAACTGCGCGGCAGCCTCGCCGCCGCCGGAGTCGATCTCGACGGACTGCGCCGGGTCGACCGGCCGTCCGGGGTCGCCCTGATCGCCGTGGACGCCGCCGCCGAGAACCTCATCGTCGTCGCCCCGGGCGCCAACTCGCAGCTGGCCGAACTCGACGCGGCCGACCTCGAACTCATCGCGGGCTCGGATGTGGTGGTGTGCCAGCTTGAGATCCCGCCGCGGGCGGTGGTCCAGGCGCTGCGCGCGGGCCGCACCGCCGGGACCCTGACCATCCTCAACGCCGCCCCGGCGCCCGCGTCCGCCGATGGGCTGCTCGACGCCGTCGACGTGCTGGTCGTCAACCGGGGCGAGGCGGCGGCGCTGGCCGGTGCCGACGGCAGCCCGGACGAACTGCTGAAACTGCTGCTCGCGGCGGTGCCGCGGGTGGTGCTCACGCTGGGCGCGAACGGCGTGGCCTACGCCGACCGCACGGGGGTACGGCTGGACGTGCCCGCCCCGCCGGTCGAGGCGGTGGACAGCACCGCCGCAGGAGACGCCTTCACCGGCGCGCTGGCCGTGGCGCTGGGCCAGGGCCGGCCGATCCTGGACGCGCTGCGCTGGGCCTGCGCCGCCGGCGCCTGCTGCACCCGCACCCGCGGCGCCTCCAGCTCCCTGCCCACCGCCACCGACATCGACACCCTGTACGAGGCGCACTACCTGTGACCTGCCCACCCCCGCTGGGCTGGGCAGTGGTGTGGCGGTGCGTGCCCGTTTCGGCGGTGCGTTCGGCTTTGCATGGCCATGATCGGTAGGTGGCGATGATCGGTGTCTGCGGTCAAAAGTGGTCCTGGAGGGCATGTTTTTGACCGCGAACAGTGATCACGAGATGGAGATCGCCGCCTATGGTCAGAAACCGGCGGTCGGCGCCGCGGCGGCGCAGGGGAATGACCCAGGACGGCGATCTTCGGAGCTATGTTTCCTGGAATACGGGAACGGCCCTCGCATTCATGATGGTCGACGCACCGAAGGTGGCCCAAGACGGCGATCTTGCGCGGCTGTCCGACGGCTGGGGGTGTGACATGCAGTAACCTGCGGCGGTGGACAGTACGTCGACGCTGCTGCTGGTCGGGGACCTCACCGGGGTCGCGGTGTTCGCCGCCTCGGGCGGCTCGGCGGCGGTGGGCAAGCGGCTGGACATCTTCGGCGTGGTCTTCGTCGGCTTCGTGGCCGCGCTCGGCGGCGGAATCCTGCGCGACCTGGTGATCAACCAGGTACCGCCGCTCGCCTTCGCGAACTGGCTCTACCCGGCCACCGCCATCACCGCCTCGCTGGCGGTGTTCTGGCTGCATCCGCACCTGGACCGGCTGCGCCGCACCGTGTACGGCCTCGACGCCGCCGGCCTGGGCCTGTTCACCGTCACCAGCACGCTGAAGGCCCTCGACGCCGGGGTGCCCGCGTTCGGGGCCTGCCTGCTCGGCATGCTGACCGGCATCGGCGGCGGCCTGATCCGGGACCTGCTGCTGGGGGAGATCCCGGTGGTGCTGCGCCGCGAGATCTACGCCGTGGCGTCGCTGCTGGGCGCGATCACGGTGGCGGTGCTGGCGCGGTCGGGGCTGGGCGACGCGGTCACGTACACCGCGGCGGCCCTGCTGGTCTTCGTGGTACGCATCACGGCGCTGTACCGGCACTGGTCGGCGCCCCGCCCGCGCGTCTCCACCGGAGCGTCGCCGGGCACCGCCCAGACGGCCCCGGGCGGCCACGGCGCGGGTCCGGGCGTGGCGGGAACGACACCCGATGGAGCGGGTCCGACACCGGGCAGCCGCACCGACCTGTCATGAAGAGCCGATAGACTCCAGGCGCAGCCCCCGTGGCGCAGCCGCCGTCCGACCCGGACGACGGTCGCGCGTCGGCACGCGGCTCGTCCCTGTTCCGCCCCTGGCGGAGTGCCCGGGACTGCCTGTGCCGCCCGGGGGCGATCATGGTCAGTCTGCCGGCGCGCCGCGTGCGGAGCGCCGCGACGAGCCGTGTTCGACTTTCGATGCCGAGCCCCCAGGAGGCCGTCGCGTGGCGCCGCCCCGCCCTGTACCCGAGTCGTTCCCGGCGCTGCGTGACTGGCAGCGCAAGGCACTGGTCGAATACCTGCGCCGGCGCAGCCCCGACTTCCTGGCGGTGGCCACGCCCGGCGCCGGCAAGACCACGTTCGCGCTGCGAATCGCGGCCGAGCTGCTGGCCGACGGCACCGTCGACGCGGTCACCGTGGTCGCCCCGACCGAGCACCTGAAGCTGCAGTGGGCACAGGCGGCGGCCCGGGTGGGCATCCAGCTCGACCACGCGTTCCGCAACGCCGACGTGTACAGCGGGGCCGACTTCCACGGCGTCGTGGTCACGTACGCGCAGGTGGGTATGGCTCCGCACGTGCACCTGCGGCGCACCACCACGCGCCGGACGCTGGTCATCCTCGATGAGATTCATCACGCGGGCGACTCGCGCAGCTGGGGCGACGGCGTCAAGTCGGCGTTCGAGCCCGCCGTGCGGCGCCTCATGCTGACGGGCACCCCGTTCCGGTCCGACGAGAACCCGATCCCGTTCGTGACCTACGAGAACGTGGGGGAGGTGCAGCGCTCGCGCGCCGACTCCGTGTACGGCTACTCCGACGCGCTGGCCGACGGGGTCGTCCGCCCGGTCATCTTCCTGGCGTACTCGGGGGAGACCCGGTGGCGGACCAGCGCCGGGGACGAGCTGGCGGTGCGGCTGGGCGAGCCGCTGACCCAGGACCTGATCGCGCAGGCGTGGCGTACCGCGCTGGACCCGGGCGGCGACTGGATGCCGCAGGTGCTGCGGGCGGCCGACGCGCGGCTGCAGGTGCTGCGTGACGGCGGCATCGGCGACGCGGGCGGGCTGGTCATCGCCTCCGACCAGCAGACCGCCCGGGCGTACGCGAAGCTGCTGGAGGCCGTCAGCGGCGAGAAGACCACGGTGGTCCTCTCCGACGACACCGGCGCCTCCGCCAAGATCGGCGAGTTCTCCCGGTCGCAGCAGCGCTGGATGGTCGCGGTCCGGATGGTGTCCGAGGGCGTCGACATCCCGCGCCTGGCCGTCGGCGTCTACGCCACCAGCGCCTCCACCCCCCTGTTCTTCGCCCAGGCCATCGGCCGGTTCGTGCGGGCGCGGCGCCCCGGGGAGACCGCCAGCGTCTTCCTGCCCAGCGTGCCGCAGCTGCTGGGGCTGGCCAGCGAGATGGAGCTGGCCCGCGACCACGTGCTGGGCGGCCCCAAGGCCAAGGAGGACGGCCTCGACGACGAGCTGCTGGCCCGGGCGAACGAGTCCGAGCAGGCCAGCGGCGAGCTGACCAAGAAGTTCGAGGCGCTGTCGGCGACCGCCGAGCTGGACCAGGTGATCTTCGACGGGGCGACGTTCGGGCTGCCCGCCCAGGCCGGCACCCCCGAGGAGGAGGACTTCCTCGGCCTGCCCGGGCTGCTCAGTGCGGATCAGGTGGCCGCGCTGCTGACCAAGCGCCAGGCCGAGCAGGCGGCGACGATCCGCCGCAACCGGGCGGCCGCGCCCGCTCAGCCGGAGCGGGAGCAGGTGCGCGACATGTCCGCCGCCGAGCGCCGCATCCACCTGCGCCGCCAGCTCAACGCCCTGGTCGCCGCGCACCACCACCGCACCGGCCTGCCGCACGGAAAGATCCACTCCGAGCTGCGCAGCAAATGCGGCGGCCCGCCCAGCGCCCAGGCCACCATCGAGCAGCTCGAAGAACGCATCGCCACGATCCAGAGCTTCTGACCGGCCCCGACAACCACTTCCGCACAACTTCGGCACAACTTCGTCACTGGCCCCGGGAACCACTCTCGCACTGCTCCGGGACAGTTTCGTCACCCGCCCCGGCACCGCTTCGGCACTGGCCCCGGCAACCGCTTCGGCGCTGCTTGGGCACTGGCCCCGGCAACTGCTTCGGCACTCGCCCCGGCAACTGCTTCGGTACAGCTCCGCGCCGCTTCGCCAGCCGGGGCAGCAGCTTCGGCGCTGCCTCTGACGGCCGTCGCCGCTGAACGGTCCTCGAACGGCGATCTTCCTGCGATGATCGCCGTTCGAGGCCGAATCGGGGATTTATGGCGCGGTTTTCGACCGCGATCCGCGATCATCGCAGGAAGATCGCGGACCGTGGCCAGTTTCTCCTGGTCGCCCCGCGCCGGAGCGCGTGATGCCCCGCGCCGGAACTCATGATCTTGCCGCTCGGTTCCTGCAGTTTCGGGAAAAGTGCGGGAATCGCGGCCAAGATTCGTGCAGTTTCCCCGAAACTGCTCGCGGCTCGCGGCTCGCGGCTCGCGGCTCGCGGCTCGCGGCTCGCGGCTCGCGGCTCGCGGCTCGCGGCTCGCGGCTCGCGGCTCGCGGCTCGCGGCTGGCGGCTCGTGGTGCTGCTGCGTTGGGTGGCGGCGCGGCTCCTGGTGCTGAGGGGCTGCTGCGTTGGGTGGCGCCGCGGCGCGGCTTCTGTGTGAACGCGGCGCCCGCGGTGGCTGGGTGGCGGTGGGGTGGGTGGCGGCGCGGCGCCTGCGTGAACGCGGCGCCCGCGGTGGCTGGGTGGCGGTGGGGTGGCGGTGAAGCCTGGTGGGGACGCAAAAGAGGTGCCGCTGGGTGCGGCACCTCTTTTGGTAAGCCTGTAGTGGTTACTTCGCCATCAGGTCGGCGCCCCGCCACGTGAACTCGGGGTCGGCCGCCACGTCGACGGCGATCTTGATTAGGTCCTCGGCGTACTTGTTGGCGTGGTGTCCGCAGAACACCAGCTCGCCCCCACCGGCCAGCTTCACCCGCAATTTGCCCGCCGCGTTGCAGCGGTCGCACCGTTCATCGGCGGCTGGGGCAGCCGCCGTTTCCGGCGGCGGCGTGAGGGTCTGGGTCATCGCCTTCCTCCTCTGGTCGTCACCGATGTTGACATCCATCGTGCCGGAGAGTCCAGCGTTGCTGAACCCGCCGTTGTCATTCAGCTCGTTACCCACGAAGACCTCAACGCCGACCGCGTCGGGGGCCTTCCCGGATTGGCCTCGGGGGGACCGGGGTCACATCCGGTGGGCGGTGGAGCCTACCTGGTCAGGCGACCATCGGGGTGATGAGCGCCTCTGGACAGTGTGCCGTCCCCCCAGAGTGCCACGTCAACGCATCCGCGTCGAACAGAAACCATGGGCCTACGCGTATCTGTACGCAAGGTGACTGATTCCGTACGTTCGGTGGATACCAAATGCCCGAATTAGGGGATTTGGGAGTCCACAACGTGACCACTCCGGGGCGATATGACCTAGTCGAGGTAGTCCCGCAGCACCTGCGACCGGGACGGGTGGCGCAGCTTCGACATGGTCTTCGACTCGATCTGGCGGATGCGCTCGCGGGTGACGCCGTACACCTGGCCGATCTCGTCTAAAGTCCGCGGCTGGCCGTCGGTCAGGCCGAAGCGCAGCCGCACCACGCCCGCCTCGCGCTCGCTCAGCGTCTGCAGCACCTGCTGGAGCTGGTCCTGCAGCAGCGAGAACGAGACCGCGTCGACGGCCACGACCGCCTCGGAGTCCTCGATGAAGTCGCCGAGCTGGCTGTCGCCCTCGTCGCCGATGGTCTGGTCCAGCGAGATGGGCTCCCGGGCGTACTGCTGGATCTCCAGCACCTTCTCCGGGGTGATGTCCATCTCCTTGGCCAGCTCCTCCGGGGTGGGCTCGCGGCCCAGGTCCTGGAGCAGCTCGCGCTGGATGCGGCCGAGCTTGTTGATGACCTCGACCATGTGCACCGGGATGCGGATGGTGCGGGCCTGGTCGGCCATGGCGCGGGTGATGGCCTGCCGGATCCACCAGGTGGCGTACGTGGAGAACTTGTAGCCCTTGGTGTAGTCGAACTTCTCGACGGCGCGGATGAGGCCGAGGTTGCCCTCCTGGATCAGGTCCAGGAACGCCATGCCGCGGCCGGTGTAGCGCTTGGCCAGCGAGACCACCAGGCGGAGGTTGGCCTCCAGCAGGTGGTTCTTGGCCCGCTCGCCGTCGCGGGAGACCCACAGCAGGTCGCGCTGCATGTCGCGGGTGAGCTGCAGGCCCTCCTCCTCGGCCTGGCGCAGCCGCTCGGCGGCGTACAGCCCGGCCTCGATGCGCTTGGCGAGCTCGACCTCCTGCTCGGCGTTGAGCAGCGGCACCTTGCCGATCTGCTTCAGGTACGCCCGGACGGAGTCGGCGGAGGCGGTCAGCTCGGCGTCCTTGCGGGCCTGCTTGAGCGCCTCGGACTCCTCGGCGTCCCACTCGAAGTCGTCGGCGGCGGCCGCGTCGGCCTCGGCGGCCTGCGCCATCTCCACGGGCTCGTCGACCACGACGTCCTCGAGGTCGGCGGCCAGGTCCTCGACCGTGAGGTCGGCGCCGTCGGGCTCCTCGCCCTCGCCTTCGCCCTTGGGCTTGGCGGCCTTGGCCGGCGCGGCCTTGTCGGCTGTCTTCTTCTCGACAGCCTTCTTGGCGGCCGGAGCGGCCTTCTTCGCCGCGGCGGCCTTGGCCGGCTTCGCCTGGGCGTCGTCACCCTCGGCGGCCTTGGCCGCCTTGGCGGGCGCCTCCTTGACGGGGGCGGCCTTGGCGGCGGCCTTCACCGGAGCGGCCTTGGGCGCCAGCTTGACGGGCGTCGCCTCCGCGCCGTCGCGCTCGCCGGCCGGGGCCTGCTGGGGTGCGG
This sequence comes from Catellatospora sp. KI3, assembly GCF_029948125.1. Classification (GTDB taxonomy): domain Bacteria; phylum Actinomycetota; class Actinomycetes; order Mycobacteriales; family Micromonosporaceae; genus Catellatospora. Next base: position 24,211 of record NZ_JASAMB010000022.1, read on the forward strand.
TCTGCTTGGGTGCGGCGGGCTTGGGGGCCACCGGCTTGGGCGCGGCCTTGGCCGTGGTCGCCTTGGAGGCGGGCGTGGCGGCGCGGGCGGCGGCGACCTTGCGGCGGCCGTTGGCCGAGTCGTCGACCTCGACCGTCACACCGGCTTCGAGCAGTGCGCGCAGCAGCTTCTTGGCCTGGGCGGGCGTGACGTCGGCGGCCTCGACGGTGCGCGCCACGTCCGCAGGCGTGAGCCGACCGCCACTGCCGGAGGCTTGGGCGATCAGCATGTCGGTGAGCGAGCGAACGTCGGCGCTGATCTGGCGGGCTTCAGTCACGGACGACCTTCCGGAGGCGAGGATCGAGCAGAATCTGCGGCCGACCGCCGGTGGCGCGGATCGCGTCCCGGTGGGGTCAGCCAGTGTGATGTGTGGATGCGCCCCGCGCTGTCGGCACGTGGCAGGCGTGAATTGTAGCGCCGTACTCGGCGATCATCTCGATGCGCACGCCGGATGAGGTCCCGCGGCCCGGCCGGGTCGCTTGGCAGGATGGCACCGGGTTGCCGGAGAGGACGGTCATGAACGAACTGGAACTGCTGGACATCGCCGTACAGGTGGCCGCGGACGCGGCCGTTACGGCCGTCCGGATGCGGGCCGAGGCCATCACGCAGGTGGGCACGAAATCGACCATCACCGACGTGGTCACGGCCGCCGACCGGGCGGTCGAGCAACAGGTGGTCGCCGCGCTGGCGGCGCGACGCCCAGGTGACACAGTACTCGGTGAGGAGTTCGGCGGCCCTGCCGTTTCCGCCGAGGGGGTGCGCTGGGTCGTCGACCCGATCGACGGCACGGTGAACTACCTGTACGGGCTGCCGCAGTACGCGGTGTCGATCGCGGCGGAGGTGGACGGCCAGGTGGTGGCCGGGGTGGTGCACAACGCGGCCACGGGCAAGGTGTGGACCGCCGCGCTCGGGCACGGGGCGTGGCACGAGGGGCGCCGGCTGGGCGGTTCGAACGCCACGGACCTGGCCGTCTCGCTGGTCGGCACCGGCTTCGCGTATGCGAAGGAGCGGCGGGCCCACCAGGCGGCCGTGGTGGCACGGCTGCTGCCGCAGATCCGGGACATCCGGCGGATGGGCGCGGCCGCGCTGGACCTCTGCGCGGCGGCCGAGGGCCAGCTGGACGCGTACTACGAGAAGGGCCTGGCCGAGTGGGACCTGGCGGCGGGCGGCCTGATCGCCCGCGAGGCGGGCCTGCTGGTCACCGGGCTGTCCGGACGCCCGGCCGGGGCGCGGATGACGCTGGCGGCGCCTGAGGCGCTGCACGGGGTGCTCCACGACGTGCTGGTCGAGCTCGACGCGGACGGCGGGCCGTAGCCGCCCGGGTATGCGGACGGGCCCCGTCGACCGTCCGGTCGCCGGGGCCCGCCCTCATCGTGCGTCGCGGATCACTTCGTCTCGGCGCAGGTGCCGTCCGGAGCCACCGGGTTGCCCAGCTGGGCGACGGCCTGACGCATCTCGGTCGGCGTGGCGAGCTGGCGGTAGCCGCCGCCGATGACCACGTCGATGATGTCGTCCTTGCGGTTGATGTCGAACTGGTTCTCGGCGTCGTCCAGGAAGTACGCTCGCAGCAACTGGGCCGCGCCCACCGCCTTCGGGCCGTACCGCAGCACCGCCACGGTGTCGGCGAGCTTCTTCTTCTCGTCGCCGACCTTCTTGACCTTGAACTTGCGGTTGGTGAAGTCCGCCGCGACGTTCGTGGCCAGGTTGGGAGTGTTCGTGGCGTTGAAGACGTTGATGTTCACGTCGCTCTCGGCCTCGGGCAGCTTGAGGTTGGCCGGGACGTACCCGCTCGGGCAGCGCTGCACCGCGGGGGGCTCACTCTGGGTGTCACGGGTGAGCGTGACCACCGCCAGGACGATGCCGATGATCGCCAGAGTGCTGACGATGGCGATCGCCCGAATTCGTGCCATTTGCATCTCGTGCGCTCCCCGTGAGCTGGAGTCGGTCAGCCGCCACAATTGACGGCATGGGCCAGAGGTTATCGGTTGACCGGCCCGGTAGGGGCCGCGACCCGACAGACGGCCGGAATTGGCCGGACGTTCCCGGCGCGCCGACAGTGATCGGCGACCGGCTGCCCCTACCTTGGTGACGCCTGAACCAACGGTCGGAAGCGGCTGTCGGCTCAGTCACATCGGGAACAACTTCGCGTGCGAGAGCGTACAAATCCCACACGGGCGCGCTAAAGTACCGCGCTCGTTGGGAACACGGATACGTCGACGTACGCCGACGGTAACAACACTGATTTGGGAGTGTGACAATCGATGGCCACCGACTACGACGCCCCGCGCCGTGACGAGGCCGATCTCGGCGAGGACAGCCTTGAGGAACTCAAGGCCCGGCGAGTCGACTCACAGTCGGGCAGCGTGGACGTGGACGAAGTCGATCTCGCGGAGGCGTTCGAGCTTCCCGGCGGCGACCTCGCCGACGAGGAGCTGACCGTGAAGGTCGTGCCCATGCAGGCTGACGAGTTTCGTTGCTCGCGCTGCTTCCTCGTACATCACCGCAGCCAGCTGGCCGGCGAGCGCAACGGCGAGCCGATCTGCCGGGAGTGCGCCTGACGCCGATGCCCGACAGGGCTTGACGCGGTGGGGTGAGATGGCGCAGAACATCAGGGGGCATGGCTGAGGGGGGGCACGCCGCCGCAACGCGGCGTGCCGAACGATCCGCCAGCCCCCGTTGCCTGTGGCCCTGCGGCCGCCGGCGCCGTCTCAGCTGACAGGAGAGCGCGCCATGACCACCAGCCCCGAAGTACCGGTGCCCGACGAGCCGTCCCCGTCGGGCACTGCCGTTCCCGGCGGTACACCGCCTGACGGCAAGGGCGTGGCCAGGAACGACGCGCTGGCCGTGGCCGTGGCCGGGCTCGCCGAGGGGGAGCTGGACACGTCCGGACGCCGCAGACTGCTCGGCCGCCTGCTGGTCGGCTTGAAGGAGCGGGGCGTCAAAGAGGTCTTCATGCCGCGCAAGGCGATCAACTGGATCACCGAGGCGGTGGGCGACATCGCCCCGCACATCCCGATCCGGGACCTGGAGACGCTGCGGCGGCACTACCCCGGCCTCGACGACGAGGCCCTGGCGGAGCGCCTGATCCGCAACGCGGCGCGGTCCGCGGCGGGCATCGGAGCCGTCGGCGGCGGTGTCGCCGCCGTGGAGTGGGCGGCGCCGCCCGCCCTGCTGAGCACCCCGGTGCTGCTGGCGACGGAGACGGTCGCCGTGGTCGGGATCGAGCTCAAGCTCATCGGCGAGCTGCACGAGGTGTACGGCCAGCCGGTCGTCGGCGGCGGCGGTCAGCGCGCGATCAACCTGCTCCAGTCCTGGGCCGGCCACCGGGGGATCAACCCGATGGTGCCCGCCGGGGCCACCGCGATCGTGCTCGGCACGGCCACCCGCAAGCAGCTTCGCGACATGATCCTCAAGCGGTTCGGACGCAACCTGACCACGCTCGGGCCGCTGTTCACCGGGGCGGCCATCGCCAGCTACCTCAACCGCAAGGCCACCAAGCGGCTCGGCGAGGACCTGCGCCGCGACCTGCGGCACCGGCAGGGCCAGCACCCGCAGCTGCCCCGCGGTTAGCGGACGGCCGCGGCGCCCTCGTTGAGGGCGCGGACCAGGGCGTCCGGGTGGCGGGTGCTGATCACCCAGTACGGCGTGATGTCGTCGGGGTCGGCCAGGACCACCTGGACCGCCTCGGCGATCCACGGGCGCTGCACCACGAAGGCCAGCGGGTCGGCGCTGGGGCCGAGCAGCTCGCGCCGGGTCTCGGCGTCCAGCGCAATGGCGCGGGAGACCACCCCCAGGGGCAGGCGGGCGTCGTCGACCTGGAGCTCGGTGCCGGTCACCGCGATCCGGACCCGGCCCAGCCACCACAGCCCGGCCGCGGCCAGCGGCAGCAGCACCGCGTACGGCAGCCAGCTGCGCGGGCCCGGAGCGCCCAGCCCGATCTGGGCGGCCAGCACCGCTGTGACCAGCAGCACTGTCGGCCACAGCCACAGCGGCACCGTCAGCCGCTCGGTGTGCCGGGGCGCAGGCCGTGCCGCGCCGACCCCCGTCGCCGTTGTGCCTGAGGACGCCATGCCGCCGCCTGGATGTGTCACAACGTCGAGGGTAGGTCCCCATGGGCCCGCCCGGCGCGGCAGGATGGACGTGAAGAGACGCAGCTCCCTGGTCGGGGCCGCGTCGCCAGTACTCCCCCGGAGGTCTGACCGTTGTACCCGACTGCGATGCCCGCTGCGCCGGGCGAGCCTGTCGTGATCCCGATCCGGCGGCTGGATCCGCAGGTGCCGCTGCCGTCGTACGCCCACCCGGGTGACGCCGGCGCCGACCTGTACGCGGCCGAGGACGTGGTGCTCGCCCCGGGCGAGCGGCGCCTGGTGCGGACCGGGGTGGCGGTGGCCATCCCGGACGGATTCGTGGGACTGGTGCACCCGCGCTCGGGTCTGGCGGCCAAACTGGGGGTGACCGTGCTCAACGCGCCCGGCACCGTGGACGCGGGGTACCGGGGCGAGATCCTGGTGAACCTGATCAACCACGACCGGGCGAACGAGGCGAAGATCGTGCGAGGGGACCGCGTCGCGCAACTTGTCGTGCAGCGGGTGGAGCGGGCACACTTCCACGACGTCGCCGAGCTGCCGGACTCCGAACGGGGGACCGGCGGGCACGGTTCGACCGGGAACTAGGAGGAACAGTGATCTTCTCGCGACGACGTGCCGCCACAGGTGGCCGGCACGCCAAGGCCGAGGAGCCGCGTTTCGAGGACGCCCGCGCCGCCCGGCGCGCCGCGCTGCTCGGCGAGGACTATCAGCCCGACGGGCCGAAGGCCCCCCGGGGCGCCGGTGCCGCCGAGGACTCCCCGCTCCGTGGTTCGATCTTCGGCGACGACGGCCCGTACGACCAGTACGACGACATGCCCGACGCGCCCCGGCTGGACCTGGGCAGCCTCCACGTCCCCGCCATCGACGGCGTCGAGATCCGGGTGCAGGCCGGTGAGCAGGGGGCGATCGGCCAGATCGCGCTCGTGCACGGGCCCAGCGCGCTGCAGCTCGGCGTGTTCGCGGCCCCGCGCTCCGAGGGCATCTGGGACGAGGTGCGCGAGGAGATCCGCCGCTCGCTGTTCGCCGACGGGGTCGCCTCCGAGGAGGCCCCGGGGCACTGGGGCACCGAGCTGCGGGCTCGCATCCGTACCCCCGAGGGCTTCAACGACCTGCGGTTCGTCGGCGTGGACGGGCCGCGCTGGATGGTCCGGGCCGTGTTCCAGGGCCCGGCCGCGCTGGACCTGCGCCAGGCCGGTCCGCTGCTGCAGTGCCTGACCGGCCTGGTGGTGCACCGCGACGACCAGGCCCGCCCGGTGCGCGAGGCGCTGCCGCTGCGGCTGCCGCAGCACCTGGCCCAGCAGGCCGCCGCGGCGCAGGCCGCGCAGGGCGCCGATGAGGAGGCGTTCGAGCAGGCCCGGCAGGAGCAGCTGCGCCAGGAGCAGGAGGCGCAGTCGCGGTACGAGCGGTACGAGTCGCCGCGCTCCGAGCTGGTGCCCGGCCGGGTGCCGCCGCCGCCCGCGCCGACCCCGTTCGGCTCCATCACACCCGCCGGACAGCCCGCGCCGGGCACCGTCTCCGGCGGCGACACGCCCCGGCGCAAGCCCTCCCCGCGCCCGCGTCGCGACTGAACTCTTAGTAATCGAACTCACACCCTCGGTGCGCCGCAGCTCAAGCGGCGCACCGAGCGCGTTCGTGCCTTCCGGCGTACGCTGCTGCGGGGCTCGCCGGTCGGCCCCCCGCCGCGAAGTAGGCTGGTGGGTACGAATCCGCCGGGCCCCTACCCCGGCGGGGAGGGATTGAGAGCAGGTCATGTCGACCGACGAACCACGACAACGTCCGCGCGGCCTGCGCGGGATGCTCCACCGCCTCACCGCCTCCGACCAGGAGCTGGAGTCCGAGGAGCTGCGCCGCGACAGCGAGCGGGCGGGCTGCGTCTGCGCCGACACCGTCGGCCGCGGCGACCTCGTCAACGTCACGGGCCGTCTACGCACCGTCGTGTACACCCCCCGCACCAACCTGCCCACACTCGAGGCCGACCTGTACGACGGCACCGACCTGATCACCCTGGTCTTCCTGGGCCGCCGCCACATCAACGGCATCGAGCCCGGCCGGGGGCTGCACGTGCGCGGCCGGGTGGCCCTGCGCGACGGCCGCAAGGTCATCTTCAACCCGTACTACGAACTGGAAGCGGCGGCATGAGCGAACGCGATCGGGCCCAGGTCGGCACGGACGAGCAGGAGCAGGAGCTGCCCCCGTTCGCGGTGCAGATGTCCCAGCAGCTCGGCGGCTGGCGCGGCCTGTTCGAGTCCAGCATTCCCGTGATCGTGTTCGTGCTGACCAACGTGGTGCTGGGGCTGAAGTGGCCGACCGGCCAGACGGCGCTCAAGTGGGCCGTCGGCGTCGCCGTGGCCACCGCGCTCGGCATCGCGATCGTCCGGCTGTCGCAGCGGCGCCCGATCCGGCACGCCGTCAACGGCCTGTTCGGCATCGCCCTGGGCGCCGCGCTGGCCTGGAACTCCGGCGAGGCCCGCGACTTCTACCTGCCCGGCATCCTCTGGACCGTGGCGTACGGCCTGGCGATGCTCGTCTCGATCGTCTTCCGGCAGCCGCTGGTCGGCTGGCTGTGGACGGTGGTGGCCAACGGCGGCCTGAGCGACTGGCGCGAGGACCGGCGGATGGTGCGCACCTTCAGCTGGCTGACCGGACTGTGGGCGGCGATCTACCTGCTCAAGGCGGCCGTGCAGACCCTGCTCTACCTCGCCGACCAGGCGACCGCGCTAGGCGTCGCCCGCATCGTGCTCGGCTACCCGCCGTACGCGCTGCTGCTGGCCGTCAGCATCTGGGCGGTCCGCCGGGTCCGGCGCGACCCCGCGGACCCGGTCCTGTCCGCCTGACCCCCGCTCCGCGACCTCGACCACCAGCAGGGCCCGTGCTTCGGCACGGGCCCTGCCGCCGTCGTCTCCCGGATGGGCCGGTCCGGGGCTTCGCTGCTGCTCAAGCCGTGACCCGGCTCAGCGGCAGCGGATGCCGCACAGCGGTCGCGGATGCCGCTCGGTCGCGGATGCCGCACAGCGGTTTCCGCCCTCAGGAGCCGATCATCGCCACCTTGACCCTCGAAGATCGCTATCCGAGGTCGGCAAGGCGCCGTACAGGCCCTGTTCCGGCCGCAGCTAGCGATCATCGGCGGGCGGGCGGGCTGCTGCGTCGGGTCGGGGGGTGGCGGGGTGGGTCAGCGGCGGCGGGAGCGGGTGCGCTCGACGCTGTCGGCGCCGAGCATGACGGAACGTACCTGCTCCTCGACCTCGACCGTGCAGACGAACACCAGCTCGTCGCCCGCCTCGACCGGGTCGTCCGGGCTGGGCGTGAGCACCCGGCGTCCGCGCACGATGGCGACCAGGGCGCTGTCGTGCGGCAGCGGGATGTCGCGGACCGGCTGGCCCACGTGCGGCGCGTCCTGCGGCAGGGTGATCTCGACCAGGTTCGCCTCGCCCTGGCGGAACGTCATCAGCCGGACCAGGTCGCCGACGGTGACCGCCTCCTCGACCAGCGCGGCCATCAGGCGCGGCTTGCTGACCGAGACGTCGACGCCCCACTGCTCGGTGAACAGCCACTCGTTCTCGGCCCGGTTGACCCGGGCGACCACGCGCGGCACCGCGAACTCGGTCTTGGCCAGCAGCGACACGACCAGGTTGACCTTGTCGTCGCCGGTGGCGGCCACGACCACGTCGCAGGCGGCCAGGTTGACCTCCTGGAGGCTGGACAGCTCGCACGCGTCGGCGAGCACCCAGTCGGCGGCCGGCACGCGCTCGGGGCGCAGCATCCGGGGCTGGCGCTCCAGGAGCATGACCTGGTGGCCGTTCTCGATCAGTTCCTGGGCGATGGAGCGCCCGACGTTGCCGGCACCGGCGATGGCGACACGCATGGTCTGCTCCTTCTAGGCCGCGGCGGCCGGCGCGGCGGCTGCGATCTTGGTGACGGTGCCCGCGATCTCGTCGGTGACCAGCATGAAGACCTGGTCGCCGTCCTGGAGGACGGTGGAGTCGGTGGTCAGCTGGCCGAGGCCGAAGCGCATGACGAAGGCGGCCCGGGTGCCGGTCGCCTCCTCCAGCGCCCGCAGCGGGTGGCCGACCCAGGCCGGGTTGATCGGGGTCTCGATGATGGCGACCGTGCTGGTCGGGTCGCGGTAGAGCTCGGTGGCGCCCTCGGGCACGAGGTGGCGCACGATCCGGTCGGCGGTCCAGCGCACCGTGGCGACGGTGGGGATGCCCAGCCGCTCGTACACCTCGGCGCGGCGCTGGTCGTAGATGCGGGCGACGACCCGCTGGACGCCGAACGTCTCCCGGGCCAGCCGCGCGGAGATGATGTTGGAGTTGTCGCCGCTGGAGACCGCCGCGAACGCGTCGGCGCGCTCGACCCCGGCCTGGATCAACACCTCGCGGTCGAAGCCCACCCCGGTGACGGTGGTGCCGGCGAAGTCGGGGGACAGGCGCCGGAACGCGTCGGCATCCTGATCGATGATCGAGACCGAGTGCCCGCGCGCCTCCAGGCTGTGCGCCAGTGTCGAGCCGACCCGGCCGCATCCCATGATCACAACGTGCACGTCGCCGCCTTTCGAGCCTGCTTCGCCCCCAGCCTGCCATGACCGGGGGGCTCGCGCGACATCAGAGTGCCACGGCGCAAAGGGCGGGCGCGTCGTAGGCTCCCCCTGTGGCGAGCCCTACCTCCCTGCTGAAGCGACTGCTGCTCGGCAGGCCGTTCCGATCCGACCATATGCAGCACACGCTGCTGCCCAAGCGGATCGCACTGCCCATCTTCGCCTCGGACGCGCTCTCCAGCGTCGCGTACGCGCCCGGCGAGATCCTGCTGACCCTGTCCGTGGCCGGTGCCGCCGCCTACGCGTACTCCCCGTGGGTGGCGCTGGCGGTCGTGGTGGTGATGCTCACCGTGGTGGCGAGCTACCGCCAGAACGTGCACGCGTACCCGTCGGGCGGTGGCGACTACGAGGTCGCCACGGTCAACCTCGGCCCGAAGGCGGGCCTCGGCGTGGCCAGCGCGCTGCTGGTCGACTACGTGCTCACGGTCGCGGTGTCGATCTCCTCCGGAGTGGACAGCCTCGGCGACGCGATCCCGCTGATCGGCCAGCACAAGGTGGTCTCGGCGGTGCTGCTGATCGCGATCCTGGCCGCCCTGAACCTGCGCGGGCTCAAGGAGTCGGGTCTGCTCTTCGCCATCCCGACGTACCTGTTCATGTTCGCCATCGTCGGGCTGGTCGGCTGGGGCATGTTCCGCATCCTCGTGCTCGGCGAGGACCTGCAGGCATCCAGCGCCGACCTGACCATCCTGCCCGAGCACGGCATGAGCGTGGCCACCAGCTTCGCCTTCGCGTTCCTGCTGGTGCGGGCGTTCTCCTCCGGCTGCGCCGCGCTCACCGGCGTCGAGGCGATCTCCAACGGCGTACCCGCGTTCAAGTCGCCCAAGAGCCGCAACGCCGCCACCACGCTGCTGCTGCTGGGCACCATCTCGATCGCGATGATGCTCGGCATCGTGGCGCTCAGCCTGATGACCAACCTGCAGTACGTCGAGAACCCCGCCGAGCAGATCGTCGGCGCCGGGCCCAACTACAAGCAGCCCACCGTCATCGCGCAGCTGGCCGAGGCCGTCTTCAACCACTTCCCGCCCGGCTTCTACCTGGTCATCGGGGTGACCGCGCTGATCCTGGTGCTCGCCGCCAACACCGCCTTCAACGGCTTCCCGGTGCTGGGCTCGATCCTGGCCCAGGACCGCTACCTGCCGCGGCAGCTGCACACCCGGGGCGACCGGCTGGCGTTCTCCAACGGCATCATGTTCCTGGCCGCGTTCGCGGCGGTGCTGGTGATCGCGTTCCAGGCGCAGACCACGCGGCTGATCCAGCTGTACATCGTGGGCGTGTTCGTGTCGTTCACGCTGTCGCAGATCGGCATGCTGCGGCACTGGAACCGGCTGCTGCGCACCGAGCGCGACCCGCTGGCGCGGCGGCGGATGAACCGGTCCAAGGCCATCAACGGCTTCGGTGCCGTGATGACCGGTTTCGTGCTCATCCTGGTGCTGTTGACGAAGTTCACCCACGGTGCCTGGATCTCGCTGGCGGCGATGGCGGTGATCTACGCGGTGATGGTGGCGATCCGCAAGCACTACGACACGGTGGCGCGCGAGCTGGTGCCGTCGGAGGAGCGGCCGGTGCTGCCCGCCCGCAACCACGCGGTGGTGCTGGTCAGCAAGGTGCACCTGCCGACGATGCGGGCGCTGGCGTACGCGAAGGCGACCCGGCCGGACACGCTCACGGCGCTGACGGTCAACGTCGACACGGCCGACACCCGGGCCATCCAGGCCGAGTGGGAGCGGCGCGGCATCAGCGTGCCGCTGACGGTGGTCGACTCGCCGTACCGGGAGATCTCGCGGCCCATCATTGACTATGTGAAGTCGCTGCGCCGGTCGTCGCCGCGCGACGTGGTCACGGTCTTCATCCCGGAGTACGTGGTCGGGCGCTGGTGGGAGCATCTGCTGCACAACCAGTCCGCGCTGCGGATCAAGGGCCGGCTGCTGTACGAGGCCGGCGTGATGGTCGTCAGCGTGCCCTGGCAGCTCGACTCGACCAGCACCACCAACCTGGACCGGCTCGACCGCAGCCTGGCCCGCACGCCGGCCCGCGGCCCCCGCCCGGGGGAGGATGGGTACGTGAGCACGCATGACTGACACCGCTGTCGCCGTCCAGGCCGACGAGCTGTACGAGGGTGACCGGGTCGAGGTGACCGTCGGCCCGGTGGCGCACGGCGGCCACTGCGTGGCCCGGCACGCCGGACGGGTGATCTTCGTCCGGCACGCCCTGCCCGGCGAGCGCGTGGTGACCGAGATCACCGAGGTGCACAAGGCGTACCTGCGCGGCGACGCCGTCGAGGTGCTGCAGGCGTCGGCGGACCGGATCACCCCGCGCTGCCCGTACGCCCATGCCGACGGCTGCGGCGGCTGCGACCTGCAGCACGTCGCCCCGCCCGCGCAGCTGGACTGGAAGGCGGCCGTCGTCCGGGAGCAGCTGGTCCGGCTGGGCAGGCTGGCCGAGGAGGAGGTCGACGCGCTGGCGGTGCGGGTCGAGGCGCTGCCCGGCGGCGACGAGGGCTGGCGCACCCGGGTGCGCTACCGCGCCGACGCCGCCGCCCGGCCCGGCCTGCTCAAGCACCGCTCCAACGAGGTGGTGGCGATCGACCGCTGCCGCATCGCGCACCCGGACATCCAGGCTCTGGACGTGCTGTCGCGCCGCTGGCCGGAGACCGACGTCATCGACGTGGTGCGCCCGGCGGGCGGCCCGGCCCAGCTGGTGCAGGAGCCGCCGCAGGAGATCGCCGAGCGGGCGGCCGGGCACGACTTCCGGATCTCGGCCGGGGGCTTCTGGCAGGTGCACCCGGCCGCCGCGGACATCCTGGTGCAGGCCGTGCTGGCGCAGCTGGACCCGCAGCCCGGCGAGCACGCCTGGGACCTGTACGGCGGCGCCGGCCTGTTCGCCGCCGCGCTGGCCGACCGCGTCGGCGTGACCGGCCACGTGACCGTGGTCGAGGCGGCCCGGGACGGCGTCGCGGCGGCGCGGGCCAACCTGGCCGGGCGGCCTGTCTCCGTGATCGCCGCGCCGGTCGAGAAGGCCCTGCACCGCGACCGGCGGCCGCAGCAGCGGCTGCCCCGGCCGGACGTGGTGGTGCTGGACCCGCCGCGAACCGGAGCCGGGGCGGCGGTGGTGCGCGGCGTGATCGCCGCCGGGCCGCGCGCCGTGGCCTACGTCGCCTGCGACCCGGCGGCGTTCGCCCGCGACGTGCGCACGTTCCGGGAGGCGGGCTGGCGGCTGGCGGCGCTGCGGGCCTTCGACTGCTTCCCGCAGACCCACCACGTCGAGTGCGTGGCGCTGCTGGTGCCGTAGCGGGCCGGGACCGTCACCGCGCCGTCGCGGACGGTTGCCGGGCCCACCGAGGAGTGAAGGTTCGGTGCAGGGGTACCGGACGATGTGAGACCCGGTGCGGCCTGCCGATAGACTGCCCACACCATGAGCGATCGGATTGAGGTGGCGGTGTGAACGAGCGCACGAGCCTGTTGAGCACGGTTCAGGGACCGCAGGACCTCAAGGCCCTGACCCCGGAGCAGCTGACGGGGCTGGCTGCCGAGATCCGGGACTTCCTGATCGCCAAGGTGGCCCGCACCGGCGGCCACCTCGGCCCGAACCTCGGTGTGGTCGAGCTCACCCTGGCCATGCACCGGGTGTTCGACTCGCCCACCGACCGGTTCGTCTTCGACACCGGCCACCAGGCATACGTGCACAAGATCGTCACCGGCCGCCAGGACGGGTTCGACCTGCTCCGCCAGCGCGGCGGCCTCACCGGCTACCCGAGCCAGGCCGAGAGCGAGCACGACCTGGTCGAGAACTGCCACGCCTCGACCGCCCTGTCCTACGCCGACGGCATCGCCAAGGCGTACGCGCTGCGCGGCGAGAAGCGCCACGTGGTCGCCGTGGTCGGCGACGGGGCGCTCACCGGCGGCATGTGCTGGGAGGCGCTGAACAACATCGCCGCCACCGACAACCCGCTCGTGATCATCGTGAACGACAACGGGCGCTCGTACGCCCCGACCATCGGCGGCCTGGCCGACCACCTGGCCACGCTGCGCCTGAACCCGGGCTACGAGAAGGTCCTCGACCTGGTCAAGGACGCGCTGGAGAAGACGCCGCTGGTCGGCAAGCCGCTGTTCGACGCCCTGCACGCGGTCAAGAAGGGCATCAAGGACGCGGTCGCGCCGCAGGCGATGTTCGAGGACCTGGGCCTGAAGTACATCGGGCCGGTGGACGGGCACGACCAGGCCGCGCTGGAGTCGGCGCTGACGCGCGCCCAGCGGTTCAACGGGCCGGTCATCGTGCACGCGGTCACCGCGAAGGGCTACGGCTACCAGCCGGCCCTGGACGACGAGGCCGACCGGTTCCACGCGCCGAGCGCGTTCGACCCGCTGACCGGCCGCCTGCTGGCCGCGCCGAGCCTCAAGTGGACCAGCGTCTTCGCCGACGAGCTGGTCACCATCGCCGCGCAGCGGCCCGACGTGGTCGGCATCACCGCCGCCATGCCGGAGTCGACCGGCATCGACAAGCTGGCCGCCGCGTTCCCGCAGCGCGCCTTCGACGTCGGCATCGCCGAGCAGCACGCCACCACCTCGGCGGCGGGCCTGGCCCTGGCCGGGCTGCACCCGGTCGTCGCGGTGTACGCCACGTTCCTGAACCGCGCGTTCGACCAGGTGCTGCTCGACGTGGCCCTGCACCGGCTGCCGGTGACGTTCGTGCTGGACCGGGCGGGCATCACCGGCCCCGACGGCCCGAGCCACTACGGCATCTGGGACATGTCGGTGTTCGGCGTGGTCCCGGGCCTGCGGGTGGCCGCGCCGCGCGACGCCGAGACGCTGCGCGAGGAGCTGCGCGAGGCGGTCGGCATCAACGACGGCCCGACCATCGTCCGGTTCCCGACCGGCTCGGTGCCCGCGGCGCTGCCCGCGCTGCGCCGCCTGGGCGGCAGCGACGGGCTGGGCGGCGTGGACGTGCTGGCCGAGGCCGAGCGCAAGGACGTGCTGCTGGTCGCCGTGGGCTCCTTCGCGCACCTGGCCGTGCAGGTGGCGGGCAAGCTGGCCGAGCGCGGCTTCGGCGTGACCGTGGTCGACCCGCGCTGGGTGCGGCCGGTGCCCGTCGAGATCGTCGGCCTGGCCCGCGAGCACAAGCTCGTGGTCACCATCGAGGACGGCGTACGCGCGGGCGGGGTCGGCGACGCGGTGTCGAAGCTGCTGCGCGACAACGAGCTGGACGTGCCGGTGCGCGACCTGGGCGTGCCGTCGCAGTGGCTGGACCACGGCACCCGGGCGGAGATCCTGGCCGAGATCGGCCTGACCGCGCCGGAGATCACCGAGAAGGTCACCAAATGGGCCTCGGCGGTCGCCGCCCCGGCCGAGCAGCCGCTGACCAGCTCGGTCCGCGGCTGACCCAGCCGATCGAGCAGTAGCGCAGGGGCCGTCCGGCAACGGGCGGCCCCTGCGCCGTGCGGTACCGGCCGGCCGCCTGCAACCGATACCCAGGTTCGAGGCGTCACCTCACGCGGACACATCGTGAGGCGGTGCGGGCGGATGCGACAGCAGGGCGTGGACGGCGAGATCGGCGTCATCGACCTCGGCGACGGCTGGGACGACGAGGAAGAGGTCAGCCTGCCGCCCAAGCCGGGGCTGGGCTGGCAGCGCCGCGCCGGGCTCGCCGCCATGGTGCTGGTCGTGCTGGTCAGCGCCGCGGCGGCGGCCCGGCCGCAGGGCGCCGGGCTGCGGCAGCTCGCGCTGCGTGACGCCGTCGTCAGCGCGATGGTGCTGGTCGGCGCCGACACGGTCGCGGTGCGCAGCCGCGAGGCGATCACGGGCTGGAACCTGGCCGACGGCGCGCTGCGCTGGCAGGTGCCGGTCAGCGGGGAGCTTGACAGCTTCTTCGGCATCGCCGGCCTGCTGGTGGTCAGCCAGGTCCCGGGCACCCCCGCCGACGGCGAGGGCGAGCAGCCGCCCGTCCAGACCACGGCGTACGACGCGTACACCGGCAAGGTCCGCTGGTACGCCGCCGACTGGACGCGGCAGGTCGGCGGCCGCTGGCTGCTGGCCTATCACCGGCGTGCGGACGGCGCGATGGAGATCGAAGGGCACGACCCCCGCGACTACCGGCTGCTCTGGCGCACGCCGGCCTCGCTGACCATCGCGCTCGACGAGCAATCCGGCACGCTGTGGCGGCTGTCGCCCGAGGGCGAGATCGTCGAGCACGACCTGGCCGACGGCACCGCCCGCCGCTCGGTCGCGGTGCCGGTCCCGACCGGCGAGCGGGTGGAGCTGACCTACGGCGACGACGTGGTCGGGCTGGTCAGCGGCGGCGAAGGCGCCGTGCAGCCGGACGGCAGCCCCGTCGTCCCGCAGACGCCCCGGACCGAGCTGTGGTTCGACCGGGCCACGCTGCGCCCGTCGGCCGCCGGGCCGCGCTGGGCGTGGCAGCTGGACTGCGGGGGCGGCTACACCTGCGGGCTCACCGCCACGCCGGAGGGCCCGCGGACCTGGATCATCGACGCCGCGACCGGCCGGCCGGTCGTCGTCCTGGCCGGCGGTGACCGGGGGTTCCTGCCCAGCGTGGCCGGCCCGCTGGCGGTCGGGTTCTCGTCGCTGTGGCTCGGCCCCCGCGTCGACGGGACGTTCGACCCGCTGACGGGCGGCGTGCGCCCCGCCTACCGGGACTGGTACGCGGTGCAGACCCGCAGCGATCTCGTGTCCTACCTGGTCCGACCCGGTCGGGCCGCCGACTCGACGTACCTGGGGGAGTTGCGGGCGGACGGGGAGCTGCGGATGATCGGCGAGCTGCCGTACGAGCTGAAGGAGTGCCTGTCCACCGCGCACGCCCTGATCTGCAGCACCACCGACGACCGGTTCGGCATCTGGCAGGTGGAGGCCGGTCCGCGATGACCACGACGGAGACGGTGCCGCGGCGCCCGGACGAGCGGGACGGAACATGCCAACCGAAATGATCGACCTCGGCGACGACTGGGCGCTGCCGCGCGAGCAACCGCGCGCCACGCCGCTGTCCGTGCTGCGCCGGCGCGTCGCGTACGCGCTGGTGCTGCTCCTGGTCGCCACGCTGGGTGCCGCCGGGGTGCCGGCGCGCCGCGTCGCCGAACTGGGGCGGCACCGGCTGGAGGGCGTCACCGACCAGGTCGTCGGCGACATCCTGCACCCCGTCGACGACCTGGTGCTGGTCCAGGGCGGGGCCGCCCTCTCGGCGTACCAGACCGCGGACGGCGCCCTGCGCTGGAGCGCGCCCCACACGTCGGCGGCGGCCGACCGCGGTTACGTGACCGGAGCCGCGGGTGTGGTGCTGAGCATCGACGGTGGCCAGACGACGACGGCGTTCGACGCGAAGTCCGGCGCCCGGCTTTGGTCGGCGCCGCGGTCCGTGTACCCCGTCGCCGGGGTCGGCATGGACGTGCGCAACCGGACCGGTGACTTCTCCGAGCAGCCGACCCCGGGCGCCCCGCCACCCGGCACGGACTCCGTGACCGGGGTCGACCTGCGCACCGGAGCGACGCTGTGGACGGTTCCCGGCACCCCGTTCGCCACCGTCGACAGTGAGCGCGGGCTGGTGGTGACCGTCACGAACGACGGCGCGCTCGCGGTGTACGACGTCCACGGCGCGAGCCTGCTGCGCCGGGGCGAGGCGAAGTTCCCGCCGGGACGGCCCATGTACGTCGCCGCCTTCCAGGGCACGGTCCAGCTGGCCGCGGCGTCGGCCGAGCCGGACGGCGGGCTCGGCTACCTCGACTACGACCTGACGACGATGCGGCCGCTGGCGCGCGAGGACGGCACGCCGTACCGGTGCGGGCGGTACCGGTGCGTGGACCGCGTCGACCGGAACACCGTCGACTTCTTCCAGATCACGGTGACCGATCCGGTGACGCGGGCGCCGCTGTGGACCCTTGAGGCGAAGTCGAGTCTGCTGGCGGTCACGGACGGGTTCGTGGTGCTGGACGTCGGCCAGTCGTCCGGCGTCCGGGGCACGGACGCGCTCCGGCTAGTCGACCCGGCCACCGGGCGCACCCTGGTCGATCTGACCGGCTGGCTCGCGCTGGGCGCCGTCGACGGCAGCGACGGGTACGTGCTGCTGCGGGACGTGGGCAAGACCACCCAGGTGGCCAAGGTCGTGGCGGGTGCGGTCCGGGTGCTGGGCGTGCTGCCGCACCGGGCGCAGCGCTGCCTCTACCGCACCGACCGGCTGACCTGCCTGTTCGACGACGACCAACTGGGCATCTGGCGCGTGGACGGGCAGAGGGGACGCTGACCGTGGCGGTCGAACTGATCGAGCTCAGCGACGACTGGACCCGGCCCCGCGAGGACCCCGGCGTGCCGCCGCTGCGGCCCCGGCGCGCGGTCCTGCTGGTGCTGCCGCTGCTGCTGACCGGCGCGCTCGGGGCCGCGGCCGCGCCGGTGCGGCAGGTGGCGGAGCTGGCCACGTACACGCTGCCGGGGGTGTCCCGGATCATCGACGGCGGTGCGGTCCGCGACGGCGGCGGGCTGCTGCTGGCCTCGGGTGCGGGCAGGCTCTCGGCGTACCGGCCCGCCGACGGGACGCTGCGGTGGAGCGTGCCGCTCGACCCGCGCGTCTCCGCCGACCTCTCCGTGCAGTCGGCGGAGGGGGTGGTGCTCGTCTTCGACGGCGGGACGACCACGGTGCTCGACCCCGACTTCGGCACGAGGCTGTGGACGGTGCCGCGTCCGCTGACCGTGGTCGGCGGCGTCGGCGTGGCCGCGTCCGAGATTCCCGTGTACATGGGGCCGGAGATGCAGCCGTACGCGGCCGGGCAGCTCGCCACGGAGCAGGAGGAGGCGACCATCTACGACCTGCGCACCGGCCGGGTGCTGTGGACAGTGCGGGGCGTGCCGTACGCGAGCCTCGCCGAGGCCCGCGGCGAGGTGTGGACGGTGACGCCCGCCGGCGCCTTCACCGTGTACGCCGTCCGCGACGGCTCGGTGCTGCGCACCGGCACGCTCGCCTTCCCGGCGGGGCGGCCCTACGGCGTGCACGTCCACGGCGACGACCAGATCACGTTGAGCTCGGCTGGCTCGGGTGACGCGTTGACGGAGGTCCGCTACGACCTTGCGACGCTGCGGGTGCGCCAGCCCGGCGCGGACGCCGCGAGTCATCCGTGCGGCCGGTTCAGCTGCTCGTTCGAGCCGGTGCCGGACAGCGACGACTTCCATGTCACCGTGCGCGACCCCGCTACCGGTGCGGCCCGCTACCGGCTCGGCAGCCGCATCCAGGTGATGGCGGTGGGCGAGTGGTTCGCCACGGTCGACCTGGGCCAGGGGCGCGGCACCGGACTGGCCGCCACCCGGCTCATCGACCAGGCCACCGGGCAGGTGCGGCTCGACCTCACCGGTTGGGAGGTGCTGCCCGCCGCGGATGACAGCGGCGGCTACCTGCTGCTGCGGGACGCCGGCGGGCAGACGCAGGTCGGCGTGGTGGTCGACGGCCGGGTGCAGACGCTGGGCCTGCTGAAGCACCGGGTGCAGGAATGCCACCGCCGGGACGACTGGCTGGCCTGCGGCCACAGCGGCAACCAGTTGACGATGTGGCGGATCATCGCGCCGGAGGACAGCCGACCGTGACCGCCGAGATCGACCTGGGCAGCGGTTGGAGCCACCCGCACGACCCGCAAGCCGGGCCGGTCCGGTGGTCCGGCGGGTTCGCCGGCCGGCTCCGGCCCGCCGCGTTCGTGCTGGCCGGGCTGCTGACGCTGATGTGCGCCGAGGCGGCCGGGCCCGTCCGGCCGGTCGTGGGGCTGGCGTCGATGGCGACGGTGCCGACCGCCGACGAGGCCATGGTGGTGACCGACGGCCTGCTGCTGGTGGCCGAGCGCGGCGCGCTGGCCGCGTTCGACCTGCGCGACGGCGCGCCGCGCTGGTCGGCGGTGCGGGAGATCCGCGCCGATCAGATCACGCTGGAGGTGCCGCCGGGATCGGGCGTGGTGCTGCTGCACGAGGGTGACCTGGCCCAGGACACGCAGCAGACCACGGCCTTCGAGATCGCCACCGGTCGGCAGGTCTGGCACCGGGACGCCTGGGTGGTCACCGCCGCCCAGGTCGGCTACGACCGGATGCTGCTCGTGGCGGGGGTGCCGACGGCCGTGCAGCGGGAGGTGATCGACCTGGCCACCGGTGCCGTGCGCTGGACCGTGCCGGAGACCGCGGTGCGGGGCGTGTCCGACGACCCCGATCCGCTGTGCTGGTCGGCGGACGAATACGGGCAGGTGCGGGCGTACCGGCTGGCCGACGGGTCACCCGTGGCCGACGGGCACATCGCCGCGCTGCGGGACGTGCCGCCGAACCTGATCATCGAACGGGGCCTGCTCACGCCGGTCCGGTTCAACTGGGAGACGGGCGAGTCCCGCTACGACGTGCTGTCGTACGACACCGCGACGTTCGCCGCCGTGCCCACGACGCCCGAGCTGATCGACGCGGTGCCGTGCGGGCGGCTGCGGTGCACCACCCGGCAGGCGGTGGAGTCGTTCGTCGTGCAGGTGCGCGACCCGGACAGCGGGGTGCTGCGCTACGAGCTGCGCCCCGGCCGGCTGCTGCGCGAGACGCCGGTCGGGTTCCTGGTCCTGGCGCCGGGCGTCACCCGGTTCGGCCTGCGCGCCGAGTCGCTGATCGACCCGGACACCGGGCACACCGTGCGGGTGCTGGCGCCGGGCTGGGAGGCGGCCGCCGCCGACACCTCCGGGACGGTGCTGCGCGAGGCCGCCGACCGGGTCCAGATCGGACGGCTCGAATCCGACGGTACGGTCCGGGTACTGGCCGAACTGCCGCCTCGTGTGCGACGGTGTCAGTACCTGTCCGGACTGCTGGCGTGCCACGACGCCGACGACCGGATCGCGCTGTGGCGGTTGACCGGCTGACGCCGGCAGGCAGGAGGTCGCGATGACGGCTCTCATCGACCTCGGCGAGGAGCACGCTCCCGCCGACGACGACCCGCCCGGCGCGCCGCGCCTGTCGCTGTGGCAGCGGCGCTGGACCGGCCTGGCCGTCTGCGTGGCGCTGCTGCTGGCGGCGGTGGCCACCGAGCGGCTGCCGCCGGGTCCGCTGCGCGGCCCGGTGCACATCCAGGACGCCCTCGTCGGCTCGGTGGCGCTCGTCGACGACCTGCTGCTGCTCGCCCGCCGTCGCGAGGACGGCGGGCGCGACCTGGCCGCCGTGGACACCCGCGACGGCCGCCAGCGCTGGCGGATCCCGCTGCAGGGCGGCTCGCCCGAGGTGTACGGGGCCTGGGCCGCCGACGGCGTGCTGCTGGTGTCGGTGCTGGACGGCTCGGCGGCCGAGCGGCCCTGGTCGACGTACGCGGTGGACCGGCAGACCGGGCTGCTCTACTGGCGGGACGCGTCGATCGCGGTGGGCACCCGGATCGACGGCGGGCAGCCGGTCACGCTGATGGTGGGCGTGGACCCGGCGGCCGACTGGTTCGTCAGCCGCGACGTGCGCACCGGCCGCGAACTGTGGCGGGTCTCCTACACCACCGGCCAGGACTGGAGCCTCTACGAGGTGGGCGGGCGGATCGCCGGGTTCGTACTGGTCGACATGGGGCAGCGGCGCCGGGTTCGGGTGGTCGGGGCCGACGGGACCACCCGGGCCGAGCGGGAGCTGCCCGCGGACACCGGGGCGGTGCAGCAGGCGGACGGGGCGCTGCTGGTCTCGTACGAGGACAAGGGTGTGCCCAGGGTCGCCTCGCTGCGCCTGCCCGGTCTGGAACCGGGCTGGGACGTGCCCAACCCGGCCCGGCGCAGCTCGGTGTACGTCTCCGACTGCCGCCCGTCGGTGTGCGTCAACGACGGCGACCTGCTGTGGCTGCTCGACGCCGCGACCGGCGGGGTCCGCTGGTACGGCCGCATGGACGGGTTCTTCCCGGCCGCGCCGGGGGTGCTCAACGCGGGCATACACGACACTCCCGGCTACAGCCTGCTGCGCGACTCCGCCACCGGCGAGGTGCTGGTGCGGCTGCGCGACTGGCAGGTCGTCGGCTACGACGGCCGCCTGCTGCTGCTGTCGAACCAGCAGAGCCGGCGCACCTGGTTCGGCACCTTCGACCCGGCCCGTCCGGGCCCGGTGCGGGTGCTCGGCGCGGGCGGCCCGACCCTGGACCGCTGCTGGCTGACCCAGGGCACGGTGGCCTGCCGCGCCCTGCTCGGCGGCCTGGACGTCTACCGCTACCTGCCCTGACCGGCACCGCCGCGGCACGCGCAAGATCAGCTAAGTTGCCGGGCGATCGGGCGCTCGAAGTGCCCTTCGCCGCCCGATTGCCCGGCAACTTGAACGATCAAGCGGCACCGCCGAACGCGTCAAGATTTCACGTCCTGGCAGTGGCCCTCTATCTTCGTTTGCGACGGGGTGAGGCGTCGAAGGGAGTGTGCTGGGCGTGCGGGTGCTGGTGGTGGAGGACGAGCGGCATCTGGCCGACGCGATCGCGCGCGGGCTGCGGCGCCAGGGACTGGCCGTCGACGTCGCGTACGACGGCAGCACCGGCCACGAGATGGCCTTCGTCACCCGGTACGACGTGGTCGTGCTCGACCGGGACCTGCCCGGCATGCACGGCGACCAGCTCTGCGCCGAACTGGTCCGCTCCGGGCAGCTGACCCGGGTGCTGATGCTGACCGCCAGCGGCAGCGTCGCCGAGCGGGTCGAGGGGCTGAGCCTGGGCGCCGACGACTACCTGCCCAAGCCGTTCGCCTTCGACGAGCTGGTGGCGCGGGTGCACGCGCTGGGCCGCCGGGCCACCCCGGTCACCCCGCCGGTGCTGCGCGCCGGCGACCTGGAACTCGACCCGGCCAAGCGCACCGTCACCCGGGCCGGGACGCTGATCGACCTGACCAACAAGGAGTTCGGCGTGCTGGAGGAGCTGCTGCGGGCCCGCGGCGGCGTCGTCTCCACCGAGGAGCTGCTGGAGCGGGTCTGGGACGCCAACACCGACCCGTTCACCACCATCGTGCGGGTGACCATGCGCACCCTGCGCATGAAGATCGGCCTGCCGGCGCTGATCGAGACGCTGGTCGGGGCGGGCTACCGCATCCCGCTGGCGGGGCAGGAGCAGGACGCGTGATGCGGCAGCGTACGCAACCGGTGCGGCCCAAGCGGCGGCTGCGCCCGACGCTGCGGCTGCGGCTGACCCTGCTCAACGCGGTGCTGCTGGTCGGTGCCGGGGCGCTGCTGCTGCTGATGGCCTGGCTGATCACCGCCGACCTGCTGAACCCGGCCGACTCGCTGCCGCCGGGCACCATCGTGACCCTGGCCGACGGCCAGGTGATGGACGCCCAGCGGTGGCAGGACTCGCTGCTGGCGACCGCGCAGACGGAGCTGTTCGCCAAGGGCGCGGCGGCCGTCGCGGCGATCAGCGTGGTCGGCGTGCTCGGCGCGTACGCCGTGGTCGGCCGCGCGCTGCGCCCGCTGCACCAGGTCACCGCCACCGCGCAGAAGCTCGGCGGCGAGACCATGGACCAGCGCATCAACTACGCCGGGGCCGACGACGAGGTGGCCGAGCTCGCCGACACGTTCGACCAGATGCTGGACCGGCTCGGGGCGGCGTTCACGGCGCAGCAGCGCTTCGTCGCCAACG
Source organism: Catellatospora sp. KI3 (assembly GCF_029948125.1). Lineage (GTDB taxonomy): Bacteria > Actinomycetota > Actinomycetes > Mycobacteriales > Micromonosporaceae > Catellatospora. The sequence continues at coordinate 46,495 of NZ_JASAMB010000022.1, forward strand.
CGTCGCACGAGCTGCGTACGCCGCTGGCGGTGATGCGTACCGAGATCGACGTCACGATGTCGGACCCGCAGGTGGACATCGCCGAGCTCAGGCGGATGGCCAACGTGGTCCGCGACGCCTCCGAGCGGGCCAACGCGCTGGTCGACGCGCTGCTGATGCTGGCCCGCAGCGAGGGCCGCACCGGCCTGCGCGCCGAACCGCTGGACCTGGGCATGGGCGTGCGCGGGGCGCTGTCGGCAATGGACCGCGAGGTGCAGCGCATCAAGATCAATGTGAGCACCGACCTGGGCCCGGCCCCGGTCGTCGGCGACCCCAGCCTGCTGGACCGGCTCGCGGGCAACCTGATCGAGAACGCGGTCCGCTACAACCACCTCGGCGGCCGGATCTGGGTCAGCAGCGGCGTCGACGGCGGGTACGCGCGGCTGATGGTCGGCAACACCGGTTTCAAGGTCGAGCAGGCCGACGTGGCCGGTCTGTTCGAACCGTTCCGCCGCGGCGGCCGCGAGCGCACCGGCGCGCGCGGCTCCGGGCTCGGGCTGTCGATCGTGCGGGCGGTGTGCCAGGCGCACGGCGGCACCGTCGGCGCGGTGGCGCTGCAGGGGGGTGGGATGGAGGTCACCATCGCGCTGCCTTTAGCGTCACAGCAATGACATCCCGCATCCGGCACATCACCGTGGACTGCGTCGACCCGTACGCGCTGTCGGGCTTCTGGAGTGAGGTCACCGGCTACCCGCGCCACCCCGACGACCGGCCCGACGACCCGGCGGCGCTGCTGATGTCCAGCGAGGACGACAGCCCCGACCTGCTGTTCATGGCCGTGTCCGAGGAGCGGCACGCCGCGCCGCGGACCGGCCACCACCGGTTCCACCTGGATGTGATGCCGACCGACCGGACCCGCGACGAGGAGGTCGACCGGCTGCTGGCGCTCGGGGCGATCCTGGTCGGCGACCACCGCAAGGCCGACGGCACGGGCTGGGTGGTGCTGGCCGACCCGGAGGGCAACGAGTTCTGCGTCGAACGCAGCCCCGCCGAGCGCGCCGCCTCCCTCTGAGCTCGTCACGGCCTCGGGCCCGCGGCGACCTCCGCTTCACTGCGCAGGATGCAGAACTCGTTGCCCTCGGGATCGGCCAGCACGACCCAGCCGGTCCCGTCCGGGTTGCGCCGGTCGTCGACGGTGGTCGCGCCCAGCCCGATCAGCCGGGCCAGCTCCTCGTCGCGAGTGCCCTCAGCCGGGCGCAGGTCGAGATGGATCCGGTTCTTGACCTGCTTCACGTCCGGTACGTCGATGAACAGCAGCCGGTGCCTGCCGTCCCGCGAGAAGATCATGCACTCCTCGTGCCCCGGCAGGTTCGGATCGGCGGGGTCCTCGACGTAGTCCAGCACGCCCTGCCACCACCGCGACAGCTCGAACGCGTCAGCCGAGTCCACCGTCGTGTGCGAAACAAACGAAGTCACCCCCGCATCCTCCCAGCCCCACCGCCCCCGCGCCGCCCCCACCGCCCCGCCCGCCGCGCGGCCGTTCAAGATCGCGCAACTTGCCGGGCAATCGGGCGAACTCATCCCCAAGATACGCACGACTGCCAGGCAAGTTGAGCGATCTGGGCCGATGGGATGATATCGTGAGTGGCGAATCATGATATCAAGATCAGGATTGGGGTGGGGTATGCGGACTGTGATCAATCTTGACGACGACGCTTGCGTCGAGGTGATGGAGCTGCTCGGGGTGCGTACGAAGACCGACGCGGTCAACGCGGCGCTGCGTGACATCCTGCGCCGTCGCCGTCTCCGGGTGCTGCTGGAGAGCACCGCCCACATTCCCGTCATCGAGGACCCGGAAGCGCACTACCGGGCCGCCAACCGGTAGGTGGCGAGATGGCAGCCGCAGTCCGCTACCCGTTCCCCATCTACCTGGTCGACACTTCTGTCTGGGCCCGCCGTACACAGCCGACCGTGTCCGCGGCGCTCGCCGAACTCACCCGGTCGGGCGAGCTGGGCACCTGCGCCCTGTTGACGGCCGAAGTCTGCTACAGCGCGCGCAACAGCGAGGAGTACGGGCAGCTGCGCGCCCTGCTGGACGCGACGATCATGCTCAACGGCGACGACCTGATCGAGGAGAAGGCGCTCGCGGCGCAGGCGAAGCTGGCTGCCGAGGGCCAGCACCGGACCTCGGTCGTCGGCCTGTTCGTCGCGGCGGTCGCCGCCGCCCATGACGCCGTGGTCCTGCACTACGACAGCGACTACGAGCGCATCTGCGCCGCGCTGGGCACCCGTGCCCAGTGGGTGGTGCCGCGAGGCTCGGTTGCGTAGTCGCGCCCGGCCGCGACCTCCCCGGCGCGCCGAAATCGAAGCTGCCCGGCGGTGGATGGGCGATGTCCGGCCGCTGCCTCCACCCGACATCGCGATCACGCAATGATGATCGCCGCCTGCGGGCGGAAGGCGGGGTTTGAGCCCGTGTTCCGACCGCAGACGGCGATCATCGAAAGCGCCCCGCGCGCGGCGGTCAGCCGAAGGTGCGGCCGGTGACCCGCTGGGAGACGCCGGCGCGGTCCAGGTACGGCGTGATGCCGCCCAGGTGGAACGGCCAGCCGGCACCCATGATCATGCACAGGTCGATGTCGGCGGCCTCGGCCACCACGCCCTCGTCCAGCATCAGCCGGATCTCCTGCGCGAGCGCCGACAGCGCCCGCTCCCGGACCTCCTCGCCGGTCAGCGGGCTGTCGCCCTGTACCAGCAGGCCCTCGACCTCGGGGTTGAGCCGGTCGTCGACCATCAGCGGCACGCCGGAGGCGGCGATCGCGGCCAGGCTCGCGCTGGCCGGGAACCGGTCCGGGAACTCGTGGTGCAGGGTCCCGCCCACGTGCGCGGCCACGGCCGGGCCGACCAGCTGGAGCAGCGCGAGCGGCCGCATCGGCAGGCCCAGCGGGTCCAGCGCCCGGTCGGCGGTCTTCAGCGGGGTGCCCGCGTCGACGGCGTTCCAGATCTCGCCGAACAGGCGGGTGAGCACCCGGTTGACCACGAACGCCGGAGCGTCCTTGACCAGTACGCAGCTCTTCTTCAGGGTCCTGCCGACGGCGAACGCGGTGGCCAGCGTCGCGTCGTCGGTACGCTCGCCGCGCACGATCTCCAGCAGCGGCATCAGCGCGACCGGGTTGAAGAAGTGGAAGCCGACGACCCGCTCGGGGTGGGCCAGCTCGGCGGCCATCTCGGTGACCGACAGCGACGAGGTGTTGGTGGCCAGCACCGCCTCGGGCTTGACGATGGTCTCCAGCTCGGCCCAGACCTTCTTCTTGACCGACAGCTCCTCGAAGACGGCCTCGATGACGAAGTCGGCGTCGGCGAAGACGGACTTGTCGACCGAGCCGCTGACCAGGCCGCGCAGCTTGGCGGCCTTGCCGGCGGACATGCGCCCCTTGGCGACGGCCTTGTCGAGTTCGGCGTGGACGTAGCCGACGCCCTTGTCGACGCGGGCCTGGTCGAGGTCCGTGAGGACCACGGGCACCTCCAGCCGTTTGGCGAACAGCAGGGCCAGCTGGGAGGCCATCAGGCCGGCGCCCACGATGCCGACCTTGGTGACGCTGCGGGCCAGCGACTTGTCCGGGGCACCGGCGGGGCGCTTGGCGCGCCGCTGGACCAGGTCGAAGGCGTACAGGCCGCTGCGCAGCTCCGGGGTGACCGCGAGGTCGGCCAGGGCCTGGATCTCGGTCTCGATGCCCTCGGCGGTGACGCCGTTCTTGGCCAGCAGCAGCAGGTCGAGCGCGCGGCTGGCGGACGGGACGGCGCCGTGCAGGCGCTTGTCGAGCTCGGTACGGGCGAAGCCGACGACGGCGTCCCACATCTCCGAGCGGTCGACCTCGGGCCGGTCCACCGTGATGGTGCCGTTGACGACGCCCGCGGCCCACTCCAGCGAGCGCTCCAGGAAGTCGGCGGGCTCCAGCAGCACGTCGGCCATGCCCAGCTCGGCGGCCTGGGCGGGCTTGAGCATCTTGTTCTGCATCAGCGGGTTCTGCACCACGACCTGCGCGGCCGGGACGATGCCGATGATGTTGGGCAGCAGCTGCGAGCCGCCCCAGCCGGGGATCAGGCCGAGCGACACCTCGGGCAGCGCGAGCGCCGCCGCACCGGACGACAGGGTCCGGTAGTGGCAGTGCAGGGCCACCTCCAGGCCGCCGCCCATGGCCGCGCCGTTGACGAACGCGAACGTGGGCACGCTGCTCTCGCGCAGCTTGGCGAAGGTGGCGTGGCCCAGGCGGCCGATCTCGACGACCTGGTCGCGCGAGGTCAGCGAGGCGAAGCCGGTCAGGTCGGCGCCGACGCAGAAGATGTACGGCTTGCCGGTGACCGCGATGAAGGACGGGTTCGCCGCCTGCGCCTCGTCGATCGCCTGCGACAGCGAGGTCAGGCCGCCGGGGCCGAAGGTGTTGGGCTTGGTGTGGTCCAGGCCGTTGTCGAGCGTGATGATCGCGGCGGGCCGGTCCAGGTCGGGTACGGCGACCAGCCGCAGCTTCGCGTGGGTGACGATCTCGCTCACTTAGCACCTTCCCAGTTCGGGTTCTCCCAGATGACCGTGCCGCCCATGCCGATGCCGATGCACATGGCGGTCAGGCCGTAGCGCACCTCGGGGTGCTCGGCGAACTGGCGCGACAGCTGGGTCATCAGCCGTACGCCGGAGGAGGCCAGCGGGTGGCCGACGGCGATCGCGCCGCCCCACGGGTTGACGCGCGGGTCGTCGTCGGCGATGCCGAAGTGGTCGAGGAACGCCAGCACCTGCACCGCGAACGCCTCGTTCAGCTCGAACAGGCCGATGTCGCCGATGGTCAGCCCGGCCAGGCGCAGCGCGCGCTCGGTCGACGGGATCGGGCCGACGCCCATGACCTCGGGCTCGACGCCGACGAAGCCGAAGGAGACCAGCCGCATGCCGATCGGCAGGCCCAGCTCGCGGGCCACGTCCTCGGCGGCGAGCAGGCAGCTGGTGGCGCCGTCGTTGAGCCCGGCGGCGTTGCCCGCGGTGACCTTGCCGTGCGGGCGGAACGGGGTCTTCAGCCCGGCCAGCTTCTCCAGGCTGGTCTCGCGCGGCGCCTCGTCGACCGAGGCCAGGCCCCAGCCGGTCTCGGGGTCGCGGGTGGCGACGGTGACCAGGTCGCCCTGCAGCTTGCCGGCGGCGTACGCGGCGGCGGTCTTGCGCTGGCTGTGCAGGCCGAACTCGTCGGCCCGCTGCTTGGTCAGCTGCGGGTACCGGTCGTGCAGGTTCTCCGCGGTCGCGCCCATGACCAGGGCGGACGGGTCGACGATCTTCTCGGCGAGGAAGCGCGGGTTCGGGTCGACGCCCTCGCCCATCGGGTGGCGGCCCATGTGCTCGACCCCGCCCGCGATCGCCACGTCGTACGCGCCGACGGCGATGCCCGAGGCGACCGTGGTGACCGCGGTCATCGCCCCGGCGCACATGCGGTCGATCGCGTACCCGGGGACCGTCTTGGGCAGTCCGGCCAGCAGCGCGGCGGTACGGCCGATGGTCAGGCCCTGGTCGCCGATCTGGGTGGTGGCGGCGATGGCCACCTCGTCGACGCGCTCCGGCGGCAGCTGGGGGTTGCGGCGCAGGAGTTCGCGGATGCAGCGCACGACCAGGTCGTCGGCGCGGGTGTTGGCGTAGATGCCTCCGTTCGCCTTGCCGAACGGGGTGCGTACGCCGTCGACGAAGACGACGTCGCGGACTTCACGGGGCACGGTCTGCCTCCTTGCAGTAGGGAGCCGATCCGGATGCTACTCGTGGGTAACTACCGAGGGGTAGCGACTCGCTATGGTCTGACTCACAATCGGCACTCGCCGAGAGGTCCGGACCCCTATATAGATAACCGGCCTTGCCCCTATGTAGAGTTTAGGCATAGAGTCTCGCGCATGCGAATCACCGTTCCTGTGGCGAGGGTTCTGGCCGCGCTGCTGGCCGAGCCGGACGCCGAGCGATACGGCCTGGACCTGATGAACCTGACCGGGCTGCCCAGCGGCACCCTCTACCCGATCCTCCAGCGGCTCACCGGGGCCGGCTGGCTCGCGGCGCAGTGGGAGCGGATCGACCCGGTGGCGGCCGGCCGCCCGGCCCGGCGCTACTACCGGCTCACGCCGCAGGGCGTGACCGACGCCCGCCAGGCACTGGCCGAGCTGCACGCGGCGACCCGGCCCGGCTCGGCGCCGCTGCGCCCCCGCACCGAGCCGGGGCCCGCGTGATCGCCCAGCGGGTGGGCGCGGCCCTGCTCGCGCTGGCAGTCCGGCGCTGGCCCGCCGGGCTCCGCGATGACCTGCACCGCGAATGGCTGGCCGAGCTGCATGTGCTGGCCGCCGAGGGCAGGTCCGTGCGCGTCGTGTCGTACGCGCTCAGCCTCGCCGTGTCGCGCCCGGCCGCCGACCCCCTCGTCGATCGGAGTCTGCTGACCAGGCGTGCCCGGACCACCGCGGCCACCGTCCTACTCGCGCCCTTGCTCTGCTTCGCGGTGCTGGTCGTGGCCGTGATCGTGGCGAACCTGACCGCGCGCGCGATCTTCGGGGAGGAGGGGCACGACGCCACGAAGGTCACCCCGGTACTGGCGATGTGCTGCCTCCTGTCCGGCGTGCTGCTGGCGTGGCTGGCCGGGCGCTCGGCCGCGCGCACCGCGCTGCGCGGCCGCTGGCGGCTGGCCGCCGCGCTGGTGCTGCCGTGCCTGGTCACCCTCGCCCTGGTGGTGGCTCTGTTCGGCGGTGCGGACAAGCTGGAGCGGGTGGTGCCCGAGCTGCTGTGGTGGGGCGGGGGGATGGTCGTCGTCCTGCGGACGGCGTCCGGTCTCGCGGCCCGGGGCCGCCTGGCCGCCGCGTGGTGGGTGGGTGTGCTGGGCGCGTTCGCGGTGGCCGACGTCGCCATCGTGATCACCGTGCTCGGCCATACGGGCCCGCTCCAGTACCTCACGGTCGACGGTGAGGGCTTCTACGACGGGGTGAGCCGGGTGTGGGCGCCGCTGTGGCTGCCCACGATGTACAGCGGCGCCATGTACGGGCTGCCGGGGCCGACCCCCTGGGAGATCGCCCAGGTCGGCGACGTCACCGAGATCACGCCCTATGTCTACCCGGTCTTCACGGCGTACCTGCTGGGGTACGCGATCCGGGCCGGGCGGGGCGGGCCGGTTCAGCCCGCCGCCGCCTCCGTGCCGCCGTCGCCGGACTCCGCGGCCGCCGCGTCGGCGGGCACCGGCTCCGGCTCGATCAGCGCCTGAGCCAGCTCGGCCGCGAGCAGCTCGCACTGCCAGGCCCGCGCCCCGAACCCGGCCAGCACCGCCGCCACCGCGGCGGTGTCGGCCGGGGGCGGCTCCCAGGCCAGGCGGCGCACGAAGTCCGGGGTGATCAGGTTCTCCGGGGGCAGGTGGTGCTGCTCGGCGGTCTTGGTGACCACCTCCCGGCAGCGGGCCAGCCGGGCTGCGGCTACCGGGTCCTTGTCGGCCCAGCGGTGCGGCGGGGGCGGCCCCTCGAACTGCGGTGAGGTGGGCAGCGCGTCGTCGGGCAGGTTGCGCGCCTCCTCCAGCGCGTCCAGCCAGGTCGCGGCCAGGCGGCGCACCGAGCGGCCGCCGAAGCCCGGCAGCAGCAGCAGCTCCCGCTCGGTCTTGGGGTTCATCTCGGCGGCGGCGACGATCGCGGCGTCGGGCAGCACCCGGCCGGGCGCGGTGTCGCGGCGGGCGGCGATGGTGTCGCGCGCGTACCACAGCGCCCGCACCCGCGACTGCGCCCGCGCGCCGCGCACCCGGTGCATGCCCGAGGTCCGCCGCCACGGGTCGACCCGCGGCTTGGGCGGCCGCGCCCCGTTGAGGACGAGCGCGGCGAACTCCTGCTCCGCCCAGTCGGTCTTGCCCTGCCGGGCCAGCTCCGCCTCCAGCGCGTCGCGCAGCTCGACCAGCAGCTCCACGTCGAGCGCGGCGTAGGTCAGCCAGTCCTGCGGCAGCGGCCGGGTGGACCAGTCGGCGGCGGAGTGGTGCTTCTCCAGCGTGCGGCCGAGCAGCTGCTCGGTCAGCGCGGCCAAACCCACCCGCTCGAAGTCGGCCAGCCGCGCGGCCAGCTCGGTGTCGAACAGCTTGCGCGGGCGCAGGCCGAGCTCGGCCAGGCAGGGCAGGTCCTGGCTGGCGGCGTGCAGCACCCACTCGGTGTCGGCGAGCACGGCGTCGAGCGCGGACAGGTCGCCCAGCGGCACCGGGTCGATCAGCGCGGTGCCCGCGCCGCGGCGGCGCAGCTGGACCAGGTACGCCCGCTGGCTGTAGCGGAAGCCGGAGGCGCGCTCGGCGTCGACGGCCACCGGGCCGGTGCCCGCGGCGAAGCGCGCCAGCACCTCGGCCAGCTCGTCAGGCGTCTCCACGGGGGCGGGGGTGCCGCCGGCGGGCTCGATGAGCAGCGTCGGGCCCTCGCCCTGCGTGGTGCCTTGCGTGGCTGCGTCCGGCGTGCCGTCGCCCGTGCGGTGGCGGGTCCGACGGCGCAGCACTGCGTCCTCGTCGGTCATGGATCACACCGTACGTGCATGGCCGGGGTCGTCGCCGCACCCGGTCCCGTGGCGCGTCGTAACGATCCGGCCAATAATGAGGCTTCCCCGCCTCCGCGCGCCCGATCTGTGCCTGATCAACCGAGTTGCCCGGGTGCCCTCAGGAGTGGCGCAGCGGCAGCGCCGAGACGCCGACCGGCGGCAGCCCCGCGGTCGAGGCCAGCGCGGCGCACCAGGCCGTCACGTGGGCGCCCAGGTTCAGATCCAGCGGCGTCCAGGAGGCCCGCAGCTCCAGGTCGGTGGTGGGCGGGCCGTCGGCGGCCAGCGCACCGAACCGGCTGGAGATGGTCTGCGTCACGGTGCCGCCGATGGCGGCGTAGCCGGAGGTGTGCGCGTCGAGCGCGTCCACCAGCCAGCTCCAGCCCACCTGGGGCAGCAGCGGGTCGGTGGCCAGCTCGGGTTCCAGCTCCGCGGTGACGTACGTGACCAGCCGGGTGTCGCCCTGCCAGGCCTCATGCCCGGCCGGGTCGTGCAGCAGGATCAGCCGCCCCGTGGTGACCTCCTCGCCCCGGCGCAGCACCGACGCGCCCAGCGCGAACGCGTACGGCGCGAGTTTGCCGGGGGCGGGCACCTCTTCCAGGGAGATCTCGTCGCGGGGGTGGACCGAGCGCAGCGCGGTGACGGCGCGCGTGAACGTCTCGGGGAGTACGGTCGTCAGCGCCATAGCCGTAACCTAGTCCGCACAAGCCTCCGGTTGGTGGCACGGCGCGCCGATGCGGCTCACATCGGCACCACCCTTGCGGCGGACCGCCCTCGTCCAGTGGCACGATGGCGACGATGAACACTGCAGCCACGGGCGGCCTCAACCGCCTCACCTTGGCCGGATCGACGTTCGTACGCGCCTGTCGCGGGCAGGCCGTGCCGCACACGCCCGTATGGTTCATGCGCCAGGCGGGCCGGTCCCTGCCCGAGTACCGCGAACTGCGGGCCGGGGTGCGCATGCTCGAGTCGTGCCGCCGCCCCGACCTGGTCACCGAGATCACCATGCAGCCGGTGCGCCGGCACGGCGTCGACGCGGCGATCCTGTTCAGCGACATCATGGTGCCGCTGGACGCGGCCGGGGTGGACCTGGACATCGTCGCGGGCACCGGGCCGGTCGTGGCCGAGCCGGTGCGCACCATGGCCGACCTGGACCGGGTGCGCCCGCTGGACCCCGGCGCGGTGTCGTACGTCGGCGACGCCGTCGGGCTGCTGCTGCGCGAGCTGAAGGCGACCCCGCTGATCGGCTTCGCCGGCGCCCCGTTCACCCTGGCCAGCTACCTGGTCGAGGGCGGGCCGTCGCGCAACCACACCAAGACCAAGGCGCTGATGCACGGCGACCCCGAGCTGTGGCACGCCCTGCTCGCCCGCCTCGCCGAGATCACGCTGACCTTCCTCAAGGTGCAGGTCGAGGCGGGTGTCGCCGCGGTCCAGCTGTTCGACTCCTGGGTCGGCGCCCTGTCGGAGGCCGACTACCGCCGGTACGTCCTGCCCCACTCGCAGGCGGTGCTGTCGGGCCTGGCCGACGCGGGCATCCCGCGGATCCACTTCGGGGTCGGCACCGGCCTGCTGCTGCCCGCGATGGCCGAGGCGGGCGCCGACGTGGTCGGCGTCGACTGGCGTACGCCGCTGGACGCGGCCGCCGCGCAGGTGCCCGGCAAGTCGGTGCAGGGCAACCTCGACCCCGCGGTGCTGTTCGCCCCGTGGGAGGTGGTCGAGCGCGAGGTGCGCCGGATCCTGGACGAGGGCCGCGCCGCGCCCGGCCACGTGTTCAACCTCGGCCACGGCGTGCTGCCGGAGACCGACCCGACCGTGCTCACCCGCGTGGTCGAGCTGGTGCACGAGGTAAGCAAGCGATGACCCGCCATGTTGCCGTCATCGGCGGCGGGATCTCCGGCCTGGCCGCCGCGCTGCGGCTGTCCGAGGCCGGGGTCGCGGTCACCGTCGTGGACCAGGCCGACCGCCTCGGCGGCAAGCTGCACACCCGCGCCGACGGCGTGGAGCTGGGCGCCGAGCAGTTCCTGATGCGCGACCCGGCCTGGGGCCCGAGCGGTGCCATGCGCCTGGTCTCCGCGCTGAAGCTGGAGCACCTGCTGGAGCACCCGGTCGCGGGCGGCGCCGGGCTGTGGGTGGCCGGGGCGCTGCGCCCGCTGCCGACCGGCACCGTGATGGGCGTGCCCGGCCCGGACACCGACCTGGTCGGCGTGGCCACCCTGAGCGACGGCGACGTCGACCGGGGCGCGCCGGTGCTGGCCCCGCGCGAGGACCGCTCGGTCGGCGAACTGGTGCGCGAGCGGCTCGGCGACGAGGTGGTCACCCACCTGGTCGACCCGCTGCTGGGCGGGGTCTACGCCGGCCGCGCCGACGGCCTGTCGCTGCAGGCCACCATGCCGGTGCTGCACCGCTTCCTGGGCCGCGAGCACACGGTACGCGCCGCGGTGCAGCGGGCCGCCGGGACCAGCCGGGCGCACCAGCCCGGCACGCCGGTCTTCGGCACCCTGCGCGGCGGCCTCGGCACGCTGGTCGAGGCGGCCCGCGCCGAGCTGGAGCGGCGCGGGGTCGAGATCCACCTCGGGATGCCCGTACGCGACCTGGCCCGCACCGCCACCGGCTGGACCCTGACCGTCGGCGCGGCGACCGAGGACGCCCCGCGGGCGGCCCGCCCGTGGCGGCTGGACGCCGACGCGGTGGTGCTCGCCGTGCCCGCCCGCCCCGCCGCGCGCCTGCTCGCCCCGACCGCGCCGGAGGCCGCCGAGCAGCTCGGCGGGCTGGAGTACGCCAACGTCGGCCTGGTCACGCTGACCCTGCCCGGCGTCGACCTGCCCGCGCTGAGCGGCTTCCTGGTGCCGGCCGACCAGGGGATGACCATCAAGGCCGCGACCTTCTTCAGCACCAAGTGGGCGCACCACCGCCGGACCGACGGCTCGGTGCTGCTGCGGGCCAGCGTCGGCCGCCACGGCGACCACGCGGTGCTGCAGCGGCCCGACGCCGAGATCGTCGCGGCGGTCCGGGCCGACCTGGCGAAGGTGCTCGGGACGGCGCTGCCCGAGCCGGCCTCGGCGACGGTGACCCGCTGGGGCGGGGCGCTGCCGCAGTACGCCCCGGGGCATGTGGAACGCGTCGCCAACGCCCGCGAGCTGCTGGCCGAGCTGCCGCTGGTGCTGGTGGGCGCCGCCTTCGACGGCGTCGGCATCCCCGCCTGCGTCAACTCGGCCGAGCTGGCCGCCGACCTGCTGCTGCGTGCCTGGAACTAAGTGGATGAGGACGAGAACGAGATGACCGCCGAACAGACCAACGCCGCCCGCCTGCGCGAACTCAACGACACCATCCGGTACACGATGTGGTCGGTGTTCCGGGCCACCGCCCCGCTGCCGTCGATCCGCTCCGAGGTGGCCGGGGAGGTCGACCAGTTCTTCGGACAGCTGGCGGAGAGCGACGTCACGATCCGCGGGGTGTACGACGTGGCCGGCCTGCGCGCCGACGCCGACGTGATGATCTGGTGGCACTCGTCCTCCGCCGACGCGCTGCAGGACGCCTACGGCCGGTTCCGGCGCACCGCGCTGGGCAAGTGCCTGACCCCGGTCTGGTCGCAGATGGCGCTGCACCGCCCCGCCGAGTTCAACAAGAGCCACATCCCGGCCTTCCTCGCCGGCGAGGAGGCGCGGGCGTACGTCTGCGTCTACCCGTTCGTGCGCTCGTACGAGTGGTACCTGCTGCCGGACGAGCAGCGGCGCGAGATGCTGGCCGAGCACGGCAAGATGGCGCGCGGCTACCCGGACGTGCGGGCCAACACGGTCGCGTCGTTCGCGCTGGGCGACTACGAGTGGATGCTGGCCTTCGAGGCCGACGAACTGCACCGCATCGTCGACCTGATGCGCGACCTGCGGGCCTCCTCGGCCCGGCGGCACGTACGCGAAGAGGTGCCCTTCTACACCGGCCGCCGCCGCTCGGTGGAGGAGATCGTCTCCGCCCTGCCCTGACAAAACGGCCTAAAGCGCCATGTAACCGCCTGCCGTAACCGCTTGCGGAGACTCATGCGTTTGGTCTGCAAAACGTCAGCCATCCCGTGCAACTCATTTGCACGATTGTGCTCTACACTTGCGTACCATGACGCGCAGACTCGCCGAAGTGGCGAAGTACGTGGGGGTGAGCACGGCCACCGTGAGCAGGGTGCTCAACGGTCGGCCGGGCATCTCCGAGGCCACCCGGACGGCCGTGCTCACCGCCTTGGACGTGCTCGGATACGAGCGCCCCACCAAGTTGCGCGGGGAGCGGGCGCGTCTGGTCGGGCTGGTGCTGCCCGAACTGCAGAACCCGATCTTCCCCGCGTTCGCCGAGGTGGTGGCGGGGGCACTGGCCAAGCGGGGGTTCACCCCGGTGCTGTGCACCCGCACCGCCGACGGCGTGGCCGAATCGGACTACGTCGACATGCTGCTGGAGCAGCAGGTGTCCGGCGTGATCTTCGCGGGCGGCAACTACGCCCAGGCCGACGCCGAGCACGAGCACTACCGCCGCCTGCTCGACCGGGGCCTGCCCGCGATACTGGTGAACGCCGGTATCGAGGATCTGGGCTTCCCCCGGGTCTCCGCTGACGACGCCGTCGCGGTCGAGCAGGCGTACAACCACCTCGCCTCCCTGGGCCACGAGCGGATCGGGCTGATCCTCGGCCCGCCCGACCACGTCCCCTCCTCCCGCAAGCACAGTGCCTTCCTGACCCGGCTCGCGGCCGACGGCCCGCCGGCGGGCCTCGATCCCGAGGACCTGATCGAGCGCACCATCTTCTCGATGGAGGGCGGCCACGCGGCCGCGGCCCGCCTGATCGGCCGCGGCGTGACCGGCCTGATGTGCGCCAGCGACGTGCTGGCGCTGGGCGCGGTGCGCGGGGTGCGCCGGCTGGGCTTGAGCGTGCCCGGCGACGTCTCCATCGTCGGGTACGACGACTCGTCGGTCATGGCGTGCACCGACCCGCCGCTGACCACGGTGCGCCAGCCCATCGAGGCCATGGGCCAGGCGGCGGTGGCCCTGCTCATCAGCGAGATCGCGGGCAACACCGTGCCCGCCGACGAGCTGCTGTTCGAGCCCGAACTGGTGGTGCGCGGCTCGACCGGCTCCGGCGCGGCCGTCCCGTCCCGCCAGGTCCCCGCCCAGACCGCCCGCGCGGTCTAGCCCCTAGATCATCCAACTTGAGCGGTCTTGAACTGCCGCCGGTGTCCATGGGACACCGGCGGCTTTCGTGTGGGCGGTGCAACGTTGCGCGGTTCGGGTGGTGACAAAACCGTTTCAGCTGGTCCTGCCGTCGCGGGCGACCTCGGCGGCGGGACGGTTGACGATCGCTCGTACGCGTCATGCCCGGGTTGCGTCCCTGCCTTGCGCGTCGTTGAGCTGGGACGGAATAGTGGATCATTACGTTCTTGCAAAGGACTATAGACTTCTTGCGTGCTTCGGGCCTAGGCTGCTCCACAACGTCGCCGGGGGAAACCCCAGGGCGATGACATGGAAACAAAGACGAAATCGGGGCCGTGAGCGCGCGTGCCGCGCGGCAGCGGTCCAGTGCACCGCCGAACTGAATGAAAGAACCCCCATGCGGGGCGGAACTTGTCCAGGGTCACCCGCCCCGCATGCCTCCGCTAGGAAGGACCTCCAATCCTATGGACAGAAGAAGGTTCGGCAAGGCGTTTGGCCTGCTGCTGACCGCGACTGTGGCCGTGCTCCCCGCCGCCTGCTCGGAGAAGGAGCCGGAGAAGCCCAGCGGCCCGGTGACCATCACGGTCAACGGCCTGCCGCCGGAGTCCGACCCGGTCAACCGCAAGTCGTTCCTCGACGACGTGAAGGCCTTCGAGGCGGCGAACGCGAACATCAAGATCGACGCTAAAGAGGGGTTCATGGACCCCCAGACGTTCGCCACCAAGCTGGCCGGCGGCCAGCTGGAGGACGTCTTCTACACGTACTTCACCGACCCGGCGAACCTGATCGCCAAGCGCCAGGTGGCGGACATCTCCGCGTTCACCGGTGAGTTCCCGGCCATCGCGCAGATCCGCCCCGACCTGCTGAAGGTCTACTCGGGCGCGGACGGCAAGGTCTACGGCATCCCGACGAAGAACTACTCGATGGGCCTGCTGTACAACCGGACGCTGTTCACCAAGGCCGGTCTCGACCCGAACAGCCCGCCGAAGACCTGGGAAGAGGTCCGCACCGCGGCCCAGAAGATCGCGGCGCTGGGTGGCGGCACGGTCGGCTACGGCGACTACAGCAAGAGCAACACCGGTGGCTGGCACTTCACCGCCGAGATCTACTCGGTCGGCGGCGACATCGCGGTCAAGGACGGCGACACCTGGAAGGCCGCCTTCAACAGCGACAAGGGCAAGCAGGTCCTGCAGCAGCTGAAGGACATGCGCTGGACGGACAACACCATGGGCGCGCGTCAGCAGCTGGAGTGGGCTGACCTGCTGCAGATGATGGCGTCGGGCAAGCTGGGCATGTACGTCGCCACCAGCGACAACATCCCCACGATCGTCAACCAGTTCAAGGGTGACTTCAAGGAGTACGGCCTGGGCCCGGTCCCCGGTGGTGCGGGCACCCTGGCCGGTGGCGAGGGCTTCATGTTCAACGCGAAGGCGACCCCGGAGAAGATCCGGGCCGGCCTGAAGTGGCTGACCTTCCGCTACACCAACCCGGACCGCATCGAGGAGCAGAACAAGACCGCCGCTGACGCCAAGCAGCCGGTCGGCCTCCCCGAGCCGCTGATCTGGACCGGTGCCGCCGCCGAGAAGCAGGCCGCCTCCTCCAAGGCGCTGGCCAACGTCCCGACGGAGAACTACGCCCCGTTCGTGAGCGCCACCGCGAGCATCCCGCTGAAGCTCGAGCCGCCGCAGGCTCAGCAGATCTACGCGGTGCTCGACACGGCGATGCTGAAGGTGCTGACCGACAAGAACGCGGACGTCGCCGCTCTGCTCGCCGACGCGGAGAAGCAGGTCAACACGATCCTGGCCGCGGTCAAGTAACGCGACACCCGATGGGCCGCCGGCCTCGCGCCGGCGGCCCACTCGACTGACTGGTTCCTCAAGGAAGGTCACCTGCGATGGCGGTTATGACGAGCGAGCGGCCGAAGGTGCGCCCGCCGTACTCCGGTGGCGCGAGTCCCGCGTCACGGCGCGACAAGCTGCGCCGCAAGTTGGGCGACAACGCGCTCGGCTACCTGTTCATGGCCGCGGGCATCGCGTGCTTCGCACTGTTCTCCTGGTACCCGCTGGTGCGCGGGGTCATCCTGAGCTTCCAGCAGGTCAACTTCGTGACCGACCCGATCTGGGTCGGGTTCGACAACTTCAAGGCGATCTTCGACGACCCGCTGTTCTACACGGCGTGGTGGAACACCCTCAAGTTCACCGTCCTGGCGCTGATCCTGGGCTACCTGGTGCCGTTCGCCATCGCGGTGGTCCTCAACGAGATCCGGCACTTCAAGGGCTTCTTCCGCATCGCGGTGTACCTGCCGGTGATGCTGCCGCCGATCGTCGTGGTGCTGCTGTGGAAGTTCTTCTACGACCCGGGCAACGGCCTGTTCAACACCGTGCTGAGCGCGCTGCACCTGCCGACCTCCGACTGGACCCAGTCCCCGAAGATGTCGATGATCTCGCTGGTGCTGGTCTCCACCTGGGCCAACATGGGCGGCGCGACGATCATGTACCTGGCCGCGCTGCAGAACATCCCCGGCGAGCTGTACGAGGCCGCCGAGCTGGAGGGCGCCAGCATCTGGCAGCGGCTGCGGCACATCACCATCCCGCAGATGCGCTTCATCATGCTGGTCCTGCTGCTGCTGCAGATCGTGGCCACCATGCAGGTGTTCATCGAGCCGTACCAGCTCACCGGCACCACCAACCCGGACACCATCACCGTGATGGTGCTGATCTACCGGTACGCCTTCACCGTCAACAACGACTTCGGCCTGGCCGCCGCGATGAGCGTGCTGCTCTTCATCGTGCTGGGCGTCTTCTCCGCCGTCTACCTGCGCGTCACGCGCGACAAGGACTGAGGGAGCCCGCGATGACCTCCGACACCCGGACGCTGATCTCCGGCACCGACCTCAACCGGCGGCGCAACAAGGTGATCTACTACACGCTCCTGACCGTACTGATGATCACCTTCATCGTGGTGTTCTTCTTCCCCTTCTACTGGATGGTCACCGGCGCGGTGAAGCACCCGGCCGAGCTGGTGCGCCCGACGCCGACGTTCATCCCGGAGTCGTGGCACTGGGACACCTACAAGCTCGCCTGGGAACAGCTCAACATCGCGCACTTCTTCCTCAACACGCTGTACTACGCGATCGGCGGCTGGTTCGTGCAGCTGCTGGTCGACGTGACCGCGGCGTACGCGCTGTCCAAGCTGCGCCCGGTCGGCGGCAAGCTGATCCTCGGCGGCATGCTCGCCAGCCTGATGCTGCCCGCCGCGGCGCTGCTGGTCCCGGCGTACCTGACCGTCACCGACGTGCCGATCTTCGGCTGGAACCTGCTGAACTCGCCGTGGGCGCTGTGGCTGCCCGGCGCGGCGAACGCGTTCAACATCTACGTGCTCAAGCGGTTCTTCGACCAGATCCCCAACGACCTGCTCGACTCGGCGTCCATGGACGGCGCGGGCCGGGTGCGCGTGCTCTGGCACATCGTCCTGCCGCTGTCGCGGCCGGTGCTCGCCGTGGTCTCCATCTTCGCGGTGATCGGCATGTGGAAGGACTTCCTCTGGCCGCTGCTGGTGCTCCAGGACCCGGAGGTGCAGACGCTCAGCGTGGCGCTGAGCCGCCTGTCCGGCACCAACCAGGTGCCGCTCACCGAAATGCTCGCCGGCCTGGTCATCGCCAGTATTCCGATGATCGTCGTGTTCATGGTGTTCCAGCGCAGCATCCTCGGCGGCCTGCAGGCAGGCAGTCTGAAGGGTTGATCCTTTGATCTTTCCAGCCCACGGGCGTGGTTCTCGCAAGGCCGCTTGACCCCGTTCGCACTACCCGCACAAGAAAGCAGGCTCCCGTGTCTCAGCCAGACACTCGCGCATGGTGGCGTGACGCCGCCATCTACCAGGTCTATGTCCGCAGCTTCGCCGACGGCAACGGCGACGGCGTGGGCGACCTGGCCGGAGTCCGGGCGCGCCTTCCGTACCTGAAGGACCTGGGGATCGACGCCATCTGGTTCAACCCCTGGTATGTCTCGCCGCAGGCAGACGGCGGTTACGACGTCACCGACTACCGCGAGATCGATCCGCTGTTCGGCACGCTGGCCGAGGCCGAGCAGCTGATCGCCGAGGCGCACGCGCTGGGCATCCGGGTCATCGTCGACGTCGTGCCCAACCACTGCTCCGACCAGACCCCGTGGTTCCAGGCGGCGCTGGCCGCCGGGCCGGGCTCGCCCGAGCGCGAGCGGTTCTGGTTCCGGCCCGGCAAGGGCGAGCACGGCGAGCTGCCCCCCACCAACTGGACGTCGAACTTCGGCGGCGGCACCTGGACCCGGGTGACCGAGCCGGACGGCACGCCCGGCGAGTGGTACCTGCACCTGTTCGACGGCGCCCAGCCGGACTTCAACTGGGACCACCCGGACGTGCGGCAGGAGTTCGAGGACGTGCTGCGCTTCTGGTTCGACCGGGGTGCCGACGGCATCCGGATCGACTCAGCCGCGCTGCTGACCAAGGACGCGACCCTGCCCGAGGTGGGCACGGTCGACAAGCACCCGTTCGAGGACCGCGACGACGTGCACGACGTCTACCGGGCCTGGCGCCGCATCGCCGAGGAGTACGGCGGCCGCGCGCTGATCGGCGAGGTGTGGATGCCCGACGTGCAGCGCTTCACGAACTACCTGCGCCCGGACGAGATGCACACGGCGTTCAACCTGAACTACCTGTGCGCCCCGTGGGACGCCGACAAGCTGCGCGAGGTCATCGACGAGACGCTGAGCTCGCACGCGCCCGTGCAGGCCCCGGCGACCTGGGTGCTGTCCAACCACGACGTGACCCGGCACATCAGCCGGTACGGCCGCCAGGACACCTCGTTCAGCTTCAAGGGCCGCGACTTCGGCACCCCGTTCGACCTGGAGCTCGGCACCCGCCGCGCCCGCGCCGCGATCCTGCTGTCGCTGGCCCTGCCCGGCTCGTCCTACCTCTACCAGGGCGAGGAGCTGGGCCTGTGGGAGGTCGAGGACATCCCGGACGCGCTCAAGCAGGACCCGATGTGGCACCGTACCGCGGGCGTCGACCCGGGCCGCGACGGCTGCCGGGTGCCGCTGCCCTGGTCGGGTGACGCGGCCCCGTTCGGCTTCAGCCCCGACGACGCGCCGGCCAAGCCGTGGCTGCCGCAGCCCGCGGCGTGGAAGGCGTACACCGCGCAGGCGCAGACCGGTGACCCGGCCTCGATGCTGGAGCTGTACCGCAAGGCGCTGCACACCCGCCACGCCGAGCCCGCCCTCGGCGACGGCGAGATGGCCTGGCTGGACAGCGCCCCGCAGGTGCTGGCCTTCCGCCGCCCCGGCAACCCCGACGTCATCTGCGTGGCGAACCTCTCCACCGAGTCCGCCAAGCTCCCCGCCCACAGCGCGCTGCTGGTCGCCAGCGGCGACCTGGACGGCGAGAACCTGCCGCCCGACACCACCGTCTGGCTGCGCCCCTGAGACCCCGGTGGGGAGGGTGAGCGGCCCTCCCCACCGGCCTTGAAGTAAGGAAGGGGCCCTTCTTATCGGAATCCGATGTGGAAGGGCCCCTTCCGAACGGTTGTGATGTCGAGCGCCGGGAGGGCGGAGAAGATGCGGACGCGGACCGGAGCGCTGGCGGTGGCGATGCTGCTGCTCAGCGCCACAGCAGCGGGCTGCTCGGAGGACGAGCCGAAGGCCGCGCCGCCGCCTCCGGCCGCGCTGTCGCCGTTCTCGATCCCCGGTCGCGGCGCCGCCGTCCCCTTCACCGAGTACGAGGCCGAGGCCGCCGCATACCGGGGCAGGCTGGTCGGGCCGGACCGGACCGCCAAGACGCTGGCCGCCGAGGCGTCCGGGCGGCAGGCCGTCACCCTGTCCGCGACCGGCGACTACGTCGAGTTCACCCTGGCCGAGCCCGCCAACGCGCTCACCCTGCGCTACAGCGTGCCGGACTCGGCCGACGGGGTCGGCGCCGACGCGACCCTCTCGGTGCACGTGGACGGCGCCGACACCCTCGACCTGCCGGTGACCTCCCGCTACGGCTGGTTCTACGGCGGGTTCCCGTTCACCAACAACCCGGCCGACGGCTCCGGCCACCACTTCTACGACCACGCGCGCACGCTGTTCGACAAGGAGATCCCGGCCGGGGCCAAGGTCCGGATCACCAAGGACGCGGCCGACACGGCTGCCTCGTACACGATCGATCTGGCCGACTTCGAGCAGGTGGCGCCCCCGGCGACCGCGCCCGACGGCGCCCTGGACGTGGTCGACTTCGGCGCGGACCCGACCGGCAAGGCCGACTCGGCCGCCGCCATCACCGCCGCCCTGGCCGAAGGCAAGGCCAAGAAGCGGCCGGTATGGCTGCCGCCCGGCACGTTCCAGGTCAACCAGCATCTGATCGTCGACCAGGTGACCGTGCTGGGCGCGGGCATGTGGCACAGCGTGCTGCACGGCAGGGACGTCGGCCTGTACGGCAACTACGCCCCCAAGCCGAGCCGGGGCGTCACCCTCAGCGACTTCTCGATCATCGGCGAGACCGCCGAGCGCGACGACCACGCCCAGGTCAACGGTGTCGGCGGCGCCCTGGGCGGCGGTTCCAAGGTGCAGAACCTGTGGATCCAGCACACCAAGGTCGGCATGTGGCTGGACGGGCCGTTCGACGGCCTGACCATCAGCGGCAACCGGATCTACGACCAGACCGCCGACGGCATCAACCTGCACCGGGGCGTCAGCAACACCGTCATCGAGCACAACGTCATCCGCAACACCGGCGACGACGGCATCGCCACCTGGGCCGACGAGTTCCCTGACCACCACAACACGATCCGGTTCAACACCGTGCTGCTGCCGATGCTGGCCAACGGCATCGCGATCTACGGCGGCCACGACAACACGGTCAGCGACAACGTCGTGGCCGACACCCTGGTCGAGGGCGGCGGCCTGCACGTGGCGAACCGGTTCGGCGGCACCGTCTTCCTGTCCGGCACCACCACGCTGACGCGCAACACCACGCTGCGCGCCGGCGGCCGGTTCGAGGGCCTCCAGGCCCAGATCGCGGCGGTATGGCTGTACGCCAAGGACGGCCCCATCGACGCCGACATCCAGATCACCGACAACGAGCTGCTCGACAGCACGTACGGCGGTCTCATGTTCTTCGCCTCCACCATCCGGGGCGTGACCGTCGATAAGCTGCTGGTCGACAGCCCCGGCACCTTCGGGGTGGCCCTGCTGTCCATGGGCGAGGCGAAACTTTCGCAGGTCAAGGTGGTGACCCCGGGCCGGGCGGGCCTCTACACCTGCCCCGACGGAATCGCCTTCACCCTGACGGCCACGGACAGCACGGGCCTTGCGGACACGTACTGCGGCCCACTGCCTGATCCGGTTTACCGGTTCGCCCGGCACGGCTGACACGCCACGCCGGTTACAGTAACCGGCGTGACGCGCAGACTCGCCGAAGTGGCGAAGTACGTGGGGGTGAGCGAGGCGACGGTCAGCCGCGTGCTCAACGGCAAGCCCGGAATCTCCGAGGCGACCCGGACGGCCGTGCTGACCGCGCTCGACGTGCTCGGCTACGAGCGGCCGACCAAGCTGCGGGGCGAACGCGCCCGGCTGGTCGGCCTCGTGCTGCCCGAACTTTCCAACCCGATCTTCCCGGCGTTCGCCGAGATCGTCGCCGGGGCGCTGGCCCAGCGCGGCTTCACGCCGGTGCTGTGCACCCGCACCGAGGAGGGCGTGGCCGAGTCCGCGTACGTCGACATCATGCTGGAGCAGCAGGTGTCCGGCGTCATCTTCGCGGGCGGCCTGTACGCCCAGGCCGACGCCGAGCACGACCACTACCACCGGCTGCGCCAGCGCGGCCTGCCCGTGGTGCTGGTCAACGCGGCGATAGACGGGCTCGGCTTCCCGATCGTGACGGCCGACGACGCGGTGGCGGTCGACCAGGCGTACAGCCACCTGTCCTCGCTCGGGCACACCCGCATCGGGCTGCTCCTGGGCCCGGCCGACCACGTGCCGTCGGCCCGCAAGCTGGCCGCGTTCAAGGCCCGCACCCGGCAGGAGGACCCGGCGGTCTCGCGCACCATCTACTCGATGGAGGCGGCGCAGGCCGCGGCGGTGCGCCTGTTCAAGGACGGCGTGACCGGGCTGATCTGCGCCTCCGACGTGTTCGCCCTCGGGGCGATCCGGGCGGCGCGGCGGCTGGGGCTCAGCGTGCCGACGGACGTCTCCGTCGTCGGGTACGACGACTCGCTGTTCATGGCGTGCACCGACCCGCCGCTGACCACGGTCCGCCAGCCGATCGGCGCGATGGGGCAGGCGGCGGTCGCGATGCTGGTGGCGCAGGTCGACGGGGGAGAGGTCACCCCGGACGAGTACCTGTTCGACACCGAACTCGTCGTCCGCGGCTCCACCGCGGTCGTCGCCAGCTGACCGGCACCCCATCCCCCCGCTTTAAATTGACGCTGGCCTATCTAGAAGACGATTTCCCGAGATTCGTCCTCTGGATAGGCCAGCGTCAATGCCAGGTGGGGTGGGGCGGCGGTCGTCGGGGCACCGATTCGTGCCGGCGGGACGGGGTCAGCCGCGGCGCATCGGGAGGTGCGGGATGCCGTCGTCGAGGAACTCGGGTCCGGTCGGGGCGAAGCCGTACTTGGTGTAGAAGGCGGCCAGGTGGGACTGGGCGTCCAGCACCACCGGCTCCTCGCCGATCGCGGCCAGCGCCGCCGTGAGCAGCTGCCCGGCCAGGCCGCCGCCGCGCGCCTCCGGCGCGGTCACCACCCGCCCGATCCGGTGCACCACCGCACCCTCGCCCGGATCGGCGAGCATGCGCAGGTATGCCACCGGCTGCCGGTCCACCTCGTACCAGAGGTGGCGGGTGCCCGGTTCCAGGTCGCGTCCGTCCAGCTCGGGGTAGGCGCACTTCTGCTCGACGACGAACACGTCGACGCGCAGTTTCAGCAGCCGGTAGAGGGTGGCGGCGTCCAGGTCCTGGAACGACGCGGTTCTGAAGATCATGGGATCTGCCGAGATCACCGCTGAATCCTAGTCCGTGAAACGGCTCACCCTCACTTTCGGCCCGCACCTGCCGTGAGTATGTTTTTGAACTGACCGGTCAGTTCAAAAGGTGGAGGCGACCGTGACGGCGACCGACGAGCCGGACGGGGACGACGGCGCCGTGCTGCGCGCCCGCGGGCTGGGGCTGCGTACCCGGCGCGGCTGGGTGTTCCGCGAGCTCGAGCTGGCCGTGCGACCGGGCGAGCTGATCGCGCTGACCGGCCCGGCGGGCGGCGGCCGGACCAGTGCGCTGCTCGCGCTGGGGGACCGGTTCCGGACCGGCGCGGGCAGCCGCGAAGCCTCCGGGCGTACGGCGTTCGCCCTGGTCCCCGGGGTCAACGACCCCGACCCGGCCCTCACGGTCGCCGAGCACCTCACCGAACGCCGCCGCCTGCTCGGCCTGCGCCCCGCCCACCGCCCCCGCCGGGCCACCCGCCCCTTGATCACTCGACTTGCCAGGCAACCGGGTGAAAGAGGGCCCAAGATACGCCCGATTGCCCGGCAACTTGAGTCGGACACGGGCGGGGACGGGGACGGGCGGCTGGTGCGGGAGTTGGCGCCGGTGGAGCGGCACCGGCTGATGCTGGCGCTGGCGCTGCTGGAGGAGCCGGACGTGCTGCTGGTCGACGACATCGACGTCGGGCTGACCCCGGCCGAGTCGGCCGAGCTGCTCGCCGACTTCGCCGCCACCGGGCGCGCGGTGGTCGCCGTCGCCCGGACCCTGCCCCCGCTGCTGCCCAGCGTGGGTGCCGTGACACACGTCGAGGTGAAGCAGTGAACGTAAGCGGCGAGGAGAAGGCATGAGCCTCGGACGGTTGGAGCTGCGCCGGTTCCGGCGGCACCGGATGACCCGGGCGGCGCTCGCGGTGCTGACCCTGGTGCCGCTGCTGTACGGGGCGCTGTACCTGTGGGCCTTCTGGGACCCGTACGGCAACATGCACCGCATTCCGGTCGCGCTGGTGCTGGAGGACCGGCCCGCCGCCGACCCCGGCGGCAAGGAGGTCCACGCCGGACGGGACCTGGCCGACGAGCTCGCCGAGCGGCAGGTGTTCGGCTGGCAGCGGGTCGACGCGGCGGCCGCCGAGCGGGGCATGCGCGACGGGTCGTACCAGCTGGTCCTGCGCATCCCGGCCGGGTTCTCCGCAGCGCTGGTGACCGGGCCCGATCCGGCGGCCGCGCCCAGCGCCGGGCAGCTGACCGTGGTCAGCGACGACGCGGTCAACTACATCTCCGGCATGCTGGCCCGCAGCGCGTTCAGCGAGATCAGGGCGGCGGCGGCCGAGTCGGCGGCCGCGAAGTACTTCGACGGCATGCTGGTCGGGTTCGCCGACGTGAAGACGGCGCTGGGTGACGCGGCAGACGGCGCCGGGCGGCTCGCGACCGGGGCCGGGCAGGCGCATGACGGTGCCGAGCAGGTCGCGGGCGGCGCGGACAGCGCCGCGGCGGGCGCGGGCACCCTGGCCGACGGGCTGGCGCAGGCCGAGTCCGGCTCGCGGGAGCTGGCGA
Source organism: Catellatospora sp. KI3 (assembly GCF_029948125.1). Lineage (GTDB taxonomy): Bacteria > Actinomycetota > Actinomycetes > Mycobacteriales > Micromonosporaceae > Catellatospora. The sequence goes on from NZ_JASAMB010000022.1 coordinate 70,729, forward strand.
ACGGGCTGGCCGCACTGGAGGCCGGGTCGGCGCAGCTGGCGGACGGGGCGGCGCGGGCGGCGGCGGGCGGGCGGCAGCTCGCCGACAAGGTCGATGCGGTGACCGGGCAGGTCGAGCCGGTGCTGCGCGAGCACGCCGCGACCATCGAGCACGCCGCCGACGCCATCGCCGACGCGGCGCGGACGCTGGCCGAGGGCGTCGACACGCTGCCGCGGCTGGCGCGGCGGGCGGTGCAGCGTACCCAGGCGGTGGTCGAGGCGCTGGACGCGCTGGCCGCGCGGCATCCCGAACTCGCCGACGACCCGGCGTTCGCCGCCGCCCGCGCGGCGGCGGCGAACGCCGCCGACGGCGCGGTCGAGCTGTCGCACCGCCTGGACGAGTCCGGTCTGCCGGAGGTACGGGCGAAGCTGCTGGCCGTCGCCGCGACCGCGCGCGAGGTGGCGCAGGCCGCCCCGCACCTCGCCGACGACGTGGCCGCCGCGCGGGCCAGTGTGGACGCGCTGGCCACCGGCCTGGCCGAGCTGTCGGGCGGGGCCGACCGGCTGCACGGCGGCATCGCCTCGGCCGCCGACGGCGCGGCGAGCCTGCACGGCGGCGTCTACCGGCTCGCCACCGGCGCGCGCCAGCTCGACAGCGGCCTCGCACGGCTCTCGGGCGGCGCCGGCGACCTGGCCACGGGCCTGGCGAAGCTCGACTCCGGCGCGCACGAGCTGGCCGTCGGGCTGGGCGACGGCGCCGCGAAGATCCCCGGGTACGACGCCGACACCCGAGCCGAGCGCGCCGGGGTGCTGGCCGACCCGGTCACCCTGGACCGCGACGTGCGCCACGCCGCCGCCGTGTACGGGGTCGGGTTCGCGCCCTACTTCCTCTCACTGGCGCTGTGGGTCGGCGCGATGCTGACGTACATGCTGCTGCGGCCGCTGAACCGGCGGCACCTGCTCACCGGGGCGCCCGCGTGGCGGGTGGCGCTGGCCGGCTGGAAACCGGCGGTACTGATCGGCACCGCCCAGGCCACGTTCCTGTACGCCGTCCTGCTCCTGGCCCTGGGCCTGTCCCCGGTGCACCCGCTGGGCATGTACGGCTACCTGCTGCTGACCGTGCTCGCCTTCACCGCCGTGCTGCAGCTGCTCGGGGCGGCCCTGGGCCCGTCCGGCCGGGTCGTGTCGCTGATCCTGCTGATGCTCCAGCTCACCGGCTCCGGCGGCACCTACCCGGTGGTGACCAGCCCCGGCTTCTTCCAGGCGCTGCACCCGTACCTGCCGATGACGTACGTGGTCGACGGGCTGCGGCAGCTGGTGCTCGGCGGGTCGAGCGGTACGGTGCTCACGGGGGCGGCGGTGCTGCTCGGCACGGCCGCGCTCGCGCTGGCGCTGACCGTGCTTACCGCGGCGCGCACCCGGCGGCTCACCCCGGACCGGCTGCACCCAGCGCTGACGATGTAGCTCGCACAGCCGGTGATCGCGCCGCGCGGAGAGGACGACGGACGTGGACGGACGGACCGCGCGGCGCGACGCCACCAGGCAGAAGCTGTTCGAGGCGACCATGGAGCTCATCGCCGAGCAGGGCTTCAGCGACACGACCGTGGACCAGATCGCGGAGCGGGCCGGGGTCGCCAAGGGCACCGTCTACTACAACTTCGCCTCCAAGAGCACCCTGTTCGAGGAGCTGCTGCGCTACGGCGTCGGGCTGCTCAAGGCCGAGTTCGAGGCGGCGGTACGGGACCGGGCGCCCGCCGAGGCGGTGGCGGCCCTGATCCGGGCGCAGCTGGGGTTCATCCAGCGGTACCGGTCGTTCGCGCAGCTGCTGCTGTCGGAGATGTGGCGCACCCAGCGCGACTGGCAGCAGACGCTGCGGCTGCTGCGCGAGGACGCGATCACCGTGATCGCCGGGGTGCTGCAGTCGGGGGTGGACGGCGGCGACTTCGCGGCCGACCTCGACGTACGGCTGTCGGCGTCGGCGCTGTTCGGGGTGTGCCTGGTCACGGCCCTGGACTGGCTCGTGTTCACACCCGAGCGCCCGATCGAGGAGGTCGAGGCGGCGGTGCTCGCGATCGTACGCGGCCGCGCCGCCGTCAACCCGTCCTGATCCCTACCGCGCGGCGTGCGTGCTGTTTCGGGGAGAGTGCTGGAATCCGCCCCGAGATTCGTGCAGCTTCCCCGAAACCGCCGCCCGGGTCACGGCCAGCGGAGGAGTCGGAGGAGGTTGCGGAAGGTGTCCAGGTCGAGGGACTGGGCGCGGCCGGGGACGGCGACGAGGCTGTAGAGGACGTCGCCGACCCGCCAGCGGACCTCGTGCCAGTAGGTGCGGCCGTACGTGGTGGCGTGGCCGGGCACCTGGTAGACGTGGCCGAGCCGGGAGCCGAGCCGGACCCGGGCGATCGGGGTGTCGGTGGCGTCGGGGTCGACCGGTTCGGTCATCACGAAGGCGTGGAAGTCCAGGTCGGGGCCGCCGGGGCGCAGGTAGCGCAGGCCCTGTTCGTCGGCCGCGCGGGCGCTGCCCGGCTCGGGCCGCCAGCCCGCCTCGGCGGGCACCCGGGGCAGGTCGTGGGCCAGGTCGATGCGGTTGCCGGCGCGGGCCGAGCCCACGGCGGCCGGGGCCGAGGGCGGCGCGGCGACGGCGGTGCCGGTGAAGCCGGTGCCGAGCATGAGCGCGCCCGCGAACAGGGTGGCGGTGCTGTGCGCGAGCACCCGCAGGTGACGCCGTACGTGGTCGATGCGGTTCATCGGCGCCCCCTTCCCGGATCTGGGCGTGGCGCGATTGTGTCACAGCCAACCAGGCAACGGCCTGTGCGTCAGCCTCAATCTTGCTGGGAGGGACGCGGGTCGGGCTGGGAGAGGCGGGTGGTCGCCGCGCGCTGCCGGGCCGCCGACTCGCTGAGGAAGTCGATGATGACGGCCAGTTCGGCGTCGCTGTAGCGGGCCAGCAGTTCGTCGAGGGAGCGCACCCAGTCGTCGAACAGCGGCCCGAGATCGCCCGCGCGGTCCAGGGCGACCTCGACCAGCACGCTGCGGCGGTCCTGCGGGTGGGGTGCGCGGCGGGCGAAGCCCTTGCGCTCCAGCCGGTCGATCAGGCCGGTCACCGAGGCCGGGGCCAGGCCGGAGGCGGTGCCGAGTTCGCGCGGGGTCATCGGACCGTGCCGGTCGAGCAGGTCCAGGGCCTTCTCCTCGGTGGCGCTGAGGCCGTGCCGGGCGGCCAGCGCGGTGTGGAACATCACGGCGGCGGCGCTGATCTCGCGCCCGGCGAGGTGCAGGCGCTCGACGAGCTCCGCGCGGGCGGCGGACGCATCGGGTACGGGCACGCGATGAGGTTAGCAACTTGCGGGAATCCTTCGGCGCTCCGTATATTTCGTTCGGCCGAACGAAATATACATGGAGGAGCGGTCCATGCGAGTCATGATCATGGGAGCCGGAGTCGCCGGTACCGTCGCGGGCATCGCGCTCAAGCAGGCGGGCTACGAACCGGTCGTCTACGAGGCGTACGACGCCAGCGCGGGCCTCGTCCACGGCGTCTACCTCACCGTCGCCGTCAACGGGCTGGACGCCCTGCGCGCCGTCGACGCCCACCACCCGGTGCTGGCTGCGGGCTTCCCGACCAGCTCGATCGACTTCTTCAGCGGCACCGGCCGCCGCCTGGGGGCCGTGCCGCTGGGGCCGGTCCTGTCCGACGGCACCACCACCAACACCATCCGCCGTGCCGACCTCTACGGCGGCCTCTACGACGAGGCGGTGCGCCGGGGCGTGCCGATCGAGCACCGCAAGCGCATGACCTCGGCCCGCGAACTGCCCGGCGGGGGCGTACGGGTCGAGTTCGCCGACGGCAGCCACGCCGAGGGCGACCTGCTGGTGGGCGCCGACGGCATCCACTCGGCCACCCGCGCCGCCATCGACCCGGCCGCCCCCGGCCCCCGCTACAACGGCCTCGGCAACGTCGGCGGATTCGCCCGGGTCGACGACGTCGCCGCACTCGGTGCCCGGTACGCCATGATCTGGGGAAAGCGCTGCTTCTTCGGGTACACGGTCAGCCCGAGCGGTGAGGTGTGGTGGTTCGCCAACCCGCCCAGCCGCACCGAGCGCCCCCGCGCCGAGCTGGCCGCCCTGACCGACGCCCAGGTCCGCGCCGAGCTGGCCGAGCTGCTGGCCCCCGACCACGGCCCCGCCGCCGCGATCGTCGCGGGCACCCCGCACGAACTGCGCCTGTCCAACCAGTACGACCTGCCCACCGTGCCGCGCTGGCACAGCCGCTCGATGGTGGTCGTCGGCGACGCCGCGCACGCGGTGAACCCGGCCTCCGGCCAGGGCGCGTCCCTGGCCGCCGAGGACGCCGTCACCCTCGCCCACTGCCTGCGCGAAGTTCCGGGCATCCCGGCCGCGCTCGCCGAGTACGAGCGCCGCCGCCGGGCGCGGGTCGAGCGGGTGGTCGCCTGGGGCGCCCGGTCGAGCTCGGCCAAGCAGGCCGGACCGGTCGCGCGGGCGATCCGGGACCTGATGCTGCCCCTGGTGTTCCGCCGCAGCGGCACCCCGCAGGCGATGGCGCGCATGTCGTGGCTGTTCGACCACCGCACCGCGCCGGTGCCGGCCCGGTGACGCGCGGCTGGCATACTCGCCGGTCATGAAGCTGACGCGCGGCTGGTCGATCTTCCTGGTCCTGGTAGGGGTGTGGACCTGGGTGATCTGGCCCCGGTTCGCCCTGGCGATCTGGAACGACCCCCGGGCCTGGGCGGGCGGCGTCGTCGGCGAGGGCTCACCCAGCGGGTTCCTGTGGGTGCACGCGCTGCTGATCGGCGCGTCCCTGGCGATCGGCACCACCGTGGGCGTCCTCGGCATCCGCGCCTGGCGCGCCACCCGCCGGGTGTAAGGAAGGGACCCTTCTTATCGCTTTGCGAGGTAGAAGGGCCCCTTCTTAACTGCGGGCCGCAGGAGCGGTGCAGGTCAGACGGGGGAGTGGCAGACCGCCTCGATGTTGTTGCCGTCGCGGTCGCGGACGAAGGCGCCGTAGTAGTCGGCGTGGTACTCCGGCCGGATCCGGGGCTCGTGCAGCACCTCCGCGCCCGCGCCGAGGGCCGCCGCGAAGAACGCGTCGACCGCGGCCCGGTCGGGGGCGGTGAACGCGATGTGCACCTCGCGCGGCGTGCCGCCGCTGGTCACCGGCCCGAGCCAGAAGACCGGCCGGGTGGTGCCGAAGCCGACCGCGTCCCCGAACTGCAGCACCCGGCGCCCGCCCAGCGGGGCCAGCACGGTGTCGTAGAACTGCGCGGCGGCGGCCGGGTCGGCGGCCTGGATCGACAGGTGATCGAGCATGGCCGCCACAGTAGTGGCCGGGACGGGACCGCGCGTCCCGTCCCGGCCGCGCTGTCAGTGGGCGCGTCGCCGGGCGATCACCGCGTCGGCCAGCGTGTGCAGCGACCGCTCGGTGGTCTCCCAGCTCATGCAGGCGTCGGTCACGCTCTGGCCGTACGTCAGCGGCTGCCCGGAGTCCAGTTCCTGGCGGCCCGCGACGATGAAGCTCTCCAGCATGATGCCGCCGATGCCGGTCTGCCCGGCCGCGACCTGCGCCGCGATCTCGTCCGAGACGACCGCCTGCCGCTCGTGGCTCTTGCCGCTGTTGCCGTGGCTGGCGTCGATGACCAGCTTGTGCTTCAGCCCGGCCTTCTCGATCATGCCCAGCGTCGTGGCGACCGAGTCGGGGCCGTAGTTCGGGCCGCCGCGGCCGCCGCGCAGGATCACGTGGCAGTCCTCGTTGCCGGTGGTGGTGACCACCGCGGCCCGGCCGTCCGGGTCGGCGCCGAAGAAGACGTGGCTGTTGCGGCCGACCTGGCAGGCGTCGATGGCACCCTGGATGTCGCCGTCGGTGGTGTTCTTGAACCCGATCGGCATCGACAGGCCGGAGGCGAGCTGCCGGTGCACCTGGCTCTCGGTGGTACGCGCGCCGATGGCACCCCAGGTCACCGCGTCGGCGATGTACTGCGGGCTGGTCGGGTCGAGGAACTCGCAGCCCACCGGCACGCCCAGGTCGAGGATGTCCAGCAGCAGCGTGCGGGCGGTGCGCAGGCCGCGCTGCACGTCGTACGTCCCGTCGAGGCCGGGGTCGTTGATGAGGCCCTTCCAGCCGATCGTGGTGCGCGGCTTCTCGAAGTAGACCCGCATCACCAGGCACAGCTCGCTGCTCAGCCGCTGCGCGGCGTCGGCCAGGCGGCGGGCGTAGTCGAGGGCGGCCTCGGTGTCGTGCACCGAGCACGGCCCGACCACCACCAGCAGGCGGTCGTCGCGGCCGGTCAGCACCTCGCGCACCTCGTGGCGGGTGCGCTCGACCAGCGCGGCCCGGCCGTCGCCCAGCGGCAGGGCGGACAGCAGTTCACGCGGCGGCTGCAGCGGCTCGAACGAGACCACGTGCACGTCGTTGGTCTGGGTCATTGGAGTCGTCTCCCGATCGGCTGGGGACGGGCCCCGCACTCTGGTCATCCAGGCCAGCCCGTCCATGACATGGCAAAGGGCGAAGACGAGCCGTCTTCGCCCTGCTGGCTCTGGGTGTGGTCGCGGTCAGCGCAATGAACCGCCGGCTCCACCCAGAGCCAGCGTAAAGCGCCAATACGAACGAACCACGGCGACGAGTCTACCCGATCGAGGACGCTTGGGAAGGCCCGGACATCGATGGGGCTGCGTGGGGACCGACACTTTCCGCACTCTGGGATGGGACGAACGGGCACAGGGGCGCTGTTGTGGGGATCGACTCATGGCCGGGCCCCGGGGTGTACGCATACGCTGGGCCGTCCGGAGTCCGTACGGCCAGAGGAGGGCATGTGTCGACCGCGCCCCTGCCTGCCACCCGCACGCTGTCCGACAACGTCTACCGGTGGCTGCGCGACCAGATCGTGCTCGGCAAGCTCGGCCCGAACGAGCCGCTGGTCGAGGCTGCGATCGCGGAGAAGCTGCAGGTCAGCCGTACCCCCATCCGGGAGAGCATGCAGCGCCTGGCCGCCGACGGCCTGATCGTGTCGCACCGCCGCCGCTGGATCGTGCGCCAGCACGACCGCGACGAGATCGTCGCGATCTACGAGGTGCGGATGGCGCTGGAGTCGTTCGCGGCCCGGTTCGCCTGCCAGCGCGCCACCGACGCGGAGCTGGCCGCCGTCGAGCGCCTGTGCGGCAGCTGGACCGGCGGCACCGGCGGCGGCTTCGACTTCGTGGTCTTCAACGACCGGTTCCACAGCCTGATCGTGGACGCCGCGCACAACCCCCGGCTGGCCCGCACCATCGAGCAGAACCACCTGTACTTCTTCAACAGCCAGGTCGCCGAGCACTACGCGGCCGCCGACGTGCAGTCCTCCCAGGACGAGCACGTCGCGCTGGTGGCGAGCCTGCTGGCGCGCGACGCCGACCGGGCCGCGGAGATCTCGCGGCGCCACGCCGAGGACGCCCTGACGCTGATCCTGGAGCGCATGTTCTAGCCGCCGCCCGTCAGTGCGGCCAGGCGCGCAGCGCAGCGTCGGCGCCGTCAGCCCGGCCAGGCGCGCAGCGCGGCGTCGGCGCCGTCGACGAGCCGGTCGAACGAGTGGTCCACCGACTGGGGCAGCCCGAACCCGCCCGCCAGCTCCAGGCTCACGAACCCGTGCAGCGTGCTGCGCAGCATCCTGGTCGCGTCGACGGCCGCCTCGCCCGCGACGCCGTAGCCCCGCAGCACCGCGAAGATCGCGCCGACCGCACGCTCACCGGCGCTGACGTGCGCCGGGTCGGCCGGGTCGGGCACCCGCTGCGCGAACGGGTAGCGGCCGGGCAGTTCGCGGGCGTACGCGCGGTAGGCCGCCGCCACGGCCCGCAGCGCGTCGGCGCCCGCCCGGCCCGCCGCCGCGCGCTCCAGCACCCCCGCGAACTGCTCGGTCACCGCCGCCGAGACCAGCTGCTGCAGCGCCTCCAGGCTGCGTACGTGCTTGTACAGCGACGGCGTGGCCACCCCCGTGCGCGCCGCGACCGCGGCCAGGGTCAGCGCGGCGGCGCCCTGCTCGTCCACCACCGCCAGCGCCGCCTCGACGACCGCGCCCGTGGACAGCCCGGCCCTAGGCACGCACCACCTCGGCGAGGAAGCCGGTGATCGCGGCGGCGGTCTGCTCGGGCAGCTCGGCGTGCGGGTAGTGCCCGGCGCCGTCGAGCAGGCGCACCCGCACCGCGCTCGCGTACGGCCCGAGCGCCTGCTCCTGCGCGCGCGCCTCGGCGGCCGGGTCGGGGAAGTCGGGGTCGGCGGTGCCCATCACGATCAGGGTAGGGCAGGTGACGCCCGGGATCGCCGCGTTGCCCTCGCGCGCGTCGGCCAGCAGCCCGCGCAGCGCCGCCAACCGGCCCGGCTCGCCCATGTTCGCCTGAAGTCTGCGCAGGTAGGCCGGGAAGTCCTCGGGTTTGGCCGCCTTGTACAGCCCCGCGTAGAAGCCGCGCGTCCACAGCAGGGCGCTGCGGGTGACCGCCGCGACCGCCAGCTTCAGGACGGGATTCAGCTCGACCTCGTTGAGGAAGCCCGCGATCAGCACGATCGCGGTGACGCGGTCCGGTGCGGACGCGGCGGCGCGGATCGCCGAGGCGGTGGTGGCGGAGTGTCCGACCACGACGGCGGGGCCGCCCAGGTGCGCGATCAGGGCCAGAGCGTCCTCGGCGCACGCGTCGCTGCCGTAGCGGCCCCAGCCGGTGCTGGATTCGCCGTGCCCGCGCACGTCGAGCTGGGCGACGCGGTAGCCCGCCGCGGCCAGGCGCGCGGTGGTGAAGCGGTAGGCCGAGCGCAGGTCGCCCATGCCGGGCAGGCACACGACCAGCGGTCCGTCGGCGGGGCCGGTGAGGTCGTAGGACAGGCGGCCGCCGGGGATGTCGAGGAACAGGGTCTCGCTTTGGCTAATGTTCATAGCTAAAAAGCTAATGGCAATAGCTAAGGCTGTCAAGGGCGGGCGGTGACTAGGGTGGAAGCCGTGGCATACACCGGAGACGTGACCCGGCGCGGCGGCGCCGACGTGCGGGAACTGGGCGAGCTGACCATCGGCAAGGTCTCGGTCGGACCGCACGACAACAACGCGTACCTGCTGCGCTGCCGTAAGACCGGGGAGCAGCTGCTCATCGACGCGGCCAACGACGCGGACACCCTGATCGAACTCGCCGGACCGGCGGGCCTGGCCACCGTGGTGACCACCCACCGGCACGGCGACCACTGGCAGGCACTGGCCGAAGTGGTCGCCGCGACCGGGGCGACCGCGATCGCACACCCGGCCGACGCGGGCGAGCTGCCGGTCGAGGCCGAGACCGTCGAGGAAGGCTGGCCGGTACGGGTCGGCGACGTCGAGCTGGAGGTCATCCACCTGGTCGGGCACACGCCCGGCTCGATCGCGCTGCTCTACCGCGACCCGCAGGGGCACCCGCACCTGTTCACCGGCGACTCGTTGTTCCCCGGCGGCGTGGGCAACACCTGGGGCGACCCGGCGGCGTTCGCCTCGCTGATCGCCGACGTGCAGACGAAGATCTTCGACCGGCTGCCCGACGACACCTGGTTCTACCCCGGCCACGGCAAGGACAGCACCCTCGGCAGGGAGCGCCCGTCGCTCCCGGAGTGGCGCGCCAGGGGCTGGTGACGCGCACCCTGGCACCCGCGCGCCACGTGCGACGCGCCGCGTGCGTTGGTGCAGTTTCGGGGAAAGTGCTCGAATCTTGGGCCGCTTTCGTGCAGTTTCCCCGAAACTGCACGCGATCATGGGCGCGCGCGGACGCGCGGGCGGGGCGGGCGGGCGCGGGCGGGGCGGGGGTCAGGCGCCGGTGACCAGGATGGGGTGGAAGGTGTCCGGGGTGGCGGCGCAGGCCAGGTCGAAGCTTTCGCCGATCTCGCCGGAGACGGGCTGCGCCATCAGGAACAGCGAGCTCTTGGCGACGTAGCGCACCGGCTCGGCGTCGGGTGCGGTGCGGACCAGGGCCTCGCCCGCCGCGCAGCCGTTCAGCACGACGATCACGCCGTACAGGCGGGTGGCCTGGGGTGTGGTGCCGTCGCCGCAGGTGCGGACGGTGTTCGACTCGCCGCTCTTGGGCACCACGGTGAGGTGCCAGCAGGAGGTCTCGGCCGGGTCGGTCCAGAGCAGCATCCGGCCGCCGCGCACCGGGGTCTCGACGATGACGGCGGCGTCGTCCGGCACCGCCTGCGGCTGCTGGGCCGAGTCGGATCCGGGCACGCTGATACAGCTGGTGAAGGCGGCGGCGGCACCGGCGGCGGTCAGGGCGAGCAGGGCCGCCAGCAGGCGTTGCCGTCGATCCACCCGTACCCCCTGATGGTGTGTCGCCGCTCACGGTCTCGGCGGGTGGGTAGACCGTACCGGGTCGGCGGCCGATGCAGAAGGCCGCCGACCAGGCCAGCGCACCTCAGTACGTAAGCCCGAAGCCCTGCGGGAACAGCGGCGTCTTGCCGTCCCCGGCGTTGATCGGCTGCTGGGACAGCGACGTCATCCAGGTCATCGGGGTCTTGCCGGTGGGTGCGACCGCGCCGAACAGCACGTCGGCCACGCCCGCGCCCTCGGTGCCGGGCAGCCAGGCGGCGAGCAGCGCGTTCCAGTTCGGCAGCTGGGCGGCGACGTCCAGCGGCCGGCCGGAGACCAGCACCACGATCACCGGTACGCCCGCCTTGCGCAGCGTGTCGAGGGTGCGCAGGTCGTCGCGGTCCAGGCCCATGCTGGTGGTCCGGTCGCCCTGGCCCTCGGCGTACGGGGTCTCGCCGACGACCGCGATGGCGGCCCGGTAGCTGCCGTCGATCCCGGTGCCGCGCTGGTTGTAGGTGACGGTCGTGCCCGACCCGACGGCGGCGCGGATGCCCTGCAGGATCGTGGTGCCGGGCGTGATCGCCCCGGAGCCGCCCTGCCAGGAGACGGTCCAGCCGCCCGACTGGTAGCCGATGTTGTCGGCGCTCCTGCCGGCCACGAAGATCTTCCCGCCGTCGCGGGCCAGCGGCAGCACCCCGCCCGCGTTCTTGAGCAGCACCTGCGACCGGCTCACCGCCTGCCGGGCCAGGGCCCGGTGCGTCGTGCCGCCCACCGTCGGCGTGTACGACCGGTCGGTCAGCGGCCGCTCGAACAGCCCCAGCTCGAACTTCTTGGTCAGGATGCGCCGGTTGGCGTCGTCGACCCGGGCCAGGGTGATGCGGCCGTTCTGCACCTCGGCCTTGAGCGTGGTGAGGAAGGTCTTCCAGGCGGTCGGCACCATCACCATGTCGATGCCCGCGTTGATCGAGGCGGTCACCTCGGCCGCGGTGAAGCCGGACTGCCCGTCGATCTGGTCGATGCCGTTCCAGTCTGAGACGACGAACCCGGAGAAGCCCAGCTCGCCCTTGAGCACGTCGGTGATCAGGTACCGGTTGCCGTGCAGCTTCACGCCGTTCCAGCTGCTGTACGAGATCATCACCGAGCCGACCCCGCGCGACACCGCCGCCTGGAACGGCGGCAGGTGGACCGACCGCAGCTGCGCCTCGGTGAGCTGCGTGTCGCCCTGGTCGTCCCCGACGGTCGTGCCGCCGTCGCCGATGTAATGCTTCGCGGTGGCCAGCACCGAGGCGGGGCCGCCCAGCGCCGTACCCTGCAGGCCGGTGATGATCGTGGTCATCGCGGCGGGGATGTCGGGCGTCTCGCCGAACGACTCGTAGGTGCGCCCCCAGCGGTCGTCGCGGGCCACGCACAGGCAGGGGGCGAAGTCCCAGTCGACGCCGGTTCCGGACACCTCCTCGGCGACCGCCCGGCCGATCTGCTGCACCAGCGCCGGATCGCCGGTCGCGCCCAGGCCGATGTTGTGCGGGAAGATCGTCGCCCCGACGACGTTGTTGTGGCCGTGCACCGCGTCCACGCCGTAGACCATCGGGATGGCCAGCGGGGTGGCCAGGGCGGCGCGCTGGAGGTTGTCGTACATGTCGGCCCAGCTCGCGGCGGTGTTGGGCGAGGGGGCCGAGCCGCCGCCGGACAGGATCGAGCCGAGCCGGTAGGCGGTGACGTCGGCGGGCGTCGCCGAGGCGCGCTCGGCCTGGGTCATCTGGCCCAGCTTCTCGTCCAGGCTCATCCGCGACAGCAGGTCGGCGACGCGGGTCGGCACCGGCAGCGAAGGATCCTGGTACGGCAGCACGGCCGCCGACGCCGGAGCAGTCGGACCGATCAGGACGGTGAGCAGCAGCAGGGGCACGGCCGCGCGGCTCAGCCGGCGGCGCAGGGTGTGGTTCACGCGTTCTCCCAGGGACGGTAGGAGTTCGACAGATCCCTATATCGTCCGCCGGGGCGGGGGGCCGGGGCACGGGCCGATCGCCGGATGCGGCTGTCGCGGGCCGGTCGCGGCATCCGCTGAGCTGCTGTGTCGCCGCACACCAAGCCGTGGCGGGGACTTCCCGGCGGGTGCGGCTTCGGTTAGCTTGGTCAATCCGTACCCCAGGATGAGGTCTTCTCATGGTCACCACCGAGCCCGCCACCGCCGACCGGCTGCTGCTGGTCCAGGTCGTGGCCGCCGGAGAGTGGCTGGTGGAGCTGGCCGAGACCGTCATGATCCGCCCCGGGCAGCGGCACTGGTTCGACGACGGCACCCTGTACGTCCTCTCGCCGAGCGGCGCGCTGCGTACGGTGCGGGGTGTCGGGTTTCATCGCTGTGTCCGATAACCGTTCGCCTTCGGCTCACCCGCGCCCCTAGCCTGGGCCGATGCGTGCTGAGGAGTGGGCGCTGGCCCAGGACTGGATCGCCGCGACACTGGTCGACCGGGGCACCCCGGCGACCGGCCCCGCGGTGGTCGACCGGGTGCGGCCGTGGTCGACGACGGCCCGGGTGCCGGTCGCGGGCGGGCAGGTGTGGTTCAAGTACAACAACGCCGGTTCGCGCTACGAGGCGGCGCTGATGCGGCTGCTGGCCTCGATCGCCCCGCACGACATGCTGGTGCCGCTGGCCGTCGACGTCGAGCGCGGCTGGATGCTGCTGCCCGACGGCGGCCCGACGCTGCGCGAGATCACCGCCGACACGTTCGACCGGGACCGCTGGGAGGAGCTGCTGCGCCGGTACGCGGCCCTGCAGCGCGCCACCGCTCCGCACGCCGCGGACATGCTCGCCGCCGGGGTCCCCGACTTCCGCCCGCACACCGTCGCCGCCCAGTACGAGAAGCTGCTCACCGACCCGTACGTGCTGGCCAACCTCGACGGCGACCGGATCGGGGCGCTGCGCGACTGGCTGCCCCGGATCGAGCGGCTGTGCGCGCGGCTGGCCGCCGACGGCATCGCCCCGGGCGTGCAGCACGACGACATGCACCCGAGCAACGTCTTCGCCGACGCCGGCGGCGGCCTGCGCTTCTTCGACTTCGGCGACGCCAGCGTGGCGCATCCGTTCGGGTCGATGCTGGTCGCGCTGCGGGTGGTGCACCGCGACGCCAAGGTGGAGCACAGGGATCCGCTGCTGTACGAGCTGCGCGACCTCTACCTCTCCGCCTGGACCGCCGACGGCCGCGACCTGCCCGAACTGCGCGAGCTGTGCCAGGACGCGATCGTGGTCGCCAAGATCGGCAAAGCGCTGTCCTACCAGCGGTCGCTCTGCGACGCCACCGAGGAGGCGCTGGCCGAGCACGGCGAGAGCATCTACGGGTGGCTGGAGGAGCTGCTCGGCCCGGACGTGATCTGAGCCCTCACGTGACCGGGGTGGTGCTCACCCACTAGGTTCGAGGCGCCATGAGCAACGCGGGTCGATGGGATGGTGCGCCGTGTCGGATGGGTCGGCCGTGCTGTGGACGCTGCTCGCGCTGGCGGTGCTGGCGGTGCTCGCCTTCCTCGGCATCGTGGTGAAGTTCGTGGCCAACGCGGCCGTCAAGTACTCGCGGCGCAAGCCCGTGCAGGCGGCGGCGTTCTTCGCCGTGCCCGGCGGGCTGGCGACCTTCACCGCGACCTTCTTCCACGTCGCGCTGGTGCCCGCGATGGTGATCGGCCTCGTCGCGGGCCTGGCCGTGTTCCTGCTGGTCGCCGTCGAACTCGGCTGACCGCCGCGGCCGGTCCCGGTCGCGGCCGGACTGATGTTTTTGGACACAGTGGCCGGTCGGCGCGGGCGGTGGGGCACAATGGCGCCATGGTTCGCTGGGAATACGCACGCTTCGAGTACCGCTCGGCCGGGTCGCTCGGCGGCGACCGCTTCATGGACTGGGACGCCGCCTTCCACCACGCGCGCGGCGTGGAGCGGTGGGGCACCGACGAGCGCTTCGACGACCTGCGCCACCTCAACCGCCTGGGCCGCGACGGCTGGCAGGTGTACGACCGCGGCGCCGTCTACCTCGCCTCCGACCCGCACCGGATGCACTCGGTGACCTACTCCCTGCGCCGCGCCATCAAGGTCGGTCCGCCGCCGGGCGCGACGCAGGGCTGAGCCGGGCTCAGGCGGTGCGCCGCCCCAGGTAGAGCAGCGTCTCCACGGACAGCGTCAGCTTCTCCGGCAGCCGCTGCAGCAGCGCGGCGAACAGCGCCTCGCGGGTGGCCTCGGGCAGCATCCGGTAGGTCGGCTGGGTGGACAGGTAGGACACGTAGTCGTCGGCCGACAGCGTGCGCTCCCACAGGTAGATCCGCTCGGCCAGGTCGCCGAACTCGGGCAACGCGGCCAGGTCCGGACCCGGCCAGTACTGGGACAGGTCCGTGCCGTCGGCGGGCTCCTCGTCCAGCATCGCGTGCGGCGCGTACGGCTCGTGCACCTCGCGTACCAGGGCGCGCAGCTCGTCGTCGGCGATGCGGTCGAAGTTCCAGAACAGCGCCAGCACGCCGCCGGGGGCCAGCGCGGCGGCCGCGCGCGCCCAGCGCTGCGACGAGTCCGTCCACTGCCACGCCTGCGCGCAGTAGAGCAGGTCGAACGGGGCGTCCGGGGTGTAGCCCTCGAACAGCGCCGCCACGATGCGCACCGCGGACCGCTCGCCCAGCCGCTGCTCCAGCAGCGCCGCCATGGCCGGATCCGGCTCCACCGCCGTGATGTCCAGCCCCCGTACGGCGAAAGCGGTGGTGGCCTTGCCCGTGCCCGCGCCGACCTCCAGCGCGCGGGTGCCCGGGCCCGTGTAGGCGAGCACGTCGTCGACCAGGGCCGCCGGGTAACCCGGCCGGATCCGGTCGAACTCCTCGGCGACTTCCCCGAACACCAGACCCTGTGGGCGCGCAGCACTCATGCGGCAGAGATTAGCGGCATCCGAATCCGTGCGGTATTCGGGGAAACCCGTACGGATCAGTCGTCGCCGGCGTCGAGGCGGCGCTGCAGCATGACCTCCAGCGGCATCGACTCGCCGTCCTTGCCGCCCGCCCCGATGACCAGCGGCGGATCCGAGGGGAGCACCTCGGCGCCGAGCAGCCGCGCCCGCAGCGAGGACGGGACGCCGAGCACGTAGTAGTTGCCGTCGACGTCCACGGCCAGGCCCCGGCCGCGGTGCACGTACCAGCCGCGCAGGCCGGTGCGGTAGCGGCCGCCGCCGTCGTACGCGAAGGCGGTCAGGGCGGTGGGGCGCAGGCCGCGCTCGCGCGCCTGCGCGACGAACCGCTCGACCATCGCGCGCGCCCTGGCCGCCTCGGCCGCGCGGCGGCGCTCGTCGGCCGCCGCGTGCTGCGCCACGGCATGGTCCCGCTGCTGCCGCCACTGCTCGTCCACGGCACGACAGTAGCGCGGATGATCAGAGGGTCGACACCGGCGGGTGCTGCGGGCGCCACGGCTTCATCCACGGCGTCTCCGGCCAGCCTTCGGCCGCCGCCATCAGCGGGAACGCGGTCGCGCCGTCGATGCTCTCGCGCACGATGTCGGCGTGCCCGGCGTGCCGGGCCGTCTCCTCGATCACGTGCAGCAGCACCCAGCGCACCGACCACGCGGCCACGTCCGCAGGGAACCAGGGCACCCCCTGCGGCACCGGCACCGGGTCGCCCAGGTCGGTGACCAGGGCGACCGCGGCGGCGGTCGCGGCGCCCACGGCGTCGTACCGCTCGATCACCTCCGCCAGCGACTCACCGGGTTCGAGCCGGAAGCTCGCCGCGTAGTCCACCGGCTGGCCGGCCCGCTGGAGCATGGTGTCGGTCCACTGCGTCTCCATCACGGCGCAGTGCTTGATGAGCCCGCCGACGCTGAGCGAACCCGCGGTCGGGGTGAGCCGGGCCTGGTCGTCGTCGAGCCCGTACGCGGAGAGCTTCAGCGCCTGCCGCTGCTGGTCCAGGTAGGCCAGCAGGCCTGCGCGCTCGTCGGCGACGGGTGGCACCAGTCCAGGCATGGCGTGATATCTCCCTTTTGTAGTTGATTCAGCCTAGTCCGGCGCGACCCGTGCCGACCGCCTACCCCCAGGCCTGGACGACGGCGGGGCGGTCGTGGGCCGCAGCCCCACGGCGCTCAGCGAAGCGGTCGAGCGGACCGATAAGAGCTAGGCGGACTGGGGCTCGGCGTCGGCGTTCGTCCGCCGGGCGCTGCGCTGGTCGGCCCAGCGCATCGCCTCGTCGGCGACCAGCGCCTCCACGTTCTCGACCAGGGCGGCGTCGGGGCGCTGGCCGTCGTACGGCGCGTTGCCCGCGCTCCACAGCACCGTTTCGCGCTGCAGCGCGATCAGGGTGCCGCTGCTGCGGATCCAGTTCTCACCGGGGCGCAGCAGCTGGCGCAGGCCGGCCAGGATCGCCACCAGGGCGCCGAGCACGGCGGTGACGGCGGTCGGGGCGCCCAGCGCGGCCGCGGCGGGGATGCCCGCGGCGAGCACGACGGTGGTGGCCTCCAGCGCGTGGTTGCCGCGGCGCTGCTTCTTGACCTGGTGCTCGTACCAGGACACGCGCTCGATGACGCTCAGCGGCAGACTGCTGCCGCTCGGGCTGGTCAGCTGCTGCCACCAGTGCTTGTGCGCCGTGCCGTCCGCCATCGCCGGTCCCTCCTGCCCAGGAATTTCCGATGATGGTGGCACGGCGGGCGGTGGCGCACCAGTCCACAGCGGACAGGTCAGCTGTCGTTGTTGCTACGGCGGCCTAGCGCGTAGGCGCCGAAGCCGAATGCGATGAGGACGACCAGGCAGAGGCAGCAGGCCGGGCCGCCCGAGACGTTGAGATACGGTCCGTCGGCTACCACCGATGCGGCCTGGGCCGCCGTTCCCCCGAGCAGTGTCATGGCGCCCAAGGTAAGCGGGGTGGTCAATCGCGGGGTCGATTGGCCTGCGGTCGCGTGATCGCCAATTGCGGTCGAGAGGTGGGCCTGGCGTCGGTGCTTTGACCTCAACCAGCGACCTTGACCCTGGGATTGTCGAAGATCGCTGGCTGCGGGCTGGATGTGGGATGTGTCGGTGCGAGGTGTGCGAGGTGTGCGGGGTTGTGGTCTGAAGTGGCGAGCTTCGACTCGGGGTCGGCGGGATGATCTCCGCTGCGGGTCGGAAAGGGGACCCGTCGGTCCGGCGCCGGTGCGTCAGCTGTCCGAGGACGGCTCCAGGTCGAGGCTGATGGAGTTGATGCAGTAGCGGGCGTTCTTGGGGGTGAAGCCCTCGCCGTCGAAGCGGTGGCCCAGGTGCGAGTCGCAGTTGGCGCAGCGCACCTCGACCCGCACCATGCCGTGCGAGCGGTCCTCGATGTAGCGGATCGTGCCCGGCAGCGCCTCGTCGAACGACGGCCAGCCGCAGTGGCTGTCGAACTTGGTGACGCTCTCGAAGAGCTTCGCGCCGCAGGCGCGGCAGCTGTACGTGCCCGGGGTCTTCGTATCGACGTACTTGCCCGTCCACGGTGCTTCGGTCCCCGCTTGGCGCAGCACCCGGAACTCCTCGGGATTGAGGCGCACGCGCCACTCTTCCTCGGTCAGGTGGCTGATGTTCTCCATACCCGCACAGTACGCGGTAGGTTCGTGCCATGCCCAAGGCGGAAGCGCTCGAGTACCAGGTCGGTAATCGATCGGTAAGACTCAGCAGCCCGGACAAGATCTACTTCCCGGAGCGCGGGTACACCAAGCGCGACGTGTTCGAGTACTACCTCGCCGTCGCCGAGCCGATGCTGCGGGCCATGCGCGACCGCCCGACGGCGCTGCAGCGCTTCCCCGAGGGCATCGAAGGCGAGATGTTCTACCAGAAGCGGGTGCCCACCCGTGGCGTGCCCGACTGGATCACCACCGCCGAGATCAAGTTCCCGTCCGGGCGCAAGGCCGACGAACTGTGCCCGAAAGAGCCCGGTGCGCTGCTGTGGGCGGCCCAGATGGGCACCATCGTGTTCCACCCGTGGCCGGTGCGGGCGCCGGAGACGGAGCTGCCCGACGAGCTGCGCATCGACCTCGACCCGCAGCCGGGGACCGACTTCACCGACGCGGTGCACGTGGCGGGGCTGGCGCGGGAGGTGCTCGCCGACGCCGGGCTGACCGGATACCCGAAGACCTCCGGTGGGCGGGGGGTGCACATCTACGTGCGGATCCAGCCGCGGTGGTCGTTCATCGACGCGCGGCACGCCGCGATCGCGTTCGCGCGGGAGCTGGAGCGGCGCGACCCCGACCGGATCACCACGGCGTGGTGGAAGGAGGAGCGGGGCGAGAAGGTGTTCATCGACTTCAACCAGATGGCCCGGGACCGGACCATCGCGGCGCCGTACTCGCTGCGCGCCAACCCCCGGGCGACGGTCAGCACGCCGGTGACCTGGGAGGAGTTGGCGTCGGTCGAGCCGGACGACTTCGACCTGCGTACGGTGCCGGCGCGGTTGGAGAAGGCGGGGGATCCGTACGCGGGGATGGACGAGGTCGCGCACGACCTGTCGACGCTGCTGGAGTGGTGGGCGCGCGACGAGCGGGACCACGGCGTCGGCGAGATGCCGTACCCGCCCGACTACCCGAAGATGCCCGGCGAACCCATGCGCGTCCAGCCCAGCCGCGCACGCGACACCAGTAGCGAGAACAGCTCTGCTGCTGACTAACGTGGGTGGTAGGCGAGCAGTGCGGGCCGAGGCTTCGAACCTCGCTGTCGTACGGCTCCGACCGCGGCCGATTACCTGCGGACCAGGACCGAAGTCCGGCGGTTGACGCCGAAGCAGCCGACCCGCTGTGGCGATCGACCGCTAGCCTGGGCCATCCACCCTCAGGACTTCGGAGGCTCCCATGTTCAGCGGCGCGCTCAAGGGCTGGCACCTGCTTCTCGCAGCTCCCTGCTGCGTGGTCGTGGTCGGTGTCGTCGTCGCTGTGGTGCTGCTGGCCCGCCGGAGGTAGCGCGCCCCCTGCTCGGTGCGCCTCCGCGATTTGGAATCGCCGCGCCTCCTGCTGTCCGGCCATGTCCTCGCCATGGCGGGCCATACCCCCTCCGGCATGCGGCCACGTTACGACCGGGCCGCAGTCGCGCCACTCCGACGATCGGGGCGTGCTGGCCACCAGCGGTCGCGGACACCGGGCCGACTTCCTGACGTGCATTCACGCTGGTCGCGGATACGGTCGCCTCTTCCATCCAGAAACGAGGATCAGTGAAGACACGACTTCTGGCGCTGACCGCCATGCTCGCCCTGGCCACCACCGGATGCACCTCGACGCCCAGCGTCGGGCAGCCCGGCCCGGCCGCCTCGACGACGGTCGACTACAAGGCCGAGCTGTCCGCGTTCATCGCGAAGCGCGGTGCCGACCAGGGCAAAGCCGCGGGGGCGATGATGATGACGAGCGCCATCAAGTCGGTGACCGTGACCGGCACGGAATGGGTGATCGTGGCCGAGTTCGAGTCACTGCTGATCGCCGCCGACGTGCAGAAGCAGGTCGCGTACATGGTCGGGGTGTACGACCCGACGGTCACGAAGGTGACCATCAAGACGCCGGGCGGACAGGAACTGTTCGCGGGCGCACCACCGAAGCAGCCGATCACCGCCAGCCCCGACGCGTGACCGTGTGACGACGATGACGCTGAAGGCGGGCCGAATCAGCTCGTCCTGGCATACGCTCCACGTGACGATGGTGGTGATGACCCGCGGCTGGTGGGCGCTGGTCTACGCGGCGCACGTGGTGATCTGGTCGTTGAACCGGCCCACGGTGACGGTCGAGGTGCCGGCGGGCGGGCGCATCGAGTACCGCGACGGCTATCCGAACGTGCTGGCCGAGGATGAGTACCTGGTCCCGCGCACCCGGGAGGAGAAGGTGCGGACCTTCCTGCCGTGGCTCGTGCCCATCGGCCTGGTGGTGTTGCTGTTCGTGGTCGCGCTGAACCGACCCTGAGCGCGAGCCAGGGCCCGCCTGTCCGCGGTGGCGGGCCCTGGCCAACCATGACCTGGCTACGCGCTGCTCTAGACGAGCGGGTCGCTGACGTGCTCGCCGTCAGCCGGGCACGTGACAGCGGGTGCAGGAACGGCCCGGCGACCTGCTCAGGCGGGCCAGAACTTGGGCGGGCTGACGGTTGGATCGGTCACCTGCAGGCGTCCACTGCTGGTCGGGTCGATGCCCTTGAGGTAGACCAGCCGTTGCGACGGTGCCTCCGCCAGCTCGGCCAACGCCACGGGCAGTCCGGCGCACACTGCGCCGATGGCGACTCCGAGCCCGGTCAGTCCTGGGTGCCGCTGGGAGTATTCGATGCGATGGATGCCTGACGCGGCGATCGCGGCCACCTCGTTCGCCCGCTGCATCTGCCTGGCGTCTGTGGTGAGGACCGCCTGGTAGCCCTCCTGGGCGGCGCGTTTGTAAAGCTCCACGTCGGAGGTGCCCGACCAGGCGGCTTCCTCGCTCACATGGCGCAGGTCGTGGGTGAAGAGGAACGAGCGCAGTGCGTTCGTCAGCGGCATCGCGACGTTCTCGTCGAGCAGGATCTTCAAGCTGCGGCCTGCCGCTGGTAGCTGTCGGCGTAGTCCGCGAAGTCGACGGCGTCCTCGGCGGCCGCCGCGCTGACGCCCGGGTAGATGGAGGCGATCTGCTGCGGCTGGACCCCGTCTCGGATGAGGCTGGCGACCTGCATCGCCGGCACCCGGGTTCCCGTGATGACCGGCTCGCCGCCGCGTACGGCCGGGTTGACGCTCAGATGGCTGCGGGGCTGGAACAGCGCGGGCACATGGCGTCCGTCGTAGTAGTAGGGCCCCAGCACCTGGACCATCTGGTGGATGACGATGTTGCCCCGGCTGTGGACCAGGTCGACGGCTTCGTCGTTCGTCGCCAGGTAGATCGTGTCACTGTCGGCGACCAGGGTGTACCGCGAGAGGTGGTCGCGCTCGTCCAGGTCGACCCGCAGCGTCGTCAGCGCGCGGCGGATCTTCTGGAGCGACGAGGCGCGGCGCAGGGTGATGCACATGCGCAGGGCGATGATGTCGCGGAACGAGTACAGGATCGGCCGGGTCGCGGACAGCTCCGGCAGCAGGATCGCGCCCTCGCCGTCGGTCCCTTTGCGCCAGTGCCCGAGTTGGGCGAGAGTCGCGCCTGACAGAGCGGCTGCCAACTTGGGTTCGTAGGACATTCACACCCCCTCGCGTCACCCCTGCCATGGACGGCAGTCGCTTCGACCATCGTGCCATCGAGTGGCTGTGGCCAGCGAATTCAACGGGGCGACATTCGCCCGCCGACGCTGCCGCCGGTCGAATCATATG
Organism: Catellatospora sp. KI3; assembly: GCF_029948125.1. GTDB lineage: Bacteria > Actinomycetota > Actinomycetes > Mycobacteriales > Micromonosporaceae > Catellatospora. The sequence goes on from NZ_JASAMB010000022.1 coordinate 92,225, forward strand.
ACTTAGTCGATGTTGTGTCCAATCGGTCGGCACGCCCTGGCTGAGGCTGAGTTAAGAAGGGCCCCTTCTACATCGCAATGCGATAAGAAGGGGCCCTTCCTTACCTCAAAGGGCTACTGGGCGGGGCAGACGGTGCCGTTGGCGGGGACGTCGAGGTCGATCAGGTACTTGTTGACGGCGCTGCTGATGCAGCGGGTCTCCGGGTACGCCGTGTGCCCTTCGCCGTCCCAGGTGAGGACGGTGCCGGTGCCCAGCATGTCGGCGAGCTTCTGCGTCTGCTCGTACGGCGTGGCCGGGTCGCCCTTGGTGCCCACGACCAGGATCGGCGGCGCCCCCTTGGCCTCGCCGGTCGGGAACGGGTCCCGCGGCCCGGGCCATACCGAGCAGGTCAGCATGCCCACGGCCAGCGGCGCCCCGAACATCGGGTACTTCTGGCGCCACTCCTCCTGGTACTTGCGGATCTGCTCGACCGGCACCGGCTTGGCCTCGTCGGCGCAGTTGACGGCCGCGTTGGCGTCGAACAGGTTGGTGTAGACGCCGTTGTCGTCGCGGTCGGCGTACGAGTCGGCCAGTGCCATGATCGCCCCGGCCTTGCCCTGCTGCAGGTCGCCCAGCGCCTCACCGAGGTCGGGCCAGCGGGCCTTGGTGTAGAGCGCCGACACCACGCCCCAGAAGATCCAGCCGGGGGTGGCGTACCGGCCGTCGCTGTTGCCGACGGGCTTGGTGCGCGCCTCCTCCATCAGCTTCATGGTGACCTCGCGGGCGTTGCCGTCGATCGGGCAGCGGCTGTGGTTGTCGTCGCACCAGGCGGTGAAGTTGTCGAAGGCCCGCTCGAAGCCCATCGCCTGGCTCTGCGCCGACGCGGTGGAGTCCAGGGTCGGGTCGACCGCGCCGTCGAGCACCATGGCCCGGATCCGGTCGGGGAACAGCTGCGCGTAGACGGCGCCGAGCAGGGTGCCGTACGAGTAGCCGAGGTAGTTGATTTTGTCCTCGCCCAGGTCCTGGCGGATCTTGTCCATGTCCCGGGCGGCCTGCTCGGTGGAGAACTTGTTGAGGCGGTCGCCGTACTTGGCCTTGCAGCCGTCGACCATCCGCTTCGTGAGGTCCACGTTCTCGTCGAACTCGGGCTGGGTCTTCGGGTCGGGGTCGGCGCCGAACGTGGCGTCGAGGTCGGCGTCGGAGTAGCAGTCGACCGGGCTGGACCGGCCGACGCCGCGCGGGTCGAAGCCGACGATGTCGAAGCGCCTGGTGACCTCGGCGGGCAGGCCCCGGGTCAGGTACGAGGCCAGGTCGATGCCGGAGGCGCCCGGTCCACCGGGGTTGACCATGAGCGAGCCGATGCGGTCGCGCTGGTCGGTGGCGCGGGCGCGCATCACCGCGATGTCGAAGGTGTTCCCGTCGTCGGGCTTGCTCCAGTCCTGCGGCACCTCGACCGTGCGGCATTCGAAGGTGTACCCGGAGGGTGCCTTGCCGAGCAGCTCGGCGGGCACCTCCGGGCACAGCCGCCAGCCGGGTTCCGGGCTCTGCGCCGCGGCCGGGCGCCGCCCGAAGTCGGGCAGCGGCAGCACGCACCCGGTCAGGGTGGCCGCGCTCGCCACCAACGCGACGGACAGCCGTACCACGCGGTGATCGATCCTGAGACGCACGAGCGTGTTCACTCCCCCCAGTGGATTCGCCCGAGCCTACGGGGTAGCCAGTACCTCGTCGACGTTGAGGCTGATCGGACGGTCGAGCTGGTCGTACCGGCAGGACTGCGGGGTGCGGTCGGGCCGCCACCGCTGGAACTGCGCGGTATGCCGGAACCGGTCGCCCTCCATCGCGTCGTAGCCGACCTCGACGACGAGTTCGGGGCGCAGCGGTTCGAACGACAGGTCCTTGGTGCCGCTCCAGCGGCTGGGGGCGCCCGGCACGCGCTGGCCCTCGCCCGCCACGGCCCACGGGTGCTCGGCCGGGTCGCGGTACGGCTCCAGCTCGTCCAGCAGCTCCTTGCGCCTGGCGGCGGTGAACGACGAGCTGACCCCGACGTGGTGCAGGGTGCCCTCGTCGTCGTACAGGCCGAGCAGCAGCGAGCCGACGATCGGGCCGGAGGTGTGGTAGCGGAAGCCGGCGACGACGACATCGGCGGTACGCGCATGCTTGATCTTGAACATCAGCCGCTTACCCGGCACGTACGCCATGTCGGCGGGCTTGGCGATCAGCCCGTCGAGCCCGGCGCCCTCGAACGCGGTGAACCACTCGCGCGCGGTGCCCGCGTCGGTGGTCACCGGCGTCAGGTGCACCGGCGGCGTCACGCCCTTCAGCGCGTCGGCCAGCAGCGCCCGGCGCACCGAGTACGGCTCGTCCATCAGTAGCCGGTCGTCCAGCGCCAGCAGGTCGAACGCGATCACGTCGGCGGGTGTCTCGACCGACAGCTTCTTCACCCGGGAGGCGGCTGGGTGGATGCGCTGCCCCAGCAGGTCGAAGTTCAGCCGGGGGAGCTGCCCTTCCTCCCGCCGGATCACCACGATCTCGCAGTCGATCACCGACCGCACCGGAAACTGCTTCTTGACCAGCTCCACGACCTCGGGAAAGTACCGCGTCAACGACTTCCCGCCCCGGCTGGCGAGCTCGACCTCGTCACCGTCCCGGAAGATGATGCAGCGATAACCGTCCCACTTGGGCTCGAACGTCATACCCGGTTCGTCAGGCAGCTTCGACACCGGCTTGGCCAGCATCGGCTCCAGCGGGGGGAGTACGGGCAATTCCATACCCCCAGTCAACCAGCAAACCCCCCACCCCGTGCGCAACCACCCGTTTTCCCAGCTCCCTCGCAGCTCCCTGCCCACCCCCTCTCAGGTTGATCATGAACTTATGGCACGGCTCGACGGTGTGTCGGAGGCACAGCTTCCTGATCACTCCGGCGAATCGAGGGCCGGGAGGCGGATGGTGAAGGTGGTGCCCTGGGCGAGTTCGCTGATGAGGGTGATGTCGCCCTGGTGGTCGAGGACGATCTGGCGGGTGATGGCCAGGCCGAGGCCGCTGCCGCCGCTGGTACGGCTGCGGGCCCGGTCCGCGCGCCAGAACCGGTCGAAGACGTGCGCCCGGTCGGCGGCCGCGATACCGCTGCCCCGGTCGGTCACCGCGAGCACCGCGCTCGGCCCGGACCGGGCGGCCGACAGCGTGACCGTCGAACCCGCGGGGGAGTGCCGGACCGCGTTGGTGACGAGGTTGCCCAGGGCCTGGCGCAGCCGGTACGCGTCGGCCCGGACGAAGACGCCCGGCTCGGCCGTCACCTTCAGCTCGACCGCGGCCGTCGACGCCGACGGCTGGTGCGCCGTCCGGCAGCTCTCCAGCAGCTCGCTCAGGCTGACCGTGGACCAGTGGTAGCGCAGCCGCCCGGCCTCGGCCAGCGCGAGGGTCTGCAGGTCGTCGACGATCCGCTGCTGCAGCAGCACCTCCTCGTGCAGCGAGTGGAACAGGGCCGCGTCCGGCGTGACCAGCCCGTCCTCCAGCGCCTCCAGGTACGCGCGCAGGTTGGACAGCGGCGTACGCAGCTCGTGCGCCACGTCGGCGATCATGCGCCGCTGCTGCTCCTCGCTGCGCTGCAGCGAGTCGGCCATGTTGTTGAAGTCCTGCGCCAGCCGTGCCAGCTCGCCGCCGCCCGCGACGGCGACCCGCTGGTCCAGGGCACCCTGGCCGAACCGGCGCGCGGCCAGCGTCAGCTCGCGGATCGGGCGCAGCACGTGCCGGCTCAGCAGCAGCGTGCACAGGATGATGGGCACCGCGACCGCGCTGACCGCCAGCGCCACCGGTGTCGCGGAGATCGTCGTCTCCTCGACCGCGACCGCCAGCTGCAGCGGCTCCGGCCCGGTGCCGCTGATCCGCGTCAGGTACGCCTCCTGCAGGCAGGTCTGCTCGGCGAGCACGGCCGCCGACTCCGTGCGGGTGCCCTTGGCGGGGTCCGTCGGGTACGTAGCCAGCTCGCACTGCTGGATCTCGATGCGGTCGTCGTCGAGCACCCGCGGCATGCTGACCAGGCCCTGCCGGCAGTCCTGGACGACGGTGGGCGCAGCGTCGAAGTAGGAGAAGGTCGGCACGCCGCCCTGCAGGGAGACGGCGACGGGGTCCACGCTGTTGCGGGTCAGGCAGGCGGCGAAGCGGATCTCCTGCCGGTACAGCTCCATGGCCTGCAGCACGGCGGAACGACCCTTGACCCACTCCGCGCGGTTCAGCTCGAACTGCGGCCGGGGGTCGACCGAGGCGGTCATCTCCGTCACGGGATCGTTCGGTTGGCCCAGCAGCAGCGCCGTGTCGACGATGACCACGCGGGTCTCCTGCGTCTCCAGGCGGATGCGCTTGCCGTTCTGCTGCGCCAGCTGCCGGGCCAGGTCCGCGACCCGCTCCCAGGTGCCGTGGTCGCGGCCGTACTTCGTGATGCGGTCGGCCAGCTCGCGCAGGGTCTGCTGCTGCGACTGGGTGGAGGAGGCCACCTGGTTCTCGGCGAAGCGCAGGGTGAGGTACGTGCTGACGCCCATGGCCACCAGCGCGACCAGCGCCACGAGGACGAAGACCCGCAGCTTGAAGGTCACGCGGGCGCCTGCGGCATCCGGTACCCCCGGCCGTAGACCGTCTGCACGTAGCGCGGTTCGGCCGGGTCCAGCTCCAGCTTGCGGCGCAGGTTCATCACGTGCACGTCGACGGTGCGCTCCAGCACGTCCTGGTCGAAGCCGAAGGCCCGGTCGATGATCTGCGCCCGGGTGAAGGCCCGGCCCGGCTCGGCGGCCAGCACCTCCAGGATGCCGAACTCCTTGGCCGTCAGCGCGACCGGCCGGCCGTCCACCCGTACCTCGAACCGGGCCGCGTCCACGACCAGGTCGCCGACGACCAGCGGCGCCTTGGCCTCGCCCGCCAGCACCCCGGTGCGGCGCAGCAGCGCGCGGATGCGCGCGACGAGCTGGCGCGGGCTGTACGGCTTGGTGATGTAGTCGTCGGCACCGACGTCGAGCCCGAGCAGGATGTCGTTCTCGGTGCTGCGGGCGGTGAGCAGGATGATCGGCACGTCGGACTCGGCGCGCAGGATGTGGCACACGTCCAGCCCGTCGACCAGCGGCATCATCACGTCCAGCACCACCAGGTCGGGGCGGCGGGCGCGGCACTGGTCCAGCGCGGCGCGGCCGTCGGCCACCGACAGCACGCTGTGGCCCTCGTGCTCCAGATACATGCGGATGACGTTGGCCTGCTTCGGGTCGTCCTCGGCCACCAGGATCCGAGCCGTCACGCCCCACCTCCCCCTCGGTCTGCGGGCATTGTGCCCACCCGCCTGTGAAGGACCTGTTAAGCCCGCGCCCAGCCGGAGCACATCGTTCGCGCATCACATCTTGATACGGCCTTAACAAGTCCCCCCATACCTTCCGGTCGATTGCCTGCGACGGGAGGAGGGCACCACAATGTGTGGCTTCGTAGTCTTCATCAGCGCCTCTGGGCTCGGCGACGCGTGCGACGCGGTGTCGGCGGGGCTGGACCTGATCCGGCACCGGGGACCCGACGACATGGTCGTCACGGCTCCGCAGCCCGGAGTGACCATGGGTTTCCAGCGGCTGGCCATCATCGACGTGGACGGCAGCCGCCAGCCGCTGACCCACGAGCAGCGCTGGGACCTGTGCTTCAACGGCGAGATCTACAACTACCGCGAGCTGCGCGAGGAGCTGGTCCACGAGTGCGGCGCGGTGTTCGCCACCGCCGGCGACGCCGAGGTGCTGGCCGCGGCGTTCCACCACTGGGGCGCGGCCGCCGTCGAGCGGCTGCGGGGCATGTTCGCGTACGTGCTGTGGGACCGCCAGGAGCGCCGGCTCCACGCCGGACGGGACCCGTTCGGCATCAAGCCGCTGCACTACGCCCATACCCCCGACGGGTTGTGGCTGGCCAGCGAGCGCAAGTCGCTGGCGGGCGGCGGCGGGACGCTCGACGCCGACGCGCTGGCCCACTACCTGTCGCTGCAGTACGTGCCGGAGCCGTACACGATGAGCGCCGAGGTGCGCCGGGTGCCCGCCGGGTGCTCGCTCACCTACGAGCCGGGCGGCCAGGTCCAGGTGCACCGCCACTTCCAGCCGACCTTCGCCGCGGCCACGGGGGCCGACGAGAAGGCGCTGGCGGCGCAGCTGCGCGGGGCACTGCGCGACAGCGTACGGGCGCACCTGGTCGCCGACGTGCCCGTCGGGGCGTTCCTGTCCGGCGGCGTCGACTCCAGCGCGGTCGTCGCGCTGGCCGCCGAGGTCAAGCCGGACCTGCAGGTCTTCTCCGCCGGGTTCGACATCGACGGCTACTCCGAACTGGACCTGGCCCAGGAGACCGCCATAGGGCTGGGTCTGCGGTTCACCCCGACCGTCGTCACCGCCGCCGACGTGCTGCGCGAGCTGCCCCGCATCGTGTGGCACCTGGACGACCCGCTGGCCGACCCGTCGCTGATCCCGCTGTACTTCCTGGCCCGTACCGCCTCCGAGCACGTGCGGGTGGTGCTGTCCGGCGAGGGCTCCGACGAGCTGTTCGGCGGGTACGAGATCTACCGCGAGCCGTTCGCCACCGCGCCGGTGCAGCGGCTGCCCCGCTCGGTCCAGGGCGCGCTGCGCCGCGTCTCCGCGGCGATGCCTGAGGGCGTACGCGGCAAGAGCTACCTGGCCCGCGCGACGACGCCGCTGGAGCGGCGCTACTACGGCAACGCCCGGATGTTCGACGCCGAGCAGAAGGCGCTGCTGCTGCGCGGCCGGGCGGCGGCGCCGCGCACCGACGTGACCGACGGGGTGTACGCCCGCACGGCCGCCCTGGACCCGGTCAGCCGGATGCAGCTCATCGACCTGCACACCTGGCTGCCCGGCGACATCCTCACCAAGGCCGACCGCATGTCGATGGCCCACTCGCTGGAACTGCGCGTCCCGTTCCTGGACCGCCGCGTGTACGCGGTCGCCGCCCGCATCCCGGCGCACCTGCGCGTCTCACCCGACACCCCGCAGACCAAGAAGCTGCTCCGGTCCGCGGTGTCCGACCTGCTCCCCGCCCCGGTGGCGCAGCGCCGCAAGGTCGGCTTCGCCACCCCCGCCCGGGTATGGCTGCGCGGCGACATCGGCGACTGGGCCCACGACCTCCTGTCCACCTCCGCCGCGAGCGAGCACCTGGACCTGGAGTACGCCCGCACCCTCCTCATCGCCCACCAGCGCTCGGAGGCCGACAACTCCCGCAAGGTCTGGACCGTCCTGATGTTCTGCCTCTGGCACGCCACCTTCATCGAACAGTCCACCCCCACCCCGGTTGCTCTGCTGCGGTGATCATGAACCTATGGCACGGCTCGACGGCGTGTCGCCGGCACAGCTTCCTGATCACCAAGGTGGGCCACGGGTAGCGGGCGCCTGTTCGGCGGTCGACAGCCGGATGATCGGCGTCCTCGGACACAATCGCGCTGACAGGCCGAGGGTTAGACCGAGGACGCCGATCATCGACCGAAATGACCCCGGAGATCACGACCTCAGGTCACAACACTGCACAGCTAGACAGCCGAGACCCCGCTTTTCGTCCGCATTCGCCGATCGCCGACGAGAAGGGCGGCTCAGATCGGCATGAAGATCCGTCGACCTTGTTATGGCGGGTAACAAGGTCGACGGATCTGTCGAAGCGAGGGCGTCAGGTGGTCCAGTAGCCCTGCGGATCACCGAAGTCGTCGGACAGTTCGACCTTGAGATGCGCGACCTTCTCCGGGTCGACGTCGAAGATGACGTAACCGTTCTTTCGCTGACCCTGCTGGACGGTCGTCATGAAATCGAGCTGCGGCTCGATGCCGACGACGAGCACCTCGGTCTGATAGACCGTTCCGTCGGTGGCCACCAGGCGGAAGTTGGTCGGACCGAGATCGGTGGTCCCCTTGGTGGCGAGAATATCGACCATGACCGCAACGAACTGACCGCGGTTCGGCTGAGTGAACTGGTTGTCTGACTTCGCCTTCTTGACCGACTTGATGGTTACTCGCGTCTCAGTACTGCGGGACTTCATGTTCACCGCCTGACCTACCTTGACGGTGACCGGACCGTCCGGCTCGGCGGGAGGCGGGGCGGAGGATGCAGATGGGGATGGCGCCGGGACGCTCGGATCGCTTTTCGCATCGGCGGCCGGGGCTGCCGCACCGGGTGCGTCGGGCGTGTCGTCGCCACTGGTCAGCACGATGACCGTGCCCATTCCGCAGCAGGCGAGAATGAGCACTCCGACGACTATCGCGATAATTCCGCCGGTGCCGAGGCCTTTCTTGGGCGGGGCCGCCTGATACACGGGGCCGTTCGGATATGTCGGCGGGCCGTAGTTCTCATTTGTCACCTGCCAAATGCTAGGCAGATCGTGGCCTGGGGAAACGGGGTCAACGGCCACGTTTGGTGTCGGACAGGTCACGCTGAGGCGTCGAAGCGCCCCCTGCGGGCACGCCGTTTCGTCGGACATCTGCCGCGTTGGGTGATCCACGACGACGCCCGGAGCCGATCGGCGGCACGAGGGCGGGCATGGGCGGAGTCGATCGGGCAATGCCGGTTCGCGATCGGTCCTCCCCCGTTGTCCGCAGCGGCATTTCCGCGAATGTCACCTATGATGTGCCGGCGTGTTCAATGCGGCCCTGTCGGCTGCCAGTCCGCGAAATGTGCGATCAACTTTCCGCCATGCAGGCGTTGCTCGCATGGGTGCGACCGACCGCATTGTCTGCAGCATCCCGTCGTATCCCGGCGGTGCGCCGACAGCAGGCCTGCTCCGTAGGCTGCTTGAGCCTTCGCATAGCGGCTGAACTCTCTTTCGCCGATCGGATCTCCCGTATCCGGCCTCTCTTGACGTCGAAGGTCGCCGTAGTGCTTACTTAACCTAGTAGCTGACCATTGTGGACATGTGCTGGATTGCGACAGAGCCGAAGGCGTCCTGACGTTAGCCCCGGGAACGGGACAGGCACGTCGGCCACTGGGTAGGCCACGTTGTGGACCGGCGAACTGTGGGGTGGGTGTGCAGCCGTATCGCGAGTCATTGGGGGCGCTGATCGCGAGTCGGCGACGGGAACTCGGTCAGAGCCAGGATCGACTGGCCGACCAGCTGTGTGCCGTCGTCGGCAGACCGACCTTCACCAAGAACGAGATCTCCCGCTACGAACGGGAGGAGCGCCTGCCGACCGGCGACATCCTGCGCGCGCTGGCGGAAGTGCTCGGCTTGTCCATCAGCCGCCTCGAAGCGGCGGCCGCGCTGACCCGGAGGCTCCGGCGGGCGGGCGCCACCGCGAAGCGACTCGACCGAGGGACTCCATCGGGCAATCTCGACGGTACCGTGGAGGCAGGCGGGCTGCGTCCCGAGGAGGTTGAGACGGAACGGCGAGAGCTGTTGCGAAGCGGGGTTGCGGCGAGCCTGGTAGTTGCAGGCTGGCCGGTCTCCGCTGGCCCGCATCTTGACCTGCCCCGCCGGATCACGCTCGAGCATGCCGCTGAGCTACGCGACACCACGAGCCTCTATCGAACCTGGGTGAGCCGCCATGGTGGCGGCGGCCTCGGCCGCCACGTCTCCGTGCTGCTTGAGCGCGCCGCCGTGATGCACAGTGCCGCATCCGGCGAGTCTGTACGTCAGGCACTGCTGGAACGCATCGCGGACATCGCGGGCCTGGGTGCGTACGTCGCGAGAGATGTCGAGGACCACGACAACGCCCAGCAGCTCTACGGCCTCGCGTTGCAGGCCGCCCGAGCGGCAGGCGATCCCCGGCTGGGCGGCCACCTGATCGCGCGGATGGCGGGCCACAACATCGAGATGCGCCGCCCCGACGACACCCTCGACCTGCTCGACGGGGCCCGCCGCGCGGCCAGGTCCGTCCTAGGCCCAGCGGAGCGCGCCAATCAGCTCTGTATCGAGGCATGGGCAAACGCCCAGCGCGGCGACGCCCAGGCGGTGGCCCGATCGGTCGGCCAAGCGGAGGAGGAGTTCAGCCGCGCGGGAGGCGGTGCGGCACACGACTGGGGCAGCCAGCACGTGACCGAGGCGGAGCTGTACAGCCTGACCGGCGCCGCCCACGCCGACCTGGCCAGGTCGAACCCGCGCTACGGCGAGGAGGCGGTGCGGCGTCTCCGCCGGGCGATCAGTCTCCGCGACCCGGCGCAGGCCCGCAACCGGACTCTCGACCTGGTCAGCCTGGCCGAGGTCTTGGCGGTGTCGGGCGACCGCCGCGAGGCGACCGTGTACGCGGGCCAGGCCGTCGCCAACGTCGAAGCCATCACCTCAGCCCGCCTCAACCGCCGCATCGTCGATCTCAGCCGCCTGCTGGGCCGAGCGCCGCAGCCGTCCTGAACTCGCGCGACGCCTCGATCATGAGCGGGCACGATGGGCGCCATGAGATCACGCCCGACGCTGTACGTCATGATCGGCCAGCCTGGTGCGGGTAAGACGACCAGGGCTCGCGAGCTGGAACGCGACCACGGCGCACTGCGGTTCACCCCCGACGACTGGATGATCCCGCTGTTCGGTGAGCCTGAGGCCGACGGCCGCCGTGACATCCTGGAGGGCCGCTTCGTCTGGCTGGCCATGCGGGCCCTGCGCCTGGGCACGAACGTCATCCTGGATTTCGGCGTATGGACGAAAGCCGAGCGCTCCGCCCTCCGCCACCTCGCCGCTCAGGCCGGCGCGGACTGCGTCCTGGTCTACCTCCCGATCGACCCGCCCGAGCAACTCGCCCGCGTCCAGTCCCGCCAGGCCACCGACCCCGGCTCGACCTTCCCCATCACCCCCGCCGACCTGACCGAGTACCGCCGCCTGTTCCAGGCTCCGGACGGCGCGGAACTGGCTGGTGAGCATGTCGAGCCACCTCCGACGGGCTGCGCCGACTGGGCCGCGTGGGCGGCAGGACGCTGGCCGACCTCGCTCGGGTGACGGGGCGGACCTCCGGCGCCACGCTTAGGTACAGGCAGGAGACATGATCCGCGCCCGATATCCGAGGGCTGGTCGGCGCCATGGTGTGCCGTGGCAGCCGACCGAAAAGGGCTGATCGGCCAACGCCGACGCCGACGATTCGTGCATCTATGTCTCATCGTCGGACAGTGATCAGGCGTGTACGGCGGGTACGGTTCGCTGATGTCCGATGCAGAGTTCCGGGTTGGTCCCGGCGTGCCCATGCCTAGCGACCCTCATTTCATGCCGCCGACACCGATGCAGCCGAGGAAGCGCAGAACGGGTCTCCTCATCGGCCTTGGGGCGTTTGCCGCCGTCGCGGTGATAGTGGGTGCGGGACTGCTGGTGTGGGTGATGCTCGACAAGACTCCGGTAGGTGAGGCCGCAGCCGCGGTCACTCAGTCGCCGCTTGAGAAGGCTGCTAGACAGTGCGCCAACGGCAACCGCTTCGTGACCATTGGTGACGGCGGCAAGACGCTCATGTTCAACACTCAGGGTGAGGAGCGCGACGGCGTCAGCATCACGACGCTTGAATGCTTCCTGCGGGAGCTGGAAGTCAGCGACGCCATCATCGCGGAGATCGATACGACCCGCGCCCTTGACGGTCGCCAGACCGGAGACTGGGGCGACTATCACGGCTCATGGACATACCATCCTGACAACGGCCTCCAGATGATCGTCACGATGAAGTAGCTTGCCACGCGAGCCGTATGCATAGCGGGCCACGAGAGCAGCTTGCTTAACCGACCAAGGCTGCATACCGATGCGACGTCCGCCGTGCGAGAGCTACCCGGATCCGGACCGTTTGCTGGCACCCGTCGTCCGCGTTGTGTCCCCTGGCTGCGGGTTCCTACCCGCCGGTTCACCTCGGCCAGGTGATCACGGTGCCGGGGTGGGGACACGCCGCCGAGCATGTCCATAAGTTCATGATCAACCGGGGCGGGCGGGGGCCCCGGGGTCAGAAGGTGTGGAAGGTGCGGATCGGCATGCGGGGGCCGTATTTGGGGGCGCCGAGGCCGGATGCCTCGATCAGGTGGCAGACGCGGCCGCGGTGGCCCGCGAAAGGGGACAGGAGGTCCAGCATGCGGGCGTCGGTGCCGCGGGGTTCGCCGGCCAGGGCGTAGCAGACGAAATTGGGCAGGTGGAAGTCGCCGACGCTGACCGCGTCGGGGTCGCCGTGTACGACCGCCGCCGCCTCGGCCGCCGTCCACGGGCCGATGCCCCGGATCGCGAGCAGCCGTGCGGTCAGCGACGCGCTGTCGGGGCACGCCTCCAGGCGGGCGGCCTGGGCGGCGACGCGGCACAGCGTGTCGGCGCGCTTCTGCTCCAGCCCCAGCGGGTGGAACTCCCAGTACGGCGCCGCCGCGATGTCCGCCGGGTCAGGCGGCAGGTACAGCCGCTCCACCGGGCCGGGGGCGGGGCCGCTGAACCGGCGGACGATCGCCGCGTACGCGCGGTAGGCCTCGGTGCCGGTGACCTTCTGCTCGCAGACGGCGCGCAGCAGCCGGGAGAAGGCCAGGCCGGTGGCGGGCAGGCGCAGCCCGGCGAAGTCGCGGGACAGCCGGGCGACCAGCGGATGGGCCTGGGCGAGGGTGCCGAAGCCGGTGAGGTCGTCGTGCAGCCCGGCGATGGCGTCGGCGCGGTCGAGCAGCCAGGCGGCGCCCGGCCCGTACCCGGTGGTGATCAGCTTGCCGCCCGCCTTGCGCAGGCCGAGCGTGCCGGGGCCCTGCGGGGTGCGCGCAGCCAGCCAGTAGACGCCGTCGACCCAGCGGCTGCACGGGTCGTGTCGGCCGAGGCTGAGCTGCGCGAGCGTACCGGCGATGTCGTATCGCTCGGGCAGCTCCCACTCCTGCGTCACGCCCTCGAATCTGCCACCCGCGCCCGCCTTACCGCAGGTCGGGGTCTGCAGTTTCGGGGAAAGTGCAGGAATCCGGCGCATGATTCGTGCACTTTCCCCGAAACTGCACCTACCCCGCCGCCGCAGGCCCGGCGGGCCCGGCGGCGGTGCGCTGGGCGGCGATGACCAGGGAGCGGTGCAGGAGCTTGCCGTCGCCGAGCAGGTGGCGCAGCTTGCGCTCCAGGCCCGCGATCGGTACGAGGTTCTGCGGCGCCCGCGGGTCCTTGTACGGCAGCGACGCGAACCGCGGAATCGTCGCCGTCGACAGCTCCGCCAGCTCGACAGCCTCGTAGTCGGGCACCTCCGCCGAGCACTCGACCCGCACGATGCCCGCCCACGGCGACCCGCCCGCGTGCGGCAGGCGCAGGTACCAGGTGAGGCGCTCGTACACGCCGGTGATCCGGAAGACGGGCGTACGCTGCCCGGCGCGCAGCGCCGCGACCACGCTGATCAGCCGGTCGGGCAGGTACTGCTTCTGCTGCGTCTTGATGTAGCCCAGCGTGCGCGGCAGCGCGTCGCGGCTGCGCAGCGGCCCGTCCACGATCAGCAGGTCGCCGTCGGTGCGCAGCTGCCGCGACACCGCGATCTCCAGCTCGGTCAGCGCCCCCTGCACCCGGTTGGACAGGTCGGCCTCGTCGGCGCCGACGACGGTCTGGGCCGTGTAGCGGGCGGCCTGGCCGCAGTCGACATCGGCGGCGGCCTCGGCGGCGGTGAACAGGCTCCGCTCGACCTTCACGCCGGTGACGCTGGCCCCGGCGCGCTCGCAGCGCACCACCCCCGCCGCGTACGAGCAGGCCAGGCCGGGGCGGGTGACCCCGTCGGCGTCCTCGATCCAGAGGCGGGCGTCGGTGCGGCGCACGCCGTCGACGAGCAGGACGCTCTCGGGGGCGGCCAGGCCGGGCGGCGTGTCCAGGGGACGCCACGCGCCCACCGGGAGCTCGATCTCGGCGTCGAGCTTGGCGGAGCTGGTCTCGGCCGGGCCGCGTTCGGCAGCGTCGAGGCTGGTGCCGAACCCGGGATCCCAGGCGTCCACATGGAACTTCATGACAGTCTGTGTACCAGAATCCGGCTAACCCAGCCTTTCCACTCGGGCTGTTCGCGCATCCTTCGTGATCTCGAAACGTACCGGAATGCGTTCTGCCAGGGCCTGCACGTGCGTCACCACCCCTACCATCCGGTCGCCGCTGGCGGCCAGATTCTCCAGAGTCGCGGCCACGGTGTCCAGGGTGGACGCGTCGAGGGTGCCGAAGCCCTCGTCGAGCATGATGGACTCCAGGCTCGCCGTCGGCGACAGGCCGCCGAGCTGGTCGGCCAGCGCCAGCGCCAGTGCCAGCGACGCCTGGAACGTCTCCCCGCCCGACAGCGTCCGCACCGGACGCCGCAGGCCCGCGTCGTGGTGGTCCACCACGTAGAACTCGCGGTCGTCGTGGATCAGGTCGTACTGGCCGCCGGAGAGTTCGCGCAGGATCGCCGACGCACCGTCGACCAGCGCGTCCAGCGCCTCCTGCAGCAGCCACGCCTCGAAGTTGTTGGCGCGCAGGTGCTGGGCCAGCGCCGTGGCGACCTGCCGGTCGGCCTCGACCGCGGCCCGCTGCGCCCGCAGCGCCTCGGCCTGGGCCCGGCGCTCCAGCAGCACGTCGTGGCCGCTCACGGCCCGCTCGACCGCCACGGCCGCGTCGCGCTGGTGCGCGCCGGGGCGGGGGACGGGCAGCTCGGCGGCGGTGAACAGCTCGTCGAGCGCCGCCTGCGCGGTGGCGGCCCGGTCGCGGGCGGCGGCCAGCCGGGCCCGCTCGCCGTCGCGTTCGGCCTGGGCGGCGCTCGCCTGCTCGCGGGCCCAGCCGGCCAGGGCGGCCCAGGCCGCGGCCAGGTCGTCGCGGTCGGCCGGGGGCGGGGTCAGGGCGGCGACCGTGTCGCGTACGCGGTCGAAGTGCTTCCACGCCGCGGCCAGCCGCTCGGTCGCCTGCTGCGCCCGGCCCGCCGCCGCGCGCTGGGCCTCGCGGGCCTCGCGCAGGCGGCCGCGCGCCTCGGCCAGCTCGCCGCGCAGCGCCTCGACCGACGCCAGGTCGGCGCGCAGCGTCGGGACCGGCGCGGCACCTTCGAGCAGCCGGGCGACCTCGGCCGAACGACGGGCGAGTTCTTCCCGGCGGACCGTGGCCTGGTCCAGGCGCTTGGCCGCCTCCAGCACCCGGCGGTCCAGCTCGGCGCGGCCGGTGCGGGCAGTGGTCAGGGCCTGCTCGGCCTCGGCGACGACCTTCTTGGCCGCGTTCATCGCGGGCTGGTCGGGCATCGCCGGGACGGTGGCCACGGGCTGCGTGCAGACCGGGCACTCGTGCCCGGCGACCAGGTCGCGGCGCAGCCAGGCGGCCCGGTCGGCGGTCTGCGCGACCAGCATCGCCTGCTGCGCGCGGTCCAGGCCCTGCTGGGCGGAGTGCTCGCGCTCGGTCGCGGTCCGCTGGGCGGCCAGCGCCGACTCGTGCACCTCGCGGGCCTGCAGCGCGGTCGCGTCCAGTTCGGCGAGCTTCGTCGACAGCTGCCCCGACTGGACGTGCGCCTCCAGCAGGCTGCGCAGCACGGTCGGGTCGGGCGCGTCGTCGAGCTGCGTACGCAGCTTGTCCTCGGCCTCCTCGGCGGTGCCCGCGGCCACGGCCGCGTCGGCGGCGGCGGTCGCGGCGGACCTCGCCGCCCCGGCCAGCGTCGCGGCCTCGGCGGGGGCGACGACCGAGGTGAGCACCGTCAACCGGCGCTCGGCCGCCGTCGTCGCCTCGGCGACCAGCTCGACCTCGCGCTGCGCCTGGGCCAGGGCGGGCAGGGCCGCCTCGACGTCGGCGCTGAGCTTGCGCGCGGCGTCCACCCGCTGCTCGGCGGCGGCCAGGGCCTCGTCGGAGGCGGCGGCGGTCAGCTCGGCCAGCACCGGCTCGGTCGCGGCCAGCTTGCCGTTGGCCTCGGCGACCAGCGCGGCGGCCTTCTCCCTGACCTTCTCGTACACGTCCAGGCCCAGCAGGCGGACCAGGATCTCCTGCCGCTCGGCCGGGCGGGCGTGCAGGAACGCCGCGAAGTCGCCCTGCGGCAGCACCACGCACTTGGTGAACTGGTCGTAGGGCAGGCCGACCACGTCGGCGACGGCGTGGTCCAGCTCGGCCGGGGTCCCGGCCAGCGCCTCGCCCAGCTCGTCGAGCAGGTCCTCGCCGTCCAGGCTGGACGCGTCGAAGCCGGGGGACAGGGCCTGCAGTCCGGCGGCGCGGGTGGCGACGCGGCCCTTGCCGTCGCGGCGGACCACCCGGGTCGCCGCGTACCGGGTGCCGCCCGCTTCGAAGATCAGCCGGACCGCCGCCTCGGACGCCGACGGGGCCAGCGCGTGCGCGACGCTCTTGCCGCCGCCCCAGCGCGGGGCGGTGCCGTACAGCGCGAAGCAGATCGCGTCCAGCAGCGTCGACTTGCCCGAACCGGTCGGGCCGACCAGGGCGAAGAAGTCGCAGTCGGTCAGGTCGACCGTGGTCGGCTCCCGGAACACCGTGAAGCCGCGCAGGTCCAACCGTAGAGGGCGCATTACCCGCTCACCTCCGTGTACAGCCGCTCGAACAGCGCGCGGGTGGCCTCGTCGGCGTGGCCGCGGTGCTTCAGGTAGTCGGCGAACAGCTCCGGGGCGCTGCGGCCGGTGTGCCGGGGGCGGGCGTTGCGGGTGGCCGCGTCCGGCAGCATCGAGGGGTCGACGCGGATCTCCAGGGCGCGCGGGAACAGCTCCTGCACCTGCTCGCGCAGGCCCGCGCGGGGCGGCTCGGCGACGTACACCCGCAGCCAGGGCTCGTCGTCGAGCTGCTCGGCCATGACGGCCAGGTCGGCGAGCGTGCCGCGCAGCGTACGCAGCGGGACCGCGTCGGTCAGCGGCACCGTGCGCGCCTTGGCCGCCGTATGCGCGGTGACCTCGACGATCGTCACGCTCGGCCGGTTCTCCTCCTCGCCGAAGTCGACCGCGATCGGCGAGCCGCTGTAGCGCACCGGGCACGGGCCGGGCAGCAGCTGCGCCCGGTGCAGATGCCCCAGCGCCACGTAGTGGGCGTTGGACGGGAACACCGTCGCGGGCACCGAGTAGCCGAGGATGCAGTGGGCGTCGCGCTCGCCGCCGCCCATGGTCCCGCCGGTGACGGTCAGGTGCGCGGTGACCAGGTTGACCGTGTCCGGCTCGGTGAACGCCTCCTGCGCCAGCCGCGTCAGCAGCCGCGCCAGGTGGTCGGCGTACGTCGCCTGCGCCTGCGCCTCGGTCAGCGAGAACATCTCCAGCGCGCGGATCGCGTACCGCTGGGACAGGAACGGCAGGGCCACGCAGCGCCACTTCTCGCCGCCGGGCGTGATGCCGGAGACGATGTGATCGGCGGGGTGCTCGCTGATCCGGCCGCGCAGGATGATCCCGGCCGCGTCGGCCCAGGAGCGCAGCGCGTCCAGGGCGGCGCCGTTGTCGTGGTTGCCCGCGATCGCGACCACCTCGGCGCCGGTGGCGCGCAGCGCGCTGAGCGCCCGGGTCACCACCTTCGTCGCCTCCGGCGAGGGCGCGGCCACGTCGAACAAGTCACCGGCCACGATGATCAGGTCAGGGCTCTCGGCCTTCGCGACCTGGACCACCGCGGCCAGGGAGGCGATCTGCTCCTTCACGCGCGAGCGCCCCTTGAGCACCTTGCCGACGTGCCAGTCGGAGGTGTGCAGGATCTTCACTGGCGGCCCTCTCAGAAGGGGATCTCGTCGTCGGACATGCCGTTGCGGGCGCCGGAGCCGACCACCGCGAACGGGTCGGCGGCGCTGACCAGGCTGGCCATGGTGGCGCGGGGCGCGGGACCGGCCTCGCTCGGCCGGGTCGCCCAGGCCGGGAACGGGAACTCCACCGCCAGCGGCACCGGGATCTCCGGCTGGCCGACGAACATGGTGCCCGGCTTGGCCAGCAGCACCCGCTGGCGCTGCGCGGGGGGCAGGAAGCCGTACTCCGGCCGCCCGGCCTCGGCCGGGTCGAGGCGGCCGACGACGCGGATCGCCGAGTTGCCGACGATGCGCCGCTCCACCTCCGAGGCGGTCTGCTGGGCGCCGATCAGCACCACGCCCAGCGAGCGGCCGCGCTCGGCGATGTCGAGCAGCACGTCCTTGATCGGGCTGGAGCCGTCGCGGGGGGCGTACTTGTTCAGCTCGTCCAGGACCACGAACAGCAGCGGCTTGGCCGAGCCCGCCTTCTCCTTGCGCTCGAACTCGGTCTTGAGGGTGACACCGACCACGAACCGCTGCGCCCGGTCCGGCAGGTTGTGCAGGTCGACCACGGTGACCTGGGCGCTCTCGGCGGTGGAGATGTTGTGCGCGCGGCGCTCGGGCAGGTCGCCGCGGATCAGCCGGGCCAGGTCGCGCTTGCTGTTGATCAGGCGCCGGGCGAACGCGTTGATCGTGCCCACGCCCACCGAGCTGCCCGCCCACACGCCGCGGGTGTCCTCGTCGTTGAGCTGCTCCACCAGGTGGTCGACCAGCTGCTCGTAGCTGGACAGGCGCGAGCCGTCCAGCGAGATGCCGCCGTCGGTGGGCACCGCGTGCTTGGCCAGCTGCGCGGTCACCGAGTGGACCACCATCGTGTACTGCTGGCGCTCGTCGTCGGCGTCGGCGAAGACGTACGGCAGCAGCCGGTCGGTGCAGAACTGGGCCAGCGTCCAGTAGAACGGGTCGACGCCGGTCAGGCGGCTGGCCACGTCCGGGCTGCCCGACGGATCGCCGGCCCGCGCCGGCGCGAACACGCTCACCTGCGGGAACGGCCCCGCCTCCAGCCCCAGCTTGTGGTACGCCGCCCGGGTCTTCTCGTCCAGCCGGGTGTTCTGGTGGTCGAGGAACAGCAGGTCCTCGCCCTTCACGTTGAAGATCAGCGCCTTGGTGTTGACCGCGTCGCCGCCGAACACCCCGGACCGGAACACCGAGTAGAGCAGGAACGTCGCGAAGCTGGTCTTGGTGGCGACGCCAGAGATGCCGGAGATGGACACGTGCGCGCCCCGGCTGCCGTCGAGGAAGTCGGCGTTGAGGTAGACCGGCATGCCGTCGCGGCCGGTGCCGATCGGCAGGCGGCGCTGCATCCGGTCGAACGACAGCGCCCCGTCGCGCGCCTCGCCCTCGGCCCGGTAGGCCACCGAGCCGGGCAGGGGAGGCACGTACACCTCCGGGTCGACCCGGGTCACCGTGACCTCGGCCGCCTCCTGCACCTGCGCCGGGAGCATGCCGTCGGCGATGGCGAAGACGTCGGAGTCGAAGCTCGCGCCCTCATGGCGGGCGCGCACGCTCGTCACCACCCCGGCGATGGTGACCATGCCCTGGTCCGGCAGTGGCCGCTGGGTCACCACCACATCGTCGAGCTGCAGGTATGACCCGTCTGCGACCGCGACCCAGAAGGTCAGCGGGCTCGCGTCCTCGGTACCCAGCACCCGTCCGACGGGTGTGCCCGGCTGCTGTCCACTCACCCGCACGACCCTAGCGGTCACCGGCGACAATGCCAGCCTCACAACCCCGCGTCAGTGACCGACGACGCCGAAACTGTCGCCCCTCCGACGCAACCGGTGGCGACCGGGCGGGCCTGGACACCTTGCGCCATGATCGCTACTCGCGGTCAGAAAGTGCGCTTTCAACACGGGTTCTGACCTGCAGTAGCGATCATGGCGAGCTCTGTCCGCCGTCTCCGCTCCCGCCCGCCACCCGCTCCGGCCCGCCACCCGTGCCCGGCGCCGCAGCGTCGACCACGCTGCGTCTCGGGGAGAGTGCACGAATCGCGACGTCCATTCCTGCACTTTCCCCGAAACCCTCGCGGAGGCGCCCGACTGGTTCGTCAGCGCGGCGGTGGCGGTGGGGGCGGGGGTGACAGCGGGGTGTCCGCCTGGACCAGCAGCTGCCAGTCGCCGGTGACGTGCTCGGGGATCACCGTGATCGTGACGCCTCCGGGCTTGCCTGCGTCGTAGACCGGGCCGCCCAGGTAGCAGGTGAACACGCGCAGCTCGGCGTCGTAGCCCCACCACTGCGCGGACTGGAGGTCGACTCCGTCCAGCTGGATGCGCAGCGACCCGGGGGTCACCGACTGGGCGATGAACGAGTAGCCGTCCCTGGCGTGCACGGTGACGGTCCGCGGGCGCAGCGGGTCCTGCGGGTCGCTGCGCAGCCACAGCAGGGGGTCCCAGACCTTGTCCGTGACCGGTCTGCCTTCGGGGGTCAGGCCCTCCCATCCGGCGAGCAGCTGCCTGGCGTCGGCGGCCGCGCCCAGGACGGCGGGCCGGTCGGGCAGCGGATAGGCGTCGTAGGGCACCGGCACCCCGACCGCCATGGCGATCGTCGCCCCCGGCGGGAACGCCGTGTTCTTCTGGGTCTCGCGGTCGGCCGCGATCACGCGGAGTTTGACGCTCATCTCCTGCCCCTGCTGCTCCGGTTCGATCTGCCAGCTCAGGACCAGGTCGTCGCCGCCGCAGGAGCCGCTCTGCCGGACCATCCCGTCGACTCCCAGCTCACCGCGCAGCTCCAGGCCGGCCGCGCCGGTGCAGTCGGTGAAGACCTTGAACGGGCTCAGGCCGGGCGGAGTGAAGGTGAGCGTGAGGCTGTTGATCCCCGGCTGCGAGCGGGTGGTGGCGATGATCCGGGTGCCCTCGAGGTACTGCGGGAACCCGGCGCCGGGGCCCGCGGGCTGGGACACCCCGCCGTCGCGCAGGGCCGGGACGAGGCCGTACCCGATGGCGCCGAGGGCGACCACGGCGGCGAGGACGCCGCCGATCCGCCGGTTGCGCCGGACGGCGATCCGGTGGCGCAGGTCGGCTAGGCGCAGGTGCTGGGCCAGGTCGGCGGGCGGGGCGGAACGTTCGTCCATCAGTTCCCTCAGATCGATCATCGCGTCGCTCCCTCCAACATCAGCGAGTCGTCCAGGCGCAGCTTGGACAGGGCCTTGGCGTGCTGGCTCTTGACGGTGCCGACGGACACGCCCATGGTCTCGGCGATCTGCGCCTCGCTCAGGTCGTCGAAGTAGCGCAGCACCAGCACCGCGCGCTGGCGGCGGGGCAGTCGGCTCAGGGCCCGCCAGATCTCGTCGCGGGCGGCGACCGCGTCACCTGGGTCCGCGGTGGCGGCCTCCGCCGGCCGCTCGGTCGGCTGCTCGCCGTGCCAGCGGCGGCGCCACCAGGTCGAGTACGTGTTGATCAGGATGCGCCGCACGTACGGTTCGGGGTCGGCGTCGACCCGGCGCCACGCGCTCCACGCCTTGGCCAGGCTGGTCTGCAGCAGGTCCTCGGCGAGTCCCCAGTCGTGGGTGAGCAGGTAGGCGGTGCGGAGCAGGCGTGGCGAGCGGGTCGTCACGAAGTCCGCGAAGGTGTCGCTGCGCGTCACCGGTCCTCCCAATGGATAGGTCGCCGGTAATACCAGTCGATCCGGTCCCAGGGTTGCCCGGCGTACGGAAGGCGCGCACGGCACCGCCCGGGGCCGGCGGATGCTGGGACGCCGGCCCCGGGCGGTGGACTTCCCGCGCTCAGCTGCCCTGGTCGAACTTCTCCCAGGTGCCGATCGCGGTGCGGTTGGCGATGAGCGCGGCCGCTCCCGCGTTCTCCGCCACCACGTACTTGCCGTTGGCCTGGGCGCGCAGGCTGATCGTGCCGTCGCTGTTGACGATGCGGGCGAACGTCTCCCACGGGCCGACGGCGGTCCGGTTGGCGATCAGGGGGTTGGCCCCGGCGTTGTCGGCGCAGACGTACTTGCCGTTGGCCCGGGACTTCAGCGCGATGTTGCCGCCGCCCAGGTCGACGATGTCGTACCGCTCGGACAGGGTGGCCGCGGTGGTGGCGCCGGCTATCAGGTTGCCGGTGCCGCCGCCGGGGGCGGTCACGAACTTGCTGTTGGCGCGCGCCTTGAGGGTCGCGCCGGTGACCGGCGGCTGCGAGGTGGGCGTGCAGTCGGCCGCGACCGAGCCGGCCGCGATCTGCAGGCCGCCGAGCAGCATCTTCGTGAAGTTGGTGTCGGTGTAGCTGGCCTCGGTGTGGCCGAGGCCGGTGTACCAGGAGCGCCCGCCGCCGTAGTTCTGGCACCAGGTGATCGGGTGGTCGCCCATGGTGCCGCCGGTGTACGACGCCTCGTTCAGGTTCATCAGCACCCGCACGTTGGGGCGGGGGTTGGTGCGGTAGTTGTACCACTCGTCCGAGCGGCTCCAGGTCGACGGCAGGTGCGCCGTCGAGGCGTTGACCGGGGTCTCCACCCGCACCTGGGCGGTCTGGATCGCCGGGTGGGAGGAGAAGTACGCGCCGACCAGGCCGCCGTACCAGGGCCAGTCGTACTCGGTGTCGGCGGCGGCGTGCACGCCGACGTAGCCGCCGCCGGCGGCGATGTAGTTCTGGAACGCGGTCTGCTGGGTGGCGTCGAGGACGTCGCCGGTGGTCATCAGCCACACCACCGCCTGGTACTGGGCCAGGTTGGCGGCGTTGAACTGGGTCGCGTCCTCGGTGGCGGTGACGGTGAAGCCGTTGGCCGAGCCGAGGGCCTGGATGGCGGCGATGCCGTTGGGGATGGACGAGTGCCGGAAACCGGCGGTCTTCGAGAACACCAGGACCTTCGTCAGCGGCGCCGCCGCTGCCGGGGTCGCCGGGCCGACCAGCACCGTCGCCACCAGGGCGACGAGGGCGGCGGCCAGGGACAGGAGGCGTTTGCGCATGTGCCCGCTCCTTCGCGCGGAGGTGCCGCGGTCGGCCGGGCGCCGGCCGCGACGGGAGGGGGACACGCCGGTCTGGCGGCCTGGGGCAGGGCCGGGCAAGGGGGTACGCGGCGACGCAGACACGGAGCATCCTTCATGCCGTTCGCGGGGGTCGCCCGCGAACCGGAGCCGGGTCGCCGATCCGAGGCTCCAGGTGGACATTGACATCCGTGAAACATCCTATACGGATCTTGGTCGTGAACGGAAGAGCGGCAGCGCCGCCCCGGCCAAGCCGATCGCGAAGTTATGCCCTACTTTAACCGTTTCTTCTGTCGCCCGGAGGTGCAGTATCGCCAGGCGGAGGCCAACTTTTGCTAGATCCGAAAAAACTATTGCTCTCTATCTAGAAACTTTTAGTTGAACCGATCTAACATGGCCGCTACTTAGGCGTAACAGGAGGCCCTGTGCGTACCGGACTTTGGCTCATCGGAGCACGTGGTGCCGTGGCGGTGACCGGCATCGTGGGCGCGCTCGCGGTCCGGGCCGGCCTCGCGGAACCGACCGGCTGCGTGACCGAACTGCCCCCGCTGCGCGACGCTGCGCTGCCCACCCTCGCCGACCTCGTCATCGGCGGCCACGACGTCGTCGAGCTCGGCCTCGACAAGAAGGCGCAGGCGTTGGTCACCGCCGGCGTCCTGCCCGCCGCCATCGTGGCCGCCGTCGCCGACGACCTGGCCGCCGTGGAGGCCGAGCTGCGCTGCGCCCCGCACGGCGCCACCCAGCACGAGACCGCGGTCCGCATCGCCGCCGACCTGGACGAATTCCGGCGGCGCCACGCCCTGGCGCACGTGGTGGTGGTCAACGTCGCCTCCACCGAGGCGGCGGCGGTGCCGCACCCCGCGCACGCCGACCCCGAGGCGCTGGCTGCCGCGCTGCACACCGAGCAGGTGCTCCCGCCCAGCTCGCTCTACGCGTACGCGGCCTTCACCGCCGGGTGCTCGTACGTGGACTTCACCCCGTCGACCGGGGCGCGGCTGCCCGCGCTGCACGAGCTGGCGCTGCGGGCCGGGGTCGCCTACGCCGGGCACGACGGCAAGACCGGCGAGACGCTGCTCAAGTCGGTGCTGGCGCCCATGTTCGCCATGCGCAACCTGCATGTGCGCTCCTGGTCGGGGACCAACCTGCTCGGCGGCGGCGACGGGGCCAACCTGGCCCGGCCCGACGCCAACGCGGCCAAGGTCGCCAGCAAGCAGCGGGTGCTCAAGGAGACGCTGGGCTACGAGCCGGAGGGCCACACCCGCATCGACTACGTGCCCGACATCGGCGACCTGAAGACCGCCTGGGACCTGATCACGTTCAGCGGGTTCCTGGGCAGCCGGATGCGGCTGGAGTTCACCTGGCACGGCTGCGACTCGGCGCTGGCCGCGCCGCTGGTGCTGGACCTGGCCCGGCTGACCGCCGCCGCGCACGCGCACGGGGTGTCCGGTCCGCTGCCGCAGCTCGCGTTCTTCTTCAAGGACCCGCTCGGCGACGTCCCGCACGGGCTGGCCGACCAGTGGCGTGACCTGTGCGCATGGGTGGGGGGCTGGGATGCGGCTGCGTGACCTGGCCGAGCTGGTCCGCGCGCCCGCCGCGCTGTCGGTGCCCGGCGACGCCGTCGCCGGGGCCGCCGCCGCGGGCAGCCTCGACGGGCGCACCGCCGGGGTCGCCGCCGCCTCGGTCTGCCTGTACTGGGCCGGGATGGCCGCCAACGACTGGGCCGACCGGGACCTCGACGCGGTCGAGCGCCCCGAGCGGCCGATCCCGTCCGGCCGCGTCGCGCCGAACACCGCGCTGGCGATCGCGGGCGGCCTGACCGCCGCCGGGCTGGCGCTGGCCGCCGCGTCGGGCGGGCGCCGCACGCTGGGCACGGCCACCGCGCTGGCGGCGGCGGTCTGGGCGTACGACGTGCAGGCCAAGAACACCGCCGCCGGCCCCGCCGCGATGGCGGTGTGCCGGGGTCTGGACGTGCTGCTGGGCGCCAGCACCGGCCGGATGCGCCGCGCGGTGCGCCCGGCGTTGACCGTCGCCGCCCACACGTACGCGGTGACCGCGCTGTCGCGGCGCGAGGTCACCGGAGCCGACCGGTCGCTGCCCGCGCTGACGCTGGCCGGGACCGCCGCCGTCGCGTACGCGGCGTCCGGTCGGCGCGGCTGGGCCCCGGTCGGCCTGGCCGCCTGGTACGCGCTCAGGTTCGGGCGGGCGCAGCGCGACGTGCTGCGCGATCCTGCCGCCGGACGCGTGCGCGCCGCGGTCGGCGCGGGGATAACCTCGCTGCCCGCACTGCAGGGCGCGCTGATCGCCGCGTCGGGGCGGCCGCTGGCCGGGGCACTGGTCGCGGCCGGTGCCCCGGCCGGGGCGAAGCTGGCCAGGGCGGTGTCCCCGACATGAGCATCCGCTGGGGGTACGGCACCAACGGCTTCGCCAACCACCGCCTCGACGACGCGCTGGCGATCATCGCCGAGCTCGGCTACCAGGGCGTGGCGCTGACCCTGGACCACGGCCACCTCGACCCGTACGCCCCCGACCTGCGCGCCCAGGTCGACCGGACCGCGCACCGGCTCGCCGAGCTGGGCCTGACCGTGGTGATCGAGACCGGCGCCCGCTACCTGCTCGACCCCCGGCGCAAGCACAGCCCGACGTTCCTGCACGACGACCCGGCCCCGCGGCTCGACTTCCTGAAACGGGCCGCCGACATCGCCGCCGACCTCGGCGCCCAGGCGATGTCGTGCTGGTCCGGCGTACGCCCCGCGCACGTGCCCGAGGCCGCGGCCTGGGACCGGCTGGCCGACGGCGTGGCCCAGGTGCTGGAGCACGCGCGGCAGCGGCAGGTCGTGGTCGGCTTCGAGCCGGAGCCCGGCATGCTCGTCGACACCCTGGCCACCTGGCGCGAGCTGCGCGACCGGGTCGGCGACGGGCTCGGGCTCACCCTCGACATCGGCCACTGCCGGGCCAACGAGCCCGCCGACGTGCCCGAGTGCGTCCGGCAGGCCGGGCCGCACCTGGTCAACGTGCAGATCGACGACATGGTCCGGGGCGTGCACGAGCACCTGGAGTTCGGCGAAGGTGAGATCGACTTCCCGCCGGTGCTGCGGGCGCTGGCCGACACCGGCTACGACGGCCTGGTCGCGGTCGAGCTGGCCCGGCACTCGCACGCCGCGCCCGAGGTGGCCGCCCGGTCGCTCACCTTCCTGCGCGCGGCGCAGTGGCTCGGCGACGCCCTCGCGCGGGTGCGCCGCGACCCGGCGGCGCTGGCCGTGCTGCTGCCCGCCGCCCGGCGCCACGTCGGCGCCGACGGTGCCGAGGGCGCCCGGATCCGGCTGCTGCAGGCCACCCTGCTCTCGCCAGAGCAGGCCACCGACCTGTACCGCTACGGCGACAACGACGAGAAGCGGGCCGTGCTGCGCGCCTGGCCCTCGGCCGAGCTGCTGCGCGACGCGCTGCGCAGCAACGACACCCGGCTGGTCGCCGCCGCCCTCGGCCAGGGCGCGGAGCTGCTCAGCGACGCCGAGTGGCGCCAGGCCGTGCTCAAGAGCGTGTTCATGGGCCTGCCGCTGGCGCAGGTGCACGACCTCGACCGCCGCGCCGACGCCGAACTCGGCCGGATGCTCGACGGCCTGCGGCGCGAGCGTGAAGCCGCCGGCCGGACCATGCCCGCCGACGCCGTACGCCTGCTGGAAAGGCTGCTGTGATGCGCATCTTCGACCCGCACATCCACATGACCTCACGCACCACCGACGACTACGCGGCGATGGCCGCCGCGGGCGTGCTCGCCCTGGTCGAGCCCGCGTTCTGGCTCGGCCAGCCGCGTACCAACCCGGGCTCGTTCACCGACTACTTCGACGCGCTGCTGGGCTGGGAGCCGTTCCGGGCCAGCCAGTTCGGCATCCGGCACCACTGCACCATCGCGCTGAACCCGAAGGAGGCCAACGACCCGCGCTGCCGCGAGGTGCTGCCGCTGCTGCCGCGCTACCTGGCCAAGGACCGGGTCGTCGCGGTCGGCGAGATCGGGTACGACTCGATGACCCCCGACGAGGACGAGGTCTTCGCGGCGCAGCTCGAAATGGCCGTCGACGCCGACCTGCCGGCCCTCGTGCACACCCCGCACCGGGACAAGCTCGTCGGCACCCGGCGCAGCATCGACGTGGTCAAGGAATCCGGCATCGAACCCGGCCGGGTCGTGCTGGACCACCTCAACGAGCTGACCGTCGCCGAGGTCGCCGCCTCCGGCTGCTGGATGGGCTTCTCGATCTACCCCGACACCAAGATGTCGCCGGACCGGATGGTCGCCATCCTGCGCGAGCACGGGCTGGAGCGGATGCTGGTCAACTCCGCGGCCGACTGGGGCAAGTCGGATCCGCTGCTCACCTTGCGCACCGGGGAGGCGATGCTGGCGGCCGGGTTCACCTCCGACGACGTGGACCGGGTGCTGTGGCGCAACCCGGTCGAGTTCTACGGGCAGTCCAAGCGGCTGGACCTCGACGGGATCAGCGACGGGGCGACGTACGCGGGCAACTCGATCCTGCGCGGGGGGTCGTGATGCGGCTGCGCAGAGCCGACGGCTCGACCGTGCACCTGGCGTACTGCACGAACGTGCACCCGGCCGACGACCTGCCCGGGGTGCTGGCGCAGCTGGACCGCTTCGCGGTCCCGGTACGCGAACACCTCGGCGCAGACCTGCTGGGGCTGGGCCTGTGGCTGGCCGCGCCGGTCGCGTCCGCGCTGGCCGCCGACCCGGCGCTGCGCCGCAAGGTGCGCGCCGAACTGTCCGCCCGGGGGCTGGAGACGGTGACCCTCAACGGCTTCCCCTACCAGGCCTTCCACGCACCCGTCGTCAAGCACGACGTCTACCGTCCGGACTGGACCGATCCGCGCCGCCTGCGCTACACCCAGGACCTCGCGATCGTGCTGGCCGACCTGCTGCCCGACGACGCGGCGCGCGGCTCGATCTCGACCCTGCCGCTGGCCTGGCGCGAACCGTGGGACCGGCCCCGCTGGCAGGCCGCGCGGGCCCAGCTGCGCGCGCTGGGGCAGGCCCTGGCCGACAGCGACCGGGAGATCCGGGTGGCGCTGGAGCCGGAACCGGGCTGCGTGGTGGAGAACATCGACCAGGCCGTGGCGGCGCTGTCGGGGGTCGGCAGCGACCGCCTGGGCATCTGCGTCGACCTGGCCCACCTCGCCTGCGCCTGGGAGGACCCGCGCGACGCGGTGGCCAAGCTCGAAGCCGCCGGGGTGCCGGTGGTGAAGGTGCAGGTGTCGGCGGCCCTGGAGGTCGAGGACCCGCAGAATGCGGCCGAGGTGCTGGCGACGTACGCCGAACCCCGGTTCCTGCACCAGACGCGCAGCGCGGGCGGGGCCGTCTTCGACGACCTGCCGCAGGCGCTGGCCTCCTCGGCGAACGGGCCGTGGCGGGTGCACTTCCACGCCCCGCTGCACGCCGCCCCGCCCGCCCCGCTGGCCGCGAGCACGCCCGTGCTCGTCGAGGGCCTGGCCGCGCTGCTGGCGGGCAGCTCGTGCGACCACTTCGAGGTGGAGACGTACACCTGGGAGGTGCTGCCGAAGGCGGCCCGCCCGACCGACGACGCCGGGCTGGCCGCGGGCATCGCCGCCGAGCTCGCGTACGCCCGTGCCCAGATGTCGACGTGTGGGGTGAGCTGAGATGGACCGTCCCGTGGTGGTGCTCGACGTGGTCGGGCTGAGCCCGCGCCTGCTGGCGCACATGCCCCGGCTGCGCGCGGCGTTCGCGACGGGCGCCACCGCCCGCCTCGACCCGGTGCTGCCCGCCGTCACGTGCAGCGTGCAGGCCAGCTTCCTCACCGGGCTGACCCCGACCGACCACGGCATCGTCGGCAACGGCTGGTACTTCCGCGACCTCGGCGACGTGCTGCTGTGGCGCCAGCACCACGCGCTGGTCCAGGGCGAGCGGGTGTGGGACGCGATCCGGCGCGCGCGCCCCGGCTACACCGTGGCCAACATCTGCTGGTGGTACGCCATGGGCGCCGACGTCGACTGGACGATCACGCCGCGGCCGATCTACCGCGCCGACGGCCGCAAGGACCCCGACTGCTACACGGTCCCGGCGGAGCTGCACGACGAGCTGCCGGTGTTCCCGCTGTTCACGTACTGGGGGCCGGGGGCGGGGATCGCGTCGTCGGCGTGGATCGCGGCCGCGGCCGTACACGTGATGCAGACCCGCGACCCGGACCTGACCCTGGTCTACCTGCCGCACCTCGACTACGACCTGCAGCGCTTCGGCCCGTCCGGCCCGGAGGCGGCCAAGGCCGCCGCCGAGCTGGACGAGGTGCTCGGCCCGCTGCTGGACGCGGCCGCCGCCCGGGGCGCCGCCATCGTGGCCCTGTCCGAGTACGCCATCACCGACGTCTCGAAGCCGGTGCACGTCAACCGCGCCCTGCGCGAGGCCGGGCTGCTGCGCGTGCACACCCAGGACGGCATGGAGTACCTCGACCCCTGGACCTCGCGCGCCTTCGCCGTCGCCGACCACCAGCTCGCCCACGTGTACGTCCGCGACCCCGCCGACACCGCCGAGGTCGCCAAGCTCTGCGCCGGGCTGCCCGGCGTCGCGCAGGTGCTCGACGAGGCGGGCAAGGCCGAGCACGGCCTGGCCCACGAGCGCAGCGGCGAACTCGTCCTGCTCGCCGAGCCGGACGCCTGGTTCACGTACTACTACTGGCTCGACGACGCCCGCGCGCCCGACTTCGCCACCCACGTCGAGATCCACCGCAAACCGGGCTACGACCCCGCCGAGCTGTTCTTCGACCCGGCCGGGCCGGGCGCGGCCAAAGCCCGCGCCGCCAAGGCACTGGTACGCAAGAAGCTGGGCCTGCGCTACCGCTTGAACGTGGTCGGCCTGGACGCCGGAGCCGACGCGGTCCGGGGCTCGCACGGGCTGCTGCCGCCCTCCGACCAGGATGCCCCGGTGCTGCTGTGCACCGAGGCCGCCGGGCTCGGGCAGCGCATCGCCGCGACCGAGGTCAAGGCGCTGCTGCTGCGGCTGGCGGGGGTGGCAGAGTAATGACGCTGGCCCCGGCCGTGCCGACGCTGCCCGCGCGGGTGGACGCGGTGCTGGCCCGGTTCCTCACCGCCCGCGCGGTGTTCGGCCGCGACGAGGACCTGCGCGACCTGCTCGCCGTCATCCGCCGCTTCGTCCTGCACGGCGGCAAGCGGCTGCGCCCGGCCCTGTGCTACTGGGCCTGGCACGGCACCGGCGGCACGGACGGGCAGGACGAGGAGGCCGTCGTCGCCGGGGCGGCGCTGGAGCTGTTCCACTGCTTCGCCCTGATCCACGACGACATCATCGACGCCAGCGGGTTCCGGCGCGGCCGCCCGTCGCTGCACGAGGAGTTCGGGCAGCGGCACGCCGGTCAGGGCTGGGGCGGCGACGCGGCGGCGTTCGGCCGCGGCGCCGCGATGCTCTGCGGCGACCTGTGCGCGATGTGGGCCGAGGAGCTGCTCGCGGCCTGCGGCGCCGCGCCCGACCGCCTGCGCGCCGCGCAGTCCCTGTTCACCCTGATGCGCGCCGAAGCCATGGCCGGCGAGTACCTGGACCTCCTGGGCACCGCCACCGGCCACCGCCCGTCCCCGCCTCCGCTTCAAGTTGCCGGGCAATCGGGGGAGACAGTGCCCCCTATCGCCCCGATCGCCCGGCAACTTGAGCGAGGTCGGGGCGAGGGGCCGGATTCGCGGCGGGTGCTGCGGGTGGTGCGGTTGAAGACGGCGCGGTACTCGATCGTGCGGCCGCTGCAGATCGGGGTGGTGCTGGCGGGGGCGCAGGAGCGGGCCCTGGCCGCGTGCGCGGCGTTCGGGGAGCCGCTGGGGCGGGCGTTCCAGCTGCGCGACGACGTGCTGGGGGTGTTCGGCGATCCGGTCGAGACCGGCAAGTCGGTGCTGGACGACCTGCGGCAGGCCAAGCCGACGATGCTGCTGGCCGAGACCTGGGCGCGGGCGGCGGGGTCGGACCGGGAGGTGCTGCGTACGCATGTGGGGGAGCCGGAGCTGGACGAGGCGGGGGCGGCCCGGGTGCGGGAGGTGATGACCGGATGCGGGGCGCTGGCGGCGGTGGAGCGGCGGATCGGCTCGGCGCACCGGCGGGCCCGGTACGCGCTGGCGGCGTGGGAGTTGACGGAGCAGGCGCGGCGGGAGCTGTCGGGGCTGGCCGACGCGGCCGTGCGGCGATCTCGTTGATAAACCGAAATTTCATGGTGTATCGAGTTACTTCCGATCACGACTGTAGATCCTATAGGATATTTCATAGATGTGATTCCGGAAACACAGCTGACACCCTCACCCGATCCCGTCCCCCGGGAGGTCCAGCTCATGCGCCAACGCACCGTCCCGCGCCTGCTCGCGGCAGCCGTGCTGGCCGCGGGCCTGCTCACCGCGGCCCCGGCCGGCCCGGCCGCCGCCTCGCCCACCGACGCCGCCTTCAACTCCGGCACCGGCGCGCTGAACGTCGACTACGCCGGCTACCTGTCCAAGCACGACCTCGTCTACAACAAGCCCAACACCAACCCGCTGCACGGCCTCACCGTCGGCAACGGCCGCACCGGTGCCATGGCCTGGTCGGCCAACGGCCTGACCATGCAGGTGTCCGGCGTCGACCTGTCCCAGCAGTCGGCTTTCGCGGCGGGCAACCTGAACTTCAACACCAGCCCGTCGCTCGACTCCGGCTACACCACCTACCAGCAGCGCCTGTCGCTCTATGACGGCACGCTGACCACGAAGTACGACGGCAACCGCACCGTCACCGTCATGGGGTCGCCCAACTCCGAGGTGATGGGCGTCCACGTCGACGATTCGCGCGGCGGCGTGGCCGGCGCGACTCTGGAGCTGAGCCTGTGGGACCCCAACGGGGTCTCCAACAGCGCCGACGTGCCGAACCTGACCACCTGGCGCACCGTGCAGACCGGCTCGGACGCCTCCGCCGCCTGGTTCAGCCGGGGCCAGGCCGACCCGAACAACTTCGGCTACACCTTCGCCGCCACGGTCGAGGGGGCGGCGTACTCGGCGTCGGTGGTCAACGGCACCCGGGTCCGGTTGAGCATCACCCCGACCAGCAGCTACACCATCTGGTTCACGGCGGCCAGCCGGCTCAACTCGCCGAACCTGGACTCGGTCGCCCAGGCCAAGAACCAGCTCGCCTCGGTCAAGTCGACCGGCTACGCCACCACGCTGAACAACTACCGGAACTGGTGGCACAGCTTCTGGCAGAAGTCGTTCGTGCAGTACTCGAACTCCGCCGGCGACGCAGACTACCTGGAGAACGTGTACTACCTGGCCACCTACATGATCGCGGCGGGCGGGCACGGCAACTACCCGTACCACTTCATCAACGGCGTGTTCCGGGCCACCGGCGACCAGACCAAGTGGAGCAACGGCTACTGGTACTGGAACCAGCGCGACGTCTACAACTCGTTCTTCGCCAGCAACCACGCCGACCTGATGGCGGGCTTCAACAAGCTCTACAGCCGCAACTTCAACGCGCTGAAGGCGTACACGCAGACGCGCTACGGCACCGACTCGCTGTGGGTGCCGGAGACGATGGGCTGGGACGGCAACGCCCGCGGCACCATCGGCAGCGACTTCGTCAACGACATCTACTCCACCGGCACCGAAGCCGCCTACAACATGTACCTGCAGTACAAGTACACGAACGACACGACCTACCTGCGTGACGTCGCGTACCCGTACATGCGGGAGGCGCTGCGGTTCTACCAGAACCGGTTCCAGCTGATCAACGGCAGGTATCAGATGCCGACCTCGAACGCGCACGAGACGTACTGGGACGTGCGCAACGCGATCACGGACCTGGCCGCGGTGCGGCTGCTGGCGCCGCTGACCATCCAGGTCAGCACGCAGCTCGGGCTCGACTCGGGGCTGCGCGCGGGCTGGCAGAACCTGGTCGACAACCTGTGGCCGTACCAGGTGTCCAACAACGCCTGGCTGCCGCACGACCCGCCGACGGCGCAGACGCGCAACGGCGAGAACGTGTCGGCCGAGCTGATCTGGCCCTATGACCGCACGGGCATCGGCGCCGCCGACTACGGCACGGCCGTGAACACGTGGAACGTGCGGCCCAACCCGTACAGCAACGTGTGGGCCAACGACCACGCGCAGGCGGCCCGCCTGGGCCTGGGCGACCAGGCGTTCAGCGGCATGCGCCTGATGCTGCAGCGCTACCAGAACTACCCCAACGGCATGACCAACAACACCAACGGGGTCTTCGAATACCTCGGCATCCACCTGGTGGCGATGAACGAGTCGCTGCTGCAGAGCTACAACGGCCGGATCCGGGTGTTCCCGGCGGTGCCGACCGACTCCTCGATGGTCACCAGGTTCACGCTGCTGGCCCAGGACGGCTTCCTGGTCAGCTCGGAGCGCGAGGCCGGTGAGATCAAGTACGTCGGCCTGAAGAGCCAGTTCGGCAAGGACGCCCGCGTGGTCAACCCCTGGGGCACCCAGCAGGTCCGGGTGCGCCGCACCTCCGACAACGCGATCATCACCACCTCCACCGCGGCCGAAGTCACCTTCAGCACCGCCGCCAACACGGTCTACGTGCTGGAACGCACCGCCAAGCCGCTGACGAACTACAGCGCGGCCACGCTGACGGGCACCGCCAACAACGACGTGAAGTCGCTGCGCAACACCGCCTCGACGCTGGGCCTGCCCGGCGGTGCGGTCGGCGGCCTGGTCAACGACACCGAGCTGAGCTACGACGCGAACTGGTTCCAGACCACGAACCGGGGCTACGGCGACTACAACGACGACACCCACCACACGACCACGGTCAACGCGGCGGCGTCGTACACGTTCACCGGCACCGGGGTCGAGTACCTGTCCGAGCGCTTCAGCGACATGGGCAACGTCGACGTGTACCTGGACAACGTCCTCCAGGCCAACGTCAACCTGAACGTCGGCGGCGCCCGGCAGGCGCAGCAGGTGGTCTGGTCCAAGACGGGCCTGGCGAGCGGCCAGCACACCATCCGCATCGTCAACAAGACCACCTCGGTGGCGATCGTCGACGCGCTGCGGATCACCACCGGCGGCACCCCGCCCGGCACCACCTACGTCGGCCTGAAAGCCCAGGCCAACGCGCAGTGGGTGTCCGCGCCCAACGCCACCACCGCGCTCATCGCCAACAAGACCGCGGTCGGGACCACCGAGCAGTTCGAGGTGGTCGACCGGGGCGGCGGCTCGGTGTGGCTGCGCTCGCGCGCCAACGGCCAGTACGTCTGCGCCGAGAACGCCGGAGCCAACCCGCTGGTCGCCAACCGCGCCTCGGCCGGGGCCTGGGAGACGTTCACCCTGGTCCGCAACTCCGACGGCACGGTCAGCTTCCTCGCCCAGGTCAACAACCGCTACGTGGTCGCCGAGAACGGCGGCGCCGCCGCCCTGATCGCCAACCGCACCGCCATCGGCCCCTGGGAGAAGTTCGACATGATCACCCAGTAGCCCCCTGGGGAGTTGCCGGGCAATCGGGCGTATCAAGCCCTGTCATACGCCCGATTGCCCGGCAATCTGACCCCGCACACCAGCTCGCGCGGGCCGACCGGTCCGCGCGGAACGACTCTCGGAGCGGTCTTCGGCGACCAGGCTCCGAGGCCGGGACCTCGCCCCGGGTGCAGGCAGGACTTGCCGCACCCGGGTCGACCCCGGACGTACCGAGGGATCGCGAGATGCCATCCGCCTGGTCGCCGTCGCTCCGGACCCCATGGGCCTACCGGCTCAGGGGTGCGGGTGGTCCGTGCGCCCTCGGCACGCACGACCATCCCACCCCCACCCCACCGGAGTGTTCCCATGGTCCGAAGTCCAAGCCGAGGCCTGGCCGCGGCAGCGGCCGCGCTGCTGGTCGCCGCGCTCGCCGCAGCCGTCACCGCCGACCCTGAACCGGCGGCTGCCGCGCCCCCCGTCACCAGCAGCTTCGAGAAGGTGAAGCTCGACGGCGGCCTGTCGATGGGCGAGCCGATCGAGCTGTCGGTGCTGCCCGACGGCAAGGTCCTGTACATCAACCGGGGCACCAGCTCCGGCGGCGGCCAGGTGCGGCTCTACAACCCGGCCACCGCGACCACGACCGTGGCCCTGACGCTGGCGCTGGACGCCCGCTTCGAGGACGGCCTGATCGGCATCACGCTGCACCCGCAGTTCGCCGGCAACCGCTGGGTGTACCTGTTCTACTCCCCGGCGGTGACGCCGCTGGTCAACCGGATCTCGCGGTTCACCTTCAACCCGTCCACGCTGGTGCTGGACGCGGCCAGCGAGACCAAGCTGATCGAGTGGCCGACCGAGCGGCGGCTGTGCTGCCACTCGGCGGGGTCGATGACCTGGGACTCCAACGGCAACCTGTACTTCGCCGTCGGGGACAACACCAACTCGGGCGGCGACTCGGCGGGCATGGCCCCGATCGACGAGCGCACCAGCCGCGACGCGCAGTACGACGCCCAGCGCACCGCGGGCAACACCAACGACCTGCGCGGGAAGATCAACCGGATCCACCCGGAGAGCAACGGGACCTACACCATCCCGGCAGGCAACCTGTTCCCGGTCGGCACGGCGCAGACCCGGCCCGAGATCTACACGATGGGCAACCGGAACCCGTACCGGATCTGGGTCGACAAGCAGGCGGGCAACACCCTGTACTGGGGCGAGGTCGGGCCGGACGCGGGCGCCACCATCGCCAACCGGGGCCCGGCCGCCTACGACGAGTACAACCGCGCCACCAGCCCCGGCAACTACGGCTGGCCCTACTGCGGCGGCCCGAACACGGCCTACAACGACTGGGACTTCGCGGCCAACGCGCCGCGCGGCTGGTTCCCGTGCGGCGGCAGCACCGGCCCGGTCAACAACTCCCCGCGCAACACCGGCCTCCAGCAGCTCCCGCCGACCCGCTCGGCGCTGGTGTGGGAGCAGCACGGCGGCAGCCGCGAATGGCCCGCGCTGGACAACCCGGGCGGCTGCGGCTCGCCCAACCACGCCGAGGTCTACCACTACAACGCGGGCCTGAACTCGCCGTACAAGTGGCCGGCCTACTACGACAACAAGCTGATCATCACCGAGTACTGCCGGAACTGGATCAAGGAGGTCCAGTTCGACAACGGCAACCCGGCCACCGGCAACCCGACCGTGATCGAGCCGGTGGTGGCCGGCATGCCGCTGGTGCACCCGATCGACATGGAGTTCGGCCCCGACGGCTCGCTCTACCTGCTGGAGTACGGCAACGGCTACTTCTCCGGTGACGCGGCGGCGGGCCTGTACAAGATCAATTACGTGGCGGGCGGCCGGTCGCCGCTGGCCGTCGCCACGGTCAACCGAGACAACGGCCTCGCGCCGCTGGCCGTGCAGTTCAACGGCACCGGCAGCTCCGATCCCGACGGCGACCCGCTCACCTACGCCTGGGACTTCGACAACAACGGGACGACGGACTCGACGTCGGCCAACCCGAGCTACACGTACAGCACGGTCGGCGACAAGCGGGCCCGGCTGACCGTCAACGACGGCACCGGCCGGTCGGGGACCACCCTGGTCCCGATCGTGGTCGGCAACGACCGGCCGACGGTGACCGTGGGCGGCGTGCCGGACGGCGGCCTGTTCGGCTGGGGCGACAACCTGACCTCGACCGCCGCCGCCACCGACCCGCAGGACGGCGCCATCGCCTGCGCGAACGTGGTGGTCCGGGCCGCGCTCGGGCACCAGGAGCACGCGCACGAGGAGGGCCAGGGCACCGGCTGCGGCTTCACCGTCAACACCGGCCCGGTGCACGCCGGACCCGACTCGGTGCTGTTCTTCGTGCTGCGCGGCGGCTACACCGACCGGGGCGCGAGCGGCACCGTGGCGCTGACCGGCGAGAAGCAGCTGACGCTGTGGCCCAAGCAGTGGCAGGCCGAGCACTTCGTGACCCTCAACGGGCCGAAGGTGGTCGACCAGGCCGCCGCCGAGGGCGGCAAGCGGCTCGGCGACATCCAGAACGGCGAGAACGTCCGGCACCACGGGGTGTCCCTGAAGGGCATCACCGGGGTCAAGGCCCGGGTGAGCTCGGCGGGCGCCGGGGGCACGCTGTCCTTCCGGTACGACTCGCCGACCGGCCCCGAGGTCGCCCGCCTGACGGTGCCCGGCACCGGCGGCTGGGACAACTACACCGAGGTCAGCGGCACGGTCACCCGCCCCGACGACGGCACGCACGACCTGTACCTGGTCTTCTCGGGCACGGGCACCGGCGCGCTGTTCGACGTGGACAGCTACACGTTCACCGGCGCGGGCGTCGGCACCCCGGACACCGACCCGGACCGCGCCCAGGGCCGCCCGGTGACCGTGTCCAGCACCGAGGCGGGCACCAACGTGGCCGCCAACGCCGTCGACGGCAACTCGGCGACGCGCTGGAGCAGCGTGTACGCGGCCGACCCGCAGTGGATCACCGTGGACCTGGGCGCGAGCCACGCGGTGAACCGGGTGCGGATCAACTGGGAGGCGGCGTACGGCAAGGCGTACCAGGTGCAGACGTCGCCCGACAACAGCACCTGGACCACGGTCTACTCGACCACCACCGGCGACGGCGGAGTCGACGACCTGACCGTGTCCGGCACCGGCCGCTACGTGCGCGTCTACGGCACCCAGCGCGGGCTGGCCCAGTACGGCTACTCGCTCTGGGACCTCAACGTCTACGGCACCCCGACGACCACGGCGACGCTGCTGTCGCGGGGCAGGCCGACGGCCGTCTCCAGCGTCGCGGACGGCACGGTCGGGGCCGGCGCGGTGGACGGCAACGCGACCACGCGGTGGAGCAGCGCGTACAGCGACCCGCAGTGGATCTCGGTGGACCTCGGTTCGGTGAAGTCGCTGAGCCGGGTGGTGCTGAGCTGGGAGACCGCCTTCGGCAAGGCGTACCAGATCCAGACCTCGCCGGACAACGCCACCTGGACCACGGTCTTCGGCACCACCACCGGTGACGGCGGCAGCGACGACATCGCGCTGTCCGGCTCCGGCCGCTACGTGCGCGTCTACGGCACGCAGCGCGGCACCCAGTGGGGCTACTCGCTGTGGGAGTTCGACGTCTACGGCTCCTGATCCCGCACCCCGATACCCCCGCAACACCGGGGAGGCGGCCGCCCGAGCCGCCTCCCCACCCTCAGAGGAGAAGTGATGAAGAGGCGAATCCTGTCCCTGCTCACCGGCGCCGCGCTGGTGGCGGGCCTGGCCGCGGTGGCTCCGGCCACCACGGCGTCGGCCGCGCCGCTGACGAAGGTGCTGGTGTTCTCGAAGACCGCCGGTTTCCGGCACTCGTCCATTCCCAACGGCATCGCCGCCATCCAGGCCCTCGGCTCGGCCAACGGCTTCACCGTCACCGCCACCGAGGACGCGACCCAGTTCAACGCCGCCAACCTGGCCCAGTACCAGGCGGTGGTGTGGCTGTCGACCACCGGCGACGTGCTGGACGCGACGCAGCAGACCGCGTTCCAGAACTACATCGCCGCCGGCGGCGGCTACGTCGGCGTGCACGCCGCCGCCGACACCGAGTACGACTGGCCCTGGTACGGCGGCCTGGTCGGCGCCTGGTTCTCGTCGCACCCGGCGACCCAGCAGGCCACGATCGCGGTCGAGGACCGGTCGAACATCTCGACCTCGCACCTGCCGAGCACGTGGACCCGCACCGACGAGTGGTACAACTACCGCACCAACCCGCGCGCCAACGCGAAGGTGCTGGCCAGCCTGGTCGAGTCGTCGTACTCGGGCGGCACCATGGGCGACCACCCGATCACCTGGTGCCAGCACTACGGCGGCGGGCGCTCCTGGTACACCGGCCTCGGCCACACCGAGGAGACCTACGCCGACCCGCTGTTCCGGACCATGCTGCTGGGCGGCATCCAGATCGCGGGCGGGTCCAAGCCTGCCGACTGCCGCCCGGAGATGGGCTACACAGCCCTGTTCGACGGTACGCAGAGCACCTTCAACCAGTGGCGGATGGCCGGTCCGGGCGGGTTCACCCTGGCCGACGGCACGCTGACCTCGTTCGGCGGCATGGGCCTGCTGTGGTACCCGGTCCGCACGTTCAGCGACTACTCGCTGAAGCTCGACTGGATGATGCCGGGCGACGACAACGGCGGCGTCTTCATCGGCTTCCCCGATCCGCAGGGCGACCCGTGGAATCCGGTCAACGCGGGCCACGAGATCCAGATCGACGCCACCGACGCCGACCCCACCCGCACCACGGGCAGCGTATACAGCTTCAAGGCGCCCGACACCACGGCCCGCGCGGCGGCGCTGAACCCGCCGGGGCAGTGGAACACGTACGAGATCGGCCTGCACGGCCAGCGGGTCGAGATCTGGCTCAACGGCGTGAAGATCAACGACTACACCAGCACCCGCAGCATCGCCACCGGCTACATCGGCGTGCAGAACGACGGCGCCGGGGCGGACATCAACTACCGCAACATCCGGATCAAGGCGGGCAGCACCCCGCAGCCCACCGACCTGGCCCAGGGGCGGCCGACCACCACCTCCAGCGTGGAGAGCGGCAACGTGCTGGTCGGCGCGAACGCGGTCGACGGCAACTCGGCCACCCGCTGGGGCAGCCTGTACGCCGACCCGCAGTGGATCTCCGTCGACCTCGGCGCGAGCTACGCGCTGAACCGGGTGCGGCTGAACTGGGAGACGGCCTACGGCAAGGCGTACCAGATCCAGATCTCGCCCGACAACGCCGCCTGGACCACCGTCTACAGCACCACGACCAGTGACGGCGGCGTCGACGACGTCACGCTGACCGGCACCGGCCGCTACGTGCGCGTCTACGGCACCCAGCGCGCCACCCAGTGGGGCTACTCGCTGTTCGACCTCAACGTCTACGGCACCCCGGCCACCGGCCCGCAGCTGCTGTCCCGCAACCGGCCGGTCGCGGTCTCCAGCGTGGAACCCGGCAGCGCCCACAACGGCGCCAACGCCGTCGACGGCAGCACCACCACCCGCTGGGGCAGCGCCTACGCCGACCCGCAGTGGATCTCGGTCGATCTGGGCGCGAGCAGGAGCGTCCAGCGGGTGAAGCTCACCTGGGAAGCCGCCTACGGCAAGGCGTACCAGATCCAGACCTCGCCCGACAACGCCGCCTGGACCACGGTCTACAGCACCACGGCCGGCGACGGCGGCGTGGACGACGTCACCCTCACCGGGACCGGCCGCTACGTGCGCGTCTACGGCACCCAGCGCGGGCTCACCCAGTACGGCTACTCGCTCTGGGCGCTCGAGGTCTACGGCAGCTAGCTCCCCTCCCGCACACCCCCGGCCCCGGCGCGCGCCCGATCGCGCCGGGGCACCCCCACCGGAAGGAACCCGCATGAGGCACATCCCTCGGCGGCGGCTGTGGTTCACCGCCGTCGCCACCCTCGCGGCCACCACGGTCGTGTCGGCCGGCTCGCCGACCACCGCGCTGGCCGCGCCCATCCCGGCAGCCGACTACCAGCAGGTGTCGCTGGCCACCGGCTCGGCCGAGCTCGGCGAACCCATGTCGCTGGCGGTGCTGCCCAACCGCTCGGTCATCCACACCGCCCGCGACGGCACGGTCCGGGTCACCGACGTCAACGGCAACACCAAGCAGGCGGGAAAGCTGTCCGTCTACACCCACGACGAGGAGGGCCTGCAGGGCGTCGCGGTCGACCCGGGCTTCGCGACCAACCGCTACGTCTGGCTGTACTACTCGCCCACGCTGAGCACCCCGGCCGGGGACGCGCCGACCACCGGCACCGCGGCCGACTTCAACGCCTGGAAGGGCCACCTGAACCTGTCCCGGTTCACCCTGAAGGCGGACGACACGC
Organism: Catellatospora sp. KI3; assembly: GCF_029948125.1. GTDB lineage: Bacteria > Actinomycetota > Actinomycetes > Mycobacteriales > Micromonosporaceae > Catellatospora. Next base: position 132,546 of record NZ_JASAMB010000022.1, read on the forward strand.
TCGACCTGGCCAGTGAGAAGGTGGTGCTGACCGTCGACAACGACCGGGGCCAGTGCTGCCACGTCGGCGGCGACATCGACTTCGACGCGGCCGGGAACCTGTACCTGACCACCGGCGACGACACCAACCCGTTCGACTCGGCCGGGTACGCCCCGATCGACGAGCGGACCAACCGCAACCCGCAGTTCGACGCGCAGCGCTCCTCGGGCAACACCAACGACCTGCGCGGCAAGGTGCTGCGGATCAAGCCGCAGGCCGACGGTACGTACACGATCCCGTCCGGGAACCTGTTCGCGCCGGGCACGGCGAACACCCGCGCCGAGATCTACGCGATGGGCTTCCGCAACCCGTTCCGGATGAGCGTGGACAAGGCCACCGGCATCGTCTACCTCGGCGACTACGGCCCCGACGCGGGCACCACCGACGCCAACCGGGGGCCGCAGGGGCAGGTCGAGTTCGACCGGATCACCGGGCCGGGCAACTACGGCTGGCCGTACTGCACCGGCACGAACACCACCACCGAGACGTACAACGAGTGGAACTTCGCCACCAACGCGACCGGCCCGAAGTTCAACTGCGCCAGCCCGACCAACAACTCGTTCCGCAACACGGGCCTGGGCACCCTGCCCGCCGCCAAGCCCGCCTGGATCCGGTACGCCGGCGACGCGGGCACCCCGCCGGAGTTCGGCGGCGGCTCTGAGTCGCCGATGGGCGGCCCGGTCTACCGCTACAACGCCTCCTCCACCTCGACCGTCAAGTTCCCGCAGTCGCTGGACGGCCGCTTCTTCGCGGGCGAGTACGGCCGCAAGTGGATCAAGGCGATCGCGGTCAACGGCGACGGCACCCCGGGCGAGATCTCGGCGTTCCCGTGGACCGGCACCCAGGTCATGGACATGGCCTTCGGCCCCGACGGCGCGCTCTACGTGCTCGACTACGGCACCGGCAGCAACAACGCGGGGCTGTTCCGGGTCGAGTACATCGCCGGGGCCAACCGCAACCCGGTCGCGGTCGCCGCGGCGAACAAGACCTCCGGCCCGGCGCCGCTGGCCGTCACCTTCTCCTCGGCGGGCAGCTCCGACCCCGAGGGCGGCGCGCTGAGCTACCTGTGGACCTTCGGCGACGGTACGACCTCGACGGCGGCCAACCCGACCAAGACGTACAGCGCCAACGGCACGTACACCCCGACCCTGAAGGTCACCGACCCCGGCGGCCTGTCCGGCACGGCGAGCCTGGTCATCACGGTCGGCAACACCGCGCCCACGGTCAACCTCCAGCTTCCCGGCGACGGGCAGCTGTTCAACTTCGGTGACACCATCCCGTTCCAGGTCAGCGCCAGCGACCCGGAGGACGGCACGATCAACTGCGCCCGGGTGACCGTCACCTACTCGCTCGGCCACGACAGCCACGCGCACCAGATCACCTCGAAGACCGGCTGCACCGGCTCGATCACCGTCCCGGTGGACGGCGAGCACGACGCGGCCGCGAACATCTTCGGGGTCTTCGACGCCAGCTACACCGACAACGGCGGGCTGGTCTCGCACAGCATCCGCACCCTGCAGCCCAAGCACCGCCAGGGTGAGCACTTCAGCTCGCAGTCGGGCATCCAGCTGGCCGACCACGCGGCGGCCGAGGGCGGGCGCACCGCCGGGTTCATCGAGAACGGCGACTGGATCGCGTTCGCGCCGTACAACCTGTCCAACGCCACCTCGATCACCGTCCGGGCCGCCTCGGCGGGCGCGGGCGGCACCATCGAGGTCCGCGCGGGCTCGGCCACCGGCACGCTGCTCGGCACGGTGACCGTGCCGGTGACCGGCAGCTGGGAGACGTTCACCAACGTGTCGGCGAACCTGTCCGGCGCGCCGGCCGGCTCCACCTCGCTGTACCTGGTGTTCAAGGGCGGCACGGGCAACCTGTTCGACGTCGACGCGTTCACCTTCAACACCGGCGGCACGGGTCCGGTGACCACCTGGAAGGCACGCATCAACAGCAGGTACGTCACCGCGGGCAGCACCGCGCTGATCGCCAGCGCGACCACGGTGGCGCTGGCCCAGCAGTACGACCTGGTCAACCTGGGCGGCGGCAACATCGCGCTGCGCGCCAAGGTCAACGGGATGTACGTCTGCGCCGACAACGCCGGCGCCGCGGCGCTGATCGCCAACCGCACCGCGATCGGCCCGTGGGAGACGTTCGCGCTGATCACGAACAGCGACGGCAGCGTCAGCCTGCGCGCGCAGGCCAACAACCAGTACGTCACGGCGGAGAACGCCGGGGCCAACCCGCTCATCGCCAACCGGGCCGCCATCGGCCCGTGGGAGAAGTTCGACCTGGTCACCTCGTGAGGAGGGCGGCACCGATGAAGCAGCTGTTCCGATTACTGGCGGCGTGCGCGCTGCTGCTCGGCTTCGCCGTGGGCCTGCCCGCCCCGGCGCACGCCGCGCTGCCCGTCTCGCCGAACGTGCACATCTTCTACTACTCCTGGTACGGCAGCCCGGCCGTGAACGGGTCGTACCGGCACTGGCAGCAGGGCGGGCACACCCCGCCCGGCGACGTCGGGGCCAACCTGTACCCGGTGCTCGGCGCGTACGACTCGGGCGCCGTGGCCGCCGTCGACCAGCACATGGCCTGGATCGCCCAGGCCGGGGTCGGCGTCATCGTGTACAGCTGGTGGGGCCAGGGATCCTACGAGGACCGCCTGGTCCCGATGGTGCTCGACGCCGCCGCCCGGCAGGGGATCAAGGTCGCCTGGCACCTGGAGCCGTACTCGGGGCGCACCGCCGCCTCGACCGTCTCCGACGTCGGCTACCTCAACTCCCGCTACGGCGGCCACCCGGCGTACTACCGCGACGCCGGGCACGGCAACCGGCCCGCGTTCTACGTGTTCGAGAGCCTGCGCATCGCGGACTGGTCCGCCATCGCCCCGCTGCGCAGCGCCAACATCATCCTGGCGCAGACCACGGACACCTCGAAGGTGGCCGGGTTCGGCGGGATGTACACGTACGACGCGATCGCCGGGGCATCCGCGCCGGGCTGGGCGAACGCCGCGGCGTTCTGCAAGGCCAACGGCCTGGTCTGGGCACCCTCGGTCGGTCCGGGCTACATCGACGACCGGGCGGTGCCCGGCAACACCACCCCGACCCTGGACCGGGACAACGGGGCGACCTACGACCGCGAGTGGGGCAACGCCCTGGCCGCGGCCAACGGCGGCCCGCCCACCTGGGTCTCGATCACGTCGTTCAACGAGTGGCACGAGGGCTCGGTCATCGAGCCCGCCAGCGCCACCCCACCCGGCGGCCAGGGCTACCTGAGCTACGTCGGCGCCTACGGCACCACGGGCGCCGCGTCGCAGACGGCGTACCTGGACCGCACCCGCTACTGGGTGAACAGGTTCAGCCCGCCCCCGCAGCAGTCCTTCCTCGCGCTGCGGGCCAGGGCCAACGGGAAGTTCGTCACGGCCGACAACGGGAACCCGCTGCTGGCCAAGGGCACCGGCATCGGCCTGTGGGAGCAGTACGACCAGCTCACCCTGGGCGGCGGCAACATCGCGCTGCGCTCGAAGGCCAACGGCCTGATCGTGACCGCCGAGAACGCCGGGGCGTCCCCGCTCATCGCCAACCGCACCGCGGTCGGCCCCTGGGAGACGTTCGCCCTGGTCAACAACGGTGACGGCAGTTTCAGCCTGCGCGCGCAGGCCAACGGCCGCTACGTCACCGCCGAGAACGCGGGCGCCAGCCCGCTGATCGCCAACCGCACCGCCATCGGCACCTGGGAGAAGTTCGACCTGGTCACGAGCTGACCCCCGCACCGCGGACGCCCGGACCGGCCACATCGGCCAGTCCGGGCGTCCGTGCTGTTCGGAGCCTACGCAAGTGATCATCGCCAATTGCGCGGCCGGGAAGGGTTGACGGCGCCGCTGTGACCGAGTAAACATCTAGGAAATATCCTATAGGATCGTGGATTTCCAAGAGCAGCTGCCCGTTCTCCGGAACCCGATCACTACAAACCCGATCATTCACCAGGGAGGAACCGGTCATGAGACCGTTGGTTCGACTGGGCTCCACCATCGGCGTCGCGATGCTGCTCACCCTCGCCGCCGCCGCGTGCACCAAGAAGTCGGACGACCCGGACAAGGGCTCGTCGGCGCTCACTCCCGCCCAGGTCAAGGTCGCGCTCGTGCCCGGCGGCGCGCACCCCTACTTCCAGCCGTGGAAGACCGCCGGTGACAAGGCCAAGGCCGACTTCGGCCTCGGCGACGTCACCTACAACGAGACCGCCGGCTGGGACCAGACCAAGCAGAACGACGTGCTGACCTCGCTCGCCGCGCAGGGCTACAACGCGTTCGGCATCTTCGGCGTCGCCCCGGAGAACATCAACGCCACCTTCACCAACCTCAAGGGCAAGGGCTTCCACGTCGCGTCGCTGGCGTCCTGCCCCGCCGGCGACAGGAACGAAGCCGACTTCTGCCTGTCGACGGACGTGCAGGAGGCGGCGTACAAGGCGGCCAAGGCCGCGATCGAGGCGATGGGCGGCCAGGGCAACCTGGTCCACCTGACCGGCAACAAGGTCGACTCCAACACCCAGCGCCGCATCGCGGGCGTGCAGAAGGCCGTCGACGAGACCGGCGGCAAGGTCAAGCTGCTCGACACCATCACCGACATCGACAAGGACCTGCAGACCGCGCAGAAGGCCGTAGCCGACCTGCTCGCGGCCAAGGGCACCCAGGTCAACGGCATCGTCACCACCGCCTACAACCCGGCGGTCGCGGCCGCGGGCGGCGTGAAGCAGGCCAAACTGCCGATCAAGGTCATCGCGATCGACGACGACCCGACCATCATCGACGGCATCAAGGACGGCTCGGTCGCGGCGACCGTGCTGCAGAACCCGCTCGGCCAGGGCTACGTCGGCTCGTACGCGCTGGAGAAGCTGGCCGGCGGCTGCACGATGACCACCCCCGGCGTCATCATCGACTCCGGCTCCTTCGTGGTCACCACCGCCAACGTCGCCACCTACGACACCGACCGCCAAACCAAAACGGACTCCCTCAAGCAGGACTTCGACACCAAGTACCTCACCTGCAACTAGCCCCACCGGGCGCGGCGCCGTTCGCACGACCAACGACGGCGCCGCGCCGTCCCGACCCCTCCGGAGACCGCCGTGACCGACGCCGCGCCACCCGCAACATCCGCACCGCCCCGATCCCTGCCGCTGTGGGCCAACCCCCGCATCGGCCTGGTCGTGCTCCTGACCGCCCTCGTCGCGCTGTTCGCCACGCTGCGGCCGGGCTTCCTCAACACCTACCTGACCCTGGTGCCCCTGCAGGCCGACATCAGCGTGTACGTCGTCGTCGGCCTGGCCCAGCTGGCCGTGCTGTCGCTGGGCCACATGAACATGGCCGTCGGCCGGATGGCCGCGTTCAGCGCGTTCGCCGCCGGACTCGTGCACGACCGGTTCGACGTGTCGCTGCCGGTCGCGCTGCTGGCCGGGATGGCCGCGGCGGGGCTGCTCGGCGCGCTGGCCGGGCTCATCATCACCGCCACCGGCGTCAACTCCTTCGTGGTGACCCTCGCCCTCGACTTCGCGCTGATCGGCCTGGTCTCGCTGCTGTACGCCGAGTTCACGCCCGGGGTCGCGTTCGCGGGCCAGCCCGACGGGATGGCGCAGATGCGCGCCGACACCTTCGCCGACTACTGCGTCGGCGACGTGTGCGGCCCGCCGATCCCGCTGCAGGTGCCGTTCGCACTCGTCGCGGTGCTGCTGGTGGGGCTGGTGTTCCGGTGGTCGCGGGTCGGCCGCGAGGTGCTGATGGTCGGCGCCAACGAGAAGGCGGCCAAGCTGTCCGGTATCCCGGTGCGGGCCCGGATCATCCAGGCGCACGCGCTGTCGGGCGTGCTCGCGGGCCTGGCCGGATTCCTGCTCGCCGCCAGCAACGGCGCCTTCTCGGCCAGCATCGGCGACGGCTTCCTGCTGCCGTCGTTCCTCGCCCCGGTGCTCGGGGGGACGCTGCTGGTCGGCGGTGCGGTGAGCGTGCTCGGCACGGTGCTGGGCACCGCCATCGTGCAGGTGATCTACAAGGGACTGAACCTGCTGCAGTTCCAGGTCGACGAGCTCAAGCTCTACATCGGGCTGATCCTGCTGCTCGCGCTGTCGCTGGACCGGGTACGCCACGTGGTGGCCGAGAAGCGGGGAGTTCCGGCATGACCGCCGCCGAGACCTTGACCGCGCAGCCGGTCGCCGCGCCGCGGCGGGGCTGGCGGCGTACCGTGCGCGGCTCCGAGTTCACGCTGGTCACGATCGCGCTGATCGGGTTCGTGGCGCTGACGGTCGCCACCGACGGCAACATGCTCACCGCCGGTACCCTCGCCGCGTTCTTCCGGTTCCTGGCCGTGCCGATGGTGATCGGGCTGGCGCAGATGACGGTGCTGGCGATCGGGCAGATGAACCTGTCGGTGGGCGTGCTCACCGGCTTCTGCGCGATGGTGTCGGCCTGGCTCATGCTGGCGGCGGGGTGGCCCGCGGTGCTGGCGGTGCCGGGCGCGCTCCTGCTGGGCGCGCTGGTCGGCCTGGTCAACGGCATCCTGGTGGTGCGGACCAGGATCAACGCCTTCATCGTCACGCTGGCCACGATGACCATCGTCGACGGGCTGCGCTACGGGGTGAACGGACCCCGTACCTACCAGGACTACTCGCCCGGCCTGCAGCGGCTCGGGCAGGCCTCGGTGCTCGGCATCCCGGTCGTGTTCATCGTGGCGGTGCTGGTCGCCGTCGCGGTGTGGCTGTTCTTCGCGCGTACCGTCGCCGGGCGGCACCTGCTGGCCAGCGGCGGCAGCCCGTTCGCGGCCCGGCTGTCCGGCGTCTCCAACGACCGCTCGATCCTGGTCGCGCACACCGTGTCCGGCCTGCTCGCCGGGGTCGCCGCGGTGCTGACGCTGGCCCAGTCGGGCTCGGTCAACGCCACCATCGGCGACGACCTGCTGCTGCCCAGCTTCGCGGCTCCGATCATCGGCGGCGTCGCGCTGGCCGGCGGCGTGGTCAGCGTGCTGGGCACCAGCGTCGCGGCGTTCATCGTGCGGCTGGTGGACGTCACCCAGGCCCAGTTCGGCATCAACCGGCGCTGGGTGGACCTGATCGTCGGGGCGGTGGTGCTCGGCGCGGTGCTGGTCGGCGCCGTACGCCAGAGACTCTCCCGGAGGTCGTCGTGACGCTGCTGGCCGAGGGCCTGACCAAGTCCTTCCCCGGCGTACGGGCCCTGTCCGGCGCCACCCTGTCCGTGCGCCCCGGCAGCGTGCACGCGCTGCTGGGCGAGAACGGCGCCGGCAAGAGCACCCTGGTCAAGATCCTGACCGGGGTGTACCGGCCCGACGCCGGCCGCATCCTCCTCGACGGCGCCCCGATGCGGTTCGGCAGCCCGCTGGAGGCGCTGCGCGCCGGGATCGGCGTGGTGCACCAGGAGCGCAACCTGGTGCCCGAGTTCACGGTCGCCGAGAACATCGCGCTGCAGCACCTGCCGCGCCGGTTCGGCCTGGTCGACCGCGCCCGCATGCGCGCCGAGGCCCGGCGCTGCCTGGACCTGCTCGACCTGGACCTCGACCCGGACACCCGGGTCGGCGACCTGTCGGTGGCGCAGGCGCAGCTGGTCGAGATCGCCAAGGCGCTGTCGGTGGACACTCGGGTGCTGCTGCTGGACGAGCCGACCGCCTCGCTCACCGGCGACGAGGCCGACCGGCTGTACCGCATCGTGGCCCGGCTGACCGCCACCGGCCACGCGGTCGTCCTGGTCAGCCACAAGCTGGAGGAGGTGTTCGCGGTCGCCGACACGGTCACCGTGCTGCGCGACGGGCACAGCGTGGCCGAGGCGCAGCCGCTGGCCGACTACACCCGCGACCAGATCGTCGACCTGATGGTCGGCCGGGCCCACGCCGCCGTGGAGCTCGGCGCCCGCACCGTCGACCGCGGCGCCGTGCCCGCGCTGGCGCTGACCGGCGTCAGCACCGGCCACGGCCACCGCGACCTCGACCTGACCGTCGCCAAGGGCGAGATCGTCGGCCTGTACGGCCTGGTCGGCGCGGGCCGCACCGAGCTGGCACGGGCCCTGCTCGGCCTGGACACGATCACCGCCGGCGAGGTGGCCGTGCACGGCACCCCGGCCCGGATCACCAGCGTCGGCCAGGCCCTGGGCGAGCACCGCATCGGCTACGTCCCCGAGGACCGCAAGGGCGAGGGCCTGTTCCTGGAGCAGCCGATCGCCCGCAACGTCGGCGTCACCGTATGGCGCCGCCTGTCCCGCGCCGGGCTGCTGCCCGACCGGGCCGAGCGCGACCTCGTCGCCCGCTACACCGACCTGCTCGGCATCCGGCTCGCCTCGCCGCGCCAGCTCGCCGGGCAGCTGTCCGGCGGCAACCAGCAGAAGGTCAGCCTGGCCAAGTGGCTGGCGGCCGACTGCGACATCCTCATCGTCGACGAGCCCACCGTCGGCATCGACGTACGCACCAAGGCCGCCTTCCACGAGCTGCTGGCGGGCCTGGCCGCGCAGGGCCGGGCGATCCTGCTGATCTCCTCCGACCTGCCCGAGATCGTGACGCTGGCCGACCGGATCGCGGTCATGGCCGACCGCCGCATCCGGGGCACGCTGCCCAACACCCGCGCCTACGACGAGATGGCGCAGCGCGTCATCCGCCTGGTGCACGCGCCGCTGCCGCAGGAGGTCCGATGAGGGTCCGGGCCGTCGAGACGTACGACATCCGCTTTCCGACCTCGCGGGACCTGGACGGTTCCGACGCGATGAACCCGGACCCGGACTACTCGGTGGCGTACGTCGTGCTGTCCACCGACACCGAGCTGGAGGGCCACGGGTTCACCTTCACCATCGGGCGCGGCAACGAGATCTGCCGCGCCGCGATCGAGTCGCTGGCCCCGCTGGTGATCGGGCAGGGCGTGGACGACCTGGGCGAGTTCGCCCGGCGGCTCACCCACGACTCGCAGACCCGCTGGCTGGGCCCCGAGAAGGGCGTCGTCCACCTGGCCGCCGCGGCGCTCATCAACGCCGCCTGGGACCTGGCCGCCCGCTTCGCCCGCAAGCCGGTCTGGCGGCTGCTGTCCGAGATGCCCTCCGACCAGCTGCTGGACCTGGTCGACTGGCGCTACCTGTCCGACGCGCTGCCCCGCGCCCGAGCCGCCGACATCCTCGCCGCCGCCGAACCCGGCCGCGCCGAGCGGACCCGCTCCATCCTCGCGAGCGGCTACCCGGCGTACCACACCTCGGCCGGCTGGCTCGGCTACGACGACGCCAAGCTCACCCGGCTGGCCAAGGAGGCCGTCGCCGACGGGTACGGCCAGCTCAAACTCAAGGTCGGCGCCGACCTCGACGACGACCTGCGCCGGTTCGCGCTGGTACGCAAGGCGGTCGGGCCGGACGTGCGCATCGCCGTCGACGCCAACCAGCGGTGGGACGTCGCCGAGGCGGTCGCGTGGATGACCGCGCTCGCGCCGTACGACCCGTGGTGGATCGAGGAGCCGACCAGCCCCGACGACATCCTCGGCCACGCCGACATCCGCCGCGCCCTCGGTGCGGCCGGACCCGGCGGCACCCCGATCCGGGTCGCCACCGGCGAGCACGTCGCCAACCGGGTCATGTTCAAGCAGCTGCTGCGCGCCGACGCGGTCGACGTGGTGCAGCTGGACGCGTGCCGGGTCGGCGGCGTCAACGAGAACGTGGCGATCCTGCTGCTGGCCGCCGCGTACGGCCGCCCCGTCTGCCCGCACGCCGGGGGAGTGGGCCTGTGCGAGCTGGTCCAGCACCTGGCCGTGTTCGACTACGTGGCCGTCTCCGCCGACCTCGCCGACCGCGCCATCGAGTACGTCGACCACCTGCACGAGCACTTCGTCGACCCGGTCGTGGTGCACCGGGGCGCCTACCGGGTCCCGCGCACGCCCGGCTTCTCGGCGCAGCTGCGCCCGGAGACGCTCGCACGGTTCGCGTACCCCGACGGCGTCGCCTGGCGGGGACGCGTGCCCGCATGATCGCAAATGGACGAACCTAGGATGTTTCCCATGGCCCAACCCGCTCCGATCCCGCGCCTGCGCCGATCGACCCTGGGCGACGACGTCTACGAGACCATGACCGCACTGATCATGGAGCACACCCTCGCGCCGGGCGACCGCATCAACATCGACGCGCTCGCCCGGCAGCTGGAGGTGTCGGCGACCCCGGTCCGGGAAGCGCTGGCCCGGCTCGAGTCCGACGGCCTGGTCCGCAAGCGCGCGCTCGCCGGGTACACGGTGTCGCCGCTGCTGACCAGGCAGGAGTTCATGGACATGTTCGACATGCGCATCCTGCTGGAGTCGGCCGCCGCCCGCTGGGCCGCGCAGCGGGCCGACGCCGCCGCCCGGGACCGGATCGTCGCCGACGCGGCACCCGAGGCCGCCCCGGCCGCACCGGACTCCGACGCGTGGCGGGCGCACGCCGCGTTCACCAAACTGGACGCGGCGTTCCACGACCTGATCGCGCACGCGGCGGGGAACACGCTGCTGCGGGACGGGATCGTCCGGCTGCACGCCCACCTGCACCTGCACCGGCTGTTCTTCCCGTACGCCCAGGCGGGCACCACGGCGGGGGAGCACCGCCGGATCGCCGGGGCCATCGCGGCCGGGGACGCGGACGGGGCGGAGACGGCGATGCGCGACCACCTCACCCTGGCCCGCGAACGCCACCTGGCCGGCTTCGACCGCACCCACTGACCCGCCGGCCCGACCTGGAACCGGAGATACCGAACACTCACCCCTGCCGCCCCCACTCGCCGCCCCGCCCGCGCGCCGCCCGCCGCCCCGCCCCGCCGCCCCGCCGCCCGTCTTGAATAGACGTTGGCCTATTACGTGGAAGATGATCTCGAAAAATCCGCCGTGATAGGCCAGCGTCAATGTATGGCGGGGTGTGGTGGGCCGGAATGCAGCCATCGGAGCTGGTGTGTGAGTTGTCCGGGTGGGAGATCGGCGTCTGCGGTCCGAACGCGGGGCTGGACGGCGCGAAATGACCGCAACTCGTGATCTCGCTGAGGAGATCACGAGTTGCGGTCCGACGGCGTGGATGGGCGGCGCGAAATGACCGCAACCAGTGATCTCGCTGAGGAGATCACAGGCTGCGGTCCGATGGTGGGGATGGGCGGCGCGGAA